>NZ_JAVIFW010000010.1 GCF_031157275.1 Streptomyces sp. LHD-70
CGCCTCACCGTCCGCTACGAACGGAAGGGAACACACTTCCTGGCCTTCCTCGGCCTCGCAGCGGCACTGACCTGCTACAAAAAACTGGCCAAACTCACCACATGAGACAACCTCTAAGAAGTCCGGCAAGAAGACTCTGGTTCCGAATGAGACCACCCCCACCAGCCTCACCTACGCGAACCTCGATGGCACTCTCACCTCTGAGGTGACCGCCGGACCCGAGCGGATCGAGAGGGGCGGCAAGTGGGTCCCCGTCGACGCCAGCTTCCACAAGACGGACGACGGGAAGGTAAAGGCGAAGGCGCACCCGACCGGTCTGACGCTGGCCGGCGGCAGCGGAACTCGGGCGAAGTCCATCAAGGCCACGGCTGACGCGGCTCCCCGTGATCTGGTCACCCTCGGCGGTGAGGACGGCGAGCAAGTAACCCTGCAGTGGAAGGGCGGGCTTCCCACCCCCAAGCTCGATGGCACCACTGCCACCTACAACAATGCCGTTCCCGGGGCTGACGTGATCGTCGAGGCCACCCGCACCGGATTCGAGCAGTACACCCGGCTGAAGGAACGGCCCTCCGGCCCGTACACCTACACGTTGCCCCTGAAGGCCGACGGCCTCAAAGCCAAGGCGAACGCGGACGGCTCGGTGACGTTCACCGACTCCAAGACCGGTGCGAAGAAGGCCACCATGCCCGCGCCGGTGATGTGGGACGCCTCCGTGGACAAGATCTCGGGCAAGCACGAGAACCGGCACCGCGTCGGGATGAAGGTCATCGATCACGGCTCGGGCGACATCGACCTCGTCGTCACGCCCGACGCCAAGTGGCTGGCCGACAAGAGCACTCGGTATCCGGTGACGATCGACCCATCCACCTCGGCGCTGGGCAACACGTTCGACACGTACGTGCAGCGCGGCGAGACCACCGACTTGGGTTCTGAAACCGAGTTGGACTGGGGTAACCCCGGTACGAAGAACAGCGATGGCACCACACGCATCGCGCGGTCGCTGATGACGTGGAACACGGAGCCGTTCGCCGACGCGCTGATCTCCTCGGCGAAGGTGGAGTTCTACAACTTCCACTCGGGCAACACCGACTGCCAGCCGCATGCGTGGGACGTGTGGGGAACGACCGCAGGCTCGTCTGCCTCTCGCTGGACGGCACAGCCGGACTGGCTGCAGAAGTACGCCAGCTCCACCGAGACCAAGGGGAACGCCATGGGCTGCTCCTCCACGGAGCACGGCTGGATCAAGGCGGACGTACAGAGCCTGGTGCAGACGTGGGCGTCGGCCAAGCAGACCCGAGGGCACATGGGCGTTCGGGCCGCGGAGGACTCGGCGCTGGGGTGGAAGCGGGTCAACTCCCGCAATGCCACCACGAACCAGCCGAAGCTCACCGTGAACTACAACTACCGTCCTGGGGACGGCGCCGCGCAGCAGGCTGGACCTCCGTTCGAGTCCTACCAGGGAGTCTGGGGTGTCAACACGCTCACCCCGACGCTGCGGGACAAGTTCACCGACGCTGACGGCGACACGGTCAGCGGCAGCTTCCAGGTGTACGACGCCGCCACGAACCAGCCCATCACCACTCCGGCGGGTGACGGCGTGATCGTCTCCGACTACGTCACCCCCGGTGACTGGGCCTCGGTGCAGGTCCCCGCTGGTCAGCTTGTGGACGGCAAGACGTACAAGTTCCGCACCAACGCCTACGACGGCACCCACTACAACCTTAACTGGTCGCCATGGCGCGAGTTCGTTGTTGAGACCGCCGCCGCTGGTCAGCCCACGAACCTTCAGCCCGGCGACTCATACACGATCTCCGACCGAGCCCTGCTGGCCGACCCGGCCAAGGTGGTCGAGGTGTTCAAGCGGGACGGCAACCTAGAAGCGCTCGGGGTGAAGCCCACGCGTGGCCCGTCCGCGCCGACGACTGTCCAGACGATGGCCGATTGGGAGCGCTCGTACACCATCCCCAGCACAAAATTCACCGGCGGAAGAAAGCCTGCGGACCAGTACGACTACATAGCCAGCGTCGAAGAATGCTCCAATGCCGATGACGCGGACAACGTCGCTGGGTACATCAAGAACCGTTTCTCCTACTGCCAGGAGACGCTGACCGTGATGCCGGCCATCAAATGCGGACTTTTTCCGCCTGGTTGCTACCTTCAGGGCGAGTTCATTGCCACCAACACCCTGATCGGAATGGGGAAGATAGGCGGCAGGGACGGCAGCGACTACACGCGGTACGCCGAGTTTGATCTGAACGTCGACGTCCACTGGGTTGGCGGGGACTTCAAGAAGACCGGCGCCAAGATGAAGGCATCCCTGCCCTGCGAGGGGGAATGGAACACAGGAAACCCCGGCGCCGACCCCAACTACGCCTGCTACTCCGGGATTTATGAGGAGCGCGAGGTCTCGCCCACGCAGTGGGACGTCGACGGCGATACGAAATTCGACCTGTGGTCCTCCACGCCGAAGCTGCCCAGCGTTGACGTTGGCGAGCAGATCGCGGAAGGAAAGTTCACGCCGACATTCGACTTCACCCTCCCCGGATACGGCCAGTTCATTCCGTCGGAAGGGGAAGAGGGGCAGATCAGGTTCGACAGCGCCGCCTACCTCACCTGGGGCAAGGTCGGATCAGTCTTTCCCGACGCGACGCCTGCCTTGCGCTACGACAAGAGCGACACGAGCCGACCCGGCCCGCCGGCCGCATACACCGGCGTCGCTGCAGTAGCCCAACACATCGACGATGCCCGTAAGAACCCAGGCAGCACCGTCCCGCAGAAGGCCGACAAGAAGCTGCCTGGCGCCGAACCGCTGGACCCGCTGCACCGTCTCGTTTCCTCGCAAGATGAGACGCGTTACGACGCCAACCGCAATGTTGTGACGTCCCTCTGCAACAGCGGTGCCGTACCGGGCGGCCCCGCAGCCGGAAAGGACTGCGACGAATACCCCTTCGCGTCCACCACCGAAGGTGCTGCGCGATACAAGTACGAAGGCGACCAGTACAAAGACGACTTCTCTGCTCGGTACATCGACTCGAGCGAAAACCAAGAAGCAGGAAGTCGACTCGGCGCCTGGTACCAGAATGACCGGATCCTGCACTGGGAATCGTTCGTGATCTCTATCGGAGCCTGAACGAAGCACGTGCTTGTCCGATAACTGAGCTGTGGGGCCGACCCATCAGGATCGGCCCCACAGCGCTCTCAGCTCCGCTGCTGCTCAGCGGATATTCGCCAGATCTGCACGAGACAGAACTGGTCCCTGTCGTTCAGCTCGCCTTCGTGACCGGGAGGCATCTCCAGGTCTTCTCGAGGTCCTTCTAGGGGTGAGGTGAAGGGGCCGCGTTCAGGGTTGAACGCCCATTGCCACCGCATGCGGTATGTGCCTGGCGACGGCAGCACCAGCGGGATCTCTGTCGAGCCGCTGTCGATAGTCGCAATGGCCAATTCGCCTTCAGGGAGTTCCACCTCCACCTCTTCCCGGCCGGACCATCGCTCCGTGGGTTGCGGTGGTGCAGTCGACCAAGATTCGAGGCGTATGGACGCGCGAATCACCTCGGTGGGTACTTGCAAGTAGACCATTCCGGGGGCGGAGAGCAACCAATTGGAGCGATCCGTATCCGGGGTGTATGTGTCAACACTTGTGTCGACTAGTCCGAACAAGCGGTAACTCGGAGAGACCGTCGTCTCGCAAGAATCCAGCATCCTGCTCAATTGGCACCTCTCATCCGTAGGCGAGATCAAGAATCCCAGTGTGCCCCACGTCCAGGCCCGTCGTTCTACAGCACCGCCAGAGAGCGGTCACCTTGAGGACCAGGTGGCCAGGGTTCGTGGCTGGGTAAGCAGGTCTCGGGGTCGAGGAGCGTGCTGTTGCGGGCGATGTACTGGTTGGGCCGATCTGAAGGCACAGCGGCGGTGCGACGCCTGCACAGGCGAACTACCCATGAAGGCCTGCAAGTTCGTAGAAGTTCGCTGCGCCGAGCGGGGACGCGAGTGCAAGCTGATGCAAAGAGATCGTGAGTCTCACCAACGGAGGCCAGGATGACCCTGCACATGCTCGGTAAGGACCCCAACTCGCCTGACGGTAAGTCCGCGACGATCTACTACGACGACGTCAAAGACCGCTACCTGGTCCAGGGGCTGAAGGTCCTGGACGAGGAGCGGCTCTCGCAGATGGACCTGCCCAACTACGAGACCGTGGTGGAGATCCCCAAGTACATGGCGCAGTTCTTCCCGGAGGTGAACGGTGACAGCGCAGAGCCCGAGGTTCACTGACCTGTTCCGACAGGCCCGGCGCAGCGCGCTCCACCTGGAGATGCGCGACAGCTACATGGCTTCCGACCCCGCGTACCAGGCATGGTGCAGGGGAGAACGCGACCGACCGGCCGACACCGATCCTGGTCAGCGGCCGTGGCTTCAGCTGATGCAGGACACGACCGCACGCGGCGTGGAGATCCGGCGCGCCCGTGTCGTCTCGGTCCCCGAGTCCGACTACATCCGGTTCGAACACCACCTGAGCGACGCCAACGTCAAAGCCGGTGAGCAGATCCGGTGGCTGCCACGCCGCCAGGCGTCCCAACTTGCCTTGCCCGGCAACGACTTCTGGCTGTTCGACCACAGCCTCGTCGTCTTCCTCCACTTCGCCGGTGACGGTGAACTTGCCCCACACGACGATGAGGAACGCACCACCGACGCCAAGGTGGTGCAGATGTGCTCGACGGCCTTCGAGGCCGTCTGGGACATCGCTGTCCCGCACCAGGACTACCAACTGTCTTGAACTACCAGTGAAACAGGCAGAACTACGTGTCGCCGTCGTCGCCAGTCTCCAGCGTCCAGCAGGCCCAGAAGGCTCTCGGGCAGCGCCTACGGGAGATCCGCAAGGACCGTGGCCTGACCGCACGCGCACTGGCGGCGGCGGCCGGCTGGCACGAGTCGAAGGCGTCCCGCCTGGAGAACGGCAAGACGCCGCCGTCGGACGACGACATCCGCACGTACACCCGCCTGTGCCACGCATGGGAGCAAGAGCAGGACCTGATAGCCACCGCACGTGGCATCGAAGGCATGTACATCGAGTGGCGCCGCTTGGAGCGGTCAGGACTCAAGCGGGTGCAGCAGTCGGTGCTGCCACTGTTCGAGCGCACCAACCGCTTCCTCTTCTACCAGTCCTGGGTCGTTCCCGGTCTGCTGCAGACCCCCGAGTACACGCGAGCTGTGCTGAACACCGCCGTCTCCCTGCGAGGCGCTCCTGACGACGTCGAGGACGCACTCCAGGTCCGAGTCGATCGCCAACAGGTGCTGCACACGCGTCCGAAGCAGTTCGCCATGCTCCTGGAGGAGTGGGTGCTGCGCACAGTCATCGGGGATGCGGACGTCATGGCCACGCAGCTCGGCCACCTGATCGCCTCGACCGCGCTCCCATCAGTAAGCCTGGGCATCATCCCCATGGGGGTACCGCGAGGCGACGCCTGGCCCACGGAATCCTTCACCGTCTACGACAACGCCCAGACGTGCGTGGAACTTGTGTCGGCCAACCTCACGGTCACGCAGCCAGGGGAGATCGGTGACTACCTCAGGACCTTCTCCGAGCTGTCCAACATCGCGGTCTACGGCGCCGCCGCCCGCAAGCTGATCACCAAGGCCATCGACGCCGTCGGATGAGCCCTGCAAGTCCATAGAAGTCCATTGAGTCGCGGGTTCAGCGGAGCCGATTCTCAACGAAACGCCGATGAACAGCCGTTTCGCAGCCCAGAGGTGATCCGCATGCACAGTCCGTCTCGGCACAAGGCAGCGCAAGCCGACCGCGCGAGAGCGCCCGGCACCACGGCCCTCGACGAGATAAACCGCGTGGTCAAAGAGCTGTCCCTGTTGCCTCCCGCGCCCGCGTCGCACGAAACGCTGCGGGTGGAATGCGGCCAGCTGCGCGACTACCTCAACGCGCTCCAGGAGTCCATCGCCACCGACGATGCCACCCTGCGCGGGGACGCTCGTCGCCTGCTCGACGTCCAGGCGTGGCCGTCCCACGATGCCACCAGGAGCACGTGGGCCATTCACCGTGACGACTTGGGGCGCCTCGCCAGGAAGTACCTGCGTCTGGCCGACCCGGGACAGCGATGAGGGCGCCCAGCCGACGGGCGAGCGGCCCAAGTGGCGCTCCCCGGCCGCAGTATGAGCCTCCGACGTCGATGTGGTGCACGTTTGAGGCACGCGTGGTGGCGTACCGACCGGTCGAACACCTGCAAGCGTGCGCACACTGCCAGGACCCGGAGCACGCGCGCTGCGCTTGCCCCGAACTCCGCGGACACGGGGGTGACCAGTGAAGGACTACCCCGCCCTGCGCTGCACGCACTGCGGCCGCAGCATCGCCGTCGAACCGCCCGGCGCGCCCTGCTACTGCGGGAAGCAGCCGTGAACCGCCACCGCCGCCGCAACCTCGGCGAAGCCGCCATCACCGCCGTCATCGTCACCGCTGTTCTCATCACATTCAGCGCCCTGCTCTACCAGGTCGTCGTACGGCCATGAACCTCCCGGCCCGATGGCGCGCACGCCGACGCACGCCATCGCGCCGAGGCCTTCAACTCCCGCCCCTTCCCGCCCTGAATCCCCCCGGTCGGGAAGGGCGCGGGCCCAAGCGAGAGGACTCACGTGCACCAACTCCTCGCCAGTCCCCAGCAGAACGCCTACCTGCTCGCCCGCCCCGGATACCGCAACGGCGCCCGACTCCCCGAGCTCCACTTCAACCAGCTCCTCGACGCGGCAGCGTCCGACGAACCGGTGCCCGCCTGGCTTGCGCGGATGGCCGCCGACGCGTGGGGCCTGGACCTTGCCGGTGCGCCGATGAACCCCACGGTGCTGGTGCGGCCACGTACCGCGTGGAACTACTCCCGCGCCACCTGGGAGATCAACAAGGGCTGCAACTTCAACTGCGAGCACTGCTTCCTGGCCCAGCGCACGTTCGAAGGCATGACCCGCCAGGACAAGTTCCGCCTGATCGACATGCTTCGGGATGCAGGAGTGCTGTGGCTGCAGTTCACCGGCGGTGAGCCGACCATCGACAAAGACTTTCCTGCCGCGTACGAATACGCCTACCGGCAGGGCATGTTGCTGGAGATCCTCACCAACGGCTCCCGCCTGGCCCACCGCCCACTCCTGGACCTGCTGACCCGCCTGCGCCCCCACAAGACCACCGTCTCGCTGTACGGCGCGAGCGATGCTTCCGCCGAAGCCCTGACCCGTACCCCCGGCGCATTCACCCGCGCCCTCAAGGGCCTGAACGCGATCCAGGAGGCCGGGTTGAACACCGAGATCGCGATCATCATCACCAAGCACAACGCCCACGAGGTCGACGCCATGCGCACCCTCGCCCGCGAACTGTCGGACACGGTCACCGAGTACGCGACGATCTCCCCGACCTACGACGGGCAGCCCGACCCGCTCGCGGCCCAGGCGCCCGGATTCCTCGACCGGCACAGCGCGTTCGCCGGCTGCCCGGCCGGTCACACGTTCTTCCACGTCGACCCGTTCGGCCAGGCCACGATGTGCAAGGTCGGCCGGGAGAACCCCATCAGTCTTCTGGACACCGGCCTTGACGGGCTCACCCGCCTGCCGGGAATCGCCGATGCCCAGATGCTTCGCACCGGAGGCTGCGCGGGCTGCAAACTCTCCGGCACCTGCCGGGTCTGCCGCCCGCTCGCGAAGTCTTCCCAGGAGGCGAAGGCACCACTGGAAACCTACTGCCAGCACGGACAACGAAAGGGAGTGCCCGCATGACTGCTGTGGCCGTAGAGATCACCCCCCGACCCGTCGAACCCGAGGAGATCACCGCCCCCGTCCTCGTCGAGGACCTGGAGACGCTGACCGACGGCGCCGTTCCCGGATGCGGAGACGACAACCCCTACCGGTAAACAGCACCACGTCTGCCGCCCCGCCCCGTCACGTCGGCGGGGCGCCAGCCCTCACCCGCTTTGGAGCCACCTTCCGTGCCCACCGAACGCGTCCCCTTCGACCTGCTTCCCGCCGGACTTCGTACCGCCATCGAGCAGCAAGCAGGCCCCGTCCTTCACGTCCGCACCGTCGAGGCCGGGTTCAACTCGGCCATCTCCGCGAGGCTGACCACCGAGCAGGGCACCGTTTTCCTCAAGGGCCTGCCCGCCGACCACCCCCGAATCGCCACCCAGGCTCGCGAAGCCGCCATCAACCCGCACGTCACACACGTCTCACCCCGGCTGAAGTGGCGTGTTCAGACTGCAGGTTGGGACGTCCTTGCCTTCGAAGCCATCGACGGCCCGCACGCCGACTACAACGACAGGGACGACCTCGTACGCATCGCCGACACTCTCACCCGCCTCTCCCAGACCCGCGCACCCGACGGTCTCGACCTGCGCCACGCGGAACAGCGCCTGGCCGCATATGCGCCCGCCGCCGCCCTGCCGTACTTCGCCGGGGACGCCCTCGCGCACACCGACCCGAATCCGTCCAACATCCTGATCAGCGGTGGCCGCGCCGTACTCGTGGACTGGGCGTGGGCAACCCGCGCTGCGCCCTGGCTGGACGCCGCGTACTGGACGCTCTGGCTCATCGCCGACGGCCACACCCCCGAAACCGCAGAGCACTGGGCCGCCCGCATCCCCGCGTTCCGTACCGCTCCGGCCGTGGGCGTGAACGCCTTCGCGAGCGCCAACGAACAGCTCTGGTCCGGCATCGCGGCCGACGACCCCGACCCGTGGACCCAACGCGTCCACGCCGCAGCCAAACAGTGGACCGCACACCGCACCCGGCCTAGCTGACTGGATGGCCGCCCGGCCGTCGAGACGTGAGGAGATGCCCTTGCCGCACAGTGACGCCACGATCAACGCCCGTACCTGGGATCAGATCGCTTCCACCATGCGCACCGAGGCCGACGCTGTCTCCTGGCTGTTCCGCACCGCACCCGGACCCGGCCTCGAGATCCTCGGCGATCTCGACGGCACCACGGTCGCCGAACTCGGCTGCGGACACGGCACCCGACTGGCCCGTCTCACCCAACTGGGCATCCACCGCGGAATCGGCATCGACGTGTCCCCGACCCGCATCCACACCGCCATGACCAAGCACCAGGACGACCGGCTCGAATGGTGGCTCGGTGACGCCTGCACGATCACAGCCCGACTTCCCGAACTCGACGTCGCGTACTCGATGTTCGGAGCCCTCTGGTTCGCCGACCCCCACCAGATCCTCCCCGCCCTCCACACCCGCCTACGCCCGGGCGGACGGCTCGTGTTCTCCTGCCTGGCCCGCCAGCCCGGCACCCCCGAAGGCCGACGAGCCCACCTCGTACGCAATGGACCGGGACGCCAACTCCTCACGGTGCGCTGGATGTACTCAATCGACGGCTGGGTGCGCATCCTCACCGACCACGGCTACCGCATCGACCACGTCCACCAGCCCAACGACAAGATCAACCGGCACTGGGGCTCCGCGATCTTCCGAGCCATCCGCCCGGCGGGGAGATGAGACGTGCCCGACCACATACACGGCGACCACGACCACTCGCCGTACTGCACCATCTGCCTGACCACCCAGCACGCCGACTACGACAAACAGCAGGCCAAGGAGGCCGCGGAGGCCGCGAAGGACGCAGCCCTGCTCGCTACTTCGAACGGGCCGGTCCTGTTCTGGGGCTGCCTGCTCGCCCTGGTGATCGTGGGCCTGGGCCTGCTCGTACCCGTCGCCCTCTGGCGCCTGACCTGACACTCAGACTGGGAGGCATCCATGACCCGTCGGCGCGCTGCTCGGCTCGCCCTCATACCCGCTGTCGTTCTCACACTGCTCGGCGCTCAAGGCCAATGTTCCGCAGGCGGTACAGCCGAACCGGTACCCGGCGGGAAGCGCCAGGGGTAGGTCACCGACGGCCGCTGCTCACACCACACCGGCCCGCCGTATCTGGGCGGGCACCAGATCTGGGCGCAGGCCGCCGCCCAGTGCCGCCAGGCCGTGATCGAATACCACATGACGTTGCAGATCCAGCGCCGCAACGGCAACGGAGCATGGATCCAGGTCGCCAAGACAACCGACTCGTCGGCCCCGGGGAAAATGCAAGTCAATGTCCCGTGACAGCGAATCTTGACGGTTTGCCATCGAAGATTGATCGCCATTGGGCCGAGTCAGTACAGACCCTCGATTGTGCGAGGAAGGCGAGCAACATGGAGCCAGGCGGTCAACGCCGCAGCCGTGAGCAGCAGGTAGAGCAGGGCGGCAAGGATGACAGGGGCGCTGGCCCAGCCGTCGGAGCGGGCTGCCACCACGACCGCATACGACGAAAAGGCAACCATGGCCGCGCCAATGCCGCCGTAGCTGACGGCCGCTTGGACCTGCACCGGGAGTGGCTGCTGGGCGATGTCGGCGAAACGCTCTCCCGCGCGGATTCCGATGAACTCGCGCTTGCTCGTCGGCAGGCCGCTGCGCTCGTACAGCGCGTCCTCGAGTTCGCCCACGGACCTGACCCGGATCATGCTGACCGCGACGAGGATCAGATGGTAGGCATGTATGAACCACAGCGGGAAGGCGCTGAACGCGGCCACCCAAGGTCCCGCCCCGGGCTCGCCGCCGCTCAGCGCGATCGCGACAAGCCCCATGTAAGTGAGTTGCAGGGCAAGCAGCGCAATCCGAGCCGTGACCAGCATTGTCGAATCTTGACGGTCAGCGCTGTAAAGCGCGGTCAAGGTGGCCGTCCTGTCGGCGGTTGCGTCGTTGTCAGCCTCTGCCACGTTCGATCCCCCCTCAGTTGAGGCAGGAGATTACACGGCTGCCTGTCCAGCGCCTGAATATCGACTTCTGGACGGCCCGACCCAAACTGGGCGGTCAATCTTCGATGGCAAGCCGTCAAGATTCGCTGTCACGGGTCAGTCAAGACCGTGCGAGCGGAGACCGAATGCGTCCCTGGCTGTTATCGAACAGTCCTGGACGCCACCGCCTATCTGGTGAAGGACCAGGACGGGCAGCCAGACACAGGGCACATTGAGAGCGACCCGCCCACCTTGGTCACCAAGGAGCAGTGCGCATGACGCAGCACGCGAAAGTCCTCGCCCCCGGCGAACAACCGGACCTTCCGCTCCGGCTCGACCTCGGCAGGGGACCCGAGAAGCCCCTCAGCCCGCTAGTGCTGTTCTGGTGGGACCGGATCCGCAGGCCCCTGCGCAACGCCCGCGTGTGGCTCACCCGGGGACTGCACGACGACTCCGCTCGGCCGGGATTGCGACTGCTGTGGTGGCCTCGCTGACCCCGCCACGTGAGGGCGCCGGGCTACCGCGTGAGGCGGTAGCACAGCAACCGGGCTCGGGCGTCCGCTGCTGATAGGCCCAGAGCATTCGCGACGGTCTCGTCCGACAACTCATCCGCCTCCGTGTAGGCGGCGGCCTGACTTCCGAAACGCTTGGTCGCCCGCTCCAGCGCGGACACCGCCTTTATGGCGGCAAGGGGGGAGTTCTGCACGAGACGTTCCAGCTGTTCCGTTACCTGCTCCAGCAGCACAGTCAGCTCGTCGGGCAGCGGAATGGTGAGCGCCTCCACCTCGTCTAGGTGCCGCTCCCAGTCGACCAAGGGCTCGGGGGAGGGGAAGTCCTGCACGAACGTGCCGACCTCGTCCCAGTCGATCGAATACTCCTTCTCGCCCCGCCACCCGCACGAGCACGCGGCACGGACCCTCGCGGCCATGGGCCTGTTCAGGCCGCCCCGGTAGGCCCACCACTCGTGCGTCTCATAGAAGTTGGAGCCGCTTCCCGGGTCTAGGTACGCCTTCTTAGGTTCGGTTCCGTCCGGGAGGACGGCGCCCGTCCAGCCTTCGTGGGATTTCCCGAACTCTTCCGTGGTCCACGCCATGGCCCCTCCAGTGTCCCGATGGCGATACAAAGCCCACGATGCCGCACCGTCTCGCGAGTGCGCAGCCGCGCCGTCGAACCGGTCGCTACAACGGGCCTGTTGAGGACGTGTGTTGACGCTCAACCTCGGCGAACGGACAGCGGCCATGCCCGTGTGCCTTTGGTCGGCTCTCTGGGGGCAGGAAGAACTCTTGCTGCTGTGGCTCCCACGCTCGACGCCGCGCGCATAACCGTGTCTGCGTCGCGGGCGGGTGGGGGAGCAGGGCAGGCTGGGCGCGTGTCCGATTCACCTGCACTGCCCGTACTGATCGTCGGGCAGGAGTACGCCGCGGTCGAGGTCGAGCTAGCCGTGGTCACGCCAGCTGGGGAGCCGTCATGGGCTGGCCTTCTGCGAGGTGTGCCGTTTCGGCTCGCCGCCGCGCTGCGGCAGGGCTCTGAGGCGCGGCTTGTATGGCCCAACCGGCAAGAGCGGCGGATCCATCCGGCGGGGCAGGCCTCGTTTAGATCAGGCGGGGCTGCTGGTGGTGCCCTTCCTTGGCGAGGGGGAAGCTCCTTGGGCTGGAAGACCCTGACGGTGGCCGTCCCTCGGTGTGCCGTGCGTTCCCTTCCGGTAGCACGCTGGAGGCATAGATTCGTCCACCCGCCGCAGGGTACCGGGAGCCGCCGTGTCACCGCGCGAGGCGAGATCCATGGCCTGGCCCACGGCGACCAGGACCTGACCGAGTCCCTGCGGCGGGCAGGCCAGCCGGGACTCGTCGACCATCCGGCGCCGACGCTGTTCGGTGACCCAGTGAGACACGCCCCGAGACGTGGCTTTCCGTGGTCCACCGACGAGGCGGATCGGCCGGGATGGTCCATCAGTTCACTGGCGACGGCACGGGTTACGCATCAGTGGCTGCGGTCGGCCAGAACTGCACCAGAAGCCACGCCTCGGGCTCTCTGACCGCGTCATCGTCGATGTCGTCGACCTCTTCGTCGTACGCGAAGGGCACATCGCTCAGCTTCCAGGAGGCCCTCGCCCGCCACCGGCCTGGCCACGGGAGGTCGATCGCCTCGTCGCCGCCCGCCGCGATCAGGTTCTGCCCCAGATGTCCGCTCGGGGCATCCAGTCCGAACTCACCACTGCGGTCCCAGGCGCCTACGGCGAGGGGAGCTTCGGCGTCCCAGACCTGCAGCCGCAACTCCAGAACGATGATCTCCTCCTCGCACTGGAAGAGGACCTTTCCCGGGCTGGTGGTGAACCACTCGTCCCCTCCCTGCGGCAGCGGCGGCGCCTCGCGACCAGCCTCGCCATCCTCAAGGCCCAGCAGGCGGTGGTCCATGGTCGAACGGTGCACGCGCTCTTCCAGCATCCGTGCCACTCGTAGCCCTTCCTCGACTCATCTGCTCGTCCTGAGCGCGCTCCGTGCACCGGGACCGCGCACGGCCTGAGTCTCCCGACTTCGGGTGAGCCGCCCCGAGTTCGGGCGCGGCCAGGTCATGTGGGGCTCAAGCCGGGCCGTCACGCCCTTGGCCCTCCGGCTGTCACCGCTGTCAGTCTTCGTCGAGGATTCTATCGAGGGCGCTGTCGAGGGCATCGTCGATCCCGCCCAGGACTGCCTCAGAGCCGAACGGAACCAGAGCATGGGTGTATTCCAGGTACTGGAGCAGCGCCCTGTGATCAATGTGCAGCAACGATTCGCCATCCAGCTCGCGGACCCGGATCCGGACCTGTAAAACCAGCCCGTCGAAGGCTTCCGGTTCCACTGCCACTGCGCCGATGCCAGCCGCTCCGGTCAGACCCGCGGACAGCAGGTCGCGAGAGAGGCGCCACTTGCCGCAGTCCGTGTCGGACCTTGATGTGCTGACGGTGACCACGTACGGATTGTTGGCGCAGAAGCGTAAGTGCACGTCACACGGCACGAGTTCGGCCCCTTGGCTGATGGCGCCCTTTGCGACGCCATCGAGCTTCTCATTGCCGCGGTACTCATTGGGGATCACTTCGGGCCGCCCTTCGCGCCGGTAGCTGTTTCGTTGTGCGGAAACGGTGTTCCACGACATCGAACCTAGCTCGGGCCCGCGCTCACGTTCGGCATATGCCGGAAGGGCAGTCGCTTGGCGCAACTCCTACACATGGCATTCGGGGCGACTCGCACGTGAGGTAAAAACTCCTGAATGTTGGCACACTCAGAGGCGTGTGCCCTGTCGTCGGTTCACACAAAACGAACCAACCGTCGCTTCTGCGATCCGCTGCCCGTGCGTGCCGTCACTGGTAGTGGGCGACCGTACGGAGTTGGCGTCGGCGAGAGGCGACCTTGATCAACCGCAGGCCTCCCGTGCACAGAGTCATGATCGTGTGCCAGCGATCTCGCCGTAGCCCATGCGCTGCTGCGACACCGCCTGCTGCATCATCGCCACCTGAACCGGCGCCGTATGCGGACCGTGCTGGCAGGAGCAGGGCTGATCGGTCGCGGCGTGGCTGGCATGCAAGGGGGCGCTCATACCGTCGAACGTAAGCCGTGGGTAAGGCGAGGGGTGTGGGGGTCGTTGGTCCTGGATCGTGATGCTGGAAGTCCTACTCGGGCGTGCCGCCGGTGCGCGGTGGGAGCACGCTAGAGGCATGAGCACGCCGATAGTCGTCCACCCGCCGCAGGGCACCGGGGGCCGCCGCGTCACCGCGCGAGGTGAGATCCTCGGCCTGGCGTGCAGCGATGAGGATCTGATCGAGTTCCTTCGCAGGGCGGGGCTGCCGGGGGCGGAACGGATCCTGGATGACGAGTCGTGGGCGATGTGGCGTGGCGGCCGGGCGCACCACTACGAGGCCGCCTGACTGGCTCCGGCGTTAGGCGACGTCGAAGAGCAGGCCCCGTTCCTGGGCCTCTTCGATGCGGCGCTGGCGCTGTTCTGTGACCCACTGCGCGTACTGGTCCAGGCTGGCGGTCTCCTGCTGGGCCGAGCTGTCCCACCGTCGCAGGGCCTCACCGAGGACCGGGTGGCCGGTTCGGCGGTGGATCTTCCGTACGGCCGCGCGGCGTACGGGTACGTTCATGCAGTCGTCGAGGGGCACACGTTCCTCTGTGCCGTCCTGGTGGAAGAGCCGGATGTGCAGCGACGTGTACTCGTGCTGGTAGGCGACCTCGGTGCCGGTGGCACCGGTCAGCTCGCGGCAGCCGGGGCGTTCGCAGGTGACTGGGCCCCAGGTGCGGCGCGCGTCTTCCGTGAGGACGTACGAGCGGGTCGGGCACGCAGTGCGCGGCACCATCTGGTCTTTCCACCAGCCGGTGGTGACGGCGTGGACTTCCCCGCCGACGGTTCGGAAGCGCAGGTTGTAACCGTCGAACTTGGTCCAGGCAGCATGGGCGATGGCGCCTATGACGCTCCCCGTCGTTGTGCTCACCCTGACCCCCTGCGCCGGTATATGAATACCGGTCCAGTATGACCAATGGCCCGGTTGGGTGGCTACAGCGATTCCAGGCGCCGCCGGACGATCGCCCAGATCCCAGGGTGCTGCGGGAGTTCGTCGACGAGGACGCGCACTGCGTCCGCTCGCGTCGCCCGGCCACCCACCTGGTGTGCCAGCCTCCCGAGCTGCTTCAGGAGCGCTGCGATGTGCTCGCGCTCCCCACTCTCCTCAGCTTCGGCCGGGGGCGGGTTGGGATCGTCGTCGATCTCTCCGTCCAGGCCGCCGTCCGGCTCCCCGAGCGCCGTGACCGACGGTGTGCCCTCCTCGCGCTGGGGCTCCACGGCACCAGGTTCGGATGCCGCCTTGGCCGGGGCGGGCACCACCGGAGCCGGAAGCTCCCGAACCTGAACCGCCACGTCGAGAGCGCCAGCCGCCGCGCGGAACTCCCGTACGGAGGCGCGGACATGCTCGGCGGTGAGGCGTTTGCCGTCGTTCTCCCAGGCGGTGCGCATCCGGCTGTAGGCCGCGGCGATCTCGGGGCGCGGCCCGTACTCCTCCAGGGGCAGGAGGGCACGTACGTGGGAGTCGGCGACGATGCCCTCCCAAATTTGGGAGACCGCGTAGCCCATGCGCCATTCCTCGATCTCCCGGTACGCCTGCGACTCCGAGAGCCCGGCCCACTCCTGATCGAGGTACTCGGGCCAGGTGCGTTCGCCGCTCTCGCCCCGGTGCAGGCCGCGCCGGTTGACGGACTCGAGGATCGCGCCGCGCATCCACCGCGCGTTCTGGGTTCCGTTGCGAGCAGTGTGGAGCTTGGCGAGCTGCGCGCTCTCGCGCGGGCTGAGGGGGCCGGTGGCGTCGATGTCGGCCGGCGGCAGGACGCTGCCCCAGTCGAACGCCTGACGTCGTTCCGAGGAGTTCTGAAGGTCCGCCCATGGGTCGACGTCGCTCTGTGCGGGCAGCGCGGGCAGGAAAGTGGCGGTCACTTCAGAAGCCCCCTGTCGGCGAGTTCGGTCACGAGCTGGTCGTAAGGAGCGCGGCGCTCGGGCTTATCGCAAGGGAAGCCCAAGGCGCTCGCGATGGCCTCGCGGCGCGGAATCGTCGACGTGAGTACGTCCCAACCATCCGCCCGGAGCTTCGACTTGTAGTCGCCAGTGCTCTTCGCCCCGGCCTGACACCGGTTCAGCAGCACGACCGTCGTGGGCGGGGCGCCGGTGTCGCGCAGGCTCGCGGACCGCTTGACCATCTTCGCCAGCGGGGTGCCCTTCTCCGGCCGCATCAGCCGCTGATAGTCCGGCTGCGTCGGCGACACCGTCACCAGGGCCACGTCGGCGACTTCGAGGACGGAGTCGACGATCTCGGGGTGGTTCTCCGCGTGCCCGACGTCCACCAGATTGATCCGCTCGGGGTCCATCGCCGGATATATCGTGTCCGCGAAGAACGCCGTGGCCGCCGGCACCACTTGGCAGGGGAAGTCGCCTGCGTCGCGGGCCCAGGCGGCGAGTTGCTGTGACTCGTCCGCGTCATAGACGGCGACCGGCCGCCCGGCGCGGTGCAGTGCGTAGGCGAGCAGGCCGGTGTTCGTGGTGCCGCCCATGGTCCGGGGTTTCAGGCTGGCTATGAGCATGCGCGCCAGGGTAACCGTGGCCGTGTTACGCACACCGTTCGAGTGGGTGCCGCCGCCGGGCAGGGGAGGTCTAGTTGCTGTCGGCTGGCGTTGGGTCGGCGTGAGTGGGCGCCAGCTGGGCGAGCTGGTCGCGGATCTCGGTGAGCATCCGGCCGTGCTGCTCGACGGTCTTGATCAAGTGGAAGAGATGGTCGGCGCGCACGGGCACGAAGCCGCGCCCGTCGAACTCCCTGGCCACCGGAGCGCGGTTGGCCGCCGTCGCGGTGGCGGCGGCGGCCTCGGCGACGAACTCGCTCATGCTGCCTGCTGCTCCTGATGCTGGGCGTTGAGCTGGGCGCGACGGTTCGAGATGAGCTGGGCGAGCGTGACGGGCTCGGCGCCCGCCTTCATCGGGACCCGGTGCCCCGAAACCTGAGCCAGTTCAGCATCCTGGGCGATCAGGGACAGGGCCTTGGGGTCATTCCACACGTACGGGTCACGCATGCGGGCCAAGAACCCGGAGAGTGGATCGGGGGCACCGACGGGGGTGTCCCGGTCGCTGTCGTCCGTGGACTCGGTGGGGATCATGAAAACCTGGTTCAGCAGGTATTTGAAGCCTGCCGTCATGGCCTTGTTCGCCGCCTTGTCGGACACGTCGGAACCCTCGCCGACCATGACCGCTTCGACGTGGTCGCCGCTGGGGCCGAAGATGCGGTACTTGATCGTGAGGATCGCGGTGTTGTTCTTCCCGCCGCGCAACTCGTAACGCTCGTTGACGACTTCGGGTGCGATGAACAGGCCGTGGCGGACGAAGGCACCGTTGGCGGCGTTGATGACGTCCTCGACGCTGCGGAACTTGTAACGGGAGAAGTCGTTGAAGCCGTTCTTGCCGACGGGGTCCATGTCGCGCATCACGGCGTTGATGGCCTGGTGCACCGTCACCGCTTTCTGGGGGGCGGCTGGGGGCGGCTTAGGCTTGGTGATGGATGGTTCGGCGGTCACGCTGCTCCATTCGTCGAAAGGGGAGGGTGTGTCGCTGGCTGATGGGGATCGGTGGCGACGCACCCTCCCTGCTGTTTATTTCACTTCAGTCAGATGCTGTTCTTGCGGATCGGATTGCCCTCCGGATCCATGCGCCCGGTGTCGCGCCCCCACCGCCTCAGGGTGTCGCGGCGCCAGTACACGTGGCCCAGATCGCGCACGTCGGGCGCGGGCATGTCGTTGGGATTGCCTCGCGCTTTGCGCCGGTAGGCCCACTGGTTGACCGTCGTTACGCGCACACCGAACATGTCGGCGACCTGTGGGACGTTCAGCAGTTCCATCCCGTCGACGTCCCGTTTGGTCTCCTCGCTGTACGCGCGGTGCTCGCCGCGACGCAGCGCCCTGGCGACGGTGCCGTCCTTGTTCAGGATGCCCTTGCGCAGCCCCGCCAGATACACCCGCCGCGCCTCGTACTCGTAGGGCTTGCTACGTACCGAGGGGCGGGTGACGGGCTCCCCGAACAGGCCCTGACGGGCCCACTCCCGCGCGGTGGGCAGGGCACAGTCCAGACGTTCGCTGATGTCCTG
Source organism: Streptomyces sp. LHD-70 (assembly GCF_031157275.1). GTDB lineage: Bacteria > Actinomycetota > Actinomycetes > Streptomycetales > Streptomycetaceae > Streptomyces. The sequence continues at coordinate 18,403 of NZ_JAVIFW010000010.1, forward strand.
GGCCGTCATGGGATTCGGGCTCTCGAACCACGGGGGGCCGGTGTCGCTCAACGGAGGATCCTGTCGGAGTCGGGTACCGATTACATACCCGACCCTACAGATGGTGAGGATCACCGACCGGCGGTAGCCGCCAGGCGTAGATCCGCACACCGACAGCCCTCGGCCGCGCACGGCAGCCGCATGTCGTCGGTGAGCTCCTTCGCGTGCCGCGTCGCGGTGTGCGCGCAGGCACACACCCGTTGACCGTTCGCCTCCTCGATCCGGCGCGAGGTCTCCGCCGACGCGCTGTAGTACGAGGCGTCCCGGTGAGCTGCCACGTACTCGGCGCGCAAGCCGTCGAGGGTGAGGCGCTGCTCCATGTCCTGGGTGTCGATGTTGGCCAGGGCCTGGGCCAGCTCGCCGTGTTCCTCGGCGAGGGCCATCAGTCGGGCGAGCGCCTGGGCCTGCCGCAACGCGTTGCCGGCTGCCTGGGTGGTGTGGGTGGTGGCGTCGGTCATCGCGACTCCTCCGGTGGGTGCTGGTTCGTGATGTGGGCCTGTCTGCGTTCGGCGCGGACGATCGAGGACATTGTCTCGGCGGTGGCCCGCAGCTGCTGGAGGTCGGTGGGAGGCGTGCTGGAGTGGTGCAGGGCGCTCGTGAAGCGGAGGGCGGCCTGCTCGAAGGCGAGGTCGACGGCGGCGGTGGTGCCGTCGGGCAGGGGGATGCGGGCGACCCAGCTCCAGGCCTCTTCGGTGAGTTGGATGTCGCCGTGGCGGGTGTGGGCGGTCAGGCGGCGGAAGGGTGCGGGGGTGAGTTCGGTGAACTCGGGCTCGCTGTGGGTGGCGTCGGTCATGGGGCTCCTCGCTTGCTGATGCGCTAAAGGGGTGGGGGCCGATTCCTCCGGCCCTGGCGGCCGCTACTTGTGGCGGTCGCGGATTCGGTGCAGGGGGACCCGGCAGGCCGCGTTGGGGTTGGCTTCGATCGCGGAGTGGTCGGGAACTACCTCGCGCCGCAGGCTCGTGCCCTTGTCCCTGGCGCAGTTGGGGCACTCGCTGTCGCTGATGCGATGGCGGGTCGCGATGGGGATGAGCCACCCCTGCCACCAGCAAGAGACGGGCGCGTGGCCGCGCCAGAAGGTGAGCATCGGGGTGCCGTCGTCGAGCTCGACGCACCACCACTCGCCCGCGCGGGGCTCGGCAGCAGGGGCGGTCTGGACGGTGGCCGGGTAGCGCATGACGCCCCTCCTTTCGCGTCGGTCTTGGCACTACAGTCAGGTCAGGCGGCGTCATATATGACCGCGTCGCAGGCGGCCCGGACGTCCTCGAAGCAGTCGCCGCACAGCAGGTCGCAGGAGCAGTGGATGTGCAGGACGTGCCAGCCCAGTTCGTAGTCGACCTCGTCCTCGTCGTACTGCGCGGGTGCGATGTCGCCGCAGGCGGAACACTGGATGACCGTCTCGTTGATCAGGTCGATCTCGGTGGTCGGCATCCGCTCTCTCCTCCTGGGCTCTTGCTTACTTATTTAACGATACAGATTGGCGATGGTGGTGTCGGGTCCGCCCGACGTGACGGCGCCGACATCCCGGCTCTCCCTCACGCGGTGAGCGGCCCGCGCCGCAGGACTGCGTCAATCTGACTCATGTATGCCCACCGCGCCTCCGTGCGTCCGTTCAGTCGGAAGCTGTAATCGACAAGCGCGCGGCCGTTCTTCTCGCCGTGGCCGTCGATTCGAGCCCGCACCGGACGTGCGGTGCCGAAGTTCGGGCGCAGGCTCACCAGCGACCCCACGGGCAGGCGCTCAGCCAAGTTCTCGCGGGTGGCGTGGTCGTCGTGCATGACGTGCTCTCCTTATTTGCCTACTTTTAAAACAGTACGTACTGATTTGGGAGTGGCGGAATCCTCCCGCTGTGACGCCGCCGACATGCCGGCGGCCCGGCAGGAGAGTGGCCGCCGGGTCGAGTGCACAGGCAGACGACACGTCAGATCGCGGGCGCCTCCAGTGGCGGGCGGGCCCCGGCGGCGCTAGGCGGCCAGCTCCAGGGAGCGCACGTTGCGGGCGAGCTTCCAGGCCTTCACCTTGACCAACTGCGGGCGGATCACGTTGCGGTGCAGCAAGGAGTCCAGGCTGTCGTACCGGCGCTGCCAGTCAGCCCACTCCACAGCCGCCTGCGCCAGACCCAGGGCGGTGTGGGCGATCGGCTCGTTCGTCTCCGACTCCAAAAGCTCCTGCAGGCTGAGCCGGTTCTTCTCCACAGCGCGGATCGCCCGATCGGTGCGCTCACCCACGGGCGGCATCGGGAACATCGCCCTCACGTACGCCTCACGCTCCCGAGAGGTGATCTTGATGTCCGACAGCTCCGCCGAAACGGACGCGATCATGTCGAACTGACTGCGCGCCATCTCCACCAGCGCACTGACTCGCTGTGCGTTGAACTCCCACCGGTTCGTGTGGCGGATCGTCGCCGACAGGCCCTTGGAGCGGGCCGTCACCTCCGAGGCCGAAGCCTGGTTCGTGCACACGAGACGGGTGCAGGTGCCCCAGAGCCTGAGCGCGCCGGTGCCGTCGTGGGAGGTCTGCATAGCCAGCAGCGGGACCGTGGGGGAGAAGTCGGCGCCCAACTGGCGCTCTTCGCCGACTCGGATCAGCGCGAACACGCGGCGCCCGCCCTCAAGTTCCACCAGGTGCTCAAAGCTCGTGCCCGGCACGTCGAGGAGCGGGTCTACGAGTGCTCCGATCGCAGCGTGGGAGATGACGCCGTAGGACTCACCAACGATGCCGAGCTTGTCCCCGCCGGGGCCGCGGGTGATGCGCTTGTGGCCCTCTTCGTAGGCGTAGACCGGACGGCCGTCATCGTCCATACCCTCCAGGACTGGCATGCCGTCCGCGTCGGACTTGAGGATGCGGCTAACGGTCGGCTCCCACATCAGGCCAGCAGTCTCACGGGCGGCAGTCCAGTTGGATGCGGACAGCTGGTTGGAGGCGTTGAGAAGCTTCCAGGCGGGCTGTCGGTGGCTGGCGGGGATGGTGGCGGGGGCGGCGGCGGTCATTTCGGTCTTCTCTCTCTCGGCTTCGCTTACGTTTTAACTCTACAGATGGAGTGAGGCGGTGTCGGGCCACGCCGCAGTGACGGTGGCTACAGGCCCCAGGGGCTGAACTCGTGACCCTTCATCTGCTCCTCGCCTGCACCCTCTTCGGTGCACGCCTGTGCTTGCAGGGCTTCGTGGTGCCGCATCGAGAGCGTGGCGACAGCCAGCACGCGGGTAGCGACAAGGAAGGAGCGACGTCGAGCTGGGCTGGACTCGACTGACTGGGCCAGCAGCGTCTCCGTCCAGACCTTGGCGAGTTCATCGACGGTGATCTCGTCCAGGGCGGCAAGGGCGTCGAGGTGCCGCTCGCGGGTCGTGACGACATTCATGGGTGGCTCTCTCTCGTGCTGCTCACTGACTGATTTCTAAAAATCTACAGATGGGGCCGCGAGGTGTCGGGTCCGCGCCCAGTCGGTCAGGTCACACCGGGCCGACCCGACACCACCCTGGCCGAAATGTAAATTAATAGATGTGAGCGAGGGGGTGGAGGAATCGCTTCCGCACCAGGACACGCGACCCACCCCCTCGCCCGCCTCTCAAGAACCGAACGGAACCCCGCATGCCAGCCCACCACCAACTGAAGGCCGCGCCCGAACCCGGCGCCCACCAAGCCCACTTCACGGTCATCGGAACCGTCTGGGAATCCGGCGACCGCACCGCCCTAGCCGCGTTCCCCGGCCACATAACCCCGCTGGCCACCGGATACGACGACTACCAGCACGCCTTCATCGCCCACGTCCAGAGCGCCGACGAGAACGAAGCGCTCGTGATCGCCGAGGACCACCCCGACTTCGACGTCGCCTAACCACCGGACACCCGCCCGACCAGGAGCCGAACACTCACACGCTCTACGCAGCGCGGGCGGAGAAACCGCAGCCCCTCCGGGCCTGCACGGGGGTCAACTGCCCGTCGCGCTGCGCAGATCACACCCGATCGGTACCCTCGTGAACCGTGGAAAAAAAGGTAACCACGCGCCACGAATCAACAGCTCATAACGGGTGCATAGGGGGTGAGCAAGGGGTCAACTTCCCGCCCGATCCGCAGAGGTACCCACGTCCAACAGTGGGGGAGGTCCAAGCGGAGTGGGTCTGGGCCCGGTTGTGGTCGCAAGCGATGGCCGATGACGCAAGCGCGGAGATCGTGCGCCTGGCGGCTGTGGTCGGCATCGTGCGGGTCACACGGGCGCGCCGGGGCGAGGTGTTGGCGATGACGGTGGCCTCGTTTCATCCGCGGCGGCGTCAGGTGACCGTACGGCGCGGCAAGTTCGAGCAGCTTTTCACCGCGCCGGTCGACGACGACCTGCACGCCGTGCTGGCGCGATGGGTGCGCGTACGGGGGCGGCTGATCGCGGAGAACGTCGAGGGCGGAGCTGTGAACGCTCTGTTCGTGACGTGCCACCACACCGTCTGGCGCGGCCGGTTCAAGCAGGTCGGACTCCCGTTGGAGCCACGCGGACTGGATGCGTCGTGGCGACGGTGGGCCGCGCGCACAAACGCCCAGCAGGTCGGGGCGTACGGATGGGAGCCGCTGCCGGCACGGTTCGAGCAAGTCCGCCGGGCCTGGATCGACGACTAGGGCCTGTCCTGAGCGGGACGGCCCTGGGCCGTGGCCCGTTCGAACAAAGGGGCTTGAGGAACATCCATGTCAGATCGTGCGCTAAGCCCTCGTCGTTCCTGGTGGGCGGCTGACGGAGCATCGGAAGCGAACGCGACCTGAAGGTGTCGGCGGTCATGCAATTCCCCACGGATCGCGCCGTCGGCTTCACGTATTCCCCACCCTTTGACTCGGTTCGATGGCCGGCTCAGACCGCTACACGAACGGGCACGGCGTCCGCACGTCCGTAGGCGAGCACCTGGGCGAGGACTGCACGGAACTGGACGACATCCTCGTCCGGTGCTTGGATGACGGCCTCGACCTCGCTGTCGCTCAACCGCAGGTCCTCCAGTGCGTCAGGGTCGAGCGAGACGCGGAGGACATTGCCCGTCAGAACGGCTTCGCGCACGCAGCCATAGGCGGTCCCTTGTCCGGCAGTGACCAGGCAGTGTGTGTCCATCCCCAAGGCGACCTCCTGATCATCTGGGTCGTCCTCGCCCGCCATGAACATCAAGGTGAATCCGCTTCCGTCCGCTTCCTCAGCGAGAGCAGCTTCAGTGAAGTAGCCGTCAGGGTCGATCTCTGTTGTGGCAATACGAGCAGTGAATCGGTATGTCATGGCGGGGTTCTATCAGCGCGTTCGGCCGACGCAGGACACCGGGTCGGAGCGCCGGTGCCCCCTCCATCCAACGGCGCCTGCGGCGTGGACTCCGGGATCCCCCTGGGGAAGATCGTGAACTTCTGGCTGGGGAATTGCGTGAGCGTCCACAGAAGGCTTCTCGCCGATAACACCCCAATATCTGCGGTAGCTCGATCCGTCACCTGCGGTGACGCTCTTCGGGTCCTACACGAAGCGGCCCTGTTATCTGCGGCAAGGAGGAAGCGGTGCCCACCGTCGTACAGCTGCCGACCGGCAAAGCGCTCACCGTCCGGACGGCGGCCGACCTCTTCCTCGACTCGCTCGGCAAACCCGAACACGGTCCGCACCTACGGAATCGGGGTGGGCAAGACTGCGCTGCAGCTCGGCGAGGGCCGGCCGCTCGGCTCGGTCGCGGACGACGAAGTGGGGGAAGCCCTCGAACTGCTCTGGGGTACCGCGGCGGTGAACACCTGGAACTCCCGCCGGGCATCGGTGCTGTCCTGGCTGGCGTGGTGCCGCGAGCGCGGCTACGAGTGTCCGGCGGTCCCGGCCTGGGCGAAGCGGCTGGCGGTGCCGGACTCCGAGACCCCGGCCCGCTCGCGCATGGCCATCGACCGGCTGATCGCGCGGCGCGAGGTGCACCTGCGGGAGAAGGCCCTGTACCGGATGCTCTATGAGACCGCCGCTCGATCCGACGAGATTCTGGGCGTGAACATGAGGATCTGGACTTCGCCGGGCGCCGCTGTCAGGTCAAGGCCAAGGGTGCCCGGACGAAGGCCCCCCGACGCAGCCAGACGCGCGAGGACTTCGTACTGGAGACTGTGTACTGGGACGCGGGCACGGCCAGGCTATTGCCCCGGCTGCTCAAGGGACGTACGCGCGGGCCGGTGTTCGTCACCCACCGCCGAGCCGGCCCTGGGAAGGTGGTGGGCCCGCGAGACGTGTGTCCGGACACAGACTTTGCCCGGCTCTCGTACGGGCAGGCCCGCGCCCTACTGGATGGGCGCACCCCAGTTCGTGGACCTGGCAGCGGTTGGGACCTTCACGAGTACCGGCACTCTGCCCTGACGCACCTCGGCGAGCAAGGTGCGTCACTGCTCATGCTGATGGCCAAGTCGCGTCACAAGTAGCCGGAGAACCTCCGCCGTTACTTCAAGTCCTCACCGGCGGCCGTCGCCGAGCTGACCAGCCTTCTGGCCCCCGGTGACAGCCGACGGTGAGCCAGAACCTTGGTCAACTGCGCACTGACGGCAGGCGGGGTTGGAGCGGACTCGCGCGGATCGCACACGGCCCGCCGGTGCTTTCTGCGCAGGGAGTCCGTCCACTCACTGGGACGTTGTCACCAGGCCTGCCTCATAGGCCAGGATCACCAGCTGCACCCGGTCGCGGGCATCGAGCTTGGCGAGCAGGCGGGTCAGGTAGGTCTTGGCGGTGGCGATGCTGATGCAGAGCTCGCCTGCGATCTCTGCATTGGACAGGCCCCTGCCGACGAGGGTCAGCACCTCGCGTTCCCGGGCTGTGATGCCGCCGAGCTCCGCCCGCCGCGGCGGTGACGCTGCGGGTCGGGCGGTGAAATCTTTGATCAGCCGGCGTGTGACAGCTGGTGCGATCAGAGCGTCCCCGGCGGCAACGATCCGGATTGCGGAGAGGATGTCGTCCAGGGCCATGTCCTTGACGAGGAATCCGGACGCGCCGGCGTGTAGCGCCCCGTATACGTAGTCGTCGTCGTCGAAGGTCGTCAGGACGACGACGCGTGCGGAGCCGGTGCCCTTCGTGATCAGCCCGGTGGCCTCGATGCCGTCCATGCCGGGCATCCGGAGGTCCATCACGACGACGTCGGGGGCGAGTTCCTCCGCCAGTCGTACCGCTTCCGCGCCGTCTCCGGCCTCGCCCACCACTTCGATGTCGGCGGTGTCGGTGATGACCATCTGCAGGGCGGCGCGGACCAGGGGCTGGTCGTCGGTGAGTACGACGCGGATGGTCATCTGGCTCTCGCCTTCTCTTCTGCCTCGGTCATTGTCGGTATCGGTAATCTGACCGCTACCAGGAAGCCGCCCCCGGGACCGGGCCCGGCCGTGAAATCGCCGTTCAACAGGGCAGTCCGCTCGCGCATGCCGATCAGGCCGTATCCGGTGTCCGTGCTGGTGCCGCCGCCTGTCCCTCGGTCCGAGACCTCGACAGCGAGTTCGTCCGCGCGGTATTCGAGGCGCACGAGGCAGGAATCGGCCCCCGAGTGCCGTACGGCGTTGGTCACCGACTCCTGGACGATCCGGAACGCCGCGAGGTCGATGTCAGCGGGCAGTGGGCGGTGCCTCCCCTGCCGGCACACCTCCACGCGGACGCCGGCGGCCGTGGCCGTCGCGGCGAGCCGTTCCACGTCCGCCAGGCCAGTGGCCGGCTGCAGGGATGCTGGTGCGAGCCCAACGTCTTGACTGGTGCCTTCCTGATTCTGGTCGGCCTGGCGCAGGGCGCCGAGCATCTGCCGGAGCCCGGACAGGGTCTCGCGCCCCGCCTTCTCCACGGTGAGCATCGCCTCCCGGGCCTTGGCCGGCTGGGTCTCGACGACCCGGGCCGCGGCGCCGGCCTGCAGGGCGATGATGCCGATGCTGTGGGCGACAGTGTCATGCATCTCGCGGGCGATGCGCAGCCGTTCGGCGGTGACGGCCTGCGTGGCGGCCCGTGCGTACAACTCTTCGGTGTGGGCGCGGGCCTGATGCACCGAGTTGCCGATGAGCCAGGCGATGGCCACGGTCAGGGCCAGGAAGGGCTCGGGGGCGATTCCGGAGTCGTCCCCCATGAGCAGCCGCATCATGAAATAGCAGGTGAGCATGCCGAGTGCCCCTGCGGCCGCCGTGATCGAATTCCGCCGGGATCGGATGGCCGCGATGTAGCAGAGGGCCACATCCACTGCCAGAAACTGCAGCGGCGGGATCTCGTCCTGACGCCAGGCCACCGTCGAGGCGACCGTACCGGCAATCACCAGTGCGTACGCCAGCGAAGTACTGCGCCGCAGCACCGTACTGCCGGCCAGGACCAGTACGAAGGCGAGCGCAAGTAGAGCCCGGGCGCCAAGCGAATCGAGCCCGTCCCGGGGAAAGTTGAGCGAGTGCGTCGGCCCAGGCGGCATCACGATGTACTCGACGATGGGCTGCACTGCTGCCGCCAACCACGCCAGCGCCGTCCACAGGCCCGGCGGTATGCGCTTGAGCAGCGGCAAAGACACGGAGACGGACATCTGGTGATCGTAACCGTGTGCCGTTGAGGGGCCATCGGCCCGCGGATGTACAACCGGGGTTGACACTCGCGCCCGGCGCTTGTCAGCTCCAGCCCGACGACGGGCGGGGTCGCCCCCCGGCACCGTTGTCCCCGTGATCGAAGTCAACGAGCTCACGAAGCGATACGGCAGCACGACGGCCGTCAAAGATCTGACCTTCACCGCGCGACCCGGTGAGGTGACCGGGTTCCTCGGACCCAACGGTGCGGGCAAGAGCACCACGCTGCGGATGATCCTCGGCTTGCATGAGCCCACCAGCGGCAGCGTCACCGTCGGCGGCCGTTCCTTTCGCGATCTCCCCCGCGGCCTGCGCCATGTCGGCTCCCTTCTCGACGCGCACGGCGTGCACAGCGGGCGCAGCGCGGTAGCACAGTTGTCCGCCCTGGCCCGCAGCAACCGCATCCCGCAGCGCCGGGTGGAGGAGGTGCTGCGGGAGGTCGGTCTCGCCGAGGTCGCCCGGCGCCGCATCGGCGGATTCTCGCTCGGCATGAAACAGCGGCTCGGCATCGCGTCCGCCCTGCTCGGCGACCCACCGGTACTGCTCTTCGACGAACCGCTCAACGGCCTCGACCCGGAAGGCGTGAAGTGGGTGCGTGACCTGTTCAGGCGGCTCGCCGCCGAGGGCCGCACCGTGTTCGTTTCCAGCCATCTCATGTCCGAGATGGAGCACACCGCCGACCAGCTGGTCGTCATCGGCCGCGGCGAGCTGATCGCGGCGGAAAGCCTCACGGAGTTCTCCGCTCGCGGCACCCGGCAGAGCGTCACGGTGGGCACGCCCGCCGCGGCAGACCTGAGAGGCCTGCTCACGGCCGAGGGCGCGGCCGTGCACACGGCGGGCGACCTGCTCGCTGTGACCGGTGTGACCGCGGTCCGGATCGGTGAGATCGCCATGGAGCACCGCATTCCGCTGCATCACCTCAGCACCCGTTCCGCCTCCCTGGAAGAGGCGTTTATGGAGCTCACCGCCGACAGCGTGCAATACCTCGCAGGAGACCCCCAGTGACCAAGACGTACCCTGCCGGCGGACTCGGCGCCGACGAACCCCACGCCCGCTTTCACGACCTCGTGGCCGCCGAGTGGATCAAGCTTCGGTCGCTGCGCTCGACCTGGATCGCGTACGGGGCCACCGCACTGGCCGTCATCGCGTTCAACGCGGGCACCGCCTACGACACCTACAACTACTGGCCGGAGCGGAGCGCGGTGGACCGGGCCGACTTCGTCCGGGCCGGAATTCCGCTGCAGGAGGCGTTCACGGCGAACGCCGCCATGGTCATGATGCTTGCCCTCGGTGCCATCGGCGCCGTCGCGATCATCGGCGAGTACAGCACGGGCACCATCCGTACGACGTTCGCGGCCGTTCCGGCCCGCCATTCGGTGATGGCCGCCAAAACGGTGGCCGTCACGGCGGTCACCACCGTCTTCGGCACGATCGTCGCGGGGGCCTCCTTCGGCCTGACGCAGGCGATCCTCGACGGCCGGGACGCCGGCATATCGATCAGCTACCCGGGCGCCCTGCGCGTCGTAGTGGCGTCCGCCCTCCTTGCGCCCGTGTGCGCGGTCGCCGGCATGGCCATCGGCTCCGTCATCAGGCACACCTCGGCCACCATGATCGCCTCGGTGGTGGTCATCCTCGTGCTGCCCATCATCTTCACCGACGGCCGCCACTGGTCGGCGGTCGCCGGGCACGCCACGCTCTACCAGGCGTGGTCACGGCTCGTGGAGGTCGGCTCACCCCGGACTGACTTTCCGTGGACGACCGGCGGAGCCTGGACCGTCTACGCGGTGTGGGCGCTCACCACAGCCGTGCTCGCCGTCACCAGCGCGCAACGGCGCGACCAGTGAGAGAACCGGTCAGCCAACTGCCCGGGCGGCAAGAAGGCCGCCCGCACCTGGGAGCACTTGGTGGTCGGCTCTGCGGTGTGGGCGTCGCCGCCGTGACGCCGAAACCCTGTTCGCATGCGCCATGGCGTCGTACGACTCGTACAGCGGAGTCCAGTTTGGGCCCAGCTCCAGTGCCTGCGGCGGCAATCGCTCCTCAAGGAGCGCCCTGCGTACGCTGAAGTTCTCCCAGCCGGCGACTGCGAGCCACCCGGCGCAGGCGAGATCCTCGCCAGTGCGGGGTGCGCCTTTGTGGCAGCCAAACTTGTCCTGGCCGTGGATGAGGGCGGCCAGGACGGCTTCGGTGCCTTCGGGCTGTACGGAGGTGGAGCGCAGCTCCTCGAAGCGGGTGGCCGGGAAGCGGCCTGGTGCGACGTCGGTGCGCCAGGGGCACTCGGCGCATGGAGCCTTGCGGTACGGCATGGCGGGCGAGGGCTCGGTGTCGCAGGCCGGGGAGGGTTCGGGATCGTCCTGTGAGCCGCAGGGGCCGAAGGGACCGGATTCTCCGGGAGTGTTCGCGCCGAGCTGCGGGGCGCCGCCCTTGGTGCGGTGCGGCGGGTTCGGGATCACTCGCTCTCCCTGCCCTTGAGCTGGCGGACGGTGTTGGAGGGGCGGAAAGGGGCGTCCTCGGGGCCCATGGGGTGTTCGAGGATGGTGATTTCCTGGTGGACGCAGGCGTCGCCTAGTTCAGCGTGACGGCGGGGGTTGGGGCACTGCATGCGGTCGTGCTCGCGCCGCCAGGTGCGGAACTGCCACGGCCCCCGCTTGTAGGCCTCGCCGGCAGCCGGGCGGCGTGCTGGGCTGGCCCCGTTGCCGCCGATGGTGACGAGACGTACGTGCCCGTCGTCCGTGATGCCCCGGCGCCGGTCCTTGCGCTGGTCGGTGGGCTTGCGCTTGTGGAGGGTGGTACGGGTGATGGTCTTGCCCAACCGCTGTGTCTGGGTGATGAGTTCGTGCACGGCGATCGCGGCCCGTACGGGGAGTTCGTTGGTGCCCTCGATCGGCTCGGTGTCGAAGATGGCGCCGTCGGCGACGATCATCTCCGTCTCCCAGGCGATCGGCGGGCCCCCGCTGATGAGGGACGGGGTGTAGAGGGTGAACCACCACACCGGATCCCCGACTTTGGCGAACTCGGCGGCCGGGACGGACACCATGCGAGGCCCGTCCTGCTCGTCGTGCACGTGATCGTTGCGCCTCCACAACCACGACCCGCCCGGCCACGCCGCGGGGTCCCACGTACTCCAGGAGACGGCGACGATCGGCTTGCTCGAACCCATGTCCACCGGTGTCTCGAAGACGACCAGGCCCGGCCCGCGCAGCATCCGCTCGCGCGTCACCGGTGCCTTCTTGGGGCGCATGGCTTTGCGTACGGCGACGGCGCACATGTCGGCGTCCACGTAGTACAGGCCCGCGCGGCTCAGCGTCGTGGCCTCCTCCGTGGCCAGGAACCGGCCCGGCCCGTCGCAGTCCATGTAGCCGTCATCGCCGGGACCGGCGTCGGGGCAGAGCGTGAACAGGCCCTGCGCCAGTGCCGAGGAGAGCGTGGTGGGCCCGCTGCCCTGGGTGTAGTGGGCGATCAGCTTGCGCCGCCACTCGGGCAAGGCCTTCGGGTTCGGACGCCACTCGCCTGGGTCGGGCGCAGCCTGAGCGGGCAGGCCCGCATCGAGGATCAGTGGAGCGTGGCCGCTCTGCTGAGCGCGGGCACCCAGCCCGGAGAGGACTGCCAGCAGCGCGGCGAGCGCATCGGTCAGACCCTGGTCTTCCATCGCGTGCAGGCATGCCTGCACGAGCATCGGGTTTCCAGTTTCGAGTGCGGCGAGCGTGTCGGTGACCACCGCGCGGGATTCGGGACCGAGGTGGCGCAGACCAGTCAGCTGCGGCGTCAGCGATCCCCAGGTCATGCCACGCGCTTGAAGATGGTCGGCGGCCTGGTGGGCGGCGAAGGCCGCGACCTCGGCTCCCTGCCCGCGACGGATGAGTCCGAGCGTGAAGTGGCGTAGGGCTGCGGCACGTTCAACGCCTGCGACGCTGTGGCGGTCCGCGTAGCTGCGGGTCGCCAGGTCGACCAGCCGGTGGTAGGCGTCGATGGTCTGCTGGGTGGCGATCAGAATGGTCGGCGTGCTCACAGGACCCTCGTCTTCGTTGCCTGGGTGTTCTTGGGGCACGAGCACCAGGTGTGATCCGAGCCGTAGAGCTCGTGCTCGCACCGCACGCACAGGTAGTTGCTCGTGTCGTATCCCTCGTCGTCGAGGGCATCGCGTTTGCAGCGGCGGCAGATGTAGCGCCAGTGCTGTGGGCCTCGGCGGACCATCAGCGGCGCCGCATCGTGGAGACGACCGAGGTGACGTGGGTGGTGGCCATGAGGTGGGCCTGGCCGACTTCGCGTTCGGTGAGTATCTGGGCGGCCTGCTCGGTGAGCTGGTCGATCTTGTCGGGATTGCCGGGGGCGGGTGAGGTCGCGGTGGTCAGCGACGCGGCGCGCAGGATGAGTTCGGTGTATGCGACGCCGTAGCTGGCGTCGAGGCGGTCGCGCAGGCGGGTGGTGCGTGCGTTGAGCGTGCGGGGGATGCGGGGCTGGGCAGTAGCGTCCGAGGTGTTCATTGCGCTTACTCCTGTTTGGTGTGTTTGTCCTCTTGGTCTCAACTGTAGGAATTTAAATAGAGGCTGTCGGGTTGCGTCGAGGTGACCCCGCACACGTCCACGAGCCGAAGAGGTCAGGGCGCATCGCGCTGCTCCCGGCCGAGAGAAGAGAGGCGGCGACGTATCTGGGGGCGCTGCTTGAGCCGGGCCATTTCGGTGGCCTGAGTGGGCGAGTAGCGGCTGGCCGATACGGCGGCTGCCAGCTGGGCCAGGAAGTACGTACGGAGCGCGTGCAACGTGACGGGCGGTTGACCGTCGTGTTCACTCTGCGCGCGGAAGACCCGGTGCAGATGTGCACTGGTGTGCGGGCACACAATGCCGCCTTCGGCGGCGTCCAGGGCGTGAGCCAGTTCGATCGAGGGCGGTACCGCGTGACCTCCGAGATGCGTCAGTAAGTCGTCGCCTACGGCGAGTTGGGCAATTTCCGAAGCTCTCAATCCGCGTTGGGCGGCCAGCAGGGCCCACAAATGGGCGCGGGGGTGGTGCTGCTTGAGGTGGGCGAGGAGGGCTGCCACGCGCTCATCGGTCAGGTCGGCTTGAATCATCGAGTGCTTCGTGACTGGGCGGCCCGGCCCGAGAAGGGCCGGGCCTGAGCGGGCAAGGGGTCAGCCGTCGTGGCGCAGCTCGTTGGCGCGACGCTCGGTCAGGAGGGGTAACAGGTCGTCGGCGGTGACGCCGAAGGCGTGCAGGATCATCCCCAGCCGGGAGTCGAACTGCTTCAGCTGCAAAGGGTCGGGCGGCGGTGGCGAGACTTCGGGCTCGGGAGAGTGCAGGGTGTTGAGGATCGTGCGGTGGTTCTTCTTGGCGGACAGGGCGTATACCGCGGTCGTCTCCGGGCTCTCGTGACGCGCGAACTCCTGTGTCGCGATCAGGTCCTGAGAGCGCTGGTAGTAGCGGGTGATCGCCGTGTGCCGGAGCTGGTGGCACTGCATCCGGACTCCGACCTGGGCCGCGAGCAGCGAGATCTCGCTGCTCACTTTGATCCCCGTCGTCCCGGGCCACAGCGCACCCGGGTTGCCGTCGGTGACCTCCCACAGCGCTTCGAACAAGTCGTCCGGCACGTCAACCGTGGTCACCAGCGCCGCCTTGCCCACCACGAGGAGCGTGCGGGACGACGGATCCAGGTCGCGGCCTGCGACCTTGGCGATCTCGAAGGCCCGCAGGCCCAGTTCGCCGCCGAGGCGGAACCAGAGGTGCGTGATGCGGGAGGTGCGGCGGACGTGGTCGGAGATGGTCCGGTAGTTCTCCGGCGTGAGCGGTCGGGGTCGGTACCGGGGCGGCCTGGGGCGCTTGATGCCCTCGGTAGCGTCGGGGACGCCTGCGAACTGGAAGAACATCCTGAGGTGTTCGAGGTACTTCAGCCGTGCTGCGGGCGACAGCTCCCGCTCCTCGAAGTAGCTCTTGATGTGTTCGCGGGTGATGAGCGTCGGGTCAGCCAGTCGGTGGTAGCGGCAGACGACGTCGACCTGCGCTATCCGGGTCGAGATCGTCTTCTGTGAGAGCTCGGCTTCGACCATGGCGTTGTGCCAGGTCGCGAGCGTGTCTGGAACGGTCACCCGGGCATAGGTGCTCCACCAGTAATCGCCTAAATCGGGTGAATGCGGCTGTACGTTCCAATTGGTGCTCAGGGGAACGAGCGTGCCCATCTTGGCTTGGTTTGTGGGCTTCCTCACGACGCAAAGCCAGAAGGTATGCAAAACGGACTATTCGTCCGTCTGAACGTTACATACGGTGGCGTAGGACACTTAGCGAGGTGAAGGATATGCCGACGTGGCAGACGATTCGACACCCCTCAACAGCACCGCGGTCCCCGGCTCCTACGCGGCCGTCGGCGACAGCTTCACCGAAGGCGTCGGAGACCCTGGCCCGGACGGCGGCTTCGTCGGCTGGGCCGACCGGTTCGCCGTGCTCCTGTCCGACCGGCACCCCGAGCACACCTTCGAGTACACCAACCTGGCCGTCCGCGGGAAGCTGCTCGACCAGATCGTGGCCGACCAGGTGCCGCGGGCCAAGGAGCTCGCCCCCGACCTGGTGAGTTTCTGCGCCGGCGGCAACGACATCATCCGCCCCGGCACCGACCCGGACGAGGTCGCCGAGCGCTTCGAGCGAGCCGTCGCCGACCTCAAGGAGTCGGTCGGCACGGTCATGATCACCACCGGCTTCGACACCCGCGGCGTGCCCGTCATGCGCCACCTGCGCGGCAAGATCGCCACGTACAACGGCCATGTCCGCGCCGTCGCCGACCGCTACGGCTGCCCCGTGCTCGACCTCTGGTCCCTGAGGTCCGTGCAGGACCGCCGGGCCTGGGACGGCGACCGGCTGCACCTCTCGCCCGAGGGCCACACCCGTGTCGCCCTGCGCGCCGCCCAGGTGCTCGGCCTCGACGTCCCGGTCGAGCCCGACCAGCCGTGGCCGCCGCTGCCGCCGCGCGGCACCCTCGAAGTGCGGCGCGACGACATCCAGTGGGCCCGCGAGTACCTGGTGCCGTGGATCGGGCGCAGGCTGCGCGGCGAGTCCTCCGGCGACCATGTGGCGGCGAAGGGGGTCGTCGACCCGTACGTCCTCAAGTCGCAGTTGAAGTCCGCCACTTGAGCCGGACGCCGGGGGTGCGCTGGAGTCTGTCAGCGTAGGGGTGTCGGGAAGGCCACCGGGCTGCGCCGGCCCGAGCGGCCCACCGCGCGGACGCCGAAGAAGACGTTGTCCTTGGACAGGTCCACCTCGTGGCCCGTCACGTCGCCCACCTCGATCACATGCGTCCACTCCGGCTCGGTCGTCTCGCGCCACACCACCTCGTAGCCCGCGAGGTCCGGCTCCTCGCCGCGCTGCCAGAGCAGCTCCGTGGAGTTGGTCAGGGCGCTCGTGCGGATCCGCGCGCCGCGCGGGGTGCCGGGGGCCTGCGCGAGGGTCCACAGGGCGGCCGCGTTGACCCGGGCCACGCGCGCCACGAACGGGAAGTCGCAGAACTCCGGCAGATCGCCGTACTGCTTCCCGTCCTCCACCCGCACGTCCTGGTGCTGATGCGCGAAGTCCTCGGCCGGCTCCGTGAACCGGGCCGCCGGGTAGCCGCGTTCGAGGAACGGGATGTGGTCGCCGCCGCGCAGATAGCGGTCCCTGCGGTAGACCACGCGCACCCGCATCCCCGTAGCGTCGTTGTCGGCCGTGTCCCGCACGAACCGCGCCAACTGCCGTGCGGGGGAGTCGTTCTCGCCGCCCACCGACCGCCGCGTCTCGGCCTCCTCGGGCGTCTCGGACGTCGGCACGCCTTCGGCGAAGAGGCGGATCGTGTACGGGTCCCGGGTGCCGTCGTCCGCCGTCGAGCTGCCGACGATGTCGTTCGTGAACATCGCCTGTACGTCGGTCTGCGCGGCCTCGAACCGGGACGCCATGTGGTCCGCCCCGAAGAGGCCCTGCTCCTCGCCCGCGACCGCCGCGAACACCAGCGTCGCCGCGGGCCGCCGCTTCACCAGTACCCGCGCCAGCTCCATGGCGACCGCCACACCCGAGGCGTCGTCGTCCGCGCCGGGTGCGTCGCTGGTGGCGTCCATGACGTCCGAGGCGCGCGAGTCGTAGTGGCCCGACACCACGTACACCCGCTCCGGGGCGACCGAACCCCGCAGCGTCGCCACCACGTTGGTGATCCGCGTGGCCACGGGGATACGCGGCGCCGGTTCCTGTACGTACGACTGCAGCTCGACGGTCATCCGGCCGCCGCTGCGTCGCGCGTACCGCTCGAACTCCGCCTTGATCCAGTCGCGGGCGGCGCCGATGCCGCGCTCCGGGTCGTCCTGGCTCGACAGGGTGTGCCGGGTGCCGAATCCGGCGAGCCTGCGCACCGTCGCCTCGATGCGCTCCGGGTCGATCTCCCGCAGGAGCTCGCGGAGTTCACGGTTCGGCGGCTGTGCGGTGGGCGGGCGGGGGTCCCCGGTGGCGGCCGAGGCCGGTGTCGCCGAGGCCGGTGTCGCGCCGAGCCCGGCACCGACGCCGACGGCGGCCGCACCGGCGGCTGCTCCGGCGGCGGTGAGGACGGTTCTGCGGGGAGTTCCGGGAGCGGGCGGTGGCGGTACGGCGCAGTGGTCGGCGTGGCCGGGATGGTCGGGGTGTCCGTGAGGTCCGGGTGGCTCAGGAATCTGCTGAGGCATGCCTCGATTGTCGAGGCAGCGCCAACCCCCGTAAACAGTGCGGGAGTTGGCGCCTGGGCGCCCCTGTCGAATCCGGTCCGGAGTCCTGCCGAGTCCTGCCGAATCCGCTGCTGCCAGGCATCAGCCCCCGGCCCGTACGTCCCGCAACTCGCAGGAGTCCTTGAAGCCCTGGCTGGTCAGGCCGAGCGCGGCGTTGTAGCGGGAGCGCAGATTCTCCACCGCGACCATCATCGTCAGCTCGACGAACGCGGCCTCGCCCAGGCGGCCGACGAGCCGAGCCGCCAGCTCGTCGGAGACCTCCGGCGGGTTGGCGGTCATGGCCTCCGCGTACTCCATGACGTCCCGCTCCACGTCCGAGTAGGCCTCGCTCTCGCGCCAAGCCGGCACGTCCCGGAGCTTGCGCTCGGCCATGCCGCGCCCGTGCTCCTTCCAGTACCCGAAGTCCATGCACCAGGAGCAGCCGATCGACGCCGCCGAGGCCATCACGGCCAGCGCCTTCAGGTCGGGGTCGAGCTTGTCCCACTTGTTCACGCTCTGCTCGAACCGCAGCTGCGCCCACAACAGCTTCGGGTGGTGCCCGGACGCCTTCACCGGGTCCATGACCTTGCCGTACGCGCGCGTGCAGTACCACTGCACGAGGCGGTTGAGGACGGTGTTGCGCGGCTTCAGCGAGATGCGGGCCATGGGGCCACCTCCAGGTGTTGTGCGGGCCTCTTACCCCTTCGACGTGTGGCGGTGGACGGAATGTGACATCGCGCGGGCGGAATCCTTCGGGGGCCCGGCACGTTGTCGAGGCATGACGACAGGCGACGATCATCAGGACGCCCTGCTGAAGCTGCTCACGGAGTACGACGGCGGGGTCCTCGTCACGCTGAGACGGGACGGGCGCCCCCAGCTGTCCAACGTCAACCACCACTACGACCCGTCGGCGCGCGTCCTGCGGATCTCCGTGACGGACGACCGCGCCAAGACCCGCAACCTGCGCCGCGACCCCCGCGCCTCGTACCACGTCACGAGCGCCGACCGCTGGGCCTGGACCGTCGTCGAGGGCACCGCCGAGCTCACTCCGGCGGCGGAGGACCCGTACGACGACACGGTCGAGGAGCTGATCCGGCTCTACCGCGACGTGCGCGGCGAGCA
This sequence comes from Streptomyces sp. LHD-70, assembly GCF_031157275.1. Taxonomy (GTDB): domain Bacteria; phylum Actinomycetota; class Actinomycetes; order Streptomycetales; family Streptomycetaceae; genus Streptomyces. The sequence goes on from NZ_JAVIFW010000010.1 coordinate 36,772, forward strand.
CCCGGACTGGGACGACTACCGCGCCGCGATGGTGCGTGACCGGCGGCTCGTGCTCCGGCTGCCGGTCGGGCGCGCTTACGGGCAGCCTGCCGGGTGAGGGGCGTACGCCCGTCCCGGGGGAGGCGTCCGTGAGGCGTTGTCAGACCTGCCGCCCATAATGGAAAACCGACCGAACAGCACTGCTGGAGGATCCGTGACCGGCTTCCGTTCCCTTCGCTCCGGGCTCCGCTCGCTGCGGCCCGCACCCTTCGGTGCCGATCCGAGCGGTGAGCGCCTGGCGCGGATCCACAGCTCGCCGAACTTCGCGAACGGCCGGTTCACCAACCCGGTGGGGGCGCGCGTCGGCCCCCTGGGCTCCAAGGTCGAGTTCGCGAAGACGTACTTCCGCAAGGAGGAGCGGCTGCGCCGGGCACCCTCCGGGACCGTGCCCGTGCACCCGACGACGCTCGCCGACCTCGCGCGTCCGCCCGCGAGCGGCCTGCGGCTGACCTGGATGGGGCACTCCAGCGTGCTCGCGGAGATCGACGGACGCCGGGTGCTCTTCGACCCGGTCTGGGGAGAGCGCTGCTCCCCCTTCGACTTCGCCGGGCCGAAGCGGCTGCATCCGGTGCCGGTCCCGCTCACCGCGCTCGGCCCCGTGGACGTGGTCGTCATCTCGCACGACCACTACGACCACCTGGACCTGCCCACGATCAAGGCCCTGGCCGACACGGACACGGTCTTCGCGGTGCCGCTCGGCGTCGGGGCGCACCTGGAGCACTGGGGCGTCTCCCCGGACCGGCTGCGCGAGCTGGACTGGAACGAGCAGACGCGGATCGCGGGGCTCAGCCTCACCGCCACCCCGGCCCGGCACTTCTGCGGCCGCGGCCTGCGCAACGAACAGCACACGCTGTGGGCGTCCTGGGTGGTGGCGGGGGACGAGCACCGCATCTTCCACTCCGGGGACACCGGGTACTTCCCGGGCTTCCGCGACATCGGTGCGGAGCACGGCCCGTTCGACGCGACGATGATCCAGATCGGCGCCTACAGCGAGTACTGGCCGGACATCCACATGACCCCCGAGGAGGGCGTCCAGGCCCACCTCGACCTGCAGGGCGGCCGGCCGCACGGCGCGCTCCTTCCCATCCACTGGGGCACGTTCAACCTGGCCCCGCACCCGTGGGCCGAGCCCGGCGAGTGGACCCGGCACGCCGCGGAGGAGGCCGCCCAGCCGGTCGCCACGCCCCACCCCGGCGAGCCCTTCGAGCCCGCGGGGGAGCTTCCCGCTCAGGCGTGGTGGCGCCCGGTCTCCGCACCCCTCGCCCAGCCGTGGCGCCTGCGGTCGGAGGCGGACGACGTGGCGGTGGCCGCGACCCGGGCGGCCCTCGACCTGGCTCGGGAGGGGTAAGTCGCCTCGACCTGGCTCGGGAGGGTGAGGGGCCGCAGCTGAGGCGGAGCTCCCGTTTGGTCCGACCATACGCACTGTGTGACATAGTGAGAGCTCGGACGAATCGGCCGAGCGAGGGAGTGGCGGATGTCTGTCGAGTGGCAACCCGTGCGGCAGTCCCGCACCCATGAGCTGGTGCTCGAAAGCATCGAGCAGCGGGTGTTCGCCGGTGAGCTCAAGGCCGGGGACCGGTTGCCGCCGGAGCGGGAGCTGGCGCCGGTGCTCGGGGTCAGCCGCTCCGCGCTGCGGGAGGCGCTGCGCGTTCTGGAGACCATCGGCGTGCTCGTGGCACAGGCCGGGCGCGGCCCGGACGCCGGGGCGCGGATCGTCCGCAACCCCGACGACGCCCTCGGCCGCCTGCTCCGTCTCCACTTCGCCCTCGGGAGCTACCGCCTGGAGGACGTCCTCGAGGCCCGCGTCGTCCTGGAGCGGTCCAGCTTCGCGGCGGCCGCCGAGCACGCCTCGGCCGAGGACCTCGACGAGGCGGAGGCACTCCTCGTACGGATGAAGGAACCGTCCGTCGGGGTGGCCGAGTTCAACGACCTGGACACCCGTTTCCACGTCCAGATCGCCCGCGGTTCCGGCAACCAGCTGACCTCCACGCTGACTTCGGCCGTACGCGAATCGGTGCGCCCGCTCATCCTCCAGGCCCTGGAGGCGGCCGAGGACTGGCCCGCCACGGCGGCAGGGCTCAACGCCGAGCACGCCGAACTGCTGCGTCTGGTCCGGGCGGGTCAGGGCGCCGAGGCGGCCGACCTCGTCGAGAAGCACATCCGCGGATTCCACGGAACGCTCGTCGACGAGAAGGACGAGGACGAGAACGAGCGCGAGGGCGAGGACGAGCGCGAGGGCGAGAACGAGCGCGAGGGCGCGGCCGAGTAGGGCACGCCCTCGCAACGGTGCTTACGGCAGCATCCAGCTCAGTACCGGCAGCGACTGCAGATAGACAAGCACGCACAGGACGGCAAGCAGCGCGACGCTGTAGCCCGCGACCTTGCGCAGCAGGATCCGTTCGGAGCCGGGCTGTTCGACCGCGGTCGCGGCGATCGTCAGGTTCTGCGGGCTGACCAGTTTGCCGACGACGCCGCCCGAGGTGTTCGCGGCCACCAGCAGAGTGGGGTCGATTCCCGCGCCCTTGCCCGCGGTCTGCTGGAGTGTGGCGAACAGGGCGTTCGCGGACGTGTCCGAGCCGGTGACGGCGGTGCCGAGCCAGCCGAGCACGGGGGAGAGCAGCGCGAAGATGCCGCCGACGGCCGCCAGCCAGGTGCCGATGGCGACGGTCTGGCCGGACTGGTTCATGACGTAGCTCAGCGACAGGACGGTCGCGACGGTGATGATGGCGGTCCGCATGGTCCGCACCGTGCGCACCGCGGCCGACAGGCCCATCCGGCCGGTCATCGGGAAGCGGTCGGCGTCCCGGGCGCGGCCGTAGACGAGCATCACCAGGAGGCCGGAGACGATCAGCAGGGTGCCGGGGTTGCCCAGGAGCTCCGCCTTGTAGACCGCGCTGCCGGCCGGGGAGCCGTCGGGCGCCAGCAGGTTCCCGTACAGGCCGGGCCAGGGCGCCTCGATGTCGAGCGTGCCGAGCAGCCGGGGGATGTCCAGGGCGCCCGCCCGGAGCTTGGCGAGGGCGAAGACGGCGATCACCAGGATGTACGGCAGCACGGCGAGGACGACACGGCGGGTGGTGAGCGGCTCGGCCTCGACCTGGGAGCGCTGCTCGTCCGGGGTGTGCGGGGCCCAGAAGCGCAGCATGAGCACGGCGGCGGCGAACCCGGCCAACGCGGCCACCACATCGGTGAGTTCGTACGCGAAGTGGGCCGAGCACCAGAACTGGGCGACGGCGAACACGGCCCCGGTGACGAGCGCGATCGGCCACAACTGCCGGACCCCGCGCCTGCCGTCGACGATGAAGAGCAGCAGCAGCGGTACGAAGAGGGCGAGCAGCGGGCTCTGCCGGCCGACCACGGCGGCGATCTCGCCGGGCGGGATACCGGTGAGGTTGCCCGCGGTGGTGATCGGGATGGCCATCGCGCCGAAGGCGACCGGCGCGGTGTTGGCGACCAGGACCGTCACGGCCGCCTTGAGCTTCGGCAGGCCGAGCGCCATCAGCATCGCCGCGGTGATCGCGACGGGCGCGCCGAACCCGGCGAGGGCTTCCAGGAGACCGCCGAAGCAGAAGGCGATCAGCATCGCCTGTACTCGAAGATCCGCGCGCCCGACCGCGCTGAAGGAGCGGCGCAGATCCTCGAACCGGCCGCTGACGACGGTGAGTTCGTAGAACCAGATCGCGGCCACCACGATCAGCATCACCGGGAAGAGGCCGAAGAGCAGGCCCTGGGTGGCGGACAGCACGCCCAGCTGGACCGGCATGCCGAAGCCGAGGACCGCCACGAGCAGCGCGGTCAGCAGGGCGCCGAGCGCGGACTGCAGGGCGGGGCGCTTGGCCGCCATCAGCAGCAGGAAGAAGGCCGCGAGGGGGACCAGGCCCAGCAGGGCGCCGGCGGTGAGGCTGTCCCCGACGGCGGTCACGTCGGGGGTGTAGGCCGCTAGTGCGGCTGGTGGCGCGGTGGTCACGTGCGTGCTCCTTCGGACTGTGCCTGTGCCTGCGCCTGCCGGTGCCGGGTCCCGCCCCGGGCGTCCGCGGCGCCGTGTCGCTGACGAACGGAACTCAGTAGCGCACCGAAGATGTTGCATGTCAATAAGGTCCGACCAAACTGTTGTGGTTCCACTTTTGGCTCGCAATGAGTATGGTCGGACCGTAAACATGGTGCGCGCGGCGTGCCGGAAACGATCGGGGAGGTCCCATGCGCATCGGACTCTTCGCCACCTGTCTGGGAGACACGCTCTTCCCCGAGGCGGTGAGATCCACCGCTGTCCTGCTGGCCCGCCTCGGCCACGAGGTGGTGTTCCCGCCGGAGCAGACCTGCTGTGGCCAGATGCATGTCAACACCGGCTACCAGCGGGAACCGGTCCCGCTGGTGCGGGGCTTCGCCGAGCAGTTCGGCGATCCGTCGATCGAGGCGGTCGTGATGCCGTCCGGGTCGTGTGCGGGATCGGTCCGCCACCAGCACGGGATCGTCGCGGAGCGGTACGGCGACGCCGCGCTGCGCGCCGGGGTGGCCACCGTGCAGGCCAAGACGTACGAACTGTCGGAGTTCCTCGTCGATGTGCTCGACGCGACCGACGTCGGCGCGTACTTCCCGTACCGGGTGACCTACCACCCCACCTGCCACTCGCTGCGGATGCTGAGAGTCGGCGAGAAGCCGTTGCGGCTGCTGCGCGCGGTCGACGGGATCGATCTGGTGGAGCTGCCGGAGGCCGACGCGTGCTGCGGGTTCGGCGGCACCTTCGCGGTCAAGAACGCCGAGACCTCGTCCGCGATGCTCCAGGACAAGATGCGCCACGTCGCCGCCACCGGCGCCGACGTCTGCACGGCCGGGGACTCCTCCTGCCTGATGCACATCGGCGGCGGGCTCTCCCGGATCAAGTCCGGTACGCGCACGCTGCACCTGGCCCAGATCCTCGCCTCGACCCGGAGCACGCCGTACGCCATGCAGGCCGATCACCTGTCGGAGGCCGCACGATGAGCAGCACCTTCCTCGGCATGCCCGCCGCCCCGCCCCGCTCCCCGTACGGGACGGGCAACCTGCGCGGCGAGCGGACGTTCCCCGCGGCCGCCCGCGACGAGCTGCGCAACGAGCAGCTGCGCCGCAACCTCGGCAAGGCCACCCACACCATCCGCGCCAAACGGCTCGACGTCACCGCCGAACTCCCCGACTGGGAGCGGCTGCGGGACGCCGGCTCGGCGATCAAGACCGACACCATGAACCGACTGCCCGAACTCCTGGAGCAGTTGGAGCGGAAGGTCACCGAGCACGGCGGCACCGTCCACTGGGCGCGCGACGGAGTCGAGGCCAACGAGATCGTCACGCGGCTCGTCCGGGAGACCGGCAGCGACGAGGTCATCAAGGTCAAGTCGATGGCCACGCAGGAGATCGGCCTCAACGAACACCTGGAGGCCCAGGGCGTCACCGCGTACGAGACCGACCTCGCCGAGCTGATCGTGCAGCTCGCGGACGACAAGCCGTCGCACATCCTGGTGCCCGCGATCCACCGCAACCGGGAGGAGATCCGGGAGATCTTCCGCGCCGCGATCCCCGGCGTCGACCCCGGACTCGACTCCGTACCGGCGCACCTGGCGGCAGCCGCGCGCGCGTATCTGCGCGAGAAGTTCATGACCACCCCGGTGGCCGTCTCGGGCGCCAACTTCGGCATCGCCGAGACCGGCACCCTCTCGGTGGTCGAGTCCGAGGGCAACGGCCGGATGTGCCTGACACTGCCGCGCACGCTGATCACCGTCATGGGCATCGAGAAGGTGCTGCCGCGCTACCAGGACCTGGAGGTCTTCCTGCAGTTGCTGCCGCGCTCCTCGACCGGCGAGCGCATGAACCCGTACACCTCGATGTGGACGGGCGTGACTCCGGGCGACGGTCCGCAGGAGTTCCACCTCGTGCTGCTCGACAACGGGCGTACGGCCGCGCTCGCGGACAAGGTCGGGCGCGAGGCGCTCAACTGCATCCGCTGCTCGGCCTGTCTCAACGTCTGCCCGGTGTACGAGCGGGCCGGCGGCCATGCCTACGGCTCCACCTACCCCGGCCCGATCGGCGCGGTCCTCACTCCGCAGCTCGCCGGGATGCACGCGGCCAAGGACGACCCCAACAGCTCGCTGCCGTACGCCTCCACGCTGTGCGGGGCGTGCTTCGACGCCTGCCCGGTGAAGATCGACATCCCGTCGCTCCTGGTCGAGCTGCGGCACCAGCACACGGAGCAGTCCGGTACGACGGCGGAGAAGCTGGCCATGAAGGCCGCGGCCCAGGTCATGAAGCGGCCGAAGCTGTACACGGCGGCACAGAAGTCGGCCGGAGCGGGCCGGGTGGTCGCCGGGCGGGACGGCACGATCTCGAAGCTGCCGCCTCCCTTCGACGGCTGGAGCGACAGCAGGGACACACCGGCGCCGCCCCGGCAGACCTTCCGCGCGTGGATGGCGTCCGCCGAGGGCGCGGCGGCACTGCGGGCGGCAGCGGACGAAGGCGTGCGGACCGATGGGTCGCACGAGGACGGAGAGCAGCAGTGAGCGCACGAGAGACCGTGCTCGGACGGGTACGGGACGCCCTGACCCTCGCGCACCGGCCCGATGTGACCGTCCCGCGCGACTACCGCACCGGCCGGACCCTGCCCGACGGCGAACGGCTCGCCCTCTTCGTCGACCGGCTCATGGACTACCGGGCCCAGGTGCACACCTGCACGGCCGACCGCACCGCCGAGGTGATCGCCGACGTGCTGCGCGAGCGCGGAGCGCGGAAGGTCGGGGTGCCCGCGGGGCTCGACCGGGGCTGGCTCGCGGCGTACGACGGTGAGGTGCGCGAGGACGCGGCGGAGATTCCGGCGCCCCAACTCGACGCGCTGGACGGGGTGGTGACAGCCTCGGCGGTCAGCTGCGCGGAGACCGGCACGATCTTCCTCGACGGCTCGGCCGACCAGGGGCGGCGGGCGCTGTCGCTCGTGCCCGACCTTCATGTGTGCGTCGTCGACCTGTCGTCGGTGGAGGCGGGCGTGCCGGAGGCCGTGGCGCGGCTCGTGCCGCAGCGGCCCACGACCCTGATCAGCGGGCCGTCGGCCACGTCCGACATCGAGCTGGAACGCGTCGAGGGCGTGCACGGCCCGCGCGTCCTGGACGTGGTGATCCGCACGGACGCGTGAGCGCGCGGGGAACGGGGCCGGGAGCCGGGCGAGGCGCGGGGCGAGGCGCGGGGCGGGGTGCGAGGGCGCGTGCCCGCCACCCCGCCCCGACGGAACAAGAGCCTCCGGCCGGTCAAGCCTTCACCCCATGAACGTGCACAGACGGTTCCGTGGCGCTTGTGTGTCAGACCCTGACGGACCGTCATGAAGGCTGGACCGAGCGTCGATTGCCGGACAGAGTCTGCGGCGGAGCAGAACCGGCCGACGTTGATGTTTAGTGGTCGCTCGCCCGCGCGATCGAGGTGTGCGGTAGGGCGAATTTGAGCCACGGTGACATGTGGAGCCACAACGGCCCCAAGGGTTACGCGGAATCCCATCTGTCTCAAGAATCCCGCTGGTCGAGCCGTGTTGAGGGGCCGCAAAGCGGAGCGCCCGTCTCGATGGCTGAGACCAGGGGTGGCTCGTCGGCCGTAGTGGCGAAAAAGCGTCCTTCACACTAGGTAGGAGACCTGCCAAGGTCAACAGGCATATGAGTCCTACAAGTTCATCCGGCACGCGCCCGCGTCGCGCCCCGTGGGTTGGAGGAGCACATGTCCGTTGACGCCTCGATAGCCTGTCCACAATCCGTTCCCCCGCAACAAGCACAGCAGTCGGTTCCGGCCGAATCTGCCGAAGCGGCGCCGCCGCCGGCGCCCGATGCCACGCGCCAGGTGGCCGTGCTCCTCTCCCGGTTACGTTCAGCACGCAAATTCGGGGACGGGCAGAGCAACCCCTGGCCGGCCTACGAGAAGCTGCGCGAGTGCGGCGACGTCGTGCCGTCCCCGTGGGGTGGCGTGATGGTCACGTCGTACGAGGCCGCCAGCACGGTGCTGCGCGACCGCTCGTACCGCACACCGGACCTCGAATGGCGTCTGCAGCAGGGCGAGCCGAGGTGGACGTCCCCCGCCTCCACCGAGTTCAGCCAGATGATCATGCTCCTGAACGCCCCCGAGCACACCCGGCAGCGCCGCGTGCTCGGCAATACCTTCGACCGTGGCACAATCGACCAACTCGGCGCAGTAGTTGGTGGGTTGGTGGACGGTGTCCTCGACGAGCTCGAAGTCAGGATGAAGGAGGACGGCGAGGCCGACTACGCGGACATCGTCGGCGACGGCCTCCCCGTGGCCGCCGTAGGACGCTGGCTCGGCGTGCCCGCCGCCGACTACCGCAACCTCCGCGACTGGACGCACGGGCAGGCCTGGTCGCAGGAACTCTTCCCCACGCCCGCCCAGTTGGCCGTCGCCGACGAGTCCGCCCTGAACCTCAAGGCGTACTTCGAGGACCTGGTGGCCGAACGCACCAAGTCGCCCGGCGAGGACGTACTCTCCTCCTGGATCCGTGCGTGGAGCGAGGTGGAGAAGGACCCCCAGCAGGCGGCGGAGATCGTGCAGCGGCTGGCAACCTTCAGCATCATGGCGGGACTTGAGACGACGTCCAACCTCCTCAACGCCGCGATGTGGCTCCTCGACCGGCATCCGGACCAGGCCGACTGGCTCCGATACCACCCCGAAGGGATTCCCGCAGCGACTGAGGAGATTCTTCGATATGACCCCGCGGTGTCGATAACTACTCGTGTAGGGTCCCGCAGTGACTCTCTGTCAGATGTTGCCGTAGGCAAGGGGCAGTTGGTGTACGTGTGCATAGGCTCGGCACATCATGATCCGAGGTTCATAGCCGACCCCGATCGCTTCGATGTGCGACGCCCCGGGCCCTCCCGGCATCTGGCCTTCGGCCAGGGTGCCCACTTCTGTCTCGGGGCCGGACTCGGCAGGCTGGAGGGCCATGTGCTGCTCCGGAAGCTGCTGACCCGCTTTCCCACACTGCGGGTGGTGTCCGAGCCGCGCTGGGAGCCGAGGGTGGCGTTCCGGCGGATGGCCAGTCTGCGGGTGGGCCTCGCGCCCAAGCCGCGCTTCTACTCTTTCGGAGCGTGACGATGGACCAGCAGACCCTTTCCCTGGACCTGAAGACCCTCGACGTCACCGAGCGTGGCGCAGCCCTGCACGTACGCATGCGCCGCGAGGGCGCCAAGAACGTCGCCGACGAGGCCCTCCTCGACGACCTCGAGGACGTACTTGCACACCTGCGGAAACGCCCCGACCTGCGCGTGATGGTGCTCGCGGGCGAGGAGACGGAGTTCTGCCTCGGCGGCGACCGCCACGAACTGGAGTCCCTGGCCGAGGCCGACAGCACCGGCGAGGCCGTCCTCCGGGTCGCCGAGAAGGCCCGACGCGTCTGCGAGGCCCTGGAGTCCGCCGACGTGGCCACCATCGCCGCCGTACGCGGACCCGCCGTGGGCGCAGGAGTGGCCCTGGCCCTCTACTGCGACCTGCGCGTCGGCACCGCCGACTGCACCTTCCGGATGCCCGAACTCGGCCTCGGACTCCCGACGGCCTGGGGCGGCGCGCTGAGCCGGCTGATCGCCGAGGTCGGCGCACCCCGTATCCGGGAAATGGTGCTGACCTGCGACGTCGTGGACTCTGCACGAGCCCTGGAGTGGTCGCTGCTGCACCGCGTAGCAGCCGACTCCACGGAACTCGACAAGATCGTCGACCGGTGGGCACGCACCATCGCACGCCGTTCACCCGCCGCACTGCGTGGCACCAAGGCTCTGATGCGCGCATACGGGACCCCCGCCCGTAGCGGCGACCTCACGGGACTCGACGGCTATCTCCTGGCAACGGCCCTCAACGGCCGCCAGGCGAAGGGGCGTTGAGTGTGAGGAATCGATTAGACGAAGGAGGATGGGCCGAGGGGCCCTAGAGCGATGATCCAATACCTTGGGCAGCAGGACTGGGTGTTCTGGTGCCTGATCGGGGCCATGGTTGTCCTCGTGGTGCTCGCACTGCGAGGGCACAATGTGGCCCGCGTTCAACGCAAGCGCAGCGCCGAGGCGATGGCGCAGCGACAGCGGAGGGACGACGCGGCACGCTTCCTGCTCGAGAACTACCTGCCGCGCCTCGCGAACCCCAACGAGACCCCGCCCCCGTTCCAACTCCCCGAAGCCTTCGGCTCGTTGGCGGGCAGCGACTTCGAGCATGACCTGCGGGTCATCGCCGAGTGGTTCTCGCAGCTGAGCGACGTCGCCCGGGACCGCATGGGCGAGTCCCTGTGGAAGCTCCTCAAGGTCATCGGCGAGAGCTTCCTGGCCCGCGGCTCCGAGCAGCAGAAGACCATCAGCGACCTGGAGCGGATGCTCCAGGACCCCCGGCTCCTCGAAGCGCTGATGAAGGTCGACCACCGCACGTCGTACTTCCTCCGCAAGGCGAGGAACATCGTGGTGCTCTGCGGCGGCTTCCCCGGCCGCTCCCGGGTACCCGAGACCGCGACGGACGTCGTCCGCGGTGCCACCGGCTACATCCGCGGCTTCACCCGCGTACGCCTCGTCAACGAGCTGGACGTCGGCGTGGCCGCCCACGCGGTCAACCCCATCGTGCACGCCGTGGCCGAACTCCTCGACAACGCCGACCAGTTCAGCAACCCCGAGCAGCCCATCGAGGTCGAGCTGGAGCGCCTGCCCAACGGCGTGGCCATCTCCGTCGACGACCGCGGTCTCGGCATGGCCCCCAAGAAGGTCCAGGAGGCCAACGAACTCCTGTCCCGCCCCCCGGCCCTGGACATCGAGGAGCTCGCCGAGGAGCCCAGCTTCGGCTTCCGCGTCGTCGGCCAGCTCGCCCAGCAGTACGGCTTCTCCGTCGGCCTCAAGACCAGCCTCTACAAGGGCGTACGAGCCGTCATCATGCTGCCCAACGCGCTGCTCACGCAGATGCCCGAGAGCGCGCCCAAGCAGGTGCCCGGCGTGGCCCCGCAGCGCCCCATGGACGTCCTCAACGGCCATGCCGCGGCGGCCCCTTCGACCGCCGCACCGCTCACCGCGGCCACCGAGGAGCGCCCCGCCGTGGCGCCCCCGCCGCCGCCCGCGCCCAGGCCCGCACCGGCCCCGCGACCCGCGCCCGCGCCGATGCCCGCACCCCGGCAGGAGCCCACGCCCACGCACGCGCCGATGCAGTCCACCGAGCCCGCGCACACGCCCCCGCCCGCGCCCGAACCCCCGCGCCCGCACACGCCGTCCACCACCCGTGACTGGAGCGCGGCGCCCGGCCCCGAGTCGCCCACCGAGGCCGACCGGAGCGAGGGGACCGCGCCGCCCGGCACCGGCGACCTCGGCACCACATCGGGCGGACTGCCGCGGCGCCGCCGCAAGGCACCGGCCGTGGACGCGCGACTCCAGGACGGCGACGTGCAGCCTCCCCGCTCCGCGGAGGAGACCGCGCGCCGTATGGCTGCACTGCAGCGGGGCAACCGTGAGGGCCGTGTCAGCAGCACGGCAGACGAGCACAAGGGGACGACAACTTCATGAGTGACACGACGAGCAAGCCCGCGTGGATGCTGCGCAGCCTCCTCGAGATCCCCGAGGTCCTGCACGCGGTGCTGCTCTCCCGGGACGGCCTCATGCAGGCCCGCACCGAGGAGATCAGCAAGGACGAGGCGGACACCTACTCCGCCGCCATGTCCGGCCTCGCGTCACTGTGCCAGGACCCGATCTTCAGCGGCGGGGCGCACAACCCCTGGCTCCAGACGATGATCGAGTTCGACTCGCGGTACGTCTTCGCCATTCGTGCCGGAGCGGGTGCCTACCTGGGTGTGTCGACGACGGCCGCGGTGGACATCGCCGCCATCAGCCGCCGGATGCAGGAGCTGGTCGGCCAGATCGGGCACGAGATGGCCGTAGCGGACCGGCAGGGCTTTGGCTACCACGGATGAGCGCACCGGACGACAGCTCACTGGTCCGCTCTTATGTCATCACCGGTGGGCGAGCCAAGCCGTCGAGAGCGGACATCGACGTCATCACCCTGATCAAGGCGACCGCAAGCAATGAGCCCCTGCACCGGCTCAACCGCGAGAAGCGCGCCATCACCGAACTCTGCCGGGGCGGCGCGCTGATGACGGTCGCCGAGGCAGCGGGCTACCTCAACCTGTCGGTGGCGCTGACCAAGGTGCTGGTCGCTGACCTCGTCGACGAGCAGCTCATCACCACCCGCACGTCGCCCACCAGCACCCCCGCCACAGACAGAACCCTCCTGGAGGAGGTCCTCAATGGGCTCCGCGCCCGTCTCTAAGCAGCCCATATATCTGGCCGACACCGTGCAGGTGGCCACGAAGATCCTGGTCGCGGGGCACTTCGGCGTCGGCAAGACCACGTACGTGGGAACCCTGTCCGAGATCGACCCGCTCCGTACCGAAGAGGTCATGACGGCCTCCAGCGTCGGCTACGACGACCTGGTCGGCCTCCCCGACAAGAAGACCACCACCGTCGCCATGGACTTCGGCCGGCTCACGCTGAGCCCCCGCCTCGTCCTGTACCTGTTCGGCGCCCCCGGCCAGGAGCGCTTCCGGCGCCTGTGGCAGGACCTGGCGTACGGCGCACTCGGCGCCCTCGTCCTCGCCGACACCCGCAACCTCGCCGAGTCGTTCCCGGTGTTCGACCGCGTCGAGGAGTTCGGACTGCCGTACGGCGTCGCCGTGAACCACTTCGCGAGCGGGCGCAGGTTCGACGAGGCCGAGGTCCGGGACGCGCTCGACCTGCACCATGACACCCCGTTGGTCACCTGCGACGCACGTGACCCCCAGTCCTCCACCATCGCCCTGATCCGCCTCGTGGAACACCTCCACGAGCGGGCCGTACACCAAGAGAGCTTCCGGTGAGTTACCCCGTCGACTCCTACGGCCAACAGAGCCAGAACGCGCCCGGCTGCCCCGTGACGGGCACGGGTGCCGCGGCCGTCACCCCCTTGTTCGGCGCGGACTTCGCCGCCGACCCGCACGCCGTCTACGGACGTCTGCGGGCCACCGGCTCCCGCGCCCACCCCGTCGCGCTCGAACCGGGCGTGCACGCCATCCTCGTGACCAGCTACGCCACGGCCCGCGAGATCCTGCTCAGCCCCGACTTCTCCAAGGACCCGCGCAACTGGGCCGACCTGATGCGGGGCAACGTCCCGGCCGACAGCACCGTCCGCCCGATGATGGAGTGGCGGCCCAACGCCCTCTTCAGCGACGGCCACGAGCACCAGGCACGCCGTCAGGTCATCGACGACGCACTCGGCAAGGTCGACCTCTACCAGCTGCGCCGCTTCGTCGAAGAGGCCGCCGACGAGCTGATCGACCAGTTCGCCCCGACCGGGCGCGCCGACCTGATCGGGCAGTACGCCAAGACCCTGCCGCTGCGCGTCTTCAACCGCATGTTCGGCTGCCCCGACGACATCGCCGACCGGCTCGTGGAGGGCATGTCCGCCCTCTTCGACGGCCGCGAGCCCGAGAAGTCCAACGCCCTGGTCACCCAGGGTCTTGTGGACCTCCTGGAGTTCAAGACCGCGACGCCCGGCTCCGACGTCACCAGCTGGATGCTCGCCCACCCCGCGCAGCCGGGCGGCGAGGAGATCATCCACCAGCTCGTCACGCTGATGGGCGCCGGTACCGAGCCGGAGGCCAACCTCATCGGCACGGCCGCCCTGAAGATCTTCGCCGACCCGCGGTTCGCCGGGCACTTCGCCGGCATCAACCCGCCGATCAGCGAGTCCATCAACGACGTGCTGCGCTGGGACCCGCCGCTCGCCAACTACGGCGTGCACTACGCCCGTCGTACGACCGAGCTGCACGACGTGGTGTTCCCGACCGGCGTGCCGATCCTGATCTCCTTCGCGGCGGCCAACAACGACCCCGACGAGGGCATCGCGGCCGAGCAGGACGCGACGCACAGCGCCCACCTCGCGTGGTCCGCGGGCCCGCACCAGTGCCCCGCGCAGCGCCAGGCCCTCTCCATCGCGCACACCGCGATCGAGATGCTGTTCAAGCGCCTGCCGGACCTGCGCCTCGCGGTCGACGAGTCCACCCTGGAGTGGCGCCCGGGCCCCTTCCACCGGGCCCTGAAGACCCTCCCGGTGCGCTTCTCGCCGCGTGCCGCACGCGCCGCCGAGAAGGCCTCGGCCGTCGCCAACGGCGAGGCTCCCAGGGCGGGTTCGCTGCTCCAGCCGGGACCGCCGCCCCCGGCACCGACGAAGCCGTCGCTCGGAGGCAAGGTCCTGAACCTGTGGCTGAACTGGTGGCGCGGCGACAACTAGCCACCGCGGCAGGGAAGTTCCCGGGCACGCCCGGTCTCTCGGAGTACCCCTCCAGAGACCGGGCGTGCCCGTTTCTCTTTCGTACGGTTGCGGATGCCGATCGTTTCTGATCGCGAAGACGCCCGGAGTTCGTACGCCGCATCCCGCCTCCGGCGCCCGCCCGCGCCGTGCGCGCCCCGCGCACCGGTGCGCGGAACCGCCGCCGCTCCCACCGCGCTCCCGCCGGAGTCACCCACGCGCCGCCCCGCCCACCTGCGAAGCCGCCCGGGACCACCCCGTACGAACCGCTCCAGAGGCCGGCCGGAAGCTACGCGAACAAGCGTCCGACCTGCGGGATTCGCGCGATTGTACGAGATGTCACACCGGGGTTGAACGCGGTTCGGTGAAGTTCCTCAACTGCCCATCGCGGGGCCGTGATTCGTGACTACCGTGTGTGCTCGTCGACCAACGCAGGGCGCATCCACTGCTCGCCGACGAACGGCACCGCCATGCCGCATGCCCGAGGCCGAGCGCCGATGCCCGCGCACCACGAGTCCACTCGACGAGGACGCTGATGTCTCACCTTCGCGAACCGGCCGCACGCGCAGAACGCCGCGAGGGCGGACGCCATGGCAGGCCCGGACCCCGTGCCGTCAAGGAGCTGCCCGAGGCCCGGATACGCCGGCAACTCCTGCGCGCCTCCGTCCTGCCCGCCGTGGCCGTCGCCCTGGCCGGCGCGGCCGCCGTGCTCTGCGTCGTCCAGGTCACCGGCGCCCGGCCCACCCCGCTCCTGTGGGGCCTCCTCGCCGCCGCCGCGACCGTGGCCGTCGCCGGGATCGCCGCCGCCGTCGTGGCCGCCGACCGCACCACCCGGGCCGTCATGGACCGCGTGTCCGCCCTGCGCCGCACCACCGCCCGCGGACAGAGCGACCTGCGCGCCCTCGTCGAGCGACTGCGCCGCGGCGAAGCCGCCCCGCGCACCACCACGACGTCCCCCGGCCCGGCGGCCGGAATGGCGGGCGACGAATTCGACCAGCTCGCACGGGAGTTGACCCGCGCGCACGAGTCCGCTGCCGCCTCCGTCGTGCAGGCCGCGCAGCTGTCCAGCCAGGCCAGCAGCGAGCAGAAGGTCGAGCTTCTGGTCAACCTGGCCCGCAGGCTGCAGTCCCTGGTGCACCGCGAGATCCAGCTGCTCGACGAGCTGGAGAACGAGGTCGAGGACCCCGAGCTGCTCAAGGGCCTCTTCCATGTCGACCACCTCGCCACCCGCATCCGCCGGCACGCCGAGAACCTCGCCGTGCTCGGCGGCGCCATCTCGCGCCGCCAGTGGTCCCACCCCGTCACCATGAGCGAGGTGCTGCGCTCCGCGATCGCCGAGGTCGAGCAGTACTCCCGGGTCAAGCTCGTGCCACCGATCGACGGCACGCTGCGCGGACACGCGGTCGCCGACGTGATCCACCTGCTCGCCGAACTCGTCGAGAACGCCTCGGTGTTCTCACCCCCGCACACCCAGGTCCTGATGCGCGCCAGCCGGGTCACCTCGGGCCTCGCCATCGAGGTGGAGGACCGGGGCCTGGGCATGGCGGGCGAGGAGCAGAGCGAGATGAACGCGCTGCTCGCCGACCCCGAGGACGTCGACGTCGCCGGGCTCATCGCCGGGGGGCGCATCGGCCTCTTCGTGGTCGCCGCACTCGCCCGCAGGCACGGCATCGCCGTACGGCTGCAGACCAACATCTACGGCGGTGTGCAGGCCGTCATCGTGCTGCCGCAGAGCCTCCTCGGCGCGGACGAGGAGACGGCCGCCGACGGGCAGCAGCCGCAGGCGGCGGGCGCTGGGCGACAGCCGCAGACGGCCGCCGCTGGGCGACAGCCGCAGACCGCTGCCCAGCCGGGACTGCAGGCGGTGTCTCGGACGGGCCCGCAGCAAGTGGTCCATGCGGGATCGCAGCAAGTGGTCCATACGGGATCGCAGCCGGTGGTCCGTACGGGTCCGCAGCCGGTGGTCGAGGAGGGCGGCCTCCAGCCGGGCCCGCAGCCCGCCCGCACCTCGCCCCCCGCGCAGGCCACCACGGCCCAGCAAGCCCAACAGCCCCAGCAAGCCCAACAGGCCCAGAACAGCGACCAGTTCACGTCCATCGGCCCGCTCCCCGTACCCCACCAGGACACCCCCGCCGCGCACCCGGCCACCCCCGCACCGGCGGAGCCCGTACGGCTGCCCAGGCGGGGGGCCGAAGCGCCCGCGCTGACGCTGCACACCGCGACCCACACGCCCGTCGCCCAGGTCCCGACGCAGTCCGCGCCGCAGCCGCAGGACGACGAGCCCGGCGGCCGACCGGCGCCCCCGCTCCCGGTGCGCGGCGCCCACGAGTCGCGGCCCAACCCGGCCGACGCGTCCCTCAGGCCCCCGCAGCCCCCGCAGCCCGCGAGCTCCGCACCCACGGGCGTGCGCGGCACCATGGGCAGGCCCCAACTCCCCAAGCGCCGCGCCCAGGAGCACCTGGTGCCGCAGCTGCGCGACGCCCCCGCGCCGCACGCCTCGGCCGCCGAGCGGGAGACGGACGGCCACGACCCGGGCCTCATGGCCGCCTTCCAGCGCGGCATCGGACTCGCCGAGGCGCACGACGACCCGCGGCCCGAACCCGAGGCGCACCCCACACCCGTACCCCTGCGCCCCGCAGCACCCCACCCGCACCAGGACGGTGCGCACCAAGGGGAAGGCGAACCGGCCGGCTGACCCCAGGCCGTGTGGGCCCGACCAACCCCCTTCCACGACCCGCAAGTTGACGCCGTACTTCGTACTCAAGGAGTCGATCCCCCATGGCGAGCGATGTACCGACCGGCCAGGTTTCCGACCTCGACTGGTTGTTGAGCGGTCTGGTGCAGCGGGTGCCGCACACCCGCAGCGCGGTCCTGCTCTCCTCCGACGGACTGGTCAAATCGGTCCACGGACTCGACCCGGACAGCGCCGACCACATGGCCGCGCTCGCCTCCGGCCTGTACTCGCTCGGCCGCAGCGCCGGTATCCGCTTCGGTGACGGGGGCGAAGTCCGGCAGGTCGTCGTGGAGTTGGCGCAGACGCTGCTCTTCGTCTCCACCGCCGGGTCCGGCACGTGTCTCGCGGTCCTGGCCGGCCGCGAGGCGGACGCGGCGGTCCTCGGGTACGAGATGGCGATGCTGGTGAAGAGCGTGCGGCCGTATCTCGTCACGCCCGCGCGGCAGCCCGTAGAGCCCTCGGTGATGAGGCCGTGACCGTGGCACCTCCGGCACTTCCGCAGGACGGGCCGTGGCTGGACGACGCGGCCGGCCGGCTCGTCCGCCCGTACACCGTGATCAACGGCAGAACCCGGCCCAGCGCCCCGCTCGACCTGCTCTCCATGGTCGTGCCGACGGGCGCGGTGTCGGTCGCCCACATGGGGCCCGAGCACTCACAGGCACTCGGACTGTGCGGTGCCGGGCCCACCTCCGTGGCCGAGATCGCGGCGCAGCTGCGGCTGCCCGCCGTGGTGACCAAGGTGCTGCTCTCCGACCTCGTCGACTGCGGCGCCCTCACCGCCAAGGCCCCCACCTTCCGCCACCACCCCACCGATGACCAGTCCCTGCTGGAGGCAGTGCTCGATGGTCTACGACGACGGCTCTGACCCGCTGACGGCCCCCCGCGCACCCGGTGCTCACGCCAGGGACGCCAGGGCCTCTGGGGACTCCGGGGACACCAGAGACTCCAGGGACTCCAGGGACTCCGGGGACGGCTTCCCGGACGCGCTGAAGGTCCTGGTCGCGGGCGGGTTCGGCGTGGGCAAGACGACCTTCGTGAGTACGGTCAGCGAGATCGAACCGCTCAGCACCGAGGAGTTGCTCACCACGGTCAGCGAGGCGACCGACAGCCTGGAGGGCATCGAGAGCAAGTCCACCACGACCGTGGCGATGGACTTCGGGCGCCTCACCCTCGACGCGCGCCACGTCCTGTACCTCTTCGGCACCCCGGGCCAGGAGCGGTTCTGGTTCATGTGGGACGAGTTGTCCGACGGGGCGCTCGGTGCCGTCGTACTCGCCGACACCCGACGCCTGGAGGACTGCTTCTCCGCCGTCGACTTCTTCGAGCGGCGCGGGATCGCCTTCGTCGTCGCCGTCAACGAGTTCGACGGTTCGTACCGCTACGAGCCGGAGGAGGTGCGCGCGGCCGTCGACCTCAAGCCCGAGGTGCCGGTGGTGCTGTGCGACGCGCGCGTCCCGGGCTCCGGCATCCAGACCCTGGTGACCCTCGTCCAGTACCTGCTGACCCAGACCCCGGCCCCCGCCCCCGCCCCCACCCACGGAGTGCACGCATGACGTACGACCCGACCGGGCACCTGCTGCTGACCCCCGTCGACAAGGAGGCGTCCAGCAGGGTGCTGCGACTGCGGGAGCTGGGCCTCGGCGACGAGCCGGACCCGGCGTTCGACGCGTTCGCGGACCGGCTCGCGGAGACGATCGGGGCGCCCTACTCGATGGTCAACTTCATTGACGAGAACCGGCAGTTCTTCGCCGGTCTGCACACGCCCGAGGGGAACGTCGCGGGCCGGGACCGCGGCATCGACACCAAGGAGGGGCGCGTCGGCCGCTACCTCGACCGCGACCACGGCTACTGCCCGCACGTGGTGGTGCGCCGCAAGGCCCTCGTCCTGGAGGACGTCTGCGACTACCCCCGCTTCGCGGGCAACCCGGTGGTGGACGAGATCGGCATCCGCTCGTACCTGGGCACGCCGCTCATCGACGGTACGGGCATGGCGCTCGGCACGATCTGCGTCGTGGACACCGAGCCGCACCCGTGGGGGAGGGCGGGGCTCGCCACGATCAAGCAGCTGGCTGCCGAGCTGACCGAGGAGATCGACCGGCGGGGGAGGGCGTCCCGCTGAGGCTGGTCGCGGCCCTGTGCCGGTGGCACAGGGCGAGCACGATCAGCAGCAGGAAAGCAGCGAACGCGGTACCCGTACGGGCGTAGTTGAAGGCCTCCCAGCGGTCGAGGATCGCCGCGTGGTCCGCGGGGGCGGCGGAGACGGCCCACTCCTTGATCCGGCCGTTGATCGGGACGTTGCCGAGCCGGGTGATCAGGAAGGACGCGAGCGCGAGCAGGCCCGCGCCCGCGGCGATCCGCCGCACCGTGCCGCGGCCCAGGACGGCGAGGGCCAGCGCACTGAGCGCCGACACGGCCATCGCCGCCTGCATGGTGATGCCGTTCATCTTCATCAGCTCGGCGTGGAAGGAGAGCCGCATGGCCAGCGGTACGGCGTCGAACGTGGGCACCAGATTGGCGGCGCCGTAGCCGAAGGCGCCGGCGAGGGTGCCGGTGGAGAGCAGGGCGAGGCCGAGGAGCGGCCGGATCAGCATGCGCCGGTCCATCGGTTACACCCCTTTCGGTGCCTCGAGCGGCTCGAACGGCTCGACGGACATGGTGAGTTGCTCGGCCCGGCGGAGCAGGCCCTCCTCGGTGAACTCGGCGAACAGGTGCACCAACGTGCTGACCGGCCCGGCCTTGCGCATACGCGCGTGGATCGTGAACCGCGCCGCGATCCGGTTCCCGGCCGCCAGCGCCTCGTGCACCTCGAACCGGAAGTCGATCAGGTTCTTCCGTACGGGACGGAGGTGCGCCACCAGGCGGTCCCGGTCGAGCCGGAGGCCGTCGGCGACCTGGACGACGTCCCGTGTGCAGTACCGCGCCATGACCTCGGCGGGCTCGTCCGAGCTGTGCAGGACGGCCTCGGTGAAGGACGTGAAGTAGGTGGTGACGAACTCTGCGGGCGTCACGCTTTCCAGAGGTTTCATAAGGCTCCGGCCACGAGAGGGACTCAGGGACTCAGCTAGGATCCTTTACACACCTGTAAGATATGCGCCCTGGCTAACTTTGACAAGGTTGTAAGAGTTGACTGCTTCCCGGAGCTCATCCGACACCCCCACGGACACCGCGGCAGACAATCCGGCGGACACCCCGGCAGGCCGCCGCCGCCGCGCCGACGCCGTGCGGAGCAGGCAGGCCGTACTCGATGCCGCCCGTCACCTCCTGGAGAAGCAGCCCGACGCGGGCATGGCCGCCGTCGCCGCCGCCGCGGGCGTCACCCGCCAGACCGTGTACGCCCACTTCGGCAGCCGTGACGCCCTGGTGGAGGCCGTCGCCGATCACGTCACGGAAGAGGCGATGGCGGCGATGGACGCGGCCGAGGTCGAGGAGGGGCCCGCCCTCGACGCGCTCCTGCGCCTCCAGGAGATCGGCTGGCAGCTCTTCGAACGCCACCCGGTCCTGCTCCAACTCGGCGCGTCCCCCGGCCACGCCGAAGCCGACCGTGCCCGCCACGAGCCCGTCACCGCCCGGCTGACCCGGCTGATCGCCAAGGGCCAGGCAGCGAAGGAGTTCGACCCGGATCCCTCTGCCGCCTGGCTGGTCGCCGCGGTGATCGCGCTCGGGCACGCTGCGGGGGACGAGGTGGGCGCGGGGCGGATGACCGTGGCCGAGGCGGCGTCTGAGCTGCGGGCGGCGACGGTACGGGTGCTGGGGGCTCGGGGGTGAGTCAGGGGGAGGCGCCCCGGCCGCCGTCGGGAGCCGCCTGGGGCCTCGGGCATGAGCCGGAAGAGGTTGCCCTTTCGGAGGCCGCGCCTGCCGCTGCGGGCGGTGGCGCCGCGAGCGAGTCTGAGTAACCGTGGTGGAAAAGGGGCCCGGCAGACGGCGATCCGTGCACCTGTGTCCGCGAAGGAGTCTTCCGAGATGGGCAGGGAACACGAAAATCAGGAGCGCTTCTACCGCCCGGGGGCCATGCACGTGCCGACCGGTCCGGAAGGCGAGCGGATACTGGAACAAACGCGGATACGGCCACGGCCGGCACTCGCGCGTCATCCGGTTTCTCCAACGAGGTGCCTATGAAGGAAACACTCTGGAGGCACACAGCACAGCGCTGAGACAGGGACACAGCGTGATCTACGTACCCGTTCACGGGCGAGCCGAAGGGCGGCGCATCGCCGCCCTGCTCCACGCCCGCGGCGGTCGTTACCTCCTTCATTTCCGTCGATGGGCAATCGAGCAGATCGTGTTCCCGCCGGTTTCATGAGCGGCATTCCATCCCGGGAAGACCCGATCGTCTCTGGTGCTCATCGTGAAAGAGCACGCGACCGGCTAGCGTCGCGGGCAGGTGGCATCGTGAACGCATCCGAGATCGACTACGAGGCGGTGTTCCAGGCGCTGCCGAGCGCGGTGGCCCTGTTCACCACCGACCTGGTGTACATCGACGTCAATGAGGAGTTCCTCAGCAGCTTGGGGCGTACCCGTGACCAGGTGGTGGGCCGCTACCTGCCTGATGCCTTTCCCGACAACCCCGAAGAACCCGCTGTGACGGGCATGGCCAAACTGCAGGCATCCCTGCGGTGGGTGGCCGCCACCGGGCAGCGCGACGCCATGACACTGCACCGCTACGACGTGGAGCTCCCGGACCGGCCCGGGGTGTGGGAGGAGCGGTACTGGAGTCCGGTCAACGTCCCCGTCTTCGGCCCGGACGGAAAGGTGGCGCTGCTGCTCCACCGGGAGGAGGACATCACCGAGCTGGTCCGCTCCCGCAGTGGCCCGGGCAGCGACGACCGGGCGACAATGCTGGAGGCCGAGCTGGTCACCCGGGCCCGGGAACTGCAGGAGGTCAACGAACGGCTGCGCCAGGCCCACGCCCGCGAACGCGAAGTCGCCCTGACTCTGCAAGGGGCGATGCTGCCCGCCTCCGGGCCGTTGCAGGATCACCGCGCAGCAGTGCGCTACCGCCCGGCGGTCGGAGCGCTGAATGTGTGCGGGGACTGGTACGACCTGGTCGACCTGCCTGACAACTGCATGGCGGTCGCCGTCGGCGACGTCGTCGGCCAAGGCCTGGCCGCCGCCGGCGTGATGGGCCAGCTACGCAGCGCTCTCAGTGCCGCTTCCCGCATCGCCGACGGCCCCGCACAGGCGCTGGAAGCCCTCGGCCTGTACGCCCGCTCGGTCGACGGCGCGGAGTCGACCACCGCGGTGACCGTCTTCATCGACTACGACAGCCACATCATCGCGTACAGCAGCGCGGGCCACCCTCCGCCGGCCCTGCTGCACCGCGACGGCACCGTGGACTTCCTCGACCAGGCCACCGATCCCCCGCTCGGAGCCCGCCCCGAACACGTCCCCCGCCCCCAGGCCGAGATCGAGTTCACCGAGGGGGCGGCCCTTGTGCTGTACACCGACGGGCTCGTCGAGCGCCGCCGCGAGGACATCGATTGCGGCCTGGCCAGGCTTGCCGACTCCCTCACCAGCCACCGCGGCGCCGACCCCGAAACACTCGCCGACGCCCTCCTGGCGGACCTGCTCCCGCCTTCCGGTGCCACCGACGACACCGCCCTCGTCGTCCTTCCCCTGTGACCCGGGCGGCGCTTGGCTGAGCCGGCGGAGACACCCCCGGGGTCAGAACGGGTAGCGCTCGATCTCGGCCCGTACGGTCACCCGCTGCAGGTCGCAGAAGGTTTCCAGATTCGCCGGCATGCCGAAATGGCCGCCTGCTCCCGATGCCTTGAGGCCGCGAACGGGTTCGAGGTGTCCGCCACGTCCGCTCCCTCCGATCAGCGATCCGGCCACACGGTGCGGCCCTCGGCACGGTACGTCGAATTCACCACCGCCCCGGAGCCGGCCGCCGCGTGCATTCGGCCGCGTCCGCCCGACAGACCGGGGTGCTGCGCCGTTGCCACCAGAGACCATCGACGGCGGCGTCGGGGAGGTCCCGCCTACCCCCGCGGCCGCCCCGTGCTCGCCCGCAGCACCACCTCGCCCGGTATGCGCTCCACCCGCGAGCGTGCGGCGCGCGGCTCCCGCAGCGCCAGGGCGATCGCGCTGCCTCCCATCCGGCTCAGCGGCAGGGCCACCGTCGTGAGAGGCGGGGTGAGTTCGCGTACGAGGGGGATGTCGTCGAAGCCCGCTAGCGACACGTCGTCCGGGACCCGCAGGCCGCGTTCGCGCAGGGCCGCGAGCGCGCCCACGGCCATCACGTCCGTCACCGCGAACACGCAGGTCGGGCGGGCGCCGCGGGCGAGCAGTCCGAGCGCCGCCGCGTGGCCGCCGTCGCGGGTGAACGCGCCCTGCACCACCCGCTCTTCGGGCAGCGACACCCCGGCCGCGGCGAGCGCCTCGCGGAAGCCGGTGAGCCGGTCGGCGACGGTGGTCAGCTCTGGCGGACCCGTCAGGACCGCGAACTCCCGGTGCCCCAGGGCGAGCAGAGCGCGCGCCAGGGCCGCCGCGCCCTCGCGGTTCTCCGGCAGTACGGTGTCGACGCGCAGGCTGCGGTGCCGGCTGACCACCGCGACCCGGCCGCCCGCCCTGGTGTAGGGGGCGAGTTCGGCGTCCAGGGCGCGTTCCCAGGCGCGGTCCTCTATGCCTGAGCCGATCAGCAGGATGGCCCGCGCGCGCTGGGCGCGCAGCATCGACACGTACGCGATCTCCCGGGCCTGGTCGCGGAAGGTCGAGGCCAGCATGACGAGCAGGTCGCGCTCGGCGGCCGCGCGCATCACGCCGCTCGCGATCGCCGCGAAGTACGGGTCGCTGACGTCATGGCAGATCACGCCGACCGTGTTGTTGGAGGCCGAAGCGAGCGCCTGCGCATGGGCGTTGGGGATGTAACCGAGCTCGGCGGCCGCCGCGAGCACCCGGCCGCGCAGCTCCTCACGGACCCGAGTCGTGCCGTTCAGGGCGCGGGACGCGGTGGCGGGGGAGACGCCCGCCGCGTGGGCCACGGTGTGCAGCGTGACCGGGGGCGGTGCGGTGCTGTGGGGGTGGAGGCGTTCCTGGCGTGTGCGTTCCCGTTCACTCACTGCGCCCCCTTCGGGCGTCGTGGCCGGCCCCCGGGCGCCGACGGTGGGGGCTCGGAGGAAACTTCGGGACGACCTATTGACCGTGCTGTCGAGGGGTCATTAGCGTGGCCGACATGCTAGCAGAAAGCGCTTTCTGAAAGCGGTTTCGGGAACCAGGATCCGCCCGTACCAAGATCCCGAACCGGGATCCCAAACCCGGGTCCCGAACCCGGGTCCCGAACCCGGGTCCCGAACCCGGATCCCGAACCCGGATCCCGAACCCGGATCCCGAACCCGGATCCCGAACCCGGATCCCAAACCAGGATCCGCCCGTACCAGCTCCCGCAGACTCGCCAACCACCGCCCTACACCGGGGAGTTACCCGTGAGCCAGAGCGCACTGTCCGCACCGCCCGCGAAGACCGCGGGCGTCGCCGTGCGAGAGCGGCCGGGCCTCGGCCGTCGGGTCGCCGAGGCCGCCGAGCACAGTTGGCGCCCGGTGGCCCTGCTGCTCGCCTGCTTCGTCGTCTGGTGGGCGATCGCCGCCGCCGAGCTGGTCGAGCCGTATCTCGTCCCGTCGCCGGGCGCCACCCTCGACGTACTCACCGAGAAGTCCGACTACTTGTGGCAGCACAGCTGGATCACCACGTACGAGACACTGCTCGGCTTCGTCATCGCCGTGGTCGTCGGTGTGCTCGCGGCGGTCGTGATGGTGTACTCGACCACCGTCGAGAAGACGCTCTATCCGATCCTGCTGTTCGCGCAGGTGGTGCCGAAGATCGCGATCGCGCCGCTGTTCGTCGTCTGGCTCGGCTTCGGGATCGCGCCGAAGATCCTGATCGCCGTCCTGATCGCGTTCTTCCCGGTCGTCATCTCCATGGTCACGGGCCTGAAGGCGGTGGACCCGGAGATGCTGCAGCTCTCCTCGACCATGGGCGCGCGCCCCTGGCAGACGTTCGTGAAGATCCGGCTGCCCGCCTCACTCCCGCATCTGTTCTCCGGTCTGAAGGTCGCCGTCACGCTCGCCGTGACCGGTGCCGTGGTCGGCGAGTTCGTCGGCGCCAACGAGGGCCTCGGCTATGTGATTCTGCAGGCCAACGGCAACCTCGACACCCCGATGCTGTTCGCCGGGCTGCTCGTGATGTCGCTGATCGGCGTCGTCCTGTTCGTGCTCGTGGAGATCGCCGAGAAGCTGCTGCTGCCCTGGCACGCGAGCCGCCGGGACGCCTCGATGACGACCTCGTACTGAACCGTCCAACTGCCGTTGTATTTCAGGCTTGTTGAGCCGCCGGAACCCGTATTCGTACCCGTACTCGCACCCTTACTCGTACCCACAGCCCGTCCCCTCGCGAAAGGGCCGCCCCGATGACCCCGCGCAGAACCCAGACCGGCCGCACCCTGGCCGGACTCGTCCCGCTGCTGCTCGTCGCCGCCACCGCATGCGGCGGGGACGACTCGGCGACGACCACCAGCGCCGACGGCAAGACCCTGGACAAGGTGACGCTGACCCTCAACTGGTACCCGTACGGCGAACACGCGCCGTTCTATTACGGCAAGAAGCAGAAGATCTTCGAGAAGCACGGCATCGACCTGCAGATACAGGCCGGCCAGGGCTCGCAGAAGACCGTGCAGGCCACCGGCGCCGGACAGACCGACTTCGGCTGGGCCGACACCCCGGCCGTGCTCGCGGGCGTCGAGTCCGGTGTGCAGGTCAAGAGCCTCGGGGTGTTCCTGCAGACCACGCCCGCGTCCGTGCAGTTCTTCGACGCCCAGGGCATCAAGGCCCCGGCCGACCTCAAGGGCAAGACGGTCGCGGGCACCACGGGTGACGCGTTGTCCCGTACGTTCCCGGCGTTCCTCAAGGCCAACGGGCTCTCCGAGAGCGACGTCAAGGTCCAGAACACCGACCCCGCGGGCAAGATCGCCGCGGTGATCTCCGGCAAGACGGACGCGCTCCTCGGGTACGCGAGCGACCAGGGCCCGATCATGCAGGACAAGGCCAAGAAGGACGTCTCGTATCTGCGCTTCTCCGAGCACGGGCTCAACTTCTTCTCCAACGGCCTGATCACCGGCGAGCGCACCCTGAAGTCCGACAAGGACCTGGCCGCCCGGATGGCCAAGGCCGTCAGCGAGTCGTGGAGCGCCGCCGAGAAGTCGCCGGGACCCGCGGTCGCCGCGATGGACGGCGCCTCCGGTCAACTCCCGCCCGAGAAGGTCCTGGCGGAGCAGTTCGAGACCACCCTGACCCTGCTGCACACCAAGGCCACCGAGGGCAAGGCGCCCGGGGTGAACGACGAGGCCGACTGGCAGCAGACCATCGACGTGTTCAAGGAGGCGGGCATGGTGAAGAACGCCAAGCCGGTCACCGACTACTGGGCCTCGGACGCGGCCGTGAAGGGCTAACGACATGCCGACCTCGCCGAACGACATGAGCCTGCGCAAACCGTCAACTCCCGTGCACGGTGGGGCAGTTGCCGCCGTTGGGATCGACGCCGTCGACGTCCGCTTCCGTACGAAGAAGCGCGACGTCACGGCCTTGGCCGAGGTCTCGCTCGACGTGCGGATGGGCGAGTTCGTGGCCCTCGTCGGCCCCTCGGGCTGCGGCAAGTCCACGCTGCTCAAGCTGGTCGCCGGTCTGCTCGCCCCGTCCACGGGCGAGGTGCGGCTGCAGGGGGAGCGGGTGAGCGGGCCGCGCCACGACATCGGGTATGTGTTCCAGCGCGCCGCCCTCCTGGAGTGGCGCTCGGCCCGCCGCAACATCCTGCTCCAGGCCGAGATGCGCAGGATGCCGTCCGCGCAGGCCGCCGCCCGGGCCGACGAACTCATCGCCATGACCGGCCTGGAGGGCTTCGAGGACGCCTACCCGCACGAGCTGTCCGGCGGCATGCAGCAGCGCGTGGCCCTGTGCCGGGCCCTGCTGCACGAGCCGCCGGTGCTGCTCATGGACGAGCCGTTCGGCGCCCTCGACGCGCTGACCCGCGAGCAGATGAACATCGAGCTGCGCCGCATCTGGCGCGAGACGGGCACGACGGTGCTGCTCGTCACGCACTCCATCGCGGAGGCGGTGTACCTCGCGGACCGCGTGGTCGTCATGAGCCCCCGCCCCGGCACGATCAGGGAGATCATCGACGTCGGGCTGCCCGCGGAGCGGGAGTACGGGGAAACGATGACCCGCCCCGAGTTCGCTTCGGCCACGGGGCATATCCGGGGGTTGTTGGGGAGTGTGGGGGTGGGGGGTTAGGGGCTGGGGGCTCCGCCCCCGGGCCCTGTTTGACCCTGACTACCCCTTGCGCAGCAGTAGTTGAACCTCCCGGAACTGCCGCTTGTCCGTCGGCTTCGGCTGCATCACCAGGCGGGCCACCTCCTCAAGGCCCAGCCCACGCAGCAGCTCCGCGAAGTGGTCCGGGCACCAGCGGTACGCCGTCGCCACCACGTGGTCGTAGGACTGGGTCTCGATGTGGGTGCCGTCCGTGGCCGGGAAGTCGATCAGCAGGTGCCCGCCGGGAGCCAGCACCCGGGCGAACTCGGCCAGCACGGCGGGCAGTTCCGGCGGCGGGGTGTGGATCACGGACCACCGCGAGAGCACCCCGCCGAGCGCGCCGTCGGCGATGTCCAGGGCGGCCATCGAGCCGACCTCGAACCGCAGTCCGGGGTGCGCCTTGCGGGCCAGCTCGATCATCACGGGGGAGGCGTCCACGCCGAAGGCGGTCAGGCCGAGCCCGTCGAGGTGGGCGGTGAGGTCGCCGGGCCCGCAGCCGAGGTCCGCGACCGTCCCGTCGCCGTCCGCCCGGACCAGCTCCGCGAAGGCACTCAGGAGCCCACGCTCCAACGGCCGTTCGCGCAAGGGGTCCTGGAACGTCTCCGCGTACGTGGGAGCGATGGCGTCGTAGGCGTCACGGGTGGCGCGCAGCGTGGGGAGTTCGGTCACCGGAAGACCGTAACGCAGCCTCGGAAACGTCCCCGTAACCACTCGCCTCTACGATCTCCCCGACCACAGAGGGCGGCGAGAGCAGGCGGTACGAGACGATGAGCGCGCGCACGACTGAGCAGACGGCACCGACGACGGCAGCCGCCGAACTGCTCTGCGGCGCTCAACTCCACGCTTTGAACGCCGAGTTCACCGACCTGCTGCTCGACATCGTGCACGGCGGCAACTCCCTAGGCTTCCTCGCACCCCTGGACCGCGCCGAGGCCGAGACCTGGTGGCGCGGGCGGGCCGCCGAGGTGGACGGAGGCGGGCTGCTGCTGCTCGCCGTACGGCACGAGGGGCGGGTCGTCGGCACCGTAGGCGTCGACCTGGTCGACAAGGCCAACGGGCGGCACCGCGCCGAGATCGTCAAGCTGATGGTGCACAGCTCGGCGCGCGGGCTCGGGCTCGGTCGGACACTCCTGGCCGCCGCCGAGCGGGCCGCGGCCGAGCGGGGCGTGACCCTGCTCGTACTCGACACCGAGACCGGCAGCACCGCCGAGGGCTTCTACGCCGCGGCCGGCTGGACCCGGGTCGGCACCATCCCCGACTTCGCGGCCGACCCGCAGGGCACGCTGCGTCCGACGACGCTGTTCTACAAGCAGCTGTAGCCACCCGGGACCGGGAAAGGGGGCGCCGCACCGAGCGACGCCCCCGGGGTGAGACTTCCCGTTGCTCAGTACCGCAACGCCGCCAAGTACCCGTAACTGTTGCGGGCCGTGGCGAACGGATCAGCCGGCGAGTCGTGCTCCACCAGCCACTGCTTGACCCCGCCGACATGCGCGTGCCGGAACATCGCGGCGAAGTCCAGGACCCCGGAGCCGACGTCGGTGAACGAGCCGTCCGGTGCCATGTCCTTCACATGCAGCGCCGGGAAACGCCGCGGATGCCGCACGAAATACCCGGCCGGGTCCGCGTCCCCCTTCGCCGCCCAGTACACGTCCAGCTCGAAGCCGACCAACTCCGGATCGGTCTCCCGTACGAGGATGTCGTAGAGCACCTCGCCGTCCACCGTGGCGTGGTCCCCGCCGTGATTGTGGAAGAGGAGCCGCCCGAGACCGGCCTCGCGGGAAGCCTGGCCGATCCGGTTGAACTCCCGTGCCACCTCCCGGAATCCGGCCGGTGTGTGCAGCGACCCCCGCAGGCTCGGCACCACCGGCCACTTCGCGCCGAGCGTGTGCAGATCCGCGAGCGCCTGCGCGAGACCGGGGCCCCGCAGCGTGTCGTACGAGACATGCTCCAGGACCGCCCGCAGGCCGGTGGCGTCCAGCATGCGCCGGATGTCGGCCGCACTGTTCCCGTGCCGTCCGCTCACGCCGACCGTCGCGTACCCGATCTCGGCGAGCCGCTCCAGCGTGCCGTGGAAGTCCGCGGCCAGCGGGCCGCGCATCGTGTACAGATGCATGCCGATGCCGCCGCGCGGAATGCGCCGCCGCCCCTCGGCGACCGCGGGCGCGGGGGACGCCGCGACCGCGGCCGCCGCGAGGCCGAGCGACGTACCGAGAAACGCACGCCGTGTGGCCGTACGCGATCTCAACTCCATGGAAACCTTCCTCACTTGATCCACGGAAACCTCCCTCACTTGACCGTGACCCGGACCGAGCCGGTCGTGGTGTCACCCTTGTCGTCCGTGACCGTCAGACGCGCGGTGTAACTGCCCTTGCGGGCGTACGTGTGCTCAGCGGTGGCGCCCTCCTCGCCCGCGGGCTTCGCGTTGTCGCCGAAGTCCCAGTGGTACGAGGCGACTTGGCGACCGGGAAGCAGGTTCACCGAGCTCGACAGCTTCACCGCGAGCGGCGCACCACCCTCCGCGGGCGCGGCCTCGACGCCGACCTGGGACGCGGGCTGCTGCTCCACGCCGTGCCCGTTGAAGTGCAGCCAGTCCAGGGCGAGCAGATCGGGCTTGCCGTCGGCCCACTCGGGGTTGGTGAACACCGCGTACAACGAGACGCTCTTGCCCGGGTCCTTCAGCTCCACGGTCGGGGAGACGACGTTGCCCCAGCCGCCCGTGTCCGGCACCGAGACCTTGCCGAGCAGCTCGCCCGTGGGGGAGTCGGCGCGGAACTCGATGTCGCCGCCGAGCCCGGCCGACGCGGCGCCGACCGTCACGGACTCGACGCCCTTGAGGTGCGTGGGCGCGAAGCTGACCCAGTCGCCGTGCTCGATCTCGGACAGGCGTTTGCCGCCCGAGGCGTCCTCGTGTGAGGCCGGCTCGGCACCGCCGTGCGCCCCGCCGGTCTTCGTGAAGTGCTCGGCCTCCCGGAACGAGGTCCGCAGCGTGAGCGCGTCGGACCCGGTGAGCGCGGGCACCCCGTCGGGGCCGCCCTTGTCCTCGTATTGGGCGGTGATGCCGTAGTACAGGTTCTGTCCCGGGCCGTGGCTGTCGCCGGCGTCCGTGGCGATCTTCCCCTCGCAGCCGGTGTAGTTGTCCAGCGGGTGCAGATGGGAGTCATGGCCGAGCTGCGACTGCACCACGACCCGCGAGCAGTCGATCTTCCCGTCCTCCGGGTCCGTGACCTTGACCTTGAACGGGATGGTGTCGCCGAAGGAGAACATCCCGCCGTCGTCCGGTGTCTGGACCGTCACCTCGGGCCGGGTGTTGCCGACGGTCACCTCCTGCACGGCGAGTGCCGTCAGCCCCTTCGGTCCGGTCACCTTCAGAAGCGCGTTGAAGCGGCCGTTCTTCTCGTACGTGTGGGTGGGCTCGGCCTCGGTCGAGTCGGTCGTGCCGTCCCCGTCGAAGTCCCAGGCGTACGTCACCGGGGTGCCGTCGGGCAGCCCCGATCCCTTGCTGGAGAACTTCACGGTGAGCGGCCCTGGGCCGTTGTCGGGCGAGGCGGAGATCCGTGCGTCCGGCAGCCGGTCGTCGCCGACGTAGTCGATGCGGTAGATGCCCGCACCTTCGTTGGCGCCGCCGCGCCCGGTGCCGCTGCCGACCCCGAAGTCGATCACGTAAAGGGCGCCGTCAGGACCGAAATCCGCGTCGAAAGGCTGATTCCACTTCATGTCCTCGAAGACCGAGTTGATGGAATGCAGATCCCCGGCCTTGGCGGGCTGGAAGCGCGGGTCCTGGAATGTCTGGTCCTTCTGCTGGATCGAGAAGGACTTGAAATACTTCCGGGTCAGCTCGTAGTTCAGCCACTTCCCCTCGAACGCCTCGGGGAACTTCGTGCGGTACGAGTTGTCCGCGTCGTAGTCGTACACGGGACCGCTCATCGGGCCGCCGCCCCCGGTGCCCAGCTCGGGGAACTCCTTCGACTCGGAGTAGGCGTACCAGACCAACGCGGGCTCTGTGGGCGGGAGTTCGCGCAGGCCGGTGTTGTTGGGGGAGTCGTTGACCGGTTTGGCGCAGTCGAATTTCTCCCCGGACGTCTTCGTCGCGAAGTCGTAGTCGTTGAACGGGGTGTTGTTGCCGATGCAGTACGGCCAGCCGTAGTTGCCCGCCTTGGTGATGCGGTTGTACTCGACGGTGCCCTCGGGGCCACGGTCCGGCTTGGCGCTGCGGGCGTCGGGTCCGTAGTCCGCGACGAGCAGGGCGCCGCTCAGCGGGTCCGTGGTGATGCGGAACGGATTGCGCATGCCCATCGCGTAGATCTCGGCGCGGGTCTTCTCGGTGCCGGGCGCGAACAGATTGCCCTCGGGGACCGAGTAACTCCCGTCGTCCTTCGGCGTGATGCGCAGAACCTTGCCGCGCAGGTCGTTGGTGTTGCCCGCGGTGGCCTGGGCGTCCCAGGCGCGCCGGCCCTCGCGCTCGTCGATCGGCGCGAATCCGTCCGAGGCGAACGGGTCGGTGTTGTCGCCCGTCGCCACGTACAGATCGCCCTTCTTGTCGAAGGCGATCGACCCGGCCATATGCGAATTGGCGCGGCCCTCGTTCCGGAACGTCGGAATGGTGAGGAGGCGCTTCTCGGAGGCCATGTCGACCTTGCCGCCGCTCTCCGTGAACCGCGAGAGATTCAGCCGCTTCTCGGTCTTGTCCGAATGCAGCAGATACAGCCAGTGGTTGTCCTGGAACTTCGGATCGAGCGCGAGACCCAGCAGGCCGTCGGACTGGCTCGTCATCTCCGGCGTGTAGTCGAAGTCCAGGGCCGTGCTGACCCGCAGCGTCTCCTGGTCGATGACCTTCAGCTTGCCGGTCCGCTGGATGAAGAACACCCGCCGGTCCGGCGCCACCGCCAGCTCGAACGGGTCGGCGAGATCCTCGGTGGCGAGCGGCGTGCGCTGGAACGCGCCGGTCTTGGTGGCCGTGCAGTCACCGGACTTCGCGCCCGCCGCCCACTCGATGCCGCCCAGCAGATGCTTGAGGAAGCCTTCCTCGGAGAACGCCGCCTTGTCGTGCCCGCCGGCCGTGAACCAGGACCGGCCGCCGTCGTAGTTCTGACACCACGACCACGGGTGGTCGACGCCCTCGTCCAGGCCGTCGACGCCGTCACGCACCTTGATCTGCGCGAGGGTGTGCACCTTGCCGGTCGGATTGGCGCGCCAGTTGTACCACTCCTCGCTGCGCTCCCACAGCTCGGGCAGGCCCTTCGTGGACGGGTGCGCCTGGTCGAGGACCTTGATCCGGCCCGTCTGCACGGGCGGGTGCTTGTCGAAGATCGCGCCGACCAGACCCTCGTACCACTCCCAGTCGCGCTCGCTCGCCGACGCGGCGTGCAGGCCGACCCAGCCGCCACCGCCGCGGATGTACTTCTGCAGGGCGGCGCGCTGCTCGGCGTTCAGCAGATCGCCTTTCTCCGGCGTGGAGTTGGTGTTGTTGAACACCACGGTCTGGAAGCGGGCGAGGTTGGCGTCGGTGAACGCGCCCGCGTCGTCGGTCGCCTCCACCTCGAAGCCGTGCTCGCTGCCCAGCTTCTTGATCGCGTCGATCCCCGCGGGGATGGAGTCGTGGGAGAAGTTCGTCACTTTCGAGAAGACAAGCACGCGAAAAGGCGCCGCCTGCGCGGAAGTCGGGACAGAGGTGACTCCCAGAGCGAGGATCAGCGCCAGTAACGCGAGCAGCGTGACGAGTGGTCTTCGGACGGTACCTGCCGGATGACTCATGGGCGCTCCCTGTGCTCGGGGGACGGAACAGCTACGGGTGCCGGAGAGGTGCCAAGGAAGCGTAGAAAGCGCTTTCTTGGCGGCGTCGTTCAGCGTAGGTTCCCGGGTTCCGGGGGGTCAATGGTGCGTCGCCTGTGGCGTAGGGCTGGTGTGCACCGCCCCGTACGGGGGAGGGTCGTGCCCAGGGGGCGTCTCCCCGTCTCCCCGACCGGAACGACCCGCTCAGGCACAGCGAAGGAGCCGTACTCGATGACGTACTCCGTGGGAATGGCCACCGCCCGCGACGGCGTGCAGATCGCCACCTACACCTGGCAGCCCGACAACGGACGCCCACGCGCGTGGGTGCAGATCGCCCACGGCGCCGCCGAACACGGCCTGCGCTACGACCGGTTCGCCCTCCACCTCGCCGCCCACGGCTTCGGCGTCATCGCCTCCGACCACCGCGGGCACGGCGCCACCGCGGCGGGCACCGGGGGCCACGGCGTGACCGGCGAGGACATCGAGGACTCCTGGCGCGCGATGGTCGACGACCTCAAGGCCGTCGGCGATCCCGTACGCGCCCTGCAGCCCGGCGTCCCGCTGGTGCTCCTCGGCCACAGCATGGGCTCCCTCCTCGCCCGCGACTACGCCCAGGAGTACCCGGACGACGTCGCCGGACTGATCCTCTCCGGCACGTTCCGCTCGCTGCCCGGCGCCGAGACCGAGCGGTCGGTCGCCGACCTGGAGCGCGAGATCGCCGAGCGCGGCCGCACCGCCCTGTCCGACTTCATTCCGCACCTCTTCGCCTCGTTCAACGACCCGTACGAGCACCGCACCGGCTTCGAGTGGCTCTCCCGCGACGCGGCCGAGGTGGACACGTACGTCGCCGACGAGCGCTGCGGCTTCCCCTTCTCGTCGGGCCTCGCCCTCGACTGGGTCCGCAACGTCCGCAAGATCAACGACCCGCGCAACCTCGCCCGCATCCCCGCCGACCTGCCGATCCATGTCGCGGTCGGCACACAGGACCCCTGCAACCAGCGCATGACCCTGGTCTACGAACTCCTGGAGGACTTCCGCTACGTCGGCGTCAGCGACCTCACCTGGAAGGGGTACGAGGGCGCCCGCCACGAGATCCTCAACGAGACCAACCGCGACGAGGTCCAGCGGGATCTCGTGGAGTGGCTGGACAAGCACGTCTGAGGCGGGTCGCCGGGGCGGGGCGCCGGGGGCGGCGGGGCTGCGGGGGCGGCGGGGGCGGCGGGGCTCACGGGAGAGGGCAACCCGCCCTCGCACGGCGGCCGTTGTCAGTGGCGTGTCCTAGTGTCGGGGTCATGGCCGCAAAGTCCCTGACCTCCGAAGACGTGCGTGCGGCAGCCCTCGCGCTGCCGCAGACCACCGAGAAGATCGCCTGGTCCATGCCCACCTTCCGGGTGGCGGGCAAGATGTTCGCCACGCTCCCCGAGGACGAGACATCGCTCGCCATCCGCTGCCCGAAGGAGGAGCGGGACGAGCTGGTCCTCGCGGAGCCCGGAAAGTTCTGGATCGCCGCCCACGAGGCCCAGTTCGCCTGGGTCCGCGCCCGCATCGCCCAGCTGGAGGACCTGGACGAGCTCCGCGACATCCTCGCGGACTCCTGGCGCCAGGCGGCCCCCACCAAACTCCTGGAGCAGTACCCGGAGTTGGGCGTGCCCAGACCGGAGTGAGGCCGTCCGGGCGTCCAGCGACAGGTGGTCGTCCGGGCCGTGGTGCGGCGTCTCAGGCGGCCACGCGGCTGGGCAGGAACTCCGTGATGCGGGCACGCAGGGACGCGGGGTCCAGGCCGTGCGCGGTCAGGTGCTCGGCCATGTCGCCGTACCGCCGCAGCTCACGCCGTCCCACGCCGAGACCGAGCACGCGGTGCGGCACGGACTGCAGGGCCTCGTTCGCGGCGGTCGTGGACGTCCCGGCCAGATAGGGCTCGACGATCACCACGTCCGGGCGCTCCCCGGCCATCCGGCGCAGCGTCGCGCCGTCGAAGGGGCGCACGGTCGTCGCGTACAGCACGGTGACGTCCAGACCCTCGACCGCCGCCAGGACGTTGTCGAGCATCGGCCCGACGGCGATCACCACCCCGCCGCGCCCTTCGTGCAGGGTGAGCATGCGCGCCCCGTCGACGTCGAGCCAGTCTCGATTGGCCTGCTCCGACAGCCGTACGTACACCTTGTCGTCCCCGGCGGCGACGGCGTGCCGCAGCAGCGTCTCGGCCTCGTCCGCGTGCCCCGGCACGTGCACGGTCCAGCCGTCGAGGGTGTCGAGCAGCGCCACGTCGCCGGGCGCCATGTGCGTGAACCCGCCGGCGGGCCAGTCGTACGAGCCGCCCGCGCTGACCAGGACGCCGCCCGCGCCCTGATGCCCGAAGTCCAGCTTGACCTGCTCGAAGGGCCGCTCGACGAGGAAGCTGGCGAAGGTGTGCACGACCGGCCGCATCCCGGTCAGCGCGAGCCCGGCCCCGGCGCCGACGAGCAGCTGCTCCCGGATGCCGACGTTGATCACGCGGTCCGGATGCCGCCGCTCGGCCTCCTCGACCCGGTCCCGGGTGATCTCGGCGAGCACGAGTGCGACCCGGGGGTCCCGGTCGAGCAGTTCGGTGACGGTGCGGGCGAAACGGTCACGCATGGAATCCATGGTCATCCTCCGTGGGGGTGTGGTCGTGGTCGTGGGTCAGCGGGCGGGGGTGGCGTGGGCCGGGGTGGCGTTCTTCGGCTCGACGCGGGCGATCACCGCGTGTGGCCGTCCCGGGTGCGGGGCCGTGTACGCGGCGTGCAGGGCCTCGTGGTCGCGGCCGTCGACGGTCGCCGTGGACCAGCCGGCCGCCTCGAATCGCGCCGCGAGACCGCCGGGCCTGGCGTGGCTGGCCGAGGAGTTGTCGATCACCAGGACGTGCAGCCGGTCGAGCCCCGCCGGACCGGCGTACGCGATCGCCTCGTGGTTGCTGCCTTCGTCCAGCTCGGCGTCCCCGACCAGGACCCACACGGCCGGATCGGTCAGCCCCTGCGCGCGCAGCCCGAGCGCCGTGCCGACGGCGATCGGCAGCCCGTGCCCGAGCGAGCCGCTGCCGATCTCCGCGCCCGGCACGAGCAGCCGGTCCGGGTGGTGCCCGAGCGGAGAGTCGTACGAGCCGAAGCCCGGAAGGACGTCGACGGGCACGAAGCCCTTCGCGGCGAGCACCGCGTAGTACGCCATCGGGCCGTGCCCCTTGGAGAGCAGGAAGCGGTCCCGGTCGGGGGCGTCGACGGTGTCGGGGGAGACGCGCAGGACGCGGTCGTAGAGGACCCAGAGCGCGTCGAGGGTGGAGGTGGCCGCGGGTCCGTGCTTCTCGTCGCCGGTCATCAGGGCCATGAGGCCGCCGAGGTCGGCGTAGCCGCGGTGGAGGGGCGTTGTCGTGGTCGTCATGAGAAGGAGCGTGCAACCTCAAGCAAACTTGAGGTCAAGCGCTCGGTGCGCGTGTGCGTCGCGTTTCGGACGTGCGGGCCGTGACGCTCCGTGCGCACCCGGAAACGGGTTCACGACCACCCGCCCGAGTGCGGTATTGTTTCGGTGCGCGTTCGGCCGCGGGGAAACCCCAGGTCACGGACGGCACCGGGACGTGGCGCAGCTTGGTAGCGCACTTGACTGGGGGTCAAGGGGTCGCAGGTTCAAATCCTGTCGTCCCGACTTGTGGTAACACAGGTCGGAGGCCGTTCTCTCATCCGTGAGAGAGCGGCCTTTCGCATGTCCGGGGCCGTAGACCTGGCCCGTCTCACGTACCGCCGAGAGCCCCGGTTCCGCCTGCCGAAAGCTGCGGTCGGAACCGGGACCAGGAGCCGAACTCGTCGACAGATCAGCCCGCGAGCCGGCCGGTGCGCGGTGCCTCCGGTGTTCCCGGTGCGTCCCCGAAGTCCGGGATCCGGAGGCGCTCGCCGTCGCGCAGGGCCGACTGGTGGGCGACGATGCCGGGGAGGGTGTAGCGGGCGGCGGTCCAGGCGTTGACCGGGGGTTGGGTGCCGCCCGCGACGGCGGTCACGAAGTCGTCGACGAGGAAGTGGTGGCTGCCTTCGTGCCCGTTGGGCAGGTGGTCGAACTCGCGGGGCAGTCGCGCCCGGTCGTGTACGGGGGCCGAGCCGGAGGTGAACGCGTCCCGTAGGGCTGGGGCGATGTGCTGCAGTGACGGGTCGTCGGGGGCCAATGTCGGCTTGGGCTGCAGGAGTTCGCTGATGTCCTCGACGCCCTTGCGGTCCTGCCAGAGGCTGACGGTGGCGAGCTGCTCCATGCTGCCGTCCGTGCCGAAGAACCGGAAACGCGACTCACGGATGTGGCAGGGGTAGCCGACCCGGCGGAACTCGTTCGTACGGAATGAGCCGCCGCCCGCCACCTCGAAGAGGGCCGTCGCATTGGACAGGTCGTTGTCGAACTGGCTGATGTCCTTGTCGAAGACGCCGTCGCCGCGGTCGTCGCGCACGCCCACGGCGGACACGCTCGTCGCATGCGTCTGCCAGGCGCCGAGGACCCCGCCCACCGAGTGTGTCGGGTAGAGCAGCGGCGGATAGCTGGCGGTGGCCTTCCAGTTGGGCCCGCCGCTGTACTGGTACGCCTCGTAGAAGCCCAGGTCCATGTCGTGGACGTAGTCACCCTCGGCGTGGAAGAGCCGGCCGAACGCGCCCTCGGCGATCTGGTTGCGCGCGTGCACGGTGGCCGGGTTGTACTGGCTGGTCTCGCCCATCATGTACGTCAGGCCGGTCTCGCGTACGGCTTCGATGATCGCGGCGATCTCCTCCTCCGTGATCGCCATGGGCACCGCCGAGTAGACGTGCTTCCCCGCGCGCAGCGCCTGCACGACCAGCGGGCCGTGCGTCCAGCGCTGCGTGAAGATCGCCACCGCGTCGACGTCCGGCGAGCGCAGCATCGTGTCGTACGAGTCGAAGGCGCCGCTCAACTGCTCGGCGGTAACGAGCTGTTGAGCCCTGTCGGCGATGAGATCGGTGACGTACACGTCGCCGACGCCCGGGTGTGCGCGGAAGAGTTTGGCGAACTGGCCGGAGAACTGTCCGGCGCCGACGATGCCGAGCGAGAACGTCATCAAGGTCTTCCTTCTTGTGTGGTGAGACAACAGGTCACTGCGAGAGCAGCAGGTTGATCTGGTCATTGGTGCGGTCGAGGGTGTCCACGGGTGCGTCGTTGGCGTAGATGTCCTGCATGGCGGGGCGCATCAGGCCGTGGACGTCGGCCCCGAAGTTGGTGATCGGGAAGGGGAACGTGGCTTTCTCGGCGACGGGTTCGGTGAAGGCGTCGACGTCGATGCCGTCCTCGGCGTACGTCTTGACCGCCGTGTCCGTGCCGTCCTTGGTGGCGGGGAACACGACGCCGCTGCGGCCCACGGTGCGCTGGCAGTCGGCCGAGGCGAGGTGGGCGACCCACTTCGCGGCGCCCTCTTTGTTGCGGGCGTTCTTGGTGATGGAGTCGGCGAGGCCGTTCATCATGGTGGCGCGTTTGCCGGTGGGGCCGACGGGCGTACGCGCCGTGGCGGCGTCGATGCCTTTGAAGCCGTAGTAGGTCTGGATCATCCAGGAGCCGTGGAGGGCGGTCGCTGCCTTGCCCGAGCCGAACTGCACCTCGGGTCCGTTGGTCTCGGAGAAGTCCTTCTGGGGCGGCAGGTAGCCCTTCTTCGCCAGGCCGAAGTACCAGTCGATGGTCTCCTTGAAGCGGGGGTCGTCGTAGTTGTAGCGGGTGCCCCAGGTCTTCTTGTCGGTGTAGTGCCAGCCGGTGGACGCGGCGAAGGAACTCCAGTGGGTCTGGCCGTCGCCGTCCCCTGCGTCGTTGGTGGCCAGGCCGTAGACCTTCACGCGACGCGGGTCAAAGCCCTTCTCGTCGCCCCGCCGGCCGTTCTCGTCGACGGTCAGGCGGGCGATGGCCTTCTCGAAGGTGCCGCCGTCCTTCGGGTTCCAGGTGAGGTTGTTGAGCTCTTCGGGGCTCAGGCCGGCCGCGCGGGCCATCTTCTTGTTGTAGAAGAGAGCGACGGTGTCCCAGTCCTTGGGCGCGCCGTAGCGGTGTCCGTCCTGCCCGATCCAGGCGGAGGCGAGACCGGGCTGGTAGTCGGAGTCCTCGATCCTGTTCGTGTACGGCAACTCGTCCAGCGGGGCCAGCACCTTGAGGTCCGCGAACTGGGCGAACTTCGAGATGTGGTCGGTGAACACATCGGGCTGGGTACCGGCGATGAAGCTGGCGGTGAGCTTGGTCCAGTAGTCGTTCCAGCCCATCTGCGTGATCTGGACGTCAAGGCCGGGGTTGCGCTTCTCGAAGTCCTTCGCGCAGGCCTCGTACGCGGGGAGCTGGTTGGCGTCCCACAGCCAGTACGTGACGGTGCGCGAGGCGGCGGCGCCGGTGGAGTCCCCGGAGGCGCAACCGGAGACGAAGGCCAGCGCCAGGGCCCCGGCGCATGCGGTGACAGCTCGCGAACGCATCTGCGGTCCTCCCTACTTGATGCCGGTGAAGCCGATGGAGTTGACGATGCGTCGCGCGAAGCAGCCGAAGAGCAGCAGCATCGGCAGCGCGGCCACGAGCGTCGCCGCCATCAGGCCGGACCAGTCGGTGCCGGCCTGCGGGGTCTGCGAGCGGAACACGCTGAGCGCGACGGTGAGGACGCGTGAGCTGTCGCTGGACGACACCATCAGTGGCCAGAAGTAGTCGTTCCAGGCGGTGATGTACGTCAGAACGGCCAGCGTGGTCACGGGAGTCGACGCCATGGGCAGCAGCACGCGGAAGAAGATCCGCACCTTCCCGGCGCCGTCGAGCAGAGCGGCCTCCTCCACCTCGCGCGGCACGTTCCGGAAGAACTGCCGCAGGAAGAACACGGCGAACGGCGTCATGAACATGGTGGGCAGAGCGATGCCCCACAGGGAGTCGATCAGGCCCAACTCCTTCACCAG
Organism: Streptomyces sp. LHD-70; assembly: GCF_031157275.1. GTDB lineage: Bacteria > Actinomycetota > Actinomycetes > Streptomycetales > Streptomycetaceae > Streptomyces. Next base: position 76,812 of record NZ_JAVIFW010000010.1, read on the forward strand.
GACGAAGTTGGGCAGCAGGGTGAAGATCGCCGGCACCATGAGCCCGGCGAGGAACAGCCCGAACACCCGGTCGCGGCCGGGCCAGTTCAGCCGGGCGAAGGCGTACGCGGCCATCGCGGAGAACAGCAGCTGGCAGACCGTGATCAGAGTGGAGACGACCACCGAGTTCAGGAGGTAGCGCCAGAAGTCGATGGAGGTGCCCGAACCGCCCTGTGCGAGTGCCTCCTTGGTGGATTGCAGTCCGAAGACCCGGGCGAAGCCGCCGGTCGTGACATCGGTGGGCAGGGGAGCCGAGGGGTTCGCGGTGAGGGCGGCGTTCGAGGACAGGGCCGTGCGCAGGATCCAGTAGAACGGCAGCAGGGTGATGACGGCGATCGCGATCATCACGGCCCAGGCCAGGACACGTCCGGGCGAGGGCAGGCGCCGGGCGCGGGGGCGTGGTGGCGCGGCGGTTGTCAGAGTGGCCATGGCGGTCTCCTTTCCGTGGCGTCAGCCGAGGTCGGTGTGGCCGGCGCGGGTCATCCGGTACTGGATGACGGTGATCGCACTGAGGACGGCCAGGAGCGCGACGGACATCGCTGAGGCGTAGCCGAACTGGAAGCGTCCGAAGGCGGAGTTGTAGATGTAGAGCTGCAGGACGTTGGTGGCGTTCGCGGGTCCGCCGAGGGTGGTCACGGCGACGGTGTCGAAGACCTGGAACGACCCGATGACCGTCATGATCAGTACGACGGCCAGGACCGGTCGCAGCAACGGCAGCGTGACCCGCCAGAACATCCGCCACTCGCTCGCGCCGTCCACCTTCGCCGCCTCGTAGACGTCGCCCGGTATGGCCTGGAGACCCGCGAACAACAGCAGCGCCGTGTACCCCACGTGCCGCCAGACGTTGATGAGCGCGATGGTCGGGATCGCCCAGGCCTCGTCGGTCAGGAACGGGATGTGGTCGAAGCCGAAGGCGCCGATGATCTGGTTGCCGATGCCGAGCTGTGTGTCGAGCATCCACAGCCAGACGATGCCGGCGACGACGTTCGAGACGAGATACGGGGCGAGGACCACCGACCGCAGCAGTGCCGAGCGCGTCAGGCGCTGCATGAGGACCGCGATGGCGAGCGCGGCCACCGTCTGCACCCCGATGTTGATGACCACGTACTCGACGGTGACCGCCAACGAGTCCCAGAAGACCGGGTCGTTGACCACCCGCACGTAGTTGTCGAGCCCGGCCCACCGCGGAGGCGTCAGCAGGTTGAACTGCGTGAAGCTCAGGTAGATCCCGCGCAGCGTCGGCCACAGCAGGAACACGAGGAAGCCGAGCAGGGCCGGTGCGACGAAGACCGCGGCCAGCGCGCCGTCGCCGCGGCGGCGCGGGATGCGGCGCAGGGGTCGGGCCCCGTACGACTTGGCTGGGCTCCGGGCTGGGCTGGCACTGGAGGCGACGGTCATGCACGGCTCCCTCGTCGGTGACTCGGTTCCCCATATACTTTTGCTGCGGAATTATTGTGCCGTCAATGGGCGTGCAGTGGTCGATCTCGGCGGGCCTCTCGCGAGCCTGCCCCGGGTCACGCCCGCGTATTTACTTCCGTGGCAAAATGAATCATGATGGGGCTGACACAGATCCGGCGGTGATGATCACGCGAGGAGGTTGAGGTGCCCAGCAGCAGTGCAGCCATGCCGAACTGGCGTCCGCTGAGCCCTGGAGAGCGCGCTGTCGCGATCGCGATCCTCACGCACGGACCGTTGTCCCGCAGCGAACTGGCCAAGCAGCTCGACCTTTCGGCCGGCAGCCTGACCCGGCTCACCAAGCCCCTGATCGAGTCGGGCCTGCTGGTCGACGCGGGGGCCGCGCCGGACGAGCCCGCGCCCGCCGGGCTGCCCGGTGGTGCCATGGCCCGCCAGGGCCGTCCGACGAAGCCCCTGGAGGTCGTCGCCGAAGCGCAGCACTTCGCCGGATTCAAGGTCACCGCCGATGCGGTGTACGGCGTGGTCACCACTCTGAGAAGTGAGGTGGTGGCCCGACGCCTGATGCCGCTCGGCGACCAGGAACCCGAGGCTGTGGTTGACCAACTCGACGCCATGGCAAGCGAGTTCAAGGTGGAATTTCCTCGCCTGGCGGGAATCGGCATCGGTGTGGGCGGCCAGGTGCGCGACGGCTCGCTGGTCGTCGAGAACACCTTCCTGGGCTGGAAGAACGTGCCGCTCGCCGCGATGGTCGAGGAGCGCACCGGTCTGCCGGCCGTCGTCGACAACGATGTGGCGGCCCTGATAGAGGCCGAGGCCTGGTTCGGCGCGGGCCGCGGCCTTGAGCGCTTCGCCGTCCTCACCATCGGCGCGGGCTTCGGCTACGGGCTCGTCCTCGGGGGGAAGCTGGTCCGTACCCGCGAGGACGGCAAGCGCTGGATCATCGACCCGTACGGACCGTTCGACAAGAACGGCGAACGGGGCACCGCCGACGGCCTGTTGACCATCCCAGGCATCCGCTTCCAGATGCAGGCGGCCACGGGGCGCGAGGCGACGTACGCCGAGATCCTCGACGGCGCAGCCGCCGGAGAACCGCTGCCGCACCGCATCGTGCACCAGTCGGCCAGAGGCCTCGGCACGCTCGTCGCCCAGATCGCCAACTTCGCCGTCCCGGAGAAGATCCTGCTCGCCGGGGAGGGCGTCGGCCTCGTGGACGTAGCAGGCGAGACCGTCCGCGAGGCGATCGACGCCAACCGCCACCCGTCGGCCGACCCCGTGGTCCTGGAGACCAAGGTCTCCGACTTCCACGAATGGGCCCGAGGCGCGGCGGTCCTTGCCATCCAGGTCCTCGTGCTCGGCGCCGGCGAGGAGCGCTGAGGTGAGTGGGGTTGCGGCCGGCGGCGTTGAGCTGAATCCAAGCGTCGCCGAGCTTGCAGCGCCGGTCCACCTCGCGGGTGACGATGTCCCACGGACTTTTCGAAGTCGCAGATCGAGGGGGCCGCTTCAGAGGGATTTGAAACGGCCCCCCGATCAGTTCTCGGGCCTCAGCCCCGCAGAGCCGACCGCAAGGCCCGCACCCTCAGTGTCTCGATCCTGAGAGCGCCCCCGTCCGCGTACGCGCGCAGGGCGCACGACGACGGGTCCGGGAAGATCTGGTCCGTCAGGCAGACGGTGCCGCCTGCCGCGTACACCTCGACGGACGAGGCGTCGACCAGGATGCGCAGGTCGAGGCCGCCGTCCGGCAGGGCGAGGGGGGCTCGGTGCACGCCCGGGAACTCCGCGGCGAAGCCGACGTCCCCCGAGGACCTGCGGTCGATGTACAGCTCACCGGCGGCGGTGTCGTACCCGATCCGGGTGTACGAGCCGCCCCCTGTGCGGATGTCCAGGCCGAAGCCGGAGGTCGCCGGGCCGTCGGGCGCGAGCACGGCCTCCAGCTCGTAGAACTGGCCGGTGTCGGCGAGGAGTCGGCGGGTTCCCTCGGGAGCGGTCGCGTCGGTCAGGGAGAGCAGCGTACGGGTGCGCAGAGACTCCAGCTCGGGCACCGGGGCCTGCGCCAACTGGCCGTTGTGCAGGGCGAGTTCGCGGGGGAAGCCCATGGCGCCGCGCCAGGGTGCGGTGGGGATGCGGTCGGCGTAGAGCCAGTTGTTCATCCAGGGCAGGAAGACGCGGCGGCCGTCGGGGGCGTTGTTGTACGTGATGCCCGCGTAGCAGTCTGCGCCCTGGTCGACCCAGCGGGTGCCCTGGCCGGGGTCGGGGGTGAAGGTGGTGCCGTCGAAGCTGCCGGTGAAGTACTGGGTGGCCGAACCCCCGGCCGGGCCACCGGGGTTGAGGCTGACGAGCAGCACCCAGCGGTCGCCGAGCGGGAACAGGTTGGGGCACTCCCAGATGCCGCCGGTCGCGCCGAGCGGGCCGAAGTCGCTGAGCTGCCGCCAGGACTTGAGGTCGTCCGACGCGTAGAAGCGGATCTTGTACTCGGTGGGCAGCGCCAGGGCCATCACCCAGCGGCCGCTCTCCGCGTGCCAGAAGACGCTCGGATCGCGGAAGTCCCGCGCGCCGATGTCGAGTACGGGGTTGCCCGCGTACTTGGTCCAGGTCTCACCGGCGTCCGTGCTGTACGCGAGGGACTGCCGCTGCAGGCCGGACGCGTCCTTGAGGGTGCTGGTGTAGATCGCGACCAGCGGGGGCCGGCCGGCGGAGCCGAGGCCGCTCGTGTTGCGCTCGTCGTACACCACGGACCCGGAGAAGATCATCTCCTGGTCGTCGTGCGCGATGGCGACCGGACGCTCCTCCCAGTGCAGCAGGTCCGAGCTGACGGCGTGGCCCCAGGACATGTTGCCCCAGACGTCACCCTCGGGGTTGTACTGGAAGAACAGGTGCCAGCGGCCCTCGTGGTGGATCAGCCCGTTGGGGTCGTTGATCCAGTTCTTGGCGGGGGAGAAGTGCAGCCGGGGTCGGTACGTCTCGGCGCGTCCGCGTCCGAGTGCCCCGGGGGTCGCGGCGGCCGTACCGCCGAGGAGGGGGACGGCGGCTGCGGCTGTGACGCCGAGCGCGGAGGTCAGGACTGAGCGGCGGCTGGGGAACGGCATGGGTCTCTCCCAATCGAGGAGTGATCAGTGGTCGCGAAAGGCGGATCCGCCCACCGCACCGGGCCGTTCCCGATCGACCGGACATGCGGGGGCTGGAGCTGGGACCGGCTCCCGGCAATATCCGAAGGAGGCGGCCTAAGGGGAGCGGAGTTCGGGACGCCAGCCGACAAGCGGGCCCGAACGCCGCCCCGTCACGTAAAGCCATCTGCCGTGGGTACGTCAACCCCCTTGACCGGATTGCCGGTTGAGCGCGGGCGGCGTGGCCCGTCACGCAGGCCGTGTGCAGCCGCAGGACTCCCGGTGGACGAAGGTCGGTTCGAGGAGGACCGTTCTGCGCTCGCCGTCCGGGTCCGCGATCCGCTCCATGAGCAGTTCCACGGCGCGCCGCCCGGTCTCCTGTACGGGCTGGGCGATCGCCGTCGGCGAGGGGTGCATCAGGTCGGCCCACTCGAAGTCGTCGAACGCGCACAGTGCCACGTCCGAGGGCACCTTGCGGCCGAGCCGGGACAGGGCCCGCAGTACGCCGAGGGTCATCTGGTTGTTCCCGGAGACCAGCGCGGTGGGGGCGTCCGGGCCGGTCATCAGGCGCTCGGTGGCCAGCTCCGCCGGGTAGGCCTGGGAGTCGCCGACCACGACGAGGTCGTCGGACGCCGTGAGGCCCTTGCGCTCCATGCCGCGCTGCCAGCCCCGTTGCCGCTCACTGCTGGTACGCAGGTTGCGCCGCCCGGCGACCAGGCCGATGCGGGTGTGCCCGAGGTCGGCTAGGTGGTCGACGAGCCGTGCCGTGGCCTCGACGTTGGCGGTCGCGACCTGGTCGAAGGCAGGGGAGGCGCAGCGGTCGATCAGGACGGTCGGCAGCCCCGCGTTCTTCACGTGGCGCAGGGCGGCGCCGCGCGGGCCCGCGGCGGTCGCGAGCAGCAGGCCGTCCACGCGCCGCTCGTGCAGCATCCTGACGACGCTGAGCTCTTCGGCCGGGTCGTCGTGGGTGTCGGCCATGAGCAGGGTGTAGCCCGAGGCGCGGGTCGCCGCGTCCACCGCCGACACCAGCTCCGCGAAGTGGAAGTTCCCGACGGCCGAGACGGCCAGGCCGAGGGTCAGGGTGCTCGACGTCTTCAGGGAACGGGCGACGGTGTTGTGCGTGTACCCCGTCGCGCGCACCGCCTCCAGGACCAGCTCGCGGGTCTCGTCCTTGACGTACCGGGTGCCGTTGATGACGTGCGAGACGGTCGACACGGAGACGCCGGCCCGGCGGGCGACATCGGCCATCTTCGCCATGAGCGGCTCCTCGGCTGGGTTCGGTTCGGCTCGGTTCGGTCGTGCAACGGGATCGATCGGTTCGGGTCGTGCAACGGGATCGTACGTGAGGGAACATAGAAAAACGATTGCGCAAACGGTTGCGCGAAACCGTCTCCGCCGTCACGATGCTGCACCGGGGCCGGTTGCTTCCCGACCGGACGTCCACGGCATCCGACGACGCATGCCGCAATGGGCGCTCGTGACCGCCCCCGAGCCGCCAAGCAGTCACCAACTACCGCAGCAGCGGCCACAGTTGGGGTGCGCCGCCCCGCCCAGCCGACCCGTGGCGGGGCGACGCCCCCCGACGACCTGCCCTGCCCCGCCCTGCTCTGTTCGCCCGCACCCGTGTCCCCACCGGAGGACGGGCCGACTCGTCACGCGCTCAAGCAGCCGAGCGCCACGCTGCCCCAACTCCCGTACGCCTCAGCCTGTTTCACCGTCAGGAGCCGCCGACATGCCACAGACCACGACTGCCGGAACCACCACGCCACCGGGTTCCCCGCCGCTGACCTCCGCCGCGCGCCGCTCCCTGCTCGGCGCGTCCGCGGTGGCCGCGCTCGGCGGGTTCCTGTTCGGGTACGACACGGGGATCATCTCCTCGGCCCTCCTGTTCATCGCGCCGGAGTTCGGCCTCTCCGACGGGATGCAGCAGGTCACCGTGGCCTCGCTCCTGCTCGGCGCGATCGTCGGCGTCCTGGGCGCGGGGGCCGTCACGGACGCGGCGGGCCGGCGGCGCACTCTGCTTGTGGGGGCCGCCGTCTTCGCCGTCGGCGCGGTCGTCTCGGCCGTCGCACCCGGCGTCGAGGTGCTGATCGTCGCCCGTGTCCTGCTCGGTCTCGCGATCGGTACGGCCTCGTTGACCGTGCCCGCCTACATCGCCGAGATCGCCCCGGCGGAGTCCCGCGGCCGCCTCGTCTCCCTCAACCAACTCATGATCACGGTCGGGATCTTCGTCTCGTACTTGGTCGGCTATCTCTTCGACGACGGGGAGGGCTGGCGCTGGATGCTGGGGCTCGGGCTGCTGCCCGCGCTCGCGATGTTCCTCGGTGTGCGGCGCCTCGCGGAGAGCCCGCGCTGGCTGCTCGGGCGCGGTCGCCGCGAGGAGGCGCGCGCGGCGCTGCTCCGTACGCGTACACCCGAAGCGGCGGACGCCGAACTGGCCGAGATCGAGTCGCTGTCCGCGGCCGAGACGCGGACCAGCTACCGCGATCTGCTGCGCCCCGCGATGCGTCCCGCCGTCCTCCTCGGCGTGGTCGTCGCGGCCACCAACCAGCTCGTCGGCGTCAACGCGGTCATCTACTACGCGCCCACGATGCTCAAGCAGGCCGGCTTCGGCAGCTCCGCCGCGATCCTGTCCTCGCTCGGCATCGGCCTGGTCAACATGTGCCTGACGTTCGTGGCGCTGCTCCTCGTCGACCGGGTCGGCCGCCGCCCGCTGCTGCTCGGCGGCACCTCGGTCGTCATCCTCGCCCTCGTGTTCCTCGGCGCCCTCTACCTGATGGGCGACGACGGACGGCCCGTCTCGGGCGGCCTCCTGGTGGCCGGACTCTGCCTGTACATCGCGGCGTTCGCGCCCAGCCTCGGTCTCGCGATCTGGCTCATCAACAGCGAGATCTTCCCGACGGCGGTCCGCGGCAAGGCCAGCTCCTTCGGCAACGTCACCCACTGGGGCCTCGACTTCGCCATCTCCCTCACCGTCCTCACCACCATCAACGCCCTGACGCCCACCGGCCTGTTCTGGATCTACGGCCTCTTCGGCCTGCTCGGCGTCGTGTACCTGCACCGCAAGCTCCCGGAGACGAAGGGCCGCAGCCTGGAGGACATCTCGGCTTCCCTCCGGGGGTGAGGCCCGCCCGGGGCGTACGAAGGAGCAGTACGCGACGGGCGTAAGCGAAGGGGGCGTCACGGCTGCGGAACGGGTCCGCGGTCGTGACGCCCCCTTCAGGGGCCGGCCTTCAGCAGAGGCCGACGGGCGGCCTAGTACGGGCCGTTGACGTTGTCGATCGAGCCGTACCGGTCGGCCGCGTAGTTGCAGGCGGCGGTGATGTTGGCGACCGGGTCGAAGCTGTCCGTCGACGTGCCGGGCACGTGGTACGCGTCGAACGTGGGCTTGATGACCTGGAGCAGGCCCTTGGACGGGACGCCGTTCTGGGCGTTGATGTCCCAGTTGTTCATGGCCAGCGGGTTGCCGGAGGACTCGCGCATGATGTTGCGGTGGATGCCCTCGTAGGTGCCGGGGATGCCGCGCTCGGCCATGATGTCGAGCGACTCCTTGATCCAGCCGTCGAGGTCGTTGGTGTACGACTTCTTCGCCGCGGCGGGCTTGACGGCGGTCGTGCGCTCGGAGCGGTCGGCCCGCTCGGCGGAGGCGCGCGAGGCGTCCGCCTTCTCCGCGGCCTTCTTGCCGAGGGTGAGCTTGACGCCCGGGTGGATCAGCCGCGGGTTGTCACCGAGGACGCTGCGGTTGTCCTGGTACAGCTTCTTCCAGCCGCCGCTCAGGGAGTGCTCCTTGGCGATCGCGGAGAGGGAGTCGCCCGCGGCGACCACATAGGTCTTCGCTGCGGCGGCGGGCTTTGCTGCCGCACCCGCCTGAAGGGAGTCGGCAGGAGCCGCCGCTGCGGCGTTCGCGCCGATCAGCGGGAGTACGAGCGCGGCACCGCCCGTCCCTGCGGCGATGATTCCCCGGCTGAGCGAACGGGACTTGAGGCGGCGGTGCTTTCCCTTTGCAGGCATGACGAATTCCTCTCCGTCGCCTACGAGGTGAGCTGTCGGGTTCGGACGGGAGATGTCCGGCCGCACTGAGCGTGCGACTTCACCCCGAGCCGTTCCGGAGTCCGGATCGGCGACTTACCTGGGTCCCCCGCTCCTGCCCTGCGTATGTGAGTGGGTGTGAGGTTTTCCGGACAGCGGCAGGATTCGGCGTTCCGTCCGGATTCACGGTGACGTTAAGCGAGAAAGTCCGGAAGGAACAAGAGGAGAAATTGAACGGCGAATGCACAGAGATCGTTCTTGCTTACCCGAGCCCTTCCCGTTCTGAGATCGACAAGGCTCAACTCTCTTGGCGCGAAACGGATCTGCGCTTTTCCCCGTGTCGACGGACATGGTTGCCCGGTGTGATCCGATTCACTGAATTCAGTGCCGCGGCGTAATTCGGCGCCCTTGTGTATTAGCTGGTGTAATTTATGCGAACTGCTCGCATCGAGGGCGGTAATTTACGTAAATGGGCAATGGTGGTGAGAGGGGCTTAATCGGACGAAGTCGGGCGCTTGGGGTACCGGACGAAGAGCACGCCCTGGACCTCGCCGTCCGGTGCGCCGTAGACGTGCGGGGTGTCGGCAGGCCAGTGTGCGTGGCCGCCGGGGCCGGCTGTCTGCGGGGCGTCGGGCAGGCCGACGACCGCCGTTCCGGAGAGCACCATCAGGCTCTCCGTCGCGTGCGGGGCGTGCGCGGCCGACTCCTGGGGCGCGCCCTCGGCGATGGTGATGCGGAAGACGTCGGTGGCCGCGCTCTCGTCCTCGTACCGCTCCAGGAGGACCGCCGTGACGGCACTGCCCGAGACTCCGCCCGTGCTTGCCGCGATGCCGGGGGAGGGGTCGTCGAGGACGGCGCTGAGCGGGCGGCCGAGCGCGGTCGTCAGGGCGTAGAGCGTTTCGAGGGTGGGGTTGCGCCGGCCCGTCTCCAGCTCGGAGAGCGTGCCCTTGCCGACGCCCGAGCGGCGTGCCAGCTCCGACAGGGACAGGCCGTCGGCCTGCCGCAGCTGCTTCAGCCTGCGCCCGACCTCGTCGTTCAGTCCCATCTCGGATTCCGTCCGTCCCCGCGTGCTTTGACGTTTCGCCACCGGCGTCCTTAGTGTTCCACAAACAGAACGTTCCGTTCGTGGAACGCCTGTGAGTCGAACCCACCCCTGCTCCCGCCCCTCTCCGGAAGTGACCCCGCATGTCCGCGCTCGCCCGCATACGCGCCACCGCACCTCCCTCGGCCGTGACGGCGGCGCTCATCGCCGTCACCGTCGGCGTGACCAGTGCCGCGGCGATCGTCTTCACCGCGGCGCGGGCCGCGGGGGCGGACACACGGGAGATCTCGTCGTGGATGCTGGCGCTCGGCGTGGGGATCGCCGTGACCAGCGCGGGTCTGTCGCTGCGCTACAAGGCGCCGGTCCTCACCTCCTGGTCGACGCCGGGAGCCGCGCTCCTCGCCACGAGCCTGACCGGGGTCTCCATGGAGAAGGCCGTGGGCGCGTTCGTGTTCAGCGGCGTGCTGACCGTGGTGAGCGGTCTGACGGGATGGTTCGCGCGGATCATGGACCGGATCCCCGTACCGCTGGCGTCGGCGCTGCTCGGCGGTGTGCTCCTTGAATTCGGGACGGGGCTCTTCTCCCAGATGGGCGGCAGTTTCGCGATCGCGTTCCCGGTGTTCGTGCTGTACCTGCTCGCGCGCCGGCTGCTGCCCCGCTACGCGGTCCTTCTCGCGCTCGGCGGCGGAGTCGTCGCCTCCGTCCTCACCGGCGGCTGGCATCTGGAGCGCGTCCAACTGTCGCTCGCGCAGCCGGTGTTCACGGCGCCCGCGTTCGACTGGAAGGTGCTCGTCAGCGTCGGTGTGCCGCTGTTCGTCGTCACCATGGCCTCGCAGAACCTCCCGGGAGTCGCCGTGCTGCGCGCCTCCGGGTACGACGTGCCCGTCTCGCCCGTCCTGACGTGGACGGGGACCGCGCAGACCGTCCTCGCGCCGTTCGGGGCGTTCGGCCTCAACCTGGCGGCGATCACCGCCGCGATCTGCACCGGCGACGAGGCCCACCCCGACCGGCGGCGACGCTATCTCGCGGCCGTGTGGGCCGGTGCCTTCTACCTGTGCGTCGGCCTGCTCGGCGCGACCGTCGCCTCCCTGCTGACCGCGATGCCGCACGCACTCGTCCTGGCCGTCGCCGGGATCGGCCTGCTCGCCACGATCGAGGCGTCCCTGGCCAGTGCCCTGTCGGACCCGGCGTCCAGGGAGGCGGCGGTCGTCACCTTCCTCGCCACGGCCTCCGGCGTGACGCTCCTCGGCATCGGATCCGCGTTCTGGGGGCTGCTCGCGGGCGTGCTCACCAGCGCCATCGCATCAGCGGGCCGACGCCGCCGCGCCACGGCCCCGGCTGCTCCTCAGCCCACCGCACCGAGCAGGGTTCGCGTACGCCTGAGGGAATGTCCGCGTGACGGGCGCCCCCGCGTAGATCGCCTCTCCGCTCCATCCGGATCTTCTTGCCCGCGTCAACTGGCCCGCTCCGCGGTCCGCTGCCGTGCGGTCGCGACGATCCGTTCGAGTCTGCGGCTGTGCGCGCCCCGCCAGTACACGCGCCCGCACCCGGGGCAGCGCGTGAAGGAGTCGTGCGTACGGCGGGTGCCGGGCGCGAGCAACGGCGCCACGTCGCTCTTCCGCACCTCCGTCAGCGGGGTCGCGTTGCACACCGTGCAGCGGGTCCACGGGGCGAGCGCGGGCTCGAACCGGTCGAGGACGTCGGCGAGTTGACGGTCCGGGTCGGCGCCGCGCACGTACGCCCCCAGCCACAGGGACCTGCGGCGCAGCAGCCCGCGGTCCCGGGTGAGGAGCACCCGGCGCTCCGCGTTCGCCTGCGTGACCAGCGCGGCGTCATCGAGGTCGTTGCGGTACGCGGTGTCCACGCCGAGCAGCCGCAACTGCCGGGCAAGGGCGCCCAGATGGACATCGAGGACGAACCTCGGCGGCTCCGGCCGCGGCCACTGCGGCCGCCGTACGGACCGCACCTCCACGTGGTCGCCGGGGCGCGGCCGGTACGCGGGTCCGACCCCGCGGCCCTCCGCGCGCAGCGCGCCGACCTCCGTCAACGGCACCCCCAGCGCCTCCACGACATGCCCGAGCGACGAGGTCCCGTCGACCCCCGCCCGGACCGGCCCCTCGCCGCGGTGACGGGCGGGCAGGAACAGCCGGAGCTCGGCGGGGAAGGCGAGGAGGACTCCGGCCCGGTCCCGGGGGCGGGGCTGCGGCTTGTCCACGCTCCCAGGGTGCCACCGGGGCCGGGACAGGGGACCGGAGACCTCAGTGCGGGGGAGGCGGGGCAGGCCTCAGCACGGCGCGGAGGCCTCAGCGAGGGGGGAGGCGGGGCAGGCCTCAGTACGGCGCGGAGGCCTCAGCGAGGGGGGAGGCGGGGCAGGCCTCAGTACGGCGTCGAGCGGACCTCGAAGCCCTCCAGGCCCTCCGCCTCCTCGTCCACCACGGACACCTGCCGCACAGCCGCGGCGGGCGGGCCCTGTCCAGCCCACTCGACCAGGAGCGCGACATGGTGCGGCTCGCCCTCGAACACGGCCTCCACCGAGCCGTCCGGCAGATTCCGCACCCAGCCCGCCACCCGGTACTGCAGCGCCGTGCGACGGCAGGTGTCCCGGAAGAACACCCCCTGCACCTCACCGGTGACGACAACCCGTCTACGCGTCGCTGCAAGGCCGGACTGCCGGGTGTCCACTAGCCCTCCGATGCATCCGGCCAGCCGACATAGGGCCTGTCGGCCATCTGCTCGCGTGACGTGCCCGCCGCCGCCATGTCGTGGTACGCGGTGCGCTTGAGCTGTTGCGCCAGGTCCTCCAGGGCCCGGGCCGCGGCCAGGTCGTCGCCGATCTCGGGTACGTCGTCGTCCGAGGGGTTCCGGCGGGCGGTGCCGTGGCCGGTGAGGCGGCCGCCGCCGGTGTCGAGGTCGACGCTGACCTTGGTCGTGAGGTCCTCCTCGACCAGGTGGACGCGGGCCGTCCAATCAGTGGTGTGCGACATGGTGATCCTCCAGCGCTCAGTGCCGGACGGCCCGGTTCGGCGGGGGACGCCCCCGCTGCCGTAGGGCGGATCCGTCCGGGAGGTTCTCGGCGCCCCGGTTTCCAGGATCGCGCCACAGGCACCATGACTGCATCCCATGACCGCGTCCGACCGGGGCTGTCCGCCTCACACCCGAGGCAGGCCGAACGGCACCTGCCCCCTCGTACGGCCGGAGGTGTCGAGGAGCTGGCCCATGCGTTTGCGGGAGCGGAGGAACACTGTGCGGTCCCTGACCAGCAGGTTCGGGAAGCGGTCCGCGAGCTGTGCCTCGAAGGGGTCGATGGCGTGCAGGCCGCGCAGCCAGACCATCACCAGGAGGTTGTCGGAGCCGCTGACGGAGACGGCGAGGCGGACCTCGCTCATCCTGGCCAGCGCGTTGCCCGTGGCTTCGAGGTGGGTGTGGGGGACCGCCGTGCGGTAGAGCACCACCGTCGAGAGCCCCGCCAGAGGGTGGGCCAGATCGCAGCGGAACGTGATGTCGCCGTCCCGGACCATCCGCTGGAGGCGGCGCCGGGCGGTGTGCTCGCTCAGGCCGGCCGCCGCGCCGAGCTCGGTGTAGCCGAGGCGCCCGTCGACGCCGAGGGCCGCCACCAGGGCCTCGTCCTCCGGTGTGGGCCCGCGGTGCAGACGGGCGCTGTACACGGTCGGCCGTGCGGTGCGCGGAGCGGACAGTTCCGCGCGCCCGGCGGGCTCCATGGCCCGCACCCGCCAGTCGCCGCCCTCGCCGTAGAGCGTGATGCCGAGCCGCGTGCGGGTGGACCGCACCCCGTCCAGATCGCCGATCAGACCGTGCACGGAGCGTCCGAGGGAGGGCAGGTCGGCGGCGGCGACCGACGCCAGGAGGTCGAAGTCGCCCGCGACCTCGTCGACGCTGAAGACCCAGGGCATCTCGGCCAGGGCGGCCCCGACCGACTCGACCGCCCGCGGCCGGCACCTCACCTCGACGTAGGCGACCGTCGTCGACTTCGCCGACCCGTACGCGGTGACCCACGCCAGGCCGTTCGCGCGGAGCCGTTCCCAGCGGCGGGACGCCGTGGTCGCGTCCACGCCCAGTGCGCGTCCGATCCGGGACCACGGCGCCCGCGGAGCGGCCTGCAGGGCGTCGACGAGCGCCAGGTCCAGTTCGGCGAAGCACCCGTCCGTGCCGGTGCCGCGGGAATCCGGCGTGGCTGGTGCTCGCGAGATGCTTTCCTGCAATTCTTCCTCGGTTCCGGTCACAGACCGGATCGTAGGGCGGGGCCACCGCCACCGCGATGGCCCTGCCGACCTCGCAGGACGCCGTCCCCCCCGGACTGGCACCTGTGCGTCCGAACTGCCCGCGCCCGCAGAGGAGCACTACATGACCGCTGACTCCGTCACGCGCCTGCTGGCCGGTTTCGAGGACCGGCTGCCCGGACTGCTCGCCCTGTACGAGGACCTGCACGCCCACCCCGAGCTGTCCTTCCAGGAGTTCCGCACGGCCGAGGTGGTCGCCGACCGGCTCCGGGAACAGGGCTGGGAGGTCACCGAGGGGGTCGGCGGCACGGGTGTCGTCGGCGTCCTGGCCAACGGGGCGGGCCCGGTGGTCCTGCTCCGCGCCGACATGGACGGGCTCCCGGTGGAGGAGCGGACCCAACTGCCGTACGCCTCCCGGGAGACCGGGGTCGACGGCGAGGGCAACGACGTACCCGTGATGCACGCCTGCGGCCACGACATGCACGTCACCTGTCTCCTCGGCGCGACCGCCCAACTCGCCGCCGCCCGTGCGGAATGGCAGGGCACGGTCGTCGCCGTGTTCCAGCCCGCCGAGGAGGTCGGCGGCGGGGCCCTGGCGATGATCGAGGACGGTTTCCCGGAACGGTTCCCGCGCCCCGACGTCTGCCTCGGCCAGCATGTGTTCCCGGCGCCCGTCGGCTTCGCCGGTACCCGCCCCGGACCGGTGATGGCCGCCTCCGACGGCCTGCGGGTCCGCCTCTTCGGGCGCGGAGGGCACGGGTCCGCCCCCGAGAGCACCGTCGACCCGGTCGTCATGGCCGCCGCCGTCGTCATGCGGCTGCAGACGGTCGTCTCCCGGGAGGTGGGGGCGGCACAGACCGCGGTGGTGACCGTCGGCTCGCTGCACACGGGCACGAAGGAGAACGTCATCCCCGACACCGCCGAGCTGCGGATCAACATCCGCTCCACGACACCCGCCGTACGGGACCGGGTCCTGGCGGCCATCGCCCGCATCGTCCGCGCCGAGGCGGCCGCCTCCGGCGCACCCCGGGAACCCGAGATCGCCGAGATCAACTCCTTCCCCGTCACCGTCAACGACGAGCAGGCCACCGGCACCGTCCTGTCCGCGCTCGCCCAAGTCCTCGGTGCGGATCGGGTGTTCACCCTGCCCCAGCCCCTCACCGGCAGCGAGGACTTCGGCGCCTTCGGGACGGCCCTCGGCGTTCCCTCGGTCTTCTGGCACTTCGGCGGCGCCGACCCCGCCCTCTTCCAGGACCTCGACCCCGAGGCCATGCTGACGGACGGACTGCCCGACACGATCCCCGTCAACCACTCCCCGCACTTCGCCCCCGTACCCGAACCCACCCTCCGGACCGGTGTGACGTCCCTGCTCACGGCAGCCACCCCGTGGCTGTGCCCCGAGGACCACCCGACCGGATCCGTCCGACTCCCGTCCGGAAAGGCTTCCGCATGAACGCGTACGACTCCCGCACCGAGCTCGGCTATCTCAGCGCCACCGAGGCGCGACGGCTCTTCGAGGCCCGGGAGTTGTCCCCGGTGGAGCTGATGCGCGCGGTCATCGCGCGCACGGAGCGGACCGAGCCGGTCGTCAACGCCTTCACCGAGCAGCTCTTCGACGAGGCGCTCGCACAGGCCCGGCACGCCGAGGACCGCTTCCTCGGCAAGGGCGGCCTGACGCCGCGTCCGCTGGAAGGCATCCCCGTCGCCACCAAGGAGAAGCACGCCATCGCCGGGCGTTCCCTCACCGAGGGCTCCCTCGTCAACGTCGGCAACACCGCGACCGAGAACGCCCCCGTGATCGACCGCGTCCTGGACGCCGGCGGCATCATCCACGCCCGTACCGCCACCCCCGAGTTCTCCGTCGCCACCTTCACGCACAGCCGCCTGTGGGGGGTCACCCGCAATCCGTGGAACCCGAAGTTCACCCCCGGCGGCTCCTCCGGCGGCGCGGGCGCCTCCCTCGCGGCCGGTACGACGCTGCTCGCGTCCGCCTCCGACATCGGCGGCTCCACCCGCATCCCCGCCGCGTTCACCGGCACCGTCGGCTACAAGGCCCCGTACGGCCGGATCCCCGGCGTCGCGCCGCTCTCCGCCGACCACTACCGGGGCGACGGCCCGATGGCGCGGACCGTCGACGACTGCGTCACCTTCGCCAACGTCCTCGCCGGGCCCGACCCGCGCGACCATGTGTCGCTGCGCCCGAAGCTCGTCCTGCCGACCACGTACGACTCGGTCGCGGGCCTGCGGATCGCGCTGTGCGTGGACCTCGGTGCGTACGAGGTCCACCCGGAGGTGGAGGCCAACACCCGGGCGGTCGCCCGGGCCCTCACCGACGCGGGCGCGAAGGTGGAGGAGATCGAACTCCCGTGGACCAAGGAGGACATCCTCATCAGCCTCGCGGCGCACTTCTCCACCATCTTCGGCGCCGTCGTCTCCGAGATCGAGGCGAAGCACCGCGACCGTATGTCCGCCTACGCGGCGGCCTTCGCGGACAACATGGCCGAAGCCCGTGCGCGCTTCTCGTACGTCGACGGACTGCGCGTCGAGACGCGGATGCAGCGCGAACTCGCCGAGGCGATGGGGCCCTTCGACGCGCTCATCTGCCCGACGACCGCGGTCCCGGGCCTGCCCGCCGGGGACGACCTCCTGGGACGCCTGGTGGTCGACGGCGAGGACCACGGCGAGCCGCTGTGGGCGGCGATGACCATCCCCTTCAACATCAACAACCGCTGCCCCGTCCTCAACGTCCCCAGCGGCCACTCCAGTTGGGGCCTGCCGACGGGCCTGCAGATCGTCGGCCACACCTACGACGACGCGACGGTATTCCGCATCGGCAAGGCCCTGGAACAGCTCCGCCCCTGGACCTGCCTGCCGGACGACGGGCCGCTCGGGGAGGCGGCGGCCGGTAGTTGACGACTGCGACCAGGTAGAGGGCCTGGTCCTGCTGTTGGTGCGGCTCCTTCGCCCCGCGCGGCGCAGCGAACGACTGGCCGGGCCGAGCCGCACGATTAAATTCAGCCCCTCCGGCGTTTGAGGAGCGGGGTCCGGGGGCGGAGTCCCCGTGGCCGACCGCAGGCCACGCGGCGCCAGCCGCATATCGACACAGCCGGGAAGGGGCGGGGAGGGGAGAAGACCCCCCCACGACGGACCCGCACGCTCACGCAGAACCGGCAGGAACCCGCTCCTCAGGCAGAAACACCACCTGAGGCGCCCCCGTACGCGGGTGCGGCGTGACCTCCCCCTCCACGCCGTACACCTCACTCAGGAGCCGCGGCGTGAGCACCTCCCCCGGGGGACCGGACGCCGTGACCAGGCCCTCCGACAGGACGTACAGCCGGTCGCAGTAGTACGCCGCCAGGTTCAGGTCGTGCAGGGCGACCAGAACCGTCGCGGGCAGGGCGCGCAGGATGCCGAGTACCTGCAACTGGTGCCGGATGTCCAGGTGGTTGGTCGGTTCGTCAAGGACGAGCAGCGACGGCCGCTGCGCCAACGCGCGTGCGACGAGGACGCGTTGGCGTTCGCCGCCCGATAGCCGGTCGAAGGGCCGGTCGGCGAGGTCGGCGGCGTCCACCGAGGCGAGGCAGGACTCCACGATTCGGGTGTCCTCGGCGGTGTCGCCGTCGAGGAGGCGTTTGTGCGGGGTGCGGCCCATGGCGACGACCTCCCGCACCGCCAGGTCGAAGTCGGCCGCGCCGTCCTGGACGACCGCGGCCACCGTCCGGGCGAGCCGCCGCACCGGCAGCGACCAGGCGTCGTCCCCGTCCACCCGCACCGTGCCGGAGTCGGGCCGCAGCACCCGGTAGACGGCGCGCAGCAGACTGGACTTGCCGCTGCCGTTGGGGCCGACCAGGCCGACCACCTCGCCGGGCCGTGCGGTCAGCGAGATGTCCTGGACGAGCCGGCGGGCGCCCGCGCTGAGCGTCACACCGTCGACGGTGAGGTCGCTCGAAGAGACGGTCATGCCACTCCCTCCTCGGTGCTCCGGCGGGCCTCGCGGCGCATCAGCCACAGAAAGAACGGCCCGCCGCACAGCGCGGTCAGCACGCCGACGGGGATCTCCATGGGCGCGGCGACGGTACGGGCGGCCACGTCCGCCCAGATGAGGAACACCGCCCCGGCGAGCGCGGCGGTCGGCAGCACCCTGCGGTGGTCGCCGCCGACGAAGAGCCGCACGAGGTGCGGCAGGATCAGGCCGACGAAGCCGATCGGCCCGGCCGCCGCCACGAGCACGCCGGTGACCAGGGACAGCAGTACGAACATCCGGGCGCGGAACCGGGCCACGTCGAGCCCCATCGTCGTGGCCGCCTCCTCGCCCGCGAGCAGCAGGTTCAACGACCGTGCCTGGAAGAGGAGTACGCCGATGCCCAGGGCGAGCGCGACCGCCGGGAGCCACAGCGTGCCCCAGTTCACGCCGCCGAGCCCGCCCAGCGTCCAGGCGAGCACGGCACGGGCCTCGTTGCCCCGCTCCGAGATCAGCAGCAGCACGTTCATGAGGGCGGTGAGCACGGCCGCGATCGCCACTCCGGACAGCACGAGCCGTACGGAGGTCACGCGTCCGCCCGCGCGCGCCGTCGCGTAGACGAGCAGCAGCGTCGCGAGCGCCCCGAGGAACGCCGACAGGGGCAGGGACACCGGTCCGAACAGGGTCACGCCGAACACGATCACCACGACGGCCCCGAGGGACGCCCCCGAGGAGACGCCCAACAGGTAGGGCTCCGCGAGCGGGTTGCGGACCAGGGCCTGCATGGCCGTACCGACCACGGCGAGGCCCGCGCCCGTCACCGCGCCGAGGAGCACGCGCGGCGCCCGGACGTCGAGCACGATCGTCTCGCGCGCCCGCGACCACACCGGGTCCGCCCAGTCGAGGCCGACCGCGTGCGTGACGATGCCCCACACCTGACCGGGCGGCACCCGCACCGAGCCGATCGCCACCGCCGCGGTGGCGGAGACCACGAGCAGTACCGCGAGGACCGACAGCGTCAGCGCGAACGACCGGCCCGAGCACGGCCGTTCACCGGAGACCTTGGAAGTCTGCCTCGTTGTGGCCGGGGAGGCGGCGGTCGCCGTCACCGGAAGCTCTCGGGGTGCAGTCCGCGCGCCAGGTCCTCCACCGCGTACGGCGGCCGGACCCCGAGCATGGTCGCGGTCAGCGGCAGCACCACGAAGCGCTTGTTCTTGATGGCCGGGACGTCCGCGAGGGCGGGCTGGGAGAGCAGGAACTTCTTCTTCCGCTCCACGTTCCCCGCGCCCGCGTAGTCGTAGATCGCGATGACCTCGGGCTTGCGGTCCACGACCTGCTCCCAGGAGGCGTCGCCGAAGACCTCGTCCAGGTCCGAGAAGACGTTCCGGCCGCCCGCGAGCCGGATGATCTCCGTTCCCAGGCTCTTGCCGCCCGCCGTGAACGCGGACTTGTCGCCGCTGTCGTACACGAACACCGACACCTCGCGCTCGTCCTTCACGGCCGCCGCGGTCTTGTCGACACGGGACCTGAGGTCCTCGACGAGCCGTTCGGCGCGGTCCTCGACGCCGAAGATCCTGCCGATGGTGTTGATCTCGTCGTAGGCGTCCTTCATCGACACCTGCTTCTTGCCGCAGTACTCGCGGTTCAGATACGTGTCGATACCGGCGTCCGCGAAGGCTTTGCGCGAGCGGCCCTCGTTCTCCGCGAAGGCGCTGGCGTACCCGCCGTACACGAAGTCCGGCTCGGCCTCCAGGACGGTCTCGAAGGACGGCTCCTTCTTCGCCAGTTCGGGGATCGCCTTGAAGTCCTCGCGGAATTCGGGCAGTACGGCCGAGTCGGGGAAGGCGGTGCCGACCATGCGGTCCTTCAGGCCGAGGGCCAGCATCAGCTCCGCCGGGTGCTGGTGGATGGTGACCGCGCGGGCCGGGGGTTTCCGGTACGTCGTCTTCGTACCGCAGTTGTCGACGGTGATGGGGAAGCCCTCGGCGGCGCCCCCCGAGTCGTCGCGGGAAGTGGATTCCTGCTGCGCACCGCAGCCCGACAGCAGGACGGCCGCCAGTGCGGTCGCGAGGGCGGCGCCGCGCAGGGTGCGGCGCCGCGACAAGGGGACGCGCGAGGGGACGCGCAAGGGAAGGGTGGAACCGGGACGGGGCATGCCGTCGTACACGTGAAGCCTCCTGGGAGTCCGCGCTCCTCACAACGGGCCCGCGACAGGCCAGTGTCCTGACTCCCGGATCAGCACGCGTCCCCGGCCTTCCCGCGCGTCGCACGGTGGCATCTCGAACGTCGAGAGGGGCGCACTCCTCGGTCACAGTGGCGGGACCGTGCCGGATTCGCACCGGCTTCCTGATTCCCGTCGCGGTATGACCGGCCGATCCTACGGTTGTCGCGGCACGGAGTGAAAGGGCGCAGGTCACAGCGGCGTGCGCCCCTCCCGAGGGCGCTCACTCCCCCGAAGACCTGCACCCGGTCGAAGCCCGCCTGCCGGACCAGGTCGGGGGACTTCAGGGCGTCGGCGATATGCGGGTGGATCACCCATGGCCGCCTCGGGCGAAAGAGCACTGGTGGCCGAGCGAGTGGAAGAACGCGGACAGTTCACCCTTCAGTCCGGGGGCGGGGCGGCGGGTGAAGAGATAGCCGACGAGGGAGCCGGTGTGGGCGACGAACACCCCGTCGGCGCCGAACTCCTCGCGGTGGGCGAGGACTTCGGCGAAGGTCTGCTTGGGCAGCACCTCCTGGGAGAGCACGGCACTGGTCGTCGCGGCCCGCGCCACCGCCCCCGCGTCCCCCACCGAGAAACCCTTGAGGAGGTCGGTCAGGCACCGCTCGTACTCCTGGGCCCGGCGCCGGTAGTGGGGGAGCAGCAGCGGTGTCACGGCGGCCGTGTCCACGGTGTCGGCCTCAGTGACGTACGCGGTGTGGAAGCCGACGTCGGTGCCGAGGCGGCGCAGGACGCGATGCCTCCCGCTGAGGTGCAGCGCGAACTCGTCGAGGAACACGCTGTCCGCCCGCTCGATCGCGGAGAGGATGCCGAGGACCGCGTCCGGGTCGTACGGCAGCGCGAAGACCCGGAACAGGCAGCGCAGCGTGGCCACGACATCGGCGGTGGAGCTGGCCATGCCCACGCCGACCGGCAGTTCGGAGTGGGTGCTCCAGCCTCCCGGTGGCAGCCGGAGCCCGGAGCGGTCGAGGAAGAGCCGCGCGGCCGTCTGAGACTTCCGTCCGGGCAGGGCCCCTCGGGGCAGGTCGTCCCCGAGGGTGTAGTGCACGTACGAGTGCCGGTCGACGGGAAACGAGACGAGCGCGATGTCCGGGTCGGGCCCCGGACACAGCGGCCCTTGGTAGAGCTCGCCCAGAGTGCCGTGGCAGACGCCGGAGTACGTGTGCGGCGACGGGCGGAGAGCGGGAGCTGCGCGCTGCTGCGGCGCAGGCCCGGCGTTCCTCTTCACCCAGCACACCCTGTCCTCGAGGTCACCGTGAACAGCGCGCACGGCAGCCGTACGCGCACAGTGGGCAGGTCTTCGGACTCGTGGGCGCGGCCGCCGTGACAGGGCGGGCCGTTTCCCACTCACCGTTGCGGGACAGTCCCGGACGCGCACCGGGTTCCCTCTTACGGCACGGCACCTCCCGGTGCGCGCGAACCGACTGCGCGGTCAGCGTAGGTCGGCTCGGGCCGATGGGACCAGAGGGGCTGCCGGGGGACGGCTGGTTATGGCCGACCGGGTCCCATCGGCGGTACGGCGTGCCGGGGCGGGGCGCACGCGGCGCCCCGACCCGGCACGCCCTGCGTCAGGACGCGGACGACCCGAGCTCGGCCCGGACCGTGCGCGCGGCCGCGACCAGGTTCTCCAGGGACGCGCGCGTCTCGGGCCAGCCGCGGGTCTTCAGGCCGCAGTCCGGGTTGACCCAGAGACGCTCGGCCGGGATGGCCTCAAGTCCCTTGCGCAGCAGGGCCGCCGCCTCCTTCGCGCTCGGTACGCGCGGCGAGTGGATGTCGTACACACCGGGCCCGGCCTCGCGCGGGTAGCCGTGGGCGGCGAGCTCGCGGGCCACCTGCATGTGGGAGCGGGCGGCCTCCAGGCTGATGACGTCCGCGTCGAGGTCGTCGATGGCCTGGACGATGTCCCCGAACTCCGCGTAGCACATGTGCGTGTGGATCTGCGTGTCGGGCCGTACGCCGCTGGTGCTGAGGCGGAACGCCTGCGTCGCCCAGGCGAGGTACGCGGGGTGGTCGGCGGCGCGCAGCGGAAGCGTCTCACGCAGCGCGGGCTCGTCCACCTGGATCACCGAAGTGCCCTGCGCCTCAAGGTCGTCGACCTCGTCGCGCAGGGCGAGCGCCACCTGCCGGGCGGTGTCGGCGAGGGGCTGGTCGTCGCGCACGAAGGACCAGGCGAGCATCGTGACCGGACCGGTCAGCATGCCCTTGACGGGGCGGTCCGACAGGGACTGCGCGTACGACGTCCAGCGCACCGTCATCGGCTCGGGGCGGGAGATGTCCCCGGCCAGGACCGGCGGCCGGACGTAGCGCGTGCCGTACGACTGCACCCAGCCGTGCCGCGTGGCGAGGTAGCCGGAGAGCTGCTCGGCGAAGTACTGGACCATGTCGTTGCGTTCGGGCTCGCCGTGCACGAGGACGTCGATGCCGGTCTTCTCCTGGAAGGAGACGACCTCGCGGATCTCGGACCTGATGCGCTCCTCGTACCCGGCGGTGTCGATCCGCCCGGCCCGCAGGTCCGCGCGTGCCGTGCGCAGTTCGCCGGTCTGCGGGAACGAGCCGATGGTGGTGGTCGGCAGCCGCGGCAGGCCCAGGTGGGCGCGCTGCGCCACGGCCCGCTCGGCGTACGACTGCGAGCGGCGCGCGTCGCCCTCGCTGACGGCGGCGGCGCGGTCGCGGACCGCCGGGTCGTGGGTCAGGGCCGAATGGGCGCGGGAGGCCAGGTCGGCGCGGTTGGCGGCGAGTTCGGCGGCGATCGTGTCCGTGCCGAGGGCGAGCCCCTTGGCGAGCGTGACGATCTCGGCGGTCTTCTGCTTGGCGAAGGCCAGCCAGCGCAGCACCTGCGGGTCGATGTCCCGCTCCAGGCCGGCGTCGAGCGGCACGTGAAGGAGCGAGCAGGAGGCGGCCACGTCGACCCGGTCGGCGAGGCCGAGCAGGGTGCCGAGGGTCGCGAGGGACTTCTCCAGGTCGTTGATCCAGATGTTGCGCCCGTTGACGACCCCCGCGACCAGGCGCTTCCCGGGCAGCCCGCCGACCGCCGCGAGCGCGTCGAGGTTCAGGGCCCCGGCGCCGGTGAAGTCCAGGGCGAGCCCCTCGACGGGTGCCTTGGCCAGCACCGGCAGCGCCTCGCCGAGCCGGTCGAAGTACGAGGCGACCAGGAGCTGCGGCCGGTCGGTGAGGGCGCCCAGGTCGCGGTAGGCGCGCTCGGCGGCGTTCAGCTCGGCCGGGCTGCGGTCCTGCACGAGCGCGGGCTCGTCCAGCTGCACCCACCCGGCGCCCGCCGCGCGCAGGTCGGCCAGGACCTCCGCGTACACCGGCAGGAGCCGGTCGAGCAGCGTGAGCGGGTCGAAGTCGGCGGCGACGCCGGGGGCGGGCTTGGACAGGAGCAGGTAGGTGACCGGGCCGACCAGGACCGGGCGGGCGGTGAGGCCGAGCGCGAGGGCCTCCTCGAGCTCGGCGACCTGCCGGGTCGAGTCGGCCGTGAAGACCGTGCTCGGGCCCAACTCCGGTACGAGATAGTGGTAGTTGGTGTCGAACCACTTCGTCATCTCAAGGGGTGCCACGTCCTGGGTGCCGCGCGCCATCGCGAAGTAGCCGTCGAGCCGGTCGGCGTCCACGGCGGCGCGGTGCCGCTCGGGGATCGCGCCGAGCATGACGCTGGTGTCGAGGACGTGGTCGTAGAACGAGAAGTCGCCGGTGGGGACTTCGGTGAGGCCCGCCCCGGCCAGCTCCTGCCAGTTCGAGCGGCGCAGTTCGGCGGCGGTCGCACGCAGCGTGTCGGCGTCGACGCGGCCCTTCCAGTAGCCCTCGACGGCCTTCTTCAGCTCCCGGTTCCGGCCCTGCCGGGGGTAGCCGTACACGGTGGCCCGTGCTGTCGCGGCTGCGGTCCTGCTGGTCACGGAGATCTCCTTCGCGAGATGAATCCCTGAGATCCCGGTGGCCGGGACGAGAGCGCGAAGGGGTGACGGGACCAGGCGCCGCACACGCGCCACGAGGCACGGCCGTACGCCTGAGATGCACGCCGACCCGCCCTCGGGGTCACCGGGATGTCCGCGCACGCGTCGTACGTGCACGGGCAGTTGGCAGGTCTTCGGACTCGCGGGCGCGCCTCGCACATGTCGTACGAGACTCCTACTGGCCGTCGCTTCCCAGGACCACTTCCTCGGACCCAGTGCTTGTGACGGCGGTCGTTCCCACTCACCGCTGCGGGGCAGTCCCGGATTCCCACCGGGTTCCCTCTTGCGACGCCTCCCGCCTGGCGGACGGGGCGAACCAGCTGCGCGGGTCAGCCTACGGGGCGGGTGGGCCGGTCGGGGAGTGAGGTCCGGATCGCGGACGAGACGGCTGGATCCGGCCGGTCACCGATCTTGCGGGTGCCACCGCGGCCGGGTCACAGGACGTGGCGGTACAGACGCAGGGCCAGATGCAGCGGCAGGGCTCGCGGTGTTCCGGTGGGGTCGCCGCCGAGGAGGTCGAAGGCCCGCCGCAGCCGGGCGTAGAGGGACTGCCGTTGCAGATGCAGGTCCGCCGCGGTGCGGGTCTTGTTGAAGCTGGTCTCGAAGTAGGCGCTCAGCGTGGTGAGCAGGAGCTCGCGCTCACCGTCGCGCAGGGCAAGGATCGGCCCGAGCTGTTCGCGTACGAGTCGCTCCGCCGGGCCGCGGAACGAGTCGTCGAGCAGCAGCCGCTCCACGCTCTGCTCGCTCGCGTCGACGACTCCGGCCGCGAACCCGCCGCCCGGCTGCCGAAGGCACTCCATCGCGGCCCTCAAGGAGACCGCGGCGTCCGCCAGTTCGGGCACCGTCGGCCCGACGGCGATCGCCGTCCGCCCGGCACTCCACTCGGTGAGTTCCGCGATCAGCCGGGCCCGGACGCCACGCGCGGAGCGGCGGGGAGCGCGCAGGGACACCAGGGCGTGGATGCCGAGCGGGGATGGCATGTCGATCGCGGTCCGCCCGTGCCGGGCCAGTACGCCTTCCAGGCCCTGGAAGGCGGTCGGCCGCCCCGCCGCCTGGACCGCGACCCCGATCACCTGGCCGTCCGGCGGGAAGCGCAGGGACTCCCCGAGGCGGCGGATGCGTTGGGGGCGGGCGTTCTCCCCGGCGGCCAGGCGGACCAGCTCGCCGGCGGCCAACTCCTGCACGCCCGGCGGCCGGGTGCGCAGCAGCGCCAGCTGAAGCGCCTCGACGGCGCGGTCCTGCGCCAGTTCGAGGAGCGCCACATCGGCTTCGGCGCCGGGATAGAGGACCAGGGTGGCCGTGGGCACTCCACGGAGGGTCAGCGGCGCTTCCATGGCACTCGGCGCGTGCGGCAGCTCCGGTTCCGGAACGGGCGCGTGCGGCAGCTCCGGTTCCGGAACGCCCCCGGAACCGCTCGTGGCGATGACGCGACCGGCGGGGTCGAAGAGGGCGGCGCCGACCGAGACGTGACGGGCCAGAGTGTCGAGCACCTCCTGGGTGCCGCCGCCATCGGCGAGGACCCCGGACATCTCGTGGGACAGCGCACCCGCGGACCGGAGCCGCACCACGGAGTCGTCGACCAGGCTCGCGTTGATCACCTCCGCCACTTCCACGAAGGGGACGACCCGGCGCAGTTCGATGACCGGGAAGCCAAGCCCGGACGCCTCCGCGAGCAGCGCGGGCGGAACCTCGGCCAGCTCCGCGCCGGTCTCGATCGCCACGCCCGCGACCGCGCGATCCGACAAGCTCTGTATGTACGAACGCTGTTGGGACTCGCCCGCGCGGGCCAGCGTGGAGCCGCCCGTCAACAGCAGCTCACCGCCGCGCAGCAGCGGCGCGATCGCAAGCACCTCACTGGAGTGGATCCAGCGCACGGTCCGGTCCAGGCCTTCGGAACCGGTCAGGATCCGCGGCCGGGCGGGGGCCAGGCTGGGGTGGGCGAGCACGCGTGACACCGTCATTCGCATGACGATGTGTGTATCACTTCACGCGATCTGTGCGACAGATCGTTCCTTGTTGTGTGTGACGCACGCCACCAGGATTGCTCGGCAAGCGGGGCCGCCGGACCTTCCTTGGGAGCCAACTGATGTCAGCTTCGTCTCCACCACAACCGTCCACCGCCCATGACGTCGAGGGCACACTGCAGCCCGTCCCCGAGAGCGCCAGGACCGACAGCGTCTCCGGGCAGTTCTGGATCTGGTGCGGGGCGAACATCGCTCCCATCAACTGGGTCCTCGGCGCTCTCGGCGTCCATCTCGGCCTGGGGCTCGCCGACACACTGATCGTCCTGGTCGCAGGCAACCTCGTCGGCATGGCGTTCTTCGGCGTCTTCGTACTCCTGGGGCAGCGGACCGGAGTCACCGGCATGGTCCTTGGGAGGGCTCCCTTCGGGCGGCGCGGCAACTATCTGCCCGCCGCCGTGCAGGCCCTCCTGGCCGTCGGCTGGTGCTCGGTCAACACCTGGATCATCCTGGATCTCGTCATGGCGCTGCTCGGCCGGCTCGGTCTGGTCGATCCGCAGGGCGCCAACCACATCTGGAAGATCGCGGTCGCCGGCGCGATCATGGCCGTCCAGGTGGGCATCTCCTGGATCGGCTACCGCGCGATAGCCGCCTTCGAGCGCTGGACGGTGCCGCCCACCATCGTGGTCCTGGTGGCGATGTCGGTGGTGGCGTGGTTCTTCCTCGACATCGACTGGTCGTACGCCGGACCGGCGGGGGACGTGCTGACCGGCGGGGACCGGTTCGCCGCGATGACGGCGGTGATGACCGCCATCGGCATCGGCTGGGGCATCACCTGGCTCACCTACGCCGCCGACTACTCACGCTTCGTCAGCCGCCGCGTGCCCCGCCGCAAGCTCTATCTGGCCAGCACGCTCGGCCAGTTCATCCCCGTCGTCTGGCTGGGGGTCCTCGGGGCCACGCTCGCCACCAAGAACGGCGACGTGGATCCAGGCCGCCTCATCGTGGAGAACTTCGGCGTACTGGCCGTACCCGTGCTCCTCCTCGTCCTGCACGGGCCGATCGCCACCAACATCCTCAACATCTACACCTTCACCGTGGCCGCCCAGGCCCTCGACCTCAAGGTGCACCGGCGCACCCTGAGCAGCGTCGTCGGGGTCCTCTCCATGGTGGTCGTGGTCTTCTTCATCTACCAGTCCGACTTCGCCGCCATCCTCGACACCTGGCTGGTCGGCCTGGTCGCCTGGGTCTCCGCCTGGGGCGGGATCATGCTCGTCCACTACATCCGCATCGAGCGCGGCGAGATAGCGGTCGAGCGGCTCTTCGACCCCGTGGGGACCCGGCGGCTGCCCGACATCAACTGGGCCGGCCTCACCGCCTTCGCCGCGGGCATCCTCGGCACCTGGCTGTTCATGTACGGCCTGATCCCGCCGTTCCAGGGGCCGGGCGCCGTCGCCCTCGGCGGAGTCGACCTGTCCTGGCTCGCGGGCGGACTCACCAGTGCCGGTGTCTACGCCGTACTCGGACCCCGCGCGGCCCGCGCCACTCAGCCCTCCGCTCCCGCCCCTCGGCCCGCCACCTCCTCTGCACCGGAAAGGCTCGACGATGAACTTCCCCTGGCCTGAAGGCCGTTCAGCCGCTGCCGCCTTCACCTTCGACGTCGACGCGGAGTCGTGCGTCCTCGCGCACGACCCCTCGGCCTCCTCCCGCATGTCCCTGATGTCCCATCAGGCGTACGGGCCGCGCGTCGGTGTCCCGCGGATCCTGAGGCTGCTGCGCCGCCAGGAGGTGAAGGCCACGTTCTTCGTCCCCGGATTCACGGCCGACACGTATCCCGACGTGGTGCGGGCGATCGTGGACGACGGGCACGAGGTGGCCCACCACGGCTACCTCCACGAGCCGATGCGAGGCATCGACGCCGCGACGGAGGCGGAGTACCTCGACCGCGGCCTGGAGGCGCTGCAGCGGGTCGGCGTCCAACCGGTCGGATACCGGGCGCCGTGGTGGGAGATGAACTGGCACACCCCGGACCTGCTCATCGAGCGCGGCTTCCGCTATGACTCCAGCCTGCTCGACGGCGACACCCCCTATCGACTGGGCGGGCACGGTGCGGCCGGGGACCTCGTCGAGATACCGGTCGACTGGAGTCTCGACGACTGGGAGCAGTACGCGTTCTACCCGGGGTGGACCGGGAGCGGTGTGATCGAGAGCCCGAAGAAGGTGCACGAGATGTGGCTCCTGGAGGCCGAGGCGCAGCACGCCGAGGGCGGCTGCTTCGTGCTCACCAACCACCCGTTCATCTCCGGCCGTCCCTCGCGGTCCGCCGCGCTTGAACGCCTCATCGCCGACGTCCGCGCTCTGGACGGCGTCTGGGTCGCCACCCTCGGCGAGATCGCCGCCCACGCGGCCGGGGTCCTGACGGAAGTACGGCACATCGAGCGCGTCGAGGTGCCGGAGAAGTACGCTCCGCGGCCCGCGGGCTGAGCCGGAGGCCGCCCGGGGCGAACCGGGGGCATGGCCCGATTCCCGTCAGGCGTAACGCGCTTGACGGGAATCGGGCGTTGCCGGTGACGGCCGACTGCGGCCGCGACATACGCGTGCTGCCCCGTGACATACGCGTGCTGCCCCGTGACATACGCGTGCTGCCCCGCGAAATACGCGTGCTGCCGCCGCGAAATACGTGTGTGCGGGCGGGTGGACTCCCCGCCGCCACTCACGCCCCGGGGCGGTGTCCGCCGAGGCGCTGAGTGACCTGGTCCGCGGAGTCACGGGCGGCGTCGCCGAGGATCGGCAGCTGGTCGGGGGAGACCCGGAAGCGCGGCGCCGAGATGAGCACGGTGGCGGCCACGTCGCCCCGGTGGTCGAAGACCGGCGCGGCCACACCCACCTCCTGCACCGAGGTCTCCCCGTAGTTGACGGCGTAGCCCTGCTCGCGCACCTCGTCGAGCTTGGCCTGGTACGCCGCGATCGCCGTGTCGTCCGGCCCGGCGAAGGCCACGGATCCGTCCGTCAGGAGGGCCCGCGCGGTGGCGGTGGGCAGCTGGGCCAGGAAGACCTGGACCGAGGAGCTCGCCGCGGTGTTGTAGCGGGTGCCCAGGGGGGTGCTGTGCTTGATCTCGTTGCGGCTCGGCACCTGCTCGATGCAGACGGCCTCGGACCCGTTCCACAGCATCAGGGCCGTGGTCTCGTCGGTGCGTCGGCTCAGCTCCCGCAGCACCGGATGCGCGACGCGGCGTACGTCGAGGTCCGCGAGGAGGGGGCCGGCCATGGCGATGACGCCGAGCCCGAGCCGGAAGCGCCTGGTCTCCGGGTCCCGCTCCACGAGACCGTCGAGTTCGAGCGTAGCCAGGATGCGGGAGACCGTGCTCTTGTGCAGGCCGACCCGTGCGGCGATGTCCGTGACTCCGAGCAGGGGCTCCTCGGCACTGAAGCTCAGCAGTACGGCGATGCCGTTGTGGAGCACGGAGATCCCGCGGCTCTCTCCCGCGCCCGTACCGTCGTTGATCTTGTCCGTCTGGGTGTCTGCCATGGTGCGCCCATCCTGCCGCATGGCCGGGGACCGCGTGGTGCCCGGGACCGCGTGGGCGCCCGGGACGGCGTGGTCCGAAGGGGACAGAGCGGTGCCGCACCGTCCTGGCCGGACGGTGCGGCACCGGGTGTGCCACTGGGCTCCGGTCAGCGGCCCAGGATGTTGTGCTCGGGGCCGAAGGGGAACTTGGTGATGTTCTCGGCGCCGCCCTCGGTCACGACCAGGATGTCGTGCTCGCGGTAGCCGCCCGCGCCGGGCTCGCCCTCGGGCACCATGAGCATCGGTTCCATGGAGACGACCATGCCCGGCTCCAGGACGGTGTCGATGTCCTCGCGGAGTTCGAGACCGGCCTCGCGGCCGTAATAGTGCGACAGGACACCGAAGGAGTGGCCGTATCCGAAGGTGCGGTTCGGCAGCAGACCGTGGCCGACGTAGATCTCGTTGAGGCTGTGCGCGATCTCCGCGCAGCTGATGCCCGGCTTGATGAGTTCCAGGCCGCGGCGGTGCACCTCGACGTTGATCTCCCACAGCTGGAGCGAGCGGGCGTCCGGCTCGCCGTAGAACAGGGTTCGCTCCAGGGCCGTGTAGTAACCGGAGATCATCGGGAAGCAGTTGAGGCTGAGGATGTCGCCGCGCTGAACGGTGCGCGTGGTGGGCCAGTTGTGCGCGCCGTCGGTGTTGATGCCCGACTGGAACCAGACCCAGGTGTCGCGGATCTCGGTGTGCGGGTACGCCCGGGCGATCTCGCGGACCATGGCCTGCGTGCCCGCGAGAGCCACCTCGTACTCCGCGACTCCCTCGGTGACGGCCGCGCGGACCGCCTCGCCGCCGATGTCGCCGATCCGGGCGCCTTCCCGGATGAGCGCGATCTCCTCGTCCGACTTGACCATCCGCTGCCGCATGGTCGCCTGTGCGATGTCCGTGAACTCGGCGTCGGAAAAGGCGGATTCGAACTTCCGCAGCAGGTCGAGGGGCAGGCTGTCGTGCTCCACACCGATCCGGCGCGGCGAGACGGCACGCTGCTTCAGCGCCTCCCGGATGGCGTGGACGTAGTTGTCGCGATGCCAGTCGGTGTAGACGACGTTGTCCCCGAAGGAGCGCCGCCACGGCATACCCGCGTCGATGTTGGCGGAGACGCTGATCTGCTCGCTCTCGGTGACGATCAGCGCGTACGGCCGGCCGAAGGCCGTGTAGAGGAAGTCCGAGTAGTACTTGATGTTGTGGTACGAGGTGAACAGGGCGACCTCGACTCCGGCCTCGGTCATCGCCTTGCGCAGCAGGGTCAGCCGGCGCTCCATCTCGGCGTCGGAGAAGGTGAGTTGCTCCTTCTCGCCGTTGCGGATCAGCTTCAGGCGCTCAAGGTCTGTGGTGGACACGGGTACTCCTTCTCGTGGTGCGGTGCGGGTGCCCCCGACCGGTGCGGTCGGGAAGTGAGAGGGGGCGTGGGGTGCGCTCAGTCCTCGCGGAGGGGTTCGCGCGAGGTCTCCTTGGCGGCCAGTACGGCCCCGAGTGAGACGAGCGCCCCGCCGGCCAGATACCAGGCCGGGGCGAGGCCGCTGCCCGTCCAGGAGATGAGCAGCGTGCCGACGAAGGCCGCGGTGCCGCCGAACAGGGCGTTGGCCAGGTTGAAGCTGATGGCGAAGCCGCTGTAGCGGACGCGGGTCGGGAACTGCTCGGCGAGGAAGCTGGGCAGCGTCCCGTCGTTGAGCGCGAGCATGCCGCCGAGCAGCACCTGGACGGCGATGACGGTCAGCAGGCCGGCTCCGTCGAGCAGCAGGAACGCCGGCACCGTGAACAGGGTGAACAGTACGGACGCGGTGATCAGCAGCTTCCTGCGGCCGAACCGGTCGGAGGCCAGGCCGGTGCAGAAGACGAAGACGATGTAGACGGCGAGCGAGACGGTGGTGGCGAGGAACGACTCGGTGGTGCCGAAGTCGAGCTCCTCGGAGAGGTACGTCGGCATGTAGCTGAGCAGCATGTAGAAGGCGATGGCGTTGAGCACCGTGGCTCCCATGGCGAGGAGCAGCGGGCGCCGGTTGGCGCGCAGCATCTCCTTGGCCGGAACCCGCGCCACGTCCTGCTCCTGCTCCAGTGAGCGGAACGCCGGAGTGTCCTCCAGGCGCAGCCGGATGTAGCGGCCGATCAGGCCCATGGGCGCGGCGAGGAGGAACGGAAGGCGCCAACCCCAGCTGTGCATCTGGTCGTTGGAGAGGAGTTCGGTGAGCAGCGCCGCGAGCAGGGAACCGAGGAGCAGCCCCGACGCGGTGCTGGCCGGGACGACGGAGGCGTAGAGCCCGCGCCGCCCTTCCGGTGCGTACTCGACGAGGAAGGCGGAGGCGCCCGCGTACTCGCCGGAGGCCGAGAAGCCCTGCGCCACCCGGACCACGAGCAGGAGCAGGGGCGCGAGCAGTCCGACCGCTTCGTAGCTGGGCAGCAGGGCGATGCAGAAGGTGGCCACGGACATGATCACGATGGACAGCGACAGCGCACTGCGCCGCCCCACCTTGTCGCCGATGTGACCCCAGACGAAGCCGCCGAGCGGGCGGACGAAGAAGGAGACGGCGAAGACGCTGAACGTCGCGAGGAGTGCCGTGGTGCGGTCGGTCGCCGGAAAGAAGACGGTCGAGATGGTCGCCGCCAGATAGCCGTAGGCGGCGTAGTCGAACCACTCGACGAAGTTGCCGATGAAGCTGGCGGCGACGACTCGACGGCGGGCCCCGGGGGTGACGCCGTCGGCCGGTGAGGACGCGTGCGCCTCGGTCCGATCCGGGGCTGGGTCGGCGGGCCGTGGGGCGGCTGGGTTGCTCATGAACGTGGCTCCCATGCATCCGAGTTGCGCGACAAGCAACGATGACGCAACTATGGGAACGCTGAATTGCCCTGTCAAGGGTGACCGCAGGGTAGTTATGGGGGCGTCGAGTCTCTGATGGTTGCTGAAATCGGTATCGAGTTGCTCTTCACGCAACTAGGCGGGGGCGCGCCGGATGTCTCCGACGCGCCCCTGCTCGTCCTGCGGTCTCGTGCGTTCTCGTGGAACCGTCCTGGTGCTACCGGTCCTGCGGGTACCAGCGCAGCTCGACCGTGTTGCCCTCCGGGTCCCGCACGTAGATCGACTGGGCGTCGCCACGGGCGCCGAAGCGGGGGACCGGGCCGTCGAGGACCGTCAACTCGCCCGCGTCGATGACCTCTTGCCAGTCGAGCGGCTCGACGACGAGGCAGATGTGGTCCACGTTGGACTCACCGCGCGGGCGGGCGAGGAGGTCGATGATCGTGGTCGGACTGACCCGCACGGAGGGGAACGGCACCTTGCCCGCCCGCCACTCCTCGACCCGCACCGGTTCGAGGCCGAGCGGCCCGCAGTAGAACTCCAGGGCGCGCTCGACGTCCTCGACGTTCAGGACCAGGTGGTCGAAGTCCTTGACTCGCACTCGCATGGGCAGGCCTTTCTTGGTCAGGGGTGGGTGCTGGGGCGGTACTCTGCCCGCAGTGGTAAAACCGTAGTACTGCATTCGTAGTTGTGTATCCGTCTTGCGACCTTGTGGGGGAGACCCATGCGACAGAATCCCGCCCGCCGGACCGCGCTGCTCGACGCGGCGATCGAGGTTCTGGCCCAGGAGGGGTCGCGTGGGCTCACCCTGCGCGCCGTCGACAAGGCCGCCGGAGTGCCCACCGGCACCACCACCAACTACTTCGCCAATCGTGCCGAGTTGCTCCGCCAGATCATGGGTCGTACGAAGGAGCGTCTCACTCCGGACCCGGCCGCGATGGCGGAGACCATGAAGGCCGAGCCCAGCCGTGAGCTGACCGCGACCCTGCTGCGGCAGCTCGTCGAGCGGATGCGGGCCGACAGCAGCAGCCACCGGGCCATGCTGGAGCTGCGTCTGGAGTCCACGCGCCGCCCGGAGCTGCAGGAGGACCTGACCCGTACGTTCACCGAGCTGCTCGACGACAACATCAACTGGCACCTCGACGCGGGGCTGCCAGGCGACCGGGACACCGTGCTGCTGCTCTACCTCGCCATGCTCGGCGTGATCGTGGACGACCTGACCGTGCCCGCCCTGCTCGAGCCGCACGGCATCGACCGCATCATCGACGTACTCGTGGAGCGGAGCGCGCCGGGGGAGTGAGTGCGGAGGGCGCAACTCCCTCTTCGGAGGGCTCAACTCCCCCTTTGGAGGGCGGGATTGTCACTGCCGGGTCGTACGGTCGCTCGTATGACCGACCACGCGTATGCGCCCGTGCCCGAGCTGAACCTGCTGCACGCCTTCAGTGACCCCCTCGCCGCCTCCTTCTCGCAGGGCTTCGAACTGGACGAGTTCGGGGCGACCGGCGGCATCGACACCTGGTCGAGCGATCCGGAGTTCCTCGACCGCTTCCGCTCCTTCGGCCTGGCCAACGGCTCCGGGTCGCTGTACGCGTTGTGGCGCGTGGACGACCGCGAGGATCTGGCCGAGCTGCCGGTCGTCGCGTTCGGTGACGAGGGCGGCGTGCACCTCGTCGCGTCCACCCTGCGCGACCTGCTGCGCCTGCTCGCCTGCGACCGGTATGTGTACGTCTTCCCGGAGGGGGTCTCCTTCTCCGACCCGGAGGAGGACGCGGCGGAGGGCGCCGGCTCCGGTGAGGTGCACGAACTGTATGTCGCCTGGCTGAAGCGGGAGTTCGGCCTGGGCCCCGCGGTGGATCCGGACGGGGTCGTGCTCGCGGCGGAGGAGCGGTACGGCGAGCGGTTCGTCGGCTGGATGGACCGGTACGTGAAGGGCTTCGCAGAGGAGCACGCCGAGCGCTCTGGCCAGGGAGGGTGAGCCGAGCGCTCTCGCCACGGAGGGCAAGCCCAGCGCTCTCGTCACGGAGGGTAAGCGGACCGGCTTTCAGGAGTGACCGGAACCTGCTGTGATCGCGAGCGTGACGATGCTCACGCAAGACCCACTATGTACGCATTTGTGAGGTGCGCCCTACACGCTCAATGCCCGACTATGGGTTACTTGCTCGGTTGTCCCGTGCGCCGCCCGCACCCTGCCGGGATCCTGCCCGAAGCCGTCTCCGAGGGAGCTCCATGCAGCAGCGAATACGCCCCGCGTACCTGCACGCCGCCGCGATAGCGGGAGGTGTGCTCGCGGTCGGTGTCGGCGGTCTCTACCTGGCGGGTTCGCTGGTCAACGGCGACGGGATCGACCCGGGCACCCGCATTCGCGGCGTGGACGTCGGCGGACTCAGCCGGGCCGAGGCGCAGCAGAAGCTGGAGCGCGAGCTCGTAGCGGGCGAGGGCTCGAAACCCCTGGCCGTGCGCATCGGGGACCGGGAGGCCACCGTCGTCCCCGCAGCCGCCGGGCTCGGCGTCGACACCGAGGCCACCGTCGACAAGGCGGCCCGCAGCGGCGCCGACCCGTTCACCGTGATCGGCGGACTCTTCCGCTCCGGTGGTGACGTCGAACCCGTCGTGGACGTGGACGAGTCCAAGGCGCGTGCCGCCGTGGAGGACCTGGCCGACCGGCACCAGCAGAAGGTCCGGAACGGCGCCGTCACCTTCAAGAACGGCAAGGCCGAGGCCCGCGAGGCCCGCACCGGCCACACCCTCGACGTCGACGGGGCCGTCACCGCCCTGCGCGCCGCGTACCTCCCCGAGAAGCCCGCCGCCGAGACGAAGCTGCCGACGCACAGGACCGAGCCGAAGGTCTCCGCGAAGGAGACCGACCGCGCCCTGCGCGAGTTCGCCGAGCCCGCCATGTCCGGGCCCGTCACCCTCGACGTCGCCGGAAGCAAGCTCACCATCGGTGAGCGCACGCTCGGCAAGTACCTGGACCTGAAGGCCGACGACCAGGGCCGGCTGAAGCCGAGCCTGGACAGCAAGGGCCTGATCAAGGACCCGCAGGTCGCAGAGCGCATCGACGGACTCAACAGCGGCGCCGAGAACGCCGACCTGGCCCTCGAAGGCGACCGCGTGGTGGTCGCGAGCGACGGCAGGGACGGGCAGGAAGTCACCCACAAGGCCCTCGGCAAGGCCGTCATGCCGCTGCTGACCAAGACCGGCGCCACCGCCCGTACCGGCGAGGTTGCCACGAAGACCACACAGCCGCAGATCAGCCGCGAGAACGTCGACGAGCTCGGCCTGACCGAGAAGATGTCGTCGTTCACGGTCGACTTCGAGGCCGCCCCGTACCGCAGCACCAACATCGGCCGCGCCGCCGAGCTGATCAACGGCTCCCTCGTCCGGCCCGGCGAGGAGTGGAGCTTCAACCGGACCGTCGGCGAGCGCACCAAGGCCAACGGCTTCGTCGACGGCACGATCATCCTGAACGACCGGTACGCGAAGGCCGCGGGCGGCGGCGTCTCCGCCGTGGCCACCACGATGTACAACGCCCTGTTCTTCGCCGGCGTGAAGCCCGTCGAACACGGCGCGCACTCCTTCTACATCGAGCGCTACCCCGAGGGCCGCGAGGCCACCGTCGCCTGGGGCAGCCTCGACCTGCGCTTCCTCAACGACTCCGGCAACGCGATCTACATCAAGGCCGAGTCCACCGACACCTCCGTGACCATCACGTTCCTCGGCACGAAGAAGTACGACGAGGTCCTCGCCACCAAGGGCCCGCGCGAGAACATCAAGCAGCCGGAGGAGCGCACCAGCACCTCCGAGCAGTGCCAGCCGCAGACCCCGCTCGAAGGCTTCGACATCACCGTGGAGCGGATCCTCAAGAACGACGGCGAGGAAGTCCGGCGCGAGCCGTTCCGCACCCACTACACGCCCCGCGACGAGGTGACCTGTGAGCCGAAGGAATCCTCCAGCCCCGCCGACGAGTGAGGCCCGGACGGCCCCCGGCCCCGCTCGCCTTTCGGCTGCTGCGCCGTCGTGGCTGCTCGCGCAGTTCCCC
Source organism: Streptomyces sp. LHD-70 (assembly GCF_031157275.1). GTDB lineage: Bacteria > Actinomycetota > Actinomycetes > Streptomycetales > Streptomycetaceae > Streptomyces. The sequence goes on from NZ_JAVIFW010000010.1 coordinate 113,165, forward strand.
GCGCCCCTAAAAACCAGCCCCTCCGGCATTTGAGATGGGGGAGGGGGTCCGGGGGCGGAGCCCCCGCAGCCGACGGCAGTCTTTCGGGAAGGGGCGGGGAGGGGAGGAAATCCAGCCGGTCCGGCGTGTGAGGACGAGCCCGCAGGGCGGTGACCTGCACCCCGGGGATGCCTTAGCGTGTGGGCCGTGACAAGGGCGGGGACGAGGGTGGCACAAGGAACCGGAACGGGGCCGCGACGGGCCCGAGGGGGCGTCTCCCCCGCCCTTCGCCTTGCCCTGGGCGCCGCCACCGCCGCCGGCGCGGGCGCGGCCGGTGCCTGGTCGTACGCACGCACCGGGGCCGACGGCGCCGACATCGTCCGGGACCTCGCGGTCGGCTGGGCGTACGCGGGCGCCGGGCTCGTCGCCTGGTGGCGCAGGCCCGCCAACCGCACCGGCCTGCTGATGCTCGCCGAGGGCATCACCTGGTTCATCGGCAACCTCCAAGGCACCTCCGTACCGGCCCTGTTCGCCCTGGGCGCCTGGTGGGAGGGGCTGAACCTGGCCATCCTCGTCCACCTCGTCCTGACCTTCCCCGACGGCCGGATCACCGGCGCCCGCACCCGCCGTCTGATCCTCGCCACGTACGCGATCGTCGCCGTCGGCGGCCTCCTGCGCGCGCTCACCTACGATCCGGCCCGCGCCCACCACGCCGCCACCTATCTGGACTGCAGTGGCTGCGGGCCCAACGCGCTGCTCGTCGACGGCGCCACCGGCCTGTTCGAGCCGATCGACCTGGTCTTCCGCGGGCTCGCCGTGCTGATCTCCGTGCTCACCGCCACGGCCGTGGTGCACCGCTGGCGGCGCGCCTCGCACGCCCGCCGGCGCGCCCTGCTGCCCGCCTGGGTCGCCATCGGCGCCGCGATGGTCTTCATCCTGTGGGACATCGTGCTGCTCACGGTCCCCGGACTCGACGGGCTCGGCGAGGACCTCGTGCTGCTCCTGTCGGACTTCGCGCAGTGCGCCGTGCCGATCGCGTTCCTCGCCGGGCTGCTGCGGATGCGCCTGAAGCAGGCCGAGGTCGGCGGACTCGTCATCGAGGTCGGCGCCGACCCCACCCCGGCCCGGATGCGCGAGGTCCTCGCCCGCGTCCTCGACGACAGCTCGCTGCGGCTCGGCCTGTGGCAGCAGGGCCAGGGCATCCGCGGCGGCTACGCCGACCAGGACGGCACGCCCGTACGCGCCGACGGACCCCGCGCAACGCGCGTCGACTCCGCGCGCGGCACCCCGCTCGCCGTACTCGACCACGACCCGGCGCTCGCCGAGGACCCCGAACTGCTCGCCGCCGTCGGCGCCGCGCTCCGCCTCGCCCTGGAGAACGCCTGGCTGCGCACCGAGGCCAGAGAGGCCGGTACGCGCATGGTGCGCGCCGCCGACGACGAGCGCCGCCGCCTCGAACGCGACCTGCACGACGGCGCGCAGGCCCGCATCGTCTTCGCCCTGATGGCGCTGCGCCGGGTCAGCAAGGGCGTCGCCGACCACCCCGACGCGAAGGTGCGCGGCTCCGTCGCCGAGGTCGAGCGGAGCCTGCGCCTCGCCCTGGAGGAGCTGCGCGGACTCGCCCACGGCATCCACCCCGCCGTACTGACCCGCGAAGGCCTCGCCCCGGCGCTCGCCGAACTCGCGCGGCAGGCGGAACTCCCCGTCGTGGTCGCCGCCGAACCGGGCCGCTACGACCCGGTCGTGGAGACCACCGCGTACTTCACCGTCTGCGAGACCCTCGCCAACGCCGCCAAGCACGCCCGGGCACGCGCCGTCAGCGTCTCCGCCCGGCGCCAGGGCACGACCCTCGTCGTGGAGACCGTCGACGACGGCATCGGCGGCGCCGACACCGCCCGCGGCTCGGGCCTCGCCGGTCTCGCCGACCGGATAGCGGCCGTCGACGGGGTGCTGCGGGTGCACAGCCCCGCGGGCGGCGGCACCCGCGTACGAGTGGAGCTTCCATGCGTGTGATCGTTGCCGAGGACTCGGCGATCCTGCGGCAGGGGCTCGTACGCCTCCTGACCGACGAGGGCTTCGAGGTGCCCGCGCACTGCGGCGAGCCCGGGCCGCTCCTCGGACTGGTCGACCGGTACCGGCCCGACGCCGTCCTCGTCGACATCCGGATGCCGCCCACCCACACCGACGAGGGCCTGCGCGCCGCCACCGCGATCCGCGCCCGGCACCCGCACACCGGCATCCTGCTGCTCTCGCAGTACGTGGAGACCACCGCGACGGTGCGCGCGCTGGCCGATGACGGGAGGGGTTTCGGCTATCTCCTCAAGGAGCGCGTCGCCGACGCCGACGAGCTGGCCCGCTCCCTGAAGCAGGTGGCGGCCGGCGAGACCGTCGTCGACCCCGACGTCGTCGCACACCTCATGGGCGGGGCGCGCGGCGCGAGTGCCCTGGCCGAACTCACCGCCCGCGAGCGGGACGTCCTCGCGCTGATGGCGCAGGGCCGCTCCAATCACGCCATCGCCCAGGCACTGGTCATCGGAGCGAAGACGGTGGAGTCGCACGTACGCAGCATCTTCACGAAGCTGGGCATCGACGCCGACGCGCAGGACAACCGACGCGTCCTGGCCGTCCTCACGTACCTCCGTGAGGCCTGACGCCGCACGCCGCACGCCTCCACCCGGCTGCCGCCCCGCGACCGGACGGCAGGCCCCGAGCCCCCGTGACTCGTGACCATGCCCCCGTTTCCCCGTACCCCGAATGTCCGGTGCGGAGCGGTGCCGGATGACCAAAACTAGGCGGCCCGGCCGGACGGAACATCAGGGCAAACCCTGAATACCCATGGGTATGCGGGGCCGCTGACCAGGTACGTAGGTATGTGGGTACGTACGTATGCGGGCGGGGCCGAGGCAGCGGACCAGGCCGAGACGCGTTGCCGTGCGGCGGATCGGGCCTTGACGCGCTGCCGTGCGGCGGGTCAGGTCGAGACGCGTTGCCGGGCGCCCGGCATGCCCGTGGCGAGGTCCTCGGCGAGCAGACGCTTGGCGATCGCGTCCGTGGCGGCCCGCAGATCGGGCCCGGCCGGGCGGCCGCGGTCCTCCTCCAGGCGGTCGCCGAGCCACTCGCTCCACGCCCGGCTGATCACGTCGGCTTCGCGCGCGCCCGCCCTGGTGTGCGCGAAGAACGCGCCCTCGCGGCTCAGATACCCCTCGTCGACCATCCGGTCGAAGACCGGCACGAGTACCTCCGGCGGCACCTCGCGGCGCGCGGCGATAAGCCCGAGGCTGGCATGCCCGACCAGCCGCGTGAGCAGCTCGACCTGCATCACCGCCCACGCCCCCGCCACATCGAGCCGGGACTGGGACGCGGCGAGCACCCCGCGCGCCTCGGCCGGACCGGCGGCGCGGACGATCTTGGCGACGGCGAGTTCGAGCAGGTTGGCCGAATCCCCGGTCGCGGCCGGCGAGGAGAACCCCTCACCCATGTCGGACGAGGTCATCCGCGCGGAGTCCCGCAGCTCGACCTGCTTCAGGAACAGCGCGAAGACGAACCCGAGCACCGCCACCGGCACGGTGAGCAGGAACACCGTCTGCAGGGCGTCCGCATACGCCGCCACCAGCGGCGCCGCCTGATCGCCGGGCAGCGCGTGCAGCCCCTGCGGACTCTGCGCCGCCCGCGCGAGCGCCGCCGGATCGCCGCCCGCCTGCGCCGCCGCGCCCACGCCCTCCCGCAGGTTGGGCTCCAGGGTGTTGGCGTAGATGGTGCCGAACACCGCGGTGCCGAAGGCGCTGCCGAGCGTACGGAAGAACGTGACCCCGGACGTGGCGGTGCCCAGGTCCGCGTACTCGACGGTGTTCTGCACGGCGATCGTCAGGACCTGCATGCACAGGCCGATACCGACGCCGAGCACGAACATGTACAGCGACTCCAGCCACGCGCCCGTACCGTCACCCATCAGCGAGAGCAGATACAGCCCGAGGGCCATCACGAGCGAGCCGACGATGGGGAAGATCCGGTACGCACCGGTCTTGCTGACCACGTTGCCGCTGAAGATCGACGCGATCAGGAGTCCGGCCACCATCGGCAGCGTCCGCACCCCGGAGACCGTCGCCGAGTCCCCGTCCACGTACTGCAGATACGTCGGCAGGAACGTCATCGCGCCGAGCATCGCGAAGCCCACGACGAAGCTGAGGATCGAGCAGACCGTGAACACCGGGTTGGCGAACAGTCGCATCGGCAGCATCGGCTCGGCCGCCCGCCGCTCCACCACGCAGAACAGCGCGAGCGCGACCGCACCACCGGCGAAGAGCCCGATGATGACGCCCGAGCCCCAGGCGTACTCGTTGCCGCCCCAACTCGTCGCCAGAATCAGGGCACTCGCCCCCGCGGCGACCAGCGCGATGCCCAGGTAGTCGATCACCGGGCGGACCACGGACTTCACGCTGGGGATGGTCCGGGCCGCCGCGATCACCACGAGGATCGCGATCGGGACGTTGACGTAGAACGCCCAGCGCCAGGAGAGGTGGTCCGTGAACAGGCCGCCGAGCAGCGGCCCGACCACCGTCGAGACGCCGAAGACCGCACCGATCGCACCCTGGTACTTGCCGCGCTCCCGCAGCGGGATCACGTCCGCGATCAACGCCATCGCCGTCACCATCAGGCCGCCCGCGCCGATGCCCTGCAAGCCGCGCCAGACGATGAGCAGCGTCATATTGGTGGCGAGCCCGCACAGGAACGAGCCGGTGATGAAGACGACCGCCGAGATCTGGAAGATCACCTTGCGGCCGAAGAGATCGCCGAACTTGCCGACCAGTACCGTCGCCACGGTCTCGGCGAGCAGATAGGCCGTGACGACCCACGACATATGGGCCCCGCCGCCCAGGTCCGCGACGATCGTGGGCAGCGCGGTGCCGACGATGGTCTGGTCGAGCGCGGCGAGCAGCACGCCCAGCATGATCGTCACGAACACGACCTTGCGGGTACGGGTGTCAAGGACGGGCGGCGCGGGAGCAGGCGCGGGAGCGGGCGCGGCGGCCTCGGCACTGGTGGTCACACGACAACTCTTGTGCGCCGCATCTGCCGCCGCCCGCCGCGCAGGTCCGGACCGGTGAAGCTTCGGCTCCGTCCGTCACGGGCGGCCGTGCAGAACTTGCCCGCGATCCCACCGGGCTTCACCCTGCGCCTACGCGGCCCCGAGCAACCTCGGCGCACACTCCGCCGCGTCCACCGTCCCCTCGCCCCGCTCCACCCGTGCCGCCAACTCCTCGGCCCAGGCGCCCAGGCCGGGCGCGTCGATCCCGTACGGCGCGGGCCGCTCGGCCGCGATCACGTCGGCGCCGCGGCGCAGCAGCCGCGCCCCGCCCGTGCTGTTGCCGCGCGCCGCGTGCGTGAGGCCCACCGCCAACTGCGCGAGCCCCCGCCACAGCGCCCGCTCCTCCTCGGGACCCGACTTCCAGGCGTCCTCGAAGACTTCGTGCGCGTGGAACGGCCGGCCCTGGTCGAGCAGCGCCTGCGCCTCGGCGAGGGTCTCGTCCGGGGTGCGTACGACACCTTCCGGCTGCCGGTCGACGCCCTCCGCTCCGTAGGGCAGCGGGCGGCCGAGGCCGTCGCGGGGGCGGGCGCTGCGGGCGCGGCCCTCGGCGTCGCGGTCGCGACCCTGGGCGTCTGGGGAAGGGGTGCCCTTCGGGGTGCTGTTCACCCTCCGATTGTGGCGGGGCGGGGGTGATCGGCGCAGGTCCGGGGTGAGGTAAGGTACTTACTGCACGGCGCGGGCCACACCCGCGAGCGGGCACCGGGACGTGGCGCAGCTTGGTAGCGCACTTGACTGGGGGTCAAGGGGTCGCAGGTTCAAATCCTGTCGTCCCGACTTTTCGAAGTCGCAGTTCGAGGGGCTGTTTCAGAGAAATCTGAAACAGCCCCTCGAACGTTTTGGGGAGCAACTCGCCTACGGCCGGGACCAGTCGGGGAACGGCAGAGCCGGTCCCGCCTCAGCGCGTCACACTCATGGTGCCGTTCGCACGGAGGTGGGCGAGTAGCGCGTTGGTCACGGCTCGGGGCTGCTCCACGGCGAGGTGCCCGGTAGCGACCGTCGTCAGGGTGCCCTCCGGGATTCCGGCGGCGAGTTCCGACGCGTGTTCGAGGGGCGTGGCCACGTCGTGGCAGCCGCCGATGACGAGGGTGGGTGCGGTGATGCGGGCCAGCCCGTGCCTCAGGTCGTAGTCGGCGAGGGCGTCGCAGCAGGCCGCGTAACCGGAGGGATCGGCCTCGGCGAGGTTCCGCAGCAGAGCACGTCCGAGAGGGGTTTCGGCGGTGCGGGGGTCGGCGAACCACCGGCTCGGGCTGGTCGTGAGCAAGGGTTCCGTTCCCTTGAGCCGGACCAGTTCCGCGCGCTCCCGCCAGGGGCCGGCCGAGCCGAAGTGGGCGGAGGAGCAGACCAGGGCGAGCCGCGCGACCCGGTCGGCGTGATGGACGGCGAGCCAGGTGCCGACGGCGCCGCCGAGAGAGATCCCCGCGTACGCGAAGCGCTCGATACCGAGGGCGTCGGCCAGGTCGAGCACCAGCTTGCCGAGGTCGCCCACCGTGCTCGCGCCGGGCGAGCTGTCCGGCAGCAGGCGGGTGGGCGAGCCGCCGTGGCCGGGCAGGTCCCAGCGCACGACCCGGTGGTGCCGGGCGAGGTCGGGCACCTGCGAGTTCCAGACGGCCATCGACGTACCCAGGGAGGGGCCCAGGAGGAGCGGGGGCGCGGAGTCCGGGCCGTCGACGCGGTGATGGAGCAGCTGCGGAGCTGCCGCGGTGTCTTCGGTCATGAACTCTCCTCGGTCATACGCTCTCCTGGGTCATGAACTCTCCTCGGTCATACGCGAAGGGCCGGTCAGCGTTCGAGGACAAGGGCGAGGCCCTGGCCGACGCCGATGCAGAGGGTGGCGACCCCGGTGCCGGAGCCGCCGGCCTTGAGCTGGTGGGCGACGGCGCCGACGAGACGGGCGCCGGAGGCACCGAGGGGGTGGCCGATGGCGATGGCGCCGCCGCGAGGGTTGAGGATCGACGGGGCGAACTCGGGCCACTCGGCGACACACCCCAACACCTGGGCGGCGAAAGCCTCGTTCAGCTCCAGCACCGACAGGTCCGCGAAGGTGCGGCCGGCCTTCGCCAGTGCCTGGTTCACCGCTTCCACGGGGCCGAGACCGAAGTAGTGCGGCTCGATGGCGGTGGCGGCGGAGGCGCTGATCCGGGCCAGCGGCTCACGGCCTGTGGCCTTCAGCCCCTCCTCGTCCACGAGCAGGAGCGCGGCGGCGCCGTCGTTGAGCGGCGAGGCGTTGCCCGCGGTGACCGAGCCCCCTTCCGTGCGGAAGGACGGCCGGAGTCCGGCCAGCGCCTCCAGGGACGCGTTGTCGCGGACGCACTCGTCCCGGTCGAAGAGGACCGGGTCGCCCTTGCGCTGGGGGACCGGCACGGGCACGACCTCCGCGTCGAACAGCCCGTCCTTCCACGCCGCTGCGGCCTTCTCGTGGCTGGCGAGCGCGTAGGCGTCCTGCTGGCGGCGGGTGATGCCGTGCTTCTCGGCGATCAGCTCCGCGCTCTCGCCGAGCGGGACCGTCCACCGCGGCTCCAGCTTCGGGTTGACCATGCGCCAGCCGAGGGTGGTGGAGTACAGCTCGGCGTGCCCGGCGGGGAAGGCCCGTTCGGGCTTGGGAAGCACCCAGGGTGCGCGGGACATCGACTCGACGCCGCCGGCCAGGGCGATGGAGGCGTCGCCGAGTGCGATGGCCCGCGCGGCTTGGATCACGGCCTCGAGGCCGGACGCGCAGAGGCGGTTGACCGTGACGCCGGGAACAGTGACCGGAAGGCCGGCAAGCAGCACGGCCATACGGGCCACGTCGCGGTTCTCCTCGCCCGCGCCGTTGGCGTTGCCGAAGAAGACGTCACCGATCCGTGCCGGGTCCAACTGCGGTGTACGCGCGAGGAGTTCGCGTACGACATGGGCGGCGAGGTCGTCCGAGCGCACGCCGGCGAGCCCGCCGGAGTACTTGCCGACCGGTGTGCGGACGGCGTCGACGACGTAGACGTCACGCGGTCGGGACATCAGGAGACCCCCTCGGAGATACGGACGTCCGCGGCGGTCTTGCCGGTGATCTCCTCGGCGTCGACACCCGGCGCGGTCTCGATCAGGACCAGGCCGTCCTCGGTGACGTCGAGGACGCCGAGGTCGGTGATGATCCGGTTCACGCACCTCCTGCCGGTGAGCGGCAGGGAGCACTCCGCGACGACCTTGGGGCTGCCGTCCTTGGCGGTGTGCGTCATCACGACGACCACCTTGCGGGCGCCGTGCACGAGGTCCATCGCACCGCCGATACCGGTGATCATCTTGCCGGGTACGGCCCAGTTGGCGAGGTCACCGCGGGCGGAGACCTGCATGGCCCCCAGCACGGCCGCGTCGATGTGACCGCCGCGGATCATCCCGAAGGACAGCGCCGAGTCGAAGAAGGACGCGCCGGGCAGGACCGTGACGGTCTCCTTGCCGGCGTTGATCAGGTCCGCGTCCACCGCGTCCTCGGTCGGGTACGGGCCGACGCCGAGGAGACCGTTCTCCGACTCCAGGACGACCTCGACGCCCTCGGGGAGGAAGTTGGGGATCAGGGTCGGCAGGCCGATGCCGAGGTTGACGTACTGCCCGTCCTCGAGCTCCTGCGCCGCACGGGCGGCCATCTCATCGCGGGTCCAGGTCATGGCTGCTGCACCGTCCCTCGCGCCGAAGGCGCGGAAATCGTTCGCTTCTCTATCTTCTTGTCGGCGGCCTGCTCCGCGGTGAGGGGGACGACGCGCTGGACGAAGATCCCGGGCAGGTGCACCTGGTCCGGGTCGATCTCGCCCGGCTCGACGAGCTCTTCGACCTCGGCCACGGTGATCCGGCCTGCCATGGCCGCCAGCGGGTTGAAGTTCCTGGAGGACTTGTTGAACACCAGGTTCCCGTGGGTGTCGCCCTTGGCGGCGCGGACGAGGGCGAAGTCGGTGGTGATGCCGCGCTCCAGGACGTGGTCGACACCGTCGAACTCCCGCACCTCCTTGGGCGGTGACGCGACGGAGACCGAGCCGTCGCCGTCGTAGCGCCACGGCAGGCCGCCGTCGGCGACCTGGGTGCCGACCCCCGCCGGGGTGTAGAAGGCGGGGATGCCGCAGCCGCCCGCACGCAGCCGCTCGGCCAGGGTGCCCTGCGGGATCAGCTCGACCTCCAGCTCACCGGCGAGGTACTGGCGGGCGAACTCCTTGTTCGCGCCGATGTAGGAGCCGGTCACCCGGGAGATGCGGCCGGCCGAGAGGAGGACGGCGAGTCCGGAGTCCATCGCGCCGCAGTTGTTCGAGACGACGGCCAAGTCGGCGACCGCGCTGTCGTACACCGCCTGAATCAGGGTGTTCGGCACCCCGCTCAGACCGAATCCGCCGACCGCGAGGGTCGCGCCGTCGTGGATGTCCGCCACGGACTGAGCGGCCGAAGCGACCACCTTGCTGCCCATCGGAGTTCCTGCCTTTCGTCCGGCCCGGTCAGGACGCCGCGGCAGCGGCGTCGAGTGCGGACGGGTGGGTCGCCAGAGGAGTGACGGAGACCTTCATGTAGGGGAAGAGCGGCAAGTTCCACAGCAGGGTGTGCAGTTCGTCGTTGTCCGCGACATCGAAGACGCTGAGGTTGGCGTACTGCCCTGCGCAGCGCCAGATGTGCACCCACCGGCCTGCCCGCTGCAGATCCTGGCAGTAGTTCTTCTCACGGCTGAGGAGGTCCTCGCGGACCGCGGCGTCGAGGTCCCGCGGGATCTCGACGTCCATCTTCACTGCGAACAGCATGGTGCTTCCCTGTGGTTGGAGAGTGGTCGTCCGGTGCGTCCGGCACGGGGGCCGTCCCCCGGGGCTGCCGTCACCGGCAGCCCCGGGAGGCGGACCGTCACGCCTGGTCGAGGACGAAGTCGTAGGTGACCTCGTTGCCGACGCCGCTCGCCGCGGGGGCCGGGCTCAGGACCAGCTCCGGCTTGACGGCCGAGGCGATGTCGTCCTCGACGTGGCTGCCGCCCCGGAAGTACAGCTGGGTGGTGACGAGTTGGTGGCCGGGAGCGGAGACCTTCAGGTGGAGGTGGGCGGGCCGCCAGGCGTGCCAGCCGGCCGCGGCGATCAGCCGGCCGCACGAGCCGTCGGTCGGGATCTGGTACGGGGCAGGCTCCCTCGTGTGGATCCTGAAGTCGCCCTGGCCGTCGGTGGCGACGGTGCCGCGCAGGTTCCACTGGGGCAGCCCGGGGGCGAACTGCGAGTAGAGGCCGTCCGCGTCGGCGTGCCACATCTCGACCTTCGCGTCGGCCAGCGGGGTGCCGTCCACGCCCGTCACCCGACCCTGGAACAGCAGCGGCGTACCGGGCTCGTCCTCGCGCATCGGCAACGTCGCCTCGACCGGGAAGACCGGCGAGTCCGGGACGTAGTACGGGCCCTCGATCGTGCCCTTGCTGCCCTGGCGCTCCTCGTTGGCGACCTCCTCGACGACGTGCTCCACCCACACGTCGAGGAAGAGGGGCCACTCGCCGTCCGCGCCGACCTGGATGAGCCACGCCTTGAGCGCCTCGTACTCGGCGTACGTGACCTGGTGGCGGCGGATGACGTCGTGCACGGCGGCGAGGACTTCGGAGGCCAGGGTGTTGACGCGCTTGCTGTCGGCGGCGCCGGTGTCCGCGCGCCGCAGGGTGCGGAACTTCTCGGTGGCGGCGGCGCCGGACGCGGCCGCGGTTGCCTGTGCGGCGGGCTGGGTGGTGGTGTCGGTCATGGCCTGTTCCTGTTCCTCGTGTGGTGCGGAGTGGGTGTGTCGGGTGGTGGGCACCCGGGGCCTCAGGCGTCCTGGCGGTACCGGGCGAGTTTGTCGGGGTCGATGGCGAAGCCGAGCCCCGCGCCTTCGCGGATGCGCAGGGTGCCGTCCTCGATGGAGAGCGGCTCGGTGAGCAGGTCGTCGGTCATGTCGAGGAAGTTCGACAGTTCACCGGCCCGCCGCGCGGTCGACCGGTGCGCCCCGCCGAAGGCGACGGTGCACAACGTGCCGATCTGACCGTCGATCTGATTGCCCATCACCATCTCGACGCCCAGTCCCTCGCACTGGTGCAGCACGCGCTGGGAGGCGGTGAAGCCGGTCCGGGCGGTCTTGATGCTGATGGCGGTGGCGGACCCGCCGAGGAGCTCGCGGGTGACCTCGGCGGCGTCGGTGGCGCTCTCGTCGGCGATGAAGGGGACGGGGCTCTGCCGGACCAGCCAGCGCCGCCCCAGCACGTCGTCGGCCGGGCAGAGCTCCTCCGCGAACGTCAGACCGAGGTCGGCCATCTCATGCAGGGCGCGCGCCGACTCGGACGCGGTCCAGCCGCGGTTGCCGTCGATGTAGAGCTCCACCTCCGGGCCGAGGGCCTCGCGCAGCGCGCGGCAGGCATCGACATCGTCGGTGTACGGCCGCCGGCCGACCTTGACCTTGAACGTGGTGATGCCGTAGACGTCCCGGATCCGCTCGGCTTCGGCGACCATGTGTGCGGCGGGCGCGAAGCCCACCATGTGGCTCACCCGCATCCGGTCCGTGTATCCGCCGAGCAGACCGGAGACCGGTACGCCGGCCGCCTGGCCCAGGATGTCCCACAGCGCCATGTCGAGGGCGGCCTTGGCGGTGGGATTGCCGACGGTGCGGTCGAGCCTCGCGTGGACGGCCTCCCGCTCCAGCGGCGACAGGCCCAGAATCTGCGGCGCGAAGATCTTGTCGATCACCGCCACGATCGACTCCTGCGTCTCGCCGTACGTGTAGGGCCGGGGCGGGGCCTCCGCCATGCCGGTCAGTCCGTCGTCGGTGTGCACGCGTACGAGCACATGCTCGGCGGTGTGCACCTCGCCGCTGGCGAACTTCAGTGGCTTCCGGTACGGGATCGCAAAAGGGATGGCCTCGATCTTGGCGATATTCATGGGTATTCCCCGGGAATTTCGTGGCCGTCAGGCGGCACGGGTGCGACGAACATTTCGTTTCTTTCCAAGATTTCCAGCAGATTCTTCAGGAGCGGAGATTCGTCGTCCTCGCGCCAGGCGAGAGCCAGACGGACGGGAAACGCACCCTCCAGCGTTTTGCACAGCACTCCCTCGCGGGGTGCCGAGCGGATGGAGTCCGGCAGTACGGCGATGCCGAGTCCCGCGGCGACCAGGGCGAGGGCCGCGGAGGTCTCGGTGACCTCGTAGGCGCAGCGCGGGTGGAAGCCTGCGGCGACGCAACTGCGCACGACCGCTTCGTTGACGACGGAGCTCAGCGTGGCCGCGTACATGATGAAGTTCTCGTCCCGCAGCCGTTCCACGCGCACGGTGTCCGCCTCGCTCAGCCAGTGCTCCTCGGGGAGGGCGAGCACCAGCGGCTCGTCGTCGAGGGCCCGGTGGGTGAGCCCTTCCCGGCGGATCGGCGGGCGCAGGACTCCGACGTCGAGGCGCCGCTCGGTCAGCCCCAGCTCCTGTGCGGGCGTCAGCATCTCGGTGTGCACCTCCAGCATCACTTCGGGCAGTTCGCGTTTCACCAGCCGCGCCAGTGCGGGCAGTTGGCGGTACGAGGCGGAGCCCGTGAGGCCGACCCGGAGCACTCCCTCCACCCCTGACGCGAGACGCCCGACCCGGGCCACCGCCTCTTCGACGGCCTTGAGGATGAGCTCCACGTCCGTACGGAACACCTCGCCGGCGCTGGTCAGGGAGACCTGCCGGGTGGTGCGGGTGAACAGCGCCACCCCCAGTTCCGTCTCAAGGCGGCGAATCGCCTGGGAAAGCGGCGGCTGCGCCATGTGCAAGTGCTCCGCGGCCCTGCCGAAATGACGGGTTTCGGCGACGGCGGCGAAATACCTCAAATACCTGAGTTCCATCGGGCTGCCCTTTCTCTGTAGGGCCCTCGATTACCGCTCAGCCTAGGGAGCGGATCCCATACCAACAAATATCAAGAAGCCAGACTATTGAGACGGCGGTGATATCAATACCCCCCTGGGCCAACCCTGGGTAAATGTCCGGGGCCGACTTTTCATCGCGATGTCATGGTGCTGAAAAGCAATCGAAACGTATGGGGCGCCGGCCAGGCGGCTCGAACGATGCGGAGGGACGGACCATGGCCCAAGCACACAGTCGCGCGGGGACCACCCTGGAGAACGCCCTGGTGGAGGACCCCTCGAACGGCGTGTACCGCGTCCGGCGGAGCGTCTTCACCGATGAGGAACTCTTCGACCTGGAGATGACGCACATCTTCGAGGGCAATTGGGTCTACCTCGCCCACGAGAGCCAGATCCCGAACGTCGGCGACTACTTCACCACGCACATCGGGCGGCAGCCCATCGTCATCTCCCGTGACAAACAAGGTGAGTTGCACGCCCTCATCAACGCGTGCAGCCACCGCGGTGCGATGCTCTGCCGTCGCAAGACCGACAACCGCACCACGTTCACCTGCCCCTTCCACGGCTGGACCTTCAACAACACGGGCAAGCTGCTCAAGGTCAAGGACCCGCGCGGCGCCGGATACCCCGAGCAGTTCAACACCGACGGCTCGCACGACCTGACCAAGGTCGCCCGCTTCGAGAACTACCGGGGCTTCCTCTTCGGCAGCCTCAACAGCGAGGTCAAGCCGCTGAACGAGCACCTGGGCGAAGCCGCCAAGGTCATCGACATGATCGTCGACCAGTCCCCGGAGGGCCTGGAGGTGCTGCGGGGCTCGTCCACGTACAGCTACGACGGCAACTGGAAGCTGCAGACCGAGAACGGCGCCGACGGCTACCACGTCTCGGCCACCCACTGGAACTACGCGGCGACCCAGGCGCGCCGCACCGCGGGCGAGTCCACGAACGACACCAGGACGATGGACGCCGGCGGCTGGTCCAAGCAGCAGGGCGGCTTCTACTCCTTCGAGCACGGCCACCTGCTGCTGTGGACGAAGTGGCTCGACCCCGCGAACCGGCCGCTGGCCGAACGGCGCGACGAGCTGGTGGCGGAGTTCGGCGAGGACAAGGCCGACTGGATGATCGGCGTCTCCCGCAATCTGTGCCTCTACCCGAACGTCTACCTGATGGACCAGTTCAGCTCCCAGATCCGGCACTTCCGGCCAATCTCCGTCGACAAGACCGAGGTGACGATCTACTGCATCGCGCCGAAGGGCGAGTCGGCCGAGGCGCGTGCCGCGCGCATCCGGCAGTACGAGGACTTCTTCAACGCCACCGGCATGGCGACCCCGGACGACCTGGAGGAGTTCCGCTCCTGCCAGAAGACGTACCTGGCCGACGCGGCCCCGTGGAACGACCTCAGCCGCGGTGCCGTGCACCAGATCGACGGGCCGGACGAGGACGCCGCAAAGGTCGGCATCAACCCGATCGCCAGCGGGATCCGCACCGAGGACGAGGGGCTCTTCCCCATCCAGCACGCCTACTGGCTGCAGAGCATGCGGCGCGCGCTGGCAGCGGAAGCCGGGACCAGGCAGTCCGCGTGACGACGACGCGTATCAGACGACGCGCATCAAAAGGGAGCAGCACATGACGACAGCGACAGCGCCAAGCACCGTCACGCTGGAGGCCGTCCGCCGGTTCCTCTACCGGGAGGCACGCCTTCTCGACGACCGCGAGTTCGAGGAGTGGCTGGAGTGCTACCACCCGGACGCCGAGTTCTGGATGCCGGCCTGGGCCGACGACGACGCACTCACCCGGGACCCGCAGAGCGAGATCTCGCTGATCTACTACCCCAACCGCGGCGGACTGCAGGACCGGGTCTTCCGGATCCGCACCGACCGCTCCAGCGCCACGAGCCTGCCCGAGCCGCGCACCGGCCACAACATCACCAACGTGGAGATCACGGGTGAGTCCGGCGGCTCCGTGGACGTGCGGTTCAACTGGTTCACGCTCTACTACCGCTACCAGAGCGTCGACACGTACTTCGGTACGTCCTTCTACCGCGTCGACTTCCGTGGCCCGAGCCCGCTGATCACCGCGAAGAAGGTCGTCCTGAAGAACGACTACGTCCATCACGTGGTCGACATCTACCACGTCTGATCCAGGCCGCCCCTCCGAGACCCGAGTACCCGAAATGAGCAGCACCATGGCATTCCAGATCGCCCTGAGCTTCGAGGACGGCATCACCCGGTTCATCGACTGCGGACCGGACGAGACCGTCGCCGACGCCTCGTACAAGGCCCGGATCAACATCCCCCTCGACTGCCGCGACGGCGCCTGCGGCACCTGCAAGTCGGTCTGCGAGTCCGGGAGTTACGACGGCGGTGACTACATCGACGAGGCGCTGACCGAGGACGAGGCGGCGCGCGGGCTCTGCCTGCCGTGCCAGATGACGCCGCAGAGCGACCTCGTGCTGAGCATCCCCTCGACGTCGGCCGCCGCCAAGACCGCCGCGGGCACCTTCACCGCCACCGTCACGGCGATCGAGCGGCACTCGGCGAGCACCGTCGGCCTCACCTTCGACGTGGAGCGCCGCGAGGCCCTGGACTTCCTTCCCGGCCAGTACGTCAACGTCACCGTGCCCGGCACGGACCAGGCCCGCTCGTACTCCTTCAGCTCGGGGCCGAACCAGCAGCAGGCGTCGTTCCTGGTCCGCATCACCGACGGCGGTGTGATGTCGGGCTACCTCGCGGACCGCGCCCGGGTCGGCGACCTCGTGGAGTTCACGGGCCCGATGGGCACCTTCTACCTTCGCGAACTCGCCCGCCCCGCCCTGCTCCTCGCGGGCGGCACCGGCCTGGCGCCGCTCCTTTCGATGCTGGAACGGCTCGCCCAGACACCCCTCGCGCATCCGGTCCACCTGATCTACGGCGTGACCACCGACCAGGACCTCGTCCACCTGGACACCCTGGAGGACTACACCGAGGTCATCCCCGGGTTCACCTTCGACCACTGCGTGGCCGACGAGTCCAGCCAGGCGCGGAACAAGGGCTACGTCACCGGCCTCATCGACGAGAAGACCCTGCACGACGGCGACGCGGACGTCTATCTGTGCGGCCCTCCCGCCATGGTCGAGGCGGTACGCGGCCACATCGCGTCTCTCGGCATCACCCCGGCGGGCTTCCACTACGAGAAGTTCGCCGTGGCGGCGGGAGCGGCCCGATGACGGCCGCGAAGGCTGCGACGGCCGCGACGGCCCTGACGGCACACGTGGGCCGCTTCGCCGGGAAGAAGGCCCTGGTCACCGGTGCGGCCCAGGGCATCGGTCTCGCGGTCGCCCGCCGCCTGGTGGCGGAGTCCGCCGACGTCGTCCTGGTCGACCGCTCCGAACTCGTTCTGGAGGTCGCGGCCGAACTGGCCGAGCAGGGCGGCGGCGACACCCACGCGATCGTCGCCGACCTGGAGCAGTACCACGGAGCCGAGAAGGCGGTCGCCGAGGCGCAGGAACGGCACGGCCGGATCGACTGCCTGGTCAACAACGTGGGCGGCACCATCTGGGCCAAGCCCTACGAGCACTACACGCCCGACCAGATCCAGGCGGAGGTCCAGCGCTCCCTGTTCCCGACGCTGTGGACGTGCCGCGCCGTCCTGCCGTACCTCATCGAGCAGCGCTCCGGCACCATCGTCAACGTCTCGTCCGTGGCCACCCGCGGCGTCAACCGCGTCCCCTACGCGGCGGCCAAGGGCGGCGTCAACGCCATCACCGCCTCCCTCGCCCTGGAGGCGGCACCGTACGGCATCCGCGTCGTCGCGACCGCCCCGGGCGGCACCGAAGCTCCCGCACGACGCGTCGCGCGGGGGCCCGCGGCCCAAGGCGGCCAGGAGGAGACCTGGTACCGGCAGATCGTCGACCAGACCGTCGCCTCGTCCCTGATGAAGCGGTACGGCTCCCTGGACGAACAAGCCGCGGCGATCGCGTTCCTCGCCTCCGACGAGGCGTCCTACATCACCGGCAGCGTGCTCCCCGTCGCCGGCGGAGACCTCGGGTAACCCCTCAGTCCCCAGCTCTGCACGGCCGCACCCGGCCGGACGCTTCACCGCCCCACGGTCCGCTCACGGACCTTCACCGCCCCCTGGTCCGCTCACGATCACGAGGTACCGCAGTGAACGCTCAAGCGCACAGACACGTGGACCCACGCCATCGCAACAGCTTGCGCTGGATCGTCGGCATAGCCGCCGTGGCCCTCGTCTTCGACGGCTACGACCTGGTGGTCTACGGCACGATCGTGCCCACCCTCCTCCGCGACCCCGGCCAGCTCGGTGCCCTCACCCCCGGCCAGGCCGGAGCACTCGGCTCCTACGCCCTCATGGGCGTCCTGGTCGGCGCCCTGGTCGCCGGTGCCATCGGCGACCGCGTCGGCCGCCGCCGCATCATGCTGGTCAACATCGCCTGGTTCTCCATCGGCATGGGACTGACCGCGACGACCACCAGCTACACCACGTTCGGTGTCCTGCGCTTCCTCACCGGCATCGGCGTGGGCGCGCTGGTGGCCACCGCCGGCGCCCTGATCGCCGAGTTCGCCCCGCCGGACCGGCGCCATTTCTACAACGCGATCGTCTACAGCGGTGTCCCCGCCGGTGGTGTGCTCGCGGCCCTGCTTGCGCTGCTCACCTCCGACAGCATCGGCTGGCGCGGACTGTTCCTCATCGGTGCGCTGCCGATCGTCCTCCTGCTGCCCGCCGCTCTGCTGCGGCTGCCGGAGTCGCCCACGTGGCTGCTCGCCCGCGGACACGCGGAACGGGCCCGCCGCGTCTCCGAACGCACCGGCATCCCCCTGCCCGACGCGGCTCCCGCCCAGCCTGCCCGTCCTCATGAGGCGAAGGAGAAGGTCGGCTTCGCCGCGCTCGCCACCCGGCGCTACGCGCTCGCCACGTTCCTCCTCGGCCTGATGAGCTTCTCCGGCCTGCTGCTCACGTACGGCCTGAACACCTGGCTGCCGGAGATCATGGGCCGCAACGGCTACGGACCGTCGTACTCGCTCAGCTTCCTGCTGACGCTCAACGGTGGCGCCATCGTCGGCGGACTCCTCGCCTCACGGAGTGCCGACCGGCTCGGCGCGCAGCGCGTGATCGCCGCCACCTTCGGGCTCGCCGCCGTGTCCCTGGCCCTGCTGACCTTCCAGCTGCCGCTCGCCGTGCTCCTCGCTCTCGTCGCCGTCGCCGGGGTGGGGACGCTGGGCACCCAGGTGCTGATCTACGGGTTCGTGTCGCACTACTACGACACCGTGTCCCGCGCCGCCGGCGTCGCCTGGTGCGCCGGGTTCGGCAGGCTCGGCGGCATCGTCGGCCCGGTCGTCGGCGGAGCCCTCGTGGGGGCGGGCGTGCCGCCGACGTACACCTTCTACGTCTTCGCCGGCGTCGGCATCGCCGGACTGCTCGTGACCGGATTCGTCCCGCGCAGGGCCGCCGCTTCGGCAGCCGCAGCGCCCGGCACGCGGACGGACCGCGGTGCTAGCGTCCTTGAACATGAGCGTGCGTCCTGATCTGCGACGGAGCTTGATCGGGCGGGCCGACGAGAGCGCCGCGCTGACCCGCCTGATCAGCGACGCCGGTGCGGGCCACCCCTCGATGGCGCTCGTGGAGGGGCCGACGGGCATCGGCAAGACAGCCCTCGTGGACCGCGTCCTGCAAGCCTGTTCGGGCCGACAGCCGCTGCGCGTACTGCACGGTGAAGGCGTGGCCTGGGAGGCGGGCGTGGCACTCGGCGTCGCGGCGCAGCTGGCCCGGGCAGGCGGAGCGGATCTCGACATTCCGGAGCCCGCGCAGGCCGAAACGCCGGCGCCGGTCCTGGACGCCGCACAGCGACTGCACCGGATCTGGGCCGAGGCGCAGCAGCGGGAGCCCCTCGTCGTGGTCGTCGACGACGCCCACTGGGCGGATGTGGAGAGCCTGCGCGCGATCCGCTCCGCGGTGCGCACGATGTCGACCGAGCGGGTGCTCGCCCTGCTGATCGCCCGGGACGATCCCCACGGCCTCGGCGCGAGCACGCCGCCCCGGACGCTGGAGTTCCTGGACGGCTGCCGCCGGGACACCGTGCGTCTCGGCCCGCTCGGACCGGAGGACGTCCGGGCACTCGCGTGGGAAGCCGGCGGCGTTGCCCTGACCCTTCCGGCGGCGAGGCATCTGTGCCGGCACACCCAGGGCAATCCCCGCCACGCCACCGACCTGCTGTCCGAACTGCCACGCGAGACATGGCAGGAGTGGCACCCGGCCCTGCCGGCCCCCTCCCGCTTCGCAGCGGCGGTCAGGCACCGGCTCACGCGTTGCGGCGAAGCCACCCGGGCCCTGGTGGAAGCCTGCTCCGTCCTCGACGACGACACTCCTGTGGCGAAGGCCGCGAGCCTGGCCCAGATCGACGACCCGCTCCCCGCGGCGGACGAAGCGCGTGCGGCGGGACTCCTGGCGGCGGCCGTGGACACCGGACGCACGGCGCTGTCCTTCCCCCACCCGCTGATCCGGGCCGCCGTCCTCACCGGCATCGGGCTGACCAGGCGCAGCGCGCTGCACCGCCGGGCGGCGGAGATCGCCGAGGACACCGGCCGGCGACTCACGCACCGCGTCGCCGCCACCATCACGGCGGACGCGGAGCTGGCCGACGAACTCGACCGGTACGCGGCCGAGCGCGCGTCCGCGGGTGAGTGGGCGGCGGTGGCCGACACCCTGGTCAAGGCCAGCCGCCTGAGCCTGGCCCGCAGCACGCGCCAGGACCGGTTGCTGCGTGCCGTCGACGCCATGATCGGCGCCGGCGACGTCCCGCAGGCCGCGCAGTTCGCCGCGGAGCTGGAGAGCTTCCCGGTCGGCACGCTGCGCGACGTGGTCCTCGGCTACCTGGCCATCATGCGCGGCCGCGCCGCGGAGGCCGAGACGTTCCTGACGCAGGCGTGGGAGCGCTGCGACCCGGAGCAGCGGCCCGACCTGATGGCCAAGATCTGCCAACGGCAGGTGCTGCACGCTCTGGGACGCTGTGACGCGCCCGAACTGGTCGCCTGGGCCCGGCGGGCCGTGGAACTGGCGGACCCGAGCGATCCCTCGGCCATCGAGTCCGAGGCGATCCTGGGGCTCGGCCTGGCTGCCATGGGACGGGTGGCCGAGTCGCAGGCGGCGTACGAGGGCGCCGCCGCGAAACTGTCCGGTGGCGCTCAGTCCCAGCGGTTCCAGCTCGGCCGAGGCTGGGTGGACCTGGCCCTGGACGCCCCGGAGGCCGCCCGCCGCGAACTCGAAGCCGCCGTACCGACCGGCTTCCGGATGGGCTCCACCCGGATCTCCCTGTGGGCGCAAGGATGGCTGGCCCGCACCCAGTTCGCGCTGGGTGCGTGGCCGGAGGCCATAGAAACCGTGGACCTCGCGGCGGCCCACCTCGCCGACGTCCGGATCGAACTGGTCCGCCCCCTCGTGCACTGGACGGGAGCCCAGATCCACGCCCTGCGCGGTGCCTGGGAAGCGGCGGACCGACATGTCCGACAGGCCGCCGTCGGCATGCACCACTACGAGGTCATGCTGGTGCCCGCGTGCCTGGCCCGCGCCCAGGTCGCCGAGGCACGCGGGGAGTACGAAAGAGTCCTCGAAGCGCTCGCTCCGGTGGTCCAGTTGCCGTCACGCGGCAGCATCGACGAGCCGGGGTTCTGGCCCTGGCAGGACGTCTACGCCAACGCCCTGGTGATGACCAACCGCGTCGATGAGGCCGACAGCTTCCTCACCCCGTACGAGAAGCTCGCCGCCCTCCGGGGGCACCGCTCCACCCTGGCCCGGCTTGGCCTGGTACGCGGGCGGGTGACCGGTGCACGAGGGGACATCGACCGCGCCCGCCGGGAATTCGAGCAGGCCCTGGCCCACGTCGAACGCCTTCCCCTTCCGTACGACCGCGCCCGCGTGAACTACGCCTACGGTCAGACCCTGCGCCGCGCGGGGAAGCGCCGGGAAGCCGACACGGTCCTGAGGAACGCCCGGGACACCTACGTCAACCTGGGTGCCCTCACCTACGTCGAGCGGTGCGAGCGTGAACTCCAGGCGGGCGGGCTGAAGACCAGCCGCGGCGAAGCCGGTCTGTCCCGCCTCACCGCCCAGGAGCAGGCCGTCGCCCGGCTCGTCGCCGGCGGCGCGAGCAACAAGCAGGCCGCCCTGGAGCTGTTCATCGCGGCGAAGACCGTGCAGTACCACCTCACCCACATCTACGCGAAGCTCGGCATCCGCTCCCGCAGTGAACTGGCCGCACGATTCCGGGAAGCCGCGGAGACCGAAGAGCCCAGGTGACCGCCGGCTTCACAGCGAAGCGCCGGGTGACGGCCGGACACCGAGGAGCGGAAGGGCCTCCAGTACGAGCACCGCGAGGTCGTCGTCGATGGGTTCGGGGCTGAAGTTGTGGGCCGCCTGGCGTACGCGCTCCGCGACCGCCTTGGCGCCCAGGCCCACGCAGCCGCGGAGGAGTTCGGCGAGGCCGTCGTCGTCGTCCAACTGCCGGTTGCCGCGGCGGCGTTCGGTCACGCCGTCGGTCACACAGAGCAGGGTCTCGCCCGGGGCGAGGTGGAAGGACCCGGCGCGGAACTCGGCGTGCTCGTCGATGCCGAGCAGCATCTGCGGTTCCGCGGCCGGCGTCACCGTGCCGTCCGCGGAGAGCAGCAGCGGGAGCGGGTGCCCCGCACTGGCCACCGTGACGCGGGCGCCGCCCGCGTCCGGGTCCGGCTCCAGCTCGCCGTAGAGCAGGCTCAGGAAGCGGGAGCCCGCCTGCTCGCCGCCGACCGCCACCGCCTCCGCGCCCTCCTCGGCCATCGCGAGGTTCAGCCGGTCGAGCAGGGCCTCGACGCCGTGCCCCTCGCGGGCGAGCAGCCGTACGAGATGGCGGGCCAGGCCGGTGACGGACATGGCCTCCAGGTCGTGGCCGCAGACGTCGCCGAGCAGGAAGCACCAGCGGCTCTCGCCCATCGGGAACAGGTCGTAGAAGTCGCCGCCGACGGTCTGCCCCTCGCCGGAGGGCTCGTACACGATCGCCGTGTCGATGCCCGGGATCGCCGCGAGGGAGGTGGGCAGCTGGCGGCGTTGCAGCGAGTGGCTGATGTCCGCCTGCCGCGTGTAGTGGCGGGCCGTGACCACCGCCTGCGCGGCTCTGCGTGCCACGTCCTGCGTGATCCGTACGACGGCGTCGGTCATCCGGGGCAGGCCCGCGCGGCCGATCAGCAGGGCGCCGTGGCAGCGGCCGCTCGCGACCAGCGGGAACATCAGCGCGGAGCCGCCCGGTTCGGCGGCGTCCGCGCCCTCCGGCCAGGGCCAGCTCAGGGCGGTGGTGCTGAGCGTGGAGGGCGGCGGGCGCTCCTGTTCCACGGCTCGGCGCAGGGACCGGATCTGCTGCTCGTCCCGGTGCCAGACCCGGGAGAGGCGCATCCGGCCGTTGGTGGTGGTCAGCCAGACGGCGCACCAGTCGGCGAGCCTGGGCACGAGCAGCTGGCCGGTGAGCGCGGTGACCATGTCCTCGTCCAGCTGTCCCGCGAGCAGCTCGCTGACCTCGGCGAGGAAGGTCGCGCCCGCCCGCTCGGGCCGCTCGGGGGGTGGGCCGGGCATGAGGTCGAGGGCCGGGGCGTGGTGGACGGTCGCGGGGGCGGGGCCGGACTCGTCCGTGCCCGGCCGGGCCTCCAGGAGGGTGTCGAGGCGGAACCAGACGGTCTCCTCGGCCTGTCGGCAGGTCACGCCCCAGGAGTCGGCGAGGGCGCCGAGGAGCTGCAGGCCGTGGGCGCGCAGGCTGCTCCGCAGGTCGGGGCCGTCGGGGGCGCTGCCGGTCAGATGGCGGTCGAGTACTTCTACGACGAGGCCCACGTGCCGGGGGCCGTCCGGGGGCGGTGCGGCGGGGATGGCGTGCCCCGCGTCGAGCCCGGTCTCAAGGCGGCAGCCGATGTCGACCTCGAAGCCGCCGCGCGCGACGGCCGCCGTGGTCAGCTCGCTGACCAGGAGGACCGCGTCGTCGACGAGCCGCTCGCTGACGGCCGCCGGTACCCCGGGAGCGGGCGAGGCGGCCAGGTCGCCGAGGGTGATGCGGAGGAACCGGCGGGCGGCGGAGGGCGCCAGCTCGTCCGCGGGCAGGCGGAGGCGCGATACGGATTCACGCGGGTCGGCGGAGGTCCCCACGGGCCGCCTCCTGGCTCGGTTCCGGCGCTCAGCACGATGAATGTAGTCTAAATCGCACTAGAAGGACTAATCCTGGCGTACCGCACAAACAGGGGCATTGCGGAATGAAACGTGAGCGGGATCGGCTCGACACTCCTCGCGCGGCACGGCACGGGGGGCCCTCCGGAGACGGCCGGGGCGGCGCGGGAACCGAGCCGGACCGCCCGAGCGCCGCGAGAGCCGAGCCGGACCGCCCGAGCGCCGCGGAGCTGCGCGCCCTGCTCGCGACGATGACCGCCTTCCGCGACGGCGACTTCTCCGTACGCGCGGACAGCCCCGAGGGCGGCGTGACCGCCGAGCTGGCGGAGGTCTTCAACCAGATCGTCACGCGCAACGCGCACATGGCTGCGGAGCTGCAGCGCGTACGGCAGGAAGTCATCCGGCGCGGCCGCCTGGACGAGCGGCTCGCGGCGAGCCCCGGCCACGGCGCCTGGGCCACCGGCGTGGACGCGGCCAACTCGCTGCTCGAAGCCCTGGTCGTACCGGTCGGGAACGCCACGCGCGTCCTGGACGCGGTCGCGGACGGCGATCTGACCCAGCGGGTCGAACTGCACGACGGAAAGCGGCAGCTCCGCGGCGATCTGGCCCGGCTCGGGCGCGGCGTGAACCGCATGGTGGACGAGCTCTCGCTGTTCACCGGCGAGGTGACCCGGGTCGCCCGCGAGGTCGGCACCGAGGGCCGCCTCGGCGAGCGGGCGAAGGTGCAGGGACTCTCGGGCGACTGGCGCTTTGTGACCGAGGCCGTGAACGCCATGGCCTCCCGGCTCACGGCCCAGGTCCGCGACATCGCGGTGGTCACGACGGCGGTCGCGCAGGGCGATCTCACCCAGCACGTCACGGTCGAGGCGACCGGTGAGCTCCTGGAGCTGAAGCTCACCGTGAACACGATGGTCGACCAGCTGCGCGCCTTCGCCGACGAGGTCACGCGCGTGGCCCGCGAGGTCGGCACCGAGGGGCAGTTGGGCGGCCGGGCGCATGTGCCGGGCGTGTCCGGCGTCTGGAAGGACCTGACCGACAACGTCAACTTCATGGCGTCGAACCTGACGTCGCAGGTACGCAACATCGCGCAGGTCACCACGGCGGTCGCCAACGGCGATCTCAGCCAGAAGATCACCGTTGCCGCGCGGGGCGAGATCCTGGAGCTGAAGTCGACGATCAACACGATGGTCGGCCAGCTCTCCGCGTTCGCCGACGAGGTCACGCGGGTGGCCCGCGAGGTCGGCACGGAGGGCAACCTCGGCGGCCGGGCCCAGGTCCGCGGGGTGTCGGGGGTGTGGAAGGAGCTGACGGACAACGTCAACTTCATGGCGTCGAACCTGACTTCACAGGTGCGGAACATCGCCCAGGTGGCCACCGCCGTCGCCCAGGGCGACCTCGGCAAGACGATCACGGTCGAGGCGAAGGGCGAGATCCTGGAGCTGAAGTCGACGATCAACACCATGGTCTACCAGCTCTCGGCCTTCGCCGACGAGGTCACGCGCGTGGCCCGCGAGGTCGGCACGGAGGGCAACCTCGGCGGCCAGGCGCAGGTCCGTGGGGTGTCGGGGGTGTGGAAAGAGCTGACGGACAACGTCAACTTCATGGCGTCGAACCTGACTTCACAGGTACGCAACATCGCCCAGGTCACCACGGCCGTCGCCGACGGAGACCTCTCCAAGAAGATCACCGTGGACGCGCGCGGCGAGATCCAGCAGCTCAAGGACACCGTGAACACCATGGTCGACCAGCTGCGCGCCTTCGCCGACGAGGTCACGCGGGTGGCCCGCGAGGTCGGCACGGAGGGCAACCTCGGCGGCCGGGCCCAGGTCCACGGGGTGTCCGGGGTGTGGGAGGACCTGACCGAGAACGTCAACTTCATGGCGGACAACCTGACGTCGCAGGTGCGCAACATCGCCCAGGTCGCCACCGCCGTCGCCCAGGGCGACCTGTCGAAGAAGATCGACGTGGACGCGCGCGGCGAGATCCTGGAGCTGAAGACGACCATCAACACGATGGTCGACACGCTCTCCTCGTTCTCCTCCGAGGTCACCCGAGTCGCCCGCGAGGTGGGCAGCGAGGGCCAGTTGGGCGGCCAGGCCCGCGTCGAGGGCGTCTACGGCACGTGGAAGCGCCTCACCACCGGCGTCAACGAACTGGCCTCCAACCTCACCACGCAGGTACGCGCCATCGCCGAGGTGGCCGGCGCCGTCACCCAGGGCGACATGTCCCGCTCCATCGCGGTCGAGGCACGCGGCGAGGTCGCCGAACTCAAGGACAACATCAACCTGATGGTGGCCAACCTCCGCGAGACCACCCGCGCCAAGGACTGGCTGGAGTCCAACCTGACCCGCATGGCCGCCCTCATGCAGGGCCAGCGCGACCTGGTGGAGGTCGCCGGACTGATCCTCGGCGAGCTGACCCCGCTGGTGAACTCCCAGTTCGGCGCGTTCTACCTGCTCGACCCGGACGGCAGGAGCCCCGGCGAGGACCTGCAGTTCATCGCCGGGTACGGAACCGACCAGGCCGGCGGCGGCACCCTGCTGCCCGGCACCGGCACCCCGGGCCGCGGACTGATCGCCCAGGCGGCCAAGCAGAAGCAGCGCATCCTCGTCCTCGACGCCCCGCACGACTACATCACCATAAGCTCCGGGCTCGGCTCGGCCCTGCCGGCCAATATCGTCATCGTGCCGATCCTCTTCGAGGGCAAACTGCTCGGCGTGATCGAACTGGCCTCGCTCAGCAGGTTCAGCGATGTGCACCTGGCCTTCATCGACCAGTTCGCCAGGACCATCGGCGTCTCCTTCAACACCATCATCGCCAACTCCCGTACGGAAGCGCTGCTTTCGGAGTCCCAGCGGCTCACCGCCGAACTGCGGGAGCGCTCCGACGAACTGCAGCGCTCCAACGCCGCCCTGGAGGAGAAGGCGGCGCTGCTCGCGACGGCCTCGCAGTACAAGTCGGAGTTCCTGGCGAACATGTCGCACGAGCTGCGCACCCCGCTCAACTCGCTGCTCATCCTCGCCCGGCTGCTCGCCGACAACCCCGACGGCCATCTCTCCGAGCAGGACGTGCAGTTCGCCTCCACGATCCACCGCTCCGGCTCCGATCTGCTCCAGCTGATCAGCGACATCCTCGACCTGTCGAAGATCGAGGCGGGCCGGATGGACGTCCACCCGATGGAGCTGTCCCTGGACAAGCTGCTGCGGTACGTGGACGCCACCTTCCGGCCGCTGACCGTGGACCGCGGCCTGGGCTTCCGCATCACCGTGGACGACGACGTGCCGCGCGAGCTGTACTCCGACGAGCAGCGGCTCCAGCAGGTGCTGCGCAATCTGCTGTCCAACGCGGTGAAGTTCACGCACTCCGGTTCCGTGGAACTGCGCGTCGAGCGGGTGCCGTCGGAGCAGTTCGAGGGCGAGTCGCTGCGGAACGCGGAGGCGGTCGTCGCGTTCCGGGTCAAGGACACCGGGATCGGCATCTCGCCCGACAAACTCCCGGTGGTCTTCGAGGCGTTCAAGCAGGCCGACGGCACCACCAACCGCAAGTACGGCGGTACGGGCCTCGGGCTCTCCATCAGCCGGGAGATCGCCAGGATGCTCGGCGGCCGGATCGTCGCCGAGAGCGAGCTGGGCGTCGGCTCCCAGTTCACCTTCTACTTCCCGGCCCGCCACCCCGGAGCCGCCGTACCGGCCGCCGAGCCGCCAACTCCCGTACAGGAGAGGGAAGTCGACGGAGCGGCGGCCTATGCGCCGACCGCCGCCCCCTCCGTCGTGCGGCCGAGCGAGAGCGCCGCGGAGACCGCGGTCGTGGGGCCGGACATCGGGGTCTCCCTGGAGGAGGAGCTGAGCACCGACCCGGCGGCGGCGCCGGGGCTGCGCGCCACCCTCAGCACCACCCGCGAGGACGCCTGGCCGCAGACGACCCGGCTCAAGGAGTGGCTGAGCGGGCGCCCCGGACAACTCCTCGCCGGGCGGCGGATCCTCATCATCGACGACGACATCCGCAATGTGTTCGCCCTGACCCATGTGCTCGGCCGCGTCGGCATCTCCGTGAAGTACGCGGAGAACGGGCGCGAGGGCCTTGAGGTGCTGCAGCGCACCCCCGATGTGTCCGTGGTGCTGATGGACATCATGATGCCCGAGATGGATGGCTACGAGACGATCCGCGCCATCCGCGGCACACCCCGGCTCGCGCATCTGCCGATCATCGCGCTCACCGCCAAGGCCATGCCCGGCGACCGCGACAAGGCGATCGAGAGCGGCGCCTCCGACTATGTGCCCAAGCCCGTGGACGTGGACCGGCTGCTCTCGGTGATCGTGGGCCTGCTCGACCCGCACAGCGCGGCCGAGCAGACGGGGGACGAGCAGACGGGAGACGAGCAGACGGGGGACGAGCCGACGGGGGACGAGCCGTGAACGCCGCGCTGTCCGACCAGTGCAGCATCCTCGTCGTCGACGACATGGAGGAGAACCTGCTGGCCCTGGAGGCGGTCCTCGGCCCACTCCATCAGCGGATCGTCCGCGCGAGCTCGGGGGAAGAGGCGCTCAAGGCCATGCTGCGCGAGGAGTTCGCGCTCGTCCTCCTCGACGTCGTCATGCCCGGCATGGACGGCTTCGAGACCGCGGGCACGATCAAGCG
The DNA here is from genome assembly GCF_031157275.1 of Streptomyces sp. LHD-70. Lineage (GTDB taxonomy): Bacteria > Actinomycetota > Actinomycetes > Streptomycetales > Streptomycetaceae > Streptomyces. The sequence goes on from NZ_JAVIFW010000010.1 coordinate 140,857, forward strand.
GCTCGACCAGACCAAGGACGTGCCGATCATCCTCGTGACGGGGGTCAACCCCGAGCCGGACTACACGTATCGGGGGTACGCGGTGGGGGCGGCGGACTTTCTGACCAAGCCGATCGACCCGTGGGTGCTGCGGACCAAGGCGAATGTGTTTCTTGAACTTCATCGGCAGAAGCGGGAGTTGGCGGCCGCCGGGTCGGAGAACGGGGAGCGGCTCGCTGCGGCGGCGGCGGAGCTGGGGCGGATCGAGCGGCTGCTCCGGGGGAGCCCCGAGCCGGATGCGGGGGCGATCGCCGACCGCGTCGCGGAGGTGAGCCGCTCCCTGCGGGGGCCAGAGGCGTGAGCTTTCCCCTACCCGCCCCTTCCCGGCTGTGTCGATATGCGGCTGACGCCGCGTGGCCTGCCGGACAGGCCTCCTCAATCGCCGGAGGGGCTCAAATTGAGCCCCTCCGGCGATTGAGGAGCGGGGTAGGACTAGCCCTGGTCCTGCCTCAGCAAGTCCGCGCACTTCTCGCCGATCATCATCGTCGTGATGCACGGGTTGACGGTGACGAGATCCGGCATCACCGAGCCGTCGGCGACCCGCAGGCCCTCGACGCCCTTGACGCGCAGGCGGGAGTCGAGCGGGGCCAGGGCGTCGTCGTCGGCGCCCATCTTCACCGTGCACGCCGGGTGGTAGACGGTGTTGTGGGTCTTGTGGATGTAGTCCAGGAGCTCGTCGTCCGTGCGGACGTCCGGGCCCGGGGCCAGCTCCGCGCCCGCCCAGCCGCTCAGCGCCGGCTGCGCGGCGATGCGCCGGGCCAGCTTCAGGCCGTACGTCATTACGCGGGCGTCGTGCTCGTGCGTGAAGTAGCGCGGGTCGACCATCGGCTTGTCCCGGAAGTCGCGGGTGCGCAGGCGGACGGTGCCCTTCGAGCGGGCGCGCGTGACGTTCGGGGTGAGGCAGAACGCGTTGTCCGTCGTCGGGTAGCCGTGCCGGGCCGTGTTCATGTCGAAGGGCACGGAGCCGTAGTGGAACATCAGGTCGGGCCGGTCGAGGCCGGGCTCGGTGTCGTAGAAGATGCCCGCCTCCCACCACTGGCTGGACCGGGTGGTCATCGGCTGCCTGGCCTCCCACATGATCACGCCCTCGGGGTGGTCCTGCAGGTTCTCGCCGACGCCCGCCGAGTCGACGAGTACGTCAACTCCCATGTCGCGCAGATGAGTTGCCGGTCCGATACCGGAGAGCATCAGGAGTTTCGGGGTGTCGATCGAGCCGCAGGAGACGATCACCTCGCGGCGCGCCCGGACCGTGCGGGTGTGGATCTGGTCCGGGTCCAGGTACTCCGTACCGACGCAGCGGCGCCCCTCGAAGACCAGGCGCTTCGCGTGCACGCCCGTACGCACGGACAGGTTGGGGCGCCTGCCCATGATCGGGTGGAGGTACGCGACCGAGGAGGACTGGCGGACGTTGTTCTCGTCCGAGTTGATCTGGAACCAGTTGGCACCCCGTACGACCGTGCTTCCGGTGTTGAACGGCGTCGTCGGGATGCCCGCCTGCGCGCAGGCCTCAAGGAGGGCGTTGCCGCAGGGGTCGTCCGCGCCCTTGAGGGTGCGCAGCTTCACCGGGCCTGAGCGGCCGTGGTGGTCGCCGGGGGCGTCGTTGTTCTCCAGGCGCTGGTAGAGGGGGAACAACTCCTTTGCGCTCCAGCCCTTACAGCCGCCCGCCGCCCAGTCGTCGAGGTCCTCGGCCGGGGCCCAGAACGCGATGCAGGAGTTGTGCGAGGAGCAGCCGCCGAGCACCTTGGCGCGGGCGTGCCGCATGAAGCTGTTGCCGCTCGACTGCGGCTCGACCGGGTAGTCCCAGTCGTAGCCGGACTCCAGCAGGTCCATCCAGCGGTCGAGTTGGAGGACGTTGTCGTCTCCCACGTCGCTCGGTCCCGCCTCCAGGACGCACACGGTGACGCCCGGGTCCTCGGTGAGGCGGGCCGCGACGACATTGCCTGCGGTGCCGCCGCCGACGACTACGTAGTCGAAGACCTCGGCGGATGCGGTGGCGTCGGAACTCATGAGGTGGTGACCTCCTCCAGGTCGGCGGCAGGGGCGGGCGGTGCGGGGGACTGGGCGGCGTGCTCGGCGAGTACGCCGGTGCGGTGGCGCTGGACGAACCAGTAGTAGGCGAAGCCGCCGCCGGCGATCAGACCGACGAACAGGACGGCGCCCCAGCGCAGATACCAGTGGTACGGGGCGGCGGCGTTGTAGACGGCCGCGCGCGGCCAGAGCAGGTTGACGGTCATGCCCACGCCCCACAGCACGGCAAGGATGTTGACGGGCAGACCCCAGCGGCCGAGCGAGAACTTGCCCTCGGCGGGCTTCCACGTACCGCGCAGTCGGGCGATCAGCATCGGGACGGTGACCAGCAGATACGCGGCGTAGATCATGATGATGCCGATGCTGGTGACGACGGTGAAGATCTGCGGCTGGCGGATGTTGACGACCAGGATCGCCAGCGACAGGACTCCGATGATGACGGCGGGAGCCACCGGGGTCTGGAAGCGCGGGCTGACCCTCGCGAGCAGTGACGCCGCGGGCAGGTTGTTGTCGCGGGACATCGCGAACGCGAGCCGGATCGCCGCCGTGTGCACGGCGAGCGCGCACACCGTCACCGCGATCAGGACGCACCACAGCATGGCCTTGCCGGCCGTCGGGCCGAGCACGTCGAGCACCACGTACTGCAGCCCGTCCGAGGAGAGCTGCTCGCCGCGCAGCGAGGAGACGCTCATCAGGGCGAGGATCAGGATCAGCCCGCCGAGGACGAACGAGGCGATGATCGAGCGGATGATGGCGCGCGGCGCGTTCCGCGACGGGTCGAGGGACTCCTCGCCGAGCGAGGCCGCGGTGTCGAAGCCGTACATCACGTACGCGGAGGCGAGCGAGGCGACGAGGAAGGCGCCGAGATAGCCGAAGGACTGGCCGTCCCCCGTGTGGGCCGTCTCGGTGACCACCTGCGGGCCACGCACGACATGCACCGCGAACAGCACGATCAGGACGACGGTGGCGACGAGTTCGATGAACACGCCCGCCGTGTTGATCCTGGCCATCAGCTTCACGCCGAAGGCGTTGACGAGCGTGGTGAACAGGATCAGGACGGCGGCCAGGATCACCGCGTTGGTGGCCACGTCGTACCGGCCCGTGCCGTCGCCGACGAACTGGAAGAACGACGAGATCTGCGGCAGCGTCAGCTGGTAGGCGAGGGCGACGGCCGCGATCGACACGACCGAGGCGAGCAGCATCATCCAGCCCGCGAGCCAGCCGACGTGCGGATTGCCCACCTTCTTCGCCCAGTTGTAGACCGAGCCGGCGACCGGGTAGCGGGCGGCCAGCTCCGCGAAGCAGAGGGCCACCATGAACTGGCCGACGAACACCATGGGCCAGGACCACCAGTAGGCCGGGCCGCCGTTCGCGTAACCGAAGTAGAAGAGCTGGAAGGTGCCGGTGAGGATGGAGATGTAGCTGATGCCTGCGGCGAACGTGTGGAAGTTGCCGAGGGTGCGCTTGAGCTCGGGACGGTAGCCGAACTCCTCGAGCTCGGCGTCGTCCCTCTCGTTGGGGGTCGGGTGCATGTGTCTCCTGGGAGTCACGTCAGGTTCGTCCACGGCCGGCCGAGCGGGGAGAAGCTCCACGAGAGGCTCAACCGGCCATGGGACAGCGGGAGTTGCGCGGGATTACGCGAACCAGCCCTGGGGGACGGGCCGCGTGTTGCGCCAGATGTGCTTCGTCTCGCGGTACTCGGCGAGCCCGGCCGGGCCCAGCTCACGGCCGGTGCCGGACTGCTTGTAGCCGCCCCACTCGGCCTGCGGCACGTACGGGTGGAAGTCGTTGATCCACACCGTGCCCATCCGCAGCCCGGAGGCGACCCGGCGGGCCTTCGCCTCGTCCTGCGTGAAGACGCCGCCCGCGAGCCCGTAGATGCTGGAGTTGGCGAGGCGTACGGCCTCCTCCTCGCCGGTGAACCGCTCCACGGTCAGGACGGGGCCGAACGACTCGTCCTGGACCACCGACATACCGGCCGAGCAGTCGTCGAGGACCGTCGGCAGATAGTAGAAGCCGCTTCCGTACTCCGCGCCGGAGGGCCGGGACCCGCCGCAGCGCAGCACCGCGCCCTCCTGGAGGCCGCGTTCGACGTACGCCTCGACCTTCGCGAGGTGGGCCGCCGAGATCAGCGGGCCGGTCTGGGCGTGCTCGTCGAAGGGGCCGCCGAGGCGGATCTCCCCGGCCCTGCGCACCACCTCGTCCACGAACCTCTCGTGCAGGGAGTCCTCCACGAGGAGGCGCGCCCCGGCCGAGCAGACCTGGCCGGAGTGCAGGAACACCGCGGTGAGCGCCATGTCGACGGCCGTCTCGAAGTCGGCGTCCGCGAACACGATGTTGGGGTTCTTGCCGCCCAGTTCGAGCGCGACCTTCTTGACCGTGCCCGCCGCGGCCGCCATCAGATGCCGGCCGGTGCCGAGCCCGCCCGTGAACGACACGAGGTCCACGTCCGGGTGCTCGGCGAGCGGGCCGCCCACCTCCGGGCCCGCGCCCAGGACCAGGTTGGCGACCCCGTCCGGCAGGCCCGCCTCCGCGAGCAGCCGGACCAGGTGGATCGCGGTGTGCGGGGTCAGTTCGCTGGGCTTCAGGACGAAGGTGTTGCCCGCCGCGAGCGCGGGCGCCACCTTCCACGCGGTCTGCAGCAGCGGGTAGTTCCACGGCGTGATCAGCGCGCACACGCCGACCGGCTCATACACCACCCTGCTCTCCGCGTCCTCCACGCCCGTCTCGACGACCCGGCCCGCGTCCGCCGTGGCGAGCCGGCCGAAGTAGCGGAAGCAGTTCTCGATGTCGGCGATGTCGTACGCGCTCTCCACCAGGCGTTTGCCGGTGTCGAGGGACTCGGCGCGGGCCAGGGCGTCCTTGTCGCGGGCGAGCAGATCCGCGACCCGCAGGAGCAGATCGCCCCGCTCGGCGCCTGTGGTGTGCGGCCAGGGCCCCTCGTCGAACGCCCGCCGTGCGGCCGCGATCGCCTCCAGGGTGTCCTTGCCGCCCGCCTCGTCGACGACCGCGACGAGCGCACCGTCGGCCGGGCAGCGGATCTCCCGGGTCCGCTCGTCGCGCGGGCTCGTCCACGTACCGTCGATGAACAGCTCAGGCACCTTCGGCCCCCAGCTGCTTGAGGAGCCACTCGTGGAAGATCCCGATGTGGTGCTCGGTCGGTACGAGGACGCCGCCGCCCCGGTAGGCCCGCGACGACATGGCCGGCTGAGTCCTCTCGCACGCTTCAAAATCCTGGGCGTTGACCCGGTGGAACAGCTCCACCGACTTCGACAGATCGGCGCCCGACTCGACCACCTCCGGCGCGTACAGCCAGTCGCACTCGACGATCGTGCGGTCCTCGGCCATCGGGAACATCCGGTGCAGGATCACGTGGTCCGGCACCAGGTTCACGAACACGGTCGGCTTGACCGTCATCGCGTAGTACCGCCGGTCCTGGTCCTCGGCGACCGCGGGCAGCTTGCCGAAGCCCTCGCTGCCGTCGACCGTGAAGCCCTTGACCTCGTCACCGAACTCGGCGCCGTGACCGACGTAGTACTGCGCCGCGTAGCCGTCCGCGAACTCCGGGAGCACTTCGGTGAGTTCGGGGTGGATCGTCGCGCAGTGGTAGCACTCCATGAAGTTCTCGACGATCAGTTTCCAGTTGGACTTCACGTCGTACGTGATGCGCTTGCCGAGGGCGAGGCCCTCCGTGCGGTAGCGGTCGATGGCGGCCGTGTTCCCGAGGCGCTCCACGGCCGCGCCGATCACGGTCTCCTCGAAGGACGGCGGCTCGTCGGCCAGGCACACCCAGGCATAGCCGAGCCACTCGCGCAGGGCGACCTTGATCAGGCCGTACTCGGCGCGGTCCACGTCCGGCATCTTCGTCAGGTTGGGCGCGGCGACCAGTTTGCCGTCGAGGTCGTACGTCCAGGCGTGGTACGGGCACTGCAGGTTGCGGCGCACCTCGCCCGACTCCTGGGTGCAGAGCTGGGCGCCGCGGTGCCGGCACACGTTCAGGAAGGCCCGCAGCTCACCGGTGCGGGACCGGGTGACCAGGACGCTCTCCCGGCCGACCTGAACGGTGCGGAAGGCCCCGGGCTTGTCGAGGTCGGCGCTGCGCACGGCGCAGAACCACATGGATTCAAAGACCCGCTCCTGCTCCAGTCGGAACAGTTCGGGATCGGTGTAATAGTGCCCGGGCAGCGTGGCCACGAGGCTGGGGGCGACAGGGGTTGTCGTCACGTTCGAACTCCTACCAACATCAAGAGGGAAGTCAGCGCCGGATCCGGCTCATCTCGGGGTCGAACAGAGGCTCCTCCGCCACCGTCGCCGGAACCTTCTCGCCGAAGTACTCGACGTGCACCCCGGTCCCGGCGGGCAGCGGCGGCAGCCAGGCGTAGGCGACACAGCGGCCCAGGGTGTAGCCGTACGAGGCGCTCGTGACGTATCCGGCCGGGGCGCCGTCGACGTGCACCGGCTCGTGGCCGAGGACGACGGCGGCCGGGTCGTCAAGCAGCAGGGCCGTCAACTTCCGCTCGGGCTCGCCGAGTTGGGCCAGCGCGTCCCGGCCCACGAAGTCACCGCCGCGGTCCATGCGGACGGCGAAGCCCACGCCCGCCTCGTACGGGTTGTGCTCGGTGGTCATGTCGTGGCCCCAGGAGCGGTAGCCCTTCTCCAGGCGCAGGCTGTTGAACGCAGACCGGCCGGCCGCGATCACCCCGTGCTCCTGCCCGGCCGCCCACAGCGTGTCCCAGAGCCTCAGCCCCAGGTCGGCGGTGGTGTACAGCTCCCAGCCCAGCTCACCCACGTACGACAAACGCATCGCGGTCACCGGGACATGGCCGAGGTAGGTCTGCTTGGCGCGGAAGTAGCCGAAGCCCTCGTGCGAGAAGTCGTCCCCGGTCAGGGGCTGGACCAGATCGCGGGCGAGCGGGCCCCACACGCCGATGCAGCAGGTGCCGGACGTGGTGTCGCGGACGTGTACGTCGGCGGGCGCGTGCCGCAGCAGCCAGTCCAGGTCGGCCGGGGAGTTGGCGCCGAGCTGGAAGTGGTCGGGGGCGAGCCGGGCCACGGTCAGGTCGGAGCGGACCCCGCCGTCCTCGTTCAGGAGCAGCGTGTACGTGACCGCGCCCGGCTTCTTCGCCAGGTTGTTGGACGTCATGCGCTGCAGGAACGCGAGCGCGCCGGGACCGGTGACCTCAAGGCGGCGTAGCGGCGTCATGTCGTAGAGCGCGACCTTCTCGCGCGTCGCCTTCGCCTCGGCCGCGGCGATCGGCGACCAGTAGCGGGCCGCCCACTCGTCCCGTTCGGGGACCGAAATCCCCTCGGCGAGCGCGGAGTTGGCCTCGTACCAGTGCGGGCGCTCCCAGCCGCCGCCCTCCAGGAACACCGCGCCCAGCTCCTGCTGCCGGGCGTGGAAGGGGCTGACCCGCAGCGGACGCGGCTGGTCGGCGGGTTGCAGCGGGTGGAGGACGTCGTACACCTCGACGAACTGCTGCGCCCCGCGGTCGTGCACGTACGCGGGGGAGCGCTGGGCGTCCTCGAAGCGGGTGAGGTCGCACTCGTGCACGTCGAGCGAGGGCTTGCCGTCGACCATCCACTCGGCGACGGCCTTGGCGACGCCCGCCGAGTGCGTGACCCACACGGCCTCGGCGAGCCAGAAGCCGCGCAGCTGCCGGGCCTCGCCGAGCACGGGCATGCCGTCGGGCGTGAACGAGAAGACGCCGTTGAAGCCCTCCTCGACCTCCGCGTCACGCAGGAAGGGCAGCAGCCACTTGCAGTCCTCCCAGCTCGGCGCCCAGTCCTCCTCGGTGAACGGGTACGAGGACGGCATGTCCATGTCCTGGGCGCGTGCCGTGTCGTAGTCGAGGAGCGCGAACGGGTCGACCGGGAGCGGCTTGTGGGCGTACGACCCGATGCCTATGCGGTCGGTGTGCTCGCGGAAGTACAGGTCGCGGTCCTGGAACCGCAGGATCGGCCGGGACGCCTCCGTACGCGGGTCGTTGGCGCCTTCCAGCTCGGGCAGCGGCTTCGTCTTCGCGTACTGGTGGGCGAGCGGGAGCAGCGGTACGTCGACGCCGGCCATGCGGCCGATGGCCGGGCCCCAGAATCCGGCGGCGGACACCACGTGGTCGGCCGGGAAGGTGCCCCGGTCGGTGACGACGGCGGTGACGCGGCCGTCCTCCTTCTCGATGCCGGTCACGGTGTGCCGGTCGAGGAACGTGGCGCCGCGCTCCTGGGCGCGCTCCATCTGGGCGCGGGAGGCGAGCAGGGCGCGGGCGAGTCCGTCCTCGGGCGTGTGGAAGCCGCCGAGCACCTTGGACTCGTCGATGAACGGCCACAGCTCCTTGCAGCGCTCGGCGGAGATCAGCTCCCCGCGTACGCCCCAGGCGGCGGCCCAGCCGGCCTTGCGGTGCAGGTCGGACCAGCGCTCGGGGGTGGTGGCGAGTTCGAGGCCGCCGACCGGGTTGAAGCAGGAGAGCCCGTCCACCTCGAGGGAGTTGAACTTCTCCACGGTGTACTGGGCGAAGGCCGTGAGGGTCTTCGACGAGCCGGTACGGAAGACCAGACCCGGCGCGTGCGAGGTGGAGCCGCCGGGTGCGGGCAGCGGGCCCTGTTCGAGGACGGTGACGTCGGTCCAGCCGCGGGCGGTGAGTTCGTCGGCGAGCGAGCAGCCGACGATTCCGGCGCCGACGATGACGACGCGGGGGCCTGCGGGGGCCGGGCGGGGGTGAGATGTGCTGGACATGCCCCTCCTTGGGTGGCGGGGACGGCAGGGGGACGGGGTGAACTGCCCTGCGCGGGCAGTTGTTCGGACCGTTCTTGAGTGACGGTCAGAGCACGACCACCGAGCGAAGGACCTCGCCCCGGTGCATCTTGGCGAAGGCCTCCTCGACCTGGTCGAGGGCGATCTTCTCGGTGACGAAGCCGTTCAGGTCGAGCAGCCCGTAGAGGTGCTGGTCGATCAGTACGGGGAAGTCGCGGGTGGGCAGGCAGTCCCCGTACCAGGACGACTTGAGGGCGCCGCCGCGGCCGAAGAGGTCGATCAGCGGGATCTCGACGGTCATGTCCGGGTCGGGCACGCCGACCTGGACGAGGACGCCCGCGTGGTCGCGCATGTAGAAGGCCTGCTTGTACGTCTCGGGGCGGCCCACCGCGTCGATGGCGATGTCGACGCCGAAGCCGTCGGTGAGCGCGCGGACCGCCTCGATCGGGTCCGTGCCACGGGAGTTGATGGTGTGGGTGGCGCCGAACTTCTCGGCGCGGTCGAGCTTCTTGTCGTCGATGTCGACGGCGATGACCTTGCGGGCGCCGCCCAGGCAGGCCCCGGCGATGGCCGCGTTGCCGACACCGCCGCAGCCGATGACGGCCACGGTGTCGCCGCGCTGGACGTTGCCGGTGTTGACGGCCGCTCCGTACCCGGCCATCACGCCGCAGCCGATCAGGCCCGCGGCCTCCGGTCGGGCGGCCGGGTCGACCTTCACGGCCTGCCCGGCCGCGACCAGGGTCTTCTCGGCGAAGGCGCCGATGCCGAGGGCGGGGCTGAGGGGCGTGCCGTCCAGGAGGGTCATGGGCTGGGCGGCGTTGCGGGATTCGAAGCAGTACCAGGGGCGGCCACGGCGACAGGAGCGGCAGCTTCCGCAGGGGGCGCGCCAGGCGAGCACCACGTAGTCGCCGGGGGAGAGGTCGGTGACGCCCTCGCCGACGGCCTCGACGATCCCGGCCGCCTCGTGGCCGAGCAGGAACGGGAAGTCGTCGTTGATCGCGCCTTCCCGGTAGTGCAGATCCGTATGGCAGACCCCGCAGGCCTGCACCTTGACCAGGGCCTCTCCCGGACCGGGATCGGGAACGACGATCGTCTGCACCTCGACGGGTGCGCCCTTCTTGAGGGCGACGACGGCGCGGACCTCGTGTGGCACGACCAACTCCCCTTGGATGTTGCGCTGTGCGCGATGCGTTGCGCGATAAGCGACGTTGAACACATCTTGGGAACGCCGTCAGGACGCCGTCAAGGGGTACGGATCAATGCATTGGCAAAACGATGCTGACCCTGGGTCATCCCGCGGACACGCTCGGGCGGCCGGGCCGGGGCAGCCGAAAGCCGCCCAAGAACGCCGGGTCCAAGGGCTCTGACCTGGCGTTCTTGGGCGGCTTCCCGGATGTTCCGAGGCGCCTCGCGGCGGTGCGTACGGATCAGATCACAGGCCGTGACCCATCCGCCGGGACAGTTCTGCCGCCGCCGCGACCGTGCGCCGGGCCAGTTCCGGGATGCGCTCCTCGGTCAGCCGGTACACGGGACCGGAGACGCTGATCGCGCCGAGCACCTTTCCGTCGTGCGACCGGGCCGGTGCCGCGACCGAAGCGAGCCCGATCTCCAGTTCCTCGACGGCGGCGGCGAAGTCCTGCCCGCCTACCTCCGCCAGCTCGGCCCGCAGCGCTGCCGCGCTGACCACCGTGTGCGCGGTGAACCGCGGCAGGCTGCGGGCGAGCAGGCCCTCGCGCAGCGTCGGCGGCAGATGGGCGAGGAGCACCTTGCCGCTGGAGGTGGCGTGCAGGGGTGTGCGCCTGCCGAGCCAGTTCTGCGCGGTGACGGAGGCCGAGCCGCGGGCCTGCATGATGTTGACCGCCGCGTCGTCGTCGAGGATGGCGATGTTGACCGTCTCGCCCAGCTCGTCCGCGAGGTCACGGCAGACCGGGGCGCCCTCCTGCGAGATGTCCATCCGCGCTGCCGCCGCCCCCGCCAGGCGCAGCACACCGGCCCCGAGGTAGTACTTGCCCCGGTCCGCGGACTGGTTGACCAGGCCGCGCTGCTCCAGGACCCCGAGCAGCCGGAACGCGGTCGACTTGTGCACCCCCAGCTCCTCGGCGATCTCCGACACCCCGGCCTCGCCGTGCCGCGCGAGGCTCTCCATGGCGCTGATCGCGCGGTCCACGGACTGCACGGAACCGGCCGGCCCCTTCGGCGGCTTCTCCGGGGGCTTCGATCCGGACATTTCCCGAGGCGGTCCGACCGTCGTCGCCCGGACCGTCGTACCCGCTCTCACCTGCACTTGTTTCCGGCGCATAGTTCGACTCCCACCACCTCGCGGTCGCCTCTCGGACCGCATCTGCGAGAACCCCCTTGACGTACGAGGCTTCTCGACCGGATTCTGTTGCGCACGACGCACCACGGTGCGTGATGCGAAACAGTAGGTTACCGAACGGTCCAGAACCAAGAGGGGTACCTGTGATTCCCGTCTGCCGCCTCGAAGAGCTCCCTGAGGGCGAATCCGTCCGCGTAGACGTCGAGCCGCCCATCGCCGTGTTCCACACGGACGGCGAGCTGTACGCCATCGACGACACCTGCACGCACCAGGACGCCTCGCTCTCCGAGGGCTTCCTGGAGGGCTGCCTGGTCGAATGCCCGCTCCACGAGGCGTCGTTCGACCTGCGTACGGGTGTCCCCACCTGCCTCCCGGCCCGCCGCCCGGTCCGTACCCACCGGGTGACGGTCGACGACGGCATGATCCACGTCCACCGCAGCGAGAAGGAGAACGCCGCGGCCTGACCGCCGCGCCTCCTCCCCCCCCGGAGCCGCTCCGGTCACGCCACGCACGCGTACCGGATCCACGAGAAAGGCACAGCCTCATGAGGACCGTGACCGTGGTGGGCGCCTCGCTCGCCGGACTGTACGCCGCCCGGGAACTGCGGGCGCAGGGCTTCGACGGCCGCCTCGTCATCGTCGGCGAGGAGCAGCACCGCCCCTACGACCGCCCCCCGCTGTCCAAGGACTTCCTCTCCGGCAAGGCGTCCGAGAGCGACCTCGCCCTCTCCGACGACGAGGAGACCCTCGAACTCGGCGCCGAGTGGATGTTCGGCGTGCGCGCCCGCGGCCTCGACGCCCGCGGCCGCACCGTACTCCTCGACAACGGCCGCACCGTCTCCACCGACGGCCTCGTCATCGCCACCGGAGCCCGCGCCCGCCGCCTGCCCGGACCCCAACTCCCCGGCGTGCACACCCTGCGCACTCTCGACGAGGCCCGCGCGCTCCGCGCCGACCTGCACCGCGGCACGCTGCGCGTCGTGGTCATCGGCGGCGGCTTCATCGGCGCCGAGACCGCCTCGTCCTGCGCCGCGATGGGCCACGACGTCACCGTCGTCGAGGCCGCGCCCCTGCCGCTCCTCGGGCAGCTCGGCCCGGAGCTGGCCGCCGTCTGCGCGCGGCTGCACGAACGCGGTGGCGTACGGCTCGTCACGGGTACGGGCGTCGCCGCGATCGAGGGCGGGACCCGGGTGACCGGCGTACGCCTCGCCGACGGCCGCCTGTTCCCCGCCGACGTCGTCGTGGTCGGCATCGGCGCGATCCCCAACACCGAGTGGCTGGCCGGTTCGACGCTCGCCGTCCACGACGGGGTGCTCTCCGACGACGGCTGCGTCACGTCCCTGCCCCAGGTCGTCGCGGTCGGCGACGTGGCCCGCGTCGGCGGCGTCCGCGCCGAGCACTGGACCAGCGCCACGGCCCAGCCACGCGTCGCCGTCCGCAACCTCCTCGCCGGCCACACCGTCGAACACGTCCGCCCGCTGCCCTACTTCTGGTCCGACCAGTACGGCTCCCGGCTCCAGTTCGCCGGGCGGCGCGAGCAGGGCGACGTGCCGCGGATCGTCGAGGGCTCCACGGAGGAGGGCGGCTTCCTCGCCGTCTACGAACGAGACGCCCGTACGACCGCGGTCCTCGCCCTCGACCGCCCCCGCCCGTTCACCCGCCTCCGCCGCGAACTGGCGCGCGCGGACGCCCAGTCGACCACGATGCCGTCGGCCCCGGCCCCAGCTGCCACGCCTGAGCCGACGCCCGCCCCGGCCCCCGCACCCGCGTCCGCCGCACCGGCCGCGGTGGCGGTCTGAGCCGAGGCTCGTGGTGGAAGGAGGGCCGCTCCGGGGGGATCCGGGGCGGCCCTCCCGCGGCGCGCAGCGTCAGGAGGGCGGCTTCCCCGGGCCGGTCAGGTATGGCTACCGGAAGCGGTGCGTCCGCGGCCGAACCGGCGCCACCAGGGGCGGCGCGGTGGGTGGACGGCGCGGCCGAGGCGTCGGCCGAGGAGGAGATAGCCGAGGAGGGCGCCGGTGGTGTTCAGGACGACGTCGTCGATGTCGAAGGCCCGCCCGGTGACGAGTGCGCCCTGCACCAGCTCGACGAGGAGCATCACCCCGGCGGTGGTGAGCGCCACCCGCAGACGGCCTCGGGTACGCGGGAACAGCAGCGGCAGCAGCACCCCGAACGGCACACCGAGCGCCACGTTGCCGCCCAACTGCTTGACCGCGTCGAGGACTTCGGGCTGCGCCAGGTACTGCCGGATGGACGATCCGGGGTGCAGATTGCTGTGCGTCAGCGCCTCCGAGGCGGGCTGCGGGCTGACGGTCAGGCGCGCCAGTACCACGGCGAACGCGGCCATGGCCGCGAAGGCCACGGCCATCAGCAGCAGCCGGGCGAGCAGCGGCAGTTGCGGCCCGGGAGGGCTCTTGTCCGGCTTCTTGTCCGGCTTCTCGTCCGGCTGTGCGCGCGGGCCCGCGAAGGACCGCCGCCGGCGCGACCGGCGTGAACCGGCCGCGCCCGTGGTGCTGTTGCCCGCCTGTGTTCGTGCCATGGTGACCCCTTTCGACGCCCGGAGTCCTCGGTCACGTACGGAGGACCGTCTTCCAGGGGTGCGTCTTCCAAGGGGCGGGCGTGTTCAATCCTCGAAGTGCGCGTCGAGCACCTCGTCAAGATCCGTGGCCCAGCGCTTCAGGGTCGCCTTGTCCGGGGCCTGGACCTCGGCCGGGTAGGCGCGGCGCGCGAGGGTGTGGGCGGTGACCGTGAAGCGGCGGCCGAAGCGGGACGTGGAGTGCTCCACGGCGCCGATCTCGTCCCAGTCGAACTCGGCCTCCTGGTCGTCGAGGCGGAAGCGGAGGCCGGTGCCGTCGACGGTGATGGAGCCGCGGTGGTCGGCGGCTTCGAAGGCGGGGCCTTCGGGCTTGCCCCCGTCGCCGTCGCCGTCTTCCCCTTCCTCGTGAGCCTCGGGCTCGTCGTCGGCCCCGTCAGCCCCGTCGGCCTCCGTGGCGTCGGCGGCTTCGGTCTCGTTCGCTGCGGCCTGTTCCTCGTCCTGCTCGGGCTCGGTCGCGGACGCGGGCTCGACGGGGGCGTCGGCGTCCTCGGTCACCACGGGCTTCGACGGGGTGATGCCGGGGATGAAGCCCGGGTCCGTCGACGCGGCGTGCACGTGCAGGGGAGCGGCGTTCTCGTCCATGCGCTTTTCCACGGTGCGCAGTATGGCCGATGGACCTGTGCCCGTGACCACCCGGACCCGCCACAGTGCGACCGGAGTCAGGAAACCGGCGCGCCGTTCCCCCGCTGGAGGGGGATCGCGGCGGCGTCGAGCGGCGCGGAGCCCTCCTGCTGGAGTGCGACGGTGCGCGTCGGGGCGGGGACGCGGATGCCCTCGGCGCGGTAGCGCTGGTGCAGGCGCTTGATGAACTCGTGCTTGATTCTGTACTGGTCGCTGAACTCGCCGACGCCCAGGATCACCGTGAAGCCGATCCGCGAGTCGCCGAACGTGTGGAAGCGGACGGCCGGTTCGTGCGCCGGGTCGGCGCCCTCGACCCCGGCCATCACCTCGGCCACGACCTCGACCGTGACCTTCTCGACGTGCTCCAGGTCGCTGTCGTACCCGACGCCGACCTGGACGAGGATCGTCAGCTGCTGTTCCGGCCGGGTGTAGTTGGTCATGTTGGTGCCGGACAGCTGGGCGTTGGGGATGATCACGAGGTTGTTGGAGAGGTTGCGCACCACGGTGTTGCGCCAGTTGATGTCGACGACATAGCCCTCCTCGCCGCTGCTCAGCCGGATGTAGTCGCCCGGCTGCACGGTCTTCGACGCGAGGATGTGCACGCCCGCGAACAGGTTGGCGAGCGTGTCCTGGAGGGCGAGCGCGACGGCCAGACCCCCCACGCCGAGCGCGGTGATCAGCGGCGCGATGGAGACGCCGAGGGTCTCCAGGACGACCAGGAGGCCGATGGCGATGACCACGACCCGCGTGATGTTCACGAAGATCGTGGCCGAACCCGCGACGCCCGTACGGGACTGCGTGACCGACTGCACCGCGCCCGTGATCACCCGGGCCACGATCAGCGTGGCGACCAGGATGAGCAGCGCGCTCAGCGACCGGTTCACGACCGTCCGCACTGAGGCTGTCAGCGGCAGCGCCGCCGCACCGGCGGCCGCCCCCGCTATCGCCGCCGCCCACGGCGCGAGCGTGCGCAGCGCGGCCACCAGCACGTCGTCCCCGCGCCACCGGGTGCGCACCACGTGCCGGCCGAGCCAGCGCAGCAGGAGCCGCAGCAGCAGCCCGGCGGCGATGCCCGCGGCGAGCGCGACGACGGCGAGGAGCGCGTCGTGCGCGGTGAGGTCCCGGCTCATCGGGCACCGCCCGGGTCGGTCACGAGGCCCACGTGCTTGCTCAACTGGTCACCTGCTCGTCTCTCGGCTGCGCCTGCGTGTCTCCGGTACGGACAGGCCCGTACGACCGGGTCGCACGCATGTGCCGGAAACGTGTGCATCAGGTGCCGGACGTACGGACGGGCCGGGGAGACAAGGCGTCATCCTGCCGTATCCGTACGGGGGTTGAGACGCGGGGGCCGGGGGCCGGGGGCCGGGGTCCGGCTGGGTCGCCGGGCCCCGGCCGGGGAGCCGCAGGGTCAGGCCGTGCGGATCGCCGGGTCGCTCACGCCCGGCTTGCCCGTTTCCACGTGTCCGGCGAAGCGGCGCAGGAACGTCGCGTCGGTCTCGGACGTCACGGACACGTCGTACCAGCGCTTGCCCGCCGCGAGGTCGACGGTGTGCTTCACCGTCTTGCCCGCCGCCACCGTGAAGGTCTCGCCGGGGCCGCCGTACGCGTCGGTCAGGCGCAGGCGGGCCTCGGCGGTGCCCGTGTTGGTGAGGGTCAGGGCGAGGGTGCCGTCGGCGGTGACATGGCGGGCGGTGACCTCGGGTCCAGCGGCCTTGCCGGGGCCCTTGAACGCCCGCAGGAAGCCGTTCGGGCCGTGCACCGTCAGGTCGTGCGCGTCGTCGGAGTGCTCCGAGTTCCAGGTGTCCGAGAGCGTCTTGCCCGCCTCGGTGGTGTACGTCCAGGGGCCGTCCGTGCGGTTGCCGGAGCGGACGTGGAAGGTGCCGCCGGCCTTCGCGCCCGCGCTGAACGTCAGCGTGTAGCGCCCGGAGGCCGGGGTGGCGGCGCCGTCCACGTGCGGGGCGTACGGCAGCGGGCGCGTGGGCCGCGAACCGGCCTCCTGGACCGGGAGTTGCGGCTGGGCCGGGGGCTTCGGTACGTAGCTGTCGTGGCGCTCGTTGTCCGGCGGGCGGTAGCCGTCCGTGCCGGGCAGCTCGGCCGGGTCCGTGTCCTTCAGGCCGAAGTCGAAGGCCGAGGTCAGGTCGCCGCAGATGGCCTTGCGCCAGGGCGAGATATTCGGCTCGGCCACGCCGAAGCGGCGCTCCATGAACCGCACGATCGAGGTGTGGTCGAAGGTCTCGGAGCAGACGTAGCCGCCCGTCGACCACGGCGAGACGACCAGCATCGGCACGCGCTGCCCGAGCCCGTAGGGGCCGGCTCCGTAGCCGAGGCCGCCCTTGAAGAAGTCCAGGCTCGTGTCGACCGTCGACAGGCCCTGATCGGCGTCGGCCGGCGGGTACGGCGGCACCACGTGGTCGAAGTAGCCGTCGTTCTCGTCGTAGGTGATGAACAGGGCCGTCTTCGCCCACACCTCGGGGTTGGAGGTGAGCGCGTCGAGGACCTGCGAGATGTACCAAGCCCCGTAGTTAGCGGGCCAGTTGGGGTGCTCGGTGAACGCCTCGGGCGCGGCGATCCAGGAGATCTTCGGCAGCTGCCCGGCCTTCACGTCGGCCTTGAGCTGGTCGAAGAGGCCGTCGCCCGCCTTCACGTTCGTGCCGGTGCGGGCCTTGTCGTAGAGCGGGTCGCCGGGCCCCGCGTTGCGGTACTTGTTGAAGTAGAGCAGCGAGTTGTCGCCGTAGTTGCCCCGGTAGGCGTCGTCGATCCAGCCCCAGCCGCCGTCCGCGTCCAGGCCGTCGCCGATGTCCTGGTACACCTTCCAGGAGACTCCGGCCGCTTCCAGACGCTCCGGGTACGTCGTCCAGTCGTACCCCGCCTCCTGGTTGCCGAGCACAGGTCCGCCGCCCTGGCCGTCGTTGCCGGTGTGGCCCGAGAACATGTAGTAGCGGTTGGGGTCGGTGGCCCCGATGAACGAGCAGTGGTATGCGTCGCAGACGGTGAACGCGTCGGCGAGCGCGTAGTGGAACGGGATGTCCTGGCGCGTCAGATGGGCCATCGTGCCCGCCGACTTGGCCGGGATCCACTGGTCGTACCGCCCGTTGTTCCAGGCCTTGTGGCCGCCCGCCCAGTCGTGGTCGAGGCCCGCGATGAACTGCATGCCGAGGTCCTCCGCGTCCGGGTGATACGGGAGCACCTCCTTGCCGCCGTCCGGCTGGTGGAACACGGACTTGCCGCTCGGCAGCGTCACCGGGCGCGGGTCGCCGAAGCCGCGGACGCCCTTGAGCGCGCCGAAGTAGTGGTCGAAGGACCGGTTCTCCTGCATCAGGACCACGATGTGCTCGACGTCGTCGACGGTTCCGGTGCGGCGGGCGGCGGGGATGGCCGCGGCCCGCGCGATGCTGCCGGACAGGGCGGCCGCGCCCGCGGTGGCGCCCGCGAACTGCAGGAAACGGCGGCGGTTGAGTTCGGGCTTGGGTGGGGTCATGAGTGGGGGGACCTCTGCCGGGGTCGGGAACTTGTTCGGACAAGTCAAGTGGAGTGGCAGAAGAGGGTCCAGGTCAAGAGGCTGGGGGATGGCGGTTGTGTGACCAGTTGATTGGCGTCCTTGCGTGCGGGTGCGGGTGCGGGTGCGGGTGTGTGCGTGTGCGTGTGGCGGTGCGAGTCGGGTGGCGGTGCTTGTGCGAGGGGCGGTGCGGGTGCGCTGGGGTGGCGGTGGGTGCGCGTCAGGGGTGCGCCGGTGTCAACCGGCCAGGTGCAGCGCCGTGTCCGCGACCCCGATCCGCACCGTCTGACCCCAGGTGAGGTCGAGCGCGTCGCCCTCCATGCCGTCCCCGAAGGCCACGAGCCGCTCCGACTCCACGGTCAGCCGCAGCGCCTCACCGGACCCGAGCAGCCCCTCGACCCGCGCCGTCCCGGTCGCCGGGGACGGCCAGGCCTCGCGCACGAACCACGCCAACTGCCGTTCCGTGGGCGTCGGCAGGGCGAGCCCGCCGCCGCGCTGCAGCCACAGGGAACGCAGCCAGCCGGTGGCGCCGGTGCCGGTGCCGACGAGCACTCCGGAGGAGGCCTGCGGCTCCGCGGGCTCGCCCTCCGCATCGGGGGCTAGGTCGTGTCCGTAAAGTCCCGTCGTCCGCCCGGAGGGCGGGCCCTGCGGCGTCTGGTGCGTGCTCTCGGCGTGCCGGGCGCAGGCCCTCGTACTGGATGTACTTGGGCCTTCGCCCGGTGCGGCGAGAGTGCGTGCCAGGCGTCGCGGGGCAGGCGGGACTTTACGGACACGGCCTAGGCGGTAGCGGGCGGTCTGGTGGCCGGGCGGGCCCAGGTAGATCTCGTTGAGCGCGAGCAGCCGCTGGGTGTCGTCGGCGACGGCCGCGACCATCGTCAACGCCTCCCGCGCGGACCGCCCGGAGGCCGCGGCGGGCAGCAACTTCCGCGCGTCGGCGGCCCGATGGCGTACGAGCACACCCGGGTTGCGGCCCGGGTCGGTGTCGATGCCGACGACCGGCTGCCCGTCGAGATACTTCGCCGCGTTGGCCACCAGACCGTCCTGGCCGACCACCACCACGACGTCCTCGGGCCCGAACAGGAACCGGTCCAGATCGGCCCGCTCGACCCGCGCCTGCCGCCAGCTCGCCGGGACGGCGGCGGCCACCTCGGCGAGCGCCCGCAGGGTCCGGTGGTGCCGCTCGGCGACCTCGGCGATGTCCCGGCCGCGCGAGCCGAGGAAGTACGCGGCCTGCCCGTGCGTGCCGTGCCGGGCGAGCAACTCCTCGTACTCGGTGGTGCGGTGGACCAGGACGGCGCGGGGTGCGAGGCTCATTTTTTTCTGATGTCTCACTGTGTCATCGAACGGGCAGGGGTACCGGTGCCGGGCGCCGGGTGCGTGGTGCCGAGCCGCTCCAGGAACCCCGTCAGGACGTCCGGCGAGATCGTCAGGCTGTCGATGCGCGGCAGGTTCTCGGCGAGCCGGCCCGCGTTGAGGGCGGTCAGCGTGGCCGCGTCCACCTCGGCGTGCGCCCGCAGCCACGCGGTCTGCGCGTGCGCCCGGGCCTCGCCGACGGTACGGGCGGCGGCCGCCTCCGCCTCGGCGAGCCGTACCTTCCGGGCGGCCTCGGCGGTGCTCCGCACCTCGTCGGCGGAGGCGTTCTCCTCGGCCTCGCGCCGTGCGTTGGTGCCGCGCTGCTCCACCAACTGCTCCTCCCTGCGCGCGAGTTCGATCCGGCTCGCCAACTCGTTCTCGGCGATGGCCCGTTCCCGCTCCACAGCCACGGCCCGCCGCTCGTACGTGGCCCGGTCCGCCTCCTGCTGGATCTCCTCGCGCGCCGGGGTGCGCAGCGCCCGCTCCACGTCGGCCTCCGGCCGGATCGCGACGACCCGCACCGCGACCAGCTCGATCCCGGTCGCGGGCAGCCGCGGCTCCCGGCCGAGTCCGGTGGTGATCCGTTCCCGTACCGCGTTGACGCCGTCGACGAGCGCGGCCGACAGGGCGGTACGGGCGAGCACGTCCAGGGCGTGCTGCTGCGCGGTCTCGGTGAGCAGCGTCGCCAACTGCTCCAGCGGGGCGCCGCGCCACTGCCCGGTGTCCGGGTCCACGGAGAAGTCGAGCCGCCCGGCGGCCGCGGCGGGGTCGCTGATCCGGTACGTGACAGTGGCCTGCACGGTGACGTCCTGGAAGTCGGAGGTGCGGGCGTGGAACGCCATCTCCAACTCCCGGTCGTTCACGGGCACTTCGGAGAGCGCTGCGCTCAGTGAGCGGTACCAGAAGCTCAGCCCCGGCCCGTCGTGCACGAGCTTGCCGCCCCGGTGGTGCCGGATGTGGGCGGTCGGCGCGGAGCGCAGGTGGCGCCAGCCGAGACGCCGGGTGATGTCGGCCATGGGGTCCCCCCTGGGGTTGGGCGAGGCTCTGCAGCCGCCTTCGTGTATGGGGCACTGTGAGATTTGTATTGGTCACTACGACCATAAAGAAGGAGGCGGTTTTCGTCAAGGAGACGAAAGGGGGTGGGGGGAAGGGGGCGCCCGTCCGGCAGGCCGCCGCCGGACGGGCGCGGTCGGCCCTCCTCGCAGGTGGAGGGGAGCGAGGAGGGCCGCGCTCCGGAAACGCGTCGGTCGGCTGGCTCACCGACAAGCCAGCCGACCGGCACGTTCCGTACCCGCCCATCCTGCCCGCGCCGTGCGGCTCCCGGCGCCCGTGGCCCCGTCCTCCGTATACCGAAAATCCGGCGGAGGCGTGCGGTCTCCGTATACCGAGCGCGTGCGCACCCGGCAGGCGGGACGTGCGCACCCGGCAGGCGGGAGGGGAGTCGGCGGCGGCCGAGATGGGTGCGCATAGCATCGGTCTCCCTATGGACACCCTCACCCTGTGGGAGCTGGCCGCTCTCGCCTTCGCCTCGGCCCTCGTCGGCTTCTCCAAGACCGCAGTCAGCGGCGCCAATACGGTCAGCCTCGCGATCTTCGCGGCCGTGCTGCCCGCACGCGAGTCGACCGGCGTGCTGCTGCCGATCCTCATCGCGGGCGATGTGCTCGCCGTGCTCACCTACCGACGGCACGCGCACTGGCCCACGCTGTGGCGGCTCTTCCCGGCCGTGGCGCTCGGCGTGCTCGTCGGCGTGGTCTTCATGATGTGGGCGGACGACGCGGCCGTACGGACGTCGATCGGCGCGATCCTGCTGCTGATGGCGAGCGTCACGATGGCCCGGCGGCGCGGGACGGCCAAGGCCGCCAAGGAAGTGGGGGACGAGGACGCGGAGGGGGCGTCCTCGGTGGGCTCGTCCTCGGCGGGCTCGCGGGCCGGGCGGATCAAGGCCCGCTCGTACGGTGTGCTCGGCGGTTTCACGACGATGGTCGCCAACGCGGGCGGCCCCGTGATGTCCCTCTACCTGCTCTCCGCGGGCTTCCGGAAGCTCGGCTTCCTGGGCACATCGGCCTGGTTCTTCCTCATCGTCAACACCTTCAAGGTCCCCTTCAGCGTGGGCCTCGGCCTGATCGACGCCCGCTCGCTGCTGCTCGACGCCGCGATGCTGCTCTTCGTCGTGCCCGGCGCGTACCTCGGCAAGCGGTGCGTGGACCGTATCGACCAGCGGCTCTTCGAACGCCTGGTGATCGGCGCGACGATTCTGGGCGGGCTGCAGTTGCTGCTGCGCTGAGCAGGCAGGGCGGGCGGGTCGGTGCTCGCGGAGCAGCCGCTACGATCCAGGCCATGAGCGCATCTGATCAAGAGCGGGACGAGCAGCGGGAGCCCGAGCAGACGAAGGTTCCCGCTGGTGGGAGCGGTGGGAGCGGTGGGGCTGGGGAGGGCGGGGAGAGCGGTGCGAGCGGGGATGTCGCGCCCGAGTCCCGGCAGGCGACCGCCGCGCCCACGCTCGACGAGGGGGAGCCGGTCGACGACGGCGCGGAGTCCGAGGAACCGGA
Organism: Streptomyces sp. LHD-70; assembly: GCF_031157275.1. Lineage (GTDB taxonomy): Bacteria > Actinomycetota > Actinomycetes > Streptomycetales > Streptomycetaceae > Streptomyces. The sequence continues at coordinate 162,600 of NZ_JAVIFW010000010.1, forward strand.
CGAAGGCGGCGCGGAGTCCGAGGAACTGGACGAAAACGGCGCGGAGTTCGAGGAGCCGGACGACGACGCCGAGCCCCGGTCCGGGCTCGCCCCGCGCCAGGCCCGCCGCCTGCGCATAGCCGCCGCCTCCCTCCTCATGGCCGCCGCCGCGGCCGTCCTCGCCGTACGTCTCGCGAGCCGCTCATCGGTCCTGGTCGTCGGCGTGTACGGCCTGTTGCTCATCCTCTGCGGCATCGTCATCGAGCTCAGCCGCCGCGGCCGTACCCGGCTGGGCAGTTGGGTGCTCGGCACGGGCCTGATCGCCGCACTCCTCGCGGACTGGCGCCTGCTGCCCTGAGGCCGAAGCGCTCGCCGGCGGGACTGCTGCTGCGGCGGCTCGGAACCGCCACTGCCGCCGCGACCTGACAGCCTCTGTTGCCGCCCCTTGACCTAAACAAAGCTTGAGGTTCTACCGTGCTGAGCATGAGCATGGAAACCACAGCCTGGACCCAGCTGCACAGCGTGATGATGCAGCAGGACCGTCGACCCTTCGCCCGGGCCACGCTGCGCCGCATCGGCGCCTTCGCCCGCCCGCACCGCCGCCGCATCATCCAGTTCGTGCTGCTCAGCGTGGTGACCGCGCTGCTCGCCGTGGCCACGCCGATGCTCGCCGGAGCGGTCGTGGACACCATCGTGGGCGGGAAGGACCCCGGCCTCGTCGTGCGTCTCGCGCTGCTCATCGCCGTGATCGCGCTCGCCGAGGCCGGCTTCGGGCTCCTGAACCGGTGGCTCTCCGCGAGCCTCGGTGAGGACCTGATCCTCAACCTGCGGACCGCGGTCTTCGACCACGTACAGCGCATGCCCGTCGCGTTCTTCACCCGCACCCGCACCGGTGCCCTCGTCAGCCGCCTCAACAACGACGTCATCGGCGCGCAGCGGGCCTTCTCCAACACCCTCTCCGGAGTGGTGTCCAACTTCGCGACGCTGCTGCTCACCCTCGCCGTGATGCTCAGCCTGTCCTGGCAGATCACCCTGCTCGCCCTGGTGCTCCTGCCCGTCTTCGTCGTGCCCGCCCGCCGCATGGGCAGCCGGATGGCCCGGCTCCAGCGCGAGGCCGCCGCCCACAACGCGGCCATGGGCACCCGGATGACGGAGCGGTTCTCGGCGCCCGGCGCGACCCTCGTCAAGCTGTTCGGGCGGCCCGACGACGAGTCCGCCGAGTTCGCCGCCCGCGCGCGCAGGGTCCGCGACATCGGCGTGCGCACCGCCATGGCGCAGTCGGCGTTCATCACCGCCCTCACCCTGGTCTCCGCCCTCGCGCTCGCCCTGGTCTACGGACTCGGCGGCTGGTTCGCGCTCGCTGGCACCCTCGAACCCGGCGCGGTCGTCGCCCTCGCCCTGCTCCTGACCCGGCTCTACGCCCCGCTGACCGCGCTCGCCGGGGCCCGCGTCGAGGTGATGAGCGCCCTCGTCAGCTTCGAGCGGGTCTTCGAGGTGCTCGACCTCAAGCCGCTGATCGAGGAGAAGCCCGACGCCCGCGCCGTGCCCGAAGGGCCGGTCGCCGTCGAGTTCGAGGACGTCCGCTTCGGCTACCCGTCCGCCGACAAGGTCTCCCTCGCCTCCCTCGAAGAGGTCGCGGCCCTCGACACCCGCGGTGGCGCCGAAGTCCTGCGCGGCGTCTCCTTCCGCGCGGAGCCCGGCCAGACCGTGGCCCTCGTCGGCTCGTCCGGCGCCGGCAAGTCCACCATCGCCCAGCTCGTGCCCCGGCTCTACGACACCGACTCCGGAGTCGTACGTCTCGGGGGCGTGGACGTAAGGGAGTTGAGCGCCGTGTCCGTGCGGGCCACCCTCGGCATGGTCACGCAGGACGGTCACCTCTTCCATGAGTCGGTCCGCGCCAACCTGCTGCTCGCCCGGCCGGGAGCCGACGAGGACGCGCTCTGGGACGCGCTGCGCCGGGCCCGCCTCGACGAGCTGATCGCGTCCCTGCCGGACGGCCTCGACACCGTCGTCGGCGAGCGCGGCTACCGGCTCTCCGGCGGCGAGCGTCAGCGCCTCACCATCGCCCGGCTGCTGCTCGCCCGGCAGCGCGTGGTGATCCTCGACGAGGCGACCGCGCACCTCGACAACACCTCCGAGGCCGCCGTCCAGCAGGCCCTCACCGAGGCGCTCGCCGACCGCACGGCCGTCGTCATCGCGCACCGCCTGTCCACGGTCCGCGCCGCCGACCTGATCCTCGTCGTCGAGGACGGCCGCATCGTGGAGCGCGGCCGCCACGAGGACCTGCTGGCGGCCGACGGACGGTACGCGGAGCTGTACCGGACGCAGTTCGCGACCCAGTCCGACCCGGGCGGCTCGGGCGAGCCGATCCCGGCGGTCCAACTCCCGTACGAGAAGGGCTCGTTGGCATCCGGCGAGGCCGAGCCCGCCACCGTGCCGGGCGGGTGAGTCCGGCAGCCTGCCTGGTGGGTGTCCCGGCGGCCTGCCTGGCGGGTGATCCCGGCGGCCGCCGGGCGGTCAGAGCGGCCCGCCGCCGAAGCCGATCTCGTTGCCGTCCGGGTCGCGGTACGTGGCCTTGCGCACCCCGTTCTCGTACGTCTCCCGCAGTACGGGTTCGAGGCCGCGCTCGGCCATCGCCACCACGCGCTCGTCGAAGTCGCTGACGAACAGGGTGTGAAAGGCGTTGCCTGCGCGTTCCGGCAACAGCTCGATGTAGACGGAGCGGTTCTCCGCGAGTTCCCAGACGGCCTCGACGTCATTGGGGAAAAACGTCGCGGGAACGCCGAACAGCCGCTCGTACCAGGCGAGGGCCGCCGCGTAGTCGGTCACAGGGATTCCGGCGAAGAGGGCGAGTTCCATGCCGCCAATCGTAGGGAGCCCGCCCCGTCCCGTCCCCTTGAGCGCCAAACCGGAGTGCGGGCGACACTGGCCCCATGAGTGACGACACGCAGCGTGACGCACCGCGCCCCGACATCCGCGACAACCGCCCGCACGGCCGCCTCGAAGCCCGTACGGCAGACGGCCGGGACGGCCAACTCGTCGGCCGCATTGACTACTTCACCCTCGACGCCACACCCGCAGCGCCCACCGTGCCCGCACTCGTCGCCGTGCACACCGTCGTCGAGCCGGACCACGAGGGGCAGGGGATCGCGGGCGCGCTCGCCCGCGAGCTGTACGCGCTGGCGGCCCGCGAGGGCGCCGCCGTCGTGCCGCTCTGTCCGTACGTCGCCGGCTGGGCCGAGCGGCACCCGGACGAGGCGCCCGCGCCCCCCGAGGCCCTGACCGCCGAGGCGAAGAAGCGCCTGGCAGCCGACCCCGGCCTGTGGTGACGAGGCGGCGGCCCGACCCGGGAACAGGCAGGCGGGGCAGCGGCGTTGACGTACGCGACGCACGCACCCGTCCGACGCGAGGAGTGACCGGTATGGCCCAGGACGACGTCGTGATCAGCCCCACCGGCTGGGTCGCCGAGCAGGCCAGGCTCTACGCGGAGTCCGGCGGCACCAAGGGCGCCACGATCCGGGGCGTGCCCTGCCTGCTGCTCGACTACCGGGGGCGGCGCACCGGCCAGTGGCGGCGCACCGTGCTGATCTACGGCACGCACGGTGACGACCACCTGATCGTCGCCTCCAACGGCGGCGCCGCGCACCACCCGAAGTGGTACCTGAACCTGCTCGACGAGCCCGAGGTGGAGCTGCAGGTCGGCCCGGACAGGTTCCGGGCGCGCGCCGAGACTCTGACCCGCGAGGAGAAGGCCGAAGTGTGGCCGGGCCTGGTCGAGCTGTTCGCGCCGTACGCCACGTACCAGGAGAAGACCTCGCGGGACATTCCGGTGCTGCGGCTGCGGCGCCTGACGGGCTGACCGGCCGCTCCCTCGGGGCGCGTCCGCTGCTGTTGCGCGGTGGGCGCCGGGCGCACAGGGTGGCTTGTGGCGCAGCCCGCACGCCCCACGCCCGCCGCCCGCGCACCGCCCGCCCCGCCGCCCGCACCCGGGGATCCGCAGGCGTGGACCCGCCGTACGCGGGAACGCGTGGCCTAGGAGGAGTTCCCCATGACACATCCCAACCCCGACCCCGTACCTCCCGCTCCGACACCAGGACCCGTACCTCCCGGTCCCACGCCCGGCCCAGGACCCGGCCCGGACCGGCCCGAACCCTTCCCGTCCCCGGTCCCGGACCCGCAGCCCCAGCCCCAGCCGGGGCCGCCCGAGCCGCAGCCGTCCCCGGTCCCGAAGCCGCCGGGGCCCGACCCGGTCCCGGAACCGGAACCGCAGCCGGGGCCGATCCGCTAGCGGATACGACGGGACGGGGGACGGGGGACGGGGAACGACGGACCGATCCGGTGGCGGATGATCCGGGACGACGGACCCCGGCCCCGGTCCTCGCGCAGTCGCGCCCGGTGGGAGCCCCAGCGACGGGCCCGCCGGGCGCGCTTGGTAGCGTGCCCGGGCCAGTCGAGCCACATCCGAGGCCAGGGAATCCGGTGCGAATCCGGAACTGACGCGCAGCGGTGAGGGGGACGGGCGGGGCACTTGACGCCACTGGGCGGCACGGGCCGGTCGTACGACCGGAACGGACCATCCCGGGAAGGCGCTCCGTCCGGGCGAACCCGAGTCCGAAGACCTGCTGGCACCGTCCGCCGTCGGCGGCCGGTCCCCGTAGGCCAGGCTCCGCGTTCGAGCCCCGACACGTTGAGGGCACCCCGTGCTTCGTACCCGACTCGCCCGACTCCTTTCCTCGCGCGCCCGCCGGAGCGCGGCCCTGCTGCTCGCCCCCGCTGTGCTGCTGACCGCCTGCACGGGCTCGGGCGGTGACGGAACCCCCACGGGGAAGGCGACCGCCAAGGGATACCCGCGCACCCTCGACAACTGCGGCCACCAGGTGACCCTGAAGAGCGCGCCCCGGCACGCCGTCTCCCTCAACCAGGGCACCACCGAGATCCTGCTCTCCCTCGGCCTCGCGGACCGCCTCGCCGGCACCGCCACCTGGACCGACCCGGTGATGAAGGGCCTGGAGAAGGCCAACGGGTCCGTGCCGCGCCTCGCCGACAACAACCCCTCCTTCGAGAAGGTCCTGGACGCCGAACCGGACTTCGTCACCTCCTCGTTCGTCTCCACCCTCGGCAAGGGCGGCGTCGCCACCCGCGAACAGTTCGAGGAACTCGGCGTACCGACGTACGTCTCCCCGGCCGACTGCGCCGCGGGCAAGAACAACGACAGCGGCGGCGACGGCTCCCGCAGCAAGCCCCTCACCCTCGACACCGTGTACGGCGAGATCCGCGACCTGGCCCGCGCGTTCGGAGTGGAGCGGCGCGGCGAGACGCTGATCGCCGAGCTGAAGGGGCGGGTCGACCGGGCCACCGACGGCCTCGACGCCTCCGGCACCTCGCTCATGTACTGGTTCGCCAACGAGCAGTCCCCGTACCTCGCGGGCTGCTGCGGCGCACCTGGCGCGATCACCCGGGCGGTCGGCGCGGAGAACGCCTTCGACGACACCAAGGACGAGTGGCCCCAGATCAACTGGGAGACCATCGCCGACCGCGATCCCGACGTCATCGTCATCGGCGACCTCACCCGCCGCTCGGAGACGGCCGAGAGCGCCAAGGCGAAGATCGAGTTCCTGGAGTCCGACCCCTCCACGCGCAACCTCACCGCCGTGAAGAAGAAGCGGTACATCCTGCTCAGCGGCCAGGCCATGAACCCCTCCATCCGGACCGTCGAAGGGATCGAACAGGTCGCCGCGGGCCTGCGCGACTTCGGGCTCGCGAAGTGAGCGCCCCGAGCAGGCCGGACGCCCTGAGTGAGCCGCGTGTGCCGAGCGCGCCGGACGCCTTGAGCGAGCCGGATGCCCCGAGCGAGCCGGACGCCTTGAGCAAGCCCGATGACCGGAGCGCGCCGGACGCCTTGAGCGCGCCGGATGCCCCGAGCGAGCCGGACGTCCCGAGCGCCCAAGCCGCCGTCGCGCTCGAAGGCCGCGCCAAGCGTCAAGTACGCGCCCGGCTCCTCCTGTTGACCAGCGGTGGGCTCGCCGCCCTCGTCCTGTCGATCGCCGTCGCCGTGACCATCGGCCCCGCCGAGATCTCCACCGGCGACGTCTGGGCCGCGGTCGCCGCCCACCTCGGCGGCGGCGAGAGCACGCTCACCCCGCTGCGGGACGGCATCGTGTGGAACCTGCGGATGCCCCGGACCGTGCTCGCCGCGGTGTGCGGCGCCGGGCTTGCGCTGTGCGGGGCCGTCATGCAGTCGCTGCTGCGGAACCCGCTGGCCGACCCGTTCGTGCTCGGGGTGTCGTCCGGTGCCTCGACGGGCGCCGTCGCCGTCGTGGTGCTCGGGGCCGGTGCGGGGGCGCTCTCGCTGTCGGCGGGCGCGTTCATCGGCGCGCTGCTCTCCTTCGCGATGGTGCTGCTGCTCAGCCACACACTCGGCGGGAGCCCGGACCGCGTGGTGCTCTCCGGGGTCGCCGCGATGCAGCTGTTCTCCGCGCTGACGTCGTTCACCGTGCTGACCTCGGCCGACGCGGAGACCACCAAGGGCGTCCTGTTCTGGCTGCTCGGCTCCCTCTCCGGCGCCGACTGGGACCAAGTCCTGCTCTGCGCGGCCGTGTTGGCGGCCGTCCTCGTGGTCTGCCTCGGCCACGCCACCACCCTCGACGCCTTCGCCTTCGGCGAGGAGGCCGCCGCCGCGCTCGGCGTGCACGTCGGCCGGGCCCGCCTCGTCCTGCTCTGCGCGACCGCACTCCTCACCGCGGTCCTCGTCAGCTGTGCGGGCGCCATCGGCTTCGTCGGCCTCGTCCTGCCGCACGCCACCCGTGCCCTGACGGGCTCCGGGCACGCCCGGCTGCTGCCGGTCACCGCGCTTGCCGGGGCCGTGTTCCTGGTCTGGGTGGACACCCTCGCCCGTACGGTCGTCGACCCCCAGGAGGTCCCGGTGGGCGTCGTCACGGCCCTCATCGGCGTACCGGCCTTCGTGGCCGTCCTCTACCGCGAGCGGAGGAAGGCATGAAGCGCGCCGCACCGCGAGCGGAGGAAGGCATGAAGCGCGCCGCACCGCGAGCGGAGGAAGGCATGAAGCGCGCCGCACCGCGAGCCGACGAAGGCATGACCGGCACAGCGACACCCGCAGGTCTGCGCGCCGATCGGGTCGCCCGCCGGATCGACGGCCGGCTCATCGTCGACGGCGTCACCCTCGGCCTCGAACCCGGCGAGACCGTCGGCCTCCTCGGCCCCAACGGCTCCGGCAAGTCGACGCTGCTACGGCTGCTCTCCGGAGTCCTCGCCACCTCCGCCGGGGTGGTCACCCTCGACGGCCGCCCCCTGCCCGACGTCGGCCGCCGCGCCACCGCGCTCCGCATCGCCACCGTGCAGCAACATGCCGACACCCAGACCGAGTTGACCGTACGAGACGTCGTCGCCCTCGGCCGCGTACCGCACCGCCGAGCCTGGACACCGCCCTCGGCCGCCGACGCGCGGGCCGTGACGGCGGCCCTGGAGCGCACCGGCCTCACCGACCGCGCCGCGCAGTCCTGGCACACCCTCTCCGGCGGCGAACGGCAGCGCGCCCAGATCGCCCGCGCCCTCGCCCAGGAACCCCGCGAGCTCCTCCTCGACGAACCGACCAACCACCTCGACATCCAGCACCAGCTGGACCTCCTCGACCTGGTCGCGAGCCTCCCCGTCACCACGGTCGTCGCCCTGCACGACCTCAACCTCGCGGCCATGTACTGCGACCGCCTCCTGGTCCTGCGCGCGGGCCGCACGGTCGCCGAGGGCACCCCGACGGAGGTGCTCACGCCGAGCCTCATCGACGAGGTCTACGGCGTACGCGCGGAGGTCACGCAGACGTCGGAACACCCGGTGATCCGGTTCGTACGAAGGCCGCCGGGCGCGCACGCACCCTGGCCACTGGTCCCGTAATCGGAAATGCTGCGACGCGTCAGGGACGAAGCCGAGTCAAGGAAGCCGAGTCAGAGAAGCCGAGTCAGAGGAGACTGCCGCTCATGGCGTTGTTCGATCTGCCGCTCGACCAGCTGCGCACGTACCGCCCGGAGCACCCCGCGCCGGACGACTTCGACGAGTTCTGGCTGAAGACGCTGGCCGAGGCGCGCGAGCACGACCTGGCGGCACGGTTCGAGCCGGTCGAGGTGCCGCTCGCCGGGGTGCGGGTCCTCGACGTGACGTACGCGGGCTTCGGCGGCCACCCCGTGAAGGGCTGGCTGATCCTGCCCGCCGACGCCGAGGGGCCGCTGCCCGCGGTGGTCGAGTACATCGGGTACGGGGGCGGTCGCGGCCTGCCGCACATGCATCTGCTGTGGGCCACCGCTGGGTTCGCGCACTTCGTGATGGACACGCGCGGGCAGGGCAGCGGCGGCTGGGCGCAGGGCGACACCCCTGATCCGGTGGGGAGTTCACCCGCGTACCCCGGCTTCATGACGCGCGGTGTCGAGGACCCGCACGCCTACTACTACCGGCGGGTGTTCACCGACGCCGTGCGCGCCGTCGAGGCCGCGCGCTCGCACCCGCTGGTGGACGCCGCGCGCGTCGCCGTCGCCGGGGGCAGTCAGGGCGGCGGCATCTCGATCGCGGTGAGCGGACTCGTCCCCGACCTCGCGGCGGTCCTGCCGGACGTGCCGTTCCTCTGCGACTTCCCGCGCGCCGCGACCCTCACCGACAACGCGCCGTACAGCGAGATCGCCCTCTACCTCAAGTCCCGCAGGATCGGCGGGGACACGGTCTTCCGCACGCTGTCCTACTTCGACGGCGTGCACTTCGCGGCCCGCGCGCAGGCCCCCGCGCTGTTCTCGGTCGCGCTGCGTGACCTGACCTGCCCGCCGTCGACGGTGTTCGGTGCGTTCAACGCGTACGCGGGCGAGGACAAGTCGATCGAGGTGTACGAGTTCAACGAGCACGAGGGCGGCGGACCCTACCAGCAGGCAGCCCAACTGCGCTGGCTCCCGCGGTACTTGACTGCTCCGTGAGCCGACCTCTTGTCAGGCGCCGTCGGCGGCACCTACGTTGGCGGCGCTCGACACTTCCGGGGGAACACGGACATGTCCCGCTACGAGAACGTGGCTTGAGGGGAACTCTCATGGGCTTACGCGGCCGGCACCGCCGGTACAAGGCGAGCAGGATCAACCGGGCCTCGCTCACCGTCACGGCCGGCGGGGCCGGAATGGCGCTCCCGCTCGTCGGCGGCACCGCGCACGCGGCCGACGCGGACACCTGGGACCAGGTGGCCGCCTGCGAATCCTCCAGCAACCGTGAGCAGCAGATCGCGGTCGCCGAGAAGGTCCTCGACGCGCAGGGGTCGGGCGCCTGGCTGAACTGTTCGGCCCGAGCGGGCCTGGCAGAGGGTGCTCAGGGTGTTCATAGTGCTCAGGACGCCCAGGTGAGCCAGGTCAAGGGCCGCGCCGCGGCCCGTCCGACCGTACGCCCGGAGACCACTCCGCAGTCCAACGCGGGCAAGGCCGATCTCTACACCGTCGTACGCGGCGACAGCCTCTCCACGATCGCGGACGCCGAGGACGTCGAGGGCGGCTGGAAGGGCCTGTACGCGTCGAACCGCAAGGTCGTCGGCGCGGACCCGGACCTGATCGTGCCGGGCCAGCGGCTCGCGCTCCGCGGCGGCGGCACGACGGTCGAGCGCACGCCGGACCGAGCGGAGCCCAAGCCGAAGCCCAAGCCCAAGCCCAAGCCACAACCGAAACCGAAGCCGAAGCCGGAACCGAAGCCGGAACCGAAGCCCGAGAAGCAGGCCGAGCGGGCGGCGTCCACGCCGAAGGGCGGCGGCCTCAGCGCACCGATCGCCGCGAGTCCCAGCACGCCCTACCGCGCCTCCGGCGGTTCCTGGGCCAGCGGCTACCACACGGGCGTCGACTTCGCCGTACCGACCGGCACGTCGGTGCGGGCCGTCGCCGGGGGCCGGGTCGTCTCGGCGGGCTGGGGCGGTGCGTACGGCTACGAGGTGGTGATCCGGCACGCCGACGGCCGCTACAGCCAGTACGCCCACCTCTCCGCCCTCACCGTACGGACCGGCCAGGACGTCGGCCCGGGCCAGCGCATCGCCCGCTCCGGCTCCACCGGCAACTCCACGGGCCCCCACCTCCACTTCGAGATCCGCACGGGCCCCGGCTACGGCTCGGACGTGGACCCGCTGGCGTATCTGCGGGCGGGCGGGGTGCGGATCTGAGGAACTGGGGCTCCGCCCCAGACCCCGCTCCTCCGGGGGTCACGACCGCACGCGGTGCCAGAAGTGCCGGTCGCCCGCCCCGGGCGGCTGGTCCGGGATCTCCTCGAGGCGCCGCAGCTCCGCCGGGTCCAGGTCGCCCAGACCGTCGAGGGCCGCCGGGTCGTCCGGCACCAGGGGCATACCCGGCGCGGGGGCGTGCGCCGTGCCCGTACGGTGGATGCGCTCCGTCGTCAGCATGACAAGCCCACCCGCCGCCACGGCACCGAAGAGCAGCGCACCGACCGCCCCCGCCGTGCCGTACCGGAACGACTCACCGAACAGGGTCAGGCCGACGGTCGCGGCGACCACCGGGTTCACCACCGTGACGACCGCGAGCGGGACCGCGAGGCCCGCGCCCCGGTACGCGGCCTGCGAGAGCAGCAGTCCGCCGGTCGCGAGGACCGCGATCACGAGCAGGCTCGACGCGCCCGTCAGGCCCGCGCCCGAGGTCAGGTCCACGGCGACCGTCTTCGTGAACACGGAGGCGATGCCGAACGAGATGCCCGAGGCCGTCGCGAGCAGGATGCTGCGCAGCACCGGGATGCGCGTCGCCGCCCGCGCCGCAGCCATCAGGGCCGCGACCGACGCGAACGTCACCAGGGCGAGCGACAGCCGCTCCGGCCCGGCCAGGGAGTCCGACCCGGCGTTCCCGGCGAGCGAGAGGAGCCCGGCGAGGCCCACGGTGGCGAGGACCGCACCGCGCCAGGCCGTCGGCCCGGCCCCGCGGCCGACGAACAGGGCCGCCATCGGCAGCGCGAACACGATGGTCAGGGCGCCGAGCGGCTGCACCAGGCTGAGCGGCCCGAACGCGAGCGCCGCCACGTGCAGGGCGGCGCCCAGGCCGTTCAGGCCGACGGCGATCCACCAGCCGGGCCGGCGCACCGGGGCATACGTATGGGTGTCGGTGACCGCCACGCGCTCCTGCACGATCGCCCCGCCCGCATAGGCGACGGCGGAGACGAGCGAGAGCAGCACTGCCAGTGCGAGGGCGCTCATCGGCGCCTCCTTGCCAGATCCTGCGGCTCGTGCGGTGAACGGTCGCCTTCCATAACGTCCACGATGACGCGGGCATTCCGCTACGTCGTCGTCCCTGAGCAGGCATTCCCTCGTACTGCCGATGGAGTACACCCCTCGCCGCGTCCAACCGGGGGTGGTGATCCTTGGCCAGACCCCTGACCGTGCCCTTGCCGGGGCCCGTCATCATGGGGCCGTGGATCTTCGACTGCTCAGCTCCGTCGGCGGCTTCTTCGCCCTGCGTACGGGACGTCCGGAGGCTGCCGTTCCGCTGGCCCGGGTGTACGGGGAGGAGGCAGGCGCCCCGGACTCTCTCGCCTTCCGTGTCGACAAAGTGACCGCGCGGCTGGGGGCGCCGGAAGCGCGGATCGGCGTGTCCGTGGCCCAGTTGGGGCTCGCCGCGCGCCTCTGGTCCGTGAGCCTCGGGGCCGCCGCGCTGTACGGCCGGGCCCTGGACCTCGACCCGGCGCGGCTGTGCTGGGACCCGGACGGTACGAGCCCGGACGACCTGTGGCTGGACGAGGTGCGCACGCTGCCGCTCGACGCGCTCGCCGGGAGCGTCGTCGACGGGCACCTTGCCCCGCTGGGCGCGGCGCTGCGCCGTCGGCACCGGATCGCGGGGCCGCTGCTGTGGGGCAATGCGGGTTCCGCGCTGGCCGGGGCGGTTCGCGAGCTGCACACGTGGGCGCTGCGTGAGGGCCGCCCCGAGGTCGCTGGGCGCGCCCTCGACTTGGGCCTGGTTCTGTTCCGCCGCCCGGAGCTCTCCGGCACGGGCACCCTCGACGTGGGCGCGGTGCCCCCGCGCTTCCGGCGCCGCAGCTGCTGCCTCTACTACCGCTGCCCGGGCGGGGGCCTGTGCGGCGACTGCTGCTTCGACCGCCCGCCGCGCTGATTTCTCCCCTCCCCGCCCCTTCCCGAAAGCTTGCAGCAGCTTCGGGGGCTCCGCCCCCGGACCCCGGGCTTCGTCGTTCGTCTGCGGCGCCGTCGTGGCTGGTCGCGCAGTTCCCCGCGCCCCTTAAAAGACCCGCCCCTCCGGGGCAAAAATCAGCCCGGCGCCCCCTACACCATCCGCCGCCTCCGCCCCAACCACGTCTGCGCGATCACCACAACCGCCAGAAACGCCCCACTCACCACCTGCTGGTAAGCAGAATCCAGCGAACCGATCTGGTTGATGACGTTCTGGATCACCTTCAGAAGCAGCACCCCGACCAGCGAGCCGCTGATGAAGCCGAAGCCGCCCGAGAGCAGCGTCCCGCCGATCACCACGGCCGCGATCGCCTCCAGCTCCATGCCGCTGCCGAGGATCGTCACGCCCGACACCAGCCAGGCCGCGTTCAGCGCACCGGCGAAGCCCGCGCACAGCCCCGACAGCGTGTAGACGGCGACCTTCGTACGGGCCACGGGCGCCCCCATCAGCGCCGCCGCGTCCTCGTTGCCGCCCACCGCGTACACGTACTGCCCGAAGCGCGTGCGGCGCAGCACAAGGGCGCCCGCGACGAACAGCAGGGCCGTGATCCACACCGGCAGGCCGACACCGAGCAGCTTCTCCTGGCCGAGGCGGGCGAAGAACGCGGACTCGTCGACGAGATACGTGGTGGAGCCCTCGTCGGTGACCGCGAGCAGGACACCGCGCGCGAGCAGCATCGCCGCGAGCGTGACGATGAACGGGGCGAGCCGGGTCCGCGCGATCAGCAGCCCGTTGACCAGGCCGATCAACCCGCACACCGCGAGCGGCAGGGCGAGCGCGACGAGCGTGCCGTACTGCGAACCCCAGGCCGCGAGCACCCCGCCGAGCGCGAACAGGGAGCCCACCGACAGGTCGATGCCGCCGGTGACGATGACGAAGGTCATGCCGAGCGCGACCACGGCGAGGAACGCCGAGGACACCGCCATGTTCTCCAGGTTGTCGCCGGTCAGGAACGAGTCGAAGCCGACGCTCGCTACCGCGGAGAGCACCAACAGGGCGACGAGCGCGCCGTGTTGCTGGGCGAGGGCGGTGAGCCGTTCGCCGCGGCTCGCGCCCAGGGGTTCGTCGGAGGCCAGGGGCCCGGCCACGGCGGCCTCCGTACGGGTGGCGGTCATCGCTTCCCCCGATCCAGCGAGTCAACGCGATTCATCGCTTCCCCCGTTCCCGCGCCGCGTAGAAGGACTCAACTGCTGCGGCGCCGTCGACGGCGGCAACGGCGACATCGCCGACGCGCACGGCTACCCGAGCCCGCAACTGCCCGAGCCCGACGGGAAGCGTGCCCTGGTCAGCGGCGAGTACGGCGGCCTCGGCCTCGCGGTCCCCGGCCACGCCTGGCCCGTACGCCACACGTATGTGGGCGTCGAACGCGACAAGTACACCGACGCATATCTGGAGCTCCTCTCCCAGGTCCGCGACCTCGCCTGCAAGGGCAGCAACGGGGCGGTCTACACGCAGATCACGGACGTGGAAGGGGAGTTGAACGGACTCCTCACCTACGACAGGAAGGTGATGAAACCCGATGTGGCGGCGCTCAAGGCGGCCCACGAGAAGCTGATCGCGGAGGCGGCGGACCCGGCGTCGATGCGCTGCTGACACCTGGGAAGGAACCGCACATGGTTCGGGCCCGCACCCCCTCGCCCAGGGGTGCGGGCCCGAAGTTCCTTGCGGACCTCAGCAGTTGTCGAGGTACGCGGTGTGGATCCAGACACCGGTGTGGCCGCCGTGCAGGTTGCCGTGCACCCAGACGCCCTGGACGCCGATCGCGTCCATCTTCTGGCCCCGGTTCACCTGGCCGAGCACCGGGTACTCAGGACCGGGCCCGCCACGGAAGTTGACGCCGTTGTCGTTGACGGTGCAGACGCGCGCCTGGGCCTCCTGCGCGGCCGCGGGCACGGCCTTCGCCCCAGGAGCGGACGCCTGCGCGGACCCGGTGGTGGCGGCCACGGCCCCGACGGTGGCGGCGGCGACGGCAAACCCGGCAAGAGCCTTCTTGACCCCGTTGATACGCATGATGATGTTCCTTCCCCGTACTGGATGGTCCCCGTACGACGAGTCCCCGTACTGCCTCTCGGCGGTCTGCCGGGGCCCGTCGTCCTTACGTGTTCCACGATGGGGGGTGGGGCGGGGGAGGGGTACCTGACGGATGTCAGGGCCTCACTCGGCGTACGCCGCCAGGTACTTCCTCACCCGCCCGACATGCCCCCGAGTCCGCTCAGGCACCCCGCCCTCCGCCCGGACGACCTTGCCGCTCGTGCGGTACGCGGCTGCCATCAAGGACTGGATGTCCGCCGTCATCCCGTGCTCGCGGAACGTGCCGGCGAGGTAGCAGAGGTACGAGCCCAACGTCGCGATCGCGTCCGGCGGGTTCATGTAGTCGGTGCGGCCGTCCCCGTCGCCGTCCTTCGCCCAGGCGCGGAACACCTCGGGCGTCCACATCGCCACCCCGTGCTCCGGCACCTCGATACCGTCCTTGCCGCGCCGTACGCGGTGCGCGTCGACGTCGAAGTCGCTCTCCGCCTTGAGGATCGCCGCGATCAGGGCGGGCGTGACCGCCTCGTCGGCGCAGCGCATCGCCGTGTTCGTGATGTGGGGCCGCAGGGCGCGCGGCACGTCGGCGCGGTCGGAGAGGCTCTGCGCGGAGACCGGCGGCTGCCGCGAACGCCCGTCCGTGGGAGCGGAGTTGTCGGTTTGCTCGGTCAGCGGGAGGAGTCCGGAGCCCGTGGCCGCCGCCAGTACCGTCGCGGCCGCGGCGAGCAGCACAGCCATCTGCCGACCCCGCCGACCTCGGACGCGGCGCCCCGAACGACGCCCAGGCCCCGCCAACTCCCGCACACGCGAAGCCAGTTGCGCGCTGTCCATCCGGGACCGCGAGCCATGGTCCGGTCGCAGGCACGCGGCGATCAGCTCCCGCCAGGCCTGCGGCACCGACTCGTCGAGCCGGAGCGGGGCGCCGCCGCGCGCGTACGCCTGCGCGGCCAGCGCGCGGGCGCGGGCCGTCGAGCCCGGGAAGGGGTGCAGCCCACCGCTCAGCACCTGGTGCGCCACCACTCCGAACGCCCAGATGTCCGCCGAGGGCCGCACCTTCGTGCCCTGCGCGCCCGTCCGCTCCGACCACCACTCGGGCGGTACGTGATCGAGCGTGCCGAGCGGCGGTACGTACGCGTGCGTGCCGTCCAGCTCCGCGGTCAGCCCGAAGTCCGCAAGCCACACCGAACCGTCGTACGCGAGCAGCACGTTGGCCGGTTTCAGGTCGCCGTGCACCCAGCCGCGCCCGTGCAGATGGGCAAGCCCCGCCGCCACGCCCTCCAGGATC
Source organism: Streptomyces sp. LHD-70 (assembly GCF_031157275.1). Classification (GTDB taxonomy): domain Bacteria; phylum Actinomycetota; class Actinomycetes; order Streptomycetales; family Streptomycetaceae; genus Streptomyces. The sequence goes on from NZ_JAVIFW010000010.1 coordinate 178,092, forward strand.
CGCTCCGCCGACGGCAGCGGCCCCGGCCCGCCGGGCTCTGCGGTGAGGAGTTCCTGGAGATTGTGCTCGGCGCGATCCATGACCAGGGCCGTCAGGCCGTCGAGCTCGGGCCGGTCCCGATCGCGTACGGTGTGCGCCGCGTGCGTGCGGACCAGGTTCGGATGGTCCGCCTCCAGGCTGAACCGCACCTCGCGCGCGACCAGCTCCTCCATGCCGCCGCGCTGACCCGGCGTCAGCAGGTCGGTCCGGAGGAACTTCACGGCCGCGCGCGTACCGTCCGCACCGTGCTCGGCCGCGTACACGCTGCCCCAACTCCCCGACCCGATCGGCCCGTTGATGCGCCAGGGCCCCACGCGGTACCCGTCCGGAACGTCGATCGGGGGAGTGCTGCCGAGTCCCATGCGCCGCGTGGCCTTACGCCGGGCCCTGGGCGGGCACCGCGGGGCGGGGGCGGTGGGACAGCAGCGGCAGATGCTCCTCGCGCACCAGGTCGAAGCGGAGCGCGAACGCCACCAACTCTTCGCGCTTGCCGCCGAGTTGACCGCCCGCGCCGGTCACATCCGCACCGTCCTCGCGCTGCTCGCGGAGCCGCAGCTTGACCGAAGTCAGGTAGTCGATGTGGTAGTTGACCGCCGAACGGGTCAGCTCCGCACACCCGTCCACCCCGCGCAGCTTCTCCACCACCTCGCCCACCCCCGGCACCGCGGCGCTCGACGGCTGCCGCAGCCGCGGCTCGCACAGGGCGAGCAGCACCAGGAAGTACTTCGACGTCGGATCGAGCGCGAACGGGCTGGTCGTCGGCTCCCCTATCAGCGGAAACGCCACCTCCCCCGGCGCGGCGCCGTCCACGTACGCGTGCTCCGGCGCGAACACCTTGAACGCCGCCTCGCCGTCCGTGCCCGGCAGCAGCACCCGCGAGAACTCGAACGGCACCGGCGCGCCCACCCGCCCGGGCGCGACCTTCACATGCTCGCCGGCGCCCTCCAGGTTCTCCACGACATACGTCGACGTACGGCTGAAGTTGGACAGCCGCCAGTAGTCCTCCGCCGCCACGATCTGGCCCGCTCTGCGGGACACCGCCGGATCGTCGAGAGCCACCGGAACCGGTACGTCCGGGGCCCCGCGACCGAAGTCCGCGGTGTCGCCGGGGCCGAGACGGAGCAGCCGGGGCCTGCCCGGCCGGCCGCTTCCGGGTCCTGCCGACGGCTCCTCGGGCAGCTGCACGATGACCGTGTCCATGCCTTTCCTCCCCCTGGCCTTTCCTCCCCCTGCTCAGGCACCGCCCGAGTCTAGGACCCAAGAGATGTCAAACAGTTGCGAAAGCCCTGCAAGGGTGCGGATCCGGCCGAGGTGCGAGAGGGCCGACGAGCCGCCTTGCATGTGCCGGGGTGAACGCGGTCGCCGCGTTGACGCGCGGCGAGCCGAGCCCCGGCCGCTGACCAGGCTCCCCGTCGAGCCATGTGCCGACCGGCGTGCCAAGGCTTAATCTGCTCGTAACGCTGCGTGTCCTGAACGTGCTTGACCGTAGTCGTCAGCCCGGGGTTGACTCGGGCTCCCCGTTGCCGACGCGAGAGCAAGCCATGACCTCTGACCTGCTCGCCCCCCTCGACCTGGCCTTCTGGAACATCGAGTCCGACCGCCACCCCATGCACCTCGGCGCGCTCGGCATCTTCGCCGCCGACTCCCCTGGGGCCGCCCGGCACGCGGCCGAACTCCTCGCCACCCGTTCCGTGGCCGTACCGGGCCTGCGGATGCGCATCCGCGACGCGTGGCCGCCGTTCGGCGGCGCCGTACGCGCCGAGGACGCCCACTTCGACCCCGCCCGGCACGTGCATCTCGCCTGCGTGGCCCGGGACTTCCACGCGGCGGCGGGCGAGCTGATGGAACGGCCCCTGAACCGCGCACGGCCGCCGTGGGAGGTGCACGTCCTGCCCGACGAGGACGGCACCTCCTTCGCGGTCCTCTTCAAGTTCCACCACGCCCTCGCGGACGGGCTGCGCGCGCTCACGCTCGCCGCGGGCGTCATGGACCCGCTGCCGGAGGCGGCACCCCGCCGGCCGAAGCCGGCCCCCGCGCCCGCCACCGGCCCCGGCCCGCGCGTCCCCGACCTCGCGGGCACCCTGGACCTGCTCCGCCGCCGCGTCGGCGAGGTCGGCCAGGCCCTGGACATCGGGGCGTCCGTCGCCCTCGCCACCCTGGGCTTCCTCGACACGGCCCCGGCCCTCACCGCCGACGCCACGGGTACGCGCCGCACGGCCGGCGTCGTCGTCGACATCGACGACATCCACCGCATCCGCAAGGGCACCGGCGGCACCGTCAACGACGTCCTGATCGCGGCGGTCGCGGGCGCCCTGCGGCGCTGGCTGACCGGGCGCGGCGAGAGCGGCGACGGCGTCCGCCCCCGCGCCCTGATCCCCGTGTCCCGCCGCCGCCCGCGCGACGCCCACCCCGGCGGCAACCGCCTCTCCGGCTATCTGATCCGGCTCCCCGTCGCCGAGCCCGACCCGCTGGAGCGGCTGCGCCTGGTCCGTACCGCCATGGACCGCAACAAGGAGGCGGGCCCGAACCGCGGCGCGGGCGCCGTCGCCCTGCTCGCCGACCACGTGCCGCCCGTCGGCCACCGGCTCGGCGGCCCCGTCGTCGCCCAGGCCGCCCGCCTCCTCTTCGACATCCTCGTCACGAGCGTCCCGCTCCCCGGCATCGGCCTGCGCCTCGGCGGCTGCCCGCTGACCGCCGTCTACCCCTTCGCCCCCCTCGCCCAGGGCCAGTCCCTCGCGGTCGCGGTCTCCACGTACCGCGGCAATGTCCACTACGGCCTCATCGCCGACGCGGAGGCAGTCCCGGACCTGGACCACCTGGCAGAAGCCCTGCGGGCGGAGATCGCGGAGCTGGGGGAGGCGGCGGACGGGGCGCGGTAGCGGACGGCGGCCTCGGGGATAAATCGGCACGCACAGCAACGGCGCGGGTACGGGGAGCTCATCCCCGTACCCGCGCCATGTCGTGAGGTTTGTCCAACCGTCCCGCACCTACGTAAAGTCTCCTCTTTGGAACTTCCTGCGACCCCGCCGCGCCCCGCGCGCGGGGCCTGAGCGAGCACGAGGAAACGGCCATGACGGTTGCCCCCGAGGCGGCGGACGAGAGCCAGACGTACGGTCCGGGGATCGACCCCGAGCGGCTGGCCGTCTGCCTCAGCGTGCTCGACGAACTCGACAAGCTGGAGGTCGACCACCCCGACGCGATTCTCGTGCGCCGCGCCACCGCCGGCATCTACCGCACCGTGAAGCAGCGCCGCCGCCAGGAACGCCGGGCCGCCAAGACCGCCCACGACAAGGCCGTCACCGAGGCCACCGCCACCGGTTCCGCCGAGCGCATCGACGACGAGACGCAGGGCCTACTGCCCTCCTCCTCGACGGCCGGCGAGATCGCCGGGATACTCCAGCGCCCCCGCTCCTGCTACACGTGCAAGACGCGGTACGTCGAGGTCGACGCGTTCTACCACCAGCTCTGCCAGAAGTGCGCCGCCGAGAACCGCGCCAAGCGCGACGCCCGCGCCGACCTCAGCGGCAAGCGCGCCCTGCTCACCGGCGGCCGCGCCAAGATCGGCATGTACATCGCGCTGCGCCTGCTCCGCGACGGCGCGCACACCACGATCACCACGCGCTTCCCCAAGGACGCCATCCGCCGCTTCAAGGCCATGGACGACTCGGCGGACTGGATGCACCGCCTGGAGGTCGTCGGCATAGACCTGCGCGACCCCGCCCAGGCCGTCGCCCTCGCCGACCAGGTCGCCGAGCAGGGCCCCCTCGACATCCTGATCAACAACGCGACGCAGACCGTACGCCGCCTGCCCTCCGCGTACGCCGCCCTCGTCGACGGCGAGAGCGCGCCGCTGCCCGCCGGTGAGCTGCCCGCCCACCACGTCATCGGCGCCTTCGGCTCCGGCGCGGTCGACGGACTGGCCGCGCTGCCCGTCGGCATCAGCGGCATGGACGCGCAGCAGGTCGCCGACCTCGCCCTGGTCGCGGGCAACGCGAGCCTGGAACGGCACGTCGCAGGCACCGCCATAGACGCGGGCGGACTCGTCCCCGACGTCGTCGACACCAACACCTGGGTGCAGACCATCGAGCAGATCTCCCCGGTGGAGCTCCTGGAGACCCAACTCTGCAACTACACCGCGCCGTTCATCCTCATCTCCAAGCTGCGCCCGGCCATGGCCGAGGCTGCGAAGAAGGCGGAGAGCGGCCGCGCGTACGTCGTCAACGTATCCGCGATGGAGGGCGTCTTCAGCCGCGGCTACAAGGGCGCGGGGCACCCCAACACCAACGCCGCGAAGGCCGCGATGAACATGGTGACGCGCACCAGCGGCCAGGAGATGTTCCAGGCCGACCAGATCCTGATGACCTCGGTCGACACCGGCTGGATCACCGACGAGCGCCCGCACTACGACAAGCTCCGCCTCGCCGAGGAGGGCTTCCACGCCCCCCTCGACCTGATCGACGGCGCGGCCCGCGTCTACGATCCGGTGGTGCGCGGCGAGCACGGCGAGGACCTGTACGGGGTGTTCCTGAAGGACTACGCGATCTCCAAGTGGTAGGCGCGGGGGGCGGGTTGAGGGGGCTCTTCCCCTCCCCGCCCCTTCCCCTTCCCTGGGGCTCGGCCCCTCAGTGATGCACAACCCCCGGCACCGGGTACGAAGACCGCACCCCCACCCCCGGCGGCAGCAGCGCATGCCCCGCTGCCAGGAGTTCGAGGACGGGCCGCCAGTCCTCCAGGACCCCCGCGTCGAGCTCCACCACCTGCGCCGCCTCCGCGGCCTGCCGCAGCGCCACCGCCTCCTCGGCGAGCGGATCCCGTACGAACGCGTCCGCCTCCGGCGCCGACATGGGCCCGCCCCGCTCGGCGACCCGGCGCGCGCTCGACGCGGGCAGCGCCCGGCCCGGCTCCACCGCCGCGAGATACCGCTCGGCGTGCACATGGAGGCGTACGAGACGGGCGACCCGGCCGCCGAGCAGGCTGTGCATGGCGTCGGCGGCGGCGTCCACGGAGTCCGCGTGGCCGGCGCCGCCGGGGTGCAGCAACAGCTCGATGTCCTGGAGCAGGCCCGCGACCTGCAACTCCTTGTCGCTGGGGCGGGAGCGGCGCAGCAGGGCCGCGGTCCGCAGGGCGTGGTCTAGCAGGTCGGCCGGTGCGTCGCAGCGGTCGGGCGCGCCGTACACGCCTCGGCCGGAGTACAGGAGTTGCATCAGCTCGTCGACGGTCCGCGGCGCTCTCTGCGGCGCCCTCCATGGCTCCATGCGCGGCTCCCTCCGGGCTCGGTGCCGGTGCTGCAGCACACCATGCCCGCCTGACGGTTCGACCAACGCGGCGTTAACCCCGTACACCCGACCCGGATCGCGCGGGCGAGCGCAGCTGAGCCATGTGGGGTACGCGACACGCCGTGCGGCACCCCTTCTGGCCCTCCCCGCCGCGCGACCCGCCCGGGCCGCGCCTAGCGTTTCCCGGCGTCGGACCAGTTTCTGGTGGGACGTCAGAAACGGTCATCTGTGCGGAGGAAAAGGGGAGTTGTTGATGCAAGCGATAGCACGGGCCTCGGCGCGTGCGGCGGCGGCGCTCATGCCGGTCGCCCGGGTGACGGGAGCCGTGACTGCCACGGTTCCTCGGGTACGCCGCCGAGGCGTCCACGAGAGCTGAAGACGGAAAACGAACGCGCGAGGGCCGGTGCCGCACTGCTGATGCGGCACCGGCCCTCGCGCGTGCGTCCACCTCCACTCCCCGCGCCCTAGGCCGAACCAGGTAAAGAGCCCATTTTGCCTGATTAGTACATCTTTATTCGGTCAACAGATGGGGCGACTGTGAGCCAAGGGAACGGAGTGAGGCATGCGTGCGGTGGGCCGAAGAGAGTTGCTTGGCCTGGGAGTTGGCGCGGCCGCGGCCGCAGCGGGGGTCGGGCTCGCGGGCTGCGGCACCGATGACCCGCCCGCGCCCCGGCACGGGGGCGGACCGGCTCAAGGCGCCCCGCGCGCCCCGCGGCTGATCGGTGACGGCTCCACCGCGTACACCGGCCGTCAGCCCCACCAGCCCGGAAAGCCGGTGCCGCTGGAGCCGGGCGAGACGCCGCCGCAGTTCGTCGTCTTCTCCTGGGACGGTGCGGGCGAGGTCGGCAACGGTCTCTTCCCGCGCTTCCTCGAACTGGCGAAGGGGCACGACGCGCACATGACCTTCTTCCTCTCCGGCCTCTATCTGCTGCCGGAGGAGAAGAAGCGCGTCTACCTCCCGCCGAACAACCCCGCCGGCGCGTCCGACATCGGCTACCTCACCAACCCGCACCTCAAGGAGACCCTGACCCACGTCCGCCAGGCCTGGCTCGACGGCCACGAGATCGGCACGCACTTCAACGGCCACTTCTGCGGCGGCAGCGGTTCCGTCGCCCGCTGGAGCAGCGCGCACTGGCGCGAGGAGATCGAGCAGGCCAAGGGGTTCGTGCAGCGCTGGCGCAGCCACACCGGCTGGTCGCAGCTGCCCTCCCTGCCCTTCGACTACGACCAGGAACTCGTCGGCGGCCGCACCCCCTGCCTGCTCGGCCAGGAGAACCTGCTGCCCGTCGCCCGCGAACTCGGCTGGCGCTACGACGCGTCCTCGCCCGGCGGCGTGCAGCGCTGGCCCCGGAAGAAGCAGCGCGTCTGGGACCTTCCGCTGCAGGCCATGCCGTTCCCCGGCCACACCTTCGAGGTTCTGTCGATGGACTACAACATCCTCGCCAACCAGTCGAAGAACTCCACCCGCGCTCCCTCGTACAACTATCCGGCCTGGCGCCGGCAGGCCACCGAGTCGTATCTCGCGGGGTTCCAGCGCGCCTACGAGACCAACCGGGCGCCCCTGTTCATCGGGAACCACTTCGAGGAGTGGAACGGCGGCATCTACATGGACGCGGTCGAGGAGGCGATCCGGACGATCGCCGGCAAGAAGGACGTACGCATGGTGTCCTTCCGGCAGTTCGTCGACTGGCTGGACGTCCAGGACCCCGCCGTCCTCGCGCGACTGCAGAAACTCCAGGTCGGCGAGAAGCTGAAGACAGTGTGAACGCAGGGCGGCAACAGCGGTTGCTGGCAGGGGAATCCTGGATTCCTGGGGTGGATTGTGGCCGAATCAATGCGACGAATGGTGATAAAGCGGACGACTTTTGGCCCCATCGAGCAGCGGCCCGCTCATTTGGTTACTCTGTACGGAACGGACAGCCAAAAGGGGTCCCACCAACACCCATGGCCCGTCCTGGGGCAAGCCGGTCACCCGGCGAGCCTCGCACGAGAACCGGCGCCACCGCGTCCGAACTGCCCAGATCGAGCCCTACGGTCAGCGGCGCCCGGAATCGGGACGCGCCGGAGCCACCGGGGGTTACCCGACACATAAGGAGTGCGCGGTGACACCAGACAAGACGAAGAGCGATCAACGCCCGAAGGAACGCAGCGAGCGCAAGAACCGGCCCGATGAGCTGGGCAGTCTCGACGTGTGGGCCAGGTCTGCGCCGATCAGGCTCGCGGGGTACGAGGACGATCTCGCCGAGCCGCACATCCTTCAGGGCATCGACTGACCTCAGGGCGCCGACCGCCCCTCAGGCATCGACAGGCCCTCCCGGGCCGGACCCGATCGCACCGGGCCCCGCGGACCCCCGTCCGCGGGGCCCGACGCATGCCCGGGACCCCCGCGTCACCCGTATGGCCCTACGGCCGTACCTCCGCCGTCCGCTGCCACGGCCGCGACGCCTCCAATCCCGCCGCCACCTGCAGCAGTTGCCGCTCGCGGCCCGGCGCCCCGACCAGCTGCACCGCACACGGCACCCCCGACGACAGGCACCCGAACGGCAGCGTCAGCGCAGGCCATCCCGTCAGATTCCAGGTCGGCGTCAGTGGCGAGCAGCGCGTGTTCGTCAGCACGTTGTGCAGCCAGCCCCGCTTGTGCCAGGCGTCCGCGCGCGGCCCCCGGCGCGCGAGCGCGGGCGTGACCAGGACGTCGTACCGCCCGAAGAACGGGCCGAACCGCTCCCGCAGCTGCTCCCGGCGCCCCCCGCGCTCCACCCCCGCCACGCAGCGCGCCCCGAGTGCCGCGTGCACGCGCGTGCGCCGCGCGAGCCGGTCCCGGTCGAGGCCCTCCGCATCGAGGTACGTACCGGCCGACCAGTGCGCGAGCGCCGTCGTCCCCAGCCACAGCGGGTACGGAGGGTCCTCCGCGTCCACCGAATGGCCCAATCCCGCGAGAACTTTGCCCGCCTCACGGGCGGCCGTCGCGTACGCGTGGGTGACCGGTGCTCCGAGCAGCGGGCTGCGCGTGGACACCGCGATCCGCGGGGGTGCGTCCAGGGTGGCGGGCGGCGTGGGCTCGTCGGCGAGGACGTCGAGCATCAGGCGGGCGTCCTCGACCGTCGTCGCGAGGGGGCCGTTCTCGGACATTCCGAACCAGCCGCCGCCCAGCTCCCTCGGCACCGTGCCGCTGCCCGGCTTGAGGCCGACGACCCCGCAGTGCGCGGCCGGGATGCGGATCGAGCCCATGCCGTCGTTGCCGAGGGCGAGCGGCGCCATGCCCGCCGCGACCGCGGCCGCGCTGCCCCCGGACGAACCGCCCGCGTTCCGCGTCAGGTCCCACGGGTTGCGGGCCGTGCCGTGCACCCCGTCCGTCGTGCCGAAGACGCACAGCTCGGGCACGTTCGTCAGGCCGATCACCACCGCGCCCGCGGCCCGCAGCCGGGCCACCGTCGGATGGTCGCGCGCGGCGGGCTCGGCCGAGGTGGCCGCCGAGCCGTTGCGGCAGGCCTCGCCCCGTACCGGCAGGTTGTCCTTGACTGCCACGGGCACGCCCGCCAGGGGGAGTCGGGCCAGATCCGCGCGGGCTCCCACCGCGTCCGCCTCGTCGAGCGCGGCCGCCCGGCGCACCGTGCGGAACGCGCCGACGCGGGCGTCCACCAGGTCGATCCGCGCGAGATGGTCGGCCACCACCTCGCGCGGCGACACCTTCCCCTCGCGTACGGCTTCGGCGATCTCGGCGGCGGTACGGCCGGCCCAGCTGGTCACGGCGACTCCCTACGGCTGATGTGCGGTTGCTCTAGGGCCTGTCTTCAATCTCCCGTCGTCGCCCGGATGGCGTCGCGGGGCAGACGGGAGGTTGAAGACAGGCCCTAGGGGAGGGGAACGGTACGCGGGCCCGCCCGAGCGCGGACAGGGGGCGGTCGCACTCCCCACCCTGCGCACCCATGACATCCGATGACTCCCTGAACTCGCCCTTCTGCGCGGCCCATTGACACCGCGACACGCCGCCTCAATCATCAGACCTCCGATGAATCGCGGATCGTTGCACCGTCCGGCCCCGCCTGGAGAACTCACCCGACCCCCGGAGGTCCGCCCCCATGGCCGTCAGTCGACGCCTCTTCCTCACCGCGACCACGGCGACCGCACTCGCCGCGTCCGGCACCTCCCTCACCCCGGCCCACGCCGCCCCCGCCGCCGGAGAGCCCGCGTACCGCATCCCGATCGGCCCCGGCGACAGCGCGGAGGAACTCGTCCGGAAGGCCTCGCTCGTCCGCCCGACGGACCGTCAACTCGCCTGGCAGGCCCTGGAGAAGACCGCGTTCCTGCACTTCGGTGTGAACACGTTCACCGGGCTCGAATGGGGGTCGGGCGAGGAGGGCCCCGAGCTGTTCCAGCCGGTCGGGCTCGACACCGACCAATGGGCGCGGGCGCTGCGCGACGGCGGGTTCAAGCTCGCCATCCTCACCGTCAAGCACCACGACGGCTTCGTGCTCTACCCGACGCGCTACACCAACCACAGTGTGGCGTCGAGCAGTTGGGCCGGTGGGCGCGGCGACGTGCTGCGGAGCTTCGCCGACTCGATGCGGCGGCACGGCATCAAGGTCGGCGTGTACGTCTCGCCCGCCGACGAGAACCAGTTCCTGCACGGCGTCTACGCCAACGGCAGCCCGCGCGCCGAGCACACCGTCCCCACCCCCGTCGAGGACGACGACCGGACCGGCCGGGACCTGCCTACGTTCACGCTGCCCGCGACGGACTACGGCGCCCACATGCTCAACCAGCTGTACGAGGTGCTCACCGAGTACGGCCCCGTCGACGAGGTGTGGTTCGACGGCGCGCAAGGGCACATCCCGCCGGACAAGGTGGAGAAATACGACTGGGACAGCTGGTACGCGCTGATCCGCGCACTCGCCCCGGACGCCACGATCGCCGTGTCCGGGCCCGATGTGCGCTGGGTCGGCAACGAGGGCGGCCTGGCCCGCGAGGACGAGTGGAGCGTCGTACCGGTCAAGGAGAAGGAGTACGGCCGCACCGACTACGCCCTCGCCTACGACGCCCCCGACCAGGGCAGCCGCGACGCCCTCCTGAAGGCCCGGGAGGTCGCCACGCATCTGCAGTGGTGGCCCGCCGAGTGCGACGTGTCGATCCGGCCCGGCTGGTTCTACCACGAGGACCAACAGCCCAAGTCCGTCGCGCAGTTGACGGACATCTGGTTCCGCTCCGTGGGCCGCAACTCCGTGCTCCTGCTGAACGTCCCGCCGGACCAGCGGGGCCTGCTGCCCGACGCGGACGTGGCGCGGCTGCGGGAGTTCCGCGAGCGCATCGCGGCCGAGCTGCCCGAGGACCTGGCCGAAGACGCCCGCGTCACCGACGGCCCCGGCACGCGCACCCTCGACCTCGGCCGCCCCGTCGAGGTGAACCGCATCCGGCTCGCCGAGGACGTCCGGCGCGGCCAGCAGATCGAGGCATACGTGGTGGAGGCCGAGGTCGACGGCGACTGGACCGCCGTCGCCGGGCAGGGGGTGATGGGCGCGAGCCGCATCCTGCCGCTGCCCGCGCCGATTTCCGCCCGGCGGTGGCGGGTCCGGGTCACCGCGTCCCGGGCCCGCGCCCGCATCGCCGCGTTCCGGCTGTACCGCTCGCGCATCTGAGGAGGGCTCAGCCCGCCGCGTACACCCGTCGCCCGCCCACGAACGTCTGCTCCACGCGGGTCGCGCCGATCTCCTCGGCCGGGCCCGCGAACGGATCCTGGTCGAGGACCACGAAGTCCGCGAGGAAGCCGGGCGCGAGCGTGCCGGTCACGTCGTCCAGATGGTTCACGTACGCGCTGCCCGCCGTGTACGCGGCGAGCGCCGAGCCCAGGTCGATGCGCTGCTCGGGCAGGAACACCGGGGTGCCGGGCGGGGCTTCGGGCAGGACGCGGTTGACGGCGACGTGCAGGGCCTGCAGCGGGTCGGGGCTGGACACCGGCCAGTCGCTGCCCGCCGCCAGGGTCGCCCCGGACCGCAGCAGCGCCCCGAACGGGTACTGCTGTCCGCTGCGCTCGGGCCCGAGGAACGGGATCGTCAGGTCGTCCATCTGCGGCTCGTGCGCCGCCCACAGCGCCTGCATGTTGGCGCTCGCGCCGAGCTCACGGAACCGTCCTATGTCGTCGGGGTGCACGACCTGCAGATGCGCCAGGTGCGGGCGGGTGTCCGTGAAGCCGTTGGCCGCCCGCGCCGCCTCGACCGCGTCGAGCGCCTCCCGCACGGCACGGTCGCCGAGCGCGTGGAAGTGCACCTGGAAGCCCCGGGCGTCCAACTCCGTGACGTACGAACGGAGTTCCTTCGGCGGTACGAAGCTGATGCCGCTGTTGTCCGAGGTGCAGCCGCAGCCGTCGAGGTACGGGCCGAGGAGGGCGGCCGTGCCGTTCTCCGCCACGCCGTCCTGCATGATCTTCACGGTCGAGCAGCGGAGCCGGCCACGGGTGCCCGCCTCGCGCCGCGCCACCAGCTCCTCGATCTGCTCGGTGCCGCGCGCCCGGTCCCACCACAGCGCGCCCACCACGCGCGCCGTGAGCCGGCCGTCCTCGGCCGTCGCGAGGTAGGCGTCCGTGGGGTCGGTGAGGTTGGCGTGCGCGCCGAGGATCGCGTCCTGCCAGGCCGTGACGCCGAGCGAGTGCAGCAGCTCCTGGGCGCGGAGCAGCCCGGCGATCTTCTCGTCCAGGGTGAGCGGCGGGAGCAGTCGGCCGATCAGGTTGGCGGCGCCCTCCTGGAGCATGCCGGTCGGCTTGCCGTCCGCGTACCGCTCGATGCGCCCGTCGGACGGGTCGGGGGTGCGGGCGTCGATGCCGGCGCGTGCCAGGGCACGGGAGTTGACCCAGGCGCCGTGGTGGTCGCGGTTGACCAGATACACCGGCCGGTCCGGTACGAGGGCGTCCAGCTCGGCGGCCGTGGGCAGACCTCCCGGGAACGCCTCCATCGCCCAGCCGCCCCCGGTGATCCACTCGACGTCCGGGTGGGCGTGGGCGTACGCGGCGATCCGTTCCCGGTACTCGCCGAGCGTGGTCACCCCGCTCAGATCGCACTGGCCCAGCTCTGTGCCGCCGCCGACGGGGTGGATGTGCGCGTCCTGGAAGCCCGGGATCAGCAACTTGCCGCGCAGGTCCACGACTTCGGTGCGCGGCCCGATCAACTCGCGCACCTCGTCGTGGCCCACGGCGACGATGCGCTCCCCGCGCACGGCGAGCGAGGTGGCGCGGGCGCGGGCGGGGGAGAGGGTGTGCACGGGGCCGCCGGTCAGGACGAGGTCGGCGGGGGTGGTGTCGGACATGGTTCTCGGGTCTCCTTGCGGTCGGAACGTCGAGCGTCGAGCGTGGAAGGGTCGGGGAAGAGGCGGGGAGGGGTCGGGGAGGGGAAGACTCAAGCCTCCCCCAACTGCCCCCGCAACCACTGCTCCACCTCCCCCACATGCCCCGCCGCAGCCGACCGCGCAGCCTCCGGGTCCCGGGAGGCCAGTGCCCCGTAGATGCGCGCATGCTCGCGGCGCGTGCGGGCGAACGCGTCCTGCTGTTCGTAGCCGCGCCAGACCCGCGCCCGGAACGTGCGCGAGGACAGGCCCTCCAGGATCGCCGCCATCGTCGCGTTGCCCGCGGCCGCCGCGATCTCGCGGTGGAAGGCCAGGTCGTGGGCGAGGATCTCCTCCGGGTCGTCCGTCCCCTCCATCGCCTTCAAATGGCCCTCGACCACCGTGAGTTGGTCATCCGTGATGCGCGCCGCCGCCAGCGCCGTGGCCGTGGACTCCAGCACCCGCCGGACTTCCAGGAGTTCGACGAGCCGCGGGCCGCGCGAGAGGTCCGCGACCACCCCGAAGGTCTCCAGGAGGTCGCCCGCCTCCAGCTGCGTCACGTAGATCCCGGAGCCGTGCCGGGCCTCCAGGACGCCGAGGACCGTCAGCGCGCGGATCGCTTCCCGCATGGAGCTGCGCGAGATGCCGAGCTGGGCGGCCAGATCGCGCTCCGTGGGCAGCCGTTGGCCCGGCTCCAGGAGCCCCTCGCCGATCATCGCCTTGATCTGCTCGATGGCGCGCTGCGTCACCGTGCCCTTCTGCGCGGACGCCTGCTGCTCCACGGACCACCCCTTCCGTTCGCCCCGCCAGCCCCTCGCCGGAGCCGGGTGCGCCGCAGTCTAATCACCCAGGTGGTCCGACCACTACAGCCAGCAATCCCCCCAATTCCCGGAAAAGTTGCGGCACAAGGGTGTCGACGAGCGGAAGTGGTCTGATAAATATTCGCCGACCCAGCAGAACCTCGCAGGCACGCTTCCCCCTTGAGGAGCCGTCGGATGAGCCCTCGGACCGATCGCACGAAGCGCACGAAGACCGTCATGGCCGTACGCGCGAGGTGGCGCGCGTCAGCCGCCGCGAGCTGCGCCGCGCTCCTGCTCGCGGCCTGCGGCAGTACGAAGGACACCGCGGGCGGCGCCGCCGGGGGCGATGACGCCAGGGTCGGCGTGATCGTGCCGCTGCTGACCTCGCCGTTCTGGCAGTCGTACAACGACTACGTGCCGAAGATGGCGAAGGCCGAGGGGGTGGACGCCCTCAAGACCGTCAACTCCAACAGCGACCCGGCGCAGCAGATCACCGACATCAACAACCAGCTCAACCAGGGCGTCGGCGGTCTCGTCGTCGCACCGCTCGACAGCGCCGCCGTCTCCGCGGGACTCGACCAGGCCGAACGCAAGGGCGTCCCCGTCGTCGCCGTCGACGTGGCCCCTACGAGCGGCAAGGTCGCGATGGTGGTGCGCGCGAACAACGTCGCGTACGGGCTGAAGGCCTGCGAGTACCTCGGGAAGCAGGTCGACCGCGGCAAGGTCGTGCAGATCATGGGCGATCTCGCGTCGGTGAACGGGCGGGAGCGGTCCGAGGCGTTCCGTAGCTGCGTGAAGAAGAAGTTCCCGAAGCTGAAGGTCCTGGAGATCCCCGCGAAGTGGGAGTCGGATGCCGCGGCCTCGAAGCTGGACACGCTCCTGGGCGCCAACCCCGATGTGAAGGGCATCTATCTGCAGGCGGGCGGCGTCTATCTCGCGCCGACCCTGCAGACCCTCAAATCCAAGGGGATGCTGAAGAAGACGGGCGAGAAGGGCCACATCTCGATCGTGTCCAACGACGGCATCCCGCAGGAGTTCGACGCGATCCGCAAGGGCCACATCGACGCCACGGTCTCGCAGCCTGCCGACGCCTACGCCAAGTACGGCATGTACTACATCAAGGCCGCGATGGCCGGGAAGACGTTCGAGCCGGGCCCCACCGACCACGGCTCGACGATCGTGAAGCTGCCCAGCGGCAACCTGGAGGACCAGCTCCCCGCACCCCTGGTCACCAAGGAGAACGTGGACGACCCCGAGCTGTGGGGCAACACGGTCGGATGAGCACCCCAGGAACCCCCGTGACGGAACGTCAGTCCGAGCCCCCGCTCGTCGAGGCCGTCGGCATCACCAAGCGCTACGGCCCCACGACCGCCCTGCAGAACGGTCAACTCACCGTCCGCCAGGGCGAGTCACACGCCCTCGTCGGCCGCAACGGCGCCGGCAAGTCCACCCTCGTCCAGATCCTCACCGGACTGCAGGCCCCCGACGCCGGCACCGTCCGCTTCGACGGCGCGCCCGCGCCCGCGCTCACCGACCGGGACGCCTGGCGCGCCAAGGTCGCCTGCGTGTATCAGAAGCCGACCGTGGTCCCTCAACTCACCGTCGCCGAAAACCTGTTCGTCAACCGTCAGCCCACCGGCCGCGCCGGGCTCATCGACTGGCGGCGGCTGCGCCGCGAGGCCGCCGCGCTGCTCGACACCTGGGACGTGCGCGTCGACCCGGACGCCCGCACGGCCGAGCTCAAGGTCGAGGACCGCCAAATGGTGGAGATCGCACGGGCGTTGAGCTTCGGGACGCGCTTCATCGTCCTCGACGAACCCACCGCGCAGCTCGACAACCGCGAGATCGAACGCCTCTTCACGCGCATGCGCGCGCTCCAGGAGTCCGGCGTCACCTTCCTGTTCATCTCGCACCACCTCCAGGAGGTGTACGAGGTCTGCCAGGCCGTGACCGTACTGCGCGACGCCCGCTGGATCACCACCGCACCGGTCGCCGCCCTGCCGCGCGAAGCCCTCGTCGAGGCCATGGCGGGCGAGGCGGCCGCCCATCGCGAGGACAGCGTGCGTACGCCCGTGCCCGCCGACGCCCCCGTCCTGCTCGACGTACGCGCCCTGACCGGCGAGGCGTACGAGGACGTGGATCTCGGCGTCCGCGAGGGCGAGGTCGTCGGTCTCGCCGGATCCAGCGGCAGCGGCAAGATCCAGCTCGCCGAGACCCTCGCCGGACTGCACCAGCCACGCTCCGGAACCGCTCAACTCGCAGGCACCGCACTGCCGTTCGGCGATGTGACCGCGACCCTGCGGGCCGGGGTCGGCTGGGTGCCGCGCGACCGGCACGACCAGGGGTTCGTGCCCGCGATGACCATCGGGGACAACGCGACGCTGAGCGTCCTCGACCGGCTGGCCGGCACACCCCTCGCGCGGCGCCTCGGCTTCCTCTCCACCGAACGCCGCCGCGCCCTGGCCGCCGACCTGGTGGACCGGCTCGACATCCACGCCGAAGGCACCCACCAGCCGGTCTCCGACCTGTCGGGCGGCAACGCCCAGAAGGTCGTCATGGCCCGCGCGCTCGCCTCGGACCCGCGGCTGCTCGTCCTCGTCAACCCCACCGCCGGCGTCGACGTGAAGTCCAAGGAGTCCCTGCTCGCCCGGGTCGACACCGCCCGCGCCGACGGCACCGCGGTGCTCGTGGTCTCCGACGAGCTGGACGACCTGCGGCGCTGCGACCGCGTCCTGGTGCTCTTCCACGGCCGGGTCGTCGCCGAGCATCCGGCGGGCTGGCACGACCACGAGCTGATCGCCGCCATCGAAGGAGTGGCCCGTGACCGACACGCCCCTGACCGACACGCCCCTGACCGAGACCGTTGACACCGTCAAGGGTCCACCCCTCGCCCCCGACGCCCGCTCGCCGCGCGGTGTGCTGTGGCGGCGGGCCCGTGAACTCGCCCTCGTACCAGCCCTGTTGCTGCTTCTGCTGCTCGGCGCGCTCGTCAACGACTCGTTCCTCACCGAGCGCAACCTGATCTCCGTGCTCGGCGCGTCCGCCGCACTCGCCATGGTGGTCCTCGCCGAGTCCCTCGTCCTGATCACCGGGAAGTTCGACCTCTCCCTGGAGTCGGTCGTCGGGATCGCGCCCGCGGTCGGCGCGCTGCTCGTCCTGCCCGTCGCACAGGCCGGGTTCGGCACCGAGTGGCCCGCCGCGCTCGCGCTGCTCGCCGTCCTGGCGACGGGCGCGGCGCTCGGCGCGTTCAACGGCGTTCTCGTCGTGAAGTTCAAGCTGAACGCGTTCATCGTGACCCTGGCCATGCTGATCGTGCTGCGCGGACTGCTCGTCGGCGCCACCGAGGGCAAGACCCTCTTCGGCCTCCCGGAGTCCTTTTACACGCTCGCCACCAGCACGTTCCTCGGCATCCCGATGTCGGTCTGGGTGGCCGCAGGGGCGTTCGGGGCGGCCGGGCTGCTGCTGAAGTACCACCGCTGGGGCCGCGCCCTGTACGCGATCGGCGGCAACGCGGAGGCGGCCAGGGCGGCCGGTATCCGCGTCGAGCGCGTCATGCTCGGCGTGTTCGTCGTGGCCGGTGTCCTTGCCGCGCTCGGCGGGCTGATGCAGACCGGGTACGTGGGCGCCATCAACGCCAACCAGGGCCAGAACATGATCTTCACGGTGTTCGCGGCGGCGGTCATCGGCGGCATCAGCCTCGACGGCGGCAGGGGCACGATGTTCGGCGCGCTCACCGGCGTGCTGCTGCTCGGCGTCGTACAGAACCTGCTCACCCTGGCCCAGGTGCCGTCCTTCTGGATCCAGGCGATCTACGGCGGCATCATCCTCGTCGCCCTGATGATCGCCCGCGTCACCACCGGCCGCGCACAGGACTGACCTGTGCGCCACTCCGAGAGGCTCCCAGTGGCCCCAACTGCACTGCGCATCACGGCAGTCGACACGTACGACATCCGCTTCCCCACCTCCCGCGAGCTCGACGGTTCTGACGCCATGAACCCCGACCCGGACTACTCGGCCGCGTACGTGGTGCTGCGCACCGACGCCGACGACGGGCACGAGGGGCACGGCTTCACGTTCACCATCGGCCGCGGCAACGACGTCCAGGTCGCCGCGATCGACGCCCTGCGGGGCCATGTGATCGGCCGGCCCGTCGACGTGCTCTGCGCCGACCCCGGCACCCTCAACCGCGACCTGATCGGCGACAGCCAGCTCCGCTGGCTCGGGCCCGAGAAGGGCGTGATGCACATGGCGATCGGCGCCGTCGTCAACGCCGCCTGGGACCTGGCCGCCAAACGCGCCCGCAAACCCCTCTGGCAGCTCCTTGCCGAGGCCGACCCCCAGTGGCTCGTCTCCCAGGTCGACTTCCGCTACATCGCCGACGCCCTCACCCCCGAACGCGCCCTCGCCCTGCTCCGGAAAGGCCGCGAAGGCGCCGGTCAACGCGCCGCGCGGCTACGGGTCCGGGGCTACCCCGCGTACACCACCTCACCGGGCTGGCTCGGCTACGACGACGACAAGCTGACCCGGCTCGCCCGGCAGGCCGTCGCCGACGGATTCACCCAGATCAAGCTGAAGGTCGGCGCCGACCTCGACGACGACCTGCGCCGCCTTCGCGCCGCCCGTGCCGCCGTCGGCCCCGGCATCCGGATCGCCGTCGACGCCAACCAGCGCTGGAACGTCGACGAGGCCGTCACCTGGACCCGCGCCCTCGCGCCCTTCGACCCGTACTGGATCGAGGAGCCCACCAGCCCCGACGACGTCCTCGGGCACGCCGCGATCCGCGAGCGCGTCGCGCCCGTACGCGTCGCGACCGGTGAACACGTCCAGAACCGCATCGTGTTCAAGCAGCTTCTGCAGGCCGGTGCGATCGACGTTCTGCAGATCGACGCCGCGCGTGTCGGCGGCGTCAACGAGAACCTGGCGATCCTGCTGCTCGCCGCCCACTTCGACGTGCCGGTCTGCCCGCACGCGGGCGGCGTCGGCCTCTGCGAACTCGTCCAGCACCTCTCGATGTTCGACTACGTCGCGCTGACCGGCACCACCGAGAACCGCGTCATCGAGTACGTCGACCACCTCCACGAACACTTCCTCGCCCCGGTCGCCGTCCGCGACGGCCACTACACGGCCCCCACCGCACCCGGCTTCTCGGCCGCCATCCGGCCCGAGTCGATCGCCGAGTACCGCTACCCGGACGGCAGTTACTGGGCCCACCACCCGCACGAGAAAGGAGCAGCCGCATGACCTACGCCGACTTCGCCGGGCGCACAGCCCTCGTGACCGGCGGCGCCTCCGGCATCGGCCGGGCCACCGCCGAACTCCTCGCCGCCCGCGGCGCCCGCGTCACCGTCCTCGACCTCGACCCGTCCACCGTCACCGGCCCGCTGCACGCCCGCCGCGCCGACGTCACCGACGACGCGTCCGTCCGTACGGCCGTGACCGCCGCCGCCGAGGAGATGGGCGGCCTCGACATCCTGGTCAACAACGCGGGCATCGGCGCCCAGGGCACCGTCGAGGACAACGACGACGCCCAGTGGCAGCGCGTCCTCGACGTCAACGTCCTCGGCATCGTCCGCACCAGCCGCGCCGCCCTGCCGTATCTGCGGGCCTCGACGGGCGGCGTGATCGTCAACACCTGCTCCATCGCCGCCACCGCCGGACTGCCGCAGCGCGCCCTCTACAGCGCGTCCAAGGGCGCGGTGCTCTCCCTGACGCTCGCGATGGCCGCCGATCACGTACGGGAAGGGGTGCGCGTCAACTGCGTCAACCCCGGGACCGTGGACACCCCGTGGGTCGGCCGCCTCCTCGACGCCGCGCCCGATCCGGCCGCCGAACGCGCCGCCCTGGCGGCCCGCCAGCCCACCGGCCGCCTGGTCACCGCCGCCGAAGTCGCCACCGCCATCTGCTACTTGGCGAGTTCCGCGGCGGGCGCCACCACCGGTACGGCCCTCGCGGTGGACGGCGGCATGCAGGGCCTGCGGCTGCGCCCCGAGGCCGACGCGTGACCGCGCCAGGACAGGCCCTGGCCCTGGGCGGCGCGGCCCTCGGCAACCTGTTCCGTACGGTCACGGATGCGCAGGCCCGGGCGACCGTGGACGCTGCCTGGGACCTCGGCATCCGCGCCTTCGACACGGCACCCCACTACGGCCTCGGGCTCTCCGAACGCCGCTTGGGCGCGGCCCTGAGCGACCGGCCCCGGTCCGCTCTCACCCTGTCCACGAAGGCGGGCCGCCTCCTCGAACCCGACCCGCGCCCCGGCGACGACCTGGCGAACGGCTTCGCCGTGCCCGCCACCCACCGCCGCGTCTGGGACTTCAGCGCCGACGGCGTCCGCCGCTCCCTGGAGGAGAGCCTCGCCCGGCTCGGCCTCGACCGCGTCGACACCGTCTACCTCCACGACCCCGACGACCACGCCGAGCAGGCCTTCCGCGAGGGCTACCCGGCGCTCGAACGGCTGCGCGCCGAAGGCACGGTGGCCCGGATCGGCGCGGGCATGAACCAGTCCGCGATGCTGACCCGGTTCGTACGGGACACGGACGTCGACGAGGTGCTCTGCGCGGGCCGCTACACCCTCCTCGACCAGAGCGCCGGCGCCGATCTGCTGCCCGCCGCCCTCGACCACGGCACGGCCGTCGTCATCGGCGGCGTCTTCAACTCGGGCCTGCTCGCCGACCCGAGCCCCGAGTCCACGTACGACTACACCCGGGCGCCCTGTGAACTCCTCGACCGGGCCAGGAAGTTGAGCGCGCTGGCCGGGCGGCAAGGGATCTCGCTGCGGGCCGCCGCCCTGGCGTTCCCGCTCGCCCACCCGGCCGTGACGACCGTCCTCGTGGGGGCCCGCACCCCCTGCGAGATCCGGGACGCGGTGGCCCAGGCGGGCACGCGCGTGCCGGACGCCTACTGGCAGGAGGCGCGCGCCGAGGGACTGCTCCCGGCCGACGTGCCCGTACCGACAGGAGAGACCTCGTGAGAGTCGCCCTGCACACCAAGGTCCGCGCCGACCGCGTCGAGGAGTACGACGCCGCACACCGGGAGGTCCCGGCCGAGTTGACCCGGGCGATCCGTGCGGCGGGCGCGAAGGAGTGGACGATCTGGCGGTCAGGCACCGACCTCTTCCACCTCATCGACTGCCAGGACTACGCCCGCCTGATCGCCGAGCTCGAACACCTCCCCGTCAACGTCACCTGGCAGGCCCGCATGGCCGAACTCCTCGACGTCACGCACAACTACTCCGCCGAGGGGGCCGACGCGGGCCTCCCCGCCGTATGGAACCTGCCATGACCGACGTGATCGACGCCCACCACCACGTCTGGGACCTCTCCGTCCGCGACCAGGACTGGATCACCGGCCCCCAACTCGCGCCCATACGGAGGGACTTCAGCCTCGACGACCTCGCTCCGGAGGCCCGCGCGGCCGGTGTCACGGCGACCGTGCTCGTGCAGACCGTCACCGTCCCCGAGGAGACCCCGGAACTGCTCGCGCTCGCCGCCCGCTCCGAACAGGTCGCGGGCGTCGTCGGCTGGACCGATCTGACCGCACCCGACATCGCCGACGAGCTGGCCCGGCTGCGTCGACTGCCGGGCGGGGAACGGCTCGTGGGCATCCGCCACCAGGTGCAGGGCGAGCCCGACCCGGACTGGCTGCTGCGCCCCGACGTCCACCGCGGCCTGTCGGCCGTGGCCGCCGCGGGCCTCGCGTACGACCTCGTGGTCCTGCCGCACCAGCTGGACGCCTGCGCCCGCGCGGCCGCCGCACACCCCGAACTCATCTTCGTACTCGACCACTTGGGCAAACCCCGCATCGCATCCGGAGAGCGCACATCCTGGGCCGCACACCTCCGTGCGCTCGCCGCGCTGCCCCACACCGTGGCGAAGCTCTCCGGCCTGGTCACCGAGGCCGACTGGACCGGCTGGACCCCGGACACGCTGCGGCCGTACGTCGACACCGCGCTCGACGCCTTCGGCCCGGACCGACTCATGTTCGGCTCGGACTGGCCGGTCTGCACGCTGGCCGCGACGTACGGTCAAGTCATCGACACCGCACGGGAGTTGACGGCAGACCTGTCCGACGCCGACCGCGCCGGGCTGTTCTCGGGTACCGCGGCGCGCGTCTACCGGCTGTGATCCGCGGGCGTGTCGAGCCGGGTCGGCGGCCAGAACTCGCGCACATACGTGCGGTGCCACCACGCGCCGGTCTCCCGCAGCTCGCGCCAAGTGGTGTAGCGGTAGCGGTAGAGGCGGGCGCGGACGTACGTCGGGGGCTCGTCCGGGAACGGGTTGTGGCGCAGCAGCCGCAGCGTGTCCCGGTCGTTGGTCAGCAGCCGCTCCAGGAACGGGCCGAACCACGAGCGGGCGTAGGCGGGGGAGAGCCCCGCGAACCACATCAGCCAGTCGAGCCGCAGATGGTACGGGGCGAACTGGCGCGGCAGCCGCCGCACGTCGCCCGGCTTGCCCCTGAAGCCGTACTCCCGCCAGGCCGAACCGTCCACCGACGGCACCCGCGCGTTCGTGCCCTCGACGACCACCTCGGTGCGCACCCGGCCGATGCTGCCGAAGGCGCCGTACGTATTGACCAGGTGCAGCGGGTCGAAGGAGGTGTTCATGATCTGCCGCCGGGACAGCAGGTTGCGCACCGGGTGGTAGCTGAGCGCCGCGACCCCGCAGGTGACGGCGGCGACGACGACCGCGTACCAGAGAGGCGTCTCAGGGAGCGCGGGCGGCGGTCCGGACAGCGGGGACCAGTCGATCGCGGACAGCGCGAGCGTCACGGTGATCCAGTTCAGCCAGGAGAAGTTGCCCGAGAGGATCAGCCACAGCTGCGTCAGGACCATCAGCGCGGCCGCGTACGAAGCGACCGGCTGCGGCGTGAACAGCAGGAACGGGACGACGAGTTGGGTGACGTGGTTGGCGGCTACCTCCACGCGGTGCAGCGGGCGCGGCAGATGGTGGAAGAACCAGCTCAGCGGTCCCGGCATCGGCTGTGTCTCGTGGTGGTAGTAGAGGCAGGTCAGATCGCGCCAGCAGCGGTCGCCGCGCATCTTGATGAGCCCGGCCCCGAACTCCACCCGGAACAGCACCCAGCGCAGCAGGAAGAGCACCAGGACCGGCGGGCCCACCTCGTCGTTGCCGAGGAACACCGACAGGAAGCCGACCTCCAGGAGCAGCGACTCCCAGCCGAAGCCGTACCAGGTCTGCCCCACGTTCACGATCGACAGGTACAGCGCCCACGGCACCAGCCACAGCAGCATCGCCGCCCACAGCGGAACGAGCCCGTCGACCCCAGCGAGCAGCGCCGCCGACCAGAGCACGCCGGTCCACGCCGTCACCGCGAACAGCCGGTCGGAATACCGCAGTTGGAACAGGCTCGGCGCCCGCCGCCACGGTACGCGCGCCACGAACCGCGGCACCGGCAGCATCCCGCGCTCCCCGATCAGCGCCCGGAATTGCAGCGCCGCCGTCAGGAACGCCACCAGATACAGGGCGGCCAGAGCCCGCTGGAAGACCAGTCGGGCGAGCCAGTAGCCGGGTTCCGTGAACCACTCCACGTCACCCATTGTGACGCGCCGCCCGCCGCCCCGCCTCGGTGCCGTCCCCGCGGTCCCGCGCGCCCACTCGGCTTGCGGCGCCTCGCCGCCACCCGCAGACAATGAGGGACGAAATGCCCTGAAACAGGCGGGAGTGACTGGCGTGTTCCGAACGACCAGGCGCTATGCAACGGCCTTCGCGATATCCGCGGCCCTCCTGGTCGCAGGCTGTTCCAGCAGCGACCAGATGGCCCCGACCGCGGCCCAGCCCGAGGAGGAGGTCTTCCTCGAGCCCGTGGCCTCGGCGGGCCCCGATCCCTTCACCGAATCCACCTCGGAGGCGACCGAGACCCCGCCGCCCGTCACCCAAACGCCGGAACCGGTCGAAACGGGTCCCACCGAATCGCAGCAGGGCGCCCGCGTCATCTCCGGCGACACACCCGGCCTCTACGGTGGTACGCGGGACAAGGCCAGCTGTGACGTCGAGGGGCAGATCCGCTTCCTCGGCGCGAACCGCGGCAAGCAGCAGGCGTTCGCGGACACCGTCGGCGTCGCCCCGGACCACGTGCCGCGCTACCTGCGCGGGCTGACCGCGGTCCAACTGCGCGCCGACACCCGGGTGACCAACCACGGCTTCGTCGACGGCCGCGCCGACGCGCGCCAGTCGGTGCTCCAGGCCGGTACGGCCGTCCTCGTCGACAACCGGGGCGTGCCGCGGGTGCGTTGCTCCTGCGGCAACCCGCTCTCGCCGCCCGCGGCGGTGAAGGGCGACCCCACGTACCGGGGCGAGAAGTGGAGCGGCTACGAGCCGTCCAAGGTCGTCGTGGTCACCCCGGCGCCCACCGTGATCACCAACATCGTGATCATCAACATCACCAACAACACCTGGATCGAGCGGCCGACCGGCCACAAGGGCAAGGACAAGGTCGTCCCGCGCCCCAAGCCGAACCCCACGTCGCCGTCGCCCACCTCGCCCTCCCCGACGTCGCCCTCTCCGACGTCCCCGAGTCCGACCCCTACGGACACGGAGACGGACGAGCCCACCGACGGGCCGACGGACGGCCCCACGGACGGGCCGACGGATGCTCCTACGGACGAACCGACCGACGGGCCGACGGATGGCCCCACGGACGAGCTGACCGACGAACCGACGGACGTTCCGACCGACGAGGGGGTGCCGGACGGGGCCACCGAGGAGGTCGTCCCGGACCAGCCGGCGGAGCCCGGCACGTTCAACGGCTGACTTTTCCCCTGCCCGCCCCGTCCCGAAGTCCTGCCGGACGGGCCTCCTCAACCGCCGGAGGGGCTGAAAGTTCAGCCCCTCCGGCGAACTGGGGCAGGGGATGAAAAAAGCCCTAAACGATGACAAAGTGACCCCATGGTCGATCAGGACGCGGGGGACTGGCCGGCACGGCCCGACCCGATCCTCGCCCTCAACCAGCTCGGCACCTTCGACTGGGACCTCGACACCGGCCTGATGCACATGGACGCGACGGCCTTCGAGGTCTTCGACATCCTCCCCGAGGAGTACGACGGCCGGCCCGAGGCCCTCGCGAGTCGCGTACCGACCGGTGAGGGCCAGCGGCTCGACGCGATCGTCGCGCAGGCCCTGAAGAACGGCAGCGAGAACTACGGCACGTACTTCCGCATCCGCCGCCGCGACGGCACCATCCTCTGGACCCACACCCAGGGCTACATCCGCCGCGACGAGTCCGGCCGCCCGCGCCGCATCATCGGCGTCGTCCGGGACGCCACGCAGGAGCTCAGCGACACCCGGGTGCGGATGCTGCGGGACGCCGAGACGCGACGGTTGACCAGTGTGGTCGAGGGCGCAACGGCGGCCCTGTCGTACGCCCGTACCGTCGACGACGTCATCGAGGTGCTGGGGAACAACGAGGGCCTCGCACAGCTGGGCGCCGCCAGCCTCGTCATGGGCCTGGTCGAGGGCGGCCGGATCCACCTGGTCGCGGAGGGCCAGCAGGGCGCGTTCGTGCCCGGCACCCGCTACACCCGCATCGACGAGCCGTACCCGATGAGCGAGGTGGTCCGCACCCTCACCCCGCTCTTCATCGAGAGCCGCGAGGACTTCGCCGCCGGGTATCCGATCCTGTGGCCGCACATCTCGCATCTGCAGGTCACGTCGGCGGTCTATCTGCCGCTGATCGCCCAGGCCCGCCCGATCGGCGCGCTCGGACTGCTCTACCGCGACAAGATCGGCTTCACCGCCGAGGACCGCAACCTGCTCGTCGCCCTCGGTAGCGGCATCGCCCAGAACCTGGCCCGCGCGATGCTGTACGAGCAGGACAAGGACCTCGCCCAGGGCCTCCAGCAGGCGATGCTGCCCCGCTCCATCCCCGCCGTGCCCGGCGTCGACATCGCGGTGCGCTACCGGTCCGCGAAGCTCGGCCGGGACATCGGCGGCGACTGGTACGACCTGATCCCGCTGCCCGGCGGGCTGATCGGCGCGGTCATCGGCGACGTCCAGGGCCACGACACCCATGCCGCGTCCGTCATGGGCCAGCTGCGGATCGTGCTGCGCGCGTACGCCTCCGAAGGGCACACGCCGTCCACGGTGATGGCCCGCGCCTCGGTGTTCCTGCACGAGCTGGACACCGACCGGTTCGCCACCTGCCTGTACGCGCAGGTCGACCTGACCACCGGCGTCGTGCAGTTCGTCCGGGCCGGGCACATCGACCCGCTGGTCCGCCGCATCGACGCGACCTGCTTCCGCGTACCGGTCGAGGGCGGTCTTCCGCTCGGCCTGTCCGCCGAGTTCGGCCGGATCGAGTACCCGGTCACGACCATCGAACTCGACCCCGGATACACGCTGTTGCTGTGCACCGACGGCCTGGTGGAGGAGCCCGGCGCCGACCTCGACGACGGCATGCAGCGCCTCACCCGGCAGATCTGGGCGGGCCCGCTCGACCTGGACGACCTGGCCGACCGGCTCTGCGAGGCGGTCGAGGACCGGGACGGCGCGGACGACGTGGCGCTCCTGCTGCTCCGCCGCCGCCTCAGCGAGGCGCCCCGCTCCGGCGGCCGCCTCAAGGAGCACGTCGCCCCGAACGACCCGGAGGCCCTCGTAGGCGCCCGCCACATGATCCGCGCCGCGGTCCGGGCGTGGGGCGCGGGGGAGCGGGCCGACGAGATCGAACTGGTCGCCGACGAGATGATCACCAACGCCCTGATGCACACCGACGGCGCCGCCGTCGTCACGCTCCGGGTGCTCTCCGGGGCGGACCGGCGGCTGCGCGTCGAGGTCGAGGACTCGTCGAGTGCCCTGCCGCACCGCCGGGAGGCCGGGGACGACGGGGTGTCCGGGCGCGGACTGCTGCTCGTGGACCGGCTCGCGGACGTGTGGGGCGTGGAGCCGCGGGGGAGAGGCAAGTGCGTCTGGTGCGAATTCATCGTCCCGGCGCGAGACTGACGGCGCGGGACCGGCGGCGCGGCCCGAGACCTTCCGGGTGGGTCTCGGGGGAGCCCCGAAAAAGTGATGACACAGGGTGTCATCACTTCCGCGAGAGGCCGCCGGCCCGACCGTGTGGCGGAGGTGAGGGACCATGCCGGAACTGCCCGAGGTGGAGGCCCTGCGGGACTTCCTCGACGAGCACCTCGTGGGTCGCGTGATCGTGCGCGTCCTGCCCGTCGCGATCAGCGTCCTCAAGACGTACGACCCGCCGCTGACCGCCCTGGAGGGCAAGCAGGTCACCGCCGTCGCCCGGCACGGCAAGTTCCTCGACCTCGCCACCGCCGACGGGCCGCACCTGGTGACCCATCTCGCCCGCGCGGGCTGGCTGCAGTGGAAGGACCGCCTCCCCGACGGCCCGCCGAGGCCGGGCAAGGGCCCGCTCGCGCTCCGCGTCGCCCTGGAGGACGGCTCCGGCTTCGACCTCACCGAGGCGGGCACACAGAAACGCCTGGCGGTGTACGTGGTCGCGGACCCGGCGGAGGTCCCCGGCGTCGCCCGCCTCGGCCCCGACCCGCTCGCCCCCGGCTTCGACAAGGCGGCCCTCGCGGCGCTCCTCGCGGGTGAACGGCGCCGGATCAAGGGCGCGTTGCGCGACCAGAGCCTGATCGCCGGCATCGGCAACGCGTACAGCGACGAGATTCTGCACGCCGCCCGGATGTCCCCGTACAAACCGGCCGGGAGCCTCGGCGACGAGGAGCTCACCGGGCTCTACGAGGCGCTGCGCGCCACCCTCACCGAGGCCGTGGAGCGCTCGCACGGGGTGGCGGCGGGACGACTGAAGGCCGAGAAGAAGAGCGCGCTTCGTGTGCACGGCCGCACGGGTGAGCCCTGCCCGGTGTGCGGGGACACGATCCGCGAGGTGTCGTTCAGCGACTCGTCCCTGCAGTACTGCCCGACCTGCCAGACGGGCGGCAAGCCGCTCGCGGACCGACGGATGTCCCGCCTGCTGAAGTGACCGGCGGGGGCCTTCCGCTGACGCCGCAGCCAGGGCGGCCGTACAGGCTCTCAGAACAGATGGATCGCCAAGTGCCCCAGGGGAAGGCCGAGTTGCCACGCCGGGGTCCACACCTGCGGGCCGTCCTCCTCGTCCCGCCCGTCGCCCTCCAGGAGCGCCGCGTCCAGGTCCGGGGCGAGCAGCTCCGTCTCCTCCAGCCAGCGCCAGGCCGCACGGGCCAGGTCCAGGTCGGCGTCCCTGCCGCCGGACTCGCGGGCCTCGGCCTCGAGGGTGGCCATGCGGTCGCCGACCCACTCCTCCCAGGCCCGGTCGTACGCGGTCAGCGAGAGCCAGGTCTCCAGCTGGGAGACGACGCGGATACCGGACAGCTCGCGCTCCACGTCGGAGAGGAAGATCGTCAGCGCGAGGGAGTCCCGGCCCGCCCGGTACTCGAAGGACGTGGGCGGCATCAGGTCGCCGGTGCGCAGCAGTTCGTCGGCGATGTACTCGGCGTAGAGCCAGGCCATCGGGACGGTCAACTCGCCACGCCCGTCGGCGCCGTTGGTGCTTCTGTGCGGCATCCTGATCGCCTTCCTCAGATCTCCTCCGGTGCCTGAAGGGCCGTGCGCGGGCGAGCCGCTGCCCTCGCATCGCGGTACGGCTGGGATCAGCCGATTACTCAACGGGGCGGCGAGCAAGGTGTTTTACGGATCCTTGACCCAGCCGCTGGTTTCGCCGCTGGTCGTGGGTCCCCCTGTGGTGTCACACGGTGGTCGCCGTGCTGCCGTGCGCGACGAAAGGCCCCGCGCACGGCACCACACGGTACCGGGCCCGTGAGGCGGCGGCGCACCCGGACTGCTTCGTCTACGACAGGCGGGTGGGCCGGGGTGGACGGCGGCGGCCGAGGTCCCGGAGACCGCTGACGCAGCGCCAGATGCCGTGCAGGTGAGGGGACTTGGAGGCCCGTCAGGGCGTATGCCGGTATTGCGGCTTGATTTGTCATATGTAACGACTGTGGATTCGGAGGGCCACGCCCCCGAACCGCGGAGCCCACCTGATGCCCCGTCCGATCTCCCGTCCCACCCGTCCCACCCGTCCTGCCCGTCCCGCCCGTCTCACCCGTCCCCCTCGTCCCGCCCGGCGCGCCCGCCACGGAGTGGCCGCCCTCACCGCCCTCCTCCTCGGAGCCACGGCCTGCGCCACCGAACAGCACACCCCGCCCGCCGACCCCGGCACCCCGAAGGCGGGATCGTCCCCGAGGCCGGGCAGCCCGAAGCCGGGAGCCTCCGCGAACGGCGCCGTGGAGCCCCGTGCGTTCACGCTCGCCGCGAGCGGCGACGTACTCCCGCACGACTCGATCATCCGGCAGGCCGCCGCCGACGCGGACGGCGACGGCTACGACTTCCGCAAGATCCTCGCCGGCGCCGGACCCGTGATCTCCAAGGCCGACCTGGCCCTCTGCCACATGGAGACCGTCTACGGCGCGGACGGCGACTACAGTGGCTACCCCGCCTTCAAGTCCCCGCCCCAGATCGCCCGCGCCCTGGCCGACACCGGCTACGACGGCTGCTCCACGGCCTCCAACCACACCCTCGACGACGGCGCCGACGGCATCGACCGCACCCTCGGCGCCCTGGACAAGGCGGGCGTGAAGCACGCGGGTTCCGCGCGTACGGAGAAGGAGGCGCGGACCACGACCATGCTGAGCGCGGGCGGCGCCAAGGTCGCCCACATCGCCGCCACCTACGGCACCAACGGCTACCTGCTCCCCGAGGGCAGGCCCTGGGCCGTGAACATGCTCGACAAGGACAAGGTGATCGCCGAGGCGCGTGCGGCCCGCAAGGCCGGCGCCGACGTCGTGGTGTTCTCCCCGCACTGGGGCACCGAGTGGCAGAACGAGCCGGACGCCCAACAGCTGCGCCTGGCCGAGGAGTTGACCGCCTCCCGGACCGCGGGCCGCCCCGACATCGACCTGATCATCGGCACCCACGCGCACGTCCCGCAGGCGTACGAGAAAGTCAACGGGACCTGGGTGGTGTACGGCATGGGCGACCAGGTCGCCGGCGAGATGATCAACCACGACGGCGCCCAGGACGACCGCGGCAACCAGAGCACGATCGGCCGCTTCACCTTCGCACCGCCGAAGAGCCCCGGCGGCCGCTGGAAGGTGACCCGAGCCGAGTTCGTCCCGTTCTTCTTCGACCCGGACGCGGGCCGGGCGCTTAATCTCGACGAGGCGGCGCAGCGGGGCGCGTACGAGGAGACGCGGGACCGGGTGCGTCGGGTGGTGCTCAGCCAGGGCGCGGCCAAGCAGGGGCTTGCGGCGGCGAAGTAGAGACAACGGGGCCTGGGGGCTCCGGCCCCCGGGCCCCGGGGAAGCTCAGCCCCCGTCCACCCGCTGATCCGCACGCGCCAGGTTCGACTTCCGGTACGAGTACGCGAAGTACACGATCAGGCCGACACCGAACCACACGGCGAACCGCGCCCACGTCTGCCACTGCAGGAACGTGATCAGCCAGAGCGAGAACACCACGCCGATCGCGGGCACCACCGGCATGCCGGGGCACTTGAAGGAGCGCGGCAGGTCCGGCTGCCGGTACCGCAGCACGATCACCGCGACGCACACCACCACGAACGCCAACAGGATGCCGATATTGGTGAGTTCGGCCGCCTCACCGATCGGCATGAACCCGGCGATCGCCGCCGAAAGCACACCCACGATCCAGGTCACCCGCGTCGGCACGTGCCGCGTCGGGTGCGTCTTGGCGAACCAGTGCGGCAGCAGCCCGTCCCGGCTCATCGAGAACCACACGCGCGTGACGCCCAGCATGAACGTGAACATCACGGTGAGGATGCCGATGATCGCGCCGATCGCGATCACGTTCGCGAGCCCGCCGAGGCCCACCGACTCGAAGGCCGTGGAGAATCCGCTCTCCTTGTCGACCTCCTTGTAGTTCTGCATGCCGGTCAGGACCAGGCAGGCCAGGACGTACAGGACCATCGAGATCGCGAGCGAGTACACGATCGCCTTCGGCATGTGGCGCTGCGAGTCCTTGGACTCCTCGGCCGCCGTGGACATCGCGTCGTACCCGAACACCGCGAAGAACACCGTCGCCGCACCCGTGAACGCGCCGCCGATCCCGTACGGGAAGAACGGGTTGTAGTTGGCGGTGTCGATGTGGAAGAAGCCCACCCCGATCACCAGGAGCACCACGAGCACCTTCAGGATCACGACGACGGTCTCGAAGCGCGCCGCGTTCTTGATGCCGAGGGTCAGCAGATAGGCGATGAACAGGCAGAGGACCACCGCGAACAGGTCGATCCTGTGCCCGTCGCCGGTCCCCGGCGCGCCCATCATCCACGCGGGCAGCTCGGCGCCCAACGCCTCTACGAGGAAGCCGAAGTAGCCCGAGATGCCGATGGCGACCACCGCCACGATCGCCGTGTACTCCAGGAGCAGGTCCCAGCCGATGAACCAGCCGGCCAGCTCACCGAGGACCGCGTACCCGTACGTATAGGCGGAGCCCGCCTTCGGGATCATGCCCGCGAACTCGGCGTACGAGAACGCCGCGGCGGCGCTCGCGATGCCCGCGATGAGGAAGGACACCAGGACCGCGGGGCCCGCGGTGCCGTTGGCGACGGCGCCGGCGAGGCTGAAGATGCCGGCGCCGATGATGCCGCCGACGCCGATCGCGGTGAGCTGCCACAGGCCGAGCGTCCTGGTCAGCTGTTCGCTCGGCGCGCCCTCCTCGATCTGCTCGATCGGCTTGCGGCGCAGAATGCCCTGTCCCGTTCGTAGCCCGGCCATGAGCCTCACCTCGTCGTGGACGGCCAGTGGGTGACGGCGATCATGATGGCCGAGAAGGGCGCATGACGGAAGACGGGGGACGCCTCAGGGGTGCGTTGGAGTCACGGCACCACTGTGACGGGCCAGCGGCCCGCCTTCACGAGCCGGACCGCCACCGAACCGACGAAGCGGTGCCCGGCCTGCTCGGACGCGCCGACCACGACGGCGTCGGCGGTCAGCTCGTCGGCCGCCTCTACCAGGCCGTTGTACGGGTCGCCGCGGAACGTATGGAACTCCCAGCGCACGTCGTATATGTGCCGCATCCGCTCGGCGGCCTCCCGGATCTCCTGGATCAGGGACTCGGCGACCTCGTCGGTCGTGCCCGCGACCGGCGCTCCGAGCGCGGCGCCCGCCACCATCACCGGCTGGACGTAGACCATCGCGAGCAGCGCCCGCTGCCGCCGGGCGAGACCCGCCGCGTACGCGGCCGCGCGCAGCGACGACTCCGAGCCGTCGACGCCGACGACGATCACCTTGGGGCCGTCCGTGCCCCGCTCGAACTCCGTCACGCTGAAGAGGCTAGCCGCCGCCGCTGCGGAGCCGCCCGGCACCCTATGAGGTCCGCTCGACGGGCGGGCCGGCCGCCGCGTTCCTAGAGTCGGGGCCATGAGTGCCAGCGCGCAGGAGCCCGGGCCCGCGATAGCCGACGCACCCGCCAGGGAGACCGGCCCGCGCCGCACGGGATTCCTGAGCCGGGTGCCCGACGGATTCGCGACATTCTTCGCCCTGCTCGGCGTGTACTGCGTGCTGATCGCCGTGATCGCCCCGCTGCGGCGGCTGCTCCGCCCCGTGTCCCGGGCCCTGGACCTCGCGACCGTGCCGGTCAGCGCCAACCTCGCCTACGCGGTGTTCCTGTTCCTGCTCGCCGCGGCCTGCGCGTCCCGCAAGACCCTCGCATGGCGCCTCGTGGTCGCGTACCTCTCGATCCTGATCATCTTCGACGGGCTGCAGATCGCCGTCGGCGACGTCGCGGACGCGCTGCCCTCGGCGATCGTCTGCGGACTCGCGCTCGTCCTCCTCGTCCTCGCCCACCGGGAGTTCTACGCGGACGCCCGGCGCGGCGCCCTCCCGCGGGCCCTCGGCGCGCTCGTCGTGGGCCTCGCGCTCTCGTCCCTGCTCGGCTGGGGTCTGGTCGAGCTGGTCCCCGGCACCCTGGAGAAGGGGCAGCGGCTGCTGTGGGCGGTGACCCGGGTCTGCGGCGGCGTCGTCGCCCCCGGCACCTTCGACGGCACTCCGCCGCGCCCCGTGCACTTCTTCCTCGGCCTGTTCGGCGCACTGTCGCTGCTTTACGCGGTGTACGTGCTGTTTCGCTCGCAGCGCATGGACGCGGCCCTGCACGGCGACGAGGAACCCCGCATCCGCGCCCTGCTCGGCTCTTACGGGGAGCAGGACTCGCTGGGCTACTTCGCGACCCGGCGCGACAAGGCCGTCGTCTTCGCGCCGAGCGGCAAGGCCGCCGTCACGTACCGCGTCGAGGCCGGCGTCTGCCTGGCCAGCGGTGACCCGGTGGGGGACGCCGGCGCCTGGGACCAGGCCATCGAGCAGTGGCTGGGCGTCGCGCGCCGGTACGCGTGGGCGCCGGCCGTGATGGGCGGCTCCGAGGAGGGCGCCAAGGCGTTCGCGCGGCACGGGCTCGGCGCCCTGCAACTCGGCGACGAGGCGATCCTGCACGTGGCGAGGTTCGACCTCGACGGCCGCGACATGCGCGTCACCCGGCAGGCCGTCAACCGGGTCAGGCGCACCGGCGCGACCTGCCGGGTCCGCCGCCACTCCACCCTCTCCGACACGGAGATGGAGGAGGTCATCGACAAGGCCGACGCCTGGCGCGACACGGAGACCGAGCGCGGCTTCTCCATGGCCCTGGACCGCCTCGGCGACCCGCAGGACGGCGACTGCCTGCTCGTCGAGTGCAACGACGCGAACGGCCGGCTGCTGGCCCTGCTCTCCTTCGTCCCGTGGGGCAGGGACGGCATCTCGCTCGACCTGATGCGCCGCGACCGCACAGCGCCCAACGGTGTCATGGAGTTCATTGTGGCCGAACTGTGCGCCGCCGTGGGCAAGTTGGGCGTACGACGGGTCTCGCTGAACTTCGCCGTGTTCCGCTCGGTCTTCGAGGAGGGCGCCCGCATCGGCGCCGGTCCTGTGCTGCGGCTCTGGCGCCGGCTGCTGCTGTTCTTCTCCAAGTGGTGGCAGCTGGAGGCCCTGTACCGCTCCAACGCCAAGTACGACCCCGAGTGGTACCCGCGGTTCATCTGCTACGGCGACGCCGGCTCCCTTGCCCGGATCTCGCTCGCCTCCGGCATCGCCGAGGGCTTCGTCTCCGTACCGAGCATGCGCAAGCTGTGGGGCAAGGGCCACCGGTCGGCGGCGCTTGTGCAGCCGTCCACCACCGAGGGCCTGCCGCCCATCGACCAACTCGGCCTGCACGCAAAGGAGTCGGGCACCGCCGACCCCACGGAGGGCATGCCCGAGCAGGTCCGGGTCCGTCACCGCAAGCTGCGCGGCCTCCAGGACGACGGCATCGACCCGTACCCCGTCGGCATCGCGCCGCGCAGTCACACCCTCGCCGAGATCCGCGCCGCCCACCCCGCGCTTCCCCCGGGCACCCGCACCGGCGAGCAGGCCACGGTCGCGGGCCGGGTCATGCTCGTACGCGACCTCGGCGGCGTCGCCTTCGCGGTGCTGCGGGACTGGTCGGGCGATCTGCAACTGGCGTTCACCCGCGAACACGCCATCGCGCTTGGGGAGTTCACCGCGCGTACCGACATCGGCGACCACATCGCCGCCACCGGCGAGATCGGCACCTCCGACAAGGGCGAGCTGTCGGTCTTCGTCACCGGCTGGCAGCTCACCGGCAAGTGCCTGCGCCCGCTGCCCGACAAGCGCCGCGGCCTCGCCGACCCGGAGGCGAAGGTGCGCCGCAGGTACGTCGACCTGGTCGCCAACCCGGGCGCCCGCGACGTCGTACGGCACCGCTCCACCGCCGTACAGGCCCTGCGCCAGGGGCTGTTGGAGCGCGGCTACCTCGAGGTCGAGACGCCGATGCTGCAGCAGATCCACGGCGGCGCCAACGCCCGCCCGTTCACCACCCACATCAACGCCTACGACCTCGACCTGTATCTGCGGATCGCGCCCGAGCTGTATCTGAAAAGGCTCTGCGTGGGCGGCCTGGAGAAGGTCTTCGAGATGGGCCGCACCTTCCGCAACGAGGGCGTCAGCTACAAGCACAACCCCGAGTTCACGATGCTGGAGGCCTACCAGGCGTTCGCCGACTACGACGTGATGCTCGACCTCACCCGCGAGCTCATCCAGGGCGCCGCCCGCGCCGCCTTCGGCCGGGAGGTGGCCCACAAGCCGGACGCCGACGGCACGTTGGCCGAGCACGACATCTCCGGGCCGTGGCCGGTCAAGACGGTCTACGGCGCGATCTCCGAGGCCCTCGGCGAAGAGGTCACCGCCGACACGGAACTCCCCGGGCTGCACCGGCTCTGCGACCGCGCCGACGTCCCGTACACCCCGGAGGACGGACGCGGTGACGTGGTCCTGGAGATGTACGAGCGCCTGGTCGAGGAGCGCACCCAACTCCCCACGTTCTACAAGGACTTCCCCACCGACGTCTCCCCGCTCACCCGCCAGCACCGCACCGACCCGCGCCTCGCGGAACGCTGGGACCTGGTCGCGTTCGGCACCGAACTGGGCACCGCCTACTCGGAGTTGACCGACCCCGTCGAACAGCGCCGCCGCCTCACCGCGCAGTCCCTGCTCGCGGCGGGCGGCGACCCGGAGGCGATGGAGCTGGACGAGGACTTCCTCGACGCCCTGGAGTACGCGATGCCCCCGACGGGCGGCCTCGGTATCGGCGTCGACCGTCTCGTCATGTTCCTCACCGGCCTGACGATCCGCAAGACGCTGCCGTTCCCGCTGGTACGGCGACGCTGAAGGAGGCTGCCCGGGCGCCTACTTGGGCGCCTACTTGGGCGCGCCGAAGGGTTCCACGCCCACGATCCGCCGGACCCGCTCCAGCTCGACGACCACGGTGATGCGCCGCTCCTCGGGAAGCAGCCACTCGTAGGGCGTGCCCAGGTACTTGTGCGCGAGCCGGTCCATGTCCCGCTCGGCCTGCTCGCCCTCGACGAACCGGGTGACGCGGCCGTGCAGTTGCACCCGGTCGAAGGGGTTGGCGGTGTCCGCGTGGGAGAGGCAGATCCGCGGATCGTTGCGGAGGTTGCGCTCCTTGACCCGCCCCACCGAGGTGTTGAACCAGAGGTGGTCACCGTCCAGGTCCACCCACATCGGGCTCACGTGCGGCGATCCGTCGGGATTGGTGGACGCCACGAACCAGATCCCGGTCCCGGCGATCCGGTCCCGTACGTCCTGCGTGAGCTGGGTCATGGCTCTCCTCTTCCGTGTGCCGACGTGCGCGATGATCACGGTACGTGGAGGCGGCGACGGGCCGGTGAACGGGGGTGCGCCCGCCGCTAACTACTCCTACGGAAGCCGGAATTGACCGTACGCCACCCCCATCCCCTAACCCGAGAAGGCCCGTCCCGCACCCCGAGCCGGTCCCATCAGGTGCTTTCCGGCGGGGGGCCGTGTTGATGGAGGGCATCCAGGCACGGGCGTGCGACGCATAAGTCATGAAAACGGACGAAATGCTTCCGGGGCGCCGCGTACTCCTGCGCGGCGCCGCCCTCTTCGCCCTCGCGGCCACCGCCGGCTGTGCCGGCACCGAACGGTCCGGCACCACCGCCCGCCCGTCCACCTCGCCGGGCCCCGCCGCGGGCGCCCAGGCGGCCCGCCCTCAGAAGCCTTCGGCGTACCGGCTGCAGCCCATGACGGGCTACGGTCCGCAGCGGGCAGCCGTGGCGCGAACTCCCGTACGCAGCAAGCCTATTCTGCGGATGGCCGACCGTGACCGGAGCATGGTCCTCACCTTCGACGACGGCCCCGACCCCCGCTACACCCCGGACATCCTGACCACTCTGCGCAAGCACGACGTGCGCGCGATGTTCTTCGTCTGCGGCGAGATGGCCGAGTCCAGCCCGGACCTGCTGCGGCGGATGATCGACGAGGGCCACACCATCGGCAACCACACCTTCACGCACCCCCAGCTGACCCTGATGCGGCGCCCCGGGATCCGCGACGAGATCGAGCGCACCAGCGGCGCCGTCCTGGACGTCGTGGGTCGGCCGCCGCTCTGGTTCCGCGCGCCGTACGGGGCGTGGAACCGCTCGGCGTTCGAGATCGGCGCCGAACTCGGCATGGAGCCCCTGGCCTGGACGGTCGACACCCTCGACTGGCAGGAGCCGGGCACCGGCACCATCGTCAGACGCGTCCTGAAAGGCGCGGGGCCCGGCGTCGTGGTGCTCTCGCACGACGCGGGCGGCAATCGCTCCCAGACCGTGAAGGCCCTGCGGACGTATCTGCCGAAACTGCTCGACGAGGGATATCGGATCGGGGTGCCGAGCCGTGCCCTGATGTAGGGATTCCGCCGAAGGATCGACCAAAGGATCCACCGAAGGAATCCACCGAAGGAATCCGCCGAAGGAATCCACCGGCGGGATCTATCGGACGCAGAAAAAACTGCCGGGCGGGCTCAATTCTTCGAGCCCGCCCGGCAGTTGTCTGCCTGCTGTGCTGTCTGTCCCGCTCAGATCGTCTTCACCATCCGGGCGAACGCCACGACATTTCCGTCGTAGCCGTTCTCCTTCGTGAATCCGCCGCCGCAGGTGATGACGCGCAGTTCGGCCTCGCCGGTGTTGCCGTACACCTTGGTGCCCGGGACGTTCTCCTTGTCGAACACCTCGATCCCGTACACCTCGAAAACGGCGGTGCGGCCGTCCTTGCGGGTGATCTCGACATGGTTTCCCTTGGTCAGCGAACCGAGGCCGTAGAAGATCGCGGGCCCCGCGTTGTTGTCGACATGGCCGACGATCACGGACGTGCCCTTCTCGCCCGGCGAGACGGATCCGTTGAACCAGCCTGCCAGGTTCGGGTCCTGCGGAGGCGGCGCGTCCACCCAGCCCTGGGCGTCCAGGCCCACGGTCATGATCGGGGCGTCCACCTGGATCGCCGGGATCCTGACCCGCTCGGCGAGGGAGAACGACAGCGGCGCGGCGCCGTCGGCGCGCGTCTGGCCGTGCACGCGGTTGTCGGTCGCCGCGGCGGAGGCGGGCTGCGGAGGTCCCACCGTGAATTCGCCGGAACCATTCCTTATCAAGGCGAGCCCGGTGAGCAGAACCAGCGCTATCACTCCCCATGGGGCGCGCTTCTTCTGCGGCTCCTCCTCGGCGGCGGACTGGGACGAAGGCATTCTCTATCCCCTCTCAACGCGACGGTCCTGCCGCGTCCATTGCACATGGCAGAACGCTAAAGGCCGTTCGGAAATGCGGCGACAGCGAAGAGGCGAACGGGTGGCGGCCGAACGGTCCGTGCGCCATCCGAGTTTCCCGCCTCAGACAATTTCTGACGGTCCGTGACCTGCCCTTACTCGCCTCCGCGGGACTTTGCCCCGGCGTGTCGCCTCACCAGGACGGACCAGCCCCGAAATGCGGGCGGGTGCACGGCACCTGAGGGTCGGTCTGGGAGGGCGATCTCGCCAATCCTGCCCGGGGACGGTTCCTCGGGGCGCTCTCCCGCGGAGGTTCTCATGCGTACTTCTCGTGCCCTGGCGGTTACGGCCGCCGCCGGTGCCATCATCGGGCTCGCAGCACCGTCCGCGAGCGCCTGGGACGCAAGCGCCATCACCGTCTCGCCGACGACCACCTTCCGCGGCGGCACCGTCACGGTGACGGTCAACGCCCACGAGTGCACCAGGGGCAGCAACAACCACGTCTCTTCGTCGGCCTTCCGGAACACCCGGCTGCGCCCGAGCGGCGGCAACATGGCCACCGCCACCGTGAGGATCAAGCGCAACGCCCACATCGGCTCGCACAGCGTCACCGCCACCTGCGGCGCCGCGGGCAGCGTGACCCGGGAGGGCGCCCTCACCGTGATCCACGGCGGCGCCGGAGGCGGTCTCGGCGGCAGCACCAGCACCGGTGCCACGTCGACCGACGTCGCCATCGGCGGTTCCCTCGCGGGTGCCGCGCTCATCGGTGGCGGCGCGTTCTGGCTGCGCCGCCGCGGCGAGACCAGGACCGGCCGCGCCTGACCCATCCGCGCGCCCACGGGCGCGCACGGCGGCACTTCGTCCCGGGGCCGGTGCGGATCCCGGGGCGAAGTGCCGTTCAGCGTAAGGGAGTTGACTGTCCGTGAACGGGAGTTGAGGCGTCCCGTACGAGTGTCGAGGGGTCATGGCGGCGGCCCGGCGTCCGTGCCCCGCGCTCAGGCGCCGTCCTCGTCCGGGCGGCGCCTCGCCCAGTAGTACGCGGAGCCGAGCGCGCCCGTGATCAGGGCGGCGCCCAGGGCGAGGTCGTGGAAGTCGAGGTCGCCGAAGGCGCCGCCGATTCCGGCGTGCACGCCGCGGTGGACGTTGTGCTGCTGTCCGCCCGTGTGCTGGCCGCCGGTGTGCTGGCCCCCGCCGGTGGCGATGGTCAGATCCGTGGTGCCCGTCTCGCCCTTGCACTCGAAGGTGACGGTGTACATCGCGCCCGGCTTGGCGTCCCAGTCGACGGTGGCGGTGGCCGTCCGGCCCCGGGGGATCCTCACCTTGTCGAAGACGCCGGAGGTGGCGTGCGCCGTCGCGTCGCAGCCGTCCACCTTCAAGTGGACCTGGCCTCCCGCGGCGACCGTCGACGGCGTCACGCTGAAGCCGAACGACGTGATGTTGTTGTCGTTGTCCCCCGCGACCGTGGCATGGGCGGCCGGGGTGGTGAGGGCCAGGGCGCCCGCCGTGACGACGGCCGCCGATGCGAGGGATATCGC
Source organism: Streptomyces sp. LHD-70 (assembly GCF_031157275.1). Lineage (GTDB taxonomy): Bacteria > Actinomycetota > Actinomycetes > Streptomycetales > Streptomycetaceae > Streptomyces. The sequence goes on from NZ_JAVIFW010000010.1 coordinate 217,151, forward strand.
GCGCATAGCAATCCTTAGGGTCCCCGAGGAGCGGCGCGGACCTGTTCCGCTGCAACCGGTGATGCACCTCGATGCCCGAAACGCTAGGTATGCCCTTCGGTGGTCGCGATCCGTGTCGGGCGAATGGGGCATGGACGTGGGCCACACGGGGGAACGTGGGCCCGGAAGGTTTCGGCTCAGGCGCTGCGGTCCGCGTGCGGCGGCAGCCACGCGTGCGCGGGCGCGCCGCGCCACTCCACCAGATGCGGGTCGTCGAGCGCGGCGTCCGCCTCGTCAAGTCCCGCCGCGCGCAGCATTTCGAGCAGCTCGCGGTCGCTGTGCGCGGTCCCGAGCCGGCGTCCGCGCACGCTGACCGGGCGTCCGTCCCCCGAGGTGAACGGATGCACGACGATCGGTGCTTGCCAGGGCATGCCCTCAGAGTGCGGCAGGGGTGCGACCGCCGCAGCTCGGAGCGGTACGGGTGGGAGAGGTGTCCTGTGGTGTTCCACCCGCGCGGACGCCCCGGCCCGGTCCGTACGGCAGTCGCGGGCAGCAGCGCCCCTCCCCGTACGGACACCCCGGCCCCCGCCCGTACGGAAACCCCGGCCCTTCCCTGTACCGAAGCCCCGGCCCCTCCCCGTACGGACACCCCGGCCCCCGCCCGTACGGAAAAGAATCTTGGCGGCGGTTGAGTACCGGCGGCGGGATGCTCCGTATCCAGGGGTGCGTGCGATGTGGCGCATGCGTAGCAACTGCCTCTACGAGTACGGGAGTTGACCGGCATGAACACCTGGCGGAGCGCGTCGATCGCGGTGGCGGCCGCGGCCCTGTTGACGCTGACGACGGCGTGCGGACAGGAGCGGTCCGGCGAGGACTCGAACGGGCAGTCCGTGGGCAACGCGGCCCCGGCGAACGGGAGTTACGGCGACGGATACGGCTCGGCGGCGGGCGGCGGCGGGACGGAGGCCAAGGCGGCCGGGCAGCTCGCCGTGTGGAAGAGCAAGAAGTTCGGCGATGTCCTCACCGACAGCGCCGGGTTCACGCTCTACCGCTTCGACCAGGACACCGCGAAGCCGCCGAAGTCCAGTTGCGCGGGGGAGTGCGCCGAGACCTGGCCCGTGGTCGCCGCCGACGGCGCCAAGGCCGCACCCGGCGTCGACCCCGCCCTCATCGGCTCGGTCGCCCGCGAGGACGGCACCGAGCAACTGACCGTCGCCGGCTGGCCGATGTACCGCTACGCCGCCGACGAGAAGCCCGGCGACGCCAAGGGGCAGGGAGTCGGCGGCACCTGGCACGCGGCGGCGCCCGACGGCAAGAAGGCGACGGCGGGTGCCGGGGGCGGTTCCGCCGACGAGGCCGGCGAGGAGGCGACGGACCTTCCCGGGATGTCCACCCGCGAGGACCCTGAGCTCGGCGAGATCGTCGTCGACAAGAGCGGCATGACCGTCTACCGCTTCAAGAAGGACTCCGCCTGGCCCATGAAGTCCGCCTGCACCGGCGCCTGTCTGGACAACTGGCCCGTCGTGGAGCCCGTGGACAAGAACGACACGAAGGGTGTCCTGAAGAAGGGGTTCGCGGTGTTCGACCGGCCCGACGGGAAGAAGCAGCAGACCATCGACTGCTGGCCGCTCTACACCTTCTCCGGTGACAAGAAGCCGGGCGACGTCAACGGCCAGGGCGTGGGCGGCACTTGGTACGCGGTCTCGCCCGAGGGGAAGCTGGTCGGGGCGCCGAAGTAGCCGTCAGACCGCAGCCCCCGCTCCGTGTGCGACGGAGCGGGGGCCTCGTCGTGTGCGTTGTGTGCATCTGCAATCGGCCAAGTGCACGTGCAGCTGCAGATGCACTCCTTGCGGGTCGTGACCGAGAACGGATGAGCAATTTCCGGTTCTGCTCGACCCGTTGGCGAGCGATCAGTAGCCTCGGCTCGAACACTGGCTCGCCTACGCCTTGGAGACACGATGGATCGACCCGCCTGGGCCCCGCCGGGCATCGACATCTCGAAGCCCAGCGTGTCCCGTATGTACGACTTCTACCTGGGCGGATCGCATAATTTCGAGGTGGACCGCGAAGCGGCCCGCAAGGCCATGGAGTTCATGCCGGGACTTCCCAAGATCATGCAGGCCAATCGGGCCTTTATGCGGCGAGCCGTACGCTTTGCGGTCGAATCGGGAATCACGCAGTTCCTCGATATCGGCTCCGGCATTCCCACCTTCGGAAATGTCCACGAAGTGGTGCAGGCGGCAAATCCCCGGGCAAAGGTCGTGTACGTCGATCACGACCCGGTCGCGGTCGAACACAGCAGGGTCGTCCTCGACGGCAACGAAGGGGCGGCGGCCCTCGCGGCCGACCTGCGCAACCCGCAGGAGATCCTCAACAGCCCCGAGGTGAAGGGCCTGTTGGACCTGGAGCAGCCGGTGGCGCTGCTCCTCGTCGCGATCCTGCACTTCGTCGAGGACACCGACGACCCGTACGCCGCCGTCGCCGAACTGCGGGACGCCCTCGCGCCCGGCAGCCTCCTCGTCCTCACGCACGCCTCGTACGACGGCGTCCCCGGGCGCGAGGAGGCCGCCGGCACCGTCGGTGTCTACGAGAAGACCCGCAATCCGCTGGTCATGCGCACGCGCGACGAGATCGCGCGCTTCTTCGAGGGGTACGACATGGTCGAGCCAGGGCTCGTGCAGATGCCGCACTGGCGGCCGGAGACGCCCCCGGAGCAGGAGGACCCCTTCACGTTCTCCGGGTACGCGGGTGTGGGGCGCAGCGCGTGACCGAGAAGAGCGCCGCGCCGGACGGGCCCGAGGGAAGACTGCGCCGGTTCGCCACGATCTGGAGCCGTGCGGTCTTCCCCGTCACGGCCACCTCGCTCAGCCGGGCCGAGCTGGAGCAGCAACTGGTGCCGCTGGCCCGCCGGTTGCGGGACGCGCTCGCCGCGCGGGTCTTCGACGCGGCCGAGGGCCAGGCGGTCGGCGCCGCCCTGGTCGGTACGCACTGCACGGACCCGGAGGCGCTCAGCCGCACCCTCGACGTGGTCGACGCGTACCTCGTCCTGTACTGCGGGCAGGAGGACGAGCGACGGAGCAAGGACGAGCTCAGGTCGCGCTGCTCGCGGCTGCAGCACGCCGTGGCCGCGGGCTTCGCGCAGGCCCTCAAGGAGCGCACGCTCGCCGAGCAGGAGGCGATCTCGCGCGCCGCGCTCGACGCCCGGCACGCGGTCGCCGAGGCCCTGCACGCCAGCGAGGCCCGCTTCCGCGCCGTGTTCGAGGGCGCCGCGATCGGCATCGGCATCGCCGACCTCGACGGCACCGTCCTCCAGGTCAACGACACCCTCACCCGGATGTTCGGCGGCGGCTTCGGACAGCAGATCCGGGGCCGCAACATCAGCGACTGGACCCACCCCGACGACGCCCCGCAGGTCTGGCGGCTCTACGAGGAGCTGGTCCGCGGCGAGCGCGAGGAGTACCGGGTCGAGAAGCCGTACTACCGCCACGACGGCACCGTCCTGTGGACCAACCTCACCGTCTCCCTGCTGCGCGACGCCGAGGGCCGCCCGCAGTACCAGCTCGCGCTGATGGAGGACACCACCGAGCGGCGCCTGCTCAACCTGCGCCTCCGGTACGAGGCGACGCACGACGCGCTCACCGGGCTGCCCAACCGCACGCTGTTCTTCGAACGCCTGGAGAAGGCGCTCGCCGCGGGCGACGGCAGGCGCTTCGGGCTCTGCTACCTCGACCTCGACGGCTTCAAGGCCATCAACGACAGCCTCGGCCACGCGGCCGGCGACCGGCTGCTCGTCGAGGTCGCCGACCGGCTGCAGTCCTGCGCGACCGCGCCCGGCGAGATGGTGGCGCGGCTCGGCGGCGACGAGTTCGTGGCGCTCACCACCGGCACGGACACCGAGCGCGAGGTGGACGAACTGGCCGGGCGCATCCTGTCGATGCTGGCCATACCGATCCGCATCGAGGGCCGCGAGATCACCGTGCGCGGCTCCATCGGCATCGTCGAGGGCCCGGCGGGCGAGCGCAGCCCCGCCGAGGTGCTGCGCAGCGCCGACATCACGATGTACCGGGCCAAGTCCGCGGGCGGCAACCGCTTCGAGCTCGCCGACCCCGAGGTCGACGCCCGTACGATCACCCGGCACGGACTCACCACCGCCCTCCCGGCGGCCCTGGCTCGGGGCGAGTTCTTCATCGAGTACCAGCCGCTCGTCCACCTCGCGGACGGGTCGGTGAGCGGGGCCGAGGCACTGGTGCGCTGGACGCATCCGCAGCACGGGGTGCTCGGCCCGGACCGGTTCATCCCGCTCGCCGAGCACACCGGGCTGATCGTGCCGCTCGGCCGCTGGGTCCTGGAGGAGGCGGTACGCCAGGCCCGCGAATGGCAGCAGCGGCACGCGGACGCCGGTCCGCTGCGGATCAACGTCAACCTGTCCCCGGTGCAGCTGCACCACCCGCACCTGGTCGCCGACACGGTCGAGATCCTGGAGCGGGTCGGGCTCGAACCGGGAGCGCTCTGCCTGGAGGTCACCGAATCCGCGCTGATCGGCGCCGACGACGATCTCCTGAAGCCGCTGCGGCGCCTGGCCGAGATGGGGGTGGACATCGCCCTCGACGACTTCGGTACGGGCTACTCGAACCTGGCGAATCTGCGGCGGCTGCCGGTGAGTGTGCTGAAGCTGGACCGGTCGTTCACGCAGGGCATGCAGCGGTATCCGGTGGACCCGGTGGACCTGAAGATCGTCGAGGGGGTCGTCTCCCTCGCCCACAGTCTTGACCTGTCGGTCACGGTGGAGGGGGTGGAGACGGGGGCGCAGGCGGAGCAGTTGCGGGAGCTGGGGTGCGATACGGCTCAGGGGTGGTACTACGCGCGTCCCGGGCCGCCGGACCGTCTGCATACGCTGGCGTTGGTCGACGCGACGGGCTGATCGGTCCAGGGGGCGCAGCCCCCTGCCTCCCCTTCGCCTTCCGGCTGGGGGCGCGCAGCCGGCTGCGGGTGCGTCGTGGTTGCTCGCGCAGTTCCCCGCGCCCCTTACGGGGCTTCCATCAGCATCCGCTGCAGCTCCCGTGCCGCCCGAGGTGGAGCCACATCGCTGCGGTGGGCCAGGGCGATCGTCCTGTGGAGGCCGGGGCGGGTCAGCGGGGTGACCCGTAGACCCCGGCCCGCGCGCGTGGCGACCATGCGGGGGACCACCGCCACCCCGAGCCCCGCCCGCACGAACCCGAGCACCGCGTCCATCTCGCCTCCCTCCACCGCGAAGTCCGGCTCGAAGCCCGCCGCACGGCACGCGGCGACCGTGAGTTCCCGCAGGTCGTAGCCGTGCCGGAACATCACGAGGCGTTCGCGCTGCAGGTCGGAGACACGCACGGAACGGCCCCGCGTACCCGGCGCGGGCGCCTCCGGTGAGGAGACCACCACCAGGTCCTCGCGCAGCAGCTCCAGAGTGGTCAGGGCGGGCGACGGGGACGGCAGGGGCAGCACCACGAGGGCCAGATCGAGCGCGCCGCGGGCGAGTTCGCGTACGAGATCGTGGGAGCCGCCCTCCTCGATGAGCAGGCGGATGCCCGGATAGCGGTCGTGGAATTCGCGCAGCACGTCCGGGAGCAGGCCCGTGCAGAGCGAGGGCGTCGCGCCGAGCCGGACCCGGCCGCGCTCCAGGCGGCCCAGCTCCTGCACCTCCTGCCGGGCCGTGTCCGCGTCGGCGAGGATCCGCCGGGCCAGGGGGAGGAGGGTCTCGCCCGCGTCCGTCAGCGCGATGTTGCCCCGCGCCCGGCTGAACAGCTCCGCTCCCAACTCCCGTTCCAGGGCCCGGATCTGCTGGGAGAGCGAGGGCTGCGCCACGTGGACCTGCTCGGCGGCCCGGGTGAAGTGCCGGGTCTCGGCCACCGCGACGAAGTATTGGAGCTGCTGCAACTGCATAACCCCCAGCGTACGCGGTTGATAGGCATCGGCTATGAGAATGAGGGGGACCATGTCTTGGACCTCTGGGACCTTCGGCCCTTAGCGTCTTGACTCATGGCTCTGGCAACGCGGACGGACCGACGGCCGTCGAAGACACCCACCTTCTGGGACTCGACCGTCGGCAAGAAGACGGTGATGGCCGTGAGCGGCCTCGTCATGCTCCTGTACCTGGTCGTCCACATGCTGGGCAACCTCAAGATCTTCTTCGGGACCGACGAGTTCAACGGCTACGCGCACTGGCTGCGCACCGTCGGCGAGCCCTTCATGCACTACGAGTGGACGCTCTGGCTGGTCCGCATCGTCCTCGTCCTGGCCGTCGTGGCCCACGCCGTCTCCGCGTACCAGCTGAGCCGTCGGGACATCAAGGCGCGGCCGACCAAGTACGTGCACAAGAGGAAGCGCGCGAGCTACGCGACGCGCACGATGCGCTGGGGCGGCATCATCCTCGGCCTGTTCATCGTCTGGCACCTGCTCGACCTGACCACCCTCACCGTCAACGAGCACGCGGTGCACGGCGAGGCCTACCAGAACGTCGTCGCGACCTTCTCCACCTGGTACGGCAACGTCATCTACCTCGTCGCCATGGTCGCCCTCGGCTTCCACGTCCGGCACGGCTTCTGGAGCGCGGCCCAGACCCTCGGCGTCGGCAGTGCCGCCCGGGACCGTGCCCTGAAGACCGCCGCCAACGGGCTCGCACTGCTCCTGACCGTGGGCTTCGTCTCCGTACCCGTCGCCGTCATGACCGGAGTGGTGAGCTGAATGAGCACCCCAGATTCCAGCCCCTCGTACCCCTCGTACGCCCCCTACGCCGACTACGCCACCGGCGAGCCGATCGCCGACGCCAAGGCGCCCACCGGGCCGATCGCGGAGCGCTGGGACACCCGCCGCTTCGAGGCCAAGCTGGTCAACCCCGCCAACCGCCGCAAGCACACCGTGATCGTCGTCGGCACCGGCCTCGCGGGCGGCTCCGCGGGCGCGACGCTCGCCGAACAGGGCTACCACGTCGTCCAGTTCTGCTACCAGGACTCCCCGCGCCGCGCCCACTCGATCGCCGCGCAGGGCGGCATCAACGCCGCGAAGAACTACCGCAACGACGGCGACTCGGTCCACCGGCTGTTCTACGACACCGTCAAGGGCGGCGACTTCCGCGCCCGCGAGTCCAACGTGCACCGGCTCGCGCAGATCTCCGTCGAGATCATCGACCAGTGCGTCGCGCAGGGCGTGCCGTTCGCCCGCGAGTACGGCGGACTGCTCGACACCCGCTCCTTCGGCGGCGTACAGGTGTCGCGGACCTTCTACGCCCGCGGACAGACCGGCCAGCAGCTGCTGCTCGGCGCGTACCAGGCGCTGTCCCGGCAGATCGCCGCGGGGAATGTCGAGCTGCATCCCCGTACCGAGATGCTGGACGTCATCGTCGTCGACGGGCGGGCCCGCGGCATCGTCGCCCGCGACCTGATCACCGGAAAGATCGAGACGTACTTCGCCGACGCGGTGGTGCTCGCGAGCGGCGGCTACGGCAACGTCTTCTACCTCTCCACCAACGCCATGAACTCCAACGCCACAGCCGTCTGGCGGGCGCACCGGCGCGGCGCGTACTTCGCCAACCCCTGCTTCACGCAGATCCACCCGACCTGCATCCCGCGCACCGGCGACCACCAGTCGAAGCTGACGCTGATGTCGGAGTCCCTGCGCAACGACGGCCGCATCTGGGTACCCAAGGCCAAGGGCGACGACCGGCCGCCGAACAAGATCCCCGAGGACGAGCGCGACTACTACCTGGAACGCATCTACCCGTCCTTCGGCAACCTCGTGCCCCGCGACATCGCCTCCCGCGCCGCGAAGAACGTCTGCGACGAGGGCAGGGGAGTGGGCCCCGGCATAGGAAAGAGGGACGGAGCCGAAGGCTCCTCGGTTGAGGGTGGTGGTGGGCGACGGGAGGGCGTCTACCTGGACTTCGCCGACGCCATCCAGCGCATGGGCCGCAAGGCCGTCGAGGCCAAGTACGGCAACCTCTTCGACATGTACGCACGGATCACCGACGAGGACCCGTACACGACCCCGATGCGGATCTACCCCGCCGTGCACTACACGATGGGCGGCCTGTGGGTCGACTACGACCTCCAGACCACCGTCCCCGGCCTCTTCGCCGTCGGCGAGGCCAACTTCTCCGACCACGGCGCGAACCGCCTGGGCGCCAGCGCGTTGATGCAGGGTCTGGCCGACGGCTACTTCGTCCTCCCCTCCACCATCAACGACTACCTCGCGCGCAACCCGCTCGGGGACGAGGTGAGCGCTCAACACCCCGTCGTACGCGAGGTCCTTGACGAGACCGAGGACCGCCTCGCCCGCCTCCTGGCCGTCGACGGCGACCGCACCCCGGACTCCTTCCACCGTGAACTCGGCGAGGTCATGTGGGAGTTCTGCGGCATGGCCCGCACCGCGGAGGGCCTGCGCAAGGCCCTCGACCGGATCCCGCAGATCCGCGAGGAGTTCTGGCGCCGCATCAAGGTCCCCGGGGTCGGCGAGGAGTTCAACCAGTCCCTGGAGAAGGCCAACCGCATCGTCGACTACCTGGAGCTCGCCGAGCTCATGTGCCTCGACGCCCTGCACCGCGCCGAGTCCTGCGGCGGCCACTTCCGCGAGGAGTCCCAGACCCCCGACGGCGAGGCCGAGCGGCGCGACGAGGAGTTCTCGTACGCGGCGGCCTGGGAGTTCACGGGTACGGGCGAGGCCCCGACCCTCCACAAGGAAGACCTGGTCTTCGAGTACGTCCACCCCACACAGCGGAGCTACGCCTGATGAAGCTGACCCTGCGCGTCTGGCGGCAGCGCAATGCCGACGCCGACGGCGCCATGTCCACGTACGAGGTCGATGGCATCTCGTCCGACATGTCCTTCTTGGAGATGCTGGACACGTTGAACGAGGAATTGATCCTCAAGGGCGAGGACCCGGTCGCCTTCGACCACGACTGCCGCGAAGGCATCTGCGGCGCCTGCTCGTTGGTGATCAACGGCGACGCCCATGGCCCCGAGCGCACCACCACCTGCCAGCTTCACATGCGCTCGTTCCGGGACGGCGACACGATCGACATCGAGCCGTGGCGCGCCTCCGCGTTCCCGGTCGTCAAGGACCTGGTCGTGGACCGCGCCGCCTTCGACCGCATCATCCAGGCGGGCGGCTACGTCTCGGCACCGACGGGCTCGGCCCCCGAGGCCCACGCCACCCCCGTCCCGAAGCCGGACGCCGACTACGCCTTCGAGCACGCCGAGTGCATCGGCTGCGGCGCCTGCGTCGCGGCCTGCCCGAACGGCTCGGCGATGCTGTTCACCTCGGCCAAGGTGAACCATCTGAACGTCCTTCCCCAGGGCGCCCCCGAGCGCGAGACCCGCGTGCTCGACATGGTCGGCCAGATGGACGCGGAGGGCTTCGGCGGCTGCACCCTCACCGGCGAGTGCGCCACGGCGTGCCCGAAGGGGATCCCGCTGCCGTCGATCGCGGCGATGAACAAGGAGTGGCTGCGGGCCAACCGAAAGGTCTCGCGGGGCTGAGACACCACCGCCCACCCGGCTGAGCGGCCACGGCAGGTGCCGTGAACGAGGAGAGCGGTGACGGCAGTTGGGGGCCGTCATCGCTCTCTGTTAACTTCACCGACCATGATCGCCTCACCCCCTGCGAGCCGGCGCCTCGCTCCTCTCGGCCTTGTGCCGGCCCTGCTCGCCCTCACTGGCTGCGGGCTCTTCGGACCCGCTTCGTACGAGGCGACCGACCGGTCCATCGAGGTCGACGCGGGGGAGGAGTTCGAGCTGGAGTTCCCGGCGGGGGTCTCGATGGGTCAGGGCTGGACGCTGGTCAGTCCGCGGCCCGACCGTGACGTCGTCCGCCTCGTCGGCGCGGACAAGGAGTACGGGGACAGCGGGGACAACGACGGAGGGGACGACAGCACCCAGCACTTCACGTTCCGCGGGGTGGAGCCCGGCATCGCGAAGATGAGGTTCCTGTACTGCGTCAACGCCGACTGCGGAGGAGACGGCATAGGCGAGCCCCCGCCCTCCGGCTCCTCCCTGCCGACCGCCACCTCGACGCCCGGCAGCGATCCCGCGTACTACGTCTTCCACGTCACCGTCAGCTGAGCGGCGCCGGCCTCGGTCCCGCTCAGTCCCCGGACACCGCCCGCAACCCGCCCGGCCGCAACCCCTGCAACCGATCAAGCGCCCGCCCCGTCGCCGCGTCCGCGGGCAAGTGGATCAGTACGTGTTGGCCGTCCGGCTCCGGGAGGGACAGCGTCTCGTAGGCCAGGCGGAGTTCGCCGACCTCCGGGTGGACGAAGCGGGTCACGCCCGTGGCGGAAGGGAGGTGGGGCGGGGCGGCGATGCGGTCGGCGAAGGGGGCGCCCGCGGTGATCGTCAACTCCTTGACCAGCTCCGCGACATACGGGTCCTTGCGGCTCAAGTCGTAGTGCAGCGCGGCCACTTGCTCGTCGGCGACGTGGTCCCAGTCCGGGTAGGCCTCCCGGGCGCGCGGGTCCGTGAAGAGGTAGCGGAGGAGGCTCGGCGGGTCCTCGTCCAGGGCGCCGACCGGGCCGACCAGGCGCGCGTACGCCTCCGTGTACGCCACGGCCTCGCCGAGGAGGTTCTGCACGACGGCCGGTGTGGGTTCGAGGCGGTCGAGGAGCGCGCGCACCGTGGGCCGCACCTCGCGGGCCGGCATCGGCGCGGCCCCGCACATGTAGTGACCCTCCTCGGCCTTCAGGAGGTGCCGCAGCTGGGCGCGGGCCTCCAGCGGCAGCTGCAGGGCGTCGCAGAGCGCGGCAAGCACCTGCGCCGAGGGGTGGCGGTCGCGGCCCTGCTCCAGGCGGGCCAGGTACTCGACGCTGATCCCGGCCAGCATCGCCAGCTCCGCGCGGCGCAGGCCCGGCGTGCGGCGGCGCGGCCCGGCGGGCAGGCCCACGTCGGCGGGCGTCACGGACTCGCGGCAGCTGCGCAGATACGCGCCGAGTTTGTTGTCGCTCACCCGTCGATCGTACGGTCGCGCCGCGCGCGCAGGGTGGCCCTGTCACTACCAGCCTCCGCCCTACCCGTCTCGGCCCGGCCTTCCTCCCGCACCCAGCAGCGCCGCAGGCTGGCCGCATGACTTCGCAGACCACTGCTCACGTACTGCCCCTGCCCGCCGGGAACTGGGCCTTCGACCCGTTCCACTCCGCCGTAGGCTTCACCATCCGCCATCTCGGCATCGCCAAGGTCCGCGGCAGGTTCAACCAGCTGGACGCCTCGCTCGTCGTCGGCGAGACCCTGGCCGACAGCTCCGTCACGGCGACCGTCGCGCTCGACTCCGTCGACACCGGCAACGCCGACCGGGACGCGCACGTCCGCGCCTCCGACCTGCTCGACGTCGCCAAGCGGCCCACGATGACGTTCCGTTCGAACCGGATCGAGGGCGCGGGCGAGAACTGGACGCTCGCCGGCGACCTCGCCATCGGCGACGTGACCCGGCCCATCAGCTTCGCCGTGGAGTTCGGCGGCCTGGTCGAGTCACCGCTCGACGGCTCCACGCACGCCGGCTTCGAGGCCACGGGGGAGCTGCGGCGCAGCGAGTACGGCCTGGACTTCGCGCCGGGGCTGCTCGGGGAGGTCGTGAAGATCACCTTGGACGTGCAGTTCGTCGCGCCGTCGGACGCTCAGGCCTCCGCGGACAGCGCCGCCGCCAAGTAGGGCCCCGTCCGGCTCCCCGCCGCCCGCGCGACCTGCGCGGGCGGCCCCGCCGCGACGATTCGGCCGCCCTCGTCGCCCCCGCCGGGCCCGAGGTCGATCACCCAGTCCGCGTCCGCCACCACGGCCATGTCGTGCTCGACGACCACGACCGTGTTGCCCGCGTCCACCAGGCCGTGCAACTGCCGCATCAGGACCTCCGCGTCGGCCGGGTGCAGACCGGTCGTCGGCTCGTCGAGCACGTACAGGGTGTGGCCGCGCTGCGCCCGCTGGAGTTCACTGGCCAGCTTGATGCGCTGTGCCTCGCCGCCCGACAGCTCCGTCGCGGGCTGGCCGAGCCGCAGATAGCCGAGGCCCACGTCGAGCAGGGCGGCCAGGCTGCGGGCCGCCGCCGGTACGTCCGCGAAGAACGCGGCGGCCGCCTCCACGGTCAGGTCGAGCACCTCGGCGATGGTCCGCCCGCGGTACGTGACCTCCAGGGTCTCGGGGTTGTAGCGGGCGCCTGCGCAGTCCGGGCACGGCGCGTACGTACTGGGCAGGAACAGCAGCTCCACCGAGACGAAGCCCTCGCCCTGGCAGGTCTCGCAGCGGCCACCGGTCACGTTGAAGGAGAACCGGCCGACGCGGTAGCCGCGCGCCCGCGCCTCGTCCGTCTCGGCGAACACCTTGCGGACCACGTCGAAGAGGCCCGTGTACGTCGCGAGGTTGGAGCGCGGCGTACGGCCGATCGGCCGCTGGTCGACCTGGACCACACGGCTCACGGAGGTCAACTCCTCGGCCACCAGGGGGAGTTCCTGTCCGACCAGGGTCGACTTGCCCGAGCCCGAGACGCCCGTGACCGCGGTGAACGTGCCGAGCGGGAACTCCGCGTCGACGCCCCGCAGGTTGTGCCGTGTCACCCCGGCCAGCTTCAGCCAGCCGTCCGGCTCGCGCACCGTACGCGTACCGGCTCGCGGCGGCTCGAACAGGAAGCGCCGGGTCGCCGACTCCGCGACGTCCGCGAGCGACGCCACCGGCCCGCTGTGCAGCACCTGCCCGCCGTGCTCGCCGGCGCGCGGGCCCACGTCGACCAGCCAGTCGGCGCGGCGTACGACATCGAGGTGGTGCTCGACCACGAACACCGAGTTGCCCGCCGCCTTCAGCCGGTCCAGGACCGTGAGCAGCGCCTCCGTGTCCGCCGGGTGCAGGCCCGCCGACGGCTCGTCCAGGACGTACACCACACCGAAGAGGCCCGAGCGCAACTGCGTTGCCAGGCGCAGGCGTTGGAGTTCGCCCGCCGAGAGCGTGGGCGTCGAGCGGTCCAAGCCCAGGTAGCCCAGGCCGAGTTCGGTGATGACCTCGATCCGGGCGAGCAGGTCGGCGGTGAGTACGCGGGCCGTCTCGTCGCCGTCGGCCGCACGCAGCAGGGACGCCAGGGCGGTCAGCGGGAGGGCCGCCAACTCCGCGATCGTGCGGCCCGCGAACGTGACCGCGAGCGCCTCGGGCCGCAGCCGCCGCCCCGCGCACGCCGGGCACGGAGCACTCTGCAGGAACCGCTCGGCCTTGGTGCGCAGCGTCTGGCTCTTGGAGTCCGCGAAGGTCTTCAGGACGTACCGCCGGGCGCTCATGTACGTGCCCTGGTACGGGCGGTGGATACGGCCCGCGTCCCGCACCGGGTGCACCGTGACGACCGGTTGCTCGTCGGTGAACAGGATCCACTCCCGGTCCTGCCGCGGCAGTTCGCGCCAGGGCCGGTCCACGTCGTACCCGAGCGCGTCCAGGACGTCCCGCAGGTTCTTGCCCTGCCACGCGCCCGGCCACGCCGCGATCGCGCCCTCCCGGATCGAGAGCGCCGGGTCGGGGACGAGCAGCGCCTCCGTCGTACGGTGCACCAGGCCCAGGCCGTGGCAGTCCGGGCAGGCGCCCGCGGCCGTGTTCGGCGAGAACGCGTCGGAATCGAGGCGCTCGGCGCCCTTCGGGTAGTCGCCCGCGCGGGAGAACAGCATCCGCAGCGAGTTGGAGAGCGTCGTCACCGTGCCCACCGAGGAGCGCGAGGTGGGCGCGGAGCGCCGCTGCTCCAGGGAGACCGCCGGCGGCAGCCCGCTGATCTCGCCCACCTTCGGCGCCCCCACCTGGTGGATCAGGCGGCGTGCGTACGGCGCCACCGACTCGAAGTACCGCCGCTGCGCCTCCGCGTAGATCGTCCCGAACGCGAGCGAGGACTTCCCCGAGCCGGACACCCCGGTGAACGCCACGAGCACGTTCCGCGGCACGTCCACGTCGACCCCCCGCAGGTTGTGCTCACGGGCACCGCGGACGCGGACGTACGGGTCGTGCTCATGGGGGCTGATCGACACGGGGCGCTCCGCGGGGGTGGAGGGGGCAAACCCCACGATTCTAGGTCGCCCGCGCGCGCCCCGTGCCGTCACTGTGCCGTCACTCAGTCCTCGGCGTCGTACTCCTCGTCCTGCCCCAGGAGCCGGGTGTCGAGCGCGGGCAACGCGGTCGGCGTCGACGTGAGGCGCGGCAGCAGCTGCGCCGCGAGCAGCGTCGACAGGGCCGAGGTGTCACCGGCGCCGTCCGTGCGGACCACCACCGGCTGCGGCGCCCGCGAGGCCAGCTCGGCGCCCACTTCGAGGCGGCGGCGGGCCAGTTCGTACTGCAGCACCGCCCGGTTGTCGCGGTAGGCCTTGGCCAGCGCGCGCTGCGCACGGGACTCGTTCTCCGCGGAGATCAGGCCGCTGCGGCCGCGCGTCTCGATCTCGAACCGCACCCGCTGGGCGTTGGTCTCCTGCTCCTCCAGGAGCTGCGCGACCTCCTCACGGGCCTTGTTCAGCGCAGCCTTCACCTCGACGATGCGGGCGTCGCGCACCTTCTTGGCCCGCTCGATGTCCATACCGAGCTGGTCGATACGGCGCTTACGGGTCAGGCCCCACTCCTGCTCGTAGGCCGTGCGCTCCTTGGCGACCTGCTCACGGGTCGCCAGGTGCTGCTGGTACTGCGCGGGCAGCTGGACGTCCGGGATGTTGGAGCCGGTGATCCGCACGCCGTAGCGGGAGAGCTGGTTGTTCAGCAGCTCCTGCATGTCCGCCACGTCCGAGCCGCGCAGGTCGTACGCCCGCTCGGTCTGGATGAGGCGGGCCCGCTGCCGGATCGCGTCCTGGACGGCGCTGGAAAGGACCAGGTCGAAGTTGCCCGCGCCGATGGTGCGGACGAAGTGCACGGCGTCCGTGATGCGGAACTTCAGGAAGAACTCGATCGACCGCAGCGGCACGTTCTCCCGCGTGGGGCAGGCCATCACCGGCGCGGAGTAGGGGATCTCGGTGGCGACGTCGACCACGAAGTCCACCCGCGACCACGGGTGCCACAGGTAGTGCCGACCCGCGTCCAGGGTGCGGGTGACCGCGCCGTACCGGGTCAGCACACCGTGGGTGCCCTGCTCGATCTCGACGATCGAGGACCGCCACCACCAGAGCCCGCCGATCAGGAGCAGCACCGCCCCGGCGATGTACGCGAGCGTGGACAGCGTGCCGTACGCGACGTCCGAGACGCTGCCCTCGTCGCCCGCGCGCAGGCCCAGCATCACACCGCTGACCAGCGCGAAGAGCCCGACCCAGAGCGGCAGCATCCACCACAGCTTGCGCTGGTGCCGGGGGATGATCACGGGGATCAGGGTGCCCGCCTCGCCGCCGCGCAGGAGCTGGGCGATATTGCTCCAGGAGGCCACGGTCTCGGAGATGACCGACCTCTCCTTGGTACGTGCGCCGCTCATTCGCCGGCCTCCTCGATCACGCCGTCCGCCTCGATGTCCAGGTCCGTGCCTGTGGTGGCCACGACCTCGGTGCGTGCCGCGGGCACGGTGGGACGCTCCGTCTCGACGGCCTGCAGCAGCGCGTCGATCTCCGTCTGGCGTCCGGCGATCCGCTCGGCGACCTCGCCGAGCCGCGCCCGTACAGCCGCCATGTCGTCGTCCGAGAACAGCTCCGTGCCGCGCTCGCCCACCAGCTCGCGGGCCAGCTGCAGGAAGTCGACCCCGGCCGCGCCGTCGCCGTCCGCCGAACCGCCGATGCGGACGAGGCGCGGCAGATGGTCGGCGACCTGTTCGAGGGTGTCGAAGACCTGCTGCTGGTAGCGGTACTCCAGGATCTCCGGGGCCTCGGCCGCCGTGACCGCGCGGATGTCGAGCGCCTGCGCCTCCAGGAGCGCGGCGTTGGCCTTGGCCTCGGACTCCGCCTGGACGTAGCGCTGGCGCGCCAGGGCCTGGGCGCGGTTGGTCTCGCGCTCCACCGCGGTGTCCATCTGCGCCTGGTACTGCGCGATGTCCGCCTGGATCGCGGAGAGCGTCTCCTGGCTGGTGGCCAGCTCCTTGGTCAGATCGCCCTCGTCCTGCTCCTTGCGCAACTGCAGCGCGTACTCGTGGGTGTACGCCTCCTTGGCGACGCGCACCATCTCCGGGGCCGCCAGGTCCATGCGGTAGTTGCGGTCGGAGGGCTCGGCGTGCGTGATGTTGGCGTTGGTCAGCTCGACGGCGGGACGGAACTGCTGGTTCAGCTGCTCCAGGAGCCGTCCGGTGTCCTCGCCGACCATGTCGTAGATCCCGGCGGCCTCCTGCTCGTAGATGAGGGAGCGGATGGTCTCGCTGACCGCGTTGTTGAGCTTCTCCTCGAAGCCGCGCACCGCGCCGAGGGTGTACACGAACTCGGTCGGGTCGCTGATCCGGAACTGGATGAACAGATCGATCGACGCCTTGACGCCGCCCTTGGTCGGAGCCTCGCGCACGGGGGCGTTGAACGGGTACTCACGCGTCGTGTTGACGATGTACGACACCCGCTTCCACGGGCTGAGCAGCACCACCCGGCCGGGGCCGACCACCTTCTCCAGCTTGCCGAAGCGGGTGATCAGGGCGTGGCAGCCGTCCGGCACCATCACCATGCCCTGGCGCCACCACACGAAGGCCACGGCGAGCACCGAGATGATCCAGTAGTGGATGCCGAACAGCGGGTTGGTGAGAGGCGAGTCGTCCGTCGCCGAGACGACGACGGTCCCGACGACACCGGCCACGGGCAGCATCAGAACCGGCAGCATGCTCAGGAGCGAACGCCCCTTGGGCAGCACCATCGGGCAGATGGCATGCACCTTCTCCAGGCCGTCCCGCTGCTGCTCGCTGCGGTTGAGGGCCTCCCCGGCGTCGTCGAGCGACACCGTCTTCTGCACCATCACGGTGTCGATGGAGCCGCCCTGCTCGCGGGCGGCGGGGAAGTCCGCCGGGTCCATGCCGTCTTGCTCGGCCTCGTGCCGCAGGTCCGCGCCGTCCTGCCCGCCGCCGGACACCCCGGCCCGCCGCCGCAGTTCGTTCTCGGCGAGCTGCCGAGGATCGCTGCCTGACGCCAGGGCCTGAGCCACGCCGCGCACTCTCTGTGCCCGTGCTCGTGCCACGATTCCCCCCACTTCTGTTGCTTTCACATCTCCGCAGACGCCGATGAGCGCGTCGGCCGCCGCCCATCCCACACCATCCGGGGGTACGCCCACGGAAGCGGGCCCGGACCGGGCAGCCGCTCGCCACCGAGGACGAGGGACGGGACGGGACGGTTCCACGCAGGCCTGGAGTTCTACGGCGAGCTCAGGCCGCGCTCAGACCGGCAAGCCGGGCAAGCCCCCGATACGAGTCGAGCAGCGCTTCGCGGTCGTACGTCGACGTCGTCACCAGAACCTCGTCCGCACCGCTCGCCACGACAAGGTCCGCCAGGGCGGCGGCCACCTCGTCCTCCGTGCCGTGCACGTGTCCGGCGAGGCCCTGCTCGTAGAACTCCCGCTCCCTGGGCGTCATTTCGCGCGCCTCGATCTCCTCGGCCGGGGCGAGCGGCGGGAAGACGCCGTGGGTGCGGGAGTACGCCATCGCCCAGGCCTCGGGGATCAGGAGCCGCCCCGCCGCCGCCTTGTCGGGGGCCACGGCCACGGTGCCGGAGATGATCACGTACGGCTCGTCGGCCCAGACGGACGGCTTGAAGCCTTCGCGGTAGCGGTCGATCGCCTTCAGCATGCGGCCGCGGCCGCGCAGATCGCCGATCACCAGCGGCAGCCCGGCCGCCGCGGCGATATCGGCGCCCTCACCCATCGCCAGGACGTACGGCGGGATGCGCAGCCCCTCCGCCGGGTGCGCGTGCACCTGCGGGTGGTCGGTCTGGTCGCCGGTGAGGAAGCCGAGCAGGGAGTCCAGCTGGGTGCCGAAGTCGCGGGCGTCGTCCTTGTCCCGGCCGAGGGCCTTGCGCACCCCGCCCGTGAAGCCCACGGAACGGCCGAGGCCCATGTCGACCCGGCCGGGGAACAGCGACTCCAGGACGCCGAACTGCTCGGCCACGACCAGGGGTTGATGGTTCGGCAGCATCACCCCGCCGGTGCCGACCCGGATCGTGCGCGTCGCCCCGGCCACCGCCGCCGCGAGCACGGTCGGCGCGGACCCCGCGACGCCGGGCACGCTGTGGTGCTCGGAGACCCAGAACCGGTGGTAGCCGAGCGCCTCCACCTGCTGCGCGAACGCCACGGTGGCGCGGAGCGCGGAGGGCGCGTCCTGGCCTTGCAGGGTGCGGGAGCGGTCGAGCACGGAGAACCGGGTCTTGGCGAGTGCCGCGAGTGCCGTGGGCGGTGCGGGCGGTGCGGTCGGCGAGGTCGGTGAGGTCGGTGAGGTCACGGTCCGTACAACGCGGGAGGTCTGCGCCTGCTTCCCGGGGCTCGTTAGGCTGGCCGGATGGACCACGCACCCCGCCCGGTCGCCGTGTTCGACCTGGACAACACCCTCGCCGACACCGCGCACCGCCAGCATTTCCTGGAGGGCAGGCCGCGCGACTGGAACGGCTTCTTCGCCGCTGCGCCCGACGACCCTCCGCTCGCCGAGGGGCTCGCCCTGGTCCACACGCACGCCGACGAGTGCGAGATCCAGTACCTCACCGGCAGGCCCGAGCGCTGCCGCGCCGACACGGAGGCCTGGCTCGCGCGGTACGGGCTGCCCGCCGGGCGGATCTGGATGCGGCGCGACAGCGATCGCAGGCCCGCCCGGCACACCAAGCTGGACGTGCTGCGCCGACTGGCCCGCGCCCGCGAGGTCCGCGTCGTCGTGGACGACGACGAACTGGTCTGCCAGGCCGCACGCCAGGCGGGATTCACGGTCGTACGGGCCGCTTGGGCGGACGCGTCGGCCGAGCTGAGGGATGCGCAGGAGCGGGAGGGGCGCACCTGAGCGGACACGTATGCGGCACCGTTGGCTCGGGCACCGTCGATCGCCCTCCGGGCTCGTCCTCAAGCGCCGGACGGGCTGATTTCGCCGTCGTTCGGCTGCCCGCTGAGTCGTGGCTTGTCGCGCCCCGCGGCGGAGCCGCAAATGTGACAGCCCCGCGCCCCTATCAAATCCAGCCCGTCTGGGGGCACCTCCCGGCCGAAGGCTGGGGGAGTTTGAGGACGAGCGCCTCAGCGCGATACGGGGTCCGGGGGCGGAGCCCCCGGAGGGACCCTCAGCCCTCCGCCTCCTCCATGCGGAAGCCGACCTTGAGGCCGACCTGGTAGTGCTCGATCTGCCCGTCGACGATATGGCCGCGGACCTGGGTCACCTCGAACCAGTCGAGGCCGCGCACCCTCTGGGCGGCGCGGGCGATGCCGTTGCGGATGGCCTGGTCGACGCCCTCTTGCGAGGTGCCGACGATCTCGGAGACCCGGTAGGTGTGGTCGGACATGGCGGCCGCACTCCTTTCGCGTGATGACTCCACCACCGTGCCCCAGGGTGCGGGCGGGCGCGAGGCGACCGGCGGTCGTCGAGGTGCCCAGGGCCGGGACCTTGACCCTTCCGTTGGTCTATACCAAAATCCCCAGCCATACCCGTGCAAGCGGCCGGGCGGCCGTCCCCCGTACCGTCCCTCCCGCTTACCCCCCACGTCGGGCGATCCTCCCGTGTCCGCACACCGAAGGTGACCCACGTGAAGCAACGCCTTGTCGCGACCTGTCTGGCCCTGGCCGCCATCCTGCCGCTGGGCGGCTGCGGACTGCTCCCCGGCGGGGAGGAACCCGACACCGTGACGGTGTGGCTGATGAAGGGCAGCGCCTCCGACGCGTTCGTCCGCCGCTTCAAGGCCGAGTTCGAGCGCGAGCACACCGGGCTCGAACTCGACGTACAGGTACAGGACTGGACCGGTGTCGGCGCGAAGGTGACCGCCGCGCTGCGCAGCGGCTCCGCCGACGCGCCGGACGTGATCGAGGTCGGCAACACGCAGGTCGCGCAGTACGTGGACGAGGCCGAACTGCTCGATCTGTCCCTGGAGTCCATGCGCGACTGGGGCATGGACGACTGGCTGCCCGGCCTCGCCGAACCCGGCAACCACCGGGGCGCGCAGTACGGCATCCCCTGGTACGCCGCCAACCGTGTCGTCGTCTACCGCAAGGACCTGTTCCGCGACGCGGGCCTGAGCCGCCCGCCGGCCACGCGCGACGAGTGGCTGACGTACACGAAGCGCCTCAACTCCGCCGGAAACCAAGGGATCTACCTGGCCGGGCAGGACTGGTACACGCTCGCCGGGTTCGTCTGGGACGAGGGCGGCGAGCTCGCCGAGGAGAAGGCGGGGCGCTGGCGCGGCACGCTGCACAGCCCGGCCGCGCTGCGCGGCATGGACTTCTACCGCCGCCTCCAGGAGCTCGGCGGGGGCCCCAAGGACGCCGACGAGGAGACGCCGCCGCAGGCCGAGGTGTTCGCGCTCGGGGACGTCGCGCAGATCGTGTCCGTGCCGGGTGCGGCCGAGGCGATCGAGGAGCAGAACCCCGAACTGAAGGGAAAGCTGGGGTTCTTCCCCATTCCGGGGCGCCGGTCCGGGCAGCCCGCGGCCGTCTTCACCGGCGGCTCGGACCTGATCGTGCCCGAACGCAGCGACGTTCAGCGGGGCGCTGTCGCCGTCGTCGACGCGCTGGCCGGGCGCAAGTGGCAGACGGAGCTGGCCCGCACCATGCACCACGTCCCCAACAAGGCGAAGCTCGCGGACGCGGTACGGGACGTGCCGGGGGTCGCCGCGATGGCCGAGGGCGCGGCCCGCGGCCGCGCGACCCCGGCGTCGCCGCGCTGGGCGGCGGTCGAGGCGGACAACCCGATCAAGCGGTACATGACGGCGGTCCTGACCGGCGAGGACCCGTCTCGCGCGGCACGGAACGCTTCCGCGGAGATCACGGAGGCGTTGGAGGAGTAGGGCTGCGGACACGTGATTCAGCCTGTCTCAGCCGAACGGCCGCACCCCCGTGCTCCCCTCGCTCGCGTAGATCGCCATTGCGCCGAGTGGCGCGCCCAGGCCGTCGCACAGCACCAACAGGCGCCCCGCGTACAGGCGTTCCGTGCCGTCCGCGCACAGGACCGGCAGGTCCGCCGCGAGGTCCTTGATCTTCGGGTGGGCCATCGCACGCCCGAACCCCGCCCAGTGCGCCTCGCGCAACCGCTCGGGGACAAGGAGGTCCAGCTTCCGGCCCACGGCCTCCGGCGCGGAGTGGCCGAACAGCCGCTCCGCGCCGTCGTTCCACTGTGTGATCGTCCCGTGCGTATCGGCGACGACGATCGCGTGATACGTCATACGTCCAGTGCAGCACGCGCAGGCCGGCGCCGCGCCCTCACGCCACCCGCGACAGGGACAGCGCGAACCGTCCCTCCGCGTCCGTCCACCAGTGCGTCGGCGTCAGACCGGCCGCGGTGAGCTCGGCGCGTACGCCCTCCTCGCGGAACTTCGCCGAGATCTCCGTACGCAGCTCCTCGCCCGCCGCGAAGTCCACCGCCAGTTCGAGTTCGGGGATCTTCACCGACATGTCCGTGCGGGCCCGCAGCCGCATCTCGATCCACTCCCGCTCCCGGTCCCAGCGGGCCACGTGCGTGAACGCGTCCGGGTCGAAGTCAGCGCCCAGCTCGCGGTTGATGACGTTCAGGACGTTCTTGTTGAACTCGGCCGTCACCCCGGCCGCGTCGTCGTACGCCGCCACCAGCGTCCCCTCGTCCTTGACCAGGTCCGTGCCGAGCAGCAGCGCGTCGCCCGGTGAGAGCAGCGCGCGCACCGAGGCGAGGAACGCGGCGCGCTCCGCGGGCAGCAGGTTGCCGAGCGTGCCGCCGAGGAACGCCACCAGGCGCGGGCCGGGCGTGCCGGGCAGCGTGAGCGGGGCGGTGAAGTCGGCGATCAGGGCGTGCACGTCGAGCGCGGGGTGCTCCGCGCGCAACGCCTCACCGGCCTGCCGCAGCGCGCTCTCGCTGACGTCGACCGGAACGTACATCGCCAACTCGCCGAAGGCGTCGAGGAGATGGCGGGTCTTGTCCGACGAGCCCGAGCCCAGCTCGATCAGCGTTCGGGCCCCGGTCGCCGCCGCGATCTCCCCGGCGCGGGTCAGCAGGATCTCCCGCTCGGCCCGGGTCGGGTAGTACTCGGGCAGCGTGGTGATCTCGTCGAAGAGTTCGCTGCCGCGCGCGTCGTAGAACCACTTCGGCGGCAGCGTCTTGGGCGAGGCGGTCAGGCCGGTGCGGACGTCGGCGCGCAGGGCGGCGCCGGTCGCGTCCTCGGGCAGGGTGCGGGTGAACTGCAACGTGCTCACGCCATCGGCTCCTTCAGCTCAGGGTCCTTCAACGGGGTCAGCAGCACTTCGGTGCGGCTCGCGATCAGCAGCGTCCGGTCGGGTACCTCGCGCCACTCGGGGGCGTCGTCGTACGGCTCGGAGGCGACGACTGTGCGCCCGCCCCCCGCCAGGTACCAGAGGCTGTCGCCCCAGGCCGTCGCCGCGAGCTGCGTGCCGTCCGTGACGAGGAGGTTGAGGCGCGAGCGCGGTGCGGCGGCCGCGACCTCCGTGACCGTGTCGGCGAGCGCCTGCGGCAGCTCGTCCCCGGACCGCAGCCGGTGCAGGAGCAGCGCCCACACGAGCGCCGAGTCGCAGCGCGCCTCCAGGGAGAGGAGTGCGTCGACGGGCAGCGAACGGGCAAGCGCAGCAAGGGAGTTGGGCCAACCCGCCACCATCCCGTTGTGGCTGAACAGCCACGGCCCGTACGTGAACGGGGCCGCCGCGGCTTCCCCGTCCGCGTCCGCGCGTGTCGCGTCCCGCACCGCCGCGAGGAACGCGCCGCTGCGTACCACCCGTGCCAGATCGGCGAAGGACAGGTCGCCCCAGACGGGCCCGGCGCGCCGGTAGCGGGCGGGCACCGGATCGCCGTCCGCGTACCAGCCCACGCCGAACCCGTCGGCGTTGACCGTCCCGTGCCGCTGCCGGCGCGGCGCCCAGGACTGGACGAACAGGCTGTGCGGCGGGCGGACGAGGAGGTCGCCGAGGGGTTCCGGCGAGCCCAGATAGGCGAGGTGGCGGCACATCAGTGCACCACCGCCCCGGCCGCCTCGTCCCCGCTCGCGTCCCGCGCGGTACGGAAGCCGGAGAAGATCTGCCGCCGCACCGGGTGGTCCCAGTTGCGGAACGTGCCCCGGCAGGCCACCTGGTCCACGGCGAACGAACCGCCGCGCAGCACCTTGTAGTCGCCGCCGAAGAACACCTCCGAGTACTCGCGGTACGGGAACGCCACGAACCCCGGGTAGGGCAGGAAGCCGCTCGACGTCCACTCCCACACGTCACCGATCAACTGCCGTACGCCCAAGGGGGATTGGCCCGCCTCGTAAGCTCCTGCGGCGGCCGGGCGGAGGTGGCGCTGGCCGAGGTTGGCGCGGTCCGGGGTGGGATCGGCGTCGCCCCACGGGTAGCGGCGCGAGCGGTCGGCGGCCGGGTCGTGCCGGGCGGCCTTCTCCCACTCGGCCTCGGTCGGCAGCCGGCGCCCGGCCCAGCGGGCGTAGGCGTCCGCCTCGTACCAACTCACGTGCAGGACCGGCTCGTCGAGCGGAATCGGCTCCGTCACCCCGAAGCGGCGACGCAGCCACTGCCCGCCCTCACGGCGCCAGAACAGCGGCGCCACGAGGCCGTGCTCGCGCACATGCGCCCAACCGGCCGGGTCCCACCAGCGCGGCTCGTCGTAGCCGCCGTCGGCCATGAACTCCAGATACGCGCCGCATGTCACCGGGGTCGTGTCGATCCAGTACGCCGCCACGTCGCGGCGGTGCGCCGGGCGCTCGTTGTCCAGGGACCAGGGCTCGGTCGACGTGCCCATGGTGAACGGGCCGCCGGGGACCAGGACTTCACGTGCCACGGGGGGTTGTCCCACCGGCTCGGGGTCGGGGGCCGTGAGCGCGGCCGGGCCCTTGCGGAGCTGGTGGGTGATCAGCATCGTCTCGTCGTGCTGCTGCTCGTGCTGCGCGATCATGCCGAACGCGAACGCCGCGTCCACCAGGGCCGATCCGCGCAGCACGCTCGTGTCCAGGACGTCCAGGGCCCGGCCCCGCACCTCCGCCGCGTACCGGTGCGCCTCGTCCGGCGGCAGCAGCGGCAGCGAGGGGCGCTCCGCGCGCGGGTGCTCGAACGCGTCGTACACCGAGTCGATCTCGGGACGCATCGGTTCGCGCCCCGCCACGGCGCGCAGGAGCCACTGCTCCTCCTGGTTGCCGATATGCGCGAGGTCCCACACCAGCGGGGACATCAACGGCGAGTGCTGCGCGGTCAGTTCGGCCTCGTCCACGCAGGTCGTGAGCAGCCGGGTGCGGTCCCGCGCGGCGGTCAGGGCGGCGCGCGCGGCGGTGCGCAGCGCGTCCTCGTCCCGGGCGTCGATGGGGGTGCCGTTCACGTGGTCGTCCTCCCGTTCACTTCGTCGAGCAGGTCGTCGGCGGGGCAGCGGCCCCGCGCGACATGGCGCTCCGCGAACGCGCCGACGGCGTCCACGACCGCCGCCGGCGCGCCACGCCGCGGCAGCGCCTCCAGGGCGGCGGTGAAACAGTCCGCGGCGGCCTCGCGCAGCTCCGGGTCGGCCAGGCCGTGGCGTGCCGCGTCCAGCCAGAGCGGGTTGCGGGGCGCGGGCCTGACCTGGCCGTCCTCGCCCGCCGCCCGCTCGGCCAGCGGCTTCACGGTGCGGTACGCCCGCTCCGCGGCCTGCGGGTCCTCGAACAGCGCCTCGGTCACGGCGAGCGGCACGAGCCAGCCGTCCCGGCCCGGCTGCGCGTCGATCATGCGCAGCTCCAGATGGCCGCGCGGCCGCACGGGCGGGAACAGCGTCGTCAGGTGGTAGTCCACGTCCGCGCGGGTGGGCGGCCGGGGCAGCGCACCGCCGCGCAGCCAGTCCCGGAAGCTGACCCGCTCCGGCACCAGCCACGGCCCCTCGGGCGTACGGACACACATCACCGGTGCGTCCAGGACGTGCCGCGCCCACGCGTCCCGGGGCTCGGCGGACTCCGGGGGAGCGGCACTGCGGCCCGGCTCGATCGCCGCCCACACCGCCTGCCGGGTGGAGCGCCAGCCTGTCGGACGGCCCCGGTCGAGCGGGGAGTTGGCGAACGCGGCGACCAGGACGGCGCCGAGCAGATGGGCCAGGTGCCAGCGCCGCCCGTGCCCGAGCGGGCCCGGCTCCTCGTACCCGGCGTCGAGGCAGATCTGCACCGACGCGGTGGAGCACATCATGGCGCGCCCGGCGGGCCCGGTGCGGTCGAAGTACCGCTCCATGGCGACGTACCGCTCATCGTCGAGGAGGCGGCGCGGCGGGTGCCAGGGGTCCTGGCCGAGCCCGGAGAGGCCGAGCCCCAGAGCGCCCAGGGTGCGGCGGGCGAGCCGGAGGTCGGCGGAGACGGAGGTGACGCACTCCGCCAGGGACGCGGCGGGCAGCGAGCTCAGCTCCAGCTGGCCGCCGGGTTCGACCGTCAGGGCCGAACTCAGGGGCAGGGCACGCAGTGCGGCGGTCGCCGCCGCGCGCCGTTCGGGGGTCACGGGCAGTCGGGGGGCGCGCAACTCGTGGACGAGCCACTCGAGTTCCACGCCCACGGCGGCGGGCGGACCGGTCTTGAAGCAGATGCCGTGGACGAGCGCCTCCACCTCGTCCTCGGTGACCGGAGCGTCGTGCTCCGCACAGTCGGCCTCACTCATTGGTCGATCCTTCTGTCGAAGGGCGTCACCCGCGAAGCGTGGGCGGCGCGTTCACAGCCATCAACCCAAGACCGTCGCCGCCGTCCGCACAAGACCGCCCCACCGGACCGCGGATGAACGTCGGGAACGTCTGGCTCAGGAACGTCTGGCTCGAGAGCGTCGGGCTCAGGAACGTCGGGCGGTCGGGGGAGCGGGGGGAGCGGCTCTTCATCAACTCCCTGTCGCTTTCTCCTTTTTGAGGACAAAGGCATGGACGGGCCTCGCAGGCGTCCCTACGCTGAGCGTCGCTCTGCCGCGGAAAATCTGCGCAACCCCAGCAGAAGTCTGCTTCGCCCCAGCGGAATCACGCAGGAGGACGAGTGAAGCCACGCCCCGCGCTGCCCTTACGCCACAGACGCCGTACGTCTTTACAAGCTACCGGACTGCTGCTCACCGCGCTTTTCGGCGCCTGCCTGGCCGGACCGGCGGCCGCCGCCGACGATCCCCCGCGCCCCTTCGCCGACCTGCCCCCGCAGGAGCCCGGCCTCACCCTTCGCGTGTTCGACATCCAGACCCCGCTCACCGAGCTCTGCGCCCTCAAGCCCGCGCAGACCCCGAACGTCGACAAGCTGGTCCCCGCGGCCGACTGGAACTCCACCGAGGGCTTCGGGTTCAGCGACCACTTCGTCTCCCAGCTCAGCGGCAACCTGAACGTGCCCGAGGCCGGCACCTACGGATTCCGGCTGACCAGCGACGACGGCTCCCGCCTGCTGCTCGGCGGCCAGCAGGTGATCGACCACGACGGGGTGCACGGGGCCGAGCCCAAGGACGGCGAGATCACGCTCGACGCCGGCTACCGGTCGCTGCGGATCGACCACTTCGACGCGGGCGGCGACCAGCGGGTCACCCTGGAGTGGAAGCCGCCGGGCGCCGCCGCCTTCACGGCCGTACCGGAGTCCGTGCTCAGCACCGACGCCGACGTCGTACGCGTCACCGCACCCGGCCGCAAGGAGTGCGAGGGCGGCACCGACACCCCCGGCGACGGGCTGCCGCTGACCGAGGTCAACCCCGGCTACACCCGCACCGATCTGCGCCCCGAGGGCTTCGAACCGCAGGTCTCCGCGATGGACTGGCTCCCCGACGACCGGCTCGCGATCACCACCTGGGGCGGCAGCGAGCAGACGAAGGGCGAGGTGTACCTCCTCGACCATGTCACCGGCGACACCGGCCCCGAGAAGGTCACGTACAAGAAGATCGCCGACGGGCTCAAGGAGCCCATGGGCATCGTGCACGTGGACGGCAAGCTGTACGTGTCCGAGAAGCACCAGCTGACCGAGCTGGCCGACACGGACGGCGACGACGTCGTGGACGAGCGGCGCAAGGTCGCCGAGTGGCCGTACGGCGGGAACTTCCACGAGTTCGCCTTCGGCCTCCTCTACGACAAGGGCTCCTTCTACCTGAACCTCTCCGTGGCCATCGACTACGGCGGTGCGACGACCGACCCGCAGCCCGCGAGGAACCGCGGCACCACCATCAAGGTCGACAAGGACTCCGGCAAGGTCAGCTACCTGGCCGGCGGCCTGCGCACCCCGAACGGCATCGGGCGCGGCCCCGACGACGAGCTGTTCGTCACGGACAACCAGGGCGGCTGGCTGCCCGCGTCCAAGCTGATGCACCTCAAGCAGGACCGCTTCTTCAACCACCGCACCAACCCTCCGGGACCGTTCGACGACAAGCCCGTCACCAAGCCGGTGCTGTGGCTGCCGCAGAACGAGATCGCCAACTCGCCCAGTACACCGATGCAGTTGAAGGAGGGCCCGTTCGCCGGGCAGATGGTCTTCGGCGACGTGACGTACGGCGGACTGCAGCGCGCCGACCTGGAGAAGGTCGACGGCGAGTACCAGGGCGCGGTGTTCCGGCACACCCAGGGCCTGGAGGCGGGCGCCAGCCGGATCAGCACCGGGCCCGACGGCGCGCTCTACACCGGCGGCCTGGGCGCCGACGGCAACTGGGGCCAGGCGGGCAAGCTCCGCTTCGGCCTGCAGAAACTCACCCCGAACGGCAAGACCGCCTTCGACATCAAGACCATGCGCGCGACGCGGGACGGCTTCGAACTCACCTACACCAAGCCCCTGTCGGACGAGACCGCGGCCGAGCTCACCGAGGGCGCGTACTCCGTCGCCCAGTGGCGGTACGTGCCGACCCCCGCCTACGGCGGACCCAAGGTCGACGAGGAGTCGCTGCCGGTCACCTCGGCGAAGCTCTCCGATGACCGCCGCAAGGTCACGCTGGCCATCCCGGGCCTGAAGAGCGACCGCGTCGTGCATGTCCGTTCGCCGCGCCCGTTCTCGGCCGAGGGCGGGGAGCAGCTCTGGTCCACGGAGGCCTGGTACACCCTCAACGCCAAACCGGGACCCGAGGAGCCCGTCACCACGTACGACGCCGAGTCGGCGGCGCTGTCCGGCGGCGCGGCCATCGACACCGAGCACGGCGGGTACACCGGCGGCGGTTTCGTCGACGGCCTCGGCGAGCAGGGCGCGAAGGTGCGCTTCGACGTGCACGTGGACAAGGCGGGCAGCTACGACGTGGGCCTGCGCTACGCCAACGGCCCGTATCCCGAGGCCGGAACCAAGACGCTCGGCGTCAGCGTCAACGGCGGCGAGCCGCGCCGGACCCGCCTGCCCTCCACCGGCGAGTGGAACCGCTGGTCGACCGCGACCGAACGCCTCGACCTGCGCAAGGGCCGCAACACGATCACGTACGCGGTCGGCGGGGGCGACACCGGGCACGTGAACCTCGACGCCCTCGAGGTGCGGCGCCCGGGCGAGCGGATCGACCTGTTCTCCGGCGGCAGCATCTCCACGGCATGGCAGCACACCGACGGCCGCAGCGCCGAGTGGCCGCACACCGCCGAGCGGTCCATGGAGGTCTGCTGCGGCGACCTGCGCACGAAACAGCACTTCCGGGACTTCCGACTGCACGTCGAGTTCCGGGTGCCGAAACTCCCCGACGACGTCACCGGCCAGGACCGCGGCAACAGCGGCGTCTACCTGCAGGAGCGCTACGAGGTGCAGATCCTCGACTCGTACGGGGTGCGGGAGCTCGCGAACAACGAAGCCGCGGCGATCTATCTGAAGAAGGCCGCCGACCGGAACATGGCGAAGCCGCCGGAGACCTGGCAGACGTACGACATCAAGTTCCGCGCGGCGCGCTTCGACGACGACGGGAAGAAGACCGAGGACGCCCGGATCACCGTCGTCTGGAACGGCGAGAAGGTGCACGACGACGTGGCCGTGGACGGCCCCACCGGCGCGGGCGCCCCGGAGTCCGCCGCCGCGGGGGCGATCCGGCTCCAGGACCACGGCAACAAGGTGCGGTTCCGGGATGTGTGGGTGGAGCCGCTGACCTGACCGACCTGACCGACCTGACCGTGACGGTCCCTGCCGGGGCCGTCGGGCGCCCTGCCCGCGCGGGCAGGGCGCCCGGTTCAGCCGCGCGTGTAGCGGTAGCCGTCGCCGTGCGACGGGCCGGGCACGTACCGGACCCCGCCCCCGCTGATCGTGAGGTACGAGGGGTCCTTCGTCGCGTGGCACGGCCCGGGCGTGCCCGCCGAGAGGGTCTGGGTGCCCAGGTCGATCCGGCTGCCCTCGTTCGCCGTCGAGGTGACCTTGGCCGAGTACGTGCAGTCGATGCCGTTCCCCTTGACGACCAGGCGGACCGTGCCGCCGCCGGAGACGGTGATGGTCCCGGGCTGGCCGATGTTGTACTGGTCGGCGTACGCCCAGCTGTCGACGAAGTACGACGGGACCGCCCCCGCGCTCCCTCCGCCCGTGGAGCCCGAGCCGCCTTCGGACGAGCCGCTCCCGGAGCCCGAGCCGCTCCCGGAGCCCGAGCCGCCGCCGGACGCGTCGGTGCTGCCGCCCTTGTCGGCCGCCGAGCCGCCCCCGTCGGCGCTGTCGCCGTCCTCGCCGTCGCCGGTACCGGCCCCGCCCTTGCCGTCGTCCTTCTGGCCGTCCTCATCCTTCTCCTTGCCGTCCGGCTTCTCCTTGCCCTTCCCGGAGGGCGAACCGCTCGGGGACGCGGGCGAGCCGGGCCCGGCCGTCGCGGTGGAGCCTCCGTCCGCGGGCGGCGCCTCCTCGTCCTCGCCGTTCCCGCCGAACGGCCCCAGCAGGGCGATCGTGCCGCCGCCCAGGGCGAGCACGGCGACGACCGGCAGCGCGTACGACCACCAGCGGCGGTGCCGGGCGGAATCCCGCTCCCGCGCGGCGGACCCGCCCGGAGGGACGGTGGCCGCCGCGGCCGGGCGGAGCTTCGCCGTGTCCCGGTCGGCGGGCGGCCCGGCGGCTGGGCCGGGCTCCTCCCGTACGGCCGACGGTTCCTCCTCCCGTACGGGGGTGGCCGCCTCGGCGTCCAGGAGCCGGGCCGCCTGTTGCGCCAGGTGCGTCACGACGGGGGCGGGCAGGTGCGCCGAGTCCGCCGACGGGAGGGCGGCGGTCCGCTGCGGGTCCGCAAGGAGGTCGTTAACGCCCGGGCGTGCGCCGACGTCCTTGGTGAGGCAGCGGGCGGCGAGGGCCCGCAGCTCCTCGTCCCGCAGCCCGTCGAGGTCGGGCTCGCCCTCGACGATGCGGTACATCACCGCGTGCTGGTTGCTCGCCGCGTGGCCGAACGGCAGCTGTCCGGTCGCCGCGTACACGATCAGGCAACCGAGCGCGAACACATCGCACTTGGGGCCGCTGGCCTCGCCGAGGATCTGTTCGGGCGCCATGAACCCCGGCGAGCCGACGACCATGCCGGTGCTGGTCAGCATCGACTCGACGGAGGTCTGCACGGCACGGGCGATACCGAAGTCGATGATGCGCGGCCCGTCGACCGTGAGCATCACGTTGGACGGCTTGAGGTCGCGGTGGACGATCCCGGCGCCGTGGATGTCGTGCAGGGCACGCAACAGGCCCTCGGTGAGCGCGTGCACGGCCTCGGCGGGCAGCGGTCCGTGGCCGCGTACGACCTGCTCCAGGGAGAGCCCGGGCACGTACCCGGTGGCGACCCAGGGGAACTCGGCGTCCGGGTCGGCGTCCAGGACGGGCGCCGTGTACCGCTGGTCGACCTTGCGCGCGGCGCCGATCTCCCGCCGGAACCGGGCCCGGAACTGGCTGTCCGAGACATGCTCCTCGTGCACCACCTTCACCGCGGCGGTGCGCCCGCTCTCGGACCGGGCGAGGTAGACCCGCCCCATCCCGCCCGCGCCGAGCCGGCCGAGCAGCAGATAGGGGCCGATCAGCGTGGGGTCGGACGCGGTGAGCCGCTTGATCCCGCCCTCCACGTAGTCCTCGCCGCCGCCCCCGGTCACACGTGTCATCGTGGTCTGGTCCCCCGGTTTCCGTCCGGCCCGTCCGGCCGGAGAGTCACTCCCTGCGCACCGCCGCGCGAGCCGCGCGCCGGTCGAAGGTCATGACGCACCGCGGCTGGCCGGTTTCTGCCCAACTCACCTGCGGTGAGCGGTGGTTACGATAGTCCACCAGGGATCACCGGGGGCGGCGGGTACGGCGGGTACTGCCTGGCAGGCCGCCCTGCACGGGGGGTGCGATGAGGAACCGGACCACATTGCGTGCGAAGAGCCGTTCCCGCACGAGTCCGGCGCCGCCGCAGGACACCCCCGAGCCGTGGTGGAAGCGGCATGGACGGGTGCTCTGGCTGGGCGCGGGCATCCCCGTGATCGCCGCGGTGCTGACCGCGGTGGTGCTTCAACTGGTCGGCCTGAGCGGTGAGTCCGAGTCCGCCGACGAGTCCGGTACCGGGCCGGGTGCCGGGTCCGGCGACCCGTCGCAGAGCGCTTCGTCCGCGCCGTTCGCGGTGACCGCCCGATCCGAGAACGAGGCGGGCTGTACGGCGCTGCCGCGTCAGGTCTCGGCACCGGAGGACCGGGCGGAACTGGTGGCCGGCGGCGACGTGGACGCCGTGATCCGGCGCAACGACGGTGCGCGGACCGGCGAGTTGAAGATCGGCCTCACCCTCGAAGGCGGCCCCGCCTCGCTGACCGTCACGTCGATCGAGATCGAGCCGAAGACGCCGCGTGCGGCCGCGCCGTTCGACGGCACGCTGCTCTGCGAGGAGGGCGCCGGGGGAGAGCCGAAGATCCAGCTCTTCGCCGACCTGGACAGCCCCGAGCCCGCCTTCGTCACCGGTGAGGACTCCACCCGGACGTACTTCGAGGACAAGGTCGTCACGCTCGCGCCGGGCGAGCAGGTCAACCTCTCCGCGACCTTCAAGGCCGAGAAGGGCTCGCGCGCCTTCGGGCTCGTCGTCCACTACGTACAGAACGGCAAGGAGCACACCCGGAAGGTTCCCGCACCACAGGGCGGGCGCTACGCGGTGACCGGCTTCGCCGAGCGCTACGGGGCCGTCTACCAGGGGTCGGGCGACGGCTACCGCCGGGTCGAGGACCCCCGCCCCTGCCCGGTCCGGCCCCGACGCACCGGGCTGCTGACGGAACGCCCGGGCTTGCTGATCCGACTCGGAGAACGGGGAGCGGCATGGTGGCACAGCGTGTGGGCAGGGCCTGGCGCACGGGATGCGGAATTCTGCTCACGCTCGGCGTCCTGGCGGTGCTGGCCGGTGACGGCAGCACGTCGGAGAAACCCCTTGAACGCCCCAACACGCTGGACGTGGCCTGGTCCTTCCGTACCGAGGGAAGAGCACTGGACGTCGCCGACATGCCCGCGCTGATCGACGACTCCCTGCTGGTGATCCCGCACGGCCGAAAAGTGAGCGTCGTCGACACGCGCGACGGCCGACTGCTCTCCCAACCGGGCGGCTCCGCGGACGAGTTCACGCCGGTCGGGCTCTCCGGCGGCGTGCTGTTCGCCGTGGAACAGCGCAACCGCCGGAATTCCCTGACGGCGTACGACACCGCCACCGGCCGCAAGCTCTGGCAGCGGACGAAGAGCCCCCTCGCGCGGGACGGAGCGGACCGCGACTGGCTGCGGGTCGCGCCCATCCTGACGGATCCCGGGCCCGTGGTCGACGCGGCCCCCGGTTGGGTGGCGGGACTGGCCCCGCGTACCGGAGCGGTGCGCTGGAGCGAGGAGCCGACCGCGTTGACCGTCTGCCCGCCACCCCGCTCCGACGATCCCCAGGTGCCCCGTTCGCCCGCCGGAGGCGCGACGGCCGACCGCCTGGTGCTGCTCCGGCACTGCCCGCGCGAGACCGCGGAACTGCACCTTTTCGACGCGGCGGACGGCCGGCTCGTCCGGAAGAAGGTCGGGCGCTGGCTCGAGAACATCCGGCTCCAGACGCGCCGCGAGACGATCGGCGTGACCCTCGACGACCAGCTCCTGGTCTACTCCGCGTCGGGCCGGGAGCTCCTGCGGCGCACGGCGGACCGGGGCTCCGAACTGTTCCTCTCGGGAGAGCACCGGGGCGTGCTGTACCTCTCCGAGCGGCGCATCAGCGAGGGGGTGTCCACCCTGCACGCCGTACGAGCGGACACCGGGAAGACCCTGTGGACCCGGCCCGAGGGGTCCTACGGCGGTTTCCGGGACGTGAGCGGTGACGTCGTCGTCAGCGGTTCGGACGCCGAGGGCGCCTACAGCGGTGACCAGCGGTGGGCGCCCGGCGACGCGCGCCTCCAGGGTCCGGGCGCGAGCAGCCTGACCGACCTCGACGGCAGGCGGACCAGCCGTGTGCCCTGGCCCGTTTCCGGCACGTTCGTGGGCGTGAGCGGGCAGCTGCTCGTCGTCCGCAGTGACGAGAAGGACGGCACCCGCTACACGGCGCTCCGCCCCGGCCACCGTGCCGTGGACGCGGAGCGGCCGGCCGCGCTCGGGGGAGTGGCGCGCAAGGACTGGCCCGACGCCTGCGGCCTCCTCGGCGACCGACTGCTCGCGCAGCTCGGCCGGGACTTCGTCGACGTCCCGGTGAAGTCGAGCCGCAAGGTACTCGGCACCGCACTGCCGCACCCCAGCGTGTGCCGCTTCGCCACCGCCTCCGGCTCCGGCTCCGGCTCCGACGACGACGACATCTTCTCCGTCACCGTGCGCTGGGTGGCGCCCGACGCGAAGGCCGCCCGGACGTACGCCGCGAACGCCCTCCCCTGGGGCTGCAGCCCCGGCCTGGGCGGGTGCGTGACCGCCGAGATCGACCGGCCGCGCGGCGGTGTCGCGCTCTACACCTACCGAACGGGCCTGGAAGCGAAGGCCGTCGCCCACGCGACCGTCGTCTCCGGCCGCCATGTCTTCGGCGTCAG
Source organism: Streptomyces sp. LHD-70 (assembly GCF_031157275.1). Classification (GTDB taxonomy): domain Bacteria; phylum Actinomycetota; class Actinomycetes; order Streptomycetales; family Streptomycetaceae; genus Streptomyces. The sequence continues at coordinate 250,985 of NZ_JAVIFW010000010.1, forward strand.
CTCGGGCACCGACACCCCGCGGGCGAGGGAGCTGATACGGCGCGTGGCGCTGCACCTGTCCCGTTACAACGAGACCGCTCCACCCTCATAGGCCCCGCCCCGTCCCGCGTACGACCCGGCCTCACCGCCGCCGTGCCGCTCCCGCAGCCGCTCCACCACCAGGTCGAAGCGCATCCGGTCGAGTGCGCACGCCTCGCGGCGCATGCCCTGCTCGTGCACCCGCACCACCCGGTCCAGGCCCACCCACGAGTCCCGCCCCGACGTGTCCCACGGCCCGCTGCCCAGCGGCACCCATCGCCGTAGGTCGTCACGCGGGTCAGGCCAGGGGGTGCTCGGCGGAGGGAATTCCTCCGGTCAGGAATGGAGAAGCACGGGCCGAGCCCCGCCTCTAATGTGGCTGGCACGAGCAGCCGGGCCGCGCAGGCGGCGCCGCAGACGGACGGAGACATGAGAACCATGGCCAAGAGCGAGCCGCACGCGGCCGACAGCCACGACCTGATCCGGGTGCACGGCGCGCGCGAGAACAACCTCAAGGACGTCAGCATCGAGATCCCCAAGCGCCGCCTCACGGTGTTCACGGGCGTCTCCGGCTCGGGCAAGAGCTCCCTCGTCTTCGACACCATCGCCGCCGAGTCCCAGCGGCTGATCAACGAGACGTACAGCAGCTTCGTGCAGGGCTTCATGCCGACGCTCGCACGGCCCGAGGTGGACGTCCTCGACGGCCTGACCACCGCGATCATCGTCGACCAGCAGCGCATGGGCTCTGACCCGCGCTCCACCGTCGGCACCGCCACCGACGCCAACGCGATGCTCCGCATCCTCTTCAGCCGCCTCGCCAAGCCGCACGTCGGCCCGCCCGGCGCGTACTCCTTCAACACCGCGTCGATCCAGGCCAGCGGCGGTTTCCGGGTGGACAAGGGCGCGGCCAGGACCAGGACGGAGAAGGTCACCTTCAGCCGTACCGGCGGCATGTGCACGCACTGCGAGGGCCGCGGCTCGGTCTCCGACATCGACCTCAGCCAGCTCTACGACGACTCCAAGTCGATCGCGGAGGGCGCGTTCACGATCCCCGGCTGGAAGTCGGACAACGTGTGGACGGTCGGCATCTACGCGGAGTCCGGGTTCCTCGACCCCAACAAGCCGATCGCGAAGTTCACGAAGAAGGAGATGCAGGACTTCCTCTACCGCGAACCGACCAAGGTGAAGGTCAACGGCGTCAACCTCACCTACGAAGGCCTGATCCCCAAGATCCAGAAGTCGTTCCTGTCCAAGGACAAGGAGTCGATGCAGCCGCACATCCGGGCCTTCGTGGAGCGCGCGGTCACCTTCACCACCTGCCCCGAGTGCGACGGCACCCGGCTCAGCGAGGCCGTCCGCGCCTCCAAGTACAAGCGGAAGAGCATCGCCGACGCCTGCCGGATGGAGATCCGCGACCTGGCCGAGTGGGTCCGCGGCATCAAGGAGCCCTCCGTCGCGCCGCTGCTCACCGCGCTGCAGCAGAACCTCGACTCGTTCGTGGAGATCGGCCTCGGCTACCTCTCCCTGGACCGGCCCTCCGGCACCCTGTCCGGCGGCGAGGCGCAGCGCGTCAAGATGATCCGCCACCTCGGCTCCTCGCTCACCGACGTCACGTACGTCTTCGACGAGCCCACCACCGGACTGCACCCGCACGACATCCGGCGCATGAACGACCTGCTCCTTCGCCTGCGGGACAAGGGCAACACGGTCCTCGTCGTCGAGCACAAGCCGCAGACCATCGCCATCGCCGACCACGTGGTCGACCTCGGCCCCGGCGCCGGGACGGAGGGCGGCACCGTCTGCTTCGAGGGCACCGTGGACGGCCTGCGCGGCAGCGACACCGTCACCGGGCGCCACCTCGACGACCGTGCGGCGGTCAAGGACACGGTGCGCAAGGCCGACGACGCCCTGGAGATCCGCGGGGCCACCGAGCACAACCTGCGCAAGGTCAACGTGGACGTGCCGCTCGGCGTGCTCTGCGTCGTCACCGGAGTCGCCGGTTCCGGCAAGAGCTCGCTGATCCACGGCTCCGTACCGGCCTCCGCGAACGTCGTGTCCGTCGACCAGACGCCGATCCGTGGCTCGCGGCGCAGCAATCCGGCGACGTACACGGGTCTCCTCGAGCCCATCCGCAAGGCCTTCGCCAAGGCCAACGGAGTGAAGCCGGCGTTGTTCAGCGCCAACTCCGAGGGTGCCTGCCCCACTTGCAACGGCGCGGGCGTGATCTACACCGACCTGGCGATGATGGCCGGGGTGTCGACGCCCTGCGAGGAGTGCGAGGGCAAGCGGTTCCAGGCCTCGGTGCTCGAGTACCGCTTCGGCGGGCGCGACATCAGCGAGGTGCTCGCGATGTCGGTGGCCCAGGCCGAGGAGTTCTTCGCCTCCGGCGAGGCCCGCATCCCCGCCGCGCACAAGATCCTGGAGCGCCTCGCCGACGTCGGCCTCGGCTACCTCACCCTCGGCCAGCCCCTCACCACGCTCTCCGGCGGCGAGCGTCAGCGCCTCAAGCTGGCCACGCACATGGGCGACAAGGGCGGCGTGTACGTCCTGGACGAGCCGACGACCGGCCTCCACCTGGCGGACGTCGAGCAACTCCTCGCGCTCCTCGACCGGTTGGTCGACTCGGGCAAGTCCGTCATCGTCATTGAGCACCACCCGGCGGTCATGGCCCACGCCGACTGGATCATCGACCTCGGCCCGGGCGCGGGCCACGACGGCGGCAAGGTGGTCTTCGAGGGCACGCCCGCGGAACTGGTCGCGGACGGGTCCACGCTTACGGGGGAGGCGTTGGGGGAGTACGTGGGGTCCCGGTAACGGGTTTTTTTCCCCTACCCGCCCCTTCCCGAAAGCTTGCAGCAGCTTCGGGGCTGCGCCCCGGCCCCGGCTCGGTCTCTCGTGCAGTTCCCCGCGCCCCCAAAAAGTTCAGCCTCTCCGGCGTTTGAGATGGGGGTCCCCCCTGCTCGAGCGAAGCCGAGAGCTTGGGGGAGGGGGTCCGGGGGCTGGCCCCCGAAGCTCCGCAGGATTTCGGGAAGGGGCGGGTAGGGGAAAATTCAGCCGCCCGCCTCAGCCCCCACCCCCGGCCACCGCTCGAACCACCCCTGGTCCGCCTCCAGTTGGGAGGCAAGAGAGACCAGCAACGCCTCACTGTTCGCCGGACCAAGCAGCTGCGCGCCCAGCGGGAGCCGGCCGGGGGCGAAGCCCGCGGGGATGTTGACGCCGGGCCAGCCGAGGACGTTCCAGGGCCAGGCGTACGGGCACGCCGCGATCATCGCCCGGTCCGTGGCCACCCCGCTCATCTTCGCGAGGGTGCCGATGCGCGGCGGGGGCGTGGCCGTGGTCGGGGCGAGCACCACGTCGTAGCGGCGGAAGACCGCCCCCACCCGGCGGTGCAGCGCCACCTCCGCGCGGCGCGCCCAGCGCAGGGGCGCACCGCCGAGCGCGCGGCCCAGTCGGGCCGCGTCCCGGGTGCGCGGGTCGAGCAGCGCGGGGTCCGGCACGCGGTCGGCCCACTCGGCGATCCCGGCCGTCGCGCGCGGCACGAAGGTGAGCCCGACCGGGCCGTACGCGGGGTCCGCCTCCTCGACCTCGTGCCCGAGGGCGGCGAGGCGGTCGGCCAGCGCGTACAGCGCCGCCCGCACCACCGGCTCCAGCTTCTTCGGGGTGCCCGTGAACGGCATCCGGGTCGACAGGGCGATCCGCAGCCTGCCGGGGTCGCGGCCGACCGCGTCACCGAGGCGGAACGCGGGCGGCCGGTGCAGATCGCCGGGGTGGCTGCCGCTCGCGCAGTCCAGCAGCAGCGCCGCGTCCGCGACGGTCCTGGCCAGCGGGCCGTTGACGGTGATGCCCTGGAACGCCTCCGGGTCCGGCCAGGTGGAGATCCGGCCGCGCTGCGGCTTGATGCCGACCAGATGCGTCCAGGCCGCCGGGATCCGCACCGAGCCCGCGCCGTCCGAGCCGAGCGCCGCCGGAACGAGCCCCGCGGCGACCGCGGCCGCCGAACCGCCGGACGAACCGCCGGGCGTGTGCCGGGTGTTCCACGGGTTGCGGGTGTCGCCGAAGGCCGCCCCCTCGACGAACGGCCACTGCCCCAACTCGCAGGTGTTGGTCTTGCCAACGACGACCGCACCGGCGGCGCGCAACCGCCGTACCGCCTCCGCATCCGCCGTCTTCACCGGGAAGTCGCCGCCGCAGCCGAAGGCCGTCGGCGTGCCCGCCACGTCCATGTCGTCCTTGACGGCGACGGGCACGCCGAGCAGCGGCAGCCGTTCGCCCGCGGCGAGCCGGGCGTCGGCGGCCTCGGCCTCTTCGAGCGCGGCCTCGGAGCGCAGCAGCCGGAACGCGTTGAGCGTCGGCTGTGCGGCCTCGATCCGGGCCAGCGTGCGCGCGACGAGCTCCCGCGACGACACGTCGCCGTCGGCGAGCGCCCGCGCCGTGCGCGCGAGACCTGCGGAGCGGTCGGGGGTCATGGGGGCACCTCTCGACGGGACTCGGTCATGCCTGGTGGTTACTCGTGGTGCTTACTAGGGGTTGTTACTGGGGTTGTTACCGAGGTTGTTACTGGTTCGTATGCGCGAACGTTAGCGGCGCGCGGCCGAAATGGATATGTGCGTAGGGGAGTTGGCGCAGGTCGTGGCGGGGTGGTCCGCGGTACGGGCACCGGCTCGTGCCGTCCCGGCGGGCGTCTGCAAGGATGCGGACGTCATGGGGCACATACCGGAGCAGCAGTCAGCCCAGCGGGACGCGAGGCGCGCGCCGGAGGGCGCGCGCGCCGGGGCAGGAGAGCGGCCCGCCGCGCCCGTGCCGACCAGCGCGGACGTGGCCCGCCTCGCCGGCGTCTCGCGAGCCACCGTCTCGTACGTCCTGAACAACGCCACCGCCGTACGGATCAGCGAGCCGACCCGGCAGCGCGTGCAGGAGGCGGCCGACGAACTGGGGTACGTGCCGCACGCCGCCGCCCGCAGTCTGCGCGCCGGGCACAGCCGGATGGTCCTGATGCCCGCGCCGGCCATGCCCGTGGGCCTGCTCTACACCCATCTGTTCAACGAACTCCAGTGGGCGCTGCGCCGACTCGACTACACCGTCGTGCAGTTCGGCAGCCTCGGCATGAGCGGTGACGACGCGGCCCGCGCCTGGGCCGAGCTACGCCCCGTCGCCGTCCTCGCGCCCGGCGACGGCACGCTGACCCCGCGCGGCGTGCATGTGCTCAAGCGCTCCGGCGCGAAGGCCGTCGTGACCCTCGGCCCGCAGCGCGTGCAGGGGGCGCACGCGCTGCTCATGGACCAGCGCGCCGTCGGCCACTGCGCGGGCGCGCACCTCATCGGCCGCGGGCGCACCCGCATCGGCGTGGTCGTGCCGCGCGAGCCGGGCTACGAGACGTTCTCCGCGCCCCGGCTCGCGGGCGTCCGTACCGCCGCCGAGGCCTGCGCGAACGCCCGCGTCGTCCCGCTCGAACTCGGCTACGACGAGCAGTCGGCGAACCAACTCGCCGCGCGCTGGCGGGAGTTGGGCCTCGACGCGGCCTTCGCCTACAACGACGAGTACGCGATGCTGCTCCTGCGTGCCTTGCAGGACGCGGGCGTCGACGTGCCCGGCGAGACGGCCGTCATGGGCGCCGACGACCTGCTGCTCGGCCGCCTCCTGCGCCCCAGCCTGAGCACCGTCCGCATGGAACTGCCCACGGGGCAGCGGCTCGCGGAACTGGTGGACCGGGTGGTCCGCGACCCCGCGGGCACCTCGGAGGTGCACCCGCTCCTCGGCGTCGAGGCCGTCGCGAGAGACTCCACGTGAGCCGCGCCCCGGCGGCGCACGCGACGTACGAACGGAACGTACGAACGGAACGTAAGGAGCAGGGATGAGCAGGCCCGTAGTGCGCGACGTCTATGTCGTCGACGCCGTCCGCACCCCCATCGGAAAGTTCGGCGGCGCCCTCGCGTCCGTACGCCCGGACGACCTGGCCGCGCACGTGGTGCGCTCCCTCGTCGAGCGCACCCCGGACCTGGACCCGGCGCGCATCGACGACGTGGTGTTCGGCGACGCCAACGGCGCGGGCGAGGACAACCGGGACGTGGCCCGCATGGCGGTGCTGCTGGCCGGGCTCCCGGTGAGCGTGCCGGGCGTGACCGTCAACCGGCTGTGCGGCTCCGGCCTCGAAGCCGTCGTGCAGGCGGCCCGCGCGATCGCGCTCGGGGACGCGTCCGTGGCGATCGCGGGCGGCGTCGAGTCGATGTCCCGCGCCCCCTGGGTCCTGCAGAAGCCCGAACGCGCCTTCCCCGCGGGCCATCAGCAGCTGCACTCCACCACCCTCGGCTGGCGGATGACCAACCCGGAGATGCCCGCCGAGTGGACCGTCGGCCTCGGCGAGGGCGCCGAACTCGTCGCGGACAAGCACAAGATCGACCGCGAACAGCAGGACGCCTTCGCCCTCGCCAGCCACCAGAAGGCCGCCAAGGCCTGGGCCGAGGGGCGCTACGACGGCGAGGTCGTCCCGTACGCGGGCGTCGACCTGGACCGCGACGAGTGCATCCGCGACGCCACCTCCCTGGACGCCCTCGCCAAGCTGAAGCCGTCCTTCCGCAAGGACGGCGGCACGGTCACTCCGGGCAACGCCTCCCCGCTCAACGACGGTGCTGCGGCGCTGCTCCTGGTCGACGAGGAGGGGCTGCGCGCCACCGGCCGTGAACCCCTCGCCCGGATCGGCGCATCGGCCGTCACCGGTATCGAGCCGCAGCTCTTCGGGCTCGGCCCGGTCGAGGCGGTGTGGCGGGCCCTGGACAGGGCGGGGCGCGGCTTCGCCGACCTCACCACCTTCGAGCTGAACGAGGCGTTCGCCGCGCAGGCCCTCGGCTGCCTCGCCGAGTGGCCGGAGCTCGACCCGCAGAAGGTCAACCCGCGCGGCGGCGCCATCGCCATCGGCCACCCGCTCGGCGCGTCCGGCGCGCGGCTCGCCGGCTCGGTGGCCCACCAGCTCGCCGCGGCGGGCTCGGGCACGGGCCTCGCGGCCCTGTGCATCGGTGTGGGGCAGGGGATCGCGCTGGTGCTTGAGCGGTAACTGCGGTAACTGCGGTAACTGCGGTAACTGCGTTGACTCGTACGGGAGTTGAGCTCTGCTTGCGGCGCGTGCCGCAGGGCTTGACTCCCGTACCCCATGGTTAGGATGTTGCATCCTGAACTAACTCGTTGAACGTAGAGCGTAGAACTAGAACTAGAACTAGAACTAGAACTAGATCTAGAACGTCGACGTCGAAACGGAGACCGGCATGCCCCTGCTCGACCCGAAGACCTGGCAGCCCCACACGCTGCTCGGCGGTGCGCACACCGTCACCGAACCGGCGACGGGCGAGGAACTCGGGACGCTCGACCTCGCCGACGGCGACGACGTCACGGCGGCGGCCCGGGCCGCGCAGGCGGCACAGCGGGCCTGGGCGGCCACGCCGCACTTCGAGCGGGCCGCCGTACTGCGCCGGGCCGGCGACCTGTTCACCGCGCACGCCGACGAGCTGCGTGACTGGCTGGTCCGCGAGTCCGGATCCGTCCCCGGCAAGGCCGACTTCGAGCTGCACGTCGCCGCCCAGGAGTGCTACGAGGCCGCCGCCCTCGCCTCCCGCCCCGCCGGTCAGGTGCTGCCCAGCGAGGCGCCCCGGCTCTCGTACACGCGGCGCGTACCGGTCGGCGTGACCGGCGTGATCGCCCCGTTCAACGCCCCGCTGATCCTCTCCATCCGCTCCGTCGCCCCCGCCCTGGCCCTCGGCAACGCCGTCCTCCTGAAGCCCGACCCGCGCACCGCGGTCTGCGGCGGCCTCGCGCTCGGTGCCGTGTTCGCCGAGGCGGGCCTGCCGGAGGGGCTGCTGCACATCCTGCCCGGCGGCGCCGCGACCGGGCAGGCGCTGGTCGCCGACCCGCTCGTGCCCGTCATCTCCTTCACCGGTTCGACCGCGGCGGGCCGTGCCGTCGGGGAGGCCGCGGGGCGCCATCTCAAGCGCGCGCACCTGGAGTTGGGCGGCAACTCGGCCCTGCTCGTCCTCCAGGACGCCGACCTCGACGCGGTCATCTCCACCGCCGCCTGGGGCTCCTTCTTCCACCAGGGCCAGATCTGCATGACGACCGGCCGCCACCTCGTGCACGCCTCGCTCTACGACGCGTACGTGGAGCGCCTCGCCGCCAAGGCCGACTCGCTCGCCGTCGGCGACCCGCACCGCGAGCCCGTGCACCTCGGCCCGCTCATCGACGCGGGCCAACTCGCCAAGGTGCACGGCCTGGTGGAGTCCTCCACGGCCGCAGGCGCCCGCCTCGCCGCGGGCGGCAGCCACGTGGGCCTCTGCTACCGGCCGACGGTGCTCGCGGACGTCGACGACGACACCCCCGCGTACCGCGAGGAGGTCTTCGGCCCCGTCGCGCCCGTACGCGCCTTCCGCACCGAGGACGAGGCCGCCGCCCTCGCCGCCGCGAGCCCGTACGGACTCTCCCTCGGCATCGTCACCCGCGACACCGCGCGCGGCCTCGCCCTCGCCGAGCGCATCCCCACCGGCATCGCGCACATCAACGACCAGACGGTCAACGACGAGGCCGTCGCGCCCTTCGGCGGCATCGCGGCGTCCGGGACCGGCGCGCGGTTCGGCGGCGAGGCCAACCTGGAGGCGTTCACCGAGCTGCGCTGGACGACGGTACGCGGGGACGCGGCGACGTACCCGTTCTGAGCCGCCCCTTCGTCGGGTGCCCCACGAGTGAGTGGGGTGCCCTACGCAATGCACGAGTGCCGGGTCCGGAGACTTCCTCCGCACCCGGCACTCGTACGACGGATCACGCCTCGGGCTGCTGCGCCTCTTGGCCCTGCTGGCCCTGCTGCGCCTGCTCCTGGGCGATCTGCTTGCGCACCTCGACCATGTCGACGTTCCTGGCCTGGCCGATCACGTCCTCCAGAGCGTCCTCGGGCAGCGCACCGGGCTGCGCGAAGATCGCGACCTTGTCGCGGATGATCGCCAGCGTCGGGATCGACTGGATGCCGAAGGCCTGCGCAAGCTCCGGCTGCGCCTCGGTGTCGATCTTGCCGAAGACGAGGTCGGGGTGACGCTCGGACGCACCCTCGTAGACCGGGCCGAACTGGCGGCAAGGGCCGCACCAGGACGCCCAGAAGTCGATGAGGACGAAATCGTTCTCACTCACAATCTCGTCGAAGTTCTCCTTGGTGAGTTCCTGGGTGCTCAAGTTGACCTACCTCTTCGCGGTCGGATGCGTCGTACTGCCCCGCACAACGGCACGGATCAGCTCCCTATTCCGGTGCCTCCAGGCCCCCGGAACTTCAGGACACCGATGCCCCTGCCCCTGTGGCCCGCGCGCACACATACGGGAAGACTGGCGAGTATGGGACAGCCACACGCAACAGCAGCGACCGAGTACGACGTCGTCGTCCTGGGTGCGGGCCCGGTCGGCGAGAACGTCGCCGAGCGCACCCGCGCGGCGGGCCTCAGCACCGCGATCGTGGAGAGCGAACTCGTCGGCGGCGAATGCTCCTACTGGGCGTGCATGCCGAGCAAGGCACTGCTGCGCCCCGTTATCGCGCGAGCGGACTCCCGCCGCGTGCCGGGCCTGCGCCAGGCGGTGCAGGGCCCCCTCGACGCGTCCGCGGTCCTGGCCCACCGGGACGCGTACACGAGCAACTGGAAGGACGACGGCCAGGTGGACTGGCTCGACTCCATCGGCGTGCGCCTCTACCGCGGCCAGGGCCGCCTCGACGGGCCGAAGCAGCTCAAGGTCACCTCGCCCGAGGGCGAGCACCACACCCTGAAGGCCCGGCACGCGGTCGTCGTCTGCACCGGCAGCCGCGCCGTCCTGCCCGACCTGCCGGGCCTTCCCGGCGCCCGCGCCTGGACCAGTCGGGAGGCGACGAGCGCGCACGCCGTGCCGGGCCGCCTCGCGGTGGTCGGCGGCGGAGTCGTCGGCACCGAGATGGCCACGGCCTGGCAGGGCCTCGGCGCCCAGGTCACGATGCTCGTACGCGGCGAGGGGCTGCTGCCCAGGATGGAGCCGTTCGCGGGCGAGCTGGTCGCCGACGCCCTGCGCGAGGCGGGCGCCGAGGTCCGCACCGGCGTCACCGTCACCTCGGTCGTCCGAGACGGCGACACCGTCACGCTCACCCTCCAGGACGGCGCGATGGTCGAAGCCGACGAGGTCCTCTTCGCCACCGGCCGCGCCCCCCGCACCGACGGCATCGGCCTCCCGTCGGTGGGCCTGGCGGACGGCTCGTGGCTGAGCGTCGACGACAGCTGCCGGGTGGAGGGCAGCCGCTGGCTGTACGGGGTCGGCGACGTCAACCACCGCGCGCTCCTCACCCACCAGGGCAAGTACCAGGCCCGTATCGCCGGCGCCGCGATCGCCGCCCGCGCGGCCGGCACGCCGATCCTGGAGACGGACCGCTGGGGCGCCCACGCGGCCACCGCCGACCACGCCGCCGTACCGCAGGTCGTCTTCACCGACCCGGAGGTGGCCGCCGTCGGCCTCTCCGCCGCCGAGGCCGAGGCGATGGGCCACCGGGTCCGCGCGGTCGACCAGGACATGTCCGCGGTCGCGGGCGCCGGCCTCTACGCCGACGGCTACACGGGCCGCGCCCGCCTGGTCGTCGACCTGGACCGCGAGACCCTCCTCGGCGCGACCTTCGTGGGCCCGGGCGCGGGCGAACTGCTGCAGGCGGCGACGGTCGCGGTGGCCGGGGAGGTCCCGATCGAGCGGCTGTGGCACGCGGTGCCGGCGTACCCGACGATCAGTGAGGTGTGGTTGCGGTTGCTGGAGGGTTATCGGGGCTAGGCAAGTCCGAGGGGGTTTCCAGGCGCGGCCAGGCATTCCGCCCCGCTCTCGGCGTGCGGCTTCCATGTGGAAGACGGACTATGAAAGCGATGAGCGGAGTAGCCGTGACCAAGGAAATCCCAGCCCCGGCCACGGGCGATCTGGTCGTGCTGAGCAACGTCAACAAGCACTTCGGCGAGCTCCATGTTCTCCAGAACATCGACCTGAGGATTGCCCGGGGTGAAGTCGTCGTCGTCATCGGGCCGTCCGGCGGCGGGAAGTCCACGCTGTGCCGCGCCATCAACCGCCTGGAGACCATCGATTCCGGTGAGATCGTCATCGACGGAAAGCCCCTGCCCGCCGAAGGCCGCGAGCTGGCCGCATTGCGGGCCGATGTGGGCATGGTTTTCCAGTCCTTCAACCTCTTCGCCCACAAAACCGTGCTGCACAACGTGACGCTCGGCCAGGTCAAGGTACGCAGGAAGGACAAGAAGGCCGCCGACGACCGGGCGCGCCGGCTTCTCGACCGGGTGGGTGTCGCCTCCCAGGCGGAGAAATACCCCGCGCAGCTCTCCGGTGGCCAGCAGCAACGCGTCGCGATCGCCCGCGCCCTTGCCATGGACCCGAAGATCATGCTCTTCGACGAGCCGACCTCCGCACTCGACCCCGAGATGATCAACGAGGTTCTTGAGGTGATGCGGCAGCTCGCCCTTGACGGGATGACCATGGTCGTCGTCACCCACGAAATGGGATTCGCCCGTTCGGCCGCCAACCGCGTGGTGTTCATGTCGGACGGCCGGATCGTGGAGGAGACAACGCCCGCTCAGTTCTTCAGTAATCCGAGCAGCGAGCGCGCCAAAGACTTCCTCTCGAAAATCCTGCACCACTGATCCGGGGGCCTTGAGCACTAGGAATGGTCACCATGAAGCCTCATAAGGTCACAGCCGCGGCGGCCGCCGCCGCGTTCGTGCTGTCCCTGGCCGCCGCCGGCTGTGGCTCGGAAGACGCCGCCGACACGAGCTCGGGCGACGAGAAGATCACCATCGGAATCAAGTTCGACCAGCCGGGCGTCGGTCTGAAGACCCCGGACGGCAAGTACACGGGCTTCGACGTCGACGTGGCCACGTACGTCGCCAAGGAGCTCGGACATGAGCCCGGCGACATCGAGTGGAAGGAAGCCAAGAGCGCCGACCGCGAGACGCTGCTCCAGCGCGGCGATGTCGACTTCATCGCCGCCTCGTACTCGATCACCCCCGAGCGCGAGCAGAAGGTCGACTTCGCCGGCCCCTACCTCCTGGCACACCAGGACGTCCTGATCCGGGCGGACGACAACACCATCAAGAAGCCCGCGGACCTCAACAACAAGAAACTCTGCTCGGTCACCGGCTCCACCTCGGCGCAGAACGTCAAGGACGAGATCGCGCCCAAGGCTCAACTGCAGGAGTACGGCGGGTACTCGGAGTGCCTGACCGGTCTGGAGAACAAGGTCATCGACGCCCTGACGACCGATGACTCGATTCTCGCCGGTTATGCGGCGCAGTCCGAGTTCAAGGGCAAGTTCAAGCTCGGCGGATTCAAGCTGAGCAATGAGAACTACGGAATCGGCGTCCAGAAGGGCAGCGAACTCAAGGCGCAGATCAACACCGCCCTGGAGAAGATGGTCGAGGACGGCTCCTGGGACGCGGCCGTGGAGAAGAACTTCGGCCCGGCCAATTACAAGAACGAGCCCGCACCGAAGATCGGCACCATCGTCGACTGAAGCGGATACCCCACGGCGCGCCGCCCGGTAAGCGGCGCGCCTCGCTCTTCACTCACGCGGAAGGCGGGCCGTGTTCGACTTTCTCAAGGGTTACGACCTCCTTGCTGCCTTCTGGGTGACCGTGCAGCTCACCTTCTACGCCGCTGTCGGCTCCCTGATCTGGGGAACGGTCCTTGCCGCCATGCGCGTCAGCCCCGTGCCCCTGATGCGGGGCTTCGGCACCGCCTATGTCAACGTGGTCCGGAACATCCCGCTCACCGTGGTCATCGTCTTCACCTCGCTCGGCCTGTTCCAGACGCTCGGCGTCACGCTCGGCGCCGACGACTTCACGACGATCAACTTCCGGCTCGCCGTGCTCGGTCTGACGGCCTACACCTCGTCGTTCGTCTGTGAGGCGCTGCGGTCCGGAATCAACACGGTGCCCCTCGGCCAGACCGAGGCGGCGCGTGCCATCGGCCTGAACTTCCCCCAGGTGCTGAGGCTCATCGTCCTTCCCCAGGCATTCCGTTCCGTGGTGGGGCCGCTGGCGAGCGTGCTGATCGCCCTGACCAAGAACACCACCGTGGCCGCCGCGATCGGTGTGGCCGAGGCCGCGGCGCTGATGCGGGTCATGATCGAGAACGAGGCCCAACTCATCCTCATCTCCGCCCTTTTCGCGTTCGGATTCATCTGCCTCACCCTCCCGACCGGACTGTTCCTCGGCTGGGTGAGCAAGAAGGCGTCGGTGCGGCGATGAGCTCCCGGTCCGTTCTGTACGACGTCCCGGGGCCGCGTGCCAGAAGGCGCAATGTGCTGCTCACGGGGCTGTTCCTGGTCGCACTCGCCGCTCTGGTCTGGTGGGTGGCGCAGAGCCTCGCCGACAAGAACCAGCTCGAGTGGGTCAAGTGGAGGCCCTTCTTCACGGATTCCCGCGCCTGGTCCACGTACCTCCTGCCGGGGCTCGAGAACACGCTCATCGCCGCTTCCCTGGCCATGGTCATCGCGCTGCCGCTCGGGGCTCTGTTCGGTATCGCCCGGCTCTCCGAGCACTGGTGGGTGCGGGGTACGGCCGGGACCGTCGTGGAGTTCTTCCGCGCCATCCCGGTGCTGATCCTGATGCTCTTCGCGAACGCCGCGTACTCCGAGTTCACCGACATCAGCCCGGACAGCCGGCCGCTGTACGCGGTGGTCACCGGTCTCGTCCTCTACAACGCCTCCGTACTCGCGGAGATCGTACGAGCCGGAATCCTGTCCCTCCCCAGCGGCCAGACCGACGCGGCCAAGGCGATCGGCATGCGCAAGAGCCAGGTCATGCGGCACGTGCTGCTGCCGCAGTCGGTCACCGCGATGCTCCCGGCGATCGTCAGCCAGCTCGTGGTCATCGTGAAGGACACCGCCCTGGGCGGCGCACTGCTCGGTTTCTCCGAACTCCTGGCGTCGGTACGCCCGATGAGCGCGAATTACGGTGCGAACACCATCGCCAGCTTCACCGTGGTCGCGGTGGTCTTCGTCGTACTGAACTTCGCGCTCACGTCCTTCGCGAGCTGGTTGGAAGGCAGGCTGAGGCGCGGTAAGAGGTCTACCGGTGCGGTGGTCGGCGCGGACGCGGTCGACCAGCTGGCGACACCGGGCGAGCGGGTGAGTCATGACGATCTCGGCGGAGCGGGCGGCACCTCCAGCAAATGACGACCGGCCGCAATCGATGAGGGGCAGAGGGAGCGCCAGGTCTCGCCGGGCCCGATGAGGCCCCCTGACTCAAGGGGAGCGCCGGGGGTCACCCGGCGGATTTCCCGCGTACAGCGACCGTAGGATCGGCCGCTCGCCCGCGCCATGGACAGATGCAAGAGTCCTGAGCCGCCCGATTCATACAAATGCTCAAACCCCCGTTCTTCCAGAACAGGCAGTTTGCAATTCCCCCTTCATGGCCTACGGTCTTGGCCCTGAAGGGACACTCGGGCACCGCATCGGTGTCGGTCTGCTGAACGAACGTCCCCTCAGCCGCCAGAATCGGCGCCCACTGGAAACAGTGCGGAATTGTCCGTACGCAAGGCCCACCCGGCCACACGGTGCACCTCGCCGCACCCTCGCGTACAGCACTCCCGAAACCGGACCTGAGCTCGCCGCACCGTGCCCGGGTCCGTCTGTGCCTACCCACTGCCTCAACTCCCCTCAATTCCCTGCTGAAGCACGGCCCGCACTCCTTCGAACTCCGAGGAACCCATGAGCGAGCAGTCGACGACCACCAAGGTGGCCACACCGTCCGGCCCCGCCGAGCAGAGCCCTTCGCCCGACGGCCTGAAGGCGGGGCTCAAGAACCGCCACCTTTCCATGATCGCTATCGGTGGTGTGATCGGAGCCGGCCTCTTCGTCGGTTCCAGTGCCGGTATCGCGGCGGCCGGTCCCGCCATCCTCATCTCGTACGCGCTCGTCGGCGTGATGGTCGTGCTCGTGATGCGGATGCTGGGCGAGATGGCCGCGGCGAATCCGACGTCGGGCTCGTTCTCCGAGTACGCCGACCGCGCGCTGGGCCGGTGGGCCGGGTTCTCCATCGGCTGGCTGTACTGGTTCTTCTGGGTCGTCGTCCTCGCCGTCGAGGCGACCGCGGGCGCGGTGATCCTGGAGGGCTGGATACCGTCCGTGCCGCAGTGGGCCTGGGCGCTGATCGTGATGGTGGTGCTGACCGCCACCAACCTCGTCTCTGTGGGCTCCTACGGTGAGTTCGAATTCTGGTTCGCCGGGATCAAGGTCGTCGCGATCGGCGCGTTCGTCGCGATCGGCATGCTGGCCGTGTTCGGTGTGCTGCCCGGCTCGGACAACCCCGGCGCGGGATTCGCGCACCTCACCGACGCGGGCGGATTCTTCCCCAAGGGAGCGGGCGCGATCCTGACCGGTGTGCTGATGGTGGTCTTCTCCTTCATGGGCAGCGAGATCGTCACGCTGGCCGCCGGTGAGTCGGAGAATCCGCAGCGCGCGGTGACCAAGGCGACCAACAGCGTGATCTGGCGTATCGCGGTCTTCTACCTCGGCTCGATCTTCGTCGTCATCACCCTGCTGCCGTGGAACGCCTCGGCGATCGTGAAGGACGGCTCCTACGTCGCCGCCCTGAACTCCATCGGCATCCCGCACGCCGGCCAGGTCATGAACGTCATCGTGCTGACCGCGGTGCTGTCCTGCCTCAACTCCGGCCTCTACACCGCCTCCCGCATGGCCTTCTCCCTCGGCAAGCGCGGCGACGCCCCCAAGGCCTTCGCCAAGACCACGTCCAGCGGGGTGCCGCGGGCCGCGATCCTCGGCTCGGTCGTCTTCGGCTTCGTCGCGGTGTTCTTCAACTACAAGTGGCCCGACACCGTCTTCGCGTTCCTGCTCAACTCCTCCGGTGCCGTCGCCCTGTTCGTCTGGCTGGTGATCTGCTTCACCCAGCTCAAGATGCGCGGCATCATCCTGCGCGAGATGCCCGAACGCCTCGTCGTCAAGATGTGGGCCTTCCCGTATCTGACCTGGGCGACCATCGGCATGATCTCCTTCGTCCTGGTCTACATGCTCTTCGACGACACCGGCCGCGAACAGGTACTCCTCTCCCTCCTCGTCGCCGCCCTCGTCATCACCATCGCCGTCCTGCGCGAACGCGGCCGCACCCGCGCCACCACCGGCACCGACCTGAACACCGAACTCGACGCCTGACCCACCCCACACCCCCGTTTCAGCGCCCCCCTCGGTGACCACCACCGAAGGGGGCGCTGTCGTACAGCGGGTGATGCCATACCCTGCGCCCCCCTGCCCCGCCTACCGCAGCCCGGAGATCCTGAACACCGTCCGCACCGTCTCCCCATCGATCCGCCGGGACAGCTGCCCCACCGCCGTCCTGCCGCAGAGCAGCAGGCCCCGGTCGGTGGAGAGGCGGGTGCCCTGTTCGAAGAGGCGCCAGAGTTCGGGGTCGCGGATCAGCACGTCCGGGTCGAGTTCCAGCCGGGCGCCGTGCGTGTCACGGAGCAGCAGCCGGCGCGAGACGCCGTCCACCCAGCGGACGGAGACCAGGGCGTCGGTGCGCACCACGCGCTTCCGCAGCAGGCCGCGGGTGGCCACCCAGCCCGGCCCCGCCGTGACCCGGGGCGGCAGCAGTACGACGAAGAGCAGCAGGCTGAGGCCGGTCCACAGCGCGGTCCGGGGGAGTGTGAGCCGTCCGGCGGCCGTGTCGACGACCGCCAGCACGGCCAGCAGTACGCCGGCGCAGAAAGCGGCGTCGCGGAGTTCGGCGGCCCAATGGCGGTCGTGGACACGGTGGTTGGCGGTGGGCGGGTGGTCCGTGGACTCTTCGGTGCGGCGTCCCATGGAACCGAGGCTAGGGAGAGGGTCGGTCGCCGCCGACACCTTTGGCGGCTCGCTGACGCCGTACCGACAGGACTCTGACGGCTCCCCGCCCGCCCCCGTCAGGGGCACGTAAGAAATCAGGACCGCGCCATGAAGGACCCGTAAGGGGCCTGCTCCGGTGGCCGGGACCGGCGGAACCTGAGCGCACCCGATCATGAACGCCCCTGGTGGGCGGTTGAAGGAGTGCGCCAGATGTCCGTCCTGACTGCCCAGTCCGGCACCACCCCCGCGGCGGAGGAACCACCGGACAGCGGCGAACGGCACCGGCTGACCGCCCTGACCGGTCTCGCCGCTCTCTCCCTCGACGCGATGGCGTCCGTGGCGTACGGGCCGGAGGCGATCGTGCTCGTGCTCGCCGCGGCGGGCGGGGCCGGCGTCGGCTTCACGCTTCCCGTGACGCTCGCCATCGCCGGTCTGCTGGCCGTCCTGGTCGCCTCCTACCGCCAGGTCATCGCCGCGTTCCCGGACGGCGGAGGCTCCTACGCCGTGGCGAAGCGGCACCTGGGGCGGCGCACGAGCCTGGTCGCCGCCGCCTCGCTCGTACTGGACTACGTCCTGAACGTCGCGGTCGCCGTCACCGCGGGAGTCGCCGCGCTGACCTCCGCCTTCCCTGAGCTGTACGGCGACCGGCTGGTCCTCTGCCTCGGTGTTCTCGTGCTCGTCACCGCGGTGAACCTGCGCGGCATCCTCCAGTCCGCGAAGGTGTTCATCGCTCCCACCGCCGTGTTCGTCGTCGCGATCTTCGCGCTTGTCGCCGTCGGCCTGTTCCGGGACGGCCCGGTGTCGACGGCGGCCGCGGAGGGCCAGGCCGACAACGCCACGACGGTGGGTGCGCTGCTCCTGCTGAAGGCGTTCGCGTCCGGCTGCTCCGCGCTGACCGGTGTCGAGGCCATCGCGAACGCCGTGCCCCAGTTCCGGCAGCCGCGTGCCCGGCGCGCCAAGGACGCGGAGATCGCGCTCGGTGTGCTGCTCGGCCTGATGCTGATCGGCCTGTCGGTGCTGATCTCCCGCTTCGGCCTGCGGCCGGTCGAGGGCGTCACCGTCCTCGCTCAGCTCGCGGACGCCTCGCTCGGCCACAACTGGGCCTTCTACGTGGTGCAGTTCGCGACGATGACCCTGCTCGCGCTGTCCGCGAACACGTCCTTCGGTGGCCTTCCGGTGCTGCTCAAGCTGCTCGCCAGGGACAACTACCTGCCGCACGTCTTCGCCCTCAAGGCCGACCGGCAGGTGCACCGGCACGGTGTGCTCGCGCTCGCCGTCGTGTCGGCCGCACTGCTGGTGTTCTCCGGTGGCGACACCAACACCCTCGTGCCGCTCTTCGCGATCGGCGTCTTCGTCGGCTTCACCCTCGCCCAGACCGGCATGGTGCTGCACTGGCACCGCGAGCGCGGCCCGCGGTGGGCGGCCAAGGCCGTGCTCAACGGCCTCGGCGCCCTGCTCACCGGCGTCAGCGCGATCGTCGTGACCGCGACCAAGTTCCACGACGGCGCCTGGCTGATCGTGGTCGCGCTGCCGCTGCTCGTGCTCGCCTTCGAGACCGTGCACCGCGCCTACGCGAACATCGGTGAGCGGCTCGGCATCGGCCGCGTGCCCGAACTCCCGTACGGCGACCGCTCGTTGGTGATCGTGCCGGTGGGTGGCCTGTCGAAGCTGACCCGTGAGGCGCTGAACGCGGCGGTCTCGCTCGGGGACGAGGTGCGCGCTGTGACCGTGACGTACGACGAGCCCGAGGACCGGGAGGCCGCGGCCGCGCTGCTCCGCGACTGGGAGCTGTGGAACCCGGGCGTCGACCTGGTGGAGCTCAGGTCGGCGCACCGCACCGTGGGGCGTCCCGTGGCCGCGTACGTGCGGGAGGTGCACGCCCACCACCCGGGCACCCGGGTCACCGTGCTCATCCCGGAGGCGGAGCCCGCCCACCTCTGGCAGCGGATCCTGCAGAACCAGCGGGGCGCGGTCGTCGCCCACGCCGTGCGGCGGGAGACGGACGCGGCGATCTGCCGCCTCCGCTTCCGGCTTGCCTGACGCTCCCCGCGGCGTCCCCGCGACTTCCCCTGGTTCCCTGGCCTTTGTGCAGGTCAGCAACGGATTGGACACGGCGGCGTATGGGCGGCGTCAAGGGCCGACGACGGGTCGTATGAGCCTCGTCAAGAGGGGGCGCCGAGCCGTATGGGAGGCGTCAACGGGGGTCGTCCGGGCCTGTGGGAGGAGGTTTCCTCTACTCGACGGAGCTCGTCGAACGACTCGTCGACAGGGCCCGCCGGAACGGCTCGTCGAAACGGTCGTCGGCAGGCCCGTCGAAGGAGCCGCTCGCCGGAGCGACCCGTTCATCCCTTCACTTCACCTCAGGAGTTGCGATGGCCGACGTGGCCTTCGTCGTCACCACGGTCGCGGTGTTCGCGCTGGTGGCCCTTGTCGCCAAGGGGGTGGCAAAGCTGTGACCGCCGAAAACATCGTCGGCCTCATCGTGGCCGTCTCCCTGCTCGGCTACCTCGTACTCGCCCTCATCGATCCGGAGAGGTTCTGACGCCGGACATGAGTCCCGAACTTGCCGGCGTGCTCCAGCTGCTCGCGCTCATCGCGGCCCTGGCGCTCGCCTACCGCCCCCTCGGCGACCACATGGCCAGGGTCTACTCCTCCGACCGGCACCTGCGGGTCGAGAAGTGGATCTACAAGGCCATCGGCGCCAACCCGAGCGCCGAGATGCGCTGGCCCGCGTACCTGCGCGGCGTCCTCGCCTTCTCCGGCGTCGGCGTTCTGTTCCTCTACCTGCTGCAGCGGCTGCAGGGCTCCCTGCCGGGCTCGCTCGGCTTCGCGTCGATCGACCCGGACCAGGCCTTCAACACCGCCGCCTCCTTCGTCGCCAACACCAACTGGCAGTCGTACTACGGCGAGCAGGCCATGGGCCATGTCGTGCAGACCGGCGGCCTCGCGGTGCAGAACTTCGTCTCCGCCGCCGTCGGCATGGCGGTCGCGGTCGCCCTCGTACGCGGCTTCGCCCGGACTCGCACCGGTGAACTCGGCAACTTCTGGGCCGACTTGGTGCGGGGCGTCGTACGGATCCTGGTCCCCATCGCGGTGCTCGGCGCGCTCGTCCTCGTCGCCTGCGGGGCCATCCAGAACTTCGCCGGCATCCACGAGGTCGGTCAGTTCTTGGGCGGTACGCAGCAGTGGAACGGCGGGGCGGTCGCCTCGCAGGAGGTCATCAAGGAGCTGGGGACGAACGGCGGCGGCTACTTCAACGCCAACTCCGCGCACCCCTTCGAGAACCCGAACCCGTTCTCCAACCTCTTCGAGGTCTTCCTGATCCTGCTGATCCCGTTCGCGCTGACCCGGACCTTCGGCAGGATGGTCGGCTCGGTCAAGCAGGGCTACGCGATCCTCGGCACGATGGCCGTCATCTGGATCGTCTTCACCGCCCTGATGCTGTGGACCGAATTCGCGGGCAGGGGACCGGCGTTCGAGGCCGCGGGCGGCGCCATGGAGGGCAAGGAGACCCGCTTCGGCATCGGCGCCTCGGCGATCTTCTCGGTGGCGACCACGCTCACCTCGACCGGTGCGGTCAACTCCTTCCACTCCTCCAACACCGGCTTCGGCGGCGGCCTCAACCTGCTCGGCATGCAGCTCGGCGAGATCGCGCCCGGCGGGGTCGGCTCCGGCCTCTACGGCATGCTGATCATGGCGATCGTGGCGGTGTTCATCGCCGGACTGATGGTCGGGCGTACGCCGGAGTACCTGGGCAAGAAGATCGGCACCCGCGAGATCAAGTTCGCCGCCTGCTACATCCTGATCACCCCGGCGCTCGTCCTCGGGTTCACCGCTGCCGCGATGG
Source organism: Streptomyces sp. LHD-70 (assembly GCF_031157275.1). GTDB lineage: Bacteria > Actinomycetota > Actinomycetes > Streptomycetales > Streptomycetaceae > Streptomyces. Next base: position 271,714 of record NZ_JAVIFW010000010.1, read on the forward strand.
CCCTGGACACCCCGGCCGACTCGATGACCAACTCGGGCGCGCACGGCTTCTCCGAGATCCTGTACGCCTACACCTCGGGCGCCAACAACAACGGCTCCGCCTTCGCCGGCCTGAACGCAGACACGCAGTGGTTCAACAGCACCATCGGTATCGCGATGCTGCTCGGCCGCTTCCTGCCGATGGTGTTCGTGCTCGCCCTGGCCGGTTCGCTGGCCGAGCAGCGCCCGATCCCGGCCACCGCGGGCACCCTGCGTACGGAAAAGCCGCTGTTCACCGGCCTCGTGGCGGGCACCATCCTGATCGTCACCGGCCTCACGTACTTCCCGGCACTGGCCCTCGGCCCGCTCGCGGAAGGACTGGCGGCATGACCACGTCCGGCACCCCCACGACCTCAACCACCCCCGCCACCTCCACCACTCCCGGCACCCGTACCACCCCCGCCACTCCCACCACCTCAACCACCCCCACCACCCCCGTCAAGAAGCAGGATCCGACCGAGCAGGACGCCATGCCCGCAGCCACCACCCCGATCCGGTCCCCGCACAGCGATGTGCCCACCGGTCATCAGCAGGCCGCCGGCAAGGTGGGGGCGGGGCTCTTCGATCCGTCCCAGCTCGTCAGGTCGCTGCCCGACGCGATCCGCAAGCTGGACCCGCGGGTCATGGTCAAGTCGCCCGTGATGTTCGTGGTCCTGGTGGGCTCGGCCGTCACCACCGTCCTTGCCGTCCTGGATCCGGGCGACTGGTTCGGCTGGGCCATCACCGCGTGGCTGTGGCTCACCACGCTCTTCGCGAATCTGGCGGAGGCGGTGGCCGAGGGCCGCGGCAAGGCCCAGGCCGACACCCTGCGCAAGGCCAAGACCGACACGGTGGCCCGCCGCGTAATCGGCCCGAACGAGGAACGCGTCCCCGGCACCGACCTGCGCATCGGCGACCTCGTCGTCTGCGAGGCGGGCGACGTCATCCCCGGCGACGGTGATGTCGTCGAGGGCGTGGCCTCCGTCGACGAGTCCGCCATCACCGGTGAGTCGGCGCCCGTCATCCGCGAGTCCGGCGGCGACCGGTCCGCGGTCACCGGCGGTACGAAGGTGCTCTCGGACCGGATCGTCGTCAAGATCACGACGAAGCCGGGGGAGACCTTCATCGACCGCATGATCAACCTGGTCGAGGGCGCGGCCCGGCAGAAGACACCCAACGAGATCGCCCTGAACATCCTCCTGGCGTCCCTGACGATCGTCTTCCTGCTCGCCGTCGTCACCCTGAAGCCGTTCGCGATCTACGCGGGCGCCGACGGCCAGACCTCGCTCATCGTCCTCACGGCCCTCCTTGTCTGCCTGATCCCGACGACGATCGGTGCGCTGCTCTCGGCGATCGGCATCGCGGGCATGGACCGCCTGGTCCAGCGGAACGTCCTGGCCATGTCCGGACGCGCCGTCGAGGCCGCCGGGGACGTATCCACACTGCTGCTCGACAAGACCGGCACCATCACCCTCGGCAACCGCCAGGCCGCCGAGTTCGTCCCCGTACGCGGAGTGCCGGCCGCCGAACTCGCGGACGCCGCCCAGCTCTCCTCCCTCGCGGACGAGACCCCCGAGGGCCGCTCCGTCGTCGTACTCGCCAAGGAGAAGTACGGCCTTCGCGAGCGCCGACAGGGCGAACTGGAGCACGCCGGCTGGATCGAGTTCACCGCCCAGACGCGGATGTCGGGCGTGGACGTGGACGGCCGCATGATCCGCAAGGGCGCGACCGGCTCGATCGTCGCCTGGGTCGAGGAACGCGGCGGCAACGCCTCGGACGAGGCACGGCGGCTCACCGACACGATCGCGCAGGCCGGCGGCACGCCGCTGCTCGTCGCGGTCGACGACGCCGACGGTGCGCGGGTGCTGGGCGTCATCCACCTCAAGGACGTCGTCAAGGACGGCATGCGGGAGCGGTTCGAGGAGCTGCGCCGCATGGGCATCAAGACCGTCATGATCACCGGCGACAACCCGCTGACCGCCAAGGCGATCGCCGAGGAGGCGGGCGTCGACGACTTCCTCGCGGAGGCCACCCCCGAGGACAAGATGGCGCTGATCCGACGCGAGCAGGCGGGCGGCAAGCTCGTCGCGATGACCGGCGACGGCACGAACGACGCCCCCGCGCTCGCGCAGGCGGACGTCGGCGTGGCCATGAACACCGGTACGTCGGCCGCGAAGGAGGCCGGCAACATGGTCGACCTCGACTCCAACCCGACCAAGCTCATCGAGATCGTCGAGATCGGCAAGCAACTCCTCATCACCCGGGGCGCGTTGACGACCTTCTCCATCGCCAACGACGTGGCGAAGTACTTCGCGATCATCCCGGCGATGTTCGCGGTGGCCTACCCCTCGCTCGACAAGCTCAACATCATGGGCCTGTCCTCGCCCGAGTCCGCGATCCTCTCCGCGGTCGTGTTCAACGCGCTCGTCATCGTCGCCCTGGTGCCCCTCGCGCTGAAGGGCGTGCGGTACCGGCCGATGAGCGCGGACCGGATGCTGCGGCGCAACCTCGGCGTCTACGGACTCGGCGGGCTCGTCGCCCCGTTCATCGGCATCAAGATCATCGACGTACTCCTCTCCCTCCTCCCCGGCATTGGGTGACCTGGTCATGAACAACTCCGCAGTGAACACCGCCCGGTTGATCGGGGCAGGGCTGCGCGCCCTGATCGTCCTCACCGTGCTGTGCGGTGTCCTCTACCCGCTCGCGGTGACCGGCGTCGCCCAGGCCCTGTTCCCCGACCGGGCCAACGGCTCCGAGGTCAAGGACTCCACCGGCCGGGTCGTCGGCTCCGAACTCATCGGCCAGCGCTACGACCTGCCCCTGAAGAAGGGTCAGGAGACCCCCGCCCCCGACCTCAGGTGGTTCCAGCCGCGCCCCTCCAACGGCCTGGGCGAGAACAGCGTCAACACCCAGTACAAGCTGATCCTGTCCGGCGCCACCAACCGCGCGGGCGACAACGACGAACTGCTCCAGTGGGTGAAGGACGCCAAGGCGGCCGTCGTGCAGGACAACTCCACCGACGACTTCACGGTCAAGCCCTCCGACGTGCCCGCCGACGCGGTCACCTCCTCCGGCTCCGGCCTCGACCCGCACATCTCCCCGCGGTACGCCGACCTCCAGGTGCACCGCATCGCGGAGCGGAACCACCTGGGCATCCAGCAGGTCCGGAAACTGGTCGACCAGCACACCGAGGGGCGGACCCTCGGCTTCATGGGCGAGCCCCGCGTCAACGTCCTCCAGCTCAACATCGCGCTCAAGGAACTGACGGCGAAGAGCTGATGGAAACGGGCGCGAGCAGCGGGAGCGGGCGGGCCCAAGGCGTCCGGACCACCCTGGGCCGGACAAGGCCCGGGCCCGCCGCCTCCCGCTGCCGCGAACCAGGCACCGCACCGATCGCAGCGACGACAAGGAAGGCCGCACCGATGACGCGGGTGCTAGGGCCCGTCTCCCCGATCTTTGCGGGCCCGCGACGCCTGGCACGGCACCTCGCCGCACGCCCGAATCACCCAAGTACGTCCAGTACGAGGGAGATCCGGGCGCACGCCGATGCACCGCACCAGACGCCGCGGGCTGATCCGCAAAGATCGGGGAGGCGGGCCCTAGTGGTGGAGGACGATCCGCAGCTCGTACGGGCACTGGTGATCAACCTTCAGGCACGTTCGTACGAGGTGGACGCCGCCCCCGACGCGACGACCGCGCTGCGGCTCGCCGCGGTGCGCGGACCGGACGTCATCGTCCTCGACCTGGGCCTGCCGGACCTGGACGGCATCCAGGTGATCAAAGTGCTGCGCGGCTTGACCAGAGCGCCGATCCTGGTGCTCACCGCACGCCGCTCCTCCGACGAGAAGGTCGAGGCCCTCGACGCCGGTGCGGACGACTACATGACCAAACCGTTCAGCATGAACGAGCTCCTGGCCCGGCTCCGGGCCGCGGAACGGCGTGCCGACTCCGCGCCCGTACGGGAGCAGGTGAGGGTCACCACCGCCGAGTTCACCGTCGACCTGGCCGCGAAGAGGGTCAGCCGGGCCGGCCGCGACATACGTCTGACCCCGACCGAATGGCACCTCCTGGAGATCCTGATCAGCAACCCCGGGAAGCTCATCACGCAGCGCCACCTGCTGCACGAGGTCTGGGGGGTCTCCCAGAGCAACAAGACCAACTATCTCCGCGTCTACATGGCCCAGCTGCGGCGCAAACTGGAAGCCGACCCCTCCCACCCCCGCTACTTGATCACGGAACCGGGCATGGGGTACCGCTTCGAGCAGTAGACGAGGACGACGCGTACGAAGACGACAAGGACGAGGGCAAGAGGAACCGGAGCCATGGGACGCGGCAAGTTCAGGATCTACCTCGGCGCGGCGCCGGGCGTCGGCAAGACCTACGCGATGCTGTCCGAGGGGCACCGCCGCGTCGAGCGCGGCACGGACTGCGTGGTCGCCTTCGTGGCGACCCACGACCGGCCGCGCACCGAGGTGATGCTGCACGGCCTCGAACAGGTCGCGCACAGCGAACTGGACTACCGGGGCTCGGTGTTCACGGAGATGGACGTGGACGCCGTACTGGAGCGCGGTCCCGCGGTCGCCCTCGTCGACGAACTGGCGCACACCAACGTCCCCGGCTCCCGCAACGCCAAGCGCTGGCAGGACGTCGAGGAGCTCCTGGCCGCGGGCATCGACGTCGTCTCGACGGTCAACATCCAGCACCTCGAATCACTGGGCGACGTCGTCGAGTCGATCACCGGGATCCGGCAGCGGGAGACCGTCCCCGACGAGGTCGTACGCCGCGCGGACCAGATCGAACTCGTCGACATGTCACCGCAGGCCCTGCGCCGCCGCATGGCCCACGGCAACATCTACAAGCCCGACAAGATCGACGCGGCCCTGTCCAACTACTTCCGGCCCGGAAACCTCACCGCCCTGCGGGAGTTGGCGCTGCTCTGGACCGCCGACCGGGTGGACGAATACCTCAACCAGTACCGCTCCGAGCACAGCGTCTCCACCATCTGGGGCTCCCGCGAACGCATCGTCGTCGGCCTCACCGGTGGCCCGGAGGGCCGTACGCTCATCCGCCGCGCGGCCCGGCTCGCCGAGAAGGGCGCAGGGGGCGAGCTGCTCGCCGTGTACATCGCCCGCAGCGACGGCCTGTCCAACGCGTCGCCGAAGGAACTCGTCGTCCAGCGCACCCTGACCGACGACCTCGGCGGCACCTTCCACCACGTCATCGGCGACGACATCCCCACGGCACTCCTGGAGTTCGCCCGCGGCGTCAACGCCACCCAGATCGTCCTCGGCGTCTCCCGCCGCAAGCCCTGGCAGTACGTCTTCGGCCCCGGCGTCAGCGCGACCGTGGCCCTCGACTCGGGCCCCGACCTCGATGTCCACCTGGTCACCCACGACGCCATGGGCCAGGGCCGCGCCCTTCCGGTGGCCCGCTCGGCGCGGCTCGGCCGGGGCCGGATCCTGGCCGGCTGGCTGACCGGAGTCGCCGGCCCGGCCCTGCTCGCCTACCTGCTGACCAGCGTCCTTCCGGACGTGGGCCTGGCCAACGACATGCTGCTGTTCCTCGGCCTGACGGTCGGCGCCGCCCTGCTCGGCGGCCGGTGGCCGGCCCTCGGGTGCGCGGTGGTCAGCTCCCTGCTGATCAACTGGTACTTCACCCCGCCGGTGCACACGCTGACCATCTCGGACGCGCAGAACGTCGTCGCCATCGCCATCTTCGTGGGCGTCGCCGTCGCGGTCGCCTCGGTCGTCGACCGTGCCGCCCGCCGCACCAAGGAGGCGGCCCGGCTGCGCGCCGAGTCGGAGATCCTCTCCTTCCTGGCCGGCAGCGTCCTGCGCGGCGACACCGGCCTCGAGGCCCTGCTGGAACGCGTCCGCGAGACGTTCAGCATGGAGTCCGCCGCGCTCCTGGAACGCGCCAGCGACGTCGACCCGTGGACGTGCACGGCCCGCGTCGGCAGCGGCGAGCCGCCCGCCCGGCCCGAGGACGCCGATGTGGACGTCCCCGTCGGCGACGACCTGTCCCTGGCCCTCACCGGCAGGGTGCTCCCCGCCGAGGACCGCCGCGTCCTCGCCGCGTTCGCCGCCCAGGCAGCCGTGGTCCTCGACCGCCGCCGCCTGAAGGACCAGGCCGAACAGGCCCGCACCATGGCCGTGGACAACCGCATCCGCACCGCGCTGCTCGCCGCCGTGTCACACGACCTGCGGACGCCGCTCGCCGGCATCAAGGCCTCCGTGTCCTCGCTGCGTTCGGACGACGTGGAGTGGTCCGAGGAGGACCGCGCCGAGCTGCTCGAAGGGATCGAGGACGGCGCCGACCGCCTCGACCACCTGGTCGGCAACCTCCTCGACATGTCCCGCCTGCAGACCGGCACCGTCACGCCCCTGATCCGTGAGACCGACCTCGACGAGGTGGTGCCGATGGCGCTCGGCGGCGTACCCGAGGACAGCGTGCACCTCGACATCCCCGAGACCCTCCCCATGATCTCGGCGGACCGGGGCCTGCTCGAACGCGCCGTCGCCAACGTCGTCGAGAACGCGGTCAAGTACAGCCCCGAGGGCCGGGCCGTCCTGGTCTCCGCCAGCACGATGGCCGACCGGGTCGAGGTGCGCGTCGTGGACCGCGGCCCCGGCGTCCCCGACGACGCCAAGGACCGCATCTTCGAGCCGTTCCAGCGCTACGGCGACGTGCCGCGCGGCGCCGGGGTAGGCCTCGGCCTCGCGGTCGCCCGCGGCTTCACCGAAGCGATGGGCGGCACGCTGACGGCCGAGGACACGCCTGGCGGGGGCCTGACGATGGTCCTCACCCTGCGCGCCGGCCCGAGCCGTACGGGAACGAGCGCGGACCTTCCGCCGACCGTTACGACGTAGGCCGCGTCCGCACGTCCCTGGCGGCCAACGCCCCCGCCGCAGCGGGGGCATGACCACTGGGGACTTACGCACGCATCACAGGCCCACGTCCCGGCTGTGGAGGTCCTCCGCGGACTCGCGGCGTACGAGGAGGCGGGCGCGGCCGTCGCGTACGGCGGCCACCGGGGGGCGGCCGACGAGGTTGTAGCCGGAGGCCATCGACAGGTGGTACGCCCCGGCGACCGGCAGGGCGACCAGGTCCCCGGGACGTACGTCGTCGGGAAGGGGGACGTCCGCGGCGACCACGTCCCCGGCCTCGCAGTGCCGGCCCACCACGGTCACCGGCGCGAGGGTGGTGCTGACGCGCCGGCCCACCAGGCGGGGTGCGTAGCGCACGCCGTACAGCGCGGGCCGCGGGTTGTCGCTCATCCCGCCGTCCACCGCGACGAACGTGCGGCCACCGGTGTGCTTGACGGTCACGACGCGGTACAGCGCCACCCCGGCGGGGCCCGCGACGGCGCGGCCGGGTTCGAGGATCAGACGCGGCACGGGGAGTCCGGCCGCCGCGCACGCCTCGATCAGCTCGGCCCGGACCTTTCGGGCCAGGAGGGGCAGGTCCAGGGCCCGTTCGCCGGGGCGGTAGGCGATGCCGTGACCGCCGCCGAGGTCCAACTCCGGCAGTACGAGGCCGTGTTGGTCGTGCAGCCGGGCCATCAGGCCCACCATGCGCCGTACGGCCGCGACGTACGGTTTGACGGCGGTGATCTGTGAGCCCAAGTGGCAGTGCAGGCCCGTCAGTTCGAGCTGCGGCTGGTCGAGGATGCGGGCGATCGCGTGCTGGGCGTAGCCGTCGGAGATGGACAGGCCGAACTTCTGGTCGGCGGTGCCGGTGCGGATCTTCTCGTGGCCGCCCGCGCTGATGCCGGGCACGACACGGACCATTACCTTCTGGTGCCCGTCAGGACCGACCGCCGCGGCGAGGCGGGCGATCTCGGAGGGGCTGTCGATGACGATGCGGCCGACGCCGTACCGCAGGGCCTGCCCGAGGTCGTCCGGCGTCTTGGCGTTGCCGTGCAGGACGATCCGGTCGGCCGGGAACCCGGCGGAGAGCGCGAGTTGGAGTTCGCCCGCGGAGCAGACGTCGAGGCCGAGGCCTTCCTCGCGCACCCAGCCCGCCATGGCCCGGCACAGGAACGCCTTCGCGGCGTAGTGGATCTCGGCCTCCGGGAACGTGTCCCGGTACGTGCGGCAGCGGCGGCGCACCTCGTCCTCGTCGAGGACGTACGCCGGGGTCCCGAAGCGCTCGGCGATCTCGGTCAGCCGCACACCGCCGACGGACAGCTCGCCGGGCCGGGGCTCGGCGGTGGAGGCCGGCCAGACCGCGAGTCCCTCGGCGTCGGTGAGGGCGGCGGCGGGTTCGTGAACGGTGGTCATCGGGGCGCTCACCTCAGCCGATCCAGTACGAAAGGGCGGTGACGAGCGCGGCGGCACCGGTCACCCGCAGTGCGCCGACGGCTTGCGGACCCCAAGTGCCTTGGTACGAGGGGGAGTCGGGGCGCGACTCGCTCCCGTGGCGGGGCGCCGGGGCGGTGAGCAGCGGATCGATCGTGACGGTGACCGACCCGAGCGGCGCGACGATCGTGCGCAGAGCGGGCGCGGCGAGCCGGGTCCACGACTGGCCCGTGCCGAGCGTGGCGGTCAGCGCGTGCTCGGAGGTGAAGCCGACCGCGGTGCGCTCGCCGAGCGGGGTGCGGAACAGCCGGACGGTGTGCCCGGTCGGGCCCGGCCGGACGGGGACGTAGAGCGGTCCGGCCGGGAACCGTTCGGAGGGTTCCGGGTCTTCGTCGCTCAGCAGCGTTGTCATCGGTGTCTCCTGGAGGTCTGGAGGTGCCGAGGCGGTTCGGAGCGGGCAACGGCCCGCCCCCGTGCCTCGACGCCATGCCCAGGACGCTATGCCCGCCACCCCCGGTCCCGGGAACCGTCACTGACGGGACCCTGACGCGCAGGGCAAAGACGCTGACGCGATGGTGACGCCCCCTAGAAATACCCACGCTGTGAGGCGCGTTCGCGCAGGCGCGTGACGCCGAAGACCAGCGCGCCGATCGCGAGCACCGCCCCGCCCCCGATCGGCAGCAACGAGTCCATGACCATGCTCCTGCGCTGGTCGGCCACGCTCGCCTCGCCCACGTCCTGCCCGTTCAGGAGCAGGCGGCAGTCGGTCGTCTCGGACGGAGTGCAGTACGGCTCGAACGTCACGATGGCGTGCACCCCGAAGGCGACCAGGCTCACACCGACTCCCAGCACGAGCAGACACAGCAGGAAGACCGCCACCGTCAGGACCCGGCCGTCGAGGGCGAGCACCACGCCCACGAGCACGCTGACGAAGATGATCGCCGCGTAGGCGAGGGTGACCCAGACCCACAACCCGCTCGCGAATCCCACCGGCAGCAGGATCACCGAGAACGCCAGACACCAGTAGAGGCCGTTGCGGAGACTGTCCTGCAGATCTTCCATCGGCCCCCCTGCCCACGCCATCGCCCACCGCGGGTGGCGCCGCCCGCCCCGCGCCGTACTCCAGGAGCCCCGGCGGGGGACGCACCGCAGTGTAGGGGGCGGATACGGAACGCGTCGACGGGCTGCGGAGCCCCAACTCCGGGTCCGATCGGCTCAGTTCCCGTGGACCATGTCGTACGCGACCTCCGGCAGGAACTGCCTCTCGGCGACTCCCACGTCAGGCCCCGTTCGACCGCCCGGCCCAGCCCACCGGTCGGCCCACCGGCCCGCCCAACGAAACCCTCACAGACGCCCCGAGAACCCGTCCTCGTCAGGAAACCGTGCGCGGAACGGTGCAGGTGAGAGACGTCCGCGGGTGCGGCCGTGGTGGTCGAGCAGGTGTCCCATGCGCTTCGGGGTCTCCAGGATCACGGAACGGTTCCGGACCTGCAGTGCCGGGAACCGGTCGGCGAGGAGTGCCTCCAGGGCGCTCGCACCGCTCATCGACGGCAGCCAGATGACGAAGAGGAGGTTGTGCGGGCCGCTGATCGACGCGGAGAGCCGCACCGGCGCCAGTTGGGAGAGCGCGATCCCGGTCGCCTCCAACTGCGCGTGCGGCACGGCGGCGTGGTAGATCGCCGCCGCCGGATAGCCGCCGAGAGGGCGGGCGAAGTCGCAGCGGAACGCGATGTCGCCGTCCCGCATCAGCCGCTGCAGCCGCCGCCGGGCGGTGTGTTCGCTGAGGCCCGTGCGAGCGCCGAGCTCGGTGTACGCGAGCCGCCCGTCGGCACCGAGTGCGCCGATCAGCGCCTGGTCCTCCGGTGGCAAGTACCGCACGGAGTCGGCCGTGTCGGACGGCAGATGCGGCGTGCGCCCCGACGTCAGCCGGGCCCGGCCCGCGGGCTCCAGGGCGCCCACGGTCCAGTCGCTGCCCTCTCCGTAGAGCCGCAGGCACGGGCGGGTGCGGGACGACTGGACGCCGGGCAGGGCGCCGAGTACGTCGTTCACCCACTGGCCGAGCGCGGGCAGACCGTCGCTGACCACGGACAGGAACAGGTCGAAGTCACCGGCGGTGCGGTCGATCCCGAACACGCACTCCTGCGCGGCCATCGCGGCGGCGACCAGGCTCACCTGGCCGGGACGACAGGTCACCTCGATATGGGCGACGGTCACCGTCTTCGGGGACTGGTACCCGGTCAGCCAGGCGAGCCCGGCGTCGGTGAGCTGGGACCAGCGGCGTGCCGCGGTCCTGGCGTCGACGTCGAGGGCGCGCCCGATCTCGGACCAGGGGGCGCGCGGCGCCTCCTGCAGGGCGTGCACGAGGGCGAGGTCGAGCTCGGAGAACGGCATGCGGGAATCGGGCACAGATGCTCCTGTCCAGATGCTTTCCGGCAATTCTATGGACCGATCGTGCGGCGATCCGAAGGTTTCCCTGTCCGGCCGCGCACCGCGTCGGCTATCCGGCAGCAGTTGAGAGAGGAGTGTCGTGACCGCTCCGTCCGCCCCGACGCCAAGGGCCCGACCGATGGACCGCACGGCGCGGATCACCGTGGGCCTGCTGTTCGTCGCCTGGCTGATCGACTACGCCGATCGGCTCGTGATCAACTTCGTACTGCCCGACATCGGCGACGAATTCGACCTGGACCACGGACAGTTGGGCCTGCTCGTCTCCGTCTTCTTCGCCGCGTACGCGCTCTGCCAGATACCCGGCGGCTTCCTCGCCGACCGCTTCGGCGCCAAGCGGGTCACTCTCGCCGCGATCCTCATCTGGTCCGCCTTCACCGCCCTGACCGGCGCCGCGTGGTCGTTCGCCGTCCTGCTGATCCTCCGCTTCCTCTTCGGTGTCGCTGAGGGCGTCTTCCCGGCCGCCTCGACGAAACTCCTGGTCGAGCGGACCCATGTGGACAACCGGATGAAGGCCCAGGGCCTGGTGCTCAGCTCCAACGCCCTGGCGGCCGCCGTCGGCCCGCTCGCCGTGGCCCCGCTCGTCGCGGTCTTCGGCTGGCGCTCGGCGTTCTACTCGATGGCCGCGGTCGGGATCCTCGTGTTCGTCGCCGTACGCCTCTGGCTGCCCGGCAGCCGACAGCAGGACGGGCCCACCGAGGCCGCCGTCCCACCGGCCGGGCCTGCCGTGAAGGCGCTGCTCGGGCGGTGGGTGATGTGGCGCTTCTCCCTGATGACCTTCGGCTACAGCCTGATCCTGTGGGGCCTCAACACCTGGATCCCCACGTACCTGCACGAGGAGCACGACGTCTCCCTCGCACAGTCCGGGGCGCTCATCGCGATCCCGGCGCTGGCGGCGGCGGCCTGCACCGCGTTCGGCGGCCGCATCGCCGACCGTCTGGGCGGCCACCAGCGCAAGGTGGTCGTGCCCGGCATGACGGTGGCCGCGGTGTCCTTGGTGTGCATGGTCCTGTGGCCCACCCTGACCGGATTCATCGTCTTCGCCACGCTCGCCGTCTCCGGCGCCTCCATCGGCTTCATCTCGTTCCAGACCGTGCCGCTGCGCAGCCTGCCCTCGGCGTACGTGGGCGTGGCCTCCGGCATGATCATCTTCGGTGGGCAGGTGGCCGGGATGGTCGCCCCCGCCGCGCTCGGCTTCATCGCCGACGCCTTCTCCTTCGAGGCGGGCTTCGCCTGCCTCGTACTCGGCGCGGTCCTCAGCGCCGTCATGTCGCTCTGCACGCCCCAGGACACACCCGCCTTCCAGAAGGCCGTATGCGCCCACCTGCCGCGCCTCACCCCTGAAACCCCTGGCACCCCTGAGACCTCCAGGACTCCCGAAACCCCTGAAACCCCTGAAACCCCTGAAACGGAGCGTGCTTCATGACCACACCGGCGGCTTCCACCCCTGCCCTCCTCACCGGTCTCGACTCCCGCCTGAAGGACCTGCGCGCCCTGTACGAGGACCTGCACGCCCACCCCGAACTCTCCTTCCAGGAACACCGAACCGCCGCGATAGTGGCCGAACGGCTGCGCGCCCAGGGCTGGGACGTCACCGAGGGCGTCGGCGGCACCGGAGTGGTCGGCGTGCTGCGCTCCGGTGACGGCCCCGTCGTCCTGCTCCGCGCCGACATGGACGCCCTGCCCGTCGCTGAACGGACGGGCCTGCCGTACGCCTCGACCGTCACCGCCGAGAACGCGGACGGCGAGACGGTCCCCGTGATGCACGCCTGCGGCCACGACATGCACACCACATGCCTGCTCGGCGCCACCACGCAGCTCGCCGCCCACCAGGACGCCTGGAACGGCACCGTCGTCGCGCTCTTCCAGCCCGCCGAAGAGATCGGCGGCGCACCGAAGTTGATCGACGACGGCTTCGCCGACCGCTTCCCGCGCGCCGACGTGTGCCTCGCCCAGCACGTGGCGCCGGTGCCGGCGGGCCTCGCCGCGACCCGGCCGGGACCGGTGATGTGCGCCTCCGACAGCCTGCGCGTCACGCTGTACGGCAAGGGCGGCCACGGCTCCATGCCGGAGGCGGCCGTCGACCCGGTGGTGATGGCCGCGGCCGTCGTGCTGCGCCTGCAGACCGTCGTCGCCCGCGAGGTGGCCGCCCATCAGACCGCGGTGCTCACGGTCGGCTCGATCAACGCCGGTACGAAGGAGAACATCATCCCGGACACCGCCGAGCTCAAGCTCGGCCTGCGCACCTCCGACCCGAAGGTGCGCGACCGGGTGCTCGCGGCGATCCGGCGCGTGACGCTCGCCGAGGCCGCGGCCTCGGGCGCCCCCCGGGAACCGGATTTCGAGATGCTGCACCGCCTTCCGCTCACCGTGAACGACCCCGAGGCGACGGAGAAGGTGCGGGCCGCGCTTGCCGCCCGTATCGGCGAGCGGATGCACGTCATGGCGCGACCGCTCAACGGCAGCGAGGACTTCAACGTCTTCGCCGAGGCGCTCGGCGCACCCTCGGTCTACTGGCACTTCGGCGGCGCCGACCCGGACGCCTTCGCGGGCACGGACCTGGCCGCGGTGCTGGAGGACGGCTTTCCCGCCGACATCCCCATCAACCACTCCCCGTACTACGCCCCCGTACCGGAGCCGACCATCGAGCACGGCGTCACGCTCCTGCTCACCGCGGCGTCCGCCTGGCTGGCCCCCGAGGCGCAGTAGCCAGACCCAGACCACCCCCTGTCACGCCACCCCGCCCCGTACGAGAGGCCGCCCCCGCATGACCGACCCGACCCTGACCCTCGCCGCCACCGGCGACTACCTCGCCACGTTGCGCCTACCCGCAGGACACCAGGGCTTCGAGCAGGTCCGGGCGATCCTCCGGGAGGCCGACTGCGCGGTCACCAACCTGGAGATGACCATCCTGGACGACGGCGAAGGCACAGCGGGCGCCCTCTCCGGCGGCACCCATCTGCGCACCGCCCCGGACCGTCTCGACGACCTCAAGGCCTACGGCTTCCACCTGGTCGGCACCGCCAACAACCACGTACTGGACTACGGCATCGACGGCCTCGAAGCGCACCACCGCCACCTGCGGACGGCCGGGATCAGCGCGAGCGGCACCGGTGCACAGCTCGCCGAGGCGTCCCGCGCCGTGTTCCATGACAGCCCGAACGGCCGCGTCGCCCTCGTCTCCGTCGTGTCCACGGCCCACCGCACCTGGCATGCGAGCCGGCAGCGCGGCGACCTGGCCGGGCGCCCGGGCGTGAACGGGCTGCGGCACGTCAAGTCCCTGGCCGTCACGGCGGATCAGGTCCGGGCGCTGACGGAGATCGCCGCCCTGACCGAGACCAACAACATGGTCGACATGCAGATCCGGGAGGGCTTCGTCCCCCCGCTGCCGCCCGGTCACATCCCCTTCGGGAACGACCTGTACGGCTACCCGCAGATCTACCACGCAGCTGCGGCGGACGAGCGGCTCGGCCTGACCACCCACCCGCACCCCGACGACATGGCCCGCCTCACCCGGACCATCCGTGACGCCGCCCTCCAGGCCGACTCCGTGATCGTGAACTTCCACGCCCACGAGATGAAGGGCGACGACAAGACCGCGCCCGCGGACTTCGTGCACACCGCGGCCCGAGCGTTCATCGACGCCGGAGCCCACGCGGTCATCGGCCACGGCCCGCACGTCGTCCGCGGCATCGAGCTCTACTCCGGCCGCCTCATCTGCTACAGCACGGGCGACTTCGTCTTCCAGGACGAGACCCTCCAGGCCCTCCCGCAGGAGTGGTACGACGAACACGGTTACGTCGACGAGGAGTCGGGCCGGCGCGTCCGCTTCTCCGGCGCGCCCGGCGAGGAGACCGACGGGGTCACCCTCCAGGAGGGCATGCACAAGCTGGCCGCCGCCGCGGGCGAGCACTGGCTGTCGAACAGCTGGGACGCGATGCACGGCATCCTGCCCGTCTGGAAGCAGCGCCCGGACGGCACCCTCGCCGAACTCACCGTCCACGCGCTGGACTTGGGCCGCGACCTGCCCGTGTCCCGCAAGGGCTTCCCGGCCCCGGCTGGCGGTGCGGAAGGCCGCCGCCTGCTGACCGAACTCGCCGAGCGGTCGGCCCCGTACGGCACGTCGTTCGAGATCGCGGCGGACGGGGCCTCGGCACGGCTTGTGCTCAGCGCGTAGGCGCGTAGGCGCGTAGTCGCGGAGGAACGGGTAGCCCATGCTCGGCCGGGGAAACGTCGGGCGGGCGCCGATGAGTTTGGTCCGGGATCCGGGTCTACCGTCCTGAAACCGTTGACTGCGAGGGAGACCCCGTCATGTACCAGCAGATGATCTTCGTGAATCTGGCCACCGGCGACCTCGGCGCCGCCAGGAAGTTCTTCACCGCCCTGGGCTACGAGATCAATGCCCAGTTCAGCGACGAGACCACCGCCTCGATCCCGCTCGGCGACACGATCGTGGTCATGCTCCACACGCCGGAGAAGTACGCCGAGTTCACCAAGAAGCAGATCGTGGACTCGACCACCTCCAGCGAAGTGCTGCTCGCCCTGAGCGCCGAGACCCGCGAGAAGGTCGACGAACTGGTCGAGAAGGCCGTCGCGGCAGGCGGCCAGGTCACGGGCGAGACCCAGGACCACGGCTTCATGTACGGCCGGGCCTTCGACGACCTGGACGGGCACACGTGGGAGGTCGTGTGGATGGACCCGGCCGCTGTGGAGGGCTGACGGCGACCGCCCGCCCGCGCCGGGCGGGGCTTCGGCCCCCTGGTGCGCCCGTCCCTGGTCCCCCCGGTGCCCCCCTGGTTCGCCCCCTAGTTCGACGCGTGCCGTGAGACGTCCGTGATCCGGCACTTCACCGGGCCGTCGGCCTCCTCGAAGCCCGTGGCGGACTTGCGGGCGACCTGGCCGGGGGCGAGGTGGTGCGTCGTGACGAAGCCCTCGGCGACGCGTTCTCCGCGGGCGTCCCCGGCGTCCCCGGCGTCCCCGGCGTCCACGAACTCGATGCCGATGACGTAGTCGGACGGTTTCGAGCTGTGGTTCGTGATCCGCAGCTCGGCGGTGGGCCGGCGCGTGCTGTGGGGGACGGTGCAGCTCGTGATCTCCACATCGGCGCGCGGGCCGGTGACCGGGGGAGTCTGTTGTTCCTGTCGGGGTGGGGTGCGGGGCGGTTCGTCACCGCCTCCGTCGCCGGTGACGACCGCGATCACCCCGATGGCGATCACCACGGCTGCGATACCGAGCAGGACGCGGAGCAGTACGCGAAGCAGGGCCCGGACCCGCCCCGTACCGGAACGCTTCGGCGGGGGCGGCTGACCCCACCGCGGTCCACCGCGGGGCGTGCCCCGGTCCGGGGGTGGGGGTGGGGAGTTCCAGTTCGGCATGACGCCCCCCGGGTGCGGTGCGGGGCTGATGCACTCAGACTCCTCCCGCAGGGGCGTTCGTGCACCTCGGCGACCCCGGGCTGCCGGGTCTGGCCCCGGTCCTCCGGGCTGGACGCCTCACCTCCTCCGCTCCCTCCTCCCCAGCAACTGCTCGCGCAGCGCTGTCAGTTGGTGGGACGTCTCCACCGCGCGGGTCTCGTCCAGCGTGGTGAGGGCGAGGAGGAGCGCGTCCGCGACCACCAGGGCGGTGAGGGCCTCCGTCGTGATGCCCGTCGGGGTGTGCGGGGCGGTGAGGACCGCGTCGACCCGGGGGCCGTACGTCTCCGCGAGCTCGTCCGTGACCAGGACGACGCGCGCGCCGACCGCCTGCGCGCGGTCCACGAGGACCGAGAGCTCGGCCAGGTCACGGCCCGGCTGGAAGATCACCACCGCGTCGCCGTGCCGGATCGCGAGCAGCTGGTCGGCGAGGGCGAAGCCGGTGGCGCCCGCACAGCGGGAGCGGCGGCCGATCCGGCCGAGCGCCAACGCCAGGTGGCGCGCGGCGAGTTCGGACGCGGCGATGCCGTAGCAGTGGATCTCCTTCGCCTCCGCCAGGATCCCCACCGCGTCACTGAGTGCCGCGCCGGGTGTGAGCCGGCGGGCGTGCTCGATGCGCTCCTGTGCCTCGTCGAAGACGTCCCCCCAGATCGCGTCCAGGTCGCGCCCGACGTGGTCGATGCGCTGCTTGAGGCGTACCTCCGGCGCGACGGCCGCGGTGAAGTCGACGGCCAACTCCCGCTTGAGCGCGGGCAGTCCGGCATAGCCGAGGCGCTGCAGCGCCCGTACGACCGTGGCGTTGCTCGTGCCGCTCGCCGTGCCCAGCTCCTGCGCCGAGGCGAAGAGCAGGGACTCGGCGGGGGCGCTCGCGAGATGGCGGGCGACCGCGCGCTCGGACGCGGACAGGACGTCCCACTGCGCGCGCACGGCGGTGCGCAGCCGCGCCGCGGCGGCCTCGGGCTCACTCAGGGAGCCCCCGGCGGCGGCCGGGTCCCCGATGGCGGCCGGGTCCGCGTCGTCGTCCGGTCCGTTCCCCGATCCTTGCTCTGAAATCGTCATTACAGCTCTTGACTTCCGTGTGATCGACGTTACTCTCCTGAACAAGGCATTCCAAGAGGAGAGAAGTTAGTAACCGACGTTACAGCACGCCTGTGGGCGTCGTCGCCTCTCTCCACCCGCGAGGAGAAGAATGGCACCCCGTACGCTCCCCGAGATCGAGATCTCCGGCACTCCCCGCGACCGCGGCCGGCAGTACGGCGAAGCGGTCCGGCCCCAACTGCACGCCGCGCGCGCCTATTACGAAGACGCCTTCGGCCAGTCCTCGGGCCTCACCTGGGACCAGGTCACCGCCCGCGCCACCCGCTGGCTCGACCCGGTGCGTGCCTACGCCCCCGAGCTGGTCGAGGAGATGCGCGGCATCGCCGACGGCGCCGGGGTAGGCCTGCTCGACGTCCTCGCGCTCAACGCCCGCGGCGAGGTCATCTACGACAGATCCTTCGCCACCATGGCCCACGGCCCCGCCGAGCCCCAGGACGAGGAACCCGCCGAGGGCTGCACCTCCTTCGCGGCGTACGGCGAGGCCAGCGGCGACGGCCACGTATGGGCCGGGCAGAACTGGGACTGGCGGGCGGGCGTCGCCGACACCGTCGTCCTGCTGCGTATCGTGCAGCCGCCCAAACCCACCCTGATCATGCAGGTCGAGGCCGGACAGATCGGCCGCCAGGGCGCCAACTCGGCCGGGATCGCGCTCAACGCCAACGGCCTCGGAGGCCGTTTCAGCGACGCGATCGGACTGCCGCAGACCGTCGTCCGGCGCAGCGTCCTCGACCAGCACACCGTCACCGACGCCCTGGACGTGCTCTGCCGCACCCGCGCCCACATCGCCTCCAACGCCCTGCTCACCTGCCGCGAGGGCTTCGCGGTGGACCTGGAGACGACACCGGCCGGCATCGGCTGGATGTACCCCACGGATGGACTGCTCGTGCACGGCAACCACTACCAGGCCGGGATACCGGCGCCCCTCGCCGCCGGCTACCGCCCGATGTCCTCGGACTCGCTGGTCCGCGTCCCCCGCGCCGAACAGGGCCTGCGCGCCCTGCGTGAAGCCACCGGGCCCGACGAGTCCCGCAAGGTCGTCAAGCAGGCGATGTCCGACCACCTCGGCCACCCCGAGTCGCTGTGCACCCATCCCGACCCGCGCCGCCCCACCGTCAAGCACTGGATGACGCTGGTCTCCTCCTGCGTCGACCTCACCACCGGCGACTACCACGCGACGGCGGGCACCCCCTGCGACCGCGACTACCAACACCTGCCCTGGAACCTCTACGACGGCCCGTACGGAGACACCAGATGACCACCAAGCGCACCGCGGCCGCCCTCGCCGCGCTCGGAGCCCTGCTCGCCTGCTCGGCCTGCGCGGGCGCCGACAACACCGCGCTCGGCGGGCAGCCCGCCGACGCCGCGAAGCTCCGCCTCACCGCCACCACCCCGGCGGCCAAGGGCGAACTGGCAAGCGCCGACTGGCTGTTGGAGGACGAGCCGGACTCCCTCGACCTCGACACGCAGGGCACCAGTGCGGGCCGCGTCGTCCTCACCAACGTCTGCGAGCGGCTCTACCAACTGCAGCCCGACATGACCATCGAGCCGTTCCTCGCCGAGAAGGCCGACAACCCCGACGACACCACCCTCGTCCTCACCGTGCGCGACGGCGTCACCTTCCACGACGGCTCCCCGCTCACCGCCGACGACGTCCTGTGGAGCCTGGAGCGGCACGCCGACCCGGACATGGAGCAGTCCGACGAATTCGGCAACGTCGCGTCGATGAGGAAGACCGGCCCGCGCGAGATCACGGTCCGCTTCAAGGAGCCCGACGCCCTCTTCACCAAGGCCCTCGCGGGAGACGCCGGCATCGTCTGGAACAAGGAGCGGGTTACGGAGGCGGGCAAGGAGTTCGGGACCCCGGGACAGCCCGACGCCTGCTCGGGCCCGTACGCCCTGAAGAGTTGGAAGTCCGGCGACTCCCTCACCATCGAGGCGTACGACGACTACTGGGGCGAGCAGCCCAGGACCCGGCAGGTCGTCTTCCGCTGGGCCGCCGACAGCGCCCTCGTCAACGCCCTGAAGACCGGCGCCGCCGACGGCGCCTACGCCGAATCGCCCAACACCGCCGCCGCCCTGCGCACCGCCAAGGGCCTCGACCAGCACTACGGCCCCTCCACCGCCGCCCTCGTCCTCATCCCCACCGCCCGCGGCGGCCTCAAGGACCCGCAGGTGCGCCGCGCCCTGTCCCTCGCCCTCGATCGCAAGGGCATCGCCGACTCCGGATACGGCGGCCTCGTCCAGCCCTGGGCGGCCCCCGTCGGCTCCGGCGCCTGGGGGTACGAGAAGGGTGCGTTCGCCGCGGCGCAGAAGAAGTTGGACCGGTACGCGCCCGCCACGCCCGACGCCGACGACCTCACCGAGGCCAAACGGCTCGTGAAGGCCGCGGGCACCCCGACCGACCCCGTCGTCATCGGCACGGACAGCAGCCAGGGCCGCACGGTCGTCGCCAACGCCGTCCGCGCCGCACTCCAGCGCATCGGCATCAAGGGCCGGATCAAGACCGTGCCGACCGCGCAGTTCGAGGAGTTCTACAGCGACCCGCAGGCCCGCGCCGACATCGACGTCCTGGTGGGGGACTGGTACATCTCGAAGGCCGACCCCATGGGCTTCTACGACAACGGCCTCGCCGACTCGCCCAACAACTGGGTGGGCTTCGCGAGCAAGGACTACGACCGGACCGTCCAGCGCGCCCTCGCCACCCTCGACGACGGCGAGCGCGCCGAACTCGCCATGGACGTACAGCGGCAGTTCGTGTCCGAGGCCGTGTGGATCCCCGTCGCCCAGGTGCCCTCCGCCCTGATCCTCAGCGACCGCCTCACCGGCCCGCCCGCCTCCCAGGCGTACTTGTACTACCCGTGGGCCGCCCACCTCGGCGCCAAGAAGGGCGGGTGAGCCCCGTGCCGATCCGTATCGCGGGACGCCTCGTGCACCGACTGGCCGGGGTGCTCGCCACGCTCCTCGCCGCGTCCTTCGTCATCTTCTCCGCCGTGTACGCCGCCCCCGGCGACCCCGCCGTGTTCCTCGCGGGCGGGCGCGACAAGCTCACACCGGAACGGCTCGCGCAGGTGCGCGCCGAGTACCACCTCGACGAACCCCTCGTCGTGCAGTACGCCCGCTGGCTCTGGGACTGCCTCCACTTCGATCTCGGCCGCTCCTTCAAGTACAGCGACCAGGTGGCCGACCTGGTGGCCGCCCGCTTCCCGACGACGCTCCAACTCGTGGCGTACGCCACCCTGTTGTTCGTGGTCCTCGGCGTCGGCGCCGGAGTGCTCGCCGCCGTGAAGCGGTCCACGTGGGTGGACTCCGCCGTCGTCGGCGGCACCACACTCGCCGCGTCCGTGCCGTCCTTCGTCGCCGCCATCGCCCTGGTCTCGCTCTTCGGCGTCCAGCTCGGCTGGTTCCCGGTCACCGGCAGCGGCGAGGGCCTCGGCGGCACGATCCGCCATCTCACCCTGCCCGCCGTGTCGTTGGCGCTCGGCGCGCTCGCCATCGTCAGCCGCGTCACCCGCCAGTCCATGGCCGACGCCGCCGCGTCCGACCACGTCGAGGCCGCCCGGATCTCCGGCGTACCGGAACGCGACATCGTCCGCCGCCACATCCTGCGCAACGCCCTCGGCCCCGTCGTCACCATGTGCGGCCTCGTCATGGCGGGCATGCTCGCCGGCACCGTCGTCGTGGAGACCGCCTTCGGCATCAGCGGCATCGGCTCGCTGCTCGTCGGCGCCATCAACACCCATGACTTCCCGGTGGCCCAGGCCGTCCTGCTCCTCATGGTCACCGGCTACATCGTGGTGACCACCCTGGTCGACGCCGTCCATCCACTCCTCGACCCGCGCGTCGCCCGCGTCGCGCAAGGGAGTTCCCGATGACCGCCCTGACGCTCACCCCGGTCGTGGCGGCCCGCGCACGCCGCCCGCTCGGCGTCACGATCGCGGCCGCCTTCCTGGCCCTCGTCGTGCTCGCCGCCGCCCTCGCGCCGCTGCTCGCCCCGTACGCCCCCGACGCCGTCGACCTCTCCGCCTCCCTCGTGGGCACCGGCGGCGAACACCTCCTCGGCACCGACTCCTCCGGTCAGGACCTGCTCTCCCGCGCGCTGTACGGCGCCCGGTCCAGCCTGATCGCGCCCCTCCTGCTGCTCGCCGTCGCCGCCGTGCTCGGCGTGACGCTCGGGGTGCTCGCGGCCTGGCGCGGCGGCTGGGTCGACACCCTCGTCTCCCGCCTCACCGACGTGATGTACGCCTTTCCGGGGCTGCTGTTCACCGTCCTGATCATCGCCGTCTTCGGTGCCGGGATGACCACGTCCGTGCTCGCGCTCGGCCTCGCCTTCACCCCGACCATCGCCAAATACACCCGCTCCCTGGCCCTGGCCGAGGCCCGCAAACCGTACGTCGACGCGTACCGCGTCCTCGGGATGGGCGGCACCCGGATATGCGCCGCGCACCTGGTGCCCAACCTGGGCCGCGCCGTCCTCGGCTACCTCGTGGTGCTGTTCGGCGAGGCCCTGATGTCTCTGGCCACGCTCTCCTACCTCGGCTTCGGCGCCCAACCGCCGTCGTCCGACTGGGGGTTGATGGTGCAGGAGGGGCAGGCAGCCGTCGTCCAGGGCGCCCTTCTGCCCGCACTCGTACCCGGCACCGCCATCGCCCTGGTCGTGGTGTCCTTCAACGTGGTCGGGGTCTGGGCCGCCGACCGGCTGGGGAGGCAGTGATGCCGTTGCTGACAAACCCGTCACAGGGCGGGTCCTCGCCGGGAACCGCTCCGGCTGCACCGCTGCTCGAGATCGCCGACCTGGCCCTGAGGCTCCCGGGCGCCGCCCGGCCGCTCCTCGACTCCGTGTCGCTGACCGTCGAGCCCGGGGAGGTCGTCGCCCTCGTCGGCGAGTCCGGCTCGGGCAAGTCCACCACCGCCAAGGCCGCGCTCGGCGTCCTGCCTCCCGGCGCCACCGCCACCGGCCGGGTCCGCTTCGACGGCACCGACGTCCTCGCACTCGACGACGCCGGACTGCGCGCCCACCGTGCCGGACCCGTCGCCATGGTCCACCAGGACCCGCGCGCCGCCCTCAACCCGGTCCGCCGCATCGGCGACTTCCTGCGCGAACGCGGCGCGAGCAGAGAACGCGCCGTCCAACTCCTCGCCGACGTAGGCCTGTCGGACCCGGAGCGCCGCCTGCGCCAGC
This sequence comes from Streptomyces sp. LHD-70, assembly GCF_031157275.1. Lineage (GTDB taxonomy): Bacteria > Actinomycetota > Actinomycetes > Streptomycetales > Streptomycetaceae > Streptomyces. The sequence goes on from NZ_JAVIFW010000010.1 coordinate 294,164, forward strand.
GCCCGCACGAACTGTCCGGCGGCATGCTGCAGCGCGTCGTCATCGCCGGAGCCCTCGCCGCGGAACCCCGGCTGCTCCTCGCCGACGAGGCCACCAGCGCCCTCGACGTCACCACCCAGGCCGAGATCCTCGCCCTGCTCCGCACCCTGCGCGCCGACCGCGACCTCGGCATGCTCTTCATCACCCACGACCTGCACCTGGCCGCCGCGTACTGCGACCGCGTCCACGTCATGTACGCGGGCCATGTCGTCGAACACCGCACGGCCGACGCCCTGTTCGGCACCCCCGCCCACCCGTACACGCGCGGCCTCCTCGCCTGCTCCCCTTCCCTCGGGGACGACACCCAGGAGCTCGCCCCCATCCCGGGCCGCCCGCCGTCCCTCGCGGACACGTTCACCGGCTGCCCGTTCGTCTCGCGCTGCGACGCCGCAGAGGACGCCTGCCCGACCTGGCACCCGGCCCCGCGCCCGCTGCCCGACGGCGGCTCCGCCTCCTGCGTCCACATCCCGCACCCGTCCGGCACGAGAGCGACCCCCGGCGACGTACCGCCCCTCGCCCACCCCGAGGTGAACCAGCCATGACCACACCCCTGCCCAAGGACCCGACGGCATCGGTGCGAGAGGGCGCCAAGGACGCCCGCCCGGAAGGCGGGCGAGCAGCCACCGATGTCCCCCTGCTCGCCGCCGACGCCCTCGGCAAGAGCTACCCGCTGCCCGGCGGAGGCCGCCACCAGGCCGTCGACGGAGTCTCGTTCACGGTGGCGCCGGGCGGTGCCCTCGGCATCGTCGGAGAGTCCGGTTCGGGCAAGACCACGGTCGCCCGGATGCTCGTCGGCCTCGTCGCCCCCGACCGGGGGACCGTCACGGTCTCCGGCCGGCCGCGCGGCACCCGCCCGCCCCGCGGCCGGGCCCGCAGACTGGCCCGCGCCCGCGAGATCCAGATGGTCTTCCAGGACCCCTATCTCTCCCTGGACCCGCGCCTCACCTCCACCCAGTGCCTGCGCACCGCACTCCGACTGCACGGCAGGGACGAGTCGCTCGCCGCCGAACTCCTCGACCAGGTCGGCTTGGGCAGCCGCGAGGCCGACGCCCGGCCCGGCGTCCTCTCCGGCGGACAGCGCCAACGCCTCGCGACAGCAAGGGCGTTGGCCGTCGACCCGAGCATCCTGGTCCTGGACGAGGCGGTCGCCGCGCTCGACGTGTCCATCCAGGCCCAGATCCTCCGCCTGCTCGCCGACATCCGCCGGGACACGGGCGTCGCCCTGGTCTTCGTCAGCCACGACCTCGCCGTGGTCCGGCACGTCACGGACGACGTCCTGGTGATGCGCCACGGCAAGGCGGTGGAGCACGGCCCGACAGCCCGCGTCCTCAGCGCCCCGGAGGACCCGTACACCCGCCGCCTCCTCGCCTCCGCACCCCGCGAGGGCTGGGACCCGGCGGCAGCGGCGGACTCGGAGGGCCGCTCGTAGAGCTTGGCGTTACGCTCACCACGAGGCCAACGGCCCGACCAGCGTAGGAAGGACGAAGGATGGAAGCCGCCGAACTGCCGTATCTGCGCCGCTGCGTGGAGCTGGCCGCAGAAGCGCTCGACGCCGGGGACGAGCCCTTCGGCTCCGTGCTCGTGAACACCGAGGGCAAGATCCTCGCCGAGGACCACAACCGCGTGGCGGGCGGCGACCACACCCAGCACCCCGAGTTCGCCCTCGCGCGCTGGGCCGCCGGACACCTGAGCCCGCAGGAGCGCGCCGCCGCCACCGTGTACACCTCCGGCGAGCACTGCCCGATGTGCTCCGCCGCACACGCCTGGGTCGGCCTGGGCCGCATCGTGTACGTCGCCTCCTCCGCCCAACTCGTCGACTGGCTGGCCGAGTTGGGGGTGCCGCCCGCGCCCGTACGGCCTCTGCCCATCAACGACATCGCCCCGAACGTACGGGTCGAGGGCCCGGTCCCCGAGCTGGTGGAGGAGGTCAGGGAACTGCACCGCCGCCTGCACACCGGTGCGGCAGGAACGACCGGCACCGGCTGACGGCCCCGGCTGACCGCCACAGCCAGGGAGGCCACCGGGCGACCCGCGCATGCTGACCGCTACAGCCCGGGAGGCCACCGGCTGACCGCCACCAGCGCCGACCACCAGCGGCTGACCGCCACAGCCCAACCGCCCCACCCGGGAGGCCACCGGCACGGGCATCCCCATCCACCGTGCGCCCCGCCCCCACGCCGCCTACCGTGACAGGGACAGGTACACAAGGCCGGGGGCCGGAAAGGGCTGGACCACCATGACCGCATTCGCGGACGGCACACCCTGCTGGGTGGATGCCATGTTTCCCGACGTCGGCGCCGCCCAGGAGTTCTACGGCGAGCTGCTCGGCTGGACCTTCGACGAGAGCTCGCCCGAGTTCGGCGGATACACCCAGGCGTACGCGGACGGCAAGGCGGTCGCCGCCGTCGTACCGCAGCTGCCCGAGATGGCCGGGCAGCCCGCCGCCTGGAACTTCTACTTCGCCTCCTCCGACGTGGCCGCGACGGCGGAGAAGATCACCGCCAACGGCGGCAAGCTGGTGATGCAGCCGATGGCCGTGGGCGACTTCGGCACGATGGTCACCGCCCAGGACCCCAGCGGGGTGCACTTCAGCGTGTGGCAGGCGGGCAACCACGAAGGCTTCGCGAAGGCGGGCGAGCCCGGCTCCGTCTGCTGGGCCGAGGTCAACACCCGCGACGTGGCCAAGGCGGACGCGTTCTTCCCGGCGGTCTTCGGCTTCGGCGAGAAGCAGATCGTCGACGAGCAGATGGACTTCCGGCTCTGGGAGGTCGCCGGGCAGCCGGTGATCGGCCGCTTCAAGATGGGCGATGACATTCCGGCCGACGTACCGCCGTACATCAGCGTGTACTTCGGTGTGGAGGACTGCGATGAGGCCGTCGCCACCATCCAACGCCTCGGCGGCCAGGCGTTCTTCGGCCCGATGACCACGCCCTTCGGCCGCTTCGCCGCGGTCGCCGACCAGCAGGGCGCGGCCTTCGCCGTGATCGACCCGACGACGACGGAAGGCGACATGCCGGAGCTGGCCGAGCCGCCGAGCTGACGTCTCACTGAACCGGCAGCACATCGGGGTGTCACTCACACAGCCGTGAGTGACACCCCGACCGCCGTCCCCCCTCGGGCCAGGCCCGGCTACATCGAAGGATGTACCGCGCACACCCCAGCTCTCCTCACTGCTCACGACGATCCCGCCGCCCCCAACGGCCACGATGGGAGAACCGCAGGGAAACCGAGCCGTCGAGGAGACGCTGATGCCGCACGTCCAGCAAGACACGACGAGCCCGTCGGCGGCGGCGACGCCCCTCACCCCGCCACCCGCCGCAAGGGGCCGCCTCCCCCTCCTCGACGTGCTGCGCGGCGTGGCGATCATCGGCACCCTGATGACCAACGTCTGGATCTTCACCGGTCCGGGTGCCGAGGTCGGCTTCCTCAACGGGGCCGCCGGGGCGAGCCTGCACACCCTGCTCGACGACCCGACACCGGGCAACGCCGCGGAGAGCGCCTTCCGCTTCCTGGCCGACGGCAAATTCCTGTCCCTGCTGACCGTCCTCTTCGGCGTCGGCCTGGCCATCCAGTACGACTCGGCGTTGCGCAAGGGCCTGAAGTGGCCGGGCCGCTACGACCGCCGAGCCCTGTTCCTCTTCGCCGAGGGACTGCTGCACTTCATCCTCATCTTCGCCTGGGACGTACTCATGGGGTACGCGGTGACCGCGTTCCTCGTAGCCCGGCTGCTGAACCGAAGCGACCGCTTCCGGCGCGGCGTGATGTGGACGGCCGCCGGCCTCCACCTCACCGTGATCGGTCTGCTCACGTTCGTCCTCGCCGCCGCCCCCGAGGCCGACGGAAGCGGCGCCGACGACGCGATCGCCCTCTACGCGGACGGCAGCTACCTCGACCAAGTCCTGTTCCGCCTGCGCAACATGGCCGCCCTGCGCATCGAACCGGTGCTCTCCTTCGGCCTGTTGGTGTTCCTGTTCCTCCTCGGCGCCCGCCTCCACCGCGCCGGCGCCTTCGCCCAGAACACCACCGGCCGGACCCTGCGCACCCGCATGGCCACCTGGGGCCTGACGATCGGACTGCCCCTGAACGCGGCCGTGTCCCTCGCGGGACCGGACTGGTTCCTGATCGGCCGCTACGTCGCCGCCCCCGTCGTCGCGATCGGCTACATCGGCCTGATCGGCGCCTTCTTCGACCGCGTCCGCCACCCCGGCCCCCTCACCCACGGCCTCACCGCCCTCGGCCGCTGCGCCCTCTCCGGCTACGTACTGCAGAACGTCCTCTGCGTCCTCCTCGCGTACGGCTTCGGCCTCGGCCTCGCCACCCGCCTCGCGGATACCGGCCCCTGGTGGGTGATGGGCCTGTGGGCGGCGGTCTCGCTCACCCTCATGGCCGGTGCGGCGCTCTGGCTGCGCCGCTTCCGGCAGGGCCCGTTGGAGACACTCCAGAAGCGAGCCCTCAGCCGCTGACCGCACGAGGTGCCGTACGTGCCTGCCGCAGGTGTCGGCGTACGCACCCCCGAGCGGGGTACGGGGCCCCGTCGAGCCATGTCTGGTTGTCCCCGTCTCAGCTAGGTTGTCCGGCATGAGCAACCTAGACCGTCAGGCCTCCCTGTCCGTCTGCGGTGGGCGAGGCTTCGTCGTCGCCGAGCCGGTACGTGAACTCCTCAACCCGCGCCACGTCCAGCTCGGCGAGTCCACCGAAGTCCGCCGACTGCTCCCCAACTTGGGCCGCCGCATGGTCGGCGCCTGGTGCTTCGTCGACCACTACGGCCCCGACGACATCGCCTCCGAACCCGGCATGCAGGTCCCACCCCACCCGCACCAGGGCCTGCAGACCGTCAGCTGGCTGCACGAGGGCGAGGTCCTGCACCAGGACTCCCTCGGCAGCCGCGCGACGGTGCGCCCGCGCGAGCTGGGCCTCATGACCTCCGGCAGCGCCATCAGCCACTCCGAACAGTCCCCGGTGCCCCACCCCCGCTACCTGCACGGCGCCCAGCTCTGGGTCGCACTGCCGGACACCCACCGCCACGTCGACGCCCACTTCGAACACCACGCCACCCTGCCCCAGGCGACGGCGCCCGGCCTCACGGCCACGGTGATCCTCGGCTCGATCGACGGCTCGACGTCCCCCGGCACGACGTACACCCCGATCGTCGGCGCCGACCTCGCCCTCACGGCAGGCGCGCACGTCCAACTCCCCCTGGAACCCGACTTCGAGTACGCGATCCTGTCGATGTCCGGCGAGGTCCACGTGGACGACGTCCCGGTCCTCCCCGGCTCGATGCTCTACCTCGGCTGCGGCCGCACGGAACTCCCCCTGCGCGCGGAGTCGAACGCGGGCCTGATGCTCCTCGGCGGCGAGCCGTTCGCGGAGGAGATCGTGATGTGGTGGAACTTCATCGGGCGCTCCAACGAGGATATCGCACAAGCCCGTTCGGACTGGATGAGTGGTGACAGGTTCGGTGAGGTGAAGGGGTACGAGGGGGACCCGCTGCCTGCTCCTGAGCTGCCCGCTGTGCCGCTTAAGCCGCGGGGGCGTGTGCGCTGAGCTGGGGTTTCATCGTGGGCGGGACGAGTTCTGGCCCATGGTGCGAGCTGCGCAGATTGATGGTCGCGTCGTGCTTCTCCATCATGGTTTCGAGCTGGGTCGGGGGAGGGTCGGGCGTGACAAGGTGAACCCTTGTATGACCGGGTAAGGCAAACCTAATGCTGACCCAATGCTGACTCTACTGACACGTAATCAGCTCTTGCGAGTGTGCGGTGTGGATGTCGTCTCCCTGTGTGCGCGAGGTCTCCCCATTGCTGTCGGCGCTTCGTTGCCGATGGTGTTCGGATCGCCGAGAGGGGGCGAAGGGGAGGGGGTGAAGGGGTGGGAGAGCCGATCGAAGCCGTGATCTTGGTGTTGTAGAGAGTGAACAAGAACTGGAAATGGCTGCGCCTTCGCAACTGCACCGCTTCACACGGCCGTTGCGCTCAGTGGCATCCGGTACGGTCGTCCGCCCGTCGAGGCCAGCACTGCGGTGGCCGGGTTCCGGTGGCGCTGGCGACTCAGTTCCAGCCTCAGCTTGGCCGGAGTTCCACGCGGACTGGTTCCCCGGAGCGGTCCTCGACAACGACATCGGGACGTACGTCATGAAGTTCACTGGTCGGGCGCCCTGAGCTGCGGTTCTGACTGCAGTCGGGCGCCTGAACTGCAGCGATGCGTCTTTCAGGAGCTTTCGCAGTCGTTCGCCTTTATGCGGCCGGAACTCCCCACAGCCTCCCCCGGCGAGGGCCGATCTCCCCAGGAACTGCCCCAGGAATCGCAGGGACTGCTGGCCCAGGAGGGTCCGAATGTTTAGTGATCCAGGCCTTGAGGCGGCGGCTCTGTCGGTTTGGCCCTAGCCGCCCGCCCCAGGCTGACGGCCCCACTTGGTACATGTCGTAGAAATCGTCTTCTGGCGTCTACGCGGTCCGGCTCGCTGCCGTTCACGCAGGCGGGGCCTTCGTGGTCCAGGTGTGTCGGCCGTGTTGGTGAAAGTCGCCTGACACGTGATGGTTGCTGAGGCCCCCGCCGGCTGGTCTCTGTGCGCGGAGGTTGGCGGCCCCGACACCACCGCGGACGTACGCATCACCGACCCGGACGACCCCTGGGACGAGTAGTGGTTGCAGCTCGTTCTCCAGGCGGACGATGTCGATGTTGGAGCGGGGGAGCCCAGCGCGGCTGCCGTCCTTGCTCCGGACCGCGGCCTCGCTGTACGGCTGAGAGGCTCACTTCGGATGCCCGGACGGCACCGTTCAGGACACTACGAGCCTTCGATTCCGCCAGAGCGAAGAGGATGCGGGGCTGACTTCGCCATGGTGACCTTTTCGATCCCCGCAGAGACGACCGCCCCACTGGTTGCCACATCGCTGAAGGTCACGTTCCAACTGTGGCCGTGTAGACGCTGCTGTTCGCGGCGGAGCGCGTCATGAAGCGTCCGCATGCCAGGGTCGAGGATCCAAGTCCCTTTCCGGTAGTGCTTGAACCCGAGACGTGACCACGCAAGGCCAAGGCGAGTGCGAGCAGTGGTGAGGGCCGCCTCGTCCGCTTTCTCCCAGGATCCCGGCGGGGGCACAGGTGCGTCGTCGTCTTCCAGGGGGCCGGGGAACAAGGCGAACACCCCAGCTCCGTGGCTGAGGTAGTCCAGGGCCAGTCCGGTGAGGTAAATGCCGAGCCCCTGTCCACGAAAGCGCCGGTCCATCCTGACGCGGTCAACGATCGTGGTCTTGCCCGGGAGCGCTAGGTGCTCGTACAACTCGTTCCGGAGGTGCCCCTGCTCGGGGTCGTACAGGGCGGTCCCGATCTCGCAGAGATCGACGCTGAGGGCATCGAGGCTCTCGACGATGTTCGGCGAGCGCCAGTGGTCGACGACGTACAGCTCGATCGTCCCGAAGCAGGGGCCGGGGCCTTCGTCATTGAAGTGCATGCCGATGTCCCAGCGCTGGACGCTGTCGTCGTGCCAAGGTCCGAGCCAGTGTTCGCTTGAGTAGCTCAGGATGATGTCGTCGATGCCCACCGCCTGCACACGCATGCAGGGGGTGGCCTGGTGCTCGGCCGGCGGAGCCTGGGCGGGTGGCGGGATGCGGACGTCGTTCACGACTCCTCGCTCTCAGGGCGAGCGTGAGGGATCAGCGGCCGGGTGCTCTCATGCTCGGTGACGAGCAGCCCGGTCGTGGAAGCCGGAAGCACCTGGGGGGTCGTGAGGATGATCTGGGCGTCGTCACCCGCGGTTGCTGCGCAGACCTTCAATGCGGCGTTGGCGAGGCGATCGCCTTCGGGGCCGCCGCCGAGGCCGTCGAAGGGGGCGTCGAGCCACTGGGTGGCAGGCAGGCGGACGAGTGGCATGGTACGGGCGGCTTCGAGGCACATGAGGTGGTAGGCCGTGTGGGCCAGACTCACCAGGCCCGCGGAACGGGCGAGTTGCTTCATCGACCGGTTATTGATCTTGGGGGCGAAGGTCTTCGGTTCGATCACAGCAGTGCGGATTTTGTCGGGCGCCATCGGAATCAACAGGTCGGCGAAGATCTGCGACAGCCACTTCGCAGTCTGCCGACGGTGTTCCTGGGAATCTCCCTCCGCGGCCGCCCACTCCTTTGCCGCCTCGTCCGCCCGCTTCGACAAGGAGCCGGCGAGCTTTTCGAGTTCGCCGATCCGGACCAGCTCCTTGCGCCGGTCTTTCACTTCGGCCAACCGGGCGCGCGCCTCGGTCTCGGCGGCGGCCGCCTGGGCCAGAGCCTTCTCACGCGGAGTGATCTCCTTCGCGCGGTACGCCTCGGCCCGGCCAGCCAGCCGCTCGGACTCACCCTCTGCCTTTCTCCGCGCCTCGATGCCCTTCTGCGCTGCCTCCTGCAGGTCACGCAGGTCCTTCTCCGCGGCCACCGAGGCGGCCTTGGCCTTCCTCAGTTGCTCGTCTCGCGCAGCCTGGCGGGTGGGAAGGCCGGGATCCGGCTGTCGGCAGAGCGGGCACAGCGGGCCCGCCCCGGACAAGTCGCGCAGCAGTTGCTCGCAGTCTGGGCAGTGTGTCCGGCCCCGGGCTGCCACCTCGGCCTCGGCCTGAGCGCGGTTGGCCAGCGCGCGTCGCTCGTAGACCGGCGCGAGCGCCCGCTGGGCCCGGTCCGCCGCGCCGCCGGCGTCGGCTACCGTCTTCCTCCCGGCGGCAGCCTCCTTCTCGCGGAGCGTCAGCACCCCGCGGTGGTGGCTGATCGCGTCGGCGAGGTACAGGCGCTCATCCGCCCAGTGGTCGGCGGTCTTGGCGTACGTCTCCTGCTGCATGTCGAGGTCGAACGGGGTGGGAAGCTCGTATTCGAGGCGCTGCTCGATCGCCTTACGCAGCGCGGTCTTGGTCCGTGTCTCCTTGCTTGCGGCAGCCTTCGTCTCGGCCTTGAGTCGGGCGGCTTCCTCATCGAGCACACCGAAGCAGACCTCCAATGTGACCTGTAGGTCCTGGTTTTTCACCGAGCCGAACAGCTCGCGGCCCGCCTGGTGCTGCTGCAGGTACAGCAGCACCAGCACGCTTTCGATGGTCACGTTGCCGCGCGGAGTTTCCACCGGCGGGATACCCATCAGCTCCAGGGAGAACGAGCCCGCAGGCTCCTCGCCGGCCTCTGGCCGCACGGCCCGGGTCTCGAACTCCCCGGTGTCCTCGTTGAGGAAGATCACTTCCCGGGAGGTGAGGTCGAGGGTCGCCGTCCACACCCCGGTGTCGGTCCGCACGACGGTCCGGACGGCCTCGCACTGCTCCACGATGACCGGCGACAGCTCCACCGTTGTGGCACCCAACGCCGCGAACGCCGCTTCCGACGCCGTGCTGCCCCCGGACCCGATGCCGGCCCGCAGCTGCCTCAGGGACGCATCCAGATCAATGCCGCCCCAGACCCCGTCGATCTGGAACTCTTCCTTTAGGAACACGAACGTGCCGGGCATGCCATCCCCATCATTCACGCGAGCCGTCCCCTGCTGGGGCCGTCGAACCGCCTCAACGCAACCGTGGGTTCGGGGATGCTGGGTGACCTGGGCCTTCCATCCATCGAGCGACGACCTTGCGATCCGGGCTGACGTCGTGATTGACGGCTTCTTCAGGGCAGTGGCCTGGGACTGTTCGAGGCCAGCTGGGCTCCAGCGGGCGCCCCTCCCGGGAGCGCACGTCCTCTTCCGTACTGGACTTCATACAGAATGCACCCAGGTAGCGGCGATGGACGGACTCTGACACGAACGCCAGTGCATCTCCGCTGGCCAGGAGATGCTCGAGCGGCACATGTCTCGAACGACTTCACGGCTTGACGAACTGCTGGGTCTCATGAGGGGAGGCTCGACATTGATCCGGCGGCGCATGATCTCATCGACGGTCGCCTCCGCGGCGTTCTGCGGAGCGGCGAAACCGCCCAGCTCGAGCACGGGCAGCGGGTTCCGATGGCGAAGTGCTGCAGCGCATGGTGTTCAGGAGCCTGCGGATGGGCCCGTCTGCCCGACCGTGATGAACGCTGGATCAGGAGGGCAAGACTCGGCGCGAATGGCCCATTGCAGCAGCACTTGTGCGTCCCGTGAGGGGCTTCCACCTGGTCGGACAGCTACAGCAAGGATCCGCCCACCGGACCATGTGAACTGACTGAGGTCCAGAGGGAGTTCGCGTGCTGCTGCCTGACTGGTTGGTCAAGTGGAGGCGGCGATCACGAACCTCGGTGAACGTTGCGGGCGGCGGCGTCCGCAACGACCGCGTCTTGCCACGCCATCCCGGACCCCTTGAACAACACCGGCTGTGTGGCGTCGAGTTCGAGGTCGCCGCGCACCACCTCGGCCATGGGCAGCAGCCGCGAGGCCGACAGGACGCCCTCCGCCACTGGCAGGACGATGTCCCCGCATTCCCGCAGCGCCGTAGTGGGGTCTTCCACGACGACCTGGGCGCGAGCTGCGAAGGCCGAGTCCACCTCGCGGGCGTCCGGACCGTGTGAGCCCACCGCCAACACAACTCCTACGTCTGGGAGTTGAGTCGAGTCGAAGAGCGGTTCGGCGGCGGGCGTCGCGCACACGATGAGGTCGGCGTGGCGCAGGAATGCCTCGCTGTTCTCCGCCGCGACCACCTGGTCGTCCCCGACCAGAGCCTGGTCCACTCGTGCCGGGTCGCGTACGATGTACGTCACCTCTGCGAGGTCGACGCCGACGTCCCGCAGTGTCCGCACGTGCCCCGTGCCCTGGGGGCCAGCGCCGAAGACGACGCTGTTCCAGCGGTGTCCCGGCCGGGTCAGGAACGGCAGTACTGCGGCGACCGTCACCGCGGGTGTTCGCAGCGTTGTGAGCGCGGCACCGTCGACGACTGCGACGGGAGTGAGTGACGGGGGCCGGAAGACCAAGTGGACGCCCTGGATACGGGGCAGACCGCGTTCGGTGTTGCCGGGCACGGCGGAGATCGCCTTCACTCCCACGCCGAACTCTGATGCGGCCGGCATGGACAGCAACTGCCCCTTGCCACGCGGTAGTTCAAGGATGGAGCGCGGTGGATCCGCCGCCGGGTCGAGCCCTCCGGCCAGCGCCGCCCGGATCGCGGCCACCGCCTCCCGCGGCGGCAGCAGCTTCGGCAGCTCCTCGGCGCCGATGTAGTCGATGGCCATGACCTGTGCCAACGTGCGCTCCCTGTTCGCGTGCCGAGCCCCGCAGTTGGGGCCCACGGAGCCGCCAGCATCGTCGATATCGACGCAGGACGCATCCCACATCTGTCGCGACAGCACCCGGGAATCTTCGACTCGTGTCGTACAGCCCCGGCGTCCGTGTCCCCAACACTCTGACGACAACACCCCCCGGTTCCCATCGCTCGTCCTCCGCGAGCAGCCCACGTGACCAGCACGCAGCCCGACGGCGCCACCGTGCCCGAACTCGACAGAGCCACCAAGATCCGGGTTCTGCTCGGCAGTATGAGCGGAAGCTCGATCGAGTGGTTCGACTTCTTCCTCTACGCGACCACCACGCCCCTGGTCTTCGACAAGCTCTACTTCCCCACGAGCAACGCGACGGTTTCGCTGATGCTCTCGTACGCCGCCCTCGCCCTCACCTTCTTCGTACGCCCCTTGGGCGGTGCCCTGTTCGCGCACATCGGCGACCGCGTCGGCCGGAAGAAGACGCTCGTCCTGACCCTGTCCCTGATGGGCGGCGCGACCGTCGCCATCGGTCTCATCCCGACCTACGCAGTGATCGGGATCTGGGCACCCGTTCTGCTGGTCACCATGCGTCTGGTCCAGGGTGTCGCCATCGGCGGGGAATGGGGTGGAGCGATTCTGCTGGCCTACGAGTACGCGCCGAAGCATCGCCGCGGGCTGTTCGGCAGCGTCCCCGCGACGGGTGCCACCATCGGTCTGCTGATGGCCACGGCGGCGATGTCCGCGGTCAACCAATTGCCCGAGGAGCAGTTCCTGTCCTGGGGTGGCGGATCCCCTTCGTCGCCAGCATCGTCCTGGTCCTGATCGGTCTGTGGATCCGCGGCCGCCTCGACGAGACGCCGGCCTTCCGTCGCGCGCAGGAACGGAACGAGATCGCGAAGCTCCCGCTCGTGGAGACCGTCCGCGGCCACTGGCGCTCCGTCCTCGTCGCGATCGGTGCCAAGGTCGTGGAGACTGCGCCGTTCTACATCTTCGGGACGTTCAGCGTCGGCTACGCCACCGATGTCCTGGACCGGCCCGAGAACTCCGCACTGATCGCGGTGAGCATCGGCGCCGCAGTCGGAACCGTGATGATCCCCGTCATGGGTTGGCTGTCCGACCGCCTCGGCAGACGCCCGGTCTTCGTGGTGGGAGCGGTCCTCCTCGGCGCCGTCGGATTCCCCTACTTCCTGCTGCTGCAGGCCGACACAGGAGGTGCGCTCGTCCTGGCCGCCGTCCTTTCCATAGGCCTGGTGTGGCCTGCGGTCACCGCGACCCTGCCCACCATGGCCTCGGAGATCTTCTCCACCCGGGTCCGCTACACCGGCATCACCCTCGGCTATCAGATCGGCGCCGCACTCGCTGGTGGCACGGCGCCGCTCCTGGCCACGTTCCTGATGGCGGAGTTCGACGACCACTGGCTGCCCATCGCGCTCTACCTCGCGCTGCTCGCGGTGGTGTCCATCGCCAGTGTTGCGGCCGCGGGCCGGTTGGCCGACAAGGAGGAGCCGGTGGGCGAACCCAGAGCCAAGGTGCCCGCGGCCGCCGAGTAGCCGCACGGAAACACGGAGGTCGGTCCGGGGTAAAGCTCCCCGGACCGACCGTGGCCTCAACTCGCTTGTGCCAATGGGCTATTGGCCTCAGGACCAGGGCAGGACGAGTGCCCCCCAGGCCACAACGGGCCCCGCGGCGACGATGCCGCAGGTGTAGCCGAGGACCTGACGGTAGAAGCCGCGCCGCTCCACGCCCCGGGCGTTGCTCAGCACCAGCGCCCCGTTGGTGGAGAACGGCGAGACGTCGACGATCGTGGTGGACACGGCGAGCGCGGCTATCAGACCGGTCGAGCTGAGGTGGCTGGACAGCAGCAAGGGAACGGCGATCGGGATGATGGCGGTGAGGATCGCCGTCGAGGAGGCGAAGGCGGAGGTGACGGAGACCGTGAAACAGAGCAGGAGAGCCACGACGAGCGGGGTCCCGAAACCGGCTGCGTGCTCGGAGATCTTCTCGATGACCCCGGCGTGCTCCAGCATCGCGATATACGTCATCATGCCGCCGACCAGCAGCAGGGTGTGCCAGCTGATGCCGTCCACCGCCTTCTCCTGGCGCTTCATGTCCAGGAGGGCCAACAGCGCACCGGCGGCCAGGGCGAGGACACCGATCTGCATCTGGAATCCGAGCGCACACACCACCAGTGCGGCGAGGGTGGCAAGCGTGGCCCCCTGGTGCCAGGTGGCCCGCTCCGTGCTTGCGTCGCCGACCATCGCCTTCTGCTCGGTCTGCGCGGACGGGTCTGCCGCCGTCGTACGGCGACGCAGGGCCGCGAAGGTGAGCAGGGACAGCAAGAGGTTGACGGCGAAGCTGGCGAAGAACAGGGTCGCCGGTGCGACGGACAGGTCGGTGTCCTCGACCATGCCGAGCACCAGCGCGCCCGAGACAGCCATGGGGGAGAAGGCCCCGGCATGGGCCCCGCTGATCACCATCATCCCGGTCATGAGCGGGTTGATGTGGTAGCGGAAGGCGAAGTTCATCGCGATGGGCACGAGGATCGCCACGGCGGCGGGGGTGAAGGTGCCCAACGAGGTCAGCACCCCGGCCAAGGCGAAGAGCACCCAGGGGATCAGCGCGGTCCGGCCCCTCACCAGGCGGACTCCGGCGGTGACCAGCAGATCGACCGTGCCGTTACGGCGGGCCACCGCGAACAGATAGGTGACGCCGACGATGGTGAGGAAGAGCTCCACGGGGAAGCCCTCGAATATCTGGTCCTCGGTCATGTTCAGCGCGGTCGTCCCGACCGCGAACGATGCGACGAAGGCCAGGATGCCGATGTTGATCGGCAGGATGGTGCCGACGACGAACATCACCAGAAGCGCGCCGACGGATACCAGCTCAGGAGACATAATTGTCCTCTTCAACCTGCGGAGGGGGAGATGGGCAGGGGGCCGGATCGGCCGGAGGCGTGCCAGAGAGGAAAGCACGACGAACAAGGGGAAGAACAGTCCCGAAGGGACACTGCAGGCGCCGGTGTATGCGGCTCACCGGGGGGCAGGGGTCAGGCGGCTGCCGGGAGAGCCTGGTCGCGTACGAGGATGCGGGCCCGGCACAGGATACGGGCGGCTCGGGCGACGGTGACCCGGTCGGGCCCGGCGCCCGAGGATTCGACCGCCAGGACGCCCGCAGGGGTGCCGATGCGCAGGACGCGGCGGCCGGGCGCGGTGGAGGCGTTGGCCACCACGGTGCCCTCGACGATGTTGGCGGCGGCCAAGGCGACCGCGGAGGTGAGGCCGATGGCCGGGTGGGGGGAGTTCATGGACAGCATGCGTACGGACACGTCGTACTCGTCCGCGGCCACATGCTCGCCCAGGGTCGTCGTGTAGGCGACGGGAGGGCCGACGAGCCCCGCCTTGGGGACCGCGTCGCCGGGCTCGGCGCCCGCCTCGGCCAGCCCCATGAGGACGGCGGCGGTATGGCGCGTCGCGCGCAACCAGGGCACTTCGACGCGCATCTCGTCCAGCGTCTCGGCTCCGGTCCGGCCGGCCCGTAGAGCGTCCACCAGGACGACCGGTGCTCCGGCGTCCACCATGCTCACCTTCGGCGGCGCCGTGGAGGCTGGGATGCTTGCGCCGCCCGCCAACTCACCGAGCCGCAGTTCCTGGGCGGGCAGGCCCGTGGGCAGCAGGTGGCCGGTTGTCGCACCCGCCGGGTCGCGGAAGGTGAGTCCGACCGGAACGCCACCGGCCAGGGTGCCGGGGACCGTACGGTCCCCGAATTCCTGGACCCGGCCGCCTGGAGTGGCCACCTCTGCCTCCAGTACGGCGCCCGTGTTGATGTTGCGCATGACCACGGGGGTGCGGTCACCCTTGAGCGGCACCAGGCCCTCGGCCACGGCGTAAAGGGCAATGGCCGTCGCGCAGTTGCCGCAGTTGCTGCCCCATTCGACGGTGCCGGTTCCGATGCCGACCTGGGCGAAGAGGTAGTCGATGGCGACGCCGTCGTGAGCACTTGCTCCGACCACAGCCGCCTTCGATGTGGTGGGGGTGGCGCCTCCGACGCCGTCCAGCTGAACGGGGTCCGCTGCGCCATAGGCGTCGACAAGTACGCGCTCGATCCGGTCGCGGTCGGCTGGCATGTGCACCTGGGGGAAGAGCCAGCACTTGCTGGTTCCACCTCGTACCAGGGTTGCGGGAACGTGCATGTCAGAGTGTCTTTCTCTCAGCACAACGGGTGCGGGGCCGCTGCGTTGCGCAGACTCTCGCAGAGCCGTTGGCTTGAGCACAATGTCTCTCTTCTTGAGTGGGCTTTAGCTGAACTAAACTCGCAGCATGCTCAATGTTCGCCGCCTGCTGCTGCTCGCCGAGGTCGCCGATCGCGGCTCGCTGACCGCCGCCGCCGAAGTGCTGTCCATGACGACCTCGGCTGCCTCCCAACAGATGTCTCAGCTTGAGCGCGAGGCCGGACAGCCGCTGATCGAGCGGCTGCCTCGTGGCGTGCGCACCACCGCCGCGGGCGCTGCGCTGGCCGAGCGGGGCCACGCCATCCGCCGTGAACTCCAGGCTGCGGAAGCCGACTTGGAGGCCTTCGGGCACCTGGACCGCGGAGTGGTGACGCTCGGCTCCTTCCCGACAGCCAGTGCCTCGCTGCTCCCGCTGGCTCTGACCCGCTTTCGCCGGGCACACCCACAGGTGCGCACGGTCGTACGCGCCGGAGTCCTTGCCCAGCTGCGCGAGATGCTGCACACCGGCGAGGTGGAGCTGTCACTGCTGTGGGACTACGACTGGAACCGTGTCGACGACGATCAGTTGATCCTCACGCCGCTCCTCGAGGACCCGACGGTGCTGGTCGTGCCCGCCAGTTCCCCGTTGGTCGCCTCCGGCCGCGTACGACTTTCCGACCTTGCCGACCAGGAATGGATCATCCGCGCTGAGAACCATCCGGTCGCGGACGTGCTGCGCCGCGCCTGCCGTCGGGCGGGCTTCGAGCCACGTATCGCCTACGCCTCCCACGACTACCAGGAGGCCCAGGCCATGGTTGCCGCCGGCCTCGGCCTGGCCCTCGCTCCCCGCCTCGCCCTGACCAACCGGCGCAGCGACGTACGCCTGCTTCCGGTGTCTCCTGAGCCCACTGCGCAGTCGGCGCAGGAGCAGACGGTCAGTGAGGTCGCCCCGATTCGTCGCATTCTGCTGGCCAGGCCGGCCCAGCGCGTCGCCACGCCTGCGGTGCAGGCGATGGCCCGTGTGTTGCACACCGTGGCAAGGGGCTTCACCGACCCTGGATTGGACCGCTCTCAGCTGGGCGCGGTGCGGGCGCGCTGACGCATCATGAGCGCCACTTGACCATCAGGGAACGCGCAACTCCGTTTCTCACCGCTTCTGAAGGTCCGCAGATTCGGTCCGCACCGTCGTGGACTCCCCATGCCCCGGGCGTACGACCGTGTCCGGGGGCAGGCCCAGGAGCCGGTCGCGGATCGAGCGGATGATGGTGGGGAAGTCCGAGAACGACCGGCCCGTGGCGCCGGGGCCGCCCTTGAACAAGGTGTCACCGGTGAAGACGGTGCCCAGGCCGGGGGCGTACAGGCTGATCGCTCCCGGGGTGTGTCCGGGGGTGTGAAGGACTCTCAACTCTGTGCCTGCCACTGCGAGTTGGCGGCCGTGGGAGAGATGGCCGTCCGGCTTGCGGTCCTTGTGAACCGTCTGCCACAGGAAGTGGTCGTCGAGGTGGAGGAGGATCGGTGCGCCCGTCCGGTCGGCCAGGGCCGGGGCCGCGTTGATGTGGTCGTTGTGGGCGTGGGTGCACACGACGGCCGTGACCCGGCGCCCGGCGACCGCCTCGGTGATCTTCACCGCGTCGTGGGCGGCGTCGATCACGATCACCTCCTCGTCGTCGCCGACGAGCCAGACGTTGTTGTCGACCTCCCAACTGCCGCCGTCCAGGCTGAACGTGCCCGAGGTGACGACGTTCTCGATACGCACGCTGTGCATCGCTTCGCCGGTCACAGCACGACCACGGATCGCAGGACGCCGCCGCGGTGCATCTTCTCGAAGGCCTCTTCGACGCCGTCGATGCCAATCTCCTCGGTGACGAACTTGTCCAGCGGCAGGCGGCCCTGCAGGTGCAGATCGACCAGCGTGGGGAAGTCGCGGGACGGCAGGCAGTCCCCGTACCAGGAGGACTTGAGGGCTCCGCCGCGGCCGAAGTAGTCGAGCAGAGGGATCTCCGGGGCGGCCATGTCGGGAGTGGGGACGCCGACGAGGACGACCGTTCCGGCGAGGTCACGGCTGTAGAAGGCCTGCTTCCAGGTCTCGGGACGGCCCACCGCATCGATCACCACATCCGCGCCGAAGCCGCCCGTGGCCTTACGGATGGCCTCCACCGGGTCCACCGCGGTGGCGTCGACGGTGCGGGTGGCGCCGAACTCCTTGGCCAGTTCGAGCTTTCGGGGGTCGCGGTCCACGGCGATGATCGTCCCCGCTCCCGCGAGCTGAGCGCCTGCGATCGCCGCGTCACCCACACCACCGCAGCCGATCACTGCGACCGAGTCGCCGCGGCCGACGTTGCCGGTGTTGATCGCGGCGCCGATTCCGGCCATCACACCGCAGCCGAGCAGGCCGGCGACCTGCGGGGACACCGCCGGGTCGACCTTGGTGCACTGGCCTGCGGCCACCAGGGTTTTCTCAGCGAAGGCCCCAATGCCGAGCGCCGGAGTGAGCTCCTGCCCGGAGAGTAGCGTCATCTTCTGCGTCGCCGTGTGCGTATCGAAGCAGTACTGCGGCCTGCCCCGGCGACAGGCACGGCACTGGCCGCACACCGCACGCCAGTTGAGGACGACGTAGTCGCCCGGTGCGACCTCGGTGACACCCTCGCCGACCGACTCGACGACACCCGCCGCCTCGTGCCCGAGCAGGAACGGGAACTCGTCGTTGATGCCGCCCTCGCGATAGTGCAGGTCGGTGTGGCACACCCCGCACGCCTGTACCTGCACGACGGCCTCGCCCGGACCGGGATCGGGTACGAGAATGCGTTCCACCTTCACGGGCTCCTTCACGGAGTGCGCGACGACGGCACGTACTTCCTGCGACATCTGTGGTGCTCCTTGCGTGGGGTGCGAGTGGCGGGGTGCGCCGACTCCGGTCAACTGGAATGTGGTCAGTGGATGTTGAAGGCTTCTTGTGCCCAATGGGGCGTGAGCGGAAGTCAGGCCTCGCTGGGTATCGGCTTCGTCTGCGGGGGAGTGGCGTCGAGCGACGCGCTCTCGTGCAGGGCCATGCCGCGGGTCTCCGGGGCCCAGACGACGGAGACGACGGCGCCGATCAGGCTGATGGCGGCGGCGGCCAGCATGGTGCCGCCGATGCCCCAGCTGCTGAGGGCCACCGGCACGAGATACGTACCGACCGCGGCCCCGATCCGGCTGAGGGACGAGGCGACGCCGACCGCCGAACCGCGTACTTCCGTCGGGAACAGTTCGTTCGGGTAGATCCACTGCAGGATCTGCGTGCCGCCGATGATGATCGCGTACGCGGCGAACAGCGTCATGATCACGGCGTCCGGGGCGTCGGGGAAGATGCCGAGGACGAGCAGCGCCAGGCCGGACCAGACGAAGCTGTGAATGACCAGAGGGCGGCGGCCCATGCGGTTCACGGTCAGCAGAGCGACCACGCAGCCAAGCAGGAACATCACGGTGATCAGCGCCTCGCCGATGTTGGCGAGTCCGTCCTCCAGGTTGAGCGCGTCCATGATGGTCGGGCCGAAGGCGTAGATCGCGAAGAGCGGTACGACGGAACAGGTCCAGAACACCGAGATGTAGAGCATCCGCTTGCCGTATCCGGACCGCAGGATGGCCTTGAAGTCGATGTTCTCGCTCTCCTCCTCCGGCAGGTCCGCGATGCTCGCGGTAGGGCCGTACACCTGCTTCAGCACCGCCTCGGCCTCCTGCACGCGGCCCTTCTTGACCAGCCAGCGTGGGCTTTCCGGCGTACCGAGCCGCAGCATCACGATGATCGTGGCGGGGAGCGCGGCGCTCGCGAGCATCCAGCGCCAGCCGTCGTCGCCGACGTTCAGCAGCATCTCGCCGACGATGTAGGCCGCGGCGGCGCCGACGAACCACATCACGGTCAGACCGCCGAGCATCGGCCCGCGGTAGCGGCGCGGGGTGAACTCGGCGAGCAGGGACGTGGCGATGGGATAGTCCGCGCCGACGGCCATGCCGATGAGCAGTCGCAGGACGAACAGCCAGACCGGGTCGGTGGCCCAGAACTGGGCGACGGAGCAGACGATGAGGGCGATCAAGTCGATGGTGTAGAGGGTCTGGCGGCCGAACTTGTCGGTGAGCCAGCCGCCGGCGAAGGCGCCGAGAAAGATGCCGATCAGCGCGGATGCGCCGATCAGGCCCTGGGCTGAGTCGGACAGGTTTTGCTGCGGCGTGATCTGCACCATGGCGACGCCGATGACGCTGAGGACGTAGCCGTCGAGGAACGGGCCGCCCGCCGAGTACAGCGCGAGCTTCTTGTGGAAACGGGAGAGGGGTGCGTCGTCCAGGACGTGTGCCGTCATTGCGGCCTCCGGGATGAGGGAGAGGGGATGCTTCACACGGGCAGGGGCGGTTTACACGGACAGGGCGAGTCGGCGCGCGTCGTACATCGCGGCGTGGATGTTGCGGGAGGCCACGGCATCGCCGATGCGGTACAGCGCGAATCGCCCTTTGGGGTTGGTGGTGAGGTTCTGCGGCGCGACGGAGGCGAACGCGTCGAGGTCGAGCTCGCCGAGGTTGGCGGAGGCGTCCTTGAGCTCCAGGTACAGGTCGTCGTTCGGCACCGTGCCGTGCTCGACCACGACCTGGTCGACGGCCCGCTCCTCCTCGCTGCCGGTGTACGCGTTCCGCAGGACGGCCACGAGAGCTCCGTCGGCCTTGCGGATCTCCCGCAGGTGGTGGTCGGGGGTGAGCCGGACGCCCGCCCGGTAGAAGTTCTCCAGGTACGCCGGATACAGGGTGCCCTGCACGTCGTGGCCCACCATGCGGTCGGGAGAGACGATCTCGACCTCCGAGCCCGCCTCGGCGAGCCGCTCCGCGGTGGAGAGCGCCTGGTCGCCGCCGTGGTCGTCGAAGACCAGGACGCGGCGCCCGGGTGCCACGTCGCAGCTCAGGATGTCCCAGGTGGTGACCGCATGGTCCACGCCCGTGACGTGCTGCGGCGAGGCGGGCAGACCACCCGTGGCGACCACCACGATGTCCGGATCGAGCGCCAGGACGTCCTTCGCCTCGGCGTAGGTGTTGAGCCGTACGGTGACGCCGAGCCTCCGGGCCTCCGCCTCCAGCCAGTTGACGATGCTGAGCAGTTCCTTCTGGCGTTCGTTGGCGCGGGTGGCGAGCTGGATCTGGCCGCCGAGCTTGCTCGCAGCCTCAAGGAGGGTGACCTTGTGTCCGCGCTCGGCGCCTGCCCGTGCCGCCTCAAGGCCGGCGGGGCCGCCGCCGACGACGACCAGGTGTTTGCGGCGCGGAGCAGCGGGGGCGATCTGCGGGATCAGGTGCTCGCGCCCCGTCGCCGGGTTGTGCACGCAGAGCGCGTCGAGCCCGACGTAGATCCGGTTGAGACAGTACGAGGCGCCCACGCACGGGCGGATCCGGTCCTCCTCGCCGGCCTCCAGCTTCTTCACGATGTGCGGGTCGGCCATGTGGGCGCGCACCATGCCCACCAGGTCGACGCCCGCCTCCTTCAGGGCGTGCCGTGCCGTGGGCAGGTCGGCGATGCGGCCGGCGTGGATCAGCGGGAGGTCGACCTTGTCCTTGAACGCCTTGACGAGGCCCAGGTGCCCGCCGAGCGGAGCACCCAACGGCGCGATCATCTGGGCGAGTTCGGCGTCGGTCGTGGCGGAACCCGCCGTCAGGGAGATGAAGTCGACGAGCCCTGACTCCGCGAGGCGCTGCCCGATGGCGATCGAGTCCTCCGGGGTGAGCCCACCCTCGGCCAGCTCGGTGGCGCTCATCCGGATCCCGACCACGTACTCCTTGCCGACCTGCGCCCGGACCTCTTCCAGCACTTCGAGGACGAACCGCAGCAGGTTCTCGAAGCTGCCGCCGTAGAGGTCGGTGCGCTGGTTCATCCGCGGCGACCAGAACTGCTCGATGAGGTGACCGCCGTGCCCGCTCACCTCGACACCGTCGAGCCCGGCCTCCTTGCAGCGCAGCGCGGCCGCGCCGAAGGCCCGTACGACCCGGCGGATGTCGAAGTCCTCCATCTCCTTGGGGAAGCTGCGGTGCGCCGGTTCGCGCAGTGGGGACGAGGAGAGCGCGGGCAGCCAGTCGGCGGTGTCCCAGTCGATGCGGCGGCCCATGTGCGTGATCTGGCACATGATGGCGGCGCCGTGGGCGTGCACACGGTCTGCGGTCTCGCGCAGGTACGGCACGATCTCGTCGGTGCCCAGGTCGAGCTGGCCGAACGTGGACGGGGAGTCGATCGCGACGTTCGCGGAGCCGCCGATCATGGTGAGCGCCAGGCCGCCCTTGGCCTTCTCCTCGTGGTAGCGCTGGTAGCGGAGCTTGGGCATGCCGTCCTCGGCGTACGCCGGCTCATGGCTGGTGCTGACGATGCGGTTGCGCAACCGCAGGCTCCCGAGCTGGAACGGCTGGAGCAGCGGGTCGACGTTGGCGGATGTCATCTGCGCACCCTCTCGGTGGGTCGGATCATCTCCGTACGGTTCTGATGTGCTCGTCGTCCGAGGTGGGCGGCGGTGCGGACGCCGGACCCGGCGGGCGGAGCGGCCCTCGTACGTCCTTCGAGCTAATTGCGAGGGAGTATGTGAGCCTGGTCATGTTGTTGACAAGAGCAGGAGACCCAACTGGGGCATCTCTCTCTCCCTGAGTCGGAAGTTCACCTACGATGGTGTGATGGTCGGCCGTCCGCGCGATTCCCTGACACTCACCGACACCGAGCGGGGCACGCTCCGGCGCTGGGCCGAGAGCCCCAGCTCCACCCAGGCGCAGGCGCTACGGGCCCGCATCGTGCTCGCCTGCGAGCGACTGCCCACCAGCATCGGCGTCGCAGCGGAGCTGGGCGTCTCTAGGGACACGGTCGCCCTGTGGCGGTCCAGGTTCCTCGCCGAGCGGCTCGACGGGCTGTGCGACCAGCCGCGTCCGGGCAGGCCGAAGGCCGTTCCGGAGACCGCCGCCGACGAGATCCTGCATACGATGCTGCAGCGCCCGCTCCATGGCCGCGCCTCCTGGTCCACACGCTCGGTGGCCGCGGCCACCGGTCTGAGCCAGACGACCGTCAGCAGGATCTGGCGCACCTGGTGGCCGAGCCCGACGGCCGCCGACTCACCGGCGCACGAATTGCTCGGTGTCCACTTCGGCCCCGCTCTGCGTGTCCTCGCCCTGCGCCGGCCGGTCGACTCTGTCGCCCGGGCGCCCCGCAACGGGTTGCCCACCGTCCTCGCCGCGGCTGAACACTGCCGCCGAGCTGCCCCCGCCGGGGAGGCGGAGGGGAACGCGATCAGAGTCGACATTGCAGCGGCCGCTGCCTCTCTGCGTGCGTTCCTGGCCCTCCTCGACGGCAAGGTGCCCGCGCCGGTGGATGTCCAACTCATTGTCGATGCAGAGGAGTTGGGTAGGGGAGCGGGTCTCGGAGCGGGCCCGCTCGCCGGGTGGCGCCGACAGCACCGCTTCTCCGTGGAGTACACCTCGACGCGCGCTGCCTGGCAGGCCCGCGCCCGCAATGTGATCGGCCTGGCGGAGGTCGCGGAGCAGGTCCACAGATGGCCTGCGGCAAACGAGCGGGAGTTCACCTGGGTCCGCGAGGACCTCCCCGCGCCCTCTCCGGCCAAAAGCGGAATGAAAAACGACTCACGAGCACATACAACACCCGTGGTCGGGCAGGTCGCGTTCCGAGGTGGCGCGGCCGGGGCGTCGGACGGCACACCACGCCTTGCCGACCAGGTCGTCTACGCGCTGAAGGAGGCGATTGCCGCCGGACAGTTCGCGGCGGGTGAGCGGATCACCGAAGCCCCGCTGGCCGCCCGCCTCGGCGTCAGCCGTGGTCCGGTCCGGGACGCGCTGCGCACCCTCGCCGAGGCCGGACTGCTCGAACTTCTACCGAACAAGGGCGCACTGATCCCCACCATCCACGCCGCCGACGTCCTGGAGACCTATGCATCGCGCGCTGCCCTCGGCGACGTACTGCTACGGCGCCTGGTGACCTTGGAGCCTGCGGCCCTGAAACCTGTCAGCGCCGCGCTCGACGAGGCGAGAACGGCCGTGCGGCTGGGGGACGCGCAGGTCATGGTCGAGGCGGACACCGTGTTCCAGGACGCGTTCGCGGACGCCGCCCAACTGCCGCGCACCGCCCTGCACTTCCGCAATCTCAGCATGCAGCTGAGGATGTTCGTCTCGATCCTGGGCCTCGACTACGCGGACGCCGGCGAGCGGGTCGTACGTCAGGACGCGGCGATCCTGGACGCGCTGCACAACCGCTCTGGGAACGACGCCGTACGGCACTGGCGGGCGAAGATCGAGTACATGGTGCGGTACATGGCAGCCCAGCTGCCGCAGGAGGACTTCGACGCCCGGCTCTGGCTGACCATCGCCGGGCACCGCCCCGGGCCGGGGCAGTAGCGGGCCCAGACCGGTCGCTTCGCGATCTCCTACAACTGCCGGAATCCCGCTCCGTATCTCCGACAACAGTGGCGGCACAACGCGCCGTGACCTGCCCCAACATGGTCGGAACCACACAGCCGGGCCTGACGGCGAGGGAAAAATGCACACCGGTGGCCACTCCTTCCAGCACTCGGGCCCGCGCCCGAAAGAAGGAGCACCACCTCATGACGCAGCCGCTCAAGCCGGCGCTGCCCGACGAGGGCGCGGACGGCAAACTGCGCCGCACCATGACCCTGCAGCAGGTCCTGTTCCTGGCCATCAGTGGCCAGATCGGCTCGGGCTGGCTCTTCGCAGTGCTGACCGCTGCTGGTGTGTCGGGGCCAGCTGCGATCCTGTCCTGGGTGATCGGCGGCGCGATCATCACCCTGATCGCGCTCGCGTGGATGGAGGTCGGGGCGGCGCTGCCGCGCTCGGGGGCCATCGTGCGCTACCCGTACCTCACCCACGGCGGCCTGACCGGCTGGATCATGGGCTTCACCTACTGGATCGCGAATCTTTCCCTGCCCGCGATCGAGGCGCTTGCCGTCCTCACCTATCTCAGCGGCTCGTTCCCGGAGTTGGGGCTCCTGGAGGTCAAGGACGGCGTATCCGTCCTCGCCTGGCCGAACGGCATCCTCGCGGGCATCGCACTGATGGCGTTCTTCTACCTCGTGAACATCTTCGGCGTACGGCTCCTGAGCGAGGCCAACCGGTGGGTGACCTGGTGGAAGATCCTCGTGCCGATCGCCACGTTCCTGCTGCTGTTCTTCACGTTCAACTCGTCCAACTTCACCGCGACGGGCCTCTTCCCGATGGGCGGCGGCTCCGTCTTCGAGACGGTCGCCATTTCCGGCATCGCGTTCACCCTCACCAGCTTCCGCGGCGTGCTCGACTTCAGCGGTGAGGTCGTCAACCCGAAGCGCACGATCCCGCTCGGCACGATCGGCTGCATCCTCATCCCGCTCGCCATCTACGTACTGCTTCAGGTCGCCTTCATCGGCGCTGTGAGCTGGTCGGACGCCGGTGTCGGTGTCGGTGACTGGGCGGCGCTCGCCGGTAGTTCCTGGGCGGACGGGCCGCTGGTCCACGCCCTGCGGGCCGCGTCGATCGGGGCGCTCGGCGCCTTCGCTACTGTCCTGCTGATCGACGCGGTCGTCTCGCCCGGCGCGTCCGGCTATGTGTTCCTCGGCGTCACGGCCCGGGTCGGTTTCGGCCTGAGCATCCACGGCTACTTTCCCAAGGCCTTCCAGAAGACCAACAAGCACGGCGTGCCGTGGGTCTCCACCGTCGTCTCGTTCGTCATGGGCTGCCTGTTCTTCGCACCTTCCCCGAGTTGGGCGCGGCTCGCCGGGTTCATCAGCACGGCCATGGTGTTGAGCGCCCTGATGGCTGCGGTGTGTCTGCCGGTCATGCGGCGGTACGCTCCCGACCTGCAGCGCCCGTTCGTGCTGCGGCAGGCCGGGTTCTGGGCGCCGGCGGGCTTCTGCGCTGCTGCCGCGCTGATCTACTGGGCGGGCTTCGAGACGCTGGTCAACATCACTGTCCTGGTCTTCGGCGGCCTGGTCGTGTACGGCGCGCACTACGGCCCGTTCCGTGGCTGGACCGGTCGCGGGGCCGGGGTCGGCGTCAGCCTCGTCTACTTCGTGGCCTGGTGCTGGGTGACCGCGCGCGGCGGCTGGTTCCTCGCGACTAACGACCAGGCGGCTGAGGGTAGTTGGACCTTCCCTTTGTACTGCGCGGTGAGCAGTGTCCTGATCGTCGCGTACTACGGAGTGCTCTGGCTGCTCAGCAACGGCGAGGGCCGCAGGCACCTGGGCAGCGGACTCTGGCTGGTCGTGCTGCTGCTCGGCACGCTCCCACTGTCGTACTACGGGGAGTTCGGCCCCGGCGCGGCGTGGGCGTTCCCCGTCGGCACGCTCCTGGAGACGGCCCTCGCCCTGGCGGTCTACTACTGGGCCGTGGCCGTCGGCTTCGCCACCGAGGAGCTCAAGGAGGCCGTCGCGCTGGAGATCCATCGCGCGGAAGTGGAGGCGCAGCAGGCAACGGCGGGCGAGGGAACGGCCGTCACTGCGGCGAAGTAGCAGCAACGCGAGAGGCCGTCCGGGGAGTGTGCTCATACCCGGACGGCCTCGGCCTTTGCCCTGTGCGGCTACTGGGCTGCCCAAGCGTCGTTGCCCGACGTGCGAGGAGGGTTCTCGTTGCGCTTCACGCTGAGCGGGCTGGCGAAGCGGATCAGGTTCCAGACCGTCCCCACCTTGTCGTTGGTGCCCGAGGCGCGGGCACCGCCGAACGGCTGCTGCCCGACGACCGCGCCGCTCGGCTTGTCGTTGATGTAGAAGTTGCCCGCCGTGTACCGCAGCACTGAGGACGCCTCGGTGATCGCTGCCTCGTCCTCGGCGAACACGGCGCCGGTCAGGGCGTACACGGTGGACTCGTCGACCAGACGCAGCGTTTCCTGCCAGGCTGCATGCCCATCGTCTTCGTAGACGTACGCCGCGACGACCGGCGCGAACAGCTCCTCGGTCATGAACGCCGAGTGCGGGTCGGTGACTTCGAGCAGGGTGGGCTCGACAAACCAGCCGGTGGAGTCGTCCGTGCCGCCGCCCGTCACCACGACGCCCTCGGCGCGCGCCTTGGCCAGAGCCTCGGCGTGCTTGGCGTGTTGGCGGGCGCTGATGACGGCGCCGATGTGCGTGCCGGGGGCGGTCGGGTCGCCCATGGTGACCGAGCGGGTCAGCTCGACCAGCCGCTCCTTGAGCGCCTGCCAGATGCTGCGCGGAATGTAGATCCGGGACGGGGCCGCACACTTCTGTCCCTGGTACTCGTATGCTCCGCGCACGCAGGCCACCGCGAGGGCTTCGATGTCGGCCGACGGGTGGGCGACGATGAAGTCCTTGCCGCCGGTCTCGCCGACCAGGCGCGGGAAGTCCCGGTAGCCGCCGATGTTCCGGCCCACCGTGTTCCAGATGTGCTGGAAGGTGCCGGTGGAGCCGGTGAAGTGCACGGCCGCCAACTCCCGGTGGATAAGGGCGGTTTCACCGATCTCGGCGCCGCTGCCGTGCACCAGGTTGATGACCCCGTCGGGCAGCCCAGCCTCCCGCAGGAGCTGCATCGACAGGTGGGCGACCAGCGAGGAGCTCTGATGCGGCTTCCACAGAACGGTGTTGCCGAGCAACGCGGGCGCAAAGGCGAGGTTGTTCGTCGAGACGAAGTTGAACGGGGAGACCGCGAAGACGAAGCCTTCCAGGGGGCGGTACTCGACGTGGTTGCGCACCCCCTCGGGGGAGTACGGCTGCATCTCGGCCATCGCCGCCATGTTCGCCACGTTGGCGCGGATGAACTCGACGGTCTCGCCCGAGGCGTCGCCCTCGGCCTGGTCGCGCGTCTTGGACAGCTCCAGCATCGCTGCCGCGTTCATCCGCTCCCGCCACGGCCCGGACTCCAGCAACTCGGCCGCCCGCAGGAAGGGCTTCGCACGCTCCTGCGGAGTCGCCGTGCCCCAGTCGCGGGATGCATTCCGGGCGGCGTCGACGGCCTGCAACACCTCGGCGGCACCGGCGTGATGGGCCTGTCCGAGGCGGACTGCGTGGGCGTGCGGTGTCACGACGGTCCGGGTTTTCCCGGTGCGCACCTCCCGGCCGCCGATCACGAGCGGGA
Source organism: Streptomyces sp. LHD-70 (assembly GCF_031157275.1). Taxonomy (GTDB): domain Bacteria; phylum Actinomycetota; class Actinomycetes; order Streptomycetales; family Streptomycetaceae; genus Streptomyces. The sequence goes on from NZ_JAVIFW010000010.1 coordinate 321,623, forward strand.
TGTCGTAGTCGCCGGCGCGGACCTCGGCGAGCCCGGCGGCGAGACCCGGCGGGTGGGGTACGGACGATGCGGTCATGGGGCGGCTCCGTGGCAGAGGAGAAAGAGGTACGGTGCGTTCGCTCCGACGCTAGGCGGCGGGCCGGAGCCGGCGCTTCGGAGCGCGGACGGAAAGTTCCCCCGGGCATCCGACACTTGTCGAAAACGCCCGGTAGAGGCAGCATGGCCGCAAGACGACGCCCCATCCAGTGCCACGGCCCGGAGCAGGCGAGAGCGGTCCAGAGGTACGGAGGAACACACCTCGTGGTGGATCAGGTGGACGTACAGGCGGAGGTCGACAGCCTCGCTGCGGAGATCGGACTGTCGGTCCTGATCGAGGACCGCGCACAGCGACCGGTGTGGTGGAACACCCAGGGCGCGGTGGACGGCGCCCGCGCCCAGACCATCCTCGACCGGCACGTGACCCCGGTCGTGGCCTCGGTTGTCCAGCGCTTCCACCTCCTGGAGGCGACCGAACCCGTCCGCGTACCGGCCGTGCCCGAGGCATCCATGTGGGCGCGCTGGTGCATGCCCGTGCGCTGTGGCGACCGCACCCTCGGCCTGCTGTGGGTGCTCGACCCGGACGGTGACCTGGACGAGGCCGCGCTGCCACGGCTCCTGGAGTGCGCGGAGCTCGCCGCCGAGGCCCTGGCGGGCAGCGAGGAGTCCGAGGAACGCCGGCACCGGAGGCGCGAGGCCCTCCTGGAGCGACTCCTCCTCGGTCCCGACGAGGAAGCGGCCCGCGAACTCTCTCAGCTGGAAAACCTGCCCCTCGACGCCCGCGTACAGGTGGAGGTCCCGGCCCGACCCGGTGGCTGGGCCCTTGCCGACGGGATGAGCGTGCACGTCGCGCGGGTGGGCGCGCGCCCTGCGACAAGCGGCGCACCCCTGCCAGTGGTGCAACTGACCGAGGCGGTACGGCGAGCATCCGCCGTTCGCAGGGCGGTCGCCGCCGGGGCCCAGCTTGATCCCGAGAACTGGGACGCGCTCGGCGCCTGGCGGCTGATTGTCGAGGCGCCCGAGTCCCTCGAACCGGGGGACCTACATGCAGGAGCGGTGATCTTGGCCGAGGGGTCCAACGACACGCTGATGACGACGGCGCGCGTCGTCCTCGACCACGGCGGCGAAGTGGCGACGGCGGCCAAGGAGTTGCACGTCCACCGCACCACGCTCTACTACCGCCTGGACCGCATCACCGAACTCACCGGTGTCGACCTGCGCTCCGGCCCGTCCCGCACCAACCTGCAGCTCGCCCTGTGGCTGGCGGCGTACCGCGCGGCCGCCGAGCGCTGAAAACACGTCCTCTCACCTGCTGCGCGGACACCCTTCGACAGTTGTTGAAAGCGCGGCCCAACTCTCCTTCCCGGCGCTGATGTCCGGCGTAGGCGACTGACCCTACGTTCGAGTCACTTACGTACTCGCAGCACGAGTCACCCACGCACTCGGAACGAGTCATCCACGTACCCGGAACATTTGAAGGAGTCGTCCGATGGCCCAGAAATTCGACTACATCGTCGTCGGAGCCGGCTCGTCCGGATGCATCGTCGCCACCCGGCTCACCGAGGACCCCGATGTGCGGGTGCTCCTCGTCGAGGCCGGGCGCACGGACCGCACCAACATGTTCATCGCCATGCCCGGCGGCCTGCCGTTCGTCTACCAGAACAAGAAGATCGGCTGGGGCATCCAGTCGGGCCCGGAGCCGCATCTGCACGGCAGGACCATCGACGAGAAGGCCGGAAAGGTCCTCGGCGGCGGCTCGTCCATCAACGCCATGATCTTCAACCGGGGCAACCCGATGGACTACGACGGCTGGGCCGAAGGCGGCCTCAAGGACTGGGACTTCGCCCACTGCCTGCCGTACTTCCGGAAGATGGAGAGCTTCGAGGATGGCCCCGACGCCTGGCGCGGCGGCAGCGGCCCGCTGCGCATCAGCCGCGCCCGCGCCCAGCACAAGATGTACGAGACGTTCCTGCGCGCCGGGGAACAGGCAGGCTTCGAGATCACGCCGGACCACAACGGGCAGCGGCAGGAAGGCCTGCACATCGCGCAGTCCTTCATCCACGACGGGGTCCGCTGGAGCGCCACCAAGGCCTATCTGCGCCCTGCCTTTGAGCGGCCGAACCTGAAGGTGCTGCCCAAGACGGTCGTCAACCGCGTACTCGTCGAGGACGGCGCCGCCGTCGGCATCGAGGTGCAGGGCCCCGACGGTCCGCGCCGAGTGCGCTGCGAGCGCGAGGTGATCCTCGCCGCAGGTGCCATGAACACCCCCAAGCTGCTCATGCTCTCCGGCATCGGCCCCGGCGACGAACTGCGCCGACACGGCATCGACGTCGTCGCCGAGGCCCGCGAGGTGGGCCGCAACCTGCAGAACCACCCGGGAGTGGACCTGCAGTTCGGCACCCGCCACGAGGACTCCCTCACCTCGCAGATCGGCCTTGTGGGACGGGCGAAACTGGGCGCGGACTGGATGCTGCGCCGCAAGGGCCTAGGCACCACCAACTTCTTCGAGGCGGGCGCCTTCCTGCGTACCCGCTACGACGTCGACTTCCCCAACATGCAGTGGGAATTCCTGCCGATCACCCGGCAGTTGAGGGGCAACAAGCTGGTGCCGGTGCCCGGCTTCCAGTTCTGGATGGACCTCTCCCGCCCGCTCAGCCGAGGCGAGGTCACGCTGAACTCGGCCGACCCGTCCGCGCCGCCGTCCGTCGTCTTCAACACGTACGCCGAACGCCAGGACCTCCAGGACATGATCGACGGCGTCCGCATGACGCAGGAGATGGTCCGGCAGTCCGCCTGGCAGCGCTACCGGCCCCAACTCATCACCCCGGGACCGGAGATCACCTCCGACGCCGACCTCGAAGCCTTCGTTCGCAGGGCAACCGGCACCTCCTACCACCCCTCGGGCACCTGCCGGATGGGCGTGGACGCGGAGGCCGTGGTCGACGCCGAGGGGCGTATGAACGCCGTACGCGACCTGCGGATCGTCGATGCGTCGATCATGCCGAAGGTCATCACCGGCAACCTCAACGCGCCGGTCATGATGATGGCCGAGAAGCTCGCCGACCGGATCCGCGGCCGGGAGTCGCTGGCGCCATCCGACGCGGGCTACTACCGGCGGCTTTCGGCGGGGTCGGCCGCGGCCGCTGGATGAGGCCTGGCCGCGCGCCGGCCGCGATCAGTGGACGTCGTCGAGGCGGAGGGTCAGGTCGAGCAGACCGGGGAAGCGGGCGTCGAACTCCTCGCGGCGCAGGCGGTTCAGCCGCTTGGGTCCCTGGTCGCGCTGCTCGACGAGACCGGCAGCGCGCAGGACGGTGAAGTGATGGCTCTTGGCCGCCCTGCCGACAGGAACGTCGAAGTTGCTGCAGCTCAGCGTCCAGTCGGGGTGCGCTGCCAGCTCGCGGATCAGCTGGATGCGCACGGGGTCCGCGAGCGCGGACAGGGCGGTCAACAGGGCCACCTGCTCGGGGTCCGTGTGCACGGGTGCCGCACGGTGGCCCGATCCTTCGGCCTGATCTGACATCGCTCTTCAGCCCTTCGTCGAGACACTGCTGCCGCCGTAGTGTTCGCCTGTCATCGTACAGTGCTAGTGTTCGACATCGATTGAACACTTAGGGAGGTGGTCGCGTATGCAGGCCGTCGAGTTCCATGAGTACGGTGATCCCGCGGTCCTGCGGCTGGTGCAGGCTGAGACGCCCGAGCCGGGACCCGGCCAGGTGACGATCGACGTCGCCTGGGCGGGCGTGAACTTCGCGGACGTCAAGGCGCGCGCCGAGGGCTACCGGGTCGACGCACTGCCGCACCGGCCGGGCCTCGAAGTCTCCGGACGGGTCCGGGCCGTCGGCGCGGGAGTCGACGGACTCAGCCCCGGCCAGGAGGTTGCCGCGCTCGTCGACAGCGGCGGATACGCCGAGGTGGCGCTCGCCCGGGCGGCCACCGTCTTCCCCCTCCCCGCCGGCCTCGACCTGCGGACGGCAGCCACCCTGCCCACTGTGCTCCCGACCGCCCACGCTCTGATCCACGAGGTCGGGCGGCTGCGGGCCGGCGAGAGCGTACTGGTGCACGGTGCGGCAGGAGGGATCGGGACCGTGGCAGTGCAGCTCGCGCGGGCCGCCGGCGCCGGCGTCGTGTACGGCGTGGCCTCCACCGACGCGAAGGCCGCCTACGCCCTTGAGCACGGCTACGACGCAGTGTTCCGGCCCGACCGCTTCACCGAGGATGTCCTCCAGGCCACTGGCCGAAGGGGCGTCGACCTGGTCCTCGACCCGGTCGGCGGCGACACGCTGCGCCGGGGCCTCGACACACTCGCGGTCTTCGGGCGCCTGGTCTCCTTCGGCAACGCGAGCGGCGCCGAGCCGTGGCAGGTCGGGCAGCCGGAGCTGTACGCACAGGGTCGCACCGTCGGAGGCTTCTCCATCCTGGCGTTCGCCCAGACCGCACCTCAGGCCGTGCGTGAACTGACCGAACGCGCCCTGCTCGCGGTGTCCGAAGGGACTGTGACCCTTCCCGTCACCGCTGAATTCCCCTTGGCGGAAGTGGCCGAGGCCCATCGGCTCATGGGCGGGCGCTCGTCCACGGGCAAGCTCCTGCTGCGCGTGGCCGACTGACCACGCCGACGGGCACGGCGGGTAACTCGCCGTCGCCATGGGCCACTTGACGAATCCCGCCCGGGCCGCGGTATCCGCGTGCCCAGGGCCTGAGAAGCACGGATGAGAATGCAGCAGAACGCCATGGCCCGAGGGCTTGCCACCGTCACCGATAGGGTGCCCGCGCCGGGGCTCGTCCTGGCCGGTGTGTGCGGCATGCAGTTCGGTGCCGCCTTCGCCGCCAGTGCCTACGCTCAAGTGGGCGCCGCGGGCGTCGTGTTCCTCCGGCTGCTAATCGCGGGCGTACTGCTGTACGCGCTCTGGCGCCCTGGACGGAAGGCATTCGCGGGCCTTAAGTCCTCCTGGGCGACGCTGCTCGGAGCAGGGACCCTGCTGGCCGGGCACCACATCGCGTTCTTCGAAGCGGTCAACCACGTCCCACTCGGCATCGTCGCCACGATCGAGTTCCTCGGCCCGTTCACCATCGCCCTGCTGGGCTCCCGCCGGGTCATCGACCTGCTGCCCGCGTTCCTGGCCGTCAGCGGCGTTCTGCTGTTGAGCGACCCGGGCGGGGCGCCCTTGCATCCGGGTGGACTCGCCCTGGCCGCCGTCGCGGCATGCTGCTGGGCCGGCTACATCCTCGTTTCGGCCCGGATGGCCACCCGCTTCGGCGGTGGCCAGGGACTCACCCTGGCCATCATCTGGGCCGCGGTACTGAGCGCCCCGTACGGCATCGGCTACGCCGGCGGCGCACTGCTCGACCCGCAGGTGCTGGGTGTGGCGGCCGTCGTTGCGGTGGCCTCCAGCGTGCTGCCGTACTCGCTCAACCTGGAGGCGCTGCGCCGAATCCCGCCCCGCGTCTTCGGCGTTCTAACGAGCCTCGAACCGGCGGCCGGCGCGCTCTTCGGCCTGCTCATCCTGGGGCAGCACCTCGGTGTATCCCAGTGGATCGGCATCGCAGCGGTCGCCTGCGCATCCGTCGCCGCCACAAGCCTGCGGCCCGGCGAGCGACGGAAGTCGCGTGTCCATGCAACGAACAGCACATCGGCTGCGCAGGACGGCGCCCGGGACGCCGTCGAGGCCGAGCCGGTCACGATCCGACAGTGAGCTCGGGAGCCGGACGGTGCCAGAGGCAGCAGGACTGCCTCTGGCACACGTCCGGCTCAGTCGTTGACGCGCCGCAGCGCGGACAGGTCGGCTGCGATGGCGTCGAGGGTTGCTTCGTCGCCGCGGAACGGTTCGTCCCTGCGCGGCCACGCGATCGTGACATCGGTGAAGCCCAGTTCGGAGGCACGGCCCAGGCGGTCTCGCAGGTGTTCCACCGAGGAGACGTGGGCGGTGCCGGACTCCATGTTCAGCATCCGCACCTGCGGCCAGGGGCCGTCGAGCGTTTCGTCCATCCTCCGTACCGTCCGGGCGACTTCTGCCCACCAGGTGTCCTCGTCGAGCCCGCGCCTACGCGTGCCCATCGTCACCCAGCCGTCACCAGGTCGACGGGCGGTGGAAGCGGCGAGCCGCATGCCGCGCGGCCCGTCGGCGGCGATGAGGAACGGAGGCCGGGGCCGCTGCGCCGGACCGGGGATCATCCGTGCGTCCACCGCCGAGTACCACTCACCGGACCAGTCGGTCACCCTCTCGGAGAGCAGCCTGTCGAGAACATCGCGGAACTCGACGAACCGATCGAACCGTTGCGCCGGGGACAACTCCTCCCCGCCGAGCACTGCAGAGTCGAATCCCGGTGCCCCCGCACCGAGCGCGATGGTGAGCCGGCCGTGGGACATCACGTCCACGGTCATCAAGTCCTTCGCCAGCGGCACCGGATGCCGGAAGTTCGGCGTGGTCACCAAGGTGCCCAGACGGATGCGGCTGGTGGTGAGAGCCGCGGCGACAAGCGTGGGTATCGTCGCATGCCACGGCCCGTCGGCGAGGGTCCGCCAGGCCAGGTGGTCGTACGTCCACGCGTGGTCGAACCCGTAGGCATCGGCTCGTTCCCAGCGCTCGCGGTCGGTGTCCCAGTCCTGCTCGGGCAGGATGATGACGCCAATACGGATCATCGAGTCGTCAGCTCCTCAAGAAAGGCGGCGGGGCCAGGGGGAGTTGGTCGGATGTGTCAGTCGCGCAGCGCAAGCCGGGAGCCCAACCGCTGAGTTCGTACGGACACGGCTGCACCCCGGTCGGCCTTGGGATGGTGGGCGACCGGGGCGGGTGCCCGCTCGGGCAACGGCGCTTGGAACCGAGCGGGTGTCGTCGACAGTGGGGCCGCCGCGCACCGGCCGGGCCGGATCAAAGGCCCGCTGCGCATCAGGAGAGATCAGCCCTTGCCGGCCTTGATCTCGTCGATGAGCTGGGGAAGTACCTCGAAGAGGTCGCCGACGAGGCCGTAGTCGGCGAGTTCGAAGATCGGTGCCTCCTCGTCCTTGTTGACTGCCACGATCGTCTTCGCGCTCTGCATGCCGGCCCGGTGCTGGATCGCGCCGGAGATGCCCGCCGCGATGTACAGCTGCGGCGAGACGCTCTTGCCGGTCTGGCCGACCTGGTGGGAGTGCGGGTACCAGCCCGCGTCCACCGCCGCCCTCGAGGCACCCACTGCCCCGCCGAGCACGTCCGCCAGCGATTCGACGAGCGCGAACTCGTCCGCGCCGCCCACGCCCCGGCCGCCCGCGACGACGACCGCCGCCTCGGTCAGCTCGGGCCTGCCGCTGGACTGCCGAGGCGTACGGGAGACCACTTGCGTGCCCGTGGTGAGCTCCGAGAAGTGCACCGCCAGTTCGACGACGGCCAGCGCGGGGACCGGTGCTGTCGCGGCCGGCACGGCGTTGGGCTTGACCGTGACCACCGGAATGCCGTGGGTGACACGGGACTTGGTGGTGTACGAGGCGGCGAACACCGACTGCGTGGCGACCGGCCCCGTCTCGGAGAGTT
>NZ_JAVIFW010000011.1 GCF_031157275.1 Streptomyces sp. LHD-70
TACGGTCTTCGATCCATGCCCGCATCCCAGCATGCACATGACGAATGGTCGCCTCGTACGGCGATCAGTACCACGATCGAGCGATCACGAACCGAGGAAGATCGGACTTAACGACCTCTAAGACGTCCTCAAGCAGCAGCGGTTCTCGCTCAACTTCCGCCCAACGGCCACTGCGAGTGACCACTACACCTCTCCGAGCCGCTCCTGAACTCGCCCAAAAATGAGCTCCGGCCGGAGGTCCAGGGCTGAAAGCCCTGGCCGTGGAAGAGGTCGCACTCCGGCTAAAAGCCGTTGCTCCCATCGATCCCGGACACCGCGGTACGGCCGGTGGACATCAATATCGAGACAGCGCGCGACGGCACACAAAGCACCGCTGCCGGCGCCGCCTGCCCGAGATGCGGAGCCTGGTCAACTCGGGCTTCACAGCTCCTACTTACGACCTCCCGCCGACGTAGCGAGCGCCGGACGAACTGTCGTACTCCAACTCCGGGTTCGTCACTCCCGGTGCCAAAACACCATCTGTTCGCGCCGGACCTTCATCGAGCAGATCCCCGGACTGACCCGCAGGCACGGCCAACCCGCACCGAACGACTTCGCTCAACCCACACCTACGGGGACTTGAGCACGCCGCGTACGGGCGAGGACCGGTTCCTCCCTGTACGCGCCACCGCGGACCGGATCATGACCTGCTTCCTGGAATACGGTGAAGAAACCGTCACCGTCCACGACCCTCATCCACACCCGCACCAGCGCCACCTGGGCCCTGCACGCCAGCAGCTACCCGAAACTCCGCCTCCGCTCCGCGTGGGTCAGCGAGCAGTGCCGCACAGCCGGCCTCGAGATCACACACGACGAGACGGGGACAGGCGCGCGCTGCGCGTGCTCGCTGCCGTCAGGAGGGAAGGGGCACCTGGACAGGGCAGAGCGGGACCCTCGAGACGCTCGAGACGCTCGAGGCGCTCGAGGCGCTCGAGGACAACGCCGACGACGCACGCGGCATCGTCATGCTCTGGGGGCTCCGGCGAGGGCCTCGGCGAGAGCGCGGACGCCACGCATGTGACGCACATACCCGGCCATCTGGACTACGGGCAGAGCGCGGCCGGCGACCTCGACGGCAACGGGAAGGCGGATCTGCTGCTCGGCCAGGAACACGAAGTGGGCTCGTGCCAGCCACTCGACCCGTAACGCCGTCCAGTGCAGGACGGTCCGTTCAGGCCGAACCGGTTCGCCCCGTAGTGCAGTGGGATGCTGTCGAGTCAGGTGCGGTTCAGCCGGGCGACTTCGAGCAACACCCGTTCCATTGCGGTGAGTTCGTCCAGTTCGGTTGCGATGGTCTGCGGCTCGGGCGTGCTCAGGGCCTGAAGGGGTCCGGGGCCACGGAGAGTTTTGAAACGAGCAGTCCAATACATGCTACGCTTCCGGCATGGCACGACCGAGGACCTTCGACGAGGAACGCGCCCTGGAGGGTGCGATGCGCCTGTTCTGGGAGAAGGGGTACGAAGCCGCGTCCACCCAGGAGCTGTGTACGGCGACCGGTCTGGGGCGCAGCAGTATTTACAACACCTTCGTCAGCAAACACGCCCTGTTCGTCCGGGCGTTGGCGCACTACCTCGACAGCATGACGGACGGTCAGGCGGCCATCCTGGGGGACTTGGCCCTGCCGCCCCTCGCCCGTTTGCGGCAGTTGTTCCGCCGGGTCATCGACACAGAGGAGAGCAACCGTCATGAGCGCCTGGGCATCGGCTGCTTGGGGGTCAACACCAGTGCGGGACTCTCCCTGCGTGACCCAGAGGCCGCCGACCTGCTGCAACGCGATCTGGAGCGTCGCCTCGGGGCGCTTCAGGACGTGATCGCCTCCGGTCAGCACGCCGGAGAGATCTCGCGGGCCCGAGAGCCGCGCGAGGTCGCCCTGTTCCTCAACGCGACCATCGCAGGCATGCGCATCTCGGCCCAGAGCGGCCTCGACCGCACCGCACTCGAGTCGATCGCAGAGACCGCTCTGGACGCACTCGCCCCCTGACGTCTCCCATCTCCACCACTTCGCGCTTCCGTCTACCCCGGTTTTAGATAGCTCAGTACAAAACTATCGCGTAAGCGACCTTCCGTAAGGACGTGACCTGCTCATGCCACGTACCGTCTATGTGCTGGCCCTTGGCATCTTCGCCATGGTGACCAGCGAGTTCGTCGTCGCCGGCCTCATGCCTCAGATGGCGGCGGGGCTCGGTGCGACGATCCCCCAGATCGGCTACCTGATCACCGCATTCGCCGTCGCCATGGCGGTCGGCGGGCCGTTCCTGACCATGGCACTGATGAAGCTGCGTCCCAAGCCTGCGCTACTGGTCCTCTTCGTCATCTTCCTCGTCGGCAACGCACTCGCCGCGACCGCCACCAGCTACGGCGCCATGCTCACCGCCCGCATCATCACCGGCATCGCGGCGCAGGCGTTCTTCGGCGTCGCGATCTCGCTGTGCTCCGCGGTGACGCGGGAGGAGATCCGCGGCCGTGCCATCGGCGTCGCCATGAACGGCCTCATGCTCGGCACCCTCCTCGGCCTGCCGATGGCCACCTTCATCGGCGGCAACGTGGGCTGGCGCGCCGCCTTCTGGGCCATCTCGCTGCTCACCGTCATCGCCGCTGTGGCGACCTTCGTCGGGGTTCCGCGCCTAGAGCGCCCGGGCAGCTCCGGCGGTACGTTCCGGGAAGAGGCCCAGGTCTTCAAGAAGCCGCGGCTCTGGCTCGTGCTCTCCACCAGCACCCTCGTCATCGGCGCGACCTTCTCCGCCTTCAGCTACTTCAACCCCATCCTCACCGAGGCCAGCGGCTTCCGTGAGTCCAGCGTCCCCGCCCTGCTCATCGCCTACGGTGCCGCCACCGTCATCGGCAACAGCGCCGTCGGCCGCCTCGCCGACCGCCGGACCGTGAGCGTCCAGGTCGTCGGACTCGCCCTCAACACACTGTTCCTCGCCGGATTCGCCGTCTTCGCCGACGTCAGTGCGGCCGCGGTCGTCCTGATGACGGGCATCGGCCTGGCCGGCGTGACGATGAACCCAGCGATGGCGACCCGCGTCCAGCGCACCGGCAACCCGGGCCCGCTCGTGAACACGGTCCACTCCTCGTTCATCACCCTCGGCGTCATCATCGGCTCGTCGCTCGGCGGCGTCTTCGTCGAGAGCTTCGGGCTGCGCTCCCCACTCTGGCTCGGCGCAGCGATCGCCGTACTCGGCCTCGCCAGCCTGCTGCCTGAACTGAGCCGACGCAGCCGCACCGCCCCGGCCCCCGTCACGAGGAGGACGCTCACCAACCCGCCCCACCCGGCCACCCCAGCCACCCCAGCCACCCCAGCCAGAGACACCCCCTACCTGGCCCAGGAAGCGGAGCAGGCAGCGGAGCAGGCAGCGGCCTGACCTGCAACCCCGCCCCCTCCCGACCCTGCACGGCCAACTATGCGCTCAGGCCCGGCTCTTCGCTCACCACTGCAACGAGGACCGGGCTCCAGGCGTTGCCCAGCTCTCGTACCCCAGGACCAACAGGCTGAGGACGAACAAGCCCATGGCTACGGGGCGTTGCAACGCCGGAACGACCTGAGCCGCACAGCGAAACCGCCCCCCAAGCCAACCGCCCCTCGAATGGTCCGGGTGCTTCAGCACAGCGTTCGAGACGGCGCCCATCGACATAAGCCGATCGACGACGGAGACGTACCCACGCGCGTCATCCACTACAACAACATCAGGATCGTGGATCTCGCCCAGCAATGAAACCCGGAACCCCTGCCCCAGAACTGTTCGCGATCACGCGTGAGGGCGTTCCCGTGAAGCATGTCATCACCCCTGATGTGAGCAGTAACCGGAATAAAGGCCGCCACCACCACCACCACCACCGCATCAGTCGGCACCAGCACCTCTACGACGCCACCGCCGACCAGCAACCCGACCACGGCCCGGCACGGCTGCGGTGCGGGCCACGGTGCGGTTCTCGTACAGCCTGATCCGTTGGCCGGATTTCGGAGCACCTCCAGTGGCGCAAAGCGGCGCTCCGCCCATAAGCCGCGCCAGCAGGTGGTGGACGAGGTCGCCCCGCTGATCGACGCGATGCGTCGGGCGGAATTCCTGCGTTGTGTGCGCGTTTCGCTTCCTTCTCGAGGTCTCCTTCTCCGATGATCATGGATCATGTGGGTCACTGCGGTCGTTGCGATTTCAGCGCTGGTTATCGGACTGTTGCTCAAGCGCTTCTTACGTGTACGCCTGGTCGGCGAGAACGCTGAATCGGTCACCGTGCGGGACCTCATCAGCCCTGTAGAGACGCTCGCCACCTTGATTCTTGCCTTTGCCATTGTCGTTGCCGCTGAATCCTTCGGAGCCGCAGGAGAAGCGAGCCGAACCGAGGCTGGAGCTGTGGATCACCTCTACGAGGTGGCGGAATTCGTGGAAGGGCCGACCAGGGAGAAACTCCAGGCGGATACGGTCTGTTACGCGCGTGCCGTTCAGTTTCACGAGTGGCCGCGCATGGCCAAGGGCGAGACGTCCGACGTGCCGAGCGTATGGAGCACCCGACTTCGGTCCGACCTGAAGGCGTCCGACAAGAACGGGCCCGCCTTTGAAATGATCGTGGCGGCTGACAACGAACGATCCCAGGCGCGCCAAAAGCGGGTCTCCGAGGCGTCGCCGACCATTCCTGAAGTCATGTACTGGTTCATGCTTCTGGCGCTGGCCGTCGTGATCGCCGGGCTGGCTTTCTGTCTCCCGTACCGCAAACAAGGAACCGAACTTGTCTGCCTTGTCGTACTCTCCGCTCTGATCGCCGGTTGCTTGATGCTGACGCGTGACATCGACCGTCCCTTCGATGGGCTGATCAATATTGACGCAGCGGCCATGCAGGCCGCCCAGACGGATATCAGCGGCGATTTCGCCCGGGCCTATCCCAAGCAACCGCTCCCGTGCGATGCCTCCGGATCCACGACGACACGCCTCTCTGTCGCCTCACCCTGATCGTCGGCTGCCACCAGGCTTCGTCCCGCGCGCCGGTCCCTTTGTCCTCGCACCGGATGAGCTAAATGAGCTGCTCACTGGGCGGCCACCAGGCGCCACACCTGGGATGGTGGGTGGTGTCGTGAGCGCGTTTCGCGGTGTGTCAGCTCAGTTCGCGCAGTGCCTCGCCCAGTGCCGCCACACCTTCGGTGATGGTCCCTGGCGGGGTGGCAGCGTAGCCGAGGACGAGGCCGGGGTTGCCGGGTATCTGGCGGTGCCACGACAGCGGTTGGCACTTCACGCCTCGGGCGAGCGCGGCGGCGGCGAGTTCGGTGTCGGGCACTTCTGGCGCGTAGGTGACGGTCAGGTGCAGGCCGGCGGCTGCGCCGTGCACGACCGCGCCCGGCAGGTGCTCGGCGAGGGCGTCGATCATCGCGTCGCGGCGCCTTCGATGACGGCGGCGCAGCAGGTGGAGGTGCCGCTCCAGGTCTCCGGACTCCATCAGGCGGGCGAGGACCAGCTGCGGCAGTACCGCATTGCCCAGGTCGGTGAAGCGTTTCGCGTCAGTGAGCGGGGCTCGGTAGCGGGGCGGCGGTACCACCCAGCCGATGCGCAGCGCGGGGGCGAGGAGCTTGGACACGCTGCCCATGTAGCACACCTGGTCGGTCAGCAGGGCGCGCAGCGCGGGCACGGGTGGACGGTCGTAGCGGTGTTCCGCGTCGTAGTCGTCCTCCATGATCAGCCCGCCGTCCTGTGCCCAGCGCAGCAGCTCGCGGCGGCGCTCGCCGCTCGTCACCACGCCGGTGGGGAACTGGTGGGCGGGTGTGAGCAGCGCGGCGCGAGCGCCGGTGGCGCGCAGGGCGTCGACGCGCACACCACTGTGGTCGACCGGCACCGGTGGGGTGGCCAGGTTTCCGTTCTGCAGGTGCTGGCGGGTGCCGAGCGAGCCCGGGTCCTCCACCGCAACACTGTCGATCCCGTCGTCCCGCAGGACAGGGTGAAGGAGTGTCAGCGCTTGTGCTGTGCCCGCTACGACGAGAACCTCGTCCGGCTCCACCCGGATGCCGCGGATGGTCGCGAGCCAGGTTGTGACGGCGCGCCGCAGTTGTGGGGCACCCCGGGGGTCGCCGTAGCCGAGGTTCTCGGATGACAGGTCGGTGAGCACGGCTCGTTCGGCGCGTAGCCATGCCGCTCGGGGGAACGTGGTGAGGTCGGGCAGGCCGGGGGTGAAGTCGATGCGCGCGTCGGTGGCGCGCAGGGTGTCGAACACGTCCGCTTCGGGTTCGCCGGCGAACAGGTTCTGGGCCCCTGTGACCGTCCGGTCGGGCGCGGCCGGCGTCGGGCTTCGGAACGGACCGGTCGCGCGGGGCCGCACCTGCGCGAGGGGAGGTGCGGCGACCACCACTGTCCCGCCGCGCCGACGTCCCTCGACATGGCCGTCTTCGGCAAGGCGCCGGTAGGCCTCGGTGATCACCCCGCGCGAGACGCGGAGTTCGGCAGCCAGCACGCGGGTGGGCGGCAGTCTGCTTCCCACGGTCAACTGGCCGTCAGCTATGGCCTGTCGGAGTCGTCGGGCCAGCCAGGCGGCCTTGCCGCCGAGGGGTACGTCGCCTGCGCCGAGTTGCAGGAAGTCGGAGCCGTACGCCGGGGATTCGGGGGACGTGGGCGCGGCGTCGGTCGTGGGTACGGCAGCCGTTCCGTGCATTGCCTGTGTCCCCGTGTTCACCGGGGCCATGCTGTCATACGGCACCTCGGCTTCCCCCTGATCGCAGGGGCCTGGCCTACCCGCCGAAGGCGAACTCTGGTGCGGACGGGGTGAGGAGGGCGGTTGCCGGGTCGGTCGGCCAGTGGGTGGCCAGTTCCTCAGCGAGGGTGTTCAAAAGCTCCGGCACGGCTTCGGTGCCGTCGTCGTGCATGGCTTCCGCCACCACCAGGATCCTGCTGGTGTGCTCGCCGACCGCGGAGTGCCCGCTCTGACGGTTGGTCCAGCGGCGTGCGTGGGCCCGTCCGGTGGAGTCGATGAAGGTCACTTCGCCGGGTGCGGGGTGTTCGGTGCCGCCGCCGAAGGTCGTGCAGTGCTCGTCGCCGCGGGCGTAGCGCACCTCTAGCAGTGGGCCGACGATGCGGTCGGCGTCGAGGACCGCCACCGGCACGGCGTACGCGGCGGAGATCGCGTTGCACAGGTCGACCACCGGGTGGATGCGCGGCAGGTCTCCTTCCCTTCTCAGTCGCCGCAGCAGTGACTCCGAGGCGCAGCGGTACTGCGTCGGCTTGAGCCGCATCCGGGAGAAGGTCCGCCGCCAGGCCAGGACTTCGGGGAAGGTGCTTTCGGTGGCGCCGGCCAGCCGGGCGGCGGCACAGGCGGTGAATTCGGTTACGCGCGGGCCGACTTCGGCGGTGGCACCCACGCCGGTGGCCCGGAGGGCGCCTGCGGTGAGTTCGGGGTAGTCGGACCAGATGGCGTCCGCGTGCCGGAATCGCATGTCACGCCACCGCCAGCCACGCGCTCAGGCCCACGAAGCAGGCGGCGAACCCCCGGCGGATGCCCGTCATCACCTTCGGCCGGGCCAGCAGGCGGTGTCGTACGAGGGCGGCACACATCCCGTACGCAGCGAAGACGACGAAGGTCAGCGCCATGAACACGGCACTGAGCCGGAGCATCGCGCCCAGGGAGCCGGACTCGTCGGCGGGCACGAACTGTGGCAGGAACGCGACGAAGAACATCGTGAGCTTCGGGTTGAGAAGGTTGAGCAGTACCCCGGAAGCGATCAGACGGGCCGCCGGTCGGGGCTCCGTCGTCCTCTCTGCGTCCAGGGCCTCCGTGTCGCGAAGCGTTGCCCACGCCATGTAAAGGAGGTAACCGACACCGAGGTACTTCACCACCTCGTACGCGACGGCGCTGGTGTGCAGGGGTGCGGCGAGGCCGGTGATGGTCGCCGCCAGGTGCGGCAGGATGCCGAGGGTGCAGCCGAATGCGGCGGCTACGCCCGCCCGGCGGCCATGGGACAGTCCGGCGGTGAGTGTGTACACCACTCCGGTGCCGGGGGTGACCACCACGGCCATGGTGGTGAGCAGGAACGCGGGCAGCGCTGTAGCGCCGGTCCGGTGTCACGTTGGTGGACGAGGAAGTGGGCGAGGAAGTGGGCGCTGTCATCGTCGGCTCCTGTGCGTGAGTGTGCCGGGCCGCCGACTGGAGGAGCGGTTTCAGCCCCGGAGGCTGGATCCGCCGTCCACGTACAGGTCGTGCAGCGTGATGTGGCGGGCGCGGTCGGAGGCCAGGAAGGCGACGGCCTCGGCGATGTCGTCGGCAGCCGCGATGCGGCCCAGCGGGACGGGCACCCGGTAGGCAGTCGGATCGCCGTGGACGGCCTGCCCGAGGCCGGCCGGTCCGAGCCACTCTCTCTGCATCGCGGTGTCGGTGGCTCCGGGCGAGACGACGTTGCAGCGCACGCCGCTGGCGGCGAGTTCCAGACCAAGGCACCGGGTGAAGTGCACGGCCGCCGCTTTTGACGCGGCGTAGGCGGCCATCCCCGTACGAGGAACACCCGCCGCGTTGGACCCGACCGTCACGATGCAGCCGCGGCGCTGAGCGGCCATGACCCGGCCCGCCGCGCGACACAGGTGAAAGACGCCGGTCGTGTTGACGGCGAAGGAGTGGGCCCAGTCCTCGTCGGTGGTCTCGGTGGCCGCGGCCGGGCGCAGCACACCGGCGACGTTGACCAGGATGTCGAGGCGCTTGTTGTTCGCGACGATGCTGTCGATCATGGCGTCGACGGCACCGCGGTCGGTGACGTCGAGCTGCTGCGGGCGGCCGCTGCCCGGCGAGGTCACCGGCCCGGCACGGAGGTCGGTGGCCAACACCTGTGCGCCGCGTTCAGCGAGCAGGCGCGCGACCGCCGCCCCGATGCCGCCTGCGGCACCGCTGACCAGCGCGACCTGTCCCTCAAGATCCGATTCCACCGCTCGCTTCCGGTATGTGAGTTGGGCCGGAGGCCCGCCACCGTTGTGGGGGTGGCGGGCCCGTTTCCGACAACCGGTTCTGCCGTCTGACTGCCGGGCTGCTGGCTGCTGGCTGCTGGCTGCTTCTGTCAGGGGGACGGGGCGTCCAGCAGGTCGGTGACGAACTTGCGGACGACGCCGCTCGTCACCGGCGTCACGCCGTGCAGCAGCTGAGCTCCATAGGCGACGGCGGTCCTGGCCGGCGCGTCGGTCGTCCAGCGGGTCTGCGGGAGGCGCTCCGCCCACGTCGGTGACGCGTGGATCTGCGGCGAGGGATCGACCTCGTGGGGAAGGCTGCGGGTCAGTCGCATGCCCTGATGGAAACCGTCTGTCTCGGCGAGTTCGGTGTCCGTCCACAGCTCGGGGCTGGCGGTGGTGGCCACGTAGAACTCACCACCCTGCTGCGCCGCCGTGATGACCACGCCGATCCGGCCGATGCGCTTGGGGTGGGCAAGCGGGTCCGGGATGCCGTCGACGTGGACCGGCACAGAGTCACCCGGGACGATCTCCGCGTACGACCAGGGTGCTGCGGCCACGACAGCGGGCATCACGCGGTTCAGGGACGGCAGGGCACGCTCGAAGGCCTGCTGCAGGACCGACTGTGCCGCGGCAGGAGCACGCTCGTAGCGGGACGAGGGCTCGGCGCCCTCATCCGTCACCGGCGGGTCGGCTGTCATGACCTTCTCGAGCAGAGTGGATTCCTCTTCCGTGAGGAACTCCTCGGTGGTGTGCAAGGCGAAGGTCTCGCTGACGTGAATCACGGGCACCTCTCAGTTCGGGGGACACCATCGAGGTCAACCTGTCAGCCGCGCTCAGCGTTGGCGCTGTGGGAGCGGCATCGGGGTGATGGCCTGATGACTCGTACGCCGAACACAGGCGCCTGTACGTAGAACTGCGTGAAGCCGTGCAGGATCTCCCGGCTGTCGGACCGGTACTCGAGATGAGCCTGGGAACCCATGGGGCGGCCGTCGTCGGCTCCATGCTTCCGCTCGATCAG
Organism: Streptomyces sp. LHD-70; assembly: GCF_031157275.1. Classification (GTDB taxonomy): domain Bacteria; phylum Actinomycetota; class Actinomycetes; order Streptomycetales; family Streptomycetaceae; genus Streptomyces. Next base: position 9,961 of record NZ_JAVIFW010000011.1, read on the forward strand.
ACCCATGCGTCAACGGTTGCACTCCAGCCGTCGCCGGTGGCAGGGCGCAAACCCGGCGCACATCCCTGCCGGGAGGCGCGAGGGGTCGGCCAGGATCTTGGGACGAGGGGACGTCCCAGCTCGCCGGGTGGCGGCACGGCCGGGCCGTCCACCGAGGGCGAGCGACTCCTTGCCCCCGCACCGCGCCGGATCACGACCGTGCCGAGCTGAACCGAACCTCAATGTGCGCCGGCCCCGAATTCTGCGTGCCGTGCGCGGGCCTCGTACAGATCGCCTGCGCTGACTTCCCGAGGGGCCAGGACGGTACGCCGGGCCTCCGCACGCGCCTGCTCGATCAGCCGGCTGAACTCGTCCTTCGTCATCGCACTCGCCTCACCAGGACTGCATGGCTGTCACTGGTGATTCGACGCCGCACCCGCGCAGGACTGGTGTCAGCCGCAATGAGTCATCGCGTCCCTCGCGCCAGGCCCAACGCCATCGGCCCTGTGGTCCCGGGCCCGAGCGGGAGACGAGAGACCTGGCATGTCTGGCCTCCGAGAGAGTCGCAAGGGTGGGCCTGTCTGGGCGGCGTCCCTGGACCGCGTGGCAGGGTCCTCGCGGCATCGCCCGCCTGGGCCGCACCGTGATCACCTACCGGGCCTGCTTCCGCTGGTCCCTGGGCGCTGTGACAGCGGGCGCCGGTCTGCGATCGGCGGCGGCATCGCCGAGGTGATGGTCCCCACCGGGACGGCCGCCGCCGGCCTGGCCGCGCTCTGGCCGGCGTTCACGCTGCGGGTAATCCGTCTCGGTCCGGCCTGCCCCTCCCCCGGCGGCGGCTCGGGACCCGGCGGCGCCGGCGTGCGCGAGCCCCGCCGAACCCAAGCCCTGCCCGCCGGGCGGGGCGATCGCCCTGCCGCTACCGCTACCGCTGCCGCTGCCGCTGCCGAAGGATCCGTCCGACGGCTCGGCCGCGCCCGCCTGACCGGGATTGCCGGGATTTGCCGGGCTTGCCTGACCGGGCTGACCTGAGCGGGACTGACGGGCTGGTCAGCCGGAGGTCAGCAGCGGGCCGAATGTCCTCCGGCCGATTTCTTCGGCGCGGGCCCGGTCCACGATCTGGCCGTTCACGTCCGGGTGCTGCGTGATCCACGTCTGGGCGGAGGCGGAGCCGGTGAAGAAGTTCAGGGTGTCGCAGCACACCTCGGCCGCGGGCCCGGAACATCCGCCCCTGCGTCCGACGAACACCATCGCCGCCGCGGGCTCCCACACCGTCTGCCCGTTCTCGCTGGTCACCGTGACGCTCTCGCCGGTGACCGGGTCGACGGAGGTGATCACCACATCGCGGCCGAGCATGGCGGGGATGCCGAGCGCGTCGATCGCGCACATCGACCACACCTGCACGCCGCCCGCGATCGTCACCCGGTGCCGGGTCGGTACCGCGGAGAACGGATACGCCGCCCGGATCCGCCCGTCCGGGCCCAGGGTCAGGAAATCCTCCCGTGCCAGCTCGGCCAGCACCTCCGGCGCTGTCCGGCCGACAGCGTTCGCGACCGGCTCCAGCACAGCCGGCTCAGGGGCGCTGCCGGTGTCGGCGAAGTGCCGCAGCACCGCTTGATGTACGGCCCGCAGCCCGTCGGCGTCGGGCGCGAGACGCCCTCGGCCGTCCCGGCCGACCAGGTCCAGCGCGTCCACCGCACAGCAGTCGTCGGCCGCGGACTCGGGCAGGCCCGCCGCGGTCAGGGCCTCGCGCAGTTCGTCCACCGTCGGGGCCCCGTCGGCCTTGCCGTCAGCATGCCGATAGATCCGGCACGACACACTCGGCGCCGCCCCCACGATCCCGAACGGGTCGGTGCCATCGAGCAGCACCGTTGGCGACCCGGTCATCCCCGATCGCTCGGCCTCCGCCGACCCGGTCACTTCCACGCGCTCCACCTCAGCCGTCCGCCCGTTCAGGGCGGCAGTGATCCGCTCCTGCACGACAGGCCCGTTGGGACAGTCCGGAACCGTCAGCACCGTGATCCGCATGGCGTCGTCCTCCCAGTTCATAGCCTCTGCAGCCGAGGCTAGACCTTCCAGCACGCTGGAAGGTCAAGGGCTAGTCTTGAGGCATGCGCATCGGGGACCTCGCCACGAGAAGCGGACTGACCACCAAGACCATCCGCTACTACGAACAGGCCGGCCTGATGCCGGATCCACCACGAACCTCAGGCGGCTACCGCGACTACCCGCCCGCCGCCGAAACCCGTCTCGCGTTCATCCGCGACGCCCAGCACGCCGGCCTCACCCTCGCCGAGATCCGCGGCATTCTCGCCCTTCGCGACAGCGGCGAGGCCCCCTGCGGGCACGTCACCGACCTCATCAACCAGCACCTCGACGAGATCAAGCGGCGCATGACCGAACTCCGCAAGACCCGCACCGCCCTCCGTGACCTTGCCCAGCGGGCCGCCGAGACCGACCCGCAGTCCTGCAGCGACGCCGACCACATCTGCCGCATCATCAGCCCACCCCGACCGCGTGAAATCTGAACCTCGCCACAGCGACACCCCACTGAGACGCAGACCGACACGGCTCGCTGCGAGATCGACGTGGTCGGGCTGTCGAGGTCGATGAGCTTCCAGGTGGAGAGGATCACGCCGCGGGGAAGGTCAGGGTGCGCTACGGTGCCCAGCTCTGCGGATGGTCCGTACCGACAGAACCGGCTCGACAGGCGGCACCAGCTCTGCCATGGCGACTTCTACCAGGTGTGCTGGAGCGTCGCCGTCTTTCAGGGCGGTTACGTACTCGATGACCTGAGCGTGGGAGAGCGCGGGAACCCTTTGGCGCATGGTGTGCATGGCATATATCCGTCCGCGATCGGTCGCTGCCGTCCGGACTTCATCGTGCAGATCGTCCACCGGGGTCCGTATGGCCTGACGTCGAATCCGGACTCGGTAGTCGGCCTCCCACGCCTTGGTTGCCGCGGACACGACGCCGATCTGATGCAGATCTCCGTCGACGCGGTCAACCAGGTATGGCCCGTTCCCGGCCGGCATGAAGTTCGGGTTTCGGGTCCGCAGATACTCCTCGGACGTCCAGGAGACGATCCACACCAGTTCGTGCTGCTCCACATGCGCCACAGCCATGCGGATCGGGTCCAGCCCCGACGACAACTCCCTCTGATAGTCGCGTTCCAGCTCTTCTTCAACGATCCGAACCGCGGCATCCTGCTCAATCACGCGTGCAGCATCCCCTATGGGCTGAGACAACGACCACCAGGTTTCCCGCCCGTAGCAAGAGGTCGAATGCGCCAAGAGTTGCGTATGACCCGGATGAGCGGTCCCGCGCTGTGGCCCAGGATCGCGAAGGGCCTCGGGTGGCGCGCGAGGTGGGTGGTGAGCTCCCTTCCCACCGGCCCGGCATGGCCGAGCGATCCGCAGCCAGCCTCTCCGGCCGGATCCCACGCATTGCATCGCATGCCTCGCATCGCATCGCCTCACCGGCGAACTCCCGTGATCCCGGGCCCATTAGGGCCCTGTGGTTCGTAGGGTGAGGCCATGCCCAGACAGTTCACCGGCTGGCCGGCCGGGGCCTTCGACGTACTGCTCCGCCTGCAGGGAGAGCCCGCGCGCGACCAGCGCGAGCGGCACCGCAAGGACCGGGAGCATCTCGTGCGCCGCCCCATGATCGCGCTCCTCAACGACCTCGCGGACCTCGACTCCGCCTACGAGGACTTCTCGGTCTGGGGTTTCCAGAAGAACCACTGGTGGTGGCAGCACCAGGGCGGGATCATCCGCATGTCGCGCAACGTCGAGATCAGCCTCCGGTTCGACCTCGACGGCCTTCACGTACGCGGGGCCTGGTGGTACCCGGACCCGGCGCAGCTCGCCAGGTTCCGCGCGGCGGTGGCCGACAGCGGACGCGGCGACGAACTGGCCGGTGTCGTCGAGTCGCTGAAGGCTCTGGGGTACGAGATCACCGGCGACGTCATGAAGCGCCCTCCGCGTGGCTTTCCGCCGGACCATCCGCGCAGCGCCCTCCTGCGGCATCGCTCGCTCATCGCCGAACGCCCCCTGGGTGGCGGGAACTGGATCCACACGGCGGCCGCCGTGGACCACGTACGCCGTACGTGCGAGGACCTGAAGCCCTTCCTGAGCTGGCTCACGCGCCACGTCAACGACGCCCGCCCCGCCGACGGCCTCCGATGATCGACGAACCGCGGCAGATCGGGGTGCAAGGACGTACAAGACCGGCCGTCCAGTCCTGGGTCAGCCTCAAGGGGCCACTGGCGGCGCCTGAGGTCGACCGTCGATACAAGTTCGTCGTAGCTCTCAAGGGGAAGCTTCCGCCGGGGGGGTGGCGGCGAATGGCGGCGTCGCGCCTGCGCCTGGACTGGCCGCCAAGGCCGCCAAGGCCGCCAAGGCCGCCACCGAACAGCCGGATCTGCTGCGCAAGATGTCCTTCCTCAGGTTCCAGGACGCCGACGGCGGAAGTCACGCGCCCCTCTCCGGGCTCCCTTGTCGTCCTCGAAGGGCGCCCGGCCTGGGTCCGGCGGTTGCGTGATCAGGCCGACGCTTCAGGGCTCCTGTACACCGACTTCACCGCGTTCTCTCTGCTGAACTGACCCCGGGATCCAGGATGTATCCGTCAGGATCTACGGCGTCACCGGCTCCCCCGAACCGCCCCAACATGCTCGCGTGCTCGCGTCACCAGCGCAGCGGCAGGCGGTTCAGGCCGCGGAGGAGGCTGGGGCGCCAGTCGGGGGTGGGGTCGCCGTCGATGGCCAGGTCCGGGAAGCGGTCGAGGAGGGCGCGCAGGGCGAGGTTCGCTTCGAGGCGGGCCAGGGGTGCGCCGAGGCAGTGGTGGATGCCGTGGCCGAAGGCGAGATGGGAGCGGGTCAGGGTCGGGTTCCGGTGGATGTCGAAGCGTTCCGGGTCGGGGAAGCGTTCCGGGTCGCGGTTGGCGGAGGCGAGGGAGATGACCACGCGCGCGCCCTGCGGGATGGGGGTGCCGGCGATGGTGACGGGCTCGGCGGTGTAGCGGTACGTGCCGGCCGGGGTGGGCGGTTCAAAGCGCAGTGCCTCCTCCAGCGCGTTCTCCAGGAGGTCGCCGTCGGCGCGCAGGGCGGCGAGCTGGTCGGGGTGGGTGAGCAGCAGATGGACGGCGTTGGCGATGAGGTTGACGGTCGTCTCGTGTCCGGCGACGAGCAGCAGGAAGGCCATGCCGAGGAGTTCCTCGTCGGTGAGGCGGTCGCCGTCCTCGTCGTGGGCGCGGACGAGGGCGTGCAGCAGGTCGCTCTCCGGGGCGTCCGCGGCCTCCCCGACCTCCCCGACCTCCGCGTCTTCTGCGGAGCGCCGCTTCTCCTCGATCAGGCCGGCCAGGTAGACCGTCATCTCCTGGGCCGCCAGGCCCGAGGCCTCCGGTTCGCCGATGGTGAGGATCTTCGCGGTCCAGGCGCGGAAGCGGTCGCGGTCGACGCCGGGGACGCCGAGCAGTTCGCAGATGACGGTGAGCGGCAGGGGGAAGGCGAAGGTGTCGATGAGGTCGGCGCGGCCCAACGGGCCCATGGCGTCGAGGAGTTGGTCCGCCGCTTCCTGGATGCGTGCCCGCAGCGCCTTGATGCGGCGCGCGGTGAACTCGCGGGCGACGAGGGAACGCAGCCGGGTGTGGTCGGGCGGGTCGGTCTGCAGCATGTTGCGGCCGATGGAGTACAGCCCGTCGCTGTCGTACTCGGCGGAGTGGCGGACGTCGTGGCGCAGTCGCGTGTCCGCGAGGGCGGCACGGGCCTCCTCGTGGCCGAGGATCATCCAGGCGGTGTCCCCGGTGGGGAAGCGGACGTAGTGGACGGGCCCCCGCTCCCGCAGGGCCCGGAGGGCCGAGTAGGGGTCGACGGCGAAATCTTCGGTCCAGGCGGCAAGTTCTTCGGTGGGCTGCGCGGGCGTGGACTGTCCGGGCGTGGGCTGTGCGGGCATGGGCTGTGCGGGCATGGGCTGTGCGGGCATGGCGAGCTCCCTTAAAGTGGGGACTATTCCCCGCTTCCTCTTCCCGGGGACCCTAACAGGAACTGGGGAGTGCTCCACAGATCCTGTACGGTGCGGTACGTGAGAAGGGACGCGCAGCGCAACCGTGAGCTGGTCCTCGCCGCCGCCCGGGAGGTGTATGCCGAGCAGGGCGTCGAGGCGCCGCTCGATGTGATCGCCCGCCGGGCCGGAGTCGGCAACGCCACCCTCTACCGCCGCTTCCCCGACCGGGCGGCCCTGATCGAGGCCGTCTTCCATGCGACGCTCAGCGCCGTGATCGAGGCCTGCGAGGAGGCGCGGCAGGCCGAGGACCCCTGGGCGGGCCTGAACGGCTATCTGGACCGGGTGTTCACGGTCCTCGCCGCCGACCGGGGCGCCAACGACCTGATGACGACCGGCATCCAGGGTGTGCCGACCCTGGAGAAGCTGCACGTCCACAACGCGGAGACCTTCGGCGGCCTGCTGGAACGCTGCCGCCGCCAGGGCCTCGTACGCGCGGATGCGGTCACCGAGGATCTGCTGCTCAGCCTCGCCGCACTCGGCCGGACGGCGCCCGCACTGGAGGCCGCCGTACCCGGCTCGTGGCGGCGGCCGCTCGCCCTCCTGGTCGACGGGCTGCGCGCCGAGGGGGCCCACGAGCTGCCCACGGAGCCCCTCACCGCGGAGCAACTCGCCGCAGCGCTCAGCGAGATGAACCGCCCCCGGAGGTGAGGCCGGGCCCGGGTCACGGACTCGGCGGTCGGTGCACCCGTCGGCATCGTCGGATCCGGGTGCGCGGAGCGGGTCGTAGGTCGCTACGAATTATCAGGATTTCTCTTGACATGAGAGGTACGCGGAGGACACTGGTTAACACACCAGAAAACCGAGGAATCGCACCGTCCGATAGAGACGTCTGTCGGCAAGAGATTCTGAAGGCTCTGGCCAGGCCCCCGAAGCCCCTCGCTACCGGAGCCTCAGCGACGACTGAGGTAGATGGCAACGGTGAGGACTCCGGGGACTGTTTTGTTCGGGCCCGTTTCGTTCGGGCCCTTTTTGTTTGCGCCGCAGTCCGCTTGCTTGCGCCGCAGTCCGCTTGTTTGCGCCGCAGTCCGCGCTCTACGGGGTGGGCCCGCCACGGTGTGTGGCGAGGTGCTGTGTGTCGGTACCGCGCACCGCCTTCCGCACACGTCTTGACGAGTGGTCTCGACCACCCGCACCGTTCCCGTTCGTGGTCATCCGTTTCCAGTTCGTGGTCAGGACTCGTGGTCAGGGGTGCGTGTGAAGGTCCAACTGCTCGGCGCGGGTGTGGTGTTGTCCTTGGTCGCGGTGGCGGGGGTACTGCAGGCGCCCGCGGCCGCCGGTCCGCGCGCGGAGCCGGAGCGGGAGCTGCCGCTGGGCGCGCCCGGACTGTCCGAGACACGGACCACGACGACGCTGCAGCCCGGCGTGACGCTCACCCGTATCGTGCGCGGCGCCGAGGCACCGGCGTTGCCGTGGACGGTGGAGGTGTCCATCCCGGGCGGGGAGACGTCACCGGACCCCGATGCCCCGCCGACCGCCCTGAAGGACCGGGCGAGCGCCGACGAGCTGGTCGGGAGGCTGCGCCGGGACGGCTTCGAGGCCCGGGCCGAACGGGTGGTCACGCCGGCCGTCGCCGACTACCGGGGCGGCACGCTCGGCTGGCGTGTGCGCGTGGGGACCTTCGCGGCACGCTCCGGCGCCGACGCCGAGCGGTCCCGCCTCACCGGCGCGGGCTACGCCGGCTCGGCGCTCTACACCGGCTGGGACGGCGATGCCCAGGACCGCGGCCCGTGGCGGGTCGATGTGCTCACGGTCGACCCGCGCCGGTTCCGCGGCAGCCTCGACGCGTCGTACGGAACGGACCTGGAGCGGCGTGAGCGGACCAGTGAACTCGCGGACGCGGGCGGGGCGTTGGCGGCGGTGAACGGCGGGTTCTTCGTCCTCGACCCGCGCTCCGGCGCACCCGGGGATCCGGCCGGAACGGGGGTGTATCGCGGCCGTACGTTGAGTGAGCCCGTGGGCGGGCGTCCCGTTCTGATGACGGATGCGGGCGGCCGGAGCCGGGTCGTCCGTACGGTCTGGTCGGGCAGGGTCGTCGGCCGTGACGCGGCCCTCCCCCTCGACGGCGTCAACCGCGTGCCGGGGCTGGTGCGGAACTGCGGCGGCACGGCGGACGACACCCCCACCGGGCGGCCGCTGCACGATGTGACCTGCCAGGACCCCGACGAACTCGTCGCGTTCACCGCCGACTTCGGCCCTCGTACGCCCGCGGGCGAGGGCGTGGAGGCCGTGCTCGACGCGCGGGGGCGGGTGGTGGAACTCCGGTCGGCGCGGGGCGGGGTGCTCCCGGACGGCGGCAGTTCGGTGCAGGCCACCGGCGAGCAGGCGGACCGGCTCGCCCGGCTGGCCCGGGTCGGCGAGCGCCTGCGCGTCGAGGAGGGGCTGCGGGACGAGCGAGGCCGGGTGCTGGCCGCGTCGCCGTCGACGAGTGTCGTCAACGGCGGGCCCGAGCTGGTCCGCGACGGACGCCCGCACGTCACACCGGCCGCCGACGGCATGGTGCACGCGGACAACCCGAGCTTCTACTACGGCTGGATGCACAAGCGGAATCCACGCACCCTGGCCGGGACCGATGCCGCCGGGCGGACCGTACTGATCACCGCCGACGGGCGCGACACGGACGCGCTCGGGCTCAGCATCCCCGAGAGCGCGGCCGTCGCCCGGTCGCTCGGGCTGCGCGACGCGGTCAACCTGGACGGGGGCGGCTCGACCGCGATGGTCGTGAACGGAGAACTGATCACCGACCCGTCCGACGCCGCCGGTGAACGACCCGTCGGGGACGCCCTGTTGATCCGGCCGCACCGGGACTGACAGATACGGAATTCACTCGGAGACCGTGGTCGTCATGGCCCTGGTCGTCAGGGCTGCAGCCGTCAAGGCCGTAGTCGTCAGGGCCGTAGTCGTCAGGGCCGTGCGGGCATGGGACAGGAAGGCCCGGGCCGCTGGGCTCTCGGTCTCTGCCGAGCGCCATGCCAGGGCGAGTCGGCCGCGCACGGCGGGGTCGAGGGACAGGACATGCAGCTCTTCCGGGTGGTCGCGGGCGATCGGCTCCGGCAGGATCGCCGTGCCCATGCCGTGCGCCGCGAGCCGTGCCAGTACGCCGGGGTCGCTCGCCTCGAAGGCGATGCGCGGCCGGAAACCGGCGGCGGCGCAGGCGGCGTCGATGACTCCCCGGGTGCCGGTGGTGTGGGTGAACGTGATGAGTGTGCGGTCGGCCAGCTCCGTGAGCATGAGCCGGTCCCGCCCGGACCGTGCGTACGGGTCGTCCCGGCTCACGGCGGCCACCAGCGGTTCGTCGGCGATGATCTGCAACTCGACGCCGGGCGGGGGCGTACGGGCCGGGGCGAGCACGGCCGCGTCGAGCCGGCCGGCGGTGACGGCCGCGGCCAGTTCGTCCGAGCCGGACTCCCTGAGGCTGAGGTCCACGGCCGGGTGGCGGCGGTGGAAGGAGGCGAGGAGCCCGGGCAGATCGAGCGCGGGCGCCAGCGTGACCGTGCCGACCGCGACATGGCCGCGCAGCAGTCCGGTGTACTCGTCCACCGCGAGTCGGGCACCCGCCACCGAGGCGAGCGCGGACCGCGCGTACTCCAGCACGGTGGCCCCGACCTCGGTGGGGCGGACCGTGCGGCCGGAGCGGTCCAGGAGCGGCTGGCCGAGCTCGCGCTCCAGCTGGCGTATCTGGGAGCTCACTCCCGGCTGGGTGACATGGAGCCGGGCCGCGGCCCTGGTGAAACTGGCCTCCTCGACGACGGCCACCAGATATTCGAGCTGCCTCAACTCCATAACTGACAAGCATAGTTGGGCGAAGAAGTACTACTTGGACTTCTGGACTCCTGCTGATCGACAGTGAATCCATGGCAACCAACGAACGCAGCAGCGCCGAGGAGACCGGTGTCCTGATCGCCGGAGCCGGCATCGGCGGACTGACGGCCGCGCTCGCCCTGCACGCGGAAGGCGTCAGGGTGACCGTCGTCGAGCGGGTCCGGCGGATCACTCCCCTCGGAGTGGGCATCAGCCTCCAGCCGCACGCGGTGCGCGAACTGACCCGGCTCGGCCTCGGGGACACGCTCGCCGCGACCGGCGTCCCCACCGCCGAGCAGGTCTACGCCGACGAACGCGGCGGCCGCCGGTTTGCCGAGGCGGTCGGGACGGCGGCCGGGTACCGATGGCCGCAGTACGCCATCCACCGGGGCGAGTTGCAGCTTCTGCTGCTCGACGCGGTACGGGAGCGGCTCGGCCCGGACGCGGTCCGCACGGGCACGTGTCTGGAGTCCTTCGCCGAGGAACGGGGTGCGGTACGGGTCACGGTGACCGACCGGGCGACCGGGGCGACCGCGCTGATCGAGGCTCGGGCGCTGGTCGGCGCGGACGGGGCCAGGTCGAGGGTGCGGGCGGCTCTGCACCCGGACGAGGGTCCGATGTGCTGGTCGGGCGCACGGATGTGGCGGGGCGTCACGGAGACGGCGCCGTTCCTGACGGGCCGGACCTCGGTCATCGCGAGCGGCGGGCGGAACGTCCAACTGGTCGTGTACCCGATCTCGGCGCGGCGCCCGCTGCTCAACTGGGTGTGCGCGGCGCCGGAGGCGGAGCCGGGACCGCTGGCCGAGAACGCGGGGTGGAACCGCGAGGGAAGCGCCGCCGACGTACTGCGCCACCTGGAGGGCTGGGACTTCGGCCCGCTCGGCCTGGACATCCACGCGCTGATCACCGGCAGCGGGGCCCTCTTCGCGTACCCCATGGTGGACCGGGACCCGCTGCCGCGTTGGGGCCGGGGGCGTACGACGCTGCTCGGCGACGCCGCGCACCCGCTGTATCCGACGGGCGCCAACGGCGCCTCCCAGGCGATCGTGGACGCCCGGGCCCTCGCGACGGAACTGGCGGCGGAACTGGCAGCGGGGGGCGGTGTGGTGGCCGGGGGCGGTGTGGCCGCAGCGCTCGCCCGCTACGAGGCGGCGCGGGTCGGGCCCACGGGCGACGTGCTGCGCGCGAACCGGGAGATGGACCGGAGCATGCGCGGCAGGGTCGGCGGGGATCCCGTCGCGGCGATCACGGAGAGGTACCGGCGGGCGACGGGCGGGGACGCGACGGCGGTCAACGCGAAGGCCTGACACCGTGCGGCCGCCCCTCCCCCGCCGCGCACCGGGTCTTCACCCGAGCGAGCCGCTCGGGTGAAGACCGCCGGTCGGCGTCACCGCCTCGCGGTGAACCAGTCCGGCAGGCGCTATCCCCCCGCCGCCACCGTCCGCGGGTCGAAGCCGAAGGGCAGTTCCAGGCGGTGGGCCCGCATCAGGTCCTCGTCGGCCAGGATGTCCCCGGTCGGCCCGTCCGCCGCGATGGCGCCCTCGCTCAGCACCAGGGAGCGGGGGCACAGCTCCAGGGCGTACGGCAGGTCGTGCGTGACCATCAGGACCGTGACGTCCAACGACCGCAGGACGTCGGCCAGTTCACGGCGGGAGGCCGGGTCGAGGTTGGACGACGGCTCGTCCAGGACCAGGATCTCCGGCTCCATGGCGAGGACGGTCGCGACGGCGACGCGGCGGCGCTGCCCGAACGACAGGTGATGCGGGGGCCGGTCCGCGTACTCCTCCATGCCGACCCGCTCAAGTGCCGTGCGTACGCAGGATTCGAGCTCGGCGCCACGCAGGCCCGCCGCCGCGGGGCCGAACGCCACGTCCTCACGCACCGTCGGCATGAAGAGCTGGTCGTCCGGATCCTGGAAGACGATGCCGACCCGGCGCCGCACCTCGGACAAGTGCCGCTTCCCGACCGGGAGTCCGGCGACGGCGACCGAACCGGCGCCCGCCGTCAGAATGCCGTTGAGATGCAGGACGAGTGTGGTCTTCCCGGCCCCGTTGGGCCCGAGCAGGGCGACCCGCTCGCCGCGGCCGATCCGGAAGTCGACGCCGAACAGGGCCTGGTGCCCGTCGGGGTAGGCATACGCGAGGCCGGAGACCTCCAGCGAGGGGGCCGCGGCAGGAGCCGCCTCGGGAGCGGGAACGGGTGGAGTCACAGGAACCATCCCAACAGACAGACCGCCAGGGCGGACAGCGGGAGCGTCAGGGCGTACGACCACTGCGCGCGCGAGGCCGTCACCTCGTCGATGACGGGCATGGACCCGGCGTAGCCCCGGCTGACCATCGCCAGGTGGACGCGCTCGCCACGCTCGTAGGAGCGGATGAAGAGCGCGCCCGCCGACTTGGCGAGGACGCCCCACTGACGTACGCCGCGGGCCTCGTATCCGCGGGACTCGCGGGCGATCCGCATCCGCCGCATCTCGTCGGTGATCACGTCCCCGTACCGGATCATGAAGGACGCGATCTGGACGAGCAGCGGCGGCAGCTTCAGGCGTTGCAGGCCGAGCAGCAGTTCGCGCAGTTCGGTGGTGGCGGCGAGCAGGACGGAGGCGGCGACTCCGAGGGTGCCCTTGGCGAGTACGTTCCAGGCGCCCCAGAGGCCGTCGGCGCTGAGCGACAGGCCGAGGACGTCGACCTGTTCGCCGCGTGCGACGAACGGGAGCAGCACGGCGAACGCCACGAACGGCACCTCGATGAGCAGCCGCTTCAGCAGGAACCCGGCCGGTACGCGGGCCGCGTGGGCGACCGTCGCGAGCAGCGCGGCGTACAGGCCGAAGGCCCACATGGCCTCGCGGGGTGTGGCGACCACGACGACCACGAAGCAGAGCACGGCGGCGAGTTTGCAGTGCGGCGGCAGCGCGTGCACCGGCGAGTCTCCTCGCCGGTAGAGCCGGTGGGCGTGACCGGCGCCCATCTCAGGCGGTCTCCTCGGATCGCGTCGAAGCGGCCGTGTGGGCAGGGGTGTTGCGGCGGCGCACCGCCCAGAAGACCCCGGTGCCGGCGGCCACCGTGACGCCCACGCCGATCACTCCGGCGAGGCCGCCGGAGAGGCGCCCGTCGGCGATGTCCTCGACTCCGTAGTCGGCGAGCGGGGAGTTCGCCGTCGCGTGCTCCTCGGCCTCCTTGTCCATGCCCTTGTCGGCGGCGACCTTCTCCAGGCCGTCGGGGCTCGCGGAGGCGTAGAAGCTGACGAAGCCCGCGAGGACGACGGAGGCGACGAGTCCGGTGATCCACACCTTGCGCGGGGACCGGACCGGTTCCCGGGCGGTGGCCGGGGCGGCGTCCACGAGCTCGTCGCCGACCCGCAGCTTCAGCGGCGCGGTCAGGCCGCGGGCGCCGTACACCAGGTCGGGGCGTACGGCGATGACGGCGCCGACGGTGGCGGCGGTGATGGCGGCCTCGCCGAGGCCGATCAGCGTGTGCACGCCGACCATGGCCGTGAGGACCGTGTCGACGGGGACGTAGGTGGTGCCGCCGAGCGCGTACATGCCGGTGAAGGCGGCGGCGGCCGCGGGCACGGAGACGAGCGCGGCGAGGAAGGAGGCGACGGTCACCGAACGGCGCTTCTTCGGCAGCACCTTGACCAGGCCGCGGAAGAGCGCGTAGGCGACGAGGACGGTGACGACGCCCATGTTCGTGATGTTCACGCCGAGCGCGGTGAGGCCGCCGTCGGCGAAGAGGACGCCCTGCATGAGCAGCACGACCGATATGCAGAGCACTCCTGTGTACGGGCCGACGAGGATCGCCGCGAGTGCGCCGCCCAGGAGATGGCCGCTGGTGCCCGCGGCGACCGGGAAGTTCAGCATCTGGACGGCGAAGACGAACGCCGCCACCAGGCCGGCGAGCGGCGCGGTGCGCTCGTCGAGCTCCCTGCGCGCGCCGCGCAGGGACACGGCGACGGCGCCGGCCGCGACGACTCCGGTGACCGCGGAGACAGGCGCGTTGATGAATCCGTCGGGTACATGCATCGGCAGGCTCCGCTCTCGGCCTTCGGGGGCTGGCGGTTGATGATAGAGCCCTGTTGCAAGTGATGTGCAAGAGCGGCCGGGACGGAACGCTCCGCGGGAGGCCCGTCCCGTCGCCTCAGCCGTGCTTCAGGTCAGGGTTTCGAGCTCCCGGTCTGCACGCTCCCGGTCTTCACCTCAGGAGTTCGAGCTCCCGGTTCATCTCGGCGAGGAACCGCGCCACCACCTCGAGTTCCTCGACGGTGAAGCGTCCTCGGGCGGCCTCGGTGCCGTGGGCCAGCGGCCGGAAGTAGTCCCTCGCGACGCCCTTCGCGGCCTCGGCGTAGTGCAGGTGCACGACGCGGCGGTCGTCGGCCGCCCGGACGCGGTGGATGTGTCCCGCCTTCTCCAGGCGGTCGAGGCATGCCGTCACCGCTCCGGACGTCAGGTTGAGCTGCTTGCGCAGGCGCCCCGGGGTCATGGGGTCGGCCGTCCCGTCCTCCCTGGCGTCCAGGATCGCGATCAGGGCCTGTACGTCGGTCAGATGCAGGCCTTGGGCGTGCGCGAACTCCTGGGCGATGCGGTTGAACTCTCCGTTCATGCGGCGCAGCAGAACCGCGAAGGACTGCAACCCGACGGGGCTGTCATCAGGAAGAGGTGACGGGGGGCTGCCAGAACCACTCATGCCCCCAGCATAAGATTACTCAATCATTGAGATACTTGATCTCAGACTTATTTCGACGTTCAGCTGAGGAACACCATGAGAACCGCACCGCGCTGGGCCAGGTGGCTCGTACCCCTCGTCCTGCTCCTCGTCTGGTTGGGGGTCGGCGGCATGCTCGGTCCCTACGCGGGCAAGTTGGGTGAAGTCGCGACCAACGACCAGGCGGCCTTCCTGCCGCGGAGTGCCGAGTCCACCCGGGTGCTCGAGGCACGCGAGGCGTTCGACCAGTCCGAGACCCTGCCCGCCATCGTGGTGTGGACAGCGGACGGGAAGCGCGTCACGGGCGAGCAGCGGAAGGCGGCCACCGATGCCATGGCGGAGCTGGCGGGCGAGGAGGGCGTGGTCGGCCGCCCCTCCCCCGCCCTGCTCTCCGACGACGCGGAGGCCATGCAGGCCGTCGTGCAGCTCCAGCCCGACCTCGGCGAGGAGCTGCCGACCGTCCTGGGCGAGGTGGGCCAGGCCGCGGAGCGGGTGCCGGGGACCACGGCTCAGCTCGCGGGTCCTGCGGCCAGTCAGGCCGATCTGTCGGACGCCTTCGGGGGTATCGACGGGCTGCTCCTGGGCGTCGCCCTCGGCGCCGTGCTGCTGATCCTCCTGCTCGTGTACCGGAGTGTCCTGCTGCCTCTCGTGATCATCCTGGGCTCGGTCTTCGCCCTGGGGCTCGCCTGCGCGGTCGTGTACGCGCTGGCGGAGCGCGATGTGGTGCGGGTCGACGGCCAGGTGCAGGGCATCCTCTCCATCCTCGTCATCGGCGCTGCGACCGACTACGCCCTGCTCCTGGCCGCCCGGTTCCGCGAGGAGCTCGCGACGAGCGACACCGCGGCCGGGGCCGCGGCGGCGGCCGTGCGGAGGTCCTTCGGCGCGATCACCGCGAGCGCGGGCACGGTGGCCCTCGGCCTGTTGGCCCTGCTGGCCAGCGATCTCACGAACAACCGCGCCCTCGGCCCTGTCGGCGCCATCGGCATCGTCTGCGCCGTGCTCTCCGCACTGACCTTCCTCCCTGCCGTCCTCGCACTCCTCGGCCGCGCCGCGTACTGGCCTTCCCGGCCCAAGGAGGCCGACGCCTCGGTCGAGGGGCACGGTGTGTGGCGGCGTATCGCCGCGACGGTGGACCGTCGGCCGCGGCTGGTGTGGGTGGCGACCGCCGTGGCGCTCGGTGTGTTCGCGGCCTTCTCGCCGTCGCTCTCGGCGAAGGGGGTGCCGCTCGACGAGATCTTCGTCAACGACGCGCCGTCCGTCGCCGCCCAGGAGACGCTGGCCCAGCACTTCCCCGGCGGCTCCGGGAACCCGGCGGTCATCATCGCGGACGCCGACCGTGCGGGACAGGTGAGGGACGCGGCGGAGCAGACCGAGGGTGTGGCCTCCGCGGCCCCGCTCGCCGCTTCGGGGCGACCGGGTGGGGGCGAGCCCCTCGTCGTCGACGGGCGCGTGCGCATCGACGCCACCCTGAACGCCGCCGCCGACAGCGACGCGGCCAAGGAGACCGTCGAGCGGCTGCGCGACGAGGTCCACGCGGTGTCCGGGGCGGACGCGCTGGTCGGCGGCTACACGGCCCAGCAGGTCGACACCCAGCAGACGGCCGCGGAGGACCGGGCTCTGATCATTCCGATCGTGCTCGGCATCATCCTGCTGATCCTCGTCCTCCTGCTGCGCTCCCTGCTCGTGCCCGTTCTGCTGGTCGCGACCGTCGCGCTCAACTTCCTGGCGGCGCTCGGTGTGTCGACGCTCGTCTTCGACCTGCTCGGATTCAGCGGTACGGACGCGTCGGTGCCCCTGTACGGATTCGTGTTCCTGGTCGCGCTGGGGGTCGACTACAACATCTTCCTGATGTCCCGCGTACGGGAAGAGGCCCTCGTGCACGGAACCCGGCAGGGCGTGCTGCGCGGGCTCACCACGACCGGCGGAGTGATCACGTCGGCGGGCGTGGTGCTCGCCGCGACGTTCGCCGCCCTGATGGTGATCCCGCTGGCGTTCCTCGTACAGATCGCCTTCATCGTGGCCTTCGGCGTCCTCCTGGACACGCTCGTCGTCCGCTCCCTGCTGGTCCCCGCGCTGGTGATCGACATCGGCCCCAGGGCGTGGTGGCCGAGTGCCCTGTCCCGCAGGGACGCCGACAGCTGACGCATCCGTACGCCGGAGCGGCCCCGCCTCGCGTCGAGGCGGGGCCGCCTCGGGACGTGCACGCTTGCCGGCACCGGCTTGCATCCGCGAAGACCCGCTCTGCGGAACATCATGGAGAGACGGGAACGACTGCCGCACCTCGCGGTGGGAGGCGCGTCAGCATGGACGGTGGGCAGGGACGGTGTCATGAGGAGCGAACAGCCGGTCGGCCGAGATTCCCCCGGCCCCGCCCAGCCCGGCACGGCGGCCCGGGCCGCCGAGAACGACGGCTCCGTCACCTGGTCGGAGATCGGCCTGGACACGATGGCGTCGATGCTGGTCGTCTCGCTCGGACGGAACAGCAGCCACAGCTTCACGGGGCACTGCCAGTGGCCTCGGCTGCATCCCCTCAACGAGCGTCGGCTTCCGGCTGTGCCGCATCCCCTGATCATGGTCGAGTCGACCCGCCAGCTCGCCAGGGCCATCGAACGCCGTCACCTCCGCGAAGCGGCGGTCGCCGCACTCGAACCGGTCAGTGTGAGTGCCGGTCTGCGACCGGAGGTACAGCCGCAGGAGGGGGACAGTGCCACCGCTGTCGAGGCCCGGCTGCTGCTGAGCGACCTCTCCACCTGCTCGTACGGACCCACCTCGTACCGGGTGACAGCCGAGTTCGCCCACCGCGGTGTGCCGTTCGCGTCCTGCACCATGCTCCTGGCCGGTGCGAGCCGCACCTGGGAGTTCCGCTCGGACGAGGGGAGCCTGGCGCGCCTGCTCCATCCCCCGGCCGCGGCGGTGGGTGCCGCCGCCGACACGGACGTCATGGTGGCGCGGGCCCCGCAAGGGCGCCTTGTGCTCCTCCCCCGCGATCCGGGCCATCCGGTGCTCCTGCCCGGCCGGCCGGACTTCCTGCCCGCCGCCGCCGTCCTGGAGGCAGGCCGCCAGGCGACGCTGCTGCACGCGGGGCGGACGGCCGATGCGGTGGTCGGGCTCTCCGTCGACCTGCGGGGGCCGGTGCCGTCGCGCGGGGCCGCGATCGAGGTGGATTCCGAGTCCGGGGGCGCGCGTTTCCTCGTCACGGCCGCCGGGCGCGCCGTCGCGACCGGTTCGGTGATGCTCCTGCAACCGTGATCGCCGTACAGGCGAATCCAACAGTGGACACGTCCGCAGGAAGGAGCCGTGAGCGTGAGCCCGCAGGACGAGCGACATGAGGGACGACAAGGGGCGGAGCAGCCGCTGCGCTGCCTGGTGACGGGGGCATCCGGGTACATCGGCGGCCGTCTGGTGCCGGAACTCCTTGCGGCCGGGCACAGCGTCCGGTGCCTGGCCCGCACCCCCCAGAAGCTGCGCGACCATCCCTGGTCGGAAGAGGTCGAGACCGTACGCGGCGATGTCACGGACGCCCGGTCGGTCGCCGCCGCGATGGAGGGCGTCGACGTCGCGTACTACCTCGTGCACGCCCTCGGGGCGGGCTCGGACTTCGAGGACACCGACCGCCGCGCGGCACAGATCTTCGCCGAGCAGGCGCAGACGGCCGGTGTGGGCCGGATCGTCTATCTGGGCGGACTCACGCCGCACGGCGTACCCGAACGGTCCCTGTCCCCGCACCTTCGCTCCCGTGCCGAAGTGGGGCGCATCTTCCTGGACTCACCCGTGCCCGCCACGGTGCTGCGCGCCGCCGTCGTCATGGGATCGGGGTCGGCCTCCTTCGAGATGCTGAGGTATCTCACCGAACGGCTTCCCGTCATGGTCACGCCGAGCTGGGTCCACACCCGGACGCAGCCCATCGGGGTACGGGACGTGCTCCGCTATCTGGTCGGCTCTGCCCGCATGCCCGGGGACGTGGACCGGGCGTTCGACATCGGCGGGCCGGACATCCTCACGTACCGGGAGATGATGCGCCGATTCGCCCGTGTCGCGGGGCTCCCGCGGCGCGTCATCGTCCCGGTTCCGGTCCTCACCCCCAGGTTGTCCAGCCTCTGGGTCGGCCTGGTCACCCCCGTCCCGACCAAGCTCGCCCGCCCGCTCACGGAGTCCCTGCGCCACGAGGTCGTGTGCCGTGAGCACGACATCGCCCGCTACGTACCGGATCTCCCCGGCCGGCCGCTGTCGTTCGACGAGGCGCTGGCCCTGGCCGTACGGCGGGTCCGCGAGGCGCAGGTCGCCACCCGCTGGTCGTCGGCCGCCGTCCCGGGGGCGCCCAGCGATCCGCTGCCCACGGACCCGAACTGGGCCGGCGGCAGCCTCTACGAGGACGAGCGGCACCTGCCGGTCGACGCCTCCCGCGAAGCGCTGTGGAAGGTGATCGAGGGAATCGGCGGCGACAACGGCTGGTACTCCTTCCCGCTCGCCTGGGCGGTCCGCGGCTGGCTGGACCGGTTCGTCGGCGGGGTCGGCCTGCGCCGCGGGCGACGCGACGCCGAGCGCCTGCGGGTCGGCGACTCGCTCGACTTCTGGCGGGTCGAGGAGATCGAGCCCGTACGGCTGCTGCGGCTGCGGGCGGAGATGCGGCTGCCGGGTCTGGCCTGGCTGGAGATGTACGTCGAGGAGGACGACGAGGGGCGTACCCGGTTCGGGCAGCGCGCGCTGTTCCATCCGCGGGGGCTCCTCGGGCACGCGTACTGGTGGTCCGTCTATCCGTTCCACAACGCCGTGTTCGGCGGCATGGCGCGCAACATCACCGAGACCGCCGCCAACGGCAAGCGGCCGCCGGATTCACCGCTCGGGCGCATCCGACGGGCCGTCCGCCGGCGAAGAGTCCGGCAGTGACCGGCCCACAGGCCGTCGCACCCCCCCGCACCACAGCGCCCCCGAACCACTAGCGCCAGGGCGCCACATCACCACCGCACCACATCACCACCGCACTTCCGCACCAGGAGTTCCGAAATGACCGTCGCGGTCGTCCTGTTCACCTCCGACCTTCGCCTGCACGACCATCCCCCGCTGCGCGCCGCCCTGCGCGCGGCGGACGAGGTGGTCCCGCTGTTCGTGCAGGACCCCGGTGTGCACGCCGTGGGCTTCGACTCGCCCAACCGGCAGGCGTTCCTGGCCGATTGCCTGACCGACCTCGACGCCGCGTTGCGCGGCCGTGGTGGCCGGCTGGTGGTGCGGGCGGGGCCGGTCGTCCGGGAAGTGTGCGCGGTCGCCTCGGAGTGCCGGGCCGTGGAGGTGCACATGGCAGCGGACGTCACGGCGTACGCGCACCGGCGTGAGCGCCGACTGCGTGAGGCGCTCGACGAGCGGGGCGTGGCCCTGCACGTGCACGACACCGTGACGACCGCCGTGGCGCCCGGAGTTGTGACGCCGTCCGGTTCCGGTTCCGATCACTACGCCGTGTTCACTCCCTACTTCCGCCGCTGGTCGCAAGTGCCGCTGCGCAAGCCGCTGCCGACCCCGCGCGTGGTGCCTGTGCCGGACGCGGTGGAGGGTCTCGCACCACCGGCGGCCGCGGACGTCGAGGGCACCTCACCCGGTCTGGCGGAGGGCGGGGAGACGGCCGGTCGTGAGCACTGCTCCCGGTGGTGGTCCGGCGGGGACCTCGGCCGGTACGAGGAGCAGCACGACGACCTGGCCGGGGACGCCACCTCCCGGCTGTCGCCGTATCTGCACTTCGGGGCGGTCTCGCCGGTGGAGCTCGTCACACGGGCCCGGGACCACGGAGGTCCCGGGGCGGACGCGTTCGTACGGCAGTTGTGCTGGCGCGACTTCCACCACCAGGTCCTTGCGGCACGCCCCGACGCGTCGACTGCCGACTACCGTGACAGGGACGACCGTTGGCGGAGCGAGGACGAGGCGGCGGAGGACATCGCCGCCTGGCGTGAAGGGCGTACCGGCTACCCGGTCGTGGACGCGGGGATGCGCCAGCTGCGGCACGAGGGCTGGATGCACAACCGCGCCCGCCTGCTGGTCGCGAGCTTCCTGACGAAGACGCTGTACGTGGACTGGCGGGTCGGGGCGCGGCACTTCCTGGATCTGCTGGTGGACGGTGACATCGCCAACAACCAGCTCAACTGGCAGTGGGTCGCCGGGACCGGCACCGACACCCGCCCGCACCGGGTCCTCAACCCCGTGGTCCAGGGCAAGCGCTTCGACCCGCAGGGCTCGTACGTACGCCGATGGGTGCCCGAGCTGCGCGAGGTGCCGGACCGCTGGGTGCACGAACCGTGGAAGCTCCCGAACGACGAGCGCTCCCAGGTCGGTTACCCGGAACCGCTGATCGACCTCGCCGACGGACTGGCCCGCTTCAAGCGGGCGCGCGGGCGCGACTGAGGAGCGGGAGCGCCGTCGTATACGCCGTCGTATACGGGAGCGCTCGTACGCGGGAGCGCGCCGAGCTGATGCGGCCGGACAGGAGCCGCACCAGCTCGGTGCGAGTCTGCGGACGTCACCGGTTCAGGACCGCCGCTCACGCCTTGGGCATCAGGACGGTGTCGATGACGTGGACGGTGGCGTTCTGGGTCGCCACGTCGCCGCAGACGACGGAGGCGCTGTCGTTGACCTTGTACGAGTCGCCGGAGCCGGCCGTGGTCAGCTCGCCGCCCTCCAGCGTCTTGTACGTGCCGTCGGCGAGCTTGTCCTTGGAGACCTTCTCGCCCACCACGTGGTAGGTCAGCACCTTGGTCAGCTGTTCCTTGTCGGCCAGGAGCTTGTCGAGGTCGGCCTTGGGAACCTTCGCGAACGCGTCGTTGGTCGGCGCGAACACCGTGACGTTCTTGGCGTTGTTCAGCGTGTCGACGAGCCCGGCCTTCTTGACGGCGCTGACGAGCGTCGACAGCTCGGGGTTGTTGGAAGCCGCCGTGGCCACCGGGTCGTCCGACATCCCCTCGGCACTGCCCTCGCCCGAGGTCGGCAGCGACGAACAGGCCGGCCCGAACGGCTCTGCCGGTGCTGCGGCCAGCGCGGACGGTGCGGCTCCGAGAGCCAGGGGCAGGGCGAGCAGGCTCGCGCAGACGGCTGAGCGTCGAAGTGTTGAGGTTTTCATGGCTCGTTCCTCCTCGATCGAGGGCGCGGGGCCCGGGCGCCGAGTCTCCGGGGCCGAGTCTCCGGGGCGTTCACGGAGCCGGCCTCGGCCTGTCGGCCTGATGCCTCGGCTGGGTGCCTCGGCGGGGTGCCTCGGCTGGGATGGGGGTCAGGCCCTCTGCCCATCTGCCACACCTCTTGTTCCGCCGGTACGTGTGGTTCGGATGCGCCTGGAGGGAAGCCGTGAGTCCGGTGAGCGTCCGGGGAGTCCAGGGTGCTCATGCGGCGGTCCGGTCGATGGCACCTGGCGGTGCGACGGTCAGGGGTCGCTGCTCTCCAGGCGCCGCTTCAGGGTGTGCATGCCCCGTCGTGCGTGGCTCTTGACCGTTCCGAGCGGCATGCCCAGGCACGCGGCGATCTGGGTCTGCGGGAGGTCCGAGTAGAAGGCGAGGCGGAGGACGGCCCGCTGCGCGGGAGGAAGCTGTTCCAGTTCGTGCTGGACGGCGACCCGGTCCACGGCCTGCTGGGCCAGATGACCGTCGCGCGTCGGGGATCGGGCTTCGAGCTCCGATTCCACCGAGGCGGCGAGCCGTGCCCGGCGGGTCCGCGCGGTCAGCGCGTCCGCGATCTTGTGCCGGGCGATGCCGACCAGCCACGAGCCCGCGGTCCCCCGGACCGGCCGATAGCCGCGGCGGTTCCGCCAGGCGGCGATGAACACTTGCTGCGCGACGTCCTCCGCCTCGAACGAGTCGCCGAGCGTGCGCCGCGCGATCGTGTGCACGAGCCCGGCCCACTGCTCGTACAGCTGCCTGAACGCTTCTTCGTCGCCCGCACGGAACGAAGCCGCGATCGCCTGCTCGCGCCGGATCCGTGCGTCCTCGGCGGGGGCGGAGGCGGAGGTGGCGTGGCCGGTGCCCGTGACCGTGCCTGTGGAAGTGCCCGTGCCCGTGGACGTTGCCGTGCCCATGCCCGTGGCCTTGGCTGCGGCTGCGCCACGGCCTTGGTTCAGCAGTCGTGACGAGGTCATCCTGCACGCTCCTCGGACGGGTCCACCGGGGCCCGGCGATGGCCACCGGCGACGCGGGATCGCGTCCGCCGCAAGGTTCGGCCAGAGTGATAGCGACGCACAATGTGCATCGTTTGTGAGTCGTTTCGCCGAGGCGGCGCAACCGGGAGCGGGTCTGCCGCCGAACAGTCCCAGGAGGACGTCGCCGCCGAGCGACGCGTGATCCCGCAGGTGAGCGTGGCGGGGAAGGGAGGCGGAGGTGACGCACATCGAGGCGGACGCACTGATCGCCGTCGCCCTTGGCGAGTCGCCGCGCGCAGCCGATCACCGTCACCTGTCACGCTGCGCCGCCTGCTCGAAGCACCTGGCAGCGCTGGTACGGATCGTGGAAGCCGCCAGGTCGAGCACGCCCGCCGACATTCCTCAGCCGCCCCCGGAACGGCTGTGGCACGCCATAGAACACGCCATCCGACGCGGCGGCGCATCCGGAGGTCCCCCGGATCACGAATAGACGACGCACCTCCCGGGGGGGGAATGGACGACGTACTTCCCGGGGCGGGAATGGACGACGCACTTCCCTCGACGGGAGTGGCGAGACCGCTGCGGAACTGAGGAGTCACCGTGACATGCGAACGAGCCCGGAGCGACGTGATCGTCGTCGGTGCGGGGCTGGCCGGGCTTGCCTGCGCCCGCGATCTCTCGGCGGCAGGACAGCACGTACGCGTTCTGGAGGCGTCCGACGCCGTGGGCGGGCGGATGCGCACGGACACGAGCGACGGCTTCCTGCTCGACCGCGGATTCCAGGTCCTGAACACCGCCTACCCGCAGCTGAGGCGCCGGGCAGAGCTCCGAGACCTGCGCCTGAGCCCCTTCACGCCGTCCGTCCTGACGCACACCCCGCAGGGCCGGCTCCGCTACAGCGATCCCACCCGGCGGCCTCGCGACATCGCCCTCTTCGCACGTCGGGGTCGGCACTCCGTACGGGACGGTGCCGGACTCGCGGCGCAGTCCCTGCTTGCGGCACTCGCCCCTGCCCGTGCGCTCAAGGGGCGTGCCGAACGCACGACGAGCGATGAACTGGGCCGCAGCGGCATCAAGGGCGACGTCCTTGAGGAATTTCTGCACCCGTTCCTGGCCGGAGTGTTCCTCGACGACCGGCTTGAGACGTCGAGCCGGGTGTTCCACATGGTCTGGCGGAGCTTCCTGCGCGGTACGGTCACGCTGCCGGCGGGTGGGATCGGCGCCGTTCCCGCGTATCTGGCCACCCGACTCCCGCCGGGCACCGTGCGGTTCGAGAGCCCGGTCGCTCAACTCACCACCGGGGGCGTACTGTTGGCCGACGGCCAGGAGCTGGACACGTCCGCGGTCGTGGTGGCCACCGACGCGGAGACCGCGTCGCGCCTGGTGCCGCAGCTGACGGTGCCGCCGACGCGCACCGTCACCACGTACTACTACGCGGCGCCCCGCTCTCCCCTGAAGGAGCCCACGTTGCTGCTTGACTCGCGGCGCAGGTTC
The DNA here is from genome assembly GCF_031157275.1 of Streptomyces sp. LHD-70. Lineage (GTDB taxonomy): Bacteria > Actinomycetota > Actinomycetes > Streptomycetales > Streptomycetaceae > Streptomyces. The sequence goes on from NZ_JAVIFW010000011.1 coordinate 34,095, forward strand.
CTCAACACCTGTGTGCCGAGCCAGGTCGTTCCCGGCTACGCGCCGCGGGGTCAGGCGCTGGTCTCCGCGTCGGTGCTCGGCGCGCACACCTCCGAGGGGAGCCCGGCACTGCGCGAGGCGCTCGCCGACGCCTACGAGACCGACACGTCCGGCTGGGAGGAGATCGCCCACTACACGATCCGCGGCGCCCTGCCCGCCATGGTCCCGCCCTGGCCGCTGTCGCGCCCCACCAGGATCGGGGCCCGGCTGTATGTGTGCGGCGACCACCGCGCGACCGGTTCGGTCCAGGGGGCCCTGGCGTCGGGGGCGCGGGCGGCGCGCGAGGTTCTGGCCTCGGGGTTGCTGTGACACCTCGGCGCGAGGTTCGCCGTCCCGCCGCGGAGCCCGCCGCCGGGACCGACGCACCGGAAGCCCACCTGACCACCGGGGCGCTCGCCCGCAGACTCGGAGTCGCGCCGACCACGCTGCGTACGTGGGAACGCCGTTACGGCATCGGCCCCAGCCACCGCGACCAGGGGCGGCACCGCCGCTGGTCCCCCACGGACGTGGCCAGGCTCGAGGACATGTGCCGCCTCACCGCGCGCGGGGTCGCCCCCTCGGAAGCGGCCCGTCTCGCGTTGTCGGGGACCCGCCCCTCGAAGGGTGCCGCGTCCCCGGGCCGGTCGCGGCCTCGCGGCACCGGCGGCTTCCGCGATCTGCCTCTGGGGCAGGTCTGGCCCGAGAGCCGAGGACTGGCACGCGCCGCCGTCCGCCTCGACTCCTCCGCGGTACAGGCCCAGTTGCGATCCGCCATCGATACGTACGGGATCGTGGTGGCCTGGGAGCAGATCATCGCGCCCACCTTGCACGCCGTCGGCCGCAAATGGGCCACGGCCGACGCGTCGTACGTGGAGGTGGAGCATCTGCTGTCCTGGCATGTCTCCACCACGCTGCGCTCGACCGTCGCCGTGCCCGGGGGCAAGGCCGCTCCGATCCTGCTGGCCTGCATGCCGGACGAGCAGCACAGCCTTCCGATCGAGGCACTCTGGGCGGCACTGGTGGAGCGCGGGCTCCCCACCCGCATCTTCGGCGCCGCCGTCCCCGCCGAGGCACTGCAGTCGGCCGTCCGCAGGCTCGGCCCCTGCGCCGTGGTGCTGTGGTCCCAGTCCCGGCACACCGCCGACGTCGGTGTGGTCCGCGCTCTGCTGGCGCTCGAGTGGGGCATGCGGGGCGCGCGGAGTCATCCCTTGGCGCTCCTGGCGGGGCCGGGCTGGGAGAGCGCACCCTCCGAGCCGGGAGCGGGCCGCCTCACCGGACTGGCGTCCGGCCTGGCCCTGCTGGAATCCCTGTTCCGCACCGTCAGAACCCCACCGCCGGCCCCGGATCCGGACTCGACGCGCCACGGCGCCACCTGAGGGCCCTTGCTCGCTCAACCATGGTCAGGTCACCCGTCCCAGGTCGATCGGAGGGTGTCAGAGGCCGCTGATAGCGTGCTGTGCCACTGAAACGATCACGGGGGTGGCAGTGCAGGACGTATCTCGTCACGAGGTCGACGAGCGGCTCATGGCCCGAGCGCTCGACGGCATCAAGGACCGGACCCTCAACCACTGGTACGGCCTGCGGTACGGCAGCCCGTCCCTGCGGAACGTCGCGGTGCTGCGCGACGAGCTCCTCGACCACGTCGCCGCGAGCGTCCAGGACGACGGGAGCCTGGCCGGGCCGTGGCGGAGGGTCCTGGAGACCGCCGCGGAGTGCGCTCTCGGGATCCTGAGCGTCGGTTGCTACCCCGACGGGGACCAGGAGATCCGCCTGCCGCTCCTCGGGGAGGAGATCAGCACGGATGACGACGAGGTCGAGTTCGGTGACCTCATGGTGAGTCAGGCGCCCACGACCGCGACGTGGGTGGAGGCCTTCTCGCTGTGCCTGGTCAGCGGCCTGATCCTGGAATGGCGACGGGTGATCGGTCCGCTGCTGCAGGACGAGTACGCGGGCGAGATCCGGAGCGGAGTGCCGTACTCCGAGCTGGAGTCGCGGTCGGAGCCCGCGGGGCTGGCAGAGATGGACGCGCTGAGCCTGTACCTCGCCCCGGCCACCGGCCACCGTCCCAGCGACTGGCCCCGTGTGCCCCTGCGCGAGCCCACCGCCGAGGAACGCGTGGCGGCGGCCGGTCAACTGGACGCGAGCGGGCCCCTGTCCCCGGACCAGCAGCTCTTGCGCGTGCTCCTGGACGACGATCAGCAGGCGTTCGAGCAGGCCCTGGCGGCTCGGCTCGTACGGCACCGCGAGAGCGTGGGATCCGACCCGGCTCCCCGTTCGTTGCTCCCGCTCGGCGCCCTCGCGCCGGCCGCGCTCGCGGTCCAGGTGCACGGGTGGGAGCTGGGTGTCAGCTCCGGCTACCTGCCGTACGACCTGCTGAGGTCCTCGCAGGCGCCGGGCGGCTCGGGTTCATGAAGGACGCCGGCGTCACAGCGCGTTCGCGTCGTACGCCCGGCGCAAGAGACCTGCGAAGGGTTCGTCCACCTCTTCGACGGTGGTGAGGGGTACGCGTACGTCCATGCCGTCGCCCAGGCCCTTCGCTGTCAGCAGTCGTCCGTCCGGCTCGGCGCTGGGGATCCGCAGACCCACGTCGAGACGGGTGCGGGTGGTGGGCCGTACGCGGGCGAAGGTTCGGCGGGGGCCGACCAGGGCCACGAATGTCTTGCGTACCTGGACGGTCACCTCGCCCAGTTCGGCGGCCCGCAGCAGGACGGCGTCCAGGACGGGGCGCAGTCCGGGGCGGTCCTCGTACTGGGCGTCGATGAGTTCGTCCGCGCTCTGGAGGAGGAACTCCGGGTAGCCGAAGGTCTCGTGCACCAGGAGCATTTGCGCGTATCCCTGGACGCCTTGGCCGCTCAGCCAGTCACGCAGTTCCTGCTCCGATCCCGGTGCCTGTTCGCGGATGCGCTCCGTCCACTCCGCGAGGGTCGCGCCGCTGCCCCGTTCCAGGAGGCCGATCTGCCAGTCCCGCATCTCCTGCCAGGACTTGACCTCGGGTGCGCCGGTCAAAACGATCACCTGCTGTCTGCGGTCTTGAAGTGCCTCGTACGGCAAAAGCTACCGGCCCGCGGCGGTTCAGGGTTCGCGGTGGCCGAGGGTTGCTGAGATGCGTTGGGCGGCGCGGCCGATGACGGTGGTCAGGCCGCGCATGCGGGCGGCGGGCATGTAGGGACGGGTGGCGGAGACGCTGATGGCGCCGGCGATGGCCCCGGTGGCGTCGCGGATGGGGGCGGCCACGCAGCGGATGCCGGGTTCGTTGTCCTCCAGGTCCATCGCCACGCCCGACTCGGCGTACGCGCGCATGCGGGCCAGGAAGGCGTCGAGGTCCTGCGGGTGGACCTGGTCGGGTGCCGTGGGGGCTTCCGCCTGGTAGAGCGCGGGCCACTGCGGTTCGGAGTCCAGGAGGAGGGCCATGCCGACGCCGGTGCGCGTGAGCGGCATGCGGTGGCCGATGCGGGAGCGCATCTCGGCTCCGCGGGTGCCGGGGAGTTTGTCGAGGTAGAGGACCGAGTCCCCGTCGCGCACGGCGAGGTGCAGGGTGTCGTGCAGTTGCGCGGAGAGTTCCTCGAGGACGGGTCTGGCCACCACGGGCAGCGGGTTGCCGTGCAGGGCCTGGAAGCCGAGTTCAATGAGGGTGGGGCCGAGGGTGTAACCGTCCCGCCCGCTGCGCAAGTAGCCCTCGGTGACGAGGAGTTGGGTGAGCCGGTGGGCGGTGCTGCGGCCCAGGCCGGTGCGTTCGACGAGGGTGCGCAGGTCGTCGGCGCCGTCGGCGACCGCGCGGATGATCGCGAGTCCGCGGGCGAGTGTCTGGGTGCCGGGCGCCGGGGTGTCAGCCATGGCTCGATCCTACATATAGGGACGGCGTTCGCATTATCGGGAACGGCCTCGCAGAGTGACGCCCATGACGGACACCGAACCGGGCCTGGTCGCGCTCGACTGGGGGACTTCCGGCCTGCGCGCCTGGCTGCTCGACGCAGGCGGTCGCATCATCGACACCCGCAGGTCGGGGCGCGGACTGCTCGCCACCACGGAGGGCATCGACGCCCACGACCCGAAGGCACGGGAGGCTGCCTACGAAGAGGCTCTCCGGGAGGCGTGCGGCGACTGGCTCACCTCGTACCCGCGGGTGCCCGTGGTCGCGTGCGGGATGGTGGGCAGCGCGCAGGGCTGGGTCGACAGCGGGTACCGCACCGTGCCGACCGCGGTGGACTTCGCCTCGCTCGTACCGGTGGAGCACCGCGCGGGCGTGCTGCATGTGGTGCCGGGGCTGCGCGTCGCCTCGGGCATGGCGCCGGGCGAGGCGCCGGGCGATGTGATGCGCGGCGAGGAGTGCCAACTCGCCGGTGTGCTGGCCGAGTTGGGCGACCGCGACGAGCCGTTCACGGTGGTGCTGCCGGGCACGCACACCAAGTGGGTCCGCGTCGACCGCGGCCGGGTGACCGGCTTCAGCACGGCGATGTCGGGTGAGGTGTACGGCCTGTTGACCCGGCACGGGATCCTCGCGCGTACGGCCGGTTCCGCCGTACGGGACGACGCGGCGTTCGCGCGGGGTCTTGCCGCCGACCGGTCGCGAGGGCTTGCCGCGGAGCTGTTCGGGGCGCGGCCGCTGGTGCTCGACGGCGTGCTCGATCCGGCCTCGCTGCCGGACTACGTCTCGGGCGTGCTCATCGCCGACGAGGTGGCACATCTGCTGCCCGCCGACGGCTCGGGCACGCCGGGCGAGGTGGTGCTGTGCGGCGCGGCCGATCTGTGCCGCCGCTATGCCACGGCGCTCGCGAACCGGGGGGTGCGGGCCACCGTCCTCGGCGAGGAGGTCACCGCCCGCGGGTTGTGGCGCATCGCGGGCCGGGCTGGGCTGCTCGGCCGTCAGGACGACGAAGGCGACGAAGGCGACGTACGCGATGCACGCGATGCACGCGACGTAAGCGACGTAAGCGACGTAAGCGACGTAAGCGACGGACGTATGGAAGGGACACGGAGACGATGACAGGGCTGATCGCGATCCTGCGAGGCGTCACGCCCGCCGAGGTCGTAGGGGTGGGCCGGGCGCTCGCCGACGCCGGCGTCACCACCATCGAGGTGCCGCTCAACTCGCCCGACCCGTTCACGAGTGTGCGTCTGCTCGCCGACGCACTGGGCGAGCGGTGTGCGATCGGTGCGGGCACCGTGCTCACCGTGGAGGACGTGGAGCGGGCGCGGGCGGCCGGGGCGCGGATGGTGGTGGCACCGAACTGCGACCGTGCGGTGATCTCCGCAGCGGTGGCGGCGGGCCTGACGCCGTATCCGGGGGTGGCCACGCCCACCGAGGCGTTCGCCGCGATCGCCGCGGGTGCCCGTCGGTTGAAGGTCTTCCCGGCGGAGACGGTCGGCATCAGCGGGGTGCGGGCCTGGCGGGCGGTGCTTCCGCCGGATGTCGGTCTGGTGCCGGTCGGCGGGGTCGACGTATCGAATCTGGCCGCGTGGGCGGCTGCCGGTGTGGCGGGGGTCGGGCTCGGTTCCGGTCTCTACCGGCCGGGCGACACGGCCGAGGCGGTCGGTGCCCGGGCTCGTGAGCTCTGCCGGATCTGGGAAGAGGCCGTCGGCCGGGACGCGGGCGGCCCCGTTGCAGGAGTGAGGAACGCATGAGAATCACGTCAGTGACGACGTATCAGGTGCCGCCGCGCTGGTGTTTCCTGAAGATCGAGACCGATGCGGGCATCACCGGGTGGGGCGAGCCGGTCCTGGAGGGCCGGGCCGCGTCGGTGGCCGCCACGGTGGAGGAGCTCTCCGACTACCTGATCGGGAAGGACCCTTCGCAGGTCGAGGACCTGTGGACGGTGCTCTACCGGGGCGGGTTCTACCGCGGTGGCGGCATCCACATGAGTGCGCTCGCCGGGATCGACCAGGCCCTGTGGGACATCAAGGGCAAGGCGCTCGGTGTGCCGGTGCACGAGCTGCTCGGCGGGCGCGTCCGTGACCGGATCAAGGTGTACTCGTGGATCGGCGGCGACCGTCCCGCGGAGACGGCCCGGGCCGCGCGGGAGGTGGTGGACCGCGGGTTCTCCGCGGTGAAGATGAACGGGACCGAGGAGCTGTCGTACCTCGACACCTGGGACAAGGTGGACCAGTGCATCGCCAATGTGGACGCGGTGCGGCAGGCGGTGGGCCCGAACGTCGGTATCGGTGTCGACTTCCACGGCCGGGTGCACAAGCCGATGGCGAAGGTGCTGCTGCGTGAACTGGAGCCGTACCGGCTGATGTTCGTCGAGGAGCCGGTGCTCTCCGAGCACATCGACGGCTTCGCCGACGTACTGCGCAACTCGCCGATCCCGATCGCACTCGGCGAACGGCTGTACTCCCGTTGGGACTTCAAGTCGGTGCTCGCCTCCGGGGCCGTGGACATCGTCCAGCCCGACCCGTCGCACTGCGGCGGCATCACCGAGGCCCGCAAGATCGCGCACATGGCCGAGGCGTACGACGTCGGCCTCGCCCTGCACTGCCCGCTCGGCCCGATCGCGCTTGCCGCCTGCCTGCAGATCGACGCCGGCTGCTACAACGCGACGATCCAGGAACAGAGCCTGGGCATCCACTACAACACCAGCAACGACCTGCTCGACTACCTGGTGGATCCCGCGGTGTTCACCTACCGCGACGGCCAGGTCACCATCCCCTCCGGTCCCGGTCTCGGCATCGAGGTCGACGAGGAGTACATCGCCGAGCGCGCCGCCGAGGGGCACCGCTGGCGCAACCCCGTGTGGCGGCACTCCGACGGCTCGTTCGCGGAGTGGTGAGCGGACGATGACACAGACCTCCCCCGCGCGTGCCGCCCAGGCCACGCGAGCGTCCCGCGCCCGTGCGCTCATCGCGGTGATGCTGTTCGTCACCGTCGTGATCAACTATCTGGACCGCTCGAACCTGTCGATCGCGCTGCCCGAGATCGCGCGCGAACTCGACCTGAACACGGCCCAACAGGGCCTGCTCCTCTCGGCGTTCGGCTGGACCTACGCCGCGCTGCAGATACCCGGCGGGTGGCTGGTGGACCGGGTGCCCGCGCGGGTCCTCTACCCGGTGTGCCTGACCCTGTGGTCCCTCGCGACCCTGTTCATGGGGATCGTGGGCGGTTTCGTGGCGCTGATCGTGCTGCGGCTGCTCGTGGGTGTCTTCGAGGCTCCCGCGTATCCGATCAACAGCAAGGTCGCGACCGTATGGTTCCCGGAGCGGGAACGCGCCACGGCCATCGGCTTCTACACCTCCGGCCAGTTCATCGGCCTCGCGCTGCTCACCCCCGTCCTGTCCTGGCTGCAGGCGACGGTCTCCTGGCACTGGGTCTTCATCGCCACAGGCCTGGTCGGCATCGTGTGGGCGCTGTTCTGGTACGGCTGGTTCCGCGAACCGCGCGACTCGCGGGCCAACGCGGCGGAGATCGAGCTGATCCGCGACGGCGGGGGCCTGGTGGACGCGACGCGGGAGCGGCCGCAGCGGGCACGGATCAGCCGCGCGGACCTTGCCGCGGTGCTCGGCCGACGGAAGCTGTGGGGCCTGTACCTGGGCCAGTTCTGCCTGACGTCGACCCTCTGGTTCTTCCTGACGTGGTTCCCGACGTACCTGGTCGAGTACCGGAACATGGACTACATCAAGTCCGGGTTCCTGGCCTCGCTGCCGTTCGTCGCCGCGCTGGTGGGTGTGCTTGCCTCCGGTGTCCTGTCGGACTTCCTGCTGCGGCGCAGGGTTTCGCTCGGCGCGGCCCGCAAGGGCCCGATCATCGCGGGGCTGCTGCTGAGCACGCTGATGGTCGGCGCGAGCTTCACCGACTCGACCGCGCTGGTCATCGTGTTCCTGTCGGTGGCGTTCTTCGGCAACGGTCTGGCCTCCATCACCTGGTCGCTGGTGTCCGCGATGGCGCCGCAGCGGCTGCTCGGGCTCACCGGCGGGATGTTCAACTTCATCGGCAACCTGTCGTCGATCGCGACGCCGATCGTCATCGGCATGATCATCACCGATGAGAGCTTCGCGCCCGGCTTCGCCTACATGACCGTGATCACCGTCGTGGGTGTCCTGTCGTACGTCTTCCTCGTCGGCAGGGTCGAACGCGTCGCGGACCCAGAGGAGTTGTCGGCGAAGGCTTGAGCCGACGCCGTGGAGAGCCCCGCGCCCCTTCAGGGGGTGCGGGGCTCTCGTGCTGCTGCGAGAGGGGGTGCGGGGCTCGTGCTGCGAGCGGGACGCTGCAGGTCAGGCGGCCCCGGCAGGGCACAGCTACTCGCCCACGGGTCCGGGCGGTCCAGGGTGTGGCGACACCGTCACCCTGCGGGTGGAGCCGCAGAGCGAGCAGACGACCTGGGTCAGGCACCCGGGCCGGTCGCCCGGTCCGGAGTGCGACCTCACCGGTCCAGGAACTGCCATCGGGGGCTCCGGAGGCCTCGTCGCGCTTGCGGGCGGGCTGACGCTGGCCGTCCTTCTTCCGGTCGTCGGCATCAGCGTCGACGCCGTCACCGCCCTCGTCACCGCCGTCCGCCGCGGCTCCCGTCGCAAGCGGCTCTCCCCTGCCGAACGTGCGGGCTCCTGACGTTCGACGCCGGTATCGGTGACGGTTTCGGGCCGACCGCTTCCCGAACTATTCGTTCAGGAACATCCCCCCTCATGGGGGCAGCAGGGGGCGACCAAATCTTCAATCGAGCAAGCCCAACAACCCTTGTCGAGCCTCCAACCCTTACTGATTTACCGAACAACTTGTACGGTAACGAGATGTGGCAACCATCCTCGATCAAGCGGAGTGACACGTGACCGGCACGACCTCACTGGCCGACCTCGTCTGGGCGCGGGGGTTCACGGACTCGACCTGGGCACGGCAACTCACGACGGCGGGCCGGGAGATCATGCCGAGCCGTCCCGTTTGGCGGGGTCCGGGGCGACCCGGCGTCCTTCCGGCGGCAGCGCCCGGAGCACTCGACGACCTGCGCGTGCCCGGCTCGTACGGGCGCACCCTGACGCTCCCGGAACTGCTCGCCGAGGCGGAGACCGACGCCCTGCTCGTCCTGCACCGGGGCAGCCTCGTCCACGAGCAGTACCTGCATGGTTACGAACCCCATGTCCCGCACTTCAACGCCTCCGCCGCCAAGTCCTATCTCGGACTCCTGGCCGCGACTCTCGCCCACGAAGGGCTGCTCGACCGCAGCGCCGAGGTCGGCAAGTACGTTCCGGAGCTCGCCGGCACCGCCTTCGGGGAAGCCCGGGTCGACGATCTCCTGCACATGGGCACGCAGATGAGCTACGCGGGCCGCCCCTACGACAAGGCCCTGGAGGCGCAGCGCTACTTCGCCGTCCTCACTCCACGGCTCCGCCCCTACGGCTACTCGGGTCCCGCCACGATTCGCGAGCACCTGGCGACCGCGCGGGCCACGGGAGCGCCTGGCGTCGAGTTCCGTTACGAGAACGGCAACGTCGAGGCACTCGCGGAGGTCCTGCGGCGGGTCACCGGGGTCAGCACCTCCGCGCTGCTGTCCGAGATGATCTGGTCCCGGATCGGCGCCGAGGAGGACGCGTACTACCTCGTCGACGCCGAAGGCACCGAGGCGGCCTGCGGCGGGTTCAGTGCCACCGCGCGGGACGTGGCACGCCTGGGTGAGCTCATACGGTGCGGCGGCGCCGTCGGCGACCGGCAGATCGTGCCGGAAGAGGTGACCGCCGTCGTCGCCGGTGTGCCCGACGGCTACCCGCGTCGCGTCCGCTTCCCCTCGGCCCCGGCCGACGCGCCCGCGACGCTCTCGTACCACGACCTGTGGTGGGTCCTGAACGATCCCTACGGGTCCTTCATGGCCAGCGGCATCCACGGTCAGCGGCTGTTCATCTCCCCCGCCCTCGACCTCGTCATCGTCCACTTCGCCTCGCAGGTCGTCTCCCCCGCCGTACCTCAGGCACCCCTGGTCAAGGCCTTCCTCGCGATCGGCAGGCACCTGGGGGCCTAGGTGCGGCGCCCCAGCAGCAAGTGCGCGAAGCGCGGGTAGTCCTCGTGCACCAGCCGCCCCACGACCGCGCCGCCGAAGACCACGACCGAGACGCCGACCAGCCAGGACTGGACGACGAGCACGGTGCCGTACGGCCCGTACGTCAACGCGTTCGAGGCGATCAGCGGGGAGAACACCAGCTGCGAGAAGACCCGCAGGCCGACGAGGCCGATCGCCGTGGCCACCGCGCCGGGGAGCAGGGCCTTCCACCCGACCCGGCCGCAGAGGAGCAGCCGCTGCGACCACCAGAAGAACAGCACGGCGCTCAGTACGGCGGTGGCGAAGTGCCACAGGGACGTCACGAAGGCGGCGCCCTGCGAGGCGCGGTCCAGGGTGATCTGGGCGGCCGCGAAGAGGTAGCCGATGAGCGCGGCCAGCCAGACCGCGTGCCGCCACATGGTGTGCCAGCGGGCGGCGGGCAGTTCCCACACCTTTTCGTAGCCGGTCTGCAGGGCCGAGCCGAAGGTGAGGCCGAAGACGGCGAGCGCGGCGAGACCGTAGGCGGTGGTGGCCTCCAGTGCCTTGCGGGGTGAGGCGAACAGGTCCTCGACCTCCTGCTGTGCGCTCACCGACACGCCCAGGCCTCTCCCGAGCCACTCGGCGAAGCCCTGGCCCTGGGCCGGGTCGACCGCCGCCACCACGACGAGGAGCGGCACCAGCGTGAGGAAGCCGAGGGCCGCGAGCCCCATCGACCGGTGCATCAGCTCCAGCTCGCCGCTCCGCCGCCAGCCGCGCGCCGCGGCGGACCGGACCGTCGCCCGGTACATCCGCCGCCACACCGAACCGCCGCCGTCCGCGTCGCCCTCTGAGCCCGGGTCGTCGGCGCCGGAAGACTTCTCGTGCATGCGATGTGGCCCACCCTCCGTGGTCGCGCCGACTGTCGATCATCCCGGCAGGGTGCGGCTCCATAAGTCCGCGGAGGTCACCTGGCCTGCCGTTCGCCCACAGTGACCATTCATGCCGCACCGGAGCGGCCCGCGACCCGGGTCATCCGGATGGGGTCCGGAAAGCCCTCGCGGGAGGGACGATCCCCGAGCCGGGGACGTCCGGGCCGCACAGCGTTTCGCGGGCGAGGGGACGGGAACCCGGCCGATGGCATCGAGAGCCGGCATGCCCGAAGGGCCGGCGGCAGCAGGACCGGAACGGTACGCATATGAACAGCCAGAAGGCAGTGAGCAGCAGAGCCGTCGCGAGTGGCTCGGTGTACGGGGCGCCCTGCTGGGTGAGCCTGACCACCTGTGATCTGTCGGCCGCCGAGAAGTTCTACACCGCCGTACTGGGGTGGGAATGGCGCACCGGAAAGCTGGGGGACCAATACCGGTTCGCGAGTGTCGGCGGAGTCCCGGTGGCGGGCGTTTCCGCCGTGGCGGCCATGCAGCCGAAGGCTTTCGCGTGGACCCCGTATTTCGCTACGGCCGACGCCGACGAAACCGTCTCCCGCAGCCAGGAGCGCGGGGGCACGACCGCCGTCGGGCCGCTTTCCTTTCCTCCGGGACGGGCCGCTCTGCTGGCCGATCGCGACGGCGCGGTCTTCGGCATCTGGGAGGGCGAACTGGTCTCCCGTTGGGAGGAGTGGCGCCGCGCGGCTCCCGTCTTCGTGGAGCTCCATACGCGGGACGCCTTCGACGCGGCCATTTTCTACGCGGAGGTTCTCAGCTGGGCCTCGGACACCAAGGACTGCTGCGAGGTTCATTACGAGAACGAGAAGGTCATCCTGCGCAGCCGGGGCGATGTCGTGGCCCATATTCATTCGGGTGCGGTCGACTCCGCCCGCGACCCCTCGATGCGGCCGCGCTGGCAGATCCACTTCGCCGTCACCGACGTCCATGCGTGCATCGAGGCGGCCCTGGGCCACGGCGGCGGTCTCGTACGGGAGGTAAGTGACGTCGGTGAGGCGATCCTGAGCGACCCCGAGGGGGCGCGTTTCGTGGTGAATGCGCGGGAGCAGTTCTCGCCCCGGTCCCGGGGGAACGGTCTCGGGATTCACTGAGGACTTTCGGAAATTCAGTGAGGACTTTCGGGAATTCAGGGGTGTGGACGGAAATTCTTCCCGGGGAAGAAGTCGCCCTCAACTACCCGCAGACGGAAGCCGTGGTGACGAATCCGCCCAGGTTCTCGTCGTCCGTGCCGAGTACCGCTTCGGGGCTGTCCGGGAGGCATTCCAGCGCCTCGATCTTGCGGTCGCCGAACGTCCCGAGAACGGTCGGAGAGGAGTCGATGCGCAGCCGTACTCGCGAGCCCGCCGCGTCGACGGTGACCGTGCCCGCTTCGCTCACCGCGGAGGCGAACGGCCCGTTGTCGCCCGCGTCCGAGGCCGAACTCACCAGGATGCGCCCGGAGTCGGTGACGGCGATGTCGGAGACGTGCCGCACCTCGCCCTCGGGCGCCGAGGCCCGGAAGCGGTCCTGTTCCACGGCTCCGAACGAGGCCTTCCCGTACGCGTCGAAGGAGAACGGGGCGGCGAAGACCGTCGCCGGGCGGCTCGCACCCGCTCCCCTGTCGGCCCAGACCGCGACCATCTCGCCGTGCTGCGAGGTGAGCGCGAAGCTTTCAAAGTCGGCGCCCTCGTTGATGGCGGGCAGGGGCGACACGTCGAGCACCTTCACGCCGCTGTCGTCGGCGCGCAGGTGATAGACGAGGCCGCGGCTGGCCAGCGCGACGTACTCGCCGGGCGTTCCGGGCACCGCCTCCACGGCCTCCAGGTCGACCGGCTCCGGGCCCTCCCACGCGATCGGCGCGACGGACGCCGAGCCCGACTCGCCCTGCTCGTAGGAGAGTTGGCCGATCCTGCTGTCTCCCGGCTTCTTGTTGTCGCGTACGACGAGTGCCTCGATGTCCTCGGTCGGGCTCCCGGTGAGGGCCAGGCCGCTGATGCCGGTCTTCGCGTCGTCGCCGACCTGCCGCCAGGCGGCTTCGGGCGCGGCGCCGGTATGTGCGGCGGTCGCCGTCAGGGCGAGGGTGGCGACGGCGGCCAGGAGCAGGGGCTTGTGGTGCGGCTGCATGAGGGCCTTTCAGGTGGGTGTGGGGGAGGGAGTGCGAGCGCTGGAGCGACGCGCGTAGATGCGTTTGGGCGGGACCGTAGCGATCTTCGTGAGGGGAGGCAAGAAGCCGCGCAGCGACGGGTCTTGAGGTGGGGTTCGCGGTGGGGTCAGCCGTGGGGTTGGCCTATGGGTTGGCCTATGGGTTGGCCGACTTGGGGACGGAGCACCGGGTGCACGCGTCGGAACCGGTCCCCGTAGTTCTTCGGACGCCCCGTCCCTACGCCGGGCGGGTGACGGCGAAACCTTACGTCTGCGGGACCGTGCATCGGGGCGGCGTGAGGCAGGTATGGGTGAGGCGCTCTGATCCACTTCCACACGAAACGAGAACCTTCGTGCGTCTGCGCAACACCCTCGCCGCTGCCGGCGGCGCCCTCGCCCTCACCGCCGTCCTCGCCGGCCCCGCCCACGCCGCGACCGGCGACTTCTCCTACAGCTACATCGGGGCCAACGGCGCCCGTCAGTCGGCCACGCTCCACAACCCCGAGAACGGGATGTGCCAGAACCTCCCCGAGGTCGGCTCCCCCCAGGCTCCTCCCGCCTTCGCTCCGCACAACAGCACCGACGCGTACGCGATGGTCTTCACCGGGCCCAACTGCAGCGGCGACTCATGGACGTTGCGCCCGCACGGCCGCCCGGCCACCGACCGGCTGACGCTGCGGTCCGTGGTCTTCCTCCCCGCCTGAGGCCACCCGATCTGCCTGAATTCGACTGAGACCGACTGAGCCGACTCAGGCCGACTGAGACTGGCTCACGGTGTTCGAGCCCCGCCCGGCGTTCGGGCGGGGCTCGTCGCGGTCGTGTACGTCGGCGCCCGGGCGCCAATCGTGCTGTGAGGACGAACTCACCGGCTAAGACTGCGCGGGCGAAGCCAGGAACGCGCCCAGGAGCACTCGGATGCCAGGTTCGGGATCGGCGGGTGCAGGTGCCGTGGCGAGCTGGTGGAAGAGGAAGCCGTCGAGGTAGTCGAAGAGGATCGTGCAGTGGTCCAGCGGGGCCGGTGAACCGAGTTCCGCCAGCCAGGCCGAGGTCAGTTCGATCATCGACGTACGGGCGCGGCTCATGGCCTCGCGCACTGCGGGGCGGGCGATACCTTCGAGCGCCAGGGCGTAGCGGGCGGCGGTGCGGTGGCGGGCGGGGCCGAGCATGTGTCCCACCACGCGCGCGAGCGCCCGCACCAGCGCTTCCGGATCGCCGGCGGGGGCGGTGGCCGCGAAGCGTTTCCAGTCCCGGGCGTCGAGGGTCTCCAGGTGGGTCACCACGCCTGTCACCAGCAGGTCATGGCTGCGGAAGTGGTTCGACGTGGTCCCGGCCGGCGTTCCCGCCGCCCTGTCGACCGCCTGGTACGTCAGTCCGCGCAGGCCTTTGGTGCCCAGCACCCGCACTGCCGCGTCCAGCACCTCGTCACGCCTGCTCGGCATTCCGTCTCCTGCCCTTCCGGCGGTTGGTGCCGGGTGTGCCCGGCCTGGCCCGCTTCACTACACACATAGTACCGAACACTATGAACGTAGTAGCGTGTGCTGCATGCAGAGGAGAGCGATCGTCATCGGTGGCGGGGTCGGGGGCCTCACCACCGCGGTGGCCTTGCGGGCCGCCGGCTGGAACGTGGAAGTCCATGAGCGCGCCTCCGGGCCGCCGGACACCGGGAGTTCGCTGGGGCTGTGGCCCGGTGCGCTGCGGGCTCTCGACGGGCTCGGCCTTGCCGACTCCACGCGCCGCGCGGCCCGGCCCGCGGCCTACGGGACCTTCGTACGCGCCGACGGCACCCGCATCGGGGACGTCGACATGGCCGCCCTGCAGCGCCGCAGCGGAGACCGCGTCCACGTCGTCGCCCGGCCCGTCCTGCTCAGGGCGCTCACCGATGCGCTCGACGAGGGCATCGTGCGCTACGGCTCCCGCATCACCGACGTTCAGCACCTTGACCATGACGTGGTCATCGCGGCCGACGGCCTGCGCAGTCGTGCCCGTACCGCACTCTTCGGGGACGCCCACGGTCCGCGCTACAGCGGCGTCACCGCCTGGCACGGCACCGTCGGCTTCGACACCGACGGCATGACCGAGACCTGGGGCCGGCGTGCCCGCTTCGGCGTCATCCCGCGCGCCGGGGGCCTGACCCACTGGTTCGCCTGTGCGCCGGCCGCCGAGCTTGAGCCGTCGCCGGGCGGTGAACTGGCAGCTCTGCAGGGGTGGTTCGGCGACTGGCATCCCGGTGTCCGCCGCGTCCTTGACCACCTCGCCGAGGCCGGTGAGGCCGCCATCGGCCGGAACGACCTGTACGACCTCAGCACCCCGCTGCCGCACTACACCAGCGGCCGCATCGCGCTGATCGGCGACGCCGCCCATGCCATGACGCCCGACCTCGGGCGGGGCGCGTGCGAGGCGATCGTCGACGGCGTCACCCTGGCCCGCGCGCTCACGACCCACGCCGACGTCCAGGACGCCCTCACCGTGTACGACACGATCCGCCGCCGCCCCACGCAGCGACTCGCGCGCGCCGCCCGCCTCATGAACCGCGTGGTGCACACCCCGCGCCGTGTCACCAGGGTGCGGGACGCCGCCATGAAACTGTTCCTGGCGGTCGGGAGACCACCGGCCTGAACCGGCCCCGGGCTCAGGGGAGTTGGGCGTTGAGGCGGGCCGCCCGGCGGGTGAGGTGGTCGCGTTCGGCGAGGTTGGATGCCTTGAGGGCCGCCTCCGCGTACAGCCGTTGTGCCGTCGCGAGGTCACCGGCGCGCTCGTGCAGGTACGCCGCGACGGCCGCGTGGCGAGGCAGTGCGGTGTCAAGGCCGTCGAGCGCGGCGAGGCCGGCGCGCGGTCCGTCCGCCTCACCCACGGCCACCGCGCGGTTGAGCCGGACGACGGGGCTGCCGGTGAGGCGTACGAGCTCGTCGTACCACTCGACGATCTGCACCCAGTCCGTCTCCTCGGCGGTGGGGGCGTCGGCGTGGAGGGCCGCGACGGCGGCCTGGGCCTGGAACTCGCCGAGGCGATCACGGGCGAGGGCCGCCTGCAGGATCTCGACGCCCTCGGCGATCGACGCGGTGTCCCACCGGCCGCGGTCCTGCTCCGCCAGCGGTACGAGGCTGCCGTCGGGAGCGGTACGGGCGGCGCGGCGGGCGTGGTGCAGCAGCATGAGCGCGAGCAGGCCCGACACCTCGGGGTGGTCGATGGCCGCCGCGAGTCGGCGGGTGAGGCGGATGGCTTCGGCGGCGAGGTCGACGTCGCCGGAGTAGCCCTCGTTGAAGACCAGGTAGAGGACGCGCAGCACGGTCGCGACGTCGCCGGCCTTGTCGAACCGGACGCCGGAGACGGTGCGCTTGGCCCGGCTGATCCGCTGCGCCATGGTCGCCTCGGGCACCAGGTAGGCCTGGGCGATCTGCCGGGTGGTGAGGCCGCCGACGGCGCGCAGGGTGAGTGCGACGGCGGACGACGGGGTCAGCGACGGGTGGGCGCACAGGAAGTACAGCTGGAGCGTGTCGTCCGCCGCGGGCGCGGGCCCGGGCGCGGGTTCCTGGTCGACGGTCTCCTCGCGCCGGCGGCGGGCGGTGTCCGACCGGGCCGCGTCGAGGAATTTGCGCCAGGCCACGGTGATCAGCCAGCCCTTGGGGTCGCGCGGCGGGTCGGCAGGCCAGGCGCGGACCGCTTCGAGCAGCGCGTCCTGGACGGCGTCCTCGGCCGCCGCGAAGTCGGCTCCGCGGCGGACGAGGACGGCGAGCACGCCCGGTGTGAGGGTTCTGAGCCGGGCCTCGTCCATGGCGTCCATGGGCTGTGTCATTCCGTGATGGTGGGCTGCTCACCGTAGAACGGGCGCAGTTCCAGCCACTCGTGGATCGGCTTGCCACCCGCTCCCGGGGCCGCCGAGAGCTCCCCGGCCAGTTCGAGGGCGCGTTCGTAGGTGTCGACGTCGATCACCATCCAGCCGGCGATCAGGTCCTTGGTCTCCGCGAACGGGCCGTCGGTGACCGGCGGGCGGCCTGCGCCGTCGAACCGCACCCAGGTCCCCTCCTGGGCGAGCGCCTGGCTGTCGACGTACTCGCCGGTCTTCTCCAGGCGGTCCGCGAAGTCCTGCATGTACTGCACGTGGGCCGAGATCTCCTCCGGCTTCCACTGGTCCATGGGGATGTCGTTCACCGCGGCCGGGGCGCCGCGGTAGTGCTTGAGCAGCAGGTACTTGGCCATCGTCGTCTCCTCGGTGCTGTGCGGCCCATTGTGGTCGCGTTCATAGCGGAGACGGAGCCGTTCGCTGCTTCTCGACATCCCCGTACGCATTCTTTCGGCCCTCGGGGATGACCCCTGTGGTCACGCCGGAGAACGCCGGAGAACGCCGGAGAACGCCGGAGGACGCGGGGTCAGCGGCGGACGTACCGGCGCAGCAAACGGTCACCGGTGAGGAACCGGAATCCGGCCTGTTCCAGGAGGGCCTCGGACTTCTCCTGGGGGAAGAGACGGAAGCTCAGGCGCTGGTGCGCGACGAGGGTGTCGTGCCGCCTGATGAAGTAGTCCTTGGTGTGCCGGCCCTCCGGGTCCACCTCGATCTCCTGGGCGTACGTGAGCCCTCCGGGCAGGGGGCGTTCGTAGGGTTCGTGCGGCCCTTGGACCGACATCAGGAGCAGGCCGCCGGGTTCGAGGGCCGTGGCGATGTTCTTCAGCGCGGTCGCGGTCTCTTCCTCCTCCATCAGGTGGCTGCTCATCCACCAGCGGTCGCCGTCCTCGACGATGAGGCAGACGCCGCCCACGGAGTACGCCACGTCGAAGTCCTCGGAGAACGACAGGTCCATGGCGTCCTCGGCCTGGAGCCGCACGCGGCTGCCGAGTCGGTCGCGGGCCTTGTCCAGCATGCTGTCGGTGTGGTCGATACCGGTGATCCGCAGGTCGGGCGGCCCCAGTCGGAGGAGGCTCTCGCAGACCAGGCCGGTGCCCACTCCGACCTCGAGGAGGTCCCGTCGGTCGCCGACGGCGTCCAGGAGGGCCTGGGCGTAGGTGTCGTAGTCGTAGTAGCCCGAGGTCATGATGAGGTCGTAGTGGTCGGCCAGATCGGTGTAGGAATCAGGCATGCGCGGGACGGTAGCCACGGGACGGTGGGCGTCACCAGGGCGCGAATGAGCCATGGGGTCGCCTGGGCCGACGCGCGCTCCTGGTCGGGGAGTTCAGTCGTCGGCGATCTGCAGGGCGAGGACGAAGTGCTCGCCGTCCGTTCCGGCGAGCAGGCTGTCGAACAGTGGGGTGAGCCCGTTCACGGCACCGCAGTCCTCATCGTGGTTGGTCCACCAACTGGCCTCCGCCCCCAGCAGGGACACCACGCGCGCCGCCCCGCGTTCGGCGGCCTCGGCGGGCAGGTGGCGGTGGCTCGGCCACACCAGGTCGACGGCCACGACCTGGGCGAGGAACGCCGCGACGGCGTGCGTCTCGACCGGTTCCAGGGCGGCGCAGAGCTGCGGGACGGGGGCCGGGCGGTACCTGTGCAGGTAGCGCTGCCAGGGCTCATCCGCCGCGACCATGTCGAGGAGCGCGCGGATCCGGGCCGCGAGCTCCGGCAGGTCGGGGTCGGGCTCGGTGAATCGTCCGGCCGTCACGTACACGCGGTGCGGGGTGGCCAGCCGCGTCACGGAGTCCGTGAGCTGGGCCAGTCGGGGCTTCGACGGCACCAGGGGATTGTTCCGCACGCCGTCGGCCGCTGCTCCTGGGTGGCGATCGTGGCCGACGCTCCGACGCGGCGTGCTCATCGCGCATCCCGACGCGGGCCGAACGCCCCCGCGTTCGCCGCCGCCGTCGCCATCTCCGCCGCTTCCAGGGGCAGTTGAGGGCGCGCGGGGGTACGGAGGAGGATCAGCTCGTGGTACAGCGGTGCCGTTGCCGCGATCAGGAGGCGGCGGGCGTCCGTGCCGGGTGGGAGTTCGGCGCGCCGGACGGCACGTTCGACGATCACCCCGCACTGCGCGTACCGCCCCTCCCAGAGCCGCTGTTGCGCGTGGGCCGCCCGGTCGGAGTGGAACGAGGCGGCGATCAGCGCGGCGGGGACGGACGCCGGGGTGCGGAGTGAATCGTAGATCTCGGTGTTGAGGGCGTGCAGGTCGCCGTGGAGTGAGCCGGTGTCCGGGGGCTGCCAGGTGGTGTCCTCCCCCGCCGCGTCCAGCGCGTCGGCGAGGAGGCCGCCGACGTCCTGCCAGCGCCGGTAGACCGTCGTGCGGTGCACCCCCGCGCGCGCGGCCACGCCCTCGACCGTCAGCCCTGCGAAACCGCGCTCCCCCAGCTCGGCGAGGACCGCCTCCAGGACCTGCGCCCGGACACGGGCCGTACGGCCGCCAGGGCGGCGCGTCGCCGGGGCCTCCGAGCGGCAACCGGCTTGCGGCACAGGCGAACCGGCCTGCGGCACAGGCGAGTTGGGCGGCGCCTCGGGCGGTTCCTGTCGTGCGTCCGTCATGGGGCATCCAGCTTGCTCGGCGGTGTCGGGCGTGACAGCATCCTAATGCATCAGACGTTGCGTTAGCTTGTACGGGGGTGGGGCGCCCGGCCCCGGCCTCCCGCGGAAAGGACCCGCCCTCCATGCCCTCCCCGCCCCTCACCCCCGCCGATCCCGACGTCCTGCACCCCATGCCCGGTCAGCCCCGGGTCGTCCTGCTCAAGCCGCTCGTCAGCTCGCCGCTCATCGAGGTCGGGGACTTCTCGTACTACGACGATCCCGAGGACGCGACCGCCTTCGAGACGCGGAACGTCCTCTACCACTACGGCCCCGAGAAGCTCGTGATCGGCAAGTTCTGCGCCCTGGGCACCGGAGTGCGGTTCCTCATGAACGGCGCCAACCACCGCATGGACGGCCCCTCGACCTTCCCTTTCCCCACCATGGGCGGCTCCTGGGCCGAGCACTTCGACCTGCTCACCGGCCTGCCGTCCCGCGGTGACACCGTCGTCGGCAACGACGTCTGGTTCGGGCACGGCGCGACGGTCATGCCGGGCGTACGGATCGGGCACGGCGCGATCGTCGCCGCCGGTGCCGTGGTCACCCGTGACGTGCCGGACTACGGGATCGTCGGCGGCAACCCCGCCCAGCTCATCCGTACCCGGTACGAGGCCGCCGACGTCGGCCGCCTGCTCCGGCTCGCCTGGTGGGACTGGCCCCTCGACCACCTCACCCGCCACATCCCCACCATCATGTCCGGCACCGTCGACGCGCTCGAAGCCGCGGCCCCACCGGCACAGCCCACCGGCTGACGCCCGGCACGATCACCGGCTGACACCCGCCCCGGCGTCCCGGCCCGGCGCCCCGGCCCGACGTCCGCCCCGACGTCCGCCGGACGAAAATGCCTGTCCAGCGGCCCGGCGATACCAGAGACTGGCACCGTGACCGATTCTGTGACCACCATCGAAGCGTTCCGGGAAGCAGTCACCGCATGGGCGGCCGCAGGCGACCCCGACGGGGACGGCGAGGCCGGAGCGCGTGCGCGGGCCGCCGCACGGGGCGTGCGGACCGTCGTCCTCCTCGAAGGGCCCAGCGACCTCGCGGCGATCGAGGCGCTGGCCGTCGGCCACGGACGGGATCTGGCCGGAGAAGGAGTGTGCGTGCTGCCGATGGGCGGTGCCATGAGCATCAGGCGCTTCACCCGGATCCTCGGCCCCACCGGGCTCGGCCTCGGCCTGACCGGACTCTGCGACGAGAACGAAAGTCCGTACTACGCACGCGAGTTGGACACCTTCTCCGTCTGCTCGGCCGATCTCGAGGACGAGCTGATCCGCGCGCTCGGCGTCCCGCGCGTCCTGCAACTCGTCGAGGAGCAGGGCGACTTGCGCGCACTGCAGACGTTTCAGAGGCAGCCCGCGCAGCAAGGGCGGGCCCCGGAGCAGCAGTTGCGGCGGTTTCTCGGGACGAAGAAGGGGCGCAAGATCCAGTACGGTCGCGCCCTCACCGAGGCCCTGCCGACGGGCCGCACTCCCGCCCCGCTCCAGGCCCTGCTCAGCAGCCTCTGACACCTCGGCCGGGACCCGGGTCCGCCAGGCCCGGAGCCTGGAGCCACCGTGCCCCGAGCCCCGAGCCCCGAGCCCCGAGCCCCGACCGAGGTGTCAACTACCCGTTCAGGTAGCGCAGTTGCCCGTGGTCGGCTGGTCCGTGAAGCGCTGGCCCAGCCACTCCAGGGCCGGGCCGTTGCCCTGGATCGCCGTGCCCACGTGGGACTGGCCCGGGAACGTCTTCCATTCGACGGCGTGGCCCTGGCCGCACCAGTCGGCCCGCAGCTTCTGCCCGACCGTGTACGGAATCGTCTCGTCCGCGTCCCCGTGGTAGAGGAAGACCGGTGCCGACGGCCGTACGGTGCCGATGAGTTGCTCGGCGATGGTCTGCTGCCACTCCGGGCGCTCGAGCGGGTTGGACGTCGTCACGTCCTCGATGGTCTTGCCGCGGCCCGCCTCCAGGACCGTGCCGACGCATTCGTTGCGGACGACGTCGGCGAGCTTGCGGCCCTCGTCGTTCAGGTAAGCGTCCAGGTCCAGGGACGGCTTCGCCGCGTTCTGGCCCACGGCGGACATGAGCAGGTAGCCCGCGCTGTCGCCGCCCTCCAGCGACTCGGCGACCTTCGCGAGGTCGGCCGGAACGCCGCCGCTCGCGGTGCCCTTGACCTTCAGTTCGGGTGCGTACGTCGCGGCCATCTCGGCGGCCTTGGCGCTGGCGCCGCCGCCCTGCGAGTAGCCCATGATGCCTACCGGCGCCTCCGCGCTGACGCCGAACTTCGCCGCGTCCGGGTGCCGTTGGGCCGCGCGGGCCGCGTCCAGGACGGCGCTGCCCTGGGCGGCGGCGACCATGTAGGTGTGGTCGCCGGGGGTGCCGAGGCCCTCGTAGTCGGTGACGACGACGGCGTAGCCGCGTACGAGAGCGGCGTTGACCAGGGGCGCCTCGGCCGTGGTGCCGCCGGGGAAGCCCGCGGAGGGGGCGCACTTGTCGCCGATGCCGACCGTGCCGACGGCGTAGGTGATCAGGGGGCGGGGTGTGGTCCTGCCGTCGTCGGGGACGATCACGGTGCCGGAGACGGCGTTGGGCTTGCCATCGGCGGAGGTCGAGCCGTAGGTGATCTTCCAGGCCTTGGTGGGGGTGGGCACGCCCGGGGTGTACTGGAAGGAGGACGGCTCCGAGGTGAGGATCTCGCCCGGGGCGGTCTTCCGGTCGACCGGGCTCGGGGTGGCGTCGGGTGCCTGGGGGGCGCTCTGCGCGGCGGCGGACCCGGGGATTCCGAGTACCGCCACCGCGAGGACGGCACCTGCGGCCAGTGGTCGCCTGCGTAACGCTGACGTCATGCGGCTCTCCCAACTCTCCTGTGGGAATGGGGGGTTGGCAGCACCGTACTGACGCGTCAGTAATACGGCCAGAGGCGTGCAGCAACAGCCGGAGGCGTGCAGCGGCCGCTTCGGTCGCCCGTGCGGCTACGCGGTGAGCCTGCGCCACGGCCGCGTGCCGCTGTCGACGGGGGTGCCGTCGAGGACGCGGGCCGCACGCTCCGCGGGTTCGAGGATGACCGTGGCGAGGCTCGCCCAGCGTTCCCCCTGGGGCAGGGACATGTCCGGGACGCAGGTCAGCGGCGCCTCGCCCGCGCCGGACCGGAGGAGGGCGACGAGCTCGTCGGGGCCGGCCGGCGGGGTGTTCGCGGTCACGCGCTTCCGGATCAGGTCGTGACGCCGGCCGGAATCGGGCTGGTAGAGCCAGGTCTTCTCCTGGGCCGCGGGGGTCGGGGTGAGGAAGTGGTTGGTGCGGACGAGGGTGCCGTGCTCGGGGTCGACGGGGAAGACGCCGTCCGGGCTGAGGTCGAGGAGGACCGCCTCGACCGGGTCGAAGAGGGCGAACGAGCCGGAGGACTTCAGCGGGGCGCTGCGGATGATCTCCAGCGCTTCCCGTACGCTGCCCGCCTCTGCCAGGACGACGGCGGCGAGGACGTGCATGGGGACGCCGCCGATGCCGTCGGCGCGGTGGCCGAGGATGTTGAAGTGCAGGGCGAGTCCCGCGCTGTTGACGCCGATCTTGCCGAGGATGCCGTGCTCGGTGATGCCGACGAAGGCGTGGGCGCCGCCGCGGGATTCGAGGGTGTGCCAGAACGGGTTGAGCTCGACGTGCCAGTCCCAGGTCTGGACGCCGAAGGTGCGCACCTCGCCGGTTTCGGGGTGTTCCAGGCGGCGCACGATCGTCGAGCACTCGCCGGGCGGGACGGTGGTGCTGCGGGCCAGGATCTCCGTACGTGCGTTGAGCGCGGCGATCCGCCAGGTGTCGACCCCGGCGCCGTGGGCGATGCCCTCGATCTCGGCGCGGGCCTGCGGGCGGAACGCCCCGACGGTGTCGAGGGCGCGTTCGGCGTCGTCGCGCACCTTCTGCGGGCTGATGCCGCCCAGCTCGAAGAAGCGGTCGTAGCCCGCGATGCCTCCCGGCAGGGTGTCGCGCAACTGCTCACCGCGGGCGGCGCCACGGGTGAAGGCGTCGGGGGCGTCGACGGCGACGTGGAGGCGGTGGGCGGGGCGGTCGATGGGGCTGGTCACAGGCGTCCTTCGTGGATGTGGTTGTGGATGTGGGTGTGGGTGTGGATGTCGGTGTGGTGCTGGAACTCGCCACTGGTCGCCAACAGTCCTCCCCAGGACGCCGGGCAGCGACAGGGCGTCACTGTTGGCCGCAGGACCAATAACGGCGATCCAATAGTGGGGCGCTGCTCGGCGTCAAGACTCTCCGGGCCATGATCGGCCCCGCGGACCGGTCGGTCGCGCTGCCGGGAGAGGGCGTACGTTCAGCGGATGACCGAATGGGATGCCGACGCGGTCCGGGCTCGGCTGCGCGAAGGGGCGGCACTGGACCCCGGATGTGAGCGGTTCGGGGCGGACACGCATCGGTACGCGCTGTCGGCTGCGCCGGGCGAGGCGGAGGTCCGGGCGTTCGAGGAGGCCCACGGGGTCCGACTCCCGCTGGAATACCGGTCGTTCGTGGTGGACGTGGGCGACGGCCCGGCCGGACCCGGGCACGGGTTGATGCCGTTGGCCCTCGCCCGCCCCGGGGCCGATGACGCGTACGGGTGGGCCGTGGACGACGAGTGGGCGACCGACCGGCTGCCCGGGACGGCTGGCCGCGCCGTTCCCGCTCGACGCACCCCTGCCGGGTGTGCTGGGCGGCCGTGGTGGCGTACCGGTCGATGAACTGGCCCTGGGAACCCTGGTGTTGAGCGAACAGGGCTGCGGGATCTTCGACCGGCTGGTCGTCACGGGTCCGCGTGCGGGTGAGGTGTGGCGGATCGACCCGGACTGGGGTGGCTTCGTACCCCTGGCGACCGGGTTTCGCGCCTGGTACGGGGCGTGGTTGTCGCCCTGACGGCAGGGCTGCCCTCAGGGCGTCGCCGTCCGGTCGGTGGCCGTCGGCGGGGTCGTGTGCAGGAGGTGCATGCGGTGCTCGACGGCGTCCCTCGCCCCGGCTCTGCGGCCGGGTACGTGACAGCGCAACGCGACCAGGAGAGCGCCGAGTTCACGGGCGCGCCGCGGATCGGTGAGCTGTTGCCACTGGTGGTGGGCGCGGTCGACGGCGGCCTCGACCACGGACGCGTCCGGTGCCTCCCCGCGGGCGAGGCGGGCGTCGGCCGCCGCCATCCAGAGTTCGCAGCTGCGGGCCGCGTCGCCGTCGAGCCGGGCCAGCTCGGCGCGGACCTCCAGCCAGTGCACCGCCTGAGCGGAACCCGCGCCGTGTTCGCGCAGCGCATGCCCCTCCCCCAGCGCGGCGAGCGCGGCGGCCTCGCTGTGCCGCCCGGCGTGGGCGGCGGCCAGGATGGCCGCCAGCGGGTCCTCGCCCCCGGTCGCCGACGGCGGTGGTACGGGGGCGGGTCGGGCCGGGACCTGCGGCGCCAATGGCGCGGGGGCTGTTGTGCCGCCGTCAACGGCGAGGAGCAGGGCGTCGGCGAAGTCGCCCTGGGCCACGATCTGTTCGTGGAATTGGCCGAGGGGCGCGCGACTGCCGCTGCGCCAAAGGGCCGTGAGGGCTTTCAGGTACGTGGGCTGGGCGAGGCGGCGCTTCGGCGGCGGCGGGGCGATCCGGCCGAACAGCCGGGTGCCGTGCAGATGGATGCCGTACGGGTGGATGGCCTGCGGGGAGGCGGCCTGCGGGTGGGCGGCCTGCGAGTGGGCGGCCTGCGGGTGGGTGGTGGTGGGGAGTTGCTGCCAGGCCTCGGCGGTCGCGACCAGGTCGAGGACGACCGTGGTGGTGCCGGGGAGGCGCACCCCGAGTTCCGTCTCCAGCCAGTGCCAGGGCAGGGCGGTGTAGCGCAGCGTGGCCGGGGTGGTGCGGGCGAGTGCCAGGTGGAGGCGGTGCTGTTTGCCGTCGAGGTGGAGTTGCCCCGCGATGAGGACGGTGAGCGGGCCGGGTGTCGCGGCGGCGCTGCGGATGCGGGTGAGGACGGTCTGCGGGTCTGCCGGATCGGCGAGTTCGACGACGGTCGCGCTCCGGGTGCCGGTGAGCGTGCTGGGCGGGACGGCGGCGAGGGCGGGCAGGACGCCCGCCGCGTCGACGAGCGCGCCCTTCCCGACGGGCGCCGCCGCGAGCAGCAGCGCGGTGCCCGGTGCGGTGTCCTCCCCTGTGATCGCCACATCAGCACCGTATCCCGTATTTCCGGTGCTAATGCCGGGATTTGGGAGTCCTGGTGAAACAGCTCTCCGCACCGCGCCCGTGCCCTCAGTCCGCCGCGACGTCGACATACAACGTGCCGGTCCACTCGACTTCGTCGTAGTGCGTGACGTCCGGACCGGGCTCGGTGGACGGGCGTTCGGTGAGGTCGAGGGAGATCGCGGTGGGGGTGTCCGTGCTGCGGTCGAGGTAGTCGGCCATGGCGCGGAGGACGACGCTCGCGTCCTCGTGGGCGAACTCGACCCAGAGGCGCGATCCCATACGGGCGCCCAGGCCACCGGCCGTGTGACGGTCGAGTGCGGCGGCGGCCGCCTTGGTCATGGACTGCGGTACGTCGGTCATCATGCCGTCACGCTGTCCAGGTACGTCACCCTTTATCCGTGCCCTCACCGATTCGGAGGATCGGCGCGGCCACCCGGGGTCCACCCCAGGTGGCCGTCAGTGAGGCTACTCAGCCCTGCTCGGGTGGTCGCACCCTCGGTGGTCACACGGTGAGCGGGACCGGGTGGATCTCGTCGGCCTTGTGCCCGGCGCGTTCGTGCACGCGCTGGACCGCGTCGGCCGAGGGGCCCTCGGAAAGGCAGTAGACCGTACCGGAGTTGGGGTCGGCCCAGGCCCTCTGGAAGTGGACGCCCTCTTCCTTCTCTATGGCCAGATCGGCCTGGTGGGCCTCTTTCAGCTGGTCTTTCGTCACGCCCTGCATCCCGTGGTGGACGTCCATGAACTGCGTCATGGATCAGCACCTCCCTTCGACGGCCGCGTCCCGGCACCGGTCGCGCCGGTCCGCCTGGCGCCGTCCCTTCCATCGTCCTCCCCCGCACCGGCGCCCGCTACGTCGCGGCCGGCTCCTGCGGTGGGCGTACGTCGAGGACGACCGCTGTGCCCGCGGTGCTGTTGTCCTCGTGCAGCGTGATCACCTGGCCGGGGCGCAGGTGGCGCCAGCGCGGCGGTACGAGCGGGGCGAGCCGCACCGTGGCCCGGCCGCCGGGCTCCAGGAACGGCACGGACTCGACCCACAGCGCGGCGATGTCGAGGACCGGCTCGCCCTGCGGGGTGCGGTGGCCGATGCGCCACATCGGGCGGAGGACTCCGGCTCCGGGCAGGGGCGTCCGGCGCCGGGACTCTCCTTCGGGTGCGAGCGTGAGGTCGGCCCGTACGATCCCGTGGACCGCCTCGTCCGCGCGCCAGCGGCACCACGCGGCGCTGCGCGGCAGATGCAGCTGACCTGCGGCGGTGGCGAGCTCCTGCCAGAACGACGGCGGCAGCGGCGGTGCGCCGCCGAGCTCCTCGAGGAGGGCGACGGCCACGTCCCACGCGTCGTCGCTCAGGTGCTCCCACACGTCGCTCACCGTGAGGTCGTCCGCTCCGGCCTGCGCCTCAGGGACCAGGAGGGAAGCGCCTTGCAGGATCTCGATCACGTCCACGGGCCGGTGCTGGTTGTCCACGTCCGGATTGTGGCCGAGAGGTCACACCTGCCGCCACGGTCAAGGGTGTTGATGCCGGGGAACGCGACCCCCTCGGGCTCCGTCAAGGCCGCCCCACACCCCCGTAACGCCGCACCCCCGTACCCCCGTAGCGCCGTCCTGGGCCTCAGCGGGTGGACACGAGCTCCCCGCCCACCACCACCGTCTCCGCGACGGTCCCCGGGATGTCCTCCGCGGGTACCCGCAGGATGTCCCGGGAGAGGACCACGAAGTCGGCCGCCTTGCCGACGGTGAGTGAACCCCGTTCGTCCTCAAGGAAGTTGGCGTACGCGGAGCCCATCGTGTAGCCGTGCACGGCCGTCTCCACGTCCACCGTCTCCTCCGCCATCCACGGCTCGCCGCCGGTGAGCGGACGCCGGGTGACCGCCGTGTAGATGCCGGTCATGGGGTCCATCTCCGCCACGTTCCAGTCGCTGGAGAACGCGAGCCGCGCGCCCGCCTCGTACAGGCTGCGCATCGGCCAGGCCTTCCCCCACCGCTCGGGTCCGACGTTCTCCGCCCAGTCCTTGCCGGGCCCGGCCACGTCCGGCGCGCAGTGCCGGGGCTGCATGCAGGCGACCACGCCGAGCTCCGCGAAGCGGGCGGTGTCGGCCGGGTCGAGGCATTCGACGTGCACGATCTGGTGGCGGGCGTCGCGCGGGCCGTTGACCCGGCGGGCGTGCTCGAACGCGTCGAGGGCGACGCGGATGCCCCGGTCGCCGGTGGCGTGCACGAAGCACTGGAAGCCGCGGGCGTCGAGCTTGGTGAGCAGCTCGGCGAACTCCTCGGGCGGGTAGTAGGTGTCCCCGCGGTGGTGGCCGCAGCCCACGTACGGTTCGAGGAGTGCCGCGGTGCGCGGTTCCACCACGTCGTCGATGTAGAGCTTGAGCGGTCCGACCCGCAGCCGGTCGTCCGCGTGCCGCCGGGCCGCCGCGCCGAAGTCGTCCAGATCGGCGTCGCTCGTGCCGCGCGGGTGGAACAGGGCGGCGACGAGGCGCGAGGCGAGCCGTCCCTCGCTGCGGGCGCGCTCGAAGAGGGCCAGGTCGTCGAGGGAGTTCTGCGGCTCGACCACCGTGGTGATGCCGTAGCCGATCGCGTCGTCGAGGGACTTGGCGAGGCGCCGGTACTGCCGCTCGGCGGAGGCCCACGGCACCCCGAGGTCCTGGAGTGCCCGGTGGCCGTCCCGGGACAGGCCCTTGACGGCGAAGTCCTTGACGAGTCCGGTGGGTTCGCCGGTCCCGGGGTCGGTGTGGGCGGTGCCGAAGGGCAGGTCGGTACGGTCGCGGCTGATGCCGAGGCGGTGCAGGGCGGCGGTGTTGAGCCAGGCGGTGTGGACGTCGTAGCTGAGGACGAAGGCGGGGGTGCTGCCGGTGACCGGGTCGAGGTCGGCGGCGGTGGGGAGCCTGCCGCCGCCGAGGGCCGCGTAGTCGAAGGCCTCGCCCTCGATCCACTCCGCGTCCGGGTGGTCCCTGCGCCAGGCCAGGATCCGCTCGTGCACCTCGGCGAGCGTAGCGGCCCCGGCGAGCTGGGCGCTGGCGTCGTCGGAGCCGAGGCGTACGTGGTTGTGGGCGTCGATGAAACCGGGCAGCACAAGCTTGCCTGCCGCGTCCAGTACCCGGGTGCCGGGCCCGGTCCACTCCGCCGCACCCGCGTCGTCGCCGAGCCAGACGATGCGCCCGCCGCTCACGGCCATGGCCTGCGCCTCGGGCAGGTCGGGGTCGACGGTGTGGATACGGGCACCGCGCACGACGAGGTCGGCGGGGGTGGCGGCGGGGTCGTGCGGGGACATGTGCTTTCAACTCCTGCTGAGGTGAGGGGTGTTGGGGTACGGAGGGGGAAGGTTCAGTCGGCGTTCGGCGCCGGGGCCGTGGCCGGGGCGACCGTGCGCGCGGCAAGGGCCCAGTAGACGAGGCCCGCCACCAGGGACGAGGCGAGGCTCAGGTCGGCTCCGCCGAGCGGGGCCACCAGGGGGCCGGTCCACAGCTCCGAGTCACAGGTCAGCGCGGCGAACACGATGCCGGTGAGGAGGGCGGTGACGCCTGCCGGGTGGTAGCCGCCGCGGTACCAGTACGAGCCCGCGCGTCCGGTGTGCAGCGCCGTGGTGTCGTACCGGCAGCGGCGCAGCAGCATGTCGGCGAGGAACACGCCGCCCCAGGGCGCGAACACGATGACGAGGAGGGAGAGGAAGGAGAGCAGCGCGGTGGTGAAGTCCGTGAGGAACAGCGCGTACAGGCAGCCCGCGGCGGTGACGGCGGCGCTGATCACGATGGTCTTCGCACGGCTCCAGGGGATGCCGAGGACTTGCAGGTTCAGGCTGGACGAGTAGAGCGTGATGATCGAGTTGGTGACGCAGCCGCCCAGGACCAGGGCAAGGAACAGCGGCTTGAACCAGCCGGGCAGCAGGCTCTCCGTCCCGGCCACGGCGTCGGTCAGATCGGCCTGGGTGGCCGCGGCCGCGCCCGCCGCGCCGAGCGCCACGGACGAGGTGAAGCCGCCGAGCGCACCGGCCCAGGTGAGCGAGCGCAGCGAGGTGCGGGCGGGCAGGTAGCGGGTGTAGTCGGCGGGCATCGGCAGGTACGAGAACGGCCCGGCGAGGGCGACGACGAAGGCGAGGCTCCACCCGGCGGCGCCGGGCGCGGGCCCGCTCGCCGCGGTGTCGGTGCCGGGCAGCAGCAGGACGAGGAGCGCGGCGAAGCCGATGGCCAGGACGTACGCCATCCAGCGCTCGGCGAACTGCACGGTGGCGTGGCCCCAGAGCGCGACGGCGAAGGTCAGCGCCATGGGTGACGACGAGGGCGAAGGCGCGGGCGGCGGTGCCGGTCCAGCCGAGGTGGGCGCAGAACGCCTCCAGGGCCAGGGCGCCGACCACGGTGTTGACGACCGTGTACCCGATCGAGACGACCCAGTTGAGCAGCCCTGCGGGCCAGTTGCCGCGTACGCCGAAGGCGGCACGGGAGATCACGAGGGTGGCGGTGCCGGTGCGTACGCCGCTGTAGCCCGCGGCGCTGATGGCGAAGAAGGCGAGGCCGCCGACGACGATCACGCCGACGGCCTGCCAGAAGCTGAGGCCGAAGGCGACGGCGAGGGCGCCGTTGATGACGTACGTGAAAGTCAGGTTGGAGCCGAACCAGAGCCAGAACAGGTCCTTGGCGCCGCCGTGGCGCGCGGCCTCGGGGATCGGTTCGATGCCGTGCGTCTCGATCCGGAAGACCTCGTCGGCATGGCCAAGGCCCGTGTCCGGCGCGGAACGGCCGGGGTGGTCCGTACCCGCTTCCGGCGGGGTCGTCGGCAGCTGTGTCATCGGCTGGCCCTCTCCAAACTCCTTGAATGCCGTTCAAATTTTTGGAACAGCATTCAAGATGAGGGGTGGAAGGGCCGAGGTCAAGACCTGGAGCTGCGCAGATAGGGTCTGGAGGCAGAAGGCACGTAGTGCACGTACGGGAGGAAGGACACCGCGGTGACGGTGCGAGCGCGGGAGCGCGGCGGGCGGCCCTCGCGGGAGCGGATCCTGGACGAGGTCATGACGGCGGTGGCCGAACACGGCCTGGCGGAGCTGACGATGGCGTCGCTTGGCCGCCGCCTGGGCATGAGCGGCGGCCACATCCTGTACTACTTCGGCAGCAAGGACCGGATCTTCCTGGAGGCGTTGCGCTGGAGCGAGGGCCGGCTCGCGGACGAGCGGCGCGCGCTGCTCGCCCGCCGGGTCACCGCCGACCGCAAACTCGACCAGTTCCTGGGCCTGTATCTACCGCTCGGCCCGCGCGATCCGCGGTGGACGCTGTGGATCGAGCTGTGGGCGCGCACCCCGGCCGACGAGGCGCTGCGCGAGCCGCAGGACGAACTCGACGCGGGCTGGCAGGACGACCTGGCGGCCCTGCTCGAACGCGGCGTCCGCCAGGGCCGCTTCGCACCGCACGACACGGCGGCCGCGGCCGCCCAACTCCTCGCGCTGCTCGACGGGTTGAGCACGCGCGTGGTGCTCGGCCTGCGCGGCGCCGACCGCGAGAGCGCGCTCGGGCACGCACGGGACGCGGCACGGTCACTCGTGCCGCGCGCCTGACGCCGGGCACCACGGGTGCTCCGCGTACTCCGGGCTCAGTCCTCGGAGCCGTACCAGGCGGCGAACTCCTCGGAGCTGGGCCAGCGGCTGTACGTCGGCGACTGCGGCCAGCCCTCCGGGACGTCCTGCCACTCCTCCTGACGGCCGTACGGGAGCGTGTCGATCAGGGGGAAGGTGTGGCTGAGCTGCTCGACGCCGCGGCTGGTGGTGTGCCAGGTGCGGTAGACGGTGTCGCTGTCACTGTCGCGCAGGAACACGTTGAGCGCGAAGCCCCCGCCGGGAGGCGCGCCCACGTCGGTGCCGAACGGGCTGTTCGCGGTGGAGTACCAGGTCATCCGGTTGCCGACCCGGCGCTTGTACGCGAGGGCCTCGTCGATCGGGCCCTGCGTGACGATCACGAACCTCGCGTCGTAGGCGTCGAGGAACTCCTGCCGGGTGAACTGGGCGGTGAAACCGGTGCACCCCGAGCACTGCCACTTCTCTCCGGGGAACCACATGTGGTTGTAGACGATCAGCTGGGACTTCCCGTCGAAGACGTCGACGAGCCGCACCGGCCCGTGCTCCCCCTCCAGGGTGTAGTCCGGCATCTCGACCATCGGCATACGGCGCCGCTGCGCGGCGATCGCGTCGAGCTCCCGGGTCGCGGCCTTCTCCCGAACCCGCAGGTCGTCGAGGTGCCGCTGCCAGGTCTCGGCATCGACGACTTCGGGCAACGCCTTGCGGCTCATGAATCCTCCAGCTTTCGCGACGTACGGTCTCAACGGGTAGACCGGGGGCGGGGGCGGAACTCATCGGCACTGGTACGGGATGAGGGCATCGAGAGGAACACCCTGCGTCGGCTGTGGTCGATCGCCGCGACGACGACCGACATCCTGTCGCCGGGCCGGAGGTCCTGCGCGGGCGCGACCTCACCGGGACCCCCGTCGACGTCCTGGTACGGCAGCAGCCCGAACACTCCGTCCCCGACCTCGACGAGCACACCGAAGGAGACCACTTTGTCGACCGTCCCGCACAGCGTCTGACCGACCGAGGTACGGAACGCGAAGGCCCGAAAAGGGTCCGGCAGAAGTGCGCGGAGAGACAGTCTGGCCTCGGCGTTGCGCTGGTCGAACTGGAGGAACGCGCAGGTGACGCGCTGCCCGACGGCGACGACGTCGCTGAGCGCTCCGAGGTGCCGCCAGGACAGTTCGGGGACCGTGATGAAGCCGACGCCGGGCAGGGTGGGGTGGCCGGGGGCGTCGTCCAGGGCGACGAACACCCCGTAGCGCTCGATCGCCGCGACCTCGCCGGTGAGGATCTCGCCGTACTGCAGGGACTCCAGGTACGCCCAGAGTTGAGGGCTCTCGGCCCGCCAGTGCACCATCCGGACACCCTGGCACACGGTGCCGCCCCTGAGGGCTTCGGGCGGCCTAGCTGTACCGCGGGTGGATGTGGTCCAGGACCGCGCCCAGGGCGTCGTTGATGTCGTGGAGGTGGGCGGCGACCTCCGGGCGGACGGGGCGGCGGGGGTCCGTGGAGGCGTGGGCGGCCCAGTGTTCGACGATGTGGCCCATGAGGCCGCGGCGGTAGCGGGTGCGCACCATGTGGCCGACGGGCAGGCCGTACGCGTCGACGCCGTCCTTCCAGCAGACCTGGATCACGGTCTGGTGGCGCGGGTCGGCCGGTGCGGGCTCGGACGCCCGGAGAAAGAGGTGGCGGCTCTCCAGCCTCCGCAGGAGGCGTGGGGCGACGTCGTTGAGGTCACTCATGTCGTCCTCCGCTGTCGGCGGAACGGGTCGTCGTCGACGTGTCAGCAACAGCAACCGCTTCCAGAAGTGTGCGGCGCCCCTGGCGGGAAGCCGTAGGCACCGGCCGACAACTGGCCAGTTCGGACACGGCAGTTGACCGGATTCCGTTCCGGACGCCCGTTCCTGCGCGAACCTCTCCGGAAGGGGTCCTCTAGGCTTCGGTTGCGGCGTACACCCTTGCGACGTACACCCTGTTCCGCGCCCTGCCCCGCCCCGCCCCAGCCGTGCCGACCCCGAGGACGCCCCTTCGATGAGCCCCAAGCAGAAGCGTGGACAAGCGACCGCCGAGCAGGTCCTTGACGCCGCACTGCGGATCTACGCCTCGTCGGGCGAGGCCGGCCTCACCGTGGAGGCCATCACCCGTACCAGCGGGGTGAGTTCGGGGAGCCTCTACCACCACTTCGGCAGCATGCACGGCGTCGTCCTCGCGCTCGCGGGGCGCTGGCTCGGGCGGCTGCTCGACGAGCTGGTCACGGCGCTCACGCAAGCCGCCGGGGCGCGTGCGGCCGTCGACGGGGTCGTCCACGCCTACCTCGGCTTCGTCCGCGACCACCCCGACGCCTCGCGGCTGCTGCACTCGGCCACCGTGGACCAGGACCAGATGGCGAACATCGAGACGGTCCGCGACTCCCAGGAGGCCCGCCTCTCGCCGGTCGCCGAGTGGATCGACGCCCGCGTCGCGGCCGGTGAACTGGCCGCGCTGCCCGCCCCGTTGATCGAGGCACTCGTCCTGGGCCCGGTCGTCGCGGTCGCCCGCCGCTGGCTCACGCTCGCGGACGTGGACCTGGACGCGGCCATGGCGTCCCTGCCGGACCGGATCTGGCAGTCCGTCAGGCCGTGACCACCGAGGCCGTCCCGCCCCGGCCTCCGCACCGGCCCCGCACCGGGCGGCCGCCGACGAGGTCCACGTCGAGGCCGATCACCGTGCCCGGAGCCTCCCGCGCGCGTCCCGGAGCAGGCCGGGGGCGAGGCGCCGGTGGATGCCGGACAGCAGGGCCCAGATCACGCGTCCCGGAAGCCGGTCGAAGCGCAGGAGGGTGACCAGGGACAGCGTCCCGTCGGTCACCCGGACGACGAGGTTGCCGGTCAGGAACCAGGAGGCCGCTTCGAGGCGGATCCAGTCGTCACCGCGCGCGCCGATGCGCCAGCCGGCCACGGTGTCCGCCGAGCGTCCCCGGTGGAGCCGCAGCCGCGCGAGCAGCAGCACACCGGCGACGAGTCCGAGCACGGTCGCCGCGAGCCCCTGCCGGAAGGACAGGCCGAAGAGGATGGGAAGGCGCCGAGCACGCAGGTCGCGAAGGTGTTGGCGCCGCCGAAGGCGAGCCGGAACAGGTCGAGGGGGCGGGCGCTGCGGTCCGCGTCGGGTAGGCGCTCGACGCCGATCGTCTCGACCTCGGTGATGCGACGGCCGGAGGCCGGTGCTTCTGAACCCAGTACTGCGTACCCCCGTCGGGCTGTTCCGGTGATGTGCGGCCGACCTGCGGCGACGGGGTACCGTAAGCCGTGGAGCGACCCAAAGTCATACTTGGCGAACCCATAACCCTGCCTTATGAGCTCATAAAGCGGACCCGCCTACCGACTTAGGCTTGCCTTACTTTAGGATTCCCCTTGAGCACCAGCCATCACTCGAAGGGAACCTGAACATGCCGCGCCCTCTGCGGGTAGCCATTGTCGGAGCCGGTCCCGCCGGCATCTACGCCGCCGACGCTCTGCTGAAGTCCGCGGCGGCTGCCGACCCGGGGGTGTCCATCGACCTCTTCGAGCGCATGCCGGCCCCCTTCGGCCTGATCCGCTACGGCGTCGCCCCCGACCATCCCCGGATCAAGGGAATCGTCAACGCCCTGCACCAGGTCCTGGACAAGCCGCAGGTCCGCCTCTTCGGCAACGTCGACTACCCGAACGACATCGACCTCGACGAGCTGCGCAGCTTCTACGACGCGGTGGTCTTCTCCACCGGTGCGATGGCCGACCGCGAACTCCGCATCCCCGGCGTGGAGCTCGACGGCTCCCTCGGCGCCGCGGACTTCGCCTCCTGGTACGACGGCCACCCGGACGTGCCGCGCGACTGGGACCTGTCCGCGGAGAAGGTCGCCGTACTCGGCGTCGGCAACGTGGCCCTCGACATCGCGCGTATCCTCGCCAAGACGGCGGAGGAGCTGCTGCCGACCGAGATACCGCCGAACGTCCACGAGGGGCTGAAGGCCAACCGCGCCAAGGAGATCCACGTCTTCGGCCGCCGCGGCCCGGCGCAGGCGAAGTTCAGCCCGATGGAGCTTCGGGAGCTGGACCACTCGCCGAACATCGAGGTCATCGTCAACCCCGAGGACATCGACTACGACGAGGGCTCGATCGCCGAGCGCCGCAAGAACAAGCAGACCGATATGGTCGCCAAGACCCTGGAGAACTGGGCGATCCGCGACGTCGGCGACCGCCCGCACAAACTCTTCCTGCACTTCTTCGAGTCGCCGCAGGAGATCCTCGGCGAGGACGGCAAGGTCGTCGGCCTGCGCACCGAGCGCACCGAACTGGACGGCACGGGCAACGTCAAGGGCACCGGCCAGACCACCGACTGGGACGTCCAGTCCGTCTACCGCGCCGTCGGCTACCTCTCCGACGAACTGGCCAAGCTCCCCTGGGACGTCACGTCCGGCACCGTCCCCGACGAGGGCGGCCGGGTGATCGAGGACGGCGGCACGCACATGTCGTCCACGTACGTCACCGGCTGGATCCGGCGCGGACCCGTCGGGCTGATCGGCCACACCAAGGGTGACGCCAACGAGACCGTCGCCAACCTCCTGGAGGACCACGCCGAGGGTCGGCTGCAGTCCCCGTCGGAGCCCGCCCCCGAGGCCGTCGCGGCGTTCCTCGGCGAGCGCGGCGTCCGCTACACGACGTGGGACGGCTGGTACAAGCTCGACGCCGCGGAGAAGGCGCTGGGCGAGCCGCAGGGCCGCGAGCGCGTCAAGATCGTGGAGCGCGAGGAGATGCTCGACGCGAGCGGTGCCTGATGCGTGCGCAGTTCGTACGTAATCCGTACGTACGAAGGTGAGTTGAGCCGTGTGCCCCGGCCCGGGAGTCGTTCCCGGGCCGGGGCACACGGCGTTCTCGTGCGTTCTCGTGGGCGAAAAAAGAAGTGGCAAGGGGGCGAACCCACTCCTTGCCACTTTCAACTTATAGCGCAGTGGGGGCCTTGCGGCAAGGCCCCCACCATGCCTCACAATCGCTCCCCTGATGCCACGACCTGCGGAAACGGGAGACATGACTCCACTGACCACCAGCGCCTTCGCCCTCCCGGAGAACCTCGCCGCCAAGGCCGACCCGATCCTGATCGCCGCCGACGAGAAGCACTTCGCGGCCGTCTCGGACGGCCTGGAGCAGTCGGTCGCCGAGCTGTCCGAGCAGCTCGACGCCCAGCTGCGGGCTCCGGGCGGGGTCGGGCGCGAGGCGATGGAGCGGGACCAGCAGGTGCGGCGCCTGACCGGCCGCCTGCGCACCCTGCGCCGCTTCGGTCTCGACCTGTGCCTCGGCCGCATCGTCACCGCCGACGACGCGGAGCCCGTGTACATCGGCCGGCTCGGCCTCACCGACCCCTCGGGGCGCCGACTGCTCGTCGACTGGCGCTCCCCCGCCGCCGAGCCGTTCTTCGCGGCGACACACGCCGGCCCGATGGGCCTGGTCAGCCGCCGCCGGTACCGCTGGTCGGGTGGGCGGATCGGCGACTACTGGGACGAGGTGTTCATCGCCGAGGGCCTTGAGGGGCATGCGGCGCTCGACGACCAGTCGGCGTTCGTGGCGAGCCTGGGCGGCGAGCGGTCGAGCCGGATGCGGGACGTGCTCGCCACCATCCAGTCCGACCAGGACGCCATCATCCGGGCCGGTTCGCGGGGCGCGCTCGTCGTCGACGGCGGGCCCGGCACCGGCAAGACCGTGGTCGCCCTGCACCGCACGGCCCACCTGCTCTACTCCGACCCGCGCCTCGGGCACCGCAAGGGCGGCGTCCTGTTCGTCGGTCCGCACCAGTCGTATCTCGCGTACGTGTCGGACGTGCTGCCCAGCCTCGGCGAGGAGGGGGT
The DNA here is from genome assembly GCF_031157275.1 of Streptomyces sp. LHD-70. GTDB lineage: Bacteria > Actinomycetota > Actinomycetes > Streptomycetales > Streptomycetaceae > Streptomyces. The sequence goes on from NZ_JAVIFW010000011.1 coordinate 71,133, forward strand.
GCAGACGTGCACGGTGCGGGATCTCGTCGCGGAGGGCGCGAGCGCGGCGGAGGAGACGGATCCGGAGGTGGCGCGCCTGAAGTCGTCCGCGGACATGGTGCGGGCGGTCGAGACGGCCGTGCGGTTCTACGAGGAGCCGCCGACTGAGCCGATGACCGTCCCGACGCCGTGGGCCGAAGTACGGCTCACCGCCGACGACTGGGCGGAGGCGTTCCGCGCGGCCGGGCCGAGCACCCCGCACAACGAGGCGCGGGACGTGGTCTGGGAGGAGCTGGTGACGATCCTGCTCGAACAGGCCCGTCTCGCCGGGCGCGCCGAGGAGGTGACGGAGGAGCAGTTCGGGCGGGTGCTGCGACAGGACCGGGACCTGGTGCGGGCCCTGTCCGGGGCGTGGCCGCTGCTCGAACCCACCGATCTGGTGGGCGACTTGTGGTCGGTGCCCGCGTATCTGCGGATGTGCGCGCCCTGGCTGGAGCGCGAGGACGTACGGAGGCTGCAGCGGGCGGAGCCGCAGGCGTGGACCGTGTCCGACCTGCCGCTGCTCGACGCGGCCCGGCAGCGGCTCGGCGATCCGGAGGCGTCGCGGCGCAGGCGCCGGCACGAGGCCGCGGTGGCCGCCGAGCGGGAGCGGATGGCGGGGGTCATCGAGAACGTGATCGCGGCCGACGCGGACGGCGAGGGCGCGGTGACGATGCTGCGCGGCAAGGACCTGCAGGACAGCCTGGTCGACGAGAGCGCGCTGCCGGCCGTCGAACCGGACCTGCTCGCCGGGCCGTTCGCCCATGTCGTCGTGGACGAGGCGCAGGAGCTGACCGACGCGGAGTGGCAGATGCTGTTGCTGCGCTGCCCGTCGCAGAGCTTCACGATCGTCGGTGACCGGGCGCAGGCCAGGCGCGGTTTCCCGGAGTCGTGGCAGGAGCGGCTGGAACGGGTCGGCCTCGACCGGATCGAGGTCGCGTCGCTGAGCATCAACTACCGCACGCCGGAAGAGGTGATGACGGCGGCGGAGCCGGCGATCCGGGAGGTGCTGCCGGACGCGAACGTGCCGACGTCGATCCGCAGCAGCGGCATCCCCGTCACGTACGGAGCGGTCGGCGAGCTCGACCCGGTCCTGGACGCCTGGCTGGCGGAGCACGCGGAGGGCGTGGCGTGCGTCATCGGCGACGCGGCCTTCGAGGCGAGGCCGCGGGTGCGGTCGCTGACGCCGGAGCTGTCGAAGGGCCTGGAGTTCGACCTGGTGGTGCTGGTGGATCCGAAGTCGTTCGGTACGGGCGTCGAGGGTGCGGTCGACCGGTATGTGGCGATGACTCGGGCTACTCAGCGGATGGTGATTCTCGGGAGTTAGGGACGGCCAGGGCTCTGGCGAGCGCTTCGGTCAATTCCCCTGCCGCGTCGGGGAGTTGCGTGGCGCACCAGGCGGAGGCCAGGCCGTGGAACGCTTGCAGGTCGTGTTCCGCGGCCGCGAGGAGGCGCCGCAGGTCCGTCACCGGGAGGTCGATACGCGGGCTGTCCGCGGCCTCGGCGTCGACGGTCAGCCGGACGGTGTCGCCGAGCCGTTCGGCCAGCGGGGACGGGTCGTGACCGAAGCCCGCGCTGCCGCCGTCGACCACGAGCTGCCAGTCGCCGCGCTCGTCCATGCCGTTGCAGCATCCCGGCACGAGGGTCACGCCGGTCGCGGTGTCCGTGACGCGCAGCCCGCCGGCGGCGAAGAGCGGGTCCAGGGTGAGCAGTCCGTGCAGGAAGCCGCGGACGGGGTCGGTGGGGCGCGGCGGTTCGTCGGCGGCGGGCTCGATGTCGTTGCAGGCGGCGACGGCCATGACGGCGGTCCCGACCTCGGCGGGGGTGAGCGCTCCGCCGAGCGGCAGGAATCCGTACGGCGGCACTTCGGCCACGGGCCACAGGTCGAAGCCGGTGGGGCCGCGGATCTCCAGGACGGGCTGCATCACGATCACCCCGGCATGATGCGGCACGCGCTCGCGACGGCGCACCCGCATTCCCCTGCGGGACCCTGAGGGGGCTTTCCCCCGCAGAGGTCGGTGGCGGTTCTTCGAGGCGTCCGCCGCGGGGCGTTAGGCTCGTGCCCGCTCACCGGCAACGAGGGGGGACGGACCTTGAACGGCACGGTCACGGCGGTCAGCAGCAATGGGGTCCACTCGTTCACGAAGCCCGACCGGGACAGCATCACGTTGCTCGCCGGGCTCGGCGTGGAGGGTGACGTCCATGCCGGGGTGACGGTGAAGCACCGATCGCGGGTCGCCCAGGACCCGACCCAGCCGAATCTGCGTCAAGTGCACCTGATGCATGAGGAGTTGTTCGCCGAGGTCGGCGCGGAGGGGTTCGAGGTGAGGCCCGGTGCTCTCGGGGAGAACATCACCACGCGCGGCCTCGACCTGCTCGCCCTGCCGGTCGGCACGCTGCTGCGGATCGGCGGCGCGGCGGTCGTGGAGGTGACCGGGCTGCGCAATCCGTGTGTGCAGATCGACGCCTTCCAGCAGGGTTTGCTGAAGCAGGTCGTCGGGCGCGACGAGGCCGGGAACCTGGTCCGCAAGGCCGGGATCATGAGCGTCGTACGTACGGGCGGCACGGTGCGCCCCGGCGACCCGGTCACGGTGGAACTCCCCGCTCAGCCGCACCGGCCGCTCGACCGGGTCTGACGCACCGCGCGGCGGGAGCGAGTCCCCCTTCCCCCCTCAGCCGTGGGGCAGGATCACCGCGCGGCCGTCGACCTTCCCGTGGTGCAGCCGCTCGTACGCTTGAGGCGCTTCGTCCAGGCTGTACTTCTCCACGTGCACCTCGACCGCTCCCGCACGGGCCAGGTCGAGCACCTCGATCAGCTCGGCGCGGGTGCCCCAGTAGGGCGAGCAGACCTTGGCCTCGTACGGCACCACGCCGAAGCCGACCGGGAGGGCGCCGCCGCCCAGGCCGACCAGGGTCACGTCACCCTCGACGGCCACCATCGCGCCCGCGGATGCGACCGTCGGCGGGGCGCCCACGAAGTCCAGGACGACCTCCGCTCCCCTGCCCTCGGTCAGCTCGCGCACCACGGTGGCGGCGGCCGCGTCGGACAGGACCGCCTCGTGTGCGCCGACCTCGCGGGCGAGGGCGAGCTTCTCCTCGGTGACGTCCAGGGCGACGACCCGCGCCGCGGTCATGGCGCGCAGCAGCTGGACGGCGACATGGCCGAGCCCGCCCGTGCCGATGACGACGGCCGTACTGCCCGGCAGCAGCTTGGGCAGCGACAGCTTGATCGCGTGGTACGGGGTGAGCCCCGCGTCGGTCAGGGGCACGGCCTGCACCGGGTCGAGGTCGCCCAGCGGGACGAGATGCCGCGGGCTGTCGACGATCATGTGCTCGGCGATGGCGCCGGGGGCGCCGAGCCCGGGCGGTCTGATGCCGAGCTCGGCGGCCCGCAGGCAGTAGTTCTCCTTGCCCTGGGCGCACATGTGGCAGCTGCCGCAGCCCCAGGGGCCGTAGACCGCGACCGCGTCGCCGACCTGGAAGCCGGTGGCACCCGCGCCGAGTGCCTCGACCGTGCCGACGCCCTCGTGGCCGAGGGTCAGGGGCAGTGGGAAGGGCAGTTGCCCGGCGGACCAGCTCATCACGGCGATGTCGGAGTGGCAGACACCGGCCGCGGTGACCTTCAGCAGAACCTCGCCGGGCCCCGGCTCCGGATCGGCGACGGTGACGACCTCGGGGGCGGCGCCCACGGCGCGGTACTGCAGTGCCTTCATGACGCGTTCCTTCCGGCGGCCGGTTCCTAGGAGGGGGCGGGCAGAGGGGAGGGGCCGGGGCGGGCAGAGGGGACGGGCCAGGGCGGCGGGTTGCGCGCACCGGCCCTGTTCATGATGTTGCACCGCGACACCTGCCGCATGGCGAGGCGATGACCGCTCCTCGGCTCAGGGGGTGTCGGGGGTGTCCCCGGACCAGTCCCAGTGGGCGGGGTCGCCGGGGCGCGGGTCGTAGAGCGCCCGGCCGGCGGCGCCGAACCGTCCGAGTTCCGTTTCGAGCGCGACGCCGGTCGTGGCCTCCTGGGGCGTCAGGCCCGTGACGTCCAGAAGCAGGCCGTCGAGCGGGCCGCCGACCAACTGGGCGTAGGTCCGGCCGGGTTGGGGGCCTCTGCGCGGGTCGTCGTGGTCCTGGCCGTAGATGCGGCCGCGGAGCAGCTCCTCTTCCTTGTCCATGTCCATGCGTCCCAGCCTTGCAGCCACCACTGACAACGCGGCCCGTTCCGGCGGCTGGTTACCGTACGCGGTCGTAGACCATGGCCAACTCGCCCAGCTCACCGGTCTCCTGGTGCGCGAGCTTCCACTGCGTGGCGGGCAGGCCGTCGTCGAACAGGCGCTGCCCGCCTCCGGCGATCTCCGGGAAGATCATGAGGTAGAGCCGGTCGATCAGGTCTGCCTCGAGGAGCGGCTTGATCAGGCTCGGGCAGCTGTTGACGAGGATGTCGCCCTCGCCGCTCGCCTTGAGCTCGGCGACGACGTCGGCGGCCGGGGCGTTCACCACGCGGGCGCGCTCCCAGGGTGCTTCGCTCAGGGTGGTCGAGAAGACCACCTTCTCCGTGTCGACCAGCCACTTCGCGTAGCCGCGATCCCGCGGGTCGGCGTGCTCGTCGGCGGCGACCGCGGGCCAGTACCCGAGGAAGCCCTCGGCGTTGACGCGGCCGAGCAGTGCCGTCGTCGCGCCCTCCCAGATGCGGGTGAGCTGGCCCCGGGCGACTTCGCTGGTCACGTACGGGGCGAACATGCTGAAGTCGCCGGGCCCGGCGGGTCCGTGGTAGCGCCCGTCGAGGGAGAGGCTGAGGTTGGCGGTCACGCGGCGGCCGGTGCGCTCGGTCGTTTGCTCGGTCATTTCGTGCTCGGTCATTTCGTGCTCAGTCATCTCGTGCTCGGTCATCCCGTGCTCCTCGTGTCGGTGCTGCGTGCGAGCGTGATCAGGGTCAGGGTCAGGATCAGGGGCCGGTCGTGTCGTCAGTGCTCTGCGCCCTCGGCGGACAGAGCGGCTCCGAGCTTGTCGAGGCTCTGGCCGAAGCCGAGTTCGATGCCGGCGACGAAGTCCGCGGAGTCGACCGCGCTGTCGGTGATGCGGTAGCGGACGTCCAGGTCGGTGCCGGTGGCCGTGCGCCTGAGGGCGAAGTCGACGTGGGCGGTGAACGCGGTGCCGCCGTCGGGCAGGCGCGGGGAGAGCCGGTAGGTGAGGCCCTCGCCGGGGCGGGCCTCTTCGACGACGCCTTCTCCGCGTCCGGCGACCGCATCGGTGCCCGCCGCGTCCTCGACGTCGCGGTACTCCAGGACGATCCGCCCGCCTTGCCGCGCCTCGAAGACCAGCTCGGACACCTTCAGGTCGTCCGGGGTCCACCAGCGGCGGAGCAGGGCGGGCTCGGTCAGATGGCGCCAGACCTGCTCGGGGCCCCCTGCCAGCGGGCGGTGGAAGTCGAAGGTCCGGCCGTCCGCCCAGCCCTGCCGGTCGGCCGCGCCGCGTTCCGCGTCGACGCTGCGCCCGTGGCGCTCGTACGTTTCGTACGCGCCTCCGTCCTGGTCCACGGTGTCCGCGAGGCGGGTCAGTGCGGTGACCAACTCCCGGAGCGGGGCGGAGCGGAGGGTGTAGATGCGGCGCTGGCCGGTGCGCTCCGCCGTGACGAGGCCGGCCCGCTCCAGGGTCTGGAGGTGCTTGGTCGTCTGGGGTTGCCGTGCCTCGGCGAGCTGGGCGAGGACCCCGACGGAGCGGGGCCGCTCGGCCAGCAGGCTCACGAGCCGCCAGCGGACGGGGTCGGCCAGGGCGGAGAGGAGTGCGTCCATGACTATGAGTATTCTCGCACACGAATATTCCTGTCAAGGAATATTCGTGCTCACAAAATATTCGAGATTCCTCGACAGCGCTCCGCACCGGCACAGCCAAGCCCGCACCCCGGCCGCCGCCGCCCCGCCGGGCTCCTCATCCGTTCACCCCGCCTGTACGCGCTCTCCACACTTTTTGACCTCGGCGGAGCCCGGTAAATAGGTTCGGCCTCCTGGCGCCGGGCCCCTGGTGCCGCAGCCATCGATCGAACGGAGCCCTTCCGTGTCATCCGTCGACGCGACCGCGTCGTACCTCCTGAGCAGCCAAGACAACCCGGCCCTCGCCGCCCCGGCATGGCTGCAGGACAACCTCGGCACCCTGGTGGGTGTTCCGCTGCGCATCCTCCTGATCGTGCTGGGGGCGATGCTGGTACGTGTGCTCGCCAAGCGGGCCATCACTCGCGTCGTCGAGCGCGTGCTCCAGAACGGGGGCGACGAGCCCCGCCGGTCCACGCGCGGCCCCGCCGTGCTGCAGCGGGACACGAGCCGCGCGGACGAGCGCCGCGAGCAGCGGGCCCGCACGATCGGCTCGGTGCTCAGCAGCATCGTGACCATCGTGATCGCCGTGATGGGCCTGGCCATGGTCCTGGACCAGATCGGCATCGCGCTCGGCCCGCTCCTCGCCAGCGCGGGCGTGGTCGGTCTGGCGATCGGCTTCGGTGCGCAGAGCCTCGTCGCGGACTACCTCGCGGGCATGCTGATCATGGTCGAGGACCAGTACGGCGTGGGCGACTCGGTCGACCTGGGCGAGGCCGTCGGCGAGGTCGAGCACGTCGGGCTTCGCCTCACGCAGGTCCGCGACCTCAACGGCGGTCTGTGGCACATCCGCAACGGCGAGATCATGCGCGTCCGCAACGACAGCCAGGAGTGGGCCCGCGCGGTCCTCGACGTGTCCGTGGCCTACGACTCCAACCTGGAGACGGTCTTCGACGTCCTGGAGGAGACCGGGCTCGCCCTGCGGAAGAACCCGGACTTCAAGGACGTCCTGCTCGAGGACCCGTCGGTCTGGGGTGTGCAGTCGCTCAGCCCCGACGGCGTCGTCGTCCGCCTCGTCGTGAAGACCGCCCCGCTCAAGCAGTGGGCCATCACGCGCGAGCTGCGCCGCCGCGTCAAGGACGCCCTGGACGACGCCGGCATCGAGATGCCCTTCCCGCAGCGCACGGTCTGGGTACGCGGCGGCGAGAACGCCGACGCCGAGGGCGACCGCCCCTCCATCCCCGCCGGCCGCTGACCCCGCATTCCCTCCTCCCCGGTTCCCCCGCCCGCGCACGTCGCCGGGCGGGGGAATCTGCTTCGGGGGCCGGGTTGTTGGGGGGGGTGTTCGGGGGCCGGGAGTTGACCGAGGGCAACGTCCTCTTCCTGCACCGGAGTTGGACGGGACGCGGCATCTACGAGGCGACCTTCGCGCCCGCGCCCGACGGCGGCCGGCGGATCGTCGCCGCCGTGGTCGAGGGCGACCGGGCACACTACAAGCCGACGAGTGACGCCTACGACCGCCTGATGCTGGAACTCGTCGTCAGCGCAGTCATCCTGGGCGAACCCGCCGCTGAACTCCGAGCGCAGTTGCGCGAGTCGACCCTCGCGAAGTCCCCTCGCCCGGACGGCGACCGCGCGGCGGCCGCCCAGGAGCACAGCGCGCTGGGGCAGCAGCCCTGAGGCAGGCAAGGACCCGGCTCAGGCAGGACTCGTTCGCGTCGGCGCCGAGAATCAGCGGCCCCGCGCGGATCGCGTACGGCGGGTTCGGTAGCGTTCCTGCGTTCGGTGTGGGTGTACGGGGGCGAGGTACGGCAGGTCCATGAACGAGTCCGGCGCGCAGTTGGCGCGTGTGCAGGCGCTCACCCCGGACGATCCGGAGCGGGTCGGCGGCTTTTCGCTGCGGGGTCGGATCGGCAGTGGCGGGATGGGCCAGGTGTATCTCGCGTACACGCCGGGCGGCCGGGCGGTGGCCGTGAAGGTCGTACGGCAGGAGCTCAGCGAGGACGAGGGGTTCCGGCGGCGGTTCCGGCGGGAGGTGCGGGCGGCGGAGCGGGTGGACGGGCTGTTCACCGCGGCCGTCCTGGACAGTGACACGGAGGCGGCCCGGCCCTGGCTGGCGACCGCGTACGTGCCGGGTCCCTCGCTCGCCGAGGCCGTCGCACGGTTCGGTGCGCTGCCCGTGGACTCGGTGCTGCTGCTCGTCGCGGGTGTCGCCGAGGCGCTGCAGTCCGTGCACCGGGCGGGCCTCGTGCACCGGGACCTCAAGCCGTCCAACGTGCTGCTTGCCGCCGACGGGCCGCGCGTCATCGACTTCGGCATCGCCCGCGCCACCGAGGCCACGCTCCTGACCGCCGGTGGGTACGTGGTCGGCACGCCCGCGTACATGGCGCCCGAACAGGCCCTGGGCGGGCGTGACGTGGGACCGGCCACCGATGTGTTCGCGCTCGGACAGCTCGCGGTGTTCGCGGCGACGGGCACACCGGCGTTCGGCGACGGCAGCGCGCAGGCCCTGCTCTACCGCGTGGTGCACGAACCGCCCGAGCTGTCCGGCGTCCCGGCGCCGCTGTACGACCTCGTGGCCCGCTGCCTCGCCAAGGACCCGGCCGACAGGCCCGCGCTCGCGGAGGTCATGGCGGCCTGCGGTACGGCGGTCGAGGCGCGGGGTCTGCGCCGGCCCGAGCAGTGGCTGCCGCCCGCCCTCGCCGAGGCGTTCCCGGTCGCGGCTCCCGGGCCGGAGGGGACCCCGGTGGCGGTCGCGGGGTTCGATGAGGTGTCCACCACGCCTGCCAAGCCGTCCGGTGACCGACCCGCCCGGCGCCGCAGGCCGCTGCTCCTCGCGGCAGGCTGCGCGGCGCTGGTGCTCGCGGCCGGGGCGGGGTACGCGCTGGCGCCGGACGACGGGCGGCGGACCAACGCCGTGGACAACAGCCCTGCCACGGACGGCGACCCGGCGACCGCCCCGCCCGGCCCCGCCGAGCAGACCGAGCAACCCCGCCCCCGGCCGGAGCCCTCCGAGCCCACGGTCCAGGGCACCGTACGACTCCCCCACGGCTGGCATCTCCACCTGGACGGCGAGCCTCTGGAGCCGGTCCGTTCCGGCGCCTGGAACAAGGACGAGATCGACTTCCGCTACCACTCCGAGCGGCTGCGTACCCGCGACGGCAATCGCCTCGCGCTGCTCCCGGCCGATCGCAAGGGTTCCCTCGAGGTGTGCCGGAAGCAGGCGGCGTACACGAAGAACATCGACCTGGCCGACGCCGGAACGGGCCGCCAGATCTGCCTCTTCACGCAGGACGGCCACGCGGCACTCGTCACGATGCGCGCCCCGGCGCCCGCCGAGCAGGCCACGTTCGCCGTCTCCGTCTGGCGGAACGCCGTGAAGTGACCGTGGGGCCGGGCGGCCGCGTGCCCCTGTGCCGTGGACGCCGCTTCACCCGGCGAACGCCGGAACCCGGTTCGGTTGCGTTGTGGCTTCACCTCTTGACTCGGGTGGGGTGACCGAGTTGGCTGCCCTCCATTCGGCCGTAATGTCGCGGCCATCTCAGGGAGGCACCCCATGAACACGCGCATGCGATGCGCAGCCGCAACCTGCATCGCATCCGTCCAGCTGGTCACTCTCACAGCGTGCGGCGGCATGCTGCCCGGGAGCGAGAGCACCAGCAGCCCGGAAGCGACGAAGGGCGACGACGTGACGATCGGCCTGCTGCTCCCGGAGAAGGACACGGCCCGGTACGAGAAGTTCGACCGGCCCATCATCGAGCAGCAGGTCGAGGAGCTCACGAACGGCCAGGGCCGCCTCGTGTACGCGAACGCCGATCAGGACCCGAAGCGGCAGAGCCGGCAGATGCGCTCGATGATCGCCGACAGGGTGGACACGATCGTCGTGGACCCGGTCGACGCCCACGCCATCGCCCCTTCCGTACGGGCCGCCAAGAAGACGGGCGTCAACGTCATCGCGTACGACCGCCTCGCGGAGGGGCCGATCGACGCGTACATCGGCTTCGACAACCAGCTGGTCGGCGAGGTCCAGGGCAAGTCGATCCTGGACGCGCTCGGGGACGACGCGACGAAGAAGAGCAAGATCGTGATGATCAACGGCTCGCCGACCGACCCGAACAGCGCGCAGCTGGAGGCCGGTGCGACCAGCCGCCTCAAGCTCACGGTGACGATCGCCAAGTCGTACGACACGGCGGGCTGGAAGCCTTCGAACGCCAAGGAGCACATGGAGCGGGCGATCGCCGAGCTCGGTGCCGAGAACATCGCGGCGGTCTACTCGGCCAACGACGGCATGGCCGGTGGCATCATCGAAGCCCTGAAGGACTCCGGCGTCGGCACGCTGCCGCCGGTCACCGGCCAGGATGCCGAACTCGCCGCCGTCCGGCGGATCCTGACAGGTGATCAGTACATGAGTGTGTACAAGCCCTATACGGAGGAGGCCGCGACGGCCGCCGAGATGGCGGTGCGGATCTCGCAGGGGCGCGACATCGAGTTCGAGGCGATGACGGCCGACCGCGTGGACAGCCCGACCGCCAAGGACATCCGGGCGCACACAGTGGTGGTGGAGCCGCTGACCCGCAAGAACATCAAGAGCACGGTCATCAAGGACGGCATCTTCAAGGTGTCGGACATCTGCACGGCGAAGTACGCGGCGGCGTGCGCGGAGGCCGGGTTGACGAAGGGGACCGACTGAGGGACGACGCCCCCCAACGGGGGAGACGGGCCCTACCGCTGCGGTACGTCCTTGACGAAGACGACGCCGTCGATGCTCTCCAAGTGGGCCGGGTCCAGCGGGGCGTAGCCGAACCACGGGGAGACCCGGGGGTGGGGGCGCTGGTCGCCGAGGGCGGTGGCGAGGCGGGCGGTGTCCAGGAGGCACTGCTCCAGCGGGAGGCCTTCCCGGTCCGGGGGGCGGTGCTCCTCCGGGAGGGCGTACAGGAGTCCTTCGAGGGTGTCCGGCGGCGGGGCGTCCACTCCCTGGTGCCGGATGGTGCCGAGCGCCGTGGCCAGGAAGGCGTACTCCTCGCCGAGGCGTGCGCTGACCAGCGCACCGGCGCTCCACCACTCCACGAGCGGCTGATCCCACATGCGCATCGAGCTCTTCTCGCGCTGGAGATGGGAGTTCTGCGCGTGGACGAGCACCGTTCCGCGCTCGGCCAGGGCGAGGAGGTTGCCGGCCATCATGTGGTCCCGTACGCCGATGAGACGGGACATGCGGATCGGTGAGGTGTCGGCCATCCAGTGGTGGTAGCGCAGGAGGCCGGTCGCGGTGCGCGCGTGCAGGTGTGCCCGGTCCTGGTCGTCCGGGGTGGAGGTGGCGAGCAGGTGCGGGGCGTTCGCTTCGAGGAGGGTGGTCAAGTCGTCGGCGTACAGGCGTAGTTGGCGGGCCTCGGGCGACTGGCCCACGGAGCGTGCCGGGTCCCTCATCGCCGCGGGCTCGGTCCAGCGGTCGTCGGTGCCGAGCAGGTCGTCGAGGGTCTCCGCCGTGCAGGGCAGGAGGTTGGCGGGCAGGTGGGCCGCGAGGTGGCCGTGCAGGGCCAGGAGCGCCTGGCGGGGGCTCTCGGCGTGGGTGATCTCCAGCGGGCCGTCGAAGCCGGCGAAGCGGAGGCGGTCGGAGGCGGGGCGGCCGTCGCGGTCGGCCTGGACGTTGTACGCGCGCATCCAGCGCACGAGTGCGCGGTTGGCGGCCGACGCGCCCCAGCCGTGGCTGAAGCCGTGCGCCATGACCTCGTCGAGGGTGCCGGTTCCGGAGGTGACGTACGCGTCCACGGCCAGGCCCCGCAGGCAGTCGCTCTCCAGCGCGATCGTCCGGTAGCCCGCCTGCTCGACGAGCTGCCGGAACAGGTCGTTGCGCAGGTCGAGCAGCGAGTCCTCGCCGTGGGTGGGCTCGCCGAGGCCGAGGACGCGGGGCCGGGTGGGGAGCAGGTTCAGGACGGCGGCGGCGTCGAGGGCATGGGTTGCTTCGGTGATTTCCTGGATGTCGGTGGCCATGCCTTCAACGCTATCGTTGAACCTCCGGTGGAAACTTTTGCTGAGTGTGATGGAGGATCGGGCGGGTTCATGGCGGACAACCCTCAAACCCGGGTGCGGCTGCGGCCGGTGGATCTGGCGCGCGAGCACGGTCTGTCCACGCAGGCGGTGCGCAACTACGAGGAGTCCGGCATCCTCCCGCCCGCCGACCGCACCGCGTCCGGGTACCGCACGTACACCCCCGTGCACGCGAGTGCCCTGCGCGCTTTCCTCGCGCTGGCCCCCGGCCATGGTCACCCCACGGCCGCTTCGATCATGCGGGCCGTGAACGAGGGCGCCGACGAGGAGGCGTACCGACTGATCGACGAGAGTCACGCCCAACTCCTCGACGACCGGCGGACGTTGAGGGCGGTGGAGCACGCGCTGCGCGACCTCGAAGCCATGCGGCCGAGCGGCGACGGCGGCACTCCCCCGTCCGGCGACACCTTCATCGGCCCGCTGGCACACCGCCTTGGCATCCGTCCCGCGACGCTCCGCAAGTGGGAGCGCGCCGGACTGGTCAGCCCGCGCCGCGATCCGCGCACGGGGTATCGCGTGTACGACGAGGCCGACGTACGGGACGCCCGCCTCGCCCACCAACTCCGGCGCGGCGGCCACCTGTTGGAGCAGATCGCCCCGCTGATCGCCCAGGTGCGCGCGGCCGGCGGACTCGAGCCGTTGGAGGGCGCCCTGTCGGACTGGCACGGCCGTCTGTCCGCCCGCGGCCGGGCCATGCTGACGGGCGCCGCCGAGCTGGACACGTACCTGCGGGAACGCGGTTGAGGCCCGCGCGGGCGCGTTTGAACGCGAACGCCGCGCTGTGATCGCATGAGCCGGTGATTGCGAACGGACAAGGACAGCCCGAGGACGACGCCACCACCCGGATACCGGGGGCCCGGACCTCCCGGGAGAGCGCCGGTACGGACGGGGACGCCGGTACCGGGGAGGCGAAACGGGCGGCTGCGGACGGCAGTTCGGCGTCGGCCGCCACGGATCGCGTGAAGCGTCGGCGCAGGCTGCGCAGGATCCGGAAGACTGTGGTGTCACTGGTCGTTCTGCTCGCGTTCCTCGCGCTCGGGGACCGCTGGGCCGTGCTCTACGCGGAGAATCTCGCGGCGCAGGAGGTGCGGAACGCCCTGAAGTTGCGGGCCGAGCCCGAGGTGCACATCGACAGCTTCCCGTTCGTCGCGCAGGTGGCGACGGGCGGCCTGGACCGTGTCGAGGTCAACGTTCCCGATGTGGCCGCCGGTCCGGTCTCCGTGGCGCAGGTGAAGGTGGGCGTGGACGACATCCGGCTCGTCGGCAGCCTGCCCGGCTCGGTGAAGGGCGCCGTGCTCGGCCGGGTGCGCGGCGAGGTGTTCCTGGCGTTCGACGACCTGAACCGTGAAGTGGGCGCGTCCCAGGTGAAGTTGACGCCCGGTCGGCAGCAGAACGTGGTGTTCGCGCGCGGCGACATGCCGGTGGCCGGGAAGCAGGTCAAGGTGCGGGCACGTGCCGAGGTGCGGCGCACCGGCGACCGCGGCGTGACGATGAAGGTCGCCGACGCCCGTCTCGTCGTACCGGGCCTGCTGACGTACACCCCCGGCAAGGGCGGCGGTCTGCGGCTTGCGGCACCCGCGGCGGGCAAGGTGGACGAGGGTGCGCTGCGGGAGGCGACGGGCCGGCCGACGCGCGCCGACCAGCTCCTCAAGGGCCGGGCCCTGGACGCTCTCGTCGAGCATCCCTCGCTCCTGGAGCCCACGGGCATCGACCCGGCACTGGTCGCGGGGCTGCGGAAGGTGCGGGAGCCGAAGGTCGCGGAGGCGATGGAGTTCGACGCGCGGCTGCCGGACGACCTGCCGGTCGACCTTCGGCTGCGGGAGCTGTCGGTGGCCGAGGACGGTGTGGTGGCGAAGCTGTCCGGCCGGGACGTGTTGGTGGGTTAGCGGCCGGAGGCGGAGGCGGGGCCGGTCGTGGGGGGCGCGACGGTCGTGGGGGGCGTGACCGTCGTGATGCGCCGGATCGCCTGACGCGTCAGGGCGCGGTCGTGCGGGGCCGGGTCGAGGGCGCGGTGCAGGGTCAACCCCTCGATGAGCGCGTCGAGTTGGCGTGCGGTCTCCGGGTCGAAGTGCTGTTCCAGGCGTTGCCGGCTGCGGCGCATCCAGGACTGGGTGAGTTTGCGGTACTCGGGGCGGCGGGCGGCCAGGGTGTAGAGCTCCTGGGTGAGGACCAGGTCGCGGCGGGGCCCTTCGGACAGCGTGTGGACGAGGTCCGTGACGGCTTCGCAGGCCTCCTCCGCCGTGGTGGCGCGGCCGAGGTGCTCCTCGAAGACGGTCACGAAGTGGTCCGCGAAGCCGGTGAAGGCCTCGCGCAGCAGTTCGTCGATGCCGGAGAAGTGGTACGTCATCGAGCCGAGGGGCACCCCGGCGCGGGTGGCGATCTTGCGGTGGGAGACGCCCGCGACGCCTTCCTCGGCGATGTGGTCGAGGGCGGCGGCGAGGATGCGTGCGCGCCGCTGCGGGTCCGCGTGTCCGGTGGCCATGATGTGCTCCCGAGTTCCTCAGATACTGCGGATCGGACGGGCCGGGTTGCCCACGGCGACGACACCGGCGGGGATGTCCTTGGTGACCACCGCTCCGGCGCCGATGACGCTGTTGTCGCCGATGGTCACGCCGGGGCAGACGATGACTCCGCCGCCGAGCCAGACGTTGTCCCCGATGGTGATGGGCTGCGCCGCCTCCAGCTTGTCCCGCCTCGGTTCGGGCTCCACCGGGTGGGTGGGCGTGAGGAGTTGGACGTTCGGGCCGATCAGGCAGTCGTCGCCGATGGTGATCGCGGCGACGTCGAGGGCGGTCAGGTGGTAGTTGACGAAGGTGCGCGCGCCGATGGTGATGTTGCTGCCGAGGTCGACGTACAGCGGTGGCCGCAGGTCCACGTCCTCGCCCACCTCGGCGAGCAGCTCTTCGAGTACGGACCTGGCCTTGGGCGGGTCCTCCAGGTAGTGCTCCTGGTACTGGGCGGTGAGGCGCATCGCGCGCTGCACGCGGCGGCCGATCTCCGGGTCGTCGGCGATGTAGAGGTCGCCCGCGAGCATCCGCTCCAGGTTGGTCCGCGGGTCGTCGGCAAAGTGGTCCGTCGGCATGGGGACGACCGTACACCTTGGAAGGTACGACCGTACGCTCGCGTGGGGGCCCAAGTGCCGTCCTTCCCACCGGTTGCCTTGCGCGTACGGGCTCGGGCATTGACCGGAAGTGGACGGCAGGTGCCGGTGGGCCGTGCTTCCCTGGAACGGACGGTGTCCACGGGCGCCGATCCGGCGTCGGCCCCGGAGAATGCGTTCCGAGCCCTCCCACCAAGGAGCACGGAGACTGTGACGACATTCGTTCTGTTCGACCTGGAGTTCACGTCCTGGCCCGGCGCGCTGGAGCGGGACTGGGCGGAGCCCGGTCAGTTGCGGGAGATCGTGCAGATCGGGGCGCTGCGGCTGGACGAGCAGTACGCCGTGGTCGAGGAGTTCGAGACACTCGTCCGCCCGGTGACGAACCCTCGGCTCTCGCCCTACTTCACCGAACTCACGGGAATCCAGCAGGAGCAGGTGGACCTCGAAGGGGTCGCGCCGGCCCGGGCGTTGGGCGACTTCCTGGGGTTCTGCCAGGACCAGTCCGTGCTCTCGTACGGCAACGACATGGTCGTACTCGGCGAGAACGTCGGCTGGGTCCGGGCCCGCGGAGAAGAGCTGAAGCGCAGCTGGCTCGCGGCGCGATTCCTCAACGTACGGCCGTGGTTGAACCATGTCGCACCCCCGACGGCGACGGCGAACGTGGGCCGCCTGTGGCAGGTGCTCGGCCTGCCCAAGCCCGGCTCGGGCCAGGAGCATTCGGCCCTCTTCGACTGCTACTCGCTCGCGGCGGCCCTCAGGCATCTGCGTTCGGTCGGGGCGACTCTGCCGGACGGGTTTCTGTAGGGTCCAGGCTTGTGCGGCGAGGGGTTTACGGGCCGCCCTTGATCCGCTTCATGGTGAGGTGGGAGACCACCCGCAGTACGCACGCCTGAGCGCTCAACTTGTCGGTGAGGAAGACCTCGTAGGCCGCGTGGTCGGCGACGGCGACGCGGATGAAGTAGTCGGGGCGGCCGAACATCCGGCGGAACTCCACGACCTCCTCGAAGGACGTCACCGTCTCCTCGAACTCCAGGAACGTCCTGCGGTCGTTCGCGCTGACCTCGACGTCGATGAGCACGTCCAGGCCGCGGCCGAGCGCTGCGGGGTCGATGACGGCCCGGTATCCGGAGATCGCGCCGCTCTCCTCCAGGCGCTTCACACGGCGAAGGCAGGGCGGCGGAGTCAGCCCGACCCGCTTCGCCAGTTCGACATTGGTCAGACGCCCGTCCTGGCTGAGGTGAAACAAAATTTCGCTGTCGATCTCATCGATAGGAACTTCATTGCTCATGCAGAGATCATACGGCCATTATCAGCAACCAAATTAGGCGGAATCTTTCCTAAAATTGCGGCATGCCCATACGTACACCGGTCGTCGGCGAACCCGCCCGGCCCGTCGACCGTCAGCTGGTCGCCGAGCCGTCGACGGCCTCTGCAGCACCGCTGATACCCGCGCCCCGAACGACCGCGCCCGCTGCCCCTGCCCCCGTCCCGGCCCCGGCCGCGCCGCCCGCCGCGCTCGCGGCGCTCAAGGACTCGGCCACCGTGGGCCTGGCCCTCGTGCCGCTCGGGCTCGCCTTCGGCGTGCTCATCGCCCAGGCCGACCTGGACTGGTGGTGGGCGACCGCGTTCACCGCGTTCATCTACGCCGGGTCGTTCGAGTTCCTGCTCATCGGCCTGGTCACGGCCGTCGCGCCGTTGGCGACCGTGGCGCTGACCGCCTTCCTGGTCAACATCCGACATGTCTTCTATGCGCTGTCCTTCCCGCTGCACCGCGTCAACGGCCGGGCGGCGAAGGCGTACAGCACGTTCGCCCTCACCGACGAGGCGTTCGCGCTCGCCACCAGCGAGCGGGCCCGCTCCTGGTCGGGGCGGCGCACGGTGTTCCTGCAGCTGTACATGCACCTGTACTGGGTCGGCGGAGCCACCCTCGGCGGGCTGCTCGGCTCCCTCGTGCCCGAGGGGCTCACGGGGCTCGACTTCGCGCTCACCGCCCTGTTCACCGTCCTCGCCCTCGACGCGATCCGGGACCGGCTCGACGACCTGCCCACGCCCGCGCTCGCCCTGCTCAGCGCGGTGGCCGCCCGTGTCCTCCTGCCCTCCCAGATGATGCTCGCCGCCTGCTCGCTGTTCGCCGTCGCGCTGATGGCACGGCACTTCATGACCCGGCGTTCCGCCGGCCGCGCCCAGGGGACGGAGCGTCATGCCTGAGACGCCCTATCTGCTGGCCGCCGTCGCGGTCTCCGCCGTCATCACGTGGGGCCTGCGCGCCCTGCCGTTCGCCGCCCTCGCGCCACTGCGCGCGAGCAGCACCGTGCAGTACCTGAGTACGCGCATGCCGGCGGGGATCATGGTGATCCTGCTCGTGTACTGCCTGCGCGATCTGCCCGTGACCGAGACGCGGGTCCTCGCGCCGCTGATCGCCCTGGCGGTCACCGTCGGGCTGCATCTGTGGCGGCGCAACGCGCTCCTGAGCATCCTCGGCGGCACCGCCGTGCATGTGGTCCTGGCCAGCGTGGTCTTCGCGCACTGAGCTTTGCCGGTCTGCCGCCTTGCCGCCCTGGCGCCCTGGCGCCCTGTCGCCCTGTCGCCCTGTCGCCCTGTCGCCCTGCCGTCGAACGCCGTCCGCTTCGGCTGAACTACCTGTTCCGGTAAAGGGAGTTCGGCGGCGGGCGGCGTTGTCAGTGGTGGCGCCTAGTGTGGCCGCATGACCAGTGAGACGCATGCGGACGGGACCGGCGAGGCCCTGGATCCGGAGGAGTTGCTGCAGCGGTGGACGCGCGGCCTGCCGTACGAACTGCTGCTCCTGGACAAGGTGCTGCTGCCGCACGGGGAGTGGTTCGACTTCAGGCCCACCTCCCTGGGCACCCTGGAGGGAGAGCTGCTGAAGCGCTCGGCCTCCTGGTCCGCGGAGGACCGGGCCGAGTGGACGGACGCCGCCGCGGCGTACGTGGGTGAGGTGCTGCTCGGCGTCGCGGGCGGGGCCTGGGGGTGGAACACCCGGCCTGTGGACGGCGCACCGGGGCAGCCGGTGGTGTGCCCTGACGCCGAGTTGGGGCTCTCGCCCGTCGCGCCGAAGCTGCTGATCGCGCATGCGCTGCGGGTCGGTTCGGGCCGGGCGTTCGGCGAGGAGGTGGCCCGGCTGCGGGAGGCGGTCGGCGCGCTGGCGGAGCAGGTTCCGGGCTGGGCCCCGGTCAAGGCGCATACGCCGCAGGTCGATCCGGTCGCCCCGATCGCCGAGGACCCGTTCCTCAGGCGTTGGACAGCCGAGCGGCGCGAAGCCCTGCCGAAGTGGGCGGAGAAGGCGTTCAGCGGGGAGTGGCGGTGGAACTTCCACCCCCACACCCTCGACTGGCTGGAGAACGTCATACGTCAACGCTTCGCCACCGTCGAGGAGTTCGACGCGGCGCGGGACGACCCGTTCGTGCAGGGCGCCTGCTGGTATCTGGGCGAGGTGATCCGCCGCAACAAGGGCGCGATGTGGCAGTACGTCCCGCTGGACGAGTCCGCCGAACCGGGCACGCCGGGGTCACGGGAGCATCCCTGGACCGGGGTCCCGTTCGTGGACCAGCCCGGCAAACGGCTGCCTGGCGCGGCCCATCCGCTGGGCTGCCTGCGTGAGCTGCTCGAGGCCGAACCCGGGCGTCCGGCCGAGCCGTTGAGGGACGTCCTGTTCTGGTTCAGACCGCCGACGTACGCGTATGTGGGTGCGGTCCTTGCGGACATCGGCATGGTGTCGGCGGAGCGCGTCGCCGAGGTGCTCGACGAGATCTCCGAGTGGGCGCACGAACCACTGCACGAGCCGTCCTGGGTGCCCAGCGCCATGATGGCGTTCGGGGTGGGAGTGCAGGCGCACGGCGACGACGTCGACGACCTGGAGGAGAGCTACACGCACATCCTGGAGGAGGCCACCGCGCTCACCGCCGGGGCCGTCACGATCACGGACGTCCGGCTGGTCCGGGACGGCGAGGACTACGAGTCGTTGGAGTTCCGGCGCAACGGCGTCCTGGTCCGTGAGGCCGTCGAGCACCAGTCGGACGAGTATCTCGACCACGTGTCCGTCCCGAACATCGTCGGCCACGCGGACCCGGCCCCGGAGGTCGACGGGCGCAGATTCCGCGAGGTCGATTTCGTACGCCTGCGGAACGCGAACTACGAGACTTACCTGGTGTTCGCGACGGACGAGCAGGCGGAGGAGCTTGAGAAGGTGCTGGGGGTGGAGCTGCACTGAGGCCCGGGAGCGGGCGAGGGGCGGTGCGGGCGAAGGGCGGTGCGGGCGAGGGCAGGCCCGAGGTGCCGTCCGGGCGGCGCACCATTCACTTCTGCTGAATGTACTGTTCGTAAACTTTCGATGGACCTACCTGCTCGCGTTCTGTGACAGTCGAATCACCGCGACCGCGACCAGCGCGCGCACCGCACGGAAGGCAGGCCATGACCCTCGACCCGTCCCGCAAGAACGACGCGAACCCGTACGGCGGAGGCGACCCGTACGCCGACTTCCGCGGCGGGGACTTCGGCTTCACGCAGCTGCCCGACCTCGCCGACCGGCGGCTCGGCGGCGGAGTGATCGCCGCCAACGACGAGTTCTTCGCGCAGCGCGAGAACCTGCTGCTGCCGCACCGCGCCGTGTTCGACCCGGAGGCCTTCGGCCACAAGGGCAAGGTCATGGACGGCTGGGAGACCCGGCGCCGCCGCGGCGCGGGCGCCGACACCCCGCACCCGGAGGCGGACGAGCACGACTGGGCGGTGATCCGGCTCGGCGTTCCCGGCATCGTCCGCGGGATCATCGTCGACACCGCGCACTTCCGCGGCAACTACCCGCAGCAGATCAGCATCGAGGGCGCCTGCGCCCGGCCGGACGCCAGTCCGGAGGAGCTGCTGTCCGACGCGGTGAAGTGGGAGGAGATCGTGCCCCGCACGGCGGTGCGCGGTCACGCGGCCAACGGCTTCGAGGTCACGGTGGAGCGCCGCTTCACGCACCTGCGCCTCAACCAGCACCCCGACGGCGGCATCGCCCGCCTCCGGGTGCACGGCGAGGTCGTGCCCGACCCCACCTGGCTGGCGCTCCTGGGCAGCTTCGACCTGGCGTGCGTGGTCAACGGCGGTACGGTCACCGACGCCTCGGACGCGTTCTACTCCTCCCCCGGCAACACGATCCTGCCGGGCACGTCCCGCAAGATGGACGACGGCTGGGAGACCCGGCGCCGCCGCGACAAGGGCAACGACTGGATCGAGTACCGCCTTCCGGCGCAGGGCGAGATCCGCGCCGTCGAGGTCGACACGGCCTATCTGAAGGGCAACTCGGCGGGCTGGATCAGCCTGTCCGTGCGGGACGGCGACAGCGGCGAGTGGACCGAGATCGTCCCGCGCACGCGGTTGCAGCCCGACACCCTGCACCGGCTGCCGCTGGCCGCGCCGGCCACGGCCACCGAGGTGCGCCTGGACGTGTACCCCGACGGCGGCATCTCCCGGCTGCGCCTGCACGGCAGCCTGACCGAGCAGGGCGGCGCCGAACTGACCCGCCGCTTCGCCGAACTCACGCGCTGAGCAGCAGTCACCTCGTGTCGTCTCTCCTTGCCTCGCCGCGCGGCGAGGCAAGGAGAGGCCCGCTCACTGGTACGAGATGTCCTGGTCCGTGAAGAGGCAGAACTTTCCGTCGGGGCCGCTGCCGGTCTCGTCGGGCTCGTCGCCCGAGTCGTTGCCGGTGTAGCGGGCGCAGGTGTCGATCTTCCGGTCGTCGTCGCCGTGGATGCGGATGGTGCGCAGCGTCGCCGTGTCGCCGTAGTTGGTGTTGATGCCGACGATCGACTTTCCCGGCGCCGTGATGTCCACATCGTCGACAACGATGGTCCGTTTGTGCTGCTCGGAGCAGTTGCCGCAGGAGCGGACCAGCTTGCCGAAGTCGGATACCTGGAAGCCGCTGACGGTCAGGGTGCCGGTGCCGTTGAACTGGAACACCTTGTCGTGGGCCTTGCGGGCACCGCCGCCCACGACCGCGTACCGCGCCGACTCCGAGGTGCCCTTGAAGGTGGCCGCGTCCTCGCCGACGTCCTCCCACCAGACGTTCTCCAGGGTGCAACTGCCCATGCAGTGAATGCCGTCGGCGGCCGGGGCGCCCAGGACGACGTTCTTCAGGACGGCGCCGTCCGCCAGCTTGAAGACCGGGTCCTGGCCCTCTCCCTGGTCACCCCCGCCGAGGTCACCCTCGCCGTAGAAGCGCTTGAACCCGCCGTCGTACTCCCCCGAGACCTCGATCGTCTCGGCGACCGCCCGCTCGCCGGACGGATCCGGCCAGGCCGGGGCCGCGCCCGCGGGCGAGAGCATCACGTTGGTGACGACCGCGGCCGCCGTCAGGCCGATGGCGGCGGACAGCGCGCCCACGGCACGGCGCCGGGTCAGCCGCCGCTTGCGCCCCTTGCGGAGTTCGGCTCGCTGCTCGGTGAGGTGTCTCGTCTGTCGACTCATCGCGTCGGAATCCTTACGTGGGGGGGGGTGAGACCTTGCGTACATCGGTCGTCACCGCCCGGCGAAAGGTTGCCGCGCGCGGGCGACTTCTTTCAGCGGATTGGCAGTTGTGGGGAGGAGGAGGGACGGCGGGGGCGGGGGTCACGCGAAGTCGCCCTTCCACACGTGCTGTTCGGCCTTGCCGTCTGCCCTGCCGTCGGCCCCGTCGTCGGCCCCATCGTGCGTCTCGGCGCGGATCGCATAGGTGTCACCGTGTGCGTCGCGCCCACCTTCCGCATGGTCGTACTGTGCGGCGAAAACATGCGCGCCGACGGGGACCGTACGCCCCTCCTTGAGCGTCCAGCGGTAGAGCAGGCCTCCGCCCTCGGTCTTCCGTACCGTCACCGTGAAGTCCTCGGCCGGGAGAGTCCGCCAACTGCCCGTGTCCCTCGGCGCGTCTCGGGCGTCAAGGCGCACCTCGACGGTCAGGGCGGTGAGGGGCCGGCGCACCTTGACCGTGACATTGCTCTGACTCCAGTACGCGGAACTGCCCGGGTCGATCGAACCGTCCGCCCACACCGGCTCCCCCGCAGCTGCCCGGTCCGGCGCGGGGTCCGTCGCCACGGTCCGCTGCGGCGGCTCATCGGTACGGACGGCGCCCGCCACCCCGTAACCGCCCGCGGCGAGCACCGCGGCGACGGCGACGGTCGCCCCGGCCACGCGCAGCCACTGCGGCGCCGGGCGGCGCGGGCCGGGGGACGACGCGTCCCCCGGCGCCGACATCCCGCGGTCGACGCGGGCGCGCATCCGCTCACGGTCCGGGGTGTGCGTCCGAGCCGCCTCGCGCAGGCGCTCGCGCACCTCCCGCTCCCCCGCGTCCATCCCCGCATGCCCCTTCACTCGCCCCTGCGCCCCCTGCGCCCCGCGCCGTTCCGCGCTTCTCATCGGTCACCGCCTGTACCGGCCGCGGTCATCCGCACGCGTTCCAGGGCCTGTTGAGGTCCGAGCAGCCGCTGCAGTTCGGCCATGCCCTTGGACGTCTGGCTCTTCACCGTACCCACCGAGACACCCAGGGTGCGGGCGGTCTCCCGCTCCGAGAGGTCGAATGCGTGCCGCAGGACGACGCAGGCGCGTTTGCGGAACGGCAGCCTGCGCAGGGCCTCTCGTACGTCGACGACGGCCGGTACGTCGGGGTCGTCACGGGCGTCGGTGCCGCCGGACGGCCAGAACAGAGTGATGCGGCGGCGTTCGCGTACGGCGCTGCGGATGCGGCTGCGCGCCATGTTGGCCAGCACCCCGCGGGCGTACGCGGCGGGGTGCTCGGCGGCACGCACCCGGTCCCAGCGGCGCCAGAGTGCGAGGAGGGCGTCGGCGGCGAGGTCGTCGGCGCCGTCCGCGTCTCCGGTGAGCAGGTGGGCGAGCCGGGCGAGGGCGGCGTAGTGCTGCTCGAAGAAGGCGTGGAACTCCTCGGCCCGCTCGCCACCCCTGGCCTCGTCCATGCCCGTCGCCCGCCCCTTCCGCATGGCCCACCTCATCGCCGACCTCATCGCCGACCGCATCGATCTGCTCACGCCTAAACGCCTCAAAGCCCCAACGCCTCAATGGCTCAATGGCTCAACTGCGGCCCGACATTGGCACGTTCGACATTTCGTACGCCGTCTTCGATGACGAACGCGAAACGCTAAGGGGCTGTCGCGTACCGGTCAACCCGGCGCCGGAGAGGCCTCGGCACGGAGGCACCCCCGACCGGGGCTGGCGCGGAGACCCGTGTATGCAGCACTCTTTCGGCAGCAGCACCTCTGGGCTCCTGCGGCTCACCGGCCCGGTCCACGTGCGGCAGCGCGCCCGAACGTCCGCCAGCACGAGAAGGATCACCCGTTGAACACCGGCAGCTACTTCGAGCCCATCGACGAGTACCGCTACAAGCCCACCACGCACGCGAGCGGTGCCTGGGACGTGAACGAGCAGCACTTCAGCCCGCTCGGCGGACTGATCGTGCACGCCATGGACCGGCACCTCGCGGAGCGGGAGGGGCCGCGCGACGGGCTCGCGCTGTCCCGGATCAGCTTCGACATCCTGGGCCGGCTCGCCCTGGACGAGACCGAGATCCGCGTGGAGACGCTGCGGCCCGGCCGCACCATCGAGCTCATCGAGGCCGTGGCGCTGATCGCCGGCCGACCCGTGGTCCGGGCGCGGGCCTGGCGGCTCGCCGCCTCCGACACGGCCTCCGTCGCCGGGGGCGCGGCCGACCGCCTCACACCGCCCGGGGAGGTCGAGCCCTGGGCGATGAAGTCCGTGTGGCCCGGCGGCTACATCGCGTCCATCGACGTGCGCCCGCTCGCTCCCCCGCAGCCCGGCCGCACGACCGCGTGGATCGCGACGCCGCTCGACCTCGTCGCAGGCCAGGCGAGCAGTGCGCTGGCCTCGTACGTGGCCCTGGTCGACACGGCCAACGGCATCGCCGTACGGCAGTCGCCCACCGAGTGGATGTTCCCGAACGTCGACCTGACGCTGCACCTGCACCGGCAGCCGGTCGGCGGGTGGACGGGCCTCGACACCACGGTCACGTTCGGGCCGACGGGCCAGGGCGTCACCAGCACCGTCCTGCACGACGTCGAGGGGGCCGTCGGCCACGCGCAGCAGATCCTCACCGTCCGCCCGATGTGACCGAGCCTGCATGAGCGGTCCGCTCCGCTCGCCTATTCTCAAATAGGACCATGTCAGGGAACAGGCGCAGGGAGCAGATATGACGTCCTCCCCCGTGAACTCCCACAATGAATGGGACCCGTTGGAGGAAGTGATCGTCGGGCGGCTCGAAGGTGCGGCGATTCCGTCCAGCCACCCGGTGGTGACCTGCAATATTCCGCCCTGGGCCGCGCGCTTCCAGCGGCTGGCCGCCGGTATGCGGTATCCGCGGATGATGGTGGAGCGCGCGCAGGAGGAACTCGACGGATTCATCGCGCTCCTCGAATCTCTCGGTGTCACCGTGCGGCGGCCGGAGGCGATCGACCACCGCCGCCGGTTCGGCACTCCGGACTGGTCGTCGCGCGGATTCTGCAACACCTGTCCGCGCGACAGCCTGCTCGTGATCGGCGACGAGATCATCGAGACGCCGATGGCCTGGCCGTGCCGCCATTTCGAGACCCACAGTTATCGCCCGCTGCTCAAGGAGTACTTCCAGGGCGGTGCGCGCTGGACGTCGGCGCCGCGGCCGCAGCTCACCGACGCGTTGTTCGTGCCGGGATTCCGCACGCCGAAGGCGGGCGAGGCGATGCGGTACATCCTCACCGAATTCGAGCCGGTCTTCGACGCCGCGGACTTCGTGCGGGCCGGGCGCGATCTGTTCGTCACGCGGAGCAATGTCACCAACGCCATGGGAATCGAATGGCTGCGCCGCCACCTCGGTCCGGGATTCCGTATCCACGAGATCGAGAGCAGTTGCCGCGCACCGATGCACATCGACACGAGCTTCCTCGTCCTCGCTCCGGGAAAGGCCCTGATCAATCCGGAGTACGTGAACCCCGACCGGCTGCCCGCGGTTCTCGACTCCTGGGACATTCTCGTGGCCCCGGAGCCGGAGCCGATCGAGGGGAAACTCCTCAAACTCACGTCGCTGTGCGGAAAATGGCTCAGCCTGAATGTCCTGATGATCGACGAGAAACGCGTCATCGCCGACCGGCATCACACCGGCATGCTGCGCGCGCTGGAGAAGTGGGGATTCGAGCCGATCCCCTGCGACCTGCTGCATTACGCGCCGTTCGGCGGTTCCTTCCACTGCGCCACACTCGACGTCAGAAGGCGCGGCACGCTCCAGTCGTACTGCGAGTGAGCCGCGCGCCCGAGCCCGTACCCCCGAACGACAGCGGCTGCTGCGGCAGATCCGCGGACAAGCTGGACGCGGGACGTCATCGCCGAACTGGAACACCTCGCCGACGAACTCGCCCGTGCGCCAGGGGAGTTACCGGACCCCTCGGCAGCGGCCCGGAAACAGAAGCCGCCGCGCAGGCGGCCTGCGGGCGCGGCAAGGGCCAACGTACCGCGCCCACCAGCGCGTACAGGCTTGAGCAGCCGTACTCCGGGATGTGAGGGTGACCCGCATGACCTCTCGTACGCATGCTCGTTCCGTCTCGCGGGCCGCCCTGTCGGCGGCCGCGGTAGGTGCCGTGTCTCTGCTGCTCGTGCCGCTCGCCGGTTGCGGTGGGGCGGCGGGCGACGAGCCTGCGGCGGGCGGTGGGAAGCCCGCGGCGAAGGAGCCCGCCGTGCCGGGCGAGAGCCGCACGCCGGCCGCGGGCAAGGGCACGAAGGACCCCGACGACGTGAACGGGGACGGCCACCGCGACCTCCTCGTGCCGGTGTTGGCGGGTACGAAGGAACAGCCGGGCGCGGACCAGCGGGTGGCCGTGGTGTACGGCTCGGCGAAGGGCCTCGACCCGGCGACGCGCACCGTCTACGGGCGGAGCGACCTGGGCCTTCCGGCGCCCAATCCGGTGGCGCCCGGCGGCCGGGACTCGTTGCACGCCAGCGAGCTGCTCACGGCCGACCTGGACGGGGACGGGTTCCCGGACCTCGTGTCGTCCGTCGTGGGTGAGACCGCCTCGGACGGTCAGGTCTCCGCGTCCCGCAGGGTCCCACGCGTGACCTGGGGCGGTCCGAGCGGCCCGAAGGGCGGGGCGACGGAGATACGTCTGCCGCAGGGCATGACGGACCTCGGCGCGGAGCGCCTGGTGCGCGGCGACTTCGACGGGGACGGGCACCACGACCTCGCGGGGCTGGCGCGGAGCACGGGGACGCGCCTGGTGGTCCTGTACGGCCCGTTCACGGGTGCCGGTGCCCCGGCACGGACCGACACCGGCTTTCCGCCCGCCGACGGCACGCTGATCGCCGACGCCATCGACCCGTCCGGCGAGCCGCGCGCGACGTCTCTGCTCGTGCAGGCCGCGAACGACGGCGAGCAGTCGCAGAACACCCTGTACCGGGCCCGCGAGGGCGGCGGCCTGGAGACGCGCGGCCAGAAGTTGCGCGTCGGCAGCGCGCACGCCTTCGGCGACTTCGACGGCGACGGCGTACGGGATGTGGCGATCGGCGACGACGGTGGCCGCAACAACGAGCCCGGCTACGAGACGGAGGCTCCGGACGTCACCGGTTCGCTGGCGGTGTACCCGGGCAAAGGCGGCGCGCCCGTCACGCACCGGCTGCCGAAGGTGCCGAAGAGCGGGGGCACGGACTACGGCCCCGGCGGGTTCGTGGCGGCGGACCCGGACGGTGACGGGCGCGACGGCATCCTCGTCGCCACGTACGAGGGCGCCACGCTGATCGAAGGCGACCGGCGTACGCCCGTACTGCGCGAGGGCCCGGCCGTGAGCGGCGGCGAGAAGACGCCCGCGAAGTGGCGGCACGCGCGTCCGGCGGGCGCCGGGGACTTCGACGGCGACGGCAAGGACGAGCTGGTGCTGCACTGGGGCGCGGGCACGTTGTTCGCGCTGTACGGCGAGGACTCGACGCACTGGTGGATCACCGAGGGCGCGACAGTGAAGGACCAGTCGTCGTTCAGCACGGTGGGGCTCGCCGGGAGTGCGGAAAGGAAGGCTCGCTGACGGGTCATCAGCCCGACATCAGCCGGACATCAGCCCGACATCAGCCCCTGACCTGACACTTCGTCACTTCCTGCCCTGGTCAGGGGTTTTGGGCTCGCGAGAGCGGGCCGCCCGGGCACCCGGAAGACTTTGATCCAGATTCGCCGTAGTGCTGGCTCCTTCGCGTTCTCTGGTGCATCCTGCGCGCACCCAGACCTGCGTACGCATCACGGAGGCTCCTCATGGAGTTCGGCATCTTCCTGAACGGTTTCATCCCCGGTCCCGCCGCGCACGACCGGTCCTCCGAACACCTCGCCCTGAAGCGGGAGTTGGACCTCGCGATCAAGGCCGACCGGCACAACTGGAAGTACGCCTGGTTCGGCGAGCACCACTCGCTCACCGAGTACAGCCATATGTCGGCGCCCGAGGTTCTGATGGGCTACGTCGCCGGGAAGACCGAGCGCATCCACCTCGGCACCGGGATCAACAGCCTCTCCCCGCGCAAGGAGCACCCCGTCCGGTACGCGGAGCGGGCCGCGATGCTGGACCACATCACCGAGGGCCGCTTCGAGTGGGGCACCGGGCGGGGCGCGGGCAGCCACGAGGTGGCGTCGTTCAACATCATGGACACCGCCACGACCAAGGCCGAGTGGGACGAGGTCGCGCCGGAGATCGTGCGCATGTGGGAGCAGTACGACTACTCGTTCCACGGCGAGCACTTCACGGTGCCGACCCCGCACAACATCCTGCCGAAGCCGTACGGGCACTCGCACCCGCCGATCTGGATGGCGTGCGGCAACCCGCCGTCGTTCGCGAAGGCCGGCTCGCTCGGGATCGGCGCGATCGCCTTCAACTTCGAGCCGATCTTCGAGCTGAAGGGGCGGATCGACGCGTACAAGGAGGCGGCGGCCGACCCGGTCGAGATCCTGGGCGACTACCAGAACAACAACGTGATGATGACCAACACCGTCATCTGCCTGAACGACCGCAAGCGGGCCCGTGAGATCGCCATGAACGCGGGGCTCGGCTATCTGGTGACGCTGGTCAACCTGTACCACGACACGATGCCGAAGTCCCTGGACGCCATCACCTGGCCGCAAGCCCCCATCGCGCTCAGCCAGTTGGGCGGCGAGGAGATCCTCGACGAGGTCATCAAGGCGGGCCTGATGCTGTGCGGTACGCCCGAGGAGGTGTGCGAGCAGGTCGCCGCGTACCAGACCGTCGGCTGCGACCAGGTGGTGTTCGGGCTCACGGGCGGGATGACGTTCGAGGAGCACCTGGAGATGCTGGAGGTCTTCGGCGACAAGGTCATCCCCGAGTTCGACACCGACCCCGAGCACTCGACGGCCGTGTACCGGAGGAACGCACAGGGCCCCAAGTACCCCTCGCACAACGGTCCCGTCCCGGCGGACCTGAAGCACAGCGTCATCCCTGAGAGCGCGATCCTGCCGTTGCAGCAGTGAGCGCCGGGTAGTCCGTGTAGCCGGTCGGGCCCCCGGTGTACATGAGGTACTTGTCGCGTACGGGGTTCAGGGGTGCGCCGGTGCGGATGCGGGCGACGAGGTCGGGGTTGGCGAGGAAGGCCCGGCCGAGGGCGACCAGGTCGGCGCCCTCGGCGAGGAGGCGCTCCCCGGCCGCCCGGCCCCCGTCGGCGGGGAGTTCGGCGGGCAGGGCGGGGTTGGCGATGAGGGTGCCGGGCCAGGCGGCGCGCAGGCGGGCGTAGAGCGGCTGGTCGGGGTCGGCGAAGACGAGGTGCAGATAGGCGAGGTCCTTCCCGGCGTTGGCCTCGATCAGCGCCGGGTAGAGCAGCTCGGTGTCCGTCTCCGCGATGCCGTTGACGGTGTTGCCGGGTGAGATGCGCAGGCCGGTGCGCTCGGGACCGATGGCGTCCGCCACGGCGTCCAGGACCTCGGTGGTGAAGCGGATGCGGTTCTCGACGCTGCCGCCGTAGGCGTCGGTGCGCCGGTTGGTGTTGCCGGCGAGGAACTGGTGCAGCAGATACCCGTTGGCGCTGTGCACCTCGACCCCGGCGAAGCCCGCGTCGACGGCACGGCGGGCCGCGGCGGCGAAGCCGGCCACGGTGCGGCGGATGTCGGCGAGGTCCATCTCCCTTGGTACGACGGCCTGTTGGCGCCCCGTCGGGGTGTGGATCGTCTCGGGCAGCGGCACCGCCGAGGGGGCCATGGGCACGTACCCGCTGGTGTCGGGGTGGCCGACGCGGCCGCCGTGCTGGAGCTGCAGGAACATCGGGCCGCCGCCCGCCGCGTCCACGGCCTTGACGACCTGGCGCCAGCCCTCGGTGTGCCGGTCGGTGTGGAGGGCCGTGATGTTGGGGTACGTCTGGCCTTCGGCGTGGGGAGTGGACGCCTCGGCGATGATCAGTCCGGCGGTGGCACGCTGCGCGTAGTACTCGGCCATCAGCGGCGTCGCGGTGCCGTCGTGCTCGGCGCGGTTGCGGGTCAGGGGCGCCATCACGAGATGGTTGGCGAGCCGGTGGGCGCCGAGGCGGGCGGGCGCGAGGAGGGGGCTCGGGGCGGTGGTCTTTTTGGGGCTGGCCTCGGGGGTGGTCTCGGGGGTGGTCTCTGTGTGCGTCATGCAGGTACCGTAGAACCTGACATCAATGTGAGGTTCAAGGCTTCGGAGTGTGAGCTGCGTCATGCGCATCGGTGAGCTGGCCCGCCGGACGGGAGTGAGCGAGCGCTCCCTTCGCTACTACGAGCAGGAGGGCCTCCTGTCGGCCGAGCGCACCCCCGGCGGGCACCGCGCGTACGCCGAGGCGGCGGTGGACCGGGTCCGGCGGATCCAGGAGTTGTACGCGGCGGGGCTGTGCAGCGCGAAGATCGTGCAGTTGCTGCCCTGCATGCGGGACAGCGACGGCGGCCCTTCCGAGACCGCGGACGCCGGTCTCGTCAGGGAGTTGACGGTGGAGCGGGAGCGGATCGACCGGATGATCGAGGAACTGCGGCGGTCCCGGTCACTGCTCGACTCCGTGATCGAGGCGGCGTCGCATCCGCTGCCCGAGGCGGTCAAGTGAGGTTGGGGCGCCGGTGAGCGTTGCCCCCGGCCCCCCGGAACCCCCACCCTCCGGAACCCCCGCCCCTCCAGAAGCCGTAGCTCAGCCGAACTGGCCCGGCTCGTAGCCCCCCGCAGGGTTCCGCGCGATCACGTTGACGCGGTTGTAGGCGTTGATGAGTGCGATCAGGGCGACCAGGGCGGCGAGCTGTTCCTCGTCGTAGTGCTTGGCGGCCCGGGACCAGGCCTCGTCCGTGACGCCGCTCGCGCCGTCGGCGATGCGGGTGCCCTGTTCCGTGACCTCCAGGGCGGCGCGCTCGGGCTCGGTGAAGACGGTGGCGTCACGCCAGGCCGCGACGAGGTTGAGGCGCAGCTGGGTCTCGCCGGCGGCCGCGGCGTCCTTGGAGTGCATGTCGGTGCAGAAGCCGCAGCCGTTGATCTGGCTGGCCCTGAGCTTCACCAGGTTCTGCGTCGCGACCGGCAGGCCCGATTCGTCGATCGCCTTGTTCGCCGAGTTGAGATGCCGGAACACCTTGGGACCGACGGTGCCGCTGAAGAGCGGAAGACGCGCTTCTTCCATGATGAACTCCCGTGCTGTGGTGGGCGGGGCCTGTCAGCCACCCCTTTGACCCTCAAGACGGATCGGCCGGGCCCGGATGTGACATCGGCGCCAGACCATGCCCGAGACGACGGTATAGCGCTGTGGGACGTACGGCCCGTCGAAGAGCGGGACGCCCGAGCCGAGACCTCGGGCCGATGGCGGCCCCTTGACCTCAACCCTGCTTCAACTTCTAGGTTTCCCGCACGTCCCCGATGAAGGCGGACGCAACCGGCGACAGAGGTGTGATCACGATGCGTGCGATTCAGGTGCGGGAGTTCGGTGGTCCGGACGTGCTGCTGACGGCCGAGCTTCCCGATGCGGTGGCCGGGCCGGGGCAGGTCGTCGTGCGGCCCGCCGCGGTGGACGTCATCTACCTCGACACCCTGCTGCGCGGCGGCTGGGGCGGTGAGCTCTTCCCGATCGAGCCGCCTTACGTGCCGGGTGGCGGCGGTGCGGGGACCGTGCTGTCGGTGGGCGAGGGCGTGGATCCCGGCCTGGTGGGGCGGCAGTTCGTCGCCCGGGCGTCCGGTGCGTACGCCGAGCGGTTCGTCGCGTCCGCGGACGACCTCGTGGAGGTGCCCGACGGGGTGGCGGCCACCGATGCCGCGGCCCTCGTCCACGACGGGGTGACCGCCCTGCCCCTCGCCCGCACCGGGAAGATCGCGCCCGGCGAGTGGGTTCTGGTCGCGGCCGCCGCCGGGGGCGCGGGCTCCCTGCTCGTGCAGCTCGCGCGGGACGCGGGCGCGCACGTGGTGGCCGCCGCGCGCGGCGAACGCAAACTCGCCCTCGCTCGCGAGCTGGGCGCGGACGTGGTGCTCGACTACTCCGAGGACGGCTGGCAGCAACGAGCCCGCGAGGCCACCGGAGGGGCAGGCGTCGACCTGGCCTTCGACGGTGCGGGCGGCGCGCTCGGCCCGGCGGTGTTCGAGGCGGTCGCGGACGGCGGCAGGTTCCTCACGTACGGCGCCGCGGGCGGCGGTCTCACCGAGATCGACCCGGCGACGGCCGCGGCGCGCGACGTGACGGTGGTCCACACCCTGGAGGCCGGGCCGCCCGCCCGGTCCGTCGTACGCGAACTCCTCGGCGAGGCACTGCGGTTGACTGCGCGGGGGCGGATCCGCCCGGCCGTCGGGGCGACGTTCCCGCTGGAGCGCGCCGCGGACGCGCACCGGTCGCTCGAAGGGCGGGCGACGGTGGGCAAGTCGCTGCTCCTGCCCTGAACCCCCTCACGAACGGCCTCAGGAACGGCCTCAGGGGGCGATCCCCACCCCGTCGATCCGGCTCCACGCCCGCTCCTGCGCGGCCGTCATCGCGGGCCAGTCGTGGCCGCCCGGTCGCGGCCGGACGCGGGAGGCGTACGGGGCGGGCCGGAACGCCGGGTCGTAGAAGCAGCCGGTGCCGTACGTGGCGTCGAAGGCGGGGCAGGCGGCGGCCACGGAGCGGGGCGTGGGCTTGTGGCCGGTACGGGCCCAACGGTCCAGTGCGGCAAGGGAGTTGGCGTACTCGGAGGTGCTCAGGCCGCTGTGCTCGCTCTCCTTCGTGAAGGTCTGCACGAGATGCTCGTCCCGGCCCGCGCCCGCCAGCGTGGCCCGGTAGGCCGCCTCGTGCTCGACGAACGCCGTCGGGTCGTCGATCGCGTGCAGGGTGAGGACCGGCACCGACACCTTCCCGGTGAGGTCGCTGTCGTACGAGAGGTCGCGGCGCGCGGAGGGGTCGGCGGAGAAGCGTTCCACGCCCGCGTTGAGGGCCTTGTCGTCGTGCGAACCCTCGTACCGCACACCGCGGTTGGAGAACGGGTTCCGGCCGTCGAGGCGGGTGTGCACGATGTCGCGGAACGTGAACGTGGCGAAGCGCAGATGCGACTCCAGGGTGCGTTCGGGGATGCCGGTGACGGCGAGGATGTCGTCGAGGTTGCGCTGCTGCAGGGCGGTGCGGTCGGCGGGGTCCGAGGTGTGGCCCGTGCACTCCTGGAGGCGGGCGCGCAGTCCGGCGGAGGTCATCGTGGAGTCGGCGCGCAGGCCCTGCCACAGCGGGTACCGCGGTTCGCTCGGGCGGGGGTGGTTGCGGCAGTAGTACTGGTAGACGGCGCGCAGGTCGACCCGGTAGTCGTAGCCGCGCGAGCCGCCGCCGAGCACGCCGTTGGTGAGCAGCACTCCGTCGTACGGGCGCCCGTCCCGCGTCTCGGCGGCCTTCGCGGCGACGTTGCCGCCCCACGACTGGCCGTGCAGATAGGTCCGCTCGGGCGTGCCGAACACGTCGAGGAAGGCGCGGCGGGCGTGCTCGGTGTCCGCCACGGCCATGCGGGTGCCGTAGCCGCCGCGCCGGTAGGACGAGCCGACCCAGGCGTAGCCCTCGTCGACCATGACCGCCCAGCGGCTGAGGTCCTCGACGCTGCGCGCCGGGTCGGAGGCGTCACCGAGGTCAGGGCCGCCGTGTGCGTGCACGACCAGCGAGCCGTTCCAGTCCTGCGGGACCGCCATCGCGTAGTGGGCGCCGTTCGCGTCCTGGCCGGTCCGGCATTCGGTGCCGGCGGGGAGTCCGTCGGGGCAGGCGGCCTGCCGGGACGGTTCGGGGCGGGCGTGGGCCACGGGTGCGTTGCCGAGCGTGCCGAGAACGGCGGTCGCGAGGACGGCGGCCAGGACGGCTGGGCGGCGCCGGTGGGGGTGGTGTCGGTTCACGGGTACGGCTCCTGCGGTTCGGCTCGGGCGGCGCGAAGTCGCGTCGCGAGCCGGGATGTTAGGAACCGTCGGAGGGCTGGGCCAGAGCTTCGGGTGTTGCGTTCATAGTGTTCGGGGCCTCGGCGACCGGCGCCGGGCGCGGGCCCGCACGAGGTCGGGCCCGCCGCGCTACTTCTTCGCCTGCACCGCCGCCTCCGCGTCCACGATGCCGAGGCCGAGCTTGGCGTCCGCGTCCGGGTTCTTCGCGGTGGAGCGGATGGCCCGCATGATCTGGTCCGGGTCGCGGTCCTGCGCGTGCAGCACCGCGGCCACGGCGGCGACGTACGGGGAGGCCATCGAGGTGCCGTCGAGCTCGCCGGAGCCGGAGTCGTTCTTCAGGGTCTCCCGGGTCCTGTACGTCGGGAGGGTCGACAGGATGCCGACGCCGGGGGCCGAAACGGCGTTCTGCGCACCGCAGTTGGAGAACTCGGCGGGCCGGCCGTTCTGGTCGCTGGCGCCGACGACCAGGACCGGCGTGGTCACCTTGTACGGCTGGGTGTTCGCCCCGTCGATGCCCGCGGCGGCCACGACGACGGCGCCCCGTCGGCGCCGAGCACGCTCACGCTCACGCTCACGCTCACGCTCACGCTCACGCTCACGCTCACGCTCACGCTCACGCTCACGCTCACCGGCATGATCTTCGCACCCGGCGCCCCGCCCGCGACGCCGACGCCGACGCCGACGCCGTTGTCAGTGTGCGCCGCAGCGATCCCGGCGACGTGAGTGCCGTGGCCGTTGCGGTCCAGGGGGAGACGCCCCCTGGAGGCTCGTCGTCGCCGTCGACGAAGTCGTGTCCGTGGACCAACCGGCCCTTGAGGTCGGGGTGTTCGAGGTCGGCGCCGGAGTCGACCACGGCGATCACCGTGTCGTCGCCCTTCGCCGTCCCCCAGGCGCCCGGCAGCTCCAGCGTGTCCAGGGCCCACTGCTGTCCGCGCATGGGGTCCGGCTCGCTGTCGTCGCCGCAGCCGGTGGCGAGCGCTCCGACGAGCAGCAGCGTCGCCAGTCCCGCCGTCGTCGTACGCCTCGGAACTCACCTCCGCTGTCCGGGTTCCGTCTGCTGTGCCACGCCTTCCTCCGCGGGAACCTCCGTCACTTGTCCCCCGGCACCACAGCGGCTGCGCCGTCCGGGCGGCGGGCCGGAACGGGGCCGGTGGCCGGGGCCTTCGGGCGGGCTTCCGGGGCGCGTAACTCACTGGTCGGCCGGCCCTGGCAGCGATCAGCGGAAGGCCCGGCGGGAGCGGGCTCCGGCGGGGCGGGGATCAGGCGGCTGAACGCGAAGGGGTCGTTCATGGGCGGACTTCCTCTCGTATGCCGGGCGGGCCCACCGGGGCGGGCCGAACTCCATGGCATACGAACACAAGTCGGGGGCGCTCGCATGTGGGGCGGTGCGGGCGGGCTGCTACCCGAGCGAGCGCTCCCGTTCGAGCAGGGCCCGTACGGACGGGTGCCGGGCCAGGGGTTCGAGGTTGCCGCGCATCGTGCGTACGGCGGTGACGACGCTGTGCGAGCGCAGCCCGCCGCCCGCCTCCAGGAACTGGTGGCCCACCTCGCAGGCCTCGCCGATCCGGCCGCTGCGCAGCAGGAGTTCGGTGCGGCGGGCCAGGGTGAGGGCGAGGCCGCGGCGGTCGTGGGCGGGGCGTTCCCGGGTGGAGCGGTGCAGGGCCCGCGCGGCGGCGCGCAGATCGCCCAGCTCCCGGTGCACCTCGGCCTTCTGGAAGGACAGCGCGCCGGACGGGTAGTCCCCGAACGGGTCGCCGACGCCGGCTCTGCGCCCGTGGTCCTCGGCTCGGCCCAACACGGCGAGCGCGGCATCCCGGTCGCCGAGTGCGGCCTGCGTGACCGCCAACTGCGCGAGGGCGAACGCCCGTACGGCGTCGCCGACGTGTGCGGGCAGGGCGTCCACGGCGGCCTGGGCGTACTGCCGGGCGGTGCGCCGGTGTTCCAGGTGGAGCGCTTGGGCGGCCATCGCGCGCAGGGTGATGGCCCACGCGGCCCCGTCCTGGACCTCGTGGGCCAGGTCGAGGGCGAGGTGGAGGTAGCGCTGGGCGATGCCGTGGCAGCCCATGTCGCTGTGCATGCGAGCCAGGATGAACACCAAGTACGCGCTCTGGGTGCCGAGTTGGCGGTGGGTGCGTTCGTCGCCGGGGGCGTGCAGCCAGGTCGTGGCCGTGTCGGCGAGGTAGTGCGCGAGGGCGGGGCGGGCGTGGCCGCCGCCGTGCACGTCCATGGCCGCCGCGAAGTGCCGTACGGCCCCGCGCAGCAGGTCGACCTCGGCCCCGCCGACCCGCGCCAACTCCCGCCGCCCCGCGCCCTTTCGGCCCGTATCACCGGCTTCGGACCAGTGCGGTGGGGCGCCGAGCGCGCGGTAGGGCTCGCCCGCGAGTGCGGTCCGCTCGACGGGGTCGGCGTCGCGCCCGGTGAGCGAGCCGAGGGCGCGGACGGCGGAGCCGGGAGCCGCGCGCGGTCCGGCCCTGTCTGCCGGTTCGGCGCCCGCCGCGGACCGCGCGAAGCCGACGGCGACCGGTGTCATGACGCGGCCGAGCCGCCGCGAGAAGGTCTCCGCGACGAGGTGCGGCACGGGCGGCCTGGGCTGCGTACCGGAGAGCCAGTGGGCCACCGAGGTGCGGTCGTAGCGCAGGACGAGGCCTATCTCGGCCCCGACGGCGTTCACCGCGCGAGCGCACTGCTCATTGCTCCAGGCGGCTTCGGCGAGGAGGGCGCGCAACCGCGAGTTGGGTCGTCTCTCCACTGTTCACGGCTCTTTCCACGGTTCTTTCCAGGGCTCTGCCACGGCTCTTCCACGGTTTATCCGGCGTCCGCTGGATCCCCTGTTCAATGCCACCAGGTTCAATGCCGCCAGGTTCTATGCCGCCAGCATGCCCACGGGCGTTCCCGGCCAGACGGACGCTTCAGGCCATTTCGGCCCCGGTGCGGTTCCGGTGCGGTTCCGGTGCCGTCCCGGTCCCGGTTCCGTCTCCCGTACGGGGTCGTCGCCTGGCGCGGCCCGCCTCGCCGGTCGAGGATCGGCTCATGCCCGGTCCGTCCGCCCTCCGCCGACTGCTGATCGGCGTGGCCGCGCTGCTCGGCCTCTTCGGCCTCGGCATCGGCCTGTACGTGGACGAGCGCCAGACGCGGCAGAGGGTGGTGACCGCGGGTGCGCAGGACGCCCGCGACCGGATCGACGTGAACGCCGCCGTGCAGGCCGTCGACCCCGAGATGCGGCGCGCGACGGTGCAGTTGAAGGTCTTCCCGAAGGGCAGGTACGCCGACAAGTTCGGCTACGCCGCCGAGGACATCACGCTGCACACCAACGCCCCCGGCCAGGAGCGGCTGACGTTCCGGCAGCAGAGCGTGAACTGGGTGAAGGTCATCGACGTGGCGCTGTTCGAGGGCACGCCGTCGGACTATCCCTTCGACCGGTACGCCACCCGCATCGCGCTCTCCGCCGACTCCGGCGGGAAACGGGTGCCCGTGGCGCTGCTGTTCCAGGACCAGAACGCGCACTTCAGCTTCGAGCCGCGCGCCACCGGCGGGGACGGTGCGTGGGCGGCCTTCGACGGCACGGCCGGCCGGTCCCGGAGCACGTTCATCCTGGCCTGGTTCATGATCGGCTCGATGTGGGCGGTCGGCCTCTCCGTGGCGGTGGCGTGCTGGCTGGTGGTCGGTCAGCGGCGCGGCCTGCAGTGGGGCGCGCTCGGCTGGGCGGCCGCGAGCCTGTTCGCCCTGGTCGGCCTGCGCGACGCGGCCCCGGGCTCGCCACCCAACGGCTGCCTGCTCGACTACGCGGCGTTCTACTGGGCCGAGGCCCTGATCGCGCTCAGCCTGGTCCGCCTGGTCGCCCACGGCATCCGCCTCGAACACCACACGGGCGGCCCGGTCGCACTCGCGCCGACCGCTCCCCCGCCCCGGCACGGAGGCAGGGGGAGCCGGGCACGCGGGCGGGCGGCGGGCGGGCGCGTACGGGCGCGGGGGTCCGGGAGCATGCGGGCATCCGGGAGCATGCGGGCGTCCGGGAGCATGCGGGCGTCCGGGAGGGTGCGGCGGCGGGGAGTGCGGGGGCAAGCTTGAAGGGGACACGGGGGACACTCCTCGAGCCACGACAGGAAAGTCCAGGTTGAGCCCATGGGCCTCTTCGACCGGCTGACCGGCACCCGCCGCCCCGCAGCGGGCGTCACCCCGCTCCCGGCCGACGACGTACGGGCCGCCCTGCTCGCCCTCAACGGTCCGGAGGTGCCGTACGTCATCCATGGCGGCGCACCCGGCCAGGACCTGCCGGAACGGGCCGACCTCGTCGCGGAGTGGCGTATCTCCGACCCCGCCTGGTACGCGTTCTTCGCCCGCACGCACGTCAGCCGGACCTTTCAGGTGTGCCTGCGCCTGGTCACGGAGAAGCACGAGGTGCGCGCCGTCGACCGGCAGTGGGAGGTGACCTGGGCCGGCGGCACCCCCACGCTCTCCCTGTCCGCCGAGGCCACCCGGGGCCAGGTGCGGACGACCTCGCATCGCTGGACGTTCGGCGGGGGCGTGCACGGGTCCGGTACGGAGGTGACGTCACGCCGTTTCGACAGCGCGGCGCTCAAGGACCCGCTCCGTGAGGCCGTGCTCTCGGCGGGATGGACCTGGCGCGGCGTGGTGTCGGGGCGGCTCTGAACTCCCTTGGAGGGAGCGGCTCTTCGTGCCTGGAACTCCCTTGCGGGGGCGAGGCTCTTCGTACCTGGAGGGAGACACCCCTAGAGGGAGACAGCCCTGGAGGGAGACAGCCCTGGAGGGAGACAGCCCTGGAGGGAGACAGCCCTGGAGGGAGACGCCCCTACTCCGCCTTGCCAAGGCCCGCCAGCATGGCCCGCTGGTGCCGGTGCCCGATCGTCTCGAAGCCGATGACCGTGACGAACGGGGCGAGCATCACCACCACCAGGCAGACCGACAGCGCGACCCCGGCCACCGACAGGAGCACCGCCGCGGCGAGCACCAGCACGGTCAGGGCGATGAGGAGCGCGTGGAAGGGGTCGGTGGTGGAGAGCAGGAAGGTGTGCAGCAGGTAGACCATCAGGATGTAGAGGCCGACGGGGACGGCGAGGGAGAGGACCACCGCGGGCTCGCCGAGCTTCGAGTGGTGCTCCAGCTGCAGCCCCGCCACGTGCAGGCCCGCCCCGGCGCCCGCGATGCCGATGAACAGCGGGATGTGCCCGTATCCGAAGAGGTATCCGCGGCCTCGGCGGTGGATCAGGATGTCGCCGAAGGGGGTCGTGAAGTAGACCCACCACATGGCGAAGGTGAGGCCGACGCCCGCGACGACGACGGCGACGGCGTCCACGCCCCAGTGCTTGCCGTCCGGGCCGCCGAGCAGGTCGCCGGAGGAGGCGACGGTGCCGACGACGCCTTCGCCGAGGGTGATGATGGCGAACAGGGCGTACCGCTCGGCGATGTGGTGCGGGTGCCAGGGGGTGCCGCCCGCCCTGCCCTGGCTGAGGACGGGCAGGAGCAGCTCCAGGGCGCCGAGCAGGATGAACGCGACGAAGGCGAGGCCGAGCGGGAGTCCGGTGGCGAAGGCGAGCGCGATCCAGCCGATCTGCGCGATCACGGTCCAGCGGATGTTGGCGTGGCCGACGTGCCGGAACTCCGGTGACTCACGGGCCGCGCGCCACCACTGCGAGACCATCGCGACGCGCATGATCACGTACCCGATGACGATGCCCCGCAGTTCGAGGTGGTCGCCCTCCTCGATGGCGTGGAAGAACGCGGGCAGGCCGAGCGCGAACACGACGACGCCCATCATCTGGACCATCGTCAGGACCCGGTCGAGCCAGTCGTCGGTGCCGAACGCGGAGGCGAACCAGGTGAAGCTGATCCAGGCGACGCTGATGGCGAACATCGCCATGACGAACGCCGTGATCGCCTGCACCGCGTGGTCCTCGGCGAGCATCTCGGCGAAGTGGTGCGCGGCGGTGCCGATGGCGACGACGAAGGTCAGGTCGAAGAGCAGTTCAAGCGGGGTGGCGGCGCGGTGGTGCTCGGCGGGGTCGCGACCGGTCATGCGGATGCGGCGGTGTGCCACGCGGCGGCGCCCACCGCCGTCCGCATCCGCGGCGCTGTCATCGGGGGTGCCCATGTCCAGCATCGTTGCCGGATGTCCAGGGGGCTTCAACTCGAGAATTCCCGGGTCACGGCGGGGTTCGCCGCCCCTGCGCGTGCGCGAGGGCCGTGATCTGGGTCCGGGAGGCGTACGCGAGCTTGCCCAGGATGTGTTCCAGGTGCGAGTCGACCGTGCGCTTGGAGATGACGAGGCGCTCGGCGATCCGGCGGTTGGAGAGGCCCTCCGCGACGAGCAGGGCGATCTCGCGCTCGCGTGCGGTGAGCGCCTCCCAGTTGTTCGCCGTGGGCGCGCGCCGGGCCGCGGGGAGCGCGGGCCTGGCCGGTCCGACGGCCTGGGCGGCGGCCTCGTGCAGGGGCAGGGCGGCGCCCTCGTCGAGGAGGAGCCGGTGGCGTCGCGGGCCGAGTCGGCGTTCGGCCTGCGCCCAGGCCGCCTGGTGCGCCTCGTGCATGCTCCGGATGCCGAGGCGGGGCTCGTGGAACTTCTCCCACAGCTTCGCCGCGGCGCCGAGGCAGCGGGCGGCCTGCGCGTACCGCCTCTCGGCGGCGGCCACCCACGCGAGCGTGTCCAGGGAGAAGGCGAGCACCTGCGTGTGGTTGATCTCCAGGCAGAGCACGGCCGCTGTGCTGAGGGTCCGCTTGGCCTCGTCGAAGCGGCCGAGGCCCCACTGGGAGCAGCCCTTCTGCCAGTGCAGCCAGCCCTGCACCCAGCGCTCCCCGCGGTCCATGAGGGCGATCGCCTCGTCGTGCAGGGCGAGGCTCTTCTCCGGCTGCGCGGCGACGGTGTACGCGCCGCACAGGGTCGCCAACGCCCAGCCCTCCAGGGCACGTTCACCCTGGGCGGCGAACAGGGTACGGGCCTCGGTGACGTGCTTGAGCGCGCGTTCGGCGTCGCCGGTGAGGGTGGCGTACAGGCCGCGGTTCTTGGCGACGTAGCCGAGGGCGAGCCGGTCGTCGTACTTCTCGGCGAGGCCCGCCGCCTCGTCGGACAGGTCGAGGCCCTGCCGGTGGTGGCCGGTCATGAGGGTGAGGTCGCCGAGTGCGCAGAGGCCGCGCATGCGGACGGGGCTGGGCTCGGGGCAGAGCGGGAGGAGCCGGCCGAGCCAGTAGTGGCCCTCCACGATCCGGCCCATGCCGAGCCACAGCCCCCACAGGGCGGTCGCCATCTCCAGGCCGGCCGGGGCCTCCTGCGGGTTGGCGCAGCAGAACTCCAGGGCGCTGCGCAGGCTGGGCCGCTCCCGCCACATCGCGCGCATCCGCGGCACCTGCCCGCCGGTGAGCCAGCGGCGGCCGAACTCCCTTGCCAGGGCGAGGTGGTGGTCGCGGTGCCGGGCGGCGTACGGGTACTCCTCGCCGGCGGCCTGGAGGCGTTCGAGGCCGTACTCGCGGAGGGTGTCGAGCATCCGGTAGCGGGCCCGGCCGCAGGTGCCGTCCGGGGCGTCGGCGTGGTCCGGCTCGGCGCGGTCCGGCTCGGCCGCCTCGTCGTCGGATTCGACGCGCAGCACGATCGCCTTGTCGACGAGGCCGATGAGGCAGTCCAGGACGTCGTCCTCGGACAGGCCGGACCCCGCGCAGATCTCGTCGGCCGCGCTCAGCTCGAACTCCCCGGCGAAGACGGACAGGCGCCGCCAGAGGATCTGTTCCCGCTCTGAGCAGAGCTCGTGGCTCCAGTCGGTGGCGGTGCGCAGGGTCTGGTGCCGGGGCAGCGCGGCGCGGCTGCCGCCGGTCAGGAGGCTGAAGCGGTTGTCGAGTCGGCGCAGGATCTGTTCGAGGGGCAGGGCCCGTACGCGGACGGCGGCGAGTTCGATGGCGAGCGGGATGCCGTCGAGGCGGTGGCAGAGGCGGGCGATCTGGGTGCGGTTGGCGTCGGTGAGGCGGAAGCCGCCGGACACGGCCGCCGCCCGCTCGACGAACAGTTCCATGGCGTCGGTGGCGGGGCCGCAGGGCGGGCGCGCGTCGGCCCGTTCGTCGTCGGGGTCGGGGGCGTCGAGCGGGGCGATCTGCAGCAGCCGCTCGCCGGGCGCGTCGAGGGGCCGTCGGCTGGTGGCGAGAATCCGCACGCCGGGGCAGGACTGGAGCACCGCACGGCTGAACCGGGCGCAGGCGTCGGCCAGATGCTCGCAGGTGTCGAGGACGATGAGGAGCGGCTTGTCGGCGAAGTAGGAGATGAGCGTGCGGAGTTGGGAGGCGTCCGCCTCGTCCGCCTCGTCCGCCGCGGCGCTCTGCTCGGGCAGGTCGACGACGGCGGCCACCGCGTTGGGCAGCAGCTCGGGGTCGCGCAGGCCGGAGAGCTCCACGAAGTACACACCGGCCGGGAAGGATTCGCGCACCTGCCGGGCCACGCGCAGCCCGATCCGGGTCTTGCCGACGCCGCCCACGCCCATCAGCGTGACGAGCCGCTCCTGCCCCAATGCCTCGGCGACCTCGGTCAGTTCGGCCGCGCGGCCGACCAGGCGCGTGAGTTCGACCGGGAGGCCGCCGGTGAGGGCGGTGCGTGCACTGTCGGCCATCGTTCCCCTTGCGCCTGTTGCGTACCGTTCCTAGTCAGTGAGCAGGAGTGAGTCTTGGACCCATTCCTGGTCGCTGCGGACATCCCGAACGGTTTTGGATGTCCTGGTCTCCCGTGTTCGCTCCGCGTTCGGCGACACGGATCGTGTCCGTGGTCCGGGAGTGCGGGGGCGGGTTTCCTCGCGCCCTCGGATGCCGCGATCGGCCTGGACGTTCCGATGCTCGCGGCGATCACTCTGGTCGTCGTGGGGCGGTGTTGTCCGTCGCCGAATCGGGTGGCCGAGGGCGCGCCTGCCCATGGCCACCGAAGCGGCGTCATGGCGAGTCATGTTGCGAGTCTTGCTGGTCAGGGGCTTGCGCCAGTGCTCATCGCCCCACATGGAGGTGTAGGCCGGATCGACGGCGACGATCGCGATGCCGTGCTCGGCGGCCATCGAGACGATTCGGGCCTTGAGCTTGCCGGTCGGCATGCCGGAGATGAGCTGCCGGAACCGCTTCTTGCGGCCGTGCTTCTCCCTCGTCTTCTCGGCGGCGAAGTCCAGGTTCTCGATGCCGATCGCCTTTGCCCCGGCCTGGTTCGTCCAGTGCAGCAACTGGGTCAGGGCGTGCCGGACTTGGGCGTCTCGGTGGTCGGCCGACCCGGACAGGTCGTAGTAGAAGCGGCGTGGGTCGCTGATCGGGTTGCCGTGCTGGTCAAGGCGGTAGGCGGCGAAGTGGTCAGCGTTGGTGTCGACGCCGACCATGCCCTCAGCCCGGGCGGCGGCCAGCGGGATGGTCTGCACTACGGGCCTGGTCCACGACGCGGTGAGGTACCAGCGTCCCCGGGCCACGTCGAGGTGGATGCGGTAGGCGACGGCCCGATGAGCGTCGATCCGGTCGCGCCACTCATCTCCCCGGTGCTTGAAGGCGACCTTAGAGGCGAGGACGTACCGGCCGTGCTGGGCGTTCGCCCGGTGGGCGAGCGGGGCGGGCAGCTTGATGCTGACCTCGCCCTGGGGCGTGACGCGGATCGTCTCGTTACCGAACCTCTTCCCCGATTCGCCGTCAGCAGCGAGGAACCAGCGCGCGGCCTCCCACCGCTGGCGCCACTGCTGCTCGGTGAGCTGAGCGGCGGCGAGGTTGTGGCGGTTCTTGAGCAGTCGCCGACCGCCGCGCACCACGCGTACGCGGCCGGAAGTCCAGTCGTCGCGGGCCACCTCCAGGCGGTGTTCCAGCGTCGCGAGGCGGCGGGACTTGTGGAACCACTCGCCCTTGCTGCGGTATCCGCCCGGCGCCCGCTTGCTGCCTTTCTCCCCGATCGGCAAGGAGAGCCGGTGCCGCAGCGTGCGGATACCGGCTTCGAGGTTCTGGATGTGCGCCATGAGACAGCGCCTGGCCAAGCCGTATTGATCGTGGGTGGCTTTCGTGATCGCACCCGCGATACGCGACGAGGACTGCTCGGTCAGCTCCCGCTTACGGGCGGCCCAGGCGTCGTGGTCG
This sequence comes from Streptomyces sp. LHD-70, assembly GCF_031157275.1. Taxonomy (GTDB): domain Bacteria; phylum Actinomycetota; class Actinomycetes; order Streptomycetales; family Streptomycetaceae; genus Streptomyces. The sequence continues at coordinate 114,512 of NZ_JAVIFW010000011.1, forward strand.
TGGTCGTGCCCGGCCTGGCAGCGGGCCTTGAGGTCCAGACAGGCCAGGCGGCCCTGGTGTTCGCCGACCAGGCGCAACACCTTCTCGTCTTCGGGGGTGAGGCGCCCCAGGCGGTCGCGTATCGCCACACCGGACGGGCCGAGGGCTACAAACGGGGTATCGATGGTGCGGAGCTGCTTCTTGTCAGCCACCGGCCGCCGCCGCTTCAAGGGCCTTCTTGGCGCGGTTCTTCGCCGAGCGGCGCCCGTACAGGCGGGCGCAGAACGAGGTCAGTACCTCCATCATGTCGCGTACCAGGTCGTCCTCGACGTCGCCGTCATCCAGCACCACCAGGCGCCGACCGGACGCGGACAGGGCGGCTTCGACCAGCTCAACGTTCACGCGGCCGAGACGGTCCTTGTGCTCCACCACCACGGTGGTCACCGCCGGGTCGCCCAGCAGTCGGCGGGCCTTGGTGCGGCAGCCGTTCATGCCCGAGGCGATCTCGGACTCGATCCGCACGACCCGGTGCCCGGCCTTTGCAGCCCAGTCGGCCAACCGCGCTGTCTGACGGGCAAGGTCGTCCTTCTGGTCATGCGAGGAGACACGGGCGTACAGGCCCACGCCTTCGACCGCTGCCGTCGAGGAGTTCGCCTCGACGTTCACCAGGATCGTGCGCGGCCCCACTCGCTCAGCCGGCACCGGCAACGTGCCCTCACGGAACCAGCGATAGGCGGTGTGCGGGTGCACACCATTCGCGATCGCCCACTCCTTGAGGTTCATACACCGATCGTAACACCCACTCAGAGGCTTTAATGCGTACTAGAGTTGACTCAACCTTGAGAAGTTCCTGACCCCTACCGAATGCGCTGCTCAGTTTAAGTAAGTTTCGATCAGGCGGAGTTCGCGCGTCCTCGATGGAGATGAATCCAGCACGGGAACCGACGCGATGACGGGCTCACGACCGGGCCCGGCCGCCCGGATTCGGCCCGGTGGGCGACGTGAAGTGGGCCTGCGGATCTGGGTGTTCAGCCAGATCGCCGGGCGGGTCGCGGGGACCCGGGCGCCCGCGCTGTTCCTCACGCTCGGCAGGAACCGGCCGCTGTTCCGCGGCTGGCTGCGCTTCGCCGCCCGCCTCATGCCGCGCGGCACCCTGCCCCGCCGCGACACGGAGCTGATCATCCTGCGCGTGGCCCATCTGTGCGGCTGCGCCTACGAGTTCACGCATCACGAACGCCTCGGCCGGCGGGTTCGGCGTCGGGCGGAACGACGTACGACGGGTGACCGAAGGCCCGGACGCGAGCGGCTGGTCCGCGCGGGAGCGGGCGCTCCTTGCCGCCGTCGACCTGCTGCACGCGGACCGTGACCTGGACGACGAAGCGTGGGCCCGGCTCCGTACCCACCTCGACGAACCGGCCGCCGTGGAGTTCCTGCTCCTCGTCGGGCACTACGAGATGCTCGCCACCGCCCTCATTACACTGCGCCTTGAGCCGGACCCGGAGCGCGGAGGCGGAGGCAGACGTGGCGCACGCATCGACCGATCCCCCGCCGTCCCGCCCGCGCCCCGCCCTCTACCGAGCGGCCAGCACCACCTGGCTCGTGAGCAGGTGGTGGCCTCGCAGCGGGTGCGGATGCTGATGGCGATGGCCGAGGCGATGCAGGAGAAGGGGTACGTCGGCACACCGGTCGCGGAGATCATCCGCAGGGCCGGGGTGTCGCGGGAGACGTTCTACCAGCAGTTCCGCTCGAAGCAGGACTGTTTCATCCAGTCCCTGGACGCGGCGGCGGAGCTGTTGGTGCAGCTGATGGAGAGGCGGCGGGACGACACCCCCGATGCCGATGCCGATGCCGATTCCGCCAGTGCCAGTGCCAGTGCCAGTGCTGACGCCGACGCCGAACCGGTCGAAGCCTTCCGCACCCTCCTGCACATCTACCTCCGCACCCTCGCCAAACACCCCGCCCTGGCCCGGCTGTTCCTGGTGGAGATCTACGCGGTCGGCCCCGAGGCCATCGAGCGGCGCAACGCGATCCAGGGCCGCTTCCGCGACGCCATCGCCGACATCTTCGGCGCCCACTCGACGGAGCAGCGCTTCGCCTGCGAGGCCCTGGTCGCCGCCATCGCCCAGCTCGTGGACGTCCGCCTGGTCGCCGACGACCTCGACGGACTGCGCGCCCTGGAAGACCCGCTGGTCACCCTGGCGGCACGCATGCTCGCCTGAACGCCCTGACCGATGCGACCGATGCTACGAGCAAGCCGACGGGACACGTACCGCACATGACCGACCTCTGGCACCTGATCCACACCGAGCGCGCCGCACTCGCCGACGACCTCACCGGCCTGAGCGAAGAGCGGTGGGCGACGCCTTCGCTGTGCACCGGCCTCACGGTCCGCGAGGTGCTCGCCCACCTCACGGCCGCGGCCCGGCTGGGCGCGGTGCGCTGGCTGGCGGGCGTGATCCGCTGCCGGTTCGACTTCGACCGGCAAGTGGCCATGCGCCTCGCCGAACAGCTCGGGGCCGACCCGGCCGAGACGTTGGCCCGCTTCCGCGCGTCCGTGCCGAGCAGAACCAAGCCTCCGCTGCCGCTGCGGGCGATGCTGGGCGAGACGGTGGTCCACGGCGAGGACATCCGCCGTCCCCTGGGCATCCGGCGCACGTACCCGGTCGACGTGCTCACGCGTCTCGCCACGTACTACGCGTCCACGGACCAGGTCGTCCTCGCCAAGGGCCGGATCGGCGCCCTGCGCCTCGAGGCGAGCGACGGCCCGTTCACGGCCGGGGCGGGCGCGCTCGTGACCGGCCCGACCCTGGCCCTGATCATGGCGATGACGGGCCGTGGCGCGTACTGCGACGAACTGCGGGGCGAGGGCGCGGAGTTGCTGCGGGAGCGGTGCGCATGAGCCGGGCGTACGGGCGGCACACCGGCACGCCACTCACACCCGACTGAACCTTGCGCCCCGGGCCCACCGCGGCCGAGCTGAGCTGGAGCGCGCGCAGGCCCAGCTCGAACGCGAGCGGCTCGACCGATCGCGACCGTGGCCGCGCGCCGACGAACTCTGCCGCTTCGCCACGCTCTTCGGCGACCCCAGCTCGTCCGCAGCGCGCTCGGCAACATGCTGAGCAATACCGCCGACGAGCTCCGGGCGGTCGTGGGCCGGTTCCTGCACCGCGACAACCGCGCGGTCATCAGGTACGAGCCGTATGAGCCGTATGAGCCGTATGAGCCCAACGCGGAGTAGCGGCAGGCTGCTCAGCCGAGGTCGACGGGCGCCTGGTCCGGCTGCTGATCGGGAACCGGGACAGGCGGCGTCGTGTGGTCGTCAGGGACCGGGACAGGCGGTGTCGTGTCCTCGTCCGGGACCGGGGCGGGCGTGGGGTCCTCGTCCGGGACCGGGGTGGGCGGATTCGTGTCCTCGTCCGGGATCGGGGCGGGCGTGGGGTCCTCGTCCGGGACCGGGGCGGGCGGATTCGTGTCCTCATCCGGGACCGGGTCCGGGTCCGGGGCGGGAGTCGGGTCCGTGCGTACGGAACTGATGACGCCCGTATCGGTCAACTCCACGCGGATGCCGTTGTTCTCGGCCGAGTCGGTGAAGCCGTCGGCGTCCAGAAGACCGATCTGGAGGTCACCGCCGATCTCGGCCTGCCAGTGGTGTGCGGAGAGCTTGTAGATCTTCGCGGGGCTGCCGTCCACCAGAGTGTCGATGCGGACCAGCTCACGCTTGTTCACCGGCTTCGGCTTCGGCGTGGGCGTGGGCTTGGGCTTGGGCTTCGGCGCGGGCTTCGCGCGGTCGACCCAGGAGCTGACCATTCCGCCCGAAGTGAGCTTGACGTGCAGCCCGTTGAGGTTCGCCGACGCCGCCCTGCCCTTCGCCGTCAGCGTGCCGAACTTCTTGCCGTGGAACAGGACATCGGCCTGGTAGGAGCCCTTGCCGAGCTTGTACACCTTCGCGGTGTGGCCCTTCGAGGCGAGCTTCACGGTCTTCACGTAGACGCGCTTCTTCTTGCCGTGAGCCGCGTGGCCGTGCGCGGTGTTCTCGACGGAGACCGGCGCGGGCTGAGCGGTCGCGGCGACCGCTCCGGAGGCGGCGCCCAGGGATATGGCGGCGGCCGCGGTGGTGGCGATGATGCTGACGCGCAGGGCGCGGGGAGTCGTACGCATGGCGAAGAGGGCCCTTCCGGGTCTCGGTTCCAGAGAGTGCGCCGCCGTTCGTGGCGACATCCATGAAGGTACGCAGCCCATGTCAAAGCCATGCGTAAGGAATGTAACGGGACATAAGCGTGCACATTGCGAACTCGGCAGTAAAGGAGAGGAAGGTGAGGAAGGAGAGAAGAGAACGGCACGACGGGGCCCCGGCGCCGATGTCGACGCCGGGACCCGGGGCTGCGCGCGGTCCGTGGACTCAGTCGCGGTCCACTTCCTCCTTCAGCACCTTCTTGTTGGTCGCGTCGATGTCGTACGAGGTCTTGTTCCAGCTCTTCGGGTCGATCACGTCGACGGACCAGATGGTCGCGCCCTGGTCGGTGTCGTCGAGTTCGACGGAGCTGACCGTGCCCTTCGTCCTGCCGGTGGCGACGGCGGCCGCGTCCTCCGGCGTGATCTTGGCCTTGCCGAGGAGGTCGGCGAGCTGCCGCTTGTCGTCGGCGCCCTCATCGGTGTCGGCCCGCGGCTGGTCGGCCTTGCCGGAGACGGCGTCGACGCGCACCGTGGACACGCTGCCGTCCGCCTTGGCGACCTCCGCGTCCCACCACGGGGCGCCATTGGGGCCGCCCTGGAGCTCGATCGCCACCGGCTTGGAGTCCGGCACGGCGTCCACGGCGGTCGTGAGCGCCTTGTCGTAGGTCACCTTGACCTTGGGCACGAGGGCCTTCCGCTCGGCCTGGTCGTCAGTGAGGGTGCTGCCGGGGCTCGGCGACGCCGTGCCGGTCGGCGAAGCGGTCTCGCTCGGCGAGGCGGTACCGGTCGGTGAGGCGGTACCGGTCGGCGAAGCGGTCTCGCTCGGCGACGCCGTGCCGGTCGGTGACTCGGTCTGGGCAGCGGCCGCCGCGGCAGCTGCGGCCTTGGACGTCTTCTCGCCTCCCGCGCCGCTGTCGCTGCCGCAGCCGGTCAGCAGGCCGCCCGCCGCGGCGACCGCACAGAGAAGGCCGACAGTGCGCAGCCTGTGCGGCGCACGCATGCGTTCAGTAAGGGTGTAGCTACTTTCAGTTGCCATGGGGTCAAGGTAGCCAGCGGTACGGAAGCTCGCATTCCGGATTCCGCCTCGGGACGGCCCTGGTCCCGCACCCCGGAAACCCCGCGTGACCTGCGACGGAAACCCGCTACCATGCGGCGGGCTCGGCAGGATCGGACGACGGGGGAACGCCGTGAGCGCGTACGGAGGAAGTGGCCACGGCACGTGGCCGGGAGGATCGCAGGGGCCGTACCAGGGCCCTCAACAGCCCGGCCCCCACCCCGGACAGCACCCCAGCCCCCACCCCGGACCGCACCCCGCACCCCATCCCGTACCGCAGCAGGCGCCTCCGCCCGGTTGGGGTCAGCAGCCCGGCTGGGGTCCTCCGCCCGGCCCGGGTCAGCAGCCGCCGTACCCGTACGGCCGTCCGCCCCTGCCCGGGCCGCACCTGCCCTCGCCCCCGCCCACGCGCGGGCAGCGCTTCTGGCGCTGTGTCCGCAATCCGCTGTACGCCGCGCAGCGGGTGTTCCGCCCCTCGCGCGCCGACCGCGTCGAGGACCGCACCGTCGGCCGTCTGCAGCTCTGGCGCACGGCTCTCGGGCTCGGCATCTGGCTGTGGATGTCGATCGGTTACGGCATGCTCGACGGCGCCGCGGAGGCCGAGAAGACCCTCACCGACCGCGGCAACCAGAGCTGGCACAGCGCGCTGGTGCTGATCTGCACGTTCTGCGTGGTGTTCGGCGCGTTCGTGGCTGCGGCGCGCGGGCGGCTGCGGCGACTGTATCTACGGCGCGCACTGCGGTCGGCGGGGGCGATCGTGGCCCTGGTGGCGTCCATGGCGACGTTTCCGCTGGCCATCGCGCCGGACGCGGAGGGCTTCCGCGACCTGGTCGGCCTGCCCGGCAAGATCGTCATCGGTCTCGCCTGCCTGTGGTCGCTCGGCTTCGCGCTGTACGGGGTCGGCCTGTCGCTGGTGCATGTGTTCCGCACGGCCGACATCCACGAGTTCATGCCGCCCGTGCTCGCCACGCTGCTCGTCTGGGAGATGGCCCTGCTCGACCTCGTGAACGGCGCGTACGCCGACGTCCCCGGCCCGGTCCGCACCCTGTTCATCCTCGGCGCGCCCCTGACCGTGACCACCCTGTCCTGCTGGGAGGCCTACCGCCTCCGCCACCACCACGGCCTGAGCCTGCGCGCCGCGCTGCGCCCCTGAAAGAGGAGCCCTGATGTCCACCGGCCTCCGCCTGGAGCAGATCACCGAGTCCAACCTCGACGCGGCGCTCAGCATTCAAGTGCGCCCGGATCAGACGCACTTGGTCGCCCCGGTCGTGAAGTCCCTCGCCGAGGCGTACGTACACCCCGAGATCGCGTGGCCGCGGCTCATCGTCGACGGGGGCAGGCCCGTCGGCTTCCTGATGGCGTTCTTCGACGCCGACTTCGCGGCGGGCGGGTCCTCCGGTGACGGTGACCACGCAGCAGCGGACCTCCCTCGCCCCGAGTTGCGCCCCGGTCTGCGCCCCGATCTGCGCTCCGGACTGTGGCGGCTGAACATCTCGGCGGCCGAACAGGGCCGTGGATACGGCAGTTTCGCGGTCCGGTGCGTCTCCGACGAGATCCGCAGGCGCGGCGGCGACCGGCTGACCGTGACCTGGCATCCCGGCGAGGACGGTCCCGAGAAGTTCTACCTGAAGCTGGGTTTCCGGCGGACCGGCGAGTTCAGCGGGGGGCAGGTGGTGGGCGAGCGCGCGCTGTCGGCGTAGCGCAGGGCCTCGCGGCCTCGCCCCCCACGGGCGCGGCGCGGGCGGGTCAGTCGCCGGTGGTGCCGTCCGTCAGCTCGCGCAGGATGTCGAGGTGGCCGTTGTGCCGTGAGGTCTCCTCGATGAGGTGCATCAGGATCCAGCCGAGGGTCACGTGCGTGCCGCCCCGTACCGGGTTCTTCGCGAGGTCCCGCAGGTCGTGCGCGGCGACCAGCTCACGGAAGCGGGCGCTCTGCTCCTCGTACTCCTCGACGAGCCGCGCGAGGGGGAGTTCGGCGCCGATGCGCATCTCCCGGTCGGGGTCGTCGTCGGTCCAGGGACCGCGGTTCTCCGCGCCGAGGAAGACCACGTCCAGCCACCAGTGCTCCACCCACCGCAGATGGCTGAGCACCCCTCCGGGCGTCATCAACGGCGATCCGGGCAGCGGCGCGTTCCCGGACTCCTCGTCGGAGAGTCCGGCGCACTTCGCGACGGCGGTGGCGCGGGCGTAGTCGAGGAAGGTGCTCAGCATGGTGCGCTCGTCCCAGGCGGACGGCATATCGGTACGTGACATGCCCGGATGATGGCATGGACGCCTGGGATGCGAACCTCAATTACGGTCGGGGGAAAGGGACTTGGATGCGATGCCTCGGGCCGTCGTCCTCCCACTCACCCCCGGCCCAGCTCCTGGACCTCGCCGTACGACATGACCCGGGTGTCGACCGGCGGGCCGCCGTCCCGTACCGCTCGCGCCGTGTCCAGGGCCGCCGTGAGGGCGGTGCGGTAGAGCAGCGAGCCGAGGCTGACGCGGCGGACGCCGAGTGCGGCGAGTTCGGGGAGCGTGGGGCCGGTGGGGGTGGCGAGGACGTTCAGCGGGGTGCGCAGGACGGCCGTCAGGGCGGCGATGGCGCCGGGGGCGGAGAGGCCGGGCGCGAACACCCCGTCGGCGCCCGCCTGTTCGTAGCGGGCGAGGCGGGACGCGGTGGCGGCGTGGTCGCGGTTCAGCCAGTGGGTGTCGGTGCGGGCGTTCACGAACAGGTCCGGTACGGCCTGCTTGACCGCCGCGATCTTCGCCGCGTGCAGCCCGGCCGGGGCGAGCGTGCCGTCGGGGCGGCCGTCCTCCAGGTTGATGCCGACGGCACCCGCGTCCGCCAACTTCCGTGCATAGGCGGCCACTTGAGCGGGATCGTCGCTGAATCCGCCCTCCGCGTCGACGCTGAGGAGCACGCCTCCTGGGCTTTCGCCGATTCTGCGGGCGAGCGCCAGCGTCGCTTCGGCGGTCGCCGCCGCGCCGTCCGGCACACCGAGGCCCGCGGCCACCCCCAGGCTGGTGGTGCCGACGGCCTCGAACCCGGCCGCCGCGAGCCCCGCCGCCGAGGCGTGGTCCCAGGCGTTCGGCAGCAGCAGCGGCTCGTTCCCGTGGTGCAGCCGGGCGAAACGGTCCCGGGCCGTAGCGGTCTCATCCCTCTCGTACGTCATGGTCCTGACGCTAGGTCCGCAACAGTTCGGCGGGGGCCGAACCGTCGTTGCGGGACCATGGCGGTATGTCGTCCCTCGCCGATACCGCCCGGCTCCTCGCCGACCCCACCCGGGCCGCCTTCTGCCAGGCCCTGCTCGACGACCGCGCCTGGACCGCGGGCGAGCTCGCGCGCCACGCCGGCGTGCGGCCGTCCACGGCGAGCGAGCAGCTCTCGCGGCTCGTCAAGGGCGGGCTGCTCGCCGAGGAGCGCCAGGGCCGCCACCGGTACGTGCGGCTCGCGAGCCCCGAGGCCGCCGCGCTGATCGAGGCCCTCGCCTCGTACGCCCCGGACACCCCGCGTCCGCGCAACCTGCGCCAGTCGGTGCGCCTCAGCGCCGAGGCCAGGGCCCGGACCTGCTACGACCACCTCGCCGGGCAGTTGGGCGTGGCTCTGGCCGACGCGGTGATCGCCCGGAACCTGGTCGCCGACGACGCCGGACTCGCCGTCACACCCGAGGGCCGCGCCTGGCTGGCCGAGGCTCTGCACTACGAGCACCCCCAGGGCAGCCGCCGCCCCCTGGTCCGCAGCTGCCTCGACTGGACGGAGCGCCGCCCCCACCTGGCGGGCGCACTGGGCGCCGCGTTGTGCGCGGCCGCGCTCGATCGGTCCTGGGTACGGCGGGTGGGCTCGGGCCGGGCGGTACGGGTCACTCAGGCGGGGCGCGAGGCGTTCGCGGAGCTGCTCGGGGTCGTGGTCGAGCCGGTCGCTCCTTGACCTCAAGTGCCCTTCAGTTCGCTGCTTGACCTCAAGTGCCCTTCAGTTTCTAGCGTTGCGTCGAGTCGACCACCGGACGCCGTCGATCGCCTGACAAAGAAGGGACCCACACATGCTGCTCGTGACAGGAGCCACCGGGAACATCGGCCGGGCGCTGCTCGGGGAGATGCACGCACGAGAGCTCGGGCCGGTGCGCGGGCTCACGCGGGACGCCGCGCGGGCCGCGTTTCCCGCCGGAGTGGAAGCCGTCGAGGGGGACCTGGCGGATCCGGAGTCGTTGAAGCGCGCGCTGAACGGGGTGCGTTCACTGTTCCTCCCGTCCGGACTCGGGCCGGACGCCGAGATCCTCGCGGCGGCGCGCCTGGCCGGTGTGGAGCACGTGGTGCTCGTCTCGTCCATCACCGCCCTGACCCATCCGCACCTGGGTCCGGCCCGTGAGAACCTGCGGGTCGAGCGGCTGGTCAAGGGCAGCGGCCTGGCCTGGACGATCCTGCGGCCGACCCAGTTCGCCTCGAACTCCCTGATGTGGGCGGAGGCGGTCCGCGCCGGTGAGACGGTCCGCGCGCCGTACGCGGACACCGGGCTGCCGACGATCCACCCCGCGGACATCGCGTCCGTGGCGCGCGTGGCGCTGACCGAGCCCGGCCACCGGGGCCGGACGTACGCCCTGACCGGGCCGGAGCCGGTGACCGCCCGCCGGCAGGTCGAGGCCGTCGCGGCGGCCGTCGGACGGGAGGTGCCGTTCGCCGAGATCAGCCGGCAGGAGGCGTACGCGCAGATGGTGGCGGTCTTCGGGGACGAGGCGGCGGACGCGGTGCTCGACGTCACGGGCGGCGACGTGAACGGCGAACTCCTCGCGGTGCGCGACACGGTGGCCCGGATCACCGGGGCCCCCGCCAGGCCGTTCCGGCAGTGGGCGGCGGAGAACGCGGGGCTGTTCCGATGAACCCGAAGCTCTGCCGCTGAACCCGAAGCACTTCCGCTGAAGCCCGGGGTTCAACGCATTCAACGGATCACCGCCCCGACCGACGCTCCGTCCGCGATCTTCCGGGGCACCATCCGAGTGACCCATTCGAAGCGGTCCGCCGAGATCCCCCCGGCCACCGCGACGACCCCGGCGCCTGACCGTCTCCCCTCCCCGGGCGGCGCCGGGGTCTCCCCCTCGTACGCCAACTCCGCCCTCCCGCACGCCAGTTGACCCGCGAGGAGACCGGCCCTGAATGCTCCCACCCGGCGCGCACTCCTGCGCCTGGCGCTCGCCGCCGCCACCGCCCGAGCCGTGATGACCGTATGCGGACCCGCCGCGCGGCCCCGCACCCAACCCTCCTGCCTCGCCGACGCGTTGACCACTCCCCGCACACGGCCCTACGCGGAATAGCCCCCGCTCCCGTGCGCGGATGTCACGCTTTTCCCGCCCCACGTGTCCTCATGCCGACCGCCGACCGCCGAGTGCCGCACCCCGAAGACCGCACCCGCAGGAGAGCTATCTGCGCTGGAGCGCCGTCGACCAGGACGCTGTCGACCACCCGCGCCCCTACCTCGTACGCACCCTCACCCGGCAGGCCCTCAATCACCTGCGTGCGGTGAAGGCGCGGCGCGAGGAGTACGTGGGGGCGTGGCTGCCGGAGCCGATCCGTACGGCGCCGGAGGTGAGCGAGGACGTGATCCTCGCCGAGTCCGTGTCGATGGCGATGGCGATGGCGATGGCGATGGCGATGATGCTGGTCCTGGAGACGCTCGGGCCGACCGAGCGCGTGGTGTTCGTGCTGCACGACGTGTTCGGCTACACGCACGGCGAGATCGGCGAGTCGATCGGCAAGGCCGAGCCCACCGTGCGGCAGATCGCGCACCGCGCGCGCCGCCACGTACAGGCGCGGCGGCGGCGCTTCGAGCCCGACACGGCGACCGGCGGGCAGGTCGTCGAGCGGTTCCTGCGGGCCGGCGGCGACCGGTGAAGTGCAGGCGCTGATGGACCTGTTGGCGCCCGACGTGGTGGCGATCGCCGACGGCGGGGGCAGGGTGGTCGCGGCCCGCCGCCCCGTCCTCGGCCGTGCGGAGGTCGCCCGTTTCGTCCTCGGCGTGCACCGTACGAGCGTGGCGCCGGGAGCGGTCGATATCCGGCCCGCGCTCTACAACGGCATGCCCGCGGCGTGCTTCGGCACCGTGGACGGGGTCGACTGGCTGGTCGCGTTCCAGATCCACGCCGGCCGGGTCACCGGCCTGTACGCCATGCGCAACCCGGACAAGCTGCGGCGCGCGCACCCGCTCGCCCCTGGTCCTCCGCTGCCGCCTGACCCGGCACGGCGAGTCCGCCCCGTACGGTGTGGGCGCGGTGCGTGACCATCTGTGGCTGATCGGCCGGTTCCGGGAGCGCATCACGCGGTACGAGGCGCCGTACGTCACGGAGTACGTGGTGGAGCGGAGCCTGCCGCCGTCCCGGCACGAGTTGGGGCGGATGACGTGCACGGAGGCCGAGGGCGGCACACTCGTGCGCTGGAGGACACGTGCCGAGATTCCCGTGCCGCTGGTCGGCGGACTGCTCACACGGCGCCTCGCCCGGCCGGTGATCACCCGGACGTTCGGCGCGATCCTCGCCGCGGCGGACGCGGCGCTCCGCACCGACCCCCACGGCCTCTCCGCGGCCCCTGCCGTCTCCGACCGGAACCCGTGCCCGACTCCGGCCTCCGACCGGAACCCGTAATCCGACTCCGGCTGCGCGAGCCCGGCCGACCGCGACGACCGCGACGACCGCGACGACCGCGACGACCGCGACGACCGCGACGACCGATCGTCGCGGGCCCCCGGACCGCGGAGGTCCAGGGGCCCGTACGTACAACGTGGGCGGCGTGGGCGCTCAGCCGGTGAACGCCTCCACCAGGGTCCAGATGGCGAGGCCCGCCATGCAGACCGCGCCGATGCGCTGCACGGTCTTCAGCGGGACGCGCTGGGCGATGAACTTGCCGACGAGCAGGGCCAGGGCCGAGACGGACATCAGCGCGGCGGCGGAGCCGATGGCCGTGGGGAGCCAGCCGTTGGTGGCGGCGAGGTTGGCGGTGGTGATCTGGGTCAGGTCGCCCCACTCGCTGATGAAGACCGCCATGAAGGCCGTGGTGTAGACGGGCCAGAAGCCGGTGACGGTGCGGGCCGCGCCGTCCTCGTCCTCGTCGTCGCCGGTGCGCAGCAGTACGAACGCGCCGAAGGCGAACAGGGCCGCCGAGACGAGTTTGACCACCATGGTCGGCAGCAGGCCGAGGAGGCTTCCGGCGCCCACGGCGATGGCGACGTGCACGACGAACGCGGTGGACGTGCCGAACCACACGTACAGGGGCCGCATGCGGGTGCCCATGGCGAGTGACGCGAACATGGTCTTGTCGGGGAGTTCGGCGAGGAAGATCAGCCCGAAGGCGGTGAGGATCGCCAGGGGGTCGAGAGTCATCTCTGGCACGGGTGCTTTCTGCTGGGGCCGGGCCGAAGGACTCGTACGACACCCGGGCGGGCGACGGGGAGAACCCTTTCGGCCCGGCACGACGGATCCGCCCGCACGGTGGTGCGGGCAGGGTCATGCCTGGCCGAAGGTCTCGTCCGCCCCCGCACTCGGTGCGGGCGGCCCGGTGGCCGGGGCGTCCTCGGACGTCCAGTGTGTCGACCAGCGGTTCTCGGGACTACTCCCCTTCGCGAACACCCATGCTACACAGCCGCTGCGGGAGTCCTCCTGGGGCCCCGGCGTCCGTGCAGGTCAGGGGTGCATTCGGGCGCCCTTGAGGACTTTGTCGACCGCGTTCTTCGGCCCGTACACGGCGATCCCCACCAGGTCGAGGTCCTCCTTCGGCACGGCCCGGACGGCGGCGCGGTTGTCCCGGTCGTTGCCGGTGGCGAAGAGGTCGGACGTGAAGACGGACCGGGGCAGCGAGCGGGACAGGGCGCGGCCGTGCGCGGCGGTCAGCGTCTCCTTCCCGCCCTCGAAGACCAGGACGGGCTGGCGGAACATCGGCAGGTACGGGGTGCCGTCGGCGTCGGCGTAGGGCTCGCCGATCACCTCGGGCGCCTCGGTGCCGAGCCCGCTGACGAGGAAGGCGGTCACGTTGAGCCGCTGCCAGGACTCCAGGTCGTCGCGAAGCAGCACGGCGATCTTGGAGTCGAAGCGGACGGGGGCGGTGTCGGCGGAAGCGGGCTCGGGGGCGATTGCGGGAGTGTGCTCGGTCGTCATGGTCCAATCCTGCCGACCTGGCCCTTCGGGCATCTTGTACGTTCTTTGCATGGAGGCCGGTTCGAGCGGGGACGCGGCGGCGCCGGGGCAGCGGGTGGCGGCGTGGCGCCCGCGGGTGCCCGGGGTCGTGGAGGTCTTCCACGCGCGGTTCCTGGAGCACGCGTACCCGATGCATGTGCACGACGTGTGGACCCTGCTGATCGTCGACGACGGCGCGGTCCGCTACGACCTGGACCGGCGCGAGCACGGCACCCCGCACGACCGCGTGACGCTGCTGCCCCCGCACGTTCCGCACAACGGCTCGCCCGCGACCGTGCACGGCTTCCGCAAACGCGTCCTCTACCTGGATCTGCCCGCCCTGGACGACAGCCTGATCGGTGCCGCGGTCGACGGGCCCGATCTGGCCGATCCGCTGCTGCGGCGGCGGGTGGGGCAGGTGCACACGGCGCTCGCGTACCGGGGTGACGAGCTGGAGGCGGAGAGCCGGCTCGCCCTGATCGGGGAGCGGCTACGCGCGCACCTGCGTCCCCGGCTCGCCGACCGGCCGCCGCAGGGCGACCCCGGAGTCGCCGCTGAGCTGCGCGAACTCCTCGACGCGCGGGTGCCCAAGGGGCTGAGCCTGGACGAGGCCGCGGGTCTGCTGCATGCCCATCCGGCGCATCTGGTGCGGGCGTTCACCGCGGCGTACGGCATCGCCCCGCACCAGTACCTGACGTCCCGCAGACTCGACCGGGCCAGGCGGCTGCTGCTCGACGGCCTGCGCCCGGCGGAGGTGGCGGCCGAGGCGGGGTTCTACGACCAGTCGCATCTGAACCGGCACTTCAAGCGCCTCACGGGCACGACCCCGGGCAGCTACGTCAGGAGCGCCCCCGCGACCGCTCTCCGTCCCGGAGCCACTCCTCCCGCCTGAGCCGGTGGACGACGCTGCGCCGCCAGGGGCCTTCGGGGACGGTCGGGTCGTCGAAGTCCTCCGCCGGGTCGTGCGTCATGCCGAGGCGACGCATCACGGCCTGCGAGCGGACGTTGCCGACGGTGGTCACGGCGAGGATCTCCGGCAGGTCGAGCCCGTCGAAGCCGAACTCCACGACGGCGCGGGCCGCTTCGGTCGCGTACCCGTGCCCCCAGGCCGGCCGGGCGAGCCGCCAGCCGGCCTCGATGCCGCCGAACGGCATCCCGTCCTCGACCGGGTCGAGCCCCGCGAACCCCACGAACGTGCCCGTCTCCACCACTTCGACCGCCCACCAGCCCCAGCCGCGCTCGTCGAGGTCGGCCTGGAAGTGTGCCGCCGAGGCGGCGCTGCGCTCGGGCGTCTGGACGTCCGGGAAGTGCTCGCGTACCACCGGGTCGGCGTTCAGAGCGGCCCACGGCGCGAGGTCGGACTCCCGCCAACTGCGCAGCAGGAGACGGTCGGTGCGGATGTCTGGCATGGGGTGGACGGTAGCCGGGGGCGGTCGGGGAAGCGAGCGGATTCGGGGGTGTACGGGGCCGTGGGCGGGGGCATCCGGGGGCGGCCTCCGTACGCTGGAAGGGCGGCGAAGCGCATCACGGCGTATCCCGATCATGAGCAAGCACATCGAGGACTACGCCCTTATCGGCGACCTGGAAACGGCCGCGATGCTCGGCAGGGAGGGATCCGTCGACTGGCTGTGTCTGCCGCGCTTCGACTCCCCCGCCTGTTGCGCGGCGCTGCTCGGCGCCCGCGAGCACGGCTTCTGGCGCATCGCGCCGGTCGGGCGCCAGCCGAGCCTCTGCCCGGCCTGGGTGATGACGGGGCGGCGCCGGACCGGGTCGTCGACGGGCAGCGGCCGGTAGACGATGCCGGAGGGGGAACCGGTGAGCGTGAGGGCCGCCATGCCGAACCCCAGAGCGGACCAGCCCAGGCGCCGCGCCGCCGACTATGGCCGCTCCGCGAGGGCCGCCATGCCGAACCCCAGAGCGGACCAGCCCAGGCGCCGCGCCGCCGACCGTGGTCGCTACGGCCGGCTCAGCCGGGACCGGGTCTCGCCTCGGCGCTGGAGGTGGTCGACCGCGACGGCCTCTCCGGCCTGAGCCTGCGCAAGCCCGGCGCGGGGCGGCCCCGGGGAACTGGCCGAAGGGCTCGACGCCTTGCTCTCCCGGTTCCGCTGAGCCCCGCCCCGCTCCCCCGGCGGACGCGCCCGAACCGTGGCATCGTGGCGCCATGACCACCCTGACCGTCCGCCCTGCCTCCGTCTTCGCGGACGTAGGCGCCCTGGTCGGGCCCAAGTCGCCGCAGTCCACCGTGTGTTGGTGCCTCAGCTACCGCATCCCGTCGAAGCTCAACAACGAGCTGCGCGGCCCCGCTCGCGGTGAGTACGTGGCCGAGCTGTGCCGCGCCGAGACCGCGCCCGGGGTGCTCGCGTACGACGGGGACGAGCCGGTCGGCTGGGCGGCGGTGGCACCGCGCGCGGACACGGCGTTCGCGCACAGCCGCAAGATCCCGCACGTCGACGATCTGCCGGTGTGGTCGCTGTGGTGCATCCGCGTCCGCCCCGGCCACCGCAAGCAGGGCATCTCGCACGCCCTGATCGCCGGCGCCGTCGACTTCGCCCGCGCCCACGGCGCCCCGGCGATCGAGGCGTACCCCCTGGACAACGGCGACGCGAAGGTCGACCTGACGATGGCCTACCCGGGCCTCCGCAAGAACTTCGAACGCGCGGGCTTCACCCATGCCGCGGACACGACGTCCGTACTCGCGGGACACCCTCGGGTGATCATGCGGCTCGATCTCCGGTGAGGCCGGGGGCCTGGCATGTCCCCCGCTCCTCAAGCGCCGGAGAGGTGATGACTGTGCCCGGAGCCGGTCGACTCGGACAAGTGCGGGTGGTGGGGCGGTAGTTCGGGGTGGCGGTGGGTGAGTCGGGTGGCGTCCCGGGTCGGCCAGAGCAAGGTGGCCGTGAGCGCGCCCGCGAGGGCCAGCGCGCCGAGCGTCCACGCGGCGGCCGCCGGGCCCGCGGCCGCCGCGAGCCCGCCCGCCAAGGGATACGTGAGCAGCCAGCACGCGTGGCTCAGCGAGAACTGCGCCGCGAACGCCGCCGGCAGGTCGGCGGGTGCGGCCGAGCGGCGCAGCAGCCGCCCCGTCGGGGTCAGCAGCGCCGAACTGGCCGCACCGAACGCGCACCAGGCGCCGAGCAGCGCGGGCCAGGACGGCCCCGCGAGCGTGGCGAGCCCGTACGCGGTGAAGACGGCCGGCAGGGCGAACGCGGCGGGCAGCATCACCGTACGGTCGCCGACCCGGTCCAGGAGGCGCGGCAGCAGCAGGGCGGCAAGCATCGACCCGGCCCCGTACGCGGCGAGCGCCATCGACACCGCGCCGGCGGAGCGGCCCAGGTCGTGGCGGACCAGGACCACCGTGTTGACGATGACCATGGCACCGGCGGCCGCCACCGCCAGGTCGAGGGCGAGCAGCGCCCGCAGTCGGGGCGTGGCCCAGAACAGCCGGATGCCGAACGCGGCCCGTCCGGCGGCCCCGCGCGCACCGCTGCCCCGCGCGGAAGGCTTGGGCAGGACGCAGGAGACGACCAGGGCGCCGGAGGCGAGAAAGCCCGAAGTGGTGCCCGCGAACAGCCAGTTGTACGAGACGAGCGACAGCAGGCCCGCCGCCAGGGCTGGGCTGAACAGGCTCTCCAGGTCGTACGCGAGCCGGGACATCGACAGCGCGCGCGTGTAGTCCCGCTCGTCCGGCAGGACGGTGGGCAGCACGGCCTGGAAGGTCGGCGTGAACGCGGCGGAGGCGGCCTGGAGCAGCAGGATCAGGACGTAGACCTGCCAGACCTGCGTGACGAACGGCAGCGCGAGGGCGACCGCGGCGCGGGTCAGGTCGGCGGCGACGAGCAGGGTGCGCCGGGGCAGGCGGTGTGCGACCGCGTCGACCAGCGGCGCGACCGTCACGTACGCCACCATCTTGATCGCGAGGGCGGTGCCGAGGACCGCCGAGGCATCCTGCCCCGCGATGTCGTACGCGAGCAGCCCGAGCGCCACCGTGGCGAGTCCCGTGCCCACGAGCGCCACGACCTGCGCGGCGAAGAGGCGGCGGTAGGTGCGGTGGCGCAGCAGTTCCAGCACGGGAGTCCTCCAGTCCTGCGGGCGACGCGACACCCTCCACCCTAGCCATATGTGCGCAACTGCGCACGTATGCATATGACAGCGGGAGAGGTCTACGATGAACCCATGCCGGGACGCGAACAGACCCCACTTGCAAGCCGTGCGCACGAACGCGCGCCGGGGCCCGAACAGTTGCGGACCGCCTCGTCGGTCTTCGCGCTCCTCGCCGACCCGACCCGGCTGCATCTGCTGTGGCTCCTGGCGCAGGGCGAGCGGGACGTCACCGAGCTGACCACCGCCAGCGGCGCCGCCCGCACCGCCGTCAGCCAGCACCTCGCCAAGCTCCGCCTCGCGGGACTCGTCCACGCCCGCAAGGAGGGCAGGCGCGCGGTCTACGCCCTCACCGACGGCCACCTGCGCCGCCTGGTCGTCGAGGCCCTGAGCCACGCGGACCACCAGGTCACCGGGGAGCCCTGGCACGCCTGACCGCCGCCCTCCCGCGCCGTTCCCGGGCGGGCCCCAACTCCCCCGCGTACGTTGGCTGTCCATGAGCACCCACCTCGAGGCCGCGGCGGAGGCGGGGGTCGCCGGTCAGGTGGAGCTGCGCGAGGCCGATGGGGGCGCGGTGCTGCGGGAGTTACCGGACGGCTGCCTGGACGCGCTGTTCCTGGACTCGGAGCGGACCGAGTACGCGGGCTGGTGGCCGCACCCCCGGCGGGTGCTGCGCCCCGGCGGACTGCTGATCGTCGACAACGTCCTCTCGCACCCGGACGAGGTGGCGGAGTTCCTCGCGCTCGTCGAGGCCGACGCAGAGTTCACCTCGACGACGGCCGCGGTCGGCAAGGGCCTGCATCTCGCCGTACGCGCGACCGCGTGAACAAAAGCTCCGAACAGTGGGCTCGGTGGGCTCGGTGGGCGGCACCCGTCATTGAGGTCTACGTAACCCTGCGTTTGCCTGGATGCCGCCCTGCCGCTCCCCTGGTCCGCGATCATCCGTGATCGTTCGCAGGATCTGAGAGGAACAAGAGGACACAGGTGCAGCGCCGTCGCAGGGTACGCAGCAGCTCCAAGGCCGTTTCGAGCACGAGTGCCGTGGTGGTGGGCGGTCTGCTCCTCGCGGGCTGCGGGCTCACCGGTTCGTCCGAGGACACCGGGCAACGGCCGGCGGCGAAACCCGCCTCGGTGGTCGAGCTGGACTGCGCGGAGCGCGGGCAGGTCGCGGGCGCGGGGTCCAGCGCGCAGCAGAACGCGATGACGTACTGGATGAAGGAGTACCAACGGGCCTGCCCGGGCGTGGAGATCGCCTACAACCCGCTGGGCTCCGGGGCCGGCGTCGCGCAGTTCCTGCGCGGGGCCACCGCCTTCGGCGGCTCGGACAGCGCCCTCAGCGAGAAGGAGGTGCGGGTCTCCGAGCACACCTGCGTGGACGGGCGGGCCGTCAACCTGCCGATGGCCGGCGGGCCCGTCGCGATCGGCTTCAACCTGCCGGGCGTGGACGAGCTGGTGCTCGACGCCCCGACGCTCGCGGAGCTCTTCGACGGGCGCATCACCAGCTGGGACGACCCGCGGGTCAAGGCGCTCAACCCGGATGTCGACCTGCCCGCCACGCCGGTCCACCCGGTGCACCGCTCGGACGACTCGGGCACCACGCAGAACTTCCAGTCGTATCTGTCCGAGGCCGCCGGGGACTCCTGGCCGTACCCGGCGAAGAAGAACTGGCTGGGGCACGGCGGCAGTTCGGCCTCCGGGTCGAAGGGCGTGGCCACGGCAGTCACGTCGACCACCGGCGCGATCGGCTACCTCGATCTGTCCGTGGCCGTCCAGCGGCACGTCGACACGGTCAGCGTCGACACCGGCGCCTCGCGTCCCGTGGGCCCGACCCCCGAGAGCGCGTCGAAGGGCATCGCCGAGGCGCGGACCGTCGGCCGGGGCAAGGACCTGTCCCTGGAGTTCGACTACGGTACGTCGGCCGAAGGCGCGTACCCGATCGTCCTCGTCACGTACGAGATCGTCTGCGACCGGGGCAACATGCCCGACTCCCTGCCCGCCCTCAAGTCCTTCCTCACGTACACGGCGAGCACGGAGGGCCAGCAGGTGCTGCCGCGTCTGCACTACGCGCCGCTGCCGAAGGAGCTGGCGTCCGAGGTGCGGGACGTCATCCGGACGCTCGACTAGGACGTCTCTCCGGGCCCAGCTCCGGACCCAGCCGGGCCCAGCTTCGGACCCAGCTCCGGGACCCAGGGGCGCTCTTCCTAGGCGGGCAGGGTGAAGCGTTCTTTGAGGGCGTTCAGGCCGGCTGCGTAGAGGGTGTCGCCGAAGTGCTTCTCGATCTCGGGGACGAGTGCGTCGGTGGCCTCGTAGGTCGCGGCCCAGCGGATCTCGGCGCCCGTGTCGTTCGGGTGCACGGAGAGCGTGGAGACGTAGTCGGAGACGGGGACGGCGGATTCCTGGATGGCGTAGCGGAACATCCGGCGCGAGTCGTCCTTCTCCAGGAGCCGTTCCCGGATGACCACTTGGCCGTTGACGGCGAACGCCTGTATCGCCCCGGGCGTCTCGGGATCGGCGCCGTCCTCGATCACCGACGGCGGCAGCAGGGGGTGCCAGTCGGCGAGGCCGCCGAACCTGCCGATGACCTGCCAGACGTCATCGGGGTCGGCGGTGACGACGACGGTGCGGGTGAGCGTGTGCATGGATGGCCCTCCGGTGGCCGCGGGTTGTCTCTGGTCGGCCGCTTCCCTCTCGGCGGGTCACCAGGTGCCGTCGCCGCGCAGTACGGCGTCGGCGCCGCCGTCGATGAAGACGACCTGGCCGGTGACCAGTTCGTTCTCGGGTGAGGTGAGCCAGCTCAGAAGGGGGGCGATCTGGGCCGGCCGGGCGTGGCCGTGGAGCGGCATGGGGACGGCCCCGTCCACGATCTTGCGCAGATCGGGGCTGGCCAGCATGGGTTCGGTCATGGGGGTGACGACCGTTCCGGGGGCGATGGCGTTGAGGGGGATGCCGGCGCCCGCCCAGTCGGCGGTCACGGCGGTGCGGCGTATCCATCGGGCGATGGCGGCCTTGGTCGAGCCGTAGATCGCATAGCCCTCGCCCCGGTCGACCGCTGCCCGGGCGGCGGCCAGCGCCGCTTCCTCGTCACCGGCGAGGGCCGCGTCGGCGATGGCCGAGTCGTGGGGATGGACGGAGGCGACCGAGGCGATGACGACGGCGCGCGGGTCCGTACCGGCTGCCAGCAGGGAACGCAGCCCTTCCAAGGTGGCGACCGCGCCGAAGTAGTTGACGCTCACGCGCGCGGTTCGAAACCGGCGAGGCCGGCGCCCGCGATCACGGCGTCGAGCCGCCCACCGCTCAACTCGCCTGCGCGCTGGACGAGATGGGCCCGGCCTTCGGGGGTGGCGAGGTCCGTGACGATGTCGGCGTCCCCCAGGTCGGCGCCGATGACCGTGTGCCCCTGCGCCTTGAGCCGGGTCGCGGTGGCCTTGCCGATGCCGGAGGCGGCTCCGGTGATGAGGTACGTGCGGGACATGGTCGGCTCCTTCGCTGACGCTGTGCGTTCACCGGTCGCCGATCAACATACGCTTTTTTGGCATGGCGTGCCACAAATTCTGTCTGTGACAATGAGGGCCGAGTCGAAGCACGGCAAGGAGCACACCATGGCGGCAGCGCGGGGCCGTCCGTCCCTGACGGAACAGCGGCGCCTTCAGACTCGGCTGGAGATCGCGGAGGCCGCGGCGACCCTGTTCGCGGACCGCGGTTACGACACGACGACGGTCGAGGACATCGCCTCGGCCGCGGGCATCTCCCTGCGCACCTTCTACCGCTACTGCCCGGCGAAGGAGGACACCCTCGCCCCCCTCTTCGCCTCCAGCGTCGGCCAACTCGTGGACGTCCTCGCGGCACATCCGGCCGAAGAGCCGCTCAGTGCCGCCATCGAGGCGTCCTTCGGGACCGCGACGGCCGAGCGGCGCCTGGAAGACGCCGCCCGCGCCCGTCGACTGGTCCGTGTCCTGGGGACCGTCCCCGTCCTCAAGATGCGTTGGCTCGCCGCGGGGCGGGAGATGCAGGAACGGCTCGCACCGGCACTGGCGTCGCGCACGGGCGCCCCTGCCGACAGTCTCGAAGTGCGTCTGCTGACCACCGCGGTGCTGGATGCGTTCACGGTCACCATGGAGCACTGGGCCTGGCAGGAGGAGCCCGAGGAACTCCTCGATCTGATCCGCCGCGCGCTGACGTTTCTGCGGCTCGACGAACTCCGGGCGAACCCCGAGCCGCCCGTCGACGGGTAGTCAGCACGCGGCGGGGACCTTCGGGCCCGTCCGCAGGGCCTGAACTCGGCGGCGGTGGTGTCAGGCCCCGGGAGCCCGCAGCCACACCGTGGTGTTCGGGGCCAGATGGCCGTCCGCCGGAGTCTCACCCGAGCTCAGCAGCACCTCGCCCGCGGGCAGCTGCACCGGCACGGACGACAGGTTGGTGACGGACTGCCAGCCGGAGGAACGGCCGAAGTGCAGTACGTCGTCCGGGGACGAGATCCAGGTGAGGGACTCGTCGCCCTGCACCTTGCGGCGCAGCCTCAGCGCCTCGCGGTACAGCTCCAGGGTCGAGCCCTCCACCCCGTCCTGCGCCTGCGCCGACAGCGCCGCGAAGACCGGCGGCTGCGGCAGCCAGGAGCCTCCCGGCCCGAAGCCGTACGAACCCTCCGCGTCCGAGGTCCACGGCAGCGGCACCCGGCAGCCGTCCCGGCCCTTGCGGCGGCGCCCGGTCTGCTCCCACACCGGGTCCTGGAGGTCGGCGTGCGCGAGGTCGGCCACTTCCGGCAGGCCCAACTCCTCGCCCTGGTAGAGGTACGAGGAGCCGGGCAGCGCCAGCATCAGGAGCGTCGCCGCCCTGGCCCGGCGCAGCCCGAGCCCGGCGTCGACGGCCGGTTCCCTGCCGTCGGACAGGAGCCAGGCCTGCACATCGGAGCCCTCGGGCAGGGCGAGCCGGGACGTGTGGCGTACGACGTCGTGGTTGGAGAGCACCCAGGTCGCGGAGGCGCCCGCCGCCCGAGCGGTCGCGAGGGAGGCGGTGATCACCTCGCGCAGCCGGGGGCCCGACCAACCGGTCTCCAGATACTCGAAGTTGAAGGCCTGGCCGAGCTCGTCCGGCCTCGCGTAGTGGACCCGGCGGGAGTTCTTCACCCAGGCCTCGGCGACCGCGATACGGGGCGGGTCGTACGCGTCGAACACGGTGCGCCAGTCGCGGTAGATCTCGTGGACGGCGTCGCGGTCGTAGAACGGGTGGGTGCCGTCCGGCAGGTCGTCGTGCAGGCCCCGGTACTGCTCGCCGAGGTCGCGGAGCGGCTCGGAGAGGTCCTTGGCGAGGCCGTGGGCGACGTCGATGCGGAAGCCGTCCACGCCCCGGTCGGACCAGAAGCGCAGCGTGCTGCGGAAGTCCTCGCGGACCTCCTCGTTGTCCCAGTTGAAGTCGGGCTGCTCGGGCGTGAACAGATGGAGGTACCACTGGCCGTCGGGGACGCGCTTCCAGGCGTTGCCGCCGAAGTTGGCCTCCCAGTCGGTGGGCGGGAGTTCGCCTTGCTCGCCCCGGCCGTCGCGGAAGACGTACCGGTCGCGGGCGGCCGAGCCCGGCGCGGAGTTCAGCGCCTCCTGGAACCAGACGTGCTGGTCGGACGAGTGGTTGGGGACGATGTCGACGATGACCTTGATGCCGAGACCGTGCGCCTCGGCGACCATCGCGTCGAAGTCGTCGAGGGTGCCGAGCCGCGGGTCGACGTCCCGGAAGTCGGCGACGTCATAGCCGCCGTCCTTCAGCTCGGACGGGTAGAAGGGGCTCAGCCACACCGCGTCGACGCCGAGCGTGGCGAGGTGGTCGAGGCGGCGGGTGAGGCCGGGGAGGTCGCCGATGCCGTCTCCGTCGGCGTCGGCGTAACTGCGCGGATAGACCTGGTAGATGACGGCCTGCCGCCACCAGTCGGGGTCCTGCGAGGACATGTCCAGGGGGGTGCGCTCGGTCACAGTGCTCCTTCAAAGGGGTAGTTTCGTACGGGAGTTGGTGTGTTCTGCGGGCCGTGGCGTTGTTAGCCCTTCACGGCGCCGTCGGTCAGCCCGGAGAGGACCGAGCGGCGGAAGATCAGGACGAGCAGGGCGAGGGGCACGGTGGCGGCCATCGCGCCGGCGAAGATCGTGCCGAAGGGGATCTCGTACAGGCCGCTGAAGAGCGCGATGCCGACGGGCACGGTGCGGTAGGTGTCCTCCGCGTTGAAGGTGAGCGCCATCAGGAACTCCGTCCACGTCGCGGTGAACGTGAACACCCCAGCCGTGAAGAGCGCGGGCCTGGCCTGCGGCAGGATCACCGAGAGGAGGGTCCGGGTCGGGGACGCGCCGTCGACGGTCGCGGACTCCTCCAGTTCGTACGGGATGTCGAGCAGCGAGTTCCGCAGGATCCAGACGGCGAACGGCAGATGGAACGCGACGTACGGGATGATCAGGCCCCAGTAGCCGTTCAGCAGGCCGAGTTGGCGTTCCACCAGGTACAGCGGGGTGACCACGGCGATCGTCGGGAACACCGAGATGACCAGGAGCGCCACCATGATCGGCCCGCGTCCGCGCAGCGGCAGCCGGCCGAGCGCGTACCCGGCGAACAGGGCCAGGGCGAGCACGATCGCGGTCGAACTGACGCTGACGACCGTGCTGTTGAGCAGATAGCGGCCGAATCCGGCGGAGCCGAGCGCGTTGCCGTAGTTGGCGAGGGTGGGGTTGTCGGGGAAGAGGGTGGGCGGGACCGATCCTGCCTCGACGGGGCTCTTGAACGAGGTGAGCGCCATCCAGATCAGCGGCAGCGAGGTGGCCGCGGCCAGGACGAGGGCGCCGATGTTCACGACGTTCAGATAGCGCCGTACGCCGGTGCGCTGACGGTAGCGGCTCATGCCGCACCTCCTTCTCCGGCCGTGTCGACCTGCGAGCGGAAGACCCGCAGGAACAGCAGGCAGCCGAGGACGACGAGGAGCCCGGTGCTGGTGGCGATGGCCGCGCCGAGGCCGATGTTGAGGTCCTGGAACAGCGAGCGGTAGCCGAGGATCGCCAGGGACTGCGTGGCCGTCCCCGGACCGCCCTGGGTGAGGACGAACGGCAGGTCGAAGATGCCGAAGGCCTGCAGCACCCGGAAGAGGACTGCGACGGCCACGACGGGCCGCAGCGCGGGCAGCACGATCCGCCGGAACGTCGTCCAGGAGCCCGCGCCGTCCATCTCGGCCGCCTCGTACTGCTCGCGCGGGATGCGGACGAGACCGGCGAGGACGATCACCGCGACGAACGGGGTGGTCTTCCAGATGTCCGCGGCGGCCATGCCCGTGATGGCCGGTACCGGCGTGCCGAGGATCACCGGCGGCTCGGCGAGGACCAGGCCGAACAGCCAGGTCACGGCGCCGTACGTGGCGTCGTACAGATAGTCCCAGAGCTGCGCGGAGACCACCGTGATCAGCGACCAGGGGATGAGGAGCAGCGCGAGCAGCCAGCCGCGCCCGGCCTCCAGACGCTCCAGGAGTACGGCGACGGCGATGCCGAGCGCGATCTCCACGGCGACCGTCACCAAAGTGTAGCCGACAGTGAAGAGCAGCGCCTCACGCCAGGCCGAACTCGCCAGCATCGTCGTGTAGTTGGCGGTGGTCCAGTCGGTGACCTGCGTGCCGGCGTGGGTGAGGCGGACCTTGGTGAAGCTCATCACCACGGAGTAGACGACCGGGAAGATCGTCACGGCCGCCACGACGAGCAGGGCGGGGGTGGTGTAGATCCAGCCGGTGCGGGCCTGGCGTGTGCGGATGCTGCCGCCGTCGGGTCGGGAGCCCGCTGCGCGCCTTCCGGGTCCTCTGCGCTCCCGGGTCGTCGTGTGCGCGCTGTCCTTGGGGTTCGTCTCCGTGACGAGGTCCGGTGCCGCGCTCACAGCGCCTCGCCCTTCAGCGCTGCCCGCAGGTCACGGCGGGCCGAGGCCAGTGCCGTACGCACCGAACTGCCGCCGCTGATCACCTGGTTGGCCCGGGTGTAGACGGCCTTGCTGACCGCCGGGTAGTGCGGCGAGTGCACGGGCCGGGCGACGAGTCGCACCCGGTGCGCCTCGGAGAACGCGGGGTTGTCGGAATCACGCACATGGCGGCTCTGCAACGCCTCGTCCAGCGGCGGCAGTACGGCGGCTTCGCGGGCGAGCACCATCTGGCCCCCTTCGTCGGAGAGGAACCGGGCGAACGCGACGGCCGCGCCCAGATTGCGGGAGTGCGGATTGACGTAGTTGCACCAGCCGCCGAGACAGCCCTGGCCGCCCCGCTCGCCCTCGAACCCGGGCCGCACGACGCAGCCGATCTTCCCGGCGACGGCGGAGGACTCGGGGTTGTTGGCGACGCCCCAGGCGTAACTCCAGTTGCGCAGAAAGACGGAGCGGCCGCTGGTGAACGCGTCGAGGCTGTCCTGCTCGATGAACGTCGTGACGGACTTGGGCGTGATGCCCCGCGCCACGAGATCGCGCAGATACGTCAGCGCGCGCTCCCCTGCCGGACCGTCGAACGTGATGCCCTTGCCGTCCTCGGTGAGGATGCTGCCGCCCGCGTCGGCCACCAACTCCGTGATGTTGCAGGTCAGTCCCTCGTACACGGAGCCCTGCCAGACGAAGCCGTAGTCGGCGTCACCCGCGCGCTGCACCTTGGCGGCGCTGTCGGCCAGCTCCTCCCAGTGCCGTGGCACCGGGAGGCCGTGCTTGCGCAGCAGGTCCTTGCGGTAGAAGAGGTACGGCTGGTCCTGGTAGAGCGGGAAGGCGTACACCTCGCCCTCGTAGCTGAGGGCCTCCACGTGCGGGCCGGGATAGCGCCGCCAGTAGTCCTCGCCGACGAGTGAACGCAGCGGCAGCGCCATCGAGTTGTACGCGAACTGCGCCGGCCAGACCGAGTCGCCCATGAACACGTCGGGCGAGGGACTCCCGCTGGCGATCTGCGTGGCGAGGGCCGCGCGGGCGGTGTCGGTCTGCGCGGGGGCACCGATCATGCGGACGGTGATGTGCGGGTACTTCTTGTTGAACTCCCTGACCAGAAGCGGTCGGAGGTCCCCGCCGTCCTTGCGGGCCACGCGTGCGGCCCACCATCGGACAGTGGCCGGACCCTTCGGTACGACCGCTGCCGCGGCGAGGTCGGGTCCGGTGTCGGCGGTGGCTGCGCAGCCGGTGAGGGAGGCTGCGGCCGCACCCGCCGCTCCGGCTGCCAGAAGTGTTCTGCGGCTCATCGTCATACGGGAGGGGCTCCAGACGGCTCCGGTCCACGGGGCATGGGTCCACGAATCCACGGGATGGCTGCGTGCTGTGGGCGTTGGAGGTGTGGCGGCGGTCGACCGTTTCCGTCGGCCGCCGTCGTGACAACGCTTGCAAACTAGGAAGTCGCTGGGGACGCTGTCAACGGATCGTGCACGGAAAGAATCTCTACGCCGGCTCCACAGCACCCTTGTGGTGAGCGGACGTTGATGCAACGCGCGCGATTGCGCCGCTGACCCTCACCAGTGACAGCGCTGTCTTAGGGGGAAGTCAAAACCAGAACCCTTGTGCTACGTTGCCGCCATGCCGCCAGCCCAGCGCCACCCCACGATGGCCGACGTGGCCGAGCGCGCCGGGGTCTCCGTCTCCACCGTCTCGCGGACTCTGCGCGGGCTCTCCACGGTCTCCCCCGACGCCAAGCGCCGGGTCGAGCACGCCGCCCGCGAGCTGTCGTTCGTGATCTCCCGGCAGGCGTCCAGCCTCGTCACCGGCAAGACCGGCTCGGTGGCCGTCCTCGCCCCCACCCTCAACTCCTGGTTCACCGGCTCGGTCCTCGCCGGGGTCGGCCCCGTGCTGCGCGCGGCCGGCCTGGACCTCCTCGTCTACAGCGCCTCCGACCTGGCCGAACGTGCCGAGTTCTTCGAGCGGTTGCCGGCCCGGCGCAACGCCGACGCGCTCCTCGTCGTGTCGTTCGACCTGACTCCTGAGGAGAGCGCGCGCCTGGACGGCCTGGGCGTGCCCGTCGTGTACGTGAGCCAGCGGGCCTCGGGCAGGCCCAGCGTGTACGTCGACGACGTCGCGGGGGCACGCGCGGGCGTACGGCATCTGGTCAACCTGGGCCATCGACGCATCGCCTTCCTGCGCTCGCGTCGCGGGGCCGCCGGCTTCACGTTCAGCTCGCGCCGCCGCATCGACGGCTACCGGGAGGCACTCACGGAGGCGGGCGTCGAACCGTCCGACGAGCTGGTCGTGGACGTGTCCGCCCCCGGACGCCGCGGCACCGAGGAGGCGATCGGCACCCTCCTCGGCCTCCGCGAGCCGCCCACGGCACTGTTCGCCGAGGTCGACCAGATCGCCATCGAGGCCATCGGCATCCTCAGATCGGCCCACATCGCCGTGCCGGACCGCGTCTCGGTGCTCGGCTTCGACGACCACGACATGGCCCAGTGGATGGACCTGTCGACGGTCGCCCAGCCCGCCCTTGAACTCGGCCGCGCGGCAGGCGAGTTGGCCCGCTCCCTCATCGACGACCCCTCGGCCGACCCGGCCTCGCACCGAGAACTCCCGACGCGACTGATCCCGCGGGCGAGCACGGGGCCGGTACCGGAGGGGTAACGGAGCCAGTACCGGAGGGGTAGGGGACACGGCGCCGGGAGCACCCCCGAACCCGTGATTCGACGTATGCCAAAATAGCGGCATGTCGAATGCTGAGGCCGTCCTCTCCGAGATCCCCGCGGGCGCCCATACGGAGGCTCCCGCGCAGGCGTACGTGGAGGCCCCCGTACAGGCAGCCGTGGAGGCACCCGTACAGGCACCCGTGAAGGCACCCGTGAAGGCACCTGTGGAGGTCATCGCCGCCGCTCCCTGCTGTCCTCCCCTCACCGAGCGTCCGTTCTCCGCCGCGGAGGCCGAACGGGCGGCGCCCCTGTTCAAGGCCCTCGGCGATCCCGTACGACTGCGGCTCTTCTCCCTGGTGGCCTCACACCCCGGTGGCGAGGCCTGTGTCTGCGACATCTCGGACGTCGGCGTCTCGCAGCCGACCGTCTCGCACCACTTGAAGAAGCTGAAGCAGGCCGGCCTGCTGACCTCCGAGCGCCGGGGCACCTGGGTCTACTACCAGGTCGAGCCGTCCGTGCTCGCCTCGATGGGGCACCTCCTCACGCCTGCCTCTGTCTGAGTCGGCCGCTGCTCGCCGCTGCTTCCGGTTCCTGTCTCGCCTCGACCCCTTCCGATCTCGCCTCCCTCTTCCGATCTCGCCTCCCCTTCCGAAGGATCGTCCCGCCGTGCTCGTCGCCCGCTCCGTCGCCCTCTTCGTCGTCGCCGCCCTGTTCGAGATCGGTGGTGCCTGGCTCGTGTGGCAGGGCATCCGTGAGCACAAGGGCTGGATCTGGATCGGTGCGGGGGTGATCGCCCTCGGCCTCTACGGCGTGGTCGCCACCCTCCAGTCCGACGACAACTTCGGCCGCATCCTTGCCGCGTACGGAGGGATCTTCGTCGCCGGGTCCATCGCCTGGGGCGTGATCGCCGACGGCTACCGGCCCGACCGCTTCGACGTCATCGGCGCTCTGATCTGCCTGGCCGGGATGGCCGTGATCATGTACGCCCCGCGGAGCCACTGAGGCCGGGCCGCCGCTCCCTCCAACCTCAGCTCAACCTCGGCCGGTCCTCAGCTGCAGAACCACACCTCCTCCAGGTCGAATGCCGCGCTCTCCGTGCGCCGGACATGGAACACCGACATCTGCCGCCCTGCCTGCCAGGCGGGGCGTTCGCCGCCCAGGGCGAGCACCCCGAGCGCCGGCCAGTCGCGCTCACTCGGCTCGTCGTCCAGGTCGAAGTCCGCTTCCGCCGCCGACTCCCGGTCCACACCGATCGCCCGCAGCAGGGCTTCGGGGTCGCCGGTGATGGTCCAGTCGTCGTCGCAGTCCCAGCCGCCGGCGATCACCTCCTCGCCGCCGGGGAGGAGCACCACGTCCTCGAGGTAGCTGTTGCCGTAGTCCATCTCCACGGAGCCGACGATCCGCGCCTCGGGGTGCCGGGCCCGCTGCCGGCGTATCTCCGTGTACAGGGCCTCCGTCAACAGGTCACTGCCCAGTGCCGGCTCGACGATATGGACGACGTTGCCCCAGCAGCCGACCGCGACCCGGTCGAGGTCGGCCCGGACCTCGTACATCGGCACATCCGCGGCCGGGACACAGGGCAACTCCTCTACGACCTCCGCGACCGTGCCCAACGCCTCCACGAACTGCCGGGCCCGCACCGGGTCGTGGGGAGTCACTCCCCCATCGCTCTGGTCGTCGGCGGATTCCGTGCCGGCGCCCTGCTTCTGCTCCTGCTCCTGCTCCTGTTCCTGCTCCGGGAACGGCGGGAAGAGCAGCGTCAGCGTGGCGCCGCTGCTCCACTTGGGCCGCACCTCGTCGGTGGGCTTCGGGCCGTCGTCCTCCTCTCCCGCCGTTCCGGATCCCCGCTTCCTGTAACCGTCGAGGACATCGCTGAGGCGCTCGTCCGGATCGTTGCGGGCGATCAGGCCGCGGAGGTGGCCCACCGGTTGGCAGACATATCCCTGGTCGCCGTCCAGATCGTCGAGGTCCTCGAGATCGTCGAGATCGACATCGTTCTCGTCGTAGTCGTCCCCCTCCGCGTCCTCGATGTCGTCCTCGAAGTCGTCCTCGCCCCTGGGCCGTTCGAGCACCGTGGGCTCGTCGTACGGGTTGTCCTCCTCCGGTTCCGGACGCAGGGACCAGCGGGCGTCGCGG
Source organism: Streptomyces sp. LHD-70 (assembly GCF_031157275.1). Lineage (GTDB taxonomy): Bacteria > Actinomycetota > Actinomycetes > Streptomycetales > Streptomycetaceae > Streptomyces. The sequence continues at coordinate 144,649 of NZ_JAVIFW010000011.1, forward strand.
TGGATGACCTGGACCTCGCCGAGGTACCAGCCCGCGCCCTGGACGAAGGGCTCGTGCTGTGCGGCCGTGATCTCCTCGTAGGTGGGGAAGCGTTCGCGGACCAGGGCGCCGAGGCGGTCCAGGCTCTCCGGTGAGAAGTCCCAGGCCTCGACTCCCCCACCGGCGATCTCGGCCCAGGCGGGGAAGGCTTCGCGCCGCTCGGCGAGGTACGCGTGCAGGCGCGGGTTGTCGTGCCAGTCCACGTCCTTGAGGTCCGGGTCCGCCTCCAGCTCCCGCAGTTCATCGGCGAGTTGCCGACGCTGTTCGTCGGTGAGGGGCGACGGCAGGTGTTCCGGCGCCACGAGGGGCCACAGGATCTGGGGCCAGGGTTCGCCGGAGGACTTCAGCCGGCCGACGCGCCGGTGCTCCTTGCCGGGGTCGGGGAACTTGTCGACCACGTCGCGCAGGGGCTCGCCGCGCAGGGCGGCACGGATCATCTCGGCGGGATGCTCGGCCCATCCTGCGTAGCGCATCGGCTGGGCCACGAAGATGGAGTCAGTCCAGTACGAGTCCTGCGCGTACCAAGTACCGGACGGCGCTTCGGGGTTGGTCTTGCGGAACTGCCAGCTGGCCTCCTTGTTGCGGACTACGTACTCCCCCACGTACCACGCGGCGACGATCCAGAAGGAGCGCTCCGCCACCCGGTCGTACTCCTCGACCGTGCCGAGGCGGTCACGCAGCAGCTCCTCCAGGGCGTCCAGGGAGGCGGGTGAGAAGTCCCAGCGCTCGCGGCCGCCGCCTGCCTTCTCCGCCCACCAGCCGAGGTAGTCGTGGAAGCGTTCGCTCGGCCACTGCTTCCAGTAGTAGCCGAATGCCTCCAACTCGTGGAACCGCACCCAGGGCGTGGGGACCCGGTCGGGCTTCCAGCCGGGGTTGGCCTTCTTGTGCTCCACCACGGCCTTGCGCAGGCGCAGGGCGACCGTCGCGAAAATGTTCTCCGTCTTCTCGTAGACCGCCTGCCCGACCAGGAGGATCGGCACGATCGGATCGAGGCCGAGCACGGGGTCCGGCTGGACGGCGGGCATGCCGACGGCGCCCGCTTCCTCGTCCCACACCCAGCGGCCGCCGCCCTCCTCGAGCAGGGCCTCGCCGAGGTAGCCCGCGAGGCACTCCATGTACAACGCCTGCGCGTGCGTACCGTCGTCGGTGCCGTAGACCGAGGCCAGGTCCTCCTCGAGCAGTCTGAGCGAGTCGATCGAGTAGTCGTGCTCCCAGCCTTCGTCGGTGAACTGGTCCACGAGCAGGTCCATTCGCTCGTGCAGCGTCTCGATCCAGAGGTACAAGGTGTGGGCGGGCGAGCCCTCTTGAGCTTCCAGGCCCGCGAGATAGGCGTCCATGGATCCGAACGTAGGGCATCGCACTGACAATCGCCCGACGGACCGTCGATCACCCCAACTCGTCGGGGCTCACCGCGACTTACCCTTCAGGAGCTCTCCGAATCTCCCTCCGCGGCCGGGAACTTTCGCACGGATCACGTGCGTTCACACATCACCAGCAGGACAACCAGCCGCAGATATCGAAGCCGCCGCGTGCGGACCCGTCAGGTCAGTCAGACCCGCGTGTCCTCGCGCCCGCTGTAGCGCAGAAGCTCAGCAGTGCGCTGGGCAGCGCCCGTGAGGTCGCGGCAGTGCTCACCACCACCGAAGTCGACGAGTCCGACCCGGCGTTCAGCCTGCCGACCAAACTGATCGGCCCGACGTACTCGGCGCACAGCGCGGCCGACGCCGCGGCCGAGTACCGGTGGACCATCGCCCGGGACGGGTCGGGCCGCCAGACCGGGCTCCAGGCGGTCGTCGCCAGTGGCCTTGCCCTTGCCGCTACTCGGCGGATGAGAGGGCGGCGTGCTCAGTCCTTCGCGGCCCTCAGGTGCGCCGCCGCCGCGCTGCGGCCCGTCTCCAGGTGCTTCATCACCAGCTCTTCGACGCGCGGCACGTCCCGGGACGCGATCGCCTCGTACAGCTCCTCGTGCTCCTGCGCCACGGCGAGCAGGTCGTCGTGCCTGCTGAGCAGCCAGCGCATCCGGCTGCGCAGGGTCCGCTCCAACTCGCTGAGCAGCTCGTTCGCCGCCAGCCATGTCACCGTCTCGTGGAAGTCGGCCGCGGCGCGGCGGGCGCGTACGGCGTCGCCCCGGCGCGCGGCCTCCAGCTCGGCGTCGACGTCGGCGCGGAGCCGATCGAGACCGGCGCGGGTGCTGCGCTGGGCGGCGAGCCGGAACGTGAGCGTCTCCAGGGCGGACCGAACCTCGTCCAGGTCCGAGATGTCGGTGGGGCTGAACTCCCGCACGACCGCCCAGGTGCGCGGGCGAGGAGTGACGAGACCCTCGTTCACGAGCACCTTGAGGGCATCGCGGACGGGCAGCCGGCTCACCCCGAGCTCGGCCGCAAGTTCACGCTCGACGAGCTTGCTGCCGGGTCGGCGTACACCGTCGAGAATGTCGTCCCGGAGCTGACGCGTGACCCGATCCGACTCGGGCTCGAAGCTTTCACTACCTGCCATGCGGCACATTCTCTCATCAGGTCCGGACCTCACGAGTTTGGTATACCACCGGAATCCCGCCGAAATTTCGCTGCCAGTTCCGTAGGAACCTCCGTATGGCGGGCGGAGCAGGGTCACGCGGCGGACCGGCAGCGGCGGGTCAACGTGGGTCGGGAGATCCGCAGCTCTTCGGCGTCTCGGCCTCGGCTACCCGTCGTGGTCGTACACGGTCACCGATATCCCCCGCGCAACGAGACGTTCCATGATCAGCGGTTCGATCCGGGACCACTTCCCGCCCGCGAGGCCGCAGCCGATCCTCGGCAAGTGGACCGATGCGCCGAGTTCCAGGGCCTTGTCGGCGACGAGTCCCAGCGCCGCGTCGATGGCCTCGTACCGCACGGGCACGCCCTTGCTTCCGGTGCGGATGCCGCGCTGGCCGACCATGTTCGCCACCCACACGTACGTCTCGACCTGGATGAACTGGGCAGCGCCCAGGCCGAATTCGTTGCCCGCGCGCTCGCGGTGCCAGCGTCTGTAGGCCGCCCGGCCAGCGGCGGGACACGGCCAGCACGAAGCCCTTGCCCCAGCCGCCCAGGTCGTTGCAGACATGTGCGATCAGCTTGACGCCCTTGCCGTGCGGCGCGGTGGCGTCCCCCCGTACGTATGCGATCCCCGTCATGCGCTCCACCGTAAGGCGCACCACTGACAACGCACCGGCAGTGCCGGGGCGGCGGCGACCGCGCTCCATCAGCGCACGGCGGTGCCCTCGGCGTTGGCGTACGCGCTGTTCTTCACTGCCGCTTCCGTGGTGCGGGCCGCCACCATGTCGACCCCGATGCTCCTGGAGCCGCTCGCCGCCCGCGCCCGGCGTACTCCTCTTCGACGAGCGGCTGGCCCTCGCCGCCGCCGCGGGAACAGCCCTGCTGCTCACCGGAATCCTGGTCCTCGCGCGGGCCGAGCGGGACGGCGGGAGCCCTGGCCCCGGGGCGGGGCCGCGCATCAACCGATCGGATGACCCACGGGTCGTCCCAACGCCCGGTGATCTCCAGCCGGTTCAGCGACGGCCGGTCCCGGATGCGGAACGAGCATGGACGGTACGGACCCACGCACCCCGCCCGCGTACCCTCGCGCCCCCGCCCCCGTACCCGTACCCGAAAGAGATGCGCCATGGCCTCCGCACGACGTACCACCCTCCTGTTCGCCGCGCTCGCCGGCGCCGCCGTGCTCGCGACCGCGTGCAGCGCGGAGCGCGAGTCGGACGCGGCCGAGCGGCCCGCGAAGTCGTCCAGCGCCTCCAGGCCCGCCTCCCCCGAGGCCAAACCCGAGGCCTCCTCGCCCGCCGCCGAGAAGACGCCCGCGAAGGACCCCGCCGCGAGCCGCGACCTGCTGGCAGCGGCGCGTTCCGGGGACGCCGATGCCGTACGCGAGGCCATCGACCGGGGCGCCGACCTGGAGACGCGCGACGACAGCCGCCGCACTCCCCTGCTCCTCGCCGCCACCGGCGACCACGTCGAGGCCGCCGAGATCCTCGTCGAGGCCGGGGTCGACCCGGACGCGCTCGACCACCAGCACGACACCCCGTGGCTGGTCACCGGCGTGACGGGCAGCGCCGAGATGGCCCGCGTCCTGGCGAAGGCCGACCCGGACTACGGCATCCTCAACCGGTACGGCGGCACCTCGCTGATCCCGGCCGGCGAACGCGGTCATGTCGACTACATCCGCGAGGTCACCACCAACCCGGACATAGATGTGGACGTCGACCACATCAACAACCTCGGCTGGACCGCCCTGCTCGAAGCCGTGATCCTCGGCAACGGCGGCGAGGCGCACCAGGAGTCCGTGCGGCTCCTCCTGGACGCGGGCGCCGACCCCTCCATCGAGGACAAGTCCGGCAGGACGGCCCTGGAGCACGCCGAGGAGAAGGGCCAGAACGAAATCGCCCGGCTGCTGAGGGCGTGAGCGGCGCACATACAGACGGTGGCCCGCCCGGCTCAACGCCGGGCGGGCCACCGCCACTTCGTCAGGTCACGACCCCGTAAGGGGCCTCAGCGACCTCGGTGCCGAGAAACCTCAGACCAGATCGAACCGGTCCAGCTCCATGACCTTCGTCCAGGCCGCGGCGAAGTCCTTGACGAACTTCTGCTTCGCGTCGTCGCTCGCGTACACCTCGGCGACGGCGCGCAGCTCGGAGTTGGAGCCGAAGACGAGGTCGGCGCGGGTGCCGGTCCACTTGACGGCGCCGGAGGCGTCGCGGGCCTCGAACTGGTCCTGGGCCTCGGACGTGGACTTCCAGGTGGTGTCCAGGTCGAGCAGGTTGACGAAGAAGTCGTTCGTCAGCGTGCCCGGGTTGTCCGTGAGGACACCGTGCTTGGAGCCGGCGTTGGCGCCCAGGACGCGCAGGCCGCCGACGAGGACGGTCAGCTCGGGGGCGCTCAGGGTGAGCAGGTTGCCCTTGTCGAGCAGCAGGTACTCGGCGGGGAGGCGGTTGCCCTTGCCGACGAAGTTGCGGAAGCCGTCGGCGGACGGCTCGAGCGCGGCGAACGACTCGACGTCCGTCTGCTCCTGCGCGGCGTCCACACGGCCCGGCGTGAAGCCGACCTCGACCTGGACGCCGCCGTCCTTGGCGGCCTGCTCGACGGCCGCCGTGCCCGCGAGCACGATCAGGTCGGCGAGCGAGACCTTCTTGCCGCCGGTGGCCGAGGAGTTGAAGGACTCCTGGATGCCCTCGAGGGTGCGCAGGACGTGCGCGAGGTCGTCCGGGTTGTTGACCTCCCAGCTGCGCTGCGGCTCCAGGCGGATACGGGCGCCGTTGGCGCCGCCGCGCTTGTCGCTGCCGCGGAACGAGGAGGCCGAGGCCCAGGCGGCCGAGACCAGCTGGGAGACGGTCAGGTCCGAGCCGAGGATCTGCTCCTTGAGGGAGGCGATGTCCGCGGCGTCGATCAGCGCACCCTCGCGGGCGGGCAGCGGGTCCTGCCAGAGCAGCTCCTCGGAGGGGACCTCCGGGCCGAGGTAGCGGACGACCGGGCCCATGTCACGGTGCGTCAGCTTGTACCAGGCGCGGGCGAAGGCGTCCGCGAACTCCTCCGGGTTCTCGTAGAACCGGCGCGAGATGGGCTCGTAGATCGGGTCGAGGCGCAGCGACAGGTCGGTCGTGAGCATCGTGGGCAGGTGCTTCTTCGACTCGTCGTACGCGTCCGGGATGATCGCCTCGGCGTTCTTCGCCACCCACTGGTTGGCGCCGGCCGGGCTCTGCGTCAGCTCGTACTCGTACTCGAAGAGGTTCTTGAAGAAGCCGTTGCCCCACTGGGTCGGCGTGGTGGTCCAGGTGACCTCCAGGCCGGAGGTGATCGCGTCCTTGCCGACGCCGGTGTTGTACGAGCTCTTCCAGCCGAGGCCGAGCTGCTCCATCGGCGCGGCCTCGGGGTCCTCGGCGACGCTGTCGGCCGGGCCGGCGCCGTGGGTCTTGCCGAAGGTGTGGCCACCGGCGATGAGGGCGACGGTCTCCTCGTCGTTCATCGCCATGCGGCGGAAGGTCTCACGGATGTCGCGGGCCGCGGCGATCGGGTCCGGGTTGCCGTTGGGGCCCTCCGGGTTGACGTAGATGAGGCCCATCTGGACGGCGCCGAGCGGGTTCTCCAGCTCGCGGTCGCCGCTGTAGCGCTTGTCGCCGAGCCACTCGGTCTCGGGGCCCCAGTACACGTCCTCCTCGGGCTCCCACACGTCCTCGCGGCCGCCGGCGAAGCCGAAGGTCTTGAAGCCCATGGTCTCCAGGGCGACGTTGCCGGTGAGGACCATGAGGTCGGCCCAGGAGATGTTCTTGCCGTACTTCTTCTTGACGGGCCACAGCAGGCGGCGGGCCTTGTCGAGGCTGGCGTTGTCCGGCCAGCTGTTGAGCGGGGCGAAGCGCTGCTGACCGGCGCCCGCGCCGCCGCGGCCGTCGCTGATGCGGTACGTGCCGGCGCTGTGCCAGGCCATGCGGATCATCAGGGGGCCGTAGTTGCCGAAGTCGGCGGGCCACCAGTCCTGGGAGGTGGTGAGCACCTCCGCGATGTCCCGCTTGACCGCCGGGAGGTCGAGGGAGTTGAACGCCTCGGTGTAGTCGAACTCCTCGCCCAGCGGGTTGGCCACCGCCGGGTTCTTGGCGAGGATCTTCAGGTTCAGCCGGTCCGGCCACCACTGGCGGTTGCCCCCGCCCTGTGTCGGGTGCGGCGCGCGCCCGTGCGCGACGGGGCAGCCACCCGCCTCCTCCGCCTTCGGGTCTGTGACGATCGCGTCGTGGTTCTCAGTCATGGGAATCCCTCTGCACTGTGACTATGCGGATCACGCTTATGGAACTGGGCGGCGGTGGGATGGGACGGGGCCAGGGGCGCAGCCCCCGAACTCTCCTGTCCCCTCCCTTGGCTGTCGCTGGTGTCGATCCTACGATGGACGAAGTCCAAGTCAATACGACAGACAGACCCGTACGCATTCCCGTATAGGTTCCGGGTACGCGTTCATGCGGTGTTCGACGCACGCATACGCACAGTTAGGTGGGGTGGGGATGAGTGACCTGCTGGGACGGCTTCGCGGGAGGGGCTGGAGAATGACCGCGCAGCGCCGTGTGGTGGCCGAAGTACTGGACGGCGAGCATGTGCATCTGACCGCCGACGAGGTGCTCGCACGGGCGACGGACCGGCTGCCGGAGATCTCGCGGGCGACGGTCTACAACACGCTCGGTGAGCTGGTGTCACTGGGCGAAGTGATCGAGGTGGCGACGGACGGGCGCGCGAAGCGGTACGACCCGAACGCGCACCAGCCGCATCAGCACCTGGTGTGCTCGGGCTGCGGCGCGATCCGGGACGTGCACCCCGGCGGCGATCCGCTGTCCGACCTGCCGGTCTCGGAGCGGTTCGGTTTCTCGGTCTCCGACGCCGAGGTCACGTACCGGGGGCTGTGCCCAGGGTGCGCGAAGGCCTGAGCGGCCCGGCCGGGCGCCGTCACCGCCCGGCAGCGACTTCTCGGACGAGCTGGTGTTCTCCCCCCTCCCCGCCCCGCCCCTTCCCGCAGCGTCGGATATGCGGCTGATGCCGCGTGGCCTCGCCGGGCGGGCCTCCTCAAGCGCCGGAGGGGCTGAAAGATCAGCCCCGTCCGGCACGGCGTGCAGGGCTCAGTCCTCGCCGCCCTCCAAGTCGCCCTCCGTCTCCAGGTACGCCTGGCGCAGGGCCTCGATGACCGCCGGGTCCGGCTTTTCCCACATGCCTCGGGACTCGGCTTCCAACAGCCGCTCCGCGATGCCGTGCAGGGCCCAGGGGTTGGCCTCCTGGAGGAACTCGCGGTTGACCGGGTCGAGGACGTACGTCTCGGTGAGCTTGTCGTACATCCAGTCGGCGATCACGCCGGTCGTGGCGTCGTAGCCGAAGAGGTAGTCGACCGTCGCCGCCAGCTCGAACGCGCCCTTGTAGCCGTGGCGGCGCATCGCCTCGATCCACTTGGGGTTGACGACGCGGGCGCGGAAGACGCGTGAGGTCTCCTCGACGAGCGTGCGGGTGCGGACCGTCTCGGGGCGGGTCGAGTCGCCGATGTACGCCTCGGGGGCCGTGCCGCGCAGGGCGCGGACCGTGGCGACCATGCCGCCGTGGTACTGGAAGTAGTCGTCGGAGTCGGCGATGTCGTGCTCGCGGGTGTCCGTGTTCTTCGCGGCGACGGCGATGCGCTTGTACGCCGTCTCCATCTGCTCGCGCGCCGGGCAGCCGTCCAGCTCACGGCCGTACGCGTAGCCGCCCCAGACCGAGTAGACCTCGGCGAGGTCGGCGTCGGTGCGCCAGTCGCGGGAGTCGATCAGCTGGAGGATGCCCGCGCCGTACGTGCCGGGGCGTGAGCCGAAGATGCGGGTGGTGGCGCGGCGTTCGTCGCCGTGTTCGGCCAGGTCCGCCTGGACGTGGGCGCGTACGTGGTTGACGGAGGCCGGTTCGTCCAGGGACGCGGCGAGACGTACGGCGTCGTCAAGCAGGCCGATCGTGTGCGGGAACGCGTCCCGGAAGAAGCCGGAGATGCGCAGCGTCACGTCGATGCGAGGGCGGCCCAACTCCTCGGCGGGGACGGGCTCCAGGCCGGTCACGCGGCGGGACGCGTCGTCCCAGACGGGGCGGACGCCGAGCAGGGCCAGTGCCTCCGCCACGTCGTCGCCCGCGGTGCGCATCGCGCTCGTGCCCCAGAGGGAGAGGCCGACGGAGACGGGGTACTCGCCGTGGTCGTCCTTGTAGCGCTGAATCAGCGAGTCCGCGAGGGCCTGGCCCGTCTCCCACGCGAGGCGGGACGGGACGGCCTTCGGGTCGACCGAGTAGAAGTTGCGGCCCGTCGGCAGGACGTTGACGAGGCCGCGCAGCGGCGAGCCGGACGGGCCCGCCGGGACGAAGCCGCCGTTCAGGGCGTGCAGGGCGTGGTCGAGCTCGGCGGTGGTGGCGGCGAGGCGCGGGACGACCTCGCGGGCGGCGAACTCCAGGATGGCGGCGACCTGTTCACCCTGGTCCGTGGGCACCGCGGCCAGGTCCCAGTCGGCGTCGTCCATGGCCTGCACGAGCGCGCGGGCCTTGTCCTCGGCCTCGTCGGCGGTGGTGCGGGTGGCGGCGGACTCGTCGAGGCCGAGGGCTTCGCGCAGGCCGGGCAGGGCCGTCGTACCGCCCCAGATCTGGCGGGCGCGGAGGATGGCGAGGACGAGGTTGACGCGGTCGGCGCCGGCGGGCGGGTTGCCGAGGACGTGCAGCCCGTCGCGGATCTGGGCGTCCTTGACCTCGCAGAGCCAGCCGTCGACGTGCAGCAGGAAGTCGTCGAAGCCGTCGTCGTCGGGGCGGTCCTGCAGCCCCAGGTCGTGGTCGAGCTTGGCGGCCTGGATGAGGGTCCAGATCTGGGCGCGGATGGCGGGCAGCTTGGCCGGGTCCATCGAGCTGATCTGGGCGTACTCGTCGAGGAGTTGCTCCAGGCGCGCGATGTCGCCGTAGGAGTCGGCGCGGGCCATCGGCGGGACGAGGTGGTCGATGAGGGTGGCGTGCACGCGGCGCTTGGCCTGGGTGCCCTCGCCCGGGTCGTTGACCAGGAACGGGTAGATGAGCGGGATGTCGCCGAGGGCGGCGTCGGGGCCGCAGGCGGCGGAGAGACCGGCGTTCTTGCCGGGCAGCCACTCCAGGTTGCCGTGCTTGCCGAGGTGGATCATCGCGTCCGCGCCGAAACCGCCGTCGTCGGCCGAGGCGGCGATCCAGCGGTACGCGGCGAGGTAGTGGTGCGACGGCGGCAGGTCCGGGTCGTGGTAGATGGCGATGGGGTTCTCGCCGAAGCCGCGCGGGGGCTGGATGAGGATGAGGAGATGGGCGAAGCGGAGGGCGGCGAGCACGATGTCGCCGTCCGGGTTGCTGCTGCGGTCGACGAACATCTCGCCGGGCGCCGGGCCCCAGTGCTCCTCGACCGCCGTGCGCAGATCCTCGGGCAGCGTCGCGTACCAGCGGCGGTAGTCGGCGGCCGGGATGCGGACGGGGTTGCGGGCCAGCTGCTCCTCGGTGAGCCAGTCCTGGTCGTGGCCGCCGGCCTCGATGAGCGCGCGGATCAGCTCGTCGCCGTCGCCGGAGACGAGTCCCGGGATCTCGGCGTCGCCGAAGTCGTATCCCTCCTCGCGCAGGCGGCGCAGCAGGGCGACGGCGCTCGCGGGGGTGTCGAGGCCGACCGCGTTGCCGATGCGGGAGTGCTTCGTCGGGTACGCGGAGAGGACGAGGGCGAGGCGCTTCTCGGCGGCCGGGATGTGCCGAAGTCGCGCGTGGCGTACGGCGATTCCGGCGACGCGGGCGGCGCGCTCGGCGTCGGGGACGTAGGCGGGCAGGCCGTCGGCGTCGATCTCCTTGAAGGAGAACGGGACGGTGATGAGGCGGCCGTCGAACTCGGGCACGGCGATCTGGCTGGCGGCGTCGAGCGGCGAGACGCCCTCGTCGTTCTCCTCCCAGGCGGCGCGCGAACCGGTCAGGCAGAGGGCCTGGAGGATCGGTACGTCGAGCTGGGTGAGGGCGCCCGCGTCCCAGGACTCGTCGTCCCCGCCCGCGGAGGCCTCGGCGGGCTTGGTGCCGCCGGCGGCGAGGACGGTGGTGACGATGGCGTCCACCGACCGCAGCTCGTCGACGAGTTCGGGCTCGGGGGCGCGGAGCGAGGCCACGTACAGCGGCTTGGGGCGGCCGCCGGCCTCCTCGATGGCGTCGCAGAGGGCGCCGACGAAGGCGGTGTTGCCGCTCATGTGGTGGGCGCGGTAGTAGAGCACGGCGACGGCCGGACCCTCGATGTCCTCGCGCGCGGTGCGGTCGAGCGGGCCCCAGGTCGGCGCGGCGGCGGGCGACTCGAAGCCGTGGCCGGTGAGCAGGACCGTGTCGGAAAGGAAGCGCGCGAGCTGCTCCAGGTTGGCCGGACCGCCGTGCGCGAGGTACGCGTGCGCCTCGGCGGCGATGCCGACCGGCACCGTGGAGGCGGCCATCAGCTGGGCGTCCGGGGCCTGTTCACCGCTGAGGACGACGACGGGGCGGCCGTCGGCGAGGAGCAGGTCGAGCCCGTCCTGCCAGGCGCGGATGCCGCCGAGGAGGCGGACGACGACGAGGCCGACGCCGTCGAGGAGCGCGGGCAGCTCGTCGAGGGAGAGCCGCGAGGGGTTGGCGAAGCGGTACGGGACCGGTCCGTCGGCCGCACGGGCGCTCAGCAGGTCGGTGTCGGAGGTCGACAGGAGCAGGATCATGCGCGTGAGGCCTTCCTCGGGGTCCGCGCCCCGGGTGGTGTCAGGAGTGGGGTCTCCCTGCTCGCAGGCGGCGGCCCCGGGGCGGACCCGGGGAGAAACCTGAAGCGGGGAAAGGGAGTTCCTGGCTCACCCGTCCCCTTCGGTACGGGTTCACAGTGGCGGGACCGCGCCGGATTCGCACCGGGCTTCCTCCCCCTGTCGCCGTGGTGGCGACGGCGGACCCGAAGATCCACCGAGAGCATAGTAAGGGTCCGCTCAAAAGGGCGGGGCGTTCCGCCTTCATGACGATAGGTATGCTCGCCGCCATGCCCTCGCCAGCCCCCCGTCCATCGCCCCAGGCCACAGCGGTCTCACGGGACCGCGGTGACGCCTGCCCGGGGTCGCTCAGGCTGCACGCCGCGGACGACGGGGCACTGGCCCGCATCCGGATCCCCGGCGGTGTGCTCGACGTCCGCCAGGCCGACGCGCTTGCCGCCGCCGCCCGTGAGCTGGGCGACGGCGAGCTGCATCTGACCTCGCGCGGAAACGTCCAGCTGCGCGGCCTTCGCGATGGCTGCGGAGGTGAACTCGCCGGTGTCCTGGACGCGGTGGGGCTGCTGCCCTCCGCCGCGCACGAGCGGGTCAGGAACGTCGTCGCCTCTCCCCTGTCGGGCCTGGACGGCACCGGCTTCGCCGACGTACGGCCGTGGTTGACGGGGCTGGACGCGGCGCTGTGCGCGAGTGACGCGGCGCGCGCCCTGTCGGGACGTTTCCTGTTCGCGCTCGACGACGGCCGCGGTGATGTGGCCGGTCTCGACGCCGATGTGACGGTACGGGCTGTCGCCGGTGGCACCGCGCTGCTCTCCCTCGGCTCGTCCACCGAGGCGGTCGAGGTCTCCGGGCCCGATGTGTCCCGGTCCGCGCTGATCGCCGCCGAGATGTTTCTCACGTCGGCCGAGGAGAGCGCGGGGAGCACCGGGAGCACGACGGCGCGGGCCTGGCGGGTGGACGAACTGGGCGTATCGGTCGAGAAGTTGACGCGTACGCTCGCGAAGGCGCTGGCTCCGGCGCGGATCGGCTGCGCGATACGGGCGCGTGAAGTCGCCGTCACCGATGGACCGCCGCCCGGAGTATCCGGTGACGCCCTGTCCGTCCACATTCCTCTCGGTCGTCTCTCCGCCCGCCAGTGGGACGCGTTGACGCGGACCGCCGCGCGGCACGGCGGGGAGCTGCGGCTGACTCCCTGGCGCGGAGCGGTGGTTCCGGCGCCGGGCCTCGACGCCTCCGCCGCCTCGTACGCGCTCGCGCAGCTCGCCGCCACCGGGCTCGTCACCTCGCCCGACTCCCCCTGGCTGCGCGTCGGCGCCTGCATCGGCCGGCCCGGCTGCGCCAAGTCGCACGCCGATGTGCGGGCGGACGCGGCCCGCGCGCTCGACGCGGTCGGTGGCGCGCACCTCCCCCTGTACTGGTCCGGCTGCGAGCGCCGTTGCGGGCATCCACGGACCGAGCGGATCGACGTCGTCGCCTCCCCCGGGGGCGGCTACCGGCTGAGCACCTCCGCACCACACGCCACACCCGCACCCGCACCCGCACCCGTCCCTCTGGACGACCCCTCCCACCTCGCCACCGCCCTGGTGGCGCTCACCGATCGAACCGCATGACGACCGAGAGCAGCGAGAAGAACACCGTGACCACCACCTACGACTACGAGAAGGACGGGGCGTCCATCTACCGCCAGTCCTTCGCCACGATCCGATCGGAGGCCGACCTCGCGGGCCTGCCCGCCGACGTCAGCCAGGTCGCGGTCCGGATGATCCACGCCTGCGGAATGACCGACCTCGTACGGGACCTCTCGTACACGCCCGACGCGGTGGCCCGGGCCCGGGCGGCGCTGCGTGCCGGGGCGCCGATCTTCACCGATGTGCAGATGGTCGCCAGCGGTGTGACCCGCAAGCGGCTGCCCGCCGACAACGACGTGCTGTGCACGCTCTCCGACCCGGCCGTCCCCGAGCTGGCCGCGAAGCTGGGCACCACGCGCAGCGCCGCCGCCCTGGAACTGTGGCGGGACCGTCTGGAGGGCTCCGTCGTCGCTGTCGGCAACGCGCCGACCGCGCTGTTCCGGCTTCTGGAGATGATCGAGGAGGGCGCCCCGAAGCCCGCCGCGATCATCGGTGTGCCGGTCGGCTTCATCGGCGCGGCCGAGTCCAAGGACGCGCTCGCCGAGTTCCCGGGCGTGGAGCACCTGGTGGTGCGCGGCCGTCGTGGCGGCAGCGCCATCGCCGCCGCCGCCCTCAACGCGATCGCGAGCGAGGAAGAATGAGCGGCAAGCTGTACGGCGTGGGGCTCGGCCCCGGCGACCCGTCCCTGATGACCGTCCGCGCCGTCGAGATCATCGGCGAGGCCGACGTGATCGCGTACCACAGCGCACGGCACGGCCGGTCCATCGCGCGGTCCATCGCGGAGAAGCACCTGCGCGCCGACCACATCGAGGAGCGCCTGGTCTACCCCGTCACGACGGAGACCACGGACCACCCCGGCGGCTACAAGGGCGCCATGGAGGACTTCTACGCGGAGGCCTCCGAGCGGCTCGCCGTCCACCTCGAAGCGGGCCGCACGGTCGCCGTCCTCGCCGAGGGCGACCCGATGTTCTACGGCTCGTACATGCACATGCACAAGCGCCTCGCCGACCGCTTCGACACCGAGGTGATCCCCGGTGTCACGTCGGTGTCCGCCGCCGCGGCCCGGCTCGGCACCCCGCTCGCCGAGGGCGAGGAGGTGCTGACGATCCTGCCGGGCACGCTGCCCGAGGAGGAGCTGACGGCGCGGCTCGCCGCGACGGACGTCGCGGTCGTGATGAAGCTGGGCCGTACGTTCCCCAAGGTCCGCCGGGCGATGGAGAGTTCGGGCCGCCTGGAGGCCGCGCGGTACGTGGAGCGGGCCACGATGCCCGGTCAGCGCCTCGCGCGGCTCGCGGAGGTCGACGCGGAGTCGGTGCCGTACTTCTCGGTGGCGGTGCTGCCGAGCGAGGTCGACGTGCAGCGGCCGGTGCGGGAGGTGGGCGAGGTCGTGGTGGTCGGCACCGGGCCCGCCGGGCCGCTGTGGCTGACACCGGAGTCGCGGGGCGCGCTCGCCGCCGCAGACGACCTGGTCGGCTACACCACCTACCTGGACCGGGTGCCGGTCCGGCCCGGTCAGCTGCGGCACGGTTCGGACAACAAGGTCGAGTCCGAGCGCGCGGAGTTCGCCCTCGACCTGGCCCGCAAGGGGCGTCGGGTCGCGGTGGTGTCGGGCGGTGACCCGGGCGTCTTCGCGATGGCCACGGCCGTCCTGGAGGTCGCCTCGCAGGACGCGTACGCGGACGTGCCGGTCCGGGTCCTTCCGGGCGTGACCGCCGCCAACGCGGCCGCGGCACGCGCGGGTGCGCCCCTCGGCCACGACTACGCGACCATCTCCCTCTCGGACCGGCTCAAGCCGTGGGAGGTCATCGCCGAACGGCTGCGCGCGGCCGCTGCCGCGGATCTGGTCCTCGCGCTCTACAACCCCGGTTCGCGCAGCCGTACTTGGCAGGTCGGCAAGGCGCGGGAGCTGCTGCTCGATCATCGGGCTCCGGACACTCCGGTGGTCGTGGCACGGGATGTGGGCGGTGCGGGCGAGCGGGTCCGGATCGTGCGGCTGGCCGACCTGGACCCGTCCGAGGTCGACATGCGGACGCTGCTGCTTGTGGGGTCGTCCCAGACGCGGGTCGTTCGTCGGGGGGACGGTGAGCAGGTGGTGTGGACGCCGCGGAGGTATCCCGAGGGAGTCTGATTTCTCCCCGCCCGAAAGGGGCGCGGGGAAGTGCGCGACCAGCCACAACGGCGCCGCAGGCTTTCGGGAAGGGGCGGGGAGGGGATCAACTCATGTGGCCGAGCCACTCCACCGCCTCCTCCGGTGACGCAACCTCCCGCACCCCCTCCGGCACCGGCGGCCGCCGCACGACCACCACCGGAATACCCGCCTCACGGGCAGCCGTGAGTTTGGGTGAAGTCGCCTCGCCCCCGCTGTCCTTCGTGACGACCACATCGATCCCGTACCGCCGCAGCACCCCCCGCTCCCCCTCCAGCGTGAACGGCCCCCGCTCGAGCAGCAGCTCGCTACGGGCGGGCCGCGGGCCCGAGGGCGCGTCCACGGACCGTACGAGGAACCACAGCTCGTCCAGAGCAGCGTCCGCGAAGGCGGCGAGGCCCATGCGTCCCGTGGTGAGGAAGATCCGCTCGCCGAGGCCGGGCAGCAGGGCCGCCGCGGCCTCCAGGGACGCGGCGTCGTGCCAGTGGTCGCCGTCGACGGGGACCCAGCCGGGACGGCGCAGCGCGAGCAGGGGAACATGGGCGGTGGCGGCGGCCCGCGCCGCGTGGAAACTGATCGTTCCGGCGAAGGGGTGGGTGGCGTCGATGAGCGCGTCGACACGGTGCTCCCGCAGCCAGGCGGTCAGCCCTTCGGTCCCGCCGAAGCCGCCGATGCGGACCTCGCCCGGCGGCAGCCGGGGGCTCGCGACGCGGCCGGCGAGGGAGCTGGTCACCGTCAGGCCGGGTGTGCCGTGGAGCAGCTCGGCGAGTCGGCGGGCCTCCGTGGTTCCGCCGAGTATCAGTACGTGCATGGAAGTTCGGGTCCGATCATGAGCGGTGACGTGCAGGGCGTCGACGATACGTCCGGTGGTGCGGAGAGCGGTGCGCGGGGCGGCGGTGCGGCCAAGGGCGGGCGCGGCGCCCAGCTCGCGCACACCGGGCTTCGGTCCGGCTGGACGACCGGTGCCTGTGCGACGGCGGCCACGACCGCCGCGTACACGGCGCTGCTGGCCGGGGACTTCCCCGACCCGGTGACGATCACGCTGCCGAAGGGCCAGACCCCGTCCTTCGCGCTCGCCGCCGAGGAGTTGACGGACGCGTACGCGATGGCGGGGATCGTCAAGGACGCCGGGGACGACCCGGACGTGACGCACGGCGCGCTGGTGCGGGCGACGGTGCGGCTGCTGCCCGCCGGGTCCGGGGTGGTGTTCCGGGCGGGGCCCGGGGTGGGGACGATCACGCTGGCGGGGCTGCCGCTGCCGGTGGGCGAGCCCGCGATCAACCCGGTGCCGAGGCAGCTGATGCGTGAGCATGTCGCCGAGGTCGCGGCCCGGCACGGCGGCAGCGGCGATGTGGAGATCACCGTCTCGGTGGACGACGGCGAGGAGATCGCCCGTTCCACGTGGAACCCGCGGCTCGGCATCCTCGGCGGCCTGTCGATCCTCGGTACGACGGGGGTCGTGGTGCCGTACTCGTGCTCGGCGTGGATCGACTCGATCCGGCGCGGTGTGGATGTGGCGCGGGCGGCGGGCCGTACGCATGTGGCGGGGTGCACGGGGTCGACGTCGGAGAGGACCGTCCTCGGCGAGTACGCGCTGCCCGAGGACGCGCTGCTCGACATGGGCGACTTCGCGGGCGCCGTGCTCAAGTACATCCGCCGCCATCCCGTGGACCGGCTGACCGTCTGCGGCGGCTTCGCGAAGCTGTCCAAGCTGGCCGCCGGGCACCTCGACCTGCACTCGGCGCGCTCTCAGGTCGACAAGGGCTTCCTCGCCGAACTCGCCCGCGCGGGCGGCGCGGACGAGGCGCTCGCCGCGCAGATCGCCGAGGCGAACACGGGCCTCGCGGCCCTGCAGTTGTGCGAAGCGGCCGGGGTGCCGCTCGGCGATCTGGTGGCCACGACGGCGCGGGACGAGGCGCTGGCGGTGCTGCGCGGGGCGCCGGTCGCGGTCGACGTGATCTGCATCGACCGGGCCGGGACCGTGGTGGGGCGCAGCACGGTGGCCTGAACGGCGGCGGCGGGTGGCTCAGTCGCCCGCCGTGCCGACACGGATCCGGTTGCCGTCCGGGTCGGACAGCTCCAACTCCCGTCCCCAGGGCGCCTGTTCGGGCCGTACGCCGAACTCCGCGGCCACGGCGTCGAGGTCGCGTACGCGCAGATACACGAGGGTGTCCGGCCGGGCGTCGCCCTCGTGCTCGGACAGATACAGCCGTACGGGACCCCGCGCGACCTCCGTGAAGACCGGGAAGCCCGACTCGAAGCGGTGCTCCCACTGCTGCCGGAAGCCGAGCCTCGCGTACCAGTCGACGGCTCGTGCCGCGTCCGCGACCCGGAGGATCGGGATGATCTCTTCGTCCATGGCCCGGAGGGTACGCGGAGCGGCGGTCAGCAGACGTGCCGGTCGCGTTCCGCCGAGTACAGGTGGCTGTCCTGGAACTGCTCGGCGCCGAGGGTGCGGCCGACGATGATCACGGCGGTGCGCTGGATGCCCGCGTCCTTGACCTGGGCGGCGATCTCGTCGAGCCGGCCGCGCAGGACGACTTCGTCGGGGCGGGACGCGTACGCGACGACGGCGGTGGGGCAGTCGGCGCCGTAGTGCGGGAGGAGTTCGTCGACGACGCGGTCCACGAGCCCGGCGGCCAGGTGCAGCACGATCAGCGCGCCGCTGCGGCCGAGCGTGGCCAGGTCCTCGCCGTCCGGCATGGCGGTGGCGCGCTGCGCGACGCGGGTCAGGATGACGGTCTGGCCGACGGTCGGGACGGTCAACTCCCGCTTCAGGGACGCCGCGGCGGCAGCGAAGGCGGGCACGCCCGGCACGACCTCGTACGGCACTCCGGCCGCGTCGAGGCGCCGCATCTGCTCGGCGACCGCGCTGAACACGGACGGGTCGCCGGAGTGCAGCCGCGCCACGTCAAGGCCCTGCTCGTGGGCGCGGACCAGCTCGGCGGTGATCTCGTCGAGGGTGAGCTGCGCGGTGTCGACGAGGCGGGCGTCGGGCGGGCACTCGGCGAGGAGTTCGCGCGGGACGAGGCTGCCCGCGTACAGACAGACCTGGCAGGCGGCGAGCGTGCGGGCGCCGCGCACCGTGATCAGGTCGGCGGCGCCGGGGCCGGCTCCGATGAAGTGGACGGTCATCGTGTCGCTCCTGCGGGGTCGTCGTCCGACGCGGGGCCGGCGTACTCGGGATCGCTTGCGGAAGTCTTCTGTACGGCCCACTGGGTGACCGGCATCGCCTGCCGCCAGCCGGTGAAGCCGCCGACCGGCACGGCGTGGGCGACGGCCAGCTTCACCAGCTCGCCGCCGAGGCGCCGGTGGGCGGCGCCGAGCTGCGCCTCCGATTCGAGGGTGACGGTGTTGGCGACGAGCCGCCCGCCGACGGGCAGCGCGTCCCAGCAGACCTCAAGGAGTCCGGGCGCGGTGAGGCCGCCTCCGATGAACACGGCGTCGGGCCGCGGGAGTTCGGTGAGGGCGGCGGGCGCGGCGCCGCTGACGACACGCAGGGCGGGGACGCCGAGGCGGTCGGCGTTGCGGGCGATGCGCTCGGCCCGCACGGGGTCGCGTTCGACGGTGACGGCGCGGCAGGAGGGGTGCGTGCGCATCCACTCGACGGCGATGGAACCGGAGCCTCCGCCGACGTCCCACAGGAGTTCGCCGGGCGCGGGCGCGAGGGCGGCGAGCGTGGCGGCCCGTACGTGGCGCTTGGTGAGCTGGCCGTCGTGCTCGTACGCGGCGTCCGGGAGTCCGGGCACGGCTCCGATCCGGAGTGCGCCCGGGGCGCGGCGGCAGTCGACGGCGACGATGTTGAGCGGGTCGCAGAGGCGGTCGGCGGGCCAGTCGTCGGCGGACAGCGCGTCGCCGGTGTCCTCCCGTGGGCCGCCGAGCTGTTCGAGGACGCGCATCCGGCTGGGCCCGAAGCCGCGGTCGCGAAGGAGTGCGGCGATCTCGCCGGGGGTGGCGGCGCCCGCGCTCAGCACGAGCAGCCGACGGCCGTCGTGCAGGGCGGCGGCGACCCGGGCGACGGGCCGGCCCACGACCGTCACGACCTCCACGTCCTCCTGCGGCCAGCCGAGCCGGGCGCAGGCGTACGCGACGGACGAGGGGTGCGGCAGGACCCGCAGCGCGTCCGCGCCGAGCTCTTCGGTGAGGGCGCGCCCGATGCCGTAGAACATCGGATCCCCGCTGGCCAGTACGGCGATCCGGCGGCCCGCGTGCGCGGCGAGCAGTCCGGGGACGGCGGGGCGCAACGGCGAGGGCCAGGCGAGGTGTTCGCCGGTGCACTGCGCGGGCAGCAGGTCGAGCTGGCGGGGCCCGCCGACGATCACCTCGGCGTCCCGCAGGGCCGCGCGGGCGGCGTCCGTGATCCCGTCCCAGCCGTCGGCGCCGATCCCGACGACGGTGACGGCGGGGGTCGGTCGTGGTGGTACGGGCGTCACGGCGGGCGGTACCTCGGGGTTCGGGGGTCGGGGGGGGCGGGGTGTCGGGGGGTCGGAGGTCAGGGTTCGGCCAGGGCCGACAGGGGCGCACTTTACTGGGGGCGGACCTGCGGTTCTGTGGCCGGGGGGCCGTTTGCTCCTCCCCGCCCCGCCCCTCGCCGGACGGGCTGAAAACTCAGCCCCACACCCGCGCACACTCCCGACAAGCCCGAGCCGCCCCCGCAATCTTGGCGTGGAAGACAAGGACGACACCCCCCGCGGCGGCGCACAGCGGCCAGTTGCTTGCCAGGACGGACGCGGCGACGAGCGTCAACCCGCTGACGGCCAGCGCCGCAGCCGCAGCCGTGCCCGACCACGCCACGGTCAGCGGGAGCCGCCGCGGCATGGGCAGCCGCCGCGCGAGCGCGCCGGTGGCGACGAGGGCGGCCGCGGCCAGGAGAGCGGTGACGGCCGCGACTCCGCCCAGATGCGCGATCAGCACGCGGGCCGCTCCGGGCGCGGACGCACCTCCGGCGCCGGGCCACCACCGCAGCAGGTACCAGCACATGAGCAGCAGCGGTGCGACGAGCATGACCGTACGGGCGGTGAACCGGGCCTGGGCGACGGTGAGTTCACGCTGGAAGTCCGGTGCGAGTTCGGCGACGGCGCCGAACTCCCGGACGGCCTGCCGCGCGGCGCGTACGTCGGCGGCCCGGCCGGTTTCCGACGCGTCGGACAGGTCCCGCGCGGCGTCGATCAGCCCCTCGCGGAACTCCGCCAGCATGCGGGACTTGGCGCGCGCGGGGCCGTGCAGGGCCGCGGCCAGGTCCGCGACGTGCGCCTCGATGGGGTTCTCGGCGGGGGCGGCCGCACCTTCGGCCGTCGCCGTCACGTCGCGGGCTTCGGGCCGGGGGCGGACGCCGGGTCCAGCACGGAGCCGATGGCGGTCGTGAACTCCTTCCACACCGACCGCTCCTCCGCGAGGCTGCGGCGGCCGGCGTCGGTGAGTTCGTAGCAGCGTCTGCGCCGCTCGCCCTCCGACTCCCAGACGCTGCGCAGCAGTCCGAGCCGCTCCAGCTTGTTCAGGGCCGGGTAGATGGTGCCCTTGCGCAGCTCCAGGACGCCGTTGCTGCGTTCCTGGACGGCGGTGATCACCGCGTACCCGTGCAGCGGGCCGGATTCGAGGACGGACAGTAGGAGTCCGTCGAGATGCCCGCGTACCGCACTCGCCTTCATGGTTAGGCAGCCTACCCAAGTGAGGTGCGGACGTGCTACTGATAGATCGACAGCCAATCCATTGGCGGCCTACCCATCGACCCGCCACCCGAGGAGGGCACTCCGGTGACCAAGTTCCTGCTTTCCGTGCACGTGCTGGCCGCGATCCTGGCGGTCGGGCCGATCACGGTCGCGGCGTCGATGTTTCCGCGCTACGTCCGCCCCGCGAAGGCCACGGAAGGCCCGGCCGCCGCCGAGGAGACCCCGGAGGAGGAGGCGCGCACGGCGGCGCTGCTCCATCGGATCTGCCGGGCGTACGCACTCGTCGGCGTCGTGGTGCCGGTCTTCGGCTTCGCGACCGGGGCACAGCTCGGCGTGCTCACCGATCCGTGGCTGCTCATCTCGATCGTCCTGACCGCCGCGGCGGCGGCGCTCCTGCTGGTCGCGATCCTGCCGGGCCAGGAGCGCCTACTCCCCGTGACTGGCACGCCGACCGCCGAGGCGCGGCGGGCGGGCGCGGCACGGCTCGCGATGCTCACGGGGATCTTCAACGTGCTGTGGGCGACGGTCACGGTGCTGATGATCGTGCGCCCGGGCTCGACCACAGGGGCCTGAACGCCCGCACTACAGGGGCCTGAACGCCTGCCAGGCGCTCGGTCCTCCCAGTGGCCGGGGCTGATTGATCAGCCCGTCCGGCGATTGAGGACGAGCGCGGAGCGCGATACGGGGTCCGGGGCGGAGCCCCGACAGCGGGGGCCCGGGGACACCCCTGAACCGGCGCCCACACCGAGTACGGCGAGGACCGGCTCCCCACCGCCCGGTCCTCGCCGACCCCTGCCGGGACTACGTCAGCTCCGGCACCAGCTCCCCCAGGGCCGCGCGCGTCGCCGCCGGGTCCGTGTGCAGGACCGCACGCATGCCCACGGCGCGGGCGCCGAGGACGTTGGGCTCGGCGTCGTCCACGAACACCACGCGTTCGGCCGGGAGTCGGAGGCGGTCGAGGGTGAGCTCGAAGATCTCGGCGTGCGGCTTGCGCAGGCCGACCTCCTCCGAGATGACGATCGGGTCGAACAGCGCGTCGAGCCGCTCGCGCGGGTAGATGTTGCCCCAGCTGTTGGACAACAGGCCGACGCGCAGGCCGAGTCGGCGCAGCTCGTCCGCGAGGCCGAACATCGCCTCGTCCTCACGCATCTCCGCGAAGAGCCGGTCGAGCACGCCGACCGGGTCGACGGGGCCGCCGTCCAGGGTGGTGAGCTCGGCGGCGAGCAGCGTGTCGAACTCCGCCGTGCTCAACTCCCCCGTCTCCAGGCGGTGGATCGGCGTGCCGTCCGGGGCGTCGCGGGAGAGCCAGGCCTTGAGGGTGCGGGAGAACGAGGCCGGGTCGATGCCGTCGCGGTCCAGCCAGGCGGCGATCGACTCCCGTACCGGGCCGGTGAGGACGCCGCCGAAGTCGAACACGACGGCGTCGACGCGGCGCCGGCCGCCGGTCATCGCCCGACCTCCGGGGCCGTGCCGCCGCACGCCATCAGGCACCTCCGGTGAGGGTCACTCCGCCGTCGACCACGAGGAGTTGACCCGTCATCCAGGCCGCGTCGGCGGAGAGCAGGAAGGCGACGACGCTGCCGATGTCCTCCGGTACGCCGAGCCGCTTCAGCGGGTACGCCGCCGCGACCTCCTCCTCCCGGCCGTCGTAGAGCGCGGTGGCGAACTTGGTCTTCACCACGGCCGGGGCGACCGCGTTGACGCGGATGTCGGGGCCCAGCTCGACCGCCAGCTCCTCGGTGATGTGGGTGAGCATCGCCTTGGAGGCGCCGTAGAAGCCGATGCCGGGTGCGGGGCGGATGCCCGCCACCGACGAGACGTTGACGACCGAGCCGCCGTGGTCCTTCATCCAGGCGCCGTGCACCTGCTGCACCCAGGAGAGCGCGGCGAGGCAGTTGACCTCGACGATCTTGCGGGCGGCGGCCAGGTCGAGGTCGATCATCGGCCCGTGCACCGGGTTGATGCCGGTGTTGTTGACCAGGAGGTCGGCGCTGCCGAAGGTGTCGATGGCGCGCTTGACCACCTCGGCCTGGTGGCCGGTGTCGTCGGCGTGGCCCGCGACCCCGAGGGCGTGCTCGGGCCCGCCGAGGCTCGCGACCGCCTCGTCGAGCGCCTCCTGCTTGCGGGCGGTGACGACGACCTTCGCGCCCTCGGCCACCAGCCGCTCGGCGATGGCGAGGCCGATGCCCCGGCTGGCTCCGGTGACGATGGCCGTACGTCCTGCGAAACGCGTGCTCATGGGGTCCTTGCTCGTGGGGTCGGTGGTGGACTGCGTACTGGTGCCGTGCGTACTCATGCCGTTCGCACTCGTGCCGTTCGTACTCGTGCCGTTCGTACTCGTGCCGTTCGTACTCATGGTGTGGGTCCCTCAGCTCAGCCGCTCGATGACCATGGCCATGCCCTGGCCGCCGCCCACGCACATGGTCTCCAGACCGAACTGCTTGTCGTGCCACTGCAGCGAGTTGATCAGCGTGCTGGTGATGCGCGCGCCGGTCATGCCGAAGGGGTGGCCGACGGCGATCGCCCCGCCGTTGACGTTGAGCCGGTCCTCGTCGATGCCCAACTCCCGTGCGGACGGGATGACTTGGGCGGCGAAGGCCTCGTTGATCTCGACCAGGTCGATGTCGCCGATGCCGAGCCCGGCGCGCTTCAGGGCCTGGCGGCTGGCCTCGACCGGCCCGAGGCCCATGATCTCGGGCGAGAGTCCGGAGACTCCGGTGGAGACGATCCGCGCGAGCGGGGTCAGGCCGAGCTCGCGGGCCTTCGTGTCGGACATGACCACCAGGGCCGCGGCACCGTCGTTGAGCGGGCAGCAGTTGCCGGCGGTCACGGTGCCGTCGGGCCGGAACACCGGCTTCAGGGCGGAGACGGCCTCCAGGGTCACGCCCGCGCGCGGACCGTCGTCCGCGCTGACCACGGTGCCGTCGGGAAGCGTCACCGGCGTGATGTCGCGGGTCCAGAAGCCGTCCGCGAGGGCCCGCTCGGCGCGGTTCTGGCTGCGCACACCGAAGGCGTCCTGGTCGGCCCGGGTCACGCCCATGAACTGGGCGACGTTCTCGGCGGTCTGCCCCATCGTGATGTACGCGTCGGGCAGGGCGCCGAAGCTCCGCGGGTCGGCCCACGTCTGACCGCCCGCGGTGAACTTCTCCGTCCGGGTCTGCGCCTCACCGAACAGCGGGTTCTGCGTGTCCGGAAGGCCGTCCGCGTTGCCCTTGCCGTACCGGCTGACGGTCTCCACGCCGACGGAGAGGAACACATCGCCCTCGCCCGCCTTGATCGCGTGCAGCGCCATGCGGGTGCTCTGCAGGCTGGACGAGCAGTAGCGGTTGACGGTGGTGCCGGGCACCCGGTCCATCCCGGCGAGCACGGCGACGATGCGGCCCATGTTGAAGCCGGACTCGCCGCCGGGCTGGCCGCAGCCGAGGACGAGGTCGTCGATCTCGGCCGGGTCGAGCGCGGGCACCTGGGCGAGCGCGGCCCGCACCATCTGGACGGCCAGGTCGTCGGGGCGCATGTCCTTGAGTGAGCCCTTGAACGCCCGGCCGATGGGCGAGCGGGCGGTGGCGACGATCACGGCTTCCGGCATCATGACCCCTTCAGAAGCTTGCCATACTAAGCAGTTGCTTAGAGATACGGTCTCACCTTCGCGCAGCGGACGGGCGGCGTCAACGGTCGGCGCCGCCCTGTAAGCCGCGTCACACGCTTCGGCCCGCGCCAAGGCCGCGGCACACGCTTCAAGCCGCGTCACACGCCTCAGCCCGCGTCGACGATCTCCTGGGCCCGCTCGACCAGTTCGACCTTGCGGATCTTCCCGGTGGTCGTCATCGGGAACTCACCGACGACCCCCACCTTCGGCACCTTGTACGCGGCCATCGCCGAGCGCGCCCACTCCTCCAGGCCCGCGGCGGTGAGCGTCGCGCCCGGTTCGAGGCTCACGAAGGCGACCGGCACCTGCCCCTTCTCCGGGTGCCGGCCCGGCACGACGGCCGCCGTGCGGACGCCCGGGTGCCGGGTCAGGAGCAGCTCGACCTCGGCCGGGAACACACTCATGCCCTTGACCTTGATCATGTCCTTGTCGCGGCCCAGATAGCGCAGACAGCCGTCGTCGCCGATCCGCCCGTTGTCGCCGGTGTGCAGCCAGCCGTCCCGCAGTTGCGCGGCCGTCGCCTCGGGGTTGCGCCAGTACCCGGTCATCACGGAGGGGCTGCGGACGACGATCTCGCCCACCTCGCCGAGCGGCAGCGGCTCGCCGGTCTCGAACGACACCACCGCGATGTCGGTGCCGGGCACGGGCACCCCGCAGAAGACGGGCTCGGCGAGCAGGTCCCGGTCGTCCTGCGCGAGTCCGTAGGGCGTGGCGTCGAAGGTGTGCGTCTCGGTCATTCCGTACGCGCCTTCGCGGAGCACCGAGTGCGCCCCGGCCGCGGACTGCCAGCGGTGGCGGACCTCGGGGCTGAGTTTCCGTACGAAGGAGACGGCCATCGGGTCGTTCAGGGCGGAGAGGTCCGCGGCGGGGAACTCGGGCCGCTCCATCAGCTCCAGGTAGTTCTCGACCGTGCCGACCATGGTGGTGACGCGGTGCCGGGCCAGCAGGTCGAGGGCGGCGGCCGGGTCCCAGCGGGGCATGAGGACCGAGGTGCCGCCGAGGACGAGGGGGCTGAGGATGCCGAGGTTCTCGCCCGCGATCCAGAAGACCGGGATGTAGCAGAGCGCGATGAAGTCGCCGTCGGCGCCGCGGCCCATGGCGCTCGCGCTGGACGCGGTGGTGTAGAGCATGTGCCGCTGGGTGTGCTCGCAGCCCTTGGGCAGCCCGGTGGTGCCGCCGGTGTAGTTGAGCGCCGCGAGGGCGTCCAGGTCCGTGGGGTGTGCGGGCGCGGGGGCGTGTGCGGTGGCCGCGGACCAGGCGGTGAGGCCGGGGGTGCCTGCGGGCAGGAGGGGTTCGGTGCCGGTGGCGGCCATCTCGTCCGGTCCGGTCACGAGGATCTCGCGTACGGGGACGCGGTCGAGCACCGTGTCGAGGGGCGGAAGGAGCCGGTCGAGGGTGATCACGACCTCGGCGCCGCTGTCGGCCAGCTCGTGCGCCAACTCGGCAGCCTGGAACATCGGGTTGACCGGCACGTGCACCGCGCCGAGCCGCAGGATCGCCATCATCGCGACGAGGAACTGCGGGGTGTTCGGCAGCAGGACGGCCACCCGGTCGCCGGGCCGTACGCCGGTCTCGCTGAGCCAGCCCGCCACGGCGCCGATGAGCGCGTCGAGCTCCGCGTACGTCGTGGTGCGGCCCTCGAAGACGATCGCGGGGCGGTCCGGCACCGTACGGGCCCAGTGGGTGACGTGCTCGGGGATGCCGGTCTCGCCGAGCGGGTAGTGCACGGTCGCCGGGATACCGGGCGGGCGGGACGCGTCCTGCCGGGTGCGCAGGTCACGCAGGTACTGCTCCAGCTTCTCGCTGTTCACGGCTTGCTCCTCCACAGTCACAGTGACGTGCGTACGCTCACCAGGTGTCCACGAACGACCGGCGGCCGGGCGGTAGTTGACCGGTTGCGGACGGCAGGGTTCCGACGATCCAGGCCCTGGTGTCCGCCGGGTCGATGACGTCGTCCAGCTCGAAGACCGTGGCCGCGTTGACCGCCTTGCCGCGGTCGTAGTGC
This sequence comes from Streptomyces sp. LHD-70, assembly GCF_031157275.1. Lineage (GTDB taxonomy): Bacteria > Actinomycetota > Actinomycetes > Streptomycetales > Streptomycetaceae > Streptomyces. The sequence goes on from NZ_JAVIFW010000011.1 coordinate 171,027, forward strand.
TCGGCGACCAGTTCGTCGAAGGCGCGCTGCCGGGCGGCCGGGTCCTCGATCGCCTCCAGCTCCCGCCGGTAGCCGAGCCGCACCGCGCCCTCCAGGCCCATCGGGCCGACCTCGCCGGTGGGCCAGGCGACCGTGGCGGCCGGGATGCGGAAGCCGCCGCCGACCATGGCCATCGCGCCGAGCCCGTACGCCTTGCGGAGGACCACCGCCACGACGGGCACCCGCAGGTTGGCGCCGACGACGAAGAGCCGGCTGAAGTGCCGTACGGTCGCGGTGTGTTCGGCGTCCGGGCCGACCATGAAGCCGGGCGTGTCGCACAGGGACACCACCGGCAGTCCGTGCGCGTCGCAGAGCTGCAGGAACCGGGCGAGCTTGTCGGCCGATGCCGAGTCGATGGCGCCGCCGAGGTGCGTGGGGTCGTTGGCGATCAGGCCCATCGGGCGGCCCTCGACCCGGACCAGGGCCGTGACGACGCTGCGGCCGAACGCGGGGCGCAGTTCGAGCACCGAGTCCTCGTCGGCGATCCCGCGCACGGCCGCCCGCACGTCGTAGACCCGCACCCGGTTCTCCGGGACGACGTGCCGCAGCGCGCGCTGGTCGGCGTGCGTCCAATGCGCCGCCGGGCCCTGGAAGTACGAGAGGTAGCGGCGGGCCACGTCGACGGCCTCGGCCTCGTCGTGCACCAGGACGTCGACGACGCCGTTCGGCACCTGCACGGACATCGGGCCGACCTCCTCGGGCCGGTAGCGCCCGAGGCCGCCGCCCTCGATCATCGCGGGGCCGCCCATGCCGACGTTGGCGTCCTCGGTCGCGATGATGACGTCGCAGCAGCCGAGCAGCGCGGCGTTGCCCGCGAAGCAGCGGCCGGAGGCGATGCCGACGGTGGGGACGCTGCCGCTGAGCCGGCCCATGGTCGCGAACGTGGGGACGTCCAGGCCCGAGGCCGTGTTGCTGTCCGTGTCCCCCGGCCGGCCGCCGCCGCCCTCGGCGAAGAGCACCACAGGAATCCGCTGCCGCTCGGCGAGTTCGAGCAGCCGGTCGGTCTTGTGGTGGTTGACGTATCCCTGCGTCCCGGCGAGGACCGTGTAGTCGTACGCGAGGACCGCGCAGCGGGCGCCGTCGACCGTGCCGATCCCGGTGACCATGCCGTCGGCGGGGGTGTGCGCGATCAGGTCGTCGAGGGAGCGGCGACGGCGCTGGGCGGCCACGGCGAGGGAGCCGTACTCGACGAACGAGCCCGCGTCGCACAGGTCGTCGACGTTCTCGCGGGCGGTGCGGTGCCCGGTGCCGTGGCGGCGGGCGACCGCCTCGGGGCGGTTGGCGTCGAGGGTGACGGCGTGCCTCCGCTCGATCTCCGCGAGGTCCTGGCGGATCGCGTCGAGGTGCCACTCCTCTGCCACGGCGGCCTGTTCGCTCTGCGTGGAGTCCGGGTCGAGGCGAAGCAGCAGCCCCGACTCGGCCACCGTGTCGCCGACGGCTGCCCGCACCTCGCGCACGGTGCCCGCGACGGACGCGGTCACGACGTGCTCCATCTTCATGGACTCCAGGACCACCAACGGCGTTCCCGCGTCGACGTGTCGACCTTCCCGTACGGGGACGGAGACGACGGTGGCGACGAAGTCGGCGCGCACCTCGGTGAGGTCGCCCTCCGGGGACGCGGGTTCCTCCGGTGGCAGCAGGGCGCCCAGGTGGTCGTCCACGAAGCGGGTGGTGGCCTCGCCGGTGCGGAACGCCGGGTGGTTCAGGATCGCGCGCAGCGCGGGGATGTTGGTGCCGGGGCCCTCGACGCGGAACTCGGCGAGCGTCGCGTCCGTCCGCTCGGCCGCCTGGTCGAGCCCGCCACGGGGCACGGAGACGATCACCTTCGCGAGCAGCGAGTCGTACCGGCCGTCGGCGACGAGTCCCGCGTGCCCGTGCGTGTCGACGCGTACGCCGGGTCCCGTCGGCACCTCGAAGACCTCGATCCGGCCGGAGGTGGCCCGCGCGGTGCCGTCCCGCCGCAGGGTCTCCAGGTTGACGCGTGCCTGCACGGCCACCCCGCGCGGGTCCGGGATGTCGGCCTGGGTGAGGCACAGGTCGTCCAGGGTGCGGCCGAGGGCGACCTCCAACTGGGCGGAGACCAGGTCGACTCCGGTGATCTCCTCGGTCACCGTGTGCTCGACCTGGACCCTCGGGTTGGCCTCCATGAAGAACCAGCGGCCGGGGTCACGGGAGTCGACGAGGAACTCGAAGGTGCCGAGGCCCCGGTAGCCGACCGCCGCGGCTATCCGGCAGGCCGCGGCGAGCAGCGGAGCGCGCTCCTCCAGACCGAGCGTCGTGCACGGCGCCACCTCGAGAAGCTTCTGGTGGCGCCGCTGGATCGTGCACTCCCGGTCCCACAGATGGCTGACCGCACCGCTGCCGTCGCCGAGCACCTGCACCTCGATGTGCCGGGCCGACTCGAGCAGCTCCTCGACGTACAACGCCCCGTCCCCGAAGGCTCGTTCGGCCTCGGAGCGGCACCGCTCGAACGCCTCCGCCAGCTCCTCGGGACGCCGTACGACGCGCATGCCGCGACCGCCACCGCCCGAGGCCGCCTTGACCATCACGGCCGCGCCGGGCCCGAGTCCGTCCAGGAACGCGGCCGCCTCGGCGAGCGTGGTGCCTGCCGGGGTGGCCCGGAGCACCGGCACGTCCTGCGCCTCGGCGAGCGCCCGCGCCCGCGCCTTGTCGCCGAACTCGGCGAGGACCTCGGGAGAGGGGCCGACGAAGGTGAGCCCGGCCTTGCGGCAGAGCCGGGCGAACTCGGCGTTCTCGCTGAGGAATCCGTAGCCCGGGTGGACCAGGCCGCAGTCGGCGCGCCGGGCGACGGCGACCAGCTGCTCGGCGTCCAGGTAGCCGTCGGCGCCGGTCAACTCGTGCGCCTCGTCGGCCAGACGTACGTGCAGCGCGTCCCGGTCGCCCGGTGTGTGCACCGCGACCGGCCGCAGCCCCGAGGCGCGTGCGGCGCGGACGACTCGGACGGCGATCTCGCCTCGGTTGGCGATCAGAACACTGGTCACGATGCGGGTCTCCAGGTGAGGTCCGGGCCAGGCGGGCGGCCCGCACGGCCCCCGCTGCCCCCTGCCGCCCTCGGGACACATGACCACCGCACATACCGCCCAGTCGGTACGCATGCTGCCTTCCCTTGTCGAACAGCGTCAAGGGGTGTGCAGAGGGTCGACCTCACTTGATGTCGACCTCACCCGATGTCGTCGTCGGCCTCGACGGCGCGGAGGTTCGCGTCGGGGGCGGCCTTCACGTCCAGCCGGCCGAGGCTGGGCGCGCCGGTGTTGGTGACGGCCTGCGCGCACGAGGATCCGGAGGTGTTCTTCCCGGACGGGGCCGCCGGGTCCGCCGTTCGGGATCTGATCGTGGCGAAGAGCGTGTGCCGGCGCTGTCCGGTGCGGATGGAGTGTCTCGACCGGGCGCTCGACACCGGTCAGCGCACGGGCGTGTGGGGCGGCACCGCCGAGGAGGAGCGCAAGCGGCTGCGGCGTACGGTCCGAAGGTGATGTGCCCCGGGAGGTGATGGGCCCCATAGGTGACGCATCGTCAGTCGTCCGGGTGGCTGACGATGTTGAGGATGTTGCCGTCCGGTGCGCGGACGAAGAAGCGCCGCAGGCCCCACGGCTCCTCGGTCAGTGGGTGCACGATCTCGAGGCCGAGCCGCCTCGCCTCGTCGTAGGCCTCGTCGATGGCCGCGCCGACCTTGACCGAGACGACGGGGTTGCGGGGCGCGGTGGCGTCGCGGGTGAGGAGCTGGATCTCGGCGCGGCCGTCGGGTGAGCGGTAGCGGGCGACCCAGCCGAGGTTGAATTCCTCGACGCTCAGGCCGAGATAGCCGGTGTAGAAGCCGCGGGCCGCGGCGATGTCGGGGACGGCCAGGTCCGCGGTGATGCCGGTGACGGTGAGGTGGTCCATCGTTCCTCCGGGAAGGCGGTACGTGCGGTCGGCGGCACCCCGGTCCGGGGGCGTCGTGCCGCTCGTAGCCTGCCAGCGGGGAAGGGGGGAACCGCGGAGGCCGGTGCGGTTCGGGGGGGGCGGGTCCACGCGGACGTACGTGGTGCCGGGAGTTCCTCATTCGGCCTTTCTGAACAGCTCCGACAGGCCGTCGCCGGTCTCCGGGCCGAGCCGTCCCGTGGACTCGGGCGCCAACAGGCCGACACGCACTGCCAGTTCACGCCCGTGCACGTCGACGGCCGCCTCGATCAGCTCGGCCAGCGCGTCCAGGGCGGTGTGCGCGCGGGTGCGGGCGACGGCCGCGCAGCCCACGGCGACCAGCGCGGCGGGCCACCACCAGCAGGCGAGCAGGGCGTACGCCACCGCCCAGGCGGCGAGGCGGGCGGCGGCGGAGAAGGAGTCGCCGACGGACTGGAGCTGTCGTACGGCCGGTTCGGGGAGGGTCAGCCACAGGCGGGGCCAGAGCGCGGCGAGGTCCACGCCGTACGCGTCCGCGACCCGGTCGGCGGTGGTCTGCATGCGGTCGCCGTACCAGGTGGGGCGGGCCGGGCTGCGGAGCGCGACGCGGTCGCGGTGCTCGATGCGGGTCTGGAGGCGGGCGAGGGCGCGGGCGGAGGGCGAGTCGGGGTGCGGCGACTCGTCCGGGGCGCCGGGGTCGGTGTGCGCGACGGTCTGGCGCAGTGCCTGGTCCACCTTCGCGTCCCGCGCCACCCAGCGGCGTCGGCGGCGCTCGGTGAGGGCGCGGGTGAGCGGACCGCGGGGGTGGCGGAGCCAGTGTCGCTCGATGGCGCTGCCGAGGAACTGTGCGGCGAGCGAGGCCGCGGCCGCCGCGAGCAGGGCGAGGGCCACCAACAGGGCGGCGGTGCCCGGGCGTTCGAGCGCGGGGCGGGCCGCGAGGTCGTCAAGGGTGGTGCGCAGCAGGTCGAGGTCCCGCCAGTGGCGGTGGCCCAGGGTCGCGCCGAGGGCGGTGGCGGCGAGGAAGAGCGCGCCGGGCAGGACGAGGAGGTTCAGCCAGCGCTCGGTGAGCTTGCTGCCCAGGGTGGTGAGGAGCGGATTCATGGGTTCGCGGCGCTTTCCGGGAGCGGCGCCGGTCAGCGCAGACGGGTCTTGAGCATGCGCGTGCCGTGGACGGCGCAGGGCGGCGCGGGCAGCAGGTCGCGGGCTCTCTCCACGCGCGTGCAGCGGTCCGGCGCCGGGCAGACGGCCACCTTGATGTGCGGCACGACGCCCGGTGCGCGCGTGCCGCGTGAGCCGTACACGAGCCCGCCCGCGTCCCCGGCCCGGCGCAGCTCCCGGTCCAGTACGTCGAAGCAGGCCTCAAGGGCCGCGGGGTCGGCGCCCGAGCGGAGCAGGTCCGTGGCGCGCCGGGCCGCGGCCTCGACCTCGGGCAGCCGCCGCACCTCGTCCGTGGAGCCGAGGAGTGCGCACAGCGCCGCGGTCCTGGGGTCGGGTCGGGGGCGGTCGGCCGGTGCGGTCATGGCTCAAGTGTGCCGTAGCGACAGGCCTGTTGAGGGGTTTCCTGACATCCTTGGGCCGCCTGCGAGAGGAGAGAAGGCGACGTGAGGGACGATCGGGATCCGGACGCGGAAAACCGTCCGGTGCGAGGGGTGGGCGGCGAGCGTGACCGGCTCGTACAGGCCGTACGGGACCGTGTCCTGCGGTCCTGGACCGAGGACGGGCGGGTGCGGGCGGAAGCCGTGTCGGGGGGCGCGGCCGACGCCGAGCTGCGCGCGCTGCTGCGGGTCGCCGACTCCCGGACCGACCTGGAGGCCCGGCACGCGGCGGGCTGGCTGTGCGCCGCCCGCGCGGCCGCCGACGCCGGGGGCCACGGCACCGTCCACGGCAGCATGGCCGGAACGCTGCTCTTCCCGGTGTGGGTCGCCGACCCGTCCCTGGTGCCCGAGCCGTTGGCGGCGTACTTCGCGAGCCTGGACCCCGCCGTACGCCCCGACCCGGCGAACGCGGACGGCCCCGCCGAGTGGGCGGCGCAGTGCGCCGCCCTGGCACTGGTCGCGGAGGGGCGGCACGACGCGCCTCAAGACCACGCCACCGAAAGCGTGCGCCGACTCCACGAGTTGGCCGCGGTGTTCGCGCGTATGGGCTTCCCGCCCGAGATCGCACGCGCCACGGCGGTCGGCTGCGGCAGCCTCGCGGTCCTCGCCACACCGGAGTACGAGCCGACGCACGCGCACCGCAGTGCCGCCCTGACCCGCGCCCTCCAACTCGCCGGTCAGGACTGGCCGTTCGGGGAGTTGACCCCCACGGCCGGGGCCGCCGGTGAACCGGCGGGTCCCGACCTGTTGGGGCTCGCCCGACGCGCCCTGCGGACCCTTCCCGCCGACTCCCCCGAGCGGCTGCGCGCCCTGCACGCCCTGGGCGACCGGCTGCACGAGCGCTACCTGAAGTCGTACGACCCGGAGGACCTGGCCGAGGCGGTCGGCCTGGCGCGTGACGTACTGGCCCAACTCCCCGCCGACAGCCCGCTGATGCCGCGCTGTCTCCGCTCCCTGGGGCGCGCGCTGCTGCTGTGGCTGCAGCGGGAGGGCGCGACGCCCGCGGCGTGCGACGAGCTGGTCGACGTGTGCCGCCTCGCCGTGCCCGGCAACCCCGACGGGCCCGCCCTCACCGGCCACACACTGGGGTCGGCGCTCCTGCTGCGGGCGCAGTACAGCGGCCTGCCCGCGGACCTGGACGAGGCCGTCGCCGTACTCGGCGAGGCACTTCGGGCGGCCACGGACCCGCAGGAGGAGGGCCTGCTGCGGAGCGCTCTCGGCAATGCGCTGCGCGCCCGGCATGTGATGACCGGCGACCCGGGCGACCTCGACAAGGCACTCGCCCTCACCTCCGAGCCCGTGGACGCCGCCGAGCCGACGGAGCCTTCCGCTCCCGCGGACGCCCCCGAACCGACCGGCACTTCGCCCTCCGCCGCCCCCGAACCGACCCGCACCTCGCCCTCCGCCGCCCCCGCGGAACCCCAACCCCCGTACCTGGAGCGCGCGATGGCGCTCTACTCCCGTCACCTGCACAACCCGCAGGCGGACGGGTCCGAGCTGGACGAGGCCCTGCGGCAGGTGCGCGCGGCCCTCGTGCTGATGCCCGAGGAGCACCCGGACCGGCCCCTGGCCCTCAACGACCTCGGCCTGGTGCTGCGGGCGGCGTACGAACGCTCCGGCGGCGCCGACGAGTTGAACGAGGCGGTACGCGCGCACCGGGAGGCGGTGACGCTGACCCCCGAGGGCCACGCCCTGCTCGGGCTGCGGCTGCTCAACCTCGGCGCCGCGCTGAGCCTGCGCCACCAGCTGACCGAGGACGGCGAGGACCTGCGGGAGGCCCAGGAGTGCCGGCGCCGGGCCGCCGCGCTGCCCGGCCTCGGCCCCAGGCACCGGGCGGCGCTGACGAGTTCGCTCGGCATCAGCCTGTCGACCGGGCACGAGCGTGCCGCCGATCCCGGCGCCCAACTCGACGAAGCCGTGGGCCACTTGAGGCAGGCGGTGGCCCTGACACCGGACGGCGACCCGATGCTCCCGGCACGGCGGCTGAATCTCGCCATCGCCCTGCTCGCCCGTATCGGCCTGACGCTGCGGATCGACGAGGCCCGCGAGGCGCGTGAGCTGGCCGACCTGGCGATCGCCGCGCTGCCCCCGCACTCGCCCGTACTGCCGGGTGCGCTGACCGTGGCCGCCGGGGCGCGGCTCGTGAGCCCGCGGGCACTGGTGTCGTCGGGGGCGCGGGACGAGGCGGTGGCCCTGTTCCGGCGGTCGGTGGAGCTGACGCCGCCCGGCCATCCGCAGCGCACGCTGCGTCTGACCAACCTCGGCAGCGCGCTGCAGCAGCGCCCGCTCGTGCCGGGCCGCCGTCGGCGGCGCCGGGCGCGCCTTGCCGAGGCCGCCGAGGCGTTCGAGGCGGCGGCCCTCGAAGCGCAGGGCAACCCGTGGCTGCGCCTCGACGCGGCGCGCTCCTTGGCTGAGGCACGGGTCGAACTCGGCGACTGGGAACGGGCGTTGGACGGCTACGTCATGGCGGTCGACCTGCTGCAGTCCGTCGCGCCCCGCCATCTGGTCCGTGACGACCAGGAGTTCCGGCTGAGCCGGACGGTGGGGCTGGGTGCGGCGGCTGCGGCCTGCGCGGTGCGGTGCGGGCGGCCGGGGCTCGCGGTCGGGCTGCTCGAACAGGCCAGGGGCGTGATCCTCTCCCATGCCTTCGACGCCGACAGCGACCTCACCCGGCTCCGGGAGAAGGCCCCGGACCTGGCCGAACGGTTCACGGCGCTGCGCGACGCGCTGGACGCGGCCACGCTCGGCGGGAACCAGGGCCTGCTCGCCGAGGACGCGGACCCTCAGGCCGAGGCCGCCCGCGCCCCGGCCTTCCCCGCTGCCCCGGCCTTCCCCGCTGACCCAGCCTCCCCCGCTGACCCGTCCTCCCCCGTCGCCCCGTCCTCTCCTGCTGCTCCGGACGCCCCGGACGCACGCGACCCGCAGGACGCTCAGGCCGACCGGCGTCAGCAGCTCGCCGCCGAGTGGCAGGAGCTCACGCGGCGGATCCGCGCCGAGCACCCCGACCTCGGCCTGCTGCGCCCGGTCCGTGCGTGGGACGAGCAGGAGCTGCGCGCCATCGCCGAGCCGGGTCCGGTGGTCCTGGTCAATGTCTCCTCGTACGGCAGTCACGCCCTGGTCGTCACCGCGCGGGGCGTGGACGCCGTGCCGCTCCCCCGCCTCGACCCCGGCTCTGTCGCCCACCAACTCAGGGCGTTCCAGGACGCGTTGCTGCGGATCGAGGCGCCGGACACCTCGCGGGACCAGTCGCTGCGGGCGCAGCGTGCCGTCCACGGCACGCTCGGCTGGCTGTGGGAGGCGGTGACCGGGCCGGTGCTCGACCGTCTGGGGCCGGCCGCGGGCGGGCGCGTGTGGTGGTCGCCGGGTGGGGTGCTCGGCACCCTGCCGCTGCATGCCGCCGCCCCGGCGGAGGGCGGGCCCGGTGCGCTCGACCGGGTCGTGTCCTCGTACACGCCGACGCTGCGCGCGTTGCACCACGCCCGCGCGCGGGCCGCGCGCGCGGCGGGCCGGGTAGCGGAAAGGCGGGGAGCGGACGGCCGAGGCGCGGACAGCCGAGGCGCGGACAGCCGGGCCCTGGTCGTGGCCGTCGGGGCGGCCGGCGGGCTCGCCCCGTTGCCGGCGGCGCGGCGCGAGGCGGCGGAGGTGGCGGGGATGCTGCCCGGCGCCGAGGTGCTCGCGGACGGCTCGGCGACCCGGCAGGCGGTGCTCGCGGCTCTGCCCCACTCCGCGTACGCCCACTTCGCCTGCCACGCGCTCGGTGACCTGGTCAGGCCGTCGGGCAGCCGCCTCGTCCTGCACGACCACGCGGAGCGTCCGCTCACGGTCCGGGACCTCGCCCGGCTGCGGCTGCCGTCGGTCCGGCTCGCCTATCTGTCGGCCTGTGACACGCTGCGCACCAGCCCCGAGCTCGCCGACGAGGCCGTGCACATCGTCGGGGCTCTGCAGATCGCGGGCTTCCCGCACGTGATCGGCTCGCTGTGGCACGTGGACGACACGATCGGCGCGGGCCTCGCGCGGAGCGTGTACGAGGCGCTGGCCACGGGTGACGGCGGGCTCGACGTCGACCGGGCGGCAACGGCTCTGCACGCGGCGGTGCGCGCGCTGCGGGACACGTATCCGCGTACGCCGAGTCTGTGGGCCTGCCAGGTGCATGCGGGGCCGTGAGTCCGGGCTCCCGGGGGGGCTGCCCTCAGGACTCGTCGGCCGTCGCGTCCTCGGAGACCGTCTCCGCGCTGCGGCGCCTACGCCGGTGCACCACCAGCGCGCCCACCGCGAGCAGCAGCGCCGCGACGGCACCCGCACCGAGCGCCGTGTGCTCGGCGAACATCCTGCCCACCATCTCCAGGATGCCGATCCCGGCCGTCGCGTACAGCAGGGCCCAGCAGGCGCCGCCGATGAACAGGGCGGGGAGGTAGCGGGTGAGCGGCATGCGCATGCTGCCGGCGAGGAAGTTGGCGGCGGTCTGGAAGCCGACGGTCAGGAAGGAGACCGCGACGACCGGGGCGCCCCACCGCTGGATGGCGCTCTCGACGCGCTGGAACTTGGACTGGGAGATCCGCTCGCCGAACCTGCTGCGCCGGGCGCCCGCACCGGCGAGCCAGCCGACGGCGAAGGTCCCGCCGGCCCGGAGCAGGACGATGACGTACAGGCCGGCGGCCGTGAGCAGGACCTTATCCACGACGCCCCGCCCCCGAACGGCCCCGCCGCTCCTGGGCGCGTGCTCGCCCGGTCACGGAACGCCCGGTAACGGAACGCCCGGTAACGGATCGCCCGGTCACCGGTCCACCGGCTCCCGCCGCGGCCGAGCCGCCTCGCGCACGGGCCTGCTGTCCATTCCTCACCTGCATCCGCCTCTGCCGGTTCCGCGCGCCCGCGTGCCGGGTCGGCGCCGGTTCCCCCGAGCCCTGCGCAGGGTACCGCCGCGCGCCGGGCCTGCCGTACGGCCCCTCACCAGGGCTGTCCGACACTGCCAGGTTAAGCGAACACCCGTACGCTCCGTCGGCCGGTCGGCGATTCCGGCCCGCACCGGACCGGGGAGGTGGGGGAAGGTCGGCGCCGAACGCACGAGCACCCGGTGAACGGGTCACCGGGTGCTCGGAGTTCAGTGGTGCGCCGCGGGCGCGGCCACCGACGGGGGGCCGGGATCAGGCGTCGACGACACCGGACTTGGCGATGCGGACGTCCGCGCTGGGGGCACCGCTGCGCGAGCCCTTGCCCTCGATGGTCTTGACGATGTCCATGCCCTCGACGACCTCGCCGAAGACGACGTGCTTGCCGTCCAGCCAGTCGGTGACGATCGTCGTGATGAAGAACTGCGAACCGTTGGTGTTCGGCCCGGCGTTGGCCATGGAGAGCAGGCCCGGCTTGGTGTGCTTCAGCTGGAAGTTCTCGTCGGCGAACTTCTCGCCGTAGATGCTCTTGCCGCCGGTGCCGTTGCCGGCGGTGAAGTCGCCGCCCTGCAGCATGAACGCGGGGATGACCCGGTGGAAGCCGGAGCCCTCGTAGCCGAAGCCGTGCTCGCCGGTGGCCAGCTCACGGAAGTTCCTGGCGGTCTTGGGGACCACGTCGTCGTACAGCTTGAAGACGATCCGCCCGGCGGGCTCGTTGTCGATGGTGATGTCGAAGAACACGTTACTCATGCCCGTATCCTCACATCTTCCTGGCCGGATGGTGAAACGCTCCGGCACGCGCCCCGTCCGTACGGACCGATCGGAGGCGTACGCGTCACCAGCTGACCGGATACCGGACCGGGTGGGCGCCTATCCGTCCGGGCAGCAGTCCGATGGCGACGAGGAGACAGGCGCCGAGCGCGAGGAGCGGCAGGAACGGGACCGGGTGCGGGGCCTGCAGCACGACGATCACCGCGGTGGCCGTCGCCGGTGAGTGGGACAGGTGGGTCAGCATCATCGCCCCGAGCGAGAGGCCCGCCGCCACGGCCGCCGCCCACGCGCTGCTCCCGGCCACCGCGATGGTCGCGAAGCCGATCACGGCGGACATCAGGTGCCCGCCGACGAGGTTGCGCGGCTGGGCGAGGGGCAGTCCGGGGGCACCGTGCACGAGGGCCGCGCTGGCCGCCAACGGCGGGATCAGCAGCGGCTGGTGGAGCACCACGCCCACCGTCACGAGCAGCATGAGCGCACCGATCGCGAAGACGGTGACCCGCAGCAGATGCGGGAGGCTCGGCCTGGGTGCGGCGGACGGCGGGGAGGTCATGCGTGCTCCGGGGGCGGGACTGTGCGGGACGCGCAGATCCTAAACAGATTGTTTAACGCGCAGCACGAAGCGTCCCCATGGCGAGACACGGTCGCCGCTGGTGAGACGTGGTCTCAGGCCTCGGACGGATCCTGCGGACGGATTCAGCGGACGGATTCAGCGGACGGATTCTTGCGGGTCGATCTCGTCGGGGGAGGCGATGCCCCGCTGCCTCCACGTGCCTGCCTCTGCCGGATGTCCGGGGAGGCGCATGTGTCGGGGCCGGGTGCCCGGGTACTCGGAGCGCCCGTTCCGGGCGGCGGTGCGCTGCCGTGCGCCTTCGTGAGCCGGGCGATCCGTCCGTCCGCCGGTCCGGCGGACTGGGTGGGAGGCCCGAGAGGAGATCGAGCAGTCATGCGTATCGCGTTTCTGGCGGCGCCTGAGGGCGTCGAGCAGATCGAACTCACCAAGCCCTGGAGGGCGGTGTCCGAAGCCGACGGCACCCCCGTCCTCGTCTCCACCGAGCAGGGCCGGATCCAGGCCTTCCGCCATCTCGCCAAGGCGGACACGTTCCCGGTGGACGAGGTGGTCGGCGAGACCTCCGCCGGCGCCTTCGACGGCCTCGTCCTGCCGGGCGGCCTGGCCAACCCGGACGCGCTGCGCCGGGACGGCCGGGCCGTCTCCTTCGTACGGGACTTCTTCGACCTGGGCCTGCCGGTCGCGGCGATCTGCCACGCGCCGTGGATGCTGGTCGAGGCCGACGTCGTCTCCGGCCGAGTCCTCACCTCCTTCCCGAGCCTGCGCACCGACATCCGCAACGCGGGCGGCACGTGGGTCGACGAGGAGGTCCGGATCTGCGACCACGGATCGAACGCCCTGGTCACCAGCCGGAGACCGGACGACTTGGAGGCGTTCGACGCGGCACTCCTGGAGGTGTTCAGCCGACAGAGCGTCTGACCTGTTCCCCGTCCTCCGGGTTCTCCGTACTCCGGGTTCTCCGTACTCCGGAGATGAAACGGGCGGCCTGGGCACCCGTCCCCCGTGAGCCACTGGAGGGAGTGGCGGTCATCATGAGCGACGACAAGAGCCGGAAAGTGTTGCGGGAACTGCTCCGCGAACACGGGCAGACGTATGCGGCCGAGGCCGGCATTCGCCTGCGGGACACACCCCAGCCGCTCTACCGCACCCTCGTACTCGCGCACCTCCTGAGCGCCCGTATCCGCGCCTCGGTCGCGGTCGCGACATCGAAGGCGTTGTACGACGCGGGCCTGCGCGACGCGAAACGGATGACGGAATCCACCTGGCAGCAGCGCGTCGACGCCCTCGGGCGCGGTGGTTACCGTCGCTACGACGAACGCACGGCGACCCAACTGGGCGACGGCGGCCGTCTTCTGCTCGACCGCTGGGGCGGGGACCTGCGGGCAATGCGGGCAGAGGCGGACGGTGACGCGGACGCCTTGCGGGGATTCCTGCGGGAGTTGCCGGGCGTCGGTCCGGTGGGTGCGGACATCTTCCTCCGTGAAGTCCAGGACGTATGGCCGGAGTTCGGGCCGATCGTGGACGCGAAGGCGCTGCAGGGTGCCGAGCGGCTCGGGCTGCCGAAGGGAGTTGCCGATCTCCGGCGGCTGGCGAAGCGGGAAGGCGCGACGCCCGCCGAGCTGGCCTCGGCCCTGGTGCGTGCCGCTCTCGACCGGGAGATCGTCGAGGAGTGCAGGGACCGCGCCGCCGCCTGACGCCGCTTGCGCGAACCGCTCCCCCGGTCAGGCCGCGGGCCTGCCCGTCGGGACAGCAGCGGATGTGTGGCACGCGCGGCGGCGAGGTCGCGGGGCGGCTGCCGCTCGCGGTCGGGGGCGTGATGTCGACGGCGTCGGCGCGTCAGGTCGCGGAGGCCTCGCGGCACGTACGCGACGAACCGGGCGACTGGGCGCCGCAGGTGCTGGGCTGCTGCCGCTGACGGCCCGGGCCACGAGTTCGTGGTGATCGGACCAATCCTTGGTCGGCGGTGTTCCGAATCATCCGTGCAACGGTGAAACGTTGGCCGTCCCGCACCGGGGCGGCCACAATACGAGGGAGGCCGGACACGTGGTGGACGAGGGCGTCGTATGAGGCAGCCGGAAGAAGTCCCGTCGGCCTCGCGCGGGCGCGCGGGGCCGGAGTTGGACGCGCTGCTCACGGAAGTGGCGCGCGGGGATCAGGAGTCCTTCGCCGGCCTCTACGACCGCGTGAGCGGTCCGGTCCTCGGACTGGTCCGCAGCCTGCTGCGTGATCCGGCGCAGTCGGAGGAAGTCATGCAGGAGGTCCTCGTCGAGGTCTGGCGGACGGCGGCCCGCTTCCGCCCGGACCGGGGCAGCGCCATGAACTGGGTGCTGACCCTCGCGCACCGGCGGGCGGTGGACCGGATCCGCTCCGTGCAGGCCCGCGTCGAACGAGAGCACAAGGCCGCGCTGCTCGACCGGGTCCCGGCCTACGACGAGGTGACCGAGCAGGTCGAGACGCGCCTCGAACAGCAGCGTGTCCGACGGTGCCTGGGTGCGCTCACCAAGCTGCAGCGGGAGGCCGTGACCCTCGCCTACTACCGGGGCCTGACCTCTCGCGAGGCCGCCGAACTTCTGACCCTGCCGCTCGGTACGGTCAAGACCCGTCTGCGGGACGGCCTGATCCGGCTGCGTGACTGCCTGGGGGTGAGCGTATGACCGCCGCCGATCTGCACACCGCGACCGGCGCGTACGTGCTGCACGCGCTGGAGCCGGCCGAACGTGCCGCGTTCGAGCGGCACTTGGCCGTCTGCGAGGCCTGTCAGCAGGAGGTGCGGGAGCTGTCGGAGACCGCCGCGCGGCTCGGTCTCGCCGTGGCCGCGGCTCCCCCGGCCGCCCTCAAGGACGAGGTACTGCGCCGGATCACGACCGTCCGGCAGGAGCCCCCGCAGGTACCCGTTCGCGGCGGGTCGCGGTCGTGGACGCGTCCGCTGCCACGGCTCGCTCTCGCCGCCTGTCTGGCCGTCGCCGCGGCGTTCGGCGGGGTCGCGGTGTGGCAGCACCAGTCGGCGGAGGACGCCAGAGAGCAGGCGCGGGAGGCGCGGCAGCAGGCCGCGGACCTGACCGCGGTGCTCGCGGCGCCGGACGCCGAGAGCGCCACCGCGAAGCTCGGCGACGGCGCCACCGGCACGGTCGTGGTCTCCCGCGGGCAGGACCGCGCGGCCTTCCTCGCCGCCGGCCTGCCGGACCTCCCGGGGGGCAAGGTGTACCAACTCTGGTTCGACGACGGCGGAGAGATGCGCTCCGCGGGACTCGTGCGGACCGGCACGGACGACCGGAGCGCGACGCTGATGGACGGCCCTGTCGGGAAGGCCTCCGGCATGGGCATCACCGTCGAGCCCGCGGGCGGCTCGCCCCGGCCCACCACCTCGCCCCTGGGCCTGATGCCCCTGCCCGCCTAGGACGCCCAGGACGCCTGCAGTTGTACGACAACCCGGTACTGCTTGACCACGCGGTACGGCGCGACAGACCCGGTGCTGCACGCACCGGGTCTGTCGCGCAACGGGTGCTCCTCGGCTCGCGAACCGCTGCCCGTCCGTGGCCGTAAGAGTTCACGAGAACCAACTCGATCGGGTGACAGACCAATCCCTGGGGTCGTCCGCCTCGAATCAGGGGTGTGAGCACACGACGAGGCAGGGCAATCAGCGCCGCACGCGGCCTACTCACCGGTCTGGTGAGCGGCTACGCGGCCCTCGCGGTGGCGGAGCTCGTCTCCGTGGCCGTCCGGCCGGAGGCGAGTCCGCTGACCTCGGTGGGCGGCGCGGTCATCGACCGCACCCCGACTGCTGTCAAGGACTGGGCGATCCGCCAGTTCGGCACCGCCGACAAGCTGGTGCTGCAGCTCGGCATCCTGGCGGTGCTCGCGCTGTTCGCCGCGTTCCTCGGCGTACTGGCGCTGCGGTACCGCCGTGGCGCCTCGCTCGGGGTGCTGGTCCTCGGTGTCGTCGGGGCCGTGGCGGCGACGGGTCGGCCGGACTCGGTGTCCGTGCTCGACGCGGTGCCGTCCCTGTGCGGGGCGGTCGTGGGTGCCGGAGTCCTGTACATCCTCTCCGGGCCTCTCGGCTCCCCGGCGTCCACGCACGACGAGGGTGCCGGTGCGGGCGGCCCGGGTCGCCGGGGCTTTCTGCTCGCGGCGGCCGGGGTCACGGCGGCCGCCACGGGCCTCGGCTTCCTGGGGCGCCGCCTCAACGCCTCCTCGGCCGCGGGCGCCGAGGCGTCCAGGGCGGCCCTGCGCCTTCCCCGCCCGGCCTCACCGGCACCGCCACTCCCCCGCGGCGTGGACCTCAAGCTGCCCGGCCTGACTCCGTTCACGACGCCCAAGGGGCGCTTCTACCGCGTCGACACCGCACTGGTGGTGCCGCGCGTGGACGCCGACAGCTGGCGGCTGCGTATCCACGGCAAGGGCGTGACCACCCCGCTCGACCTCGACTTCCGCGACCTCGTCGGCCGAGACCTGATCGAACGGGACATCACGCTGACCTGCGTCTCCAACGAGGTCGGCGGCCCTTACGTCAGCTCCGCCCGCTGGCTCGGCGTACGGCTGGACGAGCTGCTCGCGGAGGCCGGGGTGAAGCCGCCGTCCCGCGGTGGGCGGGCGGACCAGCTCGTGGCGCGCTCGGTCGACGGCATGACGCTCGGCACCCCGGTGGAGACGGTCATGGACGGCCGGGACGCCATGCTCGCCGTCGGGATGAACGGCGAACCCCTGCCGTTCAAGCACGGCTTCCCCGTCCGCATGCTCGTGCCCGGCCTGTTCGGATACGTCTCCGCCTGCAAGTGGATCCAGGACATCGAGCTGACCACCTTCGACGCCTACGACACGTACTGGGTGAAGCGGGACTGGGCGCGTGAGGCGCCGATCAAGACGCAGTCCCGGATCGACACGCCTCGGCCCTTCGCGCGCCTGAAGCCCGGTCAGGTCGTCGTCGCGGGGATCGCGTGGGCCCAGCACAAGGGGATCGAGCGGGTCGAGGTGCGGGTCGACGACGGCCCCTGGGAGCAGGCGGACCTGGCGGCCGCAGGGCCGCTCGACACCTGGCGCCAGTGGAGCTGGCGCTGGCCCGCCACGCGCGGGGGTCACACCTTGCAGGTCCGCGCCACCGACCGGACCGGCTACACGCAGACCGACCGGCGCACCGGCACCGTCCCCGACGGCGCGACCGGACGGCACTCGGTGGTGGTCGACGTGAACTGACGCGCCGGTACCTCCCGTTCCGCACACCTACGAAGCCCAAGTTCCGACCGAGGAGACACCATGAGCACCACACTCCGTATGCGCCGCATCGCCCTCGCGGCCGCCGGCGCGCTGGCCCTGCCGCTGGCCCTGTCCGCCTGCTCCGACGGCGGCGACACCAGCGACCGGGCCGCCGGCACCGCGAAGCCCGAGCAGGAGACGACGAGCGCGGCGCCGGCCGGCGACGAGCCGTTCGGCCCCGCCTGTGCCACGGTCCCGAAGGACGGCGCGGGGAGCTTCTCCGGCATGGCCAAGGCCCCCGTCGCCACCGCCGCTTCGAACAACCCGGCGCTGTCCACGCTGGTCAGCGCCGTGAAGAAGGCCGGACTGGTCGACACGCTCAACAGCTCGAAGAACATCACGGTGTTCGCGCCCACCAACGACGCGTTCGCCAAGATCCCGAAGGCCGACCTGGACAAGGTCCTCAACGACAAGGAGCAGCTCACCAAGATCCTGACGTACCACGTGGTGGGCAAGAAGCTCACGCCGCAGCAGCTGGAGAAGGGCTCCTTCGACACGCTGGCGAAGAGCAAGCTGACGACGTCCGGTTCGGGTGAGTCGTTCAAGGTCAACGACTCCGCGAACGTCGTCTGCGGCAATGTGGCGACCGCCAACGCGACCGTCTACATCGTCGACTCGGTCCTCATGCCCAAGATGTGACCCGAGCGGCCCGACGGGCTTCGGCCCCCTCCCTCGAAGTGGGAGGGGGCCGAGGTCTAGGGCCCGTCTCCCCGATCTTCGCGGGTCCACGACGCCTGGCACGCTCCCCCAGCCTCCGGCCGGGGGGACCCCCACTCGCCGCACGCCCGAATCGCCCAAGTACGTCCAGCACGAGGGCGATCCAGGCGCACGCCGAGAGCACGCTCCCCCAAGCTCTCGGCTCCGCTCGAGCAGGGGGGACCCCCATGACGCCGCTGCCTGATCCGCGAAGATCGGGGAGACGGGCCCTAGCGCTTGTGGCGGGCGACCGCGGTGCCCATGCGGGTGATCGCCTCCGTGAGGACGCCCTGTGACGTCGCGAAGTTCAGGCGTACGTGGCCCGCTCCGCCCGTGCCGAAGATGTGGCCGGAGGAGAGCGCCACCCTGGCGTGGTCCAGGAAGAACTTGGCGGGTCCCGCCAGGTCCGTGACGATCGCGAGGTCGGCGGCCGTCTCCTCCGGCGCCGGGCCGGTGGCGTCCACTTCCGGTGCGAGGCCGAGAGCGCGGCAGTCGAGCCAGGCCAGGTACGTGCCCTCCGGCCAGGCGTAGCCGACGCCCGGCAGCTGTTCGGCGACGAGGCGGCCGAGGTGGGACCGGTTCGCGTCGAGGCCCGCGAGGAGGGCGTCGAGCCACTCGTCGCCGTGGCGGTAGGCCGCGGTGTGGGCGATGACGCCGAGGTAGCTGGCGCCGTGGTGGACCTCTTCGGGCATCCGGCGCAGATCGGCGGCGGACTCGGGCCCGGCGAGGGCGAGCGCGGCCTTGATGCCGGCGAGGTTCCAGCCCTTGGTCGCCGACATGAGCGAGAAGGCGTCCTCGGCGCCGGGCAGGCTCAGGTAGGGCGTGAACGCGGCGCCCGGCAGGACGAGCGGGGCGTGGATCTCGTCGGCGACGACCCGGACCCCGTACCGCCGAGCCGTCTCGGCGACGGCCGCGAGCTCCTCGTACGTATGCACCGTGCCGGTCGGATTGTGGGGGTTGCTGAGGAGATACGCGATCCCGCCCCGGCCGCTCTGTTCCCTGAGGCGCCGGAACGTCTCCTCCAGGGTGGCCGTGTCGATGCGGAGGTCGGGGCCGAGCGGTGCCTCGACGATGCGGCGGTCGTCGTGCGTGATGAAGGCGTAGAACGGCGCGTAGACCGGGGAGTTGACGACGACGGGGTCGCCGGGGTCGGTGATCAGGCGCAGCACCTGGACCGCGCCCATCATCACGTCGGGGATCATCGCCGTACGGTCGACCGCCACGCCGTCCCACTTCCAGCGGCGCGCGGCGAAGCCGGCGAGGGACTCGGCGAACTCGGTTCCGGCGGGGTATCCGGTGTCCCCGGCGGCGATGGCCTCGTACAGCGCGTCGGCGACCGGCCGGGCGAGGGGGACGTCCATCTCCGCGACCCACAGCGGCAGGACGTCCTGCGGATGGGCCCGCCACTTCATGCTGCGGCGCCGGCGCAGTTCGTCGAGGGAGAGCGCCTCCAGGGGGTTCTCGCCGGCCCTCGCCGGCTCGGCCGCGGCGCCTGTCGCATCGTGCCCACCGTTGCTTGTCATCTTCAGCATTGGACTGCCGGCGGGACGGCCGCGCAAGGGGCGGGCGATCGGCGCGTACACCCGTCGCCCCGGCGGAGCACCTGCGCTGCTCATGTCGGATGATGGGCCCTGAGCGCGTCTGCAGCGGCCGCGACGACACCACACACGACGACCGAGGGGGACCGTGAACGCCGTCGCGCAACGCGCCATGATCGCCGCCGTACAAGTGCTCGGGCTCGCCGTCTGGTTCTCCATGTCGGCCGTGGTGCCGAGTCTGCGGACCGAGTGGGGGCTCGGCTCCACGGGCGCCGTGTGGCTGACCGCCTCCGTCCAGCTCGGGTTCGTGACCGGCGCGCTCACGTCCGCCGCGCTGACCCTCGCCGACCGGTTCCCGCCGCAGCGGCTCCTCGCGATCGGCTCGGCGGCGGCTGCCGCGTGCACCGTGCTGCTCGCGGTCACGGTCGACCAGCCGGCCGCCGCGTTCCCGCTGCGCTTCCTCACCGGCATGTGTCTGGCCGGGGTGTATCCGGTGGGCATGAAGCTGATGGCCTCGTGGTCCGGACGGGCCGAACGCGGCCGGAACATGGGCGTGCTGATCGGCGCTCTCACCCTCGGCTCGACGCTCCCCCACCTCATCGCGGGCCTCGGAAGTCTGCCCTGGCGAGGCGTGCTGCTGACCGCGGCGGCCGCCGGAGCGCTCGCGTCCCTCGTCGCGTTCGCCTTCCTCCGCGTCGGCCCGCAAGCCGCCCCGGCCGCGCCCGCGGGCAACCCGCGCTACGCCCTGACCATGTTCACCGAGCGCCGCCCCCGGCTGGCCAACCTCGGCCATTTCGGGCACATGTGGGAGCTGTACGCGCTGTGGACCTGGATCCCGGCCTACCTCTCCGCGACGGCCGGGGCGGGACGGCTGCCGGGGTCGGTGGGGACGACGGTGTTCCTGACCATGGGGATCGGCGGAGTGGTCGGGTGTCTGCTCGGCGGCTGGGGCGCGGACCGGTTCGGCCGGCCGTCCGCCGCCATGGCCGCCCTGGTCGCGAGCGGGCTCTGCTGTCTGCTGTCGCCGCTGCTCGTGGACGCCTCGCCCGTGCTCCTCTTCGCGTTCTGCGCGGTGTGGGGTGCCGCTGTGATCGCCGACTCCGGGGTGTTCTCCACGTCCCTCAGCGAGGCCGTCGACCCGCGCTATGTCGGCACCGCCCTCACCGCCCAGACGGCCATCGGGTTCGCCCTCACCGTCGTCAGCATCCAGCTCACCCCGCTCCTGGCCGATGCCTTCGGCTGGCGGTACGCGCTCCTGCTCCTGGCTCCGGGGCCGTTGGCCGGCGCCGTCGCCATGCGGGCGCTCAAGGCCGCCGAGCCGCTGCGGTTCGGGGGCGCGGTGGGCGAGCAGCGGGCATGAGGGGGCCGGTCCGCTCGTACGGACCGGCCCGGCTTCCTTTCCGGTGGTTCTGCCACGGCTCGGGGCCGTCCTTCGCTACTGCTTGGGGACGCTCTTCGATGCCGTACCGGCGCACAGCAGCCCGAGGACCACGGCCAGCGCACCGATGATGATGTTGTTCAGGACGACACCCGCGTCCGGGCTCTCGCCGACGATCCACGGCGCGATGATCATCCAGGCGCCCATCGCGCAGAAGGCCCAGCTCAGGCCGTACATGCGGTCCGGTGCCCGGGTGAACCCGAGGGCCAGCAGGCCGATGGCGATGCCGACGATCAGGTTGTGGGCGACCAGCGCGGGCTGGCTGGTCGTGTAGTGGAGTATCCAGGGGGACACGGCGCAGTACAGGCCGAGCAGGAACACCGGTCCGTCCACGAGCGCCACGTCGCGACCACCGAGCATGCGGTCGTAGCGATCCCGCATTTCGGGGACATCCGGGTGCGCAGATATGTCACCTCTGGTGGGCTGCACATGGGCCATGGCTCGTCTCCTTTGACTCACAGGCCGAACCGCGTCTGACGCGGTGTGCGGTGTGCGCCGCCTAGGGACATTCTGCTCTTATATTTCCTTTATGTGTAGAGGTCGCCGGGTATGGCCTGAAGTGCATGGCCTGAAGCGCTCTGGCCACCCGGGATTGCGACGAGAGACCGAAACGAAGAGAGCGGTGGCGTGATGAAGCTGGTCGTGCAGGAGTTCCTGACCCTTGACGGCGTCTCCCAGGGGCCGGGATCGCCGACCGAGGACACCAGCGGCGGCTTCACCCGCGGAGGGTGGTTCGTCCCGTACCTGGACGAGCGGTTCGAGCAGCTCGCCGCCGAGTGGCTCGGCGGCGCGGACGCGCTGCTCTTCGGCCGCCGTACGTACGAGAACTTCGCGCGGGACTGGCCCGCGCTGGCCGGCCGGCACCCCCTCGCCGACACCATGAACGGCCTGCAGAAATATGTGGCCTCGCACCACCTCACCGAGGCGGACTGGGACCCGACGACGATCCTCACCGGCGACGTCCCGGCCCACGTCGCCCGACTGAAGCAGCAGCCCGGAGGGGAACTCCAGGTGCACGGCAGCGCCGAGCTCGCCCAGTCGTTGCTGGCCGCCGGTCTGGTCGACGAGTTGAGGCTCGCGATCGCCCCGGTCGTGGTGGGCCAAGGGCGGCGGCTGCTCCCCGAGGGCGGCGCACCGGCGGGCCTCCGGCTCGACCGCCAGGAGACGACGCCGGGCGGGCTCTCCGTCCACGTCTTCTCGTGCACGGGTCTGCCGGAGTACGGGACGTTCGAGGCCGGGGCGTAGGGCGTCGGCGGTCGACGGTGCCGAGGGGAGGGGGCCGCTCCGCACCCGTCGGCCGCGTTGTCAGTGCCCCGCACTAGAGTTCCCATGACACACGGACCAGGGGACGAGGGGGACGACGACCGTGCGGAGCCGAGGAGTTGGGGCGGGCAGCACCCGGGGGGCGGGGGGCCTGTTCGTGCTGGTGATGGCCCTGGCTCTGGCGCTGGTGCTCGTACCGGCCGGGGGCGCGGCCGCGGCGCAGCCCGCATCCAAGTCCCCGCGAGGCGCGGCGGATCGGAGCGGTCTCGAGGCCCGCGCGGCGTACTTCGCCGATCAGTTGCGTGCCTCACCGATCTACATCACGGACTCGGCCCCGCGCCTCATGCCCCGCTCCGCTTGGCCCGCCTTCCAGGAGCAGGCGCAGCGGACCGGCGTGCCGACGTACGTGCTGGTGCTGCCGTTCTCGGCGGCCGAGGACGGGGACGAACTCCTCCCCGCGGTCCGGGAGAAGCTCGGCCGCAAGGGGCTCTACGTCCTCCTGGACGCCGACGGCGGAGGGAGTTGGCTCGACGTCTCCGTGGAGTCGTACGGCGTGCGCGGGCTGCCCGTCCAGGAGTCCCTCGACTCCGCCGACTCCTCGCTGCCGTCGGACGCCACGGCCCTCGACTTCTTCACGGCTTTCGTCGACGGGCTCCTCAACGACGGTGACGGCGGCGGTGGATCGCCGAGCTCCCTCTACACCTCGCCCGAAGGGCGCGCCACGCAGTCCACGACCACGGGCGTGCTGACCGGGCTTGCCCCGGTCGTCGTCCTGCTCATCGGCGTTCCGCTCGCCCGGCGCCGCGGCTCCCGCCGCCGGCTGATCGTCCCGGCCGCCCTCGCCGCCGTGCTCGCCGTGGGCGTGCCGCTGGGCGCGCAGGGGCTCATGCCCGAGACCAGCTCCACCGGCGACCCCGACCCCACCGGACGGGACATGGAGCTGCGCGCCGAGCGGTTCGCGGCCGGGCTGCGCCAGCACTCCGTGTACCAGGACGCGGAGCTGCCCCCGCCCCTCACGCCCACCCAACTGCGGTCGGTGGAGCGGAGGTTGGGCTCCCTGGACGTTCCCGTGTACGTGGCGGTCCTGCCGATGGACCGGGTCGACGAGTCGGAGGGCGACGCCGAGCGGTTCGCCGAGCGGCTGCAGCGTGCGCTCGGCAAGGACGGCGTCTACGTCACCGCGTCCGTCGGCACGTTCGGCGACATCTACCTCGACGTCGTGAACTACGGCGCGAGACTGGACGAGTTCGAGCTGTCCGAGCTCGACAGTTCGGTGACGATCGGCCCGGAGGACGTGGACGCGGACCCGCAGCTCCACACCCGTCTGCTCAGGCTCGCCCAGCACATCGAGCAGACGCCCACGGGCCCGCCCGGCGAGCCGTACGCGTTCGCCGAGCCGCCGACGGACCCGGTCGCGGAGGACGCGCTGCCCCCGCTGCTCACCGACCCCACCGGTCCGATCGGGCTTTCCGGCCTCTTCCTGGCCGGGGTCGCCGGTGGCGCCGGGGTTCCCGCGGCGGTGGCCGGGGTGGTGTGGCTCGTGCGTCGGGCGCGGCGCGGGGACGGGCGGCCGGAGCCCTCGCAGCCGGGTGCCCGCAACCGGTCCCGCGCCACGCCCTCCCTGGACGTCACGACCGACGACTCGCGCCCCAGTACGGACGGGCTGCGCACCACGACGGACCGCGAACTCGGCTCTCTGCGCGCGGACTTGGCCGAGTCCGGGGCGCTCGACGGCAGCGAGGCGCAGGCCCGGGCCCAGGACTGCCTGGACGCGGCGACTCTGCTGCTCGGCAGGGGCGCGGGCGCCGTCGAACTGGCCACGGGGCTCGCGCTGATACGTGCGGGGCGCGCGGCACTCGACGCGGCCCGGGCCGACGCCCGCTCCGTACCCGACACAACGCTGTGCACCCTCAACCCGCTGCACGGTCCGGCGTCGATGACGGCCCGCCTCTCCCCCACGCCCGGCGCGCGTGCCCGGCTGCACCCGGTGTGCGGCGCGTGCGGGTCGACGCTGGGGAAGGTGGCGTCGGCCCAGCGTGGTGCGGCGGTGGACCGACTGCGCCTGACCCTGCCGGGCAACGGCCGCCGCACCGCGTACTCCGCCCTGCCAGGTCCCCTGGGAGAGGCGGGCGCGAACGGCGACGTCGAGGTGACGGGGCTGATCGGTGCGGTGCGCGAGGGGGTTGGGGCGGTCCGCTGACTTCCGGGGCCGAGCCACCGTCCGGCACTTCCCGAGGCCAAGCACCCTCCGGCACCTCCCGAGGCCGACCGCCCTCCGGCGCCGGACAGGCACCGGACAGGCCCGTCGGGACAGGCGCCCTCAGGGACACGGCCGTAAAATCCAGATATGGGAGAGCGGCTGGATGCTGCTACGGCGCCTGAGCTCGTCGTCGAGTCCGAGGGGCACACCCAGGTGCTGAGTCCGCTCCGGACGTATCACGTGGGGCGGGACCCCGCGAGCGAGCTGGTCCTGGAGGACGCCAGGGTCTCCTGGCACCACGCGGTGCTGCGGACCTCGGCGGGGCACTGGGTGGTGGAGGACGAGCACAGCACCAACGGCACGTTCACGGACGGGCACCGGGTGCACCAGTCGGACGTGGGGCCGGGGACCGTGATCAGGTTCGGCAGTCCGGCCGACGGGCCGTGCGCGGTGCTCACCGACGCACCCCGACCGGCGGCAGAGCCGGCCCGGGCCCGCCCCTCCGCCCTCACCGTCGTCTCGCAGCCCGGTGCGACCAGCACCTTCCGGCGGCCGAGCACCGTGCGGCCGCTGCCCCCGGCGCGCACCACACGGATCGGCCGGGCGCCCGACAACGACCTGATCGTCCAGGACCTGCTCGTCTCGCGCCGGCACGCGGAGCTGCGGGCGGGGCCGGAGGGGTACGAGATCGTCGACGTCGGCAGTCACAACGGCACGTATCTCAACGGCCAGCCGGTGAGCCGCGCCCCGGTGGCCTCCGGGGACGTCATCGGCGTCGGGCACTCCGCGTTCGTGCTGGTGGGCGACGAGCTGCAGGAGTTCATCGACACCGGTGAGGTGTCGCTCGACGTACAGGACCTGGCGGTGCGGGTCGACAACGGGCGGAAGACGCTGCTCGGCGACGTGTCGTTCCCCGTGGGTGAGAAGACCATGCTCGCGGTGGTCGGGCCGAGCGGCGCGGGCAAGTCCACGCTGCTCAACGCGTTGACCGGCCTCAGGCCCGCCGACGAGGGCACGGTCCTGTACGACGGCCGTGACCTGTACCGGGACTACGCCGAGCTGCGGCACCGCATCGGGCTCGTACCGCAGGACGACATCCTGCACTCCCAGCTGACCGTGCGCCGGGCGCTGCGCTACGCCGCCCAGCTGCGCTTCCCGGAGGACACCGCGAAGGCCGAGCGGGAGGCCCGGGTCGACGAGGTCATCCGCGAACTGGGCCTGGAACAGCGGGTGGACCAGCCGATCCACTCCCTCTCCGGCGGCCAGCGCAAGCGCGTGAGCGTGGCCCTCGAACTGCTCACGAAGCCCTCGCTGCTCTTCCTCGACGAGCCGACCTCCGGGCTCGACCCGGGCATGGACCGCTCGGTGATGCACATGCTGCGCGGGCTCGCCGACGACGGCCGTACGGTCATCGTCGTCACGCACAGCGTGCTCAGCCTGGATGTCTGCGACCGGCTGCTCGTGCTCGCGCCCGGCGGGACGATCGCGTACTACGGGCCGCCCGAGGAGGCCCTGGCGTACTTCGGCTTCGCCGAGTGGCCGGAGGCGTTCGAGAGCTTCGAGAACGAGCGGGACCGGGACTGGGCGGGGCAGTTCCGCGGTTCGACGCAGCACGAGCGCTTTGTCGCGGCGGAGTCCCGACAGCCCCGCCGCGCACCCGAGTCGCCCCACGGCCCGGTGACCGCGCCCAAGGCGCAGAGCTGGGGCGCGCAGCTGGGCACGCTGGTCCGGCGGTACGCGGCGAACCTGAGCGCCGACCGGACCTTCCTGGTGATCATGGTCGCGCTGCCGTTCGTGATGGGAGCGATGGCGCGGGCCCTGGCCGGCGGCGAGCTCACGCAGGACTCGGCGCTCAACACGCTGTTGATCCTGAACATCGGCGCGGTCCTCACGGGCGCGGCCAACGCTGTACGCGAGCTGGTCAAGGAGCGGGTGATCCATCAGCGGGAGAGAGCCGTCGGCCTGTCGCGCTCGGCGTACGTGATGTCCAAGGTGCTGGTGCTCGGCGCGATCACGGTGGTGCAGGCCGTGGTCCTGACGATGGTCGCGCTGGTCGGGGTGGACCTCAACGCGCCGGGAGGCAAAGGGGTGTTGCTGCCACCGCTGGTGGAAATCACCCTGGCCGTCGCACTGTTGGCGTTCACCGCGATGATGCTCGGCCTGCTCGTGTCCGCGCTGGTGCGGAAGGAGGAGGTCACGATGCCGCTGCTCGTCCTCCTCGCGATCGTGCAGGTCGTGTTCTGCGGTGCGCTGCTGAAACTTCAGGGTGTGCCCGGGCTCGAGCAGTTGGCATGGCTGGTGCCGTCGAGGTGGGCGCTCGGCGCCATGGCGGGAACCGTCGATCTGCACCGGATCGTGCCGACGGATGTCACCGCCGATCCGCTGTTCCGGCACGAGGCGTCGGTCTGGCTGCTCGACATGGGGATGATGGTCGTGCTCTCCCTCGTCCTCGCCTTCCTCGTCGCCAAGCTGCTGCGGCGGCGTGAGCCCGAGATCATGCGCAAGTAGTCCGTCCCGTACGGACCGGCCGAGCTGTGACCCAACGGCCGTTGCGTACGGACCGGCCGTCCCGTCCGGAGCGCCGAGGAGCCGCCTGTGACCGTCCCCGAGTTCCTCCCCAGCCATGTCGTCCCGCCGGACGGGATGCCGACCTGGTCGGCGCCGGACGCCGCCCGGCCGACGGTGCCGCTCGACCCGCTGCTGCCCGTCCAGGTCGTGGAGCGGCGCGGCGACTGGGCGCGTGCCCTGTGCTCCAACGGCTGGTCGGCCTGGGTGGACGGGCGGCTCCTGCTGCCGGTTCCGCAGG
Source organism: Streptomyces sp. LHD-70 (assembly GCF_031157275.1). GTDB lineage: Bacteria > Actinomycetota > Actinomycetes > Streptomycetales > Streptomycetaceae > Streptomyces. The sequence goes on from NZ_JAVIFW010000011.1 coordinate 197,983, forward strand.
GTCCACCGGCCGCGGGGCAGCCGACCTCCAGGACCGCGGACCCCCGGCCGCTGCTGAGCGCGGTCGAGGAGGACCTGGGCCGCTACCGGCAGTTGACCGAGGAGCTGTGCGCGGGGCGGCTCGACGGCGAGTCCTTCGCGGAGCAGACCCGGGGCGTGCGGGTGGGGGTGGTCGTGGACGGCAACGCGGTCTGGCTGTACGACGCGCGGCACGAACGGTGGTGCTACTGCGACGGCACGTCCCTGGAGACGTACGCGGTGGGACACCCGCCCGCGGGAGGCAGCGGTGAGCACGACGAGGAGCGGGCCGGGGGGCCTCGCGGAGAACACGACCAGCAGCCGGTCCGGGAGCCGCGCGGGGAGCCTGACGTGCGGCCGAATGGGGAGGCCGGGACGTGAACCCCGATGAGGAGCCGCCGCCGCATCGGCCGCCCGAACCCGGACCCGAACCCGGACCCGGATCCGGACCGGAACGTGCGACCGACGGCGACGCCGCCGCCGGCACCGGGATGCGCGGGCGCACCATCGCCGGGTACCGGCTCGAGGACGAGATCGGCCGCGGCGGCATGGCCGTGGTCTACCGGGCCCTCGACCTGCGGCTCGGGCGTACCGTCGCGGTGAAGCTCCTCGCGCCCGAGCTGGCCCGGAACGACACGTTCAGGAAGCGCTTCGCGCACGAGTCACGCGTGGCGGCGTCGCTCGACCATCCGCACATCGTTCCGGTCTTCGAGGCGGGCGAGGCGGAAGGGGTCCTTTTCATCGCGATGCGGCACGTCAAGGGCCAGGACCTGCGGGTGCTGCTCGACCACGAGGGCCGGCTGCCGCTGGACACCGCGTGCCGGATCGCCCTCCAGGTGGCCTCCGCCCTGGACGCCGCCCATGCGCACGATCTGGTGCACCGGGACGTCAAGCCGGGCAACATCCTCGTCACCGACGGCACCGACAGCGACCACCCCGAGCATGTGTATCTGACCGACTTCGGGCTGACGAAGAAGTCCCTGTCGCTCACGGGGTTCACCACTGTCGGGCAGTTCGTGGGCACCCTGGACTATGTGGCGCCCGAGCAGATCTCCGGGCGCCCGGTGGACGGCCGCTGCGATGTGTACAGCCTGGGCTGTGTGGTCTTCGAGATGCTGACGGATGCACCGCCCTTCCGGCGCGACGAGGACATGGCGCTGCTCTGGGCCCACCAGTACGACCCGGCCCCGCCCCTCACCGACCTGCGGCCCGACCTCCCGCACGGCGTCGACGCGGTCCTCGCCCGCGCCCTGGCCAAGGTCCCCGACGACCGCTACGACACCTGCCTCGCCTTCATCACGGCGCTCCGCGCGGCCGGGCGGACGACGACACCGCAGACGGAACCACCGGCGACCCCACACGGGAACGTGCCGACCCGCGTGGTCACCCCCGCGGCCCCGCCGCCCGACCTCCCCTACCCGACCGCTCCGCCACCACCTCCGAGCTGGGCCACGCCGGTGTTTCCTGGACGTCGCGACTAGCTCGGGCCGCCGCGCGCGGCCAACCGTGGCCGAGTCGGACGCGGCCGGCCGAGTCGGATGCGGCTGGCCGGGTCGGATGCGGCTGGCCGGGTCGGGCGCCGCTGGCCGAGGCGGGGCGCCACTGACCGAGGCGGACGCCGCTGGCCGAGGCGGGCGCCCCTGACCGAGGCGGACGCCGCTGGCCGAGGCGGGCGCCCCTGCGTACAACTGCTACCGCCACCGCTACCGCTGACGGGGCCCGGGCCCTGCTCCAGGTCCGGGCTCCTTCCCCGTCCGGGCGTCCCGGACGTCTCCGGGGTGGCGGAACCGCCGGGCCAGCAGGCTGGCGAGAAAGCCGGTCGCCAGGCCCCAGACCGCGCCCGCCGCCACCAGGCGGAGGAGGTCGGCCGTGAGGGACACCTCGCCGCCCAGGCCACCGCCGAGGTCGCCGATGCCCATTACGGAGAGGCCGAAGCGGGCGGAGATTCCGGTGAGGAGGCCGACGACGAGGAGGGTGAGGGCGAGGGCTGCGGCCAGTTCCAGTGCGTGCCGCCAGGCCGGGAGCCGGGCCGGGGACCGTACCGCCGCGGTGAAGGCCGCGGCGAGCAGCACCACGGCCGCCACCGCCACGAGGAGCCAGGCGCGCCCGTCGTACTCCGCCATCGTGTGCAGGTCCAGGGTCCGCCGACCCTCGCGGGTGCGCAGCACCTCGTCGAGGAGGCGCGGCATGGGGAGTCCGATGGGCCGGTCGACGTGCCCCTCCCAGGCGCCGCCGGTGCCGGTGCCGAGGGCCATCCAGACCAGGTTGGGCAGCCCGAGCAGCAGCACCGCGAGGGTCTCGGCCGGGTGGCCGCGCGTGAGGAGCACGATCACGCCGACGACGAGGCCGATCACCGCGTACGCGAGGAGCACCAGCAGCATCGCGAAGGCGGGCGGCCGTACCGAACGCTGGAAGTGCAGCAGCGGGGAGGGCAGTGGTGCCTTGCGGGACACGATGAACGCGAGGGCGAGGACGGCGAGCACCCAGACGAGTCCGACGCCGAGCGTCGCGGGCACGTCGGCGCGCAATCCGACGGTGGGACTTGCGCCGAGCTCCGCTCCGATGTCCTCGGGGCTGTCGTCGTCGCCGGTCGGGATCCGGAAGTCCTGGCGCGCGACGAGGGCGAGGACGAGCAGGAGGACCAGCCAGCACCCGGCCGTGCGGGCGACGCGGTCGAGCAGTTCGCGTGGTGTGGCCACCGCCCGGTGGCGCAGCGGCAGCAGGAAGACCGCGGCCAGGACCAGGGCTCCGGTGAGTGTCACCGACAGCGGAGTGACGTCGATCGCGGCGTCCGCCTGCGCGAGGTCACCGGTGTTGCCGGAGAGTTCGACGGAGCCGCCGGCGGCGATGACGACCACGGCTGCGACGACCCGGGGGAAGGCGCCGCCGGGCAGATCCGCCGCGCCCGCCGCCCACAGTCCGAGCGCGGCGACCACGATCATGGCCACGATGCCCGCGCCCGCCGCGGCGAGCGCTTCTCGTGTCCGGCTCACGCTGCCTCCTCGCTCCGGCCCCCTCCCTCACCCTTCGACCAGCCGCCTTCACCACGGTACGTACGGGGGCGTCGCCCCGCTTGCGGGCGGAGGTCGGGACCGGCACAAAATGGCATGAGGCATGAATAGTCGGGCAGCGTTCCCCGTTCGGATCGCCGGACGGTGACCCCCGTACGCGGAACAGGCCGAACGGCACGCCTACGTGGCGCGAGGCGCCCGACCCACGTGGAACCAGGTGACCCCGTGACATCGCAGCCCCCGCCCGACAGCAGCCCGACCGGCCCGCCGTCGGGTCCCCTCTCCGGGCCGTCCTCGGGATCCTCGTCGGGTCCGGCCGCGGAGCCGCCCGCCGGTGCGCCCTCCGGTCCCGCGCACGAGCCGACGCAGGTGAGCTCCACTCCGTGGTCGGGCGGCGGGCCCGAAGACGGCTCCGGAGGGTCCGGAGGGTCCGGAGGATCTGGTGGGTCCGGAGAATCTGGAGGGTCCGGAGGTTCCGGAGGCGGAGAGTCCGGTGGGGGTGACGGCAGTGGGGGTGACGGCGGTGGGGGTGACGGCGGTGGCGCGAGTGACCGGGGCGGCGGTGCGGGTGAGGGCAAGCCCTGGTGGCGGCGTGCGCCCCGGGTCGCGCTGGTCACCGGCGTGATCGTCGCGGCCGTGGCGCTGGTCGTCCTCCTCACGCGTCCGGACGGCGGGGGCGGTGGCGGTGGGACCGCCTCGGGGGAGATCTTCCTCGAGCCGGCCGCCTCGCAGGGCGAGGCACCCTTCACCGATTCGACGGCCAGGGGCGCGGCCAAGTCCGCCTCGCCGACCGCGACGCCCACGGAGACCGAGGACACGGGCGGCAGAGCGAGCATCTCGGGTTCCACGCCGGGCCTTTATGGCGGCAGCCGCTCCACGGCGAGCTGCGACGTCGAGCAGCAGATCGGGTTCCTGCAGAAGGAGACGGCCAAGGCCCGCGCGTTCGCGGACGTGGAGGGCGTCGAGGCGAACGAACTCCCCGCCTATCTGCGGTCGTTGACGCCCGTGCAGCTGCGGGCGGACACCCGGGTCACCAACCACGGCTTCAAGGACGGCAAGGCCACCGGCTATCAGGCGGTGCTGCAGTCGGGCACGGCCGTCCTGGTCGACGACCGTGGGGTGCCGCGGGTGCGCTGCGCCTGCGGCAATCCGCTGCTGCCGCCGGTGGCCGTCAAGACGACGCCGAAGGAGACGGGCGAGCGCTGGCCCGCGTACCAGCCGTCGAAGGTGGTGGTCGTGCAGGAGTCGACCACGGTGGTGAACGTCTTCCTGCTCATCGACCCGGAGTCGGGCGACTGGTTCAAGCGGGACAAGGGCGACGGGAACGGCGACACGGACACGCCGACCACTCCGCCGACCGGCGAGTCCCCGTCGCCCGGCACGTCCGCCCCCTCCCCGCCGAGCGACGAGTCGCCGGACGCGTCCGTGCCCCCGAGCAGCCCGGAGCCCGAGGCGCCGAGCCCGTCCCCGTCCCCGGAAGAGCCCGAGACTGAGAGCCCTCCCGAGGACACAGCGCCGGGCACGACGCCCGCACCGCCCGGCTACTGACCCTCGGTGGCCTCGTGCGTGCCCCGGTTCGGCAGCTTCACCGCGACGACGACGGTCACCGCGGCGAGCGCGGCCACCACGGCGAAGGCCAGCTTCATCCCGCTCACCTGGGCGGCCGCGGGCGCTGTGCCGTCCGCGACGAGTTGGCTCGTACGGGAGGACATCACCGTCACCACGAGGGCCGTGCCGAACGCCGCGGCGACCTGCTGCAGCGTGCCGAGGATGGAGCTGCCGTGGGAGTACAGGTGCGAGGGCAGTCCGCCCATGCCGAGCGTGAAGCACGGCGTGAACGTCGCCGCCAGGCTGACCATCAGCAGGGCGTGCAGGCCGAGGATCACCCCGTACGGCATCGTCGCCGAGACCTGGGTCAGCGCGCCGAGGGCGAGCACCATGCCGATGGAGCCGGGCACGATGAGCGGCCGGCTGCCGAAGCGGTCGAAGGCCTTGCCGATGGTCGGGCCGAGCAGGCCCATGACGAGTCCGCCGGGCATGACGAGCAGTCCGGTCTCCAACGGGCTGAGCCCGCGCAGGTTCTGCAGGTAGAGCGGCAGCAGGATCATCGCGCCGAGCATCGCGAGGAAGCCGATGGACAGCAGGACCAGGGACAGCGTGAACGTGCGGTGTCCGAGGGTGCGCAGGTCGAGGAGCGGGGTACCGGTGCGCTGGAGTCTGAGCTGGCGGAACACGAAGAGCGCGATGGCCGCGGCCCCGACGGCGACGACGGCGATGCCCGCCGTGACCTTGCCGTGGCCCTCGCCGAACATGCTCAGTCCGTACACGAGTCCGCCGAAGCCGAGCGCGGCGACGCCGACGCTCAGCCAGTCGATGGGGCTGACCTTCGGCTCGTCGATGTTCTCCAACTTGCGCAGGCCGAGGAAGGTCACCAGCGCGGCGATCGGCAGGACGACCACAAAGAGCAGCCGCCAGGAGCCGACCTGCAGGATCAGCCCGGAGACGGCGGGGCCGAGCGCGGGGGCCACGGACATGGCCAGGGTGACGTTGCCCATCACCCGGCCGCGGTCACCCTCGGGCACCACGATCATCATCGTGGTCATCAGGAGCGGCATCATCACGGCCGTGCCCGCGGCCTGCACGATCCGGCCGAGGAGCAGCACCTCGAAGGAGGGTGCGACGGCCGACAGGGCGGTGCCCGCGAGGAACACGCCCATGGCTATCGCGTACGCCTGACGGGTCGTGACCCGTTGCAGGAACCAGCCGGTGACCGGGATCACGGCGGCCATGGAGAGCATGAACGCGGTGGACACCCACTGCGCGGACTGCTCGGTGATGTGCAACGAGTCCATCAGCCGCGGGATCGCGTTGATCATGATGGTCTCGTTGAGGATCACCACGAACGTGGCCAGGACGAGCAGCCGCACCACGGTCGGTGTGCCACCCGCCTTCACGGCCGGTTGTTCCTGGATCACGGTTGACATGGCAGCACCTCGCCGGGCTTCTGGTCGCAGTCGCCTGACAGCTGAGGCCGCCGACATGGACTTGGACTTGGACAGGAATGCGGACAGGGAAAATGACACCGGTGGAGACCGGTGGACCTGGAAAAAGTCATCGGTCCGCACATTCTTCCGTATCGGCTCCGCGATCTCCTCCGAATTTCCGGCGCCCCCGCTCGGCGACGCGGGGGCGGTGACGCCGTCCCGAGTGCCACCCGAACGGCCACGTGCGGATGGCGGCACGGCGGTGCCCGGCCGAGGCTCGGAGGTCCAGGTGCCCAAGTGCCGAGCCCCGGCCGACGCCCGGCCCCTCGGACGGGCGTCCCGGAGGGGAGCGGTATGAACGGCGCCAACGGCTCGGGCGGTGCGGGGGGTACGGGCGCTACGGGCGCTACGGGCGCTACGGGCGCTACGAGGGGCACGGTCGGCGAGCAGGCGGCGTCGGGGACCGCCCCAGGCCCGCAGGACGACGACATGAAGCTGCGGACCACACTGCTCAGCCGGGGGTATCTGCGGCTCCTGCTGCTGTGCGCGCTGCTCGGCGTGCCCGTCGCTCTCGCCTGTTTCGCCTTCCTGACCTCGCAGCACGCCCTGCAGCACGCCGTGTGGGAGCACCTGCCCGAAGCGCTGGGGTATGAACGCGCGCCCTGGTGGTGGCCGTTGCCCACGCTGCTGCTCGCCGGGCTGATCCTCGCGCCCGTCGTGACGCGGATGAGGGGGCGCGGCGGTCACGTGCCGGTGCACGGCCTGGGCGGTCCGCCGCTCGGGCCCGACGCGCTGCCGAGTGTGGTCCTGGCCGCGCTCGCCACCCTTCCGCTCGGCGTGGTCCTCGGCCCCGAGGCGCCGCTCATGGCGATCGGCGGCGGACTCGCGCTGCTCGGACTGCGCGCCTTCCAGAGGTCGGCCGAACCCGACGCCCAGGGCCGCATGCTGCTCGCCACGGCGGGCTCGACGGCGGCGATCTCCAGCATCTTCGGCGGGCCGGTCGTCGCGGCCATTCTGGTCGTCGAGGGGGCGGGCATCGGTGGGGCCCGGCTCGTCGCGCTGCTGCTGCCATGTCTGATCGCCAGCGCCACCGGGGCGCTCGTGTTCACCGGTTTCGGGAGCTGGACGGGCCTGTCCATCGGTGCCCTGTCGCTGCCCGAGGTGCCGCCGGACGTCACGCCGGACGCGGGTGACTTCCTGTGGGGCGTGCCCGCCGCCGTGCTGATCGCCGCGGTCGTGGCGTCGCTGCGGGGCCTCGGCCGCCGGACGGAGCGGTGGACCGCCGAGCACACGGCCGTACGGACCGTCGTGTGCGGGGTCGCCGCGGGTGCCCTGCTCACCGCGTACGCGCTGGTCACCGGACGGTCGCCGGAGGAGGCCGCGCTGTCCGGGCAGGCGATGCTCGGCGAACTCGCGGCGGCGCCGCACGACTTGTCGGTGGTGGCGCTGCTGGCGCTCGCCCTCTTCAAGGGCCTCGCCTGGAGCGTCTGCCTGGGCAGCATGCGCGGCGGACCGATCTTTCCGGCCGTCCTGATCGGGGCGGTCCTCGGCATCGCCTGCTCCGGGCTTCCCGGCCTCGGTACGACGCCCGGCCTCGCGCTCGGCATGGCCACCGCCACCGCCGTCGTGACGGGCCTGCCGCTGACCAGTTCGGTCCTGACGGTGCTGCTGCTCGGCAGTGACGCGCACAACCAGATGCCGCTGATCGTGATCGCGGCCGTCGCCGGTGTCATCACCGGGCACCTGCTGCGCGGCCGCCCTGCCCCCGCGGAGCCGACGGCCCGGTCCACGGCCGGGCAGGCCCGCGGATGACCGGCCGGGCATCGGGCGGCGACCGTCTCCGCGCCCGCCTCGCCCACCGCATCCGTACGGACGGACGGTGGCCCGGGGCCGCGGCGGTCGCGGCGGTGGTGGTCATGACGACCGCCTATTTCCAGCTCCCCCTGGACCGCCTCGGCCCCCAACGCCCCGTCCTCAGCTGGACGTTGCTCACCGTGGCCCTGGCGATCGTCGCGCTGCTGCTGCTCCGTCAGACGAGTGACGTCCTGACCAACCGGCCCGGCTCCCGCCCCCTCATCGTCATCCCGCTGCTGATGTGCCTGTCCGTCCTCGTCTTCGCGGGCTGCTCCTACGTACTGGCCGCGCAGCCCGGCGAGTTCAGCGGTCTCGGCACCCGCGTGGACGCGCTGTACTTCACGCTCGTCACCCTGGCCACCATCGGCTACGGCGACATCACCGCCACGGGCCAGTCCGCCCGCGTCGTGACGATCCTGCAGATCCTCTACACCTTCGTCTTCCTCACGGCCGCAGCCCTCGGCCGCCGCGTCCGGGGCACGGTCGTACGCCGTCACCGGCGTCCCGAGGCGGGCAGTGGGGCGGCACCGGGGCGCGGCGGCGAGGACTAGCCGCGATTCACGACCGGTCCGTCCGGTACGTGTCGTCCATCTCACCTGTCTCGCCCAGCTCGCCTGTCCCGCCCATCTCGTCCAGCTCGTCCATCTCGCCCATCTCGCCCATCTCGTCCCTACGTAGGGCCGCCCGGCCCCTGCAGGACGCGACCACGACGAAGGGCCAGGCTGTCTGAGCGGTGGTCAGGACGCGTTCCGCGACACCGGCGGCACCACCCTGGCGATGCAGTTCGATCAGGAACCACGCCGCGCCCGCCCCCATCAGCAGACATACGGCGAGGGACAGCGCGAGCCGCAGTCCCCACGGGGCGGCTCCGTCGCGGTCGGACGCCAGGACCGGCCACAGCGCCATGAGCGCGAAGCCGACGGCGGCGACCCAGCCGTGCACCTCCGATCCCCCGCTCTCCGGCACCGGGGAGAGGCCCATCCCGATCACCGCCACACCGCCGCAGGCCAGCGCCGCCCTCCCGGCGAGCGCGGCCGGGCGCAGTCCCCAGGCGGTGACGAGGTGGCAGGTGCCGAGGACGAACAGCACTCCGGTCAGCACCCATCGCCCGGACGCCCCGTCGGCCGCCATGACGCTGATGGTCTCGGTGACCGGGTCGTAGCCGGGGCCGTGCAGTTGCGCCGCGATCGACCAGCCGCCGACCAGCAGGAAGGGCGCGCATGCGGACGAGAGCACGGCCCACCAAGGTACGAACCTCATTAGGTCACCATAAGTACCCAAACCGTCCACCAAGTACCCAAACCGTCCATCGTCGGCCACGGTTCCATGGCGGGCTGCGCGGATCAGTCCACGACGATCCCGGGATAGCAGTGCTCGTGGTGCCAGTCCGGGGCCACCGGGTAGCCGCAGTGGCAGAGTTCGGGCCTGGCCGACTCGCCCCGGGCGCGGCGGGTCAGGGCGACGATCAGGGGCTGGCGGTCCAGCCAGGACGTGGCGTCGTCGCGGTCGGTCAGGCCGAGGGCTTCCGGGGCCACGTCGAGCCCGTCGGTGAGCAGCACGATGAGCTGGTCGGCCTGGCTGCGGATGAAGCGCAGGACGTTTCCGCAGTACGACACGGGCATCTCGTCCAGGCGGTGGCGGCGGTCCTTGATGTCCTGCCAGACCTCGTCCTGGTTCAGGAGGTTCATCCAGTGGTCCTCCGAGGTCCAGCGTGCCTTCGGGGCGACGGGGTCCGCGCTGCTCGCGGACCACGCCAACTCCTGGACTTCCTCGGCCTGTTCGAGTGCACGGCCGTACTGAGGGTCCCGTTCCGCCAGGCGTCGGTAGAGCGTCACGGAGGCGTCCGCGTCCCGGCGTGCCGCGGTGAGGTCGCCCGCGGTGCCGAGGCGGGCCTCGGCCGACTGGCGCAGGGCCTTCGCGTGGTCGTCCTCGTACCGCATCGGGTCGGCCGCGGCGAGCCGTGCGGTGATCTCGGCGGCTTCTTCGGCGAGGGCGAGGGCCTCCCGCCAGCGTTGCTGCCGCCCGAGGTACGTGGCGAGGCCGGACGCGAGTTCGGCGAGGACGGGTTCGTGCGCCGCCGGGGCCGCCGTGGCGAGCCGGCGGGCGATGGTGAGCGCCTCCTGAAGTGCGGCCAGGGCCTCGTCCCTGCGGCGCGACGCCCACAGCAGGAGGGACAGGTTGCCCAGGCACTGGGCGAGGCCGGACTCGTCGAGGACGAATGCGCGGGCGAGCAGCGACCCGGCGGGCGGTCCGGCGGCGAGGCCGCGGCGGGCGAACTCGATGGCGCGTGCCTGGGCTGCCACGGCGTCCGGGAGGCGGCGCAGTTGCCAGGAGAAGGTCCCGAGGTTGTTCAGGGCGAGGGCGAGCCCGGTCTCGTACCGGCCCGGCTGAGTCGCCGTCAGGCGCCAGAAGATCCCGGCCGCCCGCTCCGTGGGGGCCGTGGCCCGGTCCGGGTAACCGGCCGCGGCAAGGCCCCGGCCCACCTGGGCGAGGGCCAGGGCGAAGCCGGGTTCGTGGGTGGCCGGGTCCGCCGCGGCGAGGTCCTGGAAGAGCGCGGCCGCCTCTTCGGCGGCGTGCAGGGCGCGGTCGGGGGCGTCGGCGTCGTAGGCGTGCTGGGTCAGGTGCAGGAGCCCGGTCGCCAGGTCCGCCGCCCGGGAGGGGGCAGTCGCGGAGGTACCGGCGGCGGCCTGCCGGAAGCAGCGGACCGCCTCCTCGTCCGCGGCCAGTGCCTCCCGCGCCCGGCCCGCGCGGCCGAGCCGGAAGCCGAGGCTCTGGTGGAGGCGGCCGCGCTCGGCGGGGTCGGCCGTCGCGGGCAGGCGTTCGGCGACGAGGCGGGCGGTGAACGTCGCGATGCCGGCGTCCAGGTCGAGCTGTCCGAACTCCGGGAAGCAGGCCTCCACGGCGGCGAGTACGGAGGCCGGCAGGTCCGTCTCGGCGAGCGCGGTGAGCGCGGCGCTGCCCGCGGCGACGGCCACCGACGGGTCCTGCCGCAGGATCTGCTCCAGGTGCCCGGCGACATGCGGCCAGCGTCCCGGTGCCGCCGCGGCGGCGAGGAAGGTCAGGCCGCGTGTCACCGACGGCGGGAGCGCGCCGTCCGGGCCGCGGGTGCTGAGCGTGCGCGCGGTCGGGGCGGCCCAGGGGGTGGCCGGGTAGCCGGTCACGCGGTGTCCGTCGAGGCTGAGGGCGAGGAAGTCCTCGGCGAGCCGGTCGGGGTAGAGCGGTTCGAGGACGGCACCCGGCTCCGCCGGCGGGTAGCAGGCGCCGTGGTCGGTGAGGAGCCGCAGCGGCCGCTCCAGGCCCAGCCCGGCGAGCAGGGCGCCGCCCTCCTCGGGCGCCAGGGCCCCGGTGAGGGCGGCGGTGAACACGACGCGGTCCATGTCGCTCGGCGGTGTGCCGAAGTCCAGGCCCTCCAGGCGGTTCTCCCACAGCCGGGTCCAGTGCCGCCGCTCCCGGTTCAGGAGGTACGCGGAGAGGCCCGCCAGGTCGTGCGGGGCCTGCTCGCCGCGGACGTGCGCGTCGACGGCGACCAGGGCGGCCATGTGCACCGCGAGGACCAGTCCGAACTCCGGGCGTTCCAGGTCCTTCGGGGGTGCGATCACGGCCGGGTCGGGGACTCCGTACCGGGCCGCGAAGCAGTTCCGGGCCGCCGCGAACATGGCCGGGCGCGCCCGCGGGTCCCCGCCCGAGGTGCCCAGCGGGCGCAGCTCCTGGTCGCGGGTACCCGCCATCACGTCTTCCAGCGTGGAGCGCACGGCGGGCCAGGCGGTGGCCGAGCGGGCGAGCAGCAGCAGCCGGGTGGGCAGGGCGCCGGCGAGGAGCCGGTTGCTGAACAGCCAGGCGAGGTGCGAGACCGGCCAGCGGTCCGCGTAGTCGACGACGAGGAGGAGGCCGCGGGCGCCGTCGGGCCGCAGGTCCGCGCCGCTCTCCGGTGCGGAGGCCAGGACGGTGCCCGGTCCGTGCGTGGCCGTGACGACCTTCCAGCCCGCGGCGGCGCTCTCGGCGGCGAACTCGTCGGCGAGGCGGCTCTTTCCGTGTCCGCCGGGGCCGTGCAGCCAGGTCGCCGACAGCCGTGGACCGGGGCCGTCCCGCCAGGCGGTGAGCTCGGTGCGCTCCCGCTCGCGGCCGGTGAAGTCGACCAGGCGGTAACGGGCGTTGAGCATCCGGCTGGGCTGGTCGAGCAGCCAGGCGCCGTCCGGCGCGGGCGCCGTGCCGGGGTGCTCGCCGAGCAGGTAGACGGGCCCGCGGTCCGGGAAGACGTGCAGGTCGGCGCCGACCACGCCGTACCCGAAGCCGCTCTCCACGCGGATCGTCTGCTGGACCCGCGGGTCGGCGGCGGCTCCGCCCGGTGGTGCTGCACCGCCGCCCGGAGCCGTCCGACGGACCGGTCGGGCGTCGTCGTCAGCCGCTGTCACCGAGCGGCCCTGCCGTTGCCGTCACCCCCGAACTGCCCCTCCTCCTCGGGTGGTTGGGCGGGCCGACCCGGCACGGGCCCGGCGCCGTGGTGGTGGTTGACGATGTTCCCGCCCTGCACGACGAAGGCGTTCGCGTTGTCCCGTACGACGACGTCCTGCACCCACTTCGGCTCGCTGCTCCCGGCGGGACGGACCTCGTCGATCAGGGTGCGCAGCTCCTCGGCCGCCTCCGGGTCACGGCGCAGCAGCTCGCGCAGTTGGAGCTGCCACATCGGGAGGAGCGTCTGCCGCACCTCGTCGCCGTCGTCGGCCTCCGCCACGAGCCGTGCGTTGCTGTCGAGTTGGCCCTCGATGGCCAGCTGCCCCTCCTCGCCGCCGCGGCGGCGGAACAACTCTGCCACGCGGGTGCGGACGAGCATCCACGAGTCGGTGGCCATGGCTCCGACGACGGCCGCGCCGCCGGCCACCACGAGTTGGTCGAGCACCGTTCCTCCCCCTGCGGGCCCCGTTGAATTCGCGAGCGCCGCGCGCCCCGACCCGCACCGACGACCGTAGAACATCCCACTGACATCCGGGTGTTGAGCTCGGCAGTTCACCGCGTGTGAGTGCACACTCGCTCCGCGGTGGCCCCTGTGTCAGAGTTGCGTCATGCACACGGCTGGTGGGGGAAAGCACGAGGAAGCGGCCGCGTCGGGGGTGTCCGTGCCGGACCTGGTCCACGCGCGGTGGGGAGTCCGGCTGGCGGGACCGCTGACGGCCCGTTTCGAGGAACCCGGCTGGAGCTACGAGGAGAAGGTCCCGCGCGGCTGCCCCGCCTGCGACGGCCCACTGCACTCCCTGCGCAGGCCGTACGAGTCCCAGGGGCGCGTGTACCGCTACGTGGCCGTGGTCTGCCCGCGCTGCCCCGCCGCGTACGCGCTCGCCGACCTCGGTGTGAAGACGTACGACAAACTCATGGGCCGCGGCGGCCGGGCTCCGGCCGCGCAGCCCGCGTCCGACGACGCCTGGCACAAGCTGCTCGGCCCGTGCCCCACCGAGCCGGGCGTGACCATCACCCCGCTCCGCGCCTCCCCCGGCGCCTCGCTGCGCCCCCTGTCCGGGCCCGTGCGCGTCATCGCCTCCAACACCCCGTCCCCTGGACCGAGTTGGCCCGCAGATCTGCCGCTGCCCGCCGAGCCCGAGCGGCGGCTCCTCTACTGGTGCAAGGTGACCGATCCGCAGTGGCGGCCGGTCTTCGAGGCGATCGACGCGGCCGAGGACATGCGCGTGATCATGCCGGACGGGCCCGAGTTCGACGCCCTGCGCGCGTTCCTGACCGGTGAGGGCGTTCCGTATCGCAGTGCGCGGCACTGGCAGGAGGCCGAAGTCGTCGGCACGGTCGGCGATTTGGGCGACCGTACGGACCTGGTCGCGCGGCCGGTGCGGAGCGGGGCGCTGCCCGCCGCGCCTGTCGCGGGGCCCGGTGCGCATGCGGCGCGGGATGCGTTCGCGCAGCAGTGGGACGCGCTGGAGGAGTTACCGGAGGACGCCGACGACGCGTACGTGCCGGTGGCCGGCCTGGTGCCGCCGGGCTGGACGCCGTTTCTGAAGTACCCGACGTTCAACCCGGCGCAGGCCGACGCCGTCCCGGCGATCCTCGGGGACGACGGGAACGTCCTGGTCGTGGCGCCGACCGGGGCGGGCAAGACCCCGGTCGGCATGGTCGCCGCGCTCAAGGCCAACGCGCAGGGCCGCAAGGCCGCCTGGCTGGTGCCGCAGCGCTCCCTGACCGACGAGCTGGACCGCGAACTGGACCTGTGGCGCGAGAACGGCCTGAGCGTGGTGCGGCTCACCGGTGAGTACGCGGTCGACGCCGAGCTGATCCGCAAGGCGGACATCTGGGTGGCCACGACCGAGAAGTTCGAGGCCATCTGCCGTACCGGTTCGCTGCGCGACGCCCTCGCCGACGTCGGCTGCCTCGTCGTGGACGAGGTGCATCTGCTCGGCGATCCGGGGCGCGGACCCGTCCTGGAGGCGTTGCTGGCCCGGGTCGGCGAGGACACCGGGCAGGTCCGTATCGTCGGCCTGTCCGCGACGGTCGCCAACGCCGACGAGGTCGCCGACTGGCTCGGCGCCCGCCTCGTGCGCACCGCGTGGCGGCCCACCCGGCTCGTCTGGCAGATACCCGTGCCCGCCGCGTCCACCAACAGCGACCGGGGCGCCCGCGCCACGGCCCGCACCCGTGCCGCCGTACGCCAGGTCCGCACCGTCGTCCAGGAGGGCGGCAGCGCCCTGGTGTTCTGCGGCAGCAAGCGCGGCGTACGGATGACCGCGCTCGCCCTCGCCGAGGACCGCGGGGCCCGCGTGAAGGGCCTCGACAAGGACGACCCGGAGGCCGTCGAACGGGTCTGCACAGCGGCGGGCGTCCGCCTCCACTACCGGGACTGGCCCTACAAACGCGAGGCCGAGAAGGCGTTCCGCAACCGCGAGGCGAACGTCCTCGTGGCGACCTCCACGGTGGCGGCCGGGGTCAATCTGCCCGCCCGTGTCGTGGTCGTACGGGACACCGAGATCGGGATGGACCGGGTCGAAGTGTCCATGGTCCAGCAGATGTTCGGGCGGGCGGGCCGCGTCGGCGCCGGTGAGCGGGAGGGCTGGGCCTATCTCCTCACCGACGGCACCGACCGGCCCGAGTGGCAGGCCCGGCTCGCCGCCGGTTACACCGTGCGCTCGCGTATCCGGGAACGCCTGCCCGACCATCTGCTCGCCGAAGCGGTGCAGGGACGGGTCCGTACGCTCCGTGGGGCCGAGGACTGGTGGACCCGCACGCTCTCCCACCACCAGGGCAACGAGAGCTTCGACCCGCTGTACGACGCGGTCGAGTTCCTCACCGAGGCCCGCTATCTGCGCCGCAGCCCGGGCCCCGAGGGCGACGACACGCTCGTGGCGACCGAACTCGGCACGCTCACCAGCCGCTTCATGCTCGCCACCGACATCGCCGACGAGCTCTCCGACGCGCTGCGCGCCGCCCCCGTACCCCAGGACCCGGAATCCGCCGAGCAGTTGCTCACTCAGCTGCTCGCCACACATCTGCCGGAGCTCGAACAGGCGCAGTTCACCGACCGGGCCCGCGCGGCGCTGCTGCGGGTGCTGCGCAACGGCGGCCACCTCGATCCGCCGGACCCGGAGGCGGGCGGCTCCCCGGGGCGGCCGGCCGACGAGCCGGTCGTGCCCGGGGACCTGGCGCGGGCGGCGCTGCTCCTGGTCGCGCACAGCCCCAAGGTGTTCCGCACCCGCTCCCCGTACGTCCTCGGCATTCCCGCCGAGAGCCTCACCGGGATCTACGAGATGGCGCAGCGCTATCTGGCCTGGCTCGGCGCGCAGGGGCCGCTGGGCACCGTCCATCCCTGGGCCGCCGTCGTCGCCGCCGACCTGGCCGCCCGGATCCGCTGGCGGGGGCTCGGCGCGGACCGTGGCGCCGGGCGGCTGCTGTGGATCTGCGAGCAGATGGCCACCGCACCGCTCGCCGCCCGGCTCGTGCCCCAGCTGTGGCGTGCGGCCCGCAGACGCGGCATCGGCGCCCCGGACTGGCCGGGCACCACCCCGCCCCACGGCTGCGCCCTGCCCGCCCAGCGCTACCGCCAACTCCTCGCGGAGCGCACGACGGGCACGCTGCTGACCCCGGGCCCGGACGGCGTTCTGGTACGGGGCTGCCCGCGCGGCGCGACCGTACGCCTGTGGGACGGCACGTCCGTGGAGGCCCACCCGGCCGAGGACAACCCGGTCGAACTCCCCTACCCTCGGCCGGAGTTCACCGACCCGGAACCCGGCCGGCGCGGGGCGGTCGTCTTCACGCGGGGGGACCGGCTGGCGTCGGGGTGGCTGGTGGCTTACAACGGGGTGGGGTGAGGGGGTTCTGCTACGCGGTGGGGTGAGGGGTTCCGCTACGGGGTGGGGTGACCGGGTTCCGCTACGGCATCCGCCCCTTGCTCCGCATGGCCGTGCGGACGCGTTCCTCGGCGAGGCGGCGGCCTGCTGTGTGAGGGGTCGTGCCCTGGCGGCCCGCCTCTTCGAGGACCGTGACGGCGTTGCCGCGCAGGCGGCTTGAGATCGTCTCGAAGATCGCGGGTGTCTCCGGGCGGAAGCCCGAGTAGCGCGCGTCCATCGCGAAGGCGGCGGCGACGACACCGCCTGCGTTGGCCACGAAGTCCGGAAGGACCGTGATGCCGCGTGCGTCGAGGATCTCCTGGGCCCGGGCGGAGGTGGGCAGGTTGGCTCCCTCCACGACCAGTCGGGCCTTGACGCGGTGGGCGGTGTCGTCGTCGATGACGTCCTGGAGGGCGGCGGGGACGAGGATGTCGCAGTCGACGGTGAGTTCCCGGCCGGCGGCCAGGGCCGTCCCCTCGGCGTGCCTTCCGACGAAGGCGTCACCGTGCTCCTCCCTGGCGGCGAGGAGCGACGGGACGTCCAGGCCGCTCGGGTCGTGCAGCGCGCCGTGCGAGGTGGAGACGGCGACGACGGTGGCGCCGAGTGCGGCGAACCGCGCTGCCGCCGCCGCGCCCACGGCGCCGAAGCCCTGGAGGGCCACCCGGGCGCCGGTGAGCGGCAGGGAGAGGGCCTGGGCGGCGGCGTCGGCCGCTTCGGCGACTCCGTAACCGGTGACGCCGAGCTTGTCGTAGGCGACGCCGCCGAGGTGTTCCGGGGTGCCGACGGCGGCGCCGCGGTCGCCCAACTCGTCCTGGATGATGGCCGCGTCGCTCTCGGTGAGTCCCATGTCGAGGCCCATGACGTACTCGCGGGGCACCTCGTTGGAGAGGGCGCGGGCGAAGGCGCGCAGGATCGCCTCCTTGTCGCGGGCGGCGGGGTCGGCGACGATGCCGGCCTTGGCGCCGCCGTAGAAGAGGTCGACGCCCGCCCACTTCCAGGTCATGACCCGGGCGAGGCGGGCGATCTCCTCGACCGTCACGGTGGGGCTCATGCGGGTGCCGCCCTTGCCGATGCCCCGGGCCGTGTTGTCGATGACGAGGACGCCCTTCATTCCGGTGCGCCGGTGGGAGACGACGACGATCTTCTCGGGGCCCCAGTCGTCGACCAGGGAGAGGGCGTCGGTCATGGCTCGTGACTTCCTTTGCTTCAGGGGTAGTTGGGGGTGTGGGGCGGCGGCGCGTGAGGCGCCGGGGGCCGGTCACCTCACGATCTCCGGGCGCGGACCCGCACCACAAGGGCAAGGAGCACGAGGGAATTCACGGCGCAGCCCAAGCTCTGCTTGCCCTCGCCGCGTGCCTGTGCTCTGCTTCTCTCTCTTCCGCTTCTCCGCGCCGAGGGAGTCGAGTCACCGTGTTGAAGCCGCTGCATCTGCTGACGCTGCGGGCCGTCGTCAGCAGCGGATCGTTCGCCCTCGCGGCCCGCGAGCTCGGTTACACCGCCTCCGCGATCTCGCAGCAGATCTCGGCCCTGGAGAAGGAGAGCGGCCTCGTCCTGTTCGAGCGGGAGGCGCACGGGATCCGCCCGACCTCGGCGGCCCACCGTCTCGTCGACCTGAGCACCCGGGCGCTCGCCGCGCTCGACGATCTGACGTACCAGGTCGAGGAGCTCGCGAGCGGCGCCACCGGCCGGCTCCGGCTCGGCGCGTTCCCGACGGCCGGTGTCCGCCTCGTACCGTCCGCGTTGTCGGCGCTGAGCGACACCCACCCGCGGGCGCGGATCGAGCTGCAGGAGGGCGAGCCGGAGGAGCTGGTCGGCGCGCTCGGCAGCGGTGACCTCGATGTCGCCCTCGTGTACGAGTACGGGCTGAGCCCCTGCCACTGGCCCGAAGGCCTCGCGCGCCATCCGCTCCTGCGCGAGGACCTGATCCTGCTGCGGGCGCAGGGCAGCGCGCTGAGCCCGCAGCTCGCCCAGCTGTCCGGGGCCCGGTGGATCACGAGCCGGGAGGACACGGCCGGGGCGCGGTCCCTCGCCCGGCTGTGCGCCGCCGCGGGCTTCGACGCGACGGTCGCCTTCCGCAGCAACAACTACGACGTCGTACGGGAGTTGGTGTCCGCCCGCCTCGGTGTGGCCGTCGTGCCGGCGCTCGGGCACGTGCCGAGCGCCGCCATCGAGGCCACCCGCCTGACGCAGCGCTCCGCGCACCGCCGGGTGATGGCGCTGCACCGCGCCGAGAACAGCAACCCGCTCCTGGCCACGATGCTCGTCGCGCTGCGGCAGGCGGTCCCGGTCGACGTCCCGTATCTGCATCCGGCCGACTGATCTGAGCCTCTGATCCGCCACCGACCCGCCACCGACCCGCCACTGACCAGCCTCTGACCCGCCTCTGACCTGCCTCTGGCCTGCCGGTCAGCGCGCGGGTACCGCTGCGGCGTCGGGCTCGTCCTCCGGCTCGTCGGAGTCGGACATCGCGTCGAGCGCGTCGAGGTCCACGGAGTCGCCCGGCATGACCTTGCGGGTGCGGCGGTAGCCGTAGACGGCGTAGATGAGCAGGCCCACGGCCAGCCAGGCGCCGAGGCGCGCCCAGGTCTCCCACCGCAGGAACGACATCAGCCAGACCGAGAAGACCATGCCGAGGATCGGCACGAAGGGCATGCCCGGGCAGCGGAAGCCGCGCTTCAGGTGCGGCTTGCGGTAGCGCAGGATCAGCACGGCCGCGGAGACCACCACGAAGGCAAGCAGGACGCCGATGTTGGTGAGTTCGGCGACCGCGTGGATGGGCAGGAGCCCCGCGAGGACGGCGGAGACGATCCCGATCAGCCACGTCGCGCGGTGCGGCACCTTCCGCTTGGGGTGGATGGCGCCGAACCAGGTCGGCATCAGCCCGTCGCGGCTCAGCGCGTACCAGAGCCGGGAGGCGCCCATCATGAACGAGAAGGTCACGGTGACGATGCCGATGACCGCGCCGAGGGCGATGACGTTGGCGAGCCCGTTCAGTCCGACGCTGGCGAAGGCGCTGGAGATGCCGCTGTCGGGGTCGAGTTCGGAGTAGTGCTGGATGCCGGTGAGGACGATGCACGCGAGGACGTAGAGCACCATCGAGATGGCGAGGGACAGCATCATCGCCTTGGGCAGCTTGTTCCGTGCCTCCACCGACTCCTCGGCCGCCGTGCTCAGGGCGTCGTAGCCGAACACCGCGAAGAAGACGGTGGCGGCGCCGGTGAAGGCCCCGCCGAGTCCGAACGGCGCGAAGGGCGTGAGGTTCTCGGTGTTCAGCTTGGTGAAGCCGACCACGATCACCACCAGGACGATGGCGATCTTCACGACGGTCAGGACCGTCTCCACCCGCGCCGAGGTGCGGGTACCGCGGGTCAGCAGCCAGGCCACGCCCAGGCAGATCACCACCGCGAGCAGGTCGATCTTGTGCCCGGTGCCGGTGCCGGGCGCGCCGAGCGCCCAGGTGGGCAGGTGGAGGCCGACCGCGTCGAGCAGGAAGCCCAGGTAGCCGGACATGCCGATGGCGACGACGGCGACGATCGCCGTGTACTCCAGGAGCAGGTCCCAGCCCACGATCCAGCCGACGATCTCACCGAGGACGGCGGCGGTGTACGTGTACGAGGAACCGGCCTTCGGCACCATCCCGGCGAACTCGGCGTAGGCGAAGGCCGCGCACAGCGACGCGGCGCCGGCCACCAGGAACGAGATCAGTACGGCGGGCCCCGCGGTGTCCCGGGCGACGGCCGCGGCCAGGGAGAAGATCCCGGCGCCGATGATGGCGCCGATGCCGATCATCGTGAGCTGGGTGAGGCCGAGCGTGCGCACCATGCGCTCGCCCGCGGGCTGTTCGGAGGGAAGTGTGCGCCGGAAGACTCCCTGGGGGCCTCTGCCCAGGAGGGCGGGCAGTCGGGTTCGGCGGGTGGGCTGGGGGGACATCGATCGCTCCCTGTCAGGCAACGGCGGCACGACGGGCCGCCGTCGTGGCGTGGGTCACCACTGGCCTGAACCCTCACGCACGATCCGTCGTCGGCAACAGAGAGGAAAGACCGACAAGTTGCGGTGCTCAGGGCAAGCGGAGCTGTTGCCCCTACCGGGCCGCTCGTCGTGTCCCCGCCTCTCCCCGGTGCGTCTTCGCCACCGCCTGAAGGACCTCGACCAGGGCGGCGACGGTGGGCCGGTGCTGAGCCGACGTGCGAAAGACGACGACGATGTGCCGCTCGATCGTCTCCCTCAACTCCACCACGTCGCAGCGGGACGAGCGCAGCCGCAGCATCAGCTCCGTCACCATGCTCACGCCGACCCCCGCCTCGACCAGCGCGAGAGTCGCCGCGGTGTCCGTCACCTCGTGCTGCACCTCGGGTTCGAC
The DNA here is from genome assembly GCF_031157275.1 of Streptomyces sp. LHD-70. Classification (GTDB taxonomy): domain Bacteria; phylum Actinomycetota; class Actinomycetes; order Streptomycetales; family Streptomycetaceae; genus Streptomyces. Next base: position 218,527 of record NZ_JAVIFW010000011.1, read on the forward strand.
GCCCGCCCGTCGGCAGGCGGCGCGCACGGCACGGCCGTAGAAGCTGTCCGCCGCCGGCAGGATCCAGCCGAGGTCCTGGGTGTCGGCGAGGGAGATCCGCTTGCGTCCGGCCATCGACCCGGCGGGCACCGCGAGGGCGAACCGCTCCCGGTACAGCCGCAGCACGCGCAGCGCGGGGTCCCGGCGGATGGGCGCGTCCGGGTAGTCGAGGCCGAGGGCGAGGTCCACGGCGCCGGAGGTGACGGCGTCGTAGAGCTCGTCCACGTCCATGTCGCGGCTGCGCACGAGGAGGGCCGGGTGGGTGGCGCGGGCCGCGCGCAGGACCGGCGGCAGGATCTCGGCGGCGGCCGTGGTGAACAGGCCGACCCTGAGGGTTCCGGCGACCTCGTTGCGGGTGCGTTCGAGCGCTTCGACGGCCTCGGCCTCCGTGGCGAGGATCCGCTCGGCGTGGAGCGCCAGGGTCCGGCCGGCGTCGGTCAACTCCACGCGGCGGCCGACCCGTTGGAGCAGCTCCATGCCGGTGGCCTTCTCCAGGGCGGCGATCTGCTGGGAGACCCCGCCGGGCGTGTACCCCAGGGCCTCGGCCACCGCGGTGACGGTGCCGCGCCGGGTCAGCTCCACCAGGGAACGCAGCTGTGCGCTCGTCCAATCCATATAGCAATCCTAATAGATCAGCACCATGAACTGTTCATGGACGTCAACGGTCGGGTTGCTGCACGATGACGCACAGACAGCTGATCGGCATGGACACCTGATCGGCAACGACACCTGATCGGCAACGGCACAGCAGCACGGCACGCGCGCAGCACGGCACCCGCAGCACCGCTCACGCTCTGACAGCCCCAGCCACGCCCGCCCCGAACGGACCCCCTGCGGATCCGTCTCGGCCCGGCGTCGGCTCCAGAGAAGGGTTCGGCCACTTGACCTCTTCATCCGCCTTCCGCTCCGTTCCGTCCACCGCCGACGTCGTCGTCATCGGCGGGGGCGTGATGGGCACCAGTACCGCCTTCCACCTGGCCGAGGCCGGGGTGCGGAACATCGTCGTCGTCGAACAGGGCGAGCTCGGCTGCGGCAGCTCGGGCAAACCGATCGGCGGCGTACGGGCGCACTTCTCCGATCCGCTCAACATCGAGCTCGGCAAGCGGAGTCTGCGCGCCTTCCGGGACTTCCCGGACCGCCCGGGCGCGGACATCCGGCTCGACGACGTCGGCTATCTGTTCCTGCTCACCAGCGAACAGCAGGCCGCGGAGTTCGAGTCGAGCGTCCGGGTGCAGAACGCGCTCGACGTGCCCAGCCGCATGATCGACGGCCGCGAGGCCCAGCGCCTGTGCCCCTATGTCCGTCCGGAGGGGCTGGTGGCGGCGGTGCACTCCCCCACCGACGGGCACGCCCGCCCCGGTCTGGTCGTCCACGGGTACGCCCGCGCCGCGGCCCGCGCCGGTGTCACGTTCGCGACGCACACCACCGTCACCGGCCTGGACACCGGCGGCGACCGGATCACCACCGTGCACACCGACCACGGCCCGATCTCCTGCGCCACCGTCGTCTGCACGGCGGGCGCCTGGTCGCAGCGGATCGGCGAGCTGGCCGGGGTCCACCTGCCCGTACGGCCCGTACGACGCCAACTCGCCTTCACCGCACCGCTCGACCCGCCCGCCCCACGCATCCCGTTCACCATCGACTTCTCGTCGTCGGCGTACTTCCACAACAGCGACGACGGGCTCCTGTTCGGCCTCGCCGACCCCCGCCAGGCCGACGGCTTCGACACCACCTGGAGCCCGGAGTGGCTGGAGCTGTTCCGCGAGGTCGCGCGGGACCGGGCGCCCGCCCTCGCGGGCATGGAGACGGTGGACGGCTGGGCGGGCCTGTACGAGGTCACGCCGGACCACAACGCGCTGATCGGCCGCTCCCGCGACGTACCCAACTTCCTGTACGCCACCGGGTTCTCCGGGCATGGATTCCTCCAGGCCCCCGCGGTCGGCGAGATCCTCCGCGATCTGCATCTGGAACGCACCCCGTGCGTCGACATCACCCCGCTCCACGCCGACCGCTTCACCAACGGCGCCGAGATCCGACCGGAGGCGCATGTGGTCTGAACTGCCGTACCCGCACGCCCACTTGGGACCCCACGTACGTACCGACCGAAAGGCAATCCCGCGATGATCAGCCAGTGGCAGTTGCGCGCCGCCTTCGCCGCGCGGCTCTCCGAGATGTACGGGCGGGAGGTGCCCGCCTACACCACCCTGGTGGACGTCTCGCGCGAAGTGAACGAGGACGTCCTGCGCGAGCAGGGCGCCGACGCCGAACGGCTCGGCTCCATCAGCCGGGTGACCGCGGAGCGGCACGGCGCGATCCGCGTCGGCACCCCGCAGGAGATGCGGCAGGTGGCCCGGGTCTTCGGCGCCCTCGGCATGCACCCGGTCGGCTTCTACGACCTGCGGGAGGCGGCGGCCAGCGCGGTGCCGGTCGTCTCCACCGCCTTCCGTCCCGTCGACGGCGCGGAGTTGGCGCGCAATCCGTTCCGCGTCTTCACGTCGATGCTCACCCCCGCCGACCCGCGGTTCTTCGACGACGAGCTGCGCGGCCGCCTGGAGACCTTCCTCGCCGGCCGGGAGCTGTTCCCGCCGGAGCTGCTCGCCCTCGCCGACCGGGCCGAGGCGGAGCGGGAACTCCCGGACGACGACGCCGAGCGGTTCCTCCAACTCGCCGTGCGGAGCTTCGAGTTGTCGACCGAGCCGATCGACCGGGGGTGGTACGAGACCCTGGAGCGGGTCTCGGCCGTCGCCGCGGACATCGGCGGCGTCCGCAGCACGCACATCAACCATCTGACGCCGCGCGTCCTGGACATCGACGAGCTGTACCGGCGGATGACCGCACGCGGCATCGAGATGATCGACACCATCCAGGGTCCGCCGCTCTGGGACGGCCCCGACCTGCTGCTGCGCCAGACGTCGTTCCGCGCCCTCGCCGAACCGCGAGCGCTGCGCACGCCGGACGGCCGCGTGGAGAAGGGCGCCCTGCGCGTGCGCTTCGGCGAGGTCGAGGCGCGCGGCATCGCCCTGACCCGCGAGGGCCGCGCGCTCTACGACCGGCTGCTCACCCTCGTCGACGCGGAGGCGGCGGCCGACCCGGCGGCGGACCGGGGCGAGCTGGCCCGCGCCCTGTGGTCGACCCACGTGCCGTCCACCGAACAGGAGCTGGCGGCACGGGAGTTGGCGTACTTCACGTACCACGCGAACCCCGCACGGCAGCGGGACGGCAGCGAGCCGCCCAACGGCCTGCGTGAGCTGGTGGCGCAGGGCTGGCTGCGGGCCGAACCCATCGTCTACGAGGACTTCCTGCCCCGGTCGGCGGCCGGGATCTTCCAGTCCAACCTCACCGGCGAGGGCTCCCGCAACAACGACCTCTCGGGCGCCGCGCACGACAGCGCCTGGCTCTCCGGCGCGATCGGCCGCGAGGTCCTCGACCCCTACGCCCTCTACGAGCGACAGCAGCACGAGTCCCTCACCAGAGCCACCCGCGCACTGAACCTGACCGACACGCCCTTCCTTCTCACCTGATCCCCGAGGGAGCACGCACGATGACGCACACCACCACCCTTCCCACCACCGACGACCTGCGCGTACGGGCCCGTTCCGCACTGGAGCGGGTCGGCGTGCAGGTCGTCGAGGGGAGCGACTTCCAGGCCCGTACGCCGATCACCGGCGAGGACCTCTTCGGGCTGGCCGCGGCGACCTCGGCCGACACCGAGGCGGCCGTCGCGGCCGCGCGGGAGGCGTTCCTCACCTGGCGTACGACTCCGGCACCGCGTCGGGGTGAACTGGTGCGCCGCCTGGGCGAGTTGCTGCGCGCACACCAGAGCGACCTGGCCGACCTCATCACCGTCGAGGCGGGCAAGATCCGCTCCGAGGCGCTCGGCGAGGTCCAGGAGATGATCGACATCTGCGACTTCGCCGTGGGCCTGTCCCGTCAGCTCTACGGCCGCACCATCGCCTCCGAGCGGCCCGGCCACCGGCTCGCCGAGACCTGGCACCCGCTGGGCGTCGTCGGCGTGATCTCGGCGTTCAACTTCCCTGCCGCCGTGTGGTCCTGGAACACCGCCGTAGCCCTGGCCTGCGGCGACACCGTGGTCTGGAAGCCGTCCGAGCTCACCCCGCTGATCTCGCTCGCCTGCGACCGGCTCCTCGCCCGCGCCGCCGACGACGTGGGCGCCCCGCGCGACGTGCACCGGCTGCTGCTCGGGGACCGGGCCGTCGGCGAGCAGCTGGTCGACGATCCGCGCGTCGCCCTGGTCAGCGCCACCGGCTCGACCCGGATGGGCCGCGAGGTCGGCCCCCGCGTCGCCGCCCGCTTCGGCCGTACGCTCCTGGAACTCGGCGGCAACAACGCCGCGATCGTCGCGCCGTCGGCCGACCTCGACCTCGCGGTCCAGGGCATCGTGTTCGCCGCCGCGGGGACGGCGGGCCAGCGCTGTACGACGCTGCGCCGGCTCATCGTCCACCGCGACATCGCCGACACGCTCGTGTCCCGCCTGACCGCCGCGTACGCCAAGCTGCCCATCGGCGACCCCTTCGACGCGTCCACGCTGGTCGGCCCGCTCGTCTCGGCCCGCGCGCTCGACGGCATGCAGGACGCCCTGACCCGCGCGCAGGCCGAGGGCGGCAAGCTCCTCGCGGGCGGCAACCGACGCCTGGCCGCCACGGCACCACAGGCCGCGTACGTGGAACCGGCCATCGTCCGGGTCGACGAACAGAGCGCTGTCGTAAGGGAGGAGACGTTCGCGCCGATCCTGTACGTCCTGACGTACGACACCCTCGAAGAGGCGATCGCGCTGCACAACGACGTGCCGCAGGGCCTGTCGTCCAGCATCTTCACCCGCGACCAGCAGGAGGCCGAGCTGTTCCTCTCCGCCGAGGGCTCGGACTGCGGGATCGCCAACGTCAACATCGGCACGTCCGGCGCGGAGATCGGCGGTGCCTTCGGTGGCGAGAAGGAGACCGGCGGCGGGCGCGAGTCCGGCTCCGACTCGTGGCGGGCTTACATGCGCCCGGCCACGAACACGGTGAACTACTCCAGCAGGCTCGCGCTGGCGCAGAACGTCAGCTTCCTCTGAGGCCTGGTTCTCGCGGGGCTGTCGGTGGGTCTCCCGTCTCCGTGGCGGGGGTCCCACCGACGCTCGCGAGGTGTCACTCGGGGCGCGCGTCGCCGTCGTCGTCGGCCGTGCGGGGCAGGTAGGCGCCCTTCGCCAGGATGCGGTCGATCTGCCGTCCCTCGGCTGCGGTCACGCGCTGGTGCGGCAGCGGAACGCCCACGATGTGTGCCAGGCGCCGGAGTTGGAGGTCCACGGCGGCTTCGCAGGTGCGGCAGAAGTCGTCCGCGCCGCGCCGCCCCTGCACCCAGCCGAGGGCGATCAGGGCGAGGGCGACGGGTGCGGCCGGCCACCAGAAGAGGGCGAGCGCGAGGTAGGGCAGGGCCCAGGTGACGCGGACGGTGGCGGCGGCGTAGTCGTCCCAGGCGGCGGTGACGAGCGTCGGCATGCGCGGGTCGTTCAGCTGCCACAGGCGCGGCCACACCCTGGCGAGCGAGACGCCGTACTGGGCGGCGACCCTCTCGTCCACGAGGGCGAAGCGGTCACCGATCCAGGTGGCCCGGCTCGGCAGATAGCGTTCCGGCACCGCGTAGCCACCGTGCCGGGCCGCGTCGAGTGCGGCTCGGCGGCGACGTCGGATGCCGGGGCGCATGACGCGGCACAGGGTGGTCGAGCGGCCCAGCCAGAGTCGGTGCACGGCGAGGCTCAACTCGCGTACGAGGAGCGCCGCCAGGGCGACTCCGGCGAGGAGCAGGCAGCCGACGGCGACGCCCTTGGTGGTCGTGGCCAGGGCGCGGAGCGTGTCGAGGCGACGTGCCAGGAGGTCGAGGTCGAGTGCGTGGGCGGCGCCGTAGGGGGACATCGCCCAGGTGACGAGCGCGGTCGCGGCGAACGGCACACCGGGCAGGATCAGGAAGGCGAACCAGCGATCGGCGATGCGTCTGCCGAGGTCGGAGAGGATGCCGTCCATCAGCCACCGTCCAGGGGAAGCATGGTCGACCCGTCGATGTGGCAGCGCGGTTCGGAGGCGTCGGCGTCGCGTCCCCGGGCGGGGCAGCGGCCGTGCGGGCACCGGAACCGTTCGACGACGGGCCGCTCCCGCCAGGAGCCGTCCGCCGGGGGCCCCGAGGAACGCAGGCCCTCGCGCCGCAGGTCGAGGGCGCGCAGCGCTTCGGCGGCGGGCTTGCCCGCGCGGACCTCGGCGACCTCACGGTCGAGCGCGGCCCGCCAGGCGTACCGGTCGGCCTTCTCCCGGAGTTCCGGCAGGTTGGCGCAGAGCCAGGCGAGGGCTGCCTGTTCCTCGTCGGCGGGCGTCCGGTCGTCGGTGGCGCGGTGCGTGTCGCCGGGCTGTCGGCTCCAGGGCCAGGGCAGGCGGATGGGCATGGGTATCGCTCCTCTACGGTCCGATGTGCAGCAGGGAGGACCAGACGTCCACGTGGCGCGGGGCGTCCCGGCGCAGGGTCTGTGCCGCGTTGTGCACGGCCCGGGCGGTGTGCGTGCTGTCGGGCGCACCGTGCGCGGTCAGCGTGCGGTACACCTCCCGCGCGGCGAGGAGGGCCTTGCCGCTGTCGACCTCCCAGAGGGTTCCGACGACGTGGATGTACGACTGCAGGTGGAGCAGGGCCGCCAGGTGGATGGCCTCGTCGTAGGCGCGCGGGTCCGGGGCCGCGGTGCTGCACGCCGACAGGTAGCAGAACTCGGCGTCGGTCAGCCGGAGGTCGGCCAGCTGGTCGAGGGAGACCACGCCGTCGGCGACGGCGAGCCCCGAGGCGTCGGCGTGGCAGGCGAAGTGCACCCAGTGGGCGTCGCGCAGCCGCGCGAGCACGTCGGCGACGTGTGCGGGGTCGAGGGGCACCGCGTCGGGGAAGTACCGCAGGAACTCCTCGGCCTCGTACCGCACTTCGGGCAGGCCGGGCCGTCCGGGGGCCTGGGGTGCCGCTACGACGAGCCTGCCGCGGGCGGCGACGGTCCGCTCGGTGGACCGGAGCAGCGCACCGATGGTGGGCGTGTAGGAGGAGACGACCTCGTCGAGGAGGGCGGGGCCGCCGGGGCGGGCGTGATGCCCGGCGGCGTGGATCGGCAGGGCCGCCAACGGGCCGGTGGGGCACCACCAGACCCGCCGGTCGGCGCCCAGGTGCGGCGTGAGGGCCGCGAGCACCGGCACGGCGAGGTCGTCCCACAGGCGTGGCGCGATCACGTTGAGCAGGGCCTGGTGGCGGCCGTCCGGGTCGGCGGACTGTGTTGCCCAGTCGACGAGTTCGGCGTGGTCGAGCCGGTCGAGCGGTACGAGAACGGGCTCGTGGTCGGGCAGCAGGATGATCGCGTCGCAGCGCTGCGGGCCGGCGTTGACGACGACGACCGGGCCGTGGTCGGCGGCTCGGGTCAGATCGCGGTAGCCGCGGCGCTCCGACTTCTCAAGGCGGGCGGAGAGTTCGTCCCATTCGCGGCCGAGGCGGATGCGCCGCTCCACGTCGGCGCCCGCCTGGTCGCCGCGTCCCGTCCCGTCGTCGGGCACGTCGAGCTCGGCGCGGATCTCGGCGAGGCGGCGCTCCAGGGCGGCGTCGGCGGTCCGTGCGGCCTCGACTCCCCCGCGCAGGCGGGCGAGTTGGCCCCACATGACGGCGCGACCGCGCTCCAGGATCTCGACCGCGTACGCCACCCGGCCGTCGGCGATCGCCGCCGCCGCGGCCGCCGTCGACACCCCCGACCAGCGGCTGAGCAGCCACCGCTGGTCGTCGCGGCGCAGCCCGATCCAGGCCATCTGCGGCAGGAGTTCGACCGCCGCCCCGTATCCCTCGACCGACAGCGGCCCTCCGGCGCCGAGTTCACCGAGGCGGACGGCGGCGCCGAGACGGGTCTGCAGCGGGGACGCGGCATCGCCGACGGCCTCCCGCAGGCACTGGACCGCGGCGTCCCGTTCACCGGATACGTCCAGAGCCTGGGCCTGCACCGTCAGGCAGACGGCGTGCTGGGGGTGGCCGGGGCCGCGCTCGGCCACCAAACGTGCCGCCAACTCCCGAGCCTCGTCGCGGTCTTGGGGGTCGCCGTCGCGGTCGTACCGTTCGAGCAGCGCCAGGACCGCGCCGGGGGTGGGGGCTCCGCTGCGGCCTTCGCGGACGGCCGCGGCCAGCGCCGCCGGGTCGGCCGTGGCGCGGTAGCGGATGAGCTCGAGATCGATGAGGCGGCTTCGCGCGCGGGCCGGGTGGCGGGCGGACACGCGACGGGCGAGGGCGAGCGCCTGGTCGAGGTCGGGGCGCTCCCCGCGTAACTCATAGCGGTCCTTGAGCGCCCAGGCCAGTGTCAGGTGGACCAGGGGCCAGTTGGTGGCCGTACCCCAGAACCAGGGGCGTGGTCTGGCGGCGAGCGGGGCCAGGACGGTGACGGCCCGGTCCAGGTTGACGACGGCCCCGGTCCACTCGTAGCGGAGGATGAACGCCCGGGCCACGTTCACGGCCGCCGCGGGCCGGGCGAGGCCGGAAAGGACCCGGTCCATCAGGTGCCGCGGCGGGGCCCCGAGTGCCGCCGGGCCGTCCCTGAGCAGGTCGTCGAGCTCGGCGTCGCTCCCCCGGTCCGCAAGCAGGCCGATGTGCGCCTCCATCCGCACCAGCGCGGCCAGGGAGTCGAGGTCGCGGGCGGCGGTGTGCAACCGGAACCGTTCGGCATCCCGAGCCACCGCACGCAGCGCCTCCTCCCGCCCGCCGGTATGGGAGGAAGCGCCCAGGGCCCGGAACAGTCTGCGCAGCAGCGTGATCGTCCCGAATCCTCGAACACTGAGCCACGGCACGTACACGAGCAGCACCACCGCGAGCAGCGATCCGAAGGAGACGGCAACAAAGAGCCCGGTCGTCCGGTCGTCGAAGAGTGCCTCGACCACCTCGGCCTTGAGCAGGTAGGGCCCCAGGAGGACGGGCACCCACATGCCGAGCGCGAGCAGCAGGCTGCCCGGCCTCCGCAGACACTCGCGCCACGCGTGCCCCACCAACCGGCGGTGTACGAGCGTCCAGTTGACGGCAAGGACGAGGAACGCGAGGCAGCCGGTGCCGATGAGCGGAATCACGTAGGGCATCAGCGGAGAGTCGGGCGTGTAGCGGTGCAGCAGGCCCGTGTCGAGGTCGCGCCACGCGCCGAGGCCCGGATGATAGAGCGCGTTGAGTTCGGCGTCGTACGTGACATGGTCGTGCGGCCCGAAACGGAACAGCCGGTGCTGCACCACCCGGTGTCCCCACACCCCGCCCACGGCTGCGGCGAGCACAGCCAGGGCGCCCACGGCGATCCGCCGTCGTATCCCCCTCGACACCGGACCGATGATACGGCGTGGGCGGCTGTCAGGAGCAGGGTTGGCCGACCAGGGCGGCCGACGCTACAACCCCAGATCCCGCGCCACGATCTCCTTCATGATCTCCGTCGTGCCGCCGTAGATCGTGGTAATGCGTGAGTCGAGGTAGTCGTGGGCGATGCGGTATTCGAGCATGTAGCCGTAGGCGCCGTGCAGTTGGAGGCAGCGGCCCACGATGTCCACGTACTGTTCCGTGGCCCAGAACTTCGCCGCCGCCGCGTCGGCCGCGCTCAACTCGCCGCGGGAGTGCCGGGCCAGCAGGTCGTCGAGGTAGCTGCGGCCCACGCGTGCCGTGGTGACCATGTCGGCCAGTTGGAAGCGGGTGTTCTGGAAGGAGCCGACCGTCCGGCCGAACGCCTTGCGCTCCTTGACGTACTCCACGGTCCGTTCCAGTACGGCCTCGATGGACGCCACGGCGTTGGCCGCGATCGAGATGCGCTCCTGGGGAAGGTTGCGCATCAGCGCCTGGAAGCCGGAGCCCTCCTCGCCGAGCAGGTTGGCGGCCGGTACGCGGACGTCCTGGAAGAACAACTCGCTGGTGTCCTGGGCGTGCAGGCCGATCTTCTCCAGGTTCCGGCCGCGCGAGAAGCCCGGCCGGTCGGCCTCGACGACGATCAGGCTGAGCCCGCCGTGGCGGTCCGGGCCGGTGCGTACGGCGGTGACGATCAGGTCGGCGTTCTGGCCGTTGGAGATGAAGACCTTGCTGCCGTTGATGACGTACGAGTCGCCGTCGCGGCGGGCGGTGGTGGTGATGCCGGCCAGGTCGCTGCCGGTGCCGGTCGGCCAGGATGTGGTGACGATCGTGCTGCGCGGCACGCTGGACGACGGCACCGGCGCCACCCTTGGCATACGCCGGCCTGAGACGCTGAACAACCCCGGCCAGACCATGGTCGCGCATGGCAGGGGCGTGTCACTGATCGTCGGCTACGCGCCGCCGGTGGAGAACGCTTTCGGGCTGGCCGCGGTCGGCATCCTCAACGCGGTCGCGGCCGTGCACCGCATCCGGCGGCATGCGTTCGAGGCACTGGAGCTCGACCGAGCTGCGGTAGTCGAGACGACGGACGATGCCCGCACCCTGGTCGCGCAGCTCTCGCGCCGGCTCAGCAATCTCCAGCTCGACCTCAGCTTCAGCGTCGATGCGTACGCCGACACGATCCTCATCCCGGAGATGCTGGTCGAGAGCTTCCACTCATCGCTGCGCGACGTCTCGGCGCTGGCGGACGCGCTGGCCAACACGTCTCGCATCGTCGAGCGCGTGGACGCCGTGCTCGCGACGCGCCGCGTGGACCTGGAGACGGCATCCCAACAGTACGCCGAGGGCCGCGACCGGGTGTTAGCCGCGGTGATCGCCGCCGGCTCGGTCCTCGCGCTCCCGCCCGCGCTGCTGCTCGCATTTTTCGGCGTCAACAGCAGCGACGTGGACCCGCGCCGGTCGATCCTGGACATCCACCACTACGGTGTCGCTTACGCGATTGCCTGGTTGCCGTTCCTGCTGCTGATCGCGGTCGGTCTGGTCGCACGCCGCCGCGTATCGCTGAGTCTGTCCACCCCAGACGCCGTCAATCCCGACCGGCGCCGAACCCGGCGTTCCTGGCTCAGACGATCGCGGCGACAACCTCGGTGACGCCGAGCTTTGCGAAGACCGCGGAGACGTAGCTGCTGTTGACGCCGAACAACGCGGATGCCCCGCAGCAGGTGCTGGACAACGGGCAGGCATAGCAGTGCCCGCAGTTGTCTCGGAACAGGACCTCCGCCTGCTACTCCTAGTCCCGGGCCGGCTCCAGCCCAGATGAGGGCGTGGTCGACGCACTCGGGATCGAAGCAGTAGGTCCAGGGGCAGAAGCGGTTGCGGCGGTTGGGGTACCGGGGTGCTGCAGGGGCGAAGTCCTCGCCGGAGGGGACGGGGCCGACTGTCTTCTCGTAGGCGTTGAGGACGTAGTGGATGCCCTGTGTGAGGACGGCGTCCGGGGTCTGTCCGGCCGCGTAGAAGTCGGCGGTGGCCGGGTCGTACCACTCCGTGTGCAGGCGACGGGCCATGTTCCCGAGGGGGAGCACCACACCGAGGAGAGCACCGGTGGTGTCCCAGAGCTCGTACCCGACCCAGGGGGCCGTACCGTCCCAGGCATCACCGACCCACCGCCAGCCAGCGACCTGCCGGGGCAGTCATACGGACCAGGAGAACAACAACCTCCTCGGCGGCCCAGACGCCACGGGAAACAGTGAACGCGTTGGCGGTGTGCCGTACGGGCGAGACACCATCCCTCGACGAACTCCCCGGTCCGGCCCACCCGTTCGTCCACCACCGCCGCCCACGCCAGCCTCTTGGAATGCAGAGCGTTCCCCGCACACCTCGGGAAACAACACCCCTTCCACGAACTGATCACCGGCGTAGAAGCCGCGCTTGATCTCCGCGCGCACCGGCCGGGAACCCTGGCCCGACACACCGCGTATCTCCACCAGCGGACCGCCGGGCGGATCGGGAGCCTCATCCGCCAAGCCGCGCAGACGTCACCCGGGAAGGCGGCGCCACTCCAGACACGACCTGTGTGCCTGGGGCGTCGCACTCACCGGTCGTGCAGCGAGCACCTGCCCGTAGCGTCCGCCAGTGGGGGACCTAACGGACCGCAGGGGAACGTCACCTGTCGGCCATCACCCGCCGCCTGGCGGTGGGCTCTGGAGAAGGCTTTGGCGTCTGCCTCCAATTCCGGACAAGGCCCTTGCGGATCGGGCCGGCAGGACGGATGAGGGGGGCAGCGAGCCTCCGAGCTTTGTTGAGGCGACGCCATCCCGTGATGCAAAGGGGGCCGATCGCGCAAAGCATCGCGAGCCATAGGGCCTTGGCAAGCACGCTCATCGACAGCCAGTCGGTCCAGGACCCTTCCAGGGGTGGCGCAGGGGTGCCCGGTTGACCCACAGGCGTCACGTAGCGCCACCAGCTCGCGACGGTCGCGCACAACAGGGTCAGCCCGACGACCGTGAGCGCGGCCAGGCTCATGCGCAGAACGCGAACGGCTCGAGATGTGTGCACCGCGACCGTTCCCGGCTTCCTCCCGGTCAACTCGGCAACTTCGGACTGCGTGTGGCCGAGTGCCTTCGTCGCCCACACCACCTGACGCTGCTGTGCGGGCAGGGCGGCAAGGGCACGCTCGACGGCGCAGCGGTTGGCCACCAGGGCGCCGACATCGGTAGTGCGCTCACTCTCGAGCCGGAGCGAATCCGGTGCTGCCCGATCGGCTATGACCTGGTCGTGGCGGGCGCGGCGGCTGGCGATCGCGGCGACTTCGTTATCGAGGACGGTCCGCAGATAGGCGCTCGGGTGCCGGATGCCCCCGCGCGCCAGGGCCTTGGCGAAGACGGTCTGGACGATGTCGTCCTCCGAGGCTACGGACGGCGGGATCTCGTACGCGCGCAGGAGGTTTCGGGCCCGGATGGTCAGGCCGCGGTGGTAGCGGCGGTAGAGGTCCTCACCGGACGCGGTCGACTCCTGCTCCGTCATCGCCTCTCTCCCTCCTGCGCCGGACCGTCAGGCTTTACGCCGGGCGACTTGGACATGCGCCGCGCGCGGATGATCTCGACGCGGGCCTGGGCCCGGTTGCGTACCGCCACACTGTCCAACCATGCCTTGATCCCAGGGGCCACGGCGACCAGGAACGCAAATGCGGAACCGGCGAGCTCCATGCTCAACCTCCTTATCTCGTCCGGCCCTTGAGCGCTTCGGTGGTGCGCGGTGGCCGTTCATAGATAGAGAGTCAGCGGGGCGGGATTCTCTTTACATCCCTCTTGCAGACTCTTTCGGGAGCGTCGTACGCGAGGCACGGAACGGGCGCGGTCCGGGGCCGTTCCGCGCCAGGTGCCCAGCATCGGAGGCTGCCTGAGTCCCCGCCGTCCCCCGCCGCTCGTCCTCCTCCTCTTGCCCGATGGACAGGTGATCCGGGCACGGCTCCACGCCCGCATAGAGAGCGAGCGCGGGTGGCGCTACCCCGCCGACGCCGCCCAGCGCGGTCAACGCCCACCTCGACGAAACGGTCTGCTGAGTGCCCGCAGACCTTGGGGCGCCCGGTGTCCGAACTTCGGTTCTGGCTCGCTTTCCGTGAAGCGCGCACGTTGAGTGACGACTGACGCTCGGATCGGCTTTCGGGAACTTGCCTGAAAATGACCAGTGCCGATCTTGGTGTGGCCGACAGTGCGGCGTCGTGGAAGAGACGTTGCTCAGGCTGGAGGAGCTGTTGTTCCCGTCCATCGCGGACGTGGCGGTGCTGTCGGTGGACGTGAACGACGAGGCGATAAACATCGGGGCCCGAAGTACGGCGGCTGGGGCAGCGTGTCCTGACTGTGGGAGCCGATCGAGCCGAATACACAGCTCCTACCTCCGGTTTCCCGCCGACGTACCCAGTGCGGGACGGCGGGTGGTTCTCCGCCTTCGGGTCCGCAGGTTCTTCTGCCCGGACGCTTCATGCGGCCGGCGGACGTTCGTCGAGCAGATGTCAGGGCTGACCCGGCGGCACTGCAGGTGGACCGAGCGGTTGCGTTCGACGCTTGCCGCGGTCGGTCTCGCCCTCGCTGGCCGGGCCGGCGCTCGGATGGCGCGGGCCTTCGGGGTGTCCGTCAGCCGCAGCGCGGTGTTGCGGTTGCTCGACGCGTTGCCTGACCCGGAGACGCCGGCCCCGCGGGTGGTCGGCGTCGATGAGTACGCCATGCGCAAGGGCCGCGTCTACGGGACGGTTTTGGTCGATGTCGAGACCCGACGGCCGGTTGATCTGTTGCCCGACCGGGAGGCGTCCACCCTGGCCAAGTGGCTGGCGAAGCGCCCAGGAATCGAGGTCGTCTGCCGAGATCGAGCTCCGTTCTTCGCGGAAGGTGCCACAGCCGGGGCGCCTCAGGCGGTCCAGGTTGCCGACCGGTGGCATCTTTGGCACAACCTCGGCGAGGCCGCTGAACGGTGCGTCGCCGATCACCGAGCTTGCCTACGAGGCACGGCGCCCGAGCCACCCAGCCCGGTTGAGGAGCCCGATGCCCGCACGGACAGCTCTGGCTCGCCCTGGCCCACCGGCCACCGGTTCGCCGACCGGACTCGGGCCAACCATGCGGCCGTCCACGCGCTGCTCGCCGCCGGCCACAGCCGCCGCGCGATCCAACGCCAACTCGGCATGACGTACCGCACCGTCAAGCTCCTCGCCGACGCCACCGCGCCCGAGGATCTCTTCCGCGGCCAGTGGCAGGGGCGCCCTTCCGTACTCGATGAGTACAAGCCCTACTTGGACGATCGTTGGAACCAAGGCTCCTCCAACGCCTGGAAGGCGTGGGAGGAGATCGTGCCGCTCGGCTACAAGGGCAGCTACCAGCGAGTTCGTGCCTACTTCCGCGCCAAGCGTCTCTCGACAGATCCGGTCACTGCACCGCCGCCTTCCCCTCGCACGGTCGCCGGCTGGATCCTCCGCCACCCCGACACCCTCACCGAGGCGGAACAGCTCCGCCTCAAGCCCGTCCTGGTCCACTGCCCTGAACTGGATGCACTCACCGGACATGTCCGGTCCTTCGCCGAGATCCTCACCGAGCGGCAAGGCCAGCGGCTACCCGAGTGGCTCGACGCCGTCCGCAACGACAACCTGCCCGGCCTCCACACCCTCGCCGCCGGTATCGACCGCGACCGCGACGCTGCCATCGCCGGCCTCACCCTGCCCTGGAACTCAGGGATCGTAGAAGGGCACGTCAACCGGATCAAGATGCTCAAACGGCAGATGTTCGGCCAAGCCGGATTCCCGCTCCTCCGCAAGCGAGTACTGCTCTACGGGTGACCGACGCGTCAGGACTGCTGTACCACTGGCTCGTACCCCTCATCGATTCGGCGAGGAGCCACGCCGAGAACCAAGCTCTCCATGGCCTGAGGCATCGGTCCGAAGCTGGCAACCCGGGTCTCGACGAGATAGATCACACCCACTTCATCGATGCCCAGAAAGAACCGGCCGTGGTCCAGCTCGCCGAGCGGGTACAGATGGCGCCCGATCGCTTCGCCCCACTCCGTGAAGCGGTCATCTTCGCCCCAGGCCAGCTCGGGATCCAGCTCGAACGGCGTGCGCGCGCAGCTGATCCCTGGCCCGCTGACGTTCACAGTCAAACCGCCGAACTCTTGCAGTAAGGCTTCCGCAGCGTCGTGCATGACGAGGCCGACTGCTTCGAACATGGATCGCCAGCGAGCCGTGTCCACCTTCCGTCCAGGCGTCCATCCCGACGCCTCCAACACCTCATCTACCTCTGGCGACCAGCTACTCATCTGGGGCCCCGACTCCTCAACGCTGGGTGAGCAGTGATCATCTCAGCGGCCGACGTCACTGAACAGCGTGTGTCCGCTTCACGGAAAGAGGGTGCTATTGGTGATCTTCGCTCGGTGGGGTGAAACCACTGCGGCATGCTGTTCGTGCTGGCGGTCGGTGTGCTGCTGTTGTCGAGCGGGGTAGTTCTGCCGGTCGGAGGGGGCCGGGATGGCAAGGGGGTGTGGTTCGGGTCGGGTGGTTCCGCCGCTGACTGTGAAGATGGCCCGGGCGAGCAATCCGCGGGGCACGGCAGCGATGTGGATGCGTGACCGGCTGGACGAGTTGTTCGTGGACGAGGACTTTGCTGTCTGGTATCCGGCGGACGGGCGCCCGGGTCTGTCGCCGGCCCGGCTCGCGCTGGTGTCAGTGTTGCAGTACACGGAGAATCTGACCGATCGGCAGGCGGCGGAGGCCGTCCGGTGCCGCATGGACTGGAAGTACTGCCTGGGCCTGGAGTTGGACGATGCGGGTTTCGACTTCTCGGTGCTGAGCGAGTTCCGTGACCGGCTGGCTGAAGGGGACCGCGCAGACCGGCTGCTGGCTGTGATGGTTGAACGTCTTGCGGCCGCGGGCCTGGTCAACCGCCGCGGCAGGGTCCGCACTGACTCGACTCACGTGCTGGCGGCAGTCCGTCGGCTGAAATCGGGGTGAACTGGTCGCCGAGACCCTGCGGGTGGCTTTGGAAGAGCTCGTGGTGCACGGCGAGGAAGGGCTGGCCGCACTCGTCACCGGGGACTGGGGTGACCGCTATGGCCGCCCGGTCCGCTATGACCGGCTTCCTCGGGGGAGGTGATGCCCTGATCGCCTACGTCCTGCGGGTCGGCGAGGACGGCATGCACATCCTGCGAGCTGTCCATGACGCCGACGCCCCACCCGGACTGCGGGTTCTGCCCGCCGTTGAGGTCCTGCGGCAGGTCTGGGTCCAGCAGTACTGGATCGACGAGGACGGCCGACTGCGGTGGCGGGGACCGAAATCCAGTCGGGACCGGGCAAGCCGCAGGACGACCGAACGGCGCAACACGAGAAAGGCATCGGCGGACGGCCGGCCCGATCCCGCCTCGGCACGAGTGCCGTGGTCAGGCATGGAGATTGTCACTGCGCACGATTCCGAGGCCCGCTACAGCCAGAAGGTCACCGCCGCCGGGCAGCGGGACTGGATCGGCTACCGCGACCACCAGACCGAGACCTGCGACGAGACCGGTCCCAACGTGATCGTCCAGGTGACCACCCGGCCGGCGCCCGAGCAGGACATCGATGCCCTCGACCGCATCCACCAGGGCCTGAGTGCGCAGGGATTCCAGCCTGCTGAACATGTCGTCGACAGCGGATACATCTCGCCCGACAGCATTCACCACGCCGCCCAGCAATGGGACATCCCGCTCTTCGGGCCAGTCCGTGATGACCCACAGGCCGGCAAACGGCCCGGCTTCGCCAAGAAGGACTTCCACATCGACTGGCAAGCCCGCACACTGACCTGCCCGAACGGCGTGACGAGTCCGCCATGGAAACCCACACTCGGCGACGGCCACCCCCGGCTCTCCGTCCTCTTCCCACGCAAAGCCTGCCGCGAATGCGCGGACCGGCTCAAATGCACCGGCAATGCCGAGGGCAAGGGCCGCCACGTCTTCCTGATGCCGCAGCCTCTTCAGGAGATTCAGACGATGGCCAGAGCAGACCAGACGACAGTCGCGTGGCGTCGCCGATATGCGATTCGTGCCGGCTGCGAGGCCACGGTCTCGGAAACCGTTCATGCCCACGGCCTGCGGAACTGCCGCTACCGCGGCATGGCCAGAACCCATGTCCAACACGTACTGACCGCTGCCGGAACGAACATCATCCGGCTCAATGAGTACCTGTCACCGGGCCTCACACCACCCCGAAGCCCCCGGCCCAGAAGCCGCTTCCAAACCCTCTGCCGCAGCCTGCCCACCTGAAGATGTCGGCGTACGCCCGAACACGTGGCCAGTGAGGTACAGCGATACGTCCCCACCCTGTAGGTGGTCGTGCGCAGGTCGGGGAGCCGGGGCTGCCCGACCGCTCCACTACTCGCCCCCGAGGAGTCGTCGCCCTCAGCGGACCGTTGCGCCCAGGTAGTCGAGGGCTGCACGGGCGAATCCCGGTGCGGTACGCGGGCATTGCCAGCGGGCGAGGATCTCCGGCCCGGAGAGATTCGCGGGCTCGGTCTCCTCGTCCTCAAGTTCATCCAGGTAGTACGTGGAGAGCAGGTCCTCGGGAAGCAGGCCGTCGAGGACCTCCTCCACCGGGGAGCTCAGCAGCAGGTCCTCGGGAAGGTACTCGAGCACATCGTCCACCTCGACGTCGTGCGGATGCCAGGCGTGCTCGCACGACTGGCCTTCGTCACGGCGCGCGGCCCGGCGTAGTACGGCGACGACCTCGTCCTCGACTCCCGGGCCGGGGTTGCCGAATGCCACATAGGGGGCGACATGCAGCAGGCCCAAGGTCCAGAACAGCACAAGATCGCCCTGCGGCCCCGATCCCGACACCGCGCCCGCTGCCGATGCCGTTTCGTCTAGCCGGCGGGCGCAGTCCCGTACCGTCTCGTCCTGGTCCCCGGCGGGGTAGCCCTGTCGGAGCGATTCCCAACCACCGAGCAGGTCCTCCCAGTTGTCGGGCACAGGTACACCGCCGCCCGAGCCCGTACGACGATGACGGCCAGGACATGCCCGCCATCGAGGACCAGGCCGCCGCGACCGAGCCGCCCCCGCGCCTTGCTGTGACCGCCGCCTCCTGGGCCGCTCGCGGACGCGGTCGGGGGCGGTCGAAGTGCGCGTCAGCCGGCCCGAAGGCCGAGCGCCAGCGTCAGTTCAAGGACCCGGTGTGGCGATGCGAGATCCGGGAACAGCTCCCGCACCTGCGACATCCGGTACCGGACTGTCTGGGGATGGACGAACAGCGCCGCCGCCACCTCGTCCCGTCTGCCCTGGTGCAGCAGCCACTCCCGCAACGTCTCCTCAAGGCGCCGTGCGGTCGCGGCAGGCAAGGTCCGCAGCGGTGCGAGGGCTCGGGCCCGCAGGTCTGCGAACGCGTCCGCGTCGGCGCTCAGCACCAGCTCGGGCAGGTGGTCCTCGGTGTCGCGGATGTCAGAGGAGAGGGAGCGCGCGCGTACGGTTCGTGCGTACGAGGCGGATGCACGGGTCCATGGCCGGGCCGGGCCGACCACGGCGGTGCGGTCGGTCAGCTGCCGCAAGAGATGTGATCGGTCGGCGTCGGGGACGAGCAGCACACCGGTGGCGTCCGGCAGATCGTCGAGGACGAGGGTGCTCGGGTCGAGCGTGCGGTAGGCAGGCCAGGCCTGGGTGGCGGGCAGCAGGACCGCGGTCAGCGAAACCGGAGGCTGCCACCCCGCCCGTTGGGCAGAGGCAAGGAGCACCTCCGGGCTCGCGCCGGCGAGGAGGTCGCGGGCCAGCTGTTCCAGGTGGCGCTCGTGGGCCCTGCCCCGGGCGGCGAGTTCGTCGGCGTGGCCCGCGGCGCTCGCGGCGGAGAGCTCGTCGATGTAGGCGAAGGTCAGCTCGGCGAACTTGGCGACCTCGGCGGCGGGCAGACCTGCGGGTACGGCACCCGCTGCCAGGCATCGCCAGGCCACGCGGGCGCCGACGCGGTAGGCGCTGAGCAGGGCGTCCATCGAACGGCCGTCGCGCACCTCGCCGCGGCCCAGCTCGTAGGCTGCGTCGCCGGCGTCGCCGCCGGTGGCGTTCCCGCTCGCGAGGTCCAGGTAGTGCCCCAGAGCGGTGCGGACGGCTCGACGGATGGTGCCGCCCATGCGGCCCGAAAGGGCGTTGGCGTAGGGAGGGACCTCGTCGATGATCGCCTGGACGACCTCGTCGGCGGTGGTCTTCAATGCGGCCCGAAGCGCGGTGACCGTCGTCTCATCCAGGGCCAGTTCGCTGGCCCTCCGTGTTACATGGCTCACGTTCTTGTTCCTTGCGAACAATCTTGCCGATCAGATTCACGTCCTACGGTCAGGACTTTACGCCTTGAGGCGCAGCAAGCTGGGGCCATGACGAGTGCAGCCCTAAGCAGCAGGGCGTGGAAACTGCTGGAGATGGTCACGACGCCGCTGCTGCCGTCGGACTACCTCGACCTGGTCAGCCCGCTGCGTGCGGGCGCTGACCTGCGTGGGCGCATCGAGGCCGTGCACCCCGAGACGGGTGACGCCGCGACTGTCGTGATCAGGCCGGGACGGGGCTGGCGCGGTCACACGGCCGGTCAGTATGTGCGGATCGGGGTCGACGTCGACGGGGTGCGCCTGTGGCGTGCCTACTCCATCACCTCGCCGACGAACCGGCAGGACGGCCGCGTCACGATCACCGTGAAGGCGATCCCGGACGGCAAGGTCAGCAACCACCTGGTCCGCAGGGCGGAACCAGGCACGCTGATCCAGCTCGACCAGCCGACCGGTGACTTCGTGCTGCCGCAGGCCAAGCCCGCCAAGGTGCTCTACCTGACGGCCGGCAGCGGCATCACGCCCGTGATGGGCATGCTGCGCGACACCGAGTTCGACGACGCCGCCATGGTCCACTGCGCGCCGCGGCCGCAAGACGTGATCTTCCGCGACGAACTGCACGACCTGGTCGCGGACAAGAAGCTGCGGCTCACCGAGGTACACACCGACACAGACGGCATGCTCGACATCGCCCGTCTCGACGAACTCGTGCCCGACTGGGCCGAGCGCGAGACCTGGGCCTGCGGGCCCGCGGGCCTGCTCGACGCCGCCGAAGCGCACTGGACCGAGCACGGCGTACACGAGCGCCTGCACACCGAACGCTTCCGCCCCAGCATCGTCGTCGCCGGCGACGGCGGCGAGGTCACGTTCAGTGCCACCGGCAAGAGCGTCGACGCGGACGGCGCCACGCCGTTGCTGGACGTCGGCGAGGAGGCCGGCGTGCTCATGCCCTCCGGGTGCCGCATGGGCATCTGCTTCGGCTGCGTCACGCCGCTCAAGGCGGGTGCCGTCCGCGACCTGCGCACCGGCGAGATCACCGAGGCCGATCCGGGCGTCCTCATCCAGACCTGTGTGTCCGCCGCGGCGGGCCCCTGCGACATCGAACGGTAGGAAGCACTTTGACCGCCATCGACCCCACCGCCCACCTGACCGCGGAGCAGATCGAGGAGCTCGGCCGCGAGCTGGACGCGATCCGCGACGAGGTGCTCGCCGACCGCGGCGAGAAGGACGCCGCGTACATCCGTAAGGTCATCTCGGCGCAGCGCAAGCTCGAGCTGGTCAGCAGGGGTGTGCTGCTGTTCTCGTTCTTCCCGCCCGCGTGGCTGCTCGGCACCGCCGGGCTGTCCGTGGCGAAGATCATGGACAACATGGAGATCGGCCACAACATCCTGCACGGCCAGTGGGACTGGATGCGGGACCCGAAGATCCACTCCACCACCTGGGAATGGGATCACGTCTCGCCGGCCGACCAGTGGAAGCACTCGCACAACGAGCTGCACCACACGTACACCAACGTGATCGGCAAGGACAACGACCTCGGCTACGGCATCATGCGCGTCGACGAGGACCAGAAGTGGCACCCCTTCCATCTCGGCCAGCCGCTGTGGAACTTCATCAACGCCTGCTTCTTCGAGTACGGCATCGCAGCGTACGACCTGGAGCTCGGCAAGAACCTGCACAAGCGCCGCCGTAAGAACCCCGAGTTCCGCGCGCGGGCCAAGGCCGTGGGCCGCAAGATCCGCAAGCAGGTGCTCAAGGACTACGTGATCCACCCGCTGCTTTCGGGCCCGTCGTTCCTCACCACGCTCGCCGCCACGTTCACCGCGAACCTGGTACGCAACCTCTGGACCCACTCGGTGATCATGTGCGGGCACTTCCCCGAGGGCGTGCAGGTCTTCGAGCGCCGGTCGATCAACGGCGAGACGCGCGGCCAGTGGTACCTGCGCCAGATGATGGGCTCGGCGAACATCAGCGGCAGCAAGGCCATGCACTTCATGACCGGCAACCTGTCGCACCAGATCGAGCACCACCTGTTCCCGGACCTGCCGAGCAACCGGTACGCCGAAGTCGCGGTGAAGGTGCGCGCGCTGTTCGAAAAGTACGAGCTGGAGTACGTCACCGGGCCGCTGCCCAAGCAGGTGTTCTCCGCCTGGCGCAAGGTCTTCCGGCTCTCGCTGCCGAACAAGAAGCCCAAGATCAAGACGCCGGACCGCGAGCAGGAGCTCGTCGCGGCCTGATTCCCGGTATTGGTTCAGATCTTTCGGCCGTACCGGCGGCACCGCCGGGTTCGGTGACATCCGTTGCGGACAGTGGGGCCGCGACATCGCACCGTACGACACGGGACCCAGGCAGCCCGGTGTCGTCGTGGGTAATGCCGAGGCCGCGGTTGCTGTACAGCGCGCGATCAGTGAACACGCCACGGGAACCGACCGCTATGAACTCGAGATGGCCGTGAAGAAAGCCGTCCGACACCCAGCGCCGCCGGCCGCGGCCACCTGAGGGCTGTCTGCACGGCCTCGTCGCGCACCAGGCACCGTGATTCTCTGCAGAGAATCGCGTGCCGCTGCCGCCCGTGACCGGCCGGCGCCGAGCGCTCGTGCGCTCGGGGTGCTGTTGGTCGTCGGCGTGCTCGGGCTCGTCACCAGCCTGCCGCGTAGTGTTCGGCCACAGGAGCCGAGCTGAGCGAGCCGGATGACTCGCACCGGCCATCGGTGAGTCCGGCGGGAGGGTGAGCGGGTGCACGACGGCGAGGCCGAGCGGCCCGATGCGGTCCGCTGGGAGCCGGTGCCCCCAGCCGCGGTGGCGGCCGCCGAGCGCCTGACACATCGCGTCGACGTACTCGCGCGCCAGGTCGTCGATGTCTACGCGACTGCGGTACTTCCCGATCCCAGCAAGCATCCCGAGGAGCTGGATCTCGAGGTCGCCGCGGCCGCCAGGCACTTCCTGCGAGGGTTCGCCCTGGCTCTCGCCGAACGCCGGGCCCCGTCAGCGCGGGAACTCGAACTTTTCCGTGAGAACGCCGCACGCCGAGCCGAAGAGGGCATGGATCTGCGGACCGTCCTGTGGGGACAACAGGTCCTGGCGCGTACCGCCTGGCAGGCGCTTGTGCAGGAACTGGAGACGTCGGCGCCAGCCACACTGGAAACGGTGGGCGACCGGCTGTTCCGGTACTGGTTCGCCTTGGTGGACGCAGCGACGACGGGTTATCTGGAAGGCCGCCACCCGGAGCAGGAACCACGCACCCGCGAGGTGACCGCGGCGCTGCTCGCCGGCCGGCCCGCCCAGTCGCTGGCGGACATCCATGGCATCCGCCTCACCAAGGCGCACGTCGTCCTCGCGTTGCGGTTCGCCGACCACCCGCAGGAACTGCTCGGCGGCGAGACTGATCGCCTCGCCGCGGGCACCCGGAAACTTCGCCGTGTGCTGCTCAGGCTCGCCCGTCAACTCGGCGAACCTCCGCTGGCCCGGCTGGATCCCAGCGGCGGCGTCGTCCTCATCCCCCGCGCCGCGCCGGATGCGGGCATGCCGCCGGACCTCTCTGACAGGGTCGCCGAACTGTGTGCTGCCGCCGGGGCCGGGGCCGCACACAGCCACACCAGAGCCGTTCCACGCGACCCCCGCCCGGTGACCATGTCTCCCAATTTTCGTTACCAGGCGGGCCGGATTTCGTCGGTTCCCCACCCACCAGGTGAAGTCTCCAGCCCACGGGGCCGCTCCGCTTCTCTCACACCGGGGGCGGCCCCTCTCCTCATCGGGCACCACGAGCTTCCCCGCCGGCGTCACCCCACCCGCCTGGATCGACGTCTACGCCCAACTCCCCCTCGACCTCCTGCAGCACATCGGCCCGTACGCGTGCGCGCCATCGGCTACGACCAGGACAAGCGAGAGCAGGGCGACTCCCTCGCCTAGGTCGCCTCAACACCGGAAACCCTCACGGCCTGCCTGCCCGCGTACCAGCCCGAGCGGGCCCGGATCGTCGCCATCGGACGGCAGGACTGCGAGCACGCCGAAGCCCACCTCCACATGGACCGTGATCGCTTCAGGGAACCGCCCCCACTCGATCAAGCGAGGAACCGGCACGACAGTTCGACCTGCCTCACCCGCTTTACCACGCGATCACCGCGCGACCGGTGCCCCAGTCATCCAGCGAACGCAAAGCCCCCTGCGTAGGAGCCGCCTGGCTGACAGGCCGCTCAGAATCCCGGTCGAGAGGCGCCAGGGAAGGAGAGCAGCCCTCCCAGGATGGTCGCGCATCGCGGGAGCCCGGAACTCTTGATCGCCGATCAGCTTGAAGGAGGTGCCGTTGATTCACGGAGGATCATGCGGCCTTCCACTCGGATCCGGGACGGCTCCGCAGAGCTGTCGCCGTTGATCCTGGACAACAGCACCTGTGCGGTGATCATGCCGATCTCGTGCATGGGGTGGGCGAAGGCGGTGACCGGTGGCCGGCAGATCTCGAACCAGTCGGTGTTGCCGAACGCGACCAAGGACAACTGGCCGGGGATATCGAGGCCCAGGCGGTTGGCTTCGTGCAGCACCCCGAGCGCGAGGTCGCCGCTGGAGGCGAACACCGCGGTCAGGGCCGGGTCCAGGCCCATCAGGCGCCGCAACGCTTCAGCTCCCCACATCGGCGTGTGCTCGCGTGCCATGACGTAGCAGTCGGGCAGCCCGTTCTCTCCCAGTGCGGCGCGAGCTGCGGCGACGCGTTCGCGGGCGTTGCTGAACTGCAGGTCGCCTGCGATGACGGCGATGCGTTCGTGCCCCAGTGACCTCAGGTGGTTGATCAGGTTCGCTGATCCGTCGTCCTCGGCGCACTGGACGCTGTCCACTCGGGACCGACCGGAAGCGCGCATCATCTCCACCACCGGCACGTCGAAAGCTTCCCGTGCCTTCGGGCGGGCGGAAGGGACCAGCACGATCCCGTCCGCCTGCGAACCGCTCCGGGGTCGTCGGCCGCTCGTTCGCCCCGAACGACATCCGGTCGAGCCTTCCCGACCGACTGCACTCAGATGTCGTTGGTGGGACGCGACGTGCAGCGCGTGGCATGCTGCTCGTCGCTCCACGGTGGCACCGGCAGGTGTCACTCTCGCCTCTGTCCCCGATCAGTTCCTGCCTAGGTGAGCACCACAGATGAACGAAAAAGTGAGATTCCCCAGCGTCGTCGGCCCCGAACTGGCCGGGGTGATCGACCTGCCGGAGGGCGAGGTGCGGGGCTGGGGCCTCTTCGCGCATGGCTTCACCCTCGGCAAGGACTCGCCGGCCGCCTCTCGTGTCAGCAAGCAGCTGGCCCGCGAAGGCATCGGCACGCTGCGCTTCGACAACCTCGGCATCGGCGACTCCGACGGCGACTGGGGAGACGGGTCCTTCACCGTCAAGGTCCAGGACACCATCCGCGCCGCAGCCTTCATGGCCGAGCGCGGAACCCCCGTGGACCTGCTGGTGGGGCACTCCTGGGGAGGCGCCGCTGCCCTCGCCGCCGCCCGCGAGATCCCCGGCCTGCGCGCGCTGGCCACGATCGCCGCGCCCGTCGACCCCAGCCACGTCGAGCGGCAGTACGACTCGGTCCTGGACCGCGTGCTCAGCGACGGCTCTCACCAGTGGTTCGTCGGCGGGCGCACCCTCGTCCTCAAGCGCGCCTTCGTCGAGGACGTCCGCAAAGCACACCTGCGCGACCGGATCGGTGAGCTGAACCTTCCGCTCCTCGTCGCGCACTCCCCCACCGACTCCACCGTTGACATCGACAACGCCGCAGAAATCTTCCAGGAGGCCCGGCATCCGCGCAGCTTCATCTCACTCGAAGGGGCGGACCACCTGCTGACCGCGCGGGGGCAGGCGCAGCGGGCCGCGCACATCATCAGCGCCTGGGCCGACCAGTACCTCGACGAGCCACGGCCATGAGCAACTGCAGTAGTGCCATCCTGTGTTCAGTCAGTCGCAATGCAGGTGTCGTCGCCGTTCGCGGCCCGGACGAGTGAGACGGACGCAGCCTGCAGAGCGACGGCCTTGATGGGGTCGGGCAGGCAGTCGAAGGCCTGCTCGTCCTCTGGGTAGTTGCTGTAGATGGAGGCGAGCAGCCCTTCCATGGTGTCGTGCAGATCGGTATCCGGATTCTTGACGATGAGCTGGCCGAACATGCGCGGGAAGGTCGTGCGCCTGACACTGGCTCCCCCACGAGGCCGGCGAGGTGCTCCTTCGCCTTCTTGGTGGCGAACATGTCGACGTCCTTGTGTGTGCGCACCTGCAGGTACACGCGGGTCCGGTCCGGCGAGATGTTGTTGGCCTGCAGGTGCGCGGTGATCGTGCCGATCGTCAGGTGCTGGTGTTCCAGTGCGTCGGTGAGCGGGTACAGCACGATCCGTGCCCACTCCGCGTAGGTGTCCGGCTGGTAGGCGTGCCCGAGCACCTCGTTGAAGTACTGGTTGATCTCGTTGACGTGGTGGCGCACCAGCAGCGGAAGTTCCGAGGGAACAGGAGCGTTGGCGTGCAGCGCGTTCGGCGCGAAGTACTCGTCCTCGACACGGTCACGGTGTTCGAGACGTCTCGCCGGATGTCGTCGAGGTGGGCTTCGTAAGTACCGCCCTGGACTCGGCGGCGGGCCCCGGCCTGGTGCTTGTCGCGGTGGTTGGGGTTCAACAGTCTCGTCCCTTCAACGCGTGCGCGCTCGGCCCCGTGACCCGGTGCGCGCTGCGTGAGGTACGAGCTTTCACCGGTGTGCTGCGCTGCTGCCAAGCCACTTCCGGCCCTGAGGTCCTCCGGTCACGGGCCGAAGGAGAAGGCGGCCGAGGCCGACGCAGACGGCCCGTATGTGGAACAAGCGCCGGCGCCTGAAGGTCACGATGTTGGATCTCGCCCTTGGCTTCTCAAGCTGTTGCGCTCGGACCTGTCAACGGTCATTTCGAACTGGCTCTTCGGCACTTTCTGTGAAGCGGTTGGGGTAGCCCTCCTGGGTGGGGATCATGCCTGTGGCCTGCTGAAAGTCCTGTTTCCGTACCTATCCGATGTGACCATCGATGAGTTGGTCAGGAGCGGCAGTTCCGTACGCTTCACCGCGAGATGCACGGTGCCAACGGCGAGGTGTCCCGGGTGCGGGATGTCTGCGAGGCGGATCCACAGCCGGTACATGCGAAGACCTGCGGACACGGCGGTCGGCGGGCAGCCCACGGTGATCAACCTGCAGGTCCGTCGCTTCCTCTGCGACAACAGCGACTGCGGGAAGCAGACGTTCGCCGAACAGGTCGAGGGCCTCACCTTCCGCTACGGACGACGCACCGTGCACTTCCAACGGGCCCTGGAGCAAGTGGCATTGATACTCGGCGGGGCAGCTGGTGAACGCCTTGCGACAAGGTTGGCCATGCCGGTCAGCGGCTCCACACTCCTGCGGCTGATCGGGCGCCTGGAGCTGCCGGCGGTCCCCGCGGTCGAGGTCCTCGGCATCGACGAGTTCGCCTTCCGGCGCGGCCGAAAGTTCGGCACGATCCTCATCGACATGCGCTCGCGTCGCCCCGTGGATGTGTTGCCCGACCACACGGCGGACACGTTCGCCGCGTGGCTCCAGAACCGTGATCATGTCCGCACCATCTGCCGGGACCGTGGCGGGTCGTTCGCCGAAGGTGCCCAACGGGCCCTGCCCGGGGTCCCGCAGGTAGCCGACAGATGGCACGTCCTGCACAACCTGGCCACCGCCGTCGAGAAGGCGATCCGCCGTCATCGTCCCTGCCTCCAGCCACCTGGACCCCTGCCCGATCCGGACCCTGGTGCCGAGCGCGAACGGCCCGTGGTCACGCGCTCCGAGGAGAACACCCAAGCCCGGTGGCAACAGATCCACCCCCTGTACGCGAGGGGCATGAAGATCGACACGATCAGTCAGATCACCGGCTACGACCGCACCACCGTGCGCCGTTACGCGCGCGCTGCCTCCCCGGAAGAACTCATCCGGCCCCGACCGCGTCGCCGCACCAACCTGGACGCGCACTAGCCTTACCTGCTCGCTCGCTGGACTGAAGGATGCGACAACGCGCAGATCCTGCGCGACGAGATCGCCGCTCGCGGCTACACCGGCTCCCGCAAGACCGTCCGTCGCTTCCTCAACTCCCTCGGCGACAGCACGAAGCCGTCGTCCACGTCGACACCTCCGCTGCCCGTGGCGGATGTGGTGCGCTGGATCATCGGACAGCCGGAGAACCAGAGCGAGACCGCCCGGCAACACCTCAAGGACCTCTGCGACCGCTGCGAGTACATCGCTGCCACGAACCGTCTCGCTCGCAGCTTCACCACGATCCTGCGAGGCCGCGACGGCCACCGCCTCGTCGACTGGCTCGAGGAAGTCGAGCAGAGTGAACTCAAGGAACTGCACGTCTTCGCGAACGGCGTGCGCAAGGACCTCGCAGCCGTCGCCGCCGGCCTGACCGTCCCCTGGAACTCCGGCCCCGTCGAAGGACACGTCAACCGGATCAAGATGCTCAAACGTCAGCACTACGGACGTGCCGGATCGACCTCCTCAAGCGCCGCATCCTGCTCGCCAGTTGATCGGCTTCACGGAAAGTGCCGAAGAGCCACGATCAAGAGGCCGTTGACAAACTCGCCGTCAGACCACGGAAGAACACCGGCCCGATCAGTCGGCTCTACGTCAAAGGCGTGGGCACCCAGAAAGACCGCCAAGCATCTCCTGACGACGAACCGTCAAGGAAGTCCTGAGACCTCACGCCGACACCACTGGCTGGTAGATTCCCGCGTGTCAAGGGCGTGTCATGAACACTCGACCAAGGGAGCGCAGTGCAGCAGGCGGTAAAGGGCCGGATAGCGGCTAGGGCAGCGGTGGGGGTGCTGGCGATGATGCTCTGTGCGGGCTGCTCGTTCAGCGTCGGTAGCTCGCCCGAGACGGTGAGCAAGGAAGAGGTTGCAGAGAAGGCCTCAAAGGCCCTGGCTAAGCAGGTCGGCCGGGAGCCCGACGACGTCACCTGCGACGAGGCCCTGAAAGCCGAGGTCAGTGAGACTGTGCGCTGCACACTGACAGCGGACGGCCAGGCGTACGGCTTGACGGTCACTGCGAAGTCCGTCACCGACGGCAGGGTCGACATGGACTTTAAGGTCGACGACTCTCCCAAGAGCTGAGCCCTCATGCAGTTGCCGATCCTCAGATCACAGCCTGCGGATCGGCAGTCGTCCACCCAGCATGGGCCATTGTCCGGGGTGTGAAGGTCCCATGGGGAAGAGTTTCCTGGGCCGGCGCCGAGAGGTCGGTGAGGACGGCGGGACGGAGTCCAAGAAGTAGGTCAGGCGGCTTGCCCTGTGACGGAGTGGCAGCGTTTGTGGGAAAGGCCTTGTCGGCGCAATTGTCGTGCGTCACAGCTTGCCGGTGATGACTCCGCGCCAGGTCCATCCCGCGCCCAGGACGGTGTCCTGCAGGGGGTTCTTCAGGTCGGAGCTGTCGAAGTGGAACGTCTCGGTGGCTCCGGTGTTGCCGTCTTCGCCGCCGCCCAGCGTCCAGCGCTTGGAGACCGTCCGTACCTGGCCGCGTTGGACCTCAGCCGAGATGGCGAGGCTGGGCGTGTTTCCGACCCACGTGACCTCGTATTGCTGATCGAGGGAACGCACTTCGTTGTTCTCCGGAACCAGACGCATGCGTACCTGGAACACTCGACTCACTTGGGTGCGGACGAAGAAGGTCTGCCAAGCCGGATCCAGGATGCGCCACTCGGCCACCAGATCTGCGCCCTCCTCGCGGCCGTCCCTGATGACGTATGGGGCGTCAGGCTGGTTGAGGCCCAGCAGGGCCGCATGCACCTCGGCCGCGGATCGCGCGGCGGTGCCGTCGGCGGGGCGCTTGGTTCCGGTGAGTTTGTCGAAGAGTCCCATGAGATCAACCTACGGGGAGTGGGTTTGTCGGTGTGAGGTGCCGCCGGGGGCGTGCTTAGGAGGCTGCGCCTGTGTCCGGACGGACCGTGCGCACAAAGTCCTGGAAGTCGTCCAGGACTTCGTGGTGCTGGGCCGCGGTGGATGTCAGGACCAGGCGGATCACCGCTCGCTTTCCCGGATCGGCGACATCCAGCAGGGACAGGTACACCTGGGACTGGACGAGGTCGCGAGACACCCCACCGACGACGGCTGCGACGGCCAGTGTCTGGGTGAGTCCCGGTGCGTCCGCAGAGCCGATCTCGCGGCTTGAGGTGACGTTGACCGTCGCGTCGGCCTGACGCAGGCGTTCCACGGACTCGTGGGCGATCTCGGGCAACGTCGCCGCGTCGGGACGGTACTCACCGTCGATCGTGATGTTCGCGGTGAAGCCCGCGTCCGGTTGCGGGTAGAGCGCGATGAACGCCGCGCCTGGTGCACCGACTTCGTCCGGTGGTGCGGCGTGCCAGCTTTCCGGCAGTCCGAACTCGATCGGCACGGGCAGGGTCGTGGCCATTTCGGGCCCTCCTTACTGTGGCGGTGTGCCTACGTCAGTAGGCCTGCGGGGAGCGTGAGTCAGAACAGGCTGCCGACCCCGTCACCGACCCAGTCAGCCGCATCACCAACGGCATTGGCCGCATCGCTCGCAGTATCGGCGATCTTCCCCGGATCAACGGTGACCTCGAAGCCCAGCTCGCCGCCGAGCAGGACGGCAGCACCTGCCTTGGCGCCGATGTGCCACTTGCCATCCTCGCCCTTGCCAAGCGTTGCCTCGGCCTCGGCGCCGATTCCGGCCCAACCCTCGACCGTTCCGCCCGCCCCGATGCCGCCGAGGTCCGCGCCACCCGCAGCGGCTGCCTTCGCCCCGGCGAACGCTTCCGCGCCCGCGTGCAGCCCGTCGAGGCCGGCCCCGGCGCTGACACCGGCCTCGGCACCAGCCTTGGCCTCCGCCCGTCCGTACACCCCGACGGGGCCGGCGTCGGCGGTGCCCTTGGCCGAGGCTTCGGCGCCCGCGAACGCAGTCGCCTCGCCCTTGATGCCTTCATTGGTGATGCCGCCGGCCGCGGAGGTCTTGGCGCCCGCATAGGCTTCAGCCTCGCCGGCGAGCTTCATCGGGCCGTTGGTGAGCGAGCCCTCCGCGCTCGCGCGGCCGAGGTCGGCGTGCGCTTCAGCTTCGGCCAGCTTGCCGCTCGCGGCGTTCGGTCCGGTGGTCGAGGCGTCGGCACCGGGCCCGGATGCTTCGCCCTCGCCTTCGGCAACCCACCCCTCGGGCTTCCTACCGGCGCCCTTCTTCTTCAACTCCGCCGCACGGGTTGCGTCGGCGTCGGTGAGGGAGGTGACGACCTTGGAGTTGAAGTCGCTTCTGCTCTTGCCGAGATCACGGCGCAGGGCCCAGCAGGCAGTCTCGTCGGCCTCGGCGGCGCGCTTCAGAACGCGTTCCATGCGGCGGGCGAATGCCTCGCAGATCTCATGCTGTTCGCGGATGGCGGCCTGGCCATCCGGGTCGTGGCGGGCGCCGGTGTCCTGGGAGAGGTCGTTGCGCGGAGTGACGGTGCCGGTGGCGCTGACCTGGAGATCCTGTTCCTTGGCTTCGACGTCGGCAAGGCGGTGGAGATCGTCCTTGGCCTTCTTGAGCTCGGTGTGCAGTGATGTGAGAACGCCTGCGATTCCTTTGGCTTCCTTGTGGGCGTTCTCGTACTGCTGTTGGGCGGCGCGCACGTCGTTGTCGGCCTTGGCCGCCGTCAGGATCGGCTGGGTCCAGTCGGCCTGTCTGAAGGGGCGGGCCACTTGATCGCCGTAGGCGGTGTGCAGCCCTTTCAGCTTGGTGGCGGATTCTTCCCAACGGTCAGCGGCTGCTTTGAGGTTGCTGAGGTTGAGGTGGTACAGCTGCTCATACTTCGGCATGGAGTGGCGATTCCCCCGTGGCGTCGTGCGTCGAACTGGCTCTCTAGCGGCGGTGAAGGGCCTGCTCTAGCCGAAGTCGCTCCGCAAGGAATCCATGTTGTGTGTGTTCGCCACTTCAGTGCGCTGGTACAGCATTCCCGATCTGGCGCACTGGCCGGCGAGGCTGTTGCAGTCGGCCACGAGCGCGGAGACTTGAGCCGACCAGATCTCCGCCAGGCCGGTGAGCGCCTTGTCCAGCCCACCGTCCCAGTTGTCGGTGCCGAAGTCCCGGGATGCCGAGCGTGTCTCGTCCACCGGATGAGCGCCGGCGCTTCGCGTCTGTCCTGCGATCTCGCCCGCGCCGGTGCCTGCACGGCTGAGCGCTGCCGGATCCTTGATGTCCGTCCCGGCTGACACGCCATCTCCTCATCTCGTTTTTACGACCCGCTTGGAGCCGGAGGTGTCGGATTTTTGACACGCCCACGTCGACGTTGAGTCTAGCTCCTGGCCATTCACCGGAGTTGAGTGAGCTCCCTACTCGTACGGACTTCCGCCCCTGAAGCTGCCCCGCTCGGAGGGGTACGGGTGTGCCGGTCGAGGTGGCCGCGGCGCGTTCCCCGGGCGTGAGGGTGGGCCGTTCGACGGACCGTCAGCCGCCGATCAACGTGCCCGGCGGGATCTCCGTGTTCCTCGCCTTGTCGCCCAGCTGGTCGTCGTACTGGCCCTGACGCCAGACCAGCAGCTTGAACTGCTCCGGAGTGAGCACGCCCCGCCACGGGGTGCCGCCCGGGCAGAACACGCCCTCGCAGCCGTAGCAGTAGTGGGCCGGGCTCCACAGGGGGTCGGCGACCGCATGGGCGGCCTCCAGGATCTTCCGCTCCCGGCCGTCCTTGCGGATGACCTTGATGGTGAAGACGATTCCGAGGACCGCGATCGCGCCGCCGATCGTGAACACCAGGAGCTGCTTCTGCACGCCGAGCCACGCGAGGAGAAACGTGACGCCGGCGCCGGCCGACAGACTCAAGATCACACCCTCGATGAAGTGCGAGCAGCCGTCGTGGCTGATTGCCGGACCTCTCGCCAGCCGATTCTCCAGGTCCTTCTTCATCGAGCCCTTGCCGGACCACGCCTTCCCGACCGTACGCACCTCGTTCCCGCCACAGCGCGGGCACTGCGGAACGACCTGCTGAGTTATACCTTCCGATGCCATGAACGGGACGTTAGTACGGCGCCGGTGAGACCCGACGAACACCCCCGTCGCCTCTACTTCCGCTCCACTTCCCGCAGTTGCTCAAGCTTCACCCCCTCAGCCGCCTCCGCACGACGGGCCGCCGTTTCCGCCACCACACCAGCTGACCGACGTACCGTCGGAGAAGAACGCCGGGGTCGTGTACGACGAGCTGTTGGCCCGCGTGCGGGCCGCGGTTTCCATGTGCGTACGGAACGCCCGGTCCGGGATGACTCGGGAGCCGTCCCGAGCGACCAACCGTACGAGGCGAACTGGCAGGTCTGAGCCTGGAATTGACGTCGTGCCAGGCTTCCGGCGCGGGTCAGTCGCGAAGCGGTCAGCATCTTGCACACCGCGCCGGTGCCGGGGAGGTGATGGAGTGCCGGTGACGGCGGGCGGGAGAGCGCGGACGGGTGAGGCGCTGGTGGATGGACGGGAGGGCGGCCCGGGTCAGCGAACCGGCCCCGGGCCGCGGGCAATTCAGCCGATGGACACCGTGAAGCGGCGGTTCTCCAGGCTGGGGTTCGTCACGCGGACGTCCCGTAGGCGTGCGGCGTCGAGGACGGCGGACGCGACGCCGGGGATTTCACCAGCCGACGCCACGGGGTGCCCCATCGGGTCGACGATGACACTGTGGCCCGCGCTGATCGGGCCGGTCTGGCCGGCGCCGAGTACGTACACGGTGTTCTCGATCGCCCGGGCGCGCAGCAGCGTGGTCCAGTGGTCCTCCTTGGCCGGGCCGACGACCCAGGCGGCAGGCACGATCAGGGCATCGGCACCGGCATCGACGAGGAAGCGGGCCATCTCGGGGAAGCGGAGGTCGTAGCAGGTCATGACCCCGAAGGTGAGGTCGTGGAGGGTGAAGGTGAGCGCCTTGGCGGGCTGGGGCTCGATCCGGTCGGACTCCCGGTAACCGAAGGCGTCGTAGAGGTGGACCTTGCGGTAGACGCCGAGTCGCTCGCCAGTGCTGTCCACGGCGATCACGGTGTTGCGGGCCCTGTCGGAACCCTCGGTGGGCGTCTCGGTCATGCCCGCGACGACGGCGATGCTGTGTTCCTTGGCGATTGCCGCGATGGCCGAGGCGAACGGCCCGTCGATCGGCTCCGTCCGGTCTACGATCCGGGCGGCCCGGTCGGGGTTGGCGTACATCGCGTTCTCGGGGAGCACGACGAGGTCCGAACCCTGGGACGCGGCCGTGGCGATCAGGCCGGATGCCCGGTCCAGGTTGGCGGCCTTGTCGGTGTCGGCAGCGAACTGGGCGACGGTGGCGAGCATGGTGGTGTCTTCCCTTCCGGGGCGTGGGGCGGATCCGGTGGCGTGCGGCACAGCTGAACCAGTCGTGCGCGGCACGGCGATGGCGGTCAGGTGCGGTCCGGCTGAACCGGTCTTGTGCGGTGCGGGTGTTGAGCGGTCCGGGCTAGTTCGTCGGCCTCGACCCGCGCGGCGTCGAAGCCGGCCAGCAGGGCGCCGTGCTGCATGGTCAGTACGAGCTGGTCGGCGCCGTGTTCGATCGCGAACGCCTTCTCCTCGCGTGACCAGGCCGGCAGCACCCAGGGCTTGCCGGCGGCCCGGGCCGCGTCCGCGACGGCGGCGAGGTCGGCGAAGTCCCTTTCGCCACGGGTGTACGCACCCCGGTCCCGGCGCATCGACAGGTCGCTGGGTCCGACGAAGACGCCGTTGACCACTGGCAGGGCCAGGATCTCCTTGATCTCCTCGATCGCCCCGGCGTCCTCGATCATCGGGTAGACCCGGGTCTCGCGGTCCTGGCGGGCGATCCAGTCGTCGTCGAATCCGCCGTAGCCCGCGGTCCGGCCGCCGGCGAAGCTGCGGTCGCCTAGCGGCGGGAACTTGCCGTACGCGCACACGGCCTCTGCGTGCGCGGCGCTCTCGACGTGCGGGACGACGACGGCCGTGGCCCCGAAGTCGAGCGCCTGCTGGATGGGTCCACGCTCCGGCCCGAGGACCTTGGCCAGGACTTCGAGGTCCAGTGCGCGGAGGAACGGGACGAAGCGCTCCAGATCCGCGAGGTCGAAGGCGCCGTGCTCGATGTCGAGCACCACGGCCCCGTAGCCGGTGGCCGCCACGATCTCGGCTGCGGCGAAACTGGGGTCGGACAGCCAGGCGGCGTAGGAGCGTGGGGAGTTGGTGGTACGCGAGGGCATGAGACTCCTAGGGTGTATACACTGCGTATACATACGAGGAAGGTGGGAGTGTGTCAGCCGAAGAAGGCCGCATGGTGACGGCGCGTGAACGGGCTTACGAGTGGGTCAAGGAAGGCATCCTCCTCGGGCGTTACCCCGAGGGGTCGTTCGTGGAGGAGAAGGTCCTCTCCGAGGAGGCGGGGGTGTCGCGGACGCCGGTGCGCGAAGCGCTGCACCGGCTGGCCGCCGAGGGGTTCCTCGACATGCTCCCGAGGCGCGGCGCGCAGGTCCGGCGCGTCACCGTCGGAGAGATGATCGAGACCTACGAGATGCGGCAGGTTCTCGAGATCCACGGTTTCAGCGCCCTGTGTGGGAAGCGCCTCACGATTCCGCCGGAACAGGCCGAACTGGTCGCGGAAATGGAGGACCCGGAGCGGCTGAAACGGTGCCGGGCCGGTGACCGCGAGGCGATTGCCGAGCACGCAAAGCTCGACTTCCGCTTCCACTTCGGCTTCGTACGGGCGACCGGCAACACCGTTCTGACCGATCTGTTCCGCAGCCTCCAACCGCGGCACCAGCGGATCGGGGTGTCGGCGGTGACCATCCGGCCCGAGCGGCTGCCCATCATCACCCACGAGCACAACAGCCTGCTCAACGCCCTGAGCGCACACGACTTCGAGCGCGCCGCCGGGACGCTGCGCACCCACCTCAACCCCGACGACACCGTCGTATCGCACCTGAGGTGACGTCCGACCGCCTCCCGTCCGAGGCGGCGACCGGACTGTCCTGAACCCCGCCGTCGGCATCAGGCCGCCATCTCGCGCCACAGCCGACGGCGTTCTGCCTGCTGGACCGGGTCCGGCACCGGAGCGGCCGCGACCAGGCGCCGGGTGTAGTCCGTAGTGGGGCCGGTGAGCACCTCGCCTGCCGGTCCGCGCTCCACCACCTCGCCGTTGCGGAGTACAGCCACCTCGTGGGCGAGCAGTTCGACCACACCGAGGTCGTGGCTGATGAACAGGCAGGCGAAGCCGAGACGGTCCTGCAGGTCCCGAAACAGCCGCAGCACGGTGGCCTGGACCGACACGTCGAGCGCCGAGGTCGGCTCGTCCGCGATGAGCAGCTCCGGTTCCAGTGCCAGGGCGCGGGCGATGCCGATGCGCTGGCGCTGGCCGCCGGACAGCTCGTGTGGAAAGCGCTCGACCCAGCTCGGCGACAGTTCGACCTGCTCGAGGAGCTCCGTCACCCGGGCGCGGGCGCCGGCCTGGTCCGTGGTGCGGTTGACCAACATCGGTGCCGCGATCGAGTCCCCGATCGACAGCCGTGGGTTGAGCGAGGCCCCGGGGTCCTGGAAGACCATCGAGTACGTCGGCCGGAAGGCCCGCAGCCGGCGGCCGGAGAGGCGGGTGACGTCCGTACCGCACACGTCGATGGACCCGCCGGTCGCCCGGGACAGGCCCACCACGGCCCGGCCGATGGTGGACTTGCCCGAACCAGACTCTCCGACAAGCCCCAGGACCTTCCCCCGGTCGATGGAGAAGCTCACGCCTCGTACGGCCTTGAAACCCTTGCGCCCGAGCCGGCCCGGGTACTCGACCTCGAGCTCCGTCACCCGCAGGGTCGTGGCGCCCGTCGGCTTCTCCTGCTCAGGGACGGGCGGCTCTGTGCCCGGGACCGGAGGCCTGGGCACGGCGGCGAGCAGCCGGCGGGTGTAGTCGTGCTGCGGTGCCGAGAACAGCCGGGCGACGGGGGCCTCTTCGACCACCGCGCCCTGCTTCATCACGACCACCCGGTCGGCCAGATCGGCGACCACGCCCATGTCGTGGGTGATGATCAGCACTGCGGAGCCGAGGTCCTTCTGCAGGCCGCGCAACAGATCCAGGATCTCCGCCTGCACCGTGACGTCGAGTGCCGTCGTCGGCTCGTCGGCGATGATCACCTCGGGCGAACCGGAGACCGCCATGGCGATCATCGCCCGCTGCCGCTGACCGCCGGAGAGCTGGTGCGGATAACTGTCGACCCGGCGCTCGGGGTCCGGTATGCCGACCTTCACCAGGAGCTCGATCGCGCGGGTGCGGGCCTCGGCGGCGGACACCTCCTCGTGGCACCGGACGGCCTCGGCGATCTGCCGGCCGATGGTGTAGACGGGGTTCAGCGCGGTCATCGGCTCCTGGAAGATCATCGAGATGCGCTTGCCGCGGATGTCTCGCAGCGCCTCGTGATCGAGGCCGAGCAGCTCGGTATCGTGCAGGCGGATGCTGCCGCGATGCCGTGCGTTCCCGCCGATCAGGCCCAGTACGGACATCGAGCTCACCGATTTGCCGGACCCGGATTCGCCGACCAGCGCGACGACTTCGCCCCTGCCGACGGTGAAGCTCACCTCCTCGACGGCCGGGACCCAGTGGCCCCCGATGCGGAAGTCCACGGACAGTCTGTCGACCGTGAGCACGGGGGCGCGTGGGGCGGCCCCTGCGCCCGATTCCGCCGCTGCGCCGGTCACTTCGCCTCCGCGGGCTCGGCGGTACGGGTGTTCCGGTCGTACTCCGCCAAGTACGCGGCGCAGAAGCCGAGTACGCGCTCGATCCAGAGCTTGCCGGTCTCGGCGCTGCCCAGGCTCACGTCGCCTGTGCAGCCCGTGGGGCTGACCTCGGAGAAGTCCCAGAAGACGGTGCCGGGCACGTCGTAGCCGGGAACGGCGGCCTCCAGGTAGCTGGTCGGGATCCAGCCGTCGGCGGAGTGCAGGCCGCCGGGCCGCGCGAGGTCGCTCTGCACCTGCTCGGGGAACATCGCCAGCATTGCGGAGTGCTCCGGCTCCGCTCCGTGCCCGTACGCCGTGGCCGGGTCCTCGTACGCGTCGCGCATCAGGGCGTAGCCGAGCTGCCAGGGATACAGGTGCCCGACGAGAAGCCCCAAGTCCCGGCGGGCGTCCAGGCTCGCGCCGGTCACGGGGCCGACGTTGCCGCCGTTGTTGTCGACGATGACGATGCGGCGGAAGCCGGAGGCCACGAGGGCCTCGATGATCTCGTACGTGACGTTGCGCAGCGTCGTCTGGCTGAGGGAGAGGTTGCCGGGGTAGCCCCGAAAAGTGCCGGAGTGGCCGTAGTTGAGGGCCGGGGCGACCCAGTAGCCGTACTCGCGGGCCAGCCGGTCGGCGACCCATTCGGCGACGATCGAGTCCTCGTGGACGGGCAGGTGCGGACCGTGCTGTTCGATGGCTCCGATGGGCAGCAGGACGACCGGGTCCTGCTCCGCCAGCTGCCGGACCTGGGTCCAGGAGAGCTCGCCGAGTCGGTGGGTGGTGGGCAGGGGGACAGCAGCCATGGCGTTCCTTTCGCGGCGGTACGGGATTCCCGGCGGTTCGGGCACCGGATCAGGAGCCGGCGGCACCACGTCGGCGCGGGTCGAGCAGATCGCGCAGCCCGTCGCCGAAGACGTTCATCGCCAGGACGACGAGGATGATGAGGATCGACGGATAGACCAGGAGCGTGGGTTGGACCTCGAGGAAGTCGCGTCCGGCGCCGACCATGGTGCCGAGCGAGGGCAGTGGCGGCTGGGCGCCGAGGCCGAGGAAGCTCAGGCCGGCCTCCATCTGGATGGCGAAGCTCACCGAGAGGCTGAGCTGCACGATCACGGGCGCGGCCACGTTCGGCAGGATCGTGCGGAGCAGGATGGTGACACGCCGCGTGCCCATGATCTCGGAGGCCTCGACGTACTCCACGTTCTTGATGGCCAGGACCTGGCTGTAGACGATCCTGGTGAACCGCGGGATGTACAGCACGCCGATGACCATCACGACATTGGTCAGCGCTGGCCCCATCGCGGCCACCACGGCGATGGCGAGGACGATCGGCGGGAAGCTGAGCAGGATGTCGATGCCGCGCATGATGACGCCGGACGCGAGGCGGCCGCCGTAGCCGGCCACGAGGCCGAGCACCGTGCCGAGCACTCCAGCGATGACGACAGCCGACAGAGCCACGGCGAGTGACGTCCGCAGGCCGATCAGCAGCCGGGAGAGCACATCCCGCCCATAGTCGTCGATGCCCAGCAGCCCGCCCTGGGTGAGCGGCCTGCCGACGATGTCGCGGTAGTCGTGCGGGGCGATCAGCGGCGCCAACAGCGCGGCCAGGACGATCGCCAGCAGGAATCCGCCCGCGACGGACGTGCGGCGGTTGGCCACGAGGCGCCGCAGGAAGTGCTTCCCGCCGGCCCGGACCGGCTCCGCGGTCCCGCGCTCCGGCGGCGAGGTGAGTGCGACGGTCGACATGTCAGGCCTCCTCCACCCGGGGGTCGAGAACTCGTACAACCAGGTCACCGATGAGGTTGACGAGGATGACGACGGTGGCGACAGCGAGGACGACCGCCTGGATGACGGGGTAGTCCCGCTGCCCGACCGCGCTCATCAGCAGCGAGCTCACCCCGGGCCAGCCGAAGATCGTCTCCACCAGGACGGTGCTGCCGATCAGGGTGGTCAGCTCGACGGTGGCCGCGGAGGCCACCGGCAGCAGCGCGGTACGCAGCGCGTGGTCCTTGATCACCCGCCGCTCGGCAAGTCCCTTGGAACGGGCGGTGCGTACGTAGTCGGCGGTGAGCGTCTCCAGCATCGCCGACCGTGTCATCCGCATGATCACGGCGCATGAGGCGGCGGTGAGGGTGACCACCGGAAGGATGAGGATCTGCAGGTGGGCGACGGGGTCTTCCCAC
This sequence comes from Streptomyces sp. LHD-70, assembly GCF_031157275.1. Taxonomy (GTDB): domain Bacteria; phylum Actinomycetota; class Actinomycetes; order Streptomycetales; family Streptomycetaceae; genus Streptomyces. Next base: position 258,069 of record NZ_JAVIFW010000011.1, read on the forward strand.
GGTGTGGTGAAGCGTTGCGGCGGCAGTATGGGGACGAGGAACGCGAAGACCATCAGGAGCAGCGTTCCGACCACGAACACGGGCAGCGAGATTCCGAAGATCGATCCGCCGACCAGGAAGTGGTCGGCGGGACGGTCGGCCCGGGTGGCGGCGATCCGGCCGAGCAGTATGCCGAGCACGAGGGCGATCGTCAGGGATACCAGGACCAGTTCGAGGGAGTTGCCAAGACGGGACGGCAGGTCCTGCATCACTGGCCGGCTGCTGAGCAGCGAGGTGCCGAGGTCGCCCTGGAACAGGCGTCCCCAGAAGCCCAAGTACTGCTGCAGGAACGGCTCGTTGAGGTGCATCGCCTCGCGCGTCTGGGCGACCTGTTCGTCGGTAGCCGCCTCGCCGAGCGCGGCCCGTGCCGGGTCGCCCGGGATGAGCCGTACGAGGAAGAACACGATGCTGCCGACGGCGAAGAGCTGCAGCGCCGCCTGCGCGAAGCGGGTGACGAGGAAGCGTTTCACGGCGCCTCCCCAATGTCCCCGGCGGCCGCCGTACCCGCGGCGGCCCGGCGTATGCGCGCCCTCATATGGTCTTCTCCATCCAGGTGCGGCGGAGGGCCACCCCGGTCCAGGAACCCTTCGGCGGGTGCTGGTAGCCCTTGACGTAGTCGTGGTGCGCCTCGCCCTGCCGGCGGCGGACGGTCCAGGTCAACGGCAGGAGTTCCAGGGCCCGTTGCTCCACATCGCGGTAGATCTCGTCACGCAGAGAACGGTCGCGGGTGCGGCGGCCCTCCGCGAGGAGGCGGTCCGTCCGCTCATCCTTGAAGTCGGTGTTGACGGCGAAGGTTCCACTGCTGGCGAGGAAGTCGCCGAGCGAGGAAGGGTCGCCGAACTTCGGTGCCGTGCCCCAGGAATGCACGGGGAACGTCTTGGCGGTGACGCTGGCCCGGAAGGTCAGCCACTCCTGCTGGGTGAGCTGTACGTCGAGTCCCGCCGCGCGCATGCCCGGCAGCATCGCCTGCGCCGGACGGGCGATCACCGAGTAGGTGCTGGTGGTGACGACCGGCAGCCGCAGGCCCTCCTGACCGGCCCGCTTGAGCAGGAACCTGGCCTGCTCCGGGTCGTACGACAATACGTTGTCCAGCTTCCGGGAGTACCCCGCGAAGGCGTCCGGCATCAGCGCTCCGTCGATCGACTCCCCCTGCCCGAGCAGGGCCGTCTCCAGCACGGAAGGACGGTTGATGGACAGGGCGACGGCCTTGCGGACACGGACGTCGTCGAACGGCGGCTGGCTGGTCACGAATCCGACGAAGCCGAATCCGAAGGTCCGGTCCGAGGCGAACCGCAGCCGCGGATTCTCGCTGATGACGCCCACATGCGTCGCGGGCACGTAGTCGATCATGTCCACGGTGGCGGTACGCAGCGCCGTCACGCGGGCGTAGTCGTCGCTCATCGGCTGAAACACGATGCCGTTGAGGTACGGGAGTTCAGGGTCGAAGTAGTCGTCGAAGCGAGCGAAGGTGGTGCTCACCCCGGGCACCCGCTCGACGAACCGGAACGGTCCCGTGCCCATGACCTGGATCTTGGGATCGGCGCCGGACTCGATCCACCGCCGGGAGACCACGTTCGCGGTGGGCCCGGCGAGGACGAAGGGGATCGTCGAGTCGGGGTGCTTGAGCCGGAAGACCACTGTGGTCGCGTCGGTGGCCCTCACCTCTTCAACCAGGTCGAGGAGCGGGCCCGAGCTGGCGGCGGTCTTCTCGTCCATCATCCGGCGGAACGAGAACACCACGTCGTCGGCGGTCAGCCGTGAGCCGTCGTGGAACCGCACGCCCGTCCGCAGCTTGACCTTGTACGTCGTGGTGTCCGCCCAGCCGAACTCGGCGGCGAGATCGCCCACGATGGCTCCGTCCCCGTCGTACTGGAGCAGGCCGTTGTAGGTGAGTTGGCGCAGGAAGTCGGAAGCAGAGCCGGTGGAAACGTGCGGGTCGAGGTTGGCCGGGTCCGTCGACAGGCCGAAGTGCAGAATCCCGCCCCGGCTCGGCTGCCCGCTCGGGCCGGTTCGGACGGCCTCCATCGACTCCGGCAGGGTCACAGGGCTTCCGCATCCAGCCAGTGCCGTACTGCCCAGTGCGCCCGCGCTCGCGGCGAGCAGGTGTCGTCTGCTGATTGGTGCCATGACATCTCCACGCGTCGGGGCCGGCGTTGAGTGCAAGTGCACAAACGGTGTGGATCCACCGTGCATGGAGCAGGTATACATGGGGTCCACACCGAGGTCAACGGTCCTGCAGGGATGCCTATTTGGGCGGCCGCTGCTATGCCAACGCTGTCTGACCAGGTGGGCGACCGGGCTCCCCCGACTTCGCTGACCGGTTCCGGATGGCGGCGGGTCTCGTCGTCTCGGGGGTGACGCACGCGTTCTTCGATCGCCGGTGGCCGGTCCGCTGGCTGTTGGAGCACATCGGATCGAAGGGCTTCGCGGAGCTGAAGGCCGCGGGGATGAACGGTATGCATTTGACCGATCAAGCCCTGCATCAGACCGCGCTTCTCGTCTCCGCTCTCCTGATCACCCTTCTGTGAGCTGGGGATTCTGATGAGGGACTGTGGGAAGCCCGAGCGAGACAGGTCCGGTTCGCTCGAAGCGGCGGGCCTGTTCTCGCTTGCTTCGCAGGAAGGTGAGGGTGAGGTCGAGGCCGTCGATCTCTCCTCGCCAGTCCTCGGCGACGGCGCGTTCGCGGCGGGCGAGGAGGTCCTCCTCCAGTTCGTCCAGGCGGGGCAGCATCTTCGGGTTGATGCTCGGCATCGGGCAGCGGATGCAGGCGTGTTCGTGCTGGCAGGGAGTTCCGTAGGGGCGTCCGCAGGAGCCGAGTTCGACCCTGCACTTTCCGTCTCGGTCGGCTGCCTGGAAGCCTTGCGGGCACACGACTCCGACACGATCGAGGCCCTCGCCGACTCCCGCCCCCGCAGCGGCAGTTGGGCAGGCGATGGCGTCGAGGACGGGGCGGCCGTCGAGAGTGAGGACGCATTCGGGGCTGACGCCGATGGCCTGGGCGGCGACGAGATGGGCGGCCGGGTCAGTGCGGGGGCGCGGGAGCTGCTGAAGTTTTCCTCGCCGCGGGATCCTGTTCAGCTGGCGCGGTTTGTACGGTTGCGGGTGCTGGAGCCCGAGGGCGAGTACTGGCGGCGTGGGATCGAGGCCTGCGCCCGGTATGTGAAAGAGACCGGCGCGGAGCAGTTGCGGGTGTCGTACGACTACGTCACCCCCGAGGGCTGGTCGCCTGCAGGGTTTCCGCTCGGGACGTGGCTCGCCGACCCGGAGGGGAACGAGTTCTGCGTCCTTGCGGGCCGCCGCCCCTGACCGGAGGCTCGCACACCGCGCCAGACCTACTCCCGGTCGCCTATCGGTTTCGCGGGCTCGAGGGGCTGGCCTCAGCGGCCGGGCCGGTCAGAACAGGTGCTCGTACCCCAGTGCCACGAGGTTGTCGCGGGAGGTCTTCAGGCAGTCGTACGGGTCGCGGCCGTACTGCTGGTCCTGCTCGATGAGCAGGTACTCGGCGCCGGAGACCAGCGACTGGTCGAGGATCTCGGTCCACTCGAGGTTGCCCTCGCCGACCTCGCCGAACTCCACCACCCCGGTGAACGCCTGCATGAACGCGGCAAGGTCCCCGTTCTGCAGCGCCTCGAACGCGGCCGGGTCCATTTCGCCGATACGGTAGTCCTTGAGGTGCACGAGGTCCACCAGGCCCGCGTACTTCTCCAACGTGCGGACGGGGTCCTTGCCGCCACGCTGCACCCAGTGCACGTCGATCTCCAGGCGCATCGTGGGCGCCTCGGCGCGGATGATGTCGAGCAGGGTGCTGCCCCCGCGCTTCGCGAACTCGACGTGGTGGTTGTGGTAATAGAGCGTGATGTCCTCGTCGGCGAGGCGGGCGGAGGCCTCCTCTGCCTGGCGGCAGAAGTCCAGCAGCGCCTCGTGCGAGGCCATCGCGGAGAACGGCATCATGCCGATGCGCAGCCGGGAGGAGCCCAGTGTCTTGGTGTCTTTGACGATCTTGCCGAAGTCCTCCAGGAGGGAGTCGTTCGGCCCGCCGCCCAGGCCGGCGGACAAGGCGCCGAAGTCGGTGCCGAGTTCGTCCTTGGCCCGGCGCATCTCCGCCACGTTCTCCGGGGTCATGGCGATCTGTGAGACCTCGACGGCGGAGAAGCCGGACTTCTGAAGGCGCCGGAGCACCTCGTACGGCCCCGTCTCCTCGACCTTGTTCTTCAGCATCATCATCTGGACGCCGATCTTGGGCATGGCTACTCCTTCGTCCTGGGGCGTTTCGGCCGGCCGCCGAGAGGGCCGGAGGGCTGGTCGTGCGGTGTCAGCCGACGGCGGTCAGCCGGTCCTCGCCGAGGTCGCTCTGGGCGTAGACGTCCTTGAGGATGCGGAGGGACTTCGTGGCCTCGCGCGGACTGATCCAGAACGGCTCGTCCTCGCCCAGCCGTGCGTAGAAGTCCCGGATGAGTGCCTCGTGGGAGACGCCCCAGTAGGTGCGCCCGTTCGACGGCGCCCGGCGCTCCTTCACCGTCTCCACGCGGCCGTCGGCGTGCGTGATGGTGAGGTCGCCGCGGATCGAGAGGGTCCCCCGCTCGGCGGTGATGTCGATCGTGACGGGAGCGTGGACCACGTTGGTGAGCGAGCCGAAGACGACGCTGCGGGCTCCGCCGTCGTGGGTCAGGAGCAGTTCGGCGGTGTCTTCGACTTCGATGACGTCGCCGTAAAGGCGTGTGGAGGCGCGGCCGTTGACGTCGACGACGTCGCCGACGAGCCACTGCACCAGGTCGAGGGTGTGGATGGCCTGGTTGATGAGCAGCCCACCGCCGGCGGTCTCCCACCGCCCGCGCCACGGTTTGGCGCGGTAGTAGTCCGCGGTGCGGGCCCACATCACCGTGGCGGTGGCGCCGAGCACGGCGCCCACCTCGCCGGAGTCGAGCAGCTCGCGGGCGGCCTGCGAGGTGGCGTTGTACCGGTTCTGGAAGCACACGCCGATGCGGGTGTCGCTGCGCTCGGCCGCCTCGACGAGCCGCTCGGCCTCCTCGTGGGTGTGCGCGAGTGGCTTCTCGATGAGCACGTGCACGCCGGCGTCGAGGAGGTCCAGCGCCACGGGCACGTGCTGGTGGTGCGGGGTGCAGACGTGGGCGACGTCGGGGCGCATCTCCGCGAGGAGGGCGCAGTGGTCGGCGAAACCAGGGACGCCGTACCGCTCGACGGCGGCCGCGAGGGCTTCGGGGTCGGTGTCGCACACGGCGACCAGCTCGATCTCCTCCACCGCCTCGATGGCCTCGAGGTGGATGGTCGAGACGTCTCCGCATCCGATGACTGCTGCTGTGGTCAATGTGCTTCCTTACCCGATGAGGCGGCGAGGTGACGGGCGGCCCAGGCGTAGGCGAGCGGGTGTGCCTCGTACACGGAGATGGACGCCGGCCGGCTCGATGTCGACGTTCAAGTCGTCGTCAACGGCCCGCCGCGGCCGGGTGGTTCGGGATGTCGTCGTGAGGCTCACCGGTACTCGATGCCCTCGGACTTCAGGATGTCGGTGAATGCCTGCCACGCCTCGGTGAACAGGTCGGGGCCGGAGAAGCCGCCGAGGCTGTGCGCCTGGGACAGGTGTGGCTCGAGGGAGAAGAAGCCGTCGAAGCCGTCCTCGCGCAGCGCGCGGACGGTCTCCACGAGCTCGCCGTCACCACGGCCGGCGGCGACGACTTCGCCGTCGGCAAGGTGGGCGTCCTTGATTTGGACGTACTCGAGGTGGGGCCGGAGGCCGGCGTAGCCCTCGGTGAAGGGCCGCACGCCTACCTGGACGAAGTTGGCGGCGTCCCACGCGGCGCGCAGGTTCGGCGACCCCACGGACTCCAGGATGTCGACGCAGCGGCGCGGGATGTCGCCGTAGATCTCTTTTTCGTTCTCGTGCAGGAGGATCACATCAGCCTCTTCTGCTACGTCGGCCAGGGCGCGCATGCGGCGCAGCACCTCGTCGCGGTGGTCGTCCGGGTTGTCGCCGGGGCGGATGAAGAAGGAGAAGATCCGGATGTACGGGGCGCCGAAGTGGTGGGCGACATCGACGGCGTGGCGGGCTCGGTCGAGGTGAGCCTCGAAGTCCTCGTCGACGACGATCTTCCCGATCGGGGACCCGATGCTCGAGACCTTCAGGCCGTGGGCGTCGAGGATCTTCTTCGCCCGGGAGAGCTGGTCGGCGTCCAGGTCGAGCACATTGGTGCCCCAGGCGCTACGGAACTCGAGGTAGGACATGCCGAGCTTCTTGAGGAGGGCTGCCTGCTCCTCGAGGTCGGCGGAGATCTCGTCAGAGAATCCCGAGAGTGTCCACATGCTGGGGTGCTCCTAACTGAGCCTGGTCAAAGGGTCGCTCAGCCACCATGGACGAAGTCCGCGGGCCGGCCCACGTGTTGCCGTTTATTGCCACGCCTGGAGAGCGGCGCCATGCGGAAACATGTGGCAACTCGTGGCTGCCCTCGGTGTGGACCCGCAGAGTGAACCGCAACTGTGCCGCACGACGGGCCTGTTCCCGGGTGCGCCCGCTATACGAAGGAGAACCTCCCATGTCCAGGAAGGTCAGGCTCGGGATCATCGGGTTCGGGACCCAGGGATCCATGTACGCCAAGTTCATCAAGAACGGCATGGTCCCCAACATGGAGATCGGCGGCATCGTCGATATCCACCCCGAGAAGCGGGATGCCGCCGCCAAGGAATTCAACGCGCCGGTGCACGAGGACTATCAGTCCCTGCTGGCCGGCGGCGACGTGGACGCCGTCGTGACGACGGTGCCGCACTACCTGCACCCGGAGATAGGGATCGCCGCCCTGAAGGCAGGCATTCATGCGCTGGTGGAGAAGCCGGCCGGGGTCTACACCAAACAGGTCAGGGAGCTCAACGAGTTCGCCGGCCGGCACCCCGAGCTGACGTTCGGGATCATGTTCAACCAGCGCAACAACCCGCTCTACCAGCGGATCAAGCAGATCGTGGACGCCGGCGAGATCGGCAGGATCCGCCGGACGAATTGGATCATCACCACCTGGTGGCGCCCGCAGGGCTACTACGAGCAGTCCGCGTGGCGGGCCACCTGGGGCGGCGAGGGTGGCGGCGTCCTGGTGAACCAGGCCCCGCACCAGCTCGACCTGTGGCAGTGGATCTGCGGCACCCCGAAGTCGGTCTACTCCAAGGTGGCGTACGGCTTCCGCCGGGACATCGCCGTGGAGGACGAGGTCACTGCCGTGGTCGACTTCGGCGATGGCGCCACCGGCACCTTCGTCACCGCCGTCCACGACCTCGTGGGGACGGACCGGCTGGAGATATTGGGCGACCAGGGCAAGATCGTCGTCGACGGCTCCAAGTCCGCCACCGTCACCCGCCTGGTGAAGGACGAGCGTGAGCTCTCGGACGCCATGGGCATGGACGACGTGCGCAAGCTCTTCATGGGCGAGATGGACCCGACCGCGTACTACACGCAGGAGGTCATCGAGTTCGACTCTGCCTGGGGCACGCAGCACTCGGGCGTGCTGGAGAACTTCGCGGCGAACATCCTGGACGGCACCCCGCTGCTGGCGCCGGGCAGCGACGGCATCAACGGCGTGCGGCTGGCCAACGCGATCCACCTGTCCAGCTGGCTCGGCGAGGAGGTTCCGCTCGACTTCGAGGAGGACCTCTACCTGACCGAGCTCAACAAGCGCATCCGCTCCGAAGGCAAGTTCCCCGAGCGTGCGGCGGCGACCACCGCCGGCTGACGTTCCCCGCCAACGCCCCGGCGTCGCCCCTCGCGGGCGGCGCCGGCAACGCCCTGCCGCACTGGCAACAAGTGCGAACAACAAGTGTGTTGCCGGGAACATCGCGACGGCCGTGGGCGAAAGTCCTGTCGGCGGCAACTACTGGCAACCGCTTGCCACGCAGCATGACGCCTGTCACACATTGGTTGCACCCCAGGCACACATTGGTTGCACCCCAGGCTGGACTGATGGGGCAGCAGCACCCGCCGGCATGTTTTCCTGCGTCCCCCACCGGCGGCCGCACAACGAAGAGCGGCGAAAGGAAAACCCAATGAGCGTGCACCACCCAGGCGATTCCGCCTCCGGCGCGACGAGCACCGGCAACGCCACCGTGGCACCCGACGCCGGCAGCCCCGCGCCGGCCAAAGGCCGTGGCAAGGCAGTCGGGTCGCTCGCAGTGGCGGGCGCGGTCGACAACTCCGAGAACAGCCTGATCAACACCTTCTTCCCGCTGATCCGCGACGCCTTCGGGCTGAGCCTCGGCGCCCTGGGCGTCATGGCGAGCATCTCCCGCTTCGCCCGCATGATCGCCGGCCCGGCATGGGCCATGGCCGCCGACCGGTTCGGCCGCAAAAAGGTGCTGTTCATCGTCACCGGACTCTGGGGGCTGTGGACAGCGTCGGCCGGTCTCGCGCAGAGCTACACGATGCTGCTGATCCTCTACGGAATCGGCGTCGTCGGCACCGTCGCCTCGGAGCCCATCATCAATGGCCTCCTCGGCGACCTCTTTGACGACAAGCAGCGTGGCCGTGCCTTCGGCACCGTCCGCGGCCTCGGCGCGCTCATCGGCATGGGCCTCGGCCCCGCCATCGCCCTCTTCGCCAAGGACCCCGACGGGTGGCGGTACGGCATGTTCGCCATGGGCGGCCTGAGCGTGCTGTCCGGCTTCCTCATTCTGCTCTTCGTCAAGGAGCCGGAGCGCCGCACCGCCATATCCGACGACCCGGATGTGGGCCGGTTCCGCATCTCCGACGCCGTCAAGCTGTTCAAGATCCCCACGATCGCACTGCTCGCGGGCATGCTCCCGCTCGTCACCAGCCTCGTGCTGTTCACGTTCTTCGTCACCTTCATGGTGGACGAGCGCGGCTGGGAGGTCCCCTCCGCCGCGCTGCTGTTCTCCGTGTTCACCGGTGGCATGGCGATTTCCTCGCTCCTCGGCGGGTTCCTCGGCGACTGGTTCTTCAAGCGCTTCGGCCCCAAGGGCCGCGTCATGCTCATGCAGATCTACCTGGTCGCGACCGCCGCGATGTCCGTCGTGGCAATGCAGATCGACTGGGGCAAGGGCGTCGCCGTCTACGTCGTGATGTTCCTCTTCGGCCTGATCGCGCTGATCGGCTTCTCCGCCTGCGTGCTGCCGATGGTCTCCACCGTCGCGCCCAAGCAGCTCTCCTCCACGGCCTTCGCCGTGCTGTTCTCACTGATCCAGGGCGGGCTGTCCGCACTGATGACGCTGGCGATGGGCTTCCTCGGCGAGGCGCTCGGCCTGACCAAGGTGATGCTCTACCTGGTGACCGTGCCCTACCTGCTGAACGCGGTGTACTGGTTCGTCTTCTACAAGACCTACCCCAAGGACTTCGCCAAGCAGGAAGAGCGCACGGCCGCCGTCGAGGCGGGCACCTTCTGACCTGCCGGCGGAGCAGAGTACGACGCCGCAGACCTGCGGCGCGGGTTGCCGGGGGCGGAACATACCGGGTCGTCCGGAATGTTCCGCCCCCCTCCCACCGGGTGCCGCGGGTCTCAGAGGGGCTTACTTGCCAGAGCCGCCCATCTGGCCGCGGATGAGGTGCCGTTGGCTGACGAGGAAGACTTCCTGCTGCTGCGTGAACTGACCGTATACGACGCCTACTCGGGCATGATCCTGCCGCTGCTCGCCGACGCCATGGGCATCTTCTGATGAAGCAGGCGTTCGAGCAGATCCCGGTCGAAGTCGAGGAGGCCGCCAAGATCGACGGGGCGAACGTGCTGCGCACCTGGGCGAGCGTCGTACTGCCCATGGTCCGCCCGGCCCTTGGCCTGAAGCGGGCTGACCACGCTCGCCCCGGCATCCCGCGCGGCCCGCCGTTCCTTCAGCATGGAGGTCCCCTAAGTGCCCGGTACTCCGGGCATGAAGGCAGGGCCTCTTGGTAGATCACCCAACCTAACGAAGCCCTACTAGTCCTCCGGCAGGAAGGCGGTAAGCAGCGGGCCGTCCAGCACATCCGGCGACGGCAGGCCGCCGAGCCGTTCGTGGATCAGCCCCAGCAGGTTCTCCTTGGTCCGGTCCGGCTCGTACTCCTCGTACCAGTCCGCGAGTTGCTGCATCGGCTCCGCGAAGTCCTGGTGCGGCCCCGGGCCGTTCCGCGTGTGATCGGGCGCGTGCGGTTCGAAGGTGCTGAGCTCCACGCCGTCGCAGGCGTGGCCGAACCACACCATGCCGTCGGCGGTAGCGGTGAGCGTGACGGTCTCGGTCCCGGCGGAGAGCCGCCCGAGCACCGGGTCGGACCCGCCCGTGGTGCCGATGTACTCGACGGAGAAGCCCAGGCCCTCACTCTGTCCGAACCGGACGACCGTGCCCCGGAGTTCGCCGGTTGGGTCGACCTGCTTGAGGTCGTCCAGGGGCAGCCGTCGGGCCGACGCAGGATCGATGCCGTACGCCCGCATCACCTGCTCGGCGCTCCGCTCCCGGGTCAGCGTCAGGCAGTACCCGAGATCGCTGAACTCCCGCAGCCACGCGAGGACTTCCGTGCCACGGCCGCCCCTGAACTCCACCGTCATACCGTCTCTCCTCCCCCGCTGATCCTGGACCGACCGTGACCGAAATGCCCTAACGGTCACGAAGCGTCACAGACACGGGGCAGAGCTGCCGGGCGTCGGCGCCACAGGCACACAAAGCACCTGACAGCCAAGCCCACGGCTCGCATCTGGGTGAGGGCGGGCAGCGCACCGGCCCCCGGCCCCACCCGAGGCATGAGGAACGAGCCCCGAGACAGCCCGAACCACCCATATGAAGCGCGAAATCTGCGAAACGTCAGCGAGAGAGCGAAACCCCCAGGCCACAAGCGCCTCGGGCAGGCCGCCCATGACGATCAACACCGAACCAACCACACCCGGGACCGCCCGTGCCCTGGCCCCGAACTCAATCAACCTGCACACCACCAGGACAGCCCGACCCCAACCCCGCAACCCCACCACCCAGCCACACCACCCCAACACCCAACAACACCCAACAACACCAACCCACGACATCAGGATCCGCCCCGGACAGGCCCTGCGGTTTGAATCTTGGCGTGTCCGACTCATTGACCTAGGTACTCGCGGCTTTTACCGTAGCGACCACTACAGGACTCTGTAGTGGTCGCTCCATGAACGGGTGTGCCCGCCGGGATGCAGCCCCGTCGGTTCGGCGCGGCTGCGGGATACCGGCGCGGCCCCGTTGCCGTTTCACGTCTCCGTCCCGCTTCTTTCTGCGAGGTGTGCGCAATGACCGGTTCCGGAACCCAAGACGCTCAAGGCATGAGGCGAAGGGGGGTCCTCAAAGCCGTACTGCCGCTAGCGGTCACCGCCACGGCGCTCGAAGGGGCGCCGGCGGCCGCGGTGCCCGGGGCCGGCCCGGCGAAGGCGAGCCCGGCGCGGGGCCGGGACCGCATCGACGTGCACTGTCACCTGATCCCGGACTTCTACCGGAAGTCGCTCACCGCGCACGGCATCACCGAGATCGGCGGGGTGCCAGTGCCGGCCTGGAGCCCGGCCCTCGCGGTCGACTTCATGAACCGCTACGGCATCGAGACGCAGGTGGTGTCCGTCTCCGAGCCCGGTGTCACCTATCTGGACTCCCCCGCGGACCGGCTGGACATGGCCCGGCGCCTGAACACGTACATGAGCCGCGACCTCGTGCACGGTTCCGCCTACCGCAAGGGGCGCTTCGGCGGATTCGCCGTCCTGCCGCTGGGCCACACGGTGACCGCCAAGGACGTGAGCGACGCGACGGCGGAAGCGAAGCGTGCGGTGCGCGAACTGCGGCTGGACGGTGTGGGACTGTTCAGCAGCTACGGCGGAACCTATCTCGGCGATCCTGTCTTCGAGCCGCTGCTGCGCACGCTCAACGAGCTGGGAGTCATGGTGTTCATCCACCCGGTGACCCCGCAGGCCTATCCCGACCTCGGACTCCCGCCGTTCCTCTACGAGTTCACGTTCGACACCACCAGGGCGCTGGTCAACATGCTCTACAAGGGTGTGTACACGCGGCATCCGCGCATCCGCTGGCTCGCCGCCCACGCGGGCGGCACGCTGCCCTACATCTCGTACCGCACCAGCTTGCTGACCCTGACGCCCGCGATCGCCCAGCAGTTCGGGGCCTCCGGCGCCGCCGACAGCAGCCCGCACTTCCGCGGCCTCTTCTACGACACGGCCCTGTCGCCCGCACCCCAGGCGATGAAGTCCGTGCAGGAGCTGGCCGGCTCCGAGCACATTCTGTTCGCCACGGACTGGCCGTTCACCAGTGCGCTGTTTCCCGGGGCCGGTGATCCCGCGCCCCAGCTGGACGAGACGTTCGATGCCCGTGAGCGGTTGGCCGTCGAGAGAGGCAACGCGCTGGCCCAGTTCCCGGCGCTGGCCGCGCGGATCGGGGCCCGTCAGGGGTAGCGCCGATCCGGGTACGGCAGTTGGTCCGGCGGGCCGCAACCGCGCAGCGGTCGTGGCCCGCCGGACCAACGTGATGTCAGGCTTCGGGTATGGCGTTGCCGCTCAGTGCGGCGACCGTGTCCTCGGTGCGGGCCAGGGAACGGGCACCGGCACGGAACTGGTCGAGCTTGTCGACGATGGTCTGGCCGACCGGGAGGTGACCCCAGATGCTGATGCCCTGGTGCGTGGTGGGCTCCCAGGTGCCTTCGTCGATGACGATCGGGTTCCAGCCCACCTCCCATTCGAAGCCCGAGGGAGTGCGCGCGTAGTAGGACAGTTCCTTGTCGTTGGTGTGCTGTCCGACGGACAGGGCCATGTGGAAGCCGAGTTCGTGCACGCGCTGGTAGCTCTGGGCGACGTCGTCGAGGGTGGCGGCCTGGATGTTGAGGTGCTGCACGCGGGTGCGGATCGGGTCGATGGGCAGGCCGCGGACGGCGGCCACCGCGATGGAGTGGTGGCGTTCGTTGACCCGCAGGAAGCGGATCTTGAGCTTGGCGCCGCTGACGGTCTCGTCGATGTAGTCGGTCAGCCGGGCGTCGAAGACGGTGTTGAAGTAGCCGCGGATCTGGGCCGGTTTGGTCGAGGTCAGGGCGACGTGGCCCATGCCGGAGTCACCGGTGACGAACCCCGAGGCGAGCATCCGCAGCGGCTGGTCCGCCTGGACGGGAGTCGTGTAGATCTCCTGCGTGATGCCCTTGGGGCCGGGGAATCGCAGCAGGCGTTCGACACCGCGCAGGGCAGCCTCCTCCTGCGAGCCGCGGGTCACGGGAACGCCGTGGGCGCGTATGCGGGCCTCGATCTGCTCGAACGAGGCGTGGTCGTCGATGTGCCAGCCGAGGGCGACCACGTCCTCGGCAGGGCCCTTGCGCAGCAGGAAGCGGCACTCCTGGTCGTCGAGACGGAAGCGCATCAGGTCGCTGGAGAGGTCGTCGTGGTGCATGCCGATGGCGTCGGTGCCGAAGCGGCGCCAGTCGGCGAAGCGGTTGGTCTCGATGACGAAGTAGCCGAGGTGGACAGCGCCGAAGACGGAAGGCGCGGTGGTCTGGGGATTCATCGGCGGCCTGCCAGGAAGTCGGCGCACACCCGGTTGAACAGTTCGGCGCGTTCGAACTGGACCCAGTGGCCTGTGTTGGCCACCACGTAGAGGTCGCAGTCGGGCATGCGCTCGGCGAGCATGCGGCCGCCGGACGGCCGGTTGACCTTGTCCTGAGCACCCCACAGCACGAGGGTGGGCACGGGCAGCCGGGCCAGGCGGCGGTCCCGGGTGAAGTCCATCTTGATCAGTGTGCGCAGCGCGTTCGGTCCGGAGGGGCGGCGCAGCGGCGGAGATGCCACCACTTCCGGGTCGATGCTCGCCTCGTACCGTTCGTCGATGGCGGCGTCCGGCACCTCGGCGGCGTTGAAGACGAGGTAGTGGCGGATGAACTTCTCCAGCTTGAGCCGGGACGGCCCATCTCCGCCGTAGTAGTTCAGCAGGCTGTTCAGGCCGGGGGTGGGCAGGGACCGGGTGGTGCCGATGCCGCCGGGGCCCATGAGGAGCATGCGCTCGACCCGGTCGGGCGTGTCCAGGGCCAGGCGGAGCGCGGCCGACCCGCCGTAGGAGTTGCCCACCAAGTGCGCCTTTTCGAGGCCGAGTTGGTCGAGCAGGCCGCGAATGCCATCGGCGAGATGACCGAAGGGGTCTGCGCGGTCGATCCCCTTGGTGCTGCGTCCGTAGCCGGGCAGGTCGGGCACGATGACCCGGTGGTTGCGGGCCAACGCGCCGATGTTGCGCTGGTAGTTGGAGACGCCGGAGGCGCCGGGACCGCCGCCGTGCAGCAGGAGCACGGGCGGGCCTTCCCCGGTCTCGGCGGCGAAGATCTTCCTGCCGCCGATGTCGTACGTCGTCTCCTGCATCTCGGGCAGGCCGGTGGTGGTCGTCATGGTGTCGGTGTCCTCACGGGGTGGTGGGGGCGGACGGGCGGGCAGTGGCGCGGGGGGTGAAGCCCTGGGGCGGCGGTGCGAGCGGGCCGGTCGTGGCGGCCGCGTAGACGTAGGCGTCGGGGCGCAGCGCGAGCGTGGCCGCGCGGTGCTCGCGCATCCAGGCGAGCAGGACGCCGTCGGTGTCGACGAGGGTGCCCCCGGCCGGGCGGCTACCGGCCGGGGTGACAGTCAGGGAGGGCACGTTGAGGCGGTCCCAGGCGGGTTGCGGCGTGGCCGTGCGGGCGTGCAGCAGCAGCCACCGGCCGGCGAGTGCGTCGTCCAGACGTGTGCGGGTGCCGTCCGGCCCGGTGACCCACGGCTGGGGGACTTGGCAGCCGGTGGCCTTGGTGCGCGGGCGGGCCTGGAGGCCGGCGTCGTAGCGGGCGACGGGGATCCATTTGGAGTCCTGCAGCCGGTCACCCAGGCCCGGTATGCGGTTCAGCGCGCGCACCGCGTGGTCGCGGGACCGGGCGATGGCCGCCCGGCGTTCGGTGATCATGCGGCCGACGAAGACCGCCCGTCTGGTCACTTCCTTGACGTGCGGTTTGCGTTCGGCCTCGTAACTGTCGAGGACGCTGTGGGGCAGTTCGCCGCGGAGTACGGCGTCCAGCTTCCAGCACAGGTTGGCCACGTCCCGCACGCCGGCGGCCATGCCTTGGCCGATCCAGGGCGGCATCGCGTGCGCGGCGTCACCGGAGAGGAAGACGCGGCCGACCCGGAAGCGGGAGGCGAAGCGGACGTGGTGGCTGTAGACGGTGGCCCGCAGGACGTCCACCTGGTCGCGGCCGATCCCGTAGCGGGCGACCAGGTCGTACACGGCGTCATCGGTGGTGAGGTGCTTCTCGTCGTCGCCGGGCAGGACCGGGAACTCCCAGCGG
Organism: Streptomyces sp. LHD-70; assembly: GCF_031157275.1. Taxonomy (GTDB): domain Bacteria; phylum Actinomycetota; class Actinomycetes; order Streptomycetales; family Streptomycetaceae; genus Streptomyces. Next base: position 273,376 of record NZ_JAVIFW010000011.1, read on the forward strand.
TGGTGGCCGAGCGGGGTCGGGCAGTCGACCGCGGGGCGGGCCGGGTCGCACCGGAAGCGCAGCCGATCGTGTCCCGGCCAGGGCTTGAGCATCTTGGTGTCGATGACGACCCAACGGTCCTCGTACGTCCGGCCTTCATACCCGATGTTCAACTGGGCGCGGGTGAGGCTGGATCCGCCGTCGGCCGCGATCACATACGCGGCGCGCAGCCGGCGCACCGAATCGTCGTCGACGCCCGCCACGGTCAGCTCCACGCCGCCGTCGTCCTGGCGCACTCGCAGGCACTCGTGCCGCAACAGCACGTCGACATCGGGATAGCGGTCGACGCCTTCGCGCAGGACCTGCTCGAGGGCCGGCTGATAGATGAACGACTGCGGTGGGTGGCCGTGCCCGCGCCGGGGCGGCTGGGCGGTGAGGAACGCCCGGTTGCGGGCGTCGACGAAGTCCACGGGCCGACCCTCTGTCAGCATGTCCTGCTTCAGCCGTTCCGCAAGGCCCGCGCGCTGCCAGATCCGCAGCACTTCTTCGTCGGTGGAGATGGCCCGTGCGCGGGAGTAGACCTCGGCGTCGCGCTCCACCACGACGACCTTCCGACCCAGGGCACCCAGCAGATTGGCCGCGGTCTCTCCCGTCGGCCCGTACCCGATGATCGCCACGTCGTAGGCGCACGGGTTCGTGTCCTGCCCCGCGTCGTCGCTGATCCGGCTCACTCGGCCACCTCACTGTCGTCCCGCAGCCCGCATGAGCACACACAGGCTTGCTGTAGCGATCATTCTAATTGGAATGAATGCTACAGTAAGAAGGTGGCGCGGTACGGTCAAGGGGCCGGCGCAGGGCAGGCAGGAAAGGCGGACGCGATGACCAGGCACCAGGAGCCCCGCAGAAAGCGGGCGAACGGCGTGGAGTCGCGCCAGCGCATCCTTGACGCCACCGTGGAGATCGCCGGCGAGCGCGGCTACGAGGGCACGTCCATCGCGGCAGTCAGCTCCAAGTGCGGGCTGCCCGCCAGCTCGATCTACTGGCATTTCAAGGACAAGGACGACCTGATCGCGGCGGTCATCGAGCGCAGCTTCGAAGCCTGGCTCCTCGCCGTCCAGCTGCCCGGCGAGGAGGCCGGGAGCCCGCGCGAGCGGGTGACCGCCATGGCGGCGGGCATCGCCAAGTCCCTTGTCGAGGCACCCGACTTCCTCCGCCTCGGCCTGATGCTCGCCCTGGAGCGCCGTCCGGCCGAGCCGCGCGGCCGGACCGTCTTCCTCCAGGTCCGTGAAACCGCACGGGCCAAGGTCATCGAGGTGATCGAGGAGCTCAAGCCCGGCCTGGACGCGGACGAGGTGCAGGCACTCGCCACCTACGCGGTCGCGGGCGCGGACGGCCTCTTCGTGCAGCGCGAGATCCTCGGGGACGCCCTCGACCTGGTGGCCATGTTCGAACTACACGCACGCCTGCTGTTCGACGCGGCCGAAGACATGGCGGCCCGCAAGCAGCGCTGAGCCAAGACCCGACTGCGACCAAGGACCAGGTCGACCCGGAGGCAGGCCGCCCTTCGCCGGTCGCCCCGGCCGGGCCGCCACGCCGGACAGAGCCCCTCGCGCGCTCGGCGATCTCCGGCGGCACGGCAGGCCCGTTCGGATACGCGCGCCGGGCGCGGCCGGGCCGCCGCCAAGCGCCCGGATCCGGCCCACTGGACCCCCGGGACAGGCCGGCGAGCCGACAGGGGGCGTCGACTCGAAGACGCACGGCGCGGGCCGCGACCGGGGGCGCCACGGCAGTATCGCGGCACCGACCGCGCTCCGGCCCGGCATGAGCCGAACACGCCCACCCCGCCCGCCCCGGAAAGCCCTCCCTCCTGCTCTGCGGGGCACTGCGAGCCGGCGCCCTTCACCCACCGGGAGGACCTGCGGGACCGCCTCAGCGCCACCGCCGGCGAACGGGTAGCGCCGTTCGTCAAGGGCACCAACATGGGCCCGTACGAGGCGGCGAAGCACATCCCCGGGGTGTCCGGGCATGAGCTGTCGTACGTGGCGAACCGGCACTTTTCCATCGCGCTGCTGAACGAGGCCGTCTCTGACCTGGTCAACGCGCACGCCCGCCTCGACATCTCCCAGGCGTGGGGCGACGGCACCGCCGTGGCGGCGGACGGCACCCATATGGACACCTACCTCAACAACCTGCTCGCCGAGACCTCGGTGCGGTACGGCAAGGCGGGCGGGATCGCCTACCACCACATCTCCGACACCTACATCGCGCTGTTCACGCACTTCATCCCGTGCGGGGTGTGGGAGGCCGTCTACATCATCGAGGGCCTTCTCAAGAACACTTCCGAGGTCAAGCCGGCCACCGTGCACGCCGATACCCAAGGCCAGAGCGTGCCCGTTTTCGCCCTGGCGCACCTGCTGGGCTTCGATCTGATGCCCAGGATCAGGAACTGGAAGGGCCTGACCTTCTACCGCTCGTCCAAGCAGAGCGAGTACGTCCACATCGACTCCCTGTTCGGGGAGGCGGGCAAGAACGTCATCGACTGGGATCTGATCGAGTCCCAGTTCCGGCACCTGATGCGGGTCGCCGTGTCCGTGCGCGAGGGCGCCATCTCCTCCTCGACCCTGCTGAAGCGGCTGCGGTCGGGCTCGCACAAGAACTCCACCTACACCGCGTTCCGCGAGGTCGGCCGCGTGATCCGAACGGTGCAACTGCTGCGCTACCTCTCCGATCCAGCGCTTCGCCGGCGGGTGACCGCGGCGACGAACAAGGTCGAGTCGTTCAACCGGTTCTCCCAGTGGGTCGGTTTCGGCAACCAGGGCGTCCTCGCCGACCACGACCCCATCGAGCAGGAGAAGGCGATGAAATTCAACGCCCTGGTCACGAACGCGGTCATCTTCCACAACGCCCTGGACATCGCGGAGATCGTCCGTCAGCTCCTGTAGGAGGGCTGGGAGATCGACCCGGAGGACCTGGCCCGCATCTCGCCGTACCTGACCCAGCACATCAGGCGGTTCGGCGAGTACTCCACCCACGAACTCCGCATCCAGCCCGAGGCGTACGACCCGAAACTCGACGTCGACTTCACCCAGCTCCGCGACCAGAACCTGCGCGCCGAGGGCTTCGGCACGGCTGCCTGACCGGCACTTCTGCGAAGGACCCAGTCATGCCCGCTGAGCAGTACGGGCGCTGGACCAGCGCCGACACCCTGGTTGCCAAGGCCCACGCCTGAGTGGGGCTATTCGGCGATCCTGGTCACGCGGATCAGGGTCTGCTGGCCGTTCGCAACGAGCTTCCGGGCACCGTCGGCCTGGACGCTGTAGACCTCCAGCTGGCAGACGGTCAGGGTGCGTCCGGGCTTGAGGACACTTCCGATCGCTTCGGCCCTGTTCTCCCGAAGCTGCCGTGAAGTGACAAGTAGCTCTGCGTGAAGCTCAGGCCCTCGGTGCTATGCGCCGGTGAGGGCCGCAGGGTTGGGTCAGTTCACAAGGCCGCTCGCACCGCGATGCTGAGGGGGGTCACCGGGCGGGCGAGGAGATCGGTGAGGTTCGCCGAGTCACCGTCGAGCAGGCCGGCGGCGACATCGTTCTCCAGGCGCGCGAGGAAACCGGCCGTGTTCTCGTCGGTGCCGCCTTGGAGGAAGAGCTGAGAACTGATTGAGGGAGTGACCTCGCGGCTGCGCGGACCTGTAACGGCCCGCCGCTTCCCAGGGGTTACACCGTCTCAACCAACCATCGTGCTTCGGTGGTCGGGCTGAGGTGGCATGTCTCGAACGGCCACCCTCACAGAAGGATGTCGGCCGTTGAGTTCCGGACCTTTGACGCGTCTCTTGCTCATCGCCCTGGCAACTGTCCTGTCTCTGCTAGTCGCAGTCATCGCTGGTGTGCCGCGGATGTGCGGTGGCGGTCGGCCGCCGCCCGGTGTCCCGCCGATCAGCGGGTGCGTTTGAGTACCCGGCTCATCGGCACGATGTCGATGTCCTGGACGCCGTAGTTGCTGAGGTGTTCGTCGACGAAGGCGAGGAGGGTGCCGCCGTCCGGCAGTACGACGTGCGCGACGAGCGAACACTCCCCGCTGGTCGCGGCGGTGAAGCGAATGCCGGGATGTGTCCGCAGAGCGGCGCCGAGTTCACCGATGCGGCCGGGGCTCATGCGGATCCACAGCATGGCGTCGGCGGCGGTGCCCCAGGCCGCCGGGTGGATGTCGGCCTCGAAATAGAGGACGCCGTCCTCGAGGAGCCGGCGGCGCCGACGGGACGCCGTGCTCGGATCGACATTGAGGTTCCGCGCCAGCTCGGAGGTCTCCATCCGGCCGTCGCGCTCGAGCAGTTCGAGGAGCCGACGGTCGGTGAGGTCGAGGTCGCGCGGCGGTGAGACGACAGCGCTCGAGGTCTCGCCCCAGACCTGCAGCAGCTCGTGGACGCGGACGCGCCGCAGACGGGGATCATGCACCAGCCGCTGGAGCGCCTCGTCGGCCTGCGCCGCAGGGGTCACAGAACCGCACATGAGCTCGGTCGCGTCGCGAGAGAGCCGTACCCAGCGGGTGTGCTCCTGCTCAGCCATCAGCCTTGCGAGGGCGGCGACCCTGCCCGGGGCGCCCTCCGCACGTACGAGCTGCGCCAAGCGGCCACCGAACCCCGGCAGGGTCCGCCCCATGACGCGGACGACCCTCGTGGCCTGGAGGCGAGCCAGACGGCGGGCGACCGTCCGGGCGCTCACCCCGAGCTGCTCGGCGAAGCTTGCGATGCTGCCCGCCGGATCGCGGTCGAGGACAGTGAGGAGCCGTCGGTCCAGTGGGTCGAGCACGACACCCGGGGCATCCGCCGTTGTGTCCGGCACAGCACCTCCCAAGACGATGCCGAATCCATGCAGATCTTGACGAGGAACACTTGTCTCCGCGGCTCAGGACCCCAAAATATGCCGCATACATGCATCACGCAACCGATCTCGGTGGCGCCCTGCTGAAGTGACCGCAGCAGGGGCCGCTCGCGTGCTCCTGAAGTTGACGCAATTCCACAGGAGAGCCCGATGTCTGTCCCTGACCTCACACGTACGCGTGATCCTGAGATGCCGCGATCGTCCGACACCCGCCTCATCGCGGTCGCAGCCTTCTGCTGCCTCGTCGTGGCGTTGCAGCAGACGCTTGTCGTGCCCGCGGTTCCGCAGTTCCCGAGGCTCCTGGACACCAGCACCGGGCTGACATCCTGGCTGGTGACCGCCACCCTGCTGACCGGCGCGGTCACCACCGCAATCTTCGGACGCCTCTCCGACCTGTTCAGCAAGCGTCGCATCATGATCATTGCGATGACGTTCGTCCTCGCGGGCTCGGTCCTCGCCCCGCTCGGAGGGATCGAGACGCTGATCGCGGGCCGCGCCATGCAGGGCGTGGGCACCGCACTCGTACCGGTCGCGATGGCTCAGATGAAGGACATCCTGCCCGGGCGACGGGTCGGTGGAGCACTCGCGGTGCTGAGCTCGACACTGGGTGTGGGCGGGTCGATCGGCATCCCGCTGGGTGGCGTGATGCTCTCGGCGCTCGGCTGGGAGTCGATGTTCTGGCTGTCGGCGGCCCTCTCCGTCGCGTCCATCGCGCTCATCGCCGTCGTCCTCCCGCGCAGCCGCCCGAGCGACGACAGTGGTTCCTTCGACCTCACGGGCGCGATCCTGCTGTCAGTGGCCCTGCCCGCGCTGCTGATCGGCCTGTCGCAGGGCAGCACCTGGGGCTGGGGGAGCGCCACAACGCTCACCACGTTCGCCGTCGGGATCGTCGTCACCCTCGGCTGGGGCTTCCTCGAGCTGCGACGGACCTCGCCCATCGTGGACCTGCGCACCTCCGCCTCACGCCCGCTGCTGTTCACCAACCTGGCCTCGCTGGTGCTGGGCATCCTGATGTTCACGAACCTGTTGCTGACCACGCTGCGGCTGCAGGGTTCCGAGGCAGAGGACGGATTCTCGTGGAGCGCGAGCTCGGCGGGATTGGCCATGATCCCGACCGCCTTGGTGATGTTCGCCGTCGCCCCTCTCAGCGCCGGGATCGCCCAGCGTTTCGGTCCGCGCAGCGTTCTCACCATCGGAGCGGCCGTCACAGCCGTCGGCTACAGCCTGGGCCTCGTTGCCTCCTTGAACGCGCCGCTGGCGATCGTGTGGACCACGGTCATCAGCGCCGGTGTCGGCATCGGCTACGCGGCACTGCCCATGCTTGTCGTCCGCTACGCCCCCGACCGGGAGATCGGATCCGCGAACGGGGTCAACGCACTCCTGCGCGCGATCGGCACCGCGATCGCCAGCGCCCTCGTCGCCGCGCTCACCGCGGCCATGGCACCCTCCGGAGGCGCCCGCGGCGGATCGTCGGCCGAGGCACTCACCACGATCGGATCCATCGGCTTCGCCCTCGGCGCGGCCACCATCGTCCTCGCCACGCTCGCCCGCGCCTCGAACGAGGCGCCGTCGAAGGCCCTGCCCGAACGGGCGTGACGACGAGCTGGCCCGCCCGGCCCGATACCTCCCCCTTCCCCTCCTATCCCCGACCTCAACCTGGAGAAAATATGCCGAAGCTGACTAGGCGAAACCTGCTCGCAGCCGCAGCCGGAGCCACCGCCGGAGGGTTCCTCGTCCCCTCTGCCGCAGCCGCCCCCGCCCAGGCAGCGACCACCGCCACCGTGTCCGGTCCGGGCGGGCGCGCGATCGACACCCACGCGCACATCTACCCGGCGGGGTATCTCGACCTGCTGGAGGAGAGCGGCGTCCCCGCGGCCAGCACCGCGATCGCCCGCGGGATCGGCGCCGACTCGACCGATGCGGACCTCTCGGCCCGGCTGCGCTGGATGGACCGCGCGAACGTCGAGACCCAGATCATCGCCGTGACACCCCAGTCGCCGTCGGGCCCCCAGAGCAGTTCGTCACTGGCCGCCGCGCGCCGCATCAACGACGAATACGCCACGCTCGTAAGACGCCACCCCGGCCGCTTCCTCGCCTACGGTGCCCTCCCCCTCCCCCATGTGGAGGAGTCCCTCGCCGAGATTCCGCGCCTGTTCGACGAACTCGGATGCATCGGCATCTCCCTGACGACGGTGCTGCCCGGTGGGCTCTCACCGGCAGACAAGAGGTTCGACCCGATATGGGAAGCGCTCGACGAGCGCGCGGCGATAGTGAACGTGCACCCCACCGGCTCCGGCGCCCTGTCCCCGATGATCAACTCGCATCATCTGGAATGGGTGAACGGCGCCCCCGTGGAGGACGCCACGGCAGTGCTCCACCTACTCAAGGCAGACATCCCGCGCCGCTACCCGAACCTGCGCTTCCACATCGCCCACCTCGGCGGAGATCTCCCCTTCCTCGTCCAGCGGATCGAGGACAACTACACCGACTGGCAGGCCTTCCCGGCATCGCCCCTCGGCACCCTGCGCACCATGTGGTTCGACGCCGCGAACTTCCACGAACCCTCGCTCCGGCTCACCGTCGAGACCTTCGGTGCCGACCGCGTCCTGGCCGGCTCAGACCACCCCTACTTCCAGGAGGAGAAGTACGTCAGGGCATTCGACTACATCCGCAACGCCCGCCTGCCCGCCGAGGACATCCGTGCCATCCTCTCCGGCAACGCCGACAGCCTCTACCGGGTGCCTTCGAAAGAGGAGTGAGTGAGCAGGCTCGCAGGATCCCGGGTTACTACGTCGAGCGGCATGCCAGCGACGACCGTCGGTCCCCCCTATCTCTGACACGGTGCACGGTAGCCACCTCGACGCTGATGGCCCTCGTTGCTTCGGGGGACCGCAGAGGCCCCCGGCCCGCCTTGGCCGGTCCGAAGTCGTGACCGGTTCGGTGCCGTGCGCGCCTGTCCTCGCGCGGGGGCGCCTTCGAACAGTTCGACTGGCCGCCCATTCGGCTCGCCGCGAGTGAACGTGCTCGTGGAGCTGACGGGTGGCGGTGCGTCAGTGTTCTCCGCCTGCCGCGTGGGGCGGCGTCCTTCGTTCCAGCGGTGGCTGCCGGGCAGGACCACCGTGGCGCCGTTGTCGAAGGCAACTGCTCAGCGCGCTGGCCTGGCCAAGGCGCTCGTGGAAGTCCTCCGCCAGGGCGATGAGCAGGCCGCTGCGGGTGCCGAAGTAGCGGTAGGGCAGGCCGACACTGACCCCGGCCCTGCGGACCACGGCCGCCACCTCCAGCTGTTCGGTCGCCGCGAGTTCCTCGGCGGCAGCACAGCCACCCGTCGTCATTGTCCGCCTGGACGGCGAGTTGAACTCAACTTGCTATCGGGGCCATGGCACCTGGCAAGACAACCCGGGGATCGGCCGCCCGTGCTGACGGTGAGGGCCGCAGGGTTGGGTCAGTTCACAAGGCCGCTCGCACCGCGATGCTGAGGGGGGTCACCGGGCGGGCGAGGAGATCGGTGAGGTTCGCCGAGTCACCGTCGAGCAGGCCGGCGGCGACATCGTTCTCCAGGCGCGCGAGGAAACCGGCCGTGTTCTCGTCGGTGCCGCCTTGGAGGAGGATCTGCCGGAACTCCTGCGGCGTGACGGTCTTGGATTCGACCGCCGTGCCCGACACCTCGGAGATGGTGCGCGCCAGGTCGGCGTAGGTGAAGGAGACGCCGCCCAACTCCAGCGTCACGTTGCCCTCGTAGTCGGTCAGCAGGGCCTGGCCGTCGGCCTCGGCGAAGTCCGCCCGCGTCGCGGCCGAGATACGTCCGTCGCCGCCGGCGTGCAGGAGTACTCCGCGAGCGATGTGGCGGGGTACCTCGGTCGTGTAGTTCTCGGTGTACCAGCCGTGCCGCAGAATCGTGTGGGTGACGCCGGATTCGGCCAGCATCTCCTCCGTGGCCTTGTGCTCGGGCGCGAGCACCATCGGGTTGTCGGTCGCGCGCAGGACCGATGTGTAGTAGACGCGGCCGACACCGGCTGCCTTCGCAGCTTCGATGACGTTGCGGTGTTGGGGTACCCGCTTGCCCACCTCGCTGCCGGAGATGAACAGCAGGCGGTCCACGCCGTCGAAGGCGGCTTCGAGTGCTTCCCGGTCGTCGTAGTCCGCGGTGCGGACGGTGACGCCGCGTGCGGCGAACGGGGCAGCCTTGTCCGCGTTGCGCGCTACGGCGATGATCGCGGCGGGCTCGACGTTCTTGGCCAGCAGCTGGTCGATGACCAGGGTGCCGAGCTGTCCGGTCGCAGCGGAGACAGCGTATGTCGTCATGGTGCTGATCCCTTCGAGGGGTTGTGGGGTTCCGCGTGCGAGATCGATGGTCTGTTTGGTCTGGTGGTGCGGTGATGTGTTCGCCGCACCGTGCGGGAGCGGTGCCTCAGCTCTGCATGGAGTCCGCGGGTTTGTTGGCCGTGGGCGAGGTCTTGGGGATGCGGGGGTCGGCGAGGCTGATCAGGAGGAGTGCCGCGCCCAGGGCGGCGAAGACGATCGCGAAGAGGATGATGCCGCCGTTGGTCGCGCCGTCGGCGAAGGTGGCGCCGATGAGGCCGGTGGCGATGAACCCACCGATGTAGGAGGCGGTCCGGTAGAACCCGCTGTTGACGCCGATCTGGTCGGGTGCGCTCTTCAGGTAGAGCATGGCCTGGTTGCCGACGTTGCCCAGTCCCATCGCGACGCCCAGGAAGCTCATCGCGATCACGGGCCAGACGAGCCGGTCCTGGGCGCCGGACAGCCACAGGAATCCCCCGCCGCCCACGACGAAGACCGCCGTACCCACGAGCATCAGCCGGATCGAGTGGCTCTTGCCGAGCATCAGGGCGACCACGGCGCTCATGACCGACATCGGCAGCATCAGCAGGCCGATCCTGCCCGGATCGACGCCGCGGGCCTCCTCCAGCCACTGCCCCACGCCGTACAGCGCGCCGTACATGACGGTGAAGGTCATGATCAGGCGCACGTAGGTGCGCCGCAGGGCTCCGTTCTTCGCGAGCATCCGCACGTCTACGAGGGGGGAACGCTGCCGCCGCTCCCAGTACGTCAGCGCGAGAGCGACTCCCGTGAAGACGGCGAGCAGCCACCATCGGGGATCGGCCAGGTCGCTGAGAAACCCGAGCAGGGCGGTCATCAGGCCGGCGAACAGCAGGATGCCGACCGGATCCATGTGCTGCGTGAACGAGGCGCTGCGGTCCCGGCGGTCGAGAGCGCCCCGAGGTACGAACACCAGGGTGGCGATGAGGCTCACCACGGCCAGCGGCACGTTGATGACGAACACCGACCGCCAGCCGAAGCCGGCGACCAGGGCGCCGCCGATCGGCAGCCCGATGGCCGCTGTCACCTGGCCGGCGGCCGCGACCAGGCTGAGGATGCGGCTGGGGAGGGGAACCCCCGCAGCCTCGGCCTTGAGGTTGATCATCATCATCGCCGTCGGATAGGCCGCAGAGGTCCCCAGACCGATGATCAGGCGGGATGCCACCAGCCAGGAGATGTTCGGCGCCACCCAGCCGACCGCACCGCCGATCCCGACCAGCACGATGCCTGCCATGAACACCGACCGTGCCCCGTAGCGGGTGGCCAGCCTCCCCATCAGCGGCTGGCAGATCGCGCTGACCAGGTACAGCGCGGACACGAGCAGGGCGGTCTGGACCGCGCTCACGCCGAGGTCGTCCGCGATGCTCACCAGCGCGGTGGCGATGATGGACGAGTTGATCGGGTTGAGGGTGACTCCGAACAGGAGGGTCCAGGTGAACCCGCGGCTGAAGACGCGGCTTTCCGGGGTGGTGGTCCGCGGCATGGCTCAGCCCCGTGTCCGGGCCAGGGCCGCGAGGACGTCCGCGGTGGTGCCGGTCTCGGCGATGGCCGGCAGGGCGAGCGTGAGGCTGAGCCGGCCGCGTTCGGCGCTCAGGTCCGTGACCGCGTCCGTGGGGACGGTGACGGAGTACCCCGCGTCGTAGGCCGCCCTGGCCGTGGACTCCACCCCCATCCCGGTCGCGATGCCGGTGACCACGACGTTGGTCACCGCCCGCTCGGCCAGCAGCCCAGTGACCTCTGCCGAGGTGAAGGCGCTCAGGGCCTTCTTCGCCACCTGCAGGTCCGTCTCGGTAACCGGAAGCCGCTCGTCCAGGACGGCGAAGTCGGCCGGGGGCTCGCCGCCGGGCAGCGGCACCTCGGTGCGCCCTGCGGGACGCCCGAGGGCGGTCACCCAGATGACCGGCAGCCCGGCCGCGTGGAAGGCGTCGGCCAGCTCCGCGGTCCGCTCGACGATCCGCCGGGCTTCCTCGGCCTCGGCCAGGGCGAGGATGCCGTTCTGGAGGTCGATCGCGATCAGCGCACTGACGGGGTCGATCCTGGTGATGCTCATGATGGTCCCTTCGATGACGAGATGGTCGGGGTCGTATCGGGGCCGAGGAGACGCTGGAGCAGGACGACCGCGTCGGCCAACTGCCGCTGCTCGGCCGGAGTGAGCGCGGCGACGAGCCGGCCCCGCAGCCAGTCCGCCTTGTGGGCGCGCACCGCCTCGATGGCGGCGGTCCCCTCGTCCGTCAGGTCCAGCCTGCGGCGACGGCCGTCGCGCGGATCAGGCGACACGGCGACCAGACCCGCGTCGACCAGCGCGGAGACCGTGCTGCTCATCGACTGAGGGCTCACGTACTCCGCCCGGGCCAGCTCGGCACTGGTCGCACCCGGTGCCTGATACAGCCGGGCCAGCACTGTCTGCTGCGACAGGGTGAGATCGCCGACGGCCTGCGACTCGCCGCTCAAACGACGGGTGTATGCCCATATCAGGGCACGGATGTCCTCGGACAGCTCGGCAGGATCCACAGCATTCGACATACTTGCAGTATACATATCATCATGGAAACTGAGCAGTTTCATGGAGTATTCCCATGCGTCGGGAGGGACGCCGACGAGCATCGAAAGGTCCCTCGACGGTTGAGCGGGAGCCGGTCACCGCCGGGCTCGACTTTGGCCGGTGGCTGGCCGCCGCGTGCTCCGACACCACGCTGACCACCCTGTTCGACGGTGACGAACCCGACTGGAAGCATCCCGCCGGGCGGCACGGCGGGGCGCTGACGTCATCGTCCACGCCGGAGTCCCGCCCGGAAGCAACGCACCGGGGTCGGGGCGCCGTCTGTCGTCAAACGATCGTTTAACGACAAGAGGCTGGCGCGTCCACTGAACCCGTGCGATCTAGGGGTTCGCGGCGGCTCGAATCCAACCGGATCCGATGGTGATTGCTGACAGGGTTTGACGAAGAGAGAGGCCGATCCTCCGTACGGAAGAGGCCCTCGGTGGCGAACCTGGTCTACGAGCGGGGCTCGACCGACCAGCAGTCGACCGCCCGGCAGAATCTCGTTCTGGACGAGGCCGGGATCGAGGAACCTGTCCTCTTCGAGGAGGACCCGGGCACCTCCAGCCGCCTCCCCCTCTCCAGCGCCCGAAGTTCCGCGAACTGCTGAACTACGCACGGCCGGGCGACACCGTGCACATCTCCGAGATGTTCCGCCTGATCCGCGGCACCGGGCACATCCTCGACGTGCTCGACGTTCTGCACCGAGACCGCCTCGCCCTGCGCATCCACGACGGCGCGTTCTCCGCGATGGACCTCACCGCCCGCCACCCGCGGACCGGCGAACTGCTGTTCACCGTGAAGTTCATGGTGCAGACCCTCGCCGCCGCCGGCGAACTCCAGCGCGACCTCCAGCGCGAGCTGACGTACGACGGGCTGCGGGCCGCCGAGGCCAAGGGCAACAAGGGCGGGCGCCGCCCGGCCGTCAAGGCCGAGCTGGTCGACGCCGTACGTACCGCGTACCTGGAAGGCCGCTCCATCGCCGCGCTCGCCCGCGACCACAAGGTCAGCCGCGGCGCCATCCGTACCGCCGTCGCCGACCTCCTGCCCGACTACACGGCCGCCGACCCAGGCGCCCCACCCCCTGAAACGCCGGTCGTCCTCGACATGCCGGGCAAGGTCGCCGACTTCCTCCGCGCCGCCGAACTGGAACCCGCCGAGCGCGTCACGCTCGACCAGGGCGTGACCGTACGGCGCGGCCAGGGCTACACCCTGCGCGTCACTGCCGTACCCGCAGTCCACCGCCAACTCCTCGACCGCTGCCAGTCTCTCGACGGCACTGCGGCGGTCCCGGCCCAGCGCAAGGCCCGCCGCGAGTACGAGAACCGCGTCAACGCTCTCGGGGCTCACACCGGGAGCTGAAAAGACCCACCAAGATCAAGAACTGGCGGCTTTTGGGCTTACCTCGGCGCTACCCCGCGAAGACCCTCGCGCCACGCCGCCCCGGAGGGACCCCAGCGCCGGGCCCACCGCATCGGGTCCGACCCGGCACGCACCGACGCTTCCTGTAGCGGTTACACCAATTGGAATGACTGCTACATTAGGGTTGTCTGCCGCCCAGCTCCGGGAGAGCCGCATGAGCACCGCCCCCACCGTCCGGCCAGGCCGGATCGACGTCCATCAGCATCTCGTTCCGCCCTTCTACCGGGACCTGTTGGCGAAAGCCGGCATCAGCGAGGCGGGCGGCAGGGCACTGCCCGAGTGGAGTCCCGAGGGGGCCCTGGAGCTCATGGACACCCTGGGCACGGCGTCAGCGGTGCTCTCCGCTTCCGCACCCGGCACCGGGTTCGTGGAGGAGACGGGCGAGGCCGCCGCCCTGGCGCGCCGGCTCAACGACTTCTCGGCGTCACTCACCGCCGGGCATCCGGGGCGCTTCGGATTCTTCGCGACACTGCCGCTTCCCGACGTCGCCGCGGCGGCGGCCGAGGCGGCCCGCGCTCTGGACGAGCTTCACGCCGACGGTGTCACCCTGCTCGCGAACAACCGGGGCACCTACCTCGGCGCAGAGGGCCCGGAACCGCTGTGGCGCACCCTCGACGAGCGTGGCGCCGTGGTGTTCGTCCACCCCGCCGAACTGCCTGCCCCGACCGTCGAAGGCATCCCTCCGTTTGCCGCCGACTTCCTGCTCGACACCACCCGCGCGGCCTACCTGCTCGTGCGCAACGGAATCGTCCACCGCTACCGGAACCTACGGTTCATCCTCAGCCACGCAGGCGGCTTCGTTCCCTATTCCTCCCACCGCATGGCGTTGACCATCGCGAACGACACCCGGCGCAGCCCGCTGGACGTGCTGGACGACTTCCGTTCCTTCTACTTCGACACCGCCCTGTCATCGAGTCCTGCCGCGCTGCCGACCCTGCTCGCCTTTGCGCAGCCCGGGCATGTCCTGTTCGGCAGCGACTGGCCCTTCGCCCCGACACCCGCCGGGCAGTACTTCGCCAACGGCCTCGACACCTTCGCGCCGCCGGAGCAGCTCAGGTCCATCAACCGGGCCAGCGCCGAGGCGCTCTTCCCCCGCCTGGCATCCGGTTCCCCCCTCCCGGCGCCCGCGCGCCCTGCACTGGGGCGCGTACGGCGCGCCGCGCAGCATGCCGCCGCACGCATTGCCTTCAAGCTCGTGCAGAGCGCCGACTAGCAGTCTCCGGGGCTCCACTCGCCGCGGAGTCGAGCATCGAGGACCACTCCCCGAAACCGTTGCGTCGCGCCCGGGTGAACTCGTCTAGCTGCGGCGCCAGTTCCTGCTGGAGCCCGGCGCGGCCATCGACGAACCGCGTGATTCGGCATGGCGCGCGTGCTGGTGTGCTTCGCCGCCGAGACAGATCGCCGGGGCGGGTCGCGCCGTTCCCGCCCTCCGACCGACCAGGCGATCAGCGGCCGTGCGGCTTCGGCGAGGGGCAGGTTGGGCGGGCAGGGAAGTCCAGGCCTGGCCGCATCCGCTGCCTCTGCAGCCTGGGGTCAGACCGCCGAGGCGCCGAGGTAGGTTCCCCGCACATTGGCGGGCAGGACAACGCCGTCCGCGTGCGTTGTCGTGACATGCAGGGCTGCCAGTCCGCGGGCCGGCGTCCGTGCCCCGGCCGGCTTGCGCTCCGTCCCACGGCTCAGCCTGGTGTCCCAAGGGCCCGAACGCGTCGGCCCGTTCGGGCCCGCTGACGCTCAAGTGCCGGTGCCGACAGGGGTGTCCGCCGGTTCGGCCGCATGGCCGGATGCCATGGGGCGGGGCCGGGGTACCAGTGCGATGAGACAGGCTCCCACCAGCGCGGGGATCGCCAGGGCGTAGAACTTGCTGTCGAGGCCGAAGCCGGCGGAGACCAGGAAGCCCAGATAGCTCGGGCCGACGATGCCGCCGATGCGGCCGATCGAGAGATTGAGACCGAGCCCCGTCGCGCGGGCGCGCTCCGGGTAGTAGCTGCCGACATAGGCATTGATCAGCGTCTGCAGGCCCGTGGTGCCCAGGCCGAGCAGGGCGATGAGGGCATAGGTGACGGGCGGCGGAGGCGCCAGGCTCAGGGCGGCCAGGGACACGGCCGTGCACAGGTAGGTGCACAGCACTACGCGCTTTTGCCCGAACTTGTCGGCGAGCCATCCCGCACCCAGCACTCCGACCGCTCCCGCCTTGAGGGCCACCAGCGAGCCCAGGGAGACGGAGAGGCTGTAGCCGGCTCCGTGCAGCAGGTCGGGGAGCCAGGCGCTCACGCCGAAGGTGACCAGCAGGCAGAAGAGTGTGGCGCCCCAGAAGAGCACCGTGCCCAGGCCGCGCCCCTGGCCGAACACCAGGCTCAGCCGCTTGCCCTCCCCGGGCCGCTGTGCGGGACGGTCCGGGCTCGTCGCAGCGTGTGGATCCAGTTCGAAGCCCAGGTCGGCCGCGACTCTGGCGGCCTCGCCCCTGCGCCCCCGGGCCTGGAGGAACGCGGTCGATTCCGGCACCGCCTTGAACAGGTACGGCGTCATGAGCAGCGGCAGCAGGCCGACTGCGCACATGGCCCGGAATCCGTAGGCAGGCACCAGCCACAGGGACAGCAGGCCTGCCAATACACCCCCGAGGCCGACTCCCACGAATCCCATCGCGCTGAACTGGTTGCGCCGGTCGGCGGGGGCGGAATCGATCAGTGCGGCTGCGGCCGTGGGCATCACCGCGCCCGCACCGAGCCCCACGAAGAAGCGCAGCAGCAGGAACACCTCGGGCCCAGGCGCGATGGCCCCGCCGCCCATGGCGAGAGAGAAGACGATGACCGCGCCGACCATGACGGGGCGGCGCCCCACCCGATCGGCGAGCCAGGCCGCGACGGCCGCACCGCACAGCATGCCCAGTACGGACGCCGAGCCCATGTAGCCGATCATTTCTGCGCTCAGATCCCAGGCGCCGTAGGAACGCAACGACGGCACGATGCTGCCGAACATCGCGAGGTCGAATCCTTCACACAGCAGGATCAGGAAGCAGGCGGTCACGGCCATGAGCCGCCCTCTGTGGATTTTCGGTACGCGCACGGACATGGCGTCTCCGGCTCAGGAGGTAGGGAAGGGAGGCGGGCGGCTCGTCCAGCGGCCACGCCTCCTCAGGGAGCGACGCTCCCCGGTCGACCAAAGGTCTTCCATCAAGAAAGAGAAAGTCAAGGCATTGACAGTCTATTCTTTGTCTTTCTAGGCGCAACATGCGCGCGCACCGAAGAGAAGGACGAGGCGACCGATGCCGCTGACGAACGAGGACCTCCCACAGACCAAGACCTGGGGGCCGCAGGGCCGGGCCGGACTGCCGACGCACAGCCTGGCCCTGCTCGCGGGCGACGCGTGCAGCCACAGCCACGGGATCGGTGTCGAGTTCACGGCGCCGGGCCGGTCGCGGCTGTCGATGACCGTGCGGCCCGAGATGCTGAACAGCCACGACATCTGTCACGGCGGGATCATCTTCCTGCTCGCCGACACCGCCCTGGCCTACGCCGCGAACGACGGCGGCGCGCCCGTGGTGTCCACCGGCGCCCAGGTGCACTACCTCAGCCCCGCCCGCGTGGACGATGTGCTGAGCGCCGACTGCGAGGCGCTGCACCAGAACGCCAAGAGCGGCCTGTACGACGTCACCGTGACCAACCAGGATGGCACCGTCGTCGCGACTCTCCGGGGCCAGAGCCTGCGCGCACGGTCACTGACTCCCCCGGCGCCATGAGCAGCGGGCCGGTCGCCGGAGGACTGCGGCCGACAGGCCGCATGATCCGCCCGATAGCCTGCCGGGACCTGCCCGCCGTCGGCGGGCGCGCAGCCAAGGAACGAAGGGCGAACGATGACGGACGACGCGTCGACGGACCCACTGCCCGCGACAGCCTCGCAGGTCCAGGGGGCCGACTTCGGCGATGCGGCGCTGGAGTTGACCCGCCGCGAGCTCCCCGACATCGACGGCGCCGCCTTTCAGCTGGGCATGCTCCTGCTGCGCACGGCCAACATGCACGGCCAACAGTCGGAGCGGCTGGCGCACCGGCCGCACGGCCTCAGCACCAGCGGTTTCCGAGTCCTGTACATCGTGTGGATCTTCCAGCGGGCGGAGGCTCGGGACATCGCCCGCCTCGGCGGGATGAGCCGCCAGTCCGCTTCGAGCGTCCTGGCGACCCTGGAGGGCGACGGCCTGGTGATCCGCGAGCGGCTCTCCCCCACGGACCGCCGCCTGGTGTCCGTCCGCCTCAGCGACGCCGGGCACGAGGCGATCAGGGAAGCCTTCGCGCAGCAGAACGCGCTGGAGAAGGAGTGGTTCGCCGACCTCAGCGTCGAGGAGCAGCTCGCCCTCAAGGGCCTGCTGAACAGGGTGGCGAGCAAGATCTCCGAGTCCGCGAGGCAGCCCACCGACACCTGAGGCTCCGCTTGGCGTCTCACCACGAGCCTGCACACACCAAAACTTGTCAAGCCGTTGACAAACTCCGGCGTCAGGCTGTTCATTTAACGCACTGGGCGCATCTAATATCGCACTTCGAGTCGGTCCAGCCCTTTGCGCCCGCGCACGCCTTCCCGTGCACGGCACTCACCGGGAGCAGTCGATCATGCTGAATCTCGCCTCCATGCTGGAGCACACCGCACGCCACGATCCCGGCCGCGAGGCGGTTGTCCAGGGCTCGACGCGTATGACCTACGCCGAGGTCGACGCCACCGCCAACCGTGCGGCGAACCTGCTCACCGACCTGGGTCTGGCCCGCGGGGACAGGGTCGCGTTGAGCTGCCCCAACCGCCTCGAGTTCCCGGTGCTCTACTACGGCATCCTCAAGGCCGGCGGCGTCGTCGTGCCGCTCAACGTGATGCTGCGTCCGCGCGAGATCGCCTACCACCTCGCCGACTCCGGAGCGCGCTTCTTCTTCTGCCACACCGCACCGGATGCGCCGGTAGCGGCCGCAGAAGTCGCCGAAGCCGTGGCAGCGGCCCCCGCCTGCGAGCGCCTGTTCTTCATCACCGACGACCAGGCGCCCTCGCCGGTGCCGGACGTGGCGTCCCTGAGCACCGCGCTCGCCGCGCAGGGCGAAACCTTCGAGAGCGTCTGCCCGCCCGAGACCGACACCGCGGTGATCCTCTACACCAGCGGCACGACGGGCAGCCCGAAGGGCGCCGAACTCACCCACGCCAACATGGCGTTCAACGCTCTCACCTGCCATCGCACGATCGAGGCCCGGCGCGACGACGTCCATCTGGTCGTGCTGCCGCTCTTCCACAGTTTCGGCCAGACCATCCAGATGAATGCCACCTTCGGCCTCGGCGGCCGCATGGTGCTCATGCCGCGCTTCGAGTCCGGCGAGGTACTGCGCACCTTGGCACGAGAGAGCGTCACCGTCTTCGCCGGCGTCCCCACCATGTACTGGCGCCTGCTCGAAGAGCCCCTGGACGAGCCCACCCGCACCGCGGTCGCCGCGCGGCTGCGCATGGCCCTGTCGGGCGGGGCCGCCCTCGCCGTCGAGATCGCCCACCGCTTCCGCACCGCCTTCGGCGTCGACATCCACGAGGGCTACGGGCTGTCCGAGACCAGCCCCATGGTGACCTTCCAGTCCCCCGGGCGGGCGCCCAAGCCGGGCTCGGTCGGCGGACCCGTCTGGGGTGTGGAGATGCGCCTGATCGACGCGTCGTGGGCCGATGTCCCCGACGGCGAGCCGGGCGAACTCGCCGTGCGCGGCCACAACGTCATGAAGGGCTACCACCACCGGCCCGAAGAGACGGCAGCCGTCCTGCGCGACGGCTGGTTCCGCACCGGGGACATCGCACGCCAGGACGCCGACGGCGACTACATCCTCATCGACCGGGCCAAGGACCTCATCATCCGCGGCGGCTACAACATCTATCCGCGCGAGCTGGAGGAGGCCCTGCTGACCCACCCCGGCGTGAGCCTGGCCGCCGTCGTGGGCGTCCCCCATCCCGTGCACGGCGAGGAAGTGAAGGCCTACGTCATACCCCGCCACGGGGCCCGCCTCGCCGAAGCCGACCTGCGCAGCTGGTGCAAAGACACCATGGCGGCCTACAAGTACCCGCGCCTCTTCGAGTTCCGCGAGGAACTGCCCATGACGGCCAGCGGCAAGATCCTCAAACGCGAGCTGCGATGACCGCCTGCTGACCTCTCCCCATGGCCCCCTCGGCTCTCGGAGCCGTAGCACCCGAAAGGCCCACCTATGACTGCCGCACGCCGCATCGACACCCACCAGCACATCGTTCCGCCCGCCTACGCCCAGTGGCTCACCTCCCTCGGCATCACCGCCGGCGGGCGCTCCATCCCCGAGTGGCACGAAGACGCCGCGCTGGAAGTGATGGCCGACAACGACATCGTCTCGGCCGTCGTGTCGGTGTCCACGCCGGCCGTCGAGCCGGCCGGCCAAGAAGAAGCCCGGGCCATGGCCCGCACCCTCAACGCGTTCTGCGCAGACCTGCGCGACCGCATGCCCGATCGGTTCGGCTTCTTCGCCACCCTGACTCTCCCCGACGTCGAGGGCGCCGTGCGCGAGGCCTGTCACGCCCTGGACGAACTGGGCGCCGACGGAGTGACGCTGCTGGCCAACAGCAAGGGGATCTACCTGGGTGATCCCTCCTTCGACCCGCTGATGGAGCAGTTGAACCGGCGCTCCGCCGTCGTCTTCGTCCACCCGTCGGCCCTGCCCGCCGAGCCGGTGCCCGGCCTGCCGGCCTACGCGGCCGACTTCCTGCTCGACACGACTCGTGCCGCGGTCAACCTGGCCCGCTCCGGCTGCCTGGAGCGCTACCCGGACGTGAAGGTCCTGCTCTCCCACGCGGGCGGCTTCGTGCCCTACGCCGCCGAGCGCCTGGCCCAGCACTGCGCCCCGGACGGCACTCCGGGGGACGGCCTTGAGCGCCTGCGCCGTTTCTACTACGACACCGCCCTGTCCTCCTCCCCCTACGCCCTGCCCAGCCTGCTCGCCTTCGCCGACCCCACCCACATCACCTACGGCAGCGACTGGCCCTATGCCCCCAGCGCCAAATCGGCGCGCTTCGCCGGGATGCTGGACGACTTCCACCTGACCGAATCCCAGCGGCACGCCATCAACCGCGGCAACGCCGAGCAGCTCTTCCCCCGCCTGGCCTCCGCGCTCCCCAGCGGCACCAGCCCCCAGCCGCAGCACTGACCGCGAGCAGAACCCGGAAGCACGACGAGGGGCTCCGCCGTGGCGGGGCCCTCGTCGTGCTCGCTCTCAGCGGGGACTACTTGTCCTGCCGCGCCAGACGCACGATCTCGTCGGTGAGCTGTTGCTCGGCCCGCGCCTGCTCGTCCATGGCGCGTCGCAGCTGCTGCATCACTTCGGGCCGGGTATGGGTCTCCTATCTCTGTTGCAGGCCTGTGGGCTTATCCGGCCCAGGTGACGGCGAGGACGTACAGGTGCGCGCCGGGTCGGTTGACGGTGTAGACGACCGTGAGGGGGCCGACTTCGGCGCGGCGTACGTCTTCGCCTTCGGGGTCGGTCGGGTCCCACTGCGGCCATCCCCAGTGCGACCGCGAGGCAAGGTCCAGGGCGTCGCGAGTCATCTCCCGTACGTGGTCGGGGAGTTCGCGGGTCGCCGAGCATCGGCTCGCCGAGCGCTGGCGCACCGAGGTGGAGGCCGAGCGGATCAGCCGATTCCTCCACTCGGCACCCGTGCCACCGTCAACGCCTTCCTCGACACGGGCGAACTGGTACTCAGCCACCGGTGTGCTCATGTGGTGGCTTCTCGTCGCCGCCCTGCCTGTGGGTGCGGTGACTTGGGCCATCATGGCGTGGGCGTCCGTCGACGCAGGCCTGTGGACCTACTTGTCCTCGGGCTTACTCACCCTCCTCACGGCAACCGTGCTGACCATGAATGCGGGCGGTGGCGTTCCCGTGTTCCTGCACGACCTCATCGAGCGCCTCCGCGGCGCTCGCAGGTAGCGCCTCTGTCCTTCCGCGCCCGCTTGGCCCGGCATCTGACGGGCCTCTCCCGCGGGGCTACGTGAGCTGGAAGAAGATCGTGTCCGAGGTGTACCAGTCGATCGCCTTCGTTGCGTACTCCCACGCCTCGTGCTCGAACTGCAGCTTCTCGATGAGCTCCTGGACGTCGTACCGGAATCCGGAGTCCAGCCGGTCCAGCACTGCGCGGTACGCGTCGGCGGCCGGCTTGGCCTTGACCAGCGGCAGGTAGCCGATCGCCGGGTAGCCGTCCACCGAGTGCGGGATGTGGGGGAAGTCGTCCGGCAGCCCGCCGTAAAGGAAGCCGTGCGGCAGCAGGTCCAACGGAACACCGAGGCGACGCATCTCCTCGTCCACCAGCGAGAAGAACGTCGACGGCTTGGAGTACGTGCCCAGTTGGGCCGGGTCGGACGCATTGCGGTCGATGATGTGCTGCAGCGCAGCGTGGTAGGCATTGCCCGCGCACTCAGCCTGCGAGTCGACCCGCCCGGCTATGAGGTGCTCCAGAGCCTTGGGGATCGTCAGGCCCCAGTCGACCGCCTGACGGTCCAGATCGTCCTGGCGCGCCTGGGCGTACATGCGCATGTTGGTGAGGCAGCGCTGCTGGTCTTCCGTCAGGTCGCCCTTGCTGCCGAGGAACGCCAGCACGTCCCTCTTGTCGGCGGTGGAGTACGCGATGTTGTGACTCATGGGGCCCATACTGCCGAGCCGCACTGACAATCCCGAAGCAGCCCGCCTCGCCAAGCCCTACCCCGAACTCCTCGCCGCTGTATCCCACATGCTCGCCGTCGATCAGGCGACCGCGGACGCCGCGACCTTGGGCTGCCTTGCCGTACCTCCAGCACTGTCCTCTTCTCCGGCTATCGCGGAGAAGAGGTGTCCTGGCTCCTCGAGGGGTTGCCGAGCGGGGGTGACCTGCGAAAACAAGGAACACCTCGAAACCGGGGTTCACACCTCCGGCAGTACCCCCGGTGCAACCTCTGGCACACCCCTGGGCCCTCCTCCAGGTGCAACCTCGGGTGCAACTGCTCCCCGGGCGCGTCCGTCGAGGTGTCGGCGCCCCAGGGCCCGCCCTTGAGAGCGCTAGCTGATGCGCAGCACGGGCCCCGTCAGCCGCGGCAGTAGCAGCTATGGATCCTGCACACATGGTGGGAAGTGCAAGTACGCCCCCCGGGGGGGTGCCGCTTCAGCGGGCGAGGCTGGCGAGATAAGGACGTGGCCGCGCTCCACGGGGTCAACTCGATGCCGAATCCGCCGAGCTGACCAGGGCCTTGGATGTGGACCAGGCGACCGGACAGATGGACCGAGTCGCCCTCCCGGAACGCGCCGGTGTAGGCGCCGAGGTAGCTGCGCAGGTGCGTGATTCTGCGGGCGAAGACTTCCGCCTCGTCGATCGTGGACTCGATGACGGTCTCGACGTCGATGCCGTAGAGCGCCGGCGCCGCCAGCCCTTCGGTGTGGCTGGTGATCCGGGCGAGCACGCTGATCTCCCCCATTTCCTGGGCCACCAGGTCGTGGAAGGTGCGGTCGCCGTCGGCGCGCAGGGGCTCGCAGTTGATGTGGGCGCCAGCGCCGGTGGTCAGGCCCTGTAGCTTGCGGGCCTCTTGGCGCATCAGCATGTCGAAGCTGGAGCCGGCCATGTACGTGGCGCGGCGTATGTAGAGGCGGGTCTGGGTCTCGCCTTCGTATGGGCGCATCAGGGATCGCTCGGCGAACAGGGCCTGGGCTGCCTCGTACCCGCGAGGGCCGTAGCAGACGAGGTCGTCGGAGCGCGGCCTGCAGACGCCGACGAGGAACGATCCGGTGACGCCGATGAGGTCCTGGGCGCCGGCTTGGATGACCCAGTCGGTGATGGCGAGGAGGTCCTTGCTGACCGGGGAGTTGTCGAGGAGTTCCGGGGAGTCGTGCAGGGTGATCAGGGCCTGACGGCACGAGTAGTGGGTGACGACGTCCTCGCAGGGGACGCCGGTGATGACGCACCCGACGGCTGGGGAGTACACGTAGCATTCGGGCCGGTCGGCGAGGATCCCGAAGGCCTTGGAGACGACGGTGTTCTGCCGGTAGGTACTCCCGAATAAGGTCCGGTGGCCGATTTCAGAGAGCGCCATCAATGCCTCCCGGTCGGGCAGGAGGTCCAGCGGCCGGCGGGTTTCGACGTCCACGAGGACGGTCCCGTAGTTCCGGCCCTTGCGAGTGGCGTACTCGTCTACGCCGACTACCCGTGGGGCGGCCATCTCTGGCTCAGGCAGCGCGTCGAGCAGCCGCAGGACCGTGCTCCGGCTGACTGACTCCCCGAACACAGCAGCCATGCGAGCGCCGGCCCGGCCAGCGAGCGCGAGGCCGATCGACTCCAGCGTTGCCCGTAGACGCTCGGTCCACCGACCGAACCGCCGAGTCAGCCCGGTCACTTGCTCGACGAAGGTCCGCTGGTCGCACGCGGCATTCCCGCAGATGAACCGGCGGACGCGTAAGCACAGCATCACCCGTCTTCCCGCGCTGGGCACATCAGAGGGAAATCGCAGATAGGAGCCATGGACCCGACTCGACCAGGCGCCGCAACCGGAGCACGCGGCACCAGCCGTCGTGCACTGGGCTTCGATACGTACCGTCTCGCTGTTCAGGTCGACCGACCGCACCGCGACACCGGCGACCGACGGGAACAGCAGCTCCTCAAGCCGGAGCTCCACTTCTCCACGACCCCGGACTGTCAGCCAGCAGATCGGCCACTGATCAATTTCGGGCAACTTCCCAGAGCCCAGCACGACCGCCAGTCGTCACTCAGAGTGTGTGGTCCACAGGTGTTGAGCCAGAACCAGATCCTCGTGAGGGGACCGGCGAGCATCTCCAGGACCAGGCCGTGGGCGGTCAGGTGGTCGGCGAGCGTCAGCTCGGCGGTGTCCCTCCGGAGCCGCTTCATCTTGTACACCGTGAAGATGACCCGGCAATGCGGGCGTGGGCCTTGATCTACCTTGCGGCGGCGAGCGCGGCCTCGAACTTCGGGCGGACCTGCACGCGGGTGCTGATCTTCTCGGCGAAGACGATCTTGTCCCGGGGGGGGGCGCTCTTCGCGGCAAGCGTGCCCAGCTGGCTCTGGCGTTCCTGGGTCAGGGTCGAGCAGCGGGCGTAGCCGATACAGATGTCCGCGCCCGGGGTGTCCGCGTCGGCTGGTGCGGGCGCGCCGGGGTGCCGGGGCACGGCTGCCCATGGACCCCGGTCGGCCGGGGTCGGCACCCGCAGGAGCTTCGCGAGCCGGGGCACCTTCGTGAGCGTAGCGACCGTCGCACACCTCCCTAGATACCCCCCCAGGTATCTCTGTTACGGTGGATTGAGATACCCCGGGGGGTAATTGTGCCGTGAGGGAGAGTGTGCCGTGTTCTTTGCCGACATCCTTGAGATCCAAGGTCTGGGCAACCGCAGCTATCTGGCGGGCGGGGCCCGGGCGGCGGTGGTGGTTGATCCGCCGCGGGACATCGACCGGGTGATCGCGGCAGCGGCCCGGCGCGGGGTCAGGATCGCGGCCGTCGCGGAGACGCACGTGCACAACGACTACGTCACCGGTGGCCTGGAGCTGGCCCGGCTGACCGGCGCGCGCTACCTGGTGCCCGCCGGGGCGTCGGTGGCGTACGCACGGGTCGCGGTGGCCGACGGCGATGTCGAGGAGATCGACGAGGGCCTGGTCCTGCGGGCCGTGGCCACCCCGGGTCACACCCCGCACCACACCTCCTACGTACTGGAGGAGGCCGGGCGACCGGTCGCCGCGTTCACCGGCGGCTCGCTGCTGATCGGCAGCGTGGGCCGCCCCGATCTGGTGGAGCCGCGGCTCACCGAGCAGCTGGCCCGAGACCAGCACGCCTCCGCGCACCGGCTCGCCGTCGAGCTGGCCGACGACGTGGCGGTGATGCCGACACACGGGTTCGGCAGTTTCTGCTCCGCCGGCCAGGCCGACGGCGACCACAGCACCATCGGTACGGAGAAGACATCCAACCCGGCGCTGCTCAAGGACGTGTATACGTTCGTCGAGGAGCTACTGGCCGGTCTGGACGATGTTCCGGCCTACTACGCGCACATGGGCCCGGCCAACGCCGCAGGCCCCGCCCCGGTGGACCTGACCGCACCGGAGCGTGCGGACGTCGGGGAGATCGCCCGCCGCCTGGCGGCCGGGGAGTGGGTCGTCGACTTGCGCAGCCGGGTGGCGTTCTCGGAAGGCCATGTGGCGGGTTCGTTCAACTTCGAGGTCGATGGGCAGCCGGCCACCTACCTGGCGTGGATGATCCCGTGGGGCAAGCCGGTCACCCTGCTCGCGGAGAGTTCCGAGGACATCAGCCGTGCCCAGCGTGAGCTTGCCCGGGTGGGCATCGACCGCCCGGCCGCCGCGGCCGTCGGCTCTCCGGCCGACTGGACCGGCGACGGGGCACCCCTTGCCTCGTTCCCGCGGGCGACGTTCGCCGACCTGGCCGCCGCGCGGGAGCGGGGCGAGGAGCTAGTGGTGCTGGACGTCCGCCGGGACGGCGAGCGGTCCCAGGGCTGGATCGAGGGCAGCGTGCACATCCCGATCCACCAGGTCCACCAGCGGCTTGAGGAGGTGCCCGCCGGGACCGTGTGGGTGCACTGCGCGGGCGGCATGCGCGCGGCGATCGCCGCCTCCGTCCTGGACGCCAACGGACGTGACGTCGTCGCCGTCGATGACGGCTACGCCGCGGCCGCCGACGCCGGCCTCACCCTCGTCACGCTCGCCCAGCACTGACCGCACCACCTGACCCCGCCGGCCACTCACGGCCGGCCCAGGGGGTCAGAGGCGCCAGAGGAAGCATCATGCTCTTGCCCCAGAGCGGCCCCGGCCGCACCACACCAGCGCAGGCCCACCGCGCCGTCGAGGACGGCTCCGCACTGCTCGCCGACGTCCGTGAGGAGAACGAGTTCCGGGCCGGTCACGCGCCCGGTGCCCTGTTCTTGCCGCTGTCGCGGCTGGCCGAGAGGCCGGGCCTGCCCGGCCGCGAGGACGGCCGTGGCCTGGTGCTGATCTGCCGCTCCGGGAACCGCTCCCAGCAGGCCGCGCACCTGCTCGCCGAGCGCGGTGTCGCGGCGGTCGACGTCACCGGCGGGATGTGCGCCTGGGCCGATCTGGGCCTGCCCGTCCAGGACGCGCATGGGGCGGTGGGGACCGTCATATGACCGCGTTCGTTCTCGCCCTGCTCGCCGGGGCGCTGGTCGGTCTCGCCCTGGGCTCACTCGGGGCGGGCGGCAGCATCCTGACCGTCCCCGCCCTGATCTACCTGCTCGGCTTCAGCCCTGCCGAGGCCACCACCGCCAGCCTGATCATCGTGATCGTCACCTCGCTCACCGCACTGCTGGCTCACGCCCGGGCGGGAACGGTGCGCTGGCGGGCCGGCCTGCTGTTCGCCGCGGCCGGGCTGCTGCCCGCCGCGGCGGCCGGCCTGCTGTCCGCACACATTCCCGCCGCCGTGCTGACCCTGGCCTTCGCCGCCCTCGCCGTGCTCGCCGGGCTGCGCATGCTGCGTCAGCGGACACTGTCCGAGGGTGCGACGGTCGCGGCGCCCCGCGCAGCGGGGGCGGGGGCCGCACTGGGCGCAATGACCGGGTTCCTCGGGGTCGGCGGCGGCTTCCTCACCGTCCCCGCCCTGGTGGCGGCGCTGGCGGTACCGATGAGCGCGGCCGTCGGCACCAGCCTGCTGGTCATCATCGCCAACGCCCTGGTCGCCCTCGCGGCCCGCGCGTCCACCCAGGTCAGCCTGGACTGGGCCCTGATCATGCCGTTCATCGCGACGGCGGTCCTGGGAGCCTGGGACGGCAAGCGGCTGTCCGCGAAGGTCCAGCCCGCCATCCTGCAGCGGGTCTTCGGCACTCTGCTGCTGACCGTGGCCGCCGTAATGGCGACCGGCGTCCTGCTGTGAAGCACCCGTGGGGCCTGCCGCGGACGCCCCGTTGCCGGTGCGTCCGCGGCAG
>NZ_JAVIFW010000012.1 GCF_031157275.1 Streptomyces sp. LHD-70
CGACGCCTGGCACGGCACCTCGCCGCACGCCCGAATCACCCAAGTACGTCCAGTACGAGGGCGATCCGGGCGCACGCCGATGCACCGCACCAGACGCCGCGGGCTGATCCGCAAAGATCGGGGAGACGGGCCCCAGCCCCGCTCGGCCATCGTCGGCCCGAAGCGCTGCCCGAGCAGGAACGGGGCGTCGAGGTTGACCGCCATGGTGGTGTCCCAGTCCTGCTCGCTCAGCTCGTCGAGCGGGGGCCGCAGGTTGACACCGGCCGAGGTGACGAGGATGTCGGGCTCGCCGTACGCCTCGGCCGCGCGGTCGGCGGCGGCGCGCAGCGTGTCCCGGTCGCCGAGGTCGGCGCTCACCCAACTGGCCTGCAAACCAGCCGAGTTGATCTCATCGGCAACTTCCTTCAGCTGCTCTTCCCGACGGGCCATCAGGACGACCCGGGCTCCGGCACCGGCGAGCGCGTGGGCGATGGCCCGCCCGATACCGGAACTGCCGCCGGTGACGAGGGCCGTGCGCCCGCCGAGGCCGAAGTGTTGTTCGAGGTAGTTCATGGGGGAGAGTCTGTCCTGCTCAGAGCCTCCCTCGCGGAGCCGCCCCCTGGGCCCGGCCGCCCTCAGGCCGCCGGTGCGGGTCGGGTCAACTGGGCGGCCAGCCACGTCGGTACGTTGCCGAGCAGCCGGTAGAGCCGGGCGGCCTCGGCGCGCAGCCGGGTGGCCTCGGGCTCCGTCTCGGCCTCGGCGAGCGAGGTGAGCGCGGGGGCCGTGCCGACGAGGAAGCCGAGTTCTTCGCGGATCCGGAGCGTCTCCGCGAAGCCGTGCCGGGCCTCGGCCAACTCGCCGTCGCGCAGGGCGAGTCCGGCGAGGTGGCGCCAGGTGGAGGAGAGCAGCAGCTGGTCGCCGTTGGCGGTGGCTCCCGCGTGGGCGCGGCGGTAGGCGGCGCGGGCGGCCTGGGGGGAGTCGGCGAGGTGTTCGGCGATCAGGCCGCGCCGGTAGTCGAGCAGGGGGCGGGCCGCGGCGCCCGGTGCGATCAGGGCGGCGGCGCGGCTGAGGGCGACGCGGGCCTCGTCGGAACGGTCGCGGACGCCCAGGACCGTTGCGGCGTAGGCGAGTTGACCGCGCTCGCAGGCTGCGGCGCCGCGTTCGTCGTCCGTACCGGCGAGGGCTTCCGCGGCGCGCAGGGCGTCCTCGGCGTCGCTCCAGCCCTGTTCGGTGAAGAGGCAGCGCTCCACGAGGAGTGCGGTGCGCTGGAGTGCGGCGGGTGGGCTGTCGTCGTGTTCGAGCAGGGCTGCCGCGTCGGTCCAGCAGCCTCGGGAGCGCAGGCGCCACACCGCGTTCTGCACTGCGGAGGCCCGGGCGCCGGGGGCGGGGCCGCCGGGTGCGGGTGTGGACACGGAACCAGAATCAGACATGGCGGTGTCCGCCACATTCCCCTCCCCGGAGCGCGTCATTGAGCTGTGGCGTGCATCTCAGCACGGAATCCTGCGGGGCGCCAAGGGGGTAGGTGAAGGAATTCACAAACGGATGGCTTCCGTATCACGGAAAACTGCTTCCGTTAAGCGGCGATACGGGGCTCCGCCCCGGACCCCGTATCGCGCTGAGGCGCTCGTCCTCAAACGCCGGACGGGCTGGATTTGGGCTCGGCATCCGTGCCCCGAAAGGGGCGCGGGGCTGTGACATGTGCGGCTCCGCCGCGGGGCGCGACCAGCCACGACGGCGCGCCAGCCGAGCGACGGCAAAATCCAGCCCCTCCGGCGCTTGAGGAGCGGGGGCCCGGGGGCGGAGCCCCCAGGGGGCAGGCCCCTCCAACCTCAGCTCATCCGAAGAGCCAAGAAGAAGTCCAGCTTGTCCTCAAGCCGCGAAAGGTCGCGCCCCGTCAACTGCTCGATGCGCCCCACCCGGTAGCGCAGCGTGTTCACGTGCAGGTGGAGGCGGGTCGCGCAGCGGGTCCAGGAGCCGTCGCTGTCTAGGAACGCCTCCAGGGTGGGGATCAGCTCCGCACGGTGGCGGCGGTCGTAGTCGCGCAGGGGGTCCAGGAGGCGGGCCGTGAACGCGCGGCGTACGTCGTCCGGGACGAACGGCAGCAGCAGGACGTGGGACGCCAGCTCCTGGTGGCCGGCCGCGCAGACGCGCCCGGGGCGGGCCGCAGCGACCCGGCGGGCGTGCCGGGCCTCCTCCAGGGCGCCGCGCAGCCCCTCCGCCGAGTGCACGGACGCGCTGACGCCGAGGGTGAGCCGGCCGTCGCCGTCGAGGCCGCCGGACAGCGGGTCGCGGACCGTCTCCAGGAGCGAATCGGCAAGCAGGCCCGGCTCCGCGCCTTCCTGGTCCGCGGCGACCGCGGGCAGCGGTACGAGGGCGATCGCCTCGTCGCCGGTGTGCGCGACGGCGATCCGGTCCGAGGGCTCGGGCCCGGCCGCGTGCGGGTCGACCAGGATCTCCTCCAGGAGCGACTGGGCGACCGGGCCGCCCTCGATGTCCCCGCCCTCCCACTCGACCCGGGCCACCACGACCTGCCAGTGCGGGGCCGCGCCCAGGCCGGGCAGCAGCACGGGGGCCGCGACCCGCAGGCGGGCGGCGATCTCGGCGGGCGCCGCGCCCGTCTGGACCAGCTCCAGGACCTCCTGGGCGAGGCGGCGGCGTACCGTACGGGCCGCGTCGCGGCGGTCGCGCTCGACGGCGATCAGCTGGGTGACGCCCTGAAGGAGGTCGAGCCGCTCCTCCGGCCAGTCGCCCGCGTCGGCCTCGACGGCGAGGAACCAGTCCGACAGGACCGTCTCGCGTACGTCCCGCGCCGCCGCCGTCCCCGTACCGCGGCCGCTGCTGCGGATGGGGAAGAGCGAGTACGTCGTGCCGCCCCCTCCGACCGCCACGCGGTGCGGGCCCCGGCGGCCCGTACGGGAGGCGGCGAGGTGTTCGGCGGCCAGGGCGGCGCAGACCGGCGGGGGCAGCGCGGAGCCCGCGCCGCCGGAACCGGCGATGGGCCGGCCGGTGGGGGAGAGCACCCAGGCCCGCAGGTCCAGGTCGGAGCCGAGCAGGTCGAGGACCACGTCCGGGCCGCCGCCCGCCGGGCCGGAGGTCATCAGGCGGCGGTGCCGGTCCACGACCGCGGCCAGGTCGCCCGCCCGCTCGCCGGAGACCTGGCGGACCACGTGCTCGGTGATCGTGGCGAAGGCGACGCGCTCGTTGACCGCGAAGAGCGGGAGCCGGTGCTGCGTGCAGGCGGCGACCAAGTCCTCCGGTACGGCGCCGAATTCGGCCTCGCCCGCGGCGAGCGCGGCCACGCCCGCCGAGGCGAGGATGCGCACGAAGGGCTCCGAGTCGGCGGGCTCCTTGCGCCAGGCCATACCCGTAAGGACCAGCTCGCCGCCGGAGAGATACCGGCTCGGGTCCCGCAGGTCGGTGGTCATCACGCCGCGGACCGTCCGGTCCAGCTCGTCCTCGCCGCCGAGCAGCCGCAGCCCCAGCGCGTCGGTCTCCAGCAATGCGCGCAGCCGCATCTGTTCGCCGCCGATCCTGTCTCGAACTTGTCGTTGATCTTCGGACGGGTGTCAGCTGGAAAGAGTGAGATCGCCGAGCCCCGTCTTTCATACGAATCTACAAGATGGGCTGGGTCACCAGCCAACTCCTTCATGGTTTCGGTGACTGACCCTGGGACGGTGTTGAGCGGTGTACTAACG
The DNA here is from genome assembly GCF_031157275.1 of Streptomyces sp. LHD-70. GTDB lineage: Bacteria > Actinomycetota > Actinomycetes > Streptomycetales > Streptomycetaceae > Streptomyces. The sequence continues at coordinate 3,675 of NZ_JAVIFW010000012.1, forward strand.
CCATTCCGCGTTAACAGAACATGAACGAGTCAGCCGAGCACCAGGGGCGATGGGCCCGAGGCCCGCACCGAACGCCCCGCCCCGAGGACTCGTACCGAACCAGCCGCCACCAGCCGAACCAGCCGCCACCAGCCGAATCGCCCGCCACGAGCCGAATCCCCCCCCACGAGCCGAACCCCCCCCCACGAGCCGCACCACCCACGAGCCGCACCACCCGCCACGAGGAAGAGAGCCGATCATGGACTTCCTTCGCCCCGCCACTTGGGAGGAGGCGCTCGCCGTCAAGGCCGAGCACCCCACGGCTGTGCCGATCGCGGGTGGCACCGATGTCATGGTCGAGATCAACTTCGACCACCGTCGTCCCGAGTACCTCGTGGACCTCAACCGCATCAGCGAGCTCCAGGACTGGCACGTGGGCGAGCAGACCGTCCAGCTCGGCGCTTCCGTCCCGTACAGCAGGATCATGGCGGAGCTCCGCGCCGAGCTGCCCGGTCTCGCGCTGGCCTCGCACACCGTGGCCTCGCCGCAGATCCGCAACCGCGGCGGCGTCGGCGGCAACCTCGGCACCGCCTCGCCCGCCGGTGACGCGCACCCCGCGCTGCTCGCCGCCGACTGCGAGGTCGAGGTCGAGTCGCAGGCGCGCGGCAGCCGGCTGATCCCGATCGACGCGTTCTTCACCGGCGTGAAGCGCAACGCCCTGGAGGCCGACGAGCTGATCAAGTCGGTGCACATCAAGAAGGCCGACGGACCGCAGCAGTTCTCCAAGGTGGGTACGCGGAACGCCATGGTCATCGCCGTGTGCGCCTTCGGTATCGCCCTGCACCCCGAGACCCGCACCGTACGTACGGGCATCGGATCCGCCGCCCCGACCCCCATCCGGGCGAAGGCGGCCGAGGAGTTCCTGAACGCCGCGCTGGAAGAGGGCGGCTTCTGGGACAACGGAAAGATCATCACTCCGTCGATCGCGAAGCAGTTCGCCGAGCTCTGCTCCGGCGCCGCCAGCCCGATCGACGACGTCCGCGGCACCGCGAGCTATCGCAGGCACGCCGTGGGCGTCATGGCCCGCCGCACCCTCGGCTGGACCTGGGAGTCGTACCGCGGCAAGAGCCGCGGCGCGGAAGGAGTTGCTTGACCATGCGCGTCCACTTCACGGTCAACGGCCGTCAGCAGGAAGCCGACGACGTCTGGGAGGGCGAGTCCCTGCTCTACGTCCTGCGCGAGCGCATGGGCCTGCCGGGCTCGAAGAACGCCTGCGAGCAGGGCGAGTGCGGTTCCTGCACCGTCCGCCTCGACGGTGTGCCGGTGTGCGCGTGCCTCGTCGCCGCCGGTCAGGCCGAGGGGCGCGAGGTCGTCACCGTCGAGGGCCTCGCCGACTTCGCCAAGCAGCGTGCCGAGCACGGGAGTTGCGCCACCGGAGCCACCGGAGCCACCGGTGCCTGCGGTTCCGACCAGGGCGCGTCCGGCACGTCCGGCACGTCCGGCACGTCCCTCCAGGACGCCCAGCACTGGCGGGCCGAGGGCACCGACTCGCAGACCGGCGAGGGCACGGACCTCGCGCCCGTCCAGCAGGCGTTCATCGACGCCGGAGCCGTCCAGTGCGGCTTCTGCACCCCCGGTCTCCTCGTCGCGGCCGACGAGCTCCTGGAGCGCAACGACTCGCCGTCCGACGCGGACATCCGCGAGGCGCTCTCCGGCAACCTCTGCCGCTGCACCGGCTACGAGAAGATCCTGGACGCGGTCCGGCTCGCCGCCGCCCGACAGGGAGAGGCGGTCTGACCATGGCTCGTACCAGCGCACAGACCCCCGCACAGACCCCCGCACAGTCCCCCGCGGGCGTCCCCACCAACGTCACCCAGGGCTCCCGGACCAAGGGCGGCGTCGGCGAGTCCACGCTGCGCCCCGACGGAACCCTCAAGGTCACCGGCGAGTTCGCGTACTCCTCGGACATGTGGCACGAGGACATGCTGTGGGGCCAGATCCTGCGGTCCACCGTCGCGCACGCCGAGATCGTGTCGATCGACATCACCGAGGCCCTGACCGTGCCGGGCGTCCACGCCGTCCTCACCCACGAGGACCTGCCGGCCGCGAAGAACTACGGCATGGAGTTCCAGGACACCCCGGTCCTCGCCTACGGCAAGGTCCGCCACCACGGCGAGCCGGTCGCCCTCGTGGCCGCCGACCACCCGGAGACCGCGCGCCGCGCCGCCGCGAAGATCAAGGTCGAGTACCGGGAGCTGCCCCTCATCACCGACGAGGCCTCCGCGACCGCCCCCGACGCCGTACTCGTCCACGAGCACCGCGCCGACCACCACGCCGCGCACGTCCCGCACCCGAACATCGTCCACCGCCAGCCGATCATCCGCGGCAACGCGACCGAGGCCGCCAAGAAGGCCGACGTGATCGTCAAGGGCGAGTACACCTTCGGCATGCAGGACCAGGCCTTCCTCGGCCCGGAGTCCGGCCTCGCCGTGCCCGCCGAGGACGGCGGTGTCGACCTCTACGTCGCCACCCAGTGGCTGCACTCCGACCTCAAGCAGATCGCCCCCTGCCTCGGCCTGCCCGAGGACAAGGTGCGGATGACGATGGCCGGTGTCGGCGGCGCGTTCGGCGGTCGCGAGGACATCTCGATGCAGATTCTCGCCTCCGTGCTGGCCCTGCGCACGGGCAAGCCGGTGAAGATGGTCTACAACCGGTACGAGTCCTTCTTCGGGCACGTCCACCGGCACCCCGCGAAGCTGTACTACGAGCACGGCGCCACCCGCGACGGCAAGCTCACGCACCTGAAGTGCAAGATCGTCCTCGACGGCGGCGCCTACATGTCGTCCACGCCTTCGGTCGTCGGCAATGCCTCGTCCCTGTCGGTCGGCCCGTACGTCGTCGACGACGTCGAGATCGAGGCGATCGGCCTCTACTCCAACAACCCGCCCTGCGGCGCCATGCGCGGCTTCGGCGCGGTCCAGGCGTGCTTCGCGTACGAGGCTCAAATGGACAAGCTGGCCGCGAAGTTGGGCCTGGACCCGGTGGAGTTCCGACAGCGGAACGCGATGGAGCAGGGCACGCTCATGCCGACCGGTCAGCGGGTCGACTCGCCCGCCCCGGTCGCCGAGCTCCTGCGCCGCGTCAAGGCCCGGCCCCTGCCGCCGGAGCGCGACTGGGAGAGCTCCGAGGGCGTCGACGTCCGCGCGCTGCCCGGCGGCCTCTCCAACACCACGCACGGCGAAGGCGTCGTACGCGGGATCGGCTACGCGGTCGGCATCAAGAACGTCGGCTTCTCCGAGGGCTTCGACGACTACTCGACCGCCAGGATCCGCATGGAGGTCATCAACGGCGAGCCCGTCGCCACGGTCCACACGGCCGCGGCGGAGGTCGGCCAGGGCGGCGTCACCATCCACGCGCAGATCGCCCGCACCGAGCTCGGCGTCCAGCAGGTCACCATCGCCCCCGCCGACACCCAGGTGGGCTCGGCCGGTTCGACCTCGGCGGGCCGCCAGACGTACGTGACCGGCGGCGCCATCAAGAACTCCTGCGGGATCGTCCGCGAGAAGGTCCTGGAGATCGGCCGGCGCAAGTTCGGCTCGTACCACCCCGCGTGGGCCAGTGCCGAACTCCTCCTGGAGGGCGGCAAGGTCGTCACCGACGGCGGCGAAGTGCTCGCCACCCTCGCGGAAGTTCTGGAAGACGAGGCCGTGGAGGTCGAGCAGGAATGGCGGCACCGGCCCACTCAGCCCTTCGACCGCGTCACCGGCCAGGGCAACGGCCACGTTCAGTACTCCTTCGCCGCACACCGCGCGGTGGTGGAGGTGGACACCGAGCTCGGCCTGGTCAAGGTCATCGAACTGGCCTGCGCCCAGGACGTCGGCAAGGCCGTCAACCCGCTCTCCGTGATCGGCCAGATCCAGGGTGGCACCACCCAGGGCCTGGGCGTCGCGGTGATGGAGGAGATCATCGTCGACCCGAAGACCGCGAAGGTGAAGAACCCCTCCTTCACGGACTATCTGCTCCCCACGATCCTCGACACGCCGACCATCCCGGTCGACTACCTCGAGCTTGCGGACCCGAACGCTCCGTACGGAGTCCGCGGTATCGGTGAGGCCCCGACCCTGTCGTCAACTCCGGCCGTCCTCGCGGCGATCCGGAACGCGACGGGTCTGGAGCTCAACAGGACGCCCGTGCGTCCCGAGCACCTCACCGGAACGTGACCCCGGCGGGGGCGCCGTGACTCTTCCGAAGCCGCGGCGGCCCCCCGAGGCCACAGCAGCACCCGGCACCACCCAGCAAGTACCCAGCGTCATCCAGCAAGTCCCCAGCACCACCCAGAAAGTCCCCAGCACCAACCCAGCAGTACCCAGCAAGTACCAAGCAGCACCAGGCAGTTCAGTTCCGGGGAGTCCGGCTCCCCCCTGTCCCCCGGAACTCGACCGTTCGTCTCGGGCCGTCCCCCGGGTCGTGCAGCCAAGCAACATCCCAAATTCCGCAGCGTGCGGATGTCCCTGTGAACCTTGGGAGAAGGCCCCATGACCCAATCGTCAGTGGAGCCCAAGACTGTCGCGGAAGACGCGGCCAACGGCTCGCGTGTCCCCGCCGGCAGGTCTTGGCTCGACCGGTACTTCCACATAACCAACCGAGGATCGACGATCCCGCGCGAAGTGCGCGGCGGCATCACCACCTTCATGGCGATGGCCTACATCCTCCTGCTCAACCCGCTGCTGCTCGGCGGTGAGGACGCGCTCGGCAACAAGATGAGCCAGCCGGCGCTGATCACCGCGACCGCTCTGGCAGCCGCGGTCACCACTCTGGCGATGGGTTTCATCGGCAAGGTCCCGCTGGCGCTCGCCGCGGGTCTGAGCGTCTCCGGCGTCCTGTCCACCCAGGTCGCCCCCGACATGACCTGGCCGCAGGCCATGGGCATGTGTGTGATCTACGGCGTCGTGATCATGCTTCTGGTCGCCACCGGCGTACGAGAAGTCATCATGAACGCGATTCCGCTGCCCCTGAAGCACGGAATCACCATGGGCATCGGCCTCTTCATCGCGATGATCGGCTTCGTCAACGCCGGTTTCGTGGGCAAGGGCGCGCCCGTCACCCTCGGCGTCGAGGGGCACCTGAGCGGCTGGCCGGTCGCCCTGTTCGCCTTCACGCTGATCCTGATCTTCATGCTGCAGTCCCGGAAGGTGCCCGGAGCGATCCTCCTCGGCATCGTCGTCGGCACCGTGATCTCGGTCCTCGCCACCTCCACCGGCCTGATCTCGGAGAAGGAGTGGGGCGGCAAGGCCCCGACCCTGCACGGCAGCGTCGTCTCCATGCCGGACTTCAGCCTCTTCGGAGACATCGAGTTCGGCGGCTGGGAGAAGCTCGGCGCCACCACCGTCGGCATGATCGTCTTCACCCTGGTCCTCGCCGGCTTCTTCGACGCGATGGCCACCATCATCGCCGTCGGCCAGGAGGCCAAGCTCGCCGACGAACGCGGCAAGATGCCCGGCCTCAACAAGGCCCTGTTCATCGACGGCGCCGGCGGCGCGGTCGGCGGTGTGGCCGGTGCCTCCGGTCAGACCGTGTTCATCGAGTCGGCGTCCGGCGTCGGCGAAGGCGCCCGTACGGGCCTCTCCGCCACCGTCACCGGACTGTTCTTCGCCGCCTGCCTGTTCTTCACGCCGCTCACCCAGCTCGTGCCGAACCAGGTCGCCTCGGCGGCGCTCGTCGTCATCGGCGCGATGATGCTGCAGAACGCCCGCCACGTGGACTGGACCGACTGGTCCGTCGCGGCCCCGGTGTTCCTGACGGTCGTCCTGATGCCGTTCACCTACACCATCACCGCCGGTGTCGGCTGCGGCGTCATCGCCTACTGCGCGATCAAGCTCGCGCAGGGCAAGTGGAGGGACCCGAGCATCTTCATGTGGATCCTCTCGGCCGTGTTCATCTTCTATTTCGCCACCGGATCCGGGCACTAGGCCGTCTCCCCCGGATCAGGCCAGGGCCTGGTCCGGGGCTGCGGAACGCGGCAAGCTCTCCCGCGCCCGCGCACGTATCGTTTTTGTTGGAGGCCGACATGCTGGACATCGCCGAAGAACTCAACCGGTGGGTCGAGCAGGGACGCGACTTCGCGATCGCCACCGTCGTGGCGGTCAGCGGCAGCGGTCCCCGTCAGCCAGGTGCCGCACTCGCCGTGGACAGCGAGGGCACCGCCATCGGATCGGTATCGGGCGGGTGCGTCGAGGGCGCCGTGTACGAGCTGTGCCAACAGGCGCTCCAGGACGGCCACAGCGTCGTCGAGCGCTTCGGCTACAGCGACGAGGACGCCTTCGCCGTCGGTCTGACCTGCGGCGGAATCATCGACATCCTCGTCACCCCCATACCCGCGGACGCTCCGGGACGGGGAGTGTTCGCGGCCGCGCTGGCCGCCGCCGCCTCTGGTGAGGCGGCGGCGGTCGCGCGGGTCGTCGACGCCCCGTCCGAACTCCTCGGCAACGCCCTGCTCGTCCACCCCGACGGCCGCTACGAGGGCGCCCTCGGCGGCCACCCCGAGCTCGACCGCACCGCGGCCGCCGAAGCCGTGGCCCTCCTCGACGCGGGCCGCACCGGCACCGTCAAGATCGGAGAGGACGGCTCGCGCTGCGCCGCCCTGGACGACGAGACCCCCACCGTGACCCTGCTCGTCGAGTGCGCCGTCCCCCCACCCCGGATGATCGTCTTCGGCGCCATCGACTTCGCCTCCGCGCTCGTCCGCATCGGCAAGTTCCTCGGCTACCACGTCACCGTCTGCGACGCCCGCCCCGTCTTCGCGACCCGCGGCCGCTTCCCCGAGGCCGACGACCTCGTCGTGGACTGGCCCCACCAGTACCTGGAGCGGCAGGACGAGGCCGGGCAGGTCGACGCCCGCACCGTCCTCTGCGTCCTCACCCACGACGCCAAGTTCGACGTCCCCCTGCTGCGGCTCGCCCTGCGCCTGCCCGTCGCGTACGTCGGCGCGATGGGCTCCCGCCGTACGCACGAGGACCGCAACCGCCGCCTGCGCGAAGTCGGCGTCACCGAGATCGAGTTGGCCCGCCTGCGCTCCCCGATCGGCCTCGACCTCGGAGCCCGTACGCCCGAGGAGACCGCCCTGTCCATCGCCTCGGAGATCGTCGCGAACCGGCGCGGCGGCCACGGGGTCTCCCTGACCGGCGCGCACACCCCGATCCACCACGACGGCCGGCAGCCGCCGACGGGACGGATCGGGTCGGTGGCCTGAGCCCCCCAAGCCAGGCCTACGCGGGGACCGCCACCCCCAGCCACAGCGTGACCGCCGAGAGCACCACGAGCCCGGCCGGCGCCCAGAGCGTGCTGTAGACCCGGGCCCGCAGGTGCGTCAGCACGGCCAGGATGAAGAACACCACCAGGCCCACGCCCGCGGCCACCCCGAGCCACCGCCAGCCCGCGAGGCCGAGCAGCAGCCCCAGCGTCGCCGCGACCTTCGGCACGCCGAGCGGCGCGACCCAGGAGACGGGCACGTCCACGGCCTCCGAGGTCGCAAGCACGGCAGGCACCCGACGGAGGTCGAGCACGCCGATCGCTCCGACGACGAGGGCGGTGACGAGGGTGAAGACGACGTACGCGACGAACATGGCGTGGTCCTTCCGACTCCGGCGGCCTCGGTGTCGAGGCCCCGCGGTGATGCGGTCACCTCGACCCTCGCCCCACCCCCGCCTGGCCGTCCAATACCTGCATCCATAACCTGAAGGCATGGATGTGGACTCCCGGCTCTTGCGTTCCTTCGTCGCCGTCGCGGAGGAGGGGAACCTGACCCGCGCCGCCGAGCGCCTCTTCCTCTCCCAGCCGGCCCTGACCAAGCAGATCAAGCAGTTGGAGCAGCTTCTCGGCGTACGGCTCTTCACCCGCTCCCGCAGCGGTATGGCCCTCACCGGACCCGGCCACGCCCTCGCCGAACGCGCCCCCGGCGTCCTCGCCGCCGTCGACACCGCCGTACGCGAGACCCGCAGCGCGGGCCGGGCGGAGGCGCGGGTGCTGCGCGTCGGGTTCCTCGCCAGCGCCGCCAACGAGGCCACGCAGGACATCGTCGCGGACTTCGGGCGCCGCCGCCCCGGACTGCGGGTCGAGCTGCGCCAGGCCGCCTGGTCCAACCCGACCGCCGGGCTCGCCGACGGCGAGGTGGACGCGGCGCTGCTCCGGCTGCCGTTCCCCGGCCAGGACACGTACCGCGTCGAGGTGCTGCTGACCGAGGAGCGGATGGCCGTCCTGCCCTCGGGACATGCGCTGGCCGGGCGCGAGCGCCTCGACTTCCCCGAGCTGTGGGACGAGCCGTTCATCGCCGCCCCGCCCACGACCGGCCCCTTCTGCGACTACTGGCTGGCCGCCGAGGCCCGCCCCGCCGACCGGCCCGCGAAGATCGGGGCCGTCACCGACCAGCCCGACGAATGGCTCAGCGCCATCGCCAACGGCTACGGCATCGCGCTCGCCCCCGCCTCGGCCGCCCGCTTCTACGCCCGGCCCGGTGTGACCTACGTCCCGGTCGACGGCGTCGCCCCCACCTCCGTGGGCGTCGCCTGGGCACCCGCCGACGACGAGAACCCGGTGGTCAGGGACTTCGTCCGCAGCTGCCTGCGCGCGGTGGCCCGCTCGCCGGAAGCCCGCACCTCGGGACCTTAGGCCCTGCCGTCCGACGCCGTCCGGCCGCACGCTGGAGAGATGAGTACGAGCGCTCCGGTCCTGGCCGCGGTCGACGGCTCCGAACCCAGCCTCAAGGCCCTCACCTGGGCCATCGAGGCGGCTCTCGGACATGGCACGGAGGTGGTCGCCGCGCACGTCCGCGCGGGCCGCGGCTCCGCGTCGACGGACGGCCCCGATCCCGTACGCGCCAAGGTCGAGGAGATCCTCGCCGGGTACGGGGAGCAGGCGCCGCCCGTGCGGTACGTCGCCGTCGACGGCCACCCCGCCCCCGCGCTCTGCGAGCTGGCCCGCAAGGCAGGCCTCCTAGTCCTCGGCTCCCGCGGCCTCGGCGGTTTCGCGGCGCTGCTCCTCGGCTCGACCGGCCGCAAGTGCGCCGCGCAGGCCCCGTGCCCTGTGGTGGTCGTCCCGCACGAGTCCCGCACCGCCGAAGCCTCCGGTCAGACCGGTCCGCCCGGCCGGGTCGTCCTCGGGCTCGACCCGGAGGAGACGGCCGACGAGGTCATCGAGTTCGCGTTCGCGGGGGCGGCACGGCGGGGCGTGGAGCTCCAGGTCGTCTCCACGTACCGGGTGCCGCTGCGGGCCCTGACGACGATGGGCGACCTGGTCCCCGGCGACGCGGCGGACGCGCGCGGTGTGGGCCTGGCGCTGACGGCGGGCCAACGCGAACGCCTCACCGCGTTCGCGGAGCGCTACCCGAAGGTCGCCGTCGACCCGGTGGTCGCCCCCGCCGACCCCGCGGGCCGCCTGGTCACGGCCTCCCGCACAGCCGACCTCCTGGTAGTCGGCCGCCACCACCGCCGCCTCACCACGGACTCCCTGATCATGGGCTCGGTCGCCAACGCGGTGCTGTTGCATGCGCATTGTGCGGTGGCTGTGGTGCCGGGGCGGTAAGCCCGTTCGGAGCCGGAAAGTTGACGACTGTGGAGGCCAAGTGGACTCCGTGAGTGGCGAATTGGGGGCGCTGCTACGCAGCGACGGGCCCATGATTTCATGATCACTCAATTGGCATGATCATGATCTAGGGGGAGAGCCGTGAGATCGGCTGCTGCAATATCCCGTACGGCTCTGCGCACGGCCCTGGTCGCCGTGCTGCTGGCGGGCGTGGTGTCATGCGGGCCTGATGAGGGTGCCGACGCGGAGGCCAAGGGCGGCGGCGGCAGGCCTCCCTCGCAGGTGATCGAACCTGCGGGCCGCGCGCCGCGAGCACAGGACGCCGGGGCCGTGAAGTTCGAGTTCGAGCGGACCTGTGCGAAGGTCAAGTCGGCGCTTGGACGGTTCTTGGACAAGGGGCTGGACCGGATCGGTTGCTGGGATGTCGGCAGGGCGACGAAGCCCGAGACGGAGGCCGGCACCGCTGAGCAGATCACGACCCGGGCCGGCGTCGCCTGCCGTGCCAATCCGGGTCGTTGGTGGTACACGCGCTTCGACGCGTGCGGCCGGACCACCCTCACGTACACCGTGATCGACCTGAGGACCAAGCGGCCCACCGGCCGTGCGGCCTTCACCGCCACTCAGCAGATCAAGCTCAGCCATGAGACAGGGCGGGTGAGCACCAGCAACACTCTGCAGCTCACTTCGGCACGAGGTACGGCGAAGGGGCTCACGGCCGCTTGGGGCACATCGTGCAGTGGCGGTGCGTGCCGCGCCGACTCCGCTTGGCCGGGGCCGCGGCCGATGCGTCCGGGACGGGTGCAGAGCGGGACGACTGACCACGCATGGACGGCTGGTGTGCCTGTGCAGAGCTTCCGCATGAAGAGCACGATCACCATTCGCGGCACGGCCCAAGTGCTCATCGCCCCGGCCTGGTTCGGCACGCCCATGAAGATCCGCTGTGACAAGACCTTCAACTTGAAGGCCTCACCGGACGGCAAGAGCCGCGGTTGTGTGTTCCCCGCTGCGGCACCTGTGCTGGAGTTGCCGCTCACGCATGAGGGGCATGCCAATGTTGCCTGGTCGATGAACAACCTCAAGGGGCACTGGGGCTGGCAGGGGCGAGGTAAACCGCTGGTCCGCCAGGCGAACAAGTCCACCCAGCGGACCAACCGGCGGATGATCTGCCGGGACGGAACCTGGAAGAAGGACCGCCGGGTGACGAGTGACAGTTGTGACGAGTTCCCGTTCGCGGCCACCCGGCAGAGCGGTGGCGAGTCCGGACTCAAGGGCAAGGACTGCGCTGAGATTCGACCGGAGAACAAGAACGGCAAGTGGGTCATCCACTACGTCCGCAATGTGACCCCGTCAAGTCGCTGCACCATCGGGCACGTACCGAGCACATACAACGTCTCGGTCGGCGGCACCCTCTCGCGTTTCTACCAGGACCGACGAGTGATCGACGGCGAGAAGTACTGGATCAGCGTGGGCTGAGCTCGCCGAGCAGACAGTCGTCGGCCTCCTGCGCGTCGAACGAAACTCCGGTGTATGCGTGCAGGAGCGCCAACGATGCGAACTGCGGCAGTTCTTCGTCGCCCATGTCGTCCCCGGCAAGGTCGTCCGCAGGCTCGTCGCGGAACCCGACTCGGCGCATGTGGTCCACCAGCCGGTCGGGGTCCGAGCCGTCCTCCTCGTGGCGCAGCTCGGGGGCGTCGTCGTCGAAAAAGGTGATCAACTCGCTGTCCACCCAGTGCTGTACGTAGCCCAGAGCGTTGCCGTTGTAGCAGCAACTGATCAGACGGGTGCCGTGGGAGGCGGCGGCGAGACGGTCTCCGTCGTTGGCAAGCAGGGTTCTGGGCTCAAGGGCCCAGGCCCAACCGGCCGAGACCCCGGCTTGCACGACGCCATGCTCCTGTCCGGCCGCTGCTGACTCCCTGGAGAACTCCTTCACGTCCTCGGGGCCTGCCGAGCGTCGCCTCCGACCTGGCGGGCACCCGAGCCGATCGAGCAGCTCCGAAGCAGTCAGGCCCTCCACCAAGGTCAGGCTGTAGCACATCTGGAACTCGGCGATCCAGGCAAGTGGGTTGTGCGGCATGAAAGTTCAGCGCCTCGCATACGTGAGGAACGCCGACCAGGCGTCGGGGCTGGTGGTGAGGTGGGGGAGGGTGGGGTTCTTGGAGTCGCGGATGTGGATCAAGTGCCCGGTGGTGCTGAGGGATTGGGCGAGTTCTAGGCACTCGCCGCCGCCACCGCCGCTGTACGTGGACTTGTGCCAGTCGTAAGCGACTTCGAGGCACTCGCCGCCTTCGCCGCTGCTGTAACTCGACTTGAACCAGGCGAGTTCCTCTGTGGAGTTCATCGCTTCCCCAGTTTCCTCTCGATCAGCTCCAAGGACTTGCGTGGCGTGAGAGCCGCCGCACGCATGATCCCATAGCGCTCCGCGAGCAGCCGGACTTCGGCGGCGTCGGTGACCAGCCGGGGATGGCCCTGCGATTCGGTGTAACCGATCTGGTGGTTCTGGTCCTTGGGAACCAGGAGGTTGAACGCGCTGTCCAGGCTTGGGTGTTCCTCGCAGTCTGTCGGCATCACCTGAAGTTCGACGTTCCGCATCTGGCCCACCGCAGCGATACGTCGCAGCTGCGTCTCATGTACCTTCCGCCCGCCGATCGGGCGGTCCAGGATGGCCTCTTCCAGTACGTAACTGATCACAGGCGCTGGTCGGCGGGCGAGCACCTTTTGACGGTCCAGCCGGTCTGCGATGCGCTTCTCGATGGTCTCTTCGCCCAAGAGCGGCCGACGGTTGCGGAACACGGACTCCGCATGCTCAGCGGTCTGCAACAACCCAGGTACACCAGCGTTGGCGTAGAAGTGCAACTCCACCGCCTCCCCCTCCAACCGCGCGTACCCCCGATACCACTCCGGATGCCGCGTCCGCGCCCGCGACAACGCCTCCCGTACATCCGGAATCGCCGCTGCCAGCACGCCCCCGGCGTCGAGAGCCTCATCGACCAGCTTCAGGAAGTCCGGTTGCGGGGTGCGAACGCCGCGCTCAACGGCGGACACCAGGTCCAGGCTGCAGTGCACCCGGTCGGCCAGCTCCTTCTGGCTGAGCCCCCGCGCTTCCCGGAACACCTTGATCTGTTTGCCGAGGGCGCTGAACAGATGCGCCGTACCGTCCGCTTCCACCGGCCGCTCAGGTCGTTCCTCACCCATACCCGTACCACCCCGTACACCCAGCGGAGCGGACCCGTACGGCTACGCTCCGTCGTTCAGTCGTCACTGGTCAGCGTAGGAGCAAACGGCCACGCTCGGGGACATGGAACCCCAAATCCGCCTCCTTTCCGTCCAGTTCGAGCAGAGGTTCAGCGCGACCCCGCGCGGCGCGCGCCTCGCTCGGCGGCTCGCTACCTGTCAGCTCGAAGAGTGGGGTTTCCCACACGGCGGTGAGACCTCCGACGCGGTCGCGTCGATCGTGGCCGAGCTGGCGGCGAACGCCGTCACGCACGGCCGCGTAGCCGGACGGGACTTCGCGCTCACCCTGGCGCGGCGCGGTGAACTCCTGCGTATCGAGGTGGCGGACGCCCGTGGGGAGCGTCGTCCGGAGGTGGGGAGCGCGGGCGGTCACGGGCTGCGGATCGTGTCCGCGCTGGCGGATTCCTGGGGCGTACGGGAGCGGGAGATCGGGAAGATCGTTTGGGCCGAAGTGTCGGGAATGAAGGGGTGGGAGGAGGAATGAGGGCGGTGTGCAGACGGCGCGATGGTCTGCATAATCGGTGGCTGCTTCATGGAAGGTGTGTGGACGAACGGTGAGTGGACAGAGCTGCCCCGGATGCGGAACCGCGTTTCAGGCGGACTTCAGGCCCGCCTGCGACTGTGCCCTGCGGGCGCGCGAGGAGGTGACGGCCGAACCCAGCGCCAAGGAGCCGCCTGCGGCCGAACCGAGCACCGCGGAGCCGCCGACGACCGACCCCGTCTTCGGGCACGTCGCCCCGCCCGACGCCGCCGACACCCAGCCGACTCAGGAAGTCCTCCAGCTCTTCGACCGCCCGAGCGCACTGCCGCCACGCGGACCCGTACAGGCCGAGCTCCCGCTCGAAGTGGAGGTCGAGTCAACGGAGTTGAGCCGGGCCGACGGCCCCGGAGCGGCGGGCAAGGGCTGGCGGTACGGGCTGCTCGCCGGGGCCGCCGCCGTCGTCGCGGTGACCGTCGGCGTGGCGGGCGGATTCTTCTCCGGCGGGGGCGAACCGGGTGCCGAGGCGGGCCCGGCGCAGACCGTTCAGGTCACCGATCCGGCCACGTCGGCCTCCCCGACGCCCACGGAGCGCAAGAGCGAGCGCGCGAGCCGCAGCTCGCAGCGGCCGACGACGCCCGCGACGCCCCGGAGCACCACGAGCGACCGCCCGTCCTCCGCAGCCGCCTCCGCCGCCGGAACCCTCCGCAGGGGTGACAGCGGAGAGCAGGTCACGGAGCTGCAACTCCGACTCCAGCAGTTGCAGTTGCTCGTCGCGTCCGCCAACGGCACGTACGGCCCGGCCACGGAGGCGGCCGTGACCCGCTTCCAGCAGGCTCGCGACATCGGCGAGGAGAGCGGTGTATACGGTCCGCTGACCCGGGCGGCGGTGGAGGCGGAGACCTCGGATCCGGAGTGACGGACCGGTCCAGGGCCGGTTCCGGCAGCCGATCGGAATCGGCCACGCGATCACCCCTGTCACAACCACCACGCGCGACTCTAAGATGCAGCAACTCGCCCGCCACGTGCGGCGCGGGACGAACCACGCACCACGCGCACCATGACGTACCACGCTGCTCGGTTGTCCGGCTGCTGCCGCCTTGGAGGCCCCGTGTCCGTGTCACTCCGCCCCGCCATACCCGTGACCGCAGTGGGCGCCGCAGTAGCGCTGCTGCTCACGGGCTGTACCAGCACCAAGTCGGACGGCAACTCCGGCGGCAAGGACGGCGGGGTGCAGCTCGTCTCCGAGGGCGTCCTCAAGACCTGTACGCACCTGCCGTACCCGCCGTTCCAGTCGAAGAAGGGCGGCGAGATCGTCGGCTTCGACGTGGACCTCGTGGACCTCGTCGCCGAGGAACTCGACGTGAAGCAGGAGATCGTCAACACGCCCTTCGAAGGCATCGAAACCGGCCAGGACTTCAACACCAACAAGTGTGACCTCGCCGCGGCCGGCATGACCATCACGCCCGAGCGCGACAAGGTCATGGACTTCTCGACGCCGTACTTCGACGCCACGCAGGCCCTGATCACCCGAAAAGGCAAGCCGTACAAGGAATTCGCCGACCTCAAGGGGCAGAAGTTCGGGTACCAGAAGGCCACCACCGGCGGTGAGTACGCGAAGAAGAACGCGCCGAAGAGTGTGGAGCTCGTCGAGTTCGAGGACGTCGGGCTGCTCCTCGCCGCCGTGAAGTCCGGACAGGTCGCCGCGGGCATCAACGACAATGGCGTGCTCTACGACTACGTCAAGCAGAACCCGGACACCGAGGTCACCGCCGAGTTCGACACCGGTGAGCAGTACGGCATCGGCTTCCGCACCGGCAACGACGCGCTCCGCGAGAAGGCCGACGCGGTCATCAAGGCGGCCAAGAAGGACGGCCGCTACGACAAGATCTACAAGAAGTGGTTCGGCACGGCCCCCAAGAGCAAGTGATGGCGCCCCTCTCCCGCAGACAGCGGGCCCGCGCCTTCCGGGGCGCCCAGTACGCACTGCTCGCCGTCGCACTCCTCGCCGTCGTCCTGCTCGCCGACTGGGAGCGGCTGCGGCAGGCGTTCTTCGACGTCGAGGTGGCGAAGGCGCAGTTCCCCGACATCCTGGTGACCGCGCTTGTCAACACCGTCCTGTACACGCTGCTCGGCTTCGGCTTCGGGCTCGTGCTCGGGCTTGTCCTCGCGCTGATGCGGCTGTCGTCGGTGCCGCCGTACCGCTGGCTCGCCGTCACGTACATCGAGTTCTTCCGCGGTGTGCCCGCGCTGCTCGTGTTCATCGCGCTCGGCTTCGGTGTGCCGCTGGCCTTCGAGGTCGCGCTCGACAAGTACGTGACGGTGATGCTCGCGCTCGGACTCGTCGGCGCCGCGTACATGGCGGAGACCATCCGGGCCGGTATCCGCGCCGTGCCCAAGGGGCAGATGGAGGCGGCCCGTTCGCTCGGGATGCCGCACGGCCGCGCCATGATCTCCGTGATCATCCCGCAGGCGTTCCGGATCGTCCTGCCGCCGCTCACCAACGAGCTGATCCTGCTGACGAAGGACTCGTCCCTCGTCTACCTCCTGGGGCTCTCCCTCGGCCAGTACGAGCTCGCCAACTTCGGCCGGGACGCCCTCAACGAGCACAAGAGCCTCACGCCGATCCTCATCGCCGGTCTGCTCTACCTCATGATCACGCTGCCGCTGGGCCATCTGGTGCGGCGCCTGGAATCCCGTACGGCGAAGGCGAGTTGAGGGCCAGGATGAGTGCTGCTGCTACTACTGCTACCGCTGCCCAGATCGAAATCCGGGGTCTGCACAAGGCGTTCGGGGACCTGGAGGTGCTGCGCGGCATCGACATCACGGTGGCGCGCGGCGAGGTCGTCTGCGTCATCGGGCCGTCCGGCTCGGGCAAGTCCACGCTCCTGCGCTGCGTCAACCTCCTTGAGGAGCCGACGTCGGGGACGGTCTCCGTCGCCGGTACGAAAGTCACCGACCCGGACGTGGACATCGACCGGGTGCGGCGCCGGATCGGGATGGTCTTCCAGTCCTTCAACCTGTTCCCGCACCTCACGGTCCTGGAGAACCTGACGCTCGCCCAGCGGCGCGTACTGCGGCGCGACAAGGCCGAGGCGGGGCGGGTGGCCCGCGCCAACCTGGAGCGGGTCGGTCTGGCCGACAAGGCGTCCGCGTACCCGGCGCAGCTCTCCGGCGGGCAGCAGCAGCGCGTCGCCATCGCGCGGGCCCTGTCCATGGACCCGGAGCTGATGCTCTTCGACGAGCCGACGTCCGCGCTCGACCCGGAGCTGGTCGGGGACGTCCTCGCGGTGATGCGCTCGCTCGCGCAGGAGGGCATGACGATGCTGGTCGTCACGCACGAGATGAGCTTCGCCCGGGAGGTGGCCGACCGGGTGGTGTTCATGGACGGCGGCGTGATCGTGGAGGAGGGGCCGGCGGCGCGGGTGGTGGGGGATCCGCAGCACGAGCGGACTCGTACGTTCCTGGCCCGCGTCCTTGATCCGGCGGCGGCGCCGGCGCCGTCATTGGGGGAGGTCGGCAAGGAGGCCTAGACCGAGCCGCCGCACGCCGATCGCGCTCCGCGCTCGTCCTCAAATTCCCCCAGCTACCGCTGGGAGGTGCCCCCAGACGGGCTGGATCTGATCCCCTCCCCTTCCCGGCTGTGTCCGATATGCGGCTGGCGCCGCGTGGCTGCGGCGCTTCGGGGCTCCGCCCCGGACCCCGCTCCTCAATCGCCGCAGAGGCTCAAAATAGGGGGTGGCACGATGTCAGTGACCACCGGACGACAGGAGACAGGCATGCGGACACCGATGACCGTCGCGGACTTCCTCGACCGGGCCGAGCTGGGGTTCGCCTCAAGGCCCGGCGTGATCGACGAACCCGCCCAACCAGCCCTCGCTGTACCGGAGTTGACGTACGGCGGGCTCGGTGAGCGGGTTCGGGCCTGGCAGGCCGGGCTCGACGCGCTCGGTGTCGGCGAGGGCGAGCGCGTGGCGGTCGTCAGCCACAACTCCACGCGCCTGCTTGAGCTCCTCTTCGCGGTGCCGATGAGCGGCCGGATCTGTGTGCCGGTGAACTTCCGCCTCAAGCCGGAGGAGATCGAGTACGTGGTGCGGCAGAGCGGCGCCTCCGTGCTGCTCGTCGACCCCGAGCTGGACGAGGCGCTCGCCGGGGTCAAGGCCCGGCACCGCTTCGTGCTCGGCGAGCAGACCGACACGGAGCTGATGCGCTTCGGCGTCGAGCCGCGCCCCTGGTCGAACCCCGACGAGGACGCCACCGCCACCATCAACTACACGTCCGGCACGACCGCCCGCCCCAAGGGCGTCCAGCTCACCCACCGCAACATCTGGGTCAACGGCCTCACCTTCGGCCTGCACACCCGCTCCTGGGAGCAGGACGTCTACCTGCACACCCTGCCGATGTTCCACTGCAACGGCTGGGGCATGCCGTACGTGATGGCCGGGCTCGGCGTGAAGCAAGTGGTGCTGCGCAAGGTGGACGGCGCGGAGATCCTGCGCCGCGTCGAGGAGCACGGCGTCACGCTGATGTGCGGGGCGCCCGCCGTGTGGAACATGGTCCTGGACGCGGCCGCGAGCTGGCAGGGCGAGATCCCGGGCCGGGACAAGGTGCGCATCGTGTGCGCGGGCGCGCCGCCGCCCACCAAGATGATCCAGCGTGTCGGCGACGAGCTGGGCTGGGAGTTCACCCAGATCTACGGCCTGACGGAGACGTCCCCGGTGCTCACCTTCAACCGGGCCCGCCCCGCCGACGCGGAGCTGCCCGCCGAGGAGCGCGCCCGCAAGCTGTCCCGCGCCGGACTGCCCGCGCTCGGCGTCAAGTTGAAGGTCTCGGACGCCGGTGAGGTGCTTGCCCGCTCCAATGTCGTACTCGACGGATACTGGGAGAAGCCCGAGGAGACCGAGGCGGCCCTGGAGGGCGGCTGGTTCCACACCGGCGACGGCGGCACCCTCGACGCGGCGGACGGTCACCTCACGATCTCCGACCGCAAGAAGGACGTGATCATCACCGGCGGCGAGAACGTCTCGTCGATCGAGGTCGAGGACGCCATCTTCAGCCACCCTGCGGTGGCCGAGGTCGCCGTGATCGGCGTCCCGCACGAGAAGTGGGGCGAGACCATCAAGGCCCTGGTGGTCCTCGCCGAGGGCGAGGAGGCCGAGGAGGCCGACATCATCGCCCACTGCAAGGCGCGCATGGCGGGCTACAAGGCCCCCACGAGCGTCGAGTTCCGCGAGGAGATCCCCCGCACGGCCACCGGCAAGATCCAGAAGTTCAAGCTGCGCGAGCCGTACTGGGAGGGGATGGGGCGCACGGTCAACTGAGCCCCCGCTCCTCAATCGCCGGAGGGGCTGATAAACCCTCCGGCGATTGAGGAGGCCCCTCCGGCAGGACTGTCGGGAAGGGGCGGGGTGGGGGAGGAGAAGCCCCTCAACCCCCGATCACCGCCGCATGCAACCGCTCCGCCGCCCCCCGCCCGAACTCCGGATCGTTGAGGTGCGTGTCCACCTCGACCACCTCCACCGCACTGCCGCGCAGCCCCTCCCGCAACGCCCCGAACAACGCCTGGTCCAGGGTGGGTTCGTGGTACGGGCCGCCGGGGCAGCCCAGGGTGGAGAGGCCCTGCAACGGCAGGTACAGCGTCGTCGGCCCTGTGGCCCCGCACAGTTTCGCGGCGACCCGGCGGCCGAGCTCGGCGGCCTCCTCGACCGTCGTGCGGACGACGCTGATGGACGGGTTGTGCACGCGCGGCCCCCGGTCGCGGAACCGCTCGGGCACCGTGTCCATCGGCCCGAACTTGATCATGTCGAGGGCGCCGGGCGCGACCACCTGGGGCAGTCCGGCGCGCCCGGCGGCGGTCAGGCGGTCGGGGCCCGCGGTGAGGATCCCGCCGAGCGCGTCGTCGGCGATCTCGCAGAGCGTCAGGTCGAGCACCCCGGCGAACAGGCCGCGCCCCGCCAGCTCCTCCAGGGACCGGCCGCCCGTACCGGAGGCGTGGAACACCAGCACCTCGTAGCCGAGTTCGGTGAGCCGGGCGCGCGCCGCGTCCACGCCGGGCGTCGTCACCCCCGCCATGGACGCGGCGACCAGCGGCCGGTCACCGGCGGCGAACTCCACGGACCGCTCGGCCCGCACGGCCGCCGCGTACCCCTGCGCCATTCCGGCGGCCGCGTCGGCCGCGTTGGCGAGGACGGGCCGGGACACGCGGTTCACACCCGCGATGTCGACGATGCTGTAGAGCATGGCGATGTCGGTGCTGCCGACGTACGGCGACACGTCCCCGGCCGCCATCGACGACACCATCAACTTCGGTACACCGAGGGGGAGTTCACGCATCGCCCTGGTCGCGATCGAGGTGCCGCCGCTGCCGCCCACCGCGAGGACGGCGTGCAGCCGCCCGGCCTCGTGCAGTTCGGTCACGACCCGGGCGGCGCCGCGCGCCATCACGGTCACGGCCGCGCCCCGGTCGCCGTCCCGCGCGAGCCGCGCGACGTCGCTCCCGGCGGCCCGCGCCACCACGTCCCGCGGCACATCGGGCTCCACCCGCGGCGGGCCGACGATCCCGGCGTCCACGAGCAGCGTCCCGACCCCGCGCTCCCGCAGCCGGTCCCGGACCCATCCGTACTCCTCACCCTTGGTGTCCAACGTCCCGACCAGCACAACTATGGGTATCGGCATGAAGATCAGTGTTCGCCGCGGGGGACACGGCGGCAAGACCGCGACGGGCCCTAGCCGTACCCACGGGGTGCGAGGCATCCTGGCGCCATGCTGCAGACCCAGCCCCTCTCGTACGTACACGGCCTCGGCGACACTCCGCTGATCGGCGACACCATCGGACGCAACCTCGACCGGGCCATCGCCCGGTTCCCGGACCGTGATGCGCTCGTCGATGTGCCGTCCGGGCGGCGCTGGACGTACGCCGAGTTCGGTGCGGCCGTCGAGGAGGTCGCCCTCGGACTGCTCGGCCGGGGGGTGGCCAAGGGGGACCGGGTCGGCATCTGGGCGGTGAACTGCCCGGAGTGGGTGCTGATGCAGTACGCCACCGCCCGGATCGGCGCGATCATGGTGAACATCAATCCGGCCTACCGTGCGCACGAGCTGGAGTACGTCCTGGGCCAGGCCGGCATCGGTGTCCTCGTCGCCTCCCTCGGCCACAAGACGAGCGACTACCGCGCCCTGGTCGAGGAGGTCCGGCCGCGCTGCCCCGGGCTGCGCAGCACGTACTACATCGGTGACGAGGTCAGCTGGGCCGCGCTGCTCGCCGACCCCGCGGAGCGTGACCGACTCGCCGCGCGCGAGGCCGAGTTGAGCTGTGACGACCCGGTCAACATCCAGTACACCTCGGGCACCACCGGCTTCCCGAAGGGCGCGACCCTCTCGCACCACAACATCCTCAACAACGGTTACCGCGTGGGGGAGTTGATCGGCTACAGCGAGCAGGACCGGATCTGTCTGCCCGTGCCCTTCTATCACTGCTTCGGCATGGTCATGGGCAACCTCGCGGCCACCGCGCACGGCGCCTGCATCGTCATTCCCGCCCCGTCCTTCGAACCGGCCGCGACCCTGCGCGCGGTGCAGCAGGAGCGGTGCACGTCCCTGTACGGCGTGCCGACGATGTTCATCGCGGAGCTGAGCCTGCCCGACTTCGCCTCGTACGACCTGAGTTCGCTGCGCACCGGGATCATGGCGGGCTCGCCCTGCCCCGTGGAGGTCATGAAGCGGGTCGTCGCCGAGATGCACATGGAGCAGGTGTCGATCTGCTACGGCATGACGGAGACGTCCCCGGTGTCGCTGCAGACGCGCATGTCGGATGACCTGGAGCGGCGCACCGGCACGGTCGGCAGCGTGCATCCGCACCTGGAGGTCAAGGTGGTCGACCCGGCCACGGGGGTGACGGTGCCGCGCGGGGAGCCGGGCGAGCTGTGCACGCGCGGCTACAGCGTGATGCTCGGCTACTGGGACGAGCCGGAGAAGACCGCCGAGGCCATCGACTCCGGCCGCTGGATGCACACCGGGGACCAGGCGGTGATGCGGGAGGACGGGTACGTCCAGATCGTCGGCCGCATCAAGGACATGATCATCCGCGGTGGGGAGAACATCTACCCGCGCGAGATCGAGGAATTCCTGTACGGGCACCCGCTGATCTCCGACGTCCAGGTGGTGGGCGTTCCGCATGAGAAGTACGGCGAGGAGGTCCTGGCCTGCGTGATCCTGCGGGACGAGTCGGCCGGGCTGAGCCTGGACGAGCTGCGCGAGTACTGCCGCGACCGGCTCGCCCACTACAAGATCCCGACGCGGCTCCAGATCGTGGAGGCCTTTCCGATGACGGTGTCGGGGAAGGTGCGGAAGGTGGAGCTCCGGGAACGGTTCGCGTAACCCCCGCACCCCCAGGGGGCTCCGCCCCCGGCCCCCGCTCCTCAATCGCCGGAGGGGCTGATTTTCGTGCGGGGCGAACGTCCGGAGGACTAGCCCCCGCCTCCCGTGGTCACCAGCTCGTCCGCAGGACTGTTCACCGGCTGCGGCGTGCCCGTGAAGTCGAGGACGAAGAGGGGGACGGCGAGGGTGTCCGCGCGGAAGCGGGCCTCCTCCGTGTACCCGGCGAGCGAGAAGTGCACGGGCACCACCGACTCGGCGAGCGCCGACAGCCACAGGGTCTCCACGTCCCGCACCGTGGTCCGCCGCGTGGACGGCTCGACCCGGGCGACCAGGCCTGGCGCGTGCAGGCCGACGGCGGCGCCGTTGTGCGGCTCGACGTGGCGCACGTCCCGGTAGCCGAGCCACTTCAGGTACAGCGCGGCGGCGGTCACCGCGTCCCGGGCCGTTCGGATGGTCACCGGGTGGAAGGCGGGCCGGGGCGCGGGCGCCGTGGGCGGCAGCGGTATGTGCAGGGGCGGGGCCGCCTGCGGGGAGCCCTCGCAGGCCCCGGTGGCGACCGAGCGCACGATGATGCGCAGGATCGTCCCGCAGGGGCAGCCGAGCTCCGGGTGCGGCCACTGGTCCTGGCGTCCGCAGGACAGGCAGCGGACGCTGACCCACTCGTCCGACCAGGTGCGATGCGTGATGCGCACGGGCGCGGCGCCCCGCACCAGGGGCGGGCGGACCGGCGCCCCGCAGGCGCAGGGGAACACCGGCGCCGCGTACACATGCTCGCGCCGGCAGGCCGGGCATCGCACCGGCACGCTCTCAGCCATCAGCGCCGCCCCTCGCCATGGTCGCCCCCTTCGCTGTGACGCCCCGTGTGCCATGCCGCGCCCCCATCGTCCACCAAGGACGCGCTTCTGGGGAGGGAGTTGGCCAGGTTGGCGGGAGTACGGGCCGAAGGGGGGCGTATGCGGGGGCCTGAGAGGCCCTCGCCGCGATTTGGCTCTTGACGACCTCGACACCCTGCTTCTACATTGCTTCCGTATAGCAGAACATTACTTCCGCATAGTGAAAACCACCGGAAACGGCCAGGTGGTGGCGGTGGAAGTGCCCGACAGGTCGACGCAGGAGTACTCGATGCCTCGAATGACAGCCGCCGCGGCGGCAGTGGAGATCCTCAAGCGCGAGGGCGTTACGAACGCGTTCGGTGTGCCGGGCGCCGCGATCAACCCCTTCTACAAGGCCCTCAAGCAGGTCGGCGGGGTCGACCACACGCTGGCCCGCCACGTCGAGGGCGCCACGCACATGGCGGAGGGCTACACCCGTACCAACCCTGGCAACATCGGTGTCGCCATCGGTACGTCCGGCCCCGCCGGCACCGACATGATCACGGGTCTGTACTCCGCGATCGGCGACTCCATCCCGATCCTGTGCATCACCGGCCAGGCCCCGAGCCACCTCCTCGCCAAGGAGGACTTCCAGGCCGTCGACATCGCGTCGATCGCCAAGCCGGTCGCCAAGATGGCCGTCACGGTCCTGGAGGCCGCGCAGGTCCCCGGCGTCTTCCAGCAGGCGTTCCACCTGATGCGCTCCGGCCGTCCGGGCCCGGTCCTGATCGACCTGCCCATCGACGTCCAGATGGCCGAGATCGAGTTCGACCCGGAGACGTACGAGCCGCTGCCGGTCTACAAGCCCGCCGCGACCCGCGCCCAGATCGAGAAGGCGATCCAGTTCCTGGTCGCCGCCGAGCGCCCGCTGATCATCGCGGGCGGCGGCATCATCAACGCGGACGCCTCCGACCTCCTGGTCGAGTTCGCCGAGATCACCAACACCCCGGTCGTGCCGACCCTGATGGGCTGGGGCACCATCCCCGACGACCACGACCTGAACGCGGGCATGGTCGGTCAGCAGACCGCCCACCGCTACGGCAACGCCACGTTCCTGGAGTCGGACTTCGTCCTCGGCATCGGCAACCGCTGGGCCAACCGTCACACCGGCTACAAGCTGGACGTGTACCGCGAGGGCCGCAAGTTCGTCCACGTCGACATCGAGCCCACCCAGATCGGCAAGATCTTCCCGCCGGACTACGGCATCACGTCCGACGCCAAGCCGGCCCTGGAGCTGTTCGTCGAGGTCGCGCGCGAGCTGAAGGCGGCCGGAAAGCTGCCCGACCGCTCCGAGTGGGTCGCCTCGCACCTGGAGCGCAAGTCCACGCTGCAGCGCCGTACGCACTTCGACGACATCCCGATGAAGCCGCAGCGCGTCTACGAGGAGATGAACAAGGCCTTCGGGCCCGAGACGCGCTACGTGACGACCATCGGTCTGTCGCAGATCGCGGGCGCGCAGATGCTGCACGTCTACAAGCCGCGCCACTGGATCAACTGCGGCCAGGCCGGCCCGCTCGGCTGGACCATCCCGGCCGCGCTCGGCGTCGCCAAGGCCGACCCGGAGACCCCGGTCGTCGCGCTCTCCGGTGACTACGACTTCCAGTTCATGATCGAGGAGCTGGCGGTCGGCGCGCAGCACCGCATCCCGTACGTCCACGTCCTGGTCAACAACGCCTACCTGGGCCTGATCCGCCAGGCGCAGATCGGTCTGGACATCAACTTCCAGGTCAACCTGGAGTTTGAGAACCAGAACAGCCCCGAGCTGGGCGTGTACGGCGTCGACCACGTCAAGGTCGCCGAGGGCCTCGGCTGCAAGGCGATCCGCGTGACGGACCCGAGCGAGCTCGGGGACGCCCTGGAGCAGGCGAAGAAGCTCGCCGCGGAGCACCGCGTCCCGGTCGTCGTCGAGGCGATCCTGGAGCGCATCACGAACATCGCGATGAGCAAGACCGCTGACATCAGCGACGTCACGGAGTTCGAAGAGGTCGCGACGGAGGACTGGCACGCGCCGACGGCCATCAAGTCCCTCAAGCCCGCGAAGGCCTGAGAGTTCGTCAAAGGCCGTAGTCCCGGCCTGACTTGAAGGGGCGGTCCACCCGTGGGGGGTGGACCGCCCCTTCGGCGTGCCCGGCGGGCTCTGAGCGGCGGGCTGCTTTCTCCCCTCCCCGCCCCTTCCCGCTGTGCGGCTGGCGCCGCGTGGCCTCAGCGGACGGCTCCAGGGGGCGAGCCCCCTGGCCCCCGCCCCGGGGCTCCGCCCCGGACCCCGATCGCCCTTCGGGCTCGTCCTCAAACGCCGGACGGGCTGAGATTGGGCTCGCGCTCCGGGCGGCAGCTGGGCTGGGATTGGGCTCGCGCTTCGTGCGCCGGGCGGGCGGGATTGGGCTGGCTCTTCGGGCGCCGGGCGGGCGGGATTGGGGCTCGCGCTCGTGCGTCGGACGGGCTTGATTTGAGCTCGCTCCCCGTGTGCCGGACGACGGGCTGGGTTTGGGCTGGTTCCCCGCCTCGGACGCGTGAGCTCTGGTCGTCGCTCAGTGCTGGCGCAGGGCTGGATTCGTCGGTCTGGGGGTGAAGGCGCAGCCAAATCCAGCCCGTCCGGCGTTTGAGGACGAGCGCGTTCAGCGCGATACGGGTCCGGGGTGGAGCCCGAAGCGGGTGTCTGGGGGCGCAGCCCTCGGCGCTGTCCGCTGAGGCCACGCGGCGCCGGCCGTACAAGCGGGAAGGGGCGGGGAGGGGAGAGGGGCGCAACGGCGCACGCAAGGCCCCGGCCCCCCAACCCCGCGGACGCGAAAGAGCGCCGAGTCGCGGGACCGTCCGCAACTCGGCGCTCTGGCTCAGGAGTTGTCACTATGCCGTTGTTGCCGTCCGACGGCGCAAGGCTGGCGCGACAGGACGTTCGCGCCGCCGGACGGAGTCTGTGGTGCTGGGACCGCGGCGGATGCGATGGAGCCCGGTCTCCCCTCCCTCAGGTCGAGAAGGGCCCGTCGCACCTTTACCACCGCACTGGCTCGCACACCGCCGCGGTCTTAGCAGTCCGCCGGAGCGGACGCCCTGCCCTGGACCACCCCTCATCCGGGTCCCTGGCGAGGGCATACCCGTACGATGCCTGACCTCCCGTCAAACACCGTACGGAGCCTGCGAGTCGAAGCTCGCTCAGTCCTCGCGCAGGGCGCGGACGGCCTCCTCGACGCGCTTGCCGTAGTCGGCGTCGGCGGCGTGGAAGTGGGCGAGGTTCTTCTCGATGACGTCGTCGCGGGTGACCTGCGAGAGGCCGCCGGCGATGTTGGCGACGAGGCGCTTCTTCTCCTCCTCGGACATCAGGCGGTACAGCTCGCCCGCCTGGAAGAAGTCGTCGTCCTTGGTGTGGGCCGGGGCCTCGTGGGTGCCGGTGTGGCCGGTCACTGCCAGCGGGGCGGCCAGCGGCTGGCCGGTCTCGACGGGGCCGTCGTACGAGTTGGGCTCGTAGTTCTTGGCGCCGCGGCCCTGGGCGTTGGCGGCCATGAGGCCGTCGCGGCCGTAGTTGTGCGCCTCGGTCGCCTTCGGCGCGTTGACCGCGAGCTGGGTGTGGTTGACGCCCAGGCGGTAGCGGTGCGCGTCCGCGTAGGCGAACAGGCGGCCCTGCAGCATCTTGTCGGGGGAGGGGCCGATGCCCGGAACGAAGTTGTTCGGGGAGAACGCGGCCTGCTCGACCTCGGCGAAGACGTTGTCGGGGTTGCGGTCCAGGACCAGGCGGCCGACGCGCTGCAGCGGGTAGTCCCTGTGCGGCCACACCTTGGTGAGGTCGAACGGGTTGAAGCGGTAGTCCGCGGCCTCGGCGGCCGGCATGACCTGCACGTACAGGGTCCAGGACGGGTTCACGCCGCGCTCGATGGCCTGCAGCAGGTCCGTCTGGTGCGAGTTGGCGTCCTGGCCCGCGAGCTCGGCGCCCTGCTCGGCGGAGAGGGAGCGGATGCCCTGGTTCGTCTTGAAGTGGTACTTGACGAAGAAGGCCTCACCCTGGGCGTTGGTCCACTGGTACGTGTGGGAGCCGTAGCCGTTCATGTGGCGGTACGAGGCGGGGATGCCGCGGTCGCCCATGAGCCAGGTGATCTGGTGCGTGGCCTCGGGGGCGTGCGCCCAGAAGTCCCAGACGTTGTCCGGCTCCTGCTTGCCCGTGAACGGGTCGCGCTTCTGGGAGTGGATGAAGTCGGGGAACTTGATCGGGTCCTTGATGAAGAACACCGGGGTGTTGTTGCCGACGAGGTCGTAGTTGCCCTCTTCGGTGTAGAACTTCAGGGCGAAACCGCGCGGGTCACGTACGGCGTCGGCGCCACCGAGGCTGTCGGCCACGGTCGAGAAGCGCAGGAACGTCTCGGTGCGCTTGCCGACCTCGGAGAGGAACGCGGCGGAGGTGAAGCCGGTGACGTCGTCGGTCACCTCGAAGTGGCCGTACGCGCCGGAGCCGCGGGCGTGCACGACGCGCTCCGGGATGCGCTCCCGGTTGAAGCGGGCGAGCTTCTCCAGGAGGTGCTGGTCCTGCAGGAGAATCGGGCCACCGACGCCGGCGGTGGCGGAGTTCTGGTTGTCGGCGACCGGGGCGCCGGACTCGGTCGTAAGCACGCGCTTCGACATGGTGACCTTCCGTGCGGGAGCTGCTGAGCGGAGGAATTCCGCGGTGCCGCGGAAAGACTTTTCCGCTGTGTGCTGGAGCGTAAGTTCGGCCCGGGCCGAACGTCAACAGTTTGTTGAAAAAATGCCGGGGGCCGGTTCGCGGCATGCCTGACGGGGCCCTGGCGCTCGATGGCCAGGACCCTCGTGCAGGAGTGAACTGCGAATGACCCGGGCAGCGCCCGCGCCTGGGCGCGACAGGACAGGTGTCAGCGCGGGCGCCGCCCGGAGATCTGGGGGACGGGCCGTCAGGCGACCTGCTGGCCCGAGAGGCGCTCCACGGCGCGCAGCAGCGCGGAGTGGTCGAGGCCGCCGTCGCCCTGGGCGCGCAGCGACGCGACCAGCTGGGCCACCACGCCGCCGACCGGCAGCGACGCACCGACGTTGCGGGCGGCGTCGGTGACGATGCCCATGTCCTTGTGGTGCAGGTCGATGCGGAAGCCCGGCTTGAAGTCCCGGTTCAGGAAGTTGTCCTTCTTCCGCGTCAGCACGGTCGAGCCGGCCAGGCCGCCGTTGAGGACGTCGAGCGCGGCCTTCAGGTCCACGCCGGACTTCTCCAGGAAGACCACGGCCTCGGCGCACGCCTGGATGTTGACCGCGACGATCAGCTGGTTGGCGGCCTTCACCGTCTGGCCGGAGCCGTGCGGGCCGCAGAGCACGATGGTCTTGCCGAGGGCGTCGAGGAGCGGCTTGGCCTCGTCGAAGTCCGCCTGCTCGCCGCCGACCATGATGGACAGGACGGCCTCGATGGCACCGGCCTCACCACCGGAGACGGGCGCGTCGATGACGCGGATGCCCTTCTCCTTGGCGTTCTTCGCCAGGTCCACGGAGGTCTGCGGCGTGATCGACGACATGTCGACGATCAGCGCGCCCGACTTGGCGTTCTCCAGGATGCCGTCGGGGCCGTACGCGATGGCCTCGACCTGCGGCGACGCGGGCACCATCGTGACGACCACGTCGGCGTCCTTGACGGCCTCGGCGATCGACTTGGCCGCGGTGCCACCGGCGGCGGCCAGGCGGTCCAGCTTGTCCTGCTCCAGGGTGAAGCCGGTGACGTCGTAGCCCGCCTTGATCAGGTTCTCGGACATGGGGGAGCCCATGATGCCGAGGCCGATCCACGCAATCTTGGGAAGGTTGCTCATGAGGGTGCCTTTCAAAGCGCTTGATACGAAGGGGGAGTTGCCGCCCGCCGCACAGTCGGGCGGCAACTCGGGCGCGTCGAGGGAACGCGCGGGGGAAGCTCGGCGAGCGGGGCTCAGCGAGCGGCGCGGGCCTCGGCCGGCAGCCAGTCGAAGGCCTCGGCGCTCGGCTTGTCGCCGGGCTTGTACTCCAGGCCGACGAAGCCCTCGTAACCGGCCTGCTTCAGCTGGTCCAGGAGGGACTCCAGGGGCAGGTCACCGGTGCCCGGAGCGCCACGGCCCGGGTTGTCGGCGATCTGCACGTGGCCGGTCTTCTCGGTGTACTTGGCGATGATCTCGTCGAGGTCCTCGCCGTTCATGGACAGGTGGTACAGGTCCATGAGGAACTTGGCGTTGCCGAGTCCGGTGGCGGCGTTGACCGCGTCCACGATCTCGATCGCCTTGGGGGCGCTCACGATCGGGCACTTCGGCGACTCCGGCGCGTTGAGAGCCTCGATCAGCAGGATCGCGCCGACGCGGTCCGCCTCGGCAGCGGCCAACTTGAGGTTCTCCAGGGCGAGTTCGTCCTGCGCGGCCGGGTCGACGCCGTCGACGCGATTGCCGTACAGGGCGTTGAGCGCCTTGCAGCCGAGCGACTGCGCGAAGTCCGCGGCCACCTTGAGGTTGGCGCGGAACTTGTCCGACTCCTCGCCGGGGATGGACAGCGCACCGCGGTCCGGACCCGGCAGCTGGCCGGCATAGAAGTTCAGGCCCGTGAGCTGCACTCCGGCGTCCTCGATCGCCTTCTTCAGGGCGTCGAGCTCAGCCTGCTCGGGCGTCGGGGAGTCGACCCAGGGCCACCACAGCTCGACCGCGGTGAAGCCCGCCGCGGCGGCGGCCGCGGGGCGCTCCAGGAGCGGGAGCTCGGTAAAAAGAATCGACAGGTTGACGTTGAAACGCTGGTCCGCGGCTGCATCCATCGAAAAGCGTGGCATGAGGGGTCGGCGCTCCTTCCGTATTGCGGAAGTTACTTTCTACTTGATGGAAAGATTGCCTGGAGGTGGGGAGGGCTGTCAAGACCGGCCGCAAGACCGCCCGCAAAAGGCCCGCAATACCGGCCGCAAAAAGAGCGCCTCCCCAGGTGGGGAGGCGCTCCGGGAACGGGCGGACGGGACGGCTACAGCGCGTCCACCGCACTCACCTTCCAGCCCTCGGGCGTCCGCGTGAGCGTCATCCGCACCCGGCTCAGATCGACCCGCGAGTCGGAGACGCGCGTGCTGCGCGTGACCTGGTTGACGAAGAGCAGCACCACGGCGCGGTCCGGCGTCGCCGACACCACCGAGGCCGCCGGCGCGCCCCCGTCGGGCGGCGCGACCACCGAGGCCTTGACGACGCCCTTGTACTTCTTCGCGGTCGGTGCCACCACCTTCTTCGTCGTCCGCCCGTACTCCTCCCGGAAGGAACCCGTCAGGTGCTTGCGCGCCGCGGCGAAGTCCTTGTCGAGCCGCCGGTGGTCGTACGACAGGACCAAGGGCGCGGCCGTACGCGCCGCCTCCACGGCCGCCGTACGCGCCTCCTGGACCCGGCGGCCCTCCTGGTACTCCAGGCCGAGCGCGGCGGCCGTGACGAGCGCGGCCACGGTCAGCACGGCGAGCAGGGCCGTCAGCCGGGCGCGGGCGGCGCGGCGCGGGACGTCCGGCTTCGGTGCGGGCTTCGGTGCGGGCTTCGGTGCGGGCTTCGGCCGCTGCTCCGGAGCGTCCTTCTCCTCCGGCTCCTCCGGCTCCTCCGGTCCCGGCGCGGGGGTGCTCAGGACCTCGCCGACGACCCGCTCCACCTCCGGCAGGCCCGTACGGTCGTTGACCAGGTCCTCGGGCACATCGGCCAGCGGGTCCCGGGACTGCGGGCGGGCGCCGCCGGACCGCTTGGCCGCGGCGCGCGCCGCCGCGTTCAGGGTGCGTCGGCTCGGGGAGCCGGGGCCGGTGCCGCGGCCTCGGGTGCTGGTGTTCGCCACGGTTTCTCTCCTCACGGGCGGGGCGGGGACTGCGCGGGTCAGCCGACGAACTCGACGCCGGAGGTCAGCCAGCGCCCGCCTTCCAGGCGCAGATCCAACTGGAGCCGGTACGTGCGGGCCTGGCCCTCGGGGGCGGCGGTGTTGGTCACCTTGCTGTCGGCGACCACCAGGACGCGGGCGGTGCGTTCGTCGGACCGCGTGATGCCCGCTTCGAGGACCTGGCCCTTCGACACCGACTTGTTCTTCTCGACGAGCTCCGTCAACTGCCCGGTCTGCGCCGCGAACTGTTTCTTGAACTCGCCGGTCGCGGACTTGAGGACGTTCCTGCTGTCCCGCTCGTAGTGCCGGTGGTCGAGCGAGGTGAAGTTGACGGCGGACTGCCGGGCCGCGGCCAGGATGTCCTGCTGCCGCTGCTCCGCCGCCCGCTGCTCGTACACCTTCAGGCCGAGCCAGACCGCGAGCGCCGACACGGCGACGGTCGCGAGGGCCAGTCCGATCGCTGGGACGCGCGAGCCGCGGGCGATGCGCGTGAGCCGGGAGCCGAGGCGGCGCAGCGCCCGCACCGGAGGGGCGGAGAGCAGGCTCCCGGCCGCGCCGGAGCCCTTGCCTCCGCTCATGCCATCGGTCCTACGAGCAGCCATTGCCACGAGTCCTTTCCGAACGCGTTCTGTTCGCCGCCGGTCGAGCCGATCTCGACGGGCCTGCCGTCCGGCCCGGCGACGGTGCCGGTCTCCGGGTCGTACGGGGAGACGTGCGCCGCCGGGTCTGCGCCGGACGTGCCGGACGTACGGGGCGAGGCGCGGGGGGTGTTCTGGGCGCCGCGCACGGAGGTGTCGCTGCCACGGGGCTCCGTGCAGCGCGCCCCCGTGTTCGCGGGCCGCTCCCCGGTGTCGGCCGGGTCGCGCCGCTGCGTGTCGTAGCCGCTGCGGCACGGCGCCGGATCGTCCTTGCCCGCGACCAGGCCGAAGTGGGTGGTGCCGTCGCCGGGGACCACGGTGTAGCTCCCGGCGACGGTGAGCGGGAACGTCACCAGGGCCTGCTCCACGCCGGGGAGCCGGGCCACGGTCACCTGGCCTCCGCTGATCAAGTTGCCGAGCAGGACCGGGAGTTGGCTGCGGTTGGCCTTGAGGAGGGCGTCCAGCTCGTGCGCGGCGGGCGCGCCGTTCCCGATCAGCCTGCGCAGGTCGCCGTCGCGGGCCTTCAGCTCGTCGGTGAGCGCGGCCAGGTCGCCGGAGAACGACTTGATCGCCGAGCCCTGGTCGGACTGGGTCTTCAGGACCTTCCGCGCGTCCTCGATCAGCGCGACGGTCTCCGGCAACGCGCCGGAGGCCGACTCGACCAGGTCGTTCCCGGAGTCCACCAGGCGGCCGAGGTGCGGGCCGGTGCCCGCGAAGGCCTTGCCCAGCTCGTCGACGGTGACCTTCAGGTCCTTCTTGCCGACCGAGTTGACGAGCCGGTCGAGGCTGAGCACCAGGTCGGTGGTGGCGAGCGGCACCCGGGTGTCCTCGCGGGCGATGGTGGCGCCGTCCCGCAGCACCGGCCCGCCGTCGCTGCGCGGCTGCAGGTCGACGTACTGCTCGCCGACCGCCGAGCGGTGCGCCACCACCGCCAGGGTGTCCGCCGGGACGCGGGCCCCGTCCTCGATGTCCAGCTCCACCGACACCCCGTCCGTGCCGCCGAGCCGCAGCTCCCCGACCCGGCCCACGGGCACTCCGCGGTACGTGACCTCGGCGCCCTCGAAGATGCCGCCGGACTCGGCGAAGTCGGCGCGCACCGAGTACCGGTCGTCGAAGAGCGCGTCGCCGATGCCCGTGTACCGGGCGCCGACATAGCTGCAGCCGACGGCCGTGACCGCGGCGAAGGCGATCAGCTGGACCCTGACCATGCGGGTGAGCATCAGGACGGCCCCCTCGGAACGACCATGCGGGTGAGCATCAGGACGGCCCCCTCGGAACGACCATGCGGGTGAGCACTAGGACAGCCCCCTCAACAGGAGTTCGGCGAGGTCGGGATCGACCCCGGGCGGCAGACCCGAGCCGCCCCCGTAGGGGCCGTACGCGGAGTACCCGACGCCCGTGCACACCGGCGGGCACAGGCCGCCACCGCCGCTGCCTCCGCCCGGATCGTCCGGCAGCTCCGGCTTGTCCGGCAGCCTCGGCGGCTTCGGGACGTCGGGGGCGCCGGGCAGGTCCGGTACGTCCGGGAGTCCGGGCGGCTTCGGGAGGTCCGGGGTGTCCGGGCCGCCGGGCTTGCCGGGCTTCCCCGGCTCGTCGGCGAGGTTGCCGTAGATGCTCGCCAGGTCCAGGTCGGCGGTGATCTTCAGGTTGACGTAGTCGCCCTTGATGGCGTCGGTCGCGCTGCGCGGGAACGGGTAGGTGGTGAGCAGTTCCAGGGAGTCGGGCAGGTTGTCGCCCGCCTTGTTCAACTGCTCCAGGATCGGCCGCAGATGGCGCAGGTTGGCGACGACGTCGGCGCGGGACGCGTTCACGACCTTCGTGCCGGTCTTGCCGAGCTTCGACAGCGAGGTGAGCATCTTCGTCAGGTCCTCGCGCTGGTCCGCGAGCACGTCGAGGGCGCCGGGCAGGGTGTCCACGGCCCGGCCGATCGTCCGCTTCTCGCCCCGCAGCCGCTTCGCGAGCCGGTCGACACCCTTGAGCGCCCGCACGATGTCCGCGCGCTGCTCGTCGAGGCCGCCGATGAACGTGTCCAGCTCCTTGAGCAGCGACTTCAGCCGGTTCTCGCGGCCCTCCAAGGCCTTGTTGAGCTCCACGGTGATGGTCTTCAACTGGGCCACGCCACCGCCGTTGAGCAGCGCCGAGAGGGCCGACAGCACCTCCTCGATCTCCGGGTTGCGGCCGCTGCGGGACAGCGGGATGCGGTCCCCGTCGCGCAGCCGGCCCACCGGCTCGCCCTGCGGCGGCGCGGAGAGCGCCACGTACTTCTCGCCGAGCATGCTGGTCTGCCGCAGGCCGGCGACCGCGTTGCCCGGCAGCTTCACCTTCCGGTCCACCCGCAGCCGTACGCGCGCGTGCCAGCCCTTCAGCTCGACCTTCTCGACCGCGCCCACGGTCACGTTGTCGACCTTCACCGCGGACTGCGGCACCAGGTCGAGGACGTCCCGGAACTCGACGGTGACCCGGTAGGCGTCCGCGTCGTCGGCGGCGCCGCCCGGCAGGTCCACGTCGTACAGGCCGTTGAAGTCGCAGCCCGCGAGGAACAGCGAGCCGAGCGCGACCCAGGTGGCCGCGCGGCTCCCGCGCGGCAGGGTACTCATGCCGCCTCCAGGATTCCGCCGAGCGTCCTGTCGGTCGACGCCAGGCCCGAACCGCCCCGCTGCCGCGTCAGTTCGGGCAGTGAGTCGAAGAGCTTCTTCAGCTCTTCGCACTCCGCGTCCCGCCGTTCGCCGGTCGTCCCGAGCAGCGAGCAGAGCAGCGCGGCCGGGTCCTGGGCGGTCTCCGACGCGTTGTTGCGGGTGTCGAGGGTGCCGGAGCTCGCGTTGTACGCGTTCTGCAGGTTGCCCAAACCGGTCGGCGCGGTGTCGAGGATCTCGGCGAGCGCGTCCTGCTGGGTGACCAGGACCTTGGTGACCTTGGTGAGCCCCTTCACGTCGTCCGTGAGCGCCTTCTTGTTGTCCCGTACGAACTCGGTGACGTCGGCGAGTGCCACACCCAGGTGCTTGAGCGCCGCCGCGAGGTCCTTGCGTTCACCGGCGAGCTGGTCGGCGACCTTGCGCAGGCTGGTGTTGAACGACCGCACGCTCTTGTCGTCCTTGGCGAGCACGGCCGTGAAGACCTGCAGATTCCGTACGGTGCCGAACAGGTCGCCCCGCCCGTCCGACAAGGTGGTGACGGCCTTGGACAGGTCCTCGACGGTGGTGTGCAGATCGGCGCCCTGCCCTTCGAGGCTGTCCGCGCTCACGCCGAGCAGCCGGGCGAGCGAGCCCTCCTTGTTGGCGCCGCGCGGGCCGAGCGCCTCCGCCGTGGTGTGCAGCGAGTCGAAGACCCGGTCCAGCTCGACCGGGGCGGCGGTGCGGCTCTGCGGGATGACATCGCCGCCGCGCAGCGCCGGGCCCTTGCGGTACACCGGGAGCAGCTGCACGTAACGGTCGCTCACCACCGAGGAGTTGATGATCGCGGCCTTGGCCTGCGCGGGCACCTTGCGCTCGGCGTCGTAGGCGAGGACGACCCGCACCCGCTCGCCCTCCGGCTCGATCTCGAGCACCTCGCCGATCCGCA
Source organism: Streptomyces sp. LHD-70 (assembly GCF_031157275.1). GTDB lineage: Bacteria > Actinomycetota > Actinomycetes > Streptomycetales > Streptomycetaceae > Streptomyces. The sequence continues at coordinate 38,192 of NZ_JAVIFW010000012.1, forward strand.
CGCCGAGGACCCGTACGTCCGATCCGGGATAGATGCCGACGGTGCGCGGGAAGTACGCGGTGACCCGGACCGGTTCGGGGCTCGGCCACAGGACCACGGTGAGGGTGGCGACCAGGGCGAGGGCGGCCACGAGCGCGGTACGCCGCAGCAGCCGTACGCGCTGTCCCAGCCGTATCGGCGTCGTGGGCTTTCTCATCGGGAGTCTCCCTTGCGCGGGACCACCGGGGTGGCGACCAGGTTCTGGATGTAACTGTCGAACCAGCGGCCGTTGCCGAGGGTGTTGCTGAACAGGCGCACGAACGGGGCGAGCAGTTGGACGCTGCGCTCCAGGCTGGAGTAGTTGCGTTCGAGCATCGACACGACCCGGTCGAGGCCCTTCAGGGCGGGGCCGATCTGCTCGCGGTTCTCCTTCACGAGCGCGGACAGCTCGATACCGAGGGTGGCCGAGCTCTTCAGCAGCTCGTGGATCGCGGTCCGCCGTTTGGCGATCTCGGTGAGGAGTTTGTCGGCGTCCTTGACGAGGGTGCCGAATTCGTCCGAGCGGTCGGCGAGGACGTCCGTGACGCCGTTGGCGTGGTCGAGGAGTTCGCGGAGCTTCTCGTCCCGGGAGGCGACCGTGCGGGAGATCCGCGACAGGCCCTTGATGGACGCCTTCACCTCGGCGGGGGAGTCCTCGAAGGTGGCCGAGATGGTGTCCATGGCCTTCGCGAGCCGGGCCGTGTCGACTTTCTCCGTCGTGGTCGTCAGATCGCTGAACGCCGTCACCACGTCGTACGCGGGTGTCGTACGGCGGATCGGGATCTCGCTGCCCGCCGCCAACTGCCCCGGCCCTTCCGGCTCCAGGGACAGGTACTTGGCGCCGAGGATGGTCTTGATCCGGATGGCCGCGCCGGTCCTCGTGCCGAACGCCGGGTCGCCCTTGACCCGGAAGGTGACCTTCACGTGGTCGCCGTCCAGGTCCACCTCGTCGACCTTGCCGACCTTCACGCCGGCGATCCGCACCTCGTCGCCCGGCTTCAGCCCGCCCGCCTCGGAGAACGCCGCGCTGTACGTCTCGCCCGCACCGATCACCGGCAGGTCGTCCGCGTTGAACGCGGCGGCGGTGAGCAGGCCGAGCGTGGTGAGGCCGACGACACCGACCGTCACCGGGTTGCGCTCCCGGAACGGCGTCGTCCGCCACGGCAGCCGTATCCGCGCCCTCATCCGCCGCACCTCGCCCGCGCCACGTGCAGCTCGGGGGTGAGCACCTTCGGGGCCTCGCCCTTGCGTGTCGGCAGCACGACGCGGCCGTCGAAGTCGCAGAGGTAGAAGTTGAACCAGGAGCCGTAACTCGCCGTCCTGGTCAGCTTGTTGAGCTTGTTCGGCAGCCGCTTCAGGACGCCCTCCACGGTCTTCTCGTTCCGGTTCAGGGTTCCGGTGAGGTCGGTCAGCTCGGCCAGGTCGTCGCGCAGCGGCGGCCTCGCCTCGTGGATCAGGCCCGAGGTGGCCTCGGTGAGATCGCCGATGTTCACCAGCGACTCGCCGATCGGCTTGCGGTCCGCCGCAAGGCCCGACACGAGCCGCTGCAACTGCTTGAGCAGCGAGGAGAACCGGGCGCCGCGCTTGTCCAGGGTGGTGAGCACCTCGTTGAGGTTGTCGATCACGGAGCCGATCAGCCGGTCCCGGTCGGCGAGCGTGCTGGTGAGCGAGGCGGTGTGCGCGAGCAGGCTGTTCACCGTGCCGCCCTCCCCCTGAAGGGTCTTGATGATCTCGGTGGCCAGCTGGTTCATGTCCTTCGGGCTGAGCGCGGCGAACAGCGGCTTGAACCCGGCGAGCAGTGCGTTCAGGTCGAGCGCGGGCTGCGTACGGGACAGCGGGATCTCCCCGCCGGGCCGCAGCGGGGTGTCGCCGCCCGCGCCCTCGGTCAGGGCGATGTAGCGCTGTCCTACGAGGCTGCGGTAGCGGATCACGGCGCGGGTGCTGGTGAACAGCGGCCGCTCCTCGGTGACCGTGAACGCCACCTCGGCCCGCGTGCGGCCCTTGATCCGGATCTCCTCGACCTCGCCGACCCGCACCCCGGCGACCCTGATGTCGTCGCCCTCCTCCAGGCTCGTCACATCGCTGAACACCGCGCGGTACGTGTGCTCGGGCGTAAGGCTGATGTTGACGATCGTGGCCGCGAGCAGGGCCGTCGCGACGACGGTGACCACCGCGAACAGCAGGAACTTCACCAGCGGCGCGGCCACTTCGGTGGCTTTCCCGACCCTCATGCGACGCTCACCGCCGTCCCGCGCGCCATCGGCCCGAACAGCAGCGTGGCCACCGGCGGCACCCGGTCCGGGGACGTCCCCAGGACGGGCGCGACGAGCGAACCGACCGCCCGTTGCTCGGCCTTGGTGCCGGACACCGTCGGGGCTCCGGGCTTTCCGCCACCCCTTCCGCTGCCGTTCGTGCCGTCGGCGAGATCGGTGTGCGGGGCCGGGACCCCGGGGTGCGGCAGGCCCCGGCAGTCGGGCCCGGAACGCTCCCGGTACCGCGGTTCGTCGCCCGGCTCGTACGCGTCCTGCGGATGGACGAACTCCAGGGTGATGTGCATCTTGCCGCCTCGATAGGTCGGGTCGGACGCCTTGTCCTGCCGCACCAGGCCCTCCAACAGGCACGGGTACTGCGGCGCGTAGCGGTCGAAGAGGGCGAGCGTCGGCCGTGACACCCGGCCGAGGGCGATGAGGCGTTCGCCGTTCGCGTCGAGGAACTCCTCGCCGGTGCCGGCCGCCGTGGCCGTCCCGGTGAGCGCGGCCGCCAGCTGGTCCCGCTTCTCCACGATCGTGCGGCTGGTCGTCACGGAGTTCTCCAGGATCCGCATCAGGTCGGGAGCCGCGTCGGCGTACACCTCGGCCACGTCCGCGAACCGCGCGATGTCCTCCTTCAGGGACGGCAGATGCGGGTTGAGGCGGCGCAGGTACTTCTCGACGCGGGTCAGGTTGTCGCCGATCCGCTCCCCACGCCCGTCGAGCGCGGTGGCGAACGCGTTCAGGGTGGCGTTGACCTCGCCGGGCCGCACCGCACGCAGCAGCGGCAGCAGGTCGTTGAGGAGTTGCTGCACCTCGATGCCGACCGTCGTACGGTCCTGCGTGATGACGTCGCCCGCGCGGATGGCCCGCCCGGACGCGGTGCGCGGGGCGACCAGCTCCACGTACTTCTCCCCGAACAGGGTCTTGGGCAGCAGCCGCGCGTGCACGCCCGCCGGGATCCGCTCGACGTGCTCCGGCTTCAGCGCGAGGCCGAGCGTCGCCTTCTCCCCGTCGGCGCTCACCTCGCGCACCTCCCCGACGAGCAGCCCGCGCAGCTTGACGTCGGCGCGCGGCTCCAACTGGTTGCCCAGTTCGTCGGCCTGCAGCGTGATCCGCACGACGGGCGTGAACGCCTGCTGGTAGGTGGCCACCGAGAGCCCGAGGAGCAGGCCGATCACGGCGATGAACACGACGCCGTACAGCCGCAGCCGGACCGCGCGCGAGCCGAGGTGTAGGGGAGTTCTCATGGCGGCTACCCCGCTATCCGTACGGTCGTGACGGCGCCCCAGATCGCGAGGCTGAGGAAGAAGTCCAGGACGTTGATCGCGACGATGGAGGTGCGCACCGCCCGGCCCACCGCGACACCCACACCGGCCGGGCCGCCGCTCGCGTAGTAGCCGTAGTAGCAGTGCACGAGGATGATCACGACGGCGAAGACGATCACCTTGCCGAAGGACCAGAGCACGTCGACGGGCGGCAGATACTGCTGGAAGTAGTGGTCGTACGTGCCCGCCGACTGGCCGTAGTAGCCGGTGGTGATGGTGCGGGCGGCGAAGTACGAGGACAGCAGCCCGATCACGTACAGCGGGATCACCGCCACGAACCCGGCGATCATCCGGGTCGTCACCAGGAACGGCAGCGAGGGCACGCCCATCACTTCAAGGGCGTCGGTCTCCTCGCTGATCCGCATCGCGCCGAGCTGCGCGGTGAACCCGGCGCCCACCGTCGCGGACAGCGCGAGCCCCGCCACCAGGGGCGCGATCTCGCGGGTGTTGAAGTACGCGGACAGAAACGCCACGAAGTTGGACGTGCCGAGCTGGTTGAGCGCCGCGTAGCCCTGGAGCCCGACCTCGGTGCCGGTGAAGAACGACAGGAACGCGATCACACCGACGGTGCCGCCGATCACGGCGAGCGCGCCGCGGCCGAAGCTCACCTCGGCGAGCAGCCGCAGGATCTCCTTGCGGTAGCGGCGCAGGGTGCGCCCGGTCCAGGCCAACGAGCGTCCGTAGAAGGCGAGTTGAGTGCCCAGCTCCTCCAGGGAGCGCAACGGGCGGTCCAGGAGACGACGCATCGACCGCTACCCCCTCTGCGGGACGAGTTGGAAGTACACGGCCGTCATCACGAAGTTCGTCACGAACAGCAACATGAAGGTGATGACCACGGACTGGTTCACCGCGTCCCCGACCCCCTTGGGCCCGCCCTTCGCGGTCAGCCCCTTGTACGAGGCGACGAGCGCGGCGATCGCCCCGAACACCAGCGCCTTCAACTCGGCCGCCCACAGGTCCGACAGCTGGGCGAGCGTGGTGAACGAGGCCAGATAGGCGCCCGGAGTGCCGTTCTGCAGCACCACGTTGAAGAAGTAGCCGCCCGCCACACCGACCACCGACACCAGGCCGTTGAGCAGCACCGCCACCACCATCGACGCGAGCACCCGGGGCACGACCAGACGATGGACCGGGTCGATGCCGAGCACCTGCATGGCGTCGATCTCGTCGCGGATCTTGCGCGCCCCGAGGTCCGCGCAGATCGCCGTACCGCCCGCGCCCGCGATGAGCAGCGCCGTCACGATCGGCGAGGCCTCCCGCAGGACCGCGAGCACGGACGCCGCACCCGAGAACGACTGCGCGCCCAGCTGCCGGGTCAGACCGCCGATCTGGAGGGCGATCACCGCGCCGAACGGGATGGAGACGAGTGCGGTCGGCAGGATCGTGACGCTCGCGATGAACCAGGCCTGCTGGATGAACTCCCGTACCTGGAACGGGCGTCGGGGCAGCGTGCGCAGCACGTCCAGGCTCATCGCGAAGAGGCTGCCGGAGTGCCGTAGGGCGTTGACGGGCTTCATGACCGGCTCACCTCCCGCTCGGCTTCCTTCTCCGCGATCGCCTGCCAGCGGGGCGGCCGGGTGATGCCGGGGCCGGGAAGCAGCCGAGGCGTCATGGAGAGCCGGCTCGGCGCGTCGTCCTTGGCCCCCTTGTCGCCGAAGTGCACGGCCTCCCGCGCCATCGTGGCCGCGTCCTTCTCCTCGGCCATCCCGATCGGCCCCTGCATCCGCCCGTTCAGAAACTGCCGTACGACGGGCTCCCTGCTGGTCAGCAACTTCTCGCGGGGCCCGAACATGACCAGCTCGCGGCGGAACAACAGCCCGATGTTGTCCGGGACCTGGCGGGCCGAGGCGATGTCGTGCGTGACGATCAGGAAGGTCGCGTCGATCTGCGCGTTGAGGTCGACGATCAGTTGGTTGAGGTACGCCACCCGCACCGGGTCGAGGCCCGAGTCCGGCTCGTCGAAGAGGATGATCTCCGGGTCGAGCACCAGTGCCCGCGCGAGTCCGGCCCGTTTGCGCATGCCACCGGATATCTCCCCGGGCAGCTTGTCCTCGGCCCCGATGAGGCCCACCATCTCCATCTTCTCGAGCACGATCCGCTTGATCTCGCTCTCCGTCTTACGCGTGTGCTCGCGCAACGGGAAGGCGATGTTGTCGTACAGGTTCATCGAGCCGAACAGGGCGCCGTCCTGGAAGAGCACGCCGAACAGCTTCCGCACCTCGTACAGGTCGTGCTCGCGCAGCCGCGTGATGTCCGTCCCCGCGATCTTGATCGACCCGTGCTCCGGCTTGAGCAGCCCCACCAGGGACTTCAGGAAGACGGACTTGCCGGTGCCCGAGGGGCCGAGCAGCACGGACACCTCGCCGGCGGGCAGGGTCAGGGAGACGTCCTGCCAGATGACCTGCTCGCCGAAGGACTTGGTCAGCCCTTCCACGCAGATCTCGACACCCATCCGGTTCACCCTCCAGCCGTGAGCGGGGCTTTCATCTGCTCTACGGGGAGGGGGGCGACGTCCGTCGCGGGGATCCGGAAGTTTTTTCCGGGGTGGACTCGGTTGCCGTCGCATCGCCCTGCGGGCTCGTCCTCAAACGCCGGACGGGCTTCCTTTTGATCCCCTCCCCGCCCCTTCCCGAAAGACTGCCGTCGGCTGCGGGGGCTCCGCCCCGGACCCCGCTCCTCAAACGCCGGAGGGGCTGCAAATTCAGCCCCTCCGGCGTTTGAGGAGGCCCGTCCGGCAGGACTTTCGGGAAGGGGCGGGGCGGGGAAAGAAACGCCCCTACGGCCGCGGCCGCCCCAACTCGACATCCGGCACGTCGAGTTCAACGCCAGGAGCATCCGGGGAGGGCACCGGCGCCGGACCGCTGGGGGAGTGGAGCTCAGGGGTCGTCAGGGACGGCGTCGGGACGGGGAGCTGGGGCGGGTCGACCGGGAGGGTCGGCAGCTCACGCTCGGGCAGCCGGTCCAGCTCCGCCAGCGACACCTCGGGAAGCCCCACCCCCGGCAGCGCCGACACGAGCGGGAGCGGGCCGCGGCCCGCCGTCGGCCGAGTGCCCCCGGGCGACGGGGACGGCCGCGCCCCCGACCCCGCGGAGCGGTCACGTTCCGAGCCGCCCCCGCCCGCGAGCGAACCGGAGTCCGCCGTCCCGCCCGGCCGCGGGGAGGCGGGCCGCGGCCCGCTGTCCACATGCGGCAGCACGAACCCGGCCACGGCCAGCGTCACCGCCGTCGCGGCGACCGCCGCGGCCTGCACCTTCCCGCCCGTGGCCGGGCGGCCCCGGCCGAGCAGCCAGAGCAGCAGGCCGAGCGTGGCGGCGAGCGCGCTGCGGAGCGTACGGCGGGCTCTGGCCAGGAGCGACTCGACGGTCCGGTAGCTCAGGCCCATCTTCGTGGCGACCTGCGCGACGTCCAGATCCTCCGACTTCAGCCAGATCGCCTCGGCCTGCCGCGCAGGCAGCTCCCCGCTGCGCGCGGCCAGCCAGCGCGCCTCGGCCCGGTCGCACACCGACTCGTCCACGGGCGCCGGGAGCGGCGTGGCCAGCCGGGGGCTCACGCGGATGTCCGCCTCGCGGCCGACCTGCCGGTGGCGGTCCACGCACAGCCGGATCGTCACCGTCGTCAGCCAGGCGCCCAGGCGTTCGTCGTCCAGGTGCGGATGCTCCATCGCGCGGACCATCGCCTCGTGCACGGCGTCCTCGGCGTCCTCGGCGCTCATGGAACGGCGACGGGCCACCCTGAGCAGCTGCTCGCGGTGACTCCACGCGCGCAGCCACCGCTCGGAGCGCCCGTCCGGCTGCCCAGGGTGCATCTCCGTCGCCACAGGCTCCTCCGTGCTCACCAGCAGTTTCGGCTCGTCGCCGCTCGGCGGGTACGCGACATTACCGCCCGGTATCCGCGTTGGGGAGGGGGACTGCCGGAAATCGCGGGCCGCGCAGTAGGTTGACCGGGTGCGATTGAGAGTGGAGTTCACGACCGAGCCCTTCGACCTCGACGAGGCGCCTGCCCATGCGGTGGTGGCCCGGGACGTCATCCAGGCGGCCGAGCTCGACGCCGTCGACGTAGGCCCCTTCGGCAACACCGCGGAGGGCGGCGCCGACGAGGTCCTGACCGCGGTGGACGCGCTGCTGCGCAAGTCCCTGGCCGCCGGTGCCACCCGCGTCTCGCTGCAGATCAACGTGGTCGGGGAGGGCGAGCGGTGACCGAGCCCCGTGACCACCCCTTCGTCACCGCGGTCAAGCCGCTGGTCGACGCCATGGGCGGCGAACTGCTCAGACCCGACGAGGCCGAGGGCGACGACGTCGTCCTCAGCTGGGAGGGCGAGGAGGTCCTCGCCGTACGGCTGCCCCAGCTCGCCGACTCCCTCGACCACATCCTGGCCGCCCTGGAGCGCCGCTACGGACAGCCGCTCGCCGAGCTCGACCGCAAGGCCAAGCAGGAGGTCGTACGGATACTGGAAGGGCGCGGCGCCTTCTCCGTACGGCACGGGGTGGAGACCGTGGCCGGGGCGCTCGGGGTTTCCCGGTTCACCGTCTACAACTACCTGAACAGGGAAAACGCCGCGAAAACCAACTAGTGCAACGCCTCGGGCGCCCCTTGTGTCCGAGGTGTCCCGTCACGCGGAGTGGAGAAGCCGTCGCCCGGAGGCCGGGCGGCGGCTTCTTTGTTCAAGATATTTCAACAAAGTGTTGACGCGGTGTTGTTCAGGGTCTTAGCTATTCGCAGCCCGTCCAGCACAGCCACGGAAGGCAATCCCGTGACTTCGAGCACCACACCGGGACTCTCCCGGTTCAACGCTCTCGAGGAGGCTGCGGCCACCGCAGAACTCCACGAGGTGTGCAGCAGTCCGGCCTGGGGCAGCAAGATCCTCGCCCAGCGCCCGTACGCATCGGCCGACCTTCTCTTCGCCGCGAGCGACGCCGCCATGGGCGAGCTGACCCCCGCGGATATGGAGGAGGCCATGGCGGGGCACCCGCCGATCGGCCGCCCGAAGCCGGGTGACCCGACCTCGGCCCGCGAACAGCGGGGCATGGCCGGGGCCTCCGAGGAGCTCAAGGCCGAACTGCTCGAACTGAACCTGGCCTACCAGGAGAAGTTCGGACACGTCTTCCTCATCTGCGCCACCGGCGCCACGGCCGAGTTCATGCTCGACCAGATCAGGACCCGGATCGAGAACGGGCCCGAGCAGGAGCGCGAGATCGTCCGCACCGAACTGGGCAAGATCAACCGCATTCGGCTCACCCGACTCGTCGAGGAAGCAGCAGAGGAAGGAAGCAAGGCATGAGCACCGCCACCACGGCATCGGTGTCCACGCACATCCTGGACACCAGCAAGGGCCGCCCCGCAGAGGGCGTCGCGATCCAGCTCTCCGCCCGCAGCGGCGGCACGGCTGAGTTCGTCGCGCTCGGCGGCTCCAAGACCGATGCCGACGGGCGCTGCAAGGACCTGCCGGCCCTGCCGGAAGGCACCACCCACGTACGACTCGACTTCGAGACCGAGGCGTACTTCCTGACCAAGCACAACCAGCAAGCCGAGGCGCAGCAGGACGCCCCCGCGAATCGGGACAGCGGTGCGTTCTTCCCGGAGGTGGCGATCACATTCGCCGTCAAGCCGGGCGAGCACTACCACGTACCGCTGCTGCTCAACCCGTTCGGCTACTCCGTTTACCGAGGGAGCTAGCAGACATGCCCACGATTCTCGGCCAGAACCAGTACGGCAAAGCAGAGAACCGCGTCGTCAAGATCACGCGGGACGGCGACACCCACCACATCAAGGACCTGAACGTCTCGGTCGCCCTCTCCGGCGACCTGGAGGACGTGCACCTCTCCGGCTCGAACGCCAACTGCCTCCCGACCGACACCACCAAGAACACGGTGTACGCGTTCGCCAAGGAGTACGGCATCGAGTCCGCCGAGCAGTTCGGCATCCACCTCGCCCGGCACTTCGTGACGTCGCAGGAGCCGATCAAGCAGGCGCGCATCCGGATCGAGGAGTACGCCTGGGAGCGCATCGAGACCTCCGAGGCCAACTCGAAGTTCATCGGCTCCGACGAGGTCAAGCACTCCTTCGTCCGCAAGGGCCAGGAGACCCGGGTCAGCGAGATCACCTACGACGGTGAGAACTGGCAGGTCATCTCCGGCCTCAAGGACCTCATCGTCATGAACTCCACCAACTCGGAGTTCTGGGGCTACATCAAGGACAAGTACACGACCCTCCAGGAGGCGTACGACCGCATCCTGGCCACCCAGGTGTCGGGCCGCTGGCGGTTCAACTGGACCGACGACGAGCAGCGCATGCCCAACTGGGAGAAGTCGTACGACCAGGTCAAGAAGCACATGCTGCAGGCCTTCGCGGAGACCTACTCGCTGTCGCTGCAGCAGACCCTGTACCAGATGGGTTCGCGCATCATCAACAGCCGTTCGGAGATCGACGAGGTCCGTTTCTCGCTCCCGAACAAGCACCACTTCCTGGTGGACCTGGAGCCGTTCGGCCTGAAGAACGACAACGAGGTCTACTACGCGGCCGACCGTCCCTACGGCCTCATCGAGGCCACGATCCTGCGGGACGGCGTAGAGCCCCAGATCCCGGTCGACATGACCAACCTCTGACGCGGGACGTGCGCGCCCCCGTCCGTCCGCAGCGGACGGGGGCGTGCCACACCGGAGGGAACGCACCGCCATGGCACAGCCTGCAAAAGGGCCGGTAGAAGGCCCGTGTTCCACCCCATCGGAGACCGGCAGCACGGCAACTCCCGACTGCCACCCGGTGGATGAGAAGCTCCACCCCACGCGGCTCATCCCCGCCGCCCTTCAGCACATCGCCGCCATGTACGCGGGCGTCGTCACCCCTCCGCTGATCATCGGCCAGGCCGTCGGCCTGGACACCGCCGCGCAGACCCGGCTCATCGCCGCGGGCCTGCTCATCGCGGGACTCACCACCGTCCTGCAGACCCTCGGCGTCAAGAACTTCGCCGGCAACCGGCTGCCGTTCGTCAACGCCGCCTCCTCCGCGGGCATCGCACCGATCCTCGCCATCGCGGAGACCAACGCCCACGGCGAGCAACTCCCCGCCATCTACGGCGCGGTGATGGTCGCCGGTGTCTTCTGCCTCGTCGTCGGACCGTTCTTCGGACGGCTCCTGCGCTTCTTCCCGCCGCTCGTCACCGGCGTCGTCATCACCCTCATCGGGGTGACGCTGATGCCCGTACCGGTCGGCTGGGCCCAGGGCGGCGACAAGGAAGCCGCCGACTACGGCGACATGAAGTACCTCGCGCTCGCCGCGTTCACGCTTGTCGTGATCCTGCTCTTCCAGCGCTTCGGACGCGGCTTCCTCAAGCAAGTCGCCCTGCTCATGGGTCTGTTCATCGGCACCGTCGCTGCGATCCCGTTCGGCATGGCGGACTTCTCGTCCCTGGCGTCGGCCCCCGTCGCGGCCCTGCCCACGCCTTTCGACTTCGGCGTACCGACGTTCCAGCCCGCGGCGATCCTCTCGCTGTGCATCGTGATGCTGGTCCTGATGACCGAGTCCGCGGCCGGCATGATCGCCGTCGGCGAGATCTGCGAGCGCAAGACCGACGGGAAGACCATCACCCGCGGCCTGCGCACCGACGGCATCGCCACCCTCCTCGGCCCGGTCTTCGGCGGCTTCCCCACCTCGGCCTTCGCGCAGAACGTCGGCGTCGTCTCGCTGACCCGGGTGCGCAGCCGGTACGTCGTCGCCGTCGCGGGCGGCGCGCTGATCATCCTCGGCGCGTTCCCGGTGCTCGGCGCGGTCGTCTCCCTGGTGCCGATGCCGGTCCTCGGCGGCGCGGGCATCGTCCTGTTCGGCTCGATCGCGGTCAGCGGCATCCGTACGCTCTCGGAGGCCGGGCTCGACGACAGCTCCAACATCATCCTGGTGGCCGTCTCGCTCGGCGCGGGCATCATCCCGCTCGCCGCACCGACGTTCTACGCCGACTTCCCCGCCTGGGCGCAGACCGTGCTCGGCTCCGGCATCAGCGCCGGTGCCCTGGTCGCCGTCACGCTGAACCTGTTCTTCCACCATCTCGGCACCCGTGGCCGCGCCCCCGCGCCCGCGGCACTCAAATCCTCCTAGGGTCCTGCCGTGCCCCTCCCCGCCGTCCGCCCCCGGGCGGCGGGAGCACCACCACCGCCACACACAGAAGGAAGCGCACCATGGCACCTTCGGCAGCCCCTCAGCGCATCGTCATCGAGAACGCGGCGATCGCCACCGTCGACAGCCAGGACTCCGAGTACGCCTCGGGCCACCTGGTCGTCGCCGGCAACAGGATCGAGTCCATCGGCGCGGGACCCGCACCCGAGGGCTTGGAGAACGTGGTCCGGCGTATCGACGCCACCGGCCACCTGATCACGCCGGGTCTGATCAACACGCACCACCACTTCTACCAGTGGATCACCCGCGGCCTGGCCACGGACCACAACCTGTTCGACTGGCTCGTCGCCCTCTACCCGACGTGGGCGCGGATCGACGAGCCGATGGTCCGCGCCGCCGCGCAGGGCTCCCTCGCGATGATGGCCCGTGGCGGGGTCACCACCGCGATGGACCACCACTACGTCTACCCGCAGGGCTCCGGCGACCTGTCCGGCGCGATCATCGGCGCCGCCCGCGACATGGGGGTGCGCTTCACCCTCGCCCGCGGCTCCATGGACCGCTCCGAGAAGGACGGCGGCCTGCCCCCGGACTTCGCCGTCGAGACCACCGAGGGCGCGCTCGCCGCGACCGAGGAGACCGTCAAGAAGCACCACGACGCCTCCTTCGACGCGATGACCCAGGTCGCCGTCGCCCCCTGCTCCCCGTTCTCCATCTCCACCGAACTCCTGCGTGAGGGCGCCGCGTTGGGCCGTCGGCTCGGCGTACGCATGCACACCCACGGCTCGGAGACCGTGGAGGAGGAGAAGTTCTGCCACGAGCTGTTCGGCATGGGCCCGACCGACTACTTCGAGTCCACCGGATTCCTCGGCGAGGACGTGTGGATGGCGCACTGCGTCCACATGAACGACTCCGACATCGCCGCCTTCGCCCGTACGAAGACCGGTGTCGCGCACTGCCCGTCGTCCAACGCCCGCCTCGCCGCAGGCATCGCTCGCGTCCCCGACATGCTGAAGGCCGGCGTGCCCGTGGGCCTCGGCGTGGACGGCACCGCGTCCAACGAGTCCGGCGAGCTGCACACCGAGCTGCGCAACGCGCTCCTCATCAACCGGCTCGGCGCCCACAAGGAAGCCGCGCTCAACGCCCGCCAGGCCCTGCGCCTCGGCACCCACGGCGGTGCCCAAGTCCTCGGCCGCGCGGACCAGATCGGCTCGCTCGAAGCGGGCAAGCTGGCCGACTTCGTCCTGTGGAAGGTCGACGGCATCGGCCACGCGTCCATCGCCGACCCGGTCACCGCGATCGTCTTCGGCGCGGCGGCCCCGGTCACCGCGTCGTTCGTCAACGGCAGGCAGATCGTCGAGGCGGGCCGCCTGCTCACGGCCGACGAAGAGTCCATCGCCCGCGACACCCGCGCCGAGGCCCAGCGCCTCGCGAGGATCGCGGCTTCGGGCTGACCCAAAGAGTCCGGCTGAGGGGGACGGCCCTCGGCCGGTCGCCGTGGACCCGAGCGGGGCCCACGGCAGCCGGAACCGGTGGGCGCGGCGCCATCGCCACGCCCACCGGGGACGGTGAAACCGTCCACGCAGGAAACGGACTTGTACGTCCGGGTCGTACGACCCGTCCCCGTACGACTCGACCCGTACGACCGCACAGCGACCGCACATCGCGACCCCTCGCTACAACCGCATACCGCTCAGCAGCAACGCACGTAGCACCACCGTTTGCACACCATCTGTACGACCTCCACCCCGCGTCGCTGGCGACGCGTAAACAGACCGGAGGAACCGCCGTGGCAGCAACGCCCAGGGTTCAAAAAGCAGTCGCCGTGCCAGAGGACGACACCGTCCGCGACCAGATGCCCGAAAAGCACCCGGTCGACGAGACGTTGCCCCCTCTCAAGATGATGACCAGCGGCCTTCAGCATGTGGCCGCCATGTACGCGGGTGTGGTCGCCCCGCCGCTCATCGTGGGAGCCGCCGTCGGGCTCTCCGCGAAGGAGCTCACCTTCCTCACCGGGGCCAGCCTGTTCACCGCAGGTCTGGCCACGTTCCTGCAGACCCTGGGCATCTGGAAGATCGGCGCCCGGCTGCCGTTCGTCAACGGTGTCACCTTCGCGGGCGTCGCGCCCATGGTGGCGATCGTCAACCAGACCCCGGACAAGAAGGACGCGCTGCCGATCATCTTCGGCGCCGTGATCGTCGCCGGTCTGCTCGGCTTCCTCGCGGCACCCTTCTTCTCCAAGCTGGTCCGGTTCTTCCCGCCGGTCGTCACCGGCACCGTGATCACCCTGATCGGTATCTCCCTGATGCCCGTCGCCTTCGGCTGGGCGCAGGGGCCGGATCCGGCCGCCAAGGACTACGGCTCGTTCAAGTACCTCGGCCTGGCCGCGATATCCCTGGTCATCGTGCTGCTGATCCGCCGCTTCACGCGCGGCTTCGTCAAGCAGATCGCCGTACTTCTGGGTCTCGTACTGGGCACACTCATCGCCATCCCGTTCGGCGTCACCGACTTCAGCCCGCTCGGTGAGGCGGACCTGGTCGGCTTCCCGACGCCGTTCCACTTCGGCGCCCCGCAGTTCGCCCTCGCCGCGATCGTGTCGATGACCGTCGTCATGGTGGTCTCCATGACCGAGTCCACCGCCGACATGCTCGCCCTCGGTGAGATCGTCGACCGCCCGGCGGACGAGAAGACCATCGCGGCCGGTCTGCGCGCCGACACCCTCGGCTCCGCCCTGTCGCCGCTCTTCAACGGCTTCCTGGCGAGCGCGTTCGCGCAGAACGTCGGCCTGGTCGCGATGACGAAGATCCGCAGCCGGTTCGTGGTCGCTGTCGGCGGTGGCTTCCTGGTCCTGATGGGCCTGTGTCCGATCGCCGCGTCCCTGATCGCCGTTGTGCCGCGCCCGGTGCTCGGCGGTGCGGGCATCGTGCTGTTCGGCTCGGTCGCGGCGAGCGGTATCCAGACCCTCGCGAAGGCCGGGCTCGACAAGGACAACAACGTCCTGATCGTGGCCGTCTCGATCGCCGTCGGCCTGATCCCGATCGCGGTGCCGACCTTCTACCACGCGTTCCCCGAGACCGCGATGATCATCCTGGACTCCGGGATCTCCACGGGCTGTGTGGCGGCCGTGGTGCTGAACCTGGTGTTCAACCATGTCGGCAGGAGCAACGATGCGGCGGATGTGACGCATCCGATGGAGGGCGGCCAGGACATCGCGGGCTCGCCCCCGGCGAAGCGTACGGAGGAGGCTCCGGCCCACTGATTCGTTTCGCCTTGGCGTGGCGCGTACGGCAGTTTGTGCCGTACGCGCCACGCGCTTTGCCCCGTCAGGGGCGCGGGGAACTGCGCGACCAGCCACGACGGCGCAGCAGACGAACGAACAGCGCCGCAGGCTTTCGGGAAGGGGCGGGGAGGGGAAGAAGACCGATCGAATCGATCGCAAGCGATCGTTATGCTGGCGGCGCGCGCCGGACCCACCGGCACGGAGGGGAGAGCCATGCGCCTGCATGTCGACCAGCGTCACGAGCGGGTCCTCGCACTGGTGAGAGAGCACGGCAGCATGCGCGTCGCCGAACTCGCCGCAGAACTGGGCGTCTCCGCCGTGACCCTGCGCCGCGACGTCGAGACCCTGGCCGGCCAGGGCCGCGTCCACCGGCTGCACGGCGCCGTCGTCTGGCCGGGCGAGCGGGACGAACCCGAGCAGCACCTCCCCGCCCCGCGCCGAGACGCCGACGGCCTCGTCCTCGGCATGGTCGTGCCGACCACCGGCTACTACTACGCGGACGTCGTCCAGGGCGCCCGCGAGACCGCCGAGGCGCACGGCGCGCGCCTGGTCGTCGGCCTCTCGCACTACCTGCCCGACGAGGACGGCCCCCAGGTCAAGCGGCTGCTCTCCACCGGCGCCAACGGCCTGCTCCTGACGCCGAGTTGGGAACGGAGCGCCCCCGAGCCCGGCACCGGCGCCTGGGTCGCCGAGCTCGACGTGCCGACGGTCCTCGTGGAGCGCTGGGCACCGCTCGGCCACCCCGCCGCCGCCCTCGACCGGGTCCGCACCGACCACGCGTACGGTGCCGCCCGCGCCGTCCAGCACCTCGCCGGCCTTGGCCACCGCAAGGTCGCCATCGCCGCCCAGGAGAACCCGCACCGCGGCCGCCTCCAGGCCGGGTACGAGGCGGCCGTCGACGCGCTCGGCCTGGAACCCGCCCCCGTCTCCCCCCTCGACGGCAAGCCCGCCGCCACCCGCGCCGAACGCTTCGACCGCACCCTCGACTACCTCTGCGAGGCGGTCGAGCGGCACGGCGTCACCGCGGCCCTCGTGCACAGCGACGCCGACGCGATCGTCCTGATCCCCCGCCTCCAGGCACGCGGCGTGCGCGTACCGGAGGACCTGGCGGTCATCGCGTACGACGACGAGGTCGCCCCGCTCGCCGACGTACCACTGACCGCCGTCGCCCCGGCCAAGCGCGAAGTGGGCGCGCGGGCGGCGGAGTTGCTGATCGACCGGCTGACCGGGAGGCCGGGCGCGCGGCGCCACCTCGATGTACTGCCGGAGCTCAAAGTCCGCGCCTCCTGCGGCGAGTTGGGCTAAGGGGCCCCGATAGGGGCGCGGGGCTGTGACATGAGCGGCTTCGCCGCGGGGCGCGACAAGCCACGACGGAGCCGCAGTCGAACGATGAACCGGCAGCCAGTAACGATCGTTTTGATCGAGTTGTTCGTTCGCTCTTGACCGGCGATCGTCAACCCGCCAAAGATGACGTCGTTCGCCCCCAACTGCCCGCGCAGCGACCGCCGTAGGAGCCGTGCATGCCGATGCCACGTACGCCCCGAACAGCAACAGCAACAGCAACAGCAACAGCACTCACCGCCTCCCTCGCCCTGCTGGCCACCGCCTGCGGAGGCGGCGAGGGTTCCGGCGCGGCCGGGGCGGACGGGGAGCCCGTCACGCTCACCTACTGGTCGGCGACCAACGGCGCCAAGGAGACGGTCGAGGCGTTCAACACGAGCCAGGACCGCATCAAGGTGAAGTTCTCCCTCGTCCCGTCCGGGCCCGAGGGCGTCACCAAGCTCTCCAACGCGGTCAAGGGCGGCAACGCGCCCGACGTCGCGACGATGGACTACTCGCAGCTCCCCGAGTACGCGAGCGAGGGCAACCTCGAGGATCTCACCGAGGCCGCCGGGGACACCGTCGACAAGAAGTTCCCGGACAACATCAAGTCCCTGGTGAACCTCGGCGGCCGCACCTGGGCCGTGCCCTTCGACGTCACGCCGATCGAGCTGTTCTACCGCAAGGACATCTTCAAGAAGCACGACGTGGACGTGCCCAAGACCTGGGACCAGTACCGCGCCGCCGCCGAGAAGATCCACAAGGCGGACCCCGACGTCACCATCACCAACTTCGGCGGCGGCGACCCGGCCCTGCTCGCCGGCCTCTCCTGGCAGGCCGGTGCCCGCTGGTACGGCACGAAGGGCGAGGCCTGGAAGGTCGGCATCGACGACCCCAAGTCCCGTAAGGTCGCGGCCTATTGGGACGGCCTGCTGAAGGACGGCCTGGCCTCGAAGACGCCGCTGTGGGGCGAGGGCGAGGCCAAGGAGCGCGCCACCGGCAAGGTCGCCACGATCATCGGCGCCGCCTGGAGCGCGGGCAACTTCCCGACCGGCTACCCCGACAGCAAGGGCAAGTGGGGCATCGCCCCCATCCCCACCTGGGACGGCAAACCCGCCACCGGCATGTACGGCGGCACCTCCTTCATCGTCCCCAAGGGCAGCGAGAAGACCGAGGCCGCCGCCGAGTTCATCGAGTGGGCCGCCACCTCCCCGGCGGCGATGAAGGCCCGGATCACCTCGCAGAAGACCCCGAGCACCGCACTGCCCGCCAACGAGGCCCTGCGCGAGGTCGCCGCGAAGGAGTATGACGGCTCGTACTTCCCCGGCCAGGACGTGTACGGCATCGCCGGCGAGGCCGCCGACTCCATCGTGCCCGGCTGGACCTGGGGCCCCGTGCACGCCAAGGTCACCGCGGCCCAGCTGACGACGGGCGCCGACCACACGAAGGCGCTGCGCGACGGGCAGAGCACGGCGGAGCAGGTGATCGCCGAACGCGGCCTGAAGCTGGCCGAGTAGACCCGCGCCCAAGACACCCGTCGTGGGCGCGCGTTCACGACACCCCGCGCCGGAACCGAAGGAGCCCTGGGTGGCTGTCCCACTCGCCCGACCCGTCAAGTCACGTACCAGGGGCGGCAGTTCGTCCTCACGGCGACGCCAACAACGCGGTGCCGTCGCCCTGTTCATGGTCCCGTTCTTCGTCCTGTTCGCGGCGGTCACCCTGGCCCCGCTCGGCTACGCGGCCTGGATGAGCCTCTTCCGCGAGGAGTCCTCGGGCCTCGGATTCGGCGGTACGGAGCGGGTCTTCGCCGGGATCGGCAACTTCGCCGAGGCGCTCACCGACCCGGCGTTCCTCGGCTCCTTCGGGCACATCGGCGTCTACTGCCTGATCTACATCCCCGTGATGATCGGCGGCGCCCTGGCGCTCGCGCTGCTCGTCGACTCCGCGCTCACCCGCGCCAAGCGGTTCTTCCAGATCGCGTACTACCTGCCGCACGCCGTGCCCGGACTGGTCGCCTCGATCATCTGGCTGTACCTCTACACGCCCGGCCTCAGCCCGGTCACCGAGGCGCTCCAAGGGCTCGGCGTGCACTGGAACTTCTTCGGCGCGGACGAGGCGCTCTACTCCATCGTCAACGTCTCGGCCTGGCAGTGGATCGGCTACAACATGATCATTTTCTACGCGGGGCTGCAGGCCGTCCCGCGCGAGACCCTGGAGGCCGCGAGGGTCGACGGCGCGGGAGCGTTCCGTACCGCGTTCCAGGTCAAGGTCCCGATGATCCGCTCGACCGTCGTCCTCACCCTCCTGTTCACCTGCGTCGGCGCCATCCAGCTCTTCGACGCGCCCAAGCTGATCCAACTGCGCGCCACCGAGCTCGGCCCCGAGTGGTCGCCGACCATGTACATCTACGCGCAGGCCTTCGAGAGCCGCGACTACGGGCTCGCCGCGGCCGCGTCCCTGCTGCTCGCCCTGGTCGCGGGCCTGCTCTCGTTCGTTGTCACCAAGCTCGGCAACCGGTGGAAGGCGGCCGCATGAGCACGCAGACCGCCCGCCCTGTTCGTCCGGCGACAGCCCCGGAGCCGGTGCGCTCTCGGCGCCAATACCCGCGCCCAGCAAGGCAGTTGACGTCCAAGTTCGCCGTCCACGCCGTCCTGATCGTCTTCGCCCTCTACACCCTGATGCCGCTGACCTGGCTGGTCATCGCGGCCACCAAGACCTACCGGGACCTGTTCGCCACCAACCCGTTCGCCCTCGGTGACTTCAACCTCTGGCACAACCTCGGCGAGCTGCTCGCGTACAACGACGGCATCTACAGCCGCTGGCTCGCCAACAGCGTGCTCTACACCGTCGTCGGCTCGCTGCTCTCCACCCTCATCTCGGTGGCCTGCGGCTACGCCTTCGACAAGTACGAGTTCAAGGGCAAGGAGTCGCTGTTCGGGCTCGTCCTGGTCGGTGTGCTCGTGCCCGCCACGGTCGTCCAACTGCCGCTGTATCTGCTCGCGTCCGAGGCCGGCCTGGTCAACACGTACTGGGCGGTGCTGATCCCGAGCCTCGTCAACCCGTTCGGCGTGTATCTGGCGCGGGTCTTCTCCGAGGGGTACGTGCCGGGGGAGGTCCTGGAGGCCGCGCGGGTCGACGGGGCGGGGGAGCTGCGGACGTTCGCCTCCGTGTCGCTGCCGATGCTGGCGCCCGGCTTCATGACGATCTTCCTGTTCTCGTTCACCGCGTCCTGGAACAACTTCTACGGCGCCCTGATGATGCTGAACGACGAGGAGCTCTATCCGGTCAACCTCGGCCTGTACGCCTGGCAGAAGAACGTGTACCAGCAGCCCGAGCTGTATCCGCTGGTCATCGTCGGCGCGCTCGTCGCCGTACTGCCGCTGATCGTCGCCTTCCTGTGCCTGCAGCGCTTCTGGCGCTCCGGGCTGACCGCCGGAGCCGTCAAGTGAACCCTGTTCAGCGCCGCCCCCGCACCCTGCTCGCCATGAGCCCGGAGACGCGCGACGCGGTGTTCGGGGCCGCCGCGCTGCGCCGCCTGGCCGAGGTGGCGCGCATCGAGCCGGGCCTGCTCGTGACGGACTTCCAAAACCCCTTGTTCGGCGGGGAATTGAGCGAGGCCGAGGTGCTGCTCACCGGCTGGGGCTGCCCGCCCCTGGACCGGGCGGCGCTGCGGCGACTGCCCCGGCTGAAGGCCGTCGTGCATGCCGCCGGGAGCGTGAAGGGGCATGTCACCGAGGAGTGCTGGCGGCGCGGCATCGCTGTCACGACGGCCGCCGCGGCCAACGCCCTGCCGGTCGCCGAGTACACGCTCGCCGCGATCCTCTTCGCCAACAAACGCGTCCTGACCGGCGCCCACGCCTACCGCACCGCCCGCGGCCGTGTGAACCTCATCGAACGCTTCCCCGACGTCGGCAACTACCGCCGCACCGTCGGCCTCGTCGGCGCCTCCCGCATCGGCCGCCGCGTCATCGAACTCCTCGCGCCCTTCGACGTACGGGTCCTGCTGCACGACCCGTACGTCAGTCCGGGGGAGGCGGCAGGTCTCGGGGTCGAGCCGGTCGACCTGGACGCGCTCGCCCTGCGCAGCGACATCGTGTCCCTGCACGCGCCCCAACTCCCGTCCACCCAGCACCTGTTCGACGCCCGCAGGCTCGCCCTGATGCCGGACGGCGCGACGCTCATCAACACGGCCCGCGGCTCGCTCGTCGACACCGAGGCGCTCACGGAGGAGGTACGTACGGGCCGCCTCCACGCGGTCCTGGACCACACCGACCCCGAGGTGCTGCCCGCCGACTCGCCCCTCTTCGACCTCCCGAACGTCCTCCTCACCCCGCATCTCGCCGGATCCATCGGCGGCGAACTGCACCGCCTCGCGGACACGGCCATCGACGAACTCGCCCGGTACGCACGGGGGTTGCCGTTCCTGCACGCGGTGGATCCGGGGACGCTGTCGCGCTCGGCGTGAGGGTGCGTACGTACGGGTCGGGGCTGGGGTCAGTCGGACACGAGATGGAGCAGCGCGGTGCCGTCCTCCCCGGCCGCCAACTGGACGACCACGGCGTCGGGTTGGGCCTCGGGTGCCGCAGTGCCGACTCTGCCGCAGGAGTTGCCGCTGCCGTTCTCCCGTAGGACCGTCAGGCATCCCTGCCCCGGCCCGCTCGCGCTGCCCCGCGAGCGGCCGTTCGCGGACTTCACGGTGTACGCGACCTTGTCCGGCCCGACCTCGGTGACGGAGAGGGCGGCCTTCCCGCCGGGTCCGTCGAAGCTCACCTCGACCGGCTCCGAGATGAGCACCTCGCAGTCGGCGTCCGCGCAGGCCTTGATGTCGTGGCCGTCCTCGGCGGTGAGGGAGGGCGTGGGGCTCGGTGTCGGTCGAGGTGTCGGTGACGTTTTCGGGCTGGGGCTCAGTGCCTTTCCGTCGTCGGTGCTGCCGCCGCACGCCGTGAGCGTCACGGCGGCGAGCAGAACGGCGCCTACGGCCCTGCTGCGCAAGGAAGTCGCACCCATGCGGGGCACGCTAGTCCACGTCGCCGTACTCCGTACCGACCTTGAGCCCGTCGATCCAGTTGATGACGCGCTTGTCCTTCACCTCGGCCCCGTACGTCCCGAACCGGGTGTCGTTGCCGAGGTCGTCCCAGGTGCGGCCGGAGAACTCGGCGACCTTGGTGCCGTTGTAGAACGCCGCAACCCAGCCGGTGGACGCCTCGTCGGAGGTGTGGATGCCGAGCACGATCCGCTTGTACGTGCTGGTCGCGACGGGCGTGGACCACTTCAGCGTCCACTTCTCGCCGACCTCGATGTGGAACAGCTTGAGCTGCCCGCCCTCGACCTTGATGAGCACCGGGTAGTTCTGCTGGTGCTGGTCGCCCGTGCCGTACGACTTCCACTGGAAGATCGTCCCGGCGTCCGGGGTGTTGGTGGAGGTGTCCCAACCGATCCAGTACGTGCTGTCGTTCCGGAACGTGTACCGGGAGCCGCCGACCCGGATCCCGTGCACCTCGCAACGCTCAAGGCCCAGCGGCTTGTTGAACTTGAACACCTGCCCGCGCCCGTCGCCGTTGTCCTGCGCCACTACGCTCCCGGGCGAGTCGCAGAGCGTGGACGAGAATGCGCCGGTCCCCTGCCCGGCGTCCCCGTCCCAGATGACGGATGCCTGAGCGGGACTCGCGGTGACGAGCCCGAGGGAACAGGAGGCGGCAACGAGGGCACCGGTACGTCGCTTGCGCATGGGGGCTCCTTGGAGAGGGAGACGCTCTGCGGGGGCCTTGGGATGGCCTTGGGATGGCCTTGGGATGGCCTTGCGGGTGCGCTGCGTACGGGGCGTTTCTAGCATGGGGCGATCGAACGCTCAATAGATGCAAGGGAGTTGAGCGTTTCGATCGGTTGGTGGTGCCGGTCCGATCCGGTCCGATCCGGTCTGATCGGTCCGATCCAGTGCCGGTGGGGCGGGATGATCTCTACGGTTGGGGGCGCGGGCGCGCGTACCGGCGTGTGGGGAAAGGGAGTTGCATGGAGGAGATCGCCACGTTGGCGGGGGTGTGCGCGAGCAGTGTGGTCACGTTGCTCGTGTCGGACGGGTTCGGCTGGACCAAGGCCCGGCTCCTCGGGCTCTTCCGGCGCGGACGGCACAACGGCCGCACCGCCGACGGGCGGGACGCCGAGCAGACCGTCGAGCGGCTGCGGCGTGCGCTCCTGGAGGGGCGCGAGGCGGGCGACGAGACCGTGGAAGGGGCCGTCGAGCATCAACTGGCCGACGAATTCGAGGAGTTGATGCGCGAGGACCCGGCGTTCGCCGAGCATGTCGAGGAGGTGGTGCGCGATGCCCGCAGCGCGGGTCCGCCGGCCGCGTTCGGGGCGAACATCCTGCACTACGTCAACCACGAGGAGCTCCTCGACGCCATGGAGGCGCACTGGTCCCGGTGCGCGGAAGCCGAAGTGTCCGCGGTGATGTTCCTCGCCGGACTGCGCGGCACCGGCCGCCGTACGACGGCCCTGCGCTGGGCGCACTCCCGTGCCGGGCACTTCGCCACGCCCCCGCTCGAAGCCGACCTGGGCCGGAACGCCGACGGCGCGCACGCCGACCCCGCCGCGGTCCTCGACGGCTGGCTGGCCCAGCTCGCGGTGCCCCCGGCGGACCGGCCCGGCGGCCTGGCCGGGAAAGCGGCGGCCTTCCGGGCGGCGTGCGCCCGGGTGCACCGCGACCAGGGGCCGGTCCTCGTGTTCCTCTTCAACGCCGAGACGCGCAGCCAGATCGAGCCGCTGCTTCCCCGTACGCCCGGCAGTGCCGTCGTCATCACCGGCCGCGAGGCGCCCCGGCACCTGGACAGCTCCCCGGACTTCGCACCCCTGCCGGTGCCCCCGCTGGGCCTCGACCACTCGGTGGAGCTGCTCGCCCGGGTCAGCGGCATCGCCACCGACCCCGGCCGACTGCGTCCGCTGGCCCGGAACGTCGGGGGCAACCCCTGGGCGCTGCGGATCGTCGCCGGACAGTTGCGCTCCCCGGACCCCGGCGTCCTCGACGACATCGGCGACCTGCTCGCACACCGCGACACGAGGCGGGAGCTCCTGGACATGACCGACGAGCACTCGCTGTACGCCACCCTCGACCTCGCGTACGACCGTCTCGCCCCGAAGCCCGCCCGGCTGTACCGCGTCCTCGGACTGTTGCCGTCGGGACGGGTCCAGGTGGACACCTTGTGCACGCTCCTCCCGGCCTGGAGAACGTCCGAAGTGCGGGGCGCACTGCGGGAGTTGAGGGACGGCAGCCTCGTGGAGCGCGCCGCGCAGGACGCGTACCGCCTCGAACCCCTCGTCCACGACCACGCCCTGACCCGCGCCGAACAGGACGAGGAGCCCACGGAGCGCGAACAGCTCCGGGACGGGTTCTTCGCGCACCTCCTGGAGTACGTGGAGCGCTGCGAGGCGGCGCTGTCGGCGCGTTGGCTGTACGACCCGGAGTACGTCGCCCCGCGCAGGGAGAGCGCGCCACGAGCCGAAGCAAGCCGCGCCGAGGAGCAGTTGGCCCGTCGGCGGGACGCGCTCGTGCCCGCCGTGCTCCTCGCGCACGCCACCGGCCGGCACCGGCACGCCTGGCGGCTCTGCCAAGGGCTGTGGAGCTTCTACCTGCGGACGGCGAGCCACACGGAGTGGATCGACTCGCACCGCGCGGGCCTCGCAGCGGCCCAGTCCTGCCTCGACGATCCGCTCGCCGTCGCACGGATGCACTTCCAGCTCGGCTTCGCCCACCTGGACCGCTGGAGCCTCGACGAGGACGACCCGCGCCTGGCCCGCGAGCAGTTGGAGGCGGGCCTGCGTCTGGTGCGTACCGGAGAGCGGGGGGAAGGGTGGCGGCGCACCGAGTCCAGCCTGCTCGAAGCCCTGGGGCTGCTCGCCCTGAAGCTGAAGCACGGCACGCGGGCCCTCGACTGCCTCACCCGGGCCAAGGATGCCCTCGACGGCATCGTCCACCCGCGCGGCCACGCCCTGCTCACCTTCCACGCGGCTCGCGCGTACTCGGCCCTGAACCGGCACAACGACGCCGAGCGGCAATTCGCCCTCGCGCGCGAGGAGTTCGAGCTGCTCCCGACCGGCCCCGACCACTTCAACATCGCCAAGACCTGGTGGCGTCAGGCCGAGGACCGCCTGGCCTGCGGGCAGCCGGAGTCCGCACTGCGCTGCCTGAACGAGGCCGACGCGGGCACGGCCGGTGCGACGTATCAGCGAGCGGTGGTCCTGCTGCTGCGCGGCGACGTCCACCAGGAACTCGGCGACCGCGACGCGGCGGAGGCGGACTGGGCGCACGCCCGGGACGTGTTCGCGGAACTCGGCAGCCCCCGGGCGGAGGAGGCACAGGAGCGCCTCGACGGCTGAGGTCGCGGGGTGTCGGGGTGCCGGGGTGCCGGGGTGTCGGGGTGTCGGGGGAGCCAGGCGGGAGTCATGCAGGAGTCAGGCGGGGCGCAACTCCAGCACCCCGACGTCCTGTTGCTCACCGGCGCGCACCCGTACGAGCCGGGCATGCCCGCCCCCTGTGTGCGTCAGGAGCGTGTGGACCACGGAAGCGGCGACACCGAAGTCGGCCCAGGCGGGACGCCGTGCCCAACGAGCCTGCAGAGAGCCGGAGTTGGTCGAGGCGGCCAGGCACCCATGGCCGGGTTCCTCGTACGCAAGCAGGTCGTGGTGCGGGAATCGTGCCGCGTACGTCCGGGCGTCCGGGCGCCGGTCGAGCGGTACGAGGAGTACGTCGGCGGTGCGGGGCAGGCGCTGGTCGGGGTCGTCGACGTCCGCGGCGAGGTGGGCGGACGTGAGGTGGGCGCTCTGGGTGCGCTGGTGGGCGGCGGGGTAGCGGCGCAGGGTGAGTTCCGCGGCGCCCTCCGACAGGTGCACGTCCGCGGTCACGTACTGGGCGGGCAGGTGGGGGAGTGCGCGGCGTGCGGGCGGGCCCGGAGGTACGGGGACCGCGCGCGTGATGGCGGGCTGTTCCGGTTCGGGGAGGTCGAGCCAGGAGTAGAACAACGTACGCAGGAGCCCGGCGGCCTCGCCCGGCCGTGAGGTGATGGGGTCGTACGTCGGGACCTGAGCCTGCGCTTCTGCTTCGGCGAGCTGTCGGGCGAGTGGGGTGCCGCGGCGGAGGCGGGGGAGTTGTTCGCCCAGGTGGTGCATCGGGGAATCCGGTGCGACGGTCGCGCTGTCGAATGCGCCCAGGACGCAGGGAATTCCGAGGGTCTGCCCGTACAGAGTCACCGAACCGTGGTCGCCTATCAGGAAGTCGGCGGCGCACAGTGCTGCTTTCCAGGTCTCCGTCTCGGGTGCGGGCAGGAGCAGTCCGGAATCCAGCATCGGGGCCAGCCAGTGGTGCCATTGCCAGGGGCTGTGGGCGTAATAGGCGCCGGGATGGGCTGTGACGAGTACGCGGAATTCGTCGGTGGGGAGTTCGGCGATGGCCCGGAGGATCACGTCGCGCGACGGCGAGCCGAGTATGGAGCCGGGCCCCCACGTGGAGGAGACGACGACGAGCCGTTCTCCCGGTTCGAGGCCGAAGGCGCGACGGTACTGCTCACGGAACGGCAGGGCGGCTCTGAGCTGGTCGATCACGGGGTCTCCGGCGACCACGGCTGCGGGGAGGGCCTGCGGGCAGCTTTCGGCGAGGCGGTCGAGCTGCTCTGAGTGGGAGAGGACGATGGCCGACGGAATCAGCTTCCCGTCGTGCACCAGCCACTCTTCCGTAAGCCCGAAAGCCCCGGAGTCCGGTTCCGGTTCCGGTTTCCGGTTTCCGGTTTCCGGTTTCCGGTTTCTTGCCAGCTTCTTATTGTATCCGGCCCCATGTGGCGTGCTGACAAGGGGAGTTCGGAGCCGGTGCAGGTCTCCGCCCCTGCTCGTCGCGATCGCGAGATCGAACTCCTCGGAGTCTCTCGCCTCCTCCCACGGCACGTACACCATTCCGCGTTCCGCGAAGAATTCCGTCACCCCGGAGTCGAGGGCGGACGAACCGGTGCAGGAGAAGACGACCTGCACGCGTTCGTCGCCCTCGAAGGCCGCGAGCAGATCGAGGAGCCGGGTCGCGGAGGTGATGTTGTGCACCACGCCGAGAACCGTGCGCGCGGGACGGACCGTGGCCCAACGGCCCCGGTCCGCACTGATCGGCAGCGGCAGCCGCCGGTCCTCCCGCACTGCATGACTCCTCGTGGTCCACGTCCTCCTGGGCTGCGGTCACCCTAACGGCCGCTCACCGCACCCCGACCACCACCCGCATTTCGATCGATCTGCGGGTGGTGACGAGACCCCGTCTGACCGATCGGTTAGATTGCTGTCCAGTCGGTCAGCCCTGCTGTGGAGGTACTGCGATGACCCAGGAACGTACGACGTGCTGCATCGTGGGCGGCGGACCCGCGGGCATGATGCTCGGGCTGCTGCTCGCCCGCGCCGGAGTGCGGGTCACCGTCCTGGAGAAGCACCGGGACTTCCTGCGCGACTTCCGCGGCGACACCGTCCACCCCTCGACGCTCCGCCTGCTCGACGAACTCGGCCTCGGCGCCCGCTTCGAGAAGCTGCCCGCGCGCCGCCTGGACGAGATGCGGATCCGGATCGGCGCCACCACCGTGACCATGGCGGACTTCGGGCGCATGCCCGGCCGGATACGGCACAAGTACATCGCGATGGTCCCGCAGTGGGACTTCCTCAACCTGCTCGCCGAAGCCGCCGCCGACGAGCCCACGTTCACCCTGCGCCGCAGCACCGCCGTCACGGGCCTGCTCACCGACTCCGCGGGCCGCGTCACGGGCGTACGCAGCACCGATGCTCAGGGCGCCCCGGGCGAACTCTCGGCCGACCTCGTCGTCGCCTGCGACGGGCGCGGCTCCGTCGCCGCCGCGGCGGCAGGACTGCGGCAGCGGAACTTCCCCGTGCCCATGGACGTCTGGCAGATCCGCGTGCCCGCCCCCGGCCCGGACGCCGCGCACAGTGGGCGGGTCTTCGGGCACTTCGGCTCCGGACAGGTCGCCGTCACCATGGACCGCGGCGACTACTACCAGACCTCCTACCTCATCGAGAAGGGCACCGACGCCGCCCACCGCCGCCACGACATACGCGAACTGCGCGACCGGCTGGCCCAACTCTTCGGCTGGGGGCCGGAGTCGACCGACGCCATCCGCTCCTGGGACGACGTGAAGATGCTCGACGTGACGATGGGGCGGCTGCCCCGCTGGTACACCGACGGGCTGCTCTGCATCGGCGACGCCGCGCACACCATGTCCCCGGTCGGCGGCGTCGGCGTCAACCTCGCCGTGCAGGACGCCGTGGCCGCCGCCCGCATCATCGCCGGTCCGCTGCGCCGCGGCCGGGTCACCGAGGCCGAGCTCGCGCGGGTGCAGAAGCGGCGCGAACTGCCCATGGCCGTCACGCAGAAGTCGCAGCTCGCCGAGCACGACATGCTGATCGGCCCCGCCCTCGACGGCACCCTCGACCACCGTCCGCTCCCCCTGCCGCTGCGCGCCCTGCGTCGCTCCCGGCTCCTCCAGGGAGTGGCCGCGTACGTGGGTGGCATGGGCGTACGACCGGAACACGCACCGGAGTTCGCCCGCAGAACGGTGTCCTGAGCAGGCGTCAGGCTCAGGTGGGACGCGTCAGGCGCAACGCGTCACGCGTCGATCGCCCGCAGCGTGAACTCGACCAGCTCATCGGCCGCCGCGTCCAGGTCGAGATCCGGGTCCGAGAGCCAGGCCGCGACCACCCCGTCGATCGCGCCGCCCACCGCCAGGGCGACCACGCGCGGCGCGAACTCCCGGCACACACCGGCCTGTTGGCCCGCGACGAGCAGCTCCACGAGCCCGTCGAGCCGACCGGTGGCCGCGTGCCCGCCCGGTGTCTTCAGGCGGGTGCCGCCCGCGTCGTCGAGGAGGGTCTCGGTGATCACGCGGACATGGCTCCGGTGGGCCTGCTGATAGCCGACCATCGCGCGCACGTACGCGACGATCGCCGCCCGCGGATCCGGCGCGGCGGCCACCCGCTCCCGCACATGGGCCGCGAACCGGCTCACGACATGCTCGAACGCTGCCCGCGTCAGCTTGTCCTTCGAGCCGAAGTGGTACAGCACCGCGGCCTTCGACAGGCCCGCGCGCTCGGCGATGGCGGAGAGCGAGGCCGCCGGGTAGCCGCGGCTCGCGATCAGCTCGATCGTGCACGCCACGAGCTGCTCGCGGCGGGCCCGCTCGGTGAAGGTCGGCTCCCCAGCGGATCCGGGGCTCCGGCGCGGGCTCATCGTGGGTCATCTCCCCTGCGTACGGGCGGTTCCTGGCCGGGCACCCGAGCGACACCCCCGGGGCGCCGCGACCGGGACCGACCGTACACCGGGACCTCCGCGGAGGCCTCAGGCGGAGGCCACGCCCAGCTGCCGCTCGGCGGCGTCCAGGGTCTGCTCCAGGAGCACCGCGATCGTCATCGGGCCGACGCCGCCCGGCACCGGCGTGATCAGGCTCGCCCGCTCGGCCGCCGCGGCGAACTCGACGTCGCCGACGTTGCCCTCGTTGTACCCGGCGTCGATGACCACGGCGCCCGGCTTGATGTCCGCGCCGCGGATGAACTCCGGCCGCCCGACCGCCGCGACGAGGATGTCCGCCTCCCGCACCAGGGACGACAGCTCCCGGGTGCGCGAGTGGCAGTACGTGACCGTCGCGTCCCGCGCGAGCAGCATCATGCCGACCGGCTTGCCGAGGATCGCGCTGCGCCCGACGACCACGGCGCGCTTGCCGGTCGGGTCGACGTCGTACGCGTCGAGGAGGCGCATGATGCCGCCCGGCGTGCAGGACGCGAAGCCGGGCAGCGCGAAGCCCATCGCCGCGAACGACCGCATCGTCACGCCGTCGACGTCCTTCTCCGGCGCGATCGCCTCGAACGCGGCCCGCTCGTCGATGTGCTCGCCGCACGGGTGCTGGAGCAGGATGCCGTGCACCTCCGGGTCGGCGGACAGTTCGGTGAGCTTCGCGACCAGCTCCTCGGTGGTCGTCCCGGCGGGCAGCGGCACGTGCAGGGAGCGGATCCCGGCCTTCTCGCAGCGGTTCCGCTTCATCCGTACGTACGTCACCGACGCCGGGTCCTCGCCGACGAGCACGGTCGCCAGACAGGGGGTGGCGCCGGTGCGCTCGGTCAGGGCGGCGGCGCGGGCGGCGGTGCGCTCCACGATGCGGCGGGCGACGGCGCTGCCGTCCATGAGCTTCGCGGTCTCGGCGGTCGTGGTCTCGGCGGTCGCGGGCTGCGGCTGGGTCTTCGTGGGCTGTGCGGCCATGGGGTGCTCCCGGGCGTCGTCGGCATCAACTGCGGATCTCGCCCAGGCGCGCGGCAGCGTACGCACCCCTCGCGGGGCCGTACGGCGACGGAGACCGTCGGGCCGCTCCCCGGTGGTACTCCA
This sequence comes from Streptomyces sp. LHD-70, assembly GCF_031157275.1. Lineage (GTDB taxonomy): Bacteria > Actinomycetota > Actinomycetes > Streptomycetales > Streptomycetaceae > Streptomyces. Next base: position 67,889 of record NZ_JAVIFW010000012.1, read on the forward strand.
CCTCAGCGCCAGTCACGGCCCGCACCCAGGGTAGAGGAGGGCGCGCCGGGGCCTTCCGCCCGGCCCCCGGCTCGGGTCCCTCAGGTCCCTCAGGTCCCTCGGGTCCCTCAGAGGCCGAACAGCTCCGGCCGCTTCGCGAGCGTACGGAAGTGGTCCTGCGGCTGAGCCACCAGCCTGCGGGCCTTCAGGTCCATCAGGCCGCCCACTCCGGAGAGCTCCGCCGACACCGTGCCGTCGGCCTTGCGGATGGTCTGCGTGATCCGGAACGACTTGCCCTCGCCCCACTGGAACGCGCAGCTCACCGTGACGTCGTCCCCGGCGTGCAGCTCGCGCAGATACCGGATCGTGGTCTCCAGGACGACCGGGCCGACGCCCTGGCCCACCAGATCGTTCTGCCCGATCCCGGCGGCCTGGAGCAGCGACCAGCGGGCGTGCTCGGCGTACTGCAGATACACGGCCTGGTTGAGGTGTCCCTGGACGTCCGTCTCGTAGCCACGGACGGTCACAGGTACGGAGAACGCTTCGGTCACGGTCTTTCCTTCGCTCGACGCCGGTGCGCGTCACCGAGGGGGCGGCGCGCGGCCATCATGCCCAACGGCACTGACAGGGACGGCATTCGGGTCCGCGGCGGGCGCACGGAACAGCCACGGCACCCGCGGCTCCACCACCGGCCGGAACACCCGGCGCACCGGCGCAGAGCAGAGCAGCGCGATCCCGCCCACCGCCAGCGCTGTCACGGCGAGTGCACCGGGCGGGGGTGTGCAGCCACGGCCTGTCGTACCAGTCCCAGAAGTGGGCGGCCTTGATCAGGAAACCGTGCAGCAGGTAGCCGTACAGCGTGCCCGTGCCGAGCGCCGTGATCCACAGTCGGCGGCCCGGCACCCAGGCCAGGAAGCAGGCGGTGAGCAGCAGCGCGAGCGCGAACAGCGCCGGTGTCGCCACGAGCCCCGCCCACGCGGGCACGCCGCGCCCGGTGACGTCCCCGCGGTGGTACAGCCAGCCGGCGTCGAACCACGGAGCCACCGCGTACGGCGCGACCAGGGCGCCCGCGAGGACCGGGAGCGCCGCGATCCGCACCCGGCGGCGGCGCAGCCACGTGAAGTGCTCCGGTCTCAGCATCAGTCCGGCCACGAAGCACGGCAGGAACCCGAGCACCCGCTGCAGCGCCAGGTCCCCGCCGAGCGCGGGCGAGGCGGAGGCCAGCGCGGCCACGGCGAGCGAGACGGCCACCGGCCACCGGATCAGCAGCCACAGCGGTGTGGTCAGCCGCCAGATGAACAGGGCGAGCAGGAACCACATCACGTACCACGGATCGAGCAGGCTGATCGGATAGCCGGGATCGTCCTCCGCCCAGCGGTAGAACAGCGTGTACGCGACCTCGAAGACGACGTACGGCACGGCCACGCTCGCGATCAGCCGCCGCACCCGGCCGGGCCCGAGGTCGAAACTCCGGGAGAAATAGCCGGAGATGAGGGCGAAGGCCGGCATGTGGAAGGCGTACACGAGGAGATACAGCGCGGTGGCGGCGCGGCTGCCGTACGTGAGCGGCTCCCAGGCGTGACCGCAGGCCACCAGGACGATGGTGAGGTACTTGGCGTTGTCGAAGTACGGGTCGCGGTACGAATCGCGGTTCGGCTCGCGGTGCGAATCGCGGTTCGGCTCGCGGTTCGGCTTGCTGTCCCGCTCGTTTGGTCGCTGCATCTGCCCCCCTCGTCGTGCGCGCTGCCTCCTCGGTTGCCCAGGAGGCCGGTGGTCATGTGTGCGCTTCGCGCCGCCACGCAGCGGTGTGCGGTTCAGACGCGGCGCGGTGAGGCGAGCAGCAGTCGGCCCCCGCCCCGCTCGCCGTGCTCGCTCACCTGCCAGCCCGCGCGCTCCAACGCGCCCGCGCACACGGTGAGTTCGGCCCGTACGTCCTCCGGCCCCACGGCGGGGGCCCCGGTCCGGCCGGGTATCACCCGCACCGCGACTGCCTCGGGCTGGTCCGTCGCCGTGACGCGATAGCCGGGCGTCGCGGTCGCCCCCGCGCCGGACGCCGGGGTTCCGCCCGCCGCCTCCAGGGCCAGCGCGGCGGCCTGCACGAGGTGGCCGCGTTCCCAGGCGCAGGGGCGGTCCAGGGCGCCGTCGGCGTTCGTCATCCGGCGCAGCTCCACGAGACCTTGCCAGGCACTGTGCACCTCGCGGAGCCGTGCGGGCCCCGCCACCGGCGCGTCCGGCTCGGCCCCGGTGCGGGCGGCGAACACCGCGCCCCTGGTGTCGGTGACCGGCGCCGCCGCGGGTGGGGCGGCGCTCGACAGCTCGGCCCGCGCCCGGTGTCCGGCGGGGGTGAGGAAGTGCGCCCGCGGCGGCCGGGCGTGCCGGAACGCCAGGCCCAGTCGGACCAGGCCCGCCAACTGCGCCTCGGAGCCGGTGATCCGGCCCGTCACATCGTCCGCACCGGCCACGATCCGCCGCTGGCCCGCGGTCAGCCGTCCCGTCATCGGCCCACCCCTTCCACACCGTCTCCCCGTGCACTCCATGGTGCCCCGGACCACTGACAACGGCCTTCCGGGAAAGCGGCTAACTTACGGGGACCGCCGGTGGATCATGAACCGGCGTCTCCGAATCCGAGAGGCCCCCCATGTCCACGCCTCCGCCCCAGGGCGGCTACCCCAACCCGTACGGCCACCAGGGCCCGCAGCAGCAGTACGGGTACCCGCAGCAGGGCCAACCCCCGTACGGCCAACCCCCGTACGGCCAGCCCCCGTACGGCGGTCAACCCCCGTACGGCCAACCGCCTTACGGGCAGCAGCCCCCGCAACAGCCCTACCAGGGCCAGCCGCAACCGCAGCCGCCAAGGCGAGGCGGCGGGCTCAACCAGAAGGTCGTCAAGGTCGTCTCCGTCGTCATCGCGGTGATCGTCGTCGGCATCTGGAAGTTCGCCACGAACGGCGACACCGTCGAGGACGCCAAGGACACGGCGAAGAACGACACTTCGGCCACCGGCGCCGACGTCGGCGAGTGCGTGCAGCGGCTCGGCACGGACGCGGAGCCCGACATCCGCGTCGTCGACTGCTCCGACGCGAAGGCCCAGTACAAGGTCGCCGAAGAGGGCTTCACGGCGGGCAGCCTCACCTGCAAGGCGGGCCAGTCCAAGTTCACCATCGAGTACACGCGCGGCCGTTCCGACGTCGCGCTCTGCCTGACGCCGCTCGACAAGTAGGACTCGACAAGTAGAAGACGCGCTCGGGAGCGTCAGCGCAGCCGTCCGCCGCCGAACGCCCCCGAGCCGTCCGCCCGTTGCCACCACTCCTCCAGGGCCCGCTGGTCGAGGGCCAGCCAGTCCGGCGTACGGGCCACGAGCGCGTCGCCCAGGCGGCGGCCCAGGTCGACCAGGGTCCGGCCGGTGGGCGTGCGCTCGTCGTCGTACGCGTCGAGCGCCGTGCCCAGGTCATCAGTCCCCGTGAGGGCGCGCTCCAGTGCCGAGGCGTCCTGCAGCGCCTTGACCGCGCCCGCGCCGGTGTGCGGCCTGGCCACGGTCGCCGCGTCGCCGAGCAGCAGCAGCGGTCCCGAGGTGTAGCGCGGCGCGGTGAAGTCGTACAGCGTCTGCACCGCGAGCTCCTCGCGCGCGGTGGCCTTCAGGAGCGTGGCCCAGTACGGCGGCAGCAGCGCGTCGGCGAAGCGGGCGAGGCGCTCGCGCTGCGCGTCGTCGAGGGTGTCGTCGTGCGCGTCCGGGGCGCCCGGCGTGCGGGCCAGACCGGTCGAAGGGGCCGTGTAGAGCACCCAGTTGACGCGGTGGCCCGGCGGGTCGGCCGGGCCCGTCGGGATGCGGTAGACGATCAGATGGCCGCCGGGGAAGACCACATACGCGCACGCGTCGGCCGGCCAGCGCTCCGGATCCGGCAGCCGCTCCACCGGGAAGGCGCCGCGCCAGGCCGGATAGCCCGCGAACCGCGGCTCCACCTGCGCGAACGCCGCGGCCCGCACCACCGAGCGGTGCCCGTCCGCGCCCACGACCAGGTCGTACTCCTCCGCGCCCGCCGCGGTATGCACCGCTGCGCGGCGGCCGTCGCGGGTCACCTTCGTCACCGGCGTACCGGAGCGGATCTCCGTCCCGGCGGGCATCCGGCCCCGCAACTCGTGCCAGAGAGAACCCCAGTTGTACGTACGGAAGGGGAAGACCGTCCCTGCGATCCGGCGGCCGAGCGGGTCCGGGCAGGCCGCGTCCCGCACATACCAGTGCCGGTGGTTCAGCTGCACCCACGGCATCGCGGCGTCCAGGTAGCCCGCCGCCTCCAGCTCCGCGTACCGCGCGTCGTGCACGGCGATGCCCATGCCGCGCTCGCCCAGCCGGCCCGGCGCGCGTTCGTAGAGCGTGACCGTGTCCGCGCCCCCGCGCCGGGCCGCGAGCGCCGCCGCGCACCCCGCGATGCTGCCGCCGACGACGGCGACCCCGCGCTCCCGCTGCTTGTCCATCCCGTACCGCCTTCCCCGTAGTAGATCGAGCAGTCCATCAACGGCCGTGCGGGGAGGGCAAGTTGGCGCGTCGGCCGATTGGCCGAAGCTTTTCGGCAGCGGGGCCCGGACACGGGTGTGCCCCCGCGGGCGCCGCTGGGGCGCGCCACGGGGGCACGGTGAGGCGCGGTCGGACTCAGCCGGCCAGCTGCTCGTACGCGGGCAGCGTCAGGAAGTCCGCGTAGTCGGCGTCGAGCGACACCGTCAGGAGCAGGTCGTGCGCCTGCTGCCAGTTGCCGGCCTGGAAGGCCTCGTCGCCGATCTCCTCGCGGATCTTGGCGAGTTCCTCGGCGGCGACCTTGCGGGTCAGCTCGGCGGTGGCGGTCTCACCGTTCTCGAAGACGACACCGGCGTTGATCCACTGCCAGATCTGCGAGCGGGAGATCTCGGCGGTGGCCGCGTCCTCCATCAGGTTGAAGATCGCGACGGCGCCGAGGCCGCGCAGCCAGGCCTCGATGTAGCGGGTGCCGACCTGGACGGCGTTGCGCAGGCCGTCGTAGGTGGGCTTGGCGTCGAGCGAGTCGATCGCGATGAGGTCGGCCGCCTTGACGTCGACGTCCTCGCGCAGCCGGTCCTTCTGGTTCGGCTTGTCGCCGAGCACCGCGTCGAAGGAGGCCATGGCGATCGGCACCAGGTCGGGGTGGGCGACCCAGGAGCCGTCGAAGCCGTCGCCGGCCTCGCGGTCCTTGTCGTTCTTGACCTTCTCGAACGCGACCTTGTTGACCTCGGCGTCCCGGCGCGACGGGATGAACGCCGCCATGCCGCCGATCGCGTGCGCACCGCGCTTGTGGCAGGTGCGCACGAGCAGCTCGGTGTAGGCGCGCATGAACGGGGCGGTCATCGTCACCGCGTTGCGGTCCGGCAGGACGAACTTGGCGCCGCCGTCACGGAAGTTCTTGACGATGGAGAAGAGGTAGTCCCAGCGCCCGGCGTTGAGACCGCTCGCGTGGTCGCGCAGCTCGTAGAGGATCTCCTCCATCTCGTACGCGGCCGTGATCGTCTCGATCAGGACGGTGGCGCGGACGGTGCCCTGCGGGATGCCGACGTAGTCCTGGGCGAAGACGAAGATGTCGTTCCAGAGGCGGGCCTCCAGGTGCGACTCGGTCTTCGGCAGGTAGAAGTACGGGCCCTTGCCGAGCTCGATGAGGCGCTTGGCGTTGTGGAAGAAGTACAGGCCGAAGTCGACCAGCGCACCCGGGACGGCGCGGCCGTCGAACTTCAGGTGCCGCTCCTCCAGGTGCCAGCCGCGCGGGCGCATCACGACGGTGGCCAGCTCGTCGGTGTCCTTGAGGGCGTACGACTTGCCGGACTTCGGGTCGGTGAAGTCGATGTTCCGGGCGTAGGCGTCCTTCAGGTTGACCTGGCCGAGGACCACGTTCTCCCAGGTGGGGGCCGAGGCGTCCTCGAAGTCGGCGAGCCAGACCTTGGCGCCCGAGTTGAGGGCGTTGATGGTCATCTTGCGGTCGGTGGGACCGGTGATCTCCACGCGGCGGTCGTTCAGGGCCGCGGGCGCGGGGGCCACGCGCCAGGAGTCGTCCTCACGGATCCGAGCGGTCTCCGGGAGGAAGTCGAGCGTTGAAGTGCGGGCGATCTCGGCGCGGCGCTCGGCGCGGCGGGCGAGGAGCTCGTCACGCCGGGGCGTGAACAGCCGGTGCAGCTCCGCCACGAAGGCGAGGGCGGCGTCGGTGAGGACCTCTTCCTGCCGAGGCAGGGGCTCGGCGTCGACGATGGCCAGCGGGGACGGCGCTGGTGCGGACATGAGCTGTCACTTCCTTCAGCGGGATGAACGGGTGCGGCCCGAAGGCCTCGGAGCCGCTGCGACACCGGAAGACGGGTGGCCAGAACACGGCACTGAGTGCCGCGAAGGGGCATAACCGGCTTCTAGGCCGCCGGAGCGCGGGGCGCTTCTGACCAGTGGATAGTAGTTTCCTCATAGTGGAAGTTCAAGGTGTGTTGATGTCGAGATTCTCCGAGTCGACAGAACATGGCTCTGAGTGCCATTCCGATCACTCCATGTTCACTGCCCGGGAATGCGGTCGGTTCACACCGCGGGGCCCATTGCCGGGGCCACCGCCCCCGCTCACGGCCCGCGTCACCGCCCGCGCCCACTGCACCGGGTCACCGCCCGCGCTCACTTCAACCGCACCAGATCCGCCTCCGTGTCGATGTCGTACGCCTCGGCCACGTCCCCGCACTCGACGCGCGTGATCTCCGCCTCGTGCTCCCGCAGATAGGCGCGCGCCCCGCGGTCCCCGGTCGCCGCCGCCGCGATCCCCGCCCAGCGCTCGGCCCCGAACAGCACGGGATGCCCGCGCCTGCCGTCGTACGCGGCACACACCAGGCTCGACGGGGACGCGCAGGCCGCCACCACTCGGCGTACGGCCTCCGCGCCGATGCCCGGCTGGTCGACGAGCGAGACGAGCGCCGCCTGCGCCGCCCCCGCCGAGAGCGAGGCGAGCCCGGCCCGCAGCGACGAGCCCATGCCCTGCTCCCACTCCGGGTTCTCGACCAGGACGCAGCCGTCGAGCGCGGCCTCCTCCCGTACGCGATCGGCCGCCGCCCCGATGACCACGTGCACGTCGGCGCAGCCGCCCGTACGCAACACCCGCACCGCGTGCTCCACCAGGGGGCGGCCCCGGTACGGCAGCAGCGCCTTCGGCCGGCCGCCGAGCCGGCGCCCGCCGCCCGCGGCGAGCAGCAGCCCCGCGATGCGCGGTGCCTTTACCGCAGCCGGCTCGCTTTCCCTCATGGCTCAGCCTCCGCGATTCGGCCAACTCCGTCGTGCCGGTCCGGCCCGTCGAGCCGCGACCCGCTTATACCGCCAGCCTACGAACGCCTTCGCTGTCGCGCGGAACGGAACGGAACACTTCGCTCAGTCCCGGACACGGGGCGAGGTGGTCGAATTCAGTCACGGGAGTGGCGAGCGCGCCGCCGCGTGGCGTTTACTGACCCGCGTCCCCGGCGACCGACCATCGCAGGCAGGCCCCGTCTTGAAGGCAGGGGCCAGGGGGACCGGAGGCGCGGGGGAACCGCGGTGGGCGTGGCGGAACCGCCAGATCCACCTGAGGCATCAGATCCACCTGAAGCATCAGATCCACCTGACACGAGAACGGGCGCACGACCGAGTGCGAGGGGGATGAGCTGTGTTGCGAAGCGTGCGACAGAGACGACCGGTGGTGGGCGGTGACATGGATCCGAAGGTGGAGCGACTGCGCTCCGCCGTGTCCCGGCTGCGCCGCGAACTGGCCGCGTACCCGGCCGAGTTCCCGGACCGCGGCATCGCCGAGGACGAACTGGCCGCGCTCGCCGCGATGGCCGCGCACGGCGCCCCCGAGGTGCCGCGGCTGCGCCGCTCGCTGCTCCTGATCGCGGGCTCCGTCGGCTCGGTGAGCGCCCTGACCGGCGCGCTCACCGACGTACGGGAAGCGGTGGACGTCTTCGGGGGACCGGGCCCCGCCTCGGCGTGAAGCGGGTGGCGGGTGGCGGGTGGCGGGTCAGGCCACCCAGTGGCGGCGCCTGCTCTCACCGTCGGCCGTCGGCAGTCCTGCCGCCAGCGCCCTGGCCAGTCGGCTCACCGCCTCCACGCAGAGCTCGGCGGGCAGCGCGTAGGGGATGCGCAGGCGGTGCTCGTGCGTGCCCGGATCGGCGCCGAAGCGCGAGCCGCCCTCCACGCGTACGCCGTGGTCGAGTGCCGCCGTCGCCAGGGCCGAGGAGATCGGCGCGCCCAGATCCACCCACAGGCAGAGCCCGCCGGGCGGCAACTGCCAGCGCCACTGGGGGAGTTGCTCGGCGAGCGCGGCCGCGAGCGCCGACCGCTGGGAGCGAAGCAGCGGCAGCCGCTCCTTGAGCACCGCGTCCGTACGCTCGATCAGCTCGGTCGCGAGGAGCTGGTCGAGGACGGAACTCGCGATGTCCGTCGGCACGCGGTGGGTGGCCAGCTCGGTGATCATCTGCGTGCTCGCCCGCACCCAGCCGATCCGCAGTCCGCCCCAGTGCGTCTTGCTCAACGAGCCGACGGTGACGAGCTGTTCGCCCACACCGTGCCCGGCGAGCGAGGCGAACGGCGCGGGCGGCGGGACGTCGAGCGCGATGTCCGTGAGGGTCTCGTCGATGAGCAGCCAGGTGCCGGTGCGGCGCGCCGTGTCGAGAATCCGCTGGCGCTGCCCCACGGGCATCAGGCGGCCCGTCGGATTGTGGAAGTCCGGTACGAGATAGGCGAGTCGGGGCGCCGCCTGCCGCAGCGTCGACTCCGCCACCTCGGCGTCCCAGCCATCGTCCGTCACCGGCACGGGGATCGCCCGCAGCCCGCCCCTGCGGACCGCGTCGAGGACGTTCGCGTAGCTGGGGTTCTCCACCAGGACCCGGTCGCCGGGCCGGGCCAGGAGCGACAGGGTGAGCGACACCGCCTGCTGGGCGCCGGAGGTGATCAGGATCTGCTCGGGCAGCGTGGGCAGTCCGCGGCGCGTGAACCGCTCCGCCACCGCCGCCCTCAACTCCGGTAGCCCGTAAGGGTGGTAGCCCGCCGTCGCCGCGTGCCGGGCCATCGAACCCGTCACCGCGGCGAGCGCCTCGGCGAGCGCGCCCTGCGGTGCGTACGGGGCGGCCATGGCCAGATCGATGACGTCGTCCGTCTCCGCGTACGCGACGTTGCTGGGCCGCCGGCCCTCGGGCAGGGCGGTCCAGGTGCCCGAGCCGCGCCTGCTGTGCGCGAAGCCGTCCGAGCGCAGCAGGTCGTACGCCGCCGTGACCGTGGCCCGGCTGATACCGAGGGCCGTCGCGAGCTCGCGCTCGGCGGGCAGCCGGGTGCGCAGGGCGATCCGGCCGTCGAGCAGCAGGGTGCGGACGCCCTGCGCCAGGGCGCGGTAGCCGGGCCGCTCGCCCGCGGTCGCGGTGAGGAGCCCCGCGAGCCGACGGCTGCCGAGGGTGCTGTCCACGGAACGGACCACCTGCATCTTCGCCATGCCAACTCCTCGTGATTGGCCCTACTGGGCGGGCCAATCACTCTACAGACTGGGCGCAGTGGTCGGCCCCCGCGAGGGAAGTGGCCTGGATCGGACTGGCTGTGGGAGGAGGCGGCGATGGTGCGGGAGAGCACGGTGGAGTACGTCGGTGAGGTGGCCGCGGGAGGTGATCCCGGACGGGTTGTCGTCGGCGTGAGCGGCTCCCTCGCGAGCCTGGCCGCCCTGCGCGCGGGCGCCGCCGAGGCCCGCCGCTCCGGCCGCACCCTGGTCGCCGTGCACGCCTGGGAGCCGCCCGAGGGCGAGGGCCTGTACCTGCGCCACCCGGACCGGGTCTGGGCCGCCCTGTGGAAGACCCAGGCCAGGATCTGCCTCGACCGCGCCTTCGACGAGGCGTTCGGCGGCGACCCGCAGGGCGTCACGGTGCGCCGTCTCGTCGTACGCGACCGGCCGGGCCCGGCGCTGTGCAAGGTCGCCCACCGGGAGTCCGACGTGCTGCTGCTCGGCACCCGCCCGTCCCGCCGTACGGGCGCTCCGCGCGGCCGCGGCGGGAAGGTCGCCCGGCACGTCCGCCGGCGCGCGGCCTGCACCTGGCGCCTGGTGCCGGGCCCGGCCCGCCCGAGGGGGGTGCGGCGCGCGCTGCGCGGTCTGCGCGCGGACGACTTCCGTACGGCGCCCGCGCCGACTGCCGGGCGGGGTACGGGAGTTGGCGGGGACCGGTTCAGCGGCGGATGAGGCCGAGCCCGGTCGCCGTCGCCACCGCCGCGGTGCGGGAGTCGACGTCGAGCTTCGCGTAGATGCGCGCCAGGTGGGACTTGACCGTGCCTTCGGTGAGGTGCAGCCGGCCGCCGATCGCCTGGTTGGACAGGCCCTCGGCCACAAGGGACAGGACTTCGGTCTCGCGCCGGGTCAGCGTGGTGGCGGGGGTGCGGAGCCGGTGCATCAGACGGTCGGCGACGGCCGGGGCGAGCGTCGTCCGCCCGGTGGCGGCCGTGCGGACGGCCGCCGCGAGGTCCTCGGGCGGGGCGTCCTTGAGGAGGTAGCCGGTGGCGCCGGCCTCGATCGCGGGCAGGGTGTCCGCGTCGGAGTCGTACGTGGTGACGATCAGGACGCGGGGCGCGCCGGGCCGCTCGGTGATCCGGGCGGTGGCCTCGGCCCCGCCCATGCCGCGGCCGAACTGCAGGTCCATCAGGACGACGTCGATGTCCCCCAGGGCGGCACGCGTGACCGCCTCCTCGGCGGTGGCGGCCTCGGCGACCACGGTGAGGCCGGGCTCCGTCTCCAGAACGGCCCGGAGCCCGGCCCGCACCACCGGGTGGTCGTCGGCGAGCAGCAGGCGGATGGGGCTCTCGGTCATCGGTCGGCCTCGGGTTCGCTGTCGGCGCGGGGGGCTGTGTGGGGTTCTGTACGGGAGTCTGTACGGAGGTCTGTACGGGGGTCCGTACTCGATTCCGTACCGGGTTCCAGGGGAAGCTCGGCGGTCAGGGAAGTGCCCCGGCCGGGGGCCGAGTCGAGGGTGAAGGTGCCGCCGAGGGCGTGCATCCGGGCGCGCATCGCGGCCAGCCCGAAGCCGCCGCTCTCCGGGTCTGGGGCGGGCAGCCGGTCCGGGGCGAATCCGGCGCCGTCGTCGACGACGCTGAGGGCGACGCGGCCACGGTGATGACACAAGGTGACATCAGCGGTTTCGGCACCGGCGTGCTGGACCGTATTGGCAAGGGCGGACTGGGCGATGCGGAGCAGCGCCACCTCGTGCGCGATCGGCAGCGGCACCGGCTCGCCGTCGAGACGGAAACGCGCGGTCAGCCGGTGCCGGGCGGACGTGGTGGCGCAGAGCCGCTCCAGGGCGCCGGCCAGCGTGGTGCCCTCCAGGGCGGGCGGGGTGAGCGCCGCGACGAAGCGGCGGGCCTCGGCCAGGTTGTCGACGGCGGCCTGCCGCGCCTGGTCCACATGGCGGGCGGCGTTGCCCGGCGCTTCCGGCAGGGCCCGCTCGGCGGCGCGCAGCAGCAGCTGAATGCTGGTCAGTCCCTGGGCGAGGGTGTCGTGGATCTCCCGGGCCAGGCGTTCACGCTCCGCCAGGACGCCCGCGGTGTGCTGGGCGGCGGCCAGGTCGGCACGGGTGGCGGTGAGCTCCTCGATCAGCTTCCGGCGCTCCTCGCTCTCCCGGTACAGGGCCTGGTACCCCCACACCACGGCGACGGCCACCGCCGCTCCCAGGGCCGGGCCGATCGCCATGGGCGCGCTGAACGAGCCCTGGTGGGCGGCGAACGCGGCGATCGCCGCCACCGCCGTCGCGAGCACCGCGAGCAGCCCGGCACGGCGGGGCAGCAGGTGGAGTTGGAGGAAGTACAGCGGGAACGCCACCCACACCCCGTCGGCCGACAGGGCGAGCAGGGCCAGCCAGCAGGCGCCCACACCGACCAGCCACCACGCGGCGGCCGACCGGGACCGCCGTATCCGAGGCAGCAGCGGGCCCGCCGCGTACACCAGGGCGCACACCACGGTCACGGTGATGACCGCCCCCGCGTGCGGCCGGCCGTCGGCCACCGCGCGGACGGCGGTCAGGGCGAGCAGGCCGACGATCAGCAGGTGCAGGCACCAGGCCAGGATCCGGGTGGTCGGGGTCAGGGACAGGGCGGTGGCGTTCACAGTCGTTCCAGCCTAAGGAGCCGGACCCGAAGCGGCCTCCATCGAAAGTTACAACTCGCCTCCCGCCCTTCGATCCCCGAGCTCCCGTCCTGCGCCAGATGCCCGAGCAGGGGGTCGACGGCGACGGTGGAGTCGCTTTCGAAATCCACCACGTGAAGGAGTAGGCCGAGCCGTGTTCGTCGCCTGGAGAGACCTGAAGTTCGCCAAGGGGCGCTTCGCCCTGATGGGAACCGTCATCGTGCTGATCACCCTGCTTGTCGGCCTGCTGTCCGGGCTGACCGCCGGCCTGGGGCAGCAGAACATCTCCGCCGTCACCGGCCTGCCCGCCGACAAGATCGCTTTCAACGCCCCCGGCCGCGGACAGGACCTGTCGTACGCCAACTCCACCGTCACGGACGAGCAGTGGCGTCAGTGGGCGCGGACGCCCGGAGTCACCTCCGCCGAACCGCTGGGCATCACCACGACCAAGGCCACGGCCGGCGACCGGAGCACCGGCGTCTCCGCGTTCGGCGTGCGGCCCGGCTCCTCTCTGGCCCCCGAGAGCGGCAGGATCGACGACACCTCCGCTGTGCTGTCCACCACGGCGGCCGACGACCTCGGCCTGCGGCCCGGGGACACCCTCACGCTCGCCGGGCAGCAGCTGACCGTGGCCGCCGTACGGGGAGACGCCTCCTTCAGCCACACGCCCGTCGTCTGGACCAGCCTGACGACCTGGCGGAAGGCCGCACCGCCCACCACGGCCGACGGCCCGGCCGCCACCGTGATCGCCCTGAACGCCGACTCGGGCGCCGACCTCGGCGCCGCGGACCGGGCAGCGGGCACCGAGACCGTCTCCAAGCAGGACTCCCTGTCCGCGATCGGCTCGTACACCTCCGAGAACGGTTCGCTGCAGTTGATGCGCGGCTTCCTTTTCGCCATCTCGGCCCTGGTCATCGGTGCGTTCTTCACCGTCTGGACGATCCAGCGCAGCGCGGACGTCGCCGTCCTCAAGGCGCTCGGCGCTTCCACGGCCAACCTGCTGAAGGACGCCCTCGGCCAGGCCCTCGTCCTGCTCACCGGCGGCACGCTGCTCGGCACCGCGGTCGCCGCCGGGCTCGGCGCCCTCCTCGCCGGTGGCGCGGTGCCGTTCCTCCTCACGCCCGCCACCGTCCTCGTACCCGCCGCGGTGATGATCCTGCTCGGCGCGCTCGGGGCCGCCCTGTCCATCCGCCGCATCACGTCCGTCGACCCGCTGACCGCTCTGGGGAGCGCCCGATGAGCCTCAACCTGACCGACATCACCCTGACCTACCCCGATGGCGACAGCCGTCTGACCGCCCTGGACCGGGTCGGCCTCGACGTGCCGAAGGGCAGCCTGACCGCCGTGGTGGGGCCGTCGGGCTCCGGGAAATCCAGCCTCCTCGCCGTGGCCGCCACCCTCATCACGCCCGACGACGGCACCGTGACCGTCGACGGCACCACCACCACCGGAATGAGCCGCGCGGAGCTGACCGAGCTGCGCCGGCACAAGATCGGGATCGTCTTCCAGCAGCCCAACCTGGTGCCGTCGCTCACCGCGGTCGAGCAACTCCAGGTCATGGCGCAGATCGACGGCCGCCGACCGGCCGGGGCCCGCACCCGCGCACTCGAACTCCTCGACGCGGTCGGCCTGGTGGACCAGGCCCGGCGGCGGCCCCACCAGCTCTCGGGCGGCCAGCGTCAGCGGGTCAACATCGCCCGCGCCCTGATGAACGACCCCACCGTGCTCCTGGTCGACGAGCCCACCAGCGCCCTCGACCACGAACGCGGCGCCGCCGTCATCGAGTTGATCACCCGGCTCACCCATCAGCGGGCGACCGCCACGGTCCTGGTCACCCACGACCGCACCCACCTGACCGCCGTCGACCAGACGGCGGAGGTCCACGACGGCCGCCTCCGCCTGCCCACCGCGGCACGCTGACGCGCCGGTCCGGCCGCACGCATGGGCCCGGGGGCCCGCCGTACGTAACGGACGGGTCCGGGTCGGCCGCACGCCCGCACGCCCGCACGCCCGCACGGACGGGTCCGGGTCGGCCGCACGCCCGCACGCCCGCACGCCCGCACGGACGGGGTCCGGGGTCGGTCAGACGCACGGATGGGCCAGGAGCCCGCCGGACCTACGGACGGGCCCGAAGCCGCCGGTCACTCCGGCGGCCTCGGGCCCGTCCGCTTGCGTCAGTCGACGTCCGTATCCCCGGACTCCGTATCCCCGGACTCCGTATCCCCGGACTCCGTACCCCCGGACTCCGTACCCCCGAACTCCCGGCCCCTCAGGACCCGTTCGTGTTCGCCAGGGCCACCGACAGCTCCGCCGCGACCTGCTGGAGGATCGGGACGATCTTCTCCGTGGCGGCCTCGGTGACGCGGCCGGCCGGGCCGGAGATCGAGATGGCCGCCGCCGTGGGGGAGTCGGGGACCGGGACCGCGAGGCAGCGGACGCCGATCTCCTGCTCGTTGTCGTCCACCGCGTACCCCGCCTGGCGGACCTCGGTGAGCGCGTCGAGGAACCCCTCCGGCGTGGTGATGGTCTTCTCCGTCGCGGCGGGCATGCCGGTACGCGCGAGCAGGGCGCGGACCTCGTCGGCGGGCGTGCCGGAGAGGAGGGCCTTGCCCACGCCGGTGGAGTGCGGCAGGACGCGGCGGCCGACCTCCGTGAACATCCGCATGGAGTGCTTGGACGGCACCTGCGCCACGTACACGATCTCGTCGCCGTCGAGCAGCGCCATGTTCGCCGTCTCGCCGGTCTCCTCGACCAGGCGGGCGAGGTAGGGCCGCGCCCAGGTGCCGAGGAGGCGGGAGGCGGATTCGCCGAGGCGGATCAGGCGGGGGCCCAGGCTGTAGCGGCGGTTGGGCTGCTGGCGGACGTACCCGGTGGCGACCAGGGTGCGCATCAGGCGGTGGATGGTCGGCAGCGGCAGACCGCTGCTCGCGGAGAGTTCGCTCAGGCCGACCTCGCCCCCCGCGTCCGCCATGCGCTCGAGCAGGTCGAAGGCGCGCTCAAGTGACTGGACTCCCCCGCTGGCGGCGGGCTTGGAGGCGCTTTCGGTGGAGGCGTCGCTGGCGTTGGACGTCGGCACGGCGCGGTCCTTTCGGTGCTCAGGAGCAGGCGGAGGTGCAGCCTACCCGTCGGTTCCTCGCGTGCGGGTGCCCGGTGGCCCGGTCTTGTACGTAAGTATATTCTGCGTAGCGAAATCTAGCTTTCACTTCATGGAAAGCTCTAGTCTGGGTAGAGAACCGGAACGAAGCCCTCCGGGTGTACCCAGGGGGTCTTGACTGGGCCAGACGGCCCGGTGAAGATTCGTTCAACAGATTGTTGAATACCAATACCCCCTTCCGTGCTCTTCAGAGCCGCGGAAGAGGAAGAGAGGGGAAACGGGTGTCCGACGTGGAACTGGTCCTTCGCTCGACGCGAGTCGTCACCCCCGAGGGCACGCGCGCCGCCTCCGTCGCCGTGGCCGACGGGAAGATCGCAGCCGTCCTTCCGTACGAGACCGAGGTCCCCGAAGGTGCCCGGCTCGAGGACTTCGGGGACGACGCGCTGCTCCCCGGCATCGTCGACACCCACGTCCACGTGAACGACCCCGGCCGCACCGAGTGGGAGGGCTTCTGGACCGCCACCCGCGCCGCGGCCGCCGGTGGCATCACCACCCTCGTGGACATGCCGCTCAACTCCCTGCCGCCCACCACCACCGTCGACAACCTGCGCACCAAGCAGGAAGTGGCCCGCGCCAAGGCGCACATCGACATCGGTTTCTGGGGCGGCGCGCTCCCGGACAACGTCGCGGACCTCAAGCCCCTGCACGACGCGGGCGTCTACGGCTTCAAGTGCTTCCTGTCGCCCTCCGGCGTCGACGAGTTCCCGCACCTCGACCGCGAGCAGCTCGCCGCGTCCATGGGCGAGATCGCGGGCTTCGGCGGCCTCCTCATCGTGCACGCCGAGGACCCGCACGAGCTGGACTCCGCCCCGCACCTGAGCGGCCCGAAGTACGGCGACTACCTGCAGACCCGGCCGCGTATCTCCGAGGACGCGGCGATCAAGGGCCTCATCGAGACCGCCAAGCGCCTCGACGCGCGCGTGCACGTCCTGCACCTGTCGTCCTCCGACGCGCTGCCGCTGATCGCCGCCGCCAAGGCCGAGGGCGTCAAGCTCACCGTCGAGACCTGCCCGCACTACCTCACCCTGACCGCCGAGGAAGTCCCGGACGGCGCCAGCGAGTTCAAGTGCTGCCCGCCCATCCGCGAGGGCGCCAACCAGGACCTCCTGTGGCAGGCGCTCGCCGACGGCACCGTCGACTGCATCGTCACCGACCACTCGCCGTCCACCGCCGACCTGAAGACCGACGACTTCGCCACCGCCTGGGGCGGCATCTCCGGCCTCCAGCTCAGCCTCCCGGCCATCTGGACCGCCGCCCGCGAGCGCGGTCACAGTCTCGACGACGTGGTGCGCTGGATGTCGGCGCGTACGTCGGAGCTGGTCGGCCTGGACCAGAAGGGCGCCATCGAGGCCGGCCGCGACGCCGACTTCGCGGTCCTCGCGCCCGACGAGACCTTCACCGTCGACCCCGCCGGACTCCAGCACCGCAACAAGGTCACCGCCTACGCGGGCAAGACCCTGCACGGCGTCGTGAAGTCCACCTGGCTGCGCGGCCAGCGCATCCACGCGGGCGGCGAATTCACCGTGCCCTCCGGCCGACTCCTCGAAAGGAAGAACTGATCCCCGTGGCGCAGAACAATTCCGGTTTGGCCTCCTTCACCGGCGACGCGAGCCCCTACGGCGGCGGCGAGCCGTACGCCGACTACCGCAGCGCCGAATTCCCCTTCACCCAGTACGCCAACCTGGCCGACCGCCAGCTCGGCGCGGGTGTCATCGCCGCCAACGACGAGTTCTTCGCCGAGCGGGAGAACCTGCTCAAGCCCGAGGCCGCCGAGTTCGACCCCGAGCACTTCGGCCACAAGGGCAAGATCATGGACGGCTGGGAGACCCGCCGTCGCCGCGGTGTCTCGGCCGAGGTCCCGCACCCCACCGACGAGGACCACGACTGGGCGCTCGTCCGCCTCGGCGCCCCCGGCGTCATCCGCGGCATCGTCGTCGACACCGCCCACTTCCGCGGCAACTACCCGCAGGCCGTGTCCATCGAGGGCGCCAACGTCGAGGGCTCGCCCACGCCCGACGAGCTGCTCTCCGGCGACGTGAAGTGGACGACGCTCGTCCCGCGCACCGCCGTCGGCGGCCACGCGGCCAACGGCTTCGAGGTCACCGCCGAGCAGCGCTTCACGCACCTGCGGGTCAACCAGCACCCTGACGGCGGCATCGCCCGCCTGCGGGTCTACGGCGAGGTCGTGCCCGACCCGAAGTGGCTCAAGGCGCTCGGCACCTTCGACGTGGTCGCCCTGGAGAACGGCGGCCAGGTCGAGGACGCCTCCGACCGCTTCTACTCCCCGGCCACCAACACCATCCAGCCGGGCCGCTCCCGCAAGATGGACGACGGCTGGGAGACCCGCCGCCGCCGCGACAAGGGCAACGACTGGATCCGCTACCAGCTGGTGCAGCAGTCCGAGATCCGCGCCGTCGAGATCGACACCGCGTACCTCAAGGGCAACTCGGCGGGCTGGGCCGCGCTGTCCGTCAAGGACGGTGAGGACGGCGAGTGGACCGAGGTGCTTCCCCGCACCCGCCTGCAGCCCGACACCAACCACCGGTTCGTGCTCGACACGGCGGCCAAGGGCACGCACGTCCGCATCGACATCTACCCCGACGGCGGCATCTCCCGCCTCCGTCTCTTCGGTTCCCTGACCGAGGACGGCGCGGCCGGCCTGGCCGCCCGTCACCAGGAGCTGGGCGGCTGACGACACCCGCCCACGGGGCGTGCGTACCGCCCTCAGGGGCGCGCCGGGAGGACAGCCCCGGCGCGCCCCTCTTTCTCGTACGAGCTCACGCCGCTCGCCCGCCGTCGACGGAGAACTCGGCGCCGGTGACGTACGCGGGGTTCCCGGGGTGCGGGGGTGAGCGATGAGTTTCCGAGGGGCGGGCGGTCATTCCTGGTGACAGCGGCGCTCACGAGACAACGGGACCGGTCATGAAGCTCACACTCACCCAGATGGTCACCCTCGACGGCGTGATGCAGGGCCCCGGCGGGCCGGACGAGGACACCGGCGGCGGCTTCACCCAGGGCGGCTGGGTCTGGTCGTACTTCGACGAGGACTTCAGCGGGTTCGTCGACGAGAACTTCCGGCGCGCGGACGCCTTCCTCCTCGGCCGTCGCACGTACGAGATCTTCGCCGCGTACTGGCCGAAGCAGAGCGGCGACCCCGTCTCCGACGCCCTCAACTCCCTGCCGAAATACGTCGCGAGCACCACCCTGACCAGCGCCGACTGGGAGGGCTCTCAGGTCATCGGCGGCGATCTCGCCGCAGCGGTCACCGCGCTGAAGGAGCAGCCGGGCCGCGAGCTGCAGATGCACGGCAGCGCCGGTCTCGCCCGGTCACTGTTCGGGCACGGGCTGATCGACACCGTGCACCTCATCACGGTGCCGGTCGTGCTCGGCGCCGGAGAGCGCCTCTTCGCGGAGGGCACCCTGCCCACGGCCTTCCACAACGCCGACACCCGCGTCACCCGCACGGGAGTCGTCATCGGCACGTACGAGCGCGAGGGCACCCCGGAGTACGCCTCGATCTGACCGCCCACCGTCCGGCGCGGCTCGCGGCGGCCCGCACGGGTGAACTCCCTGAAAATTTCCGGTACTTGACGTTGACACGGCAGGCTCTACGCGCGTCATGCTAGGGGCATGCGAATCCCCCCACGCATCGCCACAGGCATCGCTCTGGCCGCCGCGCTCCTCGCCGGCGGACCCGTGGCCGCGAACGCGGCCCCCGCTCCCGTGACCCCCCACTCCGCGACCGCGACCGTCGCCGCCGTCGGCGACATCTGCTACTCCGCGCTGCCGCCCGAGGCCCACGACACCCTCGACCTGATCGAGGCGGGCGGCCCCTACCCGTACCCGCAGGACGGCACCGTCTTCCAGAACCGTGAGGGGCTGCTGCCCCCGCAGGACTCCGGCTACTACCACGAGTTCACCGTCGAGACCCCCGGCTCCGACGACCGCGGCGCCCGACGCATCGTCACGGGCGAGGCGACCGAGGAGGACTACTACACCGCCGACCACTACGAGTCCTTCGACCTGGTCGACCACGGCTGCTGACCCGATCCCGGCCCGTCGGCTCCGGTTGCCTCGCAACGTACGCGGCGACCGGAGCCGCATCGGCCCACGCGTCAGCCCCCCTTGCCGCTGCTCTCCGCCGCCGCGAACACGGCCACCGAGAGCACCACGAGCGCGATGCCCGCGTACAGCTCGTACCCCCGCAGGAAGTCCAGGTGCTGGATGACGCCCCAGGCGAGGGGCCAGTCGGTCAGTTCGCGCACGATCGCGAAGGCGCCCTGGAGCAGCAGGAGCAGACCGAGGAACTCAAGACCTTTCTTCATGCGCCGATCCTCGTCCGCCGCCGGCCCCCGCACATCGGCCGCACGGCGAACCCCGGCGGGCGGCGGAGGGCCGAAGGTCGATGCCCGGCAGACTTTCGGCTACGGCCCAGGAGCTTTCGGCTACCGTCCCCGCGCGCGCCGCCCGCACAGCTGCGCGGGTGCATAGATTTGTCGACCATGAGAGGTATGGAGCAGCAGCCGCCCCCGGCCGACCCCACGCCGGGCCCCGAGTACCGGTGGCCCAGTCTGCTGCCCGCCGCCGTCGCCGCCGAACTCGACCCCGACCGGATCAGGAACGGCCGGGCCCGGCGCACCGTGCGCGACTGGATCGTCGACTTCGCCTGTTTCCTCACCGCCGTGCTCGTCGGCCTGGTCGGCGCCGAGGCGGTCGGCAGCAACCCGAACGTGCCCCCGGGCCTCGTCCGGGTCGACCACGCCGTCGGCGCCCTGGCCTGCGCCGCGGTCTGGCTGCGCCGCCGCTGGCCGGTCGGCCTGGCCATCGCGATGGTGCCGGTCAGCCTGGTCTCCGACACCGCGGGCGGCGCGGCCGTCGTGTCGATCTTCACCCTCGCCGTGCACCGGCCGTTCCGGTACGTCGCCTGGATCGGCGGCATCTCCGTGGCCGTCGTGCCGCTCTACTACTGGCTGCGGCCCGAGCCGGACCTGCCGTACGTGATCACGGTCGCCTTCGCCGTGCTGATGTCCGTCACCGTCATCGGCTGGGGCATGTTCGTACGCTCCCGGCGCCAGCTCCTGCTCAGCTTGCGCGAGCGCGCCGAACGCGCCGAGTCCGAGGCGGCGCTGCGCGCCAAGGAGGCCCAACGGCTCGCCCGCGAGGCCATCGCCCGCGAGATGCACGACGTACTGGCCCACCGGCTGACCCTGCTCAGCGTGCACGCGGGCGCCCTGGAGTTCCGGCCCGACGCCCCCGAGAAGGAGATCGCCCGCGCCGCCGGGGTGATCCGGGACAGCGCCCACGAGGCCCTTCAGGACCTGCGCGAGATCATCGGCGTCCTGCGCACCGATGCCTCCGGTGACGAGGGCGGCCGACCCCAGCCCACCCTCGCCGCACTCGACGCCCTGGTCGCCGAGTCCCGCGCCGCCGGCATGAAGGTCGCCCTCGACAACCGCGTCGCCGACCCCGAGGCCGTCCCAGCCGGCGCCGGGCGCAACGCGTACCGCATCGCCCAGGAGGGGCTGACCAACGCCCGCAAACACGCGCCCGGCGCCGAGGTCACCGTCCGGGTGGCGGGCGCTCCCGGCGAGGGTCTGACCGTCGAGGTGCGCAACCCGGCCCCGCCCGGCGACGTGCCCGAGGTGCCCGGTTCGGGGCAGGGGCTGATCGGCCTCACCGAGCGCGCGACCCTCGCCGGGGGCCGCCTCACGCACGGCGCCGAGGGCGACGGCGGGTTCCGGATCGCCGCCTGGCTACCGTGGGCGCCATGACCTCGAACCCGATCCGGCTGCTGCTCGTCGACGACGACCCTCTCGTACGCGCGGGCCTGTCCCTGATGTTCGGCGGCGCCGACGGCATCGAGATCGTCGGGGAGGCCGCCGACGGGGCCGAAGTCCCCGAGCGGGTCGCCGAGTTGAAGCCCGACGTCGTCCTGATGGACCTGCGCATGCCGAAGGTCGACGGCCTCACCGCCACCGAGCGGCTGCGGGTCCGTGAGGACGCTCCGCAGGTCGTCGTCCTCACCACCTTCCACGCCGACGAACAGGTCCTGCGCGCCCTGCGCGCGGGCGCCGCGGGCTTTGTCCTCAAGGACACCCCGCCCGCCGAGATCGTCACGGCGGTACGCCGCGTCGCCGCGGGCGACCCGGTCCTCTCCCCGACTGTGACCCGCCAGCTGATCACGCGCGCGGCGGGCCCGGACACGTACACCGACCGCAGAAGCCGCGCCGAGGCCCGCCTCGCGGCCCTCGCGGACCGGGAGCGCGAGGTCGCCGTCGCGGTCGGCCGGGGCCACTCCAACGCGGAGATCGCGACCCGCCTCTACATGAGCGTCGCCACGGTCAAGGCCCACGTGAGCCGCATCCTGACGAAACTGGACCTCAACAACCGTGTGCAGATCGCGCTGTTGGCGCATGACGCGGGGTTGCTGGAGCCGACGGAGGACGAGGGCTAGGTATCCGTGCCCCGAAAGGGGCGCGGGGCCTGAACGCGTCTGCCGGGACCCTCAGTTGCGGGTGGACGGATTCCAGCGGAAAAGGTTCCAGTCAGCTCGCAACGGCTCGATAAAGCACGAGGTCATTGGTCCCTTCAAGCAGGGACTTTGGTCCTGTGGCTTTTACGTCCCGAAATGATGGACTGTCACGGTCCGTTTGACCGACGGGCTTTGTTTTTCATCAACATGGGGAGAGTTGTGTCTGTGACCAAGTCCCGTCTTTTCCAGACGACTTGTGCCGCTGTGCTCGCGGGGGCTGTTCTGCTGGGGACCGCTCCGGCGGCATCGGCCCATTCGGGGGAAGCGGAACCGGTGAAGGTGGCCGCCGCCGGTGACGGAGGCGCGTATGTGGACCTCGCCGCCCAGGGCTACACGTACGAGGAGGCGGTCGAGGCGTTCAAGGACTCCGACGTCGTCGAGGTGGTGCGGGGCGATCTGCCCGGTGACGAGGAGAGTCCGGTGCTGCGTGGGGTCAGCTTCGGCTGGTACGTCTACGTGAAGCTGAGCAAGTCCCAGGCCAAGGCCATCAACGCGGGTTCCGCGGCCACGGCGGCCGGCATCATCGGGGTCATCACCGGGGGGATCGGCGCCGCTGTCGCCGCGGGTGTCTACTCTTACATGGTCTCGCTCGGCAACGAGGGGATCGACAAATGCAAGAAGGGTGTTGAGATGAAGTTCTCCTACACCGGCAGGCCCAAGGGCGTGAAGTGCTACTGAGTGCTTGAGGGCGCCAGGTGAGAGAGGAGAAGAGGGATATGAAAGGCCGGACCTCGACAACCGTCGGTTTCCTCGTCGCGATCTTCGTGTTCTTTCTGGGGCTGCTCATCAGCGGTGAGCTGAATTCGAGCGACGGAAGCCTCATGGAATCGGTCCCCCTGTACTTGGCCATCGCCGTTCCAGGTGGGCTGTTGACCGCCTGGATCGCGTCCAGAGGGCGACGCTGAACCACTGCCCTGCCGGGCCGCCCCCGCCGGAAGGCGAGGGCGGCCCCGGGGCGTCAGTCCCGCAGTCGGAACGCCAGTTCCGTCTCCCACTTGTTCAAGTCCGGCTCCACCCGCGGATCCGTCTTGTAGCTCTCCAGGCGGCAGGCCCACACCTCGCCCGCCTCCGTGCGCTCCACGTCCCAGGCGAGCCCCTTCGCCGTGCCCCACTTCAGGACTGTCGCCGTCACCGCGAACAGCTCGTCGGGGTGGCCGATATGACGTACCGTCACATACCGCCCGGCCGGCAGCGTACCCACGAACAGCTCGCCGTCCGGGACCCGGACCCGCTCGCCGACCGGCACCCCGGCCACCACCTCGAACTCCCGCGTACGGTCCTCCGGATCGAGCACCTCGTACTTGAAGAACGGGCCGTCGGCGATGGGGATGCCGCGTTCGCCGAGCCAGCCCACGATCTCCGGCAGCCGGTCCGCGAGCTGGCCGAACGTGTCCCAGCTGACCCGTCCCCTGACCCCGACGAAGTGCTGTGCGGGGCGTTCTTCGATCCTCGGTTGGTTCGCCATGCGCCGATCCTGCCGGGACGCGGCGCGGGGCGCACCCCGGCCGCGCGGATCGGCCCGGCGATCAGTCCGTCGGAGCCCCCGGCCAGGTGAAGGTCGCGACGGCCCCGGCGGGCAGCTCGTACGCCAGGGAGCGACCGGACTCCGTGACGGAGAACGTCCGGGGCGCGTCGGCCGCGTTCACGACGACGGAGAACGTCCGGGGCGCGTCGGCCGCGTTCACGACGACGGAGAACGTCCGGGGCGCGTCGGCCGCGTTCACGACGACGGAGACCCGCTCGCCGTCCGGGTTCTCGAACGTGACGTTCTGCAGTCCGCCAGGGCCCTGGCTCGTCGAGGCGATGCGGTGGGCGCCCCGGTCCATGAACTTCGAGACGTGCCCGAGCACGTAGAACTCCGCGTTCTTCTCGGCCTTGCCGCCCGCGACCTGCACGACCCCGTTGCAGCGCTCGCCGCACAGGCCGAAGTGCGGGCCGCCCTTGTCGTCCAGGGCCATGTTCCACAGCACGACGGTCTCCGCGCCGGAGCGCAGGCTGCGTACGACCAGGTTCTCCGTCTGCCACTTGAGGGTGTCCGCGAACGTACGCGACGGGTCCTCGCTGTCGGTGCCCGAGCACTCCGTGAAGAACACCCCCTCACCCGCGCCCCGCACCTGCTGCTACGCCTCGGGCCGCCCGCCGTAGCAGTGGAACGCGGCGCCCTGCACGCGCGCGATGTCCTTGGTCCTGTTGAGGACGTCGAGCGGGTAGTCGGGCCGGTCCCAGTTGTGGTCGTACGCGAAGAGCTGCGTGTCCAGGCCCGCCGCGGTCAGCCTAGCCTCCAACACCCGGAAAAAATCGGCCTGTTGGGCGGGCGACATGCCCATCGAGGGGTACGAGGTCTCGAAGAGCGGCTCGTTCTGCACGGTCAGGTCGTCCACGGGGACGCCGGCCTTCGCGTACGCCTGGAGCGTCTTCACCAGGTAGTCGGCGTACGCCTCGTACATCTCCGGCTTGAGCCCGCCGCCCTCCAGCTTGCCGCTGTCCTTCATCCAGGCGGGCGCCGACCACGGGCTGCCCATGACCCGCACCTGGGGGTTGAGCTGCTTCGCGGTGCGGACGAGCGGCAGGATCTCCTGCTCATCGCGGCCGATGGAGAAGGAGCCCTGGGTGTCCTCGTACGAGTAGTACGTGTGCCGAGGGTGCGCATCAGCGTGATGTCGTCCCGCCACCGGTGGTAGTGGTCGCAGGTCGCGTCGCCGTGGTCGCCGCCGTCGATGGTGCCGGGGGTGTGCGCGAAGGTGTCCCAGACGAAGTCGGCGGGGAGTTGGTGCGGGGGCTGGTGCAGGAGCTGGTGCTGGGGCTTGTGCTGGGGGGCCACGAATTCCCTTTCCTCAATGGTCACTTGACGGCCCCGGCGGTGAGACCGGCGACCAGATGGCGCTGGAGCAGCAGGAACCCGGCGACCACCGGAACGCTCACCACGAGCGAGGCGGCCATGACCTGGTTCCAGTACACGTCGATCTGGGTGGCGTAACCCTGCAGACCGACGGCGAGCGTGCGCGTCGTGTCGTTGGCCGCTCTCCGGGGGTGGCTCCGTTCGACTCGTGAACAGACCTCACGGCTAAATTCAAGTCGTGAGTTAAGTAGTGAGGGAACGGTCCGTCAATACTTCGCGCACACGTTCCCGCCCGGGTAGGTTCACTCAGGGAAGGGGAGGCGATGGTGGAAACGAACCGGCGTACGGTGCGCGACCTGCGGCGCACCAACCGCGCGGCGGTCCTGCACAAGCTGTACTTCGAAGGCCCGCTCAGCAGACAGGAGTTGGGCCCGCTCACCGGACTCAGCTCGGGCTCCGTCAGCAACGTGGCCGGCGAGCTGATCGCGGACGGCCTGGTCGAGGAGGCCGGCACCGTCGACTCGGACGGCGGCCGCCCGCGCACGCTCCTGCGCGTCGCCCCCGACAGCGGCCGCCTGGTCGGCGTGGACGTCGGCGAGACCCGCGTACGCGTCGAGCTGTTCGACCTGGCCCTGACCGAACTGGCCCGCGCCGAACTGCCGTTGCCGGAGCCGGGCGAGGGGCACGACGTGGAACGCGTGGTGCGGGCCGTGGTGGAAGGTTTGCGCGAAGTCACGCGCGGGGAGACCCGGCGGATCGTCGGCGTCGGCGTCGGCGTCCCCGGCATCGTCGACGCGGCGGGACCTGACGGCGCGGTGGTCCACGGGCAGACGGTGGGGTGGAACGCGGTGCCCCTGGAACGGCTGCTGCGGGCGGAGCTCGGGGTGCCCGATGACGTGATCGACGAGGACACCCTCCCCATCGACGACACCCTCCCCGTCGACGACACCCTCCTCGACGACGACACCCTCCTCGTCATCGACAACGGCGCCAAGACCCTCGGCCGGGCCGAGATGTGGTTCGGGGCCGGTCGCGGCGCGCGCAACGCCGTCATCACGCTCATCGGCTCCGGCGTCGGCGCCTGCGTGATCGCCGACGGCGTCCCCTACCAGGGCTCCGCCAGCAGCGCGGGCGAATGGGGGCACACCGTCCTGCGGGTCGGCGGCCGCCGCTGCCGGTGCGGGGCGCGCGGCTGCCTGGAGGCGTACGTCGGCGCGGAGGCCGTACTCGAACGGTGGCGCGAGGCGGGCGGGCGGCAGCGCTCACCGGACGAGGAGGACGGCCTCGCCCAGCTCCTCACCGAGGCCGCCGGGGTGACGGGCCCGGACTCGGCGGCCTCGGCGATCCTCGACGAGACCGCCGAGTACCTCGGCGCGGGCATCGCCGACCTCGTCAACCTCTTCAACCCGGAGCGCATCGTCGTCGCGGGCTGGGCCGGACTGCTGCTCGGCCCCCGCCTGCTGCCCGACGTACGGAAGGCGGCCGCCGCGTACGCGCTGCGCCACCCGTACGCGCAGACCACCATCGAACTGGGCAGGCTCGGCCCCGATGCGGTGACCGTCGGCGCCGCGACGCTTCCGCTGGCCCGGTTCCTGGACACCGGCGGCGCGGGTAGATTCACGCCCCGCCGCGACGAGCCCCGGGGCCCGCTGCCCCGGACCGGCCGCCGCACCACCACCGAGCAGAGGAGATCCGCACGATGACGCAGCCGCCCGCCCTCGACCTGGCCGCGGCCGAACAGGCCCTGGACTCGCAGCCGTTCAGCCGCCTCCTCCAGGCCAGGATCACCGCCTTCGGCGACGGCAGCGCCACCCTGGAGGTCGACGTCCGCGAGGAGCTGCGGCAGCAGAACGGACATCTGCACGGCGGCGTCGTCGCGTACGCGGCGGACAACGCCCTCACCTTCGCCGCGGGCACCACACTCGGCCCGGCCGTCCTGACCGGCGGCTTCTCCATCCAGTACGTACGGCCCGCACGCGGGCGCATCCTCGTCGCACGCGCCGAGGTCGTACACAGCGGCCGCCGCCAGGCCGTGGTCCGCTGCGACCTGGTCACTGTCGACGACGCGGGCGAGGAGAAGCTGTGCGCCGTCGCCCAGGGCACCGTCCTGGCGGCGGGAGGCTGAGGGCCGTGCAGCGCAGCATCGAGATCTGCACCGACGTCACCGGCCGTACGGGCGGTGGCGAGGGTTTCCACTACCTCCGCTGGGGGTCCAAGATTGAGCTGTCCCTCGACTGCTTCGTCTGCGAACGGACCGCCCGCACCACGGTGTTGGAGGTCGGCGCCGAGCGCGCGGTGTGCAGCGGCAGCCGTGGCGGCCCCGTCGGCCACTACACCGCCGCCCGCATTGCCGCCTTCGACGTCACCTCGGGCGCCGACCAGCTGGCGCTCAGGGCCGTGGTCAGCTTCTGGTGGGCCCCGTTCACGGACTCCGCCTCCGGCCACCGCGCGGCCGCCCCGACCCTGCACCCCTGGGTCCGCCTGCACCTCGGCTACGACTGCCCGCAGGAGGGGGGCGCCTCGGGCTCGTTCGGCATCCAGACGAACATGGAACGCCCGGTCAGCGAGCCCTGCGCGCACTGCACCCGCCCGGTCGCGACGAGCACCCGCACGCCTACAATCCGGCTCCTGGACTGAGCGGCTCGAAAAAACTAGCCCCTCCGGCGTTTGAGGAGGGGGGTCCGGGGGCGGAGCCCCCGCAGCCGACGGCGGTCTTTCGGGAAGGGGCGGGGAGGGGAGAGAATCAGCCCGTCCGGCGCTTGAGGACGAGCCCGCAGGGCGATCGACGGCGCCCGAGCCGACGGCGCCCGAGCCGGCGGCACCCGAGCCGACGGGGCGCGGGACGACTACCCCGCAAGACTCACCACCCGCCCCTCCCGCCGAGACACCTCACAACCCTCCGCAATCCGCAAAGCGGCCAACGCCTCACGCCCGTCGCAGGGATTCTCGCGCCCGCCCCGCGCCACCTCCACGAACGCGGAAATCTCCGCCTCGTACGCCGGAGCGAACCGCTCCAGGAACCCCGGCCACGGCTTCTCGGGCGCCGCGGGCCCCGTCGGCTCGGCGGACGTCAGCGGCGTGCGCTCGTCCCAGCCGACCGCCAACTGGTCCCGCTCACCGGCGAGTTCCATGCGTACGTCGTACCCCGCGCCGTTGCACCGCGTCGCCGTAGCCGTGGCGAGCGTGCCGTCGTCCAGGGTGAGGACCGCCGCGGCAGTGTCGATGTCGTCGGCCTCGCGGAACATCGCCGGACCCGCGTCCGAGCCGACCGCGTACACCTCGCGCACCTCGCGCCCCGTCACCCAGCGCAGCGCGTCGAAGTCGTGGACCAGGCAGTCCCGGTAGAGCCCGCCGGACAGCGGCAGATACGCGGCGGGCGGCGGCGCCGGGTCGGACGTGATCGCCCGCACCGTGTGCAGCCGGCCGAGCCGCCCCTCCCGTACCGCCTCCCGCGCCGCCGCGTACCCCGCGTCGAAGCGCCGCTGGAAGCCGAGCTGGAGCACCGAGCCCGCCCGCTCGACCTCTTCCAGCGCGGCCAGGGTGCCCGGCAGGTCGAGGGCGATCGGCTTCTCGCAGAACGTGGGGAGCCCGGCGCGTGCCGCCCGGCCGATCAGGGCGGCGTGCGCCGCGGTCGCCGCGGTGATCACGACCGCGTCCACCCCGGCCGCGAACACCGCGTCCACGTCCGCCGCGGCGTCCGCGCCCGTGCGGCCCGCCAGCTCCGCCGCCCGTGCGGGGTCCGCGTCGGCGACGAGGAGAGCGTCCACCGCGGGGTGCCGGGCGAGCGTCGCCGCGTGGAACGAACCGATACGACCTGTTCCGATGAGTCCGATGCGCATGACCCCAACCTGGCACCGCTGCCCGTACCGCGTCCAGCATTTGTCAGGACATTCCAACTCCCGGCGGTGTGGCACCTCCATCCGCACACTCGAATTCCCCGCGCAGCCAACGGAGTTGACGTAGAGGCGGGCGGTGTGACCCTGGTGCCCCGCTCCCGCGAGGAGTTCACGAGCCACTTCGACGGCCTCGACCGGTCGACCCGGGCGTCGTCCGGGTCCCGGACTGGCGCCCCGAACTCGCCGATGACGAGGTCAGGGACGGCTCGCCCGTGCCGGTGTACGCGGGGGTCGCGCGCAAGGCGTGAGCCCCGGCCCCACCGGCTCACAACGCCTCGGCTCACGACTGCTCGGTCGGCTCACAACGGCTCGGCTCACGACTGCTCGGTCGGCTCACAACTGTTCGGCCCGCGCGTGCACATGACCCGCGAGTGGGCCGAGCACCTCGCCCTCGATCACCGAACCGCCCTCCGCCTCGTCCCCGAAGCTGTTCACCGACACCAGCGTGCCCCGCCCCGACTTCGCGTCGAACCCCGCCAGCCAAGGCCCTCCGCTCGACCCGCCCTCCATCGGACAGGGCACGCTCTGCTTGCCGTCCGGTGTCGCGGACGTGGTGCCCGAGCAGTACATGAGGCGCTCGCCGCGCTCCTCCCGACTGTCCGGGTAGCCGAAAACAGTCACCTTTCCGCCCGGCTTGCGGCCGACGGCGAGCCGCTGCCCGCCGACCGTGTCCGCCAGCGCCTTGCCCGAGCGGTGATCCACGACCACGGCGGCCACATCGGTCGTGGCGTCCTGCTCCCAGCTGCGCGGCATCACCACCGCCCGAATCACGAACACCCCGTAGGGGAGACGGTTTTCGCCGCTCTTCTCGCCGCTCGTTTCGCCGCTCTTCGCGCCGTAGCCGGGCACGAACACCATATTGGTGTGGTGGTTTCCGGGGGACGCGGGCAACTGCACACAGTGCCCGGCCGTCATCACCGTGGACCGGTTGCTGCCGCGCACCGCGGTGGCCGTGCAGTACGAGTCCTCCCCCTTCTCGTCGGTGAAGAACAGCCGCCCCACCGTCCTCATCTCCGGCCCGCCCCACGGCCGTACGACAGCGGAGTCCTGCCCGAGCGGTGCGTTCGCGCCGACCTCGCGCATCCGGCCGGGCGTCCAGTACGCGAGGGTGCCGCGTCGCTCGGCCGCGGTGAACGTCACTTCGGTGAGCGCCGCCTCACGGGCCGCCTCACGGCTCGACGGGCCGGCAAGCGCGCCCGCGGCCACCACCGCCGCCACGGAGGCGACGGCCAACGCGGACGGGACGATGCGATGCATGAACGGGCACCTCCTCTGCCCCCGGTACGACGCTAGGTCCCACCTCGGCATCCGGCACGGCGGACCGCTTCTCCGGTGAATCGGCCCGCCCGAACGGACGAGCCTCACGGCAAGGCCCCCCTCACACGCCCCCGGCTGAAGGTAAGCACCCTTCCAACTGAAGTCTCCACGAAAGGAACAGGCCGTGAGCGAGGACCTGCTGCGCCGCAAATTCGAGCACCGATTCAACATGCTCGACACCGACAACGACGGATACATCACCGAGGCCGATCTCACCGCACTCGGCGACCGGCTGATCGCACACCTGCAAGAGCCGCCGACCTCACCCAAGAGCCGCTCCGTGGCCGACTCCAAAGCCCACTACTGGCGCTGCCTCTCCCAGCTCGCGGCACCCGACGCCGACGGCCGCGTCTCCAAGGACGCCTTCGTCGTCGGCCTGGCCGCCTCAGCCGACAGCCGGCGGGTACGCGAGATGGTCCACCCGTCCATCAAGGCCGATCTCGCACTCGCCGACCGCGACGACGACGGCGTGGTCGACATCGACGAGTTCACCACCCTCTACACCGCCATCGGCGTTCCCGCCGGCCAGGCGCGGGACATCTTCCGCGTACTGGACCGCAACGGCGACGGCAACCTCGACCTCGACGAGTGGCTCGAAGCAGCCGACGAGTTCTTCACCGCCACCGATTCCACCGCCCCCGGCAACCACATCCTCGGCCGCGTCTGAACGCCTCGACCACCACACCCCACACGTACGACCCAAGGAGCTGCACCCACATGGCAGGATTTCTCGACCGGGCGAAGGAGCAGGCGCAAGGCGCCCTCCAGGCCGGCAAGCAGAAGGCGGACGAGGTCCAGCAACAGCGCGCCGGGAACGATCTGCTGAAGAAGCTCGGCACCGCCTACTACGCAGAGCGGAGCGGCAACGGCAGCCCGGAAGCCACTCAGGCCGCGCTGAGCGCCCTTGAAGCCCACATCGCCACCCACGGGGACGGCTTCCTGCGCGGATGAGGCGGCGACCCGGTGCGCCACGTCAGGGTGGTCACCGGGTCCGCTTCTGGTCGTACAGCAGGATGCGCAGGTCACCGTCCGGATCGCCGCCGACGGGGCGGAAGGCCTGCGTTTGTCCGGACAATCGAACCTCAGGACTTCCCGTCAACATGAGCCACGGCTACGCTCGCCCCGTGCCCAAGCCCGTAGCCGATCAGGCCGAGTCGCTTCAGCTCAGCGTGGACCGCAGTAGTCCCGTCCCGCTGTACTTCCAGCTGGCGCAGCAGCTCGAGGCGGCCATCGAGCAGGGCCGGCTCGCCCCGGGCAGCCTCCTCGGCAATGAGATCGACCTCGCCAGGGGCCTCGGCCTGTCCCGGCCCACCGTCCGGCAGGCCATCCAGTCCCTGGTCGACAAGGGCCTGCTCGTACGCCGCAGGGGCGTCGGGACGCAGGTCGTGCACAGCCAGGTCAAGCGCCCGCTGGAGCTGAGCAGCCTCTACGACGACCTCGAAGCGGCCGGTCAGCGCCCCGCCACCCGCGTCGTACGCAACGCGGTCGAGCCCGCTTCCGCCGAGGTCGCCGCCGCCCTCGGCCTCGCGGAAGGCGCCGAGGTGCACCGCGTCGAACGGCTCCGGCTCGCCCACGACGAGCCCATGGCGTACCTGACGAACCACCTGCCCGTCGGCCTGTTCCAGCCGGAGTCCGCGCGGCTCGAAGGCACCGGGCTCTACCGCCTCATGCGCGCCGCCGGCATCACCCTGCACAGCGCCCGCCAGACCGTCGGCGCCCGCGCGGCCACGGAGGCGGAGGGGCAGCTGCTCGCCGAACCGGCGGGGGCGCCGCTGCTCACCATGGCCCGTACGACCTTCGACGACACGGGCCGCGCGGTCGAGTTCGGCTCGCACATCTACCGCGCCTCGCGCTACTCCTTCGAGTTCCAGCTGCTCGTACGGGCCTGAGCGTGCCGTCGTCCTCAAGGACCGGTCCGTATGTTCTGACAAAGTCATTGACGGCCCCGCGCGCCCCCGCTAGAACACCTCCAGCCGCACCCGGGCGGCCCGGAGAAGGGGTGGGTCCACCAATGCGCAGAGCCCGAACAGCCCGCACAGCGACCGGAGTTGCCGCCCTCGTGGGTGCGCTCGCCCTCGTCGCCGGGTGCAGCGGATCCGGCGGCAAGGGCGCCGAGGACCGCGGCGACGAGGAGTCCGGCGGCAAGGCGTCCGGGCCGCGCCTGAAGATCGGGATGGTGACGCACTCCGGCGAGGGCGACACGTTCTGGGACATCGTCCAGAAGGGGGCGAAGCGGGCGGCGGCCAAGGACAACGTCGAGTTCCTGTACGCCAACAACAAGGAGGCGAAGGAGCAGGCCGAACTCGTCCAGTCGTACATCGACAAGAAGGTCGACGGCCTGATCGTCACGCTCGCCAAGCCCGAGGCGATGAAGTCCGTGCTCGCCAAGGCCGCGAAGGCCGGCATCCCGGTGATCACCATCAACTCCGGGGGCCAGTTCTCGCAGGAGTTCGGAGCGCTCACGCATATCGGGCAGGACGAGGCCGTCGCGGGCGAGGCGGTCGGCGACGAGCTGAACGCGCGCGGCCGGAAGAAGGCGCTGTGCGTCATCCACGAGCAGGGCAACGTCTCCCTGGAGGAGCGCTGCGCGGGCGTCGGGAAGACCTTCGACGGCTCGGTGGAGAACCTCAACGTCAACGGCACCAACATGCCCGAGTCGCAGTCCACCATCCAGGCCAAGCTGGACTCGGGCGCCGACTTCGACGTCGTCGTCACGCTCGGAGCCCCCTTCGCCGAGGCCGCCGTACAGGCCAAGGAGGACTCGGGCAGCACGGCGGAGATCGACACGTTCGACCTCAACGCCGAGGTCGTCAAGCAGCTCAAGGCGAAGGAGATCGGCTTCGCCGTCGACCAGCAGCCGTACCTCCAGGGCTATCTCGCCGTCGACGGTCTCTGGCTGCACCGCGTCAACGGCAACGTCACCGGCGGCGGCAAGCCCGTCCTCACCGGCCCCGCGATCGTCACCGAGAAGGACGTGCCGAAGCTGGAGAAGCTCACCGCAAAGGGCACCCGGTGACTCCGGCGAAGGGAACCCGGTGACCGGGGACGAACGGCAGCCGGTGACCCCGCTGCCCGCACCCGTGATCGCCGTGACCGATACTGGGGCGTTCGGGGCGGGCCGGCGGCCCGCCCCACGGCACCACCCGGCAGTACAGCGAGAAGGGCACGACTTCGTGGCAAGAGTTCGGACCTGGGCAGGCATCGCGCTCGCGGCGGTGCTCGGCATCGCGCTCACCGGGTGCAGCAGCACCGGCGGCAAGCGCGCCGAGGACGCCCGCAAGGCCCAGGCGCAGGGCAGGGCCGCGGTCGACACCCCGCGCTGGACCATCGGCATGGTCACCCACTCGGGCGACGGCGACACCTTCTGGGACATCGTCCGCAAGGGCGCCGAGCAGGCCGCCGTCAAGGACAACATCAACTTCCTGTACGCCAACCACGACGAGGGCAAGGAGCAGGCCCAGCTGGTCGACTCCTACATCGACAAGAAGGTCGACGGCCTGATCGTCACGCTCGCCAAGCCCGACGCGATGAAGGCGGCGCTGGCCCGTGCCCGCAAGGCCGGCATCCCGGTGATCACCGTCAACTCCGGTTCCGCCGAGTCCAAGGAGTTCGGCGCCCTCGCCCACATCGGCCAGGACGAGGAGATCGCCGGTGAGGCGGTCGGCGAGGAGCTCAACAAGCGCGGGAAGAAGAAGGCCCTGTGCGTCCTGCACGAGCAGGGCAACGTCGGCCACGAGCAGCGCTGCGCGGGCGCGAAGAAGACCTTCGACGGCACGATGCAGAACCTGTACGTCGACGGCACCAACATGCCCGACGTCCAGTCCGGCATCAGCGCCAAGCTGCAGTCCGACTCCGCCATCGACACGGTGGTCACGCTCGGCGCGCCCTTCGCCGACACCGCCGTGAAGGCCAAGGAGGACGCCGGCAGCAAGGCGGAGATCGACACGTTCGACCTGAACGCCAAGGTCGCCGCGGGCCTCAAGTCCCGCGCCCTCGGCTTCGCCGTCGACCAGCAGCCGTACCTCCAGGGGTACGAGGCGGTCGACCTGCTGTGGCTGTACAAGTACAACGCCGACGTCCTGGGCGGCGGCCGGCCCGTGCTGACCGGCCCGGAGATCGTCACCGAGAAGGACGCCGTAAAGCTCGAGGAGTTCGCGAAGCGGGGGACCCGATGAGTGATCCGACGCAAGCGGCCGTGACGGCAGTCGGGCAGGTGGCCCGATGACCGCCACGGCCCCGGCGAAGAAGGCGCCGGACAAGCCGGTCGACGAACGGCTCCTGAAGACCTCGCTACCGCGCAAGCTACTCGGCCGGCCCGAGCTGGGCGCGGTCGTCGGCGCCATCGCCGTCCTCGTCTTCTTCTCGTTCGCCGCGGACAGCTTCCTGCAGGCGTCCAGCCTGTCGACGGTTCTGTACGCCTCGTCGACGATCGGGATCATGGCGGTGCCGGTGGCGCTGCTGATGATCGGCGGCGAGTTCGACCTGTCCGCGGGCGTCCTGGTGACCAGCTCCGCGCTGATCTCGTCGATGTTCAGCTACCAGATGACGGCGAACGTCTGGGTGGGCGTGGGCGTCTCGCTCCTCACCACGCTCGCCATCGGCGTCTTCAACGGCTTCATGCTGACCCGTACGAAACTGCCGAGCTTCATCATCACGCTGGGCACGTTCCTGATGCTCACCGGGCTGAACCTGGGCTTCACCAAGCTGATCAGCGGCACCGTCTCCACCAAGACGATCGCCGACATGGAGGGCTTCGAGTCCGCGAAGGTGCTCTTCGCCTCCCAGATCACCCTCGGCGGCGTCGCCTTCAAGGTGACCATCCTGTGGTGGATCGCCCTGGTCGCCGTCGCCACCTGGATCCTGCTCCGCACCCGCGCGGGCAACTGGATCTTCGCGGTCGGCGGCAACATGGACGCCGCACGCGCGGTGGGTGTCCCGGTCATCAAGACCAAAATCGGGCTCTATATGGGTGTCGCTTTTGCCGCCTGGGTGTCAGGACAGCACCTGCTTTTCTCCTTCGACGCGGTGCAGTCCGGCGAGGGCGTCGGCAACGAGCTGATCTACATCGTCGCGGCCGTCATCGGCGGCTCCCTGATCACCGGCGGCTACGGCTCCGCGATCGGCTCCGCCTTCGGCGCGTTCATCTTCGGCATGACCGGCAAGGGCATCGTGTACGCGGAGTGGAACGCCGACTGGTACAAGTTCTTCCTCGGAGCGATGCTCCTCCTGGCGACCCTCCTGAACCACTGGGTCCGCAAGCGCGCGGAGGCCACGAAATGACGACGTCGGACACCTCTGCACCGCTTGTCGGGCCCGCACCCCTGGTCGAGCTGGACTCGGTCAGCAAGTACTACGGCAACATCCGCGCCCTCGAAGGCGTCTCCCTGCAGGTGCACGCGGGGGAGGTGTCCTGCGTCCTGGGCGACAACGGCGCCGGCAAGTCGACCCTCATCAAGATCATCGCGGGCCTGCACCGGCACGACGCGGGCACGTTCCGCATCGAGGGCGAGGAGGCCCGGCTCAGCAACCCGCGCGACGCCCTGGACCGCGGCATCGCCACCGTCTACCAGGACCTCGCCGTCGTCCCGCTGATGCCGGTCTGGCGCAACTTCTTCCTCGGCTCCGAGCCGACGAAGGGCGCGGGCCCCTTCAAGCGCCTGGACGTCGACCGGATGCGCCGCACCACGCGCGAGGAACTCCTCCGCATGGGCATCGACCTGCGCGACGTCGACCAGCCCATCGGCACCCTCTCCGGCGGCGAGCGCCAGTGCGTGGCCATCGCGCGTGCGGTGTATTTCGGCGCGAAGGTCCTCGTCCTGGACGAGCCGACGGCGGCGCTCGGCGTGAAGCAGTCCGGCGTGGTCCTCAAGTATGTGGCGGCCGCACGTGACGCAGGCCTCGGCGTGGTGCTCATCACCCACAACCCGCACCACGCCTACCTGGTCGGCGACCGTTTCGTCCTCCTCAAGCGCGGCACGATGGCCGGCAGCCACCTCCGCGAGGAGATCGAACTGGACGAGCTGACGCGCCAGATGGCGGGCGGCTCGGAACTGGAAGAGCTCAGTCATGAACTGGAGCGGGCTCAGCGGAAGTGATCCGTCCTGATCCGAAGGAGACGGCCTGGGCCCGGTCCCACCTCACCGGGCCTTGACACACGGCCCCCGTAGAATCGCCCCGATGAGCACCTACCGCGACTTCGCCCACCGCGGCTCCGCGCGCGCCACCGTCCTGCGGACCGTCGGCACCCGCGAGCGCCGCTCCCACCTCTCCGCTCCGCGCGTGCCGACCGTCGGCATCGACATCGGCGGTACGAAGGTGATGGCGGGCGTGGTCGACGCGGACGGCAAGATCCTGGAGAAGGTCCGCACCGAGACCCCGGACAAGTCCAAGAGCCCCAAGGTCGTCGAGGACACCATCTGCGAGCTGGTGCTCGACCTCTCCGACCGGCACGACGTCCACGCGGTCGGCATCGGCGCGGCCGGCTGGGTCGACGCGGACCGCAACCGCGTCCTGTTCGCCCCGCACCTGTCCTGGCGCAACGAACCCCTGCGCGACTCCCTGCAGTCCCGCCTCGCCGTCCCGGTGATGGTCGACAACGACGCCAACACCGCGGCCTGGGCGGAGTGGCGCTTCGGCGCGGGAGCCGGCGAGGACCACCTCGTCATGATCACGCTCGGCACCGGCATCGGCGGCGCCATCCTGGAGGACGGCCAGGTCAAGCGCGGCAAGTTCGGCGTCGCGGGCGAGTTCGGCCATATGCAGGTCGTGCCCGGCGGCCACCGCTGCCCGTGCGGCAACCGCGGCTGCTGGGAGCAGTACAGCTCCGGCAACGCCCTGGTCCGCGAGGCCCGCGAGCTCGCCGCCGCCGACTCCCCGGTCGCGTACAACATCATCGACCGGGTCAAGGGCCAGATCCCCGACATCAGCGGCCCGCTCATCACCGAGCTGGCGCGCGAGGGCGACGCGATGTGCGTCGAACTGCTCCAGGACATCGGGCAGTGGCTCGGCGTCGGCATCGCCAACCTCGCCGCCGCCCTGGACCCGTCCTGCTTTGTCATCGGCGGCGGCGTCAGTGCCGCCGACGACCTCCTGATCGGCCCCGCCCGCGACGCCTTCCGCCGCCACCTCACCGGCCGCGGCTACCGCCCGGAGGCCCGTATCGCCAAGGCTGAGCTGGGCCCCGAGGCCGGCATGGTGGGCGCCGCCGACCTGGCGCGCCTCGTCGCCCGCCGCTTCCGCCGCGCCAACCGCCGCAGGCTCGAACGCTACGAGCGGTACGAGCGGTACGCGCAGGCGATCCGCACCACCACTCGCCACACCCAGGGAAACAAGTAGATGAACCCGTCCGTGCCCGGCCAGTCCACCTCGCCGGAGGGTTCGAAGCCGCCCGAGGACCGCAAGCACATGATCCGCCGCCGCTGGCTCACGGCGATCATCATCGTGCTCCTGATCGGCATCCCCGCCGGCTACCTGGCAATCTCCGCAGGCCAGAGCCGGGACAGCGGCCGCGACAAGGAGGAGAAGTACGCCGCCACCGGCCTCACCTCGGAGTGGCCCTCGCGGGTGCAGCGCCGTATCTACGAGGTGCCGATCCCGCCGTACTCCCGCCGCGTCGCCTACTACGAGACCAACAACTGGCGCACCAGCAGGCTCTACGTCCAGTTCCTCACCAGCAACAAGGGCCTCGACAAGTTCCTCAAGAGCATGGACAAGGACGTCGCCGACCTGAACAAGGGCGACATGACGCTCAGCAAGCGCGACCGGCAGATCGTCGGCTGGACGTTCACGAACTCCGGCCCGTTCTACGGCCTGAAGCACAAGCAGCCGGACCCGCGCCCCAGCCACGACGTCTACGTGGACCGCAGCAACCCGCACCACCCGATGGTCTACGTCGTCGCGACGGCCAACCCCTGACGCTCCGCGCCCGGGCCGCCCGTGACGGCGTGCGCGGTCGATTGTCAGTGCCCCTCCGTAGAGTCGTAGACGTCCGATCGACGACCGATATCCGGAGGGGGTGAGCCGCGCCATGACCGAAGTGCTCGACCGACGTCAGGCGGGGACGGACCCGCAGGCTGCGGGGGCGGATCCGCGCCTGCGCCTCGCCGCCGTCTTCCTGCCCGCCGCCCTGCCGCGCGAGGGCCGCATCGCGCTGTGGAACCCCGCCGGCGGACCGCTCCCCGACGCCCCCGGCACACCCACGGAACTCACGGTCGTACGCGCAAGCGGCGCCGTCGTCCGCAGGGCCGCCGCACCCGCCCTGACGCTGCCGGTCGACGCGTCGCTGCCGCTGCTCCTCGCCGCCCACCCGTCGGCGCGCCCGCACCCGTCCGCCCACCCCGCCGCGGCCTGCTGGGGCGCCGCCGCCCGCCTCGCCCTGCGCCTCGTGGCCCGCGGCCGGCTTCTCCCCGGCCTCACCGCGGACGACCAGGACGCCTGGCGCGCGGGCCCGCTGGAGGGCGGCGACGTCGAGCAGTTGCGGGCGATCGCCGCCGCGCTGCCGTACGAAGGCCATGCCGTCCCCCTCAAGGACGCCGTTCCGCTGCAACTGCCGCAGCCCGAGGCCCTGATGCGCGCCTTCCTCGACGCGGTCGCGGACTCCCTGCCGCGCACCCCGGCCGCGCCGCACTCCGTGGGCGCGGCGTTCGCCGCGCGCGCCCCGCAGCGCCTGCCGCAGGCCCGCGAGTGGGCCGCCGAGGCCGCGGCGGGCATGGACGCGGGCGTGCGGATCTCCCTCCGCCTCGACCTGTCGGGCCGTGACCTGTTCGACCGCAGCGACGAGGACCGGACGGCGGGCGCGGCCGTGGTCCAGGTGCACAGCCTCGCCGACCCCACGCTCGTCATCGACGCGGTCGCCCTGTGGGAGGGCGAGGGCGAGGAGACCTTCGGGCCCCGCGCGCGTGTGGACGCCGCCCTCGCCCTGCGCCGCGCCGCCCGCGTCTGGCCACCCCTGGAGCGCCTCGGCGAACAGTCCTCCCCGGACGTACTCCCGCTCTCCGAGACGGAGTTGTACGACCTGCTCGGCAGCGCCGCCGCCCGCCTCGGCGCCGCCGGGGTCGCCGTGCACTGGCCGCGCGATCTCGCCCAGGACCTGTCGGCCGCCGCCGTGGTGCGCTCCGCGCCCGGCTCCGCGACGGACGGCACGGGCTTCTTCGAGGCCGAGCAACTCCTGGAGTTCCGCTGGCAGTTGGCGCTCGGTGGCGAGCCGCTCACCGAGGCCGAGATGGACCAGCTCGCCGAGTCGCACCGCCCCGTCGTGCGCCTGCGCGACCAGTGGGTGCTCGTCGACCCGGCGCTCGTCCGCAAGGCCCGCAAGCGCGAACTGGGCCTGCTCGACCCGGTCGACGCCCTGTCGGCCGCCCTCACCGGCACGGCCGAGGTCGACGGCGAGGAGGTCGAGGCCGTCCCGGTCGGCGCCCTCGCCGAGCTGCGGGACCGCCTCACCACAGGCCTCGCCCCGGCACAGCCGCCACCCGGCCTGGACGCCGAGCTGCGGGACTACCAACTGCGCGGCCTGGCCTGGCTGGACCTCATGACCTCGCTCGGCCTCGGCGGCTGCCTCGCGGACGACATGGGCCTCGGCAAGACCGTCACGCTCATCGCCCTGCACCTGCGCCGGTCCCGCCGCGAACCCACCCTGGTCGTCTGCCCCGCCTCCCTCCTCGGCAACTGGCAGCGGGAGATCGCCCGCTTCGCGCCCGGCGTCCCGGTCCGGCGGTACCACGGCGCGAGCCGCTCCCTTGACGACCTGGACGGCGGCTTCGTCCTCACCACGTACGCCACGATGCGCACCGCCGCCGCGCGCCTTTCCGAGCAGACCTGGGGCATGGTCGTCGCCGACGAGGCGCAGCACGTCAAGAACCCGCACTCCGCGACGGCCAAGGCGCTGCGCACGATTCCGGCCCCGGCCCGCATCGCCCTCACCGGCACCCCGGTCGAGAACAACCTCTCCGAGCTGTGGGCCCTCCTGGACTGGACGACGCCCGGGCTGCTCGGCCCCCTCAAGGCGTTCCGGTCCCGGCACGCGCGCGCGGTGGAGGGGGGTGAGCAGGACGACGCCGTGGAGCGCCTCGCCCGCCTGATCCGCCCGTTCCTGCTGCGCCGCAAGAAGTCCGACCCGGGCATCGTCCCCGAACTCCCGCCGAAGACGGAGACCGACCACCCGGTGCCGCTCTCCCGCGAACAGGCCTCGCTGTACGAAGCGGTGGTCCGCGAGTCGATGGCGGCGATCGAGGCGGCCCAGGGCATCGCGCGGCGCGGCCTCGTCCTGAAGCTCCTCGGCGCGCTCAAGCAGATCTGCAACCACCCGGCGCAGTACCTGAAGGAGTCCACCGACGCGTCGGGAGCCGTCGGCCGCGCGGGAGCGGTCCGCCTGGACGGCCGCTCCGGCAAACTCGACCTGCTCGACGAGCTGTTGGACACGATCCTCGCGGAGGACGGCTCGACGCTGATCTTCACGCAGTACGTCGGGATGGCCAAGCTGATCGCCGGGCACCTGGAGGGCCGCGCGGTCCCGGCCGAGCTGCTGCACGGCGGCACGCCGGTGGCCGAGCGCGAGCGCATGGTCGACCGCTTCCAGTCCGGTGAGACGCCGGTCCTCGTCCTCTCCCTCAAGGCGGCGGGCACGGGCCTCAACCTGACCCGCGCGGGTCACGTGGTGCACTTTGACCGCTGGTGGAACCCGGCGGTGGAGGAACAGGCCACGGACCGGGCGT
The DNA here is from genome assembly GCF_031157275.1 of Streptomyces sp. LHD-70. Taxonomy (GTDB): domain Bacteria; phylum Actinomycetota; class Actinomycetes; order Streptomycetales; family Streptomycetaceae; genus Streptomyces. Next base: position 108,452 of record NZ_JAVIFW010000012.1, read on the forward strand.
ACCGCATCGGGCAGACCCAGCCGGTGCAGGTCCACCGGCTGATCACCGAAGGCACGGTGGAGGACCGCATCGCCGAGATGCTCGCCTCCAAGCGCGCCCTCGCGGACGCGGTGCTCGGCTCGGGGGAGTCGGCCCTGACGGAACTGACGGATCGCGAACTGGCGGACCTGATCTCCCTGCGGAGGCCCGCATGAGTACGTCGCCGAGGGGCGACCGCACCCCCGAGACTCCGGCCCAGGCGGCCCGCCGTGCGCTGCGCGAGGCGCGTGAGGCTAGCGAGGCCCGCGAGGCTAGCGCGGTGGTGGAGGCGGCGGAAGGGGCGTACGAGGAAGGCGCTGAGGCCACCGCCTCCGCAACCCCCTCCGGCACCGCACCCGCCCCCGTTCCGGACGCCGACCCCGTATCCGCCCGGCCTGCCGAACCCTCCGCTCCCCGCCCCGGTGACGTGGCCAGGGAGGCGCTGCGTGCGGCTCGTACTCCGTCCGTCACCGAAGCTGGAACAGCAGCCGAAGCGGCGACCGAGACGGCAACCGAGACGGCAACCGCTGCGGCGACTGAAGCGGCGACCGAGACGGCAGCCGAAACAGCAGCCGAAGCGGCGAACGAAACAGCAACGGAAACCGAAGCAGCAACCGCCGCGTCCGCCGCCCCCACCGCGCCCGCCGAGGCCCAATCGGCGGAAACCGTCGCTGAGTTGAAGCGGATGGCGCGCATCGGCCGCCGCTCGATGCGGCCGTCCAGCGGGGTGGGCGAGGTGGGCGAAGTCGGCGAGGCGGGCGTAGTCGGCCAGGGCGAGCCCGTGGCCGCCGGGGCACCGGACGAGCCCGGCCCGGAGTCCCCGAGTGCCGCCGCGCGGTCCGCCCTGGCGCGGGCCGGTGCCGAGCGCCGGCGGGCGGCTCGGGACGGGGCGCAGCCCGTACGCACCGGAAGGCGGGCGCGCCGCAGGCGGCTGAGCGAGGACACCCCGGCAACCCCGGCCGTACGCGACACGGGAACCCGCGCGTCCCACCCCGAGCCCACGGAAGAGCTCCGGCGCACGTTCAGGGCGGAAGGCCCCGATGCCTCGGCGGGGGAGGGGAGTTGGTGGGGCTCGGCCTGGATCGAGGCCCTGGAGGAGTCCGCGCTCGACCCGGCACGCCTCGCCCGCGGGCGGGACTACGCGGGGCACGGCCGCGTGGACGCCGTGACGGTCACCCCCGGCCTGCTCCTCGCGTACGTGCACGGCAGCCGCCCCCGCCCGTACCGCGCGAAGATCACCCTGCCGACGTTCACCGACGAGGAGTGGGACCGCTTCCTGGACGCGGCCGCGGCGCAGCCCGGGCACATCGCGGCGCTGCTCGACCGGGAGATGCCGCGCTCCCTGGCCGACAGCGGCGTGCCGCTGCTGCCCGCGCCGGGCGAGCTGCACCCCGAGTGCTCGTGCCCGGACTCCGGCCACCCGTGCAAGCACGCGGCGGCGCTCTGCTACCGGACGGCGCGGCTGCTCGACGAGGACCCGTTCGTGCTGCTCCTGCTGCGCGGCCGAGGTGAGCGCGGACTGCTCGCGGAGCTGTCCCGCCGCAACGCGACGCTGGCCGCCCGCTCCGGTGCGCCCTCAACGGCCGTACGCATCCCGGGAGTTCGCGCCCGAGACATCCTCGCGCCCCGCACTCTGCCCCCGTTGCCGCGTCCGCAGCCCCCGCTCCCGCACCCCGAGCAGCCGTCCGCGTACCCGGCGGCGCCCGGCGGGCCCGACCCGTTCGCCCTGGACCAGCTGGCCACGGACGCGGCCGCCCGCGCGTATGCCCTGCTCGCCACCGGCCGGGACCCGGTCGCCGAACTGACGCTGTGGCAGGACGCGGTCAGAATCGCCGCCGCCCGCCCGGGTTCGGGCCTGACGGGGGCGAGCCGCGCGCAGTACGAGTCGCTGGCGGCGGCAGCCGGACGTACGGCCACGGACCTGGCACGCGCTGTCGCGGCCTGGCGCCAGGGCGGCCGCGAGGGCCTCGCCGTCCTCGAAGAGCCCTGGGACCCGCCCGCGGGCCGCTTCGACCAGGCGAGACCCGCCCTGCGCGCCGCCGAGTTCCCCCTGTTCACCCCTCGCCGCAACCACCTCACCCACCCGGAGGGCACCCTCCAACTCCGCCTGGGCCGCGACGGATTGTGGTACGCGTACGAAAGCGAACCGGGCCACGACGACTGGTGGCCCAGAGGCACCCCGGACCACGACCCGGTGGGCGCGCTGACGGCGCTGGCCGGGGGCGGGGTGTGAGGTCCTGACACTCGGACCGACCGCCCAAGGATGAGCAGGGCCCGACGCCACGGCCTTGAGCAGGGCCCAGCACCACCGCCTTGAGCAGGGCCCGAACGCCACGCCCTTTTCGCTGGTGAACCAGTGCGTTCGTACAACCTCACCGGGGTCTCGGGGGTCTCCTGTGTACCTCCCGTTTCTTCTGCCTCACGGAAAGGGCGTCATGTCCCGCCACAAACGCTCCCGTCGTCTTGCCGTCCTCGGTGCCGCGGTCGTCGCCGCAGCTCTGGGCGGTGGCCTGTTCGTCGCTCTGCCCGGAGATGCGAGCGCCGCACCCTCCGGTCTCGCCGACGACTTCAACGGCGACGGCTACCGCGATCTGGCGACCGGTGCCACGGGTGCCGTCGCGAACAGCAAGGCCAAGGCGGGTGCCGTGGTCGTCAACTACGGCTCGTCGAGCGGGATCAGCGCCTCACGGAAGAAGATCACGTCGCAGAGTTCCTCCGGTGTGCCGGGGGCATCGGAGACCGAGGACCGGTTCGGCACCGAGCTGGCGCACGGCGACCTCAACAACGACGGCTACGGCGACCTGGTCGTGGGCACGCCGCTGGAGGACGTGCCGGGCGATGTCGATCGCGGCGCGGTCACGATCCTGTGGGGCGGCTCGTCCGGCCTGTCCGGTGGCACGACCCTCAGCGACCCGAACGGTTCGGGCCACGACCGGTTCGGCCAGTCCCTCGCGGTCGGCGACTTCACCGGCGACGGGCGGACAGACCTGGCGGTCGGCTCCACCGGCAAGGACATCTGGATCTTCAAGGGCGGCTTCACCAAGTCGGGCGGCGCGGCCGGGAAGCTGCGCTTCGACGCCCGGATCGAGCCCGGGGCGTACCCGGACGGCGCCGTCGAGTTGGCCGAGGGCGACTTCGACGACGACGGTACGGACGACGTGGTGGTGGGCTCTTACACGGGCAACTTCGTCTATCGGGGCACCTCGACCGGGCCCACGTTCCAGACCGAGGTCGGCGAGGGGTCCGCGAGCGCGCTGACCACGGCCGACTTCGACCTTGACGGCCACGACGACCTGGCCGTCGGCACCGACTCTCCCGCGGTCCTGGACTCGACGGCCGACGGCGGGTACGTCACCGTGTTCCACGGTGGCGCGGCGGGTGTCGACACCTCCCGCAGCAAGGTCTTCAGCCAGGCCACGGAGGGCGTGCCGGGGGCGGACGAGTCCGACGACCTCTTCGGCTCCGCGCTCGCCGCGGGCGACGTCAACGGTGACGACTACCCGGACCTCGCGGTCAGCGCCGTCTTCGAGACCATCGGCTCCGCCTCGCACGCCGGCAACGTCTGGGTGCTGCGCGGCAGTTCCTCCGGCCTGACGGCGACCGGCGCCCAGTCCTTGCATCAGGGCACCTCGGGTGTGCCGGGCGCCAACGAGTCGTCCGACCTGTTCGGCGGGGCCGTCCAGCTCGCCGACCACAACAAGGACGGCCGCGTGGACCTGGCCGTCGGCGCTGGCGGTGAGAACAGCGACGACGGCGCGGTGTGGTTCCTGCGCGGCTCCTCCTCCGGCGCCACCACGTCCGGCGCGACGAGCTTCACCGGCCCGACCGTGGGGATCACCCGCTCCGGTGACGACCCCATGTTCGGCCGCCCGATGTCGGGCTCCTGACCGGCGTGACCGGCGTGACCGGCGTGACCGGACGGGGGCCGGTCGTGGTGGCGTACGTACGGAAGGGCGTGGTGCGAGGCGCTCAACAGCCCACGTCCGTACGAGAGTCGGCTCGGGTGTGGGCTGTGTCGCTCCGGGGTGCGAGAGCCGAGGTGTTGAGGGTGTTGAGGGTGGTGTTGCCGGTGAAGGCGAGGGCGGTTGCCGCCTCGTCGCGCAGGATGTCGAGCACGGCGGCGACACCGGCCTGGCCGGAGTGGACCAGGCCGTAGACGGCCGGCCTGCCGATCAGTCCGGCGGTCGCGCCGAGCGCCCGCATCTTGACGAGGTCGCTGCCGCGCCGGATGCCGCTGTCTACCAGTACTTCGGCCTGGCCGTCGACGGCCTGTGCTATCTCGGCGAGTGCGCTGACCGTCGAGGGCTGCGCGTCGAACTGCCGACCGCCGTGGTTGGAGACGAAGATCGCGTCCGCGCCCGCATCGACTGCCCGCAGTGCGTCCTGGGCGTTCATCACCCCCTTGACGGCGAGTTTTCCGTGCCAGCGCTTGCGGATCCGTGCAACGTCGTCCCAGCTCACCGCGGCATTGTCGTCGTGCAGGAACTCGCCCATCTCGCGTAGGTTCATCGCCCGGCCCTCAATGGTCTGATCGCCGAACGTGATCCTGGGTCCGAAGAGGAAGTTGGCGACCCACCTCGGCTTCCGCGCGGCGTTCAGCACGCTCCGCGGCGAGGGGCGCGCCGCCATGGTGAAGCCGTTGCGGAGGTCGCGTTCTCGCTTGCTGGACACGGAGACGTCGCCGGCGAGGACGAGCACCGGGACGTCGGCCGCCTCGGCGCGGTCGAGGTGTTGGTCGACCAGCCGCTGGTCCGGCCAGATCGCGGCCTGGCACCAGACCGCGCCGGGAGCCGCGGCCGCCACCTTCTTTAGCGGCAGGCCGGACCAAGCGCTGTGCACGAAGACTGTTCCCGCGTCACGGGCCGCCCGAGCGAGGGCGATGTCCGCGTCGCGGTGGAACAGCGACAGCAGGCCCATGGGTGAGATCAGTGCCGGCGTCCTCAGGGTCTGCCCCAGGACGGTCGTACTGAGGTCGATGTCGGAGACGTCGTTCATGATCGACTGGCGCAGGTGGAGCGCGGCGAGGTCGGTGATGTTGCTCCGCAGCGTGATCTCGTCGAGCGCGCCGCCTTCGAGGTAGTCGTAGACGATCCGAGGCAGGCGGCGCCGGGCGACGCAGCGGAAGTCGTTGATGCTGACGGGCGCGCTCATGACGCGGTGCTCCTGTCGTCGAAACCGTCGGAACCGTCGGAACCGGCGGGGGTGTTGGGGCTGGTGCGAGTCGTGGCGTTGTGGCCGTGCTCGTCGGTCGGGGAGGCCCTGAAGTGGCTCATGAACGTGGTGACCAAGGGGTCTGTCGAGGTCAGCCACTCCTGGGGGCGGGCGTCGTATGCGACCGTGCCGCTGTCCATGAGCACGATGCGGTCGGAGACGTCGAGCGCGAACCGCACCTCGTGGGTGACGATCACCATCGTCATTCCGCTGTCGGCGAGTTGCCGGATCACCCGCAGGACCTCGCCGACCAGGTGGGGGTCGAGCGCCGAGGTGGGCTCGTCGAAGAGCATGAGCTTGGGGTGCATGGCCATGGCCCGGGCGATCGCCACGCGCTGCTGCTGCCCGCCGGAGAGCTGACGCGGATACGACTCCACGTGCTCGGCGAGGCCGACCCGCGCGAGCAGGCCGCGTGCCTCTTCCTCGACTTCGGCACGTGGCCTGCCGAGGACCTTGCGCGGGCCGAGGGTCACGTTGTCCAGCGCGGTCAGGTGGCCGAAGAGGTTGAAGTGCTGGAACACCATGCCGATGTCGCGGCGCTGACGGCACAGGGTCGACTCCTTGACCTCGTGCAGGAGGCCGCCTCGCCGGTCGTAGCCGATCAGCCGGCCGTCGACGCTGATGGTTCCGGCGTCCACTGTTTCGAGGTGGTTCACGCAGCGCATCAGGGTCGACTTGCCCGCCCCGGAGGAGCCCAGGATGCTGACGACCTCCCCGCGGCGGACATCGAGTGAGGCACCACGCAGGACGGCGGCCGGGCCATAGCTCTTCTTGACGTTCCGTATCTCGAGCATGGCTGTCATGACTTCCCGTCCGAGGTGAGAGTGGCGGAGGACCGCAGGGAGGCGAGGCGGTGCGCGGCGCGTGCGGTCCAGGGCTGCTGCCGGACGCGGAGCACGACTTGCAGCCGGCGTTCCAGGAGGCTCTGTGCCAGCGAGGCCACGGTCGACAGGGCCAGGTACCAGATACTGGCGACGATCAGCAGCTCGATGACGAGGTAGTTGACCCCGTAGATCTGCTGAGTCGCGGTCAGTAGTTCGCGGGCGGCGATGACACTGACGAGCGAGGTGTTCTTGAGCATGTTGATCAGCTCGTTGCCGGTCGGCGGAACGATCGTGCGCAGCGCCTGCGGGAGGATCACGTGCCGCATCGCCTGGCCGCGGGTCATGCCGAGGGTGGCCGCCGCCTCGCTCTGCCCCTGCTCGACGGAGATGAGGCCGCCGCGCACGATCTCCGCCATGTACGCGGCCTCGTTGAGGCCGAGCGCGATGACGGCCGCGGCGACCGGCGTGATGAGGGAGTTGGTGGCGACGCTGAAGCCGATCGAGGTGAACGGGATGTGCAGCGCGACGGCCGGAAAGATCAGGGCGAGGTTGTACCAGAAGATGATCTGGATGAGCACCGGTGTACCGCGGAAGATCCACAGGTAGAGCCCGCTGATGGCCTTGAGTACCGGGTTGCTCGAGCGGCGCATGACGGCGAGGACAATGCCGCCGACGATGCCGACGCCCTGGGCCACCACGGTGAGCAGGACGGTGAGGCCTATGCCGTCGATGACGGAACCGGCTGTCAGACAGGAACCGACCTCGCCCCACTGGAGGTTGGGGGATCCGGCGAAGGACCACACGACCGCGGTTCCGACCGCCAGGGCGAGGAGTGCCGAGACCCAGCGCCAGGGATGACGGCGTGCGACGGTGCGCAACTCGTCCGGGTGGGTGTGCGGTTCCGTGAGGGTGGAGTTGATCACTGCTTGCCTCCGTTGATGGTGGCTCTGGTGACCAGGGCGCTGCCGGTGATCCCGTACTTCGCGCAGATCCGGGCGTAAGTGCCGTCGGCGATGAGGGAGTCGAGTGCCTCGGCGATCGCCTGAGCCAGTGCCGGGTTGTTCCTGTCGACCGCGAATCCGTAGAGGAAGTCCGGCGCGACGTCGTCGAAGACTTCGGCGTAGTGCCGGGGTTGGCTGCCCGCCAGGTGCTGGGCCACCACGCTGTCGACCAGGGCCACGTCCACGCGTCCGCTGCGGATCGCCACGGTGGCTTCGCGGTCAGTGGGGAAGATCTGCGTGGAGACTGCCTGGCCGCCGTCCTTCACGCAGCGCTTCGAGACGGTCTTCGCCACGGCGACGGTCGCCGAGCCGTTCGCGACGCCGACCCTCTTGCCGCACAGCGCGGAGGGTTTCGGAAAGTGGGCCTTGTCCGCGGCCCGCACGATGCCTGCGATGCCGCCCTTGAGCATGTCGACGAAGATGACCTGCTTCCGGCGCTCGGGGAAGTCGCCGAACGACGACGCCAGCATGTCGTGGCGGCCAGCGTTCAGCGCGGGGATCAGGCCGTCCCAGGAAGAGTTGGAGAAGCTCGCCCTGAGCCCGAGGCGGCGTGCCACCGCCCTGGCCAGGTCGATGTCGATGCCCGAGAGGGTCGACCCGTCGGGTGCGTAGAACTCCATCGGCACGAACGGCACGTTGGTACCGACGCGCAGCACTCCGGCCTCCTCGACCAGGCGCGACGCGGCGCCACTCTCCGGTGTCGGCGGCGTGCCCGCGCCGGCCGGCTGGTAACCGCACGCCGTGAGGACGGTGACTGACGTCGCGACGAGGACGGCGGCGACGTACCGCAAGGAGACAGGCGTCATCGTGGGCTCCTACGCCAGGGGGGATGGTGGTCGCCAGGCCCCGGTCGACGGGGCGACGGGGCGGCGGTGGGACCAGCGTAGGAGGGCGGATCACCCACCGGTACGGAGCGATCTACAAAGGATTCAGCGTTCTGCTGCTAAATTCTCCAAACATGGCGAGCGGAACCCCGGACCCGACCGCGCGGGCCGCCGACGGCCCGCAGACATCGACCCTGTCGGACGTGTTGGTGAACGTCGGAGCGGACCTGTGGGTGGTCCACCAGCAGGACGACCCGGTCGTGCAGTCGATCGCGCTGCGCGAACCGTCCGACGACGACACGCACATCCCTCGGCGTGCGGTGCTCCTCGCGGTCGGCTTCCCCGCGCAGGGTCCCGCCTTCACCGATCTGCTGGTCCGGGCGGGCGAGGCCGGAGTCTCGGCGGTGATCGCCAAACCCGCCACGGCCGACCCCGAGTCCCTGCGCGCGCTCGGTGAACTGCACGGCGTCAACACGGTGTTGGCCCGCCAGTCCGTGGACTGGCTGCAGCTGGCGGCGCTCCTCAAGGCGAGTGTGTCCGTCTCGGAAGCCGACGCTGTGGCGGGCGCACGGCTCGGCGACCTGTTCGCCTTCGCCAACGCGGTGGCCACCATGGCGGGCGGCGCCACCAGCATCGTCGACCCCGCGGGCCGGGTGCTCGGCTTCTCCAACCTCGCCGACCAGCCCGTCGACGAACACCGCCGCAAGGTCACCCTCCTGATGAGCGAGGTCGACTCACCCGCGACCGACCCCGACTACCGCCTCACCTACGCCGCCACCGGATGCGTCTTCGTCCCCGGCGACGCGGAGACCTACGGACGGGTCGCCGCCGCCGTCCGCAGCGACGGCGAAGTGCTCGGCACCATCTGGGTCATCGTGACCGATCCGGATCAACGCCACCACGTCGTACGGGCCTTGGAGGAGCTGCTGGACGCAGCCTCCCTCCACCTGCACCACGCCCGCTCCTACGTCGACGTCGAACGACGGCGAGAAGCCGACCTCCTGTCCCACCTCCTGCGCGACCCGCAGCAGGCATCCGCGTGCGCGTTCGCGTTGGAGATCGCCGACAAGCAGTGGTACCGCCTCGCCACCCTCACCTCGACGGACCCGCCCACCCGCACCACCGAAGTGGCCCCGCACCGGCTCGTCCAGCGCGTCTCGACATGGCTGCACCTCATCCAGCCGAACGCGATCGTGGCGGAGGTCGACTCTCATCTCGCCATGCTGTTCAGCGGCCAGAACCGTCAGGAGTGGACGAACCTCCAGCACAACCTCGACGACTTCCTCCGCCGCGTCGAACCCACCGCACCGTCACTGGCGGTCGTGGTGGGCCGCGAACTCCACGAAGTCCACGAGCTCGGCGACGACTTCACGCACCTGCGCACCCTGGTCCGGCTGACCGCGCTCGGACTCGTGAGCCCGCGCCCCGGCGGCGCCGTCGTACTCATGGACGAGCACCTACCGCAGCTCGACCTGGCCCTGCTCGCCGACTGGCACCGCTCGACGAACCATCTCCGCCTCCGGGTCCCGACCCTGGAACGGATACGGGAGTACGACCGTGAACGCGGCTCCGCGTATCTGGAAACCCTCAAGACCTACATCGAGAGCAACAAGAGCATTCCCGCTACGGCAGCCGGCCTCAACGTCCATGTGAACTCGGTCCGTTACCGCATCGAAAAGCTGCAGTCGCTCTTCGAACTCGACCTCAACGACATCGATGTGTTCGCCTGGCTGCTCCTGCAGTTCCGCTTCGCGGAGTTCACGACCAGTGTGGCGCCTCGTGAATGAACTACGGCATGACGGTTGACCAGTGCGGTGCTCTGTCGCCTGGTGAGGCCCTGGCCCCGGGTCCGGCGGCTACGGCTCGTACGGGTGGAAGCCCCGTCCCGTCTTGCGGCCGAGCAGGCCCGCCTCCGTCATGCGCAGGAGCAGTGGCGGCGGGGCGTACAGCGGCTCCTTGTGCTCCGCGTAGAGGGACTCGGCGATCGCCGTGACCGTGTCGAGGCCGATCAGGTCCGCGAGGGCGAGCGGTCCGAGCGGGTGGGAACAGCCCTGCACCATGCCGTCGTCGATGTCCGCGGCGGACGCGGTGCCGCTCTCCAGCATCCGTACGGCGGCGAGGAGATACGGCACGAGCAGCGCGTTGACCACGAAGCCCGCACGGTCCGCGGCGAGGACCACGCGCTTGCCGAGGCGGTCCTCGGCGAAGGCGCGGGCGCGTCGCAGGGTGGCCGGGCCGGTCAGGAGCGACGGGACCAGCTCGACCAGCGGGAGCACCGGGACGGGGTTGAAGAAGTGGATGCCGATGACCCGGTCGGCGCGGGTGGTGGCCGTGCCGAGCCGCATGACGGGGATGGAGGAGGTGTTGGAGGCGAGCACGGCGTCCTCGCGCTCCACCACCTTGTCGAGCGTCGCGAACACCGAGGTCTTCACGTCCTCCCGCTCGGCCACCGCCTCGATGACCAGGTCGCGGTCGCCGAAGTCGCCCAGGTCGGTGGTGAGCCGGAGGCGGGAGAGGGCGGCGTCGGCCTCGTCGGCGGTGAGCTTGCCGCGTCCGGCGGCGTGGCGCAGGGACGTCTCGATGCGGGTGCGGGCGGCGCGGGCCGCGTCCCGGTCGGTCTCCGCGACCAGGAGGTCCAGGCCCGCCCGGGCACACACCTCCGCGATGCCGGATCCCATCAGTCCCGCTCCTACGACGCCGACGCGTTCGATGTCCGCCACGGTGCTGCTCCTCGGGTGTTCGGGTACGCAGGTTGTTCGGGTACGCAGGGTTACGGGTACGCAGGGTGTTCGGGTACGCAGGGTTACGGGTGCAGGGACGAGTCCAGGTCCGCGTCGGCAGCCTCGACGACCGCGCGTTCGGCGTCGAGATCGAGGGAGCGGCACAGGACGAGATACAGGACGGCCGATACGGCGAGGCCGACGAGCATCGTGACGTCCGCGCCGCGTACCCAGTGGGCCAGCGGACCGTGCAGGTCGCCGATGACGGCGAACGGCAGCATGGCGACGAAGCCGACGCCGTACGCGGTGAGCCCGCGCCAGTTCCAACGGCCGTAAATTCCTTCGGGGTTGAAGATCTCGCGGATCGAGTAGTGGCCGCGGCGCACCACGTAGAAGTCGATCAGGTTCACCGCGGTCCACGGGGTGAACAGCATGCCGAGCACGATCAGGAAGTGCCCGAACGTGGTGAGGAAGTCGTCGCTGGAGCTGAACGCCAGGGCGGTGGAGGCCACGCCGAGGACGAGCAGCGTCACGATCCTCGACGTCAGGGTCAGCGGGATGCGCTTCACCGAGTCGACGGAGGACAGCAGGGTCAGGCTGCCGCCGTAGAAGTTCAGGGTGCCGATGGTGATGAGCGGGGCGACGGACATCAGGAGCAGCGTTACGCCCAGGCCGGGGAACACGGTGTCACCGGCGTGGATGATCTGCTCCACCAGGCCCAGCTTCGGGAAGAGGCCCGCCGCGACCGCGCCGACCAGCATCATCCACGTACCGCCGAAGCCCGCGCCGAGATACGTCCACCAGAACGAGGAGCGCACGCCCACGGTCGGCGGGAGGTAGCGGGAGTAGTCGGAGACGTAGATCGACCAGGACAGCTGGTACACCGCCGCGTGGAACAGCTGGATCAGGAACGGGGCGAGGGAGAAGGCGCCGAGGTCCAACTGGTCGGCGGAGAACGGCGCCGCGACGAGGACGCCGACGGAGAAGACGATGAGACCCGCCGTCATCAGATAGGTCAGCCAGCGCGAGGCCCGGTGGATGAAGTCGTAGCCGACGATCGCCAGGACGATGGCGATCGCGGCGTACGCGATGTAGCTGACGCCCACTGGCGTGCCGGCCAGGTGCTCCATGGTGGAGCCGACGAGGACCTGGTTGAACGCGGTGTAGCCGATGTACGTGACCAGCGCGACGATCCAGACGAGCAGCGCCCCTACGAACCCGAACTGCGGCCGGGACTGCACCATTTGGGGCAGTCCGAGCTGCGGTCCCTGCGTGGAGTGGAACGCCATGAAGAACGTGCCGAGCGCGTTGCCGAGGACGATGGCGATCGCCGTCCAGATCAGGTTGCCGCCGAGGGCGACGCCGATCGCGCCGGTGGCGACCGTGGCCAGATGGGCGTCGCCCGCGAACCACACGGGGAAGAGGTGCCAGACCTTCCCATGGCGCTCGGCGAGCGGCACGTAGTCGATGGACCGGGTCTCCACGACGGGGCGTTTGCCGGTGTGGGCGGGCTCAGGTTGCTGCGGGGACTGCCCCGTGCTCGACGTGGCGACTGTCATGGGGTGGACCTCCTGGAGCGGACGGGCGACGGGCGACGGGCGGTGCGGGTGGTCGTGGTCGCGTTCGGTGGTTGGGCTCCCCCTGTCGTGCGGTGCGGTGCGCGGTTCAGCCGGTCCGGTTGAGGGCCGCGTACGCGAGGTGTTCGAGGAGCAGCGCCGTCTCCTTGGGGGCGTCGGCCGCCGCGTCCACGACCTGCTTGGCGAGGGCCAGGGTGAGCGGCGCGTGCTCCGTGAGCTCGGCGGCGAGGGCCAGGGCGCGGTCGGTCACGGCCCCGGGGTCTTCGGTGATCTCCGTCAACAGGCCCCAGGCGTACGCCTCTTGGGCATCGAAGCGGCGGCCGCGCAGCACCAGGTCGCGGGTGCGGGCCGGACCGACCTCGCGCACCAGGCGGGCGATGCCGCCGGAGCCGGGCAGGATGCCGAGGCCGACCTCGGGCAGCGCGAACACGGCGCCCGGAGCGGCGATACGGAAGTCGGCGGCGAGGGCGAGTTCCAGGCCGCCACCCATGCAGTAGCCGCTGATCGCGGCGACCGTGGGCTGGGGGAGCGCCGCGAACGCCTCGTACACGGCGCCCGATCCGCGGTAGTACGCGGCGATCGCCTGCGGGGTCATGTCGCGCAGCTCGCCCGTGTCGGCGCCGGCCGAGAAGGCGCGCTCGGTGCCGGTGACGACGACGGCACGACACTCTGTGACATCACTGCTGCGCAGGGCGTCGAGGAGCGTGGCCTCCATGTGGGTGGAGAGGGCGTTGAGTTTGCGCGGGCGGTCGAGGGTGAGCAGCGCGATGTCCTGCCGCTCGCCGCGGAGTTGGACGGTGACCTCGCCGTCGGTCACGGCAGGTGCGGTGGTGGTGGAAGCCATGGCGGGGCGTCTCCGGTCGTGGGACGGGGACCGCCGCCGTACGAGAAGGGCGGCGGCCCCGAGGTCGGACGGGGGCGGGTCAGCTGGTCGTGAAGGACAGCAGGTCGTCCAGGCCGCGCTTGGCGGCCTCGTTCGCGATGACCAGGCGCTGGACCTCGGACGTGCCCTCCCAGATGCGGTCGACGCGCAGCTCGCGCCACAGCCGCTCGACCGCGTTCTCCCGCATGTAGCCGCGGCCGCCGAAGATCTGCAGGCAGCGGTCCACGATCCGGTTGGACGCCTCGGACGCGGCGAGCTTCGCGGTGGCCGCCTTGGCGTGCAGCGTCTTGCGGTCGCCGCCCTGGTCGAACTCCCAGGCCACCTGGTGCGTGAAGGCCCGGTTGGTGGCGATCTCGGTGACCGAGTCGGCGATGTACGCCTGGATCATCTGGCGGTTGATCAGCAGATCGCCGCCCTGCTCGCGCTCCTTGGCCCAGTCGACGGCGAGGCGCAGCGCGCGCTCCGCGGCGCCGATCGTGCGGGCCGCGATCATCAGGCGCTCCTCGGTGAACCAGTCGCGCGTCAGGTCGTAGCCCTCGCCGATCCGCCCGAGCACGGCCTCCGGTCCGACGCGGACGTTCTCGAAGAGGAACTCCGGGTGCTCGTACACGAAGGTGTGGGTGTAGCGCGGGGTGCGCTTCACGGAGATGCCGGGGGTGTCCTTGTCGACGAGGAACATCGTCGGCTCGTCGTCCGGCCGCACGTAGGCGAGGACGATCAGGAAGTCCGCGACGTCGCCGACGGTGACGAACCACTTCTCGCCGTTGATGAGGTACCCGTCGCCGTCCCGGGTGGCGGTCGTGGTGATCCGGGACGGGTCCGATCCCGCGTGCTCCTCGGTGATGGCGACGGCGTCGCGGCGGTTGCCGAGGATGTCCGGGGCCAGGTAGCGCTCCCGCTGCTCCGGGGTGCAGGCGCGCAGGCAGTTGGCGGGCCGCCAGACCGCGTCCCACAGTGCGTTGGTGAGCTTGCCGAGCTCGTCCTGGACGACGACCTGCTCCAGGACGGACAGCCCGGCGCCGCCCCACTCGACGGGCATGTTGACGGCCTGCAGACCGTGCGCGAGTACCTCCTCGCGGATCGCGGCGTGCGCTTCCGGCGAGAGGCCGTTGTCGTTCTCGCACGCGTCCTCGTACGGCATGATCTTGCCGGTGAGCGAGGCGGCGCGCTCCTTGAGCTCGGCGAGCCGGGGGGTGAGGGTGAACTCCACGGTGTTTCCTTCTGAGTTGAGGGTTCGGATACGGGTGAGGGGAAGTCGTCAGTCGAGGACGATGCGGGCGTCCAGGCCGAGGCAGCCGTGCGGGGTGGCGAGCAGCGGGTTGACCTCAAGGTCGGCGATCTCCGGGTGCGCCGCGGCGGCCTCGGTGATCGCGGCGACGGTGCGGGAGACCGCGTCCAGGTCGACCGCGGGCCGGCCGCGTACCCCGTAGAGCAGGGCCTTCGCCTGCAGCTCGTCCAGGAGTCGGCGCGCGGCGGCGGGGCTGAGCGGGGCGAGGCCGAAGGTGACGTCGCGCAGCACCTCGGTGGTGATGCCGCCCAGGCCGACCATCGCGACGGGTCCGAAGCGCGGGTCCTGCCGTACGCCGACGATGAGTTCGACGCCCTCGCTCAGGTCGGCCATCGCCTCGACGCAGTAGCCGGGAGGGTTCAGGCGGTCGGCCATGTCGACGACCGCGGCGCGCACGGCCTCCGGGGTGCTCAGGCCGAGCGCGACGCCGCCCGCGTCGGACTTGTGCAGCAGCCCGAGCGCCTTGACGACGACGGGGCCGCCGATCGCGCGGGCCGCCTCGACCGCCTCGTCCGGGCCGCCGACGAGACGGGCCGCGGGGAACTCGACGCCCGCGGCGCGCATGAGCTGGCGGGCGGTCCAGTAGCCGTCGTCAGTCACCAGGGCGGCGGGTGCGGGTAGTTCACGGATCGCCGGGGCGACGGGGGCGTGCCCGGCGAGCATCCCGAGGCTGCGCGCGGCCTCCTCCACGGCCCGGAACACCGGGACGCCGAGCCGCTGCAACTCCTCGGCGGCGGGGCTCTGGTGGTACATCGTGTGCACGGCGACCGGCTTGGCGCGGTGCCGGACAAGGTCGCCCATCTCGGCCGCGGCCGCGAGTTCGGCGGCGGCCAGCTCGGGACCGTACTCGCCGTACCCGCCGAAGTAGCCGGTGACCAGGACCGATTCGACCTCGGGCGCGTCCAGGAGTACCCGCAGGGTGCGGGAGAACGAGGTGATGTCCTGCTCGCCCGCGCCCGCGAGGTCGACGGGGTTGCCGACGCCCGCGGACGGGATGAGCTCGGCGCGCAGGTCCGCCGCGAGTTCGGCGGAGAACTCCGGGACGGTCAGGCCGTGCGCCTCGGCCAGGTCGCTGGCGACGGAGGCGTGGCCGCCGCCGTCGGCGAGTACGGCGGTGCGGCGGGCCGGGGCGGCGCCGAACAGGTGCAGGGATTCCAGCAGTCCGGCCATCTGGCGCGGGCTGGCCACCCGGTCGATGCCGCCCGCCCGGCAGGCGGCGTCGATGACGGAGCTGTCACTGGCCAGGGCCCCGGTGTGGGACTGGGCGCCACGCACGGAGGCGGCGCTGGCCCCGATGGTGAGCAGGACGACGGGTTTGCCGACGGCGTTGGCCTCGGCCGCGGCGGCGACAAAGTCCCGGCCGTCCCCGAAGTCCTCGCTGTAGACGGCGATCAACTCGGTCTCGGGGTGCACGGTGTAGGCGCGGATCAGGTCGGCGACGGTGAGGTCGGCCTGGTTGCCGAGCGAGGCGAACCGGGAGACGCCGAGGCCGCGTTCGGCGAGGATCCGGCTGAGTTCGAGGGCCATGTTGCCGCTCTGCGAAATCAGGCCGACCGGCCCGGGCGGCAGCGGATTGGACGACAGATACAGCTCGCTGCTGCTGTCGAGCACGCCGAGGCAGTTGGGCCCGAGCAGCACGGCCCCGGCGGCGCGGACGCGTTCCGTGAGCCGTGTCTGCACCTCCCGGCCCTCCTGCCCGGTCTCGGCGAACCCGGCAGTGATCGCCACGATGGCCTTGGCCCCGGCCCCGAGCGCGTCGTCGACGGCGGCCTCGAACCCGGCCGCCGGTACGGCGATCACGGCGAGGTCCACCTGCTGGGGCAGCGCGGCCATGGACGGGTACACGGGCCGGCCGAGCACGGGCTCACCGCGCCGGTTGACCAGGAACACCGGCCGGTGCTCGCGCATCCGCAGGGCCTGGACACTGATCCAGTTGCCCCACTTGGACGTGTCGTTGCTGGCCCCGACGACGGCGACGGCGTTGGGCGTGAACAGGGCGCGCAGATCGCGGGGGGTGCCGGGGCCCCGGTCGGGCTGGTGGTCGGGAAGGGGCGGCGTCGGGTGCGCTGCGTCGACGGTCATGAGGGCCTCCGGGGCGGCGGGTGCGGGTGCGGGCGGGCGGGGCGGGGCAACGGCGGGGCGCTGGGTGCCGGTGGGGTCAAGTGCGAGGGGACACGGTCGAGTTGCCGGGCATGTGACGTACGGGCCTCTGGGCCTCTGGGCCTACGGCGTACTGGCGTATTGCGCACGTACGGGCCTACGGGTGGAGCGGCGAGGAAGCGGCCCCCGAGGACCGCGCGCCTCACACCGGCGCCGGCTCCTCCGCGAGGTCCGGCGCCGGCTTCTCCGCGAGGTCCGGCACCGGATGGCCCGCGCCCCAGGCGTCCGCGCCGCCGTCCACGACGACGGTGGTGCCCGTGACGTACGCCCCGCCGGGCGAGGCGAGGAAGGAGAGGACTCCGGCCACGTCCTCGGGGGTGCCGAGACGGCCGAGCGGAACGGACCGGGCCCAGCGGTCGCGGTCCTCGGCGGAGTAGTGGCCGTCGAGCCCGTCGGTGGCGATCGTGCCGGGCGCCACGCACACCGTGCGGATTCCGTACCGGCTCCACTCCAGGCTCAGGCCCGCCGCCAGGTTCTCCACCGCGGCCCGCGCCGCGGTGGCATGAGCGAAGCCGGGGATGCCGCGCCGGGGAGAGAACGCGATGAAGAAGACGGCGCCGCCGCCCTGGGGAATCATCGCGCGCCGGGCCACTTCGCGGGTCACGTTCCAGGTGGCGTCGACGGCGAGACGGTGCACGGCGCGCCAGCCGTTCGGGGTGATCTCCTCGGCGGGGGCGGAGAATTGGCCGCCCGCGTTGTTGACCAGGACGTCGATCCGGCCGAAGGCGTCGAGCGCGCGGTCGACCACGGCGGTGACCTGCTCGGGTTCCCTGATGTCGGCGGACATCGCCAGAGCTGTCCCGCCGAAGGACTCGATCTCCTCGACGACCCGGGCCAGCGGTTCGGGCCGTCGGCCGCACACCAGGACCCGCGCGCCGGCCGCCGCGAGGGCAAGGGCCGTGGCCCGGCCGATACCGGTTCCTCCGCCGGTCACCAGCGCCGTACGGCCGTCGTGGACGTCCGGCCTGAGGACGCCGGAGTACGGCAGGGGGGAGTTGATGCGCACAGCGCCTCCTGAGGGTCTGCGGACTACCGCTGTTGTGATTGACTGATGCGTCAGTCAGCCATCGCATCGCAACGGCCGTCAAGAGGGTCGACGTGATGGGTTTCCGCTCTTGCCAAGGGGATTGGCGATGCCCCACCATGCGGAGGTGATCTGACGCCTCAGTCAGAATCCGACAGGCGCAGAACGAGAAACGGAGCGGCTCGATGGCCACGCGGAGCACCGGCAACGTCCCCGACACCGGGGACGACACTCGCCGGCGGCGCATTCTGGAGGAGACCTGGCAGCTCATCGCCGAGCGCGGGATCCACTCCGTACGGATCGCCGACATCGCACGCGCCTGCGGCACCAGCACGGGCACGGTGCACTACCACTTTCCGGGCAAGGACGACGTGCTGGCGGAGGCTCTGCGGCACTGCGTGAGCCAGGCGTTCACCCGGCAGAGCATCGAGCTGCGGGCCATCGACGACGCGCACGCGCGGATGCTGAAACTCATCGACCTGCAGCTGCCGCGCTTCGGGCAGGTCCGCGACGAGTGGTCGATCTGGCTGCAGTACTGGGCCGAGGCGGCGCTGCGCCCCGAACTCCGCCCGGCGCACAACGAGTACTACGACCGGTGGCAGGACACGGTCCGCAGGATCGCGCGGCGCGGACAGCGGCAGGGGGTCTTCCGCACGGACGTCGACCCGGACGTCGTCGCGCTGCGGCTGACAGCCCTCACCGACGGGGCTGCGATCCAGGTGCTCACCGGTGTGCGCGGCATGACGGTGAGCACCATGCGGGAACTCCTGGTGGAACAGGTCGCCAGGGAACTCCTGCCCGCACCGGCCCACGCATCCCCGGTGACCGCGTACGGGGCGGGCTGACGGCAGGCCGGGAGCGCGACCGGCGCACGACCTCCTGGAAGCGCGCGGAGGCCAATGCCCGCTCCACCGCGCCGTTTTCACCCTCCTACCGGGCCCCCGGACGCCTGGTCAACACCGGCCCGAACTTCGCCCTCTTCGTCAACTGCTGCTCTACTACGTACCCCTGCTCACCGGACCCAACTTCTGGACCACACTCGCCTGTTGGGGAGTCTTCGGCATCGGCCTCGCCGGCTTCGTGCCGCTCACCGCCTTGATGCCCGGACTCGTACGCCCCGCCGACAGCGCGAACGCGCTCGCCGTCTACAGGTTCGCCGCCGGCCTCTCCGCCTTCGTCGGCCCCGCTCTCGTCGGCCTGCTCGGCGGCACCGCGCACATGACCCTGCTCATCTGGACCTTCGTCGGCCTCTACCTCGCGGCCGCTGCCGTAAGCCTCACCCTCAACTCCCGCGTCGACCCCGGCTACCGCGGGCCGGTCAAGGCGTAGTGTTCCGTGCCTCCCGACCCGTGGGGTGCGTAAACAGGGGCGCGAGTGAGCGCTTGCTGACGACGGCGGCGATCATCTCCTCGAATGCCTCGCCGGTCTCGTCGTACGATGCTGTACGGCCATGCGCCGCCGCTCCTGTGGGTCGTTCGGTACGAGGACGCCCGACCGAGTCTGCTGCGCCGGGGCCGGGAGGCCGTACTGGCAGAGTGACACGAAGAACCGGGCCGGTTTCCCTCGTATCACCCAACCAGCGTTTTCAGGCGAGTG
This sequence comes from Streptomyces sp. LHD-70, assembly GCF_031157275.1. Taxonomy (GTDB): domain Bacteria; phylum Actinomycetota; class Actinomycetes; order Streptomycetales; family Streptomycetaceae; genus Streptomyces. Next base: position 127,578 of record NZ_JAVIFW010000012.1, read on the forward strand.
TGACCTCCACCGGCAGCTCCTTGATGCCGTTGACGAAGTTGGAGCGCACCCGCGGCACCGGCCCCGCGAGGCGGATGTCCGCCAGGCGCGGGATCAACTCCTCGAACATGATGCGGATCTCGGTACGCGCGAGCAGATTGCCCAGGCACAGGTGCGGGCTGCCCTTGCCGAACGTGACGTGGTCGTTGTCCTGCCGGGCGACGTCGAAGTCGTACGGGTTGCCGAAGACCTCCTCGTCCCGGTTGCCGGAGGCGAACCACATCACCACCTTGTCGCCCTCCTTGAGCTGCTTGCCGCCCAGCTCGACGTCCCGCGTCGCGGTCCGCCGGAAGTGGTAGACGGGGGAGGCCCAGCGCAGGAACTCCTCCACCGCGGTGGGGATCAGCGACGGGTCGTCCCGCAGGCGGGCCAGCTGCTCGGGGTGCTGGAGCAGCGCCAGCATCGAGTGCGTGATGGTGTGCCGCGTCGTCTCGTTGCCGGCGACGACCAGGAGCAGGAAGTAGTTGTCGAAGTCCCGGGCGGAGAGCGGCACCCCGTCGCGCGGGGTCTCGTTGACGAGCCGCGAGATCAGGTCCGTGCCGCTGCCGCCGCGCCGCTGCCGGGCCAACTCCCTTCCGTACGCGAAGACTTCGAGGGAGGCGGGGGAGCGGAACGGCAGATCGCGGAACTGCTCGCTCTCCGCGCTGTGCAGCAGCACGTCCGCGTAGTCCGGGTCGGTGTTGCCGATGATGCGGTTGCCCCAGTCGATGAGCTGCTGGTTGTCCTCGGGCGGCACGTCCAGGAGGCGGGCCAGGACGTTGATGGGGAAGTCCGCCGACACCTCCTTGACGAAGTCGAAGGTGCCCTTGGCGAGGGCCGCGTCGAGAGTGGTGGCGGTCAAGCCGCGCAGGAAGTCCGCGTAGCTGTTGATCACGCTCGCGCCGAACTGCCGCTGCAGCACGCTGCGCAGCGCCCGGTGGCGGACGCCGTCCAGCTCCAGGATGGAGGCGCGCTTCTTGATCTGGTCCTCGTCGACCTCCTCCAGGTTCACGAACCTCGTGGACGTGAAGGTCTCCGCGTCCCGGTCGACCCGGGCGATGTCGGCGTGCCGGGTCACCGACCAGAAGCCGGAGTTGGGCGCGTCCTCCTCCTGCCAGTGCACCGGGTCCTCGTGCCGCAGGGTGTGGAACATCCGCCAGGGCGTCACGCCGTCGGTGAAGCGGTCCAGGTCGGCGAGGTCCACGTCGGCGAGGGGGAGGGGTTCGCGGACGGCTTCGGTCAGGGGGCTGGTGGTCTTGGTCATAGGGCGTTCTCTCTTCGGATTCGGTGTGACGGCGGTACAGGCGGTGCAGGCGGTATAGGCGTCACCGGCGTCACAGGTGGAAGGCGTACTCGGTGAACTCCCAGTCGGTGACGTGCCGTTGGAAGCGGGCCACCTCGTCGCGCTTGTACGTCAGGTAGGAGGCGGTGAACTCCTTGCCGAGGACGTCGGCGAGGGCGGTGTCCGCCTCCAAGGCGTCCAGGGCGGCGGGCAGGTTCTGGGGCAGCAGGGCGGACCTGGCGGTGTCGTAGCCGTAGCCCTCCAGCGGGGCGGGCGGCTCCTCGCCGGCGAGCACGCCGAGCAGCGCGGCGGCGATCGTCCCGGCGATCATCAGGTACGGGTTGGCACTGGCGTCCCCGAGCCGGACCTCCAGGCGCGCCCCGGGGCCGCGCTCGGGCGGGATCCGGACCAGGGCGCTGCGGTTGTCCAGGCCCCAGTCGACCAGCCACGGGGCGAGGGTGTCCGGGCCGAACCGCTTGAACGAGTTGACCGTGGGGTTGGCGAGCGCCGTGAGCGCCGGGGCGTGCGCGAGGACCCCGGCCACGGCGTGCCGGGCGGCGGCGGAGAGCCCGTACGGCGCCGAGGGGTCGTCGAAGGCGTTCGCCCCGCCGCCACCCGCACTGCCGCCCTCCTCGGTGCCGTCTCCCGCGTCCGTGACGCAGGACAGGTGCAGATGGAAACCGGAACCGCCCGCGTCGTTGAAGGGCTTGGCCATGAACGTGGCCAGCCTGCCCTCCTTACGGGCGAGTTCCTTGATCGCCGACTTGAATCGGAAGGACCGGTCGGCGGCGTCCATGGCGTCCGTGTGGGTCAGGTTGATCTCGAACTGCCCGCCGTCGAACTCGTGGTTGCCGTTGGTCACGCCGATGCCGAGCTCGCGCAATTGGCGCAGGGTGCGCAGCAGGTGGTTGTCGCCGTCGGCGCGCAGGCCCGCCGTGTAGACGACGCCGGCGGCTTCGTCGTAGCGCCGCCAGCCGGTGGGCGTGCCGGGTGCGGGCTCGCAGAGGAAGTACTCCAGCTCCGGGCCGATCACCGGGTGCAGGCCGTGCTGTGCGCACCGGTCGAGGACGGTACGGAGCAGGTCCCGCGGCGACTCGGGGGCGGGCCGGCCGGTCGCCGGGTCGGTGACGTCGCCCAGACAGCTCGCGACGCCGGGCTCCCACGGCAGCGCGGTGAGCGTGTCGAGGTCGGGGCGTACGCAGATGTCGGGCAGCCCGGCGTCCAGGCCGCCGGCGACCGGGACCACGTCGCCCTGCGGGCTCGTGTGGTAGACGGCGCGGCAGAAGGCGAGCCCGTGGTCGCAGGCCGAGGGCAGGTGGTCGAGCAGGACGTCACGGGCCCGGTCGCTGCCGATGAGGTCGGGATAGGTCACCCGGACCACGTCGATGCCCTCGGCGGCGAGCCGGTCCATGTGCCGGTGTGCGGGGTGGGTTTCGGATGCGCTCACCGATGTCTCCTCAAGGGGAAGTGGGGCGCCTCCCAGGGCGCGCAGGGCACTGGGGGAAGGGGGAACGGTGGACGCGGCGACGCACTGCGTGGGGAACGCGGGGCCGCATCCGAATCCGTCGTTTGGCGTCAAACCGTAGGGACGGAAGTCATCGCCCCGCAAGGGGTCGGCAACAGAAATTTATCCATCCGGATAGCTATTGACCAGGGTCCCGCGGGTTCCTATGTTGTTTGACATCAAACGAGAGCGGGCGGTGCTCACCGCCCACGCCGGCCGGACCCGCCCCGCGCGCCCGGCCCGCCCGTGACTCTTCCTCTCCCTGCCCGACGCCCCAGTACCCGGAGGTACGGCCATGAAGGTCGTCGTCGACATGAACAAGTGCCAGGACCACGGCCAGTGCGTCTTCGCCGCCCCCGATGTCTTCAGCTTCGACGACGCCGGTCGTCTCGCCTACGTCGGCGACCCCGACGACGCGCTGCGCGACGAGGTCGAGGAAGCCGCGGACGTCTGCCCCCTGCAGGCCATCCGGATCGAGGGCTGAGCGATGAGCACGCCCACCGTGCGGGCCGTGCGCGCACCCGTCGTGGTGGCCGGCGCGTCCATGGCCGGACTGCGCGCCGCCGAACAGCTGCGCGCCGCCGGCTGGGACGGCCCGGTCACGCTCGTCGGCGCCGAGCCTCACATGCCGTACAACCGGCCCCCGCTGTCCAAGGAGGTGCTGGCCGGGAAGGCGTCCTTCGAGTCCCTTGCCTTCCGGCCCCGGGCGAGCGTCGCCGACGTGGCCTGGCGCCTCGGCACCCGCGTCGCCGCGGCCGACCTGGACCGGCGCACCGTCCGGCTCGACGACGGCGACACCCTCTCGTACGCCGGACTCGTGATCGCCACCGGCATGCGCCCGCGCCGACTGACCTGCCCCGGACCGCTCGCCGGCCGGCACGCCGTCCGCACCCTCGACGACGCCCGGGGCCTGCGCGCCGCGCTGACCCGGCCCGGGGCGCGGGTGGTCGTGGTGGGGGCCGGGTTCATCGGCTGCGAGGTCGCCGCCACCGCCGTCGCGCTCGGTGCCGCCGAGGTCACCGTCGTCGACCCGCTGCCGCTGCCGATGGTCGGCCCGCTCGGCGAACTCCTCGCCTCCGCCCTCCGGAAACGCCACGAGAACCGCGGGGTCCGCTTCGCCCTCGGCACCGGAGTGACCGCCTTCGAGGGCGAGGACCAGGTCACCGGGGTCGTCCTCGGCGACGGCACCGTCCTGCCCGCCGACGTGGTCGTGGAGTCGGTCGGCTCCGTCGCCAACACCGAGTGGCTGGACGGCAACGGGCTCGACCTCGCCGACGGCGTCCGCACCGACGCCCACCTGCGCGCGGGCGGACGGCCCGAGGTGGTCGCCGTGGGCGACGTGGCGCGCTTCCCCAACGCCCGCTACGACGGCGTCCCGCGCCGCGTCGAGCACTGGTCGATCCCCACCGACACCGCCAGGCACGCGGCCCGCGTCCTCACCGCCCGGCTCACCGGTGACCAGCACGACCCGGACCCGTTCGCTCCGCTGCCCACCTTCTGGAGCGACCAGCACGACTTCCGCCTGCAGTCCTTCGGCGCCCCCGCCCTCGGCCAGGCCGACGTACGCATCCTGGACGGCGACCCCGACGGCGACGTCATCGCCGGATACCACCGGGACGGCCGGCTCGTGGGCGTCGTGGCCCTCGGCGGTCCGACCGCGGCGGCGGCCGCCGCCCGGCACCGCGCCGCACTCCTCAAGCATCCCGCCCGCACCGCGTAAGGAACCCCAAGTGCCCTCAGTCCGTGGATACTTCCACCCCAAGACCGCGACCGGCGACGCCTCGCTCATCCCCGCCCCGCCCTGGCGCTACTCCGGCGACCTGCTCACCGTCGAGTACCGCACCGACCCCGCCCGCGTACGCGAACTCCTCCCGGAACCCCTGGAGCCGGCCGAGGACGACCCCGGCGCGGTGGCGCTGATCTGGGCCGACTGGCAGTCCTGCTCGGCCGACGGCCACGAGCTCCTCGACCCGGTGCTCGCCCAGTACAAGGAGGCCTTCGCGGTCGTCCGCTGCACATACCGGGGGCGGACCTACAGCCGCTGTGTGCACATCTGGGTCGACAAGGACTTCGCCGTCGCGCGCGGTCTGCACCAGGGCTACCCGAAGAAGCTGGGCTCCATCCACCAGACCCGCCCGCACCCGTACGGACCCGCCCCGCGCATCGAGGCCGGCGCCCGCTTCGGCGCCACCCTCGCCGCCGCCGACCGGCGGCTCGCCCAGGCCGCCGTCACCCTGCGCGAGCCGTCCGAGAGCAACGGCTTCGTCAACGCTCACCCCATGGCCCACCACCGCTGGCTGCCGTCCATCGAGAAGGGCAAGGGGCTCGCCCTCGACGAGCTGATCGAGACCGGCGCCGCCTCCTTCGAGGCCGGCCAACCCTGGGTCGGCGACGCCGAGTTGGAGCTGTTCGAGGCGCCCACCGAGGAGCTGGCCCGCCTGGAGGTGCGCGAGCCGATCGCCGCGTACTACCGGCAGGTCGGCGTCGTCTGGGACGGCGGCCGGCTCCTGGAGTCGCACACCTCCGGCGCCGAGTGACCCCAGCCCACCCATACGAGGAGCCTGACCCATGACCGAGCACACCCTCACCGTGGCCGGTGTCACCGTCGACACCCGGCACTGGATCGGCGGCGAACGCCTCGCCTCCGCCGCCACGTTCACTGATGTCTCGCCCGTCGACGGCAGCGTCATCGGCGAGATCTCCCGCGGCACGCCGCAGGAGGCCGAGGCCGCCGTCGCCGCGGCCAAGGCCGCCTTCCCCGGCTGGGCCGCCACCCCGCGCGCCGAACGCGCACGCCTGCTGCACGCCGTCGCCGACGGAGTCGAGAAGCGCCTCGAAGAGCTCGCGATCGTCGAGACCACCGACAACGGCGCGCTGCTCCGCTCCCACCGGCGCGGCGTCATGCCCCGCGTCGCGCACAACTTCCGCTTCTTCGCCGACTGGCTGCTCACTCTCGGCCACGAGGACTTCGAGACGCGCGGCCACACCAACCACGTCAGCTGGGACCCGGCCGGGCCCTGCGTGCTGATCACCCCGTGGAACGCGCCGCTGATGATGGCCTCCTGGAAGATCGCCCCGGCCCTCGCGGCGGGCGACACCGTCGTCCTGAAGCCCGCCGAGTGGACCCCGCTCACCGCCTCGCTGCTCGCGGACATCGCCGCCGAGGCCGGTCTCCCCGCCGGTGTCCTCAACATCGTCCAGGGGTACGGCTCCGAGGTCGGCGACGCGCTCACCTCCCACCCGGACGTGGCCCGCATCAGCTTCACCGGCTCGGTGCCCACCGCGCGGCACATCGCCGCCCAGGCCGCCCCGCAGCTCACCCCGCTCAGCCTCGAACTCGGCGGCAAGTCACCGCTGTTGGTGTTCGCCGACGCCGACCTGGACCTGGCCGTCGACCTCGCCGTCGAGCAGTACGACAACGCCGGGCAGGTGTGCCTCGCGGCGACCCGCCTCCTCGTCGAGGAGAGCGTGGCCGAGGAGTTCACCCGCCGCTTCACCGCGAAGGCGGCCCGGCTCAGGCAGGGCGACCCGCGCGACGAGGCCACCGACATCGGCCCGAACATCCACCCCCGCCAGCTGGACAAGATCGACGGCTTCGTGCAGCGCGCCCTCGCGGCCGGCGCCCGCGCGGTCGTCGGCGGCCACCGCGGCGAGGGCCAGTCCTACGCGCCGACCCTCCTCACCGACGTGGCCCAGGACTCGGAGATCGTGCAGGAGGAGGTCTTCGGACCCGTACTGACCCTGCAGACCTTCCGCACCGAGGACGAGGCCGTCCGCCTCGCCAACGACACCCGCTTCGGCCTGGCCGCCACCCTCGCCACCGGCAGCCACGAGCGCGCCGAACGCGTCACCGCACGGGTCGTCGCGGGCACGGTCTGGGTCAACTGCTTCTTCGTACGCGACCTCCAGGCGCCCTTCGGCGGCTCCCGCCAGTCCGGCGTCGGACGCGAGGGCGGCACCTGGAGCTTCGACTTCTACTGCGACCTGAAGAACACCGTCACCGCACCGAAGGGATGGCTGAACCATGGGTGAGATCGTCGGCGCGGGCCTCCTCGCGCACGTCCCCACCGTCGTCCTCCCCGAGGCCGTCCGGTGGGAGCTGAACGAGGGCAAGGAGATCACCCTCGTCACCGGCCTCAAGGAGCTCCGCGCGGACGTCTTCGACAGCGACGCCTACGACACCGTCGTCGTCCTCGACTCGCACTGGGCCACCACCGTCGAGTTCGTGGTCACCGCCCAGGACCGCAGGGCAGGACTGTTCACCTCCGAGGAACTGCCGCGCGGCATGTGCCGCATGCCGTACGACTACCCCGGCGACCCCGAACTCGCCCGCAACATCGCCGAGTTCGCGGACCGGCACGGCACCTGGATCACCCCGATCGACGATGCCTACCTGCCCGTCTACTACGCCACCATCAACCTCTGGAAGTACCTCGGCGAGGGCCTGCCCGACAAGAAGTGGGTGACCGTCGGCGTCTGCCAGACCGGCGACATGGAGGACCACCTGCGCCTCGGCCGTGCCCTGGCCGACGGCATCGCCGCCACCCCCGGCCGCCGCGTCCTGCTCATCGCCTCCGGAGCCCTCTCGCACACCTTCTGGCCGCTGCGCGAACTGCGCGACCACGAGTCGAGCGACCCGGCGCACATCTTCACCCCCGAGGCCCGCGCCGCCGACCTGGAACGCATCGCCTGGTTCAAGGAGGGCCGCCACGACAAGGTCCTCGACACCATGGGCGAGTTCTGGAAGTACAAGCCGGAGGCGAAGTTCTTCCACTACCTGATGATGGCCGGCGCCCTCGGCGAACAGGCCTGCACCGCCCCGGCCCGCCAGTACGGGGAGTACGAGAACTCCATCGGCACCGGCCAGGTCCACCTCTGGTTCGACCGCCCGGCCTCCGGCTGGACCCAGTGACCCAGTGACCCGGTGAACCGGGGTGACCCGGTAACCGTCAACCCTTGAACCCAGGAGCCCTCATGCCCGAGTACCGCCGCATCCTCCTCGACGGCGCCGCCGTCCAGGTCACCGTCGACGGGGACGAACTCGTCGCCGGCGACGGCCGCCGCGTCAAGACCGAGGACGCGCGCCACCTGCCGCCGGTCGTCCCCTCCAAGGTCATCGCCGTCCACCTCAACCACCGCAGCCGCGTCGACGAATTCGGCATCGGGCTGCCCGACACCCCCACCTACTTCCACAAGCCCACCTCCGCCCTCAACTCCCACCAGGGCGCGATCGTCCGCCCCGAGGGCTGCACCTGGCTCAACTACGAGGGCGAGGTCGCCATCGTCATCGGCCGCACCGCCCGCAACATCGCCCCGGAGGAGGCGGCCGAGTACATCGCCGGGTACACCGTCGCCAACGACTACGGCCTGCACGACTTCCGCGACACCGACGCCGGGTCCATGCTCCGTGTGAAGGGCTCCGACACCCTCTGCCCGCTCGGCCCCGGCCTGGTCACCGACTGGGACTTCCACGGCAAGCGGCTGCGGACGTACGTCAACGGCGAGGTCGTCCAGGACGGTTCCACGGACGAGATGACCTGGGACATGCACTACCTCGTCGCCGACATCGCCCGCACCATCACCCTGTACCCCGGCGACGTCCTGCTCTCCGGCACCCCGGCCAACTCCCGGCCCGTGCGGCCCGGGGACATCGTCGAGGTGGAGGTCGAGGGCCTGGGCCGGCTCACCAACCACGTCGTCACCGGGCCCACCGCGATCCGCGCCGACGTGGGCGCGCAGCCCACCGAGTCCGAGGAGGTGCTGTCCACGGCACTCGGCGGCGACTGGGAGTTCCGTGGCATCCGCCCGCCGAGGCGCTGAGCGGAGTCGTTAGGCTCCTCGGTATGAGCGAGCCCGTCGAATCCGCAGGTTCCGCAGCTTCCGCAGCTTCCGCGGCTGAGAACCGTCCGCGCAAGCGGGTGCGGAACTACGGCACGGGCCGCGTCGCCCTCCTGGAGGCCGCCGTGCGCGTGGTGGCCCGCGGCGGTCTGCGCAAGCTGACCTACCGGGCCGTCGCCGAGGAGGCCGGCGTCACGCACGGACTCGTCGTCCACCACTTCGGCACCCGTGACGCCCTCATCGAGGAGACCGTCGGCCACGCCATCCGCTCCTCGCTCAGCGTGAGCACCCTCGGCCTCGGCACCGGCAAGGCCGCCGACTTCGCCACCGGACTCGTCGACATGGTCGAGTCCGGGCCCGACGTGCAGGCCTTCCAGTACGAGCTGCTGCTGGAGGCCCGCCGCCGCCCCGAACTCCTCCCGCAGCTACGGCACTTGTACGAGGAGTACTTCGAGGCCACCCGCAGCGAACTGGCCCGCCTGCTTCCCGGCGAGCCGCGCCAGGGGCTGTCCCGCCTGGTCTTCGCCGCCCTGGAAGGACTCGTCCTGCACCAGCTGGTCTTCGGCGAGCGGGACGTGACCGAGGACGCGCTGACCGAACTGCGCGGGCTGCTCGGGGAGTTGGCGGACCAGGAGCAGGGCGAGCGCTCGCCGGGCGCGGCGGACGGCAACGCCTGACCCCTCGCCGGTCACGCCCGGACGTGTAACCGCCACTCCACACCCCTTGCCAAACGGATAGTCCCGGCCCACGATGAGGCAACTCGTTTGGCCTGAAACGATTCTTGGCCCGATGCGGCCCTCCCCTCTCCCTCTGGCAGGTGATCCGAGTGGACAGTCAGACGCGCTCCGCACAGCGGACCGCAACGGACGGCACTCCCACGGCGACCGCCCTGAAGCCCAACGCCCTCGGCGTCCTGGGCATCCTCTTCTTCGTCCTCTCCGGCCAAGCCCCGCTGACCGGTATCGCCGGCGCCGCCCCGATCTCGGTCGCGATCGGCAACGGGGCCGGCACGCCCGCCGCGTACGTCCTGGCGGGAGCGGTCATCCTGCTGTTCTCCGTCGGCTTCGTCGCCATGGGGCGGCACGTCGTGGACGCCGGCGCGTTCTACACCTACATCGGCACCGGCCTCGGCCGGACCGCCGGCGCGGGCAGTGCGGCCGTCGCGCTGTTCTCGTACTGCATCATCCAGGGCGCCATGTACGGCCTCTACGGCGCGACCATGAGCCCGCTCGTCGCCCACCACACCGGGCTCGAACTGCCCTGGTGGGCCTGGGCGCTGCTCACCATGGCCGTGGTGCAGGCGCTCGCCGCGACCGGCATCGAGGTCGGCGCCAAGGTCCTCGCGGTGCTCGTGCTCGCCGAGTTCAGCATCCTGCTCGTCTTCGGCCTCGTCACCCTCCTGAAGGGCGGCGGCCCCGAGGGGCTCGGCGTGGCGGAGAGCTTCGCGCCGTCGGCGGTGCTCGCGGGCGCCCCGGGCGTCGCCGTCATGTTCGCGGTGGCGTCGATGTTCGGCTTCGAGGCCACCGCCATCTATGGCGAGGAGGCCCGGGACGCCAAGAAGACCGTGCCCAGGGCCACTTACCTCTCCGTCATCGTCGTCACCGGCTTCTTCGCACTCACCTCATGGATGCTGATCTCCGCCTGGGGCGCCTCGAAGGCTCCGGGCGCGGCGGGCGAGGCACTGGCGGGCGGCGACTCCTCGGGGTTCGTGTTCGCCCCGATCGCCGCGCAGTTCGGCGGCTGGGTGAACGAGGTGCTTCCCGTGCTGCTCGCCACCTCGCTCTTCGCGGGCATCCTCACCTTCCACAACTCCGCCAACCGCTACCTCTTCTCGCTCGGCCGCGACCGGCTCCTTCCGCGGCGGCTCTGCCGGCTCAACGCCCGGCACGCGCCCTGGCTCGCGGGCTGCGTGCAGACGGCGATCGCCCTCGCGCTCGTCCTGCCGTTCGCGCTGCTCGGCCAGGATCCGGTGGTCAGCCTGTTCTCCTGGTTCAGCGGACTCGCCGTCCTCGCGATGATGCTCCTCTACCTGCTGACGTCGGTCTCCGTCATCGTCTTCTTCCGCCGCGAGCGCGCCGACACCCGCCGCTGGAACACCCTGGTCGCCCCCGCCCTGGGCGCGGTCGGCCTCGCCGGAGCCGTCTGGCTGGTCCTCGCCAACTTCACGACCCTCATCGGCGGCGACACGGGCACCGCGATGTGGCTGGTGGGCTCGGTGCCGGTGGTGCTGGGGGCCGGGGTGGCGGCGGACCGGGTGCGGCGCCGGAGAACGGCGGTGCGCTGAGTGCCCCGACCTGTACGACGCCGTTGCCGTACGCCCGGCCGACCCCGCCCTGTTCGCCCGTACGGCCCGACCTCCCGGCCCGGAAGGACCCGCACATGACCCTCGACCACCGCCGCAGCCTGAATCGCAGGACCGTCCTCGGCGGCACCGCCGCCGCGACCTCCGCCGCACTGCTGCCGACGCTCACCGCCACCCCGGCCGCCGCCTCCCGCCGTCCCCGCCCCGCCCCGGCGAACCGTCTGGTGCTGCTCGGCACGGCGGGCGGTCCGCCGCCCGAGCCCGGCCGGGCGGGCATAGCGTCCGCGCTTGTCGTGGACGGGCGGGTGCACCTCGTCGACGCCGGCCGGGGCGCCGTCACGCAGTACCTCGCCGCCGGCCTGCGCTACCGCGACCTCGCCGCGGTCCACGTCACCCACCTCCACGCCGACCACATCGCCGACCTGCACAACTTCTTCCTGCTGCCCGGCTTCGGCGCCAACGACAGCGGGGACGGCATCACGCGCCCCGTCGACGTCCACGGCCCGGGACCGGCCGGCGCGCTGCCACCCGTGTACGGCGGCGGCACAGCCCCGACCGTCGCCCCCGACCGCCCCACCCCCGGCCTCGCCGACCTCCTGGACCGGCAGATCGAGGCCTTCGCGTACAGCACCAACGTCTTCCTCCGCGACTCCGGCATCCGCGACGTGCGCGAGCTGATCCGCGTCCACGAGACCGCCGCGCCGGACGTGGGCGCCGACCCGCTCGGGCCGACCGCACCCGACATGGAACCCTTCACCGTCACCGACGACGGCTCGGTCAAGGTCACCGCCGTCCTCGTCCCGCACGGCCCGGTCTTCCCGTCGTACGCCTACCGCTTCGACACCCCGTACGGCTCCGTCGTCTTCTCCGGCGACACCGCCCCGTCGGACAACCTGGTCCGCCTGGCCCGGGGCGCCGACATCCTGGTGCACGAGGTCATCGACCTCGACTTCTACGACGGCCAGGGCCTGGACGACGCCCTGCTCGACCACCTCCGCGTCTCGCACACCGACGTCACCGAGGTCGGCCCGCTGGCCGAACGCGCGGGCGTCGGCACGCTCGTGCTCAGCCACATCGTCCCGGCCGACCCGGCCCTGGTCGGCCGCGGCTCCTGGGCGCGCAGGGCCGGCCAGGGGTTCGGCGGGCGGGTGGTGGTGGGGGAGGACCTGCTGTCCCTGCCGCTCCACGGACTCCCGCACCCCGCGGCATCTCCCACTGCACGAAACGAGGACGCACGGTGACCACGACCCGCGACGACACCACCCGCGACGACTGGCTCCGCCGCGCCAAGACGCTCCCGCTCCCCGCCACGCACTTCATCGACGGCGCCGCACACGACGGCGGCGGCGCCTTCACCGTCGTCTCGCCGCGCGACGGCCAGGCCCTGGCCGAGGTGGCCGACGCCGGCACCGCCGAGGTCGACCTCGCCGTCGCCGCCGCCCGCCGCGCCTTCGACCACGGACCCTGGCCCCGCCTCGCGCCCGCCGAACGCGGCCGCGCCCTCACCCGCCTCGCCGGTCTGCTCGACGCCCACCGCGCCGAACTCGCCCTCACCGTCAGCCTGGAGATGGGCAAACCCATCACCGACGCCCACGACATCGAACTGCGCGCCCTCGTCAACACCTTCCGCTGGTACGGGCAGTTGGCCGACAAACTCACCGACGCGTCCCCGCACACCGCGCCCGACGCCCTCGCCCTCGTCACCCGCGAACCCGCGGGCGTCGTCGGCGCCGTCGTCCCGTGGAACTTCCCGCTCACGCTCGCCGGCTGGAAGGTCGCCCCCGCTCTCGCGGCCGGCTGCACGGTCGTCCTCAAACCGTCCGAGAACTCGCCGCTGTCCGCCCTGCGCCTCGCCCGGATCGCCGCCGAGGCCGGACTGCCGCCCGGCGTCCTCAACGTCGTGGCCGGTGACGGTCCGACGGCCGGGCGGGCGCTCGGCCTGCACCCGGACGTCGACGTGCTCGCGTTCACCGGTTCCACCGCCGTCGGCCGCCACTACCTGCGGTACGCGGCCGACTCCAACCTCAAGCGCGTCTGGCTCGAACTCGGCGGCAAGTCACCGAACATCGTCCTGCCCGACGCCCCCGACCTGGACCGGGCCGCCGCCACCGCGGCCTGGGGCATCTTCTTCAACCAGGGCGAGATGTGCACCGCCCCCTCCCGGCTCCTCGTGCACTCCTCCGTCGCCGAACGCGTCACCGAGGCGGTCGTCGACCGGGCCCGCGCCCTGCGCGTCGGCGACCCCCTCGACCCGGACACCGAGATGGGCGCCCTGGTCGGCCGCGACCACCTCGACCGGGTCCTCGGGCACGTCCGGGCGGGCGTCGAGGCCGGGGCCCGGCTCCGTACCGGCGGCGACCGCACCCTCACCGGGACCGGGGGCACGTACCTCGAACCCACCGTCCTCGACCGCGTGACGCCCGACAGCCGCCTCGCCCGCGAGGAGATCTTCGGGCCCGTCCTGTCCGTCCTCACCTTCGACGACCTCGACGAGGCGGTCCGGCTCGCCAACGCCACCGAGTACGGCCTCGCCGCGGGCCTGTGGACCTCCGACCTGACCACCGCGCACCGGGTCTCGCGCGCCCTCAAGGCCGGCACGGTCTGGGTCAACTGCTACGAGGAGGGCGACCTGACCGTGCCCTTCGGCGGCGTGAAGCAGTCCGGCAACGGCCGCGACAAGTCCGTACACGCCTTGGAGAAGTACACCGAACTGAAAACCACCTGGATCCAGTTGTGACGAGGACGACGAGGACGACGAAGACGACGAAGGCGATGAGGGCGATGAGGGCGATGAACGCGATGAAGGCGACGAAGGCGGCGAAGACGACGGCCACCGCCACCAGCGCACGCCGCCCGCTCATCGCGATCCCCGCCCGGTTCTCCGCCACGACCTCCGCGCTGCGGTACGCGGCCGAGGTCAACGCCAGCGCCCTGATCGAGGCCGTCTGGCGGGCGGGCGGCGAACCCGCCACCGTCCACCCGTACGCCCCCGACGGCACCTGCGACCCCGCCGAGGTCGCCGCCCGGCTGGCCCGCTTCGACGGCGTACTCCTGCCCGGCGGCGGCGATCTCGCCCCGCGGCGCTACGGGGCGGGCACGGCGCACGAGGCGGTCTACGACGTGGACGACGAACAGGACGCCTTCGACCTGGAGACCGCCCGCCAGGCGCTCGCGCTGCGGCTGCCGCTGCTCGCCGTCTGCCGGGGACTCCAGGTCGTCAACACGGCCCTCGGCGGCACGCTCCACCAGGACATGGGCGGCCCGGGCCGCGAACACCGCCACGTCACCCACCCGGTGTCCCTCACGCCGGGCTCCGCGGTGGCGGGCATCGTGGGCGGCGACAAGGCGGAGGCGTCCTGCTACCACCACCAGCACGTCGACCGCCTCGCGGACGGCCTCACGGTCACCGCCCGCGCGATGGACGGCACGATCGAGGCGGTCGAATCGGCCGCCCCGGCGGGCTGGTTCGTGGCGGTCCAGTGGCACCCGGAGGACACCGCCTCCTCGGACCCGGCTCAGCAGGGGTTCTTCGACGCGCTGGTACGCGAGGCGGGCCCGCGCCCGAGCCCGCGAAGGGGCGCGAGGCTGTGACATTGGCGGCTCCGCCGCGTGGGCGCGACCAGCCACGACGGCGCGTCAGTAAAACGACAGCCTGAGGAGCGCAGCCCGGCAGCCGACGGCAGCCACGCGGCGCCAGCCGCATATCGGACACAGCCGGGAAGGGAGGGGGAGGGGATCAAATCCAGCCCGTCCGGGGGCGCCTCTCAGCGGTAGCCGGGGGAGTTTGAGGGCGAGCCCGCAGAGCGACGAGACGGCGCCCGAGTCAACGGCACCCTGACCCGGAACCTACCCCTTCGCCCGCCGCCCGCTCCGCCGAGGCGCCGGCTCCGCCCCGCCCAACAGCTCCCGGCGCCGCTCCTCCCCGCGCTCCTCCACCTGCAGCACCACGCGCCGCAACCCGTCCGCGAGCCCCCGGCACTCCTCGTCGCTCAACTGCGAGGTGACGAACGCCTCTTCCTCGTTGAACGCGGGGAAAACCTCGCGCATGAACGCCTCGCCCTCGTCGGTGAGACGCAGCAGCACCAGCCGCCCGTCGCTCGGGTGGTCGGCCCGCCGCAGCAGCCCGCGCGACTCAAGGGTGCGCGCGACCCCCGTCAGGGTGCCCTTGGAGATCCCCGCCTCCTCGGCGATGTGCCGGGTCTCGGACTCGCCCCAGACCCACACCACCCACAGGACGACGAACGCCGTCCACGTCAGATCGGAGCCGCGCAGCACGGAGTTCTCCAGGTGGTGCCGTACCGTGGCGGCGGCCCGGTAGATGTTCGCCACGGCCGCCATCTGCTCGCGGCGGATCGCGATACCGCCGAGCTTGGCCTGCGCGAGCTTCTCCGCTTCCGTGATCGATCGGTGGCCCGGCAAGCTTGCTCCTCGGTCGTCTGGCCGACGAAACCGGACGCACCGTGCGGCCGGGTCGTTCGACACCGAAGTGTACGGGCGGGACCCGCGCATCACGCTGTCCGCACACGCGGCGATCAGGGCCGAGGCTCCGCCGCCGCCATCCTTCGACAGCAGGTGGAGGGTGTCCTTGGAGGTGACGAAGGTGCTCGTAGGATCTGGGGGAGCGCGCCACGCACGGCTCTGCCCGCCACGGTCACGCGCACAGGCCGGTGAGCGCGTGTCTGGGCTCTTGAGGCCTTCGGTCAGTACCGGGCCTGCTGTTGCGAGAGAATCACGAACCGACAGGTCCACCCCGGCGGTGTGACAGCTCGTGACAGATGAGAGGGTCGGACGGGTGAGCGAGACGCCGAAGAACAGCCTGCAATACCGCTTTGACGGGCCAGAAGACGCCCCAGTCCTGATCCTGGGTCCGTCGCTTGGTACCACATGGCACATGTGGGACCGGCAGGTTCCGGAGCTGGCGCAGACCTGGCGCGTGTTCCGGTTCGACCTGCCCGGGCACGGCGGTGCGCCCGCGCGCGCAGCCGACAGCGTCCAGGAGCTGGCCGACCGGGTGCTCGCCACTCTCGACGAACTCGGCGTGCAGCGCTTCGGATACGCGGGCTGCGCCCTCGGCGGTGCCATCGGCGCCGACCTCGCGCTGCGGTACCCGCAGCGCGTCGCCTCGCTCGCACTGATCGCGGCCTCGCCCCGGTTCGGCACCGCGGACGAGTTCCGGCAGCGCGGCGTGATAGTGCGTACGAACGGTCTGGACCCGGTCGCACGGACCTCCCCGGAGCGCTGGTTCACGCCCGGCTTCGCCGCCAACCAGCCCGCGATCACCGAGTGGGCCGTGCAGATGGTCCGCACCACCGACCCCGGCTGCTACATCTCCGCCTGCGAGGCGCTCGCCGCGTTCGACATACGGCCCGAACTCGGCCGTATCGGTGTGCCCACGCTCGTGCTCGTCGGCTCCGAGGACCAGGTCACCGGCCCCGCCGAGGCCAGGACACTCGTCGCCGGCATACCGGACGCCCGGCTCGCCGTCGTGCCCGGTGCCTCGCACCTGGCCCCGGTCGAGCAGCCCGCCGCCGTCACCGACCTGCTCGTACGCCACTTCTCCACTGCCTGGACCGAGCAGCACTCGGCGATCTCCGCGACCCCGCCCAAGCCGGTCCTCGCGCCGCCGATGCCGACCTCGCCGGTGGCCGAGATCGCGCCCGCCGAGCAGGACGAGTCCGCTCCGGCCGGCCGGGCCGACACGTACGACAGCGGTCTGAAGGTCCGGCGCGAGGTGCTCGGCGACGCGCACGTGGACGCGGCGCTCGCCGCGGCCGACGAGTTCTCCGGCGACTTCCAGGACCTGATCACCCGGTACGCCTGGGGCGAGGTCTGGGCGCGGCCCGGGCTCGACCGGCGGATGCGCAGCTGCGTCACGCTGACCGCGCTGATCGCGGGCGGCCACCACGAGGAGCTCGTCTTCCACGTCAGGGCCGCGCTGCGCAACGGCCTGACGCCCAGCGAGATCAAGGAAGTCTTCCTGCAGGCCGCCGTGTACTGCGGCGTGCCCGCGGCGAACACCGCGTTCAAGGTCGCGCAGTCCGTCATCCGCGAGGAGACCACGCCGGAGGACTGAACCGGCGGCAGGATGGTGCCATGGCACACATGAAGCTCACGAAGAAGTCGCACGCCTGCGTCCGCCTGGAGAAGGACGAACGCACCCTCGTCATCGACCCGGGCGGCTTCAGCGAGCAGGACGCGGCGCTCGGCGCCGACGCGATCCTGATCACCCACGAGCACCCGGACCACTTCAACGAGCAGCGGCTGCGCGCCGCGCTCGACGCGAACCCGGCCGCCGAGATCTGGACGCTGCGCGCGGTCGCCGACCAGCTCGCGGCCGCGTTCCCGGGCCGCGTGCACACCGTCGGGCACGGCGACACCTTCACGGCCGCCGGGTTCGACGTCCAGGTCCACGGCGAGCTGCACGCGGTGATCCACCCGGACCTGCCGCGGATCACCAACGTCGGCTTCCTCGTCGACCCGGGCAGCACGGCCGTCTTCCACCCCGGCGACGCGCTGACCGTCCCCGAGCAGCCCGTCGAGACACTGCTCGTGCCGGTGATGGCGCCCTGGAACAAGATGTCCGAGGTCATCGAGTACGTCCGCGAGGTCAAGCCGCAGCGCGCCGTCGACATCCACGACGCGCTCCTCACCGACCTCGCCCGCCCGATCTACGACACCCTCATCGGCAACCTGGGCGGCGCCGAGCACAGCCGCTTCGCGTCGGGTGACGGTACGGAGATCTGACCCGGATCGGGGCGCGGTACGGAGCCCCGAGCCCGTTGTCGTACCCGCCCGGTAGGTTGTGAGACATGCGCATCGCGACTTGGAACGTCAACTCGATCACTGCCCGTCTGCCCCGCCTCCTGGCCTGGCTGGAGAACAGCGGCACGGACGTGCTGTGCATCCAGGAGACCAAGTGCGCCGCCGAGCAGTTCCCCGCGGACGAGCTGCGCGAACTGGGCTACGAAGCGGCGGTCCACGCCACCGGCCGGTGGAACGGCGTGGCGGTGGTCTCCCGGGTCGGCCTCGAGGACGTGGTCAAGGGCCTGCCCGGCGATCCGGGGTACGAAGGGGCGGAGGAGCCCCGAGCCGTCTCCGCGACCTGCGGCGGCGTCCGCGTCTGGTCGGTCTACGTACCGAACGGCCGCGAGCCCGAGCACGCGCACTACGCCTACAAGCTCCAGTGGTTCGAGGCGCTGAAGGCCGCCGTCGCGGGGGACGCCGCGGGCTCCCGCCCCTTCGCGGTGATGGGCGACTACAACGTCGCGCCGACCGACGAAGACGTCTGGGACATCAGCCTCTTCGAGGGCGCCACGCACGTCACCCCGGCCGAGCGCGCCGCCCTGGCCGCCCTGCGCGAGGCGGGCCTGAACGACGTGGTGCCGCGCCCGCTGAAGTACGACGTCCCGTTCACGTACTGGGACTACCGCCAGCTCGGCTTCCCGAAGAACCGCGGCATGCGCATCGACCTCGTGTACGGCAACGACCCGTTCGCGAAGGCCGTTTCGGATGCGTACGTGGACCGCGAGGAGCGCAAGGGCAAGGGCGCGTCGGACCACGCGCCGGTGGTCGTGGACCTGGACGTGTAGCGGCAGCCGAGCAGAGCGGGAGGGCCGGGCGGAACCGTGGTTCCCGCCCGGCCCTCCCGCGTCCGGCCTCCGCAGAGCCTCAGCCCGCGAGCGCCCTCAGGATCCTCAGCCCGCGAGCGCCCTCAGGGCCCTCAGCCCGCGAGCGCCCTCAAGTCGATGGACTCCGCGAGCGCGTTGAGGCCCGCGTCGCCCGGATGCAGATGGTCACCGCTGTCGTACTCGGGCAGCATCCGCGCCGGGTGTCCGGGGTCGCGCAGGACCTTGTCGAAGTCGAGGACCGCGTCGTACGTACCGCTGGAGCGGATCCAGGTGTTGACGGCCTCGCGATGGGCGTCGACGCCCGGGGCCGTGCACAGCCTCTCGCCCTCGCAGGGCGCTATCGTCGCGGCGACCACGCGCAGGCCGCGCGCCCGCGCGCGTTCCGCGATCTCCTCGAGGCCGGCGATGACGTCCCCGGCGCTCGCGCCCCAGCGCACATCGTTGACGCCCTCGAAGACGACCATCGTGCGCGCCGAGGTCTGGGCGAGGACGTCCCGGTCGAGCCGGTTCAGGGCGCTGACGCCGCCGGTGTCGGTGGAGATCCCGTCGCCCGGATACCGGTCGGTGACCACACGGTTCGCTGAGATCCCATGGTTGATCACGCCATAGTGCGGAACCTCGTCCTGAGCGAGCAGCCGCCGCGCGAGCACATTCGGCCAGCGCAGATTGGCGCCCTGGGTGGACTTCACGCCATCGGTGATCGAGTCGCCGAGCATCACGACGGACCCGGGCCCGCCGCCGACGTCGACGCCGGTGAGGAACGGCCAGGTGGTGATGGTCGAGGTGTACGCGCCGGGCGCGCTGTCGCCGCTGTGGTCACCGGCGGTGCTCAGGTACGAGCGCTGGATGGCCTGGCTGTGCACGGGCGCCGCCGAGACCGTGCCGGGGAGATGGAAGCTCACCAGCAGATTGCTGTCGGCGGGCACGTCGAAGTCGACGGGATCGCTGAACACCTGCGCCCCGGCCGGGATTTCGGTGCCGTCCGACCCCCGGAACGACAGCGGTACGGGCACCTGCCGAGGCTCGGCCCCGGAGCGCTGCACGGCCACCGTCGCACTGCCGATCCGTACCGGCGTACGCGCGAACGTGTTGTCGAGCCGGATGCGCACGCGCGGTCCGCCCGCGGAGGAGTGCACGACGAGCCGGAGGGTGCGGTCGACCCAGGGGCCGACGGCGGTGTAGCCCGCGGTGGACGCGGACCAGGTGCCGCTCCAGGCGGGCGTCGCAGGGCGTACGGAGAGGGCGAAGACATGCAGGTCGGGGCCGTGGTCGTCGGGCAGGCGGACCTCGGTGACCTCGCGGCCCCGGTCCAGCGGGACCGTGACGACGTAGAGGCGGGCGGTCTCGGTGCGCTGGCCCTGCGGGGAGTTGATGTGCGGCAGCGCCACGGACTTGGTGGCGAGGGGGCCGGAGCGCCAGTCGGGGGCGGTGAGGCGGTAACTGCTGCGGGAGCCGTCGCGGTAGCGCACGGTGCCGGTGCCGCTCGCGTCGCCGCCGGTGCCCGCGACGAGGAAGGCGAGGGCGTCACCGCGGCCGCGTACCGCCACGGACTGGCCGTCGGCCCTGACGTTGTCGGGCCGACCGGGCTCGGTGCGGGGTATCCGCAGGCGGGCCGAGTCCACGCCGACGGTGCGCCCCGGCGTCCAGCCGGCGGCGGCCAGGTCCTGGGCGGAGAGCGAGGCGCCCGAGCCGTCGAAGTCCGCGGCCTCGGGCTGCTCGTCGCTGCTCACCGCCCGGTTGTCGAAGAGCCGCTCCAGGGGGAGCGGCTTGTGTCTTGGTTCCGCCGCCGTGGCGTCGGCGACTGGTGCGACTCCGGCAAGGAGTCCAAGGACGACCGTGGTTCCCCAGAAACGTCGGCGCACGGGCTGGCTCCTCCTCCTCACCGGGCGGTGAGGGCCTAGTGACGACAGATGCGCCATGAAGCTAAGGAGAGGTGCAAGACCCGTCAATGACCGGCGTCTGAACTCGCCCTGAATTCAAGGGAGATGAGCAGAGCCGCTCAAACCTCGTGGTCAGACCGGATGCGCGACCGGACGCGCGACCGGACGCGCGACCGTATGCGAGCCAGCTGCGATCAGGCTTCGACCAGGCTTCGGACAGGGATCGGCCCCGCACGGCCGAGTTGTCCGGACAGGTGTCGCTCAGGCCGCCTCCACGACCTCGTCACGCATCGCGATTGCCCAGAGGGTGACCAGCCGTGCGTACTCCCGGCGCTGTTCGTCGGAGAGCCGGCCGTCCGCGCGGCTCCACAGCTCGCGTATCTGCGCGTTGATCTCCGCGGCGGAGGGCGTGGTGGCATGACGCTCGTCATTGAGGGACATGCGGTGAAGCTTAGGGGCGCGGTCTGACAATCCGCTACCGCTCGGTCACGGAAGGCTGCTCACGCACGGGTCGCCCACGCGCCGCCTGCCCCCACAATGGAACGAGGGGAGCCGTCGTGTCGGGGTTCGGGGCGGCGTCCGGAAGGTGATCTAGTGCAACTACGACAAAGTGACAGCCATTTTGGGCGAAGCGGGCTGATTCGGCGGAGCGTGGATCATGAAGGTGCCTTTTCTGGACAAGTGGCTCGGGCGGCGGACCGACGAGCCGGGTGCCGGCCTCGCGGAGGCTTTCGAGCAGAACCCGGACGGCGTGGCCGAGTTGCTGTCGGAGTGTGAGCTGCTGCGCTCGGAGGCCGCGACCGCAGGTCTTGAACTGGACGACAGCGTCGCCTCGTTGGAGGCCCTCGACCAGCTGACGCCGCACTGGCGCGACGACCCCGAGATGCTGCCCTGGCTCGGCAACGACGCCGGCCTCTATCTCGGAACCGTCCTCGTGCGCACCGTTCCGGGCGCCGTGTGGCACGTGTGGCCCGGCGGTCATCCGGTGGTCAGGCTGGCCTCCGGGCGCGAGATCCACGTCGTGGGGGCGGGCCTCGACTGGGCGGTGAGCGGGGCGCCCGAACTGTCCCAGGTGTACGCGGAAGCGGCCGAGGCCTGAGCCCTGACGGGGCCCGTTCGAAGGCTCCCTCAACCCCCTTGAAGCGGAAATACGGTTAATGCCCACAAGGTGCGTGTCGCCTGTTAAGTCCCGTATTGCTATGGATAGTTTGCGCGGACTGTCATACAGCGATGAGTGAGTAGGGCTGGGCATGGCCGTCGATCCGTTGATCGAACTGCGGGACGTCAACAAGTACTACGGGGAGTTGCATGTCCTGCAGGACATCAGTCTCACCGTCGGACGCGGGGAGGTGGTGGTGGTCATCGGGCCGTCCGGATCGGGGAAGTCGACCCTGTGCCGGACGATCAACAGGCTGGAGACCGTCCAGTCGGGACACATCACGCTGGACGGACAGCCGCTGCCCGAGGAGGGCAAGGAGCTCGCCCGGCTCCGCGCCGAAGTAGGCATGGTGTTCCAGTCGTTCAACCTCTTCGCGCACAAGACGGTCAGGCAGAACGTTTCGCTCGCGCAGGTCAAGGTGCGCGGCCGCAAGAAGGACGAGGCGGACCAGCGCTCCGGTGAGCTCCTGGAGCGGGTCGGCCTCGCCGCGCACGCCGAGAAGTTCCCGGCACAGCTGTCCGGCGGCCAGCAGCAGCGCGTGGCCATCGCCCGCGCCCTCGCCATGGACCCGAAGGTGATGCTCTTCGACGAGCCGACCTCGGCGCTCGACCCGGAGATGATCAACGAAGTCCTGGAAGTCATGCAGCAGTTGGCCCGCGACGGCATGACGATGGTGGTCGTCACGCACGAGATGGGCTTCGCCCGCTCCGCCGCCAACCGCGTGGTGTTCATGGCCGACGGCAAGGTCGTCGAGGACCGCACTCCGGAGGACTTCTTCACCAACCCGGAGAGCGAGCGGGCCAAGGACTTCCTCTCCAAGATCCTCAAGCACTGACGGGGGCGTGCACCGATGACACGTAGAGCACGCGGCACACGCATGCCCGCGGGCAGGATCGCCGGGCCCGGCAGGCTCACCAAGGCACTCGCCGGGCTCGCGCTCACCGCCCTGGCCGCCACCGCCTGCGGCAAGGAGGGCAGCCCGCCCGTGAAGGGGCCGAGCGCCGAGGATCTGCCCAAGTACCAGATCGCGCAGGGCTTCCAACTGCCGGACTCGCCCACCTGGAAGAAGGCGAAGCGGCGCGGCCGGCTAGTGGTGGGCGCCAAGGAGGACCAGCCCTACCTCGGCGAGAAGGACCCGGCGAGTGGCGTCTACTCGGGCTTCGACATCGAGATCGCCAAGATGATCTCGGCGTCCCTCGGCTTCGACCCGAAGACGGTCCAGTTCAGGACGATCGCCTCGGCCAACCGCGAGACCGCCCTGCAGAACGGCCAGATCGACTACTACGTCGGCACCTACACCATCAACGACAACCGCAAGAAGCTCGTCGGCTTCGCCGGCCCGTACTACATGGCCGGCCAGGGCCTCCTTGTGCGCAAGGACGAGGAGGGGATCAAGGGCCCGAAGGACCTGGCGGGCAAGAAGGTCTGCTCGGCGGCGGGCTCCACCCCGTACCAGCGCATCGAGGCGGACTTCCCGAAGGCGGACCTCGTCGCGTACGACACCTACTCGATCTGTGTCGACAACCTGCTGACGTACCAGGTCGACGCGGTCACCACCGACGACGCGATCCTCCAGGGCTATGCGGCCAAGGTGCCCGAGGAGCTGAAGCTGGTCGGCAAGCCGTTCTCGGAGGAGCCGTACGGGATCGGCGTGCCGCGGCGGGACAACGCGCTGCGCTTCGCCATCGACGACGCCCTCGCCCAGAACGAGAAGAACGGCAACTGGAAGAAGGCCTACGACGCGACGCTCGGCCTCTCCGGAGTCCCCGCGCCGAAGCCGCCCGCCATCGACCGCTACCCGGCGAGCTGAGGGGCGTCATGAACACACTGACCGACAACTTCTCCACCTACGGCAAAGGGTTCCTCGGGACCGTCGAACTCACCGTCTACGCCTCGCTGCTGGCGCTCGTGCTCGGGTTCTTGATGGCGTCGTTCCGGGTCGCGCCCGTCGGGTCGTTCCGGCTGTTCGGCACCGTGTGGGTGGCCGTCCTTCGCAACACCCCGCTGACGCTGCTGTTCTTCGCGGTGCTGCTCGGCCTTCCGCGGTTCGGACTCGTGCTGCCCTTCAAGGTGTTCGCGGTCCTCGCGCTCGGCTGCTACACGTCCGCGTTCATCTGCGAGGCGCTGCGTTCCGGCATCAACACCGTGCCCAAGGGGCAGGGCGAGGCGGCGCGCAGTCTCGGGATGAGCTTCGGGCAGACGCTCAACAACATCGTCCTGCCGCAGGCCTTCCGCTCGGTGATCCCGCCGGTCGGCTCCAATCTGATCGCCCTGGCCAAGAACTCGGCGATCGCGGGGGCGTTCAGCGTCACCGAACTCCTCGGCACGTACAAGACCCTCAACGAACTGGGCTACAGCATCATCTGGACGTTCATCTGGATCGCCCTCGGCTACCTGATCATCACCCTCACCATCAGCGCGATCTTCAACTTCCTGGAGAAGCGCTGGGGAGTCGCCCGATGACCGCGACCGCGCACGAAGAGTCCACCGCCCTCTACGACATCCCCGGACCGGCCGCCCGCAAGCGGCACTTCGCGTACGGGGCGTTCTCGACGCTCCTGATCCTGGGGCTCGCGGGCTGGATCCTGTATCTCCTCTTCGACACCGAGCAGTTCACCGCGACGAAGTGGACTCCCTTCGAATACGAGGGAATTCAGGAACTCCTCCTGACCGGACTCGGCAATACGCTCAAGGCGTTCGCCATGGCCGCCGTGCTCTCCCTCGTGCTCGGCACGGTGCTCGCGGTGGGGCGGCTCTCCGACCACAAACCGGTGCGCTGGCTGGCCACGCTGATCGTCGAGTTCTTCCGGGCGATGCCGGTCCTCGTGATGATCTTCTTCATCTTCGTGGCCCTGAAGGTGCATCCGCTGCCCGCGCTCGTCGCGGGGCTCACGCTCTACAACGGCTCCGTGCTCGCCGAGGTGTTCCGCTCCGGCATCAACGCCGTGGAACGCGGGCAGCGGGAGGCGGCGTTCGCGCTCGGGATGCGCAAGACACAGGTGATGACGCACGTGCTCGTGCCGCAGGCCGTGCGCGCCATGCTGCCCGCCATCATCAGCCAGCTGGTGGTCGCCCTCAAGGACACTTCGCTCGGTTACCTCATCACCTATGAGGAGTTCCTGCACGCGGGGAAACTCATCGCCTCGAATCTCGACTACGATTTGCCGTTCATCCCCGTAGTGATGGTGATCTCGCCGATCTACATCGGGATGTGCATGCTTCTGTCGTGGTTCGCCACCTGGGTGTCCAAGCGGCAGAGGCGCAGTCCCAAGACGGAGGCCGTGGACGTCGCCCCGGCCGAGCCGGGGACGCTGCTGCCGGGTGCGCAGTAGCTCTTGGGGTACGGGAGCCTGAGCCCGCCCGGCAGCAGCCGGAGATCACTGCTCGCGCAGCGGGACCGACACGTGAGACGGGTCGGCCGCGGGGGAGGAGAAGGTCAGCTGCGCGCCGGTCGGGTTGTGCTCGATGTAGAGCGGGTCGACCGTGTCGACGACCACGGCGAGGCGATGCCCGGCAGGTACGTCGTAGGCGGTGGAGAACAGCTCCAGATCCACGCCGAACGGCTTGCCGGGCGCCTTGTCGTGGAAGGTGAGAGGTGCGTGACTCACCAGCTTGCCGAGGCCGAGCGGCCCCACGTCGTAGAGGTACGCGACGAGGGTGCCGCTCGACTCGTTGCTGGTGACCGTGGTGTGCACCTTCGCGGTACCGCGCACCTGCTTGGCGGTCGCGTACCGCTCCGACTGCCAGACCGCCGCCCGTGAGCGGGGGAGCAGCGGGATCGACGCCATCGGCGGGATCTTCGCGAACTGGTCGAGCAGGCCGGTCAGCATGACGATGCCGCCGTTGGCGCCCGAGTCGGCGTTGGCGCGCACGGTGTGGGTGCCGTCGAGCGCGATCCTGGTGCTCTTCGCGCCCACCGACTTCCAGTCTGCGTAGCCCTCGTAGGCGCCTGTTGTACGGGATTTGAGCTGGACCGGGAGTTCCTGGTCGATGCCGTTGCGCTCGCCCTTGAGGTACCGGTCGAACCAGCGCTGGGAGTTGCTCCACACGTCGTTGGGCAGGCCGAGCAGGCCCGTCGCCTCGGCCGTGGCGTGGTCGCCGGGGCGGAACTCCAGGCGCTTGGGGCCGGTGAGCTTCTCGTAGAAGTCGGCGTACTGGTTGGGCGGGAAGAGCGAGTCGCCCCAGGCGTTGCCGAGCATGACGGCGGTGCCGTTCTTGTTCAGGGCGTCGACATAGGTCGCGGGGGAGCGCTTCGCGCCCCACGCGATCATCTCGTCCTCCTGGTCGAGGTTGGAGGCGAGGAAGTCCTTGAGGATCTGGCGGAGTTCGGGGCCGGGACGGCCGGTGACCTCGCCCAGGCCGCCGAGCAGCCCGGCGGCCTGCTTGTGCTGGGTGCGGCCGGAGTAGATCGAGTCGATCAGGTCGGCCCAGCCGCTGAGCGCCGCGACCGCCTTGACGCGCGGGTCGTGGGCGGCGGCGAGGAGGCTGATGCCCGCGCCGTAGGAGACGCCGGCCATGCCGAGACGGTCCGGGTCGGCCGGGGTGTGGGCGAGGGTCCAGTCGACGACCTTGCGGGCGTCGGCGATGTCCTCGGGGCCCGCGGTCTCGATCTCGCCGCCGGACTGCCAGAAGCCGCGTGAGTTGTAACCGACCACGACGTAGCCGGAGTCGGCGAGCTTCTTGGCCTGGGCGACGTACTCGATCTGCGGCATGGCCCAGCTGGTGGGCAGCACGATCGCGGGGTAGCGGGTGCCGGGCTTCGCGTCGGACGGGGTGAAGACGTTGGCCTTGAGGACCGTCCCGCCGTCGCCCTCGATGTCGACGAAGCGGGGCCCTGCGGAGTCGGCGGCGGTCACCGGGGCGGGTGTCGCCAGGGCAGCCGGGGCGACGCCGAACGCGGCGCCTGCGACGAGGGCCGCCGAGAGTGTGCCTGCGGCGGTGCTGCGGAGCGCCTTGCGGCGCGGTTCTCCCACGGGTACCACGGGTCACTCCTCAGGGTCGGATCAAAGTGACCCGACGGTAACCTCGGGGGCTTACCCGAGGTAACCCGTCGGTAAGTTACGCGCACGTAACGATTGACGCGTCAGGAACAGCCGGTGGCGCGTCGGGGTCAGCCGGCCGAACCGCCGCCCCGCAGCGCGCTCTTGGCCTGCCACGCGTCCCAGCTCAGGTTCCACAGGCCGTAGCCGTTGCCCACGTCCGCATTGCCCTTGTGGCTCGATCCCTTCGTCACGAACGGGTCGCCCACCTGCACCGCGTCGTACAGCCACCGCGCGTCGCCGTCGCTCATGCCGACGCAGCCCGAGCTGTGGTTGGTGTTGCCGAAGTACGCGGCGTTCCACGGCGCGGCGTGCGCGTACATGCCCGACCAGGTCAGCCGCATCGAGTAGTCGACCATCTTGTCGTAGGCGTCGCCCAGGCCGACCGTCTCCGAGTTCATCCGGATCGTGCCCTCCTTCGACATCAGGACGTTCACGCCGCCCCAGGACGCCTTCTGGCCGCCCGGCGTTCCGGCCGACATCGGGACCGTACGGACCGCCTTGCCGTCCCGCAGCAGGGTCAGGCGCTTGCTGTCCAGGTCCACGTCGACCTGCTGGTCCTTGCCGACGGTGAACGACGTGTCGTAGTCGCGGACGAACCAGCCGCCGCCCTCGCCGGAGTTCACGCCGTTCAGGTCCGCGTCGAGCTTCACCTTCGTGCCCGGCTTCCAGTACTCCTTGGGGCGCCAGTCGATCCGGTCCTTGCCGGAGTAGTCGGTGATCCAGCCCCAGGAGCCCTCAGTGGAGTTCGAGGTGGTCACCTTGAGGTGCTGCTCCACGTCCTTCTTGTTCTTCACCGGGTTGTCGAACACGATCGACAGCGGCTGGGCCACGCCCACCGTGGTCTTGTTGCCGGGCGCGAGGGTCAGCTTGTTCACCCGGCCCGCCGCCTCCGTGGTGAACTTCCGCTCGGCGCTGCGGCCGCGGTCGTCCTCGGCCTTCACCTCGTACGTCGTACCGGGAGAGGCCACGCGGTCCGAGGTCCAGGTGCGGCCGTCCTTCGAGATCCGGCCCGCGAGTTCGCCGCCCTCGTCGTCGCCGACCGAGACATCCGCGAGGCGGCCCTCGGCCAGCTTCACCTCGACCCGCTCGCCCGCCTTCGCGTTCTGGCCTCGCAGGTTCACGGAGACCCGCGCGTCCTTGTCCGCGCCCAGATCGGCGCTGCCGTTCGCGGTGCCGCCCGCGCAGCCCGTCAGCGCCAGCGCGAGGGACGCGGCGCCCACGGCCAACACCGTGCCGTGGGGCGGCGAGATATGACGTATTCGGCTCGGGCGTGTACGGCTCAAGGTGAGACCTCCAGTGCTGCTCTCGGTTCCACGGGGGAGGAGTGGGCGGCGGGCGCCGAGGTTGCCGGGGCCGTACGGAAAAATCGCCGGAAACGGTGTGACATGGATTGCACCGGACTCCGACGGGGCCGGGGCGGGACGCGGGAGGGTCCGGCCGGGGGCGCAAGGTGGGCGCAGGGATCCTCCGGCGTGCCGCGCTCGTGACCACTCTGCGCCCTTGCCGGGGCCGGGAGTTGGAGTCACCTTTGGGGAGCCCGAACGCCCGCACCGCGAACGGAGTCGCCCGTGGCTTTCCCGTTGCCCCACACCCTGCTCGGATCAGGACCGCACAAGGTCTTCGCCGTGCATGGCTGGTTCGCCGACCGCAGCGCCTACGCCGCCGTCAGCGCCGACCTCGACCTGGAGTCGTTCACCTACGCCCTCGTGGACCTGCGCGGATACGGCGAGGCGCGCGGGGAGCCCGGGGCGTACACCACGCAGGAGGGCGCCGTCGACCTGGTGGCGCTCGCCGACCGGCTCGGCTGGGACCGGTTCTCGGTGATCGGGCACTCGATGGGCGGCTCGGTCGCACAGCGCGTCGTGGCGGCCGCCCCGGAGAGGGCACGGCGGATCGTCGGGGTGTCGCCGGTGCCCGCGGCGGGCCTTGCCATGCCGCCCGAGCAGTGGGAGCTGTTCACGTCCGCCGCCGAGCTCGCCGAGAGCCGCCGGGCCATCCTCGACTTCACCACCGGCGGCAACCGGCCCGCCGCCTGGCTCGACCGGATGGTGGGCCGCTCCTTCGAGTGCAGCGACCCCAAGGCGTTCCGCGCCTGGCTCGACTCCTGGGCGAGGGACGACTTCCACACCGAGATCGAGGGCAGCACCGTGCCCGCCCTCGCCGTCGTCGGCGCCCTAGACCCGGCGCTCGGCGCGGAGCTGACCCGGCAGACCTGGGGGCGCTGCTTCGTACGGGCCGAACTCGCCGAGCTGGCCGCCGCCGGGCACTACGCGATGGACGAGACACCCCTCGAACTCGTCCGCGTCGTCGAGGACTTCCTGCGCGCGGAGCAGCTGTGACGACCTCCTCGCGACCGGCCGCCGCACCCCGCGGCGTCCCCGACGTCTTCGACCCCAGGCTGCTGCGCGACGGCATCCCGCACGAGGCCTACCGCGAGCTGCGCGCCCACCACCCGGTGGCCTGGCAGGAGGAGTACGAGGTGCTCGGCTGGCCCGCAGGGCCCGGGTTCTGGGCGGTGTCGCGCCACGCCGACGTCGTCCGGGTCCTCAAGGAGCACGCCACGTTCTCCTCGCACCTCGGTGCCACGCAGATCCGCGACCCGGACCCGGACGACCTGCCGTTCATCCGCCGCATGATGCTCAACCAGGACCCGCCGCACCAGGTCCGGCTCCGACGGCTCGTCGGCAGGGCGTTCACGCGGGGGAGGGTCGAGCGGTTCGAGGCGAAGGTGCGCGAGCGGGCTCGTCAACTCTGCGTTGCCGCCCGGGAGTTCGGTGAGGTGGTCGATCTCGTGGCGACCGTCACGGACGACTACGCGCTGCTGAACCTCGCCGACCTGCTCGGCGTGCCCAAGGGCGACCGCGGGCTGCTCCTGGAGTGGACCGAGCGCGTCATCGGCTACCAGGACCCGGACGAGGCCGCGGCCCTGGTGCTCGGGCCCGACGGGCGGCCGGTCAACCCGCGCTCGCCCGCGATGCTCCAGGAGATGTTCGACTACGCGCAGCGGCTCGCCTCGTACAAGCGCCGCCACCCCAGCGACGACGTGATGACCGCGCTCGCCCACGCCACCGACGGCGATGCGCGGCTCACCGGGCCGGAGCTGGAGATGTTCTTCTTCCTGCTCACCGTCGCGGGCAACGACACCGTGCGCAGCGCCGCACCGGGCGGGCTGCTCGCGCTCGCCGAGCACCCCGAGGAGCAGGCGCGGCTGCGGGCCGGAGAGGTCGAACTCGGCTCCGCGGTCGAGGAGTTGCTGCGGGTGCACCCGCCGGTCCTCACGTTCCGGCGCACCGCCGTGCACGACACGGAGATCGCCGGGCAGCCGGTGCGGGCGGGCGACAAGGTGGTCGTCCTGCACGCCTCCGCCAACCACGACGAGCGGGTGTTCCCCGACCCGTACCGCCTGGACCTCGGCCGCACGTCCAACCCGCACGTGTCCTTCGGGGACGGTCCGCACGTCTGCCTCGGGGCGCACTTCGCACGGTTGCAGTTGGGGGTGTTGTACGAGGAGGTGTTGCGGCACTTTCCTGTGCTGGCCTCTGCGGGGCGGCCGCGCAGGCTGGTGTCGAACTTCATCAACGGGATCAAGGAGTTGCCGGTGCGGATCGGCTGAGTCCCGTGAACGCAGCGGCCGTCGGGCGCCAGGCGCCCGCAGGCGTTGCGACGGCAGCCCCCTCGGCCGCACGGCCGAGGGGGCTGCCGGCTCAGAACGGACTCAGCCGTTCCGGCTGATCAGGCGCCGGCGACGTTGAGGTTCACCGTCCCGTTCTGCAGAGACGCCCCACCCTCCGCGACGATGCCGTGGCCGGCCAGCTCGACGCCGCCGAATCCGTGGAGCCCGCTCTGGTCGCCGTGCAGGGCCAGGGCGGCGGCGCCGCCGGCCACGGCGTCCAGGGCGTCGTCGGCGATCTCGCGGGTCTCGATCTGGGCGTTGTGGTTCATGAGGAACGCTTCCTTCGTTGGGCGAACGGTGCGTGAGTCGGCCGAACTCACTTGTGACAGCGCACCCGGACGGCTCCGTGTCACACCTGCGCGGGAGGTTCACCGAGGGCGCACCAAGTAAGCCGATATGCCGGTCATACGGCATGCACCAAGATCACCAAGTGTCCGCGGATTGGGGTGTTGTGAGGTCAAGTCAGGACATCCGGCGAGCCGTCGGGCACCGGCACCTGCTCAGTCCTTCGGCGCCCGGTGCGACGTGCGTACGGCCGGTGCCGGGGCCTGCGCGGACTTCGTCACGTCGGCGACCAGCTCGGCCACATCAGGGCCGTACGCCTGGGAGTTGACGACCTTCAGGAGCAGGACGAAGGAGTTCGTGCCGTGCTTGCGGGACAGGCGCTCGTGGTGGCGGGCCAGATAGCGGGTCGCCGCCTGGTGTGTGATCGCCCGCTGGCCGCAGAAGAGGAACACCGGCCGCGCCTGCCCGCCCTGGCCCGCGGTCAGGCGGGCGAGTACGACGTACTCGGCGCGGCCCGGCTCCATCCGGTACCGCTCGCTGCCGATCTGGAACGCACCCCGGTCCGGGCCCGGCTCCGGCTCGGAGTTGACCCGTATGCCCGGAAGCATCGCGTGCAGATGCGCGGCCATGCGGCGGTTGGACGCGGGGCCGCCCACGCAGAACTCCGTGCGCTCGCCGAAGCCCTCCTTGACGGTGTCGTGCGCGATCACCTGGGCGTGCGCGCCGCACTCCTTGATCAGGGCGGAGAGTTCGAGCAGCGAGAACATGTCCGTGCGCGACACCGTGAGCTCCGGGCCCGCCGCGTCACGGTTCACGACCAGCAGGGTCTCCGCGTTGTCGGGCAGCCCGAAGAAGGCCTGCTTCCGCCGGAGCCCCCGCTTCCACAGGTACGTACGGGCGAACCAGCCGAGGCACAAGAGGATCCCCGCCGCGAACGCGCCGACGACAACGTACACAAGGTCTTCACTCATGGGCGGGCACTCTAGCCCTTGCCGTCGAACTCCCGTCTACCCCGCGGCGCACCGGTGTTCGAGAGGGTCCTGACGTGTTCGCGGCGTGAAGTTACGCTGCGCAGACAGTCGTTGACCGGAGGTACGGATGCGTCGTCCAGTTGCGCGGAATCTGTCGCTGCTCGCCGTTTCGGGCGCTTTGGTGGCGGTGGGGGCGGCCGCGCCCCCTTCGTCGACCGCGGCTCCGGGTGCGACGCCACCACCGCCGAAGTCGCCGGTCGCGGTCGGGTACGGCGGGGCCGTGTCCAGCGTCGACCCGGATGCCTCCGCCGCGGGCATCGAGGTGCTGCGCAAGGGCGGCAACGCGGTGGACGCCGCCGTCGCCACGGCCGCCGCGCTCGGCGTCACCGAGCCGTACTCGGCGGGCATCGGCGGCGGCGGGTACTTCGTCTACTACGACGCGAAGTCCGGCAAGGTGCACACGGTCGACGGCCGGGAGACGGCGCCGGCCAGTGCGGACAGCGAGCTGTTCGTCGAGGACGGCAAGCCGCTGCCCTTCGACGCCGCGATGACCAGCGGCCTCAGTGTCGGTACGCCGGGCACACCCGCCACCTGGGACGCGGCCCTCGACGCCTGGGGCAGCCGCTCGCTGCGCCAACTCCTCAAGCCCGCCGAGCGGTTGGCGGCCCAGGGCTTCGTCGTGGACGACACGTTCCGCGCGCAGACCGCCGCCAACGAGGAGCGCTTCGCCGACTTCCCCGCCTCCGCCGAGCTGTTCCTGCCCGGGGGCGAGCTCCCGGCCGTCGGCTCGGTCTTCAAGAACCCCGACCTGGCGGATACGTACGCCGAGTTGGGCCGCAAGGGCAGCCGCGCGATCTACCACGGCAAGCTCGCCGAGGAGGTCGTACGGACCGTCAACAATCCGCCGGTCGACCCGGACTCCGGGCGCGAGGCCCGCTCCGGTGATCTGACGACGGCGGACCTCGCCGGGTACTCGGTGAAGCGGCAGGCACCGAGCCGGTCCGAGTACCGGGGCCTCGACCTCTACTCGATGGCGCCCTCGTCGTCCGGCGGCACAACCGTCGGCGAGGCGCTGAACATCCTGGAGCGCACCGACCTGTCGAAGGCCAGTCAGGAGAAGTACCTGCACCGGTACATCGAGGCCAGCCGGATCGCCTTCGCGGACCGCGGGCGCTGGGTGGGCGACCCGGCGTTCGAGGACGTCCCCACGAAGGAGCTGCTCAGCCAGCGCTTCGCGGACTCCCGCGAGTGCCTGATCCGCGACGACAAGGCGCTCACCAGCCCGCTCGCGCCCGGCGACCCACGCGACCCGAAGCCGTGCGGCACCGGCGACAAGGCCGCGCCGACCACGTACGAGGGCGAGAACACCACGCATCTGACGGCCTCCGACCAGTGGGGCAACGTCGTCGCGTACACCCTGACCATCGAGTCCACCGGCGGCAGCGGCATCACCGTGCCGGGGCGCGGCTTCCTGCTCAACAACGAGCTGACCGACTTCTCCTTCGCCCCGGCGAGCCCGGACGTGCACGACCCGAACCTGCCGGGGCCGAGCAAGCGGCCGCGCTCGTCGATGTCGCCGACGATCGTCCTGAAGGACGGCCGTCCGGTGCTCGCGCTCGGCTCGCCCGGCGGCGCGACCATCATCACCACCGTCCTGCAGACCCTCACCGGAGTGGTCGACCGTGGCCTGCCGCTCGTCGACGCGATCGCCGCACCGCGCGCCAGCCAGCGCAACGCCGCCGCCACCGAGCTCGAACCGGGCCTGTACGACAGCGAGTTGAGGAAGAAGCTGGAGTCCCTCGGACACGCCTTCAAGGAGAACCCGGAGATCGGCGCGGCCACCGGAGTGCAGCGGCTGCCCGACGGGCGCTGGCTCGCGGCGGCGGAAAAGGTGCGAAGGGGTGGGGGCTCGGCCAGGGTGGTGCACCCGAGCTCTTGATCAACTTCTAGGGGTCCCCGTGCGTGCGCTGAAGTCCGTGCCGAAGTCCTTCCTGGTTCCGGCCGCCCTCGCTCCCGTGCTCCTCGCCACGCTCGCGGCCCCGCCCGCGCGGGCCGAGGGGGACGGGGGAGCGGTGGCGGCCGCGCTCCTCGCCAGGGTCCAGGGCTGCGAGCAGCTCTCGAAGGGCAGGTTCCGTACGGACGACGGGACGCCCGCGGACATCCCCGTCTGCGGCGGCAAGGGCGTCGTCCACTGGAAGGCCGACCTGGACATCGACTGCGACGGCCGCCCCAGCCGCGTCTGCAACAAGCGCACGGACCCCTACTTCCAGCCCACGACGGCCTTCCAGGACTCACGCGGCCGGCACCTCGACTCGGCGAAGCTGCCGTACGTCGTGGTGCCGGGCGCGAGCAAGCTGTGGAACCACCGCGAGGCCAAGGTCTGGGGCGGTGGGCTCGCCGCGATCGTCCACCGCGGCAAGGTGCAGTACGCGGTCGTCGGCGACACCGGCTCGACCGACCTGATCGGCGAGGCCTCGTACGCCACGGCCCGCGCCCTCGGCATCGACCCGCACCCGGTGCGGGGCGGGGCGGCGCGGGGCGTCACGTACATCTTCTTCCAGGGGTCGCAGGTGGGCCGGATCGAGAGCAGGGCGGATGCGGAGCGGGAGGGGGCGCGGTTGGCGGGGGAGTTCCTGGCGGGGTGAGCGGGCCCCAAGAGCAAAATCAGCCCGTCCGGATAGCAAAATCAGCCCGTCCGGCGCTTGAGGACGAGCCCGCAGGGCGATCGACGGCGCCCGAGTCGACAGCGCGGGTCGGACGGCCACAAGCTCACAACACCGTAAGCACCCGGGGCCCCTCCTCTGTAATGGCCACGGTGTGCTCCGCATGCGCCGCCCGGCTCCCGTCGCAGGTGCGGAGCGTCCACCCGTCCCGGTCCGCGTAGTAGTCGTCCTTGCCGCCGGCGGTCAGCATCGGCTCGATCGCCAGGACCATGCCGTGCCGCAGCGGCATCCCGCGTCCGGGACGGCCCTCGTTCGGTACGCCCGGGTCCTCGTGCATCCGGCGGCCGATGCCGTGGCCGCCGAAGCCGTCGGGGATGCCGTAACCCGCCGTGCGGCAGACCGTGCCGATCGCGTGGGCGATGTCGCCGATGCGGTTGCCGACAACGGCGGCGGCGATGCCCGCGTCGAGGGCCGCGAAGGCCGTCTCCACGAGCCGGGTGTCGGCCGGGCGCGCCCTGCCCACGGTGAAGCTGACCGCCGAGTCGCCGACCCAGCCGCCGAGCCGGGCGCCGAAGTCGGCGGAGACCAGGTCGCCGTCGCGCAGCCGGTACCCGTCCGGGATGCCGTGCACGATCGCGTCGTTCACCGAGACGCACAGGGTCGCCGGGAACGGGGTCGGGGCGAAGCCCGGCCGGTACCCGAGGAACGGGGAGTCCGCGCCCGCCTCCCGCAGCACCTCGCGCGCCACCCGGTCGAGGTCGACGAGCCGGACGCCGACGTCCGCCGCCTCCCGTACCGCCGTCAGTGCCTGGGCCACGACTCGGCCCGCTTCCCGCATCGCGTCCAGGGACGCGTCCGTCTTCAGTTCCACCATGCCAATTACTATACCGGTATTTCTATACCGTCATTACTGTACCGGTATAAGAATGGGCCGCCGCTGTAGACTGGCCGCATGGTGCGCACCCCCCTCACCCCCGAAGAGCGCGAACGCGGCGAGCGGCTCGGCCGGTTGCTGCGCGAGGCGCGCGGCGAGCGGAGCATGACCGAGGTCGCGGCCAACGCCGGGCTCTCCGCCGAGACGCTGCGGAAGATCGAGACGGGCCGCGCGCCCACCCCGGCGTTCTTCACCGTCGCCGCACTCGCCGGCGCCCTCGGCCTCTCCCTCGACGAGGTCCTGACGCGCTGCGCACCCGTTCCAGCCTGAGCCCCGCCCGCCACGGGAGCCGCAGCGCGGCCGGGCAACACATCGCGCGGGGCGACGCATCGCGCGGAGCAACACATCGCGCGGGGCGTGACACGCCGGTGCACCCTGCTCGTATGGCCACCCGACCGCGCCCTGCGCGCCGCGTACGCCCCGCACGCCGCGTACGCCCCGCACGCCGTGGGCTCGCCGCCTGCGTCACCCTCGTCGCAGCCCTCGCCGCCGCCCCGCACGCCGTGGCCGCGTCCGCGCCGCGACCGGACGCACCCCGCGCCTTCACCCACCCCGGCGTCCTCCTCGACCGCGCACAGCTCGAAGCGCTCCGCGCCCACGTGGAGTCCGGCGCCGAACCCTGGGCCTCGGCCTACCGCGCGATGAACGCGAGCCGGTACGCCCAAGCCGCGTACCGCCCGCGTCCCGTAGCCGTCGTCGCCTGCAAGCCGTACAAGAACCCGCCCGCCTGCACCGCCGAGCGCGAGGACGCCGTCGCCGCCTACACCCAGGCGCTGCTCTGGTCGGCCACCGGGAAGCGGGCGCACGCCGAGAAGGCCGTGCAGATCATGGACGCCTGGTCGAAGGTCCTTCGCGACCACACCGAGGGCAACGCCGGGCTGCAGGCCGCCTGGGCCGGGTCCACCTGGGCGCGGGCCGCGGAGATCGTGCGGCACACGTACGACGGCTGGCCGAAGGGGCGGGTCGCGCGCTTCTCGGACATGCTCCGCAACGCCTACCTCGGCGAGTTCGACGCCAAGGTCGCCGACTACAACGGCAACTGGGACCTCACCATGACCGACGCGGCCCTCGCCATCGGTGTGTTCCTCGACGACCGCAAGGTGTTCGACCGTGCCCTCGCGCGGTTCCGGGCGCGCGTGCCCGCGTACTTCTATCTGCGCTCCGACGGGCCGCTGCCGCTCGCCCCGCCCGGCGGCACCGCCGACACCCCGGACAAGATCCGCGACTACTGGTTCGGGCAGCAGCGCTTCGTCGACGGCCTCGGCCAGGAGTCCTGCCGCAACTTCCAGCACGTCGGGTACGCCATCGCCGCCACCGCGCACACCGCTGAGACCGCGCACCACCAGGGCGTGGACCTCTACGGGGAGGTACGGGAACGGCTGCGCGCGGCAACGGAGTTGCACGCCGAGTACCAGCTCGGCGGCGAGGTGCCGACGTGGCTGTGCGGCGGTAAGCCCGAGCTGACCCTCGGCCCCGACCTCGAAGTGGTCCTCAACCACCTCAAGAACCGGCTCCATGTGCCCGTCCCCCACACCGAACGCCTCGCGAGCCGCACCCGCCCCGCCGGCACCGACGACCTCTTCGTCGCCTGGGAGACCCTCACCCACGCGGGCGGCCCAGGCACCTCCTAGGAGGCGTCCGGCAGACACGTCCTAAGCTCCCCGCATGACCCCCATGAACGCCGAACACCTCGGCCGCGTCCGCTACATCAGCCTCACCACGTACCGCCGGAACGGGGTCGGTGTCGCGACGCCCGTGTGGGTCGTGCGGTCCGGGGACGAGCTGTGGGTGTGGACGCGGAGCGACTCGTGGAAGGTCAAGCGGCTGCGCCGGGACAAGGCCGTGCGCGTGGCGCCCTGTGACGTACGCGGGCGGGTCGCGGAGGACGCGCCCGCCGTCGACGGCACGGCGCGCTTCCTCTACGCCGACGAGATGCCGCGCCTGCGCAAGCTCCTCGGCCGCAAGTACCGCCTGCAGTACTGGCTCCTGGACCTGCCCGCCACCCTCGTACGCCTCGGCAAGCGCCCGCACACCGGGATCGCCGTGACCCTCGGCGGCTCCGCGAAGAGCGCCGACGTCCCGTAGGCCCTGTCTTCAATCTCCCTCCCCCAGCTACCGCTGGGAGGTGCCCCCAGCCCCGCGACGCCATGCACGCTCCCCCAGCCTCCGGCCGGGGGGACCCCCACTCGCCGCACCGGGCGAAGACCCAAGTAGCTCCGCTACGAGGGCCTGCGCCCGGCACGCCGAGAGCACGCACCTGACGCCGCGGGGCCGCCCTTCGGGCGACGACGGGAGATTGAAGACAGGGCCTAGGCCCTTCCGAACGTGCCCGGTGGAAAACTGCCCGTAGCCGCCCCGTAACACGCGGGGTGTGCAATGCGTGCCGGATGGGCGGACCGGAAGGGTCCGCTTCTACGCGACGGGGGCGAGCGGTATGGAACGGCATCAACTCCCCCGAGTCGAAGGGGAGTTCGCCGCGTACTTCGAGGGTCTGCTGTCCCGGCTCGACCAACAGGCGGGCTGGTGCGGGGTGTTCTGGCAGCGCGACCCCGAGGGCATGACCGCCTGCCTCGACGGCCAGGAGGTACCGCCGTGGGATGTCGTCCAGGCGCTCCTGCACGACCTCGCCGCCGACCGCGGAATCCCGGCCGCCGAACGCGAGGCCGAC
Source organism: Streptomyces sp. LHD-70 (assembly GCF_031157275.1). Classification (GTDB taxonomy): domain Bacteria; phylum Actinomycetota; class Actinomycetes; order Streptomycetales; family Streptomycetaceae; genus Streptomyces. The sequence continues at coordinate 165,425 of NZ_JAVIFW010000012.1, forward strand.
CTCGCCCGCCCGCTGCACCGCGCCGCCCTCGCCGCCCACGACACCAGGCCCGGCAGCCGCCGACTCCTCGCCGAACGGCTCGACCTGATGCTCGGCGAGGAGCGTTACGCGATCGACCGCCAGGACCACCTCACCGCGCAGCTCTCCGAGGCGCCCACACCGCACGAGGCCGACCGTATCCAGCTCGACCTCGCCTGGGCCCGCGACGACCAGGAGCGCGCGAGGGCCCGGAGCGAGGAACTCCGCGCCCGGATCGCCGAGTTGGACGAGAAGGCCGAGCGGGACCGGGTGCTTCCGCCGCGTACGGCCGACCGGAGGAAGCGGCCGCGCGGGGCCCGGTACGGGTGGGTCGAGGCGGACGAGGGCTCCGCCGCGGACGAGGTCGCGCCCGTACCGGACGTGATGCCCGGGGCGGTCGGTGCTCCGGAGGGGCCGCGGGGCGCTCGGTTCGCGGGTGGCGCCGGTCCCGTACGAGGAGCCGAGCCGCAGCCGGTGCGCGAGCCGGACCCCGCCGCCGAGGACGCCGCCGCCGAGGACGCCGCCGTCCAGGCCGTGCGCGAGCTGGTCCGGCTGCGCGCCGAAGGGCGCACGGGCGAGGCGTACGCGCTGCTCTGCGAGGCCGTGCTCTGGCCTGCGCCCCGACTGCCGCTGCTGGCGCGGGAGTTGGAGTACGCGGGGCTCGGCGCCGACTGGGTGACGCTGCTGTGGGAGAGCGCCTCGCTGCCCGTGGAGCGGCTCGTCGCGGCGGCCGACGCCCTCGCCGCCGCGGGCCGCGCCGACGACGGCGCCCAGCTGCTCAGGCAGGGCGTGGCCCGCCCGGCACCGGAGATCGCCGACGCGGTGCTCGCCCTGCGGGACGCCGGCCGGGAGCGGGAGGTCGCGGCGCTGCTCGACGCGTACGTACGGGTGCGCGCGCCGCAGGAGGCGGCGCGGTTCGTGCTGCACGACCCGGCACGCCTCGCGCCCCCGGTCCTGGAGGCGGCGCGGGCGGTCTCGCCGGAGCGGGAGTGGGACGTGGTGCACGCGCTGCGGGTGGCGGGTATCGCCGTCTGACGTGCGCGGAGGCGGGAGCGGCCGGGGGACGGCCGTGCGGCGAGATGTCGCGTGTGATCACTTCACCCGCACGAGTGCCGAAATCTGATCGACTCCGCCGGTTCACGACGATGGTCTTGCCCCGGGCTGTGACGCGGCTTACGTTCATCTCTCCACGGCCAGGATCTACGGGCGTAGAAGGCGTAGAGGCGCAGCGGCCGGTGGAGTTGTCGGCGTCGCGTCGAAGGAGCAGCTCATGGTGAACGTCGTACGCGCGGCCCTCGTCCAGGCGACCTGGACGGGAGACACCGAATCCATGATCGCCAAACACGAGGAGCACGCCCGGGAGGCCGCCCGTCAGGGGGCGAAGGTCATCGGGTTCCAGGAAGTCTTCAACGCCCCCTACTTCTGCCAGGTCCAGGAGGCCGAGCACTACCGCTGGGCGGAGCCCGTGCCGGACGGACCGACGGTGCGGCGCATGCAGGACCTCGCGCGTGAGACCGGCATGGTGATCGTGGTCCCGGTCTTCGAGGTCGAGCAGGCCGGCTTCTACTTCAACACCGCCGCCGTGATCGACGCCGACGGCAGCTATCTCGGCAAGTACCGCAAGCACCACATCCCGCAGGTCAAGGGCTTCTGGGAGAAGTACTACTTCAAACCGGGAAACCTGGGCTGGCCGGTGTTCGACACCGCCGTCGGCAAGGTCGGCGTCTACATCTGCTACGACCGGCACTTCCCGGAGGGCTGGCGCCAACTCGGCCTGAACGGAGCCCAGTTGGTCTTCAACCCGTCGGCCACCTCGCGCGGGCTCTCCGCGTACCTGTGGCAGCTGGAGCAGCCCGCCGCCGCCGTCGCCAACGAGTACTTCATCGCCGCGATCAACCGCGTCGGCCAGGAGGAGTACGGCGACAACGACTTCTACGGCACCAGCTACTTCGTCGACCCGCGCGGCCGGACGGTCGGCGAGACCGCGAGCGACAAGACCGAGGAACTCGTCGTGCGGGACCTGGACTTCGACCTCATCGACGAGGTCCGCACCCAGTGGGCGTTCTACCGCGACCGCCGCCCCGACGCGTACGACGGGCTGGTGCAGCCGTGACCGACCTCTACCAGCGGCACCGCGCCGTCCTGCCCGACTGGCTCGCGCTCTACTACGAGGACCCGATCGAGCTCACGCACGGCGAGGGCCGGCACGTGTGGGACGCCGAGGGCAACAAGTACCTCGACTTCTTCGGCGGCATCCTCACCACCATGACCGCGCACGCCCTGCCCGAGGTCACCAAGGCGGTGAGCGACCAGGCCGCCCGGATCATCCACTCCTCGACGCTCTACCTCGACCGCCCGATGGTCGAACTCGCCGAGCGGATCGCCCAGTTGTCCGGCATCCCGGACGCCCGCGTCTTCTTCACCACCTCCGGCACCGAGGCCAACGACGCGGCCCTGCTGCTCGCCACCACGTACAACCGCTCCAACCAGATCCTGGCGATGCGCAACAGCTACCACGGCCGCTCCTTCTCGGCCGTCTCCATCACCGGCAACCGCGGCTGGTCACCCACGAGCCTCTCGCCGCTGCAGACCCTCTACGTCCACGGCGGTGTCCGCAGTCGCGGGCCGTACGCGGCCCTGTCCGACGCCGAGTTCACCGACGCCTGCGTGGCCGACCTGGAGGACATGCTCGGCCAGACCCGCGGCGTCGCCGCCCTGATCGCCGAACCCATCCAGGGCGTCGGCGGCTTCACCTCCCCGCCCGACGGTCTTTACGCGGCGTTCCGCCAAGTCCTCGCCGACCGCGGCATCCTGTGGATCGCCGACGAGGTGCAGACCGGCTGGGGCCGTACCGGCGAGCACTTCTGGGGCTGGCAGGCGCACGGACAGCACGGGCCGCCGGACATCCTCACCTTCGCCAAGGGCATCGGCAACGGCATGTCCATCGGCGGCGTCGTCGCCCGCGCCGAGGTCATGAACTGCCTCGACGCCAACTCCATCTCCACCTTCGGCGGCTCCCCGGTCACGATGGCGGCGGGCCTCGCCAACCTCACGTACCTCCTGGAGCACGATCTGCAGGGCAACGCACGCCGGGTCGGCGGGCTGCTCCTTGAGCGGCTGCGGGCGGTCGGCGCGAGCGCCCCGCACGTACGCGAAGTGCGCGGGCGCGGCCTGATGATCGGGATCGAGCTGGCCAGGCCCGGCACCGACGAGGCCGACCCGGACGCCGCGTCCGCCGTCCTGGAGGCGGCCCGCGAGGCCGGACTCCTCATCGGCAAGGGCGGCGGCCACAACACCAGCGTGCTGCGGATCGCCCCGCCGCTCTCCCTCACGGTCGCCGAGGCGGAGGAGGGCGCCGCCGTACTCGAACAGGCTCTGCGCGGGCTGTAGTTCAGCCGCCCGTCCCTCGCCGTCGCCCACCCCCGTACGAGATCCCATGTGAGGGGAAGCCATGAGCACCCGCACCCTGATCCGCGGCGGACTGGTCATCACCGCCGCCGACGAGACCCATGCCGACGTCCTGATCGAGGACGGCCGGATCGCCGCCCTCGCCGCCCACGGCAGCGAACAGGCCGCGTCCTGGACCGCCGACCGCATCATCGACGCCACCGACAAGTACGTCATCCCGGGCGGCGTCGACGCCCACACGCACATGGAGCTGCCCTTCGGCGGAACCTTCGCCTCCGACACCTTCGAGACGGGCACCCGCGCCGCGGCCTGGGGCGGCACCACCACGATCGTGGACTTCGCCGTGCAGAGCCAGGGCCGCGCCCTGCGCGAGGGCCTGGACGCCTGGTACGCGAAGGCCGACGGCCAGTGCGCCATCGACTACGCCTTCCACATGATCCTCTCCGACGTCAACGACAGAACCCTCAAGGAGATGGACCGGCTCGTCGAGGAGGGCATCACGAGCTTCAAGCTCTTCATGGCCTACCCCGGCGTCTTCTACAGCGACGACGGCCAGATCCTGCGCGCCATGCAGCGCGCCGCCGGCAACGGCGGGCTGATCATGATGCACGCTGAGAACGGCATCGCCATCGACGTCCTCGTCGAACAGGCCCTCCAGCGCGGCGAGACCGACCCCCGCTACCACGGAGAGGTCCGCAAGGTCCTCCTGGAGGCGGAGGCGACCCACCGCGCCATCCAGCTCGCCCGCGTCGCAGGAGCCCCTCTCTACGTCGTGCACGTCTCCGCCGAGGAGGCCGTCGCCGAGCTCGCCGCCGCCCGCGACAAGGGCCTGCCGGTCTTCGGCGAGACGTGCCCGCAGTACCTGTTCCTGTCCACCGACAACCTCGCCGAGCCGGACTTCCACGGCGCCAAGTACGTCTGCTCGACCCCGCTGCGCCCGCGCGAACACCAGGCGGCCCTGTGGCGCGGGCTGCGCACCGACGACTTGCAGGTGGTGTCCACGGACCACTGCCCGTTCTGCTTCGTCGGCCAGAAGGAGCTGGGCCGCGGCGACTTCTCGAAGATCCCCAACGGCCTTCCCGGGGTGGAGAACCGCATGGACCTCCTCCACCAGGCCGTCGTCGACGGCCACATCACCCGCCGCCGCTGGATCGACATCGCCTGCGCGGCCCCGGCCCGGATGTTCGGCCTGTACGGCAAGAAGGGCACGCTCGCCCCGGGCGCCGACGCGGACGTGGTCGTCTACGACCCGCACGCCGAGCAGACCCTGTCCGCCGAGACGCACCACATGAACGTCGACTACTCCGCGTACGAGGGCAAGCGCGTCCGAGGCCAGGTGGAGACCGTCCTCTCGCGCGGCGAAGTGGTCGTCGACCAGCGGAAGTTCACAGGCCGAGCGGGGCACGGCGTCTACACGCCCCGCGGTACCTGCCAGTATCTGAACGACTAGGAGCCCGTGCATGGACTTTGGACTCGTCCTGCAGACCGACCCGCCGGCCGCGCAGGTCATCAGCCTCATGAAGCGCGCCGAGCGCAACGGCTTCCGCTACGGCTGGACGTTCGACTCCGCCGTGCTCTGGCAGGAGCCCTTCGTGATCTACAGCCAGATCCTGGCCAACACCCGGCGCCTGATCGTCGGCCCGATGGTCACCAACCCGGGCACCCGCACTTGGGAGGTGACCGCGTCCACCTTCGCCACGCTCAACGACATGTACGGCAACCGCACGGTCTGCGGGATCGGGCGCGGCGACAGCGCCATGCGGGTCGCAGGCCGGCCGCCGAACACCCTGGCCCGGGTCAGCGCCGCGATGAAGGTGATCCGCGCCCTCGCCTCGGGCCAGGAGGCGGACCTGGGCGACGGCACCACGGTCCGCTTCCCCTGGACCGGGGCGGACGCGCGGCTGCCCGTGTGGATGGCGGCGTACGGGCCCAAGGCGCTCAGGATGGCGGGGGAGGAGGCCGACGGGTTCATCCTGCAGCTCGCCGACCCGTATCTGACGGAGACCATGGTGAAGGCCGTGCGGGAGGCGGCGGCGGGCGCGGGGAGGGACCCCCGCGAGGTCAGCATCTGCGTCGCCGCCCCCGCCTACCTCACGGAGGACGACTCACCGGACGCCCTCGCGCACGCCCGCGAGCAGTGCCGCTGGTTCGGCGGCATGGTCGGCAACCACGTGGCCGACCTGGTCGCCAAGTACGGCGCCCACTCGGACCTGGTGCCCGAGGCGCTCACCGACTACATCAAGGCCCGCGAGGGGTACGACTACTCCCACCACGGGCGCGCCGACAACCCCGACACCGCCTTCGTACCGGACGAGATCGTGGACCGCTTCTGCGTGATCGGGACGGTGGAGCAGCAGGTCGCGAGGATGCGGGAGCTGCAGGCGCTCGGGGTCGACCAGTTCGCCGTCTACGCCATGCACGACGCCCGGGAGCGGGTCATCGACGGGTACGGCAGCGCGGTGATTCCCGCGCTGCGGGGCTGAGACCTGCAAGTATGCCCTCTACAGGTATTTCTCCGAACTCCCATGGACCCCTTGATTTCCGGGGTGGACTCAGCCTAGCCTCGCCGCAACTTGCCGTTTACCCCGCAGCGGGAGAGCACCGGGGCAGCCAGCCCCGGGCGCCGAAGGAGCAACACCTCCCCGGAAACTCTCAGGCATCCCTACCGCGCGGTCAGGCAACTCTGGAAAGCAGGCGCTGCGGCGTCTCGCCCACGGTGCAAGCGGTGTCGGAACCGCGAAGCTCTCAGGCCATATGACAGAGGGGGAGGCTCACTTCGCAGCACGGGTATCCGGCCCGTGCTCGACCTGCGAGGAGCCCTCTGATGGCTGTTCCCATGCCCGAGCCGTGGCCACCGCCTGCCCGCCCGGCGGCGGGCTGATCTCCTGCTTTCTCCCGGCCCCCTGACGGGCCTCGGCCCCCGTGCGGGGCTCGGCCCCCGTGTGGGTCTCAAGGCCTGCCCTGAGCGGGCCGAACTCCCCCTTGAAGCGAGTGTGTACGGTGCGCGCGCCCGCACGCGTGCGAGATCAGTGAGGTTCGTCCATGCACGACAGCAGCGAATCCGGCTCCACCGCCATGACGGCGGTGTCCGGCGGCAGTCCCGGAGCTCCCGGTACGAAGGGCGCCCCGCCGTCCTCCGGCGAAGGGCCGCAGCTCGACCGGCAGTTGTCCAACCGGCACATCCAGCTCATCGCGATCGGCGGTGCGATCGGTACCGGCCTGTTCATGGGCTCCGGCAAGACGATCGCGCTCGCCGGCCCCTCGGTGATCTTCGTCTACATGATCATCGGCGCGATGCTGTTCTTCGTCATGCGCGCCATGGGCGAACTGCTCCTGTCCGACCTGCGCTACAAGTCCTTCGCCGACTTCGCCTCCGACCTCCTCGGTCCCTGCGCGGGCTTCTTCACCGGCTGGACGTACTGGTTCTGCTGGATCGTCACCGGTATCGCCGACGTCGTCGCCATTTCCGGATATGTCGCGTTCTGGTGGGACGACGCCCCGCTGTGGATCCCCGCGCTCGCCGCGGTCGTGGTGCTCATCGGGCTCAACCTGCCCACGGTGAAGGCGTTCGGTGAGACCGAGTTCTGGTTCGCGCTGATCAAGATCGTCGCGATCGTCGCGCTGATCGTCGTCGGCCTCGTCATGGTGTTCAAGGGCTTCGAGTCCACCAGCGGCGCCACCGCGAGCTTCGCCAACCTCTGGAACGACGGCGGCTTCTTCCCGACCGGTCCCATGGGATTCGTGGCCGGCTTCCAGATCGCCACGTTCGCCTTCGTCGGCATCGAGCTCGTCGGCACCACCGCCGCCGAGACCAAGGACCCGGAGAAGAACCTCCCCAAGGCCATCAACTCGATCCCCGTGCGTGTGATGCTCTTCTACGTCGTCGCGCTCGTCGTGATCATCTCGGTCACGCCCTGGCGGCAGATCAGCGCCGACAAGAGCCCGTTCGTCGTGATGTTCACGCTCGCCGGGCTCGCCGTCGCCGCCTCGGTGATCAACTTCGTCGTCCTCACCTCCGCCACCTCGTCGGCCAACTCCGGCATCTACTCCACGTCCCGGATGGTCTACGGACTGGCCCGCGAGGGCGACGCACCCGCCTCGTTCGGCAGGCTGAGCTCAAGCCGGGTCCCGGTCAACGCGCTGCTGCTCTCCGGGGTGTTCCTGCTCGGCGGTGTCGTCATGGTCGCGATCGGCGGCTCGATCATCGAGGCGTTCACGCTGGTCACGACCATCTCGTCGGTGTGCTTCATGTTCATCTGGACGATGATCCTGATCAGCTACATCGTGTACCGCAAGCGCCGCCCGCACCTGCATGAGGCGTCGAAGTTCAAGATGCCCGGCGGCGTCGCGATGTGCTACGTCGTGTTCGCGTTCTTCGCGTTCCTGATCTGGGCGTTCACCCAGAAGTCGGACACTCTGCAGGCGCTGCTCGTGACCCCGGTCTGGTTCCTCGTCCTCGCCGTCGCGTGGCTGGCGATGGGCCGCAGCCGGGCACGGCGGGCCGCGGCCGAGTCGGCGGCTGCCGAGGTCGAGCAGGGCTGACGCAACACCGGTACGCGACAGTGCCGGTACGCGGAGACAGCGGCGGTCATCGGGCCGCCGCTGTCTGCCGCAGCGCCGGGATCAGGCCGTCTGCGGGGAAGACCGCCCCTGCGTGGCGTTCAACGCGCTGCGCATCGTCACCACGGGGGGGACGCCGAGACGTCCCGCACGGTCATCAACGCCCCACCCATACAAGGGAAATGCCCTCACCACGGCGTTCCGCAACACCCTTCAGTACATCTCGAAGACCGGTCCCCGCGGAGTGAACGGCAGACGAGCCCCGCGCGGCAGCAGGAAGGCGTGCTCACGTCGCACCCGCAGAACATCGCACGCCCCGTCGGTGATCAGCAGCACCGGAGCGCCCGGCGGGAAGTCCTCGGCGGCGAGCAACAGCTCCACTCCTGGTTGCAGCACGGTCCCGCCACGGCCCCGCACCCGCACCCGGTTCGCGATCTCGGTGGCCGGAAGGTAGCCCGCGTCGAAGGGCGCCGCGTCACAGAAGACCACCCGGGCCGCCGGCACGTCACGTGACTCGGCGTACGAGGCGATCGCGCCCAGTGCCTTGCCGAGAAGCCGCCGATCCATGGAGCCGGAGGTGTCCAGTACCACCCCGAAGGTGCAGCGCTCCTGCTCGTCGGGCGGGAAGTACCGTCCTGCACGCGGGATCTCGGGGGTGGACGCCTGTCGGCGGGCGGGGCGGGCGAAGCTGCGCAGCGGCTCCGGACGGGGCACGTACTCGTCGAACCAGCGGGCAAGCCGCACGTCCCAGGGCAGCGGAGGATGGGCCAGCGCCTGGATCTCCTCCACGAGTCCGGCCGGTAGCGTCCCGCGCCTGCGGTCGTGCAGGTCGAAGCCCTGGAGCAGACCGCGACGGTAGAACTCGTCCAGGTCGACGTAATCCGTCGGCGCGCCGGAGTGCGGCAGTGGCGCGCTCAGGATGTCACCCCGGCCCTTGCCACGCAGGGTGGCGAGCCTGCGCTTGCGGCGTGCGTCGGTGGTGATCCGGTCGTACACCTCCTCGGCGGACAGACCGGCCAGCTCGGGGTCGTAGAGCACACCCTCCGGCATCTCGCCGACGCTCATCTCCACCAACCAGCTGTTGATGACGTAGTCGCAGGCGACGTTGAAGAGGTACGGGTCGCGTGCGCCGCGACGGTCGGCGTGACGCAGGGCGGCGTGCAGCATCTCGTGCGCCAGGATGAACCGCCACTCCTCCTCGGTGTGCGTGCGCTGGGGGTTGATGTAGATCTCGCCGACGGCGGCGTTCACCGCGGCCACCGAGATCTGGTGGGTGCGGGCCAGGTCCGCGTCCGCGATCACAGTCATCCCCGAGGCGATGCCGCCCAGGAGCGGATACGAGGAGATGAACCAGTCGAGTGCCCGGTTCCATGGGCCCTTGGGGGAGTCGTCCGGTCCGCGGCCGGCGGAGTTCATCGCGGTCGAGATCCTGCGCGTCAGCGAACGGGCGAAGACCTCTTGCCAGTCCTCGGGGTCCCGGGTGTACGGCCAGGGCTCAAGGCGTTGGTCAGGCTCGGGCCCGCCTGCCCCGCAGTGCGCGTAACGCTCCGGGATGCCGTCCCGGCGGAAACGCTCAGCGAGCTGCTCCTCGTCCCCGCCCGGGAACGACTCCGGAAGCTCGAACGGCGGGCGGCCCACCGGGAACGACTGCTGGAAACGGTTCACCACCACGCAGCGGGCCGCCAGCTCGTAACGGTCCGGCTGCACCCGGGTGCCCCGGGCCGCCGGCACATGGCCGAAGCCCAGGTGCAGCAGACAGTGTGCAAGGACCCAGGCCCACTCGTTGGGTTCGGCCAGCCGCTTCGGATTCACGTGGACGCAGCCGTCCGACTCCACCAGAGCCCAGCCGTCCTTCGGGGCGACGCGGCAGAAGCTGCGGCAGAACTGCGCGCCCAGCGAGTTGAGGGCTGCGTCACGGCGGACGATGTCCAGGCCGCGCTGGTAGTTGGCCTCAATGAGGGGGTTGGGACGCGGCGGCTGCTGTCGTGGGCTCCTGCCGCGCGCGGGCCCGCTCACCGGCGGGCCTCCACCAGCCGGGGCATGTCCCGGGCGGCCTCAACCAGGAACCAGGCGGGCAGTACCGGGTTGCCGTCTGCGTCGTCCGCGATCACTGTCTGGGCGACCTCGACCGATATCTCGGCGAGCTGCACGAGCAGGGCTTGCGCCCGGTACGCGGTCTGCCGTACGGAAGGCGAGGCGTGCTCCTTGTTTGCCGGAAGCTCCTTGAGCAGCCGGCCACGGAAGGACTCGGCGAGGTAGTAGAGCAGGTCGCGGTCCTGCACTCGGTTCGGCCATCGGACGTCGCCCTTGATGATCGCGTCGACGCCGAACTCACTGCGCACGATCTTGACGTAACCGCAGAACGCCGAGGCATGGGAAGGGGTGAGCGTGCCATGGGCCAGCACCTTGAGCGTGTCCTCGTCCAACGCCGGGCCGAAGGACTGGATCGCGTCCGAGAGCATGTGCCAGGAGCGCGGGGTGGAGAACGGCTCCTCCGTCTTCGGCGGCTTGGACCACAGATGGTGCGGACGGTCGGTCAGGTAGTCCGTCACCCACGGGTGGATGCCGGCCCCGGCCGCCCAGCTCAGCCAGTCCTTGGGCGACGCCTGGAGATGGACGTGGGTGAGCCGGTTGACCAGAGCGGAGGCCAGTGGGCGGGCGAGGGCGTTGTCGGTGGAGCGGTTGCCGGCGCCGATGACGATGCTGCCCTTGGGGAGTTCGTAGTTCCCGATACGACGGTCCAGGATCAGCGAGTAGAACGCCTTCTGCACATCGGGCGTCGCCGCGTTCAGCTCGTCCAGGAACAGACAGTACGGCTCATCGCGGGCGATCACCTCGGGCGGACAGAACACCGAGCGGCCGTCCCGGATCTGCGGTACGCCGATGAGGTCCTCAGGGGCCAACTGGGTGCCGAGGAGGCTCACGCACTCCAGGCCGAGCGAATCGGCGAACTGCCGTACCAGCGAGGACTTCCCGATGCCGGGTGCGCCCCAGAGGAACACGGGGCGGACGGTGGCCAGGCCGAGCAACAGCTCTGGCACCTGGGCCGGGTTCACGGCGACGGCAGCCTGCACGGGCGGATCAGCTCCTGGAAGGGGTTGGGCGACGGTGGCCAAGAACAGCTCCAACTCGGGGAGCTGCGGGCGCTGTTCATGATCTACGACTGGAGTGGACGCCGCATCCGACTTTCGCGGTTCCGGGGGGCGGGGCTTGGGCCAGTACGGTTCCGTGGCGCGACAACCGAGCAGGCGGACCGTACTCCGAGAGTGACTCCCTCGGTCACGAAGATTCGCAGACCTCGCCTCGCGGTCTCGCACCCCGGAGCTGCGGGTGACGGTCAGTTCGGCGTGTGTCATGTGGGAGGCGAGGGGCATGCCGTGAGTTGTTGGCGGCCTACGAGGAGACGGCGGAGGTCATCACGACCGTCGCCGTCTGCCGTGCCTGGCCGGCCGTCGGCTGGTGGCGGCGTACAGCACGAGTGCCGTCACCAGGCCGACCGCCCACCCGTAGTCGGCCAGCGGCCGCAGCACCGGAATCAGGCCGTCCGCGGGGAACGGGCCCTTGCCGGGGGCGGAGTGCGAACCGCCCACGGCGAGGAGCCCGCCCACACCGAAGGCGAACAGCGCCCGCCAGTTCCAGCCGCCCGTGTACCAGTACGGGCCGTGCCGGTCGTAGAGCCCGGCCAGATCGAGGGCCGTACGGCGGACGATCCAGTAGTCCGCGATCATCACGCCCGCCACCGTGCCGAGCAGCCCGCCGACCACGCCGAGCCACGTGAAGATGTACAACTCGGGCGTCTCGGTCAGCTTCCACGGCATCACGAGGACCCCGACGACGCCCGTGACGACCGCCCCCGTACGGAAGTTCACGACCTTCGGCAGCAGATTCGACAGGTCGTACGCGGGTGACACCACGTTCGCCGCGATGTTCACGGAGATCGTCGCGATCAGGACCGTCACCAGGGCGAAGAGCAGCCCGAAGACGTTGTCGGTCTTCGCCGCGAGCTGCACCGGGTCCCAGACCGGCGCCCCGTACACGACCTGCGAGCCGGACGTGACGAGGACGGAGAGCAGCGCGAACGCCGTCATCGTCGTCGGCAGGCCGAGCGACTGGCCCCAGACCTGCGCCCGTTGGCCCTTGCCGAAGCGGGTGAAGTCGGGGATGTTCAGGGACAGCGTCGACCAGAAGCCGATCATCCCCATCAGAGCGGGAAAGAACACCGGCCAGAAGTCCGCGCCCCAGCCCAGCTTCGACGGCTGGTCGAGCAGCGGCCCGAAGCCGCCGGCCTTCACCGTGATCCACACGAGCAGCACCACGGCGCCGACCAGGACGAACGGCGCCGCCCAGTTCTCGAACCGCCGCAGGGTCTGCATCCCCCGGTAGATGATGGCCAGTTCGAGCACCCAGAAGATCACGAAGCAGAGCCACAGCGTCCACGGATGGCCGCCGATCTCCGTGGCCGTGGTCCAGCCGCCGAACACCTTGCCGAGCAGCAGGAAGATGCCCTGCCCGCCGATCCACGTCTGGATGCCGAACCAGCAGCAGGCCACGGCGGCGCGAAGCAGCGCGGGCAGATTGGCGCCCCGCAGCCCGAACGAGGCGCGCACGACGACCGGGAACGGAATGCCATACTTCGGTCCCGCGTGCCCGGTGAGCAGCATCGGCAGCAGCACGATCACGTTGGCGAGCGCGATGACGAGGACCGCCTGCTTCCAGTCCATGCCGAGCGCGACGAGCCCGGAGGCGAGCGTCCAGGACGGGATGTTGTGGGCCATGCCGATCCACAGCGCCGTGTAGTTGTAGACGCCCCAGGTGCGGCGCTCCATCGGCACCGGCAGCAGGTCGCTGTTGGCGAACCGCGGATCGTCCAGGGTCACCCCCTCGACGAGCGACACCCGCCCGTCGGGGTGCGTGCGTTGAGTGACCGGCGCCGCGCCCTGCCCCGGCGCGGAAGGAACCGTCGATGCCATCGTGCCCTCGCTCTGCTGAGTCCGTCGGGGAGGGGCGAAGCGGGTGCGTCGGTGCGGGTGCCGTCGGTGCGGTGGGGGAGGACTCTACAGATCCCGGGTGGCTTGCGGGAGAGGTCGGGAGAGGTTCGGCGTGCGAGGGGAATTCGGCGTACGAGGGGGATTCGGCGTACGAGGGGAACTAGCGGGTCCGGGCGTACTAGCGAGGGTCCGGGAGTGCGGCGAGGGCCGCGCGGGCCGCCTGTACCGCCCCGTCGCGGAGCGTGTCCGCCTTGGGTGCGGACTCCGATTGGAAATCCATGCCGTTGTACGTGACCGTCACGACGGCGTTTCCGGAGCGCGCGACCAGCTTGGCCTCGCGGCTCTGCTGGCCGTCCTTCTCGCTCAGCTTCATGACGACGGCGGCCTGTTCGCCCAGGCCGTCCACGGACTCGGCGGAGCCGCCGGTGCGCGCCGCGTACGCCGAGCGTGCTGCGGCCGTCGAGTCCCGCAGGTCGTAGCCGACGTCCAGCCAGCGGTAGTCGTACCCCTCCAGCGCGCTCCACGAGCAGGTTCGGCGGCGCTCCGGATCGGTCAGGCGCAGCTCCTTGCCGTCGCGGTCCGCGCCCGGCACGAGCTCCTCGACCGCCTGGGACTTCAGCACCCCGCAGGGCGAGGGCGGCTTGTCGTACGCGGCCTCCGCCTCGGTCACCGCGGCCGCCTTGGGCTCGGCGGCGACCGCCGGCCGGTCCTCCGCCGGTGCGTACGGGCCGCTGGTCCAGGCCCAGCCCGCCGTGGCCAGGGCGGCGACGGGCAGCATCCGTGCGGCGAGCAGCAGCGACAGGGAACGCACAGTCGGTCCTCCTCGTACGGCGGGACGCGGTCGGTCGGCGAGCCGTGGCCGTGGTCGGTCGGTGAGGTGTGAGGGACGAGAGTGCCATACGGGACGCGGTACGGGATAGGGGCGTCAGCCGGAACCTACGGACGGGTACGGGCCGCTCACCGGGGGTGCGGGACACCTGCCGGGCGGCACCACTCGGACTGTTCTCCGGGCCCCTCGGGGGAGGGGCCAGGGGAGGGGCCAGGGGAGGGGCTAAGGGACGCGGCCCGTCCACTCCGGGGTCGAGAACTTCGTCCGCGCGAGGTGCTGGGCCGTGGCCAGTTCGTCCTCCGTGACCTGGCCCGCCGTGAGGCCGTGCCGGGTGCGGAACGAGTCGATCATGCGCTCGATGACGGCCTCGCGCGGCAGTCCGGTCTGCCGGCGGAGCGGGTCGACGCGCTTCCTGGCGCTCTTCGTGCCCTTGTCGGAGAGCTTCTCGCGGCCGATCCGCAGCACGTCGACCATCTTGTCGGCGTCGATGTCGTACGCCATGGTCACGTGGTGCAGGACCGCGCCGTCCCCGCCGGTCACCCGCTTCTGGGCGGCGCCCGCGATCTTCCCGGCGTCCGTGGCGATGTCGTTCAGCGGCTGGTACCAGGCCTTGATGCCCATGTCGCCGAGCGCGCCGAGCACCCAGTCGTCGAGGTACGCGTAGCTGTCGGCGAAGGACAGGCCCTGCACGAGGGCCTCCGGCACGGACAGCGAGTACGTGATGGTGTTGCCCGGCTCGCAGAACATCGCGCCGCCGCCGCTGATCCGCCGCACCACCTCGACACCGTGGCGGCGCGCGCCCTCCGCGTCGACCTCGTTGCGCAGCGACTGGAAGCTGCCGATCACCACGGCGGGCGTCGCCCACTCCCAGACGCGCAGGGTCGGGGGCCGCAGACCGGCGGCCACCTCGGCGGTGATCACCTCGTCGAGCGCCATGTGCAGGGCGGGGGACTGCGGGCCCTCGTGGATCAACTGCCAGTCGTAGTCCGTCCAGTCCGTGGCGTGCGCGAGCGCCCGTCGTACGGCGACGCCGACGCCCTCCGCGGTCAGCCCGTACATCACCGTGCCCTCCGGCAGGGCCGCCTCGATCCGGGCGGCCAGGCCCGCCGCGTCCGTGTCGGAGGGCACGCCTTCGAGGGACTGGCTCAACGTGAGGAAGGCGTCGTCGGGTTCGAGGAAGAAGTCACCGGCGACCCGTACATGCCGCAGCGCGCCGTCCTCCACTTCGAGGTCCACGACGACGAGTTTGCCGCCCGGGATCTTGTACTCACCGTGCACTGCGCCATCCTCCAGCCGACTGGTCGTACGTGATACCTGGGGTGAACAGGTGCAAATCGTACTCCTCGTCGGGGAGGGGCGCGTCCCTGCTCGGGGCGGCGCAACGGCGCGCGAAAACCGGCTCTGTTGGGCCAAAACACGCCGCACGCGCGTGCCTGGGTCGAGGCCGGGCGCGCGCGTGCGGGTCCTTCATGACGGTGAGGAGTCCAGCGGGCCGGTGCGCTGCTCGGTGGACGGTTCGGCGGACGCTTCGGCGTGCGGTCCGGTGGACGGCTCGGCGTGCGGTCCGGTGGACGGCTCGGGGGCGGGCTCCTGCTGCTCCTCGGGGAGGGGAGCGCAGACGTCGAGCATCTCCTGCTGAGGCTCGGCCCGTTGGGGCTGGGGCTGGGGCTGGGGCTGGGTCGGGGTTTGGGGCTGGACCTCGGGCTCGCGCAGGGGCTCGGGCTCGGCGTGCGTCCGTTCCGGTTCCGGTTCCGGTTCCGGCGCCCGGACCGCGCGCAGTCCCGTCGGCTCGGGCCGCCGCTCGCCGCGGGGCTCGGCGCGCGGCGAGCGGCGCTGTGCGGTCCGGGACTCGGTGGCCTGCGGCCAGTGGCCGTCGAGCACCAGGTCGGCCACCGGCCGGTACGCCGCCGCCAGATCCGGGTCCAGACGCTCGTGCGTGGCGATGCGGAACAGCACGGCGCGGACAAGGAGTTGGCGCCAGCGCGGGACGTGCGCCCAGCGGTCGAGTACGCCGGGATCGGCCCCGTGCCAGCACAGCGCGTCCACGGCCGCTACAGCGGAGGCCCAGCCCGGCGGGCGCCAGTACGCGGGCCAGTCGATGATCGCGGGCGGCAGCCCGTCGGCGTCGGCGAACAGCACATTGCCGAGCAGATCGCCGTGGACGACCTGCGAGGCGCCCTCGGGCAGCGGGGTGCGGGCGGCGAGCAGCGGGGCGACGAGGTCGAACTCCCGGGCCGGTACGGCCTCTTCGGCGGCCCGTGCCTCGGCGGAGCCCGCCGCGTACCCCCAGGAGAACCGGTCGGCCCGCGACCACGGGTCGTCCCGCTCGTCCAGGAAGGCGGGGCGGGGGAGTTCGGCGAGGGCGGCGTGGAAGGCCCGGCCCACGCGCAGGACGTCGTCCACGCGCCGCTCGTCCGCGGTGCCCGGCACGAGCCGCCAGGCCTCCCAGCCGCCCGCCGTCCAGGTGCCGTCCATCGACCGCACCGGCGGCGCCACCCGGAACTCGTCGGTCTCCGGCAGGGCGTTGAGTGTGTGGGCGCGCCACGCGGTCTCGGTGCGCAGGCCGGTCCGCTTCAGGACGATGCCGTCCGCGCACCAGGTGCCTCCCTGACCGCCGGGCAGCGGCCGGGCCTCACCCTCGGTGACGCCGAACGCGGCGAGCACGGGCAGGCCGGGCGGCTCCTGCCGGGGCAGGGTCGAGATCGAGGTCACGTTATTGGCGGAATTGGGCTTATTTGGTCGGATCGCGAACATGGCGCGGAGCGTAGCGGCGATCATGGCCCGCCGCTTCCCGTTCCGCTTCGGCGTGGCGCAGGGCCCGCGCGCGGACGGCCGCCGTCCGGGTCCGCGCGGGAGCCGGTTAGCCTGCGGGAATGGTCGGTTCCGCAGTCGACGCACCGCGCGTGCGAGGGGAGTTGGAGCCGCCATGACCGCCCCGGGCAAACCGCACTCACGACCGTCGTACGAGCCGAAGGAGCCGAGCCGTATGTTCACCACCCGTCCCACCTTGCAGGGCACCTTCGGCATGGTGTCCTCCACCCACTGGCTCGCCTCGCAGAGCGCGATGGCCGTCCTTGAGGACGGCGGCAACGCCTATGACGCCGCCGTGGCCGCCGGGTTCGTGCTGCACATTGTCGAACCGCACCTCAACGGGCCTGCCGGAGAAGTGCCGATCATCCTCGCCCCGGCCGGCGGCGACGTGCGCGTGCTGTGCGGGCAGGGTCCCGCGCCGACCGGGGCGAGCGTCGACCACTACCGCTCCCTCGGCCTCGAACTCGTCCCCGGAACCGGCCCGTTGGCGGCCGCCGTGCCGGGCGCCTTCGACGCCTGGATGCTGCTGCTTCGCGACCACGGCACCAAGTCGCTGTCCGAGGTGCTGCGGTACGCGATCGGGTACGCCGAGGACGGGCACGCGCCCGTGGAGCGGATCGGCGCGACCGTCGACACCGTGCGGGCGCTCTTCGAGAACGAACCCGAATGGGCCTCGTCGGCCGAGGTGTACCTGCCCGGCGGCCGTTCCCCGCGCCCCGGCGAGCTGTTCCGCAACCCTGCGCTCGCCGCGACCTGGCGGCGCCTGCTCGCCGAGGCCGCGCACGACGACCGCGAGACCGAGATCGAGAACGCCCGCGAGATCTGGCGCACCGGCTTCATCGCCGAGGCCCTCCTGCGCCAGTCCGCCCGCCCCACCCTCGACACCAGCGGCGACCGCCACACCGGCACCCTCACCGCCGCGGACCTCGCCGCGTACAGCGCGTCCTACGAGGCGCCCACCACGTACGACTGGAACGGCTGGACCCTGTGCAAGGCGGGCGGCTGGAGTCAGGGGCCCGCGTTCCTGCAGCAGCTCGCCCTGCTGCCCGACGACCCGGACGAGCTGCCCGAGCCCGGCACCGCCGCCTACGTCCACCGCCTTGTGGAGGGCTGCAAGCTGGCGATGGCGGACCGGGAGGCCTGGTACGGGGACGCCGCCGAGGTGCCCCTCGAAGCGCTGCTCTCCGCCGCGTACAGCGCCGAGCGGCGGGCGCTCATAGGGGAGCGGGCCTCGTACGAACTCCGCCCCGGCAGCCCGGAGGGGCGCGCTCCGCGGCTTGCGGCGGCCGCCGAGACCGTGCTCGACGGGGAGTACGCGATGGGCACACCCGTCGCCGGGGCCGGTGAGCCGACCGTCGCGCGCAGCGGCGAGACGCGCGGCGACACCTGCCACCTCGACGTCGTCGACCGCTGGGGCAACATGGTCGCGGCCACGCCGAGCGGCGGCTGGCTGCAGTCCAACCCGGTCGTGCCCGAGCTCGGCTTCCCGCTCGGCACCCGGCTCCAGATGGCCTGGCTCGAACCCGGACTCCCCAACTCCCTCACCCCGGGCCGCCGTCCGCGCACCACGCTGACGCCGTCCCTCGCCCTGCGGGACGGCGAACCCGTGCTCGCCTTCGGGACGCCGGGCGGTGACCAGCAGGACCAGTGGCAGCTGCACTTCTTCCTCGCCGTCGCCCTGCGTGACCGGGTCCGCGGCGGCCTCGACCTGCAAGGCGCGATCGACGCCCCGAACTGGCACACCGACGCCTTCCCCGGCTCGTTCTTCCCGCGCGGCATGCGGCCCGGCAGCCTGACCGTCGAGTCGCGGCTCGGCGCCGACGTGATCGCCGAGCTGCGCGAGCGCGGCCATGACGTCACCGTGGGTGAGCCCTGGTCGGAGGGCCGCCTGTGCGCGGTCGCGCGCGACCCCAGGACCGGTGTGCTCTCGGCGGCCGCCAATGCGCGTGGGATGCAGGGGTACGCGGTGGGCCGGTGACCCTGAGCATGCCTCGGTGACCGTACGAAATGAGCCGAACCCCAGCGTTCACCGGGATTCGGGCCGTCGTCCATCTGCCGGGTGGGGGTTGTCAGTGGGGCGTGATGTGATGGGACACATGATCGAAGACCTCGAAGGCTTTCTCGACACCGGCCTGGCCGAAATCGAGGAGGCTGTCCGCAAGGCCGCCGCAGTTGAGGTGATGCCGCGCTTCCGCCAGCTCGCCGAGCACGAGATCGTCGAGAAGCAGGGCCCGCACGACCTCGTGACGGTCGCCGACCGCCGCGCCGAGGAACACCTCACGGCGTCGCTCACGGCCCTGCTTCCCGGCTCGGTCGTGGTCGGCGAGGAGGGCGTGCACGCCGACCCGTCGAAGCTGGACGCGCTGCACGGCGACGCGCCCGTGTGGATCGTCGACCCGGTCGACGGCACCCGGCAGTTCGTCCACGGCGACCCCGGTTTCTGCACGCTCGTCGCGCTCGCCCACCGCGGCGAGGTCCTCGCGTCGTGGACGTACGCACCGGCGCTCGAGGAGCTCGCCGTCGCCGTCCGCGGCCGGGGCGCGCGCCTCGGTGACCGGGTGCTGCGGCCGGGCGCGCCCGAGGCAGGGCATGTCCTCGAAGTGGCCATGTCCCACCCGGACTTCACGACCGACGAGCAGAAGCACGCACTCCTCGGGCTTGACGTGGACGGGGTGCACGGACGCCCCTGCGGCTCGGCCGGCCTGGAGTACCTGGCGATAGCCAAGGGCGAGGTGGACGCGGTCGCGTTCTCCTGGGAGAACTCCTGGGACCACGCGGCCGGGCTGCTCCTCGTCGCGGAGGCGGGCGGCACCAACCGCACGCTCGCGGGCGAGCCGTTCCGCATCGAGGGCGGCAACGCCCTGCCGTTCACGGCCGGCCGGGACGCGGGGACGGTGGAGCGGGTCCTGGAGCTGCTGCGGGCCGGGGCCTGAGCCTCACCTGCGGCTGACTCCGGCTCTCCGCCGAGCAGTTGAGCCGTACGCCGACCACCTCGAACTCGCCCACCGTGCCCACGGAGGGCCAGAGTTCGGGCTCGCCCGGCAGCTGGCCCATGTCCACGAACCCGAGCATGGGCAGGCCGAGTCCGACGAACAGGCCGGTGAAGCCCGCGCCCCACGGGATCAGCTCGACCGTTCCGCTCAGGCACAGACCGACCGGCAGCGGACCCGTGGTGATCGTGGTGAAGTCACGGTCCCGACGGGCCCGTCGCCAGGCGCGCTCGAACTCCGCAGCGGTGACGGGGCGGCCGTCGGGGGCGAGCGCTTCCGCGGGAATCCCGTACGTCGCCTCGTACACCTCGACGCAGAGCGGGCCGAACTCCTCGCGGAGCCAGGCCAGTTCGGAGCGGTCGGCGGCGGTGACGGCTGCGCCGTCCGAACCGGCGAAGGGCTCTTCGCGGGGAGTGTGTTCGGCCAGATACGGGGGCGGTTCGGTGCGTGCCGGGCCCGTCGCGAACGACGCGTGCCGCAGCACCGCACCCGAGTCGTCGCACTCGTACCAGTGGTGCGTGGCGGTGCCCGCGTCCCCGTGCTGAGTCCGCTGTGTCCAGTTCGGCATCGGGCGCAGGCTACCCCCGGCGGTGTTGTCAGTGCACCGGCATATCCTGGGCGGGACCGGCCACACGGGCCCCGGAGTCGACCGAGCCGGGGGAGCAGTGGTCCGACCACCGGCTGACAAAGGAGTCCGAAGGTGCCGTCGATGCTCGATGCCGTCGTCGTGGGTGCGGGGCCCAACGGCCTGACCGCCGCCGTCGAGCTGGCCCGCCGCGGCTTCTCGGTGGCCGTGTTCGAGGCCGAGGGAAAGGTCGGCGGGGGCGCCCGCACGGAAGAGCTCACCCTCCCCGGCTTCCGGCACGACCCGTGCTCCGCCGTGCACCCC
This sequence comes from Streptomyces sp. LHD-70, assembly GCF_031157275.1. Classification (GTDB taxonomy): domain Bacteria; phylum Actinomycetota; class Actinomycetes; order Streptomycetales; family Streptomycetaceae; genus Streptomyces. The sequence continues at coordinate 185,918 of NZ_JAVIFW010000012.1, forward strand.
CTGGGCATCGGCTCCCCCGCCTTCTCCCGCATGCCCTTGGAGCGGTACGGCCTTGAGTGGCTGCACCCCCCGCTGCCGATGGCGCACCCGTTCCTCGACGGTTCGGCGGCCGTCCTGTCCCGCTCCGTCGCCGAGACGGCCCTGTCGTTCGGCCCACGCGACGCGGGTGCGTACCGCCGCCTCGTCCAGCCCTTCATCGGCAAATGGGACACGCTCGTACGGGACTTCATGTCGCTGCCGTCCACCGCGCTGCCCCGTGACCCGGTCACCCTCGCGCGCTTCGGCCTCGCCGGACTCATGCCGTCGACCTGGCTCATGGCCCAGCGGTTCCGGGACGAGCGGGCGAAGGCCCTGTTCGCCGGGCTCGTCGCGCACGTCATCGCCCCGCTCGGCGGCCCCGCCACCGCGGCCGTCGGCCTGGTCTTCGCGCTCGCCGCCCACGAGCGCGGCTGGCCCATGGCGAAGGGCGGCTCGCAGTCCGTCTCCGACGCGCTCGCCGCGTATCTGCGCGATCTCGGCGGGGCGGTGCACACGGACTTCGAGGTCAAGCGCCTGGACGACCTGCCGCCTGCCCGTGCCTACGTCTTCGACACCGCCCCCACGGCCCTCGCGAGAATCGCGGGCCTGGGCCGGGTGTACGACGGATACCGGTACGGCGCAAGCGCGTTCAAGATCGACTACGCCCTGGACGGCCCGGTGCCCTGGACCGCCGAGGAGGCGCGCAGCGCGGGCACCGTGCAGGTCGGCGCGAGCAAGGCGGAGATCGGCGCCGCGCTCGACGCCGCGTCCCGTCAGCGGCGCGCCCCGGACCGGCCGTTCCTCATCACCGCGCAGCCCAGCCTCGCCGACCCGAGCCGCGCCCCCGAGGGCAAGCACGCGTTCTGGGCGTACGGACATGTGCCCAACGGCTGGGAGGGGGACCTCACCGACGCCGTGGAGCGGCAGTTGGAGCGGTTCGCGCCCGGCTTCCGCGACCGGGTCCTCGCCCGTGCCACGGCCGGCCCGCCCCAACTCGCCGCGCGCAACGCCAACTACATCGGCGGGGACATCGCCTGCGGCGCGGCCTCCGGACTCCAGCTGGTACTGCGCCCCAAGCTGTCGCTGTTCCCGTACAACACACCGCACCCGGCGGTGTTCCTCTGCTCCCAGGCGAGCCCGCCGGGGCCGGGGGTGCATGGGATGTCGGGGCACAATGCGGCGAAGGCGGTGTGGAGGCGGTTGCGGCAGGTGCGTTGAGGGGCGGTGCCCCTAAAAAAGGGGGCACCCTAGGTGCATGAACACCCGCCTCACCCTCGTCCAGGGCGACATCACCCAGCAGTCCGTCGACGCCATCGTCAACGCCGCCAACTCCTCGCTGCTCGGCGGGGGCGGGGTCGACGGGGCCATCCACCGGCGCGGTGGTCCCGAGATCCTCGACGCCTGCCGGGACCTGCGCGCCGCGCACTACGGCAAGGGCCTGCCGACCGGACAGGCCGTGGCCACGACCGCCGGGCGGCTCGACGCCCACTGGGTGATCCACACGGTGGGCCCGCGCTGGTCCGCGGACACGGACCGCTCCGAGCTCCTCGCCTCCTGCTACCGCGAATCGCTGCGCGTCGCCGACGAGTTGGGGGCACGTACGGTCGCCTTCCCGGCCGTCTCCGCCGGGATCTACGGCTGGCCGATGGACGACGCGGCGCGGATCGCCGTGGAGACGGTCCGGGCGACGGAGACAGCGGTCGAGGAGGTCCGCTTCGTGCTGTTCGACGAGCCGGCCTACGAGGCGTTCGCAGCTCGGGTGGGCTGACGCGCGCGTGGCCTGACGCGCAGGTGAGGTGACGCGCAGAGGGGGCCCGCCCCCTCCTCCTACGCCCCCTACCCCTCCAACCGGTCCCAGAAGTGGTCCACGATCTTGTCGAGGTAGACCTGGCCCGCCTCGCCCGCGGCCGAGTGGGAGCTGGCGCGCATCAGTGTCGCGGCCATCAGGGTCTGGTACTCGTCGTGCATCGCGCGCAGCGGTTCCTTCAGCTCGCGCCGGTCTCTGGAGAGCAGCTTGGCGATGTCCTTGATGTGGGCCTGCCAGCGGGTGGAGACCGCCTCGGTGAGCAGCCGCGCCAGCTCCTGCTCCAGTCCCGTGACGGCGACCAGGTCGCGGGGGGCCAGACCGAGGATGCCGCCCAGCTTGGCGGACTGCTGCGCGTCTCCGCTCCAGCGGCCACTGGCCTCCATCTGCTGGTAGGCCTCGCGCGTCAGGCCGGTGGCGTCGGCGATGTCGTCCGCGGCGATCCCGCGGGCGAGCCGGTGTTCGTGCAGCGTCCGCGGCCGGCCCATGAGCTCGCCGGGGGAGCACCACAGCGCACCGGCAAGGGCGTTCAGCTCATGCGCGGTCGGCGCCGCGACGCCCCGTTCCCACGCGGTGATGTGGTCGGGGGTGATGTGGGTCATTCCGTACGAAGCGCTCATGCCGTACGCGACGTGTCCGGGCGCCATCCCGAGTTTCTCGCGCAAGGTCCGGGCGGCGCGCGCGTTGAAGGGGATTGGTGGGTGCACGGACAGAGAGTAGGCAGGCACGGACCGCGACCGCAGGGCCGCTGTCGCGTGCGTCCGGTTTTGGTGGATTAGGTCCGTAGCGATTTTGTAGGAAAGAACATACTGATCACTAGTCGGGCGCCGGGCCCAAGTCCCGCTATTTCTCATCGGAATTGTGAACTCCGGCATGCCGCGTATGATCCACCCGCGAGGTGCCGCATGTGCGTTCGTACGACGCCCGTACATGTGTCTGCCGTGGCACCTGACAAGCCCTAAATCCCGCATTGAATACCGCTATTCCCCCCGAAATCCCCGCATCTTTGCAGGGCCAGGAGACGCAGTCATGCAGACCAGCACGGGGCCGGCAGCGCCGCCCGCCAGATCCGGTGGCCCCCTCGACCGGTTCTTCCAGATAAGCGAGCGCGGCTCGACGTACGCCCGGGAGATACGCGGCGGTGTCGCCACGTTCTTCACCATGGCCTACATCCTGGTGCTCAACCCGATCATCCTCGGCAGTGCCAAGGACAAGTTCGGCGACCAGCTCGACCCCACCCAACTGGCCACCGCCACCACGCTGGTGGCCGCGGTGATGACGATCATCATGGGCGTCGGCGGAAACCTGCCGCTGGCTCTCGCGGCGGGCCTCGGTCTCAACGCCGTCGTCGCCTTCCAGATCGCCCCGCTGATGAGCTGGGACGAGGCGATGGGCCTTGTCGTGCTCGAAGGTGTGCTGATCTGCATCCTCGTGCTCACCGGTCTGCGGCAGGCCGTCATGCACGCCATCCCGCAGGCGCTCAAGCAGGCCATCAGCGTCGGCATCGGTCTGTTCATCGCGTTCATCGGCTTCGTCGACGCCGGCTTCGTCACGCGTGTCCCGGACGCCGCGAACAGCACCGTCCCCGTCCAGCTCGGCTCCGGCACGCTCGTCGGCTGGCCGATGCTGGTGTTCTGCCTCGGCGTGCTCCTGACCGTCGTCCTGCTCGCCCGCAAGGTCACCGGCGCGATCCTCATCAGCATCGCCGTGATGACCGTGCTCTCGCTGATCATCAACTCGATCGCCGACGTCAAGTCCTGGGGCCTGATCTCCCCGTCCCTGCCGGACAACGCCGTCGCCGCCCCGGACTTCGGGCTGCTCGGACAGTTCGACGTCATCGGCGCCTTCGGCCAGGTCAGCGTCCTCACCGTGATCCTGCTGATCTTCACGCTGATCCTGTCCGACTTCTTCGACACGATGGGCACGGTCGTCGGCGTCACCGCAGAGGCCGGACTCCTCGACGAGCGCGGCCAGGTGCCCGAGCTCGGCCGCGTCCTGCTCATCGACGGTGCCGCCGCCGTCGCCGGTGGTGCGGCCTCGGCCTCCTCGGCGACCACGTACGTCGAGTCCGCCGCCGGTGTCGGTGAAGGCGCGCGCACCGGCCTCGCCAGCGTGATCACCGGTGGTCTGTTCGCCGCCGCGCTCTTCCTCACCCCGGTCCTGACGATCGTGCCGCTGCAGGCCGCGTCCCCGGCCCTCGTCGCCGTCGGCTTCCTGATGATGACCCAGGTCAAGCACATCGACTGGGAGCGGTACGAGCTCGCCATCCCGGCCTTCCTCACCATCGCCGTGATGCCGATGACGTACTCCATCACCAACGGCATCGGCGCCGGCTTCGTGTCGTACGTCGTGATCAAGGCCTGCCTCGGCAAGGCCCGCGAGGTGCACTGGCTGCTGTGGGGCACCGCCGCCCTGTTCACCGTGTACTTCGCGATCGACCCGCTGGAGCAGCTGCTCGGCCTGAAGTAGCACCGCAGGCAGCACCGCCCGCTCACGAACGGAGGCCGTCGGGGCCCTGGCAGTCCGATGTCGATGTCGGATTCTCGCCAGCCCCGGCGGCCTCGTTCGGTGAAGCTGGACGCATGCACACCGACACCGAGAGCTGTGTACGCGCGGTCCAGGCGAAGGACGCCCGCTTCGACGGGGTGTTCTTCACGGCCGTCCTGACGACCCGGATCTACTGCCGTCCGAGCTGCCCGGTCGTACCGCCCAAACCGCGCAACATGCGCTTCTACCCGAGCGCCGCCGCCTGCCAGCAGGCCGGCTACCGGGCCTGCAAGCGCTGCCGTCCCGACACCACACCCGGCTCACCGCAGTGGAACCACCGCGCCGACCTCGTGGCCCGCGCCATGCGGCTTGTCGCCGACGGCGTCGTCGACCGCGAGGGCGTCACCGGCCTCGCCGGCCGGCTCGGCTACAGCGCCCGGCAGGTGGAGCGGCAGCTCCTCGCCGAACTCGGCGCCGGACCGCTCGCCCTGGCCCGCGCGCAGCGCGCCCAGACCGCCCGCATCCTGATCGAGACCACCGAACTGCCCATGGCGGAGATCGCGTTCGCCGCCGGGTTCGCGTCGATCCGCACGTTCAACGACACCGTCCGCGAGGTGTACGCCCTCGCCCCCGGCGAACTCCGCACCCGGGCCACGGGCAGCCGAGGCCGCACCGAGCCCGGCACCCCCGGCGTCCTCTCGCTGCGGCTGCCGTTCCGCGCCCCGCTCAACCCGAGCAACCTCTTCGGCCACCTCGCCGCGACCGCCGTACCCGGAGTCGAGGAGTGGCGCGACGGCGCGTACCGCCGCACCCTGCGCCTGCCGCACGGCCCCGGCGTCGTCGCCCTCACGCCCGCGCCCGACCACATCGGCTGCCGGCTCACCCTCACCGACCAGCGCGACCTCACCGTCGCCATCAGCCGCTGCCGCCGCATGCTCGACCTCGACGCCGACCCGGTCGCCGTCGACGAGCAGCTGCGCACCGACGAACTCCTCGCCCCGCTGGTCGACAAGGCCCCGGGCCGCCGCGTCCCGCGCACCGTCGACGAACCGGAGTTCGCCGTACGCGCCGTCCTCGGCCAGCAGGTGTCCACGGCCGCCGCCCGCACCCACGCGGCCCGCCTCGTCCACGCCCACGGAGAGCCGGTCGACGACCCCGAGGGCGGCCTCACCCACCTCTTCCCGTCCCCCGAGGCGCTCGCCGCCCTCGACCCCGAGTCCCTCGCCCTGCCCCGCAGCCGCCGCACCACCCTCACCACACTCGTACGTCAACTCGTCGACGAAACCCTTAAGTTGGGCCCCGACAGCGACTGGGACGAGGCCCGCGCCCGGCTCACCGCGCTGCCCGGCTTCGGCCCCTGGACGGTCGAGATCATCGCGATGCGCGCACTCGGCGACCCGGACGCGTTCCTCCCCACCGACCTCGGCATCCGCCGCGCCGCCCAGGGCCTCGGCCTGCCCTCCACCCCGGCGGCCTTCACGGCACGTGCCGCGGCGTGGCGCCCCTGGCGGGCCTACGCGGTCCAGTACCTGTGGGCGACCGACGACCACCCCATCAACCACCTTCCGGCATAAGGACGTTGCCATGACGACCACGCACGCGCTTGTCGACAGCCCGTACGGCCCGCTCACCCTCGTCGCCGCGGACGGCGCACTGTCCGGCCTCTACATGACGGACCAGCGCCATCGCCCGCCCGAGGAGAACTTCGGCGTACGCGTCGCGCCCGACGAGGACCCCTTCGCCGAGACGGTCCGCCAGCTCACGGAGTACTTCGCGGGCGAGCGCCACAGCTTCGACCTTCCGCTCCGGCTGGCGGGCACCCCCTTCCAACGCCGTGTCTGGGAGGGCCTGTTGACCATCCCGTACGGCGAGACCCGTACATACGGCGAACTGGCCGCGGAGCTCGGGAAGCCGAACGCCTCCCGCGCGGTCGGCCTCGCCAACGGCAAGAACCCGGTCGGCATCGTCGTCCCCTGCCACCGGGTCGTCGGCGCCAACGGAAGCCTTACGGGGTACGGGGGCGGGCTCGACCGGAAGCGGGGGCTGTTGGACCTGGAGGGGCGGGGGCGGAGCTGTTCCGATCTGTAGGTAGGGTCCGCCGAGGAACAGGCCCAACTCGGCGGGGAAGCACGGATGATGACGACGAAGGCGTGGCTGCAGGAAGCGGCTGCGAAAAAGGCGAAGGAAGGATCCGACGAGCAGCGGGAGGGGGGTGTCCGCCGATGGATCTACCTCACCGACGGCACCCCTGAGGCTGCGGAGCAGGCCGAGCCGTACGCCTTCCCCGAAGTGGCGCAGCCGCCCGGCGGGGCCAAGGCGTACCGCGAGTCGCGCAAGGAAGGTGTGCGGTCCTTCACCCTGTGGGCCGACCGGTACCGGCAGCAAGTCCTCGCCTACGTGGTCACCAAGTCCGCGGCCAAGGGCCAGGCCTCGATGTACGAGATCCTCGGCGCGGCCGGTGAACCGCTGGCGCGGGTCATGCGCGAGCGCGCCCTCCAGAACGGGGCCAGGACCCGCTGGACCGTGGAGCAGATGGGCGGGCCGACGCTCGTCGGAGTCAAGGGGAACGCCTTCTGGTGGTTCGTGTGGTGGCTGATCCTGCCGCTGCAGATCGTCATGGCCGTGGCCGCCCTCATCGGCGGCGACGGCCTGGTCGCCCGGATGCCGTACCGCACGAAGTGGAAGCTGGACGGGCAGACCGTCCTGTACTTGAAGCGTGGCTCCCTGCGCGCGAAGGCCGACTGGTGGGACCCCCGCGTCACCGCCGGGCTCGTCGCCCTGCTCAAGAGCTACGACGGGTTCAGCGGCAAGTCCTGGGACGAGTGGGGCGACCCGCCCGAGAAGGCTGCGTAGTCTCGCCATGGGCCGTGCGGAGTACGGCAGTTCAGGAAGAAGCCGAATCCGCCACCCGCGCCAGCAGCGCCGGAAGCGCCGTGCCGATCGGCTCGCGGACGACCTCCGCGGCCAGTTCGTCGTACGGCGTAGCCTCCGCGTTGACGATGATCAGCCGCGCCCCGTGCTCCACCGCGAGCCCCACGAGCGACGCGGCGGGCTGCACCTGCAAGGTCGTGCCGACCGCGAGGAACAGGTCGCAGCCCTTCGCGACGGTCATCGCGGCGCCGAGCACCTCCGGGTCGAGCCGCTCGCCGAACATCACGGTCGCCGACTTCAGGATCCCGCCGCACACCAGGCACGCCGGGTCCGCCTCCCCGGCCTCCACGCGCGCCAGCGCCTCCGTCATCGACGAGCGCACCCCGCAGCCGACGCAGACCACCGACCGCGCGGTGCCGTGCAGTTCGAGCACCTTGCGCTCGGGCATGCCGGCCGCCTGGTGCAGCCCGTCGACGTTCTGCGTGATCACCCGCACCGGCACCCCGGACCGCTCCAGGTCGGTGATCGCGCGATGCGCCGCGTTGGGCTCGGCCTGCAGCGTCCGATTGGCCCGCCGCATCTGCCACGACCGCCGCCGGATCTCGGGGTCCGATACGTACGCCTCGAACTCGACGAGCCGCTGCGCCTGAGGATCCCGCCGCCAAAGCCCTTGCGGACCGCGGTAGTCCGGGATGCCGGAGTCGGTGGAGATCCCGGCCCCGCTCAGGACGGCGACGAGTGGCCTGGTGCTCATGCGGCGAGGGTACGCAGGCGGGTACGGCCGCCGCGAGCGGATTGTGCCCGGGGCTTCAGCGCGCGGGTTCGCCCTGCACCAGCTCCGCCGGGCCCGCCCCCGCTTCGAGCGCCGCCAGCGCGGCCCGTACCCGCAGGACCAGCCAGGGCGGGCCGTACGCGTCGAGCTCCGCGGCCGGCACCAGACGCCAGGAGTCGAGCTCCTCGTCCTGCAGCACGATCGCGTCGAGCTGGTCCTGGGTGAGGACGCCGCCGTCGTAGAGGTACGAGGCGATCGGCGGGCGGCCGGGGCCCGAGACCCAGTCGATGGCGAGGAGCGGGCCGGGGGAGACGTCGAGCCCGATCTCCTCGACCGTCTCGCGGCGGGCCGCGTCGCGCGGGGTCTCGCCGTCGTCCGACTCGATGGTGCCGCCGGGCAGGGCCCAGCCCTCGCGGTAGTTCGGCTCGAGGATCAGGACGCGGTCGTCGGCGTCCCGGAACAGCATGGCGGCCCCGGCGAGGATCTTGGGGAGGCCCGCGATGTAGGTGGCGAAGTCGGCAGTCACGCGATCGAGCGTATTCGGTGCGTGCTGGGCCCTGTCCTAGTAGGGGGCAGCTACGGGGAGTGGGGGCTTGGGCTCGTGGCCGACCGCGGGTCTCTCTCTGGTTGCTCGCGCAGTTCCCCGCGCCCCTGAGGTGCGCACTGCGTGCGGCACCTCAGGGGGCGCGATCGGCTCCCGACCGCGCCAACTCCAGCGCCTCCTCCGCCAGTTGACTGATCCGCGTCCCGTCCCGCCCGAACACCGCGCTCCGTACCCGGTCCGCCAGCGGTTCCGTCCACTGCGGGGGCAGTGCGGCCGCCCCGCAGCGCACGCCCGCCACCGCGCCTGCCGTGGCGCCGTTGGAGTCGGTGTCGAGGCCGCCCCGTACCGTGAGCGCGATCGTGCGCGTGAAGTCCCCGTCCCCGTAAAGCAGTCCGGCCGCGATGACCGCCGCGTTCGGGACCGTGTGGATCCAGCCGTACCGCGCCGTGTCGTGCCCGACCGCGTCCAGCGTGTCCGACCAGGCGAGGCCCGCCGTGTGCAGCGAGAGGACCCGGCGCACCGTACGGGCCAGGCGGCTGCTCGCCGGGATCACGGACTGGGCCGCCTCGAGCGCCGCACGCGGATCCGGTGCCGTGAACGCCGCAGCCACGAGCGCCGCCGCCCACATCGCCCCGTACACCCCGTTCCCGGTGTGCGAGAGCACCGCGTCCTTGCGGGCGAGCGCGGTGGCGCGGCTCGGCCGGCCCGGGCTTGTCAGGCCGAAGATGTCCGCGCGGATCAGCGCGCCGATCCACTCCTGGTACGGGTTGTCGCGCGTCGCGGTCAGCGGCGGCCGCAGCCCGTCGGCGAGATTGCGGTACGCGACCCGCTCGGCGGTGAACGTCTGCAGGTACGGGAGCCGCAGCAGCCACAACTCGCCCACCTGCTCGGTCGTGAAGCCGAAGCCGTGCTCGGTCAGCAGGTCGAGGCCGAGGATCGTGTAGTCCACGTCGTCGTCGCGGCAGCTGCCGTCGATGCGGCCGCGCACGCAGGAGCGCCACTCGGGCCGCAGGTCGGCCGCGTCGGCGGCGTCCACCGGCTCGGGCAGATAGTCGGTGAGCGGCAGGGCTTCGGCCCGCCGCAGATAGCGGTCGATGCGCGCCCGCGTCCACGTCTCACCCTGCTCGACCGGCTTGCCGAGCATGTTGCCCGCGATCCGGCCGAGCCAGCCGCCGTGGATCCGGTCGGCGAGGTCGGTGCCCGCGACAGGGGTCATGCCTCCGGTCTACCCAAGTTCGGGCGCGGCCGCGCGGCCAGGGAGGGGGTGTGCGGGATGCGGCGTCTGCGGGGTGGGGCCGACGGCGACGGACGGCGGGCCTCGAGGCGACCGTGTGGGAGAAGCCTTGCGAGGCGCGGTCCGTTCTTCGCGGTCTGTTCTTCGCGGTCCGGTCTTCGACGCCTGGCGGCAGCGGGTCAGGGGGCGGTCGGCCGGCGGGGCGCCGTCCTGGCCCAGGCCGCATCCCAGGCGGCGAGGTTGCGGCGCTGCAGGAGGCGGTGGGTGACGCCGTGGGCGAGGGCTCCGGTGAGGGGGACGGCCACGGCCGCGGCGACGGCCCACCAGGCGCTGCCGCTGCGGACCTGCCCGACGGTCATCGGCGGATCGGCGATCCGGCCGTCCGTACCGGCCCAGACCTGGATGCGGCTGCCCGCCGACAGCTGCGGCTGCGCGTCGGTCCGCCCCGTACGGACCCGGCCCTGCGGGTCGGTGAAGCGGACCTCGACCGGGTAGCGGGCCGCCTTGGCCTCGTCGGACCCCGGCTCGGGGTGGCTGGGCACGTCGTACAGGAGGACGGCGGTCGTCTGCTGCCGGGTCCGGGCCTCGTGCCGGGCTGCGTCCGTGTAGTGGCGGTGGGCGGTGTCGTGGGCCAGGAGCATCGCGGCGGGGGTGGCGGCCAGCACGGCGATCAGCAGGCCCAGGCTGATCCACGCCTGCACCAGGTCGCTCCGGCGGCGCAGCGGGTGGCGGCGCCAGCGCCACAGCGGTCCCCGGGGCGGCTGTTGCGGTGGGGGCTGTGCGAACGGGATGCCGCGGGCCATGGTTGGTCTCCTTCGATCGGCCGACGAGACGGTCGCGAGACGGTCGGAACCGGCCGGCCGGGCAGGGGCGGCGACGACCGGCGGGGGCGGTGGGCTGACGGGCGCGCTGGGCGACGGGTGCGTCCGTGGGTGCGTCTGCGTCTGCGTCTGCGTCTGCGGGTGCGGGCTGGTGCGCCGTGAGGCGACTTCCTACGGGGCCTCTCGCTCGCTCAGGAGCGCGGTGCTGCCCGGTGCGCCCGGACGCCCGCGGACGGCCCCCAGGTGTACGGCGGCGCCACGGACGGCGGCGGTGTGCGGCGTCGGCACCACCCGGAGCGGCATGTGCAGCCGTCCGGTGAGCTGGTACGTGATCTCGGGGCGCAGCACCCCGCCGCCTGCCAGGAGAGCCCCGCGGTGCAGGGCCTCGACCATGAGGCCGGTGCGGTCCTGGTGCAGCATCGCGGTCACCATGCCCGCCACCGCCTCGCCGAGCTGCGTCGGCGACGTGCTGTCGAGATCGGTGGTGCCGAGCGCGGTGCGGCGCGCGTCGACGACGTCGGAGTCGGCCAGGAGCACCACCTCGGTGAGGTGCGCGCCGATGTCCACGACCAGCACCGGCCCGGACAGGTCGGCGCCCGCCGCCAGAGCGACTGCCCGGGCGGCGGGAATGGTCAGCACCCGGTGCGGCCGCAGCACACTCACGGCCGTGCGGGCGGCACTGCGGTAGGCCGGTCCGTCCAGCACAGGGGTGGTGACGACGATCAGGGGGCGCAGCAGGCGCGGCATGCGGTGGGCGATCAGGCGCTGCAGCATCCGCGCACATCCGGCGGTGTCGATGATGGTGCCGCGCTGGATCGGGTAGAGGGTGTCGGTCCCGAAGGACACCGTGGGCACGTCGAGGATCAGCCCCCGCCCGGCGATCCAGACCCGGGTGCGGGCGCTGCCCATGTCCAGGGCGACGGCACAGCGGCGCCGGGACGACGGCCACGGCCGGTGCCGGGTGGTGTCGGTGCGGGGGTGGGTGGTCACGTTCACCGGCCGGCCTCCTTGACCTGTTGGCAGGGCCCGCAGTACCGGGCCTGGGGCACGATCATCAGCCGCTTGCGCGCGACGGGCCGCCGGCACAACTGGCAGATGCCGTACCGGCCTTCGCTCAGGCGTGTGAGGGCTGCTTCGACGTCGACGAGGACCATGCGGGCGCAGGCGGCGAGCCTGACGCCGACCTCGACCTGGCCGACGGCCCGCTGCCGCCCGGGGGCGTCGCCGCGCGCGGGGACCGCGACGGTGAGTTCCCTGAGCTGCTCCTGGCGGAACAGGCGCTGCTCGTCGAGGTTCTTGCGCAGCGCGACGAGGTCTGCGGCCGACAGATGCGCAGCATGCGTGCGGTCGGCGACGGTCTGGTGGTTCACCACTGCCCCCTCGGGCCGAGCGATGGACGGGTACGGCCAGGGGCCGGGGCGCCGGTCAGAGGACGGCGGAGCGGCCCTGGCAGCCAACGCAGTGCGGCGTGTAGGGGAGGATTTCCAGGCGCTCTGCGGGCACGGGCTTGCGGCAGCCCAGACAGATGCCGTAGGTGCCGTTGTCGACGCGCGTAAAGGCGCTTTCGATCTCTTTCAGAACGCCCTCGATGGCGCTCTTCTGCGTGGCCGCCAGGTGATCGTCGGCGCTCTGCCCGGTCTCCTGGAGGGCCTGCAGCTGCGTCAGCCGGCTGCTGCGGGCGTGCTCCAGGCGCTGCCGGACGTCGTGCGCGGTCGAGCGCTCGGGACGGGGGCCGGTGAGGGAAGCATCGACAGACACGGCACATCGCTCTCTCTGCATGAGGTACGGGGCGGGGGCGCGGCTCACGCCGGACGGGTGCCGGTCGGCTGCCGCGCCCTCCGTTCGGTCATGCCTCAACCATGGTCAACTTCCGCGCGGAACCCCATCGGTCGCGGGCCCCATTTATGGCGGGTCGCAGGGTGCACACCCCCAGGGCCTGGACATCCCACGGTGGCGGAAATGGGGGCTGGCACCCATCGACACACTCATGGAGCGGGGGCACTCTGGCCGGAGACCAAGCACGGCGGTTCGCCCGGGACACGTGAGGCCCGACACTGGAGGCAGCCGTGTCTCAGAGAGAGGCGTGACTCCCGGTGTCCCTGTTCTGGCGGATCTTCGCCCTCAACGCCGTCGTGCTCGGCGCGGCGACGGCACTGCTGCTGTGGGCGCCCGTGACCGTCTCGGTGCCGGTGCTGCTGACCGAAGCGGTGATTCTGGTGGGCGGCCTGGTGGTGATGCTGGTCGCCAACGCCGCGCTGCTGCGCTGGGGGCTGACCCCGCTGGACCAGCTGACCAGGCTGATGACCAAGGTGGACCTGCTGCGGCCCGGGCAGCGGCTGCCCGTGGACGGCCGTGGCGAGGTCGCGGAGGTGATCCGTACCTTCAACGCCATGCTGCAGCGGCTGGAGCAGGAACGGGCTGCCAGCAGCGGCCGGGTCCTGCTGGCGCAGGAGGCCGAACGCCGTCGCATCGCCCAGGAGTTGCACGACGAGGTCGGGCAGACCATGACGGCGATCCTGCTGGGCCTCAAACGCGCCGCGGACGACGCACCGGCGCCGCTCCGCGAGGATCTGCAGGAGGTGCAGGAGATCACCCGGGCGAGCCTGGACGAGGTGCGCCGCCTGGTGCGCCGCCTGCGGCCCGGCGTACTGGACGACCTGGGGCTGATCAGCGCGCTGACCTCGCTCACCGAGGACTTCGCGACCCACACCGGGCTGCAGGTCACTCGCCGCTTCGACGCCGATCTGCCCGCCCTGGAGCCGGAGACGGAACTCGTCCTCTACCGCGTCGCCCAGGAGTCGCTGACCAACGCGGCCCGGCACGCCGACGCCCGCCGCGTCACCGTCGCCCTGTTCCGCACCGACGCCGGAGTGGGCCTGGGCGTCACGGACGACGGCTGCGGCATCAAGGCGCCGCGCGAGGGCGCCGGCATCCTCGGCATGCGCGAGCGCGCCCTGCTCATCGGGGCCGACCTGGACATCACTTCGGCACCCCGGGCCGGCACCCAGGTCCGGCTCAGTGCCCCCGTCCCCGGGAAGCAGCCGACGGCATGACCGAGAAGGTCCGCATCCTGCTGGCCGACGACCACGCCCTGGTACGCCGTGGCGTGCGGCTCATCCTCGACCAGGAGCCCGACCTCGATGTGGTCGCCGAGGCCGGCGACGGGGCGGAGGCCGTCGAGCAGGCCCGCAGCCACGACGTCGACCTGGCCGTCCTTGACATCGCCATGCCCCGCATGACCGGCCTGCAGGCCGCCCGCGAACTGGCCGTCCTGAAGCCGGGCCTGCGCATCCTGATCCTCACCATGCACGACAACGAGCAGTACTTCTTCCAGGCCCTCAAGGCCGGGGCCAGCGGGTATGTGCTCAAGTCCGTCGCCGACCGGGACCTGGTCGCGGCCTGCCGGGCGGCGATGCGGGACGAGCCGTTCCTCTACCCGGGGGCGGTCACCGCGCTGATCCGGAACTATCTGGACCGGGCCCGCCACGGCGAGGAGACCTCCGACCAGATCCTCACCCCGCGTGAGGAGGAGGTCCTCAAGCTGGTGGCGGAGGGCCACTCCTCGCAGGAGATCGCGGACCTGCTGTTCATCAGCATCAAGACCGTCCAGCGACACCGCGCCAACCTGCTGCAGAAGCTGGGCCTGCGCGACCGCCTGGAACTCACGCGGTACGCCATCCGCGTCGGCCTGATCGAAGCCTGACGGTGCTTCTCTCAGCGGGAGATCGGCTCGCGGTGGCAGCGCTGGGCGAGCCGGGCCGGGGCGACTGCGCCGATGATCTCGATGACGCCGACGGCGTACCTGGCCGCCTGGGCGCTGCCGGGCACCAGGTCGTTGATCCACGGCGCGAGGTAGGTGGGCCGGTCCACGAGCAGGTTGGCGACTGTCCCTGGTAGCCGGGGTCGGTGCGGAGAGCCTCTCGCGGGGCGCGGATGTGCGGGCTGTGGACGCACCGAAGGGAGAGCCCGCCCCGACGTCTCCGCCGTGCCCCGCCGTGGCCGCCCTGGACGAGCCGACCCGCAGGAAGCTGTACGAGCACGTCGTGCGCCGCCCGCTGCCGGTCAGCCGTGACGAAGCCGCGGCCGCCCTCGGGCTCGCCCGGCAGACCGCGTCCTTCCACCTGGACCGGCTGGCGGCCGAGCCCCTCCTCGACGTCGCCCACGAGCGGCGCAGCGGCCGCACCAGCCCGGGAGCGAGCCGTCCCGCGAAGCTCTGCAAGCGCTCCGCCGGAAGGTTCGCCGTCAGCATCCCCGAGCAGCACTACCCTGGGCGCCCAGCTCCCCGACCGGCCCGGCGCGAGCGCCCTCGAGCTGCTGGAGAGGTACGGGTTCGAGCCCCGCTCCGAGGGCGACGCGATCGTGCTGGACAACTGCCCCTTCCACGCGCTCGCCCGCGAACACCCCCGTACCGTCTGCGAGATGCGCCTCCACCTGCCGCGCGGCGTCCTCGACGGGCTCGACGACAGCGGCGTCCAGGCGTGCCTCGAGCTGAGCCCCGGCCACTGCTGTGTCCGCCTCGAACCGAGCCCGTCCGCGTCTGCGCCGGAGCGTTCCTGAGCCGTCGCGGGACCGGTCCTCCGAGGGCTCGGCGGGGCGGCTGATCGATCACTTCGATGCACTACCACCCCGACATGGCCAGAAATAGCACCCTATTTCGGCCCGCCGTGCCGTCTCGTCGTACGAGCGGCCATGGGCAGCGAGCCCCACCTGGAGATAGGGTCTCAGCGGCGCGACTGCCTTGACGCGAGCAAGGCCCGGAAAGCAAGGGGATCCAAGGTGGCGGACGCTACAGTGACGGCGGAGTCGGAACGCGCGCAGGCGCGACGCGTGCTGATTGCCGCGGACAAGTTCAAGGGCTCGCTGACGGCCGTGCAGGTCGCGCAGCGGGTGACGGCGGGCCTGCGCCGGGTCGACCCCGAGGTGCGGGTCGAGGCCCTGCCCGTCGCCGACGGGGGCGACGGCACGGTCGCGGCGGCCGTCGCGGGCGGCTTCGAGCGCCGCGAGGTGACGGTGACCGGACCGCTCGGCACCGAGGTCACCGCGGCGTACGCGCTGCGCGGCGACACCGCCGTCGTGGAGATGGCCGAGGCGTCCGGCCTCCAGCTGCTCCCCGAGGGCGTCTTCGCCCCGCTCACGGCCACCACGTACGGCTCCGGCGAGCTGCTGCGCGCCGCGCTCGACGCCGGGGCCCGCACGATCGTCTTCGGCGTCGGCGGCAGCGCGACCACGGACGGCGGGGCCGGGATGCTGGCCGCGCTCGGCGCCAGGTTCCTCGACGAGGACGGCGAGCCCGTCGCCCCCGGCGGCGGCCCGCTGCGCGACCTCGCCTCGGCCGACCTCTCCGGCCTCGACCCGCGCTTCGCCGAGGTCGACCTGATCCTCGCCAGCGACGTCGACAACCCGCTGACGGGCCCGAAGGGCGCCCCGGCGGTGTACGGGCCGCAGAAGGGCGCGTCCCCCGAGGACGTGGAGACCCTGGACGCCGCCCTCGCGCACTTCGCCGTCGTCCTGGAGAAGTCCGTCGGTCCGCGCGCCGCCGAGCACGCGAAGGCGCCGGGTGCGGGCGCTGCGGGCGGCATCGGGTACGGGGCCCTGGTCGGGCTCGGCGCGCGGTTCCGGGCGGGCATCGACGTGATGCTGGACGTCCTGGGCTTCGGCCCGGCGCTCGACCGCGCCGACCTGGTGATCACCGGCGAGGGCTCACTCGACGAGCAGACCCTGCACGGGAAGGCTCCGGCGGGGGTTGCTGCGGCGGCGCGGGCGGCGGGTGTGGAGGTCTTGGCGGTCTGCGGCCGCCTCCAGCTGTCCGAGGAGGCTCTGGTGAACGCCGGGATCTCCAAGGCGTACCCGCTGAGCCTGGTGGAGTCGGACGTCGCCCGGTGCATGGCCGAGGCGGGGCCGATCCTGGAGCAGGTCGGTGAGCTGATCGGCCGGGAGCAGCTGGCAGCGGGCTGAGGGCTTTTCCCCAGTCCCGCCGCTTGAGGCGCAGGAAAGCAAAAGGGGCCGGAACCACAGAGGTTCCGGCCCCTTCGCGCGCCGCGAAGGCGAGAAGTTACGGCAGCTGCGACGCCGCCCGAGCCTCGCGGCGGTTGTCGCGGAAGTTGTTCACGCGGCGAGCCGTCGCGAACAACGGGATCACCGCTCCGAGCACCAGCTGCAGCGCACAGCCCGTCTGCAGCAGCAGCTGACCACCGGGAGCGTCGAACGCCCAGGCCGCGAGCAGGCCCATGCTCGCGACGATCCACGCCAGCATCGCGATGGCGAGGCGCCCCCGCGGCTTCGGGTACTCGACCCGGCTCACCATCAGCCAGGCGGTGCCGATGATCGCCAGGAGCGTCGCCACGAAGGGCAGCTCCAGGAGCACGATCGACACGACCGTCAGCGCACCGAACGGCGAGGGCATGCCCTGGAAGGTGCCGTCCTTCACCGTCACGCAGGAGAATCTCGCAAGCCTGAGCACCACCGCCAACAGCACCACGATCGCGCCCACCGCCGCGACCCGCTGATACACGCCGTTGTCGGAGACCATGCCGTACACGAGCACGAAGTACGCCGGCGCGAGGCCGAAGCTGATCAGGTCCGAGAGGTTGTCCAGCTCCGCGCCCATCGGCGACGAGCGCAGCTTGCGGGCCACGAGACCGTCGAAGAGGTCGAAGACCGCCGCGCACAGCATGAGGATCACCGCGGTGGCAGCGCTGTTACGGGCCATGCCCGTCTCGTCACTGCCGGTGAGGTGCGGAATCAGGATGCCGGTGGTGGTGAAGTACACCGCCATGAAGCCGCAGGTGGCGTTCCCGAGGGTGAGGGTGTCCGCTATCGAGAGCCGCAGTGAGAGCGGCATCTCTTCCTCGGAGTCCTCCTCGTCGGCCTCGGGCACCCACCCGGCCTGTGTCTCTGGATCAATCACGGTCAATGCGAGTCACCCCAGCCACGGTCTTCTGACCGACCTCGACATCCACGTCGACGCCCTCAGGGAGGTAGATGTCGACGCGCGAGCCGAAGCGGATCAGGCCGATCCGCTCGCCCTGCTCCACCTTCGTGCCCTGCGGGATGTAGGGCACGATGCGCCGGGCCACGGCGCCCGCGATCTGCACCATCTCGATGTCGCCGAGCTCGGTGTCGAAGTGCCAGACAACGCGCTCGTTGTTCTCGCTCTCCTTGTTGAACGCCGGGACGAACCCGCCGGGGATGTGCTCCACGGACGTCACCGTGCCCGCGAGGGGCGCGCGGTTGACGTGGACGTTCAGCGGGCTCATGAAGATCGCGACGCGGGTGCGCCCGTCCTTCCACGGCATGATGCTCTGCACGACGCCGTCGGCCGGGGAGATGACCCGGCCCTGGGCGATCTCGCGCTCCGGGTCGCGGAAGAACCACAGCATGCCCGCCGCGAGCGCGGTGGCGGGTACGGCGACGGCCTTGGCGGCGCCGGAGCGTCGCGCACGGGCCAGGCTGAGTGCCGCGGTGGCGACGGTCGGCAGGAGCCACGGCGATGCTCCGCGAGCAATGCGGCCGCCCAGGAGGCTGTCGCGTGGTGCAGAGGTTTGGCTGTGGGGCATGGATGACCTTCGTAGCGGATGATGCCGCGCAAGTGACGGGGGGACGGCGGCTTTTCCGGGGATGCTATCGGTTGCGAGCCGCAACTGGGCAAGCCAGGAAGCCGAGTCGGCCGCCGAAGAGTGTTGACGGGGTGTGATCTTCCTCCTGAAGGAAGCACCCCAAAAGGGACTTTCAGCCCTGGAATCGATACTCTTCGAGCAGTCGACGACCAATGATCATTTTCTGGATCTCGGCGGTACCTTCGCCGATCAGCAGCATCGGGGCCTCCCGGTAGAGACGCTCGATCTCGTACTCCTTCGAGAACCCGTATCCGCCATGGATACGGAACGCGTCCTCCACGACTTCTTTGCAGTATTCGGAGGCGAGGTACTTCGCCATCCCTGCCTCGAGGTCGTTTCGCTCCCCGGAGTCCTTTTTGCGTGCTGCGTTCACCATCATCGCATGCGCGGCCTCGACCTTGGTGGCCATCTCGGCCAGCTTGAACTGAATCGCCTGGTGCTGAGCGATCGGCTTTCCGAAAGTGTGGCGTTGTTGGGCGTATGAGACACCCAACTCAAATGCACGCTGCGCGACTCCACAACCACGGGCGGCGACATTCACACGGCCGACTTCGACGCCGTCCATCATTTGGTAAAACCCTCGGCCGGTGGTCCCACCGAGTACGCGATTGGCCGGAATACGCAGGTCCTGCATGACCAGTTCGGTGGTGTCCACCCCCTTGTATCCCATTTTGTCGATCTTGCCGGGAATGGTGAGTCCGGGGCGCACCTCGCCGAAGCCGGGTTCCTTCTCCACGAGGAAGGTCGTCATCGACTTGTGCGGGGCCGTGCCCTCCGGGTGGCCTTCGTCACTTCGGCAGAGAACGGCCACGAGCGTCGACGAACCGCCGTTCGTCAACCACATCTTCTGGCCGTTCAGGACGTACTCGTCGCCGTCCTGAACACCCTTGGACGTGATCGCCGACACGTCGGAGCCGAGCGCCGGCTCGGACATCGAGAACGCGCCGCGCACCTCGCCGAGCGCCATCCGCGGCAGGAAGTGGTCCTTCTGCTCCTGCGTGCCGTGCTGCTTGAGCATGTACGCCACGATGAAGTGGGTGTTGATGATCCCGGACACGGACATCCAGCCGCGCGCGATCTCCTCCACACACAGCGCGTACGTGAGCAGCGACTCGCCCAGACCGCCGTACTCCTCGGGGATCATCAGGCCGAACAGGCCCAACTCCTTGAGGCCGTCCACGATCTGCTGCGGGTACTCGTCCCGGTGCTCCAGCTCCGTCGCGACCGGAATGATCTCCTTGTCGACGAAGTCCCGGACGGTGGACAGGATCTCCTGCTGGACGTCCGTGAGACCAGCGGTCTGTGCGAGTCGGCTCATGGCTTACTTCTCCTGCGACTTGAGTTCGGGACGGCCGGGCTGTTCGCCGCCGCGCTCCTTGATGTACGTCTCGGTGGGAACCAGCACCTTGCGGCGGAAGACACAGACGAGCGTGCCGTCCTGCTTGTAGCCCTTGGTCTCGACGTAGACGATGCCGCGGTCGCTCTTCGACTTCGAGGGCGTCTTGTCGAGGACCGTGGTCTCGCCGTAGAGGGTGTCGCCGTGGAAGGTCGGCGCCACGTGCTTCAGCGACTCGATCTCCAGGTTGGCGATGGCCTTGCCGGAGACGTCCGGGACGGACATGCCGAGCAGCAGCGAGTAGATGTAGTTGCCGACGACGACGTTCTTGCCGAAGTCCGTCGTCTTCTCCGCATAGTTGGTGTCCATGTGGAGCGGGTGGTGGTTCATGGTGAGGAGGCAGAAGAGGTGGTCGTCGTACTCGGTGACCGTCTTCCCGGGCCAGTGCTTGTAGACCGCGCCGACCTCGAACTCCTCGTAGGTGCGTCCGAACTGCATGGTGCTCAGGCCTCCGGGATCTCGAACTTGGTGGTGCGCTGCATTCCGGCGGCCCGGCCCTTGCCGGAGATGACGAGGGCCATCTTGCGGCTGGCCTCGTCGATCATCTCGTCGCCGAGCATCGCGGAGCCCTTCTTGCCGCCGGCCTCGGACGTGCAGTAGTCGTACGCGTCCAGGATCAGCTCGGCGTGGTCGTAGTCCTCCTGCGACGGCGAGAAGATCTCGTTGGACGCCTCGACCTGGCCCGGGTGCAGCACCCACTTGCCGTCGAAGCCGAGGGCGGCGGCACGGCCCGCGACCTCGCGGTAGCCGTCGACGTTGCGGATCTGCAGGTAAGGGCCGTCGATCGCCTGGAGGTTGTTGGCGCGGGCGGCCATCAGGATCTTCATCAGGATGTAGTGGTAGGCGTCGGCGGTGTAGCCGGGCGGCT
The DNA here is from genome assembly GCF_031157275.1 of Streptomyces sp. LHD-70. Classification (GTDB taxonomy): domain Bacteria; phylum Actinomycetota; class Actinomycetes; order Streptomycetales; family Streptomycetaceae; genus Streptomyces. Next base: position 206,349 of record NZ_JAVIFW010000012.1, read on the forward strand.
GCTCGCCGACGACCAGGGACTTCATGTTGATGGAGGCCATGAAGTCGGCCGGGCCGAAGATGATCGTCTCGGTGCGCGCGGAGGCCTGCGCGATCTCGTTGACGTTGTTGAGGCCCTGGGCGTTCTCGATCTGCGCCTCGATGCCGATCTTGCCGACCTCGAAGCCCATGGTCTTCTCGATCTGGGTGAGCAGCAGGTCGAGGGCGACGATCTGCTGGGCGTCCTGGACCTTCGGCAGCATGATGCAGTCGAGGTTCTGGCCCGCGCCCTCGACGACCGTGACGACGTCGCGGTAAGTCCACTCGGTGGTCCAGTCGTTGACGCGCACGACCCGCGTCTTGCCGGTCCAGTCGCCCTCGTTGAGGAACTTCACGATGGTGTGCCGGGCCCCGGGCTTGGCCAGCGGGGCGCAGGCGTCCTCCAGGTCCAGGAAGACCTGGTCGGCCGGGAGGCCCTGGGCCTTCTCCAGGAAGCGGGGGTTCGACCCCGGCACCGCGAGACAGGAGCGGCGCGGCCGAAGGCGGTTGATGGGCGCGGTCATGCGGGGACCTCCAGAGGGTCGAGCTTGTTCGCTAGCCGGATCTCGTCGACGATACGGCCGATGATCTCCGTGATGCCGAAGTCCTTCGGGGTGAAGACGGCGGCGACTCCCGCCCTCTTCAGGTCCTCGGCGTCGGCGTTGGGGATGATGCCTCCGACGATCACGGGGATGTCGGTGGCGCCCGCCTCGCGCAGCCGGTCGAGCACGTCCGGCACCAGCTCGGCGTGCGACCCGGACAGGATCGACAGGCCGACGCAGTGCACGTCCTCGGCGAGCGCGGCGGACACGATCTGCTCCGGGGTGAGCCGGATGCCCTGGTAGACCACCTCGAACCCGGCGTCGCGGGCCCGCACAGCGATCTGCTCGGCACCGTTGGAGTGCCCGTCCAGGCCCGGCTTGCCGACCAGCAGGCGGAGCTTGCCGCCGAGTTCGTCGCCGGTGCGCCGGACCTTGTCCCGTACGAGAGCGAGCTGCGAGCCCTTCTCGGCGGCCACCGCGACCGGCGCCGACGAGACTCCGGTCGGCGCGCGGAACTCGCCGAAGACCTCCCGGAGCGCGCCCGACCACTCGCCGGTCGTGACCCCGGCGCGGGCGCACTCCAGGGTGGCCTCCATCAGGTTCTCCGTACCGGCCGCCGCCTCCTTCAGGCGGTCCAACGCCTGCTGGGTGGTGGGCCAGTGGAACGGGTCGCCCATGCCCTGGCGGTCGCTGGACTCCTGACGCGTGGTGCGCCAGTCGCCGATGGCCCGGACGACCTTGGCCTCGACCTCGTGGTCGACGGTCATGATGGCCGCGTCCAGGTCGGCGGTGAGCGGGTTGGGCTCGGTCGACTCGTAGCAGTTGACGCCGACGATCTTGTCCTCGCCGGCCTCGATCTTGGCCCGGCGCTCGGCGTGCGAGGAGACCAGCTGCGACTTGAGGTAGCCGGACTCGACGGCCGCCATCGCGCCGCCCATCTCCTGGATCCGGTCGATCTCGGCGAGGGACTCGGCGACCAGCGCGTCGACCTTCTTCTCGATGACGTGCGACCCGGCGAAGATGTCCTCGTACTCCAACAGGTCGCTCTCATGCGCGAGAACCTGCTGGATACGGAGCGACCACTGCTGGTCCCACGGCCGCGGCAGCCCCAACGCCTCGTTCCAGGCGGGGAGTTGGACGGCGCGGGCGCGGGAGTCCTTGGAGAGGGTGACGGCCAGCATCTCCAGGACGATGCGCTGGACGTTGTTCTCCGGCTGGGCCTCGGTCAGGCCGAGGGAGTTGACCTGCACGCCGTAGCGGAAGCGGCGCTGCTTCGCGTTCTCGATGCCGTACCGCTCGCGCGTGATCTGGTCCCAGATCTGCCCGAACGCCCGCATCTTGCACATCTCCTCGATGAAGCGGACACCCGCGTTCACAAAGAAGGAGATACGGGCCACGACGTCCCCGAACTTCTCCTCGGGGACCTGCCCGGAGTCGCGTACGGCATCGAGAACCGCGATGGCGGTGGACATCGCGTACGCGATCTCCTGGACCGGCGTGGCCCCCGCCTCCTGGAGGTGGTAGCTGCAGATGTTGATCGGGTTCCACTTGGGGATGTGGGACACCGTGTAGGCGATCATGTCGGTCGTCAGGCGGAGGGAGGGGCCCGGGGGGAACACATGGGTGCCCCGGGACAGGTACTCCTTGACGATGTCGTTCTGCGTCGTGCCCTGGAGCGTCGCGATGTCCGCGCCCTGCTCCTCCGCGACGACCTGGTAGAGCGCCAGAAGCCACATGGCGGTGGCGTTGATGGTCATCGAGGTGTTCATCTGCTCCAGGGGGATGTCCTGGAACAGGCGTCGCATGTCACCGAGATGGGAGACGGGGACGCCGACCCGGCCGACCTCGCCGCGGGCGAGGATGTGGTCCGGGTCGTAGCCCGTCTGGGTCGGCAGGTCGAAGGCGACCGACAGACCCGTCTGGCCCTTGGCGAGGTTGCGCCGGTACAGCTCGTTGGACGCCTCCGCCGTGGAGTGACCGGCGTAGGTCCGCATGAGCCACGGCCGGTCCTTCTGACGCTCAGTCATCAGCTGCTTCTCCTCAGGGAGTTCAGACGGACGTTCAGACGTTCCGGAAGCGGTTGATGGCGTCGATGTGCTGCGCCCGCTTCTCGTGGTCGCGCACACCCAGGCCCTCCTCGGGCGCGAGCGCGAGGACGCCGACCTTGCCCTGGTGGAGGTTGCGGTGCACGTCGTACGCGGCCTGGCCGGTGTCCTCCAGCTTGTACGTCTTCGAGAGCGTGGGGTGGATCTTGCCCTTGGAGATCAGGCGGTTGGCCTCCCACGCCTCGCGGTAGTTGGCGAAGTGCGAGCCGATGATCCGCTTCAGAGACATCCACAGGTAGCGGTTGTCGTACTCGTGCATGTAGCCCGAGGTGGAGGCGCAGGTGGTGATGGTGCCGCCCTTGCGCGTGACGTAGACGCTGGCGCCGAAGGTCTCGCGGCCGGGGTGCTCGAAGACGATGTCGATGTCCTCGCCGCCGGTGAACTCGCGGATCCGCTTGCCGAAGCGCTTCCACTCCTTGGGGTCCTGGGTGCGCTCGTCCTTCCAGAACTTGTAGCCCTCGGCGCTGCGGTCGATGATCGCCTCGGCGCCCATCGCGCGGCAGATGTCCGCCTTCTGCTCGCTGGACACGACACAGATCGGGTTGGCCCCGCCCGCGAGCGCGAACTGCGTGGCGTACGAGCCGAGGCCGCCGGAGGCGCCCCAGATCAGGACGTTGTCGCCCTGCTTCATGCCGGCGCCGTTGCGGGAGACCAGCTGGCGGTACGCGGTGGAGTTGACCAGACCGGGCGCCGCCGCCTCCTCCCAGCTCAGGTGGTCCGGCTTCGGCATCAGCTGGTTGGACTTGACGAGCGCGATCTCGGCGAGGCCGCCGAAGTTGGTCTCGAAGCCCCAGATGCGCTGCTCGGGGTCGAGCATCGTGTCGTTGTGGCCGTCGCTGGACTCCAGCTCGACGGAGAGGCAGTGCGCGACGACCTCGTCACCGGCGTTCCAGGCGTTCACGCCGGGGCCGGTGCGCAGGACGACGCCCGCGAGGTCGGAGCCGATGATGTGGTACGGCAGGTCGTGGCGCTTGGTGAGCTCGCTGAGGCGGCCGTACCGCTCGAGGAAGCCGAAGGTCGACAGCGGCTCGAAGATCGAGGTCCAGACCGAGTTGTAGTTCACGGAGCTGGCCATCACGGCGACCAGGGCCTCGCCCGGGCCGAGTTCGGGCACCGGCACGTCGTCCAGGTGGATCGACTTGCGCGGGTCCTTGTCGCGGGTCTCGAGCCCGGCGAACATCTCCGTCTCGTCCTTGTGCACGGTGATCGCGCGGTACGAGTCGGGCAGGGGCAGCGCGGCGAAGTCGGCGGACGTGGCGGTCTGCGACTGGATCGCGTCGAGGATTTCCTTCATTGGGGTGCCTCCGGCGAAAAGCGAGTGAGGGGGACGCTTTTTGAGGGACGTCGGGGTGAAGCGGTGCTGAGAGTGGTGCCGTCGGTTCGGCGGAGGTGGTGGTGCTCGGCGAGCGCCTGGTGGGCGCGGAAGGTGCCTGTGACGCAGGCGTCCGGGCGGGAGCGAGACCCCGTGCGGGGCTTGCTGGGACAGCCGGCGTACGGAAGATCTCTGCACGCCGGCCGCCCGGACTGACTTCAACGTATGACACGGCGTGCCAGTGCACAAGGCACTCGGTGCCAGGACTTTCTCTCAGTTGTCAGCGAGCCGCTTCATTTGAGCGATGATCGATCATTGCAGGTCAGATGGGGTGCGGAAGGGGCGTACGACGAAGGCGCCGGCCGAACTGATCGATCAGTTCGGCCGGCGCCTTCGCGTCGCGGTGTCGTGAGAGGTGCGGTCAGCGGTCCCGCAGTGCCGTCTCGATGGTGCGCATGACCTCGTCGAGAGGAGCGTCCGTACGGGCCACGGTGACCAGTACCTCGCCGTGCGCGGAGGCGGTCGCCGCAGGGGCCGGAAGAGAGGTGCTCTCCCGGCCCGCGCCTATGCCAGAGCCGAACGTCTTGCGCACGATCGCGAACGCGTGGTCCAGCTGCGTCTCCACGTCGCCCTGTCCGCCGGCCCGCAGCCAGCGCCGCAGCACATGGTTGTGGGCGGTGACGACCGCCGAGGCCGCGACCTCGGCGAGCAGCGGGTCGTCGTTGCCGTCGTGGTGCGCGCTCTCGTCGAAGTGGCCGAGCAGATAGCGGGTGAACAGCCGCTCGTACCGGGCCACCGAGGCGATCTCGCGCTCGCGCAGCGTCGGCACCTCGCGCGTCAGGCGGTACCGCTCCACCGAGACCGTCGGCGCCGCCGCGTACATCTTCATGACTTCCTTGATGCCCCGGCACACCGTGTCGAGCGGGTGCTCGTGCGCCGGTGCGGCGTTCAGGACCGCCTCGGCGCGGGTCAGGGTGTCGTCGTGGTCCGGGAAGATCGCCTCTTCCTTGGAGCGGAAGTGGCGGAAGAAGGTGCGGCGGGCCACCCCGGCCGTCGCGGCGATCTCGTCGACGGTGGTCGCCTCGTACCCCTTCGTCGCGAAGAGCTCCATCGCGGCGGCCGCCAGCTCCCGGCGCATTTTCAGCCGCTGGGCCGCAGCACGGGAGCCCGCGGGCGTCGCGGGCGTCGCGGGCGCCTCCGGGGCATCGGCGGAGGCGGGCGTACGGGGGGACTTGGCGGCCTTGGACATGGACCGAACGTACTGCATGTCCGCAGCTGACCGCGCCTCAGGGAGCGGGCCGCCCGGCGTACCGAGCAGCCCTCCCCAGTCGGCGCGCGTCTCAGCGCCTGGCATATTCGCGGAAGCCGCGGCCCGTCTTGCGGCCGAGGCACCCCGCGGCGACCAGGTGCTCCAGGAGTGGTGCCGGCGCAAGGCCCGGGTCGCGGAACTCGCGGTGCAGAACCTTCTCGATGGCGAGGGAGACGTCCAGGCCGACGACGTCCAGGAGCTCGAACGGCCCCATCGGGTAGCCGCCGCCCAGCTTCATCGCGGTGTCGATGTCGTCGAGCGAGGCGTAGTGCTCCTCCACCATCTTGATCGCGTTGTTCAGGTACGGGAACAGCAGCGCGTTCACGATGAAGCCCGCGCGGTCCCCGCAGTCCACCGGGTGCTTGCGGATCTTCGTGCACACCTCGCGGACCGTGGCGTGCACGTCGTCCGCCGTCAGGACCGTGCGGACCACCTCGACCAGCTTCATGGCCGGGGCCGGGTTGAAGAAGTGCATGCCGATCACGTCCTGCGGGCGCGAGGTCGCGCGGGCGCAGGCGACGACGGGCAGCGAGGAGGTGGTGGTCGCGAGGACCGCACCCGGCTTGCAGACCTTGTCCAGGGTCTGGAACAGCTGCTGCTTGACGTCCAGGTCCTCCGCGACCGCCTCCACGGCCAGGTCGACCTCGGCGAACGCGTCCAGGGTGTCCGCCGGGGTGATCAGGGCGAGGGTCGCGTCGGCCTTCTCCTGGGGCATCCGGCCCTTGGCGACCGAGCGCGAAAGCGACTTGCCGATACGGGACTTGGCGGCGTCGGCCTTCTCCTGGCTGCGCGCCGCGAGCACCACCTCGTACCCCGCCTTGGCGAACACCTCGGCGATGCCGGACGCCATCGTGCCCGAGCCCGCCACACCCACCGAGCGCACCTCACGGCCCTGCGCCGCCTCCGACCCGGGCGCCGGGGTGAGCGCGTCCGGCACGACCTCGTCGCTGCCCGCCGCCGCGTACGTATAGAAGCCGCGGCCCGCCTTGCGGCCGGTCAGGCCCGCCTCGGCGAGCTGCTTCAGGATCGGCGCGGGGGCGTGCAGGCGGTCCCGGGAGTCCGCGTACATCGCGTCCAGAACGGTCCTGGCGGTGTCGACGCCGATCAGGTCGAGCAGCGCGAGCGGGCCCATCGGCAGTCCGCAGCCCAGCTTCATCGCGGCGTCGATGTCCTCACGCGAGGCGTACCTGGCCTCGTACATCGCGGCCGCCTGGTTGAGGTAGCCGAAGAGCAGGCCGTCCGCGACGAAGCCGGGGCGGTCGCCGACCGAGACCGGCTCCTTGCCGAGGTCCAGGGCGAGCGAGGTGACCGCCTCGACGGTCTGCGGGGCGGTGAGGACCGAGGAGACCACCTCGACCAGCTTCATGGCCGGGGCCGGGTTGAAGAAGTGCAGCCCGACGACCCGCTCCGGGTTGGCGGAGTCGGCCGCGAGCCGGGTCACGGAGAGTGCGTTGGTGCCGGTGGCGAGGATCGTCTCGGGGCGGACGACCGTGTCGAGCTCACGCAGGACCTGGCTCTTGATCTCGTACGACTCCGGCACCACCTCGATCACCAGGTCGGCCTCGGCCGCGGCCTGCAGGTCCGTGAACGTACGGAAGCGGGAGAGGGCGCCTTGCCGCTCCTGCTCGGTGAGGCGCTCGCGGCGCACGGCCCGGGCGGTCGAGGCTTCGAGGGCGCCGACGGCCTGTGCCGCGGCGACCTCGCTGATGTCGATGCCGATGACCTCGCGGCCCGCACGGGCGAGGACCTCGGCGATCCCGGTGCCCATGGTGCCGAGGCCGACGACGGCGACGGTGTGCAGAGGGGTACGGTCCATCGCGGACTCCAGAGGGTGTGAGTGACGACTGAGAGGGCGCACGGGCGCTCGCGGCCCCGCCGGAGGAGAGATCCGGCGTTCCTTGGGCGAACTGCTGCGCGGCGTGCGGGAGTTGGTGTCGTGGTCCGGGCCGCCGCGTGCGAGCGGCGGAACCGGCGGAGGTGAAGCGACGGGCCCTGTCCCGGGGCCACGTCGTGAAAACTGCACGGCGTGAAGCTCGTACAGCGTGAAGCTTGCACAGCGTGAAACTCGTGCAAAACCGAGCCGAACCGACTGTCCTCGGCGGCTGCGTCACCAGGCCGCCGAGCAATGCGGGGTGTGACCCGCTCTAATGAGCTTAACCAGCGGGTAACGAGCGCGCCAGTCCTGGAACAGTGTGACGTGGATCGCCCCCTCCTGGCGCGGCCCGCCGATCGCTACGCTGAGCTGCATGGACGACGAGTTGCGAGCGCTCACGGAACGCTTACGGAAAGAGGCCGCGCAGGACCCCGGCTCGTCGGGCCCGTCGGGGGCCACGCGCTTCGAGCGGCTGCGGTCGACGGACGATCTCGACGAGCTGGCCGAGGTCCTCACGGCGCCCCAGCAGCCGCTGTGGGCCAGGGAGCTGGCCGCGTTCCGGCTCGGCTGCGCGGGGGAGCGGCGGGCGTTCGAGTCGCTCGTGCTGCTGCTCAACCATCGCGACCCCGAGCGGTGCGCGAGCGCCGCGCAGGCGTTGGCCCGCTTGGGTGACCCGCGGACCGCCCGGGCCGCGGCGGCGCTCGCCACGAACGAACTCCGCGTCGCGTACGCCCTGCATCCGGTCCGGCTGCTCACGGCGCTGCGCGCGCCCGAGTCGGCGCCGGCGCTGATCACGGCCCTGAAGCGGCGGCTTTCCTCGCCTCACGATCCTTACTGGCGGATCGCGCTGGCGTGTGTGGAGGGGTTGGGGGCGTTGGCCGACAAGCGGGCGGTGGCCGTTCTGGATGCGGCGCGCACCCATCCCCGTCTTGCCGCGGCGGCGGTGGCGGCGCTGGCGCGGATCGGCGAGCGGTAGCTTTCCCCTACCCGCCCCTTCCCGGCTGTGTCGATATGCGGCTGGCGCCGCGTGGCTGCGGAGCTGTCGTTCGGCTTGCGCGCCGTCGTGGCTGGTCGCGCAGTTCCCCGCGCCCCTAAGAACCAGCCCCTCCGGCGTTTGAGGAGCGGGGGTCTGGGGGCTGGCCCCCAGCTCGGGAAGGGGCGGGGAGGGGAAGAGTCAGGCGGATCTCCGGCACAGGTACCCCCTCCACCTCGAAGAGTTCCTCCGCCCCGTCCGCGTGGAAGCCCGCGCACGCGTAGAAGCGGCGGGCGCGGGCGTTGTCCCGCAGGACCCAGAGGCGGACGCGCGGCTTCCCGGCGGCCGCGCAGTGGGCGAGGATCGACTGCATCAGGGCGCGCCCCGCACCCGTGCCGATGTGCTCGGGGTGGACGTACAGCGCGTACAACTCCGTTTCCGTGGGCGGGAGATCGCTGTCCCGGTACGGCCCGAAGCTGGCCCAGCCGACCGGCCGGCCGGCGCGTTCGGCGACCAGTCCGACGACGGCCGGATCGCCGCGCGCGTGCCGCTCGCGGCAGCGTTCGGTGTCCGCCGCGATGTCCATCATGTCCAGATACGACTGCGGAATCAGGCCCGCGTACGCGAACTGCCAGCCCCGGACACGTATTTCGGCCACCGCGGCACAGTCGGCGGCGGTCATCTGCCGTACGGATACGTCCATGGGCGCACCCTAGGTCAGCGGTGGCGGCCGATCAGGTCATGGAGCGTGGCGCCCTTGCGGGAGTCCGAAGTCCGCTTCTTTGTCGTGGGTTTGGGCTCGGGCTGGGCGTCGCAGGTCGCGTCGGCCGTGGTGTGGCCGCGGCCTCGCGGGACCTTTCCGGAGGCGAGGTAGTCCGCCAAGTGCCGGTCCAGGCAGGCGTTTCCGCTGAGCGTGACGCCGTGGTTGCCGCCGCCCACCTCCACGACGAGGCTCGAACGCCGCAGCTTGCCGCGGAGGGTGACGGCACCTTCGTACGGGGTCGCCGCGTCGTCCGTCGCCTGGAAGAGCAGGACCGGCGGGAGGTCTGCGTTGGTGACGTCCGGTGGGGTGAGGTGGGCGGTCGGCCAGAACGCGCACGGGGCGTTGTACCAGGCGTTGCTCCAGCTCATGAAGGGCGCCTTGGCGTACGAGCGCCAGGTGTCCGCGCGCCAGGTGTTCCAGCTGCGCGGCCAGGGCGCGTCCCGGCAGCCCACCGCCGCGTACATCGCGTATCCGTTGTCGCCCGCCTGGTCGACCGCGCCGAAGGTCTTGTACGCGGCGACGAGCGGGGCGGTCCTGTTCTCGTTCACGTACGCCGCGAACGCCTCGGCGAGTTTCGGCCAGTAGCCGTCGAAGTAGCCGCCGGGGATGAAGGTGTCCTCCAGTTCGCCCGCGCCGACCTTGCCGCCGGCGGGCCGCTCGGCGACGGCCGTGCGCATCGCGTACCACTTGCCCTCGACGACGGCCGGGTCGGTGCCGAGCCCGTACGTCTTGTCGTGGCGGGCGATCCAGGCGGCGAAGGCCTTGTGGCGGGCGTCGAAGGCGAGGTTCTGGTCGAGGTTGTCGCGGTACCAGACGCCCGTCGGGTCCACGACGGAGTCCAGGACGGCGCGGCGCACCCGCTTCGGGTGGAGCTTGGCGTAGACGGCTCCGAGGTAGGTGCCGTACGAGTAGCCGAAGTAGTTGATGCGCCGCGCGCCGAGGGCCTGGCGGATCAGGTCCATGTCCTGGGCGGCGCTGACCGTGTCGAGGTGCTTCAGGAGCGGCCCGTACTTCTTGTCGCAGGCTCGCGCGAAGGCGCGCACCCGGTCGAGGTTGGCCGCCTCGACGCCGCTGCCGATCGGGACCGGGTCGGGGCGTACGGGGTCGAAGTGGCCGGGGCGGCAGTCGACGGCGGGGCGGCTGGCGCCGACGCCGCGCGGGTCGAAGCCGATCACGTCGTACTGCGCGGCGACCTTGCGGGGCAGGGCGCCGGCGACGAATCCGGCGAGTGCCCGGCCGCTGCCGCCGGGACCGCCGGGGTTGACGAGGAGCGGGCCCTGGTGGCGGGCGCGGTCGGTGTGCGGGACCCGGGACAGGGCGAGGGTGATCTTCCTGCCGTCGGGTCTGTCGTGGTCGAGCGGGACGCGCAGGGACCCGCACTGCAGGGTCGGGTACTTCTTCGTGGCGCAGTCCGTCCACCGGAGGGTGGGGCGGGCTTTCGGGGCGCTCGCCCCGCGTGCGTCTGCGGCGTGCGCGGCGGACGGCCCTGCCGACAGCAGTCCGGCGGCTGTGGCGAGGGCGCCGAGCAGCGCGACGGCACGAGATCTCATCTGGACTCCCGAGGCGGAGGAGTTCGGACTGTGCGTGCCACAGCCCGCTGCCGCATGTTCTCGGAAATACCATCAGAAATCGCGCTTTGTACGGGAAGTTGACCCGAAGGGGCGCCGCCCGGCTGTCAGTGCGTCCGGGCGTCAGAGGAGGGTGAGTTGGGTGGCCTCCCCCCGGGGCCTCTCCTCATGGGCGCTCTCCTCGCGGGCGGTTTCCCGCGTCGCCGTGATCCGTCGCGCCGTCGCCGAGGACCGGGGCCCGATGCCGTACTCCTGCGCCAGCTCGTGGACGTATCGCGTGATCCGGCGCTGGTACCACTTCGGTGCGTACGCCCCGTCCGCGTACAGCCGTTCGTAGCGGCGTACGAGATGGGGGTGGTGCTCGGCGAGCCAGGACATGAACCACTCGCGGGCGCCGGGGCGCAGATGCAGGACGAGCGGGGTGACGGACGTGGCGCCGGAGGCGGCGATCGCGCGGACGGTGGCGCGGAGTTGCTCGGGGGAGTCGCCGAGGAAGGGGATCACCGGTGCCATCAGGACGCCGCAGCCGATGCCGTGCTCGGTGAGCGTGCGGACGACGTCGAGGCGGCGCTCCGGTGCCGGTGTGCCGGGCTCGACGGTGCGCCACAGCTCGGGGTCGGTGAAGCCGACGGAGACCGAGATGCCGACCTCGGTGACCTCGGCGGCCTGCACCAGGAGGTCGAGGTCGCGCAGGATCAGCGTGCCCTTGGTGAGGATGGAGAAGGGGTTCGCGCGATCGCGCAGGGCCGTGATGATGCCGGGCATCAGGCGGTACTTCCCCTCGGCCCGCTGGTAGCAGTCCACGTTGGTGCCCATCGCGATGTGCTCGCCGTGCCAGCGCGGGGACGCGAGCTGGCGGCGCAGCAGCTCGGGGGCGTTGATCTTCACCACGATCTGCGAGTCGAAGCCGAGCCCGGTGTCGAGGTCCAGATAGCTGTGCGTCTTGCGCGCGAAGCAGTACACGCACGCGTGCGTGCAGCCGCGATACGGGTTCACCGTCCACTCGAACGGCATGCGGGAGGCGCCGGGCACCCGGTTCACGATCGACCTCGCCCGGATCTCGTGGAAGGTCACGCCGCGGAACTCGGGGGTGTCGAAGGTGCGGGTGGTCACGGCGTCCGCGCCGAACAGCGCGGAGTCGTCGGCGGTCAGGTGGTCCCAGCGCATGGCGCCTCCTCGGTAGCACTGGGCACAGAATAGAACAGACGTTCCCATGATCGTGTGCGTACGGCCCTCCTTGTGGTTGTTCCTGTTTGCCTAAAGGTATTTGCCTAAAGGTCTTAGGCGGATGCACTATGTCTTTAGTTTGTGGCTGGAAGTGGCTGAGAAGTGACTGATTCACCTGGAGGAACCGTGGCCCCACGACCCGGTCTGACCGCGGAGCGCCTGGTCCGCGCCGGCGCCGAGCTCGCCGACGAGGTCGGCTTCGAGCACGTCACCGTCTCGGAGCTCGCCCGGCGGTTCGACGTGAAGGTCGCGAGCCTCTACTCGCACGTCAGGAACTCCCACGACCTCAAGACCCGCATCGCGCTGCTCGCCCTCGACGAAATGGCCGACCGCGCCTCCGACGCCGTCGCGGGACGGGCCGGCCGGGACGCCCTGACCGCGTTCGCCGAGGCCTACCGCGCGTACGCCGTCGAGCACCCCGGCCGCTACACCGCCGCCCGCTTCCCGCTCGACCCGCAGACCGCCGCCGCGAGCGCGGGACCCCGGCACGCCCGCCTGAGCCGGGCCATCCTGCGCGGCTACGACCTGCCGGAACCCGCCGAGACCCACGCCGTACGGCTGCTCGGCAGTGTCTTCCACGGCTTCGTGAGCCTGGAGACGGCGGGCGGATTCAGCCACAGCGCGCCGCCCGCCGAAGAGACCTGGCCGTGGATCCTCGACGCCCTCGACGCGCTGCTGCGTGACGCCCCCACCTCCCACCGACCGACCAAGGCAGACCCCTCATGAGCACCACGCACTCCTGGACCACCACCCCCATCACCGCCGAACTCGTGCGCGGCGCGCTGGAGTTGGAGCCCACCGCACACGGCCTGCTGCCGCACCGGCTGCCCGCGCGCGCCAGGCGGCAGATCTCCGACGGCATGACCGCCATGGCGGAGGCCCAGCCCTCCGGCGTACGCCTCGCGTTCCGTACCGCGGCCACCGCGATCGAGCTCGACACGCTGCCCACCAAGCGCGCCTACCAGGGTGTGCCGGGACCGGCCCCGGCCGACGGCGTGTACGACCTGCTCGTGGACGGCCGCCTCACCGCACAGACCACCGTGACCGGCGGCAACGTCCTGAGCGTCGACCTCGCCACCCAGTCCGCCGAGCTCACCGAGGGCGACCCCGGCACCGCCCGCTTCAGCGAACTCCCCGCGGGCGACAAGGACATCGCGATCTGGCTGCCCCACACCGAGCGGACCGAGCTGGTCGCCCTGCGCACCGACGCGCCGCTCGTCCCGCTGCCCGACCGCGGCCGCAAGGTGTGGCTGCACCACGGCAGCTCCATCAGCCACGGCTCCACCGCCACCCACCCGACCGGCACTTGGCCCGCCCTCGCCGCGTCCCGCGCGGGCGTCGAGCTGGTCAACCTGGGCCTCGGCGGCTCCGCGCTGCTCGACCCGTACACCGCGCGGGCGCTGCGCGACACCCCCGCCGACCTGATCAGCGTCAAGATCGGCATCAACATCGTCAACGCCGACGCGATGCGGCTGCGCACCTTCGGCCCCGCCGTGCACGGCTTCCTCGACACGATCCGCGAGGGGCATCCCACGACCCCGCTGCTCGTCGTCTCCGCCGTGCTCTGTCCCGTACAGGAGGACACCCCGGGCCCGCTCGCCCCCGACTTCGCCGACGGGACCGTGCGCTTCAAGGCGACCGGCGACCCGGCCGAGACCGCCGCGGGCCGCCTCACCCTGAACGTCGTACGTGAGGAGCTCGCCCGGATCGTGGGGGAGCGGGAGGCTGACGATCCGCATCTCTCGTACCTCGACGGCCGTCAGCTGTACGGCGAGGCCGACCACGCCGAACTCCCCCTCCCGGACGCGGTCCACCCGAGCCCGGAGGGGCATGTGCGGATCGCCGAGCGGTTCGGGGAGCGGGTCTTCGGGGCGGGCGGGGCGTTCGCGGGGCTGTGACATGTGCGGCTCTGCCGCGGGGCGTGACAAGCCACGACGGCGCCGCAGTCGAACAGACGGCAGGTAAGGGGGATGGGGAAGGGCTGCCCCGGCAACCCGTCACAATGGAGTACGCAGCACCCCGTACCCCCGAAAGCAACGCAGTGGAGGAAGTGCCATGGCACAGGTCGAAGCCGTGACCGAGAGGATCATCGCGGCCGCCCCGGACGATGTCTTCGACGCGCTCGCCGACTACAAGGGCACGCGTCCGAAGGTGCTGCCCGCGCACTTCAGCGAGTACGAGGTCCGCGAGGGCGGTGACGGCGAGGGCACCCTCGTCCACTGGAAGCTCCAGGCCACCAGCAAGCGCGTACGCGACTGCCTCCTCGAGGTCAGCGAGCCGACCGACGGCGAGCTCGTCGAGAAGGACCGCAACTCCTCGATGGCGACCACCTGGACCGTCACCCCCGCGGGCGAGGGCCGGGCCAAGGTCGTCGTGTCGAGCGTGTGGAACGGCGCGGGCGGCATCGGCGGCTTCTTCGAGAAGACCTTCGCGCCCAAGGGCCTCGGGCGGATCTACGACGAGCTGCTCACCAAGCTCGCCACCGAAGTGGAGAAGTGAGCCCGGCGCCGGGCCGCACCTGCTGAGCCCCGCCCTGCGGTGGGCCGACCGGGAGAGTTCCGGCCGGCCCACCGCCGTTTTCCGTCCCTTCTTTCCTCCCTCCCCCTCCCTCCTGCCCCTGGCCGCCGCGCCCGGCCTGTCGCTGGTTCGGGTGGTTTCCGGCGCGCTCCGGGCGCACCACCCGCGCGCGCCCCCGTACCCGCGTCGCGCGTCAAACCCCGAGGTCCGCCGGGTGCGTGCACCGCCCAACACCCTTGCGGCGAGCGGCCGTAGACCCTGTTTGCGGCGAACTTTTCGGTTGCCCGCAGTTGTCGCGTAATGCGAGAAATGGGCGGCGCGACCGGGCGCGAACGAGGGGAGCGGGTACGTGCGTGGGACGACTCTGGTGCAGGACGAGCAGGCCCCCGAGGCCGCACCGGCAGCGGAGCAGCCCCCACCGCCCGCCGGACCCGGACCCGACTCCGCGCAGGAGCTGAGCCCGCGCCGCGTCCGCCTGGTCTTCGCGGGACTGATGCTCGCCCTGCTGCTCGCCGCCCTCGAGCAGATGATCGTCGCCACCGCGCTGCCGAAGATCGTCGGCGAGCTGCACGGCCTCGACAAGATGTCCTGGGCGATCACCGCGTACCTCCTGACCGCCACCATCGGACTGCCGGTCTACGGCAAGCTCGGCGATCTCCTGGGCCGCAAGAGCGTCTTCCAGTTCGCGATCGTCGTCTTCATCATCGGCTCCGCACTCGCCGGCTGGTCGCGGACCATGGACGAGCTGATCGCCTTCCGCGCGATCCAGGGCGTCGGCGCCGGCGGGCTCATGATCGGCGTGCAGGCGATCATCGCCGACATCGTCCCGCCCCGCCAACGCGGCCGCTACATGGGCGTGATCGGCGCCGCGTACGGACTCGCCTCCGTCGCCGGACCGCTGCTCGGCGGCTTCTTCACGGACCACGCGAGCTGGCGCTGGTGCTTCTACATCAACGTGCCGTTCGGCCTGCTCACCCTCGCCGTGATCGCCGTCGTGCTGAAGCTGCCCAAGCCCACCGCCAAGCCTCGGTTCGACGTTCTCGGGGCCCTGCTCCTCGCCACCGCCTCAACCTGCCTCGTGCTGCTGACCAGTTGGGGCGGTACGGAGTACGAGTGGGGCGACCGCGTGATCATCGGGCTCGGCGTCGGCTCGGTGCTCTCGACCGTGCTGTTCCTCGTCGTCGAGCGGTTCGCAGCAGAACCGATCATTCCGCTACGCCTCTTCCGCGATCCGACGTTCAACATCACCGGGCTCGTCGGGGCGATCGTCGGCGTCGGCATGTTCGGCGCGGCCAGCTATCTGCCGACGTTTCTGCAGATGGTCGACGGGGCCACCGCCACCGAGTCCGGGCTCCTCATGCTGCCGATGATGTTCGGCATCGTCGCCGCCTCCATCGTCTCCGGCCAACTCATCAGCCACACCGGCCACTACCGCATCTACCCGATCATCGGCGGCGCCGCCTCCGCCGTCGGCATGTGGCTGCTCTCCCGCCTGGAGGCCGACACCTCGCGCCTCGCCTCCAGCATCTGGATGGGCGTGCTCGGCATCGGCATCGGCCTGATCATGCCCGTGCTCATCCTCGCCGTGCAGAACGCCGTACCGCCCGCCGACCTCGGCACCGCCACCAGCGCCAACAACTACTTCCGGCAGATCGGCGGCAGCGTCGGCGCCGCCGTCTTCGGCACCCTCTTCGCCGACCGGCTCGCCGACGCGCTCACCGACCGGCTGCCCACGGGCGCCGACCTGCCCGACCCCGAGTCGATCACGCCCCAACTCGTCCACCGGCTCCCCGAGCAGCTGCGCGAGGGCTACATCCAGGCGTACGCGGACGCCATGCCGCGGATCTTCCTGTACCTCGTGCCGGTCCTCGTACTCGGCCTCCTCATCGCCCTGTTCCTCAAGGAGACACCTCTGTTGTCCGCCAACGCCGCCGACGCCGCGCCCCAGAGCGCCCACCCGACCGAGCACATCGCCACCGTCCCGGCCGCCCGCAGCGCCGCGCACACCGCGGGCGTGCCCGTGTGCGGCAGCGTCCAGCACTCCGACGGGACCAGCGTGCCCCGCGCCGCGCTCACCCTGATCGACGTCACCGGGCAGCAGATCGGCCGCGGCGCGAGCGGCGACGACGGGCGGTACGCGCTGTCCACACCCGGAGCCGGTTCGTACGTCCTGATCGCCGCCGCGGGAGGGCACCAGCCGCAGGCCGTCTCCGTCACCGTCGGCGAACGGCCCGTCGAACTCGACGTCGTGCTCGGCGGCGCCGGACGCCTCGCCGGACTCGTCGTCACCGCCGACGGCAGCCCCGTACGGGACGCGGCCGTGACCCTGACCGACGTGCGCGGCGAGGTCGTGGCCAGCGCGCGCAGCGGACGCGAAGGCGGGTACGTCATCACCGAGTTGGTGGCCGGCGAGTACACCCTCGCCGCCAGCGCCCCCGCCTTCCGGCCGGCCGCCGTCCCGGTCAGCGTGCAGGCCGCGCGCGAGACCCGGCAGGACATCGAACTCGCCGGTGGCGCCGTCCTCCGCGGCACCGTGCGGGCCACCGGCGGACGGGCCGTCGAGGACGCGCGCGTCACCCTGCTCGACGCCGCGGGCAACGTGGTCGACACCCTCACCACCGGGCCGGACGGCACGTTCCGCTTCGTCGACCTGTCCTCCGGCGAGTACACCGTGATCGCCGCGGGCTACCCGCCGGTCGCCACCGTGCTGCAGGTCGCGGGCGGCGGGCGCACCGAGCGGGACCTCCAACTCGGCCACGAGGACTGACGATCCGGCCCCGCGCCACCCGCCGTCGCCCGTGCGCCGCCCGTCGTGGCCGGTGCACCGCACGTCGTGGCCGGTGCACCGCACGTCGTGGCCGGTGAGCGCGGGCCTCGCGCAACAGGGGGCGCACAGGGGGGCGCGTCGCCCACGCATCCTTAGGGTCCAATTTCCGAAGATGCCGCACACGGTGTGCCGCACGCGCCGTACCGTGGTCGTGGCGCAGATCTTCATCCGCGCCACGGGAAGGAGCCCAGACCATGGAGCGTGGCACTCCGGATGGGCCGGCGACGCAGTCCGCCGTCGCCGGTCGTATTCCGCTGGCCGTGGTCGTCGTGAACGGAGCGGGTCTCGTCTCGCACTGGAGCAGCGGCGCACGCCGCCTGTTCGGGTACGCGAAGGACGAGGCGGTGGGCCGTCGCGCCGTCGACCTGCTGCCCGTCTCCGGGGCCCTGCCCGAGGAAGCGACGACCCCCCTCGACCTGCCCGACGGGTACGAGGAGTTGGACTCCGGCCTGGAGGCGTCGCTCGGCGGGCACACGTCCTACCCGGCCGCGGGCCGCGCCCGTCTCTCCGAGCCCGGCCGCGACCGCGTGGACGTCCTGTGGTGGGCGTACCCACTGGTGGGTCCCGGACCCGAGCGGCTGCTCGTCCTCGCCGCCGACGCCGACCGGCTGCGCCGCGAGAACCCCGACGATCCCGTCGACCCGGAGGGCGCCACCGAACGCATCGCCCCCGGCTTCGGCCTGCACACCGAGTTCCCGGGGTACGAGGAGCTGGCGCGCCGGCTGCCCGAGATCCTGCCCAGCATGGGCGTGGCCGAGGGCTCCCGGATCGTTTCGCAGGTCCTCGAACTGGGCTATCCCGTCCTGGAGTTCAGCCAGCACGACCGCGTCCCGGTCACGCCGGACTGGGGCGTGCCCCGGCGCGCGGAGCGCAAGGCGCGCCGCGAGCGGGTGGCGCGCGCCGTGGCCGCGGGGCAGCCCGTGCCGCAGGACCTGGCGGACGAGGCGGAGGACCTCGAGTACCTCGCGGTGCGCGAGCGCCTGGAGTTCCTCAACGAGGTCAGCGGCAGGATCGGCACCTCGCTCGACCTGGCCAGGACCATCAACGAGGTCAGCCGCGCGATCGTGCCCCGCTTCGCCAACGTGGCCTGCACCTATCTGCGTGAACAGGTCGTCGCGGGCGAGGGGTTCGCCGAGGGCGTGCCCGACTCCACCACCATGTGGCACCGCGTCGCCCTGGAGCACACCGACGAGCCGGGCCGCTGGGACGACGTCGTGCCGGTCGGCGAGGCCATGCCGTTCCCGGCGGACACGCCGTTCTTCCAGTGCATGACGACCGGCGACCCCGTCCTGATCCCGCACATCAGCGAGGAGATGGGCCACGCCATCGCCTCGGAGCTGGACAAGCGGGACATCCGGCCGTTCATCGTCGACCGCTCGATGCTGATCGTGCCCCTCAAGGCACGCAACGTCGTCCTCGGCTTCAGCGTCCTCCTGCGCCACCCGGACCGCATCGTCTTCAACGACATGGACCGCGTCACCGGCGCCGAACTCGCCGCCCGCGCGGCCCTGGTGCTCGACAACGCGCGCATGTACACGTACCAGGAGAACGTCGCCGAGACGCTCCAGGACAGCATGCTTCCGCACATCGCGCCCCGCATGTCCGGCTGCGACATCGCCACCCGCTATCTGCCGGGCACCCTCCTCGGCCGGGTCGGCGGTGACTGGTTCGACTCCGTGAAGCTGCCCGGCTCCCGCACCGCCCTCGTCGTCGGGGACGTCATGGGGCACGGCCTCAACTCCGCCGCGATGATGGGCCAGTTGCGCACCGCCGTGCAGACCATGGCCGCCCTCGACCTGCCGCCCGCCCAGCTCCTGCGCAACCTCGACGACCTCGCGCAGCGCCTCGGCGAGCAGTATCTGGCCACCTGCCTGTACGCGGTGTACGACCCGATCGCGGGCGAGCTGCAGATCTCCAACGCCGGGCACATCCCGCCCGTCGTGGTCCGCGCCGAGGACGGCCGCAGCGACCTCCTCGACCTGCCCACGGGCGCCCCGATAGGCGTCGGCGGCGTGCCCTTCGAGACCGTACGCATCCCCGTCGCGCCCGGCGACCGCCTGGTGATGTGCACCGACGGCCTGGTCGAGGTGCGTGGCGAGGACATCGCCGTCGGCCTCGCCACGCTCTGCGAGTCGGCCGCCCACCCGGCGGCCTCCATGGACGATGCCTGCGACACCATCATCCGCGCCCTCGCCGTGACCTTCACCGAAGCGGGCCGCGGCGGCCGCAAGGACGACGTCGCCCTCCTGATGGCCCGGCTCAACGGCATCGCCGCCGAGGACGTCGCGGACTGGCAGCTCCAGGTGGACCCGCGCGAGGTCGGCCGCGCCCGCCGCCTGGTCCGCGCCCAGCTGCGCCGCTGGGGCCTCGAACAGCTCGTGGAGACCGCCGAGTTGCTGGTCAGCGAGGTCGTCACCAACGCGGTGCGGCACGCACACGGTGACCAGCTGGCGCTGCGCCTGGTCCGCTCGGACGTGGTGCAGTGCGAGGTCATCGACGACGAACACACCCTGCCCACGCTGCTCAGCACCGGCGCGGACGACGAGTTCGGCCGCGGCCTGGCCGTGGTGAGCGCCCTGGCACGGGAGTGGGGCTCGGCGCGCGCGGGCGACGGCAAGTCGGTGTGGTTCGAGCTGTCGTTGCCCCGGTAGGTGCCCCTGTAGGGGAACCCCCCAACCCTCAAGTACCGCTGTGACCAGCAGCTTTGGGCTGTCCAAGGTCGATTGTCAGTGGTCGCCAGTAGGTTCATTGATGTCCCCGCCGGTCCGGCGAGGGACAGTCCTCTGGTGCATGGGAGATGGTGCGTTGTCAGGGTGGGAGAGGTCGAGCACGGCACGGGTCATGGCGCCCGCACGGCCGCGGAAGCTCGCCAAGGTTCCGTTCGTCGAACTGGCCGACGGACGCATGCAGGGGGTCGTCTCCAGCGGCTCGGACATCGGCCGGGTGTATGTCTCGTCGGTGACGGCAGGGGCGTACGCATACGCCTGCAGCACGAACAACAACCGGCCGTGCGGAGGCGCCCGGGGTTCGTACTGCAACCACATCGCGGCACTGATCAAGGAAGCCGTGCTGCAGTACGGCGCCGTGCGCGTCGCCCGCTATCTGAAGTGCGACCTCGGGGACGTGGAGCCCGACGCGGCGAGCCTCACGCACGCCATGGCGGCCACGCGGCCCTCGCCGGGGGACAGTACGGCCGCGGCGACGGTCTTCAGCCGCTTCCTGCGTCACCTCGCCTACCTGGAGTTCGACCCGACCACGGCGCCCCTGCCCGAGATGCAGTGGTTCCCGCCGACAAGGGCGGTGGCCTGATGCGTACGGATCTGCTGGCCGAGCCCGTCGACGGGCTCGACGAGGCCCTCGCCGCCGTGGACGCCTTCGACGGCGCGCTCACCTCGGGCCTGCTCCGGCCCCAACCCGCCCAAGGTGCGGGCCTGTTGGAGCTCGCCGACGCCGTCGCGGGCACGCCACTCGCCGCGAAGGTCGCCGAAGCCGCGGAGAAGGCGGCCGCCGGTGCCGCGAGCGAGGACCACTTCGTCGCGCTCGCCGCCGCCCGCACCGCCCTGCTCGGCTCCGTCCACGACGCGCTCGGCACGCGCGTGGAGGAGGCCGTCGGCCGCCCGCGCGGGGAGCTCGCCGCCCCGGCCGACGGCCCGCGCGAGCCGGTCCAGGAGGTCAATGTGCTGGTGGCCGCCCGGTCCTGGCTGGCCGACCTGGCCCGCTGCGGCTGGCAGGGCATGGACCACGAAGTGGTCTCCGGTGCCGCCCCGGTCGTCTCGGCCCTGCTGCCCGAGCCCGGACTGCGCCGCCTCGCCGCCCTCCTCGACGGCTTCGCCGCCGAACTCGCCGCCTCCTGCCCCGGCGCGTCCCTGCAGCGCATCCCGGAGCGCCGCTGGGCGGACCTGTGGGCGCGCGCCATGCTCCTCACGCTGCCCGGCGCGGCTGGACTGCCGGAGACGACCACGGTCACCGGCCGGCTGCTGCCGCTCGGCGTGGACGTCCAGGAGCACGCCACCGCCGTGCAGGCCCAGGTGCATGCGGTCCTTGAGCCCGCGGACGGCTCGGCCTCGCGGCTCGTCCGGGCCAGTGTGTCGGTGCCGAAGCCGGACACGGTCGTCGGGGCGGGCCTGTGGCAGTTGCTGCGGCCGCACATGTCGCTGCTCGAAGCCCTCGGTGAGGGGCGCTCGATGGAGCTCACGGACATGCCGCTCACCGCCGAGGGCGACCTCCTGTGGAGCGACGAGCACGCCCGCCCCGGCGAGCCCGCCGACCCCTTCGCCACCGCCCGCGTCGCCCTGCCCACGGCCATCGACGCCCCCACGGCACCTCTCGACCGGCACCCGACACGCCTCGCGGTCCCGGTGTTCGTGGAGGGGTACGCGGCCCAACTCGACGAGAACGCCCTGACGTTGACGTTCGCCGGTCAGCCGCTCCACGTCGACGCCGATCGCATCCCCACCGCGTCGCCGCTCACGCCGGAAGCCGTCGCCAAGTCCGGGGCCTGCATCGGCCTCCTTCGCTGGGACGCGGGTCGGTTCACGCTGCAGCCGCTGGCCGTGGAGTCGACCGTACGGAAGAAGACCGTCGTGCTGCACGCCGGGGCGTGGGCCGGGGGCACCACGGACAAGGTCGGCGTGAAGGGCGAGAAGGCGGCGACGGACGCGGTGAACGTGCTGCGGGAGCGCGCGGGAAGGCTGCTGCGGAAATGACCGAGCCTCTTACGCCGTCCACGCCCGAAGCGGACCCGGCGCCGACCGTGCCGGACGTCCCGACCGTGCCGGACGTCCCGACCGTGCCGGACGTCCCGACCGTGCCGGACGTCCCGACCGTGCCGGACGTCCCGACCGTGCCGGACGTCCCGACCGTCCCGGACGTCGATCCGCAGGACAACCGGCGCCAGGTCCTGTACTGGCGGCTGCTCGCCCGGCTCTTCGACCAGGAGGAGCAGGCCACCCTTGAGTCGGCGAGCCTCGCCGTCGTGGAGGACATCGGCCTGCCGACGGCCCTCCTCGACCCGCAGGCCTCGGTCGACTCGATCGTGCAGCGGCACCCGGACCTGGCAGCCGAGTTCGACGGGCTCATGGCGCAGGGCCAGGAGCCGGACGCGGCGGACGAGCGGGACCGGGCCGCCGAGGTGCGGCGCGCCGCCCTCGTCTCGAAGGTGCTGCTCAACACCTTCTCCACCGGCCACGGCACCGTCAGCGCCGAGCAGTTGGCGCGCTGGCAGTCCGACGCGGGCTGGCTGGAGCGGGCGCTCGGCTGCAAGCCGGGCGAGCTGCGCGGCGGCCGGTCCGGAGGCGGCGCGGCAGCGATTACGGCGGGCCTTCCCGGAGGCGGCGTCCCCGGCGGTGTCAGCCCGACCGGCACCGGCGGCGGGGGCGCGACGCCCGACCTCAGTCGGCTCATCCCCGCGATCGGCCCCGAACTCGGCACGATCGAGGCCGACTTGGTGAAGCGTATGCACCTGCGGGAGGTGCTCGCCGACCCGCAGCTGGCCGCGCAGCTCACGCCGAGCATGTCGCTGATCGAGCAGCTGCTGCGCGACAAGAACAACCTCTCCGGCGTGGCCCTCGCCAACGCCAAGGCGCTCATCCGCCGCTTCGTCGACGAGGTCGCCGAGGTGCTGCGGACCCAGGTCGAGAAGTCCACGGTCGGCGCCCTGGACCGCTCCGTCCCGCCGAAGCGGGTGTTCCGGAACCTCGACCTCGACCGCACGATCTGGAAGAACCTCACCAACTGGAGCCCGGAGGAGGAGCGGCTCTACGTCGACCGCCTCTACTACCGGCACACGGCCCGCAAGACCACCCCGCAGCGCCTGATCGTCGTCGTCGACCAGTCCGGCTCGATGGTCGACTCGATGGTCAACTGCACGATCCTGGCGTCGATCTTCGCCGGACTGCCCAAGGTGGACGTCCACCTCATCGCGTACGACACGCAGGCCCTGGACCTCACGCCGTGGGTGCACGACCCGTTCGAGACGCTGCTGCGCACGCAGCTCGGCGGCGGCACCGACGGCACGGTCGCGATGGCCCTGGCCCAGCCGAAGATCGCCGAACCGCGCAACACCGTCGTCGTGTGGATCTCCGACTTCTACGAGTGGCGCGGCGAGGAACTCTTCGAGTCCATGGCCGCGGTGCACCGCTCGGGCGCGAAGTTCATCCCCGTCGGCTCGGTGACCAGCTCGGGGCGCGGCAGCGTCAACCCCTGGTTCCGGGAACGGTTCAAGGACCTCGGCGCTCCCGTGCTGTCCGGGCACATAAAGAAGCTCGTCCACGAGCTGAAGACGTTCCTCACCTGAGGCGCACGCCGGTTCCGTGAAACGCCCGGCCGGCGCCCATCAACTCCTGATCTTCGTACGACCTGTTGAGAAAGGCTTTGCCATGTCCGACCTGCTGCGCGCCCCCGCCGAGATCAAGTACGCCGAGGAACTCGACTGGCTGGAGTCGATCGACGACAACCCCAAGCCGTTCTCCTGGCGGCTCTCGCCGAAGATGGTCCGCCTGTTCATCGTGGGCTCCGAGCGTGCCGACGGCCTGGACCGCGAGATCGCGCCCAAGTGGTTCGGCGACCGCAGCTTCGTGGAGCGCTCCATCGTCACGCTCGCCTCGGACCGCGGCCTGCTCCTCATCGGTGACCCGGGCACCGGCAAGAGCTGGCTGGCCGAGCTGCTTTCCGCCGCGATCTCCCGCAACTCCACGCAGGTGGTGCAGGGCACGGCCGGTACCACCGAGGACCACATCAAGTACTCCTGGAACGTGTCGATGGTCATCGCCAAGGGCCAGTCGCGGGAGTCGATGATCCCCTCGCCGATCATGACCGCGATGGAGACCGGCACGATCGGCCGCTTCGAGGAGCTGACCCGCTCCACCAGCGACGTGCAGGACGCCCTGATCTCCATCCTCTCCGAGAAGTACATCTCCGTCCCGGAGTTGGGCGGTGACCAGAGCGGCGGCGACAACATCGTCTTCGCCCAGCCCGGCTTCTCGATCATCGCCACCGCCAACAGCCGTGACCGCGGCGTCAACGACCTGTCGTCGGCCCTCAAGCGCCGCTTCAACTTCGTCCGCATCCCGGTCGTGACCAACAAGAAGAGTGAGGCGGAGATCGTCCGCTTCCGCACCGAGGAACTCCTGCGCCGCCACCAGATCGAGCTGGACGTGCCGCCCACGCTGCTCGACGTCCTGCTGCAGAGCTTCGCCGACCTGCGCGCCTCCGCTGCCGCCGCCGGCAGCGACGACGAGAAGCTGGAGTCCGCCCTGTCCACCGCCGAGCAGATCGGCGTCCTCGAGGACGCGATCCTGCACAGCAACTTCTTCGGCGCCCGCGCCCTCACTGCCCGTACGCTCGCGTCCTCGCTCGTCGGCTCCCTCGCCCGGCGCGAGCCCGAGGACCTGGCCATACTCAATAAGTACCTGCACGGTGTGGTCGAGCCGCGCAGCACTGAAGTGGGCGGCTCCTGGCCGGAGTTCCTCGAGGGCGGCCGCGACGCGATCGCGACCCTGTCATGAGCGGGCCCCACGAGCAGCACCCCGACCAGCCCCATGACCAGCTTCATGACCAGTCCCGCAACCAGTCCCACGAGCAGCCGTTCGACTCGCTGCGCGGCCAACTCCAGGAAGCCGCCGCCGAGTTCGCGGGCGGACCGGACGCTCTGGAGGGCATCCTGCTCGGCCTCGTCGACGACGTGGACCGCGCTGTGCGCGAACCCCTGGAGATCTTCCCCGTCTGCCACCACTCGCCCGCGTCCGCGCTCGCGATGGCCCGCAGGCTGCGGGAGAAGCAGCCGAAGGTCGTGTACCTGGAGCTGTGCGAGGACATGGCCCCGCTCCTGACCGAACTGCGCAACTGCAGGCTGCCGGTGGCCGTCCAGTCCTTCGCGACCGAGGTCGACGGCTTCCCCGCCGAGTGGTCCCCGCTCTCGGTGGTCGCCCCGATCACCGAGGCCTCCGCCGAGTACCAGGCGATCGCGTACGCCCTGGACACCCCGGGCGTGGAGCTGGTCCTCGTCGACCGCTCCTCGGACCACGTCTTCCAGTGGGACGCGCGCGCCGAGCGGTCCGGGCAGACGGCCGACCCCGATGCGCCGCCCGCCGAGGAGGAGCAGGCGCTGCACGGGGACGCGGTCGGCGTGGAGATCGGCGACCTGCGGCCGCGCTTCGCCGAACTCGAGGAGCATCTGCTGCGCCACGGCCGGGTGCGGCACTGGTCGGAGTGGTGGCACCAGTACGTCGAACTGCCCCTCGGCGACAGCGACCACGACACCTACCGCCAGGTCATGTTCCTGATCGGCAGCCTCTTCCGGCGTCTCGCCCCGGGCGACCCGCACCGGGTGCGCGTGGACGAGGACCGCGAGCGGTACATGTGGACCCGGATGCGCGAGCACCGGGCGGCCACCGGCGTCGACCCGGCCGACTGCCTCTACGTCTGCGGCGCGTTCCACGCGGCGAGCCGCGTCGAGGAGTTCGGGATCGACGGCGCCGACACCTTCGAGATCAGCCCGCGCAGCGCCACCAAGTGGCAGCACGGACTGATCCCGTCCAGCCACGCGGCGATCGAGGCCCAGTTCGGGCTCGCCGCCGGCTCGGTGTCGATCGCGGCCACGGTGTGGGCGAAGAACGTCAAGCGCACCCGTGTGCGGCCGTACCGCCTGGAAGGGCAGGCGGGTGCGAAGAAGTCGAAGGCCAAGAAGAAGGCCGTGGCCGCGGCGCCGCCCGTCGCGGAGATCGAGGCCTCGGACAGGCTGACCGGGTTCCTGCGGCAGCCGCCCGTCCTGGACGGTCTCGACGAGGCCGAACTGCTCGGCTGGTCCGTGGACATCGTGCGCGCGGCCCGGCGCAACGGCTATCTGTCGTCCACGGCCGACGCCATCGCCGTGTTCGAGACGTCGATCCTGCTCGCCGGGATGCGCGACCGGGCCAGGCCCACGCCGTACGACTTCCAGGACGCGGCCGTGACCTGCATCGAGAAGGACTCGGTGCCGGGCAGGCGGGATGTGCGGCGGCTGGTCGAGATCATGATGGGCGGCGATCGCGTCGGCCAGGTCGGGTACGAGTCGCTGCCGCCCCTGGCCCGCGATGTCCACGACCGGCTGGCGCCGCTCGGACTACCGCTCCAGAAGCGGGGCGTGCAGCGGGCGTTGCTCGACATCGCCGGACAGCAAGAGCTTGAGTCCTGTTCCGACGTGCTGTGGATGCTGCGCCGGCTGCTGCCGCACGGCGCGGCCCGGCCGATCATGGGTGAGCGGAAGCTGGGGGAGCGGTCGATCCAGGAGTCCTGGGATCTCGCGCTCGGCACCCACCAGCGTGCGCTCATCGAGCTCGGCTACGAGGGCGTCAGCATCGAGCAGGTCCTGGAGCAGCGCCTGCGCCGCACGGCGTACGCGCCGACGGCCACGGCGGCGACGGTCCTCGAAGCGGTCGAGGACGCCACGCTCTACCTGCGCAGCCGCCGCCTCGCCGACGAGCTGGGCACCCATGCCCTGACGGTCCTCGCGGCGGAGCGCAGTGTCGACGGGGCGCCGGAGGTGCTGCGCCGGGTGCGGCGGCTCCTCGCTTACTACCGCACGAGCGAGCCGGTGCTGCCGCCGTGGATCGAGTCCTTCGTGAAGGCGGGGTACGCGCACTACTGCACCTTGCTGCCGGTGGCGTTCAGCGACGAGGACGCGACCGTGCGGCAGGTCGCGGCGATGCTGGGCTTCCTGTTCAGCATGGAGAGCCTCGCGCTGTCCCTGGGCTGCGACCGTACGCAACTGGAGCTGGCCGTCGGCCAGTCGCATCCGGAGGACCCGTCGAAGACGGCGCTTCTGTGGGCGGCGCAGACCCACCTCGGGACGCTGCCGCGCGCCGAACTGCGGTCCCGCTGTGACGCGTTGCTCGGCAACCCGCTGGTGGTGCCCTCGTATCCGCGCTATCTCAGCGGTTTCGTGCACGCCCTTGAACCCGTGCCGGGGCTCACGGACTTCGTGGTGGAGGCGGTGTCGAACGCCTTCGGGCGGCTGCCGGACCCGGTGCTCCTGCCGTGGCTGCCGACGTTGATCACCACGCTCCGCAGGGACGGCGCGGACCTGGCTCCGCTGCTGATACGCGAGGCGGGCCGGATCTTCCCCGGCCGCCTCGCCGCCCTGGACGCGTGGGTGCCGCCGTGGCTGGCACAGCCCGCAGCGGACGCGTTGCGCCCGGCCAGGCGGGCGGGCGGGTCCGGCGGGTCCGGCGGGGGAGCGGCGCACACGCGGCGCAGCGCGCTGCTCGTCGCGCACCCGCAGACATGTGACGCGGTGGCGGGACTGCTCGGCTGCGACGAGGAGTGGGCGCCGGAGGACGCTGGCGCGGGCCCGTCGGGCGCGGCGCTGCTCGGCCGGCATCCGGAGACGGCGGCGGCGCTGGGGGTGTTGCTCGGGGGCTGAGGGGGGAGCCAGGCCGAGCGCTGAGGGGAGGAGCGGGCCGAGGGCTGAGGGGAGGAGCAGGCTGGGGGAGAGGGGGAGGAGCAGGCCGGGGAGAGGGGCGCGGTGGCAATCCGTACATGTGTTGTCGCGCCCCTCGATGTAGGGAAGTGCCCGAATAGGTCGCCATTTACTTTCCGTCGGCGTCCCGGGTGTAACGCCAAGGCGTTTACCCGACGCAGAAGCAAGTGGAATAGGGGCGCCGTGCGGAGTGATTTCTCGCCGTTTCCGGTGGCCCCGTCGGCAGCACGACCCCTTCAGAACGGAACTCCCGTGAGCAGCCACGACCCGGTTTCCGGATACTCGACGCACCAGCCGTACAACGGGCCCGCAGGACCTGTGGGACCGCCGCCCGAGCGGCCCGTGCGCAGCCAGGACGCAGGTCGCAAGGCCGCCCTTGTGGTCTGCACGATCGCCGATGTCGCGGCGGGCTTCCTCGGTCTGTGGATCCTGCTGTTCCTGCTCGAGGCGAATCAAGGAAATGGATTCGTCGAGTTTGTGCACGGTGTGGCGGATTGGCTGGGTGGTTGGGCACAGGACATTTTCACGATGGACACTGAAGGTTTGCGGGTGATTCTCAATTACGGTCTGCCGGCGGTGATCTACCTGCTCATCGGGCACGGCATAGCCGCTCGCATCAACAGGGCCTGATACCGGCCCTCCGTACTCTTCGGGACGGGCAGCCTGGCGACGGAAGCCGCGCGCGCAGCCGGGACTCGGCCTCCTCGCAGGCCGTCTCGATCTCTGCGGCCGTCGAGGCGTCCCGGAAGTCGACCTTGGCGGCGACGAGGATCTCGTGCGGGCCCTGCACCAGCGTGGTGAGTTCCAGGACGTCCTCGACGGGACCCACGGCGAGCAGCTCCCGGCGCAGGGCGTCCCGCTTCGCGCGGGGCAGGGCGCGGCCGATGAGGAACTCGGTGTTGGAGTGGCCGAGGACCCAGGCCACGTACACGAGCAGCAGGCCGATGAGGATCGAGGCGACGCCGTCCCAGAGGCCGGAGCCGGTGAGCTGGCCGCCGAGGAGGCCGAGCGCGGCGAGGACGAGTCCGGCGAGGGCGGCCGAGTCCTCCATGACGACGGCCTTCACGGCGGTGTCGGGGGTGTGCCGGAGGTAGCGGCGCACGGGAACGCGGCGGTGTCTCGCCTCCCCGGCGGCCTGCCTGAGGCCGGTGCGCAGCGAGTACGCCTCCAGGAGGAAGGCGACGGCGAGTACGAGGTACGAGATGAGCGGGTCGCCGGGTTCCCTGTCGTGGGTGAGGGCGTGGATGCCGTCGTACAGGGCGAAGACGCCGCCGCCGACGAAGGTGGCGACCGAGGCGAGCAGGGCCCAGATGTAGCGGGCGGGCCCGTAGCCGAGCGGGTGGTCCTCGTCGGCGGGCCGCTCGCTGCGCCGCAGGGCGGTGAGCAGGAGCAGTTCGGTGACGGTGTCGGCGACCGAGTGGCCCGCCTCGGACAGCATGGCGCTGGAGCCGCTGATGACTCCCGCGACGGCCTTGGCGAGGGCGATGCCGAAGTTGGCGGCGGCCGCCACGACGACGGTGAACATCGACTCGCCGCCGCCTCCCGCCTGCGCCCCGGCGGTCGAGGAGTTCTGGCCCTGCGCGGAGTCCCGGCCCTGCGCGGAGTCCTGGCCCTGCGCGGAGTCCTGGCCCTGCACGGAATCCCGGACCTGCGCGGAGTCCTGGCCCTGCGCGCGCTGCGGTTCCGCCGCGTCCTGTGGCTGCATGCGCGGCAGTATGCCCGCTTCATCCTTGATGTCTGCAGACGGTGGAAGCCCGTGGCCCGGCCGTCGTCTCGGCCCGTGGCCCGGCCGTCGTCTCGGCCCGATTCTCGGCCCGATTCTCAGCCCGAGTCTCGGCCCGAGTCCGAGCGTCGAACACCGCCTTTACCTGCGGCTTTGTTTCGCGTATCCATGTCTGCATGCTGTTGCGCCAGTTGGAGTACCTGAGTGCCCTGTCACGAGAAGGGCATTTCGGGCGCGCGGCGGAGGTCTGTCATGTCTCGCAGCCCGCGCTCTCCGCGGGCATCCGCAAGCTCGAGGCCGAGCTCGGCGTGCAGATAGTCCAGCGAGGCCAGCGCTTCGAGGGGTTCACGCCCGAGGGCAAGCAGGTGCTGCAGTGGGCGCACCGCATGCTCGCCGACGAGGGCGCGCTGCGGCACGCGCTGGCCAGCATGCGCGGCGGGCTCTCCGGAGTGCTGCGGATCGGCGCGGTCCCGACGGCGCTCACCGTCGCGTCGCTGCTGACCGCGCCCCTGCGGGAGCGGCACGAGCGGGTGCGGTTCTCGCTGGAGTCGATGTCGTCGCGGGAGATCGTCAGCCGCCTCAACGACTTCGACATCGACGCCGGAATGACGTACGTCGACGGGGAGCCGCTCGGCAAGGTGCGGGTCGTGCCGCTGTACCGGGAGCGGTACGTCTTCCTGACGCCGGCCGACGGGCAGTTCGGCGGACGGGACGCCCTCGGCTGGGACGAGGCCGCGCTCGCGCCGCTCTGCATGCTGACGCCGGTGATGCAGAACCGCCGCATCCTCGACGCCTGCTTCGCCGAGGCCGGGGCCCTGGTCAGCCCGGTCGTGGAGACCGACACCGTCTCGGCGATCTACGCGCACATCACGTCCATGCGGCTCTCCAGCGTCATCCCGCACGCCTGGCTGCACAACTACGGCGTCCCGGACGGCGCCCGCGTCCTCCCGCTGCCGCGCCCCACCCGCTCCTGCCACGTCGGCCTCGTCCTCGCCGACCGGGACCCCGAGTCGATGCTGGCCCGCGCACTGGTCGAGACGGCGCGCGAGGTGGACCTGCACGGCGCCCTCGACCAGACCCTGCGCCACCACCTGGGCACCCCGGTCTGAGGGCCCCTGGGCCGGAGGCCTACTGCGGACCAGCCCCGCTCGGCACCCGCTCCAGCGCAGCCGTGACATCCGCGCGCCGGGCGACGTCCGTGAGCGCGCGGGCTAGGTCCTGTCTTCAATCTCCCTCCCCCAGCTACCGCTGGGAGGTGCCCCCAGAGCAGGGGGGACCCCCATGACGCCGCCGGGCCCGCCCTCCGGGCGGACGACGGGACTTTACGGACACGACCTAGTACCTCCGGCCACGCCGGACGAGCGGGACGTCGAGCTCCTCCTCCAGCTTGCGGATCGCTTCGGAGGGGGCGGGCTGGGAGACGTAGCAGGCCTGGGCGGCACGGGCGAAGTGCCGCTCCCGGGACCGGACGAGGAGGTATTCGAGCTGGCGCAGGAGCACGATTCGGGTTTACCGGACTTACGGGGCGACCGGCAACGGCGCGAGGCGTTCGGGGTGCGTGTACACGTTCATGGACGTGCCGCGCAGGAAGCCGACGAGGGTGAGGCCCGCGTCGTCGGCCAGGTCCACGGCGAGCGACGAGGGCGCGGAGACGGCGGCGAGCATCGGGATCCCCGCCATCACCGCCTTCTGCACCAGCTCGAACGAGGCACGCCCGCTGACCATCAGAACGGTGTCCCGCAACGGCAGCAGCCCGCCGCGCAGGGCGTGCCCGATCGCCTTGTCGACGGCGTTGTGCCGCCCGACGTCCTCGCGCAGGCAGATCAGCTCCCCGCCCGACGTGAACAGCGCGGCCGCGTGCAGACCGCCCGTACGGTCGAACACCCGCTGGGCGGCACGCAGTTGCTCGGGCAGCGTGGCCAGCGTGTCGGGGCCGATGCGCAGCGGGTCGTCGGCGACGGGCCAGGTCGTCTGCGTACGGACGGCGTCGAGGCTGGCCTTGCCGCACAGGCCGCAGGACGACGTGGTGTAGAAGTTCCGCTCCAGGGAGGCGTCCGGCGCGGCCACACCGGGGGCGAGGACGACGTCCACGATGTTGTACGTGTTGCCGCCTCCCCCACTCTCGGCTCCGCTCGAGCGGGAGGTGCCCCCACCCGTCGCGCCCGCGCAGTACCGGATCCCGGCGATCTCCTCGGCGCGCCGCACCACACCCTCGCCGACGAGGAACCCGGCGGCGAGGTCGAAGTCGTGCCCCGGGGTGCGCATGGTGACGGTCAACGGCCGCCCGCCGACGCGGAGTTCCATCGGTTCCTCGACGGTGAGGGTGTCGGGGCGGGTGGTGCACTGACCGTCCCGGATGCGCAGCACGGGCTTGCGCGCCGTCACGCGCCCCATGCCGGGCTCCCCTCGTCCGAGCCGATGGCGGCAGCCGTCCGTGCCGCACCCGTGCGTTCCAGTCGTACGAGAACGCCCTTGGAGGTGGGGCAGTTGCTGATGTCGGCGACGCTGTCGAGGGGCACCAGGACGTTGGTCTCCGGGTAGTACGCGGCGGCGGAGCCGCGGCTCGTCGGGTACGAGACGGTGCGGAAGCCCTCGGCGCGGCGCTCCCGGCCGTCGTGCCAGACACTGACGAGGTCCACCAACTGCCGGTCCTCCAGGCCGAGTTCGGCCAGATCCTCGGGGCTGACGAGGACGACGCGGCGGGCGTTGTGGATGCCCCGGTAGCGGTCGTTGGGGGCGTACCAGACGGTGTTCCACTGGTCGTGCGAGCGCAGGGTCTGCAGCAGCAGATGGCCCGCGGGTATGTCGGGCATCGTGAAGTCGTTGCAGGTGAACTGGGCCTTGCCGCTCGCGGTGCGGAACTCGTACGCGTTCACGGGGTTGGGCAGCGTGAACCCGCCGGGCACCGAGACGCGTGCGTTGAAGTCCTCGAAGCCGGGCACGACACGCGCGATACGGTCCCGGATCGTGCCGTAGTCCCGCTCGAACTCCTCCCAGGGCAGGGCGGGTTCGTCGCCCAGCGTGGCGCGGGCCAGGCGGGCCACGATCGCCACCTCGCTCAGCAGGTCCGGCGAGGCGGGCGGCAGCTTGCCGCGCGAGGCGTGCACGTCGCTCATCGAGTCCTCGACGGTGATGAACTGCTCGACACCGCCCTGGATGTCGCGGTCGCTGCGACCGAGCGTGGGCAGGATCAGCGCCGTGTCGCCGCAGACGGTGTGCGAGCGGTTGAGCTTGGTGGAGACGTGCGCGGTGAGGCGGCAGCCGCGCATCGCCTCCTCCGTCACGGCACTGTCGGGCGTGGCGCGCACGAAGTTCCCGGCGACACCGAGGAACACCTTGGCGCGGCCCTCGTGCATGGCGCGGATCCCGTCGACCGCGTCGAGGCCGTGGTGCGCGGGCGGCGTGAACCCGAACTCCCGCTCCAGGGCGTCCAGGAACGACTGCGGCATCCGCTCCCACACGCCCATGGTGCGGTCGCCCTGCACATTGCTGTGTCCGCGTACGGGACACACACCCGCGCCGGGACGGCCGATGTTGCCGCGCGCCAGAAGGAAGTTGACGATCTCGCGGATGGTGGGCACGCCGTGCTTGTGCTGCGTGACGCCCATCGCCCAGCACACGATGATCTTCCGCGCGCCGAGCACCCGGTCGAAGAGCGCGTCGATCTCCTCGCGGGGCAGTCCGGTCGCGGCGAGGACGTCGTCCCAGGACACCTTGCGGGACTGCTCGGCGAAGTCGGCGAAGCCGGAGGTGTGGGCGTCGATGAACGCGTGGTCGAGGACCGAGCCGGGCGCCGCGTCGTCGGCCTCCACCAGCATGCGGTTCAGGGCCTGGAACAGCGCCAGGTCGCCGCCGGCCCGGATGTGCAGGAACTGGTCGGCCAGCTCCGTGCCCCGGCCTATGACGCCGCGCGCCTTCTGCGGATTCTTGAACCGCATGAGCCCCGCCTCGGGCAGCGTGTTCACGGCGACGACCTGACCGCCGTTCCGCTTCGTCTCCTCCAGGGCGGTCAGCATCCGCGGATGGTTGGTGCCCGGGTTCTGGCCGACGACGAACACCAGGTCGCTGTGGTGGATGTCGTCCAGGGAGACGCTGCCCTTGCCGATGCCGAGCGTCTCGCCGAGCGCGGAACCGCTGGACTCGTGGCACATGTTGGAACAGTCCGGCAGGTTGTTCGTCCCGTACGCCCGAGCGAACAGCTGCAGCAGGAACGCGGCCTCGTTGTTCAGCCGCCCGGACACGTAGAACAGCGCTTCGTCGGGGGAGTCGAGGCCTTTCAACTCCCGGGCGAGGGTCCCGAACGCCTCGTCCCAGGCGATCGGCTCGTAGTGCGTGGCGCCGGGCCGCTTCACCATCGGCTCGGTCAGGCGGCCCTGCTGGTTCAGCCAGTAGTCCGACTTGCCGTCGAGCTCGGCGATCGAGTGCTCACGGAAGAACTCCCGCGTCACACGCCGCGACGTCGCCTCGTCGTTGATGTGCTTGGCGCCGTTCTCGCAGTACTCGTTCAAGTGCCGCTTGCCCGCGGGCGGTTCGGGCCAGGCGCAGCCCGGGCAGTCGATCCCCTTGGCCTGATTGATGTTCAGCAACGTGAGCGCGGTCCTGCGCGGGGAGGTCTGCGACAGCGAGTACTCCAGCGCGTGCGTGACCGCCGGCATGCCCGTCGCCCACGACTTCGGCGGAGTGACCAACAGGTCGTCGACCGGATCCTCGATGCTGCCCATTTTTCGGCTCTGCCTCTTCCCCTGATGCGTACGGCTTCCCCTGATGCGTACGGTCGGGAAAAAGCTTCCGCCCAGCTCGGAGGGCATGTCAAAGAGGGACTTTCGATGGGCTGATAAGCGCCGTTTATCAGCCCTCGGTCACTCGCCGACGTAATTGCGTCAACCCGCCGACGCAATTCCGGACGCCTCGCGGCCGAGGATCTCCCGCATCTCGTCCCGCCCCAGATACATATCCGTCTTCTCGAAGTCCTGCAGCGTCGCCGGACGCCCCGCCTGGAAGCCGATCCGGACGAAATCGTCGCCCGCCACCGCGTTCAGCGCCCAGTTGGCACCCGTGCGGAAGCGCGCCGTGAGAGTGCGAAGGGCCGCCAGGTGATAGCCGCGCGCCACCAACTGGGCGGGCAGGCCAGCGAGTTGGACGCCGAGCGGCTTCGACACCGCCTGCCAGCCACCGAGGTCCACGACGAGCCCCAGATCCTTGTGCCGGTACGGGACCGGCCGCCCGCCGCGCAGCACGGCCGCCACATTGCCCGCGGCCACCCAGCCCTGCCGCATCGCGTGCTGCGCGGTCGGCGGGCAGATCGCGTCGCCGCCCTTGGCGAGGTCCGGTACGGCCGCGGCGTCGCCGAGCGCGAACACCCCGTCGACGCCCGGCACGGTCAGGTCGGCGCCGACGACCAGGCGGCCCCGGCTCGTCTCCGCGTCGAGGGTCCGCACCAGCGGGCTCGCCGCGACGCCCGCCGTCCAGATCAGGGTGCGGCAGGGCAGCATCCGCCCGTCCGTGAGCGTCACGGTGTCCTCGGTGGCCTTCGCCACGGACACCCCGAGCGATACGTGCAGGCCGCGCCGGCGCAGGATGTCCAGCGCCTTCTCGCCGAGCCGGTCGCCGAGCTCGGGCATCAACTTCGGTGCGATGTCGACGAGATGCCATCTGATCCAGGCCGGGTCGAGCCCCGGATAGCGCTGTACCGCCGCCGAGGTCAGCCGCTGCAGACAGGCCGCGGTCTCGGTGCCCGCGTACCCGCCGCCCACCACCACGAACTGCAGCCGCGCCGCCCGCTCGGCGGGGTCGCTGCTCGCCGCGGCCAGGTCGAGCTGCGAGATCACGTGATCGCGGATCCACGCCGCCTCCGCCAGCGTCTTCACGCCGACCGCGTACCGGTCGAGCCCCGGGATGTCGAACTGCCGGGTCACGCTGCCGGGGGTCAGGACGAGGTGGTCGTACCGCTCCACCGTGGTCTCCCCGGTGATCAGCCGGACGACGACCGCCTTCGCCGCGGTGTCCACGCCCACGGCCCCGCCGGGCACGATGCCGGTGCGCCGCAGCATGCGCCGCAGCGGCACGGCGACCGACTGCGTCGTCAGTACGCCGGAGGCGACCTGCGGAAGCAGCGGCAGATACAGCTGGTGGGCGAGGGGCGTGACCATCCGGATCCGCGCCTCGCCGGGCCGCAGCACCCGTTCCAGTTTGTGCGCGCACTCCATACCCGCGAAGCCGCCGCCGACGATCAGAATCCGGGGGACTGCCATCCGAAGTGCCTCCTGAGCGCGATCCGTACCAGGGGAATTCGAGCCTGCCACGCCCGGTCGGCGGCCACGAATCGGAGCGGGCTCCGGAGTGCTTCCCGGGTGCTTCCCGAGCGCTTCCCGAAGCACTCCGGACGGCTTCCCGCAGCGGAATCCGGCGCCGATGACCCCGCAATTCCCCGGTGATTTCTCCGGTTGCGGGCGTACAGGCGCGGAGCTTGAGTTGAGGGACTTGTCGCTGTCCGTCGCGCCCCGCGGCGAAGCCGAGAGTTTGGGGAGGGGGCCGGGGGCTGGCCCCCGAAGCGCCGCAGCCACGCGGCGTCAGCCGCATATCGGACACTTCCGGGAAGGGGCGGGGAGGGGAAAGACTAGGGCGGTCAGACGAGTCGCGGTGGACGGAGCTAGCGCACATGAAGATCCTCATCAGTGCCGACATGGAAGGCGCGACGGGCGTCACCTGGCCCGCCGACGTCCTGCCGGGCACCCCGCAGTGGGAACGCTGCCGCGCGATGTTCACCTCCGACGTGAACGCCGCCGTGCTCGGCTTCTTCGACGGCGGCGCCGACGAGGTGCTCATCAACGAGGCCCACTGGTCGATGCGCAACCTGCTCCTGGAGCAGCTCGACGAGCGCGCCGAGATGCTCACCGGCAAGCACAAGAGCCTGAGCATGGTCGAGGGCGTGCAGCACCAGGGCGAGCAGGCCGTCGACGGCATCGCGTTCGTCGGCTACCACACGGGCGCGGGCGCGGACGGCGTCCTCGCGCACACCTACCTCGCCAACTCCCTCACCGGCGTCTGGATCAACGGCGTCCGCGCCAGCGAGGGACTCCTCAACTCCCATGTGGTCGCGGAGTACGGCGTGCCCGTCGTGCTCGTCACCGGCGACGACCTGACCTGCGAGGACGCCCTCGGGTACGCGCCGGAGGCGCTGAAGGTCGCCGTCAAGGACCATGTCTCGCGGTACGCGGCGATCTGCCGTACCCCGGCCCGTACCGCCGCCGACATCAGGGCCGCGGCGAAGGAGGCCGCAGCGCTGGCGGTGCGCCACGACCCCGTGCGGGGCGGGCCGTTCACGGTGGAGATGGAGTTCGACGCCGCGCACCTGGCGATGTCCGCCACCGTCGTGCCCGGCGTACGGCAGCACGCGGAACGCAAGGTGAAGTACACCAGCGAGACGATGTACGAGGGCATCCGCACGTTCAAGGCCGTCACGACGATCGTCTCGGCCGCAGTGGAGGAACAGTATGGCTGACAGGCCCGAGCCGGAGGCTCCGG
This sequence comes from Streptomyces sp. LHD-70, assembly GCF_031157275.1. Lineage (GTDB taxonomy): Bacteria > Actinomycetota > Actinomycetes > Streptomycetales > Streptomycetaceae > Streptomyces. The sequence continues at coordinate 243,085 of NZ_JAVIFW010000012.1, forward strand.
AGCTCGACGCGCAGGCGCTGGACGAAGTGGTGCGCTTCACCAGCGAGTTGATCCGGATCGACACCACCAACCGAGGCGACGGCGAGTGCCGCGAGCGCCCCGCCGCCGAGTACGCCGCCGAGCGGCTCGCGGACGCGGGCCTCGAACCGGCGCTCCTGGAACGCACCGAGGGCCGCACCAACGTCGTGGCCCGGCTCGAAGGCACCGACCCGTCCGCCGACGCCCTCCTCGTCCACGGCCACCTGGACGTCGTCCCCGCCGAGGCCGCCGACTGGCAGGTCGACCCGTTCTCCGGCGAGGTCCGCGACGGCGTCGTCTGGGGCCGGGGCGCCGTCGACATGAAGAACATGGACGCGATGATCCTCGCGGTCGTACGCGCCTGGGCCCGCGCGGGTGTACGGCCACGCCGTGACCTCGTGATCGCGTTCACCGCCGACGAGGAGGCCAGCGCCGCCGACGGCTCCGGCTTCCTCGCCGACCGGCACCCCGGCCTCTTCGAGGGCTGCACGGAGGGCATCAGCGAGTCCGGCGCCTTCACCTTCCACGCCGCGCCCGACCTGCAGCTCTACCCGATCGCGGCGGGGGAGCGCGGCACCGGCTGGCTGAAGCTCACCGCCCGGGGCCGCGCCGGACACGGCTCCAAGGTCAACCGGGCCAACGCCGTGTCGGCGCTCGCCGCGGCCATCGCCAGGATCGGCCAGTACGAGTGGCCCGTACGCCTCACCCCGACGGTGCGCGCGGCTCTCGCCGAACTCGCGCGCCTGCACGGCCTTCAGGCGGACGTGAACGCCCCGGACTTCGACGTGGACTCGCTGGTCGGCAAGCTGGGCCGTGCCGCGGAACTCGTCGAGCCGACCGTGCGCGGCAGCGCCAACCCGACGATGCTGCAGGCCGGTTACAAGGTCAACGTCATCCCCGGCGAGGCCGTGGCGTACGTCGACGGCCGCTTTCTGCCCGGCGGCGAGGAGGAGTTCCGCGAGACCCTCGACCAGCTCACCGGGCCCGCCGTGGACTGGGAGTTCCACCATCGAGAGGTCGCCCTGGAAGCGCCGGTCGCCTCGCCCACGTATGACCGGATGCGGGCCGCTGTCGAGGAGTTCGCGCCGGAGGGGCACGTCGTGCCGTACTGCATGTCCGGGGGAACGGACGCCAAGCAGTTCTCCCGCCTCGGCATCACCGGCTACGGCTTCTCGCCGCTGAAGCTTCCGCCCGGCTTCGACTACCAGGCGCTGTTCCACGGCGTGGACGAGCGGGTGCCGGTGGACGCGCTGCACTTCGGAGTGCGGGTCCTGGAACGGTTCCTGCGGAAAGCTTAGGCGCGGGCTCACGGACCACATCCCGCACCGCCGACCGCGGCACCCTCGATCGCCCTCCGGGCTCGTCCTCAAACGCCGGACGGGCTGGATTTTGCGGGCTGGGCCGACAAATCCAGCCCCTCCGGCGTTTGAGGAGCGGGGGCCCGGGGGCAGCGCCCCCGAAGCGCCGCAGGCTTTCGGGAAGGGGCGGGGTGGGGAAGAAAGAACCCGGCGCACACGACCACAGAAAGAGGGGGAAGATGACCGACACCGCACCCCACGGCGCATGGGATTCACCCATCGACGCCACCCTCGCCGCCTCACACGACGGCGCCCCGGAACACCTCGCGTTCGTCGGCGACGAGGTCTGGTGGACCGCACCGCGCCCCACCGAGGGCGGCCGCCGCGCCCTGATGCGCAGGCGCCCCGACGGCACCGAGGAGTCGCTGCTGCCCGAGCCGTGGAACGTCCGCAGCCGCGTCATCGAGTACGGCGGAGTGCCCTGGACCGCCACCACCGGCCCGCACGGCGGCCCCCTCGCCGTGTTCGTGGACTTCACCGACCAGCGGCTCTACGCCTACGAGCCCGACCGCCCCGGCGCCACCCCCCGCCCCCTCACCCCCACCTCCCCGGTGGGCGGCGGCCTGCGCTGGGCCGACCCGCGGCTGCTCCTCGACCGGGGCGAAGTCTGGTGCGTACTGGAGGAGTTCACCGGCGAGGGACCGGGCGACGTGCGCCGCCTCATCGCCGCCGTACCCCTCGACGGCTCGGCGGCAGAGGACCGCGCGCGGGTGCGCGAACTCACCGACGGCACGCACCGGTTCGGCACCGGACCGCGTCTGACCGCCGACGGCCGGCGCATGGCCTGGCTCGCCTGGGACCACCCGCGGATGCCGTGGGACGGCACGGAACTCCGCGTCGCCGAACTCGCCGCGGACGGCACCCCGCAGGACGTACGGACGGTCGCGGGCGGCACCGACGAGGCGATCGCTCAGGCCGAGTGGGCCGAGGACGGCACGCTGCTGTTCGCCTCGGACCGCAGCGGCTGGTGGAACCTGTACCGGACCGCCGTACCGGAACCCGGCGCCGCACCCGCCGGCCCGCCCCTCGAACTCTGTCCCCGCGACGAGGAGTTCGCCGGGCCGCTGTGGAGGGTGGGCCTGCGCTGGTTCGCGCCGCTCGCGGGCGGGCTGATCGCCGTCGTCCACGGCAAGGGCGCCACCGCCCTCGGCATCCTCGACCCCGCGACCGGCGAGGTCGTCGACGCCGCCGGACCCTGGACCGCGTGGTCGCCCACCCTGGACGCGAGCGGCACCCGCGTCGTCGGCGTCGGCGCCGGGCCGCACACCGGCCACGAGGTCGTCGAGCTGTGCACCGCCATCGGCCGCGCCCGCGTCATCGGCAACCGGCACACCGACCCGGTGGACCCCGCGTACTACCCGGAACCCCGGATCCGCACCTTCGACGGCCCGGACGGCCGCGACGTGCACGCCCACATCTACCCGCCGCGCCACCCCACCCACCGCGCACCCGACGGCGAACTCCCGCCCTACGTGGTGTGGGTGCACGGCGGCCCCACCTCCCACGCGCCGCTCGTCCTCGACCTGGAGATCGCCTACTTCACCTCGCGCGGCATCGGCGTCGCCGAGGTCAACTACGGCGGGTCCAGCGGGTACGGCAGGGAGTACCGCGACCGGCTGCGCGAGCAGTGGGGCGTGGTGGACGTCGAGGACTGCGCCGCCGTCGCCCGCGCGCTCGCCGACGAGGGCACCGCCGACGCCGCCCGGCTCGCCGTCCGCGGCGGCAGCGCGGGCGGCTGGACGGCGGCGGTCTCGCTCGCCACGACCGACGTCTACGCCTGCGGCACCGTCAAGTACCCGGTCCTCGACCTCACCGCGTTCGCCTCCGGCGAGACCCACGACTTTGAATCGCGCTACCTGGAGTCCCTTGTCGGCCCCCTCGCCGAGGTCCCCGCCCGCTACCGCGACCGCTCCCCGGTCCGCCACGCCGACCGTGTCACCGCCCCGTTCCTGCTGCTCCAGGGCCTGGACGACCTGGTCTGTCCGCCCGCGCAGTGCGAGCGGTTCCTGGAGCTGATGAAGGGCCGGGGCGTGCCGCACGCCTACCTCGCCTTCGCGGGCGAGGGCCACGGCTTCCGGCGCGCGGACACCATGATCCGCGCCGTCGAGGCCGAACTCTCCCTGTACGCCCAGGTGTTCGACTTCGAGCCCGCCGGTGTGCCGCGACTGGAGCTGGAGCGATGAGGACGGGGAGCCCCGCTGCTCCGATCCCCGAACCGACCCGGCCCCGCCGCCTCGTCCCCGGCGACCGGGTGGCCGTCGTCGCGCCCAGCGGCCCTGTCCCGGAGGACCGCCTCAAGGCCGGCCTCGACGTGCTGCGCGGCTGGAACTTGGACCCGATCGTGGCACCCCATGTCCTCACCGGACACGGCCGGTTGACGTACCTCGCCGCCTCCGACCGGCAGCGCGCCGACGACCTGGAGCGGGCCTGGTGCGACCCCTCCGTGGCCGCCGTGTTCTGCGCCCGCGGCGGCTTCGGCGCCCATCGCATGGTGGACCTGCTCGACTGGGGCGCGCTGCGCGCCGCGGGGCCCAAGGTGTTCGTCGGCTACAGCGACATCACGGCCCTGCACGAGGCGTTCGCCGTACGCCTGGGCCTCGCCACGCTGCACGGCCCGATGCCGGCCACCGCCGACTTCCTCGACACCGCGCGGGCCCGCGACCACCTCAGGGCCACGCTCTTCGCACCCGAGTCGACCCGGACGATCACGGGGCTGCCCGGCGTCGCCCCGCTCGTCCCCGGACGCGCGCGCGGCGTCACCCTCGGCGGCTGCCTCGCCCTCCTCGCCGCCGACCTGGCCACCCCGACCGGCCGCCCCTCGGCCCACGGCGGCCTGCTGTGCATCGAGGACACCGGCGAGGAGCCGTACCGCCTGGACCGCATCCTCACCCAACTCCTGCGCTCCGGCTGGCTCGACGGCGTCGCGGGCGTCCTCCTCGGCTCCTGGGCGGAGTGCGGCCCGTACGAGGAGGTCCGCGCCGTGCTCGCCGACCGCCTCGGACCGCTGGGCGTGCCGGTGGTGGAACAGTTCGGCTTCGGACACTGCACGGGCGCGCTGACGGTGCCGCTCGGGGTACGCGCGGAGCTGGACGCGGACGCGGGTGAACTACGGCTCCTCGAACCGGCGTTGACCTGAGGAGACCTCGTCGCACGGCTTACCCGGTGGCACCCGGTGCGTGGTGCGGACGGCTCTCCGGCCCGGCAATTCGATCGTGACCGCCGACCGGACAAGTGTCACCGCCGGCCCCCGTACCGTGACGCCCGCAACCTCACTTGACCTTGGCGTTCTCCACGTCCGTATGCCTCACGACGGAGGCCAGCAGCAGCTCGAATTCGCGCTCGACGTACTCGTCCACGGTGAACCGGTCCGCGAGGTTCCAGTGCTTGAGCGCCCAGCCGTGCGCGACGAGCGCGAGGTTGTGGGTGACGAGGTCGGGGTCGACGTCGCGGAAGACGCCCTGGCTGATCCCGTCGGCTACGGCCTGCTTGATCGGCGCTGCCGTTCGGATCTCGAGCTCCATGAGCTGCCTGCGCCCCTCGACGTCGAGGGTCTGGCTCTCCCGGTATGCGAGCACGGTGGCGTCGAGCTTGGCGTCGATGACGCGGCAGAACTCCTGGAACCCGCGGAAGAGCCGGTCCACCGGGTCGTCGCCGGCCTCCTCTATCGCGGCGGGCACCCGCTCCTGGAAGTCCTCGAGGATGTCCACGATCACGGCGCGGAGCAGGTCTTCCTTGTTGCCGAAGTACTTGTAGATGAGGCCGACGCTGATCTCGGCCTGCTCGGCCACGGCCTGCATCGACACCGCGTGGTAGCCCGACTCCTCCATGAGCTGGGCCGCGGCTTGAAGGATCTCCCGGCGCCGTCGGCGCACCCGCTCCTCACGTGCGCGCTCTCCGCGCGCTCGGGGGCTTGTCTCAGTGGTCAACGGCGCTCGTCCCTCCAGGCTCAGTGAATACTCGTTCATTTTGCCTGAGGCTGTCAAAGGGACCCCCTTGACACTCGTCGGTGAACCGTCGTTCAATGAATGTGCATTCAATGAATGGTGGTTCACTACACCTTCGAGGGGACTGGGATGACAGATTTCGAGGACATCAGCTACGTGGTGGACGGCCCCGCCGGGATCATCACGATCGAGCGCCCCGAGCGCTACAACGCCTTCCGGGCCAGGACTGTCGAGGAGATGATCAGGGCCTTCCGCCTCGCCTGGGCCGACAAGGACGTCAGGTGCGTGATCCTGACCGGCGCCGGCGAAAAGGCCTTCTGCACGGGCGGAGATGTCAAGCAGCGCGCGGAGACCGGAGACTACGGCCCCAGCGAGAGCGGCATGTTCGAGATCGGGAACCTCCACAAGCTGATCCGTGACATTCCCAAGCCGGTCATCGCTGCGGTGAATGGAGTCGCCGTCGGCGGCGGCCACGTCCTGCAGGTGCTCTGCGACGTCTCCATCGCCAGCGAGACGGCCCGGTTCGGACAGGCAGGCCCCAAGGTCGGCTCCTTCGACGCGGGCTTCGGCTCCGCCTACCTCTCTCGCATCGTGGGGGAGAAGAAGGCGCGGGAGATCTGGTTCTGGTGCCGCATGTACGACGCGAACGCCGCCTTGGACATGGGGCTGGTGAACGCGGTCGTACCGGCCGACCGGCTTATGGACGAGGCCCGGGCCTGGGCGGCGGAGCTCACCCCGAAGAGCCCCACCGCGATCCGCTTCCTCAAGCAGTCGTTCAACGCCGACACCGACCACCAGGCCGGTCTCAGCAACCTCGCGATGTCGGCACTCGACCTGTTCACTGCCTCGCCCGAGGGGCTCGAGGGCGCTGCGGCCTTCGCCGAGAAGAGGACCCCCGACTTCAACCGCCACGTCGACTGGCACTGAGCGGCCACCGCTCGGAAGGGAACAGACAGTGGACTTCCGTTTCGACGAGTACGAGGAGTCGTACCGCCAGGAGCTGCGCCGCTTCGCCACCAAGGTGCTGGCTCCGCACTACCAGGCGGACGACAAGGCCGCGAGGCTGCGTCCGACTCTGGCCAAGGAGATGGCCGGCATGGGCCTCACCGGGCTGCGGATCCCGGAGCGCCATGGCGGCGAGGACGCGACCGCGGTGGTCGCCGGGCTGGCCGCTGAGGAAGTGGGCCGCGCCGACTTCAACGCCACCTACCTGATCATCAACACCGCCCTCATCAGTGATGTCCTCGTGCGCAACGCCGGCGAGGAGCAGCATGCGCAGTGGCTGCCTCCGATCGCCTCGGGCGACGTCGTCCCGGCGCTGTGCGTCACCGAGCCGGAACACGGCACCGACGCCGCGAAGCTGGAGCTGCGTGCCGAGCCGGACGGGGACGGATGGCGCCTGACAGGCGAGAAGACCTCGATCACGCTGGGCATGAACGCCCACACCGGTCTCGTGCTCGCTCGCACCGGCGGCAGCGGGGCACGCGGGGTCAGCGCGTTCTATGTCGACCTCGACGACCAGTACGTCACCCGCTCCGCGTTCGACGACCTCGGCAGCCGCGCCATCGGCCGTGCCTCGCTGCACTTCGATGGCCTGCCCGTGTCCCGGGACCGGCTGATCGGCGAAGAGGGCGCCGGGTTCGTCTCCGTGATGCAAGGTTTCGACTACTCCCGGGCCATCATCGGGCTCGCCTGCCTCGGCGCGGCCCAGGTCTCGCTCGAGGAGGCATGCCAGTGGGCACGGGACCGGGAGGCGTTCGGCCAGCCCATCGGGAAGTTCCAGGGGGTCGCCTTCCCGCTGGCCGCCAACGCCACATACCTCCGCGGGGCGCGGCACGTCTGCTACGAGGCCCTCTGGCGCAAGGACAACGGCCTGGAGCACAGCGCTGAGGCCGCGATGGCCAAGTTCTGGGCCCCGAAGCTGTCGACCGAGGTCATCCATCAGTGCCTGCTCACGTTCGGGCACCTGGGCTACTCGTCCGAGAGCCCGCTGGGGCAGCGGCTCCGTGACGTCATCGGGCTCGAGATCGGGGACGGGACCGCGCAGGTCTCCCAGCTCGTCATCGCCCGCAGCCTTCTCGGCCGTACGTACGCGCCGTAGCCAGCCACCATCAGAAGGGGAAACCACCGTGGGACAGCTCGACAACAAGGTCACCGTCGTGACGGGTGCCGGTCAGGGCATCGGCAAGGCGATCGCGGAGAGGCTCGGGGCCGGCGGCGCGACAGTGGTCGTCACCGACATCAACGAGGCCACCGCCAAGGAGACCGCCGACAGCATCGGGAACGGCGCAGTCGGCATCCGGACCGACGTCACCTCGCGCGAGTCGGTCGACGCCATGGTCGCGGAAGTCGTCGCGACGTTCGGCCGCGTCGACGCGCTCGTCAACAACGCCGGCTGGGACAAGGCCTCCCCGTTCCTCGCCTCCGACCCGGCCGACTGGGACCGGGTGATGCAGATCAACCTCTACGGCGTCCTCAACACCTGCAAGGCGGTGCTGCCGCTGATGGCCGAGGCGAAGAGCGGTTCCGTGGTCAACCTCGGCTCGGACGCCGGCCGGGTCGGCTCCTCCGGCGAGGCGGTGTACTCCGCGGCCAAGGGCGGGGTGATCGCGTTCACCAAGGCGATGGCGCGCGAGATGGCTCGCTACCAGATCAACGTCAACTGCGTGTGCCCCGGACCCACCGACACGGCACTCTTCTCCTCCCTCGGCGGTGACGACCCCAAGCTCAGGGACGCCCTGATCCGGGCCATCCCGTTCCGTCGGCTGGGCCGACCGAGCGACCTGGCGAACACCGTTGCCTTCCTCGCCTCCGACGAGGCCGACTTCATCACCGGACAAACCGTCAGCGTCAGCGGCGGCCTCACCATGAGCTGACACAGGAGATTCGATGTCCTTCGAGACGACCCTCACGCAGGACCAGATCGACCTCTACACCGGGCAGGGTTTCTGGCAGGACCGCACCATCACCGACTTCCTCGACGAGGTCGCCGCACGGACCCCCGACAAGGTCGCCTTCGCAGACCCTCGCCGGCAGATCACCTACGGGGAGCTGAAGCAGGAAGTCGACCGGTGCGCGCTGGGATTCCTCGAGCTCGGCGTCCGTCCGGGGGACGTGGTCTCCTTCCAGCTCCCGAACCGAATCGAGTGGGTGGTCACCCACTTCGCGGCAAGCCGGATCGGGGCGGTCAGCAACCCGCTGATCCCGATCTACCGCGAGCGGGAGATCAGCTTCATGGTCGGCCTGGCCAAGTCCAAGGTCATCGTCGTGCCGAGTGAGTTCCGCGGCTTCGACTACCCCGCCATGGTCGAGCGGCTCCGCCCGGAATGGCCACACCTTGAGCACGTCCTCGTCGTCGACGGCAAGCCTGGGCAAGGCGTCCTGCCCTGGTCGGAGTTCATGGCCACGCCATGGGAAGAGCAGCGCGACGGCGCAGAGCTCGCCACGCTGCGGCCGGATCCGAACGAGGTGACGCTCCTGATCTTCACCTCCGGAACAACAGGCGAGCCGAAGGGAGTGATGCACACCCACAACACCCTCGTCGCCGCGAACAGCCCACTCCCGGCGCGGCTCGGGATCACGGATGAGAGCGTGATCCACATCGCGTCCACGCTCGCTCACCTGACCGGCTTCCTCTACGGAGCCCGGTTGCCGGTGCAGAACGGCGCCACCGGCATTCTCCAGGACGTCTGGGACGCACGGAGCTTCGTGGAACTCGTCGAGAAACACCGGATCACCTACACCTCCGGGGCGACACCGTTCCTGCACGACCTGCTCGGCGCCCCGAACCTGGCCGGCCAGGACCTGTCGTCGCTGGAACGCTTCTGCTGCATGGGGGCGCCCATTCCGCGGGCGATCGTCCGGGAGGCCCGGCAGAAGCTGCCGGACATGGTGGTGCTCGGTGGCTGGGGCCAGAGCGAGAACGCCCTGGTCACGCTCGGTGTCCCCGGTGACCCGGAAGAGAAGATCGTCGACACCGACGGATGCCCCTGGCCGGGCATGCGCATCCGGGTGGTCGACGCGGGCGGCAACGAGCTTCCCGCCAACCACGACGGTCACCTGCAGGTGACCGGGCCGTTCCTCTTCGTCGGCTACGCCGAGAGGCTGGAACTGACCCGTGAAGGCTTCAGCGGGGAGTGGTTCGACACCGGTGACCTGGCCCGGATCGACGAGGGGGGCTACCTCAAGATCTCGGGGCGGATGAAGGACGTCGTCATCCGCGGTGGCGAGAACATCCCCGTCGTCTACGTGGAGAACGCCCTCTACGAGAACGACAAGATCGACTCCGTCGCCGTCATCGGCGTACCCGACCCGCGGCTCCAGGAACGCGCCTGTGCCTGCGTCGTCCTCGAACCCGGCGCCGGCGACTTCTCCTTCGAGGAGATGCAGCAGTACCTGAAGGAGAAGGGCGTGGCCAGGCAGTACTGGCCCGAAAAGCTCGTGGTGCTCCCGGAGTTCCCGAGAACGCCGAGCGGCAAGATCCAGAAGTTCCAACTCCGCGACAGTATCGGTGGTGACGCATGACCACGGCCTACCTCGTGACGGGGACTCGTACCCCGATCGGCCGGTACGGCGGTGCCCTCGCCGCAGTCCGCACGGACGACCTCGCGGCGCACGCCGTCCAAGCCCTCGTCAAGCAGGCCGGCGCGGTCGACTGGGACGCCGTCGACGATGTCGTCCTCGGGTGCGCCAACCAGGCCGGCGAGGACAACCGCAACGTGGCACGCATGGCAGGGCTGCTCGCGGGCCTCCCCGTGGAGGCACCCGGCATCACGGTGAACCGGCTGTGCGCCTCCGGCCTCGACGCCGTCGCCCTGGCCGCGCGGACCGTACGGGCAGGCGAGGCCGACCTGGTCATCGCCGGCGGGGTGGAGAACATGACACGCGCCCCGTTCGTGCTGCCCAAGGCGCCGACTGCCTGGTCCCGGGCGAGCGAGGTGCACGACACCACCATCGGCTGGCGGTTCGTCAACCCCCGTATGCGAGCCGAGCACGGCACGGACTCGATGCCCGAGACCGCCCAGAACGTCGCCGACACCTACGGCATCTCCCGCGAGGACCAGGACGCCTTCGCCCTCCGTTCCCAGGAACGGGCGGCCGCAGCCCTCGCCCGGGGGCGGCTGGAGCGCGAGATCACGCCCGTGGCGGTGCCCGGGAGGCGAGGTGAGTCGACTCTGGTCGAGACGGACGAACATCCGCGCCGGACCTCACTCGAGGCGCTGGCCCGACTGAAGCCGATCGTGGCAGGCGGCAGCGTCACCGCCGGCAACGCCTCGGGCGTCAACGACGGCGCGGCTGCGGTGCTGGTCGCCTCGGAGCGGGCCGTGGAGAGGTACGGACTCACGCCGTTGGCCCGGATCTCCGGTGCCGCCGCGGTCGGTGTGCCGCCGCGGGTCATGGGCATCGGCCCCGACCCGGCCACGCGCAAGCTCCTCGGCAGGTCCGGCCTCACGGTCGGGGATGTGGACCTGGTCGAGGTCAACGAGGCCTTCGCTTCCCAGGCGTTGGCGGTGCTGCGCGGTCTCGGGCTGCCCGACGACGCGGAACACGTGAACCCCAACGGGGGCGCGATCGCCCTCGGACACCCCCTTGGCGCCAGTGGGGCCCGCCTGGCCCTGACCGCGGCGATCGAACTTGCGGACCGGCAGGCCCGTCGTGCCGTCGTGACGATGTGTGTCGGCGTGGGGCAGGGCGTTTCCCTGCTCCTCGAGGCCGCGTGAGGAGAGACCCATGACAACAACAGCACGCCCGCCTGGGCGAGTTCACGAGACGATCACCGTCGACGTCACCGACCGGGTCGCCGTGATCACCATCAACCGGCCGGAGGTCCGCAACGCCGTCAATCGGCAAGTGCAGGCCGATCTGCGCCAGGCACTCGCGGACCTCCGCGACGACGAGACCGTCGGCGCCGTCGTCTTCACCGGAGCAGGGGACCATTCCTTCATCGCCGGCGCCGACATCACGCAGCTGAAGGACTACACCCTGCACACCGCGCTCGAGTCGGAGATGCAGCGGCTGTACGACGAGATCGAGGCGTTCGAGAAACCGACGATCGCCGCCGTGAACGGCTACGCGCTCGGCGGGGGCTGTGAGCTCGCGATGGCCTGCGACATCCGGGTCGCCGCCGACACCGCACGGTTCGGGCTGCCGGAGACGAACCTGTCCGTGCTCCCCGGTGCCGGCGGGACCCAGCGGCTCGCCCGCCTGGTGGGCACCGGCAGGGCGGTCGAGATGATCCTCACCGGCCGCCTGGTCGACGCTGCCGAGGCCTCCGCGATCGGACTGGTGACCTCCGTGGTCCCCGCCGACGCACTCCTGGACGAGGTTCGCCGGGTGGCGGGACAGGTGCTGCGCAAGGGGCCCCTCGCGGTGCGGCTGGCCAAGCTCGTGATCCGCTCCGGCATGGACGCCGACCAGAGCACCGGCCTGGTCATCGAGCGCCTGGCCCAGGCGCTGCTCTACACCAGCGACGACAAGCGCGAGGGCACGGAGGCCTTTCTGGCCAAGCGTCCTCCCGTCTTCCGGGGGAGGTAGCCCATGAGGACGATCGAACGAGTGCTCGTCATCGGTGCGGGGACCATGGGTGCCCAGATCGGGATGGTCGGCGCGCTGGCCGGTTTCGAGGTCGAGGTGTACGACCCCGACGAGGCGGCACTGGGCCGCGCCCATGCGGAACTTGAGGAACGTACCGCCCGCAATGTGGAGAAGGGCCGGCTCACCACGGCCGAGCGCGACGCCGCCTTTGCCCGGATGAGCTTCGGCACCGACCTGGCCCCTCCGGCAGTGAAGGCCGACTTCGTCATCGAGGCCGCGGTGGAGAAGCTGGACGTCAAGCGGCAGCTCTTCGCCGAGTTGGACCGGATCACCCCTCCGCACACGATCCTTGCCACCAACTCCTCCGGCTTCGTGCCCTCGCAGATCGCCGATGCCACCCGCAGGCCGGACCGGATCTGCAACATGCACTTCTTCAACCCGGCCCTGGTGATGCGCTGCATCGAGATCGTGCGGGGTCCGCAGACGTCCGACGAGACGGTCCAGGCGACCGTCGCGCTCGCGGAGCGGCTCGGCAAGCTCCCGGTCGTACTGGACAAGGAGATCCCAGGGTTCGTCGCCAACAGGATCCTGGGCGCGGTCCGGGACGAGGCGATCCATCTTCTGGAGAGTGGCGTCGCCTCGGTTCAGGCGATCGACACAGTGTGCCGCACCGCGCTCGGCTACCCCATGGGGCCGTTCGAACTCATGGACCTCACCGGGATCGACATCGGCTACCACACCAAGAAGGCGCGGTACGAGGAAAGCGGTGACCCGAAGGACCTGCCGAGCCACAGCGTCACGGAGCTGGTCGAGCGCGGTGAGCTCGGCAGGAAGGCCGGCAAGGGCTGGTACGCGTACGACGAGCACGGCAACAAGATCGAAGGATTGACATGGACCTCGCGCTGAACGACGACCAGAAGAACTTCCAAGGGCTGGCCCGCGAGTTCCTCGACAAGGAGGTCGTACCCCACCGGGCGGCATGGGACCGGGCGGAGAGCGTCGACATCGGCATCGTTCCGAAGCTGGGCGAGATCGGCTTCTTCGGGCTGACCATTCCTGAGGAGTACGGCGGCCTCGGTGGCGACTACCTCACCTACTGCATCGGCATGGAGGAGCTCGGCCGGGCCGACTCCTCGGTCCGTGGCATCGTCTCGGTGTCCATGGGCCTGGTCGGCAAAGTGATCCTGTCGCACGGTACCGAGGAGCAGAAGCAGTACTGGCTGCCCGGGATCGCCACCGGTGAGCTCCTCGCCTGCTTCGGACTCACCGAGCCGGACACCGGCTCGGACGCCGGCAACCTCAAGGCCCGGGCGGTCCGCGACGGCGGCGACTACGTCCTCAACGGCCAGAAGATCTTCATCACCAACGGCACCTGGGCCGACCTGTGCCTGGTCTTCGCCCGCACCGGGGGCCCCGGCCCCAAGGGCGTCTCCGCGTTCCTGGTCCCCACCAGCACTCCTGGGTTCGAACGGCGGGAGATCAAGGGCAAGTTGGGGCTACGGGGCCAGGCAACCGCCGAGATCTTCCTGACCGACGTCCGTGTCCCCGCCTCGGCGCGGCTCGGCGAGGAGGGCGAGGGCTTCTCCATCGCCATGCACTCCCTGGACAAGGGACGTGTGTCCGTCGGCGCCGGCTGTGTCGGGATCATCCAGGGCTGCCTGGACGCGGTCGTGCAGTACTCCCAGCAGCGGCGGCAGTTCGGCCGCCCGCTCGCCTCGTTCCAGATGATCCAGGACATGATCGCCGACATGTCCGTCGAGGCCGAGGCCGCGCGGCTGCTCGTCTGGAAGGCCGCCGATCTGATCGAGCGGGGCGAGCCGTTCGGGGTGACCGCCTCCAAGGCGAAGTACTACGCCAGCGAGGCGGCGGTACGCGCGACGAACTCTGCCATCCAGGCCTTCGGCGGTTACGGCTACGTCGACGAGTACCCGGTGCAGAAGTACCTGCGCGACGCCCGCGTGATGACCCTCTACGAAGGCACCAGCCAGATCCAGAAGCTCCTCATCGGCCGTGCCGAGACCGGCATCAACGCCTTCATCTGAAAGGAACACCTGTGGCCACTGTGAACACGCAGACCCCTATTGGCCTGTTCAGCGTCGACGAACTGATCGACGAGGACGACCGCGCGATACGTGACACCGTCCGCCGATACGTCGAAGACCGGATCAAGCCGCACATCGCCGACTGGTTCGAGGACGGCGCCATCCCCGCCCGCGACCTCGCCAAGGAGCTCGGTGCTCTGGGCGTGCTCGGTATGCACCTGAAGGGCTACGGCTGCTCCGGCACCACCGCCACCGCCTACGGACTGGCCTGCATGGAGCTGGAAGCCGGCGACTCCGGACTCCGGTCGCTGGTCTCCGTGCAGGGGTCGCTGGCGATGTACGCGATCTGGAAGCACGGCAGCGAGGAGCAGAAGTCCGCATGGCTGCCGCGCATGGCCGCGGGCGAGGCCATCGGCTGCTTCGGCCTGACCGAAGCCGACTTCGGTTCGAACCCGGCGGGGATGCGTACCCGGGCCCGCAAGGACGGCACCGACTGGGTGCTCAACGGCAACAAGATGTGGATCACCAACGGCTCCGTCGCCGATGTCGCGGTCGTGTGGGCACAGACCGACGACGGGATCCGGGGGTTCGTCGTCCCCACCGACACCCCTGGTTTCTCCGCACCGGAGATCAAGAAGAAGATGTCGCTACGGGCGTCGGTCACCAGCGAACTCGTCCTCGAGGACGTGCGCTTGCCGGCAGAGGCGGTGCTGCCGGGCGTCCGTGGGCTCTCCGGCCCGCTCAGCTGCCTCAACGAGGCCCGCTACGGGATCGTGTTCGGGGCGCTCGGCGCCGCGCGGGACTGCCTGGAGACCGCCATCGCCTACGCCCGCGACCGGGACATCTTCGACAAGCCGCTGGCCGCCTACCAGCTCACCCAGGCCAAGCTCGCCGACATGACCCTGGAGTTGGGCAAGGGCATGCTCCTGGCGGTGCAGCTCGGCCGCCTCAAGGACGGCGGCCTGCTCCGGTCCGAGCAGGTCAGCCTCGGCAAGCTCAACAACGTGCGCGAGGCCATCGCCATCGCTCGCGAGTGCCGCACGATCCTGGCTGCCAACGGCATCACGTTGGAGTATCCGGTGCTGCGGCACGCCAACAACCTTGAGTCCGTCCTCACTTACGAGGGCACCTCCGAGGTGCACCAGCTCGTCATCGGCCGCGCCCTGACCGGCTACGCCGCGTTCCGGTGACGCACGACCGCATACCTGCCACGTAGGGGATTTCATGAATGGCGTGACGAGCCTGGCCTACCAGATCAGATCCGACGGACAACGGGTCTGGGGCGACTGGGCGCACGTCCCGGTCGCGGACGTGGGCTCCGGCGAGCTGCTCATCCGTACGTCGTATTCGAGCGTGAACTTCAAGGACGCACTCGCCGCGACCGGATCGGGGAAGGTCGTGCGCACCTTTCCCCTGATCGGGGGGATCGACGTCGCCGGCGAGGTCGCCGAGTCGACCGACACCCGCTTCCGGGAGGGCGATCAGGTCGTGGTGACCGGCTTCGCGCTCGGCGAGGGGCACGACGGCGGCTACTCGCAGTGGGTTCGTGTACCGGCGGACTGGGCCGTGCCGCTGCCGGACGGGATGACCGCATGGGAATCCATGGCACTCGGTACGGCGGGAATCACCGCCGCACTGGCGATCCACGAGCTCGAGCACAACGGGCTGCGGCCGGACCGAGGGCCGGTCGCCGTCACCGGGGCGAGCGGAGGAGTCGGCAGCCTCGCGGTGAGCATGCTCGCCGGTCGCGGCTACGACGTCACCGCCGTGACGGGGAAGAGCGACGCGCATGACGACCTCCGGCACTTGGGTGCGAGCGACGTCGTCGCCAGGCCGACCGCTCGCGAAGGTGTCCCGCCCTTGGAGAGCGGCCGATGGGCCGGGGCTGTCGACTCGGTCGGCGGCGACCTCCTCGCCTGGCTGATCCGGACGACGCAGCGGCAGGGCAGCATCGCGTCTTTCGGCAACACCGGTGGCCACCAACTGGACACCTCCGTACTGCCGTTCGTCCTGCGCGGGATCAACCTGCTCGGAATCAACTCCGGCTATTTCAGCCACGAACTGCGTCAGCGGCTGTGGCAGCGCATGAACGACGACCTTCGTCCGCGGCATCTCGACGAGATCGCCCGCACCATCGATTTCCGGGAACTCCCCCAGGTATTCCCCCAGTTCCTTGCCGGGCGCATGCGGGGACGAATCGTGGTGCGGGTCGGTGACCAATGACCAGCACATATCAGCTTTGGATGATGTGAACCCTTGTTAAGGAGACAGCTGTGAGCTTGAGGATCGTTGTCTGTGTGAAGTACGTGCCCGACGCCACCGGCGACCGGCACTTCACCGATGACCTGACCGTCGACCGCGACGATGTCGACGGCCTGCTGTCGGAGCTCGACGAGTACGCGGTCGAGCAGGCCCTGCAGATTGCGGAGGAGTGTCAACGGGCCGGTGCCGACGCGGAGATCACCGTCCTGACGGTGGGCCCGGAGGACGCCAAGGATGCGCTGCGCAAGGCGCTGTCCATGGGCGCCGACAAGGCTGTGCACGTCGAGGACGACGACCTGCATGGCACCGATGTCATGGGTACGTCGCTGGTGCTCGCCAAGGCGATCGAGAAGACCGGGTACGACCTGGTTATCGCCGGTATGGCGTCCACCGACGGCACCATGGGTGTTCTGCCCGCGCTGTTGTCGGAGCGTCTCGGCGTGGCGCAGGTGACGCTGCTGTCCGAGGTCTCGGTCGAGGGCGGCACCGTCAAGGGCCGTCGTGACGGTGACACCGCGTCCGAGCAGCTGGAGGCGTCGCTTCCGGCCGTCGTGTCGGTGACGGACCAGTCGGGCGAGGCCCGCTACCCGTCGTTCAAGGGCATCATGGCCGCCAAGAAGAAGCCGGTGGAGTCCCTGGACCTGGACGACCTGGACATCGAGGCCGAGGAAGTCGGTCTGGAGGGTGCCTGGTCCAAGGTCGACGAGGCGGCCGAGCGTCCGGCCCGTACCGCGGGCACGATCGTCAAGGACGAGGCCGAGGGCGGCAAGCAGCTGGCCGCCTTTCTCGCGGGCCAGAAGTTCATCTAAGGCTTCGGCCACCAACGCCCCTTTCACGCTTCGCAAGCAGGAGATGAAGTCCCATGGCTGAAGTTCTGGTCTACGTCGACCACGTGGACGGTGCCGTCCGCAAGCCCACCCTTGAACTGCTGACGCTGGCCCGCCGCCTGGGCGAGCCCGTCGCCGTCGCCCTCGGCAACGGCGCCGCGGACACCGCCGCCGCGCTCGCCGAGCACGGTGCGGTGAAGGTGCTGACCGCGGATGCACCCGAGTTCGCCGACTACCTCGTCGTGCCGAACGTGGACGCGCTGCAGGCCGCGTACGAGGCCGTCTCGCCCGCCGCCGTACTGGTGCCCTCGTCCGCCGAGGGCAAGGAGATCGCCGCGCGTCTGGCGGTCCGTATCAAGTCCGGCATCATCACCGACGCCGTCGACCTGGAGGCCGGTGACGAGGGCCCGGTCGCGACGCAGTCCGCGTTCGCCGCGTCCTTCACCACCAAGTCCCGTATCACGCAGGGCACTCCGGTCATCACGGTCAAGCCGAACTCGGCCGCCGTGGAGGCCGCTCCGGCCGCGGGTGCGGTCGAGGCCCTGGCCGTCACGTTCTCGGACGCCGCTTCGGGTACGAACGTGATCGCGCGCACGCCGCGCGAGTCGACCGGCCGTCCGGAGCTGACCGAGGCCGCGATCGTGGTCTCCGGTGGCCGTGGCGTCAACGGCGCGGAGAACTTCGCGATCATCGAGGCCCTCGCCGACTCGCTCGGTGCGGCCGTCGGCGCCTCGCGTGCCGCGGTGGACGCGGGCTGGTACCCGCACTCCAACCAGGTCGGCCAGACCGGCAAGTCGGTCTCGCCGCAGCTGTACATCGCGTCCGGCATCTCCGGTGCGATCCAGCACCGTGCCGGTATGCAGACCTCGAAGACGATCGTGGCGATCAACAAGGACGCCGAGGCCCCGATCTTCGACCTGGTCGACTACGGCGTGGTCGGCGACCTCTTCGAGGTCGTCCCGCAGCTCACCGAAGAGGCCAACACCCGCAAGGGCTGACCCTCAGGAAGGTGCTTCGTCTCATGCAACTCGCAGCGATCGTCGTGTCGTTGGCGCTAACCGTGATCGGTGTGGCGCTCCTCGGTCGGGCCGTCGCGCGGATCTACGGGTTCGTGCGGCTCGGCCAACCGGTTCCGGCGGGCAGCCGTACGGACAACTGGCGTGCGCGGACTGCGACGTTGGCGCGGGAGTTCCTGGGGCACACCCGGCTGAACCGGTGGGGTGTCGTCGGTGTCGCGCACTGGTTCGTGGCGGTCGGATTTCTGACGCTGCCGCCGACCCTTGCGCAGGCCTACGGCCAGCTCTTCGACACCGGCTTCACGCTGCCGGGTCTCGGGGGCTTCCTGCCCTTTGAGATGTACATCGAGTTCATCGGTGTGATGACGGTCGTCGGGATCGTCGTGCTGATGGCGGTCCGGCTGCTGAACCTGCCCTCGCGGGCGGGCCGCAAGTCCCGTTTCGCGGGTTCGAAGATGGGCCAGGCGTACTTCGTCGAGTACGTCATCCTGACCATCGGTCTGGCGATCTACGTGCTGCGCGGGCTCGAGGGCGCGGTCCATCACGTGGAGGGCTACGAGGCGGCGTACTTCGCGTCGTACCCGCTGGTGTTGGCTTTCAAGGGCCTGTCGGTGGGTGTGCTGCACGGCCTGGTGTACGCCGTGGCGATGGTGAAGATCTGCACGTCGCTGATCTGGATGATCACGGTGTCGTTGAACACGAACATGGGTGTGGCCTGGCACCGGTTCCTGGCCTTCCCGAACATCTGGTTCAAGCGGAACGCGACCGGTGAGACCTCGCTCGGCGCGCTGCTCCCGATGACCTCGGGCGGCAAGGAGATCGACTTCGAGGACCCGGGCGAGGACGACACCTTCGGTGTCAGCCAGGTCGAGCAGTTCTCCTGGAAGGGCCTGCTGGACTTTTCTACGTGTACGGAGTGCGGTCGCTGCCAGTCGCAGTGCCCCGCCTGGAACACCGGCAAGCCGCTCTCGCCGAAGCTGCTGGTCATGTCGCTGCGCGACCACGCGCACGCCAAGGCCCCGTATCTCCTTGTGGGGGAGGCGAGTTCGGAGACGGAGCGTCCGCTGGTCGGCACCGTCGAGGAGAACGGTGTGATCGACCCGGACGTGCTGTGGTCCTGCACCACGTGCGGTGCCTGTGTCGAGCAGTGCCCGGTGGACATCGAGCACGTCGACCACATCGTCGACATGCGCCGCTACCAGGTGATGATCGAGTCCGCGTTCCCGTCCGAGGCGGGCACGATGCTCAAGAACCTGGAGAAGAAGGGCAACCCCTGGGGCCTGGCGAAGAAGCAGCGCCTGGAGTGGACCAAGGAGGTCGACTTCGAGGTCCCGGTCGTCGGCAAGACGATCGACGACCTCACCGAGGTCGAGTACCTGTACTGGGTCGGCTGCGCCGGCGCCCTGGAGGACCGGGCGAAGAAGACCACCAAGGCCTTCGCCGAGCTCCTGCACATCGCGGGCGTCAAGTTCGCGATCATGGGCGGCGACGAGAAGTGCACCGGTGACTCCGCCCGCCGTCTCGGCCAGGAGCCGCTGTTCCAGGAGCTCGGCATGGAGAACGTCGCCACGCTGAACGCCGCCTTCGGCGAGGACGACGAGGACCCGGAGACGAAGAAGCCGAAGGCCGCGAAGAAGATCGTCGCGACCTGCCCGCACTGCCTCAACACCCTCGGCAACGAGTACCCGCAGCTCGGCGGCGACTACGAAGTCATCCACCACACCCAGCTGCTCCAGCACCTCATCGACGAGGGCAAGCTCATCCCCGTCACCCCGGTCGAGGGCCTGATCACCTACCACGACCCCTGCTACCTGGGCCGCCACAACAAGATCTACACGCCCCCGCGCGAGATCATCGGCACGGTCCCGGGCCTGCGCAACGAGGAGATGCACCGCCACAAGGAACGCGGCTTCTGCTGCGGCGCCGGCGGCGCCCGCATGTGGATGGAAGAGCGCATCGGCAAGCGCATCAACACCGAACGCGTCGACGAAGCCCTGTCCCTCAACCCGGACATCGTCTCCACCGCCTGCCCGTTCTGCCTCGTCATGCTCACCGACTCCGTCAACGGCAAGAAGGCTGCAGCCGAAAGCGGCTCCGCCGCGGGCGTCAAGGCCAAGGAGTCCCTCCAGGTCGTCGACGTCTCCCAACTCCTCCTCGAATCCGTCAAGACCCCGGCCGAGGAGCCCCCGGCGGGCGAGGCCGAGTCGGAGGACGCGCCCGAGCCCGAGCCGGTGAAGTAACCGGTCGTACGCGCGAGTTGAGGGGGTCGCCCGAG
>NZ_JAVIFW010000013.1 GCF_031157275.1 Streptomyces sp. LHD-70
CTGGCGGCGCACAGACAGACAAGGCCCTTCGCTCCGGCGGAGGGCCTTCGTCATACTCCGGGATCTCGCGGCGCCCAACAGGCGGCTGGGGGTCCGGGGGTTATCCCCCGGATGAATGCAGCATCAGCGGGTCCGGGGTTCGAGTCCCTGGCGGCGCACAGACAGACAAGGCCCTTCGCTCCGGCGGAGGGCCTTCGTCATACTCCGGGATCTTGCGGCGCCCAACAGGCGGCTGGGGGTCCGGGGGTTATCCCCCGGATGAATGCAGCATCAGCGGGTCCGGGGTTCGAGTCCCTGGCGGCGCACGTTGTCGTTGGCGGGTCATCTTCGTTCTCGGCGCAGCTTCGCTGCGCGGCGGGGGCTTCGCCACCCATACCCCCTCAAGCGCCACGCGTGACCGCCCTCACGAAAGGTCGAGCAGCCCCTCCCGCCCCTGCTCCCGATAGCGCTCCAGGAGGGCCGACTCGGCCGCCGGGGTCAGCGGCTCGTACGGCACCTCCGGGTCCGGGCGCCACCACACCGGGTCCGGGCAGCGGAAGCCCGCGCGGCGCAGCGCCACCCGGTGCACCTTGTTCGTCGCCGTCACCGGCATGCGCCGCACCGTGCGGACGAAGCGGGGCAGCATCTTCGGGCCCAGGTCGGCCTGGGCCGCGAGGAACCGGCCGAAGTCGTCCGGGTCGAAGGGGGCGCCGTCGAGTGCGAGCGTCGCCATCACCTGGTCGCCTGCCACCGGATCGGGCACCGCGTAGACCGCGACCGCCGCGGCCCGTTCGTACCGGGCGAGGATGTTCTCGATCATGGCGGCGGCGAGGTTCTCGCTGTCGACGCGCAGCCGGTCGTCCTGCCGCCCCGCGAAGTACAGGAAGCCCTCGGCGTCCCGGAAGAACAGGTCCCCGGTCCAGTACCAGCCCCCGCGCACCCGGTCCGCGTAGGCCGTCGGATTGCGCCAGTACCCCTCGAACGGGCTGCGGCCCCGGTTGACCAACTCCCCTATCGCCGCAGCCCCGTTGAGCAGCCGCCCGGCCCCGTCGAAGCGCGCCGTCGGGCACTCCTCGCCGGTCTGCGGGTCGACCACCGCCAGGTCGTCGCCCTCGGCCGCGCGGCCGATCGCGCCCGGCGGGGTGCCCTGGGTGCGCTGGATCGCGGCGCCGCCCTCGGAGGAGCCGTAGCCCTCCACCAGGCGCACCCCGAACCGCTCGGCGAACCGGGCCGCGTCGACCGCGCCCGCCTCCGTACCGAAGCCGAGGCGCAGCGGATTGTCCCGGTCGTCCGGCCGCTCGGGGGTGGCCAGGATGTACTGCACGGCACGGCCGACATACGTGAAGTACGTGGCCCCGTACGCCCGTACGTCGTCCAGGAAGCCGGAGGCCGAGAATCTGCGGCGCAGGGCGACCGAGGCGCCCGCCGCGAGGGCCGGGGACCAGTCGGCGATCACCGCGTTGCCGTGGAACATCGGCATGCAGATGTAGTGCACGTCGTCCCGGCCCACGTCGAACTGCCCGGCCAGGGAACGCCCGGCGGCGGCGAGCCGGCCCTGGGTGCAGATCGCGGCCTTGGGTGCGCCGGTGGAGCCGGACGTGAAGTAGAGGAGCATGCGGCGCGCGGGGTCCGGCGGGGCGAGCACGGCGTCGCCGGGGGCGGCGCCGGCGTAGGGGGCGAGCAGCTGCTCGTACTCCTCGGAATCCGTCACGAGGACGCGTACGCCGGGGAGTTCGAGGCCGTCGAGGAGGGGCAGGTGGGTCCGCTCGGTGAGCAGGACGCGGCACTCGGTGTGCAGGATGTCGCGGGCGAGTTCGGCGCCGCGCCGCGTCGGGTTGATCCCGGCGACGGCCGCGCCCGCGAGC
Source organism: Streptomyces sp. LHD-70 (assembly GCF_031157275.1). Lineage (GTDB taxonomy): Bacteria > Actinomycetota > Actinomycetes > Streptomycetales > Streptomycetaceae > Streptomyces. The sequence goes on from NZ_JAVIFW010000013.1 coordinate 1,845, forward strand.
GCGGCGGCGCCCAACCACAGCGGGTACTCCGGGGTGTTGTCGAGCAGCACACCCACGTGCGGCTCGGCCTCGGGCGGCAGCAGGTCCACGAGCAGCGCGGCCCGCGCGGCGGCTCCGGCGGCGAGCTGGTGGTGGGTGAGTACGCGGTCCGCGCAGCGGAGCCCGGGACGGTGGTCGTCCCACTGCGCGTGTACGAGCTCGGCAACGGTCTTGGCGCCAGTCATCCCCATGGCGCCGCACCATAGTTGACAGGCCGTCAGAATTGGAGGGGCGGTACGGTCCCGCCTGCGCGCACCGCATCATGGGGGTGCGGCGCGCGCAGGGTGGGGACATCCGGGCCGAGGGGGGAGACACCCCCAGGGGGAAGGGCCCGGCGCGGAAGGCGTCAGAACGTGACGTCCGAGCAGGCGTAGAAGGCGTTGCCCGTGTCGGCGATCGTCCAGACGGACAGGATGACGTGGTGCCCCGACTTGCCGCCGGGGAGCTGCCCGGTGTGCTCGAGCGTGGCGGGCGGCTGCTGGTTGTTGTACGGGACCGTGAAGAACGGCGCCGATTCGAGAGCGGCCCTGGTCAGCGGCTTGCTGTCGTCCCAGCCGTTCTTGGTGATGTAGTACTTGAAGTCGGTCGTGGAGTGCCGGGCGGTGAACTGCCAGCGGAAGCTCTGGCTGCCCCCGCTCGACACCTTGGTGGTCGGCCAGGCGCCACCGCCGGGCTTGGTCGGCGAGTTGAGCGAGTCGAACTGCCCGAGCCCCGCCGAGCAGATCTTGCCGTCGGCGGGCCCCGCGGCCGGGAATCCCTTGGGGCCCTCGACGCTCTGCGGCTCCCACTGGATCGAACCGCAGCCGGTGACGGTCCCGTTGGCGCAGACCTTCTGCCTGCTGATCGGGGAGTCGGTGTAGCCGTGGCCACTGGCGCCACCCGTGGAGAAGGTGAAGGCGCCCACGGTGGCGATGCCCACCGCTGCCGCGTACATCCGTTTTCGCATGCTGCTGCTCCTGTGCTCCTGGAGAACGAGGGGGAGTTCTACGAGCCGTGCGCAGTGCTGCGGTCTAGACCAAGTCACAGATTATGGGCGGGAGTTCAACATGTCCATACCAATGAGGGGCGGATTCCGGACAACGGAACGGAGGTGCCCCGAGGGCTCAGCGCCCGGCCGCACCCGCCCCTGCACCCGCTTCTGCACCGGCCCCTGCACCCGCTTCTGCACCCACCCCTGTCCCTGTCCCTGCCCCTGTCCCCGCGCAGAACGCCATCGCCAGATCCTTCACGAGTGCCTTGCGTTCGCCGTCGTCGAGCTCGACCAGGCCGCGCACGGTGAGCCGGGTGACCGTGTCCTCCACCGAGTCGACGAGCTGTGTCAGGGCCGTGTCCCGGTCCCGTGCCTCCAGGGCGGCGAGCCGACGGCGGCGTGCCGACTCGGCCACCTCGGGCGCGTAGTCGATCCGCGTCGGCCGGACCGCGAACACCTCGATACCGGCCGCCTCCGCGTCCGCGGCCACCCGCCGGGTGAGCGCGTCGCCGACCGCCTCCGCGTTGCGCAGCGTCGCCCCGCCCGTACCGCCCGTACCGCTCGTGGGCGCGTCCACCGGCAGCTGCGAGAGGACCCCGGCGAGCGCGGCCTCGACGCACTCGCGCAGATAGGTCACGTGATCGTCGACGCCGAGCGCCGCCCGCGCCGTGTCCTTGATCCGCCAGCCGACGAGCAGCTCCACGCGCAGCGCCACCCCGTGCGCGTCCACGCCGTGCAGCGGCTCGCTGCGCCAGTGCCGCAGCCGTACGTCGACCCGGCGCCGCTTCAGCAGCGGGTTGATCCACACCAGGCCGGTGCGCCGCACACTCCCCCGGTAGCGTCCGAACAGCGACAGCACCCACGCCCGGCCGACCCGCCCCCGGCCAAGCCCGCCGAACGCGAACAGCGACAGCGCGCCCGACCCGGCGAGCACCGCCCACTGCGCAGGCCCGAGCCCCGCGCCGAGCTGCTCCGGCAGCCGCGCGAGCCGCACCGCGAACGCCGGCAGCACCCCCGCCCACCAGCCGCCCGCCACGCATCCGCCGAGACCGGTGAACCCGGCGGCCACCGCGGCGGCGCCCGCCCACGACCGCCCGCGCCACTCGGTGACCTCGACCGGCACCACCACCCGCGTCGGCACCGCGGCCCGCGCGGGCGAGGGCCCGAACACCGGCCGCCCCGCACCCGCGCCCGCCCGCGGCTGCTCGCCGGTGCCCCGCCTGCGGCCGACGACCGTGGGCGGCAGGGCCACGGGGGGCGAGTCGTCGCGGAAGAGGAGGTGGAGGGGGATCTCGGTGGTCGCCTCGGTCTGGATCAGGCGGGGGGTGCGGGTGGGCCCGGCGGTGGGCGCGGGGTTCCCGGCCGCCCGGTGCGGTCGCGGGGGCTGGTCTCGGGCGGGCTCGGCGGAGGCGGGCTCGGCAGGGGCGCCCTCGGCCGGGGGCTCGGAGGGACCCGTCCCGTCCGTGGGGCCGGTCGTGTCGGCGCTGTCGCTCATGCCGGTCGTGGATCCCATCGGTACCTCCGCACCTCCGCCGTGCCGCTTACCGCTGTTCTGCCATGCTGCCGTGCTGCCGTGCTGCCGTGCTGCCGTGCTGCCGTGCTGCTGTGCTGCTGGCTTCCTACTGGCTTCCTACCGGCGTGCTGCCGCCCGCCTCCAAGGTCAGCGGAGGAACAGCCGCCGCCATGTCTCCGGCCCCGGGTAGCCGTCCGCCGCGCCGCCGCGCCAGCCCTGGGCGCGCTGGAAGTCCTCGACGCCGCGACGGTCACTCTCGCCCCAGTCGGGTCCCGGGCCCCGGCGGTAGTGCCTGCCGAACCCCTTCTGCACGAGCTGTCGGCCGAGCCGCTCCACGTGCGCGTTCGACCGGCCGGGCCGGAACGCTCCCCTGCCGGGATACGCGGGAACGTTCCCGGCCGACGCGGCGCTGTTCGCCGTACCACCGCCACCCGAGCCACCACCCGAGCCACCACGCGAACCCTCACCCGGCCCCGGGATGTCCCGGCCCTTCCCCAGGACCAGGTACTCCCAGGTCAGCGGCCCCGGCAGCCCGTCCGCCCCGCCCTCGTCCGACGTCCAGCCCTGGGCGCGCTGGAAGGCTTGGGTCGCCTTGCGGTCCGCGTCGCCCCAGACCGGCGAGGGCCCGGAGCGGTAGAAGGGGCCGCCGCCGCGCTGGACGAGGAGCCGACCGAGCTGGGTGATGTACGGGCTGCGGGCGCCGGGGCCGAATGCCGCGGCGCCGGGATAGCGCAGAGCCATGCCGGGGCCCGAGGCCTGCGCCACGGCCCTGAGGTTCTTGTACCGATAGGCCGCACTGGCCGGACGGGCCGTACCGGCCGTACCGGCCGCGATGCGATTCGCCTCACATCCCGGCTGCGCTCCCGGCTCACGCCCCGGCCCTGAATGTCCGCATTGCTGCACGACGGTCAGTTTCTCAACTGTCCATCCGAATCGCATGCTGACGGTCCGAATGCTGTACGCCACCCACGTCGAGGCGGCCTCGGACACCGCCCAGATGGCCAGCCGGTGATCAGCCGGTGATCAGCCGGTGGTCCGGAGCACTCTCCGGAATCCGGTAGAGTTCTCCAGGTCAGCAGGCGCCGCTAGCTCAGTTGGTTAGAGCAGCTGACTCTTAATCAGCGGGTCCGGGGTTCGAGTCCCTGGCGGCGCACAGACAGACAAGGCCCTTCGCTCCGGCGGAGGGCCTTCGTCATACTCCGGGATCTCGCGGCGCCCAACAGGCGGCTGGGGGTCCGGGGGTTATCCCCCGGATGAACGCAGCATCAGCGGGTCCGGGGTTCGAGTCCCTGGCGGCGCACAGACAGTCGAAAGCCCCCTCGCGAGAGCGAGGGGGCTTTCGTCGTATACGCACCCCCCCACCGCACCCCCCACCGCACTCCCCGCGCACCCCCGCGCACCCCCCGGACACCTCACCACCCCCGCCCCGCCCCCGCCCCGCCACGCGCCGGATACCTTTGGCCCATGGCGCGCGACATACAGGAGCGGATCAAGAAGCTCATCATCGACCAGAGGCTGCCCTCCGGCGCCCCGCTGCCCACCGAGCCCGAACTGATGGAGCTGCTCGGCGTCAGTCGCAACTCCGTGCGGGAGGCGCTCAAGGCGCTGGTGGCGATGGGCATCGTCGAGATCCGGCACGGCTTCGGCACGTACGTGGGTCCGATGTCGATGGCGCCGATGATCGAGGGCCTCGCGTTCCGTACCGTCGCGGGGCACTACCGGGGCGAGGACAGCCTGCTCCAACTCCTCGAACTGCGCGAGGCCGTGGAGACCGGGCTGCTCGCGCGGCTCGCCGGCCAGGTCCCGGCGAGCGACCTCGCCGAACTCGACGCGCTCGTGGACCGGATGGAGAGCGAGGCCGCCGTCGGCACGGTGGCCGCCGAGACCGACCGCGCCTTCCACGCGACCCTCTACCGCTGCCTGCGCAACCCGCTGCTCGGCGAGGTCCTGGAGGCGTTCTGGGACGCGTTCCACCGTGTCCGCACCGACCTCGTGGACATTCCGCACGACCCGAAGGTGACCTGCCACCAGCACCGGGAGATCCTCGGCGCGGTCCGCTCCGGCGACACCCTCCGGGCCGAGCAGGCCGTACGCGAGCACTTCGGAAACCTCCGCACGCGGCTCGCCTCGGCGGGGGCGCGCGGGGAGGCGGAAGCTTCAACTCCTCCCGCAAACCGCGCAAATGATCGCTAACCGGCAGGTTCCCGCCTTGCGATCATGGTGCTGACGTAGAACGCTTGCGTAATTCGTGAACACCATGTGATGGACGGTGTGCGGGAGTTGAGTTCGGGCCGGGCATCATGCTGACCGGGCGAACCGTGGGCGGGCTTTCTACGTCTCAACGACCGGTGGCCCGCCACTGATGCTGACCGCGGGGTTCAGGGGGGACCCAGCGGTGACCAGGACCGACGACCACGCGGGGACCGACCGCGTGCGGGGGGATGACTCATGACGTCGACGCCTACGGGCGCCGGACCCGACTCCGACGCGTCCCGGACGACCCAGTTGCGGGTGCTCTCGCACCGGACGGGCGGCTTCCGGCGCCTCAAGAAATCGCTGCCGCGCTACGACTACGAGCACTACAGCCGGCTCGCCGGTCCCCTCACGCAACCCGACCCCGACAAGCCGTACAAGGTGCGCTACCGCTCGCTGCTCTCCCAGGAGCCGCACCGCATCCGCGCGGCCCTCATGCTGGGCGCGGCACCTCTGCTCTCCCTCGTCCTGCTCGCCTGGCTGCTGCAGCCCGAGCACTGGACGAAGCGGGACTACGTACCGAACGCGTATCTGGAGCATCTCGACGTCGTCATGCTCGTCTCGATCGGCCTGATCGAGTTCTTCCGCTGCATGAACGTGCTGTCCAACGCCCACGCCACCCTCGTCGCCCGCGACCCGATCCCGGTCGTGCCCGAGACCGGCACGCGCGTCGCGTTCCTCACCTCGTTCGTGCCCGGCAAGGAGCCGATCGAGATGGTGACCAAGACCCTGGAGGCCGCGGTCAGGATCCGGCACCGCGGGCTCCTGCACGTCTGGCTGCTCGACGAGGGCGACGACCCGGAGGTGAAGGCGGTCTGCGCGCGCCTGGGCGTGCACCACTTCTCCCGCAAGGGCGTCGAGAAGTGGAACCAGAAGAAGGGCCCGCACCGCGCCAAGACCAAGCACGGCAACTACAACGCCTGGCTGGACGCGCACGGCGACGCCTACGACTTCTTCGCCTCCGTCGACACCGACCACGTGCCGATGGCCAACTACCTGGAGCGGATGCTCGGCTTCTTCCGCGACCCGGACGTCGGCTTCGTCATCGGCCCGCAGGTATACGGCAACTACGACACGTTCGTCACCAAGGCCGCCGAGTCCCAGCAGTTCCTCTTCCACGCCCTGATCCAGCGCGCGGGCAACCGCTACGGCGGGCCGATGTTCGTCGGCACCTCCAACGCCGTACGCATCAGGGCACTCCAGCAGATCGGCGGTCTGTACGACTCGATCACCGAGGACATGGCGACCGGCTTCGAGATCCACCGGCACAGGAACCCGGCCACCGGCAAGAAGTGGAAGTCGGTCTACACCCCGGACGTACTCGCCGTCGGCGAGGGCCCGAACGCCTGGACGGACTTCTTCACGCAGCAACTGCGCTGGTCGCGCGGCACATACGAGACGATCCTCAAGCAGTACTGGAAGGGCTGGTACTCCCTGCCTCCGGGCAAGCTCTTCAACTACACGATGATGATCATCTTCTACCCGATGTCGGCCCTCAACTGGATCCTCGCGGCGCTGAGTTGCGCCCTGTTCCTGGGCCTCGGCGCCTCGGGTGTGAACATCGACCCGACGATCTGGCTGATGCTGTACGGCAACGCCTCGGCACTGCAGATCGGCCTGTACGTCTGGAACCGGCGGCACAACGTCTCCCCGCACGAGCCCGAGGGCTCCGGCGGTGTGGCGGGCATGGTGATGTCCGCGCTGTCCGCGCCGATCTACGCCCGCTCCCTGATGGACGCGGTGCTGCGCCGCAAGAGCAAGTTCGTGGTGACGCCGAAGGGCGAGTCGGCCAGCCCGGACACGCTGTTCGGGACCTTCCGGATCCACCTGTTCTTCATCCTGGTCTTCGCCGGTTCGATCGCCGCCGCGTTCGTGTACGGGAACGCCCACCCGGCGATGATCACCTGGGCCTCGTTCGCGCTGCTGATCACGGCGGCGCCGATCTTCGCCTGGCGGTACATGTGGCGGCAGGAGAAGAAGCGCCGCAAGTCGGCGGCGGCCACCGCGCCGCCGGACGCCGGGGACACGCTGCAGCAACCCGTCGTCGTACCGCGGGAACCGGCACAGCCCGTACCGCAGCCGCCCGACCCGCGGCTTCCCGGCGCGCATACGCCGCACCGCAAGCCCAGTTGGGCGGCGGCCGACGAGACCATACAGATCGCTCTTGGGGGACGTAAGAAATGAACGACCGCTCCACCGGCCGCCGCCGCGCCCGCCGCTTCGCGATAGGCACGGCGGTGGTGGTGGCCCTCGCCGGCATGAACGGCCCGTGGCTCTGGCGGTTCGGCTCCGAGCAGTACCACCAGTACAAGATCAACAGGCCCGAGTACAAAGCCGAGAACGGGCACTGGGACCTCGTCGACATCCCCGAGAAGTACCGGCTCAACACCATCCACGCGGCCGTCCTGCACACCGGAAAGATCCTGCTCGTCGCGGGCTCGGGCAACAACCAGAAGAACTTCGACGCGAAGAAGTTCGACACGATCCTGTGGGACCCGGTCAAGCAGACCTTCAAGAAGATCCCCACGCCCAACGACCTGTTCTGCACCGGCCACACCCAACTCCCGGACGGCAAGCTCCTGGTGGCGGGCGGCACGAAACGGTACGAGAAGCTCGAAGGCGACGTCACCAAGGCCGGCGGCCTGATGATCGTGCACAACGAGAACCCGGACGAGCCGATCACGCTGCCCGCAGGCACCCGCTTCACCGGCAAGGAAAACGGCAAGACCTTCGTCTCCAAGGACCCGGTGGTCGTGGAGCGCGCGAAGAAGGTCTTCGACGAGGCCACGGGCGCGTTCGTGCGCAACGACCCGGGGCTCGGCCGCGTGTACGTCGAGGCGCAGAAGAGCGGCAGGAAGTACGAGACCGGCACCGAGGACAACTACCGGGTGCAGGGCCTCAAGGGCGCCGACGCCCGCAACACGTACGGCATCGCGCAGAAGCTCGCCCTGGACAAGAAGGACTTCCAGGGGATCAAGGACGCCTACGAGTTCGACCCGGTCGCCGAGAAGTACATCAAGGTCGACCCGATGAACGAGGCGCGCTGGTACCCGACGCTCACCACGCTCTCCGACGGCAGGATCCTCGCCCTGTCCGGCCTGGACGACATCGGCCAGATCGTGCCGGGCGACCGCAACGAGGTGTACGACCCGGACACCAAGGAGTGGGAGTACGTCCCGCAGGAGCGGCAGTTCCCGACGTACCCGGCGGTGTTCATCCTGCCGAACGGCAAGCTCTTCTACTCGGGCGCGAACGCCGGGTACGGGCCGGACGACGTGGGCCGCGACCCCGGTGTCTGGGACTTCGACAGCAATGAGTTCACCAAGGTCAAGGGGCTCAGCGACCCGAAGCTGATGGAGACCGCGGGCACGGTGATGCTGCCGCCCGCGCAGGACGAGCGGTTCATGGTGATCGGCGGCGGTGGCGTCGGCGAGTCCGAGAAGTCCAGCGAGAAGACCCGGATCATCGACCTCAAGGACGACACCCCGGTCTTCAAGGACGGCCCGTCGCTGGACAAGGGCACCCGCTACCCGCAGTCCTCGATCCTGCCCGACGACAGCGTCCTGATCACCGGCGGCTCCGAGGACTACCGGGGCCGCGGCGGCTCCAACATCCTCCAGGCCCGGCTGCTGGCGCCGGGCGGCGAGGAACTCCGGCGCGTGGCCGACCCGTTGGTGGGCCGCAACTACCACTCGGGCTCGCTGCTGCTGCCCGACGGCCGGGTCGTGGTGTTCGGCTCGGACTCGCTGTTCTCGGACGACGCCGACACCAAGCCGGGCAAGTTCGAGCAGCGCATCGAGATCTACACGCCGCCGTACCTCTACAACGGCACCAGGCCGGTCCTCACGGGCGGCGAGGAGACCATCGAGCGCGGCTCGTCCACGACGTTCGAGTCCCGGCAGGCGAAGAACCTGAAGAAGGCCCGCCTGATCAAGCCGAGCGCGTCCACGCACGTCACCGACATCGACCAGCGCTCCGTCGAGCTGGGCCTGAAGACCTCGGGCGACCAGGTGACGGTCACGGTCCCGAAGAACAAGAACCTGGTGCAGCCCGGCTGGTACATGCTGTTCGTGACGGACGACCAGGACCGGCCGAGCGAGGCGGTGTGGGTGGAGGTTCCGGAGTAGTACGCGTACGACGAGGGCGCCCCCGGACCGTTCGGTCCAGGGGCGCCCTCAATTCACGTACAGCTGCCGCTACTTGGCGCCCTTCGCGAGCCCCAGCGCGTACTCGGGCCACCACTGCCCGGCCGGCGGGCCGCCCTTGCACTCGCCGTCGGACTCGCCGGGGCGCTTGATCCAGAGGTACGCGTCCACGGCCTCGTCGGCGGTCTTCGTGGTCGGGGCCTCGCCGAGGGCGCGGCCCGGCGGGTTGCACCAGCGCTCGTCCGGATCGCCCTCGGTGTAGGGGCCGTTGCCGTTGCGGCTGGTGTCGATGACGAACGGCTTGTTGCCGAACTTCATCGAGAGTTCCTTGCCGAAGGCCGTGGACTCCGCGGTGCCGTAGTAGTTGGACACGTTCACCGCGAAGCCGTCGGCCTGGTCGATGCCCGCCGACTTGAGCGGCTGGTAGAGGTCGTCCGGCTTCGGGCCGCCGGGGTTGCCGCCGTCCAGGTAGACCTTGGTGTTCTTCAGCGACTTGAGCTTCTCGATGGCGCCCTTGAGCAGGTCGAACCGCTCGCCGTGGAACTCGCCCGGCGTGCAGCCGTCGACGACGTGCAGGAGCGCGTCCGGCTCCAGGATGACCGTGGCGTTCCGGTCCCCGATGCCCTGGGCCACGCTGTCGATCCACGCGCGGTACGCGTTGCCGTCGGCGGCGCCGCCCTTGGAGTACTGGCCGCAGTCGCGGTGCGGGATGTTGTAGAGCGCGAGCAGTGCGTCCCGGTCGGCCTTGGTCGCGGCCTCGGTGTGCTCGCGGGCCTGGGTCTCGGCCGCCGCGTTGTCGGGGTCGGTGATCCATTCGGCGACGGGCTGGCTCGCGATCTTCTCGATCTGCCGCGCGGCGGCGTCGTTGCCGTCCTGGCGGTACTCGGCGACCTGCTGGGCCGCGTTCCCCCGCGGGTCGACCCAGTACGGGTCGCTGGCCTTGGGCTGCTGCCGCACCTGCGAGCCGCTGGGATCCGGGTCTGCCTCGCCGCCGTCCGACGAACATCCCGCGATCAGCAGCGCCGCCCCCACGGCCGCCGCCGATGCCTTCCACCCCCGCCCGGCAGACCTGCTGGTGCGGTGGTCCTCGCTGCCGTACATCCACTCCCCCTCGGGCTGTTCGGGCTCCCAATCCTGGCATACGGCACCGGTCAGGGCCCGGTTCCCGTCAGGTAGGCGGAGACCACCACATTGGACGAATAGCTGGCGGTGGCCCGGTCGAAGGTGCCGCCGCAGGTGATCAGGCGCAGCTCGGCGCGGCCCTCGCGGCGCACCCCGTACGCCTTCACCGCGTCGAAGTCGTCGCGCTGGAGGACCTGGACGTCCTCGACGGTGAACTCGGCGAGCGAGCCGTCGGCGCGGGACACCCGCACCTTCTGGCCGGGCTTCAGTGTGCTGAGGTCGTAGAAGACGGCGGCGTCCGAGGTGGTGTCGACATGGCCGACGAACAGGGCGGTGCCCTCGGCGCCGGGCCGGGTGCCGCCCGCGTACCAGCCGACGACGCCCGGCTGGTCGTACGGCGGTGCGGCGACGGCCCGGTCCTGGTCGAGGCCGCGTTTGACGACGGGGGCGCGCACGCCTATCGCCGGTATGTCGACGCGGTGCGGGCGGACGGCGGGCAACGGGTCGTGCGCGGGCGGGAGTCGGACTCCGGCGGTGGACCTGTCACCGGTGCCGGGCGGGCCCGGCAGGATGCTCAGCTCGCGGCCCCACAGCCACAGGCCGACGACGAGCAGCAGCCAGGCCGCGGCGGTGACCAGCCGGGCGGAACGGGGGCGTGCCTCGGACACGGTGTCCTCGCCTCCTCGCTTCTCGCCTCTCGCCTGGGCCTGCTACTGGTGGCGGCGGCGTCGGCGCAGTATCCGCCCGGTCACGGCGAGCAGGGCAGCGGTGGCGAGGACTCCGCCGATCACGGCGTGCCTCAGGCCGGGCCCGTCGTCGGCGTCGGATTCGGCGGCCATCGAGGCGGTGCCGCCGCCCCCGGCGCGGCTCGGCGCGGTCGGCGAAGCGGAGGGGGACGTGGCGGGCTTGGGCCTGGGCTTCGGCTTGGGCTTGGGCTGTTCCCGTACGACGGTGAAGCTGCCCTTGGCCTTGCCTTCCTCGCCGTCGCAGGTCACGGAGATCTCGTACGTGCCGACGGTGACCGTCGACCGGATCATCACCTCGCCGGCCAGGACGTTGCCCTCGCTGTCGCGGGCGCTGCCGCCGACGGTGAGGGAGCCGTCGGCGACGAACGCCTTGGACTTGGCCGCGGCCGTCTTGCCGTCACAGCCGGTGGCGCTGAGCTGCAGCTCGCCGCCCGGGACAGCACTCGACGGGTCGGTCGTCACGCCCGGATCCGCGGCGGCGGGGCCCGCCGGGGTGAGGGCGAGGAGGGCCGTGAGGCAGAGGGTGGGGGCGAGTCGGCGCATGTTTCGAGGCTCGGCCGACCGCCCCCGCGCCGCTCCCGGGGGTGGGCCAGTCGGGTGTTCTTTCCCCGGGGGCAGAGCCCCCGGGGACATCAGACCCGCTCGACCAGGTCCGCGATCGAGCCGACGATCTTCGACGGGCGGAACGGGTAGCGGTCGACCTCGGACTCCTTGGTCAGGCCCGTCAGGACCAGGAAGGTCTGCATGCCCGCCTCCAGTCCGGCCAGGACATCCGTGTCCATCCGGTCCCCGATCATCGCGCTGGTCTCGGAATGCGCTCCGATCGCGTTCAGGCCCGTGCGCATCATCAGCGGGTTCGGCTTGCCCGCGAAGTACGGGTCCTTGCCCGTCGCCTTGGTGATCAGCGCGGCCACCGCGCCGGTCGCGGGCAGCGGGCCCTGAAGGCTGGGGCCGGTCTCGTCGGGGTTGGTGCAGATGAAGCGGGCGCCGTTGTTGATCAGGCGGACGGCCTTGGTCATCGCCTCGAAGCTGTACGTCCGGGTCTCGCCGAGGACTACGTAATCGGGGTCGGAGTCGGTGAGGACGTAGCCGATGTCGTGCAGGGCCGTGGTCAGGCCGGCCTCGCCGATGACGTACGCGGTGCCGCCGGGGCGCTGGTCGTCGAGGAACTTCGCGGTGGCGAGTGCGGAGGTCCAGATGTTCTCGACCGGCACTTCGAGGCCCATGCGTCGCAGCCGGGCGTGCAGGTCGCGGGCGGTGTAGATGGAGTTGTTGGTGAGCACCAGGAAAGGCTTGCCGGACTCCTGCAAGCGCTTGATGAAGGCGTCCGCACCGGGGATGGGCACGCCCTCGTGGATGAGGACTCCGTCCATGTCGGTGAGCCAGGATTCGATCGGCTTGCGCTCTGCCACGGGACTGTTCTCCGCTCTGCACCGGGTGGGCCGTACGTGCCGTACATGGCCGGAAGGGACTGTCCGGACCCCGTCAGCGTAACGGGGCGGGCCCGGCGCGGGCCCGCCCCGTTCGACCTGCGGACACTCCCCCGTGCGCACGGTCAGCTGCCCGTCGCCGCCTTCCAGTCGTCCACGTACGACGGCAGGTTCTTCTCGATGTCCGCCCAGTCCGGCTGGAAGACCTCGACGCCGTCCATCAGCTTGGTCAGGGCGATCGCGTTGGCGTCGGTGGCCTTCACGTCCTTGCGGGCCGAGAAGCCGCCGCCGACCGAGCTGACCTGCTTCTGGGCCTGTTCGCTCAGCATGAAGTCGAGGAGCTTCTTGGCGTTCTCGGTGTGCGGGGCGTTCTTCACCAGGCCCGCCGCGTAGGGCAGGGCGAAGGTGGTGGGCTTGCTGCCGGGCTTCGCGGACTTCGGGAACCAGATGCCGAGGTTCGGCATGGACTTGGACTGCGCGAAGTTCATCTGCACGTCGCCGTTGGCCACGAGCAGTTCGCCCTTGTCGGTCTTGGGCGCGAGCTTGGACGTGGAGGAGGACGGGCCGACGTTGTTGGCCTGCAGCTTCTTCAGGTAGGCCATGGCCTTGTCCTTGGAGCCGAAGTCGTGCATAGCCTTGATGAGGACGGCGGTGCCGTCGCCCGCGACGCCCGGGGTGGAGTACTGGAGCTTGTTCTTGTACTTGGCGTCGAGCAGGTCCTCCCAGGTGGCCGGGGGCTGCTTCAGCTCCTTCTTGTTGTGGATGAAGGAGAAGTAGTTGTTGACGACGGCGGTCCAGCTGCCGTCGGCCGCCTTGTCGGCGCCGCTGACCTGCGCCGCGCCCTCGGGCTTGTACGGCGCCAACAGGCCCTTGCTGTCGGCCTGTTGGATGAACGGCGGCAGCGTGACCATGACGTCGGCCTGGGTGTTGGACTTCTCGCGCAGCGCCCGCTGCACCATCTCGCCGGAGCCGCCCTCGACGTACTCGACCTTGATGCCGGTCTTCTTCTCGAAGTCCTTGAAGACCTGGTCGTACCAGCCGTCGCCGTTCTCGCCCTTGAGGCCGTCGGCGCTGTAGACGGTGACGACCTTCTCGTCGGCGGAGGCGGCGCCGCCGCAGGCGGTGAGGGAACCGGCGAGTACGAGACTGCCGGTGACGGCGGCTATGGCTTTGATGCGCATGACGTTTCGACTCTCTCTACGGGGATTCAGCGGTGCGGGCTACGGGGATTCAGCGGTACGAGGCACGGGTGCGGACGCGGGAGACGGCGAGCAGGACGAGCAGCGTCGCGCCCATGAGGACCACGGCGACGGCGGAGCCGGTGAAGAGGGAGCCGCGGTCGGTGGCGGTGAAGATGCGGACGGGGAGCGGCATCCAGTCCGGCGGGTAGAGCATCATCGTGGCGCTCAACTCGCCCATGGACAGGGCGAAGCAGAGCCCGGCGGCCGCGTTCAGGGACGGCAGGAGCAGCGGCAGCTTCACCCGCCACAGGACGTACGAGGGCCGGGCGCCGAGGGACGCGGCGGCCTGCTCGTAGGCCGGGTCGAGGCGGACGATGGCGGCCGAGACCGACTGGTACGCGAAGGCCGTGACCAGGATGGTGTGGGCGAGGATCACGATCCAGCGGGTGCCGTTGAGCAGGAACGGCGGCTGCGAGAACGCGACGAGCACGGCGAGGCCGACGACCACCGACGGCACGGCGACGGGCAGCATGAACAGGGTGTCAAGGAGCCGTTTGCCCTTCTTCGGCAGGGCGTGCGCGGCGAGCGCGGCCCAGCTGCCGACGAGGAGCGCGAGCAGGCTGGCGGCCACGGCCGTGACGAGGCTGGTGGTGAGGGCCCGCAGGGACTCGCCGCGGGTGGCCGAGGCGTAGTTCTCGAAGGTCGGGCCCGAGGGGAAGGCGCCGGACCAGTTGGTGGCGAACGAGGCGGCGACGATCACGAGCAGGGGCAGCGCGAACAGCGGCACGAAGAGCACCAGGAACAGCGTCCAGAGCGTCCACTTGCCCTTGCGGCTATGCACCAACACGACGGCTCACCACCCGGTACAGGCCGTAGAGACTCACGGAGATCACCACGTTGACGACGGCGACGACACAGGCGGCGGTCCAGTCCGACTCCAGGATCGCCTTGCTGTAGACGAGCATCGGCAGCGTGGTGACGCCCTTCGCCCCGGTGAACAGGACGATCCCGAACTCGTTGAGACACATGATCAGTACGAGGCTGCCGCCGGCGGCGAGCGCGGGCAGCGCCTCGGGCAGGATGATCTGCCGCACGATCCTCGGGGCCTTGGCGCCGAGCGAGGAGGCGGCCTCGATCTGCGCGGTGTCGATCTGCGAGAACGCGGCGAGCAGCGGCCGCATCACGAACGGCGTGAAGTACGTGATCTCGGCGAGCAGCACGCCCCAGGGGGTGGTCAGGAACTGGAAGGGCCCGCTCGCGGCGCCCGTGACGTCCGTCCACATCCCGTTGGCCATGCCCACGGTGCCGTACACGAAGAGCAGCGCGAGCGTGATCAGGAAGGACGGGAAGGACAGGAAGACGTCCACGAACCGGGCGACGGCCTTCGCCCCGGGGAACGGTACGAACGCGATGACCAGCGCGAGCACGAAGCCGAGCACCAGACACCCGACCGTCGCCCCGACGGCCAGCCACACGGTGGTCCCGAGCGCCTCCCGGAACGCGGGATCGGCGAACACATCCGCGTACGGCTGGACGGAGGTCCCGCCTTCGAGCGGCGTGAACGACTGCTGGACGAGGAGGACGAGGGGATAGAGAAAGACGAGCGCGAGCGCGGCGACGGGAGGCAGCGCCCACCATCCCGTCCTTTGCCGCCACCGCTGTGGGCGGTTGTTCCGCGGGGCGGAACGGGCGGGCACAGCCCCACGTGCCGGGCGCGATTCGGTCAAGGTCCCAGGCGGACTACTCATCGGAAACCCCCGCGCCGAGCAACACCGCATCCTCAGGCGCAAAGTGCAGGGCAACCTGCTCACCAAGCCCCGGCGGCTGCCGAAGCTCCCGCACATCCGCCTTGACCCGCTGCCCGGCGACATCCACGTACAGCCGGTGCGTGGCCCCCCGCCACTGCACCTCGGCGACGGTGCCGCGCAACGCGTTGACCCCCTCGCCAAGCCCCACAAGGTGCGGCCGTACGCAGAGAGTGGCCGTCGCCCCGGCCCCGACGCCCGCCGTGTCGACCTTCAACTCAGCCTCGCCGAGCCGCACTTGGCCGGAAGAGCCGACCCGCACCGGCAGCAGATTCGCGTTGCCGACGAAGGACGCCGTGAACTCCGTACGCGGAGTGCGGTACAGCTCCTGCGGGGTGCCGCAGTCCTGCAGCCGCGCCTTGTCCATGACGGCGATCCGGTCGGCGAGGGTGAGCGCCTCGACCTGGTCGTGGGTGACGTACAGGATGGAGACGTCGGGCAACTCCCGGTGCAGGCAGGCGAGTTCGGCGAGCATGCCGGACCTGAGCTGGGCGTCGAGCGCGGACAGCGGCTCGTCGAGGAGCAGCACGCCGGGCCGGATGGCGAGCGCGCGGGCGATGGCGACGCGCTGCTGCTGGCCGCCGGAGAGCTCGCGCGGGTACCGCTTGGCGTACGCGGCCATCCCGGTCATCTCCAGGGCGTCGGCGACCCGCCCCGGTATCTCGGCCTTGTCGGCCTTCTGCGCCTTCATGCCGAAGGCGACGTTGTCCTCGACGCGCATGTGCGGGAAGAGCGCGTAGCTCTGCACGACCATGCCGACGCCGCGGCGGTGCGGCGGCAGGTCGGTGACGTCCCGGTCGCCGATGAGGACCCGGCCACGCACGGGCTGTACGAACCCGGCGACGGCCCGCAGCGCGGTGGTCTTGCCGGAGCCGGACGGGCCGAGCAGCGCCATGACCTCGCCGCGCTCGACGGTCAGGTCGAGGGAGTCGAGGACGGTGTGCGAGCCGTACGCGACGCTCACACCGTCGAAGCGAATGCCGACGCCGCCGCTGCTCATCGGCCGGACTCCCGCAGCAGGGCGGGCAGTTCGGCGACCGAGCCGAGCACGTGGGTGGCACCGGCGGCCCGGAGCGCGTCCTTGTCGTGGGCGCCGGTGAGCACGCCCGCGACGACCCCGGCACCGGAGCGCGCGCCACTGCGCATGTCGTACGCGGTGTCTCCGGCGACGGCGATCTCGCGGACGTCGTCGGCGGCGCCGGTGCGCAGGAGCGCGGCAAGGACCATGTCGGGGTAGGGGCGGCCGCGACCGCCCGCGTCCGCCGGGCAGAGAGTGAGGCCGACCAGGTCGCGCCAGCCGAGGGCGTCGAGGATGGCGTCCTGGGTGACGCGGGCGAAGCCGGTGGTGAGGACGACGGTGCGGCCGTCGGCGCGCAGCTCCTCGATCGCCTCGCGGGCGCCGGGGATGGGAGCGATACGGCCGCCGTCGACGAGTTCGCCGTACGCGGTCTCGAAGGCGGTGTTGGCGCGCTGGGCGAGGTCCTCGGAGCCGAACAGCGCCCGGAAGACGGTGATCTTCGACTCGCCCATGGTGTCGCGGACGTACTGGAGCTTCTTCTCGTGGTCCGCGGAGCCGGGCTCGACGCCGAGCCGCTCGGCGGCACGGGAGAAGGCCTGCTCGACGAGGCCGCCGTCGGCGACGGTGGTGCCGGCCATGTCGAGGACGACGAGGCGGGATTCAAACGTACTCATGGTCAACTTCCTCACCAGCCCATCTCGTTCGCGGTCTGCTCGGCGATCGCCGGGGAGCAGGTCATGCCGCGCCCGCCGGGCCCGGTGACCAGCCACACCCCGTCGCGCACCTGCTGGCGGTGGACAACGCGGGAGGTGTCTCTGCACTGCGCGTACACACCGGCCCAGCGGTGCCGGACGCGGGGCAGCGGGCGGCCGAGGAAGCCCTCGACGACCTGCTTGAGGTGCTCGTAGGGCTCTTCGACGACGTCGAAGGCGAAGGGGTGCTCGTACTCGTGGGTGTCGCCGATGGTCAGCCCGCCGTCCTTGCGCTGCACCATGAGCAGCTGCATCTTGTGCGCGGCGGCGGTGGGCGTCTGCGCCTGTCCGGCGTTGAGGGCGTCGAGGGCCTCGGACTTGTACGCCGGGTAGTAGCGGAAGCTGTCGGCGTCGGCGATCGAGGTGGTGAGGGCCTCGCCGAGCGGGTCGGTCTGCATCATCTGCAGGCGTACGCGGCGCACGGGCAGGTCGGGGACCAGCTCGCGGACGAGGCCGCCGAGCCAGGCGCCGGTGCAGAGGATGACGGCGTCGCCGCTGTGCACGTCGCCGTGGTCGTCGCGGACGGCGTGCTCGCCGATGACCTCGCGCACTTCGCGGCCGCCGAGGAAGGTGTAGCGCCCGGAGGCCAGGAGGGCTTCCTTCAGGGCGAGTTGGGCGGTGCGCGGCTCGACGGCGGCGTCCCGCTCGCAGTACAGGGCGGCCTCGAACTCGCCGCGCAGGGCCGGGTTGAGCGCGCGGGCCTCGGTCGGGGTGAGCAGCTTGTAGCCGCGGTCGGCCGCGTCGGTGCGGGCCAGGGCGGCCTCGGCGACGGCGATCTCGGCCGCGGTGCGTACGGGGGTGAGGGAGCCGTTGGCCCGGAAGCCGAGCTTCGGCACGCGGGCGCCGATGCCCTCCCACAGCTCGCGGGCGCGCAGCGCGGTGTCGAGCTCCTCGCCGCCCGCGCGGCCGCTGACCCATATCTGTCCGAAGTTGCGCAGCGAGGCTCCGCGGGCCTCGGTCTCACGCTCGATCTGCACGACCTCATGGCCGCGCTCCACTGCCTGCCAGGCGTGCATGGTGCCCACCACGCCGGCTCCTACGACTACGACTCTCATGCCGTCGACGGTCCTGGCGAGCGGTGTCGCGTTCCGGACGGTCGAGCAACGGGAAGGTGAACGAGCACCCAAACTTGGCCTAGACCCGTTACCTTCCCGTTATCAAATCGGCGGGCCAGGGCGCCCGGAATGCCCGAACAACCCGATGCGTCAAGGCAGTTCGGGCAGTAGCGGGCGAGTGTCAGTTACGGCGGGCCAGCTGCGTGGTGAAGCTGAAGCGATCCCCGCGGAACAATGTCCGTACGCGTTCCAGACGCCGCCCCTCGACGTCCCGCGAGACCCGGTGGATGAGCAGCATGGGCAGCGCGGGCGGCGTGCCGATGAGCAGCGCCTCGCGCGGGGTGGCGAGCACGGTCTCGATCCGCTCGTCGGCGGCGCCGAAGCCGATGCCCAACGCGTCGTGCAGATACGCGTAGAAGGACGAGTCGGGGTCGAAGTCCACGTCGAGCCGCGGCACCCGCGCCACCGACACATACGTGCTCTCCAGGCCCACCCGCTCGTCGTCCGCGAGCAGCACCCGCTCCAGATGCCAGACGGGCTCGCCGCGCTCGGCCTCGATCTCCTCGGCAAGGGCGTCCGGGCACGGGAAGCGGTCGAGCGAGATCAGTGTCCGCCCCGGTGTGCGGCCCTGCCGCCGTACGCCTTCGGTGTAGCTGGCGAGGGCGAGCGGCTGCTCCAGCTTGGGCCCGGCGACCACGGTGCCGCGCCCCGCCCGCCGCAGCCGCCCTTCGAGCAGCAGCTCCCGCAGCGCCTGCCGCACGGTCTCGCGCGCGACGCCGTACATGGCGGTCAGCTCCCGCTCGGTGGGCAGAAGCCCGCCCTCCCCCAACTCGTCGAGCAGGGACGCTATCTGCGTCTTCACCGCGTAGTACTTGGGAATCCGTCCGTGCTCGGGAACGCCCGCCTTGACGGGGGCACCGGGCCGCTGCTCGCTGGGGTAGTCCACGGAGGAACTCTAGATCCGGTACGAGCGGGGGGTACGGGGAGGATTCCTGGGGCGGAGCCGTGCTCGGGGGAGGCGGTGCGGGTCAGCCGTGCTCGGGGGGGGTGCCGTGCGCGCGGAAGGTTGTGCCGATCAGCCGCGCTCGGGGGGGGGCCGTGCGCGCGGAAGGTTGTGCCGATCAGCCGCGCTCGGGGTCCGGTCAGCCGTGCACGCGGAAGGCGGTGCCGGTCAGCGGCGCACCGCACGCCCCCGCAGTCTCCGCGCACCCAGAACCAGGGCGACACCCCCGACCACCAGCACCCCCGCGGCGACCCCGTACACCACAGTCCCCCACCCCCGCCGCGCCCCCGTCTCGGCCAGCTCGGACGGCCACCGCGCCCCACCCGTCGTACCGTCCGACGCCCGCTCGGCGCCGACCGTGAACAGGTACGCGCCGGACTGCCCGACCCAGTCCCCGTCGTCCTCGCGGCGCTGGACCACGGCGACCTGCGCGGTGACCTCGTTCTCCCCCGCGTCGGCGGCGAACGCGAGGCGCACCGGGACGGTGAGGGAGGCGCCGGGGGCGAGCGAGAAGCCGGTGAAGCCGTGCTCGCCGCCGCGTTCGCCGCCGTTTTCGCCGCCGCCGTCGAAGACGCCCACGTTCTCGTCCTGCTCGGTCCGCTCGAAGCGGACGTCGTGCCAGTGACCGTCCGGGTCGCGGAACTCCAGGCGCACCTGCGCGGGCCGCAGGTCCCGGTCGCGGTCGACCAGGACAACGACCGGGTGGATCTTGCCGCAGGTCCGGTCGGAGGTGTTCTCGAGGCCGAGCACGAACCGTTGCGGCCGGCCGCCGGGGCGGTACGCGTCAGGCCCGCCGTGCAGGCGGCTGGTCACCGGGAAGTCTGTGCTGGTGGCGTCTTCGCAGGTCAGGGCGGGGGCGATGGTACGGGGCCGGGTCTCGTGCGCGGCGACGGGGACGGCCGCCGGGCCGAGCGCGAGGGCGGCGGCAAGGCCACCGAGGGCGGGAGCGCTACGCAGTCGCATGGGGGACCTTTGCTGATCGCGGAAGCGGTCCCCCGACGCTGCCATGCGCGGGTTCGCCCGCGGTGACGCCACGACCCGATGCGGCTGATCGGCACCCCGATGCCCCTCCCCCGGCGCACTCCGGCTTGCGTTTCCTTCTCCCCTCCCCATTTTCAGCCCCTCCGGCGTTTGAGGAGCGGGGGTCCGGGGGCTGGCCCCCGAGGCTGTCCGCAGGACTTTCGGGAAGGGGCGGGGAGGGGAAGAAACACGCCCGCGCACCCCCTACCCCCGCCCGAACACCCGCGCAAGGACCAGCTGCGCCGCCCCCTCCCGCACCGCCCGGTCGCCGTCGACCGCTCGTACCGGGACCCGAGGGCCGCCCACGCGTCGGGCGCGGGCCGACAGGACCGCATCCACCCCTCGTACGTACCGCGCGGAGTCCGACCCCACCGTGCGCCCACCGAGCAGGACGAGGTCCACGTCAAGGAGGCCCACCAGGTTCGCCGCGCCCTCGCCGAGGACCCGGGCGGCCTCGTCCGGGGCGTGTGCGGCGACGGCGGCGAGGCAGAGCGCCTCGACGCAGCCCCGGTTGCCGCAGCCGCAGCGCGGGCCGTCCAACTGCACGACCTGGTGGCCGAATTCACCCGCGCCGGTCCGCGCCCCGCGATGCAGCGCACCGTCGAGTACGAGCCCGGCGCCGAGCCCCGTACCGAGGTGCAGATACGCGAACGAGCCGTGCGCGGACCCGGCGGCCCCGGCGAGAGCGAGGCCGAGGGCGGCGGCGTTGGTGTCCTTGTCGACGACGACGGGCAGCCCGAACCGGCGGGCGAGCGTGTCGCGCAGCGGGAAGCCGTCCCACTCGGGGAAGCCGGTGAGGCGGTGCAGGACGCCGGTGGCATGGTCGAGCGGTCCCGGCAGGGCGACCCCGACCCCGATCGGCGCGGCCCCGCACGCGTCGAGCAGCGCCGAGACCTCGCGTACGGCGGTATCCACCACCACTTCGGCGCCGGACGCGAAGGCCAGGGGGGCGCGGCGTTCGGCGAGCGGGGTGCCGGCGAGGTCGACGGCGACGGCGGTCAGCGCGTCCCGGTCGAGGTGCAGCCCGACGGCGCTGCCCGCGCCGGGCACGAGCCGCAGGACGGTACGCGGCTTGCCGCCGGTCGACGCCCGCCGACCGGCCTCCGCCGCGAGCCCCTCCCCGCGAAGGCGCGCGGTGATCTTGCTGACGGCCTGCGGCGTCAGCCCGGTCCGCTCGGCGAGTTCGAGCCGGCTGATCCCCTCGCCCCCGGCCGTCCGCAGCAGGTCGAGGACACGGGCGGCGTTGCGCGTACGGAGGGCGGGGAGGTCTGCCGCGGGGCGCGGCGGGACGGGGGCGTCGGGCGGCGAGGAGGCTGGGTCGGTACGGCTCACGGGGCCATTCTCCGCCCCGCTTGCACTTTGGCAACACCGTTGCTTAAGTGGGCGCATGACCTCCCAGGACTCCTCCCAGGGCTCCCCGACGCCCTCGGCCGCGCCCTCGGCCGCGGCTCCTCTGCGTGTCGGCCTCGTGGGGTACGGACTTGCGGGTTCCGTCTTCCACGCCCCGCTGATCGCCGCCACCGAGGGCCTCGCGCTCGACACCGTCGTCACGTCGAACCCCGAGCGCCAGGAGCAGGCCCGCGCCGAGTTCGGGCCCGGACTGCGCTGCGTGGCCTCGGCGGACGAGCTGTGGGAGCGGGCCGACGAGCTCGACCTGATCGTCGTCGCGTCGCCGAACAAGACCCACGTACCGATCGCGACCGCCGCCCTGAAGGCGGGCCTGCCGGTCGTCGTGGACAAGCCGCTCGCGGGTACGGCGGCCGAGGCGCGCGAGCTTGCCGACCTCGCGGACGAGCGCGGCCTGCTGCTCTCCGTCTTCCAGAACCGCCGCTGGGACAACGACTTCCGCACCCTGCGCAAGCTGCTCACCGAGGGCGAACTCGGCGACGTCCAGCGGTTCGAGTCCCGCTTCGAGCGCTGGCGCCCGCAGCCCAAGGGCGGCTGGCGGGAGTCCGGCGCCCCCGAGGAGATCGGCGGGCTCCTCTACGACCTGGGCAGCCATGTCGTCGACCAGGCGCTGGTCCTTTTCGGCCCGGCGGCCTCGGTGTACGCGGAGTCCGACGTACGCCGCCCCGGCGCCGAGGCCGACGACGACACCTTCCTCGCGATCACGCACGCGAACGGCGTCCGCTCGCACCTCTACGTCTCCGCCACGACCGCCCAACTCGGCCCGCGCTTCCGGGTGTTGGGCTCCCGCGCCGGGTACGTGAAGTACGGCCTCGACCCCCAGGAGGCGGCGCTGCGCGAGGGTCTGCGGCCCGGCGGCGAGGAGCCGTGGGGCGTGGAGGGCGAGTCGATGTGGGGCCGCGTGGGCTCCGGGGAGTCCCCGCTGACCGGCGGCGGCCGCCCCGAGCCGACCCTGCCGGGCGACTACCCCGCGTACTACGCCGCGATCGCCGCCGCCCTGACCGAGGGCGCCCCGAACCCGGTCACCGCGCACGAGGCGGCGGACGCGCTGGACGTTCTTGAGGCGGCGCGGCGGTCGGCTCGGGAGGGTGTGACGGTCGAGCTGAGCTGAGCGTCAGGCCAGCTCGGTGGTGTCGAGGTCGAAGTCGAACGGCTCGGGCAGGGCGAGCTTCGCGCCGAAGACAGCCTCTGACCTGTGCCGGTACCGGCCGCCCTCGGGCTCCCAGTGCACGACGACCTCGCCGCGGTGACGGTCGACCAGGAGGTAGACAGGCAGCCCGGCCTGGGCGTAGGCGTCGCGCTTGTCGACTCGGTCGACCTCGGCGTCCTGTTCCCGCCCGGACGTCACCTCGACGACGAGGAGCACGCCTGAAGGGTCCGACCAGGACGGCTGTCCCCGGAAGTAGCCGACCGGGGCAACTGCACCGTCGACGCGGGCTCGGCCGGCCCGGTAGGCGGGCACGACCAAGCCGCGTTCCTGATACATGCGCAGTCCGGGTTGGCGCTCCCGCACCTGGTCCCCGATGAACATGACGTTCTCGTCGTGGTCACCGTCCGGAGCCGGAGTCACCAGGACCCTCCCGTTGATCAGCTCGACGTGGAAGCCATCCGGTGCCGCGGCGTCGAATGCTTCGAATTCCTCAAGCGTCACTTCGGACTGCGCAACGGTCATCGTGTCCTCCTTCAAGGACCAGCCTACGCGTCAGCCAACTCCTGCCGCTGCCGCCCGAGCCCCTCGATCTCCAGCTCGACCACGTCCCCCGACCGCAGATACGGCTTCGGCTCGGCCGCGCCCATCGCGACGCCCGCAGGCGTACCCGTGTTGATCACGTCGCCCGGGTACAGGGTCATGAACTGGCTGACGTACCGCACCACTTCGCCCACCGGGAAGATCTGCTCGGCCGTCGTACCGTTCTGCTTCAGCTCGCCGTTGACCCAGAGCCGCAGGGAGAGCGCCTGCGGGTCGGGCACCTCGTCGGCGGTGACGAGCCACGGGCCGAGCGGGTTGAACGTCTCGCAGTTCTTGCCCTTGTCCCACGTGCCGCCGCGCTCGATCTGGAACTCGCGCTCGGACACGTCGTTCGCCACCGCGTACCCCGCGACGTGCGTCAGGGCCTCCTCCGCGGTGTCGACGTACCGCGCGGTCCTGCCGATGACGACGGCCAGCTCGACCTCCCAGTCGGTCTTCTCCGACTTGCGCGGTACGAGCACGGTGTCGTTCGGGCCGACCACCGTGTCCGCCGCCTTGAAGAAGACGATCGGCTCCTCGGGGGTCGCGGCGCCGGTCTCGCGCGCGTGGTCGTGGTAGTTCAGCCCGATGCACACGACCTTGCCGATCCGTCCGAGCGGCGCCCCGACGCGCAGCCCCTCGGCGTCGAGCGCGGGCAGCGTGCCGGCGGCGGCCGCGTCCCGGACCCGGGCCAGCGCCGCCTCGTCGGCGAGCAGGGCTCCGTCCACGTCGGTGACGAGGCCGGACAGGTCACGCAGGACACCGCCCTCATCGAGCAGCGCCGGGCGCTCCGCGCCGACCGTTCCGACTCGCAGCAGCTTCATCTTCACACTCCCCTGGTCCACTTGGTGGTCCACTAGGCGGGCGCCGATGGGGTGCGGCCATCGGAAGCTTGGCCGATCCTCCAAGGTCTGCGTCCACTCCGCAATACCGCGTTCACATGACGGACCGGTAACCACGCTCACAGGACAGCGCGGCACCGCAAACCCCTACATCGCGGGCGCGACCGCCCCCGCCCCGCCGGGCACGTCCCGGTACAGCCAGGCCCGCTCCACCGCACTCCACGTCGTGGACGTGACGACGTACAGCGCGGCGGCGAGCGGCACGACCGCCACGGTCACCAGCGTCATGAACGACATCAGCGGCATGAACTTCACCATCGCCCCCATACCGGGCACGCTCTGCCCCTCACCGCCCGGCGCGGGCAGCGGGTTGGCCGCCATCTGCTGCTTCGTACGCCGGTAGTTGAAGGTCGCCACGGCCGCGACGAGGACGAACAGCGCGACGTACACGAGACCGGCCGGGCCGAAGACGCCGCCGTCCGCGAGCGCGTCGTGCCAGCGGCCGTCGAGCGGCGCGGACAGCAGGCTGTGGCCGAGCAGCGCGTTGGGCTCGCCGCCCAGCTCGGCGGTGGAGAACAGGTGGTACATCAGGAAGAACGCGGGCAGCTGCAGCAGGCTCGGCAGGCAGCCGGAGAGCGGCGACACCTGCTCCTTGGCGTGCAGCTCCATGATCGCCTTCTGCATGCGCTCCGGGTTCTTGGCGTGCTTCTTGCGCAGCTCGGCCACCTGCGGAGCGAGCTTGGCCCGCGCCTTCTGCCCGCGCGCGGCCGCCCGCGACAGCGGATGGACGGCGAGCCGTACGGCCATGGTGAACAGGACGATCGCCGCCGCGGTCGCGGAGGCGTGGAACAGGGGCTGGAGCAGGTCGGCGAGGCGCGCGACCAGGTCGGCGAAGCCGCTGAAGACGTCGGACATGGGTGAGGAGCCCTCCGGGGGTCTCGTCTGTGCCGGAGACCGGAAAACCGGTCAGGAAAGGTCGGCATGACGGCCCGCGAGGGGTCGGGTTCGTTCTACGAAGGGTTCCCCTACGCGGCCGTCGGGACGAGGCGTCCCGGGGCTCGGGGACGGGTGCGCCCGGAGGCGTCGGGGTCACGCTGCGGCAGGAACGCGGTTCTCTGCTCCCGGTCGCGGATCGCCGTCCGCACCCGGGCGGGCGCCACGGCGGGCGCGACCCGCGCCGACAGGACCGTGCACACGGTGAGCGCGGAGCCGGCCGCGGCGGTGGCGGCGAGCGCGACAGCGGCGGAGAGGCTGCCGGTGTCGACGAGCAGCACCTGCACGACGAGGACGAGCAGCGCGAGGAGCGTGCCCACGGGCCGCGGGGCCTTGAAGCCGTCGGTCACGGGGCGCACTCCTCTCCGGTCAGGTTCTCCGTCGATGCTCGATGCTTGATGCTCGACGCTCGATGCTCGACGTTCGAGTTCGAGTTCGACGTTCGATGCTACTGGTACTCACGCAGAACCGGCCCGAGAAGTTCCCGAGGTCACCACCGGCGTACCCGGATCCGAGGCCAGCACCTCCGCATCTGCCCGCCCGTCCACATCCGCCGCCCGCGCCCACGTCACCGCCAGGGCCACGGCGAGGTTCACGGCCAGGGCGACGAGCCCCGCGTTCACGCCGAACACCGGGTCGTTCCCGGTGAACACCAGCGCGCAGACGACGCCCACACCGACGGCGAGCCCGCTGACCGCACCGGCCAGGCTGAGCCGCCGCCACACCAGGCCGAGCAGCAGCATCGGCAGGAGCTGCGCCATCCCCTCGTAAGAGATGAGCGACAGCCGTACGAGGGTGTTGGGGGCCGCGTACGTGAGGATCAGCGCGAGGGTGCCCGCGATCACGACGACCGTCTGCGAGGCCGCCTTCTGCCGCGACTGGCTGTGCAGACGCGGTACGAGCGACAGCACGCTGCGCCCCCACATCGTGCCGATGACCAGCATGAACACCGCCATCGGCACGATCGACGAGAGCGCCGCGGCGACCCCGATGACCCCGACCGCCCACGCGGGCAGCGAATCGGTGACCAGCTTGAAGAGGGCCAGGTTGGAGTCCGCCCCGGTCAGCCCCGGCACCACGAAGAGCGCCGCCATGCCGAGCAGCATCGGCACGAAGAGCAGGACGTTGTACGCGGGCAGCCAGATGGCGTTGCGGCGCAGGGCGTCGGCGTTCCGGGCGCCGAGGTAGCCCGCCACGGTCGTCGGGAAGATCACCACGGTCAGGGCGTTGAGCAGCGAGGTGCTCGCGAACCAGGCCGTGCCGTACCCGCTGTCCCCAGCGCCCGGCAGGGTCAGCCAGTCCTGCTTCTCGGCGACGATCCGGTCGAGGAAGTCCCCGTACCCGTCGAAGTAGTGCAGCGGCACATAGATCGCGAGGAAGCCGAGCGTGCCGATCACCAGCACGTCCTTGAGCACGGACACCCAGGCGCTGCCGCGCAGACCGCTGACCACGACGAAGCCGGTGGTGACGGCGAAGGCCAGGAAATAGGCCCAGTTCAGGCTGATGGAGCCGTACGAGATCGTCGAGACCACGACGCCCATGCCGGTGATCTGCAGCTGGATGTACGGCAGCAGGAACACCGTCGCGAGCACGGCGACGACCGCGCCGAGCCAGGGCCTGCCGTACCGGTGGGCGATCATGTCGGTGATCCCGACGAGCCCGTGCTCACGCGCGTACGCCCACAGCATCGGGCCGACGACATAGCCGACGGCGTATCCGCAGGACATGTACGCGACGACGTAGAGCACCGGCGCCCCGAAGTTGTAGCCCCAGCCCGCCGCGCCGAGATAGCTGAAGCTGGTGTAGCTCTCACCGGCCATCAGCACCCAGATGAAGACGGCCCCGAGGCTCCGCCCGCCCACGGACCACTCGGCGAGCCCGCCCTGCCCGCCGCGCCCGCGCACGGCGAGCAGCCCGAGCGCGACGGTCAGCACCATGAAGACGGCGAAGATCGAGGTGGCGACGGCCCCGGCGCTCACCGCCCCGCCCTCGCCTTACGGTCGCCACGCCAGGTGAGCCAGGCGGCGACGGGGGTGAGCACGGTCGCGGCCAGCATCCAGGCGAAGAAGAACGGCAGCCCGAGCACGACGGGCTCCACCCGGTTCACGAACGGCAGCGCGCCGATGTAGAGCACGAACGGCACGAGAAGCCAGAGCAGATGGGGGCGGCGCGGGCGTCTGATCACGGACAGCGAGCCTAGCCCTTGGGCCTCGTCCGGCTCGTACGGAGGTGAGCTTCACCCGGCTTGTACGGAGGTGAGCTTCACCCGGCTCGACGGAGGTGAGGCTCACCCGGCTCGTACGGCCTTCAGCTTCCCCCACACCACGAGCCGGTACTTGGAGCTGAACTCCGGCGTACAGGTGGTCAGGGTGATGTAGTACCCGCGCTCCTCGTACCCGGCCCCCGCCCGCACCGCGCTGCGCGGCACCGGGTCGATGACGCCGCCGTCGCCCGGCAGGGTCTGCGGAAGGGTGCGGTCCACTTCGTAGGTGTAGGCCGCTCGTTCCGTCTTCACCTCGATCCGGTCGCCGGGCCGCAGCCGGTTCACGTACCGGAACGGCTCGCCGTGCGTGTTCCGGTGCCCGGCCACGGCGAAGTTCCCGGGCCGCCCCGGCTGCGCGGTCCGCGGGTAGTGCCCCACGTACCCCTTGTCGAGCACGCCCGCCTTGCCGACCCCCTCCGCGACGGGCACGCGCACGCCGAGCCGCGGGATGGAGAGGACGGCGTACGCCTGGTCCCACCGGGGTGGGGAGGGCTCGCGGGGGGCGGGGCGGTCGTCGGCGGGGGCGCTTTCCGGTCCGGTGGGCGTGGACTCGACGGTCCCGGTCTCCTCCTGCGGGCGGGAAGACCCCCACGCCTCCTCCAGGGCCTCGACCTTCTCCTCGGCGCCGTCGCGGGCCTGCCGGTTGGTCCACCACAGCTGATGTACGACGAGCAGCAGGAGCACGAGCCCCACGGTCACGGCGATCTCGCCCCCGCACCAGGCGGCCCGCGCGAGCCCCGACCGCCGGGCCCCCTGCACCACCACCGGAACCCGCTCCCGCAAGGCGCCTCCTCCCCGGCCTCGTCCTCGTCCTCGTCCTCGGAGGGCCGGAGGATAAGCCGTACGCCCACAACTCACCAGAGCCACACCGGCACAGGGCCTCTCAGGACGGAACCGAAACGGCCCTCCACCGATCCCGGACACGGCAGTACGGTGTCCCCCATGCGCCCCGAAACGGATCACACCGCCGAAGCCGAACGCCTGCTGCGTACTGCGGCGCAGTACCCGGAGGACGCCGAACAACTGCTCCTGCACGCCGCCGCGCACCTGGAGCTGTCCGGCGAACGCGAGCGGGCCACGACCCTCTACGACGACCTGCTCGCCGGCACGCCCAGGCACCCGTCCCTGATCCGCGCCCTGAAGGCGTCGAACCTCTGGGAGTACGGGCACGAGGCGGAGGCCCGCGCGATCATCGACGGCATCCGCACGACGGCCCCGCGCGAGCCGTCCCCCTGGGTGATCGCCGCGGAGGCCCTCGAATCCCACGACGAACTCCAGCAGGCGCACGAGGTGTTCACGGAGGCGGTCACCCTCCTGATCTCGGAGGCGGGCCCGACCCCGCCGGACACGCTTCCCCTCCTCCTGGGCCGCCACCGCGTCCGCCGCCTCCTGGCCCTGGAGCACGACACGTGGGACATCAGGGCCGACGAGTCCAGCACGGCCACGGTCCCCCTCGACGAGCTGCACGACCCGAAACGCCTCTGGTCCCTCGGCTCCGAGGACCCCACGGAACTCCGCGCCGAGATCGCCCGCCTCCGCGCCGAACTGGGCACGTACCGCGCAGCCCTCTCCCGCCCGTTCCCGGTGGCGGTCCTGCACTGGCCGAACACGGAACTGACCGAACTCCTCGCGGCGTACCCGTCGCTGGCCTCGGAGTACCCCTCCCACGAGGACCACCTGACGACCATAGAGTCCTCCCTCCGCGAACTCTCCGCCTCCGGCACCCCCAACCTCGGCATCGTCACAGCCACGGTCCCGTCCTACGAGGCCTTCGCCGCCTCAGAGGCCTCATCCCCGGAGGACACCTCACTGCTCCCGCAGTACGCGACGACGCTCGCCGCACGGGGACGGGCTGTGGGGTGGCCGCCTGAGGGGGGGTGTTGGTGTGGGTCGGGGGTTTCTTATGGGGGGTGTCATGGGGGGTGAGTGTGGCGTCCCCCTGATGCGTACTGCCGGGGAGCTCGTGTGATTCGCGCAGTCGTCTTCGACGTCGGTGAGTGCCTGGTGGACGAGACCCGTGAGTACGGGACCTGGGCGGACTGGCTAGGGGTACCTCGGCACACCTTCGCGGCCATGTTCGGAGCGGTGATCGCGCAGGGACGGGACTACCGCGAGACATTTCAGGTGTTCCGGCCGGGCTTCGACCTGACCGAGGAGCGGGAGAAGCGGGCCGAGGCGGGCAAGCCCGAGTGGTTCGGGGAGGACGACCTGTACTCAGACGTGCGCCCGGCGCTGACGGCATTGCGCGAGGCCGGGCTCTGGGTGGGCATCGCCGGGAACCAGACCGTACGGGCGGGTGGCCTCCTCCGCGGCCTCGACCTGCCCTCCGACCTGATCGCCACGAGCGACGACTGGGGTGCGTCGAAGCCGGATGTCACCTTCTTCGAGAAGGTCATCGAGGCGACACCGGCCGAACCGAGCGAGATCCTGTACGTCGGCGACCGGCTCGACAACGACATCCGCCCCGCCGTACAGGCCGGTCTCCTGACGGCACTGATCCGACGTGGCCCGTGGGGCACCATCCAGCAGCACGATCCGGACGCGGATGCGATCACGACGATGCGGATCGACTCGCTGGCCGAACTGCCTGAGAAAGTCGCCAAGTTCAACGCTGGAGAGCACTGACGATCACATCTCAGTGATGTCCCAGTGTGTCATCACGACGAACCCAGCCACTCTCCACAGGCGATCACCCAACACGGCCCAATCCCCGTACGCTGCCGATGACGAGCTGCATAGAGAGGGGCAAGACCGTGTCCTCAGACGCTACCCCCGACCCGTTCACGGAGCCGGTCGCATTCGGCCAGCGCATGCAGATCCTGCGGACCCGTCGCGGGATGAGCCGGTCTGTTTTGGCCGGTCTAGTAGGGAAATCTCCGAGCTGGGTCAAGCAAGTTGAGGGCGGACGGCTCCAGATGCCGAAGCTGCCCATGGTGTTGCGTATCGCGGAAGCCCTGCGCGTACGCGAGCTCGCGGAGCTGACCGGCGACCAGTCCTTGGCCGTTGACTTGTTCGTCGGCCCTGGACATGCCCGTCTCCCTCAAGTCCGCGACGCCATCAACACCTACCCCATGACTTCTCGGCGTGAGGCGCCGCCCCGTGCTCACCTTCGGGAGCGGCTCTCCCGCGCGTGGGGTGCTCGGCATTCCTCTCCCCACCATCGAGACGTCATCGGAGCCCTGCTGCCGGACCTGATCCATGACGCGCAACAAGCTGCGTGGCAGGCCGATTCTGCGGGCGACCGCCGAGCAGCCCAAGGCCTGCTGGCAGAGGTCTACAGCCTGAGCCAGTTCTTCCTCGCCTACCAGCCCGACTCATCGCTGCTGTGGCGCGTCGTCGAGCGCAGCCTGATCGCCGCGCAGGAATCCGAAGACCCGCACGCCCTGGGAGTTGCGGCCTGGTTGGCAACCCAGGCTCACCGCGATAGCGGGCACGGGCATTTCGACGCTGCAGACGCAGTGAACCTGGAGACTCTGCGCCACCTCGAGCCCCTGCTCCCGGAAGCCACCGACGACGTACTCGCGATTGCGGGCGCCCTGCAATTCGAGGCCGGATACACCGCAGCGCGTCGAGGCGATACGGGTACGGCATGGCGCTACTGGGACACAGCACGGGCGATGGCCGAGCGGCTGCCTGCCGACTACTTCCACCCCGTCACGTCGTTCTCGAGAGCCGTGATGGGTGCGCATGCCGTAACGGTCGCAGTTGAGTTGCACGCGGGTGGGGAAAGCGTCCGGCAAGCTGCGGCAGCGGACACGGCAACGATCCCTTCCCGCCCACGACGGGCCAGGCACCGAATCGAGGAAGCGCGCGGCTACCAACTAGACGGTCAGGCCGAGGCAGCGCTCGCGACCCTCGATAAAGCCTTTGAAGCAGCACCGGAGACGATTCGTTATAACGGTTATGCCCGCCGCATCGTCCTGGAAGAGGCTGACTCGAAGAGTCCAGCACAGCGGCGGAGGGCGAGCGAACTGGCCGTAAAGATCGGCCTCTTGGCGGCCTGAACGCGAGGGGCACAAACTGTGCCCCTTCTCCTTTCTCAGCGCCTCTACGGTCAGTCCGTACGCGACTGCCGAAGACCCCCGCGACCGTGCGACCGGTCCGGGGGCATGGCCAACCTGAGAAAGCAGGTCGACATGGCGCACTGTATCGCTCGGATCTTCGAAGTAGTGCTGTGCTGGTTACTTCCCGCACCCGGCCGTCATCGAGCTAGGCATGACGGACTCCCCTACGGCCCAACGCCCATCGGGCCTTGCTGCCCTCCACTTCCCGTACCAGCCCTGTCAGGCGAGGCGATCGGGCTGGTCCGGCCTTACTACGTGGCCCACGAGGTAAGGCGGGAGGCGCAACTTCAACGTAGTCGGCGACGAGTTCTTTGGTTCGCGGTGCACGGCATCGACCTTGGGCCTCGCCTGATCCACGGGGTTGAGGTGGGCGCATCATGACCGCATCAGGAACCCTCAGGCTGCTTCCGTGGGTCAACGACGACGGGAGGCCGTGTTACCTCGTAGGGGACGGAACCGGCTACCTGTCGCGAGTGGCGGACAACATCGAGGCTATGCAGCTCGGAATGGGATCGGATCTGCTCGGGCACGCGACTCATATGCTCGACGACCCGAATCTTCCGAACGGTGAACTCCGCTTCCTTGCATGCCGGTTGGCTGAGGCCCTGAGGGACGTGCTTCGAGTCGCCGAGAGCCGAGGCGCACGCCTCCCCGCAGTCGAAGATCCCGAGGACCTGGATCCCATCGCACCTGGTGACGGACCTGACCAGGCAGGCGACTCGGAACCGCCCTCCCCAACCGCCTGAGTAGCCACCCACACCAGGGCGAACTTCTGTCGCGCCACGCCCATTTCCAGCCCGGCGATGGGCGTGGCTGGAACACAACTGCCTCCGACCCTGTCAGCGACGCCTGTTAGAACTTGGCGTGACGATTCCTGGCACGAGGGAGCACACGTGGTGGATACGGGGGACGCGACTCAGCCGGTCGCAGGTGTCTACGAGAAGCTGGTCACCCACAGCTTGCAGAACGAGATAGAGCAGCTTGAAGCCGCCGGTTGGAAGGCCGTGGATGCGGAAGTCAGCCCTGAGTCATCACCTCATGTGTTGGCCCGGCACATCGCGGAAGCGGCCCGGCTGAGGCTTCTTCAACTGCCTCATGACAAGCGGCTGGAAGCGTCAAACAAGATCATGGAGTCGCTGGCGGTCGCCGCCCCGGACCCCGATGTGGATACGGCGGTCGGCCTCATCGCGGACGGCCCCCGACAGTTGCTGGCCCTGGCCCAACAGGAGGCCCCGGGGGTATACGCCATCCGTCCGGCAACACCTCTTTCTGAGACCGCGCTCATCACCAACGCCCCGGACGACCCGAGCCTGGGATCTGAACTGCGTGCGGAGCTGGCCACTGCGGACCGGGTCGACCTGCTTTGCGCCTTCGTGAAGTGGTATGGCATCCGTGTACTCGAAGTTGCGCTCCGCGATGCGAAAAGCCGCGGAGTTCCGATCCGAGTGATCACAACCACGTACATCGGCGCCACGGACCGGATCGCGCTCGACCGTCTTGTACGAGAGTTCGGTGCCAAGGTGAAGGTCAACTACGAGACCCGATCGACGCGACTGCACGCCAAGGCTTGGCTGTTCCGGCGTAAAAGCGGCTTCGACACTGCGTACGTCGGAAGCTCGAATCTCTCCAATGCGGCGCTGCTTGATGGCCTTGAGTGGAACGTGCGACTCTCCTCCGTTTCCACGCCCGACGTCATGCGAAAGTTTGAGGCCACGTTCGATGCCTACTGGGATGACCTGACGTTCGAGACGTATGACCCCGATGTCGACAGCAATCGGCTCGACGAGGCCCTACGCACCGCGGGCGGATCGTCAACGAGGTCGGACGCAACACGCAGGATCACTCTTTCTGGCCTCGAAGTGCGTCCCTACGCTCATCAGCGCGACATGCTGGAACGCCTTGAGGTTGAGCGGGAGATCCATAACCGGCACCGCAATCTCATGGTCGCTGCCACGGGGACAGGCAAGACGGTCATGGCGGCACTCGACTACAAACAACTACGAATGAAACATGGTCGCGATTTGCGACTGCTCTTCATCGCTCACCGTAAGGAAATCCTCCAGCAGTCGCTGCGCACGTACCAAGACGTACTGGTCGATGGGAACTTCGGCGAACAGCTACACAGCGGTGAAATCCCCGAACGCTGGAATCATGTGTTTGCCAGCGTGAATTCTCTCAATGCGCGCACCCTGGACCGATTGCCCCCTGATCACTTCGATGTGATCGTAATTGATGAGTTCCACCACGGCACCGCGCCGACCTACCAAAAGATCATGGATCATTTCCAGCCTGCGGAGCTACTCGGGCTCACCGCCACGCCTGAGCGCGCGGACGGTAAGAACATTCAAGACGAGTTCTTCGATGGTCACATCGCGGCAGAAATGCGACTCTGGGAAGCACTCGAGAACGACTTGCTCAGCCCATTCCACTATTTCGGAATCAGCGACAACACCGACCTGAGGAATGTGACTTGGAAACGTGGCCGATATGACGACGCGGAACTCGGCAACGTACTCACAGGAAATCTCACTCGCGCCCGACTCATCGTAAAGAAGGTGGAGGAAAAGGTCGCAATCCCGGGGTCCATGCGAGCTCTCGGGTTCTGCGTCTCTGTTGCACATGCCCACTTCATGGCGGATTATTTCCGAGCCGCCGGACTCAACGCTGTCGCCCTGTCTGGCGAGACACCAGTAGACCAGCGTCGGCGAGCGTTGGATGACCTCAAGACTGGCGACCTGCAAGTCATCTTCTCGGTGGACCTGTTCAACGAGGGTTTGGATATCCCCGATGTGGACACGTTGCTATTGCTCCGCCCCACGTCCAGTGCAACCGTGTTTCTTCAGCAACTCGGCCGCGGCCTACGCCGAACACCAACGAAGCCCGTACTAACGGTGCTTGATTTCATTGGGCAACACCGTAAAGAGTTCCGTTTCGAGAATCAGTTTCGAGCCCTGACCAGCCTTACTCGAAAGCGTCTCGTCGATCACATCGAAGCGGGCTTCCCCCAGCTTCCGGCCGGTTGTCAAATTCTACTCGAGGAGAAAGCCGAGCGCACCATCATCGAGAATATCAAGGCTCAGATCGGGGTTAACGTCACCGCCCTCTCCCGCGAAGTATCCGAATACGGCGAGGTGAAGTTGGATCGCTACCTGGAAGAAAGCGGGAGAGAACTTAAGGAGTTGTACCGCGGCAACGGAAACTCCTGGACAGGCCTACTGCGTCGGTCCGGCCTCCTCGAGGGTGGCGCCCCGGAAGGAGAAGCCGCGCTCCTCAAGCGGGTACCTGCCTTCCTGCATGTCGACGATCCGCTTCGTGTTGCCGCGTACTCCCGACTGCTCGAAGACAACGCCCCCTGTTACGCCGATCTTGATGAGCAAGGTCAGGCATACGCGCGGATGCTCTTCTTCCAACTCTGGCCACTCGGCGGTGTGACGCGTAAGGGCTTCACGTCCTATGACGCCGGATTCGCGACACTGCGTTATCAGCACGCGGTACGCAGCGAACTTCGACAAGTGCTCAAGTACAACCTTGCTCACACCGAACACGTTCCGGTCCCACTGCTCGGTGACCACGGGGGTGTTCCACTCACCGTGCACGCTTCATACAGCCGTGAGGAGATTCTCCCGGCACTTGGTCAATCTTATGTCGGCGGCTTTATGCCAGGCGACTTCCGCGAGGGCGTCAAGTGGTGCGAGTCGGCCAATACCGATGCACTCTTGATCACCAGAGAGAAGAACGAGAAGGATTTCTCCCCGCAGACTCGCTACCACGACTATGCACTAACAACGAAGCGGTTCCACTGGGAATCCCAGAATCAGACGTCCGAGTCCTCAGCAACTGGGCAGCGCTATCAGAATCACGCTACCAACGGCAGCCACGTTCTGCTCTTTATCCGTCGATACAAGAGCACAGACATTGGCGGCCCGCAGCCGTGGATGCTCCTCGGCCCTGCGACCTATGCGGGGCACACGGGCAGCAAGCCGATGGCCATCACTTGGGAGTTGAAGCACGAGATCCCGGCAGATGTCTGGCTGTACTCCGCCATCGCAGCAAGCTAGGGACCAAGTTCCGACATCAACCGTCGGGACGCATCCGGTGTAGGAAGTGGTTGGTCACGGCGGCTCAGCAAGCCGCCGTGACCCGTGGCACCACGTGACCGTGGCACCCAAACCAGCTTCAATTCACCGGCTGGTTGGGATCCCGGATGACCGCACCTGCTCTGTCAAGAAATTGAGACTTCAGCAGCGACACTTCGCTCTTCGCTTGCACCCATCCGTGCCATCGGCCGACGGTGTCACCTGCAGGGTGGGAGGCTGCACCCTGTGCCGCCATAAGCAACTCAGCGGCTTGTATGGTCCGTTCCGCTAGAACCTGGGCCTGCTGTATCACTTCAGTCGGCCCCCACAGGGCGAGTTGACTCGTCGTTGCCTCCACCGCCAGAAAGCGCTCAGCGATCTCTTCGCGCATCTCGAGGGAGAGATCCTCGCCTGTCCTTATGAGAGGGGCGGCTCGGGTCAGCGCAGACTCCAACGCGATGTGCGCCTCGACGAGCTTCGCGTAGTGCTGCTGTCGCTGCCCTCTCACCCACTGAAAGTGCTCCGCAGCCGCGTTGCCCGTGACTTGAGTCCTGGCTGCCTCAACTGCCCTCGCGCCACCCCGGGCTGCCCCCAAGAATGACAGAACTCCGCCCGCAACGGCCGCACTGACCCCAGACCCGAGCAAAGTAACCCAACTATCCATACTCTCCCCGTCCACCACGTATCTCTTTGCGCCAAGATTCCAAGTCAGCCTGCTGAACAGGCCGTTCAGCCCACGCTGCCTGATTAGCCTCGATGGCATGATCGCTGACATACCGACGTTCAAGCCGGGAGACGAGCTCACGCGTGAGGGCATCCGCGCCGAGCTGGGTGGCGGCTCACAGGGCGGCATCTGCCCATCGGCCACAACACCAACCGTCTCCTTGTACTCAGACACTAACGTCGGCGACCA
Organism: Streptomyces sp. LHD-70; assembly: GCF_031157275.1. GTDB lineage: Bacteria > Actinomycetota > Actinomycetes > Streptomycetales > Streptomycetaceae > Streptomyces. The sequence continues at coordinate 38,184 of NZ_JAVIFW010000013.1, forward strand.
GTACGGATACCACGACGGCTGGCTCCAGGAGCAGGACTCGCTCGGCCCCATCTTTGAGTACACAGGGGCAGGTACTCAGGGCGACCAGTCCTTCGACGGCCGATCAGGCAGCGGCAACGCGGCGATCCTTTACCACGTCGAACAGGAACGGACCATCCACCTCTTCATCGCCGTCGGAAAATTACCCAACAGCGATACCAAAATCCATCGCTATGTTGGACAGTTCAAGGTCGACAGCAAGCGCCCCTACTACGAAAGACCAGGTATCGGATCAGACCAGAATCCACGCAAGGTTATTGTCTTCCGGCTGCGCCCAATTGGAAATTTCTACAGAGGGTCAGCGGACTTCATTCCGGCAGCGAAGCAGACGAGGTTCGAGTTCGTCCGTGGCCACGCCACAAGGCCACTTGAGGTTCTTCGGCGCAAGATTCAGAAGAGCGGAAGAGCCCCCTCACCTGCCACTAATGTGGCCCTCCAGCGCGAGGAGTTGCGCGATGAGCTCGAGACCAAGCTCATGACGGAAGGCCAAGACATCGGTTTCGCTCAGGTGCGCATCAAGGGCATGACGGACACGTTTGTGAGCGGCATACTCAATCGCACCAACAACACACTCTACGAACCATCCGGCAGCACCACACGCGACGTACTTCGCGAAGCCCTCATGCAGCTGCTTGATTTCAGCCGCTATTTTCCCTCAACGCCGACACAGCCGCTGCGGCGCATGCTCCTTCTCCCGGGGCTTCCGGATGAAGACACACTGGGGCTTCTGGCTGAGCACAACGTGGGGATCATCTATCGCAACGGATCTGGCGGGTTCACCGAGGCGCCCGCCGTGCATGGCCAGCCGAATCCTGATGGCCACCTGACGCCGTGCTTCGATTGCCCGCACCGAGAGTCCGGCACGCCCCTCCACATCTAAGCCACAGCCGGATGCCCAGGCGAAAGAAGCACCACCACCCCGTTCCCCGCCCCCGGAAGAGGCGGAACCTCCCTCCACCCCAGGCGCCGATAGCTCGCCACCGCGTTCTTCGCAGCGCGGGACATCGGGACCCAGGCGCGGCCCGATGGGGCATCCGCGGTGAGTTCGGAGAGGAGGGTGCGGCCGAGGCCCTTGGGGCGGGCGTGGCGGCGGACGGCGAGTTCGTCCAACTCCAGGGCGCCGACGAGGAGTTCCTCGACCCGGGCCGCGCCCAGTTGGGAGACGATCTTCGCGTACGTCGGGGTGTCCGGGAGCGAGCGCGGGGTCAGCCAGGCGATCGCGAAGCCGTCGATGCCGGTGCGGGACTGGGAGAGGACCGCGCGGAAGCCGGGGCGCCCCGTGTCGCCGCGGAGGCGGTAGTGGAACCGCTGAATGGTTTCCTCATCCTCGTTCCACGGGGGTGCGGAGAACACCTCGGCGTAGGCGTCCACCAGGTCTTCGGCGAGGTCGAGGACGGTCGCTCCGTAACAGATCACCTGTGTGTCTCCCACTACTCTCCGGGGGCGGGTTCCGCTGTGTCCCAATCTAAGTCGTATCCGCTGTGTGTGATGGTGCGGGGTGGCTTGGGTGGGTACGGTAACGCCGTACGTGATCTTCAACTGGCCCTGGATCAACGGGAGATGGGGTAGAGACGAGCACTTCACCCCGGGCGGCCGTACACAGTCTCGAACCTCCGCTGACGGGAAGCGACTGCCTTCACTTTCCGGGCGTGTCGCCCCCGGAGGCCGCCGTCGGAGTAGGACCTGCGGCCTTCGGCCCGCCCCCCGGCCCCCGAAACGTCACCCGGTAGGCCCGGGGCGACACCCCGAGCACCGTCTGGAAGTGCTGGCGCAGGGACGCCGCCGTGCCGAAGCCCGACTCCGCGGCCACGCGGTCCACCGTGTGGTCGGTCTCCTCAAGGAACTGCCGGGCCCGCGCGAGGCGTTGCTTGCTCAGCCACTGCATCGGGGTCAGGCCCGTCTCCTCGCGGAAGCGGCGGCTGAACGTACGCACGCTCATCGCCTCGTGGTCCGCCAACTCCCGTAGCGTGAGGGGCTGTTCGAGCCGGTTCAGGGCCCAGGCGCGGGCCGCGGAGGTGGAGGACCCGCCGGGCTCCGCCACCGGCCGCGGGATGTACTGGGCCTGGCCGCCCTCGCGGTGCGGCGGGACGACCGTGCGGCGGGCGACGTCGGCGGCGACGGCCGCGCCGAAGTCGCAGCGGATCATGTGCAGGCACAGGTCGATGCCCGCGGCCTCGCCCGCCGAGGTCAGGACGCGGCCACCGCCGTCCCCGTACCGGCCGCCGTCCACGTAGAGCACCTCGGGCTCGACCCGGACCGCGGGGTACGTACGGGCGAAGTGGTCCGTGGACAGCCAGTGGGTGGTGGCGCTGCGGCCGTCGAGGAGGCCGTGGGCGGCGAGGACGAAGGCGCCGGTGCAGATCGAGGCGATGCGGGAGCCGGGCGGGATCCGGTCGAGGGCCGCGGTCAGCGCGGGCGGCAGGCCCTCGACGTACGACTCGTCCTCCTCGTGGGAGGCGGGAACCAGGACCGTGTCGGCCTCGGCGAGCGCCTGCGGGCCGTGGTCCGCGCGGATCGGGAAGTCGGCGTCGGTACGGATCATGCCGGGGGTGAGCGCGCAGGTCACCACGGAGTACAGCGGCTCGCCGTGCGCGGAGCGGGCCGAGCCGAACAGCTGGTGGACGAGGCCGAGCTCCATCGGCAGTACGCCGTGCCGGACGAGAACGGCCACCCGATGCGGCACCCGCCCGCCAGCAGGCACCCGCCCGCCAGCAGGCACCCGCCCACCGGAAGCCACCCGCCCACCGTAAGAAGACACCCTCACGCCCCGAACGCCCGCGACACCGTATAGATCGCCAGGCCCGCGAGCGAGCCGACGACTGTGCCGTTGATGCGGATGAACTGCAGGTCACGGCCGATGTGGGCCTCGATCTTCTTCGAGGTGTGCTCGGCGTCCCAGCCCGCGACGGTCTCGGTGATCAGGGAGGTGATCTCGGAGCGGTACGTGGTGACCACGTACACCGCCGCGTCCTCCACCCAGGCGTTCACCTTGCGCTGCAGCTCCGGGTCGGTGGCCAGGCGCTGCCCGAGGGAGAGCAGGGCCGCGCGCACCCGCAGGCGCAGCTCGCTGCGCTCGTCCTCGGCGGCGGAGACGATCATCGCGCGTACGGAGGACCAGGCGGAGGCGATCACGTCCTGGACCTCGCCGCGGCCGAGGACCTCGCTCTTGAGGCGTTCGACGCGGGCCCGGGTGTCGCTGTCGGACTGCAGGTCGGCGGCGAAGTCGGTGAGGAAGCGGTCGATGGCGCCGCGGGCCGGGTGCTCGGGCATGTCCCGCATCTCGGTGACGAAGCGGAGCAGTTCCTTGTAGACCCGCTCGCCCACCTTGCGGTCGACGAAGCGCGGCGTCCAACCGGGGGCGCCGCCCTCGACCGCGTCCATCACGGAGTCGGCGTGGGCGACCAGCCAGTCGTGCGCGCGGACGCAGACCAGGTCGACGACGCGGTGGTGGCCGCCGTCCGCGACGACGTTGTCGAGGGTCTTGCCGAGCCCGGGCGCGATCTCGACGGCGTCCGCGCGGCGGGTGATGGCCTCGCCGACGACGGCCTGGACGTCGGAGTCGCGCAGCACGGTGAGGGCGCCGCGGAGCGCGGTGGAGAGCTCGGCGGTGACGCGGTCGGCGTGCTCGGGTTCGGCGAGCCAGGCGCCGAGCCGGGAGCCGAGGCCGACGCCGCGCAGCCGGCGCCGTACGACGTCCTCGGAGAGGAAGTTCTCGCCGACGAACTCCCCGAGGGAGACGCCGAGCTGGTCCTTCTTGCTCGGGATGATCGCGGTGTGCGGGATGGGCAGGCCGAGCGGGCGTTTGAAGAGCGCGGTGACGGCGAACCAGTCAGCGAGCGCGCCGACCATACCCGCCTCGGCGGCCGCCGCGACGTACCCGGTCCAGCCGCCCGCGCCGGAGCTCTGCGCCCACTTGGCGAGGACGTAGACGAGGGCGACGAGGAGCAGAAGCCCGGTCGCCGTGACCTTCATGCGGCGCACGCCGCGGAACTTCTCCTCGTCGGCGGCGCTGTACGTGAAACCGCCACCCCGGGAATCATGGGCCCCGGAACCAGCAGCACCGGAACCAGCAGCCCCCGAACCAGCAGCCCCCGAACCAACGGCCCCCGAACCAGCAGCCCCGGAACCAGCGGTCCCCGAACCAGACGTGGCGGAACCGGGCGTGCCGGATGAGTGACCGTTCACCGGGGAATGCTCCCTCATGACTCGTTCACCCGATTCTTCCGCCTCTTCGGCTTTCTTGCGTTCCATCCGCTCCACCGTCCGACCGTCCCCGTGTTCCCCGGTCTCATTGTCCCGACGTTGCCTCTACGTGACCTACTCCTGGAACGAACCGCGAGTTCCCGGCGTCTTGTTGGAGCGGAGGGGGTGCCGTGCGCGCCCCCTCGGCCCATGTCGCAAAATGGGATAGTCGAACTGGAGCCCCGGGCTCCCCTGCCCGAGGAGAAAAAGGCCGCGTGACCAGGCGTAACGGTTATGCCCTAATGGCTGCGCTGGCGGCCGTCGTGGTGCTGGTCTCCGCGGCCATATACGTGGGCGTGTCCGGCGATGCCCGGGACGACGACCTGCGCGCCGGGCCGCGCCACCCGCAGGGCTCCGCCGCCCCCGCCTCCTCCGGCACCTGGGTCGGCACCTGGTCCAGCTCGCCCGCGGCCGCCGAGCCGCGCACCGAGGCCGGCTTCGCGGGCCGCTCCATCCGCAACGTCGTGCACACCAGCGTCGGCGGCAGCAGCGCCCGCATCACGCTCTCCAACCTGTACGGGCGTACGCCGCTGTCCATCACGCACGCCTCCATAGCCCTGGCGGCCGCGCCGAACAACCCCAGCGCGGCCGCCGGAACCCTGCGCCGCCTGTCCTTCGGCGGCAACCACTCGGTGGTCGTCAAGCCGGGCGGCCAGGTCGTCAGCGACCCGGTCAGGCTGCGCGTGCCGCACGACGCCGACCTGCTCGTGACGACCTTCTCGCCCACCCCGTCGGGCCCGGTGACGTACCACCCGCACGCCCGGCAGATCAGTTACGTGGCCGACGGCGACCGGGTCTCGGACCTGCGCGGCGACGCGTACACCCAGCAGAGCCCGTACTGGCGCTACCTCGCCGCCGTCGACGTGCTCAGCCGTGAGGCCGAGGGTGCCGTGGTCGTGCTCGGCGACTCGCTGACCGACGGTGTGAGCTCCACCATGGGCGCCAACGCCCGCTGGACGGACGTCCTTTCGGACCGGCTGCGCGACGAGCAGGGCGCGCCCCGCTACAGCGTCCTCAACCAGGGCATCAGCGGCAACCGCATCCTCTCCGACGGCCTCGGCCGCCCCGCCGACAACCCGAGCGGCCTCTCCCGCTTCGAGCGCGACGCGCTGTCCCGTACGGGCGTCAAGGCCGTCGTCATCGCCCTCGGCGTCAACGACATCCTGCGCAACCCGCAGCAGACCTCCTCCGAGGAAATCCTCGACGGCCTGAGGGAGTTGACCCGCCAGGCGCACGCACGCGGCCTGCGGGTGATCGGGGCGACGCTGATGCCGTTCGGCGGACACCGGGGCTACACCCCGGAGTTGGACGAGGTCCGCCGCCAGGTCAACGAGGAGATCCGGTCCGGGAAGGTGTTCGACGCGGTCGTGGACTTCGACCGCGCGCTCCGCGACCCGTACGCCCCGGAGCGGCTGCGCGAGCCGTACGACTCGGGGGATCACCTGCACCCGAGCGACGAGGGCTTCAAGAAGATGGCGTACGCGTTCAACCTGGCGTCGCTGCGGGGGTCGGTCCCGGCCGAGCTGTAGCCTCCCGCTTCCGGCAGACGGGCTACTTCTCCAGCCCCTTGCGCCGCTCCTTCTCCTCCTTGAGGCGCCGCTTCTCCGCCCGGGAAATCTTCCGCTTCACGCCCACCCCGCCCCAGAACGCGAACCCCGTGACGATCACGCGTGGGGCACCCGGCTCCGGCGGTTCGTCGCCGAGGCGCTCGTCGAAGCCGCCCATGACGCCGATGCCGCGCACCACGACCTCGACGCCCGGCGGCACGATCACATCGACGCCGCCCATGATCGCGACGCAGTTGACGACGACCTCCGGCGCCTCGAACTTCGCCTCGCGCAGGTCGACTTCACCGCCGCCGCAGAGCGCGAAGCAGTTGAAACGGCGCGGGACGGTCCACATCCCCTTGCGTGAGAAGCCCGACATGATCGCGACCCCGCCCGCCGAGGTCCCCGCACCGCCGATCCGCTCCGCCCACGCGCCCGACCCCGAGGCCTGCGCGGGCGCCGCGGCCGGTCCGGCGGGGTCGGGCAGATCGCGCGTCACGGGTTCGAGCTCGCCGTACGTACGCGCCTTGTACGTGGCGTCCAGGCGTTCCTGGAACTCCTCCATGTCGAGCCGGCCCTCCGCCACGGCCTCCCTCAGCCGCTCGGCCACCCGCTCCCGGTCCGTGTCCGAAGCCCGCAGCTCCGGCAACTCGTCGGTCATACGAATCAGCCTAGCGCGGAGCGGTCCGCGTACATCTGGGCAATGACGGCTTCGATGTCCGGCTCCCTGACCGACAGATCCACCACCGGGTACGCCGACGCCAGCTCCGTGACCAGCGGCGCCGCCGACGCCGAGGCCGGGAACGCCAGCCACTGCCGGGGCCCCTCCACCCGCACCACGCGGGCACCGGCGACACTCACCTCGGGCAGCTCGCGCTCGAAGTCGACGACGAGGGTGCGCTCGCTCTCGCCGATCTCGTGCAGCCCGGCCAGCGCCCCGTCGTACATCAGACGGCCGTGGTCGATGACCATCACGCGCTTGCAGAGCTGCTCGATGTCCTGCAGGTCGTGCGTCGTGAGCAGCACCGTCGTGCCCGACTCGGCGTTCAGATCGCGCAGGAAGCCGCGCACCTTCGCCTTGGAGATCACGTCGAGGCCGATGGTCGGCTCGTCCAGGTAGAGCACGTCCGGGTCGTGCAGCAGCGCCGCCGCGATATCGCCGCGCATCCGCTGCCCGAGGGAGAGTTGCCGTACCGGAACGTCCAACAGGGCGCCCAGATCGAGGAGTTCGACACAGCGGTCGAGGTTGGCGCGGAACCGGGCGTCGGGGATGCGGTACATGCGGTGCATCAGTCGGTACGAGTCGATCAGCGGCAGGTCCCACCAGAGCGTGGTGCGCTGCCCGAACACCACGCCGATCCGCCGGGCCAGGCGGGTGCGCTCACGGGCCGGTTCGATGCCCGCGACCCGCAGCCGGCCGCCGCTGGGGGTGAGGATGCCGGTGAGCATCTTGATGGTGGTGGACTTGCCCGCGCCGTTGGGCCCGATGTAGCCGACCATCTCGCCACGCGGCACGCTGAACGAGATCCCGTCCACGGCCCGCACCTCGCGCCGCTCACGCCGCAGAAACCCGGTCTTCCGGCGTACGTCGAAGACCTTCTCGACGCCGTCGAGCACGATGAAGTCATCCGCGAGGCCCGTAAGGTCCGAGTGATCCGTGTGATCCGTGAGGTTCGTGTGATCCGTGAGATCCGTGTGATCCGTGGGTTCCATCGGTTCAGCTCCCTGTACTGCGATACGAGCGAAGTCCCGCACGCCACGCGAGCCCCGCGAGAGCGCAGCAGGCGACGGCCACGAACGGCGGCAGGAACGCCAGCCAGGAGGGCAGCCCGATCGGGTTCTCCCGGTCGAGGATGTAGAGCGCGGGCAGCCAGTTCACGAAGGCGAGCGGCAGCACGAAGGTCACCCCGCGCACCAGCTCCTTCGCGAACACGGTCGGCGGGTACTGCAGCAGCGTATTGCCGCCGTACGTAAAGGAGTTGGACACCTCGGACGCGTCCTGCGCCAAGAACTGGAAGGCCCCGCCCGCCACAAGGACCGCCCCGAAGACGGCCGCCCCGCACACCAGCATCATCGGCACGAGCAGCACCTTCACCGGATCCCAGTCGACGTCCATCACGGCAAGGCCGTAACCGAGGACGAGCAGCCCCTGCGTGACCCGGCCGAGGCGGCGCAGCGCGAAACGGTCGGCGGCGACCTGCGCGAGAACCGGCGCGGGCCGCACCAGAAGCGTGTCCAGCGTGCCGTCACGCACCCGGGAACCCAGCCGCTGCACGGGCCCGAGCAGCAGCTCCGCCAGACCGAACGCGGTGCCCGTCGTGCCGTACAGGAAGGCGATCTCCCCGAGCGTGAACCCGCCCAGCGCGTCGACATGCGAGAACATCAGCAGGATCGCCACGAAGTCGAACGCCGTCACGGCGAAGTTCGCGCACAGCGTCAGCACGAACGAGGCACGGTAGGCCATCGTGGACCGCACCCACGCCCCCACGATCAGCCGGTACGCCACCACCCCGTCCCGCAACCGGCCCCGCTCCCGGACGAGTTCAGCCACCCTGGACCACCACCCTGCGCGTCGCGACGAGCTGAAGCAGCCGCCCGGCGCCGAGCAGCACCACGGCCCAGGCGGCCTGGAACGCGTACGCGCCGAGGAGCCCGTACCCGGTGCGCTTGCCGAGCAGGACGTCCGCGGGCACCTGCAGCAGCGCCGACCAGGGCAGGGCGCGGGCCAGCTCACCGAGGGCGCCGGGGAAGACGTTGAGCGGCAGCAGCATGCCCGAGAAGAACATCCCGGCGAGCGCGGCGATCTGCGTCACCCCCGCCCCGTCGAGCAGCCAGAACGCCGAGAGCGCCACCAGGTAGCGCAGCGCGAAGCTCACCACCAGCGCCAGCAGCACACTGCAGCCGAAGGCGAGCCACGTACCGGCCGCTGTGGGCAGCGCCAGCTCGAAAACCAGCGCACCGACCGCCACGGGTACCACCCCCCGCCCCAGCAGCTGGAACGCCGCCCGCCCCAAGTCCCCGGCCAGCCACCACAGTTGGAGATCGGCAGGCCGATACAGGTCGACCGCGATGTCGCCACTGCGAATCCGCTCGACCAACTCGTCCTCGAAACCGCCCCCAAGCAGCGAACAGGCCGCCAACATCGCCTGCCCCAGCCACACATACGTCACGGCCTCCGCCTGGTCGTAGCCCCCGAGGCCGGGCCGCTCGTCCCACAGGGCCACATAGGTGTAGGCCACGATCAGCCCGAACACGGTATTGGTGAAGACACCCGCCGCCGTCGCCGTCCGGTACGTCGCATAGCGCCGGAACCCCCCGGCCGCGACCGCCACGTACAACCGCACAGAACCCCCTCACCCGCGCCCCCGGCCAAAGCGCACGACCCTAGCCCCCGCACGCACAACCCCGCCACGGGTTTTCACCCGCGCGGCGGATCACAGTGCCGTCACAGGCGCGCGCCCCTCCCGAGCCCGCCCCATCGCGGTGGAACAGTGTCCAATAGGTCGTACGGGGGACATATCCAGGCGAAACGGGAGTTCCGGAAGACATGAGCGACGAGCCCGACGAGCCTCAGCAGCCGGCCGAGGACGGCAGGCAGAAGCTCACCCGCAGGCAGTTCAAGCAACAGCGCAAGGCCGCCCGCAAGGCCAGACGCAAAGCCTCCGGCTGGCGCCGGGTCTTCCCCACCTGGCGCATGATCCTCGGCACCTTCCTGCTGCTCTGCCTCCTCATCGGCGGCGGCCTCGTCGCCGGCTACCTCCTCGTCGACATCCCGCCCGCCAACGCCTCCGCCACCAAGCAGAGCAACGTCTACCTCTACGCCGACGGCTCACCCCTGGCCCGCGACGGCGAGGTCAACCGCGAGAACATCCCGCTCAGCCAGGTCCCCAAGCACGTACAGCACGCCGTGCTCGCCGCCGAGGACCGCGACTTCTACTCCGAGTCCGCCGTCGACCCCCAAGCCATGCTCCGCGCCGCCTGGAACACCGTCACCGGCAAGGGCAAACAGTCCGGCTCCACCATCACCCAGCAGTTCGTCAAGAACTACTACCTCGGCCAGGAACAGACCCTCACCCGCAAGGCCAAAGAGTTCTTCATCGCCATCAAACTCGACCGCCAGGTCAGCAAGAACGACATCCTCCTCGGCTACCTCAACACCAGCTACTTCGGCCGCAACGCCTACGGCATCCAGGCCGCCGCCCACACCTACTACGGCAAGAACGCCGAGCAACTCACCGTCGCCGAAGGCGCGTACCTCGCCACCCTCCTCAACTCCCCCAACGCGTACGACGTCTCCGCCCACCCCGAGAACAAAATCCGCGCCGTCGGCCGCTGGAACTACGTCCTCGACGGCATGGTCAAGGAGAAGTGGCTCACCCGACCCGCCCGCAGAGCCCTGAACTTCCCCGACCCCGACACCGCCAAGGCCCCCTCCGGCATGTCCGGCCAGCGCGGCTACGTCGTCAAAGCCGTCGAGGACTACCTCGCCGCACACGACGTCGTCGACACCGACACCCTCGCCAAGGGCGGCTACCGGATCACCACCACCCTGCAGAAACCCCGCCAGGACGACTTCGTCCAGGCCGTCGAGGACCAGCTCATGTCCCAGGTCGACCCGGACGCCCGCAAGATCGACGCCCACGTCCGCGCCGGCGGCGCCGCCATCGACCCCACCACCGGCAAGGTCGTCGCCATGTACGGCGGCATCGACTACACCAAGCAGTACGTCAACAACGCCACCCGCCGCGACTACCAGGTCGGCTCCACCTTCAAACCGTTCGTCTTCACCGCCGCCGTCCAACACGGCTCCACCACCCAGGACGGCCACCCCATCAACCCCAACACCGTCTACGACGGCACCAACCAACGCCCCGTGGAAGGCTGGACCGGCGCCACCTACGCCCCCGAGAACGAGGACCAGCGCTCCTACGGCGACATCACCGTCAGCGCCGCCACCGACCTCTCCGTCAACGCCGTCTACGCACAGATGGCCGTCGACGTCGGCGCCGACAAGGTCCAGCAGACCGCCGTCGACCTCGGCATCCCCGCCACCACCCCCGACCTCACCGCCTCCCCGTCCATCGCCCTCGGCCCCGCCACGGCCAGCGTCCTCGACATGACCCAGGCCTACGCCACCCTCGCGAACCACGGCGAGCACGGCGCGTACACCCTCGTCGAAGGCATCACCAAGGACGGCGAACGCATCGCACTCCCCGAGGAGCAGAAGCGGCAGGTCGTCAGCCGCGAGGCCGCCGACACCACCACGTCGATCCTGCAGAGCGTCGTCGAGGGCGGCACCGGCACCGCCGCCCTGGCCGCGGGCCGCCCCGCCGCGGGCAAGACCGGCACCGCCGAGGAGGACAAGGCCGCCTGGTTCGCCGGCTACACCCCCGAACTCGCCACCGTCGTCGCCGTACTCGGCCAGGACCCGAACCCGCCCTACGGCCAGACCCCGCTCTACGGCGCACTCGGCGAGGCACGCATCAACGGCGGCGCCTACCCGGCCCGCATCTGGGCCCAGTTCACCCGCGATGCACTGCAGGACCAGCCGGTACAGGACTTCGACCTCACCCTGGCACCCGACGCCGAGTACCCCCCGCCCCTACCCCCGGAAACCGACCCCGCCCCCACGGACGGCGGCGAGGACCCCGGCACCATCGAGGGCGAGACGCAGGGCCAGACGGACGGCGGCACCCCGGGAGACGGAGCCATCGGCGGCACCCCGGGCGGCGAGGACGGCCGACCCCCGAGGAACGGCACGACCAGACCAGGCCGCTAACGGAGCAGATACGGCAGAGGGCCCGGCGGTGCACGACCGCCGGGCCCTCCTCCACACAACAGGAGCTACAAGAACTACAGGAGCTACAGGAGTACCGGGAAACTACAGGACGGAGCTACAGATACAGCCCCGTCGAATCCTCCGACCCCTCGAACCGGTCCGCCGCCACCGCATGCAGATCCCGCTCACGCATCAGCACGTACGCCACACCCCGCACCTCGACCTCGGCACGGTCCTCCGGGTCGTACAGCACACGGTCACCGGGCTCCACCGTCCGGACGTTCTGCCCCACGGCCACCACCTCGGCCCACGCGAGCCGCCGGCCCACGGCCGCGGTCGCCGGAATGACGATGCCGCCCGTGGAGCGCCGCTCGCCCTCCGCGATATCGGTCCTGACGAGGACGCGGTCATGCAGCATCCGGATGGGCAGCTTGTCGTGGTGTTCCTGGCTGTTGGCGCTCACACCCCGAACCTACCTGCACCCGGGCCCACCGGGTCCCTCCGGGTCAGCGCCGCTTACGCCGGGCCACGGCGATCAGACCGACCACGCCCACCACCGCGAGCGCCACCGGAACGACCCGCTCCAGACGCGGCGCACCCTCGGCGTCCACGAACTGCGCCTTCACATCACTCACCGCGCGATTGGCGGAGACGTACGCACGGCCGAGCGTCTGGTCCACCGTGCTCGCGACGCGGGCCTTGGCGTCCCCGACGACCGTCTTCGGGTGCACCCGCACACCGATCTCGTCGAGCGTCTCGGCCAGCTGCGCGCGCCGCCGCTTGATGTCCGCCTCGATCTCAGCGGGGGTCCTGGCCTGAGCATCCGACACCGCGCTGCCTCCGTGTCTTCGTGATCGTCAAGATCGCCATTGTGATCGTTTTCCGTTCCTGATGGACAGTCTGTCAGCTCCACGCCGAACGCACCGCACAGCACCCCCCATTACGCTCTCCCGTACGCCCGGACGTACCGACACCTCCCGAGGAGACCGAAGATGAGCGAGCGCCTGCAGCCCGGCGACCCCGCCCCCGCTTTCACCCTGCCCGACGCGGACGGCAACGAGATCTCGCTCGCGGACCACAAGGGCCGCAAGGTCATCGTCTACTTCTACCCGGCCGCCCTCACCCCGGGCTGCACCAAGCAGGCCTGCGACTTCACCGACAACCTCGACGCCCTCACGGCCGCCGGCTACGACGTCATCGGCGTCTCCCCCGACAAGCCGGAGAAGCTCGCGAAGTTCCGCGAGAAGGAGAACCTCAAGGTCACGCTGGTCGGCGACCCGGACAAGCAGGTCCTGGAGGCGTACGGCGCCTTCGGCGAGAAGAAGCTGTACGGCAAGGTCGTCACCGGAGTCATCCGCTCCACGGTCGTCGTGGACGAGGAGGGCAAGGTCGAGCACGCCTTCTACAACGTGAAGGCGACGGGCCACGTCGCGAAGATCATCCGCGACCTGGACATCTGAGCCCCCTCCCTCTCTTACGGAACGGCCCGCACCGAACAAGTGGTGCGGGCCGTTCCGCATTTCGGTCGTAACTGTCCGATAACCGGTTCGTTACTCCGTACGAGATCGCGAACACGCGGTCGATACGGGAGGGGAACCGATGAGGTCAATCAGTCCGTACACGAAGGAACGGCTGGAGGAGGCGGCGAAGGGGGCGCGGACGCTGTCGGAGGCGTTGGAGCGGTTGGGGGTGGATCCGAGGAGCTCCAGGCGACGCTACATAGCGGAGCGCATGAAGAAGCTGGGCGTCGACACGTCCCACTTCGAGCGGGAAGGGGTGAAGTGGACGCGGGAAGTCCTTGAGGCGGCGGTCTCGGCTTCCACGCACATGTGCGAAGTACTCCGGCACCTCGGCCTGGACGTCGTTGGCGGCCACCACACGCACATCAGCCGCAGGATCAAGGCGTTCGGGATCGACACCTCGCACTTCCAGGTACCGTCGCGCCGCGGCGAGACCCGACGGCCTCGATCGCCGGAGGCGTTGCTCATCGCGCAACCCGCTGAAGGCGCACGACGTATTCAAAGCGACCGTCTCCGACGGGCGATGACCGCCCTGGGCATCCCGGAGCGGTGTGCCCGTTGCGGAGTGGAAGCAGTGTGGCGAGGCCACCCGCTCCCTCTTGAGGTCGACCACATCGACGGCAACTGGCGCGACAACAGGATCGAGAACCTGCGCCTGCTGTGCCCCAACTGCCATTCCACGACGGACAGTTACCGGGGTCGCGGGCAGGGCCGCAACCGGGGCGGCGCCTCATGAGCCGAGGTGTGCAGTACACCCGCGAACGGCTGGCCGAGGCTGCCGCCCAGTGTTCCGACATCAACCAAGTCATCGCCTACCTCGGCACCAAGCCGTACGACAACCTCAGCCGCTACCTCTTCCGTCGCTTTGACCAGTTCGGGATCGACGTCTCCCACATGCCCCGTCGGGCAGGCATGGCCGCCAAGCCACCTGCCGACGACCTCCGACGCGCGGTGAATGAGGCAACTTCCGTAGCCAGCGCGCTCCGATCCCTGGGCATGGCTCCTTACAGGACACGACAACGAGACCGCTTCCGCGAGTGGATCGCCGAGGACAACCTCGACACCTCGCATTTCCTCGGCCAGGCACACCAGCGCGGGAAGCCCGGGCCGACCAGAAGCGCAGACGAGATCCTGGTCCAACACGATGGGCAGCGTCGGACGAAAACCCGCCTGCTGCGTCGCGCGCTCCAGGAGATCGGCATACCGGAGGAGTGCGCAGAGTGCGGAACCGGGCCGGAATGGCTCGGCGATCCCATGACCCTGGAGGTCGACCACATCAACGGTGACTGGAGTGACGACCGGCGGGAGAACCTGCGACTGCTGTGTCCCAACTGTCATGCGATCACCAGTACGTGGTGCCGGGGAGGTCGAAGGAAACCGCCTAGGCAGAACCCGAGTAGCGGGTAGCATGAGGGGGCATGCGCCCGTACGCCAACTGGGGAGCGGCATCCTTTAGGTGGATGTGTGTGTCGGTTCGAATCCGACCGGGCGTACCCCGAGGGGCCAGGTTCACCGAGTGAGCCTGGCCCCATCACATGCCCTCACCCCAACAACTCCCGCACCACAGGCACAAGCGCCCGAAACGCCTCCCCCCGATGACTGATCGCGTTCTTCTCCGCAGCCGAAAGCTCCGCACATGTGCGGCTCTCCCCCTCCGGCTGGAGGATCGGGTCGTACCCGAAGCCGCCCGAGCCGGCCGGCTCGTACCGGAGCGTGCCGCGCAACTGTCCCTCTACGACGCGTTCCGTGCCGTCCGGGAGGGCGAGTGCCGCCGCGCAGGCGAAGTGGGCCGCGCGGTGGGTGGCGTCGATGTCCGACAGCTGAGCCAGAAGCAAGTCCAGATTCGCGGTGTCGTCGCCGTGGCGGCCGGCCCAGCGGGCGGAGAAGATGCCGGGGGCGCCGCCGAGTACGTCGACACAGAGGCCGGAGTCGTCGGCGACGGCGGGGAGGCCGGTGGCGCGGGCGAGGGCGTGGGCCTTGAGGAGGGCGTTCTCGGCGAAGGTGACGCCGGTTTCCTTGACGTCGGGGATGTCGGGGTAGGCGTCGGCGCCGACGAGGTCGTGCGGGAGTCCGGCGTCGGCCAGGATGGCCTTGAGTTCGGTGATCTTTCCGGCGTTGCGGGTGGCGAGGATCAGGCGTGTCATGGCGTCGATTATCGGCGCGTACGGGGCGTGCGAAGAACAGGTACGGGGCGTGCGAAGAACGGGCGGGCGGTGTCGGGCCCGCCAGGTGCCCGTCACCGCCCGCCCGTACGCGAGGCCGATCAGATGTGTTACGGCTTGCAGGCCTTGGTGAGTTCGCCGGTGGCGTCGGTGACTCCCGAGATGTCGGGGTGGGGGTCGCCGTTCTCGATGGACTTGCGGACTTCGTCGACGGACTTGCTGAGGTCGTCGACGGCCTTGCCGACGTCGGCGTTGTCGGTCTTGTCGCCGATCTCGCCGAGGTTCTTGTCGATCTTGTCGAGGGCCTTCTCGGCTTCGAGCGGGTTGTCGGCGGCGCTCTCCACGGCTTGCTGGAGATCGGTGGCGCTGTTCGCGATGGCGTCGGCGGTCCGTACGCAGTCGAGTGCCGTGTCGACGGCGCTGCAGCCGATGGCGAGCGGCGTCACGAGGGCCACTGCTGCGGTGGCGAGGGCGATGCGTGCGGTACGTCGGCGGCGCGGAGCCATGAACGGTTCCTCCCAGGCTGTGCTCGGGCGTGCGGCCGGTTGCTGTCCGCCCGGGCTGGTGTCGTACCTCTAAGAACGCGCGTTGGGGCTCAGTTGGTTGCCGCGCCGGGTGTGATGGTCGCCTCCAGGGCCTTGCGCTGGAGTACGGCGAGTTCGTCGCAGCCGGCGACGGCGAGGTCGAGGAGGGCGTTGAGTTCGTCGCGTGAGAAGGGTTCGGCTTCGGCGGTGCCCTGGACTTCGACGAAGCGGCCGTCGCCGGTGCAGACGACGTTCATGTCGGTGTCGGCCTTGACGTCTTCTTCGTAGGCGAGGTCGAGGAGGGGGATGCCGTCGACGATGCCGACGCTGACGGCAGCGACGGTGCCGGTGAGGGGGGTGGCCTTGGGCTTGATGAGTTTCTTGCCCTGGGCCCAGGTGACGGCGTCGGCGAGGGCGACGTAGGCGCCGGTGATGGCGGCTGTGCGGGTGCCGCCGTCGGCCTGGAGGACGTCGCAGTCGAGGACGATGGTGTTCTCGCCGAGGGCTTTGTAGTCGATGACGGCGCGGAGGCTGCGGCCGATGAGGCGGCTGATCTCGTGGGTGCGGCCGCCGATCTTTCCGCGTACGGATTCGCGGTCGCCGCGGGTGTTGGTGGCGCGGGGGAGCATGGAGTATTCGGCGGTCACCCAGCCTTCGCCGCTGCCTTTGCGCCAGCGGGGTACGCCTTCGGTGACGGAGGCGGTGCAGAAGACTTTGGTGTCGCCGAAGGAGACGAGGACGGAGCCTTCGGCGTGCTTGCTCCAGCCGCGTTCGAGGGTGACGGGGCGGAGCTGTTGCGGCGTGCGGCCGTCGAAGCGTGACATGGGGCCGAGCCTATCCCGCAGGGTGCGGGCGCTGTGCCGGGCAGGGTGAAGGCCCCGTGCTCGCCTGGTCGGTGGCGGGTGCGGGGCCTTCGGGGCGGTGTGCCGGGTGGGCTCACATCATGTCTTCGATGTCCGCGGCGACGGGGTCGGCGTCGGTGCCGATGACGACCTGGATCGCGGTGCCCATCTTGACGACGCCGTGGGCGCCGGCGGCCTTGAGGGCGGCTTCGTCGACCTTGTCGGGGTCGATGACTTCGGTGCGGAGGCGGGTGATGCAGCCCTCGACTTCTTCGATGTTGTCGATGCCGCCAAGGCCGGCGACGATCTTCTCAGCCTTTGTGGCCATGTCCTTCTCCCTGTTGTGACGGGCTTGTTCGGCCCACCGTGGTCCGGTGTGCACCGTAACCCACGTTTGGCGCACCTTCGCGAGCGATGACCCATTGGGTGCCGAATGATGTCGATCACCGGTGTCCGCTGGGGTGTTCGGCAGCGCGTCGCTGTTCCGCACTGGTCTACACCAGTATCCAACGACCGCCAAACGTGCCTTGTTCCGGGAGGGATTCCATGAGCTCTCAGAGCGCTGCGGCAAGGCCCAGGCCGAGCAAGAGCTGGAAGCAGGTGGTCCTGGGCGGCCTGCAGAAGCTGGGGCGCAGCCTGCAGTTGCCGGTGGCGGCGCTGCCTGCGGCGGGTGTGCTGTTGCGGCTCGGTCAGGACGATGTGTTCGGCAAGGACGGTCTGGGCTGGGACAAGCTGGCGGCGATCTTCGCGGGTGCGGGCGGCGGCATCCTCGACAACATGGCGCTGCTGTTCTGCGTGGGTGTGGCGATCGGTTTCGCGAAGAAGGCGGACGGTTCGACGGCGTTCGCGGCGGTGGTCGCGTACATGGTCTTCAACAACGTGCTGATCAAGGCGTTCGAGGACGATGTGACCGGGGAGGCGGTGAATCCCGGGGTGCTCGGTGGTGTGGTGGTCGGTCTGATCACGGCGAAGGTGTGGGAGAAGTACCACCGCACGCGGCTGCCGGACTGGCTGGGCTTCTTCAGTGGGCGGCGGTTCATTCCGGTGCTGATGTCGTTCATCTGCGTCGGGCTCGCGGTGGTCTTCGGGTACGGCTGGCAGCCGATCGGTGATGCGTTCAACGCGTTCGCGGAGACGTTGTCGAGTTGGGGTGCTTGGGGTTCGGGCATTTTCGGTGTGATCAACCGGGCGTTGATCCCGTTCGGTATGCACATGCTGTTGAACACGTTCGCCTGGTACCAGTTCGGGAGTTACAGGTCGCCGGACGGCGAGGAGGTGCACGGTGACGTGTTCCGGTTCCTCGCGGGTGACCCGGAGGCCGGCATGTTCACCACCGGCTTCTACCCGATCATGATGTTCGCGCTGCCGGCGGCCTGTCTGGCGATGGCGCACTGTGCCCGCCCGGAGCGCCGTAAGGCCACGCTCGGGATGATGATGTCGCTGGCTCTGACGTCGTTCGTGACGGGTGTGACGGAGCCGATCGAGTTCTCGTTCGTGTATCTCGCGCCGGCGCTGTACGCGATTCACGCGCTGCTCACGGGTGTGTCGATGGCGGTGACGTGGGCGTTGGGGATCCGTGAGGGGTTCACGTTCTCGGCGGGGTTGTTCGACTACGTACTGAACTGGAATCTCGCGACGAAGCCGGCGCTGATCATCCCGGTGGGCCTGTGCTTCGCGGTGGTGTATTACGTGCTGTTCCGGTTCGTGATCACGAAGTTCGACCTGAAGACGCCGGGGCGCGAGTCGGACGAGGAGATCGCGGAGATGGAGCGGGAGAACTTCAAGTGAGGGGCCGGTAACGGGTCGTACAGGCCGTGCGGGTCGTACGGCAGGCCCGGCTCAGCCCCAAGGGCCCGGATCGCGAGCGGCGATTCGGGTCCTTCGTCATGTATGCCCGTTCGTTATCGCTGTGGGGCCGGGGACGGGTTCCTTATCCCGCGCTCACCGTGTTACAACAGGTCTACACCTCTATTGGTGTAGACCACGCGGCCTGTGGCCGCGTCCCCTGAGCGACGCCGCCGTCCCCACTCTTGTCCTCTGGCGGCGCCATGCCCACTGGAGGAAGTTGTGACCACGGCTGCCGCACCTGCGGCCGACAAGAAGAAGGGCGCGGGCCTGATGGCCGTGCTCCAGCGGATCGGCCGCAGCCTCATGCTCCCGGTCGCGGTCCTGCCGGCCGGCGCGCTGCTGATCCGCCTCGGCCAGGACGACATGCTGGGCCGGGCCTCGTTCCCGGACTTCATCACCAAGATCGCCGGTTATATGGCGGCGGGTGGTGGCGCCCTGATCGACAACATGCCGATGCTGTTCGCCGTGGGCATCGCCATCGGCTTCGCCAAGAAGTCGGACGGCTCCACGGCGCTCGCGGCCGTCGCCGGTTACCTGGTCTTCTCGAAGGTGCTCGGCACCTTCACGGACGAGAACGCCAAGCAGGTCGCGGCCATCGGCGACAACGGCAAGGCGGTCCTCGTCGACGGCCCGGTCAACGCCGGAGTGCTCGGCGGTGTCGTCATGGGCATCGTCGTCGCCCTGCTCTACCAGCGCTTCTACCGTACGAAGCTGCCCGACTGGGCCGGCTTCTTCGGCGGCCGCCGCCTCGTCCCGATCCTGTCGTCGTTCGCGGGTCTGGTCCTCGGCATCGTCTTCGGCCTGATCTGGCCGGTGCTCGGCGCCGGTCTGCACAACTTCGGTGAGTGGCTGGTCGGTTCGGGCGCCGTCGGCGCGGGCATCTTCGGTGTCGCCAACCGTGCGCTGATCCCGGTCGGCATGCACCACCTGCTCAACTCCTTCCCGTGGTTCCAGGCGGGCGAGTTCGAGGGCAAGCACGGCGACATCGCCCGCTTCCTCCAGGGCGACCCGACCGCCGGACAGTTCATGACCGGCTTCTTCCCGATCATGATGTTCGCCCTCCCGGCGGCCTGCCTCGCGATCGTGCACTGCGCCCGGCCGGAGCGCCGCAAGGTCGTCGGCGGCATGATGTTCTCGCTCGCGCTCACCGCGTTCGTCACCGGTGTCACGGAGCCGATCGAGTTCACGTTCATGTTCATCGCGCCGGTCCTGTACGCGATCCACGCGGTGCTCACCGGTGTCTCGATGGCGCTGACCTGGGCCCTCGGCATGAAGGACGGCTTCGGCTTCTCGGCCGGTGCGATCGACTTCTTCCTCAACCTGGGCATCGCGTCCAACCCGTGGGGCCTGGCCCTGGTCGGCCTCTGCTTCGCGGCCGTCTACTACTTCGTCTTCCGCTTCGCGATCACGAAGTTCAACCTCCCGACGCCGGGCCGCGAGTCCGACGAGGAGCTCGCCGAGCTGCAGAAGGCGGAGGCCAAGTAGGCCTGGGGAGACGCCCCCTGGACCTCAGCCCACGCTGAACGGGACGAAGGGCCCGGCCGTAGTCGACCTACGGCCGGGCCCTTGCCGTTTGTGGAGCGGCAAGATGCATCACGCCGGGCACCCTGCCCGGTGTCACGCGGGAGCTGGCGGCCGACGCGGGGGCGGCGGCGCAGAGGGCGGGCGCGGTCGTGATGGGTGCGATCGGTACGAGCCAGGAGGGCGCGCACCAGAACGTGGTGCCCCAACTCGCCCTGAACGCAAAGGAGGTGGGCGTGGATGCCCATCACTTCGGTGACTCGTTCATCCCGGGCATGTGCGACCCGGAGCTGCTCTACGCGTACTCGGTGGCGATCCGCGGCCGCCGCCACACCTGGAACCGGATGGCGCTGAGCGGCCGCGGCTTCCGCGCCTGACCTTGCGTACGTACGGGGCTAGATCTCGTAGACCGCGCCCGCCGTCGCCAGTTCGACCGGCCCGTCGAACACCGCTCGGGCGTCCGTCAGGTTGATCTGCGGGTCGGTCCACGGCGGGATGTGGGTGAGGACGAGCCGGCCGGCGCCCGCGCGGCGTGCGGTCTCGCCGGCCTCGCGGCCGTTGAGGTGCAGGTCCGGGATGTCCTCCTTGCCGTGTGTGAAGGAGGCCTCGCAGAGGAACAGGTCGGCGCCCTCGGCGAGTTCGTCGAGGCCGTCGCAGACGCCGGTGTCACCGGAGTACGTGAGCGTCTTCCCGCCGTGCTCGATCCGGATCGCGTACGCCTCCACGGGGTGGGCGACCTTCTCGGTGCGCACGGAGAACGGGCCGATCTCGAAGGTGGCCGGCTTCAGCGTGTGGAAGTCGAACACCTCGCTCATCGACGAGGCGGACGGCGTGTCCGCGTACGCCGTGGTCAGCCGCTGTTCCGTGCCCTCGGGGCCGTAGACCGGGATCGCGTCGCAGCGGCCGCCCTCGTGCCGGTAGTACCGGGCGACGAAGTAGCCGCACATGTCGATGCAGTGGTCGGCGTGCAGATGGCTGAGGAAGATCGCGTCGAGGTCGTAGAGACCGCAGTGTCGCTGCAGCTCGCCCAGGGCGCCATTGCCCATGTCGAGGAGCAGCCGGAAGCCGTCGGCCTCGACGAGGTAGCTCGAGCAGGCCGAGTCCGCGGACGGAAACGAGCCCGAGCAGCCGACGACGGTGAGCTTCATGGAGCGGGAACCTCCGTGCTGGCGGGAAGGACGGGGGTTGTGCGGTCAGTCGAGCGTAAGGCGCAAAAGCTCGCGTCACTCCTCCCTGCCGGGCTGTTGTGGGGGAACTCACCACCGTTGTCACCGGATCGGGCGGCGTGCGGCGGGTGGTGTGAGGGTGGGCGTCGCAGGGAGTGGGGGGCGCCGGTACGGTCGGGGCATGGACACGTCGTGGTGGCTCGCGCTCGCTGCTGTCGTGGCCGTTGCCCTCGTCGTCGCGGTCGCGGACGGGTTGGGGCGCTTCCGTACGAGGCCCGGGGGGCGTGCGCGTCCGCCGGCCGGGCCGCGTGTGCTGCCGAAGCGGCGGCCGCAGCCGCGGGAGATCTGGTGGGCGATGGTGCCGTACGAGGACGGGCCCGGTGGAAAGGACCGGCCCTGTCTGGTGCTTTCGGTGCGCGGGAAGCGGGCCGTCGTCGCGAAGATCACCAGCAAGTACCACGACGAGCGGGCCGGAGTGATCCCGCTGCCGCCTGGTTCGGTCGGCGATACGCACGGGCGGCCGAGCTTCCTGGAGACGGACGAGTTGCGGGAGGTCCCGCTGTGGGACTTCCGGCGCCGGGTCGGGATCGTGGACCCGGCGTTGTGGGATCAGGTCGGGTATCTGGCCGAGTGAGTCCCCGTACCGCCCGGACCCCCGGACATGCGTACGGGCCCGGGGGAACCCGGGCCCGTACGGCGTTCGAGAGAGCGGTTCGAGTGAGCTGGTCAGTCGGGGAGCGTGCTCACGCCCACAGCTGGCCGTGCAGGGCCTCGACCGCGGCTTCCGTCGACTCGGCGGTGTAGATGCCGGTCGACAGGTACTTCCAGCCGCCGTCGGCGACGACGAACGCGACGTCGGCCGACTCCCCCGCGGCCTGCGCCTTGCGGGCCACGCCGATGGCCGCGTGCAGGGCCGCGCCGGTGGAGACGCCCGCGAAGATGCCTTCCTGCTGCAGGAGTTCACGGGTGCGGGTCACGGCGTCCTGCGAGCCGACGGAGAACCGGGTGGTGAGGACCGACTCGTCGTACAGCTCGGGGACGAAGCCCTCGTCGAGGTTGCGCAGGCCGTAGACCAGGTCGTCGTAGCGCGGTTCGGCGGCCACGATCTTGATGTCCGGCTTCTGCTCGCGGAGGTAGCGGCCGACGCCCATGAGGGTGCCGGTGGTGCCGAGGCCCGCCACGAAGTGGGTGATGGAGGGCAGGTCGGCGAGGATCTCGGGGCCCGTACCGGCGTAGTGGGCGCCCGCGTTGTCCGGGTTGCCGTACTGGTAGAGCATCACCCAGTCCGGGTGCTCGGCGGAGAGCTCCTTGGCTACGCGGACCGCCGTGTTGGAGCCGCCCGCCGCGGGGCTGGAGATGATCTCCGCGCCCCACATGGCGAGCAGTTCACGGCGCTCGGACGAGGTGTTCTCGGGCATGACGCAGACGATGCGGTAGCCCTTGAGCTTGGCCGCCATCGCGAGTGAGATGCCGGTGTTGCCGCTGGTGGGCTCCAGGATCGTGCAGCCGGGCGTCAACCGGCCGTTCTTCTCGGCCTGTTCGATCATGTGGAGCGCGGGGCGGTCCTTGATCGAGCCGGTCGGGTTGCGGTCCTCCAGCTTGGCCCAGATGCGGACGTCGTCGGAGGGCGAGAGCCGCGGCAGCCGTACGAGCGGGGTGTTGCCGACGGCGGCCAGGGGCGAGTCGTACCGCATCAGTGGCTTCCGCCGGCCACGGCCGGGAGGATCGTGATGCTGTCGCCGTCGGCGAGCTTGGTGGAGATGCCGTCCAGGAAGCGGACGTCCTCGTCGTTCAGGTACACGTTCACGAAGCGGCGCAGCTGGCCCTCGTCCACCAGGCGGGCGTGGATGCCCGAGTGGCGGGACTCGAGGTCGGTGAAGAGCTCGGCGAGAGTGTCTCCGCTGCCCTCGACGGTCTTCGCGCCGTCGGTGTACTGGCGGAGGATGGTGGGGATGCGGACCTCGATGGCCATGGCTGGGGCTCCTGTCGAAGGAAGTCAGGTCGGTGGGCGCGCGGCAGTACGCGCAGAGCGGTGGTGGTGCGCTGGGCAGCGCCGCGGCCCGCGGCCGTGCGGCGGCAGGGGTCAGCGTGGACAGATGGCGCTGTTGAGCCTGCACAGGTCGACGTGAAGGCGCGCCACGAGCAGCATGCCCGGCGTCTTGTCACTCACGTCGTGGAAAACCATGCGGTCATCGTATCGATTCCCGGTCCGGGTTCTGGAATGTGATCTCGGATACTGGACGATTCTCGTTCAGCACTCGGACAGCGTCGGTCACCGCGAGGGATCCGTGCGGGACCGCGCACGGCCCTGCAGCCCTGTGACCACGACAGAAGCCGTACAGAAGCCGTACAGAACTGTTCAGTACGCCTCGACGACCTTGACCTCCTCCTCGCTGACTTCGCCGTCCACGATCCGGTACGAGCGGAACTGGAAGTCGCCGAGACCGTCGGCGTCGGCCGTCGAGACCAGGACGTAGTGGGCGCCGGGCTCGTTCGCGTACGAGATGTCGGTGCGGGAGGGGTAGGCCTCGGTGGCGGTGTGCGAGTGGTAGATGACGACGGGCTCCTCGTCCCGGTCGTCCATCTCGCGGTACAGCTTCAGCAGGTCGCCCGAGTCGAACTCGTAGAAGGTGGGCGAGCGGGCCGCGTTGAGCATCGGGATGAAGCGCTCGGGCCGGCCCTCGCCGACCGGTCCGGCGACGACGCCGCACGCCTCGTCGGGGTGGTCCTCGCGCGCGTGGGCGACGATCTGGTCGTGCAGGGCCTGGGTGATGGTCAGCATGCGCATGAGGATAGGCAGATGGGCCGCGGATCCGAGATCCACGGCCCATCTGGTGAGACGACCGCTGAGACGACCACTGAGTCGGCTACAGGGGCGAAGGCTGAGACGGCCGCCGGGGCCGTCCTGCCGGGTCAGCTCTTGCTGTCCTCCAGGACCGGGGCGGTCGCGCGCTTGCGGCGCTGGATGGCGAGGTAGCCGACGCCGAGGACGAGCGCCCAGACCGGGGCCGCGTAGAGCGAGATCCGGGCGTCCTTGTCGATGCCCATGAGCACGATGACCAGGCCGATGAAGGCCAGGGCGAACATGCTCGTGTACGGGGCGCCGGGGGCCTTGAAGCTGGACTGCGGGAGTTCGCCGCGGTCGGCCTTGCGGCGGTACTTGATCTGGCTGATGAGGATCATGATCCAGGCCCACATGCCGGAGATCGTGGCGAAGGAGACGACGTAGTTGAACGCCTCGCCCGGGTCCACGTAGTTGATCCAGACGCCGAGCAGCATCAGCGTGGCCGAGAAGCTCGTGCCGACGAGCGGCAGGCCGTTCTTGGTCAGCTTGGTGAAGACCCTCGGCCCCTGGCCGTTGAGGGCGAGCTGGCGCAGCATGCGGCCGGTGGAGTACATGCCCGAGTTGCAGGAGGAGAGCGCGGCGGTGAGGACCACGAAGTTCACGATCGCGGCGCCGACGCCGAGGCCCATCTTCTCGAAGGCCGCGACGAACGGGCTGACGCCGGGCTGGAAGTGCGTCCACGGCACGACCGAGAGGATCATGATCAGGGCGCCGATGTAGAAGACGGCGATGCGCCACGGCACGGTGTTGATGGCCTTCGGCAGGACCTTCTTCGGGTCCTTGGACTCGCCCGCGGTGACGCCGACCAGCTCAACGGCGAGGAAGGCGAACATGACCATCTGCAGGGTCATGAGGGTGGAGCCGATGCCGTTGGGGAAGAAGCCGCCCTGGTTCCACAGCATGCCGACGGAGGCGGTGTCGGCGGCGTCGGAGAAGCCGATGGTGAGGATGCCGGCGCAGATGAGGATCATGCCGATGATCGCGGTGACCTTGATCATCGAGAACCAGAACTCCAGCTCACCGAAGAGCTTCACGGAGATCAGGTTCGCGCAGAACAGGATCACGGTGAATACCAGGGCGAACACCCATTGCGGCTGATCGAGCCAGCCGTCGGCGTTCCTCGTCCAGAACTGCATGTACTGGGCGGCGGCGGTGACCTCGGTCATGCCGGTGATGACCCAGAAGAGCCAGTACGTCCAGCCGGTCACGAAGCCGGCGAACGGGCCGATGAACTCCCGGGCGTACTCCGAGAAGGAGCCCGCGACCGGGCGGTACATGAGGAGCTCGCCGAGCGCCCGCATGATGAAGAAGATGACCAGGCCCGCGATGGCGTACGCGAGGATCAGGCTCGGGCCCGCCTTGTGGATGCCCTTGCCCGCACCGAGGAACAGGCCGGTGCCGATGGCACCGCCGATCGCGATCATCTGGATCTGCCGGGCTCCGAGCCCGCGCTGGTATCCCTCGCCGCCCTCGGGCGACTCGTCGCCCTGCACGGCCTCATTGCCGTCGTACTCTTTGTCGACCTGCACCGAGGTCATGATGTGCGCCTTTCTCCATCGATCCGTGCCGTACGTCGTACTGGCCCGGATCGGGTCCCGATCCCCCCGGATGTGACTGGAGCTGTGCCTGTCGACGTTCGGCCGACGGGGCGCCCTCGCGGCGCATGGGTGGCGCGCCGCGAGCGATCGTGAAGATTTACCACGTCGGACTGCGGCTTCCGGCTGCCCCAGAGTGACCGACGCCACAGGCATTACGGGGCAAAGCGCCCTTGCGACGGCAATACCGGCCAGTCGCTTAACGAGATCGTTATCCGGTCTTGAGGGTCCGTTGAGCGAACACTTCTGGACGCGGCGACGGGAGAGGCCGGACATGCGAACGGGCCCGCGCCCACCGCGAGCGGTGAGTGCGGGCCCGTACAGGGTGCAGGCAGGTCAGGGCTTCATCGCGGCGGCCTCGACGACGGCCTCGGGCTCCGGCTCCTCGATCCCGGCCTTGCGGCGCTTCACGTACTCCAGGAAGGAGTTGAGCTCCCGCTTGACCACGGGGGCCAGGAGGTAGAGGCCGATGATGTTGATGACGGCCAGCATGAACAGGACCGCGTCGGCCATGCTGATCAGCGTCTGCAGGGTGAGCAGCGAACCGGCCACGGAGAAGGCGGTGTAGAGCACCTTGTAGGTGATCTCACTGGCGCGGCTGCGGCCGAAGAGGTAGGTCCACGCCTTGAGACCGTAGTAGCCCCAGGTGAGCACCGTGGAGATGGCGAAGAGCAGCACCGCGACGGTCAGGACGTACGGGAACCAGGGCAGCACGGTCCCGAAGGCGTCGGAGGTGATGGTGACGCCCTCGGCCTCGGCGTTGCCGACCTTCCAGCTGTCGGGGCTCGCGATGACGATGGTCAGGGCGGTCATGGTGCACACGATGACCGTGTCGATGAACGGCTCCAGGAGCGCGACCAGGCCCTCGCTCGCGGGGTGCTTGGTCTTCACCGCGGAGTGCGCGATCGGCGCGGAGCCGAGGCCGGCCTCGTTGGAGAACGCGGCCCGCTTGAAGCCGACGATCAGGGCGCCGATCACACCACCGGCGACGCCCTCAGGGTTGAAGGCGCCCTCGACGATGGCGGCGATGGCGGACGGTACGGCGGTGACGTTGACCAGGATCACGACCAGGCAGGCCACGATGTAGAGGGCCGCCATGGCCGGGACGAGCCGGCTGGTGACCGAGGCTATGGAGCGGATGCCGCCCAGCAGCACGATGCCGACGAGCGCGGCGACGAGGAGACCGAAGAACAGCGCGCCCGCGGAGGAGCCGAGGGCCCCGCTCTCGCCGCCGGTCACGGAGACCAGCTGGGCGTAGCCCTGGTTGACCTGGAAGAGGTTGCCGCCGAAGAGGCCGAAGAACAGGATCATCACCGAGGCGAGCACGGCGAGCACCTTGCCGAGCACCTTGCCGCCGCTGCCGAACCGCTCGGCGAGGCCCTTGGGCAGGTAGTGCATCGGGCCGCCGGAGACGGTGCCGTCGGCGTGCACCTCGCGGTACTTCACGCCGAGGGTGACCTCGACGAACTTGGTGGCCATGCCGAGCAGACCGCAGAGGATCATCCAGAACGTGGCGCCCGCGCCGCCGATGCTGACGGCCACGGCGACACCGGCGATGTTGCCGAGGCCGACCGTGCCGGAGACGGCCGCGGTCAGCGCCTGGAAGTGGTTGACCTCACCGGCCGACCCCGCCTCGTCGTACTTCCCGCGCACCACGTCGACGGCGAGTCTGAATTTGCGTAGCTGTACGAAGCCGAACCAGGTCGTGAAGACCAGTCCGGCGACGACCAACCAGGCCACGATGAGCGGCAGTTCGGTGCCGGCCACCGGCACGGAGTAGAAGACGACCTCGCCCAGCCAGGTGGCGACGGGCTCGAAGAATCCGCTGACAGCCTTGTCGACGGAGTCGGTCATGGAATCGAGTGACATGCAATACCTCGATGGCGCGGGCTGCTGCACGACAGATGGGGCAGCAGAGCAGGAGTGCGGGCTTGAGCGAACGCCGTTGTCCGTTCGGCGACTTGGGACGTGCCTGATCCGGACCGGAGCAGGTGGTGCCTAGGTCGTGCTCACGCCGCACGCATGCGCGGGGGCATGCGGCGTACGCGTTACGTGCGTCATGCGGTACTGGCAGTGCGCCAGCTCTTCAGTCCGGCCAGGGGTGGGGCCGAAAAGGAAGTTGCGAATTCCTACCACGGCTTGACCGAATCTTTACGTGACGCAAGTCACAGACAAATAGGGGAAATGCCCCACCGGTCAGAGATGGGCACACGCGTGACGGGATCGTTATTCGGACATCGCGTCCGGTAATCGATGTGTCACCGCCAGCGATACGGGACGTACCCTCCCGGAACCGGCCGGGTACGCCCGTTTCGCCACGGGATCAGTGCATACGCCACGTATGTCGAACCGCCGTCACGACGCGAGAGATCAGAACATCAGCGTCTCGACGAGCGTCTCCTGCAGCCCGCCGAGCCAGAGGTACGCCATCACCATCGGCTTGCGCGGATCGGTGTCCGGCAGCCGGTACAGCAGGTCCGTGTCCTCCTCGGCGATCACGTCGAGGCGGGCGGCCAGCGCGAGCCGCAGGTCGTTGAGCGAGCCGAGCCACTGCCGGGACTCGTCGGCCGACAGCTTGAGCACGGCGCCGCTCTCGCCGCCGACGGTGAGCGCGTCCAGGGAGCGCACCATCGCGAGGGCGTTCTCCCGCTTGCCCGCACGCAGGTCGTTCTCGGTGAACCGCCTGAACTCGGCGGAGTACTCCTTGAGTTGGTCGTCCGGGACGGACTCCGGGTCGCCGTACGCGTCGGGGAAGAGGCGCTGCAGGACCGGGTCGGTCGGGGGTTCGCTCGGCCCCTCGGCGAAGAGGTCGGCGAGCGGGTCCCCCTCGCCGTCGGCGCCGCCGGGGCCCGGCCCGATCAGTTCGAGCAGCTGCACGGCGAGCGAGCGCAGGATGGAGATCTCGACCTCGTCGAGCGCGACGGCCGCGCCGCCGCCCGGGATCGGTTCGAAGTGGCCGGCCATCAGGTGCGGTCCTGACTCATCGTCGCCCACAGTCCGTAGCCGTGCATGGCCTGGACGTCACGCTCCATCTCCTCGCGGGTGCCGCTGGAGACCACGGCGCGGCCCTTGTGGTGAACGTCGAGCATCAGTTTGTGCGCCTTGTCCTTCGAGTAGCCGAAGTAGCTCTGGAAGACATACGTCACGTAGCTCATGAGGTTCACGGGGTCGTTGTGGACGATCGTGACCCAGGGGACGTCGGGTTCCGCGACAGCGGAGACCTCCTCGGCCGATTGGGGGCGCTGGACCTCTACGGGAGACACATCAGGAGCCACACTCACCTGCCCCATGCTGCCACTTGGGCCCCCTCCCCGCACAAACGGCCCTGCCGCGAAGGGGCTCCGTCACATGCGAAGCCCAGAAATCGTCAAAGTGACGAAATGGGGGTAGCATCCCGGACCATGAACAGTGGGGCTAGGGATGGTGGGGCCATGAACGCCATGAACGCCAGGAACGCCACGACCGCGACCGCCATGAACGCGGGGGACCTTGGGCTGCCCGTGGACGTGCCGTCCACGGCGCTCTTCACGGACCACTACGAGCTGACGATGCTGCAGGCCGCCCTCAGGGCGGGCACGGCCGAGCGGCGCTCCGTCTTCGAGGTGTTCACGCGCAGACTCCCCGAGGGCCGCCGGTACGGGGTCGTCGCGGGCACCGGGCGCGTCCTGGACGCCGTGGAGAACTTCCGCTTCGACGAGGGCGTGCTCCGCTTCCTGCGCGAGCGCCGGGTCGTGGACGAGCCCACCCTGGAGTGGCTCGCGAACTACCGCTTCCAGGGCGACATCTGGGGCTACCCGGAGGGCGAGGTCTACTTCCCGGGCTCGCCGATCCTGCGGGTCGAGGGCTCCTTCGCGGAGTGCGTGCTCCTGGAGACCGTGATCCTTTCGATCCTCAACCACGACTCGGCGATCGCCGCGGCCGCCTCCCGGATGTCCGCCGCCGCGGGCGGGCGCGGCCTGATCGAGATGGGCGCCCGCCGCACCCACGAGCTGGCCGCGGTGGCCGCGTCGAGGGCCGCGTACGTCGGCGGCTTCGAGGCCACCTCGGACCTGGCCGCGGGATTCCGCTACGACATCCCGACCGTCGGCACCTCCGCGCACGCCTTCACGCTGCTGCACGACAGCGAGCGGGACGCCTTCACCGCCCAGGTGGACACGCTCGGCCGGGGCACGACCCTGCTCGTCGACACGTACGACGTCACCGAGGCGGTCCGTCTCGCGGTCGAGGTGGCCGGGCCCGAGCTCGGCGCCGTCCGGATCGACTCCGGCGACCTGCTGCTCGTCGCGCACCGGGTACGGCAGCAGCTGGACGAGCTCGGCGCCACGGACACCAAGATCGTGGTCACCTCCGACCTGGACGAGTACGCCATCGCCTCGCTCGGGGCCGCACCCGTGGACGCGTACGGCGTGGGCACGCAGCTGGTCACCGGCTCCGGGCACCCGACCTGCTCGATGGTCTACAAGCTGGTGGCGCGGGCCAGGTCCGCCGATCCGAAGGCGCCGCTCGAACCGGTCGCGAAGAAGTCGCTCGGCTCCAAGGCCTCGCGCGGCGGCCGCAAGTGGGCCGCGCGCCGCCTCGACGAGGACGGCGTCGCCGAGGCCGAGGTCGTCGGCACCGGCCCGATCCCCGCCGAGCTCGCCGACCGGCAGCTGCTCGTCGAGCTGGTCAAGGGCGGTGAGGTGGTGGCCCGCGAACCGCTGGACGCGGTACGGGCCCGGCACAAGGCGGCCCGCGATCTGCTGCCGCTGTCGGCGACACAGCTGTCGCGCGGCGAGGCGGTCATCCCCACGGAGCACGTCTCGCCCTGAGCGCCCGCATGAACCCCCAGGGAGGGGGAATGCAAGGGCCGTCCCCTCGAAGCAATCCGAAGAATCCAGCCGAAGGACACCATCATGCGCCGCGCCCTGATTGTCGTGGATGTGCAGAACGACTTCTGCGAGGGCGGCAGCCTCGCGGTCGCCGGCGGTGCGGACGTCGCCGCGGCGGTCACGGATCTGATCGGCCAGGCGGCCGGTGCGGGCTACCAGCACGTGGTCGCCACCCGTGACCACCACATCGCCCCCGGCGACCACTTCTCCGACCACCCGGACTTCGTGCACAGCTGGCCCGCGCACTGCGTGGCAGGCACCGAGGGCGTCGGCTTCCACCCGAACTTCGCCCCCGCGGTCGCCTCCGGGGCGATCGACGCGGTCTTCGACAAGGGCGCGTACACGGCGGCGTACAGCGGGTTCGAGGGTGCGGACGAGAACGGTACGTCGCTTGCGGGGTGGTTGCGGGCGCGGGAGGTCAGCGAGGTCGACGTCGTCGGGATCGCTACGGATCACTGCGTGCGGGCGACCGCGTTGGACGCGGCTCGGGAGGGGTTCCGGACGAAGGTCCTGCTTGACCTGACCGCGGGGGTCGCCGAGGCGAGTACGGAGCGGGCGCTGGGGGAGCTGCGCGAGGCGGGCGTGGAGCTGACGGGCAAGCCGGTGGTTTAGCCCGGCCGCATCAAGCCGCCCGCACCTCCCGGAACAGCGCCCTCATCGGATGCCACAGTTCCGCGGCGTCGTCCGGCGCCGTGCGCCATATGAGGCCGTCGGGATGGTGCAGCACCGCGGTGATCTCGTCCGGGGTCGGCGGAGCCGTCTGTCCCCGCAGGTACACCGCCCGCAACCCCAGATTGCGGAGCCTGGTCAGGGCCCGCGCCCGGTTCGCGGCGTGTACGAGGACCCGTACGTACCCCTGCTCGCCCAGTGGGCTCGGCAGGGTCAGGGCCACTACGACGCTGCCTCCCGGCAGCTTGCTGAAGCCTCCTCCAGCCATCGACATCACACCCCCGTGAGACGTTGCGTCAGTCGATGCATCGGTCGTTGCATCGGTCGTTGCGTCGGTCGTTGCGTCGGTCGTTGCGTCAATAAGGAACTCGCTGGACGCACCTAAACACGATCGGCCGTGACCCCGCTAGAGGGTCACGGCCGATACGTATCTGACCTGCGAAAATATGGCTCAGCTCTGCTGGGGGCCGACCTGGACCGTGATCGTCTCGCCGCTCTGCGGCTCCTTCACGATCGCGATCCGAGTGTTGGTGTCAGTTACCTTCACGCTTCCCGTGGGGTTCGCCGGGTCGTAGTACGAGACCCAGTGACCGTCGTCGAAGACGGAGACTCCGGCGCGCGCGGGGATCTTCTTCGCGACGCCGTCCTTGTGCAGCGTGAACGCGTCCGTGCGGTACCGGCTGAAGCTGGAGTCGAAGGACTGGATGCGGTTGCGCATCAGCGTCCCGTCGCCCCACTTCTCCGCCTTCGGGTGCGCGTCGACGGGCAGGAGCAGGCCCTTGCCGGGGTGCACACCGGTGTTGTTGTCGGCCTGCGAGGTGTCCCACTGCCAGATCATCAGGCCGTTCTGGTACGGGAAGTGCTCGACCCAGTTCTCCCGCGTCTTGGCCCAACCGAAGTTGTACGGGCCGGACTTGAGGGTCTTGTCGTACGACACGTACTGGCGGTTCTCGGCGAGGTAGTACTGCGGGTAGTCCTTGGTGAAGGACTCGCCGATGCGGTCGAAGCCCTTCTTCGTCCAGCCGTTGTCGTCGCCCTCGGCGTCGTCCGAGAACAGCTTCTCGCCGTCCGCCGTGACCGAAATGCCGTCCGCCGCAAAGCCCTTGAGGGACGTGCCGCCGTCGGTCTGGTAGCGGAAGCGGAGGTCGATCTTCTTGCCCGCGTAGGCGTCCAGGGGGTAGCTGAGCTTCTTGTAGCCGTCCGAGGAGCCGTGCAGGGCGGGCTTGTCGCCGCCGTCGCGCGGGATCGGCTTGCCGTCGGCGGTGCCGTCGATCGGGGTGTAGCTCGCGCCGCCGTCCGTGGAGACCTCGGCGTAGGCGTAGTCGTAGTTCGCCTCGATGTCCCACCAGCCCGAAAGGTCAAGGGACGCCTTGGACTTGCCGGTCAGGTCGACCGTACGGGTCAGGGTGTTCTTGAGGTCGTCGCCCTGGCCGCTCCACCACTGCTTGGCGCCGTCGGCCGGCTTGGTGATGGTGGTCGTGACGGCCTTCGCGGGCAGTTCGACGACGAGGGCCTGCTTGTTCTTGGTGTTGTACTCGGCGTAGCCCAGCTTGTGCGTGGACTCCGTGCCGGCCTTCGCCGTGTCGTAGTCCAGCCAGCCCAGTTGCAGCTTGTCCCAGGCGGTCATGTCGCCGGGCAGGTCGCCGATGCTGTCCTTGCCGCGGCCGAGCCACGAGCCGGAGGACATGAGCGACCAGTAGGACGTGGAGTTCTCGCCCTTGCCGGAGGTGTCGTAGAGGTCGGGCAGGCCCAGGTCGTGGCCGTACTCGTGGGCGAAGACGCCGAGGCCGCCGTTCTCCGGCTGCATCGTGTAGTCGCCGACCCAGATACCGGTGTCGCCGACCTCGGTGCCGCCCGACTTGTTCTCGGCCGGTCCGGTCTTGCCCGCGTCCGAGCCGTACGCGTACCAGCGGTGCGCCCAGATGGCGTTCTCGCCCTCGACACCGCCGCCCGCGGACTCGTCCTCACCGGCGTGCACGATCTGGAAGTGGTCGATGTAGCCGTCGGCCTCGTTGAAGTTGCCGTCGGCGTCGAAGTCGTAGCGGTCCCACTCGTCGTACTTGGCGAGCTGGGCCTTGATCTCGGCGTCGGTCTTCCCGGCGGCCTTCTGGTCGGCGGCCCACTGCTTGGTGCCGTCGCGCACCGCGTCCCAGACGTTGGCGCAGTTGGTGTCGCCGCAGTAGTTGGAGCCGTAACGGGCCTCGTTGTAGTCGACCTTGACCCAGTCGGAGACCTCGCCGTCGACCGAGTAGCGGCCCGAGGACTGCTTCTCGAAGTACTTCTTCACGGACTGCTTCTTCGGGTCCTTGGAGAAGTACAGGTCCTGGAAGTGCTCGCGGTTGTAATCCGCCTGCCAGGCCGTGGAGTTGTCGTCCTCGCGGTCCGGCTCGGCGATCTTGTTGTGCAGCGGGCCCGGCTTGCCGCCGTACTTCTTGACCGGCTCCTCGGGGCCTTCGGGGCCGTCCGGGTCGTACATCGTGGTGTCGTCGACCTTGTCGCCGAACTCGACCAGGATCGTGAAGATCTTGTCGGTCTTCTCCCGGCCCAGCTCCACGTACTTGCCGTCGTCGAGCTTCACCACGTTCGAGGCGCCGCGCTTGGTCGCCTTGGCCTCGCCGGATATGAGCTGGTTCAGCGCGTCCTCACGCTGCTGCTCCTGGCGTTCGCTGTACGGGCCCTCCAGGTCGTGCTCGTCCCGCTCGCCGTGGCCCGCGCGGCCGTCGCCGGGCGCCGGGTCGTGGCGCTCGACTCCGGCCTTCGACTGGCGTCCCGTGTCGTCGTCGGCCTGGGCGATGCTGTACGCCGACGCCGTCGCGCCGACCGCCGCGAGCGCCGTCACCACGGCAGCAGCGCGAAACGTCCGGCGTCTGCCGGACCTGGTCCTCTGGATCACTTCGTACTGTCCTCCCCCGCGACCGCGCCTGCGGAGCCTGCGGATGGGGGGTCAAAGGGATCCGGGCGCAGTGCCGCGTCACAAGTGACGCCATTCGACCGGAGTTACGCGCGAAAAGACAGACCTTGACTTGAACTGGTCAAGTGCGTTAAGCGGTAGGCGAGTTCTGGTATCCGGACGCCAACCGCCGTACGAGGGCGGTGCCCTGGGGCGCGTATGTCTCGATGCGCGGACGATGCCGTGAGCCTGTGCGCCCCTCATGCTTCGGCGCTCCGCCCACCGTGCCTAAGGTCACGCTTACTTGGCTGCTCGCTCGGGAATCCAGCGGAATAGCATGAGTTGACCGCGTGCTTGCTCTTTCTGAGACGTTCACCGCACCCCCGCATCTGCTGTCCAGAGGACGACGGAGTTCGCCATGCCCCGCCCGACCGCCGCACAGCTCGCCTACGGTTCCGCCACCGTGGTCTTCGCGACCCTCGCCATGCTGCTGCTCTCCCAGACGCGTTCGGGCATCGGCGTCGCCGTGATCGCCGTCGCCGCCCTCGCGCTCGGACTGCTCGTCGCGGTGACCGTGCCGATGCCGGGCGCCGCGCCCCGGGTGCGGGCGGCCACGCAGCGGCCGGTGGCGGGCGCGGAGCCCGTCGCCGTACGACCGGTGGCCGGTGCCGCCGAGGCCCGCGTGACCGAGCACTCCCTGCGCAGCTGAGCCTTCCGACTCCCCTGCCCTGAACCGGAGTTCGGGCCCGCACACGGTACGCCGACGGGCCCGCGACACCTTCCGTCGCGGGCCCGTCGGCGTACGTCCTGGCTCTCGGTCAGCCCGTGCTGACCACCACTGTCTTCGCGGCCTTGTCGTGCAGGCCCTGCTTGTACGGCTTGTCGAAGAAGCTCCAGCCGCCGCAGATCGCGGTCCAGATGCAGTAGCAGCAGAACGCGAACGGCAGCCACAGCACGGCCGCCCGCACCAGCGAGGTCTGCATGCCCGGCGTCGCCCCGTCCTCCAGGTTCGCCGTCCGCAGCTTCATCAACTGCTTGCCCGGCGTCTGCCCGGTCCTGGACGTGAACCAGGTGTCGTACGCCAGGTAGAGGATCGCGGAGAGGACCGATCGGCCGAAGGTCGTGCCGTACTCGACCTCCTCGGTGTCGATCTCCACCTTCGTCCAGCCGAACGCCCAGGAGAGCAGGGCCACCACGATGGCGACGATGAGCATGTCGACGATCCGGGCGAGGACGCGGCGCCCGCTGTCGGCCAGCGGGGGCATCCCGGCGAGCGGGTCGGCTCCGCCGTAGCCACCGCCGTACGGATCACCGCCGTAGGGCGGGGGGCCTCCACCGGGCGGCGGCGGACCGAAGCCGCCGGTGTCGCCGCCACCGGGAGGGGGTGGCGGCGGGTCGTACGGCGAGCTACCACCACTGCCCGCGGGCGGCTGCTGCGGCTTGCTGAACGGATCGTCGTCCGGGGACGGGCCGTTGCCGGGCGGCGGTGGAGTAGTCATACCGCCGAGTCGACAGCGCTCACCTGCGGTGTGCATCCGGCGGGGGGCTGAACGGGGGACGGCTGTCTCCCGGCTGCCGCACCGTCGTGGCTGGTCGCGCCCCGCGGCGGAGCCGCAAATGTCACAGCCCCGCGCCCCTTTCGGGGCACGAGTGGTTACCCGGCGACGAACGTTCGGGCCGCCTTGTCGTGCCAGCACTGCCGCCACGGGCGGTCCCACGTGCACCACAGCACGCCCAGGACGCCGATCACCAGGACGCCGGGGACGCTGAAGACCAGCCAGCGGCGCAGGGCCGCCGAGAAGGTCGGGGCGACGTGCTCCTCGATGTCCCGGACCTCTACCTTCAGCAGCTTCTTGCCGAGCGTGAAGCCCCACTTCGACGTCGGCAGCGCCTCGTACAGCGCGCCGAAGACCAGGAGTACGGCGAGGACGATGCCGAAGTTCAGCGACGTCGTGCCGTCGAGCAGCCACACCGTGGTCTCCACGCCGGACAGCTTCGCTTCCTGGATCTTGCCGTCGATGTGCTCGACCGCGCTGCTCACCAGCGGGAACGCGACGGCGCCCGTGACCCCGCCCACGACGACCGTGTCGATCAGCCGGGCCGCGAGCCGCTTGCCGAGAGCGGCGGGCCGGGCCGCGGCCTGGGCCTGGGCGGCCGCGAGGAACGGGTCCTCGGCGACCGGCCTGAACGGGGTGACCGGGCCGGCCTCCGCCTCGGGTCCCTGCGCCAGGTGCTGCACCTGCTGCGGCCAGGACGCGGCACCGCCGCCCGCGCCGGAGCTGACCGGGGCGCCGGACTGCGGCTGCGGGTAGCCGTAACCGGAGGCGGGCGCGGGCCCGCCGGGGGCGCCCTGCTGCGGGGTCGCGGGCTGCGGGTAGCCGTAGCCGGACGGGGCGTTCTGGGGCGGCGTGGGCTGCACCGGGTTCTGCTGGCCGGGCAGCGCGCGGATCGCCATCGTGCCCGGCTCGGGCTGGCGGGGCGGGTTCTGGCCCGGCTGGTTCTGGCCGGGCGGGTTCTGGCCGGGCGGGTTCTGGCCGGGGCGGACCCGGCGGACCATCATCGTGCCGTCCGCGGGCGGTTGCTGGCCCTGGCCCGCGTCGGCGGGGGGCTGCTGCTGCTCGCCCTGCGGGGCGCGGCCCGGCTTGAGGGCGCGGATCGTGACCGTGCCGTCGGTGCGCGGGGTCGGCGCGGGGTGCGCGGACTGCGGCTCCTCGACCGGCTGTTGCTGGGCAGCGTGGGCGGCGTGGGCGGCCTGCGCCGCCTGCTGCTCGTGCTCGCCGCCCCAGGAGACGCGGGACTGCTCGGCGCCGAAGCCGGTCTGCCGGGAGGCGTCGGCCTGCCAGGCGGAGGCGGGCTCGGGCCGGTCGGACGCCTGGGCCGCGTCGAGGGCGGGCTCGGCCGCGGGCCCCGCGTCGAGGAACATCGGGCCGGTCTCCTCGGCCGGGGCGACCTGCTGCTCGGGGACGACGCCGGGCGCGGGCTCGGCGCCACCGGGCGGCACCGGCATCGGCTCACCCTCGGCTGGTGCGGGGCGACTGGTTCCGGGCACCCAGGCGGCGCCGTTCCAGTACCGGATGTATCCGGGGATGGAGGGGTCCGGGTAGTACCCACTCGTGGGGCTGCTGTCGCCGGGGGCCGGGGTGGGAGCGCTCATGGTCCGTCCGTAGTCCCGTATCTGTCTGGAGGGTGTTGTGGAAGTCCCACATCTATCAGACCGCCCGGGGGCACCGGGCAGGTCCCGTCGTTCCGTCCACTTTCCGGGCACATTCGGGGCCTGGGAAGAGTCCCGGAAAAAAACTTCGGAAAGTCGCGTAAGCAACGTCGGGCTGCGCGCTCTCTCCTCGTGCGGGCCTGCTCCACGGCCCCGCCCGAAGCGGAAGAGAGGCACGACATGCACACCATGGTGGAACGCGAACTCGAGCTGAAGCTGGTCCTGTCCCCGGAGCGCAGCATCGCCGTACCGGCCCGGCTCACCTACCGCACGGACGACCCGTACGCCGTGCACATCACCTTCCACGTCGGCTCCGACCAGCCGGTGAACTGGACCTTCGCGCGTGAGCTGCTCGTCGAGGGCGTCTTCCGGCCGTGCGGCCACGGGGACGTACGGGCGTGGCCGACGAAGATGGACGGCCGCAGCGTCGTCCTGATGGCGCTCAGCTCGCCCGACGGCGACGCCCTCCTGGAGGCCCCGGCGGCGGCCGTCTCGGCGTGGCTGGAGCGGACGCTCCGGGTGGTCCCGCCCGGCTCGGAGTCGGACCACCTCGGCATCGACGACGGCCTGGCCGACCTGCTGACGCCGACCCCGGCGGACGACCTGTGGCTGCGCGACCCGTGGCCCTCGGACGAGTCCAAGGACGGTGAGTGAGCCGGGTGCCGGGCGGGAAGCCGGAACAGCCCCCGACCGGGAAGCCGGGCGCGAAGCCGGAACAGCCCCCGACCGGGGTGCCGGAACAGCCCCGGGGGCCCGTGGGGCCCCCGGGATCAGAACAGCTTGCCGGGGTTGAGCAGGCCGAGCGGGTCGAAGGTCTGCTTGATGCCGCGCTGCAGCTCGACGCCCACGGGGCCGATCTCGCGCGCCAGCCACTCCTTCTTGAGGACGCCCACGCCGTGCTCGCCGGTGATCGTGCCGCCGAGCTCCAGGCCGAGGGCCATGATCTCGTCGAAGGACTCGCGGGCGCGCCGGGACTCGTCCGGGTCCTGGGCGTCGAAGCAGACCGTGGGGTGCGTGTTGCCGTCGCCCGCGTGCGCGCAGACGCCGATGGTCAGGTCGTACTTCTCGGCGATACGGGCCGTGCCCTCCAGCATGTCGGCGAGGCGGGAGCGGGGCACGCAGACGTCGTCGATCATCGTGGTGCCCTTGACGGCCTCCAGCGCGGTGAGCGACAACCGCCGCGCCTGGAGCAGGAGTTCGGACTCGGCGTGGGTGTCGGCGGGCACCACCTCGGTGGCTCCGGCAGCGGCGCACAGCTCGCCGACGGCGGCCAGGTCGGCGGCCGGGTCCGCGGTGTCGAAGGCGGCCAGGAGCAGCGCCTCGGTGGTCTCCGGCAGGCCCATCTGCGCCATGTCGTTGACGGCCCTGATGGTCGTACGGTCCATCAGTTCGAGGAGCGAGGGGACATGACCCCCCTCCATGATCTTGCATACGGCCGCGCAGGCGTCGGCCGCTGAACCGAACTCGGCGGCGAGCGCGAGCTGCAGCGGCGGTTCGGGCTTCAGGGCGAGCACGGCGCGGACGACGACGCCGAGGCTGCCCTCGGAGCCGACGAAGAGGCGGGTGAGGTCGTACCCTGCGACGCCCTTGGCGGTGCGGCGCCCGGTCTGCAGCAGGCGGCCGTCGGCGAGGACGACGTCGAGCCCGAGGACGTACTCGGCGGTGACCCCGTACTTGACGCAGCACAGGCCGCCGGAGGCCGTGCCGATGTTGCCGCCGATGGTGCACTGCTCCCAACTGCTGGGATCCGGCGGGTAGTAGAGGCCGTGTTCGTTGACCGCGCGGGAGAGCGCGGCGTTGACGACGCCCGGCTCGACGACGGCGATCCGGTCGACCGGGTTGATCTCCAGGATGGCGTCCATCCTGGTCAGCGAGAGCACGATGCAGCCGTCGGAGGCGTTGGCGGCGCCGGAGAGGCCGGTGCGGGCGCCCTGCGGGACGACGGGGACGCGCAGCGCGGTCGCGGTGCGCATGACGTGCTGCACCTGTTCGACGGTGCGCGGCAGTACGACGACGGCGGGGGCGCCCGCCTCGCAGAAGCTGGCCATGTCGTTGGCGTAGGCGGCGGTGATGTCCGGGTCGGTGAGGACGGCTTCGGCGGGCAGGCCCTCGCGCAGTTGGGCGACGAGGTGACCGGGGTTGCTCTCGGAGGCACCGTTCATGATCCAAGGGTCGCACCGGGGGCCATCGGTGTGAACCCGTCTGCGTCGCCCGGCGCACGCCGCGATGCGTTCGTCGTATTGGCCCACTTTCTGCCGCACAGTGTGCGCCATGGAGATCGATCAGGATGCGCGTCAGGACTCGCGGGCGCCGCGCCGGCGCCGGACCTCCTCCCCGCGCCGGGTGCTGCTCGCCTCGGTCGCGGGTTCCGTGGTCCTGGCCGGCGTGGTCACACTCGTACCGCTGCTGCGGGACGGCGCGCCGCCGCCCGCGCTCGGTCCGGTGGGGCGGGCGCAGGCCGCGTACGGGGCGGGTGTACCGGCGGCGTTGCCCGATCTGGCGGCGCTGATCGGCGACCGCGAGGCGCATGTGCGGCGCCATCCGGGCGACGAGGAGTCCTGGGCGGTGCTCGGCTCGGCCTATGTCGAACAGGGCCGCAGGACCGCGGACTTGGCGTTTCTGGCGAAGGCCGACGACGCCCTGAAGCGGTCCCTCGCGGCGCGTTCCGGCGCGGCGGGCAACGTGGAGGCCCTGGCCGGGATGGCGGTGCTCGCGAACGCGCGGCACGACTACCGCGCGGCGAAGAAGTACGCCGAGGCCGCGGTGGCGAGGGCGCCGGAGCGCTGGACGCTCTACCCGCCGCTGATCGAGGCGTACGGCGGGGTCGGCGACCACAAGGCGGTCGGCAAGGCCCTGGAGAAGCTGCAGGAACTGGGGTCGGGCAGCGCCGTGATGGCCCGTACCGCGCAGGTCTACCGGGACCGCGGCTGGCGCGAGGACTCGGCGGCGTACCTGTCGGACGCGGCGGCGCTCGCGGAGACGCCCGCCGAACAGGCCTCGTACCAGCACCGGTTCGGGGAGCTGATGTTCGAGCGCGGGGAGCCGGCCGCGGCGCTGAACTACTTCGAGGCGGCGCTGCGCACCGAGCCCGAGCACCACGCCTCGCTGGCGGGCAAGGGCCGCGCGCTGGCCGCACTCGGCCGGACCTCGGACGCGACCATCAGCTACCAGGCGGCGATCGCGAAGCTGCCGCGCCCCGAACACGCCCTGGAACTGGGCGAGTTGTACGAGTCCCTTGGCATGGAGCCCGCCTCGCAGGCGCAGTACGAGCTGCTGCGCGCGCGGGTCGAGCAGGAGAGCGCGGTCGGCGTCAACGACGCCCTGATCCTCGGCCGCTTCGAGGCGGACCACGGCGACCCGGAGGCGGCGGTACGACGGCTGACCGCCGAGTACAAGCGCCAGCCGGGCCGGGAGGTCAGCGACGCCCTCGCCTGGGCGCTGCACCGCGCGGGCAAGAGCAAGAAGGCCCTGCCGTACGCGACGCGGGCGATGAAGGACGGCCCGATGAGCGCGCTGTTCGCGTACCACCGGGGCGAGATCGAGCGCGAGGTCGGCAAGTACGGCGCGGCCCGCCGCCACCTTGAGCAGGCGATGCGCGTCAACCCGCACTTCTCCCCGCTGCTCGCGCCCTCCGCCTCGGAGGCCCTGGTCGCCCTCGGCGAGCCCCCGGAGGGCGGCCCGGAGAACATGCACGGGAAGCCGACGGCGCCGCCGCCGAAGCCTGCGGCGCCGGTGCGACCGACTGTCCCCAACTCCCCTGCGCCGACGCCGAGTTCAACTCCGAAGCCGAGCCCGACGGCCACGCGAACACCGTCGCCGTCGGCCTCGCCGACAAAATCAGCCCGTCCGGCGCTTGAGGACAAGCCCGAAGGGCGGAAACCCAGCCCGTCCGGCGCTTGAGGACGAGCCCGGAGGGCGATCGACCGAGCCCCGGACGACGTCCACCGAACGACAAGCCCGACCTACAAGTTGCCCCGCTTCTCCTGCTCCCGCTCAATCGCCTCGAACAGCGCCTTGAAGTTCCCCTTGCCGAACCCCATCGACCCGTGCCGCTCGATCATCTCGAAGAAGACGGTCGGCCGGTCCTGGACCGGCTTGGTGAAGATCTGCAGCAGGTAGCCGTCCTCGTCCCGGTCGACCAGGATCTTCAGCTCGCGCAGCGTCTCCACGGGCACGCGGGTCTCGCCCGCCCACTCGCCGAGGGTGTCGTAGTACGAGTCGGGCACGTCCAGGAACTGCACACCTGCGTCGCGCATGGTGCGTACCGTCGAGACGATGTCGTTGGTGGCGAGCGCCATGTGCTGGACGCCGGGGCCGTTGTAGAAGTCGAGGTACTCGTCGATCTGCGACTTCTTCTTCGCGATCGCGGGCTCGTTGATCGGGAACTTGACCTTCTTGGTGCCGTCCGCGACGACCTTCGACATCAGCGCGCTGTACTCGGTGGCGATGTCGTCGCCCACGAACTCCTTCATGTTCGTGAAGCCCATGACCTTGTTGTAGAAGGCCACCCACTCGTTCATCTTGCCGAGCTCGACGTTGCCGACGCAGTGGTCGATGGCCTGGAAGGTCCGCTTGGCCGGCGGCGTCACGATCGGGTCGGCGGCGACGAAGCCCGGCAGGTAGGGGCCGTCGTAGCCGGTGCGCTCGACGAGCGTGTGCCGGACCTGGCCGTACGTCGCGATGCTCGCGCGGACGACCGTGCCGTGCTCGTCCTTGGTGTCGTACGGCTCCTCGATGCCGGTGGCGCCGTGCTCGATCGCGTACGCGTAGGCGGCGCGGGCGTCCGGGACCTCGATGGCGAGGTCGATGACACCGTCACCGTGCTCGGCGACGTGCGCTTCGAGGAAGCGGCCCCAGTCGGTGGCGGCCTTGATCACGGAGGTGAGGACGAACCGGGCGCCGCCGTTCTCCAGAACGTAACTGGCCGTCTCGCGGCTGCCGTTCTCGGGTCCCGAGTAGGCGACGAGCTTCATGCCGAAGGCGGTCGAGTAGTAGTGCGCGGCCTGCTTGGCGTTGCCCACGGCGAAGACGACCGCATCCATTCCCTTGACCGGGAAGGGGTCGGCCTGCCGGGCGGTGTGAGGGGTGGTGACCTGCGTGGTGTCAGTCATGTTCGCAGGTTCTCTCCGTTCCACAAGGTGCGCAATAGTTCGCTGTCACCCTGGTCAATGTGCCTAGTGGAGCGCCAATATGTCCGGACGATCTGTGCAGGATGACCATCGGGAGTGTGATCCACGCCATGTCTCTGGGAAAGCCGGTCGGACCCACCGTCGACGAGCTCGACGGCCGCCTCATCGTGCTGCTCGCCCGGGAGCCC
The DNA here is from genome assembly GCF_031157275.1 of Streptomyces sp. LHD-70. Taxonomy (GTDB): domain Bacteria; phylum Actinomycetota; class Actinomycetes; order Streptomycetales; family Streptomycetaceae; genus Streptomyces. The sequence continues at coordinate 80,769 of NZ_JAVIFW010000013.1, forward strand.
CGGATCGGCGTCCTGGAGGCGTCACGGCGGCTCGGCGTGGCCCGCGGCACGGTGCAGGCGCGGCTCGACCGGCTTCAGTCGAACGGAGTCATCCGCGGCTTCGGCCCGGACGTCGACCCGGCCGCGCTCGGCTATCCGGTCACCGCGTTCGCGACCCTGGAGATCAAGCAGGGCCAGGGAGCCGACGTACGCGCCCACTTGGCGACCGTGCCCGAGGTGCTCGAACTGCATACGACGACCGGCAGCGGGGACATGCTCTGTCGCCTCGTGGCCAGGTCGAACGCGGATCTCCAACGTGTGATCGACCGGGTTGTGGGTTTTGATGGCATCGTCCGGGCCGCCACGGCGATCGTCATGGAGAACCCCGTTCCGCTGCGGATCATCCCGCTGGTGGAGCAGGCGGCGTCGCTGCAGCCCGGCTCCCGCTGACCGTCTGCCGCTGACCGTCTGCCGCTGACCGTCTGCCGCTGCCCCTCTGCCGCAGACCGTCTGGCCGTCGTCCGCGGGACCACCGCAGGCCGCGCTTTCCGTGCGGTACGGCGGTCCGCATCCCGTAAGGATGTTTGAGTCGACACGGAAGAGCCGAGGTGTAACGGGGTGAACTTCTGGGATTACCTGGGCAACCGGCATCAGCAGCTGCTGACCGACGCCTACCAGCACGCCAGCGCGGTCTTCCAGTGCATGGTCGTGGCCACGGTGCTCGGCGTGATCATCGGAATCGTCACGTACCGCAGCGACTGGGCGGGCTCGCTCGCCACCACGGCGACCTCCACGATCCTGACGGTCCCGTCGCTCGCCATGATCGGTCTGCTCATCCCGATCGTCGGGCTCGGCGTCGCTCCGACCGTGATCGCCCTGACCTTGTACGGGCTGCTGCCCATCGTGCGGAACGCGATCGTCGGGCTGCGCGGGGTCGATCCGTCCCTGGTGGACGCCGCCAAGGGCATCGGGATGTCGCGGGGGGCGCGCCTTTTCCGGGTGGAGCTGCCGCTGGCCTGGCCGCCGATCCTCACCGGCATCCGGGTCTCCACGCAGATGCTGATGGGCATCGCCGCGATCGCCGCGTACGCGTCGGGTCCCGGCCTCGGCAACGAGATCTTCCGCGGCATCGCCTCCCTGGGCAGCAAGAACGCGCTGAACCAGGTGCTCGCGGGCACGCTCGGGATCATCGTCCTGGCGCTCCTTTTCGACGCCGCGTACGTCCTGATCGGACGGCTGACCATTCCGAGGGGGATCCGTGTCTGAATCCGTGACCGAGACCGCGGGGGCCACCGCGTCCACGGCGAACGCGTCCACGGCGAACGCGACCACCGGCGCCACCATCGAGCTGGAGAACCTCACCAAGCGCTACCCGGGCAGCCCCAACCCGGCGGTGGACGAGGTCAACATGGAGATCAAGGCGGGCGAACTCGTCATCTTCGTCGGCCCCTCCGGCTGCGGTAAGTCCACGACGCTGAAGATGATCAACCGCCTGATCGAGCCGACCAGCGGGCGCATCCGGATCGGCGGCGAGGACGTCACCGACATGGACCCGGTGAAGCTGCGCCGCAAGGTCGGATACGCGATCCAGTCCTCCGGGCTCTTCCCGCACATGACCGTCGCGCAGAACATCGCCCTGGTGCCGAAGATGGTCGGCTGGTCCAAGTCGAAGATCAAGAACCGGGTCGAGGAGATGCTCGACCTGGTCGGCCTGGACCCGGGCGAGTTCCGCGGCCGCTATCCCCGCCAGCTCTCCGGCGGCCAGCAGCAACGCGTGGGCGTGGCACGGGCGTTGGCGGCCGACCCGCCCGTGCTCCTGATGGACGAGCCGTTCGGCGCGGTCGACCCGATCACCCGCGACCACTTGCAGGACGAGCTGATCCGGCTCCAGCACGAGCTGCACAAGACCATCGTGTTCGTCACGCACGACTTCGACGAGGCCATCAAGCTGGGCGACCGCATCGCGGTGCTGAGGGAGCGCTCGCACATCGCCCAGTTCGACACCCCGGAGGCCATCCTCACCAACCCCGCCGACGACTTCGTCTCCGGTTTCGTCGGCGCGGGCGCGGCCCTGAAACGCCTCAACCTGACCCGTGTACGGGATGTGGAGGTGCGGGACTACCCGACGGTGACGGTCGACGATCCGCTGCAGGACATCTTCAACAAGCTCCGCTCCGGCAGCACCAACGAGATCCTGCTCCTGGACAAGCGCGGCCGCCCGTACAAGTGGCTGCGCCGCGGCGACCTGATGCGCGCCCGCGGTTCGCTCGCCCGCGCGGGCACCCTCGTCCACGACACGGTGACCCGCGACGCCACCCTGCGCGACGCGCTTGAGGCGGTGCTCACGGACAACGCGGGCCGGGTCGCGGTGACGGGGCGGCGCGGGGCGTACGAGGGTGTCGTCGACATGGAGACGCTGATGAACTCCGTGCACGAACTCCTGGAGGCCGACCGCCTGGACGCGGTCGAGCACCAGCACGAGCTGGAGGAGCAGCGCGCCGAGCACACCCACCGCGAGCAGGAGGGCGCCGAGGCCACCGGGGAGGAGCGGGCGTGAACACCTCGCGCGGACCGTCGAACCCCACGCCGCCCGCCCGGCCGGAGGGTGAGCACGAGGTCAAGGGCGTGCCGTTCCGGGACGTCGGCGAGGCGGAGGAGGCCGCGCCCGAGCCGCCCGCCAAGGAGCCGCCGCGGATCAGCTGGCAGAAGCTGACGTTCCTGCCCGCGGTCCTGGCGATCGTGCTGCTGATCACCTGGCTCTGGTTCCGCAACGCCGAGCTCGACTCGATCGCGGAGAACGCCCTGGCCGACGGCAATGTGTGGCTGCGCCTGCGCCAGCACATCCAACTCACCGTGATCTCCACGTTCTTCGTGCTGATCATCGCGATCCCGCTGGGCATCCTGCTGACCCGCAAACCGCTGCGGAAGGCGGCCCCGGTCGCGATGGCCCTGGCCAACATCGGGCAGGCGACCCCGGCGATCGGCCTGCTCGCGCTGCTCGTGATCTGGATGGGCATCGGTCAGAAGGCCGCCCTGTTCGGCATCGTGATCTACGCGGTCCTCCCGGTCCTGTCCAACACGATCGCCGGTCTGAAGGGCAACGACCCGACGCTCCTGGAGGCCGCCCGGGGCATCGGCATGTCCCCGCTCGGCGTGCTCGGCAAGGTCGAACTCCCCCTTGCCGTACCGCTGATCCTCGCGGGCGTGCGGACCGCGCTCGTCCTGAACGTCGGCACGGCGACGCTCGCCACGTTCGGCGGGGGCGGCGGGCTCGGCGACCTGATCACCACGGGCATCACCAACCAGCGCATGCCGGTCCTGGTGCTCGGCTCGATCCTCACGGTGGCACTCGCCCTGCTCGTGGACTGGCTGGCGTCGCTCGCCGAGCTGTTGCTGCGGCCGCGAGGTCTGGAGGTGCGGTCATGAGGCGGCGTACGAGCGCGATCGGTCTCGCGGCGGCCGCGGTCCTGGTCCCGTCGCTGCTCGTCGGGTGCGGGCTGACCAGCGGCTCCCCGATGGTCGACGACGTCACGCCGGGCACGGTCGGCAAGGGCCGGCCGCTGGAGGGCGCCGATCTCACCGTCACATCCAAGGAGTTCACCGAGCAGCTGATCCTCGGCCAGATCACCGGCATCGCGCTGCAGGCGGCCGGAGCGAAGGTGCTCGACCGCACCGGCATCCAGGGCTCGATCGGCGCCCGCGAGGCGGTCAAGAGCGGCGACGCGGACCTGATGTACGAGTACACGGGCACCGCCTGGATCACGTACCAGGGCAACACCGAACCGATCGACGACCCGCGCAAGCAGTGGGAGGCGGTGCGCGAGGCGGACAAGGAGAACGGCCTCACCTGGCTGCCGCCGTCCGAGCTCAACAACACGTACGCACTCGCCATGAACCAGGCCAACGCGAAGAAGTACAAGACGAAGACGCTCTCGGACGTGGCGGCGCTCGCGAAGTCCGACCCGAAGGCGGTCACGCTGTGCGTGGAGAGCGAGTTCGCCTCCCGCAACGACGGCCTGCCGGGCATGCAGAAGGAGTACGGGATGAGCGTCCCGCCCGCCAACATCACCAAGATGGACACCGGCATCATCTACACGCAGGCGGCCAAGGGCACCTGCACGTACGGCGAGGTGTTCACGACCGACGGCCGCATCAAGGCGATGGACCTGACGGTGATGGAGGACGACAAGCGGTTCTTCCCCAACTACAACGCCGCCCCCGAGATCAACACCGACTCCCTGAAGGAGTTCCCGGAGATCGCGGACGTCCTGGCCCCGATCACGGCCAAGCTCAACAACGACGTGGCCCGCGAGCTGAACGCCCGAGTGGACGTGGGCGGGGAGGATCCGCATTCGGTGGCGTTGGACTGGATGGTGGCTGAGGGGTTCGTCAAGGAGAACTGAGGCCTCGCCGGGGTGGGTGAGGCCTCGCACGTGGGGGGGGAGGTAAGCGCCTCGCCGGGAGTGCCTCTCCGGTGAAGGCCTCGCGTGCGGCAGGAGCCGCGGGTGCGGGCCCGTGTCGAGCTGGGCGGGTCCAAGTGGTGCGACCAGCTGTCACCTGCGCCAGCTCGCCGCGTACGGCTTCGTCGAGGACGCGCCCGAGCACGGCAAGGGGCGGGAGCGGTGGTGGCGGACGGCGCATCAGGGCACACGGATCGGCGTTGAGCTGATGACGGACGGGGCGCCCGAGACCCCGGGTGCCGTACCGGAGGTGCTGCACGAGGTGGCCACACAGCACGCGCCCACCACTGCCGCCGCCCACACACATGCACGACTGGCTCAGCACCGCGGATGGTTACTTCACGCTGCGCTCACTCCCGACCAGGATCACGAGCTGAACGTAAAGAAGCACCAACCCATCGACAGCTGAAGTGAGTTGACTCCACACTCCGCACCCTGAGCACCGCGTGGGCTCGCTTCACCTGTACGCCCTGACCACACGGGACCGAGGGCAGCCCTGGATTGCCCCCTCTGCCCCTCATACCCCAGCTACAGGCAGCCGCATACCGTCCGGCGCCCCGCACCCCATTGCGTACTCAACTCGGCTGGTTACTCGTCGAGTTGGGGCTCCGGCTGGCGACCCCGCGGGTTCCCGTCGTCGCGGTGGTCAGCAGCTAGGGACCTTGCCGCCCTTGTCGAGCGCGCGCAGCGCGTCCACCGCGCCGTCGAGGGTGGTGACGGGGATCAGGCGTACGCCGTCGGGGAGTTCGGCCTTCGCGTCGGCGCACTCCGGCTTCGGGACCAGGAAGACGCTCGCGCCGTCGCGGCCCGCCGCCTGGGTCTTCAGGGCCACGCCGCCGACCGGGCCGACCTTGCCGTCGGCGGTGATCGTTCCCGTACCGGCGATGGTGCGGCCGCCCGTGAGGTCGCCGCCGCTGCTGTCGCCGTCCAACTTGTCGATGATGCCGAGCGTGAAGAGGAGTCCGGCGCTCGGGCCGCCGATGTCCTCCATCTGCAGCTCGACCCGTACGTCCTCCGGGCTCTCGTCCAGATAGTTCAGGGCCGCCGCGACCGCGTCGTCCTGGGACTTCCGCATCTCGCCGCGGTTGTGCTTCTCGATCTCCTCGGTGGTGTCACCGGTCGGGTACACCGCCTCGCGCGGCATCACGGCACGGTCGGTGCGGAACCAGGCGTCGACCACACCGCCCAGGTCGACCTCCGTGTCCGGGGCCGTCGCCGCGATCGTCGTCATCAGGAGCTTGCCCTGGGTGGGCCGCGTGGGCGCACCCTCGACGGTGATCACCTGCTCGCCCTTGTGGTCGGCGAGCACGTCCTCGGTCGAACCCGGCTGCGCCACCGCGAACGGCAGCGGCGCGAAGACGGTCACACCGATCAGGGCCAGTACGGGGACGGCGCTGAGGGCGAGAGCGGTACGGCGGGGGAGGGCGGCGAGGCGAGAGAGCACGGGGTCAATCTAGTCCGTGCGGGACTCGGCACCGTGGTCCGGGGTTCGGTCCTCCGGGGCTACCGCAGCGCGTCCGCGACCTCCTTCGCCGCGTCGAGGACCCGCTCCCCCACCCGCTCCGGCACGGAGTCCGCCAGCATCACGACGCCGACGCTGCCCTCGATGCCCGTCACCCCGATCAGCGGTGCCGCCGCGCCGCTCGCGCCGGCCTCCAGCTCGCCGTGGGTGAGCGTGTAGCCGGGGTCGTTCAGCAGGCCCTGGCGGGCGGAGAGTATCGCCTTGCCGGCGGCGCCCCGGTCGAGCGGGTGCCGGAAGCCCGTGCGGTACGCCACGTGGTAGTCGGTCCACGTCGGCTCGACCACCGCCACGGCCAGCGCCTCCGCGCCGTCGACCATCGTCAGGTGCGCGGTGGCCCCGATGTCCTCGGCGAGGGCACGCAGCGCGGGCAGCGCGGCTTCGCGGACCAGCGGGTGCACTTGCCGGCCGAGGCGCAGCACGCCGAGGCCGACGCGGGCGCGGCCGCCCAGGTCACGGCGGACCAGGGTGTGCTGCTCCAGGGTGGCGAGCAGTCGGTAGACCACGGTGCGGTTGACCCCGAGCTTGTTGGACAGTTCGGTGACGGTCAGGCCGTGGTCGGTGTCGGCGAGCAGTTTGAGGACCCGCAGGCCTCGGTCGAGCGTCTGGGAAGTCTCCGCGGTCACGACGCCCTCTCCTTAGAGGTGAGTCGAAAAGAGGCGGTCCGGGGCGCGCTCGCCCCGGTGCCGCCCGGCACTGGCTGCGCTCCGCGGCGGCGCTGCCACGGGGCGTGTGCGTTCCGGGGACAGTAGCGAGCCCGTCCCGCTCAGCGGAAGACTTTGTCCAGAATCCGGGCACCTTGGTCGACGGACCGGCGTCGATCAGTTGCGGTATGCCCCTTTGGAGCCTTTGGGGACCTTGGCCATCCGGTGGCGCGCCCGCTTCGGGACCTCTGGCGCGGGACCGGGGACCTTTGCGGCCGCCACTGGTGTCGTACGCACATTACGTTGGCGCTCAGCCGGTCCCGACCCCGGTGCACCCGAGCCGTTCCAGCTCCCGAGCCGTCACAGCAAAGGCCGCCGCACATGAAGCTCCGCCGTACCGCCCCCTGTGTCGCCGTCGCCGCCGCCACCGGTGCGCTCCTGTGGTCCGTGCCCGCCACGGCCGCCCCAGCCGCTCCAGCCACTCCTGCCGCTCCTGCCGCTCCTGCCTCGGCCGCTCCTGCAACCTCGGCCGCCTCTGCCTCCCCTGCCGCCTCAGCCGCCTCAGCTCCCCCTGCCGCCTTCGGCCCCCTCGCCCCGGCCCCGGCCTCGCCCTCGACAGTCACCGTGGTCGCGGCCCGCAGTGGACCGGCCGAGCCGCTGCCCGAGTCGGACTCCGGTACGGGGTGGATCATCGGGGCCGGTGCGCTGACCCTGGCCGTCGGCACGGGGATGGTCGCGCTCGGCCGCCACCGGCCGGGCCGGAAGGGGTAGCCGAGAGGGCGCGCGGCCCCAACTCCCTCTCCCCCGGGCTCACTTCATCCGAGTGGCCCACTCCTGCACCTTGGTGATCCGCTGCCGGATCTGGCCCGCCGTGGCCTCCGCGCTCGGCGGGCCGCCGCACACCCGGCGCAGCTCGGTGTGGATCACGCCGTGCGGCTTGCCCGACTGGTGGACGTACGCGCCGACCATGGTGTTCAGCTGCTTCCTGAGTTCCAGCAGCTCCTTGTGGGAGACGACAGGGCGGCGCTCGGCGGGCAGTTCGAGCAGGTCCGCGTCCTCGTCGGGCCGCTTCTTGCTGTGCGCGATCTGCCGGGCCTGGCGCTTCTGCAGCAGCATCTGCACCTGGTCGGGTTCGAGCAGTCCCGGGATGCCGAGGTAGTCCTGCTCCTCCTCGCTCCCCGGGTGGGCCTGCATGCCGAACTCGGAGCCGTCGTAGAGGACCCGGTCGAAGACCGCGTCGGACTCCAGGGCCTCGAAGGGCAGCATGTCCTGCTCGCCGGTGTCCTCGTCCTCCTGCTTGTTCGCCTCGTCCATCTCCTGCTCGGACTCGGCGTACGGGTCCTCCTCGCCGTCCTTCTTCGGCTTGTCGAGGACGTGGTCGCGCTCGACCTCCATCTCGTTCGCGAAGCCGAGGAGGTCGGGGATGGTCGGCAGGAACACGGAGGCGGTCTCGCCGCGCCGCCTGGACCGTACGAAACGGCCTACGGCCTGGGCGAAGAACAGCGGGGTCGAGATCGTCGTCGCGTACACGCCGACCGCGAGGCGGGGCACGTCGACGCCCTCGGACACCATGCGGACGGCGACCATCCAGCGGTCGTCGCTCGCGCTGAAGTCGTCGATCCGCTGCGAGGCGCCGTTGTCGTCGGAGAGAACGAGCGTGGCCTTGGTGCCGGTGATATCGCGGATCAGCTTGGCGTAGGCGCGGGCCGAGTCCTGGTCGGAGGCGATGACGAGGCCGCCCGCGTCGGGGATGCCCTTGCGGACCTCGGTGAGGCGCTGGTCGGCGGCCTTGAGGACGTTGGGCATCCAGTCGCCGCGCGGGTCGAGCGCGGTGCGCCAGGCCTGGCTGACGGCGTCCTTGGTCATCGGCTCGCCCAGGCGGGCCGCGATCTCGTCCCCCGCCTTCGTGCGCCAGCGCATGTTGCCGCTGTACGAGAGGAAGATGACGGGGCGGACGACGCCGTCGCCGAGGGCGTTGCCGTAGCCGTAGGTGTAGTCCGCGGAGGAGCGGCGGATGCCGTCGTTGCCCTCCGCGTACTGGACGAAGGGGATCGGGTTGGTGTCCGAGCGGAACGGCGTGCCGGTGAGGGCGAGGCGGCGGGTGGCGGGCTCGAACGCCTCCAGGCAGGCCTCGCCCCAGGACTTGGAGTCACCGGCGTGGTGGATCTCGTCGAGGATCACGAGGGTCTTGCGCTGCTCGACGCGGTTGCGGTGCAGCATGGGGCGCACGCCGACGCCCGCGTAGGTGATCGCGACGCCGTGGTACTCCTTGCTCAGCGGGCCGGCGCTGTACTCCGGGTCCAGCTTGATGCCTATCCGGGCCGCGGCCTCCGCCCACTGCTTCTTCAGGTGCTCGGTCGGCGCGACCACCGTCACCTGCTGCACGACGTGGTGGTGAAGGAGCCAGGAGGCGAGGGTCAGCGCGAACGTCGTCTTGCCTGCGCCGGGGGTCGCGACGGCGAGGAAGTCCCGCGGCTGCTCCTGGATGTACCGGTCCATGGCCCCCTGCTGCCAGGCCCGCAGCTTGTTCGCGGTGCCCCAGGGGGCGCGGCCGGGAAAGGCGGGGGAGAGGTGGTGGCTGGAGGTGGCGGCGGTCGAAGTAGTCACGGTCTCCGTCGGGGTTCCTGCGCGCGCGGCGCTCGGCTACGTATGACAACCGGGCCACCTTACCGGTGCGGGTTCACGGATCGGGGTGCCCTCAGCCGGGCCGACCGAGGTTGGGACTGGGGTCACATGGGACGGCGGCCTCCTGGTCGGGCCTGAGGTTCACCTGGAGATCGGGCATGTTCAGACCTCGTCCATGGGGTGCTGCCAACGGAGACCGGGGAAGCGGGCGAAGCCTCGGTCCGCGCTGTAGAACGTCGCGCCGGTCTCGATGGCCAGGGCGGCGAGGTAGGCGTCCGGAATCAGGTTTCCGCGCGCTCCCACTTTGCGGCACAGGCGCTCGAAGATCTGCCAGTGCCGCTCACCCTCGCGCAGCGGGACGGAGGCCGGCGCTTCGCGCAGCGCCTCCACGAACTCCAGAGCCGCCGACACGGGCGCCGGCTCCGTGAAGATCTTCGGATGCGTGACGATGCGCACCAGACCGCTCGTCACCACCGAGCTGATCCCCACCGGCTCTTCGCCGTTGAGCCGCTCGGCCAGCCAGCTGTGATACGCCTCGTGGCCGTCGGCGTCCTCGCGAAAGGCGTACACGAGGACGTTCACGTCACAGAAGATCACTCGGTGCCGTCCATCAGGTCGAGCAGCGAGCCGTTGTCGCCGAGGTCGACGCCGGGACGCACACCGCCGGTCCCGTACGTCGGCAGCTTGACGATGTTCCGTGCGGCTGCGACGTCCCGCGCGAACGAGGCACGCATCGCATCCTCTATCACCGCACTCACCGAGACGCGCCTGCGCGCCGCCCGCTGCTTGGCGTCCTGGATCAGGTCTTCGGGGAGGTCGACTGTGGTTCTCATGCATCACAGTGTACGGGGTGTGCATCATGATGCGCAACGGATGCGTAGCGATGCATCTACGGAGCGTGTGTGGCCGAAGACCGCAGCCGCCCCGCCACCAACACCCCCACCAGCGCCACCGCGACCGACAGCGCGAAGACCGCCACGAACGCGCCGGGGTTCGCCCCCGTGGCCGCCCCCGCCCCGTGCGCCGACCCCACCGCTCCCCCGCCCAGCGCCGCGAACGCCGCGCCGCCCGTCGCGAGGAGCAGGATGTTGGAGAGGCCGTCGGAGATCTGCAGGGCGGCCGAGTTGGTGCCCGCCTCGCTCGGGGCGGACAGCTTCAGCAGGAGCACGCTCGTCGACGAGATCGTCAGGCCCATCCCGAAGCAGCCCCAGGCCCAGGCGACGGCCACGATCCAGACGGGTACGGCGTCGATCAGGACCGTCGGCGCCGTGGCGATGGCCAGGGCGACGAGCAGCATGCCGAGCCGGACCAGCGGCTCACGGTGCGGTTCGAGGCGTGGCCGGGACTGCACCCAGGAGCCGAGCGCCCAGGTCGCGCCGCCGACCGCGAGCGAGAACCCGGCCATCGTCGGCGAGAGCCCGCGCTGGGTGACGAGCATCAGCGGTACGAAGGACTCGGCCGCGATGAACGACCCGGCCGCGATGCCACGGAGCAGCACCACCGCGGGCAGCCCGCGCCCGGCCCGGAACGTGCCGCGCGGCAGCAGCCCGAGCGCCGACGGCACGAGCAGCGCTGCCCCCGCGAGGCCCGGGAGCAGCGACCAGACACTGAGGTCCTGGCCCGCGTACTGGAGGAGTGCGGCGCCGCCGGAGATGCCGAGGGCGAGACGGATCCGGCGCGGGTCGAACGCGGCGGGGGCGCCGTCGGGCGGGCCCGCGGCCGTGCGGCGGATCGCGGGGAGCGCGAGGGCCAGCGGGATCACGACCAGGGCGGGGATGCCGAGGAACACCCAGCGCCAGCCGAGCTGTTCGGTGACCGTGCCGGAGGCGAGCGGTCCGACGATCGACGGCACGATCCAGCTCGCCGCGAACGCCGCCATGATCGCCGGGCGCAGCCGTTCCGGGTAGGCCCGGCTGACCACCACGTACAGCGCGACGATCACCAGGCCGCCGCCGAGGCCCTGGACGGCGCGGCCGAGGACGAACAGCCACATGGCGCCCGCCGTCCCGGAGAGCAGCAGGCCCGCGGCGAACGCCCCGATCCCGGCGGTCAGCGGGCCGAGCGGCCCCTGCCGGTCCGCCCACTGGCCGGAGAGGACCATGCCGAACAGGCTCGTCGTGAAGTAGCCGGAGAACGCGAAGGCGTAAAGCGCCACCCCGTCCAGCTCCCGTGCGGCGACCGGCATCGCGGTGCCGACGGCGGTCGCCTCGAACGCGATGAGGAGGACGACGGAGACGATGCCGATGCTCAGCGCGCGGTACGGGCGGCGCAGCACCCCGCTCGTGTGCTCCGCCTCCCGCAGGACGCTGGGTGCGGTGTCCCGTTCGGTCGTGGTCATGCGCGTCAGCGTAAGGGGCAACTCCCTTACTGGCGCCTGTCGTTGGGCGGGCGGCGGCTGGTCCCTTGGTCGTACGACCCGGGTCCGTGCATGAACGGCGTACGGCGGTCACGTTGCGGGTTCGAGTCCCGCCACGACCTCCGGAACCGTCCGCGACCGGGGCGCGTCACTTCCCGTCGGCCGCGTCCACCAGCGCCTGGACGTCGAGCTTGCCCATGCTGAGCATCGCCTTCATCGCGCGCCCGGACCTGGCCGGGTCCGGGTCGGTGATCAGCTCGTCCAGGACGCGCGGGATGATCTGCCAGGACAGGCCGTACTTGTCCTTGAGCCAGCCGCACGGGCCCTCCTGGCCGCCGTCCGCGGTGAGCGCGGACCAGAGCCGGTCGACCTCCTTCTGGTCGTCGCAGTCGACGTAGACCGAGGCGGCCTCGGTGAACTGGAACTCGGGGCCGCCGTTGAGGCCCATGAACTCCGTCCCCGCGAGCTCGAACATGACCACCATGACGCTGCCGGGCTCCCCCGGCCCGACCTCGCTGTAACGCTGCACCTGGGTCACGCGGGAGTCGTCGAACAGCGACGTGTAGAGCTCGGCGGCCTCCTCGGCCTGGCCGTCGAACCAGAGACATGTCTTGATCTTCTGCGGCTGTGCGCTCATGGGGATGCCTTTCGACGTGGCGCGGGTCCACCCGCGCGCCTCACGGGGGTAGACCCCGGTCGCCCCGCGAACTCATCGCCCACCCGCGAAGCGGCCCACCCCTCGATACGGCCTACCCCTCGTGCTCCCAGACCTGCAGCGTGTACGTACGCCCCTTCTGCGTCACCTCGGTCGGCGGTACGTCGGCACGGAGCCGGTACCCCGCCGCCCGGGCCACCCCGGTGCTGGCCGCGTTGTCCGCCTCGATCTGCAGCCGGAGCCGGTGCAGGCCAAGCGTGGTGTGGGCGTACTCGGTGAGCAGCCGGGTGGCGCGGAGGGCGAGGCGGCGGCCGCGGTGGGCGGCGCCGATCGCGTACCCGAGCGTGACCGCACCGGCCGGGCGCTCCGCGCCGAGCGAGGCGAGCAGCACCTCGCCGAGCGGCGTCACTCCGTCCTCGGTGACGACGAGCTGGAGCCGGGTGCCGTCGGCGCGGGTGCTGCGGGCCCGGTCGAGGTAGGCGCGGGCGGCGGCCAGGTCGAAGGGCGAGGCGAGCGGGGTGCGGTGGGCGATGCCGGGCTCGTCGAAGAGCTCCGCCATCGCGGGCAGGTCACCCTCGGCCCACTCCCGCAGGACGAGCCCGTCGCCGCGGAGGACGACGGGGGTGGCGGGGAGGGTCGGCACGGGGTCGGGGTCCGGGTGCAGGTCCGGGTCCTGCTCGGCCGGGGCCCCTTCTCGTACGTACGACTCCCCGTGCTCTCGTACGTACAACTCCCCCTGTACGAGCGCCTGCTGTGCACCTTCCACAGCATCTCCACCTTCGGTGTGCATGAAGCTCATCCGCCCCTTCCGGCCTGCGTCTACCCTGCACGAACGGCACACCCCGCAGGTAACGGGAAACTCCTCCCGCCCCCTGCGTCGCAGCGCTTCGCCCGCCTCGCCCCGAATCGTCGCCTGTGGGCCCGGGCGCCGCCACACCGGGGGTACCGGGGCTTTGCGGCATGATGTGCGCATGGCAAGCACGGGGGATCTCATAGCGGGCCGGTACCGCATCGGAGCACGGCTCGGCCGCGGCGGCATGGGCACCGTCTGGCGTGCGCAGGACGAGTTGCTCGGCCGCGCCGTCGCCGTCAAGGAACTCCACGTCGACGACGGACTGCCGTCCATGGACGCGGAGATGCAGCGGGAACGGACCCTGCGCGAGGCCCGTTCGGTGGCCCAGGTGCGCCACCCCAACATCATGGTGCTGCACGACATCGTCGAGCACGACGCACAGCCGTGGATCGTGATGGAGCTGATCGACGGCCGCTCGCTCGCCGACCGCATCGCCCTCGAAGGACCCGTCTCCCCCGCCGAGGCCGCCCGCGTCGGCCTCGCCCTGCTCGACGCCCTGCGCGCGGCGCACGCCTCGGGGGTGCAGCACCGCGACCTCAAGCCGGCCAACGTCCTGATCGAGGCGCGCACCGGCCGCGTGGTCCTCTCCGACTTCGGCATCGCGCAGGTCGCGGGCCAGACCACGCTGACCGAGACCGGCTCGTTCGTCGGCTCGCCCGAGTACACGGCGCCCGAGCGCATGTCGAACCGGCACACCGGCCCCGAGTCCGACCTGTGGTCCCTCGGCGTGCTGCTGTGCGCGGCGGTCGACGGCGAGTCCCCGTTCCACCGCGACTCGGTCGCCGGGGTCCTGCACGCCGTCGTGATGGACGACATCCGCATCCCGGCCGCCGCGGGCCCGCTCACCCCGGTCGTACGCGGGCTCCTGGAGCGGGACGTGCAGCGCCGGGTCGACCTCGACGAGGCGGAGCGGATGCTCTGGCCGCTGGCCGAGGACGCCGCGACCGCCCCGCTGGCCACCGCAGGCGCGCGCGTAGGCGCCGGGGCCCCGGCCGACCCGCGCCTCGCCCACGCCGCGGCGCCCCCGGCGCCGCCCACGCACCGCGGGGCCGCGCGGGCACCGCAGCCGCCGACCCCGCGGGACCCGCAGTCCGCGTCCGGCCCCGTGACCGAGCCCGCCGAACCGCTCGTCTCCGCCTCGGCCCGGCCCGCGCCGCCCGCCCGGCGCCCCCGGGTGCGTACCGCCGTCCTCGCGGCCGCCCTCGCCGTGGCGCTCGCGGCGGGCGGTACGGGATTCGGGCTCTGGTACGCGGGCCGTGACCAGGGCAAGGACCCGTCGGCCTCCGGGAAGGTGCAGGCCGACCCGACGCCGACGGCCGAGAGCCCGAAGGGCGACCGCGTACCGGACGCGTCCCCGAACCCCGCCGCGCCCGACGGGGCGAAGTCGACCGGGCCCACCCAGCAGGAGAAGCCGGGCGGCGGCGACGCGAGCGGCGCCCCGGACGACGGCGGCTCCGACGCACCCGCCGACGACCCGGCACCCGCCGGGTACCGCACGGTCACCGACCCGCTGGGCTTCAAGGTCGCGGTCCCCGACGGCTTCACCCGCTCCTACGAGGCGCCGCGCGTCTACTACTACTCCCCCGGCAAGAAGTTCCGCCTCGGCTTCCACCCCCAACCCCAGGACCCCCAGGGCCCGTTGGCGGTCATGGAGCAGGCGCACCGGGACGGCCCGGACGACTACCCCGGCTACCGCGACGGCTCGGTCACCGAGACCACCCACGACGGCAACCCCGCCGCGCTCTGGAGCTTCGCCTGGGACGGGACGGCGGCGGACGGCGGGCCCCGGCAGACGTACGACCTGAGCTGGGACGAGGGCGGCAGGATGTACGACCTGTGGATCTCGGGCCCGAGCGCCCAGTCGGCCACGGCGAAGCGGCACTTCGATGTGGCGCTGGAGTCGTTCGCGGCTGGGGGGTAGGCGGCGCAATTCCAGCCCGTCCGGGGGCACCTCCCGGCCGAAGGCTGGGGGAGTTTGAGGACGAGCCGTCAGGCGATCGGGGGCCTGGGGGCCTGCCCCCAGTTCGGGAAGGGGCGGGGTGGGGAAAAGTACGGGCGGATCTTGTGAGGGCCCCCGCAGCGAGCGCGCCGCTCTATAAACTCCCCCGCGTGGCGATCATGCGCGAGTTATCCACAGATGCAGACGCAGATGTAGACGCAGATGTAGACGCGGGTGCAAACGAAGATGCAAATCCGCACCTCCGATTAGCCCTCCTCGGCCCCCTCCAGGCCTGGCGCGGCAGCGCACCCGTGGACCTCGGGCCGGTCCGCGAGCAGGCCCTCCTCGCCGCCCTGCTCCTGCGCCCCGGCCGCACCGTCACCCGGCAGCAACTCCTCGACGGCGTCTGGGGTTCCGAGCCGCCCGGCACCGGCGCCAAGGTGATCCCGGTCTACGTCCACCGGCTGCGCAAACGCCTCGACACCCCCGGCCGGGGAACCGGCGCCGCCGAGTCCGTGCTCGTCACCGTCCGCGGCGGCTACCGCTTCACCCCTGCGAACGCCCCGGGCGGCACCTGGGTGGACGTCGTCCGCTGCGAGGAGCTCGCCACCGAGGGGCGCGCCGCGCGCGAGGCCGGGGACCTGGACGCCGCGGCCGCCGCCTGGTCCACGGCCCTCGGCCTGTTCCGCGGCGAGCCGCTGGCCTCCGTGCCCGGGCCCTTCGCGGAGGGCGAGCGGCACCGGCTGACCGAGCAACGCCTCGTCCTGGCACAGGACTTGGCGGCGGCACGGCTGGGGCTCGGGCGGCACGCGGAGGCCGTGGGCGAGCTGTACGCGCTGACCGCGGAGCACCCGTACAACGAGGCCCTGGCCGCGCTCCTGATGCGGGCCCTGTACGCCGCGAACCGGCAGTCCGACGCCCTGGACGTCTACGCCGCCGCCCGCCGCCGCCTCGTCGACGAGCAGGGCGTGGACCCCGGCGCCGAGCTGCGGCAGGTGCACGAGGCGGTGCTGCGCGGCGACGGCTCCCGCCTTCCGCGTACGGATGCTCCCGCGACGCCCGCTCCGCGCAGGCCCCGGCGCAGTGAACTCCCCGTCGACATCGGCAAGTTCGCCGGCCGGGACCGCGAGCTCGCCCTGCTCGTCGCGGACGCCGACGCGGGCGTGGTCACCGTACGGGCCGTGGACGGCATGGCCGGGATCGGGAAGACCGCGCTCGCGGTGCACGCGGCGCGCCGGCTCGCGGACCGGTACCCCGACGGCTGCCTCTTCGTGGAGCTGCACGGCCACCGCGAGGACCACGAGGCGGCGGGCCGGCAGCGCGTGCTGCGGCGGCTGCTGCGCTCGGTGGGCGCGGGCGAGGGCGAGGACTCCGAGGACCTCGACGAGCTGGCCGCGTCCTGGCGCGCGGCGACGGCCGGCCTCCGCCTCCTGCTCGTACTCGACGACGCCTCCTCCGCCGAGCAGGTGCGCCCCCTGCTGCCCGCGGGCCCCGGCAGCATGGTCCTCGTGACCAGCCGGCAGCGCCTCACGGGCCTGGACGCGGACCGCCGGATCTCCCTCGCGCCGCTCGCCCTCGACGAGGCGGCGGGCCTGCTGACCCGCATCGTCGGCGGCGCGGGCACGGAGCGCGAGCGGGCCGCCGTACGCGAACTCGCCGCGCTCTGCGACCGGTTGCCGCTCGCCCTGCGCATCGTCGGGGCCCGCGTCCAGGACCGCCCGCTGTGGGCCGTCGAGGCGCTGGCGGCCCGCCTCACCGACGACGAGCGGCGCCTCGACGAACTCGCCGTCGAGGACCGCAGCGTCGAGGTCGCGTTCCAGCTCTCCTACGGGCAGCTCCCGCCCGGCGAGCAGCGCGCGTTCCGGGTCCTCGGGCTCTCGCCGACCGTGCAGTTCGACCGCCTCACGCTCGCGGCCCTGCTCGGCCTGCCTCCCGCGCAGGCCGAGCAGGCCCTGGAGCAGCTGGCCGACGCGAGCCTCGTCCAGCAGGTCACCGCCGACCGCTACCGCCTGCACGACCTGGTGGCGGTCTACGCCCGCCGGGTCGCCGCCACCCGCCCCGACGAGGCGGCGGCCGCCCGCGCCGGGGTCTTCCGGCTCTACGTCACCGCCGCGCGCTGCGCCAGCGACTGGGGCACCTCCGTCCCCGACGCCCACGGCAGCGGCCCGTTCACCGACTGGGAGGACGCCGCGGCCTGGCTGGACGCGGCGGGCACCGAACTCGTCGACGTGGTCGGGCAGTCCGTCGCCGCGGGCCACGCCGACGACGCCTGCCGGCTCGCCGAGGGCCTCGTCGACTACCTCACCCGCCAGGGCCGCTTCCACGAGTGCCGCACCGCCCTGGAGACCGCCCTCCCGCCGGCCGACCGCTCCACCGAGCAGCGCCTCGCCTCCGCGCTGCGTACGGGCATGGGCATCATGTACGGCTTGCAGGGCCGCTACCAGGAGGCCCGCGCCTGGTTCACGCAGGCCCTCGACCTCAGCCGCCGCGCCGACGACCCGCACGAACAGGCGCGCGCCTGCGCCGGGCTCGGCACGTTCGCCAACCTGGAGGGCGACGCGGCCGAGTCCATGACCCACTTCGCCGAAGTCGCGCGCCTGGTCGGCTCGTTGGAGCACGACGACTGGCTGATGGGCTCCGTGATGACCCGCGTCGGCGACATCCACCACCAGCTCGGCGAGCACGACCAGGCGTACGACCGCTACACCGACGCCATCGCCCTCGCCGAGCGGTCCGGCAGCCCCCGTCTCCTCGGCAAGACCCTGCTCCGCCTCGGCCGCCTCCAGCTCGACCTGGGACGGCCCGCCGAGGCCGCGGGCGCGCTCGGCAAGGCCGAGGACCTGGCCCGCCGCCTCGGCGACGTCCCCCTGCACTCCGCGGTACTCGACCGCCTCGCCACCGCCGAGGCCCACCTCGGGCACCCGGAGGCGGCGGCCGACCTGCGCCGCCGCGCCCGCGCACTCCTCGACGAGCAGACCGGCACCGACTCGGAGATCGTCATCCGCCACCAGCTCGTCTGGTACGGCGCGGCGACGGAGGACCTGACCTCGGCCCGCGACTTCTTCGCCCGCTCCACCAACCTCCCGGTCACGGAGGCCAACCGGGCCCGTATCTCACGGGTGTTGGAGGCGCTGGGAAGACGCGGACGCGGGCAGGGGGGCTAGGTCGTCTCCTTCGCCTAGATCAGGCGCGCGGCGGGGCGGGCGTGCCGTCCGGGTTGAGCCACTGGACGCCGTTGCCGCTGTCCTCGGTCATCGTCCGCTCGATGGCGTTGTTGTCCTCGGCGTAGTTCGGGTGCAGCTCGAAGTAGCCGGGGGTGTTCAGCAGGTTCGCGTCGCACACCGGGTCACCGTTGATGCAGTACCGCGTGACAGGAACGCCGTTGAAGTCCGTCGGCCCCGCGCCGGGCGACGTGGCCACGCCGGGCACGCCGAGCCCCTTGGGGACGACCGCGCCGAAGCCGGTGCCGGGCTGCATCGGGTCGGCGTAGAGCTTGCCGTCGACCTGCGACTTGTCGATGCCGGTCTCGCCGCGGGAGATCTTCTGCAGCACCTCGTCGGCCACCTGCGCGCCCTGCGAGTAGCCGACGATGGTGAGCTGCGCGTCCGGGTGGTCGCGATGCGTCCGCTCCGCGACCTTCAGCGTCTCCTCGATCCCGATCCGCACGCTCGTGTCGTACGTCGGCGCGGTGAGGGCCTCCGGGTGGACCTGCCCCGTGGTGATGTCGATCAGCGAGCCGGTCGGGCCGATGACCGGTCCCCACGAGGCCGGATAGCACACCTTGATCGCCCGGTCCCCGAGCTGGTGCGCCGCGTTCGCGGGGTCGTAGGTGAAGGTGCATTCGGGCGCGGGCTTCGTCGGCCCGGTACCGCCGACCTGGATGTAGTACCGGTCCGCGTCAGCCGCCTGCGCGGCCCCCGGAAGCGCGACGACGCCCCCGAACGCCAACGCCGCCGTCGCCGCCGCGGCCCCGAGAGTCCGCGTCATCCTGCTGGTCTTGGCCATGACCTGATCTCCCCCTAGGAGTGTGAATGGAAGCAACTCACAAGCTAGGGAGGGGTGTTGGCATCACGATGACATGACGATGACTTGGCTGGTGACGAAGCGGACGAGCCCTGCTGGTCATTCCTCCGCCGGCCTCCTGACCGCGACCTGTGCCAGCAGGTCTTCGGGTACGGGAACGGCCCGCCGTCCCCCGGACGGGGCGGCGGGCCGACAGGATCGTCTCCGCTGACTGTCGGTCAGTGGCGCGGCCCCCGCCTCCCGCGGCCCTCGCCCGGCATGCCCTTGCGGTCGCCCTCCGGGCTGTCGAACTGGACCTCCTCCTTGCGGACCGTCTCGGAAACCTGCTGGGTCTCCTGGACCTTCTCGGTCTCGAGGCGGACACGCTCCACTGCCACGACGTCCTTGCGGATCACCGGCCGTTCGGCGTGCAGGGTCACCTCGGTCTCGGCCTCGCCGATGGTTGCGCGCGTGGCTTCGCCCTCCTTGATCGGTTCGTGCACCACACGTACTTCCTCGTGCGAGACCGGCACGGACTTCGTGACCTCCTCGGTCACCACGACCTTGCGCAAGTGGGCCTGGCCGACCTCCTCCTCCTGGGTGCCGACGTGCAGCCGCTCCTCGGAGACGATCATCTCCTCGGCCTTGCCCTCCGAGCCCGGACCGGAACGCATGGCCGGTTCGCGAGCACCAGCCGGTTCGCGAGCACCGGCGTGGCGTCCGGACGTCTCGCCGGGACGGCCGGTGCCCGAGGCCGCCGCCGCGCCCACGCCGCCGGTCAGTGCCGTGTCGGGCATGGTCTTGGGTGAGGGTTTGCCTGTCCGGTCCGCGCCCTGCCCCATGGTCTGACCCGCGGTCTGGCCCGTGGCCTTGCCCGTGGTCTGACCGAGGCCTCGCTGACCTGTGGTTCGACCGGAGCCCTGACCGGTGGCCATCTGGGTCCCGGTAGACCTCGTGATGCCGTAGTGCCTGTAGAGCTCCTGTTCCTGTCGCGGTTCCAGGTGCTGGTGGGCGTCGACCCTGGGCGCTTCCTTGACGGTCTCCTTGGTGTGGGGGACGTTCAGCGCGTCCCCCTTGCGGCTGGCACCGGCCAGCGGGACGAATGTCTCCTTGATGCCGAAGAGGCCCGTCTTCACCGTCGCCCATTCCGGGCGGCCCGTAGCGTCATCGACGAAGACCCGCTCGACGCTGCCGATCTTTTCGCCCCCACGGTCGTAGGCGGTCAGCCCCACGAGCGCATCGGGCTTGCTGAAGGTCTCGCCCTCTGCCATGCGTGATCACTCCCTCAGGCACAGGGGGCGATCCGAGATCGCCGGACATGCCGTGTGCCTCAGGTCCATCGGGCGCTGGCGCGGCGGGGTACGCAAGCCAGCGAATCACTCTCCGTAGCGGCGGGGCGTTTCCCGAGGGTCGTCGGCGGCGTTGAGCGGGGGCGGTGACACCGCGGGACCCGCACCGGGTCCGACTACTCCAAACGGGTGAATTTGGTCGCCGGGGACACCAGAGGGCCCGCGCCCTGGCGGACCGGCGGCTACCCGGCAGACCGGCGACCCGGCAGGCCCGCGACTACCCCTCCTGGACCACAACCCCCTGCGGCCGAATAGGCAACCGGTTCACCGCGCGCCCCGTAGCCGCGCGCACCGCGCCCGCCACCGCTGCCGGGGACGTGACCACCGGGGCCGCCGAGGCGGCCTTCGCGCCGAAGGGGGCCACGACGTCGCGCTCCTCCACCAGCTTCACGATGCGGATGTCCGGGGCGTCCAGGGCCGTCGGCAGCGCGTAGCCCGTCAGGTCGGGGTGGCGGATCAGGCCCTTCGGGGTGCGGAGGTTCTCCATCAGGGCCGCGCCGACACCCTGCGTGACACCGGCCTCGATACGGGCCCTGAGCTGGACCGGGTTGAGGACGCGACCCACATCCTGGGCGACGGCCAGCTCGACCACGCGCACCGAGCCCATCTCCACGTCCACGTCGACCACCGCACGGATCGCGCAGAACGCGAGGCCCACGAACGCGTCGCCCTGGCCCGTGTCGTCCAGCGGCTCCGTCGGGTGGGGGCGGCACTGGGCCGTGGCCCAGAGTTCCTTGCCGTCCATGGCTTCCGTGACCGTGGTGGACAGGACTCCGTCGTACGAGGTGATCTTGCCGTCGGTGATCTGGAGCAGCTCGGTGGACATGCCGAACTTGGCGGCCAGGGGCTGCAGAAGCTGGGTGCGGACCATCTTGGCGGCGCGTTCGACCGCTCCGCCCGAGACCCAGGTGTGGCGGCCCCGGCAGGCGGGACCGGCCGGGGGCTGGTCCGTATCCACCGACGCCACGTGGACCTCGTCGATGCCCAGGGTCTCCTGGACGATCTGCCGCGCGAGGGTGGAGAAGCCCTGGCCCGTGTCGACCGCCGCGCAGATCACCGTGGCCACGCCGTCCTGCACCTTGACCGTGGCCGTGGAGACCTCGTCCGCGCCCTCCGCGCCCAGCATGTGCACCATGCCGAGTGCGTAGCCGACGCCCCTGCGGATGGCGGCGGGGTCGCCCGCGCCCTCCAGGCCGCCGGGCAGCAGCCACTCCTCCTCCGGGGTGTCCTTGGGGAGAGGGGGAAGCTCGAAGTCCCTTACCGTACGCAGGAGTTCGGCGACCGGAGCCGGGCATGTGACCGTCTGGCCGGTGGGCAGGATGTCGCCCGTCGCGAGGACGTTGCGCAGCCGCAGCTCGGCCGGGTCGAGGCCCAGCTTCCCGGCCAGCTTGTCCATCTGCGCCTCGTAGGCCGCGCACACCTGCATGGCGCCCTCGCCGCGCACATGGCCCGACGGCGGGTTGTTCGTACGGACCGCCCAGCCCTCGATGAAGGCGTGCGGGACGACGTAGGGGCCGCAGGCGAAGGAGACCGCGGCGGCCAGGGATTCCGACGACGCGTCCGCGTAGGCGCCCGCGTCCAGGAGGATCTGCGCCTCCACCTTCATCAGGCGGCCCTCGGCGTCCGCGTGGTGGCGGTAGCGGAGGAGCGTGGGGTGGCGGTGGGCGTGGCCGAGGAAGGACTCCTCGCGGGTCGCCGTCAGCTTCACCGGGCAGCCGGTCCGCAACGCCAGGAGTCCGAGCGGGAGTTGGAAGCCGGGGTCCTCGCGGTCGGCGGTCGCGCCGGGCACGCCGGTGACGACGACCTTCACGCGGTCCGGCTCCAGGCCGTAGCAGGCGGCGGCCAGATCGCGGTCGGTGTGCGGGTCGGTGGAGGCGACGTACAGCTCGACGCCGCCGTCGGGACGCGGCACCGCGAGGCCCGCCTCGGCGCCGATGGGGGCCGGGTCCTGGCGGCCGATGCGGTACAGGCCCTCCACCACGACCTCGCCCGCCGCCTCCGGGTCGCCGTAGCGCAGCGGGATGTGGCGGATCAGGTTGCCGTCGGGGTGCAGGGGTTCGGCGGCGAAGGCCTGCTCGGGGTCGGTGATCGGGTCCAGGACCTCGTACTCGACCTGGATCGCGGCCGCGGCCATACGGGCCGTGTCCGGGTGGTCGGCGGCCACGGCGGCGATGGGCTCGCCATGGTGGCGGACCACATGTGTGGCGAACACAGGGCGGTCGTGGACACGGCG
Source organism: Streptomyces sp. LHD-70 (assembly GCF_031157275.1). Classification (GTDB taxonomy): domain Bacteria; phylum Actinomycetota; class Actinomycetes; order Streptomycetales; family Streptomycetaceae; genus Streptomyces. Next base: position 103,383 of record NZ_JAVIFW010000013.1, read on the forward strand.
GCCGTGCGCGGCGTCCCCGGGAATGTCCTCGCCGGTGACCACGGCCCGTACGCCGGGCATCGCGACGGCCTCCGAGGTGTCCACGGAGATGATCCGCGCGTGCGGGTGCGGCGAGCGGAGCAGCGCGGCCCACAGCAGGCCCTCGGCCCACAGGTCCGCGGCGTACGGGAACGTGCCCTCCGTCTTGGCCTGCGCGTCGGCGGACTGCAGCGACGCGCCCAGGCCGTGCTCGGGCCGCGGTGCGTCGGCGGACGCCGTGGTGCCGGCGGCGGGGGTGGTCGCCGTGGCGGCCGCTTCGTTGCTCACGCCGCTCCTCCGTCCTGGGCGCCCTGGTGCGGGACATGCTGCGGGTGGACTCCGCCGGCGCCCGGCGGGGCCTGGTGCGGGATCCGTGCGGCGGCGTCACCGTCCGCCGACTCGGCCTCCCCGCCCGCGAGTTCACGGTCCCCTTCGGTGGCGGCGCGGCGCTCGGCGACGACCTCGCGTACGGCGTCCAGGACGCCGCGGTAGCCGGAGCAGCGGCAGAGGTTGCCGCAGAGCGCCTGCCGGGCCTCGCGCTCGCTCGGGTCGGGGTTGCCCTCGAGGAGGTCGTGCACGGTCATCGCCATGCCCGGTACGCAGAAGCCGCACTGCACGGCGCTCCCGCAGGCGAGGGCGCGCTGCACGTCGGAGGGCCGGCCGTCGGTGGCGAGCCCCTCGACCGTACGGACCTCGCTGCCCGCGGCGGTCGCGGCGGGCACCAGGCAGGACGCGACGAGCCGCCCGTCCACCTGCACCGCGCACGCCCCGCACTCGCCCTGCGAGCAGCCGTCCTTGGCCCCGGCGAGCCCGAGCCGCTCGCGCAGCACGTAGAGCAGCGACTCCCCGATCCAGGCGTCCGTGACGGGCCGGTCGACCCCGTTCACGCGCAGCACGTACGAGGCGAGCGGGTGCTCGTCGTGCGGTACGGCGGGCTGCTCCTGGGTGCTGCTGACGGCGGGGGTCGTCTCGGGTGCCGCCACGGGCCGCGGTTCGGGTTCCGGTACGGGTTCGGGTGCGGGGGCGGGTGCGGCTTCCGGTACGGGGTCGGGTTCGGGTGCGGCTTCCGGTACGGGGTCGGGTTCGGGTTCCGGGTCAGGCGCGGGGTCGGCTTCCGCTGCCGGTGCGGGCTCGGGCTCGAACTGCGGCTGCGGCTGCGGCTGCGGCTCGACGGTCAACTCGCCCTCTTCGAGCGGGACTTCGACCGGGGCTTCGACCGGGACTTCGAGCGGGACTTCGTCCACCGCATCCGCCGCAGCGGTCGCCTCCACCGGAGGCACATCCCGTACGATCCCGAACTCGGCCGTCGTCTCGGCAGGGGACTCCACGGGCGCGACCGGCTCGGGCGCGGGCTCCGGCACGCTCGCCGCCCAGGGCGCCGGCGCGCCGCCCGGCAGGGTCGCCGGGGCCTCGCCGCCCCACTGCTCGATCAGCGAGGACTGCGTGAACTCCCCCGACTCGTCCGGGAGTTCACCCTGCGCGAGCGGGATCGACCACTGGCCGGTGACGTTGTCGTGGGTATGGGGGGCCTGGGGGGCCTGGGGCGCGTACCCGGAGAACTCCTCGTACGGCTGCTGCCCGTATCCGGACGGGTCCTGGTACGCCGAGGGCTCCTGGCCCGCGTACCCGCTGTACTCGCCGTACCCGTCGTACCCGCCGTAGTCACCCTGCGGCTCGGGCCAGCTGACCTGCTCGGGGGCGGGCTGGGCGGGACCTGCGCCCATCGTGGGGACGACGAACGCGCTGGTCGCGGCCGGGTCGGTGGCCGCGCCGCCGGTCACGGAGATCTGCGGCGGTACGTAACCGCCGGGTGCGGCGAGCGGGGTGGTCGTGCCGCTCTCCTCGAAGTCGGCGAGGCCGAAGCCCTCCGGGATCTGCACGAACGCCGTGGCATCGGCGTCGTACTCGCCCTGCGGCGTGGGCTGCCAGCCGCCGCCGTTGTGGTCGACACCGCCCCCGGTGTTGCCATTGGTGTCGCTCACGACAGCGCCCTCCCCAGTGCTCGTCGGGCCAGCACGGCGACGGTGCGCCGCAGATGCAGTACGGCGGGCGGCAGTTCCTCGCGCGTGCCGTCCGGTGCCTGGTCGGGAATGCACGCGGCGGCGACGTACTCGCCGAAGGCGTGCAGGGCCTGGGGGTCGAGGGCGCGTTCGGCGTCCCAGTCGATCAGCGACGCCACCCAGTTCTCCGCGTCGAGGGGGCGCAGCGGCATGGGCGCGATGGCGCCGACCGCGCAGCGCACACCGCGTCGCGCCGGGTCGAGGACGAGGGCGACGGAGGCGGTGGCGCGGCCGGGTCCGGTGCGTCCGGTCGCCTTGAGGAAGACCTGCGGGGCGTGCAGCAGCGGCACGCGCACAAAACCGATCAGCTCGCCCGCGCGCAGCATGTCCATGCCCGCGAGCAGGTGCGATACGGGCACTTCGCGGCGCGAGCCGTCGGGCCCCGCGATGACCAACGTGGCCTCGAGCGCGGCGAGTACGGGCAGCGAGTCGCCGGTCGGCGCGGCCGAGGCGATGTTGCCGCCGAGGGTGCCGGCGTTGCGCACGGTGGGCGGGCCCGCGGCGCGGGCGGCGGCGGCGAGCGCGGGCATGAGCGCGGCGAAGTCGGGGCGGCCCATGCGGGCGTGGGTGAGTCCGGCGCCGAGCAGGGCGTGCCCGTCCTGGTACTGCCAGCCGCGGATCTCGCTGATCCGGCCGAGGCCCACGAGGGCCGCGGGCCGCAGGAGTCCGGAGTTGACCGAGGCCATCAGATCGGTGCCGCCCGCCACGGGCACGGCGGCGGGCATGGCGGTGAGCGCCGCCACCGCCTCGTCCAGCGTGGCAGGCAACTTCACCGCATGTGCAGCCTGTGCCGCCTGCGGCGACTGCGGTGCGTGCGTGGTCAAACCGGCTGCCCCTTCCCTACGACCGAGCAAGTGAGCCAGGGTGTGCCTACTGCGCCGTACGGTACGTGCTCACGGGCCGGACGTGGCAACTCTGGCACATCTTCCGGGCCGCCCGACGAGGGGGTCCGCTAGGAGTGGTTCGTCCCCCGCCAGGAGATACGTCCGCTTTCCCATGTCCTCGCCGCTTGATGCCCGTTGCTGTTGTTCGACGGGTCTTGGGCTGTTGTTCGCCGCACGGTTCCCCGCGCACCCGTCCCGTTCGTTCTCCGGCCCGTACGAGCCCTGCTCGGCGGCGTCCGTACGGGCACCCACGCTCCCAGGGCCGCACCCCCGGGGCGTACTGGGTTTCCGGTGGCCTCACACGTTCGGGGGCGCTCCCTCGATCGGGCGTCCGAGCACGCCGGGGCGCCGCTGCCACGGGTGAGGTCCGGAGGGTGGCCGGTAGTCGACGCCGAGGGCGTCAAGTCGGGCCCGGTGGGCGGTCATTCGGCGCTCGAAGCCCGCGAAGTCGCGCTCGGCGGAGGGCGGCAGGGAGCTCCAGGCGACCTCGGCGAAGGCGACGAGGCGTGGGAAGACCTGGTAGTCGACGCGCGAGCGGGTCTCCATCACCTCGGTCCAGACGTTGGCCTGGGTGCCGAGCACGTGCCGGGCCTCCTCGGCCGTGAGCTGCGGCGGTACGGGCTCGAACCGGTAGACGTCCTCAAGGGTGCGGACGTATCCGATCGGCACCGGCTCGTCCTCGCCGCCGTCCTGCCGGTGGTCCAGATAGACCTGCTGCTCGGGGCACATGACGACGTCGTGGCCCGCCCGGGCGGCCGCGATGCCGCCCGCGTACCCGCGCCAGGAGGAGACGGCGGCGCCGGGCGCGAGGCCGCCCTCCAGGATCTCGTCCCAGCCGATGAGGCGGCGGCCGCGCGCGGTGAGCCAGCCGTCGAAGTGCCGGATGAACCAGGACTGCAGCTCGTCCTCGCCGCTGAGCCCGAGCTCCTTGATGCGGGCCTGGGCGGCGGGCGACTGCTTCCACTGCTCCTTGGGGCACTCGTCGCCGCCGATGTGCAGATACGGCGAGGTGTCGGCGGGGAACAGGTCGAGGACTTCCTCCAGGACGCCTTCGTAGAACCGGAGTACGGCCTCGGTGGGGGCGAGGACGTTCGGGTTGATGCCCCAGGTGTCCCAGACGCCGAGTGCGGAGGTGTCGACGACGTCGGTGTTGCCGAGCTCCGGGTAGGCGGCGATGGCGGCCTGCGAGTGGCCGGGGATGTCCACCTCGGGGACGACGCGGATGTGCCGCTCACGGGCGTACGCGACGATCTCGCGGATGTCGTCCTGGGTGTAGAAGCCGCCGTGCGGCCTGTCCTCCCAGAGCGGCGACGCCCGGTGGCCCCATTTGGTGCGCGGGCGCCAGGAGGCGATCTCGGTGAGCTTCGGGTAGCGCTCGATCTCGATGCGCCAGCCCTGGTCGTCGGTGAGGTGGAAGTGGAAGACGTTCAGCTTGTGCGCGGCGAGCAGGTCGAGTTGGCGCAGGACGTCGTCCTTGGGCCGGAAGTGCCGGGCCACGTCGAGCATCATGCCGCGCCAGCCGAAGCGGGGCGCGTCCTCGATGACGGCACCGGGCACGGTCCACTGCCGGCCGGGGTCGAGGGGTGCCCGGCGGAAGGCCTCGGGGCCGAGGAGTTGGCGCAGGGTCTGGGCGGCCCAGAAGACTCCGGCGGCGTCGGCGCCGGTGAGGGTGACGGCCTCGGCGTCGATGTGCAGCCGGTGCGCCTCGGGTACGTCGCCCAGGTCCGCGGGGGCGATCGGGGCGATCCGCAGGCGGATCGCGGGACGGTCGGCGCCGGATGCGGCGGGGGCGAGCGGGAGCCCGGTGGCGGCGCCGAGGGTGGCGCGGAGCCAGCGGGCGGTGCGTTCGGTGCCGGGGGCGGCGTCGATGACGGTCGACTCGTCGAGGACGAAGGTGTCGGCGGTGCTGCGGGCGGTGGCGGGGGCCGGGATGAGATCGGCGAGTGTCATGCGGTCTTGCCTAGCACGCATGCTGTGCCACCGTCCGGGGCTCGGGAAACTGGGGGCTGCGCCCCCAGACCCCGTCGTCGGACGGACAGGACCGCTACTTCTTGCCGCCCTTGCCGCCGTCCTTGTCCTTGTCGCCGCCCGCGCCCATGGACTCGTAGATCTCCTTGCACATGGGGCACACCGGGTACTTCTTCGGGTCGCGGCCCGGGACCCAGACCTTGCCGCAGAGTGCGACGACGGGGGTGCCGTCGAGCGCGCTCGCCATGATCTTGTCCTTCTGGACGTAGTGGGCGTAGCGCTCGTGGTCGCCGTCGCCGTGCGACACCTGCGGTGTCGGCTCTACGAGGGTCCCCGTACCTGCCCCGCGCTCGGGCTCTTGAGTGCTCATAACTGCCAAGGGTACCCAGGCCTGAGGTCAGTTGAGCGACGGATCGTCCGGGTACGTGGCCACCATCGCGAGTTCGCTGCGCTGCCGTCGCAGGACCTCCCGCCACAGCCGCTCGGGCACCGGCGACGACACGTCCCCCGGCTCGGACTCCACGACGTACCACGCGCCGTCCGCCAGCTCGTCCTCCAGCTGGCCCGGGCCCCAGCCCGCGTACCCGGCGAAGATGCGCAGGGAGCCGAGGGCGGCGGCGAGGAGTTCCGGCGGGGTCTCCAGGTCGACCAGGCCGATCGCGCCGTGCACGCGGCGGAAGCCGAGCGGGTCCCTGCTGCCGGTGCGGGCCGTGGCACCGGCCGGGGTCTCCGCCTCGCCGGGGATCACGCCGACGCCGAGCGCGGAGTCGAGGGAGACCGGCCCGCCCTGGAAGACGACCCCGGGCTCACCGGCGATGCCGGCCCAGCCCTCCAGGATGTCGCCGACGCCGACGGGGGTGGGACGGTTCAGGACCACGCCGAGTGAGCCCTCGTCGTCGTGGTCGAGCACGAGCACGACGGCGCGGTCGAAATTCGGGTCCGCCAGGGCCGGTGTGGCGACGAGCAGCCGCCCTGTGAGCGAGGACACCTCGGTCATGGCAGACATGATCCCGCATCTTCGCCCTCGGTGGGGAGCGGGCGGCACTATGTGAGCCGTCGCAGCTCACAGCGCAGGGATGCACACCCCGCGCATAGGTCGCGCACATGTCGGGAGCGTCCGATTTCAGTGACCGTATGCGCAGGAAAAGGCACGGTTCGTGTTGTGGCGAAGTCATGACGTACGAGACCGCCCTTGGCCTTACGGGAAGGGGGTAGGAGCCCATTACCCTGTCTCTTCGGCCCCCTGCCCACCTCATCGGAACGCGAGATAGATGACCGTCAACGGCAATGACGACGTACTGCTTGTCCACGGCGGAACCCCGCTGGAGGGCGAGATCCGTGTCCGCGGCGCCAAGAACCTGGTGCCCAAGGCCATGGTCGCCGCGCTGCTCGGCAGCGGTCCGAGCCGCCTGCGCAATGTCCCGGACATCCGCGACGTGCGGGTCGTGCGCGGCCTGCTGCAGCTGCACGGTGTGACCGTGCGCCCCGGTGAGGAGCCGGGTGAGCTCGTCCTCGATCCCTCGCACGTGGAGTCCGCCAACGTCGCGGACATCGACGCGCACGCGGGTTCGTCCCGTATTCCGATCCTGCTGTGCGGCCCGCTCCTTCACCGCCTGGGCCACGCGTTCATCCCGGGGCTCGGCGGCTGCGACATCGGCGGCCGCCCGGTCGACTTCCACTTCGAGGTCCTTCGGCAGTTCGGCGCGACGATCGAGAAGCGGGACGACGGCCAGTACCTGACGGCCCCGCAGCGGCTGCGCGGCACGAAGATCCGGCTGCCGTACCCGTCGGTGGGCGCGACCGAGCAGGTGCTGCTCACCGCGGTCCTGGCGGAGGGTGTCACGGAGTTGTCCAACGCGGCCGTGGAGCCGGAGATCGAGGACCTCATCTGCGTGCTGCAGAAGATGGGCGCGATCATCGCCATGGACACCGACCGGACGATCCGGGTCACGGGTGTCGACAAGCTCGGCGGCTACAACCACCAGGCCCTGTCCGACCGTCTGGAGGCCGCGAGCTGGGCCTCGGCGGCCCTGGCGACCGAGGGCAACATCTACGTACGCGGCGCACAGCAGCGCACGATGATGACCTTCCTCAACACCTACCGCAAGGTCGGCGGCGCCTTCGAGATCGACGACGAGGGCATCCGCTTCTGGCACCCGGGCGGCCAGTTGAAGTCCATCGCCCTGGAGACGGACGTCCACCCCGGCTTCCAGACCGACTGGCAGCAGCCGCTCGTCGTCGCGCTCACGCAGGCCACCGGCCTGTCCATCGTCCACGAGACGGTGTACGAGTCGCGCCTCGGCTTCACGTCCGCGCTGAACCAGATGGGCGCGCACATCCAGCTGTACCGCGAGTGCCTCGGCGGCTCGGACTGCCGCTTCGGTCAGCGCAACTTCCTGCACTCCGCGGTGGTTTCGGGCCCGACGAAGCTGCAGGGTGCGGATCTGGTCATCCCTGACCTGCGGGGTGGCTTCTCGTACCTGATCGCCGCGCTGGCGGCCCAGGGGACGTCCCGGGTGCACGGGATCGACCTGATCAACCGGGGCTACGAGAACTTCATGGAGAAGTTGGTCGAGCTGGGCGCGAAGGTCGAGCTTCCGGGTGGGGCGCTGGTCTGATCGCTCCGACCGTACGTCGACGGAGCGGCACCCTGATCGTGGGTGCCGCTCCGTTGGCTTTCCCCTCCCCGCCCCTTCCCGAAGGCTGATAAATCAGCCCCTCCGGCGTTTGAGGAGCGGGGGTCCGGGGGCTGGCCCCCGTGGCTGTCCGCAGGACCTTCGGGAAGGGGCGGGTAGGGGAAAGAACAACTAGCCGACCGGCACCGCACGTTCGGCCACCAGCACCGGCTTGTCGTGGGGCGTCACCGTGCACGCGGAACCCGGCCCCAGCTCAGCCGCCTCCCAGCTGGGAACGTCCACCTTCACCACAAGCCCCGACGCAGTCGAAACGTGCAACCGGGTCGTCGCGCCGAGGAACGTCGCCACGCGGACCACCGCGTCCCCACCCGGCGTCACCCCGAACCCCTCCGGCCGGAGCAGCACATCCACCTCCGTACCGGCGCTGAAAGAACCACCGTGCACCGGCAGCCGCCGCCCGAACAGCTCGACCAGGCCGTCCGCGCCCACCACCCCCGGCACCCGGTTCATCGTGCCGACGAACTCCGCGACGAAGGGCGTGGCCGGGCGGTCGTACAACTCCGAGGGGGTCGCGCACTGTTCGAGGCGGCCGTCCTTCATGACGGCGACCCGGTCCGCCATGGACAGGGCCTCCTCCTGGTCGTGCGTGACGAAGACCGTGGTGATGCCGAGCTCCAGCTGGATGCGGCGGATCTCCTCCCGCAAGGAGAGCCGCACCTTCGCGTCCAACGCCGACAGCGGCTCGTCGAGGAGCAGGACGCGCGGCCGGATCGCCAGCGCCCGCGCGAGCGCGACGCGCTGCTGCTGGCCGCCGGAGAGCTGGTGCGGATAGTGCCCGCCGCGCCCGGGCAGGCCGACGAGGTCCAGCAACTCCCCGGCCCGCACGGACCGTTCACCGGACGAGACACCCCGTACCCGAAGCCCGTACGAGACGTTCTCGGCGGCCGTCATGTTCGGGAAGAGGGAGTACGACTGGAAGACCATGCCGATGTCCCGGCGGTTGGCGGGGACGGACGTGACGTCCTGGCCGTCCATCAACAGCTCGCCGGCGTCCGCCGACTCGAAGCCCGCGATGATGCGCAGAGCGGTCGTCTTGCCGCAGCCGGACGGGCCGAGCAGGGCGACGAGTTCACCGGGCGCGATGTCCAGGTCGAGGCCGTCCAGGGCCACGGTGGACCCGAACTCCCGGCGCAGTTGCTTGAGTTGCACGGGGACGGTCATGAGGTCGTCTTCCTTCGGCTCTGGGTCGTGACGGTACGGCCGCCGGCGAGGGCCGTGAGCAGGAGCAGCAGCCCCCAGGTGAAGAGCAGGCTCAGCATCGCGGCGGCGACCGAGAGTTGGGCCTCGCTGTCGCCGACGTTGACCATCCACACGGCGAACGGTTCGAAGCCGAGGACGGAGGCGACCGAGTACTCGCCGAGCACCATGGCGAGGCTGAGCACCGCGCCGCCCATGACGGCCTGGCGCAGGTTGGGCGCGATCACCTGGAGCAGGGTCTGGGTGCGGGAGGCGCCGAGGCTGCGGGCGGCCTCGACGAGGGTGCGCAGGTCGACGGCGCGCAGGCCCGCGTCGAGGGAGCGGTACAGGAACGGCAGGGACATCACCGTGTAGACGATGACGAGGATGAGGGGGAAGTCGCGGTCGATCAGGGCCTGGAAGGTCCCGTAGAAGGGCGTCGCGGCCAGGTCCTGCTGCCAGGAGAGGACCGTGGCTACGCCCGCGACCAGGGCGATCGGCGGGACGACCAGCGGCATCATGCAGAGGATCTCGACGACCCGGCGCAGCTTCGGCAGGCGCAGGGCGACGGCGACCGTGGTCGGCACCATGAGCAGCAGGCCGAGCGCCACGGTCGCGAGGCCGATGGAGACGGACCGCAGCAGACTCGTGGTGAGGCCCTCCGAGCCGAGGCCCTTGCTGTAGACGTCGAAGCTGATGCCGTCGGCGTCGGCGATCGTGAACCACAGCGAGGCCGCGACCGGTACGAGGAAGTAGAGCGCGGCGGTCCCGAGGACCGGTCCGCGCGAGGTCAGCCGAGCCATCGGGCACTCCTGCGCTGCAGCGGTATCTGTACGGCCATGACGAGCAGCGCGACCAGGACCATGTTGAGGCTCATCGCGAGCGCCAGGTTCTCCTGCCCGGCGAGCACGTTGCCGTTGAGGGCGTTGGCGATCTGAATGGTGATCAGCTGGACCGAACCGCCGACCAGGACGGCCGCCGTGGCGTGCGAGGCGAAGGCGGTGCCGAACATCAGGACCGCGCCGCCGAGCAGCGAGGGCGTGAGCACGGGGATGCCTACGTGCCGCCAGAACTGCCCGCGGGTCGCCCCGCAGGAGGCGGCGGCCTCACGCCACTGGACGCGGAGCCCGTCGAAGGCGGGGAGGACGGTGACGACCATCAGCGGCACCATGAAGTACAGGTACGCGAGGACGAGCCCGGTGAAGGTGTAGACGCTGAAGCCGGTGGACTCCAGGGAGAGCATCCGGGTCAGGGTGCCGGTCGTGCCGAGGGTGGCGATGAACGCGAACGCGAGCGGTGCGCCGGAGAAGTTGGCGAACACCCCGCAGGCCGCCACGACGGCCCGGCGCAGGGCGGGCTTCTGAGAGGCGACCAGGGCCTGGGCGACCACGGCGCCGACGACGGTCGCCAACAGGGCGGTGAGCAGCGAGAGCTGCACGCTTCCGGCGAGCCCCTCCGCGTACACCCCGGTCAGGGCGCCGGTGACGTTCTCGGTGGTGAACCGGGTGGCGCCCGTCGCCGGGTCGGTCGCCGTGAACGCGCCGTACGCCATGGTCCCGGCGGGCAGGCCGAAGCCGACGGCGAGGAACGCGAAGAACGGGACGACGGCGAGCCAGCGGGCCCGGCCCGGACGCGAGCGGCGTCGGGGGGCGGGCCGTTCCGCGCGTACGGCCGGCTTCCGGACCTCCTGGAGAACCTGTTCCGCCATGGTCACCCGACCGCCTTGGCCCAGCCCTGCACGACCTTCTCCTTGGCCGCGGCCTCCTGCTCGGGGGTGGCGGACTTCGGGGTGCCGGTGACCGAGGGGAGCTTCGCGTTGGCGGCCTTGTCGACGGTGCCGTCCTCGACCATGCGGTCGAGCAGCGCGGGCCGCGAGTAGCCCTTGAGCCAGATGTTCTGGCCCTCCTCGCTGTAGACGAACTCCAGCCAGAGGCGGGCGGCGGCGGGGTGCGGGGCGTACTTGTTGACGCCCTGGTTGTAGTACAGCGAGTACTGGCCGTCCTCGGGGACGACGACCTGCCAGTCGACACCCTTGGGCCGCAGCTTGTCGCCGTAGCCGAGGTTGAGGTAGTCCCAGTCGATGGAGATCGGGGTCTCGCCCTTCTGGATGGTGGCGAGGGTGGACTCGGCGGGGACGTAATTGCCCTTCTGCTTCAGCTTCTTGAAGAAGTCGAGGCCGGGTTGTACGTCGCCGAGCGAGCCCCCGTTGGCGAGGGACGCGGCGAAGACGGCGGAGAGCGCGGAGCTGGACTCGGTGGGGTTGCCGTTGAGGGCGACCTTGTTCTTGTACTCCGGCTTCAGCAGGTCCTTGAAGGTCTCCGGACACTTCTTGACGGCCTCGGCGTCGCAGCCGATGGAGATGTAGCCGCCGTAGTTGTCCGCGAAGGACCCGTCGGCCTCCTTCTGCTCCTTCGGCACCCCGTCCCAGCCCTCGACCTTGTACGGGGCGAGGAGCTGCTTGGTCTTGGCGTCCTGCATGTACGCGGTGCCGAGGTCCAGGGCGTCCACGGCGCGGGGCTGGCCCTTGCGCTTGGCGGCGGCGTTGAGGGCCTGCTGGCTGCTGCCGCCGGGGTTCTCGTTGTTGACCTCGATGCCGTACTTCTTCTCGAAGGCCTTGATCATCTCGCCGTAGTTCGCCCAGTCGGGCGCGAGGGCGTAGACGTTCAGCTCGCCCTCCTTCTTCGCGGCCGCGACCAGCTTGTCGAGGCCGCCGAGGTCGGCCGCCGAACGGGCCTTGCCCGCCTTGCTGTTCTGCGCGTCCGCGGTCGGCGCGGCACCGCAGCCGGTGGCCGCGACGGCGGTGACGAGTGCGCAGGCGGCGACGGTCACGGCGCGCCTCGCACCACGGGGACGGTATGCCTTCACGATGGGTACTCCTGGGTCTTTGGCATGCCACCTGTCTGGACAAGCCATCGTCAGTAAGCCGGACGAAGATAACCGCCAAGTGACCGCACGGTAAAGCTCTCAGTGAAGAAAAAGCGCAGGTCAAAAGCGTTATGAAGAGATGTGTTTACCTGGCCCGGGAGCGGTTATAAGCAGGGTCCCGCTCACCGACCCTGTGCACATCTGCGCACAGTTCGGGGGTGCGCGGAACCGACGCCGGATGACATGATCGAGTCCTCCCGCAAGCCCACCCGTCCGAGGAGACAAGTGACCCGACGGCACGAGGAAATCGCCGACGAGCTGCGCCGCGCCATCGCCGACGGCAGCTATCCGGTGGGCGCGGCCCTGCCCTCGGAGTCCGAACTCGCAAGCACCCACGGCGTATCGCGCGGCACCCTGCGCCAGGCCTTCGGCACGCTCCAGTCGGAGGGCCTGATCGGCTCCCGGCAGGGCGCCCGGCGCGTGGTGCTCGCGGCGACGCCCAGTCAGAGCTTCACCGAGCTGCGCAGCTTCGCCCAGTGGGCCCGCGCGGGCGGCCGCACCCCCGGCGGCCGGGTCCTGTCCAGCCGTCGCGCCCGCGCCACCGAGGCCGAGGCCGCCCAGCTCCAACTCGCCCCGGGCGACACGGTGTTGCACGTCCTGCGCGTCCGCACCCTGGACGGCGACCCGGCCCTCCTGGAGCGCACGGTGTACGCGGGCTGGACCGCCGAGGCCGTCGAAGCCCTGCCGGACGACTGCGAGTCGGTGACGCAGAGCCTGTACGACGCGGTCGGCCTGGTGATGTCGCACGGCGAGCACCATCTGGACGCGGTCCCCGCCGGCACGGTGGACGCCCGCGAGCTGTCGGTCCGCCGCGGCTCCCCGCTGCTGCGCGTCCGCCGCACCACGACCACCACCGAGGGCCGCCCGGTGGAGACCTCGGACGACCGCTACCGGCCCGGCACGGTCGTCTTCACCGTCCGCAACTCGGTGCAGACCAACCCCCTGGCCCGCACCTCCCCTGATCATTGAGGAACCCGCAGTTGACGAACCCCGCGCACACCTCGTCCCCCGCGTCCCCCGCGCTCACCCTGCCCCGCCCCGCCGCCCTGCTCTGCGACATGGACGGCACCCTCGTCGACACCGAGCACGCCTGGCTCGACGCGGTCGCGGAGTTCCTGCACGCGCAGGGCTCCCCGTCGAGCGGCCCGACCCTGGCCCCGTTCGCGGGCGCGGCGGTGGCCGACGCCGCCGACCATCTCGTACGGCAGGGGCTGACGGCCCTGACCGCCGCGGAGAGCGCGCGGATCCTGGACCGGGCGTTCACGTCCCGCGTCGCGGCGGGCGTGACCGTACAGCCCGGCGCGCTGCGGCTGCTCGACCGTGCGCGGGCGCTCGGCATCCCCACGGCCCTCGTGACCGCCTCGGAGCGGCACGTGGCGGACCTGGTCCTTGACACGCTCGGCCGGCACCGCTTCGACACCTCGGTCACCTCGGGCGAGACGGAGCGCGGCAAGCCGCACCCGGAGCCGTACCTGACGGCCGCGGCGGCGCTCGGCGTGGACCCGGCGGACTGCCTGGCCGTGGAGGACACCCCGACGGGCGCGACAGCCGCCCTGGCAGCGGGCTGCCGCCTCCTGGCGGTCCCTTCGGTCCCGGGCATCACCCCGGGGCCGCGTACGACGCTGGTGCGGACGCTGGACGAGGTGGCGCTGTAGCACCGACCCCACGGCAAGCAAAGAGGGCGGCACCCGGAACGTTCCGGGTGCCGCCCTCCGCGCTGACGTTGAGGCTTACTTGCCCTTCGCCGCTTCCTTCAGCTTCGAACCGGCCGAAACCTTCACGCTGTATCCGGCGGGGATGTTGATCGGCTCGCCGGTCTGCGGGTTGCGGGCGGTGCGAGCGGCACGGTGGGTGCGCTCGAAGGTCAGGAAGCCGGGGATGGTGACCTTCTCGTCGCCCTTGGCAACGATCTCGCCGACGGTCTCGGCGAACGCGGCCAGCACGGCGTCGGCGTCCTTGCGGGTCACCTCGGCGCGGTCGGCCAGCGCGGCCACCAGCTCACTGCGGTTCATGTTTGTACTCCCGTGTTCTTCTTGCCGTTGAGGCGTGCCACGCGGTCGAGCCGCATGTTCAGCACAGCGAAGCCGATGCTGCCAGGGTCCTTCGTGGGTCCCCGGACCCGGGTCCGTCAGTCGGACCCTCCCGCCTAGAGACGCATCCTGCCCCTAAAAATGGCGGGAAAGCCAATCCGGCACCCTTGGGAGTCACACGAAAAGCGCCACTTCGTCCAAAACGTGACGAAGTTCGCGACGGTCCGTCCAGCTCCAGGCGCCGGACCCCCAGGATTTCAGGGCGCGCCGCCCGCAACCCTAGAGGGCGGGGCGGCGGCGCGGGTTCCGCGACGCGCCGCCCCGACGACCGTGGGAACCGTCACATCAGGCGGTGGGAGCCCCTCCGGCGGCCTTGGCGGCGTTGCGCACCGCTCCGGCGACGGCACCGGCGACCTTGTCGTTGAAGACGCTCGGGATGATGTAGTTCGGGTTCAGCTCGTCCTCGGTGACGACGTCCGCGAGCGCGGTGGCCGCGGCCAGCATCATCTCGGTGTTCACGGTGCGCGACTGGGCGTCGAGCAGACCGCGGAACACGCCGGGGAAGACCAGGACGTTGTTGATCTGGTTCGGGAAGTCGGAGCGGCCCGTGGCCACAACTCCCGCCGTCTGACGGGCGATTGCGGGGTCGACCTCCGGGTCCGGGTTCGCGAGCGCGAACACGATCGCGTCGTCGGCCATCGCCGCGACGTCGTCCCCGCCGAGGACGTTCGGAGCCGAGACGCCGATGAACACGTCGGCGCCGACGACCGCCTGCTTGAGGGTGCCGGTGACACCCTCCGGGTTGGTGTTGTCCGCGATCCAGCGCAGCGGGGAGTCGACGGCGGCGTCCTTGAGGTCGTCGCGGTCGGCGTGCACGACGCCGTGGATGTCGGCCACCACGGCGTGCTTGACGCCGGCGGCGATCAGCAGCTTCAGGATGGCCGTACCGGCCGCACCGGCGCCGGACATGACCACGCGGACGTCACCGACGTTCTTGCCGACCACGCGCAGCGCGTTGGTCAGGGCGGCGAGCACCACGATGGCGGTGCCGTGCTGGTCGTCGTGGAAGACCGGGATGTCGAGGGCCTCGCGCAGGCGGGCCTCGATCTCGAAGCAGCGGGGCGCGGAGATGTCCTCGAGGTTGATGCCCGCGAAGCCGGGGGCGATGGCCTTGACGATCTCGACGATGGCGTCGGTGTCCTGGGTGTCCAGGCAGATCGGCCAGGCGTCGATGTCGGCGAAGCGCTTGAAGAGGGCCGCCTTGCCCTCCATCACCGGCATGGCGGCCATCGGCCCGATGTTGCCGAGGCCGAGCACGGCCGAGCCGTCCGTCACGACCGCGACGGTGTTGCGCTTGATGGTGAGGCGGCGCGCGTCCTCGGGGTTCTCGGCGATGGCCATGCACACCCGGGCCACACCCGGGGTGTAGACCATCGAGAGGTCGTCGCGGTTGCGAATGGGGTGCTTGGACGCCATCTCGATCTTGCCGCCGAGGTGCATCAGGAACGTACGGTCGGAGACCTTGCCGAGCGTGATGCCCTCGATGCCGCGCAGCTGCTCGACGATCTCGTCCGCGTGCGCGGTGGAGGTCGCGGCGATGGTGACGTCGATACGGAGCTTCTCGTGGCCGGAAGCCGTGACGTCGAGGCCGGTGACCGAGCCTCCGTGGGACTCGACGGCCGTGGTGAGCTGCGAAACGGCCGTACCGCTCGCAGGCACCTCGAGCCTGACCGTCATCGAGTAGGAGACGCTGGGCGCCGTTGCCATGCCGACTTCCTCTTTCACCTGTATTTCGCGTGCGTCATCCGATCGTCGCACCTACCGCTGGGTACGTGGTAGCCACCCCGGATTGAGAACGTTTTGTTCTCGCGCTCACCGAGACGGAGTCGGACGCTCACCGAATGGATTCGGAAAACATCTTCCACCATACGAGAAGTGGAGGATCGTGGGAAGAGTTTCCTTGAACGCTGGAGGAACCTCTAGGGAGAACACGAAGAGGCCCGCGCCACCGTGGGTGACGCGGGCCTCTCATGCGGTCCTGGGACCTGTCGTTCAAGTGACACCGACCCGCCATGCTCGCCTCGCGGCAAGTGGTCGCTCGTAGCGACGAAGGTTGGGCCCGGGGGCTTGGATCGGGCCGGTGCCACGTCCAAGGTAACAAAGGTTCCCCGTAAGGCAATTCCCGCGCGTCAGTCCCGCAGCAGGTCCGGTACCCCCGCCGCGTCCGGCTCGTCGCGCCGGCCCGAGACGACCGTGAGCTGCTGGGTCGCGCGGGTCAGGGCGACGTACAGCACGCGCAGGCCCGCCGGGGACTCGTCGGCGATCTCCGCCGGGGAGACCACCACCGTCGCGTCGTACTCCAGGCCCTTGGCCTCCAGGCTGCCGAGCGCCACCACGCGCTCTCCGAGCTCCGCGAGCCAGCGGGCCGCCTCGGCGCGACGGCGCATCGCCACCACCACGCCGATCGTGCCGTCGACCCGGTCGAGCAGCGCCTCGGCCTCCGCGCGGACGCTCGCGCCCAGGTCGCCGTCGGGCACCACCGCGAAGCGGGGCTCGACGCCCGTCGACCTGACCGCCTTCGGGGACGCGGTGCCGGGCATGGCGAGGGCGAGGACCTTCGCCGCGAGCTCGGCGATCTCCGACGGGTTGCGGTAGTTGACGGTGAGTTCGAAGCGGCGCCGCGGCCGGGTGCCGAGGGCCTCGTCGCGCGCGGCGGCGGCCTCGTCCGGGTCCGACCAGGAGGACTGGGCCGGGTCCCCGACGACCGTCCAGGTGGCGTGCCGGCCGCGGCGGCCCACCATCCGCCACTGCATCGGCGTCAGGTCCTGGGCCTCGTCGACGATGACGTGCGCGTACTCGACCCGCTCCTGGGCGAGGCGTTCGGCGCGTTCGCGCTGGGTCTCCTCGCGCTGCGGCATCAGCTCCTCCAGGCCGGTGAGCTGGTCGAGTGGGTCGAGCTCGCGCTTCTTCTTCGGGCGGGCCGGGGTGCCGAGCATCGTCTGCAGCTCGTCGAGGAGCGCCACGTCGTGCACGGACAGGCCCTCGCGGCGCAGCGAGCGGGCCAGGCGGCGGGTCTCGCCCGGGTTGAGGACGCGGCGTGACCAGCGGCCGAGGCGTCTCTCGTCGGCCATCGCGGCGAGCACCAGGCGCGGGGTCAACTCGGGCCACCAGGCGTCGAGGAAGGCCAGGAAGGTGTCCTCGGAGGCCACGTCCTCGTCGAAGGAGGAGCGCAGCTCGGCCGCCAGCTCCGGGTCGGAGTGCCGGTTCGCCGAGCCGGACTTCGCCCACAGCGCGTCCAGGAGCAGCTTGCGGGCGCGCGGGCGCAGGAGGTTCACGGGGGCGGTGCCGCCGAGGGTGGCCTCGCGGATCCGGGCCAGCTCGTCCGCCTCAAGCTCCAGACGGCGGCCGAACGCGACGACCCGGAGCAGAGTGGGCGCGTCCGGGCGTTCCAGGACGCCGCGGGCCGCCTTGCGCAGCACCTTCAGCATCCGCGAGGAGCCCTTGACGCGGGCCACCGGCGGCTCGTCGTACACCGTCGCCTCCGCACCGTCGACGAGCGAGCCGACCGCGCGGATCGCGACCTGCCCCTCCTCGCCGAGCGACGGGAGGACGCCCTCGGTGTACGCGACGAGCAGCGGCGTCGGCGAGACGATCAGGATGCCGCCCGCGTACCGCCGCCGGTCCTGGTAGAGCAGGTACGCGGCGCGGTGCAGGGCGACGGCGGTCTTGCCGGTGCCGGGGCCGCCCTCCACGTACGTCACGGAGGCGGCGGGGGCGCGGATGACCAGGTCCTGCTCGGCCTGGATGGAGGCCACGATGTCCCGCATGGAGTGCGAGCGGGCCTGGCCGAGCGCCGCCATCAGGGCGCCGTCGCCGAGGGCCGGGAGCTCCTCGCCGTCCAGGTGGGCGGTCAGCTCGGGGCGCATCAGGTCGTCCTCGACGCCGAGCACCTTGCGGCCCTTGGAGCGGATCACCCTTCTCCGGACCACCCGGCCGGGGTCGACCGGCGTGGAGCGGTAGAACGGCGCGGCGGCCGGGGCGCGCCAGTCGATGACCAGCGGCGAGAAGTCCGCGTCGAGGACACCGATCCGGCCGATGTGCAACGTCTCGGCGATGTCGGCCGTGTTGTCCGCGCGGATCGCGTCGTCGGCCGGCTCGATCGAGGTGTACGCGCCGTCCGGGCCCTTCTTGCCGTCCTTGCCGAGCAGCAGGTCGATCCGGCCGAAGAGGAAGTCCTCGAACTCGTTGTTGAGCCGGTTGAGGTGCACACCCGCGCGGAACACCTGCGCGTCCCGCTCGGCGAGGGCGCCCGGGGTGCCGACCTGGCCGCGCTGGGCGGCGTCGTGCATGAGGAACTCGGCCTCGTGGATCTTCTCTTCGAGGCGGCGGTAGACCCGGTCGAGATGTGCCTGCTCGGCACCGATCTCCCGGTCGCGTGTGCCTGACGGCAGAGTTCCGTTGTCGACGGCCACCGCGTTCCCCTTCTGCTGTACTGGGCAGCCGTCAACCGTACGCGAAGTTACGCCTCGACCTCCACCAGACGTCGTCCGTCGTGCGTGCGGACCTCGAAATGGTCGATGTCGGACGCGTCCATCGCCGCGCCGCCGTGCACGTACAGCGGGGAGCGGGCCTGGGCGTGCGGGCTGTCCGTGATGCCGTAGCCC
This sequence comes from Streptomyces sp. LHD-70, assembly GCF_031157275.1. Lineage (GTDB taxonomy): Bacteria > Actinomycetota > Actinomycetes > Streptomycetales > Streptomycetaceae > Streptomyces. The sequence goes on from NZ_JAVIFW010000013.1 coordinate 121,804, forward strand.
CACTTCGGCACCGACCAGGACGTGACCGTCTCCTCCTCGCCGTTCCTGCCGACCGCGACGAGGGTGCACTTGAGGGGGCCCTTGACGTTCTTCAGCTCCAGGACCGTGTGTGTGCCCCAGGGCTTCTTCTCCGTGCCGACGGTCGCCGTGACGTCGGTGACCCGGTCGGTGGCCGCGACCTTCTCCGTCATGTGGTGGAAGAACGCGTCCTGCGCGGGGCTCGTCGAATGCGCCTCGGGACGGCGCGTCCCCGGGCTGTCGTCGCCGGTCACGGCGAGGGCGGCGAGCGGGGCGGTGACGATCAGGGCGGCCGCGGCGGCCAGCATCAGGCGGCCGCGCCTGCGGCGGCCGCCGCGCTCGCGGGCGGTCGCGGCGAGGAGTTCGCCGAGGCGGCGGTCGTCGGCCGCGCGGGGCGGTGCGGGCACGCCGTCCGCGGCGAGCACGGCGAGCATCGGCTCCATTCCGGCGAGCTCGCCCAACTCCCGTACGCAGTAAGCGCATTGGGCGAGATGTGCCTCGAAGGCCGCGGTCTGCCGCTCGTCCAGGACGCCGAGCGCGTACGCCCCCACCGACTCGTGCACGGACTCCCCCGGCCCGAACTCCTGCCCCCCGTACGCGTTCACGACGTCACCCCCCGCTCCTGCAGTGCCAGCTTCATCGAGCGCAGCGCGTAGAACACCCGCGAACGCACCGTTCCGGGTGGTATGCCGAGCGTCTGCGCGGCCTCGTTGACCGTACGGCCCTTGAAGTACGTCTCCACGAGGACCTCGCGGTGCGCGGGCGTCAGGTCGTCAAGCGCGTCGGAGAGCGTCATGAGCCACAGCGCCTTGTCGATCTCGTCCTCCGCGGGCATGACATCGAGGGGCGACGGGTCGACCTCCTGCGGCCGGGCCTGCCGGCTGCGGTGGCCGTCGATGACGATACGCCGGGCCACGGTCACCAGCCAGGGCCGTACGGAGCCGGAGGAGCGGTCGAGGCTGCCGGCGTTCTTCCACGCGCGGATGAGGGTCTCCTGCACGACGTCCTCGGCGCGCTGCCGGTCGCCCGCGACCAGCCGCAGGACGTAACTGAGCAGCGGACCCGCGTGCTCCCGGTAGAGCGCGCGCATCAACTCCTCGTCGACGCCCGCGGGTTCGTACCTGCGGTGGCGCGCCCGCGAGCGGGTGCGGTCGGCTGCCACGACGGAATCCTTGCGCACGCGCACCTCCGCTGTCCCCGTGTTCGTCGGGGTGACCGGTTCGCCGGTTCGCCGGTTCGCTCTGGAGGTACGTACGCGAGGCGCCGTGTGTTCAGCCGTGTTTTCAGTCGCGCGTTCAGCCGTGTGTTCAAAGAGATCTGGCGGTACTTCTGCGGCGGTGCCGGGCCACGCGGACACGGTTGCCGCAGACCTCGCTGGAGCACCAGCGGCGGCGCCGCCCGCGGGAGGTGTCGAGGTACAGCAACGGGCAGCCCTCCCCCTCGCACTGGCGCACCCGGGAGCGGGCCGCCGGGTCGGTGAGCAGGTCGACGGCGTCCCGCGCGACGGCCGCGAGCAGGGCCTCTCCGGCGGGGTCGGGGTGCAGGGCGCGGATGAGGTTTCCGGTGTCCGTCCGTACGACGCGCGGCACGGGCGGAGCGGCGGCGGCACGCGCGTTCAGGCGGGCGAGGGGCTCGGCGGCCTGTCCCCGGCTGAACAACTCCCCGATGTCCGACCGGAGTTGGCGAAGCGCGGTCACGCAGTCCGGGCCGACGGCGGCGAGCGGGGTGCCGCTGGGGGCGATCCCGGCACCGCGGATCCACGTACGGACGGCGTCCGGGCTGTCGAGGTGCTCGGTGGGGTGGGTGGTCGCGAGGAGGTCGAGGCAGATCCTGCCGAAGTCGAACCGCAGCTCGTCCATGGGGCGTCATTCTTCCCCTCCCCGCCCCTTCCCGAAAGACCTGCGGTCGGCCACGGGGCTCCGCCCCGGACCCCGTTCCTCAATCTCCCCCAGCTACCGCTGGGAGGTGCCCCCAGAGGGGCTCAATTTGAGCCCCTCCGACGATTGAAGAACGCCCCTACACGTCCGCGTACTTGGACTCCGCGGCCGGGTCGAGGGCCAAGCGATACCCCCGCTTGACGACCGTCTGGATCAGCTTCGGAGCGCCGAGTGCCGTGCGGAGCCGGGCCATCGCCGTCTCCACAGCGTGCTCGTCGCGCCCCGACCCCGGCAGCGCGCGCAGCAGTTCCGCGCGGCCCACGACCCAGCCCGGCCGCTGGGCCAGGGCGCGCAGGAGCGACATCCCGGCGGGCGGCACGGCACGCAGCTCGCCGTCGACGAGGACGGCGTGGCCGCGGATCTCCACGCGGTGTCCGGCCAGGTGCAACGTACGGACGCGGGAGGGGAGTTCGACGCAGAGCTGCTGCACCATCGGCCCGAGCCTGAAGCGCGTCGGCTGGACCGTGTCGATCCCCTGCGCCTCCAGCGGAAGGGCGGTGACCGGGCCGACGCAGACGGGCAGCACATCGTGGCGCAGGGCGGCCAGGAGCTGGTCGAGGCGGTCGAGTTCGCGGGCCCGGTCGAGGAGGGACGCGGCGGCCGGTGCGCTGGTGAAGGTCAGGGCGTCCACGCCGCGCGCGAGGGTGGCCTCGATCAGCCGGTCCACCGGGCCCAGGTCCTCCGGCGGCATCCAGCGGTAGACGGGCACACCGACGACCTCGGCGCCGCCGACCCGCAGCGACTCGACGAATCCGGGGAGGGGTTCGCCGTGCAGCTGGAGGGCGATACGGCGGCCCTCGACGCCCTCCTCGAGCAGCCGGTCCAGGACCTCCGCCATCGACTCGGAGCTCGGCGACCACTCCTCCGTGAGCCCGGCCGCGCGGATGGCTCCCTTCACCTTGGGGCCGCGGGCCAGGAGTTCGAGGCCGCGGAGCCGGTCGAGGAGCTCCTCGCCCATGCCCCAGCCCTCGGCTGCCTCGATCCAGCCGCGGAAGCCGATCGCGGTGGTGGCGATCACCACGTCGGGCGCCTGCTCGATGATCTGCCGGGTCGCGTCGAGCAGTTCGCTGTCGTCGGCGAGCGGCACGATCCGCAGGGCCGGTGCGTGCAGGACGGCCGCGCCGCGCCGGGTGAGCAGCGCGCCGAGCTCGTCGGCCCGCCGTGCGGCGGTCACGCCGATGGTGAAGCCTGCCAGAGGGCCGTGTTTCGCATGGTCAATCGGGTGCATGAGTGTCTCGTTCACTGAGGAGCATGAGTGTCTCGCCCCGCGCTCGCCTGGTGGTGGTCCCGTCTGTCCTAGGCAGGGCCTTGAGCTCCCCGAGCATGTCAACGGGCCGTGACGGGCTCGGATCGCTCCGATGTCGTACGTGTTACATCGCCACGTTCCATCGTAAGAAATCAGCCCCTCCGGCGTTTGAGGAGCGGGGGTCCGCGGGGCTCAGACCCGGGCGTAGCTGAGCGGGCGCTCGGCCCGCTCAGTGGCCTCGGACGCGACCGAGTCCGGCCGCTTCGGCGTGCCACGCCGCAGGTATACGGCCCAGGTGACCACGAAACAGACGGCGTAACAGACGAGGAACGCCACGAACGCGCCGGTGCCGGAGCCCGCCGTCTGGAAGGACTGCCGGAAGGCCATGTTGATGCCGAGCCCGCCGAGCGCCCCGACCGCGCCGATCAGTCCCATCGCGGCCCCGGAGAGCCGCCGCCCGTAGGCCGCCGCCTCCTCCTTGCTGAGGCCCTGCGCGAGCGCCTTGGCCTGGAAGATGCCGGGGATCATCTTGTACGTGGAGCCGTTGCCGAGCCCGGTCAGGACGAACAGGGCGATGAAGGCCGCGGTGAAGAGCGTCAGCGACTCCTGTACGGACGCGACGATGATCACGGCGGTGGCCGCACCCATGGCGACGAAGTTCCACAGCGTGATCCGGGCCCCGCCGAAGCGGTCGGCGAGCGAGCCGCCCACGGGCCGGATCAGGGAGCCGAGCAGCGGCCCGATGAACGTGATCGACGCTGCCTGCAGCGGCGTACGCCCGAACTGGGTCTGCAGCACGAGCCCGAAGGCGAAGCTGTAGCCGATGAACGAGCCGAACGTGCCGACGTACAGGAGCGCCATGATCCAGGTGTGCGGGTCCCGGACGGCCTCCTTGGCGGCGCCGGTGTCGTTCCGTACGGGCGCGAGGTTGTCCATGAACAGGAACGCGCAGACGGCGGAGACCGCGATCAGCGGGATGTAGATGCCGAGCAGCAGCCGCGGGCCGCCCGCCGCGCCGATCACCGCGAGGCCGACGAGCTGCACGACGGGCACGCCGATGTTGCCGCCGCCCGCGTTCAGGCCGAGCGCCCAGCCCTTCCTGCGCAGCGGGAAGAAGCCGTTGATGTTCGTCATGGACGAGGCGAAGTTGCCGCCGCCGACACCGGTGAGCAGGGCGCACACCATGAACGTCGAGTACGACGTGCCGGGCTCCATCACCAGGAACGCCGCGACGCTGGGGAACAGCAGCAGCGAGGCCGCGAAGACCGTCCAGTTACGGCCGCCGAAGCGGGCCACGGCGAAGGTGTACGGCACCCGCACCACGGCCCCTACCAGCGTCGCCATCGACACCAGGAAGAACTTTCCGGCCGGGTCGATGCCGTACTCCGGGCCCATGAACAGGACGAGTACGGACCACAGCGTCCAGATCGAGAAGCCGATGTGCTCGGAGAGGACCGAGAAGGCGAGGTTGCGGCGGGCGACGCGCTCGCCCGTCTGCTGCCAGAAGCCCTCGTCCTCGGGGTCCCACTGCTCGATCCAGCGGCCCCCCTTGCGCGGTGCTGCGGGGGTGGTCGGGGCTGTCATCACGCCTCCACTGATGGGTCGGGTCGTGGAAGCGACGCTAGGGACGGCGCATTTCAGCCCCGTGCCGTCAGGTGACCTTCGCGCAACCTTGCTCTCACCCGCACCTCAGCGCTGATGTGAGCCGCCTGTTCCCGGATGATCAGCTCTGGCGCGTCATGACCTGTTCATCCATGACCGGAATCCACGCATCCGCCGGGCGGCGCAGCCAGCCCCGCTCCGCCGAGGCCCGCGCACAGGCGGCGCGCAGGACATCGAGCCCGGGGTGCCGCAGGCCCTTGCGCCCTCTCTGTTCAGCGCTCCCGGCAACCGTGTGCCGTAGGGGCAGGCCCAGCGGTACGGTTCAGGAGGAGCACTTCACGAAGGAGTCCGAGTGAGCGCACAGCCAACCGAGGCCGCAACCGTGCCGATCCCTCTCCGCACTCTGGGGGACGTACGCGCCGCACTTGCCGCCGGTCTCGGCTTCCCTGGAGACGCCGAGCGCCTTGAGCGCGAACTGGCGGAGGCACTGAACAACGCCCCCATCACCGACCTCACCGCCGTCTCCCAGATCGTGGAGGCGTACGCAGGACGGCTGCAGCTCGCCACGGACCCGGCCCTCCGCGATGCGGTGACCACAGTCCCGCCCGAGCTGTACGACCTCCAGCCCGAGCGGCGCCGCCCGTGACCCAGATCATCGCCGTGATCGCCAACGACGCGCTGAAACGGCTCGAGTCACTGCCGACCGAGGTCGGCGAGGCCGTCGAACGACTCCGCGCATCACTGGAGGTCATGCCGAGGGCAGGACGCCAGGTGGGTGGCCCCCTCGACGAATACGGCACCGAGGTCTACACGATCCATCTGCCCGGCCCCTACCCCGAGCTGCCCGGCGGCGTCACGGTTGCCTATGCCTTCGCCCCGCATCCGCTACCGGCAGCCGTAGTGATCCGTGCAGTCGTACCGCGCCTCTTCGGCTGAGGGCGCGAACCTCGACGCGCACGGCTAATGACCCGTTCGGCACGTCTCGCGCACCGTCCGGCCGCTGCAAGGCCCTGACTCGACGTCGCTCGGCTGCGCCGGGATCCGCCACCACAGCGCGGACGTCGGCGTCCATAAAGCGCTGGACGCCCAACCCCCGCCCACCCGACGCTTACCGCATGCCCAACCCCTACTCCCGGCTCTTCGAGCTGCCCGGCACGCGTGCCTTTACCCTCGGGAACCTCGTCGCCCGTCTGCCCATGGGCATGTTCGGCGTCAGCGCCATCATCATGATCGCCGAGCGGTACGGCAGTTACGCCCTCGCCGGCGCCGTCACCGCCACCGGTCTCGCCGCGACCGCCGTCGTCGCCCCGTACACCGCGCGCCTCGTGGACCGGCACGGCCAGGCCCGGATCGCCCTGCCCGCCACGGCGGTCGCCGTGGTCGGCTCGCTGCTGCTCGCCCTGTGCGTGCACCTGGAGGCGCCCGCCTGGACCCTGTTCGCCGCGTACGTCCTGACCGCCACCACGCCCAACACCGGCGGCATGTCCCGCGCCCGCTGGCAGCACCTGTACGCGGGCGACCCGGCGCGCCTGCACACCGCCAACTCCTTCGAACAGGCCGCGGACGAGCTGTGCTTCATGCTCGGTCCTGTCGTCGCCGCGTTCCTGTGCACGGCCCTCCTTCCGGAGGCGGGCACCCTCACCGGCGCCGCCCTCCTGCTCACCGGGATCCTGCTCTTCACCGCCCAGCGCTCCACAGAACCGCCACCCCAAAGGGAGGTGACGAAAACCGCCTCCCCTCTGCACGCCCCCGGAATGCTCCCTCTAGTGGTGGTTTTCCTCGCCACAGGTGCGGTTTTCGGCTCCATGGAGGTCGTCACCGTCGCGTACGCAGACACGCAGGGGCACGCGTCCGCGGCAGGCCCGGTCCTGGCTCTGCAGGCGGCCGGTTCGTGTGCGGCGGGGCTGCTCTACGGCACCCGCGCTCCGGGCGGCCCGGCGCGGCGGCGGTTCCTGTTCTGCCTGACCGCGATGGCGGCCCTGATGACCCTTCCCCTGCTCGCCGCCGGGACCGGCTCCCTGCTACTGCTCGCCGGAGCGCTGCTCGTGGCCGGCATGGCGACGGCGCCCACCATGGTCACGGGCATGGGCCTCGTACAGGCCCACACCCCCGAGGGCCGGCTCAACGAGGGCATGACCCTCGCCGTGACCGGCCTGCTCGGGGGCATCGCCTGCGGCAGCGCGCTCGGCGGCCAGGCCGTCGAGCACGTGAGCGCACGGGCGGGCTACCTCGTTCCCGTCGCCGCCGCCGCCCTGGCCCTCGCCCTGTTCAGCACAGTGTCGGTTTACGCCAGGAGCACTCGACGTCGGAGCCCGCGGCAGTCCCCGCCCGCTGCGAGCCCGAAGGCTCCGGCCGCGTCAGAACCGTCTCCTTAGAGGTGGATTTCGCGAGCGTCACCACGATCGCGTCCTCGATGCTCTTCACGGACGGCGCCAGGTAGTTGTTGAGCACGATGCTGAACACCAGCTCCCGCCCGTCGGCGTCCTTCACGTACCCCGAGAGCCCCGACGCACCGGTCAACGACCCTGTCTTGGCGCGGGCGTTGAGCGCCGCCGGGGTGTCACACATCCGGGACCGCAGCGTGCCGCCCACGAACCGGTCCGGGTCGCAGGCCACCGGCAGCGAGTTCAGCCAGTCCGCGTACCAGGGCGCGTCCCGCACCCCAAGCAGCAGCTTCGCCAGCTGCTCGGCGGGGAAGTTGTTCATCCGCGAGAGCCCGGACCCGTCGACCTGCCGCAGCTTCCCCGGCTCCACGCCCTCCTTCTCCAGGAAGCCCTCGACCGCGTCGAGCCCCGAACTCCACGTCCCGCGACCGGACTTCTCGTAGCCCATCTCCTTGACGAGCGCCTCGGCGTGCATGTTGTTGGAGAGCTTCATGAACGGTACGAGGAGCTCCTTCAGCGGCATCGAACGGTGCGCGGCGATCTCCTTCGCGCCCTGCGGCGTGGCCCTGCCGAGCCGGGTGCCGCCCTCGACCCGTACGCCGTGCCGGGCCAGCGCGTCCCGGAACACGGCCGCCGCGTACCCGGTGGGCTCCCAGACCGCCACCCATTCCTTCACCGGGTCACCGCCGACGGGCAGATCGCCGCTGACGGTCACGGTGTTGGTGCCGTGCACACGCTGCACGCTCAGCGTGTTGGGCTCCCCCGCCGCGACCGTACGGGCCCGGTTCTCGATGTCGACGTACCGGGTGCGCGGCGTGAGCCCGATCCGCGGCCGCTGCCCGGCCTCGGCGCCCGGCTCGACCTCGACGATCACGGTCCCGGAGTCGTAGTCGGTGTCGGGGGCCACGGTCAGCGCGGAGATCTGCGCCGAGTAGTACGCGGACTCGTCGTCGGCCGCCCAGGAGCGGCCGAGCCGCTCGGCGTCGAAGCGGGTGTCGTCGGCGACGAGCCGCCCGGTCACCTTGCGGATCCCGGCCTTCGCGACATCCGCGGCGAGCCGGTCGTAGTCCTCGGCGAGCGTCGTCGGGTCGCCGCCGCCGCGCAGATACAGATCACCGGCGAGCGTCGAACCGTGCCGTCTGCCGTGCGCGAGAGCGTCGGTGCGGAAACGGTACTCCGGGCCGAGCAGCGCCGTCGCGGCAGCGGACGTGGGGAGTTTGGTGTTGGACGCGGGCATCAGCCGGCCGGCCGGCTGGTGGCTGTAGACGGTCTCGCCGGTCTCGGCGTCGGCGATCACGACACTTGCCGCGCCGCCCCGCATCCGCGGATCGCCGAGGATCGTGTCGATGGCCTCCGGGAGCCCGGAGCGCACCGCCGAGACATCCGCTCCGGCCGGTGCGCTCCAGGTCAAGGTGGCCGCAAGGCCGACGAGCGCGGGCCAAACAGCGGCGCGCGCAAGGAAGTTGGCCCTCACGGGTCTGCCCTCAGGTCTGCTCTCAGATCTGCTCATGCCACGGCAGGATCCCGGAAACCGGCCCCCGGCGACAGACGCCCCGCACGACCGTCCGCCGGGGGCCTGCTTTCAGCCGAGCTTTCAGCCGAGCCCCCACGCCTTCCCCATCCGGTACGCCGCGCACAGGTCCACGTCCAGGAGGTACGCCCCCGCGGTCCCGCACTGCCCGTCCGCGCTGCCGGGATCGACGGGCTGCCCGTGCCCCATGCCCGTGATGCTGTACGTCTCCACGACACCGCTGCCGTCCGGCCCGTGGAACACCTGGTGCGGGTAGCCGCCCACGGTGTCGCTGACGTCGGCGGTCCGGTCGGCGCCGTGCACATCGGTCCACTGCTCGACGAGATCCGTCATGTTGACCGGCTTCACGGTGGTGTCGGTGCTGCCGTGCAGCACGGTGAGCCGCGGCCACGGCCCCGTGTACCCGGGCCGCGCGGCCCGCACCCGGTCACCCCACTGCTGCGGCGTCTGCGTCGCCCCGGTGTACATGCACACGTACGGCGACCCGGCGGCCTGCGCGCAGCCGTACGGCAGCCCGGCGACGACCCCGCCCGCGCGGAACTTCTCGGGGTACGCGGCCATCATCACGGAGGTCATCGCGCCGCCCGCGGAGAGGCCGGTGACGTGCACGCGGGCCGCGTCCCCCGCGGTGTCGGCGAGCTGCCGGTCCACCATCTGCGCGATCGACGCGGCCTCCCCCTGCCCGCGCGAAGTGTCGCCGTTCTGGAACCAGTTGAAGCACCGGCTCGCGTTGTTGACGCTCTGCTGTTCCGGTACGACGAGGGAGAAACCCCACCGGTCGGCGAGCTCGGTCCAGCCGCTGCCGGGGCCGTACCCGGCGGCGTTCTGTGTACAGCCGTGCAGCAAAACGACGACGGGGCGCCCGGCGGGCAGCCCTTCGGGCGCGTACCGGTACATCTTCAGGGCCCCGGGGTTGGAGCCGAAGCCGGTGACCTGCTCCAGGCTCGCGGCTGCTTGGGCTCGCGGCACGAAGAGGAGCAGGGAACAGAGGGCGGTGATCGCGGTCAGGACGGCGAGTAGTGCGGCTCTGGTCGATGTCATGCGGGGGAAGGTAGGAGCGGCGAGGGAGGCCCGATATGGGTTCGGGACCTATAGAAGCTCCCCTTCAATATGGGATCCGAACACATGAAAAGGCCCCCGATGCATGAGCATCAGGGGCCTTCCCATACATGGGAATTGTGGAGATGGCGGGAATCGAACCCGCGTCCAACGGTGTGGAATCAGGGCTTCTCCGTGTGCAGTTCGCTGCGATTTTCTCAGCCCCGGTGATCACGCGAACAAGTCTCCGACGGGCTCAGCCACTGTTTGATTTCCCTTCACACCCCGTGACCGGGTGTGAAGGTTTAGTTCCCTAGATTATGCCAGGATCCGGGTCGGGAACTTCCCCGGGCTGACACCCATTAAGGGTCCTTCACTCACCGCCTATCAGGCAGCGAGGGCGAAGGACTGGGAATCGCGCTTGGTGTTGGCGATTATTGGTTGCGACATATGGTTAACGAGATCATTGCCGCTTCCTCGACACGCTTCCCCTGCTTCGACATCCGCTGTCGAAACCGATCATCCCCATGTTGATTTTTCAAGGTGGGCCCAGAGCGGACCCGGTGCCCCGTCACCTGCGGAGCGTGCTCCATCGTACAGACAGAACGCGCGACGGTGCCAGCTAATTCCCGGCACCCCGAGGAACCCCTCAGGCGCGCTGCTTCCGCCGGACCGCCGACATCGCCCGGTCCGCCTCGCGGCGGTCCTGCTTCTCGCGCAGCGTCTGCCGCTTGTCGTACTCCTTCTTGCCCTTCGCGAGCGCGATCTCGACCTTGGCCCGGCCGCCCTTGAAGTACAGGGCGAGCGGCACGATCGTGTGGCCGGTCTCCTGGGACTTGGACTCCAGCTTGTCGATCTCCACCCGGTGCAGCAGCAGCTTGCGCTTGCGGCGCGCGGCGTGGTTGGTCCAGGTGCCCTGCGCGTACTCGGGCACGTGCACGTTGTGCAGCCAGGCCTCGTGGCCGTCGATCTGCACGAAGCCGTCCGCCAGGGAGGCCCTGCCCTGGCGCAGCGACTTGACCTCGGTGCCGGTCAGGACGACGCCGCACTCGTAGGTGTCGATGATGAGGTAGTCGTGACGGGCCTTCTTGTTCTGGGCGATGATCTTCCGCCCGTCACCTTTGTCCTTGTCTTTTTTCTTCGCAGCCATAGTGCGGCCATTTTCGCACTACGAGGGGGTGCCGAGGCCACTCAATACTGTGCGGGCCCGGGCCTCCGCGCCCTCGTCCACGTCCACGTCCGGGGTGATGCCGCGGCCGTCGACCCTGCGGCCCGACGGCGTGCGGTAGTGGCCGACGGTGAGCTCGGCGACGGAACCGCCGGGCAGCCGGCTCGGCATCTGCACCGAGCCCTTGCCGAAGGTCCGCGTGCCCAGGACGACCGCCCGGCCGCGGTCCTGCAGCGCTCCGGCGAGCAGTTCGGCCGCGCTCATCGTGCCGCCGTCGACGAGCGCGACCAGGGGTCTGCCCGTGTCGCCGCCCCCGCGTGCGTGCAGGGCGCGCTGCTCACCTCGTACGTCGTACGTCGCGACCAGGCCGCCGTCGAGGAACGCGGACGCAGCGGTCACGGCCTCCGCGACCAGGCCGCCGGAGTTGCCGCGCAGGTCGAGGACGATGCCGGTGCCGTGCGGGGCGGTGCGGACCGCTTCGCGGACGCGTTCGCCGGTGCCCTTGGTGAAGGAGGAGACCTTGATCCACAGAGTGCCGTCGGCCCGCTGCTCCACGATGACGGTGGGGGTCTCCAGGCGGGCCCTGCGCAGGCTCTCGGTCCAGGCGTGCGAGCCGCGCTGCAGGCCGAGCTCCACCTCGGTGCCCGCCTCGTCCCGGCTGCCGCGCAGCTGGTCGACGACGTCACGGACCGGGCGGCCCGCTATCGGGCGGCCGTCGATGGAGCGGAGCCGGTCGCCGCTGCGGATGCCGGCGCGCTCGGCGGGGCCGCCGCGCTGCACCCGGTCGACCTCGATCCGGCCGTTCTCGGCCCGCCGGGTCCACAGCCCCACTCCCGTGTACGCGCCGTTCAGCTCCTCGGCGAACGCGCGGTACTCGGCCGGGTCGTACACCGTGCCCCAGCGGTCGCCGCTGCGGCTGACCTCTTCCTCGGCGGCCTCGGCGGGGGACTTGCCGTCGGCCATGGCCTCGGCGGCGGCGTCGCGGACGCGTTCTCTGTGGGAGGTGGAGGCGGTCGAACGGGCCGACGGGTCCGGCTCGTTGTGATCGAGACCGCTGAAGGAGCCCGTCGCGGCGCCGGTGGCGAGCACTCCCGCGAAGACCAATGTCAGGGCAGCCCCGCGGCGGACGCTGCGGGGCCGGGAACACTGATCGAGGCCCGACATGTCGGTGAGTCTAGGACAACGCAGGGCGCCGCACGGCCGGTTGACCGTACGGCGCCCTGGTAGGTGCGTCACACCTTGAGGTACTTGCGCAAGGCGAAGAAAGCCGCAAGAGCGGGCATCAGCAAGCCGATCGCGAGGACCAGCGGCAGCTTGGCGATGAGCTGGTCCCAGCCGACGAACTGGATCAACTGAAGCTTGTCCGCGAGCGCGAGACCGTGGTCGATGAGGAAGTACCGGCCCACGACCAGCATCACGCAGGCGACCCCGGCACCGAGCAGACCGGCGAAGGCGGCCTCCATGATGAACGGCATCTGGATGTAGAAGCTGGACGCACCGACGAGCCGCATGATCCCCGTCTCACGTCTACGGCTGAACGCCGATACGCGCACGGTGTTGACGATCAGCATCATCGCGACGATCAGCATCAGCGCCATCACCGCGAGCGCCGCGTAGTTCATGCCGTTGAGCAGCTCGAAGAGGTTGTCGACGGTCTTGCGCTGGTCCTCCACCGCCTGGACGCCGTCCCGCCCGTCGAAGGCCGACTTGATGAGCTGGTACTTCTCCGGGTCCTTCAACTTGATCCGGAACGATTCCTGCATCTGGTCCGGCGTAAGGGAGTTGACCAGCGGGGAGTCGCCGAACTGCTCCTTGTAGTGCTTGTACGCCTCGTCGCTGGACTCGTGGATGACGTTCTCGACGGACGGCATGTCATCCAGGTCCGCCTTGACGGCGTCCTTCTGGTCCGACGTGACCGCGCCCTTGGTGCACTTCGGGTCGGTCTCCGCGTCTCCCTTGTTGCAGAAGAAGATCGCGACGTTGACCTTGTCGTACCAGTAGCCCTTCATCGTGGTCACCTGGTCGCGCATGAGCAGCGAGCCGCCGAAGAGCGCCAGGGAGAGGGCGACGGAGACGATGACCGCGAAGGTCATCGTGAGATTGCGGCGGAGACCGACGCCGATCTCCGACAGGACGAATTGGGCGCGCATGGCGTCCTTTCAGTGCTCGTTAGCTGCCCGGTACTGCTGGGGGCTCCTGCTCAGTGCTGGTAGCCGTAGACGCCGCGCGACTGGTCGCGGACGAGGCGGCCCTGCTCCAGCTCGATGACGCGCTTGCGCATCTGGTCCACGATCTGCTGGTCGTGGGTGGCCATCACGACGGTGGTGCCGGTCCGGTTGATGCGGTCGAGCAGCTTCATGATGCCGACGGACGTCTGCGGGTCCAGGTTTCCGGTGGGCTCGTCGGCGATCAGCAGCATCGGGCGGTTCACGAAGGCGCGGGCGATGGCCACGCGCTGCTGCTCACCACCCGAGAGCTCACCGGGCATCCGGTCCTCCTTGCCGCCGAGGCCGACCAGGTCGAGCACCTCGGGGACGGTCTTGCGGATGGTGCCGCGCGGCTTGCCGATCACCTCGAGCGCGAACGCGACGTTCTCGCCGACGGTCTTGTTGGGCAGCAGGCGGAAGTCCTGGAAGACGGTGCCCAGCTGACGCCGCATGTGCGGCACCTTCCAGTTGGACAGGCGCGCCAGGTCCTTGCCGAGGACGTGCACCTGGCCGTGGCTGGCGCGCTCCTCGCGAAGGAGCAGCCGCAGGAAGGTGGACTTTCCGGAGCCGGAGGACCCCACGAGGAAGACGAACTCGCCCTTCTCGATCTCGAGAGAGACATCCCTGAGTGCAGGACGGGTCTGCTTCGGGTAGGTCTTGGACACGTTGTCGAATCGGATCACGGATGCGCCTCGTACGTCTGGGGGCGTCGGGGGTAGGTGAGCGTGACCCTACGCGAAGCGGCGTGCGCAGCGCAGTCGGCGTCCTGGGTTGCGCGGTTTATCACGGATCTGACCGGCGTGCGGCCTGGAACACTTCGGGCTGAACCAGTGGAGTTCCGGCGGGGCGCGCCGAAATCCGGGGAAGCTGGCACAGTGGTAGAGGGAACGGTTGCGTTCCCCTGAGCGTTGTGCGGAGGCAGACCGGAGCACCGAGACTGCGTCACGGCGTGGGGCAGATTCGTTGCAGGGCGGCTTCGCCGCGCGGGAGGAGGAGGCGGCATGACCTTTGACAGGTTGGTCTGCGCGAACTGCGCGGCGCCGGTGAGCGAAGGGCGCTGCCCCGTATGCAGGGCGAACCGCCAGCGGATGCAGCAGGAGGGCCCTCTGGCCGGGCTGAACCCGGTGACCCTGATCGCGCTGCTGCTCGTGCTGATCGGCGCTGTGGCGCTCCTGGCCCACCAGGCGGCCTGAGCCGCCACTCTCTGCGCGTACGGACATCACGGCGCGTCACGAACATGACGAAAGGGCCCGGAGCGGGATGCTCCGGGCCCTTTCGGCTACTGCTGTCGTCCGGCTACCGCCGGTGATCAGGCAGCGGCGCCGCGGCCACCCACGAGACGGGGCAGCATACGGAAGCCGACACCGCCCGCGATCATCGTGGCGGCACCGACCAGCAGGAACGTGGTCTCGGCGGCGCCCGTCTCGGCGAGCTCCCCCTTGTCCTTGCCCTCGCCGGCGGGGACCTGCGGAGCGGTGTCCGTCAGGCCCTCCTTGCCCTGACCCTGCTCGACGGGCTCGTTGCCGCCGTCGGGGTCGGTGTTGTCGTTGCCGCCGCCGTTGTTGCCGTCACCCGGCTCGGTGGGCTCATCGGTCGGCGGGTCCGTCGGGTCCGGCTCGTCGGTCGGCGGGTCCGTGGGGTCCGTCGGCTCGTCGGTGGGCGGGTCCGTCGGGTCCGTCGGCTCGTCGGTCGGCGGGTCCGTGGGAACGTCGGTGGGCGGGTCCGTCGGGATGTCGGTCGGCGGGTCCGTCGGCTCGTCGTCGTCGCCACCGCCACCCGGCAGGTCGACGCCGACCTCAAGGCCGTTCTCGTCGACGCCGACTCCGGCCTCGGCAACGCCCAGGTCGACACCGATGCCCACTGCGGAAGCGGCGCCGGCCGCGGCCAGCGAAGCACCGGCGGCGATCACCGCACCGGCCGCTATCCGCGCTACGCGGATCCGCGTCTTCTTCGTCATCTGCTGCTACCCCCAGTAGCTGTTTCGTTTTATGGAGCAGCGCCCAGGGCAAAGGCCTATTGGGAGACCGAGAGTGGTCTTTCGCCCCCCGTCACACGTGCCCCGGCATACGCGTACCGCGGGCAACCCTTCCCACAATTAAAGGCCGCGTCAAGGCCGTTGAGCGCCATATGTCCGCTATCAAGGCAGTTGACCGTGGTACGGAGATCCGACTGTGACGGAAAAGGCAACTGCCGCTCAAGAGGGGCCTCCTGAGCGGCAGTTACTTTGTCGACAAAGCCCCGGCGTTCGCGCCCGCTTCGCCCCTGCTTCGGCTGCTTCTCCTGCTGCTTCTGCTACTTCTCCTGCTGCTTGCGCCAGCGGATCCCGGCCTCGAGGAAGCCGTCGATCTCGCCGTCGAGCACCGACTGCGGGTTGCCGACCTCGAACTCCGTCCGCAGGTCCTTCACCATCTGGTACGGGTGCAGGACGTACGAACGCATCTGGTTGCCCCAGGAGCTGCCGCCGTCGCCCTTGAGGGCGTCCATCTTGGCGCGCTCCTCCTGGCGTTGACGCTCGAGCAGCTTGGCCTGGAGGACGTTCATGGCGCTCGCCTTGTTCTGGATCTGGGAGCGCTCGTTCTGACACGAGACCACGATGCCGGTGGGGACGTGCGTGATGCGGACCGCGGAGTCCGTGGTGTTGACGCCCTGGCCGCCGGGGCCCGAGGCGCGGTACACGTCCACGCGCAGCTCGGACTCGTCGATGTCCACGTGGTCGGACTGCTCGACGACCGGGAGGATCTCCACGCCCGCGAACGAGGTCTGGCGGCGGCCCTGGTTGTCGAACGGCGAGATGCGCACCAGGCGGTGCGTGCCCTGCTCGACGGAGAGCGTGCCGTAGGCGTACGGGGCCTTGACGACGAAGGTGGTCGACTTGATGCCGGCCTCTTCCGCGTACGACGTCTCGTAGATCTCCGTGCCGTATCCGTGGCGCTCGGCCCAGCGGAGGTACATGCGCTGGAGCTGCTCGGCGAAGTCGGCCGCGTCCACGCCGCCGGCCTCCGCGCGGATGTTGACCAGGGCCTCGCGCTCGTCGTACTCGCCGGACAGGAGGGTGCGGACCTCCATCTCGTCCAGCGCCTTCCTGACCTCGGTCAGCTCGGCCTCGGCCTCGGCACGGGTGTCCGGGTCGTCCTCCTCCTCGGCCATCTCGAAGAGCACGCCCAGGTCGTCGAGGCGGTTGCGGAGGGCCTCCGCCTTGCGGACCTCGGCCTGCAGATGCGACAGGCGACTGGTGATCTTCTGCGCCGCCTCCGGGTCGTCCCACAGGGACGGTGCCGCGGCCTGCTCCTCGAGCACGGCGATATCGGCCCTCAGCTTGTCCAGATCCAGGACGGCCTCGATGGACGTCATGGTGGAGGCGAGGGACTTGAGCTCTTCGGAAACATCGACGACTGCCACGACACCAGCCTAACGGCTCGACGAACGGGGACTCTCCCCCCTGTGGACAACCGGCGTCCGGCCCGTGATTCCGGGGCCGCGAGGGGTCTGGTACGGCTCAGGGGACGACCGGGGCGGACGGGCTCGCGCCCTTGTTGTCCTGCGGGGTCGCGTCCGCGTCGTCCCCGCTGAGGGCGAGCCAGCCGCCCACGCCGACCGCCGCCGCCACTCCCACCGCGGCCGCGGTCAGGGCCAGGCGGCGGCGCCGGGCCTCCATGCGGTGCCGGGCCGAGCCGGGGCGCGGGGCCCCCGCGGCACGCGGGGCGCGGGCCGTGCCCCGGGCGCCGCCCGCGAGCTCGTCCGGTCCCGGCACCCGCATCGACGTGTGGGTGTCGCGGTTGGAGTCCGTCGCGGTGCCCGGCACGAGCGGCACGGCACCGCGCCGGGGCGTGCGGGGCTCGGTGGGGTACTGCTCGTTCTCGGCGTACGGGGCGGGCTCCTCCTGCGACTCCGCGTCCGGCTCGTCCACGTCCAAGGGGCCCATCCCGGCGAGCAGGGGCAGCTGTTCGCGCAGCCGGGCGGCGAGTTCGGAGGCGCGCAGCCGGGACGCGGGCGCCTTGGCGAGGCACTGCACGAGCAGCTGCCACAGCTCCTCGGGGATGCCGGGGAGCGGGACCACGGTCTCCGTGACGTGCCTGCGCAGGACGGCGCCGGGGTGGCCGCCGCCGAACGGGGTGAATCCGGCGAGGAGTTCGTACAGGACCGTCGCCAGGGCGTAGATGTCCACGGCGGCGCGCGGGGGCAGGCCCTCGATGATCTCGGGGGCCAGGTAGTCCGGGGTGCCGATCACCTTCGTCGCGCGCGTGCGCCGGGGTGAGTCGACGAGCTTGGCCACGCCGAAGTCGGTGAGGAGCGCGGGGTGGGAGCCGCCCGGGCCGAGCGGGCCCTCCATGTCGAGGAGGACGTTCTCCGGCTTCACGTCGCGGTGCACGATGCCGGCGGCGTGCGCGGCTGCCAGGGCGTCGGCCACGTCCGCGGCGATGGCGACGGCCGCCTCGGGGGCGAGCCTGCGTTCCCGGTCGAGGCGGGTGCGCAGGTCGGTGCCGCGGACGAGGTCCATCACGAGGGCGAGGTCGTTGCCGTCCACGACGAGGTCGCGCACGCCGACGACGTGCGGGTCCGAGAGGCTGAGCAGCGCCGTCCGCTCCTGCACGAAGCGGCCCACCAGCTCCTGGTCGGACGCGAGGTCCTCACGCAGCAGCTTGATGGCGACGGGGCCTTCGGGTCCCTCGCCGAGCCACACCGTGCCGGCGGAGCCGCGCCCCAGGATCTGGTTCGCGGTATACCGGCTGCCGATTTTCCGTGCCAAAACTGCTCCTACGGGCTCCTGTTGGCAACAAAGCTACGCGGCTCCGTCACCAACCTTCACGTCCGCGGCGGAAATCACCCTCTGGATGTCGACAAATCTCCAGGGTGGGGGGCGAGTTGGACGGGATCGGGACAGGGCAGGACACGAGAACGGCCACCACGCGTGCGTGGTGGCCGTTCTCGTAGTGCGCTCAGCGGACGTCGTACGGCTCCGCGGTGGAGGTCGTACGGCTACTGCGTGCCGCCCGAGCCGCCGCCCGTGCTGCCCGAGTCACCGCCGAGGTCGCCGACCCAGCCGGTGACCGTGGTGAACCAGTCGGAGAGCTGCTCCCAGTAGTTCTTGCCGGTGCCGATCCACTCCTGGAGCGGGCTCAGCTCCCAGATCAGCCAGCCCGCCACGAACAGGATGACGAGCGAGAACAAGCACCCCTTGAGGCAGCCGAGGCCCGGGATCCGCATCGGGTTGGCGCTGCGGCGCGGCTCGCGCGGCGGGCGCTCCTGCCGGGGCGGCTGCTGCGGCGGCGCATACCGCTGCGGCGGCTGCTGGGGCTGCGGTGCGGGGGCGTACCGCTGCGGCTGGTGCTGCTGCGGGTGGCCGTACCCGGCCGGGGCCTGCTGCTGCGGCTGCTGGACCTGGCGCTGCGGACGGCGGCGGCGCAGCGGGTCCTGGCTCGGGTCGAGGTACTGCTGGACCTGCGTCTGTTCGTTGCGATCGCGCGCCGCGCGGAGCTGGTTCTCCCAGGGGTGCGGGCCGTCCGGCTCCGGCGGCCCGTCGGGACGCGGCGGCACGGGCGGCATCACCGAGGTCGGGTCCGCGTCACCGGAACCCGAGGGTCCGGTGTGCTGCATGACGCTGGTCGCGGCGTTGGGGTCGGCGTCGCCGTACGAACCGGCGTTGCTCGGCAGCGCCTGGGTGGGGTCGGCGGCGCCGGGGGTCCCGGGGACCGGGGCGGGCGCCGGGTCGGGCGCGAGCAGGACGCCCACGCCCTCGGCGGCGGCGATCTGCGCGGAGTTCGCGTGCACCCCGATGCCCTCGGAGACGGTGCGCAGGGCGCGGCCGAGACTCTCGGCGCTGGGCCGTTCGTCGGGGTTCTTGCGCAGGCAGCGCTCGATGGCGGTCCAGAGCGGCTGCGGGACGGTGCTGGGGCGGCGCGGCTCCTCGCTGAGGTGCCGGTGCAGCACTTCGAGTGCGGTGCCGCCGGCGAACGGCGGGCGTCCGGTGACGAGTTCGTAGAGCAGGATTCCGGCACCGTAGATGTCCACGGCGGAGGTCTGGGGGCGGCCCTCGGCGGACTCGGGCGCCACGTACGCGGGCGTGCCGACGAATTCGTGGGTGCGGGTCAGGCCCGGGGAGTCGGCGAGGCGGGCGATGCCGAAGTCGGTCAGCATCGGGCGCATGCCGCCGTCGTCCTCCTTGAGGAGGACGTTGGCGGGCTTGAGGTCGCGGTGCACGACGCCGTCGGCGTGGCTCGCGGCGAGCGCGTCGGCGATCTGCGCGGTCAGGAGGGCGGCCGCGACCGGGGTCATCGGGCCGTTCTCACGGATGTACCGGTGCAGGTCGGGGCCGTCGACGAGGTCCATGACCAGGGCGAGCAGATCGCCCTCGACCACCAGGTCGCGCGTGCGGACGATGTTCTCGTGCGTCAGGCGGAGCAGCACGGAGCGTTCGCGCAGGAAGCGCATCACGACGTCCGCGTCGTTCGCCAGCTCCTCCTTGAGGACCTTGATCGCGACGGTCTCGCCGGGCTGCCCGGCCACTGCGGCCTCGGCGCCCGCGGTCTCGCGCTGGCGGGCTCGCCAGACGGTGCCCGTGGCGCCGCGTCCGAGCGGCTCCTCGAGCAGGTACTTGCTGCCTACCGGCCGCACGTCATGCGCTCCCTGTCGATCTGGTCCTGCTGGTCTGATGTCCGGTTGCTGTCACTGGTGCTGATCACCGGTTCTGGTCAGTGCTGCTGGTCGCCGACTCGTCGCGGGCTTTCGCGCGGGTGCTCGTCCAGTGTTGCCGATCCACTGTAGTGGGGCCCGGACGGCGCCGGTCTGGCGTTGTCTGCCCAGGCGCCACCCTCGTACACGTTCCTGTGCGTCCCGTGTACGCGGTGGAAGCGGCTGAAGGGGAAGACGTGCGACTGCGGTGGTTGGTTGCCGCGGACGTCCGGGCGGGCCGTCCACAACGATCCCATCCGGCCTGTGCAGGCACTTTTGCGAGCAGACCCAGCCAATCAAGATCACTTGATGGTGGGTGGCGGGCGTGTTGTCAGTGCCAGGTGCGAGGATGCACAGCAGCACGGAGCCATGCCGTGTTCGGTGGGGGGAGTCACATGGGCCGTCCTCCTGCCGGGCACCCGCGCAGAAGGGACCGCTGACGGCGATGCAGATCCGGCTGTCTGTCCTCGGGCCGCCCGGCGGCCGGACCCCGCAGTCCGGCCAGGGCGCGCCGCCCCGTGCCTGTGACGTGCTGGTCACGGCGCCCACCGGGACCGCCCTTGCCGCCGTGGCCTCGGGCCTGGCGGCGGCTGCAGGAGTCCCGGACGGCCCGGCGGTGGTGTACGCGGGCAGGGACCGCCTGGACGCCGCCACCGCCACGCTCGGCGAGCCCCCCTTGATCGACGGCGCCGTGCTCTCCCTGCAGGGCCCCGCCGAGCCCGCCCCGTCCACCTCGGGCGCCCCGGCCCGGCTGCATGTCGTCGCCGGTCCGGACGCGGGCGGTGTGCATCTGCTGCACGGCGGCCGGATCAGCATCGGCCGCTCCGCCGACGCGGACGTGCCCCTTGACGACCCGGACGTCTCCCGGCTGCACTGCGCGGTCACGGTCGGTGAGGACGGCCGTGTCTCGGTCTCCGACCTGAATTCGACGAACGGCACATCGGTCGACGGCCGCCCGGTGACCGACCGCCCGGTGCGGCTCTCGCCGGGCGCGCTGCTGCGGGTCGGCGAGTCCACGCTCCGGCTCGGCGCCGCGCGGGACGAGCCGCCGCTCCCCGCCTTCGCGGACGGCGAGGGCCAGCTGCGCGTCGGCGCAGAGCCGGACCCGGGCCCGCCCTCCGCGCGCGTGGCGGCCGAGTCCGGCGGACAGCCCCCGCTGGGTTCAACGGTCCGGGGATACGGGGCATCGGCGCCCTTCTCCGGCGCGGACGGGCCGGGTCGGGCACTGGGCCAGGGCGCGAACGAGCCGAGTCGCGCGCCGGGCCAGGGCGCGTCCGGACCCGGAACGCCGCCCGGGGACGGTGGGTACGGCTCGCCGGACGACGCCACCAACGCGCGCGGGATCTCCTCCGGCGGGGCGCCCGGCACCGCGGGCGGCGTCAACTCCGGTACGGGCAGGGGTGATTCATCCGGCACGGGCAGGGGTGATTCATCCGGCACGGGCAGGGGCGTTTCATCCGGTACGGGCAGGGGCGTTTCATCCGGCGCGGGCAGGGGCGATGCACCTGACGCACCCGGCTCACCGCAGCCGTACGCGACGGGTCCGGCGGACGAGGACGACACCGCGTACGACGCGTACGACCCGTACGAACGGAACCGCACCGGGACGCCCGCGCGGGGCACGACCGTGCCGCGGCAGGTGCGCAGGCGCGGCGGGATCGGCGCCTGGGCGCGGCGCATCACCGGCGGGCGGACCGAACGTGAGGCGGAGGGGGCCGTCCCGGCGGGGGCGCTCGCGCCCGTGGAGCCGGCCGTT
The DNA here is from genome assembly GCF_031157275.1 of Streptomyces sp. LHD-70. Taxonomy (GTDB): domain Bacteria; phylum Actinomycetota; class Actinomycetes; order Streptomycetales; family Streptomycetaceae; genus Streptomyces. The sequence goes on from NZ_JAVIFW010000013.1 coordinate 143,360, forward strand.
CCGGAGGCCTGGCCCGATCCGGCCACGCTGCTCCTGACCGCCCTCGGCCCCGGACCACGGCTGTGGGAGCGCGACCCCTCGCACCCCGAGGCACTGGCGGTACGGCTCGGCACAGCGGACCGGACGGCGCCGGACGGCGGACTCCTTCCGGCCGTGCCCGTGACGGTCGGGCTGCGCGAGGCGGGCGCGCTCGGCCTCGCCGGGCCCCGGCCGCGCCTGGCCGGGCTCGCCCGCGCGGCGCTGGCCCAGCTCGCCGCACTGCACTCCCCCACCGACCTGGAGATCGTGCTCATCAGCACGGACCGGGGCCGCGGCATCGAGGAGCGCACCGCGCAGTGGTCCTGGCTCGGCTGGCTCCCGCACGTGCGCCCCGGCCACGGCCAGGACTGCCGACTGCTGTTCGCGTACGACCGCGAGCAGGCCGCCGCCCGGACCGGCGAGCTGCTGCGCCGCCTGGACGAGCACCTTCAGGAGGAGGGCCGCGGCCCGGTCACCGGCGGTGCGGTCGGCTCGGGGGCGCCGGACGCGTCCAGGCCGGAGGTGGCGGCCCCCGAGGAGTCCATAGCCTCGACGGGCCCGGCGTACGCCCCCACGGCCGAGGCGGCGGCGGGCGCGACCAGCGCCGCCACCCCGGCCTCCACTGGCGGTCGACAGGCCCCACAGCGACGCGAGTTCACCGGCCCGCTCACCGTGCTCGTCGTCGACGGGGACCCGGGTTCGGCAGCGCTGCGGGAGGCCACCGTGCGCCTGACGGCCGAGGGGCCGGCGGCCGGTATCCATGTGCTGTGTCTCGCCGAGACGCCCGCCGCCTCGCCCGCGTCCCCGATGACGGCGACGTACGAGGCGGCCTGTGCGGCTTCGCCCGCGTTCCGCGCGTGTGGTGCCGTGGCGCTCCTGAGCGGTGATGTGGCGACCGCGCTGCGCCTGCTGCGTACGTCGCAGGGCCGACCGGTCGGGCACGGCACCGTCGCCTCGGTGGACGCCGTGTCCGCCGCGTGGGCCGAGCGGTTCGCCCGCGCCCTGGCGCCGCTGCGCCCTGCGGACGCGGGCGGCGAGCGGCACGCGCGCGTGGCCGCGCCCCTGCCTCAAGCGGCCCGCCTGCTCGACGAGTTGGGGCTCGCCCGCGCCACCCCTGCCTCCCTGATGGCGCGATGGGCGGCGGCAGCGGACGACCCCGACGCGCTGGGCGGCCGCGCCCAGGCCGTGCTCGGTGCGGGCCCGCGCGGCCCGCTCTGCGCCGACCTCGTGGCGGCGGGCCCGCACCTCCTTGCGGAGGGCCCGGCGGGCAGCGGCCGTACGGAACTGCTGCGTTCCGTTTCCGCCGCCCTGGCCTCCGCGGAGCGGCCGGACCGGCTGCGCCTGGTCCTGGTGGACGGCGCGGGCACCGAGCGCGGCGACGGACTGCGGGTCTGCACGGACCTGCCGCACGTGACGGCGCATCTGGCCGCCAACGACCCCGTACGGATGCGGGAGTTCGCGCAGGCCCTGACGGCGGAGCTGAAGCGGCGGGCGGAGCTGCTCGGCCGGATCGACTTCGCGGAGTGGCATACGCAGCAGGCGGTGGCGCGGCGGCTCGTCCCGCAGCGCAGCCGCTCCGCGAGCGGGGCCGGTCGCTCCGGGGCCGGGCCCGGGCCCGGTGGCGCAGCGGACCTGTCCGGTTCCGGGGATCTCTCCGGCTCCGGGGACCTGGACAGTCCGCCGAGTACGACCCTCAAGTTGCGGCCGCCGCAAGGGCGTTCGGCGGCGGGTGCCGCTCGTGGTTCGGATGGTACGGGCGGTTCCGGTGGCGCCGGGCAGCCGTCCGCCGTGGCTCAGCCCCAGCCGGATTCGCCCCTTCCGCGCCTCGTGGTGGTCGTGGACGACCTGGACGCGCTGGTCGCCCCGGCCCTGGGCGCGCCCGGCCGGCCGTCGGCGGGCTCGGTGGTCCGCGCCCTTGAGGCCGTCGCACGCGAGGGGGGTCGGCTCGGTGTGCACCTGGTGGCGGCGTCGGGACGCCCGGAGCGTACGGCGGAGACGGAGCTCGCCCGCCGGGCTACCCTGCGGATCGTGCTCGACGCCCCCTCCGCGGCGCCCGAGGATCCGGCGCCGGGGCGTGGGTGGCTGCACACGGCGGCCGGGGCGGAAACTCCGTTCCAGGCGGGGCGGGTGACGGGGCGTATTCCGCGGACGTCCACGCTCCGCCCCACGGCGGTGCCGTTGGAGTGGCACCGGATGGGGGATCCTCCGGAGCGCCGCCCTGTACGAGAACTGGGCAACGGGCCGACCGACTTGGCGCTGCTTGCCAGTGCGTTGGAGCGGGCGGCGTCCGTTCCGGCGGGGTAGGGGGTCTTTCCGGACGCGGTCCCGTCCCGGGTTCTTTCCGGACGAGGTCCCGTCCCGTCGGCTCGGGCGCCGTCGATCGCCCTTCGGGCTCGTCCTCAAGCGCCGGACAGGCTGGTTTTGATCCCCTCCCCGCCCCTTCCCGACTGTGTCCGATATGCGGCTGGCGCCGCGTGGCTGCGGCGCTGTTTGGTCAGCTGCCGCGCCGTCGTGGCTGGTCGCGCAGTTCCCCGCGCCCCTAAAAACCAGGGGCAAACACCGCATCGCAGCATCACGAGCCGATCACGATCGTCCACCCCGCCTCGCAGGCGCTATTGCCCGAGGTGGGTCCCGGGCGTAGACCTGTCCGAACAGCGCACCGCACGGCGTTCACGAGACGGGGCAGAGATGCGTACAACGCGTACAACTCTTCGTACACGTAAGGAAGTTGGGAGAGGCAGAGTCGCCGTGGCGTTGGTTGCCGTCGGGGCGCTCGCGCTGGCCGGGTGCGGCAGCGGCGGGGAGGGCGAGAAGGGCGAGGGCAAGGGCGGCGCCGCGCAGAAGCCCACCGTGAAACTGCCCGAGCTCGACGGCCAGAAGGTGTCCGTCGCCGCCGTGTGGGGCGGTGCGGAGCGCAAGGTGTTCCTGCAGGTGCTCGACGAGTTCGAGAAGCGGACCGGCGCCGAGGTGTCCTTCGTACCGGCGCAGGACCCGATCATCGGCTTCCTTGAGTCGAAGGTCGCGGGCGGTGAGCCGCCGGACGTGGCGATGCTGCCGCAGGTCGGCGCGATCGAGCAGGCCGTGGCCAACAAGTGGGCCAAGCCGGTCGGGCCGGAGGCGCAGAAGCAGCTGGAGAAGAACTACGCCGCAGGGTGGCGGGAGCTCGGCGCTGTCGACGGCGAGCAGTACGGGGTGTACTTCAAGGCCGCCAACAAGTCGCTCGTCTGGTACAACACCGCCGTCATGGAGAACGCCGGCGGGCAGGAGCCGAAGACCTGGGACGACTTCCTGCAGACCGCGCAGATGATCTACGACTCGGGCATCGCCCCGGTCTCCGTCGGCGGCGCCGAGGCGTGGACGCTCACCGACTGGTTCGAGAACATCTACCTCTCCCAGGCGGGGCCCGAGAAGTACGACCAGCTCGCCCAGCACGAGATCAAGTGGACCGATCCGTCCGTGAAGAAGGCGCTCAGCACACTCGGTGAGCTGTTCGGCGAGAAGGGCTTCGTCGCGGGCGGCCAACGGGGCGCACTCGGCACGGAGTTCCCCGAGTCGGTCAAGCAGACCTTCGTCGGCGGGGACCAGCCGAAGGCGGGCATGGTCTTCGAGGGCGACATGGTCTCGCTCGCCATCGCGGAGACGGACGCGAAGATCGGTACGGACGCCAAGGTGTTCCCCTTCCCGGCGGTCGGCGAGGAGTCCCCGGCCGTGGTCGGCGGTGACGCCGCCGTCGCCCTGAAGGACAGCAAGGGCGCCCAGGCCCTGCTCACGTATCTGGCCTCGCCGGACGCGGCGGCGATCTGGGCGAAGGCGGGCGGATTCGTCTCGCCGAACAAGAACCTCGACTTCGCGGTGTACCCCAACGACGTGCAGCGCGACATCGCCAAGGCCCTGATCGCGGCGGGCGACGACATCCGCTTCGACATGTCCGACCAGGCGCCGCAGGCCTTCGGCGGCACGCCCGGCAAGGGCGAGTGGAAGGCGCTGCAGGACTTCCTGAAGAACCCGAAGGACGTCGCGGGTACGCAGAAAGCCCTGGAGGACGCCGCGGCCAAGGCGTACAAGGACTGACACGGTGGCCTCGGAGGTACGCGCCGGAACTCCGGCGGCAGGCACCACGAGCGTCAAAGGCACCCACAAGCGCAGCGTCACCGGCACGCGCAAGCGCATGGCCACGGCCTTCCTGCTGCCCGCGCTTGTGCTGCTCGGCGCGCTCGTGGTCTACCCGATCGGGTACTCGGTCCACCGCAGCTTCTTCGACAAGTCCGGCGACTTCACCGGATTCGGCAACTACGTCACGCTGTTCACCGACGACACCATCCTCACCGCGATCCGCAACAACGCGATCTGGGTGGTGCTCGCGCCGACCATCGCCACCGCGCTCGGCCTGATCTTCGCGGTGCTCACCGAGCGGATCCGCTGGGGCACGGCGTTCAAGCTGCTCGTGTTCATGCCGATGGCGATCTCGATGCTCGCCGCGGGCATCATCTTCCGCCTGGTCTACGAACAGGACCCGGACCGGGGTGCGCTGAACGCCGTATGGGTGGGTGTGCACGACTCGTTCGCGGAGTCCTCGGCGTTCCCGAAGGCGCATCCGGGCCAGGAGTCGCCGCTGAAGCCGGGCGGCGGCGGCAGCTTCATCACGCGTACGACGGTGGCGGCGGGCGAGCCCGTCGCGCTGCCGTTGCTCGGCGTGCCCAAGGAGCAGATGCCGGGCGAGGCGGCACCGGCGAAGGCGGCCGCGGCCGAGCCCGGCAAGGTCACGGGTACCGCCTGGCAGGACTTCACGCTCGGCAAGGGCGTGGGCGAGCGCAACGCCCCGGACGCCTCCGAGTCCGGCTACCCGGGCATCACGATCGAGGCGGTGAAGGACGGCAAGGTCGTGGAGTCCACGAAGGCCGCCGCCGACGGCACCTTCGAGCTGTCCGCGAAGGCCGATGGGGCCCGACTCCGCTTCCCCGCAGGCAACTTCAGGGAGCCCTACAACGGCGTCGACTGGCTGGGCCCGGACAAGGTGCTGCCGTTCATCGGGGTCAACTTCGTGACGCTGTCGGTGATCCTCGCGTACGTCTGGATGTGGGCGGGCTTCGCCATGGTGCTGATCGCCGCCGGGCTCGCGGCCATTCCGCGGGAGCTCCTGGAGGCGGCGCGGGTGGACGGCGCAGGCGAGTGGCAGGTCTTCCGCCGGGTGACGGTGCCGCTGCTCGCGCCGGTGCTCGCGGTGGTCCTGGTGACCCTGATGATCAACGTCCTGAAGATCTTCGACCTGGTCTTCATCATCGCGCCGGGCGACGTCCGCGACGACGCCAACGTCCTCGCGCTGCAGCTCTACAACTCCTTCGTGGACCGCGACTCGGGCGTCGCGAGCGCCATCGCGGTGCTGCTGTTCCTCCTGGTCGTCCCGGTGATGGCCTTCAACGTACGGCGACTGCGCAGGGAGGTGCGGCGATGAGTGCGCTCGGCGACACCGCGCGGACGGAGCAGGAGAGCCGGACGGAGAAGGGCAGCCGGACGAAGGCCGAGCGGTCCGCCGCGTCCCGGATCGCCGGGGCGCTCAGCGGTGGCCTGATGCGGGTGTTCCTCCTGGTCGTGGGCCTGCTGTGGCTCGTGCCGACCATCGGTCTCGCACTGTCCTCACTGCGTGAGCCCGCCGACATCAGCGCGAGCGGCTGGTGGGAGGTGTTCACGATCCCCTCGCAGATCACCGTCGAGAACTACACCCACCTGCTGCGGGACGAGACGATCACCAACTCGCTGCTCTCCACGGTGGCGATCACGGTCCCGTCGACACTGCTCGTGGTGGTGATCGGCTCGCTCGCCGGGTACGCCTTCGCGTGGATGGAGTTCCCGGGGCGCGACTGGTGGTTCCTCGGGGTCGTGGGGCTGCTCGTGGTGCCGGTGCAGGTGGCGCTGCTTCCGGTGTCCCGGCTCTTCGGCACCATCGGGATCTTCGAGACGACGCTCGGCGTGATCCTCTTCCATGTGGCGTTCGGCCTGCCGTTCGCGATCTTCCTGCTCCGGAACTTCTTCGCGGAGATCCCGAGGGAGCTCCTGGAGGCGGCCCGGCTCGACGGCGCGGGTGAACTGGGGCTGTTCTTCCGGGTGGTGATGCCGCTCGGCGGGCCCGCGATCGCCTCGCTCGGCATCTTCCAGTTCCTGTGGGTGTGGAACGACATGCTGGTCGCGCTGATCTTCGCCGACTCCAAGAACCCGCCGATCACGGTCGCGCTCCAGCAGCAGGTGCGGCACTTCGGCGACAACGTCTCGATCCTCGCGCCGGGCGCGTTCCTGTCGATGGTGATCCCGCTCGCCGTGTTCTTCGCCTTCCAGCGGCAGTTCGTCTCCGGGGTGATGGCTGGCGCCGTCAAGTAGCGGCGGCGGGTCACGCACCGTACTCCGTTCGGCTCAACTTGCCGGATTCGTACGTGAGTTGACCACGTAGCCCACGAGGGCGGTCTCGGGCGGGATTCCGCGGGCCGCCCTCACCCCTTTGGCACATTCGGCGTAACCGGACCCTCCATTTAGGGGTTGTCGGGCAGTATGCCCGCGCCCACCCATGGATGTGCCTTGCCCCGGTTCAGTGTCATCGTCCCCGCATACAAGGTGCAGGCATACCTGTACGAATCGCTCCACTCCGTCCTGAGACAGTCCTTCACGGACCTGGAGCTGATCGCGGTCGACGACTGCTCACCGGACGGTTCGGGCGAGATCATCGACGAGCTCGCGGCGGCCGACCTGCGGGTCAGGCCCGTGCACCTGACGGAGAACGTGGGCCTCGGGCGCGCCCGCAACGCCGGCATGGAGCACGCCACCGGCGACTACCTGATCTTCCTGGACGGCGACGACACCCTCACTCCCGGCGCCCTCGCCGCCACCGCCGACCGCCTCAAGGAGACCGGCTCCCCCGACGTCCTGATCTACGACTACGCCCGCACCTACTGGACCGGCCGCGAAGTGCGGAACATGCAGGCCGCGCAGCTCTCCCAGGACGGCCCGGCCCCCTTCCGGCTCGCCGACCGGCCGGGCCTGATGAAGCTGCTCATGGTGGTGTGGAACAAGGCCTACAGCCGGGAGTTCATCGAGCGGGAGGGCCTCCGGTTCCCTCCCGGTTACTACGAGGACACCCCGTTCACCTATCCAGTTCTGATGGCAGCGGAAACGATCGCCACCCTGGACCGGGTGTGCGTGCACTACCGGCAGCGCCGCCAGGGCAACATCCTCGGCACGACCAGCCGGAAGCACTTCGACATCTTCGACCAGTACGACCGGGTCTTCGCGCACTTCGACGCCCGGCCGGAGTTCGCCGCGTGGCGGCCCGTCGTGTTCCGACGCATGGTCGACCACTACGCGACCGTCTTCGCCAGGCCGGAACGGCTGCCCCGCCGCAGCCGCCCCGAGTTCCTGCGCAGAGCCCGCGAGCAGTACCGCCGCCACCACGTCCCCGGGCTCCGGCTCGACCCGCGCGCCCGGGTGCGGCACGGCCTCATCCGCTTCGCCGCCCACCGCACGTACCGCGCGCTGCGCCTCGCCAAGGCCGCGAAGCTCCGGCTCCGGACCCTCGTCAAGGCCGTGCGGCGGGACGCGCGGGCGGGACTGCTGCGGCTGCACTACCGGGTCCAGCTGTGCCTTCCGGTACGGGACGACCGCGCGGTGTTCGCCGCGTACCGGGCACGTGGGCACGGCGGCGATCCGGGGGCCGTCGAGGAGAAGGTCCGCGAACTCGCGCCGCACATCCGCACCGCGTGGATCGCCGGGCCCGCCCACCACCACACCGTCCCCACAGCCACGAGGAGGATCACCCCCGGCACCGCCGCGTACTGGACGGCCCTGGCCCGCTCCAAGTACCTGGTCCTCGGCACCGACCTCGGCCACCGCCTGGTCAAACGCCGCGCCCAGGTCCGCGTCCAGGCCGAACACGGCACCCCGCTCAAGCGGATGGGCCTCGACCTTCAGGACCGCCCGGCCGCCGCCCGCGGAGCGGACTTCGCGGCGCTCCTCGACGACGCCGACACCTGGGACTACGTCCTGTCCGCCAACCGCCACTCCACTCTCGTCCGGGAGCGCGTCCTGCCCGGCTCGTACACCACCCTGGAGTACGGACAGCCGCGCAACGACCGCTTCCTGCACGCCGGTTCGCAGGACGTCGCCCACCTCCGGGACAGCCTCGGCATCCCGCAGGGCACCCTCGCGATCCTGTACGCCCCGACCGCCCGGGACCACCGGCGCAGCCAGCACCGGCCCCTCGACCTCGACCGGGTGCTGCGCGCACTCGGCCCCCGCTGCACCGTCCTGACCCGCGCCCACCCCACGTACGGCGAACCCCTCAGCGGCGGGGAGCACGCGCGGATCGTCGACGTCTCGGACCACCCGAGCGTCGAGTCGCTGTGCCTGGCGAGCGACGCGCTGATCACGGACTACTCCTCGCTGATGTTCGACTACGCCAATCTGGACCGCCCGATCGTCCTGTTCACCGACGACCGCGAGGTGTACGAGGCGACCCGCGGCACCTACTTCGACCTGCGGTCCTGCCCGCCGGGCCCACTGGCGCAGGACGAGGACGAGCTGATCGACATCTTCGCCACGGGCCACTGGCGCGGCTCGCGCTCGGCGCAGTTGCGGGCCGCGTTCCGGGAGCGGTTCTGCGCCCTGGACGACGGGCGGGCCGCGGAGCGCGTGGTCCGCCATGTGTTCCTCGGCCAGAGCGCCGGTCTGCCGCCGGTGCTGCCGCTCGCCGACCGCCGCCCGGCACCGGTCCCACCGGTGGGCGAGCACCTGCCCGAGCAGTCGCAGGGGCCGGTACCCGGCGCCCTGCTGCCCACCAACGACAACTGAAGAAGCAGCGCACCGTCACCCCCCACGCGCACCACGATGCCCATCGCACGCACCTGACAACAGGAGCACCCATGAGCACCACGTCCGCCACCGAGGCACTGCCCCGCCCCACGCGGCTCTCCGATGTGAAGGGCTGGTTCTTCCCCGCCGACCAGTTGCTCTTCGACTGGTTCCTCGACCGGCAGCGCGAGCGCGACCAGCGCGGCGACATCCTCGAACTCGGCGCCTACCTCGGCAAGAGCGCCATCTTCATGGGCTCCTACCTGCGGGACGGCGAGACCTTCACGGTCTGCGACCTCTTCGACTCCCCCGCGCCCGACGACCCCAACTCCAAGGAGATGAACCGCTCCTACTCGACGCTGACCCGCCGCGCCTTCGAGGCCAACTACCGCTCCTTCCACGACGAGCTGCCGACGATCCTCCAGGCCCCGTCCTCGGTCATCGCCGACGAGGTGGCCCCGGACAGCTGCCGCTTCGCGCACATCGACGCCTCGCACCTGTACGAGCACGTGCACGGCGACATCCTCGCCGCCCGCGAACTCCTCGGCCCCGACGGCATCGTGGTCCTGGACGACTTCCGCGCCGAGCACTGCCCGGGGGTCGCCGCCGCCACCTGGGGCGCGGTCGCCACGACGGGCCTGAAGCCGCTGTGCATCACGGCCACGAAGTTCTACGGGACGTGGGGGGCGTACGACGAGGTGCACGGGGAGCTGCGGGAGATGCTCCGCACCCGCAAGGATCTGTGGCACGGGGTGGAGGAGGTCGCCGGATACCCGCTGATCCGGATCGACGGCAAGAAGGCCAAGGCCCCGGCGCAGCCGCGGTCCCGCTACGAGGGTGAACCCCCGGCCCCGACCCCGGCCCCCGCCGAGCCGACCCACACCGGTCTGGCCCGTCTGGCCCGCACGCTCAAGGGCCGCCGCTGAGCCCTGCCGGGGGCTTCTTCCCCTGACCCGCCCCTTCCCGAAACTGGGGCTCCGCCCCAGACCCCTCCCCCAAGCTCTCGGCTTCGCTCGAGCAGGGGGGACCCCCATCTCAAACGCCTGAGGGGCTGGATTTGCCGGTGGGGCGGGTTTTTCAGGGGCGCGGGGAACTGCGCGCCCAGCCACGAGGGCGCGGCAGCCGAACGACAAGCGCCGCAGGCCTCGGGAAGGGGCGGGGAGGGGGTCCGAACGACGGCACGCGAGTCGACGGTGCGGGACGGTCGGCCTAAAGCTCGAGCAGCCCGAACAGCTCCTCCCACGCCCGCAGGATCTCCACCTCGGAGAACCGCTGGACGTTCTTGCGGGCCCGCACCCCCATCGCATCCCGCAACCGCGGATTCCCGGTGAGCCGCACCAACCGGTCGGCGAGGGCGGCGCTGTCCCCGGCAGGGGCCAGCAACCCGTCCTCGCCGTCCCGGACGATCTCCCGTACGCCCGGCGCGCAGTCGAAGGCCGCACACGGCACCCCGCTCGCCATCGCCTCCATCAGCGCCAGCGGAAACCCCTCCCCGCGCGAGGACTGCACGAACACCGAGGCGCCCGCGAGCGCCCCCGGCACATCGTCCGTACGTCCCAGCCACCGCACCGACCCGTCGAGCCCGAGCCCCTTGCACTGGGCCCTGAGGTCGGCCTCCTCGACGCCCGCGCCGTAGATCCGCAGGGTCCAGTCGGGGCGTTCGGGGGCGACCAGGGCCCAGGCGTCGAGCAGCATGTCGATGCCCTTCTGGTCGTGCAGGCGGCCGATGGAGGCGACCACCTTCTCGGTGCGCGGCGAGGGCACCTCGGGCAGGTGGGCCAGGGCGTTGGGCATGAAGCCGACGTTGTGCATGCCGTCGGCGATCCAGTCGTCGGCGTCCTCCTGGGTGAGGGTGAGCCAGCGGTCGACGTGCGGATAGTTCTGCTTGATCCAGCGGTAGCGGTGACAGGCCCTGGTGTACGCGTACGACTCGTGGCTCATGCCGATCACGGTGAGCCCGGCGGTGTCGGCGGCGCGGACCCACTCCATCGGCCAGACCTGCGTGACGATGACGACGCCGCCGGGGCGGGCCGCGCGGAACAGGGCGGACAGCTCGTCCACGGCCCGCTGCTTGTCGGCGGCGCGCGCGGCCTCCCGGCGCCGCTCGGCGGGCCGGAGGCGGCGCGGTCCGGTGAGGCGGCGCGGGGCCGGCGGGTGGGCGGGGTGCAGGGCGGTCATCGGGTAGCCGAGGGGCTCGGGGAGGGTGAGCTTGAGCTCGGCGGGGTGCACGCCGAGGGTGTGGACGCGGTGGCCGTGGGTCCGGAAGAGCCGGGCCATCTGGTGCATCCAGGCGGTGACGCCGCCCAGTTCGTCGGTGCTGTTGGAGAACAGGAAGATGTCCCGCTCCCGGACGTCCGCTGCCGTGCTCATGTGCGGTTCCTCCTGACGGACTTCGCGGGCCTGGCGAACAGGGCGTCGACGACGGCACGCGCGGACTCCCCGCGGTCGTACGTCCCGAACTCGGCCGCGAACGCACGGCGTTGCTCGGCGTGCCCGGTGTCGGCGGGCTTGAGGTCGGCGAGCGTACGCAGCAGCTCGTCCTCGGTCTCGACGACGGGGCCGGGCGCCCGCTCCCGCAGGTCGAAGTAGCTGCCCCGCTCGGCGGCGTACACGTCCAGGTCGGGTGCGAACAGCACGATCGGGCGGTCCAGGAGGGCGTAGTCGAACATGATCGACGAGTAGTCCGTCACCAGCACGTCGGCCAGGCAGAGGAGTTCGCTGACGTCGTGGTGGTCGGAGACGTCGAGCAGCGTGCCGGGGGCGCACACCGGAAGCTCCGCCCGCTCCATGTAGTGGGCGCGCACGAGCAGCGTGTGCCCGTCCCCGAGCTGCTCGGTGAACTTCCGTACGTCGACGCGGAGTTGGTGCGGCCGTCCGTCCTTCGGTGTGCCGCGGAAGGTGGGCGCGTACAGGACGATCTTCTTGTGGTCCGGGATGCCGAGCCGGGCGGCGAGTGCGGGGCGGGGGAAGCGGCCCTCGGTCTCGTCGCGTGCGCGGGCGGCGACGAGCCGGTCGTTGCGCGGGTAGCCGAGCGGGAGCAGCTTCTTCTCGGGCAGCCGGTAGGCGCGCGCGAGGGTCTGCACGTCGTGCTCGGAGCGGACCAGGAAGTGGTCGAAGCGGTCGACGGCGCGCTGCAGCTTCGCGCGCTGCGGCGTGTTCTGCATCCGCACACGCGTCTCGTCGAAGCCCATCCGCTTGTACGCGCTGCCGTGCCAGGTCTGCAGGTACGTGGTGTGGGCGGGCTTGTCGAGCGCGTGCGGGAAGCCCTGGTTGTCGACCCAGAACTCGGCGCGGGCCAGGGCCCACAGGTACCGCCAGGACCAGCGCCGCACCAGCTTCGCGTCCGCCGGGAAACCGGCGGGCGAGGAGGCGTAGGACCAGGTGCTGCGCGTTCTCGGACCCCGGGCGCGCAGCTCCTCGTGGATCGCGCGGGGGCTGTCGCCGTACGCCTTGCCCATGTGGGCCTCGAAGACGACGGAGCGGCGGCGGACCGGGAGCTTCACCAGGAGCCGGTTGTAGACGCGGACCTTGACGGATCCGGAGTGCAGCCGGTCACGCTTCTGCCGCAGGGTCTTGAGGAGCTGCCGGACCTTGCGGGTGGGCCGGAAGTGGGTGACGTACGTCGTCAGGCGGCGGATCGTGCGGGCGGGGCGGCGGCAGGCCTGCAGTTCGAGCGCGAGGTGATGGCCCGCGGTGGCGTACGGCAGCCAGGTGTCGGCGGAGAGCCGGCCGGACAGGCGCGGCCTGGCGGGGAAGCGGCCGCCCTTGCCGACGACCTCGCGTTCGGCGAACACCTCGGCGAGGGCGCTCTCGCCGCCCGCGGTGAGCACGATCCGGGTGTCCCAGATGCGCTCGCTCATACCGCGTACGGGCAGCAGCGCCGGATCGACCCGGAGCCGCCAGCCCAGCCACTCGCCGTGGTGCACGGCCTCGTCGACGGGCAGCCGGAAGACCCGCTTGCCGCCGCGCAGCCGCAGTTCGAGCCGGACGGTGACGTCGGTGGCGGCGGGGAGCTTGTCCAGCGGGAGCACGACCTCGCCCGCCAGCTCCAGGCGGCCGGCCTCGGCGGTGCAGCGGGTGAGCCGGTTGAAGAGCCTCAAGGCCTCGAACGGGCGGTGCTGGTGGCCGAGTTCGCCGACGTCCGAAGGGTGCGCGGCGCTCCAGTGGATCCGCCCGTCGCACTCGACCAGCGGCGAGACGACGGTGCCGTGCCGGGCCAGGGCGTACGCGGCGGCCTGCACGCCGTCCGGATCCCCGGCGGCGAGCAGGGTCACGCACATCCGCTCCGCGGGCGGCAGGTCGGCCCAGCGCTCGGGGGCGATATGGGCGGTGAGGCGGGCGTGGGCCTGGGCGGCGAGCTCGGCGCGCTCACCGCGGGGCAGCCGGAGGAAGCTGCGGGCGAGCGGCAGCAGATGGTCGGTGACGAAGGCCCGCTCGCGGGCGTCACGCAGCTCGGTGAGGTCGCGGCGCGCCAGCTGGAGCCCGATCCGCCCGGACGCTTCGAGCAGGGCGTGCAGGTCGGTGCCGTGGTCGACGGGGGCGCGGTGGGTGACGATCAGGTTCGGTACGAGGGTGATGCGGCGGGCGGCGAGCGCGGCCCGTACGCCGAAGTGCACCTCGCTGCGGGCGAGGTCCTCGGCGTGCCGCAGGGCGTGCCGGTCCATGGCGTCGCGGCGCAGGCAGAAGCCGCTCACCAGGGCGTCCCTGGCGACGAGTTCGGGCACCTGGGCGAGGTCGGTGACCGTGCGGGTGCGGGCGTGCAGCGCGTCCTGCCAGGGCGGGCCCTGCTGCTTGCCGCCGGGTCCGGCGAGGCGGGTCCAGCGGCCCGCGACCAGGTCGGCGTCGGTGCGGCGGGCGGCCTGGAGGAGGTTGCGCAGGGCGTGTGCCTGGAGCCGTTCGCCGGAGTCGAGGAGCAGGACGTGGCGGCCGTGGGCGGCGTCGAGGCCGAGGTTGCGCAGGGCGGCGGCGCCGCGCACCTCCTGCGGGGCGTCGATGACGCGGACCCGGTCGGGGTGGCGGGCGGTGAGGAGGGTCGCGGTGCGGCGTACGTCCGCGTCGGTACGGTCTCCGACGAGCACGACCTCGACGGAGCGCAGGCTCTGGCCGAGCGCCGATTCGGCGGTCGCGGTCATCGCGTCGGGGTCGTCGCCGAGGGTCACGACGACGCTGAACTCCGGGGTGTTCACGGCCTGCCTCCGTTCTGCGCGAGTCCGTTCTGCGCGAATCCGTGCTGCACGTAGTCGGCGACGCGGGCGGCTGCGCGGCCGTCGTCGAGGTCGCAGTACGTCTCACGGAACGCGGCGTACGCGGCGGCGTGTCCGGCGGTGGCCGCCTCGGGGTCGCGCAGCGCGTCGAGGAGTTCCTCCTGCCCGGCGATGAGCGGTCCGGGCGCCTTGGCCTCGAAGTCGAAGTAGAAGCCGCGCAGGGTGTCGCGGTAGTGGTCGAGGTCGTGGGTGTGGAAGAGCATCGGGCGGCCGGTCTGCGCGAAGTCGAACATCAGCGAGGAGTAGTCGGTCACCAGCACGTCGCTGATCAGCAGGAGTTCGGCCACGTCCGGGTAGCGGGTGACGTCGCGGACGAAGCGGCTGCCGGGGACGGTGCCGCCGACGAGGTAGTGGCGGCGCACGAGCAGGACGTGGTCCTCGCCGAGGGCGCGTTCGGCGGCGGTGAGGTTGAGCTGCAGGTCGAGCCCGTAGCGGCCGCCGGTCTTGGGCTGGTTCTCGCGCCAGGTCGGGGCGTAGAGGACGACCTTGGCGTCGTCGGGGATGCCTAGGCGTTCGCGGACGGCGGCGGCGACCTTGGCGCGGTCGGCGGCGTGCAGCAGGTCGCTGCGGGGATAGCCGTACTCCAGGACCTCGCCCTCGTACCCGAAGGCGCTGCGCAGGATGGGGGTGGAGACGCGGTTGGGGCTGACGAGGGCGCTCCACTGGGCGGCGCGCCCTGGCAGCGTGGCGATGTAGGCGGGGTCGGCGGAGACGCTGCCCGTGACGTCCCGGCCGATGCGCTTGAGCGGGGTGCCGTGCCAGGTCTGGACGACGGTCTGGCCCTCGGCGCGCTCGAACCACTGCGGGAGCTGGGTGTTGGTGACGATCGCCCGGCAGCGGGCCAGGGCCTCGTACCACTCGGCGCTCCACAGGACGACGGGCCGGGCGCTGGGCGGCACCACGGCCTGCTGGTCGCGGACCACCCACAGGTGCTCCAACCCGAGGTCTCTGCCCGCGAGTTCCTCGTGCACGGCGCGCGGCGAGTCGGAGTGCTGGCGGCCGTCGAAGCTGCTGTAGAGGACGGCATCGCGGCGCGGGGAGGCGCGCAACTCCTGGTAGTGGGCGCGGAGTTCGCTCTGGCGCACGGCGCCGCGGTCGGCCTCGGGCAGGGCGCTGCCGGAGGCGATGAGGAGCCGGTCGTGGGCGCGCCGCTCCAGGCTGAACGCCCTTCCGCCCAGGGTGCGTACGAGCGGCAGAGCCTGGTGCTGTCCGGGGGCGACGTGCATGGGCAGGGCCTCGCCGAGTCCGCCCGCGGCCCGGAAGTACAGGTACCAGCGGCCTTCGGCGAGCGGCAGCTCCCCGGCGAGCCCGGCGACGGCGGCGGGCGCGAGGGCGGCCTTGAACCGCCCGTCGTCCTGCTGCACGGGCAGGGTGATCTCCTCGCCGTATCCGCTGTGCCTCAGGACCAGGTCGACGGGCCCGGTGTCGAGCGCGGGGAAGCTGCCGCCGATGGTGAGTTCGCCGCCGTCGTCCCAGGTCAGGGTCTCGGCGATGGGGCGTACGGTCTGGTCGCGCAGCTCCAGGTTGCCGCTGGCGTTGGCGGTCGGATACAGCTCGCGGCCGGGGCGAAGGGCGTACCGCCCGGACGGAAGCGTGTCCCGGGCTCCCACCGGGACCCTGCTGTCGTCGGCGCGCAGCAGATACGCGCCCCAGGGCTCGGCCTCGCGCGGCTCCGCGTCCTCGGCGGGCGCGAACACGGAGAGCGGCACACGCGCGGTGAACGTCCGTCCTTCCACCTCCAGTTGGACGTCGACGCCCTCCTTGGAGTGCCAGTTCTCCACCCGCAGGCGCATCCCGGTGACCGGCTCCAGGAGGCTGCCCTCGAAGACGATCTCGTCGCCCTCCTGGCGGTGGCCGGTGAGCTGGGCGAGGGTGCGCTCCACTTTCAGCTGGAGGCGGCCGCGGCTGAGAACCGGCACCACGCGCGCGTGCTCGTCGAGATAGTGCACGGCGGCCGGGATCGCGCCGCCCGCCATCCGCAGCGGCCCGCGGTGCAGCGCCCCGCCGCCGAGCACGGCCGTCTCGGCCTGCCAGACGGCGCTGCGCCGCGAGGTCAGCAGCTTCCCGGGGTCGACGACGGCCTCGAACCCGGCCCAGTCGTAGCGGTGCAGCCCCTGCCGCGACGCGTACGTGGCCTCGCGCGATGCGGTCGTACGCGCCTTCAGCGGCAGCAGACGCCGCTTGCCGAGCCGCAGCCAGACGAACTTGACGCGCCCGGCGAGGCGGCCCGCGGGCAGGTTGCGGCGGTAGGCGAAGCCCTTCAGGTGCAGTTTGCCGTCGCGCCATTCGGCCTGGGAGATCCGGGTGACGAGCGGGAGCTCGGATCGTTTCAGCGCGGTCACGTCGCGGGGCAGGGGCGCGCCCGCCACGACCGGGTACTCCGCGCGCCGCCTGCGCAGCCCCCGCACCCGGAACGCGCCGGGGTGGCCCTTCTCGTACGCGAGGAGGGCGAGGATCTCGTCGATCCTGCGCTCGGTGACGAGCTGCCACTTGACGCGCAGGTGCAGCGGCAGGCCGGTGAGCACGGAGCGGTCGACGGTGGCGGCGTATCCGCCCGCGTGCTCCAGGAACGCCTCGTGGTAGGCGGGGTCGCCGTCGGGCAGTACGTCGAGGAAGTAGCGCAGGTCGGTGACGAGCACGGAGGAGTCGTAACGCCGTTTGCCCTCGGCCCACTTGGTGTGTCCCTCGGAGCCCGGCTCGGCGGCCGCGGCCCGCTCGGCGAGGAACGCGGAGGCCGTCGTACAGGCGGCGGTGCGCTCCTCGACGGCGCGGGGGGTGGTGCGGCGGTTGGTGATGGAGCCGTCGCGGTCGCGCCAGAGGTAGACGGTGTCGTGCAGCACGTCCACGGAGTCGGCGAGGAAGTGCGCGGGCACGATGACGGGCGTGTCCTCGAACAGCACGCCCTCGGGAAAGGCGAGTTCGTGCCGGTCCCAGAACTCCCTGCGGAACACCTTGTTGCAGGCGATGCGGTCGGCGAGCAGCGACCAGTCGCGGCTGACGTGGGTCGCCGCACGCGTGGCGCGCATCGCCTTCTTGAACATCCAGGACTGCTCGGTCCTGCCGTTCACGCGCAGCCGGTGCACATTGCCGCTGACGAAGTCGGACCCGGATTCCTCAAGGGCCGCCAGCATCTTCTCGTACGCGTCGACCGGCACCAGGTCGTCGCTGTCCACGAAGGCGAGATGTGTGCCCCGGGCGTGCCGCGCCCCGGCGTTCCGCGCCGCGCCCAGGCCGGCGTTCTCCTGCTGGACGAGTCTGAACCGCGGGTCGCGCGCGGCGTGTTCGCGGGCGATGCGGGCGCTCCCGTCCGTGGAGCCGTCGTCGATCATGACCACTTCGAGGTCGGTCATGGTCTGGCCCGCGAGCGACTGCAGGCAGGCGCCGAGGTAGTCCTCGACGTTGTGGACGGGGACGACGACGCTGAGGCGGGGTGCCATGCGGTGCACACGATCCTTCCGGGCGGCAGGGCTACACAGACAAGCCCTTTTACAGGCCTACGGGTTAACAACAGGTGGCGCTTCGCACAGTCACCCCATGACGGCCGTTCGAGTGAAAACAGGCCGATCCCGACCCCACGGCGCTCACACCGTGTGACCGGGACCGGCTCAACTCGCCTGTGCGAAGGGCCTGTTACGGCTTGACGGCGATCCGCCCCTCGTCCATGCGGAGCAGCAGGAGCCGCTCGCCGGTGCGCTCCAGGAACTCGTCGACGGCCTGGCGGGATCCCTGCCAGTAGCCGTAGTCGTCGATGAGCAGGACGCCGCCGGGCGCCAACCGGTCGTAGAGGTGCTCGAGTTCGTGCTTCGTGGAGCTGTACCAGTCGGTGTCGAGGCGCAGGATGGAGATCTGCTCGGGGGCCTGCTCCGGGACGGTCTCCTCGACCTTGCCGACGACGTAGTGCATCCGCTCCGCGGGGTAAGGGACGCTCTCGAAGCCGGACTTGACGTCGTCGAGGTCGGCGACGGCCCAGATCGGGCGGTCCTTGCCCTGGACCTCCAGGAGCTCCCGCGCGTGCCTCCCGTCGCGCCGCACGTCCTCCTCGGTGGGCGGGGTCATGCCCTCGTACGTGTCGAAGAGGTAGAGGTGGCGGTCGGTGGCGCCGAGCGAGAGCAGGGTCTTGGCGCAGGCCTGCATCGAACCGCCGCGCCAGACACCGCACTCCACGATGTCGCCGGGGATGTCGTGGTTGACGACGTGCCGGATGGCGAGAATGAAGGCGTTGAGCTTCTCCGGCGAGGTCATCGTGCGCGGCTTCACCTCGCGGATGATCGCCTTCGCCTCGTCGTCGTAGTCGTCCGGGAACACCAGGCTCTTGGGCTTCGGCTTCGCCTTGGGCGCCGGGGCCTGCGCGGCGGGGCCGGCCGGCTGCGGGGCGGGGGCGGTCGCCCGGGTCAGGTGGTATCCGGTCAGCTGCTTCAGTACGCCGTTCACTGCGTTTCGCCATGCCATGCGGCGGGACGATACGCGCGCGCCGCCACCGATGTCACGTTTCGTCAACGAATCCTTACCCTCCGTGTGGGGCAGGGCTGTTGGGCGCCGCGGACCGTACGGGCTCGGGCACGGCGTCGGGCCTGCCGCACTGTGCGCGCCTGGCCAGCGGCTCGGGCAGCGGGACGCCCTCGACGCCGCCGACGCGGTTGGCCCACCAGCGGGTGGTGGCCCGAACAAAGGTCATGGTGAGGCGGGGATACTTCTGCGGCTTACGGAAGACCCCGACGGTGTCCCCCCAGTAGGCGTGCTTGGCGTCGATGCTCTTGTAGCTGTGCCAGATGCCGTTCCTGGGCGGGAAGTCGGTGAAGACCTCGACGAGTTCGAGCTTCGTGTACGCGGCCAGGGCCCTGAAGCCGTCCGGGTAGTAGCGCCAGCAGTCCTGCTGGTCGTGGACGTGGCCGCGGGACGGGGCGGTGAGGAAGGCGGTGCCGCCGGGCTTGAGCACGCGGGCGATCTCCAGCATGGACGCCCAGAAGAACGGGATGTGCTCGAAGGCCTGCCCGGAGAGCAGGAAGTCCGCGCTGTTCGACTTCACCGGAACGCGGTACGGCTTGGGCATCACGCGGTCGACGTTGGGGCCGTCCCACACGTCGACCCCGCAGTAGTCGATGTCCCGCCCCTTCAGGAGCTCCTGGTGCGTGAGCTTCTGCCCGTCCGAGATACGGGAGCCGAGGTCGACGACCCGCTGCCTGCGGTCGGTGGGCATGTACTCCTCGATGCAGAGCGCCATCTGCTCGTACGCGGACCTGTGCACGGTGCCTCATCCTCAACTCGGTTGCGTTGCGGTCATCAACGGGTCGGCGGGGGACGAGGTCACGCCAAATTGAGCCCCTCCGGCGATTGAGGAGGCCCGTCCGGCAAGACTTCGGGAAGGGGCGGGGAGGGGAACAAAGCGCGCAGCGCCCCTACAGCGGCAGGCGCCGGAAGACCGGCCGGGGCACGTGCCGCAACGCCGACATCACCCAGCGGAGCGCCCCCGGCACCCACACCACCTCCGCCCTGCGCCGCAAACCCCCCTCGATCGCCTCGGCCACCGCCTCCGGCGTGGTCGCGAGCGGCGCCTCCCGCAGGCCCGCGGTCATCCGGGAACGTACGAACCCGGGCCGTACGACCATGACGTGCACGCCGGAGCCGTGGAGCGCGTCGCCGAGGCCCTGGGCGAAGGCGTCGAGGCCCGCCTTGCTGGAGCCGTAGATGAAGTTCGCGCGCCGGGCCCGCTCGCCCGCGACCGAGGAGAGCACGACGAGCGAGCCGTGCCCCTGCCGCCTGAGGGCCGCGGCGCAGACGAGTCCGGCGGAGACGGCGCCGGTGTAGTTGGTCTGGGCGACGCGGACGGCGGCGAGCGGGTCGCCCTCGTCGCGCTCCTGGTCGCCGAGGATGCCGAAGGCGAGCAGCACCAGGTCGATGTCGCCCGCGGTGAAGAGCTTGCCGATGGCCTCCTCGTGGCGGTCGGGGTCGAGCGCGTCGAAGGCGTGGGTGTGCACCTCGGCGCCCATGTCGCGCAGTTCGGCGGCGGCGGACTCCAGGGCCGGACCGGTCCGGCCGGCCAGGTGGACGGTGCGGGTGCGGCGGGCGACGAGGCGGCGGGCGGTGGCGAGGGCGATCTCGGAGCTGCCGCCGAGGACGAGCAGGGACTGCGGGGTGCCGAAGGCGTCCTTCATGTTCGGGTTCTCCTCGAAGAGCGAAAGGGATCAGAGCGCGAGGCGGCGCGCGAGGTCGGATGTGAAGACCCCGGAGGGGTCCAACTCGGCCCGCAGGGACCGGAATTCACCGAGCCGGGGATACATCGCGGCGAGGAGTTCGGGCCGCAGCCGGGAGTCCTTGGCGAGGTAGACCCGGCCACCGGCGGCGGCGACCTCCTCGTCGAGCTCGTCCAGGAAGCCGCCGAGCCCCGGCAGCCCGGCCGGGATGTCGAGGGCGAGCGTCCAGCCCGGCACCGGGAAGGAGAGCCAGCCCGGGTCGGCCGAGCCGAAGCGCTTCAGGACGGCGAGGAAGGAGGGGCAGCGGCGCTCGGAGATGCGCTGCACGATCCGGTGCAGGGTGCCCTCGGCCCCGTATCCGACGACGAACTGGTACTGCACGAGGCCGCCGCGGCCGTAGATGCGGTTCCAGTGCGGGACGCCGTCGAGGGGGTGGAAGAACGTGGAGATGCGCTGGAGTTCGCCGGTGCGGGAGCGGGGGGCCTTGCGGTACCAGAGCTTGTTGAAGAGGCCGACGGTGGTGCGGCCGAGCAGCCCCTCCGGGACGAACGCGGGCGGCGCGGGCAGCGTGCCGGGCCGGAAGGCGAGCGGGTCGCGCCGGGCCCGGTCCGGCAGCGCGTCGAGCCGGGCGTGCTCGCCGCGGGTGAGGACGGAGCGGCCGAGGGCGGAGCCGCGGGCGAGCAGGTCGATCCAGGCGACCGAGTAGCGGTAGCGGTGGTCGGTCTCGGCGAGGCGGGACATCAGGTCGTCGAGGTCGGCGGCGCGTTCGGTGTCGACGGACATCAACGAGGTCTCGACGGGCAGCAGTTGGACGCTCGCGCGCAGTACGACACCGGTCAGGCCCATCCCCCCGGCGGTGGCGTCGAACAGCGGATCGCCGCGCCGCAGGGTGCGCACCTCGCCGTCGGCGGTGAGCAGGTCGAGGGCGGTGACGTGCCGGGTGAAGGAGCCGGAGACGTGGTGGTTCTTGCCGTGGATGTCGGCGCCGATCGCCCCGCCGACGGTGACGTAGCGGGTGCCGGGCGTGACGGGCACGAACCAGCCGAGCGGAAGCAGCACTTCCATCAGCCGGTGCAGGCTCACCCCGGCGTCGCAGACGACCGTGCCGGACTGGGCGTCGATGGTGCGGATGCGGTCGAGCCCGGTCATGTCGAGGACGGCGCCGCCCGCGTTCTGCGCGGCGTCCCCGTAGGCGCGGCCGAGGCCCCGGGCGATCCCGCCGCGCACCCCGCAGGCGAGCACGGCCTCGGCGGCCTCCTCGTACGTGCGCGGGCGGACGATGCGGGCGCTGGTGGGGGCGGTGCGGCCCCAGCCGGAGACAGAGACGGTCTCACTCGTTTCAGCCTCTTCAGCTTTTTCAGCCTTTTCGGCCCTTCCGACCACTTCAACCGTTTCGGCAGACATGGCGTGACCATAACGTCGCAAGAAGAACAAAAGGCGCAAAGTAGGCGAATGCATCGACTTGGGTTCGTCGTACGGAGCCGGTCGCACCGGTTCCGTCTGGAGCGGCTCGTCGCGGGCCGATCCCCTGGGCGCGGGGCCCTGCTGCCGCCTCCCGCCCACCTCTCGCTCCGGGACAGCCGGACGCTCAACCTCGCTCTCGACCCGCCCGAGCCGGTGGGCCGCGCCCGACTCGTCCTCTCCCGCGGCGGTGTGCGCCACGAGGTGCCGCTCGCCGTGGAACGCCTCGCGTCGGGCGGCGGCCGGCTGCTCACCGCGACCGTCACGCTGCGCGGTCCCGGCGCCGAACCCGGCGCCTCCGGCCTGCGGCTGGCCGACGGGGTCTGGCGGCTGACGGTCGTGACGACCGGCCCGGAGGGCCGCGTACGGCGGCGGGGCCTCGCCCTCGCCCCTGAGGTGCCGCAACCCGCGACGCCGACGCTGCGGTACGCGCCCGACTCCCGCACCGGCGCCCTGCTCAGGCTCGTGCGCTGCCGCGGCGGCCGGGCCGCGCTCCAGGTCACCCGGCCCCTGCCGCACGCCGAGCTGGTCCGCTTCGCGCCGCGCGGCGACGGCGGCACGGTGCACGGCCGCCTCGTCGCGGCACCGCCCGAGGGCTGGCGCGCGGAGGCGGTACGGCGCCGGGACGGCGTCGTCGTACCGGCCCAAGTGACCTGGCGGGGAAGCGAGTTCAGCCTCGACCTGCCGCTCGGCGGGATGACAGGGGCCGGGGCGGGGCAGTGGGTGTGGGACTTCCGGCTCGTCCGGGACGACCGGGACGACCGGCCCGACCGGCCCGACCGGCCCCTTCGCGGCCGGGCGACCGCCCGAGGCCCGAGGGTCGCGGCCCGCCGCGAACTGCCGCTCGCCCGCCGCCTCACCGACGTACGCGACCCGGCGACCGCGTTCCCGGCGCCGTTCCGCGTCTACGCGCTGCCCTGCGGCTCGCTCGTCCGGGCGCACGCCCACTTCACGAAGTCCGGCGCGTTCGCCGTGACCTGCCTCGAACTGACGGAGGGCCGATGAAGATCACGTACCTGTTGACCTGGGGCGACGAGATGGGCGGCACCGAACTCGCCGTCTACACCCAGGCCAGGCACCTCGCCGTGCGCCATGAGGTGGAGGTGCTGTCGGTCTTCCGGACGCGTCCCGAGCCGTTCTTCCCCGAGGCCCGCGAACTGCCCGTGCGCTACCTGGTGGACCGGACGGCGAGCCCCGAGCGGCCGGTCCGCGAGTCCCGCCTGGACGATGAGACCTGCCGTACCTTGGCCACGCTGCCCAGCGAACTGGTCGAGCCCGCCTGGGAGTCGGCGTTCGACCGCCTCTCGGACATCGAACTGGCGGCGGCGCTTCCCGTCCTCGACACAGACGTACTGGTGACGACCTCCCCGGCGCTGATGGCCGCCGCGGTGACACACGCACCGGCCCGAGTGGTGACGGTGCACCAGGAGCACCGCCCCTCGCAGCGCCGCGACGCCTCCGTCGAGCCGCTGCTCCGCCACGGCCCCCGGCTCGACGCCCTGGTCACGCTGACCGAGCGCACCCGCCTGTGGCTGGCCGAGTCCCTGGGCACGAGCGCACCCGAGCTCGCGGTGATCCCCAACGCCGTCCCGGACGGGTTCCGGCCGAGCGCCGACGGCGAGGGCCGGGTGATCGTGACGGCCGCGCGGCTGGCCGGGGAGAAGCGCGTCGACCACGCGGTCCGCGCGTTCGCCCGGATCGCCGACGCCCACCCCGACTGGACCCTGCGGATCTTCGGCAGCGGCCGCCTTGAGCAGGAGCTGCGCCGCCTGATCGACGGTTCGGGTCTCCAGGACCGGATCGAACTCCTCGGCCCCTGCCGGGACATGGCCGCCGAGTGGGCCAAGGCGGGCCTGAGCGTGCTGACCTCCGACCACAACGAGGCGTTCCCGCTGGTCCTCCTGGATGCCCTGGCGGCCGGGGTCCCGGTGGTCGCGTACGACGTACTGACCGGGCCCGCCGAGATCGTCCGGCACCAGGTCGACGGGCTGCTCGTGCCGCCGGGCGACATCGACTCGCTCGCCGCCGCGCTGAGCGCCCTGATGGGTGACCCGGAGACCCGCAACGGCTATGGGATCGCCGCGCGCCGGGGCGTGTACGGACGGTTTTCCTCCGTCCGGGTCACCGGCCTCTGGGAGGAGCTGTACACCCGGCTCGTGGCCCGCCGCGACCGTCCCGAGCGGCTCGCCGAGCGGGCCGACCGGGTCGCCGCCGCGATCGGTTCGGGCGGCGGCGTCTTCCGCGCCACCGCCCCGTACGCGCTCAGCGCCCCGCCGTCCCCCGACGAGTCCGCCCGCGAGAACGAGATCCTCGAATGCGGAGCCGCCAAGCGCCTCGTCCGCTCCGCGGGCCGTCTCGCCGAGCAGCGGGACGACCTGACGCTGCCCGCCGCCGTCGACCGGAACCTCGAACTCGCCGCGTCCGCCCTGGAGTCGTACGCCGTCCCGTATGTGCTGGTGCGCACGGGCGCGACGACGCACACGCTCGCCGTGGACGCCGACCACCGCGGCCTCGCCCTGAAGGCCCTGGCCGAGGCCGCGTCCGGCGAGGCGGTCTACGCGGAGCCGCTCGGGCCGCGCGGCGCCGCCCCCGGCCCGGTGCTCGCCGAACGCCTGGACGCGGTGGGCGAGGTCGCCGGGGTGAAGGTCTTCCGGCCGGTCACCACGTCCACGCTGTCCCTGCGGTACGGGGCGGGGCAGGCCTGCACGGTGGCGTTCTGGACCAGGGAGCCGAGGGGGCTCGGTGGGCCGGGACAGCGGGAGGGCGGGCCGTGGCGCGCGCCGTTCGGCTCGACCCTGGCGGGCGCGGAGCTGCCGGACCTGCGGCCCTCGGCGGAGCTGACCGTCGCCGGGCGCCGCTACCCCACCCTCCAGGTCTTCGCCGAGCGCCTGACGCGGGACGTCGACTTCCCCGTCGACGCCGTCTACACCTGGGTGGACGACTCCGACCCGCACTGGCGGGCCCGGCGGGACGCGGCGCGCGGGTCGGCCGACGAGTCGGCGGACAACGGCGCGGTGCGCTTCCGCGACCGCGACGAACTCCGTTACTCGCTGCGGTCGTTGGCGCAGTACGCCCCGTGGATCCGGCACGTCTGGCTGGTGACGGCGGGCCAGCGCCCGAGCTGGCTGGCCCCCGGCCACCCGGGCCTGACGGTGGTCGACCACGAGGAACTCTTCCCGGCCCCGGAGACGAGCCTCCCCACCTTCAACTCGCACGCCATCGAGGCCCAACTGCACCGCATCGAGGGCCTGTCGGAGCACTTCCTGTACTTCAACGACGACATGTTCCTCGGCCGCCCCACCACCCCCGACACGTTCTTCCTCAGCTCGGGCCTGCCCCGCGTCCACTGGTCCGCGGCGAACGTGCCCCCGGCGGGTCCCGCCCCGGACGACGAGGGCTACCTGGCGGCGGCGAAGAACAACCGCGCGCTGCTCCGCCGCGACTTCGGCCGCACCCTCACCCACGGCCTCCTGCACGCCCCGTACGCCCTGCGCCGCAGCATCCTCGACGAGCTCTCCGAGCGGTACGCGGACGAGCTGGCCGCCACATCCCGCAGCCGCTTCCGCTCCCGCTCCGACCTGTCCCTGGTGTCGTCCCTGTTCCAGCACTACGCGTATCTGACCGGCCGCGCGGTGCCCGGCGGGATCACGTACGACTTCGTCGACATCGCAGGGCGGGCGGGGCACGCGCGGCTCGGGCGGGTCCTGCAGAGCCGCGACAAGACCGCGTTCTGCCTCGGCGAGTCCCCGGACGGAACACTCAGCGAGCAGGAGAAGGCGCTCGCGACGCGGGCCTTCCTGGCGGCGTACTTCCCGGTGCCCTCGCCCTACGAGCGGGCCTGATCCCGGGCCAGGAACAGCCGCCGGACGACGCGTTCGGCGGCGTTCCCGTCGTCGTACGGGCAGAACCGGGCCCGGAACGCCGCGCGCAGCTCGCTCGTCCGGGCCGTGTCCCACGCCTGGGCCTGGAAGAGGAAGCTCAGCTCCTCCTCGCTGGTGGCGACAGCGCCCGGGGTGTCGCCGGGGTTTCCGGAGAGCAGGTCGAAGTAGGTGCCACGGGCGAGGCGGTAGGCCTGCCAGTCGGGGGCGTACGTGATGATCGGCCGGTCCAGGCAGGCGTAGTCGAACATCAGCGACGAGTAGTCCGTGACCAGCGCGTCCGCCGCGAGGCAGAGCTCCTCCACGCACGGGTGCGCGGTCACGTCGAGGAGTTGGGGGTGCTCTTCGAGCCCGGCGCGGGCGCCGTAGAAGTAGTGGGCGCGGACCAGGACGGTGACGTCGGGCCCGAGGGCGCGCACGAACCGCGGGAGGTCGAGCCGAGGCTGGAAGCCCTTCTGGTAGTCGCGGTGGGTGGGCGCGTAGAGCAGCACCGTGCGCCCGCCCTCGACGCCCAGCTCCTTCCGAATCCGGGTGACGTCCTCCGAACTTGCCCTGAAATACCGGTCGTTGCGCGGATACCCCAGTTCGAGCGCCTCGTACGTGGACGGGTAGACGCGCTCCCAGACCTCCGTGGAGTGCGGGTTCGAGGAGAGGCTGAAGTCCCACTGGTCGGTGTGGTCGAGGACCTTCTGAAAGCTGATGCCGTGTGTGCCGGCCGGGTAGCGGCGCTGGTCGAGGCCCATCTTCTTCAGCGGGGTGCCGTGGTGGGTCTGCAGATAGACCTGTCCGGGGCGCTTCACGAAGCCGCCGGGAAAGCTGGAGTTGTTGACGAGGTACGTGGCCCTGGCCATGACCTCCCAGTAGCGCCGCGAGCCCTCGATGACGTACGCGACGCCGGGCGGGACCTTGTGCCGGTTGCGGCTGCTGACGACCCAGACGCCCCGCACGTGCGGGGCGAGCTCGCGGGCCTTCTCGTGGATCGCGAGGGGATTGCAGGAGAGCCCGCGGTTCCAGTAGGCCCCGTAGACGGCCAGCTCCGGGTCGAGGGAGCGGTACCGGTCGGTCCGGTACGACACCTTCATGACCTGGGCGCGCAGCTTCTTCTTGCGCCGCGCGAGGGTCGCACGGGCGGCCCGCACCCGCCCTTCGAGCAGGCCCCGGGCCCGAAAGGCGGCGTACGAACCGGAGAACACGCCACCGCCCTCCCCGCAGAGCCGAGCGGCACGACGAAAGAACTCGGCGCGGTCGGCGGGACGGATGCGCTGGGGGTCGTGAAGCACAGCGAGCAGGTGCGCGACCACAACGGGAAACAGCCGCGCCGGCACTTTCAGCGCACCCAGCACCGGGGCGCTGTGCCCACCCGTTCCGCCCTGCGGAACGCCTGCCCACAGCGGGGCAAGGAGCTCCTCGTACCGCTCAATCAAGGCGAAGTGGTGGCGCCCTGCCGTGGCAGCAACCCTCCGCCGCCGCCACCGCACACAAACCCGCTCAAGCCCCCCGACCCGCTCCCCGGCAAGGAGCACCCCCAACTGCACCGGCACGACATCCTCGTAAGGCTCGACCCCCGGGGTGAACGCCAACCCCTGGCCCGCCCAGAAGGTGCGCCGGAACACCCGATTCCAAGCCACGCAGGTGACGGCGAGCGGATCGCCGTCCAGCCGGTCCCCGCTCCCCCGCACGCTCTCCCACCAGTCCATACGCTCGTGATCGAAGACGAGCACATCGAGCGCACCGGCACCCAGCTCCCGGTCAATCGCCTCCAGCGCCCCGGGCAGCAGCACGTCGTCCCCGTCAAGGAACAGCAGGAACTCGCCGCACGCGCGAGCGGCCCCCACGTTGCGCGCACCCCCCGCACCCGCGCGCGCGTCGAGGCGTACGAGTTGCACGCGCGGGTCGCGCCGCACATACTCCGCGGCGATCGCGGCGGAGGCGTCCGGCGAGCAGTCGTCGACGACGATCAGTTCGAGGTCCGTGAAGCCCTGACTCAGCGTGGACTCCAGGCATTCGCGCAGGTAGCCCTGGATGCGGTGGACGGGGACGACTACGGAGAAACGGACCATGGGCACCGACCGTAGCCAGGTGCGTACGCCCTGTCGA
This sequence comes from Streptomyces sp. LHD-70, assembly GCF_031157275.1. Classification (GTDB taxonomy): domain Bacteria; phylum Actinomycetota; class Actinomycetes; order Streptomycetales; family Streptomycetaceae; genus Streptomyces. The sequence continues at coordinate 171,101 of NZ_JAVIFW010000013.1, forward strand.
AGACCGATGGTCACCCTTTCGGGCGACTTCCGGCAAAAAGATTGACGCGAGGGGGCACATCGGACAAATGCACCGTCATGTCCGGCGGTGTGCTCCGGTGTCTCGCTGCGAAAGGCCCCTCATGCGATCAGCGCAGCCACGTCTCAGCGTCGTCGTGCCCATCTACAACGTCGAGGACTATCTGGAGGAGTGCCTGCACTCCGTCGCGCGGCAGACCCTCGCGCCCGAGCACGGCATCGAGGTCGTCCTCGTGGACGACGGCTCCACCGACGGCAGCACCCGCATCGCCCGCGCCTTCGCGGCGGACGACCCGCGCTTCCGGTACGTCCACCAGGAGAACGCCGGCCTCAGCGCCGCCCGCAACACCGGCGTACGGCACACCTCGCCGGACTCCACGTATCTGGCCTTCGTCGACAGCGACGACATCGTGCCGCACGACGCGTACGCGCGGATGCTCGCCAGCCTCGACGGCACCGGCTCCGACTTCGCCACCGGCAACGTGTGGCGCCTGGGTGAGCGCGGCCGGCAGCAGGCCTGGCAGTACAAGTGGCTCACCAGGGCCGCCCGCCGCACCCACATCACGCGCGACCCCGCCCTGCTCTCCGACCGGGTCGCCTGGAACAAGGTGTTCCGCAAGGACTTCTGGCTCCGCCACGCCCTCACGTTCCCCGAGGGCAAGCTCTACGAGGACACCCCAGTGATGATCCCGGCGCACTTCCTCGCCTCCTCCGTGGACGTGCTGCGCGAGCACGTCTACTACTGGCGCGTCCGGGAGGGCTCGATCACCCGGCGGCGCAGCGACGTCAAGGGCGTCACCGACCGCATCGCCGCCTGCCGAGGCGTCAGCGCCTTCCTCGCCGAGCACTTCCCCGAGCAGAAGCGCACGTACGACGTGTCCTGTCTGCGCGACGACTTCGTGTACTTCCTGGAGGGGCTGCCGATGGGCGGGCCCGAGTACCGCGCCGCCTTCCTCGACGGCGCCGGGGCCTTCCTGGACGAGGCCGATCCGTCCGTGGTCGCGGACCTGCCGGTCGAGCTGCGCGTCAAGTGGCAGCTGGTGCGCGAGCGGCGCCTCGACGACCTGATCGGCCTGTGGGAGTGCGAGCAGCACAGCGGGACCGCCTTCCACGTCCGCGGCCGCCTGCGCCGCACCGCCGCCCACCCCACCCCGGCCGGCCCGCCGCTCGCCGTCGACTCCTCGCTCACCCGCCTGAAGCGCCGCGAACTGCCGGTCGTGGCACGGGTGTCGGAGACCTCCTTCGACGCGCAGGGGCGGCTGCGGATCAGCGGCTACGCGTACGTACGGAATCTGGAGGCGGCCCGCCGGGGTCAGACGATCAAGGCCGGGCTGCTCAAGTCCTCGCGGCACAAGGGCAGGCTGCGCACGGTCCCGACCCGGACCGTCGCCGCCCCGCGGGCCACCGAGGACTCCGGGCAGCGGCTGCACGACTACGACCTGTCCGGGTTCGAGATGACCCTCGACCCGAAGAGGCTGAAGACCAGGGGCCGTTGGCGGCCGGGGAACTGGCAGCTCGGCATCGTCGTCGCCGGTCACGGGCAGCTCCGCCGCGCCGCCGTGCGCGCCGTCGACGGCCCGGCCGCGCAGTCCGTGGTGCGCGACCTCGGCGACGGCACCCGGCTCGTCCTCGCCTTCAGCAACGGCCGGCTCGTCCTCAAGGTGCAGACGTACGCGGCCCGGATCGAGCAGCACGCGCGCGTGGGTGAGGACGTGCTGCTCACCGGGCGGCTGTACGGCGGGCTGCGGCCGACCGGACTGCACCTCAAGCACAAGCACTCCGACACCGAGATCACCTGCCCGGTCACCGTCGACGGCACCGACTTCACCGCGCGCGTGCCGCTGCCCGAACTGGAGGCCGTACCGCCCGCCCCGCACCTCGCGCCCCGCGAGGTCGAACCGCGGCCGGGCGACCGCTGGCAGGCCAACCTGGTGCTCGCCGACGGCTCCCTGAAGTCGGTCGCCGCTCTCACCGACCTGCCGCCCGGCCGGTACGCGACGGGCGCGGGCCGCGAGCTGTGCACCACCGCCAACGACACCGGGCAGCTGGTGGTCGAGCTGACCCGGCAGCCGATCGCGGACACCGTGCTCTGGTCCGACGACGGCGTCCTGGAGGTCGAGGGCAGCCTGGCGGCGGCGAGTTGGGGCGAGACGGAACTGGTGCTGCGGCACAGCGCGCGCGGCGACGAGGTCACCGTGCCCGTCGAGCGCACCGACGACCGCTTCCGCGCCGCCTTCCCGCCCGCCTCGGTGCACGACGGGCTGCCGCTGCGCGCGGGCCGCTGGTACGCGTTCCTGCGGGAGACCGCGCCGGGGCCCGACGTGGGCGAGGTGCACGCGCGCGACGGCATGCCGGTGCGGCTGCTCACCTCGCTCTGCGCCGAACTGCCCCGCAAGCAGAGCATCGACGGCCGCGAGTACGCCGCCGACCGGCGCTTCGGCGACCGGCTCCTGATCGAATCGGGCCCGGTCCTTCCCCCGGCCGAGCGGGGCGCGTACCGGCGCGAGCGGCTGCGTACCGAGCACTACGCACGGCAGCGTGAACTCCCGCTCCGGGAGGCGGTGTTGTGGTGCGACGGCGGCTCGCCGCGGGCCGTCCACGAGGAGCTGGTGCGGCGCGGCGTGGAGATCGACCACCTGTGGGTCACGGACGACGGCCGGACCCGCGTACCGCCCGCCGCGCGCGGAGTGGAGCGGCACAGCGCCGACTGGTACGAGGCGCTGGCCCGCTGCCGCCGCATCGTCACCGAGGACCACCTGCCCGACTGGTTCGAGCGCCGGGACGGCCAGACCGTCGTGCAGACCTGGCACGGCTCCCCGCTCAAGCGCATCGGCACCGACCTCACCGACACGCTCTACGCCGACCACGGCCACCTCGACGCGCTGCCGCGCCTGTCCGCCCAGTGGAGCGTCCTGGTCACGCCGAACCGGTACGCCATCCCGCACATGACCCGCGCCCTGCACTACGAGGGCGAGATCCTGCAGGCCGGATCGCCCCGCAACGACCTGTTCTTCGCCGAGGACCGCGAGAAGGTCGCCGACCGCGTCCGCACCGAACTCGGCCTCGACGAGGACCGCCGCATCGTCCTGTACGCCCCCACCTACCGCGACCACCTCGCCCACGCGCGCGGCCGATTCCGCTACGAACCCACCCTGGACTCAGCCGAGTTGGAGCGGCAACTGGGCGCCGACCACACCCTCCTCGTCCGCCGCCACCCGCTCGCCTCCGGCCGTCTCACCGGCGCCCGCGCCCCCTTCGTACGGGACGTGAGCGACCACCCGCAGCCCGCCGAGCTGCTCCTGGTCGCGGACGTCCTGGTGACCGACTACTCGGCCCTGATGTTCGACTTCGCGCACACCGGGCGGCCGATGCTGTTCCTCACCCCGGACCTGGAGCACTACCGGGACACCCTGCGCGGCTTCTACGTCGACCTGGAGCGCCGCGCACCCGGACCGCTCCTGCGCACCACCGCCGAACTCGCCGCAGCCCTCGGCGACTTGGACAGGGTCGCGGACCGGCACGCGGACGCGTACGCCACGTTCCGGCAGGCGTACTGCGACCTCGACGACGGCCGGGCGGCGGGCCGGGTCGCGGACAGGCTCCTGCGGTGAGCACGACCGCCCCGGCCGCCTCGCGTACCGAAAACCGTCACTACGCGCGCGTGGTGCGGGGCGCGACGGCCGTGTTCGGCGGCCACCGCTCCCTGCGCCCGAGCCCCTACCTGGTCTTCGGCACCCTCTTCTGGGTGCTTGTCTCGGCGGCCGCCTGGCGGGTGCCGATCTGCTGCGACTTCGGCCAGCACGCGGCCGTCGTCGAGCGCCTCAAGGCCGACCTCCTGAACCCGGCCCACCCGACCGTCGCGCTGCCGGGCGACGGCAGCGCCTACTACTCGCCGTACGCCGTCATCCAGGGCGCGTTCGCGCAGCTCACCGGGCTCGCGGGCTGGCAGGTCGTCAAGCTCACCGGCGCGGTCAACCTGATCGTCCTGCTGACCGGCCTGAACCGCGCCGTCAAAACCCTCACCACGCGCGCGTGGGCGCCCGTTCTCGCCCTGGCCTTCATGGTGCTGCTGTGGGGCACGCGGATGGCCTGGTGGTCCGGGTACCTGGGCCTGATGTCGCTGACGGGGCACCTGCCCTTCCCGTCGACGTTCGGGATCGGGCTCACCTTCTGGGCCTGGGCGCTGACGGCCCGCCTGGCGCGCTCGGGCGGTTCCCCTCGGGCGTACGCGGGACTCGGCGCGCTGTGCGGACTCGTGCTGCTCGTGCACCCGATCTCGGCGGTGGCGGCGATGACCGGCGTGCTCGCCTTCGTCGTCGGTCGGCAACGTGACTGGCACGCGCGCGTGGTGGGGTGTTGGGCGCTCGCCGGTGCGGTGGCGATTCTGGTCGCGCTGGTGTGGCCGTACTACAGCGTGTTCTCACTCGTCGGCGACCAGAGCGTGCACGGCATCCACGAGCAGCTCTACTCCGAGATGGAGGCCCGCTTCTGGCTGGCCCTGATCGGCGTACCGGTGCTGTGGCTCCGCCGCCGGAGGGACCGCCTCGACCCGCTGGTCCTCATGTTCGCGGCGGAGGTCCTGGTCATCGCGTACGGCTGGTTCAGCGGCCACTACACGTACGGCCGGATCCTCGGACTCACCCTGGTCCCCCTGCAGTTCGCGCTCGCCGTGGAGCTGGCCGAGCCCCGCCCGTGGCCCGTGAGCCGCCGCTTCCTGGCCCAGGCGGCGGCGGTCGGCACGGCGCTCGGCTTCCTCGTCCACGGCGGCGCGGTGGTGCCCCGCTCGGTCGACCCGATCGGCTTCGACCAGCCGCCGCGCTGGCCGCAGTACGCGTGGGCGGCGCGGCGGATCGCCCCCGGCGAGGTGGTCCTCACCGACGGCTACCGCGCGTCCCGCTCGCTGCCCGGCTACGGCCCCAACCTGGTCGCCCCCGCCTGGCCGGACGCGTCCCTCCCGGAGCCGGAACGGACACGGCGCCAGGACGCCGTCCACCGCTACCTCGCCGATGACTCGACCCCGGCCGAACGCGCCGCGATCGTCCACGAGTACGACGTCCGCTGGCTCCTCCTCTCCCCCGACCAGAAGGCGCCGAGGGAGGCGGTGGTGGTGGCTTGGGGTCCGGAGACGGGCGAGGTACTGGCACGCGTGCCTGGCGATCCCGGCCGGGGAAAATCCAGCCCGGCCCGGGGAAAAACCAGCCCGGCCGGCGCTTGAGGACGAGGCCGGAGGCCGACAATCCAGCCCGTCCGGCGTTTGAGGACGAGGCCGGAGGCCGATGGGGGTCTGGGGGCGGAGCCCCCAGGTGCCGAGCCCCGGACCACGGCAAGTGGACGTCGACGTAAGACCTACTCCACCGGCGGCCAGCCGACCGGCTTCTCCGGCGGCCGCCGGAGGTAGTGCCGCAGCACCCCGCTGCGCGTCTGGTACTCGTCCCGCAACAGGAACTCCTCGTTCACGACGGTGAGTTTCGCCCGCTCGGTCGCGCTCTTCGGGTTCCACTCGGCACTCGCCGCGTACGGCTCCGCGAGCAGCCACACATGCTCCAGGTTCGCGAGCCGCCGCCGCAGTTCCGCCGGGCCGGTCTCCTCGCCGTACAGCGTTCCGGAGGCGGCGGCGGTGCGCGCGAGGGCGATGTCGTTGGTGTTCCGGAACTCGTGCGGGTAGGCGAGCGCGGTGCGCCGCCCGACGGACGGCAGGTAGAGCATCGCGTCGCCCGGACCGATCCGCTCCGCCACGAGCTGGGCGACCGCCGCCGGATCGTCGGGCCGCTGCTCCGTCGTACGGTCGTCCCGGTGCAGCGGCAGCTGCCAGCAGAACGCGAGGCCGAGGACGGCCGCCCCGAAGACCGCGCCGCCCGCGCGGCGACCGGGCCGGGAGCGCATCATCCGTACGCCACGGGCGATCCGCTCGGCACCCGCGGCGGCGCACAGCGGCGCACCGGCGAGGGCGAAGAACAGGTAGCGGTCGTGGTGCAGCGGCGTGTACTGCGAGGCCGCGAGGAGCACCAGCGGAGGCAGCACCATCAGCGGCATGGCGACCGCGTTGAGCGAGAGCCGGCCGGTGCGCTCCAAGGGCGAGTTGAGGGAGACGCAGGCGAGCAGCAGGGCCGCGGTGAGCACGAGTTCCGTCGGCCCGGCGAAGGCCTTGAGGAGGGAGGCGGAGCCGCCCTCGTCGGAACCCGCGAGCCAGGCGGCGTGCTCGCTCTGGCCGAGGGTGAGCCGGGCCAGCGGCAGCAGCACGGTGAGCGCGGCGCAGCCGCAGACGGCCCAGTTGCGCCAGGCCCGCGGGTCGAGCCGCTTCCAGGAGAGCAGCAGCGTGACGGCGTGCGCGAGCAGGATCAGCGCGGCGAGCTGGTGCAGCAGGACGGTCACGGTGACGACGGCCCCGTACAGGCACCAGTCCTTGACACGGCCCTGCCGCACGGCCCGGACGAGGAGCAGCGTGGCACCGGTGACTCCGGCGGCGACGAGGGCGTAACTGCGGCCCTCCTGGGCGTAGTACCCGGTGAGCGGGGTGGCCACGTAGAGGAGTCCGGCCCAGAGGCCGACGCGGGGGCGGGCGAGGCGGACGCCGAGTGCGGCGATCAGGGCGGCGGTGGCGGCGCCGGCGAACACCGACGGCAGCCGCAGGGCGACTTCGCCGGGGTGCACGGCGAGCACGGCGTGCATCAGGAGGTAGTAGAGGCCGTGGACGGCGTCGGCGCTGCCGAGCAGCCGCACGATCTCGGGGAGCGAGCGGGTGGCCACCTGGTGGGTGACCCCTTCGTCGCGCCACATGGATTCGCGGTCCAGGCCCCAGAGGCCGAGGAGGAGCATGGCGGCGGCGGGAACGAGCACGGCCGTGGCGGCCGGCCTGGCGGTGAGTGCAGCCCATGCGGTGCGGATGTGGCCCGGCGCGGCGGCCGTGGCGGACGGTCCGGCAGCGAGGGCCGCACGAAGAGTCGTGACGTGCATGCGCCACAGTTTGTGCTATTAACTCACCGATCCTGTGGATTGACGGCGCCTCAGATGGTTTGTACGACCTACGCTGCCCTCGATGACCACGACACTCATGCCGCCGCCCGCCACGCCCCCGGCCGACCGCCGCGCCACCGTCCGAGCCCTGCTGGCCCTGGTCACGGCCTGGGCGGCGACGCGTGCCGTGATGCTGGTCCTGCTCGCCCGGGACGGCCGCCACCCGCTCGGCGTCGGCGGCATCGCCCGCGAGGTGCACGAGCTGTACTTCCACTGGTTCGGCGTACTGACCGAGGGCGGATTCCCGCTCGACGACCCGCTCTGGCAGTACCCACCGGCCGCGGGCCCGGTGCTGCTCTCCCCCGCGCTGCTCCCCGGGCTCAGCTACTTCCAGGGCTTCGTGGCCCTGGCCCTGCTCGCGGACGCCGCCGTCGCGGTCGCGCTCGCCGGCGCGGGGCGCCGTCCGGGGCGCAGCCTCGCCGGGGCCGCGCTCTGGGTCGGCGGTCTGCCGCTGCTCCTGCACATCCCGCTCGCCCGGTACGACGTGCAGGTCACCGCGCTCGCCGTGCTCGCCCTGCTGTGCGTGGCGCGCAGACCTCGCGCGGCCGGGGTGCTCGCCGCGCTCGGAGCCCTCGTGAAGGTCTGGCCCGCGCTCGCGCTGCTCGGCACCCCGCGCGGGCGCACCACGCGCGCGTCCTGGGCCGCCGCGCTCGCCGCCGCCGCGGCGCTGCTCCTCGTCCTTGTGGCCGCCTTCGAGCACCCCTTCGCGTTCCTGCGCCAACAGGGCGGCCGGGGCGTGCAGATCGAGTCGCTCGGCGGCACGGCGCTCGCGTTCGCGCGGCTCGCGGGACAGCCCCTGCACGTCGAGTACCGCTTCGGCGCGATGGAGTTCACCGGCCCGTACGTCACGGCCGTCGCCCACGCCTCGCTGCTCGCGACGGTGCTGGGCGGCGCGGCACTGCTGCTCTGGCGGGTGCGGGCCCGGCGCTGGACGGAGGCCACGCCCTTCGACGCGGCGCTCTGCGCGGTGCTCGTCTTCACGGTCACGAGCCGGGTGATCAGCCCGCAGTACCTCATCTGGCTGCTCGGCCTCGCCGCGGTCTGCCTCAGCTCCCGCGCGACCAGCCAGCGCCCGGCCGCGGCCCTGGTCACGGCCGCCGCGGCGGTCACCACGCTCGGCTATCCGCTGCTGTACGAGGACGTCATGGCCTCCACCTGGACCGGCACACTCGTCCTGTTCGTACGGAACGTCCTGCTCGTCACAGCCGTCTTGCTGTCCTGGCGGGGGCTCTGGCGTTCCACGGTCTCCGCCCACCCTCCACGCGGGACTCCACTTCGGACTGCCACGCCCACCAAACCCCGCTAGTCGGACAATTCCTCGTAAGGGCTAAAATTCCGACCTATGAACAGCGCTCCGTCTCAGCAGCCCCAGGTGTGCGTCGTCGTCATCGGATTCAACGACGCGGCCCATGTGGCGGACGCGGTGCGCTCGGCGCTCGGCCAGGGCGCCGCGGTCCGCGAGGTCATAGCCGTCGACGACTGCTCCACCGACGAGAGCCCCGAGCTCCTCGGCCGCCTCGCCGCCGAGGACCCGCGCCTGAGACTGGTCCTGCGCAGCGCCAACAGCGGCGGCTGCGGCACCCCGCGCAACGACGGCATCGACGCCTGCACCTCGCCGTACGTGATGTTCCTCGACAGCGACGACATCCTGCCGCCCGGCGCGGTCGACACCCTGCTCACCGCCGCCACCGAGCACGGCACCCAGGTCGCCGCCGGCCGCTGCGTCCGCCGCGAACTGCCCTCCGGGCGCGAAGTCCCCTGGCAGCCCGAGCTGTACGACTCCCCCGCGATCGTCGACCGCCCGGAGAAGCGGACCCGGCTCGTCCACGACACGCTCTGCGTCAACAAGCTCTACCGCACCGACTTCCTCCGCGAGCACGGCATCCGCTTCCCCGACGGCCGGTTCGTCTACGAGGACTTCGTGTTCACCGCGCGCGTGCTCGCCGCCGCCCCGCGCCTCGCGCTCGTCCCCGACACCGTCTACATCTGGCACGTCCGCCGCGCCGCCGCGAAGCTCTCCCTCTCCCTGGACCGGGCGGGCGTCGCGAACTGGCGGGCCCGCGTGGAGGCCCACCGCCAGGTCGTCGAGATCCTCCTCGACGCCGGTGAGAAGAAGCTGGCCCGCGCCGCCCGCGCCAAGTTCCTCGACCACAGCCTGCGGATGTACGCCAAGGAGCTGGACCAGCGCAGCGCCGAGTACCGCCGCGCCTGGTGGGACAGCACGCGCGCGTACCTCCAGACCTTCGACGACGCCGACTTCGCGCTCGCCCCCGCCCCCGGCCGGGTCATCGGCCGTGTCGTCCTGGCCTCCCCCGAGCCCGTCGACCTGAACCGCCTCAAGCAGGTCGCGGCCGGCCCGGCCCGCCTCGTCCCGCCGTACGCACAGGCCGCCGACGGGACGCCCGTCTGGTCCGAGCAGCTGCCCCAGGTGACGCTCGACCACCTCCTGGTCCGCCCGATGCGGCTGCTCCCGCTGGCCGTCGACGCCGAACTGCGTCCACGCGCGCGTGCATCCGCACTCCGGCTGCGCCTGCACGAGCTGTACGGCAGGGTGGCCGCGGCCGAGCCGACCACCGTCGACGTCGAGCTGCGCCACCGCGACAGCGGCCGCTGCGGCCTCCGCCGTACGGCGGCCTGGTCCCCGGAGTCCGGCGGGGCCGGCTGGACCGCGCTGCTCCTGGTCGACCTGGCCGCGCTCGACACCGGGGTGTGGGACGTGAAGGCGCGGGTGCGCTTCGCCGACGGCACGGCGCGCGACACGACGGTGCGCGCGGTCGAGGGCGCGGGCCTGCTGCGATCCGCCGCCCGCCCGCACCCGCGCCGCGGCGTGCTGCTCGTACGCCCGTACGCCACCACCTCAGGCAACCTCGCGCTACGCCTCTCGGTCGGGACGCGCAGCGCGGCGGGCATGCTGCGCCGGAAGGCGGTACGGCTGCTGACGTCGGTCGGACTCAGGCCGTCCGACGGATAATTCAGCCCGTCCGGGGGCACCTCCCAGCGCTAGCTGGGGGAGTTCGAGGACGAGCCCGAAGGGCGATCGACGGCGCCCGAGTCGCACGCACCGACCAAGACCGCGGAACCCCGGCCAGGGCCCACGCGTTACCGTCACACCACCACAAACATCGCACGCGGAACAGGGTGACCATGACCTGGCTGATCACCGGCGGAGCCGGCTACATCGGGGCGCACGTCGTCCGCGCCATGACCGAGGCGGGCGAGCGGGCGGTCGTCCTGGACGACCTCTCCACCGGATTCGCCGAGCGCGTCCCCGAGGGAGTGCCGCTCGTCCAGGGCTCCACCCTCGACCGGGCGCTGCTCGACCGCGTCATTGCGGACCACGGCATCACCGGCGTCGTCCACCTCGCGGCGAAGAAGCAGGTCGGCGAGTCCGTGGAGCAGCCGCTGCGCTACTACCGCGAGAACGTCGAGGGCCTGCGCACCCTCCTCGAAGCGGTCACCGACGGAGGCGTGCCCAGCTTCGTCTTCTCCTCCTCCGCCGCCGTCTACGGCATGCCGGACGTCGACCTCGTCACCGAGGAGACCCCCTGCACGCCGATGAATCCGTACGGCGAGACGAAGCTCGCGGGCGAGTGGCTGGTCCGGGCGGTCGGCCGGGCGCACGGTCTGTCGACGGCCTGCCTGCGGTACTTCAACGTGGCGGGCACGGCGGCCCCCGAGCTCGCCGACACCGGTGTGTTCAACATCGTCCCGATGGTCTTCGAGCGCCTCACCGCAGGCGAGCCCCCGCGCATCTTCGGCGCCGACTACGACACCCCGGACGGCACCTGCGTCCGTGACTACATCCACGTGGCCGACCTCGCCGACGCCCACGTGGCCGCCGCCCGCAAACTGGCCACGGCCCCCGGCTCCGACCTGACGGTCAACATCGGCCGCGGCGAAGGAGTTTCGGTGCGCGAGCTGATCGACCTGATCAACGACGTGACGGGGTACGGCATCGCCCCGCAGGTCGACCCGCGCCGCCCAGGCGACCCGGCGCGCGTCGTCGCCTCGGCCGAGCGGATCTCCGCGGAGCTCGGCTGGAAGTCCCGGCACGACGTACGCGCGATGATCACGTCGGCGTGGGCGGGCTGGGTGCTCCGGCACCCGGAGGCCGCGCGCGGCTGACCCAGCAGCACATGCACAGCCCAAGGGGGCGCCGGGTTCACGGAACCGGCGCCCCCTTCGCGTACCCGCTACTTCCTCACAGCGCCCGCAGCCCCGCGGCCGTGGCCGCTGCCAGCCTGCCCAGGTAGCCCTTCGGCAGGTCGGCCCGCACGACGACCGAGCGCCAGTAGAGCGGGCCCGAGACCAGGTCGAGGGCGAGGTCCTCGTCGATGCGGGCGCGCAGTTCGCCGCGGGCGACGGCGGCCTGCACGATGCCGCTGGCCACGCTGTGCTGCCCTTCGCGCAAAGCTTTCTGCAGGGCCTGGGCGATCTCCGGGTTGCGGGCCGCCTCCGCTTGCAGGTCCGGGATGATCTGCCCGGCCACCGGGTGCTTCAGGGCGCGCGACGTGACCTCGTAGAGCAGCCGCAGGTCGCCTTCGAGGCTGCCCGTGTCCGGCGCCGGGAGGCCCTGCACCGCCACCGCCGAGACCAGGTCGAGGACCAGGTGCAGCTTGGACTTCCAGCGGCGGTAGACCGCCGTCTTGCCGACGCCCGCGCGGCGCGCGATGCCCTCGATCGACATCCGTGCGTAGCCGACGGCGGCGAGCTCCTCGAAGACCGCGGCGCGAATGGCCTCGGTCACATCCTCACGGAGTACGGCGGCGCCCGCGGGGGCTCTGCGGCGGGTACCACCGGGGCTTTCAGTCATGGCACCAGCATAGGACGGGACGACGAAACGGTTGCGTTCCGACGTCGCGGCGCTCTACCCTCGGCGTGACGACGATACGGGTCCGTCCCGACGTTGGTCCCGACGTAAGGAGCCGGTCGGCAGTGAGTCAGACGCTGGACACCCCCCAGACACCCGCGCCCGCACAGACGCCCGCGCAGGCCCCCCTCGACGCCGCAGCGCTCGCCGCCCTGCACGGGCTCTCGGTCAGCAACGCGCGCCCCTCCCTGCCGCAGTACGTACGGCAGTTGTGGGCCAGGCGGCACTTCATCACCGCCTTCGCGACCGCCAAGCTCACCGCGCAGTACAGCCAGGCGAAGCTCGGCCAGGTCTGGCAGGTGATGACGCCGCTCCTGAACGCCGCCGTCTACTACTTGATCTTCGGGCTGCTGCTCGGCACCAGCCGGGGCATCGAGGACTTCGTGCCGTTCCTGGTCACCGGCGTCTTCGTGTTCACGTTCACGCAGAGCTCGGTGATGGCAGGCACCCGCGCGATCTCCGGCAACCTCGGCCTGGTGCGCGCCCTGCACTTCCCCCGCGCGTCCCTGCCGATCTCGCTCTGTCTGCAGCAGCTCCAGCAACTGCTGTTCTCGATGGCCGCCCTCGCCGTGATCCTCCTCTGCTTCGGGGTGCCGCCCGCCTGGTCCTGGCTCCTCGTGGTCCCGGCCCTGGCGCTGCAGTTCGCGTTCAACACCGGGCTCGCGCTGGTCATGGCGCGGCTCGGCAGCCGGACGCCCGACCTCGCCCAGCTGATGCCCTTCGTGATGCGCACGTGGATGTACGCCTCCGGCGTGATGTTCAGCATCAAGAAGGTGCTCCCGGAACAGGGCGTGCCGGAGTTCGCGAAGGTCCTGCTCGAATGCAACCCGGCGGCCGTCTACATCGACCTGGTGCGGTACGCCCTGATCGACAGCTTCGACGCGGGCCAACTCCCGTACGGCATCGGGGCGATGTGGGCGCTGGCGCTCGGCTGGGCCGTGGTCCTCTGCGCCGGCGGGTTCATCTACTTCTGGAAGGCAGAGGAGACGTACGGCCGTGGCTGACACCCTCATCGAAACCGCACCCGAGGCCGGGGCGGGCACCGAGCCCCGCACGCCCACCGTCATCGCGGACGGCGTCGACATCGTCTACCGCGTCACCGGCACCGGAGCCGGCCGCGGCAGCGCGACCGCCGCGCTCAACCGCATCGTCCGGCGCGAGAAGCACGGCAAGGGCGGGGTGCGCGAGGTGCACGCCGTCAAGGGCGTCTCGTTCACCGCGTACAAGGGCGAGGCCATCGGGCTCATCGGCACCAACGGCTCGGGCAAGTCCACCCTGCTCAGGGCCGTCGCGGGCCTCCTCCCGACGGAGAACGGCCGGATCTACACCCACGGCCAGCCCTCGCTGCTCGGGGTCAACGCGGCCCTGATGAGCGATCTGACCGGCGAGCGGAACGTCATGCTCGGCGGCCTCGCGATGGGCATGTCCCGCGAGCAGATCCGCGAACGGTACGACGGGATCGTGGAGTTCTCCGGCATCAACGAGAAGGGCGACTTCATCACCCTGCCGATGCGCACCTACTCCTCCGGCATGTCCGCCCGCCTCCGCTTCTCCATCGCCGCCGCCAAGGACCACGACGTCCTGCTCATCGACGAGGCCCTCGCCACCGGCGACCGCAAGTTCCAGAAGCGCTCCGAGGCCCGCATCCGCGAACTGCGCGCCACCGCCGGCACGGTCTTCCTCGTCAGCCACAACAACAAGTCCATCCGCGACACCTGCGACCGCGTCCTGTGGCTGGAGCGCGGCGAACTACGCATGGACGGCCCGACGGCCGAAGTCCTCAAGGAGTACGAGAAGTTCACGGGCGCCGGGAAATAGCTCCCCGGCGCCCGGTGGGAGATCCCCGGCGCTCCGGGGAGGGTGGGGCTCAGCGCTCAAGGAACGCGAACAGCTCCTCCCAGCGGCGCACGATCTCGTCCGTCGTGTACCGCTGGATGTTCTGCCGCGCCAGCTCGCCCATCTTGTCCCGCAGCTCCTTGTCGGACATCAACGTGTCCAGCCTGCGGGCCAGTTCACCGGTGTTGCCGAGCCCGGCGAGCAGCCCGTCCTCGTCGTCCTGGACGATCTCGTGCACACCCGGCGCGCAGTCGAACGCGGCGCACGGCACCGCAGCCGCCATCGCCTCCATCAGCGCAAGCGGGAAGCCCTCGCCGCGCGAGGACTGCACGAACACCGAGCCGCCGCGCAGCGCCCCCGGCACATCGCCGGTCCGGCCCATCCACTCCACCGAGCCGTCCAGACCCAGGTCGGTGCACTGCCGCTTGAGCTGCTCCTCGTCCTCGCCGGAGCCGTAGATCCGCAGTGTCCAGTCCGGGTGCAGCGGCGCGACCTCCGCCCAGGTGTCCAGGAGCATGTCGATGCCCTTCTGGTCCTGCAGCCGACCGATGCTGGTGACGACCTTCTCGGTGCGCGGCGAGGGCACCTCGGGCATGAAGGGCAGTGGGTTCGGCATGTACGACGCGTTGTCCATGCCGCCCTTGCGTATCCACAGGTCGGCGTCCTCCCGCGTGAGCGCGAGCATCCGGTCCACGTTCTTGTAGAACTTCCGCACCCGCCAGTAGCGCGAGGAGGCGCGCGTGTACGCGTACGACTCGTGGCTCATGCCGATCACCGTCAGGCCCGTGGTGTCGGCGAGCCTCACCCACTCCATCGCCCACACCTGCGTGGCGATCACGACGGCGCCGGGCCGCGCCCGCCGGAACAGCGCGGTCAGCTTCGCCGCCTGCTCGTGCATGCCCGCCTCACGCGCGGCCCGCAGGCGTCGCTCGGCGATGTTGAGCCGCCCCTTGATCCCGCGGGCCGGGCCGACGCGCGGCGGGTGCTCGTCGTAGAGCGTCGTCGTCGCGTACGGCAGGTCCGTGCCGATGTCCTGCGGCTCGGCGGGCTCGGTGATGCCGATGACGTGCACGCGGTGGCCGCTCTCGGTGAAGAGGCGGGCCATCTGGTGCGACCAACTCGTGACTCCGCCCAGCTCGTTGACGCTGTTGCTGACGAAGTAGACGTCCCGGTCCCGGTGTCCGGTCTGGGTGCTCATGCACGGCTCCAGTGGGAGAAGAACTGCTCGACGATGCTGCGGGCGGCGGTCCCCTTGTCGTACTCGCCGAACTCGGCCACGAACCGCCCTCGCTCCGGCTGGTACTTGGCCTCGTCCTCAGCCAGCGACTCCAGCGCTCCGTACAGCTCGTCCTCGCTCCGCACGACCGGGCCCGGCGCACGTTCGAGCAGGTCGAAGTAGGTGCCTCGGCCCTCGTGCACGTACTCCTCGTAGTCGTACGCGAAGAACAGCATCGGGCGGTCCAGGAGCGCGTAGTCGAACATCACCGAGGAGTAGTCGGTGATCAGCGCGTCGGACAGTTCCATCAACGGGTTGACGTCGTGCCGGGCGGAGACGTCGATGACTGTGCCGCGCACGGACGGCGGGAGCACCACGTGGTTGAGGTAGTGCGAGCGCACCAACAGCACGTACCGGTCGCCCAGTTGCTCCGCGAACCGCTCCACGTCGAAGGGCAGCTCGAAGCGCTGACTCCGGCCGCCCTGCTTGCGGAACGTGGGGGCGTAGAGGAGGACCTGCTTGTCCTCGGGGATGCCGAGCTCGGCGGCGAGCGGCCCACGGGTGCGGCGCCCCTCGGCGGCCTCGCGCTCCCTGGCGTGCACCAGTGCGTCGTTACGCGGATAGCCGACGCGCAGCAGTGTCCTCTCCTGCAGCCGGAACGCCTTGGCGAGGGTCCGCACATCGTGCTCGGAGCGGATCAGGAACCGGTCGAAGCGGTTGAGGACCCGCTGCTGCTCCTGCTGCCGCGCCTGCGACCTGAGCTTCCAGGCCGGTTCGTCGAAGCCCATCCGCTTGAGCGCGGAGCCGTGCCAGGTCTGGAGGTAGGTGGTCCCGGGCCGCTTGGTCAGCTTCAGCGGATAGCTCTGGTTGTCCACCCAGAACTCCGCCTGCGCCAGGGCCTTGAGGTAGGGCAGCGACCAGCGGCGGACGAGGGTGGCGTCGGCGGGGAAGCCCTCCGGGGACCCGGCGTACGACCAGACCGCCTCGAACTCCAGGCCCTGGCGGCGCATCTCCTCGTAGATCGCCTTCGGGCTGTCGCTGTACTGCTTGCCGAGCTGGCTCTCGAAGACGACCAGGCCCTTCTTCACGGGCAGCCGGCTGAACACCTCGTCGTACACGCGGATTCTGGTCTCGCCCGAGGTGAGCTTCTTGCGGATCTGCTTGGCCCTGCGGAACCCGCTCTTGGCGAGCTTGCCGGGGCGCCCCCGGATGCCGCGTACGACGAGTTCGTGCACCCGGTCCTTGTCCTCGACGCGGTCGCGCGTGACAAGGCGGAAGCAGAGGTGGCCGCGCTGCGACACCTCGGGCTCGACATGGTCGGCGACAAGGCGGGTCAGCCGGGGCCGCACCGGAAGCAGGCCCTGTGCCGGCTCGGGCTCACCCGCGGTGAGCCGGGTCGTGGTCCGCACCCCGTCCACGTCCAGCTTGAGCCGTACGTCCCACACCTCGTCGACGATGCCGAGCGGGCGCAGCTTCCCGGCGAGGTCGGCCTCGGCCTCCCAGTTCACGAAGGCCCCCTCGTGGCGCAGCTCGGCCACCGGGAAGCGGAAGCTCTGCAGGCTGCGGCGGCGGGCGCTGAACTCCAGCTGTCCGGTGAGCCGCGCGCCCTCGGGGATCACGCCGAGCGGGTTGACGATCCGGCCGCCGAGGCGGACCGTGCCGCCGCGCTCCTCGTAGCCGGTGAGGGCGTTGCGCAGGAACATCCGGTCGATGGTCCTGGTGTGGTACCCGAGGTCGGTGACGTCCAGGACGTGCCGCCCGAAGGCGTCGTCGAGATGCTCCGCGCACCAGAAGACGTGGCCGTCGCGCTCCACGAGCGGGGCGGAGATCTTGTCGCGGTTGGTGAGGGTGTCGACGGCCGGGAGCAGGTTGTCCCAGTCGTTCTCCCGCAGCAGATAGGCGCAGACGGCGTGGATCGGCTGTACCTCGTCGTAGGCCTCGGGGGCGAGCGAGGTGAGGTAGTCGCGGGCGATGCCGGCGAACTCCTGGCGGTAGGAGTCGTCGCGGAACGGCAGGTCGCGCAGGTGGAGCACGAGGTCGTGCTTGAGGAACTTGACGTCCTTGGCGAGCTTCAGCTCGGTCAGTCCGCGTTCGGCGAGGAGCGCGTCGATGCGGCGGTGGATCTCCATCCGGTGCACGAAGTTGGTCATCTCGTGCCGCCTGTTGGAGATCGACTTGGCGGCCGCCTTCTCGTACACGTGCCAGAAATACACCTGGTTGGGTATGAGGCTGATGCGGTCCGCGGCGACATACGCCTCGGCGATGAACATCAGGTCCTCGTAGAACATCCCCCTGAGGAACCGGAGTTGGTTCTCCATGAGGAACGCGCGGCGGTACATCTTGTTCGTGGAGAGTGTGTCCCACGCCAGCAGGTCCGGCAGCTCGGTGACCGACTCCAGGACCTGGGTGCGCGCGTAGAGCCAGGGGTACCACTCGTCGCGCTTCTTGCTCCGGCGGTCCAGATGCAGGCGTACGCAGAGGCCCGAGACGATGTCGGAGCCGTCGCGCTCGGCGGCCTCCAGGAGGTTGCGGCAGGCGTTGCATTCCAGGACGTCGTCGCTGTCGAGGAACATCACGTACCGGCCGCGGGTGTGACCGATACCGACGTTGCGCGGCTCGCCGCACCCGCCGCTGTTCTCCGGCAGCTGGAAGGCGCGCACCCGCTCCGGGTTCTCGGCCGCGAGCCGCCGCGCCACCTCGTACGAGCCATCGGTGCTGCAGTCGTCGACGATCACGATCTCGACGCCGCGCAGGGTCTGGTCGAGCACCGACCGCACCGCGGCCGGGAGCCGGGCCTCGTCGTTGTAGACGATCACGACGACGGAGACGTCTGCTTCGACGCCCGGGCCGGCCTCGGTGTCGCGCTCAGCGATCAAACCCATGCGTTCCTCCAGGCAACCTGCACCGCTCGTTCAACATCCTCTCGATTGTCCGACATGCCCGGTACGCGGGCCCGCGTACGTTGGCCCGTTCCGGCGACAGGAGTCAAATGTGCCATACCGGTGAATTCGTAAAAATTTGGGGTCTAACCGGGCAGATGAATCGCGGGCTGGGCACACGACAGGGCGCCCCGGCCTGAAACACGACAGGGCGCCCCGGCCTGAAGTTCAGGCCGGGGCGCCCTGGTGGCTGCCGGAGGTGGGTGCGGACTCAGCCGTGCGTACGCAGCAGCGTCCTCATCGTCCGCATCGCCACGGACAGGTTCGCGAGGTCGAAGTCGTCCGAGCCCTGGATCTCGTCGAGCGTCGCCTTGGCGCGGCCCAGGATCGCGGCGTTCTGCCCCTCCCAGGCCTTGTAGCGCTGCTCGGGCGTCGATGTGCCGTTGCCCACCGCCAGCACATCCGCGGTGAGGGCCGCATGCGCCGCGTACAGATCCTCGCGGATCGCCGCACGCGCCATCGACTGCCAGCGGTCACTGCGCGGCAGCGCGCTGATCCGGTCCATGAGCTGGGTGATCTGCAGACGGTCCGCGAGGTCGTAGTAGACCTCGGCGACCTCCAGCGGCGCCTTGTCCATCCGGTCCGCGATCAGCACCACGTCCAGCGTCGGGAACGCCGACGAGAAACCGGATACGCGCTGCGCCAGCTCCTCCGGCACTCCGGCGCCGGTCAGCTCCTCGAAGATCCCCTGGTACCAGTCCAGGTCCGCGCCGCGCACCAGGTTCGGCAGCTCCGACCAGACCTGCGTCACGCCCTCGCGGAAGAACTCGATGGTCTCCGCCAGGTCGATCGGCTGCGGCCGGTTGTTGAGCAGCCAGCGCGTGCCGCGCTCCACCAGGCGCCGCGAGTGCAGCCTGATCCGGGTCTGCACATCCGCCGCCACGACGTTGTCCAGCGCCTCGACCGCGTCCCAGAAGTCGCCGAGCCCGAAGATCGCGCGGGCCGCGGTGTGGGCGCGCACCACCTCTTCGAGCGAGGCACCGGTCTCCTCACGCATCCGGTGCAGGAAGCTCGTACCGCCCGAGTTCACCGTGTCGTTCACGAGGACCGTCGTGACGATCTCCCGGCGCAGCGCGTGCGCGTCGATCTGGTCGAGGAACCGCTCGCGCAGCGCCGTCGGGAAGTACGCGTGCAGCAGGCCCTGCAGGTACTTGTCGTCCGGCAGATCCGTGCCGAGCAGCGCCTCCGCGACGGTGATCTTCGTGTACGCGAGCAGCACCGCCGTCTCCGGCTGCGTCAGGCCGAGCCCGGCGTTCAGGCGCTCCCGGATCTGGCGGTCGGTGGGCATGAACTCGAGGGAGCGGTCGAGGTGCCCCTCGCGCACCAGCGTGCGCAGGAAGCGCTGCTGGGCGTGGACCATGCTCGACGACTGCGCCAGAGCGTTGGCCAGGGCCGTGTTCTGTGCGTAGTTGTTGCGCAGGACCAGGCGGCCGACCTCGTCGGTCATCTCGGCGAGCAGCTTGTTGCGCTGCTTCACCGTCATGTCGCCGTCCGAGACCACGGAGTTGAGAAGGATCTTGATGTTCACCTCGTGGTCGGAGGTGTCCACGCCCGCGCTGTTGTCGATCGCGTCCGTGTTGACCCGGCCGCCCGCACGCGCGAACTCGATCCGGCCCAGCTGCGTCAGACCGAGGTTGCCGCCCTCGCCGACGACCTTGACCCGCAGGTCCGCTCCGTCGACCCGGATGGCGTCGTTGGCCTTGTCGCCGACGTCGCCGTTGGACTCGGCGCTCGACTTCACGTACGTACCGATGCCGCCGTTCCACAGCAGGTCGACCGGCGCCTGCAGGATCGTCTTCATCAGCTCGGCCGGGGTCATCTTGGAGACGCCCGACTCGATACCGAGGGCCTCCCTGATGTGCGCGTTCAGCTGGATGGACTTGGCGCTGCGCGGGAAGACGCCGCCGCCCGCGGAGAGCAGCTCCTTGTTGTAGTCCGCCCAGGACGAGCGCGGCAGCTCGAAGAGCCGGCGCCGCTCGGCGTACGAGGTGGCCGCGTCCGGCTTCGGATCGATGAAGATGTGCCGGTGGTCGAAGGCGGCGACCAGGCGGATGTGCTCGGAGAGCAGCATGCCGTTGCCGAACACGTCACCGGACATGTCACCGACGCCGACGACCGTGAAGTCCTGGTTCTGCGAGTCGTGGCCGAGCTCCCGGAAGTGCCGCTTCACGGACTCCCAGGCACCGCGCGCGGTGATGCCCATGCCCTTGTGGTCGTACCCGGCCGAACCGCCGGACGCGAAGGCGTCACCCAGCCAGAAGTTGTACGACTCCGCGACCTCGTTGGCGATGTCCGAGAAGGTCGCGGTGCCCTTGTCGGCCGCGACCACGAGGTAGGTGTCCTCGCCGTCGTGCCGCACCACGTCGTGCGGGGGCACGACCTCGCCCGCGACCATGTTGTCGGTGATGTCGAGCAGGGCCGAGATGAACGTCTTGTACGAGGCGATGCCCTCGGCGAGCCACGCGTCCCGGTCCACGCTCGGGTCGGGCAGCTGCTTGGCGACGAAGCCGCCCTTCGCGCCGACCGGCACGATGACGGTGTTCTTCACCATCTGCGCCTTCACCAGGCCGAGGATCTCCGTACGGAAGTCCTCACGCCGGTCGGACCAGCGCAGACCGCCGCGCGCGACCTTGCCGAAGCGCAGGTGCACACCCTCGACACGGGGCGAGTACACCCAGATCTCGTAGGCCGGCCGCGGCTCCGGAAGGTCCGGGATCGCCTTTGGGTCCAGCTTCATGGAGACGTACGTGTGCGGCTGGCCGCCGCCCGCCTCCTGGAAGAAGTTCGTCCGCAGCGTCGCCTTGATGACAGTGAGGAAGGACCGCAGGATCCGGTCCTCGTCGAGCGACGCGACCTGGTCGAGCGCGCCGTCCAGCTCTTCAAGGAGGCCGTCGATCAGCTCGGTGCCGGCCCGCTGCCGGTCCGGCGACATCCGCGCCTCGAAGAGGCTCACCAGGAGCCGCGTGGTGTGGACGTTGTTATGGAGGGTGTCCTCCATGTAGTCCTGGCTGAACGTGGCGCCCGCCTGCCGCAGGTACTTGGCGTACGCGCGCAGCACCATCGCCTGCCGCCAGGTCAACCCGGCGCCCAGGACGAGAGAGTTGAAACCGTCGTTCTCGGCGAGCCCGTTCCAGACGGCGGCGAAGGCCTCCTGGAAACGCTCCCGCGCGTCGTCCGCGAGGTAGTCCCCGTTCCCGGCGGCCCTGGGCATGCGCAGACCGAAGTCGTAGATCCACGCCGTCGTGCCGTCGCTGACGCGCAGCTCGTACGGCCGCTCGTCCACGACCTCGCAGCCCAGGCGCTGCAGCACGGGCAGCACCGCGGAGAGGGAGACCTGGCCGCCGGCCCGGTAGATCTTGAAGCGCCGCTCGCCGGGTCCGGCGCCCACGGGCTCGTAGAGGGAGAGCGCGAAGTCCTTCGGGCTCTGGGCGAGTTGCTCGACCCGCACCAGGTCGGCGACCGCGCCGCGCGGCGTGTGGTCCGCCTTGTAGCCCTCCTGGAAGGCGTTGCTGTAGCGGCGCAGCAGCTCGGCGGCGCGCTCCTCGCCGCACTCGGCGGTCAGCGCCTCCGCGAAGCCGTCGGCCCAGGAACGCGCGGCCTCGACGAGGCGGGCCTCGATGCGCTCCTTGTCGGCGTCTGACAGCTGCGGCAGCTCGGTGCCCGGCGTCACACGGACGACGAAGTGCAGCCGGGAGAGGATCGACTCGGTGTTCCAGGCGGTGAAGTCGACGCTGGTGCCGCCGAGCTCCTCCTTCAGGATGTCGATGATCCGCAGGCGCACACCCGTGGTGTAGCGGTCCCGGGGCAGGTAGACGAGCGCGGAGTAGTACCTGCCGTACTCGTCCTTGCGCAGGTACAGCCGCAGCCGGCGGCGCTCCTGCAGGTAGAGCACGGACGTGACGATGGAGCGCAGCTCGTCGGCCGGGGTCTGGAAGAGCTCGTCACGCGGGTACGTCTCGAGGATCTGCAGCAGGTCACGGCCGTCGTGGCTGTTGGGCGAGAAGCCGGCCTGCTTGAGGACCTCGGCGACCTTGCGGCGGATCACCGGCACGCGACGCACGGACTCGGTGTACGCGGCGCTGGAGAACAGGCCGAGGAAGCGGCGCTCACCGACGACGTTGCCTTCGGCGTCGAACTTCTTCACGCCGACGTAGTCGAGGTAGCTGGGGCGGTGGACCGTGGCGCGGCTGTTGGCCTTGGTCAGGACGAGCAGCTTGTGCTCGCGGGCCTTGGCCCGGGCGTCGGCAGGCAGCCGGTTGAAGGAAGGGCTGACCGGGTGGCCGTGCACATCCTCGCCGCTGTGCTGCGGGTCGGAGCGCAGGATGCCGAGGCCGGTGCCGGGGACGGCGCCGAGGGAGTCGTCCTCGTTCAGCTCGTACTCGCGGTAGCCGAGGAACGTGAAGTGGTCGGCGGCGAGCCACCTGAGCAGCTCGCGGGCCTCCTCGACCTCCTGGTTCTGCAGGTCGTCCGCGGTCGGCTCGCTGGGCAGCTCGTCGGCGATGCGCAGCGCGGCGTCGCGCATCTTCTCCCAGTCCTCGACGGCCTCGCGGACGTCGGACAGCACCCGGAGCAGGTCGTTGGTGATCTGCTTGAGGTCGGCCCGGTCGGTCTCCCGGTCCATCTCGACGTGGATCCAGGACTCGGTGAGCGTGTCGTGCGCATCGTCGGGCGCCCCGGCCGGGAGCACCTCGACGAGCTTGCCGGTGAGGTCCCGGCGCACGACGACCTGCGGGTGGATCACGACGTGGATGCCGCGGCCCTGGCGGGAGAGCTCATTGGTGACCGAGTCGACCAGGAACGGCATGTCGTCCGTGACGACCTCGACGACGGAGTGCGAGCACGTCCAGCCGTTCTCCTCGACCGTGGGCGTGTGCACCCGGACGTTGGCCGTGCCCTGCGGGCGCTCCTCCGCGAGGCGGTAGTGCGAGAACGCTGCACCGAAGATGTCGACCGGGTCGCGGTCCGCCAGGTCTTCCGGTGCGGTGTGCAGGTAGTAGCGCTGGAGGTACGAGAGCACTGTGTCCTCGTCCGGACGATCTCCCGTATTGGCCCCCGTCGGAAGTTGCCCCCCGACCGGGCTGTTCTCAGCTACCCGGGCAGCCCGTGTGAGCAGCTCGGCCTTTGCTTCGTCCAGCTTGGTCTGCATGTCCTCTGGCTCCTGTCGCGCGCCGTTGCGTGACGTTGAAGGAAGTGATTTTTACGCCGGTGTGGCGAGCAAGCGCACTACGTGGAGACACGGGGATTCCGGTCCCCGCCGACGCTATGCCTTGGTGAGATGTGACAGGGGCGGTCTCGGCCATTTTCGGCTGCGTGCCCCGAATCCGAAGCGCGACAATCGCCCGGGCACGCCGACGTACCGGGCACGGGCCGGGGGCTGCACTGCCCCCGAGGGATATCGCGCTGATCACGGGTCAAGGCTATCTCCCCCCACCAGGCCCCCGTCATGGGCTGTATGTGTACAAAAGAACGGTCATTACTTTGACACTCTGGACAGGGACAACACCCCCTGGTTCATGCGTCGGCCCTCCGTGCCCCCTCCTCAGTGCCATGACCCACTTGGCAAATCGCCGCCGCCGGTGCACGTTGGCAGGACAGGCGCCGCTCCGCGCGAACGCCCTCCCGACCAGGACCACGGACCGGCGCACCACATGGTTCACGCCAAGGGAGCGAGCGGCCATGGCAGCAAAGATTCTGATGGTGACCGGTGACGCGGCGGAGTCCCTCGAGGTGCTCCACCCCTATCTGCGGCTGCGCGAAGAGGGGTACGACGTGCACATCGCCGCGCCCGCCCGCAAGAAACTGCAGCTCGTCCTCCACGACTTCGAGCCGGGCTTCGACACCTACACCGAGAAACCCGGCTACACCTGGCCGGCCGACCTCGCCTTCTCCGAGGTCGACCCCGGGGCCTATGTCGCCCTGGTGATCCCCGGCGGCCGCGCCCCGGAGTATCTGCGCAACGACCCCGAGCTCCGCAAGATCCTCAAGGCGTTCTTCGACTCGGACAGGCCGATCGCCCAGATCGCGCACGGTGCCCTCCTCACTGCTGCCATCGGCGGCCTGGTGGGCCGCAGAGTCACGGCCTTCCCGGCCCTTGAACTGGACATGCAGGCGGCCGGAGCGACGTTCCAGGACGCGGACACCGTGGTCGACGGCACCCTCGTCTCGGCCCGTGCCTGGCCGGACATCTCCCGCTGGATGCGGGAGTTCATCAACGTGCTGCGCGCCAAGGCGCCGGTGACGTAGATCCGCGGCCCCGTTGATCCGTGGAGCCGCGGCCGCGTGGATCCACGCCTGTGGACCTGTGGACCCGTAGGCCAGCCCTCCAGGCCCGTCGGCCGTGCGGTCAGCTGGTCACCCCGCGGGCTCCCGTCACGCGGGCTCAGGCCGCGAGCCGGGTGGCCTCCTGGACCGCCTCAGCGAGGGTGTCCACCACCGGCACGCCCGCCACGGCCAGGCTGGCGCGGCTGTGCGAGCCGCCGGTGTAGAGCACCGCGAGCGCCCCCACGTGCGCCGCGGCCACCGCGTCGTCCACCGCGTCCCCGATCACCACCGTGCGGGCCGGGTCGACGGTCGAGGCCAACGCCGCGATGTGCCGCTCCATGTGCCCGGCCTTGCCCTCGGTGGAGTTCCCCACGCGGCCGTCGACGCGTATGAAGTGGTGTTCGATGCCGTGTGTGCGCACGATCGGCAGCAGGCGGTCGTGCGGGGCCAGGGAGCACATCGACTGCGTGAGCCCGGACGCCTGCCAGTCGGCGAGCAGCTCACCCGCCCCTTCGGCGAGCCCCGCGCTCTCCGCCAGGATCCAGTAGTGCCGGTGGAAGGCCTCGTCCATGACTTCCCACTCAGCGTCGGTGGGCAGGCGGCCCATGAGCCGCTCGTAGAAGCGCGGCACCGGCACGCAGTACAGCTCGCGGTACCGCTCGAGCGTGATCGGCGGCAGGCCGATCTCCTCGAACGACGCGTTGGTGGCCCTGATGACCACGTCGATGTCGTGGAACAGCGTGCCGTTCCAGTCCCAGACGATGTGCGGTGCTTGCTGCTTCCCCATGCCCAAGACGGTACCCGCAGGACGCGATCCGCCTCCAAGCCTGTGGATAACTCGACGCGACTCGACATAAGTCCTGCTCAGAGCCCGAATGGAGTCACGCCGACCCAGCGCCGGACAGGTCGGCCGCGGCTCAGTCCACGATGTTCGGGATCTCCTGCGTGGCGAACCAGAGCAGTTCGTGGTCCTCCGCCCCGTCCACCGTGAACTGGGCGTCGTCGTCCCCCTGGTCCGCCGCACCCAGGGCGTCTGCCGCGGCCCGTACGTCGGCCTCGGCGTCGTCGGAGTCGACGTGCACCGCGGCCGCCTTCGCCAGCGGCACGGCCCGCGCCAGGCGCACCTCGCCGAGCGTGCTGACGGCAAGCCCGTGGTCCGGGTCCACTGCCGCCTCGGCGTCCGGCACGTCCACGGCCACCACGACCCGCCGCCGCGCAGCCCCGCGGCTACCGGCGAGCATCCGCAGGGACGCGGACGCAGCCCGGTTCAGCGCCGCGTACTCCAGCTCCTCGATGTCGTCCGAGACGTACCACTCGCGCAGCGCGGGCGTCACCGCGTAGGCCGTCAGCGGGCCGGGGCCCAGCTCGCCCGCCTCGTGCGCCTCGGCGAGCGCGGGGAGGGTCAGGGGTACGTAGACGCGCATGGCCGCCGCTTTCTTCGTCGTTGGACGTGGGCTTGAAGACCCTCAGGATACGGGTCGGGAGTCCCCCATCGGGGGGCTGGTTCGAGGCTCCGCACTTTCGCTTACGTCCGGAATGTCTCCGGAGTGAACGGCTCCGAGGCCAGTCGCCCCTTGGGCCCTCACCCTGATAGGTGATCTTTCGGAAGGGCTTTACGGAGCGTGACGCCACGTTGCGTGACCAAGGCTCGTACCCGTACAAGAAATCCCGTAGCTACTGCCCGGTAGCGATTCCGGGCCCGGCAGATACGGGGAAATGATCATGGATGTGACACAGAACGACTCACACGGTTCCAGGGGATCCAGGGGCCCCGGCCGCCCGAGGAACGGAGGCGGCACCCGCCCCGGCGGGCGGGCGATGACCAGGCCCGGCAATCGTCGCGACCAGCGCAGGCCCGCAGCCGTACCGGCGCAGCGGAGGCGGTTCAAGCCGCACGAGCTGTTCGCCGAGCGACTGCTTGCCGTGCTGAGCGGCGAGCGCCCGGTGCACTGGATGCTCAACCACACCGTCGGCCACGGCTACCAGCAGCTCGTCGAGCTCGCCCCGCACGCGCCGTTCCAGGCGCACGGGCCGCGCCCCGTCGTGCGCACCTGCCGGGCGCTTCCGCTCAGCCCGGGTGTGGTCGAGGCCAGCGCGTGCATCGGCGCCGGTGACCAGGTGCGGGCCATGGCGTTCCGCCTGGAGCGCGGCTCCGACCTGCGCTGGCGCTGTGCCGCCGTGGAACTGGGCGGGGAGCGTCAGCCGGCCTGAGGCCCGCAGCGCCCCGCCCGCAGGGACGCGAACGCCGCGGGGCCGGAAGCCAGCTTCCGCTGAGCCCCGGCCCCGACGACGTACGCACTACATGCCGCACCGCGTCACTTCTTGCGGCGGCGGCCGCCCTTCTGGGCCTTGCGGCGCTCGGCACGCGTCATACCGTCCGCGGACGAGCGCGCCGCGGCTTCGTCGTCGTTGCTGAAGTCGCCCTCCACGACACCGCCCTCGCCGTCGACCGTCGGCGCCGAGAAGTGCAGCCGGTCCGGGCGCTGCGGGGCCTCGAGGCCCTTGGCACGGATCTCCGGACGGCCGGCGCCCGCGGGCACCGCGTCCTCGACCGGAGCCTTCTCCAGGGACGTCGCCTTGTCCTCGACGGGGACCTCCTCGACCTGCTGCTCGACCTGGACCTCCAGGTTGAACAGGTAGCCGACGGACTCCTCCTTGATGCCCTCCATCATCGCGGTGAACATGTCGAAGCCCTCGCGCTGGTACTCGACCAGCGGGTCCTTCTGCGCCATCGCGCGCAGGCCGATGCCCTCCTGGAGGTAGTCCATCTCGTAGAGGTGCTCGCGCCACTTGCGGTCCAGGACGGAGAGGACCACGCGGCGCTCCAGCTCACGCATGATCTCCGAGCCGAGCTGCTCCTCGCGCGCGTCGTACTGCGCGTGGATGTCCTCCTTGATGGACTCACTGATGAACTCGGCGGTCAGGCCCGCGCGGTCACCGGCCATGTCCTCCAGCTCCTCGATGCTGACCTGCACCGGGTAGAGCTGCTTGAACGCGCCCCAGAGGCGGTCCAGGTCCCACTCCTCGGCGAAGCCCTCGGCGGACTCCGCCTGGATGTACGCGTCGATCGTGTCGTCCATGAAGTGACGGATCTGCTCGTGCAGGTCCTCGCCCTTCAGGACGCGGCGGCGCTCGCCGTAGATGACCTCGCGCTGGCGGTTCAGGACCTCGTCGTACTTGAGGACGTTCTTACGCGTCTCGAAGTTCTGCTGCTCGACCTGCGACTGGGCCGAGGCGATGGCGCGCGTGACCATCTTGTTCTCGATCGGGACGTCGTCCGGGACGTTGGCCATCGCCATGACGCGCTCGACCATCTGGGCCTTGAACAGGCGCATCAGGTCGTCCCCGAGCGAGAGGTAGAAGCGGGACTCACCGGGGTCGCCCTGACGGCCGGAACGACCGCGCAGCTGGTTGTCGATACGGCGCGACTCGTGGCGCTCGGTGCCCAGGACGTACAGGCCGCCGAGGTCCTTCACCTCGTCGTGCTCGGCCTTGACGGCCTCCTCCGCACGCTCCAGGGCGGCGGGCAGGGCCGCGGCCCACTCCTCGATGTGCTCCTCGGGGTCGAGGCCGTGCTGGCGCAGCTCGGCCTCCGCGAGGTCGTCGGGGTTGCCGCCGAGCTTGATGTCCGTACCGCGACCGGCCATGTTCGTGGCGACCGTGACGGAGCCCTTGCGACCGGCCTGGGCGACGATCGAGGCCTCTCGGTCGTGCTGCTTGGCGTTGAGCACCTCGTGCGGCACGCCGCGCTTGGCGAGCTGCTGCGAGAGGTACTCGGACTTCTCGACCGAGGTGGTGCCGACGAGGATCGGCTGGCCCTTGGCGTGCTTCTCGGCGATGTCGTCGACCACCGCGTCGAACTTGGCCTTCTCCGTGCGGTAGATCAGGTCCGACTGGTCCATGCGGACCATGTCGCGGTTCGTCGGGATCGGGACGACACCGAGCTTGTAGATCTGGTGGAACTCGGCGGCCTCCGTCATGGCCGTACCGGTCATGCCGGAGAGCTTGCCGTAGAGGCGGAAGAAGTTCTGCAGGGTGATCGTGGCGAGTGTCTGGTTCTCGTCCTTGATGTCCACCCCTTCCTTCGCCTCGATCGCCTGGTGCATGCCCTCGTTGTAGCGGCGGCCGGCGAGGATACGGCCGGTGTGCTCGTCGACGATCATGACTTCGCCGTCGATGACGACGTAGTCCTTGTCCTTCTTGAAGAGTTCCTTCGCCTTGATGGCGTTGTTGAGGTAACCGACGAGCGGGGTGTTCACCGACTCGTAGAGGTTGTCGATGCCCAGCCAGTCCTCGACCTTGGCGACCCCGGACTCGTGGATGGCGACGGTGCGCTTCTTCTCGTCGACCTCGTAGTCGCCGGTCTCCTCGATGCCCTTGAGCTGGTTGCCCGCCTCGCCCTTGGTCAGGCGGGTGACCAGCTTGGCGAAGTCGCCGTACCACTTGGTGGCCTGGTCGGCGGGGCCGGAGATGATCAGCGGCGTACGCGCCTCGTCGACGAGGATGGAGTCGACCTCGTCGACCACCGCGAAGTTGTGGCCGCGCTGGACGAGTTCGTCCTGGGACCAGGCCATGTTGTCGCGGAGGTAGTCGAAGCCGAACTCGTTGTTCGTGCCGTACGTGATGTCGCAGTTGTACTGCTCGCGGCGCTGGGCCGGCGACATGTTGGCCAGGATGCAGCCGACGGACAGGCCGAGGAACTTGTGGACGCGGCCCATCAACTCGGAGTCGCGCTCGGCCAGGTAGTCGTTGACCGTGATCAGGTGGACGCCCTTGCCCGAAAGGGCGTTGAGGTACGTCGGCAGCGTGCCGACGAGGGTCTTGCCCTCACCGGTCTTCATCTCCGCGACAAAGCCGAGGTGGAGCGCCGCACCACCCATCAACTGCACGTCGTAGTGGCGCTGCCCCAGGACGCGCTTGGCGGCCTCGCGCACCGTGGCGAAGGCCTCGGGCAGGAGGTCGTCGAGGCTGTCTCCGGACTTGCCGTCGCTGTCGACCCACTCCTGGTAGCGCTCTTTGTACTCGTCCGTGAGGGCGCGCAGCTCGGCGTCCGAGAGGCTGATGAAGTCCTCTTCGATGGAGTTGACCTGGTCCGCGATGCGGTGCAGTTTGCGCAGGATCTTTCCTTCGCCTGCACGCATGAGCTTGTTGAAGACGGACACGAGGGTTGGTCTCCTTGCCGGTCGGGCCTGGCTCGGTCGGTTTCTGTCTCGGATTCGGCGGCGGTTCGGGCACAGCAGGTGGACCCCACCGCAACGGCCATCGTAAGCGAGGACGACTCCGGCTCGGGAAGGTCGTCGTGACGAAGGCCACCCGCCATCCTCTTGGAGAACGCTTCAGTGCCCCGGTAGGTGCCCGTGCGCTCGGCAAAAGTTCTGGCACTCGCTGTCCGCACGGTCGAGAATCGGCCGATGGAACCGGTCACACTCACCACCGAACGCCTGGTTTTGCGCCCCCTCGGCTCCGACGACACCGAGGACTGCTACACCGCCTGCCAGGACCCCGAAATTCAGCGCTGGACGACCGTTCCCTCTCCTTATGAGCGCGCACACGCCGAGAACTTCACGCGGACCTTCGCTCCTGAGGCCTGGCGCAACAGCAGGGAGTACACGTTCGCGATCCGCACACGCGCGGAGGGCGTTCTGGTGGCGGTGATGGGGATCGCGCTGCGCGGCGAGGGCGCCGCCGAGGTGGGCTTCTGGTCGGTGAAGGAGCAGCGCGGCCGCGGTTACGTCACCGAAGCGCTCCGCGCGCTGTCCCGCTGGGCTTTCACACGCGCGGCGATCGACCGCCTGGAGTGGCGCGCCGAGGTGGGCAACACCGCCTCACGCGCGGTGGCGGTCCGCTGCGGCTTCACCCTGGAGGGCACGCTGCGCGCCGGCCTGCTGCACCGCAGCACCCGACGCGACTGCTGGGTCGGCTCGCTGCTGCCGTCGGACCTCGAACTGACGCCGCTCGACCCGTACTTGCCCGCGAGATCCGCAGGTCAGCCCTGACTGTCAGTGGCGCGCTCTACGGTACGGACATGACCTCCGCCGTGGCTCCAGCCGTCCCCGAAGTCAAGCTCTCCGCCGACGAGGCCCGCCGTCTCGCCCTGCGCGCCCAGGGCTTCCTCGGTGCGCCCGACCGCCGTGGCGCGGTGCGCGGCGTCCTGCGCCACCTGGGCGCCGTCCAGCTCGACACGATCTCGGTCCTCGCCCGCTCCCACGAGCTGATTCCGTACGCGAGGCTCGGCGCCGTCGGCCGCAAGCCGGTGGAGGAGGCGTACTGGACGGACACGCACGCCTTTGAGTACTGGTCGCACGCCGCGTGCATCCTGCCCATCGAGGAGTGGCCGCACTTCGCCTTCCGCCGCCGCGCGTACCGCGCCCGCCCGCACTGGTACCACGACCTGAAGCAGTCGGCGTACGACCAGGTCGTCAAACAGCTGCGCGCCGAAGGCCCGCTCACGGCGACGGAGTTGGGCGGCGCGAAGAACAAGGGCGAGTGGTGGGACTGGTCCGAGTCGAAGGTCGCCGTGGAGCGCGCGCTGATGTACGGCGAGGTGGTGTGCGTGGAGCGCCGCGGCTGGAAGCGGGTGTACGACCTGGCGGAGCGCGCCGTTCCGGGCGAGCTGCTCCATGACGACCTGGACGACCGTGAGTGTCTGCGCCGCCTCGTGAGACTGGCCGGGGAGGCGCTGGGGGTGGGCACGCGTTCCGACATCGCGGACTATCACCGCCTGAAGAGCGAGCAGTTCGACTCCGTCGTCGCGGACTCGGGTCTGGTGCCGGTGCGGGTCGAGGGCTGGTCCAAGCCGGCCTGGGCGGACCCG
The DNA here is from genome assembly GCF_031157275.1 of Streptomyces sp. LHD-70. Lineage (GTDB taxonomy): Bacteria > Actinomycetota > Actinomycetes > Streptomycetales > Streptomycetaceae > Streptomyces. Next base: position 202,068 of record NZ_JAVIFW010000013.1, read on the forward strand.
GCGGCGCTGGCGAGCACGCCCCGCGGACGGCATCGGACGACGCTGCTTTCGCCCTTCGACTCCCTGGTCTGGGAGCGCGCGCGTACGGAGCGCATCTTCGGCTTCACCCACCGCCTGGAGGCCTACGTCCCGAAGCCGAAGCGGGTGTACGGCTACTTCGCGATGCCGCTGCTGTCCGGGGGCCGTCTCCTGGGCCGTGTGGACCCGGCGCGCGAGGGCGGCACGCTGGTGGCGAAGCACGCCTCCCTCGACACCCCGAAGGCCGTGGAGCCCATGGCGAAGGCGCTGCGGGAGGCCGCCGAGTGGGTGGGCTGTGATCAGGTCCGCGTGGAGCGGGTGACGCCCGTGGAGCTGCACGCGCCGCTGGCGGCGGCTCTCGTCTGAGCCGCCGCCGGCGAGCCGTCTCCGGACGGCTCAGCGGATCTCGAGGATCTTCTCCCGCATCGCATAGACCACGGCTTCCATGCGGGAGTGCAGCTGCAGCTTCTCCAGGATGTTGCGCACGTGGTTCTTCACGGTGTTCTCGGAGATGAACAACTCCTTGGCGATGTCGCGGTTGTTCATGCCGGTGGCGACCAGCTTCAGCACTTCGAGCTCTCGGTCGGTGAGCCTCGGTGCGGGGACGAGCCGGCGCTCGTCGGTGCGCTGGATCATCGACTTGAACTCGGTGAGCAGCTTCGACGCCATCGACGGGCTGATCTGCGACTGCCCGTCGGCCACGGCGCGAATCGCGGTCGCCACCTCGTCCGTGGAGATCTCCTTGAGAAGGTAGCCGGTGGCGCCCGCCTTGATCGCGTCGTAGAGGTCGGCCTCCTCGTCGCTGATCGTCAGCATGATGATCTTGGCGCTGGGTGCGACTTCCTTGATGGCGGTGCACGCCTCGATGCCGCCCCGCTTGGGCATCCGGACGTCCATGAGGACGATGTCGGGCAGCAGGTCGGCTGCCTTGTCCACGGCCTCGGAGCCGTCCCCCGCCTCGCCGATGACCTCGATGCCCTCCTCCTGCGCGAGGACGATCTCAAGGCCACGCCGGAAGAGCGCGTGGTCATCCACCACGAGGACCCGGATGGGCTCCTTCCGTGGGGCTTCCGCCTCCATTCCGATGCCTACGACACCGTCGTCCGCATCCTCGTCACGCAACGGTCCAAACGTGCCCGCCATCGTTCCTCCCCCTGAAGGCCGAGGCCTGTTCAAGATGCCGCAACCCGCTTCCGTGGCCCACGGGTTGGCCTGCTCGGCCATGATTTCATGCCCCGGCGGCGCACCGGCGCCGGAAGGGGTCGCACGATGGTGCCCCTGGGGGCGCACATGCGCTCCAGGGGCACCGTCGTCGTGGTCATCGAGGGTCAGCCGCCGAGCGAGCCGCCGGGCGCGGTCGACTGGGCCTTCGAGACCATCGGGTCCGTGCTGAGGTGGATGACGCCGTAGTCGTAGGCGTGGCGTCGGTAGACGACGCTGGGTTCCTTGGTCTCGGAGTCGACGAACAGGTAGAAGTCGTGCCCGACCAACTCCATCTCGTAGAGCGCCTGATCGAGTGACATGGGTGTCGCGACGTGGGTCTTCTCGCGCACGACGATCGGGCCTTCGCCCTGGATCTCGAGTGAACCGATCCGCTTCGTCGGTACGCCCTGGTCCTCATCGGTCGGGACGGGCGTGCCGTCGCCGTTGAGCGTCGCCGCACCGGGCACCCGGTCGGCCACTTCGGCCGCCGAGAGGCGGCCGTTGCCACGGCGCGTGGAGCGCTTGCTGTGCTGCTTGCGCAGTCGTGCTTCCAGCTTCTCCTGGGCCAGGTCGAGCGCAGCGTACGGATCGCTGGCCGAGGCCTCTGCCCGGATCACCGGGCCGCGCGTGCGCAGAGTGATCTCCACGCGGTCAGAACGGTCGGCCTGTCGCGGATTGGGCTCCTTGGACACCTCGACGTCGAGGTTGATCACCTTGGCATCGAGCTTCTGGATTTTCTCCAGCTTCAGCTTCTCGGCCACGTGCTTGCGGAACCGCTCGGGCACCTCGGTCTTGCGGCCCTTGACGACGATGTCCACGCAGAACTCCGTTCCCGGATCGCCCCGCATACTCGGGCGGAGCGTCTCCCTTTTTGCACCAGACCCCGGTGACCCCGGAGTCTCGGACTCGGTGACTTCCACCTCCTCCTCCCCCGCGGGCAAGATCTCCACCCCACCGGTGCGGGTGATTGCAGAAAACCCGTGCACCGTCATTCCGATATACGAGGTCAGGCGCCTGCCTTTCCTCACAACCGAACATATCTCGCCCGGACGGATGGCGTCACCCTCTACTGCCGCGTACCTCCGTTCAGGTGCATTTCCACTCTCACTACCTGCAACGATGCAAGTTCTCGCTCAGTTCCGGTTTATTTCGAAGGAATCAGGTGACGTGGCGATCACCGCAGCGGCCAGCGGGAACGGCATGCGGAACATTCCCCGCTGTTCGATCGTTCTCGACGCTCCCGACCAGACGTTGGATGTGCCTCCATCCACTGTTTCGCCCCGGGCTCTTCCCCGCGACCCGGCCTGCCTTGCGGGCTGCGTTACTTGCGTTCCCGTAACACGTACTCGCGTTCCAGCTGCGCCCGATCTTGCGGTTGCAGCGGTCAGGGCCCGGGCCCCTTCCGCCAGTGACGCACCCGTAGTCATCAGGTCGTCGACCAGGACCACGCGCCGCCCCGCGAGGAGCCGCTCCGCGCCGGGTGCCACCTCCAGCGCACCGCTCATGTTCGCCATCCGCTGCCGGGAGTTGAGCCCCGACTGGTCCATGACGCGGCGCCGCTGGAGCAGCACCGAGACGGCCTGGGCCGCGACGCCCGAGCGCCGCAGTTCGCAGGCGGCCGCGCGGGCGACGCGCCGCACCGAGTCATGTCCTCGAGCGGCGACCGCTCGCCTGGCCGACGGCATGGGCACCAGCAGCAGCGGACTCTCCAGTTCGTACGCATCACCCCCATCGTCTTCTCCGTGTCCCCCGTTCTCGTCGCCCCACACGCCGTCCCCGCCGGCCCGAAGCCCCGTACGCACCGCGCCCGCGAGCGCCACGCCCAGGGCCTGGGCGAGCGCCAGTGCGCCCCGCTCTTTGTGCGCGAGCAGCACCGAGCGCACCCCGTCCGCGTACGGCGCAGCCGCGTACACAGCCGGCAGCCCGGCCGGCTCGCGGTGGGGACGCGCGCGGCGCGGCTCTCTGCCGTACAGCGCCGCCCGGCAGGTCTCGCACAGCAGCGTGCGGGGCAGCTCACAGCCCGCGCAGTCGGCAGGCAGCACCAGGTCGGCGAGGTCCCGCCACCAACCCCGCATGCCCCTCACTGTGCCAAGGCGCACGACTCCCTGCCACCCCTGTGGATAACTCTCGGGAGAGGGTGGGCAGGGCGCGGCGAGAGGGCCGTAAGGCACGCCAAATCACCCTGTGGCAACGGAGTTTGACGGCAGGTCATCTCAGCGTGGTGCATACCGGCGGGCGGCTCGCGCCGGTCACCACTGGCGAGGCTCCCGGCCGCAGCTACTGAGATTCGTGGTCGCAACTGGCGAGGCTCCCGGCCGCAGCTACTGAGGCTCGTGGTCACAACCACTGAGGCTCGTGGCCGGGATATCCCGAACTATCCCGGATAGACCGGAGACGTCCCGTCCTTGACCACCGGCCGCCAGTTCGCCCCCGGAGGCAACCGGACGATCCCGTCCTCCTCCGAGCGCGCCACCATCGGCAGTCGCTCGTCCTCCGAAGCCGCAATGTCCGTCACGCCGGTGAGCGCAGGCAGCGCCGAGTCCTGCAGGACCGATCCGTCGCTCTGCACGTACTGCAGCTGCTGCACCCCGCCGGCCTCCTTGCCGACCACCACGAGGCGGCTGCCACCGGCCCAGGACATCGCCGTGACCTCCTCCATCTGCGGTGCCCCGGGGCGCAGTTCGACGACCGACACCTCGGGGTCCTCCGACGTTCCCTGGCGTTCCACACGGCCGATCTTCAGCTCGGTTTTGCCGTCCTGCTCGACGATCAGCGCGACCCGCACCCCGTCCGCCGACACCCGCACGGCGTTGATCCGGGCGTCGTCAAGCCCGACGACCTTGACCTCCACCGGCTCGCCGCCGCCCTGCGCCAGCCACAGCAGCCGCTGATCGCGCGGATCCCGGTCGGCGACCCAGAGATCGCCGCGGCCGTCCCAACTCGGCTTGGTCAGGCGGTCCTTCTCCTGCTTGGCCTGGCTGCGGATCTCCGTCTTCTCCAGCCGCTCGTCGGACAGCAGGGACCCGACGTACAGCGAACGGCCGTCGTTCGACACCCCCGCCGCGCGGTCCTCCGCACGCGACACCGCGGCCGAGCGCAGCTGCCGATCCCCGTTGCCGAGCGGGCCAGGAACCGGCTCCACCTCGTCACCGTTCTTCGGCATCCGCACCAGGCGGTGCTTCTCGTCGATGAAGTACTGGTAATCCGCGCCGCTCAGCGAACGGTTCGGCGCGCTGGCCTCGGCCTGGTCGGCGTCAAGGGCGCACAGCTTCGAACCGTTCTCGCGCTGCAGCTCCACCTGTTCGATGCCCGCAGGCGTCAAGTCCCTGAGGGTGAAGAAGAGTTGGGCAGCCATCTTCGCGCAGCGGTCCGGCTTCACGGCGTTGGCCCGCTCGTTCAGCGGGATCTTCAGATGGTTCTGGTCGTCGGGCGCCAGCGACTTGGTGCCCTTCGCCAGCGCGATACCCGGCGAGAAGCGGGAAGAGACCACGTTGTCCAGCCAGTTGGTCGGGCCGTCGAGCAGCGAACGCACCGCCTCCGTCACCGGGTCTATCCGCTTACGGATGTACACCGGATCGGCGACCATCGCCGGCGTCGATGGCGCCTCCCCGCCGTCCGGCGAGGACGACGACGCGTAGAAGTACTTGCTGACCGGCAGATACAGGCGCTCGAAGTCGGACTGCGCGAGCACCACACCGTTCGGCGGCACGTCGATCCGCCACTGGTCACCGTCCTGCCGGACGAGATGCACCAGCGACGAGTACTTCCCCTGCTCGGAGCGGTACGCGTGCTCGTCGTCGACCGTCGCGATCATCCGGCCCGTCAACGCGTACAGGTATCCGCCGCCGTCAGGGTCCGTCCGCGTACGCGTCGAGTCCGCGTTGGGCCCGTCGGCCAGGACCGTGGTGGACCTCTCCGGCTCCCAGCGGTCCGACGCCTCCTCGGTCAGATACTTGCGCGCCGTCGAGAACTCCGGATCGTCGCTGGTCAGCGCCTCGAGGAAGCCCTCGACGATCTCCGAAGGGCTCGCGTCCTTCTGCGGCGGCACAGCGAAGACCTGCACCTGCGGCTCCTGCGGGGAAGCGTCCACATGCTCCACGCCGCCGCTGTCCGGCATGGAGGCACACCCGGCGAGCACGACCGCCGAGCACACCAGGACCACCGCGGTACGCGAGGAACGGAAGAGGCCGGACCGTCCACGATCAGCGCCCACGCGCACTCTCCTCTTCCGCCGGCGCCTGTGCGGCCTGCGCTCCTGGCTGTGCCTCAACTTGCTTTTGTCTGCTGCTGGTTGGTGCGGGTACGGAGGTTGATTCGGTTGCCGGGCCGGTCGCGGCTTCTGCTGTCGGTTCGGTCGCAGCTTCCGCTCTCGGTTCGGTCGCAACTATGGCTGGCGGCTCGGTGGCCGCCTCGGTTGCCGGTTCGGCGGACGGCCCAGTGACGGCTTCCATCGCCGGTTCGGCGGACGGCCCAGTGACTGCGTCGGTCGCCGGTTCCGCAGCACGCTGGGAAGCCGGTCCGCCGATGGCACTCCCGCCCCTCGCCCACTCCGGCGACCCCACCTGCCGCGGCACCACACGCGCACCACTGCCCGGCAACGCCGTCGGATCGGCGCTCGGCGAGGTCACGCGCAGCGACGACGCGGTCGGCGGTACGGCCACGGGCCCGCGCTCGGTCACCGGCTGCGCCGGCACCGTCGCCTGCTTGCCCTGCGCACCGCCCGCCAGGCCCGCTCCGTGCAGCCCGCGGTTACGACGGGAGTCCTCCGGCTCCAACGGTATCGGCGAGCCCCGCAGCGCCTCGTCCGCCGTGCGCGGCAGCGTCAGACGGAACTGCGAACCGCCTCCCGGCTCGCCCCAGGCCTGCAGCCAGCCACCGTGCAGCCGCGCGTCCTCGAGCGCGATCGACAGGCCGAGGCCGGTCCCCCCGGTCGTACGCGCGCGTGCCGGGTCGGCGCGCCAGAACCGGTTGAAGACCCGTGTCGCCTCCCCCGGCTTGAGGCCCACTCCGTAATCACGCACCGCGACCGCCACCGCACCTCCGGCAGCGCCCAGCCGTACGATCACGTCCTTGCCGTCGCCGTGCTCCACCGCGTTCACGACCAGGTTGCGCAGGACCCGCTCCACGCGGCGCGCATCCGCCTCCGCCACGACCGGCTGCTCGTCACCGACGACGCGGATCCGGCCGCCCTTCGCCTCGGCCAGCGGCTCGGCTCCGCCGACCACTCTGCGTACGACGTCCCGCAGGTCGGTCGGCTCCGCCTCCAGCGCCGCAGCGCCCGCGTCGAACCGGCTGATCTCCAACAGATCCGCGAGCAGCGACTCGAACCGGTCCAACTGATCCGCCAACAGCTCGGCCGACCGCGCCGTCACCGGATCGAAGTCCACCCTCGCCTCATGGATGACATCGGCCGCCATCCGTACCGTCGTCAACGGCGTACGCAGCTCGTGCGAAACGTCCGACACGAACCGGCGCTGCATCCGCGAAAGGTCCTCCAGCTGCTGAATCTTCAGCTGCAGGTTCTGCGCCATCTTGTTGAAGGCCTCACCGAGCCGTGCGATGTCGTCCTCGCCGGTGACCTTCATCCGCTCCTGCAACCGCCCGGCGGAGAGCCGCTCCGCGATCCCGGCCGCCATCCGCACCGGCGTGACGACCTGGCGCACGACAAGCCAGGCGATCGCCCCGAGCAGCACCACCACGAACAGCCCAGCTGTGGCCAAGGTGCCCTTGACCAGGCTCAACGACTTCTCCTCCTGCGTCAGCGGGAAGAGGTAGTACAGCTGGTACGGATCGTTGTTGATGTCCGTCATCCGCTTGCCGATCACCAGCCCGGCGACCGGATCGGGCCCCGATTCCGTGTACACGATCCGAGAGAAGCTCTGATACGCGCCGTCGCCTCGGTCGACCTGCGTGCGCAGCTCGTTCGGGACGCTTTTCAGCCCTTCGACATAGCCCGAGGCCCGTGGCGCACGCCCCGGCCCGGCGTCGCTGCCCGCCGCCAACGCGACCACGTGGAAGGCACTCTGGCCACCACTCGACAGCTGGGTGACCATGTCGGAACGCCACAGGCCGGCATTCTGCTTCCCCTGATCGCCGTTCGCGGCGCCACCGCTACCAGCGCCCACCCTGTTCGCGGCGTTCTCCTGAGCGACCTTGAACCCACCGGTGGCCTGGATCTGTGCCGCCTTCTCCTTGGCGTCGAGCAGGCCGTTGCGCACCTGCCCGATGACGACGAAGCCGAGCAGCAGCACCACGCCGAGCGACATGACCAGCGTGGCCGCGACCACCCGCAGCTGGATGTTGCGCCGCCACAGCCGCATCACCGGCAGCAGCGGCCGCCGCACCCAACGCGTGAACAGCCGCAGCACCGGGCTGCCCTGCACACCGTCCTGCAGCACCAGCCCGCCGTCGATCAGCCGCCCGAACCGGGAGGTGCGCCCCGACGGGCTCACCGGCCGCCCCTGGCGGTTCCCCGGCTCCCCGGGCGCCGAGGCAGCACTGTCCCGGGACACGTCAGCTCGGCCCGGCCTTGTAACCGACGCCACGGACGGTCACCACGATCTCCGGGCGCTCAGGGTCCTTCTCGACCTTGGAACGCAGCCGCTGCACATGCACATTGACCAGCCGCGTGTCCGCCGCGTGCCGGTATCCCCACACCTGCTCCAGGAGCACCTCACGCGTGAACACCTGCCACGGCTTACGGGCCAGCGCCACCAGCAGGTCGAACTCCAGCGGCGTCAGCGCGATCGACTGACCGTCCCGCTTCACGGAGTGACCGGCCACGTCGATGACCAGGTCACCGATGGCCAGCTGCTCCGGAGCCGGCTCCTCCGATCTCCGTAGCCGTGCCCGGATCCGGGCCACCAGCTCCTTCGGCTTGAACGGCTTCACGATGTAGTCGTCGGCGCCCGACTCGAGGCCCACCACCACATCCACGGTGTCGCTCTTGGCCGTGAGCATCACGATCGGCACCCCGGACTCCGCCCTGATCAGGCGGCACACCTCGATGCCGTCCCGACCGGGCAGCATCAGATCGAGCAGCACCAGATCTGGCTTGGTCTCACGGAAGGCAGCCAGCGCCTTGTCGCCATCTGCTACGAACGACGGCTCAAAACCCTCACCACGAAGCACAATGCCGAGCATCTCGGCCAGTGCGGTGTCGTCGTCGACGACAAGGACTCGTCCCTTCATGACTGACATCATCCCATTAGCTAATCGTTACCTGGCGTGACCTGGCACACAGCTCCACGAGCCCGTCGGTGGTCACCGGCGAGACGGCCCCGTACTCGGTGACGATCGCCGTCACCAGCTCCGGCGGGGTCACATCGAACGCCGGGTTGTACGCCTGCGTCCCCGCAGGCGCCACAGACCGGCTTTCCGAAACCCCGCCAACCCCCGGCACCTGCGGTGCCATGAACTCCGTCACTTCCTGTCCCGCCCGCTGCTCGACCTCGATGGAGGCGCCGTCGGGCGTATCCGGATCCACCGTCGTCACCGGCGCCACCACGAGGAACGGCACATGGTGGTAACGGGCGAGCACGGCGAGCGGATAGCTCCCCACCTTGTTCGCCACCGAACCATCGGCCGCGATCCGGTCCGCTCCGATCACCACCGCGTCCACCTCCCCAGCAGCGAACAGCGAACCCGCCGCGTTGTCCACCAGCAAGGTGTACGGCATCCCATGCCGCGCCGCCTCGTACGCCGTGAGCCGGGCACCCTGCAGCAACGGCCGCGTCTCGTCCACCCACAGCCGGCGCAGCCGCCCCGCCCGGTGCGCGGCGAGCGCCACCGCCAGCGCCGTGCCCTCGCCCCCTGACACCAGCGCCCCGGTGTTGCAGTGCGTCAGCAGCCGGTGTCCGCTTCCGGGCAGCAGCTCGTCGAGGAGAGCCAGACCGTGCTTGGCCATCCGCCGGCTCGCCTCGGCGTCCTCGGCGTGCAGTGCCTTGGCCTCGGCCAACGCCGCGGCAGCAGCCTCGGCCTGCCCGGCCCCGCCCGCGACCGCGGCCCGGTACGCGGCCTGCGCCCGGCGCACCCCACGCCCCAGGTTGACCGCCGTGGGCCGCGCGGTGGCGATCGCCTCCGCCGCCTCGTCCACGTCCTCTCCTCGTACGGCGGCGAGCGCGACCCCGTACGCCCCCGTGATCCCCAGCAACGGAGCTCCCCGAACGGCCAGCGACCGGATCGCCCGCACCAGCGTCGGCACGTCCTGGCAAGCCAGCTCGACCTCCTCGGCCGGCAGCCGCGTCTGGTCGAGGAGGACCACCACGGGGTCTTCATGTGGTTCGCCCCAACGGATCGAAGGCGTCCGTATCCGCCCGCCGCCCTCGTGGGATTGCGCGTACTGATCAGCCATCCGCCCAGTCTGCCCTTTCCCTGTCGGACAATTGAAGGTACGCAGCTCATCCAGCACCCCGTCCCCGAACGAGCACACCGTGGCACGATGGCAGCCAACCTGCCGCCGCAACCGCGGTCGTGCACCGTGAAGGAGCGACGATGAATGACACTCCGGGCTGGGCCTCGCCCGGATCTGCCCCCTCCGACGGACCGGACGGGGAGACGCCCCGCCCCACCGAGCCGACCGCCCCGCAGGACGGTCCGGCCTCGAAGTGGTCCAAGGAACAGCCGCCACCCGCCCAGTGGTCCGCCCCGGGAGCCCCCGGCCAGACACCTCAGCCTCCGGGCCAGGGCGGCCACGGCGGCTGGGGCGGTGGCCCTGGCGTGCCCCCTGGCCAGCCCCGCGGCGGCTGGGGCGGCGGAGGCTGGGGCACGCCGCCCGCCGCGGCGAAGCCCGGTGTCATCCCGCTCCGTCCTCTCGGGGTCGGGGAGATCCTCGACGGCGCGGTCTCGACGATGCGCACCTACTGGCGCACAGTGCTCGGCATCTCCCTCGCTGTAGCCATGGTCACGGAGATCATCGTCGTCCTGTTGCAGGGCCTGGTCCTGAACACCCAGACCACCACCGACGCCCTCAGCGACCCGAGCGCCACGGTCGAGGAACTGACCACCGCCCTGTTCCAGACCCTGCTCGACTCCGGCGTCATCCTCCTGGTGTCGCTGCTCGGCAGCTTCGTGGTCACAGCGCTGCTCACCATGGTCACCAGCCGCGCCGTCCTCGGTAAGCCGGTGACGACCGCCGAGGCCTGGCGCGACGCACGCCCTCAGCTCCCGCGCCTCCTGGGGCTCACTTTCCTGCTGCCGCTCCTGGCCGCTGCCCTCGTCACGGTGGGCGCTCTGCCCGGCATGCTCGTCGCCATCGCGGGCGCATCCGCGGCCGGCACCTCGCTTGCCTTCCTCGGCGGTCTTGGCGGACTGATCGTCGCCATCTGGCTGATGGTCCGGTTCTCCCTCTCCTCGCCCGCGCTGATGCTCGAGAAGCAGACCGTACGTAAGGCCCTCGGGCGCTCCGCGAAGCTCGTCCAGGGCTCGTGGTGGCGGGTCTTCGGCATCCAACTCCTCGCCGCGATCCTCGTGAACATCGTGGTGTCGATCATCCTGATCCCGTTCACCGCCGTGGCCGTCGCCCTCAGCGGCGATGGAGTCAGCGGCTTCCTCAACAGCGGCGTCGGAAACGTCGGTTGGACGTTCCTGATCATCACGGGCATCGGCTCCGTCATCGGCTCCATGCTCGCCTTCCCCATCACGGCAGGCGTCACGGTGCTGCTCTACATAGACCTGCGGATCCGCCGCGAGGCACTCGACCTGGAACTGGCCCGCGCCGCCGGCATCCAGGATTACGGCCCCCACACCCCCGGCGCCACATCGGGGAGTTGATGCGGTGACGACGGGGGGATTCCGCGGGGTGTGGGCCGCGCTGCCGCTGTCCGACGACGAACCTCCGGTCACGATCCCGCGCGAGCCGGCACGGGAGGCCGCGGAGCGCGAGCTGTCCAGGCCCATGTACCACGAGAACGATCCGAGCCTCCTCCAGCGCGCGTTGGACCGCTTCTGGGAGTGGGTCAGCGACCTCTTCGACGCTGCCTCGGGAGCAACACCCGGCGGTGGGCTCGGACTCGTGGTGCTCGTACTGGTGGTCCTTCTCCTCCTGGGCGCTTTGTGGTGGCGCCTGGGGACGCCCCATCGCTCCCCGTCGACTTCCGCGCCTGTCTTCGACGACCGGCCGCGCAGCGCCGCCGAGCACCGAGCAGCCGCCGAGGCCCACGCCGCGGACCGGCAGTGGAGCCAGGCACTCCAGGAACGGATGCGCGCCGTCGTGCGGTCCCTCGAGGAGCGCGCCCTCCTCGACCCCCGCCCCGGCCGCACCGCCGATGAGGCAGCCTCCGAAGCGGCCCAGTCGCTTCCCTCCCACAAGGAGCGGCTCCACACAGCCGCCCGCGACTTCGACGACGTCACGTACGGCGGACGCAGCGCCGAAGAGCAGGTATACCTCCGTATCACCGCCCTCGACCAGGACATCGAGCACACCCAGCCCGTCCTCGCCTCTGCTCCGGGAACCCCCGAATGAGCGGAGCCTCCGCGTCCACCTCGGTCGCCACCACTCCCCGCCAGGTATGGACTCGTACGCGCGGTCTGCTCCTCGGCTTCGTCATCCTGCTCGCCGCAGGCATCGCCATCGCCGCTGTCCGCTCCGGCGGCCATCACGGCCGGCTCGACCCACGCTCCGCCGACCCCTACGGCAGCCGCGCAGTCTCCGAACTTCTCGCCGACCGAGGCGTCTCCACACGCGTGGTAACCACGAGCAAGGCCGCCGAAGCCGCCGCCGGACCGGACACCACTCTCCTCATCGCGACCCCCGACCTGCTCACAAAGAAGCAGCAATCCTCGCTGCACGATGCGACGAAGCGATCGTCCGGCCGCACCCTCCTGGTAGCCCCCGGGCAACCCTCCGTCGGCACCCTTACCCCTGGCGTACGCGCCGAACAACCGAGCAACAAGACCACGCTGCAGCCGGCTTGTTCGCTCCCGGCAGCACAACGCGCCGGCAACGCGGACACCGGCGGCATCCGCTACGCCTCGGACCTTCCGCATACGACCTCCTGCTACGCGAGCGGCGGCCTCCCCACCCTGCTGCACATCCGCTCCGGAGCCAGAGACACCGTGCTCCTCGGCGCACCGGACATCCTCTACAACGACCGCCTCGACGAACACGGCAACGCCTCGCTCGCCCTTCAACTGCTCGGGTCCCGTTCCCATCTGGTCTGGTACCTCCCCTCGGTCAGCGATTCGTCAGCGGCCGACAGCGGTGACCGCAGCTTCTTCGAGCTCATCCCCTCCGGCTGGAACTGGGCTGCCTTCCAGCTCTCCATCGCCGCCGTGCTCGCCGCCCTGTGGCGCGGTCGCCGTCTCGGCCCCCTGGTCCAGGAACGCATCCCCGTCACCATCCGCGCCTCCGAGGCCGTGGAAGGCAGAGCCCGCCTCTACAGCAAGGCAAGGGCCCGCGACCGCGCAGCAAAGGCACTTCGCTCAGCGACCCGCACACGCCTGGCACCACTCGTCGGCGTGCCCCATGCCAGAGCCCACGCGCCCGAATCACTGCTGCCCGCGGTCTCCGCCCAACTCCCCGACACCTCCGGGGATCTGCACCCCCTCCTCTTCGGGCCTCCCCCACCCGACGACACAGCTCTGATCACCCTCGCCGACCGACTCGACGCCCTCGAAAGAGAGGTACGCACCTCATGAGCGCCCCGATCGCAGACTCCGCAGGGAACGCGAACACCGCACGTTCCTCCCTGGAGGCCCTGCGCACCGAGATCGCCAAGGCCGTGGTCGGCCAGGACCCTGCAGTCACCGGCCTCGTGGTCGCTCTGCTGTGCCGCGGTCACGTCCTGCTCGAGGGCGTCCCCGGTGTCGCCAAGACCCTTCTCGTACGAGCCCTCTCCGCGGCCCTCGAACTCGACACCAAACGCGTCCAGTTCACTCCCGACCTGATGCCGAGCGACGTCACCGGCTCACTCGTCTACGACGCGCGGACCACCGAGTTCTCCTTCCAGCCGGGCCCGGTGTTCACCAACCTGCTGCTCGCCGACGAGATCAACCGCACCCCACCGAAGACGCAGTCGTCCCTCCTCGAAGCGATGGAAGAAGGCCAGGTCACGGTCGACGGCACGCCCCGCCCACTCCCCGTGCCCTTCCTCGTGGCGGCGACCCAGAACCCGGTCGAGTACGAGGGCACCTACCCTCTGCCCGAGGCTCAGCTCGACCGCTTCCTTCTCAAGCTCAACGTCGCACTGCCGTCCCGGCAGGACGAGATCGCCGTACTCACGCGCCACGCAGAGGGTTTCAATCCGCGCGACCTCCAGGCTGCCGGCGTGCAGCCCGTCGCGGGCCCCGCAGACCTGGAAGCGGCACGCGTCTCAGTCGCCAAAACATCCGTCTCCCCCGAAATCACCAGCTATGTCGTCGACATCTGCCGTGCTACGCGCGAATCGCCGTCTCTCACACTCGGCGTCTCTCCCCGTGGGGCTACTGCGCTGCTGTCCACTGCTCGGGCGTGGGCCTGGCTAACCGGCCGGGACTATGTGATCCCGGACGACGTCAAAGCCCTGGCCCTGCCCACCTTGCGACACCGGGTGCAGTTGCGTCCCGAGGCGGAAATGGAGGGGGTCACCGCTGATTCCGTCATCAGCGCGATCCTCTCCAACGTCCCCGTGCCCCGCTGAGGCCGCTGCTCATGGCCCCCACCGGACGCGCCGCCTTCCTCGCGGCTCTCGGCACTCTCCCCGTCGGCTTCATCGAGCCGAGCTGGACGGGGATCCTCGCCGTCAATTCCCCTCTCGCACTCGCAATGATGTGCGACTACACCCTCGCTGCGCCAGTACGAACGCTGCACTTCACTCGATCTGGTGACACAACTGTTCGACTGGGCGAGATCGCAGACATCGACCTGACCATCACGAACCCTTCCAACCGCCCGCTGCGGGCCCAGCTCCGCGACGCCTGGCCTCCGAGCAGCTGGAACCCCGGCTCGGAAGCCACCGCCTCACGGCAGCGAATCGAGATCCCGCCCAAGGAACGGCGCCGGATCACCACACGGCTCCGCCCCACGCGCCGCGGCAACCACCATGCTGACCGCGTCACGGTCCGCTCCTTCGGCCCGCTGGGGCTCATCTCGCGCCAAGGTAGCCACAAGGTGCCCTGGACGCTGCGCGTCCTACCGGCGTTCCACAGCCGCAGGCACCTTCCCTCGAAGCTCTCACGCCTGCGTGAACTCGACGGCCGCACCAGCGTTCTCACCCGCGGCGAAGGTACAGAGTTCGACAGTCTCCGTGACTACGTTCCGGGCGATGACACAAGGTCTATTGACTGGCGCGCAACAGCCCGGCACTCGGCTGTCTCTGTCCGTACGTGGCGCCCTGAACGCGACCGCCGCATCCTCCTGGTCCTCGACACGGGCCGCACGTCCGCAGGACGGGTCGGTGACGCACCCCGTCTCGACGCATCGATGGACGCTGCCCTACTGGTAGCCACTCTGGCCGCCAAAGCCGGCGACCGCGTCGATCTGCTGGCTTACGACCGCCGCGTCCGCGCGCTCGTCCAGGGGAGATCCGCAAACGACCTGCTTCCGGCACTGGTCAGTTCCCTCGCATCTCTCGAACCGGAGCTCGTCGAAACCGATGCCCGAGGCCTCGCCTCCACCATCCTGAAGACCGCTCCACGCCGCTCACTGATCGTCCTTCTCACCAGTCTTGACGCGGCACCCGTGGAGGAGGGCCTTCTGCCTCTTCTCCCACGCCTCACCAAACGCCATGTAGTCATCGCAGCTTCAGTCTCAGACCCTCAGGTCGAACGGATGGCAGAAGGCCGTGGCGAATCGGAAGCGGTCTACGGGGCCGCAGCAGCCGCACAAGCACAAGAAGAACGCCGGAAGACCGCAGAACGTCTGACCCGCCATGGGGTAACCGTCGTCGACGCGCCCCCGAACGAATTGGCTCCTGCGCTAGCGGATGCGTACCTAACCTTGAAGGCTTCTGGTCGCCTCTGAATAGCACGGCAATTTTGACCAGAAATACAATGGAGCAGCGAAAGGGGGTCCTGAAAACAGGAAAGCCCCGCACCATCAGGTGCGGGGCTTCCCCAACAAATAGTTCGGCGGCGTCCTACTCTCCCACAGGGTCCCCCCTGCAGTACCATCGGCGCTGTGAGGCTTAGCTTCCGGGTTCGGAATGTAACCGGGCGTTTCCCTCACGCTATGACCACCGAA
>NZ_JAVIFW010000014.1 GCF_031157275.1 Streptomyces sp. LHD-70
TCGATGAACACGTACAGTGCCGCCAGAAGGGCGTCCAGGTCGGAAGTCACACTCAGGCCAACGGGCGCCCTTCGCCATGGTCGCGACCAGCCCAGACATCGGACTCAATCATCTAGGGGACAGCTCAGGGAAGGACAAGGGATCAGCGGCCCCCGATGGCCTGATCCCCCGCCTAGCATCGAAGGCAGCAGCTCGGGGGAAACGGAAGGAGAAGGAGATGGCCGTGCGGGAGATTTTCGAGGGACTGCCCTGGTGGGTGAAGTGGGTCGCGGTGCCGGCCATCGCCCTGGTCGTGTTCGGCGGGCTGATCCTCTCGCTGCTCGGTTTCGTCATAGGGCTCCTCTTCAAGGTGCTGCTCTTCGCCGCGCTCGTCGGCGGACTCATCTATGTCGTACGGAAGTTCATATCCTCGTCGCCCTCGTCGTCCTCGCGCAGCGACTGGTAGTCCGGGCACAGCAAGGGGCCGGTCCGGGCGCGCGTAGCGCGGTTTCGCTCGGCAGGGGGAATCTTTCGGCCATGAGGGTCGCCGAGGCGCAGTCGGCGTTAGAGTCCGGAACAGCGATGCGGGGTGCGTCCGCTCCGGGCAACCCTGCTTCCCCCTCGGGGGCTCCCCCCACGCGCCTCGGGAGTTGGACCTTGGCCACGGCAGTCAGCAGCCCCGCACCTACCCTCATCGGCTCCGTGCAGCGGGCGATGCGCCTCCTCGAGGCCGTCGCCGCCCACGCGGACGGAGCGCCCGCCAAGCAGCTGGCCAGAGAGGCCGGACTGCCCCTGCCCACCGCGTACCACCTGCTGCGCACCCTCACGCACGAGGGCTATCTCCGCCGGGACCAGGGCGTGTTCGTCTTCGGTCCCGCCGCCGAGCGGTTGACGAGCAGCGGGGCGGAGCAGAATCGTCGCAGCAAGATCGGCGATGTGCTCGCGCACTGGCGGGACGCGATCGGAGTGCCGGTGTACTTCGCGGTGTACCGCGACGGCGAGGTCGAAGTCGTGGACATCGCCGACAATCCGGGAAGCCCCGCGGTCGAGGAGTGGGCGGACTTCCGGCAGACCGCGCACGCCCACGCGATCGGCCAGTGCCTGCTCTCCCAGCTGGACGAGGAGCACCGGCGTGAGCACCTCGACCGCTACCCCGCCCAGTCGATCACGCCGTACACGGTCCAAGACGGCGGGACGCTGATGCGGCGCCTGGAGCGGACGGGGCGGATGCAGCCCGTCGTGGAACAGCAGGAGTACGCACTGGGGACGGTCTGCGCCGCCGTGCCGATCACCGTCGGCACCACGGCGGCGACGCTCGCCATCTCGCTGCCGCTGCACCAGCGCGGCCGACTCCTTCCGGCGGTGCGTGAGTTGCAGAGTGAGCTCGGCCGGAAGCTCGCCACGCTGGCGTTCTCTATCAGTATCTGAAAACTCACTCCTTGTGATTTCTTCAGTACGTTGAGCAAGATGCCATCAGGGTCGGGAAGATGGTTGCGGCCCAACTCAACGGCACAGCAACGGGGTAGGCGATGCGCGAGTCCGTCCAGGCAGAGGTCATGATGAGCTTTCTCGTGTCCGAGGAGCTCTCGTTCCGTATCCCGGTGGAGTTGCGATACGAGACACGCGACCCCTTCGCTGTGCGGCTGACCTTCCACTTGCCCGGCGACGCCCCGGTGACCTGGGCCTTCAGCCGCGAACTCCTGGTCGACGGAGTGGGCGGCCCGTGCGGTGACGGCGACGTCCACATCGCGCCCGAGGGACCCGAGCCGCTCACCGACGCCTTGATCCGCCTTCAGGTCGGCGGCGACCAGGCGCTGTTCCGCGCGGGCATCGCACCCCTGCTCGCCTTCCTCGACCGTACGGACAAGCTGGTCCCGCTCGGCCAGGAGCGGACACTCGCGGACTTCGAGGCCAACCTCGACGAGGCACTCGGCCGGATCCTGGCGGAGGAGCCCAGCACGGGCTGAGCCCCTCCCTGACCCCGACCGGCTGCGCTGAAACGCTTCGGCGCAGCCGGTTGTCGCTGTCGTACGGGCTCAGCGCTTGCGGCGCCGGCCGCGACCGCCACGTACCCCGGCACGCCCCGCCGCGGATGAACTCGCCTGCACCACCGCCGGCTTGTCGGCCGAGACCAGCAGGGCCGCGAGCGCCGTCGTCACCGGGACCGAGGCGACCAGGCCGATCGAACCGATCAGCGTGCGCACGATCTCCTCGGCCACCAGCTCACTGTTGGCCACCGTGCCCACGCTGCTCTGCGCGATCGAGAACAGGAGCAGCAGCGGCAGCGCGGCACCGGCGTACGCGAGCACCAGGGTGTTGACCACCGAGGCGATGTGGTCGCGGCCGATCCGGATACCCGCGCGGTACAGCTGCCGGGCGGTCATCGTCGGGTCGGCGTGGTGCAGCTCCCAGACGGCCGAGGTCTGCGTGACCGTCACATCGTCGAGCACACCGAGGGAACCGATGATGACGCCCGCGAGCAGCAGACCGCTCATGTCGATGTCCGGGTAGAGGCCGTGGATCAGGCCGGTGTTGTCGTCGGTGTTGCCGGTCAGGTGCGCCCAGCCGATGAAAAGCGAGCCGAGCAGCCCGATGAGCAGCAGCGAGACCAGCGTGCCCAGGACCGCGACCGAGGTTCTCGCGCTGAGGCCGTGGCACATGTACAGCGCGATCAGCATGATGGCGCTCGCCCCGATCACCGCGACGACCAGCGGATTCGAGCCCTGCAAGATCGCCGGCAGGATGAACAGGGTCAGCAGCGCGAAGCTCACCGCGAGCGCGACCAGGGCCATGAAGCCGCGCATCCGCCCCACCACGACCACGGCGAGCGCGAAGATCGCCGCGAGGATCCACATCGGAACGCTGCGGTCCACATCGGTGACCGAGTACTGCAGCTCCTTCGGCGCCCCGGGCGCGTACGCCACGACCACTTCCTGGCCCTGCTCCAACTGCCGCGGCGCGTCCGGCTGGACGACTTCGACGAAGGTGCGGCCCGTGTCCTTGCCGCTGGTCACCTCGATCGTGGCCTTGGCGCACATGCCGGTCTGGGAGCGCTGCGCCTCCTGGCCCTCGGGTGTCGAGGGGTCGCCGGTGGGCGGGACCTGCGAGGCGTTGACGTCCTTGCAGTCGACCTGGTCGAGCTGGACCACGCGGGCCGACTGCGTCTCGCGGTCGAAGCCGACGCCGCTGCGCTCGTGCGGCGGGGCACCGCCCGGCCAGAGCACGGCGAGGCCGACGAGCACCGCGGTGGCGAAGGGGATGAGGATCGCGGCGATGACCTTGCGCAGATGCTTCGAGACCGGTTCGGCCGGGCCGTGGCTGTGCGAATGCCCGTGAGCGTGGGGCGGTTCGGAGGGTGGCGGAGGTGGCTGCTGCGAGGTGGTCACCGACCGATCATCGCAAGAACGGCAGGGGCCCTCTGTTCAGCGTGGCCGTACGGGCGCTAGCGTGGGGGCCACCTTTGCAATCGCGGGAGCTCGGAGCACCGGGCTGAGAGGGCGCTTACCTCCGTACGGGATGGCTGGCCAATGCCAGTCCTTCGGATACGGAAGCCGCTGCGTCGACCGCCGAACCTGTTACCGGGTAATGCCGGCGTAGGGAGTAGGTCTCATGACCACATCGGACGCACGCACGCCTGCCTCCAGCAGCGACGAGAACAACGTCGGCACGGAGGCCGGGAAGTCCATCGGCTGGCACAAGGCGTATGTCGAGGGTTCGCGCCCCGACCTGCGCGTGCCGGTCCGACAGGTGCACCTCACCAACGGCAAGGCCGTGACCCTGTACGACACCTCAGGGCCGTACACCGATCCGACAGCCGATACCGACGTCCGCCGCGGCCTCGCGCCGCTGCGGGAGAACTGGATCGTCGCCCGCGGCGACACCGAGGAGTACGTGGGCCGTCCGCCGCGCCCCGAGGACGACGGCATCAAGCACACGTCGCCGCGCGGGGGACTGAAGAACCTTGACGCGGTCTTCCCCGGCCGCCCCCGGCAGCCGCGCCGGGGCCGTGGCGGGCAGGCGGTGACGCAGCTCGCGTATGCCCGTCGCGGGGAGATCACGCCCGAGATGGAGTTCATCGGGATCCGCGAGAACCTCGACCCCGAGGTCGTACGGGAAGAGGTCGCCGCGGGCCGCGCGGTGATCCCGGCCAACGTCAACCACCCCGAGATCGAGCCGATGATCATCGGCAAGCGGTTCCTGGTGAAGGTCAACGCCAACATCGGGAACTCCGCGGTCACGTCCTCCATCGAGGAGGAGGTGGACAAGATGACCTGGGCCACAAAGTGGGGCGCCGACACGGTCATGGACCTCTCCACCGGGCGCAACATCCACACCACCCGCGAGTGGGTCCTTCGCAACTCCCCCGTGCCGATCGGCACCGTGCCGCTCTACCAGGCCCTGGAGAAGGTCGACGGCAAGGCCGAGGAGCTGACCTGGGAGATCTACAAGGACACGGTCATCGAGCAGGCCGAGCAGGGCGTGGACTACATGACGGTCCACGCCGGCGTCCGCCTCCCGTTCGTGCCGCTGACCGCCAACCGCAAGACCGGCATCGTCTCGCGCGGCGGCTCGATCATGGCCGCGTGGTGCCTCGCGCACCACAAGGAGAGCTTCCTGTACGAGAACTTCGCGGAGCTCTGCGAGATCCTCGCCGCGTACGACGTGACGTACTCGCTCGGCGACGGGCTGCGCCCCGGTTCGATCGCGGACGCCAACGACCGTGCGCAGTTCGCGGAGTTGGAGACCCTGGGCGAGCTGAACAAGATCGCCAAGGCGCATGACGTACAGACCATGATCGAGGGCCCGGGGCATGTCCCGATGCACAAGATCAAGGAGAACATCGACCTCCAGCAGGAGATCTGCGAGGAGGCGCCGTTCTACACGCTCGGCCCGCTGACCACGGACATCGCGCCCGCCTACGACCACATCACGTCGGGCATCGGCGCCGCGATGATCGGCTGGTGGGGCACGGCGATGCTCTGCTACGTCACGCCCAAGGAGCACCTGGGCCTGCCGAACAAGGACGACGTGAAGACCGGCGTGATCACGTACAAGATCGCGGCGCATGCGGCGGACCTGGCGAAGGGCCACCCCGGCGCCCAGGACTGGGACGACGCGCTCTCGGACGCCCGTTTCGAGTTCCGCTGGGAGGACCAGTTCAACCTGGCCCTCGACCCGGACACGGCACGGGAGTTCCACGACGAGACGCTGCCGGCGGAGCCCGCCAAGACGGCGCACTTCTGCTCCATGTGCGGCCCCAAGTTCTGCTCGATGAAGATCAGCAGGAGCATCAACGAGCAGTTCGGCGGTGAGGAGGGCGCGTCCCAGGAGGAGATCGAGGCGGGCATGCTCGAGAAGTCGAGGGAGTTCGCGGCGGCGGGCAACAGGGTGTATCTGCCGCTCGCCGACTGATCGTTGAGCGTGGGCCCCGGGGAGTCTTCACTTCTGGTGGCCGGGGCCCACGCGGCCGTACGGGAGTCCGTGCGGCGCATGTCGATCAGCGCGTGGAGAGCGTCCCGTCCACCCCGATGTGCACGCGCCCCTGCGGACTACCCGGCGCACACCTGCGGCCGTTGGGATACGTGGGCTTCGGGACGACGGCGATCTGCTCGTCGACCACCGTCGCCCCGGACGCGTCCTTGAGAACGACCGTCACGCGGACCGCCGTCTTCCCGTCCTTCGGCAGATCGGGTACGACGGCGAAGCCGGGCCAGGGAGAAGCGGGCTCCGACGACGAGCCGTGGTTCTCCTCCTCCCGCAAGCGCAGGCCCCCCTCGCGGCAGCTGCCGTCCCAGCAGGCGGTGAGCCCCGCGTCGGCGACCTTGTCCGCCAGCTTCGGGGCTACGACCACCCGGATGCCGGAGAGCGAGCCCCGCAGGGTGCAGATGCGCTCGCCGGTGCCGCAGGCGGTGAGCAGCAACAAGGCGGACAGAGGGGCGGCGGCGCGGACGACGTCTCCGTGTTTCACGTGAAACCGTCCTGCCGTGGAGCCCCGCCGCCGACCTGACCCACTAGTCCGGCCGATGTTCCGGCCCGCCGAAGTCCGGGCTGGAGAAGTCCGGGCTGGAGTAGCGGGGGCGCGAGCTTGATGTGTCCGAGGGGCTCGACGGTCCCGTGTCCGTATCGCCCTCGGGGCTGCTGAACCCTGGCCTGTTGTAGCCGAGCGAGGGCATTCTCGTACCGGACGGGGCTGGTCCGGGGTCGGGGGTGCCGCGTGGCTGGGCCAGGGCCTCGCGCAGGAACGGCACCAGGCCACGTTCCAGGAGGGCGTCCCGCCAGACCTCCCTGGCGTGCGACACCTCCTCGTTGAACTCCTCGGGTGGGCCCGCCGCCTGAGCCGTGGAGCCGTTGCGCAGCGCCGTGAGGAGCAGGCCGCCCGCGGCGACCAGAATCCCGGCCGCGGTGAGCGCGCCGAAGATCCAGCCGGCGGTCAACAGCGTGTCCGCGAGGGCGGGTTCGGGGCTGATCATCTTCAGGATGTACCCGACGAGCAGGAAGATCGCCGCCGCCGTGCCCGCGAGCACCGGGGCGAGGACGGCGAGCACGGCCACCAGACCCGCGCCCGCGGTCTCGGTCACCTCGCCCATGGTGGTGGCCAGGCCGACGGAACCGCCGGTGGGTTCGGAAGTGTTCGGCTCCCGTGCGGACGCGGTGGAACGAGTGGGATCGCGCAGTTCCTCGCGGACCTTGACGTAGTGCTGGTACTCCGTCGCCGCGGCGGCGGTGATCAGGGCGGTGGCGTTCAACGCCATCGTGCGCAGTTGCTCGGGATTCAGCCGCTCGCCCACAGCGGCGAGTTCCGGACGGTGTGGTGCGGTGCGCAGCGCCTCATCGAGGATCCGCTCGTAGTCCTTGCGGTCCTCATTCAGCAGGTGCGGAGCGCTGTTCATGTGCATCCCCCGATGCTCCGTAGGGCCCGGACACCCGTGTGCTCACGGGCGGTTGGGCGGAAACGGAGGAGAGCCTGCTACGGATAAGCAGATGGTAGAGCGGTTACGGCGCGCCGTGACAGGGGGTTTGAAGAATTCGGCCCCTGGTCAGGGCCGTCCCCTGCGTTCTGCGCCTGCCCCGTCAACCGTCAGTTATCCAGGGGGAGTTGGCACACAAGGAGTTTTCCGGCCATGGTCACGCCGCCGTCCATCGCGATGGCGAGGCCGTCCGCGTACACATGCGGCCCCTCGACCTGCGGCGCGCTGTCCTCGCCCTCCTCGGACCCCACTTCGCCGAGGAGATACGGGATCGGGCTGTGGCCGTGCACGATGCGACGGCCGCCGAAGGCGCCCAGGAGCTGCTGGACGGCCTGCGAGCCGTCGTCGCGGAAGGCGAAGCGCTTGGTGAACTTGCGGAACAGGTCCCAGCACTCGTCGGCGTCGTTACGGGTGAGCGCCTCGCGGATGGTGTCGTTGACGGCCTCGATGGAGTCGCCGTACTCCAGATACGTGAGCGCGTCCGAGTGCACCAGGAGGTGGTCGTCCTCCAGCTCGATCGCGTCGAGCCGGGACATCCACTGCAGATGCACGTCCTGCAGCCGGTCCATGTCCGACTTCTGGCCGCCGTTGAGCAGCCACGCCGCCTGGAACGTGGCGGTGCCCGCGCCGGAGTTGACCGGGGTGTCGCCGAAGCGCTTGGCGCCGAGCAGCAGCAGCTCGTGATTGCCCATCAGCGCCTTGCAGTACCCGCCGGCCGCCGCGGCCTGTGCGGAGAGCCGCATCACCAGGTCGATCACGCCGATGCCGTCGGGACCGCGGTCCGTGAAGTCGCCGAGGAACCAGAGCCGGGCGTTGCCCGCGGCCCAGTCCCCCTCCTCGTCGATCAGGCCCTGCTCGCGCAGCGCGGCGATCAGCTCGTCGAGGTAGCCGTGCACATCGCCCACGACATAGAGCGGGCCGAGGCCGTTCGACGTGCCGGCGGGTTCGCCCGCGGGCGTGACGTGCACCTGGACGGTGTCACCGCGGTTGATGACCGGCAGATCGCGCTGTGTCGGCGTGTACGCCTCGGGCAGCTCGCCCTGCGCGGCGTCCTGGCCGGTGTCCGCAGCGGGCTCCTGGCCGGCCTGGTGCACATAAGCGGGTACGCGGAAGTCGCGCACCGTGTCCGTACGCACCGCGGGTACCTGACCGGCCCCCTGAGTCATCGACCCCTCCACCACCGTCGCGCCGCTTTTCTCCACCGGGTTCGGACGGCCTGGTCGCAGCGGTCCGCGGTGTCGTGCGCCCATCATAGGAATGCGGCTCGCACTGTGTGATGCACCAGGGGTGTTCAATGTGGCCGGAACCCAGGGTTGACCGGGGTTTTCTCCCGAATTGGGGGTAACTCTGCCCGGCGGCCGTGAACCTCGGCCGCCCGCCCGCTCCCGAAAGCGCGCCCGTGGGCGTCCCGAAAGTGCGCCGGCGGGTGTCCCGAAAGTGCGCCGGTGGGTGTCCCGAAAGCGTGCCGGTGGGCGTCCCGAAAGGCGCGCTTCCCTCCCCCGAGGGAGCGCTGTCCCCGCCCCCGAGGGAGCGCTACCCCTGCCCCGAGGGGCGCGGTGGGCTGACCGTCGTACGGGGTGGCCGCCGCTGCGACGAGGTCCGCACGATCAGCTCCGTCGGTATCACCTGCTCGATGGGTTGAGTCGTGTCGACGCTCTCGATGGCGTCGATGAGCAGTTGGACGACGGCCGTGCCGATCCGCCTCGGTTTGAGCGAGAGCGTGGTGATGGGCGGTTCGGTGCTGGCGTAGACCGTGGACTCGCTGCAGCAGACGAGCAGCAGATCGTCCGGTACGCGCATTCCGTACCGCCGGGCGGCGGCGAGCAGATCGGTGCCGTTGGGGTCGAAGAGTCCGTAGACGGCGTCGGGGCGGTCCGGGCGGGCGAGCAGCCGGTCGGCGGCGACGGCCCCGGCGCAGGGGTCGTGCGCGGGATAGGCCTCGTAGACCGGGTCCTGGCCGATGCGGCGGCACCAGCGCAGATAGGCGGTGGTGGAGAGTCGGGTGTACGTGTCCGTGGTGGTGCCGGTGAGGAGACCGATGCGGCGGGCGCCGGCGGCGGCGAGGTGGTCGAGGATGCCGAGCACGGCGGCCTCGTGGTCGTTGTCCACCCAGGCGGTCACCGGCAGCGAACCGGCCGGGCGTCCGTCGGAGACCACGGGCACGCCCTGCCGGACGAGTTCGCTGACAACCGGGTCCTGGTCGGAAGGGTCGATGACGACGGTGCCGTCGAGCGCGACGTTCGACCAGACGTCGTGGCGGGAGGTCGCGGGCAGGATGACCAGGGCGTATCCCCGGTCGAGTGCGGCGGAGGTGGCGGCTCTGGCCATCTCCGCGAAGTACGCGAACTCGGTGAAGGTGAAAGGTTCATCCCCGTACGTCGTCACGGTCAGGCCGATGAGTCCTGACTTGCCGGTACGGAGGGTTCGGGCCGCTGCGGACGGGCGGTAGCCCAGCCGTTCGGCGACCTCGCGGACGTGTTGGCGGGTGGCGTCGGGGAGCCGGCCCTTGCCGTTGAGCGCGTCGGAGACGGTCGTGATGGAGACGCCGGCAGCGGCGGCCACGTCCCGGATGCCCGCCCGGCCCTGCCGGTTGCCCCGAGTCTGTGCCCGGCTCACCTGGTGCTTCCCTGCTGCTGTCATGGCGAGCCGATAGTAGGGCTCATGAGGGTGGTCGTCGGGAGTGCATATTCACGCGTTGACAGGCACGTTTCTGCATGGTGAAACTCCCTCAACAGCCTTTGAATGCAAGGGAGTTGAGGGATTTCATGCTAGTCCGTGGCCTGTCGGCGCCCGTGTGCCTGGCGCGGGGCGGAGGTCTCGAAGAGGTCTCAACTCACCTTCACGGGGGACGCGCGCCACGGCGCAAGCCACCGGCGCACGGCTCAGCAGGGGGCGCTCCCCCCTCCCGGCACGCCGCGTGCGAGCGGCCGCTCCGGTCGTCCACGGCGCGGTTGTCCACAGGCACGGCGGTTCGTCGCTGCGGTTGTCCACAGGGCATTCGCACGGCGGCCGAATCCTCATAGGGTGAGCAGTATTCGAACCAGGCGGTACGAGGAGGAGCTGCAGTGAGCGAGAAGACCCCGAGGCTGCGTGCCGAGCTGGACGGCGTCCCGACGTACAAGCCGGGCAAGCCCGCCTCGGCCGGCGGCCCGGTGGCGTACAAGCTGTCCTCGAACGAGAACCCCTACCCCCCGCTCCCCGGAGTGATGGAGCAGGTGACGGCCGCCGCCGACAGCTTCAACCGGTACCCGGACATGGCGTGCACGGGCCTGATGAACGAGCTGGCGGACCGCTTCGGCGTCCCTCTCGCGCATCTGGCCACGGGCACGGGCTCGGTCGGCGTCGCGCAGCAGCTGCTGCAGGCCACGAGCGGCCCCGGTGACGAGGTGATCTACGCCTGGCGCTCCTTCGAGGCGTACCCGATCATCACGCAGATCAGCGGGGCGACCTCGGTGCGCGTGCCGCTGACCCCGGGGGAGGTGCACGACCTGGACGCGATGGCGGACGCGATCACGGACCGCACGCGCCTGATCTTCGTCTGCAACCCCAACAACCCGACCGGCACGGTGGTGCGCAGGGCCGAGCTGGAGCGGTTCCTGGACCGAGTGCCGAGCGATGTGCTGGTGGTCCTGGACGAGGCGTACCGCGAGTTCATCCGCGATCCGGAGGTCCCGGACGGCATCGAGCTCTACCGCGACCGCCCCAACGTCTGCGTGCTGCGCACCTTCTCCAAAGCGTACGGCCTGGCGGGGCTGCGTGTCGGCTTCGCGGTCGCCCATGAGCCGGTGGCGGCGGCGCTGCGCAAGACGGCGGTGCCGTTCGGCGTGAGCCAGCTCGCGCAGGACGCCGCGGTCGCCTCGCTGCGCGCGGAGGACGAACTCATGGGCCGCGTGGGCTCGTTGATCGGTGAGCGCACGCGCGTGGTCGAGGGGCTGCGGAAGCAGGGCTGGACGGTCCCCGAGACCCAGGCCAACTTCGTCTGGCTGCGCCTGGGGGACCGTACCGGCGACTTCGCGGCGGCCTGCGAGAAGGCCGGTGTGGTCGTGCGGCCGTTCGCGGGCGAGGGCATGCGGGCCACGATCGGCGAGCCCGAGGCGAATGACATCTTCCTGCACACGGCGGAGGCCTTCCGCAAGGAGCTGTAACGCCCCCGCGCCCCCGCGCCCCTGCGGCCCCACGCCGCCACGGCCCCGCGCCCTCACGGCCCCGCGCCCTCACGGCCCCGAGCCCTCACGGCCCGATGCCCGGCGGGTCGGTTTCGTCCGCCGCTCCGTCAGTCGGCGACCAGTTCCACCCGGATCGGGTCGCCGCTGCGGACGGTGGCGAGTTTGCGCGGGTCGTCGTCGAGCGCGCCGAGCAGATTGCAGGGGCTGGCGAGGCGGCACTCGTCGCCGCGGGATATCGGGGTCGGGCCGTACGGCAGGGCGAGCGCGTCGCCGTCGGTCCAGAAGGCGACGGTGCCGGGCTCGACGACCTGCTGGGCGTCGGGCTCGCGCTCGACGCTGATCCCGGTGTCGAAGTAGACCTCCTCACCCCAGGTGTTGGCGGTGGCGGAGAGCGGCAGGGCCTTGTGGAGCGCCTGGGTGGTCGGGGTGTCCTCGAGCGTCGCGGTCAGGTGCCCGGCGGGCCAGGAGATTCGGATCTGCATGCCGCGGATTCAACAATATGTTGAAGTTCTTGGGAAGGGGTCCGGCGGCGCGGCTCACCGCGTCCGGCGATACAGCCCGCCGCACGTCCGGCACCGCAGTCCGCTGCGACCGCGAGTAAGGGACCCCCCGGAGGAAGGCGTCGGAACCGGTACGACATAATGCTTGTGAATGTGAACGCGTTCACAAGCCTGCCCTGGTTGATCCCGTGATGGACGGGTTTGAA
Organism: Streptomyces sp. LHD-70; assembly: GCF_031157275.1. Taxonomy (GTDB): domain Bacteria; phylum Actinomycetota; class Actinomycetes; order Streptomycetales; family Streptomycetaceae; genus Streptomyces. The sequence continues at coordinate 11,820 of NZ_JAVIFW010000014.1, forward strand.
AGGGGCAAACTGCCGCTGTCACCACGGCGACGTAAGGAGAGTGACGACGTGGACCTGGCTTTGGCGCCGGAGACCATGGCGCGATGGCAGTTCGGTATCACCACCGTCTACCACTTTCTCTTCGTCCCGCTCACGATCTCGCTCGCCGCGCTCGTCGCCGGCCTGCAGACCGCCTGGGTGCGGACCGAGAAGGAGAAGTACCTCAAGGCCACCAAGTTCTGGGGCAAGCTCTTCCTGATCAACATCGCGATGGGTGTCGTCACGGGCATCCTGCAGGAGTTCCAGTTCGGCATGAACTGGTCCGACTACTCGCGGTTCGTCGGTGACATCTTCGGGGCCCCGCTCGCCTTCGAAGCGCTCATCGCCTTCTTCTTCGAGTCCACCTTCATCGGTCTGTGGATCTTCGGCTGGGACAAGCTCCCGAAGCGGCTGCATCTGGCGACGATCTGGATGGTCTCGATCGGCACGATCCTCTCCGCGTACTTCATCCTGGCGGCCAACTCCTGGATGCAGCACCCGGTGGGCTACCGGATCAACGAGGAGCGCGGCCGGGCCGAACTGACCGACTTCTGGGCCGTGTTGACGCAGAACACCGCCCTGGCGCAGATGTTCCACACGCTCACCGCGGCCTTCCTGGTCGGCGGCGCGTTCATGGTCGGCATCGCCGCGTACCACCTGGCGCGCAAGAAGCATGTGCCGGTGATGAAGTCCTCGCTGCGGCTCGGGCTCGTCACGATCACCATCAGCGGGCTGCTCACCGCGGTCAGCGGCGATGTGCTCGGCAAGATCATGTTCGAGCAGCAGCCGATGAAGATGGCCGCCGCCGAGGCGCTGTGGGACGGCGAGGACTCCGCGCCGTTCTCGATCTTCGCGTACGGCGATGTCGCGCAGGGCCACAACAAGGTCGCCATCGAGATCCCCGGTCTGCTGTCGTTCCTGGCGCACAACAACTTCGACGAGCACGTCCCCGGCATCAACGACCTCAACAAGGAGATGCAGGAGAAGTACGGGCCCGGTGACTACCGCCCGAACATCCCGGTCGCCTACTGGGGCTTCCGCTGGATGATCGGCTTCGGTATGGCCTCGCTCGCCATCGGTGTGCTCGGGCTCTGGCTGACGCGGAAGAAGTTCATGCTGCCGCAGTCGATGCGGGTGGGTGAGGACGAAGTGCCCCATCTGGTGCTCTTCAAGAAGGCGTTGAGCCCCAAGTTCACCCGGTGGTACTGGGTTGTGGCCCTGTGGACGATGCTCTTCCCGCTGATCGCGAACTCCTGGGGCTGGATCTTCACCGAGACGGGCCGTCAGCCGTGGGCGGTCTTCGGCGTCCTCAAGACCTCCGCCGCCGTCTCCCCCAGCGTGTCCCAGGCCGAGGTCATCACCTCGCTCGCCGTCTACACGCTGCTCTACGCGGCGCTCGCCGTGATCGAGGTCAAGCTCATCGTCAAGTACGCCAAGGCCGGCCCGCCCGAGCTCACGGAGGCCGACCTCAACCCGCCCACCAAGATCGGCGGCGACGACCGTGACGCCGACCGGCCCATGGCCTTCTCGTACTGAGCCTGAGGAGCTGCTGAGGCATGGAACTTCACGACGTCTGGTTCGTACTGATCGCGGTCCTGTGGATCGGCTACTTCTTCCTGGAGGGCTTCGACTTCGGGGTCGGGATCCTGACCAAACTGCTCGCGCGCGACCGCAAGGAGCGGCGGGTTCTGATCAACACCATCGGTCCCGTCTGGGACGGCAACGAGGTGTGGCTGCTCACCGCGGGAGGCGCCACCTTCGCGGCCTTCCCGGAGTGGTACGCGACGCTGTTCTCCGGCTTCTATCTGCCGCTGCTGCTGATCCTGATCTGCCTGATCATCCGCGGCGTGGCCTTCGAGTACCGCCACAAGCGGTCCGAGGACCGGTGGCAGACCAACTGGGAGCACGCGATCTTCTGGACCTCGCTGCTGCCGGCGTTCCTCTGGGGCGTGGCCTTCGCCAACATCACGCGCGGGGTGAAGATCGACCGCGAGATGGAGTACGTGGGCACCTTCTGGGATCTGCTCAACCCGTACGCGATCCTGGGCGGCCTGGTCACGCTCTCGCTGTTCACGTTCCACGGCACGGTGTTCACGGCGCTCAAGACCGTGGGTGACATCCGGATGCGGGCACGGAAGCTGGCGCTCGGGCTCGGTCTTGTCACGGCGGCTCTCGGGCTCGGCTTCCTGATCTGGACCCAGGTCTCCAAGGGCGACGGCACGAGCCTCGTCGCGATGCTCGTGGCGGTGCTCGCACTCGTCGGGGCCGTCGGGGCCGTGAAGGCGGGGCGCGAGGGCTGGTCTTTCGCGCTCTCCGGGATCACGATCGCCGCGGCGGTTGCGATGCTGTTCCTGACGCTCTTCCCGAATGTCATGCCGTCGACGCTCGACCCGTCCTGGAGCCTCACGGTCTCCAACGCCTCGTCGAGTCCGTACACCCTGAAGATCATGACCTGGCTCGCGGGCATCGCCACTCCGTTGGTGCTGCTCTATCAGGGCTGGACCTACTGGGTGTTCCGCAAGCGGATCGGCACGCAGCACATCGCCGATGCGCACTAGCCGGTAGTAGTCGGAACTAGTCGGTACTAGGGGCTGTTTCACGTGAAACCGATCGACCCGCGCCTGCTCCGGTACGCCCGGGCCACTCGCTTCTTCCTGATCGCGGTGGTGGTCCTCGGGCTCGCCGGGGCGGGCCTGGTCGTCGCCCAGGCGATGCTCATCGCCGAAGTGGTGGTGGGGGGCTTCCAACAGGGGCTCGACGCAGGCGCGTTGCGTACCCCGCTGCTGCTGCTCGTGGCCGTCGCGCTCGGCCGGGGCTTCGTCGGCTGGCTCACCGAGCTGGCCGCGCACCGGGCGAGCGCCGCGGTGAAGTCGGAGCTGCGCGGGCGGCTGCTCGAACGGGCCGGGGCGCTCGGGCCGGGGTGGCTGAGCGGGCAGCGCACCGGTTCGCTGGTCGCGCTCGCGACGCGCGGGGTGGACGCGCTCGACGACTACTTCGCGCGCTACCTCCCGCAGTTGGGCCTCGCGGTCGTCGTGCCGGTGGCGGTGCTCGCGCGGATCGTCACCGAGGACTGGGTCTCGGCCGCGATCATCGTGGTGACGCTGCCGCTCATCCCGATCTTCATGATCCTGATCGGCTGGGCCACCCAGGCGCGGATGGACCGGCAGTGGAAGCTGCTCTCCCGGCTCTCCGGGCACTTCCTCGATGTGGTCGCCGGGCTGCCGACACTGAAGGTCTTCGGCCGGGCCAAGGCGCAGGCCGAGTCGATCCGCCGGATCACCGGCGAGTACCGGCAGGCGACGATGCGTACGCTGCGGATCGCCTTCCTCTCCTCGTTCGCCCTGGAGCTGCTCGCCACGCTCTCGGTGGCGCTGGTCGCCGTGACGATCGGCATGCGGCTCGTGCACGGCGACATGGATCTGTACATCGGGCTCGTGGTGCTCGTCCTCGCGCCCGAGGCGTATCTCCCGCTGCGGCAGGTCGGCGCGCAGTACCACGCCGCCGCCGAGGGGCTCGCGGCCGCGGAGGAGATCTTCGACGTGCTGGAGACCGAGGTTCCGGCCTCGGGTGACGGGCCCGCGCCGAGCGGAGCGGTGCGCTTCGAAGGGGTCACGGTCCGGTACCCCGGGCGGGCCGGTGCCGCCGTCGAGGGTGCGATGTTTCACGTGGAACCAGGCGAGACCGTCGCGCTCGTCGGCCCCAGCGGCGCCGGCAAGTCCACGCTTCTGCATGTGCTGTTGGGGTTCGTACGGCCCGACGAGGGGCGGGTCACCGTCGGCGGCACCGACCTCGCCACCGTCTCGCTCGACGCCTGGCGCGAGCGCATCGCCTGGGTCCCGCAGCGCCCGCACCTCTACGCCGGGACGATCGCGGAGAACGTACGGCTCGCCCGGCCGGAGGCGAGCGACGAGGCGGTGCGGGAGGCGCTGCGGGACGCGGGAGCCCTGGGTTTCGTGGACGCCCTGCCCGCGGGGGTGCGGACCGAGCTGGGTGAGGACGGGGCCGGGCTCTCGGCGGGGCAGCGGCAACGGCTCGCGCTGGCAAGGGCGTTCCTCGCCGACCGGCCCGTACTGCTTCTCGACGAGCCCACCGCGGCGCTCGACGGCGAGACCGAGGCGGACGTGGTGGACGCGGTGCGCCGCCTCGCCGTCGGCCGGACCGTGCTGCTCGTGGTGCACCGGCCGGCGTTGCTGGCCGTCGCGGACCGGGTGGTGCGGGTCGAGGAGCCGGAGCCGGTTGCTTCGGGCACCTCGGCCGCGTCGCCGTCGCCGCAGCCGGCCGCCACGAGATCCGACGCGGCCGACGCCGATGTGGTCGTCGGCTCGGCGCCCGGGGACGAGTACGCGCCCGCCGCGCACACGGACACCGCGGGCATGGCAGAAACCGCTGCCGCCGAGCACCCTCCCGCCGGCCGGGTGCTCGCGCGCGTACGGGCGATGGCGCACGAACGCCATGGGCGGCTGCTGCTCGGACTGTTCCTCGGCAGCCTCGCGCTGGGCAGTGCCGTCGGCCTGATGGCGACCTCCGGGTGGCTGATCTCCCGCGCCTCCGAACAGCCGCCGGTGCTCTATCTGATGGTGGCCGTCACCGCGACGCGCGCCTTCGGCCTCGGCCGGGCCGTCTTCCGGTACGCGGAGCGCCTGGTCACGCACGACGCCGTGCTGCGGATGCTGGCCGACACCCGCGTCGCCGTCTACCGCCGCCTGGAGCGGCTCGCGCCCGCAGGGCTTCGGCAGTCCCGGCGCGGCGATCTCCTCGCCCGACTCGTCGGCGACGTGGACGCGTTGCAGGACTACTGGCTGCGGTGGCTGCTGCCCGTCGGCACGGCCGTCGTCGTCTCCGCAGGCGCCGTCGGCTTCACCGCCTGGCTCCTCCCGGAGGCGGGCGCGCTGCTCGCCGTCGGACTGCTCGTCGCCGGGGCGGGGGTGCCGCTCCTGAGCGGTGCGCTGGCCCGCCGGGCGGAGCGCCGGCTCGCCCCGGCGCGCGGAGTGCTCGCCACCCGCGTGGCCGATCTGCTCACCGGTACCGCGGAGTTGACCGTGGCCGGTGCGCTGCGGGCCCGTACGGCACTGGCGCGGGACGCCGACAAGGAGCTGACCGGCATCGCCTCCCGCGGGGCCACCGCCACCGCGCTCGGAGCGGGACTCTCGGCGCTCGCCTGCGGCCTTACCGTCGCGGCCACCGCGCTCGTCGGCGTCGGCGGCGTCCGCGACGGGCGGCTCGACGGGGTCGCCCTCGCGGTCGTCGTCCTCACTCCGCTCGCCGCGTTCGAGGCGGTGACCGGGCTGCCGCTCGCCGTGCAGTTCCGGCAGCGGGTGAAGAAGAGCGCGGAGCGGGTGTACGAGGTGCTCGACGCGCCGGAGCCGGTCCGCGCGACCTCGGCGGAGGGTGCCGCACCGCCCGCCGACCCCTTCCCCGTTCAGGTGACCGGGCTGCGCGCCCGCCACCCGGGCCAGGTGCGGGAGGCGCTCGTCGACGTGGATCTGACCCTGCAACGGGGCCGCCGGGTCGCCGTCGTCGGGCCCTCGGGCTCGGGTAAGACGACGCTCGCGCAGGTGCTGCTGCGGTTCCTGGACGCCGAGTCGGGGACGTACCGCCTCGGGGGGACGGACGCGGAGGCGCTCGACGGGGACGCGGTGCGCCGGGTCGTCGGGCTGTGCGCGCAGGACGCCCACCTCTTCGACAGCTCGATCCGCGAGAACCTCAGGCTGGCCAGGACCGACGCCGACGAGGACGCGCTGCGCGGCGCGCTGGCCGAGGCGCGGCTCCTGGAATGGGCCGACTCCCTGCCGCAGGGCCTGGACACGCTGGTCGGCGAGCACGGCGCGCGGCTCTCCGGGGGCCAGCGGCAGCGGCTCGCCCTGGCGCGGGCGCTGCTCGCCGACTTCCCCGTCCTCGTACTGGACGAGCCCGCCGAGCATCTCGACCTGGAGACCGCGGACGCCCTCACCGCCGACCTCCTCGACGCGACCGAGGGGCGGACGACATTGCTGATCACGCACCGGCTCGCCGGGCTCGACGCGGTGGACGAGGTGATCGTTCTGGACGAGGGCCGGGTCGTGCAGCGCGGCACGTACGCGGAGCTGGTGGGGCGCGCGGGGCCGCTGGCGCGGATGTGGGAGCGGGAGCGGGAAGTGGGCTTGTTGCTCACGTGAACCGGCGTCGGGGTTGCCGACACGGGGCTCCGCCCCGGGCCCCGTCCTGGGGGCTTCGCCCCGGGCCCCGTCCTGGGGGCTTCGCCCCGGGCCCCGTCCTGGGGGCTTCGCCCCGGGCCCCGTCCTGGGGGCTTCGCCCCGGGCCCCGCTTCGTCATTCGGCTGCGGCGCCGTCGTGGTTGCTCGCGCAGTTCCCCGCGCCCCTTGCGGGGCCTGGGTCCCGTACCCGACTTTCCTCGGCAAATAGGACTTACTACTCTCAAGGGCATGTCAGCCCCCGCAGTACCCGAAGACCCGCCCCCCTTCCCTGAGCGGGTGGACACCGGATCGGTGGCCGCCGAGCTGGCGGCGCGGAGCCTGCAGGCGCTGCCCGAGGAGCTGGCGGCGCGGTTGCCGCAGCTGCTGGAGGCGATGGTGTCGGTGGGCAGCGGGCTGCGGCTGCACTCCACCCTGGACCGGATCGCGGAGACCGCCGCGAGCCTCACCGGCGCCAGATACGCGGCGATCGGCGTGATCAACGACCAGGGCGACGGGCTCGCGGACTTCGTCACGTACGGCGTGACGCAGGAGGAGCGGGAGCTGATCGGGGAGCTGCCGGACGGGCGCAGCGGCATCCTCGGTGCGCTGATCCAGGACCCGGTCTCACTGCGCCTCGACGATCTCACCGCCGACCCGCGCTCGGTCGGTTTCCCGCCGAACCATCCGCCGATGCGCACCTTCCTCGGCGTCCCGATCCGGGTCGGCGACGAGGTGTTCGGCAACCTCTATCTGACCGAGAAGCAGGGCGGCGACGGCACGTTCAGCGTCTACGACCTGCACATGGTGAAGGTCCTCGCGACCGAGGCCGGGATCCAGATCGGCAACGCCCGGCTCTACGAGGCGACCCGGCAGCGCGAGCGGTGGATCGACGGTTCGGTGGCCGTCACCACGGCGCTGCTCTCCGGGGCCGACGCGGACGAGGCACTCAACGTGGTCGCCGAACAGGCCCGCAAACTCGCCGACTCGGAGGCGGGGCTCGTCCTGCTGCCCGCAGCCGAGGGCGGCCTGGAGATCGTCGCCGTCTCCACCGACCGGCCGCTGCGCCCCCTCGGCGTGGTGATCCCGCCGGAGTCGCCCGCGGTGGACCATCTGCTCGCCGGGGAGCCGGTGTTCATAGACGACGCGGCCGCCGACCCGCGCATGATCACCGACCTGGCCAAGGCGTACGGGCCCAGCATGCTGCTGCCGCTGCACAGCGGCGGCCGGGTGCTCGGCGCCCTGGCCACGCCGCGCTCGCCCGGCGCCGCACCGTTCACGGAGGCCGAGAAGGTCCTCGCCGGGCAGTTCGCCGCGCAGGCCGCGCTCGCCCTGATGATGGCCGAGGCGCAGCGCGACCGGGAGCGGCTCGCGGTCTTCGAGGACCGCGACCGGATCGCCCGTGACCTGCACGATCTCGTGATCCAGCGGCTGTTCGCGACGGGCATGATGCTGGAGAGCGCACAGCGCCGCTCGGTGGTGCCCGAGGTACAGGTCGGCGTGGGCAAGGCTGTCGACGAGCTGGATGTGACGATCCAGGAGATCCGGACGGCGATCTTCGCGCTCCAGCAGGGTCCGACGGAGGCGCCCTCCGGCCTGCGCACCCGGGTCCTCCGGGAGATCAACATGGCCGCCGTGCCGCTCGGCTTCAAGCCCGCGCACCGTTTCGTCGGCCCGGTCGACTCGGTGGTCGGCGAGCTCACCGGCAAGAACCTCATCGCGGCCCTGCGCGAGGCGCTGTCCAACGCCTTCCGGCATGCGCGGGCCTCCCGGATCGAGGTCGTCGTCGACGCGGAGGTGACGCTTCCGGACGGCACTGCGGGCGTACGGCTCGCGGTGGCCGACGACGGGGTCGGCATCCCCGAGGGCGGCCGCCGCAGCGGCCTGAAGAACCTCAAGCGCCGCGCGGAGTCCCTGGGCGGCGACAGCTGGTACGGGCCGGGGCTCGGGACGGATGCGTACGAGGCTGCATTCGGGGCCGACGAGGCGTTTGGGGCCGATGGGTACGGGGGCGGCGTACCCGGTGCGTACGGGAGCCGTGAGCCCGGTGGCGACAGTGGTGGTGAGCCCGGTGTCGACGGTCGTGGTGAGCCCGGTGTCGACGGTGGCGTCGGCCCGGCGGGCGGGAAGCGGATCCGGGGCGGTACGACGGTGGTGTGGCAGGCCCCGCACTGACGCGCGCGGGTAACGGGCGGGGCGGGGGCGGTTCGGGGTCCTGTGCCCCGTCCGGCAGAGTCCGCTTGGCCTGTACGGGGCACAGGCCGACCCGTGCGCACCCCTCGCCCGCGCGCCACGGGTGGTGGCGGGTGACGATCCGGGCATGCGCTCTTGTTCACGCCGAACGCCGCACGTGCCGGGGCTGCGCCTGCCGATGGCGCTGTCCGCGATCCTCGGGCTCCTCGCGCTCCTCATGGCAGGCGCTCCGGCCGCCACCGCCTCGGACGGGCCGAGCGCCAGCGCGGACGTGGCGCGGCTCTTCGAGGAGGCCGCGAAGGCCACCGAACGCTACGAGGCGGGCCGCAGGGCAGCCGATGTCCAGCGCGCCAAGGCCAGAAAGCTGGAGCGGCTCGTGGACCGCGAACGGCATCAACTGCGGCTGCTGCGCGAGGACTTGGGGCGAATCGCGCGGAACCAGTACCGCACCGGTGGCGACATCTCGTACACCGCGCAGCTCCTTCTCGCCGACGACCCGGACGCGCTGATGCGGGGTCAGCGGGCCTCATGGCAGGCGGATCTGGCGATGAACAACGCGATCGGCAAGGCCCAGCGGACCGCCCGCGCCCTGGACAGCGGCGAGCAGCGGGCGCAGGCCGCCTGGCGCGGGCTCGACGCGCACCAGGCCGACCTGGCGCAGCTGAAGCGCGGCATCGAGCGGAAGCTGGAGCAGGCGCAGTGGACGCTGCAGAACCAGGCCGACGAACAGGTCACCGCCGGCCGCTGCCGGGGCGCCGTACGCCTGGACGAGCGGGAGCCGGACACGGGGCGGCCGTGGGTGGCGCCGGTGGAGGAGTACGAACTCTCCGCCGGATTCGGGGGTTCCGGCGAACGCTGGGCGAGCCGGCACACGGGGCAGGACTTCGCCGTCGGCATCGGGGCGCCGGTGCGGGCGGCCGGGGCGGGTCAGGTCGTGCGGGTCACGTGCGGCCAGGGCTTCGGCATCGAGATCGTGGTGCGGCACAAGGGCGGCTACTACACGCAGTACGCGCATCTCGCGGCCGTCACCGTCGACCAGGGCGAGCGGGTCCGTACGGGCCAGTGGCTCGGGCAGGCGGGCACGACCGGCAACTCGACCGGCCCGCATCTGCACTTCGAGGTGCGGCTCACTCCCCACTTCGGCTCGGGCGTGGACCCGCGAACGTGGCTTGCGGAGCGGGGAGTCGATCTCTGAGCGGCACCCCCCAGCCCCGAGGCCGGGGCTGCCGTCACGGCGGTTGCTGAAACGTTCAGGCGCCGGTGCGCTGCGCGAGGATCCGCTCGATGACCACCGCTACGCCGTCCTCGTTGTTGGCGACGGTACGGCCGGATGCGGCGGCGATGACGTCCGGGTGGGCGTTCCCCATCGCGTACGACGTACCCGCCCAGGACAGCATCTCGACGTCGTTCGGCATGTCACCGAAGGCCACGACCTCGTGCGGGGCGATGCCGCGCTCGGCGCAGCACAGGGCGAGGGTGCTGGCCTTGGAGACGCCGGCCGCGCTGATCTCCAGGAGCGCGGTGGGGCTGGAGCGGGTGACGTTGGCGGTGTCGCCGACGGCCGTACGGGCCAGGGCGAGGAACGCGTCGGGGGACAGCTCGCCGTGGTGGGCGAGGATCTTCAGGACCGGCTGGTCGGCCTGGCCGGAGTCCTCGGCGAGCAGCTTCTCGACGGGGGCGATGGTGACCGCCGGGTCGAGGTGCAGCGGCGGGTAGGCCAGTTCGTGGCCGATGCCGCCCGTGCGCTCCACGGCGAACGAGGTGCCGGGCGCGGCAGCGCGCAGCAGGGCGACGACCTCGAGGGCGTTGGTCCGCTCGATGGCGCGGATCTTGACGAAGCTGTGCGTGCCCGCGCCGCCGTGCAGGTCGACGACGGCGGCGCCGTTTCCGCAGATCGCGAGGCCGTGGCCGTGTACGTGGTCGCTGACGACGTCCATCCAGCGGGCCGGGCGGCCGGTGACGAAGAAGACCTCGATCCCGGCTTCCTCGGCGGCCCCGAGCGCGGCGACGGTCCGCGCCGACACCGACTTGTCGTCGCGGAGCAGAGTGCCGTCCAGGTCCGTGGCGATCAGCCGGGTGCGCTGAGCGGGGGCGGAGGCGGAGGCAGGGGCGGGGTCAGGGCCGAGGTCGTCCGGTCGCGTCGAGGTCACTCCCGCATTCTTCCGCATATGCCGCACGGCCGGGCGGCTGGGTGCACATCTGAGTACGGGGCAGCGCAAACGCAGAGGCTGATGGCTCCGGAGGCGGAGGCTCCATCACGGTGCCGGATGCCGGATGCCGGATGCCGGGTGCCGGATGCCGGATGCCGGGTGTGGGTGCGGGTGCGGTGCGGGTTCCTCCGGAAGAAACGCCGCGGACCGGACCGTACGCTGGCCGCATGACCTCTCCGCTGCGTCTGAGCACCGTGATCCTGCCCATCCACCGCTGGCACGACGGCGGCAGAGCGCGCTGGCAGCGGGCCGAGGAGCTGGGGCTGCACGCGGCGTACACGTACGACCACCTCGCCTGGCGGAGCTTCCGCGACGGGCCGTGGTTCGGCGCCGTGCCCACGCTGACCGCCGCCGCGGCCGCCACCTCGCGGCTGCGCCTCGGCACCCTCGTGACCTCGCCGAACTTCCGCCACCCGGTGACCCTCGCCAAGGAGTTGATCACCCTCGACGACGTCTCCCAGGGCCGGATCACCCTCGGCATCGGTGCAGGCGGCACCGGGTTCGACGCCACCACCCTGCGCACCCCGGACGCCGAGCCGTGGACCCCGCGGGAGCGCGCCGACCGCTTCGGCGAGTTCGTCACGCTCCTGGACCGCCTCCTTCGCGAGCCCGCCGACGTGACGTTCGCCGGTGACTTCTACGCCGCGACCGAGGCCCGCAACCTGCCGGGCTGTGTGCAGCGGGGGCGGCTCCCGTTCGCCGTCGCCGCGACCGGCCCGCGCGGACTGCGCCTCGCCGCCCGCCACGGCCAGGCCTGGGTGACGACGGGCAACCCGAAGCTGTACGAGGAGGGCACCCCCGAGGAGTCGTACGCGGCCCTGCGCGGTCAGCTCGACGGGCTCTCCAAGGCGTGCGCGGACTCGGGCCGGGACGTGGCGGAGCTCGACAAGGTCCTGCTCACCGGGTTCACGCCGGACTTCCACCCGGTGCACCGGCGCGGTCGGCGGCCGATCGACTCGTTCGACGCGTTCGTGGACTTCGCGGGGCGGCATGCGGAGCTCGGCTTCACGGAGATCGTCGTGCACTGGCCGATCCCGGACTCGGACTTCGCGGCGGACGAGCAGCTCTTCGAGCGGATCGCCATGGAGGCGCCGGGTCAGCTCTGAGCGGCGGGCTGCCGGACTGCACCGGAAAACCGTCGGTCAGCTCCGAGCCGTCGGCTGCCGTCAGCTCTGAGCCGTCGGCATCCGGACTGCACCCGGCAAACTCCCGCCCGCGCCGACCTGCCGTGGTTCAGGCCCGCAGCCGCAGATAGCGCGGCGGCACCGCCTGGGTGAGCCAGACGCCGTTGGCGCTGCGGCGGAAGGTGTGGCCGTCCGCGTGCATCGCCCCCGCGTCCACGCTGAGAACGATCGGCCGGCCGCGGCGGGCGCCGACGCGGGTCGCGGTCTCGCGGTCGGGCGAGAGGTGGACGTCGTGCCGGTTCATGGGCCGCAGGCCCTCGCGCCGGATCGCCGCCAGGTGCGCGGCGACGGTGCCGTGGAAGAGGTACGCGGGCGGCGTCGCCGTGGGCAGGGCCAGGTCCACGTCCACCGAGTGGCCCTGGTTGGCGCGGATCCGCTCGCCGTCGATCGCGAACCGCTGCTTGTCGTTGGTGGCGACGACCTCGTCCAGCTCGTCGCGGCCGATCGGGAAGCCGTGTGCGGCGGCGGCTTCGAGGAGCGCGCCGATCTCCGTCCAGCCGGCCGCGTCGAGCGTCAGCCCGATCCGCTCCGGCTCGTGGCGGAGGTGTCTGGAGAGGTACTTCGAGACCTTCACGAGGCGTCGGTCATTCATGTGGCAAGGGTGCCCCGGGCCCGGATAAGTTCTCCAACTCTTTACCGTCGGAATGCATGATCCACAGCCAACCCGGGTTATCCACAAGCGAGTTGGCGTTTCTGTGGACAACAAACCTTGTCGCTAGGCCAGTTCGTCAAGTCCCGCCGCATAAGGTGGGGTTGCGGTCAATTCATCCAACTTGCGTGTGTGGATCTCCCGTTCGGCCGCAGCTGACACGAACGCGGCGACGTTCTCCGTGCCAACCAGCTGTTGCACGGCCTGAATTGTCGTGGCGGGCAGGGCGACCGGCGACTCCTCGGAGAGGGAGGTGGGCGGAGGCGTCCCTCCGAGGTGCTCTCTCAGGTGGCGGGTGGCGAACATCCGCATGGCGCGGGCCAGTTCGGCGTCCACCGTCTGCTGCGCGAGCGGCCGCAGCCGCCGCACGAGATCGGCTGCTTCCTCCGCCTCGTCGTCCGTCGGCGGCAGGTGCCCGCCGATGTAGCGCGCGAAGACATGCTCGGTCGTGAAGTCGAGGAATCTGGACGCGATGTACTCGACGTGGATGCGCAACTCCCTCAGGTGACCGGAGATTGCGATCAGCGGGACGCCCGCCGCGTGCAACTCCGCGGCCACAGCGAGCTCTTGAGGGCTCGGGACCAGGAACTCGTCGGCCCTGCCCGGGATTCGCTCCAGTACGCCGAGCTCCACGGCGTCCTCCACCGCCGCGTCGTCGGGCGCGCCGCCGAAGCGTTCGTCGAGCTCGGCGCGCGTGATGCGGCCGACCTTCTCGTCCGTCCACGGGCCGTCGACCTCCGCCACGAGGCCCAGGACGCCGCCGAGCCCACGGCCCGCGTCCCAGGCCTCCAGGAGTTCCTTTATCGAGGCCAGGGTGAAGCCCCGCTCCAGGAGGTCGGCGATCTGGCGCAGCCGGGCCAGGTGCGCGTCCGTGTACACATTGGCCCGGCCGCGCCGCTCCGGGCGGGGCAGCAGGCCACGGTCCTGATACGCGCGGATCGTGCGCACGGTGGCTCCGCTGTGGTGCGCCAGGTCCTCGATCCGGTACTCGACTGCAGGCCGCAAGTCCCGGCCACCTCCCCTGTCTGCTCGGCTTCTCGGTTTCTCGGTTTCTCGGCTACTCAGCTTTGCGTGCGTCCGCCGCTCTCCTCGGCGCCCATTACACCGGCCGACCGCCACCGGACCACACCGAGGGTTGCAACCGGACCACGCCGACGGTTGCCACCGGACCACACCGGTCGACCGCCACCGGACCACACCGGTCGACCGCCACCGGACCACACCGGTCGACCGCCACCGGACCACACCGGTCGACCGCCACCGGACCACACCGACGGCCGCAACCGGGCCACACCGGCCGACCACAACCCGGACTACACCGGCGGCTGCAACCGGGCTATCGCCCGCAGGGCCTTCGGCGCGAAGCGCGACAGGGCGTGGGCGCCGCGTGCCTCCGGGGTCACCGGGACGACCGCCTGATTTCTGACCACCGCGTCGAGCACCGCGCCCGCGACCTTCTCCGGCGGGTAGTTCCGCAGGCCGTACAGCCGCGAGCTGCGCTTCTGGCGGCGCTTCTCCTCCTCCGCGTCGACGCCCGCGAACCGCGCCGTGGCCGTGATGTTGGTGTTGACCAGGCCGGGGCAGATCGCCGAGACCCCGATCCCTCGACCGGCCAGCTCGGCGCGCAGGCACTCGCTGAGCATCAGCACCGCGGCCTTCGACGTGCTGTACGCGGGCAGGGCCCTGGACGGCTGGAAGGCCGCGGCCGACGCGGTGTTGACGATGTGGCCGCCCTGGCCGCGGTCGGCCATCTGCTTGCCGAAGATCCGGCAGCCGTGGATCACGCCCCACAGATTGACGTCGAGAACCTTCTTCCAGTCGTCCGCCGTCGTGTCGAAGAACGAGCCGGAGAGGCCTATCCCGGCGTTGTTCACCAGGACGTCCACCACGCCGTACTCCCTGGCGACCTTCTCGGCGAGCTTCTCCATGGCCTGCTCGTCCGAGACGTCGACGGTCTCGCCCCAGGCCGCCGGGGCGCCGATCAGGCCCGCAAGCTCGGCCGTGCGCGCCGCGCCCTCCGCGTCCCGGTCCACGGCGACGACGCGGGCCCCGGCCTCCGCGAAGGCGAAGGCGGTGGCGCGGCCGATGCCGCTGGCCGCGCCGGTGACCAGGACGAGCTGGCCGGCGAACCGGTCCGCGTACCGGCCGGAGGCAGCCGCACCGCGGGGCGCGACGGCGGCGCCCTGCGCGCCCCGCTCCCCGAGGTCCTCGGTGGTGGTCACGAAGTCCGTGATCCAGGCGGCCAGTTGGTCCGGCCGGGTACGCGGCACCCAGTGCTTCGCGGGCAGCGTACGACGGGTCAACTGCGGGGCCCACAGCTCCAGTTCGTCGTAGAGGCGCGGGGAGAGGAACATGTCGCCCTGCGGCGTGATCAGCTGCACGGGCGCGTGGGCGTACGCGTCCGCGCGCGGCCTGCTGAGGCGGGCGCGGACGTTGTCGCGGTAGAGCCAGGCGCCGTGGGCCGCGTCCGAGGGCAGCGACGACGTCGGGTACCCGTCCTGCGGGACGTTCTCCATGCGCTGCAGGATCTTCGGCCAGCGGGCGCCGAGCGGACCGCGCCAGGCGAGCTCGGGAAGGACGGGGGTGTGCAGCATGTACACGTACCAGGACTTGGCGCCCTGGCCGAGGAGCTGGCCGACCCGGCGCGGGGTCGGGCGGGCCATGCGCTTCTTGATCCAGTGGCCGAAGTGGTCGAGGGACGGGCCCGACATCGAGGTGAAGGAGGCGATCCGCCCCTCCGTGCGCTTGACCGTCACGAACTCCCAGGACTGCACCGAGCCCCAGTCGTGCCCGACGACATGCACCGGGCGGTCCGGGCTGACCGCGTCGGCCACCGCCAGGAAGTCGTCCGTCAGCTTCTCCAGGGTGAAGCCGCCGCGCAGCGGCACCGGGGCCGTCGACCGGCCGTGGCCCCGGACGTCGTACAGGACCACGTGGAAGCGGTCCGCGAGGCGCGTCGCCACCTCGGACCACACTTCCTTGGAGTCCGGGTATCCGTGGACAAGCAGGACCGTCGGCTGTGTGGCGTCGCCGAGCTCGGCCACGCAGAGCTCCACCCCTCCCGTACGGACCCAGCGCTCGCGCGCGTCCTTCAACAGCCCACCGTTCATTACGAGTTCGCCCTCTCGGTCCCGCTCACTGTGATCCGTGCTCATGCCGTGATCCGTGCTCATGCCGTGATCCGTGCCCATGTGCTGCCCGCCCTTGCCCAGCCGGTCCTCGTGAGGCTCCGGCTCGTCCCGCCTGCTCACAGTGACCTCGCCTCCGCCCAGCGCCGTACGTGCGGAAGGTCGTCGTCCAGCCAGAACGCGCTCTCCTGCGGGTCCTTGGAGTCCGTGACCACCAGGATCTCCTCGAACTTCGCGCCCGTCCCCCGGAACCCGAGGTGCGGCTCGACCGCCCACAGGCCGGGCTGCGGCGGGTGGTCGGAGAACTTGTACGGACTCCACAGCGGGGACCAGCCGTCCCGGTGGCCGTGCAGCGCGTCGCTCGCCAGGCCCTTCAGGGACTGCGTGCCGAAGCCGAAGACATTCGGCGAGAAGCGGCGCTGCTGCACCCGGTCGACCTTGTGCGCGATCACGCCGAAGGGATAGGCGCGGTGGCGGTTCGCGTACCCCTGGCGGTTCATGAGGCGCTCCACGTCCTCGTAGATCTCGCGCAGCGAACGGCGCTCGCGGACCTCGCGCAGGATCAGCTCGCGGTGCTCCTCCAGATCCGCCATCAGCCGGTCCTGCACCGGGTTCGGGCCGAGGCTGCCCGAGTACCCGATGTCCGCCGTGAAGCCGTTGAACACCGGGGCCATGTCGAGGATGAAGGGCATCCCCGGCTCCAGCCTCCGGCTGGTCGGGAAGAACTGCAGCGGGATCCTGAAGCCGGCGAACGCCGTGCGGTCCCCGAACCAGGCGAAGGGCAGGTGGAACCAGTCACGCACCCCGTGCTCGCGCAGCCACTCCCGCTGCATCCGCGCCGCCTCGCGCTCGGTCACGCCCGGCACGAGCTGCGCCGCGACCGCTTCCGCGCAGGCGTAGGCCAGGGACTGCACTTCCCTGAACCCTCGCAGTTCCGCGCCGAGTTCCGTGTCCACCGCTGAGGTCATGCCACCGTCCGTCCCGTGAAGTCCCGCCGGTTCCCGCCTTGCTGCGCTACGCGTTCGTAACGTGACACTGATGAATGTGACAATGACTGACGGCTACGTCAATAGGTGTGCACAGACCCTGTGGACAACGCTGTGCAACGCCTTCCGGGTGTACCTCAGCCCTATAGCCCCTACGGGTCCGTACGCCTGGAGTCGGACACGTATCCAGTCGTCTGGGCTGACGCCCGCTGTGAAGCGCGCCACTACCGTCGAAGCGTGACTGTGATCGCGACCGAAAGCCTCAGCAAGCGGTTCCCCCGGGTGACCGCGCTCGACCGGCTCTCCGTGGACATCGGCCCGGGTGTGACCGGGCTCGTGGGGGCCAACGGAGCCGGCAAGTCCACCCTGATCAAGATCCTGCTCGGACTCTCCCCCGCCACCGAGGGCCGCGCCCAGGTGCTCGGCCTCGACGTCGCCACCCACGGCGGCGACATCCGCGAGCGGGTCGGATACATGCCGGAGCACGACTGCCTGCCGCCCGACGTGTCCGCCACCGAGTTCGTGGTGCACATGGCCCGGATGTCCGGCCTGCCGCCCACCGCCGCCCGCGAGCGCACTGCCGACACCCTGCGCCACGTAGGGCTCTACGAAGAGCGCTACCGGCCCATCGGCGGCTACTCGACCGGCATGAAGCAGCGGGTCAAACTGGCCCAAGCCCTCGTCCACGACCCGCAGTTGGTCTTCCTGGACGAGCCGACCAACGGCCTCGACCCGGTCGGCCGGGACGAGATGCTCGGCCTGATCCGCCGCGTCCACACCGACTTCGGCATCTCCGTCCTGGTGACCTCGCACCTGCTCGGCGAGCTGGAGCGCACCTGCGACCACGTCGTCGTCATCGACGGCGGGCAGCTGCTCCGCTCCAGCTCCACCAGCGACTTCACCCAGACCATGGCGACGCTCGCCGTCGAGGTCACCGACACGGACGAGCACCCCGACGGCACCGCGGTCCTGCGCGGCCGGCTCGAGGACCGCGGAATCAAGCTGCACGCGCGCGTGGAGGAGGGCCTGCCGGGCGCGGGACACGTACTCCTCGTAGAGGCGACCGGTGAGGAGACGTACGACATCGTGCGCGACACCGTCGCCGAACTCGGCCTCGGCCTGGTCCGGATGGAACAGCGCAGGCACCACATCGCCGAGGTGTTCCACGTCGACGACCAGCAGCAACCCGTACCCCAACAGGTGGACACCCAGGCCCCGTTGCAGCCTGCGGCACAGCGAGGAGGCGGCAGCCGTGACGGCAGCTGACACCCGGCGCCCGGACGGGGCGCAGACCCGGATCCACAACATCGGATACCGGTCGTACGACGGCCCCAGGCTCGGCCGCGCCTACGCCCGCCGCAGCCTGTACTCGCAGTCCCTGCGCGGCGCGTACGGTCTCGGCCGCAGCGCCAAGTCCAAGGTGCTGCCGATGATCCTGTTCGCCGTGATGTGCGTGCCGGCGGCGATCGTCGTGGCCGTCGCCGTCCAGACGAAAATGACGAGCCTGCCGCTCGACTACACGCGGTACGCGATCACCACCCAGGCCGTCATCGGCCTGTTCCTCGCGGCCCAGGCCCCGCAGTCGGTCTCCCGGGACCTGCGCTTCAGGACCGTGCCGCTGTACTTCTCGCGCCCGATCGAGCGCGGCGACTACGTGACGGCGAAGTACGCGGCGATGGCCTCGGCCCTGTTCATCCTCACCGCGTCACCGCTGATCGTGCTCTACCTCGGCTCCCTGCTCGCCAAGATGGACTTCGCGGACCAGACCGCCGGGTTCGCACAGGGGTTGGTCTCCGTGGCACTGCTCTCGCTGCTCTTCGCCGGACTCGGCCTGGTCATGGCCGCGCTGACGCCGCGCCGCGGCTTCGGCGTCGCCGCCGTCATCGCCGTACTGACCATCTCGTACGGGGCGGTCTCCACCGTGCAGGCCATCGCCGACGTGCAGGGCTCGACGGGCGCGGTCCCGTGGCTCGGGCTGTTCTCGCCGATCACGCTGATCGACGGCGTGCAGACGGCGTTCCTCGGGGCGACCTCCGCGTTCCCCGGCGGCCACGGTCCCGGTACAGGTACCGGCGCTATCTATCTTCTGGTCGTCCTCGCGCTGATCGCCGGCTCGTACGCAAGCCTGATGCGCCGCTACCGAAAGGTCGGGCTGTGACCCCCGCACCGTCGCCCACCACCACCCTTCCAAAGAATGGGCTGCGCCCATGAGCACCCTTCACATCGACCACGTCTCCCGCTGGTTCGGGAACGTCGTCGCGGTCAACGACATCACCATGAGCATCGGCCCCGGCGTGACCGGCCTGCTCGGCCCCAACGGTGCCGGAAAGTCCACCCTCATCAACATGATGGGCGGCTTCCTCGCCCCCTCCACGGGCACCGTCACCCTCGACGACCGGCCGATCTGGCGCAACGAGGAGATCTACAAGGAGATCGGCATCGTCCCCGAGCGCGAGGCGATGTACGACTTCCTCACGGGCAAGGAATTCGTCGTCGCCAACGCCGAGTTGCACGGCCTCGGCGACAAGGCGGCAGGGCGGGCCCTCGCCACGGTCGAGATGGAGTACGCGCAGGACCGCAAGATCTCCACGTACTCCAAGGGCATGCGCCAGCGCGTGAAAATGGCCTCCGCTCTTGTGCACGATCCGTCGGTGCTGCTGCTTGACGAGCCCTTCAACGGCATGGACCCGCGCCAGCGCATGCACCTCATGGACCTGCTGCGGCGCATGGGCGCGGACGGCAGGACCGTGCTGTTCTCCTCGCACATCCTGGAGGAGGTCGAGCAGCTCGCCTCGCACATCGAAGTGATCGTCGCCGGCCGGCACGCCGCGAGCGGTGACTTCCGGCGTATCCGCCGCCTGATGACGGACCGCCCGCACCGCTATCTGGTGCGCTCCGACGACGACCGGGCGCTTGCCGCCGCGCTGATCGCCGACCCGTCGACGGCGGGCATCGAAGTCGACCGCGCGGAGGGCGCGTTGCTGATCCAGGCCGTCGACTTCGGGCGGTTCACACAGCTCCTGCCGAAGGTCGCCAAGGAGCACGGCATCCGCCTCCTGACGGTCTCGCCCTCGGACGAGTCCCTCGAGTCGGTCTTCTCGTACCTCGTCGCGGCCTGAAGGGAGCCCCCGACATGTATGACCCCACCGTCGCCCGGCTCACCTACCGGGCCCTGCTCGGCCGCCGCCGCGCACTGATCCTGTTCTCGCTGCCGGTCCTGCTGATCGTCATCGCCTCTCTGGTACGTGGTTTCACCGGCGTCGACGACCAGGTCGCCGCGGACGTCCTCGGCGGCTTCGCGCTCGCCACGATGGTCCCGCTGATCGGTGTCATCGCGGGCACCGGCGCCATCGGCCCGGAGATCGACGACGGCTCGGTCGTCTATCTGCTCTCCAAGCCGATCAAGCGCCCCACGATCATCGTCACCAAGCTGATCGTGGCCATCGCCGTGACCATGGCGTTCTCGGCGATCCCCACGTTCATCGCGGGGCTGATCCTGAACGGCAACGGCCAGCAGGTGGCGATCGCGTACACCATCGCGGCCCTCGTCGCCTCCATCGCGTACGCGGCGCTGTTCCTGCTGCTCGGCACGGTCAGCAAGCACGCCGTGGTGTTCGGCCTGGTCTACGCCCTGGTCTGGGAGGCGCTGTTCGGCTCCCTGGTCGAGGGCGCGCGGACGCTGAGCGTGCAGCAGTGGTCCCTCGCCGTGGCGGAACGCGTCGCGCGCGGCGACCTGGTCAGCTCCGATGTCGGACTGCCGCTTGCCGTCGTCCTGCTGACCGGTGTGACGGTCCTCGCGACCTGGTACGCGGGCCAGAAGCTGCGCTCGCTCACGCTGGCCGGGGAGGAGTAACTCCCTTTGTAGTGCGGGTTTTCGGCCCGCCACCGCAGTACGTGTTTTCGGTACGCACGAGAACGGCCACCACGCGCGCGTGGTGGCCGTTCTTACATAGGGGTCAGACCGTACGGTCCCGAGCCGCGAGCAGTCCGACGGCCAGGGCCGCGGCGCACACCCCGAGAACGAGGCAGATCGGCACGGTCCAGCCGCCCGTCGCCTGGTGCACGGCACCGGCCGCCAACGGGCCCGCCGCGGCGAGGAGATAGCCCACCGTCTGCGCCATCCCGGAGAGCCGGGCCGCCGTCGTCGCGTCGCCGGAGCGGAGCACGATCAGCGTCAGGGCGAGCCCCACCGCACCGCCCTGCCCGACACCCAGCACAGCCGACCACAGCCAGGCACCCGACACCGGCGCGACCATCAGCCCGGCGTACCCGGCCGCGACCAGCGCCGTCACCAGGGCGACCAGCGGCCGCTGGCTGCGCATCCGGCCGGCGAGCAGCGGAACGCCGAACGCGCCCGCGACCTGGATGAGGTTGTTGAACGCGAAGATCACGCCGGCCGTGGCGCGGCTCATCCCGTGGTCCGTGAAGATCGTCGGCATCCAGGCGATCAGGACGTACGACCAGAGCGACTGCAGGCCCATGAAAAGCGTGACCTGCCAGGCGAGCGGGGAGCGCCACACGCTGAGCGCGGGCCGCGCGGCGGGGGCCGCGCGCACCTCGTGCCCGGTGCGGCCGCGCGCGATCAGGACCTGCGGCAGCCACGCGACGGCGGCGACCGCGGCGAGAAGCGACCAGAACGCGAGCGAGGCCTCCCAGCTGTCGCCGAAGGCCTTCTCCAGCGGCACGGAGGCGGCGGCCACGACCGTGGCACCGGCGATCATCGCGCCGGTGTAGACGGACGTCATGGACGCGGCGCGGTCCGGGAAGTCCCGCTTGATCAGGCCCGGCATCAACACGTTGAGCAGGGCTATCGCGGTGCCGACCAGGACACCCCCGCCGTACAGCGCGCCCACGGTCGGCACGACCCGTACGAGAATCCCCACGCCGAGCAGCAACAGGGCGCAGAACAGCACCACTTCGGTGCCGAAGCGCCGGGCGAGCCAGGGAGCCACGAGCGCGCCGACGCCGAGGAAGAGCACCGGCACCGAGGTCACGAGGCTGGTCGCCGTCGAGGAGAGCCCGAAGGCCTCGCTGATCTCGCCCACCAGCGGCGAGACGCTCGCGAGCGCGGCCCGCATGTTGAGCGAGGCGAGCACGATCCCGATGAGCAGCACCACGGGGTGCGCCAGCAACTCCCGCCGCGCGGCGAGCCCTCGGGGCGAGGGGCGGACGTCGGCCTCGGCGTCCAGGAGGAGCTGTTCGGCGTCGCCGGGCGCGGTATCGGGGCGTGACAAAAGAGGGCACCTTTCTCGGGCGTACGGCTGTACGGGCCCGTACGTGTGTGGGGGGTGTGGGGGGAGAGGGGCGGCGCGAGTCAGCGCACGCCGAGCTGCCGGAGCGCGTCGATGGGCACCTTCAGGAGCGCGCGCACGGCGGCGTCGGCCGCGACCGGGTCCCCGGCCTCGACGGCGTCGACGAGGGCTTCGTGCACGGCGATGTCCACGGGCGGCATGTCCTGGTCCCCGAGCGCGTGCACGAGCACCTCGTGCACCCGTACCGAGAAGAAGCGGTAGACCTCGATGAACGCGGTGTTGTGGGTGGCCTCGACGACCGCCAGGTGGAAGGCCATGTCGGCGTCCGCGTCCCGGTCGCCCTCCTCGTGCAGCGTGGCGAGCGCGGCGCGCAGCCGCAGCAGGTCGTGGGTGTCGCGGCGCTCGGCGGCGAGCCGGGCGGCCTCCGCCTCCAGGGCGACACGGACCTCGGTGACCTCCAGGGCGCCCGCGTGCCGCATGCCGCGCAGTACGGCGGAGGGGTCGGCGGCGGAGCGTACGAACGTGCCGTTGCCCTGCCGCGACTCCAGCAGCCCCGCGTGCACCAGGACGCGGACGGCCTCCCGGACCGTGTTGCGGCCGACGCCGAGCTGTTCGGCGAGCGTGTGCTCGGTCGGGATGCGGTCGCCGACGGTCCACGCGCCGCTGGTCAGCTGCGTGCGGAGCTGGTCGACGACCGTGTCCACGAGGGACTGCCGTCCTGCGGCCTGCAGCGCCATGCGCGTACCTCTCTGTTTGCCCTGTTGCCCAGTCATCCTACAACTCGGTCTGTGGAGGGCTTGCGGGGATCAAATGGAGCCCCTCCGGCGATTGAGGAGGCCCGTCCGGCAGGACTTTCGGGAAGGGGCGGGGCGGGGAGGGAAAGTCTCCCTACCTCAAGCGCTCCGCCAGCACGCCCGCATGGCTCCGCTCAAGATCCTTGACCGCCGACAGCAACGTGACCGTGCCCTTCGCGGCCAGCCCCCGAACCTCGGCGAGCGCCGCCCGGGCTGCATCCCCGTCAAGCTCCGCCTCGTAGCGGGAACGGAACTCCTCGAACTCGCCCTGTCCGGGCCCGTGGAACCACCGGCGCAGCTCCGTCGACGGAGTGAGGTCCTTCGGCCAGACGTCGATCCGCGCGTCCGCCTTGCTCAGGCCGCGCGGCCACAGGCGGTCGACGAGGACGCGCGTACCGTCCTCGTCCTCCGGTGTCTCGTAGACCCGGCGGAGTCGGACGGTACGCGCGGCGGTCATGATCCAGGTCCTCCGAAAGATCCCCGGTCGGCGAGCAGCCGCTCCAGGACGAGCGCGATCCCGTCGTCCTCGTTGGACGCCGTCACCTCGTCCGCCACGGCCTTGAGTTCCTCGTGGGCGTTGGCCATCGCCACGCTGTGCGCGGCCCAGCCGAACATCGGGACGTCGTTGGGCATGTCGCCGAACGCGATCGTGTCCTTGGCCTTCGCGCCCAGGCGCCGCGCGGCGAGCGAGAGACCGGTCGCCTTGGAAAGCCCGAGCGGCAGCAGTTCCACTATGCCGGGGCCCGCCATGGTCACGCCGACCAGATCACCGGCGATCCGCCGCGCCACTTCGGCGAGCGCGTCGTCGGAGAGGCCGGGGTGCTGGACGTACAGCTTGTTCAGCGGGGCCGACCACAGGTCCGCAGAGTCCGTGAACTCCACGACCGGAAGCGGGCCTTCCTGCACGCGGTAGCCGGGGCCGACGAGCACTTCGCCGTCCACGCCGTCCCGGCTCGCGGCGAGCGCGAGCGGGCCGATCTCGGCCTCCAGCTTGGCCAGGGCGAGCCCGGCGAGCTGGCGGTCGAGCGTCACGGAGGTGAGCAGCCGGTGCTCGCCCGCGTGGTAGACCTGCGCGCCCTGGCCGCACACCGCGATGCCCTCGTACCCGAGGTCGTCGAGGATGTGCCGGGTCCAGGGCACGGCCCGGCCGGTGACCACGATGTGCGCCGCGCCGAGCCCGCAGGCGGTTTCGAGCGCGGCGCGCGTACGCGGCGAGATCGTCTCGTCGGACCGCAGAAGCGTGCCGTCGAGATCCGTCGCGATCAGCTTGTACGGGAAGGTGCCCGGCTCGGCCGCGGGCGCCAGGGCGTCCCGCTGGGCGGCGGCCTGCGCGGCGGCGCCGGCCTTCATCGAGCCGACGGTGACGACGCGCGCGGCGTCGGCGTCCCCCGCGGTGGCCTCCGGACTCTTCGGACCGTCCGGACTGCCAGGACCCTCCGGACCCTCCGGACCAGGAAGTGAACTCACTTGGCGACCGGCTCCAGTACCTCACGCCCGCCGAGGTAGGGGCGCAGTACCTCGGGCACGCGCACCGAACCGTCGGCCTGCTGGTGGTTCTCGAGGATCGCCACGATGGTCCGCGGCACCGCGCACAGCGTGCCGTTCAGCGTCGCGAGCGGGCGGATCTTCTTCTCGTCGCGCATCCGGATGGAGAGGCGGCGCGACTGGTACTCGGTGCAGTCGGACGTCGAGGTCAGCTCGCGGAACTTGCCCTGCGTCGGGATCCAGGCCTCGCAGTCGTACTTGCGGGCGGCCGAGGAGCCGAGGTCACCGGTGGCGACGTCGATCACGCGGAACGGCAGCTCGAGCGAGGTCAGCCACTGCTTCTCCCACTCCAGGAGCCGCTTGTGCTCGGCCTCGGAGTCCGCCGGGTCGACGTACGAGAACATCTCGACCTTGTCGAACTGGTGGACCCGGAAGATGCCCCGGGTGTCCTTGCCGTGCGAGCCGGCCTCGCGGCGGAAGCAGGGCGAGAACCCGGCGTAGCGCAGCGGCAGCTTGTCCGCGTCGATGATCTCGTCCATGTGGTACGCCGCGAGCGGGACCTCGGACGTGCCGACCAGGTACAGGTCGTCCTTGTCCAGGTGGTAGACGTCGGCGGCGGCCTGGCCGAGGAAGCCCGTGCCGGCCATCGACTGCGGGCGGACAAGGGCTGGGGTCAGCATCGGCGTGAACCCGGCGGCCGTGGCCTGCGCCAACGCGGCGTTCACCAGGGCGAGTTCGAGCAGGGCGCCGACGCCGGTGAGGAAGTAGAAGCGCGAGCCGGAGACCTTGGCGCCGCGCTCGACGTCGATCGCGCCGAGGAGCGTGCCCAGCTCCAGGTGGTCCTTGGGCTCGAAGCCCTCGGCTCCGAAGTCGCGGATCGTGCCGTGCTGCTCCAGCTCGACGAAGTCCTCCTCGCCGCCGACCGGGACGTCCGGGTGCACGAGGTTGCCCAGCTGGAGCAGGAGGCGGTCGGTCTCGGCCTTCGCCTCGTCCTGCTCTGCGTCGGCCGCCTTGACGTCGCCCTTCAGCTGCTCGGCGCGCTTGAGGAGCTCGGCCCGCTCTTCCGGCGAGGCCTTGGGGATCAGCTTGCCGAGCTGCTTCTGCTCGGCGCGCAGCTCGTCGAAGCGGACGCCGGACGACCTGCGGCGCTCGTCGGCGGAGAGCAGAGAGTCGACGAGCGTGACGTCCTCTCCACGGGCGCGCTGAGAAGCGCGGACACGGTCGGGGTCCTCACGGAGCAGGCGAAGGTCAATCACGCGCTCCAGGCTACCGGTGCGTGCGCGGGGCCCTCGACCGTATTCCGCTGCGCCGTCGCCGGGGGCAAGCCGGGGGTCAAGCCGGGGGCAAGAGAGCGGTCCGTGAGCTGCGCTTGTCCACAGGGGGTGGACCTCGAAGGAAAGTTATCCACAGGCTGTGCGAAAAGTCTGTGGATACCGGAAACGATCATTCCGGAAGCGAGATGCGGACCGAAGAATTCCTGGCGCAAACCCCTCGCATGCTCACTTTCGAGTGGAAAGGGCTCGCTCTAAAGCGTTAATGAAAGGAATTGAGTGGACGACGGCTGACGTGCGGGACTGTGGAAGGGAATGGGGCGACCGGGGCGATTTGTCGACCAAGCCAGGGGTTGGTGTCGACTTGTCCCCAGGTCGAGAAGCCCACCTGTGGATAACCCTGTGGACAGAGAAAAATCCGCAGGTAGGACAAGGTGAAAGAGGAGAGGGAGAGGCGGAGTGAAATGCGGGGAGAGGCGGAGTGAACGAGGGGAGAGAGGGAGTTGAGGGGAGAGAGGGAGTTAACGAGGGCAGAGAGGGAGTGAACGAGGGGACGGGCGGAAAACTCAGGCCCGGCCGTCCTGGACCCGGGCCAGCCAGTCCGCCGCCGACGTGAACTCGGCGTCCGTCGTGCCCGCGCGCAGCGTCCGCACCTCGGCGGGCGTCACACCGGCGCGCGGGTAAGAGCCGAGGAAGCGCACCTTCGGCGCGATCCGCTTCAGCCCCATCAGGGCCTCGCCGACCCGGCGCTCCGCGATATGCCCCTCGGCGTCCACGCAGAAGCAGTAGTTGCCGATGCCCGCGCCCGTGGGCCGGGACTGGATCAGCATCAGGTTGACCCCGCGCACCGAGAACTCCTGGAGGAATTCGAGCAGCGCGCCGGGGTGGTCGTCGTCGAGCCAGATGACGACGGAGGTCTTGTCGGCACCGGTCGGCGCCGCGGGCCGGGCCGGGCGGCCCACGAGCACGAAGCGGGTCTCGGCGTTCTCCGCGTCGTGGATCTCGGTGACCAGCGGTTCGAGCCCGTACGTCGCGGCCGCGAACTCACCCGCGAACGCGGCGTCGTAGCGGCCCTCCTGCACCAGGCGCGCACCGTCCGCGTTCGAGGCCGCCGACTCCCACAGCGCGTCCGGCAGATGGGCCGCGAGCCAGTTGCGGACCTGCGGCTGGGCGACCGGGTGACCGGTGACCGTCTTGATGTCGGACAGCTTCGTGCCGGGCCGGGCCAGGAGCGCGAAGGCGATCGGGAGCAGCACCTCGCGGTAGATCATCAGCGGCTCACCGGTGGCGAGCTCGTCGAGGGTCGCGGTGACGCCGCCCTCCACGGAGTTCTCGATCGGCACGAGCGCCGCCGCCGCCTGGCCGCCGCGCACGGCGTCGAGCGCGGCGGGCACGGACACCATGGGCACGAGCTCACGGGTCGCCGCTTCGGGCAGGGTGCGCAGGGCGGCTTCGGTGAAGGTGCCCTCGGGTCCGAGATACGTGTAGCGCGTGGCCGACATACCGTCACCTTAATGCGCCGATCGAGAGGGCGGCGCCGCCGTCTTCAGGACTCGAGCAGCCGCTGCCCCACGTATTCACCGGAACGTGCACCTCCGGGCACCGCGAACAGGCCGCTCGACTCGTGCCGGATGAACGCCGACAGCGCATCGCCCCGGTCGAGCTTGCGCTGCACCGGTACGAAGCCACGCATCGGATCGGCCTGCCAGCAGATGAACAGCAGGCCCGCGTCCGGCACGCCGTCCTCGTCGTACCCGTCGTGGAAGGAGAACGGTCTGCGCAGCATCGCGGCGCCGCCGTTCTGGTCCGGGCGGGAGATCCGGGCGTGCGCGTCCGCGGCGATCAGCAGCTTGCCGTCGGGGCCGGTCTTGTCAAGCGCGGGCTCCGTCGTCTCCGAGCCGCCGGTCAGCGGGGCGCCGTCGGACTTCTTGCGCCCGATGACCTGCTCCTGGTCGCTCAGCGAGAGCTTCTCCCAGTCGTCGAGGAGCATCCGGATCCGGCGTACGACCGCGTAGGAGCCGCCCGCCATCCAGGCCGGGTCGGCCGAGCCGTCCGCCGGGACGAAGATCCGCTTCTGGAAGTCGGCGTCCGACTCCTTCGGGTTGTTGGTGCCGTCGACCTGGCCCATCAGGTTGCGCGTCGTCATGGGCTTCTCCGTCGCGCCGGGCGTGCGGTTGAAGCCGTTCATCTGCCAGCGCACCCGCGCCGCGTCGCCCGCCTCCCGCTGCAGGGTGCGCAGCGCGTCGAAGGCGACCAGGGCGTCGTCGGCGCCGATCTGCACCCACAGGTCGCCCTCGCCGCGCTTGGCGTCGAGCTGGTCGGAGGAGAACGCGGGCAGCGGGTCGAGCGCGAACGGCCGCTGCTTCTCAAGGCCCGTACGGCCGAAGAGGCTGCGCCCGAAGCCGAACGTCACCGTCAGCGAGGACGGTCCCGCGTCGAACGCGACCGCGGAGTCGTCCGCCGCCGTGCGCCCCGCCATCAGCCGGCGGGCCGTTGAGGACCAGCGGCGCAGCAGCGCGGCGGCCTCCTTGCGGCCCGCGCCCGGCGCCAGGTCGAAGGCGACCAGGTGGCCGCGGGCCTGCATCGGCGTGGTGATGCCCGGCTGCTGCTCCCCGTTGAACGGCACCGACGTACGGCCCACCGAGGCCAGGCCCGCCCCGGGCTCGGACTGCGCCGCCGCGTGCCCGGCCACACCGCCGACCGCGCCGAGCGCGATCCCGCCGACCCCCGCCGCGCCCACCGTTCCGAGCAGCCGCCGCCGGGACAGCTCGACGGTGGACCCGCCGGCCGCCTCCGGCCCGGTGTCCTGCGGCGTACGGGTACGGGTGGAGGCCTCTTTCTGCGTACGGGTACGGGAGGAGTCCTCCTTCCGCGTACGGGTACGGGAGGGGCTCTCTTCGCGGTCGTCAACAGCCATGGCGTCAGCCGATCTTCACGTTCTTGTGGACGGTCACTTGGTCGATGTCCGAGGTGCGCACGGTCACCGAGAGCTGCCAGTTGCCCGGCATCGGCACCTGCACGCCCGCCGAGCTCCAGTGGCCGGTGGAGATCCGGTCCGGCTCGACCGGGAGCGGCCCGATGTCCTTGGCCTTCAGGGTGAGGGCGACCTTCAGCTCGGGTACGTCGAAGGCCTTGCCGTTCGGGCGCTCGGCGTAGACGTGCAGCGTGTTGCTGCCCGTACGACCCGGGTCGAGGTCGATGCGGACGGTGCCCCTGCCGTCCTGGCCGCCGGTGTCGAAGGGCAGCGTCATGTTCACGGGGCGGTTCGGCACGGCGCTGCCGGTGGCCGCGCCCGCCCGGTCCACCTGCTCCTGGGTACGGCCCGGCTCGGTGGTGGTCAGGGCCGTGGTGACGGCGAGCAGGACGACGGCGACGGCCGCCTCCACGAGCACCGAGCGCCTGAGGCCCGCACGGTCCGGGTCGGCGTCCCTGATCCGCTTCTTGCGCGCGGTGTGCACGGCGGCGCGCTGCCGGGCGAGTTGAGCGGCCCGCTCGGGGTCGGCGTCGTGGTCAGCCTCGGGTTCGGGTTCGCGTCCGGGTTCGCGTCCGGGATCGGGTTCGGGTTCGCGTCCGGAGCCGGGCACGGGCTCGGGTTCAGGTCCGGCGTCCGGGGCGTTTTCAGGTCCGGCGTCCGGGGCGGCGTTCGCGTCGGCCTCGGGTGCGGTGCCGGTGGCACGCGACGTTCGTACGGACACGGGCTCGTCCGCACGCCGCCCCGCCCGCTGCCCGACGACACGTGCCGCCTCGCCTGCGTCGCGTTCCTCTCCGTCCGCGACGCCCTCCGCCGTCTCCGGCTCAGCGCCCCGCACGATCCGTGCCGTCCAGCGCCGCGAGATCGACGCGACTCCGACGAGCAGCACCACGAGCCCGACCTTCACGAGCAGCAACTGCCCGTACGCCGTGGACACCAGCGCGTTCCACGAACCGACCTGGCGCCACGACTGGTAGAGGCCCGTCGCCACCAGGACGAGCACGGAGCCGAACGCGATCCGGGAGAACCGCTGCACCGCGCCCCGGCCCACCGGTTGATCCGCCGGGGCGCGGTAGAGGGCGACGAGCAGCGCCGTCAGACCGCCGAGCCAGGCGGCCACGGCCAGCAGATGGACCACGTCGACGGGCATGGCGATCGCCCTCTGGATCCCCGTCGAGGCGTGCTCGGCCAGCGCCCACGTCGAGGCGAGCCCGGCCGCCACGACCCCGCCGCCGACGGCGAGGCCGAACGTCAGGTCCCGCTTCTCGGCCGGGTCCTCGCGTCTCGCGTACGCCCCGAACAGCACCACGACGAACAGCGCGGCCGCGCCGAGCAGCAGCAGCCGGGAGACCAGGGCGGCGCCCGTCTTGGTCTCGAGCACCGCGCCGAGCCCACCGAGGTCGAGGACGTCCGCGAGCTTCCCCGAGTCGGTGTACGGCCCGCGCAGCAGAAGCAGCGCCAGCGTCCCCCCGGTCAGTCCGACCCAGCTGTATGCGATCAGCCGCTGCATCGCCCGTACGCCCACGCCCTGCCGCCAGCAGGCAAGGAGGAACGCGGCACCACCGACGAGCAGGGCGAAACCGGCGTACGAGACATAGCGCGCGATGTCGTACAGCACGCCGACCGGACCGCCGCCCGCCTCCTGCTCCGGCAGCGCCACGCTCGTCTTCGACGGGGCGCCGATGGAGAAGCTGAACGCGCCGGAGATGGGGTGGCTGTCCGCGGAGACCGCCCTCCAGGCGACCGTGAAGGTGCCCTCGGGCAGCCCGCTGTGCAGCGGGACGCCGTACTTGACGACGCTTCCGCTGCACAGGTCCTGCAGCTCGCCGGTGTCGACCCGCTTGCCCTTCGGGTCGAGCACCCGGATCGAGTCGTCCGACATGGCGACCTGCTCGGAGAACTGCAGGGTCACCTCTTCAGGAGCCTGCTGCACCACCGCGCCCTGCTTCGGGTCGCTCCCGGTCAGCGCGGCGTGCGCGGACGCGGGTGAGGCACCCGCGAGCAGGACGCCGACGGTGGCCGCGAGCAGCAGCACGAGGTGCAGCAGCGGACCGGTGCGGCCGAGGCGGGGAGCGGTGGGCAGCATCAACTCGTCTTCCCTCAGTGGCTGTTCGGGTTGTGGGTCGGATCCATCACCTCGAGCTCGGCCTTGACCGGCGCGGACTTCTCGAAGTGCAGCTCGACGGCGATCTTGTCGCCCTTCTTCGGCATCTTCTCCAGCTCGAGGAACATGATGTGGTTGCCACCGCGCTCCAGCTTCAGCGTGCCGTTCGCGGGGATGTCGAAGGACTTCGCCTTCTTCATCTTCTGGCCGACGGTTTCGTGGATCTCCGCCGACTTCGACACGTCACTGGTGACCGACGTGAGCTTGTCGGCGCCGCCCTTGTTGGTGACGGTGAGGAAGCCGCCGGCCATGTCCTTCGTGACGGGCTCGGGCATATAGCCACCGGCCACGCCGAGTTGGGGCTTCGCGTCCGCCGCGGCTGCCTTCTCCTTCGACGCGCCGGTCTTCTCGGAGCCGTCGGAGGAACCGCAGCCCGCCAGCGCCAGAGCCGAGACGGCGGCTATGGCGACGACGAGGGTGGTGCGGGGGGTGATGCGGGTGGCGCGGGTGGTGCGGGGTGTCACGGGTTCTCTCCCTTGATGATCTTCGGCAGGTCCTTCACGTAGTCGTCGGCGGTCGCTTCCTCGCCGTTGTAGAGGACGTAGCCCGCGTCGCTCTTCGGCGAGAACGCGATGACCTGCTTGCCGTGCATGGACGTGACCGAGCCGTCCTTCTCCTTCTTCGGCGCATCGATGCTGATGCCGAGGGTCCGGGCGCTCGCCTGGATGGTCGGGAAGTCACCCGTCAGACCGATGAACGAAGGGTCCTGCGCCTTCAGCCACTTGCCGAGCTCCGCCGGAGTGTCCCGCTCCGGGTCGGTGGTGACGAAGACGACCTGGAGGGCGGCCAGTTCGTCCTTGGGGAGCTTCTGCGCGAGGCGCCGCTTGGCGTCCGCGATGTTGCTCATGGTGAGCGGGCAGACGTCCGGGCAGTGCGTGTACCCGAAGTACATCAGCACCGGCTTCCCCTTGGTCCGCTCGCGCAGGTCGAACTCCTTGCCCTTGGTGTCCTTCAGGACCAGGTCCGGCTTCTCGAAGGGCCGGTCGAGTACGGTCGCGGCCTTGTCCTGCGCCTGCGCGGACACGTCCGCGACGGGCTGGTCGGAGTCCGCGCCACCGGTGCCGCACGCCGACAGCGTCAGCGTGGCGGCGGCGAACAGGGCGGTGACGGCGAGAGCGGTCTTCTTGCGCATGACGGGTGTTCCCATGGGTTTCTCGTGATGGCCCGGTGAGCGGCGGGGGCGTACGGATGCGCCCCCGCGCGGCACCGGCTGTCTCAGCTCGCGGACTCGCCGCGGCGGCGCCCGGCCAGGACGCCGAAGGCCACGCCGGCGGCGCCGACGAGGATGCCGGCGACGCCGAGGCCGCGGGCCAGGCCGTCGCTGCTGTCGCTCGCGGCCTGCTCGGTGGCGCCCTCACCGGACTTGGCGTCGTCCGAGGCCTTGTCGGCCGCGGCGCCGTGGCCGTGGCCGTCGGCCGCCTCGGTGAGCTTCAGGACGGGCGCGGGCGACTCGGGCTCCGGCGCGCCCTCCTGCGGCTCCTCGATCCAGCGGACGACCTCCTTGTCGGAGTACGTCTGCAGGGCCTTGAAGACGACCTGGTCGGCGTCCTCGGGCAGCGCGCCGACCGAGACCGGGAACTGCTGGAACG
Source organism: Streptomyces sp. LHD-70 (assembly GCF_031157275.1). Lineage (GTDB taxonomy): Bacteria > Actinomycetota > Actinomycetes > Streptomycetales > Streptomycetaceae > Streptomyces. The sequence goes on from NZ_JAVIFW010000014.1 coordinate 43,883, forward strand.
TGCCGGGCTCGATGCCCTTGTCGTCCGCGGTCCAGGTCACCTTGGAGACGGCCTCGTCGATCTTCTCGCCGTGCATCTCGATCGGCTTGTCCAGCTTGGACTCGGTGACCTTCACGTCCCAGCCGTCCACCGGCTGGGGCATGACGGAGGCGAGCGGGTGGTCGGTCGGGAAGCTCACCTCGAGCTTGGTCGTCGAGGCGTCGTCCCGCTCGTTCGGCACCTTGAAGTTGACCGTGGCGAAGCCGCCCTTCGCGGCCTCACCCTGCGGCTGCACGCTGACGTGCGCGAAGGCGGGGGCGGACAGGACGAGCACGGCGGAGGCGGCGACGGCACCGGCGGCGGCCACACGCTTGAGCTGACGATTCATGACGGACATGGCAGACAAACTCCACTTTCGGCAGTGGGAACGGTGAAGGGCGCGCGGCCCACCCGCTGGTCGGCAGGGCACGGGCACACGACGCGCGAGCACGCAGCCGGTGCCCCAGGGGCACGGGACCACGCGCGCGTGGCGCGGCTTCCTCCGTACTGCCGAAGGGCCGCGTCAGGCAGCGAGCGTGAACGCCTCGGCGGGTGGCCCGCGCCTGATCACCGTGTCGTCGAGAACCGCCGTACGCGGCTGCCACGGCACCCGGCGCGCCGTACGCACCGCGCACGGCAGGCAGCCGAGCAGCGTCCGCAGCCCGGCCCGCAGCAGCAGCGCCAGCGCGAGCGCCACCCGCAGCGGACGCACGAGCGCGCCCTCCTCGATCCCGTACGCCGCGTACGCGGACAGCTCGAAGAGCCGCACCAGGGCGAGGTCGCCGCGGCGCAGCAACCAGCCCGCGGCGATCCCGGCGAGCAGGTGGCCGAGCAGCATGGGCACATCGGGCGCGAGCCCCGTACCCATGCCGGACGCCGCCGCGTGCGTGGCCGCGGCCTCGCCGTGCTGGTGCGCGGCGACCGCCGAGTCCGGGTCGATGCCCGCGGTGCTCAGGATCCGGCGGGCCTCCGTGGGACTGATCGCGGCGGCACCCGCACCGCACACCAGGCGGGCGGCCTGCGCGATCAGCGCACTGTCCGCCGAACTCTGGGCGACTTGCGAGCCCTGCTGCCCGATCCCGAACAGCGCGTGCAGCCCGAGCTGCCCCAGCGTCAGCGAGACGGCGATGCCGGGCATCGAACGCGGACGTCCGGCGAGCGGCAGCGCCACCGCGAGCACGAGGAGGAACCCGATCCCGAGCGACCACAGCGGGACCGTGGCACAGGAGGCGAGAGCGTGGCCGCCCGCGGACAGCGCGACGCAGACCGCGGCGAACACCGCGGCCCGAAGCGCCCGAAGGCTCACTCCGGGGCGGGTCTCGCGCGTCTCACGCGCTGCGCGCAGGGTGCGCGGAAGGGGGGCAGCCATGACCGGGTCATCATCGCACTGGCCCCGGTCGCCCCATACGGCAGGTCCGCAAGGTCCGAAAGGTCGGCTCCGGCCCCTGTGGGCGAACTGATCGCTCCCGTACCTTGCGTCGTGCCTCCGCGCATCCGCCGTATGGGCGGCATCACGTCAACTCTGCGCTTATATGCGGTCGGTCGCGGCAATAGGTATCGGTATGTCGAGCCGCAGCCAGGAGGCTTCAGCATGAGCATCTGGTGGTCCCTCCACTTGCGGCGCGAGGCTGCGAGCGTTCCGCTCGCCCGGCGCCATCTGCTCGGCACGATGGAGACGGCCGGCGTCGATCCGGACATTTCCTACGACCTCTCGGTCGCCCTCAGCGAGGCCTGCGCCAACGCCGTCGAGCACGGCGGCCGCGCCCAGGCGTCCGACGGCACGGCCCCGCACACCGGCTCCCCCGGCGGTTTCCGGGTCACGGCCTATCTCGACGGCGACATGTGCCGCATCGAGGTGGTCGACTCCGGCCCCGGCTTCCCGCCCGCCGGTCACGACCGCCCGGTCAGGACGCCCGGCGCGGACGCGGAGCACGGCCGCGGCCTGTATCTGATCCGGGAGATCGCCGACCACGCCTCCTTCGACAACAAGCCGGGCCGCAGCGGCGCCGTGGTCCGCTTCGACAAGATCCTCAAGTGGCGCACGAACGCTCCGCTGGTGAGCGCCTGACCGTCCCCTCAGAGCGCCTGACCGTCCCCTCAGAAGGTCTCTTCCCGGACCTCCCCGAGGAGTCCGGATGTGAGGAATCCGGATGTGAGGAATCCGGATATGAGGCCGAGCCATTCCTCGGGGCGTTCCGCGAAGGGCAGATGGCCCGAGTCGAGCTCGGCGAAGCCCGCACCCGGCAGCAGCGCCGCCACCTCGCGGTGGTGCTCGGGCCGGACCAGCAGGTCGGCCGCGGTCGAGATGACCAGGGAGGGGATGCCGAGGCGGGCCACCGTGCCGAGGTCGTCCCGTACATCCACGCGCGTGACCAGGTCCGTGTGCTCGGCGGTCCCGGCGGGCAGGGTCTCGCGCGCCCCCGCGAGCGCCGCCGCCAGCTCGTGCGGGGTGAGGGCCGCGAGAGCCGCCGGGCTGAGGGCCTTCGGGAGCATGAACTTCGCCAGCGACTCGTGCTGCCCCGCCGCGTACAGGTCCCGCCAGACCTCGGCGTCGAGCCGCAACCGGGCGTCCGGCCGGGCGAACGTCGCCGTCAGGACGAGCCCCGTCACCCGTCCCGGATGCCGGGCCGCGGCACGTACGGCCACGGCGCCGCCCAGTGAGTACCCCACGATCGCGAACCGCTCGAGCCCCTCCGCGTCCGCGGCGCCGACCAGCTCGTCCGCCAACTCGTCGAGGGAGAGCGGGTGTTCGGCGCGCGGCGTGGCCCCTGTGCCCGGATAGTCCACGCCGACGACGGTGCGGTGTGCGGCCAGGCCGTCGAGCAGCGGGCCGTAGTTGGCCTCGACGCCGCCTCCCGCGCCGTGCGCGAGCAGCAACCCGGGACCGGAGCCCCGCACGGTCCGGGCGTACGAGGCGCTGGGCGCAGCACTGCGCGCAGGCATGGGTGTGGACATGGACATGGGCGTGGACATGGGGCTCCCCCTCGTTCGGCGTTCACATTCCGTATCGGCCCCTACAGAAAGACCGTAGCACGCTTTCTGTATCGACCACTAGGGAAAAAATCCCGCTCGACGAACGACAAAGGCCGGCCACCCCCGACGGGGGCGACCGGCCATGAGCCGATGCTCAGCTCAGCCCTTCAGCTCAGCCCTTCAGCTCAGCCCTTCAGCTGAGCCATCCACTGCTCCACATCCTCCGACCGGCGCGGCAGCGCGGCCGAGAGGTTCCTGTTGCCGTCCTCGGTGACGAAGATGTCGTCCTCGATGCGGACGCCGATGCCGCGGTACTCCTCCGGCACCGTCATGTCGTCCGCCTGGAAGTACAGACCCGGCTCGACCGTCAGGCACATGCCCGGCTCCAGCGTGCCCGCGACGTACGCCTCGGTGCGGGCGACCGCGCAGTCGTGGACGTCCATGCCGAGCATGTGACCCGTGCCGTGCAGGGTCCAGCGGCGCTGCAGACCCAGCTCGAGCACCCGCTCCACGGGGCCCTCGACGAGCCCCCACTCGACCAGCTTCTCGGTGAGCACGCGCTGCGCGGCGTCGTGGAAGTCGCGGAACTTGGCGCCCGGCTTGACCGCCGCGATGCCGGCCTCCTGCGCCTCGTACACCGCGTCGTAGATCTTCCTCTGCAGCTCGGTGTAGCGGCCGTTGATCGGCAGCGTGCGGGTCACGTCGGCGGTGTAGAGCTCGTTCGTCTCCACGCCCGCGTCCAGGAGCAGCAGGTCGCCGGAGCGGACCTGGCCGTTGTTGCGGACCCAGTGCAGGGTCGTGGCGTGCGGGCCGGCGGCGCAGATCGAGCCGTAGCCGACGTCGTTGCCCTCCACGCGGGCGCGCAGGAAGAAGGTGCCCTCGATGTAGCGCTCGCTGGTGGCCTCGGCCTTGTCCAGGACGCGTACGACGTCCTCGAAGCCGCGGGCCGTGGACGTGCAGGCCTGCTCGAGCTGGGCGACCTCGAAGGCGTCCTTCACCAGGCGCGCCTCGGACAGGTGGACGCGCAGCTCCTCGTCGCGCTCGGCGGTGACCTTGTCGGTCAGGGCCTTCTCGATGCCGGTGTCGTGACCGCGCACGACACGCGTCGGGCCGGTCGACTCGGCGAGCGCGGCGGGCAGCTCGCGCACGTCGGAGGCGGGGATGCCGTAGAGCTTCTCGGCCTCGGTGAGGGAGTTGCGGCGGCCGACCCAGAGCTCGCCCTGGCCGTCCAGCCAGAACTCGCCGTTCTCACGGTTGGAGCGCGGCAGCAGGTAGATCGTCGCCTCGTGGCCGTCGTCCTTCGGCTCCAGGACGAGGACGCCGTCCTCAGTCTGGTTGCCGGTGAGGTACGCGTACTCGGTGGACGCGCGGAAGCTGTACTCGGTGTCGTTGGAGCGCGTCCGCAGGTTGCCCGCGGGGATCACCAGGCGCTCGCCGGGGAAGCGCGCGGACAGCGCCGCGCGGCGGCGGGCGGTGTGCTCGGCCTGCGGGACGGGCTGCAGGTCGTGCAGCTCGGTGTCGGCCCAGCCGGACTGCATGTTCGCGGCCAGCTCGTCGGACACGCCCGGGTACAGGCCGTTCTTGCGCTGCTTGATCGGCTGCTCTTCAGACTCGTCCGGGGTCTCCGGGGTGAGCTGTTCGGCCACGGTCTGCCTCCTCAGTACGACACTGGACCGCTCTCCATCGTATGTCCGTACGGAAGACGTCCCAGAGCCTTTAGACCTATGGCCAACGTCACCTGAGGCGCACGATTCGAAAACCGTCTCTCTAAAAGAGGCGCGCGGCAGACCCGTCTCTCTTAAGAGGCGCCCAGCAGACCCGTCACTCGAAGCGGGCCGCCAGCATCACCACGTCCTCGCGGCTGTCCGCCGCGTCGAGGCCGTCCGGCAGCACCGTGCGCAGCACGTGGTCGGCGATCGCGCCCGGGTCGTGCCGGATCGAGCGGGGCACTCCGGACGCCGCCGAGTGGAGCCGGGCGAAGGCGCGGTCCATGGCGTCGCCGGTGCGGTGCAGCAGGCCGTCCGTATAGAAGAGAACGGTTTCGCCAGGTGCGGGGGACAGGTCGACGCTCGGCGCCTCCCAGCAGGCCAGCATCCCGAGCGGAGCGGAGAGCGAGGTCTCCACGAACGCGGTGCGCCGCTCGCCGATGATCAGCGGAGGCGTGTGTCCGGCGCCCGCGAGGACGATCTTGCGCTGGTGCGGTTCGCAGTAGGCGAAGAGAGCGGTCGCGCTGCGCGCCGGCTCGGTCAGCCGAAGGAGAAGTTCCAGATCGGACAGGACCGCGACCGGATCCTCGCCCTCCATCACGGCGTACGCGCGCAGCGAGGCGCGCAGCCGCCCCATCGCCGCCACCGCGCTCGGCCCCGATCCGGTGACCGAGCCGACCGCGAGACCGAGCGCGCCCTCGGGCAGCGGCAGCGCGTCGTACCAGTCGCCGCCGCCGCGCGGTCCCGTGCGGTGCCGGGCGGCGAGCTGCACCCCGGCGACCCGCGGCAGCCGGCTGGGCAGCAACTCCTCGGCGACGGTCGCAAGGGTGGTGCGCGCCCGCTCCAGTTCGAGCAGGCGGGCCAGGTGCTCGGTCGCGTACCGCGTGTAGAGGCCGATCAGATGGCGCTGGTGCTCGACCGGTTCGGCGGGCTCGTCGTACAGCCAGACCGCGGCGCCGAGCTTGCCCGCGGCATCGGTGGCGAGGGGGACGGCGTAACTCGCGGCGTAGCCGAGGCGGGCGGCGACCTCGCGGTGGCGGGGGTCGAGGCCGTCCTCGGAGAGCAGATCGGGGCTGGCGATCTCGGTCTCGCCCTCCGGCAGTCCGTCGAGGATGCGGCCGTACGAGGTGGAGCTGCGCGGCACGGTCTCGATGTGCCCGAGGTCCGCGTGGGCGAGGCCGAGACCGATCGTGGTGTCGGGGCCCTGCCCGTCGGCGGGTTCGAGGACGACGAGGCCGCGGCGTGCGCCGACCAGGGCCGAGCCCGCGCGCAGCAGTTCCTGGAGTGCTTCGTCGAGGGAGGCGGTGCGGGTCAGCCGCTCGGTGAGCTCGTGCAGCGTGGTGAGGTCCGAGACCCAGCCGGCGAGGCGGTCCTGGAGCACGGCGCCGGCGGGCGGCGGGGGCGGGCTCGTCGAGGTGGCGCCGGGGGAATTCTGGACGGACGCGGCAGTCTGCGCAGGAGAGGGAACCGTTGAGTCGATTCCAGCCACATTCGGAAGGTGCGGGGCGTTCATGGCGTCCGGCTTTCGGGCCGGTGCGTATTGCTCAATAGCATCGCAAACCCCCTGTCATTCTGCGCCGTCAGCAGTGCCTCCACATGTACACGGCCCGGTGATGGGATGTCCAGCATTGTCCGGATGGGAAAGCTGGTGTCCATGGGGTTTCAGAGGTCTGGCGGAGTGTGTGAGGCTGCTTGTGAAGCGAAATACAAGTTGGCTGAAAAATGACAGCAGTAAGGGCATATTGCGGTCGACTGGCCTCGTTCAACACGGCGTCACAGCGGTCGTGATGGGTACGTAATCGGTGTAGGGCAGGGGCAGTTGGGCCGTCCCGGAACCTGGCACCGGACCTCCGCGTCTTAACCTGCGGCGGCCGCTCCCCACTCGTTCGAGGGTGGAAACGGCGGGACTGCGAGCACAGCGAGCAAACGCACACGGCATACGCAACGGCACACAAACGCCATGCACGCGCCACCCTCCGCCAGGCTTTAATGGAGCACAGCCAACGCTCGACCCCATTGGGGTTCCCCATGCTTGAGCTGGGGTGTGAAGCGCCGACTTGTACGCACGGTGAACAGATGCACGCATGGTGTGATGTGGCCCTCGGCGTTCAACGGAAAGGAACGAGCGCTCATGCGCGAGATCCTCGGAAGGCGACGCAAGCTCCTGTCGAACCTGTCGAAGCGAACCAATGGCAGGCCTGAGCAGATCAGCGCAGCCCTGACCTTTGCCACGGCGTGGCAGTGGCCGGTGCTTCCCGGAGTCGGACCCAAGCAGACCGGCTTGCCCGGCTGTGCCTGCCCGGACGCCGACTGCGCCCAGCCCGGTGCCCACCCCTTCGACCCCGGCCTCCTCGCCGCGACCACCGATGAGCGCATGGTCCGCTGGTGGTGGACCAACCGCCCCACCGCTCCGGTCATCCTGGCCACCGGCGCCCCCGGCCCCTGCGCGGTCAGCCTGCCCGCCCTCGCCGCGGCCCGCGCCCTCGGTCAGCTCGACCGCGCAGATCTCCGTCTCGGCCCGGTCGTCGCCACCCCCGAGCGCTGGTATCTGCTCGTCGCGCCCTACTCCCTCGCCCGGCTCGGCGAGTTGCTCTACGCCAAGGACGAGGTGCCCGGCTCGCTCCGCTTCCACGGCGAGGGCGGCTATGTGGTGCTGCCACCCTCCGAGACCGGCCGCGGCCAGGTCCGCTGGGAGCGCGCCCCGCTGCCCGGCTCGGCCCGGCCCTGGGTGCCCGACGTCGAGGCGGTCGTGGACGTCCTCGTCGAGACCCTCACTCGTACGGGTGTGAGCGCGCCCGAGATGTAGCGGAAACGGGCGCGGACCGCTCCGCGGCCCTGTGCTCCGCCGATATCTTCGGGCCATTCCCTTCCCCCGTAGCAGTCGAGCAGGTGGGTCCCTTGCAGCGAGCTCGCTTGGCGGCGCTCATCGCCGCCGTGGCACTCACCACCTCCCTGCCCCTCGCCGGGGCCCTCGCAGGACCGGCGGGCGACGCCACCTCCGAGGCCGTACGGCAGGGATCGGATGTACGGCAGGGGTCAGACGTACGGCAGGAATCAGGCGTACGGAACGAAGGAGATGTACGGCGGGAATCCGCCGAGCCGAGCGGGGCCGGTGGGCAGGCGGAGGCCGGCGCGCCGGTCGAGGGTGGCGCGCAGCAGGGCAAGAGCCGTGGGTCGAAGGGCGCGGAGGCGTCCGGCGACGGGTTGCTCTCCGGGCTCGGACTCACCACCGCCGCGCAGTGCGGACCGGAACTCGTCTCCCCCGAGGGTGTGGAGGCCCAGACCTGTGTGCTGGCGCAGAGAGGCGACATCTGGGCGCGGACGTACTACCGCAATGCGACCGGTGAGCAGCTGCGCGCCGTGCTGACGCTGATGGGTCCCGGCGGGCGGACCGTGCAGATGCACTGTGCCGTCGGGGCCGACGACGAACCCGGCGCCTGTGAGACCCCGCGCGAACCCGGGCAGGGGGAGCCCTCGGCGTATACGGCGATCGCGGAGTTCGCGGCGCCGGAGGGGGCTGAGGGGGAAGCAGCGGAGCGGCCGCTGCTACTGCGCTCCGGGAGCAACTCGCCCCACACACCCAGGAGTTGAGCCGGGGAGCAGGCGCCGGGCCTGGCGGGGAGCTGAATGCGGGATTCCGCAGAAAAGACAAGCGCCCGGTTGCTGGCGACGGGGGATGCACCAGCAACCGGGCTACCTGAACGGTAACAAGAGATCGGCGGTTCGCAAATTCGATCTCTGCTATTCGGACACGGATTTACCTGTGCTTACCGGGAGTTGTGACACGAGTCATATGTTCCCGGCTGCTTCAGGGCCGTTCCGGACGCGTCCGACGGGTCAGTTCAGGGTGACCTGGCGGTTGGTGAGGCCGCCGCGGGCCCGGCGCTCCTCGGTGGTCAGCGGGGCGTCCGTGGCGAGCGCGGCCGCGAGGCGCTCGGCGAACTCGGCGGCGGGCTTCTCCACGTCGGCCGCGGTGACCTCGCTCGGCAGGTCCCAGACCGGCACCATCAGGCCGTGCGCACGGAACGAGCCGACCAGGCGTGTGCCCTCGCCGAGGCTCGAGGTGCCCGCGGCGTGCAGCCGGGCCAGGGCGTCGAGCAGCTTCTCCTCGGGGTGCTGCATCACCCAGCGCAGGTGGTTCTTCTCCGGGGTCTCGCACCAGTACGCCGCGTCCACACCGGCCAGCTTGACCGTGGGGATCGCCGCGGCGTTGGCGCGCTCCAGGGAAGCGGCGACGTCCGGCGTGGCGTTCTCCGAGTCCGGGATCCAGAACTCGAAGCCCGTGTGCACCACCGGCTCGAAGGGTGCGGCCGGGTCGAGCAGGTCCTGCAGACGTGGGCCGTCGGCGGGGGCGCGGCGGCCGCTCACCGGCTTGCCCGGCTCCGTTTCCAGGGCCTGCAGCAGGGTGTCGGCCAGGTCACGGCTGAGGTCGCCGGAGGCCATGTCGTTCTGCAGGCCGATCAGCACCGAGCCGTCCTCGCGGCGCAGGCCCGGCCAGGCCATCGGAAGCACCGTGGCGAGCGTGACCGACGGGACGCCCTCCGGCAGCCCGTCCTTGAGGGTGAGCTCGGCGGTCGCGGCGGGCACGAGCTCGCGCAGCGCCACCCAGTCCCCCTCGCCGGTCAGGCCCTCGAAGGGGCGGTGCACCAGCTCGGTCACGGCGTGCGCGGCGGCCCGGCCGTGACAGGCCTTGTACCGGCGGCCGGAACCGCAGGGGCAGGGCTCACGGGCACCGACGACCGGGATCTCTCCATCGGTGAGCTGTGCCTTCTTGCCCTGGGGCTGGCCCTTGGTCTGGGGGCGCTTCTTGGCCATCGTGGGTGTCTCCCGGTGACGTCTTCCTGCGTACGGCGCGAGCCTAGCCGTTCGTACGCGAAGACCGAGGTGCCTGTGGATAACCCGGACGGGGATCGAGCCGGGCCGCGCTCACCGCGCCGGGACCGCCGGGCGACGACCGGGCGACGGGCGGGCGACAACCGGGCGACGGGCGTGCGCTCAGGCCAAGTCCTCGAAGGGGTCCGCGAATTCGAGCTCGGCGACGGCCGCAGGGGCAGCGACGCGCGTAGCGAAATCCGTACGGCACGTGACGTCCTTCAGGACGACCCACACGGTGACTTCGCCCGTCGTACCGTCCCTGACACCCCAATCCTCCGCCAGCGACGTGATGATGTTCAGCCCGCGGCCGCCATGAGCGGTGACCGAGGGCGTGGCCGGAACCGGTCGGGTGGGACCACCGCCGTCCGTCACTTCCACCGTCAGACGCCCCGCCGGTTCCACCCGCCACGCGGCCCGCACGTCTCCGTCTCCGACCATCGATCCCCGGCCCAGCGGCCGGCCGTGCCGGCACGCGTTGCTGAGCAACTCCGACAGGATCAGGACGGCATCGTCAATGACCGAATCCGACACCCCGCTGATGCGCAGCTGATCCCGCATCCGGTGTCGTGCCTTGCCCACGCCCGCAGGGCCATGGGGTACGGCCATGCTTGACGACGCGGGCACCTCCTGTGCCACCACCAACGCCACCCCCGAGACCTCCTTTGCCCCACGCCACGGTGTGAATGCCCCACTGGACTGGACCGGAAACCGGCCAATCCACCTCCGGTGACGCACTCGTGACGATCGCGTACCGAATGAACGCGCCGGTGCACTCTGCGTGAGTGGCGGGAGAGGCTCCTGAGCGTTGCCCGACCTGCCTTCCGGGGCGCGGGATGCGGCACGCGCGCGTCGTGCGGCACGCGCGCGTAGTGAGGGATGGGTCGTACGGGGCGTCAGGTGCGGCCGAGTTGGCTGAGCACGGCGCGCGGGCGGTTGGTGATGATGGCGTCGACGCCCAGGCGCACGCAGAGTTCGACGTCCTCGGGTTCGTTCACCGTCCACACATGCACACGGTTTCCGGCGCGCTTGAGCCTCTCGATGTACGCCGGGTTGTTGCGGACGATGCGGATGCCGGGGCCGGCGATGCCGACACCGCGCGGGAGCCGTCCGTCGCGGTGCCGGGGCGAGACGAACTGCATGAGGTAGACGGTCGGGACGGTCGGGGCCGCGGCGCGCACACGGTGCAGGGAACGCGCCGAGAAGCTCATGACCCGTACCGGCGAAGGGCCTTCGGGCGGCGGCGCGTCCAGGCCGAAGCGCTTCAGGAGGAGCAGCAGCCGCTCCTCGACCTGGCCGGCCCAGCGCGTGGGGTGCTTGGTCTCGATGGCGAGCTCGACCGGGCGGCCCGCGTCGGCGACCAGCTCCAGGAGCCGTTCCAGGGTCAGGACGGAGGTGTCGGCGCGATCGGGGTGCTCGGTCCAGTCCGGGGACTCGGCGGGCTGCTCGGCGTCGGCGCGGAGCTTCCAGGAGCCGAAGTCGAGGGCGGCCAGATCGGCGAGCTCCAGCGTCGAGACCGCGCCGCGACCGTTTGACGTACGGTTGACGCGACGGTCGTGCACGCACACGAGGTGGCCGTCGGCGGTGAGGCGGATGTCGCATTCGAGGGCGTCGGCGCCGTCCTCGATGGCCTTCTTGTAGGCGGCGAGGGTGTGTTCAGGGGCCTCGTCCGAAGCGCCCCTGTGCGCGACGACCTGAGGGACCCCGGCGGAGGGTCGGATCGGGCCCGCGGGAGGTGTCTGTGGTGCGGAGGTCACCGCGTCATGGTGTCACTCGTGGAGCCTCCTTCGTGCGGCCCCTCCGGGGGGCGGGTGCGCCCGTTTGGTCCGACATAAAGGTTGAGGGCAGGACGCACAGGTGCGGCTTATGGTCCCCTGACGTCCCATGGGAAAAGCTGAAACCACACAGTGGGAAAAGCTGAACTGCAACGGGACAACCGCACAGCCGGGTCAGGACGGCCCGGCGCCGTGGATCGAGGAGAGAGAGCTGTGAGCACCGAGAACGAGGGCAACGAGGTCAACCCCGCCCCGTCCGCACCTTCCGTGCCTGTGCCTCCGGCGGCCGCTCCCGACGCGACGTCCGGCACGGAGTCGGCACCGACCGAGCAGCAACGGACGGTTTCGGCGGACCAGCAGCGACCGGTTTCGGCGGACCAGCAGCGACCGGTTTCGGCGGACCAGCAGCGGCCGGTTTCGGCCGAACCCGGGAACCCGGATCAGCAGCACACCGCGCCGCTCCCGCCCGTGCCGCCGCCTCCGCCGGGACCGGCCCCGGGGCCGCACGCCGAGGGTGCCGGTGCCGGTGGGCCCACGCCGCCCACTCCGCCCGCCGTGCCCGCGTACGCGTACGGGGGCGGTGGCCACGGGTGGGGCGCGGGCTATCAGCCGCCCGCGCCTGTGCCCGGCCGGCGCAAGGGCGGGCTCGTCGCCGGAGTTCTGGTCGCCGCGCTGCTCGCCGGTGGCATCGGCGGCGGGATCGGGTACTGGGCGGCGGAGCGCAACGACTCGGCCGTGGACTCGACCACGGTCTCCGCCTCGGACACCCCCGCCGACCTGAAGCGTGATCCGGGCACCGTCGCGAACATCGCGGCGAAGGCGCTCCCCAGCGTCGTCACCATCGACGCACAGGGCGGCGGCGCGCAGGGCGAGGGCGGCACGGGCACCGGCTTCGTGTACGACAAGCAGGGCCACATCCTCACCAACAACCACGTGGTGGCGTCCGCCGCGGACGGCGGCCGGATCCAGGTCACGTTCTCGGACGGCAAGAAGTACGAGGCGCAAGTGGTCGGCCTGGCGCAGGGGTACGACGTGGCGGTCCTGAAGCTCAAGAACGCCTCGGGGCTCAAGCCGCTGCCTCTCGGCAACTCGGAGGGCGTGGCCGTGGGCGACTCGACCATCGCGATCGGCGCGCCCTTCGGCCTGTCCAACACCGTGACGACGGGCATCGTCAGCGCCAAGAACCGCCCGGTGGCCTCCGGCGACGGTACGAGCTCGAAGAACTCGTACATGAGCGCGCTGCAGACGGACGCGTCGATCAACCCGGGCAACTCGGGTGGGCCGCTGCTCGACGCGCGCGGTGCGGTGATCGGCATCAACTCCGCGATCAAGCCCGCGGAGAGCGGTGGCGGGCTCGGCGGCGGTCAGGGCGGTTCGATCGGCCTCGGTTTCGCCATCCCGATCAACCAGGCGAAGAACGTCGCCGACCAGCTGATCAAGACCGGCAAGGCGGTCTACCCGATGATCGGCGCCTCGGTCTCCCTGGACCAGTCGACGAGTGACGGTGCGCGGATCTCCGACGAGGGCGTGGGCGGTTCGGCTCCGGTCACCAAGGGCGGGCCCGCGGACAAGGCGGGGCTCAGGGCGGGCGACGTGATCACCCGGCTCGACGACCGCCCGATCGACAGCGGCCCCACGCTGATCAGCGAGATCTGGACCCACAAGCCGGGCGACACGGTGGAGTTGACGTTCAAGCGCGGCGGCGAGGAGCACACCGTGGACGTCGTGCTCGGCAGCAAGGGCGAGGACTGAGCGAACGCGCGGCCGTGGGCCCGGTTTCCGGATCATGCGGTCGCGCTCCGGGCAGAACGCGCCCGTACGCCCACGGCGGCCCCGGAGGCCGGTAGGCTGTAGCCCGCTCCGCAGCAGGTGAGGCGGGGCGAGGGTGGGTTGCCCGAGCGGCCTAAGGGAACGGTCTTGAAAACCGTCGTGGCGCAAGTCACCGTGGGTTCAAATCCCACACCCACCGCGTGAGTTGAGGGCCCTGACCGGCAGGATCGGTCAGGGCCCTCGTCATGGGCGGAGGCCGCGGAGGTCATGCGGATCGGCGGCTGTCACGCGGGCGGGTGGGCGTCACTCGGAGTGCTGTGCCTGGGAGGGCCACTGCCCGTCGGCGAACTGCGGGCCCCAGTAGTACGGGTTCACTTCTGCGAGCGTCCGCGCCTCCCACTGGGTGGGATCGCCCTCCCGTGGGACGCCGACCTCGACGGACGGACCCCACAGGGCGAGACGCTCCTGGCAGATGCCGCAGGGCGGCAGGATCAGTACCCGGTCCCGCTCCAGGTCACGGCAGACGCAGACGGAGGCGGTGACGGCACGGTTCTGCGTGTACGCCTGGATGAACGCCCCTGCCTCCTGGCAGAGCGTGACCGAGCCGTGCATGTTGTCGAGGCCGACGCTGGTCAGGATGCCCCCGTCGGCGAGCCGTACGGCGGCCGCGCCGCCGGGTTCGTCCGAAGGCCAGCGCCGGTCCATGAGCTCCATGGCCGCGTCCACGAGCGCCTGGTCGAGTTTCATGGGCGGGAGTCTGGCATGGAGCCCGGTCCGGCTTCGAGCGCCCTTTGAGCAGCAACTGGAAGGCAGCAACGCCCAGTTGAGGCCGGGCCGCGCCGCGCCGGGCCGGGTTTCCGTCGACGGGATCCGGCGCCCGCAGACCGCCGGGCCGCATCGGACAGCCGACAGCCGACAGCCGACCGGATCCGGCGCCCGCAGACCGCCGGGCCGCATCGGACAGCCGACAGCCGACAGCCGACAGCCGACAGCCGACAGCCGACCGCCGACCCGATCCGCCCACCGCCGACCCGATCCGCCGACAGCTGACCGCCGACCGGATCCCGCCTGATCCCCGAACGGCACGCCTACCCCCGCCCGCCCACCACCCGAGCCGCCGAAGCGATCGTCGCTCGTGCCTCGTGGGGTGTCAGGCCTGTCTGGGTGGCCGCAGTGGTGAGGCGCGGGGCGAGGGTCTCGCCGATGCCGGATTCGTACGCGCGGCAGGCGGCCCAGAAGAGGCGGGTGTTGCGCTGGCCCGTGCGCGCGCCGAGGACGAACTGGATCAGGCCCTCACCCTGCGCGGCGCCCGCAGGGCCGCCCGTCGCGGAAGCGGAAGCGGAACGCGTGCGGGGGCGCGGCGGCGGCGTGAGGAGGCGGAGGAGCGAGCGGGGGCAGGGGGCGGGCGCGAGGTGGGCCGTGCCGGGAGCCGTGGCGTACACCCCGTGTTCGGTGCGGGAACCGGGGCCGACGAGATAGCCGCCCGCACCCCGGACGTCGATCCCGGGGGCGAGCCGGCTCGCGGAGTTGGGGACGACGACGTCGGGCGGTCCGGAGAGCCAGAGGTGGCGGCCGCCGCTCGGGGTGAGGACGACCACCGTGTCCGGGATCGTGAAGAGGTGCCGCAGGGCCAGCTCGCGCAGCGTCGCCGAGCAGTCCGGGCCGTCGGGCCCCGGCTTGTCGTCCAGGTCGATGCCGATGAGGTGGTGCGGGGGCAGGCCGCACGCGATGCCGTACCCCGTGGCCCAGGGGGCGGCGGCGAAGAGCTCGCGGATGCGGGCCGGGTCGGTCGTCGCGTCGTACACCCCGTGGCCCGGGCGGCCGCATTCGCCGTGGCAGGGGGTGGACGGGTGTGGTTCGGCGCGGTGCGGGGAGCGCAGGGCCGGGAGTTTGGTGCGGGAGAGCGGGATGACGGCGAGCCCACGCTCCGCGGCGGACAGGGCGTGGGCGAGGGCCAGGGTGGTGGCGTGCCGGTCGGTGGTGGCCATGGCTTCATTTTCGTACGTACGTTCGAAGAAGGGAAGGGGGATTTCGGGTGCGCGCCCGTCTCGTACGGGTGAATCGCACAGAGGGGCGGCCGTTGTGCGGGGGGTTCGAGGCCGGTCGGCGGGCCTGTGCCGGATCGAGGGCGCGCGGGGGGTTTATCGACTTGTCATCACGCTTGCGAGGGAAGGCCGGGGCGGGGGTGGTTCGGCGGGGGCGCCGTGGGCACCTCTGCTCTCGCGACGTCGTGAACACCGCAGAACACCGCAGAACACCACAGGAACACCACAGGAACGCCACCGGGGCGGTCGGCCAACTGCCCCCGCATCAGGCGCACTTACCGGACCGATCAGCTCGGCCGGGCTCTTTGGAGGAATCACATGGCACGTATCCGGACCGCTCGCGTCCTCGCCGCAGCCGCCGCTCTGCCGCTCGCCGCGGCACTCTTCACGGGCGTGGCCCAGGCTGACAACGGAGGCTTCGCGAGCGACGGATCGAACGCGAGCGTCGCGACCGTCACGGGCAGCGGCGTCGGCGGCGAGAACGAGGGCAACTCCGCCACCAACCAGCAGGTGGCGACCGGTTCCGGCGCCTCCAACCAGAACAACAACGCCCAGGTGAACGGCTCCGCCTTCACGGCCGTCGACCAGTCGAACGAGACGTACGACATCAACTTCACCGAGCTCTGGTAAGCCACCGGACCGCGTCGGGCCGCGCCCTCCAGCGGGGGGAGGGCGGGGCCCGCGCGGTGGGGGTACTTGCACCGCGCGGCGGCACGAACTGTGCCGCCGCGCCGGTGCGTCGACCTCTTCGAGGAAGCTCCGTGACCTTGACAGCGAGACCTTGACAGCGGGCTCGTTTCTGACGGACAGTCAGAAATGAGTCGGAAACCCTGATCCCCAAGGTTCGTACGAGCTCCCAGGAGGGACGCCGTGCATCTCGCCCCCACCGAGCGCCAGAAGCAGCTGCGCGCCGAACTCCGTGCCTACTTCCGGCAGTTACCGGCCCGAGGGCCTGAAGAAGACGAGCCGGGCGACGAGCCGGACGAGGAGACCCAGCGCGCGGTCCTGCGCCGGATCGGGGCCGACGGGAAGCTCGGGCTCGGCTGGCCCGTCGAGTACGGCGGGCAGGGGCGGGGCGCGGACGAGCAGTTCGTGTTCTTCGACGAGGCGTACCGCGCGGGTGCGCCGGTCTCGATGGTGACCCTGAACACCGTCGGGCCGACCCTGATGAAGTACGGGACGCAGGAGCAGAAGGACTACTTCCTGCCGCGCATCCTCAGCGGCGAGCTGGTCTTCGCGATCGGCTACAGCGAGCCGTCCGCCGGTACGGACCTCGCGGCCCTGCGCACCCGGGCCGTACGGGACGGTGAGGACTGGGTGATCGACGGGCAGAAGATCTTCACGTCCAACGCTCAGCAGGCGGACTGGATCTGGCTGGCCTGCCGTACCGACCCCGAGGCGCCCAAGCACCGGGGGATCTCGATCATCCTGGTGCCGACGGACGCGCCAGGGTTCTCCTGGACGCCGATCGAGACGGTGGGCGGGCTGACGACCACCGCCACGTACTACGACGCGATCCGGGTGCCGGGCTCGAACCTGGTCGGCGAGGAGAACGGCGGCTGGGGGCTGATCACCAACCAGCTCAACCACGAGCGCGTCGCCCTCGCCGCGATCGGCATGCAGGCCGAGGACTGCTACGCGAGCGCCCTCGCCTTCGCCCGCACCCCCGACCCCGTCACCGGCCGGCGCCCGGCGGACGTGCCCTGGGTGCGCTCCCAGCTCGCCGAGGTGCACGCGCGGCTCGCCGCGACCCGCCTCCTCAACTGGCGCCTGGTCGGTGACGTCGGCGCCGGGCGGCTCGCGCCGGGGGACGCCAGCGGCGTGAAGTTCGCCGGGACCGAGTCGGCGGTCGAGGTGTACCGCATGTGCCAGGAGATCGTCGGGGACGCCGGTCTCGTACGGGCCGGATCGCCCGGTGCGTACGGGATCGGGCGCGACGGCGACGGTGAGCTGGAGCGGATGAACCGGGCGGCGCAGATCAACACCTTCGGCGGCGGGGTGAGCGAGGTGCAGCGGGAGATCGTCGCGACGATGCGGCTCGGCATGAGGAAGGTGCGGCGGTGAGCGGGACGCGCGAGATGCGGGAGGGCGGCGTACGGGGCTCGGCGGGCGCCCCCGGAAGCACCCATGCCACGGGAGCCGCCGACAGCGGGGAACTAGCCGCGTTCCTAAGGGAGTTGAAGACGTACGAGGGCAGGCCCGCCGCCGAGGCCGGGATCGGCAAGGACCGGGTGAACGAGCCGATGATCCGGCACTGGTGCGAGGCGATGGGCGACGCCAACCCGGCGTACGCAGGACCGGACGCGATCGCTCCGCCGACGATGCTGCAGGCCTGGACGATGGGAGGGCTGAAGGGACACAAGGGCGACGCGGGTCGCTCGGCGGCGTACGACGCGCTGTTCGGGCTGCTCGACGGCGCCGGGTTCACCTCGGTCGTGGCCACCGACTGCGAGCAGGAGTACCTGCGGCCGCTGCGGCCCGGGGACGCGATCACCTTTGATGCGGTGATCGAGTCCGTCTCGGCGCAGAAGACGACCAAACTGGGTACGGGGCACTTCGTGACGACGCGGATGGACGTCCAAGCGAACGGCGAACCGGCCGGGACGCATCGGTTCCGGATCCTCAAGTACGCACCCGCGCGCAGCGGGCCGCGCGGCAGACAGACAGGGCGCACACGGCCGCGCCCGGTGATCAACCGGGACAACTCCGGCTTCTGGGCGGGAGCCGAGCGCCACCGACTCCTCGTCCAGCGCTGCACGGACTGCGCGGCCCTGCGCTTCCCCTGGCTGCCGGGGTGCAACGGCTGCGGCTCGCAGCGCTGGGACACGGTCGAGGCGAGCGGCGAGGGCACGGTCTACTCGTACGTGGTCATGCACCATCCGCCCTTCCCGGCCTTCGATCCGCCCTACGCCGTCGGACTCGTCGAACTCGCCGAAGGGGTACGGATGATCAGCAACGTCGTCGGAGTGCCGGCGGACGAGGTGCGGATCGGGATGCCGGTCCGGGTGGAGTTCCGGCAGGTGGAGAAGGACCTGGTCCTCCCGGTGTTCCGGGCCGTCCCGGGGAGCGCCGACTGATGGACTTCACGCCCACCGAGGAGCAGTCCGCGGCCCTGGACCTGGCGGCGCGGATCTTCACGGACCTGTCGACGCCGGAGCGGCTCAGCGCCCTCGGCACGGACAGCGACCGGGAGCTGTGGAAGGAGCTGTGCGCGGCGGGCCTCGGCGGCGCCGTGCGCGAGACGGGGCTGCTCGGCCTCGTCCTCCTCCTGGAGGAGCAGGGCCGGCGCACCGCGCAGGTGCCGTTCGCCGCGTCCGGCGCGTACGGCCTGCTCGCCGTCGCCTCGCACGGCACCGCGGCCCAGCGCGAGCGGCTCCTGCCCGCCCTGGAGGAGGGTACGGAGGTGGCGACGGGCGCGTTCCCGGCGCAGCCGGGCGTACGAGCGCTGCCCACGCAGCGGGGCGTGCGCGCCGAGGCGGACGGGCGGCTCACCGGCACCGTCGCCTGGGTGCCCTGGCTGCGCGACGCCACGTATGTCCTGGTGGCCGCGGCCGACCACGGGCTGTGGCTGGTGCGCACCGAGGACGCCGAGGTGCGGCCGGTCGAGCTGACCGCGCCCTGGTCCGCGGGGCGCCTCGTCCTCGACGGGACCCCGGGCGAGCGGCTCGGGGGCGCGGGGGCGTACGACGACGTGCTCGCGACGGCGCGCACCGCGTTCGCCGGGTTGCAGGCCGGGGTGTGCGCCGGTTCGCTCGCCCGTGCCGTCGAACACACCTCGACGCGCGAGCAGTTCGGCAAGCCACTCGCCGCCAAGCAGGCGGTGCTGCTGCGGGCGGCCGACGCGTACATGGACATCGAGGCGATCCGGGTCACCGCGTACGAGGCGGCCTGGCGCAGGGACGAGGGGCTCGACCACCGGGCCGCGTCCCTGACCACCGCCTGGTGGGCCTCGGAGGGCGGGCGCCGGGTCGTGCACGCGGGCCAGCATCTGCACGGCGGCGCGGGCGCGGACCTGGACCACCCGGTGCACCGGCACTTCCTCTGGGGGCGGCAGCTGGACGCGTACCTGGGCGGCGGGGCCGAAGTCCTCGCGGATCTGGGGGAGTTGATCGCACACGGGGACGACGCGATCGAGGAGGGGGAGCGCTCGTGAAACACCTTCGCGCCGGGGCGGAACTGCCGCCCCTGGAGATCCCGGTGACCCGCACCCTGATCGTCGCCGGGGCGCTCGCCTCGCGCGACTACCAGGACGTGCACCACGACGCGGAGCTCGCGCAGGAGAAGGGCTCCCCCGACATCTTCATGAACATCCTGACGACGAACGGCCTGGTGGGGCGGTACGTCACCGACTGCTTCGGCCCCGCCGCCGTACTGCGGAAGGTGGCGATCCGGCTCGGGGCGCCCAACTACCCGGGGGACACGATGGTGTTGACGGGAACGGTCGCGGAGGTGGACGGCGCCACGGCCCGGGTGGACGTGGTCGGCGCGAACGGCATCGGCAGGCACGTCACGGGCACGGTGACCGTAGAGCTCCCCGAGGGGGCGCGGGCATGAGCGTACGGAAAAGGGACACCCTCGGCGGAAAGGCCGCCATCGCGGGCATCGGCGCCACCGAGTTCTCCAAGGACTCCGGGCGCAGCGAACTGAAGCTCGCCGTCGAGGCGGTGCACGCCGCCCTCGACGACGCGGGCCTCTCCCCCGCTGACGTGGACGGCATGGTCACGTTCACGATGGACACCAGCCCGGAGATCACCGTCGCGCAGGCGGCCGGGATCGGCGAGCTGTCCTTCTTCTCGCGCATCCACTACGGCGGCGGCGCGGCCTGCGCGACCGTCCAGCAGGCGGCCCTCGCCGTGGCGAGCGGAGTCGCCGAAGTCGTCGTCTGCTACCGGGCGTTCAACGAACGCTCGGGCCGCCGCTTCGGCTCCGGCGTGCAGCACCGCGAGCCCTCCGCCGAGGGCGCGGCGCTCGGCTGGGCCCTGCCGTTCGGGCTTCTCACCCCGGCGTCCTGGGTCGCGATGGCCGCCCAGCGCTATCTGCACACGTACGGGCTCGGCCCCGAGGCCTTCGGCCATGTCGCGGTCACCGACCGGAAGTACGCGGCGACGAACCCGGCGGCGTACTTCCACGGCAAGCCGATCACGCTCGCCGACCACGCCGCGTCGCGCTGGATCGTGGAGCCGCTGCGGCTGCTCGACTGCTGCCAGGAGACCGACGGCGGCCAGGCGGTCGTGGTGACGAGCCCCGAGCGGGCCCGGCAATTGCGGCAGAGCCCGGTGCTGATCGCGGCGGCGGCGCAGGGCGCGGGCCGGGCGCAGGAGCAGATGACCAGCTTCTACCGCGACGACCTCACCGGGCTGCCCGAAACCTCGGTCGTGGCACGGCAGTTGTGGCGCAGCTCCGGACTGACCCCGGCCGAGATCGACGTCGGCATCCTCTACGACCACTTCACCCCGTTCGTCCTCATGCAGCTGGAGGAGTTCGGCTTCTGCAAGCCGGGCGAGGCCGCCGAGTTCGTGGCCGAGGAGGCGCTTCCGCTGAACACCCACGGCGGTCAGCTCGGCGAGGCGTACCTGCACGGCATGAACGGCATCGCGGAGGGCGTACGACAGGTGCGCGGCACCGCCGTCAACCAGGTGGCGGGCGCCTCCCGCGTCCTCGTCACGGCCGGTACGGGCGTGCCCACTTCGGGGCTCGTCCTGGCAGCGGACGGCTGAAGTCCGGCCCGCCGTGCGCGTGTCCCGGGCGTGTGCGGCGGCAGGGCACCTTGACTCGCCGTATGGACCATATCGACCGTTTGGGCCTTAAAAAGCCGATCGTTGGACTTGTTCTCGCCGTGCTCTGCCTGCTCACGCTCGCCGTGCCGTCGACGGCCGCCCCCGGGACGGCGGCCGACCGCCCGGAGCCCGAGGTGTTCAAGGGCCGGGCCTTCGACACCTGCAGAGCGCCGTCCCTCGCCACCATGACCGCCTGGCGCCGCCACTCCGACTACCGCGCCGTCGGCGTCTACTTCGGCGGCCGCGGGCGGCACTGCAAGAGCCAGCCGCATCTCGACCGCGCCTGGCTGCGCGACGTCCGTGACCTGGGCTGGGGGGTGCTGCCCCTCTACGTCGGCTCGCAGTCGCCGTGTGTGATCGCCGAGAACAAGCAGGACGTGCGCATCGGCGGCGACCCGGTCGCCCAGGGCCGCGCGGAGGGCCGGGACGCGGTCCGCCGGGCCCGCGCGTACGGACTCGAGAGGGGCAGTCCGCTCTACCTCGACGTCGAGGCGTACGACCTGGGGAACAGGCAGTGCCTCGCCGCGACGCTGTCCTTCGTCCGCGCCTGGAACCGTGAGGTGCGGGGCGAGGGGTACGTCACCGGCTTCTACAGCAGCGCCGAGTCCGGGGTGCTGCACATGGAGCGGGCGCGCAGGCAGGGCGTGAAGGATCTGCCCGAGGTGATCTGGTTCGCGCGCTGGGGCGGCAAGCCGAACCTCAACCGCGAGCCGGTCTTCCTGCCGGGCGCCTGGTACCCGCACAAGCGCATCCACCAGTACAAGGGCAACTCGACGGAGCGGTACGGCGGTCACACCCTGTCCGTCGACCGGAACCTGGTGGACGCGCCGGTGGCCCGGATCGGCTGAGGCCGCCTCCTTCTCCGTACGGCGGGCCCGGGTCCACCCCTCAGGGGCGGGCCCGGGCCCCTCCACCCTCAGGAGGTGGGGCGGGCCCCGCGCGTACAACCTGAGGGGGACGAGGGTTCGGGACCTGGGGCCGATCCGCTGAGCTGGGGCCGCTCCTAGCGTGGAGCCATGACCGTTATTGAGGGGCCCGTCCGCAGAGTTGCGTCGAAGGCCGCTACGGGGGCGGCCACCACGGCCACGACGGCCACGACCATGACCGCGCACTCCCGGTACCCGTCGTTCTCCTCGTACATGCGCGCCCGCCGGCCCGTGCTGCTGCGCACCGCGCGCTCGCTGACCGCCAATCCCAACGACGCGGAAGACCTGCTGCAGACCGCGCTCACCAAGACGTACGTCGCCTGGGAGCGGATCGAGGACCACCGGGCCCTGGACGGCTATGTGCGCCGGGCCCTGCTCAACACCCGGACCTCGCAGTGGCGCAAGCGCAAGGTCGACGAGTTCACCTGCGAGGAGCTTCCCGAGCCGGACCCGATACCGCTAGCGGACCCGGCCGAGCAGCAGGTGCTCAAGGACGCCATGTGGCGCGCGATCATGAAACTGCCCGCCCGTCAGCGCGCGATGGTCGTCCTGCGCTACTACGAGGATCTGAGCGAGGCCCAGACCGCCGAGGTGCTCGGAGTCTCCATCGGCACCGTGAAGAGCGCCGTCTCCCGGGCGCTCGGCAAGCTGCGCCAGGACCCGGAGCTGACGCCGGTGCGCTGAGCGGCTGGGGCTCTTGGGCGGGGCTGGGGGCTCTTGGGCGGCTGGGGCTCGTGGGGCGGATCACGCGTCCGTTCGGTATCCATCCGCGCCGCAGTAGTGACATACCACGCGGTATGTGATGAGAATCTGCGGAACCCTACTGCTCCGTAGCGCCCACCGGGAGGACGCCGTGCTGAGCACCATGCAGGACGTACCGCTGACCGTGACCCGACTCCTTCAGCACGGGTCGACCGTCCACGGCACATCGCAGATCACCACGTGGACCGGCGATGACGAGCCGCACCGCCGCTCCTTCGCCGAGATCGGTGAGCGTTCGGCCCAGCTGGCGCACGCACTCCGCGCGGACCTGGGCATCGAGGGCGACCAGCGGGTCGCGACGCTCATGTGGAACAACGCCGAGCACGTCGAGGCGTACTTCGCGGTCCCCGCCATGGGCGCCGTCCTCCACACCCTCAACCTGCGGCTGCCCGCCGACCAGTTGGTGTGGATCGTCCAGCACGCCGCCGACCGCGTCATCATCGTCAACGGCTCACTGCTCCCGCTGCTCGCGCCGCTCCTGCCGCAGCTCACCCCGGTCGAGCACGTCGTCGTCTCCGGCCCCGGCGACCGCTCGCTGCTCGCCGACACGAACGTCCAGGTGCACGAGTACGAGGAGCTCCTCGCCGGGAAGCCCACCGCGTACGACTGGCCCGAGCTGGACGAACGCCAGGCCGCGGCCATGTGCTACACCTCCGGCACCACCGGCGAGCCCAAGGGCGTCGTCTACTCGCACCGCTCCGTCTATCTGCACTCGATGCAGGTCAACATGACCCAGTCGATGGGCCTCACCGACCAGGACACCGGCCTGATCGTGGTGCCGCAGTTCCATGTGAACGCCTGGGGCCTGCCGCACGCCGTCTTCATGACCGGCGTGAACCTGCTGATGCCGGACCGCTTCCTGCAGCCCGCCCCGCTCGCCGAGATGATCGAGCGCGAGCGCCCCACGTACGCCGCCGCCGTGCCCACCATCTGGCAGGGCCTGCTCGCCGAACTGACCGCCAACCCGCGGAACATCGACAGCCTCGGCCAGGTCACCATCGGCGGCGCCGCCTGCCCGCCCTCGCTGATGGAGGCGTACGACAAGCTCGGTATCCGCGTCTGCCACGCCTGGGGCATGACCGAGACCTCCCCGCTCGGCACGGTCGCCCGACCGCCCGCCGGCGTGAGCGAGGCCGACGAGATGAGCTACCGCCTCACCCAGGGCCGCTTCCCGGCGGGCGTCGAGGCCCGGCTCACCGGCCCCGGCGGCGAACACCTGCCGTGGGACGGCACCTCCGCCGGTGAGCTGGAGGTCCGCGGCCCCTGGATCGCGGGCGCGTACTACGGCGGTGCCGACGGCGAAGCGTTCCGGCCCGCCGACAAGTTCAGCGAGGACGGCTGGCTCAAGACCGGGGACGTCGGCATCATCAGCCCCGACGGCTATCTGACCCTGACCGACCGCGCCAAGGACGTCATCAAGTCCGGTGGCGAGTGGATCTCCTCGGTCGAGCTCGAGAACGCGCTGATGGCCCACCCGGAGGTCGCCGAGGCCGCGGTCGTCGCCGTACCGGACGAGAAGTGGGGTGAACGCCCGCTCGCCACCGTGGTGTTGAAGGAGGGCGCGACCGCCGACTTCGAGACGCTGCGCGACTTCCTCGGCGAGCACATCGCCCGCTGGCAGCTGCCCGAGCGCTGGTCGATCATCCCGACGGTCCCGAAGACCAGCGTCGGCAAGTTCGACAAGAAGGTGATCCGCAAGCAGTACGCGGACGGTGAGTTGGACATCAAGAAGTTCTGAGGTCCTGAGATGACGTTCTGAGGTCCTGAGCTACGGGAAGGGGGCGCTGTTTCACGTGAAACAGCGCCCCCTTCCGCGTGCCTAACAGCCTTTGGCAGGCGGTCAGTTGGTGCCGATCTTCGCGAGGAGGTCGACGATCCTGCCCTGCACCTCGGGGCTCGTGGACCGCTCCGCGAGGAACAGCACGGTCTCGCCGGAGGCCAGCTTCGGCAGGTCCGCCTGTTCGGCGGCCGCCGTGTAGACGACCAGCGGGGTGCGGTTCAACTGCCCATTGGCACGCAGCCAGTCGACGATTCCGGCGCGCCGGCGGCGTACCTGCAGCAGATCCATCACGACCAGGTTCGGCCGCATCTGCGTCGCGAGCGTCACCGCGTCCGCGTCGGCGGTGGCCCGCGCGACCTGCATACCGCGCCGCTCCAGGGTGGCGGTGAGCGCCCGCGCGATCTCGTCGTGCTCCTCGATGAGCAGGACGCGCGACGGGTGCTGCTCGCTGTCCCGCGGCGCGAGCGCCTTCAGGAGTACGGCGGGGTCGGCACCGTAGGCCGCCTCGCGCGAGGCCTGACCGAGTCCGGCGGTCACCAGGACGGGCACCTCGGCCGCGACCGCCGCCTGCCGCAGCGACTGCAGCGCGGTCCGCGTGATCGGCCCGGTCAGCGGGTCGACGAAGAGCGCGGCCGGGAACGCCGCGATCTGGGCGTCCACCTCGTCGCGGGAGTTCACGATCACCGGGCGGTAGCCGCGGTCGCTCAGCGCCTGCTGCGTGGAGACGTCGGGCGCGGGCCAGACGAGCAGTCGGCGCGGGTTGTCGAGCGGCTCGGGCGGCAGCTCGTCGTCCATCGGCTGGGGCTGCGGACTGTTCGCGACCTCGACCGCGCCACCGGGACCGTCGAGCGGCTCGGGCCCCTCGGCACCCTCGTCCGGGGCGCCGATCGCGTAGGACCGGCCCTCGGTGCGATGCCCCTCACCGCCGGGCAGCGGCCCACTCCCGGCGAGCGAACCGGAACCCGGGAGGGGACCGGAGCCGGGAAGTGAACCTGAGCCGGGAAGTGGACCAGATCCGGGAAGCGATCCGGAGCCGCGGAGGGGGCCCGTGCCGGGCAGGGAACCGGCCGGGGGCAGCGGTCCGGGGCCTGCCTGCGGGGACGGCGGGTTCGGAGAGGACTCCTGGGGGGCTTGGGGGGCTTGGGAGGCCTGGGGAGTCTGAGTCCCGGCAGCCGCGTTCTCGGTCCCCTTCTCCGCCATCGGCGCCTTCGCCGTCTTCTCCGCCGTCTCCGCCTTCTTCTCCTGCGGAGTGCCCAGCTTGCGGCGCCGACCGGAACCGCCGGTCGGCTGACCGCCGGCCGTGTTCAGGCTGCCCGTCTGGGAGTTGGTCGGGTTCGACGGCTGCCCCGGCGCCCGGGCCGGGAGCGGTCCGGGGCGCTGCTGCTCGGCGATGTGCTGGGCGAACGGGACGCCCTGGCCGAGCGTGCGCACGCTGATCGCCCGGCCCTGCGTCGAGGTGCTCGACCCGCCTGCCGGAGTGTCCGCCTCCGCGGGCAAGGGCTGCGCGAGCCGACTGCGCTGCGCCGGGGTCTCGGGCTGCGGCTGCGCTTCCGGCTGGGCTTTCGGCTGCGGCTGAGGCAGCGCCTTGCCCGCCTCGGGGGCCTCTGCCTCTGGGGTCTCCGGTGCGGCTGCTTCTGCCTCTTCCGGCGGGGGCTCGCTCTCCTGCGGAGCTGCGGCCGCGGGTGCCGTGGGTGCCACGGGTGCCTGCTCGGGTGGGAGTGCGGCGGGCACGGCAGGCGCGGGCGCGGGCTCGGGCGCCGGGCGGGCGCGGCGGCGTCCGGTGGGTGTCGGCACGGGGTGCGGCTGCGGCGGCGTGTGGTCGGTCGACGGGCCGTCGGGCGCGTTGTAGCCGTGGTCGCCGTCGACGTCCGCCGGGGACGCCAACTCGGCGGCGACATCCGGGACTTCAGCCACGTCGGAGGGCGCGTTCACCTGAGCGGGAGCGGGAGCGGGAGCGGGAGCGGGCACGGGTACGGCTACGGCCTCGGGCGCGACCGGTACGTCAGGCGTGCCAGGCGTGCCAGGCGTGCCAGGGGTGCCAGGGGTGCCCGGTGTGCCAGGGGTGCCCGGCGCCTGCGGCGTGCGGTCGGCGTCGGCGGGCGGCAGCGCGAAGGCGGTACGCGGGCCGCGCTCGGCGGCAGCGGCACGTTCCTGCGCGGCGGCCAGCGCCCGCCGCGCCCGCCGCCCCCTGGGCTGCACCTCGACCTCGGCACCCGCCGCGGCCGTTTCCGAACCGGGCTCCGGGGTCGTCGGCTCCGCAGCCGCGGCGGGCAGCGCGGCCAGCGCCTGCGGCGCCCTCCGCCCGGCCGGTGCGACCCCAGCGGACTCGGCCGGTACGGGCACGCCCTGCGGCGGCACCGTGGCACCGAGCCGCTGGCCCGAACCGGAACGCGAAGCGGAACCGCCCGCGGCGTGCTCGGCCGCGGTCACCACGGACCCCTGAGCCGGCTGGCCCTGGCCCTCGGCGGCCGCCGGACGGCGGCGCCTGCGGCCCGTACCCGAGGCGGGCGCCGTCGTGGTCCCCGCGCCGTCGGTCGACGGCTGGTCGGCGCTCTGCGCGGGCACGAGCTCGGCACCCTGCACCGGCTCCGCGGCCGGAGCGGCGGCCCGCCGCCGACGCCGACCGCGCGGCTCCGCCACGGCGGGCGAACTCTCCGCGGAATCGGCCTCGTTGCCCCCGGCGGAGCTGTCGTCGAGGAACGCGTCCACCGAAGGACCACGCCTGGCCCGCCGCCGCCCACGGCCCTCGGTCTGGTCCTGAGCGGGCCCGGGCACAGCCTCACCGGAAGCCGAACCGGAAGCCGAACCGGCAGAATCCGCCACCACAGCGGAAGCCAACTCGAGCGCCGAACCGACCACCGGAGCCGCCCCGGCGCCAGCACCCGATCCGGAACCGGAACCGGAACCGGAACCCGTAGCCGTACCCGTACCCGTCTCCGTATCTGCATCCGTACCGGCAGCGTCCCCGGCTTCGGTGCCGGCTTCGGTGCCGGGTGCCTGAGCACCCAGCGGCACCTCGAGGACGTACGCGCTGCCGCTCATCCCGGGCACCTCGTGCGTCTGCAGGACACCGCCGTGCGCCCGGACGATGCCGCGCACGATCGGTCCGTGCACCGGATCGCCGCCCGCGTACGGACCGCGCACCTCGATGCGGACGACCTCGCCGCGCTGGGCGGCCGCGACCACGATCGTCGAGTCCACCTGGCCGGAAGCGGCCGGACCCGCGGGCACGCGCGTATGGCCCGTCGCGTCGATACCGGCGACGTCCGCGATCAGATGCGCGAGCGCGGTGGCGAGCCGCGGCCCGTCCACCTCGGCCTCCAACGGCGGCGCGTGCACCGCGAACTGCGCCCGGCCGG
Organism: Streptomyces sp. LHD-70; assembly: GCF_031157275.1. GTDB lineage: Bacteria > Actinomycetota > Actinomycetes > Streptomycetales > Streptomycetaceae > Streptomyces. Next base: position 71,646 of record NZ_JAVIFW010000014.1, read on the forward strand.
GCCCGATCAGCTCGACGGCACCCTCGACGCCCGCGGCCACCACGCCGTCGACCAGGACGCGTTGCTTGTGCAGCTCGGCGGCGTTGGTGTCGAGGTGCTGGTACGCCAGGACGTTGTCGACGAGCGTCGTCATGCGCGCGTACCCGGCGGCGAGGTGGTGCAGCACCTGGTTGGCCTCGGGCCACAGCTGGCCCGCCGGGTCCGCGGCGAGCGTGCCCAGCTCGCGGCGCAGCTCCTCGAGCGGCCCGCGCAGCGACTCACCGAGCACGGCGATCAGCTGGGCGTGCCGCGCGGAGACCGCCTCGTACCGCTCGCTCTCCCGCTCGACCAGGGCTTCGTACCGGTCCTTCTCGCGCTCGGCGAGGGCCGCGTACCGGTCCTTCTCGCCCTCCGCCAGCGTCGTGTACCGCTCCTGCTCCCGCGCTTCGAGCTCCGCGTACCGCTGCTGCTCGCGCTCGGCCAGTTCCGCGTACCGCTGCTCGGCCTGCGCGGTCTCCGCCGCGTGCTGCTCGACCAGTTCGTCGTACGCACGCCGGTCGGTGAACGCCAGGACGGCGCCGACCAGCTGGTCCCCGTCCCGCACCGGCGCGGTCGTCAGGTCGACCTTGACCTGGCTGCCGTCCTTCGCCCACAGCACCTGCCCGCGCACCCGGTGCTTGCGCCCGGAGCGCAGCGTGTCCGCGAGCGGGCTCTCCTCGTACGGGAACGGCTCGCCGTCCGGCCGCGAGTGCTGCACCAGCGGGTGCAGCTCCTTGCCGCCGAGATCGCTCGCGCGGTAGCCGAGGAGCTGCGCGGCGGCCGGGTTCACGAGGACGACACGGCCCTCGGTGTCGGTACCCACGACGCCCTCGGCGGCGGCTCGCAGGATCATCTCGGTCTGCCGCTGCGAACGCGCCAGCTCCGCCTCGGTGTCCACGGTGCCCGAAAGATCCCGTACGACGAGCATCAGCAGCTCGTCGCCGGAATATCCGTAGGTGCCGTGCGACTCGTACGCGTCCCGGGAGTCCTCCAGATTCGCACTGGTGACCTCGACCGGGAACTCGCTTCCGTCCGTGCGCCGTGCTGTCATCCGCCGCGGCTTGGTGCGCCCGTGACCGTCCGCGTCCACGGAGTCGGGGCGCCGCATGGAGCCAGGGATCAGCCGGGAGTCGAACTCCGGCAGCAGATCGAGCAGACCGCGTCCGACCAGCGACCAGCCGGAGGTCTCGAAGGTCTCCAGCGCGATGCTGTTGGCGTTGACGACCGTGCCGTTGGCGTTGACGAGCAACAGCGCGTCCGGAAGGGCGTCGAGTATGGCTGCGAGGCGAGCAGCGCCTCGGGATGGCCTGCTGCTCACGACGACGGATCCTCCCTGTTACTGCCCTTTTGCCGGCCTCTGGGACCCCCGGTCCCTCGGCCCTTGGCGTGTCACGGGAAGGAGTCTACGGGCACCCGTTGCGCTCGCGATGCCGGATGAGAGGGAGGTCGCACGGAGGAGGTGTGTGCGCCTCGCGCGCACGCCGTGACGGGGGTGCATGCCTCCCGCCGCACGCCGCACACGAGGCGCACACAACGGAGTTGCTGCGTCGGCGGGTTGAGCGCATCGCGCTTCCCGCGCCGCCTTCACCAGCGCGCCCGACCAGCGCGCCCGACCGGTATGGCCGACCGGTGTGGCCGTGGCGGCTGCCGGTCTCAGCGCAGGCCGAGCGGAGCGCCCGCTCCGCCGCCCGTGACCTCGGGCAGCACCGGCACCATCGTGTTCCACCGCCCGATCTCGCACCCGCCACTGCGGTCGTACGTCGCGTTCACCGGCCGGCCCTGCCAGACACCGGTGACGTGGGCGGTGCCGGGGCCGCCGTGCTGCATCGTGCAGAGCGAGTCCGCGGGCACGGGCGCGAACGGGTCCGCGCCCTCCCGCGCGAGCTGCCCGAGCCGGTCGCAGGCCTCCGCGGCGTGCCGGTGCGTACCGCCGTAGCTCCCGTCGCTTCCGCACTCCAGCTGGTACGTGCCGTCCTCGGCGGTGCCGGTGCCCGAGACGGTCACGGTCAGCTGGTCCTGCTCGGCCAGCGGTAACCGCGGCGCGGGCGAGGCCTCCTGCGCGACGGCGGGAGCGGCGGACAGCGCGGCGAGGGACGCGACGGCGGTGCACGCGATACGGCGCAGCAGCACGGGGACTCCAGGGAGGGTGAGGTGGCGAGTGGAGAGGGTGACCGGGGAGGGCGACCCGAACGGGCAACCCCGAGAGAGCAACCCGAGAGGGCAACCCGAGAGGGCAACCCCGAGAGGGCAACCCCGAGAGGGCAGCCCCGAGAAGGAACGCCTCACCGCTACTAACGCCCGTCGCGCCCCGACGTTGCGCCCCGCGCGCCCCCGCCCGCATCGCCGCAGGCCGCGCCCGTCCTAACGCTTTGCCCTGCCGCCCGCCTGCCTAGTACCGTGGGGGGCGATTGGTGACACCCCGCTGGGCTGTGTCATCATCTGCAACGCACCACGCGCAAGCGCGGTGTGCTGGAGGCGTCGCCTAGTCCGGTCTATGGCGCCGCACTGCTAATGCGGTTTGGGTCTTAAAGCCCATCGAGGGTTCAAATCCCTCCGCCTCCGCAGCAAGATCCGAAGCCCCGGTCCTTCAGGACCGGGGCTTCGGTGCGTCCGGGATCCGCGCACGCTCAAAGGACCACGCCCGGATCGCTCTCAGGGGCGTTTTCGCAGGTCGCAAGGGGTGAGCTAAACGGATTTCACATGACGACGGCAGTCATGTAATGTTCTTCCTGTCGCCGCGAGCGGGCCGAAAGGCCGGGGAGCGAAGACAAAAACAGAACAAGCACTCGTAGCTTAACGGATAGAGCATCTGACTACGGATCAGAAGGTTGCAGGTTCGAATCCTGCCGAGTGCACACAGGTGAGAGGCCCGGACGAGAGTCCGGGCCTCTTGCGTTTCCGTGCCGTACTGCAGCCAAGTACAGCAACCGTGCCGATCGGCTTCAGCCGGTGGTGGCGCCCATGGCGTCAAGGTCGTTCGTACAGTGGCGCGCTCCACCTTGACGCCCTGAACCACGCCCGCTCCACGGTGTGTGGGTTGAAGGCGGACGGGATGGGAGCTGGGGTGAGTGGTGGGTTGGGGTGCGAGGTGAGCAGTCCGCAGGACAACACACCTAGCCCGTGGAAGCCCAGATCAGAACCCCTACAGGAGTCAGCCCGCAGACGAGGCCAACGGACAGGAACACATACGCCAGGGCCTTGAACGCCTTCTGACGTTGAGCACGGCAAGCGGCGAAGCAGGCGAAGCTCACGATGGCCAGACACGGCAGGATGATGAAGAAGAAGCCCAACGCAGCCACGGTGCCCCCACACTGATCACGGCACGGCCGGGCCGCATACGCGGGCATTCTTGCAGACTGCCGAGTGCACAGCCCGAGAGGCCCCGGACGAGAGTCCGGGGCCTCTTTTGTTGTCTGCCGAACATCGGACGGGACGGGCGCCACCGCGAGGCGCGGCGGGGGGAGCTGGGCAGGTGCTGCGTTGTCAGTGGTGGGGAGCATGCTGGGGGTATGGCGTGGGCTTGTGCGGGGGTTCGGTGGGTTGAGGGGCGGCCGGAGCTGCGGTGGTTCGGGGTGGGGCGGGGCGAGCGGGGGAGTGCGCTCGGGTTCGGGCAGGAGTTGGCGTTCGTGGCGCGGGGGGAGCGGCGCTGTGTCGGGGTGTGGAGAGCGGGGCGGCGTACGCCGTGTCCGACCGGGGCCGGGGTGCCGGGGCGGGGGACGCGGGACCAGTGTGCGGAGTGTGCGCGGATCGACCGGTCGTTCTCCGTCGCGGCGGACACGAACGCCGGGGACCAGCGGCCGTACGCCGTGTATCTGGCGTGGTTCGGGCCCGGGCTGCTGAAGGTGGGGATCACGGGGGTGCGGCGGGGGCCGGCTCGGTTGCAGGAGCAGGGGGCGGTGGCCTTCGCGTGGCTGGGACGGGGGCCGTTGATGGCGGCACGTCGGGCGGAGGAGCTGCTCGGGGCGGCGCTCAAGGTGCCGGACCGGATTCCGTACGCGCGCAAGCGGGCCGCGCGGTTCGGGCTGCCGCCGATCGACGCGCGCGTGGCGGAGCTGCGGGACTGCCATGCGCGGGCCGTCGCGCTCACCGGCTGGCCGGATTCCCTGGAGCGGGTGGAGTTCGAACCGGTCGACCAGTCAGGGGTGTTCGGGCTCGACGGGATGGGCGAGGCCTCCGGGGTGCGGGTCGTGCGGGAGTTGGTGGACGGGGGTGGGGTCGCCGGGCGGCTCGTGGGTGCGGCCGGGCCCGATCTGTGTCTGCGGCCGAAGGACGGGGGCGGGACCGTGGTCCTGGACGGGCGGCTGCTGAGCGGCTGGCGGCTCGTCGCGGTGGATGCGGTGGATGCGGTGGATGCGGAGTGGGCGGCCGGGGTGAGCGTGCCGGTGGAACCGCTGGTCGCGCGGGACGGGGAGAGCGGGGGTGTGCAGGGTGGGTTGTTCTGACGGTTCGCCTGTCCGCCTGTCCGCCTGTCCGCCCGCCCGTCCGTCCGTTCGCCGGTCCGCCTGCCCGCTAACACCGCTAACACCGCCAACTCCGTGGACAGATCAGGCGTTGGTGTCGACAGTGGGTGGCATGACCACTGATTTGGGTTCCGCGTCTCCGGGGTCCGGGCCCCTGCCGCCGTTCGAGCCGCCGTACTACGCCGTGATCTTCACGTCGCTGCGTACGGCGGGGGACCGCGGGTACGGCGAAACGGCCGGGCGGATGGAGGAGTTGGTGCGGGAGGTTCCCGGGTTCCTCGGGGTGGAGTCGGCGCGGACGCCGGGCGGGCTCGGCATCACCGTCGGCTACTTCGAGAGCGAGGACGCGATCGCGGCGTGGCGTTCGCAGGTGGAGCACCGGGCGGCGCAGGAGCGCGGCAGGGATCAGTGGTACGAGAGCTATTCGGTGCACGTCAGCAAGGTGGAGAGGGGTTACGCCTTTGTGCGGGAGCAGCAGCGGGAGCAGTAGCGGGACCACGGGGAGCGGTGAGCGGGACGAGGTGCGGGCGTTCTGGCATCGGCTCGGGGTGCCCGGGCTCGTCGACGTCCATACGCACTTCATGCCCGAGCGGGTGCTGCGCAAGGTCTGGGCGTACTTCGACAGTGCCGGGCCGCTCACCGGGATGGAGTGGCCCATCGCGTACCGGCGGGACGAAGAGGAACGGCTCGCGGTGCTGCGGGAGTTCGGGGTGCGGGCGTTCACGGCGATGCTCTATCCGCACAAGCCCGGCATGGCGTCCTGGCTGAACGACTGGGCCGCCGAGTTCGCCGGGCGTACGCCGGACTGTCTGCACACGGCGACGCTGTTTCCCGAGGACGGCGTGGAGACGTATGTGCGCGAGGCCGTCGAGGCGGGGGCGCGGGTCTTCAAGTCCCATGTGCAGGTGGGGGGTTACGACCCCGCGGACGAGCGGCTCGACCGGGCGTGGGGCCTGCTCGCCGAGTCCGGCACGCCCGTGGTGATGCACTGCGGATCGGGGCCGCAGCCGGGCAAGTACACCGGGCCCGAGCCGGTGGGGCGGGTGCTCGCGCGCCATCCGCGGCTGCGGCTGATCGTGGCGCACATGGGCATGCCGGAGTACGCGGACTTCCTGGACCTGGCCGAGCGGTATGCGGAGGTGCGGCTCGACACGACGATGGCGTTCACGGACTTCAGCGAGCGGCTCAGCCCGTTCCCCGGAGCGGAGCGGGCCCGGCTCGCCGACCTGGGGGACCGGATCCTGCTCGGCACGGACTTCCCCAACATCCCGTATCCGTACGTCCATCAGCTCGAGGCCCTGGAGCGGCTCGGGCTCGGGGAGGAGTGGCTGCGGGCGGTGTGCCATGACAACGGGGCGGGGTTGTTCGGGCTCGGGCCCGGACTCGGACTCTGAGCGGGGACACGTACACGCACCCCGGGCCCGTGCCCGCACCCGGGTCAGGCCCCCGGCCAGGCCCCCGGTCAGGCCCCCGGTCAGGCCCCCGGGACGTTTCTCAGGAAATTCACAGGTTCGCGCAAGGGTGCTCTCAGAGGGCCTGGTCAGGGTGGCGCGTATGACCACGAGCTCCGAACCGCGTACCGAACTGCTCAGGCCCGACGGCAGCCCCGTGCGGGTGCTGGTCGTCGACGATGAGTCGTCCCTGACCGAGCTGCTGTCCATGGCCCTGCGCTACGAGGGCTGGGAGATCCGGACCGCGGCCGACGGCGCGGAGGCCGTGCGGGCGGCGCGGGCGTTCCGGCCCGACGCCGTCGTGCTCGACGTGATGCTGCCCGATATGCACGGGCTCACCGTCCTCGGCCGGCTGCGGCGTGAACTGCCGGACGTACCCGTGCTGTTCCTCACCGCCAAGGACGCGGTGGAGGACCGGATCGCGGGGCTGACGGCGGGCGGCGACGACTATGTGACGAAGCCGTTCAGCCTGGAGGAGGTCGTGGCCCGGCTGCGCGGACTGATCCGCAGGTCGGGGGCGGCGGCGCGGCGCACCGGGTCCGTGCTCGCGGTCGGCGATCTGACCCTCGACGAGGACAGCCACGAGGTCACGCGGGGCGGCGATTCGATCCACCTCACGGCCACCGAGTTCGAGCTGCTCCGCTATCTGATGCGCAATCCGCGGCGGGTGCTCAGCAAGGCGCAGATCCTGGACCGGGTGTGGAGCTACGACTTCGGCGGCCAGGCCAACGTCGTCGAGCTGTACATCTCGTATCTGCGGCGGAAGATCGACGCCGGTCGGTCGCCGATGATCCACACGCGGCGCGGCGCCGGCTATCTGATCAAGCCCGCGGAGGCGGCCGCGGCATGACCGGCCCTCGGGCCCGTACCGATCCCCGGACCGGTCCCCGCGCCAGCCCCCGGGCCCCGTTGCGCCCCCGCTCCCTCCGCACTCGCCTCGTCGTCAGTGCCATCGCGCTGATCGCCCTGGTGTGCGCGGTGATCGGGACCGTCACGACGGTCGCGCTGCACTCGTACCTGTACGAGCAGCTGGACGGCGGGCTGCACGAGGTGGCCGCGCGGGAGTCGCAGGCGAAGCCGAAGGCCGGGCCGCCCGGGGTGCCCGAGCCGCGCGACCCGCTGCGCTTCCTCGCGTTCGGCGGCTCCGACCTCGGCACGATAGGTGCGGTCGTCGAGAACGGCGACGTCGGCGAGGCCGCGGTCAGCGAGGAGCCTGCCGAGCGCGGCGAGCGGCCCGTCCTGACCGCGCTCGACGCCGGCCAGAAGGCGGCCCTCGACTCGGTGCCGAAGGACCGCTCCGCGCACAACGTCGACGTGCCCGGACTCGGCGAGTACCGCGTCCTGTACGTGCCCGACGGCACCGAGGGCGAGCTGCTCGTCGGCAGTCCGACCAAGGCCGTCGAGGACACCGTCAGCACGCTGATCGTGGTCGAGCTGTGCGTGGCCGGAGCGGGGCTCGTGGCCGCCGGGATCGCGGGCGCGACCATGATCGGCATCGCCCTGCGACCGCTGCGCCGGGTCGCGTCGACGGCGACCCGCGTGGCCCAACTCCCCCTGCACAGCGGCGAACCAGCCCTCCACGAACGCGTGCCCGACGCCGACCCGCGTACCGAGGTCGGGCAGGTCGGCGCGGCCCTCAACCGCATGCTCGACCATGTGCACGGGGCGCTCAGCGCGCGCCAGGAGAGCGAGACGCGGGTACGGCAGTTCGTCGCCGACGCCAGCCACGAGCTGCGCACCCCGCTCGCCTCCATCCGCGGGTACGCCGAGCTGACCCGCCGCGGCCGTGAGGAGACCGGCCCCGACACCCGGCACGCGCTCGGCCGGATCGAGTCCGAGGCGGCCCGGATGACCGGTCTCGTCGAGGACCTGCTGCTGCTCGCGCGCCTGGACGCCGGGCGGCGCCTCGCGTACGCGAGCACCGATCTGTCGCCGCTGGTCGTGGACGCCGTCGGCGATGCGCGGGCGGCCGGGCAGCGGCACCGGTGGCGGCTCGAACTGCCCGAGGAACCCGCCCTCGTACGCGCCGACGCGGCCCGTCTGCAGCAGGTGCTCGTCAATCTGCTCGCCAACGCGCGTACGCACACGCCGCCCGGTACGACCGTCACCGCGCGGGTGCGGACGGACGGGCCCGATGTCCGGCTCGAAGTGGAGGACGACGGTCCGGGGATCGCGCCCGAGCTGCTTCCCCGGGTCTTCGAACGGTTCGCGCGCGGCGACGCCTCCCGCTCCCGCGCCGCGGACCCGGCCGCCGGGCACGCGGGCTCGACCGGGCTCGGCCTGGCGATCGTGCAGGCGGTCGTGGCGGCCCACGGCGGCGCGGTGACGGTCACGAGCGTGCCCGGGCGGACGGTGTTCGCGGTACGGCTGCCTGCGGAGGAATGGGTTCCGGATCGGCCTTCGCCGTCGGCGGAGGAATGGGTTCCGGACCCGCCCGCCCCTATGACGGCCGGACCCGTATCCGGACGCGTATCCGGACCCGTATCCGGACGCGTATCCGGATCCATATCCGTACCGCCGAACGACTCACAGACAGGCCACAGCCTCACCACACAGCCGTGACAGGGGAGTTGGCGAGTGTCGCCGTATGCGAAGCGACTCTCCGCCGGCCGCGGGGCTGCAGACGCTCCCGGCCCGTGAACACCTCCCGGCAGGCCCTGTGGGCACCCCCGTTCTCGACGTGGTCGTGCCCGTCCACAACGAGGAGAAGGACCTTGACGGCTGTGTGCGCCGCCTGCACGACCACCTGACCCGCACGTTCCCGTACGGCTCCGCCGGGCGCGGGCTCCCCTCCGGCTTCCGGATCACCATCGCGGACAACGCGAGCACCGACCGCACCCCGCAGATCGCCGCCCGGCTCGACGCGGAGCTGCCCGAGGTCCGGGCGTACCGCCTGGAGCAGAAGGGGCGCGGGCGGGCGCTGCGTACGGTGTGGGCGGCTTCGGACGCGCCGGTCCTGGCGTACATGGACGTCGACCTCTCCACCGATCTGAACGCGCTGCTTCCGCTGGTCGCGCCGCTGATCTCCGGCCACTCCGACCTGGCGATCGGCTCGCGGCTCGCCCGCAGCTCGCGGGTGGTGCGAGGGCCGCGGCGCGAGTTCATCTCGCGTACGTACAACCTGATCCTGCGCGGCTCGCTCGCGGCGCGGTTCTCCGACGCGCAGTGCGGCTTCAAGGCGATCCGGCGCGATGTGGCGGAGCGGCTGCTGCCGATGGTCGAGGACAGCGGCTGGTTCTTCGACACCGAGCTGCTCGTGCTCGCCGAGCGGGCCGGGCTGCGCATCCACGAGGTGCCGGTCGACTGGGTGGACGACCCGGACTCGACCGTGCACATCGTCAGGACGGCGACCGACGACCTGAAGGGTGTGTGGCGGGTCGGCCGGGCGCTCGCGGTCGGCGCGCTCCCCCTCGACCGGCTCGCACGCCCCTTCGGGGACGACCCGCGGGACGGGCAACTGGCCGGTGTACCGGGCGGGTTGGCGCGGCAGCTGGTCGGCTTCTGTGTGGTGGGCGTGCTCTCCACGCTCTTCTATCTCGCGCTGTACTCGCTCGTCAGGACCGGCTTCGGCGCGGGCGCCCAGTTCGCCAACGCGGCGGCGCTGCTCGTCTCAGCCCTCGCCAACACCGCTGCCAACCGGAGGCTCACCTTCGGGGTACGCGGCCGGAGCCGGGCCGTGCGCCATCAGGCCCAGGGGCTCGTGGTGTTCGCGATCGGGCTCGCCCTGACCAGCGGTTCGCTCGCGGCGCTGGACGCGGCGGCCGGTGAGGTCGCGCACGCCACCGAGCTGACGGTGCTGATCGCCGCCAACCTCGCCGCGACCGTCGTCCGCTTCCTGCTCTTCCGGATCTGGGTGTTCCCGGACCGGAGGGAGGAGAGCCGCGACCAGTCGTACGCCTCGGGCGAGGGCCACCCCACCGACCTGTCGTACGCCAACGCCAACGCCAACGCCAACTCCGACTCCAACTCTGGGACGCACCGATGACCGCAGCAGCAACAGCTCCCGCGCCGCCCGCGCACGCGCCCCCCGCTCCCCCGGCGGCCCGCCGCGTCTGGCGGGGCCGGGCGGATGATCCGCGCTGGGTGCGGCCGGTCCTGCTCGGACTGCTCGCCGTGACCGCCGCGCTCTACCTGTGGAACCTGAGCGCGTCCGGGTACGCCAACTCCTTCTACTCGGCGGCCGTTCAGGCGGGCAGCGAGTCCTGGAAGGCGTTCTTCTTCGGCTCGTCCGACGCCGCGAGCGCGATCACCGTGGACAAGCCCCCGGCCGCGCTGTGGCCGATGGCGCTCTCCGTCCGCCTCTTCGGCCTCGGCTCCTGGCAGATCCTCGCGCCGCAGGCGCTGATGGCGGTGGCCACGGCCGCGGTGCTCTACGCGGCGGTGCGGCGGCGGTTCAGTGCTGCCGCGGGCCTGATCGCGGTCGTCGCGTTCGCGCTCACGCCGGTCGCCGCGCTGATGTTCCGCTTCAACAACCCGGACGCGCTGCTCGCGCTCCTGATGACGGTCACGGTGTACTGCGTGCTCCGCGCCCTGGAGGACGCCCGTACGAAGTGGCTGGTCTGGGCGGGCGTCGCGGTCGGCTTCGCGTTCCTGACGAAGACCTTGCAGGCGTTCCTGATCCTGCCGCCGCTCGCGGTCCTGTACGCGGTCTGCGCGCCGACGACCGTACGCCGGAGGGTCGGCCAACTCGCCCTGTCCGCCCTGGCGTTGCTGGGGTCCGGCGGCTGGTGGGTGGCGATCGTGGAGCTGTGGCCCGCGTCCTCGCGCCCGTACATCGGCGGCTCGCAGAACAACTCCTTCCTGGAGCTGACCTTCGGCTACAACGGCCTCGGCCGGATCAACGGCGACGAGACCGGCAGCGTCGGCGGCGGTGGCGGCCCCGGTGGTGGCGGTCAGGGAGGGGGTGGCGGCGGAGGCGGCGGCTGGGGTGACACGGGCATCGACCGGCTCGTCTCCGCGAACATCGGCGGCCAGATCTCCTGGCTGCTGCCCGCCGCGCTGATCCTGCTGGTCGCGGGCCTGGTCGTGACGTGGAAGGCCCGGCGTACCGACACCGCGCGTGCCGCGTTCCTGGCCTGGGGCGGCTCGCTCCTGATGACGGCGGCCGTCTTCAGCTTCATGCAGGGGATCTTCCACGAGTACTACACGGTGGCCCTCGCCCCGTACCTCGCGGCCCTCGTCGGCATGGGCGCCACCGTGCTGTGGGAGGAACGCGGCCGCTTCCTCGCCGCCGCCGTCCTCGCGGGCACGGTCGCGGTCACCGCGTACTGGGCGTACGTCCTGCTCGGTCGCTCCTCCGGGTACGTGCCGTGGCTGCGTTGGGCTGTGCTCGGCGGCGGGCTCGTGGCGGCGCTCGGGCTGCTGCTAGGGCCCGTATCCAGGCGGCAACTGGGGCTTGCAGCGGCCGGGTTGGGGCTGGTGGCCGCGCTGGCGGGTCCGGCCGCGTACACGGTCACGACGCTCGGCGAGGGCCACGCGGGCTCGATCGTCACGGCGGGCCCGACGGTGTCCGGCGGCCGGGGCGGACCCGGGGGCGGAACAGGGGGCGGCGGGATGCCTCAGGGGGCGGCGCAGGGCCAGAACACGCAGGGCAGCGCGCAAAGCCAGCAAGGCCAGCAAGGTCAGCAAGGCCAGCAAGGTCAGGGCCAGAACGCGCAGCCCTCGCAGGGCGGGCCGGGCGGCCGGATGCCGGGCCCCGGCGGTGTCGGCGAACGACCGGGCGGAATGGGCCGTGGGGGTGGCGGGGGCGGCGGTATGGGCGGCCTCCTCAACGGCGCCACCGTCAGCAGTGAGGTGCGGGCCAAGCTGGAGCAGGGCTCCGGCGCGTACACCTGGGTCGCCGCCACCATCGGCGCGCAGAACGCCGCCAGCTACCAACTCGCCACCGAGGACCCGGTAATGGCGATCGGCGGCTTCAACGGCAGCGACCCGTCCCCGACGCTCGCGCAGTTCAAGCAGTACGTGGCCGACGGGAAGATCCACTACTTCATCGGCGGCGACCAGGGCAGGGGCGGCGGCCCCGGCGGCAGCTCCAGCTCGGCCCTCACGAGCTGGGTCACGGAGAACTTCGAGAAGGTCACCGTCGACGGCACGACGCTCTACGACCTCACGCGGAAGAAATAGCTGCACGGCGTAAGAGGCGCTCTTGTACGATGTATGGGAAAGGTCCTGTACACCGTACAAGAGTCGCGCGATCCCGGCGGAGAAGGCGGGCGTCGGCGCGGGCATCAACGGCACGCTCGCCGAGTTCGGCAACGGGCTCGGGGTGGCGGTGCTCGGCGCGGTCCTCAACGCCCGGTTCGCGGCGCTCGTCGCGGTCACGGCGGCCTCGCTGCCGGCGGCGCTCGCGGCGGCGGACAGCTCGGCCGAACGGCAGCGGATCGCCGACGCGTTCGCCTCCGGCCTGCAGACCAGCCAACTGGTGGGCGCGGCGGCGGTGTTCATGGGCGGCTTGGTGGCGGCGGCGATGCTGGCACGGGCGGAGCGTAAGGAAAGCCCGTCCGGCGATTGAGGACAAAGAAAGCCTGTCCGGCGTTTGAGGACCAGGCCGGAGGCCGAGAGAGGGAGCGGGGTCCGGGGGCGCAGCCCCCAGGTACGGTGCCGAGCAGAAACGGTGCTTGTACGACGACCCAAGAGACGACGTAAGAGACGACGTAAGAGACGACGTAAGAGACGACGTAAGAGGGGCAAGAACATGGTCAGCGCAGCGAACCGCGCCAGGAACCCGGCGCGCTCCAGCGTCTGGCTGGAGGACAAGGCCGCCCGGCCGGGAAGCAGCCGCAAGGCGGAGCAGCCGGAGGGGCTCGACCGCGACCGGATCGTCGCGACCGCCGTCCGCCTCCTGGACGCGGAGGGCCTCGGCAAGCTCTCCATGCGCCGCATCGCCACCGAGCTGAACGTCACCGCGATGTCCCTGTACTGGTACGTGGACACCAAGGACGACATCCTCGAGCTGGCCATCGACGCGGTCTTCGGCGAACTCCCGCTCAGGGACCCCGAGGACGGCCAGGACTGGCGCATCCACCTGCGCCGCCTGGCCGCCGACTACCGCGAGGTCCTGGTCCGGCACCCCTGGGCTGCCACGATCCTCAACGCGTATCTGAACATCGGCCCGCACTCCGTCGCCTTCGCGGAGGCCGTCCAGAAGATCATCCGCGCCACGGGTCTGCCCCCGCGGGCCCGCTCGGGGGCGACGGCCGCGGTCTTCCAGTTCGCGTACGGATTCGCCACGATCGAGGGCCACTTCATCCAGCGCTGCGCCGCGTCGGGCATGACCCCGGACGAGTTCTACGGCGACGCGATCGAGGCCTTCCAGGACGAACCGCAGCTCGCGGGCCAGATCGACGAGGTCAGGGACGTCATCGAGGCGCACTCGGGCAGAACGGTGGCCGAGATCTGGGCGGACGACTTCGAGTTCGCGCTGGATTTGATGGTGGCGGGGATCGAGGAGATGGTGCGGCGGGCGAAGGGGTAGCCCGGGCCGGGGGTAGGGGGCGGCAGCCCTCGGGGGCCCACCGCCCTACCCCACCCCCGGCACCCCCTCCCCCCGCACCGCCTGAATATCCAGCTCCACCCGCAGAGTCGCGCCGATCGCGGAGATTCCCGCCTGCACGACCTGGTTGTAGTTCATCGCGAAGTCCTCACGGCGCAGCTCCGCCGTGGCATGGAAGGCCGCCCGCAGTCCGCCCCACGGGTCGGGCCCGGTGCCGAGGTAGGTCAGGTCCAGGTCGACGGGACGGACCACGCCGTGCAGCGACAGCTCGCCGTGCACGGTCCAGCGGTCGGGCCCGGCGGCGGACACCGACGTACTGCTGAACCGGATCTCCGGGAACTGCTCCACGTCCAGGAAGTCCGGCGAGACCAGGTGCTTGTCGCGCATCCCGTTGCCCGTGTCCACCGACGCCGAGCTGATCACCGCGTCCACCCGCGACGCCAGCGGGTCCTCGGCGATCTCGATCCGGCCGCCGAACTCCGTGAACCGGCCGTGCACGCTGGAGATGCCCAGGTGCCGGGCGACCGCGCCCACCGAGGAATGCGCCGGGTCCAGGGTCCACACCCCGGGCGGCGGCAGTTCGAAGCCGCCCTGCCGGGTCAGCGTCACCGTGCCGAGGTCGGCCCGGCCGCCCGCCGAGACCAGCGCCGTGGCGGCCGCGGGGGCGTAGCCGACGGCGGTGACGATCGCCGTGTAGGGGCCGGGCGCGAGCGAGTCGCCGCGTACGACGCCCTCCTCGTCCGCCTCGGCGCGCAGCACCTGGGTGCCGCGCATATCGGTCAGGGTGACGACGGCGTGCTGCACGGCCCACCCGTCACGCGTACGAATCCGTGCGCTGAGTCCCACGTTCCACTCCTCGCCAAAGGCCGGGCGAAAGCCCCGCAAACTGCCTGCTGTGCACAAAACTTGGGGCCCGGCGGGCCGTCCCCTGCCCGCCGGGCCCCTTTTCCCGCCGCTCGCCGTGCCCGCCTCCGCTCGGAGCGGACACGGCGACCGGAGTCGTGAACTACGCGTTCCGAACCACGCGTTCCGAACCACGCGTTCCGAACTACGCGTCCCGAACTACGCGTTCCGAACTACGCGTCCCGAACTACGCGTCGGGATGCGCGAGTTCGATGTCGTGACCGTCCGCGTCGTTGCCGCGCACGGTCAGCGCCATGGCCGCCGGCGGGTAGCCGCTCGCCATGACCGTGTACTCGCCGCTGTCCAGGTCGGTGAAGGCGTACGCGCCGTCCTCACCCGTCGTCGCCGTGGCCACCACGTTCCCGGCCGCGTCGACCAGGGTGACCCGCGCGTCCCGCAGCGGTCCGCCCGCCGCGAGCACGGTGCCCTGCACCCGCGCCCCGGCCTGCAGCGCCACCTCGACGCGGGTGACGCCCTGGCCCGCCACGTCGACGGGGAGCGCGAGCGGCCGGTGGCCCTCGGCGTTCACAGCCAGGGTCACGGGGCCCGGGACCAGCTCGCCGAACGCGAACTCGCCCTGCTCACCGGTCTGTCCGGTGGCCAGCACATCGCCGCGCACATCGGTCACGACGACCATCGCGCCGACCACGGGCTTCGCCCCGTCCGCCGTGTGCACCACACCGGCAAGGCCGCTGGTGCCGCTGAGCAGCATGTCGTACGCGAGCGGCTCGGTGCCGACGACGACGGTGGAGGCCTGCGGCTGGAAGCCGTCCGCCGAGGCGATCAGGACGTACGAACCGGCGCCGGGGGCGTCGAGGACGTAGCCGCCGTCGTTCTGGGCGATGGTGCGGCCCAACTGGCGCCCGCCGAGCGAGATCAGCGTGACCGCGGCCCGGGGGACCCCGGCGCCGTCGCCGCCGCGGACCACGCCGCGTACCTCGATACCGGCCGTACTCTGCACGATCGTCTGCGCCTCCTCGGGCTGCTGGGTCGGGGTCTGGGCCGAGGCCTGGGCCGAGGTCTGGGCCGGGGTCGGAATCGGCGTCGCGGCCGGGGCCGGAGCCGTGTCCGTGGCGGGGATCGCGGCCGAAGCGGTCTTCGACAGCGCGGCGCCGGTCTTCAGCGGGACCTCCTTGATGAACAGGGTCAGCAGGAGGGCGAGCAGCGCGGCGGGCGCCGCGAACAGGAAGACATCGGCGACACCGTGGCCGTACGCGCTCTCCATCACGGTGCGCAGCGGCTCGGGGATCTTGTCCAGGTCGGGGATGCCGCCCCCACCGGTGCCGCCGTGGGCGGCCGCGCCCGCGGCCTTCGGGCCGAGCTCGGCGATGCCGTCCTTGACGTAGTCGGTGACGCGGGTGGCCATGACGGCGCCGAGCGCCGAGACGCCCAGCGCACCGCCGAGGGACCGGAAGAAGGTGACGACGGAGCTGGCCGCGCCGAGGTCGCTCGGGTCCACCTGGTTCTGGGTGCAGAGCACGAGGTTCTGCATCATCATGCCGATGCCGAGACCCATCAGGGCCATGAAGATCGCGATGTGCCAGTACTCGGTGTCGTACCGCATGGTGCCGAGCAGGCCCATGCCCGCCGTCACCAGCACACCACCGCTGACCAGCCAGGCCTTCCACTTGCCGGTCTTGGTGATCACCTGCCCGGAGACGGTGGAGGAGATGAACAGGCCACCGATCATCGGGATCGTCATGACCCCGGACATCGTCGGCGACTTGTCCCGGGCCAGCTGGAAGTACTGGCTGAAGAACACGGTGCCGCTGAACATCGCGATGCCGACGAAGAGCGAGGCGAGCGAGGCGAGGGTGATCGTCTTGTTGCGGAAGAGCCGCAGCGGAATGATCGGCTCGCGCGCCTTGGTCTCGACGAAGACGAAGATCAGCGCGAGCAGCACCGAGCCACCGACCATGGCGTACGACTGCCAGGACAGCCAGTCGTACTTGTCGCCGGCGAAGGTCACCCAGACCAGGAGCAGCGAGACGGCCGCCGAGATGAAGAAGGCACCGCCCCAGTCGACCTTGACGTCCCGCTTCACGACGGGGAGCTTCAGGGTCTTCTGCAGCACGATCAGCGCGACGACGGCGAAGGGCACGCCGACGTAGAAGCACCAGCGCCAGCCCCAGTGGTCGGTGATGACACCGCCGAGCAGCGGACCGCCGACCGTGGCCACGGCGAAGGTCGCACCGAGGTAGCCGCTGTACCGGCCGCGCTCACGCGGCGAGATCATCGCGGCCATCACGATCTGCGCGAGGGCGGAGAGACCGCCGACGCCGATGCCCTGCACGACACGGCAGGCGATCAGCATGCCCGGGTCCTGCGAGAGGCCCGCGACCACCGAGCCCGCCATGAAGATGACGAGCGATATCTGGACCAGGAGCTTCTTGCTGAACAGGTCGGCGAGCTTGCCCCACAGCGGGGTCGTCGCCGTCATCGCGAGCAGCGAGGCCGTGACGACCCAGGTGTACGCGGACTGGCCGCCGCCGAGGTCGGAGATGATCTCGGGCAGGGCGTTGGAGACGATCGTCGACGAGAGGATCGCGACGAACATGCCGAGCAGCAGGCCCGAAAGCGCCTCCATGATCTGCCTGTGCGTCATGGGCGCGGCATCCTGCTGACCGGACTGGCCGCTGTGGCCTCCATGCTTGGCATGGCTGCCCCGCACACCGGCTGGTGTGGTCGTTGCCATGGACTTCCTTTGCTTACGCGGGTGTACGGGTGGGCGAAGTGTGGGAGCGGGTCTGCCGGCACTCGCCGAAGCTGCTGCGCAGCCGGGCGAGCAGGGCGCTGAGCTGGTCCACGTCGTCGTCGGACCAGTCCCGCAGGTAGTGGGCGAGCGCTGCCGTGTGGCGCTCGGAGAGGGTGCGGAGCATGTCCGAGCCCTCGGCTGTGAGGCGCAGGATGCGGGAGCGCCGGTCGTCGGGGTCGGGGGACCTCTCGATCCAGCCGCGGTCCGCGACGTGCGCGACATGGCGGCTCGTCACCGACATGTCGACGGCGAGCAGCTCCGCGAGCCGGCTCATCCGCATCTCGCCGTATTTGTCGAGGAGTGCAAGGACGACGGCCGATCCGGCCGGGCACTCGACCGGAAGCGTCCGGGCGAGTTCTCGCTTGACGGCGCCGATGGCGCTCAGCTGGCGACCGAGTTCCTCGAACCGAGGTTGTGCGGCCATGGCCACCCTTCCACTATTTGTTGCTTAGAGCAACGATAGAAGCGGTTGGTTGCCGAAGGCAAATTGAAAGCGGGTCTCACCTGCTAAAAACCTGGCAATGCTCAGGCAAAGGGACGAGCCGTGCGCGACGGCGACGGAGAGTCACCCAGGGCTTGGGCGGAACCCCCGGATTCGCTAGGGTCCTGCCCCATGGCACACAACCCCCACGCCCCGCAGGGCCCCCAGGGCGGCAACGACCCCGCGGGCAGCACGCAGATGTTCCGCGCCTTCGTCGAGGAGAGCGCCCCGCAGCAGCAGCAGTCCACCCGCGGCGGATCGCGCGTCGGCCTGATCGTCGGCATCGTGGCCGCCGTCGTGATCGTCGCCGCGGTGGCCTGGCTGGCTCTCTCCTAGTACGGGCGCGGGTACGCGCGTACTGGTGCGCGCGCGGGCGCGGGTGTGCGCGCAGGTACGCGCGCTACTTCCACTTGACCGAGACGTCCTGGGTCTCGATGTGCATGCCGAGCGGCACCCGCCAGGCGTCCACGCAGAGCTTCCAGGACTCGGTGGCGGACTCACCCGGCCGGATGGGCGCCGGAAGCTTGCGTTCCGACTCGAGGGTGGCCCAGTCGACGCCCAGCGCGCCGATCACATGCGTACCGAAGGTGACGGTCCCCGAACGTATTGGTGAGCCACCGGAGTTGTGGAACTCCACCGTCACCTTCTCGCACCACCGGTCCTTGAGCGCCTCGCGCACCGGCTCCCCGGTTTCGAGCAGGGCGGGGCCGGAGGGCCGCTCGCTCTCCTCGCCCGGAGTCGAGGGCTCGGTGGAACTCCCGCCATCGGAGCCGGAGTTGCCGCTCTCGCCGCCCTGCGCGGGCGATTCGGCGCCGGGGGATGGCAGACCGCCGGAGGGGCCGTCCTCGGGCGCGGCGCTCCCCGTACCGCTGTCGGAGCCGGAAATTCCGCTTCCAGAGCTGGAGTTGCCGGACTCGGGGTCGCTGGACCCCGGCGACCCCTTCTCCCCGTCCTCCTCACCCTCCCCCTCCAGCGGCACCATCCGCACATCGCCCGTCGGCGGGACCGCGCGCTGCCCGGTTCTGTGGGGTGTGGCTCCCGCGGCGCCGATCGCCACGTATCCGTCGTCGGCCCCGGAGGAGTCCCCTCCGCAGGCGGCGAGCAGCGTTCCCAGACACACGACAGCCGCCGAGGCCGTAGTCACGGCGCCTCGGCGGCTGCGTGCCCAAGCGATACCGGCTCGTGCTCGTGTCATCGCGCCAGTCTGGCTGACGACCCGTCAAATGAGAACCCTGGGGAGTCCGCTCAGTCCTGGATCAGGCCCTCGCGGAGCTGTGCGAGGGTCCGGGTGAGCAGGCGCGAGACGTGCATCTGGGAGATGCCGACCTCCTCGCCGATCTGGGACTGCGTCATGTTCGCGAAGAAGCGGAGCATGATGATCTGCCGCTCCCTGGGCGGGAGTTTGGCGAGCAGCGGCTTCAGCGACTCGCGGTACTCCACGCCTTCGAGCGCGCTGTCCTCGTACCCGAGCCGGTCCGCGAGGGAGCCCTCGCCGCCGTCGTCCTCGGGCGCCGGGGAGTCGAGCGAGGAGGCGGTGTACGCGTTGCCGACCGCGAGGCCGTCGACCACGTCCTCCTCGGACACGCCCAGGACAGCGGCGAGTTCGGGCACGGTGGGCGAGCGGTCCAGCTTCTGCGCCAGCTCGTCGCTCGCCTTGGTGAGGGCGAGCCGCAGCTCCTGCAGCCGGCGTGGCACGCGCACCGACCAGCTCGTGTCCCGGAAGAACCGCTTGATCTCGCCGACGACGGTGGGCATCGCGAACGTCGGGAATTCCACGCCGCGTTCGCAGTCGAAGCGGTCGATCGCCTTGATCAGGCCGATGGTGCCGACCTGGACGATGTCCTCCATCGGCTCGTTGCGGCTGCGGAAGCGCGCCGCCGCGTACCGCACCAGCGGCAGGTTGAGCTCGATGAGCGTGTCGCGGACGTACGCGCGCTCCGGGCTGTCCTCGTCCAGCGCGGCCAGGCGCAGGAACAGGGAACGGGACAAGGTGCGGGTGTCGATGGCTGTCGATGGTTCCTGACGGAGCACGGCAGGTGCACCGGGGTCGCTCTTCGTGAGCGTGAGCACCTTCGAGCTGCCCTGTTCTGCGGACATGCCACCCCCTTGAGGTCGCGGACGGTCGCGGCGGGCGCTCCGTCTTCAGGAACGCAGCCTCCACCTGAATACCGGTCATGAGGCTGCGGCAAACGCGGTTCCCGCAGAATGTCACATGTCGGCAACACGCTGTAGCGCCAAGTCGACAAATCTGTGCAGGAAAAGGCTGGTCTGCGGCTTTTCTGTCGGCAAGCCCCAAGATCGGGCTCCACCCTTCACGGTGGCCGCTCGCTCCCTTGTACGGAACCCCGGCCTGTGCGGGTGTGCCGGAGTATGCCGCGCACACGGGGGAGTTGGGAGGGAGTACGAGGGGCGCACGGTGGCAGGGGGGAAAGAACCAGCTGCGCGTCGGTCCCGGAGGGCTACGCGTCGATGCGGTTGGCGGACCGCAGCCGCGCGAAGCTGCGCGCGAGCAGCCGCGAGACGTGCATCTGGGAGACCCCGAGCTCGGCGCTGATCTGCGACTGCGTCAGGTTGTTGTAGTAGCGCAGGAGCAGGATCCGCTGTTCGCGCTCGGGGAGTTGGACCAGCAGATGCCGGACGAGGTCGCGGTGCTCGACGCCGTCGAGCGCGGGGTCCTCGTAGCCGAGCCGGTCGAGCAGCCCGGGCAGCCCGTCGCCCTCCTGCGCGGCCTCGAGGGACGTCGCGTGGTACGAGCGTCCCGCCTCGATGCAGGACAGCACCTCGTCCTCGGTGATCCGCAGCCGCCCGGCGATCTCGGCGGTCGTGGGGGAGCGCCCGTACGCCGTGGTGAGGTCCTCCGTGGCCCCGGTCACCTGCACCCACAGCTCGTGCAGCCGGCGCGGTACGTGCACGGTGCGGACGTTGTCGCGGAAGTACCGCTTGATCTCGCCGACGACGGTGGGCATCGCGAACGTCGGGAACTGCACGCCGCGTTCCGGGTCGAAGCGGTCGATGGCGTTGATCAGGCCGATCGTGCCGACCTGGACCACGTCCTCCATCGGCTCGTTGCGGCTGCGGAACCTGGCCGCCGCGTACCGCACGAGCGGCAGGTTGGCCTCGATCAGCGCGGCCCGCACGCGGCCGTGCTCGGGGGTCTTGGGGGTCAGGTCCTTGAGTTGGGCGAAGAGCACCTGGGTCAGTGCTCGGGTGTCCGCGCCCCGCTTCTTGGCGGGAGATGGCTCGGCCGCCCCGGCCGCCGCCCGCACCCCGTCCTGTGGGGAATCCTGGGGCGGCACTTGAGGTGCAGTACTGGCCGGCACGGTCAACGCCACCCCTATTCGCAACGAACTGTCCTGATCGAACCGACCCGATCGAACCGTTCCACTCATCCGTCAAAAGCGGTCATAGCATCACAAGACATGTGCACTGTGTGCAAGCACCCGATAACGCCGTGTTGAAGGCAAGTTGGGGTCAAACGCACAAAAGACCCCCCACCGATTTCGGTGAGAGGTCGTACGGGCGTTGCCTACTGCACGAGTTGAGTCATGAAGTCGCCGACGCCCTGAGCGGCGTCGGATATCCCTTGGAAGCCCACCAGGACGAGGTCGGCGGCTCGCTCGGGGCTGGTGATGATGGTGTAGAAGACGAAGACGATCACCACGTAAAGGGCGATCTTCTTGGCGTGCACCACGTCCCGGCCTCCCCTGCCTGTTCCCTGTCCCCGCGTGCAGTCGGGTGAGTCTAACGTGCCGTCCGGATCACGCCAGTGGCCGCACGCCCCAGCGCCCGCGCCCCCGGGCACGCCCCGCCGTCGAAGCACTCACACGGTATTTAAGGACCAACGGCCCGCCCCTCCAGGCCCTTCGCCCGGCCCGGAGCGGCCGCCGGCGCCGCACTATGGAGGAGAGCCCGGCGGATCTGGCAGGAACCCGCAGGGCAGGGACCCGGCTCCACTGCGGGGTTCACGTCGCGCGCTTCCCCCTGATTGCGACGTGAACTTGAGAGCCCGGTCCTCATCGGGGGAAGCGGCTTGTCCCCCCGATGCCGCTTCCCCCGGCCTCCTCGCATGAGAGCCCCGGCGCACGGGTCATGGCGCCGGGGCTCTCGTGCGTACGGCTGCCTCTTGTGCGTACGGCTGCCTCTTGTGCGTACGGGTGCCTCTCGTGCGTACGGCTGCCGGAACTGCGTCTGCCGGAACGACGAAGTGACCCTGATCCGTTCTCACGGATCAGGGCCACTTCCCTGAGCGGTAGCGGTGGGATTTGAACCCACGGTGACGGGTTACGCCACACTCGCTTTCGAGGCGAGCTCCTTCGGCCGCTCGGACACGCTACCGAGAGAGATCCTAGCCCAAAGGTGCCCGTGCTCTGAAATCCGTATCCCCGGGGCGGCTCCGAGGCCGCTCCGAGGCCGCGAACAGGGCCTCAGCGGTCCCGGAAGAAGCGGGTCAGCTGCTCGGCGCAGACGTCCGCGAGCACGCCCTCGATCACCTCGGGCCGGTGATTGAGGCGCCGGTCGCGCACCAGGTCCCAGAGCGAACCGGCCGCGCCGGCCTTCTCGTCCCTGGCGCCGTAGACCACGCGCGCGACGCGGGACTGCACGAGCGCGCCCGCGCACATCACACAGGGTTCGAGGGTCACGACGAGCGTGCAGCCGGTCAGCCGCCACTCGCCGAGCCCCGCGGCCGCGCGGCGCAGCGCGAGCACCTCGGCATGCGCCGTGGGGTCGCCGATCGCCTCGCGTTCGTTGTGGCCGACGGAGACGGTCTCGCCGTGCGGGGAGAGAACCACGGCGCCGACGGGGACGTCGCCCCCGAGCGCGGCCTGTTCGGCCGCTTCGAGGGCGAGTCGCATCGCCGGCTGCCAGCGGTCTCGTACGGGGTCGTTCACTTCAGGTGCAGCTCGTTCACTAGCGGACGGCCTCGAGGATGTCCGAGGCGCCCAGGGCCTCGGCGATCTCGCCCAGGGCGTCGGTCCTCAGGGACAGCAGCTCCTTCTCGGACAGGCCGAGGTCGTCGAGGATCGCGGTGTCCCCGAGCGGCCCGGCCGGGACCGATGAGTCGCCGTCCTCGCTGTCGTCGGTGTCGTCGTCGGGGTTCTTGTCCGGCTCGCCGTCCTCGGTGCCGTCGAGGTCGACGAGCTCCTCCAGGCGGGCGGACTCGTCGGACGAGCCGGGTTCACGGCCGAGGAGCTCGTCCGTGACCAGGATCTCGCCGTAACTGCTGCGGGACGCGGCGGCCGCGTCCGAGACATAGATACGAGGGTCGTCCTCACCCTCCACGCGCACGATGCCGAACCAGGCGTCCTCCTGCTCGATGAAAACGAGCACTGTCTCGTCGTCGTACCCGCCCGACGTGGCCTCACGGGCCAGGTCGGCGAGATCCGACAGGGTCTCCACATCGTCGAGCTCTGTGTCGCTCGCTTCCCACCCGTCTTCGGTGCGCGCGAGCAGTGCGGCGAAGTACACCGTGACTCTCCCACTGGTCTTCAGGCGTGCCGGTTGGGGTTCCCCCCGGCGGAGGTTGGCGGGCGGGGAGTCGCGAAGTGCGCCCGCCCATCGGAATCGTGGCAGAAACAGAGCCGTCGCGAGAGGTCTTCCGCGCGCTGTGTCTGCGGCGAGCCGCGCGCCGGGGCCCGCGCCGCCGTCGCCGGACTACCAGCGGAAGGTCCGCATCCGCATCTGCTGGCGCATCCGGGCCGCGCGCGCCTTACGGGGCTGGACCCGGGCGCGGAGCTCTTTCGCCTCGTGCAGTTCACGCAGGAACTGGGCGCGCCGCCGCCGCCGCTCCACGTCGGTCTCGGTCTGCTCCGACTCCGCGTCGCCGTCCTGCATCTGGCTCCACCACCCTGCCCAGTGGGGTACCCGGGGTGCTCGTTCCCTCCCACTTTCCCCCGCGTGGCCGGTTTGAAGCGACTGTGCGGGTACGGAGAGACAGGTTCTGGGCAAGGAAGGGGGAGTGGCAGGCAGGCGGGCGCGGTGGCAGCGGGGCCCCGGTAGCCTGAGGGGCGGGTCGCTGCTGCGGCCGTTGTCGCAGATCAGACCCACGCAGATCAGACTCACGGAGGATCCTGTGCGCTTGCACGTCGTCGACCACCCGCTGGTGGCGCACAAACTCACCACGCTGCGCGACAAGCGCACCGACTCCCCCACTTTCCGCCGCCTCGCCGACGAGCTGGTCACGCTCCTCGCCTACGAGGCCACGCGCGACGTGCGCACCGAGCAGGTCGACATCGAGACCCCGGTCGGCCCGACCACCGGCGTGAAGCTGGCCCGCCCGCGCCCCCTCGTCGTACCGATCCTGCGCGCCGGTCTCGGCATGCTGGACGGCATGGTGCGGCTGCTGCCGACGGCCGAGGTCGGCTTCCTCGGCATGGTCCGCAACGAGGAGACGCTGGAGGCGTCGACGTACGCGACGCGTATGCCGGAGGACCTGTCGGGGCGCCAGGTGTACGTGGTGGACCCGATGCTGGCGACCGGCGGCACCCTCGTCGCGGCGATCCAGGAGCTGATCAAGCGCGGTGCCGACGACGTGACGGCGGTCGTGCTGCTCGCGGCGCCCGAGGGCGTCGAGGTGATGGAGCGCGAGCTGGCGGGCACTCCGGTGACGGTCCTGACGGCCGCGGTCGACGAGCGGCTCGACGACCAGGGCTACATCGTCCCGGGCCTCGGCGACGCCGGTGACCGGATGTACGGCGCCGCGGAGTAGTTCCCCGAGGGGCTCAGCAGTGTCCGCGTGAGGGCGTCGGGGCGGGTTCGGCCAGCTTGGTCAGGGCCTTCTCGGCGTCCTCTTTCTTCGCCAGGGCCGTGAAGGCCTTGCCGATGATGAGGTCGATCTCCTTGCCCTTGCGGCCGTCCGTCTTGCGTTCGGCACCGGCGAGCTGGGTGCCGAGCACGGGCAGTCCGCTCTCCAGGGCGGACTTGGCGCCGAGGAGCACGGCGGTCGCGGTGACCTTCTTGTCGTACTCCTTGGGAGCGTTGGCCACGTCGCCGATCGTGAAGCCACGTTTCTTCAGTTCGTCGGCGGTCTTCTTGGCGAGGCCGCTGCGGGGCGTGGCGTTGAGGACGTTGACCGTGATCTGGCCCGGTTTCGGCAGCGCCTTCGGGGACGGCGACGGCTTCGGCGCAGGTTTGCAGTCGGGCCGGTCCGCCGCGACGGTGCCGCGCTTCTCGTCACCGGAGAACACGTCCACGAGCTGTACGACGCCGTAGCCGACCAGGCCGAGGGCCGCGGCTGAGGCGATCACAGCGAGCACGATCCGGCGGTGCCGATTGCGGCGCATGCGCGGGTACTTGTCCCCGGTGATGCGGTATTCGCCGCCCATTCCGGGGGGTGTGAGCATGCTCATGGGCGCAGCGTAATGCGGCGCGGGCGCGATGCCTACTAAATGATCAATCGCCCGGGCGAGAGCCAACCCGAAAGGGCCAATCGCCGGGGGGTTCCGGGGCTTCCGGGGCGCTTCCAGGGGGGGCGAACTCCGCGGCTTCCGGAGGAGCGCACTCCGCGGCTTCCCGAGGAGTGAACTCCTGGGTGGATCAGCCCAGTTCGAGGACGCGGGCGTGCAGGACCTGGCGCTGCTGGAGTGCGGCGCGCACGGCGCGGTGCAGCCCGTCCTCCAGGTAGAGGTCGCCCTGCCACTTCACGACGTGGGCGAAAAGGTCGCCGTAGAACGTGGAGTCCTCGGCGAGGAGGGTCTCCAGGTCGAGCTGGCCCTTGGTCGTCACCAGCTGATCGAGGCGGACCGGGCGCGGCGCGACGTCCGCCCACTGCCGGGTGCTTTCCCGGCCGTGGTCGGGGTACGGCCGGCCGTTTCCGATGCGCTTGAAGATCACACGGAAAGCCTACCGGGCAAGAGGCTCCGGGCGCAGCCATGGCGACCGAGTGCGAGGCTGGAATATGCCGCCGCAAAGCCGACATACCGGTAACAGTCAAACCGGGAACAGGGGCCTGAAATGAGCGAGAGCGAGCCGCAGCAGCCCGCCGGAACGCCGGACCGTTCGGCCCCCATCGCGACCCCCACACCACCCGCGGGCTCGCCCCCGACCACGCCCGCCGAGTCCGTACCCCCCGCGGGCGAATCCCCGGCACCCGCCGCTGACGCGACCGACGCCGCGACGGGCGCCCCCGCGCCCGGCACCCCCGCCCCCGCGCCCGCCGCGCACTCCGCTCCGCCGGTCGCGGGGGAGTCGGTGAGCTCCGCGCCCGCGCTGCCGCGGGAGGCCATGGAGATCGCCGCGGGCTACGCCTTCGCCGGTCCCGCCCTGGACCTCGGGGCACTGCTCTGGGACGGCACGTGCCTGCCGGACGCGCAGGTGCGGATCCCGCTGCCGTTGCTCAACCGGCACGGCCTGGTCGCCGGGGCCACCGGTACCGGCAAGACCAAGACGCTCCAGCTGATCGCCGAACAGCTGGCCGCGCAGGGCGTGCCCGTCTTCCTCGCCGACGTGAAGGGCGACCTGTCCGGGCTCGCGGCGCCGGGCGAGGCGAACGACGCGGTGCGGCAGCGGTCGGGCGAGGTCGGACAGGACTGGCGGGGCAAGGAGTTCCCGTGCGAGTTCTACGCGCTCGGCGGGATCGGCCCGGGCATTCCCGTACGCGCGACCGTGACGAGCTTCGGGCCCGTACTGCTCTCGAAGGTGCTGCAGCTCAACCAGACGCAGGAGCAGTCGCTCGGGCTGATCTTCCACTACGCGGACCAGAAGGGCCTGGAGCTGCACGACCTCAAGGACCTGCGGGCCGTCGTGACGTTCCTGACGTCCGACGAGGGCAAGCCGGAGCTGAAGAACATCGGCGGGCTCTCCACGGTCACGGCCGGGGTGATCCTGCGGGCGCTGACCGCGTTCGAGGCGCAGGGCATGGCGCCGTTCTTCGGGAACCCGGAGTTCGACGTGAGCGAGTTCCTGCGTACGGCCCCGGACGGGCAGGGGCAGGTGTCGGTGCTCGAACTGCCCGCCGTGCAGGACAAGCCGCAGCTGTTCTCGACGTTCCTGATGTGGATGCTGGCCGACCTGTTCAACAATCTGCCCGAGGTCGGCGATGTGGAGAAGCCCAAGCTGGTGTTCTTCTTCGACGAGGCGCATCTGCTGTTCAACGGCGCGAGCAGGGCGTTCCTTGAGGCGATCACGCAGACCGTGCGGCTGATCAGGTCGAAGGGCGTGGGCGTCTTCTTCGTGACGCAGACGCCCAAGGACGTGCCCGGCGATGTCCTCGCCCAGCTCGGCAACCGCGTCCAGCACGCGCTGCGCGCGTTCACCCCGGACGACCAGAAGGCGCTGCGGGCGACGGTGAAGACCTTCCCGAACTCCCCGTACGACCTGGAGGAGACGCTCACGTCGCTCGGGACCGGCGAGGCCGTCGTCACCGTCCTGAGCGAGAAGGGCGCGCCGACCCCGGTGGCCGCGACCCGGCTGCGCGCGCCCGAGTCCCGGATGGGTCCGGTCGACGCGGCCGAGCTCGACGGGGCGGTGAAGGGCTCGCTGCTGTACTCGCGGTACGCACAGGCTGTGGATCCCGAGTCGGCGTACGAGGTGCTCACCGCGCAGCAGACCGAGCGGGAGGCGCGGCAGCAGGCGGCGACGGAGGCGGAAAAGGCGGAAAAGGCGGAGAAGGCCGGGCAGCGGGCCGGGCGGGGCGGTGGCAAGGACGACTCGATGGTGGACCAGGTGACGGGCTCGGGGATCTTCAAGTCCCTTGCGCGCTCGCTCGGTACGCAGATCGGGCGCGAGATCTCCCGGTCCGTCTTCGGCACGCGCCGCCGCCGCTGAGGCGGTCGGCGGCGCGCGGCTTCGGCTACTTCAGTTCGTCCGGGGTGGGCGGTGTCGGGCGGTCGGGCTCGTCGGTCCCGGACTCTTCGTGCTGCTCGGTCCTGTGGGACTTCTCGTTCCGTCTCCTCACCCCGTACGGCGAACAGCCGACGCCCTGTTGAAAGGCGCCCGGCACCGGGGGTTGTGCCCACCTGTTCCGCCCTGCGGAACGCCTGCCCACAACGGCAGCCGGTACCACCCCACCCGTACACCCCCCACCTCCGCACCATCGTCCTGCGCTGGTGACAGGCCCGTACCTCCCAGGCCGAACCGATCAGCATCACAGCGCAAGGACCCCCACATGCATCAAGACCCCTACGCGATCATCCGCGTCATGTACCTCGGCGCAGGTCACTGCATACGCCGGTGCCTGAACGGAAGGCGAGACCACCACAACACGGCAGCGGAGTGCCGAGTTCCGCCCGTAAGGCGTACAGGCGTACAGGCGTACAGGCGTACAGGCGTACAGGCGGAAGGGCGTTACGCGGACGCGTCGCCGCTGAGTCGCTGGACGCCCTTGAGCAGCACCGAGTGGTCGAGGTCGCCCCAGCCCTGGGCGCGGGCGGCGGCGATCTGCTGGGCGGCGACCGCGCCGACGGGCAGCACGGCGCCGACGGTGCGGGCCGCGTCCGTGACGATGCCCATGTCCTTGTGGTGCAGGTCGACCTTGAAGCCCGGCCGGTACTCGTGGAGCAGGAAGTTCTCCATCTTCCGGGTCAGGACCGCCGAGCCGGCGAGGCCGCCGTTCAGGACCTCCAGGGCCGCCTTCAGGTCGACGCCGGACTTCTCCAGGAACGTGATCGCCTCGGCGCAGGCCTCCAGATTCACGGCGACGATCAGCTGGTTGGCGGCCTTCACGGTCTGGCCGGCGCCGTGCGGACCGCAGTGCACGATCGTCGTGCCCATGGCTTCGAGGACCGGCCGCGCGGCGTCGAAGTCGGGCTTGTCGCCGCCGACCATGATCGACAGGATGCCCTCGACGGCGCCCGCCTCGCCGCCGGAGACCGGGGCGTCGAGGACGCGGACGCCGTGGTCGCGGGCGTTCTCGGCCAGGTCGACGGAGGTCTGCGGCGTGATCGAGGAGTGGTCGATCAGGAGGGCGCCGGGACGGGCGTTCTCCAGGATCCCGTCCGGCCCGTACGCCACCGCCTCGACCTCGGGGGAGGCCGGCACCATCGTGATCACGATGTCCGCGTCGCGCACCGCGTCCGCGATCGTGGCGGCCGCGGTGCCGCCCGCCTCGACGAGCGGCGCGGTCTTCTCCGGGCTGCGGTTCCAGCCGGTGACGGTGTGCCCGGCGCGCACCAGGTTGACCGCCATCGGGCTGCCCATGATGCCGAGGCCGATGAAACCGATCTTCGCCATGCCTGCCTGCCCCTGCTTTCCGTGTGCTTCCGTGCAATCGCTGCTACTGCTACTGCTACTGCTACTGGCTACTGCTTCTTCTTGGCCGCGGCCTTCATCTCCTGCTTGTACGCCCGCACCTTCGCCAGCGTCTCCGGTCCCGTGATGTCGGCCGCCGAGCGGAACGCGTCCTTCTCGCCGTAGACGCCGGCCGCCTCGCGCCAGCCCCTGGGCGTGACGCCGTACTGCTTGCCGAGGAGCGCCAGGAAGATCTGCGCCTTCTGGTCCCCGTACCCGGGCAGGGCCTTGAGGCGGGCGAGGAGTTCCGTGCCGCTGCTCGCGTCGCGCCAGACGGCCTCGGCCTCGCCGCCGTACTCGTCGACGAGGTACTGGCAGAGCTTCTGCACCCGGCCCGCCATCGAGCCGGGATAGCGGTGCACGGCAGGCTTCTCCTTCATCAGCTCGGCGAACTGCTCCGGGTCGTAGGCCGCGATGTCGTGCGCGTCCAGGTCGTCCGCCTGCAGTCGTTCCGCGATGACGTACGGGCCGGAGAACGCCTTCTCCATCGGGACCTGCTGGTCGAGCAGCATGCCCACGAGCGCGGCCAGCGGACTGCGCCCGAGCAGCGCGTCGGCCTGCGGCTCCTGGGCGAGGTGGATGTCGGCGGGCTTCGGTGCGTTGGTCATGCCTCGATGATCGCGCAGCGTGCGCCGGGCGTCGTCCGGTACGCGCCCGCCCGGGCCGCGGCCGCCGCCGCCCGCGCCGCGCGCTCCGCCGCCTCCTCGTCGAGCGGGGCGCCGGACAGCAGGAACCGGTGGTAGAGGGGTGCGGAGACCGCTCGTACGACCTCGTGGGGGTCCGTGTCCGGGGGCAACTCGCCGCGCTGGACGGCCAGTTCGACACAGGGCGCCCACTCGGCGACGCGGATCTCGTAGAAGCGGTGCAGGGCGTGCGCGGTCCGCTCGTCGCAGGTCGCCGCCGCGATCACCGCGCGGAACAGCGGGCCCTGGCGCGGATCGGTGAGCGTGGTGCGGACCAGATGGGCGTTGGCGCGCAGGTCGTCGAGGAGCGCGCCGGTGTCAGTACGGGGCGAGGACTGCTCGGCCATGTCCGCGAGCAGGTCGGCGACCAGGGCGGTGGTCGAGCCCCAGCGGCGGTACACGGTGGTCTTGCCGACTCCGGCGCGGCGCGCGACCTCGCTCAGGTCGAGGCCCGCGAACCCGCCCTCGGCGAGCGCGTCCCCCGCGGCGTCGAGCACGGCCGCCCGCACCCGGGCGGTACGGCCGCCGGGGCGGACGGTGCCGGGGTCGGGCGTTTCCGGTGGGGTGTCGTCGGAGGCCATGCCGTCAGCGTAACGGGGTTTGTGTTCCCTTAAGGGTGAGACCTAGGGGGGTGGGTGGGGTTTTTCAGTGGTGCCAGGCCTTGCCGCCCGTGTTGTGGATCATCCGCTGCAGGACCTTCAGCGTCGTGAGGAAGTCCGCGTCGGGCACGCCCTCGTGGATGCGCGCGAGGGACTTCCGCTGGCGGGCGGTGGCGCGTTCGAGCAGGTCATGGCCGGTGTCGGTCAGGGAGATGGACTCCTCGTCCGCCGTCGCAAGGATGCCGCGCTCGATCAGCTCGTCGATGTCCGACCGCAGCGCGTCGCCCACGTCGAGGTAGCCGCGCAGCATCGTGAACACGTCCTCGCGCGGTCTGGCCCCCTCTCGTACCTGGCTGATCACCCACCACTGCGGCTGCGTGAGGCCGACCTCGGTGAGGCCCGCGCGGATGTAGTCGATGACCGCCTTGTTGGCGGCCCAACTCCAGTACCCGATCGGCTGGTTGAGCAGCCCGGCGTCGTCGTGGGTGTAGTGGAACTCCTGGTCCTGGCCCTGGTTCTCGCCCTGGTTCTCGCGCTGGTTCTCGCGCTGGTTCTCGCCCTGGTTCTGGTCCTGGTCGTGCTGTGTCGTCGCCATGTGGCGAACGTAGGACCTCAATCGAAGTTGAGGTCAAGGGTGAGGAGTTGGTCGATCGCGCCCTTGATCCGCCGCGCCGGGTAGCCGCGTTCGGCGCGCAGGTGGTGCAGCAGGCTCGGCGCCATCGGGGCGAGCAGCAGATGCGCGAGCACCGGCGCGTCCGCCTCCGGGCGCGCCTGCCCGACGAGCATCGCGACGTGCGTGTGCACGGTCGCGTACGGCCCCCCGCGGAACCGGGCGCCCGGATCGGCCGCCTCCGCGGCGAGGCTCACGGCGTGCTGCTCGTCGATGTGGTCGGCGAGCGCGTGCAGGAAGGCGCGCAGCCGCTCGGCGGGCGGGGCGTCCGGGCCCAGCGGCGGCGGGCCGCTGAGGAAGGCCTCCTGGAGCCGCATCTCGCGGTCGTTGAGGAGGGCGATGAGCAGCTGCGCGACGGTGCCGAAGCGGCGGTAGACCGTGCCCACGCCGATGCCGCTGGCGTGCGCGACGGCGTTCATCGTGACCGCGTCCGCGCCCCGCTCCGCGACCAGGCGGGCCGCGGCGTCCAGGATCTTGCGCCGGTTCCTGGCCGCGTCCGCGCGCTCGGGCGGCGGCTGGCCCACGAGCGGCAGCGCGAGGTGCGGCTGGTCGGGGCGCGGCCGGTCGGCGTACGGCTGGTCAAGGTGCTGCTGGTCGCGGCGCGGCTTGTCGGGGGTGGCGCTCATGTCCTGAGCGTACGCGCGGCGCGGCGCACCGGAAAGTTATCCGTTTCGACCCCCGTACGCCCTTGCGAAGTGGATAGCGATCCGCTTCACTGGTCCTCGTACGGGAAGCGGATAACAGTCCGTTTCCTCTCGGCGAGCCCGCGGGGGCCGCCTTCGGTGAGCCTCGCCAGGGGCCGCGAGCGAAAGGGATCCACCATGAGCGCCAAGATCGCCGTCATCTACTACTCCGCCACCGGCACCGTGCACCAGCTCGCCCAGGCCATGGCCGAGGGCGCGGAGAAGGAGGGCGCCGAGGTCCGCCTGCGCCGCGTCGGCGAGCTCGCCCCGGACGCGGCGATCGACGCCAACTCCGCCTGGCGCGAGCATGTCGACGCGACCAAGGACCAGGTGGAGGTCGCCACGCTCGACGACCTGACCTGGGCGGACGGATACGCACTCGGCTCCCCGACCCGGTACGGCAACATCGCGTCCCAGCTCAAGCAGTTCATCGACTCGACCGGCGGGCTGTGGGCGCAGGGCGTCTTCCAGGACAAGCCCTTCACCGGTTTCAGCAGCGCGCACAACCTGCACGGCGGCAACGAGTCCACGCTCCTCGCCCTCTACAACACCGCGCACCACTGGGGTTCGCTGATCGTCTCGCCCGGCTTCACGGACGAGTCGGTGTACGCCGCCGGCGGCAACCCCTACGGCACAGTGCACCCCGGCGCCTCCGGCCCCGTCACGGACGCCGCGCTCGACGCCGCCCGCCACCAGGGCGCCCGCCTCGCCCGCCTCACGGCCAAGGTCGCGGCGTAAGGACGGGTGGGGTCAGTGGGGGGCAGGGTGAGGGCGGTCAGAGGTGGCGGCGTAAGGACGGGCAGGGGCCGGGCCCCGGGTGTCACGCGCGCTCGAACCGGACGCCCCGGTCGTCCACCGGTCCGTGGCGCAGCAGCCGTACGTCACGCGGATAGTTCTGGTTGAGCCGCCACGGCGCCGTCGCCCCCTGCTTCGGCAGCGCGTCGAGGGAGCGCAGTACGTACCCCGAGGCCAGATCGATGAGCGGCCGCAACTCGCCGCCGTCGTCCGGGAGTCGGGGCGTGCAGCTGCGGTAGCCGTGCCGGTCCATGTGTGCGAGCAGCCGGCAGACGTACGTCGCGACGAGATCGGCCTTCAGGGTCCAGGACGCGTTGGTGTAGCCGATGGTCAGCGCGAAGTTGGGCACGCCGGACAGCATCATCCCCTTGTACGCGACGGTGTCCGCGATCTCGATCTCCTTGCCGTCGACGGCCAGTTCCATCCCGCCGATCGCCAGCAGATTCAGGCCCGTCGCCGTCACGACGACATCGGCTGCCAGCTCCTCGCCCGAGCGGAGCCGCACCCCGGTGGGCGTGAAACCGGCGACCGCGTCCGTCACCACGGAGGCCCGGCGCCTGCGGATCGCCGTGAACAGATCCCCGTCGGGGGCTATGCACAGGCGCTGGTCCCAGGGCCCGTACTCCGGCCGGAAGTGCGTGTCCACGTCGAACCCGCTGGGCAGTTGACGGCGGGCGGCCCGGCGCAGCGCGCCCGCGACGAACCTCGGGGCGCGCCGGCTGAGCTGGAAATTGGCGAGGGCGAGGAGCGCGTTCTTCCAGCGCAGCGCGCTGCCCGCGGCGCGGCGCGGCAGGATCCGGGCCAGCGGGCGCGCGAACACGTCGTTCGACGGCAGTGTCAGGACGTGGCTGGGCGAGCGCTGCACCATCGTCACGTGCTCCGCGGCCCCGGCGAGCGCGGGCACCAGCGTCACGGCGGTCGCGCCGCTGCCGATCACCACGATCCGCTTGCCGGTGTGGTCCAGATCGGCCGGCCAGTGCTGCGGGTGGACGAGCCGCCCGCCGTACTCCCCGATGCCGGGAAAGTCCGGTGTGTACCCCTTGTCGTAGCGGTAGTAACCGGAGCAGACGAAGAGGAACGTGCAGGTCAGCCGCGTGGCTGTGCCGTCCGTACGGCTCGCGGCCACCGTCCACCGGCCCTGCGCCGAGGACCACTCGGCCCGCGTCACCCGGTGCCCGAACCGGATCGCCCGGTCCACGCCGTAGGCCCGCGCGGTCTCCTGGATGTACGCGCGGATCGAGGCCCCGTCGACGATCGCCCGCTCCTGGGTCCACGGCCGGAACGAGTAGCCGAGCGTGTGCATGTCCGAGTCCGAGCGCACCCCCGGGTACCGGAACAGGTCCCAGGTCCCGCCGATCGCGTCCCGCCCCTCCAGCACGGCGAAGCTCTTGCCCGGAGCGCTGCGCCGCAGGTGACAGGCCGCGCCGACGCCGGAGAGACCGGCTCCGACGATGAGGACGTCGACGTGCTCGACGTCCGGCTGCTCGCCCTTGTCCTGTTCGTGCTGCGGTGCCTGCGGCATCTCGTCTCCCGGCCGGGTGGGGGTGGACTCCCAGTCCACCCGGTCGTCGGGCGCGTGCGCTACCCCTTGCCGGTCCGTGCGCCGGGCTCGCGGTCGAGCTCGGCCACGGCTGTCTCGGCTGTCTCGGCTGTCTCGGCTGTCCGCACCGTGCCCTTGTCCTTGTCCTTGTCCTTGTCCTTGTCCTTGTCCTTGGTACGCGTACGCCGCCCCGATCCCGTACGAGACCCCGATCCCGTACGAGGTCCCAACGCCGTACGGGTACGCCGTCCCGATCCCGTCCGCACCGCCCCGATGCTCGCCGAGACCACGAGCGCGATGGCCAGCCATTGCGTGAGCGCCAACTGCTGCCCGAGGACGAGGAGTCCGGCCAGGGCGGCGACCGCGGGCGCGAGGCTCATCAGGACGGCGAAGGTCGACGCGGGCAGCCGCCGCAGCGCGAACAGCTCCAGGGAGTACGGCAGCCCGGACGCCAGCGCGGCGAGCGCGAGCCCGAGCGCCAGCGTCGACGGCACGACCAGGGCGGCGCCCGCGCTCGCCACCCCGATCGGCAGGCTGACCAGGGCCGCCACGCTCATCGCCAGCGCGAGCCCGTCCGCCCGCGGGAACCGCGCCCCGGCCCGCGCGCTCATCAGGATGTACGCGGCCCACATCGCGCCGGCGCCGAGCGCGAACGCGACACCGGCCAGGTTCAACTGGCCGAAGCCGCCCTCGCCGAGCAGGAACACCCCGACCAGCGCGAGCGCGGCCCACAGCAGGCTGGCGAGCCGCCGCGAAGTGAACACGGACAGCGCGAGCGGACCGAGGACTTCCAGCGTCACCGCCGGGCCCAGCGGGATCCGCTCGATGGACTGGTAGAACAGCGTGTTCATCCCGCCGAGCGCAAGGCCGAAGCCGCACACCACGGCCCAGTCCGACCGCCCGTGCCCGCGCAGCCGCGGCCGGCACACGACCAGCAGCAGCACGGCCGAGAGCACGAGCCGCAGCGTGACGATCCCGAGGGCACCGGCCCGCGGGAACAGCAGCGCGGCGACCGCCGAGCCGAACTGCGTGGACAGCGCACCGGCCACCACGAGCCCCACCCCGACCATCCGGCCGGGACCGCCCGACGGCGCGTGACCTGTCGCCGTGGCGGCGGACGGCGGAGCGGAGCGCGAGGCGGTCGTCGTCATGCCCTCCACGCTACGGAGCGCTCCGTTCCAGGTGAAATGCACAACAGCCGGTGGTTATGCTCGATACGCATGACCGTGCGCACGCTGGTGAGAGGAGAGGGCGGGACGACGATGGCCGTAGAACTGCGCCACCTGCGCTGCTTCCTCGCGATCGCCGAAGCGGGCACGATCACCCGCGCCGCGGCCCGCCTCCACATGAGCCAGCCCGCGCTCTCCCGCACCCTGCGCGCCCTCGAGGAACACCTCGGCGCACGGCTCGTCGACCGCTCGACGCACCACCTCGAACTCACCCCGGAAGGCCGGGTGTTCCGCGACCGCGCGGCCGCCGCCGTCGCCGCAGTGGACGCCGCGCTCGATCCCGGCGCCCTGGCCTCTTGGCCGCTGCGCCTCGGCCACACCGGCCCCGCGCTCGGCGAGCACACCTCGGAACTCCTGCGCCGCTGGGACCGGCGGCACCCCGAGACGCCCCTTGAGCTGCTCCGTATCGACGACCGCACGGCCGGGCTCACCCAGGGCAGGTCGGACGCCGCCCTGCTGCGCGCCCCGCTCCTCGCCCCCGGATTCGTCAGCGAGACGCTGCTCACCGAGCGCCGGGTCGCCGTCATGGCGGCCGACAGCGAGCTCGCCGCGCGCGCCGAGCTGACCCTCGCGGATCTCGCGGACCAGCCGGTCGCCATCAACACCGTTTCCGGCATCACGAACCTCGACCTCTGGCCCGCCACCCGACGGCCCACGTCAGTGGTGTCGGTGACCAATACGGACGACTGGCACGCCGCGATCGCCGCAGGCCGCGCCATCGGCGTCACCCCCGAATCCACTCCCCGTATGAACGCTCACCCCGCCGTCGCCTACCGCCCCCTCGTCGACGCCCCCGACGTACCGGTCCTGCTCGCCTGGCGCGAACACGGCGGCCATCCGGCGGTCCCGGACCTGGTGGCCCTGGCCCGCGAAACGGTCGGCTGAAAAGGGCTCTTCCTGAGACGCCGGACTCTCCCCGGCCCGGCGGGCAGGCTCTCGGCTCGGCTCTGCTCAGCTCGCCTCGGCTCTGCTCAGCTCTGCGGTTCGCCGATGTCGACCATCCACGGCACGCCGAACTTGTCCGTGCACATGCCGAAGACATCCCCCCACATCTGCTTCTCCAGGGGCACGCTCACGGCGCCGTCGGCGGAGAGCTTCTCCCAGTACCGGCGCAGCTCGGCGTCGTCGTCACCGCTGAGGCTCACCGAGAAGTTGCTGCCCGGCTTGAACTCCATGCCGGGCGGGGTGTCCGCGCCCATCAGCGTGAAGCCGCTCGAGGTCTGCAGCCTGCCGTGCATGATCTGGTCGGCCTCGGCGCCGCTGGCTGTGCCGCCGAAGTCACCGAAGGTGTTCAGCGCGAGCTCGCCGCCGAAGACCTCCTTGTAGAACTCCAGGGCCTGCCGGGCGTCACCGTCGAAGCTGAGGTACGGGTTGAGGAGCGAAGCCATGGGAACCTCCTGAAACATGATCAATCCGGATCAAGCCGCTGATGACTTCAGGCTAGTCGGGCCCACTGACAACGGCCCCTCGGCGCACCTCGGGCCGCTCGGGCCGTTACTCAGGCAGCTCGGCAGCTCGGCAGCTCGGCAGCTCGGCAGCTCGGCAGCTCGGCAGCTCGGCAGCTCGGCAGCTCGGCAGCTCGGCAGCTCGGCAGCTCGGGCGGCTCACCCGGCTCACGCGGCCGTGAGCGCCACGGCGGCTGCCCAGCCCACGTAGCCGACGTTCACCAAGAGCCGCGCCACCACCCCGGCCGGTCGCCACAGCACGCCCGGCCGACCGCGGTGCACGGACCGCAGCGCGTCGAGATGCGGCACGAGATACACGACGAAGAGCCCGGCGGCCGCCCACGCCCCGACCACCCGGCTCGCGGGCAGCAGCACGAGCGCCCCCACGAACACCTCCACCACCCCGGACGCCCCCACGAGCAGCCCACCCCGCCGCCCGAGCCAGTCCGGCACCAGCGACCGGAAGTAGCGCGGGAACGCGAAGTGCGAACAACCCACCGCCACAAGGAACACCGCCAGCGCGACGGCAGCCATAGAGTCCATGACGCGATGGTCGACTCAACCCGCACCTGGACGCTTGAACAGAACGATCGGCACCGGACGTTCGCGACCGGCCCCGAGGCGACCCTGTTCGCCGAGTCCGGGCCGTTCGCCGTCACCCGCCACCGCCACCCGGCCTGGAAGCTGGTCCTCCCGACCTCCGGCCACGCCGTACTCGGCCGCGACACCCGCCCACCGCTCACCGCCCCCGGCCTGCTCGTGCCCCCGCAACTGGCCCACACCTGCGCCACGACCTCCGGCTACGCCGCCCTGTTCATCGACGCCTGGCACCTCCGCGGCGACCTGGGTCTCGTACGCCTGGACCCCCACGCCGTACGACGACTGCTCGCGGCCCTCGGCCCGATCGCCCCAGACGCGGCCCCGCCCGACCTGACCGCCGCCCACACCGAACTCCTGGCCCTGCTGCGCACGCACACGGGAACCACACCCACCCTGGACGCGCGCGTGCTGCACGCTTTGCGCGAGGCCACCCGCACCACCCCGCACGCACCCTTGGGCGAGATCGCCGCCGACGTCGCCCTGTCCCCACCCCGACTGCGCACGCTGGTCCGGGAATCGGTGGGCATCCCCCTGG
This sequence comes from Streptomyces sp. LHD-70, assembly GCF_031157275.1. Taxonomy (GTDB): domain Bacteria; phylum Actinomycetota; class Actinomycetes; order Streptomycetales; family Streptomycetaceae; genus Streptomyces. The sequence continues at coordinate 109,208 of NZ_JAVIFW010000014.1, forward strand.
TCCTCCTGCGCCGCTGGTCCCGCCTCCGCGAGGCGATCGCGACCCTTCCGCACACCTCCCCGGCCACGGCCGCGGCGACAGCGGGCTTCACGGACCAGCCCCACCTGAACCGCACGTCCCGCGCGCTGCTGGGGCGGACTCCGGGGGCGCTGTGGGGCGATCGGAGTTGAGGACGGAACCGGGAAGAGCGGGAGAAGGCCGGCCCACCCGGCGGGAAACCCGGCCGACTTGGCGGCGGACAACGTCGAAGGGCCCCACCGCGAACGGTGGGGCCCTTCGACTTCGTGCCCGGTGAGGCACTGGCGGAGGATACGAGATTCGAACTCGTGAGGGGTTGCCCCCAACACGCTTTCCAAGCGTGCGCCCTAGGCCACTAGGCGAATCCTCCGCGGCAAACAATACAAGACGTTGAGGAGTGCTCGCGAACTCGTTCCCCCCGGCCCGGAGCATGTACTCTTGGCGCAGCCCCTCACGTGGCGCTATCTGACTGAACTCCCCCAGGGCCGGAAGGCAGCAAGGGTAGGTCGGCTCTGGCGGGTGCGTGGGGGGCGCTTGCGTTTCCGGGCAGGGGCCGCGGGCTCGGGCGGGACCGGTTGTCAGTGGGCACCGATAACCTCGTATGCGTGTCGTCCCTTGCGCTGTACCGCCGTTATCGCCCGGAGTCGTTCGCCGAGGTCATCGGGCAGGAACATGTGACCGACCCGCTGCAGCAGGCGCTGCGGAACAACCGGGTCAATCACGCGTACCTGTTCAGTGGCCCGCGCGGCTGCGGCAAGACGACCAGCGCGCGCATCCTGGCGCGCTGCCTCAATTGTGAGCAAGGTCCCACTCCCACCCCCTGCGGCGAGTGCCAGTCCTGCCGCGACCTCGCGCGCAACGGACCGGGTTCGATCGACGTCATCGAGATCGACGCGGCTTCGCACGGTGGCGTGGACGACGCCCGTGACCTGCGCGAGAAGGCCTTCTTCGGCCCGGCCGGCAGTCGGTACAAGATCTACATCATCGACGAGGCCCACATGGTCACCTCGGCGGGCTTCAACGCCCTCCTGAAGGTGGTCGAGGAGCCCCCGGAGCACCTCAAGTTCATCTTCGCGACGACGGAGCCCGAGAAGGTCATCGGCACGATCCGCTCGCGTACGCACCACTACCCCTTCCGTCTTGTCCCGCCCGGCACCCTGAGGGACTACCTCGGAGAGGTCTGCGGCAAGGAGGACATCCCCGTCGCCGACGGCGTGCTGCCGCTCGTCGTGCGGGCCGGTGCCGGATCCGTCCGTGACTCCATGTCCGTCATGGACCAACTCCTCGCGGGAGCGGGCGCGGACGGTGTGACGTACGCCATGGCGACGGCCCTGCTCGGGTACACGGAGGGCTCGCTGCTCGACTCCGTCGTCGACTCCTTCGCGGCCGGTGACGGCGCCGCCGCCTTCGAGGTGGTGGACCGCGTCATCGAGGGCGGCAACGACCCGCGCCGCTTCGTCGCCGACCTGCTCGAGCGGCTGCGCGACCTGGTCATCCTCGCCGCCGTTCCGGACGCCGCCGAGAAGGGCCTGATCGACGCCCCCGCCGATGTCGTGGAGCGCATGCAGGCGCAGGCCGGGGTCTTCGGCGCCGCCGAGCTGAGCCGTGCCGCCGACCTCGTCAACGAGGGCCTGACGGAGATGCGCGGCGCCACCTCGCCGCGGCTCCAGCTGGAGCTGATCTGCGCGCGCGTGCTGCTGCCCGCCGCGTACGACGACGAGCGCGCCGTCCTCGCCCGGCTCGACCGCCTGGAGCGCGGCGGGAACTTCAGCACCGGCGCCCAGGCTCCCGCGATGGGGTACGTGCCGGGGCCCGACGCCCACGCGCCCGTGCCGCCATCCGGTCCCGCTGTGCCTCCCGGCGGTGGTCCGGCTGCCGCGCGTGCTGCGGTGCGTGGCGGGGGCCCGGCTCCGGCCGGTGCCGCCCCGGCCCCTGCCCCCGCCGCCGCCCCGGAAGCCACGTCTCCGGGGTCGACCCCCACTCCGACCGCCCCGACGGCCCCTGCCCCGGCACCCGCTCCCGCCGAGCCCGCCCCGGCGCCCGCGGAGCCCACCGCTCCGGCAGCCGCCCCGATGACCCCGGCCGCGCAGACCGGCGGTCCGCCTGCCGCGTCCACGCCCTCGCCCACGCCCTCGCCCTCGTCCACGCCCGCATCCGCGCCCGGTGCCTGGCCGACGGTCTCGGGTGCGGGTTCCGGCGGCGGCGGCCCCGCTCAGGGTGCTGCGCCGTCGGGCGGCGCCCCCGCCTCGCGTCCCGGTGCCTGGCCCACGGCCGCCCCCGCGGGTGGTGGCCGTCCGAACCCGCCGAGCCCCGCCCCGGCCGCCGCACCGCAGGCGCCGCAGCCTCCGCAAGGGCCGCCGGCCGGTGCCGCCCCGGCAGGCCCGCCCGCCGGAGGGATGGACGCCCGCAGCCTGTGGCCGAACATCCTGGAGGCCGTCAAGAACCGCCGCCGCTTCACCTGGATCCTGCTCAGCCAGAACGCCTCGGTGGCCGGGTTCGACGGCCAGACCCTGCAGCTCGGCTTCATCAATGCCGGCGCCAGGGACAACTTCACGAGCAGCGGCAGCGAGGACGTGCTCCGCCAGGCCCTGGCCGAGCAGTTCAACGCGCACTGGAAGATCGAGGCCATCGTCGACCCGTCGGGCGGGGCCGCGCCGCCGCCCGCCGCGGCCAACTTCGGCGGCGCCCCGGCCCCCCGCCAGCCCGCGCCCCAGCCTCCGTCCCAGCCCCAGGCCCCGGCACAGCCCCAGCAGCCCCAGGCCTCGGCCCCGCAGCGCCCCGCACCGCCGCAGGCCTCGGCCCCCGCGCAGGCGTCCCCGGCCCCGCGGCCCGCGCCCTCCGCCCCGGAGCCCCCGCTGTACTCCATCGAGGACGACGTCCCGGCGGACGACGACCCGGACCTGGACGACTCGGCGCTCTCCGGACACGACCTGATCGTGCGGGAGTTGGGTGCGACGGTGGTCGAGGAATTCACGAACGAATAGAGAACGGATAGCGAGCGGAAAGAGAGCGGATAGAGAGCGGACAGAGGGGGGCCGCGGGCGAACAGGGGGAGGAGCGAGCCGGGCGGCGCCAGCCATGTGCACCGTCCACGTAGAGGAACCTACGAAGAGGGACGCGTCTCACGCCCGTCGCCCCGTACGAAAGCACGGGGTCGTTCGGGCTAGGCTGCACGTGTGAAGGTCCTCGTCATCGGCAGCGGCGCCCGCGAACACGCCCTGTGCCGCTCTCTGTCCCTCGACCCGGCGGTCACCGCCCTGCACTGCGCGCCCGGCAACGCCGGCATCGCGGAGGTCGCGGAGCTGCACGCGGTCGATGCCCTCGACGGCGCCGCCGTGGCCGCGCTCGCCACCGAGCTCGGTGCCGGCCTGGTCGTGGTCGGTCCGGAGGCGCCCCTCGTCGCGGGGGTCGCCGACGCCGTGCGCGCGGCGGGCATCCCCTGCTTCGGCCCGTCCGGTGAGGCGGCGCAGCTGGAAGGCTCCAAGGCGTTCGCCAAGGACGTCATGGCCGCCGCCGGTGTGCCCACGGCCCGCTCGTACGTCTGCACCACCCCGGCCGAGGTCGACGAGGCGCTCGACGCGTTCGGCGCTCCGTACGTCGTGAAGGACGACGGACTGGCCGCGGGCAAGGGTGTCGTCGTCACCGACGACATCGAGGCCGCGCGGGCGCACGCGAACGCCTGCGAGCGCGTGGTGATCGAGGAGTTCCTGGACGGCCCCGAGGTCTCCCTCTTCGCGATCACCGACGGTGTGACGGTGCTGCCGCTCACCCCCGCCCAGGACTTCAAGCGCGCCCTCGACGGCGACGAAGGCCCCAACACCGGTGGCATGGGCGCCTATTCGCCGCTGCCGTGGGCCGACCCGAAGCTGGTCGACGAGGTCCTCGAGACGGTGCTCCAGCCCACGGTCGACGAGCTGCGGCGCCGCGGAACGCCGTTCTCCGGACTGCTGTACGCGGGCCTTGCCATCACCTCGCGCGGTGTGCGGGTGATCGAGTTCAACGCCCGCTTCGGCGACCCCGAGACCCAGGTCGTCCTGGCCCGCCTCAAGACCCCGCTCGCCGGAGTCCTGCTGCACGCCGCAGAGGGCACCCTCGCCGACGAGCCCCCGCTGAACTGGAGCGAGGACGCCGCGGTCACCGTGGTCGTCGCCTCGCACAACTACCCGGGCACGCCGCGCACCGGCGACCCCATCGACGGCCTCGACGAGGTGGCGGAGCAGGACGCTCCGCACGCGTACGTGCTGCACGCCGGCACCAAGCGCGACGGCGAAGCGGTCGTCAGCGCGGGCGGCCGCGTGCTGTCCGTGACCGCGACCGGCAGCGACCTCGCCCAGGCGCGGGAGCGCGCGTACGCCGCCGTCGGCCGGATCCGGCTCGACGGCGGACAGCACCGCACCGACATCGCGGCGAAGGCCGCCGCCGGGACTCCGACCGCCGGCTGACCAGCGCCCGCCCGCACCTCACCGGACTGCGCGGAGCCGTGATCTTCACGGCCCCGCGCAGTCCGCGTTCGTACGCCCGGAGAGCGCGCCGCCGCGTACGCCCCGCGCCGCCTTGCCAACGCCCCGCACCACCTTGCGTACGCCCCGTACCGGCCTTGCGTACGCCCCGGATGCGCCCCGCGTGCGCCTTCCGCTAGCCGATCCGATCTGACGCCTGATCGGGGCCGTGATCGTCATCCACCTTTAGCCAAAGCCATTCCATCGAGTGACCGCTGGCCCATCCGGCTGACGGGCCCCGAGGCCCCAACTAGGGTGCGGCGCAGGCATTCCGGCACTTGGCCCACCGGCATTGCGATGTCAGTGGTGGGTGCCACAGTGGGGGAGTGAGCAAAGCCGTCGCAGGGCAGAGGGGGTGACGTCCGGCCGTGTCCGGAACCGGTATGGAGGGCGAGATGGGCGCGCAGGCGGCGCGCTTCCGTGCGCTGGCCGTGCTGCGGGTGCGCAGCCGGGCGATCGCGGTGGCTCTGCTGCCCGCGGCTGTGGCCGTGGTGCTGCTGGCCGGAGGCGTCACCGGCCGTATCGGCGGCGGGAGTTGGGACGTCGTCCGGTGGTTCGTGACGGGCGCCGCGCTGCTCGTGCTGCTCGCCGCGGCGGGCGTCGCCCTCGTGGTGGCCCGCGCGCGGCCGGCCGTCAGTCCGACGGTCCCGATCGCGGAGGAGTCCGCCCCGGATCTGTACCGCCTGGTGCGCGATCTCGCGGACCGGCTCGAGGTCCCTGCGCCCTCCGCCATAGCGCTCACGCCCGACTGCGACAGCTGGCTCGAGGACCGTACGCACCCGGCTCACGGCCCGCCCCTCCCCGCCGCCGAGGGCTCGCCGCCCGGCCGCTCCGCCGCGGATTCCGGCTCGGGGACAGCCGCCGAGACCGCCCCGGCGCCGCCCGCGCCGGTGCTCGTCATCGGCTCGCCCTTCCTGTGGTGGATGCGGGTCGCCGAGCTGCGCGCGGTCCTCGCCCCCGTCGTGGCCGGTACGGGACCTTCCGCCCACCCCGACATAGCGGCGGCCCGGCGCTTCGTGCGCGGCCTGGACGCGGCGGTCGCCGTGGCCTCGAAGCCGGGCCGGGGTTCGGTGCCGCGAGTCGTCCTGGCCGGGGTCGGCTGGGTCTCCCGGCTGCTGCTGCGGGCCTGCCGCGGGCACGCCGCGGAGATGGAGCGCGGCGTCGCCGCAGCCGCCGCGGAGCGCGCGAAGTCGGTGGACTACGGCCTGCGGATCGTCGCCCAGGAGCAGGTAGGCCTGGCGTACGCGGGCTGGGACCGGCTGCTCACCAGGGTCGCGCTGCCCGCCTGGCGCATGGGCCGCTGGCCGGACCGCCTGGACGCCGGAGTGGTCGCCGCCCTGACCGAGCTGTCCCGGCGGGACCGCCTCGCGGAGGGCTTCGCCTCCCGGCTCGGCGAGCGCCCCGCCTGTGACCTCCTTGAGGAGCCGGGCGTGGTGGACGAGGCGACGTCGCTGCTCGCCGCCCGCCTCTTCCACGGCGGCCCCGCCGAGCGGGGGCCGGACTGGGCGCCGGTCGGCTGGCAGGAGTATCCGGAGGAGGTCGTCGACCGGAAGTGGCGCACGGACGCCGCCCGCCTCCATCGCGTACTGAACGACCTGGGCGTACGCAGCACGAGCACAGACGCGGCCGGCACGATCACGGACGCACTCGGCACGATCACGGACGCACGCGGTGCCAGCACGGACGCGCACGGTGCGAGCACGGCGAAGGGTGACCCCGAGCCGCCCACGCTCGCCCGGATCATGGAGCACCTGGCAGCGAGACCGACCGGCGCCGGACCGAGTACGACAGCCCCCGGAACTGCGTCCTCCGGCACCGGGCCCAACGGCAGCACGCCCTCCGTCGGCGCCCCGGCACCCACTGCGGCCGCCTCCACCTCCGCCACCTCCGCCACCTCCACCTCCGCCACCTCCACCACCTCCACCTCCGCCGTCGGTACGCGGGCCAAGCCCGACCTCACCGAGGCCGACACCGCAATGGCCCCCGCCGACACCGCGACCTTCCCCGACCCCACCGCTCCCCTGGACCTCGCCGACGTGAGCCCCACCGAGGCGCCGGAGGCGGCGGAGTCGGCCGAGACCGCTGCTCTGGCCGCGCGGCTCACCGCGGAGGTGGCGCGGGAGGAGGCCGCCGTTCCGGTGCCCGCGGCGCCCGGGGGCGGGCCGGACGAAGTCCTGTGGGGTGACGGGCAGTTGCCGCTCTTCCCGCTGCAATCTCCGCGCTCAGGACGCGAGTTGCTCACGGATCACGTGCTGGCGATGATCTGCTGCGCCGCCGTCGACACCGCGGGTGCCGCCCCCGGCCTCGACTGGCTGGACGGGCCCACGCTGCTCGTCTCCGGTGAGCGTGCCGTGGACCTCACGCCCCGTGTGCAGAGCCTCGTGGAGGACGGCGACCCCGAGCCGTTGCGCGGCTGGCTGAAGGAGCTGGGCGTGCGCCCGGAGAAGCCGGTACGCCTGGTGTAGACCCGGCGCAGACCGTCACAGCAGTAGGGGGACAAGCCCCGATACGCCCCCAACACCCCTGAGAAACCCTGAATTTCGCGACGAAGGGTGACGGTGTGCATGCGTGATGTGATGTGCTGTGGCCGAAGCAGGCCAGACGCACACGCCCGCTGAACGGCGACCGAGAACGCAGATCGCAGACCGCAGATCGCACGCTAGACCGCAGACCGCAGACCGCAGACCGCAGACCGCAGACCGCAGACCGCAGAAAACGCAGAACCCGAAGGAGCGAAGAAAGGGGGGCGCCATGGGGACGGAGCGGGAGACACCGCAAGAGGCACAGCAGCAGGCACAGCAGCAGGCCTCGGAGACTCCAGGCCCGAAGCAGCCGATCCGGCGCTGGGAGTCCGGCGCGCTCGCGCACGGCGTCACCGACCCCTTCGGCCAGGGCCCGCTGCCCTGGCTGCGCGGCAGCGAGCACTACTTCGACGACACCGGCAAGGTCGTCCCCTGGTACGTGGACCTCGCCCCCGCGCAGCCCGCCGAGACGCAGCCTGCCCAGACGCACACCGCCGAGGCGCGGACCGCCCCCCGCAGGGCACCCGAGATCCCGCACCCCCGCAGCACGACGGGCGGCCCGCGCACCGCCGACGACGTGCACCGGCAGATCAAAGGCTTCACGTCGACCGGAGCAGTGGCGCCCGGAGAGGCGATCGACTTCCACGTGACGGTCGACCCGCCGCAGGAGTTCGGCGTCGACGTCTACCGCATCGGGCACTACGCCGGCGACGGCGCCGCGAAGATCACCACCAGCCCGCGCCTCTCCGGCATCGTCCAGCCGCCCCCGCTCACCGCGGACCGCACGGTCTCCTGCCACCACTGGTGGCTCTCCTGGCGCCTGCAGATCCCGAGTCACTGGAACATCGGGGCGTACGTGGCGGTCCTCACCACCGCCGACGGATACCGCTCGCACATCCCCTTCACCGTCCGCGACGACCGCCCGGCCGACCTGCTCCTGCTCCTCCCGGACATCACGTGGCAGGCGTACAACCTCTACCCCGAGGACGGCCGGACCGGCGCCAGCCTCTACCACGCCTGGGACGAGGAGGGGCGGCTGCTCGGCGAGAACGAGGCCGCCGTCACGGTCTCTTTCGACCGGCCGTACGCGGGCGCGGGCCTCCCCCTGCACGTGGGCCACGCCTACGACTTCATCCGCTGGGCCGAGAGGTACGGATACGACCTGGCGTACGCCGACGCCCGCGACCTGCACGCGGGCCGCGTCGACCCCGCGCGCTACCGCGGCCTGGTCTTCCCCGGCCACGACGAGTACTGGTCGGTGCCCATGCGCCGCACCGCCGAGCAGGCCAGAGACGGCGGCACGTCCCTGGTCTTCCTCTCTGCCAACACCATGTACTGGCAAGTGGAGTTGAGCCCGTCCCCGTCCGGCGTGCCCGACCGCCTGCTGACCTGCCGCAAGCGCAGAGGCCCCGGCCGCCCCACCCTGTGGCGCGAGGTGGACCGGGCCGAGCAGCCGCTCCTCGGCATCCAGTACGCGGGCCGCGTACCCGAGCCGGCCCCGCTGGTCGTGCGCAACGCCGAGCACTGGCTGTGGGAGGCGACCGGGGCGGGCGAGGGCGATGAGCTGGAGGGCCTGGTCGCCGGGGAGGCCGACCGCTACTTCCCGCGGACCGCACTCCCCGATCACCGCGGCCGCATCCTCCTCGCCCACTCCCCGTACGAGGACGGCGAAGGCGTCCTCCGCCACCAGGAGACTTCGCTCTACCGCGCCCCCTCCGGCGCCCTGGTCTTCGCCTCCGGCACCTTCGCCTGGTCCCCGGCCCTGGACCGCCCCGGCCATGTCGACCCCCGCATCCAGCGCGCCACGGCCAACCTCCTCGACCGCATCTGCAAACGCGACTGACGCCCCGGCCCGCCCCGGCAGCCACCCCGCCCCCTGGCCGGAAGCAGCCCCCGCGTACGGGAGAATGCGAGGTACTTGGCCCGCCCGTCTCCCACCGCCACCCTGCCGGAGCCCTGCGGGCGCCCCTCTTGTTCCAACCACGGGGAGGAACCGTGTCCGGATTCGTTGAAAAGCCCGAGCCGATCGAGGTCCCGGGTCTGGTGCATCTGCACACCGGCAAGGTGCGCGAGCTGTACCAGAACGAGGCGGGCGACCTCGTGATGGTCGCCAGCGACCGCATGTCCGCGTACGACTGGGTGCTGCCCAGCGAGATCCCCGACAAGGGGCGGGTGCTCACGAAGCTGTCGCTCTGGTGGTTCGACCAGCTCACCGACCTGGTCCCCAACCACGTGCTCTCCACGGAGCTGCCCGAGGGCGCCCCGGCCGACTGGGCGGGCCGCACCCTGGTCTGCAAGTCGCTGAAGATGGTCCCGGTGGAGTGCGTCGCGCGCGGCTATCTCACGGGTTCGGGACTCGTCGAGTACGAGCAGTCCCGCACTGTGTGCGGCCTCGCCCTGCCCGAGGGCCTCGTCGACGGCTCCGAGCTGCCCGCGCCGATCTTCACGCCCGCCACGAAGGCCGAGGTCGGCGAGCACGACGAGAACGTCAGCTACGAGGAGGTGGCCCGCCAGGTCGGCGCGGAGACCGCCGCCCAGCTGCGCCGCACGACCCTCGACGTGTACGGCAGGGCCCGCGACATCGCCCGGGAGCGCGGCATCCTGCTCGCGGACACCAAGTTCGAGTTCGGCTTCGACGGCACGGAGTTGGTGATCGCCGACGAGGTGCTCACGCCGGACTCCTCGCGCTTCTGGCCGGCCGCGACCTGGGAGCCGGGCCGCGCGCAGCCCTCGTACGACAAGCAGTACGTACGGGACTGGCTGACCTCGCCGGCCTCCGGCTGGGACCGCAGGAGCGAGCAGCCGCCGCCCGCGCTGCCCGCCGAGGTGGTGGAGCGGACCCGCGCCAAGTACATCGAGGCGTACGAGAAGCTCACCGGAACTTCCTGGTGAGGCCGTGAACGACGAAGCCCCCGGCGCCGATGGCGCCGGGGGCTTCGATCAAGAGCGGACGACCAGGTTCGAACTGGCGACCTCAACCTTGGCAAGGTTGCGCTCTACCAACTGAGCTACGTCCGCAAGGCGTGCACCGCGTCGGTGCACCTCCACTATAGCCAACCTCGCTCGCGTGCGATGCGCACTGCCGCATGACGATTCTCGGCGGAGAGCTTCGAGACGGCGGACGAGAGGTAGTTGCGGACCGTTCCCTGCGACAGCGCGGCCCGCTCCGCGATCTCCGCGACGGGCGCTCCGTCGGCCGCGAACTCAAGCACCTCGGCCTCCCGCGCGGTCAGCGGAGAGTCCCCCGAGGCGATCGCGTCGGCGGCCAACTCCGGGTCCACATAACGGTTTCCGGCGTGGACGGTACGGATGATCTCGGCGAGCCGCTGGGCGCTGACGGTCTTCGGCACGAAGCCGCGCACCCCCGCTTCGAGGGCCCGCTTGAGGTGTCCGGGACGGCCGTGGCTGGTCACGATCATGGTGCGGCAGCCCGGGAGTTCGGACCGCAGGGATGTGGCCACACTCACACCGTCGGCGCCCGGCATCTGCAGATCGAGGACCGCGACGTCCGGCCGGTGCGCCCGCGCCATGGCGAGCGCCTCCGGACCCGAGGCGGCCTCGGCGACCACGCTCAGGTCGTCCTCCAGCGCGAGCAGGGCGGCCAGCGCCCCCCGGATCAGATGCTCGTCGTCGGCGAGCAGTACGCGTACGGGCGTCACCGGGTTTCCTCTCGTGCCTTCTGTGCCTTCTGTGCCTGCTGTGCCTTCGGGGCTGTCGGGACTGCCGGTGCTGCCAGCGCTGCCGGGGCTGCCGGGGCTGTCCCGACGGTGGCCGGGGCGCCGGTCAGCGGGACCTCGGCCGTCAGGCGGAAGTGGCCGTCCCCGGTCGGGCCCGCCTCCAGGGCGCCGGCCACGCCGGAGAGCCGTTCGCGCAGGCCCACGAGGCCCGAGCCGCGCGAGGTGCCGGGCGGCGCGGACTGGGGCCGTACGCCGTCGTTCTCGACCGTCAGGACCGCGGTGCGGCCGTCGTCGTCGGTCACGCGGAGGGCCACCGTGCAGCGCTCCGCGTCGCCGTGCCGCAGTACGTTCGTGGCGGCCTCTCTGACGACCCAGCCGAGCGCCGCGTGCACGGCCGGTGGCAGAGCGTCGGCGGCCTCCGCGCCGAACACCCGGCAGTCGATCCCGGCGGCCTTCAACACACCCTGGGCGCCCGCGAGTTCGGCGCCGAGTCCGGTCTCGCGGTAGCCGCGTACGACCTCCCGGACCTCGCGCTGCGACTCCTGGGCGATCCGCTGGACCTCGATCATCTGCTCCACCGCCTCGGGCCGGTCGCGCCGGGCCAGCTGGACGGCGAGCTCGCTCTTGAGGGCGACCACGGCGAGGTTGCGGCCGAGCACATCGTGCAGGTCGCGCCCGAACCGCAGCCGCTCCTCGGCGACGGCCAGGCGGGTCTCGATGTCGCGGGCCTCGCGCAGCTCGTACATCACACCGAGGACCCAGCCCGAACAGCGCACGGTCATCGACATCCATCCACCCGCGAAGGTGAGGGAGATCAGCGCGGCCGCCGTCAGCGGGGCGCTCCCGCTCATCAGCCACACGGCCGCGCACAGCACCGCGTTCAGCGCGAGGATCCGCTTGACGGCCGTACGCACCGGGACGATCAGGGCGTAGGCGCAGAGGAACGGCATGGTGGCGCAGCCGAGGGCCGTCGTCAGCATCGGGTACTTCGCCATCCCGGCGAGCCCGCCGAGTGCCAGCAGGCCCACGAGCAGCATGCCGGTGAGCGCGGCCCCCACCTGCACCTCCCGGCGGGGCACGTCCGCGACGCCCAGATACTGGAGGAACGCCTTCCGGATCAGCCGGATCGCCAGACAGCCCACGGCGAGCGCGATCAGGATCACGGCGGCGATCAGCACCGCCGGGGCCTCCGCCCGCACCGGCCGCGTCACCGACAGGGCGATCACGGCGGGGACGGCGGCCCAGACCAGGAGGTACACCGTCGCGCGCGTATAGAGGTCGACCCGGTCCAGGGCACTGCCCTCACGCCACTTCCTGACCCGCACGAACACCGTCCCGCTCACTCCCCGCTCAGTGCCGCGGTTCCCACCGGAACCACCGCTGTACAGCAAACACCGCGAGCACCACCCAGGCCACCGCCGTGGCGACGGCACCGAGCGCCTCGTACGCGGAGAGCTCCCCGGTCCAGCCGCCGCGCACGAGCAGGATCGCGGGGGACAGCGGCAGCAGCTCGAGTACGGAGGCCACGCGGTCCGGGAAGATCTCGAAGGGCACGGTCATGCCGGAGCCGATCATCGAAATGAACATCAGCGGCAGGCTGCTGACCTGCGCGCTCTCCGCGGTACGGCTGAACGCGGCCGTCACCGCCCCGAGTGCCACCATCAGCACGATCCCCAACAGCACGCCCAGGACGGCCAGATGGAGGGCCTTGGGCGCCTCCAGGTCGATGAGCGCCGTGCACGCGACGGCCACGACGACGCACTGCACGAGCCCGATGAGGGCGGCGGGCAGCGCGGTCCCGGCGAGGATCTCCCGGTCGAGCAGCTCGCCGGTGCGCAGCCGCTTGAGGACGAGTTCCTCGCGGCGGGCGACGTAGATGTTGACGAGCGCCGCGTACACCGCGAAGAGCATCGCGAAGCCGATGCCGGCGGTGAGCATGGCGGTGCCCATGCTGAGCCCGGCCTTCTCCAGGATGTCGCCCTTGAGCGTCTGCTGGACGCTCAGCGGGAGCACCAGCGGGATGACGACGGCGGTGACGAGCATGCCCTTGCTGCGGCCGAGCAGCGTCAACTCGGCCTTCCCCAGGGCCGCGAGCCGTCCCGCGGCGGTCGTGCCCGGTCCTGCGGTCGGTCCTGCGGTCGGTCCTGCTGTCGTGGTCGCGGCGCTCATGCCACCTTCTCCTTGTCCCCGGCTTCACGGGCGTCCCGTGCTTCCTGCTTGACGTCCCGCGCGATCCGCAGGAAGGCCTCTTCCAGCGAGGCCGACCGCACATCGAGCCCGCGCAGCTCCACGCCCGCGTCCCGCGCCCACAACAGCAGCTGCGTGGCGGCCTGTTGGAGCACGTCGGTACGGAGCTTCACGTTCCGCCCCTCCGTCTCGTGCGCGGTGACGCCGAGCGAGCCGAGCGGCGGCAGGTCGCCGAGGTGGTAGCCGTCGGGCAGCTCGAAGCTGATCTGGGAGGGCTGCGCGGCGGTGACCTCGGCGGGCGTGCCGCTCACCGCGAGCTGCCCGGCGTGCATGATCGCGAGCCGGTCGGCGAGCGACTCGGCCTCTTCGAGGTAGTGCGTGGTGAGCAGCACGGTGGTGCCGGAGGCGCGCAGGGCACGCACCAACTCCCAGGTCTCCACGCGCCCTTCGGCGTCGAGTCCGGTGGTGGGTTCGTCGAGGAAGAGCACCTCGGGCCGGCCGAGCAGGGCGAGCGCGAGGTCGAGCCGCCGCTTCTCGCCGCCGGACAGCTGCTTGATGCGTACGCGGGCCCGGTGGCCGAGGCCGACGAGTTCCAGGGCCTCTCCCGTGGGCCTGGAGCCGCTGGTGCACCCGGCCCACATGCGGACGGCCTCGCTGACGGTCAGCTCGGAGGGAAAGCCGCCCTCCTGCAGCATCACGCCGATCCGGGGCCGTACGCGGCTCCGCTCGGCGTACGGGTCGTGCCCGAGCACCCGCACCCGTCCCCCGGTGGGCCGGGCCAGGCCTTCGAGCAGTTCGACGGTGGAGGTCTTGCCCGCGCCGTTGGTGCCGAGCAGGGCGAAGAGTTCGCCGCGGCCGACGGCGAAGGAGATTCCCCGTACGGCCTCGAAACCGCCCCCGTACACACGCCGCAGATCGGTGACTTCGATCACGTGGTCATCGGTGTTCATGGTTCAAGGATTTCGTGGGCGCCGGGCCGGCGGCAGTGCGCGCTGTCACGAGCGTGCATGACAAATGTCAGAGAGGGGCGGTGCATACGACGAAGGCCCCGGTCCATCGGACCGGGGCCTTCGTTTCTGAGCGAACGACGAGGTTCGAACTCGCGACCTCAACCTTGGCAAGGTTGCGCTCTACCAACTGAGCTACGTTCGCATTGCCTCCGACCGCTTGCTTCTCAAGTAGAGGAGCCACCGATCGGCGCGAACACCAGAGTACCTGATCCACCGGAGTGGTCGGTAACCCGATGCGGAGCGGGTGACAGGAATTGCACACTGCGCCTCCCCCTTGGAAAGGGGGTGTTCTACTACTGAACTACACCCGCGCGTTCTCCGTGGAGTCCGGCCTTGCGGCCTCGCCCCGCGGCGCGCTCCAGACTTTAGCCGACCTGCGGGGGTGGTGTGCAAGTCGGCTGCTGCGACGAGCTCGCGGAGCTTCGCCGCAGCGTCCGTGCGGGGGCGGTCAGTTGGCGGCTTCGAACGCCTCGTAGACCTTCTTCGGGATGCGCCCGCGGGCCGGGACCTCCATCTTGTGCGATCGGGCCCAGGCGCGGACCGCGGCGGGGTCGGCGGTCACCGCGGTGTGCTTGAACTCCTTGCCCGGCTTGCCGGCCCGGCTCGTCCGCGACTGCTTGCGGCCCGCCTGCAGGTAGGGGGCGAGTGCCTTGCGCAGTTTCTTGGCATTGGCTTGATTCAGGTCGATCTCGTACGACTTGCCGTCGAGACCGAAGGCGACCGTTTCCGCCGCTTCTCCGCCGTCGATGTCGTCAAAGAGAGTGACCACGACACGCTGCGCCACGAATATCGGTCCCTTCATGCGGACTCACCGCGCTGACATGCGGTGATGGCCGACTGTTCGGCTGTGTTGCGGCTCTTACCCCGGTATTTCCGGAGCAGTGTGCGGACTGTCCCGAGGTATTGCCATTTCCTTTGTACAGGGCGAGGCAATGCATGGGGAAGTCCGACTGAATACGTCCGCGTGTCCATGTGCAATGGGTGCGGCAATGCCTGCACGGAATTTTTCCTGGATTTTCCCCGGCTGGTGCTCCGTGTCTCCCTAAAGTGACGGCCATCACGTAGGACTCTACGAATCTATGCGCGTAGAAATTTCCGTCGGATACGCTGAAGGAACCGTTCTCACGCACCACACACCGGGAGTGCCAGTGGCACGCGTCGTAGTCGACGTCATGCTCAAGCCCGAGATCCTCGACCCCCAGGGACAGGCGGTGCAGCGTGCACTGCCGCGCCTGGGATTCCAGGGCATCGCGGACGTACGTCAAGGAAAGCGCTTCGAGCTCGAGGTCGAAGGGCCGGTCGACGAGGCCGCCCTCGCCCGTATCCACGAGATGGCCGAGACGTTCCTCGCCAACACCGTCATCGAGGACTTCGTCGTCAAGGTCGAAGAGCCCGCAGCTGCCGGGGAGCCGAAGTGACCGCTCGTATCGGAGTCGTCACTTTTCCCGGCACGCTCGACGACCGTGACACTCAGCGCGCGGTCCGTGTCGCCGGCGCGGAAGCGGTGCCGCTCTGGCACCGCGACAAGGACCTGAAGCAGGTCGACGCCGTGGTCCTTCCCGGCGGTTTCTCCTACGGCGACTATCTGCGGGCCGGGGCGATCTCCCGGTTCTCGCCGTTGATGGAGACGATCATCGAGCAGGCCAAGGGCGGAATGCCGGTTCTGGGCATCTGCAATGGCTTTCAGGTGCTGACGGAAACGCATCTGCTGCCCGGCGCGATGCTGCGGAACAACCATCTGCACTTCGTCTGCCGCGACCAGAAGCTGCGCGTCGAGACCGACAGGACCGCCTGGACCTCCGATTACTCGGCCGGCCAGGAGATCTCCGTACCGCTGAAGAACATCGACGGCCGGTACGTCGCCGACGAGCGCACCCTGGACATGCTGGAGGCCGAGGGCCGCGTCGCCTTCCGGTACCTGGCCCGCGGCGAAGCCGCTGATGGGTACGGCAATCCGAACGGCTCGCTCCGTGACATCGCGGGCATCAGCAACGAGGCGGGCAACGTCGTCGGTCTGATGCCGCACCCCGAGCACGCCGTCGAGCCGCTGGTCGGCACCGGCCGCACCGACGGGCTCGGCTTCTTCACCTCGATCCTGAAGAACCTCCTCAAGGGGGCCAACGCATGACGCTCGACACGGTCAAGCACGCCGCCGAGACCCCCGAGTCCGACCAGCCCTGGAAGGAACTCGGCCTCAAGCAGGACGAGTACGCGCGTATCCGCGAGATCCTCGGCCGCCGTCCCACCGGCGCCGAGCTCGCCATGTACTCGGTGATGTGGTCCGAGCACTGCTCGTACAAGTCCTCCAAGGTGCACCTCAAGCAGTTCGGCGAGAAGGCGCCCGAGAGTGACGCGCTGCTCGTCGGCATCGGCGAGAACGCCGGTGTCGTCGACGTCGGCCAGGGCTACGCGGTCACCTTCAAGGTGGAGTCGCACAACCACCCCTCGTACATCGAGCCGTACCAGGGCGCCGCGACCGGCGTCGGCGGCATCGTGCGCGACATCCTCGCGATGGGCGCCCGCCCGGTCGCCGTCATGGACCCGCTGCGCTTCGGCGCCGCGGACCACCCCGACACCAAGCGCGTCCTGCCGGGCGTCGTCGCGGGCATCGGCGGCTACGGCAACTGCCTGGGCCTGCCCAACATCGGCGGCGAGGTCGTCTTCGACGCCTGCTACCAGGGCAACCCACTGGTCAACGCGCTCTGCGTCGGTGTCATGAAGCACGAGGACATCCACCTCGCCAAGGCCTCCGGCACCGGCAACAAGGTCATCCTGTACGGCGCTCGTACGGGTGGCGACGGCATCGGCGGCGTCTCGGTCCTCGCGAGTGAGACCTTCGACTCGACCGGCCCCTCGCGCCGCCCGGCCGTCCAGGTCGGCGACCCGTTCCAGGAGAAGCTGCTCATCGAGTGCACCCTGGAGATCTTCCGCGAGGACCTCGTGGACGGCATCCAGGACCTCGGTGGCGCCGGACTCTCCTGCGCCACCAGCGAGTTGGCCTCGGCCGGCTCCGGCGGTATGCGCGTCGAACTGGACACGGTGCCGCTGCGTGACGCGACGCTCTCGCCCGAGGAGATCCTCATGAGCGAGTCGCAGGAACGCATGTGCGCGGTCGTCGAGCCCGGCAAGGTCGACCGCTTCCTGGAGATCTGCGAGAAGTGGGACGTCATCGCCACCGTCATCGGTGAGGTGACCGAGGGCGAGCGCCTGGAGATCTTCTGGCACGGCGAGCAGATCGTCGACGTACCGCCGCGCACGGTCGCGCACGAGGGCCCGGTCTACGAGCGCCCCTACGCCCGGCCCGAGTGGCAGGACGCGCTGCAGGCCGACGACGCGAACGCCCTTGCGCGCCCGGCGAACGCGGACGAGCTGCGGGAGCAGATCCTCAAGCTCGTGGCCTCGCCGAACCAGGCGTCCAAGGCGTGGATCACGGACCAGTACGACCGTTTCGTGCAGGGCAACACGATCCTCGCGCAGCCGGAGGACTCCGGCATGGTGCGGGTCGACGAGGAGACCAACCTCGGTGTCGCCGTCTCCACCGACGGCAACGGCCGGTACGCGAAGCTCGACCCGTACGCGGGCGCGCAGCTGGCGCTCGCCGAGTCGTACCGCAATGTCGCCGCGTCCGGCGCCAAGCCGCTCGCCATCTCCAACTGCCTCAACTTCGGCTCGCCCGAGGACCCGGCGGTCATGTGGCAGTTCGCCGAGGCCACCCGTGGTCTCGCGGACGGCTGCCTGGAGCTGGGCACCCCGGTGACCGGCGGCAACGTCTCCCTCTACAACCAGACCGGGGAGACGGCCATCCACCCGACGCCCGTCGTCGCGGTGCTCGGTGTGATCGACGACGTCACGCGGCGTACGCCGATCGCGTTCGCCGAGGAGGGGCAGCTGATCTACCTCCTGGGCGACACCCGCGAGGAGTTCGGCGGTTCGGCCTGGTCGCAGGTGGTCCACGAGCACCTCGGCGGTCTGCCGCCGCAGGTCGACCTGGACCGGGAGAAGCTGCTCGCCGAGATCCTGATCTCCGGCTCGCGCGACGGCATGATCGACGCCGCGCACGACCTGTCCGACGGCGGTGTCGTGCAGGCGGTCGTCGAGTCCTGCCTGCGCGGCGGCAAGGGCGCCCGCCTGGTCGTCCCGGACGGCCTGGACGCGTTCACGTTCCTGCTCTCCGAGTCGGCGGGCCGCGCGATCGTCGCGGTGCCGCGCAGCGAGGAGCTCCGGTTCACGGACATGTGCGGGGCGCGCGGGCTTCCGGCCACGCGGATCGGCGTCGTCGACGGTGCGGGTTCCGATGCGGTGGTCGAGGTGCAGGGCGAGTTCAGCATCCCGCTGAGCGAGCTGCGCACGGCCCACGAGGAGACGGTGCCCGGGCTGCTCGCCTGAGGTTCCTCTCGTACGTACGCGGCTTCGGCCCCGTCCGGTTGTTCCGGGCGGGGCCGAAGTGCGTTCACCCACGGGGTTCGTACGCCGGACGTAGGGTTTTCGCATGCCGCCTGCGAAGAAGCGTCCGCGTACGTACGACCCGAAGAAGACCGTCGCGGCCGTCCGGGCCCAGTTCGGTGCCGTACGGGAGGCCGCGAAGGCTCTGACGCCCGAGCAGCTCGCGGGTCCGACGCACCTGGGTGCCTGGACGGTGCGCGAGCTCGTGGTGCACATCGACATGGCGGTGTCCGCCGTGGTCCGGCACATCGACGATGCCGAGCCGGCCAAGCCCGAACTGGGGCTCCTGGACTGGCCGTCGGCCACCCTCCCCTTCGCCGGGGCGCTGGCCGATGTCGTCCCCGAACTCGCGGCGCGCGCCCCGGAGCAGTTGGACGAGCTGTTCGCGCGGACCACGGCGGACTTCGACGACCGCCTGGCCACGGCCGACCCGCACCGCACGCTGGCGACGCGGCTCGGCGCCATGGACCTGAGCGACTTCCTGGTGACCCGCACCATCGAACTCGTCGTCCACACCGACGACTTGAACCGGGCGGCCGGCATCGACATCCCGATCGACCGCCAGGCCCTCGCCGCCTGCACCCGGGTCCTCGCGGACGCGCTCGCCGCGAAGGCGCCCGGCGGTGCGACGGAGGTGCGCATCCCGCCGTACGCGGTGGTCCAGTGCATCGAGGGCCCGCGCCACACCCGCGGCACCCCGCCCAACGTGGTGGAGACGGACCCGCTGACCTGGGTCAGGCTGGCGACGGGACGTACGGAGTGGGCCGCCGCGCTCGACGCCGCGAAGATCATGGCGAGCGGTGAGCGGGCCGACCTGTCGGCGGTCCTGCCGGTCATGGGCTGACGGGCCAGGAGCGATGGTCGGCGAGGGGTGACCGGAAAAAGAACGGAACCGATCCCCCCACCTCCTCCGTCACATCGGCATGCACACGCAGCGAAAGACCCTCAGCACCGTCGGAGCCGTCAGTGCCGCAGCGGCCTTGGGGCTGCTCACGGCCTGCGGAGCCGACAAGACCGACGCCGGTGCCGCCCCGGCCGAACCCAGCGTGCCCGTGACCGGCACGCACTGGACCGTGGACAGCGTCACGGCCGGCGGTAAGAAGATCGACGCCCCGGGCACCAAGGCGCACGTCGCCTTCGACAAGAAGGGCCGGGCCTCGGGCAACTTCGGATGCAACGGCTTCGGCGGTGTCGCCGAGATCAAGGGCGACACCATCACCGTCGACAAGATCGCCAAGACCGAGATGTCCTGCGGCGACGAGATCGACAAGCTGGAGACCACCCTGACCGAAGCGCTCAAGGGCAAGCTCAAGGCCTCCGTGAAGGGCGACAAGCTGAACCTCACCACGGCCAAGGGCGACTCGATCACGCTCACCTCGGAACCGCCCGCCGAGCTGGCCGGCACCAAGTGGATGCTGACCGCGGTCGTGGAGAAGGAGGTGGCGACCTCCCTGCCCAAGGCCTCGGGCAAGGCCGAGAAGGCCCACCTGATCTTCGACGAGAAGGCCGGCACGGTCCACGGCAACCTCGGCTGCAACACCGTCAACGCCAAGGCGAAGGTCACCGACGGCAAGATCGAGCTCGGCACCCCGCGCCTCACCCGCAAGATGTGCGACGGCGACGTCATGAAGGCCGAGCAGAACCTGGTGAAGCTCTTCGGCTCGACGGTGACGTACGAGATCGACCACCGCACCCTGCACCTCACCGGCAAGGACGGCCTCGGCCTCAACGCGAACGCGGCCGCCGTGAAGAAGTAGACGGCCGGGGGTCCGGGGGCTGAGCGGTCCGGGGGCTGAGCCCCCGGACCCGCCCGCCCTCACCCCGGGTAAGGCAACAACTCCCCGTCCGTCCGCGCCCAGGACGCCCGCAGCTCCGCGAGCAACCCCGGCTCGGCGCCCGCCCGGTCGGCCTGTTCCCGCTGGTCGGAGCCCAGATGGAAGAGCTGGTCGTGGCCGGACGTCCCCCGGTAGTACTTCCACGGCCCGCGCCGCAGCGCCCGCTCCCCGCGCACCCGCCACGCTCGCGCCCCGCCCAGTTCGAGCAGGGTCGCTGTCCCGTCGGGCGTGAACACCGGCACGTCGCTGACTTGCCCGCCCGCGATCCGCGCGGGCCGGCGCAGCAGCGCCGGCACCCGTATCCCGCCCTCCCGCAGCGAGGCCGTCGGCCCACCCCAGGTCGTCGCCGAGGACGAAGAGGATGTTCGGCCGCTTCCCGTGCCGCCCCGGTCCCACCACCCCGCCGAAGGCACGCCGGGACAGCTGATGATCGTCGTACGAGGACACAGCGCACTCCTGCGTACGGCTGCGGCGCGCACGGCGAAGCCGTCGGCGGGGCAGCCGGAAGCTGAGGGAGAACCGGCCGTCACCGACAGACATGGGCAGACAGGGACAGACAGGGACAGCCGGGGGCGAAGAACTACTCAGCAGGCGCAGCGACAGATGGCGCTCGCGGCACGGACCAGGTCGACGTGGCGGCGCTCCGCAAGGGTGACCGGACGGTCACTGAGGGGCTGCAGGGTCAGGGAGCCTGACGCAAGCCCCGCGCGGCTGTCAACGACGTGCCCGAAGCTTCCCGAGTGCGAGGTGTGTCACCTACGCGTGTTGACCGGCGTCCCCAATTCGGACCAGTGGTCGATCTCGCCTACACTCGGAGGCGTGCCTCGTGGTGATGGACGACTCAACCACGACCTGCTCCCCGGTGAGAAGGGCCCCCAGGACGCTTGCGGCGTCTTCGGTGTCTGGGCTCCGGGTGAAGAGGTCGCCAAGCTCACCTATTTCGGACTGTATGCCCTGCAGCACCGTGGACAGGAGTCCGCGGGCATCGCAGTGAGCAACGGGTCCCAGATCCTCGTCTTCAAGGACATGGGTCTGGTCTCGCAGGTCTTCGACGAAACCTCCCTCGGTTCCCTCCGAGGTCATATCGCGGTCGGTCATGCCCGCTACTCCACCACCGGAGCCTCGGTGTGGGAGAACGCGCAGCCGACGTTCCGTGCGACCGCGCACGGATCGATCGCGCTCGGCCACAACGGCAACCTGGTCAACACGGCCCAGCTCGCCGAGATGGTCGCGGACCTCCCGAAGGAGAACGGCCGCGCGACCCAGGTCGCCGCGACCAACGACACCGACCTGGTGACCGCCCTGCTCGCGGGCCAGACGGACGCCGACGGCAAGCCGCTGACCGTCGAGGAAGCCGCCCCTCAGGTGCTTCCGCACGTCAGGGGCGCCTTCTCCCTCGTCTTCATGGACGAGCAGACGCTGTACGCGGCCCGTGACCCGCAGGGCATCCGCCCGCTGGTCCTCGGCCGCCTGGAGCGCGGCTGGGTCGTGGCCTCGGAGTCCGCGGCCCTGGACATCTGCGGCGCCGCATACGTCCGCGAGGTCGAGCCGGGCGAGATGATCGCCATCGACGAGAACGGGATGCGAAGCTCCCGATTCGCCGAAGCAAAGCCCAAGGGCTGTGTCTTCGAGTACGTCTACCTGGCGCGCCCCGACACCGACATCGCCGGGCGGAACGTCTACCTCTCCCGCGTGGAGATGGGCCGCAAGCTCGCCAAGGAAGCCCCGGCCGACGCCGACCTGGTGATAGCGACGCCGGAGTCCGGCACCCCCGCGGCCGTCGGATACGCGGAAGCCAGCGGTATTCCGTACGGCGTGGGCCTGGTCAAGAACGCCTACGTCGGCCGGACCTTCATCCAGCCCTCGCAGACGATCCGCCAGCTGGGCATCCGGCTGAAGCTGAACCCGCTCAAGGAAGTCATCAAGGGCAAGCGCCTGGTCGTCGTCGACGACTCGATCGTGCGCGGCAACACCCAGCGCGCCCTGGTCCGCATGCTCCGCGAGGCCGGCGCCGCCGAGGTGCACGTACGCATCTCGTCGCCGCCCGTGAAGTGGCCCTGCTTCTTCGGCATCGACTTCGCCACCCGCGCCGAGCTGATCGCCAACGGCCTGTCGGTCGAGGAGATCGGCAAGTCCATGGGCGCCGACTCGCTGGCGTACATCTCCATCGACGGGATGATCGAGGCGACCACCATCGCCAAGCCGAACCTCTGCCGCGCCTGCTTCGACGGCGAGTACCCGATGGAGCTGCCCGACCCCGAGCTGCTCGGCAAGCAGCTTCTGGAGACCGAGCTCGCCGCGGGCGCCGCCACCACGGCCGCGACCGACGCGATCCGTCGCCCGTAACACCCGCAGTAACGACACGAAGGTTCTCTCCGCCATGTCCGAGACCACTGGTGCCAGCTACGCGTCCGCGGGCGTCGACATCGAAGCGGGCGACCGCGCCGTCGAGCTCATGAAGGAGTGGGTGAAGAAGACCCAGCGCCCCGAGACCACCGGCCTCGGCGGCCTCGGCGGCTTCGCCGGCCTCTTCGACGCCTCCGCCCTGAAGCGGTACGAGCGCCCGCTCCTCGCCTCCGCCACCGACGGCGTCGGCACGAAGGTCGACCTCGCCCGCAAGCTCGGCGTGTACGACACCATCGGCCACGACCTCGTCGGCATGGTCGTCGACGACCTGGTCGTCTGCGGTGCCGAGCCGCTCTTCATGACGGACTACATCTGCGTCGGCAAGGTCCACCCCGAGCGCGTCGCCGCCATCGTCAAGGGCATCGCCGAGGGCTGCGTCCTGGCCGGCTGCGCCCTCGTCGGCGGCGAGACCGCGGAGCACCCGGGCCTGCTCGGCGCGGACGACTTCGACGTCGCGGGCGCCGGCACCGGTGTCGTCGAGGCCGACCGGGTCCTCGGCGCCGACCGCATCCGCTCGGGCGACGTGGTCCTGGCCATGGCCTCCTCGGGCCTGCACTCCAACGGCTACTCGCTGGTCCGGCACGTGCTGTTCGACCGCGCCAAGATGTCCCTCGACGAGCAGGTCGCCGAGTTCGGCCGCACCCTCGGCGAGGAGCTCCTGGAGCCCACGCGGATCTACTCCCTGGACTGCCTGGCCCTGACCCGTACGACCGAGGTGCACGCCTTCAGCCACGTCACCGGCGGCGGCCTGGCGAACAACCTGGCCCGGGTCATCCCGGACGACCTGCACGCCACGGTCGACCGCTCCACCTGGACGCCAGGACCGGTCTTCGACCTCGTCGGCAAGGCCGGCTCTGTCGAGCGTCTGGAGCTGGAGAAGACCCTGAACATGGGCGTCGGCATGATCGCCGTGGTCCCCGAGGGCTCCGTCGACGTCGCCCTCGCCACCCTCGCCGACCGCGGCGTGGACGCCTGGGTCGCGGGCGAGATCACCGAGCGCGGCGACCACACGACGGGCGCGACGCTCACGGGCGACTACGCCTGAGGTCTTCCGCACAGGCAAGCCGAGCAGCGGGGTTCCGGCACGGAGCCCCGCTCAACGCTCACGCGCTGCGTACCGCACCGTAGAGACAAAAACGCAGCACGAAACCCGGTCCGGCGAACCCGGGACCGGGTGAAGTGCGAAGGTGCGGCGGGTTGGTTACGCGCCGCGGCGTTGTCGAGACGAAGGACCGGACTCGTCGTCCTCGTCCTCATCGTCGTCGTTGTAGAGATCCGCGTACTGGGAGTACGGGTCGTCTTCGTCCTCGTCGTCCTCGAACGGCTCGCCGTTCGGCGGCTGGCTCGAAGTCGAAGCGCCCAGCTCATTGGCCAGACGCGACAGGTCAGTCCCGCCGCTGCTGTACTTCAGCTGGCGGGCGACCTTTGTCTGCTTGGCCTTTGCCCGGCCGCGCCCCATGGCTCGACCCCCTCGGATACGGGGCTCGACGGCCCCAGAGTCTTGACACGCGTTCATGATTCAGAACGGACTCTCCTCGGAGAGACCGGTCCGTAGGGCTTCAACGGTACCTGCTTCGGCGGCCATACGGTACGCCGCCCACAGTACGCGCCTTGCCCGAAGACCGTGGAGGAGCTTCGTCCTCGCTGGTCACAGGCGATTTTAACCTCTTCTTGGCAAGCGACCCGCCGACGGGGGTGAGGCTTGTCTCGTCATGTCCACGTGATGAGACAACCCCGTGGGCGGGTCACCCGCAGTGATCGCCTCAGTGGGCCCGGCGGGCCTCCGCCATGCGCTGCTCGGCGATCCGGTCGGCCGCCGCCGCGGGCGGAATCCCGTCCGACTTCGCACGTGCGAATATGGCGAGCGTGGTGTCGAAGATCTTGGACGCCTTGGCCTTGCAGCGCTCGAAGTCGAAGCCGTGCAGCTCGTCGGCGACCTGGATCACGCCGCCCGCGTTCACCACGTAGTCCGGGGCGTAGAGGATCCCGCGGTCGGCGAGGTCCTTCTCCACTCCGGGGTGCTCCAGCTGGTTGTTGGCCGCGCCGCAGACCGCCTTGGCGGTGAGCGCCGGGACCGACACGTCGTTCAGGGCGCCGCCGAGCGCGCACGGAGCGTACACGTCGAGGCCCTCCACGCGGATGAGCGCGTCGGTGTCGGCGACGGCGGACACCTTGCCCGGGTGCCGCTCGAGGATGCGGCGCACCGACTCCTCGCGCACATCGGTGATGACGATCTCGGCGCCGTCCTCGACGAGGTGCTCGACCAGGTGGTGGCCGACCTTGCCGACCCCGGCGATGCCGACCTTGCGGCCGCGCAGCGTCGGATCGCCCCACAGATGCTGGGCGGAGGCGCGCATGCCCTGGTAGACGCCGTACGCGGTGAGGACGGAGGAGTCGCCGGCGCCGCCGTTCTCGGGGGAGCGGCCGGTGGTCCACCGGCACTCGCGGGCCACGACGTCCATGTCGGCGACGTAGGTGCCGACATCGCAGGCGGTGACGTAACGGCCGCCGAGCGAGGCCACGAATCGACCGTAGGCGAGCAGGAGCTGCTCGGTCTTGATCTTCTCCGGGTCGCCGATGATCACGGCCTTGCCGCCGCCGTGGTCGAGCCCGGCCATGGCGTTCTTGTACGACATCCCGCGCGCGAGGTTGAGCGCGTCGGTGACGGCCTCCGCCTCGGTCGCGTACGGGTAGAAGCGGGTGCCGCCGAGGGCGGGGCCCAGTGCGGTGGAGTGGATCGCGATCACGGCCTTGAGGCCGCTCGCGCGGTCCTGACAGAGCACGACCTGCTCATGGCCGCCCTGATCCGAGTGGAACAGGGTGTGCAGTACATCGGCAGGCGCGCCGGTCACTTCGGTCACGGTGGTGACTCCCAGGTGTGTAGCGGCGGATGGAACCAGCTCTGCTCGCCGCCCGCTTGTGGCAGGCGGAGGGTGGGGCGAGCTGGTGGTGGGCGGCTGTGGGCCGCGTGAGCAAGAGAGTACGACCTGTCATGGCACTCCCGGGAGGCAGTGCCGTGGAGCACTCCCTGGTGCGTCGGGCCGTGGGACGATCGGCAGGGTTTTCCCGGCTGTCGTGAGGGGAGGGAGCAAGTCGTGCCCAAAGCGACCCCACCCGTATCGCTCTGCGTCCCCTATGCCTCGTACCTGCGCGTGTACGAGCCTCTCGCCGCCTTTCCCGAGCCCGAGCGCAGCCATTGGGCGCGCTATGCGGAGCGCCCCGAGCTTCCGACGTACCAGGTCGAACTCCGCCGTTCCCTGGGCGACTTGCTGCCCACGCCGCCGATGCCGGTGCCGGCGCACGAGAGCGCGGACGCGTTCGTGACGCACGTCGACGGGGTGCTCTGCGTCTGCCCCTGGCGCACTCGGCTGCGCGGCTGGCAGGCACTCGGCGATCTGGCCGAGGAGCTGCCGCTGCCGGTGCTCGACGCGGTCCTTCCGCCGGTGGTGCGCCGGCAGGCGAGCGCGGACTACGAGGAGTGGCGCGAGCGCAACCCTGACGCCCGCCCGTGGATCCGCACGGAGATCTGGCACGTACCGCTGCACTGGTTCGCGCTCGTCGCCGACGAGGAGCGGAGTTACGAGAAGGGGGCGGGCGACGCCGGCGCCGAGGCCGGGGCGCCGGTGCTGCGCTACCGGACGCCGATGGTGCAGGCGCGGCGCCGGGTCGCGCGGGCGCTCAGGACGCTGCGGGAGGCGCTCGACGAGGGGGCGCTGATCGACGGCCTGGTAGATGTGGGGCGTTGGCTTGAGGAGTTCCACCCCCGCTCGTTGGTCGAGCTCGACTACGGCGGTCTGGTGCACGCCCTTCCGGCCGACCTCCTGGATGCGGACCACTCGGCGGCGGACGTCGCGGAGGGCATCGAGGCGTTGCGTGACGGGGACGGGGTCCGGGCCGGTGAGGCCTATGCGCGGCTCGTGGAACGGTGGCGCGCGGTCCGCGAACGACAGTTCGCAAGCTAGTAGCTATCCTCGCAAAGCGGACCCTTCGGGGCCAATGCCTCAGGCGGCGTGGGTCTATGGTCGGAGGACGGCGAGGACGTAGGTCCCGATCCGGGCTTTTGTCTCAAGCGTGACGGACCGCACTTACATCGCCCTTGCCCTCTTCCCCTACCCTCGTGCCAAAATAGGACAAGGAGTCCGGGGAGGACTCCATCCGTCCATGTTTGGGCGGAGTGCTCGGCATTGCACTCTATGGGGGGCCTGATGACTGCTGATCACCCTGTGACTGATCGTCACAGTGGCGTGACTGTCCGCTATGGCACGGTCCATTGGCTTCCGCCGCTGATGGACACCTGAGAGGGCAATTCCATCGGTTTGGCCGACGTGGCTGGACGGATGGTGTAGTTGTAGTGCCGAGGACAAGCCGTTCGTCCTATAACCGACTCGACCCGCGTCCGCCATTTCGGGCAACGTGGGTCAAGGTGCAGAATTTAGAGGAATGAACCGAGAAGGTTCGGTTCACCCGAGGAGGCCGCTCATGACCGCTCGCACCCCTGATGCCGAGCCGCTGCTGACCCCGGCTGAGGTCGCCACGATGTTCCGCGTCGACCCGAAGACGGTCACGCGCTGGGCGAAGGCCGGCAAGCTCACGTCCATCCGCACGCTGGGTGGGCATCGTCGTTACCGCGAGGCTGAGGTCCGCGCGCTTCTTGCGGGGATCCCGCAGCAGCGCAGCGAGGCCTGAATCACCGCCTAGCACTGCATTACCGGGCAGTTCAGGGTCCCCCAACCCGGAAACCGCCCGAAACAGCTCCATATGACGGGAGCCTGCCCCAACAGGCTCCGCGCCCGTGCATCTTGGGTACGTCGTCGATCGCGCTGGACTCCGCCGGGTCCAGCGCGATCTTTTTTGTGCCCTCCGCGAGGCCTTCCGCGGGCCTCCGTATGTCCTTCGCGTGCCCTCCGTGCGGGATGCTGTTGGTCCCTGAACGCCTGGTGAGGCCCGTCGTGTTGGAGCGTGAGGGGCTGTGTGGGAGTCCGTCGGAAGCGTTCCGGGAGACCTTCAAGGGGCAGTGCAATTGCACATATTAAATCGACCCCTTGTAGGGGGGGTGTAAGTAAGAGTGTTTCCCAAACCAGTTCGGTGACACCCGTCACAGGCAGTGCAGCTTGTTACTCAAGTTGCTTGTGCGCTAAGGGAGATCACGCGCGCCACAGGGCCGACCGCACGCCTCCTCTGTCCCCAGCGTGCCACCCGGGCAGGCGTCATGAGGGCCCCATTGGTCGTGAAGGGGCGGGACTTTCGTCCTTGGTTGTCGACTCCATCGCGAGCCGCAGCAGGCGATGGCAGACCGGACAGTGCCGGGTCAGATGGCGATACCCCGAGCGATTGCCGGAGGCCGCGGCCAGATGGGCCCGCAGCAGTGCCCGTGTCTCGTGCCGTCGTGGGGACGCCCGCATGTGCGACCTCCTTGCCCCGTCCACCCCTTGTTGTGTGAGTACCGGCGGTACGGGACGGAGTCAAGACGCACCGAAGCCCGCATCCGACGGATGCGGGCTTCGATTCTGTGCGGTCCTGACGGGATTTGAACCCGCGGCCTCCACCTTGACAGGGTGGCGAGCACTCCAAACTGCTCCACAGGACCAGGTGTTGCGGCGCTTGATCATGCGTTGCGCTGCGAGAAGAGACTCTACAGCAGCAGTTGGCCAGGGTCGAACTCGCTCTCTGTGAGCGGCCCGTCACGCCTTTTCCGCTACGGTGCCGCCGCGTCGACGGCCTTCACGATCCGCTTGTCCGAGATCGGATACGCCGTGCCGAGCGCGTGCGCGAAGTAGCTGACCCGCAGCTCCTCCAGCATCCAGCGGATGTCCCGTACGTTCTGCGGCACCGGCCGGCCCTGCGGCAACTGCTCAAGCAGCCAGGCGTATTCGTCCTGCATGTCGTGGACCTTCTGCATGCGCGTGGTGTCCCGCTGCACGCTCGTCGGCATCTGCTGCAGCCGGCGGTCGGCGGCCGTCAGATACCGCATCAGATCGGGCAGGCGGCGAAGGCCCGTCGCCGTGACGAAGCCGGGCCTGATCAGGGCGTCCAACTGCGTGCGTACGTCCGTGAGGTTGGCCAGGAGCGCCGGGGAGTTCGTGGACTTCAGGCGGCGCTCGCAGGCCTGCCAGGCGGCGAGGACCTGCTGCACCTGGCCGACCGTGTGCACGGTGGCGTCCACGAGGTCGGCGCGGACCTTCTCGTAGAGCGCGCGGTACGACCCCTCGTCCCAGGCCGGGCCGCCGAAGTCGGCGATGAGCTTGTCCGCGGCGGCCGTGGCGCAGTCGTCCACCAGGGCCTGGATGGAGCCGTGCGGGTTCGAGGAGAGCGTGAGCTTCTGCTGGTTGGTGAGCTTGCCCGTGGCGAACTTGGCCGCGTTCACCGGGATGTTGAGCAGGATCAGGCGCCGCGTGCCCTGCCACATCGACTCCAGCTGCTCGGCCTCGGTGTCGAAGAGGCGTACGGAGACGGAGTCGCCCGCGTCCACGAGCGCCGGGTACGCCTTCACCGGCTGGCCCGCGCGCCTGGTCTCGAAGACGCGCTTCAGCGTGCCGATCGTCCAGTCCTGAAGGCCCGTACGCTCCACGGACTCACCGCCGGAGCGCTCCGCGGTCGCCGCGGCGGCCTGCGAGATCGCCTTGCGGGCCTTGGGCTTGAGGCGAAGCTTCAGGGCTTCCAGGTCCTTGTCCTCGGCGAGCTTCTTGCGCCGCTCGTCGACGATCCGGAACGTGATCTTCAAGTGGTCCGGTACGCGCGACAGATCGAAGTCGTCCGCCGCCACCGGGACGCCGACCATGCCCTTCAGCTCGCGGGCGAGCGTGACCGGCAGGGGTTCCTGTAGCGGCACCGCGCGCTCCAGGAACGCCTTCGCGTAGTTGGGCGCCGGGACGTAGTGGCGACGGATCGGCTTGGGCAGCGAGCGGATCAGCTCCGTCACCACGTCCTCGCGCAGGCCCGGGATCTGCCAGTCGAAGCCCGCGTCCGTGACCTGGTTGAGCACCTGGAGCGGTACGTGGACCGTCACACCGTCGGCGTCCGCGCCCGGCTCGAACTGGTAGGTCACCCGGAACTTCAGCCCGCCCTGACGCCACTGGTCCGGGTAGTCGTCCTTGGTGACCGCCTCGGCGGACTCGCGGATCAGCATCGACCGCTCGAAGTCGAGGAGTTCGGGCTCCTCGCGCTTCTTGTGCTTCCACCACGAGTCGAAGTGCGCGCCGGACACCACGTGTTCGGGGATGCGCTGCTCGTAGAAGTCGAAGAGCGTCTCGTCGTCGACCATGATGTCGCGGCGGCGGGCCCGGTGCTCCAACTCCTCGACCTCGGTGAGGAGTCTGCGGTTGTCCGCGTAGAACTTGTGGTGCGTGCGCCAGTCGCCCTCGACCAGGGCGTTGCGGATGAACAGCTCGCGGGAGACCTCGGGGTCGATCCGGCCGTAGTTCACCTTGCGCTGCGCCACGATCGGTACGCCGTACAGCGTGACCTTCTCGTACGCCATCACCGCCGCCTGGTCCTTCTCCCAGTGCGGCTCGGAGTACGTGCGCTTCAGGAGGTGCTCGGCGAGCGGCTCGACCCACTCCGGCTCGATCTTCGCGTTGACCCGCGCCCACAGCCGGGAGGTCTCCACCAGCTCCGCGGACATGATGAACCGCGGCGGCTTCTTGAACAGCGCGGAGCCGGGGAAGACCGCGAACTTGGCGTTGCGGGCGCCCAGATACTCGTTCCGGCCGCCGCCGCGCTGCTTCGGGTCGCTCTCCTTGGACTCCTTCACGTCCTTCATCCCGATATGGGAGAGGAGGCCGGCCAGGAGCGAGATGTGGACGCGCTGCTCCGGGGCGTCGTCCTCGTTCAGATGGATGCCCATCTGCTTCGCGACCGTCCGCAGCTGGTGGTAGATGTCCTGCCACTCGCGGATCCGCAGGAAGTTCAGATACTCCTGCTTGCACATGCGGCGGAACGAGCTGGAGCCCCGCTCCTTCTGCTGCTCCCGGACATACCGCCACAGATTCAGGTACGCGAGGAAGTCGGACGTCTCGTCCTTGAACCGGGCGTGCTGCTGGTCCGCCTGCGCCTGCTTCTCCGCCGGGCGCTCGCGCGGGTCCTGGATGGAGAGCGCGGCCGCGATCACCATGACCTCGCGCACGCAGCCGTTCTTGTCCGCCTCCAGGACCATCCGGGCCAGCCGGGGGTCGACGGGCAGCTGGGAGAGCTTGCGGCCCTGCTCCGTCAGACGCTTCCGTACGTCCTTCTGCTTGGGGTCCAACGCGCCCAGTTCCTGGAGGAGTTGGACGCCGTCGCGGATGTTGCGGTGGTCCGGCGGGTCGATGAACGGGAACTTCTCGAGGTCGCCGAGGCCGGCCGCGGTCATCTGCAGGATCACGGAGGCCAGGTTCGTACGGAGGATCTCCGCGTCCGTGAACTCGGGGCGGGCCTCGAAGTCGTCCTCGCTGTAAAGCCGGATGCAGATGCCGTCCGACGTACGACCGCAGCGGCCCTTGCGCTGGTTGGCGCTGGCCTGGCTGATCGCCTCGATGGGCAGCCGCTGGACCTTGGTGCGGTGGCTGTAGCGGGAGATACGCGCCGTGCCCGGGTCGATCACGTACTTGATGCCGGGGACGGTCAGCGAGGTCTCCGCCACGTTCGTCGCGAGGACGATCCGTCGGCCCGTGTGCTGCTGGAAGACGCGGTGCTGCTCGGCGTGGCTCAGGCGGGCATAGAGCGGAAGGACCTCGGTGAACCTGTACTTCTTCTTCTCCAGCGCGTCCGCCGTGTCCCGGATCTCGCGCTCGCCGGAGAGGAATACAAGGATATCGCCGCTGTCGCCGTCCCCCTGCAGCTCCTCGACGGCATCGCAGATCGCGGTGATCTGGTCGCGGTCGGACTCCTCGCTGTCCTCTTCGAGGAGCGGCCGGTAGCGGACCTCCACCGGGTACGTACGGCCGCTGACCTCGACGATCGGGGCCTCCCCGAAGTGCCGGCTGAAGCGCTCCGGGTCGATGGTCGCCGAGGTGATGACGACCTTCAGGTCCGGGCGCTTCGGCAGCAGCTGGGCGAGGTAGCCGAGCAGGAAGTCGATGTTCAGGGACCGCTCGTGGGCCTCGTCGATGATGATCGTGTCGTACGCGCGCAGCTCGCGGTCCGTCTGGATCTCGGCGAGCAGGATGCCGTCCGTCATCAGCTTCACGAACGTGTCGCCGCCGACCTGGTCGGTGAAGCGGACCTTCCAGCCGACCGTCTCGCCGAGCGGGGTGTCCAGCTCGTCGGCCACGCGCTCGGCGACCGTGCGCGCCGCGATCCGGCGGGGCTGCGTGTGGCCGATCATGCCGCGGGCGCCCCGGCCCAGCTCCATGCAGATCTTCGGGATCTGCGTGGTCTTCCCGGAACCGGTCTCACCGGCGACGATCACGACCTGGTGGTCCCGGATCGCCGCGAGGATCTCGTCCTTCTTCTGGCTGACCGGCAGCTGCTCGGGGTACGTGACCGGCGGCAGGGCCGCACGCCGCTCCCGTATCCGTGCGGCGGACTTCTCCGCCTCGGCCGCGATCTCGTCGAGGACGGCCTGCCGCGCCTCGGGCTTGCGGATCTTACGGCTGCCTTCGAGGCGACGGCCCAAACGGTGCGCGTCGCGGAGCGAGGCCTCGTCGAGGAGCCGGGCGAGTTCGGCATAGGAAGTAGACATACGAACTCCAGGATCTCACCCGCCTGTCGGCACTGGCGAACGCATTTCTGTCCCCTCTGTCCGGGTGGTGCAGTATGGAGCCATGTCGCTCGCAGCCGCCCGCCGTCGCCGCTCCGCGGTGACGCTTCTCCTGGGCGCGCTTCTCGCGCTGCTCACGGTGGGGTTGGTGTGCGGCCCGGCGAGCGCGAGTGCGGGCCAGGCGACCGAGTCCGTACGCGCCGCCGCACCCTCGGCCGCCGCACCCTCGGCCTCCGCCCTGGACGGCAAGACCGGCTGCGGCAAGAAACAGACCGACGAGGGCAGCCAGCCCGCCGCCCCGTCCCGCACCACCGTCCACGAACAGCTGGCCTCCACGCTCTCCTACGAGCAGTCCGGCACCGGCGACTGGACGGCCTGTGGCCCCCTCGCCGGCGTCGCGCCCGACCGCGGCCCACCGCCCCGCGACCCGCCGTCCCCCGTCGAACTCTCCGTCCTGCGCGTGTAGAGGGCCCTGTCTCCGGCCCTCACCCACCCGCCCAGGACAGGAGAAGAACCCGCATGAATCTGCGGCTCGCTCTGCGCGCCCCCGCTCTCTGGCCGGCGGCGCGCCGGCTCGTCGCGCTCGGCGGCGCCCTGCTCAGCGCACTGCTGCTCGG
Organism: Streptomyces sp. LHD-70; assembly: GCF_031157275.1. Lineage (GTDB taxonomy): Bacteria > Actinomycetota > Actinomycetes > Streptomycetales > Streptomycetaceae > Streptomyces. The sequence goes on from NZ_JAVIFW010000014.1 coordinate 142,098, forward strand.
CCTGCCGACCGCCCTCGTACCGAACCCGGTCTTCGGGCGCGAGATCCCGCCCGAGTGGTGGAGCTATCCGGTGCTCGTGGCCTCCGCGCTGCTCGCCGGTCTGCTGCTCGCCACGTACGTACGCACCGGAGCCGAGCGCACCCGGGACAGCGAACGGGTCTCGCGGCTCGGCTCGGCCGGAGCACTGCTCTCGTTCCTCGCCGTCGGCTGCCCCGTGTGCAACAAGCTCGTGCTGTTCGCCCTCGGCACCTCCGGCGCGCTCACCGTCTGGGCGCCGCTGCAGCCCGTGCTCGCGGTCGCCTCGCTCGTGCTGCTCGCCGTGGCCACCGTCCGCCGGCTCGCCGGCGAGGTCGCCTGCCCGGCGAAGCCCGCGCGCTGACCCACCGACTTCCCGACCCGTACCACCAGGAGACCTGAACACCCATGGCCCCCACCTCATCGAAATCCTCCCCCGCCGCCGGCAAGGGCCGCGGCATCGCGATCGGCGCGGCCGTCCTCGTGGCCGCGCTGCTCCTCGGCGTCTTCTCGTTCACCGCGACCAAGCCCGGCTCCGGTTCCGGCTCCGACTCCGGCAGCGCGAGCGACACCCCCGCCGCCGACGTCTCCGCCGACCCGCAGGACGGCGTCTACCCGGAGCTGGAGAAGCTGGCCCGCCGCGACGCCGACGACCCGCTCGCGCAGGGCCGCGCGGACGCCCCCGTCGTCCTCGTCGAGTACGCCGACTTCAAGTGCGGCTTCTGCGGCAAGTTCGCCCGCGACACCGAGCCGGGCCTGGTGAAGAAGTACGTCGACAACGGCACCCTGCGCATCGAGTGGCGCAACTTCCCGATCTTCGGCGCCGAGTCGGAGGCCGCCGCGCGCGGTGCCTGGGCGGCCGGGCAGCAGGGCCGCTTCTGGCAGTTCCACGAGGCGGCGTACGCGGAGGGCGCCAAGGAGAAGGGCTTCAAGGACGACCGCCTCGCCGAGCTCGCCAAGCAGTCCGGGGTCGCCGACCTGGACCAATTCCAGAAGGACCTGGACAGCGCGGCGGCGGAGAAGGCCGTCGGCAAGGACACCGAGGAGGCGTACAAGCTGGGCGCCACCTCCACCCCGTCCTTCCTGATCAACGGCCGTCCGCTGGCGGGCGCCCAGCCCGCGGAGACCTTCGAGCAGGCCATCGAGCAGGCCGCCGCCGCGGCTTCCGGCAAGAAGGACACGGGCCGGTGACCGGCGACATCGGCTATCTCGCCGCGTTCCTCGGCGGCCTGCTCGCCCTGCTCAGCCCGTGCAGCGCACTGCTCCTGCCGGCCTTCTTCGCGTACTCGATCAACAGCTCGTCCCGGCTCCTCGCCCGCACCGGCATCTTCTACCTGGGCCTGGCCACGACCCTGGTCCCGCTGGGCGCCGCGGGCTCGTTCGCCGGGCGGTTCTTCTACGGCAACCGGGATCTGCTCGTCCTCGTCGGCGGCTGGCTGATCATCGCGCTCGGCCTGCTGCAGCTCCTCGGCATGGGCTTCGCCTCCCGCAAGATGTCCGAGCTCTCCGGCCGCATCCGCCCCACCACCGCCCTGTCGGTGTACGCCCTGGGCGCGGTCTACGGCCTGGCCGGCTTCTGCGCGGGCCCGATCCTCGGCAGCGTCCTCACGGTCGCGGCCCTGGGCGGCAATCCGGGGTACGGGGGCGCACTGCTCGCGGTGTACGCCCTCGGCATGGCGGTCCCGCTGTTCCTCCTGGCCCTGCTCTGGGAGCGCTTCGACCTGGGCCGCCGACGCTGGCTCCGTGGCCGCACGTTCCGCGTCGGCCGCTTCGAGCTGCATACGACCTCGACCCTGTCGGGCCTGTTCTTCATCGCCCTCGGCACGCTGTTCCTGGCCTTCGACGGCACGACCGCACTCCCCGGAATCCTCGACGTGGACGACTCGTTCGCGGTCGAACAGTGGGCCCGCGGCATCGGCGAGCGCGTCTCGGACGGCACGCTGGTGCTGGTCGCGATCGCGGCGGCGGTGACGTTCTTCGCGGTACGCGCGTGGCGCCGCCGTGCGGCCGCCGGGGTGAACGCGGGGGCGGAGACGGAGAGCTGAGGGACCGGCTCCGCCCACCGGCGTTCGGGTGGGCGGAGCCGGTCACTCGACAGGCACGTCCGAAAACACCGAAGCCCCCGTCCGAAGACGAGGGCTTCACTGGTGGCTGGGGCCGGGGTCGAACCGGCGACCTTCCGCTTTTCAGGCGGACGCTCGTACCAACTGAGCTACCCAGCCACGAGATTCGCGTGGAATCTCAGCGGTCCTGACGGGATTTGAACCCGCGGCCTCCACCTTGACAGGGTGGCGAGCACTCCAAACTGCTCCACAGGACCAAGCTGTTGCGCGACTAAGTGTCGCACAGGGTGGTGCGTGCCCCCAACGGGATTCGAACCTGAAACCGTTACCGTCCTGACCTGCGAGAACGCCAGAGAATCGGGATAAACACCACTGTTTCCATCCCTCTCAACCTCGATCGATCCCGCTCGGTCCGGGTCCCGTGCTGACATGTCAGCACGCCCTGCTAATCGTTTGCGGTACGAAATCAAGTCGTTCCAGGCGCAGTCAACTCGCCTGGCGCCAAAGGGCTTTATCCCATTCTTTACGTGATGCGCGAGAGCAAACACAGCCAGTGGCTGCCGGAGGGCAATATTGCGGATGGGAGGCAGGCATTGTGAAGTTATCCAATACGTCTCCGGATGTCCCTACTCGCGCGGGTTGGCGCGTTTTGTCCCAGAATGGGCGAGCTGACAGACCTCGGCGCGGCAGAAGCCCCACGGCCCAGGCCAGATCTAAGCAGAGGGGTGTACGGGGGCGTCCGATCAGTTGAACCCGGCGCTCGGCTGCCGGGCCGTGCGAGGGGGTGAGTCAGCCATCCGGCTATGGCCGGCCTCTCCATGGCCGCGACCGCTTGCGTTCGCTCTGGAGCGGCGGCACCCATCCAACGACGAGGTCCGTAGCCGCGTCACCGGCCAGGGCGAATACGGGTGCCCAGCGTGATCATGGCGTCAGGGTCGCCCGCCTTTGCAGCGCTCAAGGCGCCTTCCCAGCCTGGTGCAGGCAGAAGGCAGCAGCACCCTGTTGCTCACAGCAAGCGAGCCAGCCCGCAAAGGAGCGCCGCCACGGACAGGCCTCGATCGACAGACGGCGGCGCGGGCGAGGTCGCTCCAAGCTTGTGTCCTACCTGAACATCACCGCGCTGCTGGACGCCGAGGTCGACTACGTCAACGACCGCGAGCGGAACACCCCCGCCGACCAGCGGGAGTCCTACCGAGTCCTGGAGGACATCCATGTCATGGCCGGGCCGCGTAAACGCGACCCGGCCCACCGGTTGCGCAGGATCCTGGTCCACTCGACCGGCAACGCCAGGGGCCAGCAGGCCGCTGCCCGTGGCGCCGTGGTTCCCCAAGGACGCCCGGCAGTCGATGCGCTGGCTGGTGCTGCATCTGATTGAGGAGACCCGCCCGGCACGCGGGCCACGCCGGCATCATCCGCAAGTCCCTGGACGGCAAGACCGCTTTCGTGCTCGTGGACGAGGAGCGGGCGCTGTGCGGGCAGAAGCCGGTCAATAGCGGGCGTACGAGCGGGCGGGGTCCGGTCGAGCAGTAGTTTGGCGGATAGGATGTCGATAACATCGCATCCCTAAGACGTCCGCTGCCATGGTTCACGGGGGATCGATGGTCAGAGTTCTGCTTGCCGAAGACATGCTCATGCTCCGCAAGGCCCTGGTCTCCCTGATGGAACTGGAGCCGGACATCGAGATCGTCGCCGAGGTGGATTCCGGTGACGAAGTGGTGCCGCGCGCCCTCGAAGTCCGGCCTGATGTCGCCGTGCTGGACATCGATCTGCCGGGGCAGGACGGGATCGCCGCCGCGGCCGAGCTGCATGAACGGCTGCCGCAGTGCCGGACGTTGATGCTCACGAGCCTCGGCCGGCCCGGCACTATGCGCCGGGCGCTGGCCGCGCACGCCTCGGGCTTCCTGCTCAAGGACACCGAACCGGACCGGCTGGCGGTCGCGATCCGGGACGTGGCGGCCGGGCGCCGCGCGATCGACCCGCAGCTGGCGGTCGCCACGCTGGAGGCGGGCAGCAATCCGCTGACCACGCGGGAGGGCGAGGTGCTGTGCCTGGCCGCCGAGGGCGATGACATCACGCAGATCGCCGGGCGGCTGTTCCTGTCCGCCGGGACCGTACGCAACTACCTGACCTCGGCGGTCAGCAAGCTCGGCGCTAGGAATCGGATGGACGCGGTCCGGATAGCCCGGGAGTCGGGCTGGCTGTAAGGCCGTTGCCGGGCCCGCTCGCGCCCGCCACCGCGGTCTTCAGCGGCAGTTCCGCCGCCAGGCAGAAGCGGCCCGGCCCCGCCGGCTCGGCAATGAGCGTGCCGCCGAGCCGGGCGACCCGCTCGGTGAGGTTCCCGATCCCGCTGCCGCCGCCGTCCGTGCCCGCCTTCAGCGTGCCCGCCGTACGGTCGGCACCGTCGTTGACGATCCGCAGCCGTACGGACCCGGCCTCGCCGACCGCCTCGATCAGACAGTGATCGGCCTTGCTGTGCCGCAGCATGTTGGTGATGCCCTCGCGCAGAACGGTCGCCAGGACCGTGTCCACCTCGTCCGGCAACGGCCCGAACTCCAGCCGGGTCTCGGCCGTGATCCCAACCGCGGTGAGTATCGACTCGGCCGTGCACGCCTCCGTACGCAGCGACAGGCTGCGGTAGCCGCTGGCCACCGACCGTACGTCGGACAGCGCCTGGCGTGCGGTGTGCAGCACCTCCGTCAGCTCCTGCTGGGCGCGCTGCGGCTGGTGCAGCACGAGCCGGTGGGTCAGCTCGCACTTGAGGGTGATCGTGGAGAGGCTGAAGCCGAGCAGGTCGTGCAGATCGCGGGCGAAGCGCAGCCGCTCCTGGGTGACCGCGAGTCTGGCCAGTTCGCCGCGCGCCGCCTGCACCTCGCTGACCAGGTCGGAGAGTCGGCTCAGTCCGTACACGACCACTCCGGTCAGCGCGGTCGCCAGGACGTTGTACGCCAGCTCGTCCTTGCCGAAACCCACCGCGAACTGCAGGACGCCCACGCTAATCACCGTGCCCACGAAGATCGCCCAGGCCAGTACGCCGTCCACGACAAGGAGCGCGGAGGCGGCCAGGAAGCCCGGCATGCCGAGCCAGGCCGCCTTGAAGAAGGCGAACGGCAGATACGTCAGCAGGGCCTGTGCGGCCAGGGTCCATCTGCGGCGCGGGGCCAGGGGTTTGACCAGGGTGGGAAAGGAGTGGAAGAGCTGCAGGCCGAGCAGGACGGCCAAGAGCACCACCGCCGCGGCCAGCGACCACGCGGAATGCGGGATGCGCAGGACGTACGACAGTGCGACCGCGAAGAAACCGCAGACCACCACCGAGGTGATGGTCGCGGCCACGCGGGGTGCGAGGTCGGGGTGCTGTCCGCCCACGCCGGCGTGCAGACCGGCGCGGCGGACTTCAGGGCGTATGGCGGGGTGGGGCGCAGCGGGCTCGGGAGATCGCACGTTTTCCTCCGGACGCTCGGCGAATTCCGAGCATAAACGGCGCCGGTGCCCGCTGCGGGCCTTATGACTGGCTCCGGGCCAGTCATTCGCCTCCGTGCTCCCGACGCGTTGTCCAAGGGATGTGCAGGACTTGCGTCAGAAACGCGAATACACAGGCGTATTGCCGCTTTCACCCGCTAACTCCTCGGCGGGAAGCGGCCCCAGGACGAATTCCCCTACGCTCGATTCCTTCAGCCAGTCCAGTCCAAAGGCATGTGCCAACAGGTCGCTGTCGCCGATCGCCAGCGCGCAGGGTGCCAGTCCCATGGCCGTACTCACCAGATATAGCGTCTGCTGCAGGGCACCGACCTCCTTGAGGAGACCGCTGTACGCGAGACCGTCGTACCGCCGGTTCATGGCACCGAATCGGGCGGTCATGGTGATCAGCACCGGCGGTTCGGTGGTCAGCGAGGCGGAGATACGGGCCTGGGCGAGCAGTTCGTCCACCGCCGCGGCGGGTGCGGCCAGCGGCCGCAGTGCGAGCGCCAGCGGGTCGTAGTGGTACGTACCGCGCGCCAGGCCCGCGCAGTTCCCGGCCGTGATGTACAGCTCCAGCGGGTAGCTGCCGCCGAGGCTGGGATAGGGACGCGAGCCCGTGGAGACGGCCGGTGCATCCGGCGATCCGTTCTCCAACGATCCGCTCTCCGGTGTCCGTATCCGCGCCGCCCGGTACAGCAGTTCGCCCAGCCGCGCCAGCGACAGCGGCTCGCTGCCGTAGGTCCGTACCGACCTGCGCGCCTCCAATACGGCGGTGATCGGCGGATCCTGGCTCAGCAGCCGGGCCAGCGCCGGACGCGGCAGCGGAATCGGCGCGGGCGCGCCATACGGGGCGCGGGTAGCGGCCGCGGCGTCCGGCGCGCCCCGCTCCGCGGCCCCGAACGGATCGTCGTGCCGCCCCAGCCGGCTGCGCGAATGCAGCATCAGATCAAACGGCGACCAGGACGCCAGCGCCGGATCGCGGTCCTCCGGGAACTCCGCGAACCCCGGCCGCCCGCCGCCCCCCACGGCGCTCACCAGCATCCGTACGGCCGTCAGATAGGCCACCGCGGCCCGCACAAGGCCGGTGGGCAAACCGAGCCGGTCGGCTACCGCCTCGGCGGTGGTGGCCCGGCCGAAGCAGCCCAGCAGCCAGGTGGCCTCGGCCCGGTGCAGTTCTACCCGGTGCCCGGACAGCGGCGACTCCACCCACAGCCCGCCCGCCGCGGTCCGGATCAGCGCGAAGCGCGAGAGCCGGTGCAGGGTGCCGGGCCCGGGCACGCTCGTACGGAAGCGGGCGCGGCGCGAGATCGGTACGGCCGACAGCAGCGGCCGGCCGTCCGGCCCGCTCAACGAACGGATCACTATGTGCTCCAGATCGCCCAGGCAGGCGGTGAGTTCGCGATAGTCAGCGCCGCCCGCGATGTTGTGCAGTGACACTGGGCCGTAGGACATCCGCTCCAGCGCGGAGCGCAGCAGCGGCCCGGTGCCGGGCAGCGTCAGATCGCCCCAGCGGGTGGTGAGTTGGGCCGTGCCCCCGTCGTGCTCCGGGAATTCGACGAGGGTGTCCTCGCGCAGCGACCACAGGTCGACGTGGTCGGGCGACGGGTACGGCGGAGCGGGCAGGGCGTTCACGGCGGATCCTTCGGGGGTGTGGGGGGTGTACCGGCGTGCTTCACATGAAGAGCGGACGTGGGTTGAGGTCCTCGTACCGCGTGGGCGAGGCCAGCAGGCCCTGCCGTACGGGGACGTCGAAGAGACGGCCCGGCGCGAAGCGGGTCCAAAAGGGCCGCAGGCCCGGGACGATGACCTTCACGACGGGCAGCTCCAGGTCGGGGCGGGTCTGGTCGAGTACGAGCAGTTCCATACCCCGTCTGCGGACCAGCTCCTCGATGGCTGCCACGTCCTCGCGCAGATCGCCGCGCGGGGTGCAGGGGTGGGTATCGGGCGTGGTCGGCTGTCCGGTGGGGCGCAGATACGGTTCGCTGTCCACCGTCGCGGTCCGCCACCACGTAAGCGCCGCCGGATCGTCGCAGCTGTAGCCGCTGCCGTCGGCGCGCACCGCGACCAGCGGCGGCAGCATCTGATTGAGCTCGGTGAGCGCGCGGCGCAGCGCGGTGCGCGGGTCGAAGTGGGCGCCGAAGCCCAGCGCGATGTCCTGCGCGGGCTTATCGGTACGGCGGGAGAGTGCGGCGAAGACCGGGATGCCCAGGTCCGTGGTGAGGTCCAGGGCCCATACCGTACGGCCTAGCCCGGCGTGCACCTCGCGCAGCCGCGTGGTCCAGGAGTCGCCGAATGCGTCCAGGTCGAGGCCGGCGCGTCGGGTGCGGTTGTACCACCACTGCGCGACCGCGTCCCGCTCCACCAGCTCCAGGAAGCCCTGGACGAGGGCGTCCTCGGGGCTGCTGCCGGCCGCCGTGCCGTTGGAGTTGGCCGAGCACATGCCGCGGCAGGACGGGTCGGGGACGTTGTAGTAGAGCAGCGCGGTGGGCAGCAGGCGGTGGCGGCCCGCGGTCAGCGACCAGACCGGCGTCCAGTCGATTTCGGCCGACGAGTCGAAGGGCGCGCAGACCTGGTGGAAGGGGCCGTGCGCGGCGTTCCACGCCGTACGGCCATCGAACTGCCGCTGATCGAAGAGCTGGATCGTATCCGGGTGCACGGCCTCCGCCGCGATATCGCGGTAAGCGGCCCGAACGGTCGGCTCGTCGCCCTGGAAGAAGCCGCTGTGCCGCTCGACGGCCTCGCACAGCGCGCTGACCTGGGCGTCCAGCGGGGTGGTGCCCTTGCCCGAGCTGCGGCTGCGCAGTCCGGCGCGTACGGAGGCCAGGCCGGTGGGCGTGGCGACCGGATTGTGGCCCGCGTGGAAGCAGTTGAGGAAGTCGGGGCCGCGCGTGTCGCGGCGGAGTGCTGTGACGACACCGGTGAGGGGGCCGACCAGATGGCCGTACCGCTCCAGGACCTGCTGCGGGGTGAGCGCCCGGTCGCCGCCGCCGGTCTGCGCGGCCTTGGGGCGGGAGCGCGGCGTCATGGGGGAGGTGACGCGCTCGGCGACCAGGCCGGGGTTTCCGCATGCGGGGCACTGCGGGCGTTGCCGTGCCGGATGGTGGCGCCCGCCGAGAGTGAGACTGTCCAGCGTCCAGATGGCGTCCTGGCCCGGATAGCGGTGCCCGGCCAGCCACTTGGCGGCCTCCAGGGCGGCCAGGTGCAGTCCGCTCGCATGGCCGGCGGGGGAGGCGGAGGGCGGCGGGGGGACCGGCCCTTCGAGGCCCGCGGCGTGCTGGAGATACGTCTCGGCGCGGCGGTTCAGCCGCAGCCAGTGGGCCAGGCAGTGCCAGCACGGGCCCTTGCCGGGCCGCAGGACCGGACCGATCCAGGGGTCGGCGCCGCCGGAGCGGACCACCAGCCAGGGCTTGCCGGCCGCACGCTGGGCTGCGTCCACCTCGGCGAGCGCCGGGTCGAGATAGTCCTGGCAGACCACGACGGTCAGGGGGGCGGTGCCGGGCCGTACCGAAGCGGACTCCACTGGTGCATCGGAAACCTGTACGCCGGAGACCGGGACGCCCGAGGCGCGCAGGGCCTCGCTCAGGCCCGTGCCGTCGCCGCCGCCCAGGGCCAGCACGGCCACCGAGCCTTCCGCGACGCTGCGGGCCGCGTGATGTCCGTCCAGACCGGCCAGTTCCCAGTACGCGCGGTCCGCTGCGGGCACCGCGGCGGCGAGGCCTGGAAGGTGGGTGAGGAAGCCGCCTTCGGTGAGGCGGGTGACGATGCGGGTGACCTGCGGGGCGGCAAGGACGCCCGCGGTGTCGGCCAGCAGCTTGTCCAGGTCGCGGGTGCCGTCAAGCAGCGGCGCCAGCGCCGTGATGGCGCTGCCGTGCAGGGCCGTGACACCGCGCTCGGAGACGAGATAGACGCCCTCGCCAGGGACCGTGTGGACCCTCAGATGGGATTTGAAACCCAGACGGGAGCCCGAGAGTTGTGCGGTTGCGACGCCCACTTCGGCATGCGCACCCCGGTACGGACTGTTCACGATTCCCCCTAGATCGTGCGACGGACACGGACGGTTGCAGGTGCGGGTGCCTGGGCTCAGACGCCGGTGGCCTCGGTCCAGCAGATGCACGTCCCGGGCAGGAACTCCTCGGCCAGGTCCTGGCTGAGCTCCTCGATGACCAGGTCGTCGGCGGGCACGAGAGTGGTGGTGGCGGTGAAGGTGGCGTTCATGACGTTCTCTCCGTTGTCCAGGCGCCCCGGGCCGGTGCGGCCGGGGTGCGGCGGTTGGCATGGCACAAGACTGGCCAAGGCGGCGAGGAGCGGCCAGTGCCGGGAGCACCGACTCGGGCATGAAACTTTCACGTGGCGAATACCGTTCAACGCACGCGGCGTTGAGGTGTGACGCACTGTTGCCGGCCCCGCTCCCCGGGCGATCCTCGGACCAACGGAGGACGCACCGAGAAGGAGCAAGACATGGACATCGGAGTACTGGGCCCGCTCGTGGCCCGTGCACACGGCATGTCCGTCGCCCCGACCGCGGGCAAGCCCCGCCAGATCCTGGCGCTGCTCGCGCTGCACCCAGGGCAAGTAGTGACCGCATCCGCGCTGATGGAGGAGGTGTGGGGGGAGGATCTGCCGCGCAGCGCCAGCACCACCCTGCAGTCCTACATCCGGCAGTTGCGCTGCTGCCTGCGGCGGGCGCTGGCGGTGGCGGGCAAGGGGGACGTCAAGGACGTACTGGCGACCCGGCACGGCGGGTATCTGCTGGACATCGACCCCGAATGCGTCGACGTGGCCGCCTTTGAGCGGCTGGTGGCCTCGGGCCGGGCGGCCTGGTCGGCGGGTGACCTGGCCGCCGCGGCCGGGCGGTTCGCCGACGCGCTGGCCATCTGGCGCGGCCCGGCGCTGGTCGATGTGAGCGCCGGCCGGCTGCTGGAGGTGCAGCTGCTGCGCCTGGACGAGATGCGACTAGCGGCCCTGGAGGCGCGGATCGCCGCGGACCTGGAACTTGGCCGCCATGCCGAGCTGCTGGGCGAGCTGGCCGCGCTGTCGGCGCTGCATCCCACGTACGAGAACATCCACGCCATGCACATGCTGGCGCTGCACCGTGCGGGGCGCACCGGGGACGCGCTGGAGGCGTTCCACCGGCTGCGCGGCATGCTCGTCGAGCAGCTGGGCGTGGAGCCCGCCCCACAGGTGCAGCGGCTGCTGCAGTCGATCCTGTCAGCCGATCCGCAGCTGCGTCGGCACGGCCGTGCGGACGGTCCGCTGCCCGTCCGGCTGGTGGGCTGAGGCTGAGGGGGCCTGCCGGCCGCGGGAGATCTCGTGTGTGGTGTTCTCGCGGTCGGTACGGAAGAGCAGCGCGACCCAGCTGCGGTACGGGGACCAGGCCGAGGCGATACGGTGCAGGGCCGCCGTGTCGGTCGCGTCCACGCCGTACGCCTCGCTCATCGAGGCGTGCAGCCGGCGTTCCTGGGACGCGAAGTGATCGGGGTGCCCGGCGCCGCGGATCAGGATCAGTTCGGCCGAGAATGGTCCGATCCCGGAGATCTTGCACAGCCGCTGCAGCGCGTCGCCGGGGTCGAGGGAGCGCAGGACCGCGGGGTCCAGCTCGCCGTCGAGGGCCGCGCGGGAGACCGCGTGCAGGCGTTCGGACTTCACCGACGGCAGTCCCGGCACCTCCGGCAGTGCCAGCAGGGTCTGCGGGGACGGGAAGGCGGGTACCTCAAGTCCGCCCACGTCCACGGGCGTTCCGTACTTCCGCGCGATGCGGGTGCGGATCGAGGCCGCCTGCACGATACGGATGCGGTGGCCGATCACGGCCCAAGCAGCGGCCTCGTAGGGCGAGTTGAAGCACACTGGGCGCAGTCCCGGATACAGCCCCTGGAGCCGCCCGACGATCTCGTCCCGCTCTCCGACGGCCGGGAAGCTGCTGCCGTCCACATCCAGCGACAGGATGCGGGCGGCTTGTTTCCGTACCGCCTCCGGGTCGCCTTCGCCGTACGGCTCGACGAGCACCCTGCCGTCCGTCGCCTCGGGATCGGGGTGTACGAGGGCGCCGGCGGGCGTCCATTCGTCGTCCAGCGCGAACGCGAAGCGCAGGGATTCGAAGTCCTGGGGACCAGATCCGGTGACGGCGGTGGAGCAGGCGGGAGCGGCCTTCGGCGCTGCCCCGCCGTTGTTCTTGTAGTCCGCGGGCGCGAAGCCCTGCTGGAAGCGGATGGCGGCGGCCAGGGAGAAGGGGCCCTGGGGGCGGATCCGGAGCGGGGTGGCCATGGCGTACTCCTTGCTGCTTGCTTGTGGCGCGGCGGTCCCCCGTGGCCGGCACGGGGGACCGGCCACGGGGGGCGTGCGGTCAGCCCTTGTCGTGGATGGTGATCGTGTAGCCGTCCGGGTCGACGAAGGCGAAGGTGCGGCCGAAGGGGCCGTCGAACGGCTCGACGGCGATCGGGCGCCCGGCCTTGGTGACCCGCGCGTACACGGCCTCGGAATCGTCGGCCAGCAGCCACAGGGCCACGCCCCAGCCGAGCTTGTCGGTGGCGTCCAGGTCGACGACCGGGGTGCGGACCGCGAAGGGGATGGGCCGGGTGGTGAAGACCACGGCCTCCGGTGGCGACGCCGGGGCGCGGGTCAAGCCGATCACATCGGTGTAGAAGGCGGCGGACTTCTCCAAGTCGCGCACCTGGATGGCGGCGAAGTCGATGCCCTTGACGTCGGTCATGGTTTTTCTCCTGGTGGGTCGGGTGTACGGGTTCCGTACGGTGTGGTGGTCAGCGAGTGGACAGCAGGACCGGCAGCTTCTCCAGGCCGTGCAGCGTCAAGTTCGTACGCCACGACGGCCGTTCGGTGGCCGATTCGATCCTCGGGAAGGCGCGCAGCAGCTCGCGGAAGGCGATTCGGCCCTCCAGGCGGGCCAGGCCCGCGCCGATGCAGTAGTGGATGCCGCCGCCGAAGGACATCGGGCGCACGCGGGTGCGGGTGAGGTCCAGGCGGTCGGGGTCGGGGTAACGGTCCGGGTCGCGGTTGGCGGCGCCCAGCAGCACGACGATGGATTCGCCAGCCGGGACGGTGGTGCCGCTGATGTCCAGGTCCTCGAAGGCGGTGCGCATGGTGAGCTGCACCGAGCAGTCGTAGCGCAGCAGTTCCTCGACGGCGCCAGGCAGCAGGCTCTCGTCCGCGCGCAGCCGTTCCAGCTGGTCGGGGGCCCGGAGCAGGGCGAGCATGCCGTTGCCGATGAGGCTGGTGGTGGTCTCGAAGCCCGCGCCGAAGAGGAACTGGACCATGCTGTTCAGCTCGGACGGTGTCAGCCGGTCGCCGTCGATCTCGGCGGCCGCGAGCTGGGAGATCAGGTCCTCGCGCGGGTGGGCGCGCCGCTCGGCGATCAACACATCGAAGTACGCGTTGAGTTCGGTGGCCGCCTCGTCCGCCAGCGCGAGCTGCGCGGGTGAAGGCGAGGGCTCCACGCAGAGCACCACCTGCCGTATCAGCCGGTGGAACATCGGCCAGTCCGCGCGCGGTACGCCCAGCAGCGAACCGATGACCGCGACCGGCAGCGGGAAGGCGAAGGTCTCCAGGAGGTCCACCTCGCCGCCATCCTTCAGCGGTTCGAGGAGTTCGGCGACCCGCGCCTCGATGGCGGGCTCCCAGCCAGCCACCGCGCGGGGTGTGAAGACCTTGCTGACCAGGCTGCGGCGGCGGGTGTGCACCGGCGGGTTGGCCCAGATCAAGTGGTCGAGCATGCGGGTGAAGCAGGTGTGCCGCTCCCAGTCCGGGACGCCCTGGCTGTGGATGAAGGCCTGTACGTCCTTGCCGACGCCGGGGGCCTGCATGACGTGCTCGGCGTCCGCGTACCGGCTCAGCACCCAGTGGCCGGTGAAGCTGCGGTGTACGGGCGCGGTCCGGCGGAGTTCGCGGTACGTCTCGTAGGGTTCGCCGGCCACGGCGGGGTCGCGGAAGAGCGAGGCGATGAGCTGGTCGGCGTGGTGCACCGGTGGGGCGGTCATCGGAAACCTCCGGTCGGAGCGACGGGGCGACGGGGCGACGGGGCGATCAAGCAGCGCCTTCGATGGGGCGATTGATCAGCCTCACTGAGGATCAGTGTAAGGGATTATTTGTCACGCTGCCATATCAAACGGAAGGCGGGAGGGAACGAGTCGTACGCGTGCAGGCACGAGCCGTTCCCTCCCGCCTCGCCACCGCCCTCAGGCGGTCTCCGGCACCACCGCCGTGATCAGCGTCTGCGGTCCGGCCGGGCAGCGCCGCGCCGCGACCTTCGTGAAGCCGGCCTCGCGCAGCCAGCCCTGGTACTCGTCCAGGGCATAGCCCGAGCCCTCGCTGGTCAGCAGCATCTGGAGGCTGAAGAACCCGGCGACCGGGTTGTCCATTGGGCGCTCCACGTCCGGTACGAACTCGAAGACCGCGACCGTGCCGCCGGGCCGCAGTGCCGCGCGAGCGCGGCGCAGCAGGGACAGCGCCTCATTCTCCGAGTACCCGTGCAGCAGATTGCTGAGCAGCGCGAGGTCGTACGACGTGCCCCAGTCCAGCTCCCGCAGCTCGCCGCCGCGGAAGGTGACCTTTTCCGACAGGCCGGCCGCCTCGGTCTGCTCCGCGGCCAGCTTTGCCACGTCGGGCCGGTCCAGACCCACCGCGCGGGCATTCAGCAGCCGGGCCAGAGCCCGGGTGTAGCCGCCCGAGCCGCAGCCCGCGTCCAGCAGGGACGGTTCGGCGGGCAGGCCCGGCGCCGCCTCGCGCAGCGCCTGCGCGAGCCAGGGCGCGGCCGCCCCGCCGAGCTGGTCCAGATACGGCGTGACCTGCTCCCATACTCGGCTGCCGTCGTCGCCGAAGAGATCGTCGAAGGGCCGGTCGCCGCGCACCGCTTCGGTGAGCCGCGGCCACAGCGGGAAGTTGATCACCCGGTGCATGTGCCGCAGATCGCCGAGGTAGTTCGGCGCGCCGCGCACCAGGAAGGCGGCCGAGTCGGCGGGCAGCCGGTACCCGCCGTCACGCTGCCGTACGAGCAGCCCGAGCGCGTTCAGAGCACCGGTGAGCAGGCCCATCGCGCGCTCATTCGTGCCGGTGCTCTCTGCGAGCGCCGGGACCGTCCGCGTCCCCGCGGCGATCAGCGAGAAGACGTCCAGTTCGAGGGCGGCGACCAGGGTGCCGGTACGGGCGATGCCCCAGGACAGGTCGAGGATGCGGGCCGGGTCCGGCGGCGCCGGGCGGTCCTCGCAGGAGCCGTAACCGGTCGGCGCGGTGTCGTCGGCCACGGTCGCGGTCGGTGTGAACAGGTCGGTCATCGTTCAGCTCTCCATGACCGGGCGCTGCCCGCCGAGCCCGGAGATGAGCTTGATGAAGTCCTCGCGCTGCTCCAGCTCCCGTACGGGGTCGATGAGGTCCTGGGCCTTCTCCCAGTACTCGGTGCGCTTGCGGCGGGCGTCGTAGAAGAACCGGACAAAGGAGACGACGGTCTCGAAGAACTCGCGGTAGCTCTCCTCGTACGCCTTCTGGTGCGCCTCCTCGCGCTCCGGCTCGTCGAGAATCGCGTCGATGGTCTTCGCGGCCTGCGACGCGCTCTTCATCGCGAGCATCACGCCGGTGGAGAACAGCGGGTCGACGAACGCGGCCGCGTCCCCGGCCATCAGATATCCCGGCCCGGAGAACTTCTCCGAGACGTAACTCCAGTCCTTTGTCGCCCGGTAGTCCGCGATCCGCACCGCGCCGGCCAGCTGCCGCTTGGCCTCTCGGCTGGTCTCCAGCTTGCTGTGGAAGTACTCGGGCAGCGTCATCCCGGACCGCCCGAAGGCGTCGTTCGGCCCGACGAACCCGACGCTCCGCGTCCCGTCGCTGAACGGAATCACCCAGACCCAGCCATCGGGGTGATACTCCGTCAGGATGTTGCCGCGATCGCTCCCCTCGAAGAACTCACCACCCTGGAAGTACGTCCACACGGCGATATTCCGCAGGTCCTCGTGCCAGTGCAGCTGGTCCATCCGGCGGGCAAGGAGCTTGGCCTGGCCCGAGGTGTCCAGCACGTACTGCGCGCGGACCTCGGTGGGCTCGCCCTGCTCGCCGAGGGTGTAACGCACGCCGGTGCAGCGTCCGTTGTCACCGGGCTCGAAGAGCGCCTCCGCGACAGTCGCCTCCTCGATGACGGTGGCGCCCAGCTCCCGGGCGTGCTGCAGCAGCACATTGTCGAACTCGGCGCGCTTGACCTCATACGCGTACTTCCACGGGCCGCCGTCGCCGAAGTAGACGGTCCACAGCTCGCGTTCGGCGCCCCACAGGAGGGTGATGCCGTACTTGCGCTGGAAGGCATCCGACTCGATCTTCTCCCTGGCGCCGAGCTCCTCCAGTACCGGGACCACGCCCGGCACCAGGGACTCGCCGACGTGGTAGCGCGGGAACTTCTCCTTCTCCAGCAGCAAGACGTTGCGGCCCGCCTTCGCGAGCAGGCCGGCGGCGGTCGAGCCGGCCGGCCCGCCGCCTATCACGATGACGTCGTACTCGGTGGTCATGAAGATCTCCTTCAAGCGTCAGGGACGGGCCGCGGACGGCTGCTGGTGATGTCTCAAGGATCGAAGTTGATCTCGGCCTCCCTCAATCGGATGTTTTCACCATGCGCCAACTGATTGTCAGCATCCCTGATTGTCAGTTACGGTGATGGAATCTCGCCGGGTCGCCCGGCGTTACCTACGAGAGAAGAGCCCGCCCATGACCGCCGACACCGGCCCAGACACCAGAAGCCTGAAACCCGTTTCGGTCGACATCGCCGTGGTAGGCGCGGGTCCCGCCGGCCTCTTCGCCGCGTACTACGCGGGCCTGCGCGGTCTGCGCGTCGCCCTGCTGGACTCGCTGCCGCACCCCGGCGGCCAGGTCGCCGCCCTCTACCCCGAAAAGCGCATCCACGACATCGCCGGCCTCCCCGCCGTGCATGGCCGCGAACTGATCGACAACCTGCTGCTGCAAGTCGCCCCCTTCGAACCGGAGTGGCTGCTCGGCCACACCGCCGTCTCCCTCAACCGCTCGGCGAACGGGGGTGGTTGGGTCATCGGTACGGACCAGGGCGGCGACGTACGCTGCGGCGCGGTCGTGGTCACCGGGGGAGTCGGCAGCTTCACGCCCCGGCGACTGCCGGCCGGAGACTCGTACGAAGGCCGCGGCGTCACGTACCACGTGGCGCGGCTGGCGGACCACCGCGGCCAGGACGTCGTCGTGGTCGGCGGCGGCGACAGCGCGGTGGACTGGGCCCTCGCCCTCGAACCGCTGGCCCGCTCGGTCACCCTCGTCCACCGCACCGACCGCTTCCGCGCCCAGGCGCACAGCGTCGACCTGCTGCGCCGATCGAGTGTCGAGGTGGTGACGGGCGCTCAGGTCACGGCCTGCCACGGCGTGGAGCGGCTGTCGGCGGTGGACGTCACGGTGACAGGCTCCGAGGGCAGCCCGGAACGCCGCGACTGCCAGGCCATGATCGCCGCGCTCGGCTTCACGGCCCGCCTCGGCCCGATCGGCCAATGGGGAATGGCCCTGGTCGGCAACAGGATCCTGGTCGGTACGGACATGCAGACCGACGTACCGGGTGTGTTCGCCGCCGGCGACATCGCCACGTACCCCGGCCGGGTCCCTCTGATCGCGGTCGGCTTCGGTGAGGCGGCGACGGCCGTCAACAACGCGGTGGCGCGCGTCCGGCCGGACCTGGGTGCGGTGCCGGGACATTCCTCCGACGCCGTCATGCCACCGGCGCCGCAGCCGGTCCCGGCCCTGGCCGCAGCCTCCTGACCCGATGCCCGAGATCACGTAATCACGTATCAAGGAGAGATCGACCATGAGCTATGTCATCGGTGAACCGTGCATCGACGTGATGGACCGCTCGTGCATGGAGGAATGCCCGGTCGACGCGATCTACCCGGGCGAGCGCATGATGTACATCAACCCCACCGAATGCATCGGCTGCGGATCGTGCGCGCTGACCTGCCCGACCCAGGCCATCAAGCCCGTACAGAAGCTGCCGGACAGGTGGAAGCCCTTCCGCGAGGCCGCCGCCGACCTCTTCGCGGGCCTGGGTGACACCCCCGGCGGCAGCAACATGGCCGAGCGGGTCCCGGACTCGCCGCTGGTGGATCAGCGCGTACGAGCGGGGAGCTGAGGTGACCGCGATGTCTCTTCAGGAACTGGCCGCCGGGCCCTCCCCCGAAGCCACCGCGACGGGCGCGCTCGCCGCCCTGGCCGTCGTCATCGTCGTCGCAGCCGCAGCGGGGAAACTCGCCGGCAAGCTCCGCCAGCCCGTGGTCGTCGGCGAAATCGCCGCGGGGGTGCTCCTGGGCCCCAGCGCCCTTGGCCTCCTCCCCGGCAATCCCACCGACTCCCTGTTCCCGCCCCCCGTCGTCAGCATCCTCGGCGGCATGGCCCAACTTGCCATCGCCTGCTACATGTTCGGCGTCGGGTACGAGACCGACCTCGGCGAACTGCGCCGCCGCCCGCGGGGGGTGGCGGCCGTCGCCGGCGCGGCCACAGCCGTCCCGATGCTCGGCGGTATCGGCCTCGGCTTCCTGATCACGGCACTACCGGGCGGGAGCGGCTACGGCCCACTCCTCCCCATCTTCACCGGCATCCTCCTCTCCATCACGGCCGTCCCCGTCCTGACCCGGGTCCTGGATGAACGCGGCCTGCGCTCGACACCCGCCGGCGTCGTCAGCCTCGGCGCCGCCGCGGCCTGCGACGGCATCGCCTGGCTCCTGTTGGCCGGAGCCATCTCCCTGAGCGGCGGCAGCCACACCACCCACAGCCCACTGATGGTCTGCGCCCTGCTGGCCGCCTTCACCCTCGTCCTCTTCACGGTGGGCCGCAGGCTGCTCGGCTACGCCCTGGCGCGGGTGGATTCCCTCCCCAGCATGGCGGCACTGACCGGCATCCTCCTCGCCTCCGCCTGGTTCACCTCCTGGCTCGGCCTGCACGCCGTCTTCGGCGCCCTGCTGTGCGGCATCGCCGCCCCCCGCCGCCCCGACGGCACCCCCCACCCGGTCGTACTCACCCGCCTCCGCGGCCTGGGCACCCTCCTCCTCCCCGCCTTCTTCGTCGTCGCCGGCCTCGGCGTACACCTCAACGGCATCGACGCCGCAACCTGGCTGCTCCTGGCCTTGGTCTGCGCCACAGCGGTGGCAGTGAAGCTGTTCCCCTCCGCGGCCGGCGCGAGGCTGTCCGGCCTGGACCGCCACCAGTCCCTGACGGTCGGCGCCCTGATGAACACCCGAGGCCTGACGGAACTGATCGCCGTACAAGTCGCGTACACGGCCGGTGTGATCGACACCCGCCTGTACGCGGTCTTCGTCCTGATGGCGCTGCTGACGACGGCGGTGACGGGTCCGCTGCTGGACCTGATCGAGTCCCGCCGGGGCCGTACCCGCATCAAGGCGACCCCGGCGCCGACACCGGAACAGGGGTCGGCATCGGCGTCAAGGAACCCTCAACTGGTCCTCGACTCAGTTCCCTGAGGCCCGTCAGGAGGGTGATGTCGCGCCTGATACGGCCCGGGTGGCAGCCGACACGGCCGCTCCCCGGGCCGCATGCCGCCGCCTTCGAACGTGCGCGAGAAGAGCGGCTCGTTCCAGACCCGGAGGGACGCTCCGGGGCATCCAGCCATACGGTGGTGCCAGTACCTGCGATGGTGAGGCCGAACGGGGTGACGTCAGGGCGGCACACTCCTCATGCCGTGGCCACGCGAGACGCTGACCGCGGGCCTTCATGAACTGCACCGGACCGGTAAACCGGCCACCTGCACTCCACCCGTCCTCGGCCACGACGAGACGGCGGACCACTGCGTCCTGGTGCCTGTACTGGGTCCCCAGGGGCGAGGACGATACCTCCGGCGGGCACTGCGCGACCCGCGCGTAGGGGAGGTCCCGTACGCCGCGCGTCGCGATGATCCGGTCGTACGGGGCGTGCGGTTCGTACCCCCGAAGGCCGTCACCGGGTGGCGGACCGCTGTCCGGAGACGGCGGGGGCGGAGGCTCGATCGACGCTGGCCCGCACCGTAGTTGCCACCGTCTGTCATGGCTGATTCTCCTTCTCTCTTGGGGTGGCCTGTCGGCCTTGCCGGTGCCCCAGGGCCGGCACCGCTGAGTGCGGGTGCCGCCGAATCTCGACGTTCACGTCTGACACACATCGCATCCGGCGACCGGCGGAGGGTCGGACGCCCACAGATGCGTCGGCTCAACCGGCGCTGTGAAGTACGTCGTTCAGTCGCTCGTGGAGTCCGCCCCCTCTCATATTCCGATGTACGGAACCGTCAGGAACGGTGAGCAGCCGGAAGCCAGAAGGTTCTACGGGATTGCACGCAGGTTCACTCCGGGGTGTCCAGCGCATCCATGGCCGCCGTGATCAGCGCACGGGCGTCGACTCCAAAGACCGCCAGTTCGGCCAGCTCCGCGAACGTCCCGGCATACAGGGCGAGCTCACCGGGTTGTGTAACGGTGAGGTAGCCGGAGACCAGCTCGACATTGACCTGAACCGTGCCATAGATCCAGAACCCCTCGACGGGCCAGCGCGCACGGTCCGGCCGCATGAGCACGACGCCGAAGCTCACATGGGGCAGCCAAGCGATGGTGATCAGCTGCCCGATCATCGCCTCTGCGGCGCCGATACCGGACCGCAGGACGGATTCCTCGACGAGGAATGCTCTTGGCCCGGCCATGACCCAGCCGTCCAGGGCGGGCAGCAGAAGATCACGCGCTCGGGAACGCGGAGGCCAGCGCATCTGCTCCCCGGCCTCCGCATTGGTGAACGTGCAGTCGTACTCGTACCGGACATAGCCACTGATCGGCTCGGACACGACCCACAGGCGGCGAATGGCGACACCCCCTGCCGGTCGCCTCGACGACCACGTCGAGCCACGGGCGCCACCACGCAGCGCGGTCCGCGGGATCCTCCCGGTGCCCCTCTTGCCAGCGGACGAACGCGGGGTCGTCGCGCGTGTAGCTGTCCCGCAACTTCAAGAGTGCCGGAACACGGGTTCGGGACGCCGGGCCGCACATGCCGTGGACGCAACTGCGTTGACCGCCCCTCGAACGCGTACCGGGTCTCGGCACACACCGAAACACAAATAATCTCGGTTACGGATTGACGGGAATCCGAATCATCAGCAATCCTGATTGTTGTGAAGCCGACACCACGAACGGGTCGGTTCCGATCTCAGGAGGTCGACCACGCCATGGGGAATCCCCGGTACGCCTTCGTCTTCCCGGGCCAGGGCAGCCAGTACGTGGGCATGGGGGCGGAGCTGCGCGCTGCCTCCCCGCTGCTCGACCGGACGCTGCGCCGGGCCGGACAGCTCACTGGACAGGATGTGGCCGGCGCGATGCTGCGCGGGCCCGAGGAGCGGCTGGCCGACACCGTGAATACCCAGCTGTCGGTGTTCGCGGTGTCCGTCGCGCTGCATGAAGCCGTCACCGAGCGCGGGCTGCGGCCCGTCGCGGTCGCGGGGCACAGCCTCGGCGAGTACGCGGCGCTGGTCGCCGGCGGCTGGCTGGAGCTGGACGACGCACTGATCGCCGTCGCCCGCCGGGCCAAGGCCATGCGGGCCTGCTGCGCCCGTACGGAAGGTGCGATGGCGGCGGTGCTCGGGCTGAGGCCCGAAGCGCTGGTCCGTCTCGCCGCGGACGGGCCGGCCGATGCTGTTGTGGCCAATGCCAACAGTCCTAAGCAGTCCGTTATTTCGGGCACCGCCGATGCCGTTGCCAAGCTCGGGGAGCTGGCGCTGGAGCGCGGCGCGAGTGCCGTGATCCCGCTGACCGTTGATGGTGCCTTCCATTCGCCGCTGATGGGGGAGGCGGAGGAGCGGCTACTGCCGCTGGTTGCCGAACTGCCCTTGAAGAAAGGGCGGATACCGATCGTCAGTTCGGTGAGTGGGGAGGTTGTCACCGATCCGCGCACCTACCGGGCGCTGCTTGCCCGGCAGATCACCTCGCCCGTGCGGTGGGCCGACGTCATGGTGCGGCTGCGCGGGCTGTCGGTCGGCGCCTTCGCCGAGGTCGGGCCCGGGAAGGTGCTGCGCGGGCTGTTCCGCCACCTCGACCGGCGGATTCCCGTCGTTGGCGTCGGCTCGTTCGCCGATTGCCTGGAGATCACCGGGACTGCTGCCGGCACTGCTTCCGCCGTCGCGGAACGCGCGGCCTGACCGCCATCCGAGTTCCACCGGCCAATAAGGAGATCAGCACATGCGTCGAGTTGCCATCACCGGACTTGGGGTTCTGGCCCCCAACGGAGTCGGTGCCAAGAATTTCGCCGAGGGGCTGTGGGAGGGGAGGAGCGGGGTCGACCGGATCCGGCCCTTCGATCCCAGTGGGTTCAATTCGCAGATCGCGGGGCAGTTGCCGGCCGTCGAGCTGCCGGGGAGTGAGGCCACCGAGCCGGACGGGGACGACCGCGTCGTACGGATCGCGCTCGCCGCGGCGCGCGAGGCCATGGCGCACGCCGGGCTCGCGGGAGGGGAGGGCCTCGATCCGTACCGGAGCGGCGCCGTCATCGCCAACGCCATCGGCGGTACACGGTTCATGACCGAGCACTTCCCGGACATTACGAAGAACGGGACCGAGCCGATCGATGTGGCCGCCGCTCATCCGCGGCTGCATCTGTCCGCGACCTTCAATACGCCGACGGCCGCGGTCGCCGACTCGTACGGGCTGCGCGGGCCGTCCGTCACCGTGACGACCGGCTGCACGGGCGGCAATGACGCCGTCGGGTTCGCCTTCGACGCCATCCGGCGCGGGGAGGCCGATGTGATGGTCGCGGGGGCCGCGGAGGCGCCGGTCACCCCGTTCGTGGTCGCCTGCTTCGACGTCATCGGGGCGCTGTCCGTTCGGAACGCCGATCCCGAGCACGCCTCGCGCCCCTTCGACCGTGAGCGCGACGGGTTCGTGCTGGCCGAGGGCGCCGGCATCGCAGTACTGGAGGAGTGGGAGCACGCCAAGGCGCGCGGCGCCACGATCCTCGGTGAGGTGCTGGGGTTCGGGTCGACGGCCAACGCCTTCCATATGACCGACCTCGCCGAGCACGGGACCGATCTTGCGCGGTCCTTCCAGCTTGCGCTGGACGACGCCCGGCTCGCCGGCGAGCGGATCGGTTACGTCAACGCGCACGGCAGTTCGACTCCGCAGAACGACGTGTGCGAGACCAATGCCGTCAAGCGAGTGCTCGGCGCGCATGCGTACGACGTGCCGGTCAGTTCCATCAAGTCGATGGTCGGGCACGCGCTCGCGGCCGCCAACGCGTTGGAGTTCGTCGCCTCAGTGCTCGTGTTGAAAGACCGGATGCTGCCGCCGACGATCAACCACAGTGCGTCCGGCGAGCACTGCGATCTGGACTACGTGCCCAACACCGCCCGCGAGGCCACGGTCGACGCGATCGCCAGCCTCTCCAGCGGGTTCGGCGGGATCCACTCCACTGTCGTACTCGGTCGCGCCTGAGCCCCAACTACGTTTCGAGTCAGGAGAGTTGAGAGATGCGTAAGGTTGTCATCACCGGGGTCGGGCTGGTTCTGCCCAGTGCCGGGAACACCGAAGAATTCTGGGATCTGCTCACGAGTGGGCGTACCGCCACCACGCCCATCGACCGCTTCCCGGCCGGGGAGTACGCGGGCGGGCACGCCGGTGTCGTGGACGACACGGCACTGTCGGCGATACCGCTGCGGCAGCGCAAGCGGATGGACCGTTTCTGCGCGCTGGCCATGGCCGCCGCGCACAGCGCCCTGGACGACGCCGGCCTGGCGGAGGAGGCCGGGGGCCCGTCCGAAAGTGCCGCCGCGGTGGAGCGTACAGGCGTGTACCTGGGCAACATGTACGGCGGCTGGGAGATCACCGAGCCGAGCATGCGCAAGCTGTGCCAGATCGGGTACGGCGGCGTCAGCCCGTACATCGCCTCGGCGTGGTTCCCGACCGCACCGCAGGGCCAGATCAGCATCAACTGGGGCTTCAAGGGCTTCAGTAAGACGGTGGCCGCCGATACGGCCAGTGGCAGTGTCGCGGTCGGGTACGCGGCCCGCGCGGTCGCCGAGGGGCGCGCCGATGTGATGCTCGCGGGCGGCGCGGAGGCGCCGGTCACCCCGTACACATACACCTTCTGCCACACCAGCGGACGGCTCACCGACGGTGAGTACCGGCCCTTCGGTGAGGGTGCGGACGGATACCGGGTCGGTGAGGGCGGGGTCGTCTTCGTCCTGGAGGCCGAGGAGAGCGCGCTGGCGCGCGGCGCCCGGCCGCTCGCCGAGATCGCGGGCTTCGCGACCGGGCACGCGGTTGGGGACGACGTCTTCGGAACGGCCGGCGCCGAGGTCATGGCGCATGTCGCCGCCACCGCGCTCAAGGAGGCCGGTGTCGAGGCGGGTGAGCTGGGGGTCGTCGGACTGGACGCGCAGGGGGAGTCGGCGGCCGACGCCACCGAGGTGGCGGCGCTGCGCACGCTCCTAGGTGACGCGGCGGGCCAGGTGCCGTGCACCACCGCCAAGCCGGCCACCGGGCATCTGCTTGGCGCCGCGCCCGTGGTGGATCTGCTGGCCGGGCTGCTGGCGATACGGAAGGGGGCCGTGCCACCGGTCGCCGCGCCGGACGCCGCGGCGACCGGTCTGGACGTGGTCACGGGCGCCGCTCGCGAACGCGCCGTACGCAGCGCGCTGGTCAACGCCCGCGGCGCCGACGGGACCGTCGCCGCGCTCGCCCTCAAAGCCATCTGATCAAGGCCGTCCGAACGGAGCGTCCGCATGGCTTGTCTGCGGACCGACACCAGCCACGCGTACGACCAGCTGTGCCGCCCGCTCGGCGGCCAACCAACGGTCGTCTGGCGCACCCGGGTCCATCGCAACCGCACCGAACACATCCATACCGCAAACAGGGAGAACACCATGACCGCCACCGCCGTCATCGACCGCGACACCGTCCACGCCCGCCTGCTGGCCGCCTTCGCCGAACTGGGCATTGAGGAGGCCGAGATCACGCCGGATACCCAGCTCCGCGCCGACCTGGACATCGACTCGGCCGAACTGGTCGAGATCGTCGCCTCGCTGGCCGGCGGCAAGGCGCCCGACGGCAAGGCCCTGAAGGACGTCCGCACGGTCGCCCAGCTGACCGGCTTTCTGCAGCAGCACCAGATCTAATCCCCCCTGGGGGCGTCCCTCCCTCTGGGACGCCCCCGGCCCGCACCTCTCCCGGAGGCCCGTAATGCCGTACGCACCGCAGACCCTCCCCGCTCCTGTCGCCGCGCCGCGCGCCGCGGCCCGTCCCGGCCCCCGCCTGATCGACCTCAGTGTCGTGACCGGG
Source organism: Streptomyces sp. LHD-70 (assembly GCF_031157275.1). Taxonomy (GTDB): domain Bacteria; phylum Actinomycetota; class Actinomycetes; order Streptomycetales; family Streptomycetaceae; genus Streptomyces. Next base: position 166,918 of record NZ_JAVIFW010000014.1, read on the forward strand.
CCGACGCCCAGTGAGGCCACGCCGGTCGCGATCGACGTGCTGGACCACCGGGCCGGCGCCGCGGTGCTCGGCCGCGGCCGGCTCGGCCCCGACGACTTCCCAGGCGGCATGGCCATCTCCAACGAGACGGTCACGCTCACCACGCACACCGGTACGCACATGGACGCGCCGCTGCATTACGGACCGGAGTCCGGCGGAGCCCCCGCCAAGAGCATCGACCAAGTGCCCCTGGAGTGGTGCTACGGGCCCGGCGTGCGTCTGGACCTGCGCCACGTACCGCCCGGCGAGGCCATCACGCCCGGCCAGCTGGCCGCAGCGCTCGACGTCATCGGCCATGAACTCACCCCCGGCGACATCACGTTGCTGTGGACCGGCGCCGACCGCCTGTGGGGCTCGCCCGACTACCTGACGACGTACGCGGGGCTCTCCGGCGAGGGCACGGCGTACCTCGTCGAGCGGGGCGTGCGCACGATCGGCATCGACGCCTGGGGGCTGGACCGGCCGATGCACGCGATGATCGAGGAGTACGAGCGGACCGGGGACCGCGGCGCGCTGTGGCCCGCCCATGTGTACGGCCGCGAGCACGAGTACCTCCAGCTGGAGAAGCTCGCTCACCTGGAGCGGCTGCCCGCGCCCACCGGGTTCACCCTCGCCTGTTTCCCGGTCGCGGTCGGCGGTGCGGGCGCGGGCTGGACCCGCGTCGTGGCCATCGCCCCGCAGGACGCGGACGCGTAGGGGTGCGGCCATGGACGCCGTCCGAGCCGTCCGTCTCGGCATCGATGTCACGGACGCCCGTGCCTGGGCCGCCCGTCTCACCCGCTGCCCCGGGCTGGCCGCCACCGCCTTCACCGGGCGTGAGCTGAGTGAGACCGGCGCTGAACCCGGCGCTTTGGCTTCGGTCTGGGCGATCAAGGAAGCGGTGGTCAAGGCGCTGGGCACGGGCTTCGCGGGCATCGGATGGCGCGGAGTGGAGGTGCGCTCGCCCGCGGGCCGCCCCGCATCTGTGCGGCTCACCGGTGACCTGCCGCCGTGGGTGTACGACAGCGACGCCGTACGCCTGGCCGTACGAGGTCCGCACTCCGCTGCCGACGCGCCGCGCACCCTCCTCGCAGCGGTCGCCCTGACCGCCCCGACGGGACCGGGGACGCACATCGTCGCGACCGCTCGCACCGACCAAGTCCGCGACGTATTCGACGGCCCTCGGGCGGGCCGCGCGGCCCGGGCGGGAGCCGCCGTACGCCGTACCGCCGAGCGCGCCGCACGGGCCGTGCTGGAACCGTACGACGGCCCCTGGACGTGGACCCGTACCGAACAGGGCGCCCCCCTGCTCCGCACAAGAGACGGGCGCCACCTGCCCGTTGCGCTGTCGCACGGCGCGGGCATCACGGCGGCGCTCGTCGCCGCACCCGCGCCCCGCACGGCAAGCGACTCGACACCGACGACTGCGACGACTAGTCAACAGTCGCTCCTGCTGACTATCATTGACGATGATTATTTGCTGGAAGGGGTGAGCGCGAGTGACTGAGCACGATTCCGCCGGGACCGGATGGCTGCTGCAAGTCGCGGCGGTGCGCAGGTCCCAGTTCCTGAAGGAGGCGCTGCGCCCGCACGGCGTACGCCCCCGCTGGTACGGCGTACTGGTCACGCTGGCCGAGTCCGGACCGCTGCCCCAGCAGCAGCTCGGCGAAACACTCGGCATCGACCGTACGACCATGGTCGGGCTCATCGACCAGCTGGAGGAAGAGGCCCTGCTCCAGCGCAGGCGCAGCCCAGACGACCGCCGCCGCTATCTCATCGGGCTCACGGCGGAGGGCGAGCGGCACGCCAAGGGCATGCTCGTGGTCGGCTCCGAGGCCGACGCCGAGCTGCTCGCCGGGCTGACCCCGCACGAGATCCGCACGCTCGACGAACTGCTGGCCCGCATCGCGGACCAGCCCGCCGCGCCACAGCCCGCCGAGCCAGACTCGGCCACGCCACAGCCCACCGCGCCGCCGCTCGCTACGCTTGGCGGCGCCGCCGAGCCGCGGCGGGCGGCCAAGTAGTAGCGGCCCCGGAGGAACGAAATGGAAGCCGAACCGATGACCAGGCCGACCCTGCGGCAACAAGACCTTTCGCCGGAACTGACCGTCTCCGTCGGCTTCCTGCTCAGCAAGGCCGCCGAACTGGTCACCGCCGACTTCGAGCAGTCGCTGCGCCCGTACGGCATCAAGGCCCGGGACTACGGTGTGCTCACCCTCCTCCACCAGCACGGGCCGCTCTCCCAGCAGCGCATCGGCGAGAGGCTGAAGATCGACCGTACGACCATGGTCTCGGTCGTCGACGACCTGGAGGGCGTGGGCCTGGTCGAGCGGATGCGCGACCCGGAGGACCGCCGGCGCTACGCCGTCACCATGACGGAGAAGGGCCGCGAGCTCTTCGGCGGGGCGCTGGCCCAGGTCGACCGCGAGGTGCACGACGCGTTCCTCACCCCGCTCACCGACGGTGAGCGCTCGGGCCTGGTGGACATGCTGCTGCGGCTGGTCTCGCACTCCTCGGAGTGATTCGCGTACGTACGTGATGAAGGGCCGGACCCCCGCACCGGGGTCCGGCCCTTCGGCGTACGTACGCGCCCATGTACCTACGAGTCTTCAGAACCGCCGTCGCTACAACGGGCAGTCCGGGCGGGCCACCGACGGCGGATGGTGCACCGCGGCGCCCGGGCAGAGCACCTTCACCACCCGCCCGCCGTCCGGCGCCGCGAACGGCACCACCAGCGGCTCGTGCCCGAAGCGCCGGTGCGCCTGCTCCACCCAGTCGGTGACCGGGCGGCGCGGTACGGCGAGCCCGCGCTGGACGTTCAGCCGCAGCAGGTCCAGATGCGGACCGCCCTCCCGCCAGCCGGCCAGCCGGGCCGCGTGCGCGCGCAGGAACGCCGCGCGCAGCGCCTGCCGCGGACCGGAGCCCGCCGCCACACCGAAACCCGCCGCGGCCCCGCCGCCCGCGTGGATCACGGACAGCACCACCGTGAACGGCAGCTGCAGCCAACAGAACGCCTCGACGCTCAGGCCGTGCGCGTCCGACACCGCCATGACCGACTCCGGGAGCAGCCGCCGCGGCGCCAGCCGCACCAGCCGCGGCCGGGGCCGCTGCCACCAGCGGACCGCGATGTCCGCCGCCAGAACGTCCGCGACGGTGGGGCCGACGAGGGAAGCGACAGACTCGATGGACGCGACACTGGACGGGCGGCCGCCGGGCCGGTTGTCGGGAGGGCCGCTGCCCGGCGCCTGGTACTCCGTCCCCGCCAGCCCGTGCGTATGCCGTGTGGCGTGAAGAGGCAGCGGCAGGGCGATCTCCGCCGGTACGCCGTACGCGCGGCCGCTGCTCGCGCCGTACGCCCGCAGCGCCGGCCCCTCCCCGATATACGCCTCGGGGGCGAAGTCGCCCGCCCGCAGCGGCCGGTCGCCGGGACCGGCCGCCTCGGGTCCGGGACCGTCCCCGGCCGCCCGGTGGAAGGTCTGCACGATCCTGAGCAGACCGGCCGCCGACGCCTCCGCCTCCACGGCCGTGAACCCGCAGGCGATCGCCGTGATCCGGCGCCCGGCCGCGTGGTCCGTCAGCCGGGCACCGTGCACCGAACCGCAGACCAGTGACTTCTCCATCTGGCGCTCCATCTGCCGCGGACTGCTCACTGGGCCTCCTCTCGGTCCGTTCCGGTCATCTCGTTCCGCTCCGTCAGCCGGCGCCTTCCAGCAGTTCCTTGAGGCGCCGCAGTTCCTCGGCCATCGCCGTACGCTGCCCCTTCGCACGCTCCGGCGGAGCCCCCGCCGGCAACCGGACCGTGAAGTGGACGGCGGTGCCGGCATCCGTCCGCCGCAGGTCCAGCACGGCCTGCTCCTCACGGCCGTGGATCAGCGAGTTGATGGTGCAGGCTGCGGCGCCGTCGCCCGGAGGGACCGGCTCGGTCTCGATCCAGGTCTCGATCGGCCCCATCGGCGTATCGACCGGGTAGCGGCGGCCGTCGGCCGACTCCCCGACGCTGCGGAAGAAGCCGGTCCAGGAGGGCAGGTTGGGGACCTCGCGTACGTAACCGCGGACAGCCTCCGGGGTGCGCGCGATGTCGATCTGTGCGGTGCAGGTGGTCATGGCGTGCTCGCTTTCTCAAAGTGGTCGGCGAAGCAGTCGAGGATCTTGCCGAGGCGGGCCTCGAAGCGTTCCCGGTACGCCGCCGAGCGGGCCGCGTACGCCGCGTCGCTCTCCTCCGGCGTACGGATCAGGGCGTACTGCCGCGCCGCGGTGGCCCGGCAGCCGCGCCCGTCGGCGGTCTCGGCGAAGCGCCACTGCCCGAGGTGGACGGACATCCCCGGCGGGGGGTCCGGGCTGAAGAACGCGATGTCCTCACGGCTGTCCCTGAAGCGCAGCGTACGAACCTGTTCAAGGCGCCCGTCCCGCTCCACCTCCATTGCGAACTCCTGGTGCACGCCGTCGTCGTAGCGCACCTCGACCTCGCTGATGCGGTCCCAGATGCGGTACCAGCCGGTGATGTCCCAGAAGACCTCGGCCGCGCCCGGCGGCGAGGCCGCAAGCTGCCGGGCGACCTCGATGCGCTCGGTCGCGGCGGGCGCGGTCACGCCCGTGCTCCCTTCTCCTCCGCCGCCTTCCGGAAGAGATCCAGATTGATCTTCAGAAAGCCGTGCAGCTTCTCGGCGAACGCCTCCTCGGCGCCGGCCGGCGTGTTCTCGTCAAGGAGCCGGAAGTCGCGCGCCGCGGTCACGGTCGTACGGCCGTCCCGCTCGGTGAAGGTCCACAGCCCGGTCATCCGGGACAGGCCCGGCGGCGGGGTGGTCTGGACAAGCTCCAGCTCGTACGGCGCGCGGCAGTACCGCACCCCGCGGACGGTCTCGTTGCCGCCGGGGCGCTCCACCGTCATGGAGAACTCCTGGTTGTACCCGTCCATGTAATGCACGTCGACACCGACCACGTCCGGCAGTACGTCGCACCAGCCGTCCAGGTCCGCGTACACGCCGTACACCGTCTCGATGGGCGCGCCCACGGTCATCGTCTCGGAGATCCGCATGGCCGCTCAGCCTTCCTTCTTCGCGTCGCCGGAAGCGCCGGACGGCTTGCCGAGTACGGCCTGCCAGGACGCGAGCGCCAGCCGCGAGTGGCCGGCCAGCATCTCCTCGACCTGTACGGCGGTGGAACGGTCGGGCGTCGCCGGGTAGACCTCGGCGGCGATCTCCGGCTCGAGGTTCCACAGGTGGGTGACCTCGACGAGCGTGCGGTCCGCGCCCTCCGGGCCTTCCTGCGGGATAAAGCGCCAGATCCCCGCGTGGTGGCGCAGGAAGCGCGGTGGCTGCGGCTGGAAGAACTCGATCTGGCGGTAACGGCAGTTACGTATCGAGCGCACCCGGAGCGGCGAGCCGTCGGTCTCCGAGGCGACCGTCATCCAGAACTCCTGGTACTGGCCGTCGTCGTAACTCACGTCGATCTGCTGGACGTGTGGGAGATGCACCGGCCACTCGGTCACCTTGAACAGCGCGTCGTACACGGTGTCCACCGGGCTGTCGATGATCAGCGTCTCCAGGCAGCTGAAGTCGAAGCAGTCCGCGGTGTCCACGGTGCGGGCCGGCTCCGGACTGGCAACCGCGGCGCGGGCCTCGGGCCTGCTCCCGGTCATCGTGCTGGTCGTCATGGGCGTGTCCTCTCTCGTCGGACAGGTACGTCGTGTACGTCGGGCGGTTCGCCGGACAGGTACATCGGCAGCCAGTGTTCTGGCGCCCGGCCCGCCCGCGACATCCCCAGATCTGTGCAAACACGCCGGTCGGGGCGGTGCGTACCTGCGTAGTGGGACGTGTGGCAGGGCGGATGACGAGGTGACTCCCGCGATTCCCCGGCGGGACCCCTCTCGTGCCCCTCTCGGACCCCTGTGCGGCTCCACAGGGACAGCGGCGGCCCGGCCTAACGTGCTGAATGAGCCGGACCGCGCCGCGACGGCGCCGGTCACCGCACTGCCAACGGTCGATGCCAACAGGGGGCACGCATGCCGGCACAGGCACCACTGCTCGTACGGACACCACCACGCATATCGGCAACCGCAACCACGGCGGCCAGCGCCACCGCGGCACCGCGCCCATCACTCGGATCCGGAACCAGAACCGCACCGCACCCCGAGTTCCGCCCGCAGGAGATCAGGCCGCAGAGCAATCCCCTCGTACGGCAGCGGATCGCAGCCGACGGGCGGACCGTCCGCTGGACCGCCACCGGTGGCGAGGGCACGCCGCTGCTCGTCCTACCCGGCTGGACCAGCCATCTCACCGTCGACTGGACCAGCGGCCCGGTGGCCGCTTTCCACCACGCGCTCTCCGAACGCTTCCGCCTCCTGCGGTACGACCCGCCAGGCATCGGCCTGTCGGCAGATTCGGACGCCGGAACCACTTCAGGCAGGACTTCACGCACCGGTCCGGATGCCGGTCCGCCCGACTTCTCCCTAGAACACCAGGTCGATCACGCCGAGGCGGTGATCGACGCCGCGGGCGGGGCTGCGGTGTCGGTCCTGGCCACCGGCTTCGCGGGCCCGGTCGCCCTCGCGCTGGCGGCGCGCCGGCCCGAACTCGTCCACAAACTCGTCCTGTTCGGGACCGCGGCCTCCTTCCTCGCGGACCCCGACCACCCCGACGGGCTGGGCCCGTCCGTCCCGAAGGCGATCGAGGGGCTCGTACGGGCGGACTGGCGGCTGGGCTCGCGGGTGGTCGCCGAACTGCTGCTGCCGGGTGTGGCCCCTGAGGAAGTGCTCTGGTACAGCGAGTACCAGCGCATCTGCGCGACGGCCGGCGCCGCGGCGGCGATGCTGCGCGCCAACTGCGCGCTGGAGGCACGCGCTCTGCTCGCGGACGTAAGCGCTCCGCTGCTGGCGCTTCGCAAGCAGGACTCGTACCTGGTGACCGCCTCGGTGGTGCGCCGCCTGGTGAACGCGGTAGCCGACGGGCGCTCGCGCACCTTGCCGGGCTCCTCCGCACTGCCCTACTTCGAGGGCCCGGCAGCCGTGGTCTCCGAGGTCGAAGCATTCCTGCGCCCCGAGCACGGCCGGCTCACCGCCCGCGAACTGACCGTACTGGCCCGGCTGCGCGAGGGCCTGTCCAACCGGGCGATCGCCCGCGAGCTGGGGATATCCGAGCACACCACGGCCCGGCACCTGGCCAACGTGAACGTGAAGCTTGGCGTGAACAGCCGCGGCGCCGCCGTGGCCAGGGCGGTGGAGCTCTCCCTGCTGTGACGTTCCGCCCGCTCCAGCGGGACTCCAGGAGGACTCCCCTGCGTCTCGACCACACTGACGGGCCGAGGAGGCCATCGTGACCCTTTCCGAACTTCGAGAACCGGTACTTCGAGATCCTGACCTTCGAGAACCGATCGTCATCACCACGGCCGGGCCTTCCGCGGACCTCGCGCCGCCGCTCCTGGTCCCGCCGCACGTTCCGGACCCCCAGCCCGACCCCGACCTGCGTGTGCTGACCGACCGGCTGCATGCCCGCCGGGCGCAGGCGCTTGCCGGGCCCGGCGAGAAGGCCACCGAGGCGCAGCGGCGGCGCGGCAAGCTGACCGTGCGCGAGCGTCTTGATCTTCTCTTCGATGACGGGACGTACACCGAGGTGGAGACGATGCGCAGGCATCGCGCGACCGGTTTCGGGCTGGAGGCGAAGAAGCCGTACACCGACGGTGTGGTCACCGGCTGGGGCACGGTCCACGGCCGGACGGTCTTCGTGTACGCGCACGACTTCCGGATCTTCGGCGGTGCGCTCGGCGAGGCGCACGCCGAGAAGATCCACAAGATCATGGACATGGCCGTTCAGGCAGGTGCGCCGCTGGTGTCGCTGAATGACGGCGCGGGGGCACGTATCCAGGAAGGCGTTTCGGCGCTGGCCGGTTACGGCGGGATCTTCGAGCGCAATACGAAGGCGAGCGGAGTAATCCCGCAGATCAGCGTGATGCTCGGGCCCTGCGCCGGCGGCGCCGCGTACAGCCCAGCCCTCACCGACTTCGTGTTCATGGTCCGCGACACTTCGCAGATGTTCATCACGGGCCCGGATGTGGTCCGCGCGGTGACCGGCGAGGAGATCTCCCACAACGGTCTCGGCGGCGCGGACGTGCACGCCGAGGTCTCCGGTGTGGCCCATTTCGCGTACGACGACGAGCAGAGTTGCCTCGAAGAGGTCCGTTACCTGCTGTCTCTCCTCCCCGCCAACAACCGGGAGCGGCCGCCGGCCGTCGCCGCCACCGACCCGGCCGAGCGGCGCTGCGAGGCGCTGCTGGACCTCGTACCGCTGGACGGCAACCGTCCGTACGACATGCGCAAGGTCATCGAGGAGATCGTCGACGACGGCGAGCACATGGAGGTGCACGAGGGCTGGGCCACCAGCGTGATCTGCACGCTGGCCAGGATCGACGGCCGGACGGTCGGCCTGATCGGCAATCAGCCGCTCTCGCTCGCCGGTGTCCTGGACATCCATTCCTCCGAAAAGGCAGCCCGCTTCGTGCAGTTGTGCGATGCGTTCAACATCCCGATCGTGACGCTGGTCGACGTACCGGGTTTCCTCCCGGGCGTCGACCAGGAGCACGGCGGCATCATCCGGCACGGCGCGAAGCTGCTGTACGCGTACTGCAACGCGACCGTCCCACGGATCTCGGTGGTGCTGCGGAAGGCGTACGGCGGCGCGTACATCGTCATGGACTCGCGCTCCATCGGTACGGATCTCTCGCTCGCCTGGCCCGCCAACGAGATCGCGGTGATGGGCGCGGAGGGCGCGGCGAACGTCATCTTCCGCCGCCGGATCGCAGCGTCCCGCAACCCCGAGGTGACCCGGGAACGCCTGGTCAAAGAGTACAAGTCCGAGCTGATGCACCCGTATTACGCGGCCGAGCGCGGGCTGGTCGACGACGTGATCGACCCGGCCGACACCCGGCTGATGCTCGTACGGGGCCTGGCCATGCTGCGTGCCAAGCAGCAGGTCCTGCCGTCGCGCAAACACGGAAATCCGCCGGTGTGAGGGGCTGGGTGATGTCTGCGACGGATGACTTGGGCGTGGCGCGCGAGGCCGACTGGCAGGTGCTGCGCGGACGGCCCGACCGCGAGCAACTGGCCGCGCTGGCTGTGGTGTTCGCGGTGATGGCGGCCCGGTCCCGGGCGCCCGCAAAAGACGACGAGGAGGCCGAACGGGCCGACTGGAGCCGCGCGTTCGGCTTCCAGGCCGCGGGTTCCTGGCGCCAGGACAGACCCGGTCCCGACCCGCACCCCTGACGCTTGCCGATCACTTCTGACCAGCGCCGACTCTGAGGGCCCTTGACGGACCTCTCATGGAAAGAGCCCACTGATGTCCCTTCACGAAGGACTGACCGACAACCCGACTGTGGCCCTGTCCGCCCGGTCCGACGAGGCGCCGTTCCCGCCGCCGCCGTATCCGGTGGCGCCGCCGGTCCGGCCGGTCTCGGCGGACGCGGTGCCCGCGGATTTCGTACCGCCCGCTGGGCATACAGGCGCGATCCCGCTGGCCGCTGTCGATATCGCCGACCGGTACGCGACGGACCGGTACGCGACGGACCGGTACGAGCCCAACCCGTACGCGTCGAACGGCCACGTCCCGACAGGCGCCCCGGCAGCCAACGGCCACGGCCCGGCCCCGGACGCCGGCGGACCGCCCGGCGACGGAAAGGGCGGGGGCGGAAAGGGCGGCGGCGGGCGGCCGCCGGGCCCGCCGCCCGCTAAGCCGCTGCTCGCGCTGCTGCTCGTGCCGATCATCGCGGCGTTCGCGCTCTGGGCGTTCGCCTGGCCGGCCGTGCACGCTTCGCCGCACGGACTGCCGGTCGGCGTCGCGGGCAGTCCCGGCGCGATCACCCAGGTCGAGGCGCGCCTCGCCGGTACGAACGACGCCTTCGAGGTGCACCGGTACCTCGACGAGTCGGCCGCCCGGCAGGCCGTACAGGACCGCGAGGTCTACGGTGCGGTGGTCGCCGGACCGCGCGGCACCACGGTCTTCACCGCCCCCGCCGCATCACCGGTCGTGGCGAACCTCCTCGACCAGACCTTCGGCGCCCACGCCCAGCCGTTGGCCGGGAAGGATTCGGCAGGCCAGGCCAATGGGGACAAGGCCGCGACCGGCCGGACCGTCCAGGTCGTCCCCCTCCCCACCGCCGACCCGCGCGGCGCCGGCCTGACCGCCGCCGTGCTCCCGCTCGTCCTGGCGGGCATCATCGCCGGTGTGCTGACCACCCTGTTCACCCGCCCCGGCGCCATCCGTATCAGCGTACTGATCGGCGGTGCCGCGCTCGTCGGCCTGGTGGGCGTGGGCATCCTGCAGGGCTGGCTGGAGGTGCTGGACGGTAACGCTGCGGCCAACGCCACCGTGCTCGGCCTGACCGTGCTCGCCATCTCCGGTACCCTCACCGGCCTCGCCTCGCTGATCGGCCCGGCCGGTATCGGCATGACGGCCTTCCTGATGGCCTTCCTCGGCAACCCGTTCTCCGGGATCACCAGCGCGCCCGAGATGCTGCCTGAACCGGTCGGCACGATCGGCCAGTTGCTGCCACCGGGCGCGGGCGGCGCGCTGCTTCGCTCGACGGCGTACTTCGACGGCAACGCGGCCGGCGGCCATATCGCGGTGCTCGCCGCCTGGATCGTCATCGGCGGCGTCCTGCTGGCCCTGTCCACCGTACGGGCGAAGAAGAAGGCTGCGGCGATGGCGGCCGCCGCGGCGGCGACCTGACCGCGCACCGCCTGACGCCCTGCACTCACCCGCTCACACGCACTCAGATGAGCCCCGGACCGGGGGCGGGGCCCCGGTCCGGAGGTGGGGACCCGGTCCGGAGGTGGGGACCCGGTCCGGAGGTGGGGACCCCGGCCCGGGACGTGGCCGTCCGGCGTCAGCCCGACGGACGGGTTGTTGCGGTCGGGTTGTCAGGCCGCAGTGTTGGCGGGGGTGAGGGAGACGGTGTGGCCGAGGCGTTCGACCGTGCCGATACGTCAGCACGGAAAGAATGGAGAGAAGTTCTTCGGTGACGTTTCCGCCAGTGAAGACAGGGCGCCCTGGGGCGTGCAAAAGGGCCCCGGGCGGCAGACCATCCGGGGCCCTTCTTTGTGGTGGCTGGGGCCGGGGTCGAACCGGCGACCTTCCGCTTTTCAGGCGGACGCTCGTACCAACTGAGCTACCCAGCCACGAGATTCGCGTGGAATCTCAGCGGTCCTGACGGGATTTGAACCCGCGGCCTCCACCTTGACAGGGTGGCGAGCACTCCAAACTGCTCCACAGGACCAAGCTGTTGTGTCCAAAAATACGGACACATGATGCTATACGTGCCCCCAACGGGATTCGAACCCGTGCTACCGCCTTGAAAGGGCGGCGTCCTGGGCCACTAGACGATGAGGGCGGAACTACTGGTTACAGCTCTGCTTCGTCTGCGCGTCCGAGGACGTGAGAAGCATGTGACTCCGCTTCCCCCCGGAGGGTTCTGCTTCTCCTTCGCTCCTCACGGAGTTCTGGACGGTCAAGCCCTGACCGGTGCCGTTGGGCACGCACAGACTGTACTACGGCGTTTGGACCTCGGCCAAACCGAAAAGATGTGAGGTCGTCCGGCGGTCATGGAGCCGGTGAGCCGTCCGGCGAGGACGGGGTCGCGCCGGGTTCGTTCTCCTGCGGGACGTGGCGGCTGACCTCGGCCGTGGTGAGGCCGAGCCCGCCGAGGCGGATCTCGTCCCAGGCCTGCAGGCGCTTGGTGGTCCGGTCGAGGTACAGGACGGACGCCGAGACGGGGTCCGGTTCCTCGTCCTCGACGGCGCGCAGGCCGCTGCCACCGGTGGAGCCCTCGATGCGCAGCCGGGTGCCGCCGGGCAGTTGCTCCGTCTTCGGGTGGTGGACGTGGCCCGCGAGGACGAGCGGGACCTGCCCGTCGGTCTGCCGGGCCGCGACCGGGTTGTGTGCGACGGCGATGTCCACCGGAGCGCCCAGGGCCCGCTGGACGCGCAGGGAGCCGGCGAGGAAGCTGCCCGCGGTGCGCTCGGCCGGGTCGCCGCGGGCGACGACCGAGCGGTCCGGGGTGAACTGCGGGTCGCCGATGCCCGCCACGCGCAGGCCGCCGACGGTCACGGTGCGGCCCTCGTCCAGGACGTGCACGTTCTTCAGGCGTTCCAGATAGCGCTGGGTCGTCAGGGAGTCGTGGTTGCCGCGCACCCAGACGTAGGGGGCGCCCAGGTCCTCGATCGGGTCGAGGAAGCCGTTCTCGGCGGCGGTGCCGTGGTCCATGGTGTCGCCGGAGTCGATGATCACGTCGATCTCGTACTGCTCCACGAGCGAGGCGATGATGTGCCAGCTCGCGGGGTTGAGGTGGATGTCGGAGACGTGCAGGACACGGACCGTGGACGGGTCGGGGGCGTACGTGGGGAGCGTGGAGGTGGCGTCGTACAGCTTGGTGACGTTGGTGACCAGGCGCGCCAACTCCTTCTGGTACGCGTCGAATTCGCTGACGATGCTGCGGGCGTTGCCGACGACGGACGGGGCGGAGGAGAGCAGTCCGGAGAACCTGGGCTCCAGGACCGACTTGGGGTTCCAGGTGGCGAAGGCGGTGGCGCCGCAGATCACGAGCAGGGCGAGCGCGGTGCCGCCGGCGGCGAGGGCGCGGCGGGGTCTGCGGTAGACGACGAGGCCGAGCGCGGCGGCGCCCAGGACGACGGCGACGCAGGAGCGCAGCGCCAGGTCGAGGGTGCCGGCCTGGACGTCGCGGGTGACCTCGTCCTGCAGCCCCGCGATGCGCTCGGGGTGGTCGACGAGGGCGCGGGCGCGGTCCGGGTCGAGGCTGTCCACGTCGACGTCGAGGCGGAGCGGCGCGGTGTGGGAGTCGAGTTCGAGGGCGCCGAGCGGGGAGACGTTGATCTTCGTGCCGCCGGTGAGCGAGGGGCGCAGCGTCATCTGCGTGTCCATCGGGCCGACCGGGACGCGCACACTGCCGACGATCAGCAGCCCCAGCCAGGCGCCGAGCAGCACGACCGCGACCAGGCCGAGGGCTCGGCTGTAGGGGTGCGGGGGGTGGACGAGTTCGGTGACGGGGTGCGGGTGGCGCGCGCGGTAGTGGCGTACGAACGCGGCCGGGGCGGTCCGTACGAGGTGCAGGACGTTTCGGGCGGCGGCGCGGGCGCTGGCCATTGGGCCCGTATGCCCATGTCTGCGGGTGTTCATGCCGGGCCGGTCCCGGGGGTGGTCCGAGGGCTGGTCAGCCCCAACCCAGCGCGTGCAGGCGCTCGTCGTCGATGCCGAAGTGGTGGGCGATCTCGTGGACGACGGTGACGGCGACCTCGTCGACCACCTGCTCCCGGGTCTCGCAGTAGCGCAGGGTCGGGCCCATGTAGATCGTGATGCGGTCCGGGAGCACCCCGGCGTACCACTCGCCGCGGTCGGTGAGCGGCGTGCCCTCGTACAGGCCGAGCAGCTCGGGGTCGTCGGCGGACGGTTCGTCCTCCACGAACACGGCCACGTTGTCCATCACCCTGGTCAGTTCCGGGGGGATCTGGTCCAGGGCCTGGCTCACCAGTTCTTCGAACGCCTCACGGGTCATCTCCAGCACACGGCCCATTGTCCGGGACGAGCGGTGGATGTGCGGGGCCGACGGTGAACTCCCGTACGGAGAAAGGCGCGGAGCCGTGCGGGGAGGGCCGGGCGTCGTGCGGGGAAGGGCCGGGTGTCGTGCGGGGCGTGCGGCGTTGCGAACGCGCGGTTCGGGCGTCGTGTGCGCGGCGTGTCCTCTTGCGGGCGGCGGGAGTTGGGCAGGGCAACACATTGCCGCGCTCCGGAGGTGCCCACCCGTGCGCCAGTTGTACGTACCCGTTCGTCTGGCCGCGGTGGTGGTCGCCCTCGGTGCGGGCGCCGGGTGTGTGAGCGTCGGAGGGGACGCCCAGGAGCCCGCGCCCGCCCAGTCCTCCCGGTCCGCGGGCGAGCACGCCGGTGAGGCCGGGCCGGACGGCGGGCCCGTGGTGAGCGGTGTCACGGGGCGGGAGGGCGCGCGGCCGGACGGCACGCGCCCCGAGGGCGGTGACACCGAGGGCGGTGACACCGAGGGCGGTGACGCCGAGAGTGGTTCCCCCTCCGCCTCCGCGTCGTCCTCGCGGCCGGCGACCCCGACCCGCCCGTCGGCCTCGCCCGACCGGCCCGGCCCGACGCGGACGACGCCGAAGCCCCGGCCCTCCGTGACGCCGCCGCCCTCGCCCCCGCAGAGCACGCCGGGGGCGACGCCCACACCGCCGGACACCGGGCAGCCGTCGTCGTCCGCGGCGGGCGGCGGTGCGTCCGACGGTTCGGGGGGCCCGGGCAGGATGCGCGGGGCGAGCTTCACGGCGCGGGAGCCGTCGCCGGAGGCCGGGCCGAGCTGAGGGGGTTTCCGCCCCTTGAGCCCCGCTCCGGAGGTCCGGTTTCGGTCGTCGGTGCAGGTCAGAGGGGCGGTTTGCCATCCGGGGTGAGGGGTGCGTACAGTGGTAGATCGTTTGATCCCATTTGCCCGGCGCCAGCATCGAAGAGCGCCGTGTGGCGCGTACTCTCCCTAGCCGTGGCTGACCGCATTGAGGCGGTCAAATTGCGATTCACGGAGTTTGGGCGCGTGCCGAGACTCCGGAAGGTTTCGCATTTCGCATGTCCACTTTCAGTACTGAGCACTCCGTCCTGCCCGAGAACAGCGCGGACGAGGCTGTCGTCATCGAGACGGCCCCCGAAGCCCCTGAGACCCCCGAGGCTCCCGAGGTCACCTTCGGCGACCTGGGCCTGCCCGAGGGTGTCGTCCGCAAGCTCGCGCAGAACGGCGTGACCACGCCCTTCCCGATCCAGGCCGCGACCATCCCGGACGCCCTGGCCGGCAAGGACATCCTCGGCCGTGGCCGCACCGGCTCCGGCAAGACCCTCTCCTTCGGTCTGCCGACCCTGGCGGCGCTCGCCGGCGGCCACACCGAGAAGAAGAAGCCCCGCGCGGTCATCCTGACCCCGACCCGCGAGCTGGCGATGCAGGTCGCCGACGCCCTCCAGCCGTACGGCGACGTCCTCGGCCTGAAGATGAAGGTCGTCTGCGGCGGTACGTCGATGGGCAACCAGATCTACGCGCTGGAGCGCGGCGTCGACATCCTCGTCGCCACCCCGGGCCGCCTGCGCGACATCATCAACCGCGGCGCCTGCTCCCTGGAGAACGTCCAGGTCGCCGTCCTCGACGAGGCCGACCAGATGTCCGACCTGGGCTTCCTGCCCGAGGTCACCGAGCTGCTCGACCAGGTTCCGGCGGGCGGCCAGCGCATGCTGTTCTCGGCCACGATGGAGAACGAGATCTCCACGCTGGTCAAGCGCTACCTGACCAACCCGGTGACGCACGAGGTCGACAGCGCCCAGGGCAACGTCACGACCATGACGCACCACATCCTGATCGTGAAGCCCCGCGACAAGGCGCCGGTCACCTCCGCGATCGCCGCGCGCAAGGGCCGCACGATCATCTTCGTCCGCACCCAGCTGGGCTGCGACCGCATCGCGGAGCAGCTGCGCGACGCCGGTGTGAAGGCCGACGCGCTGCACGGCGGCATGACGCAGGGCGCCCGTACGCGGACGCTCGCCGACTTCAAGGACGGGTACGTCAACGCGCTCGTCGCCACCGACGTCGCCGCCCGCGGCATCCACGTCGACGGCATCGACCTGGTCCTCAACGTGGACCCGGCCGGTGACCACAAGGACTACCTGCACCGCTCCGGCCGTACGGCCCGCGCGGGTCGCTCCGGCACCGTCGTCTCGCTCTCGCTGCCGCACCAGCGGCGCCAGATCTTCCGGCTGATGGAGGACGCGGGCGTCGACGCCTCGCGCCACATCATCGGCCAGGGCGGTGCCTTCGACCCGGAGGTCGCCGACATCACCGGTGCCCGGTCGCTGACCGAGGTCCAGGCCGACTCCGCGGACAACGCGGCGAAGCAGGCCGAGCGTGACGTGTCGCAGCTCACCAAGGAGCTGGAGCGCGCGCAGCGTCGCGCCACCGAGCTGCGCGAGGAGGCCGACCGCCTCACCGCCCGCGCCGCGCGCGAGCGGGGCGAGGACCCGGCCGAGGCCGTCGCCGCTGCCGCCGAGGCCGCCGTCGCCGAGGTCGAGGTGCCCGAGCAGCAGCCGCGCGAGCAGCGGGAGTTCCGCGAGGAGCGTCCGTCGTACGAGCGTCGTGAACGCCGGGACGACCGGGGCAACTTTGAGCGCCGTGAGCGTCGCGACGACCGGGGTGACCGGGGCGACCGTCCGTTCAACCGTGACCGCCGCGACAACGACCGTGGTGGCTTCCGCCGGGACGACCGCGGTGGCCGTTCCTTCGAGCGTCGCGACAATGACCGTGGTGGCAACGACCGTGGCGGCAACGGCGGCTTCAACCGTGAGCGCCGCGACAACGACCGTGGTGGCTTCCGCCGGGACGACCGCGGTGGCCGTTCCTTCGAGCGCCGCGACAACGACCGTGGCGGCAACGACCGTGGTGGCAACGACCGTGGCGGCAACGGCGGCTTCAACCGTGACCGCCGCGACAACGACCGTGGCGGCTTCCGCCGCGACGAGCGGGGCGGCGTCCGCCGGGACGACCGTGGCGGCAACGGCGGCTTCAACCGCGACCGCCGGGAGCACCGCGGCGGCAGCGACCGTCCGTTTAACCGCGACGACCGCCCCTTCAACCGCGACCGTCGTGACCACCGCGGTGGCAGCGACCGTCCGTTCAACCGCCGTGACGACCGCGGCGCCGGCTCCTTCGGCCGCCGTGAGGACAAGCCGCGCTGGAAGCGCAACGGCTGATCCTGCCGGCACCGGCAACTGACTGAGAAGCGGGCCGACTCCCCGGAGTCGGCCCGCTTCTCACGTCGCCGCACCGATACCCGATCGGCTCTGTCCGCTCCTGCGGCTATGCTCGGGGGGTGCGTTGACGCGGGCCGTTAGCTCAATTGGCAGAGCAGTGGACTTTTAATCCATTGGTTGTGGGTTCGAGTCCCACACGGCCTACGACGCGCAGGTGAGGGGGAAACCCCCTCCGACCTGCTGAACGGCGCCCGAGTTCCGCATCGGTGGAGCTCGGGCGCCGTCGTGTTCGGTGCCGGGCGGGCAGCGGCTTCCTACTCGCCTTCGCGGAAGTCCCGGTCGAACTTCAGCTCGCAGGAGTGCCGTTCGCCATCACACGGCCGGACGAGAGGCCGCCCCGGGACCGTACGGCCGCAACCCGAGGATTCCTGCCTCATCGTCGCCAAGGGCGGGCGGGCTCGCAGTCGGTGAACATGCATCAGGCCCGGCACATCGGAATGTGCCGGGCCTGATGTTTCAGTAGCGGGGACAGGATTTGAACCTGCGACCTCTGGGTTATGAGCCCAGCGAGCTACCGAGCTGCTCCACCCCGCGTCGGTAAACACAACTATACGCCATCTCGGGGACCCCTCGCGCCACCCCTGTTTCCCCTGGGCCGTGTAACTCGTACGGCGGACGAGGAGTCGCTCGTCGCCTCCCGGGCGGAAACCCTGGGACAGGAGCGGCAGTGGTCCGCCGACACTGCGGACGGGGCAGGAGACGACCGGTGGGGCAGCGAGGAGCGCGAGGCGGGCGGCGGGGCGGACGGGGGCCGCGTCGCGGGCCTCCCCTCGAAGAGCCGAAGCGGCCGATCGTGCACGCTCAGGCCCACGCGTTCGTCCGCAGCCTGCCGGCGCTGCTCATCGGCATCGGGCTCGTCTCCGCGCTGCTCACCCCGCCGCGGTTCACGGCGGCCCCGCTGTTCTCGGCGGCGCCGCTCGTCGCGGCCCCGTTCTTCGGTCTGCTCGGCACGGTGCTCACGGGGTTCGCCGCGTCCGCCTCCGTGGTGCTGCTGCAGCTGTACTACGGGACGGCCGGGCTGCCGCAGGAGCTGACCGAGCTGATCAACGTGGTCACGGTGTCCGTGCTCGCCGTGCTCATCAACGTCGTCGTACGCCAGCGCGGGCAGAAACTCGCCTCCGCGCGGGAGATCGCCGAGGCCGCCCAGCGTGCCGTGCTGCCCGAACCGGCCTCGCGGATCGGGGGCCTTCAGGTCGCGGCGCGGTACGAGGCGGCGCAGGCGGACGCGTTCATCGGGGGTGACCTGTACGCGGTGCAGGACACTCCGCACGGCGTACGCCTCGTCGTGGGCGATGTGCGCGGCAAGGGGCTGGGCGCCGTGGAGGCCGTGGCCGTGGTGATCGGAGCGTTCCGGGAGGCGGCCGAGCAGGAGGCGACCCTTGAGGCGGTCGCCCAGCGCCTTGAGCGCGCCCTCGCGCGCGAGGGC
The DNA here is from genome assembly GCF_031157275.1 of Streptomyces sp. LHD-70. Lineage (GTDB taxonomy): Bacteria > Actinomycetota > Actinomycetes > Streptomycetales > Streptomycetaceae > Streptomyces. Next base: position 185,203 of record NZ_JAVIFW010000014.1, read on the forward strand.
ACCCGGCGCTCGGGCCTCGACGCCTTCGAGGGGTTCACGACGGCGGTGCTCGCGGAGATGCCGCACGGCCGTGAGGTCGTACGGTTCATCAACCGGGGCCATCCGGAGCCGCTGATGCTGTCCGCCGGCGGGCGGTTGTGGGTGCTCGCGGCGGAGGAGCCCGCGCTGCCGCTCGGCATGGGGGACCTGGGGATCTGGCCGGACCGCGCGGGCGAGTGCTGGTTCCCGGCCGGGGCGACGCTGCTCTTCTACACCGACGGGCTCTCCGAAGCGCGGAACGAGGCGGGGGAGTTCTACGATCCGGCGGCGCGGCTCAGCGGCCGGATGTTCACCGCGCCGGACTCCCTGCTCGCCACGGTGGCCGAGGAGGTGCGGGGGCACACCGAGGGCTCGGGCAGGACCGACGACATGGCGCTGCTCGCGGTGCGGCGGCCTGCGGCGGAGGAGCCGGAGGCCGCCGACGCTGTCACCCTCCGTGAGTGAAACACCGCCCTCCGCATAACAAATGACGCAACGTCAGAAAAGGGGAGGCCGCGAGAGGTGTAAGCGGAGGAGTCAACTCGCCCCGTTACGACCCTTCGTGTCCGGAAAAGCCTTGGCCAGAGTCGTGAACGATCAGTCGGAACGGCTTGGAATCCGATGCCGCTGTCTATTAACGTTCGATAACGCAGCGCGGTCGTCCCAGCCGTCACAAGAGTCGGCTCCGTGCGCACACGCTTAATCCCGCAAGGGAGCCGGGGAACCACCAACTTGGGGTGAATCGGGCGTTTTTCGTCCGTAGGAAACCTTCCTGTTCCGAACCCGTCAGCTAACCCGGTAGGCGAGAAGGAAGGAAAGGAGTGCGCCCCAGTGGCGACCCCGACCAGCAGAGGCGCGACCGGCCATGAGCCCGCGTATTTCCCGGACGGTGACCAGACGTTCGGGCATGACGACGCGCCCTGGGAAGAGTGGAACCCCACCGAGGAGTCCGTTCGTCCCGTCCGCGGCCGGCACCGTGTCGGCAAGCAGCGCGGCGGTTTCGCGCGCAGCTCCACCGTGCTCGGCGTCGGCGTCATCGCCGCGGTCGGCGCCGGTGGCATCGCGACCGCCAAGGACCGTCCCCCGGTACCGATATCGCTGCCCGACCTCTCCGGCGTCACCGACTCCCTGCCGGACGCCGAGTCCCTGCCCGGCGTCGGCTCGCTGATCTCCGACTCCGATGAATCCGCCGACACCGGAAGCGACTTCTCCGGTGTCACCCAGGCCGCCGCCGCGGGCGGCGCGCCCGTCGCCCAGCTCGACGGCGGGCAGCAGGCGGCCTCCGCCGACGCCGGTGAGGCGCTGCGCTCGCGCATCATGCAGCAGGCCGCATCGAAGCAGGACCAGGCCGCGGCCGCCGAGCAGGCCGCCGCCGCCGACGCCGCCGCGAAGGCCGCCGCCGAAGAGGCCGAGAAGCAGCAGACCGAGGCCGAGAAGGAGGCCGCCGAGGCCAAGCGCAAGGCCGAGGAGGAGGCGAAGCGGAAGGCCGAGGCCGAGCGCCTCGCCAAGCTCGCCCGCAGCTACACCGCACCGCTCGCCTCGTACACCATCAGCACCGTGTTCGGACAGGCCGGTTCGATGTGGTCCTCCGGCTACCACACGGGTCTGGACTTCGCCGCGCCCACGGGCACGCCGATCAAGTCGATCCACTCCGGCACCGTCAAGGAGGCGGGCTGGTCCGGCAGTTACGGCTACCGCACGGTGATCGAGCTGGAGGACGGCACGGAGCTCGCGTACAACCACCAGTCGTCGATGAGCGTCAGCGTCGGCCAGAAGGTCTCCACCGGCGACGTCATCGGACGGGTCGGCTCCACCGGCAACTCCACCGGTCCGCATCTGCACTTCGAGGTGAAGGCCGCGGGCGGCGACCTGATCGACCCGGGGGCGTGGCTGCGCGGCAAGGGCATCAGCCTCTGAGCCGGCTTCTTCCGGATCCTGTTCCGGATCCTGTTCCGGATTCCCTTTTGGGTTCCGGCGGTCCTGGCGGTGTACCCCCCGACGTCAGGACTGCCGGTACGAGGCATGCATCGGTGAGGTGAGGCATGTCCTCCACAGCCGTCGCCGCACGGGTTCTTCCGCGTACGTCCGTACCGGAATACGCCCGTCGGCGGCGGCTGTTGACGTACCCATGACCTCTCTGCGCCATCTCGGCTCGTCCGACCTCTCGGTCTTCCCGCTCGCCCTCGGCGGCAACGTCTTCGGCTGGAGTGCCGACGAGGAGCAGTCCTTCGCCGTACTCGACGCCTACACCGCGGCGGGCGGCAACTTCGTCGACACCGCCGACGTCTACTCCGCGTGGGTGCCCGGCAACAGCGGCGGTGAGTCCGAGACCGTCATCGGCAAGTGGCTCGCGGCCCGCGGCAACCGCGCCGACATCGTCCTCGCCACCAAGGTCGGCGCCCTCGAAAGCGCCAAGGGCCTCGCCCCGAACACCATCAAGCGGGGCGTCGAGGACTCCCTGCGCCGCCTCGGCACGGACTACATCGACCTGTACTACACGCACTTCGACGACCCGACCGTCCCGGTCGAGGACATCGTCACCGCGCTCGACGAGCTGGTCAGCGCGGGCACGGTGCGCGCCGTCGCCGCCTCCAACATCTCGGCCGAGCGCCTGACCGAGTCCCTCGAATTCGCCGAGCGCGAGGGCCTCGCGCGGTACGTCGCGCTGCAGCCGCACTACAACCTCGTCTCCCGCGACACGTACGAGGGCCCGCTCCAGGAGGTCGCCTCCCGGACCGGCCTCGCCGCGGTGCCGTACTACGCCCTCGCCTCCGGCTTCCTCACCGGCAAGTACCGGCCGGGCGCGAGCGTGGACAGCGTGCGGGCGCAGAGCGCGGGCGGCCATCTGGACACCGAGCGCGGCGTCAAGGTGCTCGACGCGCTCGACCGGGTCGCGGCCGCGCACGACGCCGAGCTCGCCACGGTCGGCCTGGCCTGGCTCGCCGCGCAGCCGACCGTGGTCGCGCCGATCGCCTCGGCCCGTACGGTCGAGCAGCTGCCCGCCCTCGTCAAGGTCGCCGAACTCCAGCTCACGGACGCCGAGTTGGCTCAGCTGACGGCCGCCTCAGCCTGAGCGGTCGGGGGCGTAGGCGGGGTTGGGGGTGTACGGGGCGTAGGTGGGGTGCGGCGGCCCGTAGCCCGGCTGGCGCGGCACATAGGTGAGGCGCGGGCCGGGGGCGTACGGGTACGGGTACGGGCGTGGCGCGGGGATCGGTGGGGCCGTGGCGCGGGCCGCGTGCTCCAGGGCCGGGCGGGCGGTCGCGCGGCGGCGCCAGATCTCGCCCAGGAGTTCCTGCTCGCGGGAGACGAACTCCGCGCCCGCCCGGCCGCGCCGCCCCCGGTACCGCAGGAACGCCAGGGACGTCGCGTACGCCTCGTACTCCGCGACGATCCGGGCCGCGGCCGGGCCGCCGAGGTGGGCGGCGTAGTCGCGGGCGATGCGGCGGGCCCGCATCGAGGAGAGCGCGTACGGCTCGTACGGGCCGATCCAGCCGGCGGCGGCGTAGACGGGCAGCTCGGTGCGGATGGTGCGCAGCTCGCGCTGGCGCGTCCAGACCGTGAGCCAGGTCAGGAGCGCGAAGGCGGGGACCATGAAGCCGCCGTAGACGGCGAAGAATCCGTACGGGCCGAAGACGGCCGAGCTGTTCCAGAGGGCGTGCATGCCCATCGCGAGGCCGAGGCCCAGGACGGGGAGCAGGAAGCGGAGGACGCGGCGGCGCTGCGCCGCGCGGGCGGCGAGGCCGAAGCCGATGCCGGTCAGCACCGTGAACAGCGGATGCGCGAAGGGCGACATCACGATGCGGACGAAGAAGGTCGCGGCGGTGACCGAGTCGAGGGCGAGGCCGGTGATGCCGCTGGCCTCGTCGGTGCCGTAGGCGTTGCCCAGATAGAGGACGTTCTCGGTGAACGCGAAGCCGGTGGCGGTGACCCCGGCTATCACCACCCCGTCCACGATTCCGGTGAACTGCCTTCTGCGGAACAGGAAGACGAGCAGTACGGCGGCGGCCTTGGCGGACTCCTCGACGACGGGGGCTATGACGGTCGCGCCGAGGGTGTCGGCACTTGCCGGGTCGGCGGTGGCCGTGGCTATCCAGCGGGTCGCGAAGGAGTTCGCCACGATCGCTATCAGCGCGGCCGCGCAGGCGCCCCAGGAGAAGGCGAATATGAGGTTCCGCCAGGGCCCGGGGTCGACCCGGTCCAGCCAGCGGAACGCGGCGGTAAGCACCGGCACCGGCAGCGTGGCCAGGCCGAGGCCGACCAGGAAGCCCTCGGTGCCCGTCTGTTCCCTGACCAGGCCGAGGATCACCAGGCCGGAGAGGGCGAGCAGTGTGCCGAGTGTCCAGGCTTTGACCGGGCGCCGCTGCCACCAGTGCGCTGCGGAGGGGGACAGAGGCGTTACGGTCACGACGTCGACGATAACGAGCGGGTGTGACAGGCGCGACGGTGCCGGTGGGCTGGGGCCGCGCTTTTCTTTCGACTGCCGCGCCGTCTTGGCTGGTCGCACCCAGCGGCGGAGCCGCCAATGTCACAGCCCCGCGCCCCTTTAGTCCCTACACGCGGCTAGTCCCTACACGCGGCGGAACAGCAGGTCGTGGACCACGTGGCCCTTGTTCAGGCCTTGGCCCTCGAAGCGGGTCAGGGGGCGGGAGGCGGGGCGCGGGGCGTAGCCGCCGTCGGGCTGGGTGTTGGTGTAGTCGGGGTGCGCGGTGAGGACTTCCAGCATCTGCTCCGCGTACTCCTCCCAGTCCGTCGCGCAGTGCACGAGGGCGCCCGGCTTGAGGGAGCGCGCGGCGAGCGTGAGGAACTCCGGCTGGATCAGGCGGCGCTTGTGGTGGCGCTTCTTCGGCCAGGGGTCCGGGAAGTAGACGCGCAGGCCGTCGAGGGAGGCCGGGGGGAGCATCTCGCGGAGCAGGATGATCGCGTCGCCGTTGGCCACGCGGACGTTGGTCATGCCGCCGCGCTCGGCGAGGCCGAGGAGGTTGCCCATGCCGGGGGTGTGCACGTCGACCGCGAGGATGCCGGTGTCCGGGGCGGCGGCCGCCATCTGCGCGGTGGCCTCGCCCATGCCGAAGCCGATCTCCAGGACGACGGGCAGGCCGCCGAACATCTCGTCCAGATCGAGCTTGCCGCGGCCGTCGATGTCCAGGCCCCACTGGGGCCACAGCCGCTGCAGATACTCGGCCTGGCTCGTGGTGACCCGGCTGCGGCGCGGCTGGAAGCTGCGGATCCGGCGCTCGTGGTGCGAGCCCGCGGGGTCGGGCGCGGGCCCGTCCGGGAAGCGGGGCTCGCCCTTCGGGCGGGTGCGGCGGGACGCCTCGACGGGCCGACCGGCGGCCGGGTGAGCGGCCGGTTCCGCGGTCGGTTCCGCGGTCGGCTCTGCGGCGGCCGGGTCGTCGGACGTCATCGGGTCGGCTTCGGGAGCGTCGGGCGCGTGGAAATCAGACACAGTGAGGGCAATTTTACGGGGGTCGGACGGGCGGGGTCGGCCGACGCCGAGACCGGGGCCCGCTCCGGCCGTTTCCGGCGGTCGTCACGCCGCGTCAAGGGAGGCGAGCACCCGGCGGGCCGCCTCCCGCGTCCCGCCGCGTCAAGCGAGGCGAGCACCCGCGGGCCACCTCCCGCGTCATGCCGCGTCAAGGGAGGCGAGCACCCGGCGGGCCACCTCCCGGCCGATCGGCAGGGAGGCCGTGGCGGCGGGGGACGGGGCGTTCAGTACGTGGACCGTGCGCGGGGCCTCGCGGATCAGGAAGTCGTCTACGAGCGTGCCGTCGCGCAGCACCGCCTGGGCGCGCACCCCGGCCTTCGCGGGGCGCAGGTCGTCCTCCGTGACGGCGGGCAGCAGCCGGCGCACCGCTTCCGTGAAGGCGCGCCTGGACAGGGAGCGCTGCAGCTCGCCCGCCCCGTACCGCCAGTGTCTGCGGGCGATGTGGCGGCTGCCCGGCCAGGTCAGCGTCTCGGCGAGGTCGCGGGGGCGCAGGACCGACCAGGCGTACCCCTCGCGGGCGAGGGCCGGGACGGCGTTGGGGCCGATGTGCACCCCGCCGTCGACACCGCGCGTGAGGTGCACGCCGAGGAAGGGGAAGGCCGGGTCGGGCACCGGATAGACCAGGCCGCGGACGAGCTCCGGTCTGGCCAGGTCGTAGTACTCGCCGCGGAAGGGGACGATCCGCATGCCCGGGTCGTCGCCAGCGAGCCGGGCCACGCGGTCGCAGTGCAGGCCGGCGCAGTTGACCAGGGCGCGGGCGCGCAGCACCGTGCCGTCCGCCGTGCGCACCGCGACGCCGCGCTCCGGGCGGCGGTCGATCAGGGTGACCTCCGCGCCGTACCGCACGTCGGCGCCGGATGCCTGGGCGAGGTGGGCGGCGACGGCCGTGAAGTCGCATACGCCCGTCGTGCCGACGTGGATGCCCGCGATGCCGCTGACCTGCGGCTCGAACTCCGCTATCTGGGCCGGACCCAGCTCCCTGACCGGGATGCCGTTCTCCCGGCCGCGCTGCACCAGGGCGTGCAGCCGGGGCAGCTCCGCGCGGTCCGTGGCGACGATCAGCTTGCCGGTGACGGCATGCGGAATGTCGTACTCCGTGCAGAACTTGACCATTTCCGCGGCGCCCCGGACCGCGAACCGTGCCTTGAGCGAGCCCGGGGCGTAGTAGATCCCGCTGTGGATCACTCCGCTGTTGCGACCCGTCTGGTGCCTGGCCGGGCCCGGCTCCTTCTCCAGGACCGTGACGCGGGTGCCCGGACGGGTGCGCGTCAGTGCGTACGCCGTGGACAGGCCGACGATCCCGCCGCCGATCACCAGCACGTCGCAGTCGTACGTCATGCGCTCCACCTCCCAGGTCCGATAGTGCACTGCGCCACTGACAATGCCTTCAAACCCGAAAGGATCATGGACTGCCGCCGGAGTGACAAGAGGCGGTCCGCCGGACGCTCATGGTTCCGGACGCTCACGCTTACGCCGGGGTGACCAGCAGCGGCCTCGCCCGTTCCCGCAGCTCCGCGACGCGCGGCTCGTCGCCGTGGGCCTCCAGGCGGTGCAGCAGGTCGCGGACGTACTCGGTGGTGCGGGCGGAAGAGATGCGTCCGGCCACTTCGACGGCGCGCAGACCTTGGGCGCACGCCGCGTCCAGATTGCCCGACTCCAGCTCGGCGACCGCGCTGACCACGAGCCGCAGCCCGTGCGAGCGGACGAATTCCTCGGTCGGCCGGGACAGGGCCTGCTCGGTGAAGCGGCGCACCTGGCGCGGCGCCTTCAGGTCGCGGTAGCACTCGGCGGCGTCGGCGGCGAAGCGGTCGTACGAGTAGAAGCCGAGCCACTGCGGGTCGTTGTCGCCGTCCCGCGCGCGCTCAAGCCAGCCCTCCGCGGCCTTCAGTGCGGCGCCCGCGGCCTGGGCGTCGCCCGCACGCGCGTGTGCCCGGGCCTCGATGAGGCGGAAGAAGCTCATGGTGCGGGCGGTGGCGAGCCCGCGGTTGCGCTCGATGGCGGCCTGGGCGAGGTCCACGCCCTCGTCGCCGAAGCCCCGGTAGGTGGCCTGGAGCGACATCGACGCCAGGACGTACCCCCCCAGGGGGACGTCGGCGGCCGCCCTGGCCAGGCGTAACGCCTGGATGTAATAGCGCTGGGCGGCCTCCTGCTGGCCCGTGTCGAAGGCCATCCACCCGGCGAGGCGGGTGAGTTCGGCCGTCGCGCCGAACAGGGCGCGGCCGACCTCGTCGGAGTACGAGCCGAGCAGCAGCGGGGCCGCCTCGACCCGCAGGCACTCCGGGACCATCGACGAACGCCAGTCACCGCCGCCGTACTTGGAGTCCCAGCGGCGCGCGTCCTCGGCGGCCTCGCGCAGCTTGTGCACATCGCTGTGGCCGACGCGCTGCAGCGTCTCGCCCGCGGCGGCGGCCGTGTCGGCCTCGGCGGCGCTCTCGGGCGAGCGCTCGACGGAGCTGTCGGCGGGGGTTATCAGCCACCGGGACGCCGGGGTCGCGTACGCGCTCACGGCGAAGGAGCCGGCCAGGGACTGCCAGATCCCGCCACCTCCGGCCCGGCGGCCCGCGAGGTCCAGGCGGTACAGCTCCGTCGCGGACTTCACCGCCGCCCCGACGTCGCGCGGGAAGGCGAGGCCCACTTCGGGCGCCGGGTCCGCGTCGGCGAGGCCGATCTCGTGCAGCGGCACCGGGCGGCCCAGCTTCTGGCCGATGGCCGCGGCGATCAGATGCGGCGCGGCGCCCTGCGGCACCATGCCCTTGGAGACCCAGCGGGCCACCGAGGTCTTGTCGTAGCGAAGGGTCAACCCCCGCTGCGCACCGAGGTCGTTGACCCTTCGCGCCAGGCCGGCGTTGCTGATTCCCGCGAGGGCGAGAACCGTGCCGAGCTTTTCGTTCGGCCCGCGTTGCTCCCTGGACATGCGCCACCCCTCGACACAGACGGCTGCCGCGGCTGTGGCATGACCGGCTTTGGCATAACCACGCGGCATTCGTAAACCCAGCGTAGTTCCCCGCATTCCAAGCGTTAAGGGGCCCGGTTCCGGATGGCGAGATTGTTGTCTGTACAGGAGTACGGGTCGTAGGGGCCGTGCTCCGGGTGTGTGGCCGTGCGCCTGCACGTGCGCTCTTCTCGGACACCTCGGGGGAGCGCTTCCATGGGCGGTGCGTGGGTCGGCCCGCTGTGCACAGGAACCAGTGGGCTGGGGGATGCCGCCGCCCTCATCCCCGCGGGCGGCGGAGCGGTCCGGGAGGTGATGGGCACCTCCCGGACTGTGCGATTCCGTGCCGCACGCGCGCGTTTGTCCGTCCTCGTCCCCGCTGTGGCGCCGTCCGAGCGGTCGCCGAATTGGCCAAATATCGATGCCTGCCGACCGCCCCCGAGATGTCTCAAGTGTCCGAATCCGGGGGCGCGTTCAGCCATGCCCATGCGCGCCCACCACCCCTCTCGTGCGCCGTCTTCGTGGCAGCATGGACCTGAGTTCCCGGCAGTTCCCTGGATTCTGTTCCCGGCAGCTCCTTCGGTCTCGGTTGTCCACAGCCTGTGGAGGCGTAGATGCGGTGGTTGGTGGGGTGGAGCAGTACCACCGCGAGGACGGGCCCGGCCATGGCCCCAGACGCCCATGATTCCGGCGAGACCGTGCACCCGGTGGGCTCCCAGCTCCTGTGGGGCGACCCGGATCCGCTCTGGGCGGTCGGCGACTGGCGCCCCGACGAAGTGCGCGTGATCAAGGCCGACGACCGCACCAGGATCGCCGTGCTCGGCACCTGCGGCGCCAGCGACGAACAGCTGCGCGTCGGCCTGTTCGCCGCCCGCGGCGGCGCCCTGCGCCACCTCACGGCCTGGCCCGGCAGCTACACGGCGGTGGTGCAGGTCGGCCGCCGCGTCACGATCGCGGGCGACCTCGCGGGCGCGCGCCCCGTCTTCCACACCCCTTGGGCGGGCGGTACGGCGTACGCGACGGCGGCCCTGCCGCTCGCCGACCTCATCGAGGCCCACCTCGACATCGGCCACCTCGCGGCCCTGCTCGCCTGCCCCGACGTCCCCGAGGCGCTGCACGACTCCACGCCCTACCTCGGCGTGAGCCGCATCCCGCCGGGACACGCCCTGATCCTGCGCGACGGCGCCCGCGAGATCGCCGGGTACGAACCGGTCGCCTCGCTCGCCGTCGCCGCCCCGCAGATGGACGGCGCGCGGGCGGTGGACGGCGTTCGCGACGCCCTGGTCGAGGCCGTACGCACCCGGCTCGCCGCGCCACGCCACGTACCGGACATCGACCCGGGACCGGTCCCCGGCATGGGCCCCGCCGAGCGGCGCGGCGCCCGGATGCCCGTGCCCGGCATCGGCGCCGACCTCTCCGGAGGGCCCGCGTCCGGCACGCTCGCGCTGCTCGCCGCCGGCCTGCCGGGACTGCCTGGCACGGTCCTCGGGCACGGCACCGGCGCGGGCGAGCGGCTCCTCGCCGTCACCTTCAACGACCTGACGACCCGCGGCAGCGAGGCCGAACTGCAGCGCGCGGGCGCCATCGCCGCCAACCCGCGCCTGCACCACGTGGTGGTCGCGGCGGGCGAAGAGGCCCTGCCCTACGCCGACTTGGACGGCCCGCTCACCGACGAACCGGGCCCCTCCCTGGTGACCGCCGCACGCCACCGCGCCCGCCTCTCCTCGGGCAGCGCCGACCACTTCACCGGGCACGGCGCACGCCAGGTGCTCGACGCGCACCCCGCGCGCCTGGCGGACCTCCTCATGGACCGGCGCCGGCGCCATCTCGTGCGCCCCGTCGCCGCGTTGGCCAAGGCGGAGGGCTCGGTTCTCGTCCCCGCGCGGGTGTACGCCGCCGCGCGCCGCCTCGCCCGTACGCCGTACCGCTCCGGCATCGAGGACGCCGCCGTGCGCCTCAGGGAAGGCCGGTTCGAGGAGCCCGCGGGCGCGGTCGGGGCCTCCCTCGCGGCGCTCGCCTGGGCGAGACCGGGGCCCGCCGCGCGCTGGCTGACCGGCGAGGCGCTCGCTGAAGTATCGGTTCGCCTCGAACAGGCGGCGACCCGCCCAGGACCGGGCCCCGGCCAGCACCCCGGCGAACTACGCGCGCGTGCCGCCCTCGCCCGGCACGCGGCCGACCTGCGCGTCCTGGAACAGGCCGCCGAGGTCCGCTTCCAGCGTCTGCACGCCCCGTTCCTCGACAACCAGGTCGTCCGCGCGTGCCGGGCGCTCCCCGAAGCGCTCAGGGTGCAGCCCGGCGCACGCGCGGACATCCTGCGCACGGTCCTCGAGGGCGCCGGAGTGGCCGACCTCCCGGACGGCTGGGGCGAACCCACGCTCGCCTCGTCCACCGCCGCCGTCGGCACCGGACTCCGCGTCGCCGTCGAGGAGTTGGTCGACCTGTTCGCGGCGCCGCTGCTCGCCCAGGCCGGTCTGGTCGAGGGCCGCGTCGTGCAGCGGGCGCTGCGGGAGGCCGCCGACGGGGAGCAGGGCGGGCTCGACGGCCTCGCCGAGCTCGTCTCGACCGAACTGTGGCTGCGCCGCCTCCTCTCCCGCCGCGGCACCTGCTGGACGGGCACACCGGCACGCGCGCGTGCGGTGCCTTCCGGGATCACCCCGCCTGGCGTGCTCGGGCAGCAGCGAGGGGCGTTGGGGAGCGCGTCGAGCCCGAGCGGGGTCTGAGCACGCAGGTTCGCTTGCAGGTTCCTCGCAGGTTCCCGGCAGGGCTGGGGCCTGTCCGGCGGACCTTCGCGGGCCCACGACTCCTGGCACGCCGCCCAGCCTCCGGCCGGGAGGTGCCCCCTGGCACGCTCCTCCAAGGTCTCGGCTGCTCCCCCCAGCCTCCGGCCGGGAGGTGCCCTCAGAGCAGGGGGGACCTCCATGACGCCGCGGGCAGTTCCGCGAAGATCCGCCGGACAGGCCCTGGACGCGGGCCGCAGACGCCGCCGCAGCCCTTCGCGTGCCGCCGATCGCACGGCAGCCTCACCGCGGTCCGCACCCGCCGCCGCAGCTCTTCCCCTGCCGCCGATCGCACGGCAGGACCCGCGGTTGTCAGTGGTCGCGGGAACAATGGGGCCTGTGCGGTACCGAATCCTGGGCGCCACGACGGCGCACGACGAGCAGGGCGCCCCCGTCCCGGTGGGCGGCCCGCGGGTGCGCGCGCTCCTCGCGGCCCTCGCGCTGCAGGCGGGGCGCACGGTCCCGGTCGAGTCGCTCATCGACGAGGTGTGGGCCGGCGACCCGCCGCAGGACGCACCCGCCGCCCTCCAGGCCCTGGTCGGCCGCCTGCGCCGGACCCTCGGCCGGCAGGCGATCGCCTCGTCCCCGGGCGGGTACCGGCTCGCGGCCGACGCCGACGACGTGGACCTGCACCGCTTCGAACGCCTCAGCCGGCGCGGTACGGAGGCGCTGCGCGCGGGCGATCCGGGCACCGCGTCCCGCCTCCTGCGCGAGGCGCTCGCCCTGTGGCGCGGCCCCGCCCTCGCCGACCTCCCGGACCGCACGGCCGCCGCCCGCCCCGAGTCCCGCCGCCTCGACGCCACCCGCACCCGCATCGAGGCCGAGCTGCGCCTGGGCCGCGCCCACGATCTCGTACCGGAACTGAAGGAACTGACCGAGAACCATCCGTACGACGAACCACTCCACGCCCAACTGATGCGTGCCCTCAGGGACACCGGCCGGGGAGCGGACGCGCTCGCCGCGTACGACCGGGCCCGGCGCACGCTCGCGGACGGGCTCGGGACCGATCCCGGGCCCGAACTCAGGCTGCTGCACCGGGAGTTGCTGGCCCATGAGGGCGCAGAGGTCCATGAGGGTGCGGAGGTTCATGAGGGCACGCATCAGTTGGGCGCGGAGGGGACGGAGGGGAAGAGTGAGGGAAATCTCCGCCCCCGGCTGACCTCGTTCGTCGGCCGGGAACCCGAACTCGCCGCCATCCGTGCGGATTTGGAGCGAGCACGCCTCGTCACCCTCACCGGACCGGGCGGCTCCGGAAAGACCCGCCTCGCGGAGGAGGCGGCGGCCGGGCACACCGCCCCGGCCTGGCTCGCCGAGCTCGCCCCGCTTGAGCGCCCGGAGGCGGTCCCCGGCGCCGTGGTCAGCGCACTCGGCCTGCGCGAGACGGCCCTGATGACGAGCGAGCTCACCCCGGCGCAGGACGACCCGACCGCCCTGCTCGTCGAGTACTGCGCCCCGCGCGGCCTGCTGCTGATCCTCGACAACTGCGAGCACGTCGTCGGCGCCACGGCCCGCCTCGCCGAGAACCTGCTCACCCGCTGCCCCGAGCTGCGCATCCTCGCCACCAGCCGGGAGCCGCTCGGCGTGCCCGGCGAGTCCGTGCGCCCCGTCGACCCGCTGCCCGAGGCCACGGCCCACCGCCTCTTCGCCGAGCGCGCCGCCGCCGTGCACCCCGGCTTCGACCCCGCGCGTGACCCGGACGCGGTCGCGGAGATCTGCGCCCGGCTCGACGGCCTGCCGCTGGCGATCGAGCTGGCCGCGGCCCGGCTCAGACTGCTCACGCCCCGCCAGATCGCCGACCGCCTCGACGACCGCTTCCGCCTCCTCAGCTCCGGAAGTCGTACGCTCCTGCCGCGCCAGCAGACCCTGCGGGCCGTCGTCGACTGGTCCTGGGACCTGCTCGACGAGCGGGAGCGCGGCGTGCTGCGCGAGGTCTCCGTCTTCGCGGGCGGCTGGGACCTGGCCGCGGCCGAGACGGTCTGCGGCCCGGACGCGGCGGACCTGATCGGCGCCCTCGTCGACAAGTCCCTGATCGTCGCCGCCCCCGCGGGCCGCACCCCGGGGATGCGGTACCGCATGCTCGAAACCATCCACGAGTACGCCGTGGAGCGCGCCGCCGAGGCCCCGCAGAGCCCAGGGGGTGTCTGCCCGACCCACGCCCGCGCCCGCGCCCGCGAGCAGCACACCCGCCACTTCCTGGAACTCGTCCGGGAAGCGGATCCGTTGCTGCGTACAGAAGCTCAACTCCCCTGGATCCACCGCCTGGAGAGCGAACTCGACAACATCCGCGCCGCCCTGCACCGCACCGTCGACGCGGGCGACGAGGCGCGCGCCACCGAGTTCGCGCTGTCCATGGGCTGGTTCTGGTGGCTGCGCAACTACCGTAAGGAGGGCGCGGAGTGGACCACCCGCATCCTCGCCCTCGGCACCGATCCGGAGTCCCCCGATCCGGAGTCCCCCGATCCGGAGTCCCCCGGCCCCGAGAGCACCGACCCCGAGAGCACCGACCCTGACAGCACCGGCCCCGCCAGCACCGCCCCCTCAGTCACCGAGCACGACCCGCGCTACTGGCCGCGGATGCGGATGCGTCTGGGCCGGCTCTTCCTGGTCACGGAGTCCGGCCTCTTGGAGGAGCTGAACACCCCCGAGGCCCGCGCGGAGGTGCTCCGGCTGCGCGACGCCTTCGCCCGCCCGATCCCGCAGTCCGCCTCGTTCCCCGGACTGCTCTGGCCGTTCCTGCAGTTCGTCCTCGACGACCACGTCGACCGCAACGCCACGATGGACCTGCTCGTCGACACCTGCCGGAAGTACGGCGGCCCGTGGGAGACCGGCGTCGCCCTGATGTTCCGCACGCATGTGGCGGTCGACCAGCACGGCGGCATGTCCGCCGTGGACGACGACCTCGCCGAACTGCGCGAACTCTCCCGCCAGGTCGGCGACCGCTGGATGCGCGCCCAGGTGTGCAGCGCGGCCGCCGAGGCCGCCATGGCCCGCGGCCGGTACGAGGAGGCGCAGGGCGAGTTCGAGGAGGCGCTGCACCTGGCGTACGAGGTGGGGGCGCACGCCGAGGCGCCGTTCCTGATCGCCCGGCTCGGCGAGATCGCGTACCGCTCGGGTGACACGGCCCTCGCCGAGCGCGCCCTGGCCGAGGCGGACGCGGAGGCGGACCGCTACGGAGCGGCGGACGCCCGCGCGTTCGTCCGGGCCATGTCGGCGACGATCGCGCTGGGCCTGGGAGACGTCGCACGCGCCCGCGCGGAGTGCGAGGCCGCCCGGACCCTGGGCGAACGCGCCACGCCACCCCCGCAGTTCGAGGCCGCGGTCGCCAATCTGGACGGCCGCATCACCGCCGCCGAGTCCAGCCCGCGCGCGGGACTGCCGCTGCTCGCGGAGGGCCTGCGGCGGGCGGTGTCCGCACGCTGCGCCGAGCTCGTCCTGGCCACGCTCACGGAGAGCATCGCCCTGCTCCTCCAGGCCCTCGACGACCCGGTCCGCGCGGCCCGACTGCTGTCCGCCGCCACGGCCTGGCGCGGCGGCCGGCCCCGCTCCGAACCCGAGCGGGACGAGACGGACCGCCTCGAACGCGGCCTGCGCGCGGCCCTTGGTGAGGAGCGGTACGAGAGCGAATGTACGGCGGGTGCGGGGCTCACCCCCGATGACGTGCTGGGTGAAGTAGCCGCCGCAGAAGGGGAGTTGGGGCTCGAGTTGGGGCTCCGGTAAGAAACACCCCCGGGCGCTACTCGCAGGCGATCCTCGACTGCGCCCAGTCCGCCAGCGCCACCGCGTCGAACTCCGTGTGCGGCTCGACGACCAGCTGCATCGTCCTGCGTCCGGTCAGGTCGACATGCACGGGCACCGCCGGGTCCCCGCCCCGCATCACCGGGGAGCTCCACAGGTGCTCCCCGTCGGCGAGCACCTCGAACCGCACCGCGCCGAGCCCGAACGTCATGTCGTCCACGCCCACGAGCGCGTCGTACGAGCTGCACGCGCGGTTGAGGTCGATGGTCAGCGAGGAGCGGGCGTGCACGGTCACGCCGTGGTCGTACCGCTGGCCGCCGATGTTCAGGCCCCGGCGCTGCCAGAACCAGCTGGACTCGCCCAGCCGCACCTCGGGCTCGGTGCCGTCGCCGAGGACGCTGTACTGCAGCTCGTTGACGGCGTAGATCCTCGGCTCCGCCGGCGGGGGCGGGGCGGGCTCCGACGGGCTGGGCTTCGGCGGCGGAGGCGGCGTCGGAGTCGGCGTGGGGGTGGGCGTCGGTGTGGGCGTCGGCGTCGGGGTCGGCTCCGGCGAGGGCTTCGAGGCCGGCGGCTTCGGCTGCGGGGACTCCGGCTCGGGTTCCGGCTTCTGCGGCTCGGCGGACCGGGTGGGGGTGGGCTTGGGCTTCGCCTCCGGCTGGGGTTCGCTGCCGGCGAGGGCGAGCGCCACCGCGACCCCGGCCGCGACGACGACACCCGCCGCGATACCGGCCTTCGCCGGGGCGCCGAGCCCCTCGGCCGCCGCGCCCCCCGCCGCACCGCCGGCCGCACCGCCGGCCGCACCGCCGGACGTGCCCCCCGCGGCCGCCGCCGCACCGGCCCCGGCGGCACCCGCGGCACTCCCGCCGAACAGCAGCCCGGCCTTGACGGAGTACCCGGCGGCGCCGAACCAGCCGATGACCGCGACCGGCACGAGCGCCGGGATGCCGCTCGCCAACTCCTTGATCTGGCCTGCCGCCAGACGGCACTTGGCGCACTCCTCCAGATGCCCCCGCAGACCGCGCTCGGCGCGCGTGCGCAGCCGCCCGCGGGCGTACGCCCCGAGCCGGTCCGCATAGCGCGCGCACTCGTCGTCCGACGCGAGCGAGACGCTCACATGGGCCTGCAGATACGCCTGCTTCAGGCCCTCGCGGGCCCGACTCGCCAGCTGCGCCGTCGCGTTGGGCGAGGCGTGCCCGAACAGCGGGGCCACCTCGCTCAGCGGGTCGTCCTCGACCTCCGTGTGCCACAGGACGGCCTGCCACTCCTCGGAGAGGCTGCGGAAGGCCTGCATCACCATGGACCGCTCGGCCTCGTGCATGGCCATCACGTCGGCGCCCAGATCCAGGGTGTCGTCGTCGGAGGCCTCCGAGGAACGCGAGGCCTGCGCCGCGAACACCGCGAAGTCCTCGACGAGCTGCTCCCGCTTCCCGGCCTTCGACCAGCTCGCCGCCACCCGCCGCACGGACGTCAGCAGATACGCGCGTACCGCGTACTCCGGGCCCGAACCGCCGCGCACCGCCTGCAACATGCGGGCGAACACCTCGGACGTCAGGTCGTCCGCGGTGTGGCCGTCCCGGCAGCACGTGCGCGCGTAGCGCCGGACCGCTTCCGCGTGGCGGCGGTACAGCTCCTCGTAAGCCGAGTCGTCGCCCGCGCGCATCCGGTCGATCAACTCGGGGTCGGACAGCGGGTCTTCGGCGGAGGAGAGCAGCTCGTCGGTCAGCGAGCCGTCAGTCAGTGAGCCGTCGGTCCGCGAACCGTCGGCCTGCGCGCCGCCCGCGGCTGCGGGACCGGCCGCCGAGGGATCCGTGCTCTCGCGCTGCGGAGGGACGCTGCCCGTGCTCCCGGAACCCGCCCCGGCCGTAGGTCCCGCGGGGCCGGCAGGGCCGCCCTGGCTCGGCACCTGGTGAGAGGGCTGCCCACCGGAGTCGACGTCTCCGCCGGAGAGTGGCTCGTCCCGCCCGTCAACGCCCATAGCGCGTAGCCCCCGCACAAACACTCAGACCGAACACCGGGAAAGAGTGTCACACGCGTCAACAGCGCCGAACCCCCGAATGCGGGCAACCACTCATCCGGGGCGCGTTACGGAAACACGGCACTACCGTTCACTCATTCGGGGCACACTGAACAGGTATGCCAGGAACACGAGTTGACCGTACGCGAACCACTACAGGCCCGATCTTTCCGGCCCCTGTCGCATTCCTGGCATTTCCGTAAGGCGTACCCAAGCCCCCGAAAGAGATCAGGCGGGCCGGGACCGCAGCCCTTCCAGAAGGATGTCGAGCAGCCGCCCCGAGGCCGCCGCCTGCTGCGCCGGATCGGGCAGCGAAGGCGCGGCCGTGGCTATCACGAGCAGCACGTCCGCGACGGTCACGTCCGCGCGCAGCGCATCCGCCGCCCGCGCCCGCTCCACCAGCTGCCCGACCACGTCGAGCAGCGCCGCCGTACCCGAACCCGCAGCATCCGGGTCCGTCTCCTGCTCCGGCGCCGGCCGCTGGTCCACGAGCTCCTGCTCCGGCGCCGGCCGCTGGTCCACGAGCCGCAGATCGGGCTGTGCCGCATGCCGCTGCTGCGGCACCCGCGCCGTGTCATCGGCCGACTGGGCCGAGCCCTCCTCGGCCACGCCCACCCGCAGCACCTGCGGCGGCAGCAGCCGGCCCGCGCCGGACGCCACCGACGTCCGCAGGAAGCGGGAGAGCGCCGACCACGGCTCGTCCTCCTGACCGAGCGCCGTCTGCGCCTGCTCGGTCAGCCGCGCGGTCTCCTCCTCGGCGATCCGCCGCACGAGGACGTCCTTGCTCGGGAAACGGCGGTAGACCGTCCCCACCCCGACCCGCGCCCGCCGCGCCACGTCCTCCATCGGCGCGCCGTACCCCAGCTCGCCGAAGACCTCGCGCGCCGCGCGCAGTACGTGCTCCAGATTGCGCTGGGCGTCCACCCGCAGCGGTGTGCTGCGCGCACCCTCCGCCGAACCGTGCCGCTGAGGCCCGTCCGCCGCCGCGAGAGCTGACGTGGAACCCCAATGAGAATCCTGAATGTGCATAAGCGTTCCCCCGGTAATGACGTCTCCCCCCGGAGACTTCCCCGCCTGACTGCCGGTGCACGAAGGGGGTCTGGCCGTGATCATCTCTGGTACTTCCCCCGCACCCCGATGACACACGAACATAGTTGAGGCGGAGTCAATTCAGAAGAGGCCCGTTCCGCACGGTGCGCCCCCCGATCGGAGTACGCACCGGTTCCGCCCCGATTGCACCCCCGCCCGAGCCGTCTAAGTCACACCCTGACCTGCGTATATCTCCAAAGCCGCGGAACACGCCGCGCGTCGCGGTCGCGCAGACTTCCGGTCACACAAATTGCCGGGCCTGTGGACAAACGCGCGGCCGCGGTGCGTCATGGACTGGTGATGGCTGCAAACACACGGGGGAGGGCCCCCGGATCCGCCCGGGCTCGCATTCTCGTCGTCGGCGGCGGCTACGTCGGCCTGTACACCGCGCTGCGGCTGCAGAAGAAGCTCAAACCCGAGCTCAGGCAGGGGTCCGTGGAGATCATGGTGATCACCCCCGACCCGTACATGACCTACCAGCCGTTCCTGCCCGAGGCCGCCGCCGGATCGATCTCGCCCCGCCATGTCGTCGTACCGCTGCGCCGCGTCCTCGACGGCTGCAAGGTCGTCATCGGCGAGGCCCGGTCCATCGACCACGCCAAGCGGACCGCGACCGTCGCCACCCTCGCCACCGAGGAGGAGGGCACCGGCTCCGTCGAGATCCCGTACGACGAACTCGTCCTCGCCCCCGGCTCCATCTCGCGCACCCTGCCCGTGCCCGGGCTCGCCGACTACGGCATCGGCTTCAAGACCGTCGAAGAGGCCATCGGCCTGCGCAACCACGTCATCGAGCAGATGGACATCGCCTCCTCCACCCGCGACCCCGCCGTCCGCGACGCGGCCCTCACCTTCGTCTTCGTCGGCGGCGGCTACGCGGGCGTGGAGGCGCTCGGCGAGCTCGAGGACATGGCCCGCTACGCCTCGCGCTACTACCACAACGTCAAGCCCGACGACATGAAGTGGATCCTCGTCGAAGCCTCGAACCGGATCCTGCCCGAGGTCGGCGAGGAGATGGGCCGCTACACCGTCCGCGAACTGCGCCGCCGCAACATCGACGTACGCCTGGAGACCCGCCTCGACTCCTGCCAGGACCGGGTCGCCGTACTCGACGACGGATCGCGGTTCCCCACCAGAACCGTCGTCTGGACCGCGGGCGTCAAACCCCACCCCGTGCTCGCCGCGACCGACCTGCCGCGCAACGGCCGAGGGCGCCTCAAGTGCACCGCGAAGCTCGCCCTGGACGACACCACGCACGCGTGGGCGGCGGGCGACGCGGCCGCGGTGCCCGACATCACGGCCGACGAACCCGGCACGGAGTGCGCCCCCAACGCCCAGCACGCCGTACGCCAGGCGAGAGTCCTCGCCGACAACGTCGTCGCCTCACTGCGCGGCCGGCCCCTGACGGACTACGCCCACAAATACGCGGGGTCCGTCGCGTCGCTCGGCCTCCACAAGGGTGTCGCGCACGTCTACGGGCGGAAATTGAAGGGCTACCCCGCCTGGTTCATGCACCGCGTGTACCACCTCAGCCGGGTCCCCACCTTCAACCGGAAGGCCCGCGTCCTGGCCGAATGGACCCTCGCCGGCCTCTTCAAGCGTGAAATCGTCTCCCTGGGCTCCCTCGAGCACCCGCGTGCGGAGTTCGAACTCGCGGCCGGAGGGGAGCGCCCGAAGGAGTCCTCCTGACCGGAGCCAGGAACTCCCCGCACCGCACCGGCGTCTGACGGATGTCAGTCCGGTCCGACAGACTGGACACGACCAAGGGCGAACCGCCCCTCGACTTGCACGAGGCATCCCCAGTGCCGTGTCTCGACCCAGAAGCGAACACACGAGGCCTAACGCAGTGAACTTCACGCGCTGGAGCGCCCGACTCCCCGGAACGCAACGCCGCGCCGCCGCACGATCCGACCGCGGATCCGTGCCCGCCGCCCGCGCCGAGCACCTGGTGGACGACACGGACGACGCCGCTCCCACGCCCGCCGTCGAGGACTTCCCCGTGCGCGGGATCCTCGACCGCGTCCCCGCCCTCGTCGCCCTCGTCCACGGCCCCGAGCACCGCATCGCGTACGTCAACGACGCGTACGCCGAAGCCTTCGGCCCCCGCCCCGTCGGCGCCCCCGCGCGCGAAGCCCTGCCCGAGCTGGCGGAGCTCGGCCTGCTTCCCCTGCTCGACCAGGTCCTGCGCAGCGCCAAGCCGCGCACGGTCAAGTCCCGCAAGGTCCCCGGCGGCAGGTCGTACACGTTCACGTGCACCCCGCTCGACACTCCCGACGGCGGCGGCGTGCTCGTCTTCGCGGCCGACGTCACGGACCAGGCCGAGGCCGCCGAGCGCCTGCGCGCCAGCGAACGCCGCCACCGCGAGGCCGCCGTCACCCTCCAACGCTCGCTCCTGCCACAGGAGTTGGAGGGCCCGGACGACCTGCGCATCGCCGCCACGTACCAGCCGGGCGGCACGGACGCCGCCGTCGGCGGTGACTGGTACGACGTGATCACCCTCGGCGGCGGCCGCACCGCCCTCGTCATCGGGGACGTCATGGGGCGCGGGGTGCGCGCCGCCGCCGTCATGGGCCAGCTCCGCACGGCGGTCCGGGCGTACGCGCGCCTGGACCTGCCCCCGCACGAAGTGCTGCAACTACTCGACGGCCTCGCCGCGGAGATCGACGCCAGCCAGATCGCCACCTGCGTCTACGCCATCCACGACCCGAACGAGGGCCGCCTCACCTACGCGTCCGCCGGCCACCTGCCGATCCTCGTACGCGACGAGGAGGGCGAGCTGCACCGCGCGGACGAGCCGACCGGACCGCCCCTCGGCACCGGCGGCTGGATGCACACGTCGGGCTCCCTGCCGTTCCCGCCCGGCGCCACCGCCGTGCTCTACACCGACGGTCTGGTGGAGCGCCGGGACGAGGACATCGACCAGGGAGTGGCCGCCCTGGAGCAGGCCCTGGCCGGTGCGACCGGCACCCCTCAGGTGGTCTGCGACCGCCTCATCCGCGCCCTGGGCGTGACCGCCGAGCACGACGACGACGTGGCGGTCCTGGTCCTCCAGCACCCCAAGCGCACGGGCGCCGACGCGGAGCGCTTCCGGGGCGCCGCACTCGAACTGCTCGGCGGCGTCGAAGCGGCACCACGCGCGCGTGCCTTCGCCTCCGGCGTCCTCGCCAGCTGGCGCTTCCCGACGGAGCTGCACGACCTGGGCGTCCTGGCCGCCAGCGAGCTCGTCGCGAACTCCCTGCAGCACGGCACCCCACCGATGCGCCTCAGACTCCGCCGTACGGACCGCCGCCTGATCGTGGAGGTCACCGACGGAGACGACCACCTGCCCCGCCGCCGCAGAGCGGAACCGGCCGACGAAGCGGGCCGAGGCATCGCCATCGTCGCCACGATCGCGTCCTCCTGGGGCTCCCGCCGCACCCCGGGCGGCGGCAAGGCGGTCTGGTGCGAGTTCGCCCTGCCGCGCGAATGACCCGTACGCCCGTCAGACGCCGGCCACCTCGTGGGCGGGCCTGCCTTCCCGTACGACCAGGCTCTTCTTCTCGGCCCACGGGTGGTTCTGCGCCGGAGTGAGCGACCGCCCGAGCTTCACGGCGAGCACCGTGATGCCGAGTGAGAAGAGCACGAACAGCACGATGTACGGACCGTGCAGTGAGGCCCCCATCGGCCCGCCCACCGCGGGCCCGACCGCAAGAGCGAGCTGCTTCACCAGGGCGAAGGCCGAGTTGTACTGCCCGACCATCCCGTCCGGCGCCAGATCCGCCACAAGCGGCGCGACGGTCGGCGACAGCATGGCCTCACCGATCCCGAACAGCGCGTACGTGGAGATGAACGCGGCCGTCGCCATGGCCTGGCTCCCGTGCCCCAGGCCCGCGTACCCGGCGAAGACCCAGGCCACGGCCCAGATCAGCCCGACCGCCGCGATCACCCGCGAACGCTTGCGCCGCTCGACGAACTTCAGCACCAGGAACTGCGCGAGCACGATCGCACCCGTGTTGGCGGCAAGGGCGATGCCAAGGGTGGACGGCGAGATCCCCGCCGCCTCGACGCCGTACGCGGACAGACCGGACTCGAACTGCCCGTAGCAGGCGAAGAAGAGCACGAAGCCGAGCACACACAGCTGCACCATGGCCCGGTTGCCGAAGAGCCGCTTCCAGCCGCCCTTGGCCTGCGGCGTGGCATCGCCGATACGCGGCTGCGCCGGCAGCTTCACCGTGGCCATGATCGCGACGAGCACCAGGAACATGCCGGCCTCGATACCGAAGAGCAGAGTGAAGTCACCGGGACGCTCGCGCTTCACGATCTGCCCGCCGATCAGACCGCCGACGCCGAGGCCCAGGTTCTGCAGGAAGAACTGCATGGCGAAGGCGCGCGTACGCGTCTCGGGCGTCGAGCACTCCACGATCATCGTGGCCAGCGCCGGCTGCATCACGGCCTGCCCGGCACCGAGCAGCGCGGCCGAGACGAGCACCAGCTGAGTGTTCGCGGCGAGCCCGAGGCTCATCGCGCCGATCGCGGCGGTCACCAGGGCGGCGAGCAGCACAGGCAGTGGACCCCGCCGGTCGACGGCACGACCGGTGAACGGCAGCACGACGAGCGCGGCCACGGCGAAGACGGCGAGCACGAGACCCGCCGTCGTAGGACCGAGTTCCCGCACCTGCGCCACATAGACGTAGAGGAACGGAACCGTGAAGCCGAGACCGAACGCACTCAGCGCGTTGCCCACGTGGATCCGGCGCATCGCAGCGCCCATCGCCCTGGTCACTTTCACCTGCCTTAGGAGTCGCTTCAGGAGTTAGACCTGAAGACTTAGAAGCTAAAGTTCAGACCTAAAGAGTACGGCCCGAAGGTCTTTAGTGCAAAGTCGCAGCGTGCGATACTGCCGGGCATGGGTGACACCGCCGACGCCACAGCACCGCCCGAGCCGACCCTCGAGGAGCAGATCGCCGCGTACCAGCGCGAGTTCAGCGACCTCGACCCCCAGGTCGAGCAGGTGGTCTCCGCGCTCGGCCGCCTCAACCGCCGCATGAACGTGGCGTACGGCCGCCAGACGGCGACGCTCGGCATCAGCAACGCGGAGTGGGAGGTCCTGAAGGCCCTCGTCCTCTCCGGCGCCCCGTACCGCCTGGGCCCCGGCGAGATCGCCAAGCGCCTCGGCCTCACCCCGGCGGCCATGACCCACCGGATCGACCGCATGGTCGCGGAGGGCCTCGTGACCCGAGACCGCGACGAGTCGAATCGCGTACGAGTGATCATCGAGCTCACGGACACGGGCCGGGAGAAGTGGCTGGAGGCGATGCGCCTGGCGACGGTCTTCGAGGAGGACCTGCTGCAGGACCTCTCCGGAGATGAGCGTGGACTGCTCGGCGAGCTGCTGACCAGACTGCTTCGCCGGGTCGAGGACGCCCAGCCGGACGCCGGCGGTCGGCTCAGCGATCTTGAGTGAACCCGAGGTTGACAGCCCCTGTCCGGATCCGTAAAGTTCTTCGGGTTGCCACGGAGCCGTAACGGTTCTGCGGCGGCACCTCTCGCCGCGAGAGCGGCACACCAAACTCAGCACGATCTCCCAACGGGATCAATTTCGGCATGCCCGGAATTGAATTCGTGGCCCGATTTTGAACGGCCGGGGAAATCCACTAGAGTTTGATCGTCGGAACGGCCCAACAGCCGCAAAGACAAACCCAGTTGACTGGGAATCAGGCCCGAAAGGATCTGATAGAGTCAACACCGCCGAAAGGCCCGGAAGGGCCGGAAAGCACAGGGTCAATATCCCGCTAACGCGGGGCGGCCCCCGACGGAAAATCGGACACGAAAGAGTCTGATAGAGTCGGAAACGCAAGACCGAAGGGAAGCGCCCGGAGGAAAGCCCGAGAGGGTGAGTACAAAGGAAGCGTCCGTTCCTTGAGAACTCAACAGCG
>NZ_JAVIFW010000015.1 GCF_031157275.1 Streptomyces sp. LHD-70
TCGATGAACACGTACAGTGCCGCCAGAAGGGCGTCCAGGTCGGAAGTCACACTCAGGCCAACGGGCGCCCTTCGCCATGGTCGCGACCAGCCCAGACATCGGACTCAATCATCTAGGGGGCGTCTCCCCGATCTTCGTGGGCCCGCGACGCCTGGTGCCAAGACGTCACCTTCAACGAGGACGAGTCGGGCACGGAACTGGCCCTCGTAGACAGCCTCTTGCCCAAGCATGTCCTCGTCGCCGCGCTGATGTCGCCGGGCAGCGAGTTCGTCGACCACCGCGATCCGACCATCGCTGTCAGCGACGCCACAATCCCCCGGTAGACCCGGCGTCTGGCCGGGGGCTTCAGGCTGCCCCGGCGAGGGGTTCGAGAATTTCGTGCCGGTGCACCGAGTGGGTCAGTCGGGAGAGGTGGTGGCGGCCGTCGCCCAGGAGGTGGTCGAGGGCGGTGAGGCGGGTCATGTACTCACCCGACCGTTGAGTGCCTGCCCCGGTGCGGGCCCCGCCCGCGCGGGCCACAGTGGCTGACATGACCACACCCGAACCGCAGCCCGCCCCGATCACCGCACCGGCGCTGACCGAAGCGGCCGTCCTGGTCGACCCGTTCGCGCCCTCGACCAAGGCCGTGCGGGTCTTCGCGGGCATAGGCCTGCTGCTACTCCCGGTCGTCGTCGTGGTGTTCGTCATCATCGTCCTCAACCAGTCCTACAGCGGCGACGGGGTCGCCGGACCGCTGGTGGGCATGGCCCCGTGGGCGATGGGAGTGTCCGGCGTCCTGGGTCTGCTCGCGCTCATCCTGCCGAGCGACATGCTGACCCACCCAGCGCGCAGCGCCACCGTCAAGGTGCAGTACGCCCTGGCCGTCGCCGCCCCGATCCTTGCGGCCGTCGACTTCGGCTAGGTCCCACTTACGTCGAAGTCCTAGACGTACCAGGCGGCTCGGAGTCCCGTCGTACCTGCTCGTGCCCTGCCGGGTCCGGCGACTCGAACGGGCCAGGACCAGTACAGCTGCCTGACCTGCGGCCACCGGTGCTGAGAACGATGGCGTCTTACCGCGGGACCCGACCTGTCACGTCTCGTCCTTGTGGATCAGGAAGGCCAGGACGACGCTCTCCCAGGCCGCCTTCTGCTCGATCATCGCCCAGTGGCCGCAATTCGGGAACACGTGCAGCTCTACGTCCGGAATGGTCCGCATCGGCAAGATCGCCATGTCGAGCGGGCTCACCCGGTCGTCACGGCCCCAGGTCATGAGGGTCCTGGCCTTGATCTTGTGCAGCATCGCCCAGTCCGGCGGATTGTCCGAGGCCGCGACCGCGGCGGCTCGTGCCTCGAGCGCTCCTCTGCCGTACATTCTGCGGGCGCTGGCCAGCGTGTCCGGATCGGTGGCCTGAGCCCAGCGCTCCTCGATCAGCTCCTCGGTGATCAGCGCGGGGTCGTACACCATCGAATGCAGCCACTGGACGAGCTTCTCGCGGGTGGGGTTCTCGGTGAACTCCACCAGAAGATTGATGCCCTCACCGCCGAAGCCCGGGTAGAACAGGTTCCGCCCGATGCCGCCGATAGTCACCAGCCTGCGCACCCGGTCCCGGTGACCGATGGCGATCTGGGTGGCAATGATGCCGCCCATCGAGTTGCCGATCACGTCGACCTGCTGCAGTCCGAGTCCGTCGAGGAAGCGCATAACAGCTTCGGGCGCGGCCACCATCGGATGCTGGTCGGCCGGGTGGCTGACCCCGAAGCCGGGAAATTCGAGGACCAAGCAGCGGAATTCCCGGGCGAAGAGCGGGAGAATTCCATGGTAGTTGCGCCACCCGGTCACGCCCGGGCCCGAGCCGTGCAGCATTAGCAAGGGCGGGCCGTCGCCGGCCTCGTGGTAGCGCAGCACTCCGTGATCGGTCTGGAGCTCACGCAACGTGGATTCGTAGGTCAGTTCTGTCATGTTCGCCCTCAGCTCGTTACAGACGCGTGCAGGGATTGTTGCGGCGAATCTAGTCATCCACGGCCAGGGCCCGAAGGACTCTTCCCGGTCAGCGGGAACATGTTCGCCGCCGGACATGCCCGGCTATCCCCCGCCCACCCGTCAAGGTCTAGCACCACCCGTCCACGGTCGTGCAGCCCGTCGAGCGTGGCCGCCGACGCGGCGCTGCCCCGGCCCCTGCCTGCGTACGAGCCTGCGGCGTTGTACCAGGGGCCCCTCTTCGTCGACCAAGCCGATCGCTTTCCCGCTGACCGGGATCGGGCCTTGTCGTGCCCGCCTCAGTGGTCGCTAGCCTCCGGAAGCATCCGCTTCGAAAGGAGATTCAAGATGACGGGCATCGTGCGGGACCGTTCACTGGAGCAGCGGATGGCCGACCTGGAACAGATCGAGTCCATCAAGGCCCCCATGTACCGGTGCTGGGGCGTATGCGGCACGAAGGATCCTGCAGCCTTCCGGGACTGCTTCATCAAGGTGGGTGCTTCGAACGGTCCGCTCGGTACGTTCGACGACGCGGACGGGATCATCGAGGTGTTCGCCGAGACCCCGCTGAAGAAGGTTGAGGGCCGCTGTGCGGTGCTGGACATGCACCACGGCTTCCACCCCTGCACCACCCCGCTGAGCGACACCGAGGCGTCGGGCACCTGGACCTTGCTCATCAGGCGAGTGAACCGGCTCGACAACACCGGGATGCTCGGAGCCGGTGAGTACGACGCATATGTCGTCGAGGACGGGCGGGGGAAGGTGTCGAAGTCGAACCACCAGCCAGTGGGGATCCAGCGTCCGCTGCTCCCGAACACCGTGGTGGAGCAGGTGAGTTGGGCATGAGCGGCAAGGTTGCGGTGGTGGCCGGCACCAGCCGAGGTATCGGAAAGGGTATCGCGACGGCGCTGGCTGCGGACCGCTGGACCGTCTACCTCACCGGTGAGCAGTGGGAGTCCGCTGTTGGAGGCGGCAGAGCAAATCGGCGCACGGGGTGGCACCGCGATCGCGGTGCATGGCGACCACCGCCGCGACGAGGAGATCGCGACGCTGTTCGACCGGGTCAAGGCCATCGCCGAGGCCGAAACTCCCGAGTTCGTCGGCCGGGTCGTCATCGCGCTTGCTAACGATCCGTCGACGAGCGGGCAGACGGCCAATCTTCGCGGAGATCGCGGTGGAAGACGGCATCACGGAGGTGGACGGTCGCCAACCACCGTCGCACCGTGGCGCATTCGGTGGCGGACCCGTCTCCGGAAACGTCGCGTCGGCTGCGGCCCGCGGTCTACGGCCGATCACCGTATCCCGCTGCAGTCCCTCCGCCAGTCCCTGTGAACGCCCCCGCCAGGTCCCCGATCACACTGCCTCCCCCCAGCTGTCTACATGTTCACGCCCATCTCAACCTCTAGGAGCACACGGATGCCCAAGCAGATCGCCGAACGGATCGCCGGCATGGCAGAGCAGCTTCGCAGCCAGGCCGACGAGGCCGAGCGGCTCGGCAAGCTTCCCGACGACACGGCCAAGAAACTCAAGGAGTCCGGTGTCATCCGGATGTTGCAGCCCGCCGAGCACGGTGGCTACGAATCCCATCCTCGGGATTTCGCCGAGGCCGTGATGGCAGTGGCCCGGTACTGCGGCGCCAGCGGATGGGTTTCGGGCATCGTGGGGGTGCACCCGTGGGAGATGGCATTCTGCGACCCGAAACTGCAGGAGGAGGTGTGGGGACGCAACCAGGACACATGGATCGCCTCGCCCTACGCACCCACCGGCGTCGCTCGTCCAGTGGACGGCGGCTATGTCTTCTCCGGCCGTTGGCAGTTCTCGTCAGGCACCGACCACTGCGACTGGATCTTCCTGGGCGGCCTGCTCGGCGACGCCGACGGTCGGCCCGTCGCCCCTCAGAGGATGCTGCACCTCGTCCTTCCCCGCTCCGACTACGAGATCGTCGAGGACTCCTGGAACGTCGTCGGTCTTCGCGGGACTGGCAGCAAGGACATTGTCGTACGGGAGGCCTTCGTGCCCGACTACCGCGTACTGGACGCCGCCAAAGTCATCGAGGGGCAAGCCGCGGCCGAGGCCGGGCGGGACGAGACGGTCTTCCGCATGCCCTGGTCGACCATCTTCCCTCTGGGAATCACCGCGGCCGTCATCGGCATCGCCGAGGGAGCACTCGACGCACACGTGGCCTACCAGCGGGACAGGACGGCGGCCGTCGGCGGAGTCATAAAGGAGAATCCCTACGTCATGCGCGCGATCGGTGAGGCGGCTGCCGAGATCGCGGGGGCACGGGCACAGCTGCTGGACAACGTCAGCCGCATCTTTGACATCGTCGACGGCGGCAGCACCGTGTCGTTCGAGCGACGGGCTGCGGGCCGACGTGATCAGGTGCGGGCCGCCTGGCGAGCGGTGGCCGCAGTCGACGAGATCTTCACTCGGTCGGGCGGGAACGCGCTACGGCTCGACCAGCCGATACAGCGCTTCTGGCGCGACGCGCACGCCGGCCTAAGTCACGCGATCCACGTCGAGGGAACCGTCTACCACGCGGCCGCGATGACAGCGATGGGCCAAGACGTGCCCGAAGCATTGCGCATGATGATCTGAGTCGATCGGCCGAAGCGTCACCGGGGCCGCCGAATGGAGGCCGCACCTCGGGACGAGCCATGCCCCTCGTGTCTCCGGCTGGAGCTCGTCAGCCGGAGACACCTTCGTCACGGCAACACCGCGCCCATGCACCGTGGAACTTCCGCGGCCCTCCGGCCGGAACCGCGCCGACGCAGCCGTCTTCCCGTCGACCCCCATGCCACCGTCGCCGGCATTTCGCAGACGTGCACGTGAACTCAACCTTCGACGTTTTCGTTGATCGTCGTGGGTCGGTCGGGCGGGTGACCGTGCCCCGATGCGTGGCCGGTCTGTCCGGCGGTGAGGACGAAGGCCAGGGGACGGCAGCGAGTGTCGGCGGCGAGGTGGATCTTCGTAGTCAGCCAGCCGCGGGACCGTCCGACGGCGTGGTCGTCCGACTCGCCGGTTGGGGCCCTTTCTTGCGAGTCTCGACGGCGTGCTGGTGGGCCCGCACGATGGTGGAGTCCACCGAGACAGCCCAATTCAGGTCATCTTCGGCGTCCGCCTGGGCCATTCAGCGTCGTGAACACCCGGTCCCAGGTGCCGCCGATGGCCCACATCCGCAGCCGGTTGTAGACGCCTCGCCGATTGCCGTACTTCTCCGGGAGGTGGACCCAATGCGCCGGTCTGGAACTCGAAGGCCCATGGCGTAAAAGCAGCCCCGGTGCGCCAGGATCGGACCACGGCGCACCACCGCCGGGCGATCGCTCCACCGAACGATCGCCGCAGAGAGGCTGGTCAAGCTGCACAGCGGCCGGTTCAGCGGATGGACTGCGCCGACTCATCGCGGAGTTCGAACTTGAGTACCTTGCCGGACGCATTGCGGGGCAGGGTGTCGACGATACGGACCGAGCGAGGCACCTTGAAGTTCGCCAGCCGCGTGCGGCAGAACGCGATGATCTCCTCCTCGGTCACGGTGGCACCGGGACGCGGGATCACATAGGCCCGCCCCACCTCGCCGAGCCGCTCGTCGGGAACGCCGATCACCGCTGCTTCGGAAATCTTCTCGTATCGTGCGAGGGTCTGCTCGATCTCCGCCGGGTAGGCATTGAACCCTCCGACCATGAACACGTCTTTGAGCCGGTCGGTGATGCGCAGGTTTCCGTCGGCGTCGAGCACCCCGACATCGCCGGTGTGCAACCAGCCCTTCGCGTCGATCGCGTTGTCCGTGGCCTCCCGATCGTTGAAGTAGCCGCGCATGACGTTGTAGCCGCGGACCAGCACTTCACCACTCTCGCCCGCCGGTACCGGCTCGCCGTCCCGACCGGCGACGATCACCTCGGTGCCCTCGATGGCCTTGCCGACCGTGTGCGAGACCGTCTCCGGGGCTGCGTCCGGATCGCCGACAGTCACCGTGCCGCACGACTCGGTGAGCCCGTAAGCGACGATCACCTGCGGAAACAGCTCTGCGCGCATGCGCTCGACGAGGGCCGCCGGCACCACGGACGCGCCGGTGATGGCCAGCCTGAGCGAGCCGAGGTCGAGGCCGGCGCGGTCGGGATGGTCAAGCAGGGACGCATAGAGCGTCGGAGCGCCCGGCACGACCGTCAATCGTTCCGAGCTGATCAGCCGCAACGTCTCAGTGACGTCAAACACCGGCTGGGACACGAGCGTCGCGCCCTGCATCAGGCAGGCCAGCGCGCCGGCCTTGTAACCGAAAACGTGGAACATGGGATTGACCACAAGGTACCGGTCCCCGGGACGCAGGCCCGTGCGCGCGATCCACGCTTCGTAGACCCGTAGGTTCTGGCCATGAGTGGTCGTTGCTCCCTTGGGCCGACCGGTCGTCCCGGAAGTGAAGAACATGTCCGAAGGGTCTTCTTCGACGACCGTCGCGGCGCGGGCCAGCACGTCGGTACTCGGTACCCGGCCCGCCCGGTCGAGGAAGCGTTCCCAGGGAAGCTCTCCGCCGCCGTCCAGGCGCACCACCTCACGGAGGTCCGGCAGCCCGGCGACGGGCCGACCGCTGCCCGCCGGTTCGCCCTCGCGGAGCATCGCCAGGTAGTCATTGCCGAGGAACCCGTTGTCGACCACGAGCAGCCGCGCACCGCTCTTGCCCAGGATCCACCGCGCCTCGTCGCCCTTGTAACGCGTGCTGATGGGCACGAGCACCGCACCTGCGGTCACCGCGCCGAGTGCCGCGGTGATGAAGCGGTGCCCGTTCGGCGCCCACACCGCCACCCGGTCGCCGCGCTGCACGCCCGATGCGATCATCGCCGCAGCGCTGCGGCGAATCTGCTCACCCAGTTCGGCGAACGTCCATCGGACGCCGCCGTCGACCATGGCCTCGCGCTCAGGGAAGGACTCAACGGCGTGTGCGAGTACTGCGGGAATGGTGCGTATGGCTGGCATCGCTGGTCCCTGTTCTCCATTCGGGGCTCTCGCCCACCTTGGTATTCCGACAAGCGCTTGGCAGGCTTCTGCTCGAGAGCCTGCACAGTCGAACCCGTAGAGGCCGCGGCGATAGCGACGTGACGCGCCGGTACGGCGCAGCTGTCACAGGTGCGTCAACGGTTGTTCGATCCAGATGGTCTTGCCCTGCCGGCCGTACCGCCGCAGTCCGATCGGGCCTCCCTCGTACCGGGTGGCGTTGGTCACCAGCTCGCTGACCACCAACTCGATGGCAAGGCCAAGTCGGAAGCCCTGGTCCACAAGTTGACAGACCGTGAGGTGGCGGGCGTACGCGACCGCGGCAGGGTTGGCGGGAAACTCCCATCGGGCGGTGTCACGGGCCGACCGGGTGCGGGGGCGCGCGAGCAGCACGGGAGCGAGACGTCCCGAACCTGTGGAGCCCCTCACGCACGGCCATACCGGGGTCAATTCCAGCTTCCTGCGCCACACCGCAGACACCGCAGACACCGCAGACACCGCAGACACCGCTACAGGCTCGATGCGCGGGCAACCCTGCTCGACGTCGGCAGGCGCCGCCTGGTCGGCGGTCAGGAGCCGCTCTGAGGCAGCTGGTGGCGGGGCCTCAACGGTTTTCCTGGCTAGGCTTGGCCGGGAACGGCGAGCGAGGCGACCATCTCCTCGATCATCGGCCGCACGTCGTTGCGCCGGTATCCCAGGAACTCCTCCTCCAACGCCTCGGGCTCGTAGCTAACGACCTCACCCCGGCCCGGCACGATGAAGGCGTCCGGCATGAACGGGTGCTCAGCGTCGCGCTCCTCGAGCTTGCGTCCGGAGCCGGACGCGTCGAAGACCAGCTGGAAGTACTCCGTGAACGTCAGGTTCTCGTCGCCGACCAGATATGCCGCGCCGGAGCGGGCGTTGACCAGGGCGCCGGCGATCGCCTCGGCCAGCGAGCGAACCGTCATGTAGTTGGTGCCCCCTGCAGGGGCGAAGTCGGGCACCTTCCCCACCAGCTCCCCGCGCGCCCAAGCCAGCTGCTTGGCGAAGTAGCGGGTGGTGGCTCCGGGGACCATGCCCACGATCGAGGGCGGGTTGAGCGTCGACACGTTGAACTCGTCGGTCGCCAGGGCCCGGGACGCCGCGTCGGCGTCCCTGCGGGCTCGCACGTAAGGGTTCGTCTCGGCAAGCTCGGGACGCACCTGGTGGTAGTAGCTGCCGACCTGCACGACACGGCGTACGCCGGCCCGCTTGGCCCGTTCGACGAAGCGGGGAACACCCACGCCCTGGACCTTGTCCCAGAACTCCTGGTCGGCGTCCTCGGGGGCGACGTGGCGGATGTCGTTGCCGGCGACGAACACGACCGCTTCGAACGGCTCGAGCTGCTTCTCGCGAATCTCGTCCTCGGCATAGTCGCCGATGAGCACCGGATAGTCGGCAACCAGTGAGTCGGACTTGGGGGGGCGTCGGGCCGCGACGGTGACGTCATGGCCCACATCGGTGAGCTTGCGTGCGGTGTGGCCACCGATCATGCCGGTGCCACCGACAACCAGGGTCTTCACGTTCTTCTTCACCTTCCTCAGGGGCGGATGGGGGCTCACGCGAACTGCGTGACACCTCCGTCGATAACCATGCCGCGGCCCGCGTGCACCTCGAACCGGCCAGCTCCCAGCCGTAGACCTCGAGGGCCTCGCAGGGGAACACCGGAGCCGCGAAGCGGTCCCCGAGCCAGCGGAGGTCGGCCGGATGGGCATCGAGCGCGACTTACGTGACAAGCGGCGGGGACGCCAGGGTGGCCAGCCTGTGCAGGACAGGCACTCGAGGGGCGGCTCCCCCTCTGCCGCCTCCCTCGCACAGCTCCAGAGCACACATGCTTTCAAGAATCGTCGGCCGTGGAGCATCCCCTCGGACCGTCGTGCGGAGGTGGTAGGACCGTAGGTTTCGACGCCCCGAAAAGGAATACGGTCATCCCGCTGAGTGGGAGCGACGGGGCTCGGTGAACATGGGTGAAGCCGTTCCACGTTGCCCCGGGACCTCGCCGCACCACGTCTTGATCTGCTGACGCAACTGGACGGCAAGACCGTCGCCACAGCGGAGCCGGCCGCGGCCAAGGAGCGGCCCGGGCGCGGCTGTTCGCGCAGCACGGCGCCCTTGTGGTGCTCACCGACGTGCGCGATGCCGAGGGCCGGGCGGTCGCCAAGAGCCTCGGCGACCATGGGCTGTTCGTTGCCCACGACGTGACGGCGGCCCTGGACCTGGCCCGTCACCGCATCCGGGTCAACTCAGTCCACCCCCAGCGCGGTTGACACCTCCATGGTCGCCTTCGAGCTTGGTGTGGACGCCGGACAGCGGGAATGGCCGCACGTACTTCTGCGCGGGATGGGCCGGGCCCCGGGGAGGCTGCGGAGAGGGTGCTCTACCTGCTCTCGGAGGCCGCGGTGTATGTCAACGGTGCCGAGTTCGCACCGACCGCGGGCTTCCCCGATCCGGCCCTCCGCGATTCACCCGGCGCCTCTTCGATGTCGACCGGAGCACCGACTCCCCTGTCACCACCCACCTTCAAACCCTGTGCGAGCCATGAACCGACGCACACCGCAGTTGACAGAGCCGGGCGGTACGAGGTGTTGCCGGCATCCACCGCATCCCACTGCCCATGCCCGACGACGGGCTGTGCGGTGAACGTCTACGCCATCACCGATGGCGAACGCGTCGTGCTGATCGACTCCGGCTGGGCGCTGGCCGAGAGCCAGGAGCAGCTCGCCCGCGCGCCGCCCGGCGGCGCTCGACGCGATCGGCTACGGGCTCGAGCACGTGTCGCAAATTCCTCGTCACGCACATGACGAGCGATCACCACACGCAGACGGTCGCGCTGCGGCGCACGTTCAGCACACCGATCGGCCTCGGCGCCGACGAGCGTCCGCGCCGATCTGCTTCGAGGCGAGCCCGGCCGCTCGGCGACTGCCTGGTCTCCCTGCTGCTGGTGCGGACGATGCCCAACGTGCGGCTACTACCCACGCACGGACCGGTCGCTGACAGCGTGCCCGCCCGGGTGGACGAGCTGCTCGACCACCGCCCCGCACGGCTGGACGCCATGCTCGCCGCCGTGACGGCGGACGCGCACACTCCCGGAAGGTGGCCGACCGGCTCGGCTGGACGCTCCGGCACCGCCCGTTCGCCGGGTCGGACCCGTTCAACCAGATGCTCCGTGCTGGAAACGCGGGCGCACCTGGACGTGCTGGCCGAGCGCGGCCTGCTCCACGCGACCGACGTGGACGGCATCACCCTCTACCACCCGTGCCAACGGAAACGGGTCCCGGTCCGGCTCGGCGCCGGACCGGGACCCTGTCGACGATCACATGTGGGTGCCGCCGTCAATACGGATCTCGGTGCCTGTGATGAACGCGCCGTCCTCGGAGGCCAGCATCGCGATGACGCCCGCCACGGCCTCCGGGCCGACGAAGCCCGTCTCTGGGTCGGCGAAGCCCTCCCCCAACAGAGCTGGCCTCAGCTTGGCGTACAGGCTCCAGTCGGTGTCCTCGGGCAAGCCCGGGTCACGGGTCATCCCGCTGTTGATGCTGCCCGGCGCCACGCACACCGCCCGCAGCCCCTGCTTGGCGTACTCCGCGGCGATCGCGTGCGTAAAGGACTGGATGCCACCCTTGGTCGCCGCGTACGCCGCCATGTAGGGGTGGGCGAAGGACGCCGAGGTGGAGCTGAAGTTGACGACCACGCCCTTGCCGGTGACCAGCAGCGCGGGCAGCGCCTCCCGGGTCACCAGGAAGGTGCCGGTGAGGTTTACCGCAATGATCTGGTTCCAGAACTCCAGCGTGGTGTCGTGCGTGTGCGCCGAGCGCAGGATGCCGGCCGCGTTGACCAGCACGTCCAGCCCGCCGAGGTCGGCTATCGCGCCGCCGACCGCCTCCCGTACGGATGCTTCGTCCGCTATGTCCACGACCACGGTCGTCAGCCGGCCCGCGTGCTCAGTGGCCAGGGCGGTCGTTTCCTTCAGTCCGGACTCCGAGACATCGGCGGCCACGACGTCCGCACCCTCCCGGAGGAGCCGTACAACGGTCGCCCGGCCGATGCCCGATCCTGCGCCGGTGATCAGGACCCGGCGTCCCTCATAGCGTTGCATGTGTCTTCTCCTTCTCCTCGGTCACTGCGTGGCAGGGGGGCACGTGCGTGCGATGTGGTTGACCGCGAGCCAGCTGAAGGTCATCGCCGGGCCGATGGTCGCGCCGGGCCCCGGGTAGGTCTCGCCCATCACCGCGGCGGAGACGTTGCCGGAGGCGTACAGGCCCTCGATCACCATCCCGTCCTCCCGCAGCACCCGGCCCGTGGCGTCGGTGACCAGACCGCCCTTGGTGCCGATGTCGCCCGGGTGCACCGGGACGGCGTAGAACGGCCCCTTCTCCAGCGGCGCCAGATTGGGGTTGGGCAAGGTCGGGTCGCCGTAGTAGCGGTCGTAGACACTGTCGCCACGGTGGAAGTCCTCGTCGCGGCCGGCGCGGGCGAAGCCGTTGAAGCGGTCCACGGTTGTCCGCAGCCGCTCCGGAGCAGCACCGATCTGCCCGGCCAGCTCCTCGACGGTCCTAGCCTTCTTGACGAAGCCGTTCTCCAGCCACGGCTTGGGGAAGGCCTGCCCCGGGAACAGCCCCATGATGATGTAGCGGGACTTGGAGGGGGCATCGAGGATCAGCCAGGAAGGGACGGTGGTCGCCTCGGGCCTGTCGGCCGCATACATCGCGTCGACGAACTGGTGGTACGGGGCGGCCTCGTTGGCGTAGCGCTCGCCCGCCGCGTTGACGATCACCATGCCGGGGATGCCGCGGTCGGCGACGAGGAAGAGCGGCTTGCTCCCGGGCGGCACCGCGGACGGTGCGCCCCACACCCGGTCCATCAGGTCGACCGCGGCGCCCGCGGCCATGGCCTGCTCCAGCGCGTCGCCGGTCTGGCCCTCGGGGGCGGAGCTCCACTCGGCAGAGGTCGGTGCCGGCAGATACTTCTCCCGCAGTTGCTGGTGGTGCGAGAAGCCGCCGGCGGCGAGGACCACGCCGCCGGTCGCCCGGATCGCGAGCTCCCGGCCGTCGCAGGTGATCCGGATGCCGGTGATCCGGCCGTTCTCCTCCACCAGATCTGTCAGCGGAGCGGACAGCCACAGCTCGCCGCCGAGGGCGTCCAGCGAGTGCCGCATCCGGGCGATCAGCGCTTCGCCGAGGGAGAGCAGCTTCCGGCCGGAGAGCAGGGCCTTGACCGCGCGGGCGCCGACCCTGGCCGAGGTCCGCCTGCCGGCCCAGGTGCGCCCGACCATGTTCAGGCGGCGGAAGTCCTTGGAGGTGATGGTGAGCCCGTAGGTGGGCAGCCCGGCCCGGCGCAGGGTGGCGCGCTGCTCGGGCGGGAGCTTCTTGAAGTCGAAGATCCGCGGTTCGATGGAGCGGCCCTGCGGGTAGCCGCCGATCCGCTCGGGGTAGTAGTCGGAGTAGCCCGGGGTGTAGACAAACTTCACGGCCGTGCGGTCGTGGAACTCCCGTACCATCCGCGGTCCGTGCTCGATGTAGGCGTCCTTGCGGGCGGCGGGCACCCGGTCGCCGACAGTGGAGTCCAGGTAGGCGCGGGCCTTCTCGGGGGTGTCGCCGAGTCCGGCGGCGTCCAGGTGGAAGTTGTTCGGCACCCAGATGGCGCCGCCGGACAGGGCGGTCGTGCCGCCGTAGATGTCGGTCTTCTCCACCACGAGGACAGTCAGTCCGCGCAGCCGGGCGGTGATGGCCGCGGCCATCCCGGCGGCGCCGGAGCCGACCACCACGACGTCGTAGGTGTGGTCCCACTCGGTTCTCATGCGGGTGTGCGGTCCTCTCTGGTTTAGCGGGGGTTCAGCGGGCGGTGAGTCGGGCGTCGGTGAGGACCGGCGCGTCGTCGCGGTCCGCCGCGGTGACCCGCAGCCGGTAGGTGCGCCTGGCGGGATCGGACCAGACCCTGATCCGCAGGGGCTCACCGGGGAAGAACACCCCCGCGAAGCGAGTACGGCACTCCGTGATGCGGGCGGCGTCCCCGTCCAGCAGGCGGTCGGTGACGGCCTTGACCGCCATCCCGAAGGAGCACAGCCCGTGCAGGATGGGGCGGTCGTAGCCTGCGCGGCGGGCGGTGGCGGGATCGGCGTGCAACGGGTTCCAGTCCCCGGTGAGCCGGTAGAGCAGCGCCTGCTGACGGAGCGTCGGGATCTCGAGCACCAGGTCGGGCTCCCGGTCCGGTGTGGGGAGACGCTCGGAGGGGCCGCGGTCCCCTCCGAAGCCGCCCTCACCGTGGACGAAGATCTGATTGCGTTGGGTGATCAGTGGTTCGCCGTCCTCGCCGAGGAGGGTGGACTCCTGCACTATGACGGCGGCCTTGCCCTTGTCGTACACCGCCGGCACCCGGGTGACCGTAGTCGCCCGAGCAGCGGCGGGCAGCGGGCGGTGCACGGTGATCTCCTGGCCGCCGTGCAGCACCGCAGCCAGGTCGATGTCCACTCCCGGCAGGTCGAAGACCTGGAAGCCCACTCCCCCGCTGCCGCCGGCCACCACACCGAAGGTGGGCAGCACTTGCAGGCCTCGCTCGTGCCCTTCGTAGACGTAGCGCAGTTCAGCTGGGTCGGTCTCGGGGACGCCCGCGCCCAGCGCCAGGTGGTACAGCCGCACCTCGCGGTCGTCCCAGACCGCTGTGGCGCGCACCGGGGGGGCGGAGGTCACCTTCTCGACGTCGATCGGCATGGGGTGTGGGTTCCTTTGCGGTCGATGCGAGGCTGTAGTCAGTTCGAAAAGGCGCCGGCGGCGTAACGGCTGCGGAAGTACAGCAGCGGCCGCCCGTTCTCCCGGGCGGCAAGGTCGACGACCTCGCCGGTGACGATGTGGTGGTCGCCGGCTTCGTGGACTGCCGCCAGGCGGCAGTCCACCGTGGCCAGGGCTCCGTCGATCACCACGGTGCCGTGCGCCGAGGTCCGCCAGGGAACGGCGGCGAACTTCTGCCTGCCGCTGGCGCCAAGTGCCGCACATACCTCCTGCTGGTCCTCAGCGAGGATGCTGACGCAGAAGCGGCCGGCCCGTTCGATTCTCGGCCAGCTGGTGGACGTCTTGCCGACGGCCAGCATGACCAGCGGGGGGTCGATGGAGAGTGAGGCGAAGGACTGGCAGGCAAACCCGACCGGCTCGGCGCCGTCGAGTCCCGCGACCACCGTGATGCCGCTGGCGAAGCGGCCGAGGACGTCCCGGAAGACGGCTGCGTCCACCTCACTACCCGTCAGCCGTTCCACTGGTGGCCCCAGAAGCTGTCCGAGGTGATCTCCTTCGCGACCCAGGTGGCGGGGTCGACGACCAGGCCGTCCCAGCCGTACTCGACCTGGAAACCGCCCGGCGCCTGCGCGTAGAAGGACACCATGTGGTCGTTGGAGTGCCGGCCCAAGGTGGAGGCGATCGGTATACCCGCGTTGTTCATCCGGTCCAGACAGAAGCCGACGTCGTCCAGGGTCTCCAGCTCGACCATGAAGTGCACGATGCCGGGCGGCAGCGCGCCCGGGTACAGGCCCAGGCTGTGGTGACGGCGGTTTGGGCTGAGGAAGTGCATCCAGTAGCAGTCCTGGCCGGGGGCGCCGGTGGGCACGGCGACCGGCGGCAGCTTCATCGAGTCACGCAGCTGGAAGCCGAGCAGGTTCTCATAGAAGTCCAGCGCGGCCTCGATGTCCGGGGCCGGCAGCACGACGTGGCCCAGTCCGAGGTCGCCGGTGACGAAGCGGTTGCCGTACGGGGTGCCGAGCGGGGTGTGGTCCTGCGCCTGGCCCCAGAAGAACTCCAGCGGGTTGCCGCAAGGGTCCGAGGTGTGGATCAGGCCCTGGACGCGGCGTTCGGCGAGGGTGGCCGCGTCGCCCTGCTTGACGACGACTCCGGCCGCTTCCAGTTCGGCGGCGGTATTGGCGAGTGCGGCGGCGTTCGCGACCTCGAAGCCCGCGGCCAGGAGGCGGTCCTGCTCGCCGGTGACGAACTGGAAGCGGTGGGCGCGGTCGTCGATACGGACGTTCAGCTGCCTCTCGTCCGAGCCCTGCGCCTCGACCATCCCGAGGATGTCGAGGGTGTAGGTGCGCCACTCGGCGAGCTTGGTGGTCTCCAGGCGCAAGTAGCCAAGAGCACGGATGTCCATGGTTGAGCACCTTTCCGT
Source organism: Streptomyces sp. LHD-70 (assembly GCF_031157275.1). GTDB lineage: Bacteria > Actinomycetota > Actinomycetes > Streptomycetales > Streptomycetaceae > Streptomyces. The sequence goes on from NZ_JAVIFW010000015.1 coordinate 15,107, forward strand.
CATGGTGCAGTAGCGGGTCGGTCAGTGGGAGAAGAAGTCGATGGCCAGGCGGTTGAACTCGTCGGCCTGCTCGGTCTGGGCCCAGTGGCCGCAGTGCGGGAAGACGTGCAGGCGGGCGTCCGGGATGGTCTTGAGTGCCACCAGCGCGCCGTCGAGCGGGTTGACGCGGTCCTCGCGGCCCCAGGTGAGCAGCACCGGATGGGTGATGCGGTGGGCTTCGCGCCAGAGCATCCAGTCCTCGGCCCAGGCCGGGTTGGCGAAGGAGGCCGCCATCCGGGCGCTGCCCACCTTGTTGTCGGGGTCGGTGGCCGAGGCCCAGCGTTCCTCGACCAGTTCGTCGGTGACGATCGACTGGTCGTACGCCATGACGCTGAGGAAGGCGCGCAGCTGCTCTTTGGTCGCCTCCGGCGCGGCGTTGAACTCGAGCAGCCGCTTGATGCCCTCGGTCGGGTCCGGGGCGAAGAGGTTGACGGAGACCCCGCCGGGGCCCATCAGAAGGAGCTTGGCGACCTTGTCCGGGTGGTTCAGGGCCATCCGGACGGCGGTGCCGCCGCCAAGCGAGTTGCCGATGAAGTGAGCCTGGGCGATGTCCAGTTCGTCCATCAGCGCGGCGACAGCATCCGCGCTGTAGCTGAAGTAGTCCTTGTCGAGCTCAGGCCTATCCGAGCGGCCGTAGCAGGGCTGGTCGACCAGCAGGGTGCGGAAGAGTTGCGCAAAGACAGGGAGGTTGCGGCCGAAGTTGCTCCAGGCGGAGGCACCCGGGCCGCCACCGTGCAGCATGATCACGACCGGGCCCGCGGCGCCAGCCGCTGATGTCTCCGTCTCGGGGCCCGCCTCGTGGTAGTGGAGGGTGAGTCCCGCCGCCTTGGCGGTGCGGGAGCTCGACTCGTAGGTGAGCGCTGTCATGTGCGGCACCTTTCAGGCCATGGTGTCTTGGATGTCGATGCCGAGCGCGCACAGCCCGAACATGACCAGCACCGGCTCCGGGTAGTTGGCAGCGTGGCCGCGGCCGGTGTGGGCGTCGGGCCAGGCGCGCTGGACCGGGCTGGGGCAGGTACGCGTGGCGTTGCCGCCGGCGTTCTCCCTCAGCAAGTCGATCGCCGCGCCCGCGCACTCCGGGGCGATTACCTGGTCCGACGGGTGTGGGTGCGCCGCTTTATCGGGATCTCCTCGCCGCGCTGGGCGAAGGCGTACATCTCGCCGATGTTGCGGCTCAGCTGCAGCCTGCTCGCGTCGATGTGGCCATGGAGCATCCCCTCTCCGGTCGTCGTGCGAAGGTGGCAGGACCGTACGACTTGCTGTTCCGAAGCGAAATGGGCTCTTCCCGGTGAGTGGGAAGGAGCGGCGGCTCCGGTGCACCAGGGGGCGGCCGCGTTCACGGGTCGCCCGAGCCGGAGGTGCCGGAGTCCGGGCGCAAAGTCGTGGGTGGTGCCCTTCCCGGAGGGGCACCACCCATGGGGCGTCACGTCGCGCTCATGCCACCCCGGCGCACCTCCCCGGCCCTCTGGGACGGTCGGTGGCGGACGAGGGACGCGCCTGCGTGGCTGTGTTATGCGCTGAGTGGATCGTCGGGGCCGGTGGGGTTGAGCGTCAGCCTCCTGCTGCCCGGGCGGTCACGGAGCCGGGTACACAGGTCGTCGAGGTCGTCCATTACGTGGACGAAGTGCCCGTGCAGCTCGTCGTAACAGCCGGACAACAGCGCCTCGACCTTCTCGGCCGCTGCCGACGGCAGGGACCAGATCTCGTCCGGCAACTCCTCGACCCCGGGGATCTGCGCGCTCATCGCCGTCCGCACCATGCCGGGGCTGAGATCGAACACCGACACGCCGGTGCCCGCCAACTCCCCGGCCAGGATGCCGCTCAGCCGGAGCAGAGCGGCCTTGGAGACCCCGTAGGCGCTGAACGGCATGCCCGGGTCTGCATCGAAGGCCATCCGGGTGCCGAGGTTGACCACCCGGCCCCGGCCGGCCTTGATCATGGTGGGGAGCAGACGGTGCAGCAGCAGGGCCGGCCCGTGCAGGTTCGTCTCCAGTACCCGCCACCACACCTCGGGGTCACAGTCGACGAACCGCTCGTACTGGCCGTAGAAACCCGCGCAGTTGACCAGTGCATGGACCGGCCCGAAGGCCTCCTCCACCGCGGTGCAGATCCGCTCCGCGCCATCCGGCCGGGTCACGTCGGCGGGCACGGCGACCGCCCGGCCGCCGGCCTCGGTGACCAGACGCTCCGTGACGGACAGCTCCGCGCCGGTCCTGGCCGTCAGGCCGAGGCGATATCCGGCCGCGCCCAGGCGGACCGCGATCTCTCGGCCGATTCCCCGACCCGCGCCCGTGATCAGTACGACGTCGGCCACAGCGTCCCCTCCTCCTTCTTCTTCTGTCCGCCGCATCAGACCACCGCCTCCGCCACCAGGTCGTCCTTCCGCTGCTCAGTACGCCGCACCGGCGACAGGGCGACGAGCGCCACCAACAGGCCCGCGAGGGAGGCGCCGGCGGCCACCAGGAAGCCGGACCGGATGCCGCCGTCGGTGTAGAAGACGAAGCCCTGCGCCACGGTCGCGATGTGCGAGTTGAGGACAGCGAACGCGACGACCGGAAGGATGGCGGGGAGCACGCCCTGGAACACCTGGACCATGCTCGACATGGATGCCTGCAGCTCACGGGGGACCGCGCCGATGATCAGGTTCGGGACGGCGGCGTAGGACACGCCCAGGCCCAGGCCCTGGATGAGTGCCCAGGTGATGAGCGGGGCCTTGGCGTCATGCGACACGGCGGTCAGCACGGCGCCGGCCGTCAGCAGCAGTTGGCCCGCGACCATCAGCAGCGCGGGCCGGATACGGCGGACCAGCAGGCCCACGACGAGCCCGCCGACCACCGCCCCGATCCCCACCGGGGCCTGGAACAGCGCGAACCCCTTGGCGTCGACGCCGAAGCCGTACCCCAGCCCCAGGGCAGTCGGCGTCATGCACACCATCGGCAGCAGCGCGGTGAAGACGGCGGTGTTCCCGTACGACAGACCGGCCGTCATCGCGGTCAGGATCACCGGGCGACGCTTGAAGAACCGCAGGTCGACCAGTGGTTCGCGGCTGGCGAGGGCCTGCCTGCCCCACGCGGCGAGCAGGACCGCGCCACCTGCGAGGCAACCGAGCGTCCGCCCCGTACCCCATCCCCAGGCCGGGCCGAAGCTGACGCCGACCATGACGCCGGCGAGACCGGAGCCGAGCAGCAGCGCGCCGAGGAAGTCGAGCCGCGAGCGGGCCCGGACCGAACTCTCCTCGGTTGTCACGACGATGAGCACCAGCAGCACGGCCAGGCAGATTACGAAGAACCAGAAGATGCCGCGGAACCCCCAACTGCCCATCAGCCACCCGGTGAGCCACGGCGACGGGATGGCGATCAGGCCCATGCCGCTGGTCACGATGGAGACCGACATGGCGAGGGTGCGCGGCGGATAGACGTCACGCATCAGCGAGTACGTCAGGAACATGCACGGGATCAGCAGTCCCTGCAGTGCCCGGCCGGCGATAAGCACGCCGTAATTGGGTGCCAGCGCGGAGAGCAGCGCGCCGAGGGCAGCGCCGGCGACCGCAATGAGCAGCATCCGACGCTTGCCGTGCATGTCGGCGAGCTTGCCGAGCAGCGGGCTGAGCACCGCCCCGGCGAGGAGGAAGGCGGTGAGCAGCCATGCTCCCTGGGTGGTCCGGAAGTGAGCGCTGATCTGCGGCAGGGCCGTCGAGATCATCTGATAGTTGACGGCGAGGAGCTCCAGGACTCCGACCATCGAGACGAGGGAGAGGACGAGACGCAGCGACCAGCCTTCGTTCTGTCGTGCCACATCAGTGGATTGACTGCTCATCGGCAGACCTTTCGGCGAACGGTGAATGAGAGGGCGGCGGCCGCAGTGGTGGGAGCCGGACATGTTCGACCGACCAACCATTTGCTTGGCCAGGCCACGGCGGGCATCGCCGCCTGGTGGTACGCAAACGGCGCGTCGCTCGAGCGCGGCAGCTTCTTCGGCCGCAGGGCCGGCCGCAGCGCGGCGCTGAACCGCTCACAGGCGTGGGCGGGCCGCAGAACGCGGTCCGCCCACACGGTCAGCACTGGCGCGGCAGGTCAGCGGAGCGGGCGGGGCAGGTTGGTGAAGCGCTGCTCGTCACGCCGGAACCAGCCCGGCGCCGCGAGGGTCCCGCCATCCACCCGCAGGGTCGTCCCGGTGATGAACCCGGACTGCTCCGACAGCAGAAACACCACCGCGTCACCGTGGTCGGACGGGTGGCCGAACCGCCCGGTCGGCACCCATCGCCCGACCTGGTCGGCGTACTTCGCCGGCGTGCCGGCCCACATCGGAGTCTGCGGGGTGTCGGTCAGGTCGGGGGCGATGGCGTTGACCCGGACGCCGTACTGCCCGACCTCCGCCGCCAGCGAGGCGGTGAAGTTGATGACGGCGGCCTTCAAGGCGCCGTAGACGGCGCTGCCCGGAATGCCGCGCATCCCCTCGACCGAGGTGAGGTTGACGATGCCGCCTCCTCCCCGTTCCACCATCCGCGGCAGGAACGCCCGGGTCACCCGCAGGATGTGCAGCAGGTTCAGCTCGTACATCCGCTGCCAGTCGGCTTCGCCGCTGGTGAGGAAGGGCCCGGAGGGCCGGTAGTCCCCCACGTTGTTCACCAGGAAGTCCGCCTGCCCCGCTGCCTCGGTGAGCTCGGTGACCGTGCCCGGGTCACGGATGTCGCCGATCACGACGACCGGCTTGACTCCGCTCTCCTCGGCGGTCTGCTCGGCCGTTCGACGGGCCGCCTCGGCGTCGATGTCGGCCAGCACCACCTGCGCCCCGTGGAAGGCAAGAGCCCGGATGATGCCCGCCCCGATGCCGGCGCCCCCGCCGGTGACGACGGCCGTACGGCCCGCGAACAGCGGCCGGTCGGCGCAGCGCGGCAGTGCGGAGGGGGCGGGCGGCTCCAGCGGTACGGGCAACCCCTCGAACGGGAAGGACGTCACGGCTTCAACTCCAGCTTCTTCGCGGCCTCGGACATCTCCTCCAGCAGCGCCTCGACGGTGGTGGCGTGCCGGGAGCCGGAGAGCAACAGCCGGTCTGCGCCCAGCCCCTCCGCCCACTCGACCTTGTCGGCGGCGCTCGGCAGGACCGCCCCTAGGGTCAACTTCACCTTCTCCACGTCGCGCCCGGCTGCCCGCGCCTCCTCGCGCATCAGGGAGACCACGGCCTGAAGCTCCTCGCCGGCCAGGCCCAGCGGCTGGAACCCGTCACCGCGCCTACCCGCACGGCGGGCCGCGGCGGCCGAGTGCCCGCCGATGTGCAGCGGAACCCCGGAGGCCCGGTGCGGCTTGGGGTAACTGTGTGCGCCGCGGAGAGTGAAGAACTCCCCGTCGAATGTGACGCCTTGTTCGTCCCGGCCGCGCCACAGCTCGCGCACCAGGTCGATCGCCTCATCGGCGATCCGCCCGCGCCGGCGGAAGTCCCCGCCGCACGCCTCGATCTCCTCGCCCATCCAGCCCAGGCCCAGGCAGATCCGCAGCCGACCCCGGCTGAGCCGGTCCAGGGTGGCCAGCCGCTTGGCGAGCACCACGGGGTTGTGGTTGGGCAGCACCAGGACGCCGGTGGACAGGCCGATGCGGTCGGTCGCGCCCGCCAGGAAGGCAAGCAGCTCCAGCGGATCGGGGTACGGGCAGTCGTCGGGCAGCTGCAGCTTGCCGTCGGGGGCATACCGGTAGTGGCTCTCCGTATCCCTGTTGACCACGGCGTGCTCGACCGCGCTCAGGGACTCGAAGCCAAGCTCCTCGGCGTGCCGGGCGAACCGGACCACCTCGTCGGGTTCGGCAGTGACGCCGAGCGCGACGGGGAGCACCACAGCGAATTCCATCAACCTCTCCTCACAGATCAGGGATGCCGAGATCGAGCACGGGTGTTTCGGCACCGCCGTCCACCTCGAGCACCTTGCCCGTCAGATAGGCGCCCGCCGGCGAGGCCAGGTAGAGAACCGCCGCGGCGATCTCCCAGGGCTCGCCGATCCGGCGCAGCGGTGTGGCCTGCTCCAGGCGAGTGCGCAAGGCCTCGTCGGTCAGGACGCCGTCCAGGGCTGAGGTGGCCACCGCGCCGCAGGCGATCGCGTTGACCCGTATGCGCGGCGCGAGATCCGTCGCCGCCAGCCGGGTGTAATGCGAAAGCCCGGCCTTGGCAGTGGCGTAGGCGATATACCCCCGGCCTGCCAGCCGGCCCATCGCGGAGGTGATGTTGACCACCGTGCCTGTCTTCATCAGGGGCACGGCCGCGCGGGTGAGCGTGTGCGCGGTCCCGACGTCGAAGGCGTATGCCTGAGCTATGTCCTCGACCGTGGTGTCCAAGAACGCCTTCGGCGGCATGCCCCCGACGTTGTTCACCACGATGTCCAGCCGGCCGAACTCCTCGGCGGCGGCCTGCGCGAGCCCGGCCGCGGCCGTGTGGTCGCTCAGATCGGCCGGAACGACCAGCGCACGCCGGCCGGCGTCCTCGATCCGCGCGGCGACCTTGCGGAGTTGCTCCTCCGTCCGGGCTGATATGACGACATCAGCTCCGGCTTCGGCCAGTGCGATCGCGGTGGCCGCCCCGATGCCGCGCCCGGCACCGGTGACGACCGCCACTTGGTCGGTCACCCGGAAACGCTCCAGAATGTTCACTTCTGCTCCTCTCCCGCCATATCGGCGGCGGCGATGTGCCCGAAGACCATGGCGGAGCCGATCGGCACGCCGGGGCCCGGGTAGTGGGGGCCGGACACCGAGGCAGTGGTGTTGCCGGCCGCGTACAGGTTGGGGATCGGGGTGCCGTCCTCACGTAGCACCCGGGCACGGGTGTCGGTTCTCACGCCGCCCTTGGTCCCCAGGTCGCCGAGGACGATCTGTACGGCGTGGATCGGACCGGCCTCGATCGGCACCAGGCAGGGGTTGGCGCCCTCGCCTTGGGCGAAGAAGCGGTCGTAGGGGTCCTCGCCACGGTGGAATTCGGCGTCCACGCCGTCGGCCGCGTAGCCGTTGAAGGTCCGCACGGTGGTCCGCAGCGCCCCGGCGTCGACGCCGATCCGCTCGGCCAGGCCGTCCAGGGTGTCGGCGGTGCGCCACAGCCCGGCCTCGGTGAAGGCCTTGCGGTCGGCGGGGACCACGGTGATCCCGGGCAGTTCGTCGCCGAACCGGCCGTCGAAGATCCACCAGACCGGGTTGTCGGGGGTGATTCCGGCCTTGGCCGCGAGCATCCGGCGGCCCATCCGGTCGTAAGGCAGCGACTCGTTGGCGAACCGGCGGCCGGTGCCGTCGACGAAGATGCCGCCGTGCAGGCCCAGGGTGAAGGCGGCGGTTCCATCGGGGAAGCGCACTGAGGGGCACCACCAGGCCTGGTCGAGCAGGTCGGTGGCGGCTCCGGCAGCGGTGGCGGCGGTGATTGCGTCTCCGGTGTTGCCTCCGGGTGCGCCCATCGTCCAATCCGCGCCGGGCAGGTCCTGCCAGTCGCGGCGCAGTGCGGCGTTGGCCTCGAAGCCGCCGGCCGCGAGGAGGACGCCGCGGCGGGCGCGGATCCGCAGGGTGCGGCCGTCCTGCTTTACCTCGGCACCGATGACCGCACCGTCCTCGGTGACGAGCCGGGTGAGGGCGGTGTTCCGCAGGGTGCGGGCGTTGCCGGTGGACTCCAGCGCGAGGAGCAGCCGGCCGATCAGGGCTCGGCCGTCGGTGAGCGGGCCGTCGGGCGCGGGCAGGCCGAGCCGTTCGGCCCACACCGGGGGGCGTACCGCGTCGAGCAGGTCATGCGGGCCGTCGGGCGCGGACAGCTCCACGGGGAAGACGGCGCGGCCGGCTTCGAACCGGCCAGCGGCGGCGTAGTAGTCGGGGAAGGGCCGGTACTCAAAGCGGAGGTGGGGATTGTCCTCGAGGAAGGCGACCGTCTCTCCGGCGTGGCCGATGTAGGCGTCCTGCAACTCGTGCGGGATGGCGTCGCCGACCACCGCGCGGAAATACACGAGCCCGAGGTCGGCGGAGTCCTCCAGGCCGTCACGGGCCTGGGCCTGGTTGCCGGGCAGCCACAAGGCGGCGCCGGCGTATGCGGTGGTACCGCCGAAGCACCCCGTCTTCTCGATGACCAGGGTGTCCAGCCCGCGGGCCGCCGCGCCGTACGCACCGGTGAGCGCGCCTCCACCGGAGCCGACCACCAGCACGTCGCACCCCTGGTCCCATCTGTTCTGTGTTTTCGCCATTTCGTCCTTCGGATGTGGTGGGTTGCCGGTGTGGGTCCTGCGTTGATGGCCGGGAAGGCGCGGCGTTCGTACCAGAGCAGGTGCACGGCGCGGGTGACGATGCGCCAGACGTCCGCGGTGTGCGTGTTAGGTGTCCTCGTAGCGGACCAGAACCACTACGTCGGTGCCGCCGCCGTCGGCCCCGGCGGTGTGGTGGTGGGCGAGGCAGTAATTGATGCCGGTCGCGGTGTCTCCATCCACCTCGGCGAGGTGGATGCCCACCAGGTGGAAGGTGTGGTCGAAGACGGAAAGCTCGTCGAGCGTCTACGCGAGTTCCTGCGGGCCTGTCCGCTTCCACCTCACGGTGCCGTCCGCCCCTTGCACGGCGAGTCGCCCGCCGGGGGTGAAGACGTCCGCCAGGAGCGACGGGTCCCGGCTGCCCAGGACGAGCGCGTAGGTCTCCGCCAGTCGCCGCCGGGCAAGGAGGCTGTTCATCGGATCACCGCTTCCACGCTGTCGGTCGGCGGAAGACGAGTATGGGTGGCGAGGAGGGGCAGCGGCCATCGCGGTTTCCCGATGAGTGGGATTCCCGGCCGGCCGGTGTCATGGGAGGCCCGGCACGCGGCAAATGGGAGAGGATCCTGCGGGCTGTCCAGGCCGACGCCAGCGCGGACGGCCGCATCGACTGGTCGATGGTGAGCGTGGACTCGACCTCATGTCGCGCTCACCAGCACGCCGCCGGAGCACGCAAGAAACCACCGCGGGTGCCGGGAAAAGAACCACGCCGCGGCAGCACCGCCCCGACGAGGGACTCGGACGCTCCCGGGGCGGACTGACCTGCAAGATTCACCTGGCAGGTGAGGGAGACCGCCGTCCGCACGCGTTCCTCATCCCGCCGAAACCGCCGCTGCCTGCGCAGACGCCAGATAAAGCACACCATCCCCGAACCCAAAGACCAGTGGGCCAACCGCCAACGCCGTGGCAGCAAGGACGGTCCGCCCACTGGCTTCGACAAGACGATCTACAAGGGCAGGAACGCAGTCGAGCGGACGATCAACAGGCTCAAGAACTTCCGGGTCGTGGCCACGAGATACGACAAGCGGGCCGATATCTTCCACGGCACCGTCACCGCGATCAGACTCTGGCTCCGCTCGTGATCCGCCGGACAGAACCTAATCCGGTTTCTGGCATACGGGTCCTGCCGTTCCTGGCGTGCAGGCCCTGCCGCGTTCACTCATCCGGCTCGCAGACAAGCCCCCACCCTAGGGCCAGCCATGTGATGAATGTCCTATTTAGTCGAAAATGCTCCCTCGTCGGATCACCCGAAGGCTAACTTCGGGCGATGCGCCGCATCAGCGGCCACGAAGCTCGCGACGACGCAGGCGGGCAGCGGATATCCGACAGATCTGCCGAAATGCCACTAATCCGCGGCGACCCGCTCGAGCAATTTGTGGCAATCTCCAATTTTTCCAGGGAGGCCCCCTCGGCTCTTCCATCAAGGGTTGCGTTCCGCAAGAGTGACGCATCGCGGAATTAGTTTTCCGTATGGCAGAAGTCACCGTTCTAGGAGTGCCCGTGCCGCACGCCGCCCCATCCTTCGCAAGCCGCGCAGGTCGTGTACTGCGCCAGTCTCTGTTCGCGCAAGTTGCCATCGCCCTTGTCCTCGGAGTCGTCGTCGGACGGTCGTGGCCGGATTTCGCCACAGCCGTCCAGCCGCTCGGTGACGGCTTCATCCGACTCATCAAGGCGATGATCGCCCCGCTCGTCTTCTGTGTCGTCGTCGCCGGTATCACCAAGGCGGGTGACCTCAAGGCGTTCGGCCGGATCGGCCTCAAAGCGCTGATCTGGTTCGAGGTCGCGACGACCATCGCGCTGGTCGTCGGCCTGTTCGCGGGCAACGTGTTCGGGCCCGGCGTCGGGATGAACGTCGACCCGAACTCGCTCGACGCCTCCGCCGTCGACGCCAAGACGGGCGGCGGAGAGCTGCCCTCGACCAGTGAGTTCATCCTGCATTCGCTGCCGGACAGCGCCATCGGGGCGTTCGCCGAGAATTCGCTCCTCCAGGTCCTGGTGCTGTCCTGCCTGGTGGGTGCCGCGCTGCTGCACCTCGGCAACACCAAGGTGCCCGCGATCCTGCCCGCCATCGAGCAGGCGCAGGAGATCGTCTTCGCGATCGTCGGCTTCATCATGAAGCTCGCCCCGCTCGCCGTGTTCGGCGCGACGGCCCACCTCGTCGGCGAGTACGGCCTCGGCGCGATGGCCACCTACGGAAAGCTCATCGCGGTTTGCTACGGCGTCGCCCTGACCTTCCTCTGCCTGCTGGCCGTCGCGCTGAAGCTCGTCACCGGGCTCAGCCTGTGGAAGTTCGTCCGCTACACCCGCGAGGAGATGCTGCTCGCGCTCGGCACCGCCTCCAGCGAGACCGTGATGCCACGCATGATGCAGAAGCTGCGCGCTGCCGGCTGCCGTGACGACGCGGTGGGTCTCGTCCTGCCGACGGGTTACTCCTTCAATCTCGACGGTGCCTCGATCTACCTCTCCATCGGCACGCTGTTCATCGCGCAGGCTGTCGGTGTCGACCTGTCCCTGGGGCAGCAGATTACGGTCGTACTGGTCCTGATGCTGACCAGCAAGGGCATGGCGGGCGTGCCCGGGTCGGCGTTCCTCGCCCTCTCCGCGACCGCTGCCGCGCTCGGAGTGATTCCGGCCGGCGCTGTCGCCCTACTGCTCGGGGTCGACCGGATCATGGACGCGATGCGCGTCGCCACGAACCTTCTCGGCAACTGTGTCGCCGTCTTCGCCGTCTCGCGCTGGGAGGGCGCGCTGGACACTGTGCGCGCCAAGAGGATGCTCTCCGGTGAAGAGACCTTCGTCCCGGAGGAGGAGAGGGCCGAGCGGGCCGAGCCGGAGGTGGAGCAGGCTCAGGCGCTGAAGCCGGCCCTAAAGGACCATGCCTAGGCGAACACCACGCCACCGCCGTCACGCCGGGGGAAGAAGGCGTTCGACAGTCGGCTGCCCGACAGCGAACCCGAACTCCTCGAGGTCTTTGGCATGCTGCAGGCCGAGCACGGGATCGTGCTCGTGGTGGTCGATCAGCAGGCATCCATGGGCCCTGCCTATGGCGGAGGCCTGAATTCGGCAGTGGAGTCGGCGCCGCCTCAAAGCTCTGTGTCAGTCCATTGGTCCAGCAAGATGTCGCCGAGGTCCGTACCGGGTTCCGCCGCGCCATCGTGCAAGGGCTGTTCGGTCCAGATGACCTTGCCGCGGGGGGTGTAGCGGGTGCCCCACCGCTCGGCGAATTGGGCCACCAGGAACAGACCCCGGCCGCCCTCGTCGGTGGCCGCGGCCCGGCGCAGGTGCGGGGAGGTGCTGGAGCCGTCGGATACCTCGCAGACCAGGGCGCGGTCGTGCAGCAGCCGGACGCTGATGGGCTCGCCCCCGTAGCGGATGGCGTTGGTGATCAGCTCGGAGAGGATCAGCTCGGTGGTGAAGCCGATCGCCTCCAGCCCCCACGCCTCCAGGCGGCGGCCGCAGGCGGCCCGGACCGGGGCCACGGCCGCAGGGTCGGCGGGCACTTCCCACTCGGCGACCCGGTCCGGGCCCAGCAGGTGAGTGCGGGCCACCAGCAGAGCGATGTCGTCGCTGGGGCTGGGCGGCAGCAGGGCCTCGACGACTGCCTGGCAGGTCTGCTCCGGGGTGCGGTCCGCCCCGGTCAGGGCGTCGCGCAGCAGCTGCAGGCCGGCATCGAGGTCGCGGCTGCGGTCCTCGACGAGCCCGTCGGTGAACAGGACGAGCCGGCTGCCCTCGGGCAGCTCGAGCTCGGCGGTCTCGAAGGGCAGGCTGCCGCCCAGCCCCAGCGGCGGGGAGACCGGCACGTCGGGGAAGGTTACGGTGCCGTCGGGGTGGACGAGGGCCGGGCCCACGTGTCCAGCCCGGGCCACCGTGGCCCGCCCGGTGACCGGGTCGTAGATGGCGTACAGGCAGGTAGCGCCCGTGACGCCTTCGCTCTCGTCCCCTGCGGCTTCGGCGGTGTCGAGGTCGGCGACCAGTTCGTCCAGGTGGGCGAGGAGTTCGTCCGGGGGGAGGTCGAGGGCGGAGAAGTTGTGCACCGCGGTGCGCAGCCGGCCCATGGTGGCCGCGGCGTGCAGGCCGTGGCCGACCACGTCCCCCACCACCAGCGCCACCCGGGCGCCAGGCAGCGGGATGACGTCGAACCAGTCCCCGCCCACCCCGGCCTGGGCGGGCAGGTAGCGGTGGGCCACCTCCACGGCGGACTGCTCGGGCAGGTCGTGGGGCAGCAGGCTGCGCTGCAGGGTCACGGCCGTGGCGTGCTCGCGGGTGTAGCGGCGGGCGTTGTCCAGGCACACCGCGGCCCGGGCCGCCAGCTCCTCGGCGAAGGCCAGATCCTCCTCACCGAACGGCTCGGAGGGCTCCGCGCGGTAGAAGTTGGTCACCCCGAGCACCACCCCGCGGGCCAGCAGCGGCACGGTGATCAGGGAGTGGAGGCCGTGGTCCAGGGCCCTCTGGGTGCGCTGGGGGTCCTGGGCGCGCCAGCCGTCGGAGGCGGCCAGGTCGGCCTCGAGCACGGTGTGGCCACGCTCGACGACGGCGGCCTGCGGGGTGGAGGGAAGGAATCGGATCAGCTCACCGACGGGGTAGAGGGGGTGGTCGGTGTGGATGCCGCTCATCGCCGTGCGGCGCAGTTCGGTGCTGGGCCCGGCCGGCTCGTCGCCGCGCAGGACCGGCTCCTGCAGGTCGACGGTGACGACGTCGGCAAATCGGGGAACGGCCACCTGCGCCAGCTCCTCGGCGGTGCGCACCACATCGAGGGTGGTGCCGATCCGTACCCCGGCGTCGTACAGCAGCGTCAGCCGCGCCCGGGCCACCTCCGCCCGCCCCGCCAGCGCCCGCAGCTCGGTGGAGTCCCGCAGCGTGGCCACACTGCCAGCCGGGCCGCCGTACGGTGGGGTGGGCCGCACGTTGACCGCCAGCAACCGCTCCCCGGCCTGGCACACCTCGTCGCTGACCGCCCTCCCCGAGACAAGCAGCTCGGCCATCCCCGCCTCCAACCCCAGCTCGCTGACCAGCCGCCGCTCCGCGTCCGCCGGCAGCTCAAGCAGCCGCCGCGCCTCGTCGTTGGCCAGCAGCAGCCGGTCGTCCCCGTCGAGGATCAGCACCCCCTCCCGCACCGCGTGCAGCACCGCGTCGTGGTGCTCGTACATGCGGGTCATCTCGGCCGGCCCCAGACCGCGGGTCTGCCGCCGCAGCCGCCGGCTCACCAGCCCCGACCCGCCCACGGCCAGAACGAGCGCGCCTACGGCCGCTCCGATCAGCACCGGCATCTGCCGCTCCACCACGTCGTCCACGTTCTCGACCGTGACCGAGGACGTGACGATGGCGACGACCGTGCCGTCGACGTCGAAGACGGGGACCAACGAGATCACGGATGGGCCCTGGCTTGCTGTGAACGTGTCCGTGTAGGCCTCACCGGCTGCCGCCCTCTCGAAGGGGCCGACGACGTGCTTGCCGATTCGATCCGGGTCGGGGTGGGTGAGGGTGATCCCGTCCAGCTTGTACATGACGAGGGCGTCGACGCCGCTCCCCTTCCGGGCCGCTTCGGCTCGTGGCTGTAGCACTTCGGACGGGTCGGGGCTGTCCAGTGCGTCCAGGAATCCCGGGGAGTTCGCGAACGCCTGGGCGACGCCAAACGACAGGTGGCGGGCGTCCTGCGTGCTGTCGCGCCGGGCCTGCAGCACCAGCGCCACCACGGCGGCGGCCACCAGCAGCACCACGACCGCCAGCTGCAGGATGAACACCTGGGCCGCGACGCTGCGCACGCCCAGCAGGGAACGCGTCCGCCGCACCGACGAGCCCCATGACGCCTTCTGCTCACCCACAGGCCGGTCCTGCCGCTCGTTTCGCGCGCCGGGAGGCTCGCGCCGTCCGCCGGGGCGTCGGCCCATGGACGGGTAGAACAAAGAGGCTGAGAATCGCCCAAAAACTCCCAATCATTCCCTATTCTTACCACCCGCGTGGAACGGGTCTAAAGGAACAGTCGGACAGGGGGTGACGGGGGCTGCGCGCCCGGCTGACTAGCTAGGACTTGTCCGGCGGACCATGTGACTGTCTCGGGTGGCCCAGGTCGTTGTTCTGGGCATGGGGCGGGGTGATCAGACAGATGCCCAGTGGGAACGGCTGCGGCCGTTCCTGCCGGTGAGCAATAGGCGTTGTGGTCGGTGGCGGGATCACCGGCAGGTGATCGACGGGATTCTGTACCGGGTGCGGACTGGGGTGCAGTGGCGTGACCTGCCCGAACGGTTCGGCCGCTGGGAGGTCCCCCATCCGCGGTGGAATCGAGGCAGGCGGCGGTGCGGGAATGCGAAGGCCGCGCCCGCAGGCGTAGACGTACGCACGGAGCGCAGCCCTCGACGTCGTACAGAGTGGGCGCGCCTGCCTTCTCGATACGCGGCGTTCGCTAAACGCAGCGCGGACGCGCCGTCGAGGATCACAACATGGGGTCGTGAATGGCGATGCCGAGCGCGTCCTGGCCGAAGAGGATGAGCGCCCGCTCCACGTCGTTGGCCGCCTGGCCGCGGCCCGTGTGCACGTCCCGCCAGGCGCGCTGCAGGGCGTTGCCGCCCTTGCGCATGATGCCGCCGCCGGCGTTCTCCATCAGCAGGTCGATCGCCGCGACCGCACGTTCGGTGGCGATCACCTGGTCCCGGCGGGCCCGTGCGCGTAGGGAGATTGACGGTGTCTCGCCGCTCCGGGCGATCGCATACAGGTCGGCGATGTTGCGGGTCAGCTGCAGCCAAGCTGCGTCGATGTCGCAGGCCGCACGGGCGATGCGCACCTGCGCGAAGGGGTCCTCGGCGACCTTCTGTCCATAGGAGACGCCGATGCGCTCGCGGGTCGCCGCGATGTAGTCCTCGTACGCGCCCTCGGCTATGCCGACGATCGAGGTCGAAATGGTGGTGGTGAAGACGGCGGGGTACGGCAGCCGGTACAGCGGCTCGGCGTTGACCTCGTGTCCCGGGCATGTCAGTGCGGCCATGGTGCCGTAGCCGAGGATGCGGTGGTTGGGGACGAAGGCGTCGTCGACGACGATGTCATTGCTGCCGGTGCCGCACAGACCGACGGTGTCCCACACGTCGTCGACACGGTAGTCGGTGCACGGCACCAGGAAGGTGCGCATGTCCACCGGCCGTCCTTCACCGTCCGTGACGAGGCCGCCGAGCAAGGCCCACCGGGCGTGGTCGCAGCCGGCGGAGAAGTGCCAGCGGCCGGAGATGCGGAAGCCGCCGTCCACTGGAGTGACCGCCCCGGTGGGCGCGTAGGAGGAGCAGATCCGGGTGGAGCTGTCCTCACCCCACACCTCCTCCTGGGCCCGTGGGTCGTACAGGGCCACGTGCCAGGGGTGCACACCGACGATGGAGGCGACCCAGCCGGTCGAGCCGCACGCCTTGGCGATCTCCTTCACCGCGGCGTAGAAGACGGCCGGGTCGGCGGCGAGTCCGCCGTAAGCCCTGGGCTGGAGCAGTCGGAAGAAGCCCGCCTGCTCGAGCTCCTTGACGGAGGCGTCGGGCACGCGGCGCTGCTCCTCGGACACAGCCGCTCGCTCGCGCAGGACGGGGGCGAGTTCGCGGACCGCTGCGAGTACGTCGTCGTCGCGCATGCACATCCCTCTCAGGTCCTCGGGCCCTCAGGTAATCCTGGGTGACGGGAGGGAACCTACGCGTTACTGTTTCGAAACGGAACACCCTCTTCCCAGTAGGTGGGATCCGCTGACAATCTCCCCACATTGTCGGAAATTACGGCCGCCGCCTGAGGTGTGTCGGCTGTCCGTATGGGAGGTGCCGATGACGACGCATGCTGTCGAGGCCGGACATCCGCCGCCGTCCCTGCTGGAGAAGGCGGCGAAGGTGCTGAGCGCTTTCCAGAGCGCGGGGCCCCGGCTCACACTGACCGAGGTCGTGCAGCGCTCCGGCCTTCCTCGCTCCTCCGCACACCGCATACTCGATCAGCTGGTGCAGCTGCGCTGGCTGGAGCGCGAGGGCCGCGACTACCGGCTGGGCATGGGCATGCTGGAACTCGGCGCCTTGGCCTCACACCACAACCGGCTTCGGCGGGCGGCGCTGCCCCATCTGCACGCGCTGCACGAGTCCACCGGTCATCTGGTGCACCTCACGGTGCTCGACGGCGCCGAGGTGGTCTACCTGGAGCGGATCGGCGGGGCGGAAGACTCCGGCTTGCCGTCGCGGGTGGGCGGGCGGCAACCGGCGTACTGCACGGCGGCGGGCAAGGCGATCCTGGCCTTCAGCGACGGCCCGCTGGTGGAGCAGGTAATCCGGCATGGGCTGCGGCCGCGGACGCCGCGTACCATCACCCGCCCCATGTCCCTCCGCGGCGAGCTGGCGATGGTGCGGGAGCGCGGGGTGGCGTTCGACTACGAGGAGGGGTATCGGGGGGTCTTCTGCGTGGCCGCACCGCTGCGCGGTGCGGGCAGGGCGGTCGCCGCCATCTCGGTGTGCGGCAACGGCGCCCACCGGGAGCTGGAGCGGATCGCACCCGCCGTGCTCGGCTGCTCGCGGTCGGTGTGGCAGGCGATGTTCGGGCCGGGGCGGCACACGAAGAAGCCCGCGAATACGGCCGAGGTGTCCGCGCCCGGTGTTCCGCAGCCCGCGATGGACAACATGATGTCCTGGCTGCGCTTCAGCGACTGGATGTGACGGCAGCGGCTCACCGTGAGCTGAAGAGCACTCACCGGGGTGTGAGCGTGACCTGCGGGTCGCGCTCACACCCCGGTGAGCTGGAGCGATCGGATCAGCCTCGGGCGAAGCGCGTCCGCAGAGCGTCGAGACCGGTGCCGTAGGTGCCGTCGCCGAAGAGCGACGGCACCTACAGCACCACCTCGTCCGGGCCCTGGTATGCGGCGGGCCACCGGACCTCGGCACCGTCGGCGTGCGGGTGTACGGCGAGCGTCGCCCCGTAGACGCCGACCGGCAGCACCATCGGATCGAGGAGGATGCAGCGGTACCAGCGGGCGTCGGCATCGCGGTCCAGCAGGTGTTCGCGGGCGACGACCTTGCCGTCGATCGCGAAGGCCCGCACGGCACCGGGGACTTCGGGGTCGGCGTCGTCCTCGATGGGTGTCGTCACCAGGTGCGGTCGCCGCGCAGGACGGCGTCGGCACCGCCGTCGACGAAGACGACCTGTCCGGTTACATGAGTGTTCTCGGGGGAGGTCAGCCAGGCGATCAGCGGGCCGATCTGCTCGGGGCGGGCGTGACCGTGCAGCGGCATCGGCGCGCTCTGCTCAACGAGCTTGCGCATCTCGGGGTCGTCCAGCAGGGGCTGGGTCATCGGCGTGATGATCACGCCGGGGCCGATGGCGTTGAGCGGGATACCCGCACCGGCCCAGTTGTCAGTGACGGCAGAGCGGCGGATCCAGCGGGAGATCGCGGCCTTGGAGGAGGAGTAGACGAGGTGCCCTTCACCTCGGTCGACGGCTGCCCGGGAAGCGGCCACCGCCGCCTCCTCGTCGTCGGCGAGCGCGGCGTCCACGATCGCGGCGTCGGTCGGGTGCACGGAGTCTATCGAGCCGATGACCAGGGCCCGAGGGTCAGTGCCGGCGGCCAGCAGCGGGCGCAGACCGTCGAGGGTGGCAACGGCGCCGAAGTGGTTGACCTTGATGGTGAGCGGGTCGAAGTGCGCGATGCCCGCGCAGGAGATGACGGCGTCGAGGAGGCCACCGGTCAGCTCGCGGGCGCGGGTAACGAGTTCGGCCCGGCCCTCGGCGGTGGACAGGTCGGCGGAGATGTCGCTGTCCTTGAGGTCGGCCCCGATGACGGTGTGCCCCTGCGAGCGCAGGAGGGTAAGGGTGGCCCTGCCGATGCCGGAGGCCGCTCCGGTGATGAGATAGGTGCGGGACATGTGTTCCTCCAGAGACGGGCGGTTGGGGTGGCCGATCCGGCGCCTTTCACGGGACGTGCCGCTTCGTTCGCCTCTTCACCTTCAGGAATAAGTGATCTCGACCTGGTCGGTGAGGGGCAGGGCCTGGCAGGCCAGCACATATCCCTCGGCGATGTCCTGGTCGTCCAGGACCTCGTTGCGGAGCATCTTCACCTCACCCGCCACGACCCGGCAGGTGCAGGCGCTGCACGCGCCCTCCCGGCAGGAATAGGGGGCCTCGACCCCCGCTGCCAGGAGTACGTCGAGGAGCGGGGTTGCCGACGGCCAGACGACCGTGCGCATCTCCCCGTCGAGTTCCACGTACGCCGTGCTGCTTCCCTCGACGGGCGGGCCCTCACCGGCTGCGGCTGCCGGTGCCGGTACGTCGAAGACGTCCCCGCTCAGCGAGAAGAATCGCTCGCGGTGAATCCGATCGCCCGGCGCGCCGAGCGCAAGCAGCGCCTGCTCGGCGGCATCCATCATCGGCCCCGGACCGCAGACGAACGCCTCGCGGTCGGCGTACGGCGCAAGCGCGGCGGCCAGCCGGTCCGCGACGGGCAGACCCTGGAGCGACTCCAGCCAGTGGATCACCAGCAGCCGGTCCGGGTGGTCCTCGGTCAGCTCCCGCAGCTCGTCGCGGAAGATGACCGCAGACTCGTCGCGGTTGGCGTATAGGAGCACCACCCGGCCCTGCCCCCTCACCAGGGCCGACTTGGCGATCGACAGCACCGGCGTGATGCCGCTGCCCCCGGCGACGAGCAGCAGGTCCGTGTCGAGATCGGAGGGGGTGAAGGTGCCGGCCGGCGGCAGCACCTCCAGCTCGTCCCCCGCCACCACCTGGTCGCACACCCAGTTGGAGCCGTATCCGCCGGCCACCCGCTTGACGGTGACCTTCAGCGGCTCGCCGGTGTGCGGTGAACTGGCGAGGGAGTAGCAGCGGGCGGCCGCCCTTCCGTCCGCCCCGGGCAGCTTCAGGGTGAGGAACTGCCCAGGGCGGTAGGCGAATCGGCCAGTGCTCTCCGGCGGTGCCTGGAGTACCAGGGAGTGCGCGTCGGCCGTCTCGGCGATCACCTCGACAACGCACAGCCGGTGCGTACGCGACCCGGTCGCCTGCCCGGCACTCGGCTCAGGCATCGGCGACCTCCAGGGTGCCTTCCTCGACCGCACGGTCGATACTCCCGCGCAGCGCCAGGCAGGTCCGGATGCGGGCGGTGGTCCCGCCCTCGGCCACCCGGCCGCGGAACTCCGCGCAGACGACGGCCGCCTCGGCGGTCCATTGCACCGAGGTGTGGGCCATGCTGAACTTCTCACACAGGACCTGGTTGCCGCAGGTCACGCACTCCACCGGCTGCATGTCAGGATCCGGTTTCCTTCCCCGTCTCCGCCTTCTTCTCCGCCGCGTGGCGTGCGAGGTTCTCCTTGACCTCCGCCCGCCATGCCGCGGTGGCGCGGGTGACATCGATCTCGAACTCGAAGCGCTGCACCATCTCGTCCTTGACGTCCTCGACGTCGACGTAGAACTGCTCGTACCAGCGCCGCAGTTGGTAGACCGGGCCGTCTTCCTCGCAGAGCAGGGGGTTGTCGATCCGGCTCTTGTTCCGCCAGATCTCGATGTCCTGCTCGAAGCCGACCGTGAGGCCCTCCGAGGTGAGCCGAGCCGCTTCGGCGGCCTCCTCGTCCGACATCCCGGGCAGCTTCTTGACGATGGCCCCGTACTGGAGCATGAAGCTGTTCTCGTCGATCGGGTAATGGCAGTTGATCAGGGCCATCTCCATCTCGGCTCCCTCGGCCACCGGCGAGAAGAGGTAGTCGATCATGTATGAGGGGCCGAAGTACGAGGCGTCGGAGCGCAGCGTGGCGCTCAGCGTGCCCAGGTTGTAGTCCTCGCGCGGCACGGTCTCCTGGTACTGGGTGGCGACGTGGCCCTCGAAGACGTTCTTGAAGTACGTGGGCATCGAGTAATGCACATAGAAGAAGTGCGCCATGTCCACGACGTTGTCCACGATTTCGCGGCAGTTGGAGCTCTCGACCCGCACGGTCTTCCAGGTCCACTCGCTCCACTCGTCGCTGAAGGCGCCCTCGATCCGCGGGATGGTCACCTCGGGCGGCGGCGGGTTGCCCTGTGGGTCGTGCCAGACGAAGAGCTGCTTGTTCTCCTCGAGCGTGGTCCACGCGCGGGTGCGGGCGCGCGGCGGCACGCGGCGCGCGTAGGGGATGCCGGCGCAGCGGCCGTTGCCCGACCAGCGCCAGTCGTGGAAGGGACAGGCCACCGCGTCGCCCTTGACGGTGCCGTGGGCGAGGTTGCCGCCCATGTGCGGGCAGTAGGCGTTCAGGACGTGCAGTTGTCCGTCGTCTTGGCCCTGGAATACCACCAGCTTGGTGCCGAACGCCTCGATCTCGTGCGGCTCGCCGTCCTTGAAGCCGTCGGCCAGGCCGAGGCAGTGCCAGCCCCGGGCGAAGCGGGTGGGCGGCCTGCCCGCCTCGATGACCCGGACCTCGTCGTTGAGAGCAGTCATCTTGTCCCTCCAGTGTCGGCTGCCTTGGGCAGGCGGACTCAGTTCTGTGCGGCGAGTTCCACTGCGATGTCGATGAGCTGGTCCTCCTGGCCGCCGACGAGGCGCCGTTCGCCCGCGCGCAGGAGGATTTCGGCGCCGGAGACGCCGTAGCGCTCGGCCTGCCGGTAGGCGTGCTTGAGGAAGCTGGAGTAGACCCCGGCGTGGCCCATCAGCAGGGCGAGCCGGTCGAGTTGGCACTCGTCGTCCATCACCGGGCGGACCACGTCCTCCGCCGCGTCGATGATCTTCAGTACGTCGACGCCGGTGCGGATGCCCATCTTGGCGCAGACCGCGACCAGCGCCTCGACGGCGGTGTTGCCCGCGCCCGCGCCCAGGCGGCGGGTGGAGCCGTCGATCTGCAGGGCGCCGGCCTTGATGGCCGCGATGGAGTTCCCTGTACCGAGGGCCAGGTTCTCGTGTCCGTGGAAGCCGACCTCGGCGTCGTCTCCGAGTTCGGCCACCAGTGCCTCGACCCGGGCGGTGAC
The DNA here is from genome assembly GCF_031157275.1 of Streptomyces sp. LHD-70. Taxonomy (GTDB): domain Bacteria; phylum Actinomycetota; class Actinomycetes; order Streptomycetales; family Streptomycetaceae; genus Streptomyces. The sequence continues at coordinate 36,306 of NZ_JAVIFW010000015.1, forward strand.
GTCGTCCATGACCATGGCGCCGGCCGAGTCGACGACGTACACGCACTGGCAGCCCGCGTCGGCCATGATCCGGCCCTGCTGCGCCAGCTTCTCCGGTGTGGTCGAGTGGGCCATCATCAGGAAGCCGACGGTCTCCAGGCCCATCTCACGGGCGAGCCCGAAGTGCTGAATCGCGATGTCGGCCTCGGTGCAGTGGGTGGCGATGCGGCAGATGCTCGCGCCGAGCTCGCGTGCGGCCCGGATGTCGTCCTTCACCCCCAGTCCTGGGAGCATCAGGAAGGCGATCTTCGCCTCCTTCGCCGTGTCCACCGCGATCTTGATCAGCTGCTGTTCGGGGGTCTTGGAGAAGCCGTAGTTGAAGGACGAGCCGCCGAGCCCGTCGCCGTGCGTCACCTCGATCACGGGCACGCCGGCGTGGTCGAGCGCGCCGACGATGTTCCGTACGTCCTCTGCCGTGAACTGGTGCCGCTTGGCGTGCGAGCCGTCGCGCAGCGAGGAGTCGGTGATCCGGATGTCGAGGGTTTCCGAGTAGGGCATGCGGGTGCTCCTTACGCGCCCGGGGCGAGGAGCGCCTTGGCGAACTCCTCGCCGACCTTGGTGGCGGCGGCGGTCATGATGTCGAGGTTTCCGGCGTACGGCGGCAGGTAGTCGCCCGCGCCCTCGACCTCCAGGAAGATCGCGACGCGCGCCATCCCGTCGTTCTCGGGGCGCGGATCGTCGAACTGCGGCTCGGTGCGCAGCCGGTAGCCGGGCACGTAGGCGGCGACCTGCTCGGCGATCTCCTTCACGGACAGGGCGATCGCGTCGCGGTCGGCGTCCTCGGGGATGGCGCAGAAGACGGTGTCGCGCATGATGACGGGTGGCTCGGCGGGGTTGAGGATGATGATCGCCTTGCCGCGTTCGGCGCCGCCGATGGTCTCGATGCCGCGTGAGGTGGTGCGGGTGAACTCGTCGATGTTGGCGCGGGTTCCGGGTCCGGCCGAGACGGAGGCCACCGAGGCGACGATCTCCGCGTAGGCCACGGGGACCACGCGGGAGACCGCGTACACCATGGGGATGGTGGCCTGTCCTCCGCAGGTGATCATGTTGACGTTGGGCTTGTCGAGGTGCTCGCGCAGATTGGCGGGCGGGACGACGGCGGGGCCGACGGCGGCCGGGGTGAGGTCGATGGCTTTGATGCCGAGCTCCGCGTAGCGCGGGGCGTTGGCCCGGTGGACGTAGGCTGACGTGGCCTCGAAGACGATGTCGGGGAGCTCGTCCTGAGCGAGCAGCCAGTCCACGCCGTCGTGACTGGTCTCCAGGCCAGCCCGGCGGGCGCGGGCGAGGCCCTCGCTGTCGGGGTCGACGCCGATCATCCAGCGTGGTTCGACGAGTTCAGAGCGCTGCAGCTTGTAGAGCAGGTCGGTGCCGATGTTGCCTGATCCGACGATCGCGGCACTCGCCTTGGTCTTGCTGGTCATCATCACCTCAGGTGAACGAGAGGGAGACCGGGCCCAGCCCGGTGAACTCGGCGGTGAAGGTCGCTCCCGCCGTCACGTCGACGGCCCGGGTGCACGACCCGGGCAGCACCACGTGCCCCTTCCTCAGGGGCACGCCGAAGCGGGCCACGGTGCGGGCGAGCCAGGCGACGGAGACGGCCGGGTCGCCGAGCACCGCGTCGCTGCGGCCCTCGGCCAGCAGCTCACCGCCGTGTGTGAGCCGCGCGTCGATCGCCTTGAGGTCCAGTTCGCGCGGGTCCCGGCCCTCGCCGATGACGTATCCGGCGGAGGAGGCGTTGTCCGCGATGGTGTCGGCGATGGAGATCCGCCAGTCGCGGATCCTGCTGTCGATCAACTCCAGGGCGGGCACGACGCGTTCGGTGGCGGCGAGTACATCTGCGGGGGTGCAGTTCTCGCCCGGCAGGTCGTCGCCGAGGACGAAGCCGACCTCGACCTCGATGCGCGGGGCGCAGTAGCGAGAGACGGGAACGGGGCGGTGCGGGCTCAGTTCCATGTCGTCGAGCAGGTGGCCGTAGTCCGGCTCGTCCACGCCCATCATCTGCTGCATGACGTGCGACGACAGGCCGACCTTGTGACCGCGTACCTCGGCCCCTGCGCCGACGCGGTGCCGGATGTTGATGAGCTGAATCTCGTACGCGTCCTCGGTGCCGATCTCCGGGAAGGCCTCGGTCAGCGGGGCGACCGGCGTACGGCGGTGCTCGGCGGAGCGCAGGATCTGTGCCGCGTGCTGCCTCTGGGGGTCCGTGAGCATGGGGATCCTCTGCGGTGCGTTGGGCTGTTCCGGGAGGCTAAGCGGGGTGCTCTCCGGGCGGGGAGCGCGAATTCCCGCTGACCGGGAAAGGCGCGACGCGAGACGCGAACGGCCCCGAGGGCCGCGGTCGGCGGCTCTCGGGGCCGTTGAAGAGGACTCCGCCCCGACGGGGGCTGCTACCGCGCGCCGTACACCGGCTGGGGGGTCTCGGCCTCGGCCAGCAGCTTGAGGGCGCTCTCGCCCGCCAGCGCCGGGGTCCAGCGCGCACCCTTGTCCGCGGTGGGTCCCGGACGCCAGCCCTCCATGACGGTGATCCGGCCGGCCTCGGCCTCGAAGACCCGGCCCGTCACTCCGGCAGAGGCGCCGGAGCCCAGCCAGACGACAAGGGGGGAGACGTTCTCCGGGGCCATGGTGTCGAACGCGCCGTCCTCGGGGGCGGCCATGGCGTCGGCGAAGGTCTGCTCGGTCATCCGGGTGCGGGCGGCCGGGGCGATCGCGTTGACCTGGACGCCGTAGTGCGCCATCTCCGCCGAGGCGACAAGCGTCAGGCCGACGATCCCGGCCTTGGCGGCGGCGTAGTTGCCCTGGCCGACGCTGCCGAGCAGACCGGCCCCGGAGCTGGTGTTGATCACGCGGGCCTCGGGCGTACGGCCGGCCTTCGCCTCGGCCCGCCAGTGCGCGGCGGCGTGCTTGAGCGGCAGGAAGTGGCCCTTGAGGTGGACTCGCATGACGGCGTCCCAGTCGTCCTCGTCGAGATTGACGAGCATGCGGTCGCGCAGGAATCCGGCGTTGTTGACCAGGGTGTCGAGGCGGCCGAAGGTGTCCACCGCGGCGGCGATGAGCGAGACAGCGCCCTCGGCGGTGGTGATGTCCCCGCCGTGGGCGACCGCCTCCCCGCCGAGCTCGCGGATCTCGTCGACGACCTGTTGGGCAGGCTGGTCCGTCCCTCCCGTGCCGTCGAGGCCGACGCCGAGGTCGTTGACGACGACTTTCGCTCCCTCGGCGGCGAAGGCGAGGGCGTGCGCGCGGCCGAGCCCGCGGCCGGCGCCGGTGACGACGGTGACGCGTCCGGTGCAGATTCCCGTGGTCATGGCTGTGTGTCCTTTCGGTGAGCGGATGTCTTCCGGCAGCCGCCCGGGGCAGGTATCCCTCGACACTGCGTCGGCAGCGGGCGAGCGTCTTCACACCCGTCAGGCGGTCAGTTGTTGTTGACGGTGGCGGCGTTGAGGAAGGCGGGGCGTTCTCCTCCGCCGTGGACGTGCAGGGCGGCGCCGCTGATGTACGCGGCGCGGTCGGAGGCGAGGAAGACGCAGGCGTCGCCGATGTCGGAGGGATCGGCGAGCCGGCCGAGCGGCACGGTGCGGCCGACGGCGGCGATGCCGTCCTCGTCCCCGTAGTGCAGGTGGGACGATTCGGTGCGGACCATGCCGAGGACGAGCGTATTGACCCGTACCCGGGGCGCGAATTCCACGGCCATGGAGCGCGCCAGGTTCTCCAGGCCCGCCTTGGCGGCACCGTACGCCGCGGTCCCTGGGGACGGGCGGGTCCCACTGACGCTGCCGACCATCACGATCGATCCACCGCCGCTCTGATGGCGCATCACCTCGTACGCGGCGAGGGAGGCGGTCAGCGGCGCGACGAGGTTCAGCTCGACAACCCGGGCATGGCGTTCGGCTGCGCCCTCGTCGAGCATCCGAAAGGGAGTTCCCCCGGCGTTGTTGACCAGGGTGTCAAGGCGCCCGTACTCACTCTGTACCCGTTCGAAGAATCCCCCGATCGCCTCCGGATCGCGGAGGTCGACCGGGAGGAAGCGGGCCGTGCGCCCGGCTGCCTCGACGGGCTTGTCCGGAGCCCGTCGTGCACAGGTCACGACCTGCGCACCGGCTTCGAGCAGGGTGCGGGTGATCCCCGCACCGACGCCCCGGGTTCCGCCGGTGACGACGGCGACGGAACCGGACAGGTCGATGATCGCTGCCAATTGGCACCTCCCATAGCGAGGGATCCACTGCTACCTTCACCTAACAAACGTTTGGTGGAAAGGTAGCTGATCTGCTCATGGGTGTCTCCACCTCCGCCCCGCAAGAGGGCATCGCCGTCGTCACCGTGGACGTTCCCCCGGTCAACGCCCTCCCCGTACAGGGCTGGTACGACCTGGCCGCCGCGGTGCGCGCCGCCGGGGCCGACCCGAAGGTGCGCTGCGTGGTGCTCACCGCCGCGGGCCGCGGTTTCAACGCCGGCGTGGACATCAAGGAAATGCAGCGCACGGCCGGGCACGACGCCCTGATCGGCGCCAACCGCGGCTGCTACGAGGCGTTCGCCGCGGTCTACGAATGCGAGGTGCCGGTGGTCGCCGCCGTGCACGGCTTCTGCCTGGGCGGCGGCATCGGCCTCGTCGGCAACGCCGACGCCATCGTCGCCGCCGATGACGCGACCTTCGGGCTGCCCGAGTTGGACCGGGGCGCGCTCGGCGCGGCAACCCACCTCGCCCGGCTGGTCCCCCAGCATCTGATGCGGCCGCTGTACTACACCTCCCGCACCGCCACCGCCCAAGAGCTGCACCAGCACGGCTCGGTGTGGCGGGTCGTCCCCCGCGAGCAGCTCCAAGACGCCGCGCTGGAGCTGGCGCGGGAGATCGCCGCCAAGGACGGCGGTCTGATCCGCCTGGCCAAGGCCGCGATCAACGGTATCGACCCGGTGGACGTCCGCCGCAGCTACCGCTTCGAGCAGGGCTTCACCTTTGAGGCCAACCTCAGCGGCGTCGCCGACCAGCACCGCGACGCGTTCGTATCGTCCAAGTCGTCCAAGGAGGACCGCCGGTGAGCGACAAGAAGATGACCGCCGAGGAGGTGGTCGGCCGCCTGGAGAGCGGGATGACGATCGGCATCGGCGGATGGGGCTCGCGGCGCAAGCCGATGGCATTGGTGCGCGCGCTCCTGCGCTCGGACCTCACCGATCTGACCGTCGTCTCGTACGGCGGCCCGGACGTCGGGTTGCTCTCCGCCGCCGGGAAGATCCGCAAGCTGGTCGCGGCGTTCGCCACACTCGACTCCATCCCCCTCGAGCCGAACTTCGGGGCGGCCCGGCAGCGCGCCGCGTTCGAGATGGTGGAGCTGGACGAGGCCATGGTCATGTGGGGCCTGACCGCGGCCGCGCACCGGCTGCCGTTCATGCCGATCCGCGCCGGTCTCGCCTCGGACGTGATGCGCGTCAACCCGTCGTTGCGCACGGTCGTCTCCCCGTACGGGGACGGCGAGGAGCTGGTCGCGGTCCCGGCCCTGCGGCTGGACGCCGCGCTCGTCCACCTGAACCGGGCCGACGCGCAGGGCAACGCCCAGTACCTCGGCCCGGACCCGTACTTCGACGATCTGTTCTGCGAGGCCGCCGACGCGGCGTACGTCTCCTGCGAACGGATCGTGGAGACCGCCGACCTGCTCAAGGACTCCGGTCCGCAGTCCCTGCTGGTCAAGCGCGCGTTCGTGAACGGCGTCGTCGAGACCCCGAACGGCGCGCACTTCACCTCCTGCGCCCCCGACCACGACCGCGACGAGGCGTTCCAGCGCGCCTACGCCCAGGCCGCCCGCGACCCCGAGGCCTGGCGGGCCTTCGGCGAGCGGTTCCTGTCGGGCGACGAGGACGCGTACCAGGCCGCGGTGGCGGCGTTCCACAAGGAGGAGGAAGCATGAGCGGCGGTACGACGACAGCGACGCGGGCCGAGTACTGCGCCGTGGCGTGCGCCGAGGCCTGGCGGGGCGCGGGCGAGGTGCTGGCCAGCCCCATGGGCACCGTCCCGACGATCGGGGCCCGGCTGGCGAAGCTCACTTTCTCCCCCGACCTGCTGCTCACCGACGGCGAAGCGCTGCTCATCGGCGACGTACCGGCCGTCGGCGCCAGGCCACAGGTGGTGGAGGGCTGGCTGCCGTACCGCCAGCACCTGGCCTTGGTCGCCACCGGGCGGCGGCACGTGATGATGGGCGCGAGCCAGCTCGACCGGCACGGCAACCAGAACATCTCCTGCATCGGGGCGTGGGCCCGGCCCGAGCGACAGTTGCTGGGCGTGCGGGGTGCACCGGCCAACACGCTCAACAACCCGACGAGTTACTGGGTGCCGCGGCACTCGACGCGCGTCTTCGTCGAGCGGGTCGACATGGTCTCCGGCGTCGGCTACGACCGCGCCGCCGCAGCCGGCCCCTCCGCCACCCGCTACCACCGCATCCCCGACGTCATCAGCAACCTCGGCGTCTTCGACTTCGAGACCCCCGACCGCACGATGCGGCTGCGCTCCCTGCACCCCGGCGTCACAGTCGAACAGGTCGTCCAGGCCACCGGCTTCGCGCTCACCGTCCCCGACGAGGTGCCGCACACCCGCGAGCCCACCGCCGAGGAGCTGCGGCTGATCCGGGAGGTCATCGACCCGAAGGCGCTGCGCGACCGCGAGGTGCCGGCCCCATGAGCGACGTCACGATCAACACGCCGCTCACCGAACTGGTCGGCGTCCGGCACCCGATCGTGCAGACCGGCATGGGCTGGGTGGCCGGCCCCCGCCTGGTCTCGGCCGCCGCCCATGCGGGCGCGCTCGGCATCCTCGCCTCCGCCACCATGACCACAGACCAGCTCCGCTCCGCGGTGCGCGAGGTCAAATCCCGTACGGACGCGCCGTTCGGCGCCAACCTGCGCGCGGACGCGGGGGACGCGGCCGAGCGGGTACGGATCATCATCGACGAGGGCGTGAAGGTCGCCTCGTTCGCGCTCGCACCCTCCCGGGAGTTGATCGCCCGGCTGAAGGACGCCGGGGTCGTCGTCATCCCGTCCATCGGCGCGAGGCGGCACGCCGAGAAGGTCGCCGCATGGGGCGCCGACGCGGTGTTGGTGCAGGGTGGCGAGGGCGGCGGCCACACCGGCGACGTCGCCACCACCGTCCTGCTCCCGCAGGTCGTGGACGCCGTCGACATCCCGGTCATCGCGGCGGGCGGCTTCCACGACGGGCGCGGCCTGGTCGCCGCGCTCGCCTACGGCGCCGCCGGAATCGCCATGGGCACCCGCTTCCTGCTCACCTCCGACAGCACCGTCCCCGACACGGTCAAGGCGAAATACCTGACCGCGTCGGTCAACGACGTCACCGTCACCACCAAGGTGGACGGCCTCCCGCACCGCATGCTCCGCACCGAACTGGTCGACGCGCTGGAACGCTCCGGCCGGACCGCCTCTCTGCTGCGGGCGGTCCGCCACGCCGCGGCCTTCCGGCGCGAGAGCGGCATGAGCTGGGCGCAGATGATCCGCGACGGCCTGGCGATGAAACACGGCAAGGAACTGACCTGGAGCCAGGTCCTGCTGGCCGCCAACACCCCCATGCTGCTCAAGGCCTCGATGGTCGACGGGCGACCGGATCTCGGAGTGATGGCCGCCGGCCAGGTCGCAGGCCTGATCGACGACCTGCCGTCCTGCGCCGAACTCGTCGACCGCGTCATGGCCGAAGCACACGCCGCGCTCGGGGCCCTCCCCCGTACCGACTGAACCGCGTCACATCCAACACCCCGAACATCCCCTCGCCCCAGGGAGTTGATCCCATGCGCACTGTTCTCATCCGCCTGGCGACCGGAGTCGCGCTCTCTGCCGCAACCCTCGGCTGTCTCCCCGCGTCCGCGGTGGCCGATGCCCCGGCCCAGGCCGCCGTCGTCACCGCCTCACCCGACCGCCGTTCCGCCACCGACACCGTCCGCCAGATCGCGCTCCAAGGCGCGGTGAACGTCCGCGATCTGGGCGGCTACCGAACCGACAGGGGCCGCACGGTGCGCTATGGCCAGGTGTTCCGGGCCGACGCGCTCGGCAAGCTGACCGACGCGGACGTCTCGAAGCTCGCCGCGCTGGAACTTCGCACCGTGGTGGACTTCCGCGTCCCGCTGGAGGTCCAGCGCGACGGTGCGGACCGTCTCCCAGCCGGTGTCGCCGCGACCTCCCGGTCCGTGGACGACCTCGGGACGTCCGCCAGGGTCCGGGAGGTCATCGGATCCAAGGACCCGGTCCAGCAGCAGGAGTTGCTCGGCGACGGGAAGGCGGAGGAGCTGATGCGCTCCATCTACCGCACCTTCGTCACCAGCCCAGAGACCCGCAGTCAGTTCGCTGAGACTCTGCGGAACATCGCCGACAAGCGGTCCCCGCTGCTGTACCACTGCACCTCGGGCAAGGACCGCACCGGCTGGATGAGCTATCTCCTGCTGCGCACCGTCGGCGTCCCGGCAGCGACTGCCGAAAAGGACTACCTGCTCTCCAACGACTTCCGCGCGGAGGCGGACCGCAGGGCCCGCGAAGGACTGAAGCAGGCCGGCTACATGGAGAACCCAGACCTGCTCATCCCGCTCCTGGAGGTCCGCGAGGACTATCTGCGGGCGGCTCTCGACCAGGCCGAGCAGGACTACGGAAGCCTCGACGGCTATCTCACCGACGGCCTCGGCCTGGACACCGCGACGCTGGCCCGGCTCCGCGCCCGACTGTTGCGGTGAGGGGCCTCGCATGCTGCGCCCGGGAATGATGGCGCCGTTCAGCGACGGCTTGATCACCCCGGGCGGCTTCCTCCGCGACCTCGCGGGCACGATGGAGGAGTGCTGCGTCGAGTCTCTGTGGACGGTCGAGCACGTCGCCGCCGCCGACCGGTGCGAACCGCTCTATCCCTACTCCACCGACGGCCGGATACCGGGCAGTTCCGCTGGCCGTGCCCATACCCGACCCGCTGGAGACCATCGCCTTCCTCGCGGGAGCGTGGGACACGATCGACCGGCACTCCGGCGGCCGGCTGATGCTGGGCCTCGGTTCGGCCGGCAGAAGGCGGAGTACGCCGCCGTCGGCGTGCCCTACCAGGACGGGGACGGCGGCTGCAGGAAGTTCCCGCCGAATACCACGGCACCGCCCCGCTCGCCCGCCGCGGCAGCGAGTGCAGGCCCTCGAAGGAGACGTAGCGCCCCTCGTACGAGGCTGGGGCGTCGGCCCACAGGGCACGCATCGCGCCGACGCACATTCGTGGGCAACCCGGGTGCCTGACCACGTACGTCCCGCCGGTCGACGAGACCGGCGGGACGTACGGCCCCTTCCGAACCGACCGTCAACGGCCTCCTCCCCATGCCGATCCGCTGGGCTGAACCACGCCGTGCTCTTCCTCTCCGACCTGGAGCGCAGCACCGCCTTCTACTGCGACGTCCTCGGCTTCCGGCCGCCGCAGGCATTTCCCGGGGCTGTCTTCCTCCAGGCGGCCGACTCCGCCAACGACCACGACCTCGGCCTGTTCCAGTCTCCGCGGCCGGGCTCCGGGCCCCGCACCGGACAGGGGGAGCAACCACGCCTCCACCAAGCCATCTACGGGCGACCCTGACGGCCTCGACTTCGAGGTGTGCTGGCTGGTCCCCGACCACGCCGTGGCGGGGGAACTCGCCGCCATGACCGCTCCGACCCTGCCCCTCGACCTAGAGGCCGAGATCGCCAGGTACGGTGCGGACACTCCGGGCGGTCCTCGCACCGATCACGCCGTTTGGCAAGCGGTCTGCCGCAGCGCGGCCCGACGGACCGCGCTCCCGCTGACAGTCCTCCTGCGGCCGGCCTGTCGGCCGCAGGAGGCCGTCACACGTCGGAAGCGCTCGATGATGGTGACGTCGTCCTGGCTGACGCCCTCGCACATCCCCCCAACGGCCCCCTCGCACCACTCGGCCCCAGGGGCCTCCCGGGCTTCGGGAGCGTCGCTGATCGGCGTAGCGATTCCGAGTTGCCCTCCGGATTCATGCACGGCACCTTGCCGGACATTCGCCACATCGTCTTCGTGCCCTGGCGCCGAGAGACAAGCCGTCAGCCTGTGTGAGCACGTCCCTCCGGACGCTGGTTGACCCAGTCTGCACGGCTATCGGGCCAAGGAGGGTGCCTTGCGTCGGCCTCCGGCCGCCGAGTGGGTGGTGGCGTCGGCTACAACCGCTCGATGATCGTCACGTTCGCCTGCCCGCCGCCCTCGCACATGGTCTGGAGGCCGTAACGGCCGCCCGTGCGCTCCAGTTCGTGCAGCAGGCTGGTCATCAGCTTGGTGCCGGTGGCGCCGAGGGGGTGGCCGAGGGCGATGGCGCCGCCGTTGACGTTGACCCGCTCCGGGTCGGCCCCGGTCTCCTTCAGCCACGCCAGCACCACGGACGCGAACGCCTCGTTGATCTCGACCAGGTCGATGTCGTCGAGCGTCATCCCGGACTTCTTCAGCGCGTACGCCGTGGCCGGGATCGGCGCGGACAGCATGCGGATCGGGTCCTCGCCGCGCACCGAGAGGTGATGGATGCGGGCGCGCGGGGTCAGCCCGTGCTCCCGTACGGCCCGCTCGCTCGCGAGCAGCATCGCGGAGGCGCCGTCGGACACCTGCGAGGACACCGCCGGGGTCAGCCGGCCGTCCTCGACCAGCGGTTTGAGGCCCGCCATCTTCTCCAGGGTGGTGTCGCGGCGCGGGCCCTCGTCGGTGGTGACATCGCCATAGGGGACGAGCTCGCGGGCGAAGCGGCCCTCGTCGATGGCGCGGATCGCCCGCTGGTGGGAGCGCAGCGCGAACTCCTCCATCTCCCGGCGGGAGATGTCCCACTTGTGCGCGATCAGCTCGGCGCCGTGGAACTGGTTGACCGGCCGGTCGCCGTAGCGGGCCCGCCAGCCCTCGGATCCGGCGTACGGGCCCTCGGTCAGTCCGAGCGGCTCGGCGGCCTGGCGGCTCGCGAAGGCGATCGGCACCTGCGACATGTTCTGGGTGCCACCCGCGACCACCAGGTCGCTGGTGCCGGACAGCACCGCCTGCGCGGCGAAGTGCACCGCCTGCTGGGAGGAGCCGCACTGGCGGTCCACGGTCACACCGGGCACCTCTTCCGGCAGTCCCGCGGCCAGCCAGCAGGTGCGGGCTATGTCGCCGGCCTGGGGACCGACGGTGTCCAGGCAGCCGAAGACGACGTCCTCGACGGCCGCCGGGTCGGCGCCCGAGCGTGCCATCAGTGCCTTGAGCACGTGTGCGCCGAGGTCGGCCGGGTGCACGGCGGACAGTCCGCCGTTCCGCTTCCCGACGGGGGTACGGACCGCTTCGACGATGTATGCCTCGGCCATGGCCACTCCTTTTTCCGATGTCTGCCGTGTCATGCGCGGAGGGCGATCCCCTCCAGCACCATCGACAAGTACTGGCGGGCGATCTCCTCCGGGCTGTGCTGTCCCTCCGGCCGGTACCAGGACGCGGCGACCCATACGGTGTCGCGCACGAAGCGGTAGGTGAGCCGGACGTCGAGGTCGGCGCGGAAGACCTTGGCGGCCACTCCGCGCTCGAGGGTGCCGAGCCACGCCTTCTCGAACTTCTGCTGTGAGCCGGCGAGATAGCCGAAGCGCGGCTGGGTCCCGAGGTACTTGGACTCCTTCTGGTAGATGGCGACCGCGGCGCGGTGCCGGTCAATCTCCCGGAAGGACTCGGTGACGAGGGCCTCGATCGTCTCCCTGGGTCCGAGTCCGGCGGCGAGTACGGCGTCGTACCGGGCCCACAGGTCGTCCAGGAAGGTGGAGAGGATCTCGTCGAGCATCGACTCCTTGGAGTCGAAGTGGTAGTAGAGGCTGCCCGCGAGCATCCCGGCCGCGTCGGCGATCTTGCGGACGGTGGTGGCGTTGTACCCCTGTGCGGCGAACACCTCGGCCGCGGTGGCGAGGAGTTCCTCGCGCCGCTCGGGCGACGGGCTCATTGTGGTCTTCCTGCTGCTGCTTTTCGGCACGCGGCCATTCTCGCCTCACGCGTGCTGGCTGCTGACGGACAGGATCTCTCCGGTCATGTACGAGGAGTATCCGCTGGCCAGGAACACGATGGCGTTGGCCACTTCCCACGGCTCGGCGTAGCGGCCGAAAGCCTCGCGGGCGGTCAGCTCCTGCAACAGTTCGGGGGTGGTGACCTTCACCAGGTGAGGATGCATGGCGAGGCTGGGCGAGACGGCGTTGACGCGTACGCCGTACTCGGCGGCCTCCAGCGCGGCGCAGCGGGTGAGCGCCATGACCCCGGCCTTGGCGGCGGCGTAGTGCGACTGGCCCTTCTGCGCCCGCCAGCCGATCACCGAGGCGTTGTTGACGATGACGCCGCCGCCCACGGCTTTCATACGGCGCAGAGCGGCGCGGGTGCAACGGAAGGTGCCGTTCAAGGTGACGTCGAGGACCTTGTCCCACTGCTCGTCGGGCATGTCGACGAGATCGGCCGTGCCACCCAGCCCGGCGTTGTTGACCACGATGTCGAGGCGGCCGTGCCGCTCCTCTGCGAGGTCGAAGAGTGCGGTGACCTGGGCCTCGTCGGTCACGTCGCAGGGCAGCGACGTCACGCGGTCCGCACCGAACTCGGCGGCCAGCTCGGCCTCGGACTCCTTCAGCCTGCGGGCGTGCGCGTCGGAGACGACGACGCTCGCCCCCTCCTCCAGCAGCCGCTTGGCGGTCGCGCCACCGATGCCGGCGCCCGCCGCGGCGGTGACGACGGCGGTACGGCCGGCGAGCAGGCCGTGGCCTGGCACGTACGGCGGCGGGGCCGAGGTCATGGGCGAACCTCCTTGGGCAGGCCGAGCACGCGCTCGGCGATGATGTTGCGCTGGATCTCGTTCGATCCGGCGTAGATGGTGTCGGACCGGGAGAAGAGGAACAGCCGCTGGAAGTCGTCGAGGTCGTAGGGCTCGCCGGCCGCCAGCATTCCGTCGGCGCCGCAGACGTCCATGGCGAGCTCGCCCAGCTCCCGGTGCCAGGTCGCCCAGAAGATCTTGCCGATGGACGCCTCGGGTCCCGGTGCGCCGGCCGCGACGCCGTCGAGCATCCGCAGCGCATTGCCCCGGATGATCTCCAGGCCGATCCAGGCCTGGGCGATCCGGTCGCGGATCAGCGGGTCCTCGGCCGCGCGGTTGCGCTTGGCAAGCTCGATGACGACCTCCAACTCGCGCCGGAAGCCGACCTGCTGGCCGAGGGTGGACACACCGCGCTCGAAGCCGAGCGTGGCCATGGCGACCTTCCAGCCCTCGCCCGGCGCTCCCACGATGTTCCCCGCCGCCGTGCGGGCGCCGTCGAAGAACACCTCGTTGAACTCGCAGGTGCCGGTCAGCTGCGCGATCGGCCGCACCTCCACACCGGGCTGGTCCAGGGGCACCAGCAGATAGGACAGACCCTGGTGGCGGGTGGAACCTTGCTCGGTGCGGGCGACGACGAAGCACCAGTCGGACTCGTGCGCTAGTGACGTCCAGGTCTTCTGGCCGGTGACCGCCCACTCCTCGCCGTCGAGTTCGGCCCGCGTCCGTAGGTTCGCCAGGTCCGATCCGGCGTCCGGCTCGCTGTACCCCTGGCACCACAGCTCCTCGACCGCGACGATCCGGGGGAGGAAGCGCTCGCGCTGCTCGGGTGTACCGAAGGCGATCAGGGTGGGGCCGAGCAGCTGCTCCCCGATGTGATTGACGCGGGCCGGGGCATCCGCGAGGGCGTACTCCTCATGGAAGGCGACCTGCTGCTCGAGGGTGGCGCCGCGGCCGCCGTACTCCTTCGGCCACCCGACGCACGTCCAGCCCGCGGCAGCCATGTGCCGCTCCCAGGCGAGGCGTTCGGCGAAGGCCTCGTGCTCCCGGCCGGGTCCTCCGCGCCCGCGCAGGCTCGCGAACTCCCCGGTGAGATTGCCCCGCAGCCAGCCGCGGACCTCGGCGCGGAACTCCTCGACACTGCTCATGGGCGGCTCCGGATGACTCTCGACGAATGGGCGACTCGACTTCTCGACGGCCGAGAGCTCGCACGTTAACCTACCAAACACTTGTTAGGGAAGGAGGCCAGATGTCCACTGCCCACACCGCATCCGCTGCGCCGGTCCGGTACGAGCGCCACGGCGCCGTCGCCGTGGTCACCATGGATCGGCCCGACTACCGGAACGCCCAGAACTCCGCAATGACCTACGCGCTGGACCGCGCCCTCTATCGCGCGGCCGACGACAACGAGGTGAAGGCCGTGATCCTCGCCGGAGCGGGGAAGCACTTCTCGGCCGGCCACGACATCGGCACCCCGGAGCGGGACGCGCATCTGCCGTTCGACCGCAGGGCAGGCCTGTGGTGGGACCACTCGGACAAGCAGGGAGCGGAGAGCCGCTACGCCCGCGAGTCCGAGGTCTACCTGGGCATGTGCCGCCGCTGGCGCGAACTGCCCAAGCCTCTGATCGCCTCCGTGCAGGGCGCGTGCGTCGCGGGCGGCCTGATGCTGGCCTGGGTCTGCGACCTGATCGTCGCCTCCGATGACGCGTTCTTCGCCGACCCGGTGGTGCGCATGGGCATCCCGGGCGTGGAGTACTTCGCCCACCCGTGGGTGATGCCGCCACGCATCGCCAAGGAGTTCCTCTTCACCGGCGACCGGATGAGCGCGCAGCGCGCGTACGAGGTCGGGATGGTCAACCGGGTCGTGCCCCGCGCCGAACTGACCGACCGCACCATGGAGTTGGCGAACCGGATCGCCGACATGCCGCGCCTGGGGCTGGCGCTGACCAAGCGGGCTGTCAACCAGGCCGAGGACCTTCAGGGAATGCACGCCGGGATGGACTCGGTCTTCGGGCTGCACCACCTGGCGCACGCGCACAACGCCGAGACCGCGAAGGACTCGCTGGGCGGCATCGACGTCCGCGCGATGAAGGAAGCGGGCGCCTGATGGACCTCGAATTCACCGCCGAGGAGGAGGCGTTCCGCGCCGAGGCCCGCGCCTGGCTCGCCACCCGTGTCCCGGCCGCACCCCTGCCCTCCCTGGAGACCGCCGAGGGCTTCGCAGCCCACCGCGAGTGGGAGCGCACACTGTCCGAGGACCGCTGGTCGGTGGTCTCCTGGCCCGAGGAGTACGGCGGCCGGGGCGCCTCGATCACCGAGTGGCTGATCTTCGAGGAGGAGTACTACGCCGCTGGCGCACCCGGCCGGGTCAGTCAGAACGGCATCAATCTCCTCGCCCCCACCCTCCTGGAGCACGGCACGGCCGAGCAACTGGCCCGGATCCTGCCGCCGATGGCGAGCGGCGAAGTGATCTGGGCGCAGGCCTGGTCCGAGCCGGAGTCCGGCTCGGATCTCGCGAGTTTGCGCTCTACGGCCGTACGGACCGACGGCGGCTGGCTCCTGAGCGGCCAGAAGACCTGGTCGTCCCGGGCGGCCTTCGCCGACCGCGCGTTCGGCCTCTTCCGCAGCGACCTCGGGGCGGACAAGCCCCACCGGGGTCTGACGTACCTCATGTTCCCTCTGGACGCGGACGGGGTGACCGTGCGCCCCATCGGCCGGCTCGACGGCAAGCCCGCCTTCGCCGAACTCTTCCTCGACAACGTCTTCGTGCCCGACGAGGACGTCATCGGCGAGCCGGGCCAGGGGTGGCGGGTCGCGATGAGCACCGCGGGCAACGAGCGCGGGCTGACCCTGCGCAGCCCCGGACGGTTCACCGCGGCCGTCGACCGCCTGGTGGCGCTGTGGCGCTCGAACGCGGACCCGAGCGACACCGCCCTGCGCGACCGGGTCGCAGACGCCGTGATCGGCGCCCGCGCGTACCGGCTCTTCACCTACGCGGGCGCCTCGCGGATCGCCGCCGGAGGGGCGATCGGCGCCGAGTCGAGTCTCAACAAGGTCTTCTGGTCCGAGCTGGACATCGCCCTGCACGAGACCGCGCTGGACCTGCTGGGCCCGTACGGCGAACTGTCGGACACGGCCGGGGAGGCGCCCGCGCACGGCAGCTGGGCCGAGGGGTACACCTTCTCCCTCGCCGGCCCCATCTACGCCGGCACCAACGAGATCCAGCGCGACATCATCGCCGAGCGGCTGCTCGGTCTGCCGAAGGGACGCCGGTGATGCGTTTCCTCCTCGACGACGAGCAGCAGGCGTTCGCCCGCTCCCTGGACAGCATGCTGACGGCGGCTGACACCCCTGCCGTCGTACGGGCCTGGGCCGCCGGGGACACCGCGCCCGGGCGCGACGTGTGGGCGAAGCTGGCCGAGGCCGGCGTCTTCGCCCTCGCCGTGCCGGAGCACCACGAGGGTCTCGGCCCGCTGCCCGTCGAACTCACCGTCGCCTTCACGGAAATGGGCCGCCACGCGGTGCCGGGCCCGCTGGTGGAGACGGTGGCCGCGGCGGCATTCCTCAATCGCCTGGGGGACGACACGGCGGCCGCCGCATGGCTGCCGGGCATCGCGTCCGGCAAGACGGCCGCCTCACTCTGTCTGCTCTCCGACGACAGCCCCTACGCCCTGGACGCCCACGCCGCCGACGCGGTCTTCGTCGTGGACGGCGACGTCATACGCCTGGCGGAGGCGGCCGGACCCGTCCAGCCGTCCGCCGACCCGGCGCGCCGACTGGCCCGCCCGCTCGGCGGCACCGTCCTGGTGCGGGGGCCGGAGGTGGCAGCCGCGGCCGCGCACGCCGCCGACGTCGCGGCGCTGACCACAGCGGCCCAGGCCCTCGGTCTGGGCCGCACCCTGCTCGCACGAACCGTCGAATACGCCCGGCAGCGCACCCAGTTCGGGGTGGCCATCGGCTCGTTCCAGACGGTCAAGCACCGGCTGGCCGACACGTTGATCGCCCTGGAGTTCGCCCAGCCCCTGATCCAGGCCGCTGCCGTGGCCCTCGCCGCGGGGGATCCGGCGTCCGGCCGCGAGATCGCGGCGGCGAAGGTCGCGGCGTGCGAGGCGGCCTGCGCCGCTGCCCGTACCGCCCTGCAGATCCACGGCGCCCTCGGCTACACCGAGGAGCTCGACCTCTCCCTGTGGATCCGCAAGGCCCGCGCCCTGCGCGACGCCTGGGGCACACCGGCCGCCTGCCGCGCCCGCGTGCTCGCCCCCTGAGCCCTGGACCCACCCCCCTGCCCGTTCTCCCGGGACCACCCCGCCCGGGGAGAGCGAACTGTGCGGCACCCACAAGGCAGATCCCGCTCGTACATCCCCACCTTCCTACCGCACCACGGAGTCAGCCATGCCCACTGCACCGACCCCGCCGAGACCTGAGAGAGCGGCGAGAGCCGAGGGGCCGGCCGCGGCCCCGGACCCTGCTCTGCTGCGCAAAGTGGCTCTGTCCAGCCTGCTCGGCACGGTCATCGAGTACTACGACTTCCTGCTCTACGGCACGATGGCCGCGATCGCGTTCGGCCGGCTGTTCTTCCCCGAGTCCAACCCGACGGTCGGCACCATCGCCGCGTTCGGCACGCTGGCCGCCGGCTACGTCGCGCGTCCCGTCGGCGGCGCCCTCTTCGGGCACTTCGGCGACCGGCTCGGCCGCAAGTCCATGCTCGTCCTCACGATGGTCCTCATGGGCGCGGCGAGCTTCCTGATCGGCGTGCTGCCGACCTACGAGAGCATCGGCATCGCGGCGCCGGTCCTACTGGTCCTGCTCCGTGTCGTCCAGGGCATCGCCATCGGCGGCGAGTGGGCCGGCGCCACGCTGATGGTCGTCGAACACGCCGACGCGCGGCGCCGCGGTCTGTGGACCGGCGTGATGCAGATGGGGTCGCCACTCGGATTCCTGCTGTCCACCCTCGCCGTCACCACGACCACTCTGCTTCCACCGGACCGGTTCCTGGCCTGGGGCTGGCGCATCCCGTTCCTGTTCAGCGCGCTGCTGCTCGGTATCGGCTTGTATGTGCGCATCAGCATCACGGAGAGCCCGCTGTTCCAGCAGGCCGCGCAATCGCAGGACACCGGTACGACGCCCCGCATCCCGCTGGCGGAGGTGCTGCGCGCCCCCCGGACTCTGGTTCGCGCATGCGCCGTCGGTATCGGCCCGTTCGCCCTGACGGCGCTGATCAGCACCTTCATGCTCACCTACGCCACTTCCGTCGGGTACGCGACCTCCGATGTGATGACCGGTCTCCTCTTCACCGCCATCACGGGACTGGTGTCAATCCCGCTCTTCTCCGCGCTCTCCGACCGCGTCGGTCGTCGGCCGGTCGTGCTCGGCGGCGCCGTGGGCATCATGCTGCTCGCCGCCCCCGTCTACGCCCTGGTCGACACGCGATCCACGGCCCTGCTGATCCTCGGCATGGTTCTCGGCCAGGTGGTGCAGTCCGCGATGTACGCGCCGCTGGGGCCACTGCTGTCCGAGATGTTCGGCACCCGGGTCCGCTACACGGGCGCGTCCCTGGGTTACCAACTGGCCGCCCTCCTAGGCAGCGGGTTCACACCGCTGTTGGCCGGCAGCCTGCTCTCCGCCTCGGGCGGCGTCTCGAGCACTCCCCTCGTGATGGTGGCCGTTCTCTGCGGGCTGGTGACCGCGCTGGCCATCTGGCGGACGGCCGAGACCCGCGGCCGGGATCTGGCGGACGACTCCGTCCCGCGGAGGAAGCCCGAATCGTCGCGAGAGCACCACGGCAGGCCGGACGGAGCGGCACAGAGGGGAGCTGGCAAGTGAGACCGACGGAAGAACAGGAGGATTTGCGGTCCACCGTGCGGGCATCACTCGCTCGGCACGAGGGTGCGGCGGCCTGGCTGCCGTTGACCGAGCAGATCGGCGTCGCCGGGCTCGGCGTCCCCGAGGAGTACGGCGGTGCGGGCTGCGGTGCACGTGAAGTCCACGTCGTCATGGAGGAGTTGGGCCGGAGTCTGAGCCCCCTCCCCTACCTCGGCTCCGCGGTGCTCGTGGTGCAGGCCCTGCTCGCCTCCGGTGACGCGAGGGCATGCGCCGGGCTGCTGCCGGGACTCGCCGAGGGCCGGACGGTGGGGGCCCTGGCCTGGGCCGAACGCGGTTCCTGGGACCCGGCGGCCATCCGGACCGACGCCGCCCGTCGCCCGGGGGGCACCTGGCGGCTCACCGGGGCCAAGGAGTTCGTGCTGCACGGGACCGAGGCGGATGTGCTGCTCGTGGTGGCCCGAACGGCGGTTGGGGTCTCCCTCTTCCACATGCCCGTCGACGGCGCCGGTGTGCGCCGCGAAGCGGCGGTCACCATGGATCAGACCCGGGCGCAGGCACGCATCGTGCTCGACGGGGCCGAGGGCCGGCTCATCGGCGCGGAGGGCGACGGCGGCCGGGTCCTGCGGCACGTACTGGACCTGGCCTGCACGGCGCTCGCCGCCGAGCAGGCCGGCGCAGCCGAGCGATGCCTGGAGATCACGGTCGCCTACGCCAAGGAGCGCATCCAGTTCGGCCGGCCGATCGGCTCCTTCCAGGCGCTCAAGCACCGGCTGGCGGACGCGTACGTGCTGGTGGAGTCGGCGCGGTCGGCCGCGCTCGGCGCGGCCGCCGCGGCCGCCGCAGGCTCACCGGAGCTGACCCGCTGCGCGGCCGTCGCCAAATCCGCCTGCTCGGAGGCGTTTTCGGCGGTGGCGGGCGAGACGATCCAGTTGCACGGCGGCATCGGCGTCACCTGGGAACACGATGCCCAGCGCTACTTCAAGCGCGCACACGGCTCGGCCCAGCTGTTCGGCCCACCGGCGTGGCACCGGGGCCGGCTCGCCAAGGACCTGGGGCTGACCACGGCCTGACCGAGCACCGCCCAAGTGGTCGTGGGGAGTGCTGGTCGCCCCGTGGGCTGCTGTTCGCCTGTCCTCCATCAGGCCCCCGAAGTTCACGGTCCTCACCGGCCCTGGAGCGGGGTCGGCGGTGAGCTCCAGGACGCGGGCGACCACGACGTATCGGCTCGACCGCGGGACGCGGGACGTGAAAGGGAACGGAATCCCGCTGACCGGGAACTGCCGCCTGCGCCGCACCGCCTCGGCCTGCCACTCTTCCGACCAGCTGTAGTTCCGTGCCCGCGCCCCGAGGGGCGAGGGAGGCAGGGAGGACGTGAGTTCATGCGCGGCGCGCCGACGATCGCCCGGCTCGCGGACTGGTCGGCAGAGCAGTACGGGGATGAGGAGGCCCCCGTCTCCGGCGAGGACCGCTGGACTTTCGCGGAGTTGCGTGACCGGGTGGCGCGGGCGGTGATGGCGCAGAGGGTGCGCCCCTTGCGACTCGGTGGCCGTGTGGGCACCCAACAGCGCCCGCTGGGTGGTGGCCGCGATGGGAGCGGTGGCGGCGGGCCCGGTGTTGGTCCCGCTGAACACCCGCTACAGGCCGCCCGAGGCCGCCGACATCCTGCGCCGCTCCCGCATCCGGCTGCTCTTCACCGAGCACGACTTTCTGGGACGGACGGCGCTGATGGCGGGTTCACCATGTACCCGGCGGAGGTGGAGCAGGTGTTGCGCGGCCATCCGGCCGTCGTGAACGCGGCGGTCGTGGGCGCGCCGGACGGGCAGCTCGGGGAGGTCGGCGTCGCGTACTGCGTTCCGGCGGCCGGGGCACTGATCGACGCGGCGGAACTGACCGCGTGCACAAGGCCCCGCGCGCCTTCCACTCCGTGGCGGAACTCCCACACAAGGCGTCGGCTGAGGTCGACAAGGGCGCCCTGCGGAGGCTGGCACGCGAACGAACACCCCCCCTTCCTTTGGTCACCAGTCAGGAGCCGGAACATGAGCGACACCAGCAACACCCCCGAGTCCGTCGACGTCGTGGTCGTCGGCGCGGGCGTCACGGGCCTGTACGCCGTGCACCGGCTGCACGGTCTTGGCTACAGCGTGCGCGGCTTCGAGCGCGGGGACGACGTGGGCGGCGTTTGGTACTGGAACCGCTACCCGGGCGCCCGTTGCGACGTGGAGTCCGTGGACTACTCGTACTCCTTCGACGAGAGCCTCCAGCAGGAGTGGGACTGGAGCGAGAAGTACGCCACCCAGCCGGAGATCATGCGCTATCTGTGCCATGTGGCGGACCGCTTCGACATCCGCCGCAGCTACACCTTCCGTACAGCGGTGACATCGGCCGAACTGGACGAGAAGACGCTGCGCTGGACGGTGCGCACGGACGGCGGCGAGGTGCTGGTGTCCCGGTTCTGCGTGTTCGCGGTCGGCTGCCTGTCCAGCACCCATCGCCCCGGGATACCGGGTATCGAGAAGTTCGCCGGCGCGACGTATCACACCGGTGAATGGCCGCACGAGGGCGTGGACTTCGCCAGCCTGCGGGTCGGTGTGATCGGCACCGGCTCCTCCGGCATCCAGTCCATCCCGCTGATCGCCGGGCAGGCCGCGCATCTGACCGTCTTCCAGCGCAGCGCCAACTACAGCATCCCGGCCGGCAACAAGCCGCTGGACGAGGAGGCCCGCCGGGAGCAGAAGGCGGGGTACGCCGAGCGGCGCCGCCTTTCACGGCTCAGTGGCGGCGGCTCCCCGCACATGGCGCACCCCGGCAGGACGCTGGAGGTGGGCGAGGAAGAGCGGCGGGCCGCTTTCGAGAAGCGCTGGGAGCTGGGCGGCGTCCTGTACTCCAAGACGTTCCCCGACCAGCTCAGCGACCGGGCGGCCAACGACGCGGCACGTGCGTTCTGGGAGGAGAAGGTCCGCGCACGGATCAACGATCCGGCCGTCGCCGACCTCCTTGTCCCCACCGACCATCCGATCGGCACCAAGCGCATCGTGACCGACTCGGACTACTACGAGACGTACAACCGCGACAACGTACGCCTGGTCGGCCTGCGCGGGAACGCGATCGAGCGGATCGACGAGCGCGGGATCGTGCTGGCGGACGGTGAGCACGTCGGGTTGGACGCGATCGTCTTCGCGACCGGCTTCGACGCGATGACCGGCGCGGTCGACAGCATCGAGGTGCGCGGCCGGGGCGGGCGGCTCCTCAAGGACGCCTGGAGCGCGGGTCCGCGCACGTACCTCGGTCTCGGCGTTAACGGCTTCCCTAACTTCTTCAACCTCACCGGCCCCGGCAGCCCGTCCGTCCTGACCAATGTGGTCCTGGCGGGCGAGCAGCACGGCGAGTGGCTGGCCGTCTGCCTGCGCCACCTTGACGAGCACGGGTACGCGGCCATCGAGGCGACCGAGCAGGCGGTGGAGGACTGGGTCACCGAGTGCGCCGACCGCGCGGCGGCCACCCTGATGGTTTCGGCGAACTCCTGGTACCTGGGTGCCAACATCCCGGGCAAGCCGCGGGTGTTCATGCCGTTCGTCGGTGGGTTCGGGGTGTACGGGCAGATCATCGCGGATGTCGCGGACTCCGGGTACAAGGGGTTCGACCTGATCCCTGGCTGACCTGTCCGTGACACGAGTGTGAGCCCCCGTCCTCCTCCGGGAGGCCGGGGCTTCACGCATGCGCGCCCGTCGTCGGGGATATCAGTCCGCGTCGAGCGCCCTGCGCAGGGCGGCGAACGCGGTCTCGGTGGCCGCGGCTACCTCGGGCAGGGCGGCGGCCATCGACAGGAAGCCGTGGAACATGCCCGCGTAGTGGTGGGCCTCCACGGGGACTCCGGCCGTGGTGAGGGCCGCCGCGTACGCCAGGCCCTCGTCGCGCAGGGGGTCGAGGCCGGCGGTGACGACGTATGCCGGCGGGAGGCCGGAGAGGTTGGTGCGGGCCAGGGGGGTGGCGTAGAAGGTGGCCCGGTCCGCGAGGTCCGGCAAGTAGCTGTCCCAGTACCAGCGCAGGTGGTCGGAGGTGAGGAAGTACCCCTGGCCGTTCTCCCGGTGGGAAGGCTGGGAGCAGGTGGGGTCGAGCATCGGGTAATAGAGCGCCTGGCAGGCGATCTCGGGGCCGCCCCGGTCG
The DNA here is from genome assembly GCF_031157275.1 of Streptomyces sp. LHD-70. Taxonomy (GTDB): domain Bacteria; phylum Actinomycetota; class Actinomycetes; order Streptomycetales; family Streptomycetaceae; genus Streptomyces. The sequence continues at coordinate 59,105 of NZ_JAVIFW010000015.1, forward strand.
CGGGAGAGCAGGGTGAGGACGGTGGCGAGGTTGGCGCCCGCGCTGTCCCCGGCGACGGCGATGCGGCGGCCCGGGTACGTCTTCGCAGTCCACAGCAGGGCCGTGTACGCGTCCTCGGGGGCGGCGGGGAAGGGGTGTTCGGGGGCGCGGCGGTAGTCCACGGAGACGACGACCGCGCCCGTGGCGACTGCGATCGACCGGCAGAAACCGTCGTGGCTGTCGAGGTCGCACAGGACGAAGCCGCCGCCGTGGCAGTACAGGATCACCGGGGCGTCCGCGTGGACTGCCTGATCGTAGACGCGTACGGGGACGCCGTCGGCGTCCCCGTCCCGGACGCGGGTGACGGGAAGCGGGGGGACGGCTGGCCTGGGGCGGGCAGCGAAGAAGGCGCGTACCTCGGCGATGTCCGTCAACTCCGTTCCCAGCGGGGGGAAGTTGGCGGTGGCCAGGTCGATGACCTCCTGGACCTCGGGGCTCGGCCGGGTCACGCGTCCGCTCCCTTCTGGGGGAAGACCGGCATCCGTCCGGCCGACGCCCCTCCGTCCACGGCGAGCTCGGCACCGGACAGGTACGACGAGTCGTCGGAGGCGAGGAACGCGACGAGGCGGGCGACCTCCTCGGGTTCTCCCACGCGTCCGAGGGGCGCGCCTGGGTGCTCCTTGGTCCTCAGGTGGGCGGCCATCTCCGTGGCGATGGCCCCGGGGTGGACGGAGTTGACACGGATGCCGTCCGCGCCGAGCTCCAGGGCGGCCGTCTTGGTGAGGCCGCGCAGCCCCCACTTTGCGGCCCCGTACGCGCCATGTCCCCACATGCCCTGCAGCCCGGCCTGCGAGGAGATGTTGACAATGGATCCGCCGCCGTTCGGCTTCATCGCCCCGGCGACGGCGCGGATGCCGAGGAACGGGCCGATCAGGTCGACCCGAAGGATCGCCTCCAGGCGGGCCGGGTCCTCCTCGACGATGGGCGAGGTGGTGTAGATCGCGGCGTTGTTGACGAGCACGTCGAGCCGGCCAAAGCCGTCGACGGCGGCGGCCACGGCGGCCTGCCATGCCTTCTCGTCGGTCACGTCGTGCCGTATGAAGCGGGCGGCGGAGCCGATGGACGCGGCCGTCGCCTCGCCCTCCTTCTCCAGTACGTCTGTGAGGACGACCTTCGCCCCGAGGGCGGCGAGCAGGCGGGCCTCGGCCTCGCCCATACCGCGTGCCGCGCCGGTGACGAGCACGACTTTTCCTGTCAGATCGACGGACATCAGCGGTTCTCCTGGTTGCGGATGCTCGGAAGGAGCCTCGTGTCGCGCCGACACGGGGCCCCGTCGAGCCTGCCCGTACCAGGCCCTACGGCGGCAGCGTGCTTTCCCGGTGAGTGGGAAGCTCCGCGTGCCGCCGGCCGGATCCGCTGCCAGCATCGCTGCCACCTGCATACACCGGCACACGGGAGGTTCCGGAATGAGCGGACGGGCGGACGGCAAAGTCGTCGTCGTGACGGGCGGGGCACGCGGGCTGGGCGCCGCGCACGCGCGTCGACTGGTCGCGGAGGGCGCGAAGGTGGTGATCGGCGACGTCCTCGTGAAGGAGGGCGAGGCCCTCGCGGATGAACTGGGCCCGCAGAACGCCCTGTTCATGGAACTGGACGTCACCAGCGAGGTGTCCTGGAACGCGGCCGTCACACGTACGGAAGAGGTGTGCGGCAAAGTCACAGGCCTGGTGAACAATGCTGGCCTGGTCCATCGCTGTCCCATCGAGGAGCTGGCCGAGGCCGACTACCGGCGGGTGATCGACGTCAACGAGATCGGCGTCTTCCTCGGCATGAAGGCCGTGTTGCCGTCGATGCGGGCGGCCGGCGGCGGCTCGATCGTCAACATCTCCTCACTGGGCGGGATCATCGCGTTCCCGTACATCCTCAGCTACACGGCCTCCAAGTGGGCCGTGCGCGGCATGACGAAGGCGGCGGCGCAGGAGTTCGCCCCGTACAACATTCGCGTCAACTCCGTGCATCCCGGCGTCGTAGCCACCGATATGACGGCGGACTCCGAGCACTCGCACGAGGCGGTGAAGCGCCAGCCAATCCCGCGGGAGGCCCAGCCCGCCGAGATCTCGAACATGGTGCTGTACCTGCTGTCGGACGAAGCGAGCTACTCGACAGGCTCAGAGTTCGTGGTGGACGGCGGATACGCCAGCCAGTGAGCGGCTGAGCAGCGCGAACCCAGGGCTCGACGGAGGGGGTTGGCCGACGTGGTCCGCCCCCTTTCCCGTGACGGAAACCGCTCACGAACCACCTTCACGCGCCCGGTCCCCCTGTTTGCCCACCCACTCTCACGGGTTACGCGACTGCACTCGCTTGCCACCGTGGGCTTCCAGGCGGGCGAGCAGCGTTTGCGGTACGTCCTCGTCGAGGTAGACGACGAGGAGGTCTTCGTCGGTGGACTGTGGTTCAACGGCGGCGTCGTGGACGAGTTCAAGGTGCCAGGAAGCGTCCGGCCAGCCGACCATCAACAGATCGTGCTTGTCCGGTCGGCCTGCGCTCTCGGCTCGGAACAATACGCTCAGCCCAAGCCCGCTGATCCAGAAGTGTTCCGCAGCAGCGAGGTCACGCGACGGCCGGGCGATGCGGATGTGGTTCTGGTCGGTGCGCGGGCCTACGGGATGCCGTTGACGGTCTCGCACCGTGCGGCGGTGTCGGCTGTACCTGTTTCGCCGTCACAGTCGTCGGTTTGCCGTCCGCCGTCGAGGCGGTCATTGGCCGGGCCCGCTCGCAGTGTGTCGTCGCCGTTGCCGCCGACGAGCTGGTCCCGCCCGCCTGCGTCACCGACCGTCGTGGTGAAGAAGAAATCGGTGTTGTCGCCGAAGAGCTGGTCGTTGCCTCCACGACCTGTGATCAGGTCGTCCCCCGCCTCGGTGGGATCGCCGACCGTGGAACTGTCACCCAGGAGGAACTCGTCCGCGCTCCCGCCGATGATCCTGTCTCTGCCCGCCCCAAGCGCCGCGCCTCCATCGGGCTCAGCGATGTTGTGATCTCCGACCACAAAGAAGCCGCCGTCGGCGCCAAGGTTCAGGAGGTCATCACCACCACTGCCGATGGAGTTGCCCCCGAACGCTTCGCTGTCGCCGATGAGGTCGTCGAGGCCAGGGCCTCCATCGAGGAGATCATCGCCGGCACCTTCGGCGTTGCCGACGAACGCGATCGAGTCACCGATCATGGAGTCCTCGCCCGGGCCGCCGTACATGCGGTCGTTGCCACCGCCGGTGGCGGGCTCGCCGGAGCTGTCGCCGACCATGCGGTCATTGCCCGGGCCGCCGTAGACGATGTCGTTGCCGCCGCCGATGGCGGGCATGCCGCTGCCGCGCAGGAACCGGACGTCGCCACGGAGCTGGTCGTCGCCGGCGCCGCCGTCAAGCTTGTCATCTCCGAGGCCGCCGTTGATCTGGGCGTCGTTTCCGCCGCGCCCGCAGATCAGGTCGTTGCCCCCGAAACCCTGGATGATGTCGTCGCCGTTGGACCCGATGATGACGTCGCTGCCCTCGGTTCCATTGATGGTTCCCGAACCTGTGATGGTTGCCGGGCGGCCGAAGCACGTGGGCTGAGTCGCGCTTGCCGCAACCGGGGGAAGCCCCAGCGTGAGAAGCGTGGCCGTGGCGAGGCCGGTCGTGAGAACCCACCGGGCCGGGCGGCAGGATCTGCTCACCCGCGGTGGTTGGGGAACGGGACGCACGGCCATATGAAACCTCCGACTGCTGGACAAGGCCGCCCGGGTGGGGCGCTGTTGAGGCAGGGCGGATCACGGCTGCGTGATCTATTTCGCAACATATCGGGCCTTCTCGTCGAGCCGAGGGCAATCGGGGTCTTGCATTCGGGTGAGCAATCGGGCGAAGCGTTCAGCCAGTACGTCGTCGGTGACGATTCAGGCGCCTGGTCATCAGCGTGATGGCGGCCCAGGTGATGAGGACATGTCACCGCCGTGATCACCACGCTCGGCGCGTTCCTGGCCCACCAGGAGTTCCCGGCCATCGCCGCTGGATACCGCCAACTCCTGGCCTGGGCACGCTCTTTCGGTGCCCTGCGCCGAGCCGGAGTGGAGTGCACCGGTTCCTACGGATCGGCCCTGGCACGCTTCCTGAGCCGGGAGCACATCCAGGTCGTCGAGGTCAATCAGCCCGATCGCGCCACGCGCCGCAAGCGCGGCAAGACCGACGCCGTCGATGCGGAGGCCGCCGCCCGCGCGGTGCTGTCCGGACGCGCTGACGTCACGCCCAAGACCGGCGAGGGCCCGGCCGCCGACATGCGCGTGCTGCGGCTGGCGAAGGAGTCGGCCGTCAAGGCCCGCACACGGGCGAAGAATCAGCTCAAGGCCGTGCTGCTCGGAGTCGATCCCGCGCTGCGCGAGGCACTCTCCAAGCTCACCAATGCGGCACTGATCGCCAGGTGCGCCGACCTTCCCGACGCCGGCGACGCGGCCGTCTTCACGCTCCGGCTGCTGGCCCGGCGCATCCAACAGCTGACCGCCGAGGTGAAGGAGCTCGCTCGCCGGGTCACCAAGGCCGTCCGACACCGCCATCCGCAGCTTCTGGACATCATCGGCGTTGGGCCCGAGAGTGCCGCTGCCCTGCTGATCGCCGCCGGCGACAACCCGGAGCGGCTGGCCAGCGAAGCATCGTTCGCTGCCCTGTGCGGCGTCAGCCCCGTCGAACAGTCTTCCGGAAAGACCCAGCGTCGGAGGCTCAACCGCGGGGGCAACCGGCAGACCAACGCCGCCCTCTACCGCATCGTCGTGACCCGCCTCCGCCGCGATCCCCGCACACGCCTCTACCTCGAACGACGCACGAAACAAGGCATGTCGAAACGCGAGATCATCCGCTGCCTCAAACGCTACGTCGCCCGCGAGATATACCGCCACATCCAGCCGACCTCGCCCCTTGATGCCTCGTCTTCTGCCGCTTGACGCAACATAGGGGCATCCTCAACACCCACCTGGCCGCCGGGCTGAAACGGTACGAGGCCGAGCACGACTGGCTCACCACCATCCGACTCCCGCCCTATGCACCCGACTTGAACCCTGTCGAGGCCGTCTGGTCACTCGTACGCAGAGCGATGGCCAACACCGCCTTCGACACACCCGACGACCTCGATCGCAAGCTCCGCCGCGAGTTACGCAGAATCCAGCTTCAGCCCCACCTGATCGACGGCTGCCTCACCGCCACCGGCCTGACCCTTACGACCCCGACCCCACCCTGAAAACCTCAGTAGATGATTGAGTCCGATGTTCTGAGACGCCTGCCACTCTGCATGCACTTTCGAGCTCAGCTCGGCCGCCCTCCACTCGGAGGAGAGGCCCAAGTATGGATGCTCAGATCGTCCTAGGGATTCTGGCAGCGGCTGGCGCCGTGTCTATCTTCTTGTTCGCCTTGAAGGGCCTGCTTGACCAGGTCCCTGATGTGATTCGGTCATGGCGTCGCATCGTGGTTGAAGTCCGGCGTCCCCACTCGGACCCTGGGCCCGAGCAAGAGGATCACCGCCCGTCCTCTGCAGACGTCGATGGCTCGTGATGGCAGGTCAGGCAGGATGCACTCGCCCGGGATTCGGGATGGTGGGCCCTGGAAATGCCGTGACGGTGCCCTGTTGAGAGAGGTTGGCCCGCAGCCGTTCGTTGTCGAGGGTGAGGACCTGGACGTGCTGGGCAAGCGTGTCGACGGACCGAAGGTCGGTGATCTCCTCATGGCGGGCGCGACGTGCTTCGCGGAGTTGGCCCTGAAGCTCTCGGATGCGCTCGCGCAGGGTCGCGGGAACGTCGGTGCCGGGGCGTTCGTCGACGCGGTGCCGGAAGGTCTCCAGGGCGTCGGTGGCTCGGTAGGCGGTCGCCCGTGAAATGCCCGCTTCGCGGGCGAGGGAGGCGACCGTGAGGCTGCCATCGCTGTGCTGTGGTTCGCCGGTCAGGAGCCGGTCCATGGCCTGGATCAGTGCCGCGTGAACCGCGGGTGTGACGCTCATCGTGCGGTCTCCTCGGTCTGGTCGCGCATGTGTTGCAGCTGCTCGATCTGCTGGTGCACTGCGGCCTTCTGGAGGCTGGTCAGGGGGCAGATGGACAGCGCAATCTTCTCGGGCCCGAAGTGGTAGTTCTGCCGCAGATAGATGATCTTCCCGACCACCTCGACGTGGGTGGCATTGGGGCTGTGCTTCGGGGCCTTCGAGCGGGTCCGCAGGCCGTCGATGCCCTCGGCCTGATAGCGGCGGTACCAGCCGTAGTACGCCTGCCGACTGATCCCGAAGTACCGGCAGGACATGGCGACGTTGCCGGTGACCTCGAGGAGTCGATCTTCGTGCCTTCGTCGCCACCGACCTGTGGGGCTCCATGGGCGAGCCGAAGGACGCCTGGGACAGGCGGATCAAGGCCCTCGGCCCGTACGCGGTCACGATGAATGTGCTGCGCGTCACCGGCAACGCGGCCGTGAAGTTCCTGCACTGTCTCCCCGCCGTCCACGACCTGCGCACGAGGGCCGGCAAGGACATCTACGAGAGCCACGGACTGACCGCCCTCGAAGTGACCGACGAGATCTTCGAGTCGGAGCACTCGATCGTCTTCGACGATGCCGAGAACCGGCTGCACACGATCAAGGCCATGATGGTCGCGACGCTGAGCTAGTGCAGAATCGGCCCGTGCCCGTTTCCGTGCCAGATCTGCTCGCCGCACCCGCCCTGCGGCTCCGCGCCCTGAACAGCCACTGCCACGACGCGGACCGGCGGATCGCCTGGGTCTCCACGACGGAGCTGCCCGACCCGCTGCCGTTCCTGCGCGGTGACGAGCTCGTGATGACGACCGGCATGCTGGATCGGGACGACGCCCAATGGGCCAGGCTCATCGAACGGCTCGCGGAGCTGCCCGTGGCCGCGCTGTGCTTCGGCACCGGTCTCGTGCACCAGGAAGTGCCGCCCGCCGTCGTCGAGGCCGCGGACCGGGCCGGTCTCGCCCTCGTCGGCTCACCGGTCGAGGTGCCCTTCGCGCAGATCAGCCGCTGGGTCGCCGACCGGATCTTCGCGGAGCGGTACGACGCGGTGAGGTCGGCCGCCACCCTGCAGGACCGGCTCGTACGGGAGCTGCTGTCCGGCAACGGGCTGCGCGGGCTGCTGCGGCAGCTGCACCGGCAGGCTGGGGCCGGTCCGGTCGCCGTGGTCGAGCCGGGCGGCCGCGTGCTGGCACGGCACCCGGCCTCGTCCACCTGGCCCGAGGACAAGGCCGCCGGTACGGACGGCCGTGCGCCGCAGGCCGCGGGGGCGTCCGTACCCATCACGGTGGACGGCGTGCCCGTGGCCGAGCTGCGCACCCAGCGCCCCACGCCGCGGCCGGACATCCTGTCGTTCGCCACCAGCATCCTCGGCCTCGAAGTGGCCCGTCACCAGGCCGTGCTCACCGGGCGGCGGGAACTCCTCGGCCAGCTGCTCGAAGACGTCCTGCACCGTACGGTCTCCGACAGTGACGCCCGCCGCCGGCTCGCCGCGTACGGCCTTGCCCTGGAGGGGCAGCACGCGGTCGTGGTCGCGCGGATCGGCGGCGACCCCGCGCGGCTGCGTAGCCTGCCGTGGACGCTGCAGCCGCTCCTGGAGCGGGCCGGCGACCGGCTGCCCACCGCCCTGATCGAGGACACCGTGATGGTCGTCGTGCCGGACGGCGTCGACGCCGAGGGCGCTGCCCGTACCGTCGCCGACCACCTCAGCGTCCTCGACCCGCGGGTCCGGGTCGGCGTGGGGGAACCGCGCCGGGGCGTGACCGGGCTGCGGCTCGGCTACTTCGAGGCCCTCCAGGCGGCGCGGTCCGGACCGGGCGTGCACCGGGCGGCGCCGCTCAGCATCATCGGACTGCTCATGGGCAATCTGGACCTGCCGCTGCGGGAGTTGGGGCACTCCGTGCTCGCGCCGCTGCTGCGCCACGACGAGGCGCACCGGGCCGCGCTCGTTCCCACTCTGCGGGCGTACCTCGCCCACGACTGCTCGCCCGGCGCGACCGCCGACGAGCTGACCCTGCACCGCAACAGCCTGCGCTACCGCTTGCAGCTGATCGAGCAGCTCACCGGCCGTGACCTCGACCGCCTGCCCGACCGGATGGAGCTGTGGCTCGCGCTCGCGGCACTGGAGGCGGATCCCGACAGCGCACCCGCCGACCCGGTTCAGCGAGACACCGAGGAGGAGTGAGACGCCCCGCGGGGTGTCTCACTCCCCCTCAGGGCGTCTCCGTACGGCCTGGGGAAGCGTCCGCCACGCTGAGGATGGTGCGGTCCGGAACGTGGGCGGTGTCGCGGCGGGCCAGCAGCCAGTAGAGCGCGGCCGGGACGACCAGGCCGACGATCCAGGAGACGTCCGTGCCGCCGAGCGGCGCCACCAGCGGGCCGGTGTAGAAACCCGTTACCAGGAACGGGAGTTGGACCAGCAGGCCGATGCCGTAGACCGTGAGGGCCTTCCAGCGCCAGGCCCCGTAGCGGCCGTGCGGGTCGCTCAGGGCCGGCAGGTCGTACCGCTCCTTGGCGATGAGGTAGTAGTCGACGAGGTTGATCGCCGACCAGGGGGTGAACGCCGTCAGGAGGAACAGCAGGAAGTCCTTGAAGGAGGACAGGAAGCTGTCCTTGCCGAGGAGGGCGACCGCGGTGCCCGCGAGCATGATTCCGGCGATGTAGACGGCGCGGCCGCGTGGGGAGAGCGTGCGCTGGCCGCGGAATCCGCTGATGCCCGTCACCAACGACATGAAGCCGCCGTAGGTGTTGAGCACATTGATCGTCAACTTGCCGAGGGCGATGACGAAGTAGAGGAACGAGGCCATGAGGCCCGCGCCGCCCAGCCCGATCACGTACCCGACCTGGTTGTCGACGAAGGCTCCGCCGGCCGAGGCCGCCGCGAGGGCGCCGAAGGCCATCGACCACTGGGAGCCGAGGGCGGAGCCGGCGAGCGTCCACCAGAACGTCGCACGGCCGGAGGTCGTACGCGGCAGATAGCGCGAGTAGTCCGCGACGTACGGCCCGAAGGCGAGCTGCCAGGACGCGGAGAGCGAGACGGCGAGCAAGAAGAGCGGCAGGTCGAAGGCGCGGTCGGCGAGCAGAGCGGAGACGTCGGCGCGCTCCACGAGCCGGATGCCCAGGTAGACGAAGGCGAGCGCGCAGACGACGCTGGCGATCCGCCCGAGCGCGTGGATCAGGCGGTAGCCGACCGCCGCCGTGACCGCGGTGGCCAGGGCGAACACGACGATGCCCGTGGTGTCGCCGAGGTGCGTGAGCTCACCGACTGCCTGCCCGGCGAGCACGCTCCCGCTGGCGAAGAAGCCGACGTACATGACGATGACGAGGGCCAGCGGGACGACCGCGCCGCGCACCCCGAACTGGGCACGACTGGAGATCATTTGGGGCAGCCCGAGGCGCGGCCCCTGCGCGGAGTGCAGCGCCATGACCGCGCCGCCCAGCAGGTTGCCGACCAGCAGGCCGACGATCGACCAGAAGGCCCCGCCGCCGAAGACGACGGCAAGGGCGCCCGTGACGACCGCGGTGATCTGGAGGTTCGCGCCCAGCCACAGGGTGAACTGGCTGAAAGCGGTGCCGTGCCGTTCGGAATCGGGAACCACGTCGATCGAGTGCTGTTCTACGACGCCTGCCATGTGTGTACCCCTCTTCTGGAGAAGTTCGGAACGGGGAGTGGCGGAAAGGGGTGTGGTGGAAAGCGGTGTTGCAGACCGGGAGTTCGTGGCCCGCGCAGGGGTCGCGGTTGGTTCAGCCCAGGTCGCCGGCGAGCCACTGCGACACCACGTCGTCCGCGTGCTCGTTCAGAGCCGGGCTCGGAGCCGTCGCCGCAGCCTCGTCGGGCGCGGCGCACGCGGGGTCCAGGCGGGCGGGACCGAAGTGCGCCGGCTGCCGCAGGAACGGCGTGCGGCCGAGCACCGGGTGATCGAACGCGCCGATCAGGCCCCGCTGTTGGATCTGTTCGCTGCGCACCGCGTCGGTCAGCTCCCAGATCGGGCCGGCCGGAACCCCCGCCTCCTGCGCGAGCTTCAGGGCCTGCGCCGTGGTGAGCCGGGACGACCAGGTCTCGGTGATCTCCCGCATCTGCTCGACGTGGCGTGAGCGGGCGGAGTCATCACAGAACCGAGGGTCCTGCGGCAAGTCGGGCCGCCCTACCAGTCCGGCGAACCGCCGGAAGACCGCGTCGCTCGCCACGGCGAGGGCCACGAGCCCGTCGGCGGTCCGGTACGTGTCGAAGGGGGTGGAGACCGGATGCCGGTTGCCGACCCGGCCCGGCAGCTGCCCCGTGGCGGTGAGCAGGCTCATCGCGGTCACCTGCAGGGACACCAAGGAATCGAGCATCGCGACGTCGATGTACCGGCCCTGGCCACTGCGCTCCCGGTCGAACAGCGCCGCGTTGACGGCCCACGAGGCGAAGAGACCGGCCAGCAGGTCGCCGACCGACTCCCCCACCCTGGTGGGCGGCCCGTCGGACGTACCGGTACCCGCCATCAGACCGGACATCGCCTGCACGATCAGGTCGTACGCGGGGTGCTCCCGCATCGGGCCGCTCTGCCCGAAGCCGGAGATGCTCGCGTACACCAGGCGCGGGTTGAGCGCCGCGAGCGTCGGGTGGTCGATGCCGAGCCGCTGCGCGACGCCGGGGCGGAAGTTCTCGACGACGACGTCGGCGCGCTCGGCGAGGCGCAGCAGCAGCGCGTGGTCGTCCGGATTCTTCAGATCGAGGGCGATGCTCCGCTTGCCCCGGTTGAGCTGGGCGAAGTAAACGCTCTCGCCCTCTTGGAACGGCCCGAGGTGCCGGGCGTCGTCGCCGCCCGGCGGTTCGACCTTGACCACGTCGGCTCCGAGGTCCGCCAGCAGCGCCGTGCAGTACGGGCCGGCCAGTACCCGGCTGAGATCGAGCACGCGCAGGCCCTGGAGAACGCTCATCGCTTCCTCCCTTTCGGTCGGTGAATCGCATCGTGGTCTGCGGAACGTATGCGGGGCCCGAGCGGAGAGTCGATGTGCGGGTGCACGACCATCGCGCGAAGCTTCGTGCGCACGCACGTTGGCGGGCCGGGTTCCAGTACGCCGGAATGTAGGCCGTGTACGCCGGCGGAACCGGGCCGCCCCGGCCCCTGGGCACTCGTGTCAATGCCGATCCGCGCTTCCGCACCGTGGAAGATCCGCGCACCCGCCATACCGCAGCAGTCACTGCACCGCGCACCCCCGTAGAAGGAGCACACCATGACGTCCACGCCGTACCTGCTGTCACCTATGTACGACGAGTTCCGCGCGGCGGCCCGCACCGTCGCCGAGAAGGAGCTCGGGCCGCGGGCGGCGGAGGTCGACGAGCGGGGCGGATTCCCGCACGACAACTACGCGACACTCGTGGCCGCCGGGCTGCACGCGCCCGGCATTCCCGAGGAGTACGGCGGCGACGGGGTGGACGCCATCGCCTCCGCGATCGCGATCGAGGAGGTCGCCCGCGTGTGCGCCTCGTCGTCCACGGTCCAGACCTCCAACAAGCTCGGCGTCGTGCCACTACTGCTCGCGGGAACGGAGGAGCAGCAGCAGCGATATCTGCCCGAAGTCGCCGCGGGCGAGGCGCTGTTGGCGTACGCGATCAGCGAGCGTGAGGCGGGCAGCGACGTCGCCGCGATGCGCTGCAGGGCGGTGGCCGACGGCGACGACTGGGTGCTCGACGGTGTCAAGACCTGGATCACCTCGGCCGGTGTCGCCAAGTATCTGATCGTCTTCGCGGTCACCGACCCCGAGGAGGGGTCCCGCGGGATCTCGGCGTTCGTCGTGCACGCCGACGACGCCGGCATCTCCTACGGCGAGCCCGAGCGCAAGATGGGCCTGAAGGGCTCGGTCACGCGCGAGGTGTACTTCGACCGCTGCCGGATTCCGGGCGACCGCCTCCTCGGCGATCGGGGCAAGGGGCTGAGGCTCGCCCTGGGCACCCTCGACCACACACGGGTGTCGGTCGGCGCACAGGCCCTGGGTATCGCGCAGGGAGCCCTCGACGTCGCGGTCGACTACGTGCGGGAGCGGCGGCAGTTCGGCCAGGCCGTCGCCGACTTCCAGGGCGTCCAGTTCATGCTCGCCGACATGGCGACGAAGGTGGAGTCGGCCCGGCAGATGGTCTACGCGGCGGGGGCCCGCAGCCACGCGCGCTCGTCCGACCTGACGTACTTCGGGGCCGCCGCCAAGTGCCTCGCCTCCGACGTCGCCATGGCTGTGACCACCGACGCGGTGCAACTGCTCGGCGGTTACGGCTACACCAAGGACTTCCCCGTCGAGCGCATGATGCGCGACGCGAAGATCACGCAGATCTACGAGGGCACCAACCAAATCCAGCGGATCGTGATGGCCCGTCAACTGTTGCGCACCCGGTGAGCGAGGCACGGGGCGCTGCGCAAACGGAACCGTCAACTCTGAGAGAAGGTCATGATTTTGAGGATCGTTGTCTGTGTGAAGTACGTGCCCGACGCCACCGGCGGCCGGCACTTCACCGATGACCTGACCGTCGACCGCGACGATGTCGACGGCCTGCTGTCGGAGCTCGACGAGTACGCGGTCGAGCAGGCCCTGCAGATTGCGGAGGAGTGTCAACGGGCCGGTGCCGACGCGGAGATCACCGTCCTGACGGTGGGCCCGGAGGACGCCAAGGACGCGCTGCGCAAGGCGCTGTCCATGGGCGCCGACAAGGCTGTGCACGTCGAGGACGACGACCTGCACGGCACCGACGTCATGGGTACGTCCCTGGTGCTCGCCAAGGCCATCGAGAAGACCGGGTACGACCTGGTCATCGCCGGTATGGCGTCCACCGACGGCACCATGGGTGTGCTGCCGGCGATCCTCGCGGAGCGCCTCGGTGTCCCGCAGGTCACGCTGCTGTCCGAGGTCTCGGTCGAGGACGGCACCGTCAAGGGCCGTCGTGACGGTGACACCGCGTCCGAGCAGCTGGAGGCGTCGCTTCCGGCCGTCGTGTCGGTGACGGACCAGTCGGGCGAGGCCCGCTACCCGTCGTTCAAGGGCATCATGGCCGCCAAGAAGAAGCCGGTGGAGTCCCTGGACCTGGACGACCTGGACATCGAGGCCGAGGAAGTCGGTCTGGAGGGTGCCTGGACCAAGGTCGACGAGGCGGCTGAGCGTCCGGCCCGTACCGCAGGCACGATCGTCAAGGACGAGGACGAGGGCGGCAAGCAACTGGCCGCCTTTCTCGCGGAGCGCAAATTCGTGTGACGCAGCCTCGCGGGCCAGAAGTTCATCTGAGCCCCGCAGAGCCCGGTCAAGCCCCTCACCGTTTTCTTCGCAACGCAGGAGAGAAGAAGTCCCATGGCTGAAGTTCTGGTCTACGTCGACCACGTGGACGGTGCCGTCCGCAAGCCCACCCTTGAACTGCTGACGCTGGCCCGCCGCCTGGGCGAGCCCGTCGCCGTCGCCCTCGGCAACGGCGCCGCCGACACCGCCGCCGCGCTCGCCGAGCACGGCGCGGTCAAGGTCCTCACCAGCGACGCCGCCGAGTTCGCCGACTACCTCGTCGTGCCGAAGGTGGACGCACTGCAGGCCGCGTACGAGGCCGTCCAGCCCGCCGCCGTACTGGTGCCCTCGTCCGCCGAGGCCAAGGAGATCGCCGCGCGTCTGGCGGTCCGTATCAAGTCCGGCATCATCACCGACGCCGTCGACCTGGAGGCGGGTGACGAGGGCCCGGTCGCGACGCAGTCCGCGTTCGCCGCGTCCTTCACCACCAAGTCCCGCATCACGCAGGGCACTCCGGTCATCACGGTCAAGCCGAACTCGGCCGCCGTGGAGGCCGCTCCGGCCGCCGGTGCGGTCGAGGCCCTGGCCGTCACGTTCTCGGACGCCGCCTCGGGTACGAAGGTGATCGCGCGCACGCCGCGTGAGTCGACCGGCCGTCCGGAGCTGACCGAGGCCGCGATCGTGGTCTCCGGTGGCCGTGGCGTCAACGGCGCGGAGAACTTCGCGATCATCGAGGCCCTCGCCGACTCGCTCGGTGCGGCCGTCGGCGCCTCGCGTGCCGCGGTGGACGCGGGCTGGTACCCGCACTCGAACCAGGTGGGTCAGACCGGCAAGTCGGTCTCGCCGCAGCTGTACATCGCGTCCGGCATCTCGGGTGCGATCCAGCACCGTGCCGGTATGCAGACCTCGAAGACGATCGTGGCGATCAACAAGGACGCCGAGGCCCCGATCTTCGACCTGGTCGACTACGGCGTCGTGGGTGACCTCTTCGAGGTCGTCCCGCAGCTCACCGAAGAGGCCAACTCCCGCAAGGGCTGAGCTGGCCTCGAAGGAGGCGCTGGTGCCGGCCGGGACGTGGAGGTCGGTGCCCGTCGACAGTGAGGGTCAACTCGCCGACCGCGATGTCGAGGATGTCGACCGTGCTCACGGGATGGGATCGGAGGTGCTGCTGAGGCCGCGTGCATCGCCAGGCTAGTGACGCGCCGGACACCGGCGCTCACGGTGGTCATGCTCTCGCAGTCGATCGTCGCGGTCACGCTCGGCCTGATCGTCGTCGCCACCGGGAATGGAGTGCGGTGGGCCCGGTGCTGTAGTTCGCCGTCGCCGCCGGATCGGTGGGGGCGGGTGCCCTGATCGCTTTTTGTCGGGAGCGTTCCCGTGGGCCTCGCTTTCGGCTCTCGCCTGAGTCGGGCTGGCCGACGTCGCGGTTACTGTAAATGACCCGACTTCCGAGTCGGTTCGCATACCGCTGCGGGCACAACGGGCTAGCCACCCCAAGGCGCAGAGGGCATCAACCGCGCTCGCACCTCGTCCCGAGGGGCCGTCTTGCGTTTCCGGGACCCGGACGAGGTCGTTAGGCGTCGTGTGACGAGACAGCGTGGCCGGATTGGCACTCCCATGACCGTCTTCAACGTGCCCCGGCAGTCGCCTGATCTGCGACGCCAGGGCTACTGCCCCACCTGTCAGGCACTGCAGGGCGAGCGCTGCTTCGGCCGGGTCTCTAACGGCGTTCACAGCAAGCGGCTGGAGAGGAACGGCCTCGCCGTCACCTCGCTGCCGCCGATGCCCGGTGCTCGCCGACGGCGGCGCCGCCAGTCATGAGACCGCCCGCCTCACCCGGCGTCGCAACTGGCATTCACGACGCGCTGGGATGCCCCACGTGTCACACCCTGGTCGACGCCTATCAGGTCCTGGCCAGCAAGTTCCCCGGCAGCATCGCCGCGACGAACGCGATGCTGGTCGAGCAGTCTGGCTCAGCCGCCGCACTCTGCAGAATCACCGGCCGTCTCTCGTACACCGCGGCGTTCTCGCCGCGGGCGTCGGGCTGACGGGGGTGCCGCTCGCGCCCCCACCTGCCCCGGCCGGGCCGTTCCCGTCGTCGCGCGCGTGGCTGGCCGGCCTTACGGTCACCTGCCGCAGCTGCCACCGCATCCTGCAGGAGCTGGTGGAACTCGCCCACGGCGGCTGGAAAGTCCAGATCGGCATCCACGACCTGGCCGGCCGGCTGCACGTGGACGAGTCGACCGTGCGGGCTCACCTCCGGGGCGGACGCTCCACCCGGAGACAGCACAGCCTCAAGGCACAGAGGCTGGTCAAATTCGAGGCCGCCGGCCACACCGTGAGCCACGCGGTTCAGAAGAAGCGGGTGCGCGGCCCGGACATCTACACGCTCGCACCGGGCGAGAGCCACTCGACGGTCCCGGTCGGCCGGGAAGCCGCTTTGAGCGCGACGGAGCGGCAGCACCCCGCAGACGACCATGGGTTCGAGGGGGAACTGTCTGCGGAAAAGGCCGAGTTCAAGCAGGTCCAGCCCGCGAGTGACGACGAGTTCGTGGAGGGCTTGGTCGCGCGGCTGGCAGGCAGAACCACCTGGTTCCGTGACGATCACCCGCAGGCGCGGTGGTTCGTACACGTGGTGGCCGACCTCATCCGTGGCGGGTGGCCGGAGGAGATCCTGATGGAGCGGCTGTGCCTCGTACCCGTCGCACCTGCTCGGCCGGCCATGCAGCGCTGATTCCTCTCAGTGCCGAGCACCGACCGGGAAGCCGTTTTCGGAGCGATCGCAAGCTCGTCGAGTGTGGCACCGAAGGCGATGGTGGGAGGGCGTAACCCTCCCCGCACGGCGGCCGTTCGCCCGTCATAGGCCGAGTTGCCGCGTACGAGCATCAGCCGAGTCTGTTCACTTCCCACGTTCACCTGCAGGACCGTAGCCGCCGCCACTGACAATTCGACGCGGAGACCGGTGCCTATGTGATCGCGGACCGCGCGCAAGTCGCTCAGGCCTTCGAGTTCCGAAGATACGTCCCGGCTGAAATGCCGAGGCGGCCGCCAGCGCCGCCCTGCGAAGCAGATCTTCGAGGCCAACGCCGAGCCCCCCGTCGCCTGAACCAACCACACCCGTACGGAAGTTGGGAAAGACGCGTTGTTTGAAGACGAGATCTGGCCAGTCGCGGCACGGGATGCATTCACTCTGGGCCAGATTGCCGGTGCGGAGACGGGCGAGAGACCGCCCCCCGGGGGCTCCGCGGGCACTCCCCCGGAGCCCTCAAGTCCCGCCCCTGTTCGGGACGGCCCTTTGCTGTACCGGTGTGCCCTCTGGCCCGCTTCCGGGCGGCATTGTCAGACCCTCCCCTACTGTGCTGTCTCGCCCGTTTGGCGGGCCGAACTCCCGTCTTTTCATGGGCTTTTGTGAATTGCGGCGCAAGCCTCTACGGTAACTCCCGGTTTGCGTGTAAACGCCCAACTACCTCTGAAAATAGAGGGTTGGCCCCGTTAGGAGAGGTGGTCTGGCGTGCCCGAATCGGAGGATGCCCTCTTCCCGAAAGTAAGAGTGCGGGTCCGGCAGGACGCCGACCCGGTTGATCTTGAGGACGTCCTCGCCGGCGCAGCGCCGGGTGAGTGCAGGGCCGTGACGCTCCCGGAACTCCTCGCGGCTCTGCATCTCCTGGATGCCTACATCCCGGTGAACTCGGGCGCCGAGGCGATGATCCGCCGCCTGGTGGCCGCACTGGCCGCGCGTATCGGCGGCCTGGACCACGGGGCCGACGAGGAATGGGAGGACGCACTCGACGAGCTTCTCAAGGCCGGCCGCCTCAACAAAGCAGCCGTGGACGCCTACTTCACCACGCAGGTCTTCGACCTCGCGCACCCCACGCGTCCGTTGCTTCAGCACCCGGACCTCGCCGCCGAATGCTCGAAGTCGGCTAGCCCGGCTAAGCTGCACTTCGACCGGTCCTCGGGCAACAACGCCGCCTGGTGGGACCACACCCCCGAGACCCAGCCCCTGGACCCGCTCACCGCTCTGGAAGGCATCCTGCTGTGGCGCGGCTACGGACCCTGCGGACTCGGGGGGCAGCGCACGCACCGCGTCCACCGCACAACCGTCCTCGGTGGACTCATCAACCAGTAGCAGATCGCCAGTTGACACCACCATGAACCCGCAGATCAGCGGCCAAATCCTATATTTGAGCCCCACACGCTCCGGGCGGGCCGAGAGGACGATGCGCACGGGGTCCGTCTCCCAGTTCTCGAGAGTCGGGCGGTGACGGCGGAGGGCGGAGGGCTGGAGCCGCGCCCCGGCCCGGGCAGTCAGGGCACAGCATCGCCAGTCGTCACAGCGATGCGTTCGGGCCGGGGCGCGGCGGCTCGGGGAACGTGCCCACGTCAGCCGGCACGCTGTCCTCACCGCAAGCAGCGGGCAGCCGCCGGGCGATCAGGGGCCGCATGAATTTTTGGTGCCGCTCCCGGAGTTCCACTTCATCGCGCTCGCTCTCCGAAGCCGCAGTGCCCCCGCAGCCCCCTGGGCGGAGGGAGTCAGTCGTCGTAGGTGTAGAAGCCCCCGCCGGTCTTGCGGCCGAGCGTGCCCGCGGCGACCATCCGGCGCAGCAGCGGAGGCGGGGCGTACAGCGGCTCCTTGAACTCCTCGTACATCGACTCCGCGATGGACTGGGCGGTGTCCAGACCGATCAGGTCGAGCAGGCGCAGGGGTCCCATGGGGTGGGCGCAGCCGAGGACCATGCCGTTGTCGATGTCCTCGGCGGAGGCGAGGCCGGACTCGAGCATCCGGACGGCGGAGATCAGATACGGGACCAGGAGTGCG
Source organism: Streptomyces sp. LHD-70 (assembly GCF_031157275.1). Taxonomy (GTDB): domain Bacteria; phylum Actinomycetota; class Actinomycetes; order Streptomycetales; family Streptomycetaceae; genus Streptomyces. Next base: position 77,159 of record NZ_JAVIFW010000015.1, read on the forward strand.
TTGACGACGAAGCCGGAGCGGTCGCGAGCGCGGATCGCGGTCTTGCCCAGCCTTGTGGTGACGAACGCGGTGGCACGTTCGACGACGTCGTCCGAGGTGATTTGGGTGGGAATGATCTCGACGAGCTTCTGCACCGGGACCGGGTTGAAGAAATGCAGGCCGACGACGTGGTCCGGCCGCCTGGTGAGCGCCGCGAGTTCCATGATGGGTATGGACGAGGTGTTGGAGGCGATGATCGCATCGGGGGAGTCGAGGACCTTGTCCAGGTGGTGAGTGTGGTGGTCTTCACCTCGAGCCGTTCGGCCACGGCCTCGATGACCAGGTGGTGGTCGGCGAAGTCGCCCAGATCACTGGTGAAGGCGAGGCGTGCCAGGGCGGCGTCCCGGTCACCTTCGGAGAACTTGCCGCTGCGGACACCGCGGTCCAGGGAGGCGGTGAGGCGGGCCTTGCCGGCTGCGGCGGCCTCGGCGTTGATCTCGCCGACCAGGACGTCGAGGCCCGCGCGGGCGCAGACCTCGGCGATTCCGGAGCCCATCAGGCCGCAGCCGACGACCCCTACTGTGCTGATTTGACCCATCGGGGGCAGTCCTTTCTCGTAGACATGACGGCTGGAGCGGTCGGCATCGTCGACTTACCACTCATCGCCGCGGGGGAGGTCGCAGGGGCGGAAAACGAGTTCCCGCGGGCCTGGCCCGACATCCACGGCCAGACGCACAAGCGCTCCGACGTGCACGGTTTCCGGGGGGACAGCGATGACCCGGGAGTGCACCCGGAATCCCTCGCTCATGGCGATGACGGCGAGGGCGCGCGGTCTACCGGCACTCCGGCCGACGACCTTGATGTGGCGGACGACGCCGGTGCCGCCACTGCGTTCCCAGGCCATGTCGGTGGAGGTGCAGATGGGGCACAGCAGGCGTCGAAAGAGTGCGGTGCGGCACCAGCGGCAGCGCTGGAAGTACAGCTCGCCGCCCCGCACCCCGTCCAGGGGTACCTGGCCGGGGCGGTCCGAGTCCGTGTGCGGTGCGACGCTCGAAACGCCGTCCCGTTCAGTGGGCTCATTGTCCGCGGTCTTGGTCGCTGCATGGAACACGGTGTCATCTCCCTGCACGCAACCGGAGGAATGGGAAGCGTTCCGCGACGGGAGGCGGTCGCCCACCTCGTCACGGCTGTGGCACGTCGGCACGTCATGGCGTCCGTGACCATCGAGAGATTATGGCACTGAGTTCCACTTGTAAAGGAACTGAGTTCCCTGTGCTGCCACGGGCAGCGAAGGGGCGGTGCGGTCAGCTTTCGTCGAGCGTGGCCTCGATCTCCCGGACCACACGCCACATCGGCGTCCGGCGTTTGGCGATCAGAACGACGACATCGTCCGTCTCCTGCCCGCCGGCACCTGGAACCTCCGCTCCCAAACCCCTGGAGTTCTGTACGAACTCCAGGGCGTGGTCCATGCGGGCCGCGACGTCCCCCCGCCCGCCGGAACGGAGCCACGACCGGAGCGCGTTGTTGTGGGCCGCAACCACCGAGGCCGCGATCACGTCGGCCCGCAGGGTTCCGTCGGACCATCCGGCAAAGCGACGCCGCAGGTAGTCAGCGAGGGTGCGCTCGTAGCGCCAGACCACGGACAGCTCGTGGGTGCGCAGTCCGGGAACGCTCTTGGTCAGGCGGTATCGCTGCACGGAGAAGGACGGGTTGAGTGCGTACATTCGCAGCACCAGGCGAGCGGCGTCGCAGACCCGGGCCACGGGCTCCTCCTCGCCGGTCCCCTGCTGGAGAAACTCTGTCATCTCGGCGAGGCACCGCTCGTGATCGGGAAAGACCACGTCCTCCTTCGACGGGAAATAGCGGAAGAAGGACCGTCTTCCCACCCCGGCGAGGGCGACGATGTCGTCGATCGTGGTCTGTTCGAACCCGCGCCCCAGGAACAGTTCGAAGGCCGCCGCGATCAGGGCGTCCCGCATCGATGGCTTCGCGGGGCCGTTGCCGACGCCGCCGCCGTGTCCCTGCACCTCACTCATGCGGGGAACATAACACCGGTCGAAGCCGCTGCCGGGTGGGCCGGGGTACTCCGACCAGAGGGCCGAGGACTGGATTCATGGCACTGAGTGTGCATACTTGAGGGTACTGAGTGCCATCTTTTGATCGCCGCTGTGGCCGGGGAACCGGCCGGGACAGACTGGGGTATGCCTGCCATGAGTCAGGATTTCGACCTGTACCGTCCGGCCGAGGAGCACGACATGCTCCGTGACGCGGTGCGTGCGCTCGCCGAGGCGAAGATCGCGCCGTTCGCCGCCGCGGTCGACGAGGAGGCCCGTTTCCCGCAGGAGGCCCTCGACGCGCTGACGGCGAACGACCTGCACGCCGTGCACGTGCCCGAGGCGTACGGCGGCGCGGGTGCCGACGCGCTCGCCACGGTGATCGTGATCGAGGAGGTGGCGCGGGTGTGCGCCTCGTCCTCGTTGATCCCGGCGGTGAACAAGCTGGGCTCGCTGCCGGTGATCCTGTCCGGTTCCGAGGAGCTGAAGAAGAAGTACATGGCGCCGCTGGCCAAGGGCGACGGGATGTTCTCGTACTGCCTGTCCGAGCCGGACGCGGGCTCGGACGCCGCGGGGATGAAGACCAAGGCCGTGCGCGACGGCGACTTCTGGGTGCTCAACGGTGTGAAGCGCTGGATCACCAACGCCGGTGTCTCGGAGTACTACACCGTGATGGCCGTGACCGACCCCGAGAAGCGGTCGAAGGGCATAAGCGCGTTCGTCGTGGAGAAGGGCGACGAGGGCGTGTCCTTCGGCGCCCCGGAGAAGAAGCTCGGCATCAAGGGCTCGCCGACCCGTGAGGTCTACCTCGACAACGTCCGCATCCCCGCAGACCGCATGATCGGCGCCGAGGGCACCGGCTTCGCCACCGCGATGAAGACCCTGGACCACACCCGCATCACCATCGCGGCGCAGGCCCTCGGCATCGCGCAGGGCGCTCTCGACTACGCCAAGGGCTACGTCCAGGAGCGCAAGCAGTTCGGCAAGCCGATCGGCGACTTCCAGGGCGTGCAGTTCATGCTCGCCGACATGGCCATGAAGGTCGAGGCCGCCCGGCAGCTGACGTACGCGGCCGCCGCGAAGTCGGAGCGCGGCGATGCGGATCTGACGTTCCAGGGCGCGGCCGCCAAGTGCTTCGCCTCGGACGTCGCCATGGAGGTCACCACCGACGCCGTCCAGCTCCTCGGTGGTTACGGCTACACCCGGGACTACCCGGTCGAGCGCATGATGCGCGACGCCAAGATCACCCAGATCTACGAGGGCACCAACCAGGTCCAGCGCATCGTCATGGCCCGCAATCTGCCGTAGTTCACCGACCCGGCACGGACCCGCGCCGGCGGGGAAAAGTATCGATCACTGTGAAGGGACGCCCAGTGAGCTTGAGGATCGTTGTCTGTGTGAAGTACGTGCCCGACGCCACCGGCGACCGGCACTTCGCCGAGGACCTGACCGTCGACCGTGACGACGTGGACGGCCTGCTGTCGGAGCTGGACGAGTATGCCGTCGAGCAGGCCCTGCAGATCGCCGACGAGGCCGATGACGCGGAGATCACCGTGCTGACAGTGGGCCCGGAGGACGCCAAGGACGCGCTGCGCAAGGCGTTGTCGATGGGCGCGGACAAGGCCGTGCACGTGGAGGACGAGGACCTGCACGGCACCGACGCCCTGGGCACCTCCCTGGTGTTGGCCAAGGCCATCGAGCACACCGGATACGACCTGGTGTTCTGTGGTATGTCCTCGACTGACGGCACGATGGGTGTGCTGCCGGCGCTGCTGGCCGAGCGGCTGGGCGTCCCGCAGGTCACCCTGCTCTCCGAGGTCTCGGTCGCCGATGGCGTGGTCACGGGCCGCCGGGACGGGGATGCCGCCACCGAGCAGCTTCAGGCCTCCCTGCCGACGGTGGTGTCGGTGACCGACCAGTCCGGCGAGGCCCGCTACCCCTCGTTCAAGGGGATCATGGCGGCCAAGAAGAAGCCGGTGGAGTCGTTGGACCTGTCCGACCTGGACCTGGAGGCCGAGCAGGTCGGCCTGGCGGGCGCCTGGACCACGGTGGACTCCGCTGCCCAGCGCCCGGCCCGCACCGCCGGCACGATCGTCAAGGACGAGGACGAGGGCGGCAAGCAGCTCGCGGAGTTCCTCGCGGGCCAAAAATTCATCTGAGCTTCGGCACCCTTCCCGACCGCCACCAGAACGCTTCGTTACCCGCAGGAGAACCATTCCCATGGCTGAAGTTCTCGTCTATGTCGACCACGCCAGCGGCGCCGTCCGCAAGCCGACCCTCGAACTGTTGACCCTGGCCCGCCGGATCGGTGAGCCGGTAGCCGTCGCTCTCGGCTCCGGCGCCGAGAACACCGCCGCCGCGCTGGCCGAGCACGGCGCGGTCAAGGTACTGACCGCCGACGCGCCGGAGTTCGCCGAATACCTGGTGGTGCCGAAGGTGGACGCGCTGCAGGCCGCCTACGAGGCAGTCTCCCCGGCGGCGGTGCTGGTGCCGTCCTCCGCCGAAGGCAAGGAGATCGCGGCCCGTCTCGCGGTCCGTATCGGCTCCGGCATCATCACCGACGCCGTCGACCTTCAGGCCGGCGACGAGGGCCCGGTCGCGACCCAGTCCGCGTTCGCCGCCTCCTTCACCACCAAGTCCCGGGTCACCACGGGCACCCCGGTCATCACCGTCAAGCCCAACTCGGCCCCGGTCGAGCCGGCCCCGGCCGCCAGCGCGGTTGAGACCCTCGCTGTGACCTTCTCCGACCAGGCCACCGGCACCAAGGTCACCTCCCGCACACCGCAGGAGTCCACCGGCCGTCCGGAGCTGACCGAGGCCGCGATCGTCGTCTCCGGCGGCCGCGGCGTGGGCGGCGCCGAGCACTTCGGCGTCATCGAGGCGCTGGCCGACGCCCTCGGCGCGGCGGTCGGCGCCTCCCGGGCGGCGGTGGACGCCGGCTGGTACCCGCACTCCCACCAGGTCGGCCAGACCGGCAAGTCGGTCTCCCCGCAGCTGTACATCGCGTCGGGCATCTCCGGCGCGATCCAGCACCGGGCCGGCATGCAGACGTCCAAGACCATCGTGGCGATCAACAAGGACGCCGAGGCCCCGATCTTCGACCTCGTCGACTACGGCGTCGTCGGCGACCTCTTCGACGTCGTCCCGCAGCTGACCGAAGAAGTCAAGACCCGCAAGGGCTGAGCCGATCGCCGATGCCATGGGAACACAGCACGGAAACCCCGAGAAGGACGGTGTCGATCCCGGCGTCCTTCAGGTCGTCGACGCGGTCGAGGCCTCGTTCGACCGCGTCGTCAGCAGCGCCGTGGATGCGATCTGGGAACAGGTGCCCGCGTACGGAGCGAGTCCGGACGAACGGCTCCACAGCGATCTGACCGCGCACGTGCGGGTCATCTTCCGAGCGCTGCTGACCAGCTTGCGGGAGGGCCGGCCTGCCCGGCGCGGAGATTTCCCGATCACCGCGGCTCAGGCGATGCACCGCGTCCACCAGGGCATTTCGCTGTCGGACTTCCTCCAGGCCTTCCGTATCGCACAGCTCACGCTGTGGGAGGGCGTGCTCGAGGTGGCGCAGGACGACCCGCGGACCCGCCAGGCCGCGCTGTCGCTCGTGGGGCACCTCATGCATGTGATCGAGGTGGGCAGCTCGGCTGCCGCGGAGGCGTACCTGGATGCCCAGCAGCATCGGCTGGCCGAGAGCGACCGGGTCCGCCGCGATCTGCTCGAGGACCTCCTTGCCCGCCGCGACCTCTCCCATGGGCCGAAGCAGGCGATGCTGCGCACGGCGGGGCTCGAGCCGGGGGTGCGGCTGGTCGTGGCGTCGGCCACGTCGATCGTGCCGCTGGCGGACGACCGTACGCTGCGCGACGCGGTGACCGCCGTGCGCAGGCATGTGTCCGCCGGTGCGCAGGGCCTCCTGGTCGTGCGGCAGGACGAGATCGTCGGCGTCGCGCCGGTGCCGCCCGGCGGGGCGCGGGCGGTTGTACACAACCTCGAGCGCGTCATCGCGGAGCTCGCCCGCGATGGCGTGCGGCTGAAGCTGGGGATCAGCACGGTTCACACCGGACCCGTCGAGGTGCCCGAGGCCTATGCCGAGGCCTGCGTCGCCAGAGACGGGCTCGGCGGGGAACCGGGGGTACTCGCGCTGGCCCTGCTATCGAGCTTCGACTATCTGGTGCTGCGCGACGACGAGACCGCGCGGCGGCTGATCCGGCCGGAGGTGCGGCGGTTCGTCGAGGACGACCTTACGCGAGGCGGTGCGCTGATCTCGACGCTGCTCGAGTACATCGCCAGTGACCTCAACGCCAAGATCGCAGCGCATCGACTCCACATGCACGTGAACACCGCGTATTACCGGCTGGAGCGGATCGCCGAGCGCACCGGGTGCGACCTGCGCCGTTTCGCCGACGTCCTGGAGCTGTTGATCGCCGTGCGGCTGCTGGGCGTTCACAGCTCGGCAACACCGCTGTCGCAAACTTTGTGAACCGTCCACGACCCACCTTGTGGTCCGACCACTAACCGTGATCGCGGCCGAGCCGTCACGGTAGGGGCGTTCCCCGAACGCTCACCCGGAGGTCCGGATGCTCAACCTCGCCGTTCTGCTCGAAGACACAGCACGAGAGGTCCCCGACCGGGTCGCGGTGGTACAGGCCGAGGCGCATTGGTCCTACGCCGAGATCGACGCGGCCGCGAACCAGGTGGCGGGCGGTCTCGCAGCCCGCGGCATCGGGCCGGGAGACCGGGTCGCGCTGAGCTGCCCGAACCTGCCGTACGTCCCGATCGTCTACTACGGGATCCTCAAGGCGGGCGCCACGGTCGTGCCCCTGAACATCCTGCTGACCGAACGCGAGATCTCCTACCACCTCGAGGACTCCGGGGCGAAGGCGTACTTCTGCTTCGAGGGCAGCGACGCGCTGCCGACGGGCAAGGCCGGTTCCGCGGCGTTCGAGGCGACTCCGGGATGCGAGCACTTCATCGTGATCACCGCGGACCCGGTCGGCCGGTCCCCCTTCTCCTCGGCGGATTCCCTCGCCGAGTTTCGGCACAGCCGGCCCACGGAATTCGACACGGTGCCGACCGGCGAGACCGACACGGCCGTCGTGCTCTACACGAGCGGCACCACGGGCAGGCCCAAGGGCGCGGAACTGACCCACAGCAACATGGTGCACAACGCGCTGCTGATGAACCGGCTGTGCGACATGAACGAGCAGGACGTCCATCTGATCACCCTGCCGCTGTTCCACTCCTTCGGCCAGACAGTGCAGATGAACGCCGGCTTCGCCAGCGGGGCCACCGCGGTGCTGCTGCCCCGGTTCGACGCCGGGCAGGCACTGGAGCTCATGGAGCGTGAGCAGGTCACCTTCTTCGCGGGCGTGCCCACGATGTACTGGGCGCTGTTGAACTGCGAGTCGGCGGACCGGCCCGACCTGAAGCGCATCACGAGCAGTCTGCGGGTGTGCGTCTCCGCCGGTTCGGCCCTGCCTCTGGAGGTGCTCAGGGCATTCGAGGAACGGTTTGGTGTGCCGATCCTCGAAGGATACGGACTGTCCGAGACCAGCCCGATCGCCACGTTCAACCGCGGCCGTGCACGCCGCCCCGGCTCCATCGGACTGCCGGTGTGGGGCGTCGAGGTGAAGGTCGTCCGTGCCGACGGATCGGAAGCCGATGTCGAGGAGCCGGGAGAGATCTGCGTCCGCGGCCACAACGTGATGAAGGGGTATCTGGACCGACCGGAGGCGACCGCCGAGGCGATCGACCGGCAGGGATGGTTCCGCACCGGCGACGTCGGCAAGCGGGACCGGGACGGCTACCTGTTCATCGTGGACCGCAAGAAGGACCTCATCATCCGCGGTGGGTTCAACGTCTACCCGCGGGAGCTCGAGGAGGTCCTGATGACCCACCCCGATGTGAGCCTCGTCGCCGTCGCGGGCATCCCGCACGAGAGCCACGGCGAGGAGGTCAAAGCCTTCGTCATCCGCCGCCCCGGCGCGACCACCGACGAGGACGAGCTGGTCGCGTGGTGCAGGCGGAACATGGCGGGGTACAAGTACCCGCGCATCGTGGAGTTCCGCGACTCCCTGCCGATGACCAGCACCGGGAAGATCCTCAAGCGTGAGCTGGTCAGCCGGACGGGAAGCGCCGGCGCGGCTGGCTGAAGACCTCTCCCTTGCAGAACCCGAAGGCGGCCGACAGGGCGCCTCGTACACCAGGGCCTCGCCGCCGTCGCCGTGCAAGGCGCCGTCGCGTACGTCGAAGTGCCAGTCGCTGCCGTACTTCGACTCCGCGTCGGCGATCCGCCGGAGCCTGGCGTCGCCGACCACCCTCACCACTTCCGCAAGAGCCGAGTTTCCGGCACACCCAGGGGCCCGCGGCGGCGAGGAGCTTTCGAAACATGCCCCAGCTGCCTGAAACCCGGTGCCCACACCCGGGGATCAACCTCATCGATGAGGTAACCCACCACTGGCTACGGGCGATCACCGTCACCCGCGTGCTCGGTCTGGGCGTCGGTGAGGTCGCCGCGTGCGGTGAGTCGCAGGCAGGGAGAAGCGGTCGGGCACCGACGGCGGCCGGTAGCAGCCCACCACCACGCCTGCCTTCCGGCACGCCCTTGCCCAGGTCACGGCGGCCTCCGGCGAGGGCCCGCGGACAGACACCATGGCCGCGTCCGGCACGCTCGCCTCCTGGCCCGGCGGCGACCAGGCCCGCCGACAGCCGCCGGGCCACCTGGCAGGCCCGGGCAGCGCTCTGTGGCTCCTCGCGTAGCAGGTGCAGTGCGCCCAGCGCCGCGCCTCGTATCGTCAAGGCCTGAGCGGGCCCGCGGCGAACGCATCGGCCGGCCGCCCGCGATGACGAGAGAGCAGGTTCAGCACGCGCGGGGCTAGCTGACGGACCCGGAGAACACGATCACGTCCATCGCCAATCTCTTGGGCGTCTCCAGGACCACGCTCTACAAGTACGTGCCGGAACTGGCGGCAGGGCGGGACTCCTAAGGCGTGTTTGAGATGTGGTCACAGTGCTTGCCCTATCAGGGCGGGTTGGACGGTGGCCTCGTAGCGGACCGCGAGTTTGTCGTACCGAGTCGCGACGCCTCTGGCCTGCTTCAGCAGGCCGATCCGGTTCTCGGCCTTGTGCCTGCGCTTGCACTTTTCGCGGTCGAAGCCGGGTGGGCGTCCGCCTGCCGAGCCCCGGCCAGGCGATGTCCGGCCTGGTCACGCTTCTCCGGAATGGTGTGCGGGATCTGCCGTCGGCGCAGGTACTCACGGATCTCGCGAGAGGAGTATGCGACGCCTCGGCGCACACAGCCGCCGTCTCCGCCGACAACGACGGCACGGCGGGCATCCCGCAGCAGGCCGGGTCCCCCGACGATCGGCCCGCACCCGCCGCAAGCGGCAAGCGGCAAGCGGCAAGCGGCAAGCGGCAAGCGGCAAGCGGCAAGCGAACGAACAGAAGGCACAGTGAACACCCTCGCTGAGCGTGTACATCCTGATCTGGCCCGTCATCGTGGCCGGAGTGCTGTACACGATCTGCCGCGGTTTCGTCCGTGAGTGGCTTGAGGCCCGCCGTAAGGGACAACATCTGATCTGAGCGCATGCATGCCGCGCCCGCCCGACAACGGGCATCGCCACCGCAGTTGGCGATGCCCGTCGTCGCGTCGCTCACCGTGCCGCTCGCGGGCCCCGTACCGCCAGTGCCCGTTCACGTCAGCCCTGCGCCGCGGATGTCGGCACGGGGGCGGTCACCTGATTCTTCGTCATGAGCGTGACGAGGTCGAACACCACGGTGGCGGCGGCGAGGCAGGTGATTTCGGCGTGATCGTATGCCGGTGCGACCTCGACCACGTCACCGCCGATGATGTCGAGTCCGTCGAGGCTGCGGAGCAGGCTCAGCAGCTCGCGGCTGTTGAACCCGCCCATCTCCGGAGTACCCGTTCCAGGAGCGAAGGCGGGGTCGAGCACATCGATGTCGATCGAGATGTAGACCGGTGCGTCGCCCACCCGTCGTCGTACGACATCCGCTGCGCCGTCGATCCCGATCACGTCGAGGTCCCCGGCACGGATGGCACGGAAGCCGAAGGCCTTGTCGTTCACGAGATCCAGCTGGTCGTAGAGCGGCCCGCGGATACCCAGGTGTATGGACTTGTCCTCGGCGAGCAGCCCTTCTTCGAAGGCGCGGCGGAACACCGTGCCGTGCGTGACCGGAGAGTTGAAGTACGTGTCCCAGGTGTCGAGGTGTGCGTCGAAATGGACCAGGGCGAGCGGACCGTGCTTGTCCCTGGCCGCGCGGAGCATGGGCAACGCGATGGTGTGGTCACCCCCGATCGCCACGATGCGCCGGTCGAGGTGTCCCGCGACGTCGCGGGCGTAGCGCTCGATCTGGGCGACCGATTCGTCGATGCTGAAGGGCGTACAGGGGACGTCGCCGGCATCGACGGCCTGGACGGTTTCCAGCGGCGCGGTGCCGAGTTCGACATGGAACCTCGGTCGCAGGTGACGCGAGGCCTGACGCACGCCCATCGGTCCGAAGCGGGCGCCCGGCCGGTACGACGTGCCTCCGTCGAACGGCACGCCCAGGACCGCGATGTCGTAGTCGTCGACCGAGCCGATGTCGGGAATCCGGGCGAAGGTACCCAGGCCGGCGAAGCGCGGGACCTTCGTGGCGTCCAGGGAGCCGATCGGAGCGGGCCGGTTGTCGTGGTGCATCACGGTCTCCATTCAGTTCGTGGTGGTGGGGGCGAGGGACGGGCCGGACGGCTCGGCCGGGCGCTCGGTGCCCGCGGCGGTGTCGCTGAGTGACCGATTCCGGGTCTCGACGCCCCAGGCCAGCGTGGCCAGCAGCCCGACGACCGACACGACGGCGCCGATGAGGAGCGGCAGATTCCGGCTCTCGGCCAGGGCGAACGGCATCAGGTAGGTGGCCGCGGCCGCCCCGATGCGGGAAAGCGCGGTCCCCACACCGACGGCGGTGGCGCGGACCTCGGTCGGGAAGAGTTCGTTGGGGTAGACGACCTCGAGGAAGCTGGAGCCGCCCGAGGCGAGCGCGAAGACGCAGACCGCGGCGAAGGTGACCCAGCTCGGTAGCCCGGGCATCAGACCGGGGACGGCCAGGGCGACCGCGATGATCCCGAAGGACCACAGCAACAGCGCCCGCCTGCCGATGCGCTCGACCAGCCAGAGTCCGGGAACGCCGCCGATGACGAACAGCGCTGCGAGGAAGACCTCCGCGGCGGTACCGCTGATTCCCATGCCCGCCAGCAAGTCGGGGGCGAACGAGTAGAGAGCGAACAGCGGGATCACCTGAGCGGTCCAGAAGACACCGACGAACACGGTGCGTCTGAGATACGGGGAGCGGAACACCGTGGTGTAGCCGGCCTTGGCGACCGCTGGTTCCTCGGCCACGTCCGCCACGCCGTACTGCGGACCGAAGACCTTCTTGACCGCCCGCTCGGCCTCCTCCGTACGGCCCTTGCTGAGCAGCCAGCGTGGCGACTCCGGCGTGCCGAGCCGCAGGAACAGGGTCACCACGGCGAACACCGCGGGGCTGGCGAGCATGAAGCGCCAGGCGTCCGCGCCGAGTCCTTCGATGCTCACGCCCACGACATACGCGGCGGCGGCGCCGAGCGCCCAGACCACGAAGGTGGCACCGAGCAGCCGGCCGCGGAACCGCCGTGGGACGTACTCCGCCAACAGCGACGTGGCGATCGGATAGTCGGCACCGATGGCCGCCCCGAGGAGGAAGCGCAGGAGCACGAGCTGCCAGACCTCGGTCGCGAAGGCTGACAGCACCGAGAACAGCGCCAGCGCCGCGAGGTCGGCGATGTACATGATGTGCCGGCCGATCTTGTCGGTGACGTATCCGAAGACCGCCCCACCGAAGAAGATGCCGACCAGGCTGGCGGCCGCGACCAGGCCCTTGTCGCCGGTGGTCATGTCAAGGGCCGGCGTGAGTGTCGTGAAGGCGACACCGATGATCGCGATCGCGTACCCGTCGATGAACGGTCCGCCCGACGAGTAGGCGGTCAGTTTCTTGTGGAAGCGCGTCAGCGGTGCGTCGTCGATGAGATTCGATCGAGCAGTCATGGAGGAGTCCCTGGCTCGCGGTGGCCATGCCGAGGTGCTGCACCAGGTGTACGTCGGTTTCACTTGCGTCGTGCAGACGCACAGCGCTCAAAGTTCCCTCGCCGGCTTGTACATTCGCTCAACACTGCTGTACGGACGGTCAAGCCCGGCCTATCGTCGTCCCATGCCGATAGCGGTGGGTGAGTTGCTCGAGATGCCGCACCTGCGGCTGAGACTCCACTCGGGGGCCGGGGCCTTGGGCCGGACCGTCGCGTGGACACATACAACAGACCTGCCCGAGCCGTGGCGTTGGGTCGCCGGCGGCGAGCTCCTCATGACGAACGGCATGCCGATTCCCCGGAGCGCTTCCGGCCAGGAGGAGTTGGTCCGACAGCTGGTCGAGCACGGTGCCGCGGCGCTGGCCATCGGCGAGCGGATGTACGCCCCGCCGCTGACCAAGCGGCTGGCGCGGGCGAGCGAGGAACTGGGCTTCCCGGTGCTCTGGATCGCTTACCCCATGCCGTTCGTCGCGATCTCCCGCGCGGTCGCCGAGGCGACCCTCCTGGAACAGTCCCAGCGTCTGATCCGGACCGAGCGCATCTACCAGGCGCTGCAGCAGATCTCCTCGCAGACCGCCGGCCTCAGGATGCTGACCAGTGCCCTCTCCCGCGAGCTCGGCTGCGAGATCCGGGTGTGCGACCGGGCGACCGGCCACGACTGGTACCCGGGCGTCGCACCGCTCTCCGCGCAGATCCGCACCGCCCTGACCGGGCGTCGCGGAAGGCTGCGTGCCGGCGTCGTCGCAGCCCCTCTGGAGGGAGACCGTCGCGTGCTCCTGGTCGACGTACCGACGCACCCGGACGCGGTGCTCGTCGCCCTTCCCGAGCCCACCGAGCAGCCGGATGCGCTGCTGATGCAGCACGCCGCGACGGTGTGTGGCCTGGCGCTCTCCCAAGCCCGCCTGACCATCGAGCACGACCGCAGGACCGGTGCGGAGCTGTTGCTACAGATCCTCGATGCCCAGCTGGCCCCGGCCGTAGCCGGGCGGCAATTGGCAGGGCTCGGCCTCGCGCTCGAGGAAGCGGTGTGCGTGGTGGCACGGAACGACGAACCGGATCTGCTCAGAAACGTGCACCTGAACCTGTGGCGGGCGGCTGTCGGGCACGCCACGGTGCACCGCGGCAGGGGCACCTCGCTCACGCTGCTGCCCGACGCGGCCGTGCCGGTGCTGGTCCAGGCGCTCGGGCCAGGTGGCCAGGCGGGTGTCAGCGATCTGATAGCCCGTGCCGACCGCGTCATCGACGCCGTACGAGAGGCCACTTGGGCGCTCGACACCGCGGGAGAGGAGGGCGTGCCACTGCTGCGTTACGCCGAGGCCGATCCGCTCCTCGGTCCGCGCAACCCTGTCGAGGCACGGGCCCTCGCCGATCGTGTACTCGGCCGTGTACTCGCACTGCCGTCCGCGCAGGCCGGCGAACTGCTGACGACCCTGCGGACGTTCCTCGAAGAGGGCAGGTCCTGGCAGCGGACGGCCGCGGCCCTGCACGTTCACCGGCAGACCGTGCGCTACCGCGTTCGCCGCGTCGAGGAACTGACGGGGAAGCGGGTCGCCGACACCGGTGATCTGGCCGCGCTCTGGCTCGCGGTGAAGGCCATCTGAAAGTTCGGCGTCCGGCGACCGCGAGGACGATGCGCTCCACGGCCGTGTGTCTCAGAGCCGGTTGCGTGCGCCGTCCGCGCCGCGGCGATTGTTCCCTCCGGTAGTTCGTCAGCCCGGCCAGGATCAGCTCCGCGGCGGTACCGGCGGACAGCAGGAACCCGGCTGTCGATCCATGGGCCTGGCTGGCGTGCTTCCGCCGAGGGCGGTCCACAGCGCCTGGCCGACGACGAGGGCGCAGGCGAGCGTCGTCATGAGGGTGGCGGTCCTGCCCTGCGGGGCACGTCTGCCTCGGCGATGACGAACAGCGTCACGATCACGCCGCCGACCCCGCATCGCGCGCAGACCGGGGCCCACCGTGACCATCACGACCGAAGTCGCGGCGACGAGCGCGCCCGAGGCAACGAGGACGATCGCACAGCAGCCGGCGTGCCCGCAGGGACAGCCGGTCGGGGACGAAGACGTTCAGGATCGCGGTGGCGACCGAGCCGATGTTCATCCCGCCTTAGACGATTCCTGTCGACAGTTCCAGGCCGCGGTCCCGCATGAACAGGGTCAGCGCCGTCAAGGTCGACCCGAAGAACGCCCCGCCCAGAAACATGCCCAGGGGGAGGATCACGATTCGAAGGCGGAGTAGGCTCCGCACGGCCGCGGGCTCCGTGCCGGCAGCCGCCGCACGGTGCCTCGGCAGAGCCGCCGTCCGATGGAAGGCGAAGGCCACCACGAACGCAGGGGCGAGCAGGCCCGTGGCCGACAACGGGGCGCCGGCGCCGAAAGCCGTGGCCAGCAGGCCGATCACCACTGACCCCAGCACGAACGCCGACTCGTCCGCCACGGACTCGTAACTCATGACAATCGACAGGAGCCGGTCGCGCCGGCCGGCAGCGGGAGTTCCGGCGGTCACGAGAGTGATCAGGCGCGTCCGCGACAGCGGAAACCTGCGGAGCGCTCGCACCGACGAGGAATCCGACGGCGGCCACCCAGATGATCGACACTGCTGAGTACGTCATCAGTACGAAGCCGACCAGACCGGCGACATTGACGGCAGAGCCGATCAGCAGGACCCGGCGCTGACCGTACCGGTCTGCGAACGAGCCGGTCATCGGGCCGAAGACCGCCGTGCCGATGCCCGTCACCGCCGACACCGCGCCGCTCTGAGCGAGTGAGCCCGAACGTCCGAGACCAGCGTGAGTGTCCCGACCACGGTCATAGCGAACGGCAGCCGGGTGCCGAATGCGAGGAGGAAGAACTCGTATCCGACGAGATCCAGCAGGGCGCGGGCCCTGGACCGGGTGCGTGGAGTCGGGCGAGGGTTGCGATCTCTTTCTCGGTGAATGCCACGTTGCGGGCTGCCACTGACAGCAGCCCCACGCCGACACGGATCCGGTTCGTGCACGTGGGGACGGTGGCTGGTGCGCGGGGCATGAGGACGCCGAGCGCGCCGTCGTGTCCGGCCATGGTGACCACCTTCGTCGAGACGTCAATCCGATCCGGAGATGACGGCAGGGATACGTGCCCGGGGTCGGGGTTCCGGACACGCATCCCTTTTCGCCGCGCTGCGTCACCTCATGCGAGGTGCGTTGTCAGTGCAGCGTGATCCAGACGGTCTTGAGCTGGGTGTACTGCTCGAAGGCCTCAAGGCCGTTGTCTCGGCCGCCGAATCCGGACGTCTTGTAGCCGCCGAAGGGGGTGCCGATGTCGCCTTCGCTGTACCCGTTGATGGCGACGGTGCCGGCTCGGACGCCGCGGGCCAGTTTGAGGGCCCGGTCGATGTCGTGCGACCAGACGGTGGCGGCAAGGCCGTAATCGGTGTCGTTGGCGAGAGCGAGGGCTTCCTCGTCGGTGTCGAAAGACAGCACTGCCACGACAGGGCCGAAGATCTCCTCTCGGGCCACGGCCATGCCCGGTGTGACGTTGTCGATGACGGTGGGTGCGACGAACCAACCACCGGTGTCCTGGTGCAGCTGCTCGCCTCCGGCGACGACCGTGGCGCCGTCGTCCTTGGCCTGCTTGATGTAGCCCAGGACCCGGGTGAGAGCGGAGGCCTCGATGAGCGGGCCGATCGCCGTCTCGGGGTCGGTCGGTTCGGCGACGCGGCGTTGGCTGGCTTCCTTGGCCAGGGCGGCGACGAACTCGTCCTTGATGGAGGAGTGGACGAGGATTCTGGATCCGGCGGTGCAGTTCTGGCCGGCGTTCCAGAACGCGGCGTCGGCGAGGTCGGCCGCCACCTCGGTGATGCGGTCGGCGTTGTCGGCGGTGACGATCTGAGGGCTCTTGCCGCCGCACTCCAGAACGATGTTCTTGAGATTGCTGTCGGCCGCGTACCGCAGGAACTCGCGCCCGACTTCCGTCGAACCCGTGAAGGAGACGACGTCGACGTCGCGGTGCAGGCCCAGGGCCTTGCCGGTGACATGGCCGAGGCCGGGGACGACGTTGAGAACACCGGCCGGAATGCCTGCCTGAGTGGCGAGTTCTGCGATACGAAGGGTCGTCAGGGAGGCGAGCTCCGGGGGCTTGACGACCACCGAGTTCCCGGCCGCGAGTGCGGGAGCCAGTTTCCACGCGAGCATCGCGGCCGGGAAGTTCCAGGGGAGGACGGCGCCGACGACGCCGATGGGTTCACGCACGATCAGACCGACGTGTTCGGGGCCGGTGGGTGAGGTCTTGCCGTAGACCTTGTCGATGGCCTCGGCGTACCAGCGGAAGGTGGTGACGACGTCGGGCAGGTCGAAGTCGCGGCAGTCGGCGATGGGCTTGCCGGCGTCGATGGACTCCGTGAGGGCCAGTTCCTCACGGTGCTCCTCGATCAGGTCGGCGAGCTTGAGGATGATCGTCTTGCGCTCTGAGGGCGGGAGTTGACTCCAGACGCCGCTGTTGAACGCAGCGCGAGCCGAATTGACCGCACGGTCGACATCCCCGGCACTGCAGGCGGCAATGGGCGTCAGGACCTTGCCGGTTGCGGGGGCGAGGGACTCGAACGTCGCACCGTCGGCAGCGTCGGTAAAGACTCCTTCGATGAATGCCTGGGTGCGAATGCTGGGTGGGAGTGCTGCTGTCATGGGATGCCCTTTCGGGGGTGCAGCTCAGTGCAGGGCAGCGGTGTGCCCGGCGAGCTGGGGGAAGACCTGGTCGCGGGTGCGTTCCCACTGCAGGCGCAGGTCCTGGTAGGTGCGGTAGCCGTCCGGAGTGGGCTGCACGGGCGAGTTGACCTCGACCACCGCGTCCACTCCTTCGCGCGCGGTGGCGAAGGCGCCTGATCCGATGCCGGCCAGGATGGCCGCGCCGATGGAGGGTGCCTCGACGCGGAGAGCCGGAATCAGGGAGTGGCCCAGGACGTCGGCCTTGATCTGGTTCCAGGTGGTGCTGCGCGCCTCGCCGTCGGAGATCGTCATGCTGGTCACCTTCAGGCCTCGCTCCGTCAGCGCCTGGAGCAGGGCCGGGTATTGGTAGGCGATGCCTTCGAGGGTGGAGCGAACGAAGTGTGGCAGCCCGTGGTGTCCGGAGATCCCGTGGAACACGGCGCGCACGTGGTCGTCCTGCACCGGAACGCTGGCGCCTTCGATGTACGGGAAGCACAGCAGGCCGTCGCTGCCCGGGCCCACCTTGTCGGTGGCTGCGATGAGTTCTTCGTAAGTGGAGTTACCGCCGAAGGCACCGCGTAGCCAGCGCAGAGTGGTTCCGCTGCCGACCGCGACCATCTCGTGGAGGTAGCAATCGGGGACGACGTGCGGCATCAGTCCGGTCAGACCGGTCGGGTCGAACACGGGCCGCTGCGCGACCGCGCGCCAGCTCATGGAGGAACCGGTGCCGATGCTGACGTCGCCAGCGTCGATGACGCCGGAGCCCAGCGCGGCGGCCGGGTCGTCGCCGCCTCCGGCCACCAGCAGGGTGCCGGGGGTCAGGCCGATCTCGTGCGCTGCGGCGCCGAGTTCAGTCCGTACCTGCCAGGGCTGGTACTTGACGTCAGGCAGTAGCTCGCGGGGTATCCCGTACACGTCGCACAGGTCCTCGCTCCAGGTTCCGGTGCGCCAGTCGTTGAGGATGCTGCGGGTCGGGCCGGTCGGGTCGGTGCCGATGTCGCCGGTCAGACGGTGGGCGAGATAGTCCTTCGGCTGCAGCGCGTGCCGGACCCGACGCCACAGGTTCGGCTGGTGACGTCGCGTCCACAGCAGGTTGGGCAGCACGAGCCCGGGGATGGGGAGCGTTCCGGTCATATCGACGAGGCGTTGACGCCCGAGGCGGTTGTACGCCGCGGACGTCTCGTCGGGGTCGCGCCGGTCGGTCCAGTGGATGACCGGCGCGAGAGCCTGGCCCCGCTCGTCGGTCAGCACGGCGATGTCGCGCTGACCGACGAGACACAGGGCCGCAACGTCCGCCGGAGCGACGTCGGCCTGTGCGAGGACCGCGGGTACGGCCAGGGCGAGAGCCTGGTACCAGTCCTCGGGATCGTTCTGAGCCCATCCCGGGTGCGGCCGGTGCATGGGGTAGAACTGCTCCGAGATGGCCACCACGCCCCGCTCCGGGTGCACCAGAGCGGCCTTCAGGCAGGAAGACCCGACGTCGGCTCCGATGAGCCAGTGACGACTCATGCCGGAACGGAAACCGTCTGCGGCGCCGGCAGCGGCTCGGGAGCGCCGGGGAACTGCGCGCGCCAGTACGAGGCGATCCACTCGACCTGCTCCTTGGGCAGCTCGTCCACCTCTTCCTTGAGCTGCCTCGCCGACAGGTACACCTCGCAGGCACCCTCGACCACCGAGGCGGTGTGGAAGGCGTGCTCGAGGTCGGCGCCGATGGCCAGGAGGCCGTGGAAGCGCATGAACGTCGCACCGCGGTCCTCAAGGGCGGCCGCGGTGAAGTCGGCCATCTGGTCGGTCTCGGGCTGCGAGTAGGGCGAGGTGTACACGGCGCCGCCGGTCGCCTCGACCAGACCGGTCAGGATGGGCGGCAGGGTCCAGCCGAGGCTGGCGAAGGTCATCACGGCCTTGCCGTGCGTGTGGACGATGGCGCCGATGTCCGGGCGACGCTTGCAGATCAGCGTGTGCATCGGCACCTCGGAAGTGGGAGCACGGCGCCCTTCGACCTGCTCGCCGTCGAGGCTGACCACCGCGATGTCCTCGGGCTCCAGGAAGTCGTACTGAGTGCCGGTCGGCGTGCAGGCCAGGAGCTCGGGCTCACCGGGGATGCGCATGCTGATGTTGCCGGCCGTGGAGTACACGAGGCGCTCGGACTGGAGCTTGCGAGCGAACGTGACGACCTTCTGTCGGGTCTCGAGCCACTTCGTTGTCATGGTGTGTGTTCCTTCGTTGTTGATAGGGGTTCAGGAGGATCGGTCGCGCGCCGTGCGGCGTCGGCCGAAGACTGTGGTGGCGGCGGACTTGAGGGCGGGGCCGCCGAGGGCAACCTTGATCAGCAGGGGGATGTCCTTCCGACTGATCTGCACCCGTGCCGGCCAGGCGCCCATGACGCCTTCCATCTCGATTCCGGCCTTGGTGTACCGGAGCTTCGTCGGCTCGAACGGGAGCTCGCCGATCGGTGAGCTGACTTTCATGCGGTCTCTCCCTGCGAGTGGATCCAGGCCTTGGCAGCCGCGGCCCCTTCGGTGGCACGGTCGGTGGCCCCGTCGACGGTCAGGGGCTGAACGAAGGTGACACCGTCAGCGTCGTCGAACAGAGCCCCTTCGACGTTGCGGTTGGGGCGGGCATCGGCGGCGAGGACGATTCCGTCGCACGTGATTCCGGTGACGTCGGCGCCGTTGTGTACTCGGACGCCTTCGACGCGGTGGGTGCCCAGGACTTCGATACGACCGTCGGGGAACCGTTCGTCTGCCCAGTCGACATTGCCCAGGCCGAGGATGGTGCCCCCTCCGTGCCTGAGTTCGACGGCCAGGCGGGCGGCCCAGGTGTCGTGTCCGACGATCAGCGGGCGCTGCCAGAGGGCGACGCCGCTGGTGAGGAGGTGTTCGACGACCGTGGCCGGCAGGACGCCCGCGGGCCGCTGTCCGGTGATGCCGAGGTCGGCCTGGGTCGCGGGGCGGCGGCCCCCGGCGTAGAAGAGCCGGTCGCCGGACAGCCACTCGACGCCCAGAGGCGAGACCAACAGCAGCCTGCGGTCCTGCCAGCGCATCGCAATGGCGCCCAGGCGCAGCTCGACCCCGGCCGCCTCGGCCTGCGCGGTCAGCTTTTGCACATGTGGCTCGTCCCACCCTGTCTCGCCCCCGGTGACGGGGATGCGATCGACGAGGACCACATGGGCGTTGGTGCCCTGGGCCAGGGCCAAGGCACAGCCCAGGCCACTGGGCCCGGCGCCGACGACAAAATAGGTGCTCATGATCCGACGGTCCCTCGAGTGGTGTGCAGAACGGTCGCCGGATCAGCGCCGGTATGCAGAGCGGTCATGAAGGAGATTCCGGCCAGGCACAGCGACCCCTGGCAGCGGCCGTAGCCGGCGCCCGTGCGCTTGCGCACGCCCTCGATCGACCTAGCGGGCACCGGACCGGTGAGTGCTGCTTCGATCTCCGCAGAGCTGACTTGCTCGCAGGCGCACACGACCATCCCGGACAACGGGTTCTCCGCGACCAACTGCTCGGGGTGCTCACTGGTACGCAACTTGGGTACGGGCGGGAGGACTTGCTGGGCGGAGGCGCTGTCCGGAGCGTCCAGGCCGGCCTTGCGCAGAAGATCGAGCGTGTAGTCGGCAGCGGCTGGGGAGATGCTCACTCCGGCCGAACGGTCCGTGCAGTGAACCAAGTTGGGGACCTCGGCGTCGAAACGGAGCCGGTGCTGCTCGTCGCCTGCGGGCCGGTTGGCCGCGAATGTCTTCATGACATAGGCGTCACGGACCTCCGGCACCAGCCGTGCGGCCTGCTCTACGACGGCCTCGATGGTCTCGGCGTCCGTGCTGCGGTCGTCCGGGTCTTCGATGTCGTGTGCGGTGGGCCCGAGGAGAACGGAGCCGTGTGTGGTCGGTACGACGTTGGTGCCCTTGGTGTCAGGCAGGTGGGTGCAGAACACGATCGACGACAGCCGCTGTCCGAATGAGCGGTCGACCACCGCGTACTGGCCCTTGCGGGGCCAGCTGATCAGCGGCTCGCCGCCGGCCAGACGGCTGATTTCGGCCGCCCCCACCCCTGCCGCGTTCACCACGAAACGGGCTGTCAGCCGCGATCGGTTCGTGGTGACCAGGAGAACTTCGTCGCTGTCTCGGTCAACAGCGATCACCCGCTCCGCGAATCGGAAGTCGCATCCGTTCGTCGCGGCCAGCCGTGCGTAGGCGGCGGTCAGCCGCATGGGGTCGATGATGCCTTCATCGGGTAGGAGGAGTCCCGCTACGGCTTGCGGGCTGACCAGCGGTTCCCGTTCACGGACCTGCCCTGCTTCCAGGGCCTCGACGGCCACTCCGCAGGCGACGACTTCGTCGCGAGTGTGCTCAAGGCGTTCGGCCTCGTCGGCGTCCAGAGCGACCATGACCCCGCCGATCCGGCGGTACGGCACGTCAAGGCGGGTACACAGCTCCTCCCACAACGGCGCGCTCGCGTTGATCAGCTGGGTCTCCAGCGTCTCGGGGGCACCGTAATAGGAGACGGCCACGCCGGCGTTGCCCTTGGAGGCATGCTCCGCGACGTCGTTCTCGGCCTCGATCAGGCCGACGCGCACCTCGGTGCGAGCCAGCCGTTCAGCGACGGCTGTTCCGAGAACACCGCCCCCGACGATCAAGACGTCGTAGTCCGCTTGCGGCGACATCGTGGACCTCACTTCCCCGGGACCCCTGCGAGCCGCCGGGATTCCCCATCCAGTGGGACAAATACAACTCTTCGATCGGGCTTTATGTTCATTCAAACGCTCGATCGCTCTGCAATGAACACTAAACACCCAATGAACGAACACGCAACCCTTGACAAGTGAACCTCTCAGGTGTTCGCTTACGTCTACTTCGAAAAGGTGCGCCAGGTCACACTTGCCGTGACTGGTTGCCCGGAGGGTCAGTAGTCGCAATACACACCAGAGCAGCGCAACACGCACCTCTGGGCCGGGGATGCCCGCACGCGTCACTGATCCGATGCAGCGCGGAAGAGGATCGAGGCGCGTATCCGCAGCGCGACGCCAGTGCCCGATCCCCGAAGAGAAGGGCACGCGTGATGACGCAGCCTCTTTCCGACGAGAACTCACCCGCCACAAGGCGCACGACTCCCGGCCCTCCTCACCCGCAGGAACGCCGGGCGACGCGCCAGGACCACGGCCTGGAGAAGAACGCCCTCGGGGCGCCCGCGATCGTCTTCTACATCATTGCCGCGGCTTCACCGCTGACCGGCGTGGTCGCGATCGTGCCGATCATGATCGGCACAGGGAACGGCGTCGGCACGCCCGCCAGCTTTCTGATCGCGGCCTGCCTGCTCCTGGTGTTCGCCGTCGGCTACCTGGCGATGAGTCGGCACGTCACCAATGCCGGTGCCCTGTACGCGTACGTCACCATGGGGCTGGGCCGCACACCCGGCCTTGGAACGGCATCCGTCACGGTCTTCGCGTACAGCTGTATCCAGTTCTCGCTGTACGGCGGATTCGGCTACTACCTGTCGTCGCTGCTCAACCGAGCCACCGGCGCGTCCGTCCCCTGGTGGACCTGCGCGGCGTTCGCGATGCTCTGCTGTCTCCTCATCGGGCTGCGCGGCGTGCACGCGGGTGGCAGAGTGCTCGGCGTCCTGATCTGCCTCGAATGCGCCATGCTCCTCACCCTCGGGCTTGGAGTGATCTTCCACCCCAACTCCTCGACACCAACCGACTTCAGTGCCGAACCGTTCACCCTTCCGGCGATCGCCGCCGCAGGCGTGGGCATCTCCATCATGTTCGCCCAAACGACCTTCATCGGCTTCGAAGGCAGTGCCATCTACAGCGAGGAGGCCAAGAAGCCGTCCCGCACCATCCCGCGGGCCACGTACTTCTCTGTCGTCTTCATGGCTGTCGTCTACGCCGTCACGTCCTACCTCATCATCGCCGGCACTGGCACCGACAAGGCCCAGAGCATCGCCCAGAGGGAATCCGGCAGCCTGGTGTTCTTCGTCAGCGACCGTGCCATGGGCTCCTGGGCCTCGGACGTGTTCCAGGTGTTGATCATCACGTCAATCTTCGCGGCGATCGTCACCTTCCACAACAACCTCTCCCGATACCTCTATGCGCTGGGCCGACAAGGGCTGGTGTGGGAGCGCCTCGGACATACGCTTCCGGGTCGCAGGACGCCCTACATCGCAGCGATCGCCCAGACCGCAAGCGCCGCCGTCGTAGTCGGTCTGTTCGCCGTGCTGGGCCTGGATCCCTACACGACGCTCTTCACCTGGCTGGCAGGCATCGGGACCGTCGGCATCATCGGCGCCCAGGTCGTTGCCGCCCTTGCGATCCTCGTGTTCTTCCGCCGTACCAAGGTGGACCAGCGCACATGGCACACTCGCATCGCACCGGCGATCGCCGTCGCCGGAATGATGGGCATGTTCATCGTGGCCCTCTCCAGCCTCGACCTGCTGCTGGGCGCCTCTACCGGTCTGACCGCACTCCTGGTGGGGCTCCTCGCCCTCAGCGCCGCCGCAGGAACCGGGTACGCCTTCTGGCTACGCCGCCACTCTGCCGAAAAATACGAGCGGATGCGGATCATGCTCTCCACGAAGGATTCTTGACAGGCCGACCAAACACCTCGCACCGGCAATGTTCGTTCGACCATGGAATGGTGAACGTGCGAACATTGCTGGTGCGCGGGCGCGTGCCCGCCGCTCTAAGGGAACCACCCCACACAGGAGGCCGAGTCAGTGATCGACCCATGGCACGTCGGGCCAGCCCACGCATGTCCCGCCAACCCCTCGGCAGGCCCACGCAGAGCCTCCACACCTGCCGGAACCGCTTCCGGCAGGATCATCGCCGAAGCCACGCTTCCCGAGAAGAGCGAGGGTTAGAGGTGTCCGCACCGCAATCAGACGGCACGCGCTGGGACGCCCCCTCGCGCCGAGGGCGGATCCTGGAGATTCTCGACACCGAGGACTTCGTCAGCGTGAAGGACCTGTCCGAGGAGTTCGGCCTCACCGAAATGTCGGTCAGGCGCGACCTCACCGCCATGGTGAACGAGGGCCTCATCACCCGGGTCCGCGGCGGCGCCTCCAAACCGCCGGCTACCGCCGGCTCCCCCCAGTACTCCCAGGCGGCCAGCCGCAACGCGCACGCCAAGCGCCTCATCGCTGCCCGCGCGGTGGAGCTGATCGACCCGGGTTCCTCGCTGTTCTTCTACTCCGGAACCACCGTGGCACGCGTCGCCGCGAGCCTCCCCAAGGACCTGCACTCCACCCTCACCATCGCCACGAACTCGCTGCCCGTCATCGAAGAGGTCAGCACCTGGCAAGATCCACACCTCGTGGCTGTCGGGGGAACCTATCTCCCCTCGTACATGACATTCGTCGGCCCTCAGGCCGTCCAAGCGGTCGAAGGCATGAACACCTCCGTGGCGGTCATCGGATGCGACGGTCTGAGCGCCGACGGTGGACTCACCACTCCTCACCAACTCGTCGCAGAGATCGGTGCCACCATCGCCCGTCAAGCCGCCCGCACCATCGTCGTCGCCGACTCCAGCAAGATCGGCAAACGTGGATTCACGCAGATTGCGCCCATCAGTGCCGTCAACGTTCTGGTCACCGACGCCGGTGCTGACGAAAAGGAACTCGACCGGCTGCGGGAAGCTGGCATCGACATCGTCATCGCCTAGCGAGCTCGTGCATGGTTGGCGGTGGTGCGTACGGAACTGGGCAGTCCTCGTCCGGCGGGTCGGGTGCGGTCATGGGCGCTGCCCAACAGACCCGCCAGGCGCTGCTGCCCGCCCGAATGCCGACCGCCGGCCCAACTCCCCACCCCTCAGACCAGGTTGGAAAGGTCGTCCCAGCGGGACCTCAGCGAGGCGGACTCGGCCTGCCGTCCGCCCACGACCAGGTGGGACGCCGAGCGAATCAGGCTCACACCGCTGTGGTGCCGAGCCTGAACCGGGGGTTGGGGCCTGACTCGCCCACCGCGAGGTCGGCCAGCATGCGGCCGAGGAGCGGCGTGAACTTGAAGCCGTGCCCCGAGCAGGCCGTGCCGATCACCAGGGGGCCGATCCGGTCGAGTAGGAAGTCCTCGTCGGCGGTGTTGGTGTAGAGGCAGGTCGTCTCGCTGCTGACCGTCGGCTCGACGCCCGGAAGGTGCTCGGCTGCGAACCCCAGGACTCGGCGACGCGCGTCCGCGTCGACGACACCGTCACGACCGTCCGGGGTCACCTCGCGCCCGCCGAGGTGTTCAGCCACCTTCACGCCTTCGTCAGCGGTCGGCATGCCGTACACGATGCCGCCGTCCTCACCCTGGAAGCTGAAGGCGGGCCATATGTCCGAGGGGGCGCGGGGCGGTAGATGGAAGACCTGCTCCTGAGTGACCGTCAGCTCGGGGAGCTTCACCACGTGGTCGAGGAGCCGGCTCGTCCATGGGCCCACCGTGACGACGGCGACCGGCGCGGTGAACGTGCCGGACGGGGTGTGGGCGCGCGCCCGGTCCGCGTCGACCTCCAGTGCCGTCACGGGGGTGGAGTGCCTGATGTCGCAGCCGAACCGCTCCGCCTGACGCTGTAGGGCCGGCAGCGTCGCGTCGGGGTCGACGCGCGACGCGCCCGGGTGGAACAGCACATCACCCGGAAGACGAAGCTGCGGCCAGCGCCCGGCGGCCTCCGCCTCCGTGAGCCGCTCGAACGCGGCTCCCTCGGCGGTGAGCGCGGCGGCCGCGCGATCGAGCCGGTCGGTGCGGCCTCCGTCGACCGCGCCGACCGTGGTGATCAGGTCAGCGCCCGTCTCCGATTCGAGCTGATCCCACATGCGCAGCGCTTCCACCGCCATCCCCACGTACAGCGGGTCGGGGTAGGCGAGCCGCAGCAGACGCGACCGGCCGTGCGAACTCCCGCGCCGGTGGCCGGGTTCGAAGCGTTCCAGAAGGCAGACGCGGTGGCCGAGTGAGGCGAGCTGCCAGGCGGTGGCCGACCCGGCGGCGCCGCCGCCGATGACGAGCACGTCGTATGCGCGTGAGGGCCTGGGCAGGGTCATGTCGATGAGGTTCCTCTCCGTGTTCGATGCGTTCGGCCAGTGGCGGAGTCACACTGCGATCCGGTCTCGGTGTCTTCGATACGTCGACGCTCCCGGGCCGAGCCCGGAGGCAGGGGTCAGAGGTCCAGGGCGAGGCGCGGTCCGCGGGCCCGGCCGACGCAGATCATCATCGTGTCGTTCGCGGCGCGTTCTTCCGGTGACAGAAGGCTGTCCCGGTGGTCGGGAACCCCGGCGACCACCTTCGTCTCGCAGGTGCCGCAGATGCCCTCCCGGCAGGAGTTCGGCACGTCGATCCCGTGGTCCTCCAGCGCGTCCAGGATCGATCGGCCGGCCGGCACGGTGACGCTGCGACCGGTCCGGCGCAGGACCACTTCGAACGCTTCATCGTCCGTTGCGTCCACGTCGTGCACCTTCGCCGTGAAGCGCTCCGCGTGGAGCGTGCCGGGCGGCCAGGTCCCACACACCTGCTCCACGGCGGCCAGCAGCGGTTCAGGGCCGCAGCAGAACACCGACGTGCCCGACGCAGGCGGCCCCAGGTAGGCATCCAGGTCGAGAAGCCCGTACTCGTCCTGCGGCCGAACCAGGACGCGCTCGCCGTGCCGGGAGAGGTCCGCCAGGAAGGCCATGCTCGACCGGGACCGGCCGCCGTACAGCAGGGACCAGTCGGCACCGGAGGAGGCGACGCTCTCGATCATCGGGAGAAGCGGGGTGATCCCGATGCCTCCGGCGATGAACCGGTACCGGAGGGCGGTGTCTTCGGGGAGTGCGAAGTTGTTGCGTGGGCCGGTGACATCGACGTGGTCACCGGGGCGCAGGACTTCGTGCACCTCGCGCGAGCCGCCGCGCGACACAGGTTCCCGCAGGACCGAGAGGCGCCAGATGGACCGGTCGGCGGGGGAACCGCTGAGCGAGTACTGGCGGGTAAGGCCGTTCGGCAGGTGCAGGTCCAGATGCGCTCCCGGTGTCCAGGGCGGCAGGTGCGCGCCGTCGGCCCGGGACAGGTGGACGGAGAGCACGCCCTCGGCTTCCCACACCAGTGCGGTCACGCGCAGGCGCAACGACTGTTCGTCGCCCGGCGCCCGCATCACGGCACCCAGCCCAAGACGCCGTGTCCGGCCGCGCCAAGCCGGACGACCGCGACCTGTGAGTCCGCGCCGTCCGGCCGGCGCAGGTTCACCCGCATGGGATCGTCGCCCTCGAGCACCATCGCGTCGGAGTCGGCCAGCAGGTGCCGGTCCTCGACCAGGACGTGGCCGCCCGAGGCGATCAGGACCACCAGTTCGTTCTCTCCGCGGTGCACCGTCGGCGCACCACTCGGGTCGACGAACTCCACGGCAGGGACGACGGACCCGGTGTCGGCGGAGACCTCCAGGGTCGCGCCGCCCGGCAGTGCCTCGGCGATCCGGCGCACCGCGGGCGGTGGTTCAGGACGCTCCTCGGCGTCGGTCAGCAGCTGTATCTGCCACTGCCACCGTTCACGTCGCGGGGTGTCCGGGGACGCGGCGACCTCCCGGCAGCCGACGGCCACCCGCCGATGAGCGTTGGCGCGCAGCACGAGCCTCATCGTCGTACCTCCTTCCGTCTGGTGAGGGGTCGTCCTTGGCCGGCGAGGGTTGTCATCGCACGGCCGCCAGGAAGGCCTTCGTCCGTGGGTGCTGGGGCTCCGTGATGACCTGTTTCGCCGGTCCCACCTCGACCGCCTGTCCCGCGTCGAAGAAGACGACCCGGTCGGCGACGTCACGGGCGAAGCCCATCTCATGGGTGACGACGATCATGGTCATGCCGGATTCGGCGAGGTCGCGCATCACGGTGAGGACGTCACCGACGAGTTCGGGGTCGAGTGCCGACGTCGGTTCGTCGAAGAGCATCAGCTTGGGGCGCATGCACAGGGCGCGGGCGATCGCGACGCGCTGCTGCTGGCCGCCGGACAGATGGCGGGGGTAGGCGTCGGCCTTGTCGGCGAGCCCCACCTGTTCGAGCAGGGCGAGGGCCCGCCCGGTGGCCTCGGCCCTGGGCTCCTTGAGTGCCCGCAGCGGTGCCTCGATGAGGTTCTGGAGGACCGTCATGTGAGGGAAGAGGTTGAAGTGCTGGAAGACCATGCCGATCTCGGTGCGCTGCCTGCAGATCTCCCGGTCGCCGAGTTCGTGCAGTTTGCTGCCGCGCCGCTGGTAGCCCACGACCTGTCCGCCGACCCAGATGCGGCCGCCGTCGACGGTCTCCAGATGGTTGATGCAGCGCAGAAAGGTGCTCTTGCCCGAGCCCGAGGGACCGATGAGACACACCACCTCGCCGCGCCGGACCTCCAGATCCACACCCTTGAGGACTTCGAGCGGCCCGAAGCGTTTGCGGACCTTTTCGGCGCGCACCATCGGGGGTTCCTGTTCCGCAGTGAGGTCCGCTGCGGCTCCCCGCCGGACCGTGTCGGGTCTGTTCATCCTGGGGTCCTCCCGGTGGCCAACGACGTGTGTGTACGCAGGAGTTGGCGGAACTGCTGGAGCGGGGTGGGCGCGAGGGTGCGGTTGCCGCGGGAGAACCGCCGCTCGACGTAGAACTGGCCGATCGTGAGGACGGTGGTGACGGCGAGGTACCAGACGCTCGCGACAATGAGGAGCGGGATCGTCTGGAAGTTGCGTGCGTACAGGATCTGCGCGGAGTAGAGGAGATCCGGCACGGCGAGCACGCTCACCAGGGCTGTGGTCTTGAGCATGCCGATGGTCTCGTTGCCCGTCGGCGGGATGATGACGCGCATGGCCTGCGGCAGGATCACCCGCCACATGGTCTGCACCTTCGTCAGCCCGAGCGCCCCGGCCGCCTCGCCCTGACCGTGGTCGACGGACTGGACGCCGGCCCGCACGATCTCCGACATGTACGCGGCCTCGTTGAGCCCGAGTCCGAGGAGAGCCGCCAGCATCGGCGTGATGAGTTGGTTGGCGTCAAGCGAGACACCCGGGATCCCGAACGTCAACTGCGGGTACAGCGCTGCCAAGTTGTACCAGAACAGCAGTTGGACGAGCACGGGTGTGCCGCGGAAGAAGGAGACGTACAGGAAGGCCGCCGACCGCACGACCGGGTTGGCGGAGAGCCGCATCACCGCGAGCACGACACCGAGGACGATGCCGATGGCCATGCAGATCGCGGTGAGTTCGAGGGTGACGAGCAGGCCTTTGCCGATCGACACATCGCGCAGGTAGGTGTTCACGACGTCCCAGCCGAACCGGGGATTGGTAAACACGGAGCGCAAGGTCGCCGCGGCGATGAGGAGGAGGACGATCGCGGTCACCCAGCGACCGGGGTGCCGCTTGGACACGACGGTGAGGCCGTCGGCCGGCACGCCCTCGGACCGTCCGGGCCGACCGGCTGTGCCGTCGGCGAGGAGTTGCGGCGCCGACGGCTCGGCGTCGTGTGCGGATCTGCGCTCCGGACGAGCGGTGAAGCCGGTCATGTCAGCTCCCGCCCTTGATGCGTGAGGCCCCCGAGATCTGCCACTTCTTCATGAGCGCGTCCATCGTGCCGTCGGACAGGATCGCCTTGACCGCGGCCTCCAGAGCCGGCTTGAGGGGTGAGTTCTTGGGGACGGCGAGGCCGTAGCGGTCGGGTGCGTAAAGCGGCCCGTCGACGAGTTCGAACTTGCCGCCCGACGCCTCTGCCTGCATGGCGAGGGAGATCGTGTCGGCCATGACGGCGTCGACGCGGCCGCTGACGACCGCGAGGTTCGCGCCGTCCTGGGACGGGAACAGCTCGATCGCGACTGGCTTCCTGCCCGCCTCCGCGCAGGACTTGGAGATCTCGGGGAGCTGGCTGAGCCCCTGCACCGACCCCTTCTGCGCGGAAACGGCGTGTCCGCACAGGGACTTCGGCGCCATCTTCAGCCCGAGCGGGTTGCCGGTCTTGACCGCGATTCCGGTGCCGCCCCGCAGATACGTCACGAAGTCGACGGTCTTGGCACGCTCCGGGGTGACCGAGAACGCGGAGGCCCCGATGTCGTACTTCTTGGCGGCGAGGCCCGGGAGGATGCTGTCGAAGCCGGCGTTGACGTGTCGGACCTTCAGGCCGAGCTTGGCTCCCAGGACGTCGGTGAGGTCGATGTCGAAGCCGGTGATCGTCTTGTTGTCGGTGTCGAAATACTCGAAGGGGCGGTAGGAGGCATCGCTCGCCACCACGAGCGTGCCCTTGGTCTTCACCTCCGCGGGGAGCAGGGCGGCGGCCGCCTCGTCGACTTCGACCTCGGGCACGGTGGCCGCCGGGTTCTTGGCTTTCGGGGCGGCGCCGTCCCCTTCCGCCGATGCGTCGGTACAGCCGGCGGTGGTCAGGAGGGCGACGAGCGTCAGCCCGACGGTCAGAGCGGGGAGCCGGATCGATTGGCGCATGGATGTGCCTTTCCGGTGCAGTGAGAGGGCGTGCTTCGGAGCGGCTGAGGGTGGGGTGCGGCCGTGGCAGGGCCGGCCTGGGCGAGGTCGGCCCGCCTTGGGCGGGGCCGGGTCGAGTCAGCGGCCGGTGGCGCCGGACGTGCCGGGCGTGGTGTCGGCCGCGAGGTGGTACAGGGTGTCGCCGAGGTCCACGAGGGGTGGCCTGCGGGCGATGGCGACGATGCCGTCACGGTGTGCGAGGACGGGCGCGGGGGAGCGGTCGAGTTCCTCGACGGGGTGGACACGGCCGATCAGTTCGCCCGCCTTGACCTCGTCGCCGAGGCGAGCGACGGGCTCGAACAGGCCGCGCAGCGGGGTGTGGACGGCGCCGTCCACGAGCAGATCGATCCAACGAGTGGGCGCGGCGGCCGGTGTGCCGGCAGGCGCGTCGAGAATGCCGGCGGCGGCCAGCACGCGGCGCAGCCCGTGGACGGCGTCGCCGACGACCGGTGGGGTCACCTCGCCGCCGCCGTCCAGCTCGGTGGAGATCATCGGGACCCCGGCGTCGTCGGCCGCGGTCGAGAAGGAACCGGGCTCGAATCGCGCAGGGACGACGGCCGACCAGGCGAGCCCCATCGCCTCGGTCATCCGCCGCTTGGCGTCCCACGCCCGGGAGTTGGGCCCCGAGTAGACGAACGCCGACGGCACGTAGTGCGTGGTGGACCCGCCCGAGTGGAGGTCGAGTGCCAGGTCGGCGTGGGGGAGGAGTTCGGTGACGACGGCGTGGGCGATCTGGGCGGTGGGGCCGCCGCGCGCGTTGCCCGGGTAGACGCGGTTGAGATTCTGACCGTCGAGCGGCGAGACACGGCCGGCCGCTCGTACGGCCGGAAGGTTCAGGGCGGGCAGGACGATGATCCGGCCGTTCACCTGCGCGGGATCCACCTCCCGCAGCAGTCGGTGGAGGACCACCTGGCCCTCGTACTCGTCGCCGTGCGTGCCCGCGACGAGCAGTGCCGTGGGGCCGGGCCCGCCGGAGAGCACGGCGACCGGCACGGGGATGACTCCGGCATCGTGACGGTTGTCGGAGTGCGTGAGGTGGAGGGCGCCGATCTGACGGCCCTGGGCGCCGAGGTCGATGCCCTGTAGTGCGGCACGGCGTCCACGTCCTTCTGCCACCGGGGTGCTCGGTCTGCCGCCGGCGCTGTCGGCCGTCACCGCGATCAGCCCCCCACCGGGTCGGCCACGGCCCGCGGGGCCTTGAAGGCCCGGTCCGTCCGCGTGGCGTCGGCCTGCTCCTCGGCAAGCAACCGGGCAAGGATACGGCGGGCTTTGGCGACCCCGGCGTCCTGGCCGATGAGCACGTCGTGCTCGCCCGCCGCCCGCTCCCGCATACCGGCCTCCTGCCCGCGCAGCGCGTCGGCGTCCTCGCGCAGCACGGTCTCGAGCCCCGTCTCCAGCTCCCTGGTGACCCAGTCGGCGTCGACGGCGAAGTTCCGGCTGAACGCGTAGTAGTACCAGGTGGTCCTCTCGTCGATCGGGGTGATCCCGTTGAGGACCTTGATGAGATGGCCCTC
Organism: Streptomyces sp. LHD-70; assembly: GCF_031157275.1. GTDB lineage: Bacteria > Actinomycetota > Actinomycetes > Streptomycetales > Streptomycetaceae > Streptomyces. The sequence goes on from NZ_JAVIFW010000015.1 coordinate 108,909, forward strand.
CTCACGTGGGCGCCCCCGAGCGGTGATGCCGGAGTGCAGTACGTGGTAGCTCGGGACGTGGAACTCGGTGGCATGGAACCGGTCGTAGAGCCCCTCGGTACTCATGGTGCGCGCGTACAGAGGCGGCGCCTCGACGCCGGGCATGAGCCGGTCCACGGTGACGACCCGGCCGTCGACCTCGACGGTGATGCCGTGTTCGTAGATGTAGTCGTCGCCGACGGTCGACTTGTGCAGGAACGACTCGTGGGTGAGATCGAGCAGATTGTCGTGGATGAGGTCGTGCCGGCACTCGAAGAGCATGGTGTGGATGACGGTGGCCCAACGGGGGTCGCTCATCCAGTGGGTGTCCGGTACGAGGTTCCGGTCGGCGAGGTCGGCGTCGCCGGTCCAGACCCAGATCCATCCGTCCTTCTCGACGACCGGGTAGCTGCGCACGCGGGCGCGGCTGGGGACAGCCGACTGGGCGGGCACGCGCGTGCAGACGCCGTCGGGCCCGTACGCGAAGCCGTGGTAACCGCACTCGATGGAGTCCCCGACCGTGCGGCCGGCGGAGAGCGGATAGGCGCGGTGGGCGCAGCGGTCGGCCAGCGCTACGGCGGTGCCGTCGGTGGTGCGGTAGAGGACGAGGGGCTGCTCGCAGATGATGCGGCGTACAGGCTTGCCGGTCACCTCGGTGGACCATGCGGCGACGTACCAAGTGTTCAGGACAAACACGATCGAAGCCTCCTTGGATGCAGTGGATGCACTGTATACAGTGCATCCACGAGAGACAATGGGTCTGTGGGGATGGTTTTCTTCCCCCGGATGGACAGCAGGGACGGAGACGGAACGTGAAGCCATTGCGGAGCGACCCAAGGGACGCGCGACCCCTGGGGGTACGCGTCTACGAACGCCTCCGCGACGAGATCGTCTCGGGCGCGATGGAGGCCGACGCGCCGCTGGTCCAGGAGCAGTTGGCCGAGCGTCTCGGCGTCTCACGCACCCCGCTCCGCGACGCGCTGAACCGCCTCGCCCACGAGGACCTGGTCACGTGGATGCCGGGCAGCGGATACATCGTCAATGCCCTGAAACCGGACGACATCGCCGAGGTCTACCAGGTACGCCAGTCCCTGGAGACCCTGGCCCTTCGGCTGGCCTGCGGCAAACACGAGCGCGCCCAACTCTCGCGGCTCGTCGCCCTGATCGAGGACATGGCGGCGTCCGACCCGCTCGATGCGGTCGCCCAGTTCGAACTCAACCGAAGCTTCCACATGGCCCTCATCGAGCCATGCGGGAACACGCTTCTGCTTCGCATGATCGACACCCTCTGGGACCACCCGTTCAACCGCCGGATCACGCGCTCGTACGTCGACGATGCGGGCAACGTCCCGCTCATGGTCACCGAACATCGGGCGATGTTCGAGGCAGCCCGCACAGGCGACGAGGACCTCCTCGTCCGCCTGGCCACGAAGCACATGTACACGGGCTACCGGGCAACCCTGCCGGAGGACAGCGAAGTGGAACTGCTGCACGGAGAAGGGCCGTAGGGGGACGCCGGTGCTCGGTCGGTAGCGCCCCGTCGATGGCGGCTGCCTGCCGACCGTTCAACCACACCTCCGACGAACTGCCCGTCATCCGAGGGATGTTCCTGCGCACTCGGATCCGTGGCGGTGCCGTGGGTCAGTTGGCCGTGTGCACTTTGGCTAACGGACCCGATCGGCCGTCACTTCTTCTTCAGCTCCTCGGCGAGCATCACAAGGATGCCGCTGGGACCGCGGACGTACGTGAGCTTGTAGACATCCTCATAGGTCGCCACACCGCGAAGCGGACGGCATCCGTGCTTTGCGGCTGCGTCAAGGGCTTTGTCGATGTCGTCGGCCCCGATGCATCTGGCCGAAGCTCCGTACGAACATCTGGGTACTGCGTGACCGGAGCGCCCTGACGATGGAGGTGCATCCTCGCCCTGCTCAGTGGCGAAGACGTTGAGGCCTCACAGACATGCTGCCGGAGCAATCGTCGGCAGCAAAGGCCACGCAGTCTTGGGCACGAGTGCCTCGACGGCGGCGCCTACGCGGAAGACGGCTGTCTCGTCCAGCGGGTGGCCCACGATCTGGACCCCGGTCGGGACGCCATTGCCGGCGACGCCGCTGGGGACGGCGAGCACCGGGCAGCGGTTGGCGACGTTGAACGGGCTGGTCAGGTGCCCCTCCCAGTAGTGGTCGAGGTGGCGGTCGCCGACGTTCAGGCCGTCGAGGTAGTCGCCGTCCGCGTCGAGCGCCGTCACGGCGTTGGTCGGGCAGAGCAGCACGTCCACGTCCGCCATCGCGGTGGCCAACTCCCGTTGCAGCGCCGCGTCCAGGGCGAGCGACTCGACCAGTCCGACGTCCTCGGCGGCCCGGCGGGCGTCGGTGATGAAGCGTTGCGCGTACGGCGCGAGGGACGCCGCGTCTCCGCACTCGCGCTCCATAGCCGGGCCCAGGATCTGGCCGAAGTGGACGAAGATCGTGCGCCTGATCCGGCTCGACGTCCAGGGCAGGTCGACCGGTACGACGGTGGCGCCGGCCTGTTCGAGGCGGGCGGCGACGTCGAGTGTGGCGGCCTCGACCTCGGCCGCCACCGGGAAGTCGCCCAGCCGCACCGAGAGGCCGACCCGGACGCCCCGCACCGCCGCCACCGGGTCCTCGGGCAGCTCGACCGGCACGCCGTGCAGCCCCCAGGAGGCGTGATCCGCCGGGTGCAGGCCGGACATGACGGCGGCGAGCAGGGCGGTGTCGGCAACGGTTCGGCCCATCGGGCCGTCGCCGCGGTACCAGTCCGCGCTGAGCGGCGGCAGTCCGGGGATCCGGCCGTACGGAGCCTTGTAGCCGACCGTGCCGGTGAAGGCGGCGGGCACCCGGGTCGACCCGGCGATGTCGGAGGCCGTCGCAAGGGTCGTCATCCCGGCAGCGAGCGCAGCACCCGCGCCGCCGGAGGAACCGCCCGGGGTGGCCGACAGGTTCCACGGGTTCCGGGTCACGCCCCACATCGGGCTGTGCGTCACGGTGGCGCAGCTGAACTCGGGCGAGGTGGTGCGGGCGTGGATGACGCCGCCCGCCTGCCGGACCCGCTCCACGACGGGGTGGTCGGCGTCGCTGATCCGCCCGGCATGCGCCGCGAGACCCTGCTCGATACGGCGGCCGGCCAGGTTGTGCTTCTCCTTGGAGGCGACCGGGACGCCGAGGAGCGGGGCCGTCGGCGATCCGTCCCGAGCGGCGTCCAGGTATGCCGTGGCCGCCTTCTCGGCGAGCGTGCGGGCCTCGTCGGCGAAGGTCTCGGTGAACGCGTTGATCCCGGTCCCGCGGTCGCCGTTGACGCGCTCCGCCTGGGCGGTCACGGCGTCGAGCAGCTCGACCGGCGACAGCTCCAGGCTGCGGAAGGCGCGCAGCGCCGTGACCGCGTCGAGGTGGGCGAGGTCGCTCATCGGGTGCCTCCCTGCGCCGCGCGCTGCTCGGTGACCTCGTCGAGCCCGCCGCCGAGGAGTTCCCAAGTGGCCTCGGTCAGGGCGTCCACGCCGACGGCCATCTGCGCGTCGCTGGTCAGCTCGCGCTCGCAGTGGCTCACCCCGTCGATGGAGGGGATGAACATCATCAGGGCAGGCACGATCCGGTTCATGGGCACCGAGTCGTGGCCCGCCATGGTGTTGACCCGCCGCACACCGATGCCGAGCCCGGCCGCGGCCTTCTCCGTGATCTGCAAGCTGCGCTCGGGGAAGCTCTGCACGGGCCGTACGTCGAAGTCCCGTACCTCGATGGCAAGTTGGTGCTCGCGGGCGACATCCGCGATGCGCTCGAGGAGCAGCGCGCGAGCCTTTTCGACGATCGCCGGTGAGGAGGCCCGGAGGTCGGCGACCAGGTGGACCCTCCGGGGGACGACGATCGGGGAGTTCGGCTCCAGGGTGAGGTAGCCGACCGACGAGACGATCGACTCCGGCTCGAACTCGCCGGTCACGTCGTGTACCAGGCCGATCACGCGGGCTGCGGCGACCAGGGCGTCGCGCCGGTCGGCCATCGCGGTCGCGCCGGTGTGGGACTGCTCGCCGAGCACCTCGACGTCCAGCTTCTGCGTGTACCAGCTGTGGTCCACGGCGCCGATCGCGATGCCCTCGCGCTCCAGTACGCGGCCCTGCTCGATGTGGATCTCGGCGTACGCGACCGGGGTGGGGCGAGGGTCGGAGCCGCGGTAGCCGATGGCGTCGAGCGCCTCGGCGACGGTGACGCCTTCCAGGTCTGTGACGGCCAGCATCGCCTGCTCGTCCATGAGCCCGGCGAACACCGAACTCCCCATGATCGAGGGGGCGAACCGGCCGCCCTCCTCGTTGAACCAGTCGACGACGGCGAGGTTGTACTTCGGCGCCTCCTCGCCCTGTGCGACCCGCCGCGCCAGCCGGTCCGCGGCGTGCAGGGCCGCGATCACGCCGTACGCACCGTCGAACCGGCCGCCGCGCGGCTGGCTGTCCAGGTGCGAGCCGACGAGCACGTAGTCGGCGCCCGGATGCCACTCGACCAAGGCGAACATGTTGCCGATCGAGTCGACCCGTACGGGCCAGCCCCGCTCGGCGGCGAACGCGGCGAACCAGTCCCGCATCTCCTTGTCCTCGGGCGTGGCCGCCTGCCGTTCGACACCCCCGGCGGGGGTCGCGCCGATCGCGGCCACGTGGTGGAAGTCGGTCAGGAATGTCTCTGCGCTCATGGCGCTGTCCTCCAACGGGTGGTGACGGTCGGTCAGGCCGCGACGACAGCGCGGTGGGGGTGCGTCTCGGGCACCCTGGTGGCGAGCAGCAGCACGAGGACGATCGCCGCAGCGGCCGCCATGTAGTACCCGGGCGAGGCGGGGACGCCGGTCCGTCCGGTGAGGTAGGTGCCGACGAACGGGGCGGTGCCGCCGAAGAGGGCGTAGGCCACGTTGTAGCTCACGGCCGCCGACGTGAACCGGGTCCGGGTCGTGAAAATCTCGACGAAGAACGTGTAGCAGCCGCCGCCGTACATGGTCAGGCAGACCACGAACAGGGCCTGTCCAAGGAGCGCGAGGCCGAGCGAACCACTCGTCACCAGCGCGAAGGACGGCACCGCGACCACGGCCAGGGCCAGCGATCCCGCGATCAGCATCGGCCGGCGTCCGACCCGGTCGCCCACGATGCCCCACACCGGCAGCAGTACGGCGTACAGCAGCATCGCGGCCGCGTTGGTGAGCAGCGACTCCTCACGGCTGAGACCACCCGCGGTCTGGATGTACGACACGAAGTAGCCGCTGACGAAGTAGAAGCCCATCGCGGTCAGGCCCATCACCAGGACCACCTGCAGCATGCGGGCCTTGTTCTCCCGGAACGCGTCCTTCACCGGGCTGCTCTCCTGGCGCTCCGCCTGCTCCAGGACCTTCTGGAACGCAGGGCTCTCCTCCGTACGGCTACGGATCCACAGGCCGAAGAAGGCGAGCGGCAAGGAGAGCAGGAACGGGATGCGCCAGCCGTACGACTGGAAGGCGCCCTGGTCGAGCGTCCGCGACAGGACCAGGAACAGCGTGCCGCCGACCACGGAGGGCAGCGCGGTCGCCGCCAGGGTGATGTTGAGCCAGAAACCGCGCCGGTGGAGCGGGGCGTGCTCGAACACGAAGGCCGGCGCGCCGACCGACTCGCCGCCCGCGGAGAAGCCCTGGACCAGGCGGCACAGCACGAGCAGCGCGGGGGCGGCGGCACCGATGGTCGCGTAGGTGGGAAGCAGGCCGATCAGGGCGGTCGCGGTGCCGATGGACAGCAGCGTGATGTAGAGGACCTTGCGGCGGCCGATCCGGTCGCCGAGCGCGCCGAAGAAGAGGCCGCCGAGCGGGCGTACGAGGAAGGCCACGCCGAACGTCGCGAACGTGGAGAGCAGGCTGGCCAGTTGGCTCTGGCCGGGGAAGAACAGGGACGCCAGCGTCACGGCTGACAGGGCGTACAAGGTGAAGTCGTAGAACTCGATGAACTGGCCGACGCTGCCGCCGGCCAGGACGCGTTTCTGGATGCGTGTGGGCCGGGCCGGGTCGGTCCCATCGGACGGCGACGAGGCTCTGGCGGTGGCGGGTTCGCTGGTCGTCATCGGTGGCTCCCCAGGTCGAGTGCAGCCATGTTTGGGGAGCGGCGTTTGATGTGTCTAACAGATTCTTTCGCTGCGCATCATCGACTCGGTCGATGCATGAGTGATCAGCCCGCGAGCCCGAAGATCCGAAGGCAGACCTCCTCGAAAGCCTGGGCCTTGAGTGTCGGCCGGGTACCGGCGGCGCGGACCAGCAGCACGTCGATCTGCGGGAGGCTCTCGACTATGGGGAGCCGGACCACCGGGCTGCCGGCGTAAGTGAGGTCGTGGTGCAGTCGTTGGTTGAGCACGGAGTAGCCGTGGCCGCGGCTGACGAACGACCGGACGGTCTCGTAGCCGCTGGCGCGGTGCCGGATCATGGGCGCGATGCCGCACATCTTGAAGAGACTGAGGTAGTACTCGCGGGTGTGCGGCAGGTCGAGGAGGATGAACGGCTCGTTGGCGAGGGCACTCAGGCTAACCGGCTGCTCAGGTTCGGCGGCGAGCGGATGGTCGGCCGCGACTATGACGTGGGGTGGGACGTGCTGCAGGGTTCGGCGCGGCAACTCTGCCCCCAGGCCCAGGTCGTACATGAGGGCCAGCTCGCACTTGCCGTCGCGCAGCGCCCGCCTGAGGAATTCCTGATCCCCCTCCAGGAAGGACAGGTGCACGCCCGGATGCTCGCGCTCGAACTCCTGAAGGATGGCCGGGGCCCGAAACGGCGCGAGCGGCGCGAACACGCCGACGGAGAGCTCCCCGACGAGGTCGCCGCCGTCCTCGCGGGCCGTCTCCGGCAGCCGGTCGGCCTCTTCGAGCAGTACCAGGCTGCTCCGCAGCAGCCGCCGCCCGGCCGGGGTGAGACGCAGGCCCCGCCGGTGGAGCCGGGTGAACAGCTGTACCCCCATGGCGTGCTCCAGCTGGGAGATCGCCGAGGAGAGCGTCGACTGTGTGACCTTGAGGGCGACAGCGGCCTCGGTCATGTTCTCCAGCTCGGCCACCGTGCAGAAATAGCGGAGCTGCACCAGCGTGAATGACCTCATCATTCTCGACATTGTGCCGACATGCCGCGGCGGCGCCGCACCCGAGCCCCAGAGGGTGCGGTCGCGGCGGACCTGCATGCCTCCACCTGTCCGCTGGCGGTCGAGTCCCCCATGGAGTCGTGACGTCTTGAGCGCACGGTACGACTTCACGTGTTCGCCCCGAGCGGCGCTCAGTAGCAACGTCGTCCGTCTATGGAGGTCTGGGCGGTCTCGCGGATGCAGGCGGCGAGGTCCGGAATCGCAGGATTGGCGGGTGGGTCGGGCCAGGCGAGGCGGACCGGGACCTGTGGGGCGTCGGTGAGGGGGTAGTAGCCGACACCGGGGTAGGGGTAGATGTGAGAGGTTGCGGTAGTGGTCATGCCGAACCCTCGGTCTGCGGCGATCGCCGCCAGCCAGTCGTCGGTGTTGCCGACCTCTGTGACGGCTCGTGGCTGGTGCTCGCTGGGCCAGAGGCGTCGTGAACTGGCGTCCGAGACGGTGTTCATGATCAGGGTTCGCCCCGCCAGGTCGGTCAGACTGAGGGCCGTCCGGCCGGCTCGCCGTGCCGGGACAGGGCCACGACGGGTTCCTCGTGGAACAGGACGGTGCTGTCGAGGCCGGGGGCGGGCGCCGGCCCGCGCAGGATGACCGCGTCGACCCGACCCTGTGCGAGGCCGTCGTCGGCGCGCAGCAGTTGCAGGGGCGTCTCGGGGTGCAGTTGCTGCCAGCGGAGCAGGACTGCCGGAGTGTGGCGGCCCAGGGCGGACCCTGCGTGACCCAGGCGGAGAGGCCAGGGGCCCGCGCGGGCCGGGTCGAGGGCGGCTTCCGCCGCGCTGACCGCTGCCGCGGCGCGGACGCGGAAGGACGTGCTGGCGGCGGTGAGGCTCAGGTGGTGGGTTGAACGGTCTACTAGCCGTACGCCGAGGTGGTTCTCCAGAGCCTTGAGAGTGCGGGAGAGCGAGGGCTGGCCGATGCCGAGGCGCGCGGCGGCGTGCGTGATGGTGCCCTCCTCCGCGATAGCGAGGAAGGCGCGCAGGTGGCGCAGTTCCATGGTCATGCCTACAGCGGGAGCGCGGGGTTCGTCAGCATTCGATGACGTTGACGGCGAGGCCGCCGCGAGAGGTTTCCTTGTACTTGATCTTCATGTCGGCTCCGGTCTCCTTCATGGTCTTGATGGCTTTGTCCAGGGAGACGTGGTGCCGGCCGTCGCCGCGTAGGGCCATGCGTGCGGCGGTGATGGCTTTGACCGAGGCCATGCCGTTGCGTTCGATGCAGGGGATCTGCACGAGGCCACCGACGGGGTCGCAGGTGAGGCCGAGGTTGTGTTCGATGCCGATCTCGGCGGCGTTCTCGATCTTTTCAGGAGTGCCGCCGAGGATTTCGGCCAGACCGGCAGCTGCCATGGAGCAGGCGGAGCCGACTTCGCCCTGGCAGCCGACCTCGGCGCCGGAGATGGAGGCGTTCTCCTTGAAGAGGATGCCGATGGCACCGGCCGTGAGCAGGAAGCGGATGATGCTGTCGTCGTCGGCGCCAGGGATGAAGTTGCGGTAGTAGTGCAGGACGGCGGGGATGATGCCGGCCGCGCCGTTGGTCGGGGCGGTTACGACACGGCGCCCGGAGGCGTTCTCCTCGTTGACGGCCATGGCGTAGAGGGTGACCCACTCCATGGCGTGTTGGTGAGGGTCGCCCTGGGCGCGCAGGGACCGGGCGGAGGTGGGCGCGCGGCGGCGGACTTTGAGGCCGCCGGGCAGGACGCCTTCACGGGACAAGCCAGCGTCTACACACTCCTGCATGACGGCCCAGATTTTCAGCAGGCCGTCGCGTATCGCTTGTTCGGGACGCCATGCCTTCTCGTTCTCCAGCATCAGGCTTGAGATGGAGTGCCCCGTTTCTCGGCAGCGCTGTAGCAGCTCGTCGCCGGTGGAGAAGGGGTACTTGAGCGGGGTGGCGTCGCGCTTGATGCGGTCCGCGTCGATGGACTCTTCGTCGATGACGAAGCCTCCGCCGACCGAGTAGTACGTCTTTTCCAGTAGGGGCTGTCCGTCCGCGGCCAGGGCGGTGAGCGTCATGCCGTTGGGGTGGTGGGGCAGGGAGCGGCGTCGGTGCAGAACGACGTCGGAGTCGGGGTTGAAGTCGATGCTGTGGGCGCCGCCGGGCAGGTACAGGCGGTGGGAGTGGGTAATGCGTTCGACGTCGAGTTCGGCTTGGTCTACGTCGACGGTGTCGGGTGTGTTTCCTTCCAGACCGAGCATGACGGCTTTCGGGGTGCCGTGGCCGTGGCCGGTCGCGCCGAGGGAGCCGTAGAGCTGGGCATGCAGTCTGGCTGCGTGGGTGAGGAGGCCGTCGGCGGTCAGGTCTTGGGTGAACAGGCGGGCCGCGCGCATGGGTCCGACGGTGTGGGAGGAGGAGGGGCCGATGCCGATGGAGAAGAGGTCGAAAACGCTGATGGCCACGGAAAGCCCCTTGTCAGTGTGGGGATGCGACGCGCATCCGGTGCGGGTGGGTCGGGTTCGCTGCCGGTCCAGCCTGGTGTCAGGGCGGGACAGTGCGGGTGGACCGGCAGCGGTCTGAGGCCGGCGCACGCCGGATCTAGATGCGCGGGCGTTTCGCCCAGCGGGTGGTCTTGATGGCCATGTGGAGTTCCAGGCGTGCCGGGCCGTCGAGGGGATCGGTACCGATGGCGTCTTTGATGCGGCCGAGCCGGTAGTAGAGGCTGGTGCGGTGGAGGTGGAGGCGCCTGGCGACCTGGTTGACGCTGGCACTGTCGAAGTACACCTCCAAGGTGTGCAGGAGGTCTCCGTTGTCATCGGCCGCATCCAGGCGGTCGTACAGCTCGGACTGGTGAAGGGTGTCCCCCCGGAAGTTCCTGGCGAGGAAGCCGTAGGGGCCGACGTCGTCCCAGGCGGCCAAGGGGTTGATTTCGGGGTCCACTGCCGCAGCCTGACCGGCGATGACGGCTTGCTGGTAGGCGTCGGGGAGGCGGTCGACGGTCTTGAGGGGGCTGCTGACACCGGCGAAGACCGGAGGTGGCGTGGGAGTGCGGGCGGCGGTCGCCACGGCAGTGGTGAGGTCGTGGTGCAGCTGGTGCAGGGTGTCTGCGCCGTGGCTGGAGCGGACCAGGACGGTGGTGTGGGTGTCCTGCACGGACGTGGCCAGTACGTGACTGTGGGCGGCCAGGGTCTGGTGCAGCGCCACGCGCAGCTGGGTGGTCTCGATGTCGCTGCGGTGGGCGGTGTCCGGCGAAGGGGCGGCCAGACACACGAGCACATGCACGGTGTCCAACGCATACAGCGCGGACCAGGTTCTGAGGTCATCGAGGGCGGCGGGGTCAGCGTGGCAGGCGTGCTGGAAGCAGGATTCGCGATTGCGGCGTTCCTCCAGCAGCGGGTCGGCCTTGTCGTACTGGAGGGCAGCCAGGGTGTCGATCTGGTTGCCGAGGTTGGCCAGTTGGCCGAGGAGGGCCGGTGTCGACCAGGTGTCGTCGGACTGGAGGATCCACAAGGTGCCGGTCTTGACGCCGTGGTGCATGAGGGGGACGCAGAGGCGGGCGCGCATGCCCAGATCGGGGTTGGGCGGTACTTCCACGGGCTCGGTGGCGGCGGCGACACCGTGCCTGTCCTGCCAGGCGCGGATGTCGTCGGGGACAGCGCGGGTGAGCAGTGAACGGACACGGGCCTCATCGGCGCGGCCCTGCTGGGCACTGTAGGTGACCAGGCGGCCGCTGAGGTCGTCGACGGATACGCCCTTGCCGAGGGTGGCGGCGACCTCGTCCACGATGTCCTGGATATCGCTGTTGGCCATGCCGGTCTTCCCCTTGGGTGATGGCGTACAGAGGAGGGAGAGTGGGTGTCCGGGTGCGGGCATCCCTCTGCTGATCAGGCTAGATCCGCGGTAGTCGGGGGTTCGCCCCCTTCGCTGCGCGGTTCACACGGGCTGTACGGACTGCTGAGCGGTCCACAGGTCGGGGCCGAGGCTCGCGCGCAGTTCCGCGGCGGCGCTGGTGCTGGCCGGACCCCGGTTGATCAGTGCGTGATGGATGACGGCGGCGACGTGAGGCATGGTGGCGACGCCCGCTCCGCGTCGGATGATCTCCTGGGTGCCCAGCCGGATCCCTTGTGCAGGGGTGTCGGGCATCTGTGAGGGCAGGCGGCAGGTGCCGGCATAGATGCCGTGAGCGGCCAGGCGGGCGACGGCGCCGACTCCTCCTCCCAGGGCCGTGGCGTCGATGACGACCTGGTGGGTGCGGGTGTGGCCCCGGTCGGCGCCGAGGATGGCGTAGCCGTGACCGGCGAGGTTCGCGGCCAGATGCTGGGCGGCGGTGATGGTGGGTGCGGCCCAGGACGGCTTCTGTTCGGCGGCCTCGGCGGCGGCGATGGCCAGCGGGCCGAGCCGTGCAGGGTCGTAGTTGGAGCTGAGAACCGGGTAGGCGGCGTGCGAGATCGCCTCGGCGAGCTGCGGGTCGTTGGTGACGGCGGCGCCTCCGGCAGGTCCGGCGAAGGTCTTGTAGGTGGAGAAGGTGACGACGTGGGCACCTTCGGCGAGCGGGTCCTGGACGTATCCAGCAGCGATGAGGCCGGCGGCGTGGGAGGCGTCGTAGGCGAGCAGCGCGCCGATGCGGTCGGCGGCTTCGCGTAGAACGGCGAGATCGTGGGGGAAGAGGGTGACGCTGCCGCCGACGAAAATCAGCTTGGGCCGGTGAGCGGTGAGAAAGACGTCCAGGACGCGAGCGTCGACGTCGAGGTCGGTGCTGCTGTAGGGCAGGTGAACGACCTTCAGGCCCCGTACGCCCGCGGTGGCGTGCGCGTGGTGACTGGCGTGACCGCCAGATTCCGGGGAGAGCACGGCGATGGTGTCGCCGGGCTGGGTGAAAGCGCTGTAGAGGGCCAGGTTGGCCATGGTCGCGGTCAGGAAGCGGACCTCGGCGTAGGCAGCGCGCATCGCGCGCGCGACCTGGGTGGAGGCGATGACTTCGAGGACTTCGATCTCCTGGACACCGGTCTGGAGTTTCCCGCCGGGCCAGCCGAGCGCAGGGCGGGTGGACAGAGCACCGTCGTGGGCGGCGCGCACCGCCGGGGACAGCACGTTCGTCCCGGCGTACAGCACGAGACCTTCGGCGGCCATCCGGTAGTGGTACGCGTCCAGGGTGTGGTGGACGGCGTCGGTGACTGCCGCTGCCCCTTCCTCGCGGTGCAGGGTCTCCAGTTCGTGCAGCCGCTGCCGGCTTGGGGCATCGGCCCAGGGGGCGATGGCGGAGGGCGGGTGGGCGTTCACGAGGAGGGCTCCTTGCGGGAAGGGAAACGAACGTGAGGGGCGGGCTGCCGCCGTGGTTCGGCAGCCCGCCGGGGTGCAGGCCAGAAGAGGCCCGCGTGTCGCCGGTGCGGACGGCGACAGATCGGGGGCCCAGCCGCGGGGGGCACCCTGAGGCCAGCCCGGGGGTGGGGTCAGTCCACGAGGCGCGGCGCGGACTCGTCGCCGGGACGGACCTCGGCGGCTGAGGTGCTGAGGGCCGGCTTGTGGGAGGCGGCTGCTGCGGCTGCCTCTCTGGCGGCGATCTTCGGCTTGGCGTACAGGTAGCCGCCGATCAGGGCGGCGGCCCATATGGGCATGGCGTACAAGGCGATGCGGTTGTCGGCGTCGAAGCCGAGGATCACCGTGACGAAGGCCAGGAAGGCGATCACAAGCCAGCTCAGGGGTGTGGCGAAGGGCAGCTTGAACCAGCTCTCGTGTACTTCGCCGCGGGCCAGACGGCGGCGGTAGATCATGTGGCAGACGATGATGACTGTCCAGCTCCAGATCGCGCCCAGGGTGGCGACGGAGGAGATGTAGACGAACGCCTGCTCGGGGACGATCGCGTTGACCAGGACGCCGATCATCATGGCGGCGCCGGAGGCCAGGATGGCCCCGGCGGGTACGTGGCCCTTGTTGACGGTGGCGAAGCGGGAGGGTGCGACGCCGTCGGCGGCGAGTCGCTTGAGGAGACGGCCGTTGCTGAACAGGCCGGAGCTACAGGAGGACAGCGCGGAGGTGAGGACGACGAAGTTCATGATGCTGCCCGCGGCCGGCAGGCCGATGTGCGTCAGGGCCTTCACGAACGGGCTCTCCCCGGCGTGGAACTCGGTCCAGGGGAACAGCGTCAGCAGCACCAGCAGGGAGCCGACGTAGAAGATGCCGACCCGCCACGGGATGGAGTTGATCGCCTTGGGCAGGACCTTCTCTCGGTCCTTGGTCTCCGCTGCGGTCATGCCGATGAGCTCGACACCTTGGTAGGAGAAGACGACGATCTGGAAGGCGAGCAGGACGGCCATCCAGCCGTTGGGGGCTGCGCCGCCGTGGTTCCACAGGTGCGCGATCGTGCTGTTGACCCCGGCGTCACCGATGCTGAAGACGGCCACCAGAGTGCCGCCGATGATCAGCCCCAGGATGGCGACGACCTTGATGGAGGCGAACCAGAACTCCGCCTCGCCGAAGGCTCCGACCTTCAAGAGGTTCAGCAGCACCAGAGCGATCAGGACGACCAGCGCCGTGACGTACTGCGGGATGGCTGGGAACCAGTAGTGGACGTAGATGCCGGCTGCGGTGATCTCAGCCATGCCGATGACCGTCCACGTCGTCCAGTAGCCCCAGCCGGTGATGAAGCCGTAGGCCGGTCCCATGAACTCGCGGGCGTACTCGGCGAAGCTGCCGCTGACAGGCCGGTAGATCAGCAACTCGCCGAGGGCGCGCATGATGATGTAGATGATCACGCCGGTGATGGCGTAGACAGCGATCAGAGCGGGGCCGGCCTTGGCGATACCGGCGCCGGCACCGAGGAACAGGCCGACGCCAATGGCACCGCCGACCGCGATCATCCGGATGTGGCGCTTGGTCAGACTCTGAGCGAGCCCGTCATCAGTGAGCTCGACGCCATGAGCCGATGGCGGTGGAGGGGTGGTGGTACCCATGAAGGGGCTCCTTCGGGTACGGCGGAGCCGTCACGGTGACAGGCGCCGCCGGAGCGGGGGTTGAGGAAACTGCAGGCCGGTGCGGGGCCGGGCTTCGGCGACGCCTGTCAGACGTCGTACGTGATACGGGTGCGGAGGTGGTGCGCTGGAAGGGGCGGCCCAGGCAGGCCCCCTGATCAGGCCGTGTAGGCGATGGTGAAGCTCTTGTGCTGGGTGAAGCTCTCCAGCGCACCGTCGACGGAGTACTCGCGGCCCAGGCCGGACTGCTTGATGCCGCCGTAGGCCATGCCGGGGATCTGCCCGCCGCCGCGGTTGATCTGGACCCAGCCCGCCTCCAACCGGTTGGCGGTGCGCATGGCCTGGTCGATGTTCTTCGACCAGACGTAGCCGGCCAGTCCGTAGGCGGAGTCGTTGGCCGAGGCCACGACCTCGTCCTCGTCGCGCCAGGGAATGACGACCAGGACGGGGCCGAAGACCTCTTCGCGGGTGACCTCCCAGTCGGCGTCCACGTCGCTGATGACGGTCGGTGCGACGTAGTAGCCGTCCTGGTCGACCGGCCGCTGCACACCGCCGGTGATCAGCTTGCCGCCCTTGTCGAGGCCGGACTGGATGTAGCGGCAGACCTTGTCGTACTGGACCTGGCTGACGATGGCGCCGATGTCGCTGTCCTCGTCCAGCGGGTCACCGATCTTCAGCTTGGCCAGCTTGGCCGTCAGCTTCGCCAGGAACGAGTCGAAGATGTCCTCGTGCAGGTACAGGCGGGAGCCCGCCGTGCAGGACTGGCCCTGGCGAGTGAACCGCATGCCCATGATCACGCCGTCGACCGTGGCGTCGTCGTTGGAGTCGGGGAAGACGATGACCGGGGACTTCCCGCCCAGCTCCAGGGTGACCGGCACGATCCGGTCGGCTGCCGCCGCCAGGATGCTGCGACCGACCCCGGTAGACCCGGTGAACGTCAACTTGGCGATGTCCGGGTGCGAGGTGATCCGCGCGCCCGCCACCGCGCCCGAGCCGGACAGCACGTTCAGCACACCGTCGGGCAGGATTTCCGCCGCCCACTGGGCCATACGCAGCACCCCGAGCGGGGCCAGCTCCGCGGCCTTCAGAACAAGCGTGTTGCCCATGGACAGCGCCATGGCGATCTTCAGCGCGGACAGCTGCACCGGCGCGTTCCACGGCACGATGCCGCCCACCACGCCCAGCGGCTCACGCACGGTGTACGACAGCAGGCCGTCGCCCAGCGGGAGCGTCTCGCCCTTCTGCTCGGAGGCGACTTGCCCGTAGTAACGGAAGATGTCCACCGCCGAGGCGGCCTCGCCACGCGCCTGCGTGCGCAGAGCGTTGCCGGTCTCGGAGGCGATGATCCGCGCCAGCTCCTCCTGGTGCTCGGCGATCTTGTCGCCCAGCTTGATCAGCAGGGCGCCGCGCTCTCGCGAGGGCCGTGCCCGCCAGGCAGGGAACGCCTCCTTAGCGGCAGCCACCGCCCGGTCCACATCCGAGGCGCCGGACGCCGGGACGCGGCCGATGATCTCGCGGCGGCCGGGGTTCTCCACCTCGATCCATTCGCCGGAGTCCGCAGGACCCCATACCCCGCCGATCAGCTGGTGGACGACAGGAATCTCAACGCCGGTGGTGCTCACTTGCCTGCCTCCTTGGTCTGCAGACGAACGCCGGCGAAGTCCTCGTAGAACTCGACGACACTGGTGAAGTCCTTGCCGCCACGCCCCAGCTGACGGCCGATCGAGAACAGGTCCCGCACCGCGTTCGACAGCGGCAGCGGCACCGGCCCCGAGGTGGCGGAAGCGAGGAAGAGGCCCAGGTCCTTGTGCATGAAGTCCAGGGCGAACCCGGTCGGCCGCTCGGCGGAGAACAGCGTGCGCGGGAAGTAGTTCGACAACACGTTGCTGTTGGCGGAGCTCTTGGTCAGAACGCTGACCGCGGTGTCCAGGTCCACGCCCTGACGCACGGTCGTGGTCAGCGCCTCCCCCAGCGCCGCGATGTTGATGGCCGTGATCAAGTTGTTGGCCAGCTTCACGACCTGGCCGCTCCCGCTGTCCCCGATATGCACGACGCTCCCGGCGTACGCATCCAGCAGCGGGCGCACCTTCCCGAGGGCGGCCTCGTCACCGCCCACCATGATCGCAAGGGTGCCGGCATCCGCGCCCTGCACACCTCCGCTGACCGGTGCGTCCAGGAAGCTGACACCCGCCGCAGCGGCCATCGCTGCCAGACGGCGGGAGGTGTCAGGGTCGATCGTGCTGTGGTCGACGATCACCGTGCCCTCTTCGGTGTGCGGCAGGATCTCACCGACCACCGCCTCCACGATCGCCGGCGTGGGCAGGCTCAGGAAGACCGCCTCAGCGCCTTGAGCGGCCGCGGCGGCCGACGACGCCGACCGGGCCCCCGCCTCCACCGCGGTCTGGACCGCCGCGGCATTCAGGTCGAAAACGACCACGTCGCGGCCGGTCTTCACCAGATGGGCGACGACTCGCCCTCCGATGTTCCCCAGCCCTACAAAGGCGACTGTTGCACTCATCGAAAGCTCCGATCTCAGCTGGCCTCCGGCCTCAGCCGCGGTCTGCGGCAGAGGCTGGAATCCGACGGTGCGCAGACCGTACGACTGGTCGGAAATCAGCCACCACCAGCAGATGCCGGGAGCTTCCCCGCCGTTCACTCAACATTTGTCGAAACGAACGCCCGGGGGCCTGAGGGGTGCCATCGCTCGAGGCGCTGGAACGCCGCATTCGTGACCTCTTGGGGCAGATCGACGTAGCGGTCGCCGGGATCCTGCCGACCCGCAAGGAACGGTTCTCCCAGGCCGGATGGCCGCGGTCAGAGCCTGCCAAGACGGGTGCCGCGCACAGCCCCAGGCGCTCACTGCCGCTGAGCAGACGTCTCGCCCAGCACATCGCCTTTCGCGATCCCGGCCGGCGAGCCAGGACCGACGACGGCGAGCGGTACACACGACCGGTGGCGGTCTTGTCCTGGAAGCGCCATGGCATGAACGTGCAGGTCATCGCCACCGCGAACGGCAGCCCGCTGTGGTTCTCGCGCGCCCTGCCCGGACGCACCCATGACCTGACCGCGGCTCGCGCGCACGGCATCGTCCAGGCGTGCCAATCGAGGCAGATTCTGGTCCTGGCGGACAAGGCCTACCAGGGCGCCGGGGCCACGGTCCGCACTCCGTACAAGGGTCGCGATCTCCCCCACCCCTACCGGGAGTTCAACGAAAGCCATGCCCGCTGGCGGGCACCGGGAGAGCGGGCCTTCGCCCGCCTCAAGCAATGGCGGATCTTCCACAAGGCCGCTGCAGAACCAACCGGATCGGCCGGACCGTCGCAGCCGTTCACGCCATAGAGATCGCCTGGCGATCAGGATGAGAAACCCTCACTGAACCGCGCAGTCGATGAACCATGTGATGTGCGGGCGCACCGGGTCGCCGTCGGCCTCGACGCGTAGCGGGGCCTGGACGTGGTCGGCCTCCCAGACGTGGTTGCGCCAGGTGCGGGGACGCTTGCCGAACACGTCCAGTGCATGTGCGGCTTCAGGGCCGTTGCGGTAGCCGGCCCGCTCCCCCGCTGTCAGGTCTCGGCGCACCGCGCGTAGGAACGTCGACAGAGACGGCATCGGATCCAGCAGCGGGACAGCGGCCGCGGGCGCGCCTCCCGGCACAGGCCCTGCGGGCGGCGAGTCCCGGTCGGTTACGGAGGTGTCGGTGTCTGCGGGCTGCGGTTCGGGGGCCGCTTTGGCACGGGCGACGAGTTCACGGTGTGCGGCGGAGGTGTTGCCGTGCCAGTACTCCAGCAACACCCGGACCTCGTCCGTGATTTCGAACCGGTCGTTGTGGCGGGCGGGCGACGGTGGCGGGTGCGGTGGAAGCTGCGGCTAGCCAGCGCCAGACCGTGCAGTCCGAGACGCCAAGGCACTGGGCCGTGGTGCGGACGTGTCCCCGAGTGAGCCGTTGCTCCGCGCGCAGCGCGAGAAGCCGACGGACGGCTGGTGCCCGCAGCGCGGTCAACGACACCGCGTCGAGGGCCGGTTCGGCCGGGGGCGGTGAGGGCTCCTTGATGATGCCGTCCTCAGCGGCCTTGCCGTCCTGACCAGACGGCAAGCGCCGTCCCTCGGAGTGAATCCGCACCTGTCATGGGGTGATGTCGCAGCGAACGGCTGCGGCGTCCTCGATGTGACCGTCGACCGAGTCCAGTTCGACTGGCCCATGAGGGCCGACCCCACCCGGCCCGACAGCCCGGACACCCACGTCACGTCGTACGTGGTGGACCGCAGGTCCAGTCGTCGCCGGGCGCCTCGCCTCAAGGGTTTCCGGGAGAGGCTGATGAGCGCGCCGGGGCGGGGTCGGGCAGAGCCGTCTGCTGCGGCTCTGCCCGGCCGCGGGCGGCTGTGTCACCTGGGCCGGTCGCCCACCAGTGTGACCCGCTCCATCACTCGACGGTCGGGGAAGTAGTCGGACGCCGCGTAGTGCTGGGTGGCCCGGTTGTCCCAGACGGCCACCGTGCCCGGCTCCCAGTGCAGCCGCACCTGGTACTCGGGGTAGCCGGCCTGAAGGATGAGGAAATCGAGGAGTTCCCGACTCGCTTCCGGGGAGAGCCCCACGATCCGGGAGGTGAAGACCCGGTTGACGTAGAGGAGTTGACGTCCGGTCTCGGGGTGCGTGCGCACCACCGGGTGCTCGACCGGGCGCAGCCGGTCCCGTGCGGCGCCGACGTCACCAGGGGCTTTGGGGATCTCGTGCACGGCACGCAGGTCCGCGATCCGTCGCCGCACCTTGTCGGGCAGTCCGTCGTAGGCGGCGGCCATATCGGCCCAGAGTGTGTCGCCGCCGGTGGACGGCACTTCCACCGCGCGCAGCACGGACCCCAGGGGTGGCTGCGGCGCGAAGCTCATGTCGCTGTGCCAGATGTTCTCGGTGCCGGGGTTCTGCCGGTCGCGCGCCAGCCGTACGACATGGGGGTCGCCCGCGCTGGGCAGGAACGGGTGGTCGCGCTCCGGCGTGCCGAAGACTCCGGCGAACTCCCGTTGCCGCGTGGCCGTCAGGTTCTGTCCGCGGAAGAACAGCACCTTCCACTCCAGCAGCGCCTGCCGCAGTTCGGCACGGGCTCCGGCGTCCAGGGGCGCGGCCACATCGAGGTCGGTGACCTGGGCACCGATCACCCGGGTCTGCGGGGTGAGCCGGATGTGTTCGTACGTGTGCGGGGTGCCGTTCGCTCCGCCCGGGCGGAACTCCCGGGGGGTCAGCGGCATGCTGACGGTGTGGTCGGGGAAGCCGTCGGCATCGGGCGCCGCGGCGGTGGAGTCGGAGTCATGGGGTGAGGTGGTCATGCGGGGGCTCCTTCGTGGTGGCAGAGGGGTCATGCGTGGTGCGGGAGTTGGGGTTCCGGCGGAGGCGGGCGCGCCGATGCCGCCGGTCGCCGGAGTCCGGCCGTGGCGCATGCGTGCCGCCGTGGTGAAGGCGAGTGCGCCGCACGTGGCGCAGGCCAGGTAGGCGAGGCCGTACGTAGCGGATGAGTCAGGTCCGAATGTGCCGCGCAGACCACCGAGGAGCGCCACTCCCGTCCCTGCTCCGAACTGGCCGCAGGCCGCGAGCAGGGCGGTGCCGGTGGCGGCCCTGGCCAGCGGTACGGCCTCGGTGACCAGGTTGGAAAGGGCCGGATACTGCAGGCCGATGCCGAGGCCGAACACCGCGACCAGCAAGCCGAGTTGGGCCCGGCCGTGCGGCAGGACCGCGAGACCGAGGGCGCCCGCGGTGAGCAGCGCGGACCCGAGCATCGCGGCGTGGCGCGGGCTGTGCCGCCGGGCGACGAGGCCGCCGAGCGGACCGCCCACCAGCGTGGCCACGCCCAGGGGGAAGGTCCACAGCGCGGCGGCCAGCGCCCCGATGTCCTGCTCGTCCTGCACCATCTGCGGCAGGAGAAACCCGACGGTGCCCACGACTGCCGACCCGAGCACGGCGAGCGGCAGAGTGGTGCGCATGCCGGGCGAGGTCAGCAGCGCCAGGTCCACGGCAGGCTCGACACCGGCCCGCGCCAGGCGCCGTTCGCGGCGTACGAAGATCAGGCCGAGCAGGATCGCGGCGGCGAGCGCCGCGGGTACCGCCGGGGCGGTCCAGCCGGCGGATGAGCTCCTTCCGATCCCGGTCAGTGCGGCACTGAGCGCGGCGCCGAGCAGCAAGGCGCCCGGTACGTCCAGGCGTTGCCGGGCAGGGGGCATGGGTCGGCCGCCGCGCGGGGAGGGGGCGGCGGGCTCCGGCCGCTCGCCCGGCAGGACGAGCGCGGCGCACGGCAGCATCACCAGGACGAGGGCCAGCAGGAACCAGAAGACGCCGCGGAAGCCGTAGGCGTCGGTGAGGTGACCGCCGAGGAAGGGGGCGGCGACTCCGCTCACCCCGATGCCGGTCGCGGCGACACCCAGGACCAGCGGTACGTGCGACGGCGGGAAGACCTTGCGCACCAGGGCGTACGAGAGGGAGAGCAGCCCGCCGACCGTGCCCTGCAGGATCCGGCCCGCCACCAGCATCGGCAGCTGGTCGGCCAGGGCACACAGCAGGGATCCCACGGCGAACGCCCCGCTGCACGCGAGCATGACGCTCTTGATGCCCAGGCGGTCGGCGAGGCGTCCGGTCAAGGGGATGCTCACGGCAGCGGAGAGGCTGACGGCGGCGACCACGACATCGGCGGCCGCCGCCCCGAACTCGGCGGTGAGCGACGGCACCGCCGGATAGACCAGGCTGATCTCCAACGGGGCGGTCTCGGTGAGCAGTACGAGCACTACGAGAACCGCCACGCGGCGGAGCGCGGACGGGGATGAGGCGGGGCCGCTGTGAGCGGTGACGGGCACAGGCACGGGCGTCGTCCCTTCGGGCGGGCACCGAAGCCGGGGTCGTGAGCAGGCGAAGCCGGCTCCGCGGGACCGGGCTCTGCGGACGGGCACAGCTTGTCCGCGAACGGATTTAACCCGCCTGGGTTAAACATGTCCATGGGCGCGGCAGGCAGATTCTTCGCACCCCCTGCCGGCCTCGCAGTACGGCGCGCTAGATTCCCGCGCATGACCATCCGCCCCCACACCACCCGGCAATTGCTGCTCGATGTGGCGGAACGCCTGTACGCGGAGCGCGGCGTGAACGGGGTGTCGCTGCGCGAGATCGGCGCGGCCGCCGGACAGCGCAACACCGGGGCCGTGCGCTACCACTTCGGTTCCAAGCCGCAGTTGCTGGAAGCCGTCATCGCCCGGCGCATGGCGCCGGCCAACGAGGCACGCGCGTCGTTCCTGGCTGAGGCCGAGGCCGAGGCGGGTGAGGGAGCGGCCCTGACGACCCGCACACTCGTCGAGGCGCTCGTCCTGCCGCTGGGGGCGCAGCTGGGTGAGCCGGGGCGGCCCAGCTGGTATCTCCGGTTCCTGGCACAGGCGTTCAGCGATCGCGAGGTGGGGCGCCTCATCTCTGAGTTGCGCTACGGGCAGGGCCGCACCGCACTGTGGACCGAGGTGCAGGAGCGCGTGCTGGCCAGGCTCGACTGGCTCCCGCCAGAGCGGCGGCACGAACGGTGGATGTTCCTGGCCAGCTTTGTCACCCATGCGCTGGCGGACCGGGAAAGCCTCATCGCGACCGCCCCTTCGGGCCCGCTCACCCCGCATGACGACTTCGTGGCACATGTCGTGGACGTGGGCTTGGCGATCATCACCAGGCCGTGAATCCTCGCGCCGGAGCGGGCGTAGCGGCATGTGCGGCGGCAGTCCCTGCCGATGGGCGTTGAGGGACTCGCTCGAGTGGACGTGGCGAGGAGGATGCCGTGTTCGCGTGCGGCACGGATGTCGAGCACGGCCCCGGGCAGAGCGGGTGAGGCCCACAGCAGGCGTCCGGCCGGGTCGGCCAGGACCTGCACGTTCATGCCGTGCTTCTCGCGTTTGCCGGAGTAGAAGGGCCGGTCGGCGGGGATCCGGTCGAGGCAGGAGCGTGCCGTAGAGCAGGACGAACGCTTTCCTTGACGCGTCGCGGACGGCTTGCTCGAGCGTGGGTGCCAGCGCGGCCAGGAGGCCGACGGCTTCGGCGATGTACCGGTTGACCGTGGTCGTGCCGATACCGAACCCGGCGGCGAGCTGGGAGGGTGATCTTGGTCGTGAAACCCGTCTACCTGAGGCTTCTTTCATCTCTCACGCCAACTGCCGCACCAGCACAGCAGGTTGGAAAGGCTTATTGCCTACCGGGCCGCACTCCACCTCGCCGCCGTCTTTGTTTGGACTCGCGATTGAACAAGAGGAGGAGTCTGGGAGTTCACGTCGCCCTCAACGTTGGCGACCATCCTGCGCAGCACCTTGAGCGCAGCCACGTACTCCTCATCGCTGATGCCTTCGTGGACCACGGCGCGCAGCTCGGCCGCCAGCTCGCGCAGCCGCACCCTGGCAGCCTCCCCGGCATCGGTGAGGTGCAGGCGCTGCCCGGTATCGATCCGCAGCCAGCCGCGGTGAACCAGTTGGTCGACGACGCGCGCAATATCGTGCGGCCCGTCCGCGAGGGGCGTCAGCTGGATGACGACCTCCGCGCGGCTCGGCCCCTCCGATCCACCGTTCACACAGTTCAACACCCAGTACTGCGGCTGCGTGACGTCGATCCTGGCCATCGCGTCACGCAGGTGCCCGGTAACGGCCGCGTGGGCGAGTCCGCTCCAGTACCCGATGGGCTGGGTGGCCAGCATGTCGTCGGCTGCGCCCGGATCGGCCGGCGCCTGGTCTGTGGGGGTGCCCGTCAGGGGTTTCATGATCCCGAAGCTATATCCGCCAGCGCCTTTGAACACCGCCGAATTTGCGTCAACCGGACCGAGCCATGGGACGGCCCTGGCCATGCGAGCCGACAGACAAGCCATCGCCTTCCTGGCGGCACGCCACCTCGCCGCATCCTCCTCCAGACCCGACGCTGACCAAAGAGACAGACCCTGGTTGCGTGACCAACTCGTTTGGCGGCAAGAGCTGTTGCATGGGTTTCGCGTCGACTCAGATCACGTACGGCTCGCGCGGAAGCCGTACGCGATCTGCGACTTACCGGCGCGGTCAGGGGCGCCAGTCGAAGGGGAAGTGCTTGCTTGAGCCGCCCCGGTATTCGTGCGAGAAGTCGAACCCTTCTGCGTGGTCGCCGTCGACCACGCCCCAGGTCGCGATCTGCCCGGGACCGACCTCGGCTCCGGGTGCGTTGATGAGCTGGACGCGGCGGTTGGGGTCTGCTGTGGGACCGGTGAGCGCGTTGGCGCCGACGGAGACCTTGTCGGCCACGCTTGCTCGCCAGTACGAGAGGTCGTCGGGGGCCTCGAAGTGGATGGGGGCGTACCGGACTTCGCGCAGGTCGCTGATGAGAGAGCCGAACTCCCCGGGCCAGCCGCCGGCGTGGCCGGTGAAAATCTGCTCCAGGGCGGCACGCTGAGCGTCGTCGCCCTTCGCGTCGATGTAGAGCATCGCCTTCATGGTCGCGTCGGGGTCGCCGACCCACATGTTCCCGGCGAACTCGCCGAGCGCCACAACTCCCAGGCCATCGAGGCGTACGTCACCGAAGTGCCCCTCGTGCACCTGCCAGACGAGAGTGAAGAGGCAGTCGCCGTGCGTCGGCGACTGGGCGAAGGTGCAGGGGCACGGCAGCGCACAGCTGCACACGTCGAACCACTCACCGCGAAGGTGCCAGTCGGGTACAGCGCCCCCCTTCATCTCCGGGGCCTTGCCGGTGCCGGCGGCCATGACGCGCGGAGCGGGGAGGGGCGCTGATGTTGCGGGCGTCGTGCACATGAGACCTCCAGGGTGGTTGACCGGCGTGAAGCTCTGCAATTCTGGATACCCCTTGGGGGTATCCGGCCCGGCCAGATTAAGGCACCCGAGACGGCCGGTCAACTACCCCCAGGGGGTATAGATCCCGCATGGCCGGGCTCGGTGGCGGCAGGGCTGCGGCGCACCAGCGGTGCAGGCGGCGCGAGTTGATGGCGCCCGCCAGGAGGACAGGACCACGACAGCGGCAGCGGCAGCGGCAGCGGGGATCCTGCTTACGTCTGGGGGCTTACTCGGCTACGAAGGCGCCTCCGACGTCGACCGGTCGGCGACGAGCGCCCCAGCCGCCGCGCGACGAGACTCCGGCCTCCACCCCCTCACACCTCCCGGGCAAAGCCGGCCGGCGGGATGAGTAGAGCGCCGACGACACCGACCCAGTCGGGTCGGCAACCCGCCACCGCGGAGCGGCAGTTGGGCGCCTCCATCTGATGGATCCGGCCCGGAAAGCCCTCCTTCAAGGTTCCGGTCACCCACGCTGGCCATATACCCCCCAGGGGTATATGGTTCCGATCAACGCACCGAGCGGACAACGCCGGAAGGCCCAGCACACCCATGGGAGATGTCATGAAGAACCACGCCGGCCACGAGCACACCCACCACGCCGGTCACGGCAGCCACAACGGTCACGGCGGAGCCCGTCCCGGTGGGCTGTCGGTCTCCGAGAACGGGTACACCCTCGAACTCGACTCGACGATCCTCACCGCCGGTGTGCAGCCGATCAGCTTCCGGGTGACCGGCCCCGATGGGCAGGCTGTGACCGAGTTCGTGCCCGAGCACGAGAAGGAGCTGCACTTCATCGCCGTCCGGCGCGACACGGCCGGGTTCCAGCACGTGCACCCGGTGAGGGACGAGAAGGGCACCTGGAGCGTGGAGTTGGCCCTGGAGCCGGGTGACTGGAGACTCTTCGCCGACGTCCACCCGGTCGGCCACGACGGGACCATGACGCTGGGGATCGACGTCGCGGTCGCCGGTCCGTACGACCCGCGGCCGCTTCCCGAGGCCACCGGGATCGCGCAGATCGGCGAGTACACCGTCGCGCTCGACGGCGAACTCGTACCCGGTGTGGCGAGCGCACTGACCCTCACCGTCAGCCGGACCGGCCGCCCCGTCACCGACCTGCAGCCCTACCTGGCCGCGTACGGGCACCTGGTGGCGCTGCGGGTCGGCGACCTGGGTTACCTCCACGTCCACCCGGAGGGCGGACCCAGCGACGGCACTACCGCACCGGGACCCGAGATCGCTTTCATGGCGGTCGCGCCTTCGGCCGGCACCTACCGCCTGTACCTGGACTTCCAGCACGACGACGCCGTCAGGACAGCGGAGTTCACGGTCCGTACCACCGAAGTGGCCACTCCCCCGCCGACCGCGCCCGAATACAGCAGCCACCACGCACACCACTGACCCGACTCAAGCACGCCACCCACACCAGGAGGACGTCATGCCCCGCCTGACCGGACTCACCCCTGACACCGCGATCGGCGCCTCGCACGACCTCCTCGCCGACCTGGTCTCCCGCCATGGCCAGATCGGCGACATGGTCTCCACGATGGCGCACTCCCCGGCCGTGCTCGGCGGCTACCTCCAGCTCAGCCGGGCCATGAGACGCGCCAAACTCGACCGACGGATCAGCGAGCGGATCTCGATCGCCGTCCAGGCCCAACAGGGCTGCGGGCTCTGCCTCGACGCGCACGTAAGTGCCGCCCACGCCATGGGAGTTGACGAGGAAGAGATCGAGCGAGCCCACGCGGGCACCTCGGCCGATCCCGCGATCGCGGCGATCATCACCCTCGCCCTCCAGATCTACCGCGAGCCGACGTCGATCACCGACGAACAGGTCATCGCGCTGCGCGACCACGGCTACAGCGACCGCGCGATAGCCGACGTCGTCGGCGTCGTCGCACTCAACATCCTCACCGGCGCCTTCAACCTGCTCGCCGGCCTCACACCGGAGAGCGTCACCGGTGCGTAGGGACAACCCCGCCTGTACGTGCGGGCCACGGCCACCACCCCGGGGCCGTGCCCCGCCCCATGGATACGGAAGGACACCGCCATGCGTCTCTTCGCCATCCGCGACTACCGCCGCCTGTTCAGCGCCCAGGTGATCGCCCTGTTCGGCACCGGCCTGACCACGGTCGCCCTCGGCCTGCTCGCCTACGACCTCGCCGGCCCGAACGCCGGCCTGGTGCTCGGCACCGCCCTCACCATCAAGATGGTCATGTACGTGGTCATAGCCCCGCTGGCCGCCGCGTACGTCGACCGGCTCCCCAGAAGAACCCTCCTGGTCATCCTCGACGTGGTCCGCGGTTCGGTGGTCCTGGCACTGCCGCTCGTCGCCGAGGTCTGGCACATCTACGTCCTGATCGGCCTCCTCCAGGCCGCCTCCGCCGCGTTCACCCCGACGTTCCAGGCCGTCATCCCCGACATCGTCACCGACGAGTCCGACTACACCCGCGCCCTGTCCGCCTCTCAGGTCGCCTCCACCATGGAGAGCCTGCTCAGCCCCGTCCTCGCCGCCGTCGCCCTGACGTTCATGAGCTTCAACTGGCTGTTCCTCGGTACCTCCGCCGGGTTCCTCCTCTCCGGCCTGCTCGTCCTGTGGACACGTATCCCCGACGCCCGCCCCAGTGCCCACACCAAGGCATGGGACAAGGCGGCGGCAGGGATCAGGACCTTCCTCAGGACACCGCGGCTGCGCGGCGTCATGGCGCTCAACCTCGTGGTCGCGGCGGCCGGTTCGATCGTCGTCGTCAACACCGTCAACTACGTACGCGACGAGCTCGGCGGATCGCAGTCGGGCGTCGCGTGGATGCTCGCCGCCTCCGGCACCGGAACCCTCCTGGCCGCCCTCGTACTGCCCCGTGTCCTCGACCGGATCGCCGCCCGCACCGTCATGACGACCGGCGCCGGAATCCTCGTCGGCGGCACGACCGCCGCGGTGACGCTCATCGCGGCCGGCCTCACCTCATGGGCCGGTACGGCGATCATCTGGACCGTGATCGGCATCGGCATGGCACTGATCATCACGCCGACCGGCCAGGTCCTGCGCGCCTCCGTCGCACGGAACGCGATCCCCGAGGCATTCGCGGCCCAGTTCTCCCTGTCGCACCTGGCCTGGCTGATCACCTATCCCATCGCGGGATGGCTCGGCACGAGCGTCGGCTTCACCGTCGCCTGGTCGGTGCTCGCGGTCCTCGCCGCGGCAGGGGCCTTCGGCGCCCTCGTCCTCTGGCCGCGTCACGACGGACGCGGAACCGGATCCATGGCCAGCCCTGTGACGCCCACGGTTCACGCACCGAGCGGCGACCGGTCCAGCCTGTCCAAGGCCGCGTGAAGCACCTCGTACAGCAAGAGACTTGGCCGCCGTACCGCTCCGCGCGGGCGGCGGCCACGGTCACGAGCGGGGCCGAGGCAGCGACAAGTTCGGCCCGAACGACGCGGGCGACGCACTGCGCAAGCCCGTCCAGGTCTACGGTCCAGGACCGGCGGGGGCACTGCCTCCGGGGCGGCCCGGCACACCTGTCGTCTGCCCGTCCGAGCCGACCCCGGGGCTCGCGGCGCTTGCGGGGTTCGCGGTCGCGGACGACGGACTCGTACAGGTGACGGCGACCCTGCGAGCCGGTCGGTGCGAGTCGACCCATGCGGGTCGTCTCGCACCGGTTCGACTCGCACCAGTCGGGACCGTATCGGCTGTTCGGCACCGGCTGGAGGGGGCTACCGGACAGTCGGACCGTCTGGGCGCGTGAGCTGTTCTCCCGCCCGGGTTGCCGGGGCCGCTGCGGGCTGTGGCTGTGGCGTCGACTCTGTTGATTCTGCGGGTGGTTCAGGGTCCCGGAGGGAAGAGTGGCGGCGGCCGAAGGTCAGGTAGAGGGCCGCCGCGAGGAGGAGCCAGCAGCCGAAGAGGGTCCAGGTGATGCCGGGCAGCAGGTACGCGAGGTAGAGGCAGGACACCGCGGAGAGGACCGGCACGAGCGGGTACAGCGGGACCTTGAAGGGCCGGGGTGCGTCCGGGGCGATCCGGCGCAGCACGATCACCGCGGCGGCCACGGCGACGAACGCGACGAGGGTGCCCATGCTCGTCAGGTCGGCGAGGTACTGCAGCGGCACGAGCGCCGCGAGCCCGCCGACGCACGCTCCGACGATCCATGTGTTGTGCACCGGTGTGTGCCGTTCGCGGTCCACGCGCCGGAAGATCTGCGGCACCAGGCCGTCGCGCGCCATCGAGAACAGGATGCGGGTCTGCCCGAAGAGGGTCACCAGGACGACGCTGAAGATGGAGACGACCGCTCCCGCGGCGAGCAGCACCGCGGGCCAGCCGGCGCCGGTGACGTTCCGCAGGATCTGCGCGAGGACCGCTTCGCCCGCGTCGGCCTGCTCGCCGAACTTCGCGGTCGGCTGGGCTCCGACGGCCGCGACTGCGACGAGGATGTAGAGCGCGGTGACCGTGGCGAGGGTGAGCAGCAGTGCGAGGGGGATGGTGCGGCGCGGGTTGCGGACTTCCTCGCTTGCGGTGGCGACGGTGTCGAAGCCCACGTACGAGAAGAAGACGCCGGACGCCGCGATGCCGATGCCGCCGATGCCGTGCGGCGCGAAGTCGCTGAAGTGCTCGGATCGGAAGGCGGTCAGGGCGACGGCGACGAAGAGGAGCAGTACGCCGATCTTCACGCACACCATGACCGCGTTGACGGTGGCTGATTCGCGGGTGCCGCGGGCGAGCAGCAGGGAGCAGAGCAGGACGACGACGAGTGCGGGGATGTTGACGTAGCCGCCGGCTCCGGGGGCTTGGCTGATCGCGTCGGGGAGGGTGAATCCGAAGAGGGAGGAGGACAGTTCGTTCAGGTACTGGCCCCAGCTGACGGCGACCGTCGACACGGCGACGCCGTACTCGAGGATCAGGCACCAGGCGACGAGGTAGGCGGCGCCCTCGCCGAGGGAGGCGTAGGTGTACGAGTAGGTGCTGCCGGCGACCGGGACGGTGCCGGCCAGTTCCACGTAGCAGAGTGCTGCGAGTCCGGCCACGGCGGCGGCGAGGGCGAAGGACAGGATGACGCTCGGGCCGGTGTCGGGGACGGTGGTGCCGAGGACGAAGAAGATGCCGGTGCCCACGACGGAGCTGATGCCCAGGAGGGTCAACTGGCCGAGTCCCATGGTGCGTTGGAGGGATCCGCCGCCGCTGCCGCTGCCGCCGCCGTGACCGTCGCTTCCGGAGGGAGGGTGCGGATCGTCGCTCTCGGCGATCATCGTGCCCAGCGGTTTGCGGCGGCACAGCTGTCCTGAGATACGGCCCATGGCTCTCCTCGTGATGGTCCCGGTGGGACGGCTTCGGGTTCCGGGATCGTGCGGGAAGGGCAGACGGCGGACAACATCGGATAAGTACAAGTGGGCGCAGGTCAGTTGGCCAGTTCGACGGGTTGCTTCCACCGCTGTTCGATCTGTACGGCCTGCCGGGTGAGGGCGGCCGTCAGTTCGCGGATGCTCGGCGCGGCCGTGGTACGGAGCACGGCCACGCTGATCTCGCGAGCCAGGGGTGCGCCGTCGAGACGGCGTACGGCGATGTCGTTGCGCGGTGCGCCGAGCGCGAGCCGGGGTACGACGGCCACACCGGCGCCTGCTGCGACGAAGCCCTGCACCATCGCGTAGTCGTCGGTGCGCAGGGTGTGTACGGGCTCGAACGCGTGCTGGGCGCAGGCCCACGCCAGCAGCCGGTCGCAGGGGTCGCCCGGGTCGGCCGCGCCGATCCAGTCCTCGTGGCGCAGTGCGTCGAGGGGTACGCGGTCCTGTGCGGCGCGGGGGTGGTCGAGTGGGAGGGCCAGGAGCAGTGGGTCGTGAAGGAGCGGGTGCACGTCGAAGTCGTCGTCGAGGTCCAGGCGGTCGCCGGGCTGGGAGAAGACCAGGGCCGCGTGCAGTTCCCGGGCTCTGAGTCCCTGGAGCAGTACGGGCAGTTCGCCTTCGGTGAGGGAGACGTTGACGCCGCCGGTGCGCAGGGCTTTCACGGCGGGTGGCAGGAGGAGGGCTCCGGCGGTGGGGAACGTGCCGATGTGCAAGGTGTGTTTGCCGCGTTCGGCCAGGTCCCGGACTTCCCGTTCGGCGAGGCGCAGCCGCTCCAGGACGGCTTCGGCGTGCGGAAGGAGGGCGGTCCCGATCTCGGTCAGTACGGCGCCGCGTGGTCCCCGGCGTACCAACTCGGCGTCGAAGTGGGCTTCGAGGACGGACAGGTGGTGGGTGATGGTGGGCTGACTGTGGTGCAGGGAGCGTGCTGCGGCGGCGAGCGAGCCCTCGCGGGCTATGGCTCGGAGGGTGTGCAGTTGGCGGATTTCGAGCATGCGGGTGAGGCTTTCGGGTCGGCACGGCGGGGCAGGGACGGGGCCCGTGGGGAGTTATGGACCGTCTGCGGAGCAAGGGCGGGGGCAAGGGTGGGGCCCGTGGGGAGTTATAGACCGTCTGCGGAGCAAGGGCGGGGCCCGTAGGGAGTTATAGACCGTCTATGGAGAGGTGCAGGAAAGTGATGTGTTCCTCTATGGCCTGCAGCCTGCCACGCTGACCTGCGTGAACACCAGATCCACCGCGCTTTCGCGCAGGTCAGAGCCAACCGTTGCGTCTCCCGCCACCGCGCCCCCTGTTCGGGACTCGTCCGCCCCGTACGCAGATGCTCTGCGTGTGCATGCGGGGCGCGGTTGGCTGCGTCTGAACGTTCCCGGGCACGCCGCGGACGGGCCCCGGTTCGGACCGTTGTCGCAGCTGCTCGGCCCTGCCGCGCTGGCCCTCGACTTCCCGCCTCTGCTGGACGGCCTCGATCTGGGGCCCACGGCGCCGCTGGCGCGGGCCGAGCGGCTGGCGGCCGAGGCCTGGGGCGCTCGGCGCACCTGGTTCCTGACCAATGGCGCCTCGCAGGGCAACCAGGTCGCCTCGCTGGTCGCCCCGGCGCTCGGTGACACGCTGGTCGTGCAGCGCAGCGTCCACTCGAGCGTCATCGACGGGCTGGTCCTGTCCGGCCTCGACACCGCGTTCGTGCAGCCCTCGGTCGACGCCGGTCAGGGCATCGCGCACGGCGTGGACGCCGCCGGTCTCGCCGAGGCTCTGGCCCGCTGCCCGCGTCCCGCGGCGGCGTACGTGGTGTCGCCGAGCTACTTCGGTGCGGTCGCCGACGTGCGCGCGCTCGCGGATGTCGCTCATGCCGCGGGTGTGCCGCTGATCGTGGACGAGGCTTGGGGGGCGCACTTCGGCTTCCACCCGGCGCTGCCCGAGAACGCCCTGTCCCAGGGGGCCGACCTGGTCACCTCCAGCACCCACAAACTGGGCGGCAGCCTGACCCAGTCGGCCATGCTGCACCTGGGCCACGGGCCGTTCGCCGACCGTCTCGAACCGCTGGTCGACCGGGCCTTCCGCCTGGTCCAGTCGACGAGCGCGAGCGCCCTGCTGCTTGCCTCGCTCGACCTGGCGCGCGCCCAACTCGCCGGGGGTGCGGAGCAGTTGGGTGCGTCGATCGACGCGGCGGACCGGGTACGCAGGACTGTACGGCGTCTCGGGCGGTACCGGCTGGTCAGTGACGGCTTCGGCCGGTTCCGGGACATCGTGGGAGCCGACCCGCTGCGGATCGCCGTCGACACGCGCAGCGGCGGCATCCCCGGCCATGAGGCGCGGCGCCTGCTCTACCGCGACCACCAGATCATGGTCGAGGTGGCCACGGACGCGGCGGTCGTCGCCGTGGTGGGCGCGGGATCGCTCCCCGACACCGAGCGGTTCGTGGAGGCCCTGCACTGCCTGCCCGCCCCGCTCGCCGACCAGGGCCGCCCCGAGCGGGCTGACCTGCGGCTCCCCTCCCCCGGTCCGGCGCGGCTCTCGGCCCGTGCGGCGTTCCTGCGGCCCGCGCGGCTGCTGCCCGCGGCCGAGGCGGTGGGCCGCGTCTCCGCGGACACCCTGGCCGCCTACCCGCCGGGCATCCCCAACGTGCTGCCCGGCGAGGTCGTCACGGCCGAGGTCGTCGACTTCCTGCAGCGCACGGCGGCCGCTCCGTACGGCCATGTGCGCGGCGCCCACGATGCGGCGGTCTCCCAGCTGCGCGTCGTGGACGACGACACCACCGAGCCGCGCTGAACGTCGGGCGCGTACGGGTACTCGGTGAACGTCGGGCGCGTACGGGTACTCGGGTGGGCGTCGGGCGCGTACGGGTACTCGGTGAACGTCGGGCGCGTACGGGTACTCGGCCCAGGGCGCTGCCCATCTGATAGCTGAGGACGAACAGGCCGAGGGCCGCGGGGCGTTCGGGTTGCGGGGTGACCCTGCCAAGACATCCGTCGAACACAGCCTGGAAAGCGTGAGGCGAGCGCGCCCGGGAGGACAGCGTGGCCCCGAAGCTGCCCGTGCCCGGTCGTTCGCTTCCTCGATGCGGCGTCGCTTGTCGTCCGTTGGGTCGAAGACGAGCTGGTGCACCGCCGCTTCCTGGTCCGCGAGGCGTTCGGCGGCTGGTGCGGACGCGGGCGAAGCCAACGCCGTCGACTCGCGACCAAACGCGGACGGCCTAGGGCCGGGCCTGGTGGGTCGGGCTCAACCTCTTCCGGACCAGGCCTTGTGACCGGACCCCCGCTTCCTTACCATCCGGTAACTAAGTGCCCGCTGCCTGATCCAGGAGCCACGAACATGCGAGCTTCCCCGTCTCCCCGTTGGCGCCGACTCCTCGTCCGGGGCGCTGTGGCGACCGCGACTGCCGCCGGAGTGCTCCTCGCCACCGGTCCCGCGCAGGCCACGCCGCGGCAGGAGGTGCTGCTCGTCGGCAACAACTGGGAGGGGACCGCCGACGTGATCGAGTCCAGCGGTGAGTTCGCGAAGATCGGCCGGATCGGTCTCATTCCCGACAAGGAGGAGCGGCTGCGCGAGATCTACTCGAATCCCGTACGGCTCGCGTACTTCCTCGGCATCCGCATGACCGTCGGCGAGGGGCACGACCAGTACACCGACGACATGTACACCACACCGGACGGCTCGGCCGTGGTCGTCTCCCGGCCCAGTTTCGCCGACGTCGTCTCGATCGACACGACCACCGGGCGCATCAACTGGCGCTTCCCCGTGGCCGGTTACCGCTCCGACCACATGGCCGTCTCACCCGACGGCTCCCGCGTGGCGGTCTCGGCCTCCACCGGCAACACCGTCCACGTACTCGATATCCACACCGGTCGGCAGATCGGTTCCTTCAAGACCGGCGACAAGCCGCACGAGAACGTCTTCACCCGCGACGGCAAGATCTGGAACATGGCGATCGGCGAGGTCAACAATGACCTCGACGCCCCTTGGCTGGACGGCCTGAAGGGCGACCGCAGGATCACCGTCGCTGATGCCGATACCTTCGAGGTCGTCCGGACGATCGACATGCGCGAACGCCTCGACGCGTACGGCCAGTCCGACAAGTCCGACGCCATCCGTCCGGTCGCCTTCACACCCGACGAGTCGAAGCTGTACTTCCAAGTCTCGTTCTTCAACGGCTTCTTCGAGTACGACGTCGCCGCCGACGCGATCACCCGCATGAAGACCCTGCCGAAGAACCCCGATACCTCCGACGACCGGACCACGTACGTCAACGACTCCCGCCACCACGGCATGTCCATGAATCCCGCAGGCACCAAGCTCTGCGTCGCCGGGACCATGGACGAATACGCCACGATCGTCGACCGCGACACACTCCGGCAAGGCCCGTTGGTGCCCGCGGCCAAGCCGTACTGGGCCACCGTGAGCGGCGACGGAAAGGCGTGTGTGATCTCCGAGAGCGCCGCGGACCAGGTCACCGCCATCGACTTCGCCACCGGCCGCAAGATCAAGTCCGTCCCCATGGGCGACCACCCGCAGCGCATCCGCGTGGCGCACCTGCCGGCTGACTGGACCAGCCCCGCCACAGGTTGAACCGGCTACATCCCGGTGCTCGTCCCTGCGGCCCACCCCGGCCGGTGTAGCGGGCGCCGCGCCGCCGACGGCGGTCAGATGCGGTGCACGGGAGCGGTGTTGTCGGTCCAGTGCCAATTCACCGGGCTCCACTGCTTCTTGAGGACGGTCCGCTCCTTGGCGTAGGAGCGCAGTGCGTCATCCACCTCCTGGCCGAGGTCGCCGAGGGAGGCTGGGCGGGGGATGCGGAGCAGCAGGTGTTGTGTGCGGTGTACGAGGATGAGTTCGCCGGTGGGTGTGCAGTCGGCGAGGGTGAAGTGCTTCAGGAGTTTGTAGCGCTTGTCTTCCAGATCGAGGCGTTGGGCTCGGACTCCGGTGGCTGTCCAGGCGAACAGGCCGTAACGGTTGAGGTGGTAGATCCGCTCGCGTGCTGGGTCGGCGGCGATCTCGAAGCAGTGGCCCGTGAAGGGTGAGTCGCGGTGCAGGTGCATGCCGCCGAGCCGGCCGACGAATTCGCCCCGGTCGTTGATCAGGACGAACGCGAACCGTTGGCCGCGGCTCCCTCCGCGGTAGATGTGGCCGTAGACGGGGACGACGAACAGGTCCTCCCGTACGACCGCGGGCCGGCCGAGCCGTGCATCGCGCCAGGCCCACAGCCGCGCGGTCTGTTCGAGGTCGGTGAGGTGCTCCGTCAGCGAGGGGCGTGGCCGGTGGCTCAATGCCGACCGGCTCACCGTGGTGCAGGACGTCGGGCCGCAGGTCCGCTTCGGTCTGCTTGACGGGCTCGGCGTCCATGGAGGCCAGAGCGCGCAAGGCCGGCTTCGAGGAGGGGGTGAGGGGCTGGTCGGTGATCGACACGATGTTGTCGATCAGGAGCCGTAGTTGTAGAGCCCGTACTCGCCGGTCGTGCACAGCAGGCGGCCGGCCCGGGTCGTGCTGATCGACGAGGCGAAGGGGTCACGCGGGCCGTCCTCGTGACGTCGGTGAGGCATGGTGTGGCGTGCGGTCACCGTGGTGAGGTCCGCGGTGATCAGATGGGTCTGGTCTTCGGCCCCGGTTGCGGCGAGCGTCCCGTCGGGCAGGAGGCACAGGCTCTTGGCCCACCACAGGTCCTGGCCGAGCCCGGTCGTCCGGCCACCGAACGTCGTGTCCTGGCTCAGGAATTCGCTCTGCCCCGAGACGCCGGTGGCGAGCAGGGTGCCGTCGGGCGCGTACCTGCTCACCAGCACGTAGCTGAAGTCCGCCTTCGCCGGGTCGGCCTCGTCATCCGCCACACCGTAGGTATGACGGTGGACCCGGTAGAGGATGTAGAGGTCGCCAGAGGGCGCGGTGGCGGCGTCCTTGACCTCCATGCCCCAGCCCTCGGTGTACTTGCGGTCCAGGTCGATCGCATGGTGCTCGACGAGCGCAGAGGGCAACGGCACCGGTATGGCGTAGGTCATGGCGCCATTCTCAACGGTCCCACTGACAAGCCGGCGCCGGAGCAGGCCGGCGTCGGCTTGGGTGGCAGTGGCTTCGTGCGTTCAATCGCGATGCATCTGGTGGACGCTGACGGCATAGCCGCCGCCTTCAAAGGGGTGGGCGTCCCATGTCGCGAAGCGGTCGACGAGGGTGAGGCCGGCCTCGGCGCAGTAGGCGTCGTACTCCGGGAGGGTGATGGTGGGCGGTACCGGCAGGTGGGCTTGGTCCAGGCCGAATCCGGCGACCATCAGGCCGCCCGGGCGCAGCGCCGCGGCCAGGCGGTCGACCACGGTGGCCTCGGTACCCGTTGCAAGGAGCGGGAAGATGTTGCCGGCGGCGACCACGAGGTCGAAGGCGGCGGCACCGGGAAGGCCCGCCGGGTCGAGCGTGGCCAAGTCGGCCTGGATCCAGGGGAGTTCCGGTGCCTGTCTGCGCGCTACGGCCAGCATGGAATCGTCGCGATCGACGCCGACGCAGTCGTAGCCGAGTTCCGCCAACCGGATCATGACCCGGCCGGTGCCACACCCGGCATCCAGCACACGCGCCCCGGCGGGCACCAGCGCGGCGCACAACCGCGCCTCACCGTGCATGTCCTTGCCGCTGCCGGCCAGCGCCGCGAACCTGGCGGCGTAGTCCTCTCCGGACGTCCCACCGGTCAACTCTTCCCAACGGCTCATGACGGACAGAGTAGGTGAACAGCACGAATGCGCGCTCCGTGGCCGCCCGAGCAGAGCCGTCTTGGCGAGTGTGTGCCCGCGGTCGTCGATGGGGAACGGCGGCGGTGCGCGGTGGGACGGGGGTTGGACGGGTTGGACGGGGGTTGGACGGGGGTGCGCTGCTTTCCGGTGGCTCGACATCGCCGCCACCGGCACACGCATCCTGACGGACCGGCCGCCCGCCGTGCCCGTCCTCAGTTGACCTCCCGCCTGACCGCCCGCACCGGGGGAATCAGTACGCAGCGTTGAGGACCGCCTCGCCTACCACTCCGCGTTCGTCACCGTCCGGCCCCCGGCCATGGAGAACCTCACCACCAGCGTGCGCACCCTGATGATCCTGGGACGGCATCAACTGCCCACCGCACGCCCCTCCCTGATCGTCTCCGGCCCGGCAGCGGCCGGGAAAACCACCGCTCTCCTGCATGTCGAACGCGCCTGCCAACTCACCCACACCCAACAGCACCCACCACCGGCCTGAAGCACGCACGCTCCCGTGCCGGTCGCCTACGTACTGGTACCGCCCGCGAGCGCGAAAGCCCTCGCAGGCGAGTTCGCCCGCTACCTCTCCATCCCCGTCACCGCCCGCATGACACAGGCCCAGATCACCGACGCCGTCTGCCACGCCTACAACCGTGTGGGCGTGCGACTCGTGATGATCGACGAGATCCACCGGCTCAACCCCCGCACCACCACCGGCGCCGAAACCGCAGACCTGCTCAAAGACCTCACCGAACGCATCCGTGCGACGTTCGTATACGCGGGCATCGACGTCACCGGCACCGCCTTGCTCTCCCGGGTACGCGGAGCCCAACTCGCTGGCCGGGCTTGTCTGGTGGAAGGCAGTGCCTTCCCTGCACGACTCGGGAAACAACACCCTTCCGCGAACTGATCACCGGCGTGAAGCCGCGCTTGATCTCCGCGCACACCCGCCGGGAACCCTCGTCCGCCACGCCTCCTACCTCCACCAGCGCACCGCGGGCCGGATCGGGAGCCTGACCCGGTTCCGCCAAGCCGCGATCACGAGCATCCTCGACGGCACCGAACGCATCCCCAAAACCAACGCTAGAAGCCGTCCGGCTCGATCACCGCGCCGAACAACATCACCGCGCAGGAACTGACGCCACGTCGGCCTCGTGCCGGGTCCGCGTCGGGGTGCGGGGCCCAGGCCGGCGCTGCGCAGGGTGCGCCGGATGGCTGAGGCACCGATGCGGTGGCCGAGGCCGCGCAGCTCGCCCTGGATGCGGGTCGAGCCCCAGGTCGGGTTCTCCCTGGCCAGGCGCAGGATCAGTGCGGTGAGCTCCTCGTAGATCGGCGGACGTCCGGTCCGTGCGGGCTTCTGCCTCCACTTCCAGCGCAGCAGCGTGCGGTGCAAGGCGAGCAGGGTGCCGGGAGTGACCAGGCGGTGGCGGCGCAGCTGGCCCGGGAGGTGCCGGGCGAGGGCGGCGAGCACAGCGCGCTCCGGCCATGTCAGGCGCGGCCGGACGCCGAGCTGGCGGCGCAGCCGCGTTCTCGTGGCGGAGCGCAACGAGAACGACGTCCTTGGCCTCATCCGTGCGGGAGAGCAGCAGGAGCAGTCCGAGGAGCCGGAGGAAGATCAGATAGAGGATGTGCAGCGCCATTCAGTGCGAGCCTGCCATGATCGCTGGGTGCTGCATAGCACCTGCTCATGGGCTATGCGTGACTTTCGGCACCCCACTGGGCGGCGGAGGGGAGCATGCGCAGATTCCTGGCGAGGACCCCGAGCATGCCCGCGCAGGGGAGCACGGCCAGCGGCGACACGAGTTGGTGTGCCAGCGAGTCCAGGGCGACTCCGGTGACCGCGCAGATCAGACCCGGCAGAAGCCATCCGGCGCGCCCCGCCCGCGGATGGGTGGGGCGCGCCGGTGACCCTGGGGAACAGGTCGGGATTGCCTTGTCCTTCCGCAGTCGGGACGTGTCGACTGTTTTCACGGCCAGGTTCAGGCTTCCACGGGGAGCAGTCGGCCGCCGTCGTAGAACCCGCCCGCGCTGTAGACGAGGGACGGGCGGTCGCTGTGTTCGGCGTGCACCACCCGGGCGATGAACATCGTGTGGGTGGTGGTCTGGAGAATCTGCCGACCACAGACCCGCAGACGCCGGACCTGTGAAAATAGGCGCCCCGACCGGACGGCGCCCGACATTGCGGAGTCGGCCGGGTGCCGCCTGGGCCATGACGCTCCTCAACGGGGCGAGGCGGTTGCCTCGCCTCCTTGTTGTTTGCGCCACCGGCCGGGCGACTGGTGATGCCACCGCTTGAACGCGCGCGTGAAGTTCCCTTGGTTGCTGTAGCCGAGCAGGTGGGCGATGTCGGCCATCGGCAGCTCGGTGTCGGTGAGGAGGTGACGAGCGACGTCGCGGCGGGTTTCGTCGAGGAGAGCCTCGAACGTGATGCCATGGCGGGCCAGATGCCGGTGGAGGGTGTACCTGTGGATGCCGAAAAGGGCCGCGACATTCTCCACGCTGCAAGAGCCGGTGGCCAGCAGATTCTGAATCGTCTTGCGCACCTGCACGACGAGGTCTGGCTGGTCCCTCCCCTGCAGCTCGACCAGGTGATCGTAGAGGAACCTCTCCAGCTTCTGGTCTGCCCCCGCGCGCTCGTGGACCAAGAGTTCCTTCGGGAACCACACCTCGTGTCGGGGCTGGTCGAAGAGGACCGTGGCGCGGAAGAACCGCCGGTACGGGGTGGTAGAGGCGGGTTCGCGATGGGCGATGTGCACGGTGGTCGGCCGCCAGGTGCGGCCCAGGACCATCTCCAGGATCTTCACGTTGGCGACTAGAAAGGCCGTGAGGATCTGCTCGCTACCGGGAAACACCCGATCGATGCTCAGAGTGAGCGCCGCGTAGTCGTCCTCGACGGTGAGGCCGGCAGTGAGTCCGGGGTACCAGATGGGGCTGAACCGCAGGAGGGCGTCGACCGCATCGCGTACGGAATGAGCGTTCAGTACCAAAAAGCGCAAGGGACCGGTGTTGTCCAATGTGGCCCGTTGGCCCAGCAGCAGCCCCAGGTGATCGCAGCCGGTCGCGGCGCCTGCCGCTTCCAGGATGCGGCCGTTCACTCTCATCGGCAGCGGACGCAACGGGTGGGCGAATGAGTCTTGGGTGATGCCGAAGGACTCGAGCAGCTCCCATGGATCGTGCCCGAATTCCCGCATGATCTGGGGCAACGTCGACAGTGCACCGACTGGGACCGCTGCCTGGCCGAGATCTTTTGTGCCTCTGTTCATCGTCACCTCCAACGAAGGTGACGAAAGGATAATTCTGAGTGACGAATTGATCAATACCAGGGGTGTGTTCTCTCCTACGGTGACCGCATCGCGCCACCGAGGACGACGCGGTGGCCCCGGAACCTCGCCCGATGAGGAGCACGCGCATGCACTTCCTGGACGACAGCCTGTACCCGGAGAACCAGGAGAAGCTGGTAATCCAAGCCGCCCCCTACGGACCGCAGTGGACTCCGAACGATTCGGACGACATTCCAGTGTCCATGGACGAACAGGTTCAAAAGGCGGTGGACTGCTGGAACGCCGGCGCGACCGTCTTGCACGTGCACGTACGGGAAGCGGACGGCAAGGGATCCAA
The DNA here is from genome assembly GCF_031157275.1 of Streptomyces sp. LHD-70. Taxonomy (GTDB): domain Bacteria; phylum Actinomycetota; class Actinomycetes; order Streptomycetales; family Streptomycetaceae; genus Streptomyces. The sequence continues at coordinate 148,391 of NZ_JAVIFW010000015.1, forward strand.
GCGGCTTTCCATGTTCAACGAGCTCCTGGGCCGACTGCGTGAAGCGGTGCCGGAAATGGTGCTGCAGGTCGGCGGCTCGATCTCCTTCGCCCCGGAAGACGAGGGCCGGGAAGCGAAGTGGCTGGACTACGACACCCGCCACATGCTGGCAGAGCTGTCTCCCGCCCCCGACCAGGTCACCATCGCGATCAACACAAGCCAGATGAACATCGTCGAGATGCTGACCGAGGACGACGTCGCCGGCACGATCCTGGAGAAGCCGCAGTACGTCGAGGCCTATAGCGAGATGGTTTCCGACGCTCGCCCCTCCTTCTACATCGAGCATCTCAAGCGACTGGCCGCCAAGGGGATCCAGCCGCACTTCATGCTCGGCCACGTGCACCAGCTCGAGTCGGTCGAGCGCCTGATCCGCAAGGGTCTCTATCAAGGCCCGCTGGTGCTCAACTACGTTGCCATCGGCGGAGGCGCCGCAGGCTTCAACCCGGCCGACCTGATGGAGTTCGTCCGACGCTCACCGGACGGCGCGGTGCTGACCATCGAGAGCTCGATGCGCGCGGTACTGCCCCTCAACGTCATGGCCCTGGCCATGGGGCTGCATGTGCGGGTCGGTATCGAGGACAACCTCTGGGGTCGCAAGGGAGAGCGCATCACCACGGTGCAGCAGATCGAGCAGGTCGTCCGCATCGCGAAGGAACTCGGACGGGACATCGCGACCGGGCCGGAGGCGCGCCGGATCTATCAGATCGGCGAGAGCTACGACAGCACCGAGGAGACGATCGCCAAGCTCGGCCTGCCACCCACCCGCCGGCCTGGTCAGCGTGGCTTCACTGTCCCCGGCCTCAGCTGACACCGCGACCCCAGACCCAGCCAAGGGCGTCCGGGAGGGCCCTCGCCCGGCTGGCCCGCGCGGGCACGTCTGTCCGCAAACACGGAGCCAGACATGAGACAGCGGGGGAACTCGCCCACTGGGGACCGGCGAGTACCGAGGCAGTTCTGTGCCCAGCCGGGCGCAGAGCTGCTCCCTCGCCCCTTTCGGTACACCCAACATCAAGCCCGCTTGTCGCTTACCTGGCCAGCGCCCCCTGGTCGTCCACCACCTGCACACGACCGCAGCAACCTTAGCCCCGCCCTCCGAGGAGCAGCGTGAACATTTCCAGTGCACCCAGGGAAGACGCAGCGGCCGATGCCGCCAACCCAGAGCCGACCGAGGACGCCCTCGCCGCAGACCACATCCTCGGCCCCAAGCTGGCCGCGCTGCTGCGGCTCAAGCTCGACGCCTCAGTGACCCACCTGTACACCCGCGGGATCCGCCGGCATATACGGGCCGCCCTTCAGGCCGGTGCCACCCGTGAGGAAGTCCTCACGGTCCTCAAGCTGTCCACGGTCATCGGCATCCACGCCCTCGCGGTCGGCATGCCCATCCTGAACCAGGAACTGGACTACGCCCAGACTCCCGCGCAGCCACAACCCCCCTTCTGCTCGACCCCGGTCTGCGACACCCTGCGCCGCGACCGGCAGTTCAACCCGGACTGGGACGCGATCTACGACGCTGCTCCGGACTGGCTGGAGAACTTCCTGGCCAGCGCCCTGGAGTTCTGGCGCGACGGCATCCTGCCACCTTTGTGGATCGAGCTCCTGTGCATCGCCGGTGACTCCGCGCTCACCCACATGTACTCGCCCGGAACGCGCCGGCACATCCATGCCGCGCTCAGCCTCGGAGCCACCCGCGAGCAGATCCTGGCCGTTCTCGACATCGTCGGCCACCAAGGCCAAGAAGCAGTCGAGACGGCTGTGCACATCCTTGACGATGTGTGGGCCAAGGAGCGCCCCTGATGTCTTCAGCAGCCGTGGAAGTAGCCTCCCGCCTTGAAAGACTCCCGCTGTCCCGGTGGCACAAGACCATCGTTGCGTTGCTGGCGGGAGCGCTGGTCTTCGAGTACATGGATCTGTACTCCTTCGCCTTTACCCCCGCGCTCATGGAGCACGAGGGATTCACCGTCCAAGACGTAGCGATCATCACCGGCGCGACAGCCGCCGGCACCTTCTTCGGCGCCGGGATCGGCGGTCGGCTGGCCGACCGGTTCGGTCGCAAGCCCGTCCTGCTGGCGTGCGTGGCCACCTACAGCCTGGGCTCGCTGCTCAATGCCGTAGTGGCCGACCCCATCTACTTCTTGGCGCTGCGTTTCGTCACCGCCTTGGGATTCCAAGGGATGAACGTCGTCACGGTGGTGCTGCTGGCTGAACTCATGCCCGCCCGGGTCCGCGGCCGCGCCCAGGCCTGGGCCGTCGGCTGCGGGGCGGTAGGCCCGATGGTGATGGCATGGCTCGGCTTCTTCGTGGTCCCCAACATCGAGTGGGGCTGGCGCCTTCTCTATGTCGTCGGCGGTCTGGGAATCGTGCTCTTCGTCGTGCTCCAGCGGCATCTACCCGAGTCGCCGCGCTGGCTGGTCTCGGCCGGTCACCATGTCCGCGCCGAAACCACCTTGCGCGCGATCGAAGACGAGATCACACGTCAGGGGCACGTACTGCCGCCCCCCGATGCAGCCCCGACACCGCCCGCCGAGGACGATGACTCCGGAGCGGGCCTGCGGGCACTGGCAAAGGCCGGGTACGGCGGCCGGTTCGCCGTCACCTCAGCGATCTTCACACTGGGCGTCGTCTCATACTTCGGCTTCAACTACTGGGTCTCCACCCTGCTGAAGCTCCGTGGCTTCGACCTCCATCACACCACCCTGTACACGGCGATCATCGTGACCGTCGGGATGCTCGGCCCCCTGGCGGCCACCTTCTTCGCCGACCGCTGGCAGCGCAAGCACATCCTCGCCGGCATCGGCGCAGCCCTGGGCATCCTGTCTCTCCTGTTCACCCTGGCCAGCTCCACCGTGGCAGCCATCACCCTTGCCTGTGTCCTGTCCTTCGTCTTCCAGCTCTCGGTGCCCCTCACGCTGACCTATACCAGCGAGGTCTTCCCTACCCGATTCCGTTCCACGGGCCTGGGCTGGGCCAATTCCATCGCCCGGGTCGCCAATGTCATCGCCGCCCAGGTCATCTCCGCTCTGCTGCTGGGCTTCGGAATCGCCGCGGTCTTCTATTTCGTCGCGGCGCTCATGTTCACCTTTGCCCTACTCATCTCCGTCTTCGGGATACGCACGCGCGGTATATCCCTGGAAGAGGTCAACGAGGCGCGAGCGGAGACCACACCGACGGCGTCATAGTTCCGACCCCGGGAATGACCTGGAGATCCGCCCCGCGCGACCTCGAGGAAAGGCGCTCTATGAAGTGCCACATTCCCGGGCACGCTCCCATCTCTTCATTCCCGGGCACGCTCCCATCTCTTCAGGAGACCGCTATGCACATGGCAAACAAAGTCGCGCTCGTGACCGGGGTTGGGCCGGGCCTGGGCAAGGCGATTGCAGTTACGCTGGCGCGTGAAGGGGCGAACGTCGTGATCTGCGACGTGAACGAGACATCGCTGGCTGAGGCCCGCCAAGAGGTCGAGGCCGCAGGCGCCAACTGCCTTGCAGTGCGCTGCGACGTGTCGTCGAGCGCCGAGGTCACCGACATGTTCGCCGCCGCGGTGGAGCACTTCGGCTCCGTTCACGTGCTCGTTAACAACGCCGCGCTGACCCCTAACAGGCCGACCGACACCGAGCGCCGCAACCAGCTCTATGCCTACCTGCACACACCCATGGCCCGCGACTCGCTGCGCTTCACCAGCGAGATCAGCGACGAGGAGTGGCAGCGCTACTGGGACGTGAATGTGCATGGTGTGTTCTATTGCACCCGTGAGGCACTCAGGTTGATGCAGCCGCAGCGCTACGGGCGCATCGTCAACATCGCATCGATCGCCGGCATCTCGTCGAGGAGCGCGCACAGCCCGCACTACAGTGCGAGCAAGGGCGCAGTGATCGCCTTCACCCGCTCGGTGGCGATGGAAGTGGCAGGCGCCAACATCTTCGTCAACGCCATGGCGCCCGGAGGCGTCGCGACACCGGCCTTCAACGAGTACCTGGAACAGATCGGCGAGGCTGGCCGTAACCGTCTCTGGCAGGGCTGCCCCGCGGGGCGCTTCGGCACCGTCGATGAGTATGCCGCGACGGTACGGCACCTTGCGAGCGATGAACACTACCTAGTTGGACAGGTCATCAGCCCCAATGGGGGCTCAGCAATCTGAATGCAACTGCGCGGGCGCAATGCACCATCACCGCCTCCATAACCGAAGTCGACGACGAACGGACCGCCCAGGCGGTAGAACTCCTGGGCGAGATCCCGGTGCTGCTTGACACGCTGGCGGTGGCCCCATCGGCGGGCAGCGGTCCGCGCCGCTCTGCCTCTCTTCGTTCTTGGGTTCCTGGTCACGGCCGCGGCCTCGTCCTCGGGTCTGATTCCCGCCTCGTGGCAGCCGGGTTGGCCTAGTCGGGCCAGTTCCTCGTCACGGTCGCCCTGGCCGGCATCGGTCTGGGGCTGCACCCCTCGCTGATCCGCGCCGCGAGGGCCCGCCCGCTGGCCCTGGGCGGCATCCTCTGGGTGGCCGTCGCCGCGACCGCCCTCGCGCTGCAGTCCCTGACCGGCCGGCTCTGAGCGAGGGCGGGCGCCAGCGTGGCTACACCAAGATCAGTGGCGACCTGGTCTGACGTAACGTCACGCTGATCTTCAAACCCCGTGCTCGGCCCCAGCAAAAGGTCCGCAAGCGCGAGCTGGGCCGGCGATTGCGTCCCTGTAGCGATCGACCGGCACTGCCGCCACGCCACCCCTCACAACAACCTGATGAACCAAATCAATCCGGAGGAGCTACGAATGACGCATCTGTCCCTGGCCACAGTCCTCGCCGAGGCGGCCCGGCGCCGCCCGGATCACCCCGCGCTCGTGGAAGATGAGCTGCGGATCACGTTCGCCGAACTGTGGCAGCAGGCCCGCACCCAGGCAGCCGCGCTCACGAGACTGGGCGTCCGCCCCGGCGACAAGGTGGCCCTGATGGCCCCGAACACCGCTGAGTTCCCACGCGCCTACTACGCGATCCTCGCCGCCGGGGCTGTGGTGGTGCCTGTGCACCTGTTGCTCACGGCCGAGGAAGCCGCGCACGTGCTGCGGGACAGCGGAGCCCGTCTGCTACTGTGCCACGCCGCCCAGACTGACACGGGCAGCAAGGCTGCCGCCGAGGCAGGGGTGCGGATGATCGCCCTCGGCCCGGAAGTGAGTGTGGCCGGCTCGGACGGTCGGCTCGAAGACCTCGCCCAAACCGTCGAACCCCTGCCGTCCTACACCCCCCGCGCCGCCGAGGATCTGGCAGTGGTCTTCTACACCAGCGGCACGACGGGAGTGCCGAAGGGGGTCGGGCTCAGCCACCTCAATCTGGTCATGAACGCGACCGTCAACGCCTTCGATATCAATGACGTCCGCCCCGACGACGTGGTGCTCGGAGCCCTCCCGCTGTTCCATGTCTTCGGGCAGACCGTCAGCATGAACTCGACCTGGCGGGCGGGCGCCACTTTCGTCTTGCTGCCGCGCTTCGATGCCGCCGCGGCCGTCGAGTTGATGGTCCGCGAGGGCGTCAACACCTTCCACGGCGTGCCCACGATGTACATCCGGCTGCTGGAGGCCGCCCGCACAGCGGGCGCCCTGCCGCGGCTTCGTCTGTGCATCTCCGGCGGCGCCTCGCTCCCCGTGACTGTGCTGGAGCGGTTCAACGAGGTCTTCGACACCGAGGTGTACGAGGGCTACGGCCTGTCCGAGACCTCGCCCACCACGGCCGTCAACCAACCCGACTTCGGCGCCAGGGCCGGAACCGTCGGCCACCCTGTGTGGGGCGTGGAGGTCGAGATCGCCCGCGCCGACCTGGAGGAGCAGATCGAGCTCCTGCCCTTCGGGGACCTCGGCGAGATCGTCGTGCGCGGCCACAACGTCTTCTCCGGCTACCTCGGCCGACCGGAGGACACCGCGGCGGCGCTCGTCGACGGATGGTTCCGCACCGGCGACCTGGGCCGCAAGGACGCCGATGGCTTCATCTCCATCGTCGATCGCAAGAAGGACCTGATCATCCGCGGCGGTTTCAACGTCTACCCGCGCCAGGTCGAGGAGGTGCTGCTGCGGCACCCCGGGATCGCCGAGGCAGCCGTCATCGGCGTTCCCGACTCTGCGTACGGCGAGGAGGTCTGCGCCGTCCTCATCGCCGACCGGCACGCCGCTCCCGCGCCAACGGCCGAGGACGTCACCGCCTGGGCTAGGCAGCACTTGGCCAAGCACATGTATCCGCGACGGATCGAGTTCGTCGACGCGTTTCCGCTGGGGCCCAGCCACAAGGTCCTCAAGCGCGAGCTGCGCCAGCGGTTCGGGTGATAGCACACCACCTCCGAACGCCCACTTCGACGACACCACCATCGAGTTCATCGACGAGAACCAACCCGATCGAGGCGCACTTCGGCCCGCTGCGGCAGTTCACCCTGGCCAACTCCCACCACCGCAACCACACCGCCCAGACGCGGGCCCTCCATGCTTACCTGCGCTGGCGCAACGCCAACGCCCGCCACCCCATCGTCCTCGCTGCTCAACGCCGCGAGCGCGCCCGCATCCGCAGTGAGAAGGGCATCCGGTGGGGCGGGCGGCCGCTTGCCACTGCGACTTGACCTACAACGCTGCCGCAGCCTGGGCTCGTCGTTCCACAGACCACCCGGGATGGTCTCCAAGCCGCTACACGGTCACACCAGGCCGAACCATGGCAGGCACTCCGACAGTCGCTCCATCTTCACCGGGACCAGCTGGTGTTGTTGCCACTGTTCAGCAGTGAGGCGGAGCCTGCGCAGCACGGCGGGCTCACCGCGTACGGCATGACGTTCAATGCCGTCCTCGTGATAGCCGAGCTTGCGCGAAACCTCCAGCGAGGCTGCGTTGTCTGAATATGCCCCAGAGACAGCGTGCTGTGCGCCGAGTCCGGCGAAGGCCAGGTGGAGGACAGCCGCACGCATCTCGGTCCCCAGGCCCTGGCGGTGATAGGCCCTGCCCAGCCAGGAGCCAGTGCCTACTTCACGACGAACCGAAAAGTCCCGGGCACCGATGCCCTGTGTACCCACGACAATGCCGTCTCGCACGACCGCCAGGTTCAGCTCCCAGTTCTCCGGCTGCCACTCACCCCAGCAGCGCCAGTGGTACTGCAGGACACTGCGAGCACGCTGCTCGGGCCCGACATCGGTCCATGCCACGGTGAACGGCTGCACCGCCGGATCATGCACACCAGCGGCTGCCAACGAAGCCAACGCGGCGAGATCATCCAGGCTGGGCAACCGAAGCTCCAGCCGCGGTGTCGTCAACCGCAGGCCCGCAAGCGGCCAGTGAGTCAGTAGGTTCATGACCAGGGATTCTTCTCGCTCCCAGCCATCGTGACTATTGGATTTTCGAGGGGAGGCGTGTTCCGGGGACCGTTTCCTACGCCTCCAACCCGGTGGACCTATTCGGTCAGGGCACTAGCTGGAGAGCTGCGCCTCCTGGGGACTGAAGCTGAGCCTCAAGACCATGCGGCAGGTGATCGCCTCGTCGTTGTGGCCATGCGGACCGTCCGCCCACAGCGCCCGGTCTCAGCCGACCTCCCCCACTCTCGCAGTCGTCCGCTCGGCGAGGTCGCAGACGTCGTTCGCGGCGTTCTCCGAGAGTTCGGCGAGTACGGCGTCGGCGGCCGTGAGGAGGGTGCGGGCCTCTTCGGGACGGTTCGCGTCGGCGAAGGCGCAGGTGAGGCGGTAGTGCTCCTCGGCTATCCAGCGGCCGAGGTTGACCTGCTGCCAGTGGCGCAGGGAGTCGTCGCCCGGGGTGGCGAGGGCGGCACGCACCTCGGCCAGGCTGTCGGCCGCCTGCGGCAATCGGCCCGCCTCCCGCTCCAGGCGGGCCAGGGTGCGCCCGGCCGAGGCGCGGTCCCATGCCGTCTCCTGAAGAGCGGCGTACAGACGCTGGGCGCGCAACGCCTGCGGAAGGTCGCCGAGTTCCTCGAAGTCCCGGGCGAGCCCGCTCAGCGGAGCCGTGGCCAGGGTGCGGGGCGCCTCGGGGCGGCGGAGTCTGCTCTGGTCCATGACGATGTCGTCGAGTTCGCGGATCAGCGCCACCCGCGCAAGCTCCGTCATCCCCTGGTCCCGGGCCAGGTCGGTCCACGTGGAGAGCGGCTCGTCCGACGGGTCCGTCCCGAACATCGACTCGTCGAGCGCTCGCGCCCACCGCTGCAACTCGTCGGCACTCGCACCCGGTTCCGGCAGGTCGCCCAGGCCGCACGCCGTGTCGAAATCCGTCTCCCGGACCTCAAGCAGCAGCGGCAGATCCCCGATGTCCCCGCGCAGCCCCACCAGCACGGCGGCGAGCCGCAGTTCGTCCGTCATCGACGACTCCGTCTCGTGCCGCAACAGATGCAGCAGCAGCTCCAGATCGCCCTCGGCCCGGTCGAACTGCGCAGCCCGCAGGGTGATCCGGCGCCGCACCGGGTCCTCGGCGACGTCACGCCACACCGTGCGCTCGCCCTCCCGCAGCCGGGCGAGGTCGGCGCGGCCCGCCGCGAGCACCCGCTCCCACAACGGCGGGCCTGCCGGGCCTATCAGCAGGTACGCACACCCCTCGTCCGCATTGAGCAGCACGAAGTCGGGCTCGGTGCGCAGCAGCGCGGCGCGCAGTCTGCCCACCAGCTCGGCCGGGGAGCGGTCCGGGAAGCCCAGCGCCGCGCGGAGCTCGGCCCGCTCCTCGTCGATTCCGTAGACCTCACGGATCTCGTCCTCGATCTCCGTGACGCGCGCCAGGATCTTCTCCTCGCCGTCGTCAGGTGACAGGCGCGTGCAGTCGTGCCAGCCGGGCAGGCCGATCACGAGTTCCAGGGCCTCGTCGACGCTGGAGCCGATGATCCCCGCGCCGCCCTCCGAGTCGGCGTAGAGCACCGAGCCGTCCGCGCACACGAAGTACGTGCCGCCCGTGTCGTCCCCGGCAACCACCTCCAGCGGCCCGCCCGAGGCGAGACGGACCTCCTCGACGTGGCCCTGGGCGGCGCGGTCCAAGTCGAAGTCGAAGGGGAAGGCGGCCAGTTCGGCCAGGCGGCGGTCCCGCCGAAGCAGCTGCAACGCGTGATCGGTCATGTCACAGAACGTAACAGCGCCCACTGACAACGGACTTGCCGGCCTCCGACCCGGCGGCCTCCACTCCGGTTTCCGACCCGGCCGCCTCCACTCCGGTTTCCGACCCGGCCGCCTCCACTCCGGTTTCCGACCCGGCCGCCTCCACTCCGGTTTCCGCCCCGGCCGCCGCCGACCCGGCCTCATGTGCAGGCAGGGACGAGACCTAGCATCTCCGGCATGTCCCTCTACGAAGTCCGGATCGACGCCCTCCAAGGCGGCCCCGCGAACCTCGCCCAGTACCGCGGCAAGGCCGTCCTCGTCGTCAATGTCGCCTCCAAGTGCGGCCTCACCCGCCAGTACGCCGAGCTGGAACAGCTCCAGCAGAAGTACGCGGCACGGGGCTTCACCGTCCTCGGCGTCCCCTGCAACCAGTTCGCCGCGGAGGAACCCGGAACCCCCGAGGAGATCGCCGCGTTCTGCTCGTCCACGTACGGGGTCACGTTCCCGCTGACCGAGAAGGTCGAGGTGAACGGCCCCCGACGACACCCCCTGTACGCGAAGCTCGTGCGCACCGCGGATGCGGACGGGCACAAGGGCGACATCCGCTGGAACTTCGAGAAGTTCCTCATCGCCCCCGACGGCACGGTCGCTGCCCGCTTCTCCCCGCAGACCACCCCGGACTCGTACGAGGTCGTGGAGGCCCTGGAGGAAATCCTCCCGGCCTGACACGGCCGGCGGCGTACGGCACGACAACCCGCCGCATGCTGGGTCAGCCTCTGCCTGACCAAGAACGACTGTCTTCCGTTGGTCATGTCACATTTCTCCGTCGCGATCCGTCAGGCCAGTGACAGCAAGTTGAAGGCCCGAAGGAGATGGCGATGGAAACACGTTCGATCACGGCGGAGGTCCCCATGGTTCCGCGGATGTCCGAGGACCCCGCGGAGCTTGTTCCCGAGCTGGCGGAGGTGTCGGCGGCACTGTTCAGAGTCACCGGCAACGGGTCAGTACCGCGCTCCACGATCAGCCTGGTCCAGCTGCGTGCTGGTCAGATCGTCGGCAGCACCTACCTGACCGTCCTGCACACGGGCTTCCTGCGCAAGGCCGGGCAGTCGGAGGAACGGATCACGTCGGTGGCGTCCTGGCAGGACTCGCCGTACTTCACAGGTCCCGAGCGTGCCGCGCTGGCACTCGTGGAAGCCGTACTTCAGCCGTCCGCAGACGGCGAGAGGGTCTCCAACGAGCTGTATGCGCAGGCAGCCGAGCACTTTGAGGCCAAGGCGCTCGCCACGCTGATGTTCGCGATCGGCCAGGTCAACTTCTTCATCCCCGTAGCGCTCATCGCCAAGCCGGTGCCCGGCCGGTCGTTCACCGACCCGTGGAAGTGAGGCCACCCGGGTAAGGCTCGGTGTTCGGGTCCCCAGGCGGGACCCGAACGGGCCGACCCGCAGACGCCTCGGGCGCGACCAGGAGTTGAGATCACGTGGTCGCCGGGAGGCTGCGTATCCACAGCACGGCTCCGCGGAGGTGGTCCTTGAGCGCAGCCAGGCCGGTGGGCTCGCCGAGCGGCTCCAACCCAACGAGCCCATCTGCGGTAGCGGACCGCCTGTCGACGTACGCGCGGCAGTCAGGCCGGACAGATCCTGTCCGGGAGTCCGGCGGGCAGGCCACGGCGATCGTCCGGGGTGAGGTCGCGACCGATGGCGTCGCACAGGTGGCGTTGCCAAAGTTCGGGGTCGAGGCGGATTAGGTCCAGGCGTCCACGGCCATCGTTACCTCCGAAGCCGCCTTCCGACAGGACCCGCACTAAGGTCTTGCCGTCCTTGGTTGCGGCCAAGAAGTACTGGTTCGTCACGAAGTCGTAGGTCGTTGCATGGCTGGAGTCAGATAGCTGCTGAAAGCGCACCGAGCTTCCGTTAGCCAAGTAGAACTCGCCGTCTCTGCCTGTGAAGTTGAAGGTGAAGCCGTCGCCGGTAAAGGTGCGGTTCGCACCCAGCGGACCGAGTGGGCCGACCAATCGGGTCGGTTCTTGCCCAGTCTCCGCTGACCACAGCTCCAGCATGCCGCCCGGTGTCTTCGCGGCTGCGTGCTGTCCGCTGCTGTCGAGGAATGCCCGCTCGACGTCCTGGCCGAGGCGGATGCGTTGGGTCTGGTTTTCCTTGCCTGTGCGCAGGTTGACGGTGTGCAGGACCGGGTCGCCGTAGATCATGATCTGGATGTGGCCCTCTTCTGGGCTGCCGTTCACCGCGAAGCCCGAATCAGTGGCCCTCTCAGTCGAGCCGAAGGCGGGCGGGTTCTTCTTGCTCAGGTTGAGCTTGCGGGCGTCGATGGTCTTGGAAAGACGATGGCCGGTCCTGGCGTTCCAGTGCTCGATCCGGCTGCCGGAGAGCGTCAGGAGTTCGTCGCCCCCTGGGAGAAAGCCGAGCGTCAGCGGTTCCGCATTGCCTCTCTCGCTGACGGGAGGCGAGAGCGTGGTGATCTCTGCGACCTTATGCAGGGACGGGATCTGCCGGACAATGATCTTGTTGCTGTCAACAACGTCCGCCACGAGGGTTTCCCCATCGTTGACCGCCAGTGCGTGTGCAGCGGTCAGGGTGAGTGACGGGGGTGTATCAGGCCGCTTCGCTTCGGCCTTCACCTGCCCGGAGGAGGCGTCGACGAGCGCGAGAGTCTCGTCGACGGCAGGTTTGTCCTGAGGCTTGACGCGGGCGACCATGGTCTTCCCACCGTCGATCAGTCGCGGCGTGTTGACGACAATATCCCTGCCGTCGACATCGCTGGGGGTGAGCGGCAGAGCGGTCAGGGTGTTCTTGTCCTCGGCAACCGTGAGCACGAGCGGCTGACGTCCGTCGTGGAAAAGGCGGCCGACCGTCATCTCGGGTGTACGAGTCTTGATTTGCTGCACGCGCCGCCCCTGCCGAATGTCGACAACTGTCCACGTGTCAAATTCGTTCGCCGCGAAACGTTCACCCGCCTCGTCGACGGCGATGCTTTCACAGCCAGAGGTTTCTCTCTCATCGGTGTAGCTGCCCAGCACCCGCCCGTCCGTGACACGCAAGGCCTGGTAGACCTTGCCTTCGCCCTCGGCGGCCTCGCGGCAGACAACCATGACGGTGCCGTCCCCCGACAGGCCGACGGGCGAGCCGTACAACCCTCCTGTGTTGACATCGTCTGCCAGCTTGCGGACCTTCCCTGTGCCCACTTCCACGGTTGACACAGAGGCTTTGCTGGTACGGGAGCGGCTTCGGACCACGAGCGTGTTCTGGTTCTGGCCGAACTCCACGGCCTCGACGTTCGCAGGCACCTGGCCGGGCACATCTCGGTGACGTTCCGTGGACAGATCCCACAGCCGCAGCCGATCGCTGGAGACCGTGGCCAGTTGCTTGCCGTTGGGTGAGAACGCCATGAGGTCGTCGTCATCGCCCAGCACCTCAGCCAGGCTGGCCATGGCCTTGAACTCCTTTGAGCGCAGGGTATGCGCCGCCCCAAGCAGACTGTCTGGCTTGTTGGCTGTGTGGTCGACGTCGTGCCAGACGACCGCACCTGTCGCCGACAGATACGCGATCCGCTGTCCGTCGCGGCTGACGAGCGGCAGGAAGGCCATCTCGTCGAGGCTGAGCTGGAGTCGCTGAACCCGTCCCCCGCTCTGGCGTACGAAGAGCGTGGCGCGACCGTTGTCTGTCACCACGAGCGTCACCATGCCGTCCACGCTCGACGCCGCGCTCCGGATCTTCCCCTGAGCCCCGCTCAGCACCCATGCGGCGTCCTTGAGCTGGTCGTACTGGCGGAGCATGGCGTTGCGGGCTTCGTCGGTCGGTGCGATCTCGTATGCCGCCATGGCGATCAGCGCGGCCTGTCCCGAATCCCGTTTCGCCACCTCGGCTGAGAAGGTGGCCAGCTGGCGGGATCGTGACTCTGCCTCGCGTTGACTGCTGACGCGTGACTGGTAGACGAGGAACGTACCGAGCCCGGCGATCAGTGCGAACACCACAGAGACCGCGATCCACGCGGCGCGGCCACGGTTGCGCTGCACCTGGCGACGCTCCCGCGCGACCCTGAGAAAGTCTCGTTCCTCTTTGCCGAGTTCATCCTCTCGGTTACCTAGTCGCTTCTCAATCGCATCGAGTTGAAGTGCACCAGGAAGCAGCCCTGGTGCCTGGCCCCCCTTCGTCCACCGCTCGCGTTCATGGCCAAGTTCCGCACGCCCCGCCAGAAACTCACTGTCAGCTCGCACCTGATCCTGGAGGGCCGGCCAGACCGTGACCAGTGCCTCGTGGGCGAGCTCGACGGTCTCCTGCTCCCCCTGTCCTCCGTGCATGACAAGGAGTCGCCACTTGGGTCCGGCGAACCAATTCGCGATCTGCCACCGCGTCTCGCCGGCTTCTTGACGAGTGAGTCTGCGGCGCAGCGGGGCCGGGCTGCCGGGCAGTACGCGGACCAGCCCGGTGAGAAGCTGCCGTGCTTCGGCTTCCTTGCGTCGCGCGGCTTCCCCGACCTTTCCCGGTCGCTCTCCTTCGCTGGTTTTGTTTTGCTTTCCGAGGCACCGCAACCAGGCCTCTTCAGCATGTTTTGCCAGTGCGCCGGAGACGCCACCAGCTGCTTCGTACGCCGCGAGACGAAGCTGCCCGTGCTCCTGGTCCGCCCATAGCCTCTGCAGGACAAAGCCGAGGAGCGGCAGTGTTCCCGGACCGCTGCCAGCGTCGTCCAGGATGCGGTCGACGAGACCCCGTTCGTAGGTCACGCCCGGGACTTGCTCGAGTGGTTTGCTGATCACCTCTCGCAGCTGCTCCCGAGACATCGGTGTCAGCGGCAGGGTCACGCCGTCCCGGAGCGCGGGACCGAGATGTGGATGCTTGAGGACCTCGTCCATGAAATCGGCCCGGAGGGTGAGCAGCACACGCAATCCCGTGGCCGACCGACTCTCCGGTAAGAGCAGGCGGACCAGTTCGGCAACCTCGGCATCTTCCCGGGCCAGGAGTGCTTCGGCCTGATCGAGTACGAGGAGAAGCTTTCTGCCCGCCTTCCCGCATAAGCGGTGGAGCGTGTCCAGGAGCCCCAAGTCTGTGAGCCACGCCTGCACTTCGCCGGCACTCCGTGCTCGCTTTGGCTCGTGCCGCTGCCTCCTGACGACGAGGACCTCGTACATGTCGTTGGCAAGCGCGACCAGCGGCGAGCCAACGACTCCAGCGTTCACCACCAGGACGTCATACCCGTCCGCTCGCATACTCGGCACCACACCAGCGAGGGCCATCGACGACTTGCCCGACCCTGAAGGCCCATACACGGTGACGCTCGAATGATCGGCCAGCGCCCTGGCCACTCTCTCGGCATCGTCCTTGCGGCCGAAGTACACGTGCGAGTGGCTTTCCTGGAAGGTTTCCAGACCGAGGAAGGGTGATGCGGGCGACAGGGCTGAGTCGAGCTCGGGTATGTCCCGGACCACAGAGTCCTTGCGGATCGCGAACGCTTGTTGGGCCTGGCGCCCCGGCTGGGCCACTGAGACGATCCCGACTACCGCACGGTGTCGCGGATCCCAGATGGGGCTACCGCTGAAGCCCTCTTCTACGTACGCGGTCTCGCCGTCGGCTCGGGAAAACTGTCGTCGTCCTTCCCCTGTGGGACCGCTGAGTTTCGCCTTGACCCATATGCCGCCTGTCGAGGTGCTGGTGAACCCCACGATGCCGACCTCGTCGTCCCATGCGGTCTTGGGCTCGACCATCGGCAGCGCCCGGGAACCGGGGATGACTGTCTGCAGGCGAAGAAGCGCCACGTCCCCCGTGCCGTCGTGCTGTTCAGCAACGAAGTGCTCCACTTGAGCGGTCCAGGTCGGCCCCGCCAAGCGCGGGTCCAAAGGCATGTCCAGCGTGACTGAGGCTCCGACTGCCTCCTGATCCGTGTCGGACCGGCTCAAGGCGAATGTCACCACATGAGCACAGGTCAAGACTTGATCAGGTGCGACGAGGAAGCCCGCGCCGATGGGCTGGCCGTCCAGCCCTTTGATACGGACAACCGACGAGACGAGTGCCTCATCGGGTCTCTGTTCTTCCGGCCCCGTCACGTGGCCTCCGCTTCACCACGGCCCCAACGCATCACTGCGTCAACCGGCTACGCACTGTTGTCCGTCGGTTCTGTCCGGTCACTTCTGTTCCAGGTAAGACTCACCGAGAAGTTGGCCGCGGTTGCAGTGGAGGCGATGACGACGCCTGCCTCCGCCGACAGGGAAACTCCGAACTCCAGGGCGATCTCGTCAGGGGGTAGAGCAAGGTCACGGAAGCGCCCCACGAAGCTGTCAGCCACCGGACGTACCGTGTCCAGCATCTCCCCAAGTGTCTGCTCAGCCCGTGCAACTGCCCGGCCACCACGCCCCACGCGCACGAGCGACTCATCCACCTCGCGGATCTGGACCCGCACGATGTCCTCGCTGCCGTCCTCCAGAGGGACTTCGACGGTGCGCACGTATCGGTCGCTCATCGGAGCCTGAGCATGCCAGCGGCGGTGACCTGCGTGTTGGCTCCGCTTGAAACACGGGGCGGAGTCACGGTCGTACTCATGGTGCTACTCCCTCACTCATGTGACGAGGTCTGTCGAGCCAGGCATCAGTTACGGAGGGTCGACGGAGACCATAATCACGTGAAGTGGCGCTGAGTTTCCACGAGTTGGCTGAGACTGGATCACAAGAGCGCGCTGTCGGCCCGATTACGCTCATGACACGACGCGGCGGACCGCCAACACAGCGCTGTGAGTGGCGAGTTCGGCAACTTCGATGCCTCGGTCAGGCCGGGGAGCGTTGACCACGAGGCCATGCCCCACCGCCATGGCGACGTGTTCGGGGCGGGCGGCGGTGCCGCGGGTGAAGACGAGGTCGCCGGCTGGATCTGCGAAGTCGGCACCGGGCGGCCTTCATTGACCTGGGTGTAGGTGGTGCGGGTCAGGGTGACGCCGTACGCGCGCTGTGTGAGGGAGGAGCAGTCGCACCGGTCGCGTGGCACAGACCCCTCGGGGTCCGTGCAGGTGCCGCCCCACGGTAGGGCCCGCCGAGCTGTTGCAGTGCCCAGCCGATCGCGGCGCGGGCCTCGGGCTTAGCGGTGGCCGGGATGCTGTAGCCCTTGGGAAGTTGGCCGTTCTCGACCCGTCCGTACGGTGAGGAGGCGCCTGCGGCCTCTCCCCCGCACGCCGCGGCCGCGGGGAGCGGACCCGCGGCGCCGAGGCTGGCCGGTGGCTCACCGCTGTGGCCGAGGGCCGGGGCGATGGCCTGCTGCAGGGCGGTCGCGAGCGGTTCGTGCTTGGCATACGCGTCGGGGAAGCCGGAGCGATGGGCGCGCTGCGCGGCGACGGTGAGCGGCAGCTGCTCCCACTTTTGGTCTTCGCGTGATGACCGTTGAGTTCAGCCGAAAATCGCTCGGCTGGATGGTGGTGTGGTCGGCAGTCCTTAGCCTTGACGAAGTGCTGCCGCAGTTGGACGATCTGCTGTTCTCCTCGGTCGAGGGCCTGTTGGTGGAATCGGTCGAGGCGACCGACACGGTCGTCAGGATCGATGCCCGTACAACCGCAGGGCAGATGGCCTGCCCGGGATGCCGATGCTGACCGGAGCGAATACATGGCTCCTACCTGCGGTTTCCTCGTGATCTGCCGACGGCGGGCAAGTTCGTCGTGGTGTCGTTGCGGGTTCGGCGATTCGTCTGCGAGGAGGAAACGTGTGAGCGAAAGACCTGCGCCGAGCAAGCACCCGGCCTCACCCGCAAGTTCGGGCGTCGGACCGAGCGGCTGCAGTCGTCACTGGTGTCGGTCGGCCTCGCGCTCGCGGGGCGGGCTGGCGCGCGGATGACGGACGCCTTCAAGGTTCCGGTCAGCCGGAACACCCTGCTGAGGTTGATCGCCTCGCTTCCGGACCCCGCCACCACCGCAACCCGGGTGGTCGGCGTGGACGAATACGCCCAGCGTAAGGGCAGAATCTACGGGACCGTACTCGTCGACGTCGAAACACGTCGCCCGGTCGACCTCCTTCCCGACCGGGAGGCGGACACCCATGCGGCCTGGCTCGCCGGGCGGACCGGCATCGAGATCGTCTGCCGTGACCGGGCTCCCTTCTTCGCCGAAGGCGCCTCCCGCGGCGCCCCGCAAGCCCTCCAGATCGCCGACCAATTGCACCTCTGGCACAACCTGGGCGAAGCCGCCGAGAGATGCGCCTACCGACACCGCGGCAGCTTGCGCCCCACTCCGGCACAGCCGGAAGAACCGCAGGAGGAGGCGGAGCCGCCTGAGTTGTCGCTGACAACCCTCGGGCGAAACGGCTGAGACGTCCCTAACGCGTCGGCAGCAAGCTCGCCGAGGTGGCCCTGCCCTGCCGGTCACAGGGCGATGCGGTCACCTGCGCCGACCGCACGTCGCTGCTCGCCGGCTCCGAGAACGACAGCCAGACCTGGCGGATCCCGGTGCCTTCCGAGGCGGCGGGATCCGGAGCTGCCCCGGCGGCCGCCGTCGATCTGCCTCAACTCGGCTGGAGCGCCTCAGGGTTGGCGCAGTGCACCAGCGGCTCGCCGCGCAGATAGCGGCCGACCTCGGCAGCGACGATGTTCGCGGCCTTGTGCGCGACCTGCTGGCTGCCGCCCGCGATATGCGGGGTGAGAACGACGCCGGGGGCGGTCAGGAGCCGGGAGTCGGCGGGCAGGGGCTCCTCGGGGAAGACGTCGAAGCCCGCGCCCGCGAGGTGTCCCGACTCCAGTGCGTCGCAGGCAGCTTCGTAGTCGAGCAGCGCGCCGCGGGCGCAGTTGACCAGGATCGATCCGAGGGGCATCGCGGCGATCTGGTCGCGGCCGATCATGCCCTTGGTCTCGTCGGTGACCCGGGCGTGCAGGGAAACTATGCGGGAGCGGCGGAGCAGTTCGTCGAGGGAGACCGGTTCGGCGATGCCCGCCAGCGCCTCGGGCCGTACGTACGGGTCGTGCACCAGGACCTCGGCGCCCATGACGCGCAGGACCTTGGCGACCCGGCTGCCGATGGCGCCGTAGCCGATCAGGCCGACGGTCGCGCCGTCGATCTCGATGCCGCAGTTGTCGTAGTCGTAGTAGTCGCCGCGCCAGGTGCCCTTGCGCAGGTCGGTGTGGGTGTCGCCGACGCCGCGGGCGGCGGCGAGCAGCAGGGTGAGGGTGTGTTCCGCGGTGGCGGTGGCGTTGCGGCCGGGGGCGTAGCAGACCGCCACGCCGTGTCGGGTCGCCGCTTCGAGGTTGGCGTTGACCGGGCCGCCGCGGCTGGTGCAGAACAGCTTCAGATCCGGGCAGTTGGCGAGGATGCGCTCGGTGAGCGGGCCGTGCTCGGTGACACAGACTTGCACGCCCTGGAGCGCTTCGATCATCTCGTCCTCGCTGCCGGATGCCTCGATGACCTCGGCGACCGGGCCGAACGGGGTGTGCGGCCAGGGGAATTGGAGCTCGCGGACGTCCAGGGGCAGGTCCCCGGCGGCGGCGCGCACGGCGTCGGTGAACAGGCTCGGGCGGATGAAGTGGTTGCCGGCGGCGAGGACGGTGGTGCTCATGGGTGGGTTTCTCCTGAAGGGCGGTGCGGGCGGGTGGCCGGGCGGTCAGTGGAAGGCGGGGGCCCGGGTCGTCGCGGGGGTGTTGAGACGTAGCAGTGCGGTCTGCCCGTTCTCGATCCGGATCTCGGTGAGGGCGCCGTTGAGCAGGTGGGGGAAGACGCGGCGGTAGTCGGCGAGCGGGATGCCGAGGAGATGGCAGAGCAGGACCCGGACGAGGGTGGAGTGGGCGACAAGGAGGATGCGGCCGTGCGGCTGTTCGCGGGCGATGTCGGCCAGGCACTCGGCGGCGCGTCCGGCGGCCTTGCGCGGGTCCTCGCCGCCGGGCAGATGGTTCTCGACCGGGTCGTCGAGGAACGCCGCAAGCTCCTGCGGGAAGCGCTGCCGCATCTCGTCCCTGGTCAGGCCATCGCCTTGGCCGAAGTCGAGTTCGTAGAGACGCTCGTCGACGCGCGCGGTGAGGCCGCAGGCCTCGGCGGCGGGGGCGGCGGTGAGCCGGGCGCGGGAGAGCGGTGAGCTCCAGACGGCTGTGAGCCCCGCGTTGACGGCCCAGTCGGCGAGCGCGGCGGCCTGCTCACGACCGTGCGGGGTGAGCGGCACATCGGTGCGTCCCGCGTAGCGGTTCTCCGCGTGCCAGACAGTTTCGCCATGGCGTACGAGGATGAAGTCGGTCACTGCGCTGCCCTCCTGCGGGCGTGGTCGGCCACGGTCTGGTCGAGCCAGCCGCGGCGGGTGAGTTCGTCGATGAAGCGGAGGTAGACGGGGAGGTAGCGGGCGGTGCGGGCCGGCGAGGGGTGGATCTCCGCGCCGATCCGGACCATGGCGGCGGCCGCTTCCTGGACGCCGGCGCCGGAGGAGGTGGCGGCGAGCACCGCCATGCCGATGGCGCCCTCGGCCTGTTCCGGCAGGCGTACGGGACGCCCGAGGACCTCGGCGCGCAGCCGGCACCAGTAGCGGTTGCGGGCACCGCCGCCGGTGAGGGTGAGCGGTCCGTCGACGGGGGCGCCGAGGTGGTCGAGATAGTCGAAGCAGAGCCGTTCCAGGCAGGCGACGCCGAGCAGATGGGCGTGGAACTCGGCGGCGCGGGTGGGGACTTCGCCGAGGATGAAGGGCTCGGCTTCGGGGGCGCGGAAGGGGAAGCGTTCGCCGCCGGTGGAGACCAACGGGTAGGCGACCGCGTCCGGGTCGAGCGCGGCGGCCTGCTCTGTGAGCACGTCCAGGTTCTCGCCGTGGAAGAGCTGGGAGAGGACGCCCGCGCCGCTGCTGGAGGCGCCGCCCGGCAGCCAGTTCTCGCCCGGTCCGCGGTGGCAGTACACGACGCCCGCCGGGTCGCGGACCAGATGCGCGCTGCTGCCCTTGAAGACGAGGGTGGTGCCGAGCACCGAGTTCCAGGCGCCGGGTTCGAGGGCTCCGGCGCCGATCTGGGCGGCGCAGCCGTCGGTCATTCCGGCGATGAGGGTGGCGCCCTCGGGGATGCCGGTGGCTTCCGCGGCCTCGGCGCATACGGTGCCGAGCGCGCTGCCGGGGCGTACGACTTCGGGCAGCAGGCCCTCGGGGACGCCGAGTTCGGCCATGACCTTGTGCGGCCAGCGCTCCTCGACCAGGTCGTAGCCGGTCTTGAGGGCGTGGCTGGCGTCGGCGGCGACCTGGTGTCCGGCAAGGCGCCAGGTGATCAGGTCGACCTGGTGCAGGAGTCGGACTCCCGTGCCGGACGCCGCGGGTTCATGGTCCAGGAGCCAGCGCAGTTTCGGCAGCGCCCAGGACGGCTGCATGCTGCGGTAGCCGAGCTCCCGCCAGGTGGCTCCGCCGACCTCGTTGACGGTCGCCGCCTGGTCGGCGGCGCGCCCGTCGTCGTACATCAGGCCGGGGGTGAGCGGGCGGCCTGCGGCGTCGGCGAGCAGGATCGTCCCGGAGGTGCCGTCGATGGCGAGGCCGCGGATGCGCCGCGTGTCGAGTCCGTTCAGGGCCTCGCGGCAGGCGGCGGACAGCGCGCTCCACCACGCCTCGGGGTCCTGTTCGTGGCGTACGCCGTCGCGGCTGCCGGTCAGCGGCCGGGAGGCGGCGGCGAGGAGCTGTCCGGTGCCGTCGACGGCGACGCAGCGGGCGCTCTGGGTGCCGAGGTCGAGGCCGAGCCAGATGCCGTCGAGGGAACCGGGGGCGTGACGGGTCTCAGACATGGAGGCCTCCGGCGGCGGTGCGGTTGTTGTCGCCGTCGTGCGGTGTCGCGCCCGACGCCGCGGCACGGCTCCCCCGCCATGTCGCGCCGCCCCGCCAGCCGGCCTCGCGGGCGATGGTCCGCCGGTCGAGGAAGTCTTCGTAGAGGGCGGTGTAGAACTGGGCGCGTTCCGGGTCGGGCTCCCAACTGCTCTGCATCCGGACGTACTTGGCGGCGGCGGTGTGCATGCTGCTCTCGGCGCCGGAGCGGACGAGGCCGGTGAGGAAGGCGCCCTTGGCACCCAGCTCGGTGTCGCCGGAGCGGGCGGTGGGCACGCCCGTCGCATCGGTGATCAGCGCGCACCACGCGTCGCTGTTGGCGCCGCCGCCGCACAGCCGCAGCTCACTCACGTCCGTACGGGCCGCGGCCAGCGAGTCGCGCACGACGAGGGAGAGCCCGTCGAACACGGCGCGGGCCATGTCGGCGCGCGAGTGCTCCAGGGACAGTCCGTTGAAGGAACCGCGGGCGCGCGGGTCGAGGAACGGCGCGCGTTCGCCGGCCGGGGAGAGATAGGGCAGGAACATCAGGCCGCGGGCACCGGGTTCCGACTCGAAGGCCAGCTGCGCCAGCTCCGGCGGCCCGGAGAGACCCAGCATCTGCGCGGCCCAGCCGAGCACTTCGGCGCCGTTGAGGGTCGGGAAGGCGCGCAGCACCCGCTCGCGGCCGCGGTAGGCGATGTTGATGCCGGACGGTTCGCCGCTGGTGTCCACGTCGGTCCGGACGATCTCTGTGCACAGGGTGGTGCCGAGGATGCTGCACGCCTGGCCGGGGTTGACCACGCCGACGCCGCGGGCGGTGGAGGCGATGTCGTACGGGGACATCACGACCGGCAGCCCGGCCGGGAGGCCCAGTTGGCCCGCGGCGTCGCCAGTGATCTCGGCGATCCGCTCCGACTCGCCGAGGACGGTCGGCAGGAGCCGGTGGTAGGCGCTGAGGCCGAACAGGTCGAGGATCTGCGGGTCGTAGTCCCCGGTGGAGTGGTCGAGGAACGGGGCTGAGGCGTCGGATTCGTCGCAGGCGCGGACGCCGGTGAGGCGCAGGAAGAGCCAGCCGGCGGCGGTCAGCGAGGTACGGGAGCGCGCGAGGCGGTCCGGGTCGTGGGCGGCGAGCCAGCTGAAGAGGGCGTTGGGCATGCCGGCGCAGGTCAGCGAGCCGTTGCGGCGGAAGGCAGCTTCGAGGACGCCCTCGCGCTGCCAGGTGGTGAGCAGGTCCCCGGCCCGGCCGTCGGACCACAGGATCGCGGGTCCCGTGGGGCGGCCGTCCTCGTCGACGAGCCAGGCGCCGTCGCCCTGGGCGGTGAAGGACACCAGCCAGACGGGGTCGGCCAGGCCGGAGAGGACGCCGCGGACGGTGTGGACGACTGCGTTCCAGACGGCGTCCATGTCCTGTTCCGCCCAGCCGGGTTGGGGCCGGAGGACTTCGGTGGCGAGCCGGGAGACCGCGATCTCCTTGCCCTGGTCGTCGAAGACGACCGACTTGATCATCGTGGTGCCGACGTCGATGGTCAGTACGGACATCAGGTCAGTCCTTTCACACCGGCCGGGGCGGTGGCGGGCGCGGGGTCCGGCGAGGCGTCGGCCGGTGCGGCGGCGTCCGGGGAGACGTCGGCCGGGGAGACGTCGGCCGCTTCCGCCGCGCCCGCGTCGTCCGGCAGCTTCAGGAAGAGCGCGAGCACGGCGCTCACCGCATGCATCCCCGCGAAAATCCAGACCACCCCTGCGACGCCGAGCGGCCCGACGAAGACGGCGACGACCGCGGGGCCGACGAAGGTGCTGGCACCCGCGCCCAGGTTGAGTGCGGACAGCGCCTGTCCCTTGTGCCGCGGCTCCAGCGAGGGCACCAGTGCCGAAAGCGGTACATATCCGGCCAGCGTAGCGCCGTAGAAGGCGGCGGCAAGGAGTGCCAGCGGGAAGTTGTCGCCCGCCGCGTTCGGGACGTAGAAGAGCAGCAGCGTGCTGACGGTGCAGCCGATGCCGCCGAACCAGGCAATGGTCCGGCGCCAGCCGAACCGGTCGCCCACCACGCCGAAGAGCAGGTTGGCGAAGATGTTGGTCGCGAACATCGCGCTGAGCAGGTGCAGCCACTCGGTGAGACTGAAGCCGACCGTCTTCGTGAAGTGGATCGGCATGATCACGAAGAAGCCGAACTGCGAGGCCGTGTTGATGACCCGTGCGAGCGATCCCGCGCCGACTCTGGGGTTGCGCCACAGCACCGTGACGCTGCCGAGGAGTGTGGCGAGCGGCCCCGCGCCCTCGCCCCGCGGCTGCTTCGCGCCCCGGTCGTCACGGACGAGCAGCAGGGCGATCAGTCCCCCGGCGGCCACCAGCGCGAGCGCGGACCAGAGTGTGGCGTACGCCCCGATCTGCGGGATGAGTCCGCTGGCGACCAGCGAGCCGAGGGTGGGCAGGCCGCCGGTGAAGGCGAACCAGAACCAGCCCATGGCCGTGCCGAGCCGGGCGCGCGGCGCCACCGAGGCGACCCAGACCAGGAACCCGTAGGCGAACAGCGGGTAGCCCAGGCCGCGCAGGCCGTACCCGAGGATCATCAGCGGATAGCTCGTCATGGGGATAGCGAGGACGAGGAAGAGGAGTTGGAAGACGCCCCAGATGCCCAGGCCGATCCACATCACCCGGCGCGGGCCCCACAGGTCGGACAGCACTCCGGAGAGCCAGGCGGCGATGGCGGCGGCGATCCCGTACACGGTGAACAGCAGCGCGACCCGGGGCTGCGAGATGCCCTGGTCGAGCAGGTAAGGCGAGAGATATCCGGACTCGACCCCGTCTCCGATCATGAAGAGGAGCAGCCCGAGGTAGCCCCAGGCGAGGGTCGGCGGAATGCCCAGGCGTGTGATCATCGAACGCGGCGGAGGGGTCGTCATCGACTCTCCCCTTTCTGCGGCGGGGGCAGGAGGGACGGACGAGCTGATGGAACAGTCGGCCGGAAAGGGCAGTCAATGGCGCCCGGAATCTTCTCATCGGGGCGACGACCTGCCGTGTTGTGTCGGACCGGAGCAGCGCGCGGACGCCGCTCCCCTCGGGAGCGGTACGTTAAATCCGTGCGAACATAACGCGGCGAATTCACACGCGTGCCGCATACAGCGACGTGGCACGAACCCAGGAGGGAGCGCTGCCATGGACCGCGTCGAGGCCCAGGAGGAGCGGCGGCGGCAGATGCGCGAGGCCGTCGTCGGCCGCGGTTTCGTACGTACCGCGGACCTCGCCGAGGAGTTCGGCATCAGCCTGATGACCGCGCACCGCGACCTCGACGCCCTGCAGGCGCAGGGCTGGCTGCGCAAGGTGCGCGGCGGTGCGACCGGGCTGCCGTCGGCGCAGTTCCACGGCAGCGTCGCGGAGCGGATGTCCATCATGGCGCAGACCAAGCAGCTCCTTGCGCGGGCCGCCGCGACGCTGCTTGTGCCAGGCCAGACTGTGCTGCTCGACGACAGCACGACGTGTCTGCTCCTCGCGCACCAGGCCGTCGAGCACACCCCGCTCACCGTGATCACCAACTCGCTGCCGGCCATCAACACGCTCGCCAAGGAGCCCGGCATTTCGCTCATCACGCTGGGCGGCGCCTACTTCCCGGCGTACGACGCGTTCATGGGCCTGCACACCGCGGACGCGGTACGGGCCTTTCGCGCCGATGTCCTCTTCATGTCCACGACGGCCGTCACCAACGGCCGCTGCTATCACACCTCGCCGGAAACGGTGCAGGTCAAGCGGGCGATGATGGAGTGCGCGGCACGCCGGGTGCTGGTCGCGGATCACACCAAGTTCGCCAAGGGCGGGCTGTACGCGCTGGCGCCGCTGCCCGATTTCGATCTGCTGATCGTGGACGACGGCCTGGCCGCGGAGCAGGTACGGGCGGTACGCGCGGCCGGCACCGAGGTGATGGTGGTGCCGGCCCACGGTTAGCAGGTGTCGTGCCGGTCGGTCGACGGTGAGGCAGCGCAGCGAGGGCCCTTGGCGGGCTCTTGGAGGGCTGCTCGGGGCTCGGCAGGGGCCCTCGGCCGGCTCCTGGAGGGCCGCTCGCGGCACGGCGAGCAGCTTGCGCGCGTGGCACGGTCCAGCAGCTCGCCGACGGCGCTCACCTCGGCGGCCACCGTGCCGTCCGTCTTGCGGAGGGTCTGCACTCTCCAACGGCTTCAGGGCGCGCACCAGTTGGGCGCCCTGTCCCGGGTCTGTCTGCCCGTCGGCGCCAAGATGGTCGATGACTCGGCAAGGGTCCGTAGGACTCGGCAAGGGTCCGTAGCCGAAGGCCGGGTGCGACGACACAGCCGCGCTCGGCGAGCAGAGGACGCACTTCGCCGATTGCACGCGTGACGGTGGAGCGGTCGACGCCGAACCAGGAGGCCAGCACCGGTCACGACGCCGGCCCTTCGGGTCGGGCGCCACGCGCGGGTTCTCGTGCGGTCGGCAGCCTGATGCTGGCTGTTTCGTCGGGCGTGGCCTTACGACCATGCAGGCGGGCCCCGGCGTGGGGCGCCGGAGCCGTGGATCGGCCGCCCTAGGCTCACTGCGAAAGTCGCCCCTTCGGGGTGCGAGGAGCGCGTGCGGGAGCGGTGGTCAGCGATGACAGGTAAGCGGACGATCACGGTGTTCGGCGCGACCGGGCATCAGGGCGGATCCCTGGCGCGGTCGATCCTGGCAGAGCCGGAGGGCGACTTCGCTGTCCGCGCCGTGACGCGCGACCCCGACTCGGATCGAGCGCGGGAGTTGGCGCGGCTCGGGGCCGAGGTGGTGCGGGCCGACCTGGACGACGAGGCAAGCCTTGGGCCCGTGCTCGAAGGGGCCTACGGGGCATTCCTGGTGACCAACTTCTGGGAGGACATGGACGCCGCGCACGAGAAGCGACAGGCCGCGGCACTCGCGAGGGCGGCCGGGCACGCGGGCGTACAGCACGCGATCTGGTCCACTCTGGAGGACACGCGTCGTTGCATTCCGCTCGAGGACGACCGGATGCCCACGCTTCAGGGGCAGTACAAGGTTCCGCACTTCGACGGGAAGGCAGAAGCCGACCAGTACTTCCTCGACGCGGGTGTGCCGGTCACCTTTCTGCGGACCACCTTCTACTGGGAGAATCTCCTGGGTGCCTTCGCACCGCAGGTTGCGGAGGACGGCGGCCTGGAGCTGATCTTCCCCATGGGTGACAAGCGGCTCTCCGGAATCGCCGTCGACGACATCGGCAAGACCGCGCACGCCATCTTCCGCACAGGCACCGACTTCGTCGCCTCCACGATCAGCATCGCCGGTGAACACCTGGGGCTGGCCGACATGGCGAGGGCCATGACCGAGGCGTTGGGGCGGCCGGTCCGGTACCGGCCCCTGACCCCGGATGCCTTCCGCGCGCTAGGCTTCCCCGGCGCCGACGAAGGCGGGAACATGTTCCAGTTCTACGCAGACTGCGAGTCCTCCTTCACCAGTGCCCGGGACCTGGACGCGGTCCGCCGGATCAACCCGGCCCTACAGGATTTCGCAACCTGGCTCGCCGCGCACAGGGACAGCTTCCCGGCGAGCTGATCCGGCGGCTCCTTCGCGGGGTTGCGATGCGGCGTGGCAGCCAGAGACGGATCGTCGCAGAGAGGGGTCGTCCACGGCGGTGACCTGTGAAGACAGGAGACTTCGCGAGGTGGGGGTTCACACCTCCGGCAGTACCTCCGGCGCAACCTGTGGTGCACCGCTGGGTCCACTCCCGAGTGCAACCTCGGGTGCAACTGCTCGCTGCTCGCTGCTCGCTGAGAGCGTACGTGTGGAGGTCCGGGGAGCCATGCAGGGGGCAGCCAGGCCCCCGTTCCTGGCTGCGCTCAGCCCTGTCGCCTACCGGTTGGCGCATCAGGCGGTGGCGTCCTGGCTATCCGTCACTTGAATTCCAGTTCGGTGCCCTTGGGGACGATCTGGATGTCCAGGTCGACGTTGATGCTGGAGCCGACCACGGCGATGTTGCGGGCCAGCATGGTCTGCCAGTTGATGGTGTAGTCCTCGCGGTGGAGCTCGGTGGTGGCGCGTACGGCTCCGCGGGTCTCGCCCTCCATGCCGACGCGGATGCCGTTGTACTGGGCGTCGAGGGTGACGGTGCGGGTGACTCCGTGCAGGGTGAGGGCACCGGTGATGGCCCAGTTGTGGCCGCCGCGGTGTGTGAAGCGGTCGCTGTAGAACTCGAGTGTCGGAAACCGTTCGACGTCGAGGAAGTCCGCGGAGCGCAGGTGGTTGTCGCGCATGCGGACCTTGGTGTCGATGGAGGCGGTGTCTATGACGACGTGCATCGCCGAGTGCTCCATGGTGTTGCCGATTCTGATGGCGCCGGCGAAGTTGCCGAAGCTGCCGTAGACGCGGCCGAGTCCGATGTGGCGAGCGCTGAAGCCGATGCGGGTGTGGGCCGCTTCGACCTCCCATTCCCCCGGTTCGGGCAGCGGCAGGTTCGGCGCCGGGTGAAGACTGATGTCGCCGAGTGCGGTGGGCGTGCCGCCCCCGTGCACTGATGCGTCGCCCCGGTAGGGGGTGTAGCCGTCGGACGAGATCGACAGGCGGTAGTCGCCGAGGGGTACGACCGCAATGACCCAGCCGAACGGGTCGGTCTCTCCCTTGACGACCTTGCGGCCCCCGCTGTCGCTCAGCGTGTACTTCGCCTCCCCCAGGGGCTCGCCGAGGGGGTCGAGTACGCGGAAGGTGAGGAGGCCCGCGTGCGGTGGTACGGCGATGCCGGAGAGCGGTCCCTTCCCGTGGTTCGCGGTTGTCTGCCTGCCCAACAAGCGGCTGATCACTGTTTGCGTACCCCTGTGCTGTCGTTCGTTCGAGTACAGGCGCGCGCCCCGCATGGGCAACGGCACCAGTTGGTACAACATTTGATCATCGCGGGCCGTCAGGGCCAAAACACGTCTGCCTCACCCCTGCCGCTCTCCGGCGTGTGACGGGATGGTGCGCAGAAACGGCCATACATCCCCGGCACATCCCTGGCACATCCCCGGCTGTCCCGAATCTGCCGCGTGCCAGCAGCCCGTGCCCCACTTCTGCACGCAGCCCTTGAGGTCGGCTTGACCCGCTGACCGCGGTCCACCACGACGGGTACCTGCTCGAGGACCCTTGCCGTTCTCCTCGTGGGGGCATCGATGAGCGACCCGCTCCTTCTCGCCGACGGAACCGGCGGAACCGCCGACCTGGGGGGGGTGCCAGTCGAGCTTGGCTTCCAGGAGTGCCAGGAGACCGGCCTGTCCGACTGGCGGTGTACCTCACCGAGCTCGGCTTCGAGGTCGGCACCGTCGAACTGCTGACGGCGCCCGACGGGTCAAGCTCCGTTGTGCAGCAGCTTGTTCGCGCACGCCGCCGCACCCTGACCCGGCATTCACGTCGACGGCTCCCTCGTACACCGCCCGGGACGCTACGGTGGAACCCGACCCGCCGAGGAGGCCGTGATGCGCATCGTCTTCGACACCGACGAGCAGCAAGCGCTGCGCGCCGACGCCCGCGATCACGCCCTCACCGACCCCGGCGTCGCCTACGTCCTCGAGCGCCTCGCCTCCGAAGGCGTCAACCTCGACGCGTGCACCGACTGGGACGACCTGAAGGCCGACCTCGGCCGCGGCCCGCGCTCCACGGGAAGCGCGGCCTGAGTGGGTAAGCACTCCCCGCGCCGGGCCCGGATCGTCCTGTACGACGTCGCCCGCGAGCAGATCGAGACCATGAGCACCGCCGGTCTCGACCGCCTCGAGCCGGTCCTCGACACGATCGCCGACGACCCGAGCGTCGGCGCGCCGCTGAAGCACGGATCGATGCGCGAGTACCGGCACGGCGGGGTGCGCTGCCTGTTCGTGCCGACCACCTTGGGCACGCTGGTCCTCGTGGCGTACGTCGAAGCCTGAGCTCCAACGCTTACCCCGTGCGTCTCTGATTCCACAGCCGTAGCGAGGAAGGTTCTCACAGACGTGGCCAGGCCCGCGCAGTGCTCTGGGACACCCTTCGGAGCAGCGAGTGCGCGGGTTAGGACATCGGACCCGGTGTGATCACAGGGGTGTTGACGTGTTGGTAGATCACCGAGCTGCGGAAGTTGACGACTTCGCGGCGTTGGCTGAAGCGGTCCATGAGGAAGCTGCGGAGTTGGTCGACGTCGGGGACTGCGACGTGGACGAGGAAGTCGTCGCCGCCGGCCACGACGAAGACGGAGAGGACCTCGGGCAGGGTCGTCACGTACGCCTTGAAGCCCTCGATGACTTCGCGGCTGAGCGGGCGCACCTGTAGGGAGAGCAGGGCCTGGACGGGGCGGTTGAGTGCCTTCAGGTCGACCGCGGCGTGGTAGCCGGTGATGACGCCCCGATTGCGCAGGGCTCGTACGCGTTCCAGGCAGGTGGAGGGGGCGATGCCGAGGATGCGGGCGAGCTCACGGTTAGTGATCCGTGCATCGCGCTGCAGATGGTCCAGTATCTGCGAATCAAGTTCATCCATGGAGATCATTCTGCCGCCTGAGCCGAATTTGCTGCGGACTGCCCTCAGTTGGCCTGTTGTCCCGTCTACGTTTCCGGTCACTTGCCGAATATCAGTGAGGGAGGCGTGGTGGAGCGGGCCGGGTTGGGTGTCGGTGCGGGTACGGCGTTGTGCGTGGGGGCGGTGCTGGGCCCTGGGGCGCTGACGCTGGTGTCCACGGCGGCCGCCGCGGCGGGGCCGGCGTCGCTGCTTGCGTGGGTGGGGCTGATCGGGCTGAGCCTGCCGGTCGCTCTGGCCTTCGCGGCGCTGGGGGCGCGGTATCCGGGGGCTGGGGGTGTGGCGGGGTTCGTGCAGCGAGCGTTCGGGAACCGGCCCGCCGTCTGTGTGGGGTGGTGGTTCTATTGGGCGGTGCCTCTCG
Source organism: Streptomyces sp. LHD-70 (assembly GCF_031157275.1). Taxonomy (GTDB): domain Bacteria; phylum Actinomycetota; class Actinomycetes; order Streptomycetales; family Streptomycetaceae; genus Streptomyces. The sequence goes on from NZ_JAVIFW010000015.1 coordinate 178,038, forward strand.
GCGTGCCGGCCGCGGCGCTCGTCGCGGGTGAGTACGTGGCTGTTGCGGCGGGTTGGGGCGGCCGGTGGGCGGTGGGCGGCGTCGCGCTGGTCCTGCTGCTCGCGGCGTACGGGGCCAACCTCGCGGGGCTGCGGCTCTCGGGCCGGTTGCAGCTCGTCATGGTCGGACTCATCGTGCTGCTCCTAGCCGCAACCGTGGTGGTCGCGGCCGGGCAGGTGCGCGGCGCGCACTTCGCGCCGTTCGCGCCGCTCGGCTGGGCTTCCGTCGGCCGGGCGGCAGGCGTCCTGTTCTTCGCCTTCGCGGGTTGGGAGGCGGTCACGCACTTGTCGGGGGAGTTCGCCTCCCCCGGGCGCGATCTCCGTCGAACGACGCTGCTGGCATGGGGAGTTGTCGCGTTCCTCTACCTCGGGCTGGCATCGGTGACCATCGGCGTGCTGGGGGCGAGGACCGGCGGCACAGCGACCCCGCTCACGCTTCTGTTGGAAGGGGGCATCGGCTCCGCCGCACGGCCGCTGGTGGCGGTTGCAGCGCTCCTGTTGTCGTTCGGCGCGATCAACGCCTACCTGGCGGGCGGCGCCCGGCTGGGGGCGACGCTGGGCCTCCAGGGCGCCATGCCGCAGCGTCTCGTGACCAGCCCTGCGGGAAGCCCCGGCCGCAGCCTCACCCTCCTCGCCCTGGTCTCCGCGGCCGTCGTGCTCGCCTCGGCCTTCGGCGCACTCGCACTGGACACGCTGCTGCGGGCGACCTCGGCCTGCCTGGTCGCTGTCACCCTCGCCGGACTACTCTCCGCGACCTCGCTGCTGCCCGGCCGAAGCTTGCTGCGCCTGGGCGCAGCTGTCAGCGCCGTCGTCACGGCGGGGGTGCTCGTCTTCTGCGGACCGTACCTGGTACTGCCCGCCGCGCTCGCGGCAGCCGCCTGCGTCTTCCACTCCGTGTCCCGTTCCCGCGTCCACCGCTCTGCGTTCCATTCCTCCCCCGCCCCATCCACCGGGGCCGTCCACGCAGAAAGGCGTCTGCACGTATGACCACTACCGCCTCCGCCCACTACGACCGGCTCCTCGCCGCGCACTACACCTGGATGCTGGGAGGTGACATCGCCACACTCGCGGCGCAACAGGCCCGACTTTTAGACGAGTTGGGGGTACGACCCGGTCGTGCCGGCACCGAAGCCGTCGACCTCGGCTGCGGACCGGGACCGCAGAGCCTGGCCCTGGCCGAACTCGGCTTCTCACCCGTACTGGCCGTCGACACCAGCCGGCCGCTCCTGAACGAACTCGCCCAGCACGCCCCGGCCACCGTCCGGCCCCTGCACGCCGACCTGCGCGAGGTGCTGCCTGCACACACCCACCCCGGCAGCGTGGGCGCGATCGTATGCATGGGCGACACGCTCACCCACCTACCCAGCGCCCAAGACGTGACCCTCCTGATCCGCCAGGCCGCCACCAGCCTCGCCGAGGGCGGCCAATTCATCCTTACCTACCGGGACTTGAGCACACCGCGTACGGGCGAGGACCGGTTCCTCTGCGTACGGGCCACCGCTGACCGGATCATGACCTGCTTCCTGGAGTACGGCGAGGAAACCGTCACCGTCCACGACCTCATCCACACCCGCACCGGCGACTCCTGGGCCCTGCACACCAGCAGCTACCCCAAACTCCGCCTCCGCTCCGTGTGGGTCACCGAACAGTGTCGGACAGCCGGCCTCGACGTCACTCACGATGAGACAGCGACGGGCGGGCTGCGCGTGCTCACCGCCGTGAAGCGGTAGGGGTGCCGGGATCCGGCCGCGCGCCACCGATGGCCGATCAAGCTCAGCACTGAATCCGCGGCTCCGAACCCATCCCCGTCCGTGTGCGGGTCCTCACCAGAGAGCTCTGGCGCGCCTCCTCATCGAGCACGGCTTCGTCGTCGACGGCATCCAGCTGCTCACCGCAACCGACGAGTCGAAACCCGTAGTCCAGCAGCCTGTCCGCGCACGCCGCACCTTGACCTGACCGGCAACGGTCCTGGGGCAGCTCGGCAGCTCCCCCCCCGTACCAGTGCGACGCCTACCGGTTCCGTGGAGTGATAGTCGAAGCAACGTACGTTTGTCTGGGGCTATCGGCCGGTTCGGCCAACAGCCCCGTCCAGCAGAAGAGGCGAACGGTTCTTCCTGATTTGGATCCCAACTGGGCTGCGGTCGCGTCGGTGACGGCGGTCAGGAGTGCGGCCCGGTCGGCTGAAGGGTGGGGGGTGTGGTGGTGGTCAGCGCCACAGGAGGGCGATGACGCCGAGGACGAGGAAGGCCACGGTGTGGGTGGCGAGGACGGTGCGCAAGACGTGGCCGGTGTTGACGGGTGCGGTTACCTCCGTGCGTACGGCCGTGGCGGGTGCCTCGGTGCGTACGGCCGTGGCGGTGCCGCCCTGGCCTGTCGGGCCCGTCGAGCCCGTCGGGCTCGGCTGCTGCTCGGGTGCGGGTGAAGTGGCCTGCGGGCCGGGTGAGTTGGTGGCCAGTTCGGCGGCGAGCAGGACGCGGGCCACGGAGCCGCCGGAGGCGAGTGCCGCGCTGACGTTCTGGACGCCGACGAGCTGCAGCGCCGGGTAGCCGAGGGCGTGGGCGGCGCCGCTCTGGCTGGCGGCGAACATGGCGTTGGCGCCCGTGTTGGAGCCGGCGAGGAAGCCGCCGATCGCGCCGATCCAGGGGGCGAGCAGCAGGTAGGCCGGGCCGAGTGCGGCGCAGGCCTCGGCGATCTCGCGGCTCATGCCGGTGACGGTGAGGAGCGTGCCGAGGATCAGGAACAGGGCGGTGGTGAGGGTGACCTGCCACCAGCGGGTTGTGGCGGTCCGCGCGGCGGTGGGCAGGACCGGGCCGTCGGCGGCGAGCAGGCGCGGGGTGAGTGCGGCGGTGAGCAGCAGCCAGCCGGCCGGTCCCGCGAGCACGGTCCACCAGCCCTCTTCGATGCCGGCCGCGCTGAGGGCGGCGCGCCCGGCGAGCAGGCCGAGGACGAGGAAGGCGTACGGGGCGAGGGCGCGGCCGACCGGCTCCGCCTCCTTGGAGCCCTGTTCTTGCAGGCGGGATACGAGGAGCAGGACGGCGATGGTGGCGAGGCCGCCGAGGACGCCGGCGAGGGGGACGCCGATGTAGGTGTTGACGGCCCACACGGTGAGCCACAACGTGCCGGTGGCGAGCAGGAGTTCACCGGCCGCGCCGAGCGCACGGCGCGGCCCGTGGGCGACGGCGAGGGCGGCGGCGCCACAGATGAGGAAGACGGGTGCGGAGAGCAGTGCGGAGACGACGCCGAGTTCCTGGAAGTCGACCTGCCCGAGTTCGGCGGAGACGAGGCTGCCGGGGGCGAGGGAGCCCCACGGCACGGTGACGAGTCCGAGCAGGCCGACCACGGCGGCCCTGGCCGGGGCGAGGCCGAGCTGGCGGAGCAGGGGGATGGCGACGACGACGCCGATGCCGAAGCCGGTGAGGGATTCGGCGAACGGGGTGACGCCGAACACGATGAGCATCACGGCCCGGCTGTGGGAGCTGCAGGCGCCGCTGAGGCGGGCGCCGAGGCGGGCCTGTGCCCCGGTGCGGGACATGAGTTCGCTCAGGAGGATGCCGCCGAAGAGGATCGCGGCGAGCTCGACGAGCGTGGGCAGCATGTGGAGTTGGGCCTCGCCGAGGTCGGCGAGCGGGGTGCGGAAGGTGGTGGCGGTGAGGACGGCGGCGGTGCCGAGGGCGGCGAGGGCCGCGTAGAGGGCGCGTACCTTCGCGGCGAGGAGTCCGAGGGTGGCGAGGACGGGGAGGGTCGCGAGGAGTGCGTTCATCGGATGGCCTTCGCTGGTGCTGCTTGTCGGGTGCGGGGCTCCTGCGTGCGGGGCTCCTGCGTGCGGGGCTCCCGGGTACGCGGCGGCTGCCTGCGGGCCGCGTCCAGGAGGGCGCGGACGCTGCGGTCGGCGTCGAGGAGGGCCCGGTTGGGGCCTCCGGGTGAGGGGACGTAGTGGTTGTAGAAGGTGGTGCCCTCGGTGAGCGGGCCGAGGATCCACAGACGGGTGTCCACGGTGGTGTCGCGGCCGACCGGGTGCTGGGCGCGCGTGATGTCGGCGCCGCGGCTGTGCGGGGCGTCGGGCCGGTGGCGGCGCAGCCTGCCGGTGTCGCGCAGGTGGTTCAGGAGCGTGCTGCCGGTGCGGTCGATGTCGGGCTGGCCGGAGGTGGCGTGGCAGAGCCAGTCGGCGTGCACGGTGTGTCCGGTGGTGAGGCGGGTCGAGGTGAGGCGCCAGACACCGCCGGTCCCGTCCCAGGCGACCTCGGGTTCGGGGCCGAGCGGGATCTCGACGACGCCCGCGTCGATGAGGGCCAGGAGCTCGCGGTGGCGGTCGAGTTGGGGTCCGGTGACGGAGCGGTTGAGTACGGCGGTGAACGCGCCGTAGAACTCGTCGTGGGACTTCTCGTCGAGGCCCGCGAAGTCGACGGCGTACCGGATGATGTCGCGCTGGTCGCGGAGGACTTCGAGCGCCGACTTGAGAGGGCTGGCGCCGAGTCCGGCGTTCGCCTCGTCGAGGTCGGTGCGCAGGGCGGCCGTGTAGTGGTCCTGGTGGGCGGCGCTCGTGTCGAGCGGGCCGGGGCCCGGGAAGAGCAGCCTTTCGGGCACGAACTGGCCGTAGCTCTGGGCGTGTTGGCCGTCGAGGTGGTCCAGGGCGGCGTCGAGGGTGCCGTCGTGGGCGGCGGCCCGCAGTGTCTGCTCGGTGGCCGCGGCGGTGTCGGCGAGGTGGGCGCAGCGGCGGTGGTACGCGATGCGCATCTCGGTGCAGATCAGTGGCACGAGGTCGCCGTGGAGGCTGAGCGTGCCGTCCGTGGAGCCGGTCCGCAGCCGGTCGATGTGGGTGCGGGTGAGGGCGAGCGGCTTGAAGGCGCCGTCGCGGTTGTTGTGCGGGCGGGCGCGGAACGGCAGGCCCGTACGGGAGAAGAGCACGATGCGCGGTTCGCGGCCGCTCGGCTCGTACGTCCCGTCGGTGTGCCGGCCGCCGCGGCCCACGGTGAGGGCGGCGAGGGCGTCCATGCCGGACAGGCCGGTGCCGGCGAGGGCGATGGTGTGCTCGGGTGCGACGTCCGCGAACTGCTCGGCGGGCGGGTACGGGGAGCGGATGCGGCGGTCCTCGCCGGGCGCCCGGGGTGCGGGTGGCTCGGGGGTGTGGCCGGTGGTGAGGAAGACGTGGTGGCTGCGGAGCACGGTGCCGTTGTCGAGGGTGACGACGCGCAGATCCTGTGCGGCGGGGTCGGCGTCCAGGGTGCGGGCGGTGGCGGGGTGCAGCCGGATGTTGAGGTGGTCGGGGGCGCGACGCAGGGTGCGCTGCAGGAACCAGGACAGGTAGGCGCCGAGGATGCGGCGCGGCAGGTAGTCGTCGGGGCGTATCGCGCGGCCCTCGGTCTGCAGGGTGAACCCGTCGTCGGCGAGGCGGAGTTGGAGTTCGCGCACCCATGCGTACAGGTTCGGTCCCCGGTCGCCGACCGCGTCGCCGACGGTGGCCTCCTCGGGGAAGAGGGAGACCTGGCTGCACACGGTGTTGAGGAGCAGGTGGTCGGGCTGGTCCGGGGTGTGCAGGCCGGTGCCGTCGCAGGCGGGGTCGACGAGGTCGACGGTGAGGGGGCGCTGCTGCCAGTCGGGGTGCGAGGTGTGGGTGATGAGGCGTTCGAGTACGCCGATGCCGCGGGAGCCGAGGCCGATGATGCTGACGGCGGTGGCGGGTGTCCGGTGCCGTACGGAGGGGCTGTGGAGGGTCGGTTTCATTGGTGTCCTCCGAGGAGACTCCGGCCTTCGGGCCGGGGAGGAATGGGCCGCCCCGTGGAGCAGAGCAGGGAACGTCGTATCGCCGCCAGGGCGATACGAGTTCTGCAGATCGAGGTGGGACGTCAACTGTCAGTCCTCCCGGGTAGGTTGATGTTCATGACGAGGACGGTGCGGACAGGAACGGCCGGGCATGCCCGGTACACGTTTCGTCTGCGTGTGTCGTCGACCGCCCGCACAGCCCTGCTCGCCGAGTGGAACCGGTGCAGGTGGGTGTGGAACGAGTGCGTGGCCCGGTCGAAGAAGGCATATGCCGACCGCGAGGAGTGCGGTCCGGTGCGGCTGAGCAGCATGCTGACCGAGGCCCGCTCCCGTACGCCGTGGCTGCGCGAGGGCGCATCCGTGCCGCAGCAGCAGACCATTCGGGACTTCGCGAAGTCCCGGGCGAAGGCTCTCAAGGACATCAAGGCCCGCCTGCCGCAGCATCGCCGGGCGGGGATGCCGAAGCACCGCAGGAAGCGCGACGCCAGTCCGACGATGGAGTACACGCGGCGTGGCTTCCGTCTGAAGGACGGGCGCCTGCACCTGACCGGCGGGATCGTGCTGACGGTGGCGTGGTCCCGCGAGCTCCCCGCCGACCCGTCCAGCGCCCGCGTCTACCAGGACTCCCTCGGTCATTGGTACTGCTCGTTCGTGGTTCCCGCCCAGGCCGAGCCACTGCCCGCGACGGGCCGCGTCCTCGGCATCGACTGGGGCGTCAAAGAGACCGCAACGACCACTTCGGACGCGCACGACCTGCCGCATGCCGAGCACGGCAAGCGAGCCGCGCAGCGTCTCGCCCGCTACCAGCGCCAGATGGCACGGCGCCGCCTGCCGAAAGGCAAGGCCCAGTCGAAGGGTTACCGGAAGGCTCAGACGCAGGCGACGAAGCTGCACAAGAAGGTGGCCCGGCAGCGGCAGGACACCGGTCGTAAGTGGGCCAAGCGCGTGGTCCGTGACCATGACGCGATCGCGGTCGAGGACTTCCGGCCGAAGTTCCTGGCGAAGACCACCATGGCCCGCAAGGCCGCGGACGCGGCGATCGCCGCCACCAAGGCGGCCCTGGTCGAGATGAGCCGCAAGCACGGCCGGGACGTGCACCTTGTCCACCCGGCGCACACCACGACGGATTGCGCAGACTGCGGATCGAGAACCAAGCACGCGCTGCCTCTCTCAGAACGAACGTATACGTGCACCGCGTGCGGAATCTCCCGGCCACGGGACAAGAAATCCGCACGCGTGATGCTCGTCCGGGCTGGTCTCAACCCGGCTGGTGACGAAGGCGTAAGACCTCCGGGAGCGCTGCTCCCGGACGCAGCCTGAGCCAGGAATCCCCCTCCTCCAGGAGGGGGAGGACGTCAAGGTCACCACCGCTGGGTCTCGCCGAAGAAGTCGCTGATCTCGACGGCCTCGCCGGACTCCTGGGCCGTGCGGTAGATGTGCGTGCCGACGGCGAGGTCGAGGACGCCGAGGCCGAACGGCGAGAAGATGACCGGCCGGTCGGTGGCGATCTCGACGGTGCCGCGGATGACCTGGGCGAGGGTGCCGTCGATGAAGTCGCGGTGGCCGTACTTCTGTTCCGCCAGGTGCGGGGAGGTGTTGGCGGTCATGCAGTGGCCGATGTCGTCGAGGATGTTCTGCGCTCCGGCGATGATCTCCGGGCCGATGTCGCGCAGGGACACGTTGAGGACGGTCTGGCCGGGGACGAAGGTGTCGGCGTGCAGGACGTACGGTTCGCCCGCGGTGGTGGCGAACACGACGAGGTCGGCGCTGGTGATCGCGGTGTCGAGGCTCTCCTCGACGCGCGCCGGGTAGTCGAGTTCGTCGGTGGCGTAGTCGGCGAAGGCCTGGCCGTAGGCGGGGATGCGGTCGTGGATGACGAGGTCGTCGATCTGCCATTCCTGGGCGTGGAAGAACTCCAGGATGTTGCGGGCGATGATGCCGGCGCCGACGATCGTGAGGCGCTGCGTGGTGCGCCGGCCGGTGAGTTCCTCGGCGGCGAGGAGCGCGGACGCGGCGGTACGGGCGGCGCTGATCTGGGAGGCTTCCAGGCAGGCGAACGGGTAGCCGGTCTCGTAGTCGTTGAGGAGCAGCGCCGCGGAGGCGCGGGGCACCTTGTTCTTGATGTTGCCGGGGAAGCTGCTGATCCACTTGATGCCGGCGACGTTGTGCTCGCCGCCGAGGTAGGCGGGCAGCGCGATGATGCGGCTGTCGGGCTTGTCGGGGAAGCGCAGGAAGTAGCTGTTGGGGTTGACGGAGTCGCCGTCCTCGTGGGCGAGGTAGGTGGCGCGTACTTCCTCGACGATCTGCTTGCGGCTGCGCCCGATGATGTCGCGGGCGGTCCTGCCGCCGATGACGCTGAACTCGAACACGGGTCATCCCTTCACTGCGAGGGCGGTCGTGGTCCGCTCCCGCTCGTCTTCGCTGCGGTCGGTGCTGGTGGGGTCGGTGCTGGTGGGGTCGGTGCGGGGGGTGCGGGGGTCGGAGTCGAGGCGGCCGAAGCGCTCGTAGACCCATACGTCGTCGTAGATCGTGTCGAGGTAGCGGTCGCCGATGTCCGGGGCGATGGCCACGACGAGCGAGCCGGGCTCGATGTGGTCGCTGCTGCGCTCGACGGCCGCGAGGACCGAGCCGGTGGACCCGCCGAGGGCGATGCCGCGTTCGGCGGCGAGGCGGCGGCACATCCGTACGGCTTCGAACTCGGGGATGAGGACGACCTCGTCGACGCGGCCGGGCCGGAAGATCTCCGGGCGGCGGCTGGTGCCGAGGCCGGGGATGTGCCGCTGGCCGGCCGGCCCGCCGAAGGTGACGGAGCCGAGCGAGTCGACGGCGACGATCCGGGTGCGCGGGGAGTGCTCGCGGAAGTAGTCGGTGCAGCCCATGAGGGTGCCCGTGGTGCCCGCGCCGATGAACAGGTGGTCGATGTCCCAGCCCTGCCGGCCGATGGCGGCGGCGGTGCGCTCGTAGTGGGCGCGTGGGTTGGCCGGGTTGGCGTACTGGTTGGGCCACACCAGGGAGTCGTCCTCGGCGAGCCGCTGGTGGATGTAGTCGATCCGGGTCTGCAGATAGCCGCCGTTGGCGTCGCGTTCGGTGACGACGACGACATCGGCGCCGAACGCCTCCATGAGGCCGATGCTCTGCCGGGAGGTGTTCGGGTCGGCGACGCAGATGAAGGTGTAGCCGCGGGCGGCACACACGGAACTCAGGGCGATCCCTAGATTTCCGGATGACGATTCGATGACTCGCCCGCCGGGTTCGAGGAGCCCCTTCCGTTCGGCGTCCTCGATCAGGCCGACAGCGGCCTTGATCTTGATGGAGCCGGCCGGGTTGAGGCCCTCTATCTTCAACTTCAGGTCTATCTGTGGAACGAATCCGTCCAGGTCCAGGAAGACGCTGTCCAGAACCAGTTCATGAGCATTCCGATAAAGCATCGGACCTCGTCCTTCTGGAAATGAGACCCGAACTCCCTTTGTTTTCCCCGTGGTTCGGATCTCGGGCGAACAGCAGATTCCTCGACTCTGCCGACATGCCCGACGCCCCTCAAACCAAGAGGAAGACTTTGTCACTTGGTGCGGGCGACGGGGGTATCGCCGGGCCTCACGCTCGTTCTGTGAACGTCAGCCGACGACGGTCCAGGTGTCGTTGCCGGTGAGGAGGGCGGCGAGGTCGCCCTTGCCGTCTCTCTCGATGGCGGCGTCGAGCTGGTCGGCCATCTGGGTGTCGTAGACGGGCCGCTCGGCGGAGCGGAACACGCCGATCGGGGTCTGGTGCAGGGTGTCGGGGTCGGCGAGGCGGGACAGGGCGAACGCGGTGGTCGGGGACGCGGCGTGGGCGTCGCGGACGAGGATCTGCGACCGGTTGTCCTCGGTGACGTCCACGACCTTCAACTCCCCGGTCAGGGTGTCCCGTACGACTCCCTTGGCGCTGTCGGTGCCGAAGGTGATCGGCTGCCCGTGTTCGAGGCGGATGACGGCTTCCTCGGCCTGCTGCCCCGTCTTTGAATCAGATGCAGTTTTGAGGACCTCGAAGGCGCCGTCGTTGAAGATGTTGCAGTTCTGGTAGATCTCCACCAGGGCGGTGCCGTCGTGGGCGGCGGCCTGGCGCAGCACGTCGGTGAGGTGCTTGCGGTCGGAGTCGACGGTGCGGGCCACGAAGCTCGCTTCGGCGCCGAGGGCGAGGGAGACCGGGTTGAAGGGGGCGTCCAGGGAGCCCATCGGCGTGGACTTGGTGACCTTGCCGACCTCGGATGTGGGGGAGTACTGGCCCTTGGTGAGGCCGTAGATCCGGTTGTTGAACAGCAGGATCTTCAGGTTCACGTTGCGGCGCAGCGCGTGGATGAGGTGGTTGCCGCCGATCGACAGCGCATCGCCGTCACCCGTGACGACCCAGACGCTCAAGTCCCGTCGGGAGGAGGCCAGTCCGGTCGCGATGGCGGGGGCACGGCCGTGGATGGAGTGCATCCCGTACGTGTTCATGTAGTACGGGAAACGGGAGCTGCAGCCGATGCCGGAGACGAAGACGATGTTCTCGCGGGCGAGACCCAGCTCGGGCATGAATCCCTGCACGGCGGCCAGAACCGCGTAGTCACCACACCCCGGGCACCAGCGCACTTCCTGATCGGACTTGAAGTCCTTTGCCTTGAGCGGGACTTCACTGCGGGGCACCAGACGCAGGGGCTCACCGGACAAGGCTCCGCTGGGCAGGGCTTTGCCGGGCAGAGCTTCGCCGGGCCGGGCTTCAACGGACATCGAGGGCCTCCTTGAGAACCGTGGCGAGCTGCTCGGCCTTGAACGGCATGCCGTTGACCTGCGTATAACTCCGGGCGTCCACCAGGTACTTGGCCCGGATCAGCGTGGCGAGCTGGCCCAGGTTCATCTCGGGGATCACGACGCGCTCGTAGCGGCGCAGGATCTCGCCGAGGTTCGGCGGCAGCGGGTTGAGGTGGCGCAGGTGCGCCTGGGCGACGTGCTCGTCGGCGGCACGGAGGCGGCGCACGGCGGCGGTGATGGGGCCGTACGTGGATCCCCAGCCGAGGACGAGGAGTTCGGCCTGGTCGGAGGGGTCGTCGACGGTCAGCTCGTCGATCCGGATGCCGTCGACCTTGGCCTGGCGGGTGCGGACCATCAGCTCGTGGTTGGCCGGGTCGTACGAGATGTTCCCGGTGCCGTCCTGCTTCTCGATGCCGCCGATCCGGTGCTCCAGACCCGGCGTCCCCGGCACCGCCCACGGCCGCGCCAGGGTCTGCGGATCACGCTTGTACGGCCAGAACACCTCGGTGCCGTCGTCCAGCGTGTGGTTCGGCCCGTGCGCGAACTGCGTCCGCAGATCCGGCAGTTCATCCACCTCGGGGATCCGCCACGGCTCGCTGCCGTTCGCCAGATAGCCGTCGGAGAGCAGGAACACCGGCGTCCGGTACGTGAGGGCGATCCGCGCCGCCTCGATCGCCGCGTCGAAACAGTCCGCCGGCGTCTTCGGCGCCACGATCGGCACCGGCGCCTCACCGTTCCTGCCGTACATCGCCTGCAGCAGATCCGCCTGCTCCGTCTTCGTCGGCAGACCCGTGGACGGGCCGCCGCGCTGGATGTCCACCACCAGCAGCGGCAGCTCCAACGACACCGCCAACCCGATCGTCTCCGACTTCAGGGCCACGCCCGGCCCGGACGTCGTCGTCACCGCCAGCGACCCGCCAAAAGCGGCACCGAGCGCCGCGCCGATCCCCGCGATCTCGTCCTCGGCCTGGAACGTCCGCACACCGAAGTTCTTGTGCTTGCTCAGCTCATGCAGAATGTCCGACGCCGGAGTGATCGGATACGACCCCAGATACAACGGCAGATCCGCCTGCCGCGACGCCGCCACCAGACCGTACGACAAGGCCAGATTCCCGGAGATGTTCCGGTACGTGCCCGTCGGGAACGCCGCAGCCGCCGGCGCCACCTCATAACTGACGGCGAAATCCTCCGTCGTCTCCCCGAAATTCCAGCCCGCACGGAACGCCGCGATGTTTGCCGCCGCGATATCCGGCTTCTTCGCGAACTTCGACTTCAGGAAACTCTCCGTGCCCTCCGTCGGCCGGTGATACATCCACGACAGCAACCCAAGGGCGAACATGTTCTTGCTGCGCCCCGCATCCTTGCGGGACAGCTCGAACTCCTTCAACGCCTCCACCGTCAACGTCGTCAACGGCACCGGATGCACCCGGTAACCCTCGAGCGAACCGTCCTCAAGGGGAGAATCCGCGTACCCGACCTTCTGCATCGCCCGCTTCGTGAACTCGTCCGTGTTCACGATGATCTCCGCGCCCCGCGGCACATCCGCGATGTTCGCCCTCAACGCCGCCGGATTCATCGCCACCAGCACATTCGGCGCATCCCCCGGCGTGAGAATGTCATGATCCGCGAAATGCAACTGGAAACTCGACACACCCGGAAGCGTCCCGGCAGGAGCACGAATCTCGGCCGGGAAATTCGGCAGCGTCGACAAGTCATTACCGAACGACGCCGTCTCCGACGTGAACCGGTCACCCGTCAACTGCATACCGTCACCCGAGTCACCCGCAAAACGGATGATCACCCGGTCCAGACGGCGCACCGGTTTCTGTCCCTGGGCGAGATCGTCGGGGCCCTTGGCTGCGGTTGTCATACCCGGTAGTTGAGGCGGTGCCGCCGCGCCGGGCAACGCAGCCTTGAGGGCTTCGTCAGGTTCCGGAGGTCAGCACGGTGGCGCCGGGCGCGGGGCCGCTGGTGACCCGCACCGCCCGGCAGGTGCGCGCGGCCACGAGCGCCTCGGCCACCGACCGCGCCGACTCCTCGTCCTTCGCGAGGAACGCGGTGGTCGGGCCCGAGCCGGAGACGAGGGCCGCGAGGGCGCCGCCGTCCGTGCCTGCCGCGAGGGTGCGTTCCAGGGCGGGGAAGAGGGACAGGGCCGCCGGTTGGAGGTCGTTGCTCAGCACCGCGGCCAGGGCGGCCCCGTCACCGGCCCGCAAGGCCTCGATCAGCTCCGGGGAGGCCTCGGGGGCCGGGACGTCGTGGCCCTCCCACATGCGGTCGAACTCGCGGTACACGGCGGGGGTGGAGAGGCCGCCGTCGGCGAGGGCGAAGACCCAGTGGAACGTGCCGCCCACCTCCAGCGGCGTCAGCACCTCGCCCCGCCCCGTACCCAGCGCCGCCCCGCCGACCAGGCTGAACGGCACGTCACTGCCCAACTCGGCGCAGATGTCGAGGAGTTCGTCCCGGGAGGCACCGGTCCCCCACAGCGCGTCGCACGCCACCAGCGCACCCGCCGCATCCGCGCTGCCGCCCGCCATACCGCCCGCGACGGGAATGTCCTTCGCGATGTGCAGATGCACGTCGGGAGCCACACCGTGCCGTTCCGCGAGGGCGAGGGCCGCGCGCGCCGCCAAGTTGCCCCGGTCCAACGGCACTTGGCCGGCGTCCGGGCCCGAGCACGTCACCCGCAGCTCATCGGCCGGGGTCGCCGTGACCTCGTCGTACAGCCCCACCGCCAGGAAGACGTTCGCCAGGTCGTGGAAGCCGTCGGGGCGGGCGCCGCCCACCGCCAACTGCACATTGACCTTCGCCGGTACCCGTACCGTCACACTCACTGGCCCGCTCCCCGTTCTCCGCGACCTGCCGATGCGGCTCTCGATGTCAGCCCGCGTCCACGGCGGGAAACGCGGACCAGGGTAAGGCGGCGCCCTCCGTCCGGAGACCCGGAACCGGGTCGTCCGTCTGTTCCGCGCTGTCGAGGCGGGACGGCCACGGCGGACCTGACACACCCCCGGCCTTCGCGTTGAGCGGCGAACGGCCACGCCGACACTCTTCCTGCAGCGAACTGGCCGTGATGGACTCTCAAAGGAGCACGACTGTGGCCGATTGCCGGATATGCGGCGGTACCGTCGAGGAATTCTTCGATTTCGGCAGGCAGCCGGTCTCCGATTCGTTTGTGACGCCGGAGACCGCGGGGCAGGAATTCTATTTCCGGCTCGCCGTGGGCATATGTGGGTCGTGCACGATGGTGCAGCTCCTCGAAGAGGTGCCGCGGGAGCACATGTTCCACGAGGACTACCCCTACCGCTCCGCCATGTCGTCGATGATGAACCGGCACTTCGAGGAGTACGCCGGGCAGTTGCTCCGGACGGAGCTGACCGGCCCGGACCCGTTCATCGTCGAGATCGGTTCCAACGACGGCACGATGCTGAAGACCCTCGCCTCCGCCGGTGTCCGGCACTTGGGCGTCGATCCCTCCGCGCAGGTCGCCGACCTGGCCAGGGCGGCCGGTGTGCGCTCCCGCACCGCGTTCTTCGAGGAGTCGACGGCGCGGGAGATCGCTGCGGCCGACGGGCCTGCGGACGTCATCTTCTCCGCGAACACCACGAGCCACATCCCGTATCTGGGCTCGGTGTTCCGCGGTGTGGACGCCCTGCTCGCACCCCGTGGTGTGCTCGTCCTGGAGGACCGTCACCTCGGCGCGATCATGGAGCAGAACTCCTTCGACCAGATCTACGACGAGCACTTCTACCTGTTCTCCGCCACCTCCGTATCGGCCCTGGCACGCCTCCACGGATTCGCGCTCGTCGACGTCGAGCCGCTGGCGGTGCATGGCGGATCGATGCGCTACACCATCGCCCGCGCGGGCAGCCGGACCCCGTCACCGGCGGTCGAGGCCCTTCAGGACCGGGAGCGCGCGCAGGGGCTGACGGACCCGGAGACGTACCAGAAGTTCGGCGACCATGTGCGGCGTGGCTGCGCCGAACTGATGGAGCTGCTGGAGCGGTTGCGCGCCGAGGGCCGAACGGTCGTCGGGTACGGCGCCACAGCGAAGAGCGCCACCGTCATCAACTACTGCGGCATCGGCCCGGATCTCCTGCCGTTCATCTGTGACAGCACACCGGCCAAGCAGGGGCGCCTCACACCGGGCCGGCACATTCCCGTGCGGCCGCCGTCCGCTTTCTCCGATCCGTACCCGGACTACGCGGTGCTGTTCGCCTGGAATCACGCCGAGGAAATCATGGCGAAGGAGCAGGAGTTCCGTGACGCGGGCGGCCGCTGGATTCTCTACGTACCCGACGTCCACGTCGTCTGAGAAGGAGCACCTGAGATGAGTCAGGCGGGACGGTTCGCGGGCAGGAAGGCCGTCGTCACCGGGGGCACGCACGGCATCGGCAGGGCCGTCGTCGATTCCCTGCTCGCCGGCGGCGCCGAGGTGCTGCTCACCGGGAACGACAAGGCGAACATCGATACGGCCCGCGCCGAACTCGGGCCCCGCGCGCATGTGGTGCGCTCCGACGCCGCCGACGTGGCCGCGATCGACCGGCTGGGCACGGCGGTCGAGGACACCCTCGGTGGGGTCGACTTCGTCTTCGTGAACGTCGGCTACGTCAAGTTCGGCTCCTTCGGGTACGTCACCGAGGAGACGTACGACCGTATGTTCGACACCAACACCAAGGGTGCCTTCTTCACCGCTCAGCGGCTCGCGCCCCTGGTGCGGGACGGCGGCTCGTTCGTGTTCACGACGGGGGCCACCAGCGGTGCCGCGTATGTCGGCACCGGCGTCGGCACCGCCATGAAGACCGCGATCCGAGCGTTCTCGAGGATCCTCGCCTCCGAGCTGCTGCCCCGGAACATCCGCGTCAACACGGTCAGTCCCGGCTTCACCCAGACCCCGTCGATGGGTCACGCCGACCTCAGCGACGAGATGCGGGAGGCCAACCAGAGCGAGGGCGAGCGGATCACGCCCATGCGCCGCTTCGGCCGGCCCGAGGAGGTGGCCGCCGCGGTGCTCTTCCTCGGCTTCGACGCCACGTTCACCAACGGCGCGGAGCTGCCCGTCGACGGCGGCCTGGGCGAGGGCCTGGAGTGGCCGCACGGCGAGGTCCCCGAGCTGTGATCCGTACAGGCGTCCCCGACAGCAGCACCGACAGACGGAGGTAGAGAGATGACCGGTCGAGACCGAAAGCCGAGGACCGCCGTCATCGGTGGCGGCATGGCCGGCTGCGCCGCCGCCAAGCAGCTCATCAAGGCCGGCCACGAGGTGGTGGTCTACGAGTCGGCGGACGGGCTCGGCGGCCGCGCCCGCTCCTGGCACCGCCCGGAGATCGAACCCAGCGTCGGCATCAACCTGATGTACGTGAGCTTCTACTCGCTCATGACCGAGATGCTGGAGGAGTACGGCCTCAAGGACGATGTGATCCCGATCTCCGGGACCCTGTGGGTCTCCCACGGGGGCAAGGTCGCCCCGCTCGACCCGAGCAACCTGATGACCCTGGCGAAGTATCCGCACGTCTCGGTCCGCGACCGCGTCCGGTTCTTCCTCAGCACCCTTGCGCAGGTCCGGCGCAAGGAGAAGCTCGATATGTTCGACCCGGTGAAGGCCGCCGAGCACGACGACGGCGACTCCGCCGCCGACTGGGGCTACCGCCAGCTGTCCCGTCGCGGCTTCGACTATCTGATGCGCCCTCAGGTCGAGGGCTTCTGGAACTTCGCCTGCGAAGAGGTCTCCGCCGTCCACGCCCGCTCCCTGCTCGCCTGGATGGGCGGATCCGGCTTCTACGTACTGCCGAACGGCATCCAGGTCATCGCCGAGAAGAACGCCGCCGGCGCTGAACTCCGGCTCTCCCACGAGGTCACCGGCATCCACACCGAGGGCGGTCGCGAGGGGGGTGTGCGGATCACCGCGGCGGGACCCGACAAGGACCCCGTGACCGACAGCTTCGACGGCGTGGTCGTCGCCACCCCCGCACCGGCCGCCGCCAAGCTCGTCGCCGACCTTCCCGCCACGACCGTCAGCGACGGGATGCGGTCCTACCTGGAGACCCAGCGGTACGAGCCGGCGATCTCCGTCTCGTTCCTCGCCGAGCCCGGGACAGTGCGCCCCGAGGCACACATCCTCGCCGGCGGCCCCGACGACCCGCCCCTGCGCAACATGATCACCTACCCGCGCAAGGTGCGGGACGAGCAGGGCAACCTCGTCGACAAGGTCCTTGTGTTCGCCTACCCGGGCCGCGCCATCACCCGCCGCCTCCTCGGCCGCCCGCCCGAGGAGCAGTTCGCCGAGGTCGCCCCGCTGCTGAGCACGCTGTGGCCCGGCTTCCCGGTGGAGAGCGCGGAACCGTTCCACATCGCCGAGCGCCCGCTCGCCTTCCCCATTCCCGCGCCGGGCCGCTACCGCCTCTCGGCCGGGCTGGTCGAGGAGCAGCGATCCCCCGTCGTCTTCGCCGGCGACTACTTCAACTCGCCCACCACGGAGGCCGCGATGCTCTCCGGGACCAGGGCCGCCGAAGCGCTCACGAAAGCAGGTTGACCAGCCGATGAAGGCCCTGTTCATTCCCGGCAACAGCCCCTACCCGGTCTTCGCTCACGCGCCTCTGGCCTCGGCCGTCCGCAATGCGGGCCACCAGGTCCTCATGGGCGGAATCCAGTGGGTGCTGCCGAACATCGCCGGCGTCGGGCTGCCCGCCCTGCAGATCTCCCCCATATCGATGGAGGAGGTCGGTGCGTTCATGGGCGGCGTCCCCGACGACCCGGACGAGTACGCCAAGGCCGTCGGCAGCATCTATGCCGAGGTGGCGCGCGACAGCGTCGAAGCGGTCCTCGACCTCGCCGCTCACTGGCGCCCCGACATCGTCGTCGGCGGCGGGATGTTCTACACCGCGCCGCTGCTCGCGCACCACCTCGGCATCCCTTCCGTACGCCTGGAGTGGGATCGCATCGACACCCGGATGTACGACCCCGGGGCGCGGGCCGTCCTGGCGCCCGTACTCGACGAGTTGGGCCTGGACCGGCTGCCGGAACCCGACCTGTGGCTGGACGTCTGCCCGCCCGGCCTGCGCCCCGACGACGCGGTCCCGGCGCAGCCGATGCGCTGGGTGCCGGGCAATCCGCAGCAGGCTCTGGAGCCGTGGATGTACACCAAGGGCGACCGTCCTCGGGTCTATCTCACCGCCGGTACCCGCCTGTTCAGCGGGGACGCTCTGCACGAGCTGGCCACGAGCATCATCGGTCTCGGTGTCGAGGTCGTCATCGGGGCTCCGGAGAACGT
Organism: Streptomyces sp. LHD-70; assembly: GCF_031157275.1. GTDB lineage: Bacteria > Actinomycetota > Actinomycetes > Streptomycetales > Streptomycetaceae > Streptomyces. Next base: position 195,869 of record NZ_JAVIFW010000015.1, read on the forward strand.
GGCCGCGGAGCTGCGCGAGGCGCTGCCCGAAGCCCGCATCGGCTGGGTGCCGCTGGACATCCTCGCGCCCACCTGCGATGTCATCGTCCACCACGGCGGTGGCGGAACCGACATGACCTGCCTCAACGCCGGTGTGCCGCAGCTGATCGCGCACCCCGAGTACCCGACGGCCGCCGTGCGTTCGGTCGATGCGTACGGCGCCGCCATCCTCGTCACGGAGGGCGGGCAGGACGAGGTCGTCGCCGCCTGCCGGCGGCTGCTCTCCGATCCCTCCTACCGGGCTCGGGCCCAGGAGCTGTCCCGTGAGATCGAGACGATGCCGCTGCCGCACGAGGTGGTCCTGAAGATGGAGAAGCTCGTCGCCGCGCACGCGGCCTGACCGGCACGGGACGAGGAAGGGAGAGCCCAGTGCGCATCGCCGGTACGGCGATTCCGGGGGCGTACACCGTCACCCCGCAGCTGCTGCCGGACGAGCGGGGCCGCTTCTACGAGAGCATGCGCGCCGACAAGCTGGAGGAGGTGACCGGCGAGCCCTTCGTGCCCCGGCAGGTCAGCTACTCGGTGTCGCACCGGAACACGCTGCGGGGCATCCACACCGTGCGGATCCCGCCGGGCCAGGCCAAGTACGTGACCTGTGTGCGGGGGGCGCTGCTCGACGTCATCGTCGATCTGCGCATCGGCTCCCCGGCCTTCGGCAGGCATCATGCCGTCACTCTCGACGCGGAGTCCGGCCGCGCCCTCTACATCCCGGAGGGGGTCGGCCACGGCTTCCGGACGCTCGCCGACGACACCTGCATCTGCTATCTGATGTCGACGGTGTACGCGCCGGGCACTCAGATCGACATCAACCCGCTGGATCCGGCCATGGACCTGCCGTGGGAGCTGACCGAGTCTCCGCTGATCTCCCCGCGGGACCTGGCCGCTCCCACGCTCGCGGAGACCGTCGCGGCCGGCGTCCTGCCGCACTACACGGAGGGGCCGGTGTGACGGAGGAGATCGCGATCGGTGTGCTGGGCTGCGCCGATATCGCCAGGCGGCGCATGCTGCCCGCTTTCGCGGCCTGTCCGGACCTCCGGGTGGCGGCGGTGGCGGGCCGCGATCCCGCCCGCGCCGAGGAGACCGCGGCGCCCTACGGTGCCAGGGCGGTCGCCGGGTACGAGGCGCTGCTCGCCGACGCGCGGATCGATGCCGTGTACGTTCCGCTGCCGCTCGCGCTGCACGAGCGGTGGGTGCGGGCGGCCCTCGACGCCGGCAAGCACGTGCTGGCGGAGAAGCCCCTCACCTCGCGGGCTCGGGGCACCGTCGAGCTGTTCCGGCTGGCCGAGCGGCGGGGGCTGGCCCTCGTCGAGAACGTGATGTTCGTGCACCACAGCCAGCACGCCGAGGTGCGCCGGCTGGTGGGCGACGGTGCGATCGGTGAACTGCGCGGATTCCGGGCCGAGTTCACCGTGCCCCGCCGCCGTCCGGACGACATCCGGTACAGCCCGGAACTGGGCGGGGGCGCGCTGTGGGACACGGGCGTGTATCCCCTGCGCGCCGCACTGCATCTGCTCGGGCCTGAACTGGAAGTGGTGGGCGCCGCCGGGGCGGCGGCGCCCGGTATCCCGGTGGATTCCTCGGGCGCTGTTCTGCTGCGTACGGAGGCGGGGGTGTCGGCCCAGCTGAGCCACGGGCTCGACCATGCCTACCGCAGCTCGTACGAACTCGTCGGCAGCACCGGCCGGCTCACCCTGGACGCTGCATTCACTCCGGCCGCCGACCACCGGCCGGTGATCCGGCTGCACGGTGCGAAGGGCCTCCGCGAGTTCACCCTGCCCGCCGACGACCAAGTGGCGCGCACGGTCGCCGCGTTCACTGCCGCGGTACGCACGGGACGCGCCCCCGCGCAGGCCGTCGACGCCTCGGTCCGGCAGGCACAGCTCCTGGACACGGTGGCGGGCCTGACGGCCGCCTGACCTGTCGTACACGCAGCTCTCCCCGCACCCGAACTCCGGGGCGGGGAGAGCTGCGTGTACGTACAGGTCAGGCGGCGGGATCGGGAGCGGACCTCGCTGCGGTGGTGTGGGCAGGGCCCAGGTCCTCCACGCGGTAGTCGGCCTGCGGGAAGCTGGGGCTCGGCATCGGGTCGGGAATGGGGCTCTCCAGGACCGGGGGCCGGCCGCGTTCGCGGGCCGCGCGTATCCGGAAGGCCGTGTCGACGAGCAGCTGCCGGAGCCGGGACGGCTCGCGCACCCCGAACGCCTTGCGCATGGCGGGGGTGATGAGGGCGGGCATCGCCGCCTTGGCGAGCCTGCGGCCGAGCGGGCGCAGACGTGCGGGCAACCCGCCCACCAGGGGCTCGATCACGGTCGGCTCCAGCGCCTGCCAGAGCCTCGCCGCTTCGGGGGAGTACGTGAAGTGCTTCTCCACGTACGCGTCGTGGAATCGGACCAGGCCCTCGTACGAATCGGGGATGTTCTTGATCCCCATCAGCCTGCCCTGCTCCCTGTTGTGCAGGTAGGCGGCGACGCGTTCCTGCCGGCTCGGCTTGCGCCAGGCGTAGCGGTCCAGCCAGCGGATGGGAATGATCATGCCGGTGGCGAGGACGAACAGGAACTCGTCGTTGCTGATGGACCATTGCTGGTGCTCGTCGCTGATGTGCCGGACGGCGTTGGCGTGGATGCGGTTCATCTGCCGCACCGCGGCGAGGCCGCGCGGGTCCTTGAATCCGTACCGGACCATCTGGATGGCGAGCAGTCCGAAGTGCTCCATCCGCCGCTGGGTGTTCTCGGTGATCTCGCCGGTGCGCACCAGCAGGGCGGCCATGTGCGGCGGGGCGACGCTGCTGGCCGTGGCGATGGCACCGGCCACGCCGAAGTCCCACGTGAACTCGTAGCCCATGTCCAGCCACCAGATGTGGGTGTACTTCTCCTCGACGTCCATCCGCTCGATCTGCCGCAGCCGGTCGTAGCGCGCGGGGTTTCTGGTCATGCCGCGGTCCCTCTCCTCGTCACCGAGGAATCCCCGACGCCCTGTTCCTCGGTGTCGGGGATTCCTCGTCCGTCATGGTGCGGCCGTCCCGTCAGGGCTCACGGCCTCACTTCGGCAGCCGGATGGACAGCCGGTGGTTGAAGAAGTCCTTCGGGTCCCACTTGGCCTTGGCCTGCTGCAGCTTCGGGTAGTTGTCCTTGTAGTACAGCTCGTGCCAGGGGGTGTCGGACTTGTTCCACGCGGGGTCGGCGACGTCGCTGTCCGGGTAGTTGATGTAGCAGCCGTCGTTGACGTCGTCGGGCACGGGGACGCCGCCCGTCTCCTTGTACATCTCGGAGTAGATCTGGCGGGTCCAGGAGATGTGCGGGTCGTCGTCGGCCTCGTCGAACCAGTGGATCTCCCAGAGGATCTGGAAGATCGCGTCGCGCTGCGGGAAGGCCGTGGCGTCGGCGGCCACGTCGCCGACCTTGCCGCCCAGCGAGGTCAGCACCATCCAGGCCAGGTCGAACTCGTTCTCGTAGCCGGCCTCGACCATGTTGCGGTAGAGGCCGTCGATCTGCGTCTCGGTGAACGGCTTGCGCAGGTAGGCCGAGCGGTGCTCGCCTCGCAGGGTCGGGTTCATGAAGACGTCGCCACGGCCCGCGTTGAGTTGGTACGTGCGCAGATAGGTCTGCCGCTGGACCTCCACGGGCGTGCGGGTGTCGCCGCCGACGGCCTTGTTCATGTCCTCCATGTAGGCCTTGATCAGCTGCTCACTGCGCGCGTCCGCGCCGTCGAAGTACGCCCACAGCTCGATGCGCCCCTTCGTCCTGCCGGGGAAGAACGACAGGTAACTGCCGAGCTTCCGGTACTCGTTGCCCTCGTCGCTGTTGTCCAGGTGCCACTGGCCGTGCGCGTTGATGAGGTTGCCGAGGTCCTTGCGGCTGACCTTGTCCCACGGCCAGACGAGGTGGGCGGTGAGCACGTGCTCCGACGGGACGGGCAGCAGCTTCTGCGGGTCGCGGCCGGTGGCTCCCGGCGCCCGCATCCAGTAGCGGGTGATGATGCCGAAGTTGCCGCCGCCACCGCCGGCGCACGCCCACCACAGGTCGTGGTTCGGGTCGTCCTTCTCGCGGGTGGCGACGACGCTGCGGACCTTCCCGTCGGCGTCGACCACGACGACCTCGACGGCGTACATGTTGTCGACCGTCAGGCCGAGGCTCCTGGAGTACATGCCGACGCCGCCGCCGGTGACCTGGCCGCCGGCCGCGACGAGGGGGCAGTAGCCGGAGGGAAGGGTGACTCCCCAGCCGCGGTAGAGGAGTTCGTACATCTCGCGCAGCTTGACCCCGGGCTCGATCATGAAGGCGCTGCGGTTCTCGTCGAACGTGACCTCGTTCATGTAGGTCATGTCGATGATGACCTCGACCTCGGCGTTGTACACGAAGTCCTCGTAGCAGTGGCCGCCGCTGCGCACCGTGAGCTTCTTGCCGCCGTCCACCGCTTCCTGGACGGCGGCGACCACCTGGGCGGTGGTCGTCGGGAAGCGCACCTGCTCCGGCTGGGCCGTCCAGCGGTTGTTGTACCCGGACGTAATGTCCGCGTACTGCGGGTCGTTCGGGCCGGTGGTGAGGATCTTGGAGAGGCCCTTGGAGTCCGTGGCGGCCCGCGCCGAGGTCGTGCCCCACTCGGTGAGACCGGCGGCACTGCCCACGGCGACGGCCGAGCCCGCGCCCAAGGCCGCCATGAACTTCCTTCTGCTGTGCTCCGACATGATTCCTTCCCTAGATCCTCGGGAACGTGGGTACGAGCGCCGACCGGTACAGGAATGAACCGCCACTCTCGGTCGGTCGACAGCGTGCCTCGAAGATCTCGGCCGGAAAGGCTCTGGCGTTCGACTCTGTCAGGTTCCCCCGACCTGACATACAACGCGGGACGCGGCCTCGCGCGCGGGCCCGGGCACCTATCGTCGGTGGACCCGCAGCATTCGTTCGGCACAGAAGGGAACAGCATGACGGCAACGACGACCGGCAGCTCCACAGACGCAGTCGGCCAGGTCACCGTGCTCGGTCTCGGTGAAATGGGATCGGCGATCGCCAAGACGTTCGTCGACCGCGGATACCGCACGACGGTCTGGAACCGGACTGCGAGCAAGAGCGCTCCGCTGGTGGAGGCCGGTGCCACCGCCGCCGCGACGGCGGCCGAGGCGGTGGCTGCCAGCCCTCTGGTCGTGGTCTGTCTGCTCGACAGCACCGCCGTCGACGAGGTGCTGGCCTCCGTCGAAGCGGCGGTCGAGGGCAAGGTCCTGGTGAACGTCACCAGTGGCTCGGCCGGCCAGGCGCGGGTCAACGAGCGCTGGGCGAGCGAGCGCGGCGCCGAGTACATCGACGGCAAGATCATGGGTGATCCGCCGTACGTCGGCACGGACCACATCATGTTCCCGTTCAGCGGCTCCCGCAGCGCGTTCGAGGCCCACGAGCCGACGCTGAAGGAGCTGGGCGGCATCGCCTATCACGGCGAGGACGCCGGCCTGGCCGCCGTGGAGTTCATGGGACAGGTCGCCGTGGCCTACGAGTTGCTCATCGGCTATCTGCACGTGCTCAAGCTGGTGCAGGCCGAGGGTGTCGACGTGGTGGAGTTCGCCGAGCGCATCGCGGGCTCGGTGGCCATGTACCCGTCGCTGCTCACCTCGATGGGCAAGGCCGTCAAGAGCGGCGAGTTCCCGCCCGACCTGGGTTCGCTCGACGTCCAGGCAGCGCTGATGGACGACATGATCGAGCACCGCGAATCCCTCGGTGTGGAGGCCGTCCGGATGCGGGAGGTCAAGGAACTGATGGACCGTCGCATCGCGCAGGGCCACGGCGACCAGGGCTTCTCGGGCCTGTTCGCGCTGCTGGGGAAGTGACAGCCGCACCAGTGCGGTGACGCGGGGTGCGGGCATCGGGATCGTGTGGCGATCCCGGTGCCCGCACCCCGTTCTGCGCTGCGCGGTACGGGAGTTCCGCAACCCGCGTGCACGGGAGGCGCCGTGCGCCCGGGCCGCCGGTCCCGTTCAGTGGCTGCCCGTCAGCGCCGGGTCCCCGAGGGCGTCGGCGACGCTCATCGCCTCGCCCCGCGCGTACGCGGCGTCGAACCGGGTGTCGTCCAGGGCCGTCCGGGCGCGCTTCTCGATCCGGGCGATGTCGCCCCGCTCGCCCTCCGGCAGCGGTGCCCCGACCGAGCGCCGGGCCGCCGCCGCGACGCCGAGGAGCAGGGCGGCGTTCTCGGCCTCGCCGGTGAGCGCCCGTGCGCCGGCCAGGCCCTCCAGGCACAGGGCGATCGACCGCGTGCCGGAACCGCGCGCGGCGGCGAGGGCGTCGAGCTGCAGCTTCAGGGCCGTGTCCGGCTCGCCCCGCAGCTCGGCCACGAAGCCCAGTTCGACCAGGATCAACGGGGGCGTCTCCGGCTCGTAGCCCATCTCCCGATGGATCTCGAGTACGTGCAGCATGTGGGTCTCGGCGGCGTCCAGGTCGCCCTCGCGGCGTGCGCCCATGCCGAGGCCGATCTCGGCGTACTGCTCGCCGAACTTGTCCGCCTGGCCGACCGCCAGGCGCCGGGCCCGCTCGTGGAACTCGCGCGCCCGCGGGTAGTCGTGGGTGAGCAGGGCGATCCGGCCGATCCCCGCGAGCTGGGAGGTCACCTGCGGCCACAGTTCCAGGTCCTCGGCCATCCGCAGGCCCTCGCGGCGGAGCCGTCCCGCCTTGTCGTACTCCCCGCGCACCTCGGCCAGCCCCTGCAGCTGTGCCATCGCCCGCAGTTGGCCCCACTGGTCGCCCAGTTCCCGGAACAGCTCCAGGCTGTGTTCTCCGTGCCGCAGCACCGCGTCGAGGTCCCCGCCGAGCTGCGCGTGGAACGAGCGGATGGCGAGTGCCGCGGCGGCACCCCAGCGGTCGCCGAACGACCGGAACGTGGTGAGCGCGGATTCGTTCAGCTGCCGGCTCGGCGCCGGGTCCCCCACGCCGTACAGGTTGGACGCCACGAACCACTCCGCCCGGGCCCGGCCCAGCGGGTCGTCGACGTTCTCGTACGCCTGCAGTGCGCTGCGGTACTCGCTGACCGGGTCGGAGCTGCCGCCGAGCAGCAGCCGGAATCCGCCGAGCCAGCCCGATGCCTTGGCGACCAGGGGCGGCGGGGCGTCGCCGGCGGTCGACAGGGCCTGGGTGAGGGAGCGTTGGGCCTCGCCGTTGCGGCCCCGCAGGTACCAGTACCAGGCCAGCGCGTTGACCAGGCGCAGGGCTCTCTCGCCGTCCCCGGCGCGTACGGCGCTCTCCAGGGCGGAGCGGAGGTTCGCGTTCTCGGCGTCCAGGCGGCGCAGCCACTGGCGTTGGCCGTGTCCGCGCAGGTTCGGTTCGGCGCGCTCGGCCAGCTCGGTGTAGTAGCCGCGGTGGCCGCGCTGCAGGGCCGCCGACTCGTCTGATTCCGCGAGCCGTTCGGAGGCGTATGCGGCGACCGATTCGAGCATCCGGTAGCGCGGGCCTTCGGCGCCGTCGGTCATGACGAGGAGTGAGCCGTCGACGAGGCGGGCCAGGAGGTCGAGGACGTCCGCGGCGTCCACGTCGGCCCCGGCGCAGAGCTGCTCGGCCGCGGTGAGCGTGCAGCCGTCGGAGTGGACCGCGAGGCGGCGCAGCACCGCCTGTTCCCGGTCGCCGAGGAGTTCCCAGCTCCAGTCGATCATGGCGCGCAGGGTGCGCTGGCGTTGCGGGGCGCCGCGTGAGCCGACCGCGAGGAGGTGGAAGCGGTCGTCGAGCCGGGCCGCCAACTCAGCTACGCCCAGGGCTCGTACGCGGGTCGCGGCCATCTCCAGGGCGAGGGGGATGCCGTCGAGGCGGGTGCAGATGGACACGACGGCGTCCAGGGTGTGCTCGTCGAGGACGAAGCGCGGGGCCGCGGCGGTGGCTCGGGCCACGAACAGTTCGACGGCGCTGAACTCGCGTACGTCCGCTGCGCTCAGGCCCTCGGTGGAGTCCGGCCGGCGCAGCGGAGGCACCTCTTCGAGGCGTTCGCCGGTGATGCCGAGCGGGACCTGGCTGGTGGCCAGGATGCGCAGGGCGGGGGCTGCCTTGAGGAGTCGCCCGGCGAGTTCCGCGACGGGCTCGGCGACGTGTTCGCAGTTGTCGAGGACGAGGAGGGCGGGCCGGCCGCCCAGGGCGTGGGCGATGCGCGCCGCCAACTCGGGGAGTGCGTCGCCGGGTTGTGCCGTGTCGTCGCGCAGGCCGAGGACCACGCGGACGGCGTCGTGCACGTCGGTGCGGCCGGGTCCGGAGGCGGTGGGCGCCGGGTCGAGGGCGGCGAGCTCCACCAGGTGGACGCCGCCGGGGAAGGTCTCGTCGAGGCGGCCCGCGGTGGCGAGGGCGAGCTGGGTCTTGCCGACGCCGCCGGGTCCGGTGAGCGTGACGAGCCGGTGGGTGGCGAGCAGCGAGCGCAGTTCCCGGACCGCCTCGTCGCGGCCGACCAGTTCGGTGAGGGCGGCCGGGATGGTGCTCGGCGGGCGGGCCGCGGAGGTGGCGGGGGACGGCGGGGCGACCAGGGCGGGGTCCTGGGCGAGGATCGAGCGGTGCAGGGCGGTCAGTTCGGGGCCCGGGTCGATGCCGAGCTCGTCGACGAGCCGGGTCCGCAGGTCGGTGTAGCCGCGCAGCGCCTCGTCCTGCCGGCCGGCCAGGTACAGCGCCCGTATGTGGGCGGCGCGCAGTCGCTCCCGCAGCGGGTGCAGCACCACCAGGTCGCTCAACTCGTCGGCGACCAGGGCGTGTTCGCCGAGGTCCAGGCGGGTGTCGGCCTGGTCCTCGACGGCGGTCAGGCGCTGTTCCTCGAGGCGGGCCGCGACGGGGCGGGTGAAGTCCTCGTCGGCGAAGTCGGCGAAGGCGGGGCCGCGCCAGAGGGCGAGTGCGTCGGCCAGCAGGGCGGCCCGCGACCGGGGTTCGGCCTCTGCGCGGGCGCGGGCGAGGAGGTCCTGGAAGCGGTCGGCGTCGACCATGTCGGGGCCGGTGCTCAGCTCGTACCCCGGCGCGCGGGAGGCGACCAGGGAGCGGCCTCCGGGCTCGGCGGCCTCCAGGGCGCGGCGCAGCTGCCACACCTTCGTCTGGAGTACGCCCTGCGGGTTGTTGGGGAGCTTCTCGCCCCACAGGTCCTCGATCAGCCGGTCGGCGGAGACCGGGCCGCCGCGGTGCGCCAGGAGATAGGCGAGCAGGGCGCGGACCTTCAGCTCGGGGACCCTGACCTCCGCCCCGTCGGCCGTCCACACCCCTAGCGGTCCCAGCACCCCCAAACGCATGCGACCAGGCTATCCGACTCCTCTCGGCGGGCCGAGAGGAGACCGAGAGCGGGCCGGGAGGGGTGGCGCGCAGAGTGTGATTCCGACGGAGTCCCGGCGTCCAGGAAGGAGCCCCCCATGCCGGATCGCAAACTGAACCTGGCCGTGGTCATCGGCAGTACCCGTTCCGGCCGCTTCGGGCCCGTGCCCGCCCAGTGGATCGCCGCCGAGGCGGCGGGGCGGGACGACTTCGACGTGGACGTGATCGACCTGGCCCAGGTGTGGCTGCCCGATGTGCTGCCGCAGAGCTTCGACGGTTCGCTGCCGCCCGCCGTGCTCGACCTCTCCCCCTGGCTGACCCGGGCCGACGCGTTCGTGATCGTCACGCCGGAGTACAACCACAGCTTCCCGGCCTCGCTGAAGAACGCCATCGACTGGTACGTGGACGAGTGGAAGGCGAAGCCGGTCGCGTTCGTCTCCTACGGCGGTGTCGCAGGCGGCGTGCGCGCGGTGTCCGATCTGCGCGCCATCTTCCCCGAACTGCACGCCGTCACCGTCCGGGACGCCGTCTGCTTCCCCCACTGCCGGGAGAAGTTCGATGCCGAGGGCAACCCCAAGGACCCCGAGGGCTGCGCCGCCGCGGCCAAGGCCATGCTCGACCAACTCTCCTGGTGGGCCCATGTGTTGCGCGACGCCCGCGCCCACAAGCCGTATCCGGGCTAGTCCCGCACACGTACGTACGTAGGCACCGCACCGCACCGCACACCTCGCTCGTGCCGCACGCACAACACCCGCAGAACCCGCAGAACCCGCAGCACCCGCAGCACCCACCGACACACCCGGTTTCAAGCTCCCCGGAAGGATTCCCATGTCTTCGAACGCCCCCGAGGCTCCCGTCCGGAAGGCCGGGTCACGGGAATGGCTGGGGCTCGCCGTCCTGGCCCTGCCCACCCTGCTGATCTCGCTTGACCAGAGCGTGCTCTACCTGGCGCTGCCGCACCTGGCCGAGGGGCTGCAGCCGACCGGCACGCAGACGCTGTGGATCATGGACATCTACGGCTTCCTGATCGCCGGATTCCTGATCACCATGGGCACCCTGGGTGACCGGATCGGCCGCCGCAAGCTGCTGATGATCGGTGCCGTGGCCGTCGGCCTCACCTCGGTCGCGGCCGCGTACTCCACCAGCGCCGAAGGGCTGATCGTCACCCGCGCCCTGCTGGGCATCGCCGCCGCGACGCTGATGCCGTCCACGCTCGCCCTGATCAGCAACATGTTCCAGGACCCGCACCAGAAGGGCCGGGCCATCGCCGTGTGGGCCAGCTGCTTCATGGGCGGCACCGCGCTCGGCCCGGTCGTCGGCGGCACGCTCCTCGAGTACTTCTGGTGGGGCTCGGTCTTCCTGCTCGGCGTGCCCGTGATGGTGGTGCTGCTGATCGTCGCGCCGCTGCTGCTGCCGGAGTACAAGGACCCGAACGCCGGCCGGATCGACCTGCCCAGCGTGCTCCTCTCGATGGTGTCGATCCTCTCGGTCATCTACGGCCTGAAGGAGCTCGCCCGGTACGGCTTCGAAGCGCTGCCGCTCGCCGCGATCGTGGTCGGTGTGGCCGTCGGCTGGGTGTTCGTGAAGCGGCAGGGCAAGCTGGAGCACCCGCTGCTCGACCTGAAGCTGTTCCGGGTGGCCACCTTCACCGCCGCGCTGCTGATCCTTATGGTGTCGATGCTCGGCACCGGCGGCGGCTACCTGTTCATCACCGGCTTCCTGCAGATGGTGGAGGGTATGTCGCCGATGGAGGCGGGCCTGTGGATGGTGCCTGCCGCAGTCGCGTCGATCCTCGCCGCCCAGGTGGCTCCCGCCCTCGCCCAGCGCTTCCAGCTCGGCACCGTGATCGGGGCGTCCCTGCTCATCGGCATGACCGGTTACGCGATGCTCGCCTTCGTCGACCCGGTCGCCGGGCTGCCGCTGCTCCTCGCCGGCTTCGTGATCATCTTCATCGGTGTCGGTACGTTCGGTGCGCTCGGCACCGGCATGGTCGTCGGGTCCGCGCCGCCCGAGCGGGCCGGCTCCGCGGCCGCCCTCTCCTCCATCAGCGGTGACCTGGGCACCGCCCTCGGTATCGCCACACTCGGCAGCCTCGGCACGGCCGTCTACCGCGGCTCGGTCGAGCCGCCCGCCGAGGTCCCGGCCGGTGCCGCCGACGCCGCCGGAGTCAGCATGGAGGAGGCCCTCAACGCGGCCCGCACGCTTCCCGGCGACGCCGCCGACAGCCTGCTGACCGCCGCCGAGGACGCCTACACCAGCGGGCTCAACGCGATCGGCGTCGCCTGCGCCGTCATCACCGCCGTCAGCGCGACCATCGCCCTGACCATGCTGCGCAAGCGCCGCGCGGCCGGCGGCTCCGACGACGTACCGCCGCAGGAGCAGGAGAAGGAGACGGTGGACCGGGAGGCCGAGAAGTCGCTGTCGGCCACCTGACAGACGCCCGTACGACGACCCGACGCCGGTCCCGCGACCTTCCTCGCGGGGCCGGCGTTCCGTCGGTCCCGGCCCGGGGGCGGAACTGACAGAGTGTGCCGCGCGGGGCCGACCGGGGCGGCCGGGCCGGGGCACAATCCGGCCTATGTTTGCCGCGTACATCGAAGAGTTCGGCCCGCCGGATCTGATCCGCTACGGCGAGCTGCCCGCCCCCCGGCCCGGACCGACCGACGTGCTCGTGGACGTCGAGGTCAGCGCCGTCAATCATGTCGACACCTTCGTCCGCTCCGGTGCCTGGCGCACCGACGTACCGCTGCCGTTCGTGATCGGCCGCGATCTGGTGGGCACCGTCGCCGCGACCGGCACCTCGGTCGTGGGCTTCTCGCCCGGTGACCGGGTCTGGTGCAACAGCCTCGGCTACGGCGGCCGTCAGGGCGCCGCCGCCGAGCAGGCCCTGGTCGCCGCCGACCGGCTCTACCACCTGCCCGACGGGGTCGCGGCCGCCGGCGCCGTGGCCCTGGCCCACCCGGCGGCCACCGCCTACCTCGCCCTGTTCACGCACGGCAGGCTCCGCGTCGGCGAGACCGTGGTGGTCCTCGGCGCGGGCGGCAACGTGGGCAGCGCCCTGGTCCTGATGGCCGCGCGCGCCGGCGCCCGGGTCGTCGCCGTGGCCGGTGCGCACAGCGCCGACCACGTACGGGCCCTGGGCGCCGCGGAGTTCGTCGACTACCGGGACCCCGACGTCGCGGGCCGTATCCGTGCCGCGGCCCCGCAGGGGGTCGGCATGTACCTGGACACCTCCGCCCGCAACGACCTGACGACCGCCGTGGACCTGCTCGCCCGGCGCGGCCGGATCGTGCTGCTCGCCGGGATGACCACAAGCCCGGTGCTGCCCGCGGGCCGTCTGTACGTCAAGGACTGCTCGGTCGTCGGCTTCGCCATCTCGCAGGCCTCCGCGGACGAACTCGCCGAGGCCGCACAGCACATCAACCGGCTCCTCGCCGACGGCTCGCTGCGGCCCGCCGGGGTCACCGAGATGCCGCTCAGCGAGGCGGCCGCGGCGCACCGCCTCCTCGACGAGGGCAAGGCCCGCGGAAAGGTCGTGCTGCGTACGGGCACATGACACGACGACGGGCGACGGCCCGGTGCGCAGCGCTGCGCACCGGGCCG
>NZ_JAVIFW010000016.1 GCF_031157275.1 Streptomyces sp. LHD-70
ATCAAGGTCGAACTGGCCACCGTGCCCGCCGAGATCGCCAAGATCGTCGTGCCGGTCTCGATCCACGACGCCGAGAGCCGCGGCCACTCCTTCGGACAGGTCCGCAACGCCTTCATCCGTGTCGTCAACCAGGCGGACAACCAGGAGATCGCCCGCTACGACCTGTCCGAGGACGCCTCCACCGAGACCGCCATGGTCTTCGGCGAGCTCTACCGGCACGGCACGGAGTGGAAGTTCCGCGCCGTCGGCCAGGGCTACGCCTCCGGACTGCGCGGCATCGCACAGGACTTCGGCGTCAACGTCTGAGGCCACCGCGAATCCGCCGGGCCCGCACATTCCAGGGGGCGCCGGGCCCGGCGGCCTGTGCCCGACGGCATGCACCGTCACCGCGCCCCCCACCAACGAGCCTGACGGGGAAGCGACGTGACCAGCCCACCGCACCTACGCCCGGAGGACCGGGGCGACTTCGAGTGGGTCCTGCACCTGGCGCTCAGCGTGACGGACATCCGTACCGCCCTCAACGACGGCCGGACCGCCACCGACGCCAACCAGCTGCGGGAGCGCGTACTCGCCGCAAAGGACGAAATCGCGGCGGCCGCGGCGGACGAGTACCGGGCACTCCTCAAAGCCCGCGCGGGCGCTGCCGCCCCCGCCGACCGCTCACCCGACGAACCGCCGACGTCGCCAGGTGCGGGTGTGTGGCTCCCTGCGGTGGCCGTCTTCGCCCCGCTCATATCGGCCGCCGTCGCCGTGGTCCTGCTCCTGCTCGGATACGGGATGCACCTCTCGGGCACGGACGCCGAGCTGGCCGATTCGCTCACCGCCATGGGCTGGATCAGCGCCGTGTTCGCCGCCGGAGCGACGGCCATCGGCCTCGCCGCCCTGATGGGCACCGCGATCCGGCAACGGGCTGGCGAAGCACCCCGTACGCGCATCCGCATCCGCAGCGCGGAGGCCCAGCAGGCCCGTGAGGCGTGGCAGCAGGCGCTACTGGAGCGGGGTGTGCTGCCATACCTGCGCGACGAACTGTCCACGCGCCCCTGAGCACCCCTCACCCTCACCAGCTCCCCAAGGAGAACCACCCTGATGTCCGTGAACCTCAGCAAGGGCCAGCAGATCAGCCTCAGCAAGTCCGACGGCAGCTCCCTGACCGCCGTACGCATGGGCCTCGGCTGGAAGTCCGCCCCGCGCAAGGGCTTCCTCGCGAAGCTCACCGGTGGCGGGGCCATCGACCTGGACGCCTCGGCCGTGCTCTTCGCCGAGCAGAAGCCCGTCGACGTCGTCTTCTTCCAGCACCTGGTCAGCGACGACGGCTCCGTGCGCCACACCGGCGACAACCTTGTCGGCGGCTCCGGGCAGGGCGGGGACGACGAGGCGATCCTCGTCGACCTGGCGCGGGTCCCGGTCCAGGTCGACCAGATCGTCTTCACCGTGAACTCCTTCACCGGCCAGACCTTCGCCCAGGTCGAGAACGCCTTCTGCCGCCTCATCGACGAGACCAACGGCCAGGAACTCGCCCGCTACACCCTCACCGGCGGCGGCAACCACACCGCACAGATCATGGCCAAGGTCCACCGGGCAGGCGGGGGCTGGCAGTTGAAGGCCATCGGCGAGCCCGCGACCGGCCGCACGTTCCAGGACCTGATGCCCTCGATCGCCAGCCACCTCTGACGCCGCCGCACCTGACGGCACCGGACCACACTCATCCCGTAGACAGGAATCCGATGTTCGGAATCAGCGAGATCGCCATCCTGATCATCGTCGTCATATTCATCTTCGGCGCGAAGAAGCTCCCCGAACTGGCCCGCTCCGCAGGCAAATCCGCCCGCATCCTCAAGGCCGAGGCCAAGGCCATGAAGAAGGAGAACCCGAGCTCGGCCGAGGAACCGTCGTCGAGACCCGACGACGGCCGGGAGGTGATCGAGGGCAAGGTCGTGCCACACCGGGCCGACCAGCCCAAGACCTCGGAGCAGCAGCGCCACCAGCAGTGACGACCATCCACCACCTCGCAGCGGAAGGCCCGCCCGATGAGCATGCCGCTGCGCGGCCGTCGGATCACCCTCTTACGCCCCGGCGGGCGGCACATCCCCGTCGTACGGATGTCCCTGGGCTGGGAGGCTGCGCCGCGGCTCGACGCTCACGGGCACCCGTCGACCTGGGAGACTGAACTGGACACCGCGGTCGTGCTCTACGCCCGCGGCTGCGTGGTACGCCGCCTCGACCAGGACAACGAGAACGGCCGCTACATCGCCGACGAGATGCAGCAGGACGCCGTCGCCAACTCCAGCTGGTGGTGGAACTACTCCCTCACCTCCGCCGAGACATACATGATCTACGAAGGCGAGCAGGAGATCGTCAAGTACGAACCGCAGAGCGACGTCGACCTGGCCGGCAGCTGCGCCGAGGTCAACGTCGGACTCCAGGGTTCGAGCGGTGTGATGTTCGGCATCAGCAAACAGATCTGCGGCGACCAGCACGGCCCGGTCCAGCGCCCCGACGACGAGGAGATGACGCTCGGCTTCGGCTGGTCCGGCTTCTCGGACCCCGGCGACGACGTCGCCGCCATCGGCACCACCCTCGTACGGGTCGACTCTCTCGTCGGCGCAACCTCGACCCTCCGCAACAAGGTTGAGTGGACCTGGTACTGAGCGCAGAGCAGCAACGTCAAGGTCCCGGTCTACCGACGGGCCGGGCCCTTGATCCAGCGCTCGTACCGGCCTCGCGCAGGGCACCCTGCGTGAGGCCGCCTGACGCAGAGCCGGGTGCTGCGCCGGTTCAGTTGCCTCGACTCGCAGGAGATCGGGCCCGTACGGGATCCACCCCGCTAGGTACGGCTTCGGCTCATCCGCCGTCGGGTCGTGAGGAGTTGGCGTCCATGACAGCTGGTGCAGGAGGCCGCTCCGGCCCGCCCCACTCCAAGCCTCGGGCCAGGGGAGATTCCGACCTGCCCGGTACCGATCAAGCTCGTCCCTCATCACAGTGAAGAGATCTTGGAACTCGTGATGCGATCACGAAGATGGCCAGGGCCCTGTCATCACGCCGTTGTGATGTCGGCCTGGGTGAGGCGGTGTTCGAAGTAGCGGCCGCGTCCGAGGCGTGCGCGTGCGGCGTCTGCCTCGACCCAGGTCATGAAGTCCTGGTGGCGTTCTCCGTTGGGCAGGGGGTCTTCGTGTTCGCTGACTTCGAGGCGCCATACGCTCGCGCCGACGCCGGGGGTGCTGGCCTGTCCCCAGCCGTGGGAGCTGTATCCGCCACCGCTACCGCAGCACATGTTTTCTTGCCCTTCTTCTGGCTGTTGTTCGGGGCTTCAAGTCGCCTTGCTTTTCAGGCGTTTGGCGTTCCATTGTTCGAGGGCGGCTTGCGCCTTGGCGACGGTGTCGTGCTTGCCGTTGGCGCCGCCGCGCGCCCACCTCTTGACGGTGTTCACGGCCATGGCGATCGCGTGGCTTTCTGTCATGCCTTTGCGCTTCAGGTGACGGCTGATTCGACGGATATACGGGGGCACCCCCGGGCCCTTCTCGATCCAGTTCGCGAACTGCTCTCCGTCCGGCCCCAGGACGGTCTCGACATCCGCGAGATCCTCTCGGCTGGGTGCGATCTGGGTCAGGACCTCAGAGGTGAGGAGCGCTTCCTCAACCTCGTCGAGGCCGTCAATCGCCCTCCGGATCGCCGTCGTCGGATTGGTGGCGCGAGGTGCGCAGGGTCTGCATGCGCTGCTGGATGCGAGCGGTTCGCGCGGCGTTGAAGCGCTGCCGGACGGCGTGGATCTGCTGCTCCCGCTCGCTGCGCTGCTGCTCATCCTGCCAACGTGCAGAAGCAGCTAGCGGTTCGAGGGCCGTCACCATGCGCTCGAAGGATGCCGCGAGCCCCTCGAACGCCGGAGGCACCTCACCGAGGCCGGTGCCGGCTTCCGGGGTGGTCCAGTCGAACGCATCGTGAGAGTCATCAACCGTGAGGGCTCCAGCGGCGACCAGGGAGCGAGGCAGGCCGCCCTCGAGGTAGGCCGAGGCTCGCAAGACGGGGAACGCGGGCCTGTTGACCGCGAGAGCGGCGACGAGGTCCAGGCCCAGACCGTTGTCACGCCAATCCCCCGACAACGGTGCCCGTCGCAGGGCGGCGATCTGCTCCTCGGTCGCGTTCGGGGTGAGCGCTCCGGCGACCCAGATGCCGTGGGCGTCCTCACCGGCGCGGACTACGGCGGCGCCGTATCCGGTATCGGAGTAGAACGCCATGGTCTCGCCGGGTGTGAGCCCGTGTTCGGCGTGGCTGGTGCCCGCGGTCAGTGTGCCTACGGCCAGGAGTTCGTTCTCGACCGTCAGGACCGAGCCAACGTGGAATTCGCGGTAGGCGGACGGGGAGTGCGGGGCGCGGATCGTTCCGCCGCCTGCCGACATGTGCGGCCGGTCCCACGTGGCCAGGTGCCCGCGGACCTGTCCTCGGGCCGTGACCTGCATGGCGGTCGGCTCGGTGAACTGCGGATCGTCGAACCAGGCCTTCGGCGGGGCGACAGGGATGGCAGCGGCGATCAACGACGCAGCCGCACGCTTCACCTTCACCTTCGGCTTCGGCTTCGGTTTCGGCGGGAACAAGGGCTGGTTGATCAGCCCCTCCTCATCCAGGTCGTCGTCTGCGCCCGGGCCGGTGTGCGACCCAGGGTGCTCCGATGCCTTCCTGGTGCCGGCTGCTCGGGGCCCCTCGGTTTCGGAGCGGTCGTCCTGGGATTCATCGGCCGCGGTGTCGATGGGTGGGTCTGCGATCTCTTCGAGGACTTCGTCCTTCACCCGGGCCTCAGCGACAGGGACGTCCCCATACGCCTCGGCGTCGGCGGGTGCAGGCTTGCCGGTGATGCGGATCTTGGCCTGCGTGTCGAAGGCGGGTTGCCCGACGAGCGTGGCGCCGGTCAGCCGCCACGACGTGGCGACCTCCACGGGGTGCGCAGGGTCGGTGTCGTCCAGCTCCATGCGGGCCTTGTCCAGGTCCACGCTGACCCAGCCGAGGTAGCCGCGTTCGATCTTGTCGGCGATCCGTACGGCGTCGGGGTCCTTGCCGTCCAAAGTGCCGCGCCCGTGCAGGACGCCGTCCTTCACGTACGCCTCGCGGAGCACGGCGAGGCCTTGCACGGCGCCTTCGTGGCATTCCTTCAGTGCGCGCTGGAACAGCAGCGGAAGCGGGAGCTCGCGGGTCTCCAGTTGCTCGGTGGCGGCCAGGCGGCGCATGTCGGCGCTTTCGACGCCGATGGGTGCCAGAGGGCCCTCCCACCAGATGTCGTCGGCTGACCCGGCGGGCTGGGGGGCGGGTGTGTTCATGGTGACTCCCGAAGGGGTGGAAGCGGTCAGCGGCGCGGGGATCAGCCTCATCTGGCAACGGCAGTTGGCCGTCATGCCGGGGGTGGCCGTGGTGGGGTCGCCGGGGAACATCAGCGATTCCCCGCCGACCAGGAACGGTTCAGTGACCGGGATGCGCTGGCCGTTCGCCAACTGGTGGGCGTGCCGCGCGCGGCCGTCGAGCGTCGTCTTCCAGACCTTGATCATCGGCCGCTCGGCATTGTTCGCGAGGGCGGCGGCGAACGCGCCTGCGTTGAACGCCGAGCGCGCCTCGGACGCGGCCAGCGCCTTCGCCCACCGTTCGTGCTGGGCGAGGTCGAGGAGCACCGGCCACTGGTCTAGGGCCTGCTGGGCAAGCTTGGCGTAGGTGTTGGACGGCCAGTGGGAGGCGGCGATGCGTTCCGTTGCGCGGCGGCCCCATTCGTCGGCCTGCATCTTGAGGTCTGCCAGGCCGCCTGCGCCGTGCAAGAACGCCTCCACGAGGAACGGCTCCAACGCGGCAGGCACCTGCGCGAAGCCGTCGGAGGGCCACGCGTCGAGACCTTGGCTGCCTAGCGCGGTACGTGCGGAGGCCAGGAACGCCCCGAGCGCCGACCTCACAGCCGACGCCGCGCGCTGGATGTGCCGGGCCAGCCACTGGGCGGGCATCACAGCACCCCGGCTTCGGCCAGGTGGCGGCGCATCAGCGCGGGATCGTGCGCGAGCTGGGCTGTGATCAGCCGTCGCGTGTACCGGTCGACCGCCGTCACCGCCTCCGGGGTCGCATGCGCGGACGCGGCCAGATGCGTCCAAGCCCCGTCCAAGAGACGTGCGAGGTCCGTCTGGGCGCGCATACGGGTGTGGACCTGCCAGGCCGGCACCGAGGCGTTGGAGGCAGTGCGGCCGGGTGACATGCGTTTGCCTGCGACTTCAAGGGCGCGACGTACGGCGATGTCGGCAGCCGCCAACAGCGCGCCTTGGTGGCCGTATTGGGGTGGGCTGGAGGCCTGCGAGGGCAGGTCGCGGCGCGTCTCGATCGATGGCGGGAGGTGTCCGGGCCCAGCCGGCCGGGGGGTACCGGGCTGGGCGGCTTCCGACACACCTGGGGGTGGGCTGATGCCCAGGGCGGGAAGGACGGTCGCGGCGAGCTGGGGGTTCTCGGCGAGCTTCCACAGCAGCCGGGCGCGCCGCTCGGCGTCCTGGGGCCTGTCCTGGTCGCCGAAGCCGACCTCGCGGCGCAGGGCTTCGGCGGAGAGTTCCCCGCGGTCGTAGAGGTTGAGGGCGTCCTCGGACTGATCGGGGCGCAGTGTGAGTTCGGTGGTGTCGGCGTAGATCACGTACTGGTCGGCGTCCGTGTGGCCATCGTCGGCCATCAGGGGCTGCAGGTACCGCTCGGTCAGGGGGTGGGTGATCAGGGCGAGGAGCGGATCGACGTGCAGTTGGACGGCCTCTTCGGAGATCTGCCAGCTCGTCCAGTGGTTGCTGTTCTCTTGGCCGAGGATGACGGCCGGGGGCACGTCCATGCCGATGGCGACCTTGCGCTGTGCCTGGATCAGCAGCTCGGATGCGCGCTCGTCGAACTTCGAGGAGAGGTCGATGTGTTGGATGTTCTTGATGTCCTCGCCGCGTGCCCGGATGACGATGGGCACGACGGCCGAGGCTCGGTCGCGGTCGGTGATCGCGGGGACCATGTTCTCGATGAGTTCGTCCATGAACTCGTCCGCGTCCTCGCGCACTGTGCCCTCGTCATCGACGGGGGCGGTCTCGGCACCGGTCAGGGAGGCTTCCTGAGGGATCGCCAGGATGCCGTTACCGGCCAGGCGTGAGTCGATCGTGGCGTTCACGTGGGCGGTCAGACCGCACAAGATCCGAAGGTCGCTCAAGAGCGGCTGGACCGGAGAGTCCGCCAACCACGGCTTCTCCGGGTCCGGCCGCCACATGCGGCACACGAAGCTGGTGCCGTTTTCCAGGTCGACCCACTCCTGGGGGCCGACCTGAACCCTCAGAGGGGCGTCGGGTCCGGTGCCGCGCTGTTGGATCGCGGACTTGGCGATTGTGCGCCATTGTTCCGTGCCGGTGTCGGGGGCGGTGTAGGCGATCAGGTACCACTCGCCGGGCACGGTGGCGTGGATGGCCATCTGGGCGAGGACTTGGGACTGCCCTGACGGGCCACCGGCCCACGAGGTCATGTACCGGTCGATGAGGGCCTGGTCATCGACAGGTACGGGTGTGCCGTCTCCTCGCGGGTCGATCCGGCCGAGCTTGAGGGTGGCTCGGGAGCAGGCGTTGGACAGCCAGCGCACTCCCTGGCGCAGTTCGCCGCAGGTGCGGTAGTAGCCCCAGGCGTTGACCTGCCACTGCTGCTGGGCAGGGAGCGTCCCGGAGAGCTGGGAGCGGGACTTGCCGCGTCTTTTCGCTTCGGCTGTCGTACGGCGGGGCTCGCGCAGCAGTTCGGCGGAGGCGATCAGGGATGCGGCGCCGCGCAGCGGCATGAGACGCGACAGCGGCATTCCTGCCCTCCTTCAACGTCAGCGGGCGTAGCGGGTGTTGAGTGCGCCCACCAGCCAGGAGGTGGAGGCGACCAGCACGATGGCGAGGGCCCACTCGGGGAGAGTGCTGGGCCAGGTACCGATCGCGTAGATGAGGACGTACGCGAGCATGGAGAGCCAGAAGCCGATGCACCAGGGGCAGGTGACGAGCGCGTACAGTCCGCGCTCGCCCGGCGCGCGGGGCGGGACGCTCGGTTCCCGTTCGCTGGTGTCGGTGGCTTGTTCGTCGCGACGGTACGCGGCCAGTGCCCGCTCCCCGAGCTTGTCCCGAAGGGGGCGGGTCAGGCTGTCGGTGGTGATCAGCCGCGTGGCTCGTGCGACGGCTAGCACAACGAGCGCGAATACCGTGAGTGAGTAAGGCACGTCAACAACGTACGCTTTGTGATCACTTGAGTGATCCCGTTGCGCCTTGGTCGACGAGGCACAGGAGCCTTAAGGCTGGCATGTCGGAAGCTGCCAGTAGCCTCAGGCGCCATGGGCATTCAGATCGACGTAGCAGTGGCTTATCCGATCAACGATGAGATGGAGAGGGTGCTCGGGTTGGCCGAGGCGGTCGGCGAGCCCGTTACGGTCACGTTCATGTGGGAGGGGCGTGACGAGGCGGAGCGCGCGGTGCTGGTACCCGCGGCCATGCTGGCGCTCTGGGAGCATTGGGCCCCCACCGCCTACCCGAGGGGCGCGGGGGAAGAGAACCGGGCGGTGGCGGAGGAGCTGGAACTGGCTCACCCAGAGGAATTCGGCGCGTTCACTCTCTTTCGTCGTCGCGTAGGAGGGCGCACGGCGGTTGCTCGCAAGGGCGTGGTGGTCGCCGAGCTACTGGACCCCGAAGAGGCCCACTGGCTCCAGGAGAAGTCCCGCCACGTCCGCCAAGGCTTCATGGATCCGAAGCAGAAGGCGGCGTTCGAGGAGTTCCTTGCCCGGCAGGCATCCCTCGATGAGCAGTGACGCGCCGACTCATGCCACCCTCGCCGACATGCCCCGGATGCAACGTGAAACAGGTCCTGTCCGCCTGACTTCTCAGTCGCGTCCACCGCCGTACGAACGCGGCCCCATACGACGTGCGCCCTGTGCGTTCCTGCGCGCAATGTCCTCACGCGAACCCCTCGGCGCAGACACGGCCTTGACCGTCCTGGGTGGCCCCAGCAACTCGTACGCCAGCAGCACCGAGGCGTCGATCCGGCCCGGTGAGAACGACGAATCAGGCTGGAACTGGCACCACTCAGTCACCAGCTCGGGCATGTGATCGGCCAGGCGGATGCGGTCCTCGCGGAGCTGCCCGGCCACCGGCTCCGCACGCAGGATCTTCGAGAGCTTCGCTGAACGCATCTGAACCAGCGGCGGCATCGTCGCGTACGGATTCCGGGGCGCGTCCGGGACATCCTGGTGCCGTTCGTCGTGCTCACGGCGCAGCTTGTCCCAGGCGCCCTTCACCGCCAACTCGGCCTGGTCCCCGCCGAAGTTCTTCTCCACGACGATGACTTGGGCGCCCGTCTCGCCCGCCAGCGTGCAGGCCGCGCGCGACCAGGCGTCGGACGACATCACCCCGGTTCTGTCGTGCGTCCAGTACAGGCGCCCATCACGGCCCATGAACCCGCCGATGATCCCCGCAGCGTCCCGTCCTCCCCCGGACGGGTCGACCGCGATGCCGATCCGCGTGGGCGCCGGCAGCCCTGTGAGGTGGGTCTGGTTGCGCATCAACTCCGCTGTGACCAGGGCTCCTTCGACGGGTTGGGGGTTGCCTTGGTAGAGGGCGCCCCAGTCGAAGGGGGAGGAGCCGCGCTTCTTGGCGAGCCAGTGATCGAGCAGGGCCTGTTTGTCGCGGGTGGGGATCTTCGGGTGGGAGAGCGGGTCGCCGTCCTGGCGGCCGAGGGGGTCGCCGTCGGGGGTCAGGGTGAGGTCGGCGATGGCGGGCATGTGGATGACGTCCCACTCCCCCGGTTCGTCGCGCAGGAGGCGTCCGGCGAGGTCGTCTTCGTGCCAGCGGGTGAGGACGAGGAGGAGCGGGCCGCCGGGTGCGAGGCGGGAGTACAGGTCGGCGCTGTAGGAGTCGGCGACGCGTTTGCGCATCGTGGGTGAGTCGGTCTCCTGCCGGTTCTTGTGGGGGTCGTCGATGATGATCATCGAGGCGGGGTGGCCGGTGAGGGAGCCGCCGATTCCCGCGCAGCGCACGCCGCCGCCGGTGGTGAGGCGCCAGTCGGCGACCGAGGCCCGCTCGGCGTCCAGCTGGAGCCCGAACTCGGCGCCGTGGGCGCGGATGAGCTTGCGGATCGCGCGGCCGCGTTCCTCGGCCAGCTCCGCGCCGTAGGAGGCGATGATGATGTGATCTCTGGGGTGCCTGGCCAGCCACCAGAACACTCCCCACATCGCAGCAGTGCTCGACTTACCGACCTGCGGGGGTGTCGTGATCAGAAGCTTGCGGCTCCTGCCTGTGATGAGGCGGCGCATGCCGCGGGCGATGACCCGGTTGTGGGGGCGCGGCTCGAAGGACGGGTCCAGCGAGTGCGCGAGCGTCACCGGGTCGGCCAGGCAGGCCAGGAACTGAGCGCGCTCCAGGGCCAGGGCTCGGTCACTGCGCATCGTCGTCCTCGTCGTAGCCAATCCTCACCGGTGCCTCCTCTGCCAACAAGTTGGCCAGGCGCGCGACTTCGCTGCGGAACTCCTCTTCCGTCGCCGGGATCGCCGTCACCTTCACCGCCGGGGCGTCCTGTGCTCCGGCGATCGTCAGGCGGGTGCCGTCCACGGCCGGGCGCAGGACGCTGTAGAGCTTGATGAGTTCGTTCGTCGTGTACGTGCGTTCCTGCTTGAGGCCGTCGATCAGCTGACGCAGAGCCAAGCCGGTCGCGGCGACCATCTGCTTGGCGTGCGAGCGGCGCGCGGCGTCGAGGGTCTCGGCTTCCTGGCGGCGCTGGTCGGCGTCGTACGCCTTGGCGCGGTCGTGCCAGTGCATGCGGTAGGCGAGTTGCTGCATGTAGGCGGTGGAGCGGCCCAGCTCGGTGGCGAGGGTGCGGACCTTGCGGTCGCGCATCTTCAGGTACGACTCGAAGCGCCGGTAGTTCGCGTCGCTCTCGCGCGGCTGCTGCTCCCACGGGGCGCGCGTGGGGTCGAGTGTGAGCGGGGTCTTATCGGCGGGCATGCGTGTTTTCCCAGGTCAGAAGGTAGGCGACGATAAGGTCCGAGCTATGCGTTCTTCTGCGATCCCGGCGCCGTGCCCGGCCCTGACCATCAGGCAGCCGTATGCGGGATTGATCATGGCTTCGGTGAAGCCGGTGGAGAACCGGTCGTGGTCCACGGCGTACCGGGGCCCCCTCGCACTGCATGCGGGCATGCAGCGTCACCGGGACGACCCAGGCGTGAACGTCACCGCGACGATGCGCGTACAGGGCCACGATGAGCCGTTCGCGCTGGACGACGTGTACGGGGCGCTGATGGGCTGGGTGACGCTTATCGACGTCGTCACCGACCACCCCTCCCCGTGGGCGCAGGAGTCGATGTTCCACTGGGTACTCGCCGATCCGCAGATGCTCGACGAGGCGCTGCCGATGCGCGGCAGGCAGGGCCTGTGGCGATATCAAGCGGCCCCTCAGAGACGTTCTGAGCGGGCGGGGTGTACTCGAAGCTGCGGGTGTTCAGCGCGCGCACGTTGAGCCCCCTGGCGCGCTGCTGAGCGTTCGGCCCGACCGCTACCGACTTGCGGCGCGCTGAGACGTCGAGCCAGCGCCGGGACGCGGCGCAGGCGTGGATGACCGCCGGGTGCGCGGACATGATCCGAAACCGGTAGCCCTGGTCCCACAGCCGCTGCCCGAGCCACGCGGTCATGTACGCGCCGATGCCCAGGCCTTGGTAGTCGGGCAGGCACACGATGCGGTGCGCCATCTTCAAGTTCCGCGTCTTGGGGTGGGGGAAGTGCAGGTACGAGGCGAATGCCACGCACTGGCCGGTATCGGTGAACGCGCCGAAACACTGCGCCGCGGCTGAGAGTTCGGCGCTCAGATAGTGGTGGCGTGCAAAGCGGGGCCACGTTTCACGTCCGCTGATGCGGTGGACGGTGAGGGCGAGCCGGGGCCGGGGTTGAACCTGCCTCCACGTGAAATCCGCGGCGCTCACGTCGACGATCCAGTCCGGCTGGAGCCAGTCGGTGACGTCGTAGTGGCAGGTGACCGCGACCAGGCGTTGACCGCCCCGGCGTACAGTCTTCGCAGCCGTGTGGGATGCGACCTTCGCGACTTGCCGGTCCACGGTCGAAGTCCACTCGTCGATCACACACGTGGCGCCTTTGGGTGTCTGGGCAAGACGCCATGCCACGTCCGCGCGGAAGCCCTCCCCGCCCGACAGGGTGTGGCGCGGCCGCAGCCAGGCGGGCGGCGAGGAGAGGCCGACCGAGCAGAGCAGGGCGGTGATGTCCTTGATGCTCATGGCGGGAGGGAAGTTGTCGATCAGGGCGCGCTCGTCCCACACAGCGGCGGTGTCCATCTGGTCGGGCCAGACGTGTCGGGCCAGGGTCGACTTGCCCGCTCCGGAGGGGCCGACGACGAGGCCGATCTGCCATTCGCGTTCGTCGATGGGCAGGGGGATGTCCCAGCGGGTGACTCGGCGGGCGGCGGGAGGGATGTCGAACATCGACGACACCTGGGCCGTACGGGCCGTCGTCGGTGTCTCACAGGCGACTTCGTACTGCACGCGGAGGCTCACGTCATCACCGCGCGGACGTTGAGGCCTTCGGAGACGAACCGCTCCAGCAGCTCGACCTGCTCGCTCTCGCTGCCCGCCGTGATGATGACCCCCCACACGGCCGACAGGTCGTCCTGGTCGGCGTCGCCGCCGAGCCCGAGTTCGCCTTCGTTCAGGGCCTCGTCGGTGAGGGCGTCCAGGAGGTCGTCCAGGTCCTGGTTGTCGTAGCCGGAGCCGGTGAGGCCGTCGGGGGTGTCCTGGAGGTGTTTCAGCAGCTCGGCGAGGGCTTGGTTGTCGTAGCCGTTCTCCCCGGACTTGTTGTCCATGAGGACGATGCGCTTGGCGTCCTCGTCGTCGACGTCCACCTCGACCATGGGGATCTGGTCTGCGCCCAGGTCAGTTGCGGCTTCGTGTTGTCCGTTTCCGGCCAGGACGTAGCCGGTCGACTTCTGTACGACGATGGCGCGCCACATGCCGTAGCGGGTGATGGAGTCCTTGATGACGTCCAGGTCGTGGCGTTTGGGGTTGCCGGGGTAGCGCTGGACGGATTCGATCGGGCGCAGGAGGGATTCGAGGTCGGGGGCGCACTTGATGATGGTCACTGCGCGTCCTCCCGGCGGGCGATGGCCGCGTTCGCGTAGCAGACGGCCTCTTCGAGCTTGGTGAGCGCCTGGCTCTTCTCCCTGGAGTCGGGGGCGAGTTGGTCGATGACGTGAGCGAATGAGTGGGCGGTGACGCGGAGTTGGTGGCCGTAGCGCTCGACCTGATCTCCGCGCGGCGGGTGGTACATGAAGCGGTTCAGGAGCTCCTGGGCGTCGATGCTCATGCGCGCACTTCCGAGGCGTGCTGAGCGCGGGTTCCGGTGGCTCGTAAGGGAGTTTCGGCCTCGACCAGGAGCTTGCGGACGAAGCCGTAGCTGTAGCAGGGGGTGGTCAGGACGATTTGCCGGATGCTCTTGCCGGCTTCGTACTTGGCGCGTAGTTCGTTGGCGATTCGGGTGCGGGCTTCGCCGCGGAGCATCACTCGTGACATGTGACCGATCGTGAACCATGTGATCACTCGTGGTGAGTTGGAGGCTGCCTGCTCGCCCTTCGAGTTACGTGTCGGGCTCGCGTCGGCTACAACGACGCCGTGCTGGCGGTTGTTGATCCAGGCGTGCAGCAGAGGTTGATCACGTCTGTGGTTGATTGGGCGGAACATCGGTCCCTACCAGTTCCGATGGCAGGGACCGATGCTTGCTGAACACGGGACAGGGGCGTTTTCCCGCCACCCTTGTCCGGCGCTCAGCCACCGCTTCAGGCCTCGGCGCTTACACGGTGCACGTAGGCCCAGGCGAGAGTTTCGAGTTGAGGGCGCACCGTTGGAATGTCGACCATGGCTGCGTGCTCGCCGCGCCCTTCGCGGCCGGATTCCTGGATCCAGGCCCGGGGTGGGCCGCCTTCGAGCTGGATGACGGAGACCAGGGTGCCGTTGACGTCGTATCCCTGGATCTGACGTACGGGCTGCTCGCCGTATTCGGGTAGAGACATGAGTCCTGGGAGGGCTGGGTCTTCTATTTCTGTGACGAGGACGGCGCCGAGCCTGCCGTGCGGGACGTCCTGATAGCGGCTTGCGGACGGTTTGCAGATGTCGGGGTGGAGGGCTTGTTCGAGTGCTCCGGCAAAGGCGTTGAGGGCGGGAAGGTGGCTGTAGCTGTCGGTGAAATGCTCGGCCTGTGGGTGCAGGTGTGCGACAGCGATGCCTCCGGTGGCGAGGAGGCCGGGGCCTGGTTCCCAGTCGATCACGTAGGGGACGGCCGGGTTCGGCATGTGATCTCGGAGGTTCGAGTTCAACGTGAGGAGGCAGCGCAGGAGTTCATCGACATTGGACCCTGCCTCCGCTGGCGAAAACGCGGTGTTCGTCACTGAGGTTCAGTGCCTTCCGTGTTGGGCGGACAGGAATGAATCTGCGCCGCGCAACCTGGTTGCGCACCTCGTGGCAACCGGGTTCACCCTCACGGAAGGAGGTTGACTGAAACGTCAACTCTGGGGAAAGGCCTCACGGTGCACCCAGGAATGTTCGTAGGTGCTCGCGCAGTGCCGCGAGCACGGGGTGCGCGGGTTCGGGCCGGGCGGGGCACACTTCGGCGTGTTCGATTCGAATGACGTGTTCGGGGCTGCTGCCGAACGGGCTCGGGCCGAGGTGTACGACCCCGCCGCACACGTGCCGCCATATCTGAGTGGGCATGCTCGCGGCCGGGAACAGCCCCGGACACAGCAAGATCGCCTCTCCGTCGAGGCCTGGGTGACTTTCGGACAGCAATCCGCACTCGGGACAGGGAATCGAGAGCGGCTGCTGAGCCGCATCGAGCGCGGGGGCGGTCACGGCTCACCGGGTCCCTGGCCGAGGACGATCAGGCAGCCAGGGCACGACACCGGCGTAGTCGGGTCGAGCATCCGCCCCTGCCCGCTGATGACTTGGGAGCAGGCCGTGACGTTCCCGGCTGCTGCGTGCACCGCCGCGTTGGGGCCGGGGAATCGTTTCACTCTGCGCGGCCAGAACACCGCCAGGGCCCTGGCGCGGGCATTACGTTCGGCGTTCGGCGGGCTCATCGTCTACTCCCCTGCCGGACGGACCCCAGGCCTGCGCGCTCGCGGTCGTTGAGTCCGGCCCACACGCCCTGCGCGTGCCGCCCCAGCGTCAGGGCCTCGACGAGGCAGGCCGACCGCACGCAGCAGCGGTCGCAGACCTCCTTCGCTTCGGGCTCGTACGTCCCGTCGAAGAACCACTCCGCGTCGACGTCGTCGTTGCGGCACTCGGCGGCGTCGAAACTGTTCACGCGTCACCGGTCCGCTCGCGCTCGGCGCGTTTCTCGCGGGCGGACTGTTCGTACGCCTCGGTCGGCAGGGGCTCGCCAGTGAGCCAGGCCCACCACCCGGCGCACACCTGGTAGCCGACGGGGATGCCGTTGAGGGTCGCGACCGGGGTGTAGTCGCCGTCGATGATCTCCATCCCGGCGTGGCAGTGGAAGACGCGGTCGCGGGTCTTGATGGCCTGCAGCTGGTCGGCTTCGTCCTCGGGGCTGTCGGGGCGAAACGCGCAGTCGCGACATGGCTTCGGCATGACGGCTGGAGGGCGCGGCAGGGGCCCGGCCTGGTCCTCGAAGCCTCGGATGTCGTCGGTGGTTCCCTGACGGGCGCACCAGAGGCAGTCGGACGGGCGTGGGTCGCCCTCGCAGACCGGGCACACGTAGCGGGCGAGGTACACCCCATGCTGATGCGGCGTCACGACTGCTCTCCGCGTGGGCCGGGGATGCCCTGCGTGCCGCGCAATGCTCGTCGGCGCTCCATGTTGCAGGCCAGGCAGGGGCCTTCGCCTGGGGCTGGGGCGGGATCGACGGACCCGCGGGGGTGGCGCTTGCAGCTGGTGACGGTCGGCTTCTCGTAGAGGGCGCGCACCGCCCCGAGGGCGTCGGTGAGAGTGCGGGTGAGGGCATGGGCGGTGTCAGGGCTGGGGATGGAGCGCAGTCCGGTCCAGGCGTGTTGTACGCGGCTCATGGCGGCGTCGGCGGCTGCCCATTGGCTGGGGGTGGGGCCTTTGTTCTTGGTCATGTGGCTCCTTCGGGCAGGTCGAACAAGGCGGGCTGCTCGGGTGCGGGACGTATTCGGCGCCGTGGCTGCGGCGGGGGCACCGGGATGGGTTCGCCGGGGTGCAGCACGCCGAAGTGGAGTTCCAGTCCGGCGCGGCCGCCTTGGAGGTAGACGGTGCATCCCTTGCGCGGGCAGACCCGGATGGCGCTGACGACACGGCTGGACACCGGGGCGAGGCTCACGAGGCTCTCCTGTTTTCGAGGCCGCGCGGGCCGTGGCGGCGTGTAGGGGCGGGCAGTTGGCGGTTGAGGGCGAGGCGTCTGCGGTAGACGGCGCCGTCCTCGGTGCAGCCGGGGCTGCATGCGTGCTCGGCTTCCCACACGTCGAGGCGGACCAACTCGGCGCGGATCGCGTCAGGGTCGTTGGGGAGGTCGTCCTCTGCTGCCCAGTCGCCCGTATCTACCTGAGGCTGTGAACGCTCGTCAGCCCCTGTCTGTGGATGGGTATCTGTGCAGGGCATCTGTAGGGACCCGGCGCGCACGCTGTCCGGATGGTGTGCGCGCACGTGCTCCAAAGGCGTGCACGCACGCTGTCCGGGAAGTTCGGAAGACCCGGCACGCACGTCATCCGGAACACGTGCGTGCACGCTGTCCGACCCCTCTGTGTCCGATTTGCCGGTTCCCGGACCGCGTGCGTGCACGTCGTCCGGATGGTGTGCGCGCACGCGGTCCGCGAGAGCCTCGGACTTCTCCTTGGCATGGCGGCGCCTGCTGCGCGTCTCGGTGAGGTGGTGCATGTGCTGCTCGAGGGGCAGCGCGGAGACGGGGCCGACCCAGCCGACGGCGAGGTTCACGACGGCCGAGGCATTGGGGCGGCGCCTGCGCTCTATCGCCCCACTCAGCACAAGGACTTTGAGGCAAGCGGTCACACGCTCGGCGCTCATGCCGGTGAGCAGCGCGATGGTCTCGCGTTCGGGGAAGGCGTTGCTGCCGTCCGGATCGGCGTACGTGGAGACGACGAGGCCGACCGTGAAGACCTCGGCGTACGCACGGCGCAAGCTCGGCGGCTGCCGCTGGGCCTTGGCCTGCTTGGCGAAGTGGAGGCAGGCAGCGCGCATCCGGCGCTGCCATTCGGCCCGGTACGACTTCTCGGGCTCCACACTCACCGCACACCACCCACAACAAGGGCGCCGGTACGCCGAGCGAGGGCGTTCAGGCGCGTGAGGGCAGGCGCCCTCCAGGGACGCCACAGGGAGATTCCGGGCATGACTGAAACAATATGCCCCTACCCGTTAGCCCTGCAAACGCTAAGCTAAAACCATCGACCTATGGCTACCCTGTAGCTCCGGATAGATCGCCGCTCCTGCGAGAGGGTTAGTAATATGACCGTCATGACGATGCCACGCGTGGACGCGGTCGAGGAGATTCGCCGCTTCAACCTCTCCATCACCACAGCCATGGGCGCGGCCGGCATCTCGCGACAGAAGCTCGCCGACGGCATCGGAATGTCCCGGCCATCGCTGAGCCAGCGCCTACTCGGCAATCAGGACTGGCAGTTGAGCGAGATGGTGAGCGTCGGCAACATCCTGGGCGTCCACTACAAGGCGATGCTCGACGACGAGCGGCCCTGGCTGAACGATATCGACCCCCACGAAGTCCGTGAACGCCTCGACGAAATCGCAGGTCAGAGCATGATCGGTTCTACGCCACCGTAGGTAGGGGTTGACTCCTGGTGAGAAATGCCATTGGTAAAGAGTCGATCAAGCCGGAATAGGGGCGCGTGCCCCCAATCGCGCCTGACGCCCTAAGTGGACGAATTCATTCCGTACGTCGCCGACGGGGCGCCCGCCGCTTCTGGGACACCGCCTCGAACAGCAACGGCAGGAACGTGACCGCCAGTTCTTCGGGCGCCAGCTCGTCCGGCTCGACCAGGCTCTGGGCCAGGGAGCCCTCGTGGACGGCCGTCGTGAGGCGGGCCAGGGTGTCCAGGTCCACGGTCGGGCGCCGGTCGAGCCGGTCGAAGAGGCGGCCGAGGAGCCCCGCCACCTCCTCGCGAAGGCGCCGGTCGTGCTCGGCCAGCGTGCGTGCCGTGTCCGGGTTCCGGACGGCGTGCAGGGTGAACTCCGTGGAGAGCAGGTACCAGCGGCGCTCGGTCTCGTCGAGGGCGCTCATCCGCGTGAGCACCGCGCGTACGACGTCGTCCGCGTCCGGCGGCTCCGCCAGTTCGTCGACCGCGCGCGTCAGCCGCTCCACGACGCGCCGCGCGTGCAGGTCGAACAGGGCGAAGAACAGCGCTTCCTTGTTGCGGAAGTTGGAGTAGAACGCGCCGCGCGTGTACCCGGCCCGCTCGCAGATCTCCTCGATCGACGCCCCGTAGAACCCGCGTTCGGCGAACGTCTCCAGCGCGGCTTCGAGGAGGCGCGCGGTGGTCTGCGGACGTCTCTTCGTGGGCCCCTTCGGCAAGGAACACCTCCCTGGGCATTGACACCCCGACGTGACGCCGCTGACGATACAGCACCGTATTCGATACAGACCTGTATCCGATACGAAGACGTATGCACCGATGCGGCGCCCAGGGAGGCCCTCGTATGGACACGTCCACCGGCACGACATCCGCCCCCGCACCCCACCTCGGGCTCGGCCCCGTACCGCCCGGGTTCCGGGCGATGCTGCCGCCCGAGTTCGACTCCGTCGCCGAGGAGCGGCTGCACCGCAAGCAGGAACTCGCCGCCGCCTTCCGGCTGTTCGGCAAGTTCGGCTTCTCCGAGGGCGTCGCCGGGCACATCACGGCGCGGGACCCGGAGCACCCGCACTGGTTCTGGGTGAACCCCTTCGGCATGAGCTTCAGCCAGATCAGGGTCTCCGACCTCGTACTCGTCGACCACGACGGCAATGTCGTCGAGGGCGACCACCCGGTGAACCGCGCCGCGTTCTGCATCCACTCCGAGGTGCACAAGGCCCGCCCGGACGCCGTCGCCGCCGCGCACGCGCACTCGCTGCACGGCAAGGCCTTCGCCACGCTGCGCCGCCCGCTCGACCCGCTGACCCAGGACGCCTGCGCGTTCTACGAGGACCAGGGGCTGTACGAGGACTTCCGCGGCGTGGTCAACGACACCGAGGAGGGCCGGCGGATCGGGGCCGCGCTCGGCCCGCACAAGGCCGTGATCCTCGCCAACCACGGGCTTCTGACGGTGGGTCGGAGTGTGGCCGAGGCGGCCTGGTGGTTCATCACGATGGAGCGCTCCTGCCAGGCCCAGCTGCTCGCCATGGCCGCCGGCGACCCGCAGCACATCGACCGGGAGACCGCGCTGCAGGTGCGCGAGCAGATCGGTACGCCGCTGTCCGGTTGGTTCCAACTGCGCCCGCTGTGGGACCAGATCACCGCCGAGCAGCCCGACCTCTTCGACTGACCTCTCCCCCGTACGCGCCCGATCCGCGTACGCGCCCGATCCCCGCACACCCCCGATCCCGTACG
Source organism: Streptomyces sp. LHD-70 (assembly GCF_031157275.1). GTDB lineage: Bacteria > Actinomycetota > Actinomycetes > Streptomycetales > Streptomycetaceae > Streptomyces. Next base: position 19,564 of record NZ_JAVIFW010000016.1, read on the forward strand.
CGCCCAATCCCCGTACGCGCCCCGCTCCGCAGCCGCACCAGAGAGGCCCGCCGTGCCGTTTCTCCGCGCTCCCGCTGCACTCCGCAAGACCCGGCCGAGAATGAGCCCGCCGGTCCGCACCACCGTCGCGCTGCTCTTCGCGGCCTGGTTCGTCGACTACGTCGACCGGCTCGCGGTCACGACCGTACTGCCCCTGATCGGGGACGAGTTCGACCTCGACCTCGGTCAACAGGGCCTGCTCGTCTCGGTGTTCTTCGTCGCGTACGCCCTGTGCCAGATCCCCGGCGGCCTGCTCGCCGACCGCTTCGGCGCCGGGCGGGTCACGTGCTGGGCGTTGCTCGCCTGGTCGCTTTTCACCGCCGGCACCGGTCTGGCCTGGTCGTTCGCCGTGCTGCTCGTGGTGCGGTTCGCGTTCGGGGCGGCCGAGGGGATCTTCCCGGCGGCGTCCATGAAGGCGCTGGTCGAGCGCACCTCGCGGGAGGAACGCATGGGCGCCCAGGGCCTGATCATGAGCTCCAACGCCCTGGCCGCGGTGGCGGCGCCGCTGGCCGTCCCGGTGCTCGCGGCCGCGATCGGCTGGCGCGCCACGTTCTGGGTGGCGGCCGCGGCCGGGCTCCTGGTGTACGGGGCGGTACGGCTGTGGCTGCCCGCGCCGCGGCCCCCGCTCGCCGCGGACGCGGCAGGCTCCGCGCGCGTACGGGACGTGCTGCGTATGGGCGTGCTCTGGCGCTTCGCGGGGATGCTCTTCGGGTACGCGACCGTCACCTGGGGCCTGAGCACCTGGATCCCCTCGTATCTGTTCGCCGAGCGCGGCGTGTCCCTGACCGCCGCCGGGGTGCTGATGGCGGTGCCCTCGCTGGGAGCCGCTGCGGCCACGCTGATCGGCGGACGCCTCGCCGACCGGTTCGAGGGCCACCACCGGAAGGTGATCGTGCCCGCCATGGCGGTGGCGGCGCCCGCGCTGTTCCTGATGGCGCTGTCGCCGGGGCTGACCGGGGCCGTGGTCGGCGGCACGATCGCCGTGTTCGCCGCCTCGCTCTGCTACATGCCGATCTTCGCGGTGCCGCTGCGCAGCCTGCCGCCCGAGCAGGTCGGCCTCGGCAGCGCCGTCGTCATCATCGGCGGCCAGATCGCCGGAATGACATCGCCCCCGCTGCTCGGGGTGATCGCCGACGCCTTCTCCTTCGAGGCGGCCTTCTGCGTCCTCGCCCTCGGCCCACTGCTCACCATCGCCCTCGCCGTGACCACCCCGCAGGACTCGGACGCCTTCCTCGCCGCCCTCCGCAAGCGCCCCACGGACCCCGCCCCCCGCACCGAGAAGGAACCCTCATGACCGCATCGCCCGCGCCTCTCCACCCGGGCACGTTCGGCGCGTACCAGAACGAGATCTACCTCGCCGGACTCTCCGGTGTGCAGCCCAACTACCCGATGAAGTACGAGGAGTTGGAGGACCGCGCCCGGCACGCGATGCCGCCGAGCATGTGGTCGTACGTGGCCGGGGGCGCCGGCGACGAGCACACGCAGCGCGCCAATTGTGCGGCGTTCCAGGGCTGGGGGCTTGTGCCGCGCATGCTGGTCGGCGCGGCCGAGCGCGACCTGTCCGTGGAGGTGTGCGGGCTGCGGCTGCCGTCGCCGCTGTTCATGGCGCCGGTCGGGGTCCTGGGCAGCTGCGCGCAGGACGGGCACGGCGACCTGGCGGTGGCCCGCGCGGCGGCCCGTACGGGTGTGCCCATGGTGGCCTCGACGCTCTCCGCGGATCCGCTGGAGGAGGTCGCGGCGGAGTTCGGCGGTACGCCGGGTTTCTTCCAGCTCTATCCGCCGACCGACCGGGAGTTGGCGGCGAGCCTGGTGCGCCGGGCGGAGCGGGCGGGCTTCGCGGGCATCGTCGTCACGCTCGACACCTGGGTGTCCGGCTGGCGCCCGCGCGACCTGGCGACCGCCAACCTCCCCCAGCTGCGCGGCCATTGCCTGGCCAACTACACGAGCGACCCGGTGTTCCGCGCGCTGCTGCCGCCCGGCGCGCAGGACGACCCGCGGGCCGCGGCCCTCACCTGGGCGAAGGTCTTCGGCAACCCGGTCACCTGGGACGACCTGCCGTGGCTGCGCTCCCTCACCGAGCTGCCGCTGCTCCTGAAGGGCCTGTGCCATCCGGACGACGTGCGCCGCGCCAAGGACCTGGGCGCGGACGGCATCTACTGCTCCAACCACGGCGGCCGCCAGGCCGACGGCGGGCTCCCGGCCCTCGACGTACTGCCCGAGGTCGTCGAGGCGGCGGACGGGCTGCCGGTGCTCTTCGACTCGGGCGTGCGCTCCGGGGCCGACGTCGTGAAGGCGCTCGCCCTCGGCGCCACGGCCGTCGGCGTGGGACGGCCGTACGCGTACGGACTGGCCCTCGGAGCCACCGAGGGCGTCGTCCACGTCCTGCGCTCGCTGCTCGCCGAGGCCGACCTGATCATGGCGGTGGACGGCTACCCCACCGTCGCCGACCTCACCCGGCAGGCGCTGCGCCGGGTCGGCTGCCGCGATGTCAGATGCTGACGCCGTGCGAGCGGAGGTAGGCCAGCGGGTCGACGTCCGAGCCGTAGCCCGGGCCGGTGCGGACCTCGAAGTGCAGGTGCGGGCCGGTGGAGTTGCCGGTCGAGCCGGACAGGCCGATCTGCTGGCCGCCGCTGACGGTCTGGCCGGTGGCCACGTCGAGGGAGGTCATGTGGGCGTACTGGGAGTAGTGCCCGTCGGCGTGCTGGATGACGACCTCGTTGCCGTACGAGCCGCTCCAGCCCGCGGAGACGACGGTGCCGTCGCCGATGGCCTTGATGGGCGTGCCGGACGGGACGACGAAGTCGGTGCCGGTGTGGTAGCCGCTGGACCACATGCCGCCGGCGGTGCGGTACGCGGTGGAGACGCTGGCCTCGACCGGGGCGGTGAAGCCACCGGCGGCGGGCTCGGCCTCGACCTGGTCCGACTCGGCCTTGGCGGGCTCGGCGGTCTTGGCGGGGGCCTTCTTCTCGGCCTTGGGCGCGGCCTTTGCCTTGGGCGCGGCCTTGGGTGCGGCCTCGGCCTTGGCGCCGCCGACCGCCAGCTTCATGCCGGGCAGGATGAGCGCCGGGTCGCCACCGACGACGTTGCGGTTGTCCTTGTAGAGCTGCTTCCAGCCGCCGTCCACGTCGAGCTGCTCGGCGATCGCGGAGAGCGAGTCACCGGAGACGACGGAGTACGACTTCGCGGCCTTGGCGGCCTTGGCGGCCTTCTTCTCGGCCTGCGGGGCGGCGGACTTGACGCCCTGGGGGGCCAGCTCCTGAGCGGCGGGGGCGGCCTCGGGGGTGGCGGCGTTCGCTCCGGTCGCGCCGAGCAGCGGCAGCGCGAGCGCGGCCGAGCCGGTTCCGGCGACGGCGAAACCGCGGGTGAGACGCAGGGACTTGGGACGGCGGTGCTTACCCTTGGCGGGCATGGCGAATTCCTCTCCGGCGCCTGCGAGGTGAGCTGTCGGGTTCGGGCTGGAGATGCCCGGCCGCGTTTCCGCGACTTCACCCCAAGCCGCTCCGGTGGACCGGATCCGGCGATTTACCGTGGGTCCCCCGCTCCTGCCGTGCACGGGTGGGTGTGAGGGAATCCGAGTGGCGGCAGGATTGGGCGTCCACCCGGACGTCGGCGACCGTAATGGAGTTAAGAGCCGGGCGACAAGGAATCAATTTCCGGGCCATCGCGGAGCGGTGATCCTTTCTCGAATTCCCGGTCACACTCCGTGGATACGCGTCCTTCAAAAGTGCTCGCCAGTAAGGAAATTGCCCGGCGAAGATCGCCACACACCGTCACGAATATGATCCCGCTCACCACAGAATGGGCCACCACCCTTTACTCCAGGGCTAGTTACCGCGAACGCACCGAAAGCACTGAAACGGACATCAAGGGGTGAATGGCTTCATGTGCCGTCATTGAGGAACGGCGCCCGAACGAATGATTGCCCGAGGAACCCGTGTCGTATCGTCGAAGACGCGCCCCGCCGACGAACAGCGCCGGCGGCCGAATGGGAGGAGCCCCCGTGACGCAGCAGGTCCCGTCGACAGAGCCCGAACTCGCCGGAGTACGCAACTTCCGTGACCTGGGCGGGCTGCCGACCGTGGACGGGCGCCGGGTGCGGGCGGGACGCCTCTTCCGCAGCGGTCACCTCGCCCACGCCACCGCGGCCGACGCGGACTTCCTCACCACGCTCGGCCTGCACACGATCTTCGACTTCCGCAATGCCGCCGACCAGAAGCTGGAGGGCCAGGACGTCGCCCTCCCCGGCGTACGGAACGTGAACCTGCCGCTGACCGACCCGGCCGACGGCGCCGAGTTCTGGCAGATGGTCCGCGAGGGCGACATCGAGCAGCTGCGCGGCCTGCTCTCCGAGGGCAAGGCCGCGGGCCGGATGATCTCCTCGTACCGCACGATCATCAAGGAGCGCACCGCCGAGCACAGCCGCGTGCTGCACGCCATGGCCGACGACAGCGTCCCGGCCCTGATGCACTGCGCCGCGGGCAAGGACCGCGCGGGCCTCTCCATCGCCGTCACGCTGCTCGCCGTCGGCGTCGAGCGCCCGGCGATCGAGGAGGACTACCTCCAGTCCAACGCCGCCCACCGCCGCTACAAGGTGCACCGCAGCAGCACCTCGGCGGACGCCATGTCCCCCGAGGTGATGGAGCTGCTCAGCCCGCTCTTCGACGCCCGCGCCGAATACCTGGCGGAGGCGTTCACCACCATCGAGGAGACCTGGGGCACGGTGGACCGCTACCTCGAAGAGGGCCTGAAGGTCACTCCGCAGGTACGCGAGCGCCTCCGCGCCAACCTGCTCGACTAGGACTCGACCAGGGCGCGACCAGAACGCGACCAGGACCAGCGGTACGGGCTCACTGGTTCTGCCCGCCCAGCGTGAACAGCAGATACACGAAGGCCGCGAAGAGGTGGCCCACGGCGACGTAGATGATCAGCCGGACCCACAGCCCCCGGGGGAACTTCTCCTCCATGGAGGTGGGGCGGACGGGCTGCGGTTGCTGCGTCTCGTCTTCGGGGGTCATCGCGGTTCTCCCTGGTTCGGCCCGCCCAGGCACAACGCGGTGGCGGGGCTCTGCAGCAGCGTGTGGACGAAGAGGAGATCGGCGCCGCCCTCGTCGGCGGCCCCGATCCGGTGCGGGGTGAGCGAGTCGAAGTGCGCGCTGTCGCCCGGTTCGAGGGTGTGCGCCGTGTCCCCGAGGTGCAGCCGCAGCCGCCCTTCGAGCACGTACAGCCACTCCTCGCCGGGGTGCACGCGCACGATGTCGCCCTGCGCGCCGTGCGGCACATGCACGCGCAGCACCTGCATGCCCCGGCCCGCGGCGCCCGCCTGCCAGTAGGTCCAGCCGCCCGCCCGCGTCGGCTCCATCGCGGCGGAGCGCACCACCGCGTCCCGGTCGGCGACCGTCTCGCCGAGCAGCTCGGACACCGTCGTACCGTAGATACGCGCGAGCGCGAGCAGCACCGGCAGCGAGGGCTGGCGGTGCCCGGTCTCCAGGCGGGAGAGGTGCGCGGGCGAGAGTCCGGCGCTGCGGGCCGCCGCCTCCAGGGTCAGCGCGGAGCGGCGCCGCAGTTCCCGCAGCTGGGGGGCGACGACGGCAGGCAGCGGTACCGGGTCCGGATCGGCGGGGCTCATACCGTCGATTCAGCCAGAGCCGTGCCCCTGGGGCAAACTTTTTGCCTCTCAGGCAAAAAGATCCAGGCCGTAGCCGCTGCGCCCAGCCTCAGCGGTTGGCGACGGCCTGCTTCACGAGCGTCTTCCCGAAGTCCCACATCAGCCCGCCCCCGCTGTGCGCCTCGTCCATCACGGCCGTGAAGGCACCGACGAACCGCTCGACCTCCCGCTCCCCCACGACCAGAGGCGGAATCAGCTTGATCACTTCCAGGTGGTCCCCGGAGACCTGCGTGAGAATGCGGTGCTTCTGCAGCAGCGGTACGACCACCATCTGCGCGAAAAGACCCTTGCGGGCGACCTGCAGCGCGGCCCACCGGCTGCGCAGCTTCAGCGAGGACGGCCGCCCGAACTCGATCCCGATCATCAGCCCCCGGCCCCGTACGTCATGCAGCAGCTCATAGCGGTCGACGAGCGCGGCCAGCCGGGACCTCAGCTGCTCGCCGGTGGCCCGCGCGTTCGCGACCAGCTGCTCGTCCTCCAGTACGGAGAGCACGGCGAGCCCGGCGGCCATGGCCTGGGCGTTGGAGCCGAAGCTCGCGGAGTGCACCAGGACGCGGTCCATCGACGAGTAGACCTTCTTGAAGATCCAGTCCTTGCCGAGCGTCGCGCCGACGGGCACGTACCCGCCGGAGAGCGCCTTCGCCACACACACCAGATCCGGCTCGACCCCGTCCTCGTGCTGGTACGCGTAGAAGTCCCCGGTCCGCCCGAGCCCGGTCTGTACCTCGTCCGCGATGAGCAGGGCCTTGTGCCGGTGGAGCAACTCCTGGGCGGCGCGCAGGAATCCGGGCGGTGACGCGTGCACGCCCTTGCCCTGGATCGGCTCGACGACGAGCGCCGCCACGTCGCCGTGGGCCAACTCCCGTGCCAGCGCGTCCAGATCGCCCAGCGGGATCGCCGTATCGGGAAGCAGGGGCGCGAACCCGTCCCGGAACCCGGACTCGCCGTTGACCGAGAGCGCGCCCGTGGTCAGGCCGTGGAAGGCGTGCGTGCAGTACAGGATCCGCGGCCTTCCGGTGGCGTACCGGGCGAATTTCAGCGCCGTCTCCACCGCCTCCGTACCGCTGTTGCCGAAGAACACCCGGTCCAGGTGCGGGCTGTGCGCGAGGAGCTTCTCGGCGAGCAGTCCGGGCAGCGGCTGGCAGTCGAAGCGGGTGAGGTCGGCGAGCGAGGCGTCGAGCACGTCGTGCAGCGCCTTGCGTACGACGGGGTGGTGGCGGCCCACGCCCATCACGCCGAACCCGGCGAGCATGTCGAGGTAGTCGTCCCCGTCCGCGTCCCAGAAGTACGCGCCCTCGGCCCGCTCGTAGACCTTGTCGAAGCCGATGGTGTGCAGCATGCGCGGCAGTTGGTGGTTGAGGTGGCGGGCGTGCAGTTCGTAGCGTTCGGCGCCGCGCTCGGCGAGCAGCGCGGCCAGATCGAAGCCTTTCACCGGCCCGTCCGCCATGCGCCCGTCCGCCACGGGGCTGTCGGCCATCGGCTGGTCCGTCATCACTGATTCTCCTTACGGGCGAGGCTCGCGCCGAGGCGGCAGGATCGGCATGCGGTCCCCCTCTCGGATGGCACGTCCACTCCCGGCGCCGCGGCCGGCCCTCGGGGCCGGCCGCGCTGCCGGTGTCAGCCGCGACCGCTGGAGACGGTCTCCCGCATCGCCCGCAGGGACTCCTTGAGGGAGCCCATCGTGGCGAGCACGGCCGTCGGCTCGTATCCGCAGTGCGCCATGCAGTTCGCGCAGCGCGGGTCCTTTCCGCGGCCGTACGCGTCCCAGTCGGTGTCCTCGATGAGCTGCCGGTACGTCGGCACATAGCCGTCGCTCATCAGGTAGCAGGGCTTCTGCCAGCCGAAGAGCGAGTAGTTCGGAATGGCCCAGGCCGTGCACGGGAAATCAACCTTGCCCTCCAGGAAGTCCAGGAAGAGCGGCGAGTGATTGAGCCGCCAGCGGCTCCGGTTCCCGCCCGCGAACGTCTTCTTGAAGAGTTCCCTGGTCTGCTCGACCCCGAGGAAATGCTCCTGGTCGGGCGCCTTCTCGTAGGCATAGGCGGGCGAGAGCATCATCTCGTCCACCTTCAGGTCGTCGTTGAGGAAATTCAGGACCTCGATGACGGTCTGCGGAGTGTCGGTGTTGAAGAAGGTCGAGTTGGTGGTGACCCGGAAACCGCGCCGCTTGGCCTCCTTGATCGCCTCGACCGCCTCGTCGAACACGCCTTCCTTGGCGACGGATTCGTCGTGCCGCTCGCGCATCCCGTCGATGTGCACGGCGAACGCGAAGTACGGCGAGGGCGTGAACTTCTCGATCTTCTTGCGCAGCAGCATCGCGTTGGTGCACAGGAAGACGTACTTCTTCCGGGCCACCAACTGCCGTACGATCTCGTCGATCTGAGGGTGCATCAGCGGTTCGCCGCCGGCGATGGACACCATCGGCGCACCGGACTCAAGGACGGCTCCGACGGCCTGCGCCACCGGCATGCGCTGCTTCAGAACCCCCGCCGGGTGCTGGATCTTGCCGCAGCCCTCGCATGCCAGATTGCATGCGAAAAGCGGTTCGAGCTCGACGATCAGCGGAAACTTGTCCCGCTTGCGGAGCTTCTGTTCAACGAGATACGTAGCGACCTTGATGGACTGCCTCAGCGGCATGGCCATGACTCGCTCACCTCCTGGGGAGCAGCAAAGAACGGTGCCATTCATAGAAAGCCGGAAGGATTCCGCGTAGAACGCGGAAAGCCGATATTCCACCGCGCACCGTGCCGATCCGGACGAGCTCATGCTCTGGAGCGTCCACGACCACCCGTACGGCCGCAACCGGACGGGCTCCGCCCCGCACCGCCGCCCGCAGCGTCGCCGAGGACTCCATGTCGACCGCGATGGCCCCTCCGGCGAGCAGCTCGGCCCGCTCGTGCCCGCGCACCACATGGTCGGAGCCGGTCAGCCCACCGGTGTGCACGGTCCGCCCGGGCACGGTCCTGACCAGCTCTTTCACCAGGATCTCGATGCCTTCGCAGGCCGTCGAGCCGTGCCTGTCCCGGGTCTCGTCCGCGACCACCAGATCGCCCGGGTGCATTCCGGGAGCGAGCCCGGCGCAGAATCCGGTGGCGAGGACCGCGGCCCCGTCCAGACCCGGCTCACCGAGCGTGCGCGACACCGCACGCTCGGCGGCCTTCGGCCCCATCCCCGTCCGCACCACGGTGACCGGAAGGCCCGTACCGCCGCGCTCCCCCGTCCGCAGCGCAAGGCTCTCGATGCGCAGCGCACAGGCGATGAGCAGCGGCGGTACGTGCTCCGCCGCACCGTGGGCCATCAGGGCGCACCGTGTCCCGGCCCGTGTTCCGTCCCGCGCCCTGGCTCACGTCCGGTGAGGTGTCCGCTGAGGTGTCCGGTGAGGTGTCCGGTGAGGTGTCCGGTGCCGTGGACGTACCGGCCGAGCGCGGTCAGCGGGAAGACCTGCCGGTACAGGTGGTAGTTGATCGAGAAGTCCCACGGGAACCCAGTGCCGGTGAAGTACGGCTCGTCCCAGGTCCCGTCGTCGTTCTGCGTCCCGGCGAGCCAGGCCACGCCGCGCTCGACGGCCTTGGAGCCCCGCTCGTCCGCGGCGAGCAGCGCGAGCAGCGCCCAGGCGGTCTGCGAGGCGGTGGACTCGCCGCTCGCCACCCACTCCGGGTCGACGTACGACCGCAGGTCCTCGCCCCAGCCGCCGTCCTCGTTCTGCACCGACTCCAGCCAGGTGACCGCCCGCCGGATCGCCGGGTGCGTGGCGGGGATCCCGGCCGCGGTCAGGGCGGGCACGACCGAGCCCGTCCCGTACAGGTAGTTGACGCCCCAGCGCCCGAACCAGGCGCCGTTCGCCTCCTGCTCGGCGAGCAGCCACGTGATCCCGCGCCGGGTCCGCGGATCGCTCGCCTTCCCCTCGTACGCGAGCATCTCGACGACGTGGGCGGTGACGTCGGCGGAGGGCGGGTCGATGACCTCGCCGAAGTCGCAGAAGGGCAGCCGGTTGGGGAAGCCGCTGGTGTTGTCGGCGTCGAACGCGGCCCACGCCCCGTTCTTCGACTGCATGCCCAGCGTCCAGGCCATGCCCCGGCGGATCGCCCCGTCGACGCGGACGGGGTCGGGGTGCCGCACCCGGCGCAGCGCGAGGGCGACCTCGGCGGTGTCGTCGATGTCCGGGTAGTTGTCGTTGTGGAACTCGAACGCCCAGCCGCCGGGGGCGAGTTCGGGCCTGCGCACCGACCAGTCGCCGGGCCGGGCGATCTCCTCGGCGAGCATCCAGTCGGCGGCCTTGACCAGGCGCGGATCGTCGGCGGGCACGCCCGCGTCGGCGAGGGCGATGGTCGCGAGACAGGTGTCCCAGACGGGCGACTGGCAGGCCTCGATCATCCGCGCCCCGTCCTCGCGCCACACCGCGAACCGGTCGAGCGAGGCGAGCCCTTCGCGGAGCACCGGGTGGTCGAGGTCGTAGCCGAGCAGGTGCAGGGCGATGATCGAGTACACGGCCGGGGGCTGGATGCCGCCCCAGCAGCCGTCGTTCTCCTGCCGCTCGACGATCCAGCGCCCCGCGGAGCGCATCGCCATCCGCCGCAGACCGGGCACGGCGACCTTCTGGTACGCGTGCAGCGCCTGGTCGAGCCGCTGGAAGAGGCCGTCCCAACTCGCCATCGGGGCACGGGACTTGGGTGAATTCGGTACGCGCGCATCGGTGTGCAGCTCGTCGAGCGGGAACGGCGCGGGACGTACCGGCCGCTTCGCGGAGACGATGGTGAGGGGCACGATGGTCTGCCGGGCCCAGCAGCCGAAGTCGTAGATGTTGAGCGGGAACCACTTCGGGAAGTAGATGAGTTCCGGCGGGAGTTCCGGCAGGTCGTCCCACTTCCACCAGCCGAACAGGGCCAGCCAGATGCGGGTGAAGACCCGGGCACCGGCGATGCCGCCGCGGGCGCGGATCCAGGCGGAGGCCCGCGCCATGTGCGGGGCGTCCGGCTCGTCCCCGGCCAGACGCAGGGCGACGTACGCCTCGATGGTGGTGGAGAGTTCGCCGGGCCCGCCGTAGAACGTGGCCCAGGTTCCGTCCTCGCGCTGCTCGCCGCGGATGAACAGGGCGGCGGCCTGTGTGGTCTCCTCGTCCCCGATGCCGAGGAACTGACGCAGAAGCAGATCCTCCGCGTCCATCGTCACGTTCGTCTCGAGGTCGCCCTTCCACCAGCCCTCGCTGTGCTGTCGTGAGAACAGCAGCCGGGTGGCGCGTTCGGTGGCCCGCAGGGCCGCCTCGAACGTGTCGGGCCCCTCGTCGGTGGCCGCGGCCGCGCGGGGCCCGAACGCCCCGCTGCTTCCGTCGGTCGTCGCTGTCATGGCTTCCCCTCCGTGCAGATTCGTGGCTTCTCGAAATGCTGCTGTGCTGGGGTCCGCCGTCGGCCGGTGGGCTGCCGTGGTGCTGTGGTGCTGTGGTGCTGTGGTGCTGTGGGGTCAGCGCACCGGCCGGCGACTGCGATTCATATACGGGTGCTGCGGGTGACGCAGATGGTGATCATCTCTTTCGTACGACGACGAAGTCGGCCAGGGCGACCAGCTGGCGCCTGACCCGCTCCGGCATGTCCACGCTGCCGAGGGCCTCGACGGCGATCGTGTGCTGGCGGCGCGCCTCCTGGGCGGTCCAGTCGCGGCCGCCCGCCTCCTCGATGAGGGCGGCGCGGGCGGCAAACTCCTCTTCCGAGAAGTTCTCGAAGTCGCTGCTCTTGGCGTCCGCGGCGAGCAGTTCGCCGAGCCGCTCGGCGGCTTCGCCCTCGGCGCTCAGGGCGGCGACGACGGGCAGCGACTTCTTGCGCTGACGCAGATCGCTCCAGGTCTGCTTGCCGGTGGCCTCCGGGTCGCCCCAGATGCCGAGCAGGTCGTCCACCGCCTGGAACGCGAGGCCCAGGTGGTAGCCGTAGCGCTCCAGGGCGTCGGCGGTGCGCTCGTCGGCGCCGCCGAGGACCGCGCCGATGGAGACCGCGCAGGCGAGCAGGGCGCCGGTCTTGTTGCCCTCCATCTCCAGGCACTCCTCGACGGTGACCCGCTCGCGGTGCTCGTACGAGATGTCCTGGGCCTGGCCGTCGATCAGCTTCCGGGAGGCGGTGGTGAGCCGGCGCGTGGCACGGCCCGCCTCGACGGTGTCGAGTTCGAGCAGGATCTCGTTGGCGAGGGCGAAGAGGGCGTCGCCGACGAGGATGGCCTGCGCCGGCCCGTGCACCTTCCACACCGTGTCGCGGTGGCGGCGCTGCTCGTCGCCGTCCATCAGGTCGTCGTGCAGGAGCGAGAAGTTGTGCACGAGCTCCACGGCGACCGCGCCGGGGATGCCCACCTCGGGCGCGGCTCCGGCGGCCTCGGCGGAGAGCAGGGCGAGCGCCGGGCGTACGGCCTTGCCGCCGTCACCGGCCGAGGGCCGGCCCTCGGCGTCGATCCAGCCGAAGTGGTACGCGGCCACGGTGTCCATGGGCGGCGCGAGGCGGTCCACGGCGGCGCGCAGCACCGGCGTGGCCAGGGTGCGGCCGCGGTCGAGCAGCCCCCCGACGTCCACGCCGTCCACGTCCACGTCATCCGCGACTCCGGCGGCCGAAGGCACAGTCGGCACAGTCTCTCCTCTTGATCCGGTACTGCTACTGCTCATGCCGCCTCCTGAAAGAGATGGTCGTGGGGGCGGCTCAGGGCGGAGAGCGCTGCCCGCGCGGCGGTGGTCCCGCTGCGCACGGCGCCCTCCATGGTCGCGGGCCAGCCGGTGGCCGTCCACGAGCCGGCCAGGTACAGGCCGGGTGCCTCGGTGCGGGCGCCGGGCCTCAGGCGGCCGACGCCAGGGGTGGGAGCGAAGGTCGCGGTGCGCTCCCGGGTGACGAAGAAGTCCCGCACCTGGGCGCCGCGTGCCGCGGGCAGCAGCCGCTCCAGCTCGGGCAGGTAGCGGGCGCGCAGCCGCGCGACGGGCGCGTCGATCTCGTCCTGCGCGGCGGACTGGGACAGGGCGAGGTACTGGCCGCCCTCGTACCCGGACGCGTCGGTGCGGTCGAAGACCCACTGCACGGGCGAGCCGACCGCGGCGAAGAACGGCCTCTTCAGCACCTTGCGGTCGTACAGCACATGGACGTTGAGGATCGGCGCGGTGCCGATGGAGAGCAGCGCCTCCGGGTCGTCGAGCGCGCCGGCGGGCAGCAGCTCGTAGGCCTCGCGCTGCGGTACGGCGAGCACGACCGTGTCGACGTCGAGTCGCTCGCCTTCCGTTTCGACCTGCCAACCACCGTTCTCCGTACGGGAGATGGCGTCGACCTTGGCCCGGGTCTCGACTCGTACGCCCGCCGCGTCGAGGGCCTTGCGGGCGAGGGTGTCATGGAGCTCGCCGAGCGGGACGTGGGCCCAGCCGATGTCGGCGGCACCCGGGTCGGTGAGCAGGCCGGTCTTGAAGACCATGGCGGCGAGGCCGAGCGAGGCGTCCCCGGCGGTGGCGTTCAGGGTGGCCACGCCGACCAGGTCCCACAGCGCCTCGATCGCCCGCGGCGACTGCCCGCGCGCGGCGAGCCAGGAGCCGAAGTCCTGTGCGTCCAGGGCGGGGTCGTCGAGGTCGAGCTGCTTGAGGGCGAGCGCGGCACGGCCCACCTTGACGCGCTCGGCCAGGGAGAGATGCGGGTACGCGGAGAGGCCGGCGGCGAGGTGCAGGGGCACGGGCAGCGCGGTGCGGCGCAGCCGGCCGAGCCGCATCCGGTCGGCGTCGAGCACCGGGACGTCGAGCCGGTCCTGCAGCGGGGCGAGCGCGGCGCCGCCGATCCGGTCGAGGAACCAGCGGTACGCGGTGCAGCAACGGAGGTACACGTGCTGGCCGTTGTCGACGGTCAGCTCGCCGCGCTTGAAGGAGAACGCGAGCCCGCCGAGGCGCGGCCGGCCTTCGAGGAGGGTGACGCGCAGGCCGCCGTCGGCGAGCGCGAGCGCGGCGGTGACCCCGGCGAGGCCGCCGCCGACGACGACGGCGGACTTGCTCTCGTACCCGCTCATGCGCGCCTCCTCGTGGTCCTGCGGGCGATGTGCCGGGCGTCGAGTCCGGACAGGCCGCGCACGGCCACGTACGCCTTCTCGTGTCCGGGCAGCGAGACGCGGCCGCGCAGGACGGCCTCGGGGTCGCGCTCGATGCGGTCGAGGAGGCGGCGGTAGATGCCCGCCATGGCGGCGACGCAGGCGCCGCTGCGGCGGTCGAGCATCGGAAGGAGCCGGTACCCCTCGACGAACAGGGCGCGGGCGCGGCGCACTTCGAAGTGCACGAGCCCGGCGAAGTCGGCGCCGTGCGGCGGCTCGGACGCGCGGAAGGCGTCCGTGCAGCCGAACTTGGCGAGGTCGTCGGCGGGCAGATAGACGCGGCCACCCTCGGCGTCTTCCCGAACGTCCCTGAGGATATTGGTGAGTTGGAGGGCGAGCCCGAGTGTGTCGGCGTATTCCGGGGCGCGTTCGGCCTGCTGCGCGCCCGGTTCGGTGCCGAAGACGCCGAGCGAGAGCCGCCCGATGGCTCCAGCGACGCAGCGGCAGTACGTCTTCAGCTCGTCCCAGGTCTCGTAGGTCTCGCCGCGTACGTCCATGAGGACGCCGTCGATGAGTTCGTCGAGGCCGCCGAGCGGGATCGGGAAGGTCCGCGCGGCGTGGCTGAGGGCGACGGCGACCGGGTCGGTGTCGTCCTCGTCGACGGCGCCGTCCCTGACCCGGTCGAGCAGCTGCCGGGTCTCCTCCAGGCGGGTGTGCTTGACCTCGGGGGCGAGCGTGCCGTCACCGATGTCGTCGACCCGCCGCGAGAACGCGTACAGCGCGGACATCGCGCGCCGCTTGGGCGTCGGCAGCAGTCTGATGCCGTACGCGAAGTTGCGTGCCTGACCGCCGGTGACCGCCTCGCAGTAGCTGTACGCGGCGACCACCGGAGCGGTCGGCGGCGCGCTGTTGTCCGTGTCCAGTGCGGAACCCATGGGTTCGCTCACCCCTCACCTCGCAGGGTCGCCCCGACCTCGCGCAGCAGCCCGGCCTTCGTGGGCCGGGGCGGTCCGGGGAGTACGTCGTGCCGGGCGGCCTCGACGGCGCGCAGTGCGGCGCGGCCGCCACCGACGAATCCGGCGAGCAGCAGCCTGAGCCGTCCGCGCACGCTGTGCACCAGCGGCGCGCCCTCGTCGAGCAGGCCGCGGGCGCGCTCCGCCTCGAAGGCGACTAGGGCCCGCACCGGCGCGGAGGCGGCGGGTGCGGCGAGGTCGGACTCCTGCACGTCGAAGCGCTTCATGTCCTCGGCGGGCAGATAGATCCGGTCGCGCGCCAGGTCCTCGGCGACGTCCTGGAGGTGCTCGACGATCTGCAGTGCCGTGCACACCGCGTCGGAGCGGCGGAGGCGCTCGGGGCTCGTGGTGCCGGTGACGGCGAGGACGAGCCGGCCGACGGGGTTGGCGGACAGCTCGCAGTAGGCGAGCAGGTCGCCGTAGGTCGCGTACCGGCTGACCAGCTGGTCCTGGCGGTTGGCCTCGATCAGGCCGAGGAACGGCTCGGGCGTGAGGCGGTGCCGGCGGACGGTGGGCTGGAGGCGGCGGAGCAGCGGGTGGCCCGGGGTGCCGCCGAAGACGCGACGCAGGTCGGCCTCGAAGGCGTCGAGGAGGGTGAGCCGGTCCTCGGCGGCCGCGGGGTCGAGGCCGAGGAGGCGGGCGTCGGCGCCGCCGGGGGCGAGGTCGCCGTCACCGATGTCGTCGACGAGCCGGGCGAAGCCGTAGATCGCGACGAGGTCGGTGCGCCAGGCGCGGGGCAGAAAGAAAGGAGCCACCGGGAAGTTCTCGTCGGCAGCCTTGTCGAGAGTCGCGCGCTCCGGGAGTGCGGGGCGCGCCGTCCGGCCTCCCGTCACCGTGCGCTGCCCGGCGCGGGGACGGCGGAAGCATTGGGGAGGAGGGGGCTTTCCGTAGCCATTGCCGTCACATCTCCCGTTCTACACTGCCAACCCGAGACAGCTCATTTCGGACACGCCGCCGACCAGTCCAGCTTACGTTGTACGCCGCCGCGCGGTGTTCCGGGGGTGCGCCGCGCCGCAGGTCGGCGCGGATTTCCGGGTCAACATTCCGCTTTCGTACGGGAGTTGACGGCCAGGGCCCGGCCGGTACCGACCGGGAGGCCCTGGCCTGAATGCGCTACTTGCCGGTGAACTTCTCGTACTCCTTGAGCACCTCGTCCGTGGGGCCGTCCATGCGGAGCTCACCGCGCTCCAGCCACAGGACCCGGTCGCAGGTGTCGCGGATCGACTTGTTGTTGTGGCTCACCAGGAAGACCGTGCCGGCCTCCTTGCGCAGCTCGCGGATGCGGGCCTCGGAGCGCTTCTGGAACTTGCGGTCGCCGGTGGCCAGGGCCTCGTCGATCATCAGGACGTCGTGGTCCTTGGCGGCGGCGATGGAGAAGCGCAGGCGGGCCGCCATGCCGGACGAGTAGGTGCGCATCGGCAGGGTGATGAAGTCGCCCTTCTCGTTGATGCCCGAGAAGTCGACGATGTCCTGGTAGCGCGCCCGGATCTGCTCGCGGGACATGCCCATCGCGAGCCCGCCGAGTATGACGTTCCGCTCGCCCGTCAGGTCGTTCATCAGGGCCGCGTTCACGCCGAGGAGCGAGGGCTGGCCGTCGGTGTAGACCTTGCCCTTCTCGGCCGGGAGCAGGCCCGCGATGGCGCGAAGCAGCGTGGACTTGCCGGAGCCGTTGGAGCCGATCAGGCCGACGGCCTCGCCGCGGTACGCGGTGAAGGTGACGCCCTTGACGGCGTGCACCTTGCGCACACCGCGCTCTTCGCCGCCGCGCTTGACGATCCGGCTGAGGGCGGCGGTGGCGCTGCCCTTGCCCTTGGAGCCCGCGTTGACGCGGTACACGATGTGCAGCTCGTCGGCGATGACCGTCGGGACGCGGGGCTGCTGTGCTTCTTCGGGGGTCTGCTCAGCCACGGCCGTACTTCTCCTCTGACTTCCAGAAGTAGATGAACCCGCCGATACCGAGCAGCAGGGCCCAGCCCAGGCCGAGGGCCCAGACGTGCTCCGGCAGCGCGGGAAGGGTCTCCGCGCCGTTGCCGGTGATCAGCGCGTCGCGCATCAGGTCCATGTAGACCGCCGCCGGGTTGGCGAGCAGGGCCTCGGCGATCCAGCCCGGGGCGGTGACCTTCGTGAGCATGTAGTCCAGCGGGAACATCACGCCGGACGCGTACATCCACGTACGCATGACGAACGGCATCAGCTGGGCCAGGTCGGGGGTCTTGCTGCCGGCCCTGGCCATGATCAGCGCGAGACCGGTGTTGAAGACGAACTGCAGCGCGAGCGCGGGCAGGATCAGGAACCAGGACCAGGACGGGTAGTGCCCGAAGCCGATCAGGATGAGCAGCAGCACGATCATCGAGAAGAGCAGCTGCTGGAGCTGCTGCAGCGAGAACGAGACGGGCAGCGAGGCGCGCGGGAAGTGCAGCGCCCGCACCAGGCCCAGGTTCCCGGAGATCGAGCGGACCCCGGACATGACCGAGCTCTGCGTGAAGGTGAAGACGAAGACGCCGGTCACGAGGAACGGGACGTAGACGTTGTTCTTCATCTCGCCCCGGCCGCCGAGCAGCAGGCCGAAGATCAAGAAGTAGACCAGCGCGTTGAGCAGCGGCGTCGCCACCTGCCAGAGCTGGCCCAGCTTGGCCTGGCTGTACTGCGCGGTCAGCTTGGCCTGCGAGAAGGCGAGGATGAAGTGCCGGCGGTCCCACAGCTGTCCGACGTACTCGAACAGGCCGGGGCGGGCACCGGACTGCGCGAGCCCGTACTTGGCGGCGAGTTCGGCCGGGGACAGCCCGTCATCGGGCGACGGTGGCGCGCTCACCGCGACTGGACCGTCATGCGTTGTCTCACTCACAAGGGGAAACTTTCGTCTTCAAGATGCGCTGCCGGGATGGGGGCAGCGGAAACCGCGGGCCGGGGTCTGGGCCCGGGGTGTCCCGCACCGGATCTGCCGGACACCCCCTGAGCCCGATGCTCTCAGACCAGAGCTTGTCAGATGACAGGAGGTCGGCCCAGTCGGGTCAGCCGCCAGACCGTGCGCCACTTCATCGGGTGGCGCGGGCCGCACGGGCTCGTCCAGCCCTCCTTGAAGCCGCCGAGCCACGCCCGGAGCGCGGGCTTCGAGGGCCGCCGCGCGAGCGTGAGCAGCAGCCACACCCCGAGGTACACGGGGACGAGCGGCGCGGGCAGGTTCCGGCGGGCGAGCCAGACGCGGTTGCGGGCGACCATGCGGTGGTAGACCGCGTGCCGCGAGGGGGCCGTCGTCGGGTGGTGCAGGACCATGTCGGCCCGGTAGTCGATCATCCAGCCCGCATCGAGGGCGCGCCAGGCGAGGTCGGTCTCCTCGTGCGCGTAGAAGAAGTCGTCGGGCAGGCCGCCGACCTGCGCGAAGACCGTCGTACGTACGGCGTTGGCGCCGCCGAGGAACGTGGTGACGCGGGAGCTGCGCATCGGGTCGGCGGCGCGCAGGCGCGGCACGTGGCGGCGCTGGGTCTCACCGGTGTCCGGGTCGGCGATGCGGAAGCTGACGATGCCGAGCTCGGGGTCGGCGGCGAACGCCTCACGGCAGAGCTGCGCCGTGTCCGTGCGCGGCAGGAGTCCGTCGTCGTCCAGGAAGAGGAGTACGTCTACGTCCTCGCCGCCCGGGCCGAAGGCCTCGATGCCGACGTTGCGGCCGCCGGGGATGCCGAGGTTCTCGGGGAGCTCGATGGTCCGTACGCCTTCGGGGACGTCGGGGACCGGGGAGCCGTTGCCGACCACGACCACCTCGACCCGGTCGCCGTCCTGCTTGGCGACGGAGTCGAGGAGGGCGCGGAGCTCCTCGGGGCGGTTGCCCATCGTGATGATGACCGCGCCGACCTTGAGCTGCTGTGCGGGGGCCGTCATTTGAGCCTGCTCGAGACGAGGATGGACACGAGGTGCAGCAGGGTCTGGAGCAGCGCGATACCGGCGAGGACCGCGACGCCGAGCCGCGAGAAGAACAGGTCGCCCCGGATGCTGTCGATGACCGCGATGGCCAGGATCAGCAGGGACGCCTCCACGCCGAGGATCAGGCGGTGGAACTTCAGCGCGGCGGCGGCCTTGCGGGCCAGCGCCATGCCGGAGGAGCGCGGCTCGGCGGCCGACTCCTGGACGGGGGGCTTGCCGGTCTGGTGGCGGGCCACGCCGACCAGGTCCGTCTCGGCCTTGATCAGGATCGCGCCGAGCGCGGCGAGCGTGCCGAGGAATGCCCAGAGCCAGTCGATGCGCCCGGAACCCCACAGGTCGGCGGCGCGCAGGCCGAAGCCGACCAGGACCGCGGCGTCGCAGAGGTACGCGGCGACGCGGTCCAGGTAGACGCCCGCCATCGAGTACTGCTTCTTCCAGCGGGCGATCTCGCCGTCGACGCAGTCGAGCAGCAGGTAGAGCTGGACCGCGAGCACGCCGAGCACCGCGCCCGTGATCCCCGGCACCAGGAGGGCCGGGGCCGCGAGGGCGCCCGCGAGGGTCATCACGTAGGTCAGCTGGTTGGGCGTGACCTTGGTGTTCACCAGGTGGCGGTCGATGCGCAGGGAGACCTCGCGCATGTAGAGCCGGCCGGCCCAGTGCTCGCCGCTCCGCCGGTCCTTCACACCCGGGGGGTGAACGACCGGCCGGAGCTCAGCTACCGATGGCTTTTGCATAGTCGGCGTAGGCGTCCCTGATCTGGTCGGCGTTGAGGTCGAGGTGCTCGAGGATGGTGTAGCGGCCCGGCCGGGTCTGCGGAGCGAACTCCACGACCTGGACGAACTCGTCCACGGTGAAGCCGATCTCCTCGGGCGACACGGGCAGGCCGTGGCGGCGCAGCACGTCGGCCATGTAGCCGGACTCCTCGCGGGCACCGCGCAGGTGCATCGCGAAGGCCGCGCCCAGGCCGCACTGCTCGCCGTGGCTGGCGGCGCGCTTGGGGAAGAGGAGGTCGAAGGCGTGGTTGATCTCGTGGCAGGCGCCGGAGGCGGGCCGGGAGTCGCCGGACACCGACATGGCGATGCCGGTGAGGACCAGGCCCTCGGCCAGAACCTGCAGGAAGCCGTCGTCGCCGACGCCGCCGGGGTGGCGGAGCACGGCCTCGCCGGCCTGGCGGGCCATGGCCGCCGCGAGTCCGTCGATGTCCTCGCCGCGCTCGCGGGCGGCGAGCTCCCAGTCCGCGACCGCGGAGATGTTGGACAGGGCGTCGCCGATGCCGGAGCGCACGAAGCGGACCGGCGCCTCCCGGATGATGTCGAGGTCGATGACGACCGCGATCGGGTTCGGCACCCCGTACGAGCCGCGGCCCGCGTCGTTGTCGAGGGTCGCGACGGGCGAGCAGAGGCCGTCGTGCGACAGGTTCGTCGCGACGGCGACCAGCGGCAGGCCGACGCGGGCCGCGGCGAACTTGGCGCAGTCGATGATCTTGCCGCCGCCGAGGCCGACGACCGCGTCGTAGCGGCCCGCCTTCTTTATGTCGTCGGCGAGCTTGATCGCGTCGTCCAGGGTGCCGCCGCCGACCTCGAACCACTCGGCGCGGGGCAGCGAGGGTTCGAGGCGGGCGCGCAGGGCGGCGCCCGAGCCACCGCTGATCGCGATGGCCAGGCGCCCCGTGGACGAGGAGATCCGCTGGTCGGCCAGCACCCCGGCGAGGTCGTTCAGGGCCCCGGCCCGGATGTCGACGACGACCGGTGAGGGGATGAGCCTCGTCAGTACTGGCACGCGATCTCCCTGGCCTTGGCGAGGTCGTCGTGGTTGTCGATCTCGACCCAGGACACGTCGCCGATCGGGGCGACGTCGATCTTGAAGCCGCGGTTCACGAGCTCCTGGTAGCCGTCCTCGTAGTACAGCTGCGGGTCGCGCTCGTACGTCGCCTTCAGGGCGTCGGCCAGCTCGTCGGCGGCCTCGCCCTCGATGAGGGTGACGCCGATGTACTCACCGGTGGCCTCGGACGGGTCCATCAGCTTGGTGATGCGCTGCATGCCCTTGTCGGGGTCGACGACGACCTTCATCTCCTCGTCGCCCAGGTTCTTGACCGTGTCCAGGGCGAGGATGATCTTCTTGCCGTCGCCGCGGGCGGCGAGCAGGGTCTTCTCGACGGAGACCGGGTGCACGGTGTCGCCGTTGGCGAGGATCACCGAGTGCTTGATGGCGTCACGGCCGCACCACAGGGAGTAGGCGTTGTTCCACTTCTCGGCGATGTCGTTCTCGATGAGCGTCAGCTTCAGGCCGTACTTCGCCTCGAGCGCGGCCTTGCGCTCGTACACGACCTCCTTGCGGTAGCCGACGATGATGCCGACCTCCGTCAGACCGATCTCGGCGAAGTTCTTCAGGGTGAGGTCGAGGACGGAGAGCTCGTTCTCGGTTCCCTCGCCCACCACGGGCACCAACGCCTTGGGAAGCGTCTCGGTGTAGGGGCGAAGCCGACTGCCGGCGCCGGCGGCCAGGACGAGGCCGATCATGCGGGTTCTCCTTCATCGTGTACGGCGGGTGCGCCTTCGTTGTGGGCGGTCACCCAGAAGCGGATGCTCTCGACGAGCACCACGAGCGCCACGGCCACGGCGAACACCGTGAGCGCGACAGTGAAACCTTGTGCGGGCAGCAGTGCGGCGGCGAGTACGACCGCCAGCGCCCTGCCTTCCTGCCCCCCGATCGCGCGCACCAGCCAGTGCGGGGGCGCGCCGGCGTCACCGCGGATGCGGTACACCGTGTCGTAGTGATGGTAGGCGACCGCGGCCACCAGTCCGAAAGCCGCGGGCAAGGCCCCGTTCACGTCCGCGGCGGCCGCGAGCAGCAGGACCGTCAGGTACTCGGCGGCCCGGAAGAACGGCGGGACCAGCCAGTCCAGGGCGCCCTTGAGGGGCCGGGCGAGCGCGAGGCCGGAGGCCGCCACGTACACCGCCGCGACGACGATCACCCAGGTGCTGCCGTACGACGTGAGAGCCGCCACAGCGACGAGCAGGGCGGCGCCCGCGAAGGCGACGACCGGGGCGGGCAGGGGGCGCAGGCGGCGGCCGAGCGCGGCGAAGGAGTCGGCGAGCGTGCCGTTGTCGGCGAGGTCCGCCAGGGCCTGCGCGGCGCGGTCGGTGCGGTGGGCCTTGCGGGTCACGGAGCGCAGGACGCGTCCGGCCGTGGTGTAGCAGGCGGCGAAGGCGCAGCCGATGAGCAGGACCCAGAAGGTGATGCGCGGGGTGGTCACGGCGGTGAGCAGGGCGATCAGCGCCCAGCGCTCACCGATCGGCAGCACGATCATGCGGCGCACCCAGACCGTCCACCCGACGCTGTCGAGCTTGCCCGAAAGGGCCGCGGTGGGGCTGGTGTTGGCGGTCGCGTCGTGATTGGCCTCGTTGAACGAGAAGTCGACCACATGCCGGCACGTCTGCAGCACCATCGCGCCGAGTGCGAGGGCCCACACGTCGTCACCGCCGCCGCTCGCGTTGGCGGCGCCGAGGGCGAGGCCCGCGTAGTAGGCGTACTCCTTGGCGCGGTCGAAGGTGGCGTCGAGCCAGGCGCCCATCGTCGAGTACTGCAGCGAATAGCGGGCCAGCTGGCCGTCGGTGCAGTCGAGGACGAAGGACAGGATCAGCAGGATGCCGGCGGCGACGAAGCCGAGGCGCGTGCCGGTCGCGGCGCAGCCCGCCGCGATCAGGGCGGTGGCGAGTGAGGCGGTGGTGACCTGGTTCGGGGTCAGCCCGCGCTGGGCGCACCAGCGGGCGATGTACTTCGAGTACGGGCTGATGCAGTACGTGGTGAAGAAGCCGTCGCGGGACTTCACCGCCGTACGCAGCCGGATCGCCTCGTCGTCCACGGCGGCGACGGCCTGGCGGGCCTCGTTGCGGGCCTGCGGGTCGTGCGGGACGGTCGCGACGAGGGCGCCGAGGTCCGGGCGGTGCACGGGTACGTCGTCCGCGGCGAGCTCCGCGGCCGCGCGGTCGGCCAGGACGTCGGAGCGCAGGACCGTGTCACCGGCCGGGGCCTGCGCGGCGGTACGGACGGCGCGGGCGAGGGCGGCGCGGGCGGACGGCTGCGCGGTGACGGCGCCGGGGACGGCGCTCGCCGGGAAGCGCGGGTCAGTGAGGCCCAGGCGCAGGGCGTGCACATGGCCAACGAAGCCGGCGTCGACGAGCGCGACCCGCTCGCCCGCCGGGGCCTCGGCGAGCAGGGCCTCGACGTCCGCTGCTCGCGATGCGACCCGCACGTCGAAGCCGAGGCCTTGGAGGTCGCCCTCGAGCGACGAGCCAGGGACCGGCTGGCCGGTGAGGATGGCGGTCGACAGACGAACTCACTCCTTGGGGTCGGCGCGCGCGGGCGCCGGGCAGCGTGCAAGGCGCCTCCGGCCGAGGGGCGGCCGGGCGGCACGTCGGCGAAGGCTATCGGATGATGGGAAGCGGTAATTCACCGCCCGTTTACGGCCCGATAAGCGCGGTCTGCAAGGCACGTCCAAGGGCCTGACCGCATCGGTCATCATCATCGAACAGGGTGCCGCGCGACAAACTCCCGAGGGCGCCCGCCCTCGGCGACCAGCGTCCCAGATGATCTTGCCAGCTCTCTGACCTGGAGTCATTTCCGCAGGTCAGGGCACATGACAACGGTGTTCAGTGCCGTGTTGCCCCATACCCCACCCCCGTAGTTGACTGGCTGTCGCCGCCGGGCAACCGGCAGGAGAGAACGATCACGAGCACGTCCGCCGAGACGAGGGGGACCCCATGGGGGCCGGGCACGACCACGGACATGGGCACGGCCATGGCGAGCCGCCGCTGACCGGCACGGCCGCGGCCGCGTACAAGGGACGGCTGCGCATCGCGCTGAGCATCACGCTGTTCGTGATGGTGGTGCAGATCGTCGGCGGCATCGCGGCCAACTCGCTCGCCCTCGTCGCCGACGCCGCGCACATGGCGACGGACGCGCTCGGGCTCGCGATGGCGCTGCTCGCGATCCACTTCGCCAACCGCCCCGCGTCCGGCAACCGCACGTTCGGCTACGCCCGCGCGGAGATACTCGCGGCGCTCGCCAACTGCCTGCTGCTGCTCGGCGTGGGCAGCTTCGTCCTCGTCGAGGCGGTGCAGCGGTTCATCGAGCCCTCGCCGACGCACGGCTCGCTCGCGATCGTCTACGGCGTGATCGGCCTGGTCGCCAACATGATCTCGCTGACGCTCCTGCTGCGCGGCCAGCGCGAGAGCCTCAACGTCCGCGGCGCCTTCCTGGAGGTCCTCGCGGACGCGCTCGGCTCCGCCACGGTGATCGTCGCCGCGACCCTGATCGTGCTCACCGGCTGGCAGGCCTGGGACCCGATCGCCTCGATCGTGATCGGCCTGATGATCGTTCCTCGTACGGTGAAGCTGCTGCGCGAGACGGTCAACGTGCTCCTGGAGTCCGCGCCCAAGGGTGTCGACATGGCCGAGGTGCGGGCGCACATACTGGAGCTGCCCGGCGTGCAGGACGTGCACGACCTGCACGCCTGGACGATCACCTCGGGGATGCCGGTCCTCTCCGCGCACGTGGTGGTCGACCACGACGTCCTCGACTCGGTGGGGCACGAGAAGCTCCTGCACGAGCTGCAGCACTGCATCGGGGACCACTTCGACGTGGAGCACTGCACGTTCCAGCTGGAGCCGAGCGGGCACGAGGCGCACGAGAAGGTCTGCCACTGACACCCACGCCCACGTCCACGCCCACGCCCTCCCTCACTGATGGTGATAGTCTGGCCATCGATCTTGGAGGTGGGTTGATGACTGTCGCGTTCCGCGCTGCCGTGCGCAGCGACATGGTCGTCCCTGTTCTCCGGGCTCGCGGCTGACCGGCGAGAGCTCCTCCGGGCTCCGCTCGACCAGGGGGTACCCCCGCCCGCGAACCCACCCCACCCAAAGGGTTCTCACGTTGTCCGACCACAACGACGTCAACGACGCCTCCACCGAGGCCGCCTCCTACGAGGCCTTCTTCGCCCTGCACCACGGACTCCCCCGGCAGGGCCCCGGCTCCGACGCCACCACCCGGCACCTCCTCTCCCTCGTCGGCCCCCTGCCCGAGCGGCCGCGCATCCTCGACCTGGGCTGCGGCCCCGGCCGTGCCGCGCTGCTGCTCGCCGCGGAAGCCGGCGCCGAGGTGACCGCCGTCGACCTGCACCGCCCGTTCCTCGACGAGCTCGACGAGGCCGCGGCCGCACGCGGGCTCGGCGACCGCATCACCACCGTCCAGGCCGACATGGGCGAACTGCCGCTGCCCGACGGCTCGTACGACATGGTGTGGGCGGAGAGTTCGGCGTACAGCATCGGCTTCGACACCGCGCTGCGCTCCTGGCGCCGATTGCTCGCGCCCGGGGGCGCACTGGTGCTCACCGAGTGCGAGTGGACCACCGCTGCGCCGTCCCGCGAGGCCCGCGCCTTCTGGGACCGGCACTACGCGCTGCGCACGGGCGCGGCGAACCGCTGGGCCGCGGCGGCCGCCGGGTACTCCGTGCTCGGGGTCCACCACCAGCCCGAGTCCGACTGGGACGCGTACTACGGCCCGCTCGCCGAGCGGGCCGACGCCGCCGATCCGCGGGAGCCCGGCATGGCCGGGGCGCTCGCCGCCACCCGCGAGGAGATCCGGATGCGGGCGGAGCACGGCGGTGAGTACGGCTATACCGGCTATGTCCTCAAGGACTCGCGCTGGCGCGTGCGCCCCGAGCGGGCGGCGGACGTCGCGACCGTGCACGCGGTCAACGCGGCGGCGTTCCCCACCGAGGACGAGGCCCGGCTCGTCGATGCCCTCCGCGCCGACCCGGACGCCTGGATCGACGGGCTTTCGTACGTGGCCGAAGGGCCGGACGGCCGGATCGCCGCGTACGCCCTGTTGACACGCTGCCGGGTCGGTGGCAGGGCGGCGCTGTGCCTGGCGCCGGTCGCCACCGAGCCGGAGCTCCAGGGGCAGGGCGCGGGTTCGGCCGTGATCGCGGCCGTGCTCGACGCGGCGCGGGCGCGCGGTGAGGAGCGGCTCGTGGTGGTGCTCGGGCATCCCGGGTACTACCCGAGGTTCGGCTTCACGCGCGCTTCCGGTCTCGGGGTCCGGGTGGCCTTCGACGTACCGGACGAGGCGGTGATGGCGCTGGCCCTCGACGCCTCGGAGCGGGAGCTGCCGAGCGGCACGGTCGCCTATCCGGCGGCGTTCGGGGTCTGAGCCCTGAAATCGCCGTTCCGTCCCCGGCGTGCGGGTCGCGCGCCGGGGACGGGACATGACATGCGGTTCCGAGAAGTGTCGGGATGCGCCGTATGCGTACGGCAGACTTGTGGGGTCGAAGACCGAATCGAAGGATGGTTATGCCGATCACACAAGGCGCCGCGGCGAACACCACGAACGGCTCCGCCGCAGAGATCCTGCTCGAGCTCGTCGACGAGGACGGCAACACGATCGGCACCGCGGAGAAGCTCGCCGCCCACCAGGCCCCCGGTCAGCTGCACCGGGCGTTCTCGGTGTTCCTCTTCGACGAGCGCGGCCGGCTCCTGATCCAGCGCCGCGCTCTCGGCAAGTACCACTCCCCCGGCGTGTGGTCCAACACGTGCTGCGGGCACCCGTACCCAGGTGAGTCGCCGTTCGCGGCGGCCGCGCGGCGTACGTACGAGGAGCTGGGAGTGTCGCCCTCGCTGATGGCCGAGGCGGGCACCGTGCGCTACAACCACCCGGATCCGGAATCGGGCCTGGTGGAGCAGGAGTTCAACCATCTGTTCGTCGGCATGGTGCAGGCGCCGCTGCGGCCGGATCCGGAGGAGATCGCGGAGACGGCCTTCGTGACGGCGGACGAGCTGGCCGTGCGCCACGACCAAGTGCCGTTCTCCGCCTGGTTCATGACGGTGCTTCAGGCGGCACGTCCGGCGATCGAGGAGCTGACGGGCCCGGCGGCCAACTGGTAGCACCGGCCGGACCTGGCGCACGGGCCTCGCACCTCGACGGGTGCGGGGCCCGTTTCGCTGTACGGGGGCGGGGACCGCTTGGCTATACGGGCGGCGGAGCCCGTTTCGCTATACGGGGGTGGGGCCCGGCTTGAGGGGCAGCGCGGCCCAGATGATCTTGCCGCCGGTCGCCGTGTGCTCGGCGTCGCAGGCGCCCCCGGCCTCCTTGGTGATCTCCCGGACGAGCAGCAGGCCGCGGCCGCCGGTCTGGCTCTCCTCGGCGACCAGGGCGGTGGGCCGGTACGGATGGTTGTCCTCCACCGCGACGCGGACCCACTCGGCGCCGACGGCGACCTCGACCGCGATCATCGGCGAGAGCAGGGCCGCGTGCCGTACGGAGTTGGTGACCAGCTCCGAGACGATCAGGAGGAGCCCCTGGACGACGTCGTCGGACGCGGGCACCCCCTGGCGGGCGAGCAGGTCGCGCACCGCGCGGCGGGCCTGCGGTACCGAGGCGTCGACCGCGGGTGCGGTGAACCGCCAGACTCCTTCGTACGGCAACGGTCCGGCCGCCGATGTCGGGTCGGCTGCCGCGCTGCCGTGGTCGCCCATCGTCCGGTCCCTGCCCTCACGCTCGATTGTCGCCACACTTCGAGTTTGATAAGGAACGTCCCCTTGCCACCGAAGTGATCAGAACTGGTCACCTATCGATGACTTCTGATCGCAGACGCGCGCCGGAGTCAATTGGGCGACTGATCTTGCTCATCTTGTTCCGCCTTCAAGCTCCCCTTGCTCAAGGGGTCACCCGAGTCCCCGCCGGCCTCCGCGTTACCCGGGGTCACCGAGTCCGTCACGTACCGGACGAGCCGGCGTCCGCCGAGGCCGAGGGCGATCAGGCCGAGTCCGTCGAAGAGCAGCGCGAGCGAGAAGAACGTACCGATGACGTACAGGCTGCTGCCCGGCCACTCGGCGAGCACCAGGACGCCGAGGAGCAGGCCGAACGCGCCCTGCACGAGGGTCAGGCCGAAGTGCGGACCGCGTACGACGACGCTGCCCACCAGGCGGAACACCCCGCCCGCGAGGAACAGCAGCGCGGCGAACATGGTCAGGGCCTCGGCGGTGCCCTCCGGGTGGCGCAGGACGACCGCACCGGCCGCGATGTAGAGCGCCGCGACCACCACGCCCAGCCAGAACACGCTGGTGCCGCGCAGCTGGACCGACTGGAGCAGTCCGACGAGACCGCCGATGAGCAGCAGCCAGCCGAAGAGGAACATCGAGGTGAGCGTGGCGACACCGACGTAGATCAGTCCGACGAGGCCGCCGATCACCAGGACCGCGCCGAGCAGGGCAAGGACGACGAAGCCGCGCCTGAGCTTTCTGCCGTCTTCCTCGGGGGTCGTGACCTTGGGGGTGGTGGCCTTGGTCTGCTTGGCCATCGAGCGCCTCCTGGAGCCGGGCCCCCGCCTCTGTCCGCGCCTGCCGCCCCCTTGCCGATCGTACGTTCGCACCGTACGGATAGCATCCGGCGCATGGCGCACTCCGAGCTCACCGGGCCGCGGCTGCGGCACGCGGTCGCCGACTCCGTCGCGACCGTCGTCATCGACCACCCCGCCAAGCGCAACGCGATGACCACCGACATGTGGCGTGCGCTGCCGCCGCTGCTCGACCGGCTCGCGGCCGACCCCCGGGTGCGTGTCCTGGTGCTGACCGGCGCGGGCCCCACCTTCTGCGCCGGTGCGGACATCTCGGGCCTGCGGGCCTCGGCGGCCGAGGCGCAGGAGCTCGCCGTGGCCGCCGAGGAGGCGCTCGCGTCCTTCCCGAAGCCGACCCTCGCGGCGGTACGGGGCTTCTGCGTGGGCGGCGGCTGCCAACTGGCGGGCGCGTGCGATCTGCGGTTCGCCGAGGAGGGCTCGTCGTTCGGGATCACCCCGGCGAAGCTGGGCATCGTGTACGCGGCCTCGTCGACCCGGCGCCTGGTGGACCTGGTCGGCCCGGCGACCGCCAAGTACCTGCTGTTCTCCGGGGAGTTGATCGACTCCGCGCGGGCGCTGCGCACCGGGCTCGTGGACGAGGTGCACGCGCCGGGCGAACTGGACAAGCGGGTCGGCGAGTTCGCGCGGGTCCTCGCCTCGCGCTCGCTGCTCACGCAGGCGGCGGCGAAGGAGTTCGCGGCGGGCCGCGCGGACCGGGCCGGGCACTGGACCGAGCAGGCGCGCGGCAGCGGCGACACCGCCGAGGGTGTCGCCGCCTTCCTGGAGCGCCGGGCGCCCCGCTTCACCTGGAGCCCGGCCGCGGATCAGGCCTGAGCGGCCTCCTCGGCGCGGAACTTCTCGACCAGTTCGGCCGGGGCCTTCTCCGGTGAGCCCGCGTCGTACGGGGGCTGCGGGTCGTACTCGATCATCAGCTGGATGCCCTGCGCGTACGGGTCTCCGGCGATCTTCCCGGCCAGGGTCAGGCCCATGTCGATGCCGGAGGAGACTCCGGCGGCGGTGACGTACTTGCCGTCGAACACCACGCGCTCGCCGGTCGGTTCGGCGCCGAGACCCGCAAGGGCGTCCAGGGCGAGCCAGTGCGAGGTGGCGCGGCGGCCCTTCAGGAACCCGGCCGCGCCGAGCAGCAGCGAGCCCGTGCAGACGGAGGTCGTCCAGGTGCTGTGCGCGTCGGCCGCGCGCAGCCACTCGACGACCGCCGGGTTCGCCATCTGCGGCTCCACGCTGGTGGGCGGCCCGCCCGGTACGACGACGAGGTCGGGCCGCTCCACCTCGGCGAGGGTCTTCGCCGGGGTGACGGTCAGGGTGCCGTTGTCGTCGGTGACGGGCCCTTCGTGCTCGGCGACGAACAGGACGTCGGCGTCCGGGAGCGGATTCAGGGTCTGGTACGGGCCGATGGCGTCGAGGGCGGTGAAGCCTTCGTAGAGGAGGATCGCAATCTGCATTGCGGGACCTTTCGGGTGTGGGTGTGGGTGCCGGTGGTCGGTGTGGGTGCCGGTGGTCGGTGGCTTTCGGGCGTTGTTTCTCCCCGCCCGCCCCTTCCCGGCTGTGTCGATATGCGGCTGGCGCCGCGTGGCTGCGGCGCTGTTCGTTCGGCTGACCCGCCGTCGTGGCTGGTCGCGCAGTTCCCCGCGCCCCCTGAAAGACAGGAGCGAGTCAGGGGAGAAATCAGCCCGCCGCCGTACGGAAACGGCGGCGGTAGTCCGACGGGCCCGCGCCCAAGTGCTTCAGGAACGCGCGCCGCATCGCCTCCGGCGTCCCGTAGCCGCAGGCGCGGGCGACCTGTTCGACGCCGTCGGCGGTGTCCTCCAACAGCCGCCGCGCGTGTTCGAGGCGGACCCGTTCCACGTACCGGCCGGGGGTCGTGCCCGTCTCCGCCTGGAAGGCGCGCGCGAAGTGCCGGGGCGAGAGCCGGGCGCGCTCGGCGAGCGCCTCCACGGACAGGTCGGACGCGGGCTGCTCGGTGATCCACTGCTGCACCTCGCGCAGCGGCGCGCGCTGCGCGGTCTGCGCGGCCAACTGGGCGCTGAACTGGGCCTGGTTGCCGGGTCGGCGCAGAAACACCACCAGGTGCCGGGCGACGGTCAGGGCGATGTCGCGGCCGAGATCCTCCTCGACGAGGGCGAGCGCCAGGTCGATGCCCGCGGTGACGCCCGCGGAGGTGGCGACATGTCCGTCGCGTACGTAGATCCGGTCCGCGTCGACCCGCACCTCGGGGTGGTCGCGGGCCAGCTTCTCGCAGAACATCCAGTGCGTGGTGGCCCGCCTGCCGTCGAGCAGTCCGGCCTCGGCGAGCAGCAGGGCGCCGGTGCAGACGGACACCAACCGCCGTGTGCGCGAGGCGATGTCACGTACGGCGTCGGTCAGGCGGGGGTTCGAGGAGCGGGTGCCGTGCCCGCCCGGTACAAGCAGGGTGTGCGGGGCGGGCCCGTCGGCGAGAGCCCCGTCCGGCACGAGGGTGAGCCCGCTGGACGTACGGACCGGGGCGCCGTCGAGGGAGGCGGTGCGGACGCGGTAGCCGGGGGCCTCGGCCGCGTGGGTCGCGCCCGCGAAGACCTCGACAGGGCCCGTCACGTCGAGGCTCTGGACCTCGTCGAAGAGGACCACGAGCACATCCTTGGCCGCTCGGCCGCGACCGGTGTGCTGGGGCTTCATGCGGTCGATTCTTCTGCCGGGCGCGGATGGCCGCAATGACGAAGAACCCACCTTTCCTGCCATCGGGGCCCCGCCCTTCACGCCGTACCAACCAGTCGGTAGCGTGCCGGTCATGACCACTCTGCCCGCGCGCGCCGGACGCCGCTGTCACAACGTCGTGAACCCGCTGCACTCCACCGTCTACTTCTCCCCCGACTTCACCGCGGAGCTCAGCGCGCTCGGCGTCGAGGACCGCAGCACCGCCTACTTCGCCGGTCGCGCCGCCGCGTTCGGCCGGGTCGGCCCCGGTGTCGTCACGGCGTCCTTCTACAGCTTCAGGCACGATCTGGTCGCCAAGGCGCTGCCCGATGTCTGGGACACCGCGTCACCCGAGGAGGTGCTCGCCGCGCGCCTTCGCTCCGTCGACTCCACGCTGCGGCGGCTGCTCGGCGACGAGGCGCTGACCTCGGACGCGATGGCGGAGGCGGCCCGGCTCGCGCTGCGCGCCACCGAGGCCTGCACCCGGCACGCCCGCCCGCTGTACGCCGCGCACGCCGACCTGCCCGTACCGCAGGAGCCGCACCTCGCCTACTGGCACGCGGCGACGCTGCTGCGCGAGCACCGCGGCGACGGCCATCTCGCCGCGCTCCTGGACGCCGGGCTCGACCCGGTCGAGGCGCTGGCCAGCCACACCGCGACCGGCAAGGGCATGGCGCCCAAGTGGATCTTCGCCACCCGCGGCTGGACCCAGGACGACTGGGACGCGGCCACGCAGCGGCTGCGGGAGCGCGAACTGCTCGGCGCCGACGGGGAGTTGACGGAGGCGGGCGTCACCCTGCGCGCCGGGATCGAGGACGCCACCGACCGCCTCGACGCCGCCCCGTACGAGCACCTGGGCGCCGAAGGCGTGGAGCGCCTGACCGAGCTGGCGACCGGGTTCATCGGGACGGCACTCGCGGCGGGCGCGTTCCCGGCCGATCTCCTCGGCAAGAGCTGAGCGGACCACTGACGGGGCTCCCCCTGCGACGCGCCGGGCACACCGGGTCTGACCGGCGGCGGGAGCCCCGCGCGGGGCGTGCACGGGCGCACCCGATCCCGGAGTGTCACTGCCACCTGCCACAATGCCAGTTCAAGCTCAGCGAGAAGGCGGTAGGGGAATCGTGACCACAGGGGCGACACCGACACCCGTCGCAGGGTCCGTCGAGGGCAGGATCGCCGAGGAGCTCGGCGTACGGGAACGGCAGGTGAAGGCCGCCGTCGAGCTGCTCGACGGCGGTTCGACGGTGCCGTTCATCGCCCGGTACCGCAAGGAAGCCACCGAGATGCTCGACGATGCGCAGCTGCGCACGTTGGAGGAGCGGCTGCGCTACCTGCGGGAGCTGGAGGACCGGCGCTCGGCGATCCTCGACTCGGTGCGGGAACAGGGCAAGTTGACCGAGGACCTTGAAGCGCAGATCCGGGGCGCCGAGACCAAGGCGCGCCTCGAGGACATCTATCTGCCCTTCAAGCCCAAGCGTCGTACGAAGGCGCAGATCGCGCGCGAGGCGGGCCTCGAACCGCTGGCGGACGGGCTGCTCGGCGACCCGTCCGTGGAGCCGCTCGCGGCGGCCGCCGCGTTCGTGGACGCCGAGAAGGGCGTCGCCGAACCGCAGGCCGCCCTTGACGGCGCGCGGGCCATCCTCACCGAGCGCTTCGGCGAGGACGCCGACCTCATCGGCGAGCTGCGCGAGCGGATGTGGACGCGCGGGCGGCTCGCGGCGAAGGTCCGCGAGGGCAAGGAGACCGAGGGCGCCAAGTTCGCCGACTACTTCGACTTCGCGGAGCCCTTCACCGAGCTGCCCTCGCACCGCGTCCTCGCGATGCTGCGCGGCGAGAAGGAGGAGGTCCTCGACCTCGCCCTGGAGCCCGAGGAGCCCGCCGACAGCGCTGCGACCGCTCCCGCCGCCACGTCCTCGTACGAGCCGATCGTCGCGCACCGCTTCGGCATCGCCGACCGTGGCCGGCCGGGTGACAAGTGGCTGCTCGACACGGTGCGTTGGGCCTGGCGGACGCGGATCCTCGTGCACCTCGGGATCGACCTGCGGCTGCGGCTCCGTACCGCCGCCGAGGACGAGGCCGTCAAGGTGTTCGCGGCGAATCTGCGGGACCTGCTGCTCGCCGCGCCCGCGGGCACGCGCGCGACGCTCGGCCTGGACCCCGGTTTCCGTACGGGTGTGAAGGTCGCCGTGGTCGACGCCACCGGCAAGGTCGTCGCGACGGACACGGTCTACCCGCACGTCCCGGCCAACAAGTGGGACGCGGCGCTCGCGAAGCTGGCCGAGCTGGCCGCGCGGCACTCGGTCGACCTGATCGCGATCGGCAACGGCACGGCCTCCCGCGAGACGGACAAGCTCGCCGGTGAACTCATCGCCAAGCACCCGGAGTTGAAGCTCACCAAGGTGATGGTGTCGGAGGCCGGTGCCTCCGTGTACTCCGCCTCGGCGTTCGCCTCGCAGGAGCTGCCGGACCTGGACGTGTCGATCCGCGGCGCGGTATCCATCGCGCGCCGTCTGCAGGACCCCCTTGCCGAGCTGGTGAAGATCGACCCGAAGTCCATCGGCGTCGGGCAGTACCAGCACGATCTGTCCGAGGTGAAGCTGTCCCGCTCGCTCGACGCGGTGGTCGAGGACTGCGTGAACGGCGTCGGCGTGGACGTGAACACCGCGTCCGCCCCGCTGCTGGCCCGCGTCTCCGGCATCGGCTCGGGCCTCGCGGAGAACATCGTGGCGCACCGCGACGCCAACGGCCCGTACCGGAACCGCAAGGGCCTGAAAGACGTGGCGCGGCTCGGCCCGAAGGCGTACGAGCAGTGCGCGGGCTTCCTGCGCATCCGCGGCGGGGACGACCCGCTGGACGCCTCCGCCGTGCACCCCGAGGCGTACCCGGTGGTGCGGCGGATGGTGAAGTCGGCGGGCGGCGAGGTCGCGTCCTTGATCGGCAACACCGGCGTGCTGCGCTCCCTGCGGCCCACGGAGTACGTGGACGACACCTTCGGCCTGCCGACGGTCACGGACATCCTGCGCGAGCTGGAGAAGCCGGGGCGCGACCCGCGGCCGGCGTTCAAGACGGCCACCTTCAAGGAGGGCGTCGAGAAGATCGCGGACCTGTCGGCGGGCATGGTGCTCGAAGGGGTCGTGACGAACGTCGCGGCGTTCGGCGCGTTCGTGGACGTCGGTGTGCACCAGGACGGTCTCGTGCACGTCTCGGCGATGTCCAAGACCTTCGTCAAGGACCCGCGGGACGTGGTGAAGCCGGGCGACATCGTGAAGGTGAAGGTCCTCGACGTCGACATCCCGCGCAAGCGGATCTCGCTGACGCTGCGGCTGGACGATGAGGCTAACTCCGGTGCGGCGGAGGGCAGTTCGGGCGCGGGCGACTCGGCCAAGGGACAGCGGCGCGAGCGTGGCGGGCGGCCTCCGCAGCAGCGGGGCGGTGGTGGCGGCGGTGGCCGTGACCGGCGTGGTGGTGGCGGTGGAGGCCGGCAGGCGGCACCGCCTGCCAACAGTGCGATGGCGGATGCGTTGCGGAAGGCGGGGTTGCTGGACGAGGGCAAGCGCGGGCGGTAGTTGGGGCCGGTCTTCCCTCCCCTCCCCTTCCCGTAACTGGGGCTCCGCCCCAGACCCCGCTCCTCAAATGCCGGAGGGGCTGATTTATCGGCGCACCGGAGTCACCGCCACCGCTCCCGGCGCCCGGGCCACCAGGAACGCCTGGCCCCGTACCGCGCCGGGGGCCAGGGCGATGCGATGGCTGCCGGGCTCCAGGACGCCCTCGTAGACCTCGTGGGTGTGGGCGCGGTGGAGGCGGTCCAGGCGGTACGCGGTGAGGCGGACGCGGCAGGTCGAGGTGACCTGGACGTCCGCCTCGCCGTCGATCACCGCGAGACCGGCAAGCCGGTGCCGGGTGAACTGGCCCTCGCCCAGGGCCTGTTCGATCTGGGCGACCAGGAGCGGGACGATCGGGGCGAGGCCGTCGACGTACGCCACGAAGAGGCCCGCCCGCTCGAACTCCCCGCGTATCACGGCGCGTTGGGCGTCCGTGACGGCTCGGCCGAAGGCGACGGCGCCGTAGGTGCGCAGCTCCTCGGGAGGGATGTCGAGCGTGCCGTCGGCGGGCAGGATCTCCGCGCCGATGCCGATGATCCGGAGCGCGGCGGCGAGCTTCGCCAGGACGGCCGCGCGGGCGCCGACCAGGAGGACGCGGCGGCGGGCAGCGGCACCGTCGGCGGTCTCCTCGGCCTCGAGCAGGCGGCGCAAGGAACCCCGGTACTCCTCCGCACGGAAGCGGAACGGGCCGATGCCGTGGTAGCCGTTGAGCTCCAGGTCGGCGTGTTCGTCGGTCTGCCAGGCGAAGTCCCGCCACACATAGGCGTCACCTTCGGCGCGCTCGATGACCGCCGTCACCGCGCCGCAGGCCAGAGCCTCGCACTCCGGGCAGCCGTAGATCACGTACCGGCCGTCGGCGAGCGGGGCGTCCGCCTCCAGGAGAAGGCGGCGTACATGGTCGATGAAGATGGCGGGCGGCACGTCCGCGGCGAGCGGGGAGACCGCGTCGAGGTCGGCGAGCTGGAACAGCAGCGGGCGGCCGTCGATGATGAAGTCCAGGAAATCCCGGTGCACTTGATAGCCACCGTCCGCGAGGACTCCCCCGGCGCGGGTCGCCGGGGCCAGGCCGAAGGACGTGTAGTCGGCAGACATGTGCGGAGTATTCCCGGTGGGGCGGGGTTGTGAGCATCCGGAACTCGATCGATCGCCGCATGGATGGCTGCATGGATGGCTGCATGCAGCGCCGCATCGATGGCTGAATGGATCGCCGCATGGATGACCGCATCGATCGCGGGATCGGTCCCGGCCCTCTGGGCAGCGGCGGAACACCCGCTTAGGGTCCGGGCATGACTGCTGCTGAAGTGATCGTGGTGGGCGGCGGGATCATCGGCCTGACGACGGCCGTGGTCCTCGCCGAGCGGGGCGAGCGGGTACGGGTCTGGGCGCGGGAGAAGGCCGCGGAGTGCACGTCGGCCGTGGCGGGCGGGCTGTGCTGGCCGTACCGGATCGAGCCGCAGGCCCTCGTCGAGGAGTGGTCGCTGCGCTCCCTCGACGTGTACGTGCCGCTGGCGGACCAGCCGTCGACGACCGGCGTACGGCTGGTCGCGGGCACGATGGCGGACGCCAGGGCGGCGGATCTCGGGCGGTGGGCGAAGGCCGTGCCGGGGCTGCGGGAGGTCGAGGGGCGGGGGTTGCGGGCGACGGTGCCGTTGATCGACATGCCGACTCATCTGTCGTACTTGGAGGATCGGCTGGCCGCCGCGGGCGGTCGGGTCGAGCCGCGCACGGTGACGGACCTGCGCGAGGCCACGGCCGATGCTGCTGTGGTGGTCAACTGCACCGGGCTCGGGGCGCGTTCACTGGCGGACGACCCCGAGGTGCATCCGGTGCGCGGGCAGTTGGTCGTCGTGGAGAACCCAGGGGTCGCGGAGTGGTTCGTGGCGACGGGTGCCGGGGCGGCCGCCGAGACGACGTATCTGCTGCCGCAGCCGTACGGGCTGGTGCTCGGAGGGACGGCGGAGGAGGGCGCGTGGGAGCGTGAGCCTGATCCGGCGACGGCTGCGGCCATCGTGGCGCGCTGCGCGCGGGTCCGTCCGGAGGTCGCCGATGCCCGCGTTCTTGCGCATCGGGTCGGGCTGCGGCCCGCGCGGGCTGTGGTGCGGCTTGAGCGCGAACGGGTCGACGGGGGTGGGGTGTTGGTGCACAACTACGGTCACGGTGGGGCGGGGGTCACGGTGGCTTGGGGGTGTGCGGAGGCTGCGGCGGGGATGGTGGGCGGCTGAATCAGGCGGCGGCGCCGCCCCCTCCTGGGGGGCGGCGCCGCCGAGTGTGTGCCGGGAGAGCGGGAAGCGCTACGGCTTCGCGTCCGTCCGGTCCGCGGGAGCGGACGGCGGCTCCGTGTCCGACGGGCCGATGCGGAGCTCGAAGTCTCCGTCGTACTTCTCGTGGCCCGCGATGACCGCCATCTCGACGGCCTCCTCGCCCTTCTCGCCGCGCACGATCAGCGGGTCGTGGCGCAGGTCGCGCATCAGCGCCCAGCACATGCCGACCATGACCACCGCGAACGGTGCCGCGACGAGGATGGTGAGGTTCTTCAGACCCGTCAGGGCGTCGTCGCCACCACCGCCGACGAGCAGCATGATGGCCGCGACGGCACCGGTGACCACGCCCCAGAAGATGACGACGAACCGGGTCGGCTCGAACGTGCCCTTCTGGGAGAGCGTGCCCATGACGATGGACGCGGCGTCGGCGCCGGAGACGAAGAAGATGGCCACCAGGAGCATCACGAGCAGGCTCATGACGGTGGCGATCGGGTACTCCGCCAGGACGCCGAAGAGCTGGCCCTCGACCGACAGGTCGGTGCTGAGGCGGCCGTGCTCGCTCAGCTGCATCGCCGTACCGCCGAAGATCGCGAACCAGATGAGGCTCACGGTGGACGGGACCAGGATGACGCCGCCGATGAACTGGCGGATGGTGCGGCCGCGGCTGATGCGGGCGATGAACATGCCCACGAAGGGCGTCCAGGAGATCCACCAGGCCCAGTAGAAGACCGTGTTGCCGCCGAGCCAGGTGGCGATGTCCTCACCGCTGGCTGCTTCCGTACGCCCGGCCATCATCGGCAGGTCGCCGAGGAACGCGGCGACGGAGGTGGGCACCAGGTCGAGGACCAGGACCGTCGGGCCGACCACGAAGACGAAGGCCGCGAGGACACCCGCGAGCACCATGTTGATGTTGGACAGCCACTGGATGCCCTTCTCCACACCGGACACCGCGGAGGCCACGAAGGCGACCGTGAGGACGGCGATGATGGAGACGAGGACGGCGGTGCTGACGCGGCTGGCCCAGTCGAGCTCCCGCATGCCGTTGGCGATCTGCAGGGCGCCGAGGCCGAGGGAGGCGGCGGAGCCGAAGAGCGTCGCGAAGATCGCGAGGATGTCGATGGCCCGGCCGATGCCGCCGTTGGCGTTCTTCTCACCGATCAGCGGTGTGAAGACGGCGCTGATGGTCTGCCGCCTGCGGCGCCGGAAACAGCTGTACGCGATGGCGAGACCGGCCACGGCGTAGATCGCCCACGGGTGCAGCGTCCAGTGGAAGAGGGTCGTGGCCATCGACACCTCCATCTGCGCGCCCGAGTCGGCAGGTGAGGTGCCGGGCGGCGGCGAGGTGTAGTGCGTGAGCGGCTCGCTGACGCCGTAGAACATCAGGCCGATGCCCATACCGGCGCTGAACATCATGGCGATCCAGGACACCGTACGGAACTCAGGCCCCTCGCCCTCCGCACCGAGGGTGATCTTCCCGTACCGGCTGATGGCCAGCCAGAGCGCGAAGACCACGAAGCCCGAGGCCGCGAGCACGAAGGCCCAGCCGCCGTTGTGGATGAGCCCGTTCAGCATGGTGGTGGAGACACTTTCCAGCGTGTCCGTGGAGACCGCGCCCCAGACCACGAACGCGAGGGTGAGGACGGCGGTGACGCCGAACACCACTCTGTCCGTCTGCGGCGGCGGCCCCTCGTGCGGACTGCCGGGGAGTTCCACCGACCCACCTGGTGGGTCTCCCCGGTCAGCGGTCTTTCCCAGATCTTGTGTCACTGGCACACCCTTCGAGGTACTGAATCTAGGTATGGAATCAAGTCACCGCTACCCCTTACCACATGGCCTGGTTCTATTACCCCAATCAGCAATCTTCGAACGGACGTGCCTCGGTGAGGTGATACGGGGCACGCTCGTCGAGGAGCAGCGGCACAAGTGCCCGCAGTGACTGCCGTACGGGGACGAAGGCGCCCTCGTCGGTGCGCTTGACCTTGATCCCGTGCAGCCGCAGCTCGTCGCCGACGTCCGCGTACTGGTCCGCGTCGAGCGTGTAGCCGCAGGACGGGTCCTGGAGGGTCTCGGAGGGTTCGGCGGGGTCGTTGTCGGCGCCGCCGGTGTAGACGGGGCCGCGGTCGGCGAGGCCCTCCGTGCGGGCGGCGGCGGTGGCGGCGCTGATCTGACCGGCGCGCTCGTCCGCGTACGACAGGAGGCCGTCGAGGGCGTGGAGTTGCGAGGTGACGCGGCGTCGGTTGTTGAACGCCTCGTCGGACTGCTCCTGTTCGGTGAGGGCGTCGACGCGGCTCTCGATCAGGAGGCCGACCGCGTGCTTGATGCCGGACGCGTTGCGCAGGATGCGCTCCTGGCCGTCGCCCGCGGTCTGCTTGATCGGCTCGCCGGTGACGGGGTCGGTCCAGATGCCGTACGTGCCGGTGGAGTGGCCGTGGTCCTCGGCGGCGGGCCTGACGTAGTCGCCGGAGAGGGTCTTGGCCTCGCCGTGCACGCTGTCGGCGACGTTGGGGTTGCGGGGCCAGAGGTCGAAGAGGTCCTTGTCGTAGTACGGCGGGGTGGCGCCGTACTCGTGCAGGTCGTAGATGACGTCGGGGCGCTCGTCGCGGATCACGGCGGCCAGGGCGCGGCCCTCGGCGGTCTTCAGGGCCATGTGGTCGCGGTTGATGTCGACGCCGTCGGAGTTGCCGCGGGTGTTGGCGGCGCGGCCGTCGGGATTGGCGGTCGGCACGATCAGGAACGTGGTGTTCCGGCGCAGGGCACGGGTGCGGGCGTCCCCGTGGTCACCGGCGGCTGCGAGCTCGCGGGTGGTGGTGAGGCAGGCCTCGCGGCCGGAGGGCTCGTCGCCGTGCTGGCTGCAGATGAGCAGCACGGTGTTGGTGGTGCGCCGCTCGCCGCCGATGCGGACGAGTTGCACGGGGCGGTTCTGCTGGGTGGTGCCGATCCGGTCGATGCTGACGTCGCGGTGGGCGCCGTCGATCGCGGTCAGGAACTTCTGCTCCTCGGGCTGGCTGGTCCAGCGGGCTCCGTCACTCAGCTCGAAGCCGGTGCGGGGCCCGTCGCCCGCTGCCCGGGCGTCGGCCGCGGTCGCCGGGACGGCGAGGAGGGGCGCGGCGAGCACGGTGGCGGCGGTGAGGGCGAGCGTGCGGATGCGGGCGCGGGTGCTGGTGCGGGTGCTGGTGCGGGGTCTCAAGTGTGGTGCCTCCCTGCTTTGTCGTACGGGGTTGAGCTCTGTCATACGGGGGTTGAGCTTTGTCGTACGGGGCTTCAGCCGGTGAACGGTCCGGGGACACGGTCGGCGGTGGGATCGCGGTGCAGCCCTTCGTAGCGGCTCTCGCGCGGCGACTGGTGGTCCGCCGCGCCGCGGGTCGCGTCCGCGAAGGCACGGGCGCCGCCGACCAGGGGCAGTCGCGCCTGGGTGCGCGCGAGGTCGAGGGTCAGCTTCGGGGTGGCGGCGGGCGGTTCGATGAGGCCGGCGTCGGTGCCCGCGACGATCAGGGCGAGGCGGTGGCCCTTCGGTACGACGTGGTCGCTCGCGGCGATGTCGATCGTGAGCGTGTGCCGCTTGCCCGGGGTGAGCGGGCGGCCCCGCTCCGGGTCGGCGTACGTGCCGAGGTCGGCCCAGCCGCGGGCGAAGACGGTGAAGTCGACGTCGGCGGTGTCGGCCTCGGTCTCCTGGTAGCAGGGGCTGTCGCCGGGGCGCTGCGCGCCCCAACAGGAGTGCTCGGCCAGGGTGTTGATGCCTTCGCCCGCGGCGGTGTAGTCGCGGATCGTGTCCGGGCCGAGGTCGACGAGGACGGCCGAGAGGTGGGCGCTCGTCGCGTTCGGGGTGGCCGTGACGGTGATCTGCGAGGAGCCGGAGAGCCGCAGGTCCTTGGTGAGCGGTCCGGTGACGAAGGAGGCCTTGTCCGGTGTCGACTTGTCCACCTGCGCCGCCCAGTCGGCCTCGCCGCGCTTCGGGTCGTCCGTGAAGCTCTCCACGGCGCCGGCCGGGGCGCGCTTCGGGCCGAGGGTGCCGACGCCGGGCTGCTCGCCCTTGCCGGGGTGCAGGCGGACGGTGTCGGTGGCGCGCGGCGGCCAGTGCCGGTCAGTCGTCCATTGGTCGGGGGCGCGCTCGATGTCGGCCATCGGCTCCTCGTCGATGCCGTTGTCGTAGCCGAGGAGTTCATGGTCGAACCAGCGGTGCAGGGTCTTCACCCAGTCCGCCCGCCGGAAGTCGAAGGGGTCGACGTGCCCGGTCTGGCTGAGCCAGATCTTCCGCTCGACCCCGGCCTCGCCGAGGGCGTCCCACCACTGCCCGAAGTGCTTGGCGCGGACGTTCAGGTCCTGCATGCCGTGGACGAGGAAGACGCTGGCCTTCACCCGGTCCGCGTCGGGGACATGGTCCCGCTCCTCCCACAGGCCGGTCCAGTCGCCGCTGCGGGGCGCTCCGTCGATGAGCCGCTGCTGCACGGCACCGCAGCGGGCGCGGGCCGCCGGGCTCTCCACGTAGTCCGAGAGCCACTCGGGCCCGGAGTCGTAGAGGGGCGCGCCCTGCTGGAAGTAGTAGTCGTACCAGGAGGAGATCGCGCCGATCGGGACGATGGTCTCCAGGCCCTCGACCCCGGTCGCGGCGACGCCGTTGGCGACGGTGCCGTCGTAGCTCTTGCCGATCATGCCGGTGCGGCCGTTGGACCAGTCGGCCTGCGCGCGTTCACCGCCGGTGCGGGTGGTGTAGCCCTTGGCGCGGCCGTTCAGCCAGTCGACGACCGCCTTGGCGGACTGCACGTCGGAGCGGCCGCCGACGTCCACGCAGCCGTCGGAGCGGCTGGTTCCGGCGAGGTCCACGGCGACGAAGGCGTAGCCGCGCGGCACGAAGTAGTTGTCGAGGTACAGCGGGAACTGGACGACGTTCCCCTGCTCGTCGTACGTCTTCTTCTGGCTCTCGTTGCCGCGCCCGCAGCACTGGTAGTACGGGCTGGCGTCCATGATCACGGGG
Source organism: Streptomyces sp. LHD-70 (assembly GCF_031157275.1). Lineage (GTDB taxonomy): Bacteria > Actinomycetota > Actinomycetes > Streptomycetales > Streptomycetaceae > Streptomyces. The sequence continues at coordinate 61,138 of NZ_JAVIFW010000016.1, forward strand.
ATCTTGCGGCCCTGCCGCGCGGGTTCGCGGGGCCGGATGATGTCGGCCGCGACCCGGTCGGTCCGTCCGTCCCCGTCCCCGTCGATCCGGGTGTCGACCCAGACGGACTCGCGTACGGCGTTCTCGTACGAGTGGACGGGCTTGCTCTCGCGGGCGGCGTGGCTGTCGGCGTAGGCCGGGGAGAGCGGTGTGAGCAGCGTCGCGAGGAGTGCTCCCGCGAGCAGCGGCGCACGTATCAGGCGACGATCCCGCACACGTATCGGCAGAGGCATGTGCCGGAACGTACCCGGGTCAACTCCCGTACAAAAGAGGGCAGTCGTGGTCTTCGTGGGACTCGATGTCAGGAGTGCGGGACGAAGTGGCACATGTCGGCCGGATGGCAGTCATGTGACGGAAGAGGCCATGGACATGACCGGGGCGTGCGGGGCTGAATAGGCTCCGGGAGACGCGGACGGTCGCACATCCATCCGGCCGAGCCGCGCCCAACTGACCACCCCCCACCATGACTTGGAGCTTCTGTGCACCGCAGACTGATCGTCCCCGGAGCGTTCGTCGCCGCCCTGATGCTGGCGATCCCGGCATCGGCCGCGGACTACGAGCCGGGCGCACCGGGCATCGGCGACCCCTACTACCCGGCGAGCGGCAACGGCGGCTACGACGTCTCGCACTACGACCTGCGGCTCAAGTACCAGCCGAAGAGCGACCTGTTGGAGGGTACGGCGACGATCCGCGCCACCACGAAGCAGGATCTGTCGCGGTTCAACCTGGACTTCGGCCTGGACGTCAGCGAGGTGCGGGTCAACGGCAAGAAGGCCCGCGTGACCTTCTCCGGCGACCAGGAGGTGGAGATCACCCCGGCCGCACCGCTGCCGAAGGGCAGCGAGGTCACGGTCGTCGTACGGTACGCGGGCAAGCCGTCCGAGCTTGAGATCAACGGCTACACGGCCTGGCACCGCACGCCCGACGGCGGGGTCGCGGCGCAGGAGCCGGACTCGGCCGTGTGGTGGTTCCCGTCCAACGACCACCCGCTCGACAAGGCCACGTACGACGTCTCGGTCCAGGTGCCCAACGGCACGCAGGCGATCAGCAACGGCGTGCTGCAGTCCACCCGGCCCGTCGGCCTCGACTGGACGCGCTACAGCTGGCGTTCGGACAAGCCGCAGGCCTCGTACCTGGCGACGCTCGCGGTCGGCAAGTTCGACATCACGACCGACAGGACGGCGGGCGGGCTACCGGTCCTCAACGCGTACAGCAAGGACCTCGGCGCGAACGAGGGCGCGGCCAAGGCGAGCATCGAGCGCACCGGCGAGGTCGCGGAGTGGCTGGAGGAGGTCTTCGGCCCGTACCCGTTCAACGCGCTCGGCGGCTACGTCCCGAACGTGACGAGCGGCTACGCCCTGGAGACCCAGACCCGGCCGTTCTACAGCCCGAAGCAGTTCGCGTCCGGCTCCAACGTCTCGGTCGTGGTGCATGAGTTGGCGCACCAGTGGTACGGCGACAGCGTCTCCGTCGACGGCTGGAAGGACATCTGGGTCAACGAGGGCTTCGCCCGCTACAGCCAGTGGCTCTGGTCGGAGAAGGAGGGCGAGGGCACGGCCCAGGAGCTCGCCGACTACGTCTACGCCTCGCACCCGGCCGACGACCCGTTCTGGACGGTCAAGCCGGGCGACCCCGGCCCGGAGAACCAGTTCGACATCGCGGTGTACGACCGGGGCGCGCTCGCGCTCCAGGCGCTGCGCAACGAGATCGGCGGCAAGGCCTTCTTCGAGATCCTCAAGGGCTGGCCGGCCGAGCACGCCTACGGCAATGCCAAGGTCTCCGACTTCGTGAAGTACGCGGAGAAGGTCTCCGGCAAGCCCCTCGCCGCGCTGTTCGACACCTGGCTGTACGAGCCGGCCAAGCCGTCCGCCCCGGCCGCGGCGGGGGTCGGTGTGGCGCGTGCCGCCGACGCGGAGCAGCCGAAGTCCTGGAAGAAGATCGCGCGGACGAACACGGTCCACGAGCACTGAGCTGTCAACTTGCGCCAGGGCGGCGTACCTTCGGGTGCGCCGTCCTGGCGCACGTGCACGCGGAGGAGCCGCCATGGGGCGCTACAGCAGACTGCGGGCGATCCGCGGCATGGACCCGCAGTGCGACTACGAGCGGATACACAAGCTCATCTCGCAGTACGAGTTCCCCTGGGACTACATGCAGGGCATCGGCCTCGCCTTCATCCGCGACTACGGCGTGCCCCGCATCTCCCGACTCCTCGACGCCACCGGCGAGTTCGAGCACGCGGGCCAGAAACGGTACGACGACACGATCCTGTTCGCCCACGAGATGGCGCAGGACGGCTTCGACTCGGAGCGCGGCCGTGCCGCCGCCCGCCACCTCAACCGCGTCCACGACCGGTACAACATCCGGGGCGAGGACTTCCTGTACGTCCTCGCCACCACGGTCGTCGGCCCGGCGCGCTGGATCGACCGCTTCGGCTGGCGCGGGCTGTGCGCGAACGAGACCGAGTCCCTGGCCCTTGTCGGCCACAAGATGGCACAGTTGATGAACATCGAGGGCGCCCCGTCGACGTACGCGGGCTTCGAGCGGCTCCTCGACGCGTACGAGCGCAGGCACTTCGCGTACGCCCCCGCCAACCACCGTGTCGCCCGGGCCACGTTCCGCACGAGCGCGTCCTGGTACCCGCGGCCCCTGCGTCCGCTGGCCACCCGCTTCACGCTGGCCCTGCTCGACGAGCCGCTGCTGCGCTCCCTGGGCTACGCGCCGCAGCCCCTCGCGATGCGTCGTCTCGCGGCGGGGGCGCTGCGCTTGCGGGCCCATGTCGTACGGCTGCTCCCGGCGCGGCCCGAGCGATGGCCCCGCCTGCCCAAGCCCCGCTCGTATCCGTTCGGTTACACGCTGGACGACCTGGGCCCGGGGTGGGCACGGGACCGCCCACTGCGTGCGCTGGCGGACGAGGTCTGATCCCTCATCACGTGCCCCGACAGGGGCGCGGGGAACTGCGCGACCGGCCACGACGGCGGGTCAGCCGAAACGAGCTCCGCAGGATTTCGGGAAGGGGCGGGTCAGGGGAAGATCACCAGCGCCCCTCGCCCACCACGACCGGCTCACCCACCACCCGACTCGCCAACTCCGCCGCCAAGGCGGGAACTTGGGTGCGCAGCTCTGCCTCGGCCGCGGCACGCTCGGCAGCGATCTCGGCGCGACCCGACGCAAGCAGCTCCGCACGCTCGCGCTGCGCCCCCTCACGGGCCGCAACGACGAGCGCGGCACCCTCCTCGGCCGCACCCTGCCGGACCCGCGCCGCCTCATGCCGCGCCTCGGCGAGCAACCGCTCGCACTTCTCGCGGACGACGCGGGCCTCGTCATGCAGCTCGCCGGTGAGGCTCTCGTCAAGCCTGGCCTCACGCTCCGCCAGGACGTTGGCCATCCGCGGCACGAGCACACGACGGAAGAGCAGGAAGACCGCACCGAACACGACGGCGGCGGCCACCAGGTCCTCGACGCGCAGGTTCAACGGGCCCAGGTTCAGTTCCTCCGGAAGCAGATACATGCGGACGATCTACCCCGAGACGAGCCGGTCGAACACACATCCGCCGGTGACGGCGGACACATCGACAGCCACCTCCGGACCTCCAACCAGGCCTGGATCCGGCCCAGTTGAGGCATACGGTCCCGCCGATGAGCCACGACAGCACATCGGCGCCCGCGTTCCTCCGCCTTGTCCCGAGCCCACCCCCGGACAGGACGGAAAGAGGTCGGAGAGAGGTCGGAGAGATTCCGTCACCCCGGGGCTACCTGTAGGTAACTTCACCTGGTTGGATGTGGCGCGAACCCGCACCCCCCACTGACCACGGGAGTCCCCCATGCCCCGCATACCGGCCCGCCGCGCCTGCGGCGCCGCCCTCGCGCTCGCTCTCGCGGGTGGCGCGCTCGCCGCCCAGCCGGCCGCCGCGTCCCCCGTCGAGCAGAGCTCCGCGCAGAACCTCAAGGTCCTCACGTACAACGCCTTCCTGTTCAGCAAGGCGCTGTACCCGAACTGGGGCCAGGACCACCGGGCCGCCGAGATCGTCAAGGCGCCGTTCTTCCAGGGCCAGGACGTGGTCGTGCTGCAGGAGGCCTTCGACAACTCCTCGTCGGACGCGCTGATGCAGCAGGCCGCTGCCGCCTATCCGCATCAGACTCCGGTCGTGGGCCGCAGCAAGGACGGCTGGGACGCCACCGGCGGCCGCTACTCGGCGACCACGCCCGAGGACGGCGGCGTGACGGTGCTCAGCAAATGGCCGGTGCTGCGCAAGGAGCAGTACGTCTTCGCCGACGCCTGCGGCGCGGACTGGTACTCCAACAAGGGCTTCGCCTATGTGGTGCTGAATGTGAACGGGCAGAAGGTCCATGTGGTCGGCACCCATGCGCAGTCGACCGACCCGGGCTGCGGCGAGGGCGAGGCGGCGCGGATGCGCAGCGCCCAGTTCAAGGAGATCGACGCGTTCCTCGACGCGAAGAACATCCCCGCGTCCGAACAGGTCCTGGTCGCGGGCGACCTCAACGTCGACTCGCACGGCGCTGAGTACGCCTCGATGCTGCGCGACGCGGGCGTGGACGGCGCCGAGTCCCGGACCGGGCACAAGTTCTCCTTCGACACGGAGGAGAACTCCATCGCCAAGGACCGCTACCCGGACGACCCGAGCGAGGACCTCGACTACGTCCTGCACCGCAGCGGCCACGCCCGCCCGGAGGGCTGGAGCAACGACGTCGTCAAGGAGCAGAGCGCGCCCTGGACGGTGTCGAGCTGGGGCAAGGAGTACACGTACACGAACCTCTCGGACCACTACCCGGTGACCGCGACCGGGAAGTAGGCCCGCCTACGACGGTGACCCCGCCCCGAGGCGTGCTCGGGACGGGGCCACCAGGGCGTCAGCAGGTGCTACTTGATGCCCAGCTCGTCGTACGACTTGTCGAGCTCGTTCTGCGCGACCTTCTTCCGGACCGCGAACCAGCCGGCGACCATGGCCGCGGCGATGAACGGGATCAGGTACAGGGTGCGGCGGCCGATCTCCGGGTCCTGCCACATCAGGACCAGCACGGAGAGCAGGAAGACGATCGTGACGATCTCCGTGACCGGGCTGCCGGGAAGCCGGAACTTCGGCCGCTCCACCAGACCCTGCTTGGCCCGGCGGACGAATGCCAGGTGGCAGACCATGATCGTGACCCAGGTCGCGATGATGCCGATCGAGGCGACGTTGAGGACGATCTCGAAGGCCTTCTCCGGCATCAGGAAGTTCAGGCCGACGCCCGCCACGCACACCGCGGAGGTGAGCAGGATGCCGCCGTACGGCACCTTGGAGGCGTTCATCTTCGCCGTGAACTTGGGCGCCGAGCCGGCCATCGCCATGGAGCGCAGGATGCGGCCGGTGGAGTAGAGGCCGGAGTTGAGCGACGACATCGCGGCCGTGAGGACGACGAGGTTCATCACGTCGCCCGCCGCCGGCACACCGATCTTGGAGAGCACGGTGACGAAGGGGCTCTCGTCGCCCGAGTACATCGAGCCGGGCAGCAGCAGCGCGAGCAGCACGACCGAGCCGACGTAGAACAGGCCGACGCGCCACATGATCGAGTTCACCGCGCGCGGGACGATCTTCTGCGGCTCGGCGGTCTCGCCCGCCGCGACACCGACGAGCTCCAGGGACGCGTACGCGAACACGACGCCCTGCATCACGATGACGACCGGCATGACTCCGACGGGGAACCAGCCGCCGTTCTCGGTGATCACATGCAGGCCGGGGGTCTCGCCGCCGACCGGCTGCTGCGTGACGAGCAGGAAGATGCCGATGAGCATGAACGCGACGAGTGCCGCGACCTTGATGATGGAGAACCAGAACTCCAGCTCGCCGAAGATCTTCACCGAGATCAGGTTCACGACCAGCACGATCGCGAGCGCGATCAGGGCGAGCACCCACTGCGGGATATCGGTGAAGAAGCTCCAGTAGTGCGTGTAGAGCGCGATCGCCGTGATGTCGGCGATGCCGGTGGTCGACCAGTTGAGGAAGTACGCCCAGCCGGCGACGAAGGCGCCCTTCTCGCCGAGGAACTCGCGTGCGTACGACACGAAGGAACCGGAGGAGGGCCGGTAGACGACCAGCTCTCCGAGTGCGCGGACGACGAAGAAGGCGAAGACACCACACACGAGGTACGCGAGCGCGAGGCCCGGTCCCGCCGAGTTGAGGCGTCCTCCGGCGCCGAGGAAGAGCCCGGTACCGATCGCGCCACCGATGGCGATCATGTTGATGTGGCGCGCCTTGAGGTCCTTGCTGTAACCGGCGTCGCCCGCATCCGCGGGCGTCTGGGCGGCATCTGTGCGGGATGCGGCCGAGGCCGTCGTGACGGCGTCCTTGCTCACGGGTGGATCTGCTCTCTCGAGGGGATGTGCTGCGGTCCGTACCCCCACCTGACCTCGACACGAGACCACCTCGACACGAACCAACGGCATACCCTCACCCAGAGCCACCGGATTATGCGGTGGCGTAGATCACATCGCGTTTTATCTCACATGCTGGTCAGGGTCTTGCGCCCGGATCGTCCGGGCCCGTACTGCCTGGGAACGGCGGCCGGTCGCGAGCCTGCCCGCCACTTTCACAACGGTGGTGAGACAGCAATACTGTTCCATCGGACGGACGCACGACCCGGAGATGGAGCGCAGCCATGACGACCGAAGCGGACCCCTCCGCCCAGGAAAGCCCGGCAGGCGACGCCCCGGGGGCGCCGACGCTCACGGTCGACGAGCTGGCCGCGCGCGCCGGAGTCACCGTGCGCACCATCCGCTTCTACAGCACCCGCGGGCTGCTGCCCCCGCCGGACATAGGACCGCGCCGCGTGGGGCGGTACGGCCCCGATCATCTGTCGCGGCTCGCCCTGATCGAGGAGCTCCAGCACCACGGCCTGACCCTCGCCGCGATCGAGCGGTACCTGGAGCAGCTGCCGCCCGACATGAGCGAGCACGACCTCGCGATCCACCGCGCCCTGGTCGCGAGCTGGATCCCCGACAGCGCCGCGGAGATGAGCCGCGAGCAGCTGGAGCGCCGCGCCGGGCGCGCCCTCGACGAGGCGGACGTGGACCGGCTCGCCGCGATGGACGTCCTGGAGCGCACGGACGACGCGGACACCTTCCGCATCGACCCGGGCATGCTCCACCTCGGCCTGCGCCTGCTCGACGTGCCGATCGGGCTCGACTCGATCCTGGCCGCGCGCGGGGTGATGCTGCAGCACTCCCGCGAGGCCGCGAAGGAGCTGACGCGGCTGTTCCAGGACGAGGTGTGGGGCCCGTACAGCGAGCGGGAGCGGGACCCCGAGGCGGTAGCCGCGATGAAGTCCCTCTCCGCACACATGCAGCCGATGGTGGTGCAGGCCCTGGTGACGGCGTTCCAGCGCACCCTCAAGGAGGAGCTGCGAGCGCGCTACTCGGGCAGGTCCACGACAGGGTGAACTGCGCGGCCGACACGCGGCGCACCCTCAAGGAGGAGCTGCGAGCGCGCTACTCGGGCAGGTCCACGGCAGGGTGAACTGCGCGACCGACACGCGGAGCACCCTCAAGGAGGAGCTGCGCGAGCGGTACGCGGGCGGGTGAGGCCGGGGCCAGGCCCGGGGGCGGGGCCGGGGTGCTGACCGGGGCCCCGGGGCTCAGCCGGGGAGCTTCACGTGGGCGGCCGAGGCGGTCGGACCCTGCTCCAGCTCGGCCTGGTTCATGCGCTCGACGAGCATCTTGCTGAGTTCGATCAGGGCGGTCGGGCCCGGCTTGCCGTCGTCGACGATGTCGGCGCGGCTGTTGGTGCGGATGACGCCGACGTACTTGGCCTGGCGGACCAGGAGTGTCCGCTCGCCCATCTTGTCGCCCTCGACCGAGGTCGTCGCGGAGTGCTGCTCACCGAAGCGGCCGTCCGGCATGGCGAGGGACCCCTTGGCCTCGGCGCCCAGCTCCTTCTTCCAGGCGTCGTATCCGCCCTGCGCGCTGACGGGAGTGCGGTACTCCCACACCTCGAAGTTGGCGTAATCGCCGCCGTCGTCGAACATCTCCGTGCCGAACTCGGCGATCGCGCCCGTGACGACGCCCTCGCAGCGCTTCTCGCTCGTGGGGCACTGCAGGGTGCCCTTCATCCCCTGGAGGTCGCCGTAGTGCTCGTTCTTGCGGGGCTTCTTCAGCGGCTCGGGCATGAGGGCGGGGATGATCGGCACCACGATCGCGGCGGGTGCCAGGTGCCGGTCGGCCTCCGGCGCGGACGAACTGGCGCTCTGCTCCGGCTGCTTCGGCTCGTCCCCGCCGCCGCGCGTGGCTGAACCCCCGCACGCCGAGAGCGCCATGGACAGTCCTACGACCGTGATCGCGAGCGGCTTCAACCTCATCGCGGATCCTCCCCCGTTGTTCCGTTCACTGTTCTGTTCCGCAAGGCCCTTGCGGGTACCGAGCTGTTCTACCAGGCCGACGGCCGCGCCCGGAGCTCGGGGCTCCGGGCGCGGCCGTCGACGAGGCGGCTCGCTCAGCCGTCGCTGAACTTCTCGCCCTGCTCCGCCTTGCGCACGAGCAGCGCCGGCGGCTCGAAGCGGTCGCCGTAGCGCTCGGCCAGTTCGCGGGCGCGGGCCACGAATCCGGGCAAGCCGCCCTCGTAGCCGTTGATGTACTGCAGCACGCCGCCGGTCCAGCCCGGGAAGCCGATGCCGAAGATCGAGCCGATGTTGGCGTCCGCGACCGAGGTCAGGACGCCCTCCTCCAACAGCCGTACGGTGTCGAGGGATTCGGAGAACAGCATCCGCTCCTGCATGTCGTGGAACGGGATCTCGTACCCGGTCTTGGTGGTGAAGTGCTCGCGCAGGCCCGGCCAGAGCTTCGTCCGCTTGCCGTTCTCGTCGTACTCGTAGAAGCCGGCGCCGCCGCTGCGGCCGGGGCGCTCGAACTCGTCGACCATGCGGTCGATGACGGCCTCGGCCGGGTGCTCGGGATAGGTGCCGCCCTCGTCCTCGATGGCCTTGCGGGTCTCGTTGCGGATCTTGCGGGGCAGGGTGAGGGTCAGCTCGTCCATGAGGGAGAGGACCTTCGCCGGGTAGCCCGCCTGGGCCGCGGCCTGCTCGACGGAGGCGGGCTCGACGCCCTCGCCGACCATCGCCACGCCCTCGTTGATGAAGTGGCCGATGACGCGGGAGGTGAAGAAGCCGCGCGAGTCGTTCACCACGATCGGGGTCTTCTTGATCTGCCGGACCAGGTCGAAGGCGCGGGCCAGCGCCTCGTCACCGGTGCGCTCGCCCTTGATGATCTCGACGAGCGGCATCTTGTCTACGGGCGAGAAGAAGTGCAGGCCGATGAAGTCGGCCTGGCGCTCGACGCCTTCGGCGAGGACGGTGATCGGCAGGGTGGAGGTGTTGGAGCAGAGCAGCGCGTCCGGCTCGACGACGCTCTCGATCTCCTGGAACACCTTGTGCTTGAGCGCCGGGTCCTCGAAGACCGCCTCGATCACCGCGTCACAGCCCGCGAGGTCCTGCGGGTCGGCGGTCGGGGTGATCCGGGCGAGCAGCGCGTCCGCCTTCTCCTGCGTCGTACGGCCGCGGCTCACCGCCTTCTCGCAGAGCTTGGCGGAGTAGTTCTTGCCCTGGTCGGCGGAGTCCTGCGAGACGTCCTTCAGGACGACGTCGATGCCCGCGAGCGCGCAGGAGTACGCGATACCGGCGCCCATCATGCCCGCGCCGAGCACGGCGACCCTGCGGACCGGCTTCGGCTCGATGCCCTTGGGGCGGTTGGCGCCGGAGTTGACGGCCTGGAGGTCGAAGAAGAACGCCTGGATCATGTTCTTCGAGACCTGGCCCGCGGCCAGCTCGGTGAAGTAGCGGGCCTCGATGGTCTGCGCGGTGTCGAAGTCGACCTGCGAGCCCTCGACGGCCGCCGCGAGGATGTTGCGCTGCGCCGGGTAGTCGGCGCCGCCGGTCTGCTTCTTCAGGTTGGCCGGGAACGCGGGCAGGTTCGCCGCGAACTTCGGGTTGGCCGGGGTGCCGCCCGGGATCTTGTAGCCGGGCTTGTCCCAGGGCTGGGCGGACTCCGGGTTGGCGTCGATGAAGGCGCGGGCCTTGGCGGTCAACTCATCGCGATCGGCGGCGAGTTCATGGATCAGGCCGTTGTCGAGGGCGCGCTTCGGGTTGTACTGGTTGCCCTGGAGCAGCACCTTCAGGAGCGCGTCGGCGATGCCGAGGAGGCGTACGGTGCGGACGACGCCGCCGCCTCCGGGGAGCAGGCCGAGCGTGGCCTCGGGCAGGCCGATCTTCGTGCCGGAGCTGTCGAGGGCGACGCGGTGGTGGCAGGCCAGCGCGATCTCGTAACCGCCGCCCAGGGCCGCGCCGTTGATGGCGGCGACGACGGGCTTGCCGAGGGTCTCGATCCTGCGCAGGTCACGCTTGATGCCCTGGCCGGCCTCGAAGGCGAGGTGGGCGGTCTCGGGGGTGACGGCGATCAGGTCCCGCAGGTCGCCACCGGCGAAGAAGGTCTTCTTGGCCGAGGTGAAGATGATGCCGCGGATGTTCTCCTGCTCGGCCTCGAGGCGGTCGGCCGTCGCCGCGAGGGAGTCCTTGAACGCCTGGTTCATGGTGTTCGCGGACTGGTTGGGGTCGTCCAGGACGAGCGTGACGATGCCGGTGTCGTCCTGCTCCCAGCGGATGGTGTTGTTCTGGGTCATGGTGCGGTCTCCGTATGGTCTGTTGCGGCTACTGGGGAGGGTGGCTGGGGTCTCGTGGCCGACTGCCGGTCGGTGGGGGCTGGTCGCGCAGTTCCCCGCGCCCCTGAAAGCTGGGGCTTCGCCCCGCTTTTCCGAGGAGATGCCGCACGAAGTGCGCATCTCAGGGGCGCGGGGAACTGCGCGAGCAACCACGACGCACCCGCACTCGGCGACGAACCAGGGACCCCTACGCGCTAGATCCGCTCGACGATCGTCGCGATCCCCATACCGCCACCCACGCACAACGTGGCCAACCCGTACCGCAGATCCCGCCGCTCCAGCTCGTCCACCAACGTGCCCAGAATCATCGCGCCCGTCGCGCCCAGCGGATGCCCGAGAGCGATCGCGCCACCGTTGACGTTGACCTTCTCCAGGTCGAGCCCCATGTCCTTGACGAAGCGCAGCACCACCGCCGCGAAGGCCTCGTTGATCTCGACCAGGTCGATGTCGTCGATCGTCAGGCCGGCCTTCGCGAGGGCCTTGCGGGTCGCGGGCGCCGGACCCGTCAGCATGATCGTCGGCTCGGAGCCGGAGACGGCCGCGGAGACGATCCGCGCGCGGGGCGCGAGCCCGTACCGCTCCCCCACCTCGCGCGTGCCGATCGCGACCAGGGACGCGCCGTCGACGATGCCGGAGGAGTTGCCCGCGTGGTGGACGTGGTCGATCTGCTCCACCCAGTGGTACTTCTGCAGCGCCACCGCGTCGAAGCCGCCGAGGTCGCCGATGTCCTTGAAGGACGGCTTCAGCTTGGCGAGGGAGTCGGCGGTGGTGCCGGGGCGCGGGAAATCGTCCACGTCGAGGACGGTCAGGCCGTTGCGGTCCTTGACCGGGACGACGGAGCGCTCGAAGCGGCCGTCCTTGATGGCCTCGGCGGCCCGCTCCTGGGACAGCGCCGCGTACTCGTCGACGTCGCGCCGCGAGAAGCCCTCGATCGTGGCGATCAGGTCGGCGCCGATGCCCTGCGGGACGAAGCCGGTCTCGAAGTTGGTCATCGGGTCGGCGAACCAGGCGCCGCCGTCCGAGGCCATCGGCACCCGCGACATCGACTCGACGCCGCCCGCGAGGACCAGGTCCTCCCAGCCCGAACGGACCTTCATCGCGGCCAGGTTGACGGCCTCCAGGCCCGAGGCACAGAAGCGGTTCTCCTGGACACCGGCCACCGTGTCGGGCAGCCCGGCCGCGATGGCGGCGATGCGGGCGATGTCGGAGCCCTGGTCGCCTACGGGGCCGACGACACCGAGCACGATGTCGTCGATGGCCGCCGGGTCCAGGTCCGGGAACCGCTCCCGGATCTCGTGGATCAGGCCGACCACCAGGTCGATGGGCTTGGTGCCGTGCAGGGCCCCGTTGGCCTTGCCGCGACCGCGCGGGGTGCGGATCGCGTCGTACACGTACGCTTCGGTGCTCAAGGTCTCAAGCCTTTCGTCGTGCGGGAGGTGAGGGTGGCTCTGCGAAGAACGGGGGCTAGGTCCTGTCTTCAATCTCCCGTCGTCGCCCGCAAGGCAGACGGGAGATTGAAGACAGGGCCTAGGGCAGCAGCGAACGGCCGATGATCTCCTTCATGATCTCGGTCGTGCCGCCGTAGATGGTCTGGATGCGGCCGTCGGTGAAGGCCTTCGCGACGCGGTACTCGGTCATGTAGCCGTAGCCGCCGTGGAGTTGGAGGCAGCGGTCGGCGACGCGCTTCTGCAGCTCGGTGGCCCACCACTTGGCCATGGACGCGTGCACGGCGTCCAGCTCGCCCTTGTCGTGGTCCTCGATGCAGCGGTCCAGGAACGTCCGCGTGACCGCGCACTCGGTGGCCATCTCGGCTATCTCGAAGCGGATGTGCTGGAACTTGGCGATGGAGCGGCCGAAGGCCTCGCGCTCCTTCACGTACTGCATGGTGATGTCCAGGACGTGCTCGGCGGCGGCGATCGCGGCTACGGCGATGCCCATGCGCTCCTGCGCGAGGTTGGTCATCAGGTGGATGAACGCGCCGTTCAGCTCGCCGAGCAGGTTCTCCTTGGGGACGCGGACGTCGTTGAAGAACAACTCGGCGGTGTCCTGGGACTTCTGGCCGATCTTGTCGAGGTTGCGGCCCCGCTCGAAGCCCTCCGTGCCGCGCTCGACGACGAGCAGCGACAGTCCGTGCGCCCCGCCCTCAGGGGTGGTTTTCGCGACGACGATCACCAGGTCGGCGAGGATGCCGTTGGAGATGAACGTCTTGGAGCCGTTGAGCAGCCAGTGGTCGCCCTGGTCCTCGGCGGTGGTGCGGATGCCCTGGAGGTCGGAGCCCGCGCCGGGTTCCGTCATGGCGATGGCGGTGATCAGCGAGCCGTCGCAGAACCCCGGCAGCCAGCGCCGCTTCTGCTCGTCGGTGGCGAGCGAGGTCAGATACGGGCCGATGATGTCGTTGTGCAGCCCGACGGCGAGCCCTGCGGCTCCCGCGCGGGTGAACTCCTCGGCCAGCACGGCGGAGTAGCGGAAGTCCTCGTTCCCGCCGCCGCCGAACTCCTCGGGCACGGCGAGGCCGAGCAGCCCCTGCCGCCCTGCGGCGAGCCACGCCTCGCGGGAGACGATGCCGTCCTTCTCCCACTGCTCGTAGTGCGGGGTGACCTCCTTGGCGAGGAAGGTGCGCACGGTCTCGCGGAACGCCTCGTGGTCGGCGTCGTACAGCTTGCGCTGCATGCCCGAGGGCGTCTGTGGCGTCATGCTGGGGGCCTCCTGGAGGCGGCTTCGGCGGTTGGTGGGTACGGGCGCTGCTCAGTCGGTGCCGGTGGCCAGGCCCGGCACGTCCCAGTCGCGGGCCACCTCCGCGGTGTCCGCTCCGGGCTGTGCGGGGCCGCGGTGGACGCCGCCCGGGGTGGCGGAGAAGCGGGGCGCGGGCGCCGGCTGGGTGATGCCGCTGTGCTCGACGAAGGTGGCGCGGGCGGCGAGATGCGGATGGGCGGGCGCCTCGCGCAGCGACAGGACGGGCGCCACACAGGCGTCGGAGCCCTCGAAGACCGCCGTCCACTCCTCGCGCGTACGGGTCTTGAACGCGGCGGCGATCAGGTCCTTCAGCTCGCCCCAGGCGCCGATGTCCTTACGGGCCGGTGCCTGATCGGCGATGCCGAGGAGCCGCACGAACTCGTCGTAGAACTGCTGCTCCAGGGCGCCGACGGCCATGTAACCGCCGTCCGCCGTCTCGTAGTTGCCGTAGAACGGGCAGCCGCCGTCGAGGAGGTTGGCGCCGCGGCGGTCCTGCCAGCCGCCGGCCGCCAGCATGCCGTGGATCATCGCGGCGAGGTGTGCGGCGCCGTCCACGATCGCGGCGTCCACGACCTGGCCCTCGCCGCCGGCACGCGCGTGCTGCAGCGCGGCGAGCACACCCACCACGAGGTAGAGCGAGCCGCCCGCGTAGTCCCCGACGAGGTTGGCCGGGATCGCGGGGGCCTCGTCCGGGCGGCCGATCAGACCGAGGGTGCCGGTGATCGCGATGTACCCGATGTCGTGTCCCGCGCGCTGGGCGAGCGGGCCCTCCTGGCCCCAGCCGGTCATCCGTCCGTACACGAGCCGGGGGTTGCGGGCCCGGCACTCCTCGGGGCCGACGCCGAGGCGCTCGGCCACGCCCGGCCGGTACCCCTCGATCAGGATGTCGGCCCGCTCCACCAGGTCGAGCACCTGGGCGGGGCCCTCGGGCGACTTGAGGTCGACGAGGACCGAGCGTTTGTTGCGGTTGGTGATGTCGTACTCGGGGTTGATCGCGAGTCCGGCGCCGCCGGGGCGGTCCACCCGGACCACGTCCGCACCGAGGTCGGCCAGGAGCATCGCCGCGAACGGGCCCGGCCCGATACCGGCGAGCTCGACCACGCGGACCCCGCTCAGCGGACCGCTCTGACCCTGTGCCGTCCCTGCCATCGAGCCCCCAACCACTGTGACACCACTGATGTAACACCAGTGATGCTAAGAACAGGCTTCACTCCGCACAAGGGTTGGCGAGCAAGCGCTTAGAAAATCGACACCTCTCCGCCCGGCGGCCGCCCTTCGGACCGCTCAGACACGGGCGTCCAGCTCCGCGATCCACTTCTTCGTGGCGACCGTGCGGTAGCTCTCCTCCACCCAGTCGCAGAGCAGCTCGGCATTCGGCGCTCCCTGCTCCTCCAGGGGGACAAGCACCCAGCCCGCCTTCCCCAGTCCGTACCCCGCCGGCTCCGCTCCCGGGCACGTCAGGGCATGCGCATGCGCGTCCTCGTCCGTCAGCTTCACCGTGATGCCCAGCGGCCAACTGCCGTCCTCCACGCCGAGGAAGACGAAGACCTTGCGGTTGACCTTCGCCACCGACTCGCCCCACGGGAACTCCTCGACGGCTCCGGGCAGCTCAAGGGCGAAGGACCGCACGCGCTGCCACTTCCGCCGGACGGCCTGCGGTGCCTTACGCGGCGGATTCTTCGGTTCGACCATGCCTGGCTCCGGGGTGCTCGAACGACCACTTCACGCCCACGCTAGCCTCGGCCACCGACAACGGCGCGGGCACGACCGAGGGGTGTCATGAGCACAGGCAACGAGCAGGACGACAGGACCGCAGCGCCCGGCGAGCACCACGCGGACCGCGCGGAGCGCCCGTACGACATCGTGCTGTTCGGCGCGACGGGGTTCGTGGGCGTACTGATAGCCGAGTACCTCGCGACGCACGGGCCCAAGGGGCTGCGCTGGGCGCTCGCCGGGCGCAGCACCGCCAAGCTGGAGCGGCTGCGCGAGCGGCTCGCCGGGATCGACGCGGACCTCGCCGAGCTGCCGCTGCTGCGGGCCGACGCCGACGACCCGGCCTCACTCCGCGAAATCGTGCGCCACGCGCGCGTGGTGGCCACCACGGTCGGGCCGTACATCATGTACGGGCAGGAGCTCGTCGCGGCCTGCGCCGACGCGGGCACCGACTATGTGGACCTCACGGGCGAGCCGGAGTTCATCGACCTCACCTATGTGCGGCACGACGCACGCGCGCGGGAGACCGGGGCGCGCCTCGTGCACGCCTGCGGCTTCGACTCCGTACCGCACGATCTGGGCGCCCTTTTCACCGTGCAGCAGCTGCCCGAGGGGGTACCGCTGCGGGTGGACGGGTTCGTGCGCACCAACGCCACGTTCTCCGGCGGAACGCTGGCCTCCGCGCTCACCGCGTTCTCCCGTGGACGGCAGATGGCGGCGGCCGCGCGCGACCGGCGCCGGCACGAGCCGCGCCTGACCGGCCGCCGCGTGCACGCGCCCCTGAGCGCGCCCCGGTACGCGAAGGAACTCGACGCCTGGGCGCTGCCGTTGCCGACGGTCGACCCGCAGATCGTGCAGCGCTCGGCGCGCGCCCTGGAGCGGTACGGACCCGACTTCCGGTACCGGCACTACGCCGCCGTGAAGCACCTCCCGGTGGCGGTCGGCGGGGTCGCCGCGCTGGGCGCCGTGGCCGGTGCGGCCCAACTGCCCGCCGCGCGGCGCTGGTTGTCGGACCGGGTCAAGCCGGGCGAGGGGCCGAGCGAGGAGCGGCGCGCGAAGAGCTGGTTCTCGGTGCGGTTCGTGGGCGACGGCGGTGGGCGGCGCGTCTACACGGAGGTCTCCGGCGGGGATCCGGGCTACGGCGACACGGCGAAGATGTTCGCCGAGTCCGCGCTCTGCCTCGCCTTCGACGAGCTGCCCGCGACGTCGGGCCAGGTCACCACTGCCGTGGCGATGGGGGATGCGTTGCGGGAGCGGTTGCAAGGGGCGGGGATCAGGTTCCGGGTGGCTCGCGCGGGGTGAGTCCGGTTCCGGGCCTCGCACCGTCGACTCAGGCACCGTCGATCACCCTGCGGGCTCGTCCTCAATCGCCGGAGGGGCTGATGTATCAGCCCCTCCGGCGATTGAGGAGGCCCGTCTGGCAAGACTTTCGGGAAGGGGCGGGGAGGGGAAGAATCAGGCCTCAGCCTCCCGCAACACCCGCCTGCACAAGGCATCGGCGAGCCGCGTCGACTCCGGCAAGCGATACCGCGGCGCAAGCTGAAGCACGTGCGCGACCGCCGTTTCCAGCGCGACCCGGTGGCCGACCGAGACGAACACCGGCTTCACCCCGTCCCGCGTCCGCACCGCGCACCCCACCTCCTCGCCGCCCGCCGCCACGTCGACGAGCGGCGAGGTGCTGCCGCGCCGGGTGCCCGGCTCCGCGTACGTGAACGTGAACGGGTTCTTGGCGACGCCGATCGTCGGCAGGCCGGTCAGCACGCCCAGGTGGCTGGCGAGGCCGAAGCGGCGCGGGTGGGCGCGCCCGTACCCGTCGCAGACGACCAGGCCCGGCGCGGCGGTCAGGCCCTCCAACACGGCGAGGACGGCCGGGAGTTCGCGGAAGGCGAGCAGCCCCGGCACGTACGGGAAGCTGACCCGGCCCACCGCGGTCGCCTCCTCGACGACCTCCAGGCTCGCCCCGTCGAGGACGACCGCGGCCGCGACGACCACGTCCCGCTCGTCGTCGTACGCCACATCGACCCCGGTGACCGTGCCGGTGCCGGGTGCCGGTCCGGGTTCGCGCAGCTCGACGCGGGTGCGCAACTCGTCCTGGACGGCGCGTGCCTGCGCTTCGGTGGTGGGCCAGCCGGCGGGGATGCGTACGGTCGTCATGGTGCTGCGAGCGTACGCGGACCGGGTTCCTCCTGTTCGCGGGCACTGTTTCGGGCAGGCCCGAAACTCCGTCCCTCCGGCTCCAGGTGCTCCTACCATCGCGCCATGCAGACGCCGCAATCCTCACGAATCGTCAGAACCCGTCCCTTGAGCGGCAGATCGCGGCATCTCGCTGCCGCCGCCGTGCTCCTCACGACGCTCAGCGCACCCGCACTCGCCCCCGGCGTCGCGGGAGCGCAGGCCGCAGCCGAGGCCCGGCCCAACACCGACCCCGGCTTCCTCCAGGTGTACGACGCCAACGTGGAGAACCTGCCCACCTCGGACGAGCAGCCGCCCGCCGAGTGCGCGGGCGACTGGCACGACCTCATGTACTACATGCGCACGCAGGAGCTGAAGCCCGACCTCTACCTGGTGCAGCAGCTCAACAACCGGTCCCAGCTGGACCTGCTGCTGCAGCGGATGGAGGAGCACTTCGGGGAGAAGTTCGCCGGAGTGCTCGCGGAGAACGCCCCCGAGCCGACGACCGGCGGCGACTGCAACGCCTTCAAGAAGCGCCAGACCAACGCGGTGATCTGGCGCGCCGACCGGTTCTCCCTGGTCAAGTCCCAGTCGCCGGACAACCGTTGGCAGGCGCAGAACTACGTCGACGGGGCCTGTGTGAACAACGACCAGCCCCGGACGAAGGGCGTCAAGGCGCTGCTGCGGGACCGCGTCTCGGGCCGTACGGTCACGGCCGCCTCCTTCCACTGGCCGACGATGGCCCACGGCGGCGAGAAGTGCGCCGACGAGAACGCCGTGGAGCTGTCGGACGAGCTGACCGAGGACGGCTACGACAGCCACCCGCAGTACGGCGCGACGGACCTCTACATCGCGGGCGGCGACACCAACGCCCACGACCGCGAGGGCACCGGCTGGCGCAAGTGGTACGCGATGGCCAACGGCGACCTGGCCGGCAGCACCCTCGGCTTCCGCGACGCGGTGTACGCCGACTGCGAGACCACCGCGGACCCGGCCGCCTGCCGCACCGACCGCTGGACGCTGCTCACCAGGTCCCACCGCCGCGTCGACTACCTCCTCGCCCGGGGCCCCGGCGACACCCTGCCCCGTACGACGGACGCCGTGGTCCCGACGTTCGACGAGGGCGACCTGGCCGACGAGGCGCTCTCCGACGACGGGGACAACCGCGACCTGGACTACTCCGACCACCGGGCGGTGGGGGCGCGGGTCCATTACTGACGGGGGACGGCGCCCGGATAGTCTCGCCGTCATGTTCGTACTGGAGTTGACCTACACCGCCCCGATCGAGTCCGTGGAGCCCCACCTGGACGCCCACGTCGAATGGCTCGACCGGCACTTCGCCGACGGCACGTTCCTCGCCTCCGGGCGGAAGAACCCGCGGGACGGCGGCGTGATCATCGCCGTCGGCGAGGACCGGGCCGCCGTCGAGAAGATCGCCGCCGCCGACCCGTTCAGCACGGCCGGGGTCTGCGAGTACCGCGTGACCGAGTTCATCGCGACCAAGACGGCACCCGAACTCGCCCCGTACAAGCAGCAGTTGCCCTCCTGACGCAGCAGGGCTACGGGCGCGGGCGTTCCAGGCGGGCGATGCGCCCCTGCTCGCCCGAGGCCCAGCAGCCGCGGTCCGGCGCGCAGTCGACCGTGTCGTACGAGGCGGTGTCGACGGTGCGCCAGGTGCGGCCCGCGTCCGTGGTGACGTCGGTGCCGGTCGGGCCGACCGCGAGCGCCGTGGTGCGGCTGTACGGCAGCCAGGTCACACCCGAGCGGTACGCGGGCGGAGGCTCGGCGGCGCGCGTCCAGGTGCGGCCGCCGTCGGTGGAGCGGGCGGCGGCGTCGGGCGAGGCCTGGTCCGGCCGGTAGTCGCCGCCCACCGCGAGGCCGTGCTGCCGGTCGCGGAACGCCACCGCGAAGACGCCGCGCGCCGGGTCGCCCGCCGGGATCGGGGTCGTGGTCGCCGTCCAGGTGCGGCCGCGGTCCCCGGAGTGCAGCACGCGCGCGTGGGCCGCGCCGCCGGTGGCCAGCCAGACGTCCCGCGGCCCGGACGAGACCAGGCACTGGCCGCTCGCCGCGAAGCCCGCCTCGCCCTCCTGGGCCGGGGGCATGCCGTCGTCGGGCAGCACCGTCCAGGAACGGCCGCCGTCGGCCGTGGACAGGATGCGGTACCTGCCGTCGACCGGATCGCTCATCGCGAGCCCGTGCCGACGGTCGAAGAACGTCATGCAGTCGTAGAACGCCTTCGGGTCGGTGTTGCGGAACGACTCCGTCCAACTCGCGCCGCCGTCCTCGGTGACGAACACCCGTGAGGCCTCGCCCTCCCCGATGGCCAGGACCACGGCCCGGCGGGCGTCGAAGGCCTCCACGTCCCGGAACTCGAGCTCGCCCGCGCCCGGCGGTGACACGTCCGTCCAGCCGCGGCCGCCGTCGACCGTGCGCAGCACCGTGCCCTTCGAGCCGGCCACCCACGCCGTGGAGCGGCTGACCGCCGCGAGCCCACGGAAGCGGGCGTCGCTCCCGCTGGGCCTCAGCTCCCACCCCGTACGGGAAGAGCCGCGCGCCGTCTCGTCGGCCTGCGCCGGGACCGCGGGCGTCACGGCGAGCACCAGCGCGCACGCCCCCGCCGACACCGCGGACCGGCGCCACGCCCCGCGCCCGCGGCCACGTCCACCCCGTACGCCTCTGCCTGCTCCCGCTCCCCTGGTTCCCCTCATGCGCCGGGAAGCTAGCCCACCCCGGCAGGGCCGTCCAGAGGGCCGCCCCGGGCCTGTGCCGAACCGCCGGTCGGTGACGCACGTCACCAGGACCCGTGTGCACGGATTTCGTCGTTCCACCGTCTTCTCCAGTGCCCGGGTCCATCCCGCCCGGCAGTCGTCGAGGGAGCAGGCGTTGTCCACCGTCATCGAGCAAGCCGTAGAGGCCCGCCTCATCGCGTCCGCGCCGCGCATGCCGAGCATCCCGGCGACCCTGCGGTACGACGTGCGCGATCCGTACGCCGTGCGCATGGCGTTCCCCGCGGCCGCGACCCTGGAAGGCGTCGACGTGTCCTGGACGTTCGCCCGCGAGCTGCTCGCGGCCGGGGTGGACCAGGCCGCGGGCGACGGGGACGTGCGGGTGCGGCCGTACGGCTACGACCGGACCGTCCTGGAGTTCCACGCGCCCGAGGGCACGGCCATCGTGCATGTGCGCACCGGCGAGCTCCGCCGCTTCCTCAAGCGCGCGGCGGCCCTCGTACCGGCCGGGCGCGAGCATCTGCACCTGGATGTGGACGGCGACCTGGCCGAGCTGCTGCGCGACGCCTGCTGATCCTGACGACGCCGAAAAGGCGTTGACGCCTGAACGGCTGCCTCCTTACGCTGTACGAGCCTTGTTGTCGTCGATCGGAGTAGGACGTTGCTCGTCTGAGGTCCTGGGACACCGCGTAGCACAGTGATTCCTCCTGTGTGCGCCTGGTGCGACCTCCGACGGTGAGCCGTCCCCCCGCGACAGCAGGGTTTTCTGTTTCTTGCTTCCGCCCCACCAGGGGCCGCCCCTGTCGCGCTCCCCCGTCGCACCCCCCGTGTCCCCCACGCGCTGCCCTGTCACTTCAAGCGCGCCGGAGGCCGCCCACCATGTCTACCCACCCCACATCCATCGCCTGCACCTCGCTCCGCTTCAACTGGGCGGACGGCACCGAGGTCTTCGACGACCTCCAGGTCGCCTTCGGCCCCGGACGCACCGGCCTGATCGGGGTCAACGGGTCAGGAAAATCAACCCTGTTGAAGCTCATCGCGGGAGAGCTCGCCCCCGCCGACGGCACCGTCCGCGTCAGCGGCGAGGTCGGCTACCTGCCGCAGAACGTCACCCTCGACACCGGCCTGCGGGTCGACGCCGTGCTCGGCATCGCCGCGACCCGCGCCGCCCTGCACGCCATCGAGGCGGGCGACGCGGCTGAGGAGCACTTCACCGCCGTCGGCGACGACTGGGACGTCGAGGAGCGCGCGATCGCCACGCTCGACCAGCTCGGGCTCGGCCACATCGGCCTCGACCGCACCATCGGCGAGGTGTCCGGCGGCGAGTCCGTGCTGCTCAGGCTGGCCGCGCTGCTCCTTCGCCGACCGGACGTACTGCTGCTCGACGAGCCGACGAACAACCTCGACCTGTTCGCCCGGCAGCGGCTCCACGCCGCCGTCCAGGCCTGGTCGGGCGTGCTCGTCGTGGTCAGCCACGACCGTGAACTCCTCGACCTGGTCGACCAGATCGCCGACCTGCGCGGCGGCGAAGTCACCTGGTACGGCGGCAACTTCACCGCGTACGAGGAGGCCATCGCGGTCGAGCAGGAGGCGGCGGAGCGCATGGTGCGCGTCGCCGAGAGCGACCTGAAGCGGCAGAAGCGGGAACTCTCCGACGCCCATATGAAGTTGGCCCGCCGCATGCGCTACGGCAACAAGATGTACGCGCAGAAGCGCGAGCCGAAGATCGTGATGAACGCGCGCAAGCGGGAGGCCCAGGTCTCCGCGGGCAAGCACCGCATCATGCACGAGGAGAAGCTCAGCGAGGCCAAGGAGCGGCTCGACGAGGCCGTGGAGGCGGTGCGGGACGACGACGAGATCCGCGTCGACCTGCCCTTCACGGCGGTACCGCCGGGCCGCCAGGTCCTCACGCTGCGCGGACTGACGCTCCGTTACGGGGCCGAGGTCAGAGGCGAGTTCGAGCTGCGCGGGCCCGAGCGGATCGCGCTCGTCGGCCGCAACGGCGCGGGCAAGACCACGCTCCTGCGCACCGTCGCCGGGCAGCTCGACGCGGTCGGGGGCGAGGTGGAGACGCACGTACCGCTGCGGTTCCTGCCGCAGCGGCTCGACGTCCTGGACGACACGCGGAGCGTCGCCGAGAACGTCGCGCAGGCCGCCCCCGACGCCACCAACAACCGGATCCGGGCGCGCCTCGCCCGCTTCCTGTTCAAGGGCGCGAAGGCCGACCAGGAGGCGGGCACGCTCTCCGGCGGCGAGCGGTTCCGCGCGACCCTCGCGGCGCTGCTGCTCGCCGAGCCCGCGCCGCAGCTGCTGATGCTGGACGAGCCGACGAACAACCTCGACATGGCCAGCGCCCGGCAGCTGACCTCGGCCCTGGAGTCGTACGAGGGCGCGCTGATCGTGGCCAGCCACGATCTGGCGTTCCTGGAGTCGATCGGGGTGACGCGCTGGCTGCTGCTCGACGGGGAGCTGCGGGACACGACCAAGGAGGAGGTGCGGGAGCTGATGGCAGCACGGTGAGTCACCTCGCGGCTCCGGTGAGAATCCAGACAGAAGCTGTCGGGTATCGCTCGTAGCGTCAGGGGCATGCCCTACATGCCCGAGCACATCGTGATCACCGGAGCCCGCGAGAACAACCTGAAGGACGTCGATCTGCGCATCCCGAAAGGCCTGCTCACGGTCTTCACCGGGGTGTCGGGGTCCGGAAAGTCGTCGATCGTCTTCGACACGATCGCCGTCGAGTCACAGCGCCAGCTCAACGAGACCTTCGCTTGGTTCGTCCGCAACCGGCTGCCCAAGTACGAGCGGCCGCACGCGGACGGCCTGGAGGATCTCGCGCCCGCGATCGTCGTCGACCAGAAGCCGATCGGCGGCCACTCCCGGTCCACCGTCGGCACCATGACGGACGTGTACTCGGTGGTCAGGGTGCTGTTCTCGCGGTACGGGACGCCGAGCGCGGGCCCGGCGACGGCGTACTCCTTCAACGACCCGTCCGGGATGTGCCCCGAGTGCGACGGCCTGGGCCGCACGGTCCGGCCCGACTACGGGCGCATCCTGGACGAGTCGAAGTCCCTCGCGGACGGCGCGGTCCTCTTCCCGCCGTTCCGCGTCGGCACCTTCCACGGACAGACGTACGTGAACAGCCAGGACCTCGACGCGTGCAGGCCCGTGGGTGAATTCACCGCCGAGGAGCGGGAGTTCCTCATGCGCGGGCGCGGCGGGCGGGTGTGGGTGAAGGGCTCCACCTTCGAGGTCGAGAACGACTACGAGGGGCTCGCGGACCGGTTCGAGCGGCTCTACCTGAAGCGGGACCTGTCGGCGCTCAGCCAGAAGACCCGCGACCTCGTGCAGGACTTCCTCAGCGAGGGTGCTTGGACCGGCCGACGCCCACGCTCTCCGGCGGCGAGGGCCAACGCCTCAAGATGGTCCGGCATTTGGGGTCGAGCCTCACCGGCATGACGTACATCTTCGACGAGCCGAGCGTCGGCCTGCACCCGCGCGACGTGGGCCGCCTGAACGACCTGCTGCTGCGACTCCGCGACAAGGGCAACACGGTCCTCGTCGTCGAGCACGACCCGGACGTCATCGCCGCCGCCGACCACGTGATCGACATGGGGCCCGGCGCGGGCACGGGCGGCGGGCAGGTCGTGTACGAGGGGACGGTGACGGGACTGCGCGCCTCCGGGACGCTCACCGGCCGCTGTCTGCACCGCCACCCGGACGTCAAGCGGAACCCGCGCAGACCGACCGGTCGACTCTGGGTCAGGGACGCCTCGCTGCACAACCTGGACGACGTGACGGTGGCCTTCCCGGCCGGGGTGCTCACGGCGGTGACGGGGGTCGCGGGGTCCGGGAAGTCGAGCCTGGTGTCGGGGGCGTTCACGGCGGCGCATCCGGAGGCGGTGGTCGTGGACCAGTCGTCCATCGGGATCTCGGCGCGGTCCACCCCGGCGACGTACCTCGGGATCATGGACACCGTACGCAAGCTGTTCGCGCGCGAGACGGGCAGCGAGCCGGGGCTCTTCAGCTTCAACTCCCGTGGCGCGTGCGAGAGTTGCCAGGGGCGCGGGGTGATCTTCAGCGATCTGGCGTTCATGGACCCGGTGACGACGACGTGTGAGGCGTGCGAGGGCCGACGGTTCAAGGACGAGGTGCTGCGGCTCACCCTGGCCGGGCGGTCCGTGGTGGACGTCCTGGAGATGACGGCGGACGACGCGCTCGACTTCTTCGCGCCCTTCGACGGCGGCACGGACAAGGGCGTGAGCCGCCGCCTGCGCGCCCTGCGCGACGTGGGCCTCACGTACCTCACCCTCGG
Organism: Streptomyces sp. LHD-70; assembly: GCF_031157275.1. Classification (GTDB taxonomy): domain Bacteria; phylum Actinomycetota; class Actinomycetes; order Streptomycetales; family Streptomycetaceae; genus Streptomyces. Next base: position 85,536 of record NZ_JAVIFW010000016.1, read on the forward strand.
CCAACCCCTCGGCACCCTCTCCGGCGGCGAGCGGCAGCGCATCAAGCTGGCCACCCAGCTGCACCGCACGGGCGCGGTGTACGTCCTGGACGAGCCGACGACCGGGCTGCACATGGCGGACGTGGACGGCCTGGTCGCGCTGCTCGACCGGCTGGTCGACGACGGCAACACGGTCCTGGTGGTCGAGCACAACCTGGACGTGGTCCGGCGCGCCGACTGGGTCGTCGACCTCGGCCCGGACGGCGGCAAACACGGCGGCCACGTCGTCTTCGAGGGCACGCCCACCCAACTCCTGCGCGCCGAGGGGTCGTTCACGGCGGAACATCTGCGCCGCGAGGTCACGAGGAACTGAGCCCGGAGGGCGAATGCCAGGGGCGCTCCGCGCCGGGGGCACGAGGCACCGGAACAGGGGTTCCGGTAAGCCCCGCGACCTTGCATCATGGCGCCACGACCGAACCACCGGTCGGCGAACCACCGGTCGCCGAACCACCAGCAAGGAGTCACCCCCGTGCCCAGCAAGAAGGCCCTGATCCGCCGCCCCGGCCCGCGTCTCGCCGAGGGCCTCGTCACGCACGTGGAGCGCACCCCGGTCGACGTACCGCTGGCGCTCGCGCAGTGGGAGGCGTACGGCGAGGCGCTGCGGGCGCACGGCTGGGAGACGGTCGAGGTGGACCCGGCCGACGGCTGCCCGGACGCGGTGTTCGTCGAGGATTCCGTGGTGATGTTCCGCAACGTCGCCCTGATCGCCCGCCCCGGCGCGGAGTCACGGCGCCCCGAGACGGCCGCCGTCGAGCAGGCCGTGGCCGGGCTCGGCGCCTCCGTGAACCGGGTGCGGGAGCCCGGCACGCTGGACGGCGGGGACGTCCTGAAGATCGGCGACACCCTCTACGTGGGGCGGGGCGGGCGCACGAACGCCGCCGGGGTGCGGCAGCTGCGGGCCGCGTTCGAGCCGCTCGGGGCGCGGGTCGTCGCGGTGCCGGTCTCGTCCGCGCTGCACCTGAAGTCGGCGGTCACGGCGCTGCCGGACGGCACGGTGATCGGGCATCCGTCGCTGGTGGACACCCCGTCGCTGTTCGGGTCCTTCCTGCCGGTGCCGGAGGAGTCGGGCGCGCATGTGGTGCTGCTCGGCGGGGACAGGCTCCTGATGGCGGCGAGCGCCCCGAAGTCGGCGGAACTGCTCGCGGACCTCGGCTACACGCCCGTACTGGTCGACATCAGCGAGTTCGAGAAGCTCGAGGGCTGCGTGACATGCCTCTCGGTCCGACTGCGCAATCTGCACGGATAGCCACAAAACCCCTGTTCAGATAGGGGACACAGGGGGGATATCGGTCACGCACCCACCCTGGTGGGGCTGACCCTTTACCTGCCTCTTAACCTACGGTCTCGTAACCTACGGTCTCGTAGGCTACGTCCCCGTAGGTAAGCCGCAGCAAGAGCACAGCACCTCCGTCCCCGCAGGAGCCCCCGTGACGATCGCCTCTCCCCACCTCGGCAGCCCGGACACCTGGACCGATGCCCGGCTGCTGTACGCCCTCGAAGAGGTCGTGGAGACGGAGCTCAACCGCCACCTCAAGGTCACCAAGGACTGGATGCCGCACGACTACGTGCCGTGGGGCGACGGGCGCAACTTCCCGGAGTTCTTCGAAGACGGCGAGGAGTGGGAGCCCGGCCAGTCCAAGGTCACCGACATCGGCAAGACCGCCCTCGTGGTCAATCTCCTCACCGAGGACAACCTGCCCAGCTACCACCACGAGATCGCGAGCCTCTTCGGCCGCGACGGCGCGTGGGGCACCTGGGTGCACCGCTGGACCGCCGAGGAGGGCAGGCACGGCATCGTCATGCGTGACTACCTCCTCGCCTCGCGCGCCGTCGACCCGGTCAAGCTGGAGCAGTTCCGGATGGCCCACATGAGCGAGGGCTTCGAGTCCGACAACCGGCACTCGATGCTGCATTCCGTCGCGTACGTCGCGTTCCAGGAGCTGGCCACCCGCATCTCGCACCGCAACACCGGCCACCAGTCGGGCGACCCGATCTGCGACCGGATGCTGGCGCGCATCGCGACCGACGAGAACCTGCACATGGTCTTCTACCGGAACCTGCTGAAGTCGGCCTTCCAGCTCGCCCCCGACCTGACCATGCAGGCCGTGCGGGACGTCGTGGTCAACTTCCGCATGCCCGGCCACGGCATGCCCGGCTTCGAGCGGGCCGCGGCGCAGATGGCGATCGGCGAGATCTACAACATGCGCATCCACCACGACGACGTGCTGCAGCCGGTGCTCCGCCACCTGAAGGTCCTGGAGATCGACGGGCTCGGCCCGGAGGGTCTGAAGGCGCAGGAGGAGCTCGGCATGTACATGGGCGGGCTCGACGCCGAGGCGGCCAAGTTCGACGAGAAGCTGGCGGCGCGCAAGGCGCGCATCGCTGCGCGCGGACGCTGACCTTCCCACGAGGTACAGGGCCGGGCTCAGGCGCGGTCGGCCGACCTGCGGGCCGGGCCCTTTCTGAGGCGCTCGCGCTCCTTCTCGGACAGGCCGCCCCAGACGCCGAACCGTTCGTCGTTGGCGAGGGCGTACTCAAGACAGGCGGCGCGCCCCTCGCAGGCCAGGCAGATCTGCTTGGCCTCGCGCACGGAGCTGCCCGGCTCGGGGAAGAAGAACGCCGACCCGGTCTGGGCGCACAGCGCGAGGTCGAGCCAGCTGGGACGGTCGTCGGACACCCCGGCGTTCGGGGTCTGAGTGGTGGACTTGCCGATCATGAGCGCCATCGTGCCGGGCACGGCGAAACAAGCGATCAATGAACGATCAACGGCTCGTTCATCCAGCCGTTCACGCCGGCGGCGGGCCTGTGCAGGATGCCGTGGGGTGCTGTCGGGCGGAAGGCGGCGCGCCGGGTCTTTTTCCCCTCCCCGCCCCTTCCCGACTGTGCCCGATATGCGGCTGGCGCCGCGTGGCTGCGGCGCTTCGGGGGCCAGCCCCCGGACCCCCTCCCCCAAGCTCTCGGCTTCTCCCCCAGCCTTCGGCCGGGAGGTGCCCCCAGAGCAGGGGGACCCCCATCTCAAACGCCGGAGGGGCTGGATATTGCGGGCGGGGCCGGCTTTTAGGGGCGCGGGGAACTGCGCGACAAGCCACGACGGCGCGGGAGCCGAAACACGACCCGAGACGCGGGGTCCAGGGGCGGCAGCCCCGGACATGGGGGCCCGGGGGCGAAGCCCCCGCGACGGTGCCCGAGTCGACCCGCACCCCGCCGACCACCTACGCCCGCGCAGCCGACCGCATCACCGCGAACCGCGCACCGAACGGGTCGGCCACCTTGGCGATACGGCCCACGTCCTTCAGGTCCGTCGGCCCCATCCCCACCGAGCCGCCGAGCTCCGCGGCCTTCGCGGCGGCCGCGTCGCAGTCGGAGACCTCGAAGTACGGCAGCCAGTGCGAGGGGCCCTCGGCCTCCAGCGGGTCGATCTCTCTGGGCACCACTCCGCCGAACATCGATTCCGGGTCCGTGCCCTCCGGATACAGCGTCGTGTACGAGCCGCCCGGGAACGGGACGTCGTACGTCTGCAGGCCGATCGCCGTGCTGTAGAACGCGGAGGCCGCGGCGACGTCCGAGGTGTACAGCTCGGCCCAGCAGAGCGAGCCCGGGCGCTGCACGGCCTCGAAGCCGGGCATCGCGCCGGCCTGCCAGACGCTGAAACCCGCGCCCGTCGGATCCGTGCACACCGTCATCCGCCCCAGGTCGCCGACGTCCATCGGCTCCAGGACGACCGTGCCTCCGGCCTGCTCGACCGCCTTCGCGGTGGCCTCGGCGTCCGGCGTGCGGAAGTAGAGCGACCAGGAGGGCGGGGCCTCCGCCTCCGGGACCTGCATGCCGCCGGCCACGGACTGGCCGTCGCTGCGGTACGTCACGTAACCGCCGAACTTCTCGCTGTCACCCTCGGACGTCCAGCCGAGGACGCCGCCGTAGAAGCCGTTGGCCCGCTCGATGTCCGGGGTGCCGAGGTCCGCCCAGGTCAGTGAGCCGGTGACGAAGCTGGTGGTGAGCATGATGAGCGCTCCTTAAGGGTCCCTCTGTGCTGCCTCTTCAATGGTCCGGTCCGTGCTGCCTCTTCGAGTCTGGCACCGGGCACTGACAATCGCGTCCGGAAGCGAGGTCGCGCCGCCTGGGGACCGTCTCCCCCGAGCCGAGACCGCACCTTCGGCGTCGTGCGTGCCCCGGCCCTCCAGCCCACCGACTTGTGAAGGAACCTTCCCGAAGAGAGCGCTCTCAGCCACAACTCTTGACGCTTGTACGGGACTTGGCCAAGGTGGTCGGCACGCGGACGCCCCCACCCCCGCGTTCCCCCACACCCCAGGAGACTCCGTGATATCGCGCCGAGTGTTCTTGACCGCCACCGCAGGTGCCGCCACCGCGCTGACCTACCCCGTCTGGGGAAGCGCTCTCAGTCCCAGTGCCAAGGCGGCACCGGAGACCTGTGAACTCGCCCTGGAGAACAAGTCGTTGACGGGGACGGTGCACGCGTACGTCACCGGGCACGAGCAGGGCACCGACCGCTGGGTGCTGCTGCGGCCGGACGGCAGCGTGTACCGTCCCGAGTCGCCCGCCCAGCCGCAGACCCCGCTGCCCGTCGACTGCGCCATCCCGCTGGGCGGCCCCGGCGAGGCCCCGGTCGTGCTGACGCTTCCTCAAATGTTCGGCGCTCGCGTGTACTTCGTACGCGACGACAAGCTGGACTTCTTCCTCAACCCCGGCCCCTCCCTCGTAGAGCCCGCGTTCGCGACGGAGGAGGACCCCAACTACGGGCGGACCTGGTCGTTCTGCGAGTTCACGTTCAACCCGCAGCAGCTGTACGCCAACATCAGCTATGTCGACCTGGTGACCGCGCTGCCGATCGGGCTGAAGCTGGAGGGCGACGGTACGCACGAGGTGGCGCCGCTGCCCGACGGGGCCGTGCAGAAGATCGCGGACGACCTGGCGGCGCAGACCGCGAAGGACGGGCAGCCGTGGGACCAGCTGGTGATCAAGGGCGGGGACGGGAAGGTGCTGCGGGTGATCTCGCCGCAGAACCTGATGGCCCCCTACTTCGACCGGCCGGACGAGATGCCCTTCCGCGACCTGTGGAACGGCTACATCGACCAGGTCTGGGACAAGTACCGCTCCGAGGACCTGCGCATCGACCTGCAGGGCGGCCGCGGTGTGAAGGTCGGCCGGGTCAGCGGGGACACGCTGACGTTCGACGGCGGGCACAGCTTCGCCAAGCCGACCTCGAAGGACGTCTTCACCTGCAACCACGGCCCGTTCACCAACAACCCGGACGACCCGGACGACAAGAAGGGCCTGATCGCGCGGCTCGCGGCGGGCTTCAACCGCAGCATCATGCTCAGCCACCCCGAGCAGCCGAACGGCACCACGGCCGCGGACTACTACAAGGACGCGACGACCAACCACTGGGCGCGGGTCGTCCACGCCAACTCCCCGATCGGGTACGCCTTCCCGTACGACGACGTACGTCCCGACGGCGAGCCGGACGTGTCGGGCGCGGCCCACGACGGGAACCCGCGGCGGTTCACGGTGTCGGTCGGCTCCTGACCGGGCGGGCGGGGCGGGCGCTCAGGCCGACGCTCATGCCGAGGCCCGCCGCACCAGTGCCGTGGGCGTGATGACCGAGGCCGGGGCGGTGACAGGGTCCTCCGGAGGGCTTCCCTGGTCACCGCCCCGTTCCAGTGCGCGCAGCAGCAGCCGGGCCATCAGGCGGCCCATCTCCTCGATGTCCTGGCGCACGGTGGTGAGCGGCGGGCTCGTCTGCTCCGCGACCGGCTCCATGTCGTCGAAGCCGACGACCGCCACGTCCTCGGGCACGCGCCGCCCGTGCTCGTGCAGCACCCTGAGCGCCCCGGCCGCCGTCAGGTCGTTGGCGGCGAACACCGCGTCCAGGTCCGGGTTGTGGGCCAGGAGTTCACGCATCGCGCGCTCGCCGCCCGCCGGGGTGAAGTCGCCGCGCGCGACCAGCGCCGGGTCGGCCTCCGGCAGGACGTCGCGGTAGCCGTCGAGGCGGTCCACGGCCGAGGTCTGGTCGAGCGGTCCCGCGATGTGCGCTATCCGCTCCCGGCCCAGGGACCGCAGATGCCGTACGGCCTCACGGGCGCCGCCGCGGTTGTCGCAGTCGACGTACGGGGTGCGCCGGCCGCCGCGGTCCGGGCGGCCGCCGAACACCGTGGGCAGGGCGGATCCCCGGATGATGTCGGGGAGTTCGTCGTCGAGATGCACGGAGAACACCAGCGCCCCGTCGACGTGCCCGCCCGCGAGATAGCGGCCCACGCGCGCGTAGTCGTCCTTGCCCTCGACGAGCAGCAGCACCAACTGCGAGTCGTGAGCGGTGAGTTCCTTGCTGATGCCGCGCAACTGCTGGGCGAAGAACGGGTCGGTGAAGACGCGCGTCTCGGGTTCGGCGATGACCACGGCGACCGCGTCGTGGCGCCGGGTGACGAGGGTACGGGCGGCCTGGTTGGGCACGTAACCCAGCTCTTCGACGGCGCGGAGGACCTTCTCGGCGAGTGAACTGCGCACGCCCGCACCGCCGTTGACGACGCGGGACACGGTGGCGCGGGAGACGCCCGCGTGGGCGGCGACGGCTTCCAGGGTGGGGCGCGGGTCGGTCACGTTCGGGGGCACTCCTCGGGCCGGAGGGGGGTACGACGTTCCGGCCAGGATATCCACGGGGGTTGTCCGACCCACCCGGTCGGCCGGGGCGGGGTGGGGAAGAAGCCGCCCGCAGGGCGACAGACGGTGCCCGAGTCGACGGTGCCGGGGGCCGACCGCCGAACCCTAGTGCCCCCCATGCCCCCCGTCATGCCCCGGAATCGTCCCGTCCGGCTTCGCCACCAGGAACATTCCCGCCATCCCCATGTCGGAGTGGCTCTGGACGTGGCAGTGGTACATCCACGCGCCCGCGCCGACGCCCTCGCCCGCGACGACCTGGTAGCCGAAGGAGTCGGCGGGGCCGGTGATCTTGTTGTCGATGACCTGGCTGGGGTCGTCGGGGCCGGTGAGGATGCCCGTGCGGTTGTCCGCCCAGCGGTGACCGTGCATGTGCCAGGTGTGGTAGTACTCGCCGTGCGTGATCATCAGGATCTCGACGCGGTCGCCCACGGTGGCCTTGAGGTCGGGCCCCTTGGGGAGGTTGTTGATGGTCATGTCGTTGAAGACGATCGTGTAGGTCTTGTCCGGCAGGACATCGCCCTCGCGCCGCACGATCAGCCCGCCGTAGAGGCCCTTGCGCAGTCCGCCGGTGCCGTGGTCGGTGCCGACGACGTGGTCGTGGTAGTGCCAGTAGCCCGCGCTGCCCGCCCGCCAGGTGCCGTCCTTGCGGCGGCCGGGGGCGTGCGTGCGCCAGGTGTACGTACGGGACTTGCCGGGCTCCACATGGCTGTTGTTGTGCCGGGTGCCGTCGCTGCCGATCTCGTAGTCCACGCCGTGCGGGTGCAGGCTGACGTCGACGTCGGTGAGGTTCTCCACCTCGATGTGCAGGGTGTCGCCCTCGACCATCTCCAGGAGCGGTCCGGGGATCGAGGCCTTGCCCTTCTCCAGGCCGTACCCCATCTGCCCGTCGGCGAGCTTCTCGACGTACAGCTTGATGTGCCGGGTCTCGCCCTTCGCCGCGGCCTTGCCGCCCGCGTCCGCGGAGGCCTCCTGAGCCGAGCCGGGAAGCACGCCCGACATCGATGTCAGACCGGCCGCGACCGCCGCTCCCCCGGCGAACAGGCGCCGGTTGAAGCCACGTCTGCCCAGCGCCCCGCCCACTGTTTCCGCCATCGCCGAACTCCCCACGTCCGTCACGAGATTGACGGGGTACCAAGGACGTGCCAAGGACCCCTCGGACGGCCACACCGTAGCTTCGGTCCCCTCGTTTATCCACACTCAGGACAAAGTTTGTGCAATCGCGGTCATAGCTATTGGCGGACCACGGAAAGAGGTCTAGCTTCCATGGCGCTGTTGCTGTGACCGATAAGGGGTGGGTGACCACATGCGGAGCGCACCGCGTCAAAAACCCGGGGATTCCCACGGGTTGACCCGACGCAGACACAGATCTCGCAGACTCTGGGCGACCGGAACCGCGGTGGGAGCCCTCGCCGCGGGCCTCCTCGCCTCCGGGCCCGCCACCGCGCGACCGTATCCGGGGCCGGGCGATACGGCCGCGACAACGATGTCGCTGCCTTCGCCGCCGGGCGGGAGCAAGGTGCGGGTGCTGCTCTTCCACGGTTCGGCGAGCGAGGAGACGCCGCTGGTCAACGCCGGGATCGAGGCCGTCGAGAAGATCGGCGGGTCGGGTCCCGTCGCGCAGCGCTTCACCGTCACCGCCACCGACGACGGTTCGGTCTTCACCGACGAGCGCCGGCTCGGCCGGTTCAACGCGGTGGTGTTCCTGACCGGCGGCGGCGATGTCCTGGAGCCCGAGCAGGAGTTGGGCCTTGAGGCGTACATGGAGGCCGGCGGCGGCTTCCTCGGCATCCATGACGCGGCCCGCACCGAGCCGTACTCGGACTGGTTCACCGGTCTGGTCGGCGCCCGCCCCGCGGAGGGCAGCGGCGCCACCGCGCAGCGCGCGACCGTCGAGGTGGGCGACCGGCAGCACCCGGCCACCAAGGAACTCCCCCTGGAGTGGAAGCGCCCGGACAAATGGCTCAACTGGGAGAAGAACCCCTCCGGCGACGTGCACACAGTGGCCCGCGTGCGCGAGGCGACGTACAAGCCCGGCGAGGGCGCCAACGGCCCCGACCACCCGGTGAGTTGGTGCCGTGACTACGACGGCGGGCGGTCCTTCTACACCGGCATGGGCGGCACCGTCGACTCCTACTCCGAGGCGGACTTCCGCACCCATCTGCGGGGCGCGCTGCTGTGGACGACCCGGCTCGTGCGGGCCGACTGCAAGGCCGCGATCAACAGCAACTACAAGGCGGAGCGGCTCACGCAGCCCAACCAGCCGGGCCAGAACGACCAGATCGGCGAACCGCACGGACTGGTCACCGCCGAGGACGGGCGGGTGTTCTACATCGGCCGCGGCGGCGCCGACTCCTCGCAGCCCGTGGTGACCGACTGGAACAACCCGGACATCGGCAAGGGCAAGGGCGAGATCCACGTCTACGACCCGAAGACCAAGAAGGTCCAACTCGCCGGTGCGCTCACGGTGTTCGGCAACAAGGGCGGCGGCGACGAGCTCGTCAAGAACGAGGAAGGGCTGCTCGGCATCGAGCTGGACCCGGAGTTCGCGGACAACGGCTGGGTGTATCTGCACTACACGCCGCACTCCGAGATCAACCGCGAGACGCACATGGCCGAGCGCCGCGTCTCCCGCTTCACGCTCGACCAGGCGACGAACAAGCTGGACCTGGGCAGCGAGAAGGTCCTGCTCAAGTGGCCCGTGCAGATCCACAGTTGCTGCCACGCGGGCGGCGGCATGGCCTGGGACTCCCAGGACAACCTCTACATCGCGACGGGCGACAACAACTCCAGCCGCTTCAGCGACGGTTACTCCGGCAACAACCCCGAGCCGAACTTCAAGGGCGTCTCGTTCGCGGACGCGCGCCGCACCGCGGGCAACACCAACAACCTCAACGGCAAGATCCTCCGCATCCACCCGGAGCCGGACGGCACGTACACCCTGCCCGAAGGCAACCTCTTCACGGGCAAGGAGGAGGACGAGGGCGGCGGCAAGACGCGCGGCGAGATCTATGTGATGGGCGTGCGCAACCCGGCGCGCATCTCGATCGACAAGGAGACCGACACCCTGTACGCGGGCTGGGTCGGCCCCGACGCCGGTGAGCCGTCGACCACCTGGGGCCCGGCGAAGTACGACACGTTCGCCGCGATCACGGGCCCGGGCAACCACGGCTGGCCGTACTGCATGGGCAACAAGCAGCCGTACCGGGACCGCAATATGCCGGATCCGACGAAGCCGCTCGGCTGGTACGACTGCGACGCCCCGAAGAACGAGTCGCCGAACAACGACGGCCTGGTGAACGTGCCGCCGGTGACGTCCAACACCATCTGGTACTCCCCCGCGGGCGGCGGCCCGGACTTCCCGCGCGACGAGAACGGCGTGCCCTCGTACAAGCCCGAGGAGCAGACGTTCCGCCTGCCGTGGCTGAAGGGCGGCGGGCAGGCCGCGATGAACGGTCCGCTGTACCGGTACGACGCGGACAGCGCGAGCGACGTCAAGTGGCCGGCGTACTGGGACGGCAAGTGGTTCGTCGGTGACTTCTACGACCAGGACCAGCCGCGGCACGCGGTGCTCACCGACCCGAAGACGGTCGGCAAGGGCGGCATCCCGGTGCACGCGGAGTCGCTGAAGAAGATCGTGCCGATCGGCAACGACGGCATCAAGAACCTCATGGACTGGAAGTTCGCGCCGGACGGTTCGCTGTACGTCCTCGACTACGGCCGCGGCTTCTTCACCTCGGACGCCAAGTCGGCGCTGTGGCGCGTCACTTACGAGGGCGGCGCGGCCACGCCGAGCGCCGACCAGCTGGCCAGGAAGGGCTGACCGGTGAGACACAGACGGAGATTCCTACGGGTATTGCTCGCCGCGCTCCTGATGGTGCTCGGCCTGACCGCCCCGGCGGCGTACGGCCAGCCGGACCCGGGCACGCGGCCGGTGCAGGACGAGGGCGCGGCCGTGAACCAGGTGCTGACCTGGACGGCCGGTGACCCGATCGACAAGTACCTGTCGGCGCCGACCACGGCGGTGGCGGGCAAGACGACGATCGTCTTCGAGAACAGCGCGGCGACCGGCAACACCACGGGCATGCCGCACACGTTGACGTTCGACGTCTCGGACCCCGAGTACAACAACGACGTCCCGCTGAACATCCTGGCCAACCCCTCCGACGCGGAGGGCGGCAAGCACACCGCCGAGGTGACGCTGACGCCGGGCCGGTACCTGTACCACTGCACGATTCCCGGGCACGGCTCGATGCAGGGCATCCTGACGGTGACCGAGGGCGGCGGCGAGGACACCACCGCCCCGGAGACCTCGGCGAAGGTCGACGGCACGCAGAACGCTGACGGGGCGTACGTCGGGCAGGCCGCGGTGACCGTGTCGGCGGCGGACGAGAGCGGTGGTTCCGGCGTCGAGAAGGTCGAGTACGCGGTCGGGGACGCCGGTGCCTGGCAGCCGTACACGAACCCGGTGGTCGTCGACCAGGTCGGCAGCCACAAGATCCGCTACCGGGCCACGGACAAGGCGGGCAACGTCGCCGCCGAGAAGGCCGTGGAGTTCGCGGTGGTGGCCCCGGACACGGACGACACCACACCGCCGGAGACCTCGGCAACGGTGACCGGCGAGCAGAACGCGGACGGCGCCTATGTGGGCATGGCGACGGTCACCGTGGCCGCCTCCGACGCGGGCTCCGGGGTGAACACCGTGCAGTACGCGGTGGGCGACTCCGGCGAGTGGCAGGCGTACGCGGCGCCGGTGATGTTCCACGATCCGGGCACGTACAAGGTGCGCTACCGGGCCACCGACAAGGCGGGCAACGCGGCCGCCGAGAAGGCCGTGGACTTTGTCGTCGTGGCGCCTCCGGCGGAGGACAAGACGCCGCCGGAGACCTCCGCGGAGGTCGACGGGACGGTCGACTCCGACGGCGCGTACGTCGGCAAGGCCACGGTGACGGTCAGCGCGAAGGACGACGACTCGGGCGTGGACAAGGTCGAGTACTCGCTCGACGGCGCGCCGTACGTGGCGTACACCGACCCGCTGGTCGTGGACCGCACCGGCCGGCACGAGGTGGCGTACCGGGCGACCGACAAGGCGGGGAACACCTCTCAGGCGCGCGAGGTCGGCTTCACGGTCGTGGAGGGCGGGGGCGTGCCCGCGCCGAACTGCCCGGAGTACGACGAGCGTGCGACGGTGTTCGTCGGCTCGGTCGACAGCGGTGTGCCCAACCGGATGACGAAGAGCCGCTGCACGATCAACGAGCTGATCGAGGACGAGAAGGACTGGTCCTCGCAGGCGCTGTTCCTGAAGCACGTGGACAAGGTGCTCGACGCGCTCGTCGACGAGGGTGTCGTCGACGCCCGCGAGCAGCGCACGATCTACCGCTCCGCGAAGCGGTCCGGCATCGGCAAGCCGGGCCAGACCGAGGGCTACCGCAAGCTGTTCGACGGCTCGAAGGAGTCGTTCGCCAAGTGGCAGCACGTGGGCGGCGGTTCGTTCGGCCTGAACGAGGACGGCTCGATGACCTCGGGCACGACCAAGGCCGGCCTCGGCATGCTGTGGTTCCCGGAGCGGAGGTACGACGACTTCTCGCTGAAGCTGCAGTGGCGGGACGACGCGCCGGGCTCGGGCAACGCCAACTCCGGTGTGTTCGTGCGCTTCCCGCAGATCCACGACCACCCGGAGGAGTCGCGTCCGGAGTGGGTCGCCATCAAGTACGGGCACGAGGTGCAGGTCTTCGACCGTCCCGACGGCGACATGTACAAGACCGGTTCGGTCTACGGCTTCGACCGGGTCGGGCTCGCGGGCGCCGGGGTCACGCCCAAGGGCACCTGGAACGACTACGAGATCCGGGTGGTCGACCAGCACTACCAGGTGTTCCGCAACGGCAAGCTGATCAACGAGTTCGACAACAAGGGCGGTCAGGTCTTCGAGCCGCCGCGCGGAGACGATCCGGGCACGGACGGCCGCAGGTACGCCTCCGGCTATCTGGGGTTGCAGGTGCACGGGGTGACGGATGTCGTCTCGTACCGGGACATCCGGATCAAGGAGTTGTAGTCACCGGTTCGTCAGGTGGCTGTGGGCTCGGGCGGCGCCTCCTTCGGGGGCGCCGCCTTCTTGGCCCGGCTCGGCTGGACCCGCTTGGGCTCGCCCGGCATCTTCGGGTGGTCGGGCGGGTACGGCAGGTCGCCCAGGCCGTGGTCGCGCTCGTCCTTGTCGGCCAGGTCGAGCAGGGCCTGGAGCGAGAAGCGGTGGTCGTCCATGTCCGCGTGCACGTCGCCCAGTTCGGCGTAGCGCGCGGGCATCGTCACGATGTCGAAGTCCTGGGGGCGGGCCGTGCCGACCTCGTCCCAGCGCAGCGGCGCGGAGACCGGGGCGTGCGGGCGGGGCCGTACGGAATAGGCCGAGGCGATGGTCCGGTCGCGGGCCGTCTGGTTGTAGTCGACGAAGAGGCGCTCGCCGCGCTCCTCCTTCCACCACTTGATCGTCACGTGCTCCGGCATCCGGCGTTCCAGCTCCCGCCCGACCGCGATCGCGGCGCGCCGGACCTGCGTGAAGGTCCAGCGCGGCTCGATCGGCACGAAGACGTGCAGGCCCCGGCCGCCGGAGGTCTTGGGAAAGCCGCGCAGACCGCCGAACTCGTCCAGGACGGCGCGCAGTTCGTGGGCGGCGCGGACCGCGTCGTCGAAGTCGGTGCCGGGCTGCGGGTCGAGGTCGATGCGCAGTTCGTCGGGGCGGTCGACGTCGTCGCGGCGGACCGGCCAGGGGTGGAAGGTGAGCGTGCCGTACTGCGCGGCCCACAGGACGGCCGCCTCCTCGGTGGGGCACATCTCGTCGGCGCTGCGGCCGCTGGGGAAGGTGATGTGGGCGGTGGGGATCCAGTCGGGCATGCTCTTGGGCGCCCGCTTCTGGTAGAACCACTCGCCGGTCACGCCGTCCGGATAGCGCTCCAGGGTCGTGGGGCGGTTGCGGAGGGCGCGCAGGATGCCGGGCGCGACGGCGGCGTAGTACTGGGCGACGTCCAGCTTGGTGTACCCGTGCTCGGGGAAGAAGACCTTGCCCGGGTTGGACAGGCGCACGGTCCGCCCGCCCGCCTCCAGTTCCACCGCTTCGCCCATGCGAGCCACGGTAGGCGTACCGCGCATCCCTCGCACACCGGGCGATACCGGTCGTACGCGCGCAGAATCGATGCATGGATCTGCCGGTGATGCCACCCGTCAAACCGATGCTCGCGAAGTCCGTGAAGAAGATCCCGCCGGACATGCAGTACGAGGCGAAGTGGGACGGATTCCGTGCCCTCGTGTTCCGCGACGGGGACGAGATCGAGCTGGGCAGCCGCACCGGCAAGCCGCTGACCAGGTACTTCCCGGAGCTGGTGGCGGCCCTCAAGGACAACCTGCCGGGCCGCTGCGTCGTGGACGGCGAGATCGTCATCGCCCGCGAGGGCCACCTGGACTTCGACGCGCTCACGGAACGCATCCACCCCGCCGACTCCCGCGTACGGCTGCTCGCCGAGCGCACCCCGGCCTCGTTCGTCGCGTTCGACCTGCTCGCGCTCGGCGACCGCTCGCTGGTCGACTCGTCCATGGGCGACCGTCGCGCCGAACTCGTCATGGCCCTGGCCGACGCCCGCCCGCCGGTCCACGTGGCGCCCGCGACCACCGACCCCAAGCTGGCCGCCGAGTGGTTCCGCAGCTACGAGGGCGCGGGCCTGGACGGAGTGATCGCAAAGCCGCTCGACCTCCGCTACCGGCAGAACGAACGCCTGATGTTCAAGGTCAAGCACGAGCGCACCGCCGACGTCGTCGTCGCCGGCTACCGCTTCCACAAGTCGGGCCCGGTGGTCGGTTCACTCCTCCTCGGCCTGTACGACGGCTCGGGCACCCTGCAGCACGTCGGGGTGTGCGCGGCGTTCTCGATGCAGCGGCGCGAGGAGTTGATCGCCGAGCTGGAGCCGCTGCGGCTCGACTCGGCCGAGGAGCACCCGTGGGCGGCCTGGACCGAGGAGTCCGCGCACGAGTCGGCCCGGATGCCGGGGGCGCCGAGTCGCTGGTCCGGCAAGAAGGACCTGTCGTGGGTCCCGCTGCGGCCCGAGCGCGTCGTGGAGGTGGCCTACGACCACATGGAGAACGGCGCCCGCTTCCGCCACACCGCCCAGTTCCGCCGCTGGCGCCCGGACCGCACCCCGCGGAGCTGTACGTACGCACAGCTGGAGGAGCCGGTCTCGTACGACCTGGCGGAAGTGCTCGGGTGATCTTTTGTACGGTTCACGCCGCGTCGTGGAAGACCAGGCCGAGGGTGCGTCGCGTACCGGAGCGGACGGTGCTCACCCCGTGCCGGATCTGCCCCGCCGACCAGCCGCGGGCGGAGCGGACGGGGCGTTCCCGGGTCGTGAAGATCAGCCCTCTGCCCTGCTCCAGAACCACCGACGTGCCCCGTGACTGGGCTCGCGGCCGCTGCTCGACCAGCAGGAACTCGCCGCCGGTGAAGTCGACGCCGGGCCGGTCGAGGCCGATGACGACCTGGAGCGGGAAGACCGCGTCGCCGTACAGATCGCGGTGCAGGGCGTTCCAGTCCCCCGGGCCGTACGTG
This sequence comes from Streptomyces sp. LHD-70, assembly GCF_031157275.1. GTDB lineage: Bacteria > Actinomycetota > Actinomycetes > Streptomycetales > Streptomycetaceae > Streptomyces. The sequence continues at coordinate 100,834 of NZ_JAVIFW010000016.1, forward strand.
AGCAGGATGGGCGTCGGGCGCCGCTGTCCGGCCGCGTGGCACATCTCCAGCCAGTCGTCGAACCGGTCCGGCCAGGGCGCGGGCCGCCCGAGCCGCGCGGCCCAGTCGCGGGCGATGGGCAGCAGATACGGATAGAGCGCGGCGCGCAGCTCGGCGACGGGCTCGGGCAGCGGGTGCCCGAAGTACCGGTACTGGCCGGAGCCGAAGCGGTGCCGGTTCATGTCGACGGTGGACCGAAACCGCTCGACGTCGTCGTAGAGCCCCGCGATCCCCCGACAGGCGTCCGGGGTGAGCAGCGGCGGCGTGAACGCACACCCGAACGCATCGAGCTCACCCCCGAGCACACCCCAGTCGGCGGCGGCTACGCGATCGGAGGGCCTGGGGGTGGTCGCGGTCGCCTGGCCGGTGGGAGTGGTGGCCTTGCCTGTGGGAGTGGTGGCCTTGTCGGCCTGAGGGGTGGGCTTGTCGGCGCGAGGGGCGGTCTTGCTGGTGCGAGTGGTGGGCTTGTCGGCGCGAGTGTCGGTCTTGCTGGTGCTCATGCGTTCCAGGGTCATGCGGGGGCGGGGCGGGGTGCTGGCGGCTTTCGGACGGGGAGCTTCCTGGGTCGGGCCGGGGGCAAATCCAGCCCCTCCGGCGTTTGAGATGGGGGTCCCCCTGGGGACTGGGGGCGGGGGCAAAACCAGCCCCTCCGGCGTTTGAGGAGCGGGGGTCCGGGGGCTGGCCCCCGAAGCGGGGTCCAGGGGCGGCAGCCCCGGGCGGGGACATGGGGCGGCAGCCCCGGGCGGGGACATGGGGCGGCAGCCCCGGGCGGGGTCCAGGGACGCAGGTCGCCGGAGCTGTCCGCTGAGGACTTCGGGAAGGGGCGGGGTGGGGAAGAAAGAAGCAGGCCACACCCCAGCCCGCACAGGCCTGACCACCGCCCCCCGCGGGTATGTGTCCGGACACGGGGCGCGGGATGGGGTGCAGACATGGACAGCGGCGTCGACGGTGAGACAGGCAGACGTACACCCCCCGGCAGGGGCCTGCAGCGGCGGACGTTCCTGATCGGCTCGACCGCCGCGCTCGCGGGCTGCACGCTGCAGCCGCAGACGGACGACGACGACGCGCGACCGCCCGGCGCGGGCGAGAAGGGCTGCGTGCCGCTCGCGGTGAAGGTGGACAACGTCGGCCCCGCCCGCCCGCACACCGGCCTCGACCGCGCGGACATCGTCCACGTCGAGCAGGTCGAGTCGGGCCTGAGCCGCTTCCTCGCCGTGTACGCCACAGGCCGCCTACCGGAAGCCGTGGGTCCGGTGCGCAGTGCCCGGGAGAGCGACCTGGACCTGCTCGGGCAGTACGGACGCCCGGTCCTGGCCTACTCCGGTGCGCAGTCGAAGCTCCAACCCCTCATCGCCGCCGCGCCGTTGGAGCCCCGTACGCCAGGCCAGGCGGAAGGTGCGTTCTACCGGGCCGCCGACCGCCCCGCCCCGCACAACCTGTACGTACGCCCGGCCCGCCTCGATCCGCGGCCCACCGCCTGCGACCCGGCGTCGTTCGGCTTCCGCGTCGGGCCCCGTCCCCCGAACGGCAAGGACACGCCCCGGCACACGGTGCGGTACCCGGCGGCCCGCTTCGGCTTCGTCTGGTCGGCAGAGGACGAGCGCTGGCGCGTGGAGCTGGACGGCGAGCCCTCGGCGCTCACCCCGTCGACGGTGCTCGTGCAGTACACCCGGATCCGCGACTCCCGCTTCCAGGACCGCTGGGGCAGCGTCTCGCCCTTCACGGAGACCACGGGCTCGGGCCGCGTCCTGCTGCTGCGCAACGGCCGTGCGTACGACGGACGATGGACCCGTACGGCCAAGGACCGCCCCACGGACTACCGCACGGAGGGCGGCCCCCGGCTGTACTGCGCGAAGGGGCAGGTCTGGGTGGTGTACGTGAAGGAGTGACGCCCTTCGGCACGTGCACACCATCCGGCACGTGCAAACCGTCCGGCACGCGCACACCGTCCGGCACGTGCGCCTGCGTCCAAGCGCGCTCCCCGTTTGTCCATGGCCCGCGACAACGGCCCCCAGTAGCGTGCCCGCACCCCCGCCGGACTCGGCGCCCCCACCGGATCGGAGCGCGTCATGCCCCTGCGCCGTACCGTCACCGCCACCGTCACCGTAGCCACCGCACTCGCCGCCGCCACCGTCGTCGTGGGGACGCCGACCGCCGCTTCGGCACGGGGTGCGGAGGGGACACGGTTCCACGTCGACTGTGCGCGCGGCGACGACGCGTCCGCCGGGACCGCACCGGGCACCGCCTGGCGCTCCCTGGAGCGGGCGAGCCGTCAAGTCCTCGGCCCCGGCGACCGGTTGCTGATCCGGCGCGGCACCGAATGCACCGGCGTACTGGCCCCGAAGGGCGCGGGCGCGCAGGGCTCTCCCGCCGTGATCGACGCGTACGGGAAGGGCGCGAAGCCCCGCCTGGAGGGCGCGGGGGCGCGGGCCACCGTGCATCTGGCGAACACCGAGCACTGGCAGATCCGGAACCTGGACGTCTCCAACACCGGCGACGCCCCCACCACCACGGACCGCCGCGCGGGCGTCCTCGTACAGGCCACCGACTACGGCGTGGCCGAGGACTTCACGGTGCGCGGCGTGGACGTGCACGACGTCAACGGCGCCGACTTCAAGGATCCGGACCCCTCGGGCGGCATCCTCTTCGTGGTGCAGGGGTCGACGCGGCCGACCCCTTCGACGGCGTCCGGATCGAGGACTCCACGGTCCGGCACGTGGACCGCACGGGCATCGGCACGTCCTCCACCTGGGGCCGCCGTCCCGAGCACCCCGAAGGCCCGGGCACCAGCTGGGAGGCGATCACCGGCCTGACGATCCGCGGCAACGACGTCCGGGACGTCGGCGGCGACGGCATCGTCGTACAGAACGCGCGCAAGGCGCTGGTGGAACGCAACTACGTGGACGGCTTCAACATGCGCTCGGCGGGCTACAACGCCGGGATCTGGGCCTGGAACTCCGACGACGTGCTGTACCAGTACAACGAGGTCACCGGCGGCCACGGCACCCGTGACTCGATGGCCTTCGACTTCGACGGCGGCAACAACCGCAACGTCTACCGCTACAACTACAGCCACGACAACGAGGGCGGCTTCCTCCTCGTCTGCAACGGCGCGGGCATGACGACCCGCGGCAACCGCTTCCACGACAACGTCAGCATCAACGACCGCAACACCACCGACCCGTACGCGGTGATCTCCGTCGTCTGCAACCCGTCGACCGACACCCGGATCTACCGCAACACGGTCGTCACGGACCGCGCCGACACCGCCCTCGTCTCCAACAACGGGCAGACCGGCACGACGTTCGAGGACAACGTGTTCGTCGGCGCGGCGGGCGCGGGCTCGCCCATCGAGGACACGATCAGCACGTACCGCAACAACCTGTACTGGCACACCGCACAGCCCCGCGACCCCGAGGCCGTGAACGCCGACCCGCTGCTGCGCTCGGCCGCCCCGCGCACCCCGGACGACCTGCGGCTCCGCCCCGGCTCCCCGGCCCTGGCTGCGGGCTCGGTCACCGAGGACGACGGCACCCGCCACGACTACTTCGGCAACCCGCTCACGGCGACCCGCAACATCGGGGCGGACCAGGGCTCCGGTAAGTAGCGCGGGAAGTACGGGGACCGGCCTCGGGTTGGCCCTGGCAAGGCCTCAACTCCCCCTGTACGTAATCGACTTGGTGTCGTACGAGCGGACCGACGGCGCCTTGTCCGTACTGCCGCGCTCGGCCGGGTCCCGGGCCGGTGGATGGTCGAGGGCGACCTCGGTGGGCTGTGCCGCGGCGACCACGCTCGGGCTGGTGACCGCGACGGCGCCGAGGATCACGAGCCCCACGGCCACCGGGGCGAGGGCGCGGCGCGGGCCGGGGCCGGGGCCGGGGCCTGGTCGCGGTCGGCCGCAACCGGCCGCTTGCAGCAGGGCCGCGCAGCCGTCGCCCGCGCGGTGCAGGGCGAGTTGGATGAGCGGCGCTCCTGCGGTGGCGGCGACGGCGAAGACGACCGCGCCGGCCGTCGTGCCGTACAGATGCAGTTCCGAGGCGAGTGCCATGCCCGCGGCGGCGGCCAGTCCCGAGCCCAACAGCTGCGGAAGGCTCGTACCCGGCCTGGCGTGCCGGGCGGCGGTGTGCCGTGCTCCCATCGTGCTCCTTCGCACATCGTTCGGTCCGTCCCCACCGATGCTCGGGGCCACCGAGGCAGATGGCGGGGGCATCTTGTTGGACGCGCGGTGAGAGCCCGTGCCTCGCGCGTGATGGCCGCTGCGCACAGCTTCACGCGTACGGAAAATCCCTCGAAATCCGGTGGAATTCGGCGCAAGAGCCCGCGCCGCGCACCCGCCGGATCGGGCCGGAAAGGGTGAACGCGCCGCGGGCGGTTGGCCGCCCCGGCGGTACCGCGTGACACCCGTACGGAAGGACTGCGCCAGCCAATCCAGTCCGGAAGCCATGGGCGCTCCGGACGCTAGGGACGACGGAGGCGCTGCGATGACAGCGAGATCTGCACCGGCCGACCGCACCACCAGCACCACCAGCACCACCCGCACCACGGGTCGCACCGCCGACCGCACCACCCGCACCACGGGTCGCACCGCCGACCGCATCACCCGCATCACGCGCACGACGGGCACCACGCGCACGACGGGCACGACGCGCACGGCGGGTCGCACCGCCGGTCGCATCACTCGCCGCGGCGCGCGCCTGCTCGCGCTCGTCGCGGCCGGTGCGCTCACCCTCGGCGCGGCGGCCGACGCCGGCTCCCAGAGCCGGGGCTCCGGGGACAACGGCCGGGTGGCCGCGGGCCCGCCGAGCCAGGTGTCGCCCTTCACCGGCCGGCCCGCCGACCCGGGCCAGGTGCTCGCGGTGAAGTTCGACAACTCGCGCAAGGCCCGCCCCCACCAGGGCCTCGACAAGGCCGACCTCGTGTACGTCGAGAAGGTCGAGGGCGGGATGAGCCGCCTGATGGGCGTGTACGCCAGCCGTTTGCCGAGCTCGGTCGGCCCGGTGCGCAGCGCCCGCGTGTCTGACGTCGAGCTGCTGCGGCAGTTCGGCAACCCGGCGCTCGCGTACTCCGGTGTGCGCAGCTCCCTGACCAAGTACCTGGACCGCTCGCCGGTCCACGTACGGCCGCACAAACGGGTGCCCGAGGCCTACTTCCGCAAGCCCGACCGGCCCACCCCGCACAACCTGTTCGTCGAACCGGAGGCGCTGCTGCGGACGGCGCCCGAGGCCAGCCGTGCCGCCGACATCGGGTTCCGCTTCGGCCCGGCCCCGCAGGGCGGTGTGCCGACGGACAGCCGCACCGTGCGCTACACCGCCGCGAGCCATACCTTCAACTGGTCGCCGTCACTGCACCGCTGGCGGGTCTCCTTCGACGGCGCGCCCGCGATGCAGGCCAACGGCCGCCAGATGGCGCCCCGCACGGTCGTGATCCAGCACGTCGCGATGCCGCCGTCCAAGTACCGGGACGTCAACGGCGCGGTCACCCCGTACATCAAGACCGTCGGCCAGGGCACGGCGACGGTGCTGCGCGACGGCAGGGCGTACGAGACGCGCTGGAGCCGGCCGGACGCCGACTCGGGCACGACGTTCACGCTCCCCGACGGGCGGCCGATGCCGTTCGCGAAGGGCCAGGTGTGGGTGGTGTACGCCGACCGCTGAAGCCCCCGGGGTGCGCTCGCGCCCTGCCTAGGGTGGCCGCATGGAAGCCCTGGCCGACCCGCCCTTCACGCTGATCCCCGGTGCCGCCGACGCACCCGTCCTGCTGCATGTCCCGCACGCCGCGCGGACCGTGCCGCGGGCGGTGCGCGGCGGCATCGTCCTTGACGACGCGGCGCTCGCCCGGGAGTCGGACCACATCGTCGACGCGCACACCGACACCCTCGCCGCCCGCGCCGCCGCCACCGCGCGCCGCACCCCGTGGCAGTTCGTCAACCGGCTCTCGCGGCTCGTCGTCGACCCGGAGCGCTTCCCGGACGAGCGCGAGGAGATGCGCCGGGTCGGCATGGGCGCCGTCTACACCCGCACCACAGGTCAACTCCCCCTCCGCGCCGCGGATTTCGACGACGGTCCGCTGCTCGACCGGTACTTCCACCCGTACGCGCAGGCCATGACGGAAGCCGTACGCGAGCGGCTCGACGCGGCCGGCCGCGTGGTGATCCTGGACGTGCACTCGTACCCCACGCACCGGCTGCCGTACGAACTCCACGGCGACGGGCCCCGGCCACCCGTCTGTCTGGGCACGGATCCATTCCACACCCCGCCCGCGCTCCTCGACCGCGCCGAGTCGGCGTTCGCGCGCTGCGGCACGACCGGCCGGAACAGCCCGTTCGCCGGAACCTATGTGCCGCTGGAGTTCTACGGCGTGGAGCCGCGCGTGACGGCCCTGATGGTGGAGATCCGCCGCGATCTGTACATGACCGAGCCGGGCGGCCCCGCGGGCCCCGGCCTCGACGTACTCGCGGACGCATTCGCCGACCTCGTGGACTCCCTTACGGGGCAGTCGAGTTGAGACAGTCTTCGCCATCCCTGGCCGTCGGGGCTCGGGTCACGACGAGTCCTTCATCACCGTCCAGCCGCCGTCGACGAGCAGACTGGAACCGGTGATGTACGAGGCCTCCTCGGCGGCGAGGAACGCGATCGCCGCCGCCACCTCCTCGGGCTTGCCGAGGCGCCCGGCCGCCGTCTGGGCGGCGCTGCGCTCGCGGTCCTCCTGCGACAGGCGGTCCCAGGCACCGGTGAGGACCGGCCCGGGCAGGACGGCGTTGACCCGCACCTCCGGGCCGTACTCCACGGCGAGTTGACCGCAGAGCGAGACCAGGGCGCCCTTCGTCGCCGCGTACGCGGGATGGCCCGGGATGCCGGCGTGCGCGTGCACGGACGAGGTGAGGACGACCGCGCCGCGCTGGGCGCGCAGTTCGGGCAGCAGGGCCTTGAAGCCGAGGAACGAGCCGGTGAGGTTGACGGCCAACTGCCGGTTCCAGGAGTCGAGTTGCATCTCGTGGGCGCGGGTCACGTCCACGGTGAAGGCGTTGCTGACGAACACCCCGACCGGGCCGAACTCCGCCGCGGACTCGGCGACCCGGCGCCAGTCGTCGGGCTCCGCCACATCGGCCCGCACGAACTCGGCCCGCCCGCCCTGCTTGCGGATCGCGGCGGCGACGTCCCGGCCCCGCTCCGCCGACACGTCCGCGAGCACGACGGCCGCGCCCTCGGCCGCGAGCCGGACCGCGCTCGCGGCACCGATCCCGGACGCGGCCCCGGTGACGACGGCGACGCGACCACCGAACCTGCGTCCTGCGGTGGGGAGTTCGGCAGAGGTCATGGGATCGACCCTAGTGCGCAGGGCCTGACGGCCGATACTCCTCGACAGGGGCTGGGGCAGCGCTTCGGCAACGGGCAGCGGGCAGCGGCTCGGCGGCGGAGGCGCGCGGGGCGGGTCAGCGCCGGCGGGGGCGCGCGGGGCGGGGCGGGGCAGCGGCGGCGCGGGCTCACGCTGGGAAGTGCCGCACGGTTCGTACGTCGTGGTGGCGTCTCCTGGGGCCGTCCCTCCCCGAGGTGCTCCCAGGCGCGGACATCACCGGGTCCGTGAACATCCGCACCATGGATGCGAGGGAGTCGGGGCGGCGCGCGTCGAGGAGCCGGCCGGTGGGTGTCACCGCGAACACGTGCTGCATGACCAGCTCCCGGTCGGCGCCCTCCGGCTTGCGTACGTCGTCGTGAGTCACAGTGATCATCCCCCTGAAGTCCCTGGACGAGACCCGGGCGGGCAGGCTAACGAGCCACGAACTGCGTCAGAATCGCCTGCACTTCGTAGATGTTCACGCCCTTGGTGAAGGTCTTCTCGATCGGCGCCGACTCCCCCGACACCCAGATCTTCAACTCCGCGTCCAGGTCGAAGTGCCCGGCCGTCTCGACGGCGAACCGCGTGATGCTCTTGTACGGCACGGAGTGGTACTCGACCTTCTTGCCGGTGATCCCCTGCTTGTCTATGAGCACGAGCCGCCGGTCGGTGAAGAGGATCGTGTCGCGGATCAACACGTAGGCCGCGTAGACCTGTTCGCCGTGCCCGAAGAGCCGCGCGTACTCCTGCTGCGCCTTGCCCGGGTCGACGGTGTGCGCGTTGCCGAAGAGTGCCATGTCCTGTACCCCCGTGGATGGTCGGTGCCGGTTGATCCCGTACTCCGCACTGTAACCGCGCCCACTGACACTCCACGTCGCCGGACCATCGCACCCGTCCCGGCCCGCGGCAGCCCAGCTGTCACGCGAGACCACGAAGTGCTGTCCACCCAGGCCCTGTTGCGCCTCAGCAGCCGTCGGCCACCCGCAGCCCCCGGACCCGAGCCAACGCAGCCGAAGCGGCCCGGAACTCCATGCCGGTCCCCGCGCCCCCGATCCGCACGGAGATGCCCTCCGCGGGCGTTCCGGAGATGCGCACGGCACGGGCTGCGCGAGCGTCCCAACCGTGGATGCGCACATCGGTCGCCTCGCGGAACACGACAAAGAACTCGCAGGAGTTGGCCCCGCTGGGCCATCCCTCGGGCAACGGCGACGGCAGCACGTCCGTCTGCAGACCCAAGGTGACCGAACGGTCCCGCTCGTCGAGATGGAGATGGGTCAGTACGCAGGCACCGAGGGCAGGCACGGCCATCCCGTGAAGGTCAGCGAACTCGCCCGCCGATTCCTGTTCCCGGACCCAGTCACTCGCCATAGAAGCGCCTTTCCCACGTCGGGGGCAGTTCGGAGTAGAGGCGCCGGTCGATCGGCTGGAGAAAGGCGTGGCGCCCCCGGTCCTCGCCGTCGGCCGTGGCTCGGAACACGCTCAGGTGACGCACCAGCAGGGCGTCGCTGCAGCTGAATTCCAGATCGACCCCGGCGCCGGTCACGGCGACCCGCAGACGCCGATGACCTTCGGCCCGTACGGCGATGTCGGCGACAGTCGGCGGGTCCCAGCTCCGGAGCGTGAGGTCCGCGACGGCCAGAAAGGTGAGGTGCAACTGCAGAGTGTCCGCCGACCCGGCACGCCACTCCTGCGGAACGCGGTCGGGAAAGCGAGGCAGGTCCAGCCGCAGGACGACGGTCGGGCCGCGCCACTGCACGTTGACCGAGCGCAACCGCACCGCGTCCAGCGCCGGGACTTCGTCGTAGTAGGCCCTCAGGCCCTCGCCGTTGGCAACGAATTCCGCCCATTGCGCGCCCACGCCGCCCCTCACACCCCCAGCTCGGTGAGGACGCGCAGGGCCTCGATCGCCGCTTCGGGCTCGGGGAACTCCCGGTGGATGCGGCGCTGGAGTCGGGGGCTGAGGGTCACCGGGAGTCCTTTCGCCGGGCGGAAGCTACAGGGAGCGGGGGCGACACAGGTAACGAAAGATCCCCACGGTTCTGGGAACCGTGGGGATCTGATCTGTGTCCGAGGGGGGACTTGAACCCCCACGCCCGATAAAGGGCACTAGCACCTCAAGCTAGCGCGTCTGCCATTCCGCCACCCGGACTAGGTGTACGCCGCCCGCCAGGGCCTTGCCCCGCGGCGACATGGACAACAATACCAAGGATTCAGAGTGCCTTTCACCTGCGTATCCCTCGGCCTGCGAGCCTGCCCCGGCCGGAGACTGCGGCGGATCTTCGCAGGTCGGGCGCGGTGTGCACCGTGCGTGGCCGGACGGACACCCATTGTCGATCTTCGGTGTCGCGAGCCGGCCCGCGTGGGGCGGGGCCGGCTCGCGAGTGGTGTGCGTCACGGCACCCACGGACGGGTCACGGCATCAGGTGGTACTCCGGGAAGTTGCCGGGCAGCGGCTCCCTCTCGTCGCCCTGGGTGACCGCGCGGATCAGGAGTTCGCCGCCGACGAAGGCACCGCGCCACGAGGCCCCGAAGCCGCCGAAGAGTTCCTCGCGGTCGCCGCGCGAGCGGGGCTTGTCGTGGCCGACCTTGAAGGCGCGGATCTGCGGGGCGAGCCGGTCGTACGTCGCCCGGTCGTCCGTGGAGAGCGTGGCGACCAGCGCGCCGTTGGACGCGTTCATCGCCGCGAGGAGTTCCGCCTCGGTGTCGACCAGGACGATCGTGTCGACCGGACCGAACGGCTCCGCGTGGTGCAGCGGCGACGACGACGGCGGGTTGAGGAGGGTGACCGGCGGGACGTACGCGGATGTGTCCTGGCCGGGCAGGAAGTGGCCGTCGGCGAGGGTGCCGCGGTGCACGGGCACGGCGCCGCGGTCGATGGCCTCGGTGACCTGGTCGGTGAGTTCCTTGGCCTTGGCCGCGTTGATCAACGGGCCGAAGTCCAGGCTCGGCAGCGGGTCCGCCGGGTCGGCGACGGCGAGCGGGTGGCCGATGCGGATGCCGCGCACCGCCGGAAGGTACGCGTCCAGGAACCGGTCGAAGAGGGAGCGCTGGACGACGAAACGGGGGTAGGCGGTACAGCGCTGCTTGCCGTAGTCGAAGAGTTTCGGGATGACCGCGGAGAGAGCGTCCCAGTTCGAGTAGTTCCAGATGCCCCAGGTGTTGAGGCCTTCCTGTTCGAGGATGTGGCGCTTGCCGAGGTCGGCGACGGCCGTGGCGACGGCGGCGCCGGTGTCGCGACCGCCGACGAAGGACACGCAGCCGATCTCGGGCGCGCGCACCAGCGCCTCCGAGAGTTCGCCGCCGCTGCCGCTGACCAGGGTGATCGGCACCCCTTCGCGGGCGGCGAGCGCACAGGCAAGGGTGAGGCAGGCGAGGCCGCCGTCGGTGGGCGTCTTGGCGATCACCGCGTTGCCCGCGAGGGCCTGTACGAGCATGGCGTGGACGAGGACGGACATCGGGTAGTTCCAGCTGGCGATGTTGGAGACCGGTCCGTCGAGCGGGGCGCGGTCGGCCAGCATGGGCTCGACGCCGTCGACGTACCAGCGCACGCCGTCGATCGCCCGGTCCACGTCCGCCTGCGCGAGCCGCCAGGGTTTGCCGATCTCCCAGACGAGGAGGAGGGCGAGGAGTTCGCGGTGCTCGGTGAGGGCGTCGAGGGTGGCGGCGATCCGGGCCCGGCGCTCGGCGAGCGGGACGTGCCGCCAGGCGCGGTGCTGGTCGAGCGCCGCGCGTACGGCCTGGTGGGCGGTGGGGGCGTCGAGGCGCGGCGGGCCGGCGATCGGGGTGCCGTCGACGGGGCTGGTGGCGGGCAGGGTGCGCCCGCCGGGCTGCCAGTTCGCGGCCCAGAGGTTGCGCACGCGGTCGTCGAGGAACGCCTCGGGGGCCACGTCCCGGCAGCGCTGCCAGGCGTCGGTCCAGGCCGTTCCTTGTTTGAGGGTGAGAGTGGGGGCGAGGGTGTTGGCGGTTGCGGGGGCTTGGTCGGGGGACGCAGGGGCCATCGTGTTCTCCGCTCTCGGTGCACAGTCGGGGGCGGGGGGGTGTGCGGCTGCCTCAGGAGGAGGCGAGGCGTTCGAGTACGAGCCGGGCGGTCTCGGTGGGGGTCGCGCCCACGCGTACGCCCGCGGCTTCCAGGGCTTCCTGCTTGGCGCGGGCCGTTCCGGAGGAACCGGAGACGATCGCTCCGGCGTGGCCCATGGTCTTGCCCTCCGGCGCGGTGAACCCGGCGACGTAGCCGACGACCGGCTTCGTGACGTGCTCGCGGATGTACGCGGCGGCCCGCTCCTCCGCGTCGCCGCCGATCTCGCCGATGAGGACGACGAGTTCGGTCTCCGGGTCGTCCTCGAAGGCCTGCAGGCAGTCGATGTGGGTGGTGCCGATGACGGGGTCGCCGCCGATGCCGACGCAGGTGGAGAAACCGATGTCGCGCAGCTCGTACATGAGTTGGTACGTGAGCGTGCCCGACTTGGAGACCAGGCCGATGCGGCCGGGTCTGGTGATGTCGGCGGGGATGATGCCCGCGTTGGCCTGGCCGGGGGTGATCAGGCCGGGGCAGTTGGGGCCGACGACTCGGGTGCCGCGCTGTTTCGCGTACGTCTGGAAGGCGACCGTGTCGTGGACGGGGATGCCCTCGGTGATGACGACGGCGAGCCCGATCCCCGCGTCGGCGGCCTCGGTGACGGCGGCCTTGCAGAACGCGGGCGGGACGAAGACGACGGTCACGTCCGCGCCGGTGGCCTCGATGCCTTCGCGTACGGAGCCGAAGACGGGTACGGCGCGGCCGTCGAAGTCGACGGTGCGGCCGGCCTTGCGGGGGTTGACGCCGCCCACGATGTCGGTGCCCGCGGCGAGCATGCGGCGGGTGTGCTTCATGCCCTCGGCGCCGGTCATGCCCTGGACGAGGACCTTGCTCTCCTTGGTGAGGTAGATCGCCATGGTGTGAACTCCTCTGCTCCGGGCGCTACTTGGCGAGCTGGGCGGCGCGCTGGGCGGCGCCGTCCATGGTGGTCAGCTGCTCGACGAGCGGGTGCCGGTGGTCGTCGAGGATGGCGCGGCCCTGCGCGGCGTTGTTGCCGTCGAGGCGTACGACGAGGGGTTTGGTGAGGCGGATCTCGTCGAGGGCCTGCACGATTCCGTCGGCCACGGCGTCGCAGGCGGTGATGCCGCCGAAGACATTGACGAAGACGGACCTGACGTCCTGGTCGGAGAGGATGACGGAGAGTCCGTCGGCCATGACCTGGGCGGAGGCGCCGCCGCCGATGTCGAGGAAGTTGGCGGGGCGGGCGCCGCAAGCGGCGACGACGTCGAGGGTCGACATGACGAGGCCCGCGCCGTTGCCGATGACGCCGACCCGGCCGTCGAGCTTGACGTAGTTGAGCCCCTTGGCGGCGGCCCGCGCCTCCAGGGGGTCGTCGTGGTCCGTGTCCGCGCCGCCCCAACGCGTCTGGCGGAAGCGGGCGTTGTCGTCGAGCGTGACCTTGCCGTCGAGGGCGAGGAGCCGGGCGTCGCGGGTGCGGACGAGGGGGTTGACCTCGACGAGTACGGCGTCCTCCTCGGTCAGGACGGTCCACAGCTTGACGAGGACGTCGGCCGCCTCGGGCGGGAGCTGTGCGGCGCGGGCGATCTCGGCGGCCTTGTCGGCGGTGACGCCGTGCGCGGGGTCGATCGGGATGCGGGCGACGGCCTCGGGGCGGGTCGCGGCGACCTCCTCGATCTCCATGCCGCCCTCCGCGGAGGCGATCGCGAGGAAACGCCCTGCGGCGCGGTCGAGTACGTACGAGACGTAGAACTCGGTCTCGATCTCGACTGGTTGGGCGAGCATCACCTGGTGCACGGTGTGCCCTTTGATGTCCATGCCGAGGATCCGGCGTGCCGTCAGCTCGGCGTCGGCCGGGTCTTCGGCGAGCTTGACGCCGCCCACCTTGCCGCGTCCGCCGGTCTTCACCTGGGCCTTGACGACGACGCGGCCACCGAGGCGGTCCGCGATGAGGCGGGCCTCCTTGGCCGTGCCGGCGACCTCGGCCGCCGGCACCAACACGCCGTACTCCTCGAAGAGTTCCCTTGCCTGGTACTCGAACAGGTCCATTTCGGCTCCTGACTCAAAAGTGCCGCACGCCCCCTGGACACCACTGACCGGATGCGGGATAACAAGCTTCATACAGTATTCGTCGACTGTATGCAATCTGCCGCGACAGCGGTGAACGCAGTGCGTGAAGCGTGTCTGACACGTGCGCTACAGCAGTCCACGGGCCATCCGTGAGCTGTGAGTGAGGACGCCAACTCCCCTACGAAGGGACAGGACTTCGCCATGCCCGACGAGAACAGCCAGCAACTCATTTCCGGTGGGCACCTGGTCGCCAAGGCACTCAAAGCGGAGGGCGTGGAGGTCATCTACACCCTGTGCGGCGGCCACATCATCGACATCTACGACGGCTGCGTCGACGAAGGCATCGAAGTCGTCGACGTACGCCACGAACAGGTCGCCGCCCACGCCGCCGACGGCTACGCCCGCATCACCGGCAAGCCCGGCTGCGCCGTCGTCACCGCGGGCCCTGGCACCACCGACGCGGTCACCGGCGTCGCCAACGCCTTCCGCGCCGAGTCACCGATGCTCCTCATCGGCGGCCAAGGGGCCCACACCCAGCACAAGATGGGCTCCCTGCAGGACCTGCCGCACGTCGACATGATGACGCCCATCACCAAGTTCGCCTCGACCGTGCCGGACACGGCGCGCGCCGCGGACATGGTGTCCATGGCGTTCCGCGAGTGCTACCACGGCGCCCCCGGGCCCTCCTTCCTGGAGATACCGCGCGACGTCCTCGACGCCAAGGTCCCCGTGGACAAGGCACGCGTGCCGCAGTCCGGCCACTACCGCGCCTCCACCCGCTCGGCCGGCGACCCCGAGGCCGTCGAGAAGCTCGCCGACCTCCTCGTACACGCCGAGAAGCCCGCGATCCTGCTCGGCTCCCAGGTGTGGACCACCCGCGGCACCGAGGCCGCCACCGAACTCGTCCGCACCCTCAACGTGCCCGCTTATATGAACGGCGCCGGACGCGGCACCCTCCCTCCCGGCGACCCGCACCACTTCCAGCTCTCCCGCAGGTACGCCTTCTCCAACGCCGATGTCATCGTGATCGTCGGCACCCCCTTCGACTTCCGGATGGGCTACGGCAAGCGGCTCTCGCCGGACGCGACCGTCGTCCAGATCGACCTGGACTACCGCACCGTCGGCAAGAACCGCGACGTCGACCTCGGCATCGTCGGCGACGCGGGCCTCATCCTGAAGGCCGTCACCGAGGCCGCCTCGGGCCGCCTCAACGGCGGTGCGTCCAAGCGCAAGGAGTGGCTGGACGAACTGCGCGCCGCCGAGCAGACCGCCCTGGAGAAGCGACTGCCGAACCTGCGCTCGGACGCCTCCCCCATCCACCCCTACCGCCTGGTCAGTGAGATCAACGACTTCCTCACCGAGGACTCGATCTACATCGGCGACGGCGGCGACATCGTCACCTTCTCCGGCCAGGTCGTGCAGCCCAAGTCGCCCGGCCACTGGATGGACCCCGGTCCGCTCGGCACGCTCGGCGTCGGGATACCGTTCGTGCTCGCCGCGAAGCAGGCCCGCCCCGACAAGGAGGTCGTCGCACTCTTCGGTGACGGCGCGTTCTCCCTGACCGGCTGGGACTTCGAGACTCTCGTCCGCTACGAGCTCCCCTTCGTCGGCATCGTCGGCAACAACTCCTCGATGAACCAGATCCGTTACGGCCAGAAGGCCAAGTACGGCGACGAGCGCGAGCGCGTCGGCAACACCCTCGGCGACGTTCACTACGACAAGTTCGCCCAGATGCTCGGCGGTTACGGCGAGGAGGTCCGCGACCCCGCCGACATCGGCCCCGCGCTGCGACGGGCCCGCGAGTCGGGCAAGCCCTCGCTCATCAACGTCTGGGTGGACCCGGACGCGTACGCCCCCGGAACCATGAACCAGACCATGTACAAGTGAGGAGCTGAATCGTCATGACGACCAAGGCTCTTGAGGGCGTGCGCGTCCTCGACATGACGCACGTCCAGTCGGGCCCGTCCGCCACCCAGCTCCTCGGCTGGCTCGGCGCGGACGTGGTGAAGCTGGAGGCGCCGAGCGGCGACATCACGCGCAAGCAGCTGCGCGATCTGCCGGACGTCGACTCCCTCTACTTCACGATGCTCAACTGCAACAAGCGGAGCATCACCCTCAACACCAAGACCGAGCGCGGCAAGGAGATCCTCACCGAGCTGATCCGGCGCTCGGACGTCATGGTCGAGAACTTCGGCCCCGGGGCCGTGGACCGCATGGGGTTTACCTGGGATCGCATCCAGGAGATCAATCCGCGAATCGTCTATGCCTCCATCAAGGGTTTCGGTGACGGTCCGTACACCAACTTCAAGGCCTACGAGGTCGTGGCGCAGGCCATGGGCGGGTCGATGTCGACCACGGGCTTCGAGGACGGACCACCGCTGGCGACGGGGGCCCAGATCGGCGACTCGGGAACCGGCATTCATGCCGTCGCCGGAATTCTCGCGGCGCTCCTGCAGCGGGAGAGCACCGGGCGGGGGCAGCGGGTCAACGTGGCCATGCAGCATGCCGTGCTCAACCTCTGTCGGGTGAAGTTGCGCGATCAGCAGCGCCTGGCCCATGGCCCGCTCGCTGAATATCCCAACGAGGACTTCGGCACGGAAGTTCCCCGATCCGGCAACGCGTCCGGCGGAGGTCAGCCCGGCTGGGCGGTCAAGTGCGCGCCGGGCGGCCCGAACGACTACGTGTACGTCATCGTGCAGCCCGTCGGCTGGCAGCCGATCGCCAACCTCATCGGCCGGCCCGAACTGGGCGACGACCCCGAGTGGAACACGCCCGAGGCCCGGCTGCCGAAGCTGAACAAGATGTTCCAGCTGATCGAGGAATGGTCCTCGACCCTGCCGAAGTGGGAGGTCCTGGAACAGCTCAACTCCCACAACATCCCGTGCGGACCGATCCTGTCGACGAAGGAGATCGTCGAGGACGCCTCGCTGGCCGCCAACGAGATGGTCGTCAAGGTCCAGCACCCCGAGCGCGGTGAGTTCACCACCGTCGGCTCCCCGCTGAAGCTCTCCGACTCCCCCGTGGACGTGATCAGTTCACCGCTGCTCGGAGAGCACAACGAAGAGGTGTACGTCGGCGAACTCGGCCTCGGGGACGAGGAGCTGCACCTGCTCAAGTCGAACGGAGTGATCTGACGTGATGGCAGAGGACCGCACGCAGACGGTGCGGGCGCTGCTCGACGCCGTACGTGCCGACGGCCGCACCGCGCTGACCGCGCCCGAGGGCAAGGTGATCGCGGACGCGTACGGAATCGCCGTACCGGGCGAGGAGCTGGCGCGGGACGTGGACGAGGCGGTCGCGGCGGCGGCGCGTTTCGACGGGCCGGTCGTCCTGAAGATCGTCTCGCCGGACATCCTGCACAAGACCGACGCGGGCGGCGTGATCGTCGGGGTGGAGGGCCCCGCCGAGGTGCGGACCGCGTTCCACACGATCGTCGACAACGCCCGTGCCTACGACGCGGACGCCCGCATCGAGGGCGTACAGGTGCAGCAACTCCTGCCGAAGGGGCAAGAGGTGATCGTCGGAGCGGTCACCGACCCGACGTTCGGGAAGGTGGTGGCGTTCGGGCTCGGCGGGGTCCTGGTCGAGGTCCTGAAGGACGTGACGTTCCGCCTCGCGCCCGTCGACGCGGACGAGGCCGTCTCCATGCTCGACTCGATCCGGGCGGCGGCGATCCTGCGGGGCGTGCGCGGCGCGGCCGGCGTGGACCGCTGGGCGGTCGCCGAGCAGATCCGCCGGGTCTCCGAACTGGTCACGGACTTCCCGGAGATCGCGGAGGTCGACCTCAACCCGGTGATCGCCACACCGGAGGGCGCGCTCGCCGCCGACATCCGCGTGATCCTGTCGGCGGAGGCGCCCAAAACCCGGCGCACCTACGGTAGGGACGAGATTCTGCGCTCCATGAAGCGCCTGATGCAGCCGCGTTCGGTGGCGGTCATCGGTGCCTCCAACGAGCAGGGCAAGATCGGCAATTCGGTGATGCGGAACCTCATCGACGGAGGTTTCTCCGGCGAGATCCACCCCGTGAACCCCAAGGCCGATGACATTCAGGGCCGCAAGGCGTACAAGAGTGTCACCGACGTTCCGGGTGAGGTGGATGTGGCGGTTTTCGCGATCCCCGCCAAGTTCGTGGCCTCCGCCCTGGAGGAGGTGGGCCGCAAGGGCATCCCGAACGCGGTGCTGATCCCGTCCGGCTTCGCGGAGACCGGAGAGCACGCGTTGCAGGAGGAGATCGTCGCCATCGCCGAACGGCACGGCGTACGCCTCCTGGGTCCGAACATCTACGGCTACTACTCGACGTGGCAGGACCTGTGCGCCACGTTCTGCACGCCGTACGACGTGAAGGGCGGGGTCGCGCTGACCTCGCAGTCGGGCGGCATCGGCATGGCGATCCTGGGCTTCGCCCGCGCCACCAAGACCGGTGTCTCCGCGATCGTCGGGCTCGGCAACAAGTCCGACATCGACGAGGACGACCTGCTGACCTGGTTCGGCGAGGACCCCAACACCCAGTGCATCGCCATGCACTTGGAGGACCTCAAGGACGGGCGGGCGTTCGTCGCGGCGGCCAAGGAGACCGTTCCGAAGAAGCCGGTCGTCGTCCTCAAGGCGGGCCGCACCGCCGCGGGCGCGAAGGCCGCGGGCTCGCACACGGGGGCGCTCGCGGGCGACGACGCGGTGTACGACGACATCCTGCGGCAGGCCGGCGTGATCAGGGCTCCGGGCCTCAACGACATGCTGGAGTACGCGCGTGCGCTGCCCGTGCTGCCCGCCCCGCAGGGGGACAACGTCGTCATCATCACCGGCGCGGGCGGTTCTGGTGTGCTGCTGTCGGACGCGGTGACCGACAACGGGCTCTCCCTGATGGAGATTCCGGACGACCTGGACGCCGCGTTCCGCGAGTTCATCCCGCCCTTCGGGGCAGCGGGCAACCCCGTGGACATCACGGGCGGCGAGCCCCCCTCCACGTACGAGGCGACGATCCGGCTCGGTCTCGAGGACCCGCGGATCCATGCCCTCGTACTCGGCTACTGGCACACGATCGTCACTCCACCGATGGTGTTCGCCGAGCTCACCGCGCGCGTGGTGGCCGATTTCAGAAAGCGCGGCATAGAGAAGCCGGTTGTGGCCTCCCTTGCGGGCGATGTCGAGGTCGAGGAGGCGTGCGCGTACCTCTTCGAGCACGGAGTCGTCGCCTACCCGTACACGACCGAGAAGCCCGTCGCCGTGCTCGGTGCGAAGTACCGGTGGGCGCGGGCGGCGGGGCTGCTCGGAGGTGGTCGATGAGCTGAGCGACGGCTCGAACCACGGGGCCTGCGGCGGCCGCTCGCCGCGGGCCCCGGTGCGAAGAGAACGGACAGGGGGCGCTGGCCAGACTTCTTCCACGCGAGGGGTTCGATCGACATGACGACAACCGACCTGCCAACCACCGTCCCCTATCGGGAGGTGACGGACGCCAACGGCCGTACGTACCGGCTCGGCGAGTCCGACATCGACATCATGGGGCGCAAGCGCAAGTGGATGGTCATCCTGCCCTGGGTGGGCATGATGGGCATCAGCTCCGCGGAGTACGCGTTCGCGTCCGCGGAGGACACCCTGCACACCGCACATCACTGGGCCAGCGGCCACATCTTCTGGATGATGACCGTCTGGGTGTTCTTCCAGGCCGCCGTGGCCTTCCCCGCGGGGCGGCTGCGCGAGAGCGGCAAACTGCCGGCCCGCTGGGCGATGATGCTCGGCGCGGTGGGAACCCTGCTCGGCTATCTGTCCCTGGCGTACGCGCCGAGCGTCGTGTTCGCCTACATCGGCTTCAGCATGTTCAGCGGCATGGGCGCGGGCATGGTGTACGCGACCTGCGTCAACATGGTCGGCAAGTGGTACCCGGAGCGCCGGGGCGGCAAGACCGGCTTCGTCAACGGCGGCTTCGCCTACGGTTCCGTGCCGTTCGTGTTCATCTTCACCGGCGTCATGGACCTGACCAACTTCCGTACGGTGCTTGTTCTGGTGGGCCTTTTCCTGGCCTCCGTCGTGGCCGTGGCGGGGTTCTTCTTCAAGGACCCGCCGAAGAACTGGTGGCCCGGCGACGTCGACCCGCTCAACCCGCCGGACGACCCGCGCGCCCGCCGGTCGCTTGAGAAGAACCCGCCGGCCGTGAAGCAGTACTCCCCCGTGGAGGCCTGGAAGACCGGTCGGGTGGCGCTGATGTGGTTCTGTCTGGCGTGCACCTCGGGTGTGAACATCTTCGGGATCGCCTTCCAGGTCGACATCGGCAAGGAGGCGGGCTTCGCCAGCGGAATCGTGGCCACCGCGATGTCCCTCAAGGCGATCGTCAACGGCACCGGGCGCGGCGTCATCGGCTGGCTCTCCGACCGCTACGGCCGCAAGCAGTGCCTGCTGGCCGTGTGCGTCATCCTCGGCCTCGCGCAGTTCGGCATCATCTGGTCCGCGGACCTGCAGAACCTGACGCTGTTCCTGATCTTCTCCGCGGTCTCCGGCTTCGGCGGCGGCGCCATCTTCCCGATGTTCGCGGCGCTCACCGCCGACTACTTCGGCGAGAACAACAACGCCACCAACTACGGCATGGTGTACAGCTCGAAGCTCGTCTCCGGCCTCGGCGCGGGTATGGGCGCCGTGGTCGTGGGCACCTGGGGGCACTCCGGCGCGTTCATCCTGGCAGGCTCGATCTCGTTCTTCGCCGGGTTCGTGGCGCTGTTCCTGAGCCCGCCCGGGCGGCCGAAGCCCGGGAAGATCACACCGAATCCGCAGCCCATCAGCCGGGACGCGCACTGACGTCCCACCTCTCGATCCGCACCTCTCCTACGCAGAGCCCCCGGCACCGTGCCGGGGGCTCTGCGTGTGCGGGGCGTCGGTTGCGGGAGCGCCGTCAGCGGTCCTGCTCGCGCAGCGAGTGCAGGTGCGCGCTGGACTTGCGGGCGAAGGCGAGCGAGTCCACGGGGTTGTCGTGCTCGACCTGCCAGTGGTGGTAACGCCGGCCGGTCGGCGTGCGGCGCGTCACCTCGGACAGGAACCGCCGGTAGTCGATGTCGCCGTCGCCCACGTCCACCATCCGGTAGCCGTCCTTGGCGGCCTCGTCGTGCTCGCCGTCCTTGACGTGGAACAGCGGATACCGGTGCGGCTGCTTGAGCACGTAGTCCAGCGGCTCGAACGGCGCCGGAGTGCCGTCGACCCGCTTGGAGAAACGGAACTGCGCTGCGTACGCCCAGTAGATGTCCATCTCCAGGTACACCAGATCCGGGTCGGTCTCGGCGAGCAGCACGTCGTAGAGCCGCACGTCGGGCCGGTCGGTCGCGAAGGAGAACTCCTCGGCGTGGTTGTGCTGGTAGAACTTCATGCCGCGCTTCTTCGCGGCCGCGCCGTACGCGTTGAACTCCTCGGCGCAGCGCTTCCAGCCGTCGACGGTCGTGCCGTAGCGCCAGGGGCCCGAGGCCGTGCCGATGTGCTTCAGGCCGAGGGCCTGGGCCTCGTCGAGGACCTTTTCGAGGTTCTGCGCGAAGGTGTACGCGTTCGGGTCGTCGGCGTAGTAACCGACGTGGCTGCCGATGGGGTTGAGGCCGTGGTCGGCGGCGAGCCGCTTGAGCTGGGCGAGCGTGATGGGTCCCGCGGAGCCCTGGGTGTAGCCGGCGAACTCGATCTCGTCGTAGCCGTGTTCGCTCAACTCCTGGAAGACAGGGGCGAATCCGAGGGTGGAGACCTTGTCGCGCAGGCTGTAGAGCTGGATGCCGAGGCGGCCGGGCGGCAGTACGGGGCGGCCCTTGCTGGCGGCCATGGCCGTCGTGGTTGTCGCCCCTGCGGAGGTCTGGGCCGCTGCGGAGGTCGCGCCGGCGCCGACGAGCGCGGCGGCGCCGGCTCCCGCGGCGACGCCGAGCATGCCGCGGCGGCTGAGTCTGTGGGCGAGTTCGGGGTCGGACGTGGACGTGCGGGCGTTGCGGGGCATGCGGGAACTCCTTGCGGTCACGGGGCGTTGTCAGTGGTGTCTGGTTGAGTTGTTCTCAGTCGGCGAGTTGTTCTCAGTCGCGGTCAGGAATGCAGACCGGCGAGCTGAAGCAGCAGGGACTTCACATCGGTGGCCCGGATCGGGCCGGTGACAGCGCGGGGGGTGGAGCAGAGGATGAGCGGACCGTCGTTCGGGTCATCAGGAAGGCGCCCATGGCTGCCGCGAATAGGTGAGGCGTCCAGCGGCACCACCGCCATGCGGTAGCGCATCCCGAGTTTCTTGCGGGCGAGCGCCTTCGCGGCTTTGACCTTCACATACGGGTCGAGGGGATCCATGAACAGCTCGACCGGGTCGTATCCCGGCTTGCGGTGGATCTCCACGAGCTGAGCGAAGTCGGGTGCCCGTGCGTCGTCGAGCCAGTAGTAGTACGTGAACCAGGCGTCCGGCTCCGCGACGGCGACGAGTTCGCCGGCGCGCGGATGGTCCAGGCCGTACTCCTTCTTGCCCTCGTCGTCCAGGAGTTGATCGATTCCCGCCAGGCCCTGGAGTGCCTCACGAGCGGCGTCGAGATCTTCCGGGCGGCGGACGTACACATGGGCGATCTGGTGGTCGGCCACGGCGAAGGCGCGGGACGCCATCGGGTCGAGGTACTCCATGCCGTCCTGGGTGTGGACCTCGAGGAGTCCGGCGCGGCGCAGGGCGCGGTTGATGTCGACGGTGCGGCTGACCTTGGTGATGCCGTACTCGGAGAGCGCGACGACGGTGCGGCCCTCGCGGGCGGCGTCGTCGAGGAGGGGGGCCAGGGTCTGGTCCAGGTCGGAGGCGGCCTTGTGGGAGCGCGGATCGTCGGGACCGTAGCGCTGCAGGTCGTAGTCGAGGTGGGGGAGGTAGCAGAGCGCCAGGTCGGGGTTGCGGGTGTCGAGGATGTGGCGGGTCGCGTCGACGATCCACTGCGAGGAGACGATGTCGGCGCCCGGACCCCAGAAGTGGAAGAGGGGGAACCTGCCGAGTTTCTCGGTGAGTTCGTCGTGCAGGGCCGGGGGCCGGGTGTAGCAGTCGGGTTCCTTGCGGCCGTCGGCGTAATAGACGGGACGGGGGGTGACGGTGATGTCGGTGTCTGCGCCCATGGCGTACCACCAGCAGATATTGGCGACCGTGTAGCCGGGGTGGGCGCGCCGTGCGGCATCCCACAGCTTGTCGCCGGAGACCAGTCCGTTGTGCTGGCGCCACAGGAGTACGTCGCCGAGCTCGCGGAAGTACCAGCCGTTGCCGACGATGCCGTGCTCGGCGGGTGGGGCTCCGGTGAGGAACGTGGACTGGGCGGCGCAGGTCACCGCCGGGAGGACGGTGCCGAGTTCGGCGCTCGAACCGTCCTCGGCGAGGGCTTTGAGGCGCGGCATGTGGGCGAGGAGACGGGGGGTGAGGCCGACGACGTCCAGGACGAGCAGTGGGGTGGGAGCGGCTGTCGGGGCCGGCGGGTGCGTCATGGCAGTTCCTTGAGGCCGAGGTCGACGAGGAGATCGCGGGCGAGGGTGAGTTCGGCGGCGATGCCGTCGGCGAGCTGACTGCGCGCGCGGGGCCGCAGCGCGTCGGGCAGGGCCTGCCAGGTGTACGTCTCGACCTCCAGGTGGCGGGTGCGCGGATGGGCGCCGCCTACCAGGCGGGCGAGCGTCTCGCGCAGCACGGACAGGGTGGAGGTGAGCGGAGGCGCCGGTGCCGCGTGCAGCGGTACGTGGAAGTGGGCGCGCCAGGGGGTGGTGTCGGGCAGCGTGTCGCCAAAGAGGGCGGGGCCGAGGTCGTCGGTGCCGTGCAGCGCTCCGGCGGTGCGGGTGCGGGTCTGGTGCAGGAACCGGGGCTCGTCGAAGGCGGACAACGCCTCGCGGACTTCGGGGTGTTGGGGGTGTTCGGCGTGCAGGGCGGCGGACAGCTGGACCTTGGGGACGGCGATACCGGCTGTTTCCAGGGCGTCGAGAGCGGTGTGGGGATCTTCGAAGGAGGTGGCGAGATGACAGGTGTCGATGCAGATGCCGATGCGATCGGGAGCGGCGCTTGGGGCCGCGTGGTCCCCAAGGCCATTGCTGCCGGGGCGAGTTGGCTGCGCCGCTTGGCGGGGGCGTGGCACGGAGGGCGACTGCGTGGCCGCGGCGACTGCGGCGGAACGGCAGGCGGCCGGAGCGCTGGCGTCGGCGTCGGCGTCAGCGGGCGTGGTGGTGGCGCCGTCGGGCGTGGCACCCGGGACGGCGGGCGTGCCGCCCCTCGCGGCGGCGGGCGTACCGCTGCTCGCGGCGGCGGGCGTGGCGGTCGGGGCGGCGGGCGTGGTGGTCGCGGCGCGCCGGTGTATCTCCTCGCGTATGGCTGTGAGGGGGGCGATGGCGTCGGCGGTGGTTTCGACGATGCAGCCGGGCTCGGGTTCGAGGCCGATACGGATGGAGCGGCCGGTGAGCTCCTCCAGGGCGTCGAGCCGTTCGGCGAGTGTGACGAGGGCGCCGCGTGCGGTGGCCGCGTCCTGCTCGGTGAACGGGGTGCGCCAGGCCAGCGGCAGGGTGGAGATGCTGCCTTCCCTGACGTCGTCGGGCAGCAGTGCGGTGAGCAGCCGGGCCAGGTCGGTGGTGTGGGTGAGCCGTTCGGCGTCGGTCCAATCCGGCTTGTAGACCCGGTACTTGACCTCCTGGGCGCCGAATCCCTCATAGGGAAAGCCATTGAGGGTGACCACTTCGAGGCCACGCCGGTCGAGGTCGGCGCGCAGCTCACGCAGGGCGGCCGGGTCCGAGATCAGGGCGCGGGCTGCGTCGCGGGCCAGCCACAGGCCGATGCCGAGGCGGTCGCGGCCGAGTCTGCGGCGGACGGGCTCGCAGTAGTCGCGCAGCTGGGCGCGGACGCCGTCGAGGGTCTCGGCCGGGTGGACGTTGGTGCAGTAGGCGAGGTGGACGAGGGAGCCGTCGGGGTGCCGGAAGCGCATGGGTCACTCCCCTCCGCGCAGGATGGAGTTCCCTTCATGGGTCGCCCCGGTGTCCGTGCCGGGTGGGTCGAGGGTGAGGCGGCCGCTGAGTCCGTAGAAGGCGACGGGGTTCTGCCAGAGCACCTGGTCGACGTCGTCCTCGGTGAAGCCCGCCGCGAGCATGGCCTCGGCCACCTTGCGGGTCTTCAGCGGGTCGCTCCTGCCCCAGTCGGCGGCCGAGTTGACCAGGACCTTCTCGGGGCCGTAGGTCTGCAGCAACGCCACCATGCGGTCCTCGTCCATCTTGGTGTCGGGGTAGACGGAGAACCCGAGCCAACAGCCCGCGTCCTTGGCCTCCTTGACGGTGGTCTCGTTGAGGTGGTCGAGGAGGACACGTTGCGGGTCGAGCGCGGACTCGGCGACGACGTCCAGGGTGCGGCGCAGGCCGGCGAGCTTGTCGCGGTGCGGGGTGTGCACGAGCGCGGGGAGTTCGTGGTCGGCGGCGAGCTGCAGCTGGGCGGCGAGGGCCTGGTCCTCGGCCGGGGTCATCGAGTCGTAGCCGATCTCGCCGACGGCTACCACCCCGTCCTTGACGAGATAGCGGGGCAGCTGGTCGAGGACCGGGGTGCAGCGGGGGTCGTTGGCTTCCTTCGGGTTGAGGGCGATCGTGCAGTGGTGGGCTATGCCGTACTGCGCGGCGCGGAAGGGCTCCCAGCCGAGGAGGGCGTCGAAGTAGTCGTAGAAGGAGGCCGGGGACGTGCGCGGCTGACCGAGCCAGAAGGCGGGCTCCACGACGGCGCGTACCCCCGCGGCATACATCGCTTCATAGTCGTCGGTGGTCCGGGAGGTCATGTGGATGTGCGGGTCGAAGATTCGCATCAGGACTCCTTGCGGGACACGCGGGGTGCGCGGGACACGTCCTCGTCGGACTCGGCGGGCGCGGGCTCGGTCGGCGCTGCGGGCGCGGACGACGCGGCGGGCTCGGCGCACTCGGTCGGCGTGGCGGACTCGGACGACGCTGCGGGGCCGGTCGGCCCGGCGAGCTCCTTGCCCGCACCCGCACCCCCGCTCACGCCCTCGCCCTCGCCCTCCCCCTCGACCGGCGGCTGGGTGAGGCCGAGGACGCGGTGGAGATCGTCGGGGACGGGTCGGCCGGCGGCGGAGCGTTCGGCGGCATAGTCGCCGAGCATGCGGGCGAGTTCGGCGTCGCCTCGGGCTCGGACGCGCAGGCGGGCGACAGTTGCGACCGGTACGCCGATGAACAGGCACTTGAGGATCGCGTGTCGCCAGGCGTGGCGGTCGAGGTGCTCCCCGGCATACGGGCCGACTGCGGCGGCGACCAGACGGGGGTCGTTGGTCCGCAACGCGTCCTCGGTCAGTGGCAGGGCCTGCGGGCCTTGGACGAGATGCGGCAACGAGAGGAGGACGGCGCGGCGTTCATCGGCGGTGCCCTGCTGGTAGAGGCGGGTCACGGTGGCCAGGTCGGACTGGGCGGCCTGGAGGAGCAGGAGTCGGGCGGCGTCGGCGTGGGCGGCACCGCAGCGGCGGCCGGCCTCGGCGAACCGCAACTCCCAGAGAGGTGGTGGCCCTTGGGGGTCGGCGGAGGCATCGGACGGCTTGCCGGTGGAGGACTTGGCGTGGGCCGTCGCCTGCTCCAGCGCCTTGTCGAACCAGGCGCGGGCCGGGTCGTCGAGGGCGGCACGGAGTGCGGAGGAAGTGTCGGTCACCGGGGGCCTCCCTGTCCCGGTACGAACGTGAGGGGCAAGGCGGTGTTCGTGGCTCTGGTCGAGGGCGAGGCGGTGTTCGTGGCGCTGGTCGGAGGCGCGGGCGTGGTGGCGGCGGTCGTCGTGGGCGTCTGTGTTGCAGCCGTGGTCGCGGGTGTGGTCGCCGGTGCGGTCGTGGCCCCGGCTTCGGGTTGCGCGGCTGCGGCCTGGCGCAGGAAGTGGAGGGATTCTTCAGCGAGTTGGGGGCCGGCGTGGGAGTGGCGGGGCAGTTCCACGACGGTCAGGCCTTGGTAGCCGGTGGCGGCCAGGGCGTCGAGGACGGGCGGGAAGTCGATCTCGCCGGTACCGAAGGGGAGGTGTTCATGGACGCCGCGGCGCATGTCCTCGATCTGGACGTGCCGTAGCCACGGGCCGGCCGCGGTGACGCAGCCGGCGGGGGGCTCGGGCTCAAGGCACTGGCAGTGGCCGATGTCGAGGGTGAGGCCTAGCGCGGCCGGGTCACCGAGGTCGCGGCGCAGACGGTGGAAGTCGGCCAGGCGGGCGAGCAGATGGCCCGGTTCGGGTTCGACCGCGAGCGGAACTCCGGCCTCGGTGGCGGCGGTGACGACCGGTTCCATGGTCTCGGCCAGCCGCTTCCAGCCGGTCTCGGCGTCCGTGCCCGGCGGCAGGGTGCCACTGAAGCAGTGCACGGCATGGGCGCCCAGATCGGCGGCGACCTGGATGGCGCGCTGGAGCAGCTGCACGCGGGCGAAGCGGCCGTCCGGGTCGGGGTCGAGCAGGGAGGGGCCGTGTTTGCGGCGGGCGTCGAGTACGTAGCGGGCGCCCGTCTCGATGGTCACCGTGAGCCCCAGCTGGTCGAGGCGGCGCCCGACGTGACGGGTGCGGTCGGCCAGGTTCGGCGCCAGGGGGTCCAGGTGCATGTGGTCGAGGGTCAGGCCGAGGCCGTCGTAGCCGAGGTCGGAGAGGAGGGCGAGGGCGTCGTCGAGACGGAGGTCGGTGAGGCCGTTGGTGCCGTAGCCGAAGCGGAGGGTCATGAGGGCACCGTCCTGCTGCCGGAGGGGAAGGGGGTGAAGCCGTCGCTGCACGCACACGGGCCGGACGGAAAGGCGGTCAAGCCGTCGACGCACGCACGTTGCCCGGAGGGCAGGTGAGGCGTCTCGGAGGGAGGGAACCTGCGGCGGCTCACGTGGCGCTCACCCGCTTGCCCAGTCGGCGGGCGAGGGGGGCGAGGGCTGCCGTGGCGAGGGCCGTACCCAGGGAACCGGCGCGGGCGGCGAGGGCGGACTGGAGGGGAATCATGGCGCGGATGCCGCCGCCGACGGCACGTTGGGTGAGTTGCGGGGAGGGGTTGAGGGCGGCGTGCCACAGGGGGCGGGCGGCCGTGGCGACATACGCGGCGCCCAACAGGTGGTGCGGGGCGAGGCGGACGGTGGCCGGGCCGGGCAGACGGATCGCGGCGGGCCCGGGGAGCCGGACGGCATTGGGCCCGCCGGGTGATGCAACGACCCGTCCCAGCAGAGTGGTTGCGGCCAGGGCGGCGAGGGGTGTCAGGGCTGAGCCGCCCTGGGCCTCGCGGCGGGAGACGGTGGTGACCGCCAGGGTGTGGGCGGCGAGCACGGCCGAGGAGGGCAACGCGCGACGCACCGCGTCCGCCGTCACCCCCGCACGCGTGCCCGCACCCCCGACCCCGACCCCGGCACCAGTCCTCGCCCCGGTACCCGCCCCCACCTCGGCCCCAACCCCCGAAGCTACGGCCGCCGAAGTCATGGCCCTCTCAGCCACGGCCCCCGAAGCCACGGCCCCCAGCAGGAGGTCCAGGCCCCGGGCCGTGGCCATGGCTGCCGGGCCGGCGGCGGTGTGCTTGAGCTTCAGGTCGTACGCCCAGACCGAGCCGGCGAGGAGGCTCGCCACGGTCAGGGCGGGGCGGCCGGCGCGGGCGGCGAGGCCGAGGCCGGTAGCGGTGAGGACACCGGCGGCGGCGAGTGCGGCGCCGGGTGGGATCCGGCCGGAGGGCAGGGGGCGGTGGGGGCGGTCGACGGCGTCCTCGTCGTGGTCCGCCCAGTCGTTCAGGGCCATGCCGGCCTCGTACAGGCAGAGGGAGGAACCGATGGCGGCAAGGGTGTGGGCGTTGGGGCGGACGCCGATGGCGGCGGCACCGGCCAGGGCGTCCCCGGGGACGGTGAACAGGGCGGAGATGCGCAGGAGTTCGGCCCAGTCACGGGCGCGACCGAGGCGTGGTCGCCGTGCGTCGGACGGCGAACCCCCATCCCGGGAGCGCCCGTTCGCGGCCGAAATCCCGTTCGCGGCCGAAGCCCCATTCGCGGCCGATACCCCGTTCGCCCCCGAAGCCCCGTCGGGCCCGGGAGCCGCGCCCGGGCCCGGCGCCCAGTCGACGCCCCGACCATCGGAACGAGAGCTCACCCCCGGCTCGTACACACCAGAAGCACCAGAAGCACCAGACGCGCCGGGCACGCCAGGCACGCCAGGCACGCCAGCCGCACCGGACACACCAGAACGCCCCCCGTCGCCGTTCAGGGACCGCCCCGCCGCACCGACCCCACCCCTACGTCCGCGCCGCCTCACTGCCCCTCCCCCAGTCGCTCCGCGAAGGTCAGCAGGTCGGCGTACTGCTCGCCGAGGGCGGAGGTGTGGCCGTCGGGGTCCTTGAAGTAGAAGCCCAACTCGGGGCGTGGGCCGGTGAGTCCGAGGTCGGCGGAGCGGGCGAGGAGGCGGGCGAGGTCAAGGACGAGGGGGGCGGCGAGGGCGGAGTCGCAGCCCTGCCAGATGGTCTGCAGGACCATGCGGGAGCCGAGGAAGCCGTCGAAGGCGATGTGGTCCCAGGCGGTCTTCCAGTCGCCGAGGGACGGTACGTCGTCGATGTGCACCTCACCCTCGGGGGCGGTGCCGAGGACGTCGGCGAGGACGCGTTCCTTGCCCGCGTTCTTGGCGGCGGCCGCGGCCGGGTCGGCGAGGGCGGCGCCGTCGCCGCCGCCGAGGAGGTTCGTGCCGGACCAGGCGCGGACGTCGAGGGCGCGCTGCAGGAACATCGGCGCGAGTACGGCGCGGAGCAGGGTCTGGCCGGTCTTGCCGTCGCGTCCGGCGTAGGGCAAGACCGATGAAGCGGCCAAGGCGCCGAGCGCGGGGTGGTGCAGTCCGGTGGAGGGGGTGAAGTTGATGTAGGGGCAGCCGGAGCGGAGGGCGGCCGCGGCGTACAGGGAGCTGGCCGGGAGGCGCGGGTCGCCGTCGGCCGGGGCGGGTTCGGTGGAGGCGACGTTGACCACGACGGTCCGGGCGAGGCCGCGGCGGCGGGTGAAGTCGCTGATGTCGGCGGCGAAGGCGGCGATCAGCTCGTCGTCCGACCGGCCGTCGCCACTCACCGGCCCGCCCGACCTGATCTCGGTGTCGGCGGCGGCGAGTTCGGCGCGTACCGCCGACGGGAGTCCGTGCGGCAGGACTCCCCCGGCGGCGAGGTGCTCGGCGCGTTTGGGCAGCGGGCACTCCATCGTGTCGTGGCCGCCGAAGACGAGGGAGCCGAGGGGTGGCAGGCCGGAGTCGGCGAAGGGAGGTGTTTCGGTCACCATGCCGGTCGCCGGGTGGAGTCCGGCGGCCACCGCCGCACTTCCCGCGACCGCCGTGGTGGCGACCGAGCCGCGGGCGCCGATCAACCAGACGCCGTAGGAGGGGACAGGAGTGGACGAAGGGGTCACGGCACAGCCTCCTTGGATGGGTGGAGACGGCGGGCGGAGGTCCGGCGTCCCCCGCCCGCCGCCGTTCAACGGCCCGCGCCCGGGAGAGCGCGGACGTACAGAGCCGGAGCCGTCAGCCGCCGGACGGACCGGCGGATTCACCGGTCCTGTCGGCGGGTTCACCGGACGCCTCGGCGAGTTCCTTCACCCGGATGTCGCGGAACGCCACGCGGTCGCTGTCTCCGTGGTTCTGGATGCCGATGTGTCCCTGGGCCAGGCTCCGTGCCGGATCGGTGTTGGTGTAGTCGTTGATCTTCACGCCGTTGAGCCAGATCTGCAGGTGCTCGCCCTCGACGCGGAGTTCGTAGGTGTTCCACTGCCCCGGCGGGTTGAGCGCCTTGTCGCGGGCCTCGATGTCGGCGGACTGGAAGCCGTACACCGATCCCGTGGTCTTCTCCGGTACGTCGGTGGCGTCGATCTGGATCTCGTAGCCGTTGTCCACCGCCGACCAGGGGTCGTCGGAGGGCGGGAAGCCGATGAAGATCCCGGAGTTGTCGTCCCCGGCCTCGCCGGCCATCTTCCAGTCCAGCTTCAGGGAGTACGAGCCGAACTCCTTGGCCTCGTACCAGAGCATGCCCATGCCGCCGACGGTGGTGAGCGTGCCGTCCTTCAGCTCGAAGGAGCCGGGTCCTGCCTGCTTCCAGCCGTCCACCGAGGAGCCGTCGAAGAGCTTGGTGTAGCCCTGCTCGGGCCGGCAGTCGGCGTTGACGGCACCGGTGGCGTAGCGGATGCCGCCCAACAGGTGCTGTTTGAAGGCGGGTTCGGCGTACGACTCCTTGGTGTGGCCGCCGCCGGTGTAGAAGGAGCGGCCGCCTTCGAACTCCTGGCACCAGGCGATGGGATGGTCGCCGTTCATGGTGCCGCCGGTGTACGAGGACTCGTCGAGGGAGGCCAGGACGCGGGCGCGTGTCCGCGGGTTGGAGCGGTAGTTGTACCACTCGTCGGTGCGGTCCCAGGTCGGGCCGAGGTGGGCGGTCGCCTCGTGGGCGTGGTCCTCCACGTCGACCTTCGCGGGCTGGATGTGCGGGTGGGACTGGAAGTAGGCGCCCGCGAGTTCGCCGTAGAAGGGCCAGTCGTACTCGGTGTCGGCGGCGGCGTGGACGCCCACGTAGCCGCCGCCGTCCTTGACGTACTTCTCGAAGGCGGACTGCTGTTCCTCGTTGAGAACGTCGCCGGTGGTGGAGAGCCAGACGACGGCGTCGTACTTGGCGAGGTTGCCGGGTGTGAAGGCGCCGGCGTCCTCGGTGGCATCGACGGTGAAGCCGTGGGCGGCGCCGAGTTCCTTGACGGTGGCGATGCCTTCGGGGATGGAGTCGTGGCGGAAGCCGGCGGTCTTGGAGAAGACCAGGACCTGTTCACCGTCCTTGCCGGGTTTACCGGGCCGGTGGCCGGAGTCCGGGTCCGGCTTGGACGCCGCCGGTCCGGACACGCAGCCGATGAGCAGGGCCGCCGTCGCGGTCGCGGTGAGCAGTCGGGCTCGTGTGCGCATTGCGGTCACTCCCTCTCTCTGCTCGATGGGTCAGCCGGTGGTGAAGCTGAAGTCGTCGACCTCGTAGAGCGCTTCGGTGCCCTCGCCCTTGAAGACCAGGAAGAGCGTGGTGGTCTCGGCGGGGGCGCCGCTCAGGTCGGCACTCACGTCGGCGTAGGTCTCCGCGCCGCCGGTCGGGTCGACCTTGGCGGTGCCGAGGAGCTTGCCGTCGGCGGCTCCGGCGCGGACTTCGAGGGTGCCGCCGGCTCCGGCGGAGGCGACGCGGGCGGTGACCTTGGTGGCGTTGCCGAGGGCGTACGGCTTGAAGGAGACCCAGTCGCCGTTGTTGATCTCGCCGACGGCCTTGCCGCCGTGGGCGGCGCCGCGGCTCACCACGGACACGCCCTGGTTGTCGTCGAAGTGCTCGGCCTGGCGGTGCTTGGGCTGGACGACGTTCTGGTCGTGGGTGGTGAGGGCGGGCTGGCCGTTGGCACCCTTGTCGGTGTACTCGGCGTCGAAGACCCCGAAGATGTTGGCGTTGGGGTCGTGCTCGCCGTCGGCGGAGGTCTGGATGGTGCCCTCGCAGCCGTTGGCGGAGGTCACCGGGTGGCCGTGGCTGTCGTGGCCGAGGATGTGCGTGACCTTGACCTTGGAGCAGTCGATGGTGCCGTCCTCCGGGTCGGTGACGGTGACCTTGAAGGGCACCTTGTCGCCGAAGGTGAACAGCTGGCCGTCGGCCGGGAGTTCGAGCTTCACGGTCGGCGCGGTGTTGCCGACGGTGATGTGGGCGCTGGCCGAGCCGGTGCGGCCGGTCTTGTCGGTGGCGGTGACGGTGGCCGCGTAGACGCCGTTCTTCTCGAAGGTGTGCGTGGGGTTCTGCTCGGTTGAGGTGGCTCCGTCGCCGAAGTCCCACTTGTACGTGAGCTTGTCGCCGTCGGCGTCGGTGGCGTCGGCCTTGAGCTGCACCTTCAGCGGGGTCTGGCCGCTGGTGACGTCGGCGTCGGCCTCGACGACGGGCGAGTGGCCGTCGGTGGCGTTCTCGATGCGGTAGAGCGCGGAGTGCTCGTCGCCGTTGAAGAAGCCGGTGCCGTAGTCGAGGACGTAGAGGGCGCCGTCGGGGCCGAAGTCCATGTCCATGACCTGGGTGCCGGTCCAGGGGAAGTCGTTGATGGACTGCACGGCGCCCGCGTCGTCCTGGGCGATCCGCTTGATCCAGCGGCGGCCGAACTCACCGGCGAAGAAGTTGCCGTCGTAGGCCTCCGGGAACTTCACCTGCGAGTCGGAGTTCGCGTCGTAGCGGTAGACGGGGCCGCCCATCGGGGACTCGGAGCCGGTGCCGAACTCGGGGACGGAGCCGCCGTCGTAGGGGATCCAGGCTGCCTGGGCGGGCGGCAGGTCGGTGAGGCCGGTGTTGTGCGGCGACTCGTTCTTCGGGGCGGCGCAGTCGAAGGCGGCGCCGGAGGTCTGGTCGGCGAAGTTGTAGTCGATGTACGCGTCGTTCTTGCCGGTGCAGTACGGCCAGCCGAAGTTGCCGGGCTTGGTGACGCGGGCGAACTCGACCTGTCCCGCGGGGCCGCGCTTGGGGTCGGCGGTGCCGGAGTCGGGGCCGTAGTCGCCGACGTAGACGGTGCCGGTGGGCTTGTCGACGCTCATGCGGAAGGGGTTGCGGAAGCCCATCGCGTAGATCTCGGGGCGGGTCTTCTCGGTGCCCTTGGCGAAGAGGTTGCCGTCCGGGACGGTGTACGAGCCGTCCTCGGCGACCTTGATGCGGAGGATCTTGCCGCGCAGGTCGTTGGTGTTGCCGGAGGTGCGCTGCGCGTCGTAGGCCGGGTTGCGGTTCGCGCGCTCGTCGATGGGGGTGAAGCCGTCGGAGGCGAAGGGGTTGGAGTCGTCGCCGGTCGACAGGTAGAGGTTGCCGTCCTTGTCGAAGTCGATGTCGCCGCCGACGTGGCAGCAGATGCCGCGGTTGGCGGGGATGTCGAGGACCTTCTTCTCGCTGGCCGCGTCGAGGGTGCCGTCCTCCTTGAGGACGAAGCGGGAGAGCCGGTTCACGCCGTCGAACTTGGCGAAGTCCTCGGCGGTGCCCTCGTTGGGCGCGTCACCGGAGGGGGTCTCCATGGGCGGGGCGTAGTAGAGGTAAACGGCCCGGTTCTGGGCGAAGTTGGGGTCTACGCCGACGCCCTGGAGGCCCTCCTCGTCGTGCGAGTAGACGGGTATCTTCCCGGCGACCTTGGTGGTGCCGGTGGCGTCGGTGAGGCGCAGGGTGCCGTCGCGGGAGGTGTGCAGGACCGAGCGGTCCGGGAGCACGTCGAGTGTCATCGGCTCGCCCATCTCGGGCTCGCCCTTGGCGAGGGTGACCTGCTGGAAGTCCTCGGCCTTGGGGTCCTTGCCCTTCTTCCCGGCCGCGGGTTCGACGCCCGATGTGGGCGCGTCCGGTACGGCGGCGGCGGGGGCGGCGAGGGTCAGCGATGCGGTCGCCATCACGGCGCCGGCGAGCAGGGCGAGCGTCTTGCGCAGTCTGAGCCTGTCTCTGTGCACGAATGTCCTCCGGAATGCGGCCGGTGGTACTTGGCGTGTGCGATACGTGCGGTGCGCCGGGGTGCGCCGTCACCCCGGAGGGGCTCGTTTCCCTACATCTCAGGGAAGGTAGCCACGTTTGTCCCCGATAGAAAGCCCTTGCACAGAACAGGAGTTGGACTTTTCCCTGAGTCTGGACAAAGTGCTCAAGTGTGGGGGAATGATCTATTCCGCACCCCCGAAGGCCGCGTCGAACGACGCGGTGGGCGGCTCGAAGTCGTACGCCTTCAACGTCCGCAGGGCCTCGGGAGCGCCCTGGAGGCGGTCCATTCCCGCGTCCTCCCACTCCACCGAGACGGGCCCTTCGTAGCCGATCGAGCGGAGCATCCGGAAGACGTCCTCCCAGGGCACGTCGCCGTGGCCGGCCGAGACGAAGTCCCAGCCGCGCCGCGGGTCGCCCCAGGGCAGATGGGAGCCGAGGCGCCCGTTGCGGCCGTCGAGGCGGCGCCGGGCCTCCTTGCAGTCGACGTGGTAGATGCGGTCGCGGAAGTCGTAGAGAAAGTTTGTCGGGTCGAGGTCCTGCCAGACGAAGTGCGAGGGGTCGAAGTTCAGGCCGAACGCGGGCCGGCGGTCGACCGCCTCCAAGGCGCGAACCGTCGACCAGTAGTCGTACGCGATCTCGCTGGGGTGGACCTCGTGGGCGAAGCGGACGCCCTCCGCGTCGAAGACGTCGAGGATCGGGTTCCAGCGGTCCGCGAAGTCCTGGTAGCCGCGCTCGATCATGCCGGGCACGACGGGCGGGAACATCGCGACGAGGTGCCAGATCGCCGAGCCGGTGAAGCCGACGACGGTGTCCACGCCGAACGCCGCCGCGGCCCGCGCCGTGTCCTCGATCTCCGCCGCGGCCCGCTGCCGTACGCCCTCGGCCTCGCCGTCGCCCCAGATGCGGGCGGGCAGGATCGCCTGGTGCCGCTCGTCGATGATCGCGTCGCAGACGGCCTGGCCGACGAGGTGGTTGGAGATCGCCCAGCACTTGAGGCCGTACTTGTCGAGGAGCTGGTGCCTGCCCTTGATGTACGCGGGGTCCGCGAGGGCCTTGTCGACCTCGAAGTGGTCGCCCCAGCAGGCGAGTTCGAGGCCGTCGTAGCCGAAGTCGCGGGCGTGCCGGCAGACCTCCTCCAGGGGCAGGTCGGCCCACTGTCCGGTGAAGAGCGTGAAGGAACGTGGCATCGGTTCTCAAACCTCCAGGTCCGAAGCGTCCAGTGCCGGGATCGGGGTGTACGAGGAGTTCTTCGCCGCGCTCTCCTCCACCGCCGCGAGGACCCGCTGCACCCGCAGGCCGTCGGCGAAGGACGGCTCGGGCTGGGTGCCCGTGGCGATGGCGTGCACGAGGTCGCGGGCCTGGTGCGCGAAGGTGTGCTCGTAGCCGAGGGCGTGCCCCGGCGGCCACCAGCCCTCCAAGTACGGATGGTCGGCCTCGGTGACGAGGATGCGCCGGAAGCCCGCCGAGACCGCGGGCTCGGTGTCGTCGTGGAAGGACAGCTCGTTGAGCCGCTCCAGGTCGAAGGCCAACGAGCCCTTCTCGCCGTTGACTTCGAGGCGCAGCGCGTTCTTCCGGCCGGTCGCGAACCGGGTCGCCTCGAACGTGGCGAGCGCCCCGGAGGCGAGCCGCGCGGTGAACACGGCCGCGTCGTCGACGGTCACGGGCCCGCGCGCGGTTCCCGAGGCTCCCCCGCCCGCCGCGAGCCCGGCGGACGCCCCGGCGAGCAGGGGCCGTTCCCGTACGAAGGTCTCGGTCATCGCGGAGACGCCGACGATGTGCTCGCCCGCGACGTACTGCGCGAGGTCCACGATGTGCGCGCCGAGGTCGCCGAGCGCGCCCGAACCGGCGTGCTCCCGCTCCAGGCGCCAGGTCAGCGGGAACTCCGGGTCGACCAGCCAGTCCTGGAGATACACCACGCGCACATGCCGGATGCGGCCGAGGCGGCCCTCGGCGATCATGCGGCGGGCCAGGGCCATCGCGGGCACGCGACGGTAGTTGAACCCCACCATCGCCAACTGGCCGCGCCCACGCGCCCGTTCGGCCGCATCGGCCATCGCCTCCGCCTCCTCCACGGAGTTGGCGAGCGGCTTCTCGCACAGCACGTGCTTGCCCGCGTCCAGGGCCGCGATCGCGATCTCGGCGTGGCTGTCGCCCGGCGTGCAGATGTCGACGAGCTGCACGTCGTCGCGGTCGAGGAGGGCACGCCAGTCGGTCTCGGCGTGGGACCAGCCGAGGCGGTCGGCGGCGGCCCGTACGGCGCCTCCGTCGCGGCCGCAGATCGCCGTCAGCCGCGGTGCGAGCGGCAGGTCGAAGACGCGGCCGACGGTGCGCCAGCCCTGGGAGTGCGCGGCCCCCATGAAGGCGTAGCCGACCATGCCGACGCCCAGGTGCGGCCGTTCGGTCTCGCCCTGCTCCCCGTTGTGCTGCATACGAAATGCCTCCTCGTCGACGG
This sequence comes from Streptomyces sp. LHD-70, assembly GCF_031157275.1. Classification (GTDB taxonomy): domain Bacteria; phylum Actinomycetota; class Actinomycetes; order Streptomycetales; family Streptomycetaceae; genus Streptomyces. The sequence goes on from NZ_JAVIFW010000016.1 coordinate 137,150, forward strand.
CGGTGGGGGGTGTGGTCAACCCTGGTTCCGGGCCGCTCACTTGAAGCCGGTGGACATGTACTGCTTGACGTTGTCCTTGGTGACGACGGCCGAGTAGAGCGTGATCGACGACGGGATCTCGAACTCCGCCATGCCGCCGACGCCCTTGCCCTGGCCGAGTGCGCGGGCCAGGTCGATCGCGGAGGCGGCCATCGTCGGCGGGTAGAGGACGGTGGCCTTGAGGACGCCCTCGCCGGACTCGATGGCCTTCATCGCGGAGAGCGCGCCCGCCCCGCCGACCATGAAGAAGTCGTCCCGGCCGGCCTGCTCGATGGCGCGCAGGGCGCCCACGCCCTGGTCGTCGTCGTGGTTCCACAGGGCGTCGAAGTTCTTCTGCGCCTGGAGGAGTTGGGACATCTTGGACTGGCCGGACTCGACGGTGAACTCGGCGGCCTGCCGGGCGACCTTCTTGATGTTCGGGTAGTTCTTCAGGGCGGCGTCGAAGCCCTCGGTGCGCTGCTTGGTGAGCTCCAGGTTGTCGAGCCCGGCGAGCTCGACGACCTTGGCGTTCTTCTTGTCCTTGAGCTGCTCGCCGATGTAGTGCCCGGCGTTGAGGCCCATGCCGTAGTTGTCGCCGCCGATCCAGCAGCGGTACGCCTGCGGGTTCGCGAAGATCCGGTCGAGGTTGACGACGGGGATGCCGGCCCGCATCGCCTTGAGCCCGGCCTGCGTCATGGCCTTGCCGTCGGCGGGCAGGATGACGAGGACGTCGACCTTCTTGTTGATGAGGGTGTCGATCTGCCCGATCTGCGCCGCCGTGTCGTTGGAGCCCTCGGTGATCTCCAGGGTGACGTCCTTGTACTTCTTGGCGCGTTCCTTGGCGTTGACGTTGATGGCGTTGAGCCAGCCGTGGTCGGCCTGGGGCCCGGCGAAGCCGATGGTGACGGGCTTGCCCGGCTTGTCGTCGGCGACGGGCGCGTCGGCCGCCTGGCCGCCGCTGCCCTCCTTGGGCTCGTTGCTGGTGCAGGCGGTGAGGAACGCTCCGCCGGAGAGAGCGGCGGCTCCGAAGAGGAGCCTTCTGCGGGTGGCGGCGGTTGGCAGGCTTGGCTTGTCAGACATGGCGGACCCTTCGCGTAAGGCCGGTCTCTACGGGGAAGTGCGGTGCTGCACGGGGAAGTTCGGGCTGGTCAGGGCGTGTGCGACGTACGCCGCTGGACGAGCACCGCGGCGACGATGATCGCGCCCTTGGCGATCTGCTGGGTCGCGCTCTCCAGGTTGTTGAGCGCGAAGATGTTCTGGATCGTGATGAAGATCAGTACGCCGAGGACGGAGCCGGTGACGGTGCCCCGGCCACCGCTGAGCAGGGTGCCGCCGATGATCGCGGCGGCGATGGCGTCCAGCTCGTACAGGTTGCCGTTGGTGTTCTGGCCCGACCCGGCGAGCACGATCAGCAGGAACGCGGCGATGCCGCAGCACAGGCCGGACAGCAGATACAGGTAGAGGCGCTGACGGCGGACGTCGATGCCGGCGAGCCGGGCGGCCTCCGCGTTGCCGCCGACGGCGACGGTGCGGCGGCCGAACGTGGTCCGGTTGAGGACCAGCCAGCCGATCACCGTGACGGCGGCGAAGACCAGGACGAGCGGCGGGATGCCGAGGAGGTACGCGTCGCGCTCGCCGAGGTCGAGGACCGACGGGATGGTCACCATCTGCGTCTTGCCCTCGGTGATCTGCAGGGCGAGCCCGCGCGCCGAGGCCAGCATGGCGAGGGTGGCGATGAACGGCACCATGCCGCCGTACGCGATGAGCACGCCGTTGACGAGTCCGCAGCCCAGGCCGACGATCACGGCGGTGAAGAGGATGCCCGCGAAGCCGTACTCCTGGGTGGCGACGGTGGTGGCCCAGACCGAGGCGAGGGCGACGATCGCGCCGACGGACAGGTCGATGCCGCCGGAGGTGATCACGAACGTCATGCCGACGGTGACCACGCCGATCACCGAGGCCTGCGTGAGGATCAGCTGGACGTTGCTGGTGGCGAGGAACGCGTCGGGCTTGGTGAGACCGCCGATCAGGGCGAGCCCGACGAGGACGCCGATCAGGGACAGGGTGCGCACGTCGGCGCGGAACAGGCGGGCGCTCCAGGGGCTGCCGTCGCCGCCGCCGGAAGCGGACTTCCCAGATCCGGGTCCGCCGCCGTCGAGCAGGGGTCCCTCCTGCCGTGCGGGCGTCGCTGGCTGCGTCATGACGCCGGGCTCCCTTCCATCACGAGATCGAGTACGCGGTGTTCGTCGAGGTCGCGCGCGGGCGCAGTGTGGACGACGCGGCCCTCGCGCAGGACGAGGACGCGGTCGGCGAGGCCGAGGACTTCGGGGACCTCGCTGGAGACGAGGAGCACGCCCAGCCCGTCGTCGGCGAGCCTGCGGATCACGGCGTACAGCTCGGCGCGGGCGCCGACGTCCACGCCGCGGGTGGGCTCGTCGAGGAGCAGTACCCGGCAGCCGCGGAGCAGCCAACGGGCGAGTACGGCCTTCTGCTGGTTGCCGCCGGAGAGGGTGCGCACGGGCGCGGAGGGCCGGTCGGGCTTGAGGGACAGTTCGCGGGTGGCGCGGCGCGCGGCGGTGAACTCGGCGCCCCGGTCGAGCCAGCCTCCGCGCGAGAAGCGGGACATGGAGGAGACGGAGACGTTCCGGGTGATGGACTCCAGCATCAGCAGGGCCTGTGCCTTGCGCTCCTCGGGGGCGAGACCGAGCCCGGCGCGCACGGCGGACCGCACGCTCCCGGTCTTCAACGGCCGCCCGTCGACGAGCACTTGACCGGCATCCGGTTTGCGTGCGCCGTAGATGGTCTCCAGGATCTCGGAGCGCCCGGAGCCCACGAGTCCGGCGAGCCCGACGATCTCGCCGGGGCGCACCTCCAGGTCGACGGGCTCGAACTCCTCGGCCCTGGTCAGGCCCCGCACGCTCAACAGGGGCTCGCCAAGCGGCACTTGAGCGGGCCGCTCGGGGAAGACGTACTCGACGTTGCGGCCGGTCATCAGGGCGACCACGTCACGGGTCGGGGTGGACTTGGCGGGCAGTCCGCCGGCGACGGCGCGGCCGTCCTTGAGGACGGTGACGCGGTCGCCGATGCGCCGGATCTCTTCGAGGCGGTGCGAGATGTAGACGACGGCGACGCCTTCGGCGGTGAGGTCGGCGACGATCCGGAAGAGGTTGGCGACCTCGTCGGGGTCGAGTGCGGCGGACGGCTCGTCCATCACGATGAGCCGTACGTCGTGGGAGAGCGCCCGCGCCATGGAGACGATCTGCTGCTGCGCGGCGGAGAGTTCGCCGACGAGCCGGGCCGGGTCGATCTCGGCGTGCCCGAGCCGGCTGAGCAGCCCGGCGGCGGTGTTCCGTGCCTCCCGGCCGCGTACGACGAAACCGGCGGCGGTGGGCTCGTGCCCGAGGAAGACGTTCTCGGCGACGGAGAGCCCCTCCACCAGGTCGAGTTCCTGGTAGATGGTGGCGACACCGAGGCGCATGGCGGCGATCGGCGACTTCAGGGTGACGGTGTCGCCGCGCCAGGTGATGCGGCCGCCGTCGGGCTGGTGAGCGCCGGCGAGCACCTTGATGAGGGTGGACTTGCCGGCGCCGTTCTGCCCGAGCAGGCAGTGCACTTCACCGGCGCGCACCTCCAGGTCCACGCCGTCGAGCGCGCGGACGCCGGGGAAGGACTTGGTGATGCCGGACATGGTGAGCAGGGGCGGCGCGTCGGCGGAGGTCACCGACTCGGCGGCGGGCAGCGGTGGTTCTGGTGCCATGGGTGGTTCCCCTTGCGGGTGCGGGGCAGGTTCAGGCAGAGCAGGTTCAGGGCAGAGCAGGTTCAGGGCAGGGCAGAGCAGGGCAAAGCGGGCGGTGCGGGACGCGCTGTGCTGTCGTACGGGCTACGCGGGTGCTGTCGTACGGGCTTGCTGCTGTGCGGGCGTACGTACCGGTCAGGCCGGTGAGAACAGGTGGTCGCTGATCAGGCGGGCGGCGCCGATGACTCCGGCGGTGGGGCCCAACTCGCCCAGGACGATGGGGAGATTGCCGGTCGCGAGGGGCAGCGACTGGCGGTAGACCTGGGTGCGGATCGCGGCGAGGAGCGTGTGCCCGAGTCCGGTCACGCCACCGCCGATCACCACCAGGCCGGGATTGAAGAAGCTGACGAGTCCGGCGATGACCTGGCCGGTGCGGTTGCCGCCCTCTCGGATCAGTTCGAGGGCGACGGGGTCGCCCGCGGCAGCGGCGGCGGCCACGTCGACGGCGGAGAGGGAGCCCGCGGCTTCGAGTCGGCCGGCGAGTTCCGCCGAGCGGCCCTGGATGGCGGCCTCCTCGGCGTCCCGCGCGAGGGCGGCACCGCTGAAGTGCGCCTCCAGGCAGCCCTTGTTGCCGCAGGCGCAGGGCCGTCCGTCGGGTTCGACCTGGATGTGGCCGATGTCCCCGGCACTGCCCGTCGTACCGCGGTAGACCTCGGCGCCGACGACGAGGCCGCAGCCGATGCCCGTACCGATCTTGACGCAGATGAAGTCGTCCACGGAACGGGCGACTCCGGCGTGCTGTTCGCCCATGGCCATGAGGTTCACGTCGTTGTCGACCATGACCGGGCAGCCGAGGTCCTGGCTGAGCGCCTCGCGCACCGGGAAGCCGTCCCAGCCGGGCATGATCGGCGGTGCGACGGGGATGCCCTCGGGGAACCGGACGGGTCCCGGCACTCCGATGCCGCTGCCGTCGAAGCCCTCGGCGAGCCCGGAGGCCTTCAACTTGGCCGCCATGGCGAGGACTTGCTCGAAGACCGCGACAGGCCCCTCGCGTACGTCCATCGGCTGGTTGATGTGGCCGAGCACTTCCAGCTCGGCGTTGGTGACGGCCACGTCGACCGAGGTGGCGCCGATGTCCACGCCGAGGAAACGGAGTTCGGGCGCGAGCCGGATGTTGTGCGAGCGGCGGCCGCCGCGCGAGGCGGCGAGTCCGTCGGCGACGACGAGGCCGGTCTCCAGGAGCCGGTCGACCTCGACAGCCAGCTTCGACCGGGAGAGGTCGACCTGATCACCCAGCTGGGCACGGGAGTTGGGCCCGCCGTCACGCAGCAGGCGGAGCAGTCGCGCCTGGTGCGCGTTCGCGGGTCGAGCCGTCATCCGTCTCACGCCGCCCCTCCCGCCGTCGACAGGCCTCATCGGACGGCACCACCGCCCTTCAGCCGCTACGGGCCGTCGGTGGCGCCTGCTTTCGAGGGGAACGTAGCAGCGGCTGCCGGGGGTGGGAAGAACTTGCGCAGGAAGTGGGTCCTACTTTTTCCTGCGGCAGGACAAAGGGTGGTCGTCGTGCAGGGCGAGCGGGCGTGCTACGCGTTGCGCTGGTGGTACGTCGCCCGCGTGTGCTCCGTGTGCGCGCGCATGACCTCCGTCGCACGGCTCTCGTCCCGGTCGCTGATCGCCGCGATCAACGCCCGGTGCTCGATCCACGACTGCTTGCCGCGCTGCCGGGCCACGGGCGTGTAGTACCAGCGGACCCGCCGGTCGACCTGGCCCGCGAGTTCGGCGAGGACGAGGTTGCCGGCGAGCTCCATCACCTTGGCGTGGAAGGCGGCGTTGGTGGCGACGACGGTGTCCACCTCGCCGTCGGCCACGGCCTGTTCGCCGGTCGCGCAGAGCTCTTCGAGTGCGGTGATCCCGGCCGAGGTGGCGTTGGCCGCGGCGAGCCGGGCGGCCTCGGCCTCCAACAGCGTGCGGACGGTGAGGAGTTGATCGGCCTCCTCCTCCGTCGGCTCGTGCACGAACGCGCCCTGGGCGGGCCGCAGGTCGACCCAGCCCTCGGTGTTCAGCCGCTGCAGCGCCTCGCGCACCGGCTGTCTGGACACGCCCAGGTGCCCGGCCAGCTCGCTCTCGACCAGGTGCTGGCCCGGGCGCAGGGCGCGGGTGGTGATGAGTTCGAGCAGGGCCTCGTACACCCGCTCGCGCAGCGGGCCCGGCCGCTCCAGTTTCGGCACGGCACCGTGCGGCAGTCCTGCGGACAACATCGCGGTCCCCCTCGTCGGCCTCGGATCGTCGGCACGGAGCGGCCGCCGCAGACAGGACGGAGCCGCTTCCACATTGGCTATCGTCTACAGTCTACCGAGCACAATGGCCAGTACACAGGGGAGTTGGGCTCGTCACACGCTCGTCACACTCGGCACCGGCGGCCGGAATCGACCGGTCCGCCCCGGTCTGCGTACTCGCCGACGAGGGCGCTCCTCAGGGGCAGCGCACGACCTGACCGGCGTACGACAGGTTCCCGCCGAAGCCGAAGAGCAGCACCGGCGCCCCGGGCGGGACTTCGCGCCGTTCGACGAGCTTGGACAGGGCGAGCGGGATGCTCGCGGCCGAGGTGTTGCCGGACTCCACGACATCCCGGGCGACGACCGCGTTGACGGCCCCGATGCGCTGGGCGACGGGTTCGATGATGCGCAGGTTGGCCTGGTGGAGGACGACCCCGGCGAGGTCCTCGGGCGCGAGTCCGGCGCGCTCGCACACCTTCCGGGCGATGGGCGGGAGCTGGGTGGTCGCCCACCGGTACACGCTCTGGCCCTCCTGCGCGAAGACCGGCGGTGTGCCCTCGATGCGCACGGCGTGCCCCATCTCGGGCACGGAACCCCAGAGCACGGGCCCGATGCCCGCCTCTTCCCCGTCCGCCACGGCCTCGACGACCGCGGCGCCCGCGCCGTCCCCGACCAGGACACAGGTCGTACGGTCGCTCCAGTCCGTGACGGCGGACATGTTGTCGGCGCCGATCACCAGCGCGCGGGTCGCCGAGCCCGCCCGGATCGCGTGGTCCGCGGTGGCCAGGGCGTGCGGGAACCCGGCGCAGACCACGTTCAGGTCGAGCACGGCGGGCGAGGGCATGCCGAGGCGGGCGGCGACGCGGGCGGCGGTGTTCGGGGAGCGGTCGACCGCGGTGGAGGTGGCGACGACGACGAGGTCGATCTCGTCGGCGGTGCGGCCCGCACCGGCCAGGGCCTTGGCGGCGGCCTGCGCGGCGAGCGCGTCGACGGGCTCGTCGGGGCCCGCGATGTGCCGGGTGCGGATGCCGACGCGGCTGCTGATCCACTCGTCGCTGGTGTCGACGAGCCGCGCGACGTCGTCGTTGGTGAGCACCTTCGTGGGCTGATGGTGGCCGACCGCGGTGATACGCGTGCCGTTCGTGCCGTACATGGTGCGGGGCCTCCGACGCCGGGTGCTGAGCAGGAGGCCCCAGTCTCGTCAGCGACTCACGGGTACGAGGGCACGCAAGGTGACAGTATTTGGCCGCCTTGGTTGGAGCTTTCCCTTACCCGTCAATCGCCGGAGGGGCTCAATTTTGAGCCCCTCCGGCGATTGAGGAGCGGGGTCCGGGGCGGAGCCCCGAAGCGCCGCAGGCTTTCGGGAAGGGGCGGGTAGGGGAAAAAAACTCAGCGCACCCTGCGAGCCCGGAGCACCACGTCCTCATGATGATGCGCCCCCGCCCCGCCCTCAATTTCGCGAGGCCGCTGCTCATGCACCTCGACCTCCCAGTCCCCGGTGAGCAGCGCGGCGACCGTCGCGGGCAGGACGTAGTCCTCCGGGTCGAAGCCCGCCTCCTGGGCGTGCTCGGCGTCGACGACGTGGTGGACGAGCAGCAGGACGCCGCCGACCTTCACGGATGCGAGCAGCGCGCGCTCCGCCGTCGCCTCGGGGGTGCGGAGCAGGGCCGGGTACTGGGCGGAGACCAGGTCGAAGGAGCCCGGCGCGAGATCCGCCTCGGTCAGTTCGGCGTGGATCCAGTGGACGGAGACCCCGGCGTCGCGCGCGTGCGCGGCCGCCCGGTCGAGCGCGACGCCGGAGACCTCGACCGCGGTCACGTCCCAGCCGCCGCGCGCGAGCCAGATGGCGTCGGCGCCCTCGCCGCAGCCCACGTCGAGGACCCGCCCCGGCGTGAGCCCGGCGACCTCGGCCACCAGCGCGCCGTTGGGCCGGCCGCTCCAGAGCTGCTGTCGGTCGGCGTACCGGTCGTCCCACTCCGCGCGTACGGAAGCGTCGCCGAGGTAGCCGTCGGTACGGGGTGCTGCGATGTCGTCTGTCATGCGCCCACCGTGCCTCGGCCGCCTCCGCGACGCCCACAAATCTTGCCGGTACGGCAAACCGGGCGTGCGGCGCGCCTCCTCATCCGGTGAAGAGCTGCGTCGCCTTCTGCACGAGTTCGTACAGCCCGTAGGCGAGCGGCAGTCCCACCCAGAGCCAGGCGAAGGCGGTCAGGGCGCGGCGGCTAGGCGGGGTGTCGGGGTGCGGCATCGGTTACCTCTGCGGTGGCGGGCGCGGGCCCGGCGGATACGTGGTGGTGGCGCGGGTGGACGGGTCGGACCAGCTCGTTCGCGGCGAAGCCGAGCAGCAGCAGGCCGATCATGATCGTGAGCGAGAGCCCGTACAGGCCGGGGCCGCTCCTGCCCGCGGCCTCCTGGGAGTCGGCCACCCAGTTGACGATCAGCGGGCCGAGCACACCGGCCGTGGACCAGGCGGTGAGCAGCCGGCCGTGGATGGCGCCGACCTGGTACGTGCCGAACAGGTCCTTCAAGTACGCGGGGACCGTGGCGAAGCCACCGCCGTAGAAGGAGAGGATCACCAGGGCGCAGCAGATGAACAGCGGCTTGGAGTCGGCCCCGAACTGGGCGATCAGCAGGTACATGAGGGCGCCGACGCCGAGGTAGAGCCGGTAGACGTTCTTGCGGCCGATGAGGTCGGACGTGGAGGACCAGCCGATGCGGCCCGCCATGTTGGCGGCGGAGAGCAGCGCCACGAAACCGGCCGCGGCGGAGGCGGAGACCGGGGTCGGGGTCTCGGCGAAGAAGTCGGTGATCATCGGGGCGGCCTTCTCCAGGATGCCGATCCCGGCGGTCACGTTCATGCAGAGCACCAGCCACAGGCACCAGAACTGCGGGGTGCGCATCGCCTGTTTCGCGGAGACCTGCGGTCCGTCGGCGGTCGCCCGCACGGCCTCCGCCGCCCCCGTAGGGGCCCTCGGCACCCGCACAAGGAGCACTCCGAGCGTCATGAAGACGGCGTACGTCACACCGTGCACGAGGAACGCGAGGGCGATGCCGTCGGAGTCGCTGCCGAAGGACTCCAGCATCTGCGAGGACCAGGGTGAGGCGATGAGCGCGCCGCCGCCGAAGCCCATGATCGCGATGCCGGTGGCCATGCCGGGCCGGTCGGGGAACCACTTGATCAGCGTCGATACGGGCGAGATGTAGCCGATGCCGAGTCCGATGCCGCCGACGAAGCCGTAGCCGAAGACGATCAGCCAGTACTGCTCGGTGGCGGCGCCGAGCGCGGCGAGCAGGAACCCGGAGGAGAAGCAGCACAGGGCGACCGTCATCGCCCAGCGCGGACCGTTGCGTTCGACGAGCGTGCCGCCGAACGCCGCGGAGAGGCCGAGCATCACGATGCCCAGCTGGAACGGCAGCGCGCTCTGCGTGCCGGAGAGGTCGAGGGCGGATTCGAGGGGCGGCTTGAAGACGGACCAGGCGTAGGCCTGTCCGATGGAGAGGTGCACGGAGAGCGCGGCCGGGGGTACCAGCCAGCGGCTCCATCCCGGTGGGGCGAGGGGCGGGGTGGTCATGGTCGCGAACCCTAGGAAGGGGAAGGGCAGTTGGGAAGAGCGCGAACAGTGTTCGACCTGTCGTGCACGCAGACCGCCCGCCACACCCACCCGCGTCAACGGTTGGCAATGTGCCGTGCGAACCCTTGTCGCCCCAACTTCCATACTGTAGACAATATTTCGTCGACACAGGTGCGACACCGTGCGACTCCCTGAAGCACCCACCGGTGCTTCAACTCCCTCGGTCCCCTCAACCGACAGGAGCCACACCGTGAAAGTCGCAGTCCTCGGCGCCGGAGCGATCGGCGCCTACGTCGGAGCCGCGCTGCACCGCGCGGGCGCCGACGTCCATCTCGTCGCCCGTGGACCGCACTTGGCGGCCATGAGGCAGCACGGCGTGCGTGTGCTCAGCCCCCGCGGCGACTTCACCGCGCGGCCGCACTGCACCGACGACCCCGCCGAGATCGGCCCGGTCGACCATGTCTTCCTGGGCCTGAAGGCGACCTCGTACGCGGCGTGCGGGCCGCTCGTGGCGCCGCTGCTCCAGGACCACACCAGCGTGATCGCCGCCCAGAACGGCATCCCCTGGTGGTACTTCCACCGGCACGGCGGGCCGCACGACGGGCACCGGATCGAGAGCGTCGACCCCGGCGGTTCGGTCAGCGCGGTGCTCGCCCCGGAGCGGGCCGTCGGCTGCGTGGTGTACGCGGCCACGGAACTCGAAGCGCCGGGCCTCGTACGGCACTTGGAGGGCACCCGGTTCTCCATCGGCGAGCCCGACCGGTCCACCTCGAAGCGGTGCCTGGAGTTCAGCGAGGCCATGCGGGCGGGCGGACTGAAGTGCCCCGTCGAGCCGGAGCTGCGCGACGACATCTGGATCAAACTGCTCGGCAACATCTCGTTCAACCCGATCAGCGCCCTGACCCGGGCGACGATGCGCCAGATGTGCGTGCACGGCACGACGCGCGAGGTCATCGAGCAGATGATGCGGGAGACCCTGGCCGTCGCGCACACGCTCGGCTGCCGCCCGGAGATCTCCGTGGAGCGGCGCATCGCGGGCGCCGAACGCGTCGGCGACCACCGCACCTCCACCCTCCAGGACCTGGAGCGCGGCAAGCCCCTCGAACTCGACGTGCTGCTCGCCGCGGTGGTGGAACTCGCCACGATCACCGGCGTTCCGGTGCCCACGCTCCGCACCGTGCACGCCCTCTCGGACCTCCTTGCCACGCGCACCCTGCCGACCAGTCCAGAAAGCGAGGCGGCATGAGGAAACGCGACCGCACCCCGAAGACCTACCACCGGCTCACCCACCCCCTGGTCCGCGACGGCAAGGGCGGGCCGCTGCGCCCCGCCACCTGGGACGAGGCGCTCGCCAAGGCCGCCGAAGGCTTCCGGAACGCGCGCGTGGCGCACGGCCCCGACGCGTTCGCGATGCTGTCCTGCGCCCGCGCGACCAATGAAATGAACTATGTGGCACAGAAGTTCACGCGTGTCGTCATGGGCACCAACAACGTGGACTCCTGCAACCGCACCTGCCACGCCCCGAGCGTCGCCGGGCTCTCCGCCGTCTTCGGCTCGGGCGGCGGCACGTCCTCGTACGAGGAGGTCGAGCACACCGACCTCATCGTGATGTGGGGCTCCAACGCCCGCTTCGCGCACCCGATCTTCTTCCAGCACGTCCTGAAGGGGATACGCAACGGGGCGCGGATGTACGCGGTCGACCCGCGCCGCACCTCCACCGCCGAGTGGGCCGAGTCCTGGCTCGGGCCGAACGTCGGCACCGACATCCCCCTCGCGCACGCCGTCGCCCGCGAGATCATCCACGCCGGGCTGCACAACGAGGCGTTCATCGAGCGGGCGACCAGCGGCTTCGAGGAGTTCCGCGCCCTCGTCGAACCCTGGACGCTGTCCCTCGCCGAGAAGGTCACCGGAGTCCCGGCCGCCGCGATCCGCGACCTCGCACACGCCTACGCGAGAGCCGAACGCGCCCAGCTGTGCTGGACGTTGGGCATCACCGAGCACCACAACGGCACCGACAACGTCCGCGCCCTGATCAATCTGGCGCTGCTCACCGGGCACGTCGGACGGTACGGCGCCGGGGTGCAGCCGCTGCGCGGGCAGAACAACGTCCAGGGCGGCGGCGACATGGGCGCCATCCCCAACCGGCTCCCCGGCTTCCAGGACATCCTCGACGACGGCCACCGCGCCAAGTTCGAGGCGGCCTGGGACACGGTGATCCCACCGCGGTACGGGATGACGCTCACCGACATGTTCGAGGCGATGGAGCACGGCTCGCTGCGCGCGGTGTACTGCATCGGCGAGAACCCGGCCCAGTCGGAGGCCGACAGCGAGCAGGCCCTGCGCCGCCTGGCCGCCCTCGACCACCTGGTCGTCCAGGACATCTTCCTGACGAAGACCGCCGAGCTCGCGGACGTCGTCCTGCCCGCCACGGCCTCCTGGGCGGAGACGGACGGCACCACCACCAACAGCGAACGCCGCGTCCAGCGCGTACGGTCCGCGCTCACCCCGCCCGGCGAGGCCCGCGAGGACATCGACATCATCTGCGAGATCGCCGAACGCCTCGGCCACGCCTGGAAGTTCGCCGACGCGGAGTCGGTCTGGAACGAGCTGCGCGCCCTGTCCCCCGACCACTTCGGCATGACGTACGACCGCCTGGAGGAGCAGCAGGGCCTGCAGTGGCCCTGCCCGGACCTGGAGCAGCTGCCGTCGAGCTTCCTGCACGGCCGTCTGTGGGACCCCGACCCCGAACTGCGGGGCCCACGGGCGGCGTTCGGCCTGGTCGAGCACGACCCGCCGGTGGACCTCACCGACGAGTCGTACCCCCTCCGCCTCACCACCGGCCGGCGCCTCGACTCGTACAACACCGGTGTGCAGAGCGGCAGTTTCGCCTCTCCGCTGCGGCGCGGCGAGTACGTGGAGCTGTGCCCGGAGGACGCGGAGCGGTACGGCGTGGTGGTGGGCGAGGAGGTACGGGTGGCCTCGCGGCGCGGCACGGTCGTCGCACCGGTCTGGGTCGACCCCGGCCTGCGCCCCGGCCTCGCCTTCATGACCATGCACTTTCCCGACGAGGTGGACACCAACCTGCTCACGATCGAGGCGAACTGTCCGATCGCGGGCACGGCGGAGTTCAAGGCGTCGGCGATCCGGATCGAGAAGCTCGATGTGGCCGTGAGGAGCTGAGGAGCTGACATGGATCTGCACTTCGGTGACAGCAAGCCGACCGACGAGGAGCGCGCCGCCGTCGACGCCCTCCTCGGCCCGCCCGAGTCCCCCTGGGAGGGCGCGTCGGACCGCCCCGACACGGACCTGCGCTGGGCCCGCGGCGGCCGCACGGCCCGGGACCGGCGCGATCTGCTGCTGCCGGGGCTGCACGCGGTGAACGACCGGGTCGGCTGGATCAGCGAGGGCGCGCTCGCGTACCTGTGCAGGCGGCTGACGGTGCCGCCGGCGGAGGCGTACGGGGTGGCGACGTTCTATTCCCTGTTCGCGGTGCGCCCGCGACCGGCGACGCGCGTCCAGGTCTGCACGGACCTGGCCTGCGCGACGCGCGGTTCTTCCGAGCTCTGCTCGGAGCTCGAGTCCCGCCTCGGGCCGTCCGGCGCGGTGTGGGAGAAGAGCCCGTGCCTGGGCTTGTGCGAACGGGCTCCGGCGGCCTTGGTGACGCGTGCGGGTCCGCCTGCGGCGGGCTCTCACCCCACCCCGCCCCTTCCCGGCTGTGTCCGATATGCGGCTGGCGCCGCGTGGCCTGCCGGACGGGCCTCCTCAAGCGCCGGAGGGGCTGAAAATTCAGCCCCTCCGGCGCTTGAGGAGCGGGGTCTGGGGCGGAGCCCCAGTTACGGGAAGGGGCGGGGTGGGGAAGAAGCGCCCCGCAGGGCCACCGCCGTCCTCGCCCCCGCGACCGTGGACGCGATCACCCGAGCCGCCGCCGAACCGGAGTCCGCGGAACCCGAACCCCCGGCCACGATGGCCCTCCCCCAAGCAGGCCAGGAAGGCCTGATCCTGCTCAAGAGGATCGGCAGGATCGACCCGCACAGCCTCGACGACTACCGGGCAGCCGGCGGCTACGAAGCCCTCCGCAGAGCCTTCAAGCTCGGCCCCGCCGAAGTGATCCGCGAGGTAACGGACGCCGGTCTGGTCGGCCGAGGAGGAGCCGCCTTCCCCACGGGAAGAAAGTGGCAGGCCACCGCCTCCCAGCCCGACCAGCCCCACTACCTCGTCTGCAACGCCGACGAATCAGAACCCGGCACCTTCAAGGACCGCGTCCTGATGGAGGGCGACCCGTACGCGCTGATCGAGGCGATGACGATCGCCGGGTACGCGACCGGCGCCCACCTCGGCTACCTCTACCTGCGCGGCGAGTACCCACGCGCCCTCGAACGCCTCACCCACGCCATCGCGCAGGCCCGCGCCCGCGGCCTCCTCGGGGAGAACGTCCTCGGGCAGGGCTACGCCTTCGACATCGAGATCCGGCGGGGCGCGGGCGCGTACATCTGCGGTGAGGAGACCGCGCTGTTCAACTCCATCGAGGGGTACCGGGGCGAGCCCCGCTCCAAGCCGCCGTTCCCCGTCGAGAAGGGCCTGTTCGGCAAGCCCACCGCGGCCAACAACGTCGAGACGCTCGTGAACGTCCTGCCGATCCTCACGATGGGGGCCCAGGCGTACGCGGCCATCGGGACGCCGAAGTCCACCGGACCCAAACTGTTCTGCGTCTCCGGGAACGTCGAACGGCCCGGCATCTACGAGCTGCCGTTCGGCGCGACGCTCGGCGATCTGCTCGAACTCGCCGGGAAACCAGGCCAGTTGAGGGCCGTGCTGCTCGGCGGCGCCGCGGGCGGGTTCGTGCGCGGGGACGAGCTGGACATCCCGCTGACCTTCGAGGGCACCCGCGAGGCCAACACCACCCTCGGCTCAGGCGTCGTGCTCGCCCTCGACGACACCGTCCCACTCCCCCGCATGCTCCTCCGTATCGCCGAGTTCTTCCGCGACGAGTCCTGCGGCCAATGCGTGCCCTGCCGGGTCGGCACCGTACGACAGGAGGAGGCCCTGCACCGGATCGCCGAGCGCACCGGGGCCGCCGCAGCCGACGACATCGCACTCCTGAGGGACGTGGGGCGGGCCATGAAGGACGCCTCGATCTGCGGTCTGGGGCAGACCGCGTGGAACGCCGTCGAGTCCGCCATCGACCGTCTGGGAGCGTACGCATGACCGCCATTCCGCTGCAGCCGCCGCGTCGCCTCGTGGAGTTCACGCTGGACGACGAACCCGTACGGGTCCCGGAGGGGTCCACCGTCCTGGACGCCTGCCGGGCCGCGGGCAAGGACATCCCGACGCTCTGCGAGGGTGACACGCTCACCCCGAAGAACGCCTGCCGGGTGTGCGTCGTCGAGGTCGAGGGAGCGCGCACGCTGGCCCCGGCCTGCTCCCGCAAGGCCGAGCCCGGCATGGAGGTCCGTACGGACACCGAGCGCGCCCGGCACAGCCGCAGACTGGTCCTCGAACTCCTCGCGTCCTCGGTCGACTTGTCGACCACGCCGCGCGTCCAGGAGTGGCTGAAGGAGTACGAGGCGAAGCCCGACCGCTTCGGCCCGGACGCCGCCCGCCTGAACGAGTCCCCGAAGGTCGACAACGACCTGTACGTACGCGACTACGACAAGTGCATCCTCTGCTACAAGTGCGTGGACGCCTGCGGCGAGCAGTGGCAGAACACCTTCGCGATCGCGGTCGCCGGGCGCGGATTCGACGCCCGGATCGCCGTCGAGCACGACGCCCCGCTCACCGACTCCGCGTGCGTGTACTGCGGCAACTGCATCGAGGTGTGCCCGACGGGCGCGCTCAGCTTCAAGAGCGAGTTCGACATGCGGGCGGCCGGTACGTGGGACGAGTCGGCCCAGACGGAGACGACCACGGTGTGCGCGTACTGCGGTGTGGGCTGCAACCTGACGCTGCACGTGCAGGACAATGAGATCGTCAAGGTCACCTCGCCGCACGACAACCCGGTGACCCACGGCAACCTCTGCATCAAGGGCCGCTTCGGCTATCAACACGTACAGAACCGGGACTGATCACCTGATGGGACGCGTCACCGAGCGACGCCGCGTCATCCGTGTCCGGGACGGGGCGGTCTCCACCCGCCCGGACACGCTGGTCGCGGAGGAGCCGCTGGAAATCCGCCTGAACGGCAAGCCCCTCGCGATCACGATGCGCACACCGGGCGACGACTTCGCACTCGCCGCCGGGTTCCTGGTGAGCGAGGGCGTGCTCGGCTCGAAGGAGGAGCTGCGCTCGATCGTGTACTGCGCGGGGGCTACGCAGGACGGCTCCAACACGTACAACGTGGTGGACGTCTCGACGGCGCCCGGCGTCGTGATCCCGGACATCACGCTGGAGCGAAACGTCTATACGTCCTCGTCGTGCGGGCTGTGCGGCAAGGCCAGCCTGGACGCGGTGCGGACGACGGCGCGCTGGCCCATCGACGACGCGACCGGCGACGGCACGCACGGCACGGAACCCGGCACTCCCCCGGTCCGGCTCGCCCCCGAACTGCTCGCGAGCCTCCCCGACCGGCTCCGCGCGGCCCAGCGGGTCTTCGACCGGACCGGGGGCCTGCACGCGGCGGCGCTGTTCACGGAGGACGGCGAGCTGGTCGACGTGCGGGAGGACGTGGGGCGGCACAACGCGGTCGACAAGCTGGTCGGCCGCGCGCTGCAGGACGGCCGGCTTCCGCTGGCCCGCATGATCCTGCTCGTCTCCGGACGCGCCTCGTTCGAGCTGGCGCAGAAGGCCGTGATGGCGGGCATCCCGGTGCTCGCCGCGGTCTCCGCGCCGTCCTCGCTCGCCGTGGACCTGGCGGCCGAGACGGGGCTCACCCTGGTGGGCTTCCTGCGCGGTACGTCCATGAACGTGTACGCGGGCGACCATCGCATCGCCCTGCAGGCCGCGGCCGGTCAGGGCTGACCGCGAGCGCCCGCCTACGCGGCGGCGGGGTCCCGGCCGGTGAGGAGCGCCCCCTGCGCCGGCCGGGCCCGTGCGGCTGCCCCGCAGGGGCGTTCAGTGCTGCCGTCGTTCGTCTGCGGCGCCGTCGTGGCTGGTCGCGCCCCGCGGCGGAGCCGCCAATGTCACAGCCCCGCGCCCCTAAAAGATGCGCAGTTCCCCCGCGCCCCTATCAATCAGCCCCTCCGGCGTTTGAGGAGGCCCGTCCGGCAGGACTTTCGGGAAGGGGCGGGGAGGGGAAAAGCAACGGCCGCGCGAGTCCTTGTCCGCGCCCCCACCCCCAAGTACCTTCTGGGAACCGGACATTGGACGTGGGATGTCCGGATGACGTGATCCTTGTACAGGCACGTGCCGCGCAGGACCGCAGAAGGGCAGGTCTCCACATGCCGTCCGGACCCCGCAGAGCCTTACGCCCCCTCCTCGCCACCCTCACCGCCCTCGCCCTGGCCGCCCCCGCCACCGCCGCCCAGGCCGCCCCACTCGCCCCGGAAACAGCGGACTTCACGCAGCAGGTCCTCTTCAAGGCCTCCCAGGACCCGGGCTACGCCTGCTTCCGCATCCCGGCCGTCGTGCAGACAAAGTCAGGGACCCTGCTCGCGTTCGCCGAGGGCCGGGTGAACGACTGCACGGACGCGGGCGACATAGACCTCGTCGTCAAACGCTCCACGGACGGCGGCCGCACCTGGGGCCCGCTGCAGGTCGTCAACGAGGGCGGGGGCGACACCCACGGCAACCCGGCGCCCATGGTGGACCGCGAGACCGGCCGCATCCTGCTCGCCGAGACCTGGAACCCGGGCAAGCCCGGCGGCGGCAACTGCGACGTGCCCTGCAAGCGCACCCCGCACCTCCAGTACAGCGACGACGACGGCCGCAGCTGGTCCCAGCCGCGCGACCTCAGCGACCAGATCCTGCCGGAGCACTGGAACTCCTGGTACGCGACGGGCCCCGTGCACGGCATACAGCTGGAGCGCGGGCCGCACGCGGGCCGGCTCGTCTTCGGCGTCAACACCGAGACGTGGAACGGCAGTCGGGTCACCGCCAACCACGCCGCCCTCATCCACAGCGACGACGGCGGCGACACCTGGAAGGTCGGCGCGACCGACTCCTGGCCGATAGCCCAGGACGGCACGTTCCGCCAGAAGCCCTCCGAGGTGACGCTCACCGAGCGCGGCGACGGCGAGATCTACGTCAGCGGACGCGAGCAGGACGGCACCGACCTCGGCCACCGCACGCACGCCGTGAGCCAGGACGGCGGCGCGTCCTTCACCGGCAAGTTCCGCGCCATCCCGGACCTGTACGCACCCCAAGTGCAGTGCGCGACCGTCGGGTTGGAGAGC
The DNA here is from genome assembly GCF_031157275.1 of Streptomyces sp. LHD-70. GTDB lineage: Bacteria > Actinomycetota > Actinomycetes > Streptomycetales > Streptomycetaceae > Streptomyces. Next base: position 155,079 of record NZ_JAVIFW010000016.1, read on the forward strand.
CGGATGCTGCTGTCCTGCCCGGCCGACCCGGACCGGCGGCGCACGATGATGGTGCGTTCCTCGTACGACGGGGGCCGCACCTGGGACAGCGTGGACCGCGGCACGGTCGTGTCCACCGACTGGTCCGGCTACTCCGACCTGGTGGCGATCAACGGCGCGGACGGCGCTCCGGGGACCGTCGGCCTGCTCTACGAGGGCGGCGCGGTGGACGCGCGCGACGAGATCCGCTTCGCCCGCTTCACCGAGGACTGGCTGAAGCCCCGCCGCGGCCCCGATCCGACCACCCGGGACCTGGCGTTCGGCGCGCCCGGCGCCACGGTGCTCGGCGGCGCCCGGCCGACCTCGGGCCGGTTCGGCGGCGCGCTCGCCCTCGACGGCAAGGACGACGCCGTACGCCTTCCGTACCGCTCTCAACTCCCCCTTTACGGCGATCAGTTCACTGCCTCCGTATGGTTCCGTTACTCGGCGGCGAGCGGCGAGCATCCGCTGCTGTGGATGGGCGGAGTCGGCTCGAATCAGCCGCAGGTGTGGCTGCGCGGCGAGCCCGCATCGGGGCGGATCATGGGCCTGATGACCGCGCGGGACGGCGCCGCGGCGCCCCGCTCGGCGTGGGTGCGCAGCACGTCCGCGCTGAACGACGGCACGTGGCACCACGCCGTGCTGCGGCGCACCGAGGGCGAGTTCAGCCTCACCGTCGACGGCACGAAGGTCGCCACGACGGGGGCCGTGCCCGGTTCGGTGAGCCGGACGTCCGGGTTCGGGGTGCATGTCGGCCAGCGCGTCGACAGCCGGGCCCACTTCGCCGGTGCGATCGACGAGGTCCAGGTGTGGGACCGGGCATTGAGCGACGCCGAGCTGAAGCGGCTGCGCAGGCCCGGTGCCGGTGTGACCCTCGGCACCGTGCTGCGGCTGCCGATGGACCGGATCAACGGCAGCCGTTAACGTCCCGTGCGTGTCAGCCGCTGAACGAACGAGGCATACGAGGCGCACGAGGCGCACGGGAAAGCCCGCGGGCCGGCGGTGGCAGTACGGCACCGGTCTGGTGCTGCTGCTCGCCGCCGTCCTCGCGGGCACCCTGTTCACCGCCCTCCCGGAGCAGGACGACCGGGAGGGCGGCGCCGCGTGCGCCCCGCGCAAGGTGGCGTCCTGGACGGCGGACCAGCGCACGACCGGGGAATTCGCCCGGTACGGCAACGACGCCTCCCGGGACGACGACTGGTCCGGCGGCGACGGCACCCACTCGGTGCGGCTTCCGGACGGGCGGGTCCTGTGGCTGTTCTCGGACACGTTCCTCGGCAAGGTGCACGGACCACCGAACCTGTCGGGCCAGCCGCACGCCTGGCGGGACACGACCGCGCCGTTCGTGCGCAACTCGGCCGTGGTGATGGGCCGTTCGGGTCGTCTCGAGCGGACCCTGCCCGCCCCACTGTTCGCCGATCCGGCGGCGGGGCAGTGGCGCTGGCCGGTCGCGGCGAAGGTCGAGCCCCGCTCCCCCGGCTCCTCCGAACAGGTCGTCCGCGTCCTGCTGTGGACCCGCGCCACCGGCACCGGCCCGTGGATCTACGGGCTTCCCCTCGCCACCGAGGTCGCCACGCTCTCCCTGCCGGACCTGCGCCTGGAGGGCACGGTCCGGGTCTCCGACCAGAGCGGCGTCAAGGACCCGGCCGAGCGCGTGCTGTACGGGACGACGGCGGTCGACGGCGAGGAGTACACGTACGTCTTCGGCGGCAACGACGGGAAGACGGCGGTGCGGCCGGCCTCGGAGGCGTACGTGGCGCGCGTCCCGCACGGGCGGCTCGCCGAGCCCGGCGCCTGGCGGTACTGGGACGGCGAGGGCTGGTCCACCGGCCGCAAGGCCGCGCCGGTGCTCGGGGACGGCGAGAAGAAGGGCGTGGGCAGCGCGTACACCGTCGTCCGGGACGAGGGGACGTGGGTGCTCTTCACGATGGCGGCGGGGGCGGAGGGCCTGTCGACGATCACGTCGTACTGGTCGTGCGCGCCGAACGGGCCCTGGCACGGCCCGGCGAAGGGCTTCGCGCCGCCGCTGCCACCGGACGGGGCGGCGCGGCAGAGCACCGCCGTCTACAACCCGCAGGCACACCCCGCGCTACGGGCGGACGACGGCCGGCTGCTGCTCAGCTACGACGTGAACTGGCTGGAGTCGAACCCGCAGGCGGCGCAGGCGAACGTCAGCCGGAACGTGTCGCTGTACCGACCACGGTTCCTGCGGCTGCGGCTCGTTCCAGGCGACTGATCGGGCCGGGCTCCTGCTCGGCCTCGGGCGGCGCGGCGTCGGCGGAGGCCTCGGGGTCGCGGGAGCGGCGCTTGGCGATGACGGCGCAGACCATCAGCTGCATCTGGTGGAAGAGCATCAGCGGAAGCACCGCGAGCGAGGCCTGCGCGCCGAACAGCACGCTGGCCATGGGCAGTCCGGCCGCCAGGGACTTCTTCGACCCGGCGAACTGGATCGCGACCCGGTCGGCCCGCCCGAAGCCGAGGCGCTTCGCGCCGAACCAGGTCAGCGCCAGCATCGCGGCGAGCAGCACGGCCTCGACGCCGAGGAGCGCGAGCAGCCGCAGCGGGGTGACCTGCTGCCAGATGCCGGCGACCATGCCCTGGCTGAACGCGGCGTAGACGACGAGCAGGATGGAGCCGCGGTCCACCAGGCCGAGGACCTTCTTGTGCCGGGCGACGAACGGGCCGATCCAGCGGCGCAGGAGCTGCCCGGCGAGGAACGGCACGAGCAGCTGCAGCACGATCTTGACGAGCGAGTCCGCGGAGAACCCGGCGTGCCCGCCGATGAGCCCGGCGGCGAGCAGCGGCGTCAGGACGATCCCGGCGAGCGAGGAGAAGGACCCGGCGCAGATCGCGGCGGGTACGTTGCCGCGCGCGATGGACGTGAACGCGATCGACGACTGCACGGTCGATGGCACCAGGGTCAGGAACAGGAAGCCGCTGTACAGCGCGGGCGTCAGGACGTACGGCACGAGCCCGCCCGCGGCCAGGCCGAGCAGCGGGAAGACCGCGAACGTGCAGGCGATGACGGTGAGGTGGAGCCGCCAGTTGCGCAGCCCGTCGAGCGCCTCGCGGGTGGAGAGGCGGGCGCCGTAGAGGAAGAACAGGAAGGCGACCGCCGCGGTGGCCGCACCTGAGGCGACATCGGCGCCCGTGCCCCGCGCGGGCAGCAGCGCGGCGATGCCCACCGTGCCGAGCAGCAGCAGGACGTACGGGTCGATCGGCATCCAGGACGGCCAGGTCGGGCGTTTCACGGTGCGCTGTGCTCCAGTGCGGTGGTCGGGGACGGGCACGCGATGCGGAGCGTGCCCTCTCCATCGTCCTCCTGATCGCCGTGATCGGGAATCCGGGATACGGGACTGACTGCTATCGCGATACGTGATAGGAGGGCTAGCCTGGCGTGCATGTACGACCCCGCACAACTGCGCACGTTCCTGGCCGTGGCGCAGACCCTGAGCTTCACGCGGGCCGCGCGCCGGCTCGGCCTGCGCCAGTCGACGGTCAGCCAGCACGTGCGGCGCCTGGAGGACGCCACGGGCCGCACGCTCTTCGCCCGGGACACGCACAGCGTGGAGCTGACCGAGGACGGCGAGGCGATGCTCGGGTTCGCCCGCACGATCCTGGAGGCGCACGAGCGGGCGGCGGCGTTCTTCGCGGGCACGCGGCTGCGCGGGCGGCTGCGGTTCGGCGCCTCGGAGGACTTCGTCCTCACCGAACTGCCGGAGATCCTCAAGGCCTTCCGGCGCGAGCATCCGGAGGTCGACCTGGAGCTGTCGGTCGAGCTCTCCGGCACGCTGCACCGCAGGCTCGCGGACGGGCGGCTCGACCTGGTCCTCGCGAAGCGCCATCCGCGGGACGGGGAGGCGGAGGGGACGCTGGTGTGGCGGGACGAGTTGGTGTGGATCGGCGCGGAGACCGGCGGGGAGCGGCTGCGGGTCGACCCCCAGGAGCCGGTGCCGCTGATCGTCTATCCGCCGCCCGGCATCACGCGGGCCCGCGCGCTCGAAGTCCTGGAGCAAAGCGGCCGCGCGTGGCGCGTCGCCTGCACGAGCGGCAGCCTCAACGGCCTGGTGGCGGCGGCCCGCGCGGGCCTCGGCGTGATGGCCCACACCCGCAGCCTGATCCCGCCGGGCCTGGTCCGGATCCGCTCGGGCCTGCCGGACCTCGGCGGCGTCGACTTCGTACTCCGCCACGGCCGCACCCGGGCCCGCGCCCAGGAGGCGGCGGACGCGCTGGCCGCGGCGATCCTGGCGGGCGGGGACCGGTTGCACCGGGGCGGACGGGACCGCTGAAACGCCGCGCCGGTCGGGGCGGTGATTTCCCCTCCCCGCCCCGAAGCGGGGAGAAAGACCGCCCCCGCGTAACCGTCGCGTACAGATTCCGTGGAGGTTACGGAAGCGAAACTTACCCGGAAGTCAGGTTTCTGCCCGGGCCCACGCCCGTGTCGCCCCATTTCGCCGCCTGACCTGTGACGATGACGGCGATCCGAGGCCCGCCACCCCTCCCGCCCGGAAGCCGCGTGGGGTACCGTCACCCGCGCTGTGTGGAGCGCCACAAGGAGAACCATTGCGCGAGTTCACCTCACCTCCCCTGGCGTCGGCGCCGCTGGTGGGCGGTCTGGCCGATGTCGTCTTCGACCATGCCCTCGAGGACCCCTTGCGCATCGCCCTGGGACGCAAGGTCGACGGCGAGTGGCGGGACGTCACGTCCGCGGAGTTCCGTGACGAGGTCCTCGCCCTGGCCAAGGGCCTGCTCGCCCACGGCGTACGGTTCGGCGACCGCGTCGCGATCATGTCCCGTACGCGCTACGAGTGGACGCTCTTCGACTTCGCCCTGTGGACCATCGGCGCGCAGGTCGTGCCGATCTACCCGACGTCCTCCGCCGAGCAGGTCTTCTGGATGCTGTACGACGCCGAGGTCTCGGCCTGCGTCGTGGAGCACGAGGACCACTCCATGACGATCGGCTCGGTCATCGACCGGCTGCCCGCGCTGCGCCGCCTGTGGCAGCTGGACTCGGACGCGGTCGGTGAACTCCGCGCCGCGGGCGAGCACATCGACGACGAGGTGGTGCACCGCCACCGGCGCGCGGTGACGCCCGACTCGGTCGCGACGGTGATCTACACCTCCGGTACGACGGGCCGCCCCAAGGGCTGCGTGATCAGCCACGCCAACTTCATGTACGAGGCGGACACCGTGCTCACCCGCTGGGAGCCGGTCTTCCACTCCAAGCGCGGCGACGAGGCGACGACGCTGCTCTTCCTGCCGCTCGCGCACGTCTTCGGGCGGATGGTGGAGGTCGCGGCGATCCGCGGCCGGGTCAAGCTGGGCCACCAGCCGAACCTGAACGCGGCCGCCCTGCTGCCCGATCTGGCCGCGTTCCGGCCGTCGTTCATCCTGGCCGTGCCGTACATCTTCGAGAAGGTCTTCAACGCGGCCCGCAGGAAGGCCGAGAAGGACGGCAAGCTCGGGCCGTTCGACAAGGCCGTCGAGGTCGCGGTGAAGTACTGGGACGCGATGGAGCACAAGGCGTTCGGCACCGGCGCGGGCCCGTCGGCGGCGCTGCGGATACAGCATCAGCTCTTCGAGAAACTGGTGTACTCCAAGGTCCGCGCGGCGATGGGCGGCCGGGTGCGGCACGCGATGTCCGGCGGCTCCGGCATGGACCGCAGGCTCGGCCTGTTCTTCGCGGGCGCGGGCGTCCTGATCTACGAGGGATACGGCCTCACCGAGTCGACGGCCGCCGCGACCGCCAACCCGCCGGAGCAGACCCGCTTCGGCACGGTCGGCCGCCCGATCCCCGGCACCACGGTGCACATCGCGGACGACGGCGAGGTGTGGCTCTACGGCGACCAGGTGTTCCAGGGCTACCTGGGCAACCCGAAGGCCACCGACCAGACGCTGCACGACGGTTGGCTCGCCACCGGCGACCTGGGCCATCTCGACGAGGACGGCTATCTGACGATCACCGGCCGCAAGAAGGAGATCATCGTGACCTCCGGCGGCAAGAGCGTCTCGCCCTCGCAACTGGAGGAGCGGGTACGGGACCATCCGCTGGTCGCGCAGTGCATCGTCGTCGGCAACGACCGGCCGTACATCGCGGCCCTCGTCACCCTGGACGGCGAATCCGTCGAGCACTGGCTGAACATGCGCGGCAAGCCCAGCCTCGGCCCGGTGGACCTGGTGCGCGACCCGGACCTGGAGACGGAGATCCGGCGCGCGGTGGTCGCCGCCAACACGCTGGTCTCGCAGGCCGAGTCGATCCGTACGTTCCGGATACTGGCGCACCAGTTCTCCGAGGAGCACGGCCTGCTCACCCCGTCCCTGAAGCTCAAGCGGAAGGCGATCGAGCAGACCTACGAGGCCGAGGTGGAGGCGCTCTACCGCGCGTGAGCACGTAGGCCTGTACACCGCGTGAGCACCTTCGGCAAGAGGGCCCGGCGCCACTTCTGACGGTTCATCAATTACCGATGCGTCAGTTATTGACGGTTCATCAGGTCCGCCACAGAATCTCCCTCACTTCGACGGAGGGAACCGGCCCGTGCCTCGACACAACCGCATCCGCACCTTCGCCGCCACGGCCGCCCTGCTGCTCGCCGCCACCGCCTGCAACTCCGCCGCGACCCCCGCCTCCGGTGGGGACAAGGGCGGTTCGACGCGCGGCGTGAGCGACGACAGCATCAAGGTCGGCGGCATCGTCTCCATGACCACGTCCAGCGGCTACAGCAAGAAGGACACCGACCTCGGCGCCAAGGCCCGCTACGACCGCGCCAACGCCGAGGGCGGCGTCCACGGCCGGACCATCGACTACCTGGGCGCGGAGGACGACGGCCAGGACCCCGCCAAGAACCTCGCGGCGGCCCGCAAACTCGTCCAGCGGGACAAGGTGTTCGCGGTATCGCCGATGAGCTCGGTCACCTTCTCCGGGGCGGACTTCCTGAACAAGGAGAAGGTGCCGACCTTCGGTTGGGGCACGCTTCCGCAGTTCTGCGGGCCCGAGTACATCTACGGCTACGGCGGCTGCATGGTCCCGATGCCCGGCGGCACCATCACGCAGAGCTGGCCCGAGGGCCTCGCCGAGGTGATGGGCGGCGCGAAGGGCAAGTCCGTCGCGATCCTCGCCAACGACAACGACGCCGGCACCTTCGCCATCCGCACCTACAAGCAGGGCTTCGCCGCCGCCGGTTTCGACGTGACGTACGCGAAGGCCGTCGTCCCCGCCGCTTCGGCGCCCAGCGACTGGTCCGCGTACACCAAGGAGATCCTGCGCAGCGACGGCGGGAAGGCGCCGGACGCGGTGGTGTCCGTGATGCAGACCCCGTACAACATCGGCCTGTTCACGGCGGTCAAGCGCAGCGGCTTCAAGGGCGTGATCACCGACCCCACCGACTACGACCCCGGCCTGCTCACCAAGAGCGCCAGCCGGAAGGCGCTCGACGGGGTGCATGTGCTGCTGACCTTCGAGCCGTTCGAGTCGGACAGCGCGCGGATGAAGCAGTTCAAGGCCGACATCAGGAAGGCCGCCGGGAAGGACGTGCCGCTCAACATGCACATGATGACCGGCTACATGTCCGCCGACCTGTTCCTCGCCGTCGCCGAGAAGGCCGGCCGCGACCTCACCACCGCCTCCTTCCAGAAGGCCGCCAAGGGCTTCTCCGACAAGGGCACGATGGTCGGCGACCGCGCCCTGCCCAAGGGCCAGAAGGAGTCGTTCGGCTGCGGCGCGCTCGTCCAGCTCAAGAACGGCAGGTACGAGGTGTCCTCGCCGTTCCGGTGCTACGAACCCATCCCCTTCAAATGACGGCGGCCCAGCATGGCTGACCTTCTCGGCTTCGTCCTCAGCGGCCTCGTCTCGGGTGCGCTGTACGCGCTGCTCGCCACCGGGCTCGTGCTCTCCTACTCGGCGTCCGGGCTCTTCAACTTCGCCCACGGCGCGACCGCCTACCTCTGCGCGCTCGCCTTCCACGAACTGCACTCCGGCTTCGGCTGGCCCGCCGTACCGACGGCGCTGCTGCTCGTCCTGGTGATCGCGCCGGGGCTCGGCTGGGCCCTTGACCGGCTGATGTTCCGCAAGCTGGCGCGAGTCGGCGAGACGGCTCAGATCGTCGCCACCATCGGCCTCCTTGTGGCGCTGCCCGCGCTCGGCCTGTGGATCGTCGAGCTGCTTGAGCAGGCGGGTGCGCCGGTGAAACCCGCCGAGAACCAGTTCGGACTGCCCGGTGTGGGGCCGAGCCCCGCCGAGTCCTGGCAGCTGATGGACGGCGTCGGCGTCGACTCGGACCAGCTGATCACCTGGGTGACGACGGCCGTGGTCGCCGCGGGCCTGTGGCTGCTGCTCCGGCACACCCCGCTCGGCCTGCGGCTGCGCGCCGTCGTCGACAACCGGTCGCTTGTCGAGCTGCGCGGCATGAGCGCGGACCGGCTCTCCTCGGTGGCCTGGATGCTGTCGTCGGCCCTCGCGGGCCTGGCGGGAGTGCTCGCGACTCCGCTCCTCGGCCTGTCCGCCCACGACTTCACCCTGTTCCTCTTCGTCTCCGCGACCGCCGCCGTCCTCGGCCGCTTCGCCTCGATCCCGCTGGCGTTCGCGGGCGGCCTGGCCCTCGGTGTGCTGCAGAACCTCGTCGCCGGGTACGCCTCGTTCGCCGACGACCTCACCGGCTTCCGTACGGCCGTACCGTTCCTGATCCTCTTCGGCGGGCTGCTCCTGATGGCGCGGCGGCAGCGCACCGCGGGCACCGCCGCCGTGGACGCGCCGCCGCTCGACTACCTCGCGGGCAGCTCCTGGGCCCGGCGCTGGGGGCCGTGGGCGGCGGGCGCGGTGCTGCTCGCGATCGCCTTCTACACGGTCACGACCCCGTTCTGGAGCGGCATCCTCGCCCAGGGCCTGGCAGTCTCGCTCGTCTTCCTCTCCTTCACGGTGGTCACGGGACTCGGCGCGATGGTCTCGCTGGCGCAGGCCACGTTCGTCACCGGCGCGGCCCTGGTCGCCGGGCTCCTGATGAGCCAGGGCTGGCCGTTCCTCGGCGCCGCGCTCGTCGGCACCTGCGCGGCCGCGCTGCTCGGCGCCGTGGTCGCGCTGCCCGCGCTGCGCCTCGGCGGCCGCTCCCTCGCCCTCGCGACGCTCGCGCTCGCCTTCCTCGCCGACCAAGTCCTGTTCCAGACCGGCTGGTTGAGGAACGGCGACACGGGCTGGGCGATACCCCGGCCCGTCTTCGGCCCCATCGATCTCGGCGACGACCGGGCGATGGGCGTGGCCCTGCTCGTCCTCGTCACGGCGGTCGTGGCGGCCCTCAGCGCACTGCGCCACTCGCCGACGGGCCGCGCGATGCTCGCCGTACGCTCCGCACCCGCCGCGGCGATGGCCTCCGGCGTCTCCGTGGTCCGTACGAAACTGCTCCTGTTCACGCTGTCCGCGGGGCTCGCCGGGTTCGGCGGGGTCATGTACGCCTCGTACAACACCCGTATCACCGCTACCGACTTCACCGCGATGACGGGCCTGATCTGGCTCGCGGTGGTCGTCGCGGCGGGTGTGCGCAGGCCGCAGTTCGCGGTGGTGGCGGGCCTGGTCTTCGCCCTCGTGCCCCACCTGATCGCGGACTATGTGACGGAGTCCGTGCACCTGCCGGTGATTCTGTTCGGGTTGGCGGGGTTGGCGCTGGCGAATGACCCTGACGGGTATGCGGCGGCGGTTTCGGTGCGGCGGTACCGGCGCCGAGCTTCGGGGGCTCCGCCCCCGGGCCCCCGCTCCTCAATCGCCGGAGAGGCTGAATTTTCAGCCTCTCCGGCGATTGAGGAGGCCCGTCCGGCAGGACTTTCGGGAAGGGGCGGGACTGGGGAAGAAGCAGCCCTCGCCCTCCACGACATCCACGCCGGATACGACGGAGCCCCCGTACTCCACGGAGTGGACCTCACCGTAAGAGCAGGCGAGATCCTCGCCCTCCTCGGCCCCAACGGCGCGGGCAAAACCACCACTTGCCGAGTAGCGGCCGGAATCCTCACGCCCCGCACCGGCCAGGTGCTGGCCGACGGCCACGACGTCACCCGCACCGGCCCCGTCCCCCGCTCCCGCGCAGGCACCCTCCTCGCCCCCGAGGGCCGCGGCATCTTCCCGGCACTCACCATCGACGAGAACCTCACCCTGCACCTGCCGGACCGCACCGACCGCGACGCGGTGTACGAACGCTTCCCCGCACTCGCCGCCCGCCGCAGCGTCGGCGCCGGTTCGCTCTCCGGCGGTGAGCAGCAACTCCTCGCCCTCGCCCCGCTGTTGCAGCGCCCGCCGAAGGTGCTGATCGCCGACGAGCCGTCGCTCGGCCTCGCGCCGCGCGTCGTCGAGGAGGTGTTCCGGCTGCTTGCCGAACTCCGGGACGCGGGCACGGCGTTGCTGCTCGTCGAGGAGAAGGCCGCCGAGATCCTGGGCGTCGCGGACCGGGTCGCCTACCTGTCCCAGGGCCGCGTCTCGTGGTGCGGCCCGCGCGCGGAGGTCGAGGCGGACCGGCTGACGGAGGCGTACCTCGGCATCGCGGCCGACGGCCCGCACGCGACACGTACGGAGGTGAGCGGGCCATGACCCGTCACGTGCTCGAAGCGACCGGGATCGACGTCCGGTTCGGCGGTGTACGGGCCCTGCGGGACGCGCGGATCGCGGTGCGCCCCGGCGAGGTCTGCGGCCTGATCGGTCCCAACGGGGCGGGGAAGACCACCCTGTTCGACGTCGTCTCAGGGATCCGCCGCCCGGACTCCGGCCGGGTCCTGCTCGACGGGGCGGACGTCACCCGGCGCTCCCCGGTCTGGCGGGCCCGGCACGGCATGCGGCGTACGTTCCAGCGTCAGCAGCTCTTCGGCCAGCTGACCGTCGCCGACAATCTGCTCGTCGCCCAGGAGTGGCGCGGCGGCGGGGGCGGGCTTGTGGCCGACGCGGTCGGTGCGCCCGGCCGCCGCAGGCGTGAACGGGCCCGCCGGGAACGGGCGTCGGAGGTCCTGAAGGAGTGCGGCCTCGACGATCTCGCCGACGGGCACGCGGGCGCCCTGCCGGTCGGCCGCGCCCGCATGGTCGAGCTGGCGCGGGCGCTCGCCGACCCGCCCCGGGTGCTGCTCCTGGACGAGCCCGCATCCGGGATGACGGCCGCGGAACGTGCCCAGTTGGCCGCCGTCGTACGCCATCTCGCGGACCAGCGGGGCTGTGCGGTGCTGCTCGTCGAGCACAACGTGGCGTTCGTGATGGAGCTCTGCGCCCGCGTCGTCGTCCTGGACCTCGGCGCGGTCCTCGCGGAGGGCACCCCGGCCCAGGTGCGGGCCGACCCGAGGGTGCGGGACGCGTATCTGGGGACGGTGGCGGGCTGACCGCCGTACCCGGATACGCGTCCCGGCACAGGCGGCCGACCAGCGTGAACGTGTCGTGAACGAGACGACGAACGGGAATGCACGGTACGGCGTGATCGTTGAGGATGTAAGTACCACCCACCACCGAAGGATCGAGAGCTCGTGAGCAAGGTCCCCACCATCACCCTCAACAACGGCGTCGCCATGCCCCAGCTCGGCTTCGGCGTCTGGCAGGTGCCGGACGACGAGGCGGAGCGCGCGGTCGGCACCGCCCTGGAGGCCGGGTACCGCAGCATCGACACCGCCGCCGTGTACGGCAACGAGGAGGGCACCGGCCGGGCCCTCGCCTCCTCGGGCATCGCGCGCGACGAGCTGTTCGTCACCACCAAGCTGTGGAACGCCGACCAGGGCTACGACTCGACGCTGCGCGCCTTCGACACCTCGCTGGCCAAGCTCGGCCTGGACCACGTCGACCTCTACCTGATCCACTGGCCGCTGCCCGCCCGGGGCACGTATGTCGACACGTACAAGGCCTTCGAGAAGATCTACGCCGACGGCCGCGCGAAGGCCATCGGCGTGTCGAACTTCCTGCCGGAGCACCTGGAGCGGCTGCTCGACGAGACGTCGGTCGTGCCCGTGCTCAACCAGATCGAGCTGCACCCGCAGCTGCAGCAGGCCGAGTCCCGCGCGGCCCACGCGCGCCGCGAGATCGCGACCGAGGCCTGGTCGCCGCTCGGCCAGGGCAAGGGCCTGCTCGAGGTGCCGACGATCGTCGCGATCGCGCGGAAGCACGACCGCACCCCGGCCCAGATCGTGCTGCGCTGGCACCTCCAGCTGGGCAACGTCGTGATCCCGAAGTCCGTGACCCCGTCCCGGATCAAGGAGAACCTCGACGTGTTCGGCTTCGAGCTCGACGACGAGGACCTGACGGCGATCGCCGCGCTCGACGAGGGCAAGCGCCTCGGCCCGGACCCGGCGACGTTCGACGTGGTCTGAGCCCCTCTCACGCATGCGGCGGAGCCGCCGTCCGGAACACCTCCGGGCGGCGGCTCCGCCGTTCCCGTACGTGGCTCAGGCGCCCTTGCGCCCCAGGTGCACGGTCTGCGCGGCAAGGAGGAACACATCGGGCCGGTGGTCCAGGCCCGCCACGTCGTCCGGGTCGAGGAGCCGGTCGAGGGTGGCGGCGTCGTCCGCGTCGAGCCCCTCGCGCAGGCCGCCGCTCAGCCGCCCGAAGAGGTCGGCGACGTGTGCGCGGACGGTGGGGGACGCGGGGGCGGGCAGATCGAGCAGATGCGTGCGCGTCTCCACGTGGGTGAGTCCGGCGGCGGTGAGCAGGGCGCCCCAGTCCTCGACCTCGTCCTTGACGTCGGGCAGCGCGGCGCGCATCTCGTTGAACCGGTCCTCCTGGGCCACGTCGAGTCGGGCCTGCAGCCCGGGCCTGCCGATGCCGATGTCCCGGGGCAGACAGCGCGCCGGAAGCCCGCCTTCCAGGAGGACGAGGGTGCCGCCGGGCGCGAGCCGGCGGGCGAACTCGGCGAGCGCGGCGCGCTGGTCGCCGAGGTGGTGCAGGGCGAGGCCGAGCCAGATCACGTCCGCCTCGCCGACGTCCGCGAGGCCGTCCGGCAGGTCGGCGAGGTGTGTCCGCACCCGGTCGGCGACCCCGGTGCGCTCGGCGCGCCGCGCGGTCAGGTCGAGCAGGGCCTGCGTGCCGTCGACGGCGACGACCTCGGCGTCCGGGAAGGACTCGGCGAGCGCGCAGGCGATGACGCCGGGGCCGCAGCCCGCGTCGAGGATCCGGCGCGGTTGGGGCTGTGCGGTGCGCAGCTGCTCGATGATCTGCGCGGTCATCGGCGCGTACGCCTCGGCCCGCCGCGTCAGGCTCGCGCTCAGCCGTTCCCAGTCGACGTCGCCGTGGCCGTGTTGGTGGTTGCCCATGTGGTCGCCCCTCATGTCGTACGGGTACGGGGGCAGAGTGCGCGCACGTGGCCGGGGCGGGCAAACCTCGTTGCGGTTCCAGCAATCTTTCCCGGGGCGGGTAGGGGAAGAGCTCAGCCCTTGACCCCGTGCGCCGTGGCCACCCCCTCCACCCGCCCCGCCAGCCCGAAGTCCTTCTCCGTGACCGCGCCCCCCACACTGTGCGTATTCACCGACAGCTCGACGGAGTTGTAGCCGAGCGTCAGATCCGAGTGATGGTCCAGCTCGTCCTGCACCTGCGCGATGTGCACCACGAGCGCCGCCGCCGCGAAGTGCGAGCCGAGGCGGTACGAGCGGGTCAGCTTGTCGTCCCGGAACTCCCAGCCGGGCAGCTCCGCGAGCCGGTCGTCGATCTCCTGCTGCGACAGCGGTGCCAGTGCCATGGCGGTGCTCCTCACGGGGGTACGAGTCGGGGTACTCGCCGTCAGCCTGCCACAGCCCGACCGCCCGGGATCGGTTACGGTCCTGTCATGACCAGCGCTCACCGAAGGCCAACTGCCGTACGGGACAAGGGAGTCGGGCCCCTGCTTCGCGGCTGGCGGGAGCAGCGCCGCATGAGCCAACTGGAGCTGGCGCTGCGCGCGGACTCCTCGGCCCGGCACATCAGCTTCGTGGAGACCGGCCGGTCCCGGCCCAGCGAGGAGTTCCTGCTGCGCCTCGCCGAGCATCTGGACGTCCCCGTACGGGAGCGGAACGCGCTGCTCCTGGCCGCCGGATACGCGCCGCGCTTCCCGGAGACCCCGCTGGACGACCCGTCCCTCGACGCCCTGCGCGCCAGTCTCGACCAACTGCTGCAGGCGTACGAGCCGTACCCGGCGCTCGTCGTGGACGCCACGTACGAGGTGGTCGCGGCGAACCGGGGCATGGCGATCCTCCTCGACGGGGTACCGGAGCGCCTGCTCACGCCGCCGCTCAACGCCATGCGCCTGACCCTGCACCCGGAGGGCCTCGCCCCGAGGATCCGCAACCTCGGCGAGTGGCGCGGGCATCTGCTGCACCAGATGGAGCGCCAGATCGCCCTGCGCCGCTCGGACGCGCTGCGCGAGCTGTACGAGGAGGTCGCGGCCTACCCGGTCGCGGATCCGGGCGAGCAGCCGGATCCGGAGGCGCCGCCGCTGCCGTACGTCGCGCTGCCGCTGCGCCTGGAGCACCAGGGCCGGCTGCTCTCGTTCGTGTCGTCGATCGCGACGTTCAACACGCCGATGGATGTGACGGTCGCCGAGCTGGCCGTGGAGGCGCTGCTCCCGGCCGACCCGGCGACGGTGAAGCACCTGCGGGAGCTCATGCCCTGACGACGGCCCCGGCCCGCACGCCCCGCTGGGCGACGTACTGCGCGACGGCGAACGCGGCGACGACGAGCGCCTGCACCGTGATGTACACGGCGCCCGCCGCGCTCGGCTCCAGCCACGCGGCGAGCGCGACGAGGCTGAGCGCGGCCCAGACGGCGTTGATGTCGACGACCGCGTTCACGGCGAGTACCGGCGGCCGCGACCTGGAGGCGAGCAGCCCGACGCCGCCCGCGTAGAGCACGAGCCCCAGGCCGAGGGCGAGCAGCAGCCCGGGGTCGACGCCGAGGAGCCGGCCGAGCGGCCCGGAGGCGGCGGTGTAGGCGAGGCCGTTGGCGCCGGTGCCCACGGCGTCGAGGGCGAGCAGACGGCGCAGGGTGAGCGAAGAAGTCGACATGATCGGTCCTCTCGGTGAGCGGTCATGGGTGGTCATGGCCGTCATGGGCGGTCGTGGGCGGTCATGGGTGGCGCCCGCGTCTGGTGCGCGAGTCCCGGACACCGGGGCGGAGTGCGCCGCCCCGGGGTCCGGTACGACGACTGTGCCGGGCGAGGGCGGGGGCGTCGATTACGTCCCAGGTAAGGGCCCCGAGCCCCGGGCCGCGCACGGGCCGCCCCGGACGGCCCCCGCAAAGATGTAGCGGCCCCTTATCGCGCTTACGTTCGCCGGAGGCGATGGCCCACGTCCGAGGGAGCTCTGCGGTGACCGACCAAGTGACGGAACCGGGCGCCGCGCTGCTGCGCGCCGGGAAGTTCTTCCGGCGCGGCAAGGCGGCGCCCGACCTGCACAGCATCGAGCTGTCGGGCGGGCGGCAGGCCGACGCGTTCTACCGGGACCGGTGGAGCCACGACAAGGTGGTGAACTCCACGCACGGCGTGAACTGCACGGGTTCCTGCCGTTGGAAGGTGTACGTCAAGGACGGCATCATCACGTGGGAGACCCAGCAGACGGACTATCCGTCGGTCGGCCCGGACCGCCCCGAGTACGAGCCGCGCGGCTGCCCGCGCGGCGCCGCGTTCTCCTGGTACACGTACTCGCCGACGCGCGTGCGCTACCCGTACATCCGTGGCGTGCTGCTCGATCTGTACCGCGAGGCGAAGCAGCGGTGGAAGGACCCGGTGCTCGCCTGGGCGGACATCCAGGACGACCCGGAGCGGCGGCGTACGTACCAAGTGGCGCGCGGCAAGGGCGGGTTGGTGCGGGCGACGTGGGACGAGGCGCTTGAGATCGTCGCGGCGGCACACGTCCACACGATCAAGAAATACGGCCCCGACCGGATCGCCGGGTTCTCGCCGATTCCGGCGATGTCGATGGTGTCGCACGCGGCGGGCGCCCGTTTCCACTCGCTGATCGGCGCGCCGATGCTGTCGTTCTACGACTGGTACGCGGACCTCCCCGTGGCCTCGCCGCAGGTGTTCGGCGACCAGACCGACGTACCGGAGTCCGGGGACTGGTGGGACGCCGCCTATCTGATGATGTGGGGCTCGAACGTCCCGGTGACACGGACGCCGGACGCGCACTGGATGGCCGAGGCGCGCTACCGCGGCCAGAAAGTCGTGGTCGTCGCGCCGGACTACGCGGACAACGCGAAGTTCGCCGACGAGTGGCTGCACCCGCACCCCGGCACGGACGGCGCCCTGGCGATCGCGATGGGACACGTGATCCTCAAGGAGTTCTTCGTCGACCGGAAGACGGAGTTCTTCGACGACTACGTCCGCAAGTTCACGGACCTGCCGTTCCTGGTGACGCTCAAGGAGAAGGACGGCTCCTACGTCCCGGACAAGTTCCTGCGCTCCTCGGACCTGGGCGACGACGGCGAGGGCGGCGAGTGGAAGACCGTCGTCCTGGACGCGAACACCGGTCAACCGGCAGTCCCCAACGGCTCGTTGGGCTTCCGCTGGACCGAGTCCGGCACGGGCAAGTGGAATCTGCAGCTGGGCTCGATCTCGCCGCAACTCTCCCTGCACGGGCAGGACTTCGCGACCGGCGTCGAGGTGCTGCTGCCGCGCTTCGACACGGACGGCGGCGCGCACGGCCAGGGGCGCGGCGAGGTGCTCGGCCGTGGCGTTCCGGCGACCCGGCTCGGCGGCCAGGAAGGACCGCTGGTCACGACGGTCTTCGACCTGCTGCTCGCCCAGTACGGGGTGGGCCGCGAGGGACTGCCCGGCGCGTGGCCCGAGTCGTACGAGGACGCCTCGCAGCCCGGCACGCCCGGCTGGCAGGAGGCGCACACCTCGGTGCCGGCGGCGAAGGCCGTGAAGATCGCCCGGGAGTTCGCGCGGACCGCGGAGCAGTCGCGCGGGCGCTGCATGATCCTGATGGGCGCGGGCACCAACCACTGGTTCCACTCCGAGACGATCTACCGCGGCTTCCTCGCGCTGCTCACCCTGACCGGCTGCCAGGGCCGCAACGGCGGCGGCTGGGCGCACTACGTCGGGCAGGAGAAGTGCCGTCCGGTCACGGGCTGGGCGACGCTCGCGGGCGCGGGCGACTGGTCGCGGCCGCCGCGCCAGATGATCGGCGCCGCGTACTGGTTCCTCAACACCGACCAGTGGCGCTACGACCGCTTCGCCGCCGACGTGCTCGCGTCCCCCCTCGGCGAGGGCCGCTTCGACGGCATGACGGGCGCGGACTGCCTGGCCCAGTCGGCCCGGCTCGGCTGGATGCCGTCGTACCCCACGTTCGACCGCAACTCCCTCGACCTCGGCGAGCAGGGCGTCGACGGCACGCTGGCCCAACTCAAGGACGGCTCGCTGAAGTTCGCCTGCGAGGACCCGGACGCGCCGGAGAACTGGCCGCGCGTACTGACCCTGTGGCGGGCCAATCTGCTCGGCTCGTCCGCGAAGGGCGCCGAGTACTTCACCAAGCATCTGCTTGGCACCCAGTCCTCGCTGCGCGCCGAGGAGGCCGCGCCCGAGGAGCGCCCGCGCGATGTGACGTGGCACGAGGAGGCCCCGGAGGGAAAGCTCGACCTGCTGCTCTCCCTGGACTTCCGGCAGACCTCGTCCACGCTCCTGAGCGATGTCGTCCTGCCCGCCGCCACCTGGTACGAGAAGCACGACCTGTCGTCCACGGACATGCACCCGTACGTGCACTCCTTCACCCCGGCCGTCGACCCGCCCTGGCAGGCGCGTACCGACTTCGACACGTTCCTCGGACTCGCCCGGAAACTCAGCGAGTTGGCGGCCCCGCACCTCGGTGTCCGCAAGGACCTGGTGGCCACCGCCCTTCAGCACGACACCCCGGGCGAGACGGCCCAACCGGGCGGTGTCGTACGGGACTGGAAACGCGGCGACTGCGAGCCGGTGCCGGGGAAGACCATGCCGAACCTGACCGTCGTGGAGCGGGACTACACGGCGATCGGCGACAAGTTCGCCGCGCTCGGGCCGCTGGTCGAGGAGCTGGGCCTGCCCGCGAAGGGCATCGCGCTCCGCCCCGACCAGGAGGTGGAGGACCTGGGCGAGCGCAACGGGCGGGTGCGCGGCGGGCCCGCCGACGGGCGGCCGCTCCTGGACACCGCGGTGAAGGCCTGCAACACCATCCTCGCCCTTTCCGGCACCACCAACGGCCGCCTCGCCACCCAGGGGTTCCACACCCTGGAGAAGCGCACGGGCCAGGAGATGGCCCACCTGGCGGCGGAGGCGGAGGGCAAGCGCATCACGTACGCGGACACGCAGGCCGCGCCCGTACCGGTGATCACGTCGCCGGAGTGGTCGGGCAGCGAGTCGGGCGGGCGCCGCTACACCGCGTTCACCCTCAACACCGAGCACCTGAAGCCCTGGCACACGCTGACCGGGCGGCAGCACTTCTTCCTGGACCACGACTGGATGCACGAGCTCGGCGAGTCGCTGCCCGTGTACCGGCCGCCGCTCGACATGAACCGCCTCTTCGGGGAACCGGAGTTGGGGCCCGACGGGCAGAAGCAGGTCACCGTCCGCTATCTCACCCCGCACAACAAATGGTCGATCCACTCCGAGTACCAGGACAACCTGTTCATGCTGTCGCTGTCCCGGGGCGGGCAGTGCATCTGGATGTCCCCGCAGGACGCCGCCGCGATCGGGGTGGCGGACAACGACTGGATCGAGGCGGTCAACCGCAACGGCGTGGTCGTGGCCCGCGCGATCGTCTCGCACCGCATGCCCGAGGGCACGGTCTACATGCACCACGCCCAGGAGCGCACGGTGAACGTCCCGAGGGCGGAGACCACCGGCAAACGCGGCGGCATCCACAACTCCCTGACCCGCGTCCTGATGAAGCCGAGCCACCTCATCGGCGGATACGCCCAACTCTCCTGGGCCTTCAACTACTTGGGCCCGACGGGCAACCAGCGCGACGAGGTCACCGTCATCCGCCGCCGCAACCAGGAGGTCCAGTACTGATGCGCCCGATGGCCCAGATCGCGATGGTCATGAACCTCGACAAGTGCATCGGCTGCCACACCTGCTCGGTCACCTGCAAGCAGGCGTGGACCAACCGCAACGGCATGGAGTACGTCTGGTTCAACAACGTCGAGACCCGCCCGGGCCAGGGCTATCCGCGCCGGTACGAGGACCAGGAGAAGTGGCGCGGCGGCTGGGAACTCAACAAGCGCGGCGCCCTGAAGCTGAAGAACGGCGGCCGCATCAAGTCGCTCCTCGGCATCTTCTCCAACCCGAAGCTGCCGGAGATCAAGGACTACTACGAGCCCTGGACGTACGACTACAAGAACCTCACCGACGCCCCGCTCGGCGACGACTACCCGGTGGCGGAGCCGCGCTCGCTGATCGACGGCAAGCCGATGAAGGTCGAGTGGTCCTCGAACTGGGACGACAACCTGGGCGGCGTCACCGAGCACGGCTACCTGGACCCGATGGTGGCGAAGGTGCGCCAACAGGCCGCGGAAAAGGTGAAGTTCGCGTTCGAACAGACCTTCATGTTCTATCTGCCGCGGATCTGCGAGCACTGCCTCAACCCGTCCTGCGTCTCGTCCTGCCCGTCCGGCGCGATGTACAAGCGGGCGGAGGACGGCATCGTCCTCGTCGACCAGGACGGCTGCCGGGGCTGGCGCAAGTGCGTGACGGGCTGCCCGTACAAGAAGGTGTACTTCAACCACGCCACCGGCAAGGCCGAGAAGTGCACGCTCTGCTACCCGCGCCTGGAGGTGGGCCTGCCCACCGTCTGCTCCGAGACCTGCGTGGGCCGGCTGCGCTACCTCGGGGTGATCCTGTACGACGCCGACAAGGTGACCGAGGCCGCCTCCACCAAGGACGAACAGGCCCTGTACCAGGCCCAGTTGGGGGTGTTCCTCGACCCGGAGGACGCCGAGGTGCGGCAGGCGGCCGAGCGGGCCGGGATCCCGTACGACTGGGTGGAGGCGGCGCGGCGCTCCCCCGTGCACGCGCTGATCAGCAGGTACAAGGTGGCGCTCCCGCTGCACCCGGAGTACCGCACCATGCCGATGGTCTGGTACATTCCGCCGCTCTCCCCGGTGGTGGACGCGCTCACCGAGACCGGGCACGACGGGGAGGACGCGGACAACCTGTTCGGCGCGATCGACACGCTGCGCATCCCCCTCGAATACCTCGCGGAGATCTTCACGGCGGGTGACGTGGAGCCGGTCCGCGCGTCCCTGAACAAGCTGGCGGCGATGCGCTCCCACATGCGGGCCGTCAACCTGGGCGAGCGGCCGGGCCGGGAGATCGCCGAGTCCGTCGGCATGGACGGTCCCGAGATCGAGGAGATGTACCGGCTCCTCGCCATCGCCAAGTACGAGGACCGCTACGTCATCCCCACCGCGGCCGTCGGCGACGCCCGGCGCCTGGAGGAGTCGGCGGTACCGGAAGCCTGCTCGCTCGACCACGCGGACGGCCCCGGCATGGGCGGCGACGGCCCCTTCGGCCAGGACTCCGGCCAGAAGCAACTCCCCCTCGTGACCATCGAGAACTTCCACGCCGCCCGCAAACGCCAGACCTCCGACGACGAGCCCGAAGACGTACGGGAGCAGCAGTGAGCCAGGTCCGCCCCGAGCACGCCCTGATCCACCAGGCGGCGGCGCTCTGCCTCGCCTACCCCGACGACGCGTTCCACGAGCGGCTGCCGCTCCTGCGCGCCGCGGCCCCGCCCGCCCTCGACCCGTTCCTCACCTACGCGGAGTCCACCGGGCGCCGCGAACTCGCCGCGCACTACGTCCAGGTCTTCGACTTCAAGAACCGGCACTCCCTGTACCTGAGTTGGTGGCGGGACGGGGACACGCGCCGGCGCGGTATGACGCTGGTCGGCTTCAAGGAGACGTACCGGGCGCACGGCCTGGACTTCACCGGCGAGGAGCTTCCCGACTTCCTCCCGGCGGTCCTGGAGTTCTCCGCGCAGGCGGGCCCGGTCCTCCTGGAGGAGCACCGGGCGGGCCTGGAGCTGCTGCGGCTCGCCCTGACCGACCACGGCACGCCGTACGCGACGGTCCTCGACGCCGTCTGCGGCACGCTGCCCGGCCCCTCCCCCAAGGACCGCGCGGAGGCACGGGCGCTCGCCCGCTCCGGCCCGCCACGCGAGGAGGTCGGCCTCGAACCGTTCACCCGTACCGGAGGGCTCTGATGAAGACGTTGCTGTGGGGCGCCCTGCCGTACATCGCGGTCGTCCTGCTGGTCGCGGGCACGATCTGGCGGTTCCGCTACGACAAGTTCGGCTGGACCACCCGCTCGTCCCAGGTGTACGAGTCGAAGCTCCTGAACGTGGCCTCGCCGGTGTTCCACTACGGCATCCTGTTCGTGCTCGTCGGCCATCTGATGGGCCTGTTCGTGCCGGAGCGGTGGACGGACAACGTCGGCCTCAACGAGCACACGTACCACCTGATGTCGCTGTACGGCGGCACGGCGGCGGGCGTGCTCGCGGTGCTCGGCATCGCGCTGCTGCTTTACCGGCGCCGCACCAACGCCCCGGTGTTCAAGGCGACGACCGCCAACGACAAGGTGATGTACCTGGTCCTGCTCGCGGCGATCGTCCTCGGCATGTGGGCCAAGCTCGCCCACTCGTCGGTGAGCGAGGGCTACGACTACCGCCAGACCATCGCGCCGTGGGTCCGCAGCCTGTTCACGCTGCAGCCGGACATCGACCGGATGGTCGGGGTCCCGGTCCTGTACCAGATCCACGCGGTGGTCGGCATGCTCCTGATCGCCCTGGTCCCGTTCACCCGCCTGATCCATATGTTCAGCGCACCGGTCCAGTACCTGTTCCGCCCGTACGTGGTGTACCGCTCGCGCGACGAGAAGCAGCTGGGGGCACGGCCGGAACGGCGCGGCTGGGAGAAGAGCAAGCTGTAGGAATCAGCGCTTCTCTTCGTCCACGACCTCGGCGTCCACCACATCCTCGCCCTCCGGCGACTGCTCCCGTGGCTGCTCCTGAGGCGCCGCGTACATCGCCTGCCCCATCCGCTGGGCCGCGGCGGACAGCTTGTCGGTGGCGGCGCGGAGCGTGTCGGGTGACGTGTCCGACGCGTCGAGCAGGGACTTCAGCTCGGTGAGGGCCGAGGTCACCTCCTCGCGGGTCTCGGGCGGTACGCGCTGCTCGTTCTCGTGCAGGAACCGCTCGGTCTGGTAAGCGAGTTGCTCAGCATCGTTGTGCGTCTCGGCGGCCTCGCGGCGGCGACGGTCCTCGTCCGCGTACTGCTCGGCGTCCCGCATCATGCGGTCGATGTCGTCCTTGGGGAGCGCCGATCCGCCGGTCACGGTCATCTTCTGCTCGCGCCCGGTGGCGAGGTCCTTAGCGGAGACGTGCATGATCCCGTCGGCGTCGATGTCGAACGTCACCTCGACCTGCGGCACCCCGCGCGGCGCGGGCGGCAGCCCGGTGAGGTCGAAGACGCCGAGCTTCTTGTTGTACGCGGCGATCTCCCGCTCGCCCTGGAAGACCTGGATGCCGACGGACGGCTGGTTGTCGGCGGCGGTCGTGAAGACCTCCGAACGGCGCGTGGGGATCGTGGTGTTGCGCTCGATCAGCTTCGTCATGATGCCGCCCTTGGTCTCGATGCCGAGGGACAGCGGCGTCACGTCGAGCAGCAGCACGTCCTTCACGTCGCCCCGGATCACACCCGCCTGCAGCGCCGCGCCGACCGCCACGACCTCGTCCGGGTTGACGCCCTTGTGCGGCTCCTTCCCGGTCAGCTCCTTGACGAGCTCCGTGACGGCGGGCATGCGCGTGGAGCCGCCGACGAGGATGACGTGGTCGACGTCGGCCAGTTTGATCCCGGCGTCCTTGACGGCCTGGTGGAAGGGCGCCTTGCAGCGCTCCAGCAACTCGGCGGTCAGCTCCTGGAACTGAGGACGCGTCAGCTTCTCCTCCAGATGCAGCGGACCGGCGTCGGAAGCGGTCACGTACGGCAGGTTCACCTGCGTCTCACCGGCCGATGACAGCTCGATCTTCGCCTTCTCGGCGGCCTCGCGGAGCCGCTGCACGGCCATCTTGTCCTGGCCGAGGTCGATGCCGTTGGCGTTCTTGAACTGCCGTACGAGATGGTCGACGATCCGCTGGTCCCAGTCGTCGCCGCCGAGGTGGGTGTCGCCGTTGGTGGCCTTGACCTCGATGACGCCGTCGCCGATCTCCAGGAGCGAGACGTCGAAGGTGCCGCCGCCGAGGTCGAAGACCAGCACCGTCTGCTCGTCACCCCGGTCGAGGCCGTACGCGAGGGCGGCGGACGTGGGCTCGTTGATGATCCGCAGGACGTTGAGTCCGGCGATCTCCCCGGCCTCCTTGGTGGCCTGGCGCTGGTGGTCGTCGAAGTAGGCAGGCACGGTGACGACGGCGTCGGTGACGTTCTCGCCCAGGTACGCCTCGGCGTCCCGCTTCAGCTTCTGCAGCACGCGCGCCGACAGCTCCTGCGGGGTGAACCGGTTGCCGTCGACCGCGCCCTGCTGCGGGAAGCGCCAGTCCGCCTCGCCCATGTGGCGTTTCATGGAGCGTGCCGTGCGCTCCACGTTGGTCACGGCCTGCCGCTTGGCGACCTCGCCGACCAGAACGTCACCGTTCTTCGCGAAGGCCACGACCGAGGGAGTGGTGCGCGCGCCCTCGGCATTGGCGACGACGGTGGGCTCACCGCCTTCGAGGACCGCGACCACGCTGTTCGTCGTACCGAGATCGATCCCGACCGCACGTGCCATGTCCGTCCCCTTCCGGGCCCCGCATCGCTCGCTTCTCTCCCTCCAGCACAAAACTTGAGTGCCGTTATGTCAATGCCCCGATCCGGCGACGTATGCGAGCGCCCCGGACACGCCGCTGCCGCCGCCCGGACACGTGCACCGGACGGCGGCAGGGATACGAGGGGTGCGGCGGCTCAGGGGGCGGGGGCGGCGAGGGTGGCCCGGAGCGCGATGTCCGTGCCGGTGAGCGCCTGGCTGACCGGGCAGTTCTTCTTGGCGTCCTCGGCGGCCTTGACGAACCCGGCCTCGTCGAGTCCGGGTACGGCGCCCTCGACGATCAGCAGGATGCCGGTGATGCCCTCACCCGGCTGGAACGTGACCTCGGCCTGCGTGACGAGCTTGGTGGGCGGCGTCCCGGCCTTCGCCAGCCCGCCGGAGAGTGCCATCGAGAAGCAGCTGGAGTGGGCGGCGGCGATCAGCTCCTCGGGGCTGGTCTTCCCGTTCGGCTCCTCGGCACGGGAGGGCCAGGACACCGGGTACTGCCCGATCCCGGACGAGTCGAGCGCGACCTTGCCGGAGCCCTCCAGCAGGTTGCCTTCCCAGACGGTGTGCGCGGTGCGCATCGTGGCCACGACGGTTCCTTCCTGTACGGACGGTGCGAGCGCTGCGTAAGCGCCTCTCCCATCCGACCACACGGGACGCCTCGGGACACTCCGCACGAACAGGACACGCCCCCGCCGGTCAACCCTTGGCGCGCCGCAGCCGGGCCGCGAGGTGGTGTTGGAGGGGCCGGCCGACCGCCGCCATGTCGTGCACGAACGTGAGGGTGTCGGGGGCGGTCAGGGTGTAGCGGCGGCGGGTGGCCTCGACGTGCTTGGCCGTGGGGGTGGTCGCCACCTGGTGCGTGGCGAGGTCGACCGCGCCTTCGGCGGCCTGGCCGACCGCGATCTCCGCGATGCCGGTGGGCTGCGTGATCAGCGCCTCGACGCGCCCGTCCGGCTGCAGCCGCCACCAGCCGCTCTCCCGGGCGGCCGGGCGCAGCGGCACATCGTCCTCGCCGAGCAGCCAGGCCCGTGCCTCGTACCGGAGGAACGGGCGGCCGTCGTGGCTGAACCGCACCTCCTGCGCGTACGCGAAGTCCCCGTCGAGCGTCGGGTACTCGCCCTCCCCGCGCCCCCGCCACTCCCCAAGGAGACCGAGCACGGGCGTGAGGAGGGGGTGCGGGGCGGGCGTTCCGTCGGCTTCGAGGCTTTCGGCGTACGGGTACTCCGGGGCGGGTTCGAACACGGGGCTGCACTCCTGGGGTTCGTCGGGCGGCGGCTGGTCGGGGGAAGCCTAGGCCGACCTGGACTCTGCCTGGACCTGTTCCGTACGGCGGCGGTGCCCCTCGTGGTCGGCGCTGCCCACGTACCCGGGCGCGCGCTCGAACTCGCCGAGCCACAGGTCCGTGGGGGCGTGCTGCCGTGCCGCTGCGACCAGGGTGTCCGTGAACTCGCCCTTGGCGGCGGAGATCTGGTAGCGCAGCCGCTGCAGATCCGGCCGCAGCGGCTCCTCGTCCCTGACCAGGAACCAGAGGTCCGGGGCGTCCCGGTCGATCTCGCCGCGCGGGCACAGTTCGAGGGACGTGACCGACGGCTCCCGCTCGTCGGCGGGGCTCCACTGCACGGCTACCGCCTCGAGGTCGGCCCAGGCGATGATGCCGCGTCCGCCGCGGCTGTTGTGCAGCGCGAGCCCCTCGCCGTCGACACGGATGAAGCTGCGCATCCGCTTGCGGGCGAGGCGGACGAGGTGGACGCCCGGCCAGCCGAGCATGGCGGAGAAGAACAGACCTGACAGCCACAGAGGGCCGGAGCGTTCTCCGATGACCCCGGTCGCGGCCGCCACGCACAAGACGGCGATGACCACGGCGATGGCGACCAGGCAGCTCCCGTAGATCACCGCCCCGCGCACGTGTTTCGAGCGGTTCCGGACGAGAGTGGCCGTCGGCGCGGAGCCGGGCTGTGGGGGTGACGTGGACATGGCGGGAAGCCTACGGGCGCCCTAACCGGGCAGTGCCACGGCGACCGTGCTGAGCACCATCGTGATCACGGGCACGATCCGGCAGCCTCGGGCCAGCCGACGGTGCCCCAGGCGCAGGGCGTTGAGCAGGACGAACATTCCGCCGTAGACGGCGAGCGCGTTGATCCCCGTGAGCCACAGGAAGCGGTGTTGCACGACCGAGGCGGACACGAGGAGCGCGGAGCCGAGGGCGCCGACGATCCAGAGGGCCAGCTCCCCTTGACTGAACGGAGTGCCGGTCCGCCGCTCCCCCGCAGCCGACGTCGTAGGCGAATCCTGCGGGCTGGTCTTCCGGGACAAGGGTGCTCCTGAGTTCGGCGCGGGCGGCGGGACCGTACGACCCTAGGCGGCCTTCGTACGAGCCCCGCAACCGGCCCTGTGCTCAGGTCTCTTGGGCCCGCTCCGCCTTCTTCTTGCGGGCCGACATCACCGCGTACACCACAACGCCGATGAAGAGGAAGATCACGCCCTGGTAGACCGCCGCGTAGCCCGCGCCGCCGACCAGCCACAGGGAGAAGCCGCAGGCGATCGCGGAGACGACCGAGTCGCGGATGAGGCGGGAGCGGTGGACGCGGTCGCGCCGGCCGGAGATCAGGTAGTAGATCTGGGCGGCGGTGGCGAGGAGGTAGGGGACGGTGGCCATGAAGGTCGTGACGGTGACGAGGAGCGTGAAGACCTCCGCGTCGCCGTTGCCGCCGCCGGAGGCGTAGTTGTAGACCGTGAGCAGCGAGGCGAGGATGACCGTGATCACCACACCGGCCGTGGGGACGCCGCGCTGCTTCTTCAGGAAGACGGTCGGGAACAGGCCGTCCTTGGCCGCCGCGAACGGGGCCTGGGCGCTCAGCAGCGTCCAGCCGTTGAGTGCGCCGAGGATGGAGATCACCGCGGCGACGGCGACGAGCGTGCCGCCCCAGGTGCCGCCGAACATCGCGTTCACGGCGTCGGAGAACGGGGCCTCGCTGGCGATGAGCCGCTCGTGCGGGACGGTGCCGAAGACGGCGAGCGTGCCGAGCAGGTACACGAATGCGGCGCCGAGCACGCCGAGGATGGTGGCGCGGCCGACGTTGCGCCGGGGGTCGCGCACCTCACCGGCGCTGACGGCGGCGGACTCCACGCCGAGGTAGCTGAAGAGCAGCAGCGCAGCCGCGGCCGAGACGGCGCCGACGGGGCTCGCGTCCGGGTCGGCCTGGAACGGCCCGAGGTTGTCGGCGTCGAAGAAGAACAGACCGCCGACGGCGACGAGCAGCAGCGGCGCGAACTTCAGTACGGTCGCGACGAGTTGGACCGCGCCGACGTACCGCGTGCCCGCGAGGTTGGCGAGTCCGGGCAGCCACTGGACGACGAGCGCGGCCAGGCACATCGTCCACCAGTGGCCGTCGAGGTCGATCAGCAGGTTGAGGTAGCCGACGGCGCCCACGGCGAGCGCGGCGTTGGAGACCCAGGAGGTGATCCAGTACGACCAGGCCGCGAGGAATCCGGCGAAGTCACCGAAGGCCTCGCGGGCGTAGACGTACGGGCCGCCGGTGCGCGGGTCGCGCTGCGCGAGCCGGCCGAAGACCAGGGCCAGGGCGATCGCGCCGAGCGTGAGCACCACGAAGGCGACGAGGCTGATGGTGCCGTAGGCGGCGACGTCGTGCGGGAGGCGGAAGATGCCGCCGCCGATGATGTTGCCCATGACCAGGCAGGTGGCGATGGGGAGTCCGAAGCGGCGGGCGTGCTTGCCCAGTTCGCCGCGCTGCTCGATGGCAGCGGCCTCGCCTCGGTCTGCCGGAGCCGGCGTCGATGCGGGTCCGGTGTCGTGCATGGGGTGGTGCGCCTCTCGTCGTGCTGGGGGCCCGGGATCGCCGGGCGACGGCTATGGTCGGGCACGTTGAACGCTGCACCAAATCAGTGGGTTTTGTCCTCCACGGCGTGGTCGCCGGCCGCAAAATGTTCTTCCACGGGTTCGGCCGGGCGCGGATTCTCCGTACCCCCGGGCACCCCGCCCAGAGGCACCTGCGGTCCGTCCGCCGCTTCCCGCAGCCAGCGGCGAAGGACCCGGTGCACCTGCTCGGCGCCGACCAGCTCCGCCCCGTCCCCGACCGGCGGCGAGAGCGTGTACGGGGAGAGCAGGAAGGGCCGGCCCTGGGCGCCACCGAGACCCCCGTGCGAGCCGATCTGCTCCTCGAAGGCCAGCACCTCCCCGTCGCCGGAGCCCTCGCCGGACGGCTCGTACGAGGAGTTGACCATGATGTCCGCGACGTGCGGGAAGCCGTCCGTGCGGCGTACGGCCGCGACCGCCGCCGGGCCGAACTCCCGCAGGGGCTCGGGGAGTTGGGCCGGATCCGGGTCGTCGGAGAGCTCGTCGAGGCGGATCTCCGCGCCGCGCGCGCCGAGCACCAGCGGGCCGTGCTCCTCGCTGCGGACCAGCAGGAAGCCGATGCCCGGGTGGTTGGCGAGGGTGGGCAGGAGCGCGGGGTGGCGGCGGTCGATCTGCTCACGGGTCATCCGGCCGCGCACGTCGGGGAAGGAGACCAGGCCGAGGTTGCCGGAGGCCAGGACGACGGGCTCACGGCGCTTCGCGGGCCTGCGCTGCTCGCCGCCCTCCTCCACCGGCCGGTGCAGCGCGGCGAGCACCGCGGCGCGCGCCTCCGCGCCGCTGCGGGTGCGCCGGGCGCGGCGCGGCACGGGCAGCCCGCAGCCGGCCCGCACCAGGTCGCCGAGGGTCAGCCCGTAGCGGGCGCGGAACGTCTCGCCCGGGCTCTGGCCGTGGTCGGACAGGAGCACGATGCGGTACTGGCGCGGCGCGTGCTCGGCGACCTTGGCGAGCAGCGCGAGCGAGCGGTCGAGGCGGACCAGGACCTGCTCGGCGTCCCGGCTGCGCGGCCCGGAGTGGTGCGCCACCTCGTCGTACGCCACCAGGTCCGCGTAGACGGCGCTGCGTCCGGCGAGCATGTCCCCTATCACCGCGGCGACGACGACGTCCCGTTCGACGACGGTCGCGAAGGCCCGGATGAACGGGTAGAGGCCGCCGCGGCTCACCCGGGGGCGGGTGCGGCGCAGCCGGGCGCGGGTCGACTGGGCGATCTCGCGGATCACCTCGGCGACGAAGGACATGGCGGTGCGGACGGCGTTCGCCGGGTCGGAGAAGTACGCGAAGTACCCGGCGCGGGACCGGTTGGCGCGGCCCCGGCGGGCGGCGACCGAGAGGACCAGGGCGAGCTGGTCGGCTCCGCCGCTGAAGAGGTTGCCGCGGCTGGCGCCGTCGACGGTGAGCAGGCCCGCGTCGCCGGTGCGGGCGACGGCGCGGCGCTGCAGTTCGGCGGCGCTCGCGGGCCGGTTGCAGACCACCACCTCGCCGTGCTCCTTCTCGAACCAGCGGAAGGCGGGCACGTCGTGGTTGCTGCCGTGCAGGATGCCGAGCTGGCTGGCGCCGGTCTGGCTGGACCAGTCGGTGCGCCAGGGGGTGAGGCGGTGGCTGGGGGGCTCTCCTGGGCGTTCGGCGAGCAGGGCCGCGACGGTCGGCATCAGGCCCTCGGCGACGGCGTCCCGCAGCACGTCGTGGCCGACTCCGTCCAGTTGCAGGAAGACGGTGGCGGGGGTGCGTGGCCCGGCGACCGCGACGGCCCGGCGGCGGCGCCGGTCGGCGAGGCGGTAGAGCCTGCGGCGGTACGCGGTGTCGTCGCGGACGGCGAGCGCGGTGGACGTCGCCGAGGCCACAGCGGACATCACGGCGGCCACGACCACGGCGGTCTGCGGGTCGGACTCGCCGCGCCCGTCCGGGATCAGGCTGAGCGCGACGAGCAGCAGCGAGCCGTTGAGGAAGAACACCAGCAGGCCGAGGACCAGGGCGGGCACGAGCAGCAGCGCGCGGACGACGAGCGGCCACACAAGGGCGGTCAGCAGACCGAAGACTCCGGCGCCGATGGCCGCGGTGATGCCGATCCGGGTGGCGCTGTCGCCGCTCTCGGACTGCAGCCGGAACTCCGGCAGGAGCCCGGCGAGGACCAGCATCGTGACGGTACTGACCGCCCAGACGGCGCCGATCCGCCACACGGCCCGCCCGGTCTGGCGCCACTTGCTGTCGGCCACGTCCACCTCACGTTCCGGTGCCCGGGACACTCGGGCCGGGCCCGGTCCCAGCGTGCCACGGGGTCGCCGGAGGGGCTGATTTTCAGCCCCTCCGGCGCTTGAGGAGGCCCGTCCGGCAGGACCGGATCAGCAGCCGTCGTACCCCGCCGTCGGCATCGAGAGACGGCGATGCACCCGGGCCTTCATCTCCGCGTCGTACGACGGTTCGTCGAGGCCCGCCGTCTCCAGGCGCACCCCGCGCCGTACGCACTCCCGCGTGAAGTCGTCCGCGCAGGCGAGGGCGCGCTCCAGGACGCGGCGGCTCGGGGTCACGAACAGGTCGACGAGGCCCGCCTCCACGTCCGCCCAGAGGCTGAGGTGGTCGGTGCGCAGCCGGTGCACGAGCAGTTCACGTGTCACCACGTAGCCGCGGTCCGCGGCCCAGCGGGCGCACATGGCGTACTGGCTGCGGGAGTCCACGAGGAACGGGTCCCGGTCCAGCTCCTCCAGCGGGGTCAGGCTGGCGATGGCCGCCACCCTCAGCTCACCCATGCCGTCCCCCTGTCCCTGATGTCCGCCGACCCTACTACCAGGACCTGCCGTTCGGACCTTGCCGGGGGCGCGGGGGCTGGCACGCGCATCTGCCCCCGCTCAACCCAACCGGCAGGTGACCGCCGACCGGGTCCGGCCAGATCCGAACGGCAGGCCCTGGCCGTACGCTCGGAGCAGTGCCGTGCAAGCGCGGAAGGAGGGCGTACGTGCCGGTGGAGATCACCTGGTGGGGCCATGCCACGTGCACGGTCGAGGACGCGGGCGTGCGGGTTCTCACGGATCCGCTGTTCGCCCGCCGCCTCGCGCATCTGCGGCGCCGCCGCGGGGACGTGCCCGCACCGGCCGCGCGGACCGCCGACGTCGCGCTCGTCTCCCATCTGCACGCCGACCACCTGCACCTGCCGTCCCTGGCCCAACTCCCTTCCGGCACGCGCCTGTTGGTGCCGCGCGGCGCCCCGGCCGCGGTCCCGGGGCTGCGCCGCCTGACCGGCCTGGAGGTCACGGAGGTCGCGCCCGGTGACGAGGTGCCGGTCGGTGACGTGACGGTACGGGCGGTCTCCGCGCTGCACGACGGGCGGCGGCTGCCGGTCGGCCCGCACCGCTGTCCGGCGCTCGGCTTCGTGGTGAGCGGTGAGGCGCGTACGTACTTCGCCGGGGACACCGGCCTGTTCGACTCGCTCGCCGACGAGGTGGGCGAGGTGGACGTGGCGCTGCTTCCGGTCGGCGGCTGGGGCCCGTACCTCGGGCACGGCCATCTGGACGCGAGGCGCGCGGCGGTGGCCCTGTCCCGGATCGCGCCGCGCTCCGCGGTGCCGGTGCACTACGGCACGTACTGGCCGATCGGTCTGGACGCGGTCCGGCCGCATGAATTCCACGCGCCGGGCGACGAGTTCGCGCGGCTGGCGGCCCGGCTGGCCCCCGAGGTGGCGGTGCACCGGCTCGGGCACGGCGAGAGCGTCCGCCCGGAGGTCGCCAAGTGAGCGTCGGCGCAAGGGTGTTGGAGCTGGCGGCGGAGGTGCCGCCGGAGTCCACGCAGCAGGCGGTGGGCTATCCGTCGCTGTTCCTGCTCGTGGTGATCGGCGCGCTCGTGCCGGTGGTGCCGACGGGAGCCCTGGTCAGTTCGGCTGCGGTGGTGGCGTTCCATCACTCGGCGCCGCTGTCGCTGCTGTTCGTGTTCCTGGTGGCGTCGTGTGCGGCGTTCCTCGGGGACGTCGGGCTTTACTGGCTCGGGCAGCGCGGACTGCGCTCGAAGAACGGCTCGCGCTGGCTGCGTGCGCTGCGCGACCGGGCGCCCGAGGAGCGGCTCACGCAGGCGCGGGACAAGCTGGACGCGCACGGGGTGGCCGTCCTGGTCCTCTCCCGGCTCGTGCCGGCCGGCCGGATCCCGGTCATGCTGGCCTGCCTGCTCGCGAAGATGCCGCTGCGCCGCTTCGTCCGCGGCAACGCTCCGGCGTGCCTGGCGTGGGCCGCCGCGTACCAGGTGATCGGGATCCTGGGCGGCTCCCTCTTCCCGGAGCCGTGGGAGGGCGTGGTGGCGGCGGTCGCGCTGACGGTCCTGGTCAGTGTCGTACCGTCGGTGTGGAGGCGGCTGCGGCGGGCCCGGGCTTCGGAGGCCTGAGGCCTCAGGCCCCCGCGACACGGGTCTCGGCCGACACGTCCTGCTGGTTCTGCCGTGCCTGCTGGTTCTGCTCTGTCAGCTCGACCTGCCTGGCCTGCTGGCTCTGCCCGGTCAGCTCGACCTGCCTGGCCTGCTGGTTCGGCTGGGTCAGCTCGACCTGCCTGGCCCGCTTGGTTGGCCGGGCCTCCTCGATCCGCCGGGCCTCCTCGATCCGCCGGGCCTCCTCGATCCGCCGGGCCTCCTCGATCCGTCGAGCCAACTCGATCTGCTCGCCCGACTCCCCCGCCGAGCCCAGCACCCGCGAAGCCCCCACCGGCAGGTCCCACAGGTCGTCGCGGCGGTGGCCCGCCTCGGCCCAGGCGCGGCGGACGCGGGTGAGAGGTTCGAGGACCGGCTCGGCGGAGAGCAGGAACGTGGCCCAGTGCATCGGGGCAAGGCGGGAGGCGCCGAGGTCGGTGACCGCGCGGACCGCCTCCTCCGGGTCGCAGTGGACGTCGCTGAGCCACCAGCGCGGGTCGTACGCGCCGATGGGCAGCAGCGCCAGGTCGATGCCGGGGTGGCGGCGGCCGATCTCGGTGAACCAGTGGCCGTAGCCCGTGTCGCCCGCGAAGTACAGCCTGCGACCGGCGGGACCGGTGAGGACCCAACCGCCCCACAGGGAACGGCAGGTGTCGGTCAGGGTGCGCTTGGACCAGTGGTGGGCGGGCACGAAGTCGAAGCGCACTCCGCCCAGTTCGGCCGCCTCCCACCAGTCGAGCTCGGTCACGCAGCGGAAGCGGCGGCGCCGGAACCAGCCGCCGAGCCCGGCCGGGACGAACAGCGGTGTCCCGCGCGGCAGCCGCTTCAGGGTGGGGGCGTCCAGGTGGTCGTAGTGGTTGTGGCTGATCACCACGGCGTCGACGCGGGGCAGCGCCGCCCAGGCCACGCCCGCCGGGGTGATCCGGGCGGGGATGCCGAGGATGCGCCGTGACCACACGGGGTCGGTGAGCACGGTCAGGCCGCCGATGCCGACGACCCAGCTGGCGTGCCCGACCCAGGTGACGGCGATGTCGGTGGCGGTGGGCCGGGGCAGCGGTCCCGGCTCGAAGGGCAGCAGGGGGATACCGGCGAGCCCTTCCGCGTCGGGCCGGGTCGCTCCCTCGCGCGCGAAGCGGGCGAGGGCCTGCACACCGGGCAGCGGAGCGGTCAGCCGGTCCGCGAAGCTCCGCGGCCAGCGGCGCTCCTCGCCGAGCGGCCGGGGTGACGGCGGCGGCGGAATCGGTTGTATCGGCTGGATCGGCGCGTTCGGCTGGTTCGGCGGGTTCGGCGGGTTCGGCGGGTTCGGCGGGTTCGGCTGGATCGGCGGGATCGGCTGGATCGGCGGGATCGCCTGGGGGGTGGGTCGGCTGGGTCGGGGCTCTACGGGGACACCGGCATCGGTCGCGGGACGGGATGTCGTCGACTCTGACTGCTGCGTCATCGAGGCGGCTCCATTCGTGGGGCGGCGTCGTCCCGGACCGCGTCCAGGGCCGACGCGAACATGCTCAACGCTCCCTGTACGTGCGGCAATTCGAGCGGCTCCAGTGCGGTGAGCGACTCCAGCCGCTCCGCGGGCGTACGGCCGAGCAGCGGGGCGACGGAGAGGCGTACGCGCAGGGCGGCCAGGTCGTCGCCGAAGCGGTGGCCGCCGGGGGCCGGGGTGCCGAGGGCCTGCGTGAGGTGGTCCTCCAGCTCCATGGCGTCGCCGACCCCGCGCCGGGCGAGCCCGGCCCGCAGCGGGTCGAGGTCCGCGTACAGGTGCCGGCCGGCCTGCGGCGGGCGGACCAGCGCCCCGGCGTCCCGGACGAGGCGGTACACGGCGGCGGCCACGCGCGCGTGCAGGGCGACGGCGGCGGTGCGGCGCGCGGTGACCTCCTCGGGCTCGGCGAGGGCGTACGCGGCGGCCGCCGAGACGGGGGCGGCGACGACCGCGCCGAGTCCGGTGAGCGCGTCCAGGGCGTGGGCGCGCAGCTCGGCGCCGTCGGGGGTTGCCGGGAAGCGGGCGATCGCGGCGGGCCAGTCGCCGGGCAGGAGCCCGCCCGCGAGGTCGGTGAGGACGGTGACGTGGGCCGGGGCCATCTCGGCGGGGCTGATGAGGACGGTGTCGCGCGGGTCGTGCAGGGTGTCGCGCCAGGTCTCGTCGGAGACGATGTGCAGCCCCTCGCCGAGCGCCGCCTCCACGGTCTCGTGCAGCACTTCGGGCGGCGCCACCGTGGCCGTCGGGTCGTCGGCCACACTGAGCAGCAGCAGCCGCGGCCGTCCGCCCTCGTCCCGCACTCTGCGTACCGTTTCGAGCAGGGCGTACGGGTCGGGGACCCCGCCGCACTCGGCGGGCGTGGCCACGGAGTAGGTGCGCCGCCCGACGAGCCGCGCGGCGGGCGCCCACCAGGCGGGGCAGGGCCGGGGCAGCAGCACGTCCCCGGCGAGCGCGGCGGTCACGGCGAGCAGCAGCGGGGCCGGGCCGGGCGCGGCGGCGGTGTGGCCGGGGTCGGTGGGCAGGCCGCGGCGCCGCCAGTAGCCGCTCGCCGCCTCCCGCAACGCGTCCGATCCGCCCGGCACTTCGGCCGGTGCGCGGTCCGCCGCGGCGGCCAGGACCTCGGCGAGGCGGGGCAGCACGGGCAGTCCGGGCTCGGGGGCGTGCGGCGCGTAGCGGACGGGTCCGTGGCCCGCCGGGTCCGTCCGCCGCATGCCAGCCTCCGCGAAGTCGTGAGCGCCCGTCGTCCCGTCCTGGTGCCGGTGCGTACGTCCATACGTACCGTCGTCCGCGCCGCGCCGCAGCGCGGCGGAAGCACACGTGCTGCCGCCCGTATCCATGCCCCGAACGGGGCGGGTGATACGGGCGGGTGCCGGTCGTGGGGCCTTCAGTCCTGCGGGGCCTGGTCCCGGCGGCGGCTGCGGTGGTACGCGTAGCCCAGAGCTCCGACGATCACGACGCCGCCGGTGAGCATCGTGGTCTGCGAGTCGGAGAAGCTGCCGCCGAGGCCGCCGCGTACGCCCCTGTTGTGGTGCTGGGTGCGGGAGACGGTGAAGCTCGCGCTCCACTGGCCGTCGTGCGGGCAGTGACCGTCGACGGTCCACTCGGACCGGGTGCCCGCGCCGTGCGGGCCGCTGCCGGTGAAGCCGCTGGTGTCGGCGATGCGGGCGGTGCCGCGGTAGGCGGGGCCGACGCCGGGGATCGACGCGTTCTCGACCTTGTGCAGCCGCACGCTGCCGCGGGCGAAGGCCTGCGAGTTCGCGGCAATGCTGCCTGGCGCGGGGGAGCTTCCGGTCGAGGGGCAGGACACGGAGATCGTCACGGTGCCGCCGGGCGCGACGGTACGCGGGCTGACCTCGGCGGCGGTCTCCCCCGCGACGGCGACGGGGGCGGTCGTGACGACGGCCGCGCAGGCCAGGGCGGCCGCGGCGAGCGCTCGGGCGGTACGCATGCAGGGGCTCCTTCAGGCGGGCTGCGCCAGGTCCTGCAAGGCAGACAGGAGATTGAAGACAGGACCTGAGGGCGCAGGGTCCCGCGCCGTGGAGCCATGGAAACCTGACCGTTCCTCAACCGCCCGTGCGCTAGCACCATTCGGGCGCAGGGGGCCGCCGCACGGGTGAGGGGGGCGCCTCCGGGAGACGCCCCCCAGGGACCGTGCAGGTCAGGCCGCGTCCTTCGGGCCCTCAGGCCGCGTCCTGCCGGGCCCCGTCGCGGACGCGGGCGCAGCAGCGGTTGATCAGCCGGGAGACGTGCATCTGGGAGATGCCCAGTTCCTCGGCGATATGGCTCTGCGTCATGTCGTCGAAGAACCGCATGTAGAGGATGTCCCGCTCCCGCTCGGGCAGTCGGCGCAGCTCGGGTTTGGCGGCCTCGCGGTCGACGACGACGTCGAGCGCGGCGTCCTCGGAGCCGATCGCGTCCCGCAGGGCGTAGCCGTCCTCGCTGCCGTTCAGCTCCGCGTCGAGGGACAGGGCGGAGTAGCTCTCCAGCGCCTCGATGCCGGTGCGGGCCTCGTCCTCGCTGAGGCCGGCGCGCTCCGCGGTCTCCGCGAGGGTGGGACCGCGGCCGGAGACGGTCTGGGTCAGCTCCTGGCGGGCGAACCGTACGCGGTTGCGCAGGTCCTGGACGCGGCGGGGCACGTGCAGGGTCCAGGTGTGGTCACGGAAGTGCCGTTTGATCTCACCGGTGACGGTGGGGACGGCGTAGCTCTCGAAGGCGGAGCCCTGGTCCGGGTCGTACCGGTCGACGGCCTTGACCAGGCCGAGGGCGGCGACCTGGCGCAGGTCGTCGTACGCCTCTCCGCGGTTGCGGAAGCGTCCGGCGAGCCGCTCGGCCATGGGCAGCCAGGCGCTCACGATGTCCGCGCGCAGCCGCTCCTTCTCGGTCTCGTCTCTGCTGGACGGGTCGGGCAGCGCGTCGAGCTCGCTGAGCCGGCGGAAGTCCGCCGAGGTGTCGGGGGCGTCGTCGTGCGGGTGCTGCTTCACCGCTGTGGTAGGGCGCATGTGAGCTGCAACTCCCTGGTCGGTGCGGGTCTTTGAGCAGGTTGACCGTTCACCGTGGGGGCCGCTGACTGCCGCACCCTTGGTGCGTGGGCTCCCACAGAGGGGGCGCATGCCCGGGTCGGTGCTCGGCAAACCCGGGCCGGACCCCGCTCCACAGGATCCGGAGGGGCTCGAACTGCTACGGCTTCCGGCCCAGCAGGCACAGGAGTTTCGTCTGGACGTCCGCGTCCGGGGGCGGTTCCACCGGGGGTGCGAAGAGGCCGCTCTTCGTGAGGTCGGCGGCGTACGGCGAGACCTCGCGGACCGCGAAGTCGACCAGGGGGCGCGGGAGTTGTTCGTCGGCGCCGATCCCTCGGGCCAGGTCCCAGGCGTGGACGGCGAGGTCCGTGACCATCTGGCCGCAGTAGTGGGACGCCGAGGACGGGCCGTACGAGAGGTGGACCGTACCGTCGAGTGCGCCGGGTGCGGCGAAGGCGGCCCGCGCGGCCTCGGCGGCCTCGTCCCAGGTGGCGACGGGGTCGTCGCCGAGCACGTCGCCGTCGTAGGCCGTGCCGATGGACGCGGTCGTGGCGCCGTCGCGTACGAGGTGCGGGACCCAGAGCTGTTCGGCGGTGAGGTGGTTGACGAGGTCGCGGACCGTCCACTCCGTGCAGGGAGTGGACGCGTCCCACTGGTCGGCGGCGACCTTGTGCACCCGGTCGGTGAACGCGTCGAGGGCCTCGGTGTGCCGGGCGAGCAGTGTGCTGTGTGCCATGGCGGTCATTCTTTCCTCGCTCGGGCGCCGTCGCGCGTGCGCGCTGCGGTGATCTGTCGGTCCGGGTGGCGGCGCAGATATTCGTTCTCCAGGGCCGTCTGCCGCTCGGTGTGCGCCGTGAGGGCCTCGTCGGAGGCGTGCAGGAGTGTGTCGTGGCGGGTGTTGTGCAGGGTCTGCAGTTCCCGCAGCAGCGTCCGGTCGTCGAGCTCTGCGGGGTCCACTCCGGTCATGGCCGTCTCCTTCGGGGCGTCGGGCGGGTACCCGTGGTGCCTACTCTCCACGGGTACCCGGGCCGCGGCGATCACGCACGGCGAGGCGCTCCGGGCCCATCGCGCAGGCCCCCTACGAAGGGGCGACGGATCCGCTCACCCGTGCGAAGATCCATTGCATGGCTGAGCTGAGTGACCTGCTTCCCGTGGAGGCGGTACGGCTCGACGTCCGGGCGGCCGACTGGCGGGACGCGGTGCGTGCCGCGGGCGACCTGATGGTGGCGACGGGCGCGAGCACCGAGGCGTACACCACGGAGATGATCGAGAACGTCGCTACGAACGGCCCGTACATCGTGGTCGCCCCCGGGTTCGCCTTTGCGCACGCGCGCCCCTCGCCCGCGGTGCTGCGGACCGGGATGGCGTGGGTGCGCCTGGACGGGCCGGTGGAGTTCGGGCACGAGACGAACGACCCGGTGGAGCTGGTCGTGGGCCTCGCAGCGAAGGACGCGAGCGAGCACACCGCGGCGATGGCGGCCCTGGCGCGGCTCCTTGCCGACCCGGCGACGGCGGCCGCCCTGCGCGAGGCGCCGACCCCGCAGGCGCTGCACGCCGTGCTGAGCGGGACGGCCCGACCGACTGGGACGCGGACCCCGACAGGTGGACGTTCCAGCGGGCACGGGATGCACAAGATCCTCACCGTGTGCGGCAACGGCGTCGGCACCAGCCTGTTCCTCAAGAACACCCTGGAGCAGGTCCTGGACCGCTGGGGCTGGTCGCCGTACGTGACCGTGGAGGCCACGGACACGATCTCCGCCAAGGGCAAGGCGTCCGAGGCCGTCGCGATCCTCACCTCGCGGGAGATCGCCCGCACCCTCGGCGACGTCGGGGTGCCGGTGCGGGTGGTCGAGGACTTCACCTCGACGGGCGAGGTCGACGGTGTACTGCGGGACACGTACGACCTGACGGTTCTGGACGCCGACACGGGCGGGAGTGAGTGACGCGTGGACGTGCTCGTATCGATCGCGAAGTTCCTCGTCAACGAGATCCTCAGCGTCCCGGCCTATCTGATCGGCCTGATCACCGCGGCCGGGCTGATCGCGCTGCGCAAGTCGGCGGGGCAGGTCGTCGGCGGTGCCATCAAGGCCACCCTCGGCTTTCTGCTGATCGGCGCGGGCGCGAGCCTGGTCGTCAGCTCGCTCGCGCCGCTCGGCGAGATGATCCAGGGCGCGACGGGCGCGCACGGCGTGATCCCCACCAATGAGGCGATCGTCGGCATCGCGCAGGCCGAGTACGGGGCGCGGGTGGCGTGGCTGATGATCCTCGGCTTCGCGGTGAGCCTGCTGCTCGCGCGGTTCACGCCGTTGCGGTACGTGTTCCTGACGGGACATCACATGCTGTTCATGGCCACGCTGTTGACGATGGTGCTTGCCACCGCCGGGCACGCCTCGGTCGTCGTCGTGGTCGTCGGCGGCGTGCTCCTCGGCATCATGCTGGTCGCGATGCCCGCGTTCGCGCACCCGTGGACGAAGCGGGTGACCGGCAACAACACCGTGGCGATCGGGCACTTCGGCACCGCCGGATACATCGCGGCGGGCGCGGCCGGGCAGCTGGTCGGCAAGAAGAGCCGGTCCACGGAGGACATGAAGCTCCCGGAGGGGCTGCGGTTCCTGCGCGACTCGATGGTGGCGACGGCCCTGTCGATGCTGCTCATCTACCTGATCATGGCGGTCGTCTTCCTGGTGAAGGCCGGCGAGGAGACGGCGTTCAAGGCCTTCGCGGGCGACGGCGGCACGGCCGCGACGGACGTCGGCAACTATCTGATGCAGTCCGTGATGCAGGGCCTGCAGTTCGGCATCGCGGTCGCGGTGATCCTCTTCGGTGTCCGTACGATCCTCGGCGAGCTGGTGCCCGCCTTCCAGGGCATCGCGCAGAAGCTGGTGCCGGGCGCGGTGCCGTCCCTGGACGCGCCGATCGTCTTCCCGTACGCGCAGAACGCGGTGCTCATCGGGTTCATCTCCAGCTTCATCGGCGGCCTCGTCAGCCTGGGGCTGCTGTCCGCCGTGTTCCATCCGGCGTTCGGTCTCGCGCTGGTCCTGCCCGGTCTGGTGCCGCACTTCTTCACGGGCGGCGCGGCCGGGGTGTTCGGCAATGCGACGGGCGGGCGGCGCGGGGCGGTGGTCGGCGCGTTCCTCAACGGGGTGCTGATCACGTTCCTGCCGGCGCTGCTGCTGAAGGTGCTCGGCGCGTTCGGGGAGGAGAACACGACGTTCGGCGATGCGGACTTCGGCTGGTTCGGGTCGATCGTCGGCAACGCGGCGAAGGCGGGTTCGGTTGGCGGGGTTGTGCTGATGCTGGTGGTCGGGCTTGTGGTGTTGGGGGCGGCGATTGTCATGCAGAAGCGGGTGGTGGATGTGGGGTGGGATCCGGGGGCGAAGAGGGATGCCTACTTCCCGCGGGACAGTGCCCCGGACCCCGGCGAGGGTCCGGCCCCGTCGTCGTACGCGAAGATCACCCCACCGGAGGGCGCCCCGAAGCCCCCGCCTCCGCCGGGGTAGGGGGCGCCTGCGGCGCGCTTTCTCCCCGCCCCGCCCCTTCCCTAAAGTCCTCAGCGGACGGCTCTCCGGGGGCTACGCCCCCGGACCCCGGGGCTGTCGTTCGGCTTTCGCGCCGTCGTGGCTGGTCGCGCAGTTCCCCGCGCCCCCATCAGAACCAGCGCGTCCGGCGCTTGAATCAGCGCGCGCGCTCGACCCGGCGCTCGTCCCACACCGGCTCCGCCGTCTCGCGGACGCGACCGTCGCTGCCGAACACCAGATACCGATCAAACGCACGGGCGAACCAGCGGTCGTGGGTGACCGCGAGGACCGTGCCCTGGAAGGATTCCAGGCCCTCCTGGAGGGCCTCCGCGGACTCCAGGTCGAGGTTGTCCGTCGGCTCGTCGAGGAGCAGGGCCGTGCAGCCCTCCAGTTCGAGGAGCAGGATCTGGAAGCGGGCCTGCTGGCCGCCCGAGAGGCGTTCGAAGGCCTGCTCCGCCTGGGCCGTCAGCTCGTACCGCCGCAGTCGGGACATCGCGGCGCCCCGGTCCTGCGCGTGCTCGCGCCACAGGATGT
This sequence comes from Streptomyces sp. LHD-70, assembly GCF_031157275.1. Lineage (GTDB taxonomy): Bacteria > Actinomycetota > Actinomycetes > Streptomycetales > Streptomycetaceae > Streptomyces. The sequence continues at coordinate 195,620 of NZ_JAVIFW010000016.1, forward strand.
CGAGGAGCGTGCGGCCGAACAGCTCCGGGTGCGCGTGGGTCTGCGCGAAGTGGCCGGGCACGACGCGCGCGCCGAGCTTCCACTCCCCCGTGTGCGTCACGTCCTCACCGGCGAGGAGGCGCAGGAAGTGGGACTTGCCGGAGCCGTTGGAGCCGAGCACCGCAACCCGCTCGCCGTAGAACACCTCCAGGTCGAACGGGCGCATCAGGCCGGTGAGTTCGAGGCCGACGCAGGTCACGGCGCGGACGCCGGTACGGCCGCCGTGCAGGCGCATCGTGATGTCCTGCTCGCGGGGCGGCTCGGGCGGCGGCCCGGCCTCCTCGAACTTGCGCAGGCGGGTCTGCGCGGCCGCATAGCGGGACGCCATCTCGTGGCTGACCGCGGCGGCCTGCCGGAGGTTGATCACGAGCTTCTTCAGCTGGGCGTGCTTCTCGTCCCAGCGGCGGCGCAACTCCTCGAAGCGGGCGAAGCGCTCCCGCCGCGCCTCGTGGTACGTGCCGAAGCCACCGCCATGCACCCAGGCGTCGGCACCCGCGGGGCCCGGCTCGACGCTGACGATCTTCTCGGCGGCGCGGGCGAGCAGCTCGCGGTCGTGGGAGACGAAGAGGACGGTCTTGCGGGTCTCCCGGAGCTTCTCCTCCAGCCAGCGCTTGCCCGGTACGTCGAGGTAGTTGTCCGGCTCGTCGAGGAGCAGAACCTCGTCGGTGCCGCGCAGCAGCGATTCCAGGACGAGCCGCTTCTGCTCGCCGCCGCTGAGGGTGCGAACGTCACGGAACTGGGCCTTGTCGTACGGCACGCCGAGTGCGGCCATGGTGCACATGTCCCAGACGGTCTCGGCCTCGTACCCCTGCACCTCGGCCCAGTCGGAGAGGGCCTGCGCGTACTGGAGCTGGGCGGCCTCGTCGTCGACGGTCATGAGGGCGTGCTCGGCGGCGTCCACGGCCCGCGCGGCCTCGCGGATGCGCGGCGGGGCGACGGAGACGAGGAGGTCGCGGACGGTGGTCTCGTCGCGTACGGAGCCGACGAACTGCGGCATGACGCCGAGGCCGCCGGTGACGTTGACGCTGCCGCCGTGCGGTTGCAGCTCGCCGGAGAGCAGCCGCAGCAGGGTCGTCTTCCCGGCGCCGTTCGGCCCGACGAGCGCGACGACCGCACCCTCACCGACCCGGAACGAGACGTCGCCGAGCAGGGTGCGCCCGTCGGGGAGGTGGTATTCGAGGTGTGCGGCTTCCAAGTGACCCATGGTTCCGCATTCTCGACGGGCGGCGGCGAGCAGGGCAAACGCGTTTCCCTCAGCCGTTCCCTCAGCCGCCCTCGGGTCCATGGTGCGTCCATATTGCGAGACGTCGGTCTCATTATGTGGCGGCGGCGCGTACGGTGGCGTCATCGCTTCCGGAGCCTGTACGGGGGTCCGGGCGTCGAGTGAGGAGACCGGGCCATGCCGAAGGAGACCGCCGTCTACACCCACGGGCACCACGCGTCCGTGCTGCGCTCGCACACCTGGCGGACCGCCGCCAACTCCGCCGCGTACCTCGTCGGCGAGCTGAAGCCGCACATGGCGGTCCTGGACGTCGGCTGCGGACCGGGCACCATCACCGCCGACCTGGCCGCCCTGGTCCCGCAGGGCCACGTCACCGGAGTCGACGCGGCGCCCGGCATCCTCGACCAGGCGCGCGCCACGGCGGCCGAACGCGGCCTGGACAACGTGGAGTTCGCGGTCGCCGACGTGCACGCGCTCGACTTCCCGGACGACACGTTCTGCGTGGCCCACGCCCACCAGGTGCTGCAGCACGTCGGCGATCCGGTGCAGGCGCTGCACGAACTGCGGCGCGTGGTCAAGCCCGGCGGCATCGTCGCCGTACGCGACTCCGACTACGCGGCGATGACCTGGTACCCGCGCACGCCCGGCCTGGACGACTGGCTGGAGCTGTACGAGCGGGTGGCCCGCGCCAACGGCGGCGAGCCGGACGCGGGCCGCAGGCTCAAGTCGTGGGCCCTGGAGGCGGGCTTCACGGACCTCACGGCGACGTCCTCGACCTGGACCTTCAGCACGGAGGAGGAGCGCGCCTGGTGGAGCGGCCTGTGGGCGGAGCGCACCACGGACTCCTCGTACGCCCGCCGTGCCACCGAGTCCGGCCACGCGGACGAGGCGGCGCTCGCCGCGATCTCGGCAGCCTGGCGCGCGTGGGGTGAGCAGCCGGACGGCTGGTTCGCGGTGCTGCACGGGGAGCTGCTCTGCCGGGTGTGAGCACCCCGCCTCCGCCACCCCGCCTCCGCCACCCGGGGCCCGCCACCCCGGGCCCGCCACGCGGCCGGAAAGCACCCCTGGCAGTTGATTCAGTGAGCAACTAGCCTCGCCGAGCATGCAGGCTCAACTGGGTTCGGCACGGTGAAAGTTGAAGGCCATGACGGCGGCAACCGTAGGGCTCGTCCTGGCAGCCGCAGGCTGTTCCGGGGGGGGCGGACGGGAGAGCCGGGGGCAAGGCGGGCGGCCTGGAGCAGAGCACCGTCACCGTCGCCTCGCTGCCCTTGGTGGACGTGGCGCCGCTGCACATCGCGGTCGAGCGGAAGCTCTTCGAGAAGGAGGGCCTGACCGTGCGGGTCAAGCCCGTGCAGCAGTCCGTCCAGGCCCTGCCCGCGCTCGCCAACGGGCAGCTCGACGTCATCGCGGGCGTCAACTACGTCACGTTCCTGCAGGCCAGGGAGAAGGGCGCCCTCGACCCGCGGATCCTCGCCGAGGGCGCCACCCTCTCGCCCGGAATGATGGACGCCGTCGTGCCGAAGGACTCGCCGGTCAAGTCGGCCGCCGACCTCAAGGGCAAGTCGGTCGCCGTGAACATCCTCAACAACATCCAGTCGCTGACCTTCGACGCGGTGCTCGCGAAGGACCAGGCGGGACCGGTGAAGTACCGGCAGATCCCCTTCCCGCAGATGGGCGTCGCCCTGGAGGAGAAGCAGGTGGACGCCGCACACGTCGTCGAGCCGTTCCTGTCGGACGTGAAGAGGAAGCTCGGCGCGCGCGTCGTCGCCGAGGGCGGGGCGTCCCCCGTGCGGGGCCTGCCGATCAGCGGGTACGTCAGCACCGACACGTTCGCCGAGGAGACCCCCCGTACCGCCGCGGCCTTCCGGCGTGCCATCCGCAAGGCGCGGGCGCTCGCCGAGCGGGACCGGGCCTCCGTCGACGCGGTCCTGCCGGGGTATGCGCGGATCACGCCCGAGCGGGCCCGCGAGCTGACGCTGCCGGGCTTTCCGGACGAGTCCGATCCGCGGCGGATGGAGAAGCTGGTCGACCTGATGGTGCGGGAGAAGCTGCTCAAGAAGGCGGTCGACCCGGCCGAGTTGATGAGCGTCGACGGCCCCGACAGCACCCGAGAAAAGTGATGACACAGGGTGACATGAATTCCGGGTGGCCAGGTCCCGTGACGCACCTCTTCCGCTGGGGCGTGCTCGTGCTGGCCGTTCTCCTCTGGCAGTTGGCGGCCGGAGCGCACGCCAGTGTGTTCTTCCCGCCGCCGTCGACGATCGCCGCGCACATGCGCGGTCTGTGGTTCGACGGGCCTGTGGCGCACGCCTTCCTCTCCGAGACCGCCGTCGGGAACATCCTGCCGAGCGTCGCCAGGATGGGCGCCGGGTTCCTGCTCGCCGCCGCGCTCGGCGTGGTCCTCGGCCTGGCCCTCGGCCGCTCCGCGTACGCGCACGCCGCCCTGTCATGGTCTTCTCCGAGCTGCTGCCCGGCACGGCCGACGGCCTCGGCTTCCAGCTCACCGACGCGCAGAGCCGCTCCGACCTGCTGACGGTCTGGTCGGTGATCGTGCTCCTCGGCATCCTCGGATATCTGTGCAACGCCGCGCTGCTCGGCGTGGAGCGGCGGCTGCTCGGCTGGCACACCGGCGCGCGCGGCGGCTGACCACACCTGCCCGGACCTGTACGACTTCCCCTCCGCGCAGAGGAGTTGACCGATGGCCCCGCTGATCCCCCTGCCCCCGCCGACGACGACCGTACGGGACGCGGTCCTGGACCTGTGCCGGCGCACGGGCATGACGACGGTGTTCGGCAACCCCGGCTCCACGGAGCTGCGCATGCTCCGCGACTGGCCCGCCGACTTCCGGTACGTACTCGGCCTGCAGGAGTCCGTGGCCGTCGCCATGGCCGCCGGGCACGCCCTCGGCACGGGCCGTGCGGCACTGGTGAACCTGCACTCGGCGGGCGGGGTCGGGCACAGCCTCGGCGCGGTCTTCAACGCGTACCGCGACCGGGTGCCCGTCGTGATCGTCGCGGGCCAGCAGTCCCGTGCGCTCCTCCCCCTGCACCCGTTCCTCGGCGCCGACGAGCCCGCCGAATTCCCCCGCCCGTACGTGAAGTGGAGCCGCCAGCCCGCACGCGCCGAGGACGTACCGGCCGCGCTCGCCGAGGCGCACCGGGTGGCGATGACGCATCCGCGCGGACCGGTGTTCCTCTCCGTGCCGGAGGACGACTGGGACGCACCGGCCGAGCCCGTGGCGCCGCGCACCGTGCACGGCACCTTCACGGCCACACCCGACGCCCTCGCCGAACTCGCCAACCGGCTCGACGGGTGCGCCCGGCCCGCGCTCGTGGTGGGGCCCGGCGTGGACGACGAGGGCGCGCTCGACGAGGTGCTGGCGCTCGCCGAGCGGACCCGCGCCGGGGTGTGGATCAGCCCGATGTCGGGCCGCTCCGGCTTCCCCGAGACCCACCCCCTCTTCCAGGGCTTCCTGCCGCCGGTACGGGAGCAGTTGGCGGACCGGCTCGCGGGCTGCGACGTGGTGGTCGCGCTCGGCGCGCCGCTGTTCACGTACCACGTCAGCGGTACGGGGCCGCTGCTCGCCGACGGCTGCGCACTGTTCCACCTGGACTGCGACCCGGCGCAGGCGGCGTGGCTGCCGGTCGGCACGAGCATCCTGACGACGCTGCGGGCGGGCGTCGAGACGCTCACGTCGATGCTGAAACCGGCCACGCGGACGGCTCCTCCGCCGCGCCCGCAGGTCGCCCCGGCCGTCCCGACGGACCCGCCGTCGGCGGCGTACGTCCTGGACACCCTGGCCGAACTCCTGCCTCCGGAGCGGGTGTTGGTGGAGGAGGTGCCGAGCCACCGCGAGGCGCTGCACGCGCGGGTGCCGGTCCGGCGGGCGGGTGCGTTCCTCACCACGGGCAGCGGCGCCCTCGGCTGGGGCCTGCCCCTCGCGGTGGGCCGCGCGCTCGCCGGGGGCGGGCGGGTGGTGTGCGTGGTGGGCGACGGTTCCGCGATGTACTCGGTGCAGGCGATCTGGTCGGCGGTACGGCACCGGGCGCCGGTGACGTTCGTGGTGTTGGACAACGGGGGCTACGAGGCGGTCAAGGCCCTCGGCCGCCGCCTGGGCGCGGAGGAGATCCCGGGCACGGACATCGGCGGCATCGACTTCGCGGCTCTCGCGGCGTCGTTCGGATGCGCGGCGACGGAGGTGGACTCGCCGGAACTTCTCCGGCCCGAGCTGGTCCGTGCGCTGGAACCCGCGGGCGGGGGGCCGGTGCTGGTGCGGGTCCGGGTGCGGCGGGAGCGGGGGGCGGCGTACGGCGATTGAGTTTTCCCCTCGCTTTCAGGGGCGCGGGGAACTGCGCGACCAGCCACGACGGCGCAGCAGTCAGACGACCACCGCCTGCTCCACCAACAGCCTCGCCGCCGCCTCGATCGACTCCGCATCGATCCCCGCCGCATGCAACTGTTCGGCGGGCGTCGCCGACCCCGGCATCGTGCGGACCGCCAGGCGGACGAAGCGCGGGGGCGGGCTCCCGTCGGCGAAGACCTCCGCCACCGCGTCCCCGATACCGCCCTCCTCACGGTGGTCCTCGACCGTGAGCAGGCACCCGGTGTCCGCCGCCGCCTCACGCAGCGTGGCCCGGTCCACCGGCTTGACCGAGTACAGGTCGATGACCCGCACCCGGATCCCGTACGCCGCGAGGACATCCGCGGCGGTGAGGGCCTCGTGCACGGTGGCCCCGGCCGCGACGACGGTCAGCCGGTCCTCGTCGTGCATGCGCAGCACCTTGCTCCCGCCGACCGGGAACCGCTCCCCCGGCGTGTAGATCACCGGGGTGTCGCCGCGCGTCGTCCGCAGATAGCGGATGCCGGTCTGCTGCGCCAACTCCGCGACCAGCTGGGCCGTCTGGTTGGCGTCGCACGGGTACACGACCGTGGTGCCGTGCACGGCCCGGAACATCGCCAGGTCCTCCAGACCCATCTGGGACGGCCCGTCCTCACCGATCCCGACGCCCGCGTGCGAGCCGACGAGCACCATGGAGGCCCCGCTGACGGCGGCCATCCGCACGAAGTCGTAGGCGCGGGTGAGGAACGCGGCGAAGGTGCCGGCGTACGGGACGTATCCGCGTACGGCCATGCCCGTGGCGGTGGCGACGAGTTGCTGTTCGGCGATGTAGCACTCGAAGTACCGCTCGGGGTGTTCCTCGCCGAAGAGCTGGGTGCGGGTTGAGTCGCCGACCTCGCCGTCCAGGGCCACGACGTCGTCGCGGACCGTGCCGAGCGCCGTGAGGGCCGCGCCGTAGGCGTCCCGGGTGGCCTTGTGCGTGCCGGGGGCGTAGTGCGGCAGGTCGGGGGCGCCGCGGTGGGCGACCGTCAACACCCGGGTGGGGCCCGGGGGTTGGACCTGGACATGCAGGTCGCGTACGCCGCCGAGTTCCGCGATCGCCGCCTCGGGGTCGGGCAGCGGCTTGCCGTGCAGGCCCTCCCGGTCCTCGGCCGCGGCGACGCCCTTGCCCTTCAGGGTGCGGGCGAGGATCACGGTGGGCTGCCCGGCGGTGGAGCGGGCCTCGCTGAAGGCGCGGTCGAGGGTGTCGATGTCGTGCCCGTCCTCGACCGCGACGGTGTGCCAGCCGAAGGCGGCGAAGCGCCGGGCGTACGCGGAGAGGTGGTGGCCGTGCCGGGTGGGGCCGCGCTGGCCGAGCCGGTTGACGTCGACCAGGAGGGTCAGCCGGTCCAGATGCTCGTACGCGGCGTGCTCGGCGGCCTCCCAGACCGAGCCCTCGGCGAGCTCGCTGTCGCCGCAGAGCACCCACACCCGGTGGTCGTCGCGCTCCAAGCGGGCGGCTGCGAGGGCGATGCCGACGCCGACGGGCAGGCCCTGGCCGAGCGATCCTGTGGCGACCTCGACCCACGGCAGGCGCTGCGGCGTCGGGTGCCCTTCGAGGCGGCTGCCGTGCTTGCGGAACGTCATCATCTCGTCGTCGGTCAGCGCGCCGGCCGCCTTGAACGCGGCGTACAGGAGCGGCGACGCATGCCCTTTGGAGAGGACGAAGCGGTCGTTGCCGGGGTGCTCGGGCCGCTCGAAGTCGTAGTGGAAGTGCCGGCCGAGCAGCACCGCCATCAGCTCGGCGGCCGACATGGACGAGGTCGGGTGCCCGGAGCCCGCGGCGGCCGCCATCCGGACGGAGTCGACGCGGAACTGCTGGGCGAGCTCGGCGAGTTGTGCGGGGGCGGGGGTGTCGGCGGGAGGGCGCGGTTCGGTGGCGGAGTCCATGGCGGGCCTCGGTCCTTCCTGTCCGTCGCACGTTCGCGGACGTCTCCGGAACGGGTACGGGGTAGGGGCGTCCGGCAGGCCAGGGCCGGGCGCCGGGCAGGGCTGCGGTGACCCTGCGTGACACCCGGACGCCCGTGGCGGCGTGCGGGACTCCCGGACACCCGTGGCGGGCATGCCGCAGCCTGCACGCGGTGGTGCAGGCACTCCGAGTGCCCCTGACGCCCTGCCCCAAACATGGGCATATGCGGGCAACCGGTCCCGCCCTCCGATGCCCCGATGCGGTCGAAACGATCACAAGGCCCCTGGGCGCCAACTACCCTGCCCCGTATGGAGATCCTGGGAACCACGCTGCGCATCTGCGTCGATGACCTGGACGCCGCCGTCGCGTTCTACGAGCAGCTGACCGGCACGGCGGCGCAGCGCTCCGATCGCGGTGGGGTGTCCGTCGCCGCCGTGGGCTGCTTCCTCCTGATGAGCGGGCCCGCTGCGGAGCTGGACGTGCTGCGCAAGGTGACCGCGACGGTCGCCGTGCCGGATGTCGACGAGGCCAAGGAGGTCCTCACCGCCTCCGGCGCCCGCGTCGTCGCGGGGCCCGTGGCCACCCCGGTGGGCCGCAACCTGATCGCGCTGCACCCGGACGGAGCGATCTTCGAGTACGCGGACCGCCGGCCGACGGCCTGAGCTTTCCCCTCCCCTCCCCTTCCCGGCTGTGTCGATATGCGGCTGGCGCCGCGTGGCCTCCCGGACGGGCCTCCTCAATCGCCGGAGGGGCTGAATTCGCCCGGCCGCATCCGGAAGTCGTACGCCGGAGGCAACCGCTCGGTCGTGAGGCGGGACCACGTCTCCCCCACCGTCTCCGCCCCCTCCCGCAGATCCGCCACCTCGAAGCCCGCGTCGTAGACCGCCCGCGCGGCCGGCCGGTCGCCCTCCGCGAGGAGCAGCCGGGCCAGGATCAGGCGGAAGCGGCCGCGCTCCCGGATCGTCGGGTCAAGGCGCGACCACACCGTACGGGCCGCCGCGGGGCGGTCCACGGCGAGCAGCGCGTCGATCGCCTCGCGCGCGAGCGCGACCGTCGCCGCCGTCCACTCCCGCCCCTCGCCCCGCTCGGCACACAGCGCGTCGAAGGACTCGGCGTAACGGTCGGCGGCCCGCTCCAGATGTCCCGACTCGCGGTCCGCGAGGGCGAGGCAGCGCAGCAACGGCCAGGCGCCGGGGGCGAGTTGGAGGCCGCGTTCCCAACTGCGCACCGCCTGTGCCCGGTCCCCGGCATGCCACTGCGCGACGCCCAGGTGGTACTCGGTGACGGGATCGGCGGGCGCGGTCTCCAGCATGTCCCGCCAGGCCCGGTTGACGAGGGTCGGCCCCGGCGGCGCCTCGCCGGGCGGCACGGGGTAGGTGCCGCCGCGCAACAGCTCCAGCCACGGCTCCTGCGCGGCGCCGAGTGTCGACGGGTCGAAGGGCGTACCCGGCAACTTCCCTCCCGTGCGGGCCACTTCGAGCGCGCCCCAGCCGGAGCCGGTGTGGATCCGCTCGCCGGGTTCGGTGTCGGCGCAGGCCAGCCACGCCTCGTACGCCTCCTCGACGGCGGTACGCGGCAGGGCCGACGCGAGCCGGCCCGCGACCTCCGCGCGGGCCGCCGCCCAGTCCGTGCCGTGCGAGCGCACCGGGTCGGTGGCCAGCGGCCCGTACACCTCCAGCCAGCTGAACTCGCTCTCCGCCTCCAGCTTCACGTGCTCCAGCTGGGTGCGGGCGAGGCCCGCCTGGATCTCGGCGTACCCTCCCGTGCCGGGTTCGGTGAGCCAGTTCTGCCAGCGTCTGCCGCCGGTGCCCGCGCCCCACAGGAACAGTTTGCGGCCGCGCAGCAGATCGGTGGAGGTCTGCACGAGGCCGTGGCCTTCACCGTCGAGCGCCGCGATCCAGCGCCGTTCGCCGTCGGGCACCTCGTAGAAGTAGTCCGCCGGGTACGTGCCGTGCAGCGGGTACGAGCGGTCCGCCCCGTCGGACACCGGCGCGGGCACCCGGCGCAGGGTGTGCTCGTACCCGAAGTGCCAGGCCTCGTCGGCCGGTACGAGGACCCGGTGCTCCTCGGGCACGGCGATGTTGGACCACCAGTAGGCGGGCGCCGGCTTCTCGTGCGGGTTGCGGATGCGGACCCCGACGTACAGGAAGTCCGAGCCGTCCGGCAGCCACAGGTCGACCTGGAACGGCAGGTCGCGCAGGCGTTCCCACTCCCACAGGCGCAGCATCGGGCTGCCGTCGGGGCCCGGCACGGGCGCGGCGTGGACGGGTGCGCAGGAGAGCGTGGTGTGGCCGGTGGCGCCGATGTTCCACTCGATGCCGCCGGAGAACCAGGCGCCGTTGAGCGCGAAGTCGGCGGGCTGGAACACCGGGTTCCGGTAGAGGAGTTCACGCCCCGACGGCTTGTGGACCAGGGAGTGGATGCGGCCGCCGAGGCCCGGCAGGACGGTGGCGCGCAGCCGGTCGTTCTCCAGGACGAGGGTGTTGAGGGTGACCTCGGCGCGGTCCCGCCCGTACCCGTCGAGCAGGCGCACGGGCAGGACGCTGCGCAGCGGTTCGTACCCGACCTGGCGGGCCATGTCGCGGGGCAGGCCGGCGCGGGTGCGCTCATCGACGGTGTGCGTCTCCGCGAGCGGCCGCAGCGCGGGCAGGGGATTCTCCGGGCCCAACTCCACGCCCGGAATGGTCAGTACGTCGGCTCGGATCGTCGTCACCCGACCATGGAACAACGCCGGACGCCACCGGGCCAGAGGCCGTTCCGCCCGGGTTCAGGAAGGGTCGGCGAAGGCGGCGACGACCAGGTCGGCGAGGAGGGCTCCGGCCGTGCCGTCCGGGTCGAGGTCCGGGTCGTAGATGGTGACGTTGAGGCCGACGCAGCGCCCGGAGCCGACCAACGTGCCGAGGACGGCGGCGAGTTCGTCCGGCTGCAGGCCGTCCGGGTCGGGGCACCTCTCTGTCTTCTTCACCACGCCCACCTCCACCTTCCGCTCGGCGAGTTCGACGCCGGGCGTGGGTATCTGTGTGCACACCTTCCAGCCGTGGCGGCGAGCACCGCGAGGTGGCGGGCACCGGTTCTCACTGGCGCCTCCGCATGAAGTACGCCCCGCAGAGCGCGCCGATCAGTCCGGTGGCGAGGAGCGCCGTCCAGAGCGGCATCGTCACCTCGGGGATGAGGAGCCGGATCTTGGTGTGGCTGGTGTTCTCGAAGATGAAGACCAGACCGAGGACGCCGAGCGCGGCGACCGTCAGCCGTGCGGGCGTGAACAGCCCGCTCTTCCTCCCGCCGCCCTTGCCACTGCCGTTCGAGGAGGCGCCTGGGCTCATGGTGGACCCTTCCGTCGGGGCACGGCCGACCGCCGCGTGGCTCCCACCATGGGCAGCCGCTCACCGTCGCGCACGATGAGCGGCTCGCCGGACCGGCCACCGGGTGGCGAAGTGCCCCGTACGGGCTAGGTGTATTGATCACGAGCGTTGTTAACGCTGGTGGGCTTGATCATGGCGAAGGCCCCCGTGTGTGGTGGAGGTGTCGAATCTTCACCGCACGGAGGCCTTCGTGTCCCACCGTAAT
>NZ_JAVIFW010000017.1 GCF_031157275.1 Streptomyces sp. LHD-70
TCGAGCTCCGACAGCAGGCCGTCGACATCGTCGCGGTCGACGGTCAGGTCATCGGTGAAGTGCCGGTCGCCGGTGGCGTCGGGCACGTACTTCACACAGACAACGATCCTCAAGCTCACGCCGGCTCTCCTACTGCATCGTCATTTCTGGGCTGCTGCCTTTACAGGCAGCATAGGCGCCTGAAGAGGCGGATCCCGGTCGGGGCGACCCGCGCTCCGATCGAAATGTTACTTGCTAGTACATCCACTACCTGCCCATTAAGCAAGCGCTCAGCACTGTGACGTTGCCAACGCCGGGCGAGCCTCGGGATCAGTCCCGCAGCGCGGTGAAGCGGCCCTGGTGGTAGAGGAGCGGGCGGCCGACTCCGGCGGGGTCTCCGACGACGACCTGGCCGAGGACGAGCCGGTGATCGCCCGCGGGCACCCGGGCCACGACCCGGCAGACCATCCAGGCGAGCACGTCGTCCAGGACCGGCACCCCCTCGGGACCCTCGTGCCAGCGCGTGGGCGAGCCGAAGCGGTCGGCGCCACTGCGCGCGAAGGTGGCGGCGAGGTCCTGCTGGTGCTCGCCGAGTATGTGGATGCCGACGTGCTCGGTGTCGGCGATCACGGGCCAGCTGGAGGAGCCGGTGCCGATGCCGAAGGAGACGAGGGGCGGCTCGGCGGCGGCCGAGCTGAGGGAGGTGGCGGTGAAACCCACGGGCCCTGCGGGGCCGTTCGCGGTGATCACCGCGACGCCCGCCGCATGCCGCCGGAAGACCGAGCGCAGCAGGTCGGGTGAGGCGAGCTGCGGAGTACGAAGATCGGGTGAGGCCGTCATGGAGTTGTCCTTCTGCCGTGGTGAACGAGGTCCGTGGCTGCTCAGCAGCCCGGACAGCGCGCGCTCGCATGACGGCCGAGGTCCACGTGGGCGCGCTCGAAAAGAAGGATTTCCTGCGGCATGGAGTCAGGCTGACGATACGTGTGGCGTGCAGTCAAGTGCGTACCGGGATGTGGGAGCAGGCTCACGACGGCGCACCGCGGGCTCAGACCGCCTCGCCGAGCGCGGCGATGACGTCCGCCTTGCGCGGCTGGCCGCTCGCGCGGCGCACCAACCGGCCCCGGGAGTCGAGCACGAGGACCGTGGGCGTGCGCAGGATGTCCAGGTCGCGGACGAGTTGGAGGTGCTCCTCGGCGTCGATCTCGATGTGGGCCACGCCGGGGACGAGTTGGCTCACCTCGGTGAGCGTGCGCCGCGTGGCCCGGCAGGGCTGGCAGAAGGCGCTGGAGAACTGCACGAGGGTGGCGCGCTCGCCGAGGGCGGCACCCAACTCCCGCTCCCCGAGCACCCGTTCACCGTCGCGCACCTTGAGCCTCCCGCTCCGCCTTTGGTGCAGCAGGCCGTAGGCGCTCGCCGCGAGGAGCACCGCCACACACACCATGAGTCCGGTCATCACCGCGTGCAGCATTCATGAAGCCGTAAACATTCCCGTTCCCCTGAGGTGGCTTCCCGGGCGATGCTTGCCCTGTGGACCCCAACGACGAGATCGATGTACGCGGACCCCGCTTCGGCGCCGCCCTGACGACGGTCGCGCTCGCCCTGGTGCTGATCATGGGCAGCGTCTGGCTGCTCGCCTGGCAGGCGCTCTGTTTCGCGATCGGTGTGGCGGCGGGGGTGCAGCGCACTCCGTACGGACTGCTGTTCCGCACGGTCGTACGGCCGCGGCTCGGGCCCGTCACGGAACGTGAGTCGCCGGCGCCGCCGCGGTTCGCACAGGGGGTCGGGCTGCTCTTCGCGGTGCTCGGGCTCGTGGGGTACGCGGTGGGCCCGGAATGGCTGGGAATGGCCGCCACGGCGTGTGCCCTGGCGGCGGCGTTCCTCAACGCGGCGTTCGCGTACTGCCTCGGCTGCCGGCTGTTTCTGCTCTTCAAGAGGGGTACGAGCGTTCGGATCTGAGTACGCGAACGGGGCGTACGTGACGAGAATCTCCCTGCTCACCGCCGTGAGGGGTGGCTACTCGGCCGTCGATGGGGCACGATCTGCGGCAGCGCCCGAAACCTACGGGCCCGTAACTTACCCGCCAGGGGAGACCCTTCCCAGGCGCACAGAAGGGTCGATCGCCCCCCATGGCAGAACTCGTCTACCGTCCGGTCATCGGTGCCGCGCTCACCATGTTCAAAGCGCTGGACCTGAAGATCGACCTGAAGGGTGCGGAGAACATTCCGCGCACCGGTGGCGCGGTCCTGGTGAGCAACCACATCAGCTACATGGACTTCATCTTCGCTGGGCTCGCAACGCGTCCGCAGAAGCGCCTCGTGCGGTTCATGGCGAAGGACTCGGTGTTCCGGCACAAGGTGTCCGGTCCGCTGATGCGCGGCATGAAGCACATCCCGGTGGACCGCAACCAGGGCGAGGCGGCGTACGCGCACGCGCTCGACTCGCTGCGGTCCGGGCAGATCGTGGGTGTCTTCCCGGAGGCGACGATCTCGCCGTCGTTCACGCTGAAGAGCTTCAAGTCGGGTGCCGCGCGGATGGCGCAGGAGGCCGGCGTTCCGCTGATCCCGGTGGCGCTGTGGGGCACGCAGCGGCTGTGGACCAAGGGGCGGCCGCGTAACTTCAAGCGCAGCCACATCCCGGTGACGATCCGGGTGGGCGAGCCGGTGGAGGCGCCGCGCGAGCAGTACGCGGGGGCGATCACGCGGCGGCTGCGCGAGCGGGTCCAGGAACTCCTCGAAGCCGCCCAGCGCTCCTATCCCGTACGCCCCAAGGGGCCGGACGACACGTGGTGGGTGCCGGCGCACCTCGGGGGTACGGCTCCGGAGCCGGTGCGGTCGCGCGAGGCGTAAGGGTTCTTCTGGGGGCTCCGCCCCCAGACCTCCGCTCCTCCAACGCCGGCGGGGCTGAATGTTCGCCTGCCGCTACTCCGGCCGACGCACGTCGACCCGCGCCCCCGGGCTGAACTTCTCGACCAGTTCCGCGAGTTCGGCGCCCGCGCGCTCCAGGTCGGCGAGCGGCATCGGGGCGAGTGACTCCAGCAGGAACAGCGCGCTCGTCGAGTCCTCCGTGAGGCGCGTGCGGGGGCCCTGGCGCCAGTTCCATCGGCGGCAGGTGACGCCCGCCTCGTCGCGCCAGACGACCTCACCCGCGTCCGGGTGCTCGACGGTCTCCTCCCCCGCCGCCGTCGTCACGAACTCCTCGTCACCCTGCGCCCGTACGAGACGCATGCCGCCCTGGATGCGGTCGAGGTCCTCGCCGCCGACCGGGATCAGGTGGGCCACGCTGATCGCGTTGTAGACGTCGACCAGGACGTTGATGCGGGGCAGTCCGCCGTCCGCGAGGGCGCGCTTCGCGAGGGCCTCGGCGGAGTTGCGGGTGCGCGAGGGCTTGGCGCCGAACGCGGTGTACGCCGCGCGCCAGGCCGCCATGTGCGGGTCCTCGTGCGGGGCGCGGCCGTCGAGGTGGTCGGCGAGGCGGCGCGCGGCGTCGTCGAGCAGGGCCGAACTGGCCTCGGTGCTGGGGCCGTTGACGAGCCCGCGGGCCTCGATGGCGAGGTGGGTGAAGCCGGGGACGAGGGTGCGGACCTCGTCCGCGACGGTCAGTTCGAGAGTCATGCCGAGCCTTGGGTCGATGCGGTCACAGTGCGTCGGGGAGCGTCCGCCACAGCGTCGGGCGGTCAGGGGCGGCCTTCAGGGCGTTCAGGACCACGACGCGCGGTTCAGCATAGAGTACTGGATAGTCCAGCTCACTGAACTCCGCCCGCGGCACCCACGCGAGCCGCTCCCCGGAGAGCGAGAACCGCGCGTCCACACCGGGCTTGTTGCCCCGTACGTCCTGCCGGTGCCAGGCACCGTCGAGCCGGACCGCGATCAGGCCGTGCAGGGCGTGCCCCTCTCCGAGCCCGTCGCCGAGGGTCAGGCGCTGGTAGCAGAGCGCGGTGGGGATGCCGGCGGCGCGCAGCAGGGCGGCGGCCAGATGGGCCTTGGCGTGACAGATGCCGGTACGGAGTTCGAGTACGTCCGAGGCCCGCCAGGTGACCCGGGGATCACCGGAGTCCTGCGAGTGCGGCACGGCGTCCCGTACGAAGGCATAGGCGGCGCGGGCGTATGCGTATGCATCGGGGGTCGAGGTCTGAAGGCGTTCCGCCTCGTGCCGGATCGACGGGTGGCCGTGGTTCACGGCCTCACTCTCGGCCAGATACGGGGCGAGTTGAGGGTGTTCCTGGAGGAGTTCCATGCGGCCAGAACGTACGGAAGCGGCCGACCGCAAGTCAATCACTTTACGGTCGGCCGCATACTCATACAGTCAGCGGGAGGCCATCTCCTCCTTGAGCGCGGCCACGAATCCGTCCACGTCGTCCGCGGTGGTGTCGAAGGAGCACATCCAGCGCACGTCGCCCGCGGCCTCGTCCCAGAAGTAGAAGCGGTAGCGCTGCTGCAGGCGCTCGCTCACGTCGTGCGGGAGGCGCGCGAAGACGGCGTTGGCCTGCACGGGGTGCAGGATCTCCACCCCGTCGACGGCGCGGACGCCCTCGGCGAGGCGCTGGGCCATCTCGTTGGCGTGCCGGGCGTTGCGCAGCCACAGATCCTTGGCGAGCAGCGCCTCCAGCTGCACGGAGACGAACCGCATCTTGGACGCCAGCTGCATGGACAGCTTCCGCAGATGCTTCATGTGCCGCACCGCGTCCGGGTTCAGGACGACGACGGCCTCGCCGAACAGGGCCCCGTTCTTGGTGCCGCCGAAGGAGAGCACATCGACCCCGGCGCGGTTGGTGAAGGTCCGCATCGGTACGTCGAGGGAGGCGGCCGCGTTCGCGATGCGGGCGCCGTCCAGGTGCACCTTCATGCCGTGCGCGTGGGCGTGCTCGCAGATCGCGCGGATCTCCTCGGGCGTGTAGACGGTGCCCAGTTCGGTGTTCTGCGCGATCGACACGACCTGCGGCATCGCCCGGTGCTCGTCGTCCCAGCCGTACGCCTCCCGGTCGATCAGCTCGGGGGTGAGCTTGCCGTCCGGCGTCGCCACGGTGAGGAGCTTGAGGCCGCCGACCTTCTCGGGGGCACCGCACTCGTCGACGTGGATGTGCGCGGTGTCGGCGCAGATCACGGCGCCCCAGCGGTCGGTGAGCGCCTGAAGCGCCGTGACGTTGGCGCCCGTTCCGTTGAAGACCGGGAAGGCCTCCGCGCTCGCGCCGAAGTGGCCGCGGATCACCTGCTGGAGGTGCGCGGTGTAGTCGTCCTCCCCGTACGCGACCTGGTGGCCGCCGTTGGCGAGGGCGAGGGCCGCGAGTATCTCGGGGTGCGCCCCGGCGTAGTTGTCGCTGGCGAAGCCTCGTGTCTCCGGGTCGTGATGGCGGCGTGCGTCGGTCCTCGGCGGATTCGCAGGGTTCACGGCTTCTCGATCAGCCACTGGCGGGTTCCGTTCACATCCTCGGCGGGCCGCTCCCACATGCCGGCGATGGCCTCGGCCAGCTCCGTCACGTCGGTGAAGCCCGCGAACTTCGCGTTGGGGCGCTCGGCCCGCATGGCCTCGTGCACCAGCGCCTTCACCACCAGGATGACCGCTGCCGAGGTCAGCTCGGAACCGTCCGCCTTGGCCGTCTTGCGGAAGGCGTCACCGAGGGCGAGCGTCCAGGCCTCGGCGGCCGCCTTGGACGCGGCGTACGCGGCGTTGCCTGCCGTTGGCTTGCTCGCACCGGCGGCGCTGACCAGGACGTACCGCCCGCGGTCGCTGCGGCGCAGGCCCTCCTCGAAGGCGAGGGAGGTGTGCTGGACGGTGCGGATCAGGAGCTTCTCCAGGACGTCCCAGTCGGCCAGGTCCGTCTCGGCGAAGGTCGCGCTGCCGCGCCAGCCGCCCACCAGGTGCACGAGGCCGTCGATCCGCCCGAACTCCTTCTCCGTACGGGCGACCCAGTCGCGGGTGGCGTCGAGGTCGAGGAGGTCGACCGTGTCGCCGGTGACCGTCGCGCCGCCGTGCGCGTACCGGGCGGCGTCCACCGCCTCGGCGAGGCGGGTCGCGTCCGCGTCGGAGGCGACGACGGTGGCGCCCGCCTCGGCCAGGCGCAGCAGGGTGGCCCGCCCCGCAGGTCCGGCGGCTCCTGCCACCGCGATCACAGCACCGTTCAGCACACCGTTCCCATTTCCGTTCGTCATGGTCCTCACCTCCGCGTCGGCGGGGCGGCTCACGCGGCGACCCGCTGGACGTCCGCTGCCGTGATCCCCCTGGTCGAGGCGATCACGCCCTTGAGCTTCTTGGAGAGCGCCTCATAGAACATGCTCAGCGGAAACTCGTCCGCAAGCACCTCGTCGACGAGTTTCCGGGGCGGCAAGGAGGTGTCCAGGGCGTCCGGGCCCTTGGCCCAGCGGGATCCCGGGTGCGGGGCGAGATAGGTGGAGACCAGCTCGTACGCGGCGAACCAGTGCACCAGCTTGGGGCGGTCGATGCCCGCGCGGTACAGCTCCTCGATCTCGGCGCAGAGCTGGTTGGTGATCTGCGGGGCCCGGTCCCAGTCGATGCGCAGGGTGTTGTCGGTCCAGCGCACGACGTCGTGCTTGTGCAGGTACGCGAAGAGCAGCTGGCCGCCGAGGCCGTCGTAGTTCTTGACGCGGTCGCCGGTGACGGGGAAGCGGAACATCCGGTCGAAGAGCACGGCGTACTGGACGTCGCGGCCGTGCCGGTTGCCCTCGGACTCCAGCTTCACGGCCTCCTTGAAGGCGGTGAGGTCACAGCGCAGCTCCTCCAGGCCGTACATCCAGAACGGCTGGCGCTGCTTGATCATGAACGGGTCGAAGGGCAGGTCGCCGTGGCTGTGGGTGCGGTCGTGGACCATGTCCCAGAGCACGAAGGCTTCCTTGCAGCGCTCCTGGTCTCCGATCATCTCGCGGATGTCGTCGGGCAGTTCGAGCCCGAGGAGGTCGACGGCGGCCTCGGTGACGCGACGGAAGCGGGCCGCCTCGCGGTCGCAGAAGATGCCGCCCCAGGAGAAGCGCTCGGGGGCCTCGCGCACGGCGATCGTCTCGGGGAAGAGCACCGCGGAGTTGGTGTCGTACCCGGAGGTGAAGTCCTCGAAGGTGATGCCGCAGAACAGCGGGTTGTCGTAGCGCGTGGCCTCGAGGTCGGCCAGCCAGTCGGGCCAGACCATCTTGAGGACGACCGCCTCGAGGTTGCGGTCGGGGTTGCCGTTCTGCGTGTACATCGGGAAGACCACGAGGTGCTGCAGTCCGTCCTCGCGGTGCGCCGCGGGCTGGAAGGCGAGCAGCGAGTCCAGGAAGTCGGGCACCTGGAAGCCCTCGTCGGCCCAGCGCCGCAGGTCGAGGCCGAGGGCCCGGAGGTACGCGGCGTCGTGCGGGAGCAGCGGCGCGAGCTGCTCGACCGCGGATATGACGCGGTCCACGGTGAGCTCGGCCACGGAGCGGGGCGGGGCGCTCTCGGCGTCGAAGTCGATCGAGCCGTCCGCGGACTGCCAGGGCCTGATCTCTTCCACGGCATCCTTGAGCACCGGCCAGGCAGGGTGCTCGATCACCCTGGATGACGCAGAAGGAATCTGTCCCTCCACCACAGGCTGCACAAGAATTTCCGTCATGTCACTTCCTCCACGGGAGAACCTCGCGTAAAGACACCGTATGCATGCGAGGTTCTCCGCCACAAGTGGAGCCTGCGGAAATTATCCCGTGAGACCCCCTGATTCACCGAAGTTTTTCCTGTCGTTCCCCGGGTTCGCAGCAGTCCCGGGGGCGGCTGTCCCGGCGATCGCGGCCGCCGCGCCCTCCAGTGCCGCGCGGGCGTCGGCGAGCGCTTGCGGGAAGCCGAAGAAGCCGTGGAACATCTGCGGGAAGTGCGCCTCCGTGACCGGGACGCCCGCCTCGCGCAGGCGTTCCGCGTAGGCCAGGCCCTCGTCGCAGAGCGGATCGCAGCCCGCCGTGACGATGTGCGCGGGCGGCAGTCCGGACAGCTCGCCGAGCAGCGGGGAGATCCTCGGGTCGGCCGGGTCGCCGCCGGCCGCGAGGTACTGCTGCCCGAACCACTTCATGTGCGTCAGGGACAGGAAGAAGCCGCTGCCGTTGCGCTGCAGGGACGGCCACGGGCGGCTCATGTCGGTCGCCGGGTAGATCAGCAGCTGCAGCGCGACGGCCGGGCCGCCCTCGTCCCTGGCCTGCTGCGCGATCACCGCGGAGAGGTTGCCGCCCGCACTGTCCCCGGCCACGACCAGGGCGCCCGGGTCCCCGCCGAGCTCCGCGACGTGCGCCGCGGTCCAGCACAGCGCTGCGTAAGCGTCCCGCACCCCCGCCGGGAACGGATGCTCGGGCGCGAGCCGGTAGTCCACCGCGACGACCGCGGCGCCCGCCTCCCGGCAGAGCCCGCGGGCCGTGTTGTCGTGGCTCTCCAGGTCGCCGATGACCCAGCCGCCACCGTGCAGGAAGAGCACGGTCGGCCGGGGCCCGCGCGCCGTCGCCGGGTCCGGCAGGTAGATCCGTACCGGAATCTCGGGCTCACCCTCCGGCCCCGGGATCGTGCGGTCCTCCACCGAGCCGACCTCGGGCGGCTCCCAGGGCGGGCGCGGCTGCGCCGACAGGATCCGCCGGGCCTGAGCCGCGTCGGTCACCGTGCCCCCGAGATCCGGGAAGACGGAGGTGATCAGGTCCACCAACTGCCGTGCTTCCGGAGGGAGTCGGTCCTCGGTCGCGGGCTGGGTCGTCATCGGGCTGCCTCCTGGTCCCGCGCGGTCCGCCGGCCCAACGGCCGGCGTCGCGCGTCGTCGCGAAAGTGCGGAATCACCTTCTCGCCCCACTGCCGGATGGTCTCCATGCAGGCCTCCTGCGGCACCGTGCCCATCTGGATCAGGCACATGATCTCGTCGGCGCCCGCGTCGCGGAGCTGCTCGACGTAGCGAATCGCGTCGTCCGCGGTGCCGTAGGCGTGGTCCGCGTTGAAGGTGGCCGTGGACGTGGGGCGTACCGGAATGCTGTGCTCGTGCAGTCGCGCCACGACCTGCTCGGCGGCCCTGCGCATCTCCTCGGCCTCGTCGGCGCCCTCGACCACGGCCTCGTCGGGAACGCCCGCCCCGCCGTACCAGTGGCCGATCGACTGCGCGAAGAACCGCTGCCCTCGGATGCCGATGTTCCGTGCCGTCTCACCGTCGTCGAGCACGATCGTCGGACAGAGTACGGAGAAGTGGTCGTTGACGACAGAGGAGACGAGGCGTTCACTGCCGCGCTCCGCCCGCGCCGTGTCGTACGCGGTCCGCATCTCCTTGATCGACTCGGGCCCGGCGAAGCCCATCACGAGGGCCCCGATGCCGAGTTCGGCCGCCTGCCGCAGTGTCTCCGTACGGCTGCACGCGAGGAACAGCGGTGGGTGCGGGGTCTGCTTCGGGCGCGGCAGGATCGGGTGCGGGTCGATGTCGAGCAGTTCGCCGTGGTGCTCCAACTCGTCCTTCTCCCAGGCCTTTCCGATGATCCTGAGCGCCTCCTCGACCTCCTGCGTGGTGCGGTCCCGGTCCACGCCGCACAGCGAGGTCTCCTGCAGCGTGCCGCCGCGGCCCGCGCCCAGGTCGACGCGGCCGCCGGAGAGCAGGTCGAGCATGGCGGCGCGCTCGGCCACGCGCGCGGGGTGGTTGAAGGCGAACGGCATGCAGACCACACCGTGCCCGATCCGGATCGTGCTGGTCCTCGCGGCGACCCAGGTGAGGAAGATCTCCGGGGCGCTCATGTGCGCGTACCACTTGAGGGAGTGGTGCTCGACCGCCCAGACGCGGTCGAAGCCCATCTCCTCGGCGAGCACCGCCTGTTCGACGCAGTCACGGATCACCTGGTGCTCGCGCTCGACGGTCGGATCCGCCAGCTGCGCCTCAAAGATCACGGAGAACTTCACGCCGCCTCCTGGGAGTTGAGTGGGGTCTGCCTATGCCTCGATCAGCTATATGACTAATAGTCAGGTCTAGCGGGAGCCGGATGAAGTGACAAGGGATACGACGAGGGATACGACTAGGGATACGGACGCGGGATACGGACGCGGGATACGGACGCGGGATACGGACGCGGGATACGACAACGAATACGGCGGGGGATTGCGCCCGGCCGCACCGCCGCCTTCAATGCGGCCATGACCAAGGGCGATCACCAGGCGACAGCACACCCCGCCGATCCGGCTGACCCGGCTGACCCGGCTGACTCGGCTGACCCGGCTGACCCGGCTGACCCGGCTGACCCGGGCGAGGGTCTGCCCCCGACGGCCTGGGCGGTGCTCGGCCTGCTCTCGTTCCCCGGCGAGCGCACGGGCTACGAGCTGAAGAAGTGGGCCGACTCCTCCCTCCGCTTCTTCTACTGGTCGCCCGCGATCAGTCAGATCTACGCCGAGCTGCGCCGCCTGGAGTCCCGCGGCTACGCCACGTCGCGCCGCTCAGGCCCCGAGGAGCCGCGCGCCAAGCGGGCGTACACGATCACGGACGCGGGCCGCACCGCCCTGTCCCGCTGGGCGAGCGCAGGCCAGGACCCGGGCGCCCCGGTCCTCAAGCACCCGCTGCTGCTGCGCGTCTGGCTCGGCCACCTCACGCAGCCGGAGCAGCTGCGGGCGCTGGTGCACGAGCATGTGGCGCGTACGCAGGGCGAGTTGAAGGAGGTACGGGACGCTCTCGCGCGGGCCGACGGGGTGGAGGCCTGGGGGCACCCGCAGATCGCCCTGCGCTGGAGCGAGCGGCGCCTGATCTCCGAGGTGGAGCTGGCGGAGGCGATGCTGGGGGATTTGGAGGGGCTGTAGGTCCCCCTTGGCCGTCCCGCCCCGTCGGTTTGGTGCACGCCGGGCGTGCTGCCGGGGGATCGGCGCGCTCGGCGGCTTCGTGCACGCCGGGCGCGCCGGGCGCGCTGCGGGAGGATCGGCGCTTTCCGCCCGGCGCCCGGCGGACGGAATCGGCGCGCTCGGTGCACGGCGGGCGCCGGGCGGGCGGAATCGGCGCCCCTGCCTGCCCCTTCCCGCCCCTTCCCGGCAGTGTCCGAGATGCGGCTGGCGCCGCGTGGCCTGCGGTCGACTGCGGGGCTCCGCCCCGGGGCGCCTCCGCCAGGCTCTCGGCTTCCCCCCCTTCCCGGGCCTTCGGCCGGGAGGTGCGGAGCAGGGGACCCCCCATCGCGAATGCCGGAGGGGCAGAATGTGCAGGTCCGAGGCTGACAGGTGAGCCAATCCAGCCCGTCCGGCGCTTGAGGACGAGCGCGAAGCGCGATCGGGAGGGGTCAGGGGCGCAGCCCCGGTTGGGGTCTGGGCGCAGCCCCCCGGTCGGGGTCAGGGGCGCAGCCCGGGCGGGAGTCAGGGGGGGGCAGCCCCGGCGGGAGGCAGGGGCGCAGCCCCGGGGTCTGAGGGCGGCAGCCCCGGGGGTGGCGCAGCCCCCTGCCGGGCTCGGGGGCACAGCCCCGGCTGGGTCAGGGGCGCAGCCCCGGGGGGCGCAACCCCGGGGGCGGGGTCTGGGGCGCAACCCCGGGTGGGGCGGCTCAGGGCCCAGCCCCGGTGGAGTCCAGCGGCGACAGCCCCTGAACGGGGTCTGCGGCGCAGCACCGGCGGGCGCAGCCCCTGGGGGCTTGGGCGCAGCCCAGGGGCGGGGTCTGGGGGCGGGGTCTGGGGCGCAGCCCAGGGGTGCAGCCCAGGGGCGCAGCCCAGGGGCGGGGTCTGGGGCGCAGCCCAGGGGTGCAGCCCAGGGGCGCAGCCCAGGGGCGGGGTCTGGGGCGCAGCCCAGGGGTGGGGCTCGAGGGCGCAGCCCCGGCGGGGTCCAGCGGCGGCAGCCCCGCCGGGCGGGGTCTGGGGGCCCAGCCCCCGGGGTGAGGGCCTGAGGGCGCAGCCCCCGGGGTGAGGGCCTGGGGGCGGCAGCCCCCAGTAAGGCGTCCGCTGAGGACTTCGGGAAAGGGCGGGGAGGGGAGAAAGCAGAAGCACGGGTGAATCCCGCGCGCACCGCCTTGACCCCCGACGCACACGTTCACGAGCGTCGTCTTGCGCTCCGCAGGAACCCTCGCCAAGCTTGCGCAGTGGCTCGGACCCCGAGTTCGGCATTCGCCCCGCGACCGCGGTGAATGGCCGCCGACCTGCCCGTGAACGGGACTCACGGCAGCGCCCGGCGGAGCCGCGAGCCGCGTCGCGCCGGACCTCCCGGACCGCCCGCCATCGCGGCGCACCTGGACAGCGTCAGGCATGTCGACGGAAGCGAGTGAACCCTTGAACTTCCTCACCATCGGTCATCGTGGAGTCATGGGCGTCGAGCCCGAGAACACCCTCAGGTCCTTCGTGGCCGCCGAGCAGGGCGGCCTCGACGTCATCGAACTCGACCTCCACCTCAGCAAGGACGGCGCCCTCGTCGTCATGCACGACGCGCTGGTCGACCGCACCACCGACGGCAAGGGACCGATCGCCGAGAAGACCCTCGCCGAGCTGCGCGCCCTCGACGCCGGGCGAGGCGAGCGCATCCCCGTGTTCGAAGAGGTCCTGGACGCGGTGAAGGCGCCACTGCAGGCGGAGATCAAGGACGTGGCCGCCGCCCGCGCCCTCGCCGAGGTGATGCACCGGCGCGACCTCGTGGGCCGCGTCGAGGTGCTCTCCTTCCACGACGAGGCGCTCGCGGAGATCTCCCGGCTCGTCCCCGGCGTCCGCACCGCGCTGGTCGCCAGCCGCTACGGCACCGACGTCGTGGAGCGGGCCGTGGCCGTCGGCGCGACCACGCTCGTACTCAACATCCGCCGTCTGACCCTGGAGACGGTCGAGGCCGCGCGCAAGGCGGACCTGCGGATCATCGGCTGGGTCGTCAACACCCAGGACCATCTGCGCCTGGTCCGCGCCCTCGGCCTCGACGGCGCCACCACCGACTACCCGGAGATCAAACGCACCGGCCGCTTCACCGCCTGAGCCACCTCAGAGGCATCTCAGAGGCATCTCAGGGCAGCCACGTCAACAACCACCCAACTGCCTTCCGTACACGCCCTGTTCAGACGCCGAGCGGCTTCACCAAGAGCTCGAACTGCAGGTCGTCCCGCTGCGGAACACCGAAGCGCTCATCGCCGTACGGGAACGGGGACATCTCCCCCGTACGGCGATAGCCCCGGCGCTCGTACCAGGCGATCAGATCCTCGCGGACCGAGATCACCGTCATCTGCATCTGTCGTACGCCCCACTGCGCGCGGGCCGTGCGCTCCGCCTCCGCGATGATCACCTTGCCGAGGCCGGCGCCCTGCAGCTCGGGGCTGACCGCGAACATCCCGAAGTACGCCGCGTCGCCCCGGTGTTCCAGCTGGCAGCAGGCGATCGTCCGGCCGTCCTGCTCCACCACGAGCAGCCGGCTGTCCGGCGCCTCGACGACCGCGCGTACGCCCTCCGGATCCGTCCGCCGGCCCTCCAGGATGTCCGCCTCCGTGGTCCAGCCGGTGCGGCTGCTGTCCCCCCGGTAGGCCGACTCGATCAGGGCGACGAGTGCCTCGACGTCGGCGTACGTGGCGTCGCGGAAGGTCGGTTCGCCGGTGGTGGCGGTGCGGGATGCGGTGTCCATGGAGGTGCTGCCCTTCGTGTCTCGCGGCGGGGTTGTGACGGGATACCGCGGCGGACCACCACGCGCCCCCCGGCGGTCTCCGCTCGCGATGCCGTCGAGCCTAGCGCGCCGTTACAGTGCCGTTTCATGGTCCACGTACTGAGCAGCCGCACCCTCCTGCGCCCCGTCGACCCCGAGCGCAGCCGCACCTTCTACGGCGAGGTCCTCGGCCTCGACATCTACCGCGAGTTCGGCACCGGGCCGGAGCGCGGCACCGTCTACTTCCTGGGCGGCGGCTTCCTGGAGCTGTCCGGGCGGGCGGAGCGGGCGCCGTCGCCGGGGATCCAGCTCTGGCTGCAGGTCGCCGACGTCGCCGCCGCGCACGACGGACTGCGGTCGGGCGGCGTCGAGATCGTCCGGGAGCCGCGTCAGGAACCGTGGGGCCTCATCGAGATGTGGATCAAGGACCCCGACGGCAACGACATCGTGCTCGTCGAGGTGCCCGCCGACCACCCGCTGCGCCACCGCCCGTGACGTACCGCGCGTAACCCTGCTCCCCCGCTCCCCGCGGGGCGCCCTCACGCGCCCCCTGTGCCACAGCGCACACCATGATCCGTGCAACCCCGAGACGGGGCCCGAGCGTCCCTGATTCGACCCTGATTCCCAGCCCGGGGACGCCCCTCGGTCACCACGGGTACCGGTCGGCCACTTATGCTGACCGCTCCCGTTAATACCGAGACCGCATCGAGAGTCTGGGCTGTACGTCGACCATGGAGCTCACATTGAGGGCGAATCTCCGATCCCGCATCGCCGCTCGGCTGGGGCGCAAGTACCTGGCCAGGATCAAGAAGCACGGCATCGGGTCGTCCACGATCTCGCTCCTGCCCGAGCAACTCCTGATGCCGCTGCGCCGCGAGGGGCTCGATCCGGCGCCGCAGCTCATCAGCGCCCAGGAGCAGGCACCGATCTCCAAGGTGCCGTTGCCGTTCGGCATGGACGCCTGGGTCGTCACGGGGCACGAGGAAGTGAAGGCCGTCCTCGGCGCGACCGACGGATTCAGCACGGACTTCACCAATCTCGCGGGGAACGCGGGCGTGCTCGAGGAGCAGAACCCCGGCGGCCTCGGCTTCGCGGACCCGCCGGTGCACACGCGGCTGCGCAAGATACTCACCCCGGAGTTCACCATGCGCCGCCTGCGCAGGCTGACTCCGCGGATCGACGAGATCGTCAGCGACTGTCTGGACTCGATGGAGCGCAGCCCCGGTCCGGTCGACCTCGTGCAGAGCTTCGCCCTGCCGATCCCCTCCCTCACGATCTGCGAACTGCTCGGCGTTCCCTACGAGGACCGGCACGACTTCCAGCAGCTGAGCATGGCCCGCTTCGACCTGTCCGACGGCGCGATAGCACCCTTCGGCCACACCTCGGCCTCGCTCGACTACTTCCGGGACGTTGTGAAGAAGCAGCGCGAGAAGCCCGGTGACGGACTCCTCGGCATGATCGTCCGCGAGCACGGCGACACCGTCGGGGACGAGGAGCTCGCCGGCCTCGCCGACGGCGTCCTGACCGGCGGTTTCGAGACGACCGCGAGCATGCTGGCGCTCGGTTCGCTCGTCCTCCTCCAGGACCCGCAGGCCTTCGCCCGGGTACGGGACGAGGACGCGGCGGCGGCGCCGTTCGTCGAGGAGGCGCTGCGCTATCTGACCGTGGTGCAGCTGGCGTTCCCGCGGTTCGCGAAGGAGGACATCGAGATAGCCGGGGTGCACATCCCCAAGGGCGACTTCATGTTGTGCTCCCTCAGCGGCGCCAACCGCGACCCGCGCTTCACCGGCGGTGACCGCGGCGCCTTCGACCCGGACCGCAAGGCCTCAGGACACGTCGCCTTCGGCTACGGCATCCACCGCTGCATCGGCGCCGAGCTGGCCCGTATGGAACTGCGCGCCGCCTACCCCGCGCTGCTGCGCCGCTTCCCCGAGATGAAGCTGGCCGTCTCGCCGGACGAACTCGCCTTCCGCAAGCTGTCCATCGTCTACGGCGTCGAGTCCCTTCCGGTGCATCTGCGCTGACGCTCCCCCAGCTCCCTGCCCGCTCCCCGCCCGCTCCCCTCGGAGTACTTCCGCTCCCCTTCCGCCGGTGCGTGCTCCCCGCGTACACCCGTGCGCCGCGTAGGGGACGGCCCCACCGGGCATCGACCTGTCGACACGGATGAGTGCCGATACGTCGACGGTGACGGAGGGGGAGGTGTGCCGTGCACGGACCGGCACTGGCCGGGTGGCTGCTCGTCGCGTTGTGCACGGCGACCGGGGCGTACTGCCTGCTGCGGATGCGCAGCCCGGTCGCCGAGCAGCGCAGCGCGGCGGGCGGTGAGGCTCTGATGGGGTTCGGGATGGCGGTGATGGCGGTCCCGGCCGCGGTGTTCGGGCCGCCCCGCTGGGCGTGGTGGGCGTACGGAGTGGTGTTCGGCACGGCCGCGGTGCGCGCGCTGTGGAATGCGCGAGGGCACGCCCGTGCGCATCACCTGCACCATCTCGTCGGCACCCTCGCGATGGTGTACATGGCGGTGGCGATGGCGGCGGCGCCCGCGGGAAGCGCGGGGCACGCGGCGCATGCGGGTCCGGCGGGCGCCCCGCTGGTCACCGGTGTGCTGCTGCTGTACTTCGCCGGGTACGTGCTCGGGGCAGGGGTGCGGCTCGTGCCTGCTGCGGGTTCGGTCGGGGGCCCAGGCGGGGGCGCGGGTGCCGGGGGCGTTGGTGCCGTGGCCTGGGGGGACCGGGCCGAGGTGGCGCTCGCCTGCCGACTCGCCATGGGCATCGGGATGTTCGCGATGCTGCTGACGATGTGAGCCCTCCGCGCCACGGACGTGGCGCTAGGGCCTGTCCGCTACGAAATCCGTGGCATGCGCCGACCCCCTGCGGAATCCGTCGTCGACGCCCACACCTACGAAATCCGTGGCGTGCGTCACTTGACGGCTCAGCCCATGTCCTCCGGTAGCGCGCACTCATAGGCTGGGGTCATGTTGGTCCCCGTCGCCCTGCTCATGCTCGGCGCGCTGACCGCCGTCGTGGGCCCCAGACTCCTTGCACGCGCCGAGTGGCCGGAGCGCGAACCCGTGGTCGCGCTGTGGGTGTGGCAGTGCGTGATCGCGACCGTGCTGCTGTGCTGCGCGCTGTCCATGACGCTGAGCGCCGCCGCGGCCTGGCAGGCAGTACGAGGACAGCTCTTCGCGCCCGCCCCACAAGGCGTCGTCGAGGCGTACGCCCTGTCGGCCGCGGGCCCTTGGGCCGCCGCCACCGCAGTCGCGCTCGCCCTCGGCGGGGTGTGGACCGCTGCGATGCTGAGCCGCGAGGTGTTCCGGGCGCGCGTCCGCCGCCGCGCGCGCCGGGCCGAACTCCTCGTACGCTCCCCACTGCTGCCCGGCGAGGAGCCCGGCACGGACCGCCTGGTCGTTCTGGAAGGTGAGCGTCCGGATGCCTGGTGGCTGCCCGGCACGGCGCCCCAACTGGTCATCACCACCGCCGCGTTGCGCCGCCTGAAGGGCCGTCAGCTCGATGCGGTCCTCGCCCACGAGCAGGGCCATGCGCAGGCCCGCCACGACTGGCTGCTGCACTGCTCGGGCGCGCTCGCCAACGGCTTTCCGCAGGTACGGGTCTTCGCGTCGTTCCGCGACGAGATGCACCGGCTCGTGGAGTTGGCGGCGGACGACGTGGCCTCGCGCCGCTTCGGGCGCCTGACGATCGCGCTCGCCCTGGTCGAACTGAACGAGCACCGGGGTGTGTTCGGCCCCTGCCCCGGCACGATGGCCGAAGTGCCGCAGCGCGTGCAGCGGTTGCTGTCGCCGCTGCCCCGGCTCACCGCGGGCTGCCGCCTGCGTCTGACCGCGGCGGCCGCTCTTGTTCCGGTGGTCCCGGTGCTGATCGCGTTCGTTCCGGGTCTGAGCGCCCTCGGCTGAGCCGCGCCGCCCATTCCTCCCGTTCGGCTCTGGCCCGTACGGGCGCGCGTCGGCGAGGATCTTCGTATGCACTCCGCACCACGCCCCGACGCGCCCCAGAACTCCCCCGCGGCGGAAGGTCCGTCGGCGCCGCTTGCCGGGCGGGCGGGCCGAGTCTCCGCCGCCGTGCTCGGGGTGCTGACCGCTCTGCTGGTCGGCGCCGTGGCGGCCGACTGGGCGCCGCTGCTCGACGCCGACGCCTCGCTCGCCCGCGCCACCCACCGCTGGGCCGTCGAGGATCCGACGCTGACCCAGACCAACCGGATCCTCACCGACTGGATCTGGGACACGTGGACGATGCGCGCGCTGTGCACGGTCCTGGTCGTCTGGCTGTGGTGGCTCGGCGACCGGCGGCTCGCCGTGTGGGTGGGCGCGAGCTGCCTCTTCGCGACGCTGCTGCAGCAGGGCCTGAAGGCGGCCGTCGGGCGGGAGCGGCCGACGTGGCCGGACCCGGTCGACAGCGCCCACTTCGCGGCGTTCCCGTCCGGGCACGCGATGACGGCTACGGTCGTCGGCGGCCTCGTCCTGTGGGTCCTCGCCCTCCGTCACGTGGGCCGCGCGGTATGGCGCACGGCGCTCACGGTGACGACCGTCTCGGTCCTCGGCGTGGGCTGGACCCGAGTCTGGCTCGGCGTCCACTGGCCATCGGACGTCCTGGGCGGCTGGCTCATCGGCACACTCCTGGTCCTGCTCACGGCGGTGCTGTACGGCCGGACGGCGCGAGCGGGACGTCCCTGACGGGCCGCGGTTCCCGCCGAACGACCGGACCGGGACGGGACGTTCTCGACCAGGCCAGGCCGGGCCGGGCCGGAGCACCGAGGACCCGCGCACGCGGCGCGCCCTGCCTGCGCCTCCCGTCACCAACACGGGCAGGCCCCGGAAACCGCCCTGCGCGCCGGACGCCGCAGACGGGCCGCGGTTTCCCGCCGAACGGCCGGACCGGGACAGGCCGTTCTTGCCCGGGCCGGGCCGGGCCGGGGCGCCGAGGACCAGCGCACACGGCGCGCTTGCCGTGACCGTGCCGCCCGTTCGCCTGCGCGGGGGCCAGCGCCGTCAGCCGGCCAGTACCGCGATCCGTTGTACGGGAGCCGGAGGCCGCCCCCGCGTTCTTGACCGGGTTGGGCGTGGGCGCTGAGGATCGGGGGATGGCGATCAAGGGTGTGCTGTTCGACTTCTCCGGAACCCTGCTGCGTCTCGAGTCCACCGAGTCCTGGCTGCGCGCCACTCTGGACGCGTCCGAACTGACCGTTGCCGACGAGGAGTTCAGGCACTACGTCGCCGAGCTGGAAGCCGTCGGCGCGCTGCCCGGCGGCACGCCTCCCGGTACGGTCCCCGCGCACCTGGAGGAGCTGTATGCCACCCGGGACGTCAGCGCCGAGCTGCACCGCGCGGCGTTCACCGGTCTGTCCCGCGAGGTGGCCCTGCCGGCGCCCGGCCTCCACGAGGCGCTGTACGACCGCCACAGGACTCCGGCCGCCTGGCGTCCCTACCCGGACACCGCCGACGTGCTCGCCGCACTCAAGGAGCGCGGACTGCTCGTCGGCGTGGTCAGCAACATCGGCTGGGACCTGCGGCCCGTCTTCCGCACGCACGGCCTCGACCGGTACGTCGACACGTACGTCCTGTCGTACGAACACGGCGTGCAGAAGCCCGATCCGCGGCTGTTCGCGGTGGCCTGTCAGGCACTCGGGGTGGCGCCGGAGGACGCGTTGATGGTGGGTGACGACCGGCGGGCGGACGGGGGCGCCGCCCGGCTCGGCTGCTCGGTGCACTTCGTGGACCACCTGCCGGTGGAGCAGCGCCCGGCGGGTCTGGAACCGGTGCTCGCACTCCTCGACTGAGCCCGCGCGCCCGGCAGTTCGGGCCCGGTGCTACGGTCCCGGGATGATCGTCTGGATCAACGGCGCCTTCGGCAGCGGCAAGACGACCCTGGTCGCGCACCTGCGCAGGCGGCTGCCCGAGGCGCTGGTCTTCGACCCCGAGGACGTCGGCCAGGTGCTCAGCCGCATCGTCGACGTACCCACCGGGAACTTTCAGGATCTGCCGCTGTGGCGCCGCCAGGTCGCGGAGCTTGGCCTCGGCCTGGTCGCGGAGTACGAGCGTCCGCTCCTTGTGCCGATGACGCTGGTCGATCCCCGGTACGCGGCGGAGGTCTTCGGCGCCTTCGACCGTGCCGGGGTCACGCTGCACCACTTCTTCCTGCGCGTGCCGCCCGAGGAGCTGGAGCGCCGGATCGAGGAGCGCACGGTCGCGCCCGGCGACCCGGAGCGTGACGCCGCCGCCAGGCGCTGGTGCCGGGCCATGATCGAACCGTGCACGGCCGCCGTCGCCACGCTGCCCGAGCGGACGGTCCTCCTGGACGGGCTGCTGCCCGAACAGCGCCTGGTGGACGAGGTGTTGGGCCACCTGGACGCGCAGGTCGCCCCGGCGTGAGCGGCACGGACGAGGACGCGCACGGCTGGCCGGACCGTCCCGGTGACACCGCGCTCACCATCAAGGTGCCCGCGGCCGACCCACTGGTGCGGGCTCCCTTCCCCGCGCATGTCACGGTGCTCTACCCCTTTCTGCACGCGAGCCGCATCGACGCGGCGACGGACGCACGGCTCGGCACGCTCTTCGCCGGGCACGAGGCGTTCGAGCTGACCTTCGCCGAGTTCGGCCGCTACCCCGGTGTGCTGTACCTGGACCCGTGGCCGCACGACCCGGTCACCGCCCTCACCAAGCAGCTCATGGAGTGCTGGCCGGAGGCGGTGCCGTACCGCGGGATCTTCGGCGCGAGCCCGTTGGCGCCGCATCTGACCCTCGCCAACGACGCAGGCCCGGACACCTGCCGTTCCGCGTACGACGCGCTGGAGGCCGAACTGGCGCCGACGCTGCCGCTGACCGCGCCCGTGACCGCCGTCGACCTGATCGTCTGGGACGGCACGGGCTGGCGGGACCGCACGGCGTACCCGCTGCGGCAGGCCTGACCAGGGGCGACGCTCAGGCGACCGGGTTCTCGATCAGGGTGACGCGGTTGCCGTCCGGGTCCTCGACGGCGGCGAAGCGGACGCGCTGCGCGCCGGGCGCGACCGGGCCTGGGGTGATCTCGCGGGCCACGAGGTCCGCGAGGGCCTTGTCGAGGTCGTCCACGACGAGGTTCACCAGGGTGCTGCCGGCCTGCTCGGGCGCCTGGAAGACCTGCAGCCAGGCGTACGGCGCGATGTGCCAGTCGGCGAGGCCGGGCATCGGGCGGGCGTCGGCGGGGCGGCCGAGGAGCCGCTCGTACCAGGCGACCGAGGCGTCGATGTCACGCACGGGGGCGACCGCGAGGACGTGGGTGAAGGACATGAGCACAGCCTTTCGCGTGGGTCGTACGAGGGTGCCGATGACGGAGCACCGTCCTCACCCTTACCGACTCCCCCGGCGCCTGCGACTTCGCCCCCGCTTCGGATGCGGCCTCGGACCACCCCTCCCTACACTGGCCAGCACGCCGACATATCCCGAAATAGTCGGCACGTACGGCAAGGAGCCGCCTCCATGTCCAAGCGAGGGAACAAGCGCCGCGCCCGTAAGAAGAAGGGCGCCAACCACGGAAAGCGCCCCAACACCTGAGCGGTGAGCGCACTGCGGCCCCCGCCCGAGTTCGGGTGGGGGCCGCGGCGTACTCGCGTACAGGCCGGATGATCTAGCGGATCGGCAGGCCCGAGAGCGTGCGGGCGATGACCAGGCGCTGGATCTCGCTGGTGCCCTCGAAGATCGTGTAGATCGCGGCGTCGCGGTGCATCCGCTCGACCGGGTACTCGCGCGTGTAGCCGTTGCCGCCGAGGATCTGGATCGCCTGGGCGGTGACCTTCTTGGCCGTCTCGCTGGCGTACAGCTTGGACATCGAGCCCTCGGCGTTCTCGAACTTCTTGCCCGTGGTCGCCATCCAGGAGGCGCGCCAGACCAGGAGCCGGGAGGCGTCGACCTGGGTGGCCATGTCGGCGAGCTGGAAGGCGACGCCCTGGTTGTCGATGATCGGGCGACCGAACTGCTCACGCGTCTTCGCGTACTCCAGCGCCTCCTCGTACGCGGCACGCGCGGTGCCGACCGCCATGGCACCGACGGCCGGGCGGGACGCCTCGAAGGTGGCCATCGCGGCGTTCTTCACACGCTCGCCGCCCTTCTTGGCCTTCTCGCGGGCGCGGGCGAGGCGCTCGTCCAGCTTCTCCTTGCCGCCGAGCAGGCAGTGGCCGGGAACGCGGACGTCCTCCAGGACGACCTCGGCGGTGTGCGAGGCGCGGATGCCGTGCTTCTGGAACTTCTGGCCCTGCGAGAGGCCCTCCGTGTTCGGCGGCACGATGAAGGAGGCGTGCCCCTTGGAGCCGAGCTCGGGGTCGACGGAGGCGACGACGACGTGGACGTTGGCGATGCCGCCGTTGGTCGCCCAGGTCTTCGTGCCGTTGAGGACCCACTCGTCCTTGGCCTCGTCGTACACCGCGCGGGTACGCATCGAGGCGACGTCGGAGCCGGCGTCCGGCTCGGAGGAGCAGAAGGCGGCGACCTTCACGTCGTTCGGGTCGCCGTACATCTGCGGGACCCAGGTGCCGATCTGCTCCTCGGTGCCGTTGGCGAGGACGCCGACGGCGGCGAGGCCCGTGCCGACGATGGACAGGGCGATGCCCGCGTCGCCCCAGAACAGCTCCTCCATCGCCATGGGGATGCCGAGTCCGGTCGGGTCGAAGAACTGCTGGGCGTAGAAGTCCAGGGAGTAGATGCCGAGCTTGGCGGCCTCCTGGATGACGGGCCAGGGGGTCTCCTCGCGCTCGTCCCACTCGGCGGCGGCGGGGCGGATCACATCGGCGGCGAAGCCGTGCAGCCAGTCCCGGACCTCCTTCTGCTCGTCGTTCAGGTCCATGGTGAACTCGGCCATGCCCGTCCCCTCCAACACCTTGTTACTTGCGGTAACTCGAGTCTGTTACCCGCCAGTAGCGCCTGTCAACTCCGCGGTGCCGTTCGATGCGTTCGAGGACCCGAACCGGCGGGTGCTACGTTGCGCGTTGCGTCACGGAATCGCACGGGCGGGGAGAAACACCATGGACACGACTGAACGGACCGAGCAGGCCCTGGCGGCTGAGCGCCGCAAGCGGGAGCTGCTCGAGGCCGCCGACCGGGTCGTGCTGCGCGACGGCCCCGGAGCGTCGATGAACGCCATCGCCGCCGAGGCCGGCATCACCAAGCCCATCCTGTACCGGCACTTCGGCGACAAGGGCGGGCTCTACGCGGCCCTCGCCAAGCGCCACACCGACGCGCTCCTCGCCTCTCTGCGCGCCGCCCTGGACGCCCCGTCGGAACGCCGCGCGCGCGTCGAGGCCACGCTCGACACGTACCTCTCGGCCATCGAGGGTGCGCCGCAGGTCTACCGCTTCCTGATGCACCCCGCCGACGCCGCCTCGCCCGGCGAGCAGGGCTTCGACGTGGGCCGGCACTCCGCGCCGCTGCTGCGCAGGCTGGGCGAGGAGCTGGCCGAGGTGATCGCGGAGCGGGTCGACCTCGGTTCGGACAGCGAGCGGCTCGCGCGGGTGTGGGGGCACGGGATCGTCGGCATGATGCATGCGGCGGGTGACTGGTGGCTGGGTGAACGGCCCTGCAGCCGGGCCGAGTTGGTGCGGGATCTGGCGGATCTGTTGTGGGGGCGGCTCGCTGCCGCGGGGAATCGTGAGGGGGGTCCTGGGTTCTGACCCGCACCGTCGGCTCGGTGCACGCCGGTCGCCCTGCGGGCTCGTCCTCAAACGCCGGACGGGCTCGTCTTGGTCCCCTCCCCGCCCCTTCCCGAAAGCTTGCAGCGGCTGTCGTTCGACTGACCCGCCGTCGTGGCTTGTCGCGCCCCGCGGCGGAGCCGCACATGTCACAGCCCCGCGCCCCTGAAAAACCAGCCCCTCCGGCGATTGAGATGGGGGTCCCCCTGCTCGAGCGGAGCCGAGAGCTTGGGGGAGGGTCTGGGGCGGAGCCCCAGTTCGGGAAGGGGCGGGGAGGGGAAAGAAGCGCGCTAGCCGAGTGCCCGCACGTCCACGCCCGCGCCCCAGGGTGCCCGCCGCGCCGCGCGCAATAGCCGGGCGCGACGCCAGTTGCCGAGACGGGACGGGTAGACCGTGCCCTCCAGGTGATCGCACTCATGCTGGAGGCACCGGGCGAACCAGCCCGTGCCCTCGATGCGGACCGGGGCGCCGTGGCGGTCCACGCCCTCGATCAGCGCGCGGTCGAAGCGCGGGGTCTGCGCCTCCAGGCCCGGCAGGGAGAGGCAGCCCTCGGGGCCGCGTACGGTGTCGCCGTCGGCGGCGATCAGGCGCGGGTTGACCACGTGCCCGAGGTGGCGGCGGTCCTCGTCGTCCGGGCAGTCGTAGACGAACACCCGCTGCGGGACGCCGACCTGGTTGGCGGCGAGGCCCACGCCCTCGGCGGCGTACATGGTCGCGAACATGTCGTCGATCAGGGCGGACAGTTCGGGGCCGAACTCGGTGACGTCCTCGCAGGGCCCGTGCAGCACGGGGTCGCCGAGCAGGGTCAGGGGCCGTACGCGCCCGGAACTGCCGGGGATCGATCCGTGTCGCATAGCGGTCAAGGGTACGTTCCGGTGTATTGCGGCGGGCGTCACGGTGCCGCAGTTCGGGCAGCGGCGGGGATCTCGATAGGCTGATGCGACCAGTGCCGGGGGCAGGCGCGGCGCCGGAAGCAAGGAGGAACAAGGACGATGGCAGCAAACCCGGGTGGTGTGGACCCGCTGTCGCCGCGGGCCAAGCTGGCCGTGACGGCCGGCAAGGCGGCCGCGGCGGTGTCGCGGGCGGCCGGCCGCGGCAGCGGTTCGGTGATCGGCGGCCGTGTGGCCCTGAGGCTCGACCCGGATCTGCTCGGCCGGCTCGCCCAGCACCTCGATGTGGTGCTGGTCTCGGCGACCAACGGCAAGACCACCACCACGCGACTCATCGCGGAGGCGCTCGGCGCCGCCGGGCCCGTGGTGTCCAACGCGCTCGGCGCGAACATGCCCGCGGGCATCACCTCGGCGCTCGCCGGTGGTTCGGACGCCAAGTTCGGTGTGATCGAGGTCGACGAGAAGTACCTCGCCGGAGTCGCGCGCGACGTGGCCCCGAAGGCCATCGCCCTGCTCAACCTCTCCCGCGACCAGCTCGACCGGGCCGCCGAGACCCGCATGCTGGCCGAGAGGTGGCGCGAGGGCCTGGCCGGCTCCAAGGCCACGATCATCGCCAACGCCGACGACCCGCTCGTGGTGTGGGCCGCGTCCTCCTCGCCGAACGTGGTGTGGGTCGCGGCGGGCCAGGAGTGGAAGGACGACGCCTGGTCCTGCCCGTCCTGCGGTGGCGTGATGCAGCGCCCCGGCGACGACTGGTTCTGCGGCGAGTGCGGTTTCCGCCGCCCCGCGCCGAGCTGGGCGCTCAACGGCGACCACGTGCTCGACCCGCACGGCTCCGCCTGGCCGATCCAGCTCCAGCTGCCCGGCCGCGCCAACAAGGCCAACGCCACCAGCTCCGCCGCCGTCGCCGCCGCCTTCGGGGTGCCGCCGCAGGTCGCCCTGGAGCGGATGTACCAGGTGCAGGCGGTCGCCGGACGGTACGACGTCGTGCAGTTCATGAACCGCGACCTGCGGCTGCTGCTCGCGAAGAACCCGGCCGGCTGGCTGGAGACGTTCTCGCTGATCGACCCGCCGCCCACGCCGGTGATCCTCTCGGTGAACGCGCGCGGCGCCGACGGCACGGACACCTCCTGGCTGTGGGACGTCGACTACACCCGTCTCGCCGGGCACCCGATCTTCGTGATCGGCGACCGCAAGCTGGACCTGGCCGTACGCCTCGAAGTGGCCGGTCTGGAGTTCCGGGTCTGCGACAGCGTCGACGAGGCCGTGCAGCTGGCTCCGCCCGGACGGATCGAGGCGATCGCCAACTACACCGCCTTCCAGGACCTGCGCC
The DNA here is from genome assembly GCF_031157275.1 of Streptomyces sp. LHD-70. GTDB lineage: Bacteria > Actinomycetota > Actinomycetes > Streptomycetales > Streptomycetaceae > Streptomyces. The sequence continues at coordinate 25,394 of NZ_JAVIFW010000017.1, forward strand.
GCCGCGTCGGCAACTGACCCGCGCCTCAAGGCACTTCAAGGATTGAGGACCATCAAGCATGAGTGACAACAGTCTTCGCCTGGTGTGGGTCTACCCGGACCTGCTGAGCACCTACGGCGACCAGGGCAACGCCCTCGTCGTGGAGCGCCGCGCCAACCAGCGCGGCCTGCACGTGGAGCGCCACGACGTACGCAGCGACCAGCCGGTGCCGACCTCCGGCGACATCTACCTGATCGGCGGCGGCGAGGACCGACCGCAGCGGCTCGCCGCCGAACGGCTCCGCCGCGACGGCAACTTGAGCCGCGCGGTCGCCAACGGCGCGATCGTGTTCTCGGTGTGCGCGGGCTACCAGATCCTCGGCCACGAGTTCATCAACGACCTCGGCCAGCGCGAGCCCGGCCTCGGCCTGCTCGACGTGACCTCCACCCGCGGCGAGGGCGAACGCTGCGTCGGTGACGTACTGGGCGACATCGACGAGCCGCTCGGCCTGCCGCAGCTGACCGGGTTCGAGAACCACCAGGGCGTCACGCACCTCGGCCCGACCGCCCGCCCGCTCGCCCGGGTCCGCCTCGGCAAGGGCAACGGCACCGGCGACGGCACCGAAGGCGCGTACAACGACACGGTGTTCGGCACGTACATGCACGGCCCCGTGCTCGCCCGGAACCCGCAGATCGCCGACATGCTGCTGCGCCTCGCGCTCGACGTGAACGCGCTGCCGCAGGTCGACGACCGCTGGTACGAGGCGCTGCGCTCCGAGCGGATCGCGGCCGCAACGCAGCCCGCCTGAGCGGGACCACCACCGCATGAGCGGGTCCACGCAGCCCGCCTGAGCGGGCCTCAGCACGCTTGAGCGGACGCCTCAGGGGTCTTCACGACCCCTGAGGCGTTTTTGTCGTCTTGGACGAAGACCGGCCCTTGGAACGGATTCGGCGCCGTCGCTTCGCACTAGTAGGGTGACGCTGTCTTAGCCGGACGACGTGGTCCGGTCATCCGCCCCACGTTGCAAGGGTTCTTGGGTCATGCGTATTGGTGTCCTCACCTCCGGCGGCGACTGCCCCGGCCTCAACGCGGTCATTCGCTCAGTCGTGCACCGTGCCGTCGCCGACCACGGCGACGAGGTCATCGGCTTCCACGACGGGTGGAAGGGCCTGCTCGAGTGCGACTACCGCAAGCTCGACCTCGACGCCGTCGGCGGCATCCTCGCGCGCGGCGGCACCATCCTCGGCTCGTCCCGCGTCCAGCCCGCCCATCTGCGCGACGGCGTCGAGCGGGCCAAGGGCCACGTCGCGGAGCTCGGGCTCGACGCGATCATCCCGATCGGCGGTGAGGGCACGCTGAAGGCCGCGCGGCTGCTTTCCGACGCCGGGCTGCCGATCGTCGGCGTCCCGAAGACCATCGACAACGACATCGCGGTCACCGACGTCACCTTCGGCTTCGACACCGCGGTCGGCGTCGCCACCGAGGCGCTCGACCGCCTGAAGACCACCGCCGAGTCGCACCAGCGCGTCCTGATCGTCGAGGTCATGGGCCGCCACACCGGCTGGATCGCGCTCAACTCCGGTATGGCCGCCGGTGCGCACGCGATCGTCGTGCCCGAGCGGCCCTTCGACATCGAGGAGCTGACCGCGAAGGTCGGCGCCCGCTTCGAGGCCGGCAAGAAGTTCGCCATCGTCGTCGCCGCCGAGGGCGCCAAGCCGCGCGCCGGTTCGATGGAGTTCGACGAGGGCGGCAAGGACATCTACGGCCACGAGCGGTTCGCGGGCATCGCCCGGCAGCTCTCCATCGAGCTGGAGCAGCGCCTCGGCAAGGAGGCCCGGCCGGTGATCCTCGGCCATGTGCAGCGCGGCGGCACCCCCACCGCGTACGACCGGGTGCTCGCCACGCGCTTCGGCTGGCATGCCGTCGAGGCCGCGCACCGCGGGGAGTTCGGCATGATGACCGCGCTGCAGGGCACCGAGATCATCATGGCGCCGCTCGCGCAGGCCGTGGAGACACTGAAGACGGTGCCCGCCGACCGGTACGCGGAGGCCGAGACCGTCCTCTGACCCCGGCTGCCCCGAACCGCCCCCGGCCGAACTCCCGGCCGGGGGCGGTTCTACTCTGGTTCGGACAACCGGCACGAATCAGGAGCAGCGGATGGATCACAGCGGGCACGGCATGATGATGGATCTGCCGCCGTTCACGCTGGGCCGAGCCCTTCAGTTCTCTTCGGACCCGTTCTTCCTGGTGGGCTGCCTGCTGGCGCTCGGCCTGTACGGATGGGGCATGGTGCGGCTTCGGCGCCGCGGCGACTCCTGGCCGGTGGGCCGGACGATCTCGTTCGTGCTCGGTGTGCTGACCGTCGCCCTGGTGATGTGCACCAAGCTGAACGACTACGGCATGGTCATGTTCAGCGTGCACATGGTGCAGCACATGGTGATCAGCATGCTGTCGCCGATCCTGCTGCTCCTGGGCGCGCCGATCACGCTCGCGCTGCGGGCGCTGCCGGTCGCGGGGCGTGGGCGCAAGGGGCCGCGCGAGCTGCTGCTGATGCTGCTGCACAGCCGGTACATGAAGGTGATCACGCACCCGGCCTTCACCATCCCGCTGTTCATCGCGAGCCTGTACGCGCTGTACTTCACGCCGCTCTTCGACTTCCTGATGGGCTCCACGCCGGGGCACATCGCGATGATGGTGCACTTCCTCGCGGTGGGCATGGTGTTCTTCTGGCCGATCATGGGCGTGGACCCGGGGCCGCACCGGCCGGGGTACATCATGCGGATGCTGGAGCTGTTCGCGGGCATGCCGTTCCACGCGTTCTTCGGCATCGCGCTGATGATGGCGACCCAGCCGATGGTCGGTACGTACATGAACCCGCCGGCCTCGCTCGGCATCGACGCCCTGGCCGACCAGGAGGCGGCCGGTGGCATCGCCTGGGCGTTCAGTGAGATCCCCTCGGTGGTCGTGCTCGTGGCGCTGCTGTTCCAGTGGCGCAAGTCGGAGGAGCGCGAGGCCCGCCGCAAGGACCGCGCGGCGGACCGGGACGGCGACAAGGAGCTGGAGGCGTACAACGCGTATCTGGCCTCGCTGCACGCGCGGGGGCAGTAGCACACCGCTCACCTGGAAGGCCCCCGGAACGTGCAGTTCCGGGGGCCTTCTGTTACGCACGCTGGCGGAACCGGGCCCGGGCGCGAGACGATGTCCCCAGGTCACCGGTGGACACCGGCCGGGTGTCCGCTCGGCGCGAGGAGGGTGTTGCGATGCCCGGTTCCACGAAGATGCCCAGTTCCACGAAGACGATGGGGGTGGCCACCGTCGGAGCGCTCGTCGCGGTGACGGGCTACACGGTCGCCCTCGGCAGCAACGGCTGGCTGTGGTTCGGCTGGATCGTGCTCGGACTGATCACGGCCGCGATCGCGTTGTCCAACCCGGCTCCCTGAGGGCCCCGCCGTCCCAGCACGTGCGCCCGTGCACGGGCGTCCGTACGAAACCGTGTGCGCGCAGCCGAACGGGCCCCGCCCCCGGGGGATGGGGCAGGGCCCGTTCGGGGTGTGGGCGGTCAGGCCACGGGGGCGATGGACCGTCCCGCCCAGTCGGGCGCCGCCTCCGTGAAGGAGGCAAGGCGGCCCTGGATGTCCTCCGGGAAGGGGGTGGTGCGGCCGGCCTGCTGGTCGACGTGGAGGGCGAGCAGCTCACTGGTGGCGACCGGCTCGGCGCCCTCGGGCACCGGGGACTCGGCCTCGTCCAGGACGAAGAGCTCGTGCACGAAGTGCGCCTTCTTCGCGGCGGCGCCGAGGATCCGGGTGCGTACGGCGAGGTGGGCGCCCTCGGGGACGTCGTTCAGGTACCGGATGTGCGACTCGACGGTGTAGAGGGAGCAGCCGCTGGACTCGCGGTACGCGGAGTGCAGGCCCGCCTCGATCATCATGGCGTCGGTGGCGTGGCCGAAGACGAGGACGTAGAAGGCCTCGCTCATGTGGCCGTTGTAGTCGATCCACTCCGGCCTGACCGTGCGGTGCAGCAGGGGGAGGGCCTGCTCGGGGGTGGTGGTCATGCGGTCTCCTGGTGCTGTTCGTGCTGTGCGGCGTGCTGGGCACGCTGCTGCTGCGGCAGGCGGCCGGTCGCGCGCAGGACGTCGATGACGCCCTGGTCGCGTTCGGCCACCAGGTCCGCGATGGTGCGTTCCCCGGCCTCCTCGTCGCAACCCTCGACCACGGCGTCGTACAGCTTCTTGTCCAGCTCCGGGGCCTCCAGGCGGGTCCATGGGGACTTCAGGGAGGGGCCGAAGTGGTCCAGCATGTGGGCCATTCCGCCCTCGCCGCCCGCGAGCGCGAAGGTGAGCATGGGGCCCATGAACGCCCAGCGCAGGCCGGGGCCCTCGGTGATGGAGTCGTCGATCTCCTGCACGGTGGCCTCACCGTTGGCGACCATGTGCAGGGCCTCGCGCCAGAGGGCTTCCTGGAGGCGGTTGGCGGTGAAGCCGGGCACCTCGGCCTTCATGGTGATCACGGACTTGCCGGCCACGTCGTAGAACCGGGAGGCCCAGCTCACGGCGTGCTCGGCGGTCCGGTCGCCGCCGACGACCTCGACGAGCGGGATCAGGTAGGGCGGGTTGAAGGGGTGGCCGACGACCAGGCGGCCGGGGTCGGCGGCCGTGGTCTGCATGTCGGTCATCGGGTAGCCGGAGGTCGAGGAGGCGATGACGACTCCGGCGGGGGCGGCCGCGTCCAGCTGGGCGAGCAGGTCGCGCTTGAGCTCCAGCTTCTCGGGGGCGCTCTCCTGCACGAACTGGGCGTCGGCGACGGCCTCTTCGAGGGTCGCGGCCACGGTGAGCCGGTCGCGCGAAGCGCCGTCGGCCAGGCCGAGCTGGGTGAGGGCGGGCCAGGCGGCGTCGACGAGGCGGCGCAGCTTCAGCTCGGCGTCGGGGGCCGGGTCCCAGGCGGTGACGTCGTACCCACGGGCCAGGAAGTGGGCGACCCAGCCGCCGCCGATCACGCCGGCGCCGATGCAGGCGACACGGGTGACGTCCTCGGGGGCGCAGGGGGCGGCGGGGGTGTTGATTGCGGTCATGAGGGGTCCTCGGGCAGGGGTGTGCGGGGTGCTTGCGAAGGGGTCAGGCGCGGGGCTTGAGGCCGAGCTTCGCGCGGGCCTCGTCCGGGCTGACGACACGGGCGCCGAGGGACTCGGTGATCTGCACGGCGCGCTCGACGAGCTGTGCGTTCGTGGCCTTGTTGCCCTTGCCCAGGTAGAGGTTGTCCTCCAGGCCGACGCGGACGTGCCCGCCGAGCAGGATGGACTGGGCGACCCAGGGCATCTGCATGCGGCCGATGGCGAAGCTGGCCCACTGGGCGTTCTCGGGGAGCATGTTGACCATGGACTGCAGGACGCCCGGGTCGGTGGGCGCGCCCCACGGGATGCCCATGCACAGCTGGAAGACGGTGGGGTCGTCGAGCAGTCCCTCTTCGCGCAGCTGCTTGGCGAACCACAGGTGGCCGGTGTCGAAGATCTCCAACTCCGGTCGTACGCCGAGCTGTTGGATGCGCCGGGCGCCCTGGCGGAGCATCTCGGGGGTGGAGACGTAGAGGTTCTCGCCGAAGTTGAGGGAGCCGCAGTCGAGGGTGCAGATGTCGGGGAGCAGCTCGTCGACGTGCGGGAGCCGGTCGAGGCCGCCGACGAGGTCGGTGCCGGGCAGCTCGCCGAGCTTCTCCAGGGGCTGGACGGGGTCGACGACGAGGTCGCCGCCCATGCCGGCCGTGAGGTTGATGATGACGTCGGTGCCGGTCTCCTTGATCCGCTCGACCGTCTCGCGGTAGAGCTTCGGGTCGCGGGAGGGGGCGCCGGTCTCGGGGTCGCGTACGTGGATGTGCACGGCGGCGGCGCCCGCCTCGGCGGCCTCGACGGCGGACTTGGCGATCTGCTCGGGCGTGACGGGCACGTGCGGGCTCTTGCGGACGGTGTCGCCGGCGCCGGTGAGCGCGGCGGTGATGATGACGTCCTGGTTCATGGGCATGCTGAACTCCCTTTCCTGGTACGGGATATGACGGGGTATGACGAAGTCGCTGTGCCGCCCGACGTGCGGGGGTTGCCGCTCAGTGGGCAGGGTTGCCGCTCAGCGCGCGGCGAGCGAGGTCTCGACGTGGGCGAGCAGGGCGCGCCGCATGTCGTCCGCGCTCGTGCCGGGTTCGCCCGGGGTGGTCGCGAGGACCTGGGAGGCGAGGCCGTCGATGAGGGCGGTCAGGGTGAGCGCGGCGGCCTCCGGGTCGACGGGGCGGAAGGCTCCGGCGGCGACGCCGCGGCGGATGACGTCGGCGACGGTCTCGCGCCACTGCCGGTAGTACTCGACGTGCAGCCGGCCGACGACGGTGGAGCGGGCGGCCTCCGCCCACAGGTCGAGCCAGACGCTCCACTGGCGGCGCTGGCGTCGGGTGTCCGGGGTCTGCAGCTCGATCAACTGCCGCAGTTCGCCCGCCACATCGGCCGCTTCCGCGATGTGGGCGGCGCGGCGGGCGGTGTCCTCGTCCATGCACCAGCGCACGGCTGCTTCGAGCAGGTCGTCACGGCCGGGGAAGTGGTAGTGGATCGCGGCGGTGCTGGTGGCGCAGGCCTCGGCGATGTCGGCGACCCGGACCGCGTGGAAGCCGCGTTCGGCGATGAGCCGGACCGTCTCCCGCACGATCTGCAACGGCCGCCCGCCGTCCTCCGGCGCCGGTCCCGTCGTACGCCGTGGGCGCGCCGTGGCCCGTCCCGTGGCGGCCTGGTCCGGCTGGCCGCCGGAGCCGAGCAGCCAGGCCGCGTCGACGTCCCCGGTGTCCGCGACGCGGGCCAGCTCGGCGACGGTGAAGCGCCGGGCTCCGCTCAGGGAGCGGGACAGCTTGGAGGGGTCCATGACGATACGGCGCGCGAACTCGCGCTGGCTGACGCCGACGGCGGCGATCACCTGACGGACGCGTTCCGCCACCTCGCCGCCGGTGTCACCGACTCGGCTTCCGGGTTCCTGCTGCATGGTCGACGACGGTACCCGCACGTTGAGATAACCGCAATATCTTCGACCGACCCTTTCCGCCACTCCCCCTCTACTGCTGGGCTTTCAGCGAGCAATCCGGCGGTGTTGTGATGATGACTGACTCATCAGTCGGCCTGCGCAACACCAGGCGGGCCCATCGGCCGCGGCCCCGTCTCCGTATGCACTCCCCCGTGAGCGTCAGGAGCACGACCGTGCCGGACGAGAGCAGCAGACCGTACACGGGGCGGTCGGCGAAGGCGGCTCCGCCGAGGGCGCCGACGGCCACGCTGAGGACGGCCCAGACGCTCGCTCCGATCACGTCGAAGAGGAGGAAGCGGCGCACGGGATAGCGGACGGCGCCCGTGCTCAGGCCGGTCACCACGCGCCCGCCCGGCACGTACCGCCCGGCCACGATCAGCAGCGCTCCGTGCCGCGCGAGGAGGGAGTGGGCGGCGGCGAGGCGGCGCCTGCCCTTCTCGCCGCGGAGCAGCAGTCGGGTCAGCCGGGGGCCCGCGCGGCGCCCCACTCCGTACCCGCCGAGGTCGCCCGCCACCGCGCCCGCCGCGGCCAGGACCGTGAGCAGGGCGAGGCGGCCCAGGTCCGGGCCGATCAGGACGGCCGCGAAGACGACCGTGCCCTCGCTCGGCATGAACGGCAGCAGGGCGTCCAGAGCCGCCGTGCCGAAGATGACCAGCCACAGCCAGGGCGAGTCCAACAGGCCCTGCAGGAACGCCACATAGGGGTCGAGCCACTCAGCCATGGCGCCTCGGCTGGTCCCGGAAGACCGATTCCTGCGCGGCCGCCGCCAGTTCCCTCCGGTCGCTGCCGGGGCCGGTGGGCAGCGGTGCGTGGGCGCGGATCCGGACGGCGAGGCCGTCCGCCTGCGCCACCCGGTGCAGGGAGGGGACGAAGCCCTCGTCGCCGAGGAAGCCGGCGACCGCACTCGGCCTGCCGTACTGGAGATAGCTCAGGGTGACCGGGCGGACGGGCACGCGCGCGTCGATCGCGGCCTGGAACATCGCGCGCCGGAATCCGCCGCCCGCGGCCGAACACCAGGTGGTGCCCTGCGGGAAGACCGCGACGGTACGGCCCGCGGCCAGGAACTCCCGCACCCGGTCGACCGCTTGGGGCAGCGCGCGCAGGCTGCCGCGGTCGATGAAGCAGGTGCCGACGCGGCGGGCGAGCGGGCCGACCACCGGCCAGCGGCCCACCTCGCGCTTGGCGACGAGTGTGACCGGCTCACAGGCGAGCAGCGCCACTATGTCGAGCCAGGAGATGTGGTCGGCCACCACGAGTGTGCCGGTCCCAGGGACGGTGAGCGGGACGTCGCCCGCGTCCAGGTGCACGTCGAGCGAGGTGAGGAGGGCGCGGGCCCGGTCGCGTACCGCCTGCCCGTCGCGGGTCGCGGACGGGGAGGCGAGGGCGCCGGCGACGACCTGCCCGAACGCGGCGTAGCGCCGGGCGGTGGCCAGGCGGGACACGGGCGGGGCGGCCGGGCGGGCGCAGTGCGGCGTGCAGGGCGAGGCCGGGAACCAGGGGCTCTGCGGCAGGGGCGGCGCGAGGGAGGCGCCGGGGGGAGCGACGGGGGTCGAGGCGGCCGTGGCGACCGGTCCGTTCACTGTTCCTCCCCCAGGAAGTACCGGCGGTAGCGGTCGTTGATGCGGTCCATCGGCAGCAGGACGTAGAAGTCCGCGACGTCGAACTCCGGGTCGTGGGCGGGTGCTCCGCACATCCAGGCGCCGAGCCGCAGATAGCCGCGAAGCAGCGGCGGCAGGTCGGCGGGGCGGGCCGGGCCGTCGAGCGGGCCGGAGGGGTGCCAGGGGCGGTGCGGGTGGACGCGCAGCTCGGGCGGCGAGGCGTGCCTGCCGTTGCCGAGGAGCCAGGTGCTGCTCGCGTCCCGCCCGCCGTCGGCGAGCGGGACGGAGGCGCAGCCGCCCAGGTACTTGTGCCCGGAGAGCAGCAGATAGCGGGCGAGGGCCGCCCACAGCAGGTTGATCACCGCGCCGTTGCGGTGGTCGGGGTGCACGCAGGAGCGGCCGGTCTCGACCAGCTGGGAGCGGATCCCGGCCAGCTCGGTGAGGTCGAACTCGCCGTCGGAGTACAGCCGTTGGGTGCGGCCCGGGGGGATCAGGCGGTACGTCCCGACGACCTCGCCGGTGGTCGCGTCGGTGACGACCAGGTGGTCCGCCACCGCGTCGAAGTCGTCCACGTCGTGGCCCGGCAGCGGGGTGTGCAGGCGGGCCCCCATCTCGCCCGCGAAGACCTGGTGGCGCAGGCGCTGGGCCGCGCGGATCTGATCGTCGGAGTCGGCGATCGCGACGGCGTAGCTGCTTGAGGCCGCGACTACAGTGGACGGTGCAGGACTGGGCATGACGAACCCGCTTTCTACGCAGGGGAAGGCCCGCGCGGGTCGTGGCTCATGACCGCGCGAGTCGGCTCGGTCGTGCACGGGCCGTCGAGTTGCCGCTCGGCGGCCCGCCTCACACCACGGTGCAGTCGCCCGGTGAACAGGTCAAAGATTTCTGACAGTTGTCAGGGAAGGATGAGGGACATTCAGGGTTGCCTCAGGGTTACTCGCGGCGCGGCGGCTCGCGCGACCGCCCGACCGCGCTCTCCCCGGCACTCCGGCGACCTGGTAAAACGCAGTGTCGACATGGCCCTGCCGAGTGAGGAGCGACCCTCTTGTTCTACTACGTGCTCAAGTATGTGCTGCTTGGTCCCCTGCTCAGGCTGGTCTTCCGGCCGCGGATCGAGGGCCTGGAGCACATCCCCGAAGACGGTGCGGCGATCGTCGCGGGGAACCATCTGTCGTTCTCGGACCACTTCCTGATGCCGGCCATCCTCAAGCGGAGGATCACCTTCCTGGCGAAGGCCGAGTACTTCACGGGCCCCGGCGTCAAGGGCCGGCTGACCGCGGCGTTCTTCCACAGCGCGGGCCAGATCCCGGTGGACCGCTCGGGCAAGGAGGCGGGCCAGGCGGCGATCCGGGAGGGGCTCGGGGTGCTCGGCAAGGGCGAGTTGCTCGGCATCTACCCGGAGGGCACGCGCTCGCACGACGGCCGGCTCTACAAGGGCAAGGTCGGCGTCGCCGCGATGGCGCTGAAGGCCCATGTGCCGGTGATCCCGTGCGCGATGATCGGCACGTTCGAGGCGCAGCCTCCGGGCCAGAAGCTGCCGCGGTTCCAGCGCGTGACGATTCGTTTCGGCGAGCCTCTCGACTTCTCCCGGTACGAGGGCATGGACGGCGAGAAGGCCATCCTGCGGGCGGTCACGGACGAGATCATGTACGCGATCCTGGGGCTCTCGGACCAGGAGTACGTGGACCGGTACGCGGCCGTGGTCAAGGCCGAGGAGCAGGCGGAGGCGCAGGCGGAGAAGGAGCGCCAGGCGGCGGCCGGAGGCCGCAAGTTCCCCAAGCTGCCCGGGCGTTGAGGCGCACGCCGCCCTCTACCCGGCCCACCGGGCCTCAAGCCCCGACCCGCGTTGACGGGCGTGCCGCCCTCTACCCGGCCCACCAGGTCTCAAGCCCCGACCGCTTCAACGCGCCCGCGAATCTGCGGTCAGCAAAACACCCTGGGACGAACGGCCCCGAGCGTCGTACGTTCCAGACATGACTCATGCGCTGGTGATCGGGGCCACAGGGCAGATCGGGCGTTCGGCGGTGCGCGCGCTCGCGCAGGACGGCTGGGACGTCACCGCGGCGTCGCGCGGCGCGACCCCTGACGCGGACCGGCCGGAGGGGGTGCGCACGGCCCGCCTCGACCGCGAGGACGACGCCGCTCTCGCCCGGCTGATCGGCGACGGCGTGGACGTCGTGGTGGACGTGGTGGCGTACGGCCGGGGCCACGCCCGGCAGTTGAGGGCCCTGTCCGACCGCATCGGCTCGGCGGTGGTGATATCGAGCGCGGCGGTCTACGAGGACGAGCAGGGCCGCAGCTTCCTCACCCAGGACGAGCCCGACGGGCACCCGCGCTATCCGGTGCCGCTCCCCGAGTCGTACCGCAGACTGGCTCCGGGCGAGACGTACGGCGGGCGCAAGGTGGCCCTGGAGGACGAACTCCTCGGCGCCGGGGACACGTTGCCGACGACGCTGCTGCGCGCGGGCGCCGTGCACGGACCGCACTGCACCACGCCGCGTGAGCTGTACTTCGTCAAGCGGGCCCTGGACGGCCGGCCGCGGCGGATCCTGGCATACGGCGGGGCGAGCAGGTTCCACCCGGCGAGCGTGCACAACATCGCGGAACTGGTGCGCCTGGCGGCCGCCCGACCGGGCTCACGCGTCCTGAACGCCGCCGATCCGGCGGCGCCCGCGGTGGCCGAGATCGGCGCGGCGATCGACGCGCTGCTCGGCGTGGAGTCGGAGACGGTCCTGATACCGGGCGAGCCTCCGGCGCCGACGGTCGGCAGCACCCCGTGGAGCCTGGCGCACCCGCTGGTGCTGGACATGTCGGCGGCACGGGAGTTGGGCTACCGCCCGGTGGTGACGTACGAGCGGTCCCTGCCCGAGACCGTCGAGTGGCTCGCCGCGCGGCTGCACGGCAAGGACTGGCGGGAGGCCTTCCCGGTGCTGGCGGCGGCGTACGACCCGATGGGCGACCTCTTCGACTACGAGGCGGAGGACGCGTGGCTCACGCGGCGGGGCAAGGCCGTCTGAACTGGCGGAGAGGCGGACGGAGTTGTCCCCGCCCGCCTCTCGGTGCCGTACAGGTCCGGGAGGAGGACCTACGGCTTGGGCGCGGCGTGCGGGGCGCACGTCACGTCGCGGCTGTCGGTCTTCCCGCTCAGCAGGTAGCTGTCGACCCGCTCGTTGATGCAGGGGTTGACCGCGTTGGTCACACCGTGCGATCCGGCGTCCTTCTCGGTGATCAGGCGGGAGCCCTTGAGCCGCTTGTGCAGCTCGACCGCGCCCTCGTACGGCGTGGCCGCGTCCCGCTCGGACTGGACGATGAGGACGGGCGGCAGGCCCTTGCCGGACTTCACCTCGACCGGGGTCTGCTGCTTCACGCCCCAGGTGGCGCACGGCAGGTTCATCCAGGCATTGGCCCACGTCATGAAGGGGTGGTCCTCGTGCAGACGCGTGTTGTCGCGGTCCCACCTCTTCCAGCTGGTGGGCCACTTGGCGTCGGTGCACTCCACGGCGGTGTAGACGGCGTTGCCGTTCTCCGCAGAGATGTTGCCGGCGGTGTCGGACAGGTCCGGGCCCGCGGCCTCGACGAGGGCCTTCTCGTCACCGGCGAGGTACTTGCTCCACACCTCGGCGGTCGACACCCACGCGGAGTCGTAGTACGGCGCGGCCTGGAAGAATCCGATCAGCTCCGCGGGGCCGACGACGCCACCGATGGGCTCCTTCTTGGCCGCGGCCCGCAGCTTCAGCCACTGGGCCTCGACCTTCTGCGGGGTGTCGCCGATGTGGAAGGTGGCATCGTGCTGCGCGACCCACTTCTTCCAGTCCTCCCAGCGGGTCTGGAAGGCGACGTCCTGGTCCAGGTTGGCCTGGTACCAGATCTTCTCCCGGGACGGGTTCACGACGCTGTCGACGAGCATCCGCCGCACGTGGTCCGGGAAGAGCGTGGCGTACACCGCGCCGATGTACGTCCCGTAGGACACCCCGATGAAGTTGAGCTTCCGGTCGCCGAGCGCGGCGCGGATCACGTCCAGGTCGCGGGCGGTGTTCGGAGTCGTCATATGCGGCAGCATCTCGCCGCTGCGCTCCTTGCAGCCCTCCGCGTACTCGGCGGCGAGCTTGCGCTGCGCGCGCTTGTCGGCCTCGGAGTCCGGCACCGGGTCGAGCTTGGGCGCCTTGACGAACTCCTGCGGGTCGACACAGGAGATGGGCGCCGAGTGACCGACACCGCGCGGGTCGAACCCGACGAAGTCGTAGGCCTCCGCGGTCTTCTTCCACAGCGGGGCCTTGGTGGTCACACGCAGCGGGAAACGCATCCCGGAGCCGCCAGGGCCGCCCGGGTTGTAGATCAGGGAGCCCTGCCGCTCGCTCTTGGTGCCAGTGCTCCTCGCCCGGTCGACGGCGATTTTGATCTGCTTGCCATGCGGATTGCCGTAGTCGAGCGGAACGCTGACCCAGCCGCACTGGACGGGCTTAGCGAGCCCCCAGTCCGCCGGGCAGTCCTTCCAGTCGATCCCCGTCTTCGCCGCCCGCGCCGCGGCGATGGTCACGCCCCGCGCCTCGGAGACCGTGCGACGGCCGCTGTCGGCGTTCGCCGCCGGAGCCGCCATCGCACCCGCTATGAGGGTCCCCGCGATCAGAGTGCCGGCCGAGCCGAGCACCGCTGTGCGTCTCAAGTGGTACCTCCCCCAGATCGTTTCGATCAGATCGTCACGCGTTCTCAGGTCGTCACGCGCTCTCGGGGGATCCTTGCGTCTGACGGGTACCTGGCAACAGATCGGACAGATGTTCTTTGCCAATCCGATAACCGGTGGCCCCTGCTCCGCTCAGCGGTGGCCCCGCGCGGGGGAGTTCACCGCCCGGCGAAGGAGTGCACCGCCCAGCGAAGGAGTGCACCGTGCAGCGAGGAAACCGCGCCACCGGCCGCCCGCCGCCCGCCGCCACCCGTTCGCTCACGGGGCCACTCGTCGTACCGCCTCGTCGAGGACCCGCCGCAGCCGCAGCGCGTCGGACGCCACCGCCGTCACCAGCAGTCCCGGACCGGCGAGCGGGGTCAGCGCGGCGAGCTCGCCGAGCATCCGGGGCCGCACCGGGGCGTGCACCAACTCCGGTCGTACGACGATGAGTTGACCGATCGCGCGATGCCCGGCCAGGGCGGCGGGACCGTCCCAGCCGCCAGGTGCGCCGGGGCCGCAGGCCAGCTCCTGGTCGAACAGAACCCGCCCCTCGCAGCGCACGGTGAGCCGGCTGGTGAGGGCGCCCGGCTCCTCCCCCGCCCGCCCGAGCACCTGCTCCTCGCGCAGCAACAGGCGTGCCCCGGAGGCGAGTTCGGCCCGGGTGGTCACGCGCAGCTCGCTGCCGTACGCCGAGATCAGCTGCTCGGGCAGCCAGCGCAACTCGGCGCCCTCGTCGACGCTCAGCCGCACGTCGTAGTGGGCGGGCTGCTTCGACTGGCCGGGCAGCGCGATGGTCGCGGCCGTCGAGGTCACGTCGAGCCGCGCCCCCGGCCCCGCCTCGGCCGACACGGTCAGCCGGTCGCCGCCCAGCGGGGCACTCATCGCGCCGACGAGGGCGACGCGCGCCTCCCGGCCCGCGCTGCGGATCCGCCGTACGGCGAGGGGCCCTTCGCCTTCGAGGACGGGGAGGCGGCTGGTGCCGCGGCCGTCCGCCTCGGCGCGGATCCGGGCGGTGGCCCGCAGCCCTCCGTCCGCCAGGGCCTGCCCCGCGGACACGCTCACGCGGCGGTCCAGGCGGCGATCCGCTCCCGCACCCAGGCGGCGACCTCGGACACGCCCTCCGCGGACCGCAACGACTGGAAGACGACCGGGAGTTCGGCCCGCTGCTCCTTCGCGTCCCGCGCCATCCGCTGCAGGTCGGAGCCGACGTACGGGGCGAGGTCGGTCTTGTTGACGACGAGCAGGTCGGCGGTGGTCACGCCGGGGCCGCCCTTGCGCGGGATGTCGTCGCCGCCCGCCACGTCGATGACGAACAGCTGGGCGTCGACCAGGCCCCGGGAGAACGTGGCCGTGAGGTTGTCGCCGCCGGACTCGACGAGCACCAGGTCGAGCGGCCCGATTTCGTCCTCCAGGTCCTCGACGGCCTCCAGGTTGGCGGAGATGTCGTCGCGGATGGCGGTGTGCGGGCAGGCGCCGGTCTCGACGGCGGCGATCCGCTCGGGCGGCAGCACGGCCTCGCGCAGCAGGAACGCGGCGTCCTCGCGGGTGTAGATGTCATTGGTGACGACGGCGAGGGACAGCTCGTCGCGCAGGGCCCGGCAGAGCGCGGCCACGGTCGCGGTCTTCCCGGACCCGACGGGCCCACCGAGCCCGATCCGCAGCGCCCGCCGCCGCCCGTCGGGCCGCACGGCATCGGCACTGAGGGCGGCGGGGCCGTCGTGGGTGTGGGAGTGGTCGAGGTGCATCTGGGACTCCAAGGGGTTGTCGGGTTCAGGGGTCAGGGGTCAGGTGTCGGCGAGGGGGCGGTGGTCAGGGGCGTTTTTCTCCCCGCCCCGCCCCTTCCCGAAAGTCCTGCCGGACGGGCCTCCCCAATCGCCGGAGGGGCTCAAAATGAGCCCCTCTGGGGGCACCTCCCAGCGGTAGCTGGGGGAGATTGAGGAGCGGGGTCCGGGGCGGAGCCCCAGTTACAGGTCTACGACGCGAACAGCCGTACCGCCCAAGCCGCATGCGCCTCCGCCCCGATGTCCAGGAGCGGGGCGGACGCGGCCGGAAGGGCATCCGCGCCCTCGTCCGGCACCCGCCGCGCGCACTCCGCCGCGTCCGCCGCGACCCGGTCCAGTTCGGGGGCGAGCCGGGCCAGGACGGCGGTCGCGTCGAAGGGGTCGAGGCTCAGGAGGCGCACGACGGCCGTGGCGGGTCCGCTGACCGACTCGTACGCCGCGACGTACGCCGCGTCCTCGGGCCCGAGTCCGGCCGAGCGGGCGGCGAGCCCGAGCACGACGGGCTGGTGGGCGCCCTTGGGGCGTACGGACGCGAGGGCGTCGAGCTCGGCCGACGGCCAGGTGGCGCGGGCCGCCCGCATCATCTGACGCCCCAACTTCCGCGCGGCGGCGCGCAGGGCGGCCGACGGGGTGCGGGCGTCCGCGGCCTCGTCGAGCTCCAGCGGGTCGACGCCGAGCGCGGCAGCGGCGGCGAGGGCGGCCGCGACCAGGCCGCTGGTGTGCAGCCGGCCGCGGCAGAACTCCGCCAGGTCGGCCGCGTCCTTGATCCGGCCCGCGGCGACGGCGGCCTCGGCCCCGCCGGAGTGCGCGTGCCCTCCGGCGGGGAAGCGGCCGTCGGCCAGGACCAGCAGGGTTGCTCTGTTCATCACGTTGACCCGGCGCTCAGAAGAGGAAGTACCGCTGGGTCATGGGCAGTTCGGCCGCGGGCGCCGACTCGATCAGCTCGCCGTCAACGGTGACGGCGAAGCTGTCCGGGTCGACGTGCACCCGCGGCCGGGCGTCGTTCTCCCGCATGTCGGCCTTGGTGACCCCGCGCGTACTGGCGATGGGGGCGAACTCCTTGCCGAGGCCGAGGCGTTCGGGCAGCCCGTAGTCGAGGGCGGACTGCGTGACGAAGTTGAGGGAGTTCCCGGCCGGGGCGGAGCCGAGGGCGCCGAACATCCGCCGCGGAAGGACCGGTTGGGGCGTGGGGATGGAGGCGTTGGCGTCGCCCATCTGCGCGTACGCGATCTGTCCGCCCTTCAGGACGAGCAGCGGCTTGACGCCGAAGAACGCGGGGTCCCACAGGACGAGGTCGGCGAGCTTGCCGCTCTCGACGGAGCCGATCTCGTGGTCGAGGCCTTGGGCGACGGCCGGGTTGATCGTGTATTTCGCGACGTACCGGCGTACGCGGTGGTTGTCCGCGCGGACGTCGCCCGGCAGGAGGCCGCGGCGCTTCTTCATCACGTGCGCGGTCTGCCAGGTGCGCAGCACGACCTCGCCGATCCGGCCCATCGCCTGCGAGTCCGAGGAGATGATCGAGATGGCGCCGAGGTCGTGCAGGACGTCCTCGGCGGCGATCGTGGACGGCCGGATCCGGGACTCGGCGAAGGCCAGGTCCTCGGGGACGGCCGGGTTGAGATGGTGGCAGACCATCAGCATGTCGAGGTGCTCCTCGACGGTGTTGACGGTGTGCGGCCGGGTCGGGTTGGTCGAGCTGGGCAGCACGTTGGGCTCGGAGACCACGGTGATGATGTCGGGCGCGTGCCCGCCGCCCGCACCTTCGGTGTGGTACGCGTGGATGGAGCGTCCGGCGATCGCGGCGAGGGTGTCGGCGACGAAGCCCGCCTCGTTCAACGTGTCGGTGTGGATGGCGAGTTGGGCGCCGGACGCCTCGCACACGTTCAGGCAGGCGTCGATCACGGCCGGGGTGGCGCCCCAGTCCTCGTGGATCTTGAACCCGAGTGCGCCGCCGCGGAGTTGGGCGTGCATGGCGTCGGCGGACATGGTGTTGCCCTTGCCGAGCAGGCCGATGTTGAGCGGCGTCGAGTCGAGCGCGGCGAACATCCGGCCCAGATGCCAGGAGCCGGGCGTGATCGTGGTGGCCTTGCTGCCCTCGGCGGGACCGGTGCCGCCGCCGACGAGGGTGGTGATGCCGCCGGCGAGCGCGGCGTCAACGAGGGTCGGCGAGATGAAGTGGACGTGCGCGTCGATGGCGCCCGCGGTGACGATCCGGCCGTTGCCCGCGATGACCTCGGTCTCGGGTCCGATGACCAGGTCCGGGTGCACCCCGTCCATGGTGTCGGGGTTGCCGGCCTTGCCGATGCCGGTGATCCGGCCGTCCCGGATGCCGATGTCGGCCTTGACGATGCCCCAGTGGTCGACGATGACGGCACCGGTGATCACGGTGTCGGGGGCGCCCTCAGCACGGGTGACGCAGGACTGCCCCATGGACTCGCGGATCACCTTGCCACCGCCGAACACGGCCTCGTCGCCGGAGCGTCCGGGCCCGCCGCTGCGGTCCTCCTCGATCTCGACCAGGAGGTCGATGTCGGCGAGCCGGATCCGGTCACCGGTCGTCGGGCCGAACAGATCGGCGTAGGCGGCGCGGGTCAGTTCAGCCATCGAGGGCACCTCCGGTCTCACCGCGCAGGCCGGGTACGCGGCGCAGCCCTGCGAGGGGGACGAGTTCGACGTCGGCGGGGATGCCGGGTTCGAAGCGGACGGCGGTGCCCGCGGCGATGTTCAGACGCAGTCCGCGCGCGGCGGCCCGGTCGAAGTCCAGGCCCGGGTTGGCCTCGGCGAAGTGGTAGTGGGAGCCGACCTGGACGGGCCGGTCGGCGGTGTTGAGGACGGTCAGGCGGGTGACGGGGCGGCCCTCGTTGAGGACGACGGGCTCGTCGGCGTACAGGATCTCTCCGGGGACCAACGGCTGGAGGGACGAGGACATCGGCAGGACTCCCCCGTCAGGCGATCGGCTCGTGCACGGTGACGAGCTTCGTCCCGTCGGGGAACGTCGCCTCGACCTGGACGTCGTGGAGCATCTCGGGGATGCCCTCCATGACGTCCTCGCGGCGGAGCAACTTCCGCCCGGAGGACATGAGTTCGGTGACACTGCGGCCGTCGCGCGCGCCTTCGAGCACGTGCGAGGTGATCAGTGCGACCGCCTCGGGATGGTTGAGGCGCAGTCCGCGTGCCCTTCGCTTCTCCGCCACGTCCGCGGCCACATGGATGAGCAGTCGCTCCTGCTCGTGCGGGGTCAGTTGCACGCGTGCCACCTCACAGTCCGTCATGGTCCGCCTGTGTGCGGGCAGGCGTGACCGGCATCGTCCGGGCCGAGGAGGCTGCTGGGGCGCAGGCCTCCGCCAGGACGCAGGCGGAGACTAGTTGCCTTCAACATCTTGTTGACTCGCGTTTGGGCGTCCCGCCGGAAGAGATTGCACGCTAATGCCGAAGTTTTTCCTGCGCGTTAACTGACCTTGGGTACTTCCATACGCATCAGGGCCCGCAGCCCGCCCTCCAGCTGCTCGACCTCCGCGTCCCCGAACAGGGCCCGCTGGGCGATGAAGCCCTGCGCGAGCGCCATCATCGTGCGCGCCACGTGGTCGGGCTCGACGTCGTCCGGCATGAGCCCGGCCTCACGGTAGGCGTCGACCAGCCCGCCCCACGCCGCCCTCATCTCCACGAAGCCCTGCCGCAGCGGCGCCGCCAGCTCCTCGTTGCGCAGCGTCTCGGCCCACACCTGCAGGACGAGGCGCGGGAACTCGATGCTGCCGCCGCCGACCCGCCCGTTCAGGACGATGTTCAGAACCTGACCGAGGAGCTGGTCCGGCAGCGGCGGCGGGTCCTGCTTGGCGGCGTCCTCGAAGGCTCCCCTGATGGTGCCGAAGACCTCGCCGACGATGGCGGCGATCAGCTCTTCCTTGCCGCTGAAGTAGCGGTATACGGCCCCGGCGGAGAGCCCGGCCTCGCGCAGCACGTCCTGCATCGACGTGGCGTGGAATCCGCCCTGCGTGAAGCTGCGGACGGCGCCGTCGATGATCTGCCGGCGACGGGCGTCGAGGTGTTCCTGGGATACGCGAGCCATGGACCCCAAACTAAAACGAACATTCATTCTTGACAAGGCACAGCGACGGCGGGACAGTGGCCTCACGTAAAACGAACGGTCATTCTCTATACGTTCCCGATCCGAGGGAGCCCGCCATGTCCGCCACACCCACCCCCGGCACGACCTCCGCGGCAGCACCGGGCCCAGCCCCCGGGCGGGCCCGGCACGTGCTCGCGGTGCTCGTCCTCATCCCGGCCGTCGTCGCGCTCGCCCTGTGGGCCTTCGCCTGGCCCGCCGCCCGTACGGCACCCCGCGACCTGCCGATCGCGGTCGCCGGCGCGCCCGCCGCGGTGGCCGGTCTGGAACACCAACTGGAGCGCAAGGAGGGCGCGTTCGAGGTGCACCGGTACGACGACGAGGCCGCCGCGCGCGCCGCGATCGAGGACCGGGACGTCTACGGGGCGATCGTCGCCACCGAGCGCGGGCCCCGGCTGCTCACCGCCTCGGCCGCGAGTCCCGTCGTCGCGCAGATGCTCAAGGAGACGGCCTCGGCCCAGGCGCCGAAGGGCGCCCCGGTCCAGGTCGAGGACGTGGTGGCGGCTCCGCCCGGCGACCCGCGCGGGGCGGCGCTCGGCGCGAGCGTGCTGCCGATGGCGCTGGCCGGGGTCGCGGCCGGTGCGGTAGTGACACTGCTGGGCCTGCGTGGGGTGCGCGCCGCCTGCGCGCTGGTGGGCGCCGCCGCCCTGGTCGGAGTCGTGGCGGCCGCGCTGACGCACAGCTGGCTCGGGGCACTGACCGGTGACTGGTGGACGGAGGCGGGAGTGCTCGCCCTGTCGACGCTGGCGGTGAGCGCGACCGTGGCCGGACTCGCGGCGGTACTCGGCCGCGCCGGGATCGCCCTCGGCGCCCTGACCGTGGTCCTGATCGGCAACCCGTTCTCCGGCGTCGCCTCGGCACCCGAGCTGCTGCCCGAGCCCGCGGGCGCGATCGGCCAGTGGCTGCCGCCGGGCGCGGGCGGCACGCTGCTGCGCTCGGTGTCGTTCTTCGACGGCGCGGCGGCGTCCAGGCCTGCGTGGACACTCGCCGTGTGGGCGGGGGTGGGGTTGGTGCTCGTCCTGGTCGGTGGGGCGGTGCGGGGGCGGCGGGCCGGCTGAGGCCGAGTTCCCCCCTTTTCCCCTCCGGGGCGCCCTACACCCCCGTAGCCCCCCGATGCTCCGCCGCGATCCCGAAGCGCTGGCGCTCGCCCTGCGCGGACGCGCCCGAGCCGACCGTCGAGACGGAGCTGATCACCTGCTCTTCCGCCGCCTCGGGCAACTCCTCCAGGCGGCGCAGATCCTCCGCCGAGACCAGGGCCACGAGCGGCTTGCCGTGCCGGGTGACGACCACGCGCTCGCCGCCGTACACCACGCGGTTGATCAGGTCGGCGAGCTCAGCGCGGGCTTGCGTCACCGGAATCTCGTAGGCCATGGGTCCATCATAACGTCACGTACGTCCTGTACATTTTTTACAGAACGCGCGATGCCGTGCCCTGAAGGAGGCCGCCATGAACCGGAACCGCCCGTACGCACGCCATGTCCTGCCGGAGTTCACCGAGCGCACCAGTGCGGGGACGCGCACCCGGGACCCGTACTCGAAGCTCCTCGAGGAGCGGATCATCTTCCTCGGCACGCCGATCGACGACACGGCGGCCAACGATGTGATGGCGCAGTTCATGTATCTGGAGCACAGCGCGCCCGACCAGGACATCTCGCTCTACATCAATGCGCCGGGCGGCTCGTTCAGCGCGATGACCGCCGTGTACGACACGATCCGGTACGTGAGCTGCGACGTGGAGACGGTCTGCATGGGCCAGGCCGCCTCCGCGTCGGCGGTGCTGCTCGCGGCCGGAACTCCGGGGAAGCGTTCGATGCTGCCGGGGGCCCGAGTCCTCATCCACCAGCCGGAGTTCACCGAGCCGATCCAGGGCCAGACCAGCGACCTGGCGATCCAGGCGGCCGAACTCCAGCGCATCAGGGCCCTCTTGGAGGAGATGCTCGCGCGGCACACCGGACAGAGCCGGGAGCGGATCTCCGCCGACATCGAGCGCGACACGATCCTCGACGCCACGCAGGCACGGGAGTACGGCCTGGTGGACCGGATCATCGACAGCCGCAGTTCCACCCTGCTCGCACCCGGCGACGACTGAGGGGACGCGATGCTGCCACCGGATCTGCCCCGGCTGCCCGCACTGACGCGCGCCGAGGGCGAGTTGATCGACCGCTATCTCGAAGTCGTCGACCTGCTCGGCCGGATCAACCCCGCCCGCGGCCGTGACACCTATGGCGGACTGCGCGCCGCCCAGGCCCTGGTCACCAAGGCGGCAGCGCTGCGGGACGCGTTGACCGTGATGCACCAGCGCGGCGAGAGCGAGGTGCACGCCGAGACGCTGACGCGCGCCCTGCGCGTCCTGGACGGTGAGCGGCGCGCGGGGCGGGTCACGGTGCCGCCCAGGTCGGGGAGTTGACGGTGCGTCGGCACGCGGGTCGTCCGTTCGGCCTCACGGCGTGACCAGTTGGGCTCGCACGGATGGCCTATGCGCCGATCTCGCCGACGTACCCGCACAGTTGCGATCTTCGCGGGGCCGTCTCGGCGCGGTGATCTCTTCCGCTGCTGGTACGGGCCTCAAGGGCCTTGATCGTCACCATCGGCGAAGATCCCTTATCCACCCGAACAGTGCACATGTGACGAACGTCACACTCGGCCGGGTATGCACGGATTTGACAGGTTCTGTGCGTGAGGATCCCTGCGACGACAAGCCCCCGCCACCGCGGCGGGGCGGTCCGGGCGGACGCCGAATCCTGCCGCCGTCCGGATGCCAGGTCGACGACGGTGGACCGGCAGGAGTGGAGGACCCGAGCACGACGGGGCGCTGGGGGCGTCTGGCGAATCCAGTGCGGTGCCCACGGGGTTCGGTGCGTGCTCTCGGCGTGCCGGACGAAGGTCTTCGTAGCGGAGCTACTAGGGCCTTTGGCCGGTGCGGCGAGAGTGCGTGCCGGGCGCCGTGGGTGCCGTGCGGGGTTTGCCAGACACCCCCAAGCCCCTTGGGGTGAAGCCGCGGCGCAGGCCGCGGCCGGGCAGATTCTTCGTTGGCCCGAATCCGACAGGTCATCCTTCACAGGCGGCTGACGAAGGGTTGCGCATGACCTCGCGCGTTCGGATTCCCGCCCTGCTCACCCGAGCCGGGACCGCCTCTGCCCTGACACTCGCCGCGGTGGGCGGCACCGCCCTGGCACCCGGAGCCGTGACCGAGGCCGAGGCCGCCTCGGCGCCGGCGCGGGCCCTCCAGGTCGCGGCGGCGAAGAAGGGCTCGCCCTACCGCTACGGCGCCACCGGCCCGCGTCGCTTCGACTGCTCGGGCCTGACCCAGTACTCCTTCAAGAAGGCCGGCAAGAAGCTGCCACGCACCGCCGCCCAGCAGTACAACCGCACCCGCCGTGTCTCCTCCGACCGGCGCGAACGCGGTGACCTGGTCTTCTTCCACTCGGGCGGGAACGTCTACCACGTCGGCATCTACGCCGGTAAGAGCCGCATCTGGCACGCGCCCAAGACCGGCGACGTGGTGCGGCTGCAGAAGATCTGGACCAGCAGCGTGTCGTACGGGCGCGTCCGCTAGGGGCACCGTAGGGCGGTGGTGCGCAGGGCCGGGGCGGCGTGCCGGGGCGCCGCCGCCTCGCCTTCGGCGCTTGAGGACGCCCGGGCTGGATACTCGTCCGTCATGGCCGACGAATCCAGGCACGACGGATCCGGCAACGACGCTCCCAGGCACACGGCGGCGAGGGACGAAGCCCGGCGCGAGACGGCCTTCGAGCGGGCCGACCGGAACTTCGGTGAGCTGCTTCAGGAGTTGCGGGTCGCGCAGACCGGGGTGGCGATCCTCTTCGCGTTCCTGCTGACCCTGGCGTTCACGCCGCGCTTCCCGTCGCTCGACTCCGTGCAGCGGGGCACGTACGTGACGACTCTGCTGCTAGCCGTCGCGGCCGCCGCGCTGTTCACGGCTCCCGCGGCCGTGCACCGCGCGCTGTTCCAACGGCACGCCAAGCCGCAGATCGTGCAGGTCTCCTCGCGGCTCGCGTCGATCGGCATGGCGGTGCTGGCGCTCGCCCTGACCGGGTCCGTGCTGCTCGTCGTGGACGTCGCGGCGGGCCGTCCCGCCGGAATCGTCTCGGCCGTGGGGACTTTCGTGATGTGCTCCGGGCTGTGGGGCGTGCTGCCGCACGTGATCGGGAGCAGGAACGGTCGCAGCCGCGGGGACGCGGAGAAGTAGCGGGGACGCGGAGAAGTAGCCGGGGAGGCGGAGACGTAGCGGGGAGGCGGAGGAGGAGCGGCGGGTCAGCTCTGCACCGGGGCCGTCCACGGCAGCGCGATCCACACCGTCTTGCCGCCCTCCGCCGTGGGCTTCACCGAGAGCCGGCCGCCGCACTCCATCGCGAGCCAGCGGATGATCACCATGCCGCGCCCGTTGTCCTGCTGCACCGCCGCCGGAAGCCGCTTCGGCAGGCGCGGGTGGCTGTCGGTGACGCCGATGCGCAGCTGCTCGTCCCGATCCAGCTCGATGTCGACGGTGAAGGTCGGCGACTGGCCGAGGGTGTGCTGTACGGCGTTGGTCGCCAGCTCGGAGACGATCAGGCGGACCGTGTCCGCCGTCTCCGTATCGTCCGGCAGGCCCCAGTCGGCGAGCACCTCCGTCACGTACCTCCGTGCCCTGGAGACCGAGGCGGGATCGCTCGGCAGAGTGACGGAGGCTTCCTTGTGATCTGCCATGGCGACGCTGTCCCTTTCCCACCGGGGTCGGCATCCGGCACACGGTCGATGACCTGTGCATCACCGGATGACCGACGGACCCGGAACGGTGCTTCGCGCCAGAGTGCCACTCCGGAGCCGCCCGACGTGCCGATCCCCCAAGATATGCATATATCTGTCGCTCAAAGCGGTGAACTCTGCCACGGAAGACCGTATTTGGGCGGCAGACTGGCGCATCGAGGTGCGTCTGCAGCACAGTTCGCCCACCACCACCACCGCCGCCGGAGAGGAATCGGCCATGCAGTACGGACCTGCCGTGCGGCGCCGCAAGCTCGGCTCGGAGCTGCGGGCGCTGCGCGACCGCGCGGGTCTCACCAGCGGGCAGGCCGCGCTCCGGGTGGGCTGGCACCAGTCGAAGGTCAGCCGGATCGAGACCGGCCGCAGCAGCGCGAAGCCGGCGGACGTACGGCTGCTGCTCGACGCGTACGAGGTGGCGGACACCGAACTCCGGGCGCTCCTGGAGGCGTTGGCGGGTGCGGCGGACGGCGACCGGGGTGCGGGGCAGCAGTGGTGGCACGCCTACAAGGGGCTACTGCCGCCCGCGTACCGCGATTTCATCAGCCTGGAGGCGCAGGCCTGCCGCCTTCGTACGCTCGAGACCTCAGTGGTGCCCGGTCTGCTGCAGACGCCCGACTACGCACGGGCGGTCACGCGCGCCTCACTCGACGGGCTGCCGGAGGACCAGGTGGACACGCTCGTGGAGATCCGCCTCGCCCGCCAGGACGTGCTGCGCGGGGACCCGCCGCTGGAGCTGAGCGCGGTGCTCGACGAGGCGGTCCTTCGCCGTCCCATCGGCGGATACGGCGTGATGGCACGGCAGTTGAGGCACCTCGTGGAGGTGGGCCGGGAGCTGCCGCACGTACGGCTGCAGGTGCTGCCGTTCACGGTCGGGGCGCACATCGGGTTGACGGGCCCTTTCGTCATCTTCTCCTTTCCGAACATCGCCGATCTGGACGTGGTTGTCCTCGACCACTTGGTGAGTAGCCTCTATCTCGAACGGAAAGAAGACCTCCAGGCCTACAGCGAGGCCTTCGACTCGCTGGGAGAACACGCCCTTGCGCCCGATGACAGCCTGGAATTCATCGCCGGGATCGGTGATGGCACGTAAGGAGGCACCATGTCAGCTCTGCCTCGGTACGTACCCACCAGCACTTCGTTGAACAGTGCACCGCACGACGCCCGTTGGCGGCGCAGCAGCCGCAGCACCGGGATGAACAACTGCGTGGAGACCGCGCCGATCAGCCGGGGCCCGCTGGCCGGCCGGCTCGCCGTACGCGACTCGAAGCGCACATCCGGTCCGGCTCTGCTGTTCACCTCCGCCGCCTGGGACTCCTTCCTCGCCGCCGTCCGACGGTAGGCGTCCCGGGCAGGGATCAGCCCTTGAAGGCACCTGCGGGCGCGGTGCGCACGATCGTGCGTACCGCGTCCGTGACTTGAGCCTCCGTCAGGTCGGCGCGGGCCGTGAGGCGGAGGCGGGAGATGCCGTCGGGCACGGACGGCGGGCGGAAGCAGCCCACGACCAGGCCCGCCGAGCGGCAGTCCGCCGCCCACCGGACCGCCTCGTCCGGGGTGGGCGCGTGCACGGAGACCACCGCGGCGTCCGGGCGCACCGTCGTCAGACCGGCCGCCGTCAGCTGCGTGTGCAGGGCGCTCGCCACCTCGCGGGCGCGGGCCGCGCGCCGGGGTTCACGGCGGATCAGGCGGAGCGCGGCGAGCGCGGCACCCGTGGCGGCCGGGGCGAGGCCGGTGTCGAAGATGAACGTACGGGCCGTGTTGACCAGGTGCTCGATCACCTTGGCCGGGCCGAGGACCGCACCGCCCTGGCTGCCGAGCGACTTGGACAGGGTGAGCGTGGCGACCACGTCGGGCGCGCCCGCGAGCCCCGCCGCGTGCGCCGAGCCCCGGCCGCCGTCGCCGAGCACGCCGAGCCCGTGTGCGTCGTCGAGGATCAGGGCGGCGCCGAACGAGCGGCAGACGGCGGCGAGTTCGGGGAGCGGGGCGGCGTCGCCGTCGACCGAGAACACCGCGTCGGTGACCGCGACCGCCGGACCCTCGTGGCCGTCGAGCGCCTTGCGGGCCGCGTCCGGCTCGGCGTGCGCGACGACGGACGTGGTGGCCCGGGCGAGCCGGCAGCCGTCGATGAGCGAGGCGTGGTTGCCCGCGTCCGAGACGATCAGGCCGCCGTGCGGGCCGAGGGCGGTGACGGCGGCGAGGTTCGCGGCGTACCCGGAGGACAGCACGAGCGCGGCTTCAAAACCGCAGAACTCGGCCAGTTCACGCTCCAGTTCGGTGTGCAGGGCCGTGGTGCCGGTGACGAGCCGGGAGCCGGTGGCGCCGCCGCCCCAGCGGTGCGCCGCGGCCGCCGCGCCCTCGGTGACCTCCTGGTGCAGCGCGAGGCCGAGGTAGTCGTTGCTCGCCAGGTCCAGGAGGTCGCTGTCGGCCGTGCGCGGCCTGAGGGTGCGGACGAGACCGGCGGCGCGGCGGCGCTCGGCCTGGTCGTCGAGCCAGGCGAAGGGGTCGCGGTGCGGCGCGCCCGTCGGGGCTGCGGCGGTGCGGTCGTCGGTCTCCTGGCGGTGCATCGGCCATCCCTCGCACGGCGGGCGCACGGGCGTGGACCGCCCGGTGTGCGCGCCTTGATCGTCCCGGTCGCTTTGTCAGCAGTCAACAGACCCTAGTCGGCGTAACGCGGGGTCAGGGTGTGGCAATACCCACACCCCGTGGCCGCTCTCTTGTGAGGTTCCTACTTGGCTGCGGGCCCTGGCGTAAGCGAGGATCACCCTTCATGGACCTGCTGAACACGCTGGTGGACAAGGGGCTCAGGCGCGAACTGCCGACCCGTGAAGAGGCGCTCGCCGTACTGGCGACTTCCGACGACGAACTCCTGGACGTGGTGGCCGCGGCGGGCCGCGTGCGCCGCCAGTGGTTCGGGCGGCGGGTGAAGCTCAACTATCTGGTCAACCTCAAATCCG
Source organism: Streptomyces sp. LHD-70 (assembly GCF_031157275.1). GTDB lineage: Bacteria > Actinomycetota > Actinomycetes > Streptomycetales > Streptomycetaceae > Streptomyces. The sequence goes on from NZ_JAVIFW010000017.1 coordinate 52,292, forward strand.
GCCTGTGCCCCGAGGACTGCTCGTACTGCTCGCAGCGGCTCGGCTCCAAGGCCGACATCCTCAAGTACACCTGGCTGAAGCCCGACCAGGCCTCCGAGGCGGCGGCCGCCGGTGTCGCGGGCGGCGCGAAGCGGGTCTGTCTGGTGGCGAGCGGCCGCGGGCCCACCGACCGGGACGTGGACCGGGTCGGGAAGACCATCGAGGCGATCAAGGAACAGAACGAGGACGTCGAGGTCTGCGCCTGCCTCGGTCTGCTCTCCGAGGGCCAGGCCGACCGGCTGCGGGACGCGGGCGCCGACGCGTACAACCACAACCTCAACACCTCCGAGTCGACGTACGGCGAGATCACCACCACGCACACGTACCAGGACCGGGTGGACACCGTGCAGCAGGCGCAGGCCGCCGGGCTCTCGGCGTGCTCCGGCCTGATCGCGGGCATGGGCGAGAGCGACGGCGACCTGGTCGACGTGGTCTTCTCGCTGCGCGAGTTGGACCCGGACTCGGTGCCGGTGAACTTCCTGATCCCGTTCGAGGGCACACCGCTCGCCAAGGAGTGGAACCTGACGCCGCAGCGGGCGCTGCGCATCCTGGCGATGGTGCGGTTCGTCTGCCCGGACGTCGAGGTGCGGCTCGCGGGCGGGCGCGAGGTGCATCTGCGCTCGCTGCAGCCGCTCGCCCTGCACCTGGCCAACTCGATCTTCCTGGGCGACTACCTGACCAGTGAGGGCCAGGCGGGCAAGGCCGACCTGGACATGATCGCGGACGCCGGGTTCGAGGTGGAGGGCGCCGACAAGGTGACGCTGCCCGAGCACCGGCGAGCGGAGGGCGGATCGGGCTGCGGTTCGCACGCTGCGGCCGACGCGGGTGCGGGCTGCGGTTCGCACGAGAGCGGGGGCGCGGGCTGCGGTTCCCACGAGGGCGAGAGCTCCGGCGGCTGCGGACCGTGCGGTTCCGGTCCGGCGGAGGAGCCTGCCGCCGCCGACGAGGCGCGTACGGATCTGGTCGCGGTGCGCCGCCGCGGAGCGGGCACGGATCTGGCTCCCAATGCCTGAGCCTGTCCCCTCCCTGCACGGATCCACGTACACCACGCACGAACTGCTCGACCTCGACCGCCGCCACGTCTGGCACCCGTACGGTCCGATGCCCGGACGGCAGGAGCCGCTGGTCGTCGAGTCCGCGTCCGGGGTCAGGCTCCGACTCGCGGACGGCGGCGGCGAGTTGGTGGACGGCATGTCGTCCTGGTGGTCGGCCATCCACGGCTACAACCACCCGGTGCTCAACGACGCGGCGCGCTCTCAGCTGGACCGGATGAGCCATGTGATGTTCGGCGGGCTCACGCACGAGCCCGCCGTACGGCTCGCGAAGCACCTTGTTGACATGTCGCCCGAGGGTCTTGAGCATGTCTTCCTGGCCGACTCGGGCTCCGTGTCGGTCGAGGTGGCCGTCAAGATGTGCCTGCAGTACTGGCGCTCGCTCGGCCGTCCCGAGAAGCACAAGCTCCTGACCTGGCGCGGCGGTTACCACGGGGACACCTGGCAGCCGATGTCGGTGTGCGACCCCGAGGGCGGCATGCACGAGCTGTGGTCGGGCGCGCTCCCCCGGCAGATCTTCGCCGACCCGCCGCCCGCCGCGTACGAGGAGTCGTACGCGGAGCACCTGCGGGAGACGATCGCCGCGCACGCGCACGAGGTGGCCGCGGTGATCGTGGAGCCGGTGGTGCAGGGCGCGGGCGGGATGCGCTTCCACTCCCCCGCGTATCTGCGGGTGCTGCGCGAGGCCTGCGACGCGCACGGCGTACTGCTCGTCTTCGACGAGATCGCCACCGGCTTCGGGCGTACGGGCACACTGTTCGCCGCCGACCACGCGGCCGTGACGCCCGACGTGATGTGCGTCGGCAAGGCGCTGACCGGCGGCTACATGACGCTCGCGGCGACGCTGTGCACAGCGCGGGTCGCGGACGGAATCTCGCGCGGCGAGGTGCCGGTGCTCGCGCACGGGCCGACGTTCATGGGCAACCCGCTCGCCGCCGCGGTGGCCTGCGCGTCCATCGAGCTGCTGCTCGCGCAGGACTGGCGGACCGAGGTCAAGCGGATCGAGTCCGGACTGGCGGACGGCCTCGGCGCGTTGACGGACACGCCGGGTGTACGGGACGTACGGGTGCTCGGCGCGATCGGTGTCGTGCAGCTGGACCACGAGGTGGACATGGCCGCGGCGACCCGGGCGGCGGTCGACGAGGGCGTGTGGCTGCGGCCGTTCCGCGACCTCGTCTACACGATGCCGCCGTTCATCACCGGCGATGCGGACGTGGCCCGTATCTGCCGGGCGGTCGGTGCTGTGGCGCGGGCTGCGTGAGCTGGGATGGGTGCGTGAGATGACGATTCTGCTGGTCAGTGGCACAGGTACCGAGATCGGCAAGACGGTGACGACGGCGGCGCTCGCCGCCGCCGCGCTCGCCGAGGGGCGTTCGGTCGCCGTGCTCAAGCCCGCGCAGACGGGTGTGGCGCCGGACGAGCGGGGCGACGCGGACGAAGTGGTGCGGCTCGCGGGCCCGGTGACGGCGCTCGAACTCGCCCGCTACCCCGAGCCGTTGGCCCCCGACACCGCCGCGCGCCGTGCGGGGCTCCCTCCGGTGCGGCCGTACGAGGTCGCCGACGCGGCGCAGAAGCTGGCCACCGAGCACGACCTGGTCCTCGTCGAGGGCGCGGGCGGTCTGCTCGTACGGTTCGACGCCGAGGGCGGCACGCTGGCGGACGCGGCGCGGCTGCTGGCGGCGCCGGTCCTTGTCGTGGCGGCGGCCGGTCTGGGCACGCTGAACGCGGCGGCACTGACGGGGGAGGCGTTGCGGGCTCGGGGAGTTGAGCAGGCGGGGGTCGTCATCGGCAGTTGGCCTGCCGAGCCCGGCCTTGCGGAGCGGTGCAACCTCGACGATCTTCCCGTTGCGGCGGGGGCGCCGTTGCTGGGGCGGATCCCGGAGGGGGCGGGGGCCCTTGCGCCCCCGCAGTTCCGTGCGGCGGCGCCGGGGTGGTTCATCCCCTCCCCGCCCCTTCCCTGACGTCCTGCCGGACCCCGAAGCGCCGCAGGCTTACGGGAAGGGGTGGGGCGGGGAGAATGCGAAGTGTGCCCCGACCCGGGAGGTCCCTTATGCCGTCGCTACCGAGCCGTGCCGCCAAAGACACCGTTCACCACCCCCTCTTCGCCCGGTTCTACGCCTGGCAGAGCACAATCTCCGAGTCCGCCATCGGGCCGCACCGGGACGAGCTGCTCGCCGGGCTCTCCGGGCGCGTGATCGAGATCGGCGCGGGCAACGGGCTGAACTTCGCGCGCTATCCGAGCACCGTCGCCGAGGTCGTCGCGATCGAGCCGGAGAGCGTGCTGCGTCGGCTCGCCGTCGAGGCCGCGCTGCGGGCCGACGTGCCGGTGGACGTCGTGCCCGGCGCGGCCGAGGCGCTGCCGGTGAAGAGCGAGGCGTTCGACGCGGCCGTGCTCTCGCTCGTGCTGTGCAGCGTGCGGGACGTGCCACGGGCGCTCGGCGAGCTGCGCCGGGTGCTGCGGCCCGGCGGTGAGCTGCGGTTCTTCGAGCACGGGCGGGCACCCGATGGCCGGGGCATGCAGGCCGTGCAGCGCGGGCTCGACCGTACGGTCTGGCCACGGCTGTTCGGCGGCTGCCACGTCGGCCGCGAGCCGCTCGCCGCGCTCCGGGACGCCGGCTTCGAGGTGACCTCGTACCGCCGGTTCCTCGTGCCGGAGCGGGGGCCGAAGCTGCCCTCGTCGTACTGCGTGCTCGGCACCGCGCGGCGGCCGGTCGCGGACGGTACGTGACTCAGTTGCTCCACTGCCGCAGCTCGGCCGCGATCGTGTGCACGTCGGCCGTGCCGTCCTTGACCAGGCGGGCGAGGTCGCGGACCTGCTCGGGCGAGGTGACGACCTTCTGGCCGTCGGCGACGAGATAGGCGTACGCGACGGCCGAGGCGAACATCGCGTTGGCCCGCTCCAGGGCGGGAATGTGCAGCAGCTGCTGCAGCAGGGCGGCGGCGCGGGTGTGCGGGTCGTCGTAGACGGGCACGCCGAAGATCTCCGCCTCGTGCCGGGCGACGGCGGCGACCAGGGAGCCCCAGTCGGCGACCTGCGGGTCGGACGGCGTCTTCTGTTCGGCGATCATCAACAGCCAGGCGAGGTCGATCCGCAGGCTCAACGGCTGCCCTCGGTGCGCGTCGGGTTCTGGGGGTCGGTGACCGCGAACTCCTGCGCGAACACCGATTCGTACTGCTTCATGAAGTCCGCCGCGGCGTCCACGAAGGTCTGGCCGGTCTCGCCGACGTCCTGGCGGACCAGCTCCTCGATATAGCGGTTCACGCTCATCCCGCGGGCCAGGGCGCGCTCGCGGGCGGCCCTCGCGGTGTCCTCGTCCACGCGTACGTTCAACTGAGTCTTCGCCACCCCTCCAAGCTAGCGCCGGAGCGCTAGCAGCGGCAAGGGCGAGTTCCGGCATTCCGGGCATCGGACTACCGTGGTCTTGGCCGGTGCCCCGGCCCCCACGGTCGACCCCGAGGAGGCGGCCTTGTCCAGATCTGCCGCGGCCGCAGCCGCCGTCCAGGACGCGGAGCCCGGCCCCGTCGCGGCCCGCGCCCGCGGCCTCACCAAGGCGTACGGGACCGGGGAGACCGCGGTCCGGGCCCTCGACGCCGTCGATGTGGACATCGCACGCGGCCGGTTCACCGCCGTGATGGGGCCCTCGGGCTCCGGGAAGTCCACGCTGATGCACTGCCTGGCCGGGCTCGACTCCGTGTCGGCGGGCCGCGTCTGGCTGGGCGGGACGGAGATCACCGGCCTGAAGGAGCGGGAGCTGACCCGGCTGCGGCGGGACCGGATCGGCTTCATGTTCCAGTCGTTCAATCTGCTGCCGACGCTCACCGCCGCCGAGAACATCACGCTTCCCCTGGACATCGCGGGCCGCCGCCCGGAACCGGCGTGGGTGGAGCGGGTCGTGGACACGCTCGGCCTACGGGACCGGCTCGGCCACCGCCCGGCGCAGCTCTCCGGCGGCCAGCAGCAGCGGGTGGCCTGCGCGCGGGCGCTCGTCTCCCGGCCCGAGCTGATCTTCGCGGACGAGCCGACCGGCAACCTCGACTCGCGTTCCGGGCTCGAAGTGCTCGGCTTTCTGCGCGAGGCCGTGGACCGGCTCGACCAGACCGTCGTGATGGTCACCCACGACCCGGGCGCCGCCGCCCACTCCGACCTGGTGCTCTTCCTCGGCGACGGGCGCATCGTGGACACGATGGCCGAGCCGAGCGCCGAAGCCGTACTGGAGCGGATGAAGCGCTTCGACACACTGCTGCCGGAGACCGGGCAGCGGCCGGGGACCGGATTGCCTTCGGAGGCTGGGTCTCGGCCAAGGACCGGATCGCCATCGGAGGCCCGGCAGCAGCCAGGGGCCGGGGCGTCGCCTGAGGCCGGGCAGCGGCCAGCACCCGCATCGCCGACAGAGGCCAGGCAGCAGCCAGCACCCGCATCGCCATCAGAGGCCCGGCCCGGCGGCGGCGGACCGCAGGCCGGGGCCGGGTTTCGCGAGGGGTGAACCGGTCGTGCTCAAAGCCACCCTGCGCAGCTTCTTCGCCCACAAGGGCCGGCTCGTGCTCTCCGCGCTCGCCGTCGTCCTGTCCGTGGCGTTCGTCGCGGGCAGCCTGATCTTCTCGGACACGGTGAGCCGTACGTTCGACCGGCTCTTCGCGTCCACGTCGGCGGACGTCACGGTCGGGCCGAATGAGGGCTTCGGGGAGTCCGTGCCGTCCGGGACCGTGCCGACGATCCCGGCCCAACTCGCCCAGCGGGTAAGGGCGGTGGACGGGGTCGCGGACGTCCAGGTGGACGCGGCCGTCGAGAACATCACGGTCGTGGACGCCCGCAGAGAGCCCGTGGGGCCGACCACCGGCGCCCCGACCATCGCCACCAACTGGTACGTCAGCGACCGCAGTCCGGTCGAGCTGACCTCCGGGCACGCGCCGCGCGGACCCGGGCAGGCGCTGCTCGACGCGGACACCGCCGACGAGAAGGACGTCGCGATCGGCGACACCCTGACCGTGCTCGCACCGCCCGGCTCCTTCGACGTACGGGTCGTCGGCATCGCCACCTTCACCACCACCAACCCCGGCGCGGCCCTCGTCTTCCTCGACACCCCGACCGCGCAGCGGGAACTCCTCGGCGACCCGGAAGCGGCGACCTCGCTGTCCGTGACCGCCGGGCCCGGCGTGGACGACGCCACGTTGAAGCAGCGGCTCGGCGCGGAGCTCGGCGGCGGCTACGAGCTGCGGACCGCCGACGAGCAGGCCGAGTCGTCGGCGGCCCAACTGGGCGGATTCCTCGACGTGATCAAGTACGTGATGCTCGGCTTCGCCGGAGTCGCCGTGCTCGTCGGGGTGTTCCTGATCGTCAACACCTTCTCGATGCTGATCGCGCAACGCACCCGCGAGCTGGGCCTCCTGCGCGCCCTGGGGGCGGACCGGGCACAGGTGCGCCGCTCCGTGCTCGTCGAGGCGCTGCTGCTCGGCGTGGTTGGTTCGACGCTCGGCCTGGCCACCGGCATCGGGCTCGCCTTCGGCCTGATCGAGCTGATGGCGCTCGCCGGGATGAACCTGGACGCCACGGAGATGGTGATCGGCCCGGTGACCCCGGTCGCGGCGTACGGGGTGGGCGTCGGCGTCACGTTCGTCGCCGCGTATCTTCCGGCCAGGCGGGCCGCCAAGGTCTCCCCGATGGCGGCACTCGCGGATGCCGAAGTCGCCGGTGTGGGGCGGCCGTTGACGGTGCGTGCCGTGGTCGGCGCGGTGGTGGCGGTGGCCGGGGCGGCGGCCATGACCGGCTGTGCGGTGAGCGCGGACACGTCCACCTCGGCCTCGCTGCTCGGCCTCGGCGTGGTCCTCACCCTGGTCGCGACGGTGATCGCGGGCCCGCTCCTGGTGCGGCCGGTGATCCGGGTCCTGGGCGGGGCGTTCCCGGCGCTGTTCGGCTCGGTGGGCCGGATGAGCCAGCGCAACGCGCTGCGCAATCCGCGCCGCACCGGGGCCACCGCGGCGGCGCTGATGGTGGGGCTCGCGCTGGTGGGCGGGCTCTCGGTGGCGAGCGCGTCGATGACGGCGTCCTTCGACAAGGAGATCGACCGGACCCTGGGCGCCGACTTCATGGTGCAGTCGGCGAACTTCCGCCCGTTCCCCCGCGAGATCACCGAGCGGGTCCAGGACGTCGACGGAGCGGGTCTCGTCGTACGGCAGCGTTTCGTACCGCTGGCGCTGTCGCTGCCGGACGGGAAGCGGGTGGAGTCGGCGGCCGCCGCGTACGATCCGGGGCTCGATCGGGTGGCCCGCATCGAGTACACGGTGAACGGTTCGGCCGAGGCGCTCGCGCCCGGACACATCGGCATGGACCAGGAGTTCGCGGCCGACCACCGGGTGCGGGTCGGCGACACGGTGCCCGTGGAGTTCCCCGGCGAGCGGAAGGCCGGGCTGATCGTCGGGGCGCTGACCGACCTGGGCGGTCCGAGCACTCCGGGCACGCAGGGCAACCTCGTCGTCGGCATGGCCACCGCGGACCGGTACGTGCCGGGCGGGCAGGACTCGGTGCTGTTCGTGAACGCGGCGGACGGCACGGACCCCGACACCCTGCGCGCGGCCCTGAACGAGGCGCTCGATCCGTATCCGCAGGTGCAGGTGCGGGACCAGGCCGACTACAAGGAGCTGGTGCGCGGGCAGATGGCCGTGCTGCTGTATCTGGTGTACGCGCTGCTCGGCCTGGCGATCGTGATCGCGGTGCTCGGTGTGGTGAACACCCTGGCCCTGTCGGTGGTGGAGCGCACTCGGGAGATCGGTCTGCTGCGCGCGATCGGGCTCTCGCGGCGGCAGTTGCGGCGCATGATCCGCCTGGAGTCGGTGGTGATCGCCGTGTTCGGCGCGGTCCTGGGGCTCGGTCTCGGTCTGGTGTGGGGGCTCGCCGTGCAGCAGGTGCTCGCCCTGGAGGGTATGACGGAGCTGGCGATCCCGTGGGGCACGGTCGTCGCGGTGGTGCTCGGCTCGGTGGTGGTGGGCCTGGCGGCGGCGCTCGTACCGGCGTTGCGGGCGTCCCGGATGAACGTGCTCGCGGCGATCGCGCACGAGTGAGCCACGCCCGTGCGGCCGGTGGGCGCGGCCCGAACTCCCAGGCCCTGTCTTCAAACTCCCGTCGTCTCCCGGAGGGAGGCCCCGCGGCTCCCCCAGCCTTCGGCCGGGGGGACCCCCAGTGCGTGCTCTCGGCGTGCCGGGCGAAGGTCCTCGATTGGGGCCTCCCCTGCTCTGGGGGCACCTCCCGGCCGAAGGCTGGGGGAGCGTGCCGGGCGTCTCGGGGCAGGCGGGAGTTTGAAGACAGGGCCTGGTCCGTAAGGGAGTTACTTCTCGGGCTCCCAGAGCGTGGCCGTCGTCAGATACGTGGGCAGGCTGTCGGGCGTGTCCCGGTTGACCTTGCGGATCCACAGGTGGGCCACCGCCTTGTCGGCGGTCTCCACGCAGAGGCCGACGCCCTTCTTCAGGACCGAGTCGTCGCGCAGCTTGTCCAGCGGGACCGGGTTGGGCAGGGAGCTGTCCCGGGCGGCCTTGAGGCAGGCGCTCGGGGTGGGGAACTCGGCGGTGACGGTGTTCATGATGCTGCCGTCGGTGGCCTGCAGGCCCTCTTCCTCCTCGGGTTCGGCGCAGGCGTGGTACGCGAGGGCGCCGAGGTAGTCGGCGGCGTCGATGTTGCCGGGGCGGGTCACCCGGAAGTCGTTGTCGATGTCGACGTGCAGGGTGTCGCACTTGGAGACGTTGGTGGCCTTCTCCGGCTTCGGACCGGCGATCGTGACCGTCTTGTCCTGCACGGTCAGCCGCCAGCCCGCCTCGGTCCTGGCGCCGCCCGGCGCGGGCTGCTCACCGCCCGAACTGCCGTCCCCGGCACCGGAGTCGGCGTTCCCGTCGCCGGTGGGCTGTCCGGTGTTCTGGCCGGGCTGTTGCGTGCCCTGGCCGTTCGCCTCGTTCGAGGGGGGCGTGTCGTCCTCGGTGAGCGCCTTGTACCCGAAGACCGAGCCCACGCCGACGGCCACCACGGCGACGGCGGCGGCCGCCACGATCAGCCCGGTCTTCCGGCGGCGCGGCGTCGACCCCGGCGCGGTCTGCGCCTGGAGCTGCTGATCCGGTACGGGGGCGGCGTGCTGGGGCGGCGGGGGCGTACTCGGCGCGAAGGCGGGCGGCCGGGGCGGCTGCGTCGGCGGCTGCGTCGGCAGGTGCGCGACGGGGGCCGCCTGAGGGGGCTGCTGCATCGCCGCCTGCGGGGCCTGTTGCGGGGCCTGTTGCGGAGCCTGTTGCGGGGCCGACGCGGCGATCCGCAGGGTGTGCTCCTGCTGCTGCACGGCCTGCGCCAGGTTCGGCGGCAGCCACCAGCCCTCCGAGCGGTCGAGCCCGGCGGCGCCCGCGACGGCGTGGCAGTGGTCGACGATCTCCGCCGGGGACGGCCGGGCCGCCGGGTCGCGGCTCAGACAGCTCTCCAGGAGACCGCGCAACTCCTGCGGGCAGCCGTCCAGTTGCGGCTCGTTGGCGACGATGCGGTGCAGGATCGCCTGCGAGGGCCCCTCGCCGTAGGCGTGCGTACCGGTGACCGCGTAGTGCAGCACCAGGCCGAGCGCGAACACGTCGAGGGCCGGGCTGATGTCGCCGCCGGTGGCCTGCTCCGGCGCCATGTAGGCGGGCGTCCCGAGCGCGACGTTGGTGCCCGTGAGGGCCGCGGTGTCGGCGGCGCGGGCGATGCCGAAGTCGATGACGCGCGGGCCGTCCGCGCCGAGCAGCACGTTGGACGGCTTGAGGTCGCGGTGCACGATGCCCGCGCCGTGGATGGTCTGCAGCGCCTCGGCCACACCACCCGCCAACTGCAGGACCGTGCGCAGCGGAAGGGCCCCGTGCCGGCTCACGGCCTCGGAGAGCGGCGGCCCGGGGACGTAGGCGGTGGCGAGCCAGAGTTCGCCGTCCTCGGTGCGGCTGTCCAGGACGGGCGCGGTGTACGGGCCCTGTACGCGGCGTGCGGCGGCCACCTCCTGGCTGAACCGCTCCTTGAACAGCGGGTCCTGGGCGTACTCGCGGCGCACCACCTTCAGGGCGACGGGCTGGCCGCCGCGCGTGTGCGACAGATAGACCACGCCCATGCCGCCCTGGCCGAGGCGCCCTTGCAGCCGGTAACCGGCTATCTCCCTGGGCTCGTCAGGAGCCAGCTGTTCCATCCGCGTACGCCTCCCCGTTCGTTGGAGTGGACATGATACGAACCGGTGTCCGGCCCTCCGGACCCGCCCGTGGCCGGGCCTCCGGACCCGCCCGTGGCCGGGCCTCCGGACCCGCCCGTGTCCTGGCGTCTCGGCCCGTGAAATCCCCTCGCGGCTCTCGCGGGCGCCATGCTTCGCTGGCGATCATGAGCGCCCTGACCATCCGTACTGCCGAACCCGCCGACGCCACCGACGTGCTCGCCTTCTGGAAGGAGGCCGCCGAGGGGACCAGCGTCAGCGACGACGAGGCCGGGGTGACCGGGCTCATCGCGCGCGACCCCGGCGCCCTGCTCCTCGCCGAGGCCGACGGGCTGCTCGTCGGCTCCGTGATCGCGGGCTACGACGGGTGGCGCTGCAGCCTGTACCGGCTGGCCGTCCTTCCCTCGCACCGCAGGCGGGGCATCGCGTCGGCGCTGCTCGACACGGCCGAGGAGCGGTTCGCGGCGCTCGGCGGCCGGCGCGGGGACGCCATGGTCCTGGAGGCCAACGAGCGGGCGCAGCAGGCCTGGTCGGCGGCCGGGTATCGGCGCGAGGACCACTGGCGGCGCTGGGTGAAGCCGCTGGCCGAGCGGGCCTGAACACCTCCCCGGAGCCGGACCGGGAACTGGACCCGGAGATCGGTCCGGAGCTCGGTCCGGGAGCTCTGCCCGGTGAGCTCTGCCCAGAGCTGGTCCGGGAACTGGACCGGAACTCGGCCCGAGAGCTGGACCCGGAGCTCTACCCAGAGCTCGGCCCGAGAGCTGGACCCGGAGCTCTACCCAGAACTCGGCCCGGGAACTGGACCGGAACTCGGCCGGAGAGCTCGGCCCGGGAACTGGACCCGGAGCTCTACCCAGAGCTGGTCCGGAGCTGGACCCGGAGCTCGGCCCGGAGCCCGGCCCGAGCTGGTCCCGGAGCTGGTCCGGAGCCCGGCCCAGAGCTGCCCCCGGAGCCCGGCCCAGAGCTGGACCCAGAGCTGGTCCCGGAGCTGGTCCGGAGCTCGGCCCAGAGCCCGGCCCAGAGCTCGTCCCGGCCACTTCCCTTTGCTGGTCCTTTACTCTGGTAGCTCCGCTCCCGCTCGTTCCGAGCCGAGCGGCCGTACCCGAACGAAAGGTGTGAGCGTCCGTCCATGGGCGAGCCTCCCAGTAGCGTCTCCACGACCAGAAGCACATCGGACCGACATCGCGCGGCCCTCCCTCCCCTGCCCGATCATGGGACGGAGGTGACCCGATGACCGAACTGCTCCTGCTCGGCGTGGCCCTGCTGCTCACCCTGGCCTGCGGTGTGTTCGTCGCCGCCGAGTTCTCCCTCACCACCGTCGAGCGCAGCAGCCTCGAGCGTGCCGTCGCCGACGGTGAGCGCGGTGCGGACAGCGCCCTCAAGGCCGTCCGCAGCCTCACCTTCCAGCTGTCCGGCGCCCAGCTCGGCATCACCGTGACCGGCCTGGTCATCGGCATGCTCGCCAAGCCGTCGATCGGCAAGCTGCTCTCCGGGCCGCTCAACGACCTCGGCCTGTCGAAGAGCACCGCCGACGGCGTCGCCCTGACCCTGGGCACCGTGCTCTCCACGATCGTCCTGATGGTCGTCGGCGAGCTCGTCCCGAAGAACTGGGCGATCTCCTCGCCGCTCGCCGTGGCCAAGCGCGTGGCCACCGCGCAGCGCTGGTTCAGCGCCGCGTTCAAGCCGCTGATCACGCACCTCAACAACACCGCGAACCGCTCCGTGCGCCGGATCGGCCTGGAGCCCGCCGAGGAGCTGGCGTCCGCGCGCGGCCCGCAGGAGCTGGTCGCCCTCGCCCGGCACTCCGCGAAGGAGGGCGCCCTGGAGGCGGACACGGCCGAGCTGTTCGTCCGTACGCTCAACCTGGCGGACCTCACCGCGGAGAACGTGATGACGCCGCGCGTGCAGGTGATGGCCCTGGACATCCAGGCCACCGCCGAGGACGTGGCCACCGCGACCCGCGCCACCGGCCTGTCCCGCTTCCCCGTCTACCGCGGCAACCTCGACTCCGTCGTCGGCGTGGCGCACATCAAGGACGTGCTCGCCATACCCGCCGAGCGCAGGCCCCGCTTCCCCGTCGCCGAGCTGCTCCGCGAGCCGCTGCTCGTCCCCGAGACGCTCACCGTGGACCGCCTCCTGGACCGCATCTCCGGCAAGCGCACGATGGCCGTCGTCATCGACGAGTACGGCGGCACGGCCGGCGTCGCCACCCTGGAGGACATCGTCGAGGAGGTCGTCGGCGAGGTCCGCGACGAGCATGATCCGCACGAGACGTCCGACCTGGCCCCCGCGGGCACCGACGAGAACGGCCGCAGGCTGTACGACGCCGACGGCGCCGCCCGCACCGACCAGCTCGCGAAGATCGGCCTGCGCACGCCGGACGGCCCGTACGAGACGCTGGCGGGTCTGGTCGCCACCGAGCTCGGCCGGATTCCCGCGGCCGGGGACGTGGTCGAGGTCGACGGCTGGCGCCTCGACGTGATCGACGCCACCGGCCACCGCGCCGCACGGCTGCTCCTGCACGCACCGCTCGACCTGCCCGGACGCACCGCCGCGTCCACCGCCCCGACCAGCACGCCCGGGACCGGGGAGGGTGCGCGATGACCGCGATCCAGCTACTGATCGGCCTGGCCACGCTCGTGGTCAACGCCTTCTTCGTCGGCGCCGAGTTCGCCCTGATCTCGGTCCGGCGCAGCCAGATCGAGCCGCACGCCGAGGCGGGCGACCGGCGGGCCCGCAGCGTCATGTGGGGCCTGCAGCACGTCTCCGCCCTGATGGCCGCGGCCCAGCTCGGCATCACGCTGTGCACCCTGGTGCTCGGCATCGTCGCCGAGCCCGCGATCGCCCACCTCCTGGAGCCGGTCTTCGACGCGGTGGGCGTGCCGCACGGCCTGATCCACCCGGCGTCGTTCGTGATCGCCCTCGCCGTGGCCACGTATCTGCACATGCTGCTCGGCGAGATGATCCCGAAGAACATCGCGCTCGCCGAACCCGTGCGCAGCGCGCTGCTCCTCGGCCCGCCGCTCGTGGCGGTGACGCGGGCCCTGCGCCCGGTGATCTTCACGATCAACGCCTTCGCGAACGCCCTGCTCAAGCTGCTCAGGGTGGAGCCCAAGGACGAGGTGGAGGCCACGTTCTCGGACGACCAGCTGGCCCGGCTCGTCAAGGACTCCGGGGACGCGGGCCTGATCGACGACCGTGCGCAGGAGCGCCTGCACGACGCCCTCGAACTGGGCCGCCGCCCGGTCCGTGACGTGGTGCTGCCGCTTGAGCAGGTGGTGTACGCGGAGATCGGCGTCACCCCCGAGCAGCTGGAGCTGCTGTCGGCCCGCTCCGGGTTCTCCCGCTTCCCCGTGGTGGACCAGGGGCGCCGCATCGTGGGCTATCTGCACGTCAAGGACGCCCTCGACGCCTCGCCGCGCGACCTGCCGTTCCAGGTCAGGGACATGCGCCCGATCGCCCGCGTACGGGAGGCCACGCCGCTCGACGACGTGCTGACCGCCATGCGCCGCAGCCGCACCCATGTGGCGGCGGTCCTCGGCGAGGACGGGCGGCTCGCGGGCCTGGTGACCATGGAGGACGTCCTGCGGGAGCTGTTCGGCCAGCCCGTCTGAGCGCGGGGGCCTGTGCGAGAGGGGTGCTGGTGAGTCAACTGGTCCTGCGGGACGTGTCGTTCGGCTACCCCGAGCGGCCGGTCCTGGAGCGGGTCTCGCTGTCCGTGCGGCCCGGTGAGCACGTCGGCGTGATCGGGGAGAACGGCTCCGGCAAGTCGACGCTGCTGCGGCTCCTCGCGGGGCGTGCCGTACCCGCCGAGGGCGAGCTGCGGGTGGTGTCGGACGGCGGGACGGGGTATCTCGCGCAGACCCTCGAACTGCCGCCGCACGCCACAGTGCAGGACGCCGTGGAGGACGCGCTCGCCGAGCTGCGGGACCTGGAGCGGCGCATCCGGCTCGCCGAGGAGTCCCTCGGCTCGGCCGGTCCCGCCGAACTCTCCGCGTACGCCGACCTGGTCGCCGCCTTCGAGGCCCGCGACGGCTACCGGGCCGACGCCCGCCTGGACGCGGCCCTGCACGGCCTCGGCGTACCGCATCTCGGGCGTGGGCGGACGCTCGGCTCGCTGTCCGGCGGGGAGGCCGCGCGGCTCGCGCTCGCCTGCGTGCTCGCGGCCGCGCCCGAACTGCTGCTCCTCGACGAGCCGACGAACCACCTGGACGCGGCCGCCCTCGACTGGCTGGAGGAACGGCTGCGCACCCACCGCGGCACGGTCGTCGCCGTCACCCACGACCGGGTCTTCCTCGACCGGGTCGCGGACGCGATCGTCGAGGTCGACGGCGACCGGCACAGCGTCGATCGGTACGGCGGCGGCTGGTACGGCTATCTCGCGCAGCGCACGGCGGCCCGGCAGCGCTGGGAGCAGCGCCACCGCGAGTGGCGGGACGAGGTGGAGCGCCAGGAGAAGATCGCCGAGGGCGCCGCCGACCGGCTCGGCTCGGGCTGGCGGATGCGGGACAGCAGCACGTTCGCGAAGTTCTCCAAGCACCAGCGGTCGGTGGAGGGCCAGGTGTCCGGGGTGGTGCGCAACGCCCGGGAGCGGCTGCGGCGGCTGCGGGCCGAGCCGGTGCCGCGGCCACCGGACCCGCTGCGGTTCACGGCCGAGCCGGAGGGCGGGGACCATCCGTTCCTGCTGCCCGTGGAGCTGACGGACGTGGCGGTGGGTGAACGCCTGGCCGTCGAGCGCCTCCGCCTCGCGCCGGGCACGCGGCTCCTGGTCACGGGGCCCAACGGCGCGGGCAAGTCCACGCTGCTCGGCGTCCTCGCGGGTGCGGTCACCCCGGACCGCGGCGAGGTCCAACGCCCGGTCCGCGTCGGCCACTTGCCGCAGGAGGTCCCGTACGACGACGGCTCGGGCGCCTCGGGTCCTACTCTGCTGGCCGCCTTCGCCGCGGGCCTGCCCGGCCTGCCCGAGGACCACGCGGACCGGCTTCTCGCCCTCGGCCTCTTCCGCGAGGCAGACCTCGTGGTTCCCGTACGCGGACTCTCGGTCGGCCAGCGGCGCCGCCTGGCCCTGGCCCGCCTGGTCACCCGCCCCGCCGACCTGCTCCTCCTCGACGAACCCACCAACCACCTCTCCCCCGCCCTGGCGGAAGACCTGGACCAGGCCCTCGCGACCTACCCCGGCACGCTGGTGGTCGTCTCCCACGACCGCCGCCTGCGGGCCGCGTTCACGGGACACCGGATCGAGGTGGTCAGGGGGCGGGTTCCCCCCTTCCCGCCCCTTCCCGAACGTCCTGCGGACAGCCCTGGGGGCGTGCCCCGATAGGGGCGCGGGGCTGTGACATCTGCGGCTCCGCCGCGGGGCGCGACCAGCCACGACGGCGCGGCAGCCGAAGAACCAACCTGCGGGGGTACGGCGGCAGCCGAAGAACATCCTGCGGGGGTACGGGGGCGCAGCCCCCGAACCCCCCGGCTACCATCGCTGACGCCATGCAGATGAATGCCACCTACACCAGTCTCGTCGCGATAGGCGACTCCTTCACCGAGGGCATGTCCGACCGCCTCCCCGACGGCTCCTACCGCGGCTGGGCCGATCTGCTCGCCGCGCGGATGGCGGCCGTACAGCCCGGATTCCGGTACGCCAACCTCGCCGTGCGCGGCAAGCTCATCGGGCAGATCGCCGCCGATCAGGCCGACGCCGCGGCCGCCCTGCGACCCGACGTCGTGACACTGGTCGGCGGGCTCAACGACACCCTGCGCCCCAAGTGCGACATGGGCCGCGTACGGGCGCTGCTCGACGAGGCCGTGGAGAAGCTGGCGCCCGCCTGCAAGCAGCTCGTGCTGATGCGCAGCCCCGGCCGCCAGGGCCCGGTGCTCGAACGGTTCCGGCCGCGGATGGAGGAGCTGTTCGCGCACATCGACGGCCTCGCCGAGCGGCACGGCGCCCTCGTCGTCGACCTGTACGGCGCGTCCGTGCTCGGCGACCAGCGGCTGTGGGACGTGGACCGGCTGCACCTCACCGCCGAGGGGCACCGCCGGGTCGCGGAGGCGGTGTGGCAGACCCTCGGGTACGCGGCCGAGGAGGACTGGCGCGCCCCGCTGCCCGCCGCCGTCGACCCGCGCTGGGCGCAGCGCCGCGTCGCCGACGCCCGGTTCGCGCGGGAGCACCTGGGGCCCTGGATCGGCCGACGCCTGACCGGCCGGTCCTCGGGCGACGGCCGCAACGGGGCCCAGTTCGACCCGGCCGAGGGCAAGGCCTTCTGGATCGGCCCCGCCGAGGACGGCACGCCGGTTCCGGTGACGGGCTGGCGCCGCGTGGAGGCCTGAGCCTCCGTACGGCCTGAGCTTCCGTACGGCCTGAGCCTCCGTACGGCCTGAGCTTCCGTACGGCCTGAGCCTCCGTACGGACCGGGGCGACCCACGCCCCCACACCCGCGCCCCGCACCACCCCTCCCCCGACATGCGAAGGGTTTGTGCCGATACGGGGTGGCGGGAACTCTCCGGTGCCTTCTACCGTCTGCCACCCAACAGCCTTCACCGGAACACCAGTTGTCGGGGGTACGCAGGTGGATCCCGCACTCGTCCTCAGCCGTCTCACCCAGCCGTTCGTCACCGCCCTCGTGAAGCGGCTCTTCGTCACGCCCGGCCCCGGCGCCGGACTCGTCGAGAAGAGCGCCGTGCCGGTCCGCCGGCTCGTCGGCTTACACGGCGAGCCCCGCACCGTACGGGAGCGCGAACTGCACGCCCTGGGCGCGAAGCTCGTACGGCAGGCGGTGGGCGGGCCCGGTGAGAGGCCCGTGCGGCCGGACGAGGACCAGGTCGTCGCCGACGCGCTCGCCCGCACCCTCGACGCGCTCGGCGAGGTCGGGATGAGCGACGTCCAGGCGGTGGCGCTGCAGGCCGACGGGTTCGCGCAGCACCTCGGCTCACTCGCCCCGGACGCCACCCGCGAGCTGTCCGAGGAGGGCGCGCTCCTGCACGCCCTGCTCCTGGAGGTCACCGCCCGGCACATCCTGGAGTTCTTCACCACCCGGTCGGCCTTCGTACCCCGCACCCTCGTCGAGCACAGCGGCTTCCTCGCCGAACTCTGCAAGCGGTACGAGCGGTTGGAGGCGCGCGTGCCCTCGCAGGGGGCCGCCGACGCCGCGTTCGAGGAGCGCTTCGCACGGGACACCGCGATCCTCCACAACCGCCTGACGATCTTCGGCATAGACCTCGCCAGCGCCCCCGACTCCTGGCCGCTCGACACCACGTACCTCGGGCTGCGCTGCGAACCCGGCGGCGGGCCGCAGGGCTCGGCCACGCCGGTGCCGGTGTCGCGCGCGCTGGCCGGGCGCAGCCGGATCCTGGTGCGCGGAGTGGCCGGTTCCGGGAAGACGACACTGCTGCAGTGGCTCGCCGTCGCCACCGCCAAGGGCGAGCTGCCGCAGCAGCTGGCGGGCCTGCGCGACCGGGTGCCGTTCGTCCTTCCGGTACGCCGCTTCAGCCGCGAGAACCCGCCTGTGCCGGGCGAGTTCCTCGCCGTGAACGGCTACCCGGGCTCCGACGCGCAGCCGCCCGGCTGGGCGGACCGGGTGCTGCGGCAGGGCCGCGGGCTCCTGCTCATCGACGGGGTGGACGAGGCGCCCGAGCCCGCCCGCGAACGCCTCCGCCACACCCTGCGCGACTGGACGGCGCTCTACCCGGGCAACGTCTGGCTGGTCACCACCCGCCCCTCCGCCGTACCCGAGGACTGGCTGGCCGCCGAGGAGTTCGGCGAGGTCCAGCTGGCCCCGATGAGCCGGGACGAGGTCGCCGCGTTCGTCGAGCGCTGGCACGCCGCCGCCCGCCAGGAACCCGGCGCCGACCCGGCGGTCCTCGCGCGGTACGAGCAGACGCTGATCGACGCCCTGCGCCTCACCCGCGACCTGGGCCGCCTCGCCACCAACCCGCTGATGTGCGGACTCCTCTGCGCCCTGCACCGGCATCTGCGCGGCTATCTCCCCAGCGGCCGCAGGGAGTTGTACGACGCGGCCATGTCGATGCTGCTCGAACTGCGGGACCGCCAGCGCGTCGTACCGGACGACGGCATCGCGCTCAGCCGGCAGCCGAAGATCCAGCTGCTGCAGAAGCTCGCGCACTGGATGCTGATCAACGGCAAGTCGGAGATGGAGCGGGACATCGCCGTCGACATCCTGCGGCGCCATCTGCCCGCCGTACCGGCCGCGGCCAGGCAGGGCGACGCCGAGACGATCTACCGCCACCTGCTCAACCGCACCGGCCTCCTGCGCGAACCCACCGCGGGGTCCGTGGACTTCATCCACCGCACGTTCCAGGACTATCTCGCCGCCGACGCGATGGTGCAGCAGCACGACTTCGGGCTGCTGCTCAACCACTCCCATCTCACCGAGTGGGAGGACGTGGTCCGTATGGCGGTCTCCCTGTCCCGGCCGAACGAGGTCGCGGAACTGCTGCGCGGCATGGTCTCCCGCCGTCCCGGACTGCGCACCGCGCACGCCCGGCACAGCAAGCTGCTCGCAGCGGCCTGTCTGGAGAACGTGAGCGAAATCGACCCGGAGGTACGGCAGTTGGTGCAGCGGGCCACCCAGCAGATGGTGAACCCGGCCAGCCCGGCCGGGGCCCGCGCGCTCGGCTGGATCGGCCCGATCGTCCTGGAGATGCTGCCGGACCCGCGCACGGTCTCAGACGACCGGGCGTACATCCTCGCGATCACCGCGTCCTCGGTCGCCGACGACATGGCCATCGACTACCTCGCGGGCCTGCGCGAGCGCGAGCGCATGGACATCCGCGTGCAGCTCGCGAACGCCTGGCCGCGGTACGACACGGCCCGCTACGCGCAGGAGGTCATCGCCCACCTCGACGAGCACGGCGGGCTCTACTTCCCCGTCTCCGACCTGCACGAGGCACGCGCCCTCGCCGACCTCGGCGGCCGCGCCCATCTGCACGTCAAGGGCCAGCTCGACCCGGCGCGGCTGGCCGGGATACTGCCCGTCGAGCGCGTCCGCCGGCTGCGCCTCGAACCCGACCACCCGGCCGCGGACGAGCAGTGGCAGGCCTCGTTCCCGTACGTGGAGGGGCCGATCTGGCGGGAGTGAGCCCTCCCAGCGCGCCCTGGGGCTCTCGTAGGTTCCGACGAAGGGGACCGGGGCGTCGGCCTGTCCGAAAGTGTCAGTAAACTGGCCGACTGTGACTGCAAAGCCCCGCATCCCCAACGTCCTGGCCGGCCGCTACGCCTCCGTCGAGCTCGCCGCCCTGTGGTCCCCCGAGCAGAAGGTGAAACTGGAGCGCCAGCTGTGGCTGGCCGTCCTTCGCACCCAGAAGGACCTCGGGATCGAGGTGCCGCAGACCGCCCTCGACGACTACGAGCGCGTCCTCGACCAGGTCGACCTGGCCTCGATCGCCGAGCGCGAGAAGGTCACGCGGCACGATGTGAAGGCCCGCATCGAGGAGTTCAACGCCCTCGCCGGGCACGAGCAGGTCCACAAGGGCATGACGTCCCGCGACCTGACGGAGAACGTCGAGCAGCTGCAGGTCCGGCTCTCCCTTGAGCTGATGCGGGACCGCACGGTCGCCGTCCTGGCCCGCCTCGGCAAGCTCGCCGGTGAGTACGGCGAGCTGGTCATGGCCGGCCGCTCGCACAACGTCGCCGCCCAGGCCACCACCCTCGGCAAGCGCTTCGCGACGGCCACGGACGAGCTGCTCGTCGCGTACGGCCGCATCGAGGAGCTGCTGAACCGCTACCCGCTGCGCGGCATCAAGGGCCCCGTCGGCACCGCGCAGGACATGCTGGACCTGCTCGGCGGCGACGCCGAGAAGCTGGCCGACCTGGAGCAGCGGATCGCCGGGCACCTGGGCTTCGCGCAGGCCTTCACCTCGGTCGGCCAGGTCTACCCGCGCTCACTCGACTACGAGGTCGTCACCTCGCTCGTCCAGCTGGCCGCCGCGCCCTCCTCGCTCGCGAAGACGATCCGTCTGATGGCCGGGCACGAGCTGGTCACCGAGGGCTTCAAGGCGGGCCAGGTCGGCTCGTCGGCGATGCCGCACAAGATGAACACCCGCTCCTGCGAGCGCGTCAACGGCCTCATGGTGATCCTGCGCGGCTACGCGTCGATGACCGGCGAGCTGGCGGGCGACCAGTGGAACGAGGGCGACGTGTCCTGCTCCGTGGTGCGCCGGGTCGCGCTGCCGGACGCGTTCTTCGCGCTCGACGGCCTCCTGGAGACGTTCCTGACGGTGCTCGACGAGTTCGGCGCCTTCCCCGCCGTCGTCGCCCGTGAGCTGGACCGTTACCTGCCGTTCCTCGCCACCACCAAGGTGCTCATGGCGTCGGTGCGCGCGGGCGTCGGCCGCGAGGAGGCGCACGAGGCGATCAAGGAGAACGCGGTCGCCTCCGCCCTCGCGATGCGCGAGCAGGGCGCCGAGCGCAACGAGCTGCTCGACAAGCTGGCCGCCGACTCCCGGATCCCGCTCGACCGTGCGCAGCTCGACGAGCTGATGGCGGACAAGCTGTCCTTCACGGGCGCGGCCGCAGACCAGGTGACGCAGGTCGTGGCCCGCGTCGAGGAGATCGTGAAGCAGCACCCGGAGGCCGCCGGGTACACGCCGGGAGCGATCCTCTGACGCTCCCAGGCCGGGACGAACTCGAAGCCGCCCGCGACCGCATCGTTCCCGATGTGGTCGCAGATATGGGGGTGGCGCGTAGCGCCTCGGTTGAGGGCGGCGGTGGGAGACGGGCGGGCGGACTGCGTGTGCTGTTCTGCGGCATCAACCCGTCCCTGATGACGGCGGTGACGGGCCACCACTTCGCCCGCCCCGGCAACCGCTTCTGGCCGGTCCTCCACCTGTCCGGCTTCACCCCGCGGCTGCTCCGCCCCTACGAGCAGCGGGAGTTGCTCTCGTACGGGCTCGGCATCACGAACGTCGTGGCCCGCGCGACCGCCCGCGCCGACGAGCTGTCCCCGGAGGAGTACGTGCAGGGCGGGCGGCTCCTGGAGGAGAAGGTGGCCCGGCTGCGGCCCGAGTGGCTGGCGGTCGTCGGGATCACCGCGTACCGCGCGGCGTTCGGCGAGCGCTCCGCGCAGATCGGCCCGCAGGAGCGGACGGTCGGCGGCAGCGGGGTGTGGGTGCTGCCCAACCCCAGTGGGCTGAACGCGCGTTGGACGGTGGGTGCTATGGCCGAGGAGTACGGCAGGCTCAGATCCAGCCTTTCCGGCGATTGAGGACGAGGCCGCAGACCAAAAGGGGGTCTGGGGCTCAGCCCCAGGCGGCGCCCCATGACTACGGCACCTTTCAGATCAAGGCTTACGCCCCATCGCCCCGTACTGCGCGACCTGCTGAGGCTCCGTGCCCGGCTCGGCGCGCCAGCGGGAGCAGGAGACCAGGCCCGGCGGGAGCAGTTCGAGGCCGTCGAAGAACGCGGCGATCTCCTGGCCGGAACGGGCGCGGATCGGCGGCTTGGCGTTCTCGTTCCAGAACGCCATCGCCTCCGCGTTGCCGGAGCCGCCCAGCTCCAGGGTGGGGTGGGTGACCACCAGATAGCTGCCGGACGGCACCGCGTCCACAAGGCGGCGCACGATCTCCGTGGCCTGCTCGGTGTCCAGGACGAAGTTGAGGATGCCGAGCAGTATCACCGCGACCGGGCGGTCGAGGTCGAGGGTCTCGGCGGCGGCGCGCAGGATGGCGTCCGGGTCGTGCGCGTCCGCGTCGACATAGCTCGTGGCGCCCTCCGGTGTGCTGGTCAGCAGGGCGCGGGCGTGGGCGAGGACCGTGGGGTCGTTGTCGACGTAGACGATGCGGGAGTCGGGGGCGATGCGCTGGGCGACCTCGTGGGTGTTGTCCGCGGTGGGCAGCCCCGTACCGATGTCGAGGAACTGGCGGATGCCGGCCTCGCCCGCGAGGTACCGGACGGCGCGGCCAAGGAACTCCCGGTCGGCGCGGGCGACTTGGCCGATGCTCGGGTACATCGAGGTGACCTGGTCGCCGACCTCCTTGTCGACGGTGTAGTGGTCCTTGCCGCCGAGCCAGTAGTTCCAGACGCGGGCGTTGTGCGCGACCTGTCCGCTGTGCTCAGTCATCCGGGCTCCTTCGGCCGTCCATGGGCTTCGCCGTCCATGATCCTCAAGAGGCCATGGTGGCACGGCCGTTCAACTCCGGCGTGTCCGCGGACCGGGAGGCCCTGCCCCCGGGTCTCGGCTTCACGGCTGACGACTCACGGCTCACGGCTCACGGCTCACGGCTCACGGTGGGTCGACGTCCGTGGCCACCGCGAGTAAGCGCAGCAGCCTGGGCCGCTCCCGGTCGGTGACGGCCAGGGCCAGCCAGCGGTCGCCGGTGTGCCACAGATCGGCGCTGCTCGCCGACCAGCTCAGGCCGTGCCACGGCTCGGGTATGTCCTCCCCCTCTCCCCCGCGCAGCAGCACCCCTTGCAGCCCGAACGGGCCGTGGGCCACCCACTTCTCCCCCAGCGGCTCGTGCAGGGCCGCCAGCTCCGCCGCGTACTGCTCGCATCTGTCTTCGTACTCCCCCGGGTCCGTCGCGTCGAAGTCCGTGCGCTGCAACTCCTCGACGTGGAACGCGCGCTCCGTGGGCAGCGCGCGGGCACACAGCTGGTCTATGGCGTGCAGATGCCGGGCCGGACTCATGCCTCCAGTAAACCGGCGACCACTGACAACGGCCGGACGGGCTGGACTTGCTGGACGTTGGGCCGAAGGCGGGCGCCCCAAAGGGGCGCGGGACCGTGACACTTGCGGCTCCGCTGCGGGGCGCGACAAGCCACGACGGAGCCGCAGCCGAAAGACGGGCGTCGCAGTGAGGGCCCGGGGCGCAGCCCACCGAAGCTGTCCGCAGGACTTTCGGGAAGGGGCGGGGAGGGGAGAGCTCAGGGGCTCGCCCTCGCCGCAGGCCGCCCCGGCGAGTACGATCCGGCGAACACGCTCGCGACCAGGGAGGACGACGGTGGGGCGGCTGACCGGCGGGGATCCCTCGCTGCTGCGGCGGATCAACTCCGCGGTGGTGCTGCACGCCCTGCGCGGCGTGGAGTTCGCGACGCTCACGGAGATCACCGGGGTCACCGGCCTCTCCCGGCCCACGGTCGAGGGCGTCGTCGAGGGCCTGATGGGCGCGGGCCTCGTCGTCGAGGTCGCCGCCGAGGAGGGCGTCGCCCGACGGCAGGGGCGGCCCGCACGCCGGTTCCGCTTCCGCGCCGAGGCCGGCCATCTGCTGGGCCTGGAGATCGGCGCGCACCGGGTCGCCGCCGTCCTCTCCGACCTGGACGGGCAGGTACTCGGCACCGCCGAGCGGGAGGTCGACGAGAAGGCCCGCGCCGACGAACGCCTGGAGCGGCTCCGGCTCACCGTCACGGACCTGCTCGCCGAGGCCGGGATCGCCCGGGAGTCGCTGCGCGCCGTGGGCGCGGCCAGCCCCGGCATCGTGCAGGCCGACGGCACGGTGGGGCTCTGCACCGCCCTGCCCGGCTGGACCGGCCTCGCGCTCGGCGACCGGCTGCGGCGCTCCTTCAAGTGCCCGGTCCTGGTCGAGAACGACGCCAACACGGCGGCGGTGGGCGAGCATTGGAAGGGCACGGCGACGGACTCGGACGACTTGGTGTTCGTGCTCGCGGGCCTGAGCCCGGGCGCGGGTT
Source organism: Streptomyces sp. LHD-70 (assembly GCF_031157275.1). Taxonomy (GTDB): domain Bacteria; phylum Actinomycetota; class Actinomycetes; order Streptomycetales; family Streptomycetaceae; genus Streptomyces. The sequence continues at coordinate 76,207 of NZ_JAVIFW010000017.1, forward strand.
CGCTGATCGGCGGACGGCTGCACCGCGGCTTCGGCGGCGCTGCGGGCGAGATCGGCGCGCTGCATCTGCTCGGCCGCGAGGTCACGCCGGAGTCTCTGCTGTCCACGACGGGCGAGCCGCTGCACCCCCTGGACGAGCAGGCCGTCACCGAGGTCTTCGCGCACGCCAAGCGGGGCGACGAACAGGCCGCGGCCGCTGTGGAACGCTTCATCCGGCGTCTGGTGCACGATGTGGCGGCGCTGGTGCTCGCCCTCGATCCGGAGGTCGTGGTGATCGGCGGCTGGGCGGCCGGCCTGGACGGCGTACTGGAGCCGCTGCGCCGCGAGTTGGCCCGCTACTGTCTGCGCCCGCCGCGCGTCACGCTCTCCACACTCGGCGAGGCCGCGATCGCCACGGGCGCCCTGCGCCTGGCCCTCGACCACGTCGAGGAGGAGCTGTTCGCGGTGGAGGGCACGGTCACGGCCCGCCGCGCGTAGCGACGGCTTGCGTCGTACGCGCAGGTCATGCGTGCGGGCCGTACGCACAACACGTCATACGTGCGGGCCGTACGCACAACACGTCATACGTACGGGCCGTACCGCACAGGTCACGCCCACCGGTCGTACACAAGGGCCGTACCCGGAACGTCCCTCAGAACGTGAGGCGGCAGGTGTCCGCCCGATACGTGGCCACCGCGACCGCCGCCGTCCGCCCCTGGGCGAAGTAGCGCGTCGTGACGACCAGGACCGGAGCGCCCGGCAGCCGGTCCAGCTGCTTGGCCTCGTCCGCGCGGGCCGAGCCCAGCTCGACCGCCTGGTCCTCGTCGTCGAAGCCGAGGTTCCGCAGCTCGCGCAGGACGGCGTGCGCGCCCGCGGGGCCCGCCGGGGCGTCGTCCACGGCGAGCGCGGGCACCGATGCGGCGGGGACGTAGAGCAGCTCGGTGGCGACGGGCTGCCCGCCGGTCACGCGGGAGCGGCGGACGATGTGCACGGTTTCGCCGGCCTCGGTGCCGAGGAGGCGGGCGACGGCGGCGGGCGGAGCGGCCGGGGTGCTGTCGGCCGCCTCCCAGTCGTCCCCGCTCTCGCCGGGCCTGCCCTGCTGCGCGGAGCCGACGGAGACGCCCATACGGGGCGGGGCGACGGTGGTGCCGACGCCGCGGCGGCGCTGGAGCCGGCCTTCGAGTTCCAGCTGCTCGAGCGCCTGACGCAGGGTGGCGCGGGCCACGCCGAAGCGGGCCGCGAGCTCTCGTTCGTTCGGCAGGATCTCGCCGACGGCGAACTCGGAGTCGAGCGCCTCGGCGAGCACGGTCTTGAGGTGCCAGTACTTCGGCTCCGGCACCGTTTGCAGCTGCGTGGTCCCCACCCTGTCCTCCGCATTCGCCGTGGCCCGGCGGCTCATTACGCGCCTTTGTTTATTAAAGGTTCCTGCACTATCTACGCGACGATAAGCGCGCCCCCACCCTTGGTCAAGACCAATCCTCAGGCTGTTACAGAAAGAACTCGCTTGATTCCGCTGAGTGTTCATGCGCTGTTCGCGGCGGTACACGCGCCCGCAATCCGGCGAACGGATCGGGAAACGGCACGGAGCCCCCGCCCGGCAGGGGCGAGGGCTCCGGAGGGGCCGTGGGGACTCAGTCCGCGAGCGAGATAAGTTTGTCCGGGTTGCGCACGATGTAGACGGACTGGATGCGGCCGTCGACGACATCGACCTGGAGGACGCTGTCGGGCTTGCCGTCGGAGAGGATCAACAGGGCCGGGCCGCCGTTGAGTTCGAGCACGCGGATCTCGGGGTTCGGCACGCCCTGCGGGACGACACTCGCCATGAAGCGGCCGACGTGCTCGGCGCTCTCCAGGACCCGCAGCGGCGCCTTGGACTTGCCGCCGCTGTCGCCGACGAGCCGGGCGTCGGGCGCGAGCAGCCTCATCAGTCCGTCCAGGTCGCCCTCGGCCGCGGCGTCGAGGAAGCGCTCGGTGAGGTCGCGGCGCTCGGCCGGGTCGACGTCGAAGCGCGGTTTGCGCTCCTCGACGTGTTTCCGCGCGCGGCCCGCGAGTTGGCGTACGGCGGCCTCGGAGCGTTCCAGGGCCGTGGCGATCTGCGAGAACGGGAAGCCGAAGGCCTCGCGGAGCACGAACACCGCGCGTTCGAGCGGCGACAGCGACTCCAGGACCACCAGGACCGCCAGGGAGACCGACTCGGCGAGCACGGCCTGCTCGGCGGTGTCCGGCACGGTCGCGCCGAAGTCCGTGGCGAGCGGCTCGGGCAGCCACGGCCCGACGTACGCCTCGCGCCGTGACTGGACGTGGCGCAGCCGGTCGATGGCGAGCCGGGTGGTGATCCGTACGAGGTAGGCGCGGGGTTCGCGGATCTCGTCGTGCTCGGCCGCGGACCAGCGGAGCCAGGCGTCCTGGACCACGTCCTCGGCGTCGGCGACGCGGCCGAGCATGCGGTAGGCGACGCCCGTGAGGACCGGGCGGTGTTCTTCGAAGAGGGCGGTCGCGGTATCGGTGGCCACGCACCCCATCCAAGGCCGCGCGAGGGCCGCTGTCCAGGCACTTCCGCCCGTCGTGGCGCGGCGCACACACCGCCGGACGACGGACGGCGGGCCTCCGGTCCTGAACTGGGGGCTACCCAGGGGTAATTCTTGCTGACAAGCTGTCTATGACCCACCGGCGCCCTGACGAGGAGCAGCATGACGGCCCCTGTGTCCTTCACGTCCTTCCCCATCGACACCGCGCACGGACCACGCCCCGTGACCGTCGCGTACCGGCGCGCGGGCGCGGGCGAGCCGCTGCTTCTGCTGCACGGCATCGGGCACCATCTGCAGGCCTGGGACCCGGTGTTCGAGATCCTGGCGGCCGAGCGGGACGTGATCGCCGTGGACCTGCCGGGCTTCGGAGCCTCGCCCGCGCTGCCCGACGGCGCCGCGTACGACCTGTCGACCGTCGTCGCCGCGCTGCGCGGGCTCTGCGAGGAGCTCGGGGTGGGCACCCCGCATGTCGCGGGCAACTCGCTCGGCGGGCTGCTCGCCCTGGAGTTGGGGCGCGAGAAGCTGGTGCGCTCGGTGACCGCGCTCGCCCCCGCAGGCTTCTGGAGCGAGGCGGAGCGGCGGTACGCCTTCGGTGTGCTGCTCGGCATGCGACAGGGAGCACGGCTGCTTCCGCTGCCCGCGATCGAGCGGCTCTCCCGTACGGCGGCGGGGCGTTGGGCGCTGACGAGCACCATCTACGCCCGCCCGTGGCGCCGTTCACCGGAGGCGGTCGTCGCGGAGACGCTGGCGCTGCGGGACGCGTCGGGCTTCGAGCAGACGCTGGCCGCGGGCCTCGACGTGGCCTTCCGGGACGATGTGCAGGGCCTGCCGGTCACTGTGGCGTGGGGCACGAAGGACCGGCTGCTGCTGCGCCGCCAGGGAGTGCGCGCGAAGCACGCGATGCCGCAGGCGCGGCTCGTCCGCCTGCCCGGCTGCGGGCACGTGCCTATGAGCGACGACCCGGCCGCGGTGGCCCGAGTGATCCTCGACACGAGCCGCTGACCGGCCGGCCGCCGGGACGCACCCGGCGGCACCCGCCGACAGGCCCGCCATGACGCGGCGAGCGGCGTCGCGGCGGCGGGCGCCGGGCGGAAGATCACGGGGCGGCGGGAGTTGTGAGTCGGCTCACCCGAAGGCAGTACGGGCAAGCCCGGATGGGCCGTCGAGAGCATCAACTCACTGCAAGCGTGCCCGAGTTGAGGCCTTCACCCCGGCGGCTCCCACTTACGCCGGACTGACACGGGTGTTCCGTACTCTGGCGGACATGGCCAGTTTCTCCTCGTACCGTCGAGCGCCGCGCTCCGCCGCGTCGGTGAACGCGGACATCCGTGCGCTCTGGGCGCGCGCCCGCGGACGGCTGTCCGCCGATGAGCGGGTGGCCTATGACCGGCTCGTCGTCGAGTGGGCCGCCGCCGTGCGCGGCGAGCAGCACCGCGCCGCCTGAGCCGGGCGCAAGCACGTCATGCGCCGCATCGATATCCACACCCTTGTCCGTTCTGCCCTTAGATCGCCAGACTCCTCCATCCGTAGATCGTCAGGCTCCTCCGTACATAGATCGTCAGACTCCGCACCGCGGTCAGTGGCACCCGATTCGCCCCATCGCGTCCCGTTCCGGCTCGTGCAGGCGCCCGTGCTCGGGCTGCTGGGCGCGCTGGGTCTGGTCGTGGTGATGCGCCTCGACAGCGCGGCCGGGCCCACGACGGCCCGGCTCGCGCTGGTCGCCTGGGCCTCCGCGGGCACGGGCGTCCTGGTCGCGGCGATCCTCACGCACTGTCTGGCACGCCGGAACGCGCGCGCCCGCGACGACCATCCACGGGGCGCACACACCCGTGCGCGGGCACCGCGCGGCACGATCTTGTGACCCTCGGTTCAGCCTCCCTTCACCCATGACCGCAGCCTTGCGGCGCCCGACCTAGTAGCGTGCGGGCACCTGGGGCGGGCGTCGGCCGTCCCGTACCTGGATCGTCGTAGCCGTCACAGGAGGCGCATCGATGTCGCAAGGTCTGCCGAGCAACTCCCCCGGCCGTCGTGCCGTACTCCGTGGTTCGGTCGCCGCTTCGGCCGCGCTGGCGCTGCCCGCGCTCAGCGGGGCCGCACCGGCGCTCTCGCTGTCCGGGCGGCCGCGCGCGGCCTGGGGCGTGCAGGCCGGTGACATCGGCGCGCACTCCGGGCTCGTCTGGGTGCGCTCGGACCGGCCCGCCCGGATGATCGTGGAGACCTCCGCCACCGAGTCGTTCCGCAACCCCACCCGCTGGCACGGCCCGCTCCTCGGCCCCGGCACCGACTTCACCGGGACGACGCGGCTGCGCGGACTGCCGCCCGGCGAGCAGGTGCACTACCGGGTGTGCCTGGCCGACCCGGACGACCCGCGCCGCACCGGCGAGGCCGTCACCGGCACGTTCCGTACCGCGTCCGCGCGGCGGTCCGACGGGGTCCGGTTCCTGTGGTCCGGCGACATCGCGGGGCAGGGCTGGGGCATCAACCCGGAGCGCGGCGGCTACCGCGTGTTCGAGGAGATGCGCCGCCTGGACCCGGACTTCTTCCTGTGCAGCGGCGACACCGTCTACGCCGACGGCCCGATCCAGTCGAGCGTCACGCTGCCGGACGGCCGCGTGTGGCGGAACGTCACGACGGAGGAGAAGGCCAAGGTCGCCGAGACCCTCGCGGAGTTCCGCGGCAACTTCCGCTACAACCTGCTCGACGAGAACCTCCGCCGCTTCAACGCGCAGGTGCCGTCGATCGTGCAGTGGGACGACCACGAGGTGCGCAACAACTGGTACCCGGGCCAGATCCTGGACGACGGGCGGTACACGGAGAAGGACGTCGACGTGCTCGCGGCGCGTTCGCTGCGGGCCTTCGGCGAGTACTTCCCGGTGTCGTCGCTCGCGTCCGGCGACCGGGAGGGCCGGATGTACCGGGTCGTACGGCAGGGCCCGCTGCTCGACGTGTTCGTGCTCGACATGCGGACGTACCGCAACGCCAACTCGCCCGGCCGGCAGGTCGAGGACCCGGTCGGGATTCTCGGCGCCGAGCAACTCGACTGGCTGAAGCGGGAGTTGTCGCGGTCGCGGGCCGTGTGGAAGGTGATCGCCTCCGACATGCCGCTGGGGCTCGTCGTACCCGACGGCAAGGAGAACTTCGAGGCCGTCGCGCAGGGTGACCCGGGTGCGCCGCTCGGCCGTGAGCTGCAGATCGCGGAGTTGCTCCGGCACATCAAGCACCGCCGGATCACCGGCACCGTGTGGCTGACGGCGGACGTGCACTACACCTCGGCGCAGCACTACGCCCCGGAGCGGGCGGCGTTCAAGGACTTCGCGCCGTTCTGGGAGTTCGTCTCGGGACCGCTGGCGGCGGGCGGGTTCCCGGCGCTGAAGCTGGACGGCACGTTCGGCCCGGAGCAGCCCTTCGTCAAGGCGCCGACGCGCGCGAACGTCTCACCGGCCGAGGTGCCGCCGTACTTCGGCGAGGTCGAGATCGACGGCGGCAGCGGGGAGTTGACGGTGCGGCTCCGGCAGGAGGGCGGCGGCGTGCTGTTCACGAAGGTGCTGCAGCCGGGGCGGGTCGGGCAGTAGCGGCTAGGCCCGGGACGGCCGCGCGGCAGGACAGCGGCGAGACGGCGGGAAGACAGCGGCGCGACAGCAGAAAGACAGCGGCAAATCGGACAGAAGCCCTCTTAACCGATCAGTCACAAAGCGTTCGTGATCACGCAACACCGGTGGTTCAGAGTGCAGACATGACTGATCCGACTTCCGCGAAGCGCGCCCGCCGCGCCCAGCACCACTGGCGGCGGGACGTCGTCGAACTCGCCGCCCTGTTCACGGCCGTGGCCGTGGCCGACACCATCGCCAAGACCGTGGTGCACGGCCCCGAGGGACCCACCGCCCTGATCTTCTCGGCGGTGGCCCTGCTCGTCACGGCCGGCCTGCACACCTGGTGGGCGCGGCGCCAGGGCCACGCTCCCCCGAAGCCCGATACGAGCAGCGATACGGGCGGCTATACGGGCGGCGATACCGGCACCCCGCCCGCCGCGGGGACCACCGAGCAGACCGAGGCCGCCCCGGCCGGCCTGTGGCGGATGCGTACCACCGTCCGGGACGAGCCGGGCTCGCTCGCCGCGCTGTGCACGGCGCTCGCCGAGCGGCACGTCGACATCCTCAGCCTGCAGACGCACCCGCTGGCCACGGGCACCGTCGACGAGTTCCTCCTCCGTGCCCCCGGCGAGCGCACCGCCGCCGAGCTGACGCGTGCCGTCTCCGCGGCCGGCGGCTCGGGCACCTGGATCGAGCGCGCCGACGCCCACGACCTGGTCGACGCGCCGACCCGGATGCTGAACCTCGCCACCCGCACCGCCCTCGACGCGGCCGAACTCCCGCTCTCCCTGCGGCAGTTGCTGGGCCGCTGCACCATCCGCTCGATCCCGGCCGAATCGCCGTCGAGGACGACGGAGACGGCGGACGTCCCCGTGGAGGGCGTGCTCGACGGCACCCTGATGCGGCTGCGCGACCAGTCCGGCGGGGTGCTCACCGTGGAGCGGGCGTATCTGCCGTTCACGCCCACCGAGTTCGCCCGGGCCCGCGCCCTCGTCGAGCTCGACTCCCGGCTCGGGCCGCGGATGCCGCGCAGCCAGGACGTCCTCACGCTGCCCGAGGGCCCGGACATCACGGTGCGCCGCGCCGACCTCGACGACCTGGAGGCCGCCAAGGCGATGCACGAGCGCTGCTCGAAGCGGACCCTGAGCATGCGGTACCACGGCCCCGTCGGCGACGCGGACCGCTACCTCAACCACCTGCTCAGCCCTCGCTTCGGCCGCACCCTCACCGTGCAGACGCCCTCCGGCCGGCTCGTCGCGCTCGGCCACCTGCTGTGGGACGGCGACGAGACCGAGGTGGCGCTGCTCGTTGAGGACGACTGGCAGCGCCGCGGCATCGGCTCCGAACTCCTCGGCCGACTGGCCGGGTTGGCGTTCGAGGCGGGCTGCGAGAGCGTCTACGCGGTCACGCAGTCGTCCAACACGGCGATGGTCGCCGCGATGCGCGGGCTCGGGCTTCCCCTTGATTACCAGATCGAGGAGGGGACGTTGGTGGTGACGGCGCGTCTGCAGGCGGCTCCGGTCGGCGCGGAAAAAGGTGCGGCTTCGTCGTAACCGGGGCTCCGCCCCAGACCCCGCTCCTCAAACGCCGGAGGGGCTGATTCTTCAGCCCGCAGCCGTCCCCCGAGCCGCACCGACCCGGGCCGCCCCCGCGCCCCCCAGCGCCCCATCAAGGTCCGCCCAGAGATCCTCGACATCCTCAAGGCCCACCGACATCCGCAGCAACTTCTCCCCGACCCCCGCCGCCCGGCGATCCCCCTCGGCCACCACCCGATGGCTGATGGACGCCGGATGCTGGATCAGGGTGTCGACGCTGCCGAGGCTGACCGCCGGGGTGATCAGCCGCACCCCGGCGATCACCTCGTGCGCCTCGCCGGTCACCTCGAAGGACACCATCGCGCCGCCGATCCGCGGGTAGTGCACCCGGCTCACCCGCGGGTCGGCGGCGAGGCGCTGAGCCAGCTCGGCGGCGGTCGCGGAGGCGGCGCGCACGCGTACGGGCAGGGTGGCGAGGCCGCGGTGCAGGAGGTACCCGGCGAGCGGGTGCAGCACCCCGCCGGTGGCGAAGCGCACCTGGCGCAGCGAGCGCGCGAACTCCTCGTCGCAGGCCACGACCCCGCCGAGCACGTCGCCGTGTCCGCCGAGGTACTTGGTGGCGCTGTGCAGCACGAGCCGGGCACCGCTCTCCACGGGCCGCTGCAGGACGGGCGTGGCGAAGGTGTTGTCGACGAGCAGCGGCACGGTCCCGCAGGCGTGCGCCACGGCCCGCAGGTCCAGCTCGGCGAGCGTCGGATTGGCGGGCGACTCGACCAGGACGAGGCCGGTGTCGGGCCGGATGGCCTCGGCGATCCCGGCCGGGTCGACCCAGGTCACCTCGGAGCCGAGCAGTCCGGCCGTCAGCAGGTGGTCGCTGCAGCCGTAGAGCGGCCGTACGGCCACCACGTGCCGCAGCCCGGCCGCGATGCGCACCATCAGCACCGCCGTCAGGGCGGCCATGCCGCTGGCGAACGCGACGGCGCTCTCGGCCCCTTCCAGGCGCGCGAGCCCGGTCTCGAACCGCCCGACGGTGGGGTTGCCGAGCCGCGCGTACACGGGCGGGCCCTCGTCGAGCTCCCCGGTCGCGGCGAACGTGTCGATGCGCTCGGCCTCCGCGCGGCTGTCGTACGAGGGGTACGTGGTGGACAGGTCGAGGGGCGGGGCGTGCAGGCCGAGTCCGGCGAGGTCCTCGCGCCCGGCGTGCACGGCCTCGGTGGTCAGGGCCCGCCGCGCGAAGGCGGGGTGTGCGGCGTGCGAGTCCCTGGCGTCTGTGCCCCTGCCGTCGGTGTCCCTGGCGTCTGTGTCCCTGGTGGAGTCCATGGGCAGAGCCTGAACACTGGCCGGGGTCGTGGGTGAGAGTCCCGTGCTACGTTCGGCCGATGGTTGATTCCGTCGTACTGGACCCGGTGGACCTGGACATTCTGCGACTGCTGCAGAACGACGCACGGACCACGTACCGCGACCTCGCCGCCCAGGTCGGAGTGGCCGCCTCCACGTGCCTGGACCGGGTGGCGCGGCTGCGGCGCGCGGGCGTGATCCTCGGACACCAGCTGCGGCTCGACCCGGCGCGCCTCGGGCGGGGCCTGCAGGCGCTGCTCTCCGTGCAGCTGCGACCGCACCGCAGGGAGATCGTCGGGCCGTTCGTGGAGCGGATCCGGGGTCTGCCCGATGCCCTCGCGCTGTTCCATCTGGCGGGTCCCGACGACTACTTGGTGCATGTCGCCGTCGCCGACACCGCCGACCTGCAGCGGCTCGTCCTCGACGAGTTCACGTCCCGGCGCGAGGTGGCCCGCGTCGAGACCCGGCTGATCTTCCAGCGCTGGGACTGCGGGCCCCTCCTGCCGCCCGCGGCCCCCGGAACGTCCGGAGCGCAGGGAACGACCGGAACGCCAGGAGCGACAGGAACACCCGGAGCACCCGGAGCACCCGGAGCACCCGGAGCACCCGGAGCACCCGGAACGAAAACCGGCTCCCTACCCGACGAACCTGGCGGCGTCACGGAAAAATAGCCGACAGCAGACCGGGCACGCCCAGAGCAGAATCGACTGACGCGAACCGGCCCGCCGTACGAGGATGTGCGCATGCCAGACACGACGCGCACCCCACTGCCCCGCCAGGTCGCCGACGCGTATGTCGACGCCCTCATCGCCCTCGACCCCATCACCGGCACCTTCCTCGGGGTGCGGGAGTGCTCGAACGCGCTGCCCGACCTCTCCCCCGCGGGCGCGCAGGCGCTCGCGGACCTCGCCCGCACCACCCTCGACCGGCTCGCGGAGGCCGAACGCGCCCCGGGCGGCGACAGCGACGTGGAGCGGCGCTGCGCCCGGCTCCTGAGGGAACGCCTCACGGCGGAGCTGGCCGTGCACGACTCCGACGAACATCTGCGCGCGGTCAGCAATCTCAGCTCGCCGGTGCACTCGGTGCGGCAGGTCTTCACGGTCACCCCGGTCGACTCCGAGGAGGACTGGGCGGCCGTCGCGGAGCGCCTCGCCGCGGTGCCCACCGCCCTCGACGGCTACCGCGAGAGCCTCGCCCTCGGCCTGGACCGCAAGCTGCACGGCGGTCCGCGCGCCACCGAGACGTTCATCGGCCAGCTCGCCGAGTGGTCCGGGGCGGACGGCGGCAAGGGCTGGTTCGAGCAGTTCGCCGCCTCCGGCCCCGAGTCCCTGCGCGAGCGGCTCGACACCGCGGCCGCCGCCGCGACCCGCGCGGTGGCCGAGCTGCGGGAGTGGATGCGTGAGGTGTACGCGCCCGCGGTCACCGGCAGCGCGGACACGGTGGGCCGCGAGCGGTACGCCCGCTGGTCCCGCTACTTCAACGGCACGGACCTGGACCTGGACGAGGCGTACGCGTACGGCTGGTCCGAGTACCACCGCATCCTCGGCGAGATGCGCGTCGAGGCCGAGAAGGTGCTGCCCGGCGCGGCCACTCCGTGGGCGGCCCTGAAGCACCTGGACGAGCACGGCGCGCACATCGAGGGCGTGGACGAGGTGCAGCGCTGGCTGCAGGGCCTGATGGACGAGGCCATGGACGCCCTGGACGGCACCCACTTCGAACTGGCCGCGCCCGTACGGAAGGTGGAGTCCCGGATCGCCCCGCCCGGCAGCGCCGCCGCGCCGTACTACACGCCGCCGTCGGAGGACTTCTCCCGCCCCGGCTGCACGTGGCTGCCGACGATGGGCCAGACCCGCTTCCCCGTGTACGACCTGGTGTCGACCTGGTACCACGAGGGCGTGCCCGGCCACCACCTCCAGCTCGCGCAGTGGGTGCACGTCCGCGAGAACCTCTCCCGCTACCAGGCCTCGGTCGGCCTGGTCAGCGCCAACGCGGAGGGCTGGGCACTGTACGCGGAACGCCTGATGGACGAGCTGGGCTTCCTCACCGACCCGGAGCGCCGGCTCGGCTACCTGGACGCGCAGATGATGCGGGCGGCCCGGGTGATCGTGGACATCGGCATGCATCTGGAGCTGGAGATCCCGGAGCACTCGCCGTTCCACCCCGGCGAGCGCTGGACGCCGGAGCTGGCGCAGGAGTTCTTCGGTCTGCACAGCGGCAGGCCCGCGGACTTCGTGGAGAGCGAGCTGATCCGCTACCTCTCGATGCCGGGCCAGGCCATCGGCTACAAGCTGGGCGAGCGCGCCTGGCTCCTCGGCCGCGAGAACGCCCGCAAGGCCCACGGCGACGCCTTCGACGCGAAGGCGTGGCACATGGCGGCGCTGTCGCAGGGCTCGCTCGGCCTGGACGATCTGGTGGACGAACTGTCCAAGCTGTGACGGGAGTTGAGGATCGGGGGCACGCCTGTCGCGCCCCCGGTCCGGGCCCTACCTGCGGAAGCCGCCCTCGGAGTCGATGACGTTGCCCGTGATCCACTCGGCCTCGTCGGTGGCGAGCCAGGCGATCAGGCGGGCCGGGTCGTCGGGCATGCCCCAGCGCCCGCCGGGGAACCTCGCGGCGACCGCGTCGTACACCTCGCAGGTGAGGTAATCCGTGTCCACGGGGCCGGGGTTGACGGTGTTCACGGTCACCGCGAGGTCGGCGAGCGTGCTGGCGAGGGTGCGGGTGGCGGAGGCGAGGGCGCCCTTCTGCAGCGCGTACGCCACCTCGCCGGGCATGCCGCCCGCCATGTCCTGGCCGGAGGTCATCATCACGACGCGCCCGCCAGGGGTGCGCGGTGGCAGCTCGGCCCGCAGCCGGGCGTAGGCCTGGACGAGCAGGATCACGGAGCGGGTGTCGACGGCCCAGTGCCGGTCGAGCATGCCCTGGTCGATGGCGTCGAGCGGGCCGTCGTCGCCGCTGAGGGCGTGGTTGGCGACAAGCACGTCGACCCGCCCGCCGAGCGCGTCGGCCGCCTCGGCGAGCAGCCGTGCCGGCCCGCCCGCCTCGGTCAAGTCGCCCGGCCCGTGCAGGACTTGGGCCTGCCGCGGATCCGGCGCCGCGTCCCGGACGGACGCCACGACGTCCTCGGGCCGGTCGGCGCCCCACGGCATGGCGGCGTCGTGCGGGACGTGGTGATGCAGATAGACGCTCGCGCCGTACGCGACAAGCCTGCGGGCCACGGCGTGCCCGATGCCGCCGCGCCGGCTGGCACCGGTGACGAGGGCGGTTCGGCCGCGCAGCGGCAGCGGGTCACGGCGGAGCTGTTCGGGCGTGGGGTGCGGGAGTTGAGGCATGACAGCTGATGATGGTTCCGGTACGGGAGGGACGCCACCGGAAATCACCGGGCCCGGCGAGGCTCAGGGGGCTCAGGGGGTGCTGAAGGGGTGCTGAGGGGTGCTGAGGGGTGCTGAGGGGGTGCTGAGGGCGGCTCAGCAACCGCAGTCCTCCCCCGTGACCGGCGCGGTCAGCGGGTCGGCAGCACGCTGCGGGGCAGGGCCTTCCCAGGTCTCGTACCGGAATCCCTCCCGCACCCAGTACTCGAATCCGCCGAGCATCTCCTTGACCTGGTAGCCGAGTTGGGCGAAGGCGAGAGCCGCGCGGGTCGCGCCGTTGCAGCCGGGACCCCAGCAGTACGTGACGACGGGCACCGCCGGGTCCAGAATCTGCCCGGCCTGCTCGGCGATGTGGGCGGTGGGCAGGTGGACGGCGCCGGGGATGTGCCCCTGGTCCCAGGACTCGGTGGAGCGGGTGTCGACGAGCACGAAGCCCGGGTCGCCGTCGGCCGCGAGAGCGACGGCGACGTCGGAGACGTCGGCGTGGAAGGCGAGGGACGCGGCGAAGTAGGCGGCGGCCGCCGACGGGGAGGCGGGCGGCACCCGCAGCACGGGGTTGTCGGCGGAAACGGCGAGGGTGGGGCTGACCTGTGTGTTCATGGAGAGAAATCTAGGCTCGCCGAAGATCACGGTGAAGAGACGATCCCCGGCGGCTCCCTTGTCCCGCCCGGGATTTCCCTGCTACTTCTCGCGCATGACCGCTCATTCCCCGGACGCCTCCCCTGCGTACCCCTACAGCCCGGACGCCACCGACCGGCGCATCCTCGACGTCCTCCAGCGCGAGGGCCGCGCCAGCTACGCGGAGCTGGCCCGCGCCGTGGCCATGTCGGCCAGCGCCGTCACGGAGCGGGTGCGGCGCATGGAGGAGGCCGGGGTGATCCAGGGGTACGCGGCCGTGGTGGACCCCGAGCGGCTCGGCCTGCCGATCCTGGCGTTCGTACGGCTGCGCTATCCGCACGGCAACTACAAGCCGTTCCACGATCTGGTCGAGGCGACGCCGGAGATCCTGGAGGCGCACCACGTCACCGGCGACGACTGCTTCGTCCTCAAGGTCTCGGCCCGCTCGATGCGGCACCTGGAGGAGATCTCGGGCAAGGTCGGCGCACTCGGCTCGGTCACCACGAGCGTCGTCTACTCCTCGCCACTGCCCCGCCGCCCGCTGGGCACGTGAGCCCGGGGCCTGGGACCCGGGGGACCCAGGGGGCCTGGGGGCCTGGGGGGCCTGGGGCCCGCCGGGCATGCGATGAGTTCTCGCGGCGCGAGCGGTCTCTACGTACATGACGAACGACAACGGCACAGCCACCACAGCCACCACAGCCACCACAGCCATCACCGCCACCACGGCCACCACGGCCACCACGGCCACCACGGCCACCCCGCACGACCTGCGGCACGCCGGAGCCCGCCTCGCCTACGACACGCAGGGCCCGCTGCCCACCGCCGACGGGCGTCCGCCGCTGCTCATGGTGGGCCAGCCCATGGAGGCCTCCGGTTTCAGAGCCCTGGCCTCGTACTTCCCGGACCGGACCGTCGTCACGTACGACCCGCGCGGGCTCGGGCGCAGCAGCCGCGAGGACGGCCGGGTGGACCACGATCCCGGCGTGCAGGCCGGTGATCTGCACGCCCTGATCGGGGAGCTCGGCGCCGGTCCGGTGGAGATGTTCGCGAGCAGCGGCGGCGCGGTGACCGCACTCGCTCTCGTGGCCGCCCACCCCGGCGACGTCACGACGCTCGTCGCGCACGAGCCGCCCCTGCTCGCGCTCCTCCCGGACGCCGAGGCCGCCGAGCGCGCCCGCGCGGGGGTCAGGGACGCCTACGAGAAGAACGGCTGGGGCGCGGGCTTCGCGGCGTTCATCGCGTGGACGTCCTGGCAGGGCGAGTTCACCGACGCGTACTTCGCCCAGCCCGACCCGGACCCGGGCGCGTTCGACCTGCCCACCGAGGACGACGGCACGCGCGAGGACCCGCTGCTCTCCGACCGTTCCTGGGCGGTCAGCGGCTACCGCCCGGACGCCGAGGCGCTCACCGCCGCGCCGACCCGGATCGTGCTCGCGGTCGCCGAGGAGTCCGGCGACGCCCTGACCGGCCGTACGACCCACGCGGCCGCCGAACTGCTCGGCCAGAAGGCGACGGTCTTCCCCAGTCACCACGGCGGCTTCGCGGACGAGAGCTCCGGCTATCCGGGGCAGCCGGAGACGTTCGCGATCAAGCTCAGCGCGGTGCTCGACACGAACCGCTGAGCCTCAATCCAGGCGTCTGCCGAGCAGGCGTCTGAGCCATCCGGCGGCCGGGGCGGGTCCGGTGCGCTCCGGGAGCGGGCCGAACGCATGCAGCTGCGTGCGGTCCAGCCAGTGCGCGGGGTCGGGGTCGTCGGCGTGCGGGCCGAACATCCACCGCTGTGCCGCCACGCTCAGGCCGTCCGAGTCGAGGACACACTCACCGGCCCGGAACTCCCCCTCGAACGGCAGCGGCTCACCCTCCTCGAAGTCGACGGACTCCGGCGACAGCGCCACCAGCCGCCGCAGCACCTCGGTCTGGACCTCGAAGGAGGCGGCGAGCGCGGCGGTCTGGAACGTGTAGGCGTATGTGCCGTGCCCCTCCGGGACGCGGATCTCCGCCGCCGGGTCGCCGACGATCAGGACCGTGGGGCCGTACGTCCCGATCCGGAACTCACCGTCGGCCACCGGCGCGTACCGCCCGGGGAAGAGCCGCTCGACCGCCGAACACGCGGCGTCCGCCCCGCCCTCGGGGAGCACGCCGATGTCCTCGGCGGGACGGTGCGGAGCGACGGCGCAGAGGTTCCGGGTAGCCATGCAGCCGGAGGGTACGGGGCCGCACTGACAACGCCCCGCCCCCTCGGTGCCGCTCAGATGTGGGAGGACACCACCGCCACTACCGCGGCCGGCCGGGGTGAGGCGGCCTCGGCCTCGGGGCCGGGCGCGGGCGACGCGGCGATGGGGACGGCGATCGCGGCGACGATGGCGAGGACGGCGGCGGCGCGCAGGGCGGTCTTGAGCACGGTGAAACTCCGATCCAACGGTCTGGACGTGGTCCCAGGCAGGGACGCGGTGATGTCGTACGCCTTGATCGTCGCGGCCCGCACCGGCCCCGGCATCCTCCGCAGGTCCTGGTCGTCTCCCCCGCGCGGCGGAGAGCGCCGACCGGCCCGACGCGACTCAGCCCAGCGCGATCCGGGCGGCGACCGGCAGATGGTCGCTGCCGGTCCGGGGCAGGGTGCGGAGGTCGGCGACGATCGCCCCACGCGCCATCACCTGGTCGATCCGGGCGACCGGGAACGCTGCGGGGAAGGTGAACGCCAAGCCGCGCTCCGCGACGTTCAGCCGCGAGGTCAGCGGGTCAAGCCCCCGGTCCTCGACCGTGCCGTTGAGGTCGCCGAGCAGGACCACCCGGCTCCGCCGCTCCGCGGCCACGACCTTCCCGAGCAGCTCGGCGCTCTCGTCCCGCCGGGCCGAAGCGAGGCCGCCCGCCCCCACCCGGACCGACGGCAGGTGGGCGACGTACACCGCGACGTCTCCGTGCGGAGTCCGCACCACCGCCCGCAGTCCGCGCCGCCAACTCTCCGTGATCCCACGGGGTTTGATGTCCACGAGCCGGGCCCCCGAGAGCGGATGCCGCGACCAGAGCCCGACCGTGCCCCGGACCGCGTGGTACGGGTAGTCCGAGGCGAGCGTCCTCTCGTACGCGGGCAGCGCCGAGGGCACCAGCTCCTGCACGGCGATCAGATCGGGCTCGGCGGCGGCCAGCGCGCGTGCGGTGCCCGCCGGGTCGGCGTTCTCGTCACTGACGTTGTGCTGCACGACGAGCAGATCGCGCGGCCCGGCCTGCGCCTCGGGCAGCAGCAGCCCGCCGAAGAGGTACGTCCAGGCCGCCACCGGCAGCACCAGGGCGGCCAGGGCCAGGGCGGACCGGCGCACGAGCGCGACGCCGAGCAGCACGACGACCACGAGCCCGAGCCACGGCAGGAACGACTCGAGCAGACTCCCCGACCGCACACCGGAGTTGGGCACCCACCGGTGGCCCAGGAGCAGCGTGGCCACCAGCACGGCGAGCCCCGCGAGCCACCGCCCGCGCGGCGCAGTCCCCCCGTTACCCACCCACGCCCCGCACCCGCACCCGCGACCCCGCCCGCCCCTTCACGACCTCCAGCTGGGCGTGGACGCGGCGGCGCAGGTCGGCGACGTGGCTGACGATGCCGACGGTGCGGTCGCGTTCGCGGAGGGAGTCCAGGACGTCGAGGACCTCGTCGAGCGTCTCGTCGTCGAGGCTGCCGAAGCCCTCGTCGATGAAGAGGGTGTCGAGGCGTACGCCGCCCGCCTCCTCGGTGACGACGTCGGCGAGGCCGAGGGCGAGGGCCAGGGAGGCGAAGAAGGTCTCGCCGCCGGAGAGCGTCGCGGTGTCGCGTTCGCTGCCGGTCCAGGCGTCCACGACGTGCAGGCCGAGCCCGGAGCGGCCGCGGCCCGCGCGGTCGTCGGAGTGGACGAGGGTGTAGCGGCCGGACGACATGCGCTGCAGGCGGGCCGTCGCGGCGGCGGCGACCTGTTCGAGCCGGGCGGCCAGGACGTACGACTCCAGGCGCATCTTGCGTTCGTTCTCCGCCGACGTGCCCGCCGTGAGGCCCGCGAGCCGGGCGACGCGGTCGAACACGGTGCGCAGCGGCCCCAGTTGGCGTGTCTCGGTGGCCGACTGGCGGGAGAGGCGGTCGAGTTCGGCGCAGCGGTGGTCTGCGGCGGCGCGTGTCGTGACGGCGGTGCGCAGCCGGCGGTCGGCCGCCTCCGCCGTGACCTGGGCTGCGGCGGGGTCAGCGGGCGGGAGCCGGTCGGCGGCGGCCGTCTCGGGCTCGGCGAGGACCGCGCGTACGGCGGCCTCCTCCTGCCGGCGGGCGTCGATGCGGTGCTGGAGTTCGCGGTACGCGGCGTCGTCGAGGGCGGCGTCGGCGGCGTCCTGCGGGGTGGCGAAACCGGCGCGGTAGGCGGCGTCGGCGAGGCGGGCGTCGGCGTCCTTGAGGCGGCGGGCGGCGTCCTCGGCGGCGCGTACGGCGTCGGCCGCGTCGGTGAGCAGGGCCGCCTGCCGTTCCAGTTGGGCGGCGCGCTGGGCGACGCTCGCGGCGCCGCCCCTGGCCTGCGCCAAGTCCTCCTCCAGGGTGGCCTGTTCGCGGTCGAGGGACTCGCGCAGGGAGGTGCGGGACGCGGCGCGGGTGGCGGCCTCCTGGCGCTGGGCGAGCCGCCGCTCGTGCTCGGCCTCGGCGCGGGCGAGTGCCTCGCGGGCGCCGTGCAGGCCGAGCGCGAGCTGCCGGGCATCGGCGTGGTGGCGCGTCAACTCCTCAGCGGCGTCGGCGAGTTCGCGGGCGGGCGCGTCCCCGGCGGCGGCGGTCTGCGCGGCGAGGGCCTCGCGTACGTCGGCGAGGGCGCGCTCGGCCTCGGCGCGCCGCTCGTCGGCCTGCCGGTACGCGGCGAGCGCGGCCTCCTCGTCCTGGCGTCCGACGTGGCCCTCGACCGTACGGGCGGGCTCCGGATGGTCGGTGGCGCCGCAGACGGCGCAGGGCTCGCCGGGGGTGAGGCCCTGCGCGAGTTCGGCGGCGATGCCCTGGAGGCGGCGCTCCTTGAGGTGCAGCCAGTGCTCGTGCGCCGCCCCGGCTGCCTCGCGGGCGGCGAGGGCCTGCTCCTTGGTCCGGCCCGCCTGGGCGTCGAGCCGGTCGCGGCGGTGTGCGGCGGCGGCGCGCTCGCGGGCGGGTTCGAGCTGCCCGGCGAGGTGTTCGGCGCGGGTCGCGGCGTCCTGGGCGTGCTCGATCCGCTCCTGGAGCGTGCGGCGGCTCGTCTCCCAGCCGTCGAGCCAGGCGGCGGCCTCGTGCAGGGCCTCCGTGTCGGCGCGTTCCTGCCGGTCGGCCTCGGCGCGGCGCTCGGTGAGCTCGGCGATCCGCTGTTCGGCGCGGCGGGCGGATTCGAGGCCGCCGAGCTCCTCAAGTGCCTTGCGGGCGGCGGTGGTCAGGCCGGAGGCTGAGGCTCCGTCGAACGCGGCGGGAAGCAGTGCCCGCGCGCCCGCCTCCGCCCGGCGGGCGCTCTGGTGCTCGGCGTCGGTCTCGGCACGCAGGGCGAGCGCGGGCGTCACGGCCTCGGCCTTGCGGGCCCGGTCCATCCGCTCCTGCCAGGCCCGCTGCTCCCCGGCGCGCTCGTCGAGCCGTACGGCCCCCGCCCGCGCCTGTGCGTACCGGGCCTGCAGCCGGTGGGTCTCTCGTACGGCGTCGAGTGCGGTCTGGGCGCTGGCCTGGGCGGACTCGGCGGCGGTGACGGCGCAGGCGGCGACGGCGAGGCGCTCGCGGGCACCGGCGCGGGCGACGGCCGCCCACTGAGCCAGGGCGGCGGCGAGGCCGGGTTCGCCGGAGGCGATGTCGGGGAGCGGGAGTTCGGCGGCGTCGCCCGCGGCCTGCTGGATGCGGTGGGCGACGGCGAGGAGCCGGTCGTCGCCCGCGCTGACCTGGGCCTGGGCGGTGCGGCGCCGCTCGGCGAGATGGGTCTCGACGGCGGCGAAGCGGCGGGTGTCGAAGAGCCGTCCGAGGAGCTTGCCGCGCGCCTCGGCGTCGGCGCGCAGGAACCGCGCGAAGTCGCCCTGCGGCAACAGGACGACCTGGCAGAACTGCTCGCGGCTCATGCCGAGCAGCGACTCGATCTCGTGGCCGATCTCCTGGTGGGAGCGGCTGAGGTCCTTCCAGCTGCCGGACTCCGCGTCGTACTCGCGCAGCCAGGCCTTGGCCTTCTCGGTGGTGGTGCCGGTGCCGCGCTTCTTCGGGCGCTCCCAGGGCGGCTGCCGGGTGACCTCGATGCGGCGTCCGGCGACGGTGAGGTCGAGGCACACCTCGGTGCGTACGGCGGGGGCCGCGTGGTCGGAGCGCAGGGTGCCGCCGGGGGTCTGGCGGGCGCCGGGCACGGCGTTGTAGAGGGCGAAGCAGACGGCGTCGAGGACGGAGGTCTTGCCCGCGCCGGTCGCGCCGTGCAGCAGGAAGAGCCCGGCGCTGCCGAGCTCGTCGAAGTCGACCTCCTGGCGTCCGCCGAAGGGCCCGAAGGCCGTGACCGCGAGGTGGTGCAGCCTCACCGAGCGACCTCCTTGACGCCGTCGGAGACGCGCACGTCGTCGAACGCGGCCTGCAGCACGGCCCGTTCGGCCTCGTCGGGCCCGGCGCCGCGGACGTGGGCGACGAAGTCCTCGGCGATCTCCCGGTCCTCGCGGCCCTTGAGCCGCTGCGCGTACGAGACGACCGGATCGCCGTCGGGCCTGCGCGGGGCGAAGGCGAGGCTGAGGGTGTGCGGGAAGCGGGCGCAGAGCCGGGCCATGGGTTCCTGCGGGCGCACGGAGTCGGTGAGGGTGGCCTCCACCCAGGCGTCCTCGTACCGCTCCAACTCCGGTTCGGCGAGCAGCACTTCGAGCTCACCCTCGATCCGGGCGAGGCGGCGCGGCACCGGGCAGTCGATCCGCCCGGCGGCGATCTCCCCGGCGGGCCCGAGGTCGATGAGCCACATGGTCTTGCGGTGGTGCTGCTCGGAGAAGGAGTACGCGAGCGGGGAGCCGGAGTAGCGGACGCGCTCGGAGACGGTCTGGCAGCCGTGGAGGTGGCCGAGCGCGGCGTAGTCGACGCCGTCGAAGACGGTGGCGGGCACGGACTCGACGCCGCCGACCGTGATGTCCCGTTCGCTGTCGCTGGGTTCCCCGCCGGTGACGAAGGCGTGCGCGAGGACGACGGAGCGGGTGCCGGGCGGGCGCTCCGCCAGATCGGCGCGTACGCGGTCCATGGCGGCCCCGATGACCGCCTCATGAGCGGCCTTCTTCACCTTGAACTCGTCCTTGACCAGGGCGGGTTCGAGGTAGGGAAGGCCGTAGAAGGCGACGTCGCCGTGCTCGTCGGCCAGGACCACGGGCGTGTCACAGGCGGCGGGGGCCGTCCGCAGGTGAATGCCCGCGCGCCCGATCAGCCCGGCCCCGACGCCGAGCCGCCGGGCGGAATCATGATTCCCGGAGATCATCACGGTCGGCACACCGAGTTCGGCGAGCCGGTGCAGCGCGTCGTCGAAGACCTCGACGGCCGCGAGCGGCGGCACGGCCCGGTCGTACACATCGCCGGAGACGAGCACCGCATCGACCTGCTCGGCCCGCACGGTGGCGACGAGATGGTCGATGAACGCCCGCTGGGCGTCGAGCAGATTCACGCGATGGAACGCCCGCCCCAGGTGCCAGTCCGACGTGTGAAGGAGCCTCATGATCCCCGAGGGTATCGGCCGGTCGGCGCTGCTTCGGCCGGTTTCGGGACGTACGGGCGTCCCACGTGACCACCGTCACCGCTCGCCGGGACGAGGCACGGCGCCGGCCCGCTCACTTCTGCTTTCCCCTCCCCGCCCCTTCCCGAAGCCCTCGCCGGACGGGCTGATGGATAGGGGCGCGGGGAACTGCGCATCTTTTCAGGGGCGCGGGGAACTGCGCAAAGCCCGAGCCACGACGGCGGGAAAGCCGAACGACGACAGGGGGGAGCCCCTCCGCGATTGAGGAGCGGGGGGCCGGGGGCGGAGCCCCCTGGGGGAGGAGGGGTCGGCGGTGCGCACATAGGCTGGCCGGATGCAGGACGAGTACCGCACCGTGGCCCGCGAGGGCGTGCACGAGACCGAGGTCAACCGCTCCCGCTTCCTGTGCGCGCTCGCGCCGGCGGCGACGGAGGAGGAGGCCCAGGCGTTCGTCGCGCGCGTCCGCAAGGAGCACCCGGGCGCCAACCACAACTGCTGGGCGTACGTGATCGGCGCCGACGCGTCCGTGCAGAAGGCGAGCGACGACGGGGAGCCCGGGGGCACGGCGGGCGTGCCGATGCTGCAGATGCTGACGCGGCGGGACATGCGGTACGTCGTCGCGGTCGTCACGCGCTACTTCGGCGGCGTGAAACTCGGCGCGGGCGGCCTGATCCGGGCGTACGGCGGCGCGGTCGGCGAGGCCCTGGACGCGCTCGGCACGATCACGCGGCGCCGCTTCCGCCTCGCCACGGTGACGGTGGACCACCAGCGCGCGGGCAAGGTGCAGAACGATCTGCGGTCCACGGGGCGCGAGGTGCGGGACGTGCACTACGGCGAGGCGGTGACGATCGAGATCGGCCTGCCGGACGCGGACGTCGAGGCCTTCCGCGCCTGGCTCGCGGACGCGACGGCGGGCACGGCGGAGCTCCAGCTCGGCGGGGAGGCGTACGGGGACGCGTGAAGGCCCGCCCGCGCCGGGGCGCTCACTCCTCGTCCGGCGCGGCCTCGTCGACCTCCGCGACCCAGCCGTACGGCAGCTCGTCGCCGTCGACGGTCGCGGCCTCGACGGTGCGGGTCGCCGGGTCGATGTCCGCCTGGACGCCCTCGCCCGCGTACCGGGGGAATCCGCTCGCGCCGGTCTCGCCGGTGCGCACGACGGTGGCCGAGCGCAGCGCGGTGCCGTGGTCGGGATGGCCTTCGGCGTCGGTGAGCTGGGGCTTCAGGACGACGGTGAACCGCTCCGGGATCGCGCTCATGCCCCGAGGCTAAGCCGCACGCCGGGACCCCGCCTCCCGTCGGCCGGGCCCTTCCGCCACGCACCGCTGAATCGGACGCCCCACGCTCGCCGCCCTGTTCGGGCTGTGCGAGCGTCGAAGGCACGGCCCGCCTGTTCCCTTCGGGTTCCCGGGTCTCCGGCGTACCGGTTCCAGTGAGCGGAGAGCCCATGCGCACCTTGGCCCGCGGATACTCGATCGACCTCGGCAGCGCGATGCTGCGGATCCTCGCCCGCAACGGGGAGCGGATCCTGCACATGCCGACGGTCGCCGCGCTCGACTTCGAGGGCCGAATACGCGCACGGGGCAGCCGCGCCGTGGAGATCCAGGGCAGCCGTCCGGACATGCTGCACCTGGTCCGGCCGGTGCTGCAGCGGTCCGTCGCCGACCCGCTGGTCGCCGCGTATCTGCTGCGCGCGGCGCTGCGGGAGGTCTCGGGCGACGCCAAGGCCAAGCACTTCGCCGCCGCGACGCTGTGCGTGCCGGACCGGTTGGGCGAGCTACAGGCCGAGGCCCTGCTTGTGGCGTGCGAGACGGCAGGGCTGCGGCGGGTCCGGCTTGTCGCCAAGTCCCTTGCCTCCGCGGTCGGTTCGGGCATTCCGCTGGCCGAGCCCGCGGGCGCGCTCGTCGTCGACGTGGGCGCCGAGCGCAGCTCCGCCGCGCTGCTCTCCTGCGGTGACGTGATCGCGACGAGCAGCTTCCCGGTCGGCGGGCTTGACGTGGACGAGGGGCTCGTACGGCTCCTCCGGCACCGGCACGGGCTGATCATCTCCCCGACCGAGGCGGAGCGCACCAAGGTCCGGATCGGCACGGCCGCGGCCGACACCCTTCCGGTACGCGGCCACGACCTGCTGCGCGGCCTGCCCGACACCCGCACGGTCCCGGTCGCGGACCTGGCCCGGGTCCCCCTCGCCACGTATGACGCCCTGGCGAAGCATGTGCTCGCCCTGCTGTCGGACAGTCCGCCGAAGCTGGTGGAGGACGTGCACGACCGGGGCCTCGTCCTGTGCGGCGAGGGCGCCCGCATGCGCGGCCTCGCCGACCGCCTCCGCGACCACCTCAGCCTGCCGGTCCACGTTCCGGACCAGCCGGGGGACGTGGGGGTCCTCGGCGCCTGGGACGTGGTGGAGGTCTGACCGCCGGGCAGGGGAGCTACTCCCCCGATTCCCCCGTCGCCCCGTCGACGCGCTCCCGCAGCAGATCGGCGTGGCCGTTGTGGCGTGCGTACTCCTCGATCATGTGCGTGAGGACGTAGCGCAAGGTGTACTCCTCGCCGTGGGCCGTCCCGGTCACGTCGAGCGAGGCGGCCGAGGCGGTGAACTCCCTTGCGTACGCGCACTCTTCCCGCCAGGCCGCGAAGGCCTCGCCGGGGTCGGCGCCCCCCACGTCGAACTCGGCGAACTCACCCGGCCGCCCGCCCGGCCAGCGCGTCGTGGTCGCCTGCCCGGCAAGGACGCCCCGGAACCAGCTCCGCTCGACCTCGGCCGCGTGCCGGACGAGACCGAGCAGGGTGAGCGCGGAGGGTTCGACGGCCCGCGTGCGCAGTTGCCCGACGGTGAGGCCCGCGCACTTGCGCTCGAGGATCGCCCGCTGGTCGTCGAGGAAGCGGCAGAGCGAGGCGCGCTCGTCCGCCTCGGTCCGCAGGGGCCGGGTGTCGTTCCGCTGAGTCATCCGGCCATCCTGGCAACAGCGACGGCGGGAATGCCCGCCGGGTCGCGGCTGTTGGCGTGGACGGAGCACTGCCGACCGGGCAGTGGAGCGAACCGACGGAGGCCGAGCATGTACGCGGACGAGGCGACCATCCGCAGGATTCTCACGGAGACCGGGGACACCTGGGCGGTCGTCGGCCTGTCCGGCAACCGGGAGCGCGCTGCGTACGGGGTCGCCGAGGTGCTGCAGCGCTTCGGGAAGCGGATCGTCCCCATCCACCCGAAGGCGGAGACGGTGCACGGAGAGCAGGGGTACGCCTCGCTCGCGGACGTCCCCTTCCCGGTGGACGTGGTCGATGTCTTCGTCAACGGCTCGCTGGCAGGCCAGGTGGCCGACGAGGCGGTCGCGGTGGGCGCCCGGGCGGTCTGGTTCCAGCTGGGCGTGCTCGACGAGGCGGCGTACGAACGGACGCGCGCGGCGGGCCTGGACATGGTGATGGACCGGTGCCCGGCGATCGAGATACCCGGCCTGGACTCAGCGCCTGCGCGGTAACCGCCGGGCGGCCAGGGCGAGTTGGCCCCGGCACGCTGGCATCCCCGCGTCCGCTCAGCCCGCCGCCACCCCGAGCCCTTCGATGACGACCGCACCGGGCAGCTCCGCGAAGGCCTTGCCCGGCACGATCAGCTTGCCGCGCCTGCGGCCGCTGCCGACCAGGACGTACGGGACGTCGAGGACGGCCGCGTCCACGAGGACCGGCCACTCCTCGGGCAGCCCGATCGGCGTGATGCCGCCGTACTCCATGCCGGTCTCGCCGGTCGCC
Organism: Streptomyces sp. LHD-70; assembly: GCF_031157275.1. Lineage (GTDB taxonomy): Bacteria > Actinomycetota > Actinomycetes > Streptomycetales > Streptomycetaceae > Streptomyces. The sequence continues at coordinate 100,576 of NZ_JAVIFW010000017.1, forward strand.
GTGTCCATCGGGGCGAACGAGGCCTTGCGGGCGCCGAGTTGACGGCGGACCACGCCGTTGACGTCCACGCGCGTGCCGGACAGGACCAGGCAGGCCGCGAGGCTGCTCTCGCCGCCGCGCTTGCCGGAGACGACCACGCAGTTCGCGGACTGGTCGAGGAGCTCGGGCCCGTAGTGCTCCACGAAGACCGCCGTGTCGGCGATCTCCGGGTCCGTGTCGACGTACACGAATCGCTCGGCGGGGACGCTGCCGCGCCAGTGGCGTACCGCGTTGGCGACGGGCGTGGTCAGCTCGTCCAGGCACTCGGGGGCGGGACGGGCGTGGTCGAAGGAGCCGATGGGAGCGCGCATGAGCTGAACGTAACAGCGCACCCCGGGGCCGCCCCCGGCCGTCTCACGTGCCGAACGCGCCCCGTCACGTCGCCGGCGGGATGGACACCGCCATCGTCATCTCGACCGGCACGTCACCGTCGTTGTGATAGCCGTGCGGGACGTTCGACTCGAACGTGGCCGAGCATCCGGCCGGTACGGAGTGGTCGACGCCGTCCACCCGCAGGGTCAGGTCGCCCGCCGAGACGTGCACCAGCTCGACCGTGCCGCGCGGGTGCGGGTCGGACTCGCTGCTCTCGCCGGGCATGATCCGCCAGGACCAGAGTTCGAGCGGGCCGCGCTTCTCCGTGCCGACGAGGAGTTTGGTCCAACTCCCGGCCTCCGTCGACCACATGCGCACGATCTGCTCCTCGGGCACGACGCGGACGTGCCCGCCCTGCTCGTAGTCGAGGAGCGTGGTGATGCTGACGCCGAGCGCGTCGGCGAGCTTGACCGTCGTCCCCACGCTGGGGTTCGTCCGCGCCTGCTCGATCTGGATGATCATGCCGCGGCTGACCCCTGAGCGGGCCGCGAGGGCGTCGAGCGTGAAGCCGCGCTCACCGCGCCAGCGCTTCAGATTGCGGGCGAGCGACTGGGTGAGCTGATCGAGGTCCGACACGTCCCGTCCATGGTCGAGTCTGCGGGCAGAAACCGGCGCCACCACGCGCAGTCGAATATTTTGAATGATAGAGTTCACTTCACTGAACTACGGTGTGGTGCACCAAACGTCCAGCACACTGTACTGCGAGGCCGCCGCATGTCCGCACTCTTCGCCCTGGCCACCAGCCTCCTCTGGGGGCTCGCCGACTTCGGCGGAGGGCTGCTCACGCGACGTATCCCGGCCCTGACGGTCGTGGTCGTCTCGCAGTGCGTCGCGGTGGTCGTGCTCGGCGGACTCGTCGTCGCGACCGGCGCGTGGAGCGAGTGGGGCCCGCAGCTGTGGTTCGCGGTCGCCGCCGGTGCCGTCGGACCGGTCGCGATGCTCGCCTTCTACCGGGCCCTCGCCCTCGGCCCGATGGGCGTGGTCTCCCCGCTCGGCTCCATCGGCGTGCTCGTCCCGGTCGGCGTCGGCCTGCTCCTCGGCGAGCGGCCGGGACTCCTGCAGTACGGCGGGATCGCGGTCGCCGTCGTCGGCGTACTCCTCGCGGGCGGGCCGGAGTTGCGGGGTGCGCCGGTGCAGCGGCAGGCCATTCTGCTCACCTTCGTCGCCGCGTTCGGGTTCGGCGCCGTGATGGCGCTGATCGCGGAGGCCTCGACGACGGTCACCGGGCTGTTCCTCGCGCTCTTCGTGCAGCGCGTCACCAACGTCGTGGCGGGCGGCTCGGCCCTCTGGCTCTCGGTGCGGCGCGGGGCACGGGCCCTGCCGGAGGAGGGCGGGTTCCGGGTCGTGTGGGCGGCGCTGCCCGCGCTCGCGTTCGTGGGTCTCGCCGATGTGGCGGCCAACGGGACGTACGCGATGGCCGCGCGGACCGGACCCGTCACCGTCGCCGCCGTACTCGCCTCGCTCTACCCGGTGGTGACGGCGCTCGCCGCGCGCGGAGTGCTCAAGGAGCAGCTGCGCGCCGTCCAGGCCGCAGGCGCGGGACTCGCCCTCCTCGGGACCGTCCTCCTCGCCGGGGGCTGAGGTCTGCGGGCTCGACGCGGGCCTACTGACCGGCCCCGCCGGCACGACGCGGGCCTACTGTCCGGCCGCCCGGCTGTCCTCGGCGGCCTTCAGGTGGTCCGCCAACTCGGCGAGCGCGCGCAGCTCTTCGGGGGTGACGCCCTCCGGGATCGGCACCGGCGCGGGGGTGCGCAACGGCGGCTGCCAGCCCTGCTCGGCGTCCCAGGTCCGCACCACCCGCGCGGGCGCCCCGGCCACCACCGCGTGGTCCGGCACCTCGCCCCGTACGACGGAACCGGCCGCCACCACCACGTTCCGGCCGATGCGCGCGCCCGGCAGGATCACGGCGTTGGTGCCGATCCAGCAGCCCGGGCCGATCTCCACCGGCTCCATCCGCGGCCACTGCTTGCCGACCGGGGTGTGCGGGTCGTCGTAACTGTGGTTCGTGGACGTGACGTAGACGTTCGGGCCGAAGTAGCAGTCGTCGCCGATCGTCACCGAGGTGTCGGCGATGACATGGCTGCCACGGCCCAGGACCACACCGTCGCCGATACGCAGGATGGGCTCGGGCCCGAGATCCAGGTCCGGCATCAGACCCGCCGTCAGCGTGACCTGCTCGCCGATGATGCAGTGCGCGCCGAGCCGGATCCACGGTTCGCCGAAGACGGTGCCCTGCGGGAAGGCCAGCCTGGTTCCCGTACCGATCGCGCCGAAGCGCAGCCGCCCGGGGCGGGCCGCCGTGACCGCGCCTGCGCACTGCACCCAGCGCCAGCCGGCGTGCACGGCACGCGTGACGGCGCGGCGGCGCCAGGCGGCAAGAGCACTGCTCCGCCCGCCCGACCTGCCCGCCCTGCCCGCGAATGAGAACGCGTTCTTGTTTTTCGGCACCCGCTCACCGTACTCAGCGCCGCAGCGGCCGACAGGCCCGTGAGCTGTGATCTTCACCCCACCCGGCGCGCGAGGCCAGAGAGCCGTGACTTACCGTTCCGGAAAAGACATGGGCGCGACGGACACGAACGACAACCCAGGAGACGCAATGGCAGAGCGGGCGTTGATCGCAGGCGTCGGCGGCGCGGAACCCGAGGTGGACGAGACGGCCTTCGCCGCGCCCACCTCCGTCGTCATCGGCGACGTGACCCTGAAGGCGGGGGCCAGCGTCTGGTACCACACGGTGCTGCGCGCCGACTGCGGCCCGATCGTCCTCGGCGCCGACAGCAACATCCAGGACAACTGCACCGTGCACGTCGACCCGGGCTTCCCGGTGACCATCGGCGACCGGGTCTCGGTGGGCCACAACGCCACGGTGCACGGCTGCACGATCGAGGACGACTGCCTCATCGGCATGGGCGCGACGCTCCTCAACGGCGCGGTGATCGGCGCCGGTTCACTCGTCGCGGCGCAGGCGCTCGTACCGCAGGGACTTCAGGTGCCTCCGGGTTCACTCGTCGCGGGCGTACCGGCGAAGGTCAAGCGCCCGCTGACCGACGAGGAGCGCGAGGGCATCAAGCTGAACGCGGCGATGTACACGGAGCTGGCGAAGACGCACGCGGCTGCGCACGCGGAGTAGGTCTTACGGAGGGTGATCCGGGTCGTCGACCTTGGCACCGCAGATCGCCCTCCGGGCTCGTCCTCAAACTCCCCCAGCCTCCGGCCGGGAGGTGCCCCCAGACGGGCTTGATGTGGCCGCTGACATGCCCAGCGGGCGCACGCGGCGCAGCCCACGGGATCACACGGGACGGCCCCGCTCCCCTGCCTGCGGCGTAGGGGGCGGGGCCTGGGGAGGTGTGGCTCAGCTGTTGGGGCGCAGCGTCCAGACGACGGTCATCTCGGTGGTCACGGCGCCGTCCCCACGGGTGACGGCGACGGCCACGGGGAACTCGGGCCGCTTGCCCTCGTCCAGCTCCGCGAGCACGTCGGCGATCGGGCGGCCGAGGGTCGCGGTGGCGGTGACGCGGCCCGTGGCGATCTTCTTGAACGCGATGTCGGCGGTGACCGGCAGCGGCACGGCACGCGACAGCTGGTCCCCGAACGCGGCGAGGACGATGGCGCCGCTGGCCGACTCCCCGAGCGTGAAGATCGCCCCGGCGTGGGGGCCGCCGACGTGGTTGCGGTAGTCGGGGTCGTCGGGCAGGTGGAGAACGGCCCGCTCGGGCGTGGTCTCGGCGTACTCCAGGTTCAGGGTCCGGACCATCGGGACGGTGGCGGCGAGCATCTCGCCGATGGACATCTGGTCAGCGCTCATGAGCGGGATGTTACCCGTGGGTATCTTCCACGCCTCCGGCCACCCCGGTGACGTACGTCACGTGCCGCTCGGCCACTCCGGAGCGGCACCTATATGCGCAGGTCACCCCCTTTGCCCGGCCCTTTGGGCGGCCCGCAGGTCACAATTGGGGGCGCGCGTGGCAGGCGGGCCCGCCGCACCTCTATCGTTACGGGCCATGTGGCCAGGACAGCAGCCGCCCGGGGGCGAGCAAAACCCGCAGGACCCTGATCAGCAGCAGTACCAGCAGCCGGGGTACCCGCAGTCGGGACAACAGCAGCCCAACCCGTACGCACAGCCGGGCTATCCGCAGCAGGCCACGCCTCCCGCGGGCGCGCCGATGCAGCCGGGCACTCCTCCCCCGCCCCCCGGTGCGCCCCTGCAGCCCGGCACGCCGCCGCCCGGCGCGTACCCGCAGCAGGGCGACTACCAGCAGCAGGGCGGACCGCACTGGAACGTGCCGACCACTCCGCTCGGCGCGCCCCAACCCCCCGGCGGCGGCCGGAACAAGACGACCGTCACGGCGATCGTCGCGGCGACCGCGGTCGTGATCGCCGCCGGTGTGACGGGCTTCCTGGTCCTCGGCGGCAAGGACGACAAGACCAAGGACGAGTCCAAGGGCAGCGAGAAGAAGCCCACGTCCTCCGCCCCGGCCACGCCGAGCGAGGAGCCCTCGCCCACGGAGGAGGGCCGCGGCAACGGACCTTCGGTCGAACCGGTCATCGACGGCTGGCAGGTCGTGGTCAACCCCAAGCGCGGCACCGCCTTCGACGTACCCCCCGGCTGGGTCGTCAAGGAGCCGGACAGCACGCTGAGTTACCTCGACGAGAAGACCGAGAAGCCGGTCACGACGATGACGGGCATCACGGAGTACAAGCCCGACTGGTGCCAGTACGACGAGGACGAGGACGGCCAGAAGGACAGCTGGAAGCTGGCCGCCGCGGGCACCAAGGGCGCCAACGGCGCGAAGAACACCGGCGAGGCCGCGCAGAACACCGTCGGCTGGTGGGTGTACGGCCCGTACACGCAGCCCAGCCAGAAGAACATCGGCCTGTCCAAGCCCTCCAAGTACAAGTCGAAGCTCACCGGCCTCGAGGGCAGCATCGCGTACGCCGAGTCGCAGGGCGTGCCGAAGTCCAAGAACCCGTGTGCCACCGAGGGCAAGGCCCTGTCGTTCGCGTTCAAGAACAAGGCCAACGACTTCGTGGTGTGGTCGCTCTTCGGTCCGAAGGACGTGAAGGACGAGCTCAGCGAGGCCACGATCAAGAAGATCCTCAGCTCGGTGCGGCTCGCGGGCATGCCGCAGAGCTGACCTCGCTCCGCTGAAGCGGTTTGGCAGGCCAGGGGCGGTGCGGCGATAGTTCAGCGGTGGACAGAGCCGTGACGCCCCGACTGCGCCGCCCCGCCTGGGCCGGCCGCAACTACACCCTGCTGACCGCGGCCGCGGTCGTCACCAACCTGGGCAGCCACGGCGCCCTGATCGCCGCGGCCTTCGCGGTCCTCGACGCCGGGGGCGACGGCGGTGACGTGGGGCTCGTCGCCATGGCCCGTACGATCCCGCTCGTCGTCTTCCTGCTCATCGGCGGCGCCGTCGCCGACCGGCTGCCGCGGCACCATGTGATGGTCGCCGCCAACATCCTCAACTGCCTTTCCCAGGCGGCGTTCGCGGTCCTGGTCCTCGCCGGGGAACCGCAGCTGTGGCAGATGATGCTGCTCACCGCGCTCGGCGGTACGGGCCAGGCGTTCTTCAGCCCGGCCGCCGAGGGCATGCTGCTCTCCAGCGTCACCGGGGACCAGGCGAGCCGCGCGTTCGCCCTCTTCCGGATGGCGATGCACGGCGCCGCGATCGGCGGTGCGGCGCTCGGCGGCGCCCTGATCGCGGCGATCGGGCCCGGTTGGGTGCTCGCCGTGGACGCGGTCGCGTTCGCGCTCGCCGGTGGGCTGCGCGCGTTCCTGCGGGTGGCCGACGTGCCCGAGCGCGCGCCCGGCGGCGGGATGCTCGCCGATCTGCGGGACGGCTGGCGGGAGGTGATCGGCCGGCCCTGGCTGTGGACGATCGTCGTCCAGTTCTCCGTGGTGGTGGCGGTGATCGGCGCGGCCGAGGCGGTCTACGGTCCGCTGGTCGCCCGGGACTCGCTCGGGGGTGCGGCGCCCTGGGGCCTCGCCCTGAGCGCGTTCGGCGTGGGCACGATCGCGGGCGCGTTCCTGATGATGCGGTGGAAGCCGCGGCGGCTGCTGCTCGCCGGTTCGCTGTGCGTGTTCCCGCTCGCACTGCCGTCGGCGGCGCTGGCCGTGCCGGTCCAACTCCCGCTGCTCGCCGCCGCGATGTTCGTCAGCGGCGTCGCCATCGAGGTGTTCGGCGTCTCGTGGATGACGGCCCTGCACCAGGAGATCCCCGAGGACAAGTTCTCCCGGGTCTCCGCGTACGACTGGTTCGGCTCCGTCTCCCTCGTCCCCCTGGCCACTGCACTCGCGGGCCCGGCCGAGACGGCCTTCGGCCGGGGCACCGCGCTGTGGGGCTGCGCGGTGCTCGTCGTGCTGATGACGGCGGCGGTCCTGTGCGTCCCGGACGTACGCCGCCTCACGCGCCGCACCGAGGAGAAGGTGGCGGGCTCCTCCGGTCCGGCCGGGACGGACGCCTCAGCCGACGCTGAAGGTGCCGCCCGGCGGCTCGGGTGAGGCCACGGCGTCCTGCTCGGCCACGGGTCGCGCGTCCCCGACGAACCGCCGCAGCTCCGCGCCGCCGGTGACGCGCGCCGGGAACACGTCACCGGCGGTACGCCTCGCGAGGGCGGCGGTGTCGAGTTCGCGGTGTGCGGCGACGAGGACCGCGTTGCCGAAGCGCCGCCCGCGCAGCACGGCGGGTTCGGCGATGAGCAGCAGCTCCTCGAACACCGCCCGGAACGTGGCGAGTTGGGAGCGCAGGAAGGTGAACGGGGCACTGTCGGGGAGGTTGGCGAGGTAGATCCCGTCGGGCCGAAGGACGCGCTCGGCCTGGCGCGCGTAGTCGAGGGTGCTCAGGTGCGCGGGCACCCGCGAGCCGCCGAAGACGTCCCCGACGACGACGTCCGCACTGTCGTCCGGCGCCGCCTCCAGCCAGGCGCGGGCGTCGGCGCGATGCGTACGGATCCCGGAGCCGTCGGCCACCGGCAGCACTTCGGCGATCAGCCGGGCCAGACCCTGGTCGGCCTCGACGACGTCCTGCGCCGACCCGGGCCGGGTCGCGGCGAGGTAGCGCGGCAGCGTGAGGGCACCCCCACCGAGGTGCACGACATCGAGGGGCCGCCCCTCGTCCGCAGCGAGATCGAGTACGTGCGCGAGCCTGCGGGCGTACTCGAACTCCAGGTACGTGGGCTCGTCCAGATCCACGTACGACTGCGGCGCACCGTCGACGGTCAGGAGCCAGGCCCGAGGGCGGTCGACGTCCGGCAGCAGCTTGGCGGTGCCGTGGTCCACGGGGCGGGTGACGGGGATCGGCTCGTCCGCCGGGGGTGTCGATGCGTCCACGGGGTGATTGTGCCGGGGCACGGAGGCCAGTCCCAGGGAGGGGATCAATTCACCCACACCCGCCCCACCTCCCCCACCCAAGCAGCCGCCTGCGCAAGCCCCGCCCGCGCCGCGGGCGCCCGACGGCTCGGGTCCAGGGTCCGGCGCCCGAACGCACGGCGCGCCTCCGCGTTCGGGGTGATCACAGTCACCCGCGCACCCTCCGCGGCCAAGCGTTCCGCCTGACGCCGCGGGGAGGGCAACGGACCGCCGCCCGCCGGTTGCGGGGCGAGCACGACGACCCGCGCGTACCCCGTGGCCAAATGCACGTTGGCGCAGGAGTGGATCCCGCCGTCGATCCACTTGCGCCCCTCGATCGTGACGGCAGGCCACACCCCGGGCACCGCACAGCTCGCCGCGACGGCGTCCACGACCGGCACCCCGCTGGCGGCGTCGAAGGCCCGCAGCTCCCCCGTGGCCGCGTCGACCGCGGTGACGAGCAGGCGCCGCTCAGGCCAGCGGTGGGAGACGAGGCGCCGCGCGATCACCTCGCGCCGCGACGCCTCGTCCCCCGTGTCGGCGGCCACGGCGAGCGCGCCGAGCTTCCTGCCGTACGCCTCGGGGGTGCGTGAACCGAGCACGGCGCGGGCGTACTTGAGGACGAGCCCCGCGCCCAGCTGTCCGGGGATCTCCCCGGCGGGATCGGCGAGTTGGCGCTCGTACAGCTCGGGCAGCGTCAGCTTGCCGGAGGTGAGCTGGGCGCCGACGACGGAGCCCGCGGAGGAGCCGACGACCAGGTCGGCGTCGCTGAGGTCCACGCCCGCCTCGGCGAGGCCGTGAAGCACGCCGATCTCCCAGCCGACGCCGCTGAGTCCACCCGCTCCGAGCACCAGTGCCGTCTCCGCCATGACCGCCACCCCTCCGCCGTACCGCCGTGCCGGTGCACGGCTCGCAGGGGCAGCAGTCTGGCGCACGGCGCCGCGCCCGGTCCCGGCGGGGGTCAGGCTCCGACGTTCTTGAGCGCCTCGCGCACCGACAGCGGCGCGAGCCGGTCGGCGTGGTCGGCGACGAAGGCGCGGACGGCGTCCGGGTCCGTCTTCGCGTACTCCCGCAGGCACCAGCCGACCGCCTTGCGGATGAAGAAGTCGGGGTGGCCGGACTGCCGCAGGCAGTAGGCGAAGAGGCGTTCGGTGTCGGTGGCGTCCTTGAAGCGCAGCTGGTGCAGGAGTGCCGTACGGGCCACCCACCGGTCGTCGTCCTCGATCCAGCGGTCCATGTCCCGCCTGAGCCCCGGGTCGGCCGCGACGAGCCCGCCCACCACGTGCCCGGCGAGGAGGTCCACGGTGTCCCACCACGAGACGGTCGTCACGAGATGCCGGGCGACGGGCAGGAACGCGGACGAGCAGGCGCGCACGTACCGCCGCAGGTAGTCCACGGCGAAGTAGTGGTACTCCCGTTCCGGCAGCCGCCAGCAGCGCAGCGCGACCGCCGCGCAGTCCGCCTCGCCCGGCCGCGGCAGCCCGGCGAGCACCCCGCGGGACAGGGCCCGCCGCTCGGTCGACATGATCCCGAGGAACGGCGCGACGCCCTTCATGTACGCGGCCATCTCCCCGGCACGCTCCGCGTCGGCGCCCTTCGGGTACGTGAGGACCAGCCGCGCGAGCACCTCGTCGGCGAGCTCACTGGCGGGAACGGGGGGCGCCCCGGGAGACGTGGCGGACTCGGCGGAGCCGGACGGCACTGTGGCGCACATGAGACGCACCATACGGCGATCACACATATGTGTCGGTTAGTCTCCCCGGATGTTCGATCCCGTGCCCCGGCCCGCGGCCGCCACCCCCGAGGGCTTCGCCGTACGCGTCGGCCGCGTGCTGCTCGCCCCGTGGTCCCGGTTCGCCCTGCTCGTCGTGCTGCTCGCGGCGGCCGGCACGAGCGTTCTCCTCCTGGAACCGCAGCAACTCATCGCCGACGGCTGGCCGGTGCGGCTCAACGGCGCGACAGCGGGCATGGGCGTGATCGTGTTCGCCGTCGCGTACGGACTGTGCACCGCCGCGTTCGTGCCCCGGCCGCTGCTCAACCTGGCGGCGGGTGCCCTGTTCGGTACGCAGGCGGGTCTTGCCGGGGCGATCGCGGGCACCGTCATCGGCGCGGGCATCGCCTTCGGTCTGGGCCGGGCGCTCGGCCAGGACGCCCTGCGACCGCTGCTGCGCGGCCGCCTCGTGCACGCGGTGGACGGCCAGCTCAGCCGGCACGGCTTCCGCTCGATGATGGCGGCGCGGCTCTTCCCCGGGGTGCCGTTCTGGGCCTCCAACTACTGCGCGGCGGTCTCCCGCATGGGCTGGTTCCCGTTCCTCCTCGCCACCGGCCTCGGCTCGATCCCGAACACGGCGGCGTACGTGGTGGCGGGCAGCCGCGCGAGCACGCCGACCTCCCCCGCCTTCCTCGTCGCCATGGGCTTCATCGCCCTGACCGGTCTCGCCGCGGCGATCGTCGCCTGGTGCAAGCGCCACAAGCTGCGCGGCGACAGCACCACGGGGTGACGGCCGACCGCGCCCGGCTCTTGACCGGCACAACCCCTGGGCAGGCCCCCGAAAGGCTGCCGCTACGCTTCCCCTGAACAACGGCGACGACCACAGAGCCAGATGCCTAAGCCGACACCTCGACCGTCCATCCACTCAGGGGTCCTGACCTGCCAGTTCGCTGGTCAGTCCATGATCAGTACGCGAATGGCCTAGCACCCACATGTCTTGGTTCGAATCCTTCATCCTCGGACTCGTGCAGGGGCTCACCGAGTTCCTCCCCATCTCCTCCAGCGCCCATCTGCGGCTCACGGCGGCCTTCGCGGGCTGGCACGACCCGGGTGCCGCGTTCACGGCCATCACGCAGATCGGCACGGAGACCGCGGTCCTCATCTACTTCCGCAAGGACATCGTCAGGATCGTCTCGGCCTGGTTCCGTTCGCTCACCGACAAGGAGATGCGCGGCGACCACGACGCCCAGATGGGCTGGCTGGTGATCATCGGCTCGATCCCGATCGGCGTCCTCGGCATCACGCTCAAGGACCAGATCGAGGGCCCGTTCCGTGACCTGCGTCTGATCGCGACGACGCTGATCGTCATGGGCATCGTCCTCGGCATCGCCGACCGCCTGGCCGCCCGCGACGAGGTCGGCGGCCGCCACCGCGCCATCCGCGAACGCAAGACCCTCAAGGAACTCGGCGTACGCGACGGCCTGATCTACGGCATCTGCCAGGCCATGGCCCTGATCCCGGGCGTCTCCCGCTCCGGCGCGACCATCAGCGGCGGCCTGCTCATGGGCTACACCCGTGAGGCGGCGGCCCGGTACTCCTTCCTGCTCGCCATCCCGGCGGTGCTCGCCTCGGGGGCGTACGAGCTGAAGGACGCGGGCGAGGGCCATGTCTCCTGGGGGCCGACGATCTTCGCGACGATCATCGCCTTCATCGTGGGCTACGCGGTGATCGCCTGGTTCATGAAGTTCATCACCACGAAGTCCTTCATGCCCTTCGTCTACTACCGCGTCGTCCTCGGCACCGTCCTGTTCATCCTCGTGGGCATGGGTGTACTGAGCCCGCACGCGGGAGAGTCCGCGGGCTGACACCCCTGACCGTCGGCACCCCTCAGGAGCCGGGCGTCACTGCTGCGGCGGCTGGTCCTTGTCCTGGCCGGCTCCAAACTGCCCCTTGAGCTTGTCCTGAGCGGTGTCGACCTGGCCCTTGTACTTGCCCTGGGTCTTCTCGTCGACCATGTCACCGGCCTTGTCGACGCCCTTCCCTGCCTGGTCCTCGTGGCCCTTGAGCATCTGCTTGAGCTTGTCCATCACAGACATGGCAGCCCTTCCTGCTTGGCTTTCTCGGGTCCTTCCAGCATCGCGGACCTGTGCCCGGGGTGCATCCGCTGACGCGATACGCGGGCTCCGCCGCAGCTCAGGCGCGATGGCCCGGCGGTGGCGAAATCCGGCTGCCCCGTGCCCGTACCTGTCCGTAGCGTGCGGCCATGAGAATCATGCGGAGCCATCTCGTCTGCCTCGGCTGCCGGCACGCGTTCAAGAAGGCGTCGCCGGGGCCGGTGCCCTGCCCCACCTGCCGGCTGCCGATGATCGACGCCGGTGAGCAGCTGGCCGTACCGCCGCGTCGGGACCTGGACGGCTGGCAGGCCCTGACCGTGGTCCTCCGGGCCGGGCTGCGTTTCCACCCGAGCTGTGGCTGTATGCCGGACGGGCCCGGCTATCGTCCGCGCACGATGCGCGAGGTGCGCGAACGCCAGGAGCTCGCCGCCCGAACCGGCCGTCCCCTCGCGGAAGTTCTCGCCGACCCCGATCCCTGGGCCGAAGAGGGACAAGGGTGAACACCGGCGACTTCCACGCATATTGCTGTGGGTGTGACCGGATAGGCACAGAAGTCGCGCTCAGGGCACGGTCGTTGTCATACCCAGGCCCTAGACTCTTTCACATGATCGCCACTTCGCCCGATGGTGTCCCGTGGTCCGCCGACCAGTTGAACGAGCGGATACGCGGCCTGATGCTGTGCTCCGGCGGGCGGTTGAGCGATGAACAGCGTGCTGAGTACCAGGTGCTTGTGGTCGCCTGGGCAGCGGCCATTCGTGAAGAGGTAGTGAAGGTCGCCTGACCGGCAGGCGTCCTGCGCCGGTCCGCGCACGCCCCTTGGCCTCGCGGCTCCGGGCGACAACACTGAATCGATGACGCAGCGCGTGGACCTCGCAGCCGTGATGGACCGGCTCGCCATCGACACCCTCATCTCCGACTACGCCATGGCCGTCGACGACGGCGACTGGCTCGCGTACCGCGGCCTCTTCACCCCCGACGGCCGGGCCGACTACAGCTCCGCGGGCGGCATCGAAGGCGCCGCCCACCAGGTCGCCGAGTGGCTGGCCGGCACCCTCCAGCTCTTCCCGATGCGCCAGCATCTGATCGTCAACCGCAGACTCCGCTTCGGTCCGCTCGAAGGGGACGTGGGCGACACCGCCCAGGTGCAGGCCGACTACACCAACCCGATGCGCACCCGGCCCGACGGCGGCGCCCCGGACTTCGAGTGCGGCGGGCGGTACACGTTCTCGGTCCTGCGCACCCGCGTCGGCTGGCGCGTCACCAAGGTCGTCGTACGCGAGAAGTGGCGCCGTACGGCGATCGAGCGGCCGGACTCGGAGGACCGGCGGGAGCGGCCTCCCGCCCCGCGCCGGCAGCCCGACGGCTCCTGACCTCGCACCCTCCACCCTCCGCGACCGAGCCGGTACGCCACGCGCCACGCCCCCTGTCGAAGATCGCGAAGCGGGCGCACACTGGACGTACGTACGCACGGGTACGCACCGGACGTCCGGTGCCGAGGGAGGCACGGCATGGAGCTGACCGGCCGGTCGACCGGCGTACTGCGCAGGGTCGGCTTCCGGGACGGCGGCCCGAAGGGCCTGTCGCGGCTCCGGCACACCGGAAGCGACGCCCGGACGCGCGGCTCGGGCCGGAGCGGGCCCGTCGGCCGGCTGCTCGACTCCCGCTGGGGGCGCGGCGCCCTCGCCGTCCTCGCGGGCGCGCTGCCCGCGCTCGCCTTCCCGGAACCGTCCTGGTGGTGGTTCGCGTACGTCGCGCTCGTGCCCTGGCTGCTGCTGGTCCGCTCGGCGCCGACCGCGCGCAGGGCCGTGTACGACGGCTGGCTCGGCGGGGCCGGGTTCATGCTGGCGGTGCACCACTGGCTGCTGCCGAGTCTGCATGTCTTCACGTTCGTGATCGCCGTGCTGCTCGGCGCGCTGTGGGCGCCCTGGGGGCTGCTCGTACGGCATCTGCTCGGCGGTTCGCCCGCGCCCCGGCGGGTCGCGGCGGCCCTGGTGCTTGTGCCCAGTGGGTGGTTGATGGTCGAACTGGTGCGGTCCTGGGAGGGGTTGGGCGGCCCGTGGGGGCTGCTCGGGTCGAGCCAGTGGCAGGTCGAGCCAGCGCTCCGGGTCGCCTCGGTGGGCGGAGTGTGGCTGCTGAGCCTCGTTGTCGTCGCCGTGAACACCGCGTTCGCCGTGCTGATCGCGGTGGAGCGGGCCCGGGTCGCGGCGGTGGCCGGAGCGGCGGCCGTGGCCATCGTCGCCTCCGCGGCCTGGGCGTGGGCACCCCGTCCCCAGGCGGCGGGTTCGGCGCGGGTCGCCGTCGTCCAGCCCGGCGTGATCGAAGGCGTGGGCAGCGTCGCGAAGCGCTTCGCGCGCGAGGAGGCGTTGACTCGTACGGTCGCGGGGCGCGGCGTCGACCTGGTCGTGTGGGGCGAGAGCAGCGTCGGGTACGACCTGGACGAGCGGCCCGACCTCGCGGCACGCCTGGGGCAGCTGTCCCGGGAGGTCGGCGCGCAGATCCTGGTGAACGTCGACGCGCGCCGCTCCGACGAGCCCGGAATCTTCAAGTCCGCGATCCTCGTGGGTCCCGAGGGCCCGACCGGCGGGCGCTACGACAAGATGCGGCTCGTGCCGTTCGGCGAGTACGTACCGGCGCGCGCCCTGCTCGGCTGGGCCACCTCGGTCGGCAGGGCCGCGGGCGAGGACCGCAGGCGCGGCGAGGCCCCCGTGGTCCTGCCGGTGACCGGCAACCCGGACGCCTCCGGCGCCCGGGCCTGGGGGAAGGTCGGGCCGCTGGTGTGCTTCGAGTCGGCGTTCCCCGACATGAGCCGCCATCTGACGCGCTCGGGTGCGCAGTTGCTGCTCGCCCAGTCGGCGACGTCCACGTTCCAGGACAGTTGGGCGCCCGCCCAGCACGCCTCGCTCGCCGCCCTGCGCGCCGCCGAGAACGGCCGCCCGATGGTGCACGCCACGCTCACCGGCGTCTCCGCGGTCCACGGCCCGGACGGCGCACGCGTGGGCACCGCGCTGGGTACGGAGGAGAGCACGGCCCGGACGTACGACGTCCCCCTGGCCACCGGCACGACGCTGTACGTCCGCTTCGGCGACTGGGCGGTGTACGGAGCGGTCCTCGCACTGGCTCTGCTGTGCGGCTGGGAAGCACGGCGCGCTCTCTGGCGCCGTTAGGGACCGCCTCCCCGATCTTTGCGTTGCCCTGGCCGCCGCCGGGCATCCCGCCCCTCAGGCGCCGGGCGCTCCCGCAGCTCCCGCAGCTCCCGCAGCTCCCGCCGTCCCCGCAGCCCCCGCAGCCCCCGCAGCCCCCGCCAGGGACTCCCGTACCACCCGTTCGCACATCTCGTGCGTCGCCAGCGCGTCCCGCGCGCTGACCACCCGGCCCGCGCGGACCTCGTCCAGGAAGGCGTGCACCGACTGCTCGATGCCGCGCTGGCGGGCGACCGGGACCCAGTCGCCGCGTCGGCGGATCGTCGGCTGGCCCTTGTGGTCGATGACCTCGGCGAGGTTGCGCACCTCGCGCTTGGTGTCCTGGCCCGAGACCTCGAGGATCTCCTCCGTGGACCCGCTGAGCCGGTTCATGATGCCGAGGGCCGTGAACCCGTCACCGGCGAGCTGCAGCACCACGTGGTGCATCAGACCGTCCCGTACGCGAGCGCGCACGGAGATGTCGTCGACCGGACCCGGCGCGAGGAACCGCAGGGTGTCGACGACGTGGATGAAGTCGTCGAGCACCAGCGTCCGCGGGTCCTCGGGCAGCCCGACCCGGTTCTTCTGCATCACGATCAGCTCGCGCGGATGCTCGGCGCACTGCGCGTACCCGGGCGCGAGGCGGCGGTTGAAGCCCACGGCGAGGCTCACGTTCCGCTCCTCGGCGAGCGCCACGAGCCGCTCGGACTCGGCGAGTTCGTATGCGAGCGGCTTGTCGACATACGTCGGCACACCCGCGTCGAGCAGCCGCGTGACGATGTCGGGGTGCGCCACCGTCGGCGCGTGCACGAAGGCCGCGTCGAGGCCCTGGGCGAGGAGCCCGTCGAGGTCGGCATGGCACTGCTCGACCGGCACGCGGTGCGCGGCGGCGACGCGTTCGAGCGTGGCGGGCGTGCGGGTCTGCAGATGCAGCTCCGCCCCGGGGAGTGCGCCGAGGACGGGCAGATAGGCCTTCTGCGCGATGTCGCCGAGCCCGATGCAGCCGACCTTCACGTACATGCTCCTGAGGTTCGCGGTGGTGCGAGCGCTGCTCGCGGTGCGGAATGCCCGGAAGCATACGTGCCGCTCGGGGCTCAGGGCAGGGCGGAGGGCGCAGGGTGGAGGCGGGAGCGCGGGGCGCGGGGCGCGGCCGGTCAACTCCGGGACCGGGACGCCTCCGTACGCCCGGCGCCGGTCTGCCGGTCCTGCGGCGGGTGCCAGTCCATGATGCCGTCGAGGGTGCGCAGGACGAGGTTCGGGCCGGCCTTGTTCACGCCCGCGATCAGCGCGTTCCGCAGCAGCATCACCGGGCGGCTGCAGGGTGCGGTGTTGATACGGCCCGTGCGGTACGCCTTGGCGACGATGCCCATCGTGCGCGGCAGCCGCTCCGCCGAGTACGCCGCGAGGGCCGGGCCCGGCTCCCGCTCCGGGTCGACGTGGTGGGCGAGGACCACCGCGTCCTCGATGGCCTGGTTGCCGCCCTGCCCGAGGCTCGGCGTCATGGCGTGCGCGGCGTCGCCGAGCAGGGCGACCCGGCCCTTGTGGTACGCGGGCAGCGCGTGCCGCATGTAATACACGTCGTGCCGCAGGATCTGCTCGGGCGCCACACCGGCGAGGATCTCCGGGATCGGCTCGTGCCAGTGCCCGAACCTCCGCATCAGCTCCGCCCGTTCGCCGCCGGGCGCCTCCCACCCGGCGGGCACTCCGGCCGCCGCGTACGCGTACGCCGTACCGTCCTTCATCAGGTGCGAGCCCCACAACTCGCCCTGCCCCCAGGTCTCGTGCGAGCCGAAGTGCCGCTCGGGTGCGGGCACGACGACGCGCCAGGTGGTGAACCCCGCGTACGTCGGACCGGGGTGCCCGGGGAACAGGGCCTTGCGCACGACGGAGTTGATGCCGTCCGCGCCGACGACCAGCTCGGCCTCCAGATCCCCGGCGTCGGTCGTCACCGTGGCGGGCCGGCCGGGTCCGCCGGGGTCGGCGAGGCGCGCGGCCAGGCCGGTGCGGACGGTGCCCTCCGGCAGGCGGGAGCGGAGCACGTCGACCAGGGTGGCGCGGTGCAGCAGCACAAGCGAGCCGCCGAACCGCTCGGCGATGGCCTCGCTGCTGGTACGGGAGAGCCAGCGGCCGCTGGGCGTACGCAGTCCGCCGTCGCGCTGCCAGGCGGCGAGGGCCCGGATCTCGTCGCCGAGCCCGACGACGTCGAGGGCGCGCTGGGCGTTGGGCGCGAGGGAGATGCCGGCGCCCACGGGCTCCAACTCGGGCGAGCGCTCCAGGACGGTCACCGCCCAGCCCTGCTGATGCAGCACGGCGGCCGCGGTGAGACCGCCTACGCCGCCTCCGATCACGATGGCACGGGCCATGACGACTCCTCCCCTTCCTGAAACTACACCTGTAGTGCGTACGTGGACGACGTTACTACAGGTGTAGTCGTACGGGATAGGGTGACCCCATGCCTGAACGCCCACCCGTCTCCCCCCGCGCCCCTTCCTCCTCCCGGGCGGAGCTGATCGCCGACACCGCGATCACCCTGCTCGCCGAGCGCGGCATGCGGGGCCTCACCCACCGCGCGGTCGACGAGGCGGCGGGGCTGCCGCAGGGCTCCACCTCCAATCACGCGCGCACGCGGCTCGCCCTCCTGGAGGCCACCGTGCGACGGCAGGCGGAACGCGAGGCGCAGACGCTGATGCCGACGGAGATGCCCGACCCCGAGGGCGGCGCCGAGGCCCTGGCCGACACCCTGGCGCGCGCCCTGCACCGCGCCCTCACCGAGCACCGCCATCTCACCGTCTCCCGCTACGAGTTGGCCCTCGAAGCGACCCGCCGCCCCGAACTGCGCGCGTTCTACGACCAGCAGGGCGCGCAGTTCCGCACCATGGTCGAGTCCCTGCTGACAGCGGCCGGCTCCCCCGCCCCACGCCGCCACACCCTGTCCCTCGTGGCCTGGAGCGAGGGCCTGATGTTCGCCTGCGCGGCCGGCTCGTACCACGCGGAGGTCCCGTCCCTCGACGAACTACGGGCGGGATTCAGGGAGTTGCTGGGCGGGATGCTGGGGTGCGGTGAGCGCGGTTAGCGGAACTTCGGTGGCACGGGGCGCGCGGGGAGACCTCCGGGCGGCCCGGAGGGCGCGGCACCGTGGCCCGTCTCGATGGCCGTACTCGGTGTGCTGGGTGTACTCCTGACCGTCGCGGCCCCGCCGCTGCTCGTCGCCTTCCGCCAGGGCCCGGCCACGTTCATGGCCGTTGCCGTGACCGGCGCCGCGCTGTCCGGTCACGATCGCCGCGCTCAGCGCCCTGCTGACCGCCGCCTACGTCCTGCCCTCGCTCACCCTCGGCCACTGGCTGGCACGGCGCGCCGGGCACCGCGGGCTCGGCGGCGGGCGGCTCTGGCGATGGGTGGTCGTCGGCACCGCGCTCGGGCTGATCTCCACGGCTGTTCTGCCCACGCTGGTGCGGCTTCTGGTTGCCGGAGGCTCGGACTTGCGTCAGGCCCTCGGGGAGGGGCTGGTGTTCCCGGCCGCTCT
The DNA here is from genome assembly GCF_031157275.1 of Streptomyces sp. LHD-70. Taxonomy (GTDB): domain Bacteria; phylum Actinomycetota; class Actinomycetes; order Streptomycetales; family Streptomycetaceae; genus Streptomyces. The sequence continues at coordinate 118,859 of NZ_JAVIFW010000017.1, forward strand.
CTGGGTGACCTCGACTCCGGCCGCGCTCGCCGCGCACACGACCCTGCAGCGCGAGGCGGCGGAACGACCGGTCCGGCCGGTCGGCGCCATCCTGCTCGGAGGGGTGCTGGTCTTCGCGGTCGAGCTGACGGTTCTTGCTGCGGCCCTCTGAACCGTCACCGCGCCCCCACCCCCGCCAGACACCGGCGGCCACGTTCACACGTGCGGGGCAATCTCCTCTCGATCTCTCGCTCAAGAGGCCGTCTGCACACCAGAGTTGCGCAGATGCACCGAACGAGGACCGCAGCGGCCCTGCTCATCGCCATGACCGCCTCGGCCGTCAGCGGCTGTGTCTCCGTGGGCGGGGTGGACGCGCCGCACTCCCGGTCCGACGCGTCCGAGTCCGCGTCCGAGTCCGAGCCCGCCCCGCAGGCCCGTGGCGACGCCGAGCCGCGCCTCGTCACCGCACCGGCCCATGAGGCGCTACGGATGATGAGGCCGGACGCCCCCGAGTCCAAGGACTACCTGCGCCTGCCCGAGCAGCCGAAGCACGACCGCGCCCCAGGAGTCGGTGCCGCACAGCCCGCACAGCCCGCACAGCCCGCACAGCCCGCCCAGCCCCGACAGCAGCACACCGGCGGGACCAACCACGCCGGCCCCGCCGACGACTCCCCCCTCCACGGCGCCCCCGCACGCCCGAAGTCGATGCTGCCCGAGGCCGACCTCTGCGGGCTCGGCGAGCGCTACGGGCGGTGGGCCCCGGACAGCCCGCAGGCGCGCATCTGCCGTGCGGAGTACGGGAGTTGAGCCGCCCGAGCCGGGACGGTGAGGCCGACTACTCCTCCCGGCGCGGCGGGCCCACCGGCCCGCCGTCCCCGCCCGCCCCGAGCCGCAGCTCCAGGCGTTCGATCGCGGCGCGGATGCCGTTGCCGTAGGCGTCGTCACCGAGGGTGCCGATGGCTCCGCGGGCGCGGCGGAGGTGGGCGCGGGCCTCGTCCTCGCGGTGGAGCTTCACATAGTCCGCCGCAAGGTTGAGGTGCAACGACGGGTAGAACGCGCGCACTTCGAGCGATCTGTGGTGCTGCTCGACCCGCTCGTCCGTCAGGACATCCGCGGCCGTCAGCGCTCGCAGGTCCCAGGCGAGCTCATCGGCCGGGTCGTCCTGGGTGTCCGCCATGTAGTGCGCGATCGTGACGCGGTGCAGCGGGTCGCCGTGCTCCCCGATCTCGGTCCAGAGCTCGAGGAGGCGGTTGCGCGCCTCCTCACGGTCGCCCGCGCGATGCAGCATGACTGCTTGCCCCGCCCGTGCCATCACGGCGTCCTCGGACGACTGCTCCTGCTGCTCCGCCACTGCGTTCTCCCGACTCGTACGACCATCTGCGAACAGCACCGACGCTATCCGCCACCACTGACAATCCAGCTCAGGCGCGGGCGCTCAGGAGACGAAGTCGGCCAGGTCGGGGATGCGCCAGTCGATGGGCGTGTGGCCCTGGGCGGCGACCGCCTTGTCGATCTGTGTGAAGGGCTGGGAGCCGAAGAACTTCTTCGCGGAGAGCGGCGAGGGGTGGGCGCCCTTCACCACGATGTGCCGCTCGGCGTCGATGAGCGGGAGCTTCTTCTGGGCGTAGTTCCCCCACAGCACGAAGACCGCCGGGTCGGGGCGGGAGGCGACCGCGCGGATCACGGCGTCCGTGAACTTCTCCCAGCCCTTGCCCTTGTGCGAGTTGGCCTCGCCCGCGCGGACCGTGAGAACGGCGTTCAGGAGCAGCACGCCCTGCCGGGCCCAGGGCATCAGATAGCCGTTGTCCGGGACGGGGGTGCCGAGCTCGGCCTGCATCTCCTTGTAGATGTTCCGCAGGGAGGGCGGGGTCTTCACGCCGGGGCGGACCGAGAAGCACAGGCCGTGGCCCTGGCCCTCGCCGTGGTACGGGTCCTGGCCGAGGACGAGCACCTTCACATCCTCGTACGGCGTGGCCTCCAGGGCGGCGAAGACCTGCTCGCGGGGCGGGTAGACGGGGCCCTTCGCGCGCTCCTCCTCGACGAACTCGGTGAGTTCCTTGAAGTAGGGCTTCTCCAGCTCCTCGCCGAGAACCTCGCGCCAGGACTCGGGGAGCAGGGCTGCGGTGGTCGGGTCCGTCACGTGAACAACCTCCAGTGTGCGGTCACTTCTCACCATCGAACCTACCGGCGACCACTGACAACGCCGAAGGGCGGCCGGAGTTCCGGCCGCCCTTCGGGGTCGTGCAGTGCACTCGGACCGCCGTCTACCAGCTGGTCTTCCGGCTCAGCTCCCACATCGTCATGATCGTCGAGGGGTCGAGGGCGCGCTCACCGCCGGCGATCTCCTCGGAGGCGGCGACGTACTGCTTGCCCTGCCACAGCGGCAGCAGCCGGGCGTCCTCGACGAGGATCTCCTGCGCCTTCTCGAACTCCTCGGCCACGGCGCCGCGGTCCGTCTCACGGCGCGACTGGGGCAGCAGCTGGTCGGTGATGCGCGGGCTGGCGTACGGGATGCCCAGGTTGTTGCGCTCGCCGACGAACGGCGCGATGAAGTTCTCCGGGTCCGGGAAGTCGGGGAACCAGCCGCGGCCGAAGACGGGGTACTCGCCGCTGCGGAAGCCCTTCTCGAACTCCTTCCAGGGGCGGCCCTTGACCGTCACGTCGAAGAGGCCGGAGGCCTCCAGCTGGCGCTTGATCTCCTCGAACTCCGTCTTGGTGACCGAGCCGTAGCGGTCCGTGGCGTACCAGAGGGTCAGCGGGACGGGGTCCGTGATGCCCGCTTCGCTGAGGATCTTCTTCGCCTTGGAGGGGCTGGGCTTTCCGTACGTGTCGAAGAAGCCCGTGGTGTGGCCGGCGACGCCGGTCGGGACCATCGAGTAGAGCGGTTCGACGGTGTCCTTGTAGATGTTGTGCACGATCGCGCCGCGGTCGATGACCTGAGCGACGGCCTCGCGCACAGCGGGGTTCTTCGCCCAGCGGTCCTTGGGGTTGAACACCAGGAAGCGGGTCTCCGTGCCGGCGCCCTCGACGAGCTGGAGCTTGTTCTCGCCGGCGGCGGTGCCCTGGAGGTCGACGATGTCCTGCGAGGTCAGACCGCGGAACGTGACGTCGATGTCGTGCTTCTTCAGGGCCTTCACCATGGTGCCGGAGTCCTGGAAGTACCGGATGGTGACGGCGTTGTTCTTGTGCTCGGCGAAGCCCTTGTAGTTCGGGTTCCTGGTGAGTTCGGCGGTCTTGCCGACCTCGTACGAATCGAGTTGGTACGGGCCGGAACCGACGATGCTGCTCTCCTTGCGGAGCGAGTTCGCCGGGTACTCCTGCGGGTCCACGATCGACATGGCCGGGGTGGCGAGGACGAACGGGAAGGTCGCGTCGGCCTTCTTCAGGTGGAAGGTGACATCGCGGTCGCCGTCGGTCGTGACGCGTTCGAGACTGCCGAGCAGACCCGCGGGGCCGCCCTCGACGCCGATCTTGCCGATCCGGTCGATGGAGTGCTTCACGGCCTTGGCGTCGAGCGGGTCGCCGTCGGAGAACTTCAGGCCCTCGCGCAGCTTGCAGTGGTACGCGGTGTTCGACTCGTCGGTGAACTCGCAGGCCTCGGCGGCGTCCGGCTCGGGCGTCGCGGCGCCGGTCGGGTAGCTGACCAGCGTCTGGTAGACGTTCCGGTACAGCTCCCAGGATCCGTCCCAGGCCGCGGCGGGGTCGAGGGTGCTGGGCGCACTGGTGGTGCCGACGACGATGGGCTTTTCCTCGTCGGTACTTTCGGAAGTGAAGACACCGCATCCCGCGAGCAGGGATATGGACGCAAGAGTCGCAGCGGCCTGCAGACTTCGGGTCCGGTTGAACACGCGCACGCTCCTCGATCAACCACGCCAGGGGGTTGGCGCACCTTACCGCAGTGCCCTGCCGGGCCAACGTTCAGGCCGGGCAGGGCACTTGATGTACCGACTCGTCTCATTCAGCCGGTACGCGGGCTACGCACCGGCTTGACCGTTTGGTCAGCCGACGCCCGCATTGAGGAAAATGCCGCCGTCCACGACGAGCGTCTGCCCGGTGACCCAGTCCGACTGGTCCGAGGTGAGGAACGCGGCGGCCCCGCCGATGTCCGCAGGCACGCCGAGGCGGCCGAGCGGGTAGGCGGAGGTGACCTCCTCCTCGCGGCCCTCGTACAGCGCCTTGGCGAACTTGGTCTTCACCACGGCGGGCGCGATGGCGTTGACCCGCACCTTGGGCGCGAACTCGTGCGCCAGCTGCAGCGTCAGGTTGACCATCGCGGCCTTGCTCATGCCGTACGCGCCGACGAACGGGGAGGCCGAGACGCCGGCGATGGAGGCGATGTTGACGATCGCGCCGCCGTTCTCGGACTGCCAGGCCTTCCAGGTCCGCTGGGCGAAGCCGAGCGCCGAGATCACGTTGGTCTCGAAGACCTTGCGCGCGACGTTCAGGTCCATGTCGGCCATCGGCCCGAACACCGGGTTCGTACCGGCGTTGTTGACCAGGAAGTCGACCCGGCCGAAGGCCTCCATGGCGCGCTCCACGGCGACGGCCTGGTGGGCCTCGTCGTGCGCCTTGCCGGCGACGCCGATGACCCGGTCGGCGCCGAGCTTCTCGACGGCCTCCTTGAGCGCGTCCTCGTTGCGTCCCGTGATGCAGACCCGGTCGCCGCGGGCGACGAGCGCCTCGGCGATGCCGTATCCGATGCCGCGGCTCGCGCCCGTGACGAGCGCGGCCCGCCCGCTGTCCTGCACGGTCATGTTCTGCTTCCTTTACGTCCCGTATGGGTCTGTCGGGGTGCGGCCGGGTCAGTTGAGCGGGCCGCCGGCGACGTACATGACCTGGCCGGAGACGAAGCCCGCGGCGTCGCCGGTGAAGAAGGCGATGGCGTTGGCGATGTCGTCGGGGCGGCCGACGCGCTGGACCGGGATCTGGGTGGCGGCCGCGGCCTGGAAGTCCTCGAAGCCCATGCCGACGCGCTCGGCGGTGGTCTTGGTCATCTCGGTGACGATGAAGCCGGGGGCGACGGAGTTGGCGGTGATGCCGAACTTGCCGAGCTCCTTGGCGAGGGTCTTGGTGAAGCCCTGCAGACCGGCCTTGGCCGCCGAGTAGTTGACCTGGCCGCGGTTGCCGAGCGCGGAAGAGCTGGACAGGTTGACGACCCGGCCGAAGCCCGCGTCCACCATGTGCTTCTGGCAGGCCTTCGACATCAGGAAGGCGCCCCGCAGGTGCACGTTCATGACCGTGTCCCAGTCGGAGGCGCTCATCTTGAAGAGCAGGTTGTCGCGGAGCACGCCCGCGTTGTTGACGAGGATCGTGGGAGCGCCGAGCTCGTCCGCGATCCGGGCCACGGCGGCCTCGACCTGTGCCTCGTCGGAGACGTCGCAGCCGACGGCGATCGCCTTGCCGCCGGCGGCCTGGATCTGCTCGACGGTGTCCTTGCAGGCGGCCTCGTCGAGGTCGATGACGGCGACGGCGCGGCCTTCGGCGGCCAGTCGGATCGCGGTGGCGGCGCCGATGCCGCGCGCGGCTCCGGTGACTACGGCGACGCGCTGCTCGGTGGTGGACATGCTGGTTCTCCCTCGCCCTTGGAATGCGGCTCTCGCGGCGCTCTCGCCAGGACTTTTCCCCAGGGGGGTGAGCGACCGCTTAGTACCTACGCATCCGTGACGCTAGAAGCCCTGGCACCCGGTGTCAACGGCCCACCGGTGTCCAGGGCTTCTCGAGGGACGGAGTTCAGCCTCGGGCTCAGCGCACGAGGAGGTCCAGGAGCCGCTCCACCTCGGCCTCCGGGTCGGCCGTCAGACCGGAGTGCACGGGGCCCGGCTGGACCACCGTGGAGCGGGGCGCGATCAGCCAGCGGAAGCGCCGGCCGATGTCGTCCCGCGCCGCCTGGCCCGCGTCCTCGCCGCCCCGGCAGACTCCTTCGACGGCGCGCAGCGCGGCCCGTACGCCCGCGACGTCCGCCGCCGGGTCGAGCGCGGTCAGCTTGCGCTCGTCGAGGTGGGTGCGGGCGGCCACGAAGGACTTGGCGCGGCAGTAGACCACCACGCCCGCGTTGAACTGCTCGCCGCGCTCCACGCGAGGGACCACCCGCAGCAGCGCGTACTCGAACACATCGCGCTCGCTCATTCGCCCGCGCCCTTCTTGTCCTTGGTGGGGTGCGGCCACGGAGTGAGGTGGTCGGTGAGCCACCCCGGCGCGTTGGACTGCTTGCGCTCGACGCGCGGGCCGAGGGTGATCCGCTCGGCGAGGCCCTTTACTCGCGCGTGCAGCACGTCGACGTACGCGCGGCGCAGTTCGTCCGGGCTGTCGAAGCCGGGCTCGTCGACCAGCCACTCATCGGGGACGTCGGCGGCGACCTCGGTGAGGAGTTCCTCCGTCACGCGCGGCGCGAGTTCGGCGGCGGCCGCGGCGACGTCCGGGCCGAAGGGCGCGAGCGCGTGGTCGGAGGCGTCGTACGGCTTCGCGGCGGCGACCTGGGCGGTGCGCCAGTTGTGGTGCCAGATCATGCTCGCGCCATGGTCGATCAGCCACAGGTCGCCGTGCCACACCAGCATGTTCGGGTTCCGCCAGGACCGGTCGACGTTGTTGATCAGCGCGTCGAACCAGACCACCCGCCCCGCCTCGGCGGCGCTCACCTCGTACGCGAGCGGGTCGAAGCCGAGGGAGCCCGGCAGGTAGTCCATGCCGAAGTTGAGGCCGCCGCTGGCCTTGAGCAGCTCCTGCACCTCCTGGTCCGGCTCGGCCAGGCCGATCACGGGGTCGAGCTGGATCTGCACCAGGTCGGGCACCCGCAGCCCCAGCCGACGCGCCAACTGCCCGCAGACGACCTCCGCGACGAGCGTCTTGCGGCCCTGGCCGGCCCCGGTGAACTTCATGACGTATACGCCGAGGTCGTCAGCCTCGACGAGTCCGGGCAGAGATCCACCCTCACGTAGTGGGGCGACATATCGGGTGGCAGTGACTTCTGCAAGCATTATCCCAGGTTATAGGGCCGCACAGCTTGCCGATCCAAGGAGCTCTTTCGAGAGCTGACCTCTACCGCAGGAGCTTCACCGGTAGCGCCGGGGAGGATCTGGAGAGTGTGCAGGCGAACGTACCGAGATCTGCCCGCCACCCATTGCCTCGAGGGAGAATCTGGGGAGATTCAGCCTGAGGACCCGCACCACCGCAGGAGTTGGCCAGGCAGCACCCCGGGCGCACATGTCCTCACATGGTGGACACGCTCGACCGGCTGCTCGACGGCACCTTCCTTCGAGCAACGCGCTGAGCAGCCGCCCCTCCCTCAGCTTCCGCCCGCAGTGGACACTCCCCGCAGAACTGAAGCCAACAACCCAGTCACCAGCTCCCCCGCCTCCGCCCTCGCAGCCTTCTTGTCCTCCGCCTCACCGATGGCCAGCGCGGTTTCGCTGACCATCCTGAAGAGGACGCGAGTCAGCAGGGGGCTGGGGGCGATTCGGGCGCCGCTGTCGGCCAGCTCGACGAGCATGGAATCGAGCAGCCCCATCATGCGCGCCTCGATCTCGCGGCACCGCTCCCAGCCGAGCACAGCAGGTCCTTGCTGAAGGCAGATGCGCTGGTACTCGTCGTCCAGGCAGGCATCGAGGAATGCGTTCAAGCCGCTGGTCATGCGTTCCCACGGATCGTCTGCGTTGCCGCCCGCATTCATCACGGTTTCGGCGATCCGCTCGTTGACGCCCTCCAGGACGTGCTCGAAGAGCGCCTGCTTGCTCGAGAAGTGGTGGTACAGCGCTCCCTTGGTGACGCGCGCGGAAGCCGCGACCTCGTCCAACGAGGTATGAGCGAAGCCCTTCTCCGTGAACAGGCGCGCTGCCGAATCCAGCAGTGCCGCGCGGGTGGCCTCGACGTACTCCTGGCGACGCGTCTTGACAGTCATGACCGCAGGTTATTACATACTCTCGGTATGTCGCCATCTCTAAGAATGAAACCTCCGGGGGGATAGATGTTTGCCCGTCTCGCGTCGCTGGCCATGCGCCGGCGCCGCCTCGTCTTCGTAGTCGCTGTGCTGGGGTTCGCGATCGCCGCGGCGATCGCTGCGCCGGCGATGAAGGTCCTTTCCGCAGGCGGTTTCGAGGACCCGAAGGCGGAGTCGTCGATCGCCAAGGAGGTGCTGCGCGAGCGCTTCGACACGGGTGAACCGAACTTCATCCTCGTGGCGCGGGCACCGGGACAGGTCGACAGCGGCGAAGCCGAGGCCGCAGGCCGCGATCTCACCCGCAAGCTCACCGATCAGGACGGCGTCGCCGAGGTCTCCTCGTACTGGACCGGCGGACCGGCGGCCGACGGGCTGCGGTCGGAGGACGGGCGGTCGGCCCTCATCCTCGCCCGTCTCAGCGGGGACGACGACGAGGCGCTGAAGACGGCGAAACGCCTCGCCCCTCGCGTCACCGGTGAGCAGGGCGTGCTGTCGGTGAAGTCGGGCGGCCGGGCGGAATTCAACCGCCAGGGCTCTGAGCGCATCACCACCGACCTCGCCCGGGCCGAGGGCATCGCGGTTCCGATCACCATCCTGCTGCTCGTGCTGGTCTTCGGATCAGGTATGGCCGCGCTCATGCCCCTCGCGGTGGCGGGCTTCTCCGTGATCGGCTCGCTTGCCGTGCTGCGGCTGCTCAACGAGGTGACGGACGTATCGATCTTCGCGGCCAACCTCTCCACGGCGCTCGGCCTGGGACTGGCCATCGACTACTCGCTCTTCATCATCAGCCGGTACCGCGAGGAGTTGAAGAAGGGGGCCGAGACCGCCACAGCACTGCGTACGACTCTCCGTACAGCGGGGCGGACTGTCGTCTTCTCCGCCGTCACCGTGCTGCTGTCCCTGGCTGCGCTCCTGGTGTTCCCGCTGTACTTCCTGCGGTCCTTCGCCTACGCGGGCATCGGTGTGGTGCTGTTCGCGACGCTCGGCGCCCTGGTGCTGCTGCCGGCGCTGCTGGCTGCGCTGGGCGGCCGGATCGACAAGTTCGACCTGATGGCGAAGCTCCGCCGGGGGCCGAAGAAGGAGAAGCGCCCCGAGGACGGTTTCTGGCACCGTCTCGCCACTGGTGTCATGCGGCGCCCGCTGCCCGTGCTCACGGTTGTCCTCGTCGTGCTGGCGATCGTGGTCATGCCCTTCACCAAGGCGTCGTTCGGGCTGCCCGACGACCGTGCGCTGCCCAAGGATCTGGCCGCCGCCCAGGTGGGCGATGCCGTGCGTACGGAGTTCTCCACGCCAACCGGCCGGGACCTGAAGGTCGTCCTCCCCGATGCCCGGCCGTCCGACAGCGAACTCACCGACTACGCAACCGTCTTGTCCGAGGTGTCGGACGTCGAGCGTGTGGATACGGCCACCGGCAGCTTCCAGGACGGGAAGCAGATCGCGCCGCCCGTATCGGGCTCGGAGAAGATGTTCACCGAAGCGGACGGAGCCTGGCTGGCTCTGACGACCGATGTGGAGGGCTACTCGGAAGCAGGCAAGGACCTGGTGGGCAAGGTGCGGGACGCACAGCCTCCCGCCGGCACGGCAGCACTCGTGGCGGGCACGGCGGCCACCTACGCCGACACTCTGGACAGCCTCTGGTCCGCCCTGCCCTGGGCCGTGCTGATCATCGCGCTACTGACCTTCACGCTGCTGTTCCTGTTCACGGGCAGCGTGATCATGCCGCTCAAGGCCATCGTGCTGAATCTGCTCAGCCTCACGGCGACGTACGGGGCCATGGTGTACGTCTTCCAGGACGGCAACCTGCAGTGGCTCACGGGTGACTTCACCGTCACCGGCTACATCGACGTCACCATGCCGATTCTGATGTTCTGCGTCATTTTCGGCCTGTCGATGGACTACGAAGTCTTCCTTCTCTCCCGTATCAAGGAGGAGTTCGACCGCACCGGCGACAACGAGGCAGCGGTGGCTAGGGGGTTGGAGAGCACGGGCCGTCTCATCACCGCGGCGGCAGCACTGCTCGCCATCTTCTTCGTGGCGCTCGTCAGCGCCGGCGTCACGCACGTCAAGATGCTGGGCCTGGGTACAGCCCTTGCCATCCTGATGGACGCGGTCGTCATCCGCGGTCTGCTGGTTCCCGCGTTCATGCGGCTGGCCGGGCGGGCGAACTGGTGGGCGCCGGGTCCCCTGCGGCGACTGCACGACAAGATCGGATTCAGCCACGGCCCGTCGGCCGACGAGGAGCAGGACACGGCGTCCTCCAACGAGCTCGGCGGCGCCCCCGCGGTACGCGAATCGCGCGAGCATGTGACGCAGTAGCGCACGAAGCGCCGAAAAGGCAGAGGGCCGGCCCCGGGAGGCCGGCCCTCTTCTGCTGCTTCGCGGCGATCAGCACCAGAGGCTCACCGTGGCGACGCAAACAGCCGACGGGGTCGCCACCAGTCCGAGCATCCAGCAAGCCCCGGCTCCGTACGCCGACTTGGAACCGTATGCGGTGCCCGAGTCGAGGAGCCGGTTGATGCGCTCGGCCACGTCCCCGCCGGAGGCGTGCAACGCCCCGGCCCCCGCAACCGGAGCGTTCTCCACTCGGCCCGCAGCGAGCCGGGCGAGCCCGCGGGCCAGGACGTCCGCCCGGACCTGTCGCGCTGCGGCGTCGTCCGCCGCCATTTCCACAAGGCGGGCTACGGCCCCCTTCGCCTCCGCGAAGAGGGGGACCCAGGCCATTGCGTGAGCCACAGAGCCGGTGAAGCACATGATGTAGTGGTGGCGGCCACGGAGGTGGGCCCTCTCGTGCTCCATCACCGCTGCCAGCTCGGCCCTCGACAGCATCTTCAGGGCCGCTGTCGTCAGGACTATGCGCCCGCCGTGGGCCGCCACACAGTAGGCCGCCGGGCACGCGTGGTCGATGGCTACGGCGGAAGTGTCACGCAAGCCGACTCGGTGGCCCAACAGGTCCACCGCGGCGACGTGGTTCTGCTGACGACGACGCCAACGCAAGTGGTTGCGCAGCAGAACCGTGCTCACCCTCAGCGGCACCCCGACTGCGATCGCGGCTCCTGCAACAGTGGTGAGCACCCTCAGGCTGTCCGGAGAAAGATGGGCGACCCACCGTACGCAGCACTGCCAGATCAGCGCGTGCACAGCGGTGCCCGCAAGCTCAAGCCCTAGGAAGACGAACGAGGCCAGGGCCGAGACGACCATGCCGAGCCATAAACCGATGGCCAGACGTGGCGCTCGGATCGGCCAGCGCGCCCGGGCGAGGAGCGGCGGCGCGAGTACTGCCGCCACCAGCAGATACATCGCTTGGAAGGCTGCACCCGTCATGCCCTGTCCTCGTCGCCGAGCGCACGCCGGATAGCGGCCTGCAGATCGGGGGATTCGCTCGCGGCGACACGTTCGACGAAGTGGAGCAGCACCGACTCCGGGTCGCCACTGCCGCTGAGGGCCTCCGCCATGAGCCGGGCGGTACAGGCCTCGCGCGTCTCGTGCGGCTGGTACAAGTACTGCTTGCCTTGCCGCGTGCGGTCGAGCCAGCCCTTCTTGTTGAGCTTGGCCATCGTGGACATGACGGTGGTGTAGGCCAGCGCCGCGGGGCGTTCCGCGTTCATCGCGTCCACCACGTCACGGACCGGCAGTGGCCGGCCGGCGGCCCACAGCCGTTCCATCACCTCGGCTTCCAGTGACCCCAGATTCCACACGCTGCGCCTCCGCTCGATTCCCGGCATGGTACCGGTGCCCGCCGACGCCACAACGCGCAGCGGCGTTCCCGGTGATGGCCCAGGAACGCCGCAGCAGGAGGTACAGGGCGACTAGCCGACGGTCCCAGTAGACAGCCAGTGGCGGAAGGAGTCTGCGAGAGCCGCACCACGGCAGTCTGTCGACCGACCGCCAGGCGCCTGCTCGCGCCTGTCGATCGATCCCAACTCCGACACGAAGCTCTTCAGCAGCTGTTCTGCCGCCGCGCGCTCGGAGCCGGCGGACGTGATGCCGACCAGCAATGCGCCGTCGACGGTGCCGCAGAGGAGCTCGAACCGGTGCCGCAGCGGTGTGGCGGCGTGCTGCAGCGGTCCCGGGCGATGGGCGGACGGCGCCAGGCGCGGATGCGCGTACAACTCATCAACTGCGCCAAGGTAGTTGAACGCGAAGTCAGCGCCTCCTGCTCGACCGTCCACGTGAGCCGCCGTACCGTACTCCGCCAGGGCGTGGTCGAGGCCGCCGTTGGACTGGGCGGAACGCGCCGCAAGCACGGCCTCGGTCACCCGCCGGGCGTCGCCGACCGCCGGGACCCGCAGGGGATAGCGGACCGAGAGCCTGCCGACCGTGCGGGAGAGATCGCCCACGGTGTCCGGCAGCGCGGCAGCACGGCCATGACCGTCGACCTCGACGTCGATGGCGTCGCCGAACCGGCAATCGCGCGCGGCGCGGGCGAGCGCCGCCAGCAGAACGTCACCGATCGTCGCGGCTCCTTGCGCGTGCGCCCTCAGCCGGTCGACGGTTGCCGAGTCCACAACTTCGATGAGGGTTTCCGCCTCACCAACCGTACCCACGGGGACTCCTGACACCGATCCGGTCGAAGCATGCGCACGCGAACTGTGGTCGGCCAGCTGGTGGGCCCAGGCGGCCGCCGGCAAGGAGGCAGGAGGAAGCTCAGCCTCTCCCTCCTCGGCGATCTGGTCGTGCGCGGTGAGGAGTTCGTCGAGCACAAGGCGCATGGAGAAGTTGTCCACCACCAACCAGTGTGCGATCAGCAGGAGTTCGGGCCGGCGGTTGTTCCCGCAGTCGAAGTACAGGACCCGCAGGAGCGGCGGCTCGGCCAGATCGAAGCTCCGCTGAGCCTGCGCGGCGCGTTCTTCGATGACGCGGTCCTGGTCCTCGGCAGGCAAGTCGGCCAGATCGAGCCACTCCAAGGGAGTGGTCGAAAGCTCCTTGGCGGGGCGGACCTCCTGCTGCCAGCCGTCGCGCTGGAGGACGAAGCCGGTACGCAGCGCGTCATGGCGAGCGATCACGGTGCGCAGCGCGACCCGCAGGGCCACCTTGTCCAGGGGCTCGGCCAACTCGAAGAACAGGGCGTAGTTGTGATGCTGGGCGGCCTCTTCACTCAGTCCGGACAGCAGCATCGCCTGCGCGGGGAGCAGCGGTGCGGGTCCCGTTGCCTCGGTCGGCGCGGCCGAAGTGCTGGGCGCTGCCAGTGTGGCGACCCGGGCGAGCGCGGAGATCGTCGGGTTCTCGAAGAACTGCCGGGGTGTCAGGGCGAGTCCGGCCTCGGCAGCCTTGCTGATGACTCTGAGCGCGAGCAGTGAGTCGCCGCCCAGGTCCCCGAAGACATCGTGGATGCCGACCGTGTCGGTGGGGAGAATCTCCGTCCAGATGTCCTTGAGGCGTCGCTCGATGTCGTTACGTGGCGAGTCGCCGCTGTCCTCAGGAACGTCGGTGGGCGCCGCGGCAGCCGTGGGCTGCGGTGCGGGGAGAGCACCGCGGTCGACCTTGCCGTTGGCCGTGAGCGGCAGTGCGTCGAGCATCACGAACGCGCGCGGCAGCATGTAGTCGGGCAGCGCGGCTGCGAGATGCTCCCGCAGGGATGCCGTGAGCGTTTCGGGATCGTCGGTGGTGTGTGTGAAGGAGTTCGGGATGAGGTAGGCGGTGAGTTGGTTGTTGTTGGCGGTGACGATGGCGTCCTTGACCGACGGGTGTGCGTTGAGTTGGGCCTCGATCTCGCCGAGCTCGATGCGGTAACCGTTGATCTTCACCTGATGGTCGTTGCGCCCCAGGAACTCGATCGACCCATCCAGCAGATACCGGCCCAAGTCGCCGGTCCGATACAGCCGCTCCCCTGTGACCGGGTGGGTGAAGAACCGCTCCGCCGTCTTGTCCGCATCACCCCAGTACCCGCGAGCCACCCCGACACCGCCGATGAAAAGCTCGCCGGGAACCCAGGTCGGGGCAGGTTCCAGCCGCGCATCGAGCACCGCAAAGGACTGGTTGGCCAACGGACGACCGTACGGAATGCTCCGCCAATCCGGATCCACCTCACCGATCGGGTGGTGGATGGACCAGATCGACGCCTCCGTTGCACCGCCCAGGCTGATGACGGTGGCGTCGGGGACGGTTTCCTGGATGCGGCCGGGCAGGGCGAGCGGAATCCAGTCACCACTCAGGAGCACCAGCCGCAGCCCCTCGACCGACTCACCGTTGGCGGCCGCGTAGTCGGTGAACATCTCCATCAACGCCGGAACCGAATTCCACACCGATACGCCGTATTCGCGGGCCGTCTCCAGCCAGACCGCGGGGTCGCGGTGGGCGTCCAGGCCCGGCAGCACGACCGCGCCGCCCACCGCGAACATCCCGAAAACATCCCACACCGACAGGTCGAAGCTCAGGGACGACAGGGCCAGTACCCGGTCCGAACTCCCCACCCCGAAACGGTCGTTGATGTCGATGATCGTGTTGGCCGCGCCACGGTGGTCGATCATCACACCCTTCGGCTCGCCCGTCGAACCCGACGTGAAGATCACATACGCCAGATCCTCCGGACCCGCCACCGCCCCCAGCCGACCGTCATCGACGGCCGACCACTCCCGCTCGTCATCAACGGCCAGCACCGTCACCCCGGGCGGCCACTCGACCATCTCCACAAGATGCGACTGGGTCAGCACCATCCGGCAGCCACCCCGCTCCAGAATCCGCCGCACCCGCTCGGTCGGCCATCCCCCGTCGACGGGAAGGTACGCCGCCCCCGAATACAACACGCCCAGCGCGGCGACGGGCTGCTCCCAGCCCTTGTCCATCACCACACCCACCAACTCATTCAGGCAGGCGCCCAGCTCGCGCAGCCGCCGCCCGATCCGCGACGCCAACCGGTCGCACTCCCCATAACTCAGCCTCCGCCCCGGAGCGATCACCGCAGGAGCATCACCCCGCTCAGCCAGAAACCCGCCCAGCTCATGCAACAGCCCCTCGGGAACCGCCGCGGCCGTCGAGTTCGCCTCCGTACGGGCCACCAGGTCCGAGGCCGGCGCCATCCCCAGCGCAGCCGTATCCCATACCTCGCCGTCATCGGCCAGACGTTCCACCAGCCCGGTGAACGCCGTGAATGCCGCATCCACCAAACCATCAGGGAACAGTTCCTCCACCACGGCCCACTGCACACGCAACTCACCGCCCAACTCGAACACCTGGCATTCGATGGCGACCTGCGGGGCCGTGGCAGACACATGGGCAAGGCCACGGAACCAGTCGGGCATGTTCTCGCCGTCGAGGTCCTGGCCGAGGACGGCATCGAACACGTACGGCATGGTGGTGCGGCTTCCGTCACCACTCCGGGCGAGTTCGCGCAGGACCTGAACGCCGCTGAACGCGCGATGCTCGAACCCCTCCCAGAACCGGTCCTGGAGAGCGGCTATCTGGTCGCAGGCCGGCGCGTCAGCATCCGCATCCACGGCCACCAGAACCTGGGAGGTGAATTCGCCGACGACACGGTCGATGTCCGGGTGCACCGGAAGCCGGTCGTTCACCGTCAGATTGAGCGTGAACTCATCCGTCGCCGACCATGCCCGCAGCGTCGCCGCGTACGCCCAGCACAGCACCATCGACGGAGTCAGACCGTGGCGCAGCGCAGCCTGACGCAGCCGCGCCCACTGCTCGGCTCCCAGTCCGAACGACCGCGACGAGAACCGCGCAGACGTCACGGACTCTGCGGCCACACGCAACGGCAGCTCCGGCGCCGCAGGCAGCTCGGCCAACCGCCCCAGCCAGTGCTCCCGCGCCGCGGCGAATACGGCGGAGTCCTCCGCCACCTCCAACGCCCGCACATAGTCCCGGAACGACACCTCGGGGGCCGGGTCCAGGTGTCCGCCCGCGTTGAGGGACAGCCATTCGCCGACAATCCGGCGAATGCTCGGCGCGTCTGCGATCAGGAGGTCGATGGCGAAGTACAGGACGCAGCGATCTCCCTCGACCCGGCTGACAGCGATCTCGAACAGGGGCCACTCCCCGGGATCCCGCACCCGGCCGGAGATCTCCGCACGCAGCGTCTCCAGGCGCTCTCGCCGATTCCCTTCCTCCAGACCACGCAGGTCATGCACCGCGAACCGGTAGCCGGGCACCTCCTCCAGCACCCGCTGCAGACCGTCGTCCGTGAACACCGTCCGCAGCATCCCGTGCCGCGACACCACGGCATCCCAGGCCACCTCCAAGGCCGACACATCAACCGCGTCCGCCTCGATCTCCGCGTAGAACGCCGCCGGCACATCCCCCAGCGCGAAGAAACCGCCCCGCCCCAACAGGTACGCCTGCTGCAGATCCGTCAGCGCATACGGCTCACAACGTCCCGCCACGTCAGGGACGAGTCGTTCGCGCTGACCCGTGCGGGGCGCCTCGTCCATGAGGTCGAGGGCGGTCTCGGCGAGTTCGCGGGCGGTCACCGGGTGGCGCAGCATCGACAGGCCCAGCTCAACGCCGAAACGTGCGTCGAGGACGGCGTTGAGTTCCACCGCGGTGAGCGATTCGAGTGTGGCCGTCGTGTGGGTGTCGGAGTCGATGTCGAGGGTGTCGGTGGTGATGAGGAACGTCCGTAGGGCCTCGGCGAGCAGGCGACATCGCCTGTCGCGGTCTTTCTCATCCAGCAACGTCGAGGGGAAGTCGGGGTCGGCGAGGCCTTGGCCGGAGGCGGGCGTGGGCGCGGTGTTCATGGGGATCTCCTCGACGTCACAGCACTGATGCAGAGGCCGACGCTCCCCGGGTGGCCGCGCGACGACAACGTCCGTCGGTACAGGGCTTTGGCGGGTGACCGATCGGCTACCTCGTCAGATCAGTCGACGTAGCCCTTCGAGGTGATCGTCTTCGGCCTCCCCTGCGCACGGGTCCGACCTAGCGTCTGAGCCGTTGATTGTCGATCGAGGAGGTTGTGGTGCCGTCGGACAAGGCTCGTCACCCGTCGTATGTCGCATCGGAAGCCGTCGGCTTCTCCATCCCGGAGAGCCTGCTGCGGGCCCGGCCGTCCACCGGACTCACCGTCCTCGACAACGACTTGACCCCCACGCGTATCCCGTACCGGGAGCTGGCAGGACTGGCCGAGACGGCGGCCAAGTCTCTCCGCGCACAAGGTGTTTCAGCGGGCGACCGGGTGTGTCTGCTGGCTCCGACGTCCAAGGATCTGCTCGTCACGCTCTTCGGTGTGTGGCGGCTCGGTGCGGCCCCCGTGGTCCTGCCGCGTCCACGACGGGCGGACGCGGACGCGTTCGTCGAGGAGGTGCAGCGCAGGGTGAAGGCCGCGGCGCCCGCGCTGTTCGTCACCACGGACAGCACCGCCGCGCTGTTCGCCGACCGTCTGTCGGTTCGCACGGTCAGCCTTCGGCAGCTCCGCAAGCTCACCTCTCCGGCAGCGGCGCCGCTGCCGATGCCGTCGCCCGACAGCATCGGACTGCTGCAGTTCACATCGGGCACCACAGCCGCGTCCCGCGCCGTCCCCGTGACACAGGGCCAACTCATCGAGAACATCGCCGCGACAGGCGAACACACCGGCTTCGGCGCGCACGACGTCTACGTCAGCTGGCTGCCCCTGTACCACGACATGGGCATCGTGTCCCTCGCCGGAATGACGTCCGGCGGTGCCGACGTCGTGATGATGGCGACCGAAGCGTTCATGGAGCAGCCTGCCGGCTGGATGCGCACCATCAGCGACTACGGCGGCACGGTCACCGCCGCGCCCAACTTCGCGTACGGACTCGCGGCCAAGGTCCAGTCCCTGCGGCCCGCGGCACTGGATCTGTCGCCGCTGCGCGTTGCCATCAACGGCGCTGAGACGATCGACCCGGCGGCACTCGCCGGTGTGCAGAGCGTCCTGGGCGGCGTGGGCTTCGGCTCCACGGCCATGTGCCCGATGTACGGCCTGGCCGAAGCGACCCTGGCGGTCTCGGGGAGCGACCAGGCGACCCCGGCCCGGATCATCGAGCCGCTCGATGCGGGCGAGGGCGTCGGCATCCTGGGCGACGTCCGCCCGGAGCGCCGACTGGTGAGTTGCGGGGCTCCCCTGCCCGGTACGGAGGTTGTCATCCGATCCGAGGACGGCTCTCTGCTGCCCGCCGGAGCCGTCGGAGAGGTCCTGGTCAAGGGGCCCGGTGTGACGCCGGGTTACTGGAGTGCCGGCGGCCACGTCGACTCGCACGGCCTGCTCCGGGACGGCTATCTCGCTACCGGCGACCTCGGATTCCTCGACGACGGCGAGCTGGTGATCTGCGGCCGCATCAAGGACATGGTCATCGCCGGCGGGCGCAACCTCTACCCGGAGGACTACGAGGTGGTCACCGAGCGGGTCCGGGGGGTGCGGGCCGGGAACGTCGTCGCGTTCTCCCTGCCGGGCCAGGAGCGCATGGTGGTGGTGGCCGAAGGGCGCGGCACCGGCCGTATGTTGCAGGACCTGGGCGAGCGCGTGATGGAGAGCCTGCGCCGCTCGGCGGAGCACGCCCCGCACGAGCTCGTGTTCATCAAGCCCGGCACCCTCCCGAAAACCTCGTCGGGCAAGCGGCAGCGGCGGGCAGCGCGAGCTCTGTACGAGCAGGGGGAACTCGAAGTCCTGCACACGGCCCGCTGAGAGGAGGTGAGAGGAGAACAGTCATGTCCGTGATGAACGTGTCGAGACCAGAACCCGCCGGTGAGCCCGCCTGGCTCCTCCCTCCACCACCGACTGCATCCGCACAGGCCCTGACGTTGCTGTGCGTACCGCATGCCGGGGCGGGTCCGGGCATCTACCGCCCGTTCGCCCGCCCCCTGGCTCCTCGGGTTGCTCTGCGTCCCGTACACCTGCCGGGTCGTGAATCCCGCATCGGAGAGCGGGCGTTCGAGAACGTGACCGATGCGGTCAAGGCTCTCGTGCCTCGGCTGGTACCTCAACTGCGCGGTCGATTCGCCGTGTGGGGGCACAGCATGGGCGGCTTTGTCGCCTTCGAGTTGGCGCGTGTCCTGGAGGCCCGTTTCGGGATGCGCGCGGAAGGTCTCGTCATCTCCGGCTGTCAGGCTCCCCGATCGCCGGGCCGCGAACTGCTCCCACAGCGACGGGAGTTGAGCGACAACGCACTGTGGTCGAGTGCCGTGGAGC
This sequence comes from Streptomyces sp. LHD-70, assembly GCF_031157275.1. Lineage (GTDB taxonomy): Bacteria > Actinomycetota > Actinomycetes > Streptomycetales > Streptomycetaceae > Streptomyces. The sequence goes on from NZ_JAVIFW010000017.1 coordinate 137,860, forward strand.
TGAACGGGATCCCCGAGGGCGTGATGCGCAGTCGCGAGCTCAAGGCCCTGCTCCTGCCCACACTCCGGGCGGACTTCGCCGTCTTTGAAACGTACGCGTACCGGGAGGGGCGCAGGCTGAGCTGCCCCGTCCATGTCTTCGCCGGGGAGGGGGACTTCGAGGCACCGGCGGCCGACATGCAGACATGGGAGGAGGAGACCCGTAGCGCCTTCCGGCTCACGGAGATGCCCGGAGGCCACTTCTTCCATCTGGACGATGTGACGGGGTTCAGCGACCTCCTGGCCGACGCCCTGTGCGGACAGCGCGCCGGCCAGAACGACCGTCAGGCGGTCACATCGCGCGCTGTACGGACTCCAGGTTGACCAGGCCCAGACGTATTCCGCTGGCCACGGCCATCGTGCGGTTCTGACAGCCGAGTTTCACCAAGATGTTGGCCACGTGGCGCTTGACGCCGTGTTCGGTGATCCCCATGCACTTGGCGATCTGCCGGTTGCTCAGCCCGGGCGTCATCAGTTCCAGCACTGTCAACTCCCGGGCGGTGAGCCGAAAGCGTGCATGAAGGCCCTGTGGTCCGGCGTCCGCAGCGAGGGCGAACAACTCCCGCATGGTGTTGCGGGAGACCGAGACCGTCCCCCGTCCCAGTGCGTCCAGGGTCTCGGCGAAGGAGCCGTCGGACAGGTCCTCCTCGCGGAGGACCGCGTCGATGGGAAGTTCCGCGGCGACCTGCAGACGGTCTCGGTCCAGACGATCACGGTCCCGGGACCCGGCGAGGAGCACCAACCGGGTGCAGCAGCATGACCAGAGCGGTCGGAGATGACGGACCCGTTCCGTGAGCGAACGGATCGACAGCAGCACCGTGCACGCACCACCCAACTGCAGCGAGGGAACTTCTTCCGGATGCGCCACCGCAGTCAGAGCAGTCCCCGGACGCGCTTCCGCAAGCAGGTGCTGCAGCCCCCGCCGCGTCATGGAATGGGGCTCGATGAGGACGGTGGCTCGCCCGCCTCCCCTCACAGAGCAGTCCTCCCCCTTCCGACACTCTGATGAATCAGCCCCTGTGATCTGTCTACTCAGCATCGAATAACCCCCGTATGGCATCCGGATGTTGCAGGTACGAGCGAATCGGCGGCGGCTCGGCGCCACCGCCGCCCAGTCGAGAACCACCTGCAGAAACTGAAGGTATGTTCCATACCGACGCCATGTACTGTGGTGCGCAGTAGTTCGAGTGTCAAGCTAGATCACGTTGTGTAACAGCCGTTGTTGCAGGCAAGAGGGGGAATTGCTGATGAACGTCGATGTCGCCGTCGTGGGAGGCGGAGCCGCAGGTGTGGACGCGGCGGTCGCTGTTCGGGAGCAGCAGCCAGGCAGCTCCGTTGCCCTGATCAGCCCGGACCAGAGCCTGCGCTACCGGCCCTGGCTGGTCTACCTCCCCGCGGGCGCCGCCTCCGCGGCGGACATGACGATGCCGCTGTCCGACATCGCCGACCAGCACGGATTCGAGCTGGTGCACGGCCAGGTGACGCAAGTCGACCCGGAGGCTTCGCAGATCACCATCGGACCGGAATCCGCGATCGTCGAGTACAAGCAGCTCATCCTCGCTCCGGGCGCACCCGCGGACCGCGCACGTATCGCCGGAGCCGAGAAGCACGCGATCTTCCCTTGCGATGCGGACGGCGCTCAGGAGCTGATCGACCGCCTTGCGGAACTGTCCGAAGCCACCGTGCTGTTCGTGCTCACCGGCGAACGCATCGGCCCCGGGCTCGAGTACGCCGGGTGGGTGGCTCGTGCGGCCCGGGCGAAGGGCCGCGAGGGCATTCGCGTCACGGTGGTGGAGGACGGTGACGCCCTGGACCGCCAGTTCGGAGTTCGCGCCGCCGATCGCATCCTGCAGCAGGCGGCGACCCTGGGCATCGAGAGCATCAGGCACGCGCGCATCGAGCAGGTGGCCGATGGTGAGCTGCTGCTCGCCGAGCGGAGGGTCCGCGCAGACCTCATCTGCGTGACCAGCCCGCTGCGCGGACCCGACCTCGGCTTGCCGGGCCATCTTCTGAACTCACGCGGCATGCTGACGGTGGACCCCACACTCGCTGCGCCCACTGCCCGAAACGTCTTCGCCGCCGGCGACTTCAGCGACGTACAAGGCATGGACGCAGAACTCCCGAAGACGTGGATCATGGCGCGCCTGCAGGCGGAGACCGCGGCCCGTAATGCCGTGGCAGCGCTGCGAGGCGAGCCGGCCGCAGAACTCGACAGGCGCAAGGTGACGCGGATGTCGGCGATCTCCATGCCCGACGTCGGCGGGCAGACGGTCTTCGTCCGCAATCGCAAGCCCGTCGTCGGAGGCAGCTGGCCGCTGCGGCTGCGGTACCGCATGGACGCCAAGTACCTGGCGCGCTACCGCACTTCACCCGGCGCCACGCGCCCCAGTATGTAGCTTTTCCGCGCCCAGCCCCACGGGCTCACCTGGATCCGGTGGGGCTGCAGCGCGTGCCAGTGTCGCCAGACGGGCTCGTCGCCGACGAGCCGGCGCCGGGGCCCGACAGCAGGGTCCCGGCCGTGCTGCGACCGGGAGTTGACCAACCCAGAGGTTTCACTTGCACTCGATGCGCCCCGGGGTGACCGGGCTGCTCACGGTCAACACATCGGCCGAACCCGACGACGTCCTCATCGCCGAAACGGTCGACGAGGCCGGATACGGCCTCCTCGGCAGAGCCTGACCCCTGACCGGGTGGGGCCGACAGTCCCCGCCCCCACGAAGAAGTTGTACCGCAGGCCGGGCGTCGTGGCGACCGTCGAATACGCCACCGAGAAGGTCGTGAAGTCACCGTGCTAGTAGGTGAGTTGAAGTAGGCGACCACTTCCCCCCTCGTGCGGCCCTCCGGGAGGATGGCCGCCGACGGCACGCCCATCTTCACGACACTGCCGTCCCGCCACCCCCTTACTGGCTCACACATTCGACGCAGCAGGCGATCACACAGCTCCGCCGAGAGCCCGGCCTGGGTGGCGTGAGTGGCCGCCCAGGCCCAGCCTCGGCCCGCGGAGGCCGACTCAAGCTCCCCACCCACCGCATGACCACCGCCGTCGCAGCGGGCGCCTACCCCTACCTCGCCGAGGGCGGCCTCGGCGCCCAGGGCATCTCCGTCGGCCGCGACGTGCACGCCGAGGCTGCCTTCACCTACGACCCGTTCGCCCTCTACGACCGACTCGAAGAGTTCACAACCCGAACATCCTCCTCGCGTACCCTGCGACCGCAAAGGCGAATGGACTGTGGCGGCACAGGAGTTGGGCGGCCACACCATCGCTCTTGACCCCGGCCTCCCCGGCTGCCTGAACCCCCTCGACGCACCCGTCCGGCCGCCCGGCGTCGACGAGTACGCCTGGACCGGCGAGGTCCGCAAACGCCGACTCCTCCGCCTCGGGTCGCTCGCCGAAACCGTCCTGCGCCGCGACCTCCGACCCATGGAGCACACAGCCCTCGACGTCGCAGGGTACGAAGGGCTCGCCCGGTCCCACAGGAGAAGGTTGCGAAGGTCGAGCGTTCTGGTCGAAGGTTGTGCGGCTATCCACCAGGGCCGGTTCGCCCCTGGACCGATTGGCCTGACCGTCCACCGACGCGAATCGGACCCCAGCGTGATGCCGGGGTCCGATTCGCGTCGGTGGACGGTCAGTTGCAGCAGTCGCAGCCGGGGCGGCAGCCACAGGAATCCGTTCCCGCGCTGGCCGGAGAGGCGGACGCGGCGGCGGCTGACGTGGGTGCGCAGCAGCCCTTGCCCTGCCAGGCGTCGCGGCCTTCCTTTACGGCGATGGCGGCGATGACCAGGGCGGCGATGGGGTCGGCCCAGGACCAGCCGAGGGTGGCGTTGAGGACCAGGCCGAGCAGGAGTACGGCCGACAGGTAGGTGCACAGCAGGGTCTGCTTGGAGTCGGCGACCGCGCTCGCGGAGCCGAGTTCGCGTCCGGCCTTGCGCTGGGCGGCGGACAGGAACGGCATGATCGCCAGGGACAGGGCGGCGATGACGATGCCGGGGATGGAGCGTTCGGCTTCGCCGGTGCCGGTCAGGGCGCGGACGGCGTCGACGGAGACGTAGGCGGCGAGCGCGAAGAAGGAGACGGCGATGATCCGCAGGGTGCGTTGCTCGCGCGCTTCTCGGACGGCGTGGTCGCGTGCGGAGAACTGCCAGGCGACCGCGGCGGCGGAGGAGACTTCGATGACGGAGTCGAGGCCGAAGCCGATCAGGGCGGTGGAGGAGGCGATCGTGCCGGCGGTGATGGCGACGATCGCCTCGATGACGTTGTAGGTGATCGTGGCCGCGACCAGCAGACGTATGCGCTTGGCGAGGGCGTCGCGGCGGGCCGGGGAGGGACCGAGGGATATCGATATCTCGGCGGTCATGGTCAGCAGCAGTCCTTCTCGTCGGCGTCGATGCAGGTGCGGTCGGTGGCGACGGCCACCACGGCAGTGCGCAGGTCGTCCAGTGCATGGCCGAGACGGGGGTCGGCGAGTTCGTAGCGGGTTCGGCGCCCGTCGGGGACGGTGACGACCAGGCCGCAGTCGCGCAGGCAGGCGAGGTGGTTGGACAGGCGGGTGCGGGAGATTTCGAGGGTGTCGGCGAGGTCGGCGGGGTAGGCCGGCGCCTCGCGCAGCGCGAGCAGGATGCGGCAGCGGATCGGGTCGGCCAGGGCCCGGCCGAACCGGGTCAGGGCATCGAGGTCGGTGGCGAGGGTCAGCATGCCCATTACGATACACGTGTAGCTGAATTCAAGAAACCTTGAACTCTACTGGAAGGGTGCTCGCACACCCGCACGCACGTGGTGATGCTGCGCCTGGCCCTTGGCCGGGCCGCAGTGACCCTGCCGGTCAGCTCGCCGGGGACTGTTTGCCGCGCGCGAGCAGCGGCAGGTCGTGCGTGAAGCTGGCGACGGGGGTGTCGCTGGTGTAGACGACGTGCCCCTGGTTGGTGGTGGGCAGGAAGGCGAGGGTCTGGGCGCCGTGGTCGGAGGTGACGGTGCCGTCGTGATGCTTCTTCGGGTCCTCCACGGCGATACCGAGGCCCTTCGCTGCGGTCTTGACCTGGTTCAGGTCGCCGGTCAGGCCGATGTAGCTGTCGTCGAAGGAGGCCAGCCACTTGTCCAGCACCTTCGGGGTGTCGCGTTCGGGGTCGGTGGAGACGAACACCACGCTGGTCTTCTCCCGCACCTCCTTGGGCTGTTCGCGCAAGGCCAGAGCGATGTCGCTGAGGGTGGTGGGGCACACGTCGGGGCAGTTGGTGTAGCCGAAGAACAGCAGCACTGAGCGTCCCTCAGTGTCCTTGCGCAGGTCGAACGGCCTGCCCTCGTCGTCGGTCAGCTTCAGATCCGGCTTGGCGAACGGCTGGTCGAGTTCGGTGCCCTTGTAGGGGGAAGCGTCGCCTTCCTTGCTGACGGTGTTCGCTCCGCCGGCCGGGGCGGGATCGCCCTCGGTGCCGCACGCGGCCAGCGTGAGGGCGCAGGCCAGGGCGAGAGCGGCCGCGGCGGAGCGGCGGGCGGGGGTAGGAAGGGCAGTCATCCGGGTCTTTCCGATCGGGCGAGCCGCAAGGGGCGGCGGTTCAGGCGGGCTTGGCGGCGGTGGGGGTGGGGGTGGGGGTGAGCAGGGCACCGAGCAGGTCGCGGCCGCGGTCGGTGAGCGTGTACATCACCAGGCGGCCGTCGCGGCGGGAGGCGGCCAGGCCGGCGGTGCGCAGCATCCGCAGGTGGTGGGAGACGAGGTTCTGTGCCTGGCCGACGACCCAGGCCAGGTCGCACACGCACAGCTCGCCGCCCGCCGCGAGTGCGGCGGCCACGCCGAGGCGGGTGGGGTCGGACAGTGCCTTGGCCGTCTCGGCGGCCTTCTCCAGCGCGGGAAGCTCGGGCATGCGGACGCGGATGTCCTCGGCGACCGGCAGGTCCAGGCACAGCAGGTCGCAGGAATCCGCCGCACCGGGCTGTTGCGTACTCACCTCGAAGTACCTTCCTTCGTGTCGTTCGTGAGCGCGGCCCTCGCAGGCCGGGCCGGGGTGGTCAGATGCCGACGGTGAAGCCTGCGGACCAGGATTGCATCTGGCTGATCAGGTAGCTCCAGACGCCGGTGACCATCAGCAGCCCAGTGGCGATCATCATCGCGCCGCCGATCCGCATCACCCAGACGTAGTGGGCCTTGACCCAGGCGAACACGCCCAACGCCTTGCGGAACGCCAGCCCGGCGGCGAGGAACGGCAGGCCAAGGCCGGCGCAGTAGGCGACGGTGAGCACCGCGCCGCGGGTGGCGCTGGCCTCGCTGAAGGCCAGCGCCTGCACGGCGGCCAGGGTCGGGCCGATGCACGGCGTCCAGCCCAGGCCGAACAGCACCCCGAGGAGCGGCGCGCCGGCCAGCCCCGCGGCCGGGCGGCGGTGCAGCCGCCACTCCCGGCTCATCCCCGGCAGCACCCCCATGAACGACAGGCCCATGACGATGGTCAGCGCCCCCAGGACCCGGATCAGCACGTCCTGATACTCCAGGAGCGTGTTGCCGGCATAGCCGAATGCGGCGCCGAAGGAGACGAACACGGCTGTGAACCCGGCCAGGAACAGCAGCGTCCCGCCCACGATCCGGCCCCGGCGGGCCTCGGCGAGGTCAGCGCCACTGACGCCGGTGACGTAGGACAGGTATCCGGGCACCAGCGGCAGCACGCACGGCGAGAAGAACGACACCGCCCCGGCCAACGCCGCGAGCGGCAGCGCCAGCAGCAACGAGCCGGTCAGCACGGTCGGCTCGAGGCCCGCAGCGATCAGCATGACTCACCCCTGAACGCCGAGGCGAGCACAGAAGCAAGCGGTGCCGACGCGGGGCCGCAAACACAGTTGGTGGTCATCTTGAAGACTTTCGGAAGGACACAGGAAGGGCATCCCCGGTCAGACGAGGGTGGTCCAGTACAGCCAGAACCGCTGCAGGATCAGCACGGCAATGAGCAGGTACCAGCAGGTCAGCACCACACCGTGGTAACCGGCCACCACTCCGACGGCCCGGCGCACCCGCTCGGGCACGGGCAGATGCCCGCGGGCGAGCGCGTGGAGGGTGGTGTACCAGAAGACGGGGATCATCACCGACCACACGACCATGCAGTACGGGCACAGCGCGTCGATCCGGTACAGGCTCTGGAAGATCAGCCAGTGGATGAAGACCACACCGAAGACGACGCCGGCCTGAAGCCCCCACCACAGCCGGCGCGGCAGCACCGCGCCCGTCAGGAGCACCACGCCGACCGTGGTGACCACGGCGAAACCGGCGATACCCAGCAGCGGGTTGGGGAACCCGAACACCTCCGCCTGCGGCGTACTCATCACCGACCCGCAGCTCAGGACCGGGTTGATGCTGCACGACGGGCTGTACGAGGGGTCCTTCAGCAGGGCGACCTTCTCCACCGTCAGCGCGAAGGCGGCCAGGAACCCGATCGCGCCCCCCACCGTCAGCACCCACGCCACAAGACGCTGCCCCACCGGCCCTGCGGGCCCACCGCCGGGCGCCTGGACGGCGGCAGGCGCGGCCAGGCTCACTTGGCCAGCTCCGCCTCGATGGCCGCCTTGAAGTCCTGCTCCGACTGGATCTGCGGGCGCTGGCCGTTGATGAAGAACGTCGGCGTGCCCTGCACCCCGAGCTTCAGGCCGTCCTGGCGGTCCTTCTCGACCCGCTTCGCGGTCGCCGGGTCCTTCCAGTCCGCCTCGAACTTCTTCATGTCCAGGCCCAGTTCACGCGCGAAGCCACGGAAGGTCTTCTCGTGCGAGACCTGCTGGTCGCCCCAGCTCTCCTGGGTCTCGTACATCTTCTGGTACATCGCCTCCAGCTTCCCCTGCTTGGAGGCCGCCTCCACCGCACGGGCGGCCAGCTCGGCGTTCTTGTGGGCAGGGATCGGGAAGTACCGCATCACGAACGTCACCCGTCCCTCGTACTCCTCGCGCAGCTGCTCCACGACGGGGAACGCAGCCCGGCACGACTCGCACTCCAGGTCCAGGAACTCCACGACGGTCACCTTGCCGTCCTTCGCCGTCGACAGCCGGTGACTGTCGGGCCGGACCAGCACCGAAGCCGGGGCGGCCTTGTCCTGGCCGTCATCCGCGCGGTCCTCGGACGTCTCGGGGGTTCCGTTGGCCGCCAGCAGCGCACCAACCACCGCCAGTACGAGGGCGACCAGCGCCAGGGAGATCTTCAGGTTCTTCGTCATGAGCCTTCTGCCGATGAGGAGAGACAGGGGAACGGGCACGCGCGCCTCCCCCACCCCGGCATCCCGCAGCCTGGCGACGCATCGACACACTAACGGACATTGATGTGTCGCTGGACAGTGCCCCAGAAGTGGCCCCTCTGCGGGGGCACGTACGTGATCACGGCCATCCCTGCAAGGCACACCAGTGCGTACGAATCCGCAACCGCCCCTCACCGTCAGACCGGAACCATCGCCGCCCCCGTGACGCCCACCGTGCACGCATCGAGCGGGGACCGGTCCACCCTGTCCCAGGCCGCGTGAACCACCGCGTGCAGCACGAGACTTGGCCGCCGCCCCGCTCCGCGCGGGCGGCGGCCGCTGCACGAACAGGGTCGAGGCAGCGGAAAATGCCTCTCAAACGCGCTCAACTGATGCGAACGCCCCACATGAACGGCATGCCGCTGGTGCTGATCGGCTCATAGCGCACCTGCGCCCCGGGCTTGGGCGCGTGGAGGATCTGACCGTTGCCGGCGTAGAAGCCGACGTGGCTGAGGTCGTCGCGCATGATGATGAGGTCCCCCGGCTGGAGTGCGCTCAGGGAGTCGATCCTCGTACCGGCATTGGCCTGCGCCTGTGACGTACGGGGTAGGGAGACGCCCGCCTGCTTAAAGGCCCAGGAGGTCAGTCCGGAGCAGTCGAACGAGCTGGGGCCGGAGGCGCCCCAGACGTACGGCATGCCGACCCTGCTCTTGGCGGCGCTGAAAGCCGCAGCGGTGCGCTGCGACGCACTCGCCTCGTTGCCGAGTTCGGCCCGCTCGCTGGCGCGGTTGGCGCGCTCTTCCTCCGCGGCGATCTTGGCGCGCTCCTCTGCCGTCAGCGTGTTGAGGAGCTTCTGGGCCTTGCCGAGCTTGCCCTGGATTTCCTTCTTCTTCTCGCGCAGCTCTTTCTGGGTACCGGCCAGGTCTTCCAGCTTCTCGGCGGCCTGTTGGCGCTGCTGGTCGAGGGTGCGCTGCTTGGCCTGGGCGAGCTTCAGTGTGGCGGACTGCTTGCTGCCGATCCGGTCGAGGGCGGCCGCCTTGTCCAGGTAGCCGTCGGGGTCGGAGGACAGGAACAGCTGCACGGACGGGTCGATCCCGCCACCTCGGTACTGTGCGGCCGCTATGGAGCCGAGCCCGCGCTGGAGTTCGTTGAGCTCTTCGCGGCCACGGGCCACGACATCCTGCAGATCGCCGATCTCCTTCTGCAGTTTTTCCCGCTTCTCGTTCGACCCGTTGTACTTCTCGGTGGCTTGCGTCGCCTCTTCGTAGAGGCGGTCGACCTGGGCCTTGACGCCCTTCTTGGTGGGATCCGGCAGCGGGTCGGCCTGGGCCGACGGTGCGGAGACGACAATGGCTGCGGCGGTTGCGGCGGTCGCGCCGACCATGGACGTGTATGCCCGGCTCGGCTGCTTGGGTCGACGGTGTGACGCCACGGGGCAAACTCCCTCTCCTCCGCCGCCACCCCGGGTGGGTGACCGACAGCCGCGAAGAACTGAGGCCAGAGCTTAACTGCTAAGCAGATTAGCCCGAAGCGGGGGGTTCGCTCGGGCCGTGCACCCTCCTCCATCCACAGCTCCAGCCCCTGACAGCCCGTCACATGAGCGGCGTGAAGGCAGGGCCCGCCGCTCGCAGACCGAGGACGAGATCAGCGCTCCGGTCCGGGCTGCGCTCGACTGCGCGTAACCGCCGGAACCTCTCCCCCTGCGTCGGAGGCGGACGACGGACGATGGGACTTCTTGAGCAACGTCGCTACGAGGACAGCCCCGAGCGCGAGGACGGCGGCGGCGACGGCGAGCGCGAAGGAGAAGCCTTCGGTCGCCGCGCGCAGCCGACCTTCCTCTGCAGCCCGGGCGTCGCTACGGCCCACGGCCAGAGCGACAAGCACCGCCACCCCCACAGCGCCTCCGACCTGTTGGACGGCACTCAGGAGGGCCGAGCCGAGCCCGGCGTTCTCCTCGGTGGTGCCCGTGAGGGCAGCGACGGTCAGGGCAGGCAGGCTCAGCCCGCATCCCAGGCTCGTGACGAGCATGCCGGGCAGGACCCCGGAGGCGTAACTGTCGCTCGGTGCCACCCCGGAGAGCAGCAGCAGTCCGGCAGCGGTGAGCAGGAACGCCCCGACGAGGGCCGGCCGCACGCCGAGCCTGGCCACCGCCCGGGAGGAGAGCCACATGCCCGCGAGGATTCCGGCGCCGTAGGGCAGGTAGGCGAGTCCCGCCGTGAGAGGCCCGTAGCCCAGGACGGTCTGCAGGTGCACCATCAGCAGGAAGGCCATCGCGTACATCGCGGCGGAGAACAACAGGGTCGCCCCGTTGGCGACGGCGCGGAAGCGGAAGGACAGGAACGCCAACGGCACCAGTGGCTCGGCAGTTCGCGCCTCGACCGCGAGGAAAGCGACGGCCAGGAGCCCGGCGAAGCCCAGCGGCCCGACGACGACCGGGTCCGTCCAGCCCAACTCCCCGGTCTGGAGGAGGCCGTAGACCAGTGACACCAGGGCGCCGGTGCCAAGTACCGCACCGGGTACGTCGATTCGGGCCGCGTGCCCGGACCGGCTCTCGGGGACCAGGCGCGGGAGCAGCACGACGGCCACCGCGGCAACCGGCAGGTTGATGAGGAAGATCCAGCGCCAGGAGGCGAGGCCGGTCAACGCACCGGAGATCACCAGTCCCGTCGTGCCGCCCAGAGCCGCGATCCCGCCCCAGATGCCGAACGCCTTGGCGCGCTCCTCGGTGCCGGGGAACAGGAGGGTGATCAGCGCCAGCGCGGCCGGGCTGGCCATCGCCGATCCGGCGCCCTGGACGAACCGCCCGGCCACGAGCTGCCAGGGCTCCTGCGCGAGCCCGCAGACGAGACTCGCAGCGCCGAACAGCACCACCCCGGTCAGGAAGACGAGCCTGCGGCCCAGCAGGTCGGCCATGCGGCCGAACAGCAGCAACAGGCCGCCGAAGGCAAGGAAGTAGGCGTTGACGACCCAGGCCAGACCCGCGCTGCTGAAGCCGAGGTCGTCGCGCACGCTGGGGAGCGCGACACTCACCACGTTGTCGTCCAGGACGAGCATGAACTGTACGAAGCACAACACCACCAGGGCAGGCCCACGACGCCCAACGGCCCGCTTCTCGTGCGTCGTTGGCGCCGGCGTCACGCTGGGTGTGTTTGCCATACGACGACGCTATGCACCCTCCGCGCCGGCCGCGATGCGCTACGAGGCCACGTCATATCGCATCGGGGACATACGCTGGGCGGCATGGCCGATGCCGTCGAAGGCGCCGTCCCGGCAGGCGTGGGCGCGATCGTCGTCGGAAACTTTCCGTTGGCGTCCGGGCAGTGGTTCGTCCCCCACAGCCATCCGCAGCACCAACTGGCATGGGCACGGCGGGGAGTGCTCGGTGTCGCCGTCGGCGAGGACTACTGGGTGCTGCCGCGCACACGGGCCCTCTGGCTGCCCGCCGGGGTCGTCCACCGGACCGGCGCGACCCGCGACGCGGTGCTGTGCAGCCTGTACTTCGAGCCGGACAGATGCGCGCTGGACTGGACGGAACCCACGCCGGTCGGCGTCGACGGTCTCCTCGCCCACCTGATCGCCCACCTCGACCGCAAGAACCTCCCCGACGACGCGCGACTGCGGGCCGAGGCGGTCGTGCTCGACCTGCTGCACCCCCTGCCCGCCACACCCATCGACGTACCGGACCCCACCGACGACCGCGTACGCGCCGTGGCCGACGCGCTGCTAGCCGACCCGGCGGACCCGCGGAGCCTCGAAGCGCACGCGCGGGCCGTCGGGGTGAGCCGACGCACCCTGACCCGGTTGTTCGTTCAGGACACCGGCATGAGTTTTGACCGCTGGCGCACCCATGCACGGCTGCGTGCCGCCCTCCCGCTCCTCGCCGAGGGACAGCCGGTTTCCCGAGTGGCACACGCCGTGGGGTACGCGACACCCAGCGCCTTCCTCGCGGCGTTCCGGCGCACCGTCGGCACCTCCCCCGGCCGCTACCTCAACGGCGACGCTCCGTTCGAGGAAGAGGGCGCCTTCAGCGCACCGGGCGCAGTCCGGCCAGCGTCACGTCGACCAGGCGCTGCACCGCGGCCTTCGACTTGAGCCCGCCGGCTGCCGCGAGGGCGTGCAGGCAGTAGCTCGCGAGTTCGCCCGCGGGGACGTCGTTCCGGATGTCGCCGGATCGTGCACCCTCGGACAGCAGGTCTCGGATGAAGCCCGTCAGGTGTTGCTGCGCCCGCGCGACGTGCTCGCCCTGGTGCAACAGTGCGCCGAGTTCGCCGCCGTGCCCGTGGCGTTGCCGCTGGATGTGCGCGTAGGCCGTGAGAACAGCTTCGAGTCGTTCCTCCGCGCTGCCCGCCCCGTCCCGGAGTTCGCCGAGCTGGTGCAGATGGGCGTGGATCTGGTTCTCGTGCCAGGCGGCCAGGATCGATTCGACGTCGGGGAAGTACTTGTAGAGCGTCGCCCGGCCGATGCCGGACTCTTCGGCGATCTTCGACATGGTCACGCCCCGCAGGCCATGCTCCGCGACCAGCATCGCCGTGGTGTCCAGGACCGTGTCGCGCACCGCACGGCGATGCGCCTCGATCGTCTCGTTCCACAACTTCGGCACGCGCCCACTCTACGTGGCGACCTGGTCGATACAGTATGACTTGACGTAGACAGACTGTCTCGATAAATCTGGCTGCGACAGCGGACGGCGGCGGTCGGCTGCGGCCGGCGGCGGTCGGCTGCGGCCGGCTTCACTGCCGCGTACGACGAAGGAGTTCGCCATGTCTGATTCGCCCACGCCCCAGGACAGTGGTGCGACGCCCGGTCGCGAGCCGGTCCCCGGCACCCCGCGCTGGGTGAAGGTGTCCGGGGCCGTCGCGCTCGCCCTGGTCGTCGCGTTCCTCCTCCTGCACCTCACCGGCAGCGGCTTCGGCAGCGGCATGCACTCCGGCGGTCACTGATGGCCATGGCACCGCGCCTGCGCAAGGCCGCTCTCACCGCCCACGTCATGTGCTCGGTCGGCTGGCTGGGCTCGGTCGCCGTCTTCCTGGCCCTCGCGATCACCGGACTGACCAGCACGGACGGCCAGTTGGCGGGTGCGGTCTACGTTGCGATGGAGGTGACCACCTGGTCGGTGATCGTCCCGCTGAGTCTCGCGTCGCTGTTGACCGGCGTGATCCAGTCACTGGGCACACCTTGGGGTCTGCTGCGGCACTACTGGGTTGTAGTGAAGCTGGCGCTGACCGTGCTGGCCACCGTTCTCCTGCTCGTACACACCCAGCCGATCGCCTACGTGGCGGACATGGCGGCGGGTTCAGCGGTTACCGGCGCCGAGCTGGGCGGGCTGAGGGTGCAGCTCGTCGCTGACGCGGCCGCCGCACTGCTGGTGCTGCTGACGACCACGGCTCTCTCGGTCTTCAAGCCCCAGGGCAGGACCCGCTACGGATGGCGCAAGCGGCGGGAGCAGGGCCAGTCCTCCGCGGTGATGGGCGCTGTGTGAGGGTGCGGGCTGAGCGGCGTACCCGGATCAGACCGCGTGCCCGCACGTGAACAGCAGCGGGAGCAGCGGAGCCGCCACCGAGGCCACCACGACCCCCACCCAGGTCGCGCGGCGGGGCCGCGCCTGCGGGGTGAGGATGCGGCGCAGCCGGATGAGCGCGCCGGGGCCGCCCGCCCCCATGGCCGCCTGAGGCGCGGGCCCCGGGCCGACCTCGCACATCGCTGTGGCCAGCTCCTCACGTGCGTGGAACCGCAGCGCGTGGTCGTCGGCGGCCATCTCCAGGAGCAGTGGCGTCTGCTGCCTTGCGTGCCGGGCGAGCGGCAGCCCGGGGAAGGCCCGGCCAAACGCCTCCGTCACCAGGAGAAACAAATGGTGCCGCCCCTCGATGTGCGCCCGCTCGTGTGCGAGAACGGCCCGCAGCTGCGGGCCGGACAGGACGTCCAGGGCGCCCCGGGTGACGACCACCCGACAGGCGCGCCCCGGCAGGCAGTAGACCGCGGGGGCGTCGTGCTCCACGATCGTGGCGTCGTACGCGGCTGCCGGGCTGCCGACCAGAGCCAGCATGTCGAGTTGACGCTGCCGGGCCCGGCGCGACCTCCTCGCCGTGCGGAGCAGCCACCCCAGAGGCAGCAACACGATGATCGCCGGGCCGAGGAGGGCGGCGACGTCACTGAACGCGGGCGTCATATCGCCCGCGCGAGCCTCGGCCACCACGCCGCAGGCGCTGAGCAGCCCCAGCAGGCCGCTGTGCACGTGCTGCTGCTCGGCCAGGACCACGTGGTTCAGCGCCAAGGCGGCGGACACGACGAAGGACACGATCAGGCCCAGCCACGCGAGCACCGCGACGGTCGGGGCCTGGTGCGCCCAGCGCGCCCGCACCAGGAGATACGGGACGACAGCACCCACCAGAAGGGCGTAGCAGGTCAGCGTCACAGCGGTGCTCATGCGTCGCCCCGTCGCTTCGCCGCCCTCAGCGCGCCCCTGAGGGCATCGGCCTCCTCGGAAGACATCTGCTCCACGAAGCTGAGGAGGGCACCCGCCGGGTCCGGGTTGCTGCCCAGGGCCTCCTGCATGAGCGCGGCCGTGTACTGCTGCCGGGTGCAGGTGGGCTCGTACACCCAGGCCCTGCCCTCCTTCTCGCGCCGCAGCATGCCCTTGCGGTGGAGGATCTCGGCCACGGTCTTGACCGTGCTGTAGGCGACGGGGCGCTTCTTGTTGATGTCGGTCAGCACATCGCGCGCGGTCGCCGGCCTGCCCCAGGCCCATAGGCGGTTCATGATCTCCGCCTCCAGCTCACCCAGCTGACGCAACGCCGCTCCTTCCGCTCCCGGAGTCCGGCCCGCTCGCCCCTCCAGCACCCACGACCAGTCATCGTAGTCACCGGATTCGCCCACGCCGGGGCTCGTACCTGCTCGTACCGGAGGCCGGGTACCGGTCCCGTGCCGCGCACTTGCAGTCGCTTAGGTAGCCTCGGCAGCGGAGGTTCCAGCGATGAGCGTGAGCAAGTACGTACGAGCGGGCGGTGCCCTTGCGCACCTTCTGCTGGTCGTCGTGCTCGCGTTCGGTGTGTTCGTGATGCACACCGTCGGGCATCCGGACGAGTCCTCGGGGGGCGGGATGAGCGCTGGAGCGCACTCGTCCGCCCCGCACGGCGATGCCGCCCTCGACGTGGCTACGACCGATGCGGCCATGACTACGGCTGCTGCCGGTGCTGCCGGGCACGAGTCCGCCAACGCCCAGCACCAGTCGGCGGACGAACCCGCCTCCGGTATGGCGATGGACATGGCGTCGCTCTGCGTCGCGGTGCTCGGTGTCTGGGCGCTCGCGGCGCTGCTGTACGCGGCGTTCGCACGCCGTCCCGCGTGGCTGGCGGACCTCCTCGCGCGGGCCGTCGTCGCGCTGCGGCCCAACGCGCCGCCACCGAGACCGGATCTCACCCAGCTGTCAGTCCTGCGGATTTAGGCCGAACCGTCAGCGCGGGCGCGCTTCGTGCTGCCTCGCGCACTCCGACGTACGGCGAACAGACCTGCAGTACCGACACCAGAGGTGTATCGACATGAGCTCCATCAACCGCATTCGCACGGCCCGCCGCCGTATCGCGCTCGTCGGCGTGGTCGCCGCCGGATCCCTGCTGCTCGCCGCGTGCGGCAACGGCGACGGCATGGACGGCATGGACCACGGCTCGGACTCCACCGCCGCGGCGTCCAAGGAGCCCGGCAAGGACACGAACGCTTCCGCCGACTTCAACGACGCGGACGTCACCTTCGCCCAGGGCATGATCCCCCACCACCAGCAGGCCATCGAGATGTCCGAGCTGGCCGAGACCCGCGCCTCCGACCCGGAGGTCAAGAAGCTCGCCGGGCAGATCAAGAAGGCCCAGGACCCGGAGATCAAGACCCTTCAGGGCTGGCTGAAGTCCTGGGGCCAGCCCACCGAAATGGACTCCGGCATGGACCACTCCGAGCACGGTGGCATGAGCGGCATGATGTCCGAGCAGGACATGAAGGACCTCGAGGCCGCCAAGGGCGCGAAGTTCGACCGCGCCTTCGCCGAGATGATGATCGAGCACCACAACGGCGCGATCGAGATGGCCGAGGACGAGAAGAAGAACGGCAAGAGCGCGGACGCGAAGAAGATGGCCGACGCCATCATCAAGGGCCAGTCCGCCGAGGTCGACCAGTTCGAGAAGATCCTCGACCGGATCTGACCCTCGCCCCTCGCCATACCGGCAGACCGCCTGGGCTCCGCGCTTGCCCCGTCCGGCAGCGCGGGCCCGGGCGGGTACCGGGCACCCGAGCCTCCACGCGCCGCAGGGATGCGCGCCCTCCACACTTCTGAAGGACCCATGAACAAGCGCCATGCAGCCGTCGCGGCCGCAGCACTCCCCCTCGCCTTCGTCCTGGCCGGCTGCGTCGGCGACGGCCGGAAAGAGTCCGGCTCGTCCGGCGGGGATCAGCCCTCCGACGTGACGATCAGCCACATCCACGGCCTCGGTCTCGACCCGTCCGACCAGCGCCTGTACGTCGCCACCCACGAAGGCGTCTACACCCCGGACTCCGACGGCAAGCCCAGGCTGGTGGGCGACAGCAAGGACGACTTCATGGGCTTCACCGTCGCCCAGAAGAACACCTTCTACGCCAGCGGCCACCCCGCACCGGACGCGGAAGGCCACGCCGACAAGGGGCTCATCCGGAGCACCGACGGCGGCAAGACCTGGAAGTCGCTCTCCCTGTCCGGCGAGTCCGACTTCCACGCCCTGGACTACGCCCACGACACCGTTTACGGCTACGACGCCACCAACGGCCTGCTGCGCACCAGCAAGGACGGTGTCGCCTGGAAGGACGGCGCCGAACTCCAGGCCCTCGACATAGCCGTCTCCCCCAAGGACCCCGGCCTTGTCCTCGCCACCACCGCCGAGGGGATCGCTCGCAGCACCGACGGCGGCAAGACCTTCGCCAAGGGCAAGCAGCCGGCCCTGGCGTTCGTCTCCTGGCAGGCGGACGACGCCCTGTACGGCATCGACCCAACCGGCGCCGTGCACCTCAGCAGCGACGGCGGCTCGACCTGGAAGAAGGCCGGCACCGTGCCCGGCGGACAGCCCCAGGCCCTGACCGCGGTGGGCACCGACCGCGTCCTGGCCGCCACCCAGAACGGCGTCTACGAATCGAAGGACGGCGGCCAGTCGTTCACGAAGCGGCTCGCTGTGGAGTCCACCGGCGGGCACTGAGCGCGCGAACCGGCAGGCGGACTCCCAGCTCGGCCAGAGGTGCGGCCATGTCCAGCGGACTGCGCCCCCGCCCCGCATATGTGCATGCTGAACAACACCGTTGGGCGTTTGAGTCTCTAATTCAGTCAGGTTTCGGCCACTTCCAGACCGCCACAATCCGAGATAGCCGCGAACATCCCATCTGCGAGGCGACTGACGTCGGCCAATTCGCACACTGTTCAACCGAGTTGATTGTGCAGCACGCGTGAATTGCCGCTACGATCACGGCATGGTCACGGCCACCCGGACAACGTCACCGCTCCGGGCCCGCGCGCAACTGGCGGGCCCGTTGCGGCTGTTCTGGTTTGGCGTGATCATTCTGAGCCTGTTGTATACGCATGGCGTGAGCAGCGAAACCTCCGCGCACCATGTCGCGCCCAGCGCCTCCGCGGCGGCCACAACGCCGGCCGTGCAGAACGAACATGGCGTCGCCCCCGCCGAACATGACGGCGAATCGGATGATCACGCAGCAGAGGAATGCCTCTCGGGCCAACCTCAGCAGGGCGTTGACCTGCCGGCTCCGTGCTCGACGCCGCTCGACGGCGTTCACCCCACTCCTGTCAGCTCCCTCGCGAACTCCCGCTCGGCCGACGTCACCGACTCGTCCCCAGCAGGGAGAGATCCAGCGATTCTCCGGATCTAGGCCGATCCGCGACAAGCAGGTCACCCCGCCTCGGTCAGCGCCGCCGAAACGGCACTTCTGCCGTCGGGCTATTCCGACCTGTTCCTGGTGACCGAAATATCGCTCTGCCTGCGCATATAAGGCGCCGGCAAGAAGTCGATTCCTTTGGGCACCCACTTCTGTCGTCCGACCGACCTTCCTGGCCGCTCACTTCGGTCTCCGAATACGCGGCTTGCCGTACGGAGTGCTGTGACGAACTTCTCCCCTGCCCAACCCCTCTTGGGAAGTCCTTCAGTACGCAATTCTGCGTACACACAGGGCCACGCCCCGGCCATTCCCATGGCGCCATCGCGCTTCCGGTCGTGGCTTCTCCTGGGCGGCCTTCTACTCGCCCTCGCCGCCTGCCTACTGCCTGCCGCAAGCGGCGAACATGCCGCCCCCTCGCGGCCGGTGCTGTCCGCGTCCACCGACGTCGCATCACCGCAGGACGGCTCGTCCCCACACCACGAGCCCGCCTGCGAGGTCCTTCCTCACGCCGGTCAGGGCACGTCGGCCCCGCAGCCGTGGGCTCTCGACTCCCTGCCGCTCGCTGCCCTGGCTCACGCGCCGGCCGAGCCCGAAGCACAGCCCTCCGCCAGCCGCGCCTCCCGCATACCGCTGAGTGCCCGAAGAGCCCATTCCCGCCTCTGCCGGTGGCTCATCTAGGCCACTCCGCGCGTGCTGCCGCACGCATCGAGCGACCTTCAACCCCCGGCACGTAGAGCGAAAGCGAAGCCATGCGATCCCAGACCTTCACGGTCTCCACCGACTCGACCTCCTCCCGCACCGGACCCGTACCCACCGCGACGCTGCCACGCGGTCAAGGAATGTCCGGCCTCGTCGGCAACACCCCCGTCCTGCACGTCTCCGAACCCCTGGCCCCGGCCGGCCGCGGGTTCTGGGCCAAGCTCGAGGGCTTCAACCCCGGCGGCATCAAGGATCGCCCCGGCCTGCACATGGTCGAACGCGCCCGTGCACGTGGCGAGTTGAAGCCCGGCCGCCGCATCATCGAGTCCACCAGCGGCACCCTCGGACTGGGGCTCGCCCTGGCCGGGATGGTCTACGGCCACCCGGTCACCCTGGTCACCGACCCGGGCCTTGAGCGGTCCATGACCCAGCTCCTTACCGCGTACGGAGCGCAGATCAACATGGTCTCCGAGCCGCACCCGACCGGCGGCTGGCAGCAGGCCCGCTGCGCACGCGTGGCCCAACTGCTCAAGCAGTACCCCGACTCCTGGAGCCCGGACCAGTACAGCAACCCGGACAACGTGTCCGCGTACACCCCGCTCGCCCTTGAGCTGGCTTCCCAACTGGGCCACATCGACGTCCTGGTGTGCAGCGTCGGCACCGGCGGCCACTCCGCCGGCGTCTCCCGTGTCCTGAAGCAGCTCTACCCCGAGCTGAAGCAGGCCGGCGTCGACACCGTCAACTCGACCCTCTTCGGGCAGACCGCCGGGCCCCGGCTCATGCGCGGCCTCGGCAGCAGCATCCGCCCCCGCAACGTCGCCTACGAGAACTTCTCCGAGGTGCACTGGGTAGCCCCGGCCGAGGCCGTGTGGACCTGCCGCCAGCTCGCCACCTCGCACTACGCCACCGGCGGCTGGAGCGTCGGCGCCGTCGCACTCGTGGCCGGCTGGCTGGCCCGCACCCTGCCCGCGGACACCCGGATCGCGGCGATCTTCCCCGACGGCCCGCAGCGCTACCTCGGCACGGTCTACGACGACGACTACTGCGCCGCACACGGACTGCTCGACTTCCCGCCGGACCCCGAACCGGACGTGATCGGGCAGCCCGACGAGAAGCAGGTCAGCCGCTGGACCCGGTGCACCGAAGTCGTCGACCCACTGGCCCTCGCCGAACAGGCGGACGGCTCCGGCGCGGAGGAGGAGAGCAAGTGAAGGGCACCGTCGCGCAGGTGCGCACCTACCCATCCAGCGTGCAACTGCTGATGGTGAACCAGTTCACCATCAACCTCGGCTTCTACATGCTGATGCCGTACCTGGCCCAGCACCTGTCCGGATCGCTCGGGCTCGCCGGCTGGACCGTCGGACTCATCCTGGGCGTAAGGAACTTCAGCCAGCAGGGCATGTTCCTGGTCGGTGGCACGCTGGCCGACCGGCTCGGCTACAAGCCCATGATCATCGCCGGACTCGTCCTGCGCATCGTCGGCTTCGCCACCCTCGGCCTTGTCGACTCCGTCCCCGCCCTGCTGGCCGCCTCCGCCGCCACTGGCCTCGCCGGAGCCCTTTTCAATCCGGCCGTCAGGGCATACGTATCGGTAGAGACGGGGGACCGCCGGGTCGAGGCGTTCGCGTTGTTCAACGTCTTCTACCAGGCAGGCATCCTGCTCGGCCCGCTGGTCGGCATGCTCCTGACCGGCGTCGACTTCAGCGTCACCTGCCTCGTTGCGGCCGGGATCTTCGCATTCCTGAGCGTCGTCCAGATGCGCGCCCTGCCCGCCCGCAGGGCAGACGACGCACCGAACGCACAGAACCCGCAAGCGGCGCAGAGCTCGAAGCACGCTCGGGGCGCCAAGCGCGGGCGGCACGCGAGGCCAACCCAGGAGAGCGTGCTTTCGCAGTGGCGAGGGATCGTGGCCAACAGGCCGTTCCTGCTGTTCTCGGTGGCCATGATCGGCTTCTACGTCCTGCAGTTCCAGGTCTACCTCTCCCTGCCGCTGGAGGTCCGACGGCTCGGCGGAGACGGGGAGTTCGGCACTGCGGCGGTGGCGGTGATGTTCGCGGTCTCGGGCCTGAGCACGATCCTCTTCCAGACCAAGGTGACCGCCTGGTGCAAGGCCCGCATGGAGGCCGGTCAGGCGCTGAGCCGGGGGCTGTTCATCATGGGCCTGGCGTTCGTGCCGCTGATCGTGCCCACCCTGGTCCCTGTGCCGGACGGTGGCATGGTGCTGTGGCTGCTCGCCGCCGCGCCGCCGACGCTCGCCGCGGTCCTGCTGGCAGTGGGCACGATGATTGCGTACCCCTTCGAGATGGACACCATCGTCCGGCTCTCCGGTGACCGGCTGGTCGCCACTCACTACGGGCTCTACAACACCATCTGCGGCATCGGCATCACCCTCGGCAACCTGGGCACCGGCGCCGCCCTCGACTCGGCCCGAGCTGCAGGCATGGCTGCGATCCCGTGGCTCGCGCTGACCGCCCTGGGCATCGCCTGCGCCACCGCCCTGTACGGGCTGCACCGCACCGGCCGCCTGGTGCCGCCCGTACCGGATCCGCAGCCCGAGCCCGTGAAGGTCTGACCACCACGAGATCCTGACTCGACGGCCCCGTGGGAGAGGGGCGGGCAGCACCACATGACCCGCCCTTCCACCCGGCCGCGCCCAGTTCTCCCAGGAGTCACAGGCGATGATCAACGGACCTGCTGCGCCGACCGGAGTCGACCCGCAGACCCCTCCGGGCGTCGCCGCTTACGTACCGGGGCGCCCCTCCTGACGCTTCCGCTCACCGCCGGCTAACCGAAACTGAGGGGCAGGAGACAAGCCCGGAGACCGGGACGACTCCCCATTGTCGGGGAGGCCGTGGGGAGTTCCGGCTGCATAGACACGTGCGAACCTGAAGGCCCCGGAAAGGAGCATCGCCGCAGGTCAGACGTATGGCGGCGCTCGAACCAGCAGGTCAGCGCCGCCACATGGGGAAGTACATGACCTACGTCCCGAGATCGTCGGCCTCGACGATGCCGGGGAGCGAGCCGCCCTCACGCAAGGGCGTGACGTAGCGGGTGGCTGTGACTTCGGTGAGCATCCGCCCAGGCTATGCCCGGACCGGGCAGCGGACGCCCGCAGGCCCGCGGCCGCATGCGCACAGCCATGGCAATCGACGGCGCGAGCGGCTACAGATGTGGCCTGCACACAACCTGCACCGCCCCCGGCACCGCCCCGGCACCGCCCCCGGCACCGCCCCCGGCACCGCGCCCCAGGAGGTTGCATGTCCGCCAAGCCGATCCCCGATGTGGTCCCCGACGTGCTGTCGCCGGGCACCATCGGTCCGCTGACCCTCCGGAACCGCACAATCAAGGCCGCGACCTTCGAAGGGCGCAGCGACGGCGGCCTCGTCACCGACTCGCTCATCAGGTTCCACCGGGAGGTGGCGGCGGGCGGCGTGGGCATGACCACCGTCGCCTACTGCGCGGTCGCGCCCGAGGGACGTACGCAGTACCACCAGATCTGGATGCGGCCCGAAGCTGTCCCGGGGCTGCGGCGGCTCACGGACGCCGTGCACGCCGAAGGGGCGGCCGTGTCGGCGCAGATCGGTCACGCCGGGCCGGTCGCGAACCCCCGGTCGAACCGGATGGCCGCCCTGGGACCGAGCCGACGTTTCAACCAACTGGGCGCGCAGCTGACCCGCGCCGCGACCGAGGAGGACATCGACCGCATCGCCCGGGCCCACGGCGAGGCGGCGCTGCTGGCCGTCGAGTCCGGGTTCGACGCGGTCGAGGTCCACCTCGGGCACAACTATTTCGCCAGCTCGTTCCTCAGCCCGCGGATCAACAGGCGCCGGGACGGATTCGGCGGATCGCTCGACAACCGCGCGAAGGTGGCCCGCTCCGCGGTGCGGGCGGTGCGCGACGCGGTCGGTGACCGGATCGCGATCCTGGCCAAGTTCAACATGGACGACGGAGTCGCGGGCGGCCTCTGGCTCGACGAATCGCTCCAGGTCGCGCGCTGGATAGAGGCCGACGGCAGCGTCGACGCACTGGAGTTGACCGTCGGCAGCTCCCTGCTCAACCCCATGTACCTGTTCAAGGGCGACGCCCCGGTCCGGGACTTCGCGGCGGCGCTGCCGCAGCCGCAGCGCCTGGGCGTCCGCCTCCTCGGCCGGGCGTTCCTGCGCGAGTACCCCTACCGTGACGCGTTCCTGCTCGAGGAGGCCCGCCAGTTCCGGGCCGCCCTCGGGCTGCCGCTCGTCCTGCTCGGCGGCATCACCGATCGGACCGTCATGGATCTGGCGATGGCGGAGGGCTTCCCGTTCGTCGCCATGGCCCGCGCACTCCTGCGTGAACCCGACCTGGTCAACCGGATCAGCCGGGACGGCTCGGCCCGTTCCCTGTGCGTCCACTGCAACAAGTGCATGCCGACCAATTTCTCCGGTACGCGCTGCGTCCTGGCGTGATCCACCGGCGTACCGCGCCACTCCGCCCCCTCGCGGAGAGTGGGCTGTCCGAACCGGCCGTTCCCTGTCACAGTGCCCGCCATGGAATCAGCACCCGCCCCGTCGACCGCGCCCGCCGTGGAGTCACCGGACTTTCCCCTGCAGTTCGCCCGCACCCGCCGCTTCACGCTCGGGGCGCCGCGCGCCTTCACGGTCTCGCCGGACGGGAGACGGGTGCTGTTCCTACGGTCGAAGGGCGGCACGGACGCGGTGAGCCGCCTGTGGGTGCACGAGGACGGGGCGGAGCGGGTGCTCGCCGACCCGATGGTGCTCAACCGGAACGGTGCGGTGCCACCGGAGGAGCGGGTACGGCGGGAGCGGGCCCGGGAGCTGTCGGAGGGCATCGTGGCGTACGCCTGCGACCGGCACGCGCGCGTGGTGGCGTTTTCGCTGAACGGTGCCCTGTGGGTGGTCTCGTCCGACGGCGGCCTGCCGCAGCGGGTGCCGACGGCCGGGCCGGTGGTCGACCCGCGCCCCTCACCGGACGGCACGCGCGTCGCGTACGTATCGCGGGGCGCGCTGCGGGTGGTGGGCGTCGACGGTACGGACGAACGGGCCCTTGCCGTGCCGGAGTCCGCCGACGTGACGTACGGGCTCGCCGATCACACGGCCGCCGAGTCCCTCGGCAGGGACCGCGCGTACTGGTGGTCGCCGGACGGTGCGGCGCTGCTCGTGGCGCGCGTGGACCACGGCCCCGTACAGCGCTGGTATCAGTCGGACCCGGTGCGTCCGGAGCGGCCGCCGCGGACGTTCCGGTATCCGGCGGCGGGCACCGCCAACGCGATCACCACGTTGCGGGTGGTGCCGCTGTCCGGTGAGCCGGTGGACGTGCGGCTGCCCGCCGCCGCGGACGCGGACGGGCGACCGGAGGACGCGTGGACGGACCCGGCCTTCGAGTACGTCACGCGGGTCTCGTGGGACGCGCACGGCCCGCTGGCCGCCGTGCTCACCCGCGACCAGCGCACGGAGTACGTCTGCGCCCTCGACCCGGCCACCGGCGCCGCCGAGGTGCTGCACCGGCGGCACGACGCGCCCTGGGTGACGGCCCTGCCCGGCACACCCGCACGCACCGCGTCGGGCGCCCTGGTCGTGCCCCGCGCGGTGGGCGATACGGACGGCCTGGAGGTCGACGGGGTCGCCGTCACCCCGGAAGGGCTGCACGCGCGCGTGGTGCTCGGCACGGTCGGCGAACAGGTGCTGTTCACGGCGAGCGAGGACCCGGAAGAGACGCATGTGTGGTCGTACGAGAAGGGCCGCGGCTGTGAGCGGATCAGCGAGGTCCCGGGCCTGCACACCGCCGTGGCCGACGGCCCGCTGCTCGTCCTGGAGAGCCGGACACCGGAGGGCGACGCGGTGCGGCTGCTGCGCGCGGGCGCCGAGGCGGGCCGGATCGAGACGCTCACGGACCGTCCGGTCGTACGTCCCGCTCCGCTCCGACTCCGGCTCGGCGGACGGGAGTTGCGCAGTCGGCTGTTTCTGCCGACGGGCCACGAGCCCGGCAGCGGGCGGCTTCCGGTGCTGCTCAGCCCGTACTCGGGTCCCGGCGTGCAGCTCGTGGTGCGGGCCCGCACCTGGCCGTCGGCGGTGTGCCAGTGGTTCGCCGACCAGGGCTTCGCCGTCCTCGTCACGGACGGGCGGGGCACTCCGGGGCGGGGCCGGGCGTGGGAACGGGCCGTCCACGGCGACCAGTTGACGCCCGTACTCGACGACCAGGTGGCGGCGCTGCACGCGGCGGCCGAGGAGTATCCGGACCTCGATCTGGACCGGGTGGCGATCCGTGGCTGGTCGTTCGGCGGCTATCTGGCGGCGGGGGCGGTGCTGCTGCGCCCCGACGTGTTCCACGCGGCGGTCGCGGGCGCGGCGACGGCCGACCAGCGGCTGTACGACACGTACTGGAAGGAGCGCTTCCTGGGGCATCCGGGCGTGCGGCCGGAGATCTATGACGAGGCCTCACTCCTCACGCACGCGCACCGCCTCACGCGCCCCCTGCTGCTGGTCCACGGACTCGCCGACGATAACGTGGTGGCCGCCCACGTGCTGCGGTTCTCCGCGGCGCTGCTCGCGGCCGGGCGCCCGCACGGGGTGCTGCCGCTGCCGACGGCCACGCACGTCCCGAGCGGCGAGGGCGTGGCCGACATGCTGCTCCGGCACGAACTCACCTTCCTGCGGGACGCCCTTGGGGAGGGGAAGCCGTAAGGCGTGCGGGACTGCGGGGCTGCGGGCTTGCGAAGCTGCGTGTGGGGCCTGCACGGCTCCGTCTGGGGCCTGCGCGCCTCCATGCGGGGCTTGCGCGGCTCCGCGTGTTGGCCCCGCACGCCTCGCGGAGGCCGCGCCGCTGCACCCGACCGGCGGCACCCGTCGCGACTGTAGGGGCGCGGGTTGGTCCGGCGTCCGTGCGTCCTCTGGATTTCACGGCGCGGGCATTGGAACGTTGAACCACATCGCGGAGCGCGACGTACCCCTCGGCGGGGCTGGTCAAGGCCTCACCGTCGCGTGCGCCCCGCACCCGCCGGACGTCTCGGGTCCGGTCAACGCTCCGGACCTCAAATCCCGCATGGAGGATGGCATGGCCGCATCGCAGGACACCCCTCGCCCCGACCCCGCCCGGCGCACCGTCGTGGCAGCCGTGGGCGTGGCAGGTCTGGCCGCAGCCGTGACGGCGTGCGGCGGATCGGACGACTCGGGTTCCGAGGGAGGCACCGGCGGCACCGACACGGGCACCCCGACCGAAGGCGCCCCCGACTCTCCGACGGGCGGCGCGACGGAGGAGACCGGCGGCGGAGGCGCCCCGCTCGCCAAGACCTCCGACATCCCCGAGGGCGGCGGCAAGATCTTCAAGGAGCAGAAGGTCGTCGTCACCCAACCGGCCGCCGGCGAGTTCAAGGCCTTCTCGGCCACCTGCACGCACCAGGGCTGTGTCGTGGGGAGCGTCTCGGGCGGCACGATCAACTGCCCGTGCCATGGCAGCAAGTTCGCGGTGGCGGACGGCGCCGTGGAGAACGGCCCGGCGACGCGCCCGCTGCCCAGCGAGAAGATCGAGGTCTCGGGTGAGGAGATCAGGCTGCTCTGACGGGCGGCGCGGGTTCCATGGCCACCGGGCGGGCGGGGCGCGAGTCGAGCGCCCCGCCCGCCCGTCCGCGTCCGCCCAGGTACGACCCGGCCCCTCCTACCGCGCGCCCTTCCAGACCCCCACCACATCCTCGGTGGTCGTCACCGTCGCGACGAGCGAGAGCGTGTTGCGGACCACCACCGGCGTGTAGTCGGCCGGCACCCCCGCGATCGCATCGGCGGGGACGACCGCCGTGTAGCCGAGGTTGACCGCGTCGAACACGGCATTGGGGATGGCGACGTTGGCCGAGACGCCCGTGACGATCAGCGTGCGGCAGCCGAGATTCCGCAGGAGCGGGTCGACGTCGGTGCCCGCGATCGGCGAGAGCCCGTGCAGTCGCCGTACGACGAGATCCTCCTCGGCGACCTCGATCGGCGGCGCCACCCGGACCGCCCGCGTACCGGACAACTGCTGCACCGGCAGGCGCTCCGCCGCGCGGAAGAGCCGGGCGTTGCGTCCCGCGCCCCGGCCGTCCGGCCGCCGCTCCGCCACCGCGTGCAGCACCTGGACCGAGGCGGCGTGCGCGGCCGCCACCAGGCGCGCGACGTTGTCGAGTGCGCCCGACTCTCTTGCCTCGCGGGCCAGTTCGGGAAGCGCGCTGTCCTCGCCGACGACGCCCTGCTGGCATTCCACAGTGAGCAGCGCGGTGGTGGCGGGATCGAGGAGTTCGGCGAGCTGTGCGCTGGACGGCATGATTCCCCCTGCTGTCTCGGTGACCTGCCTACTGTCTCGGTGACCTGCTGCCTCGGTGACCTTCGCTGACCGTACGAGCGGACGGCGGTCGCCTGACCGCCCGAGCGCACGGCGGTCGCCTCGGTTGGCGCCGGAGGGTAGCCCCCATTGCGTACCGGTGGAAGAGACACCATGATTTCCTGACGGATTGTCAGCTACGGTGCCGCGCCCGGCCGTTCCGCACAGATCGCGGGGCCGCGCGAACCCGGTGCGGCACGAGGCTCGTCGACACGGAGGATGCATGTCCGGTACGCAGCGCAGGGGCCGCAAGATCATGATGACGCCGGACGAGCGCGACGCGTTCCTCACGGAGCAGCGCACGTGCCGGGTCGCGACGGTCTCGGCGGACGGCGCCCCGCACGCCAGCACCCTCTGGTTCGTCTGGGACGGATCGGCACTGTGGCTGTACTCCATCACTCGCAGCAAGCGCTGGGCCGACCTGCGCCGCGACCCGCGCATCGCGGTGGTGATCGACGCGGGCGAGGAGTACGGGGAGCTGCGCGGCGTGGAGCTCTCCGGCAGCGTCGAGTTCGTGGGCGAGGCCCCGCGCACGGGTGAGCCGTGCCCCGAACTGGCCGTTCCGGAGAAGCTGTTCGCCCGAAAGCTCTTCGGGATGGACGCGATGCCGCACGACGGCCGGCACGCCTGGGCCAGGCTTGTCCCGGACGCGATCGTGTCCTGGGACTTCCGCAAGCTGACCGTACTGAGGTGACGTACGGACCGCCCCTCCAGGTGGCGACCGCCCACTCCTGGTGGCGACCGCCCACTCCTGGTGGCGACCGCCCACTCCTGGTGGCGACCGCCCACTCCTGGTGGCGCACCGCCCACTCCGGGTGGCGCCTAACCCACCCGCTCCCCGGCCGCCTTGAGTGCCGTGACCGCCGCGCGGATCGACGGTCTTCGGTCGGCGTCCGCCCGCCACACCGCGTACACATGACGGCGCACGCCCTGGCGCACCGGCACCACGCTCACGCCCTCCGGCAGCAGGCCACGCCCCAGGCGCGGGGTGATGCAGACGCCCAACCCGGCGGCGACGAAGGCGAGTTGGGTGTGGTGCTCCTCGGCGTAGTGCCGCACGCGCGGCTCGATGTCCTTGGCGCGCAGGGTGTAGAGCAGCCAGTCCGCGCAGTAGGCACCCTCGGGCCAGGAGATCCAGTCCTCGTCGGCGAGCTCTTCGAGGGCGATCTCCGCGCGCGTGGCGAGCGGGTGCCCCGCGGGGAGCACGACATCCGCCGGGTCGTCGAGGAGCGGCGCCTTCGCCAGGCCGTCGGGCACGGGCAGCGGCTTGTTGTACCAGTCGAGCACCACCGCCAGGTCCAGGTCTCCGCGGACCACCGCCGCGGCGCCCTCCTCCGGCTCCAACTCCCTTGACCGCACGCGGAGTCCGGGGTGCTCCTCGCGCAGCGCCACAAGGGCCGACGGGAACAGTCCTCGCGCGGCCGTGGGGAAGGCGGAGATCCGCAGCTCTCCGACGGCCCGGCCGCGCTGCGCCTCCAGGTCCGACTGGGCCAGCTCGACCTGCGACAGGATCCGGCCCGCGTGGTCCGCGAGCAGCCGCCCGGCGTCCGTGAGGCGGATGCCGCGGCCGTTCTTGGCGAGCAGTTGCTGGCCCACCTCGCGCTCCAGCTTGGTCATCTGCTGCGACACCGCCGAGGTCGTCACATGGAGCCCGGCGGCGGCCTGGCTCACCGAGCCGTGCCTGGCCAGGGCATCGAGGGTGCGCAGGCGCTCCAGATTCAACATGTAAGCAATACTACGCAATGACGAGCAAAAAATCTCGCTTGTTCTACGAAATTGCTTCCGTCATCGTGAGAGGCATGGCTTCCGTCAGCACGCCCCGCGCCACCGCCCGCGCACCGCTCCCCACCCCCCCGTCGACCTCCGCACAGGCCTCCGCACCGGCCTCCGCACCGGCCTCCGCGCCGACCGAAGGGCGCACCACCCGTCCCGCCCTGGACTGGCGCATCCGTTTCGCCGCCCTCTCTCTGGTGTGGGGTTTCAGCTTCCTCCTCATCAAGGTGGGTACGCAGGGCTTCGCTCCGTTCCAAGTCACGTTCGGGCGGCTGCTGTTCGGGACGGCGGTGCTCGGGGTGGCGCTCGCCGTCAAGCGGGAGCGGCTGCCGCGCGGGCTGCGGACGTGGGGCCATCTGGCGGTCGCGGCGCTGCTGCTCAACGCCCTGCCGTTCTCGCTGTTCGCGTACGCGGAGCTGACGATCCCGTCGACGCTCGCGGGGATCTGCAACGCCACGTCGCCGCTGTGGGGCATGGTCCTCTCGCTCGTCGCGCTCTCCGAGGACCGGCCGACGCGGCGCCGGGTGGCGGGGCTCGGCCTGGGCTTTCTCGGGGTCCTCACGGTGCTGGGCGCCTGGCAGGGCTTCAGCGGACTGGACGCGCGGGGGACGGCGCTGGCGCTCCTCGCCTCCCTGAGCTACCCGATCGGCTGGATCTACGTCCGCCGCACGCTCGCCGGGAACCCGCACTCGAACCTGTCCCTCACGGGCGGCCAGCTGCTCCTCGCTACGGCCCAACTGGCCGTCGTCACCCCGCTGTTCACTTCTCTGCCGACGAGTCTGCCCGTCGTCCCGCTGCTCGCGGTGGCCGCGCTCGGCATCCTGGGGACGGGACTCGCCGTGCTGCTGCAGTTCGGGCTCGTCTCCGAGGTGGGTCCGACGACGGGCCAGATGGTCACGTACTTCATCCCGGTCATCGCCACGGCCGCGGGCGTCGCGCTGCTCGGCGAGCCGCTGACCTGGTCGACGCCGGTGGGCGCGCTCATCGTCATCGCGGGCGCGGCGCTGACCCAGTCTCGCGCCAGGCGGTAGACCGGGCGGCGCGGGGGCCGAGCTCGCTCCCAGGCGTACGGGCGCGCCCTCACCCGTACCGCCGCACCAGCCCCCCGCCCACGGCCGCCGCCACCGCACCGGCCACCGTCTCGATCTCGTCGAGAGCCAGGGGCGAGACCGTGATCCGTACGCCCGGCCCCGCGTTCATACGGAAACGGGCCCCAGGAGCGACCGCCCAGCCCGCGTGCAGCAGGTGGGCCACGGCGCCCGTCTCGTCGGCGACGGGGACCCAGACGTTCATGCCCGTACGGCCGTGCGCCTCGATGCCCCGTTCCGCCAGTGCCGCGATGAGTGCCTCGCGGCGGCGCCCGTACGAATCCGCCACTACGCGCGCGTGCACCGCCTTCTCCGACCACAGCCGCACCACCGCGTACTGCAGCACCCGACTGATCCAGCCCGGCCCGAGGCGCTGCCGGCCGCGCACGCGGTCGAGGGTCACGGGGTCCCCGGTGAGGACGGCGAGGCGCAGGTCGGGGCCGTACGCCTTGGCCGTCGAACGCACCACGGCCCAGCGGTCGGTGACCCCGGCGAGCGGGTGCAGGGGTACGTCCACGATGTGGTGGCCGTGGTCGTCCTCGATGAGGACCACCTGAGGGTGCTCTGCGAGCACGGAACGCAGTGCACGCGCGCGTGCCGCAGTGACCGCCGCGCCCGTGGGGTTCTGCGCCCGGTCGGTGACGACGAGGGCACGGGCGCCACCGCGCAGGGCCCGGTCGACCTCGTCGGGCAACGGCCCCTCGTCGTCGAGGCCGACGGGGACCGGACGCAGGCCGAGCGCGGGCACGAGGTCGAGGAGGCTGCCCCAGCCCGGGTCCTCGACGGCGACCGCGTCGCCCGGTTTGAGGTGGGCGGCGAGGACCCGCTCGATGGCGTCCAGGGAGCCCGACGTGACGGCGACCGGGCCGTCCGGCACCCCGTCCGCGTCGAAGAGCGCGCGCGCCGCCCGCGCCAACTCCGGGTCCACCGCCGGGTCCCCGTACAGCACGGGCCGCTCGTCGGCGCGCTCCCCCGCCGCGGCGAACACCCCGGCGAGGGAGGGCAGCAGCGCGGTGTCGGGGTTGCCGGTGGACACGTCGCGCACGCCCTCCGGCACCTCGACGCGGATCGCGTCCCGCGCGGAGCTGGCCGGACGCGACCGCACGCGACTGCCCCGGCGCCCGGACGTCTCGATGACCCCGCGCTCGCGCAGCGTGCGGTAAGCGGCCGCGACCGTATTGGGATTGACGCCGAGATCGCCCGCCAACTCCCGCATGGGAGGCAGTAGTTGGCCGGGTTCGAGCAGGCCGTCGGCAATGCCTCGCTCGACACTGGCCGCGATCTCGGCTGCACGTCGCCCTGTGATCCGATACTCTCCTAGCACAAACCAGATTATGCACTAGTGCAATGGAGATCGCAATGTCCGTGCAGCACGCTCCGGCCGCGTACACCCCGACCGACCGCACCGTGCCCACCCGCGCCCGCGAGCGCGCCGCGTACGACCGGGAGACGGTGCACTCGATACTCGACGCCGGTTACCTGTGCCATCTGGGCTTCGTGCGCGACGGGGCACCCGTCGTCCTGCCCACCCTCTACGGGCGCGTGGGCGAGCGCCTCTATGTGCACGGTTCCACCGGGTCGCGTCCGCTGCGCGAGGCCGGGCGGCAGGACCCCGGCCTCGCGGTGTGCCTGACGGTCACGCATGTCGACGGTCTGGTCCTTGCCCGCTCGGCGTTCCACCACTCGATCAACTACCGCTCCGTCGTGGTGCACGGCATCGCCCACCAGGTGACGGACCCGGAGGAGAAGCGCAGCGCCCTGGACGCGCTCGTCGACCACGTCGTGCCGGGGCGCGCTGCCGACTCCCGCCCCGCCAACGCGAAGGAGCTGGCCGCCACCGCGGTGCTCAGCCTCGACCTGAACGAGGTCTCGGCGAAGGCGCGCACGGGCGGCCCCAACGACGACCCCGAGGACCAGGACCTGCCGTACTGGAGCGGCGTCTTGCCCCTCGCCCCGGCCTACGGGGCGCCGGTCCCGGCTCAGGACCTGACGCCGGGCATGACCGTGCCGGGGTACCTGACGTCCCTCTGAGGGGCTGGTTCCACGAGAGAGGGCTGGCCGCCTCGTACAGGGGCTGGTTCCACGAGAGAGGGCTCGGCCGCTTCATGCAGGCGCTGGTTCCACGACAGAGGGCTCGGCCGCTTCATGCAGGCGCTGGTTCCACGACAGAGGGCTCGGCCGCCTCATGCAGGCGCTGGTTCCACGACAGAGGGCTCGGCCGCCTCGTACCCGGCCGAGCCCTCATCCTTGCGTCGCACCTAGACAGATGTCCGCGACTCCGCCGACTCGCTCCCGTCGGACCCCGACAACTCGCCGCCCCCGCCCGGCATTCCACCGGCCACCGGCTCGGTCACGGCCTTCGCAGGCGTGCTGCCCTGCGCGATGAAGGCACCGACCAGCACCATCGTGCCGCCGATGACCTGCGGCGCGGAGAGGTGCTCGCCGAGCAAGATCCACGCGAAGACGGTCGCGATGACCGCCTCCAGGCAGGAGACGACACCCGCGACCTGCGGCGAGAGCCGCCGTACGGCCATCACCCCCGATCCGTACGCGAGCACGGTGGCGATCAGCACGATCCAGCCGAGCAGCAGCAGACCGGGTACGGACGTGCCGTCCATGTCGGCGCGACCGCTCAGGACCGACCAGTCCATGGTCCAGGGGCGCGCCACCACGGTGAGGACGACGGCGCCGATGAGCAGCCCGTACGCGATGACGCCAAGCGGATTCGGGGCCTCCTCGCCGGCGTCGCTGCCGTGGTCGCCGAGGATGAAGTAGCCGGCCTGGCAGACGGCGGCGCCCAGTCCGAGGAGCACGCCGAGCACGTCGAAGCGCATCCCGGCCCACACCTCGACGACGCAGGCCAGACCGCCGACGGCGAGCACGACACCGATCGCGGCGGCGCGGGTGACGGGACGGCGCTGCACGAACCGGATCCAGCCGAGCACGAGCGCGGGCCCGAGGTACTCGATCAGCAGCGCGACACCCACGGGGATCCGCGAGATCGCCACGAAGTAGCAGGTCTGCACGCCCGCGACGGCGAGCAGCCCGAAGCCCGCGAGCAGCGCGGGGCGTTGCACCAGGAGCGACCGGTGCCGCCAGGCGAGCGGCAGCATGATCAGGGCGGCGCCGGCGATCCGCAGCCACACGACGTGCAGCGGATCGAGACCGGCCTCGATCAGCGGTTTGGCCGCGACACCGGAACCGCCGAACGCGAACGCCGAGACGAGCGCAAGACCGAGCCCGGCACCACGACCGGCCCCTGTCACCTGCCCGCCCCGGGCGCCCGAACCTGCCGGGTTCCCCTGGATCTCCTGAGACGTAGACACCGGCACATCATGACAGTCACGTAATGAGCGTCACCACTGTTACGCCTGACATCTCAGTGCGCGAGATCGGCGGAGAACCGGGAACGGAGGAAGGCCGAGGCCTGGCGCCCTCACGCCCGGCGCGCACGCGCCCCGCGCACGCCCCTGCCTGACCACACGCTACGGACTCAACTCCCGTACGCCACTGAGGACTTCGACACGACCGGCCTGGCGAGCGGCAAAGGCGCCGACCGGGCCAGGGATCCAGCCGGGGATCGCGCCAGGGATCCAGCCAGGGTTCGCACCGGGGATCCAGCCGGGGATCAGTCAGCCGCCGCTGCCGCGATCAGCGCCTTCGGTTCGACCCCCGCGCGCCCCAGCACCTCGACGGCCCGGCACTCCGCGTCCCGGGCGAGGGCGACGAGCAGGTCGAGGCCGCCGACCTGCCGGGCCCCGCTCGCGTCGGCCGCTACGAGCGCCGCCTCCATCGCGCTGGCGGCGGCCGGGGACCAGCCCGCGGTATCCCGTACGACGGGGACCGCACCGGAGTCCTCGACCGTGCCCTGCCACTGCAGGCCGTACCCGATGCTGCGCTGCACGAGATAGCCGAGGAGGCGGGCGACCTGGCCGCTGCTGAAGAGGGCGCGCACCGCCGGGTCGGTCTCAAGGAGGGAGTGGAGCAGGTGCGCGGTGTCGATGTGCCGGTCCCCGTCCCGGAGCGCACGCCTGCGCGCGCCGGTGACGACCGACGTCAGCTCGGCGCTGAGGCGATCGTCGGCGGCTGTACTGGTCGGGCCGGACTCGGCGGCCGGGGTCGGGCTATGCACATCCCCCACCCCATCAGTGCCGATCGGCCGTAGCATCCCCGCCGGGGAGCATTTGCGCGTCCGACACAAGTTGGGCATGCATGTGCGGGTTCTCCTCCTTACGGATGAGATCTGCCCGTTCTGCCCGAAGGGGCGCGTGCCGCCTTGCTTCGCTCCCCCTGCGCAACCATGTCCCACCCGTACACGTCCCACAGGAGAGCCCCACTCTTTCCACACCTCCTGGACCACTCACGCACCACGGCGAAGGAAGCCCACATGCCCTCCGGCCCGCACTGCACGGCCCGCAGTGCGCCGAGGCCTGCCGAGGACGAGTACGACCAGGGGTACGAGCACGGCTTCGCGTACGCCTATGAGTGCGACTACGAGTACGGCTACGAGTACGAGTACGACGGCCACGACGAGTACGCCGAACTCGACGAGTTCTCCGGCCTCGAAGAGGACACCGAGGAGTACGGCTGCTGGCTGGTGGCCCTGGTGGCCGTCGACGGCAGGAGCTACGTCTACCGCGTGTACGCGCCGCCGGACGCGCTGCTCGGCGACCTCTTCTGGGAGGCGTGGCACTGCCACGACGAGGGGCCGCACCCGCGCGCGTACGACGCGTTCGACACCGCGGCGATACGGCACATAGGCAACCTGCATCAGGACTGAGGCACGCGCGCGTGGGGACGAGCGAGCCCGATTCTGACGGGCCGTCAGTCTTGTAACTTCCGGACCCCGCCGCTACGTTCCGCGACACACCGGCTGCGCCCGCCGCAGCGCCCGACGAGAGAGGTGGTCGCACATGGCCGAAGTCACCGCCGAAGCACGCATCGAGGCGCCCGCCGAGAAGGTCTGGGCGAAGCTCGCGGACTTCTCCGTCTACGGCGAGTGGAGCACGACCCACACCGGCTTCCCGAAGGGGGCGCCGACCTCGCTGGAACCGGGCGGAACGTTCGAGGAGAACATGAAGCTGATGGGCTTCCCCGCCGAAGTCACGTGGACGGTCGACGAGTTGGAGCCCGGCCGCACGCTGGCCATCAGCGGCAAGGGGCCGATGGGTGTGAATGTCGGCACGCGCTACTCGCTGGCGCCGGACGGCGACGGCACGAAGGTCCGTATCGACGGCGAATTCACCGGCGCCGCGGTCACGTTGATGGCCGGGAAGCTCAAGGACTCGGCGACGGCCGCGCTGAACGAGTCGCTGCGCAAGCTGACGGCGCTGGTGGTCTGAGCCCTTGGCGGCAAGCGACACGACACGTGACGGCGGTGCGCCCACCCGTGGTGGGCGCACCACCGTCGCACTCGACCCTCTCGGCCTGAGCCTCGCTATGCCCCTCAGTCCTCATCGGCCAGGATGAGATACAGCTTCTTCCGGGCCTCGTTGACCACCGCGAGGGCTTTCTGCCGCTGCTCGGCCGAGCCGGTCTTCCAGACCTGGCCGAACGCCTCCATCAGACCGAAACCGGCCTGCCGGATCTCGTTGATCGTGTCCCAGTCGACACCACGACCGGCGTCCTCCCAGGGGGCTTCGGGCCCTTCTTCGGCCGCGCTCGTACCGGCCTCGGTGAGCGAGAACAGCTTCTTGCCGCCCTCGGTCTCACTGACGATCAGGCCCTCGTCCTCGAGGAGTTGGAGCGTCGGGTAGACCGAACCGGGGCTGGGCTTCCACGCCCCGCCGCTGCGCTCGGCGATCTCCTGGATCATCTCGTACCCGTGCATCGGCCGGTCCTTCAGGAGCGCCAGGATCGACGCGCGTACGTCGCCACGCCGCGCCCTGCCGCGACCGCCGCCTCGACCTCGACCACCCCAAGGGCCGCCGGGTCCACCGGGTCCACCGAATCCGGGCCCGAAGGGACCGAAGGCGGACCTCCGCCCCTCGAAGTCACCCCAGCCACCGGGACCACGTCCGCGGTCGTGGGAGTGCGGGTGCTCATGTCCGTGTCCGTGTCCATGTCCGTGGGAACGCATGGGAACCACTTCCTTTTCGTATCTGTACGTCTGATTTTCCTCGCTTCGATTCACGTCGACGCGCACCGGACCGACGAGCTCGTTGATCCATCACGTCTCTGTCGCGATGCTTCAACGATATATCGGAACCATTCGTCTGGCAAACAGTGCGGCTGCGCGTGGTCTGATCAGGCCGTTCGATGGCCCGGGGAGCGCCCATGGGCGGCTGGGTCGCGTCGGTGACCATCTGGCTGGAGGCAGGCGGGCAGCTGGCCCCGTCGGACCGTCGGACCCGTCGGCCGGAGCGGCCCCATGCATGCCGATGACCAACAACAGGGCGTCTCCCCTTCGGCCGACTGCCGTCAGCTCGTCGAGACGGCGCGGCCGAAACGGCCGGACAGCGCACCCCGCCTCGCGAAAACCCATGGCCAAAGATCACAGCAGCGGCACACTGGCCCGTATGACTTCAACGGACCCCAAGACCGACCTGCGCTTCTATCTCCAGTCCGCCCGCGACGCCCTGCTGTGGAAGCTCGAAGGGCTCTCCGAGTACGACGTGCGTCGGCCCCTCACGCCGACCGGCACCAATCTCCTCGGCCTCGTCAAGCACACCGCGAGCGTCGAACTCGGCTATCTCGGGGACACGTTCGGCAGGCCGTCCGGCGAACCGCTGCCCTGGGTCGCCGAGGACGCCGAGGCCAACGCGGACATGTGGGCCACCGCCGACCAGACGCGGGAGTTCGTCGTCGGGCTCTACCACCGCGCGTGGGCGCACGCGGACGCGACGATCGAGGCGCTGCCCCTGGACACGGTCGGCAAGGTGCCGTGGTGGCCGGGCGGCAAGAACGAGGTGACGCTGCACCACGCCGTCGTCCGCGTCATCGCCGACACCCACCGGCACGCGGGCCACGCCGACATCGTCCGTGAACTCATCGACGGCGCGGTGGGGATGAACAAGGGCCGCGAGAACATGCCGTCGGACGAGGCGAGTTGGTGGGCGGAGCACCACGAGCGCCTGGAGCGTACGGCCCGGGAGGTCCAGCAGCGGGTCCAGCAGCAGTCGTCCTGAGGGCCGGAGGCAAAGGGGCGCTCCCCAGCCCGGGCCCCGTTGTCAGACCCCTCCCCTAGTGTCGTCAGCGTGACCGACACCGCCTGCCTCACCGCGATCCGCGACTCCTACGACACCGTGGCCGCCGACTATGCCCGACTGGTCAAGTCACCGGGCGAGTTGGACCCGCTGTCGCGCGCGATACTGGCCGCGTTCGCCGAGGTGGTGCGGGCTGACGGTCTCGGGCCTGTCGCCGATCTCGGCTGCGGTCCGGGCAAGGTCACGGCGTACCTGGCCGGGCTCGGGCTGCCCGTGTTCGGCCTCGACCTGTCGCCTCGCATGGTCACCCTCGCGGAGCGGTCCGGCTCGGGCGACGACGACGACGACGACGACGACGACGACGACGACGACAACGGCAACGGCAACGGCAACGGCAACGGCAACAGCAACGGACGGCGACGGCCCTGCTTCGCCGTCGGCTCGATGACCGCCCTGCCCGTGCGGGACGGCGCATTGGGCGGGATCCTCGCGTACTACTCCACTCACCACCTGCCACCCGAGCTGCTCCCCGTCGTCTACGCCGAGTTCCGCCGCGCCCTCGCCCCAGGCGGCACCCTGATGCTGGCGGGGCATGTGGGTGACGGCGAACGCGTGCGCCCGGAGCAGGCGTACGGCCACCCGGTGTCGTACGAGTCCCATCTGCTGCCTGCCGACCGGATCGCCCAGCTCCTGGGCGAGGCGGGGCTGTTCGTCACCTCGCGGACCGAGCAGGCACCCGAGGGCGGCGCACGGCGGGCCGTCGCCACCTTCCTCTCCCGCAGGCCGTCAGACCTTCAGACCGTCAGACCGTTCGGACGGCCCCCGAATGAGCCCACGTGAGCCACAGGGACCACAGGGACCAAAGAAGCCACAGGAGCCACAGGGTCAGGAGCCACAGGAGTCCACTCATCTCGAATTGGCCTTGGTCCCGGCTCGCCCCAGGCCCGTAGCGTCGGCCTCATGCGGATTCGAATCGTCGACGCCTTCACCGACCGACCTTTCGCCGGCAACCCCGCCGGCGTGCTGCTCCTCGACGCCTTCCCCTCCGACGACTGGCTGCAGAACGTCGCCCTGGAGGTCAACCACGCCGAGACCGCCTTCGCCCACCCGCTCCCCGAGGGCGGCGAGGCCGACTGGGCGCTGCGCTGGTTCACCCCGGCCACCGAGGTCGACATGTGCGGTCACGCCACCCTGGCGACGGCCCACGTCCTGCACGCCACCGGCGCGGCAACCGGGCCGGTGCGCTTCGCCACCCGCTCCGGCGTGCTCATCGCCACCGCCCAGGAGGACGGCTCGATCACCCTCGACTTCCCCACCGCGCCCCTCACCGAGGTGACCCTCGACCCCGCTGTCGGCAAGGCGCTCGGCGCGGAGCCCGTCGCGGCCGCCGACACCGGGCCGAACGTCGGCGACCTGCTCGTCGAGCTGGCCGACGAGCAGGCGGTGCACGCGCTCACCCCCGACCACAAGGCGCTCGTCGCCCACTCGGAACGGGGCATCATCGCCACCGCACGCGCCGAGGACCCGAGCCGTGGGTACGACTTCGTGTCCCGCTGCTTCTTCCCCCGCGTCGGCATCGACGAGGACCCGGTGACCGGTAGCGCCCACACCGCCCTCGCGCCGTACTGGTCGCAGCGCCTGGGCCGGGACGAGCTCACCGGACTGCAGGCCTCCCCGCGCTCCGGCCACGTACGCACCGCGCTGCGCGGTGAGCGCACCCTGCTCACGGGCCACGCGGTCACCGTGATCGAGGGCGAACTGCACGCCTGACAAGGCGAGTTGTGCGGGCGGGGCACCACACGGACCGCGAGAGGGCGCCAGCCGCCCCGCCCACACAGCAGCTCACGCCGGAGCCAGCCACAAAACAAACCTCACGCCGGAGCCAGCGACACAGACCTCACACCGTAGCCAGCCACCCCAACCTCACGCCGTAGGCAGCCACCCCACCTTCCCCGCGAGCAGCGCGTACCCCACGAACGCCCCCACGTCGAGCAGCGTGTGCGCGACGACGAGCGGACCGACCCGGCCCCAGCGGCGGTACAGCCAGACGAAGACCACCCCCATCACCATGTTCCCGATGAACCCACCGATGCCCTGGTAGAGGTGGTACGAGCCGCGCAGCACCGAACTCGCCGCGAGCGACGCACCCGGCGACCAGCCCAACTGGTCCAGCCTGCGCAGCAGATAGCCGACGACGATGACCTCTTCGACGATCGAGTTCTGCGCGGCGGACAGAACCAGGACCGGGAACTTCCACCACACGTCCGGCAGTCCCTCCGGCACCACCGTCAGGTTGAACCCGAGCTCTCTGGCCGCCAGATAGAACGCGATGCCCGTGCTCCCGATGCCTGCCGCGATCACCGCACCGCGCCCCAGATCCGGCAGCGGCCGCCGCAGGTCGAAGCCGATCGCGCGCAGCCCGGCCCCTTCGCGTACGAGCAGATGCGCGACGAGCGCGACCGGCACCAGAGCGGTCGCGATACCGAACAGCTGCCAGGCGAGATCGAGCCAGGGGCGGCCGGGCGCGGCCGAGGAGTTGAGCGTGGCCGCCTGGTCCTTCAGACCCCCCGGTTTGGTGACCGAACCGACAAAGCTGATCAGCGCGGACACCGCGCTCGCGCCGAGCGACAGCGCGAGGACGAGCAGTGTCTCGTCGCGAAAGATCCGTCTTGTCGGTCGTTCCTGGCGAAAAGAACCAGCCACCGGTCCTGCCTCCGACTGCACCCTGCCTCCATCTGTTCAATCCCGCCGCATGCCCGTCCAAGCCCCGCTAGGGTCTCTCGAATGCGGGTGCGAAGATCGTGCACGACAAGGCCGAAAGCGAGCGTACGTCGACGCGGGGCGCAGCCGCCGCGTTCCGTTCGCTCTGCCGGTGCGCGTTCCGTTCGCGTGCGCCGACGCGCTCAAGGAGGGGCACCACCGTCATGGGACGTCACCACTCGCCCGACACGGATGCGAGGTACGCATCGGATGTGGCGCGATCGCGTCGCCGTGCCCGCCGCCGCACGGTGTCCATCGCGACGGTCCTGGTGCTCGGCGTGGCGACGGGCGCCGGTTTCGCCGTGCGGGGTGGCCTGCTGACGTTCGCCGGTTCCTGCGAGGACGACGCGGTCCGGATCGACATCCTCGCCGCGCCGGCCATCGCCCCGGCCCTGGACGAGGCCGCCGAGCTCGCCCGCGACCAGGACGTGACGTCCGACGGCCGCTGTCTCGACGTACGCGTACAGGCCAAGGAGGCGCACAAGGTCGCCGGTTCCCTCCAGGCCGACGGCGCCCCGGAGTTCGAGGTGTGGGTGCCGGACTCCGACCTGTGGGTGGACCGCGCGGGCCTCGGCGACAGCGGGCAGGAGCTGACCCCGGCCGGGAACATCGCGTCGTCCCCGGTGACGATGGGCATGGTGCCCTCCGCCGCGAAGTCGGCCGGCTGGCCCGAGAAGCGGTACACCTGGGCCGAGTTGACCGCCCTCGCCACCAAGGGCGACAAGCTCCGCCTCGGCGCCGCCGACCCCGCGCGCAGTGCCAGCGGCCTGCTCGCCCTGACGAAGATCGGCGCGTCCGCGGCGAAGGCGGACGGCCCGCAGAGCGACACCCAGGTCGCCGCCACCGCGAAGCTCCTGGCCGAGCGCATATCCGACAGCGACGCCCGCGCCCTGCAGACAGTGGCCCGCGACGACTCCCGCACCGAGCAGGGCAACCCGCGCCGCAACCAGGCCCTGATCGTCTCCGAACAGGCCGCGTTCACGCACAACCAGGAGGCGGGCGAGGACGGCCGGTTGGAGCTGTTCTACCCGAAGGACGGCGCACCGCAGCTGGACTACCCGTACACCCTGGTCGACGAGTCGCACATGAGCACCGACGAGAGCCGGGCCGCTCTGCGCTTCATGACGCTGCTCGGCGAGGACGACAGCCGCGGCCTCCTGGAGAAGCACGGATTCCGCTCCGGTGAGCAGGAGGAGCCGGCCGAGGACCTGGTGACGGCGGCGGGCGGCCGCGAGCCCCAGCCGTACGCCACGGCGTCGACCGAGCCGCCGGCCCCCAAGGACCTGCAGGCCACGCTCGGCATGTGGACCATCACGGTGCAGAGCGCCCGCCTCACCACCGTCGTCGATGTCTCCAACTCGATGGGCGAGATCGTGCCGAACCGCGGCCAGTCCCGCCTGGAGGTCACCAAGGCGTCCCTGGTGCGCGCGCTCTCGCAGTTCACGCGCGAGGACGAGATCGGCGTCTGGGAGTTCGCCACCTACCTCGACGGCACGCGCGACTACCGCAAGCTGGTCGAGACCCGCCGCCTCGGCGACACCACCGGCGGGGGCACCACCCAGCGCGAGCGCCTCATCGCCGCGTACCGCGCACTGCACCCCAAACCGGGCTACACCGGCCTGTACGACACCTCGCTCGCCGCGTACAAGGACGCCCAGAAGTCGTATGTGAAGGGCAAGTTCAACGCCGTGGTGATCCTGACGGACGGCGCCAACCAGGACCCGGGGTCCCTCAGCCGCCGGGCCGTGATCGACGAGCTGCAGCGGCTCGCCGACCCGAAGCGGCCCGTCCCGCTGATCGCGATCGCGGTCGGCCCCGACGCCGACAAGAAGGAGGTCAAGGAGATCGCGGCGGCCACGGGAGGCAGCGGCTACCAGATCGACGACCCGGCCCAGATGCAGGAGGTCATCCTCAAGGCGATCATCGCGGCGGGCGGCAACTGACGCTCCCGGCAGACCGGTTGGCTGGTTGACCGATTGGCCGGTAGACCGGATGACCGCTTGCCCGCTTGCCCGGTTGCCCGGTTGCCCGGTTGTCCGTTACGCGGGAGGAGTCGCCGGAGCCGGCAGCAGCCCCGTCGGCCAGGTGTGCACCGGCTCCCCCTGATGCATCAGCTCGCTGTAGCGGCGCGTGGTCGCCGCCAGCGCGTCCGCCCGCGCCAGGCCGCCCCGCACCGCCCGGTGAAAGGTCGCCGCCTGCCAGGACGCCCCGTTCACGCGCCGTCTGCACCGCCCCTCGATCACCCCGAGGTACAGATCCCGGTCCCCCGGCTCCACGCCCCACGCGTCGAGCCCGGCCGCGGCCAACGGCAACAGCTCGTCCCGTACGAGATCAACCGCGGGCAGCACATGCGTACCGCCGAACCGGCCCGAGCGCGGCCACTCCAGCTCCGCCTCGATGCCGTAGCGGCAGGCCGCGTCGAAGTTCCGCTCGGCCGACTCGAACGGCAGCCTGGTCCACACCGGGCGCGCGTCCTCGGCGAGGGCCCGCACGATGCCGTAGTAGAACGCGGCATTCGCGATCACGTCCGTGACCGTCGGCCCCGCGGGCAACACCCGGTTCTCCACCCGCAGATGCGGTACGCCGTCCACGACGCCGTAGACCGGACGGTTCCAGCGGTAGACCGTGCCGTTGTGCAGCGCCAGCTCGGCGAGGCTCGGCACCCCGCCGTCGTCGAGCACCCGCAGCGCCTCCTCGTCGTCGCAGATCGGCAGCAGCGGCGGGAAGTAGCGCAGATTCTCCTCGAAGAGGTCGTACGCCGAAGAGATCCAGCGCTCCCCGAACCAGGTGCGCGGGCGCACTCCTTGGGTCTGCAGCTCGGGCGGCCGGGTGTCCGTCGACTGCAGGAACAGCGGCGGCCGCGACTCACGCCACAGCTCGCGCCCGAACAGGAACGGCGCGTTCGCCCCCAGCGCTATCTGTACGGCGGCCACCGCCTGCGCGGCGTTCCACACGTCCGCGAACCGGTCCGGGGTCACCTGCAGATGCAGTTGCACGGAGGTGCAGGCCGCTTCGGGCGCGATGGAGGTCGAGGTGCACACGAGCCGCTCCACGCCCTCGATGTCCAGGGCGAAATGCTCGCCGCGGGCGGCCACCATCTGGTCGTTGAGCAGCTTGTAACGCTCCACCGCGGAAAGGTTCGCGGTCACCAGATCGTCCTCGCCGAGCGTCGGCAGAATTCCGATCATCACTATCCCGGCGGCGACCTCGTTGGCCTTTCGCTGGGCGTAGCCGAGACCGGTGCGCAACTCCTCGGCGAGCTGGTCGAAAACGCGGCCGCGGAGCCGGTGCGGGGCAATGTTGACTTCCAGGTTGAACATGCCGAGTTCGGTCTGGAAATCGCCACTCGCGATACGTTCGAGCACTTCCGCATTCAACATCCTCGGCAGCCCGTCGGGCCCCGCGAGATTCAGCTCTATCTCCATCCCCATGAGATTCTGCGGCCGGTCGAAACGCTCCTCCTCGAGGAGCCGGCGCAGCGCCGCGAGACACTGCTGCACCTTCCTGCGGTACCGCTGCCTGTCAGCCAGGTCGAACACGCCGGCCGCGACCTTCTCCCCCATCGAAGTGTCCCTCCTCGATTGGGCAGCCCACCGCATGCCGCTGCGCCACGGAGGATGATGCCCAGGCATGGTGATCGATAACGCCCCGCACATGCCCATCGGCCACTACGCTCAACCCTGTTGCCGTTCGGCACATTCAAGGGGCAAGCGACAAAGCGCAGTTGCACGCCGTACATGCCTCGTGAAAAGCGCCGACGACATCAGGCCGACCCCTCGCGGAACAGATCCCGAGGTCACGGAGACGGCCCTTACAAAACCCCGGGACACACCCCGAATCGAGCCGACCGATAAGCGCCTTGCGGGCCCTTACAGAAACGGCTAGATGAAACAACGTCAGAACACACGTCGTATAAACTCCGCGAACGAGGCAGAGAGTCGGCGCTCCCGGGACGTCCGTCCCGCGCCCCCTCTGACCCCCAGAGCCGACAGCGCCGTCCCGCTCTGCCCCGGTGCGCCCGCCGCCAGCCGCGCACCCCAGCCTGTCGAACGAGAGGCGACCCACCATGCCGCTGTATGCCTTCACCGCCCCCGCGCCCGCCCTGCGCAGCGTCCTCGCGGCACTCGGTTCCCCCACGGCCGTGCGCGAGGCGCGCACCCCGGCCCTGCGCTCCGCCCAGGGCCCCGTACGCCCCGAACTCCCCCTGCCCGTCCACGTCTTGGACCGGATCGGTCCACTCGTCGGCCCGCCCCGCACCGCCGCCCTCGACAGGGCACCCCGCACCCGGCTGACGGGCTGGCGTTTCCTGCTCCACTCCGGTGAACAGGCCGTGGCCGCGGCCGACACCATGCTCACCCCGGACGGCTGGACGTTCTCGCACTTCTTCGAGGGCCCGTACGTCAAGTCCACCGCGCGCGCCCTGCGCCAGGCCGAGGCGCTGCCGGCGACGTACCAGCCGCGGCTCCTGTCCGTGCCCGAGCTCTACATGCTCACGCTCTGGCTGCACGGCGACCTCGACGCCGACCCGGGCGAGGGCGCACCCCGGCCCGCCGACCTCCTCGTACCGCTCGCACCCGCCCCGCCCGGCATCGCCGCGCACCGGCCGCACCGCGTCGCCGATCTGCTCCCGGTCCTCACGCACCGGATCACGCCCGCGCCGCCCCTGCTCGGCTCACCCGCCTGACGGACCCAACCGGACCAGTCACCGCCTAGCCCGTTTCGGCCACCCCGAACCACCCGAAGAGCCAACGCAGTTGGCTGAACCAGCCGCACGAGTGATGCGTCCTCATCAGGTGTGGAGCGCTGTCGTCAAATGCCTGCGGAATCACTTCTGTAGGGCAACACTTGGATCCGACCGACACACAAACGGGGGGCGGAAATGAACGCCGCATCGAGTCGCAGGACGCACATCCCCACCACGACGCACCGAAAGATCACATCCATGTGCCAGCATC
Source organism: Streptomyces sp. LHD-70 (assembly GCF_031157275.1). Taxonomy (GTDB): domain Bacteria; phylum Actinomycetota; class Actinomycetes; order Streptomycetales; family Streptomycetaceae; genus Streptomyces. The sequence goes on from NZ_JAVIFW010000017.1 coordinate 182,745, forward strand.
AGCCGCCCTGTCCCACAGCCGACTCCGCCGACCGGGAAGCCGCGCTGCTCGTGGCGCACCACCCGGAGCAGGGCTGGAGTCTGCTGTGCAACGGAGTCCTGCTCTTCGAGGACACCGGTGAGCTGCTGCCGAACGGGCAGATCATCGCCCCGCACCGGCCGCTCGGCACCGACCAGGTGGTGCGCGCCGCCTAGGGCGTGCCGTACAGGCACATCGAACGCAACGGGCCGGCCCGGAGATCACTCTCCGAACCGGCCCATTTTTGCGCTCAGTCACCCGTGCCTACGGGCCTCTCAGCCCTCGTACGCGTCGATCGGCGGGCAGGAGCAGACCAGGTTGCGGTCGCCGAACGCCTGGTCGATGCGGCGCACCGGCGGCCAGTACTTGTCGGCGGCCTCCACATCACCCGGGAAGGCGGCCTCCTCGCGGCTGTACGCGTGCTCCCACTCGCCCGCGAGGACCGCGGCCGTGTGCGGGGCGTTGAGCAGCGGGTTGTCCTCGGCGGTCCATTCGCCCGAGCCGACCTTCTCGACCTCGGCGCGGATGGCGATCATCGCGGCGCAGAACCGGTCCAGTTCGGCCAGATCCTCGCTCTCGGTCGGCTCGATCATCAGCGTGCCGGCGACCGGGAACGACATGGTCGGGGCGTGGAAGCCGTAGTCGATGAGGCGCTTGGCGATGTCGTCGACCGTGACGCCCGTGGCCTTGGTGAGCGGACGGAGGTCGATGATGCACTCGTGCGCGACGAGGTTGCCGGGGCCGGTGTAGAGCACCGGGAAGTGCGGCTCCAGGCGCTTCGCGATGTAGTTCGCACCGAGCACCGCGACCTGCGTGGCGCGCTTGAGGCCCTCGCCGCCCATCAGCCGGACGTACGACCACGAGATCGGCAGGATGCCGGCCGAGCCGAACGGCGCCGCCGAGATCGGGCCGACCCCGGTCTCCGGGCCCGCGGCCGGCTGCAGCGGGTGGTTCGGCAGGTACGGCGCGAGGTGCTCGCGCACACCGACCGGGCCGACACCGGGACCGCCGCCGCCGTGCGGGATGCAGAACGTCTTGTGCAGGTTGAGGTGCGAGACGTCGCCGCCGAAACGGCCCGGCTTGGCAAGCCCCACCAGGGCGTTGAGGTTCGCGCCGTCCACGTACACCTGGCCGCCCGCGTCGTGCACCTGCGCGCAGATGTCGGCGACGTGCTCCTCGAAGACGCCGTGCGTCGAGGGGTACGTGATCATCAGCACGGCGAGCTCGTCGCGGTGCTTCTCGATCTTGGCGCGGAGGTCCTCGACGTCGATCTCACCGTCGTCGGCGGTCTTCACGACGACGACCTTCATGCCGGCCATCACAGCGCTCGCGGCGTTCGTGCCGTGCGCGGAGGACGGGATGAGGCAGATCGTGCGCTGCTCGTCGCCGTTCGCGCGGTGGTACCCGCGCACCGCGAGCAGACCGGCCAGCTCGCCCTGCGAACCGGCGTTGGGCTGCAGCGACACCTTGTCGTAGCCGGTGACCTCGGCGAGCCGCTCCTCCAGCTCGCGGATCAGCGTGAGGTAGCCCTGCGCCTGCTCGGCCGGCACGAAGGGGTGCAGCGCGCCGAACTCGGGCCAGGTGACGGCCTCCATCTCGGTCGTCGCGTTGAGCTTCATCGTGCAGGAGCCGAGCGGGATCATGCCGCGGTCGAGCGCGTAGTCCCGGTCGGAGAGGCGGCGCAGGTAACGCAGCATCGCGGTCTCGGAGCGGTACTGGTGGAACACCGGGTGCGTGAGGTACCCGTCGGTGCGGAGCAGGTCCTCGGGCAGCGTGTCCGCGACGGCGGCGTCGAGGGCCTCGATCTCGGCCTCGACCCCGAACGCGGCCCACACCGCGGCCAGTTGGGTCCGCGTGGTCGTCTCGTCGCAGGCGATCGAGACCTGGTCGGCGTCCACGAGGCGCAGGTTGACGCCCCGCTCACGCGCGGCGGCCACGACGTCGGCGGCCCGGCCGGGCACCCGTACGGTCAGGGTGTCGAAGTACGCGCCGTGCACGAGCTCGACGCCGCCGGCCGTCAGGCCCTCGGCGAGGATCGTGGCGTACCGGTGGGTGCGCTGCGCGATGTCCTTGAGGCCCTGCGGACCGTGGTACACGGCGTACATCCCCGCCATCACGGCGAGCAGCACCTGCGCGGTACAGATGTTGCTGGTCGCCTTCTCCCGGCGGATGTGCTGCTCACGGGTCTGCAGCGCCAGTCGGTACGCCTTGTTGCCGTCGGCGTCGACGGAGACACCGACGAGACGGCCGGGCAGGCTGCGCGCGAACTTGTCGCGCACCGCCATGTATCCGGCGTGCGGCCCGCCGAAGCCCATCGGCACACCGAAGCGCTGCGTCGTACCCACCGCGATGTCCGCACCGAGCTCGCCCGGCGAGGTCAGCAGCGTCAGCGCGAGCAGGTCGGCGGCGACGGTCACGATCGCCCCGAGCTCGTGCGCCTGCTCGATCACCGGCTTCAGATCGCGGACGGCACCGGAGGCGCCCGGGTACTGCAGCAGCACGCCGAAGACACCACGCTCGGCCACCTCGACCGGGATGCCCTGCGAGAGGTCGGCGACGACGACCTCGACTCCGGTCGGCTCGGCGCGCGTCTCGATCACGGCGATCGTCTGCGGCAGCGCGTCGGCGTCGATCAGGAACACGCCGTCCTTGACCTTGCCGACCCGGCGCGACAGCGCCATGGCCTCGGCGGCCGCGGTGCCCTCGTCGAGCAGCGAGGCGCCCGAGGTGGGCAGCCCGGCCAGGTCGGCGACGACGGTCTGGAAGTTCAGCAGCGCCTCGAGCCGCCCCTGCGAGATCTCCGGCTGGTACGGGGTGTACGCCGTGTACCAGGCCGGGTTCTCCATGACGTTGCGCAGGATCACCGGCGGCGTGAACGTGCCGTAGTAGCCGAGGCCGATCATCGGGGCGAGGACCTCGTTGCGGTCCGCGAACGAGCGCAGTTCGGCGAGGACTTCGGCCTCGGTGCGCTCGCCGGGCAGGTCCAGCGCCTCGGTGCTCTTGATCACGTCCGGCACGGCGGCTGCGGTCAGCTCGTCCAGGGAGCCGTATCCGACGTGGGCGAGCATCTTGGCGCAGGCCTCGGCATCGGGGCCGATGTGGCGCTGCTCGAAGGGGATGCCGCGCTCCAGCTGGGAGAGCGGAATGCGAGGGGCGTTCATTGCGGAGGCCTCCTGGTCGTTTGCGACCTACGAGGGGCACCACGGCACGGGTACCCGGACGGCCTCCCCCTCTGTCATCTCAACCTGAGAGTTTCACCGGACCGCCCGCTCGCTGCGACCCGGCTTTCACCGTCGGTGAGAGCGGAAGCCGTCGACACCCGCTCTGCTTTCCAGAGTGACCTCGTCCGTGCGGTACAGGGGCCTGAGAGATTCCGGGGAGGATTTGCTCCTTCGGCGCCTCCGATCGGCGTCTTCGTCAACCGGAGAGCTCTCCCGCACGGGGTCAGCAGCCTCGGCCAGCCTACCAGCGCGGACATCCGGCGAGTCGGGGAGAGCCGGACCGATCAAGGCTCGAGTGGCCTTCGCCAGGAAACTGCTCTTTCGTAGTGATGACGGATGTTTCTGCCGTGCAGACGGATGACTCTCGACCTTCTGGAGGGACCGTGCTGACCGATATGGATCCGCGCAGCCTGATCGGCCGGAAGGCATTCGACCGCAACGGCTCCAAGCTGGGCACGGTGGACGAGGTGTACCTCGACGACGCCACCGGCACCCCTGAGTGGGCGGCGATACGGACGGGCCTGTTCAGCCGGGACGCTTTCGTGCCCCTGGAACCGAGCGAGTTCAAGGAGGGCGCCCTCCGCGTCCCCTTCGAGCGCTCCCTGATCAAGGACGCCCCCGACTTCGGCGTGGGCCGTCACCTCTCCCCCGAGCAGGAACTGCAGCTCTACCACCACTACGGAATCGACGTCTCTGCCCCCATGGAATCCCCGCCTCCGGACCGGGACTTCGGCCGGATCGCGGGCTCCGACGAACCGGACTCCCCCGCCTGAGACCCGTACGACGGCCCCTCCTCGCGGTCGTCCGCCCCGGCCACGAGCGGCAGCGGCTCCCCCGGCTCCAGAAGCGGATCGTCGCTCCGGAACGTCCGCACCCGCCCCGGCGCGGAATACGGCGTCTCGAACCGGACCGTGACCCGCCCAAGGCCGCTCCCCTGCACCCAGCCGGGCCCGAACTCCGCGTGCCGCACATCGTGCCCGGCCAGCCAGCGCCGCTCCGCCGGGGCCTCGACGGCCGCCTCCTGCGCCGGCACGGCCTCCTCGGCCTCCCGGCCCGCCGCCTCCGCCACAGCCTCCTCCTCACCCCGCTCCAGCCGCTCCTGCTCCTCCTTCGCCTGGGCCGCCTGGGCCGCCTGCGCGAACAGGTCCTCCTGCGTGAAGTCGGCGAGCCCGGACACACCCACCCCGAGCAGCCGCACCCCGCCGGTGGTGTCCACGGCCTCCAGCAGCCGCGCGGCCGCCTCCCGTACGACACCGGGGTCGTCCGTGGGTCCCCGGAGCGTCTCCGATCTGGTGAGCGTCGAGAAGTCGTACCTCCTGACCTTCAGGACCACCGTCCGCCCCGAGTGACCGCCCGCACGCAGCCGCTGCACGCACCGCTCCGCGAGCCGGTCCACCTCGAGGCGGACCCGCACCCGGTCGTGGATGTCGATGTCGAAGGTGTCCTCCACCGACACCGACTTCGTGTCCCGCTCGGCCACCACGGGCCGCTCGTCCCGCGCCAGCGCCATCTCGTACAGATGCATGCCGTGCGCCTTGCCCAGGAGCCGCACCAGCTCGTCCTCCCCCGCCTCGGCGATCTCCGCGACCGTGGTGATCCCCGCCCGCCGCAGATGGTCCCCGGTCACCGGCCCGACCCCGGGCAGCGTGCGCACGGCCATCGGCCCGAGCAGCTCCCGCTCCGTGCCGGGCACGATCAGGCGCAGCCCGTCCGGCTTGGCCTCCTCCGAGGCGATCTTCGCGAGCATCTTGGACGCCGCGAGCCCCACCGACCCCGTCAGCCCCGTCACCGCGCGTATGTCCGCCCGCAGCCGCTCCCCGACGGCCCGGGCGGACGCCTCGTCCGAGGCCACCCCGCCGGCCTCCAGATCCACGAACGCCTCGTCCAGGCTGAGCGGCTCCACCAACGGCGAAAGTCCTCGGAGGAGCTCCATGACCTGCTCGCTGATGTCCCGGTAGACCTCGAAGCGCGGCACCAGATACGCGGCGTTCGGCGCCAGCCTGCGCGCCTGCCCCATCGGCATCGCCGAGTGCACCCCGAACCGCCGCGCCTCGTACGACGCCGTGGCCACCACCCCGCGCGGCCCGAGCCCGCCCACGATCACGGCTTTTCCGCGCAGGCTGGGCTTGGCCGCCTGCTCCGCCGATGCGTAGAAGGCATCCATGTCCAGATGCAGAATCGTGGGCGCCGCTCTCACATGACCGATGCTGCCCTACTCCACTGACAATGCGGCGTCCTCAGCGAGGCCACCGCGCTCGCCTCTACGCTCGCGTCCGCTTCACACGGGTCCACATGGCGTCACACGGCACGATTACGGCGCCGCGCCAGCTCGTCCGTCGGGTTGTGCCCGACGAGCGTCTCGCCGGTGTCGATGCGCTCTCCGTGCAGCTGCGACAGCGCCGCCTCCACGTCCCGCCACACCACACCCACGGCGATCCCGAAGACCCCCTGGCCACCCTGGAGCAGATCCACGACCTCGTCGGGCGAGGAGCACTCGTAGACCGTCGCACCGTCGCTCATCAGCGTCATCCGCTCCAGATCCGCGAACCCGCGGTCCCGCAGGTGCTGGACCGTCGTCCGGATGTTCTGCAGCGAGACACCGGTGTCCAGGAAACGCTTCACGATCTTGAGGAGGACCACGTCACGGAAGCTGTAGAGCCGCTGGGTCCCCGATCCGTACGCAGGCCGCACGCTGGGCTCCACCAGGCCCGTACGCGCCCAGTAGTCCAGCTGTCGATACGTGATGCCGGCGGCCGCACACGCGGTCGGTCCCCGGTACCCCACAGAATCCGGCGCCACGTCCACCCCACTCAGCACAGGCCGCTGAGGCCCCTGCCCGACTGCCCTGCCGTGGAGCGGATACGGCCCGCTCTCTCCCGGAATCCGTCCGGAAGCTCCCCCAGCCGTACCGTCGCCGCTGCTTCTCACGCCGACCTCCGTCCTTGACCTGCCTTCTCGACGGTAGGCAGTACCCATAGGTGCGTCAACGAACGCCACACTCCCCAAGCCGAGTGATAATCACCCTGAGAGTGGTTTCCGGTGCGCGAACGCCGGGAAAGGCTAGCCGAATGGTCTGACAGGTCCGCCTGAGCGGCGCTTCACTGGCTGTTGGTGCCGAAATCCTCCGGCGAGATCTGGTCGAGGAACTCGCGGAACTTCTCCACTTCGTCCTCCTGCTCGTCCGGAATCGCGATCCCCGCGTCATCGAGCACACCATCACTGCCGTAGATCGGCGTACCGGTGCGCAGCGCGAGCGCTATGGCGTCGGACGGACGGGCGGAGACCTCGACCCCGCTGGCGAACACCAGCTCCGCGTAGAAGACGCCTTCTCGCAGGTCCGTGATGCGCACTTCCGTGAGCTCCTGCCCCACGGCCTCCAGCACGTCCTTGAACAGGTCGTGTGTCAGCGGCCTGGCAGGCGCCATCCCCTGCTGTGCAAAGGCGATCGCGGTCGCCTCCCCTGGTCCGATCCAGATGGGGAGGTACCGATCGCCTCCCACTTCACGCAGGAGCACGATCGGTTGGTTGGAGGGCATTTCGACCCGGACACCGACGACGTCGAGCTCATTCACACAGCAACCCTAGGACCTGCCCGGCAGGTTTGGGTAGTCGGGCCGCCTCCGAGTCAGTGCAGCCGCACCCGCAACGCGGTCTGCACGAGCGCCGAGTGCAGCCGGACCGTCAGGCTCGCCAGCTCTTTCGTACGCGCTTCCGCATGCGCTCTGGTCTGCGGATTACGGTGCCTGCGCAGTGGCGCGACCACCTGTTCGACCAGGCCGGCCTCACGCTCCGCCGAGGCCCGCATCGCCCGCAGATGCCTGGGCTCGATCCCGAAATCCCCGAGCTGCGAGATCAGCCGGGCCACCTGCACGGCCTCGATGTCGTACCCGCCGTCCGCCACCGGCGTGATCAGGCCGTACGACTCCCATTCGTCGAGCTGCTCCCCGCCGACCTCCGCCGCCGCCAGGAACTCCGCACGCCCGACGAGCGCCGCGGCGTGCACCACGACCTCCGGCAGGTCGTCAGAGGGCTCTACGGGCCCCCGCTGCGGCCTCACGGAGGGCAGCTGTACGTCCTCGCCGCGCTCGACGGCGTCCAGGTGCTCTTTGATGACGCGCAGCGGCAGGTAGTGGTCGCGCTGCATCCGCAGCACCTGAGCCAGCCGCTCGACGTCCTCAGTGCTGAACTTCCGGTACCCGGACGGTGTGCGCTGCGGCTCGACGAGCCCCTCGGACTCCAGGAAGCGAATCTTGGAGATGGTGACCTCGGGGAACTCGTCGCGCAGCTGATGGAGCACCGAACCGATGCTCACCAGGCGACCGCCCGCGGTGGCGGTGCCGGAATCGGCACCGCCCCTCGGTGATTGACGCATGAACCTTCCCTGGAGTGCTCCCCCGGGCGGAGCCAGGGGGAGGGTCAGATGCTCCGCTGGCTCGCGTAGAACACCAGCCGGTACTTGCCGATCTGCACCTCGTCGCCGTTCGACAGCAGGACCGAGTCGATCCGCTCCCGGTTGACGTACGTGCCGTTGAGGCTGCCCACGTCGGAGACGGTGAAGTTGCCGTCGGCCCCGCGGCGGAACTCGACATGGCTGCGCGACACCGTCACGTCGTCCAGGAAGATGTCGCTCTGCGGGTGCCGGCCGGCCGTCGTCAGCTCACCGTCGAGGAGGAAGCGGCTGCCCGAGTTCGGACCGCGGCGCACCACCAGGAGGGCCGAGCCGAGCGGCAGCGCGTCCACGGCGGCCTGCGCCTCCGGGGACAGCGCGGGGGACTGCGTCTGCCCCGTCGCCTCCGCGTCGTACGCCTCGATACCGGAGATCGAGATCGTCGACGTGGTCTCCGAGGGGCGCTCCGCGGCCGCGCCCGCGCGCAGCGGCGAACCGCAGTTGGAACAGAACCTGCTGGCCTCGGCGTTCCGATGCCCGCACCTGGTACAAACCGGCAAGGCCGACATGGACGGATCCTCCTGCCGCGCGGCGTCGGATGCGTACGGGCCGGACGCAAACTCTCCACCCGTACTTGAGGTTGACGGTTCTCCGAAACCTATGCGGCCGGACGCCGCAGGGTCAACAGAAGACGCGCCCCGGCCGCCCGAAAGATCCCCGCCGCCGGACACCTCATCGCGGAACAACGGCCGGTCGGCGCCCTGCGCCTCGGACTGGTGCGGCGCACGGTGCCGAGCGGTGGCGTCGCCACCGTCCTCTCGGCCGCTCTTGCCGAACAACTTCGCAAACAACTTCACGGGCGATTCCCCTTGACCGAAACAGACCCGCCCGTGGGGCAGGACGAACCCTGAATGCTCACACCGGCGTACATCGGGACCACGGACGTACTCATACTCACAACGTCCGTAACCACCCGACAGTTTCCACCACGCACCAAACTTCCGATGCGTCGACCCCCCGCTACCACGTATCCCTGCACAACTGCCTTCATTTACCCCCGCCTCGCTAGGAGGACGACCGAGCGTAGTCAGGACGATTCGCCCGCCGCAAGGCATCCACGACGATCTGCTCGGCCTGTGCCACGGCGACCGTCGCCTGCTCCTTCTCGAGCGTCTGCACCACGCCACCGGGGATGTTCAGCGCGGGCTCCAGGTCCTGCGGCTTACCGATGACCTTGAAGCGGTACGGCGACGTCACCTTGCGCCCGTCCACGCGCACACCCCCTTCCGCATCCTCGAGATAAGTGCCTGCCACCACCCGTACGTCGTTGATCTGGATCGCCTCCGCACCGGCCGCGCGCAGCTCCTGGATCGCGTCGAGCAGCATGTCCGCCTCGACGGCGCCGCCCGAGTCGGTCACGGTCAGCGTGATGCCCGGTCCCTGGGCCGCCACCGTGCCCGCAAGCACGCCCAGTTGCCGCTCCTTCTCGATCGTCTGCTTACGCGCCTCCTCGGCCTGGTCCGAGCTGTTCTCCAACTCGGTGCGCTGGTCGTCGAGACGCTGCTTCTCGTCCTCTAGACGCTGAGTACGGTCGTCGAGTTCATCGAGAATGCGGACGAGATCTTCCTGTCGCGCGCCACGCAGAGCACTGCTCTCACTGTTGGAGGCCACCTGGATGGCCAGACCGAGCCCGAGCACGAACAGCAGCAGCGCCACGATGAGTTGGGCCCGCGACACCTTCGGTGGCCACAGGCTCCGCGCGAGGCGCTGGCGGCCGCTCAGCTCTTCCTCCCCGCCGACCGGGTCGGCCGCAATCGGCGGGCCGCCCTGCACGCCGCCACTCGCCTCGGTCGTCGCCTCGGCCCCGTTCTCCGTGCTCTTCTGCGCGCTGTTGTCCGCGCTCTTGTCCGCGCCGCTCTCAGCGCCCTTGGCTGGGCCCGCGGCTGGCTGAGCGTCCTCAGCACCTTCGCCGGACGGCTTGTTGGGCTCCTCTGGGGGCAGTGCGCTCCTCATCGGCCTCACGCCCGGAACACGTGCCGCCGGATCGCGGCAGCGTTGGAGAAGATCCGGATACCGAGCACGACCACCACACCCGTCGAAAGCTGCGCGCCCACGCCCAACTTGTCGCCCAGGAACACGATCAGCGCCGCCACGACCACGTTGGAGAGGAAGGACACGACGAACACCTTGTCGTCGAAGATCCCGTCGAGCATCGCGCGCAGGCCACCGAACACCGCGTCGAGTGCCGCCACGACGGCGATCGGAAGATACGGCTCGACCACCGCGGGAACCTCGGGCCGGACCAACAGTCCGACCACGACTCCCACGACGAGGCCCAGTACGGCGATCACGATGTGCCCTTTCCTGCTTGCGGCTCGGCATTGCGCACGATCAGGCTCGGCGCGGCGGGCAGCCGCACCTCGTCCTCCACGTAGATGCGCGCCCTGATGTTGAAGTTCTCCTGCAGCGCGTGCAGATACTGACCGTCGACGCTGTCCTGGAACTCCGTGCTCAACTGCTGCCCGTTCCCCACGGCGAGCACCGTGTACGGGGGCACCAGCGGCTTGTTGTCGACCAGTATGGCGTCGCCCGCGGCGCGGATCGCCGACAGCGAGGTCAGCCGCTGCCCGTTGATGGCAATGGCCTCCGCACCCGACTGCCAGAGGCCGTTGACGACCTGCTGCATGTCGCGGTCACGCACCCGGCCGTTGTCGGAGAAGCCGCTGCTCTCACGCGGCCCGCCCCCGCCCTGCTCGGTGTCCTTCGCATCGTCGATGACAAGGCGGATGCCCGGCCCGTACACCTCGGTCGCACCCGAGAGCAGAGCCGTCAACTCCCCCTTGTCGCCACCGTGCTTCTGCAATGCGGCGCGCTGCCGCTCGCCGACGTCCTCGCGCAGTGCGTCGACGTCGGCCTCGATCTTCTCGGCGGCCTCGGTCTCGCGCTCGATGCGGTCGATGAGCTCCTCGCGCTCCTTGGCGACAACCGGTGCCGCTATCCGCGCCTGCGCCGCCCCGACCGTCACGATCAGAGCGGCCAGCACAAGCCCGAGGGCAAGGCCCAGTTTGGCCCGCAGCGTACGCGGCAGACCTCCGCTGCCTTCTGCCTGCTTGCGCGCCGCCGCCTCCGCGTAACCGTCGTCGAGGCTGTGGTCCATCACGTTGGTGAGCAGCGACATCGAAGCGTCCGGGCGCGAGGGCGGGGAGGGGGTGCTCCGAACGGGGGGCTGCGGCATGCCGCACATCGTCGCACGTCGCGCCCTGTACCTCCGAATGGCCCCACCGGCGTGCCGGACGGTGCGCCGCCCGGCACGCCGGGACCTCAGCGTCCGGCGCTCTCCACCACGGCTGACCAGGTGTCGAGCAGGTGCTGAGCCGATGTGTCGTCCTGGCCCTCGGCCCACAGATGGGTGACGGCCTCGGCCGGGTCGGGCAACACCATCACCCAGCGCCCGTCGGCCTCCACGACCCGCACGCCGTCGGTCGTGTCGACGGACCGCTCGCCCGCCTCCTCCACGACCTTGCGCATCACGAGCCCCTTCACGGCCCACGGGGTGGCCACGTCACGCTTCAGCACATGCGCCCGCGGAATCCGCGCGTCGATCTGGCTCAGCGTCAGCTGCGTACGAGCCACCAGGCCGATGAGCCGTACGAACGCAGCCGTACCGTCGAAGACGCTGCTGAACTCCGGGATGATGAACCCGCCGCGCCCGTCACCACCGAAGATCGTGGCGTCGTCCCGCCCGACCCGCGTCAGGTCGTCCGGTGACGTGGTCGTCCACTCCACCTGAGTCCCGTGGTAGGCAGCGACCTGCTCGGCGATCCGCGTCGTCGTCACCGGCAGCGCCACCCGCCCACTGCGCCGCTCCGCCGCGACCAGGTCGAGCATCACAAGAAGCGCCCGGTCGTCCTCGATGATCCGCCCCTTCTCGTCGACCAGGGACAGCCGCTCGCCGACCGGGTCGAACCGCACCCCGAACGCCGCCCGCGCCGACGCCACGATCTCCCCGAGCCGCACGAGCCCGGCCCGCCGCGCCTCGATCGACTCGGTCGGCCGCGCCTCGTCAAGGCCCGGATTCACGGTCAGCGCATCGACACCGAGCCGCCCGAGGAGGCTGGGCAGCACAAGCCCGGCACTGCCATGGGACGCATCGACCACGACTTTCATCTCGGAGTCCGCGATCCCGGTCGTATCCACATTCCGCAGCAACGACCCGGTGTAGGAGTCGAACACGCTGGCCGGAAAACGCAGATCGCCGATCTCCCCGGGGAACGCACGCCGATACTCCTGCCGCGCATAAACCCGGTCCAGCTTCCGCTGACTGGCCTGCGACAGATCCGCCCCACGCCCGTCGAAGAACATGATGTCGACGGAATCGGGCACCCCAGGCGTCGTACGAATCATGATCCCGCCAGCACTGCCCCGCGCGGTCTGCTGCCGCGCCACGGGCAACGGCACATTCTCCAGATCTCGTACGTCGATGGCGCTGGCCTGCAAGGCCGAGATCACCGCCCGCTTCAACGCACGCGCGCCACGGGAATGGTCACGTGCAGTGGTGACAGTGGCGCCCTTCTTCAACGTCGTCGCATAGGCACCGGCCAGTCGCACCGCAAGCTCCGGCGTGATCTCGACGTTGAGGATTCCGGACACCCCTCGGGCGCCGAACAGATGAGCCTGCCCCCGGGACTCCCAGATCACTGAGGTGTTGACGAACGCGCCGGCCTCGATCGTCTTGAACGGATAGACGCGGACATTGCCCTGGACGATGGACTCCTCACCGACCAGGCACTCGTCCCCGATGACGGCACCGTCCTCGATCCGCGCAGCACGCATGACATCGGTGTTCTTCCCGATGACACAGCCACGCAGATTGCACTGCTGCCCGATGTACACGTTGTCGTGCACAACAGTCTTGTGCAGAAAGGCCCCACGCTTGACGACGACATTGGAGCCGACCACGGTGTGCTCACGAATCTCTACATCGGCTTCGACCTTCGCGTAGTCCCCGATGTACAGCGGCCCGCGCAGCACGGCGTCGGGATGCACCTCCGCCCCTTCGGCAACCCACACTCCGGGCGAGATCTCGAATCCGTCGAGATCGACTTCGACCTTGCCTTCGAGGACGTCAGCCTGCGCCTTCACATAGCTCTCGTGGGTGCCGACGTCCTCCCAGTACCCCTCGGCCACGAAGCCGTAGATGGGCTTGCCTTCTTTCATCAACTGCGGGAAGACATCACCGGACCAGTCGACGGGCACATCGGGCTGTACGTAGTCGAAGACCTCCGGCTCCATCACGTAGATGCCGGTGTTCACGGTGTCCGAAAAGACCTGCCCCCAGGTGGGCTTCTCGAGGAAGCGCTCGACCTTGCCCTCCTCGTCGACGATGGTGATTCCGAACTCCAACGGATTGGGCACCCGAGTCAGGCAAACAGTGACCAGGGCGCCCTTTTCCTTGTGGAAATTGATGAGTTCGGTGAGGTCGAAGTCGGTCAGCGCATCGCCGGAGATGACCAGAAATGCATCGTCCTTGAGTGCTTCCTCGGCGTTCTTGACGCTCCCCGCGGTGCCTAGTGGCTTCTCCTCGTTGGCATAGGTGAGCTCCATCCCGAGCTCTTCACCGTCACCGAAGTAGTTCCGCACGAGCGACGCAAGGAACTGGACGGTGACGACGGTTTCGTTGAGCCCATGCCGTTTGAGCAACCTCAGCACATGCTCCATAATGGGCCGATTCGCCACCGGCAGGAGCGGTTTGGGCATGCTCGAGGTCATGGGGCGAAGACGAGTGCCTTCGCCGCCGGCCATCACGACGGCTTTCATGTCGGAAGCGTCCTCCTCGAAGAGACGACTGTCTTGCCGACTTAGCCCGTCAGGCCAGGCCCGCCTCAGACGCGGACCGCGACCCCGGTCTACGGCCGCAGAATCGACAGGCTCAATCGGCCTTGGAGTCCGCCCTGACAAGCCGGCGGACCTGGACCACGTAGAGGATCCCTGCCCACCAGTACAGCGTTGTACCCCATCCGGCGAACGCCCATCCGAAAATAGCAGCAAGCGACGCGAGCCACCCGGTTCCGTCGCTGAGAAGCAGGAGCGGGAAGGCGTACATGAGGTTGAACGTCGCGGCCTTGCCGAGGAAGTTCACCTGTGGCGGAGGATAGCCGTGCCGACGGAGGATGCCCACCATCACCAACAACAGCAGTTCCCGCGCCAACAAGAGTGCCGTCAGCCAGATCGGCAGAATCTCGCGCCAGGTCAGTCCTGCCAGCGTGGAAAGAATGTAAAGCCGGTCGGCAGCAGGGTCGAGCAGTCGGCCGAGATTACTGATCTGATTCCAGCGACGCGCGAGCTTGCCGTCCAAATAGTCACTGACACCACTGAGCATCAGAACCAGCAATGCCCAGTGGTCGCTATTCGGGCCCCCGAAAACCGGCCTGAGGATCAACCACAGGAAAAGGGGCACGCCGACGAGACGCGCCATGCTGAGGATGTTCGGGATGGTGAGGACCCGGTCGGTCTGTACGCGGGTCTCCTGGACCTCCACCCGGGGGCCTCCTGTGGGGAACGTGCCAACGATGCCCCATGACTTTACCCTCCGTACCGGATGGGCTGGCACAGGGGTCCTGAAAACAGGAAAGCCCCGCACCATCAGGTGCGGGGCTTCCCCAACAAATAGTTCGGCGGCGTCCTACTCTCCCACAGGGTCCCCCCTGCAGTACCATCGGCGCTGTGAGGC
>NZ_JAVIFW010000018.1 GCF_031157275.1 Streptomyces sp. LHD-70
CTTCGCCAGGCCCCAGGGGTTGCCCTTCTTCTCCAGGTTCTTGAGCATCGTGCCCGCCTCGGACGGGAACGCGGACTCGATCATCACCTGGTAGCGGCGCATGTCGACGATGTGGTCGATGTGCTCGATGTCGACCGGGCACTGCTCGACACAGGCGCCGCAGGTGGTGCAGGACCACAGCACGTCCGGGTCGATCACACCGTTCTCCTCGACGGTGCCGATCAGCGGACGCTCGGCCTCCGCGAGAGCCGCGGCCGGGACGTCGGCGAGCTGCTCGGCCGAGGCCTTCTCCTCGCCCTCCATGGACTTGCCGCCGCCGGCGAGCAGGTAGGGGGCCTTGGCGTGCGCGTGGTCGCGCAGCGACATGATCAGCAGCTTCGGCGAGAGCGGCTTTCCGGTGTTCCAGGCGGGGCACTGCGACTGGCAGCGACCGCACTCGGTACACGTAGAAAAGTCCAGCAGGCCCTTCCAGGAGAACTGCTCGACCTGGCTGACACCGAAGGTGTCGTCCTCGCCCGGGTCCTCGAAGTCGATCTCCTTGCCGCCCGAGGTCATCGGGAGCAGCGCGCCGAGCGAGGTCTCACCGGTCGCGTTCCGCTTGAACCAGATGTTCGGGAAGGCCAGGAACCGGTGCCAGGCCACACCCATGTCGGTCTTCAGGGCGACCGTGATCATCCAGATGAAGGAGGTCGCGATCTTCAGCCCGGCGAAGAAGTACGTGAGGTTCTGCAGCGTGGAGAGGTCGAGACCCTCCAGCGCGTGGACCACCGGGTACGAGATGAAGAACGACGCCTCGTAGCTGTCCACGTGGTGCATGGCGCCTTCGAGGGCGTGCAGCATGAAGATGCAGACGCCGACGATGAGGATGACGGCCTCGACGAAGTACGCCTGGCCCGCGTTGGAGCCCGCGAAGCGGGATTTGCGGCCCGGCTTGTTCGCCTTGCTGAGCTGGCGGATCACGATGAGCGTCAGGATGCCGAGCACCGTCATCGTGCCGAGGAACTCGACGAAGACGTTGTACGGCGCCCACTCGCCGATGATCGGCAGCAGCCAGTCGGCCTTGAACAGCTGGCCGAAGGCGTTGACGATCGTCAGGAGCAGCGAGAAGAAGCCCACCGCCACGAACCAGTGCGCGACACCGACGATGCCCCAGCGGTTCATCCGGGTATGGCCGAAGAACTCCCTGGCCACGGTGGCGGTGCGCTGCACCGGCTCGTCGGTGCGGGTGCCCGCGGGCACGTTCTGGCCGAGCCGCATGAAGTTGTAGATCTGCAGGAGGGCGCGGACGAACAGGGCCACGCCGACCACGATCAGAACCAGCGACACGATGATCGCGGCGAGTTGCATTTGGGGGCTCCTCGGGCCTGCGAGGGGTGGTCTCGTCGTTGACTACCGGGCTGACCGTTGATCTCACGTATCGCGAGATCAACGGTGATTACTAAGCGGTAACTTATGCAGTCCGTTTGAGACTACCCACTTATTGAGCCGCACTGTAGCCACGAGTGCGGTGATCTGTGTCGCTCAGGCAACCCTGAGTGCGCGTTCCGCGTGGGCCTCGACCGCGAGTGCGTTGGCCCGGTCGGGGGTGGTCGGGCCGCGCTCGGCTTTCCGTGGGCAGTAATTCGTGTTATTCGCGACAAATAGGTCTATTGCGAACTAGCTTATTGCTCGCTCGCCCTGCCCCGTCGCGGGGTCCGACGGGAGGACGCCCATGCTCTACGGAATCGTGGCCACCGTCGTGGCCCTGCTCCTGACCACCGTGCTCACCACCTGCGTACGCCTGCTCGGCCTGCGCACCGGCCTCGTCGACCGGCCCGGCGGCCGCAAGACGCACCCCCGCCCCACCCCGCACACCGGCGGCCTCGCCGTCGTCGCGGGCACGGTCACCGTGGTCTGCACCGGCTACGCACCGCTCGGCCCCGGAGTCGCCGTACTCCTCTGCGCCGCCGGAGCGGTCGCGCTGCTCGGCTTCGTCGACGACCTCAGACCTCTCGGCGTACGACCGCGCCTCGTCGTCGAAACCGGGGCCGCCGTGGCCGTGGTCTGGGCGAGCGGCCTCACCCCGGCCGCCGGGATCCTCGCGGTCGGCTGGATCGTGCTCATCACCAACTCCTTCAACCTGATCGACAACGCGGACGGCGCGATGGGCGTCGTCGGCGTCGTCACCGCGCTCGGGCTCGCGCTCTGCGCCGCCGCCGAGGGGCTGAGCGGACTCGCGCTGCTCCTCTGCGTGCTCGCGGCCGCCCTCACCGGGTTCCTCACACAGAACTGGCACCCCGCGCGGATCTTCCTCGGCGACTGCGGCTCCCTCTTCACCGGCTTCGTGCTCGCCTGCGCCACCGTGCTCGTGCACACCGGCCACGAACCGCTGCCCGGCGCCGTCGGCCTGGTCGCGCTGACCGTGGTGGGCCTCGCCGACACCGTTCTCGTCGCGCTCGCCCGCCGCCGCGCGGGACGGCCGCTGCTGATCGGCGGCACCGACCACATCGCGCACCGGCTGCGCCGCGTCGGCTTCACCGTGCCCGGGGCGGCGGTGGTGCTCGGGGCCACCGCCCTCGCCGGGACGCTCACCGGAGTGCTGATGCACCGCGGCGCCTGGGGCCCGCTCGCCGCGCTCCCGCTGTTCCTCGCGGTGGCGGCGGGTTGCTGGGCGCTGCTCAGGGTCCGGGTGTACGACCGTCCGGCCCCCGACACCGCCCGCCGCACCCCGCACGTCGGGCGGCCCCGGCGCTCCCGCACCTCCGGGCGCCGGGCCGCGCGCGGGGCCGGGGTGCGCGGGGCGGCCGGGGTGCGCGTGGCCCACCCGCGCAGCCCGCGGACCGCGTCCAGGCGCACCCGTACCGCCGCGGTCCTGGCGCGCGGGCAGGCGGCGGCGACGGCGACCGCGAGCGGGCCACGCCCGGCACCCCGGCCGACCCAGCCCCAGCCCCAGCCCCAGCCCGCGAGCCGGGCCCAGGCTGCCCAGGCCCGCACCCGCACCCGTACCGCCGTTCCCGGAGCGCGCTCATGACCAGGCTTCTCGACCGGGTGCGGGGCACCGCGCAGCGCTTCGGCCTCGACGTCACGCGCTACCCCGACCCCGCCGCGTACGAGTCCCAACTGGTCCGGCTCATCGAGGAGTTCGAGGTCGACCTGGTCCTTGACGCGGGCGCGTACGACGGGCGGTACGCGGGCGGGCTCCGGCGGGCCGGGTACCGCGGGCGGATCGTGTCGTTCGAGCCGCTCGACGGGGCGCGCCGCAGGGTCGAGCGGGCGGCGGCGCAGGACGACGCGTGGAGCGTGCTGCCGTACGCCCTGGGCGAGGAGAGCGGTCGGGCGGTCCTGAACGTTGCGGGGGACGGCGGCGCCGCCAGCTCGGTCCTGCCGATGCTGCCCCGCTACCGCGAGGCCCACCCGGGCTCGGCGTACGTGGCCCGGCAGCCGGTCGAGATGCGGCGCCTGGACGAGCTGTGGGAGCAGGTCGTGGCGCCCGGCGAGCGGGTCTTCCTCAGGCTCGACGTGCGCGGCTCCGAGTCCCGGGCGCTGCGCGGCGCGGGCGAGCACGCCGACGACCTCACGGGACTCCAGCTGCAGACCTCGTTCGTACCGCAGTACGCGGACGGGCCGCTGTTCGCCGAGGCGCTCGACTTCGCGCAGGCGTCCCTCGGGCTCACCCTGAAGTCCCTGGTGCCGGGGGCCGCCGACCCGCGCTCGGGCGAGCTGCTCCAGTGCGGCCTGGTCCTCTTCCGGGGCTGATCCGTCAGCGAGGTGGTGGCGTACGGCGTTCTCGTGGAGCGAAGTACGGGTGCAGCGCGGCCACTTCGGGCACAGGCGCATCACTGTTGCCCGTAAGAGCGGGATAAAAGTTGAGTCGGCCTGACTCAGGTCTGTTGACCGCTTCGAATCCGTCATGCATCCTTGAGCCTGTTCCACTCAAGTCATGGAGGAATTGAAATGGCACGTGCGGTCGGCATCGACCTGGGCACGACTAACTCCGTCGTCAGCGTTCTCGAAGGCGGCGAGCCCACCGTCATCACCAACGCCGAAGGCGCCAGGACCACGCCGTCCGTCGTCGCCTTCGCGAAGAACGGTGAGGTGCTCGTCGGCGAGGTCGCGAAGCGTCAGGCGGTCACCAACGTCGACAGGACCATCCGGTCGGTCAAGCGCCACATGGGCACTGACTGGAAGGTCACCATCGATGACAAGGACTTCAACCCGCAGCAGATGAGCGCCTTCATCCTGCAGAAGCTGAAGCGCGACGCGGAGTCCTACCTGGGCGAGAAGGTCCAGGACGCGGTCATCACCGTTCCCGCCTACTTCAACGACTCCGAGCGCCAGGCCACCAAGGAGGCCGGCGAGATCGCGGGCCTGAACGTCCTGCGCATCGTCAACGAGCCCACCTCCGCCGCCCTGGCCTACGGCCTGGACAAGGACGACCAGACGATCCTCGTCTTCGACCTCGGTGGCGGCACCTTCGACGTGTCGCTCCTGGAGATCGGTGACGGCGTCGTCGAGGTGAAGGCCACCAACGGCGACAACCACCTCGGTGGTGACGACTGGGACCAGCGCGTCGTCGACTACCTGGTCAAGCAGTTCAACAGCGGCCACGGCGTGGACCTCTCCAAGGACAAGATGGCGCTCCAGCGCCTGCGCGAGGCCGCCGAGAAGGCGAAGATCGAGCTGTCCTCCTCCACGGAGACCACGATCAACCTGCCGTACATCACGGCCTCCGCCGAGGGCCCGCTGCACCTGGACGAGAAGCTCACGCGCGCCCAGTTCCAGCAGCTCACCCAGGACCTGATCGAGCGCTGCAAGACCCCGTTCCACAACGTCATCAAGGACGCCGGCATCCAGCTGTCCGAGATCGACCACGTGGTCCTGGTCGGCGGCTCCACCCGCATGCCCGCCGTCGCCGAGCTCGTCAAGGAGCTGACCGGCGGCAAGGAGGCCAACAAGGGCGTCAACCCGGACGAGGTCGTCGCCATCGGCGCCGCCCTGCAGGCCGGTGTGCTCAAGGGTGAGGTCAAGGACGTCCTGCTCCTCGACGTGACCCCGCTGTCGCTTGGTATCGAGACCAAGGGCGGCATCATGACCAAGCTGATCGAGCGCAACACCACGATCCCGACGAAGCGCTCCGAGATCTTCACGACGGCCGAGGACAACCAGCCGTCCGTGCAGATCCAGGTCTACCAGGGCGAGCGCGAGATCGCGGCGTACAACAAGAAGCTCGGGATGTTCGAGCTGACCGGTCTGCCGCCGGCGCCGCGTGGCGTCCCGCAGATCGAGGTCTCCTTCGACATCGACGCCAACGGCATCATGCACGTGACCGCGAAGGACCTGGGCACGGGCAAGGAGCAGAAGATGACCGTCACCGGCGGCTCCTCGCTGCCGAAGGACGAGGTCGACCGCATGCGCCAGGAGGCGGAGCAGTACGCGGACGAGGACCAGAAGCGCCGCGAGGCCGCCGAGTCCCGTAACCAGGGCGAGCAGCTCGTCTACCAGACCGAGAAGTTCCTCAAGGACAACGAGGACAAGGTCCCCGGCGAGGTGAAGACCGAGGTCGAGGAGTCGCTCACCGAGCTGAAGGAGAAGCTCAAGGGCGACGACTCCGCCGAGATCCGCACCGCCACCGAGAAGGTCCAGGCCGTCGCGCAGAAGCTGGGCCAGGCGATGTACGCCGACGCCCAGGCCGCGCAGGCCGCCGGCGGCGAGGCCCCGGGCGCGGACGCCCCCGGCGCCGAGCAGGCCAAGGCTGACGACGACGTCGTCGACGCCGAGATCGTCGACGACGAGAAGCCCAAGGACGCGAAGGGTGGCGCCGCATGACGGAGGAGACCCCGGGCTTCGACGAGCAGAACGAGCCCGCTGACGTCTCCTCCGGCGACACCCCTGAGGCCGCCGAGTCGAAGGCCGCTCCCTCCGCTGAGGAGGGGGCGGCCCCGGCCGGAGACAATGCAGCAGCGGACGTAGGTCTGACGGCGCAGCTGGACCAGGCGCGCGCGGCGCTTGGCGAGCGCACCGCCGACCTCCAGCGGCTCCAGGCCGAGTTCCAGAACTACCGCCGTCGGGTCGACCGCGACCGGGTCGCGGTCAAGGAGATCGCCGTGGCGAACCTCCTGACCGAGCTCCTGCCCACGCTCGACGACATCGGCCGGGCCCGTGAGCACGGCGAACTGGTCGGCGGCTTCAAGTCGGTGGCCGAGTCGCTCGAGACGGTCGCCGCGAAGATGGGCCTGCAGCAGTTCGGCAAGGAGGGCGAGCCCTTCGACCCGACCGTGCACGAGGCCCTGATGCACAGCTACGCGCCGGACGTCACCGAGACGACCTGCGTCGCGATCCTGCAGCCGGGGTATCGCATCGGCGAGCGCACCATCCGCCCCGCGCGGGTGGCCGTCGCCGAGCCGCAGCCCGGCGCGCAGCCCGCCAAGGGCGAGAGCGACGCCGAGGGCAAGGACAAGAGCAAGAAGGCCGAGACCGCCGAAGCGGCGGACGACAAGGAGAGCGGTGGCCCGGACGAGGGCTGACGTGACCGGCAACGGGAAGGAGGGACGCCGGGGATGAGCACCAAGGACTTCATCGAGAAGGACTACTACAAGGTCCTCGGTGTCCCGAAGGACGCCACCGACGCCGAGATCAAGAAGGCGTACCGCAAGCTCGCGCGCGAGAACCACCCCGACGCCAACAAGAACAACCCCAAGGCGGAAGAGCGGTTCAAGGAGATCTCCGAGGCGAACGACATCCTCGGCGACCCCAAGAAGCGCAAGGAGTACGACGAGGCGCGCACCCTCTTCGGCAACGGCGGGTTCCGACCGGGACCCGGCGCCGGCGGGGGCGGCAACTTCAACTTCGACCTGGGCGACCTCTTCGGGGGCGGCCAGGGCGCGGGCGGCGGCGCAGGCGCCGGCGGCTTCGGCGGCGGCGGGATCGGGGACGTCTTCGGCGGGCTCTTCAACCGGGGCGGCGCCGCGGGCACGCGCACGCAGCCCCGGCGCGGCCAGGACATCGAGTCCGAGGTCACGCTGAGCTTCACCGAGGCGGTGGATGGGGCCACGGTCCCCCTCCGCATGTCCAGCCAGCAGCCCTGCAAGGCCTGTTCGGGCACCGGCGACAAGAACGGCACGCCGCGCGTGTGCCCGACCTGCGTCGGTACGGGGCAGGTCTCGCGCGGCGGCGGCGGAGGGTTCTCCCTCACCGACCCGTGTGTGGACTGCAAGGGGCGCGGCCTCATCGCCGAGACCCCCTGCGAGGTCTGCAAGGGCTCGGGCCGCGCCAAGTCGTCCCGCACGATGCAGGTCCGCATCCCGGCGGGCGTCTCGGACGGCCAGCGCATCCGCCTGCGCGGCAAGGGCGCACCGGGCGAACGCGGCGGCCCCGCGGGCGACTTGTACGTGGTCGTGCATGTGGACGCCCACCCGGTCTTCGGCCGCAAGGGCGACAACCTCACCGTCACGGTGCCGGTCTCCTTCACGGAGGCGGCGCTCGGCGGCGAGGTGAAGGTGCCGACGCTCGGCGGTCCCACGGTCACGCTGAAACTGCCCGCGGGTACGCCGGGCGGCCGTACGATGCGCGCCCGGGGCAAGGGCGCGGTCCGCAAGGACGGCACGCGGGGCGATCTGCTCGTGACGGTCGAGGTGGCGGTCCCCAAGGACCTGAGCCCCGAGGCCCAGGAAGCCCTGGAGGCGTACCGCAAGGCGACTGCGGACGACGATCCGCGGGCAGAACTGTTCCAGGCTGCGAAGGGAGCTTGAGCAGATGGACGGCCGTCGACGTAACCCGTATCAACTGACCGACGAGACGCCGGTGTACGTGATCTCGGTGGCTGCCCAGCTCTCCGGACTCCATCCGCAGACCCTGCGGCAGTACGACCGTCTCGGCCTGGTCTCCCCGGACCGTACGGCCGGGCGGGGCCGCCGCTACTCCGCCCGCGACATCGACCTGCTGCGCACCGTCCAGCACTTGTCGCAGGAGGAGGGCATCAACCTCGCCGGGATCAAGCGCATCATCGAGCTGGAGAACCAGGTCGCGGCGCTGCAGTCCCGGGTCGCCGAGCTGTCGGCGGCGGTCGAGGGCGCGGCGGCCGCGATGCAGCAGCGCGAGGCCCAGGTGCACGCCTCGTACCGCCGGGACCTGGTCCCGTACCAGGAGGCACACCCCACCAGCGCACTCGTGGTCTGGCGCCCCAAGCGCCCGGAGTGACCGACGGCAGGTCAACACGGAAGGCCCGCACCCTCAGCTGAGGGTGCGGGCCTTCCGTGTTGGGGGGTGGGGTGAAGGTCGGGTCAATGGGTGGTGTGCGGGGCGCCCCCCGACCGGAAGGGGGTCCGGCCGAGGCGCTGAGGTTCGCTCTTTGACTATCCAGGAGGAGGGTGGGAGGGGGAAGCCTCAGGTTGTTGCGGGGGCATGGAGTTGAGGGGGGATAAACGGGGCGTACGGCGTGCCCGAGTGGCCAACTGTTCCCTACGTCTACTGGTGTTCCTCCAGAAGGCCCGACTGGGCGATGAGATAGCCGAGTTGAGTGCGGCTGCCGCTGCCCAGGGCGGCCGCGAGCTTGGCGACATGGGCGCGGCAGGTGCGTACGTTCATGCCGAGGCGGCGGGCGATGGCCTCGTCGACATGGCCTTCCACGAGCAGCTTCGCGATGGACCGCTGGACACCGGTGATCCCGTCGGTTCTGGGGTCGTACGCGGGGATCTCCTCGTTGATCGGCACGGCCAGCCGCCAGAACTGGTCGAAGACGCCCACCAGGTACTCGACGAGTCCGGGATGCCGGAGTTCCAGGGCGACTTGGCGATCGCTGCGGGCCGGGATGAAGGCCACCTCGCGGTCGACGATGATCAGCCGGTCGATGATCTCTTCCAGGGTGCGCACCTCGACCTCGGGGCCGACCTGTTCGAGGTAGTGGAGGGTCAACTCGGTGTGGCGGGCGGTGTGTTGATAGAGCGTGCGCATCTTGATGCCCCGGTTGAGCAGGGGTTGCACGCGGCGCAGCGCCTCTTTCAGGGTCTGGGCGGGCCGGCCGCCGCCGGGTTGGACGGTCAGCAGCTCCTTCGAGCACCCGGCCACGACGCGGTCCAGGGTGGCATTGATCAGGCTGACGCCCTCGAGCACGGTGATGGCGTGCGTGGTCGGAGGGGCGAGGGCGCTGATGGCCATGAATGGCTCAAAAGCATCGGAGAGGGCAACCGTCAGGCGCCGCCGATCCTGTATCTCTCGCTCGACAGGTTGCAGCAACTGCGCCAGAGCGGCGGAGGGGGGGACCGGGCGCAGCCATTGCGGGTCGTCGGGGTCGGGGTGGACCAGCGCCAGATCGATCAGGCAGGGCGCGATACCGAGTTCTGACCGGGCTATTCGCCCTGTGCGCAAAGCGCTTGCATACAGGCGTGAACCTGCATCGCACAGCTCCGTGTGTGAATGGGGGTGGTCCGTTTTGTACTCTTCTTTTCCCATATGTGCACCCCCAGGCTCCTGCATATCAGGAACATGATGCCTGGCCTCTGTGGTGCTGAGGGCCGAGTGTGGGTCATCTTCTAGCTGCGGGGGCTAGGAAGCGACATCTTCAAGTGAGGTTGCTCAGTAATGGCCAAGAGATTCATACGTGCAGTGGTTGCTGCCGCCGTTATTGCTGCTGCCGCAGTGGGGGCTGTGGAGTCGACCGGGGGTGGCGGGGCGTCGGAGCTGCCGTCCCGCAACAGTGCAGCGTCCGTCGATCCAGGCTGGGTGGCACCCGCTGAGTCAGCTGCCGACAGTGCCCTCGACCCGGGTTGGAACTGAGTATGACTGTTCCGGAGGACACTCGCTTCCGGCGCGAGATGGCGTCCGCCTACCGGTCCGGGTGGCACTTCATCGACCTCGTCACGGCCCTTCCGGGTCCCGGCGATTCGTTGATGGTCACCCTCTTCGGTGAGCCGATCCTGGTCGTCCGGGACGACGAGGACGACGACGTGCGGGCCTTCCGCTGTCTGCGCAAACCACGCGGTGCCCCGCAGCCGGTGCGGTGTGCCATCCGATACGGAATGATCTTCGTCAACCTGGACCAGCGCGACCACGAGCTGGTCGAACCGGAAACCATCCCGGCCACCCCCCGCAGTGCCTGACGCGATTCCCCCGTCGTCAAAAGATCGCCCAGGCGCTTCCCCCCGCAGCGGCGTCATCGTGAACCTGGATCACGGTGGCGCCGCTGTGTGTTTGCTTGCGGGACCTACAGCGCCTACGGGACCTACAGCGCCTACGGGGCCTACGGGGCCTCGCGCAGCGCCCTGCTGCCCAGCGCCTTCGTGAGCGTGATCTCGATGAGCACCCGGTGCGGGTTCGGCGAGGGTGTCCGCTCGTACCGCTCCGCGTAACGGCGTTCCGCGTCGGCGATCGCCCCCGGCTCCGTACGGATACGGGCCCGGCCCTCCAGCGTCGCCCACAGGCGGCCGGCGAACTGGCACACGGCGGCCGGGGCCCCGTCCGCGCCCCCCGCCAGGATGTTGCTGACCTTCTTGCTGGACTTGCTGCTGATGACGCGGGCGACCCCCGCCTCCGGGTCGTACGTGACGCCGACCGGGACGACGTGCGGAGTGCCGTCGGGGCGCAGGGTCGTCAAGGTGCACACATGCCGTTCCCGCCAGAAGCTGAGGTAGGCGGGGCTGGGGTCGCGGGGGTCTATGGCCATGTCAAGGAATGTATCCCCCGCCGTACGCCCCATGGACTTGAGTGGAATAGACTCAACTTTATGCACGTTGGCGAAGTCAGTGTGAGGTCAGCGTGCTGGAGTGGTACGAGCCGGTGGGAGCCAAGGAGGTAGCGCGCACGTGGATGCAGAGCTGACGAACCGGAGCCGGGATGCGCTCAATGCGGCGACGAGCCGGGCCGTGTCCGGAGGGCACGCGGACCTGACGCCGGTGCATCTGCTGCTCGCCCTCCTCGAGGGGCGCGACAACGAGAACATCACCGACCTGCTCGCAGCCGTCGACGCCGACCAGGCCGCCGTACGCTCCGGGGCCGAGCGCGTCCTCGCCGGGCTGCCGAGCGTGACCGGGTCCACCGTGGCGCCGCCGCAGCCCAACCGGGAGCTGCTCGCCGTGATCGCGGACGCGGCGCAGCGCGCCAAGGAGCTGGGCGACGACTACGTCTCCACCGAGCATCTGCTCACCGGCATCGCCGCGAAGGGCGGCCGGGCCGCGGACGTACTGAAGGAACAGGGTGCGAGTGACAAGAAGCTGCTTGACGCGTTCGGCGAGGCCAGGGGAGGCCGCCGCGTGACGACCCCCGACCCCGAGGGCCAGTACAAAGCCCTGGAGAAGTTCGGCACCGACTTCACCGCCGCCGCCCGAGAGGGCAAGCTCGACCCGGTCATCGGCCGGGACCAGGAGATCCGCCGCGTCGTGCAGGTCCTGTCGCGGCGTACGAAGAACAACCCGGTGCTCATCGGCGAGCCCGGCGTCGGCAAGACCGCCGTCGTCGAGGGGCTCGCGCAGCGCATCGTGAAGGGCGACGTCCCGGAGAGCCTGCGCGACAAGCGTCTGGTGAGCCTCGACCTGGGCGCGATGGTCGCGGGCGCGAAGTACCGCGGCGAGTTCGAGGAGCGCCTGAAGACCGTCCTCTCCGAGATCAAGGAGAGCGACGGGCAGATCATCACGTTCATCGACGAGCTGCACACCGTCGTCGGCGCGGGCGCGGGCGGCGACTCCGCCATGGACGCCGGCAACATGCTCAAGCCGATGCTGGCCCGCGGCGAGCTGCGCATGGTCGGCGCCACGACGCTCGACGAGTACCGCGAGCGGATCGAGAAGGACGCGGCCCTGGAACGCCGCTTCCAGCAGGTCCTGGTCGCCGAGCCGTCCGTCGAGGACACCATCGCGATCCTGCGCGGACTCAAGGGGCGGTACGAGGCCCACCACAAGGTCGTCATCGCCGACTCCGCCCTGGTGGCCGCCGCGACCCTCTCCGACCGGTACATCACCTCCCGCTTCCTGCCCGACAAGGCCATCGACCTGGTCGACGAGGCCGCGTCCCGGCTGCGGATGGAGATCGACTCCTCGCCCGTCGAGATCGACGAACTCCAGCGCTCCGTCGACCGCCTGCGCATGGAGGAGCTGGCGATCGGCAAGGAGACCGACGCCGCGAGCAAGGAGCGCCTCGACAAGCTGCGCCGCGACCTCGCCGACAAGGAGGAGGAGCTGCGCGGCCTCACCGCACGCTGGGAGAAGGAGAAGACCTCCCTCAACCGCGTCGGCGAACTCAAGGAGAAGCTCGACGAACTGCGCGGCCAGGCCGAACGCGCCCAGCGCGACG
Organism: Streptomyces sp. LHD-70; assembly: GCF_031157275.1. Classification (GTDB taxonomy): domain Bacteria; phylum Actinomycetota; class Actinomycetes; order Streptomycetales; family Streptomycetaceae; genus Streptomyces. The sequence goes on from NZ_JAVIFW010000018.1 coordinate 12,259, forward strand.
GCGACTTCGACACCGCCTCCAAGCTGCTCTACGGCGAGATCCCGGGCCTGGAACGGGAGTTGGCGGAGGCCAGCGAGGCCGAGGCCGAGCAGGAGGCCGCCAAAACTGGTGACATCAAAAGCCAGATGGTCAAGGAGGAGGTAGGCCCCGACGACATCGCGGACGTGGTCGGCTCCTGGACCGGCATCCCGGCGGGACGGCTCCTCGAAGGCGAGTCGCAGAAGCTCCTGCGCATGGAGGACGAGCTCGGCAAGCGGCTGATCGGCCAGACCGAGGCCGTACGCGCGGTCTCCGACGCCGTCCGGCGTACACGCGCGGGCATCGCCGACCCGGACCGCCCCACCGGCTCGTTCCTCTTCCTCGGCCCGACCGGCGTCGGCAAGACCGAACTCGCCAAGGCCCTCGCGGACTTCCTCTTCGACGACGAGCGGGCCATGGTCCGCATCGACATGTCGGAGTACGGCGAGAAGCACTCCGTCGCCCGCCTGGTCGGCGCCCCGCCCGGCTATGTCGGGTACGAGGAGGGCGGCCAGCTCACCGAGGCGGTGCGGCGGCGCCCGTACAGCGTCGTGCTCCTGGACGAGGTGGAGAAGGCGCACCCGGAGGTCTTCGACATCCTGCTCCAGGTCCTCGACGACGGCCGCCTCACCGACGGCCAGGGCCGGACGGTGGACTTCCGCAACACCATCCTGATCCTGACGTCCAACCTCGGCAGCCAGTTCTTGAGCGGGCCCAGCTCGGTCGAGCCCCGCACGTCCGAGGAGCAGAAGAAGCAGCAGGTCCTGGAGGTCGTACGCGCCTCCTTCAAGCCGGAGTTCCTGAACCGGCTCGACGACCTGGTGGTGTTCTCCGCCCTCGGCAGGGACGAGCTCGCGCACATCGCCCGGCTGCAGATCGACCGCCTCGCGGCGCGCCTCGCCGAGCGCCGGATCAGCCTCGACGTCACGCCCGAGGCCCTGGCCTGGCTGGCGGACGAGGGCAACGACCCGGCGTACGGCGCGCGCCCGCTGCGCCGCCTCGTGCAGACCGCGATCGGGGACCGGCTCGCCCGGGAGATCCTCGCCGGGGAGGTCAAGGAGGGCGACACGGTCCGGGTGGACCGGGTCGGGGACGAGCTGCTCGTGGGGCCCGCGCGGTAAGGGGCGCGGAGCAAGCGGTAAGGGGCGCGGAGTAAGGGGCGCGGACCCCGAAGTTCGGCTCGTGGCGGATCGCCGCCGTCAGGGGTTGCGGCGACCCGCCGTCGATGGTGGAGGATGGGCGAATCCGTACGAAGGGAAATACACGGTGAGCATCGACCCGTCCTCGATTCCGAACTTCGGGGGCCAGCAGGAACCGCAGGCCGAAGGACCGGCGGGCCCCGTCGTCCCCGATCAGGACCTGGTGAAGCAGCTCCTGGACCAGATGGAGCTCAAGCACGTCGTCGACGACGAGGGCGACCTCGCGGCGCCGTGGGAGAACTTCCGCACGTACTTCATGTTCCGCGGCGAGGGCGACCAGCAGGTCTTCTCGGTGCGGACGTTCTACGACCGGCCGCACGCGATCGAGTCCAAGGCGCAGATCCTCGACGCCGTGGACGAGTGGAACCGCCGCACCCTGTGGCCCAAGGTCTACACCCACACCCACGAGGAGGAGGGCGGCCCGACCACCGTCCGCATCGTGGGCGAGGCGCAGATGCTGATCGGCACCGGCGTCAGCCTGGAGCACTTCGTGTCCTCCACGGTCAGTTGGGTGCGGGCCGCGATCGAGTTCGAGCGCTGGCTCGTCGAGCACCTCGGCCTGGTCGAGGACGTGGACTCGGCGGAGAAGCCGGACGAGGAGTAGGCCTCAGGGGCGTCCCCGGAGACTTCCCAGGTGTTCGTCGTTCGAGCTGATCGGCGCCTACATGGTCGGGTGAGCTGCGCGTCGTGCGCTGCGAGAACCAAGCGCGTACGACGTGTCGGCGAGAACCAAGTCGGCGCAGACACACCTAGCTTTACTGTGCGAACCGGGCAGGTTCCGTCCCGGCTGGTGTTGAGGGAGTAAGACCTTTCGGGTCGCTGACCTGTGGGGGCTTCCTGAGCCAGGAATCCCGCTTTCGATGGGGAGGGTTCAACAGATACGTCCCGTACGCGTGTTGCGTCAGGGGAGAGCCCGGCCGGGGCATGCCACTACCAGTGTGGCGTGTACCGGCCGGGCTCTCGACGTTCGGGCGAGCGTTGCCGCGAGCCCAAGCAGCAGCGGGAACGGAAGCGCAGCTTGGAGTAGATGGCCCCCGGAGCCGCCGCCACAGCTCGCAGACCGCGGCCGCGCCGACCGCCGCGGCCACCGCGAAGCCGTTCGGCCGGGAGAGGCCGGCGAGCGCGGCGAGCGAACCCGCCCACAGCCAGCGGCCGCTGAGATGGGGGTACGGCGCCCGTCAGGGCACGGTCAGGCGGGTTCGTTCACGTCCCGGTAGTTGCCGAGGAACCGCACGGCCCCGCCGTCCACGCGGTACAGGAAGAGCCCCGCGGCTGAAGCGAACTGCCGTGTGTCCGGGTCGAAGGCGAGGGTCTTGGCCAGGCCGTCGTACCGGGCCGCGCGCAGCCGCGTCGCCGTCGAGCCGCGTTCCGGGCCGCCCTCGGACGGGCGGCGCAGCGAGGCGGCGACGAGCAGCAGCGCGTCGTACGCCTCCAGGGCGAAGGGCGCGGCGGGGCCGGCGGCGGGGGCGTCCGGGAACCGCTCGGCGTAGGCCTCGGTGAAGCGGCGGGCGGCGGGCAGCCGGCTCGGGTCGGCGTACGTGGTCACGCACAGCCAGCCATCGGCGGCCTCCCCCGCCTCCTCAAGGAACGCGAAGCGGCCTCCTTCCCGGCCTCCTTCCTGGTCCCCTTCCCGGTCCCCTTCGCGATCCCCCTCGGGCAGCAGGACCGGTTCCGGTGCCATGCGCGGGCCGTCGAAGCCGCCGCGCCGCAGGGCCCGCGCGCACCGGGCCGCGCGGGACGGCGAGGTGCCGGCGTAGACCACCGCCCCGGCGCCGGACTTCCGTACCGCCGCGGCCGCCGCGTCGAACTCCGTATCGTCCGCGGCGACTTGGTGCAACGTGACGCGGCCGCCGGCGGGCGGGGCCTGCTGGATGCGCTCGACCAGGCCCCAGTCCTCGTCGTCGGTGGCGGCGCGGTCGTCGACCACGGCGGTGTGCGCGATGCGCTCGACCGCGCCGAGGTAGCGCACGAAGGCTGTGCCCAACTCGGTGGTGTCCGCGCGGAGTTGGAACAGCGCCTGGCGGGGCGCGAGGGGAAGCAGCGACTGCGCCGCGGAGACGGTCACCATCGGGAGCAACGCCTCCTCGTACCGCTCTGCGGCGGCCGTGAAACCCGGGCCTCCGGTGGGTCCGAGCACGGCGACGACCTCGGGGTCGGCCACGAACCGGTCCGCCGCATCGGTGGCCGGGCCCGTCTCGCCACGGTCGTCGCGGACCTTCAGGGCCAGGTCGAAGGGGCGGTCGTCGTCGGCGTTGAAGTGCGCCACCGCGAGCCGTGCGCCGCGCTCCTGCGCCCGCCCCGACTCCCGCTGCGCACCGGACAGATCGGCCTGCAGACCGATGGTGTGCCGCGGCAGGGCGCTCTTGCCGCCGTCGTCCGTGGCGCCGAACCCCGCCTGTCGTACGGCGAGGAGCCCGGCCCCGGCCACCACCGCCCCGGCCCCGGCGCCGAGACCGAGCCGGAGCATCCTGCGCCGGGTCGGACCGGCCGCGGGCACGGCTGTCTCCGCGGCGGCGGCCGCAGGGGTCGGTGGCGGCGGGGCCGGTGGCGGCGGGGCGGGTGGCGGCGGGGTGGGCAGGGCGAGTGCGGCCGTGGTGCGTGCGGCGATGAGGCCGGGCAGGGGCGCGGGCAGCCAGCCGTCGTCCCCGGCGGGCGGGTGGCCCGCGGCCAGGTGCTCCCGTACGGCGGCCGTGCCGGGGCGGTCGGCCGGGGACTTGGCCAGGCAGGCGCGCAGCAGCGGCAGGAGCGCCGCGGGGGCGCCGGTCACGTCGGGCTCCTCGTGCACGGTGCGGAACAGCGAGCCCGCGACGGTGGCCGCGTCGAACGGCCGCCGCCCGGTGACGGCGTACGCGAGGACGCAGCCGAGGGCGAACACATCGCTCGGCGGCCCGGCCGTCCCGGAGCGTGCCTGCGCCTGCTCCGGCGAGAGGAAGCCGGGGGAGCCGATGACCAGGCCGCTCGCGGTCAGTGCCGTGCCGCCGTCGGCGCGGGCGATCCCGAAGTCGATGAGCCGGGGCCCGTCCAGGGCGAGCAGGATGTTGCCGGGCTTGACGTCGCGGTGGACGAGGCCCGCCGCGTGCACGTCGGACAAGGCCTCGGCGAGCCGGACTCCCAGGGTGCGCACGGTGGGTTCGGGCAGCGGGCCGTACCCGTCGACGGCCTCGGCGAGGCTCGGGCCCGGCACGAACGGTGTGGCCAGCCAGGGCAGCGCGGCCTCCGGGTCGGCGTCGCTCACCGGCACCAGCCAGCGGCCGGACAGCCGTCCCGCGGCCTGGGACTCGCGCCGGAACCGCACCCGGAAGGCCGGGTCGGCGGCGTGCTCCGCGCGCACCAGCTTCACCGCGGCATGCGTGCCGTCCGGCGAGCGGCCCAGATAGACCACGCCCATCCCGCCCGCGCCGAGCCGTCCGAGCAGCACCCGCCCGCCGATCTCGACCGGATCGCCCGGGCGCAGCGGCAGCACCCCGGCCGTCCGCGCACCGGTGTCGTCGCTCACCGGCCGCCCTTCGACGGGTCTCCGCCGGCCACCGCACCGAGGAAGCGGAACGCACCGTTCTCGACCCGGTGCAGATAGCAGAGCTCGCCCTCGTACCGGCCGTTCTCCCGGTTGAACGCGAGCGGTTTGGTGACACCGCGGTACTCGGCGGCGCGCAGCAGCGTCGCGAGCCGCGCACGCTCCGGCGGCCGCCCGTCCCGCACCGCCCGCACCATCTGGTCGATCGCCAGGTTCGCCGCGTCGTACGCCTCCACCGCGTACCGTCCGGGCGGCCCGTCGAAGCGGCGGCGGAACGCGCGGACGAACGAGGCGGCCGCGGGCAGCCGTTCCGGGTCGACGTACGACGTGCCGAGCAGCCAGCCCTCCGCCGCCTCGCCCGCGCCGTCGGGGAACGCGGGCTCGGCGAGCTCCTCCGGGCCGAGACGGGGACCGTCGAACCCGGATGCCGCCAGCTTCTTGGCGACACCGACCGCGCCCTCGGCGTGCCCGGCGTAGAGGAACGCGTCGACTTTGGCCTTCAGGATGTCGGCGACCGGCGGGCCGAGGTCGTCCAGACCGCCGGGCACCACCCGCGGGTAGAACCGCGCGCGCTCCTTGCGCAGCGCGTCGGCGACGCCCTGCGTGAGCTCCCACCCGACGGGGTCGGTCGTGCGGTCCTGCAGCAGACCGGGGTACGAGACCTTCTCCTGCCGGGTCAGCTGGATCGCGAGGCCGAAGCCGAGCGCGTACACCAGCGGGCGGCAGTGCAACGACGCCCGGTACCGGCGGCCGACGAGCCGGAACGCGCCGGGCTTGACGAGGAGCATCGGCAGCAGCGCCTCCTCGTACGCGGCGACCGCGCCGTCGACGCACGCGTCGGAGGTCGGACCGATCACCGCGAGCACGCCCCGGTCCCGCACCAGGCGCTCCGCAGCGGACTGCGCGCGCCGCTGCGAGCCGCCGTCGTCCGCGGTCCGCAGGCCGAGCTCGAACGGCTTGTCGCGGCGCGCGTTGTACTGCTCCACGGCAAGCCGCACGCCCTGCTCGTGAGCCCGCCCGTCGGCCTTGCCGGGGCCGCTGAGGTCGGCGTGCACCCCGAGGGCCCAGCGGTCTTCGGCGCCCGGGGGTGCGTCGTCGCGGGTCAGGGCCCACAGCGCCGCGCCCCCGCCCGCCGCCGCGAGCAGCGCGCCGCCCGAGCCGAGCGCGAGGATCCGGCGGCGGCTCGTGGAGCCCGGGCGCGTGCCGGGTTGCGTGACCGGGTGGGTGGCCGGGTGCGTGCCTGGTTGTGGTGCCTGTGGGGGGTCGGCGACGGTCGGGTCGATGCCGGGCAGGGCCAGCATGCGGGCCGAGCGGTCGGCGATGTCCCGTACGACGTGCTCGGGCAGCCAGGCGCCGCCCGGCCCGCATGCCGGCCCTAGCCGGGACTCGATCCGCGCCGGGGTGGGCCGGGCCGCGGGGTCCTTGGCCAGGCACTCCCGGAGCAGCGCGCACAGCTCGTCGGCGGCCGGGTCCCGCACGGTGCCCGTGCCGCCGACACCGGCCAGATCCGGCTCGTCGTGCACCGTCCGGTAGAGCATCGCCTCCGCGGTGCCCTCGCCGAACGGGGCCCGCCCGGTCGCGGCGTACGCGAGGAGGCAGCCGAGGGAGAACACGTCGCTGGGCGGCCCGAGCCGACCGGTCCCGGCCTCGGCCTGCTCCGGCGAGAGGAAACCCGGGGTGCCCGCGACCACACCCGTAGCGGTGAGCGCGGTGAGCTCGGCGGACCGGGCGATGCCGAAGTCGATCAGGCGGGGACCGTCGACGGAGAGCAGCACGTTCGCGGGCTTCACGTCGCGGTGCACGAGCCCGGCCGCGTGCACGGCGCGCAGCGCGGCGGCGAGCATCCGGCCGAGGGCGCGCACGCTGTGCGTGGGCAGCGGGCCCGAGCGGCGGACCTCCTCGCCGAGGGAGGGGCCCGGCACGAACTCCGTCGCGAGCCACGGTGTGGCCTCGTCAGGACCGGCACCGGTCACCGGCACCGCCCAGGGGCTGACGACCCGGCGGGCGGCCTCCACCTCGCGCCGGAACCTGGCCCGGAAGTCCGGCTCGTCGGCCAGCTCCGGGAGCACCACCTTGACCGCGGCGAGCACCCCGGCGCCGGACCGCCCGAGGTACACCACGCCCATGCCGCCCGCGCCGAGCCGGGCAAGCAGGCGGTGCCCGCCGATCGTCGCGGGGTCACCGGGCAGCAGCGGCTCGCTCACGTCCGTACCTCGCCGATGTTCCGCACCCCGCCGACGTTCCGTGCGCCGCTCACTTCCGTACCCCCAGCTCCGTCACGACCCTGGCCGACATGTGCCCGACGGTCTTCGCGCCGACGGCGAAGACCTCCGCCGCCGTGTGCCCGTCGCTGCCGTTCACCGCGACGGCGAGGGTCACGCTGCCCATCCGGAACACGTCCCAGATGTACGGGTGCGGGCTGCCCGGCAGTTCGCTGTGGACCTGGCCGCTCTCCTGGAGGTAGTCGGTGGCGCCGCTGGTGTCGGGGTCCAGGTCGCCGCCGGAGCGCAGACCCGTGACCCGTTCGGTGCCGTTCAGTCGCTGGTCGGGGCAGCGCAACGGCTCCTCCAGGGTGCGGGCCATCTCCCAGCGGGCGCTCTCCTCGGTGCGGTGGACCGTGACCACGGCGGTGACCCGCAGCGGACCCGCATCGCCCCGCGCGGGCAGCTCGCCGCGCCGCCCGATGCTGACGAAGTCCCCGTCGGAGAGCGGGCGTTGGGCCCATACGCAGTCCTTGCCCAGCTCGGCGCTGCGCTGCGGACTGCCCTTGTAGCCGGGGTTCCTCTCGTACCCGGCGCCCCAGTCCTCCGGCCGCGCGATCACCTTGCGGGCGAGCTTCAGGGCCTCGGCGCGGTTCTCGGGCCTGCGCTCCGGGTCGGGCACGAAGTCCAGGAACCGCTGGGACGGGTCGGCGCTCGCGGAGGGCTCGCCGCTCGGGGAGGGTTCGGCGCTCGCGGAGGACCGGGCCGCGCCGGACGGCTCGCGAGCCCCGTCGCCCTCACCCTCGCCCGCCCCGCCCCAGCATCCGGTCACGAGCACGCCGACGGCGAGGACACCGCCGCACAGCCGCACCGCTCGCCTGGGCGTGCCCGTCTCCCTGCCCATACGTCCCCCCGAGCGTGCCGCGTCCGTTCACGGCGGATGCCGTCGTACGCCCATCGTGCCCGGCACCCGCCCACCCGCCGACGGGCCGAGGACGACCTGTGACGCAACCGATGCGCGCCGAGAGCCACCGCGTTACGTGGGGCCCTCAGAGCCGCTTCAGCCGGGACACCGCGTCATCCAGCACAGGGATCCTCTTGCAGAAAGCGAACCGTACGAACGGAGCGCCCTCGTCCCGGTGGTCGTAGAACACGGCGTTGGGGATGGCGACGACGCCGATGCGCTCCGGCAGGGCGCGGCAGAAAGCGAAGCCGTCGCTCTCGCCGATGGAGCGGATGTCGGTGGTGATGAAGTACGTGCCGGCCGGCCGGTGCACGGTCAGGCCCGCCTCCGCGAGCCCCGCCGCGAGCAGGTCCCGCTTGGCCCGCAGATCCTCGCGCAGGCCCGTGAAGTACGACTCGGGCAGCGCCAGGGCCTCGGCGACCGCGTACTGGAACGGCCCGGCGGAGACGTACGTCAGGAACTGCTTCGCCGAACGGACCGCGGTGACAAGCTCCGGCGTGCCCGTCACCCAGCCGACCTTCCAGCCGGTGAACGAGAACGTCTTGCCCGCCGACGAGATCGTGACCGTGCGCTCGCGCATGCCCGGGAAGGAGGCGAGGGGCAGGTGCTCGCCGTCGAAGACCAGGTGCTCGTACACCTCGTCCGTGACCACGAGCAGGTCCCGCTCCACGGCGAGTTCGGCGATCCCGGCGAGCTCCTCGCGGGTCAGGACCGTGCCGGTCGGGTTGTGCGGGGTGTTGAGCAGCAGCAGCCGGGTGCGGTCGGTGACGGCGCGGCGCAGCTCGTCCAGGTCCAGGTGGAAGCCGCCGCCCACGTCCCCGGAGGGCCGCAGCGTCACGGGCACCCGAGCACCGCCCGCGAGCGCGATGCTCGCCGCGTACGAGTCGTAGTACGGCTCCAGGGCGATCACCTCGTCGCCCGGCTCGACCAGGGCGAGCAGCGAGGCCGCGATCGCCTCGGTCGCGCCCGCGGTGACGAGGACCTCGGTGTCCGGGTCGTACGACAGTCCGTAACGGCGCTCCTGGTGCGCGGAGATCGCCGTCCGCAGCTCGGGGACGCCGGGGCCCGGCGGGTACTGGTTGCCCCGGCCGTCCCGCAGCGCCCGCACCGCCGCCTCCCTGACCTCTTCGGGCCCGTCGGTGTCGGGGAAGCCCTGACCGAGGTTGATGGCGCCCGTGCGCAGCGCGAGGGCGGACATCTCGGCGAAGATCGTGGTGCCGAACTCGGCCAGGCGGCGGTTGAGGAGCGGGCGGGACGCGGGTGAGGTCATGCGCGCCATCCTGCGCCGAACCTCTGGAGTTCCTCAACTCTGCTTTGGGGATACGAGGGTCCGGGGATCTGTCCTGCACACAACACACACGACACAAGGGGCGGGCGTCCGGTCACACCGGGGGAACGCTTCGGGGGAACGAAAGGAAGGAGGGGAAGGATCATGTGGGTCTTTCTCTTCATCTTGATGCTCGTGGTGATCATCGGCGGCTGTATGGCCGCCGGAAAAGCGGATTCGAAGCGCGGCTCCTCGCGGCGCCGCAACAGCGGCGGCTGGTGGGCCGGAGGCGCGGGCGGCAGCACCGGCGCCTCGTGCAGCGGGGGCTCGTCCTCCTGTGGCGGCAGCTCGTCCTCCTGCGGGGGCGGCGGAGGCGGCGGCGGTGGCTGCGGCGGTGGCGGTGGCGGCTGCTGAGGCGGCACGTGCCTCGCGGCGGCGCCCGATGGAGACAACTCCCGTCGGGCGCCGCCGCGTTGGTCCTCCTCGGTTCGCCGACCGCGTCACTCGCAGGCCTGGTCGAAGACGGCAGAACAGTTGAACAGTGAGACCACCCGAGGGGATGGAAACCCTACGAAGTTGGGTAAAAACGCTGTGGCGGTGCTGCCGTTCATGATTCCCTCTTACTCATCCACGCAGCCCTCGGCCGACTCGTGGGCAGTAAGCCGGCGAACCCCTTCTCCCTGCGCCCTCCCGGCGCAGCGCCCTGGGCGCACGGCCTAGACCTCCACGCATGCCCCGGAGCCCTCCCCATGCTCACGACTCTGCAGACCTCTTACACCGACACGCGCGCCGACGACCTCGCCTGGGCCCTGGGCCGCGAACCGCTGCCCGCCCTCGCCGCGCTCGACCTCAAACTCCAGGACGTAAAAGTGCAGTTGAGGCTCCTGGGGGCCTCGCACCAAGTCATCATCGAGCAGGGCGAGTCCCGCTGCTCCGAGACCGTCGCCTGCATCGCGGGCAGCAGCACCCCGCTCCCGCTCGGCGTCGCCAAGCGCGTGGGCGACTGGGAGTACGAGTTCGCCGCCCGCGTCGAGACCATGTCGAGCGGCTCCTTCGCGGGCCGCGCCCAGGAGTTACTCGCCCTGGTCTCCGACCACCCCAACGGGCTCGCGGGCGTCTTCCCCGGCAGCCCGCACGCGTTCACCGCACTCCTCGTGCAGCGCCGGGAGGGCCAGGTGCACTGGCGCACCTGGCACGCCTACCCGCAGGAAGGCCAGCTCGTCGCCACCCGCACCCGCGTGGGCGCCCGCCTGCCCGCGCCGCAGCCCGCCTGAACATCCGCCTGAACGCCTGCCTGAACGCCTGCCTGAATACTCGCCGCCCCCAACCGCCGGGCGCGCCGGGCCAGTTGAGCCCCGGCGTGTCCGCCCGCGCCCGCGCTCGTATGCGCCCGCCTCTCGCTCGTACGCGCCCGCCCCGCGCTACCGCACCACCGCCCGCGCGCCGGTGACGCTCCGCCGGGCGCGCCGGGCGCCGCCGTTCTCACACGTGTGGGTGACAGGGTGCGCACGTGTGGTGACGTAGCGTTCCCATCGTGATCGAGTCGCCGCTGTCCGCGCCGCCCGGAGCCCCACCGTCCGCGGGGCCCGAGGGTACGGCCGTGCTGCCCGTGTCACCGCGCGCCGGGCGCCTGCTCGTCCTCGTCGCCGTCTTCATCAGCGCCGCCTGCGGCCTCGTGTACGAACTCGAACTCGTCGCCCTCGCCTCGTACTTGATCGGTGACTCCGTCACGCAGGCCTCCGTCGTGCTCTCCGTGATGGTCTTCGCGATGGGCATCGGCTCCCTGCTCGCCAAGCACCTGCGCTGCCGGGCCGCCGCCGCGTTCGGCGTCGTCGAGGCCGCGCTCGCCCTGGTCGGCGGCTGCAGCGCCCTCGCGCTCTACGCCGGGTTCGTCTGGGGCGCGGGCACGCGCGTGCTGCTCGTCGCGTTCTCCCTCGCCATCGGCGTGCTCATCGGCGCCGAAGTGCCGCTCCTGATGACCCTGATCCAGCGCATCCGCCGCCAGGACGCGGGCGGCGCCGTCGCCGACCTCTTCGCCGCCGACTACGTGGGCGCGCTCGCCGGCGGCCTCGCCTTTCCGTTCCTGCTGCTGCCGTTGCTCGGCCAGTTGACGGGCGCGCTCCTCACCGGCGCGGTCAACGCGATCGCGGGCGGCGCCCTCGTCCTGTGGCTGTTCCGGCACGACCTGAGCGCCCGCACGCGCCGCCGCCTGCTCGCGGCCAACCTCGCCGTGCTCGTGCTGCTCGCCACCCTCGCCGCGGGCGTCGGCGACTTCGAACGTGCCGCCCGTCACACGATGTACGGCGCGGACGTCCGCGTGGCCCTGCGGACCGACGTGCAGGAGGTCGTCCTCACCGGCGGCAAGGAGTCCTCGCCCGGCGCCCTCGGCCTCTACCTCGACGGGCGGCTGCGCGCCGGCGGACGTGACGCCCACCGGTACCACGAGGCGCTCGTGCACCCCGCGATGCGCGGCCCGCACGCGCGCGTGCTGATCCTCGGCGGCGGGGACGGCCTCGCCGCCCGCGAGGTGCTACGCCACCCCGGCGTGGACCGCGTCGACGTCGTCGAACGCGACGCCGAGCTGGTCGACCTGGCCCGCACCGACCCCGCCCTCAGCGCCCTCAACGCGCACGCGTACGACAACCCCCGGCTGCACGTCGTGCACGGCGACGCCTTCCAGTGGCTGCGCGAGCCCCGTACGGGCGGCGCGTCGCGCCCGTACGACGTCGTGATCGCCGACCTGCCCGAGCCCGGCGGCACCGAGTCCGCCAAGCTCTACTCCCAGGAGTTCTTCGGCCTCGCCACCCGCGCCCTCGCCCCCGGCGGCCGGCTCGCCGTGCACGCCGGACCGGCGGGGCGGCCGCGGGTGTTCTGGACCGTGGAGGCCGGCGTGCGCGCGGCGGGCCTGCGCACCGCGCCGTACCGCGTCGGGGGCCGCCGCGAGGAGCCCGGCACGGGCCGCGAGCGCGCACCGCGCGACTGGGCGTTCCTGCTCGCCTCGCGCACCCCGCCCCGGCTCGGCCTGGACGCGAGACCCGCCCGCCGCTCCCTCACCCCGAGGATGCTCCGCGACGGCGCCCGCGCGATCGAACGCACCCGCGTCCCCGGCCTGCCGCCCTCCACCCTGGTGCACCCGAGATACGCGGGGGCGGCGACCCCGGTCGGCTGAGTGCCGAATGTGGGGATACGGGGGTGCGGCTCGTACGCGCGTGGGTAGGCTCGGCTGACATGGAGCATGAGGTGTTCGTTCCCGTGGAGACAGAGCCCCTGCGACAGGCGCTCGGTGATGCCGCCCGCGTCGCCCGCGGCATCCAGGGTCTCCAGCGCGATGCGGGCGGAGAGGCGGAACCCGTGTCGGGCCGCCTCAAGGTCCGGATCGCGGGGCACACGATCACGTACCGCGGCACCCTCCGCATCACCGAGGACACCTCGGCCGCCACCCCGTCCTTCACGGTCAGCGGCGAGGCGACGGAGGTACGCGGCTCCGGTTCGGTCGAACTCTCCCTCGGCGTGAGCCTGTTGGCCACGGACGAGGGCACGCGCCTGGTGTACTCCGGCACGGGCAAGGGCGACGGCCGGGTCGCGGAGCTGGAGAAGTCCGCGGTGGAGGCGGCCGTACGGCGGCTGCTGAACCGTTTCTCGGAGAGCCTGGCGGGAGCGGCCGCGCCGACGGCGGAGCCCGAGCCGGGGCCGTCCGAGCCGATGCCCCGGGGCCGGTCCGTGGATGCGCGGAAGAACGCCGACGCGGACCTGCTGGACGACGGCGACACGGCGGACGAGCCCGACGAGCCCGACGAGCCCGACGCGGCGGACCGGGCCGAGGCTCCGGGTATGGCCGAACAGGCCGGTGCGAGCGAGACCGGCGCGAGCGAGACCGGCGCGAGCGAGACCGACGAGGAGGAAGCCGTCCCGCCCTCCGCCCTCGACCCCTTCCACCAGGACGCAGGCGACGAGTCGTTCATCGCGCCGCCCGCCGAAGCCGCGCACGCCCGGCGCACGATGATCGGCCGCAGCGCCGAGGAGGTCGACCACGCGCCGCCGCGCGGACGGTACGCACCGGTGCCCGCGCCGCAGGCCGCCACCGCGGGCGACACCCTGCGCTGGGCCGCCCCCGCCGCGGCGCTGGTCGTCGCGTCGGCGATCGTCGTCGGCCGGGTACTGCGGCGGCGCAGATAGCCAGGCTCTAGGGTCGGGTCCGTGATGACTCAGGACACGGCGACCCTCGTCGCGGGCGATGCGGAACTGACAGTGCAGGGTGGCAACGGCTGCCGCATCGGGAGCCTCCGCATCGGCGGCACCGAAGTGCTCAGGCAGGGCGACCACTTCGGCTCCTTCCCCATGGCCCCCTGGTGCGGCCGCACCGAGAACGGCCGGTTCCGCAACGGCAGCCGGGTGCACGAGCTGCCGATCAACAACCCGCCGCACGCCATCCACGGCACCGTTCGTGACCAGCCCTGGCGCCGGGCGCGCGGCGCCGGGAACGCCGCGGTGTTCACGTACGACCTGGTCGAGCCGTGGCCGTACGGCGGGCGGGTCACGCAGGTCTTCGAGCTGGAGGAGAACGCCCTGACGGTCCGGATGGGCCTGGAGACGTACGGCGACTCCTTCCCGGCGCAGCTCGGCTGGCATCCGTGGTTCCTGCGCAACCTCGGCGGCGAGGACGTGCAGCTCGACTTCGACGCGGCCTGGCAGGAGGAGCGCGGCGCTGACCACCTGCCCACCGGCAAGCGCGTCGACCCGCGGCCAGGACCGTGGGACGACTGCTTCGGCATGCCGGACGGGGTGGGGGTCACCTTGCGGTGGGCGGAACAGCTGGAGCTGAAGGTCACGAGTCCCTCGGAGTGGGTCGTGATCTACGACGAGCAGCCGGAGGCGGTCTGCGTCGAGCCCCAGACGGGCCCGCCCAACGGCCTCAACACCCACCCGCGCCTGGTCACGCCGATCGAGCCGCTGGAGGCGTCGATGCGCTGGGACTGGCGCACGCTCTAGCCCGCCTGCCCCGCCCTTAAGGGGCGCGGGGAACTGCGCGACCAGCCACGACGGCGCGCCAGCCGAAGCACGACGCAAAGAGAGCCCCTCTGGGGGCACCTCCCAGCGGTAGCTGGGGGAGATTGAGGAGCGGGGGTCCGGGGGCGGAGCCCCCAGGGCGGTACGGGCACACCGGCGGCCCACTTAAGCTGACAACCATGAGTGACGTACGCGGCGAGCTGCTGCAGCAGATCAAGGACAAGGCCGTGGTGCACGGCAAGGTGACGCTCTCCTCGGGCATCGAGGCCGACTACTACGTGGACCTGCGCCGCATCACCCTCGACGGCGAGGCGGCCCCCCTGGTCGGCCAGGTGCTCCTGGACCTCACGGCCGAGCTGGACTTCGACGCCGTCGGCGGCCTGACCATGGGCGCCGACCCCGTCGCCGCGTCGATGCTGCACGCCGCCGCCGCGCGCGGAAAGCGCTTGGACGCGTTCGTGGTCCGCAAGGCCGCCAAGGCGCACGGCCTGCAGCGCCGCGTCGAGGGCCCGGACATCAAGGGCCGCCGCGTCCTCGTCGTCGAGGACACCTCCACCACCGGCGGCTCCCCGCTGGCCGCCGTCGAGGCCGTGCGCGAGGCCGGCGCCGAGGTCGTGGGCGTCGCGACGATCGTGGACCGCGCCACCGGCGCCGCCGAGAAGATCACCGAGGGCGCCGGCGTCCCGTACCTCTTCGCGTACTCGAAGGACGAGCTGGGCCTCGACTGACGGGTGTACCGGGCGGTCGCACCGAGCCGGCCGGAGAGTCTGGAAGGATGGGGGCGACGATGACGTCGCCCCCTCAATGAACCTCCGTGAGGGGCCCTCCGGTCAGGGCCACACTTACACCGCACATCACAAGGAGCGGCCAGATGCCCATCGCAACCCCCGAGGTCTACGCCGAGATGCTGGACCGGGCGAAGGCAGGCAAGTTCGCCTACCCGGCCATCAACGTCACCTCCTCCCAGACCCTGCATGCCGCCCTGCGAGGCTTCGCGGAGGCCGAGAGCGACGGCATCATCCAGATCTCCACCGGTGGTGCGGAGTTCCTGGGCGGTCAGTACAACAAGGACATGGTGACCGGCGCCGTCGCCCTCGCGGAGTACGCGCACATCGTCGCCAAGAAGTACGACGTCACCGTCGCGCTGCACACCGACCACTGCCCGAAGGACAAGCTCGACGGGTACGTACGCCCGCTGCTCGACGTCTCCGCCGAGCGCGTCGCCAAGGGTGACAACCCGCTGTTCCAGTCGCACATGTGGGACGGCTCCGCCGAGACCCTCGCCGACAACCTGGCCATCGGCCAGGAGCTGCTCGAGAAGGCCCGCGCCGCCAAGATCATCCTTGAGGTGGAGATCACCCCGACCGGCGGCGAGGAGGACGGCGTCACGCACGAGATCAACGACGAGCTGTACACCACCGTCGACGACGCGCTGCGCACCGCCGAGGCCCTCGGCCTGGGCGAGAAGGGCCGGTACCTCCTGGCCGCGTCCTTCGGCAACGTCCACGGCGTCTACAAGCCGGGCAACGTCGTGCTCCGCCCCGAGCTCCTGAAGGACCTGCAGCAGGGCGTCGGCGAGAAGTACGGCAAGACCTCCCCGTTCGACTTCGTCTTCCACGGCGGCTCCGGCTCCACGGCCGAGGAGATCGCCACGGCGCTCGAGAACGGCGTCGTGAAGATGAACCTCGACACGGACACGCAGTACGCCTTCACGCGTCCCGTCGCGGACCACATGTTCAAGAACTACGACGGCGTCCTGAAGGTCGACGGCGAGGTCGGCAACAAGAAGACGTACGACCCGCGCACCTGGGGCAAGCTTGCCGAGGCGGGCATGGCTGCGCGCGTGGGCGAGGCCTGCGCCGCGCTGCGCTCGGCCGGCACCAAGCTGAAGTAGTAGTACTTCTTCACAGTCCAGGGCCCGGCCTCCCGACACGGGGGCCGGGCCCTGCTGCGTACCGGCCGGAGTGGTCCCCGTGCAGCCGGAGTCGTCCCCGTACTCCTGGTCTGCCGCCGGAGTTATCCACAGGCTGAGCCCGTCCGCGGAGCGACAAGGCAGACTTGGGGCATGTCCATTCACGAGAACCTCCTCGGGGGCCCGCCCCCGACCCACCTGCCCGACGACCCCGAGCCCCGAGAACTCCTCGCGGGCGGTACGGCAGCCGCGGACGTCGCCGCCAAGTACCCGTCGTCCTCGCTGGCCTGGGCCCGTCTCGCCGACGAGGCCTTCGAGCGCGGCAGCACCGTCGAGTCGTACGCCTACGCCCGTACGGGATACCACCGCGGCCTCGACGCCCTGCGCCGCGCCGGCTGGAAGGGCCACGGCCCGGTGCCGTGGGAGCACGAGCCGAACCGCGGCTTCCTGCGCGCCCTGCACGGCCTCGCGCGCGCCGCGCAGGTCATCGGCGAGCAGGAGGAGTACGAGCGCTGCGCGACCTTCCTGCGGGAGTCGTCCGAGACGGCCGCGGAGACGCTGGGCTGACATCCGGCGGGCCGGTGTCAAGGCCTGCCTGGTCGCCGTGACCAGGCAGGTCTTGCCGGACCGGGGGAGGATTGCGGAGGATGCCGGGTGGGGACCGGGGCCCCCGTGCCGGCATCGGCAGGGGCGGACCGCTACCCGGAGCAGGCACCAAGGAGACAGCGATGTCCCACGAGGCGGAAGCAACGGCCGGGGAGATCCCCGAGGCCCCGCATCTCGACTTCGCAGGCACCACGCCGTACGAGGACTATGTACAGGCGGATGTCCTCACCCATCTGCAGCACCCCCTCTCCGACGACCCCGGTGAGATGGTCTTCCTCGTCACCACGCAGGTGATGGAGCTGTGGTTCACCGTGATCGTGCACGAGTGGGAGACCGCCGCGACGGCCCTGCGCCAGGACGACCTGGGCACGGCGGTGGCCGCGCTCAAGCGCAGCGTCCGTGAGCTGGAGGCGCTCAACGCCTCCTGGAAGCCGCTCGGGCATCTCACGCCCGCGCAGTTCAACTCGTACCGCAGCGCGCTCGGCGACGGCTCCGGCTTCCAGTCGGCGATGTACCGGCGGATGGAGTTCCTCCTCGCCGAGAAGTCCGCGTCGATGCTCGTCCCGCACCGCGGCGCCCCGCGCGTGCACGCGGAGCTGGAGAAGGCGCTGCACGAGCCGAGCCTGTACGACGAGGTCGTCCGGCTCCTCGGGCGCCGCGGCTTCGACATCCCGGAGGCCGTCCTGAACCGCGACGTGTCGCAGCGGTACGAGCCGTCGCCCGAGGTGGAGGCGGTCTGGACGGCGGTGTACGCCGGGGACCAGGACGGCGAACTGGTGCGCCTGGGCGAGGCGTTGACGGATGTCGGCGAGCTGGTGTGGCGCTGGCGCAACGACCATCTGGTGGCGACCCGCCGGGCCATGGGCTCCAAGGCCGGTACGGGCGGTTCCGCCGGAGTGGCCTGGCTGGAGAAGCGGGCCCGCAAGAACGTGTTCCCCGAGCTCTGGACGGCGCGCAGTCATGTCTGAGACCGAGGCCCTGCTGGACAGGGCGGCCAAGCTGGACAAGGCCGATGAACTGGCCGTGCTGCGCGAGCAGTTCGTGCTCGACGAGGTGGTGTACCTCGACGGCAACTCCCTCGGCGCGCTGCCGCGTTCGGTGCCCGGCCGGGTCGCGGACGTCGTGCAGCGCGAGTGGGGGCGCCTTCGCATCCGCTCCTGGACCGAGTCGGGCTGGTGGACCGCGCCCGAGCGGATCGGCGACCTGGTCGCCCCGCTCGTCGGCGCGGCGGCCGGGCAGATCGTGGTCGGCGACTCCACAAGTGTCAATGTCTTCAAGGCGGTTGTGGGCGCTGTCCGGCTGTCGGGCGGGCCCGAGGCGGGGCGGGACGAGATCCTCGTGGACGAGTCCACGTTCCCCACCGACGGGTACATCGCGCAGTCCGCGGCCCGCCTGACGGGCTGCACGCTGCGCCCGCTCGCCCCGGCGGACGTGCCCGCCGCGGCCGGCCCGCGCACTGCGGCCGTCCTCGTCAACCACGTCGACTACCGCACCGGGCGCCTGCACGACCTGCCCGGCATCACCGCCGCCGTGCACGCCGCGGGCGCCCTGGTCGTCTGGGACCTGTGCCACAGCGCGGGCGCCCTGCCGGTGGGACTGGACGAGCACGGCGTCGACCTGGCCGTCGGCTGCACGTACAAGTACCTGAACGGCGGCCCGGGTTCGCCCGCCTACCTGTACGTCGCGGAGCGCCACCAGGGCGACTTCGACTCGCCGCTGCCCGGCTGGAACTCGCACGCCGAGCCCTTCGGCATGCGCCCCGGCTACGCCCCGGCGGACGGCGCGCTGCGCGGCCGCGTGGGCACGCCGGACATCCTGTCGATGCTGGCTCTGGAGGAGTCCCTGAAGGTCTGGGAGGGCGTGCCGGTCGAGGCGGTACGGGAGAAGTCCCTGGCGCTCACGGACTTCTTCCTGGAGTGCGTCGCGGCGTACGTCCCGGCCGGGCTTGTCGCCTCGATCACCCCTGAGGTGCACGCCGAGCGCGGCAGCCAGGTCGCACTTCGGTGTGACGGTGCGGACGCCGTGATGGACGACCTGATCGCCCGTGGCGTGGTCGGTGACTTCCGCGCACCGGACGTCCTCCGCTTCGGCTTCACCCCGCTGTACGTGGGCTTCGCGGAGGTCGAGCGGGCGGCCCGGGTGCTGGGCGAGGTGCTGCACG
Organism: Streptomyces sp. LHD-70; assembly: GCF_031157275.1. Lineage (GTDB taxonomy): Bacteria > Actinomycetota > Actinomycetes > Streptomycetales > Streptomycetaceae > Streptomyces. Next base: position 31,108 of record NZ_JAVIFW010000018.1, read on the forward strand.
GCCGGTCGTAGGGGAGCCCGCGCCCTCTGTTCCGGCGAGGGGCGGGTCTGGGGAAGGATCACCCCCGGACCCGCCCCTCACCGCCGGACCCGCCCCGGACCTGCGGAACCGGCCCCCGGACCCGCGGAACCGGCCCTGGATCCGCGGAACAGGCCCTGCTCTCACCGAAAGGCTGCACCACCATGTCGGACGACGCCGAAGAAGAGTCGGCCTTCTCGCACCCCACCGTCGCCCCCGACGCCACCGCGTCCTACGGCGAACACCCCGACCAGGTCGTCGACTTCTACGCACCCCGCGTCGGCGACGGCCGGCCCGCGCCGCTCGTCGTCGTCCTGCACGGCGGCGCCTGGCGCGCCCCGTACGACCGGCAGCACCTCACGCCGTTCGCGGACTTCCTGGCGCGCCGCGGCTTCGCGGTCGCCAACGTCGAGTACCGCAGAGGGCCGGGGGACATCCCCCCACAGGGCACGGCCGTGCCGCACCAGGGTGCTCAGGCGCCGGTGGCGGGGCGCTGGCCGGAGACCTTCGACGACGTGGCGGCCGCGGTCGACGCGCTCCCCGCCCTCGTACCGTCGCACCTGCCGCAGGCCGATCCGCGCCGCGTGGTCCTCACCGGCCACTCCGCGGGCGGGCACCTCGCGCTGTGGGCGGCGGCGCGGCACGTGCTGCCCGCGGACTCGCCGTGGCACCTGGCGCGCCCCACGCCCCTGCGCGGGGTCGTCGCGCTCGCCCCGATCGTGGGCTTCGAGCGGGCGGTGGAGCTCGACGTGTGCGGCGGCGCGCCGGTCCAACTCCTGGGCGGTAAGGCCAAGTTCGCGGACCGCGTCCCGCTCGCCGACCCGGCGGCGCTGCTCCCCACCGGCATCGCGACCACGCTCGTGCAGGGCCGCACGGACACGACGGTCCCGTACGAACTGGCCGAGGAGTACGCGGACGCCGCGGCGAAGTCCGGTGAGCTCGTGGGCTGCACGCTCCTGGAAGGCGTCGGCCACTTCCCGCTGATCGACCCGGCGGCGGACGCGTGCGCGGTGGTGGCGGAGGAGATCGCTCAACTCGCTTTCTGAGCAGAGAGCAGAGAGCAGAGTCATTTGCTCAACGGCCACAGCTGCCGCCCCTACAACTCCGCGAAAGCGTCGAGGAGTCCGGCCGCCACCCCCACATCCTCCGTGAGCGGGCGGTCCGCGAAGTCGTCCGGGAGGGCGCGGTCCGCGAGGGCGAAGGCGTGGCCGACCGGGAGGTCGGGGTCGACGGGTCGGCCGCGCAGGCGCAAGGCCCGTACGGCGGAGACCAGTTCGCAGCCGACGACGAGCCGGTAGGGCTCTTCGGTGCGCAAGGTCTGGCGGGCGGCGAGGGAGGCGAAGCTGGCCTGTTCCTCGACGCCGCGCGAGAGCACGGCGTGGCCGAGGGAGGCGGGCGCGGAGAAGGCCCGCAGGTCGCCGAGGGCCGCCCCGGCGGCGTACTCCAGGATCATCGTGCCGGAAGCGGCCGGCGCACCGTCGGCGAGGAAGGGCCGCAGGCCGGTGTACGCGGGTTCGTTGAGGGCGGCGAGCCGGGACGTGGAGAGCCGGGCGGTCTGCACCAGGGCGAGCCTGAAGTGGTCCAGGTCGAGGGCGAGTTGGGCGAGGTAGAAGCCGCCGTGGTGGTAGGCGGCGCGGTTGGCCGCGGAGATCAGCGGGTTCTCGGCGGCGGCGTTGATCTCCACCTGGAGAGTGCGCTCCAGGGCATCGGCGGCGTCCTGTGCGGGCCCGTGCACCTGCGGCAGGACCCGGAAGCCGTACGGGTCCTGGATGCGGTCCTGCGGAGGTGCGGGCCGGTCGGCGGCGCCGAGGAGGTAGCGGCTGCGGCGGGCCACGGCGTACGAACCGGGGTGCGGGCGGGCCGCGTGCACCGGCTCCGCGTACGCCTCGTAGGAGCCGTCGACGGCGAGCAGCGAGAGGGCGCCGACGACCTGGGTGGCGGCGAGCAGGCGGCGTGCGGCGTCGAGGGCGAGCGCGGACTGGCCGAGGGTGAGGGCGTTGCTGCTGATCAGGGCGAGGGCGTCGTTGTTCTCCAGGGCGAGCGGGGCCGGCGGGGTGCCGCCCTCCCACTGATGCTCACCGGCGAGGGCCAGGCCGACCTGGGAGAGCGCCGCGATGTCGCCGGTGCCGACGGAGCCGAACTCGTGCACCACCGGCTGCGCGCCCGCGTCGAGCGCCTCGCACAGGGCGGTGACGACGGTGGGGCGCAGGCCCGCACCCCCGGCGAGGATCTGGTTGGCGCGCACGGCGAGCATCGCGCGGACCTCGCGCGCGGGCAGCGGCTCGCCGATCGCGCCGGCGTGGGAGCGGAGGAGCCGAAGGCCGTGTTCGGCGGCGGCCCCGGTGGGCACGCTCTCGTTCCGGTTGGCGCCGACGCCGGTCGAGCGGCCGTAGACCCGCCCCGATGCGGCCAGGCTCAGGGCGGCGTGCCAGGATTCCTCGGCGCGCCGCATCGCCGCGGCGTCGGGCACGGGCCGTGCGGTGCCGTCGGCGAGTCGGACGACATCGGCGGCCGGCAGGTTCGCACCGTCGAGGACGACGTCGGCGGGCACCGCCATCGAGCCGGGTCCGCCCGGTCCTTCCGGCATGTGAGACGACATCACGCGCAAATCCTCCGTTCCGGGGCACTGCGTCTTGGCCGGTGAACGTTCGTAACCGGCGATTTACGTCGGGCCATTGACAACTTATTCAGCCACCAAGACTCTGCATGAGCATATGCAGCCGGGCAAGGGGCCAGTGATGATCCAATTCCAGGCAGTCCACAAGCAGTTCCCGAACGGCACGACAGCGGTGCACGACCTCTCCCTCGATCTGCCCGAGGGCGGGGTCACGGTCCTCGTCGGATCCTCCGGATGCGGCAAGACCACCACCCTCCGCATGATCAACCGCATGGTCGAGCCCACCTCGGGCACGATCCGCGTCGCGGGCAAGGACGTCACCGAGCAGGACGCCGCCGAGCTGCGCCGCTCCATCGGGTACGTCATCCAGCAGGCGGGCCTGTTCCCGCACCGCACCGTCCTCGACAACATCGCTACGGTGCCGCTGCTCCTCGGCTGGGGCCGCCGCAAGGCGAGGGCCCGCGCCGCCGAACTCCTCGACACCGTCGGCCTGACCGCCGAGGCCGGCAAGCGCTACCCGCACCAGCTCTCCGGCGGCCAGCAGCAGCGCGTCGGCGTGGCCCGCGCGCTCGCCGCCGACCCGCCGGTGCTGCTCATGGACGAGCCGTTCGGCGCGGTCGACCCGGTGGTCCGCACCCAGCTGCAGGACGAACTCCTGCGCCTGCAGCAGGAGTTGGGCAAGACCATCGTGTTCGTCACGCACGACATCGACGAGGCCGTCCGCCTCGGCGACCGGATAGCCGTGTTCCGCACCGGCGGCCACCTCGTGCAGTGCGCCCCGCCCGCGGAACTCCTCGCCCGCCCCGCCGACGCGTTCGTCGCGGACTTCCTCGGCGCGGAGCGCGGCCTCAAGCTGCTCTCCCTGACCGGCATCGCGGAGCTCCCGCAGCACCCCGCCCCGGACGGCGACCGCTGGGAGCTGCGGCGCGACCTGGCGGGCCGACCCCTCGCCTGGCGCGACACCGACACCGACCAGGAGACTCCCGTACGCCCCCTCAAGGGCACCGACTCACTCCTCTCGGCGCTCAACGAGTCGGTCGCGTCCCCCACCGGCCTGGTCGCCCGCGTGGACGCCGACGGCATCCTCACCGGTGTCACGTCCCGCGACACCATCCACGACCACGCGAACCGGCTGCACGTCACGGCGTCCCACGCCGACACCCCCGCGACCGACACCCCCGCGACCGACGGCACCGCGACCGACACCCCCGCGACCGACGGCACCGCGACCGACGGCACCGCGACCGACACCCCCGCGACCGACACCCCCGCGACCGACAGCGCCCCCGAAGACCGCACCGAGGACGGGCCCGCCGTGACCGTCACCAAGGGCGGCCCCGCATGACCATCGACTGGACCTGGATCTCCGAGCACGCCGCCGACCTCACCGCGCTGAGCCTCTCGCACCTCCAAGCGGCGCTCTCCGCCGTCCTGTTCGGCCTGCTGATCTCGCTGCCGCTCGCCGTCGTCGCGCACCGCGTCCGCCCCCTGCGCGGCCTCCTCCTCGGCCTCTCCAACGTGCTGTTCACGATCCCGTCGATCGCGGTGTTCGTGCTGCTCCTGCCGGTCTCGGGCCTGACCCGCACCACCACCGTCATCGGCCTGACCATCTACACGCTGGTGGTCCTGCTCAGGAACACCGTCGAGGGCCTCGACTCCGTCCCGGTGAAGACCAAGGAGGCCGCCACCGCGATGGGTACGCGCCCGCTGCGCGTGCTCCTCACCGTCGAACTCCCGCTCGCCCTCCCGGTGATCATGGCGGGCGTCCGCATCGCGACGGTCATGGCGATCTCCCTGGTCTCGGTCGCCACCTACATCGGCGACGGCGGCCTGGGCCAGCTCTTCACGGACGGCTTCCAGCGGAACTTCCCCACCCCGGTGATCACCGGCGTCGCCCTGACCCTGCTCCTCGCCCTGCTCGCGGACGCGCTCCTGGTCGCCGTGCAGCACGTACTGACCCCGTGGACCAGGAAGAGGGCCTGACATGTACGAACTCCTCGTGGATCTCGGCGGCTGGCTGACCGGCCCCGAGCAGTGGGCGGGCGCCGACGGCATCGGCGTACGCCTCCTGGAACACCTCCAGTACTCGGCCCTCGCCACCGTGATCGCCGCCGCCATCGCCCTGCCCCTCGGCCTCCTCATCGGGCACACCGGGCGCGGCGCGTTCCTCGCCATCAACCTGTCGAGCTTCGGCCGCGCGCTGCCCACGGTCGGCCTGGTCGTCCTGGTCTTCCTGGCCAGCGGCCTCTCCATGACGCCGGTGTACGTGGCGCTCGTCGCCCTCGCCGTACCGGCCATCGTCACCAATACGTACGCCGGGATGGCCGCCGTCGACCGGGACGTGAAGGACGCGGCGCGCGGGCAGGGCATGCGCTGGCACCAGGTCCTGTTTCACGTGGAACTGCCGCTCGCGCTCCCGCTGATCATGACCGGCCTGCGCCTCGCCCTGATCCAGGTCGTGGCCACCGCCACCATCGCCGCGTACGTCTCCTTCGGCGGCCTCGGCCGGTACGTCTTCGACGGGCTGGCCCAGCGCGACCTGGTCCAGGTTCTCGGCGGCGCCGTCCTCGTGGCCGTGCTCGCCGTCGCCCTCGACCTGCTGCTCGCCGCCGTGCAGCGGCTCCTCTTCCGCCACCGCGCCCCCGCCTCAGCCTCCGCGTAAGGACATCTGCCATGACCCAGCTCAACCGGCGCGCCCTGCTCGGCGGCCTCTTCGCCGCAGCCTCCGTCCCGGCCCTGGCCGCCTGCAGCGGCGGCATCACCTCCCTGGAGGGCGAGGGCAACTCCCCGGCGGGCGGCGGCTCCAGCAAGGACGGCCTGACCATCGGCACGGCCAACTTCACCGAGAACCAGATCCTCGGGTACCTCTACGCGGCCGTACTCGAGGACGCCGGCGTGAAGACGACCGTCCGCCCCAACCTCGGCACCCGCGAGATCCTCATCCCCGCGCTCAAGGGCGGCGACATCGACCTGCTGCCCGAGTACCAGGGCGCCCTGCTGCACTACCTCGACCCGAAGGCCACGGTCACCGAGGAGGGCGAGATGCAGAACGCTCTCGCCGTCGCCCTCCCCAAGGGCCTGCAGATCCTGCCGTACGGCAAGGCCGAGGACTCCGACGCCTTCGCCGTCACACGCGAGACCGCTGCCCGCTACAAGCTGCGCTCCCTCGCCGACCTGGCGAAGCACAACGGCAAGCTGGTGATCGGCGCGGCCCCCGAGGTCAAGAAGCGCACGGTCGGGGTGGTGGGCCTGGAGGAGGTCTACGGCGTCGAGTTCAAGGAGTTCAAGTCCCTCGACTCCTCCGGCCCGTTGGTGAAGGGCGCGCTCCGCAAGGGCGACGTGGACGTCGCGAACCTCTTCACCACGGACACGGACATCGAGGCGGAGGGCTGGGTGGTCCTGACCGACCCGAAGAACCTGGTCCCCGGCCAGCATGTCGTCCCCCTGATCGCCGACCGCAAGGCCGACTCCACGGTCCGCCGCGCCCTGGCGAAACTGGGCGCGGCCCTCACGACGGAACAGCTCACCGAGCTCAACCGCCAGGTGGACAAGGACAAGAAGGACCCGGAGAAGGCGGCCCGCGAGTGGGCATCGCGGCACGGCCTGGCGTGAGGTGAACGTGTCAAACAGTGCCGTCTCCCGTGGCACACTCCTCGCAGTGTGAAGTGCCCGCACAGGACAGGGGGATGTCGTGGGTTCAGCTTCTGGCGGCGGGGTGCCAGGTTCGGGTTCGGATTCGGGTGCTGATTCCGGTGCTGATCCGGGTTCTGATCCGGGTTCTGATCCGGGCCGGTACGGCGGCCTTCAGCCGATGACGGCGGCAGACGCCGCCGACCCGGGCGACCGCTTCCGCCCGGTCTCAGCCGAGGCCGCGCCCGAAGCCGAGCCCGAGGCCGCCCCCGAAGCCGCCCCCGAAGCCGAGGCCCCGACCCACGCCCCGGCCCAACCGGACACGCACACGGACGTACGCGACCTGGACCCGGCGCCCGCGACTGTTCCCGCCCCCGCGCCTGCCCCCGGCCCCGGCCCCGCCGCAGGGGTCACGACGATGCAGAGCGGCGGCGGAGGCGGTGCCGGAGGCGGATACGGCGTCAGCACGACCGAACTCGGCAAGATGGCAGACGAGTTGGACGAGGCAGCCACGCTCCTCGAGAAGGCCGACAAGGGCCTGTCGGAGTCGGCGAACACCGCCCGTATCCACAGCATGCTGGCCGCCGGACGCATGCTGAGCGGCACGACGAGCGCCTGGGACAAGGAGGTCACCCGACTGGCGAAGCAGTGCCGGTCGCTGGCCGACAAGATGCGCGAGACGCACACCACCTACACGACACAGGAACAGCGCACGGCGCAGGAGTTCGAGGCGATCCTCGCCGGGTTCGAGAGGGGTGCGTGATGGCGACGCTGGAAGAACGCCCGGACCCGACGGAGCGCCCGGACAAGAATCCGCACGACCACCCGAACGCGGTCCGCCGCGAGGACATCACGGTCTCCGAACTCGACGACGTACGCCCCCAGGCCTGGGAGCGCGCGGGCGAGGAGTGGGACGACCTGGCGGTGGCGGCCAGGAAGGCGCGTACGCACGTCGAGAACGTCCTCGACAAGCTCCCGCTCGTCTGGCAGAGCGAGGCATCGATGCAGGCCCGCCTCCAACTCCTCTCCCTCTACCAGGAGTTGACGATCGCGAAGCACGAGTCCAAGGCGGCAGCGGACACCCTCTCCGCCGCCAGGCACGGCTTCAAGCTCGCCTCCACCTGGCTCGACGAGGCCAAGGACCTGGCCAAGGAGAAGCACCTCACCCTGCACGACGACGGCAGCGTCTCCGTACCCGACCGGGACTATCCGCCCAACGACCCCGACAGCGCGGGCGCGGCCCGGCTCGACCAGGAGAACGCGGAGAGCCTGCGCACCCGCGCGGCGGCGGCGCTGGGCTACGCGGGCGACGTCAACGAGCACGTCGGGTACGAACTGGAGCGCGTCAAGAAGGCGGTGGAGTTCTCCGTCCTGGACGAGCGGACCCGCGAGGCCCTCAAGCAGGACAGGGCGGGCGCCAAGGACCTGAACCGGGTCTTCTCCGGCCGGGGCGGCGTGCTGCTGCCGCCACCGCTGCGGGACGAGGGCGCCGGGGACTACGACACCCGTGAGGCCACCGACGAGGACCGTGCCATCAAGAACAAGATGGGCTTCTTCGCGATGGGCTCACCCGGGGTGCTCGGCGGCCCGGTCTCCGCGAAGCACATGCTCCACTACCTGTCGAACACCGGCGAGCCGCTGGACATCGACGTGGATTCGATGATGGACGACCTGCCGGACATGAACCGGAACGTCGAGGCGCAGCTGAAGGAGAACACCCCGGCCTGGGAGGCGCAGGCACTCGCCGAGTACGAGCGGACCGGGAAGCCGGTGAAGATGGTCCAGCAGACCGGCTGGCAGGGCTGGAGCGCGACGCAGGACCCCGACTGGTACCACGCGGTGGGCTCCTTCCACTACAACACCGTTGCCCAGGTGGAGGTCGTGCCCGGCCCGGACGGCGAGCCGAAGACCACGATCAAGTACCAGACGCATGTGTACGACCGCTACAACTGGGACGCGCAGAAGGCGACTCCGGTACCGGCGATGGGCAACGTCTCCGACGCCGAGATGGCCCGGCTCCACCAGTCGGGCCAGGCCAAGGAGTACGACATGGGCGGACAGAGCGAAGTGCGCACGTGGAACGGCTGAGGCGGGGCTCATGGCAGCGGCGGGCGCTGTTCGGCTTCCTGGCGCTGTGCGTGCTGTGGATCGTCGGCGTGGCCGTGTGGTTCGTGGTCGCCCTCGTCACCCCGCCACCGCCCGAGCCCTGGGAGGACGAGGAGCGGGCGGCGGGTCTGCACCACGAGCAGGTGGACGCGGCGCGCTTCTACGTACCGGAGTTCTCCAGGACCGAGAAGAACGGCACGGTCGTGCTCCGGTACAAGGTGCGCGGACAGGATGATTCGACCGTGGCCGACTTCCTTTGGACGTACGACATCACCGTCAAGCCGGAGAAGTCCGGGCCGAACGAAGAGACGTATCGGGACCGCTTCGGTGAAGCGCGGCGGACGTTCACAGTGGTGTACGAGGACGCGGGCGCGGAGATCGACGACAAGTGGGAGTCCAGCGCCCGGATCACGGTCAGGGCGGTCCAGGACTAGGCGTTCATCTCGATGAGCACGGTACGCAGCAGCAGCGTATGGACGAGCGCACCGCTCGGGCACGGTCGGCAGCGCCAACTGAGCGGCCAGGTGCAGCCGTTGGCGGCGGGTACGGGGATGTACGAGACGAGCCCTGGCCCGCCCGTCAGACGAGACGCGTTCTCGGGCCACGCGCGGTGCGCCGTACTGCCCACCGGCACGAGGAAGTAGACGGCCCGCCGCCCCCGCTCCTCCACGACGACGGGCCCGGGCGCACCCCCGGTCACCTTTTCCAGCCGGTCGGCGAGCAGCCGCCCGAGGTCACCGTCGACGCGCACGGCATCGAACTGCACGCCCGCCTTGCGGAGTTGGAAGCCGGTGGCCGGGAGCCAGGTGGGGTTGTTTCCCAAGTTCATGGGGTCAGTGTCAGTGGGGCGCGTTAGCGTTTTCCATGACTCAGCGTTGATGGTCGGTCACGGTCGAGTGGGGTTGTGCCCGGTCGAGACCGGTAGAGGGGGTGTTCGCCCATGGCGCGAGCGGAGAACAGGGACACGGCGGGTACGACGGCCCGCCAGGTCGCGGAAATGGCCCGCGCGCTGCGCATCAAGGCGGGCTTTTCGCAGGAGGAGTTGGGCCGCAAGATCGGGTACACGGCGGCGGCGGTGAGCGCGATGGAGCGCTGCCCGCAACCGGCGAGCGATGAGATGTTGGTGCAGTTGGAGCGGGTTATCGGGGGTGGGTTGGGGTTCTTCGAGCGGGCTCGGGAGTACATGCGGTTGGAGCGGTATCCGGCTCAGTTCCAGAGCTTTGCGCGGCTGGAGCAGAAGGCGCTCACGTTGAACTCGTACCAGACGATGGCCGTGGACGGCCTTTTCCAGACCGAGGCCTACGCCCGGGCCCAGATCTCTGGAAACTTCCCGCCGCTCAGTGACCAGCGGGTCGAGGAACTCGTGGACGCGCGCATGGGCCGCAAGTCGCTCTTCGACCGCCGTCCTGCGCCGGTGTTCGAAGTAGTCCTGGATGAGGCGGTGTTACGTCGTGTGATCGGCGGAAGGAGCATCATGCGCGACCAGTTGACGCTGCTCCTTGAATACGGTCGATGGCGCAACATCATGCTGCACGTGCTACCGCTGGGACAGGGCCTCGTTGGGGAGAACGCGGGGACGCCTGGCCCGATGAAGCTGGTGGAGACCGTCGATCACGACCACATCGTGTACCTCGAAGTCCAGGACGAGAGTGTGCTGATCAGCGAACCCGCAAAGGTGAGTGCATATACCCATCGGTATGCGAAGATCCGTTCCCAGGCCTTGGGTACAGGTGATTCGCTGGGCCTCATCGAGGAGTTGGCAGGAGAGCTGAAGTGAGCGGCAGTCTCGGGTGGTTCAAGTCCAGCTACAGCAGCAGCACGGGCGGCGACTGCGTGGAAGTCGCCTCAGCCCCCGACCGTATCCACATACGCGACTCCAAGACCCCCGACCGGGCACGACTGGTCGTAGGGCGGGCCACCTGGGAGAACTTCCTGGCATGGACGAACCCCAACTCCTGAGCGCCGCCGACCCGGCGAACCCGTACCCGACGTACGCCGCGCTCCGCGCGCAGGGCCGGGCCCTGTGGAACGAGTCATCGCAGCAGTGGCTGATCCCGCACCACAGGGACGTCACCGCGCTCCTGCGAGACCGCCGTCTCGGGCGCACGTATCTGCACCGGTTCACGCACGAGGAGTTCGGCCGTACCCCGCCGCCCGCCGCGCACGAACCGTTCCACGTGCTGAACGACAACGGCCTCCTCGACCTGGAGGCGCCCCGGCACACGCGGATCAGACGGCTCGTGTCGAAGGCGTTCACGCCGCGCAGGGTGGCGGAACTCCAGCCGTACATCGAGGAGTTGGCGGGCGAACTCGCCGCGGACCTGGTCGCGGACGGCGGCGGAGACCTGGTGTCGCGGCTGGCCGAACCACTCCCCGTGGCGGTCATCGCGCAGATGCTCGGCGTGCCGGAATCGGACCGGCACCTGCTGCGGCCCTGGTCGGCGGCGATCTGCGGGATGTACGAGCTGAACCCGTCGGAGGAGACGGCGCGGGCGGCGGTCGAGGCGAGCGTCGAATTCACGGCGTACCTACGCGAGTTGATCACGGAGCGCCGCAGGAACCTGGGCGACGACCTGATCTCGGGCCTGATCGCCGTACACGACGAGGACGGGACCCGGCTCACGGAGCAGGAGATGATCTCCACGGCGGTGCTGCTCCTGAACGCCGGCCACGAGGCCACGGTGAACTCGACGGGCAACGGCTGGTGGGCCCTGTTCCGCCACCCCGACCAGCTCGCGGCGCTCCGCTCCGGCGGCGTGCCGCTGTCCACAGCTGTGGAGGAACTCCTGCGGTACGACTCACCGCTGCACCTCTTCGAGCGGTGGGTCCTGGAGGACATCGAGGTCGGCGGGGTGCCGATCCCGCGCGGCTCGGAGGTGGCCCTCCTCTTCGGCTCGGCCAACCGCGACCCGGACGCCTTCACGGACCCGGACCGCCTGAACCTGTCCCGAACGGACAACCCCCACGTCAGCCTGGGCGGAGGCATCCACTACTGCCTGGGCGCCCCGCTGGCCCGCCTCGAACTGGCCGCGTCCTACGGTCAGCTGCTGAGCCAGGCCCCGGGCCTGCGGCTGGCTGCCGAGCCGCGCTGGAAGGACGGACTGGTGATCCGGGGGCTGCGGGAGCTGGTGGTGGAGGCGGGGTGAGCAGGGGCTGGAGTGGGGCCAGGAGGGACCCGTAGTCCCTGAGAAGGACCCCCGGAGATCCGTAGCTGGGGTGACGACCGGCGTTCCGGGGGCGCCTACCGTCTTCGGTGTGACCCAGACGACCCAGGCGACCCAGACCTCGCCGACCCAGCCCTTGCCCACCGAGGCCGGACTGCTCCGCGCCGCTCTGCAGGCGTTCCGTAGCGACCTGCTGACCGGGGCGTTCGCGTTCCGGCCGATGGAGCCGCTCGTCGTGGAGGGCGAAGGCACCAGTCGGCTGCTGCGGTTGATACCGAAGTCCCGGCGCCGGTCCGCGCGTTGGCTGCCGCACGCGGGGACCCTCCTGGCGGCCGCGTTCGTCTTCCTCGCCGGGGCATGGATGCCGAACCGGGACTTCATCGAGGGCCTCTTCACCGCCCTGTTGGCCGTGGCCCCAGTGCTGCTGACGCTGTTCCGGCCGGTGGCCGCGTTCTGGCTGTCGTTCGCGCTGACCCTGCTCGCGGTACCCATGTCGCTCACGGCGCTCTTCCCTTGGACGTGGGCCGGATTCCTGGCACACCTGGCCGTGATGGTGCATGTGGCGCTGCGGTCCCGGCCCCGTGTCGCGGCGGAGATGTGGGGAGTCACCGTGGTCTTCGCGGTGCTCCTCGCGGGGTTCAACGGCGACTCCGCCGCGCCGGTGGCGATGCCGCTCCTAGCCGGACTGTGCCTGGCCACCGCCACCTCGCTACGCGGCTGGTCCTCCGCCCGCCGCGAGGTCGTCGCGAAGGAGCGTGAGGTTGTCGCCAAGGAGGAGGTGACGCTCGTCGAGCGGTCCAGGCGGACGCTGCTCGAAGAGCGCACCACCATCGCCCGCGAGCTGCACGATGTGGTGGCCCACCACATGTCCGTCGTCGCCATCCAGGCGGAGGCCGCCCCGTACCGGGTGGAGAACCCGCCGCCGGAGCTGGCCCAGGCCTTCGCCACGATCCGGGAGAACGCGGTCGCCGCGCTCACCGAACTCCGCCGCGTCCTCGGCGTCGTCCGCGCGGAGGACTACGAGGCCCCCGACGCGCCCCAGCCCACCCTCGCCGACCTCGGCGCGCTCCTCGACAACGTCCGCGAGGCCGGACTGACCGTCGACCAGGCCGTCACCGGCGCGGCCCGCGCGCTGCCGCAGGGCGTGGAGCTGTCCGCGTACCGCATCGTGCAGGAGGCCCTCAGCAACGCGCTGCGGCACGCACCCGGCGCCACCGCCAAGGTGGAGGTCTCGTACGTCCTCGGCGGCCTCGGCCTGCGCATCGTCAACGGCCCGCCGACCGGTTTGCTGAAGGCCTCTCCCGGCGCCGGGCACGGGCTGACCGGCATGCGGGAGCGGGTCGCGATGCTCGACGGCGAGATGACGGCGGGGGCGGCGGAGGACGGCGGGTACGAGGTGACCGTGTTCCTGCCCGTGCGGGGCGAGGCCGAGGAGCGTTCCGTATGACCGGCACCGAAGACGGCACGGGCGCGGACCGCATCCGCGTGCTGATCGCCGACGACCAGATGATGGTCCGCGAGGGCTTCTCCGTTCTGCTCGGCGCGATGCCGGGGATCGAGGTCGTCGGGGAGGCGGTGAACGGCCGCGAGGCGGTCGCGAAGGTCGCCGGACTGCGGCCCGACGTCGTCCTGATGGACATCCGGATGCCCGAGCTGAACGGCATCGAGGCCACCCGCGAGATCGTCGCCGCCGACACCGACACCCGCGTCCTGGTCCTGACCACCTTCGACCTCGACGAGTACGTCTACGAGGCCCTCCGCGCCGGCGCCTCCGGCTTCCTCCTCAAGGACGCCTCGGCCCGCCAACTCGCCGACGGCGTACGGGTCGTGGCCTCCGGCGAGGCCCTGCTCGCGCCGACGGTCACCAGGCGGCTGATCTCCGAGTTCGCGAAGCTCGGCGCGGCCGAGTCGAAGGCCCCGGCGGTCACCCAGCTCGGCGACCTCACGGAACGCGAGACGGAGGTCCTGGTCCTGATCGCCCAGGGCCGCTCCAACGCGGAGATCGCCGCACACCTGGTCGTCGCCGAGTCGACGATCAAGACCCATGTCAGCCGGATCCTGGTCAAGCTGGGCCTGCGAGACCGCACACAGGCCGCGGTGTTCGCGTACGAGGCCCGCCTGGTGACGCCTTCGTAGGTTCGATCACTCGTTCGGGTGGCGCGCTCGCGGAACTGTCGCCTCCGCCACCGGGGCCTCGACAGACTGGTGCATGCCTGCGAAGGGGGGACTCCGCCACAGGCCCGGGGCGCCGCACGACCGCCGTAGCGGGGCCGGGCTCAACCTGTCTGGATGTCCCGGCGTCGCAGCCCCGCCAACCCGACCGCCGTGGCCACGGCGGTCAGCGCGAGGAGGACGCCGAAGGGGCCCCACTCCATCGCGTTGCCCGGCAACCGGGGCAGGTGCTCGAACGGCGAGACGTCCATCGCCCGCTCCGGCAGGTCGAACGCCGCTCCCAGCCAGCCGAGCCCGAGGCACAGGCCCGCGTACGCCCAGCCGAGGACGGCCGCCCGCGGCACCAGCCCGTACACCAGCACCGCGACCGCGCCGATCAGCCAGATCGCCGGGACAAGGACCAGGCAGCCGCCGAGGATCGCCCCGGCCCGCTCGCCGTAGCCGAGGGCCAGACCGAGGCCCGCGAGAACCATCAGGAGGGCCGCACCACCGAACGCGATCAGCAGATGTCCCGCCGCCCAGCGCACCCGGCCGACCGCGCCCGCCAGCACCGGCTCACCGCGCTGCGAGGTCTCCTCGCCGTTCAGCCGGAGCACGGACTGCACCACGTACACCGCGGCGATCATGCCGAGCATCGAGATCATCGCGGCGAGGAAGGAGTCGGTGATCCCGGACTGGCCGCCCATCCGGGCCAGCAACTCCTTGGTCTGCTCGTTGTCCCCGACCAGATCGGCGACACCCTCGGTGATCCCGCCGAACATCACACCCGTGACGAGGAATCCGATGCCCCAGCCGAGCAGGCTGCCCCGCTGCAGCCGCCACGCGAGCCCGCCCGCCGTGGAGATCCGCCCCTCGGCAGGCCCCGGCCGGGCCGGCATGAAGCTCATGCCGATGTCCCGCCGCCCGGTCAGTACGTACGCGAGCACGGCCTGCACCGTGACCGCACCGACGAACAGCAGCAGCACCCACCACCGCTCCCCGCCGAAGGCCCGCAGATTCTCCGCCCAGCCCACCGGCGACAGCCACGTCAGCACATGCGAACCGTCGTCCGCGGCCGCGTCGCCCGCCGCCTTCAGGACCCAGGCGAGGCCGAGCCCGGCGGCCGTCAGGCCCTTGGCGAGCCGTGCGGTCTCGGTGAGTTGGGCGCACACCGCGGCCAGCGTCGCGAAGACCATGCCCACGCCGCCGATGCCGAGGCCGAGTGCCACCGCACCGCCGAGAGCCTCCCCGGCCAGACCGAGGACGACGAGCAGCGCGATACCCGTGTTGGCGATCAGCGCGACGAGCAGCGACGCGGTCAGCGGAGCCCGGCGGCCGACCATGGCCGCGGAGAGCATCTCCTGCCGGCCGGTCTCCTCCTCCTCGCGGGTGTGGCGCACGACCACGAGCAGGCTCATCAGCGCCGCGAACGCGGCCATGAACGCGAGATAGCGCCAGCTCACGAGCGCGCCGAGGGAGTCGTCGAAGACCGGCCCGTAGAGGGAGCGGAGAGAGCTGTTGGCGGCCATCGACGTGACGACCCCGGCCCGCTCGGCGGGGGTGTCGTAGATCTGGCCGAGGGTGTTCGTGGCGCTCGCCGTGGTGCCGCCGATGAGCAGCACCCACAGCGGCACCATCACCCGGTCCCGGCGCAGCGCGAGCCGCAACAGGGCTCCGGTGCCCGCGAGTTGACGCGATCCGCGCACCCTCGGCGGGACGGCGACAGGGGTCACGGCGGTCATCGCGCCATCGCCTTCTCGGAGTTCCGTCCGGCGCGGGCACCGGGCACATCGTCCTGGTAGTGCCGCATGAACAGCTCCTCCAGGGTGGGCGGCGTGCTGGTCAGCGACCGCACGCCGGACTCGGTCAGCGCGCGCAGCACCGCGTCCAGCTTGTCCGAGTCGACCTGCAGCTTGACCCGGTGCCCCCGGCCCCCCTCGATCGGACCGCCGTCGAGATCGTGCACGCCGGGCAGGGAGCCCAAGCCGTTCGGGGCGCCCGCGAGTTCGGCGGTGACGCTCGTACGGGTCAGGTGCCGCAGGTCGGCCAGGGAGCCGGTCTCGACGGTGGCGCCCTTGCGGATGATCGAGACGCGGTCGCAGAGCGTCTCGACCTCGCTGAGGATGTGGCTGGACAGCAGGACGGTGCGGCCCCGGTCGCGCTCCTCGGCGACACAGTCCTGGAAGACCTCCTCCATCAGCGGGTCGAGCCCACTGGTCGGCTCGTCCAGGATCAGCAGGTCCACGTCCGAGGCGAAGGCCGCGACCAGGGCGACCTTCTGCCGGTTGCCCTTGGAGTAGGTGCGGCCCTTTTTGCCCGGGTCCAGCTCGAACCGCTCGATCAGGTCGGCCCGCCGCGCCTTGTCGAGGCCGCCGCGCAGCCGCCCGTACAGGTCGATGACCTCGCCGCCGCTGAGGTTGCGCCACAGGGTGACGTCGCCGGGGACGTACGCGATGCGGCGGTGCAGCTCGACCGCGTCGCTCCACGGGTCCTTGCCGAGGAGCTGGGCGGCGCCCGAATCGGCGCGCAGCAGGCCGAGGAGTACGCGGATGGTGGTGGACTTCCCGGCGCCGTTGGGCCCGAGGAAGCCGTGGACCTCACCGGTCTCGACGTCCAGGTCGAGGCCGTCGAGCGCGTGTGTCCGTCCGAAGGACTTGTGCAGTCCGGAGACGGTGATTGCCTTCGTCATGATTTTGAACGTACGGTAGTTTCACAAATTTGTGAAGTTAAGGAAGCGTATAAACTCGGCAGGACGCGATGAGCAGGGGAGATGATCGGGGCATGGGCCAGCCGGCCGGTACGGAACGGGACGAAGAGGCGGTCGCACGCTTCGTGGAGAACTTCGCGGCCGTGTTCGTCGACGCGGGCATCCAGCGCATGCCCGCCCGCGTCTTCGCCGCCTTGCTCTCC
Source organism: Streptomyces sp. LHD-70 (assembly GCF_031157275.1). Lineage (GTDB taxonomy): Bacteria > Actinomycetota > Actinomycetes > Streptomycetales > Streptomycetaceae > Streptomyces. The sequence goes on from NZ_JAVIFW010000018.1 coordinate 47,704, forward strand.
TCCGACGCCGGCGCCATGTCGTCGGCGGAACTGGGCGAACAGCTCCAGGTCAGCCCTGCCGCCGTGTCGGGCGCGGTGCGCTACCTCAGCCAGCAGCACATGGTCTCCCGCGAACGCGAACCCGGCACCCGCCGCGAGCGCTACCGCGTCCACAACAACCAGTGGTACGAGGCGCTCGCCAACCGCGACCAGATCATGAAGCGCTGGGAGGAGGCGCTGCGCGAAGGCGTCAACAGCCTCGGCGCCCAGACGCCCGCCGGTCGGCGCATGGCGGAGACGCAGGCGTTCTTCGAGTTCGTGGGCCAGGAACTGCCCCTCCTCCTCGAGCGCTGGCGCGAACGGCGCGAGGAGCTGTACGGGGACCGCTGAAGGGCCGCGGGGACCGCAGCGCCCTCAGGGCAACGTCAGCGCCCACGCCTCCGGCCGCACCGTCCACGTCCTGGCCCTGACCGGCCCGGAGGTCACCGCGTCCGCGCGGTACCGGAAGTCCGGGCCCGAGACCGTCACCGCCCGCGCGTGCGCCCGCACCGGCGACTCCGCGCCCACGGCCCACACCTCGACCCGCGCGAACCCGCCCCGCAGCGGCCGCACCGAGACCCCCACGACCGGCTGGTCCAGGTCGACGAGCGTCACCCCGTCCGCCTCCACCCGCAGCCGCGCGGGCCCCGGCGCCGCACGCACCGAGGGCGAGGGCCGTACGAGCGTCCGCATCAGCGACTGGCACGTACGCAACAACGCCCCCGGACCGGAACCTGATCCGGAACCTGATCCGGAACCCGAGCCGGAACCTGATCCGGAACCCGAGCCCTCCGCTGGCCCCGCACCCGACCCCGCCCCCGACCCATCCCCAGGGCCCCCCGAGCCCCCCGCCCCTCCGGAACCGGACCGGTTCAGGGAGGCGTGTTCCGGAGCCACCGCCGGGATCGCGAGGCGGCCGAGCACCACCCCGTCGCTGTCGTCCACAAGGAGGTCGAGCCGCCGGGGCGAGCCGTCGAGGACCGCGCGGGCCGCGGCCACCGTGCCCGACGGCACCCCGAGCGCGTGCGCGAGCCCCGTCGCCGTACCCACCGGGACCAGGGAGAGCGCCGCGGCCGACAGCTCGCGCTCGCGGTGCAGCGCACCGACCGCACGGAGCAGCGCGCGGTCGTCGCCCACCACCACAGGCCTGCGGGAGCCGCGCCTGGTCAGGGCACGTGCGAACTCCTCCGGGCCGTCCGGCAGACAGACCTTGACCGGGCCGCCGGAAGCGCCCGCGCAGAGCACGTCCTTCGCGATCCGGACCGACTCCCCGTCGACCGCGCGGGCCGTCGGATCGATCACCACCAGGAGCGGATTGGGCGGCTGAAGCGGCTGCGCGCTCTGCCCGGCGGGCTCTGGAGCCGACACCTCGGTCCTTCCTCGGGTAGCATCTTTGTGCAAGAGCCCCTTGCGCTATTGCGCCAGGGGCTTCGTCTATTCCGGGGCACCGGTCCGACGGGTGCGGCCAATGAGGGTCGCCGGTGTGCGCGTACGACAAGCGTTCGTGCACGCCCCTGACCTTGGACATGCCCCGCCCGGAAGGGGTGTACGCCTGTGCCCGCACTTGTGCTGCTCGGTGCTCAGTGGGGTGACGAGGGCAAGGGAAAGGCCACCGACCTGCTCGGTGGCTCCGTTGACTATGTGGTGCGCTATCAGGGCGGCAACAACGCCGGCCACACGGTTGTCGTAGGCGACCAGAAGTACGCGCTCCACTTGCTCCCCTCCGGAATCCTCTCGCCGGGGTGTACGCCCGTCATCGGCAACGGTGTCGTCGTGGACCCGGCTGTGCTGCTCTCCGAGCTGAGCGGCCTCAACGAGCGCGGTGTCGACACCTCGAAGCTCCTGATCAGCGGCAACGCCCACCTGATCACGCCGTACAACGTCACCGTCGACAAGGTGACGGAGCGCTTCCTCGGCAAGCGGAAGATCGGCACGACCGGCCGTGGCATCGGCCCGACCTACGCGGACAAGATCAACCGCGTCGGCATCCGCGTCCAGGACCTCTACGACGAGTCGATCCTGGAGCAGAAGGTCGAGGCGGCCCTCGACACGAAGAACCAGCTCCTCACCAAGGTCTTCAACCGTCGCGCGATCGAGACGGACAAGATCGTCGAGGAGATGCTGACCTTCGCGGACCAGCTGAAGCCGTATGTCGCGGACACCACGCTGCTCCTCAACAACGCCATCGACGAGGGCAAGGTCGTCCTCTTCGAGGGCGGCCAGGGCACGCTGCTCGACGTGGACCACGGCACGTACCCCTTCGTCACGTCCTCCAACCCGACCTCGGGTGGCGCGTGCACGGGTGCGGGCGTCGGCCCCACGAAGATCAGCCGGGTCATCGGCATCCTGAAGGCGTACACGACCCGCGTCGGCGCCGGACCGTTCCCGACCGAGCTGTTCGACCAGGACGGCGAGGACCTGCGCCGCATCGGCGGCGAGCGCGGTGTCACCACCGGCCGTGACCGCCGCTGCGGCTGGTTCGACGCGGTCATCGCCCGCTACGCGACCCGCGTGAACGGCCTGACGGACTTCTTCCTCACGAAGCTCGACGTCCTCACCGGCTGGGAGCAGATCCCGGTCTGCGTGGCGTACGAGATCGACGGCAAGCGCGTCGAGGAACTCCCGTACAGCCAGACCGACTTCCACCACGCGAAGCCGGTGTACGAGTACCTGCCGGGCTGGTCCGAGGACATCACCAAGGCCAAGTCCTTCTCGGACCTGCCGAAGAACGCGCAGGCGTACGTGAAGGCCCTGGAGGAGATGTCCGGGGCGCCGATCTCCGCGATCGGTGTCGGCCCGGGCCGGGACGAGACGATCGAGATCAACTCGTTCCTCTGAGCCGTACTCGGTTCGTACGGTTCGTACGTTCACTCGAAGGGGTGGGCCGCTCTGAAGGGCGCCCACCCCTTCGCCGTGTTCGGCAACGCTTCTGCTCATGACCGAGCAGAGCCGCCACATGCTGGTGGAGGACTTCACCCCCGCGTACGCAACCGGCTTTTCCTCGCGATCACTGTGCAGGGCGGGCATCCCGGTGTACCTGCTCGTGGACCGGGACGCGGGCACTGTCGTCGTGCACTCCAGCCCGGAGTCCGAGCACGGCTACTACCGCCACCGAAGCATCCACCGGTTCGGGGAGAAGATCACCCTCCCTGACCCCGTCGGCGTCCCCCTCGACACCGAGACCCTGAAGGACTACGTCCGCTGACTCACCCCACCCGGGTCAACCGCACCGCGATCGACTCCGGGTAGCGCAGTTCCAGCTCGTTCTCCGACTTCCAGGTGAGCGTCTCCGGGACGCTGTGCGGGCAGCCGATGTTCCGGGGTGTGGACGGGTCCAGCTCAAGAGGGCTCAGGGTGACCGTGTTCTGCGTGGCGTCGACCAGTTCCGCGCTGCCGTTGCAGCGGTAGTCGATCGACCAGCCCTTGTACGTCGCGATCTTCGTGCCCACCGGCCCCTGCTTGATCTTCAGCGTGCCGGACACCTCCGACTTCCAGGTGCCGAGGAACTTGTCCGGGATGGGGCGCGGCGAGAGGCGGGTCTGCTTCAGCTCGGCGGACTTCTCTCCGGTCGTCCAACTCAGCTTGCCCGAGGACAACGTGAGGTTCTTGGCCTGGTTCAGGTCGCACTTGCTGACGGAGTCCCGGTGGCGCACCGACTTCACCGTGCGGAACGAGGACAGCGTGACCGTGTCTTCGTCCTGCCGGTCGACGGCGGCGGTGACCTTGCAGTACGAGTCGGGCGTCAGATACGCCAAGTGGGCCTTGGTTCCGGGCCGGTCGAAGATGACGCGCAGATACTCGTGCTCGTCGGTGACGGAGCTCTCCGCGTGCTGTACCAGTCCCTCCCAGGCCCCGCCGATGCGCGGCGCCGCAGGCTGGGTGCCGTCGGCGTCCTGACTCCGGTCGCCTGTGGGCTGCTTGCCGTCGCCCGGGGGGTCGTCGGAGCGCAGGGTGAGCACGACTCCGGACGCGGCGAGGACGGCCGCGACCGTGCCGAGCGCCACCCACGCCACCCGCGCACGCGACTTGGGGGCCCGCGTCGCGACGGCGGACCCCGCCTGCGTGGGCAGCCGGGTCGGGGTGGGCAGCCGCGTCGGGGGCGGGTCGAGCTGGGTGGGCGGGGCGTCGGCGTCGAGGAGTTCGGCGGCGCGCCGGCCCAGCTGGGCGAGGAGCGAGCCCGGGAGCCAGGCGCTGCCAGGCCCGATCGCCGCGCCCCCGGTGCGCGCCAACAGGTCGTCCACCGTGGGCCGTTGCTCCGGCGCCTTGGCCAGGCAGTCCCGTACGAGGGGGAGGATCCCGGGGGGTACGGCGGTGAGGTCGGGCTCCTCCTCAGCGATCCGGAACATCACGGCGTGCATCCCGCTGTCGGCCGTGCCGAAGGGCATCCGCCCGGTCGCCGCGTACGCGAGGACCGAGCCGAGGCAGAACACGTCCGACGCGGGCGTGAGCCGCTGCCCGCGCACCTGCTCGGGCGACATGAAGCCGGGCGAGCCGATGACGGCACCGGTGTGCGTCCTGATCCCGTCGACCGCCGGGTCGAGGGCGCGGGCGATGCCGAAGTCGATGACGCGCGGACCGTCGACGGTGAGCAGGACGTTGGACGGCTTGAGGTCGCGGTGCACGAGCGCGGCGCCGTGGATGGCCTGCAGCGCGTGCGCGAGGCCGCCGGCCAGGGCGAGGACGGAGGGCTCGGGCAGCGGCCCGTGGTTCCGCGAGACGACGGTGTGCAGATCGGGGCCCGGTACGTAACCGGTCGCCACCCAGGGCGTCTCGGCCTCGGTGTCCGCGTCCAGGACGGGTGCGGTCCACTGCCCGCCCACGCGCCGGGCGGCGGCCACCTCGCGGGTGAACCTCCGGCGGAACTCGGGATGCCCGGCGAACTCGGCGTGCACGACCTTCACGGCGACCGTGCGCCCGCCTTCGGAGCGCGCGAGATACACCCGACCCATGCCGCCCGCACCGAGCCGCGCGAGCAGCCGGTAGGGGCCGATGCGGGGCGGATCTTCGGTTGTCAGCGCGTCCACTCGTTCGACTGTAGTGGACGATCTCCCCGATTCGGCTGGGGATCAGGGGAGTTGGGGCCGATTCTCCGTCTGGGCCGACTCGCGGTATGGGCCGATTCTCGGTCTGGGCCGACTCTCAGTGGGGGCGACCCTCGCCGTTGATGCCGTCGCCCAGGCTGAGCGTGGGGGACGGCGTGACGCTGCGCGTCGGGGTCGGCGTCGGATCCGGCGTCCGCGTCGGGCTCGGGATGTCCGAAGGGGACGGGGACGCCGACGGTGACGCGGACTCCGTGGCGTCGTCCTCCGGCGGCGGCCCGAAGTCGTACGTCGGGCTCTCGTCGATCGGCGGGCTCCACGGCGTCTCCTTCGGGGGTTCGAAGGGGCCGGAGTCGGTCTCCATCAGCATCACCATGACCCCGGCGAACACCAGGCTGGCGAGGGCGAGGAAGAGCCCGACGGGGTTGTTGAGGTTGTAGACGTACCGGCTCGTGCCCCAGGGGCTCTTCTTGAACACCGGCTCGTGGTCGTCGTCCCCCTGCGGACCGTCCCCTCGCGGACCGTCCCCTCGCGTCCTGTCCCCCTGCGTCATCCCCGCAGCCTAAGGACTCCGGGTCACGGATCGATCGCCGGGCCGTCACCGCATGCCCGCAGGCCCTCCGGCGAGGCGCACGGGACATGGCCGTGGGTGCGGATCACGTCCTGGCCGCTGCCGCGCAGGGTGTAGTTGAGGAAGCTGGAGACGAGGGAGTCAGCGGGCGGCTGCCCGTACGTGTAGGCGTGCTCGATCTCCCGGAACGGGTACGGGGAGTCCGCGAGGCCCTCGATCGTCGGCGCCGCCCCGTCCAGGCTGAGCCGGTGCAGCCCCTTCGGTACGGAGGTGGAGCGCAGCTCGGAGTACCCGATGGCGCCAGGGATGTCCGCGACGTAGTCGAGGACCTCTTCCGTGCCGTCGACCTCGCAGCGCACGACCGAGACCTTCGGGTTGTCCTTGGTGCGGCAGTCGGCGGACGACCAGGCCACCTCGAAGCCGCGCAGGATGCGGCGCTGGAACACCGCGCGCGTACCGGAGTTGGCGTTGCGGCTGACCAGGACGACCGGCAGGGCGGGCAGCTTCGGGTCGAGGTCGCGCCAGGTGCGGGCCTCGCCGCGGTAGAGGCGGCGCAGGTCGGTGAGGGAGAGGTTCTTCAGCGGCACGCGGTCGTTGAGGACCATCGCGAACGACGAGACGGCGACCCGGTTCTCCCGCAGCTGCGGATGGCCGCTGGGCTTCGGCCCGTCGGAGAACGCGACCAGGGCGGGCGACGCGTCCGCCTTCGCGCCCGCCTCGGCGAGTTCGTTGATACCGGGTGCGCTGCCGTGCGCGTCGACGGTGATGTCCGAACCGGGGCAGTCCTTCTCGTACTTGTCGGCCAGTTCCTCGGCGACCCGCTTGAATGCGGTGGACCCGACGACCGTCAACTCGCCCTGGGCGCAGCCCATCGGCGGCCGGTTGCCGCCGACGACGATCAGCGTGGAGAGCGCGATCACAGAGAGCGTGAGCAGCCCGGCGAGCAGCTTCGCGGGGCGGCTGAGCAGGGGCGGGGTGTCGTCGGGCGTCGTACTGCGGTTGGGGCGGACCTTGCCGTCCCGGATGCCGCCGGTGATCGTGATGCCGTCGCCGACATGGCCGCCGGTGAGCAGCACGAGCAGCTTGAAGTGCTCGCCGGGGTTGAGCGGTACGCGCGGGATGCGCAGCGTGGACTCGTGGTGCACCATGCCGAGCGCGGGCGCGAAGTGCTCCATGAGGTGCCCGGACTCGCCGGGCTGGGTGACCGCTATGCCGCGGATGGCGCGATCGCTGAACTCGGCGGTGAGGCCGTGCAGTTCGCGTCCGGTGTAGTCGTCCCCGGCGATGCTCTGCGAGCCGTCGTTCTCGACCCGGAGCAGTACGAGGGTGGCGTCCGTCATCTGGCCCTCGTTGAACACGCCGAAGCGCACGTTCGCGCGGCCCGCGCCCTCGTCGCTGCCGATCGGGGTGTCCATCTGCACGCGGTAGCCGATCCGCTTGCGGCGCGGCACCCGGCGTTCGATCCAGAGGGTGACGAGCGTCGCGACGACACCGAGCAGGGCGGTGCCGACGGCGATCACGTTCTCGGTGCTGAGCCAGTCATCCACGAGGGCACGCTACGAGCGCGATGGGCGCCCCGGGCGATCAACTCCCTTGCTGTCGCCTGCTGTTCACCGCCCGGTCGTACGGGAGGTTCACCGCCCGGTCGTACGGGAGTACGTCTCGCTGCGTCCGTCCTCGTCGAGTCGGCGGACGACGAGGGTGCGCTCGTCCGGCATCGTGAGCTCGCGGGCCGGGCCCGGACTGCAGTTGTCCCCCTCGTCGGACGTGAGCGTGGCCGGGCCGAGCGTCACGGTGGTGGGGTCGGCGGAGCGGAGGCGCGCCGTCCAGCTGCAGTCCTGGTTCGGGCCCTCGCTGGACAGGCGCATGACCCGCTCGCCGCGCGCTCCCCGGGTGAGGGTCAGCGTGCGGGTGACGGGGCCGCCGGACGCCTGGGCCTCGTCCCGCCAGGTGCCGAGGAACGCCTGCGGGATCGTGCTGGACGCGGTCGGCGCGGGGCTCCCGTGCTGTTCCGTACGGCCGGGCTCCTCGCCGTTCATCACCCCGTACACCGAACCGCCCGCACCGACCGCGACGGCCACGGCGACCGTGACGAGGAACGCCGTGGTCCGGCCACTGCGCTGCGCCGACGGTTCGGGCTCGGCGCCGGAGTCGGGGCCGGAGGCGGTGTCGGAGGCGGTGTCGGCATCGGGCGACGGGTGCCCGAAACCGAAGGGCTGGGGCGGGCCGGACAAGGCCTGGGCGTGCGGCTCGCCGAAGGGCTGGGTGTCCGCGCCTGCGCCGGTGTCTGCGCCTGTAGTGGAGTCGGGGCCGGGGCCGGGTATCGGGGGGTGCGGGGCAGAGGGCGTGCCCGTTCCCTCGTCCCGGGCGCCGACCTCGTCCCGGGCGCCGACCTCGTCCCGGATGCCGACCTCGTCGTCGGCGGGCGACCGAGGTTCCGGTACGCGTACCTCCAGCGCGGCCGGATCCTCCACGTCGAGCAACCGCACCGCGTGCCGCCCGAGTTGGGCGATCAGCGTGCCGGGGAGCCAGGGTTCGCGGGCGCGCCCGTCGGCCACCGTGTCGTGCGCCCCGGTGCGCAGCAGCAGCGCGTCCAGGGAGGGGCGGTCCTCGGGGGTCTTCGCGAGGCAGGACCGCACCAGCTCCCGCAGCGGCTTCGGCAGCGCCCGCAGGTCCGGCTCCTCCTGGGCGATCCGGAACATCAGCGCGTGCACCCCGCTGCTCTCCGCGCCGAAGGGCAGCCTGCCGGTGGCGGCGTACGCGAGCACGGAGCCGAGGCAGAACACGTCGCAGGCCGGGGTGATCCGGTCGCCGCGGACCTGCTCGGGCGCCATGAACCCGGGCGAGCCGACGAGCGCGCCCGCACGCGTGAGCCCGCCGTCGGTCACCGTCTCCAGGGCGCGGGCGATGCCGAAGTCGATGACGCGCGGCCCGTCGATGGTGAGCAGGACGTTGGACGGCTTGAGGTCGCGGTGCACCACACCGGCGGCGTGGATGTCCCGCAGCGCGTGCGCGAGCCCGGCGGCGAGGATGCGCACGGAGCGCTCGGGCAGCGGCCCGTGCTCGTGGGCCACCACGCTGTGCAGCGAGGGCCCGGCGACGTACCCGGTGGCGAGCCAGGGCCGGGCCGCCTCGGTGTCGGCGTCCAGGAGGGGCGCGGTCCACGCCCCGCCGACCTGCCGTGCGGTCTCGACCTCCTGGCGGAAGCGGCCGCGGAACTCCTCCTGCTCGGCCAGCTCCGCGCGCACCAGCTTCACGGCGACGATGCGCCCGGAGGCCGACCTGGCGAGGAACACCTGCCCCATCCCGCCCGAGCCGAGGCGCCCGATGAGCCGGTACGCGCCGATCGTCCGCGGATCCGAAGCGGCAAGCTCGTCCATGGCCCCGTGCCCTCCCCGTACCGGCTTCCCCGGCTCGCAGCAGCCCGACAGTCCGAGGATAGGTTCCGGTCCGGCGACCGGCCCCGGCGTTTGCCGGACACCTCCTAGCGTTCAGGAACCGTTTCCAGCCCGTGCATCGCCTGGGACAGTCGCTCCAACACCCGTACGGTTTCGGCGAGTTCGTCCTGCCCGAGGGCCTCGGCGAGCTGTGCGGCGAGGCGGGCGTGGCCGGGGCGGATGCGGTCGACGCCGGCCCGGCCCTGCTCGGTGGGTGTGACGAGCTTGGCCCTGCGGTGGGCCGGGTTGGGCTCGTACCGCGCGAGGCCGTCCGCGACGAGCCGGTCGGCGACGCGCTGCACGCTCTGCCGGGTGATGCCCATCCGGCGGGCGATCGCGGCGACCGGAAGCGGCTCCTCCAGGACGGCTCCGAGCACCTGCCACCAGGCGGCGGTGAGCCCGGCGGGCCGCGCCAACTGCTCGGACACGGCGAGGAACTGGCCGTTGAGCCGGAACACGCCGAGGGCCGTCCGGCTGAGCGCCTCGGTCTCCTTCACTGCTCCTCTCCCGACCCTTCCGCCGCCGCGAGCACCTCGTACGCGGCCGCGTCGGAGTGCCGGAACAGCCGGTACCAGGCGTCGAGTCGCTCGCCCTCGTACACCCCGAGGCGGCCGAGGATCTCGCGCGCGAAGCCTTCCGGGTCGGTGCTGTTGGCGGTGATCAGATCGCCGTCGGTGACGGCGGTGTCGTCGACGTAGTGCTCGGCGCCCTTGTAGCCGGTGGCCTGGAGGTAGAACGAGACGTTGCTGGTGTGCGGCCGGTCGTCGAGCAGCCCCTCGCGGGCAAGGCCGGCGGTGGCGCCGCAGATCGCGGCGACGGGCACCCCGGCGTCGAGGAACGCGCGGGCCTTCCGGGCGAACGGCGCGAGCTGCTCGCCGCCCTCGTCCCACAGGTCGCCGCCGGTGAGGATGAGCAGCGCGCTGTCCTCCGGGCGTACGTCGGCGAGCGTGAGGTCGGGCGTGATGCGCAGGCCGCCGATGGTGGTGACCGGGTCGAGGCTCGCCCCGACGTACCGGATCTCGTAGCCGCCGCGGGCCAGCCAGGCCGTGGCGTGACCGGACTCCCAGTCGGCGTACGTGTCGTAGACGGCGACGTGCACGGGCTTGCGGGCGGTGCTGGTCATGGCTGCTCCCGGATACTCGGATCCTGTGAACCTGACAGCAGTCTGTCAAATCGACAGCATGTTGTCAATGACGTTCGGGCGGGGAGAGGGCTTAACCGCTCTGGGAGGCGGGCTTAAACCCCCCACCCCTACCTTCCGGGCCATGGAGAACCTGCAGAGCCTGCCGAGCCTCGCCGCCCACCTCGGCCTCGACCTCACCGCCGTGACCGTGCTGACCTTCGGCGTCTTCTATCCACGCCACCGCCGACGCGAGCTGGTGCCCGCGTATCTCGCCCTGAACGTCGCCCTGTTCGCCGTCGTCGCGGCCCTCGCGCGCGGTGGCACGGGCGGTGGGCTCGCCCTCGGCTTCGGGCTCTTCGGGGTGCTCTCGATCATCAGGCTGCGCTCCGACACGGTCCAGCACCAGGAGGTCGCCTACTACTTCACGACCCTCGTCCTCGGCCTCCTCTGCGGCCTCCCCGGCCTGGACCTCGGTACCGCCGCCGCGCTCTCCGCCGTACTCCTGCTCGTGATGTACGCGGCCGACCACCCCCGCCTCTACCGCCGCGACCGGCGCGCCCTCGTCACCCTCGATGCCGTGCACCGCGAACCGGACACACTCCGCGCGGATCTGGCCGACCGCCTCGGCGAACCGCTCGGCTGGACCGTCCGTGAGGTCGACTACGTACGCGACCTCATGGTCGTGGAAGTCCGCTTCCGAGAGCCGGAAGTCCGGGAACCTTCGGGCGGCGCCGTACGTACGTCCCGTACGCCCCGCCCCGCACCCCGGACCCGCACGATCGCCCCACGTCCCCCGCAAGAGGAGACCGTGTGAACCCCGCCCTGCGTGCCGTCGGCCGCGCCGCGCTCGCCGCTCATCCGATCCCGCTCGCCGAGGTCCTGGCCCGTGCCGAGCTGCTCGCCCGGTTCGACCACAGCTATCTGGTGCCGGTCGAGGTGTTCGAGGAGTTCGCCGCGCTGCTGACCGATCCGCGGCGGCCGAGCGGCCCGTTCCGGGCCCTGTCGATCGGCGGCAAGCGCTGGTTCTCGTACCACTCCGTGTACTACGACACCCCCGCCCTGCGGACCTTCCACGACCACCGGCAGGGGCGGAGGCTTCGGTTCCGGGTGCGCGAGCGGCTCTACCGGGACACCGGGGAGCGGCAGTTCGAGGTCAAGCTCAAGGGGCCGCGCGGCGAGACCGTCAAGCACCGCGAGCGGCTGACCGGCACCGACCACGCCCTCGACGCCGACCGCCACGCCTTCCTCGGCGGAGTGCTGCGGTCCGCGTACGGGATCGAGGCGCCGGACGGCCTGGAGCCCGCGCTCGTCACCGACTACCGCCGGGCCACGTTCGTCGCGGACGGCCAGCGGGTGACCTGCGACGCGGGGCTCGTCGTGCGGGAGGCGGCGGGGGAGGGGCGCAGTGCGCGGGCCGACGGGGGCCTGGTCCTGGTCGAGACGAAGACCCGCGGCCACCTGACCGAGGCGGACCGCCTCCTGCACCGCTTCGGCCTGCGCGCCTCGGAGTTCACGAAGTACACCTGCGGATTTGCCGCGCTGCGGCCGGAGTTGGGGGTGAATCGGTGGGTGCGACCGGTGCGGGAGGTGTTCCCCGCACCCCCCAGCCCGTCCGGCGTTTGAGGACGAGCGCCTCAGCGCGATACGGGGTCTGGGGCGGAGCCCCAGTTACGGGAAGGGGCGGGACTGGGGAAAGAACAGCGTCACCCGGGCCCCACCCGTACCGTCCACCACACACCGACCCCCCACCTCCTCCGCCGTACGCCGCGCGATGTCCAGACCGAGGCCCGTGGACCCACCACCGCTCGCCCCGCGTTCCGCTGCCGTATCCCCGAACCCCGGCCCGGCGTCGGCCACTTCGAGCCGCACACACCCACCCGGCCCGGGGCCGACCGTGACCCGAAAATCCGTCCCCTGCGGCGTGTGATCAAGGACATTCCCGATCAGCGCGTCCAACGCCGCCGCGAGATCGTCCTCCGCCACCGGCACCCACAGCTCCGCGTCCCCCGACGCGAGGGTCAGCTCCCGCTCCTGGTCCTCCGCCAACGGCAGCCAGAACGCGGTCCGTTCGCGGGTGACCCGGGCCAGGTCGGCGCGCTCGGGCCGGGTGCGCAGCGGCTTGCGGGCGCGCCGGATCACTTCGTCGACCTGCTGTTCCAGGGACGCCACGCCCGCCGCGATCCGCTCGCCCTCCGCCTCGTCGCGCAGCCCCTCCGCGTCCAGGCGGAGCGCGGCCATCGGGGTGCGCAGTCGGTGCGCGAGGTCGGCGGCGTTCTCCCGCTCGGCGGCGATCAGCTCGTCGATACGGGCCGCGAGATGATTCAACTCCTCACCCACAAGCCGGAGTTCGGGCGGCCCGGAGGGCGTGGCGCGGGCCGTCAGGTCGCCGTCGGAGAGCCGCTCCGCCACCCCGGCGAGGCGGCGCGCGGAGCCGACCAGGCGGGCCCCGAGCCGGTCGGCGATCAGCAGGCCGACGAGGACGAGGCCGAGCCCGATCCCGGCGAGGATCAGCCAGGAGGCCAACATGCCCTCGTACAACTGCCCCGGGGTCAGCGCCACCTGAACCACCGCCGTGCCCTCGCGCGGCCCCTGTACCGGGACCAGGACGAGGCGGCCGCCGTCCGGTGCCGCGTACGTGAAGGCGCGGCCGCGCCGGGCCAGGCGTACCGCGTCGCTCACGCGGGCGGGCGCGCCGAGCACCCGGCCGTCGGCGAGGATCACCGAAGTGGCGGGGCCCGAGGGCGAGTTGGCTCCGTCGACGAACGACTCGGCGGCGCCGGTGCCGAGGACGGCGCCCACGCCGGAGGCCACGTACTGCGCCCGCGCGGTCGCCTCGGCGGTCGCGCGCTCGGCGGCGTGCGTACGGGTGAGGAGCGCGAGCGGCACGAGCAGCGCGGCCAGGACGAGAGCGGTGGTCGCGGCGGTGAGAACGAGCAGCCAGCGCCGCATCAGCCGCCCGCTCCTTCCGTTCCTTCCGCTCCGTCCGCTCCGTCCGTTCCTTCCGCTCCGTCCCTTCCATCCGCTCCGTCCGTTCCATCCGGTGGTGCGAGTTTGACCCCCACCGTGCGGACCGTGTGCAGATAGCGCGGCCGCTGTGCCGTCTCGCCCAACTTCCGCCGCAGCCAGGACAGATGGACGTCGACCGTCTTGTCGGCCCCGCCCAGCGGCTGCTGCCACACCTCGGCGAGCAGCTCGCGCCGCGAGACCACCTGACCGGCCCGGCGCGCGAGGTGGGCGAGCAGGTCGAACTCGCGGGGCGTGAGGTCCAGGGCCCGCCCGTCCAGGACCACTTCGCGCCCGGCGAGGTCCACGCGAAGCCCGCCGACCCGCAGCGGCTCCGCCTCCTCGGGCCCGCCCAGGCGCCGCAGCACCGCCTTGATCCGGGCGTCCAGCTGGGCAGCGCCGAAGGGCTTCACGATGTAGTCGTCGGCGCCCGCGTCGAGCAGTGCCACCATGTCGGGCTCCTCGTCGCGGGCCGTGGCCACGATCACCGGTACGTCGCTGACCGCCCGCAGCATCCGCAGCACCTGCGCCCCGTCGACGTCCGGCAGGCCCAGGTCGAGGACGACGAGGTCGGGCCGGTCCGTGACGGCCGCGTCGAGCCCGCTCATCCCGGTGGGCGCGGTCGCCACGGCATGCCCCCTGTCGCGCAGGGCACGCACCAGGGCGCCGCGCAGCTGCGGATCGTCCTCGATGACCAGGAGATGGGGCATGCGGTCACGGTAGGACGGCAGTTCGGGCCGCGGGCAAGGGGGTACGAGGGGCTGCGCCCCCGCCGCGGCGGTTCCTTGGGCGGGCTTTAACCGGGCGTTAGGGAACGGTGGGGGAGGCTGGTCCCGTACGACTTCTCGTGGACAGGGCGGACAGGGGCGTACAGGGGCGGACAGGGGCGGACAGGGGTGGACGACGGGTGAAGGGGCGGAGTGCCGCGGTGACCGCGGCCTGGGCGGCGGTCGCGGCCGTGGCGGGCGCGCTCGGCGCCTGGACCCTCGCGGGGTTCGACGGGGCGGCGGGCGACCGGGGCCGGCCCCTGGACGACGCCGCGGTCCGCCGCGCCCTCGCCGCCCGCCCGTCGGCACCCGCGACACCCGGGACACCCGTGACGTCCGCGCTGCCCGCTTCCCCGGACCCGTCGGCCAGCCGGGAACCGGCCTCCCCCGAGCCCACCGGCAGGGCCACGCCCCCGCCCCGCCGCTCCACCCTCCGCTTCACCGGCGGCACCGCCACCGCCGAGTGCCGCCCGGACGGCACGGTCTACCTGACCTCGTGGAGCCCGGCCGACGGCTACCACGTCGAGGAGTACGCCCGCGGCCCCGCCCGCTCCGCCCGCCTGGAACTGGAGCCGAGCGCGGAGGACGCGTCGGACACGTCGGACGCGTCGGACGCCGAGGACACTGACGACGTCGAGTACGAGATCTCCTGCGGGCCCACCGGAAAGGCGACGGCGGCCCCGGCCCCGGAGGACGACGACTGAAGGGTCGCTCCGCAGGGCTCGACAGACTGTCGGGCCCACCCCCTGCGCACCGAACACGACGCCGATGGTCCGTCCGCATCCCGGACATTTACTCTCGGCGCATGACCCCTCATGTCACCCCTCAGGCCGATCCCGCGAAGGGCGCCGCCGTCAAGGCCGCCGACCGCGCGCACGTGTTCCACTCCTGGTCGGCGCAGGAGCTGATCGACCCGCTCGCCGTCGCCGGCGCGGAGGGTGCGTACTTCTGGGACTACGAAGGCAACCGCTACCTCGACTTCACCAGCGGCCTCGTCTACACCAACATCGGCTACCAGCACCCCAAGGTCGTCGCCGCGGTGCAGGAGCAGGCCGGGCGGATGACGACGTTCGCGCCCGCCTTCGCCGTCGATGTGCGCTCCGAGGCCGCACGCCTCATCGCCCAGCGCACGCCCGGCGACCTCGACAAGATCTTCTTCACCAACGGTGGCGCCGAGGCGGTCGAGAACGCCGTCCGCATGGCCCGGCTGCACACCGGCCGCCCGAAGATCATGAGCGCCTACCGCTCGTACCACGGCGCCACCTCCGCCGCGATCAACCTGACCGGCGACCCGCGCCGCTGGGCCTCCGACAACGGCACGGCGGGCGTCGTGCACTTCTGGGCGCCGTTCCTGTACCGCTCGCCGTTCTACGCCGAGACCGAGGCGGAGGAGTGCGCGCGGGCGCTCCAGCACCTTGAGGACACGATCGCCTTCGAGAACCCGAACTCGATCGCCGCGATCGTCCTGGAGACCGTCCCCGGCACGGCGGGCATCATGACCCCGCCGCCCGGCTACCTCGCGGGCGTCCGCGAGATCTGCGACCGGTACGGCATCGTCTTCGTCCTCGACGAGGTCATGGCGGGCTTCGGCCGTACGGGCGCCTGGTTCGCCGCGGACCACTACGACGTGGTGCCCGACCTGCTGACCTTCGCCAAGGGCGTCAACTCGGGGTATGTCCCGCTCGGCGGCGTCGCGATCTCGTCGGCCATCGCGGAGACCTTCGCGAAGAAGCCGTACCCGGGCGGTCTCACGTACTCCGGTCACCCGCTGGCCTGCGCGGCGGCGGTCGCGACTCTGGAGGTCATGGAGGAGGAGCGGATCGTCGAGCACGCGGCCCGCATCGGCGAGGACGTCCTCGGCCCCGGCCTGCGCGAGCTGGCCGAGCGGCACTCGTCGGTGGGCGAGGTCCGCGGCCTCGGCGTCTTCTGGGCCCTCGACCTGGTACGCAACCGGGAGACCCGCGAGCCGCTGGTCCCGTACAACGCGACGGGCGAGGCGAACGCCCCGATGGCGGCGTTCGCGGCGGCCTGCAAGAAGAGCGGTCTGTGGCCCTTCGTCAACATGAACCGCACGCACGCGGTACCGGCGTGCAACGTCACGGAGTCCGAGGCCAAGGAGGGCTTGGCGATCCTGGACGAGGCGCTGTCCGTCGCCGACGAGCACGTGGAGGGCTGAGCGGTCCGGGGGCCGGAGCCCCCGGACCCCGCGCTCTGTCGTTCGGCTGCGGCGCCGTCGTGGCTGGTCGCGCCCCGCGGCGGAGCCGCAGATGTCACAGCCCCGCGCCCCTGAAAAACCCACCCCTTCGGTGCTCAAAATTGAGCCCCTCCGGCGATTGAGGAGCGGGGGTCTGGGGGCTGGCCCCCAGAAGCTGTCCGCAGGACTTTCGGGAAGGGGCGGGGCGGGGAGAAGAACCGGTCAGCTGAAGACGATCATCGACCCTTGCCCAAGGCTCCGCGTAGCCGCCGCGTGCAACCCGAGCCACACATGCCGCTCCCGAGCAAACGGATCATCCCCGTAAGCAACCGCCGCCGCAGGCTCCTCCAGCTCCGTCGGGGCCGAGGGCGGCGCCGGAGCGGGCGGCGGGTTGGCCGGGTCGAGCCCGATCGACGAAGCCACGAACTCCAGCTCACGCAGCAACGCCTGCACCGACCCCAACGGCCCACCCCCCGCGAGGAGTTCCTCGTCGGCGAGCGGCGCCGCGAAGTCCACCGGTACGTACGCCCCCGCGTGGTCGTAGTGCCACACCAGGTGCGACTCCTTGGCCGTGGCCTCGAACATCTCCAGGAGCTGTTCGTAGTCCCCGCCCAGCTCGTCGACCGGCGTGACCTCAAGGCCGCACAGCTTCAGCAGATACGCCCGCCGCAGGAAGTGCAGCGCGTCGTAGTCGAAACCGGCGACCGGCGCCACGTCCCCGGAGAGCCCCGGCATGTACGCGAAGACCGGCACCGGCGGCAGCCCGGCCTCGCCGAGGGCCTTGTCGTAGAGGGCGAGTTCCTCCGCGAACGGGTTGTCGGGGCTGTGGCACAGCACATCGACGAGGGGGACGAGCCACAGGTCACAGGCCAAGGGACAACTCCTCGGGTCGGCGGTCGCGGTCGGCGTTCGTGCCGGAAGGGTAGTGCTCACCCCCGTACGGCACTCACCCCCGTACGGCACTCACCCCCGTACGGCACTCACCCGTACGGCGGGGTTCTCTGCGTTCTGCCCATCCAGGTCCCACACCCACACCCCGTCCACCAACTCCCCGTCCTTCCCCAGGAGTTGTCGCACCGTGGCCCGCAGCGCCTCCGCACCCGGCTGCGGGGCGAGCACGAGGGCGCCCGCGTTCCAGTACGCCAGGTCCTGCGCGGCCTGCCGGCGCCACGCCTCGCCGAGCCGCGGCGCGCGGCCCGAGTAGCGGACGTCGCGCAGCAGGTTCGCGGTGTGCCGGGGCGCCGCGCCGTAGATGCCGATGCGCTCCTCGCCCCAGGGCCCGTTGAAGTAGCCGCCGGGCAGCTTGAAGCCGAGGCCCGCGGCGGTCTGCCAGTGCAGGCCCTCGGCGTTCCCGGGGTCCGGCAGCGGCACGGGGACGAGGGTCTCGCCGCGCGCGGTGTCGACGTACCGCTTCCAGGTGCCGTCGGTGATGAACGGCGGTACGGCGACCCGCTCGACCGTGGTCAGCGGCATCGGCACGATCGGCACGAGCGCGGCGGCGACCGCGGCGAGGCCTAGGGCCCGTCTCCCCGCGAAGATCGGGGAGACGGGCCCTAGCGCGCGCCGCGACGGGCGGGCGGCGGCCAGGCGGTCCACGGCGAGCGCGACGAGCATGCCGAGCGCGGGCGCGCACACCATCGCGACCCTCGACTCGATGACCGACTCGAAGAGCGGCGCGTGCGCCAGCGGCCGCCACGGACCGGGCAGTACGACATCCGTCGACGGAATCCGGAACTCCGGCCCGAGCGACAGGAACGCCGCCGCGAGCGCCGTGAAGGCGAGCGCCCGCACGGCCGCCCGGTGCCACAGTCCGAGGGTGATCGCCAGGGCCAGGGCGACCAGCGGCCAGCCGTAGAAGGCGTTCTGCTCGGTGATGTTGAGGGCGAGCGGCTCGGCGGCCTCGCGGCTCCCGGCGAGCGAGCGCTCGGCGAAGGAGAGCAGCGCCAGCGGACTGTTGCCCGCGCCCTCGCCGTGCAGCACCGAGTGGTAGCTCTGCGGCCCGAAGAACTGCCAGTACAGCGGGTACGCGACGATCGGCAGCGCCACCCCCGCGCCGATCGCGAGCCCCTTGCCGAGCGGCCGCCACACCGCCCGCGCCACGTCCCGCCGCACCACCGCGTAGGCCACGGCGAACAGCAGCATCCCGATCACGGCGAGCAGCAGCGGCTCCTCGCCGAGGAAGATCTGGTACGCGGCGAACAGCCCGAGCACGACCCCGTCCCGTACGACCCGCGCACCCGGCGCACACAGCCTGAGCGCCCGGTCGACGATCAGCGGGATCATGAACAGGACGACGAAGTTGGGGTGCGCGTTGGCGTGGCTGACCATCGGCGGCGCGAACGCGGCGAGCAGCCCCCCGACGACCGCCGCGCCCCGCCCGGTGCCGAGCCACTTCCGGATCAGCCAGTACCAGGCGAGCCCGGTCGCGGCGAGACCGAGCGTCAGCGCGAGCGCGAGCGAGAGGGCGGGCCCGAAGGCGGCGGTGACCGGCGCGAGGGGTACGGACAGGCCGAGCATCACGGTGTTGGCCATCAGGTTCACGCCGTCGGGGAACCCCTGGAGATCGGTGAAGAGCGGGTTCCGCAGATGGGGACCGTAACCGACACTGTCGGCCGTGACGGCGAAGAACCACTCCCACTGGTTCTGGTCCTGCAGCGAGTCCGGCAGATAGCGGCTCGACGGGTCGGGCCAGCGGCCCTGGTGCAGCAGGAACGAGGCGAGGAGGAAGACACTCAGGACGGCGATCCGCGCGGGCGGGAGAGCCCGCGCCTTCATCACCGCCAGCTCGCCGAGGACCCGCGGATAGTCGAGGGGGCGGACCTTCGAGCCCTCCTGGTGCGCCCAGCGCACCGGCACTTCCGCGATCGCCAGACCCCGCCCGCGCAGGTACTGCAGCACCTCGACGTCGATGGCCCAGCCGTCGGTGCGGGCGGCGGCGAACGCGGCGCGGGCGTGCGCGCCGTCGAACAGCTTGAAGCCGCACTGGGTGTCGCGGATGCCGGGCACCGCGACCGCGCGTATCAGGAAGTTCCCGCCCCGGCCGAGCAGTTCACGCCGCCGGCTCTGGTGCGTCTCGATGGTCGAGCCGGGCCGGGCCCGGGAGCCGACGGCGGCCGCACAGCCCCCGCCGAGCTCCTTCTCCAGGTGCTCCAACTCCTCGACGGGCGTGGCCAGATCGGCGTCCGTGACCAGCACCCGCCGCCCGCGCGTATGCGCCACGCCCTGGCGCAGCGCGTACCCCTTGCCGCGGTTGCGGTCGTACGCGACGACCTGGATGCGGGCGTCGGCGGCGGCCGCCTCCTCGGCGATGGCGCGCGTGCGGTCGCCGGACCCGTCGTCCACGACGACGATCTCCCAGCTCTCCCACGGCCCCTCCGCGAGATACCGCCGCACGGCGTCAAGGCTGGGACCGAGGCGCAGCTCCTCGTTGTACGCGGGCACGACGACGGACAGCTCGGTCGTCGCTGACGTCACGGGGGCCACGGTCACTGCGCGAGGTTCTCGACCAGCGCGAGGGAGTGCTCGTTGTACGCGGCCACGAGGGCGTAGGCGGCCCCCGCGTCCCGCCGCGCCACCGCCTCGACCAGTTCGATGTGGCCCCGCCACAGCTTGCCGCGCAGATCGGGGGCGCGGCGCAGAAGCGGCACGGCGAACACCCAGGACTGCACGCGCAGCCGGTGCAGGAAGTCGCTGAGGTACGGATTGCCGAAGAGCCCGCCGAGCTCGCGCCAGAACCGCAGGTCGTAGCCGATCAGCACGTTCAGGTCCCCGGCGGTGGCGGCGCGCTGCGCCTCCTCGGCGCGGCGGCGCACGGAGACGAGGTCGACGCGGATCCCCTCGGTGCCGCGCTCGGCCATGCCCCGGAAGATCGCCTCGGCGACGATGCTGCGGGCCTCGACCATGCCGCGGTAGTCCCCGAGCGTGAACTCGTGCACCTTGAACCCGCGGTGCTGCACGGAGTCGAGCAGCCCCTGCGCGGACAGGTCGACGAGCGCCTCGCGCACGGGGGTGGCGGAGACGCCGTACTGGTCGGCGATCTCCTTGACGCTGAACTCCTGGCCGGGCCCGAGCCGCCCGGCCAGGACCTCGTCGCGCAGGGCGTCGGCGATCTGCTGGCGCAGAGTGCTGCGGGTGACCGCGGTGCTGCGCATGGTCGTGGCTGTCCCTCTCGAAGGCTCCGGCTGCCTGCCGTCATCGGAGCTGGTCACGATACGCGCCCGGCCTAGGGGCCCACCGGGCCGCGTCGACCGGGCCCGGGGGCCTCCTCGACGGCCTCGGCGACCAGGACCGCGTGCTCGAGCAGGGCCCGTACGTGCTCACCGGCGGCCCGGTAGTACACGTGGGTGCCGGCCCGGCGGGAGGTGACGAGTCCGGCGGTACGCAGCCGCGCCAGGTGCTGGGAGACGGCGGCGACCTGGGCCCCGGCCACCTCGGCCAACTGCCCCACGGGCCGCTCGCCCCGCGTGAGTTCCCACAGCACCGTGAACCGGGTCGGATCGGCCACGGCCTTGAGCACGGCCACCGCGGTGTCCCGCCGAGCGGAGGTTTGTTGCACATCCACGCAAGCAGCCTACGTGCGTGCCTCCGGCGGATAAATCAGCCCCTCGAATCAGCCCCTCCGGCGTTTGAGATGGGGGTCCCCCCTGCTCGAGCGAAGCCGAGAGCTTGGGGGAGGGGGTCCGGGGGCTGGCCCCCGTGCCGACGGCAGCCACGCGGCGCCAGCCGCATATCGGACACAGCCGGGAAGGGGCGGGGAGGGGACCAAACCAAGCCCGTCCGGCGCTTGAGGACGAGCCCGAAGGGCGACAGGGGTCCGGGGCGGAGCCCCGGTCAGCGAGCCTCCGGCGGCCGCTGCCGGGGCATGTTCGGCCGAGCCGTACCGGGCGGCAACGGAAACCGCCCCACCGGCGCCCCCTCCGACCGAGCCCCGACGGACACCGACGACTGCAGCCCCAACGGAGCCGGCCCGGACCGGAACTCCACCATCCAGTCCGCGGTCTCCGACCGCACCAGCTCCGTGACGTCCTCGGAGAACCTCCGCAGCACCCCGAGACACCGCTCCGCCGCCTCGCTCGCCGTGCCCTCGGTGGGCCCGAGCACCTCGCGCACGCTCTCCGACGCCCAGTCGAACTGCAGCACCTGGAGCCGCCGCTGCACCGCCTGCGCCGTGGCCATGTCCCTTATCCAGCCGGAGGTGAGCCCGAAGTACCGGTCGCAGGCCACGCACGCCACGGCCAGGAGCAGCGCCAGATACCCCCAGGGCGCCACCCCCTCGACCGTGGACGTCACGTCGAGCAGCGGCAGCGCCGCCCCGGCCACCGCGCCGAGCGCCGCCCCGAGCCGCAGCAGCCGCGCGCCCCGCCGCTTCCAGGTGCGGTCGGCCAGGTACCAGGCGGCGGTGTGCAGCGCGCCCGCCTCCACCCAGCGGTACAGCTCGTCCAGGCGCTCCGCGGGCTCACCCCAGTCGCCGAGCGGGAACGGCCGCCCGGTGAGATCGTCCGCGCCCCCCACCCCGGCCGCCCGTTCCGTACGGCGTTCCGTACGGCGTTCCGTACGGCGTTCCGTACGGCCGTCCGTACGGGGGTCCGCACCTTCGCCCGGCCCGTGCGCACCGCCGCCCCGTGGCACCTCGGGCTGCATATCCGGCTGGCTCACCCGGCACTCCCTCGCCTCCTGCGGACTGCGGTACGTACCGCCCCTGCCGGGACGGGTGTGGCTGATGTGCAGGACCCTTACTACCTCCCAATGGGTGGCCGTGAGCCCTTTTTCGTGGGTTTTACGGCCGGAAGTGGGCCTTGATCAGGTATAGGGCCCTGGTCCGCGGCCCCGCGCCTCACTCGAAAGAGTGCTGGGGCGATCCGCCCCTTGAACACGTAGGCTCGTGCCAGGCGGAAAAACCCGCCGCGTACGTCCGTACGTACGCCCGTACGGACGTAGCCCCCGACCAGTCGAAAGCCAGGAGCTGATCGTGATTCCCGGTGGTGGCCAGCCCAATATGCAGCAGCTGCTGCAGCAGGCCCAGAAGATGCAGCAGGACCTCGCCCAGGCGCAGGAGGAGCTGGCGCAGACCGAGGTCGACGGGCAGGCGGGCGGAGGCCTGGTGAAGGCCACCGTCAACGGCTCGGGCGAGCTGCGCGGCCTGGTCATCGACCCGAAGGCGGTGGACCCTCAGGACACGGAGACGCTGGCCGACCTGATCCTCGCCGCGGTGCAGGCGGCCAACGAGAACGCGCAGGCGCTGCAGCAGCAGAAGCTCGGCCCGCTGGCCCAGGGCCTCGGCGGTGGCGGCGGCATCCCCGGCCTGCCGTTCTAGCGGCGGCCCCGGGTCCGTCACGGAAGGGTGACGCCGGGATCTCCTCTATCTGAGGCCCCGGTCCACCAACTACCGTACGTACCAAGCCAGAACAGAAGCCAGAACAGAAGCCAGAACAGAAGACAGAAAGCACCAGGAAGGCAGTCCGTTGTACGAAGGCGTGGTCCAGGACCTCATCGACGAATTGGGCAGGCTGCCCGGCGTCGGTCCCAAGAGCGCGCAGCGGATCGCCTTCCACATCCTGCAGGCGGAGCCGACCGATGTGCGCCGCCTCGCGCACGCCCTCCTGGAAGTGAAGGAGAAGGTCCGCTTCTGCAGCGTCTGCGGGAACGTGGCACAGGAGGAGCAGTGCGCCGTCTGCCGCGACCAGCGGCGCGACCTGGCGATCATCTGCGTCGTCGAGGAGCCCAAGGACGTCGTGGCGATCGAGCGCACCCGCGAGTTCCGCGGCCGCTACCACGTCCTGGGCGGAGCGATCAGCCCCATCGAGGGCGTCGGCCCGGACGACCTGCGGATCAGGGAACTCCTCGCCCGGCTCTCCGACGGCACCGTCACCGAGCTGATCCTGGCCACGGACCCCAACCTGGAGGGTGAGGCCACGGCGACGTACCTCGCCCGCATGATCAAGCCGATGGGCCTGAAGGTCACCCGACTGGCCAGCGGCCTTCCCGTCGGCGGAGACCTTGAATACGCGGACGAGGTCACCCTGGGCCGCGCCTTCGAAGGGAGACGACTGCTCGATGTCTGACGCCACGCAGGTCAAGAACGGTGCGCCAGGGCGCGGGCCGGCCGCCGGTGCTCCGGCGCCGCCCGACCCGGCCGATTTCGCGGTGCAGATCGCCGATCAGGTCGAGAGCTTCATCCTCACGGTGACGGAGGTGGCCAAGGGCGACGAGCCGGACTCCGCCATTCCGTACCTCCTCCTGGAGGTCTCCCAGCTCCTGCTCGCCGGCGGCCGCCTCGGCGCCCACGAGGACATCGTCCCGGACGAGCGGTACGAACCGGATCTGGGACCGGAGCAGGCCGTCGAGGAGGCGGACGAGCTCCGCGAGCGCCTCGCCGCCCTCCTCGACCCGGTCGACGTCTACTCCGAGGTCTTCGACCCGTACGAACCCCGCAAGGCCCCGGTGGCCTGCCGTATCTCGGACGACCTCGCGGACGTCGTCACGGATCTGCGCCACGGCCTCGCCCACTACCGCGCGGGCCGCACGGTCGAGGCGCTGTGGTGGTGGCAGTTCTCGTACTTCTCCAACTGGGGCTCCACGGCCTCCGCCTCGCTGCGCGCCCTGCAGTCCCTGGTCGCCCACGTCCGGCTCGACCAGCCGCTGCAGGAGCTGGACGGCCTGGACACCGACCAGGACCTCGGCGAGGAGGACGAGCTGGCCGAGGAGGCCGGCAAGGTCATGGCCGAGGAGATCGCGGGCCCGCTCGGGCTGCGTCAGGGGCGGTGACCGGTGCTCGGGCGGATGGCCGGAACACGCACCTCCGGCATTCGCCCCGCTGTGACCCGCCCCACTTTCCGGAGTGTCCCGGAGCTCAGCGGGCATGTGCCGTTCTGGAGCGGCCGGGTGACAGGGGCCCTGGTGATCACTTCGTGAGCGGGACATCTCACGATGCGATATATGCGGGGCGATAACCGGCCGCTCGTTAAACTGAGCCGACCGCACCAAGAATTGAGCGAGGAGCGCACGTGAGCCTTGTCGTGCAGAAGTACGGAGGCTCCTCCGTAGCCGATGCCGAAGGCATCAAGCGGGTCGCCAAGCGCATTGTCGAGGCCAAGAAGAAGGGCAACCAGGTTGTTGCCGTGGTCTCCGCGATGGGTGACTCGACGGACGAGCTGATCGATCTCGCCGAGCAGGTATCGCCGATCCCTGCCGGGCGTGAGCTCGACATGCTGTTGACCGCCGGAGAGCGGATCTCCATGGCCCTGCTGGCGATGGCGATCAAAAACCTGGGCCACGAGGCCCAGTCCTTCACCGGCAGCCAGGCGGGTGTCATCACCGACTCGGTTCACAACAAAGCGCGCATCATCGATGTCACGCCGGGCCGGATCCGCACCTCCGTCGACGAGGGCAACATCGCCATCGTCGCCGGCTTCCAGGGCGTGAGCCAGGACAACAAGGACATCACCACGCTCGGTCGCGGTGGCAGCGACACCACGGCGGTGGCCCTCGCGGCCGCCCTCGACGCCGACGTGTGCGAGATCTACACCGACGTGGACGGCGTCTTCACGGCCGACCCGCGGGTCGTCAAGAAGGCCCGCAAGATGGACTGGATCTCCTTCGAGGACATGCTGGAGCTGGCCGCATCCGGTTCCAAGGTGCTCCTCCACCGCTGTGTGGAGTACGCCCGTCGCTACAACATCCCGATCCACGTACGGTCGTCCTTCTCGGGGCTGCCGGGTACGTGGGTCAGCAACGAACGACCGCAGCAATCTGCACAGTCTGCACAGGGAGCCGAGCAGGTGGAGCACGCCCTCATTTCCGGAGTCGCCCACGACGTCTCCGAGGCCAAGGTCACCGTCGTCGGCGTCCCGGACAAGCCGGGCGAGGCCGCGTCGATCTTCCGCGCCGTCGCGGACGCCGAGATCAACATCGACATGGTCGTGCAGAACGTCTCGGCGGCCTCCACGGGCCTGACCGACATCTCGTTCACGCTGCCGAAGGCCGAGGGCAAGAAGGCCACGGCCGCCCTGGAGAAGATCAAGCCGTCGGTGGGGTACGACTCCCTGCGCTACGACGACCAGATCGCCAAGATCTCCCTGGTCGGCGCCGGCATGAAGACCAACCCGGGCGTCACCGCGCAGTTCTTCGAGGCGCTCAGCGACGCGGGCGTGAACATCGAGCTCATCTCGACCTCCGAGATCCGCATCTCGGTCGTCACCCGCGCCGACGACGTCAAGGAGGCCGTGCAGGCCGTGCACACCTCCTTCGGCCTCGACAGCGACTCCGAAGAGGCCGTGGTCTACGGAGGCACCGGCCGCTGATGACCCCTGCGCCGACGGCCCCGGACGCCCACGCCCGACCCACACTCGCGGTCGTCGGGGCGACCGGGGCCGTCGGCACGGTCATGCTCTCGATCCTGTCCCAGCACGCCGACATCTGGGGCGAGATCCGACTCGTCGCCTCCCCGCGCTCGGCCGGCCGCAAGCTGGCCGTGCGCGGCGAGGAGGTCGAGGTCGTCGCGCTCACCGAAGAGGCCTTCGAGGGCGTCGACATCGCGATGTTCGACGTACCCGACGAGGTCTCCGCCCAGTGGGCGCCGATCGCCGCCGCCAAGGGCGCGGTGGTCGTGGACAACTCGGCCGCTTTCCGGATGGACCCGGACGTCCCGCTCGTCGTCCCCGAGGTCAATCCGCACGCCGCCCGGGTCCGCCCGCGGGGCATCGTCGCCAACCCGAACTGCACGACGCTCTCCATGATCGTCGCGATGGGTGCGCTGCATGCCGAGTTCGGCCTGCGCGAGCTCGTGGTCTCCTCGTACCAGGCGGTGAGCGGGGCCGGGCTCGCCGGAGTGGACGTGCTGCGCGAGCAGTTGAACCTGGTCGCGGGCAGCGACCTCGGGACGAAGCCGGGCGATGTGCGCCGTGCCGTCGGCGAGAACACCGGGCCCTTCCGCGAACCGATCGCGCTCAACGTCATCCCCTGGGCCGGCTCGCTGCAGGACGACGGCTGGTCGTCCGAGGAGCTCAAGGTCCGGAACGAGTCCCGGAAGATCCTGGGTCTTCCCGATCTGCGGGTGAGCGTCACCTGTGTCCGCGTACCGGTCGTCACGACCCATTCGCTGACCGTCCACGCCCGCTTCGAGAACGAGGTGACCGTGGACCGCGCCCACGAGATCCTCTCCACGGCGCCCGGCGTCGTCCTCTTCGACAACCCCGCGGCCGGTGAATTCCCCACCCCCGCGGACGTGGTGGGCACGGACCCCACCTGGGTCGGCCGCGTACGCCGCGCCCTCGACGACCCGGCCGCCCTCGAACTCTTCGTCTGCGGGGACAACCTGCGCAAGGGCGCCGCGTTGAACACGGCACAGATCGCGGAGCTCGTGGCGGCTGAACTGTCGTAATTCGCCCTCTTTTGTGGGTGGTTGGTCCGGAACTTCAGGGGAATCCCGGGCGAATTTCTATGTGACACCTGTGTAAGTTGTGTGCCTAACTTGCCGGTCCAGGCCACGTGAGCTGGACCACTGCCCCGTACGACGATTCGCTCCCCGCTCTCCGCGCGATGCGCAGGATTTTCTGCAACCGCGGTCGGCCGGGGAGCGTCTTTGCGGTCGGCCTTCCAAAGGCATCGCACTGAAACGGGGCACATCGGGGCGTAGGGGAAGAGCTGGTACGCATGACGGCATGGGGTGCATCGCTACACACGCGGTTCGCGGCGCCGGTGGCGCCCGCGGCAAACCTCCGGCGCGAGGCGTACAACCCTGACGGGGGGAAGCGTGTCCAACAAGCGTGGCAGAGGTACTCGAATTCCCCATGGCCCGCGGCGCAGCCGTGCGGCCGCAGCGCGGCGGCATGCCGGTGATTGCCCCCATGCCCGCGACGCGGCCCACCCGCATGCCCGGCCAGCGCGAGGGCGCTGACGAAGCCATGGCCTCCGGCACCACCGTCGACCACCTCACCGAGACCTACCGCGCGCACTACCGCTCGCTGCTCGGCCTCGCGGCACTGCTCCTCGACGACACCGCGTCCTGCGAGGACGTCGTCCAGGAGGCCTTCATCCGCGTGCACTCCGCGCGCAAGCGGGTCCGCGACCCGGAGAAGACGCTGGCCTACCTGCGCCAGACCGTCGTCAACCTCTCCCGCTCCGCCCTGCGCCGCCGCATCCTCGGCCTCAAGCTGCTCTCGAAGCCGATGCCGGACATGGCGAGCGCGGAGGAGGGGGCGTACGACCAACTGGAGCGCGACGCCCTGATCAAGGCGATGCGCGGCCTCCAGCGCCGCCAGCGCGAGGTCCTGGTGCTGCGGTACTTCGCGGACATGACCGAGGCTCAGGTCGCCGAGACCCTCGGCATCTCGCTCGGCTCGGTCAAGGCGTACGGCTCGCGCGGCATAGCGGCCCTGCGCGTCGCCATGGAGGCGTCGGCATGAGCAAGTACGACCCGCACGATGAGCGGCGCTATGACGGCCGCCCGGGAGATCAGGCCGGCAGCCGGTCCGGCGGCCGGACCGAAGGCTCGTCCGACGGCCGGGAGTCTCGGTACGACGACCGGCTCGGCCGTAACAGCGGCAACGCAGCTCAGTACGAACAGCACGGCGGGAACGAACCGGTGAACAACGGCCCCAGCACCCACGGCGACGAGGGCGCGAGCACTTACGGCGACGAGGGCGCGAGCACCTACGGCGGCGAGGGCGCGCACCAGAGCCCGGAGGGGGCGGAGAGGCTGGAGAGGCCGCAGGGTGTGGACGGTGCGAGCGGTTCGGCCGGGGCGCGCGGTTCGGCTGGTCCGGCCGGTGCGAGCAGTACCGCCGGTTCGGCCGGGCTTGACGCCGACGAACTGCTGGTCCGCAACCTCCTCCAGGACGCCGTTCAGGAACTCGAACCCTCCGACCAAGCCCTCGACCACCTGCGCCGAGCCGTGCCCGCCCGCCGGGCCCGCAAGCGTCAGGCCGTCGTGGGCATGGCCGCCGCGGCCCTGTTCATCGGCACCGCGGTCCCCGCCCTCGTCCACGTCACCAGCTCGCCGAGCGCCGACGACGACCATCCCTCGGCCGTCGGCCACAGCTCCCAGGTCCCCGGCGGCAACGGCTCCGCCCGGGTCACCGGCGGGGGCGAGCAGGGCGGCGACCAGCCCTCCGGCAAGGACGACGAGGGCGCCAAGGGCAAGGACGACGAGGGCGGCAAGGGCAAGGGCAAGGGCGACACCGAGCCCGGCGAGGGCGCGACGGCCGGCGCCGACCCGACGGCCACCGAAGCCATCACCGCCACCACCTGTGACGCTGCCCAGCTGGGCAGCGCCACCGCGACCGCCGAGCCGCCGGACGCCGAGGGCAAGGTCTACGGCACGTTCCGCGTCGCCAACACCTCCGACGCCGAGTGCACGGTCGGCGGTGCGGGCAGCGTCGTCTTCGCCGCCCAGGGCGCGGCCGACCCCGCGAAGATCAACGTCGTGGACCACGCCGCCGGTGACGCCGCGACCCGCCTCCCGGACCCGGCGACCAACCCGACCTCGGTCGCCCTCAAGCCGGGCATGGCCTACGAAGTCCGCTTCGCCTGGGTGCCCTCCGAGAGCTGCCCCGGCCCCGGCGCCTCCCCGGACCCGACGCCCACGGGCGACGGCGCCAGCGGCGGTACGGAGCAGAGCGGCATGGCGCCCCAACTCGGCGCCGAGGAAGGCCCGTCCGACGGCACGGTCTCGGTCACCCACACCGCAGAACCGGGTGCCCCCAGCGCGGCAACCACCCTCGCGGGCTGCGCCGGCACGATCTACCGAACGGGCGTACTGACGGCTTCTTGAGGTCGGTACGGGGTTCCAGCCCCGGCCCGGCTCAGGCCTTGGCCTTCTCCTCGGACGCCGTACCGGTGCCGGAGGCAGATCCGCACTCGGCTGCGCCTGCGTCCTCTCCTACGCCCGCGCCTGCGTCCTCTCCTACGCCCGCGCTCTTCACTTCGTCCTCGGCCCCGCTCTTCACTTCGTCCGTGGACGACGACCCGCTCGCCTGGTCGTCGCTCGGTACGAGGCCCAGCTCGGCGTCCTTCGCGAACTCCACCTCGCGCCGGAACAGCCGGAACCACATGAACAGCACGAACCCCGCGAAGATGAACCATTCCCCGGTGTAGCCCAGGTTCTGGAACGCCTTCAGGTCGAGCCCGCTGCCCTGCGGCGCCAGCGGCGGTACGGGTGTCATCCCATCCGCTGTCCGGTCGACGGTGACCCAGGCGTCGTACACCTCGTATGGCACCAGGTTCACCAGCGACGCGGCGCTGATCATGCCCAGCTGACCCTCGGGCAGGCCGCCCTCCTTGTGCACTCCGTCGGTGCCGGAGTTCTCCGAGGCCTGCAGCGCACCCGTGACCGTGACCTCGCCGGACGGCAGTTCCGGCGCCTTCGCCTTGCCGGCCTCACCGGGCATCCACCCGCGCACCACGGGCAGCGCCTTGCCCCCGTCCGTACGGAGCAGACCCAGGACGTAGTACCCCTGCTTGCCGTCCAACTGCCGCTCCGGAAGCAGCAGTTGACGGTCCCAGCGGCCGGTAGCGGTGGCCCGCTCGCCGGAGGTCTCCTTGTCGACGGGCAACAGCTCGGTCAGCGGCCGCGCCGGCCCCTTGCCCGCCTCGTCGCTGCGCTTCTCGGCCGCCTTATGGCTCTCCACACGGTCCTCGAACCGCCCGAGCTGCCAGGACCCCATGAACACGCAGAAGGGGATGGCCAGCACCAGGAAGAGGTTGATCCCCCACCATCGCGGAGTCAGCAGAAACCGATACACGCCTACCACCGTACGGTGCCCCACTCCGCCGCCGGGCTCAGGGTGCCGGGTAGGACCCCGGCCACCCGCCCGTACCCGGGCCAACCCTCCTCGGGCCAACCGTCCCCGGGCCAACCCTCCCCGGGCCAACCCTCCCCGGCGGGCCTCAGCCTCGCGCTCTGTAAGGGCTCACCCCCAAGTGCCGGGTGGCGAAGTCCAGCTCCAGGCGGACCTGCTTGATCCGCTCCTCCACGACCAGCGAACCGTGCCCCGCGTCGTACCGGTACACCTCGTGCACCGCGTCCCTCGCCGCCAGCCGGTCCACATAGTTTTCGACCTGGCGGATCGGGCACCGCGGATCGTTCACCCCCGCAGAGATGTACAGCGGCGCACGCACCCGGTCCACGTACGTCAGCGGCGACGAGGCCTCGTACCGCTCCGGGACCTCCTCCGGCGTACCGCCGAGCAGCGTGCGGTCCATCGACTTCAGCGCCTCCATCTCGTCGTTGTACGCCGTGACGTAGTCCGCGACGGGCACCGCCGACAGGCCCAGCGACCAGGACTCGGGCTGGGTGCCGAGCCCGAGGAGCGTCAGATAGCCGCCCCACGACCCTCCGGAGAGCACCAGCTTCGCCGGGTCGGTGAGGCCGGAGGAGACGGCCCACTCCCGGACGGCCTCGATGTCCTCCAGCTCGATGAGCCCGACGCGGTGCTTCAGCGCGTCCGTCCACTCCCTGCCGTATCCCGTGGAGCCGCGGTAGTTGACCCGCACGACCGCGTACCCGTGGTCCACCCAGGCCGCCGGGCCCGCCGCGAACGCGTCACTGTCGTGCCAGGTCGGACCGCCGTGGATCTCGAAGATCGTCGGGAACGGGCCCTCGCCGGCGGGCCGTTGCACGAGCGCGTGCACCCGGCCGGCCGGGCCCTCCACCCACACGTCCTCCACCGGAACCGAACTCGGAGCCTTCATGCCGGGCGGATCGAGGACGACCGCACCCGTCGTCGACCGCACCTGCGGCGGCTCGGCCGCTGAGGACCACAGGTACTCCACCGTGCCGTCGGGCCGCGCCGTTGCCCCCGAGACCGAGCCCTTCGGCGTCTCCACCTCGATCAGCGCACGCTCCGCCAGATCGAACCGGAACAGCTCGCTACGGGCCTCGAAGCTGTGCACGACGAGCAGCGCGGAGCCGTCCGGATACCACTCCGCGCCCACGTCACCCGGCAGCTCCAAGGCGAGGTCGAGCTCCTCGCCGGTGGCGACGTCCCAGATCATCGGCTCCCAGCGCCCGCGCCGCTGATGTCCGACGAGCAGCCGGGTGTCCCCCTCGACCGGCGCGAAGCCGAGCACCTCGAGGCCCAGCTCCTCCACGCCGCCCTTGGAGTCGTCGAGCTCGGCCACCGTGCTGCCGTCGAGCCGGACCACGCGCAGCGCGGAGTGCATGGCGTCGCCGTGCTCGGTGTGTTCGACGGCGATCAGCGTGCCGTCGTACGACAGGTCGCCGACGCCCGCCGACTCGCGGTGGCGGTAGATCTCGACGGGCTTCTCGCCCGCCCGCGCGACGTGGATCGTGGAGCCGTCCTCGTCCGTGGAGCGGCCCACGACGGCGATTCCGCCGTCCCGGCCGATGGCGAGGCCCGCCGGATACGAGGGTTCGAGGCCCGGAGCGGCCGGCTCGTCCGCTTCTACGGCATCCGCGCCCCCGTCCTGCTGCCTCTGTGCCGCGCCGCCCGCGAAGGGCTGACGCATCCACACGCCGAACTCGTCCCCGTCCGTGTCCGAGAACCACCAGATCCACTGGCCGTCCGGGCTCAGGGCACCGTCCGTCGTGCCGTTCGGCCGGTCCGTCACCTGGCGTTGCTCGCCGGTCGCTCGGTCCCAGGCGTACAGCTCGAATGTCCCCGTCGCGTTCGACACGAACAGCGAGCGGTCCGGTGCGTCCTCCGCCCACTCGGGCAACGACACACGTGGCGCCCTGAAGCGCTTCTCCCAGTCCGGCCAGTTCGGCATCTCCGCAGTCATGGCCCCATACTGCCTGGCCCGACCGACAACCTGCCGTCGCGGCCCTCAGCCTGTGGATAACTCCTCCCGGCCGCCTGTGGATAACTCTCCGAGCCGACCGGGATTGTCAGTGCGGCGATGCAGACTCGCGGCATGACTTCACACACGGCCTCACGCTCGTGCCTCCGAGGCGTGGCGCAGGCGCAGGCGCAGGGAAAGGCGCAGGGAAAGGCCAGGGGCCCGACCCGGGATCCGGGTCAGGCCCCTGACGTGATCATTCGCGACGACTGTGGTTCGGGGCGGCGGCCTCTCAGCGGTTGCCCTGGCGGCGTGCCTGGCTCTTCTGCTGCATCCCCCGCGTCTTGGCCGAGATCGACTGCACCTCGGGATGCGTGCTCTTCGACCGCGCCTGCTGAGCGGAAACCTTCGAGTGCTGGGGATCCTTCGGACTGTTATGGCCTTGGACGTTCTTGGGCATGTCCCCTCTCCTCCTCGCGTCAGAGCGCCATACGCATTCCACTGTCCCCCCGACCGTCCCCGTCGGCATCTTGACCATGCCCGCATTCACTCAGAGGCTGCCCTGACCTGCGCATATACGGCAATCGCAACCCGAGATCCCGCCCCGAGACCGGCGCAGACTCCAGCACGAAAGACTCGGAGCCGTGACTGCCGAACCCTCCTTGTACGTCGTCGTCTGCGCGGCCGGAGTCGCCTCTGACACCGGCAAGTTGATCACCGCAGCCCAGGAACGGCAGTGGGACGTGGGCGCGGCCTCGCCGACAGCGGACCGTCGCCGGGCACGGACGGCTTCCCCTGGGAGCGCGTGCTCGATCTCCTGCCGGGGCACGGGGAGGGCGACCACGGCCTCTCAGGCCATGAAGGCCAAGCGTGTGGCGCTGTCGGCGCTCAGATCGTCGCCGCGTCGATCACGAAGCGGTAGCGCACGTCCGAGTTCAGGACCCGCTCGTACGCCTCGTTGACCTGGCTGGCCTCGATCAGTTCGATCTCGGCGCCGAGGCCGTGCTCGGCGCAGAAGTCGAGCATCTCCTGGGTCTCGGCGATGCCGCCGATCATGGAGCCGGCGAGCACCTTGTTGCCGCCGATGAGGGAGAACAGGTTGAGCCCGATCGGCTCCTCCGGGGCGCCGACGTTCACCAGCGCGCCGCCCGTCTTCAGCAGGCCCAGATACGCACCGAAGTCCAGCGGCGCGGAGACCGTGGAGAGGATCACGTCGAAGCTGCCGGCCAGCGCCTCGAAGGTGGCCGGGTCGCTCGTCGCGTAATAGTGGTCGGCGCCCAGCTTCAGGCCGTCGTCCTTCTTGCGCAGTGACTGCGACAGGACGGTGACCTCCGCGCCGAGCGCGTGCGCGATCTTGACGCCCATGTGGCCGAGGCCGCCGAGCCCGACGATCGCGACCTTCTTGCCGGGGCCCGCGCCCCAGTGCTTCAGCGGGGAGTACGTGGTGATGCCGGCGCAGAGCAGCGGCGCGGCCACGTCGAGCGCGAGCCCGTCCGGGATGCCGACGACGAAGCCCTCGGTGACGACGACCTTCTGCGAGTAGCCGCCGTAGGTGGGCTCGCCGTCCTTGCCGACGCCGTTGTAC
Source organism: Streptomyces sp. LHD-70 (assembly GCF_031157275.1). Lineage (GTDB taxonomy): Bacteria > Actinomycetota > Actinomycetes > Streptomycetales > Streptomycetaceae > Streptomyces. The sequence continues at coordinate 81,176 of NZ_JAVIFW010000018.1, forward strand.
GTCTGGATGTTCCCCTTGACGCAGTGCTGCTCCTGCCCGGACCGGCAGGGCTCGCACTCGCCGCAGGAGTCGACCATGCAGCCGACGCCGACGCGGTCGCCGACCTTGAACTTGGTGACGCCCGCACCGACGGCCTCCACGACACCGGCGATCTCGTGGCCCGGCACCATCGGGAAGATGGCCTCGCCCCAGCCCTCACGGGCCTGGTGGATGTCGGAGTGACAGATTCCGGCGAACTTGATGTCGATGAGTACGTCGTGCTCGCCGACGGCACGGCGCTCGATGGTGGTGCGCTCCAGCGGTGCCTTGGCGCTGGGAGCGGCGTATGCGGCAACAGTCGTGGTCATGGCCTCAAGACTGCTCCCGCCCCACCCCGATCACCAAAGAATCCGCAGGTCACCGCTTTGCGTACGTTCAGTGGTCCTACTACTGGCGGGGTCAGGCTCGCGGTCGGACGACCGGGAATACTGGATGTCATGGACGAGAACGATGCGGCCAAGCCACCCGCGGCGGACCGCCCGGACCGCCCGGACCATCCGGACCGCCTGGACCGGCGGGCCGAGCTCAGCGAGTTCCTGCGCACCCGGCGGGCCCGGCTCAAGCCCGAGGACGTGGGGCTCGCGTCGATGGGGCGGCACCGGCGGGTGCCGGGCCTGCGGCGCGAGGAGCTGGCGCAGCTCGCCGGGGTCTCGGTCGCGTACTACACGCGCCTGGAGCAGGGCAACGGGCGCAATGTGTCAGCGGAGGTGCTCGACGCCATCGCGCGCGCCCTGAGGCTCAGCGACACCGAGCACGCCCACCTTGTCCACCTCGCGAGGCCGACCCGGCAGCGCCGCAAGGCGCCCGCACCGAAGCGGCAGCAGCAGGTGCGGCCCGCGCTGCGGCACCTGCTCGACTCCATGGAGGGCGTGCCCGCGTACATCGGCGGGGCGCGCTCCGACATCCTCGCCTGGAACCGGATGGCGGCGGCCCTGTTCGGCGACTGGGGGCGGCTGCCGCGCGCCGAGCGGAACTGGGCGCGGCTCACCTTCCTCGACCCGGACTACCGAAAGCTGTTCCTCGACTGGGACACGAAGGCCACCGACATGGTCAGCTACCTGCGGCTGTACGCGGGGCGGAATCCGGAGGACCCGGAGCTGTCGGCGCTCGTGGGTGAACTGTCCGTCAAGAGCGAGGAGTTCAGGCGGCTGTGGGCCACGCATGACGTGAAGGAGAAGGGGCACGGGGTGAAGCGGATGCGGCATCCGGTGGTGGGTGAGCTGACGCTCGCGTACGAGACGCTGCACTTGCCGGATGACGATGGGCAGTTCTTGTCCGTGTATCACGCGGAGCCGGGGACTTCCTCGGCGGAGGCGTTGCGTTTGCTTGCCAGTTGGGGCGTGGGCGATTCGACGCGAGCGAACTTGTAGCCCCGATGAGGCGATCCGGTCCCCGTGGTCCTGACCTCCGGGAGACATCGATCAAGATCTTCTCCCTGCTTCTCCCCAACGATCACAGGGAGAAGCAGGAAGGGCCTGATCCGATATCCGGATCAGGCCCTTCCTGCTGTTACGGCTGTCGGGGTGGCGGGATTTGAACCCACGACCTCTTCGTCCCGAAGCAACTAGGAAGTGAGCCTGTTCCCGGGCTGATCTGCCTTTCACCTGCGGCGACGGTCCACGGTTGTGCGTGGCTATCCGCCGCTGTGCGTACGGGTTGTCACGCAGTTAGACACTCAAGGCTTCGGGTTCTGACTGCCCGTCACAGTCGTCTTCAGCTCACTTCAGAACTTCGAAGCGCTCCCGCACTTGCTCGTCCAGCTTGCCTTCTTCCAAGTCGCTAAGAGCGGCTGCGTATCCGGCCAGGACCGCCTCGTGCACGAGGTCGTAGAACTCGACCGGGATCAACTCGTAGACACCGGAGCAGACGTTCAGGGCTGCTTCATGCGAAGAGGAGTAATGGGGGTCGCGGACGTCGTCACCCAAGCGGCGGACGAGATCTCGTATCGCTTTCTTCTGGTCGTCGGTCACGTCGGGCCCACTACCCTCCCGACGCAGCTGACAACCGCGCCGCCCGCGCCGCTGGCTGGAGCATCGGAATCGCTTCGGCGTTGTGAGTGCAGCGAGGAGGTTGAACTCTTGCCGAGACCTGAGCTCGGTACACCGGTCGCCTGCTGGCTGGTGGGGCCAGTTACCGATGGATTGGAACCTCGTAGACGATCTCGCAGAGAGAGGTGGGCACGACGATGTCCGCCGTCTCCACGGGGCGGCCCTGATCGCTGTAATACGTGCGCCGGATGTGCGTGACGAGTGTCGCCTTCTGGATGCCGAGGAGTGATGCCTCTTGGGCACTTGCCTGCCGTGGCTCGGGTTGCTCCACGGCATGGCTGATCGTGACGCCGATCTCCGCCATGCGGTTCACGACCCCCGCCCCGGCGTGCGGTCCTCCCTCGGGAAGGACGACGAGCGTGCCGGCGGTGAGGTCGTACGGCTCCCAACTCGTCGACAGCTGCACCGGCTTGCCGTCGGCGAGGAACTCGTACTGGGTACAGACGCACAGGTCGCCCTCGGCGATACCGAGACGTGCCGCAATCTCCGCCGGTGCCGGAACCTTGGCCTCGGTCCGGCTCTCCCAGTCCCCTTGCCTGCCCACGGCCGACATGTCAGCGCGGAACGGCGACCCGCTGCGCTGTTCCCGCGCCGACGAGCGCACCATGCGTACGCGCTCGCGAGGCTCGGCGACGTACGTACCGGAACCCGCGCGGCCCTCCAACACGCCCTGGGAGATCAGTAGTTCCTGGGCCCGGCGAACCACGTTCTCGCCGACGCCGCATTCCTGAGCGATCTGGGCACGCGACGGGAGCCGGTCTCCAGGAGTCCACTCGCGCTCCGCGATGCGCTGCTGGAGGACGTCGGCGATGCGGAGGTACGGAGGCTGCTCAGGCATATGGAAAATCTAGTTCACTAGCTCTAATCTAGTTAACTAGCTGCACGTAAAGTGATCGCCTGGCGACGGAGGCTCCCCCTGTGCCCGCTTCGGAGACGAGAGCCGAGGACATCGCCGCCCGGTTATCCGCCCTCGGCCTCACGACGCGCACCGAACAGCACGCCCGACACACATCGATCGAAGCGGAGGTCCCGGAACCCCTCCCCGCCGAGACATGGCGGGAGGTCTTGGAAGTGGTGGCAGAGGCCGACCAATTCGGGTTCGTTGCCAGCAAGTTGAACGGTCGCACGTTATGGGCCGCCGTACGCAGAGCGGTCCCCGCGACGGGCGATGTCCGGGGACCTGGCCATCAGCGATAGGAGCTGATCAGCGTGTTCAACCGTATCCGCCGCGCCATCGCGCGCACCAGTAAGCGATACCGACCGAAGGAGAGGCAAAGCCGCGGCTTAACACCCGCCCGACCGGCGGTCGTTCACTTCGAGCACACCCCTTGGCCGGCGTTCCTCATGGGGCCTCGCCAAGACCACACGTACGGCCTCGTCGGCGAGGAGCGTGCGAAGCAGCTCGCCTGGTCCATGCCGGGGGAGGCCCACTGATGGCGCCCAACCAGACCGTCCCGACCCCCTACCAGTCGAGCTCATGCTGGATCGGCACGCACCGCGAGTGCGCACAGTTCTCGCCCGCGTCGGCACCGACCGGCGTCCCCGTGGTCTACGAGACGTGCACCTGCTCTTGCCACGTGCCGGTTGGCCAAGGGGTACCGAGGGGGGTTTCCCAGTGAAGGGTTGGGCACCCGGCGGCGCAGCGGTCGCCAACGTCGAGATCACATCGGTCAACGTGCAGCGCGGCGACGTAATCCAGATCGGCGGTCAGCCCTGCCGCGTTGCCGACCTCTTCCAACTACCGGGTGGTGCAAAGCGACTTCGTTTCGAGTCGGGCGAACTGCTGACCATGCACACCCACACCCGCCTCATCGCCCTACGGATGTTGAGGAAGTGGTGATTCAACCTGTGGCTTCCCGCCGTCACGCCATCGCTGACGACCTGAGAAACCAGATCTCGACAGGTCGAATCGCGGCCGGCGAACGCCTGCCTTCCGAGTCGGAACTTGCCTCGCACTACAAGGTCAGCACGCCGACGCTCCGAAACGCCCTCGCGATCCTCCAAGCCGAAGGTCTCGTCGAGAAGATCCACGGCAAGGGCAACTTCGTCCGCCGTCGGCTCCGCAGACTCACGTACGTCGGTGGTGGGCGCTTGACGGATGCGTGGAGTGGGGCGGAGGAGCCTCTACGTGTCACCATCAGCGCCACCAACATCAAGGCCCGAAGGGACTTGGCAGCCTTGCTTGGGGTCTCGGCAAGGACCACGCTGACGGAATTTGTGTGCCTCAGCTACGAAGGGAACCAACCGCACAGTCTGGCCCGCATCTACGTCCCACGAGACCTGGCGCCGACCGACCTGACCGATGGGGCGCCCTGGCGTGAGCGGGTGGAGGAACGACTGGCAGAGCTGTGCCCGCCACTGGTCGAGATTCGGGAGACGGTCGGCGCCCGGTGCCCGACACCAGAGGAGGCCTCGACCCTTCGGATCAGCTCGGCTCTGGCTGTTCTCGCGATCACACGCGTTGCGGCCGACATCGCGGGCCGCGTGGTCGAAGCGGCAGTGCTGGTACTCCCCGGCGACCGTGCAGATGCGGTGTTCACCACCCACCACACGACCGAAGGGAAGGGGAAGGAGGGATGACCTCACACAACGAGCTGCGACTCCTCCCATGGCCGGGGGCCGAGGGTAAGCCTTGCTTTTTGAGCACCGACGACAGCGGCAGCCACCTGTCCCGCTTGGCTGACAATATTGAAGCGATGCAGCTCGGCATCGCGGCCGAACTCCTGGAGCACGCATGGGAAGTGCTAGGCGATGAGGAGACAGATCCTGAGGAGTTGCGCCTCCTGGCAATGGATCTGACTGAAGTCCTGCACGACGCACTCCGTGTGGCGACAAGCCGCGGTTACCGCCCGGCCGGACCTCCTTCCTCCAGCCGTGACGGAGGGGATGACGGCTCGCCGCCGCCGGCGGCCATCTCCGGCTAGCAGCAACGCTTATCCCGACGACAGCGGAGCCCCAGACTGAGTCTGGGGCTCCGCTGCTTGGGTCGAGGGCCAGTCCCGTCAAAGCCCCCTTCCAACGACCTTCTGATCCGTAGCACTATGTGGAGCGGTCAGCGACCGTCAGGCCGTTCGTTCTGCGGTCCCGGAGAGTCAGCTCAGGTCGTGTGCGGGTGCCGTGGTTGCGGTACTTCTGCTGCTGTACTGCACACGGATCCGGAGGGCCTTTCGCCTCGCGGATAACGTGCTGGTCAGCAGCTTGATCAGGCCAAGTTCCCGAGCCTCTGTCCACAGATGGTCTAGATGTCAGCAACCGCCATCGTGGTGCCTACCAGCCTTGAAGCAGCCGTGAAAGGTATCCGAGCCAGCTCAAGTTGATGGCGCAACATCGGTCCCGCTGGGGGCCTTCCCTGGGGGCGCCGACTATGCGCCCTTGTGGCAGGACTGACGGCACGTCACCGTCGGACTTAGCAGTTGCCTCTGACAGTGCCGTGAGTACGAGGGGGGAACAACATGGGGGATCTGGGCGTCGGCATACCGTGGTCACAGCGCGTCTTCGGCGAGCTGGCCGTACCGCTGGCTAGGCGTATCCCGCAGTGTATTGGTAGAGCTCACGAGCGTGCGCGGGATGGGCATCGAGGTGTAGGTACGCAGACCTTGGAAGCCTATGGACACGGTCTTCATGCCTCGCAGTACGAGGAGCTGGAAGCCGGGCTCGCTGATCTTCCCGGTGTCACGGCGGTGCGTCTGCAGGCGCGCACGGTGATGGTCGTTGCTGGGCAGGTGCTCTATCCGATCCGCTATGCCAAAAGGGATCTACCGGTAACGGGTGCTCGACTCCGTCGCGCCGTCGGCCTTCGCGCTGACCTCATCCGACGCCACGGCCCTGAGCCTATGCAGGGCGAGTTGGATCTTGGACTTGAGGAGTTACAGGAACAGGAGTTCCATAGGGACCTTGGGCAACTTGCCCCAGACGTCGGAGTGGTCCTCCTGGCCTACGCGTGCGCGATGGGTACCGGGATCGTGCGTCTTGAGTGGGGAGACGCCGAGTTGCGCCGTGGTGACCGTCACCTTCTTTGGCACAACCACGAGCCCCTCGAACTGCCCGATGCCCGGCGATCGGCCTGACGCTCGCCGCTGACAAGGGCCCCGGGGACGTCGACTCGCACTCGACAGGGAACGGCGGCCGACTCCAGCCATGGCTGTCATGGGCGCCCTGTGAGTGGCGCACCGTCACCGTGCGAGCACGGCCCTGGTACCACTGGGCGCAATCGCCTGAGTGCACCGTGCCCGAACACCGCAGCGTGGAGTGCCAGGGAGAGGTCGACAGAGAGTCGCAGTCCACTGCACAAAGTAGCTGGCCCGTGCCATCATTACTCGAATCGCGATCAAGTGTCGGACGGCGGAGTGCACTCGGGGTGGGCTGCTGTGCACGAATGCGACGAAAATCGGGTGGGCGGGTACATGACGCAAGTGCCGCTAGTTGGAATGGGGACCATTAATTTTGAGTTTTTCAAGATTAAGACAGGCTCCGTCGATGGGGCGCGAGCGCACTTCGAAGAGATGGTGCAAGATCTCGTCGGAATTCTGCACCCTGATCTCTCCACCCTCGACGCCAACCCTGGCGACTGGGGGATCGATGCCTACGTTGGATCCCTCATCGATGGGCACGTAAACGTCTGGCAATCAAAATATTTTATCGACGAATTCGATAAATCTCAGCAAAAGCAAGTGCGGGAATCTTACGATCAAGCCTTGGCCTGTGCGAAGCGGGAAGGATACACGCTGTCAACTTGGACGTTGTGTATCCCCAGAAACCTAGACGGCCCTAATGAGAAGTGGTGGACCGATTGGAAGAAGAGGAAGGAGAAGAGTGATGGCGTAAGGATCGTGCTTTGGAACCAAGTTCAACTTCGCCGTCTGCTCCTCTCCGAAGATGCCAAGAACGTTAAAGAATACTACTTCAATCCATCAGCTTCGCTTCCGAGCCCCACTTATCGTCCGACGGTAGCCCTGACGGATTTCGATCAGTATGAAGGTGCGCTCTTCGTCCATCAACTACGTCACGCCGGCATGTTCGAGTGTGATGATGCAAAAGAAGAATTCTTCAATGCCGAGATTTTGAGTCATGAGGTGACGGACAAGGCTGTACCCGAAGAGATGGAAGCGCTATCTCGGTCAAAGTCTGAGCTCGGGTCCATCTGGGCGCAGAGATTCAATGTCTCGTGTCAATCGAATCTGCATGGACCGCTAGTTGGTCTCTATGTCGACGTAATGGATGCCGTTCGGAATCACCATCCCAATCTTCCTACGGTGATCCAATCTGGGTTGGTGCATGCGTTCGGAATTGTGCACCAGCGCGTAAATGATGGGAGAGCTGGTTGGTCACGCGACTTTCGAGATGTAGCTGCCGATCATATGCGGTCCGCTAGCTCCGGTAAAGTGGCGACGGGCAACACTCCTGACGCCGAATTCGCCAGCGAAGGTGCCGGTGAGCGCGATGACTAGTCAGGCAAATGTCCCCGATAAGCGAGCTCACGAGAGCTATTTCCGCCCTGAAGATCAAGAAGAGTTCAGGTTGGCCCAACTGCTACTTCTTCTGGAAACAGCAAACTTCACGAAACTTGTCCCCAGTATTGAGCGGCTAGGCGTTCTAGATTTCTTCGCGGCAAATCCCTTCTTGCTGGTGCAGCCAGAAGAGGACGAGTACCGCGATCTCGTGCTAGCCGGATTCTCGGTTAAGCCACTTACTTATGCTTCACCAGGGCATAGATTCGTTACTCGTCGCGCCAGGCTCCAGAGTGACTTGGCGCTGCTTGTCGCGTACGGCTTTGTTGAGCCGGCGACTGGCGATGGGTATCGCGTTTTTCGGATTACCGAATCAGGTAGTGATGCGGCAGGTCAGCTTTCAAGTATCTATGCTCTGGCATACAGGGAGAGCGTAGAGGTAATTGCGAAGCGTTTAAGGAAAGTGGCGGATAGTAAGTTGCCCGAGTTCTGCCGAAAATGGCTTAACGCGGATCCTGCAATGCTGGATCTACTCAACATCTGAGACAAGGAGATCGCGAGTATGACTATCCCAAAGGGTCCAGGGTTGAGGCTTCTGGGGCTGCGCCTTATCGGCTACAGGAAGAACTATGAAATCAGGTTCACCGACGGGGGATCATGGAGTCCGCTGAGCCTCATCGCGGGTGAGATCAGCACTGGAAAGACTACAATCCTAGAGTTTGTCGACTACTGCTTGGGTGGATCTTCTTTCCCCCAGCATCCCGAAGTCGTGGACGCCGTGAAGGCGGTGCAGCTCTCTATTGAGGCGAGCGTCCCGGTCGAGTTGGAAGAAGAAGACTCGGAAATCGGCCCTGATGCCGCAAGGCTTGGGTACGCTCGGCAGCGCTTCCTGATTCAGCGAAGCGTTGAGGGATCAATCAAAGATGTTCTCATTTTTTTCGGTGATTTGGATGAGGTGGAGCAAGTTGCTCCCAATGTCGTCTCCTCCGACTCTTCCGCGAGTGAGAGCATTTCGAAATTTCTCCTTACCCTTTGCGGGTTGGATGGAATTAAGCTCCGTGTTGCTCCGACAAGGCCAGACTCTGTCACCCACCAGCTCAGCTTCCGCGATACGGCTCCGTTGTGGTACCTGACTAACACGCGTCTTGATAACAAGAACTTGGTTTTTGAGCATGCGCCGCACAAAGCGAATAAGCTGCGGCAAGTGGTTGACATACTCTTCGACGTATTCGACGAGGGTCGCGCTGTCCTGGCGGGACAGGTTGCGGAATTGCAAGAGCAGCTACGCGGGGAACGCAAGGGTATTGATGCCCTGAGGCGCTTCATTCGCGAGCAGGGAATTCTAGGTCCCGTGGAACTGGATTCGCTGATGGAGCAGGCGACTGCCCGGCGAACTCAAGCTGTATTGAGACTGTCTGAAGTCGATGATGCGGCGCAGGAGCAGACGCTGTTCGCAGCTGAAGCTCGACGCGCATACCAGGATATGGAAGAGCGAGCCAGGGACGTCGCAGGAAGAGCGCGCGAGCGTGAGACCCTCTTAAGGAGGCTTTCACCCCTGCGGGCTCAGTACGCTGATGACCTGAAGAAGCTCACACTGCTCAAGGAAGCCAAGAGGCTATTTGATCCCTTGGCTGTTACCGTTTGCCCTGCCTGTGCGTCTTCTCTAGGCGATGTCAGTATCGTCAACGGAAGGTGCACCCTGTGCCGCTCTGCCGTGCCACATCTGGCGCATGAGGCACTAAGTGCTGTTGGCGCAGAGGCGAGCCAAAATGGGCAGACGGAATTGGAGACCTCCACAAGCGAATTTGATGTATCCAAGGAGTTAAGCAGTACCAAGAGGCGCCTAAATGAACTCAACGATTACATTGAGGCGGTCTCCGCTGAAGCCAAGGATGCTCGATCTGAAAGCAGTAATTTGGATGCCGAGTCCATCGTACTTCGCGGGCGATTTGACAGTCTGACCAGGGAAGCTGTAACGCCTCTCCTGGCGGAGCGTGACGCCGCCGTGCGGGCCGTGGCCGACGCCGACCTGTCTATCGATCAGGTAGCGAATCAGCGGCGCATGCTGGAATCGGTTGAGAAGCATGAGCGTGAAGTTGAGTCTCTTGCAGCACGCCTAACCGAAGCGCGCAGGCGTGCTGCAGATGCTGAAGCGGCGAGGCGCGAGCGGTCTGAGATGCTGGGTAAGTTGTCGGAGCGTTTCTACGACATTCTCCAGAGTTTCGGATATCCGAAGCTGACCGAAGCGGAAATTAACGGTCAGCTCATTCCTTACGTTCGTGGAATCCGGTACGACCGCGTTGGTTCATCGGGGGCAACTACTCTGATCTCGCTCGCGTGGGAGCTTGCAATTTTTGAGCTCGCTTACGAGGAGGGGCGGAGGCATCCTGGGTTCCTCATGATCGACAGTCCGCAGAAGAACCTCGCCCCCGAGGGAATTCTTTGGACGGCTGAAAGCGAGGAGAACGCGGAGGAGGTGGCTGAGGCGATCGTGCGGAGAATTTACCGACACCTGACCGAGTGGCTCGCAACTTCGGGCGCGGGGGCTCAGATCATTATCGTTGATAACGTCCCGCCCCCTTCGGTAGTGAAGTCGATCATTGTGAGGTATTCGGGCTCCGCTGCTGAACCTCCGTATGGGTTGATCGACGATGCATCTACCCCCTAAGGCAATCTCCCCGGGCCTACTGCGCCGGCGCCATTAGGTCGGTGGAGCGGCTTTGGGCTGGAGCTGCTTTGGGGCGAGTGATCTTGGCCCCGTAAGCTTCCGGCGAGTCGGGCAGTCAGTGGACCTGCCCGTTAAAGCACGACGTTGGGGCCAAGATCTTCGAGGCTCGCCCCAAAGTGGCTGCCTAAAGCCGTGGAGCCGACCGCCCCAGCCATATCGGGGTTTCTCTGACCTTCGCCCGCAGCACGCGAGCGCGCCGACGGGCGCGGCCAGCCGGGGCGGAGACAGGAGGCAGGCCGCGCCGCACAGGCGGCGCGCGCCCGCGCCGTGCGCGGGCCTTGATGAAGTAGGGAAAGTTCTATCGCGCTACGGCCCAGTGGCTGCGAGGGCGTCCCGGTTGGCTACGAGGCAGCTGCTCAGGTCTTCCAGCGAGCATGCGATCTGAGCATTCGAGATCGGCTCAAAGTCTGTGATCTCCGGTGCTGTTGCGCGGTAGTTGGAAGGATCGAAGCCGTATCCCTCGACGAGACTCCAGCCGGCCTGGACGTCTGCGGTGCCACCGTCTGCCGATGAGACGCGCAGCCAGGCTGTGCACTGATCCGAGAAGTCGTACGGCAAGTACGCAATGCCTCCTGTTCCCCTCAGCTCGTCGACCTGCTCCATCCACTGGTCCAGCAGACGTGCCAGGCCTGAACCGAGGTGCTGCACGGCGGTGGGGGACTCGTCGATCGCGAGGTAGTACGAATCGCATGTGTGGCGGTGCGCGCCAATGTGCAGCCGAAGGTCCCTGTGGTCGCCCTCTGGGGATATCCGCTCAAATCTCAGAGCTACAGATGCCGTCATGTTCAAGCCCTAGCTCTGAGTGGTGGCCAGGCGACGGCCGTCGTGGCTCCGTACATGTGGCCCGGCGCCGTCGAGGGCATCCAAGAGCCGGATCGCGTAGACCTCGGACATGTACTCCGAGACCTGGTCCGGCGTGAGCCAGTCAACGGCGGTCGATTCGCTGGACGTTCGCTCTTCGCCGCCCGCGGGCTTGCAGCGGAAGACCAGGGCCACGATGCCTCGGGTCGTGTTCTTGTAGACCCCGGTGAGCTCGTCCACCTCGACGTGGATGCCCGTCTCCTCCAGGACCTCGCGCCGTACGCCGGCCTCGGGCGTCTCGTCGAGTTCGAGCACGCCGCCCGGGAGTTCCCAAGTGCCGTTGTCCGCGCGACGGATCGCCAGCAGTCGGCCGTCTTCGCGTACGACGACTCCGGCCACGGACACGGAGTGCAGCGGCGTTGACTGGGCTTCCTGGGCGCTGTTACTCATGTACAGGAGCATAGGAGGAGAAGAAGGACTATGGGAACAGCGGTAGGAGGTGAGAGGTCCGTACCTCGGTACGTCCAGATCGCCGAAGAGATCGTTCAGCAGATCCGCGGTGGTGTCCTCGCGCCGGGCGACATGGTGCCGAGCGAGTCCGAGCTGGTCGATCGGTACGGAGTTTCCGGCGGGACGATTCGTAAGGCCATGGTCGAGGTGCGGGCCAGTGGGCTTGTGGAGACTCGGCACGGCAAGGGGTCCATCGTGAAGGATCGGCCGCCCGTACGGCACCGTTCTTCTGATCGCTTCCGGCGTTCGCACCGGCAGGGTGGCAAAGCTGCCTACCTCGCCGAGTCCGCACAGTCTGGCGCCGAGGCCAAGGTCAGCGTGCTCTACATCGGGCCCATGGAGGCCCCGGAGGATGCTGCCGAACGGCTCGGCGTCTCCGCCGGCACCCAGGTTCTCGCTCGCCGACGGCTCTACTTCCGTAACGGCACCCCGGTCGAGACCGCGACCTCGTACCTCCCGTGGGACGTCGTGAAGGACATCCCCGAGCTGTTCGCCGAGAACCCCGGCGGTGGTGGCATCTACGCCAGACTCGAAGAGCATGGGCACGAGTTCGCCGAGTTCGTCGAGACGCTGCAAGCGCGGTCGGCGGCTAAGGCGGAAGCCTCCGAGTTGGCGCTGAGTCCCGGTGCGCCCGTAGTGCATCTGGTCCGTGAGGCCCGTACGACAGAGGGGCGCGTGGTCGAGGTGTGCGACACCCTGATGGCTGCTGACCAGTTCGTTTTCGAGTACCGGATTCCCGCCGCCGACTGACGCGCGCTCAACTCCCCACAGCCCGCCCTGACTTGTTCGTCGCGGCGGGTTGACTCATGTACAGGAGTGCTGCACTCTTCTTTATGTCACTCATGTATATGAGTGACGGAGTCCAGCATCTATATAGGAGTGATCCGCTGTGCGTCAGATTCCCGTCGACACCTCCACCGCCACCGTGATGGTCGCCAAGGCCCCCCAGCCCAAGGTCAAGGACCGCCGTACGGGCGAGATCGCCCAAGACGTCGAGACCGGCGCCCAGTTGATGACCGTGGACGTGATGTTCGCGGCCAACGACGAGGTGGAGATCCTGTCCGTCACCGTCCCGCAGCCCGGTATCTCCGGCGAGCTGGCCATGGGTACCCCGGTCGGGCTGACCGGCCTCATCGCCCGCCCGTGGGAGAACGAGTTCAACGGGCAGAAGCGGCACGGCATCGCCTTCCGGGCCGTCGCCGTCACCTCGCTGATGGCCGGTGCGGCCGAGGCCAAGGCGGCCTGATCATGGCCGAGTTGATGATCACGGTTCTCGTGGTGGTCGCTGCTGCCGCAGGTCTTCTGCGGTGGCGGCGTCCCGCCTGGTACTGGGTGTGCTTCGGTGCCGCGTTCGCCTCGGTTCGGGCCTTGGTCCGCTACACCTCGGTCATGGAAGCCTGCGGGCTCACTGTCCCTCCGCCGCGCTGGCGGCTCACCTTGGCTCGGGTGGCCAACAGGCCGGTGCCGGAGGCTCGTTCGCCGCGAATCCTGAGGTTGCGGCCCACGCGGACCGGCCTCGTCATACGGCTCAAGCTTCGTCCCGGTCAGGATGCCTTTGACTTCGCGGCGTCGACTGATCGCCTGCGGCACTCCTTCGGGATGTACGCCGTCAGCTCACGCGAAGTTCGGTCCAGCGTCGTTGAGTTGAGGATGACGGGGTACGACGTCCTCGATCGCGTACGGATGCCTGCTGAGGCTCCTGCCGACAGGGCTTCGCCGTTTCGTATCCCGGTCGCGCTCCGCGAGGACGGTGCCGTCCACTACCGCGACTACCGGTCCGTCCCCCATGGCCTCACCCTCGGTGCCACCGAGTCCGGCAAGTCCGTCTACCAGCGGACTCTTGTCTGCGGCCTCGCACCGCTCGACGTCGCCCTGGTCGGCATCGACTGCAAGCAGGGGGTTGAGCTCTTCCCGCTCGCCCGTCGCTTCTCGGCTCTCGCCAACGACCCGGACACCGCACTCGAACTCCTCGAAGCCCTCGTGTCGCACATGGAAGACGTCTACCTGCTCATACGCGCCGAACAGCGCATCAGCGTCGCGGTCCCGGACGCAGAGATCGCCGCCGACATCTGGGACCTGCCCGCCGGCCTTCGCCCGACTCCGGTCGTAGTCCTGGTCGACGAGGTAGCCGAGCTCGCGCTCTTCGCCACCAAGGACGAGGAGAAGCGCCGCGACCGCATCATCACCGCGCTCGTACGTCTCGCTCAGCTCGGTCGCGCCGCCGGCATCTACCTGGAGATCTGCGGTCAGCGCTTCGGTTCGGAGCTCGGCAAGGGCATCACGATGCTTCGGGCCCAGCTCACCGGCCGTACCGCCCACCGCGTCAACGACGAGTCCAGCGCCAACATGGCCTTCGGAGACATCGCTCCCGACGCCGTACTGGCTGCCATCCAGATCTCGCCCGACACTCCGGGCATCGCCGTTGCAGGCGACTCGACCGGCGGCTGGGCCCGTATCCGCGCCCCGCACACCTCGCTGCGCAATGCCGTGAACCTCTGCAACGAGCACGCACACCGCACGCCGGACCTGCCTGCCCTCGCGCCCTTCCGGCCGGTCGTCACCGTGCCGTCTTCGGCTTCCGCGCCGCTCACCAAGTCCGCGTCCGCCACGGCCTGACACATCCCCCGCACCACGGTCGGCGCGACTGCTTCGTGCCAAGTCCCTACCCCACCCATGCTCAAAACAGGAGGCCAACTCATGGATGCCGACGAGGACTTCGCTCGTACCGCATCGCTGCTCGGCGCGCTCGACCTGTACGAGCGCCGCTACGAGACCGACGCCGAGTTCATCGCGGTTCTCGCCCCTGCTCTCGCTCTGTCCCTGCCTCCGGGCTTCCTCCCGCCCATGCCGCCTCGCGGTGACGAGCCGGGGGAGGGGTGGTGGTGACGCCCCGGGCCTCGGTAAAGGCGGACGCCGTCCTTGTCCAGGCGGTCATTGCTGGGGCTCTGTCCTTCGCCCACCTGCACGACCTCGCCGCCGCTGCCGGTCAGGACGGTTGGAAGGCGTGGGCCTACCCGATCAGCGTCGACCTGCTTCTGGTCGCGGCCTGGCGGCGGCTCCGTAGCGTTGGGCCGTCCCGGCTGGCCTGGTGCTGGTTCCTGATCGCTCTGGTCGCCTCGCTCGGGGCGAACGTCGCCACCGCCGGATTCCTCGACCTTGAGCACCCGCCAGCCTGGCTCCGGTTCGGCGTCGCCGGGTGGCCCGCGCTCGCGTTCCTCGGCGGCACGCTTCTGGCTCACACACCGGGGAGGGTGGCGGACGAAGAGCCGGTCGCGGTTCAGCCGGCTCAGGTGGCCCCTACTGCTTCTGAGCCCGAGGATCCGCCGTCCGTCGGGATCGGCGCTCGCGCCCCCGGAGAGCCCGCGGTCACGGATGCGACCCCACCCGTCCCCGCCGCCCTCGTCGCCCACGCTCGCAAGGTCGCCGAAGCCCACCAGGCACGTACCGGTACGGCCATCGACCCCGACACCCTCCGCGCCCGCCTCGGCGTCCCGTCCCAGCTCGCCGATGCCATCGCAGCCCAACTCACCTGACACACAAGGGAGTACGCCCCATGCCCGCCCGCAACCACTTCCACTCGGTGATGCAGATAGGTCCGGTCCAGATCGGCACCCACCGCGACCGCCGCGGCCGTACCAAGCACGCCGCCGCCTGCACCGCCGACCGCTGCGGCTGGTCCGCCGACTACTCCAGCCAGTCTGCCGCTCAGCTCGCCGCCCGCACCCACCGCTGCAAGGTCCGCTGAGGAGAACCCATGGACGTCCCGCTCTGGCTCGCGCTGCTCGCCGTCGGCGTACTTGGCGTGAAGCTCATCCGCCCGCCCTGGTGGCTCGTCGCCGTACTGCTCCTCGGCGGCTACCTCCTCTCCGACAGCCTGCTCACCCCGGTCATCGACACGGCCATCAACAAGTGATCGCTCACAGCAGGGAGTTGACCCCGATGTTCCAACCGAAGATCCCCACCAACCTGCAGCCGACGGCCACGCCCAACGCCACCCCGGCCACCGTCATCGAGCCGACCACGATCGCTCGGCACTATCCGCTAGCCCCGGCAGCGGCACAGCCCAACCGCCCCACGGTCCAGCTCACGCCCGGTGCCCTGGTCACCCTCGTCGCCGGCGGTACGACCGCAGTCCTGGTCCTGGGCGCTGTCCTGGTCTCGCTGCTCCTCGCCGTCGCCATCACTGCCGCGTCGACCGCCATCACGGCCCTGGTCATCCGCTCGCTCATGAACGCCGACACGAAGCGTCGCTGACCGGCCCCCGGGCGGCCCTGAAACCGCCAAGTCTCTGCCGCCCGGGAGCCGTGCCCAACCGATCCAAGAACCGGAAGGAACCTCCAGCATGGCCCACCGCACCCGCCCGCCATCCCGGATCTGCGCATCTTGCTGTGGCTTCGCCTCCGCCGCCATTACCCTCGGCGGCCGCGACCGCCACGGACCCCTTCGTACGATCACGGCCCACTGCCCGTCCTGCGACGGCACCGGCATCGCCCGCCCCACCCGCGTACGGGAGGGCGCCCGTGTCTAACGCCGCTCTTCTCGACCCAACCACCCTCGGGGACTTGCTGAGGGTGGCCTCGGCCGACGACTTCGACCGCTGGCAGGACCAGATCCGCCGCACCGGCGGCTGCGCCGACCCCATCCACCTCACCGGCTGGACCCTCACCAAAGACAAGACCACCGGCGAGACCCTGCACCACTACTCCACCGAGTCCGAGCCAGGCGGCCGTCTCCGCGTCGCCTGCGGCAATCGACGTGCCTCCCGCTGCCCGTCCTGCGCCTGGACGTACGCGGGCGACACCTACCACCTGATCCGCGCAGGCCTGGCAGGCGACGACCGCCGCGAAATTCCGACCACGGTCCGGGACCACCCGCGGGTCTTCGCCACGCTCACGGCCCCGTCCTTCGGCCCGGTCCACAACCGACCCGACCGAGGCACCTGCCGCTGCGGCACTCGCCACGCTAAGGACAACGAAGCGCTGGGCACGGCCCTGGACCCGACGACGTACGACTACGCCGCAGCCGTCCTCTTCAACAACCACGCCGGCGACCTGTGGATGCGCTTTACGACCCGGCTCCGTCGAGAGATCGCCGCCCGCGCCGGACTCACCCAACGCGAACTGAAGGACACAGCTCGCCTCTCCTACGGCAAGGTCGCCGAGTTCCAGAAGCGCGGAGCCCTGCACTTCCACGCGGTGATCCGTATCGACGGCCCGGACGGCCCTGAGACCCCGTCCCCGTCCTGGGCAACGGTCGCCCTGCTCACAGACGCAATCCACGCCGCCGCAACGCACAGCTACACATCCGTCTCTGTCCCGGCTGCCGAGAACGAACCGGCCCGAACCTTCTGCTGGGGGCGGCAGCTCGACGTCCGCCCAGTCAAAGCCTTCGGCGACGGCTCCGACATCACAGAACAGGCCGTCGCCTCGTACGTCGCGAAGTACTCGACCAAGGCGGCCGAGAACACCGGCACCCTCGACCGCCGCATCGGCGAACTCGCTGAACTCGACCGCTACGACGTCCCGGAGCACACCCGCCGCCTCATCGAGGCGTGCAAGGCGCTTGACCCGCTCTACCCGGACCGCCGCCTCTGGACCTGGGCTCACATGCTCGGATTCCGGGGCCACTTCTCCACCAAGTCCCGCCGCTACTCAACGACTCTCGGCGAACTCCGCCAAGCCCGAGCCGACTTCCGCGCCGCCCAAGAACGCGAAGCCCTCGGCCTCAACGACCGCGAACCGTCGACCGTCCTAGGCCTGTCGGACTGGCAGTACGCCGGCCACGGCCACACCCCCGGCGAATCCGCACTCGCCGCAACCATCGCCCGCGGCCTCCAACTCAACCGCGACACCGCCCGCGAAGCCCTGCACGACCAACTCGCCCTGGAAGGAACCGCAGCATGACCACCACCACTGTCACCGCCACCGCAGAGCTGCTGACCGTTCCGGAGGTCATGACACGGCTCAAGCTCGGTCGCTCCAAGGTCTACGACCTGATCCGAACCCATCGACTGCCCTCGATCACCATCGGCCGAGCTCGCCGGATCCCCGCCGAGGCTGTGCAGGACTTCATCCGTGAGCAGCTGGTGGAGGCTGCCTGATGGCAACACGTCGCAGCCGTGGTGACGGCGGCCTCCACTGGGACGAGAAGCGGCAGCGCTGGATCGCCACTGCGAACCTGGGTTTCGATCCGAGCGGCAAGCGGATCGTCAAACGGGGAAGTGGCAGGACCAAGACCGAGGCCAAGAACAAGCTCAAAGAGGTTCTGCGCGACCACGAAGACGGGCTCGCCATCGCGCCCACCAACTTCACGGTCGCGGACGCGGTGAACGACTGGCTCGCGTACGGCCTGGCGGGGCGTGATGAGCGCACGGTCGAAACCGTCACCAGGCTGAGCCAGCTCCACGTCATCCCGAGCCTCGGCGCGCGAAAGCTTCGCGATCTCAGCGCCGAGGACGTCGACCGCTGGCTGGCGACGAAGGCTCGCTCGCTCAGTACTCGCACCCTGCAAGCGCTGCACTCCTGCCTCAACCGCTCGGTCAAGCGAGCCATGGCGCGTGACAAGGTCAAGCGCAACGTCGTCGAGCTGTGCGCCGTTCCTGCCGGCCGACCAGGCCGACCGTCCAAGGCGCTCACATTGGCCCAGGCGGAATCGGTACTGAAGGCGGCCGAGGGAACCTCGATGTATGTGTACATCGTCGTCGCCCTGCTGACCGGAGCCCGCACCGAGGAGCTGCGCGCACTGACCTGGGACCACGTGTTCCTCAAGGGCAGGCCGGACGCCAATCCGCCGCAGCCTCCGCACATCGCCGTGTGGCGGTCGGTCCGACGAGGCGGAGACACCAAGACACGGAAGTCCCGGCGCACGCTCGCCCTGCCCGCGCGGTGCGTAGAGGTCCTGTGGGCTCAGTACGAAGACCAGGGCTGGGATCGTCTCGCAGCTGGAGACGACTGGGAGGAGAACGGGCTCGTCTTCTCCTCGGCTGTCGGCAAGCCGCTGGACGCGACCAACGTCCGACGCGCCTTCCGGACGGCCCTCAAGGACGCCGAAGGGATCAACGCCGACGAGTGGACTCCTCGGGAGCTCCGGCACAGCTTCGTGTCACTGCTCTCCGACAGTGGCGTACCTCTTGAAGAGATCTCCCGACTCGTCGGCCACTCCGGAACGGCCGTGACCGAGGAGGTCTACCGGAAGCAGATCCGGCCCGTGATCCAGACCGGCGCCGTGGTCATGGACGGCATCTTCAAGCGGGCCCCGGAGCGGTAGTCACTCAGATAGACACGCAGACGAAAACAGGTGAGGCACCTACCAAAGTTGGTAGGTGCCTCACCTGCTGTTACGGCTGTCGGGGTGGCGGGATTTGAACCCACGACCTCTTCGTCCCGAACGAAGCGCGCTGCCAAGCTGCGCCACACCCCGATGTCGCTGCTGTGGGTGACCACGTCGCGGCGACATCGATTACTTTAGCGGACCGTCGCTCGTAGACGAAATCCGGTTTTGGCGGGGCCCCAGGCCGGGGCGGATGTGGCCCCGGCCGAGAGGGTCAGGGCCAGCCGTAGGAGCCCGGCGGGCAGACTGCACCAGGCAGGCAGGCCCACCCGCCTGGTGCAGGAACGGGCACGCACAGGCGCAGGCCGCCTCAGCCGGTGCCAGCCCCGCGGCGGCGCCCTCAACCGTGACAGTCCCGTCGCAGCGTCCTCAGCCGTACTGGTCCCGCCGAAGCGTCCTCAGCCATGCCAGTCCCGCCGCAGCGTCCTCACTCGTGCCAGTCCCGTCGCGGCGTGAGCGTAAGCAGCGTTGCCTCCGGGGGGCAGGCGAAGCGGACCGGGGTGTAGCGGTTCGTGCCGCAGCCCGCCGAGACGTGCAGGTACGAGTCGTGGCCGTCGGCCGTGTGCCGGGAGAGGCCCTTGACGCGGTCCGTGTCCAGGTCGCAGTTGGTGACGAGGGCGCCGTAGAAGGGGATGCAGAGCTGGCCGCCGTGGGTGTGCCCGGCGAGGATCAGCGGGTAGCCGTCGGCCGTGAAGGCGTCCAGGGAGCGGATGTACGGGGCGTGCACCACGCCGATGGAGAAGTCGGCGCTCGATTCCGGGCCGCCGGCCACGCGGGCGTACCGGTCCCGCTTGATGTGCGGGTCGTCCACGCCGGTGAGGCCGATCTCGTACCCGTCGATCTTGAGCGTGCCGCGGGTGTTGGTGAGGCCGACCCAGCCCGCCGCGTCGAAGGCGTCGCGGAGGTCCTCCCACGGGTTGTGGACGACGCCGACCGCGGGAGCGTTGCCGTTCAGGCCGTGCCTGCCCTGCAGCTTCTCGATCAAGTACCGGGCGGGGTTGCGGAGTTTGGGGCCGTAGTAGTCGTTGGAGCCGAAGACGTACGCGCCGGGGAACTCCATCAGCGGGCCGAGTGCGTCCAGGGCCTCGGGGACGCCCTCCGGGTCGGAGAGGTTGTCGCCGGTGTTGATGACGAAGTCGGGGCGCAGGCCCGCGAGGGACTGGAGCCAGCGCTGCTTCTTGCGCTGCCCGCTCACCATGTGGATGTCGGCGACCTGAAGCACCCGCAGCGGCCGCATCCCCTCGGGAAGCACCGGCACGGTGACCCGTCGGAGCCGGAAGGAGCGGGCCTCGAACCCGGCCGCGTACACCACACCTGCGGCTGTGGCCGCGGTGATTCCCAGAGGTACTCCGTATCGCGCGCGCATACGCCCATCGTTGCAGAAGCGCCGCGGAAGTCGTACCGCCGGGAAATCTGCGGGCGCCATCGGCAGCGCACCTGCGACACTTGGGCCATGACCACGCTCAAGTCCAAGCTGCAGGAAGACCTCACCGCGGCGATCAGGGAGCGCGACGAGCTGCGCTCCTCCACGCTCCGGCTGACCCTGTCCGCCATCACGAAGGAGGAGGTCTCGGGCAAGTCCGCCCGCGAGCTCTCCGACGACGAGGTGCAGAAGGTGATCACCCGCGAGGCGAAGAAGCGCCGCGAGGCGGCGGAGGCCTTCGCCAACGGCGGGCGTGCCGAGCAGGCCGAGCGTGAGCAGGCCGAGGGCGAGGTGCTCGCGGCGTACCTGCCGAAGCAGCTGAGTGACGGCGAGCTGCAGGAGATCGTCGCGCAGGCCGTGGAGGAGGCGAAGGCCGCCGGTGCCGAGGGGCCGCGCGCGATGGGCCAGGTCATGAAGATCGTGAACCCGAAGGTCGCGGGCCAGGCCGAGGGCGGCCGCGTCGCCGCGGTGGTCAAGCAACTCCTCGCGGGCTGACCCGCCCCGGCGGTACGGCGGTACGTACGAACCCTGCACGGGACGTACGAACCCGCACGGAAAAAGAGGGTGCCCCCTGGTTCAGGGGGCACCCTCTTTCACATCAGCCGACCGGGCTCACCGCGGCTGCGGCCACCGACCGCCGCCGTTGCCGCCTCCGCCGCCGTTCCCGCCTCCGCCGAGAACGTCCGGCGGGAGCGTGAAGTCCGGCCACGGGTTGCCTCCGCCGGGCTTGTTCGGCTTGCCCGGCTTCTGGTCGTCGTCCTCGTGCTCGTCCTTGTCCTTGTCGCCCTTGGGCTTGTCCTTGGGGATGTCGACGAGGTTGAAGTCCGGCGCGGGCTTGCCTTCGAGGGCGCCCGACATCGCCGCCTTCCAGATGGGGCCGGGGACTTCACCGCCGTAGACCTTGTCGTAGTACCTGCCGCCGATGCTGATGTCGGTCATCTGCCGCTTGTGCTGCGGGTCGCCGACCCAGACCGCGCCGGCCATGTTCGGCGTGTAGCCCACGAACCAGGCCGCGTAACGGAAGTCGGTGGTTCCGGTCTTGCCCGCGCTGGGGCGGCTGCCGAGTCCGGCCTGCTTGCCGGTGCCGTCCTCGACCACGCCCTTGAGGAGGGTGTTGACGGTGTCGGCGGTCTTCGGCGACATGGCCCGGTTGCACTTGGTCTTCGGCACCGGCATGGACTTGCCGTCGGCGTCGGTGACCGCCTCGATCGCGACGGGCGTGCAGTACGTGCCCCGGCTGGCGAACGTCGCGTACGCGGACGCCATCGTCAGCGGCGACATCTCCTGCGTGCCGAGCGCGATCGACGGCGCCTGCGCCATCTGCTGCCCGTCGGCCCGGTTGACGCCCATCTTCTCGGCCATCGAGGTCACCGGGCAGATCCCGATGTCGCTGATCAGCTCCACGTAGTAGGTGTTGACCGACTTGGCGGTCGCCTCCCGCATCCCGTAGGGGCCGACCTCTTCCTCGTTCTCGTTGGTGAGCTTCTCGTTCTGCGTGTTCGTCCACTGCCCGGAGCAGGTGTTCACCGGGCTCGGGTACGGCATCTCGTACGGCGAACCGTACTTCTGCGTCGGCGACTTGCCCTGCTCGATGGCGGCCGCGGCGACGATCGGCTTGAACGTCGACCCGGGCTGGTAGCCGGCGCCGCCGCCCATGCGTTTGTCCACGGAGAGGTTGATGGCCAGTTCGTTCGGTCCGTAGCCGTACGGCCGGGACTGGCCCATGCCGAGGACCTTGCCGGTGCCGGGCTCGACGATGGAGACCGCGGTGGCCACCTGGTCGTTCTGGTGGACGTTGTCCTTTATGGCCGTCTGGACGGACTCCTGGGCCTGCGGGTCGAGCGTCGTCCTGATCTTCAGGCCGCCCTTGTCCCAGATCTTCGCCCGGTCCTTGCGGGTGTCGCCGAAGGCCGGGTCGTTCAGGAAGGCGTTGTGGACGTAGTCGCAGAAGAAGCCGGCGCCGCGCGCGGCCGTGATGCAGCCCTCCCGTGGGCGGCTGACCTGGAGGCCGAGCGGCTTCTTCTTGGCGGCGTCGGCCTCTTCCTGGGTGATGTCGCGAGTGGCGGCCATGCGCTGCAGGACGACATTGCGCCGCTTCTTGGCCTCCTCCGAGTCGTTGACCGGGTCGTACCGGCTCGGGGACTGGACGATGCCGGCGAGCAGCGCGGCCTCCTCCAGCTCCAACTCCTTGGCGGACTTGGAGAAGTAGCGCTGGGACGCGGCCTCGACGCCGTACGCCTGCTGCCCGAAGAACGTGATGTTGAGGTAGTTCTCCAGGATCTGCTTCTTGCCCAGCTCCTGCTCGACCTGGATCGCGAACTTCAACTCACGGATCTTGCGGCCGAGGGTCTGCTGGGTGGCTTCGGCGACCTTCGTCGGATCGTTGCCCGCCTCCTCGACGAAGACGTTCTTCACGTACTGCTGCGTGAGCGTAGACGCGCCCTGCGAGACGGTGCCCGACTGCGCGTTCTCGTTGAGGGCGCGCAGGATGCCCTTCATGTCGACCGCGCCGTGCTCGTAGAACCGGGAGTCCTCGATCGCGACGATCGCCTTCTGCATGTACGGCGAGATGTCCTTGAGGTCCACCAGGGTGCGGTCGCGCGAGAAGACCGTGGCGATCGTGCCGCCCTCGCTGTCCAGGATCGTCGTGCGCTGACTGAGCGGCGGACGCTTCAAGTTGGCCGGGATCTCGTCGAACTCCTCGACCGACCCCTTGGCCGCCAGGCCGAGCGCACCTGCCGCGGGCAGGGCGATACCGGCGAGCACAGCCCCCGCGAGGGCGCTGACACCGAGGAACTTGGCCGCCTGCTGAGTCGGGGACAGGCCTCCGCCCGAGCGCTTGTTTCCCATGAGGGGCAGCCTAATCCGTGGTCAAGGGTGTTCCGACGGAGCGGGTGCTCCTCGGGATGTTCGGACCGCAGCGCATGACACTTACGGCTTCTACGGCTTCACGCACCGGTTCTACGGCTTACGTCTACGGCTTCAGGCACCGGTGATACACAACAAGGCGCCCGCGCGAAAGCCCTAGTGAGAGGCCTACGTTCCGAATCGCCGGACAGGCGTAACGCCTTGGCCTAAGCTGGCTCTCACTGTCACAGCAGTGCGGTGCCGCATCAAGTGCTCATGCACGACCACATGCAGAGCTTGAGCGGAACCCGACCTGGCTGTTCGGCCCCTTCGCCGTCCCCGAATCCGGCGGAGCGGTGCCCGAATCCGCCGCATGTGTCACCTGGCGTCCGCTATGACTCAACTGAACTGTCCCGGTTTGCCGGGGATAGTCGCGCATGTCTTCGGCTCACTCCGTCGGGTGATCTGCCGCTTACGCATAGTCCGTTCGGGCCATTCAAGATTGGGCCCGAAGGGGGTGTTGCGCTGTGCCCGCCTTCCGTAACGTCCTCAACTGGCGGCGGTGAATATGCCGCTGCCGCCGTGGGGGAGCCTCGATTCGGGAGAGGACGGCGCCGGTATGGGCTGGGTAACCGACTGGAGTGCGCAGGCGGCCTGCCGCACTACCGATCCGGATGAACTGTTCGTTCAAGGAGCAGCGCAGAACCGGGCCAAGGCGGTGTGCACCGGATGCCCGGTGCGCACGGAGTGCCTGGCCGATGCGCTGGACAATCGCGTCGAATTCGGCGTGTGGGGTGGAATGACGGAGCGGGAACGCCGCGCACTGTTGCGCAGGCGTCCCACGGTGACCTCCTGGCGCCGGCTCCTCGAGACCGCGCGTACGGAATACGAGCGCAGCGCGGGAATCCTCCCCGTGGACGTCGAAGAGCTCGACGAGGTCCACGAGCAGGAGCACTACGAGACGTACGCCGCCGTGGGATAGCCGAGCCGGGGGAAAGCCTGGGCCCTGGCTCAGGCGGCCCCGGCCGGGCGGTCGCAGGATGCCAGGCGATCGCCGATGTCACGCAGGCCGGCGAGGTCATGGACGTCACCGGGCAGAGCGGCCACTTCGGTCACCGGGACTTCCGGGTGCAGCGCGGTGAAGCGATCGCGCGTGCGCTGCTCACGAGCGAGCAGCTGCATGCGTTCCGCGTGCAACCGCAAGAGCCCGGCGGCGAGTTGCTCGGCTTCGGACGGCTGCTCAGGGCGCTGCTCCGAGCGCTGCTCGGGCGGCTGCGTGGAGGTGGAGGAGTCCGTGGCAGGGGATGAAGTAGCCGTGGATTCAGGAGAGTTACGCAGTTCTTCTTTCCCGCCCTCCTGATCCACAATGCGAGGCTCGTCAAGATTTTCCGCAGCGGCGAGCGCCCGCTCGGCCGACAGCCGAGCGGCGCCGCTGCCGTGCACACGGTTCAGCACGAGCCCCGCCAGCGGCATCTCCTCCGCGGCGAGCCGCTCCACGAAGTACGCGGCCTCCCGCAGCGCGTCCCGCTCCGGCGCCGCCACCACGAGAAACGCCGTGCCCGGAGCCTGCAGCAGGCGGTACGTGGCGTCCGCGCGCGTGCGGAACCCGCCGAACATCGTGTCCATCGCCGCCACGAACGTCTGCACGTCCCGCAGGAACTGACCGCCGAGCAGCTTGCCGAGCGTGCCCGTCATCACGGACATGCCGACGTTCAGGAACTTCATCCCGGCCCGCCCGCCGACCTTCGCCGGAGCCATCAGGACGCGGATGAACTTGCCGTCGAGGAACGAGCCCAGGTTCTTCGGCGCGTCCAGGAAGTCCAGGGCCGAACGCGACGGCGGAGTGTCGACGACGATCAGGTCCCACTCGTCCCGGGCCCGCAGCTGGCCCAGCTTCTCCATCGCCATGTACTCCTGCGTGCCCGCGAAGCCCGCCGAAAGCGACTGGTAGAAGGGGTTGTTGAGGATGGCCTCGGCCCGCTCCGGGTCCGCGTGCGCCTCGACGATCTCGTCGAAGGTGCGCTTCATGTCCAGCATCATGGCGTGCAGCTCGCCGGCGCCGTCTCCGTCGAGGTCCTTCACCCGCCGCGGGGTGTTGTCGAGGGAGTCGATACCCATGGACTGGGCCAGCCTGCGCGCCGGGTCGATGGTGAGCACCACGACCTTCCGGCCGCGCTCCGCCGCCCGCAGGCCAAGGGCTGCCGCCGTCGTGGTCTTGCCGACGCCGCCCGCCCCGCAGCACACGATGATCCGGGTCGTGGGGTCGTCGATCAGCGGATCGACATCGAGCACCGGTACCGGATCCAACGTCATGCGACCCCCTGCTTGCGCAAGTCCGTGGCCAGGCGGTACAGCCCGGCCAGATCGATGCCCTCGGTGAGCAGCTCCAACTCGTGTACGGGCAGGTCCAGTTCGGTGAGCAGCCCGCGCTGCCCCCGTTCCAGGGCGACCCGCTCCTCGTACTCCGCGGCCTGCGCGAGCAGCGGATCGACCAGCTGCTCCGCGTGCCCGCCCTTGCGCGCCCCGCCGAGCCCGGCGCTCGACAGCGCCTTCGCCAGTTCCGTACGACGCACATCCGTCGGCACCGGAACCTCGACCACCGCGGGGCGCACCATGTTGACCAGGATCCGGCCCACCGGAAGCCCCGCGCCCCGCAGCTCGGCGATGCCGTCGACGGTCTCCTGGACCGGCATCTCCTCGAGCAGCGTCACTAGGTGCACCGCCGTCTCGGGGGACTTGAGGACCCGCATCACGGCCTGCGCCTGATTGTGTATCGGGCCGATCTTGGCGAGGCCCGCCACCTCGTCGTTGACGTTCAGGAAGCGCGTGATGCGGCCCGTCGGGGGCGCGTCCATCACCACGTAGTCGTAGACGTACCGCCCCTTCTTGTCCTTGCGGCGGACCGCCTCGCAGGCCTTGCCGGTCAGCAGGACGTCCCGTACGCCCGGGGCTATCGTCGTCGCGAAGTCGACCGCGCCGAGCTTCTTCAGGGCGCGGCCCGCGCTGCCCAGGCGGTAGAACATCTGGAGGTAGTCGAGCAGGGCCTGCTCGGCGTCGATGGCGAGCGCGAACACCTCGCCGCCGCCCGGCGCGACCGCCATCTTCCGCTCCTCGTACGGGAGCGCCTCCGCCTCGAAGAGCTGCGCGATGCCCTGCCTGCCCTCGACCTCCACGAGGAGTGTCCGCTTGCCCTCGGTAGCGAGCGCGAGCGCGAGAGCGGCGGCCACCGTGGTCTTACCGGTACCGCCCTTGCCACTGACGACCTGGAGCCTGCTCACGTGATCGAGCCTAATTCCTCGGCCCGCGCCGCGGAGGCTTCGGGGCGGATCGCCGCCGGGTTCGGGCAGTGAGGTCCGTTACGCCGCCTGCGGGGTGCACGCCCGCGCGGGGCTGCCGGAGGCAGGCATTACAGTCGGCCGTATGACCAAGTGGGAATACGTGACCGTGCCCCTTCTCGTGCACGCGACGAAGCAGATTCTGGACACCTGGGGCGAGGACGGCTGGGAGCTCGTCCAGGTCGTCCCCGGCCCCAACAACCCCGAGCAGCTGGTGGCCTACCTGAAGCGGGAGAAGCAGGCATGAGCAGCGCCGTCGAAGCCAAGCTCGCCGAGCTGGGCCTGACCCTGCCGGAGGTCGTCCCTCCGCTCGCCGCGTACCAGCCGGCGGTCCAGTCCGGGGTGTACGTGTACACGGCCGGGCAGCTGCCCATGGTGGACGGCAAGCTTCCGCAGGTCGGCAAGGTCGGCGGCGAAGTCACCCCCGAGGACGCCAAGGCGCTGGCCCGCACCTGCGCGCTGAACGCCCTCGCGGCGGTCAAGTCGGTCGCCGGTGACCTGGACCGGATCAAGCGGGTCGTGAAGGTCGTCGGCTTCGTCGCCTCGGCCACCGACTTCACCGGCCAGCCCGCCGTGCTCAACGGCGCGAGCGAACTGCTCGGCGAGGTCCTGGGCGACAAGGGCGTGCACGCGCGCAGCGCGGTCGGCGTCGCGGTCCTGCCGCTCGACGCGCCGGTCGAGGTCGAGCTCCAGGTAGAGCTCGAGGACTGAGCGGCGGCAACAGTGGTCGAGGGGCGGTCGTGATCCACGGCCGCCCCTCGAACATCCGCGCCACAGCGGATAGCCTCCGGCCATGGCGAATGGGCAGTGGTATCCCCCCGAGTGGCCGGACCGTATTCGCGCACTCGCGGACGGCACCCTGAAGCCGGTGCAGCCGCGCCGGGCGGCCACGGTCATGCTCCTCAAGGACACAGCGGGCGCCGAGGACACCGAGGGCACCACCGGTGGCATCGCCGTCCACATGCTGCGCAGACGCGCCTCCATGGCTTTCGCCGGAGGCGCGTACGCGTATCCGGGCGGCGGCGTCGACCCGCGCGACCACGAACGGCTTGTCGCCTGGGCGGGGCCGAGCCGCGCCGACTGGGCCGCCCGGCTCGGCGTCACCGAGACGGAGGCCCAGGCGATCGTCTGCGCCGCCGTGCGGGAGACGTACGAGGAGGCGGGCGTGCTGCTCGCGGGCCCCACGGAGGAGTCCGTGGTGTCCGACACCACGGGCGCCGACTGGGAGGCCGACCGCGAGGCGCTCGTGCGCCGCGACCTCTCCTTCGCCGCGTTCCTCGACCAGCGCGGCCTGGTCCTGCGCAGCGACCTGCTCGGCGCCTGGACCCGCTGGATCACCCCCGAGTTCGAACCCCGGCGCTACGACACCTGGTTCTTCGTCGCCGCGCTCCCCGAGGGCCAGCGCACCCGGAACGTCTCGACGGAGGCCGACCGCACCGTGTGGATCGCCCCCGCCGACGCCACCGCCCGATACGACCGCGGCGAGCTCCTGATGATGCCGCCGACCATCGCGACGCTCCGCCAGCTCGGCGCGTACGACAAGGCCGGCGCCGCGCTCGCCGCCGCGTCCGGCCGTGACCTGACCCCCGTAGTGGCCCAGGCCCGCCTGGAGAACGGCGAGTTGGTGCTCGTCTGGCCCGGCCACGAAGAGTTCACCAAGCACCTCCCGGCCGCGCACGGCGGCCCGAACGCCCAGGGACCCTCCGCATGACCGAAGCCGCCGCCCTTCCCGGCCAGCCGCGCGGCGGGGTGCTCTCCGGCCCCGCCACCGCCCGCACGATCAACGTCCTCGCCCCGAACCCCTCGGCGATGACCCTCGACGGCACCAACACCTGGATCGTCGCCGAACCGGACTCCGACCTCGCCGTAGTGATCGACCCGGGCCCGCTCGACGACGACCACCTGCACCAGGTCATCGGCGTCGCCGAGCAGGCGGGCAAACGGGTCGCCCTGACGCTCCTGACGCACGGTCACCCCGACCACGCGGAGGGCGCGTCCCGCTTCGCACACCTCACCCGTACGAAGGTCAGGGCCCTGGACCCGGCCCTGCGCCTCGGCGACGAGGGCCTCGGCGCGGGCGACGTCGTCACGACCGGCGGCTTGGAGCTGCGCGTCGTACCGACCCCGGGCCACACCGAGGACTCGCTGAGCTTCCATCTCCCCGCCGACCAGGCGGTGTTGACGGGCGACACGATCCTGGGACGCGGTACGACGGTCGTGGCGCACCCCGACGGCCGGCTCGGCGACTACCTCGACTCGCTGCGTCGGCTGCGCTCCCTGACGGTGGACGACGGCGTGCACACGGTGCTGCCGGGCCACGGTCCGGTCCTGGAGGACGCGCAGGGCGCCGTCGACTTCTACCTCGCGCACCGCGCCCACCGCCTGGCCCAGGTCGAGACGGCTGTGGAGAACGGCTACCGCACCCCGTCCGAGGTGGTCGCGCACGTCTACGCGGACGTCGACCGCTCCCTGTGGCCCGCGGCGGAACTCTCCGTACGGGCACAGCTGGAGTACCTGCGGGAGCACGGGCTGATCTGAGGCCCGCGCCCCGCGAACGAGGCTTGATCAGGGGCGCGGGGAACTGCGCGAAGGGCTCAGCCACGACGCTGCATCAGGCGAACGAGAACGGGGCCCCACCGGACGACCGGTGGAACCCCGCAACGTTCGAACAGGCAACCCCGCGGCTAGCGAGACCGCTTGGCCAACCGCTCCACGTCCAGCAAAATCACCGCACGAGCCTCAAGCCGCAGCCAGCCACGACCGGCGAAGTCCGCCAGCGCCTTGTTGACCGTCTCGCGGGAGGCGCCGACCAGCTGGGCCAGCTCTTCCTGCGTGAGGTCGTGCACCACGTGGATGCCCTCCTCGGACTGCACGCCGAAGCGGCGCGACAGGTCGAGCAGCGCACGGGCCACACGGCCGGGCACGTCCGAGAAGACCAGGTCGGACATCTGGTCGTTGGTCTTGCGCAGGCGCCGGGCGACGGCGCGCAGCAGCGCGGAGGCGACCTCGGGGCGTGCGTTCAGCCAGGGCTGGAGGTCGCCGTGGCCGAGACCGAGGAGCTTGACCTCGGTGAGGGCTGATGCGGTGGCGGTGCGCGGGCCCGGGTCGAACAGCGACAGCTCGCCGATCAGCTCGCCGGGGCCGAGGACGGCGAGCATGTTCTCGCGTCCGTCGGGTGAGGTGCGGTGCAGCTTCACCTTGCCCTCGGTGACCACGTACAGGCGGTCGCCGGGGTCGCCCTCGTGGAACAGCGCTTCGCTGCGTGCGAGGGTCACCTCACTCATGGAGGCGCGCAGCTCCGCCGCCTGCTCGTCATCGAGCGCCGCGAAGAGCGGGGCGCGCCGCAGAACGTCGTCCACGAGTTCTCTCCTATGTCGACCTGCTCAGGGGACCGTGGTCCCCATGATGCCGGACGGTCAAAACAGTGTGATCAGTCACAAGTTTGCCGTACCGGCGTGGCGTCCTGTGCGACAGGGGGCCCAATCGGGGTCTGTTCACCGGGGTCAGCGGCGGATGTCAGTGCCTGGCTTTAGTCTGGCCGAGTGTCCATTGGGCCGGTGAGAGGGCAGGACAAGGGGGCTGGGACGGTGGCGGAGCGCAGCGATTCCGCTGTGGGCGAACAGCCTTCAGGGAGCGCGAAGAAAGCGGCAAATCGGGCAAATGGGGAGGGGGTGGAGAGAGTGCCAGAAGCACCCATGAAGTCGACGTCATCGCCCAGGAGGGCGACGGCCAAGAAGGCGACAGCGACTCAGAAGGCGACACCAGCCGCGGACAAGACGGCGACGGCGAGCAAGAAGACGGCGGCGAGCAAGAAGACGACGGCGACGAAGAAGACGGCGACGGCGGCCGCGAAGAAGGCGGCGGCGACGAAGAAGTCCGCAGCCCCCACCGCCAAGAAGCCGAAGCCGTCAACTGCCAAGAAGGCGACGGCCGCAAAGAAGGCCACGGCCGCGGGGCCCGCCCTGAAGGTCCCTCAGCCCGAGTCCCGCCTCTCCCTCGTCCGCCGCGCCCGCCGCATCAACCGCGAGCTCGCCGAGGTCTATCCGTACGCCCACCCGGAGCTGGACTTCGAGAACCCCTTCGAGCTGCTCGTGGCCACGGTGCTCTCCGCGCAGACCACCGACCTGAGGGTGAACCAGACGACGCCGCGCCTCTTCGCCGCGTACCCGACCCCCGAGGACCTGGCGGCGGCCAACCCGGAGGAGGTCGAGGAGCTGATCCGGCCGACCGGCTTCTTCCGCGCCAAGACCAAGTCGATCATGGGCCTCGCGGCCGCCCTGCGGGACCGGCACGGCGGCGAGGTGCCCGGCCGCCTGGAGGACCTCGTCAAGCTCCCGGGCGTCGGCCGCAAGACGGCGAACGTCGTCCTGGGCAACGCCTTCGGCGTCCCCGGCATCACCGTCGACACCCACTTCGGCCGGCTCGTGCGCCGCTGGAAGTGGACCGACTCCGAGGACCCGGAGAAGATCGAGGCGCTGATCTGCGACATCTTCCCGAAGAGCGACTGGACGATGCTGTCGCACCGGATCATCTTCCACGGCCGCCGCATCTGCCACGCCCGCAAGCCCGCCTGCGGAGCCTGCCCCATCGCCCACCTCTGCCCGGCGTACGGAGAGGGCGAGACGGACCCCGAGAAGGCCCAGAAGCTCCTGAAGTACGAGAAGGGCGGCCTGCCGGGCCAGCGCCTGAAGCCCCCGCCGGACTACCCGGGCAAGGCCGCGCCCCCGCTGGCGGCCGGATGACCCGTCCTCGCCCGGAGGGGAAAGCGGAGGAGATACGGCGCCGAGCGCCCCGGCGGCGGAACGAACGGGGCGCTCCACGACGTTGTGCAGCCATGGACGGACGGGGGTGCCCATGACGCGTGGGCCACATGCAAGCAAGACGTACGAGACCGCGGTGACGGTGACCGCCGACGGCCTGCCCGAGTGGCTGGAGCCGGTGGCGCACGCCGCCGCCACCGTGCGCCCCACCGAGCTGAGCCGCTTCCTGCCGCCCGAGAGCGGCGAGGGCCGGCAGTCCGCCGTGCTGATCCTGTTCGGCGCCGGCACCCCCGAGACGGGGCCCGAGCTGCTGCTGATGGAGCGGTCCAGCGCGCTGCGCTCGCACGCCGGCCAGCCGTCCTTCCCCGGCGGCTCCCTCGACCCGGAGGACGGCGACCCGCAGACCACCGGCCCGCTCCGCGCCGCGCTGCGCGAGGCCGAGGAGGAGACCGGCCTCGACCCGTCCGGCGTGCAGATCTTCGGCGTGCTCCCGAAGCTGTACATCCCGGTGAGCGGATTCGTCGTCACGCCCGTACTCGCCTGGTGGCGGGAGCCGAGCCCGGTCGGCGTCGTCGATCCGGCCGAGACCGCGCGGGTCTTCACGGTCCCCGTGGCCCATCTCACGGACCCGGAGAACCGTGTGACGGCCGTGCACCCGCGGGGACACAAGGGGCCCGCGTTCCTCGTGGGATCCGCTCTGGTCTGGGGTTTCACGGCCGGAATCATCGACCGGCTCATGCACTTCGCCGGCTGGGAGAGAACCTGGGACCGCTCCAACGAGGTCCCTCTCGACTGGCACGCATGACAGGCTTGGCGGCGCTCGTGCCGCGCGGGCGCACCCCCTGCGGGGCGGACCACAGCAGGCGTACGCGCACCAGGAAGCGGAACGGGGACGGACAGATGCGAGGCGAGGACTGAATCGGTGAACGTGCTGGACATACTGCTGCTCGTCGCCGCCGTGTGGTTCGCCATCGTCGGGTACCGCCAGGGCTTCGTCGTCGGCATCCTCTCGGTGATCGGTTTCCTCGGCGGCGGTCTCGTCGCCGTGTACGTACTGCCGGTGATCTGGGACGCCCTCACCGACGAGCAGGAAGTGGGCACCACGGCCGCGGTCGTCGCCGTCGTCGTGGTGATCGTCTGTGCCTCCGTCGGCCAGGCCTTCACGACGCATCTGGGCAACAAGCTCCGCAGATACATCACCTGGTCCCCGGCCCGCGCCCTGGACGCCACCGGCGGCGCCCTCGTCAACGTCGTGGCGATGCTCCTCGTCGCCTGGCTGATCGGCTCCGCCCTGGCCGGTACGACGCTGCCCACGCTCGGCAAGGAAGTGCGCAACTCCAAGGTGCTGCAGGGCGTGTCCACGGCGCTGCCCAGCCAGGCCAGCACCTGGTTCGCGGACTTCTCCTCCGTCCTCGCGCAGAACGGCTTCCCGCAGGTCTTCAGCCCGTTCTCCAACGAGCCGATCACCGAGGTCCGGCCGCCCGACCCGAAGCTGCGCAACAGCCCCGTCGCGGACCGCGCCAAGGACTCCATCGTCAAGGTGATGGGCACGGCCACGAGCTGCAACAAGGTCCTGGAAGGCACCGGCTTCGTCTTCGACGAGCGCCGCGTGATGACCAACGCGCACGTGGTCGGCGGGGTCGACGAGCCCACGGTCCAGATCGGCGGCGAGGGCCGGCGGTACGACGCGAAGGTCGTGCTCTACGACTGGGAGCGCGACATCGCCGTACTGGACGTGCCCGACCTGCGGGCCAGGCCGCTGGAGTTCACCGACGAGGACGCGGCGAGCGGCGACAGCGCGATCGTCGCGGGCTTCCCGGAGAACGGCGCGTACGACGTTCGATCCGCCCGCGTCCGCGGCCGCATCAACGCCAACGGCCCGGACATCTACCACCGCGACACCGTCCGCCGCGACGTCTACTCGCTGTACGCGACGGTCCGTCAGGGCAACTCCGGCGGCCCGCTGCTCACCCCGGACGGCAAGGTCTACGGCGTGGTCTTCGCCAAGTCCCTCGACGACCCCGAGACCGGGTACGCGCTGACCGCCGACGAGGTCCGTACGGACATCAAGCTCGGCCGCACGGCTAACCAGCAGGTCGACACGGAAGGCTGCGCCCTCTGAAGCCGTGAGGCGGCAGTGGATCGAGGCGTCAGTCGCGGGTGTGCCGCAGCCGCGCCGAGACCCAGCGGGCCCTGCGGCGAAGGATGCGGGGAATCCCCATGCCCGCTTGCGCGGGGTGCTCGGGCCGGCCCGACGGGCCACCCCTCTGCTGAGAGCTCAGCGCTGCGGCCGAGCGGCGATTGCGTGCTGCGTCACTGTAGTCGTGCGTCCAGCCCATACCGGGACGTGTGCCCGTGGCTCATGGTCGGTAACCGCACCGGCCGCCCTCAATCGGCCTATGCGCCGGGCAAGTGGCCGTTCGAAGAACGGCAGTTCGCTTCCGCGGTGCGGTAGAGCGACCACCCCGAACGGCTGTCCGCGCTCCCTACCGGTCCGGCTCCGGGTCCTGCAGCCAGTTCACCAGCTCCGTGGAGAACGCGACAGGGTCCTCCTCGTGCGGAAAGTGCCCGAGCCCGTCGAACAGCCGCCAGCGGTACGGCGCTTCGACGTACTCACCCGAGCCCGCCGCGCTGCGCGTACGCATCACCGGGTCGAGCGAGCCGTGCAGATGCAGCGTCGGCACCCGCACCGGCCGCTTCATCCGCCGGTTGAACTGGATCCCGTCGGGCCGCGCGAGCGAGCGCACCATCCAGCGGTACGGCTCGATCGAGCAGTGCGCCGTCGACGGAATGCACATCGCCCGCCGGTACGCCTCCACCGCGTCGTCCTCCGGCAGTCGAGGCCCCGACCAGTCCCGCATCAGCCGGCCCACCAAGGCCCCGTCGTCCGCGACCAGTTGACGCTCGGGCAGCCACGGCCGCTGAAAGCCCCACACGTACGAACCGGCGGTGGTCTGCTTGAAGTCGGAGAGCATCGCCGAGCGCCAGCGGCGCGGGTGCGGCATCGAGGAGACCGCGAGCCGGCGCACCAGCTTGGGCCGCATCACGGCCGCCGTCCACGCGAGATAGCCGCCGAGGTCATGGCCGACGAGCGCCGCGTCCGGCTCGCCGAGCGAGCGGATCACACCGGTGATGTCGAGTGCGAGGTTCGCCGGATCGTAGCCGCGCGGGGTGCGGTCGCTGCCGCCCACCCCGCGCAGATCCATCGCGACGGCCCGGAAGCCCGCGTCGGCCAGGGCCGTCAGCTGGTGCCGCCACGTCCACCAGAACTGCGGGAAGCCGTGCAGCAGCAGCACGAGCGGCCCGTCGCCGACCTCCGCGATGTGGAAACGCGCGCCGTTGGCGGCCACGTCCCGGTGGATCACCTCCCGGTCGCCGGGGATGGCGATCCGTACGGCCGAGGGTGGAGGGGAGGATGCGGTAGGTGTGGCGGGTTCCGTCATGAGGACGAGCGTGCCACAGGCGCCGCGTCCGCAGCCTTGTCCATGCTCAGGCCACTGGTCGCAGCGGGGACGGGACGCGGATGCGGCTTGACGTTCTGCAGTACGGCAGCCGTCTCCTTGGCCGAAGCGACCGTCTTCTGCGGGCCCTTGCCCTTCTTCGCCTTCTTGAACATGACGAGCCCGATCAGCGCGAGCAGCGCCGCGACGAGCACATTGGCGGCGAAGGACAGCAGGAAGCAGACGGACAGGTGCCAGCCGCTCCACGCCCGGATGCCGTACGCGAGGGCGAAGCTCAGCATCGGCAGCGAGAAGATCAGCACGGCCACGGCCGCGATGAACGCACCGCTGCCCATTCCGGCTCGCTTGACGTCCTGCCGCAGTTGAGCCTTGGCCAGGGCGATCTCGTCGTGCACCAGTGCGGACATCTCGGCGGTCGCCGAGGCGACCAGCTGCCCGAGGCTGCGGTCGGCGCCATCGGCTGCGCTCATCGCTGTCTCCCTCTGCTTTTCTCGACGGTGGCTGTCTGTACCGGCGCCCTGTTGTTGCAGCGGCCTGTGTCAGATCATGCCGGACTGTCGTCGCGCTCGCTTCCCCCGGTGGTCAGTTCGGCGATACGGCGGTGTTCCGCGGCCTTCTTCTCGAGGATCTCGGCCATCCGGAGGTGGTACTCGGGGGAGTCCTGCTCGTAGATGTCGGGGATGCCGGAGTGGTCCTCGTCGCGCTCCTCTTCCTCCCACAGCTTGCGGTACTTGGCGTTGCGCAGCTTGAGCAGGACGGCAGCGAGGAGGGCGGCGATCAGTGAGCCCGTGAGGACGGCGGCCTTGATCTCGTCGGTCATCGTCTCGTCGCCCACGAAGGCGAGTTCGCCGATGAGCAGCGAGACGGTGAAGCCGATTCCGGCGAGCGTGGAGATGGCGAAGACGTCCGGCCAGGCCAGTTCGTCGCTGAGCGAGGCGCGGGTGAAGCGGGTGGCGAGCCAGGTGCCGCCGAAGATGCCGACGGCCTTGCCGAGGACGAGGCCGAGGACCACGCCGAGCGTCTCGGGCTGTGTGAAGACATCGCCGAGCGCGCCGCCGGAGATGCCGACGCCGGCGGAGAACAGGGCGAACAGCGGTACCGCGAGACCGGCGGAGAGCGGCCGCACCAGGTGCTCGATGTGCTCGCCGGGGGAGTGCTCCTCGTCGTCGCGTCGGCTGCAGCGCAGCATCAGGCCCATGGCGACACCGGCGATGGTGGCGTGGACGCCGCTGTTGTACATCAGGCCCCAGACGACCAGGGCGAGCGGGACGTAGATGTACCAGCCGCGGACGCCCTTGCGGAGCAGTAGCCAGAAGACGACGAGGCCCGCGACGGCGCCGCCGAGCGCGGCGAAGTCGAGCTCGCTGGTGAAGAACACCGCGATGATCATGATCGCGAAGAGGTCGTCGACGACGGCAAGGGTGAGCAGGAACGCCCGCAGCGCCGACGGCAGCGAGGTGCCGAGCACCGCGAGGACGGCGAGGGCGAACGCGATGTCGGTGGCGGTCGGCACGGCCCAGCCGTCCATCGACCCGCCCCCGGCCATATTCGTGAGGACGTACACGAGGGCCGGGACGGCCATACCGCAGATCGCGGCGACGACCGGCAGGATCGCGGCCTTGGGGTCGCGCAGGTCGCCGGCGACCAGTTCTCGCTTGAGTTCGACACCGGCGACGAAGAAGAAGACGGCGAGCAGTCCGTCGGCGGCCCAGTGCTGGATGCTCAGGTCGAGGCCGAGCGCGGAGGGGCCGAAGTGGAAGTCGCTGACGGCCTCGTAGCTGTCGCTCAGCGGGGTGTTGGCCCAGATCAGGGCGGTGACCGCGGCGACCAGGAGGAGCACGCCGCCGACCGTCTCGGTCCGCAGCGCGTCGGCTATGTAGGTCCGCTCGGGCAGCGAGAGACGGCCGAAGGCCTTGCGGTTCTGGTTGGGGGATTCGGTGTGCGCGCCCACTGGCGGGAACCTCCGGTCTCGTTCAGCAACTTGGGGTCGTTGAAGCAGTTGCCGACCAGACTTCCCGGCGCACCTTTTGCGTCATCTGCGTTGTCGTGTTCTTGACGCGGCCCCTACTCTACCCGGCGGCCGCGAGGGTGCGTCCGGTGATCTTCACCTTACGTACCGCGAGGGCACCCGGCTCGTCGCCAGGTGCCCTCCGGGGGCGTACGCGGTCGGTCTCCGTGCGGGCGGCCGTCCGTACGCGGATGGTGCTTCGGGTCAGTCCTCGGAGCCCGCCGAGGGCAGCTTGGTCTGGATCAGGTCCATCACCGAGGAGTCGGTCAGCGTGGTGACGTCTCCGAGCTCGCGGTTCTCCGCGACGTCCCGCAGCAGGCGCCGCATGATCTTCCCGGAGCGGGTCTTGGGCAGCTCGGCCACCGGCAGGATCCGCTTGGGCTTGGCGATCGGGCCGAGGGTGGCGCCGACGTGGTTGCGCAGCTCGGCGACCAGGGCCTCGTCGTCCGTGCCGTCGGCGCCGCCGCGCAGGATCACGAACGCGACGATGGCCTGCCCGGTGGTCTCGTCGGCGGCGCCCACCACGGCGGCTTCGGCGACCGAGGGGTGCGAGACGAGCGCCGACTCCACCTCGGTGGTCGAGATGTTGTGGCCGGACACCAGCATCACGTCGTCCACCCGGCCGAGCAGCCAGACGTCTCCGTCCTCGTCCTTCTTCGCGCCGTCACCGGCGAAGTACTTGCCCTCGAAACGCGACCAGTACGTGTCGAGGAACCGCTGGTCGTCACCCCAGATGGTGCGCAGCATCGACGGCCACGGCTCGGTCAGGACGAGATAGCCACCGCCGCCGTTCGGCACCTCGTTCGCCTCGTCGTCCACGACGGTGGCGGAGATGCCCGGCAGCGCGCGCTGGGCGCTTCCCGGCTTCGTCTCGGTGACACCGGGCAGCGGCGAGATCATCATCGCGCCGGTCTCGGTCTGCCACCAGGTGTCCACGATGGGGCAGGTGTCGGCACCGATGTGCTTGCGGTACCACATCCACGCCTCGGGGTTGATCGGCTCACCGACCGAGCCCAGGACCCGCAGCGAGGACAGGTCGAACTTCGCGGGGATGTCGTCGCCCCACTTCATGAACGTACGGATCGCGGTGGGCGCGGTGTAGAGGATCGTGACGCCGTACTTCTGCACGATCTCCCAGAAGCGGCCCTGGTGCGGGGTGTCCGGGGTGCCCTCGTACATGACCTGCGTCGCGCCGTTGGCCAGCGGTCCGTACACGATGTACGAGTGGCCGGTGACCCAGCCGACGTCGGCCGTGCACCAGTAGACGTCGGACTCCGGCTTGAGGTCGAAGACGGCGTGGTGGGTGTACGCGGCCTGCGTCAGGTAGCCACCGGAGGTGTGCAG
This sequence comes from Streptomyces sp. LHD-70, assembly GCF_031157275.1. Classification (GTDB taxonomy): domain Bacteria; phylum Actinomycetota; class Actinomycetes; order Streptomycetales; family Streptomycetaceae; genus Streptomyces. Next base: position 119,256 of record NZ_JAVIFW010000018.1, read on the forward strand.
GATGCCCTTCGGCTTACCCGTCGTCCCCGAGGTGTAGAGGATGAACAGCGGCTGCTCGGCGTCGAAGGCCTCCGGCGTGTGCTCGGCGCTCTGCCGTCCGACCGCGTCGTGCCACCAGACGTCGCGGCCCTCGGTCCACGTCCCGCCGGCCTCTTCGAGGGGCTGGCCGGTACGCCGGACGACGAGGACGTGCTCCACGTTCCCCACGCGCGTGAGGGCCTCGTCGACGGCGGGCTTGAGGGCGGCGGGCTTGCCGCGGCGGTAGCCACCGTCGGAGGTGATGACGACCTTGGCGTCGGCGTCCTCGATGCGCTTGGCGATCGCGTCCGCGGAGAAGCCGCCGAAGACGACGGAGTGCGCGGCGCCGATACGGGCGCAGGCCAGCATGGCGATGGCCGTCTCCGGGATCATCGGCATGTAGACCGCGACCCGGTCGCCCTTCTGAACGCCCAGCTCAAGCAGGGCGTTCGCGGCGCGCGAGACCTCGTCCTTGAGCTCGGCGTAGGTGATCGCGCGGCTGTCGCCGGGCTCGCCCTCGAAGTGGATGGCGACCCGGTCCCCGTTGCCGGCCTCGACGTGCCGGTCCACGCAGTTGTACGCGACGTTGAGCTTGCCGTCGGCGAACCACTTCGCGAAGGGCGGGTTCGACCAGTCGAGTGTCTCGGTCGGCTCGGTCGCCCACGTCAGGCGCCGCGCCTGCTCGGCCCAGAAGCCGAGCCGGTCAGCCTTGGCCTGTTCGTACGCCTCCGCCGTGACGTTGGCGTTCGCGGCCAGTTCGGCGGGGGGTGCAAACCTGCGTTCTTCCTTGAGCAGGTTGGCCAAGGATTCGTTGCTCACGACATCTCCCTTACGGTGCTTTGCCAGGGGGCGACCGTTGTGTCCCAGGCCACAGCTCATCAGACGGGCCCACCCGGTGACAAGGGTGGGCCGAAAATTGGTTTAGACCTGTGTGGGTGCGGCCCCGACGGAGCGGGTGCCGCACCCCCTGCGCGGGCGGGGAAGGGGAGCGGCCTGGGCCGCGCCCGCCCGCGCTCAGACCGGCGATCTTTTCAGGTCGGCCGGCGTCTCCGGTGCCGAACTCCCCGCCGCCACGCGGTCGAAGAGCTGTTCCGCGTCGGTGAGCAGATAGGCCTGCGCCTCGCCGACGTGGAAGTACATCCCGTGCAAGGTGAGCCGCCCGTCGGCAACCCCCCGCCGTACCGAGTCGTGCTGCCGCAGATGCTCCAGCTGCTGCACCACATTGGTCAGGCACAGCTGCTCCGCCGCGTCCGCGGGCGCCCGCCCCGCGATCCGCGCCCACGCCTGGCCCCTGTCGGCCATCCGCTCCAGGCTCGGCCGCCCGTGCCGCAGCCAGCGCCCCAGCGGCGTCTGCCCGCCCTCGGCGGGGGAGCTGAGCAGCGCCTGCATCGCCCCGCACCCGGAGTGCCCGCACACGGTGATCGACTCGACCTTCAGCACCTCCACGGCGTACTCGATCGCCGCCGCCACCGAGTCGTCCCCGTTCTCCGACCCCGGCAGGGGGACGAGATTGCCGACGTTGCGCACCACGAACAGGTCGCCCGGGCCGCTCGACGTGATCATCGACGTCACCAGACGAGAGTCCGCGCAGGTCAGGAAGAGCTGCGAGGGCTGCTGCCCCTCCCGCGCGAGCCGCGCCAGCTCGCTGCGCACCAGGGGCGCGGTGTTGCGCTGGAACGAGCTGATGCCGTCTGCGAGGCTGCGTGCCACCTCCGTCGACTCGTGGCAGCTGTGGTTGCGCCAGGCCGTCCAGGGGCGGCAGCAGGAGTGCGCCGCGGACGCGGGCTCAGCGATCCGGCCCCCGGACCGCCCGGTCAGCGTGACCCTTCCGCCGTGCGAGGTGTGCCCGTCCTGCCAGTTCTGCAACGTTTCGTACGCGGCGTGGTCCATGAACGAACCGTCCAGCTCCACAACGGTGTCGGCCTTGTGGGGGACGTGGTGCAGCGCGCGCGTCAGCCGGGGCACCGCAAGGAAGGTCAACTGGCCCCGGACGTGCACCCGGTGGGTGCCGCCGTGCTCCTCATGGGTGATCCGGGTACGGGTGAGGCGGTGCAGGGCGACCCCGACGGCGACGGCGATGCCGAGGGCGACTCCTTCCAGGACGCCGAGCAGGACGACGCCGAGCGTGGTGACGCAGTAGACGAGGACTTCCCGGTGACGGGTCACCGTACGAATGTGGTTGATGCTGACCATCCGGATGCCGACAGCCATGACCAGTGCGGCGAGTGCCGCGAGCGGGATCAGCTCGATGGCGGCGACCAGCGCGAAGGCGGCCACAGCGATCCATACGCCGTGCAGCATCGTGGAGCTGCGGCCAATGGCGCCCGCGCGGACGTTGGCCGTGCTGCGCACCGCGACCCCGGCGACCGGCAGCCCGCCGAGCGCCCCGGAGGCGACGTTGGACAGGCCCTGGCCGAACAACTCCCGGTCCAGGTCGGCGCGTTGCGGCGGATTCGTGTCGTCCGAGCGCCCGGCGGTCAGCTTGTCCACGGCGACCGCGCCGAGCAGTGACTGCACACTGCACACGAGCGTGGTGGTGAGGACGGCGGCGACGAGCGCGAGCACGGGCCCTTCGGGCAGCCCGGCGAGGGCGTGACTCTTCCACGAGGGCAGGTCGACCTTGGGGAGCGTGAGCCCGGCGGCCGCCGCGACGGCCGTGGCACCGGCGACGGCGACCAGCGGCGCGGGCGCCTTGCGGGCGAGCTGCCCGGCCCGCCCGGGAATCCGGGGCCACAGCAGGAGAAGCGCGATGGTCAGCGCGCTGATCCCGAAGGCCGCGGGGTGTACGTGGGCCAACTGGGCGGGCAGTTCGCGGAGGTTGTCCAGGACGGAGCTGTGCGGGGTGCCGCCGAGCATGATGTGCACCTGCGCGACCGCGATGGTGATGCCGATGCCGGCCAGCATGCCGTGCACGATGGCGGGGCTGACGGCCAGCGCCGATCTGGCCACCCGCAGGGCTCCCAGGCCGAGTTGGGCGAGACCGGCGCAGATGGTGATGGCGCACGTGGTGCGCCAGCCGAACTGCTGGATCAGATCGGCCGTGACCACGGTGAGCCCCGCGGCCGGGCCGCTCACCTGGAGCGGCGCGCCACCGAATCGGCCGGCCACAAGACCGCCGACGGCTGCGGCCACGAGGCCGGCCTGAAGCGGCGCCCCGGTGGCGAGGGCGATGCCGAGGGACAGCGGCAGTGCGATCAGGAAGACGGCGATCGACGCGGACACGTCGGCACCGGCGATACGGAAGCGGCGCTTGCCGGGTGGCGGTCCGTGTGGTCGGCGGTCGTCGGCGGGTTCTGCGACGTCGTCGGTGCGGGTGTGGGCGCAGGCAGACATGGTTCCCGTCTCCTCCGGGGCTACGCGGTCGCTGGGACTGCCCCGGTCTATGCCGGGGGCATGTGGGGACGCGGCCGTGGGTCACGGCGTACAGCAGCGGGATTCATCAACTCTCGGTAAATGAATCGTAATGGAGAGTAAAGGCCTTGGTCGGACTTTAGGTGCAAATGGGGCAACCGTTCACCCCAGAGAGTGATTAGTCATTTAGTACGGCTTGTCGCGCCGCCGTGCTCAGGTGGGCGTGCGACTTTGGCGACGCCGTCGTATTTAGGGCGGATTTTCTGTTTTTGGCGCTTACGCCTTTCTGTCGGAATTCCCGCTGAAGGCAGCCGCGCCCGGCCCCTCGCACGCCGAAGAATCACGACCCGAAGGAAGAGGTGGGCGGATGATGGCCGCCACCAAGAAGCTCGCCGCGGGCGTCGCCGTCGCGGCCTGCGCCGTCTCACTCGCCGGTTGCGGAAGCGGTGAATCCGGCTCCAAGGAAGGCGCCCACGGTCCCAAGAAGGCACAAGCCGCCCCCGCCCCCAAGAGCGCGGTCCGGCTCATCGGCGACGGATCGACCGCGTACACCGGAGCACAGCCCAACCTGCCGAAGCCCAAGCGCCTGAAGCCCGGTCAGAAGCCCCCGCAGTTCGTGGTGTTCTCCTGGGACGGCGCCGGCGAGGACAGCCAGAAGCTGTTCTCGCACTTCCGCAAGGTGGCGAGAGAGAACAACGCCACCATGACGTACTTCCTGAGCGGCGTGTACATGCTCCCCGAGGACAAGAAGGAGCTCTACGACCCGCCGCAGCACGCGGCCGGCAGCTCCGACATCGGCTTCAACGACGCCGAGGGCATCGAGAACACCGTGACCCAGCTGCGCGCCGCCTGGCTCGAGGGCAACGAGATCGGCACGCACTTCAACGGCCACTTCTGCGGCAAGGGACGCGGTGTCGGCGAATGGTCCGTCGACGAGTGGAAGTCCGAGATCAAGCAGGCCAAGTCGTTCGTGAAGCGCTGGAAGACCAACACCGGCAACACCAAGGCCGCCGCCCTCCCCTTCGACTACGACAAGGAACTCATCGGCGCCCGCACCCCCTGCCTCGAAGGGCAGAAGAACTTCACGCGGGCCGCGCGTGAGCTCGGCTTCAGGTACGACACGAGCGGCGTCAACAACCAGGTCTGGCCCAAGAAGAAGGAGGGCCTCTGGGACCTGTCCATGCAGCTCGTCCCCGTGCCCGGCCGCGACTTCGAGACGCTGACCATGGACTACAACTTCATGGTCAACCAGTCCGGCACCACCTCACAGGGCGACCCCTCCAAGCACGAGTACTGGGGCGACCAGATGCGCGACGGCCTGCTGCAGGGCTTCGAGCGCGCCTACAACGGCAACCGCGCCCCGCTGATCATCGGCAACCACTTCGAGTCCTGGAACGGCGGCACCTATATGCGTGCCATCGAGGAGACCATCGAGCGGGTCTGCACCAAGAAGGAGGTCCGCTGCGTCTCCTTCCGTCAGCTCGCCGACTGGCTGGACGCCCAGGACCCGAAGGTCCTGGAGAAACTCACCACCCTGCCCGTCGGCAAGGCGCCGAAGCAGGGCTGGCCGGCGTTCCTCTCCGGCAAGCCCGCTCCGGCGCCCAAGGGCGTGCCGGGTGCCCCCGCGGTCAAGCAGGCTGAGGAGCACTCGAAGCACTGACCTGCGCGGTCTCGGGGATCTCGCGCAGTACGAAATCGGGGTCGACCTGGTCCGCCAGGTCGGCCCCGGTCCTTTCGTTCCCCCAACTCGCCGCGTTCTTGCGGTGGAAGTGCACCATCTGCCGCGTGTACTGCTCCCAGTCCCGACGCTCGTACGACGCGTCCGCTACGTCAAGCATCGTCGCCAGGGCCTCGCGGTTGGCCGACTCCAGGAGTGCGAACCGCGGCGGACGGCCCTTCTCCATCGCCCGCACCCAGTCCGAGTGCCCGACCGTCACCAGCAGGTCCTCACCGACCTCCTGGCGTAGGAAGTCGACGTCGTCCTGGCCCTGCACCTTGTTGCCCACGACGCACAGGGAGACGCCGAAGTCCCGTGCGTACTCCTTGTACTGGCGGTAGACGGAGACGCCCTTGCGGGTCGGCTCGGCGACCAGGAACGTCATGTCGAAGCGGGTGAACATGCCGGAGGCGAACGAGTCGGAGCCCGCCGTCATGTCGACCACGACGAACTCGTCGCGGCCGTCCACGAGGTGGTTGAGGCACAGCTCCACGGCGCCCACCTTGGAGTGGTAGCAGGCGACGCCGAGATCGGACTCCGTGAAGGGGCCGGTGGCCATCAAACGGACGGCGGAGCCGTCGAGTTCCAGGGGGCGCGCACACGCGTCGTAGACCGGGTTGTCCTCGCGCACGCGGAGCAGGCGCGAACCGCTGCCCGGCGGCGTGGTCTTGATCATCGTCTCGGCGGAGGCGATCCGCGGGTTGGTGCCCCGCAGATAGTCCTTGATGAGCGGCAGCTGCGCTCCCATCGCGGGCAGCGCGGCGGCCTCCTCGTCGGCTAGGCCGAGGGCGGTGCCCAGGTGCTGGTTGATATCGGCGTCGACGGCGACGACGGGCGAACCGGTGGTGGCGAGGTGACGGATGAAGAGCGAGGACAGCGTGGTCTTTCCGCTGCCGCCCTTCCCGACGAAAGCGATCTTCATGTTCACAAAGGGTAGTGCCGTGATCGCTGTGCGCGGTCGGACTGCGTGAAGAAGACCACTCCATCGTGGGGCGGCCCGCCGCAGTGCGTAGGCTGCGTACCTATGAGTACGTCAGCCGATCCGCTCGCCGTGCTCGGCTCGCTGCCGGGCGTCGCCGAGTCCGTGGAGTCCGTGCGCAAGAGCGTCGACCGGGTCTACGGGCACCGCGTCATGCGCCGCCGCAGCAACGAGATCACCTCTGAGGCGGCACTCCGCGGAGCCCGCGGTTCCGCGGCGCTCTCCGGTGCCGACTGGGCACTCGAAGAGGTGCGCAGGCGCAGCGACTTCAGCGGCGACGACGAGTCCCGCGCGGTCGGCGCCGCCCTGCGGCTGACCGCGGAGGCCGGACAGCTGCTCTCCATCTGGCGCCAGTCGCCGCTGCGCGTGCTCGCGCGTCTGCACCTGGTCGCGGCCGGCGTCCAGGACGACACGGTCGGACGGCCGCGCCTGGCCGGTGAGCCGGTCGACGAGCCGGTGGTGGAACTTCCCCTTCCGTCGGCGGACGAGGTGGCGGGCCGTCTCGAAGGCCTCTCGCAACTGATCATCGCGGGCAGTGCCGCTCCGGCCCTGGTGACCGCGTCCGTGGTCCACGGTGAGCTGCTCGCCCTGCGCCCCTTCGGCTCGTACAACGGGCTCGTCGCACGCGCGGCGGCGCGGCTCGTCCTGGTGGGCAGTGGTCTCGACCCGAAGTCGATCTGCCCGGCGGAGGCGGGGCACGCGGAGCTGGGGCGCGCTGCCTATGTGGCGGCGCTCGACGGCTATGCGGCCGGTACGCCGGAGGGGTTGGCGGCGTGGATCGCACACTGTGGCAAGGCAGTTGAACTCGGGGCGCGGGAATCGACCGCTGTCTGTGAGGCGCTGCAGCGCGGTGCGGCCTGACGTGAAAACCGACACCTGACGCGAAAACCGGCACCTATATGGAGCCCGATTTCCGAGTGTGCACCGGCGGCTCTCAAAGGTCCTGAACAGGGTTGCGGCGGTACCAGTCCTGGTACCGCCGCTGGCATGTCCGCCCAGTTACCAAGCGTCCTCGAAATATTGCCCATCAGGTCGGGGAACTTTGCCCGTTGCCTGGTGCAGCTGGCCCGTAATCGACGGGTCGACGTCGCGTGGGTGCTTGACGGCCATGCTTCGGTCCGTGGGGCCTTCGGTTGCGTTTAAAGGTGATCCTCTCGGATGTCCTTGGTCTCGCGGGCCGTTGACTCCTTTCTACTCCTGTCATGGGTGATGCGAAAGTCCTGGGCCGACTTCTTTACTTTTAGGTTCAAATACGGGCGAAGCGGCCCCTCTGTGAGGCCTCCGAGCGCCCGAATTCAAGAGGCGAGCGAACGCCGCCTGCTCGCGAACCAGACAAGGCCGGCGGTGGCCGCGGCGGCGCCGACCGCGGCCGCGGCGACGAGCGCGGGCCTCGGCGGGGCCGACAGGGACGGCACCCGCTGCTTCAGGCGGACCGGCCGGTGGAAGTCCAGAATCGGCCACTCTCGGGAGACCGCCTCGCGGCGCAGCGCACGGTCCGGGTTGACCGCGTGCGGGTGGCCGACGGACTCCAGCATGGGCAGGTCAGTCGCCGAGTCGCTGTACGCGAAGCACCGCTCCAGGTCGTACCCCTCGGACTCGGCCAGCTCCCTGATGGCCTCGGCCTTGGTCGGTCCGTACGCGTAGTACTCCACCTCGCCGGTGAAGCAGCCGTCCTCGCCGACGACCATGCGGGTGGCCACTACTCGGTCCGCGCCCAGGAGTTCACCGACGGGCTCGACGACCTCGGCGCCCGAGGTGGAGACGATCACGACATCACGGCCGGCCGTGTGGTGGTCCTCGATGAGGGAAGCGGCCTCGTCGTAGATGATCGGGTCGATCAGGTCGTGGAGCGTCTCGGCGACGATCTCCTTGACCTGTTGCACGTTCCATCCCCGGCAGAGTGCCGAGAGATATTCGCGCATACGCTCCATCTGGTCGTGATCGGCACCGCCCGCGAGAAAGACGAACTGGGCATATGCGGTACGCAGCACGGCCCTGCGGTTGATCAGTCCCCCTTGGTAGAAGGACTTGCTGAACGTGAGCGTGCTCGACTTCGCAATGACCGTCTTGTCCAGGTCAAAGAAGGCGGCTGTGCGGGGCAAGGAGCGGTTTTCCACATGCCCGAGCATAGGGGCCAACCATTCGGCGTAAGGTCTGGCGCGTGGGTTTGCTTGAGAAGGCTCTCGGGTACACCATGGAAGTCACGGATCGTTCGCGACCGTGCTAACCCGGTCTGGCTCCTCCCCCCCCGAGTCGGACCGTGGGGACGACCCCCGCTCTCCCCCCCGGCGGGGGTCGTCGCATGTCCGGGCCCGTTTCGGGCCCTTCTTTCTGCCTGCTTCACGCCGCTCGGTGCCCGCTTGGCGCCCGAGTGCGGCAGACCAAGATCCGTGACTGTGCGTAGTGGTCGGACTGCTCTGTGGCAGTTTTCGGTCCGTCACCGGTTTGGGTGACGGAGTTATTCACAACCGCTGAGTTATCCACAGTTCTTGACCAAGATCCACACGATTTCCCGCTCCCGCTCATCGTGATTCCAGCCGCGAAGTCCGAGACCCGTTCATGGGCTCGATCGCGGCCTGCGGGATTCACGACGTTCGCCACGTTTCAAGGGAGAGGGGGCCGAGCCATGACGGGTTCGATCGCGCATGACCGGGGGCCGGCCGAAGGAGAAGAGCGGGCCGGACCGCTGATCGTCACCGAGGACGCGCAGTTGCTCGACGACCTGCTGAGGCTGTGTGCCGCGGCGGGTGCGCGGCCCGAGGTGCACCACGGAGTGCCCGAGCGCGGGGGTGGCTGGGACACGGCACCGCTGGTCCTCGTCGGGGACGACGCGGTGCATCGGGTGCGCGGCGCAGCACGCCGACGAGGGGTGTGTCTCGTCGGCCACGACCAGGACGACCCGCGGGTCTGGCAGCGGGCCGTGGAGATCGGCGCCGACCATGTGCTGAGGCTTCCGGACGCCGAGGACTGGCTCGTCGACCGGATCGCCGACGTGGCGGAGGGTGTAGGCCATCCGGCCCTCACCGTCGGCGTGCTCGGAGGCCGCGGCGGCGCCGGAGCGTCGACGCTCGCCTGCGCCCTCGCCCTGTCGGCGGCGCGATCAGGGCGGCGCACGATGCTCGTCGACGCGGACCCGCTCGGCGGCGGCTTGGACGTCCTGCTCGGCGGCGAGACCGTGAAGGGGCTGCGCTGGCCCGCCTTCGCGGAGTCCAAGGGGCGGGTCGGGGCCGGAGCCCTGGAGGAGTCGTTGCCGCGCCTGCACGACCTGAGGGTGCTCAGCTGGGACCGCGGGGACACTGTGGCGGTGCCGCCGGGTGCGATGCGGGCCGTCCTCGCGGCGGCACGCCGCAGGGGCGGAGCGGTCGTGGTGGACCTGCCGCGCCGCATGGACGACAGCGTCGTGGAGGCGCTGGCCCAGGTGGACCTCGGGATTCTCGTGGTCCCCGCCGAGCTGCGCGCGGTGGCGGCAGCGGGCCGGGTCGCGGCAGCGGCGGGAATGGTGCTGCGAGACCTGCGCGCCGTCGTCCGCGCCCCGGGCACGGCAGGGCTCGACAGCGACGAGGTGGCCGGACTGCTCGGCCTGCCGCTGGCCGGTGAACTGCCCGCCGAGCAAGGCCTCGGACGCGCCGGCGGGCCGCCCGGTGCGGACGCGCACACTGCGCTCGCCCGGTTCTGCTCGGCCTTCTGGGCACGCGTCCCCGCGGAGGGCACGTCATGACGGCGGATCTGCTCGACGGCGTACGGCAGTGGCTCGCCTCCTCCGGCGCCGAGCCGACACCGGCCGGGGTCGCGCGGGCCCTGCGGGAACAGGGCAGGGTCCTCGGTGACGCCGAACTGCTCGGAGTGGTGCGGGACTTGAGGTCCGAGCTGGTCGGCGCAGGTCCGCTGGAGCCCCTGCTCGCCGATCCCGAAGTGTCCGACGTGCTGGTGACGACGCCCGACCAGGTCTGGGTCGACCGGGGCCGGGGGCTGGAGCTCACCGGGGTCTCGTTCGCGGACGCGGGCGCCGTGCGACGCCTTGCCCAACGCCTCGCCGCGGCCGCCGGGCGCAGGCTGGACGACGCCCGGCCGTGGGTGGACGCGCGGCTGCCGGACGGCACGCGGCTGCATGCGGTGCTGCCGCCCGTCGCCGTCGGGTCGACGTGCCTGTCCCTGCGCGTGGTGCGGCCCAAGGCCTTCTCCCTGGACGAGCTGGTCGCGGCGGGGACAGTGCCGCCCGGAGGCGACCGGATCCTGCGGGCCCTGGTCGAGGCCAGGCTCTCCTTCCTGATCAGCGGGGGCACGGGCTCAGGCAAGACGACGCTGCTGTCCGCCCTCCTCGGCCTGGTCGAGCCGACCGAGCGGATCGTCCTCGCCGAGGACTCCGCCGAGCTGCGCCCCGACCACCCGCACGTGGTCCGCCTGGAGGCCCGGCCCGCCAACCAGGAGGGCGCCGGCCTGGTGAGCCTGCGGGACCTGGTCCGCCAGGCGCTGCGGATGCGGCCCGACCGGCTGGTCGTGGGCGAGGTGCGCGGTGCGGAGGTCGTGCACCTCCTGGCGGCTCTCAACACGGGCCACGAAGGCGGTTCGGGCACGCTCCACGCCAATGCCGCCACCGATGTGCCGGCCCGCCTGGAGGCGCTGGGCACGGCGGCGGGCCTCGACCGGGCGGCGCTGCACAGCCAGTTGGCGGCCGCCGTCTCGGTGGTCCTGCATCTCGTACGGGACCGCGCGGGCCGGCGGCGCATCGCCGAGGTGTGCGTCCTGGAGCGGAACGACGCGGGCCTGGTGGTGGCGGAGCCCGCCCTGCGGTGGGACGCCGAGGCGTTCGCGTACGAGCGGGGCTGGCCGCGGCTGCAGCGGCTGTTGGGCGGTGCCACGTGAGTGGGGATGCGATGGTCGCGGCGAGCGGACAGGCAGCACCGGTGTACGCGGCGGCGGTGTGCGCGGGTGCGGCGGCCTGGCTGTGCGTCGGGCCGGACCGGGGGCTGCGGCGGGCGCGGCTGCTCCTCGCGGGGACGGCGCTGCACGAACCGGTGGTCGTGCCTCCCTGGGAGCGCCTGCTGGCGCGGGCGCGGGGACGGGTCGGACGTGAATGGTGGTGTCTGGTGGCCGGGTTGGTGGTGGCGGTTGCCGGGCAGTCGGTGCTGCCGCTGGTCCTCGGGGCGGTCGGAGTGCCGTTGCTGAAGCGGGTGTTGCGTGGCCGGGAGCGGCGCAAGGAGCGACAGGCCCGGGCCGATGCCGTGATCGCGCTGTGCGGTGCGCTGGCCGCCGAGGTGCGCGCGGGACGGCAGCCGGGGGAGGCGATGCTGGCCGGCGTCCGTTCGGCGGATGCCGACGCCGGGTCCGGCCTCGGTGCGGCGGAAGGGGCGGTGCTCGCGGCGGCCCGGTTCGGCGGCGATGTGCCGCAGGCGCTGCGCGCGGCCTCAGCGGAGCCGGGGGCCGAAGGGCTGCTCGGACTCGCCGCGTGCTGGCGGGTGGCGGTCGACCGGGGCGGCGGGCTCGCCGCCGGCCTCGCCCGGCTTGAGGGCGCGCTGCGGGCCGAGCGGGACCAACGCGCCGATCTGCGCGTGAGGTTGTCCACAGCCCGGTCCACGGCTGCGCTGCTTGCAGCCCTGCCGGTGGTCGGCCTCCTCATGGGGACGGGCCTGGGCGCCGACCCACTGCGCGTACTGCTGCACACCCCCGCCGGCATCGGCTGCCTACTGGTCGGCGGTGCTCTCGAAGGAGTGGGGATCTGGTGGGCGGTGCGGATCGTGCGCCGCGCGGAGGGGCGATGAGTCGAGGTGGACATGACGGCGGCGGGGGAGCGGCTCGTGTCGATGGGTGCGAACGGACTCGCGGCGGATGCCTTCCACAGGCTGGGGGTGACGCTGCTGATCGGGGTGGCGGTGTTCGTCGCCGCAGGGATGGCCCTGGCGGAGTGGAGCGCACGCCGAGCGCGGCGGCGGGCCCGCGCGCTGCTGGGGCGGGGGGAGGCGCCGCGACGCTCCCGGAAGCGACTGCCCAGGCCCGAACTGGGCGGATGGATGCCGGTGTTGGGCCCGGCCTGCGGCGGTTTCGTGCTGCTGGGTGGCGCCCTGGGTGCGGGCCTGGGTGGCCTGGCCGGATACGCCGTGCGGCAGTGGCTGCGGCGGCGCGAGCGATCCTCGGGCGGACTGGGTCGGGACGGCACCGGCGGAGCCGCGGCGGCTGCGGAACGCGCCGAGGCGGAGCGCCAACTCCCGCTGGCGGCAGACCTGATGGCGGCCTGCGTGACGGCAGGCGCGGGTCCCGTGGCCGCCGCGGAGGCTGTGGGCGAGTCGCTGGGTGGGCCGGTGGGCGAACGGCTGGCGTTGGCGGCCGTGGAGTTGCGGCTCGGTGGTGAAACGACCGAGGTGTGGGGGCGGTTGGGCGCGATATCGGGCGCCCGCCCCTTGGCCCGCTGCCTCGCGCGGGCCTGCGAGGCGGGTGCTCCTGCCGCCGAGGAGCTGGCCCTGATCGCCGCGGACTGCCGTGCGGCGTGGACCCGTACGGCCGCCGCGCGGGCGCACAAGGCGGGAGTCCTGATCGCGGCACCGGTGGGGCTGTGTCTGCTGCCCGCGTTCCTCGCGGTGGGAGTGGTGCCGGTGGTCATCGGGCTGGCCGGCGGGGTTCTGAACATCAACTGACGTGAGAGATACGGGGGTTCACCAGCACATGCGATACGTGAAGAAACGGGGCAACGGCCTCGGGGGCGGTTGCCGTGCGGCGCTGCGGGCGGTGCACGACCGGGTGCGGTCGGCGAGTGACGCGGGGATGACGACTTCGGAGTACGCGTTGGGCACGGTCGCGGCATGCGGCTTCGCGGCGTTGCTCTACAAGGTCGTGACGTCCGACGCCGTGCGGGAGGCCTTGGAGTCGATCGTCGGGAAGGCGCTCGGTGTCCAGGTCTGAGGCCGAGGCTGAGGCCAGGTCTGACTCCGGGGCCGGGTGGGGGGCCGAGTCCACGTCTGCGTCCCGGTCTGAGTGGGGCGCCCACTGGGCCCGCGGTGTGCGTGACGGCGGATATGTGACCGCCGAGGCGGCCACGGTGATTCCCGCGCTCGTACTGCTCGGTGTGGCGCTGCTGTGGGCGTTGATGGCGGCTGTCGCGCAGATCCAGTGCGTGGACGCGGCTCGGGCCGGGGCCCGTGCGGCGGCCAGGCAGGAACCGGAGCGCGTAGCCGTCGCCGCGGCGAAGCAGGCCGCGCCGGAGGGAGCGCAGGTGGAGGTGAGCAGAGAGGGCGACCTGGTCCGGGTGTCCGTCGCCGCCCATGCGCCCGGCCCGCGGGCGCTCACGTTGGAGCTGGAGTCGGAGGCGGTCGCCCTGGCCGAGGAGGCGGTGGGGCGGTCATGGCCGCGGGGGCGAGGGCCGGAGGAAGAGCGGGGGCCGGAAGAGTGAGGGCCGACGGAAGGAGTGCGTGGGCGGACCGTCGTACGCGGGGATCGCCCTGGAGCGGGCCGGGCGGCGAGCGGGGTTCGGCGACGGTCTGGGCCGTGATGGTGGCCGCCGCGCTGTGTGCGGTCTTCGGGGGCGTACTGCTGCTGACCCAGGCCGTGTTGGCGCGGCACCGGGCGGGTGGGGCCGCCGACCTGGCCGCCCTCGCCGCAGCGGACCGTGCGCTGCGGGGCAGGCAGGAGGCGTGTGCCGGGGCCGAGCGGGTGGCGGCGGAGCAAGGGGCCGAGGTGGTGCGGTGCACTGTGCGCGGGGAGATCGCCGATGTGACGGTGCGGGCACGAGCCGGGAGCTTCCGGGCGCAGCTGCGGGCACGTGCCGGGCCGCCCGGGGCCGGGCTATCCGGGGCGGGGCCGTCCGCAGACCCGGGCCGCCCGTCGCCTGGCCGAGCGCAGCCGGCCCGGGCATCACCTGGCGGAGCGGTGCCCTCCGCGGCGCCCGGCCGCGCGTCGCCCCGCCGGGAGCGCGGCAGCGGCGCCCCTAAGGAGCCGGTGCCGCAGGTGCCCCCTTGAGCAACTCCGTGAGGAGGCGTACGGCTCCGCGTTTGTGCAACGGGTCGTTTCCGTTGCCGCACTTGGGGGACTGGACGCAGGACGGGCAGCCGGCCTCGCACTCGCAGGAGGCGATGGCCTGCCGGGTCGCGGCCAGCCACTCACGCGCGGTGTGGAAGGCGCGCTCGGCGAAGCCCGCGCCGCCCGGGTGGCCGTCGTAGACGAAGACCGTCGGCAGCAGGGTGTCGGGGTGCAGGGGCACGGACACACCGCCGATGTCCCAGCGGTCGCAGGTGGCGAAGAGCGGCAGCATGCCGATGGACGCGTGCTCGGCGGCGTGCAGGGCGCCGCCGAGGATCTCCGGGTTGATCCGGGCCGCGTCCAGCTGGTCCTCGGTGACCGTCCACCACACGGCGCGGGTGCGCAGCGTACGAGGAGGAAGGTCGAGCTTGGACTCGCCCAGGACCTCGCCGGTGATCAGGCGGCGGCGCAGGAAGGAGACGACCTGGTTGGTGACTTCGACGGAGCCGTAGCAGAGCCGGCCGTCGCCCCACGGGATCTCCACGTCCGTCTCCAGGACGGAGATGGCGGTGGTGTCGCGCGCGGTGGTCGAGTAGGGCGGGTTGGCCTGCTCGACGAGGGCGACCGACTCCTCCAGGTCGAGCTCGCGCACCAGGTAGGTGCGGCCCTGGTGGAGGTGGACGGCCCCGGTGTGCACCGCTGTGTGGGCGGCGGAGGCGTCGACGGTGCCGAGCAGGGTGCCCGTGCCCGCCTCCACGACCTGGACGGGGGTGCCGCCCTCGCCGCGGATGTCGGTCAGGTCGGCGGCGCGTTCGCGGCGGGTCCAGTGCCAGGCGCTGGTCCTCCGGCGCAGCAGCTTCGCGGCTTCCAGCTGCGGGAGCAGCTCCTCGGTGGTCGGGCCGAACAGCTTCAAGTCGTCGTCGGTGAGCGGAATTTCGGCCGCGGCGGCACAGAGGTGGGGTGCGAGGACGTACGGGTTGTCGGGGTCGAGGACGGTGGACTCGACCGGCTGCCGGAACAGCGCCTCCGGGTGGTGGACGAGATACGTGTCCAGGGGGTCGTCGCGGGCGACCAGGACCGCCAGCGCCCCCTGGCCCGAGCGCCCGGCGCGGCCCGCCTGCTGCCACAGGGAGGCGCGGGTGCCGGGGTAGCCGGCGATGACGACCGCGTCCAGGCCGGAGATGTCGACGCCGAGTTCGAGGGCGGTGGTGGCGGCGAGCCCGAGGAGCTCGCCGGAGTGCAGGGCACGCTCCAGGGCGCGCCGCTCGTGGGGCAGATACCCGCCCCGGTACGCGGCGACGCGCTCGACCAGCGAGCGGTCGACCTCGGCCAGCCGCTCCTGGGCGATCACGGAGATCAGCTCGGCGCCGCGGCGGGACCGTACGAAGGCGACCGAGCGCACGCCCTGGACGGTGAGGTCGGTGAGCAGGTCGGCGGTCTCGGCGGTGGCGGTGCGGCGGACGGGGGCGCCCTTCTCGCCGTGGAGTTCGGTGAGCGGCGGCTCCCACAGGGCGAAGACGACTTCGCCGCGCGGCGAGGCGTCGTCGGCGACCTCCTTCACGGGCAGGCCGGTGAGCCGGCCCGCGGCTATGGACGGGTCGGCGGCGGTGGCGGAGGCGAGCAGGAAGACCGGGTCGGAGCCGTACCGGGCGCAGAGGCGCCGCAGCCGGCGCAGAACCTGGGCGACGTGCGAGCCGAAGACGCCCCGGTACGTGTGGCACTCGTCGATGACGACATAGCGCAGGGCACGCAGGAAGGAGGACCAGCGGGGGTGGGAGGGCAGCATGCCGCGGTGCAGCATGTCGGGGTTGGTGAGGACGTAGTTGGCGTACTGGCGCACCCATTCGCGTTCCTCGACCGGGGTGTCGCCGTCGTAGACCGCTGGCCGGATCGCGTTGCCGAGCGGGGCGGCCAGCTCCTTCACGGCCCGGCACTGGTCGGCGGCGAGGGCCTTGGTGGGCGCGAGGTAGAGCGCGGTCGCGCCGCGCCCGTTGGGCGCCTCGGAGCCATCGAGGAGCGCCGAGAGGGTGGGCGTCAGGTAGGCGAGGGACTTGCCGGAGGCGGTGCCGGTGGCGACGACCACGGACTGGCCGTCGAGGGCGTGCTCCGCGGCCTCTGCCTGGTGGGCCCAGGGATGCTCGATGCCCGCTCGCTGAACGGCCGAGATCACTTCTGTCCGGATGCGATCGGGCCAGACGGCATGGCTGCCCTCTCTCGGGGGCAAGTGCTCCACATGAGTGATGCGCGAAGCCCGGCTTCCCCCGGCGGCGAGGCGGTCGAGGACCGTGCGCGGCGAGGGTCGTTCGGGCCCGCCCGCAGAGGGGCGATCGGGTCGGTGATTCTTGGCCATCGGCACCGAGTGTGTCACTGGCGTGACGGACAATGGTCCGAAGGCGTCGTGCACGCCCGCCGGTAAGTGATTGAATGCCATCGCGGCTGGCGACCGTCCCAGGCCTGACATCAGGTGTCCGAGGGGCGAGCGCTCGATAGCAAGGTGCTGGAGGATCCGTGGACCTGTCCCTGTCGACCCGTACCGTCGGCGATCGTACGGTCGTCGAGGTCGGTGGCGAAATCGATGTATATACCGCGCCCAAGCTGCGCGAGCAGCTGGTCGAGCTGGTGAACGACGGCAGTTTCCACCTTGTCGTCGACATGGAGGGCGTGGACTTCCTCGACTCCACCGGACTCGGCGTGTTGGTTGGCGGTCTCAAGCGAGTGCGGGCCCATGAGGGTTCGTTGCGCCTGGTGTGCAACCAGGAGCGCATTCTGAAGATCTTCCGCATCACCGGTCTGACCAAGGTGTTCCCCATCCACACCTCGGTCGACGAAGCGGTGGCGGCCACCGACTGAGGGCCGGTGCCCCCGGGCCGTTGGCCCGGGGTGTCAGGAGCAGGGGGCGCCGGGCCGATCGGTCCGGTCCCTTGAAAGCACGCTCACACGTCCGAGGGGGATGCATGGCCACCGTTGAGCTCCGCTTCAGCGCGCTGCCCGAGCACGTCCGGACCGCCAGACTCGTGGCGGCCGCGGTGGCGCGCAGGGCCGGAGTGGACGAGGCCGTACTCGACGAGGTGCGGCTCGCCGTGGGCGAGGCATGTTCGCGCGCCGTCGGGCTGCATCAGAGTGCCGGCGTCACCGCGCCGGTGCGAGTGGCCCTCATTGAGGAGGAGAAGCAGTTCTCCATCGAGGTCGGTGACGAGGTGGCGCATGCCGACACCTCGGCCGGCGACGGATCGGCCCCGGGCTCGCCCGGGGCGGACGACCTGGACGCCGACGGCGAGGACGACATGGGCCTCGCCGTCATCAGCGGCCTGGTCGACGACGTCGAGGTGACGGCGGGGCCGGAGGGCGGGCTCATCAAGATGAGCTGGCCGACGGCCACGGCGACACTGCTTCCCTGAGCGAACCACGGCCGCGCGTGCGCGGCTGATCGAACGGCGCCGTCCCCGCGGGGGCGGCGCCGTTCTCGTGTCTCCGTGGGGGACACCGTCGCCTCCGCGGGGCTCCGTTTTTCTCAAGTATCCGCCAGTCAGGGCCATTTCGCGCTCCGGACGGGACTGTGATGTTTATTGATCACTGCCGTGCATCCACCGAGCGTTTCGCCCCGTCAATGCCTTTGAAGCATTACCACTTTCGAGGGCAATCTTAGGACGCGATCATTTGCTGATGAGCAAGTGCGGGCCAATTCCGTTTGTCGCGCACTGTTTTGATCAGGTTCCGCTCCCTACAATCCGTCCACATCTTGAGCTCAGCCCAAGCGTCAAGGAGGACGAATGGCGGGGCTTTCTACCCCTCATCAGTTTGACCACCCCTCAACCCTCGCGGCAGCGGTACTCACCTCTGACAATCGACTGATCGTCATGGTCATCGGAGTCGTCGCGCTCGCCGCGCTCGCGGTCGCCGGAGTCCTGGTGCGCCAGGTGCTCGCGGCGGGCGAGGGCACCGAGCGCATGAAGGAGATCGCCGGAGCGGTCCAGGAAGGCGCAAATGCCTATCTGGCCCGCCAGTTGCGCACCCTCGGCGTTTTCGCCGTCGTGGTGTTCTTCCTGCTCCTGCTGCTGCCCGCAGACGACTGGAATCAGCGCGCCGGGCGTTCGATCTTCTTCTTGATCGGCGCGCTCTTCTCGGCGGCCACCGGCTATATCGGCATGTGGCTCGCGGTGCGCAGCAATGTGCGGGTGGCGGCAGCCGCTCGTGAAGCCACACCTGCGGAAGGAGAACCGGCAAAGGATCTTACGGCCGTTTCCCACAAGGCCATGAAGATCGCTTTCCGCACGGGCGGCGTCGTCGGCATGTTCACGGTGGGGCTCGGGCTCTTCGGTGCTGCCTGCGTGGTTCTCGTGTACGCCGCCGACGCACCGAAGGTGCTCGAAGGGTTCGGCCTCGGTGCCGCGCTGATCGCGATGTTCATGCGTGTCGGCGGCGGCATCTTCACCAAGGCCGCCGACGTCGGCGCCGACCTGGTCGGCAAGGTCGAGCAGGGCATTCCGGAGGACGATCCGCGTAATGCCGCGACCATCGCCGACAACGTGGGCGACAACGTCGGCGACTGCGCCGGAATGGCCGCCGACCTCTTCGAGTCGTACGCCGTCACGCTGGTCGCCGCGCTGATCCTCGGCAAGGCGGCCTTCGGCGACGCCGGACTCGCGTTCCCGCTGATCGTGCCCGCGATCGGCGTGCTCACCGCCATGATCGGCATCTTCGCCGTGGCGCCACGGCGCTCCGACCGCAGCGGAATGAGCGCCATCAACCGCGGCTTCTTCATCTCCGCGGTGATCTCACTCGCCCTGGTCGCGGCGGCGGTCTGGGTCTACCTGCCGTCCACGTACGCCGAGTTGAAGGGCGTCACCGACGCGGCGATCCAGGCCAAGAGCGGGGACCCGCGGGTGCTCGCCGTGGTCGCCGTGGCCATCGGCATCGTGCTCGCCGCCCTGATCCAGCAGCTCACCGGCTACTTCACCGAGACCAACCGGCGCCCGGTGAAGGACATCGGCAAGACCTCGCTGACCGGACCGGCCACCGTGGTCCTCGCCGGCATCTCCATCGGCCTCGAATCGGCCGTCTACACCGCCCTGTTGATCGGCCTCGGCGTGTACGGGGCGTTCCTGCTCGGCGGTACGTCGATCATGCTGGCGCTGTTCGCGGTGGCCCTGGCCGGTACCGGTCTGCTCACCACGGTCGGCGTCATCGTCGCCATGGACACCTTCGGGCCGGTCTCCGACAACGCCCAGGGCATCGCCGAGATGTCCGGGGATGTCGAGGGCGCGGGCGCGCAGGTGCTCACCGACCTGGACGCCGTCGGCAACACCACCAAGGCCATCACCAAGGGCATCGCCATCGCCACCGCGGTCCTCGCGGCCTCGGCGCTCTTCGGCTCGTACCGCGACGCCATCGCGGGTGCGGCCAGGGAGGTGGGCGAGAAGCTGGGCGACGGTGCGCCGATGAACCTCGTGATGGACATCTCGCAGCCCAACAACCTGGTGGGCCTGATCCTCGGTGCCGCGGTCGTCTTCCTCTTCTCGGGGCTGGCGATCAACGCGGTCTCGCGGTCCGCGGGAGCGGTGGTCTTCGAGGTGCGGCGGCAGTTCCGCGAGCACCCCGGGATCATGGACTACACGGAGAAGCCGGAGTACGGACGCGTCGTCGACATCTGCACCAAGGACGCGCTCCGCGAGCTGGCCACCCCCGGTCTGCTCGCCGTGCTCACACCGATCGCCGTCGGCTTCACGCTCGGCGTCGGCGCGCTCGGCTCGTTCCTCGCGGGCGCCATCGGCACCGGCACGCTGATGGCGGTTTTCCTCGCCAACTCCGGCGGCGCGTGGGACAACGCCAAGAAGCTGGTCGAGGACGGCCACCACGGCGGCAAGGGCTCGGAGGCGCATGCCGCGACCGTCATCGGCGACACCGTCGGTGACCCGTTCAAGGACACCGCGGGCCCCGCGATCAACCCGCTGCTGAAGGTGATGAACCTCGTCGCGCTGCTCATCGCGCCCGCGGTCGTCCAGTTCAGCTACGGCGACGACGCGAGCGTCGGCGTACGGGCGGCCATCGCGCTGCTCGCGATCCTCGTGATCGTCATCGCCGTCTACATCTCCAAGCGGCGCGGGATCGCCGTGGGTGAGGAGGGCGACGGAGACCGGGTCGCGAAGGCCACGGACCCGGCGGTGGTCTCCTGACGGAAGGTCACACCGGCTCAACAGGCGGGCGGGCGACGCGCTTTGACGCGTCGTCCGCCCGCCTTGTTGCGCCATGCGCCGACATTTTGTTTCAGTGACTCTCCTCTCCCTTGGTGCAAATGGCTGCAATGGGTGTTCAATCGGACGCCCGCCCCGCGGTTGTCGCCCACTTGGCGTGTATGTTCCGGGGCCGAGAGCCATGGAAGGGACCAATCCGGTGAACAAGAAGCTCGCAGCCGCACTGTCCGGCGGTGCGGTACTGGTACTGGCCTTGTCGGGATGCGGTGACAGCGACGAAGAGAAGCTCGACAACTGGGCCAAGTCGCTGTGCGGCCAGATCCAGCCGCAGCTCGAGAAGAGCGTGAAGGCGCAGCAGACGATCGTCTCCACGGCCGCCGACGGGAAGCCGGAGGAGATCCAAAAGGCCGACTCGGAGGCCTTCAAGGCCATCGCCGACGCCGACAAGGCGATCGCCGGAGCCCTGGAGAAGGCGGGCCCGCCGCCCGTCGACAATGGCGAGAAGATCCAGCAGGACGCCATCAAGGACCTCAACGAGGCGTCGAAGGCGTACGAGAAGCTGAAGAAGGACGTCGACGGACTGGACGCCAAGGACCAGTCGCCCGAGGGCCTGAAGGCGTTCTCGCAGGGCCTGCAGAAGGTCGCCGACGACCTGGGCAAGATCCAGCAGCAGGGCGACGGAGCGCTCAACACGCTCCTTGAGGGCGATGTCGGCACGGCCATCAAGAAGCAGGAGGGGTGCAAAGCCAGCCCCTCCGCGGCCCCCAGCGCCTGACCCGTCTCCGGGATGACGTCTCCCGGTCGCCCTCCCTAAGGCGCGGTTTTTGAAAACGCCCTGCACGCACGCGTGCAGGGCGTTTTTCCTGCCTCCGCGCCGGGCCGGTCGGCGTAGGCGCGCGCGAAGCAATGGGCCGGGGAGAGGACAATGGACGGGTGAGTCCGACAACGCTGCCCACGACCGACCGCCCCGAAGTCGCCGACCGCCTCAGGAAGGCCCTTCTCGACGCCGACTTCACCGCCGACGGACTGCTCGAACTCCTCGGCGCCCCGGCGTATGCCGCGCTCGCCAGGAGCGAGACGGTGCCCGCGCTCCGAGCTACGCGGGAGGACGGACCACTGGCCGCGCTCGTCCGTCTCTTCCTGTTGCAGCAGGACGTCCCGCACGCTCGCGTGGCGACGGTTCTGCCCGTCGACGACTGCCTGGCCGACGGCTGGCTGACCCAGGACGGCGACCAGCTGCGGGCCACGGTGGATGTACGGCCGTACGGCGGGCCCGACGGCGAGGACTGGTTCATCGTCTCGGACCTCGGGTGCGCGGTCGGCGGTGCCGGCGGCATCGGCGGCGGGGACCGCCGGACGGACACAGCGGTGGTGCTCGGCGTCGGCGGGGCCTCCACGACGCTCGCCGGGATCACCGTGCGCATGCCGGTCTCCGCCGCGCTCGACCTCGGCGCGGGCTCCGGCATCCAGGCCCTGCACGCCGCCCAGCACGCGACGCGGGTCACCGCGACCGACCTCAACCCCCGTGCGCTGAGCTTCACCGGCCTCACCCTCGCGCTCTCCGGCGCGGCTCCCGCGGAGGTCAAGGAGGGCTCGCTCTTCGAACCGGTCGAGCACGAGACGTACGACCTGATCGTCTCCAACCCGCCGTTCGTCATCTCCCCCGGCGCGCGCCTCACTTACCGGGACGGCGGGATGAGCGGGGACGATCTGTGCCGCTCGCTCGTTCAGGAGGCGGGGGAGCGACTGAACGTCGGGGGGTACGCGCAGTTCCTCGCCAACTGGCAGCACGTGGAGGGGGAGGACTGGCAGGACCGCCTCCGCTCGTGGGTGCCGCGCGGCTGCGACGCCTGGATCGTGCAGCGCGAGGTGCAGGACATCACGCAGTACGCGGAGTTGTGGCTGCGCGACGCGGGCGACCACCTCAGGGACCCGGAGGAGTACGACGCGCGGTACGAGGCGTGGCTGGACGAGTTCGAGGCCCGTAAGACCAGGGCCGTCGGCTTCGGCTGGATCACGCTCAGGAAGACGGGCTCGGAGAACCCCTCGGTGACCGTGGAGGAGTGGCCGCACCCGGTCGAGCAGCCGCTCGGGGACGAGGTGCGGGCGCACTTCGAGCGCCAGGACTTTCTCCGGGACACCGACGACGCCGCGCTGCTCGCCGGGCACTTCAAGCTGGCCGCGGGAGTCGTGCAGGAGCAGGTCGGCCTGCCCGGCGCCGAGGATCCGGAGCACGTGGTGCTGCGCAGCCACCGCGGGATGCGCCGGGCCACCCAGGTGGACACGGTCGGCGCCGGTTTCGCCGGGGTGTGCGACGGCTCGCTCAGCGCGGGCCGGATCCTGGACGCCATCGCGCAGCTGGTGGGTGAGGACCCGGTGCTGCTGCGTGACCGTACGCCGCAGCAGATCCGTCTCCTTGTGGAGCAGGGTTTCCTGGACCCGGTGCCGCAGCCGTCGGCATAGGCGCCCGCCCGCCGCCTCCCGTTCTTCACGCCGGGTTGGCGCCCAGGACGCCCAGACGTGTTCACGGCGTGTTCCGGCCGTGTCAGCGTCCGAGCCCTGGGCATCCGGGGCGGGAGGATACGGGCATGGAGAGCGGACCAGCGATCTTCGCGGGAGCGGTGTTCACACTGTTCGGAGTCGCGCTGCTGATGTGGACCGGAGTGCGGGTGCGGCACCGTGCGCCGGTGGCGCAGGGTGTGAGCCCGGTCGCATCGGTGGCGCTCACGACCACGGTCGGCGTGGCGTCCCTGGCGCTCGGGGTGTGGTGCTTCTCGCGGCTGTGACAGGCGCCGGAACACGGACCGGGCCTGACCTCGGGGTGGCGCACGAGTGACCCGAGGGTGGAATCTAGGAAGCACGATTCCGGATATTGCCGAAAGGGCAGGTGGACACTCCGGGCGGCAGGAATGGCGGTAGTCGGGTTACCGTTCGAGTGGCCGTTGCGGGCTTTCCCCGTTTGACACGGGGGCGGGCTGTACCGTCACACTCCGCAGCGTCACCGTAGGAACGCGTACGGCGTCACCGTAGGAAGGTGTACGAGCCCCCCGTGCGAGGCCGTACGGACCGCAAGAGCGCCACCGCGGAGCCCCCGCAGAGCCACCGAGCGTCGACCGGAGAGAAGAGCCAACGTTGTCCCCGACCAGCGAGACCGCACACGGCGGCCGCCGACTCGTCATCGTCGAGTCGCCTGCCAAGGCGAAGACGATCAAGGGCTATCTCGGCCCTGGTTATGTCGTCGAAGCGAGCGTCGGGCACATCCGTGACCTTCCGAACGGCGCCGCGGAGGTGCCCGACAAGTACACCGGCGAGGTGCGCCGCCTCGGCGTGGACGTCGAGCACGACTTCCAGCCGATCTATGTCGTCAACGCCGACAAGAAGGCGCAGGTCAAGAAGCTCAAGGACCTCCTGAAGGAGTCCGACGAACTCTTCCTCGCGACCGATGAGGACCGCGAGGGCGAAGCCATCGCGTGGCACCTGCTCGAAGTGCTCAAGCCCAAGGTCCCGGTCAAGCGCATGGTGTTCCACGAGATCACCAAGGCCGCGATCCAGGAGGCCGTCGCCAGCCCCCGCGACCTCAACAAGCGCATGGTCGACGCCCAGGAGACCCGCCGCATCCTCGACCGCCTCTACGGCTACGAGGTCTCGCCGGTGCTGTGGAAGAAGGTCATGCCGCGGCTCTCGGCGGGCCGTGTGCAGTCCGTCGCCACCCGCCTCGTCGTCGAGCGGGAGCGCGAGCGCATCGCCTTCCGCTCCGCCGAGTACTGGGACCTCACCGGCACCTTCGGCACGGGCCGCGCCGGGGACAAGAGCGACCCCTCGCAGCTGGTCGCCAAGCTGACCACCGTCGACGGCAAGCGCGTCGCACAGGGCCGCGACTTCAACTCCGTCGGGCAGCTCAAGTCCGACACCCTGCACCTGGACGAGGCGAACGCCCGCGCGCTCGCCGCCGCCCTGGAGAACGCGCAGTTCGCGGTCCGCTCCGTCGAGTCCAAGCCGTACCGCCGCTCGCCGTACGCCCCGTTCCGTACGACGACGATGCAGCAGGAGGCCTCGCGCAAGCTCGGCTTCGGCGCGAAGGCCACGATGCAGGTCGCGCAGAAGCTGTACGAGAACGGCTTCATCACCTATATGCGTACGGACTCCACGACGCTGTCGGACACCGCCGTGTCCGCGGCCCGTGCGCAGGTCACGCAGCTCTACGGCAGCAGCTACCTGCCGGACAAGCCGCGGACGTATGCGGGCAAGGTCAAGAACGCGCAGGAGGCGCACGAGGCGATCCGCCCCTCCGGCGACCGCTTCCGCACGCCCGCCGAGACCGGTCTGACCGGCGACCAGTTCCGGCTCTACGAGCTGATCTGGAAGCGGACCGTCGCCTCCCAGATGAAGGACGCGGTCGGCAACTCGGTCACGGTCAAGATCGGCGGCACCGCCTCCGACGGCCGCGACGCCGAGTTCAACGCGTCCGGCAAGACCATCACCTTCCACGGCTTCCTCAAGGCCTACGTCGAGGGCGCCGACGACCCGAACGCCGAGCTGGACGACCGCGAGCGCCGGCTGCCGCAGGTCGGCGAGGGCGACGCGCTGTCCGCCGACGACATGTCCGTCGACGGCCACGCCACCAAGCCCCCGGCCCGCTACACCGAGGCGAGCCTGGTCAAGGAGCTCGAAGAGCGTGAGATCGGCCGCCCGTCGACGTACGCGTCGATCATCGGCACGATCCTCGACCGCGGTTATGTCTTCAAGAAGGGCACGGCGCTCGTCCCGTCCTTCCTGTCCTTCGCCGTGGTCAACCTCCTGGAGAAGCACTTCGGGCGGCTCGTCGACTACGACTTCACCGCCAAGATGGAGGACGACCTCGACCGCATCGCGCGCGGTGAGGCCCAGGCCGTGCCGTGGCTGAAGCGGTTCTACTTCGGCGAGGGCGACGACGAGTCCACCGCGGGCTCCGCCTCGGACGCCGGCAACGGCGACGGGGACCACCTCGGCGGCCTCAAGGAACTCGTCACCGACCTGGGCGCGATCGACGCCCGCGAGATCTCCTCCTTCCCGGTCGGCGAAGGCATCCTGCTGCGCGTCGGGCGGTACGGCCCGTACATCGAGCGCGGTGAGAAGGGCGAGGAGAACCACCAGCGCGCGGACGTTCCGGACGACCTCGCTCCGGACGAGCTGACCGTGGCGTACGCGGAGGAGCTGCTCGCCAAGCCCAGCGGCGACTTCGCGCTCGGCAAGGACCCGCACAGCGGCAACGAGATCGTCGCCAAGGACGGCCGGTACGGCCCGTACGTCACGGAGGTGCTCCCCGAGGGCACCCCGAAGACCGGCAAGAACGCCGTCAAGCCGCGCACGGCCTCGCTGTTCAAGTCGATGTCCCTGGACACGGTGACCCTCGAAGAGGCGCTGCGGCTGATGTCGCTGCCGCGCGTGGTGGGCACGGATGCCGAGGGCGTCGAGATCACCGCGCAGAACGGCCGGTACGGCCCGTATCTGAAGAAGGGCACCGACTCCCGCTCCCTGGAGGCCGAGGAGCAGCTCTTCTCCATCACGCTCGAAGAGGCCCTGGAGATCTACTCCAAGCCGAAGCAGCGTGGCCGCGCCGCCGCCAAGCCCCCGCTGAAGGAGCTGGGCGAGGACCCGGTCAGCGGGAAGCCGGTGGTCGTGAAGGACGGTCGCTTCGGCGCGTACGTCACGGACGGCGAGACCAACGCGACGCTGCGCGCGGCCGACTCCGTCGAGGAGATCACCGCCGAGCGCGGCTTCGAGCTGCTCGCCGAGAAGCGCGCCAAGGGGCCGGTGAAGAAGACCGCCAAGAAGGCCCCGGCCAAGAAGACCGCGGCGAAGAAGACGGCTGCCAAGAAGACGACGACCGCCAAGACGGCTGCCAAGAAGACTGCCGCCAAGAAGACGACGACGGCGAAGAAGGCCACGGCCAAGACCGCCGCCGCGAAGAAGGCCCCGGCCAAGAAGACGGCCTCCGCGACGGTGCCCTCCGAGGACTGACGCGACCGTACGACCCCTGCGGGGCGGACCGACTCGTTCGGTCCGCCCCGTTGTCGTACCCCTTGTCCTGCGGGGCCGTGTGGCCTTGGTCGCATGCGGCGATCGCATGCGGGCGTATGTTCGGCCGGGCCCCCGGGATGTCAGTCGTTCCCGATAGGCTGACGAGATGACGCGTGCCGAGCAGCCAACGGTCGTGAGCCACGACCCCGACCACGCCCTGGTCGCCGACTCCCGAGAACGCGCGGTACGCGCACTGCTGCGGTTCCCGCCGCTCAAGCGGCTGTGGAGCGCACACTTCGTGGGCAGTGTCGGTGACGCACTCGCGCTTCTCGTCCTCGTCGTCCTGGCCCTGCAGGCGGCGGTCGCGGAAGGCGCGTTCGGGAGCGGGTACCGCGGGGCGGCCTTCGCCGTCGCGGCGGTCTTCGGCGTGCGCGTCCTCGCCACGCTGCTCTTCGGCGCGGTTCTGCTCGGGCCTCTTACGTCGCTGACCTCGGCCAAGGGTCCGCTGGACCGGCGCTGGACGATGATCGGGGCCGACGGCCTGCGCGCCGCGCTGCTGATCATCGCGCCGCTGTGGATCGACTGGACGCCGGACAACGCCCTCGCCGCGCTGCTCGTCAGCGGCTTCGTCATCGGCGTCGCCGAGCGCTTCTGGACCGTGTGCCGGGAGAGTGCCGCGCCCGCCCTGCTGCCCGCCCCGCCGCCCGAGGGTGCCACGGTGCGGCCGCTGCCGGACCACATGGAGGCGCTGCGCCGCCTCTCGCTGCGCACCGGGTTCGTCGCGGTGCCGCTCGCCGCGCTCGCCCTGATCGCCGTCACGCTGATCGGCAACCTGCTGGGTGCCGGGATCGACTGGTTCGGGCTGCACCAGGTCGCGCTCGCCTCGTACGTCGCGGCCGGGCTCTTCGCCGCCTCGCTCTCCGTCGTGTACTTCCTGGAGCTGCCCGACGCGCAGACGCCGCGCGCCCGTTCGCCGCTCGAGGGGCTGCGCCGCCCGAAGATCGCCTCCGGCGTGGACAAGGGCCGCACCAACGCCGCCCCGCTGCTGGTCCTGGCCTGCGCCGCCGTCGCCGGTGCGATCTCCGCCGCCGTCGCCGTGGCCGTGCTGCACGCCGTGGATCTGGACGGCGGGCCGGTGCTCTTCGGCCTGCTCGTGGTCGGCCTGACCGGCGGCACCGTCGTCGGCATCCGCACGGCGCCGTCGGTGCTGCCCGCGCTGTCGCGCCGCCGGCTGCTCGCGCTCGCCATCGCGGTCACGGGCATCGGCCTGCTCGCGGCCGGACTGGTCCCCGACACCACCACGGTCCTGCTGCTCGTGACGCTCTCCGGGTACGCGGCCGGGGTCGCCGCCCACATCGGGCACGCCCTGCTCGACCTGGAGGTCGAGGACCACCGCCGCGTCCGGACCACCGAACATCTGCAGGCGGTCGTGCGCGTCCTGGTCGCGCTCGGCGCGCTCGCGGCGCCCCTGCTCGCCGCGGCGATCGGGCCGCACCGGCTGGAGAGCGGCAAGTTCGTGTTCGCGCACGGCGGTGCCGCGTTCACGATGATGCTGGCCGGCGCGCTGCTGCTGCCGGTCGCGGCGCTCGTCCTCGCCAAGACCGACGACCGCTCCGGGGTGCCGCTGCGGCGCGACCTCGGCGAGGCCCTGCGCGGGGCCGAGCCGGAGCAGGCGCCCGCCACCACCGGCTTCTTCATCGCACTCGAAGGGGGCGACGGCGCGGGCAAGTCCACGCAGGCCGAGGCGCTCGCCGAGTGGATCAGGGCCAAGGGCCACGAGGTCGTCCTGACCCGCGAGCCCGGCGCGACCCCGGTCGGAAAGCGGCTCCGCTCGATCCTGCTCGACGTCTCGTCGGCCGGGCTCTCGCACCGCGCGGAGGCCCTGCTCTACGCCGCGGACCGCGCGGAGCACGTCGACACGGTCGTGCGCCCCGCCCTGGAGCGCGGCGCCGTCGTCATCACCGACCGGTACATCGACTCGTCGGTCGCGTACCAGGGCGCCGGGCGCGACCTGTCGCCGACCGAGATCGCCCGGATCTCGCGCTGGGCCACGGACGGACTCGTACCGCATCTGACGGTGCTGCTCGACGTCTCCCCGGAGACCGCGCGGGAACGGTTCACCGAGGCCCCCGACCGCCTGGAGTCTGAGCCCGCCGAGTTCCACGCGCGCGTGCGCTCCGGGTTCCTCACGCTCGCCGCCGCCGACCCCGGCCGCTACCTGGTGGTGGACGCCGGCCAGGAACCGGAGGCGGTGACCACGGTCGTGCGCCACCGTCTCGACCAGCTGCTGCCGCTCTCCGACGCCGAGGTGAAGGCGCAGGAGGAGGCCCGCAAGGCGGCCGAGGAGGACGCCAGGCGCAAGGCCGAGGAAGAGGCCGCGCGCAAGGCTGAGGAAGAGCGCCTGGAGCGTGAACGGCAGGAGCAGCTGGCCAAGTTGCGCGCCGAGGAGGAGGAGCGCAAGCGCCGCGAGCTGGAGGAGGCCCGCCGCCGCGAGGCCGAGCGTCAGGCCGAGGAGGCCAGGCAGCGCGCGGAGGAGGCCCGTCGCCTCGCCGAGGAGGAGCGCAAGCGCCGCGAGGCCGAGGAGCAGGTGCGGGCCGCCGAGCAGGAACGCCTGCGCCGTCAGGCCGAGGAGGAGGCGCGGCTGCGTGCCGAGGCCGAGGAGCGCCGCCTGGAGAAGCAGCGCAAGGCCGAGGAGGCGCTGCTCCGCGCGGAGGAGGCCCGCAGAGCGACGGCGTCCGGACCGGCGGGACAGGCAGGACAGGCGGGACAGGCGCAGGAGCCGAAGCGCGACTCCGGCACTGGCACGGGCTCCGGCACTGGCACCGGCTCCACCACCGGCTCCACCACCGGCTCCACCACCGGCTCCGACAACGAGACGACGCTGCAGACGCCGATCGTCCGGCCGCCGCAGTCGTCCGGCAGGTCTGCCGCGGACGCGGATTCCGACGCGACCACGGTCCTCCCAGTGGCGGGCGGCCCCGACTCCGAGGAGACCGCCGTCCTGCCGCAGCCGCCCGCCCCGCAGGGCGCGGCCGACGAGACGGCGGTGCTGCCTCCCGTACGGGACGCCGGACCCGCCGACCCCGCTCAGGCGCCGACCGACCGCGTGCCGCACGGCATCTTCCGCGACGAGCAGCCGGGCCCGTCCGCCGGCTCGGACAACGAGCGCACCGCCGAGCTCCCGCAGGTCGACCCGAACGCGCTCCCGCCGCGCGCCTCCCGCCCCCGCCCGGACTGGGCGGAGGAGACCCCGCTGGACGACCTGCCGACCCTCGCGGACGAGTTGCTCGGACCGCGGGAGGACGACGGAGAGGGCCGCGGCGGCAAGCGTCGCGGGCGGCGGTAGCGGCTGCGAGCCCTGTGAGGGGGCGGTGGGTGCGGAGGTACGCACCGGCCGCCCCCTCGGCCTTGGGGCCGACTGTCAGACCCCTGCCTCACAATGGACATCGCAGCGCAAGCACGCACGGAGAGGTAGGGGGGGCGCCATGCCCGTATGGGACGACCTGGTCGGACAGGAGCGCGTCGAGGCGCAGCTCGACGCCGCCGCCCGGGACGCCGACGCCCTGGTGACCGCCACGGCCGCGGGCGAGCCGGTGGCCGACGCCTCGAAGATGACGCACGCCTGGCTGTTCACCGGCCCGCCCGGCTCGGGCCGCGCCACCGCCGCGCGCGCCTTCGCCGCTGCCCTCCAGTGCGTCAGCCCGGACCGCGCCCTCGGCGGAGCCCCGGGCTGCGGCTTCTGCGACGGCTGCCACACGTCGCTGATCGGTACGCACGCGGACGTGGAGGTAGTGCGGACGGACATGCTCAGCATCGGCGTGAAGGAGACCCGCGAGCTGGTCCGTCGGGCGCAGCTCTCGCCCGCGGGCGGCCGCTGGCAGGTCATCGTCCTGGAGGACGCCGACCGCCTCACCGAAGGCGCGGGCAACGTCCTCCTGAAAGCCGTCGAGGAGCCCGCCCCCCGCACGGTCTGGCTGCTCTGCGCGCCCTCGCTCGAGGACGTGCTGCCCACGATCCGCTCGCGCTGCCGCCACCTGACGCTCCGTACGCCTTCAGTGCAGGCCGTCGCCGACCTGCTGATCCGCAGGGACGGCATCGAGCCGGACGTCGCGCAGACCGCCGCCCGCGCGACGCAGGGCCACATCGACCGGGCTCGCCGCCTGGCCACGGACGAGCGGGCACGCGCGCGCAGAGCGGCCGTTCTGAAGCTGCCGATGCGGGTCGAGGAGATCGGCGGCTGTCTGCGGGCCGCGCAGGAGCTGATCGACGCGGCGGCGGAGGACGCCAAGCAGGTCGCCGAGGAGATCGACACCAAGGAGACCGAGGAGCTGAAGACAGCGCTCGGCGCGGCGCAGGGCGGCCGCATGCCGCGCGGCACCGCGGGCGTGATGAAGGAGCTGGAGGACAAGCAGAAGCGCCGCAGAACGCGTACGCAGCGGGACAGCCTCGACCTCGCCCTGGTCGACCTCACGGCCTTCTACCGCGACGTCCTCGCGCTCCAGCTGGGCTCCCAGGTGGCCCTCGCCAACACCGAGGTGCGCGACGCCATCGACCGCATCGCGCTCGGCACCTCCCCCGAGACGACGCTGCGCCGCATCGAGTCGATCGCCGCCTGTCGTACGGCACTTGACCGGAACGTGGCACCGCTGCTCGCGGTGGAGGCGATGGCGGTGTCGCTGAGACGCGGCGGCTGAGGCCCGGCGCCGCCCTCACCGCCACGAGCCTCCTTGACCACGGAATGTGCGCGCCCGGCCACCCTCCGGATACGCTCCCCGGATGGGAACCAGGCTCCGCATCATCCGCACCGGCGGCTCGCTCCTCGTCGCCGCCGCGCTGCTGGTCTCGGGCTGCTCGTCCGGGAGTTCGCCGTCCGAGGACGACACGGAGTCCGCGCTCCCGACGCAGACCCCGAAGGAACTCCAGCCGTACTACGACCAGAAGTTGAGCTGGCGCGACTGCGGTGTGCCCGGCTTCCAGTGCGCGTCGATGAAGGCCCCGCTCGACTACGAGAAGCCGCAGGAGGGGGACATCAAGCTCGCCGTCGCCCGCAAGAAGGCCACGGGCCCCGGCAAGCGGCTCGGCTCGCTGATGGTCAACCCGGGCGGCCCGGGCGGCTCGGCCATCGAGTACCTCCAGTCGTACGCCGCGATCGGGTACCCGGAGCCGGTCCGCGCGCAGTACGACATGGTGGCCGTCGACCCGCGCGGCGTGGCCCGCAGCGAGCCCGTCGAATGCCTCGACGGCAAGGCGATGGACGCGTACACCGAGACGGACACCACGCCCGACGACCAGGCGGAGACCGACCTGCTCGTCGCCGCGTACAAGAAGTTCTCGCGGGGCTGCGAGCAGAAGTCCGGCAAGGTGCTCCCGCATGTCTCCACGGTCGCCGCGGCCCGCGACATGGATGTGCTGCGCGAGGTGCTCGGCGACCCGAAACTCCAGTACGTAGGCGCCTCGTACGGCACGTTCCTGGGCGCGACGTACGCGAGCCTCTACCCGTCGCGGACCGGTCGGCTCGTCCTCGACGGCGCGATGGACCCGTCGCTGCCCGCGCGGCAGATGAACCTGGAGCAGACGGAGGGCTTCGAGACGGCGTTCCAGTCCTTCGCCGAGGACTGTGTGCGCCGCAAGGACTGCCCGCTCGGCACCGGCACTCCCCAGGAGGCGGGCAAGCGGCTGAAGGAGTTCTTCCGCTCCCTGGACAAGCAGCCGATCCCGACCGGCATGGACCGCGAGCTCGGCGAATCCCTCGCCACGACCGGGGTGATCGCCGCGATGTACGACGAGGCGGCCTGGCCCCAGCTGCGCGACGGCCTCGCCACGGCCATCGAGGACAAGGACGGCGCGGGCCTGCTCTTCCTCGCGGACAGCTACTACGAGCGGGACGGCGACGGGAAGTACGCGAACCTGATGTTCGCCAACGCCGCCGTGAACTGCCTCGACCTGCCGCCCGCCTTCACGTCCCCGGACGAGGTGAAGAAGGCCCTGCCGGAGTTCGAGAAGGCCTCCCCGGTCTTCGGCGAGGGCCTCGCCTGGGCATCCCTGAACTGCGCGTACTGGCCCGTCCGCGCGACCGGCGAGCCGCACGCCATCCACGCCGAGGGCGCCGCCCCGATGGTCGTGGTCGGCACGACGCGCGACCCGGCCACCCCGTACAAGTGGGCCGAGGCCCTCGCCGAGCAGCTGGAGACCGGCAGCCTCCTCACCTACAACGGCGACGGCCACACCGCGTACGGCCGCGGCAGCGACTGCGTGGACTCGGCGATCAACCGCTACCTCCTGCAGGGGAAGGCGCCGGCGGACGCGAAGAAGTGCTGACCAGCGCCGAGGGACACCCTGCTCGGGCCTCGGTCAGGGGTGGTCAGGGGCACCCCTTTTAACCCTGTAGACTTGGCGCCGCTGCTGATGCGAACCTCTTCCCGCAGGGGAGGAAACCTCGTCCCCGCAGCTTGCCGCCTTAGCTCAGATGGCCAGAGCAACGCACTCGTAATGCGTAGGTCTCGGGTTCGAATCCCGAAGGCGGCTCAGTTGAAAGCCAGGTCAGACCCCTTCTGACCTGGCTTTTCTCATGAATGAACGATCAAGGGCCCTCCGCGGAAGATCGCGGAGGGCCCTTTGCGTGAACGTGCGTGAGCATGTTTGGCCAGTGTTGGGCCGGAGGGTCAGGCGGCCGCTTCCGTTGGTCCGGAGCCGGTCTCGTCACCATCCTCGGGCTCGCTCTCCGTGCCCTCTTCCGCGGTCTCTCCGGAAGGAGCTTCTTCCAGGGGCAGTTGCTTTTTCCGGGACCTGGGCACGACGGCCAGCGTGGCGGCCGCCGCCTCCCGCTCAACCTCCTCGGCGACGCTGGTGTAGATGTCGGCGGTGACCTTGATCGAGGAGTGTCCGAGGCGCTGCTGCACGACCTTGATGTGGACGCCGGCGAGGAGTGCGAGCGAGGCCGAGCCGTGGCGCAGGTCGTGCAGCCGGACCGGCGGCAGGCCGACCTTCTTGTAGAGGCGCTCGAAGCGGTCGGAGAAGAACTGTGGGTGGTAGGCGGAGCCGTCCTCCTTGGTGAAGATGCGGCCCGAGTCCACGTAGGGGCCGTACTTCTCGGGGTTGGTCCGATGCTTCTCCTCCCACTCCTCGCGCTCGGTCTTCTGGACCTTGCGCCACCAGCGCAGCAGTTCGGTGGTGTCCTCGTCGAGGGAGATGTCGCGGATGCGGTCGTTCTTCGGAGTGTCCTCGTACGCCTCCCACGAGACGGCGACGATCTGCTCGGTGACGTGGATGACGGCTTCGTCCAGGTCCGCCTCGCTCCAGGGCAGGGCGCAGGACTCGCCCCGGCGCAGCCCGATGAAGGAGACGAGGTGCCACAGCGGGTAGAGCCGGTCGGAGACCACGGAGTCGAGGAACTCGCCGGTCTGGGCGGCGGTCCACACCATGACCGGGCTCGGCTTCTCTCCGGTCGCGCGCCACTTGTCCACCCGGGACTTGGTCCACAGCAGCGGCTTGGGCGGGCGGTAGGAGGGGAGTTCGACGTAGCGGGCCCAGTTGTCGCTGATCAGCTTCTGGCGCTGGGCGGACTGGAGGGCGGAGCTGAGTGCGGCGTTGATGCGGCGCTGGGTGCCGGGTCCGGTGGGCTTGCGGGGCTTGGCGAGCGCCGACTTGAGGGCGGCTTGGGCTTCGTGCCAGGTCCTCTTGAGCTGTGGGTCCCGCGGAGGGAGAGCGTCCTTCCAGGCTTTGTGGGCGGCCCGTTCGGCGTTCTTGGCGTCGGCGGCTTCCTGCTGGTTCTTGCGGCGCTGCTCGTTCTCCGCGCGGATCGCGGTGTACATGTCCTCGATGTGACGGGTGCGCAGGTCGCGCAGCTTGTGGTGGCCGAGGTGGGGGACGAAGATCCGGTGTACGTAGTCGTCGTAGCTGTGGTTGGTGGAGTGCTTGGTGCTCTGCTTGGTCTCCAGCCAGCGCGTCAGGTACTGCTCGACGGTCTCGTCGGAGAGGACATCGACCCCAGCGTGGGCGAGGTCCCAGACCTTCTGGGCTGCGTCTTCGGCCTTCTTCTTGGTGGCGAACCCGCCCTTGCGCGGCCTGCGCCGGCTTCCCTTGGGGCCGGGCGGCAGCTCGACGCAGTAGTACCAGGTGCCGTGGTCGCGCTTCTTGAGGAGGGGGCAAGTGCGGCCGATGAGGGTCGACTTGGGGACACCCTTCTTGTCGAGCACTGGCTGCTCGTTGGCGTCGAGGACCGGCTTGCGGCAGCCGCAGAGCCGGTGGACGTAGCCCTTGAACACGCATCCCTCCCGTGGTGCGTAGGCGCCGTGAAGTGACGTGATCATACGTGGAGACAAAATGTGTGACTCGCGAGATGATGCAGTGGCTTCAGTGGTGTGAGGCTTGTGAAGTAGCGGATTGCAGAGGTGCGCGCGCGAAGGTGATGGGGCATCACTCGTGGAGACAGACGTCTTGCGTGAAGGCGCTCAGCCTCGTCCGGATCTTGTCGCCCGCCTGAGGAGAATCTAGAGTCTTCTGGGGCTGCCTGGGAGGCGCGGGGGCGGAACGGGAGTGCCCGAGCATGCCTAATCGATACTTTTCGGCCACTTGTGGCGACTGCTCGGTGGTGAGGCCCGCGTGATGACCCGCGAAGAGCTCTTGGCCCTGCCGGTCGCCGTCGATGTCGTGACAGCCGGCAAGGCATTCAGCCTGGGACGGAACAAGACGTACGACCTGGTCAATGCCGATGAGTTTCCTGTGCCAGTGCATGACTACGGCGGCGCGAGACGAGTCCTCGCTGCTGACCTCTGGAAGGCGCTTGGCGTTGCCCCGTGAGCGCCCCACTCCGGAACAAGTTCCGGCCCGCCGACGCTGACGCCCCCAGCGTAAGTTGGGCACACAACTGCACGAAGCTAGGTGCACCACTGCACCAAGTGCTGTACGAAGGTCCGTACACCGGACGCGTAGTGTGATCTGCGCCATGGATCGGTGGTGAAGGGGCGGCCGTCGCTGAAGGGGTGCGCCTGAGTTAGCGCCTCCGGCCGTGTCAACCGGTTGACGCGCTAGCCCCTGCCTCCACCTGCGACTTTGCGGAGGTGGAGGCTGTGCGCAATGTGCACGGCGGCTGACCTGCAGGTATGTGCGTTGCCGACCGGGAGTCGGTCGTCATTTGCAGTTCAATAGACGCAACGTGCAGGGGGTCATTACAGTCCGCCCGAGTTGGAGAGGTCAGTCACGCTGGAACAGGAGGGCCCGCCTTTCGAGTCTTGCATCCAGGGGGGACAGTGGAGGGACTTGTCATACCCTTTCATCACGTACGTGGGGGAAGTTGGGGCTGGAGAGGTTATGAGGGCTTACGGCCACGAGAACGATGGAATCACCAAGATTCCGCGCGAGGCTGACCATCTGGTCGCTGCCGCACGCAAGCTCCTCGAGGAGGAGGGAGCGACGCTGGGGGGTGTCGCCACATGGATGACCGAGACCGCAGGGCCGACAGTGTCCGGACGCCCGTGGTCGCCGACTACGTTGCGCCGACGGTTGCGGAATCCAGCGGTTGCCGGACTGCGCCGGGACGCCGAGGGCGAGTTGGTTCCTGGTGTCGCCGAGCCGTTGATGGAGCGCGAGCTGTTTGAGGCAATCGACCGCTACTTCAGCGAGCGAGAGCGCGGGCAAGTGCCGCAGCACACGTACCTGTTGTCCAGTGGGGTAGCGACGTGCGACCTGTGCGATACGCCGCTCGTCTCGCGATCGACCTCCAAGGGGGTCCGGGGATACCAGTGCGAGGCCGAGGGGTGCGGCAAGATCTGGATCTCGGCCACGCCGCTCGACGCATACGTCTCGGACCGGGCCCTGGCCCGGCTTTCTCGGCCTAACGCCCTGGGAAAGCTGGCCAAGTTGCGCGACGAACTCAAGAGCAAGGCGGAGACGGCCGAGCTTGAGCTTGCTCGACTCGACAAGAAGAAAGGCGAGTTGGCCGAGGAGCTCGGGGCCACTGGCCTGACGGTGCAGGAGTACAAGCAGGCCAAGGCCGGTCTGGACGCAGCCCGCAAGAAGGCGCAGGAGGACCGACAGCGTGGCAAGTACCTCGACCAGCTACCCGACTTGACGGAAGAAGCGCTCAGGGACTGGTGGGAGAACACGGCTGGCAACGAGCAGCGGCGTGCCCTTCTGCAGCTCGTCGTCCGCGAAGTGCGGGTGGAGCCGGCTGCCAAGCGGGGCTCCAACAAGTTCGACGAGCAGCGCTTCAACATCGCCTTCCGATAGGAACATCCCAGGCCAGGTTGGGGAGTTGCCTCCTCCACAAGATTCGCACAGATGTTTGCAAGGGCTCGCGGGGGAGGCATACCCTGACGCCCCATCGACTCGTAGCGCATCTGGCACATGCCGACGGCATGGCTGTGCGCGGCTTTGGCTGCGGGCCGGTGGATCACAGCGTGAGCCTTGGGTTCGTGCCTGGGGGCAAGGAGTTGAAGCGTGGAAGCGGGCGACTCGTCACCGGAGGAAGGTGCCGAATATGGCGAGGCGTACAGGGTGGATGGCTGGGATGGAGGGATGGACTTGGGCGAGATACTCAAGGTTCTTGGCGGGGCTGATGTAGAGCCCGACGTGTAGGAACCTTGAGGCTTCTTACGCTGTCAGCACTCGTGGAGACAGTATGAAGCCCTTCATGGGCTAGGTGTGAAGCCTTCGGGTGCCCCTCGCTCCGCTTGCCCGTTCGCGCTGCCGGGCGAGGGGCGCCCCTGGGCGATCATTGATGCAAAAGACTTGACGATTGAAGTTGTTGAATAATAAAGTGATGTCATCACCTCAAAGAACACCCCCTTTGAGACCTCAGAGTGCGAGGAGTGACACACGTGAACACCGCCAAGGCTGAAGTCCAGGACATCCCCCTCGACCAGATCGAGCCCAACCCCGACCAGCCCCGCAAGTTCTTCGACGAGGGCAAGTTGAAGGAACTGGCCGCACAGTTCCGGGAAGTTGGCCAGCTCCAGCCGATCGTGGTCCGCCGGCCGCAGGGTAAGCGCAAGTTCCAGATCATCATGGGGGAGCGTCGCTGGAGGGCGATGCATCTCGTGGACGGTGCGACCACCGTCCAGGGCCAGGTCGTCAAGAGCGTCGATGACGAGAAGGCGTTCGTGATGGGCATCTCCGAGAACGTTGGCCGGGCTGACATGACGCTCATGGAGGAGGCGCAGGCGTACGCGGACTTGGTCGGGTTCGGGCACTCCGCGGAGCGCATCGCGGAGATGTTCGGCAAGACGCCGGACTACGTGAAGTGGCGGATGGACCTGCTCAACCTCACGACCGACATCGCGGCACTCGTCTCCGACGGGAAGATCAAGCCCGACTTCGCCTGGCACCTCTCCCGCCTCACTCCGGCCAACCAGAAGGCGGCCGTCACCCGTTACATGAAGGGCGACTTCAAGTCCGAGACGGACGCCTCCACCTTCGCGCAGGCCATGCGGATGAAGGAGAAGCAGGAGGGCTTCTTCTCCGACAAGGAGCTCTCGGAGAAGGAGAAGGAGGAGAAGGCCAAGGAGCGTAAGCAGGCCAAGGGCAAGGTCGATCACGTGGAGCGCGCCGGAGCCCTCCTGCAGGAGCTGGCCGGCAAGACGCCCACCGAACTCGCCGAGCTCTTCGAGGGCGAGGTCGGCAAGCACTTGGACGCGATCGAGCGCGTACGTAAGGCGGCTGCCGAGTCGGTCAAGAAGCTGCGTAAGGCCAAGGCGATGTCCGAGGCCAAGCAGCTGGATGTTCGCCCCGAGCTCAAGGTCGATGAGAGGGAGGGCGGCGCCGAGGAGTCGGAGGCCCCGAGCGCTGACGCTGTGGAGCCCGCGGAGCCCACAGAGGAAGAGCTGGCGGAGGCGGCTGAAGAGCTCGCCGAGCTCACCGAGGCGGCGGATCAGGAGCTCACCGAGGCCGCTTGATCGGGTGGTCGTGCGGCGCGTGTTGGCCGGGGCTCTGGGTGAGTCCCGGCTTCACGTGTATATGGGCGCCAGCGCTCTGAAGGGTCGGGTGCAAGTAGGGGTGAAGTGGGGTGCGTTCCGGAGGTTCGCGCGAGCGTGGCCGTGGTGGAGGGGGTGGCGATTCCTGGCGCCCTGTGATCGTAAACACTTGTCGAGCAAAGTGCCGAATGGATAGAATGATATCAGTAACTAATTAGCTCCACCCGGCAGTTCGGAAGGGAAACGCATGCCCAGCATCACGTTCCACGGAGTCACGTACGAGCCCACCGTGATGGGCCCGAGGGACAGCAGCTCTGCGATCGCCCTGGGTTTCGTGCACGACAGCAGGGAGGTGGCTCAGTGTCTGAACGAGGCCGGCCGCGAACTCATCGCCTCCACTCGCGCCCTGACCCAGGGCATCTCCGAGGGCTGCTCCTCTGAGGACCTCAAGCGACTCCAGGAGGCCCACCGCGCCTCGACTCGGGCGTTCGATGACCTGCACCGCGAATGGTCCGGCGTCTTCGGGTCCGCACAGAGCGTGCTCCACGACTACTTCACCTGGGGCGAGGGGCAGGACGGCGGCTAAGGCTGAGCGTGAATGGCCTGCGAGTCCCGGGCTCGCAGGCCGCACGCCATTCGCAGCCCAGGGTGGGGCGGCTGAAGGAGGTTGCGGGTCCGGCGGATCGCCCCGGGCCGGGTCACGGACCGCTGTGCGGGTCCGTCAGCAGGAGAGAGGTGAGGGAATTGTTCGAGTTGTTCACGCATAGGTACCAGGGGTTCGACCCCTCGATGGGGGTGCCGGTCCGCATCACTTTGGCGCCGCCGCGGTGGACGCTTCCGTACCGCCTGGAGTACCGAGTGCCGGAACTGGCTCCGGCACGCGCCTACTTCGGGACGGAGCGGGCGACGTTCGAATCGGCCTACCGGGCCCAGCTCGAAGGCCTGGGCGTCGAGGAACTGGCCAATCAGTTTCAGGGCATCGCCGTGAAGGCTGGGGATTTGCGATTGGTGCTGCTCTGCTTCGAGGACCTGGCCAAGCCCGGCGAGTGGTGCCACCGGCGGATGTTCGCCTCCTGGTGGCAGGAGCGAACCGGAGCCCAGGTCAGGGAGCTTGGCTCACTGGGCCCGGCTTACGAACAGGGGGTGCTGTTGTGAACGGCTCGTCCCCGGCCCGCGATTGGGTCGACATGACCAAGGAGGACTTCGAGAAGCCCCCTGAGTCCAAGCCTGCTGCGCCTGGGCAAGGCGAACTCTTCGAAGCGTCACCGATCCGCCCGAAGGTCCGGCGGTCCACCACGGTTGAGGGCTGTCCATACGGAACGATCGACTTGATGAGCCTCAACGAGGCTGACGAGTAGGGGCGCTCACCCTTGGGTCTCCACGCATGATGTGCACGGAAATCCGTGCGCATCATCCGTGGAGACAATTAAGAGTCTGATAGCGTTCGATTGTTGGTGAGGGCCCGCCCTTCAGGGTGGGTGCCACCGCGCGCCGGTAGTGCACCTGGTAGCACGCCCCGCTCCCGGCGGGGAGGAGTCCGTTCGAGTCGGGCCCGGCGCTCGAGGATGCGTCCGCACGGGCATGTGGTGCGGAGCCGACCAGCCCCGGAACCAATCCCTCCAGGCGTCCCCCGCGCCTCCTGGTTCCCAGGCGGTCCGGCACGGCAGGACCAGCCCCCTGCCCCTCCGGACCCGCATCCCACCCCCACAGCAAACGCCCCAACTTCCAAAGTTCTTCCGGCGGGAGGCTCGGTGTTCCACGGATCGATCCCCGCCGACCTCCGCGCGATCATCCACGAGCACGCCGCAACGTGGACCGGACAGGTCGAGGACATCTACGTCGGCTGCTCAGGGAACTTCACGATCGAACGCGTCCTGCGCGACGCCGGTGTCCAACTCCACAGCTGTGACGTTCAGTTGTACTCATCGGCGATCGGCTGGTACCTCGCCGGGCAGCGGCTGCCCATCACGCTGAGGCCGGAGTCGGCCGGCGAACTCGACTGGCTGGAGCCGTATATGGACGGCCGGGCGGGCACGCTGGCCGCGGTGATGCTCGGCACCCGGTTCCTCCAGTGGCTCGGGCGTGAGGAGCATCCGTACTACGGGAGGATGCTGACCGCCTATCGGCAGCAGTTCCCTGAGGTCCACGCCAAGACGGTCGAGAAGATCGAGGCGCTGCCATTGCGACTGGCCTCGTACGCGGCGATGGACGTCAACCAGTGGCTCGCTGAAGAAGTGCCAGCTGAGGCGCCGGTGGTGGCGTTCCCGCCCTTCTTCGCCGGGGACTACGAGTCCCAGTTCGCCGCCTTGGACAAGCACTTGGAGTGGCCAGCCCCGGAGTATCCGGTGCTGGACGACGCGGCGAAGCAGACGCTGATCGACCGCATCACTGACCGGCCGCACTGGATGCTCGGCCTGCACTTCGACGTCGAGGACCTGGCCGGCCATCTGCGCGGGCAGGTGCAGACCGCCAACCGCGGACTGCCGATCAACGTGTACTCGTCGGTGCGGCGTTCGCGGATCGTTCGGCCGCAGCAACGTCTTGAGACGGTGAAGGCTCCTCGGCTGATTCCCGGGCTGCGGCTGGGGAAGCGATTGTCTCTCGCGCCGTTGACGATGGGGCAGTTCGCGACGCTGCGCTCGCAGTACATGAACCACAACATCCGGCCCGGCACGCCGACGATGGCCCTCGCGGTTCTGGTCGACGGGGTCGTGGTGGGGGCGTTTGCCTTCTCGACGCCGAAGTTCGATCCGCACAACGTGTACCTGCTGTCTGACTTCCCGGTGGCCCCCACCTCGTACAAGAGGCTGGCGAAGCTCGTCTTGTACGGGGCGCTTTCGAGGGAGGCGCAGTTCCTCGCCCAGCGGACCATGAATACCCGGCTCACGCATCTGAACACGACGGCGTTCACGCAGCGGCCGGTGTCGATGAAGTACCGCGGCCTGCTGCACCTCAACTCCCGTAAAGATTCCGACGATCCGCTGTACCGCTACCAGCTCGACTACGGCGGCGAGCTCGGGCGGTGGTCGCTCGCCGAGGGGTTCGCGCAGTGGCGCGACCGGCACGGACAGGCAGAGGGACTCAAGGGACCCGAACATGAAAGGGACATGGAGGCCCGAGGTGAGTGAGGCACTGAAGCCCCGCATGGTCGAGGGCGACCCAAGCGACCTGACCCTGCTGGATGTGAACGCCCGGTTCATGCGGCACGAGCAGTTCCAACGCCTGGTTGCCAACATCCGCGAGGACGGCAGCCTGACCTCGACCCCGCTGGTATGGAACGACACCGAGTCTGGGCGGCGCATCGTCCTGTCGGGCAACCACCGCACCAAGGCGGCGATCGAGGCCGGCCTTGAGCAGATCTGGTGGATGGAGATCGCCGAACCCCTGCCGAGGCAGCGTCAGATCGCGCTGCAGCTCTCGCACAACGCGATCACCGGGGAGGATGATCCGGCGACGCTGAAGGCGCTGTACGACGAGCTCGAAGACGTCTCGATGCGCCTGTACTCGGGCCTGGACGACAAGACCCTGGAGCTCCTCGAAGAAGTCACCGTGCCGAGCCTGGCCGAGGCCAATCTGGACTTCGCCACGGTGCAGATCGTCTTCCTGCCGGACGAGAAGGCGGCCGCAGAGAAGGCCCTTGAAGCAGCGCGTAAGACTGCCTCTGCGGACGCCCGCTGGCTGGCTCGTATCGATCAGTACGAGAGCGTCCTTGACACCCTTGACACGGTGAAGGGCGCGCACAACATCGGCAACGTCGCCGCCGCCTTCGCCATCCTCCTTGCCATCGTTGAACGCCATCTCGGTGAGCTCGCCGAAGGCTGGTACGACCCCGAGGAGCAGTCGGCCTCACGCAAGGGCAACGCCCCGATTGAAACCGTGCTGGCCACGCGCACCATGCCGGCCGATGCCGCCGCCGTCGTCCAGCAGGCCGTCGACCGCATGGAGCGGGACGGGGAGATCGAGGCGGGGCAGCGGTGGCGGGCCCTGGAGTTGTGGGCAGCCGACTACCTCGCTGGGGCAGCCGCGTGACGCTCCCCGACGTGCGGCCGGGCCAGATCTGGGCCGACAACGACAGGCGCAGCGAAGGGCGGACCTTGCGAGTTCAAGCCGTATCCGCCCGGCACGCACAGTGCACGGTTCTCACCGCGGCGACACCGCGCGGTCGCGTCGGGCACGGAGTGCGCATCCTCCTCGAACGGATGCGGCCCACGACCACTGGCTACCGGATGCTCTACCGCCACGACGGCACGAGGGCGGAGGGCAGCGTATGAACCCGGCCACACGTGCGGAACAGCAGCTGTACGCGAAGCTACTCAAGGAGCGGTACGGCCCCCTCGACCAGCTCGAAGCCGAGCGCTTCCCCCGCGAGACTGCCCCCGTCACCACCGAACGGGCCCGTGGCGCCAGCGAAGAGCAGTGGCGCAGGCAGGTCCGCGAGATAGCCATGCGATACGGCTGGCGCCTCCAGTACCACACGGCCGACTCACGCCGCTCTGACGCCGGCTGGCCGGACGAGGTCTTCGGGCACGTCGAGCAACGGCGCACGGTGTTCGTGGAGTTCAAGACGGACAGCGGTCGTATCCGTCCCGCGCAGCGCGTATGGCTGACCCACCTGTCCGACTCCGGCTTCGAGGTCGGCCTGTGGCGGCCGAGCGACCTGCACACGGTGCTGCGTGTCCTGGGCCCTGCCCGGCAGCGCGCCAACCTGCCACCGAGCTTCCGGAGGCGCACTTCGTGAACAGCCCGTACGCCGACGAGATCAACCGCCTGCACGCCGAGATCGACCACCTGGTGACAGTCCACCGAGCTGCCGCCAGCCTGGCCCGCACGCTGACCGAGCACCTCGCGGACGAACCCTTTCGTGCCGCTGACCAGCTCGCCCGGCTCCTCGAAGGCCGCCTTGAACCCGGGGCCCTGGACGAGAGGTCGGGGGAGGCGGCGGTGTGAATCTCGCGAAGGACAACACGGCTTGGCAGCGCACCCTGTCGGTCACCCCGCTCTCGGACGCCGAGCGCCGCAAGGCCGCTCTGTACGTCGCCGGTCGCGCGGTGGGGCGCGACCGCGCCCGGTGCCGGGAGGACGTCCGAGACCTGCTGGAGCACCTCGGGCTTCTCGACCCCCGACTGCACGGCACAGGGAACGAACGAGGACTGGATGAGGACTGGATGAGGACTGGATGAGGTGAACAGCCCCCTGCGTAGCCGCCGATAGCCTCGATCTTGGAGGGCGACGCGGCCGGAGACAGGAGCAGCGCAGGGATGGCAGAGCGCCCCGAGGCATGGGAACGGCAGCCGGGTGAGTCGGCCGCTGCATGGGAGGCGTTTGCCTGCTACC
Organism: Streptomyces sp. LHD-70; assembly: GCF_031157275.1. Taxonomy (GTDB): domain Bacteria; phylum Actinomycetota; class Actinomycetes; order Streptomycetales; family Streptomycetaceae; genus Streptomyces. The sequence continues at coordinate 162,702 of NZ_JAVIFW010000018.1, forward strand.
GCGACCTCGGCTTGTCCCGCAGCATCAGCAAAGTCGCCGCCACCCTTCACAAGGCCCGCACGCTCATTGAGCGCTGGTCCACCGCACACCAGTGGGTGGTACGTGCCGAGGCATGGGACCGTGAGCAGGACCGGCTCTGGCGCGGTGAACGCCAGCAAGCTGCCCGCGAGGTCGCCCGCCGCCACGCCCGCCTCGCCTCGGCCGCGCAGGCCAAACTCGTCGCTCAGCTCCAGCAGTTGGACCCGGCCCGGCTCAGCCCTGCCGATGTGATCCGCTGGCTGGAGGTCACCGTACGCATCGAGCGTCAGGCGTACGGCATCGACCTCGCCGAGGCTGCCGCCGTCGGCCCCGCTGCCGTCGACGTGGCGGACGTGACCGGTCTGAGCGATGAGGAGCGTCGGGCGCGCATGGAGCAGCTGCGCCGTGAACTCGAGGCCCGGATCACCGCCGTGGATGGTGGGACACGGTGAGTATCCCGCCCGAGTCCGTACAGGGTCCGGACCCGGCCCGGATGTCGGACGCCCAGCTCCACGCCGAGATCACGGCCCTGATCGAGGCCGACTCGGCATCGGCACGGCGCTGGGCCTGCGACCGCCCCGACTGTGACGGTCTGCCGCACGAGGGCTGGCTCCACCACCATGCCCGCGCTGTGCAGCGTCTGCCCGAGGGAGGCTGGGCCGCCTGGCTGACCCTGGCGGGCCGCGGTTGGGGAAAGACCCGGACCGCCGCTGAGGCGGTGCGGGAATGGGCTGGGAAGCCGGGCACGATGATCGCGGTGGTCGCGAAGAACGCCACCTTGGTCAAGGAGATTTGCTTCGAGTCCCCCAAGTCCGGGCTCCTGGCGATCATCCCGCCCGAGGACATCCGCCGCTACAGCCCCGGCAACGGCCTGACCACCCTCCGCCTGAAGAACGGCTCGGCGATCTACGGCTTCGGCGCGGAGACCCCCGACAACCTCCGCGGCTTCGCCTTCGACAAGGGCTGGCTCGACGAGTACGCGGCCTGGAACCGGCACACCGCCCAATCCGTGTACGACATGCTGTGGTTCTGCCTGCGCGAGGCCCCATCCCCGCAGGTGATCGTATCCACCACGCCCAAGCCCCTCCCGCACGTCAAGCGCCTCGTCGAGCGCGGCCAGTCGGCCATCGGCCGCCGCAGCGTCGTCCTGACCACCGGCCGCACGGAGGACAACCGCGCCAACCTCTCCGCGGCCGCGCTCGCCGAACTCGACTCCGAGTACGGCGGCACCCGCCTGGGCCGCCAGGAACTCGACGGCGTACTCCTCGAAGACGTCGAAGGCGCTTTGTGGAAGCAGTGGATGTTCGAGGTCGAGGGCTTCCGCATCGCCCGCCCTGCGGTCCCGCCTCTGGACCGCCTGGTGGTCGCCGTCGACCCCGCCGTCACGACCACCGACAGCGCGGACTTCACAGCCTTCACGGTGGCTGGCCGCTCCTACCCCCTGGAGCAGATGTACGGCGACCGCCGCCCTCGCGGCTACGTCCTCCATGCCGAACAGGACCGCTACACCCCCACCGCCGCGATGCGCCGGGCCGCCGCGCTCTACCACGAGCACCAGGCCGACTGCGTCGTCATCGAAGCGAACAACGGCGGCGAGTACCTCCCTGCGCTCCTCGCGGAAGTCGACCCGACGGTGCCCAGCCGCGTCGTCCGCGCCACCCGCGACAAGCGGGCCCGTGCCGCTCCCGTCGCGATGCTCTACGAACAGTCCCGCATCAGCCACGTCGGAACGCCCCGTTCGCTTGCGGCACTTGAGGAGCAGATGACGACGTACGTCGGCGCGAGTGAGCACGAGGAGAAGTCGCCGGACCTGTTGGACTCGGCGGTGTGGGCGCTGACGGATCTGTTCCTGGACGCCTCGGTGCCTGGTGTGCCGTCGCGTCCGTCGGACGAGCGGCTCAACGGGCGTCGGTGACAGGCTGCTCGGAGCGGGTGCGGTAATCCCAGGGCGCCCGGACGTGCCGCGCCACACGAGGGTTACTTATAAATTTGACCCCGCACATGCGGTACCGTTCTTATAAGATCGTTGCGGTCGACCTACTCCGGAGGTTCCATGGTCCTGCCCCTCGCTGCGCCCCACCTCGATGACGATGGCGTCCACGCGCAGCTCGCCTCGCTCGGCACCAAGCTCGAATACCTTCTCCCGGCCCTCCACGCCGGCGAGGCCGCACGGCGAACGGCAGCACCCAACCACCCCTCGAACACCGCAGGAACCCGCGCCTATCAGGAACACGTGCGCGTCATCCGGGAGGAGCACATCCGTCACGAGGGCTGGCAGCGCCTCATCCACGACCACCTGGAACTGGTCTGCAACCCCGACCACAACCTGGCGATCGGTGTGATGGTCGGCGACGCGGCCACGGGTAACCCGCGGCTGCACGCCACGAACCTCCATCGCCGGGGAGCCGCGACTGAGCGTGCAGCGGAGCAGAACACGCAGCTCGAGCTGTTCGCCCGCCCCACTGGGGCCGACGAGGCGTTGCTCGGCGAAGACGAGTCGGCGTCGCTGCAGACCTGGTTTCTGGTGTCGTATCGCGCTGAGGTGGGTGACGCGGTACGGATCCATAGCGAGCTGTCGCTGCCGGGCCAGGTGAAGGGCGGCTTCGTCGTGGACTGGCAGCGGCGGATCCCGTTGCCCGCCATCGAGATGGACGGAATCGAACTGCCGGACGATGATGGGGTCGAAGAGATCGACATCCAGGTCGATTTCCGCTGACACCCAACGATGTGCGGTACCGGACGCACCCGGTACCGCACCGTGCACCACCGAACACTGAGGCAGCTCACCATGGTGACCCCATCCCGTATCACGCTGGCTAGAAAGCGCCGGGGGTTGACGCTTGCGGAGCTGTCCCAGCAGGCGAGAGTGTCCCTGCAGAGCCTGTCGAACTACGAGACCGGCCGCACCACCCCGCGGCCTGCCACCGTCGAGCGTCTGGCTGCCGCCCTGGATTTCCCCGAGGACTTCTTCAGAGGACCGGAGATCGACGAGTTGCCCGCAGAGGGAATCTCCTGGCGGGCACGGACCAAGACACCACCGCGCACCTTGGAGGCGGCTCGTGCCGCCGGCACTCTGGCGGCGGAACTGTACGAATGGATCAACCGGCGCTTCCGGCTCCCGAACCCCGACCTTCCCTCGCTCGGCAAGCCCGATCCGGAGACCGCTGCCGAGATGCTCCGCACCCGCTGGGGCCTCGGCTGCGCCGCCGCTCCGAACATGGTCCACCTCCTCGAAGCCCACGGCGTGCGCGTCTTCTCGCTCGCGCCGGACTACGCGGAGGTCGACGCCTACGCCGTATGGCGCGGAACCACACCCTTCGTCTTCCTGAACATGCTGAAGTCGCCGGAGCGCGGCCGCTTCGACGCAGCGCACGAACTCGGCCACCTGGTCATGCACGGCACTGACCACCACTGCACAGGCCCCGAAGCAGAGCGGCAGGCGAACGCATTCGCCAGCGCCTTCCTCATGCCCCAGTCCAGCGTCCTCGGGCACATGCCCGCAGGAGCGCACGTCGATCAGATCCTCAAGGCCAAGCGGATCTGGAAGGTCTCCGCCATGGCCCTGACGTATCGGATGCACGACCTGAACCTGCTCACCGACTGGCAGTACCGGTCGGTGTGCGCAGAGCTGAGTAAGCGTGGTTACCGCACTGACGAACCCCAGGGAATGAAGAAGCGGGAGACGTCGCAAGTCCTGACCAAGGTCTTTCAGAGCCTATGGGCCACAGGGGTCAGCCCCACCACCGTGGCCTCCGAGGTCGGCATCAGCCTGAACGAGATGAACAAGATGCTCTTCGACCTGACGTCCACGGCCGAAGGCGTCGGCGGCGAGCCGACATCTGACGCCCCCAAGCGGGCGTTGTCTCTGGTTCATTGAAGGATCGACAGCCAGTGACCGATAGCGCCGCGCTCCGCTACACCCCGGCGTAACAGCCGTCCCCGCAGGCAGACTTAGACTCCGCCCTCCTCCTGACCTGAACGGAGCTGGGTGTTGACTCGTTGGCGGAACCTGATCATCGATGCCTGGGGAGCCCTCTCGTACAAGCCCGCGTTCGAGCAGGCGGCGAGCGGCCGCAGTGGACGGCTCCCCGGCCATGCCGGAGCGTCCTGGATTCCTGAAGCGGATCGCCGACGCCTCGCCGCCTACACGGTGCTGGCGGCATACAACACCAACCAGGCCGCCGCCCTGCTCGGCGACGACGGAGTGGACCGCCGCGAGTACGGCGATCCCTCGCTGATCGTGAACCAGACGCTGGCCCACCTGCTGGGGGAGTCCCAGAAGATCGTGATCCCGGAGACGGTGGACCAGGACCAAGACGAGGACACCGACACAGGGCCGGAGGACGGCGGGGCAGCGGGAACGCGTGAAACGTTGCTGCGCCAGTGGGCGGAGTCCGAGCATCTTTGGCTGCGCATACAGCACGCGGAGCGCACCGCGGTTCTCCTCGGTGACACGGTCTACCTGCTTTCCTGGTCCCGCGCGGAAGGCCGGCCGGTGCTGAAGACCATCGACCCCGGCTTCTACTTCCCCGTACTGCCGGACGGAGCCATAGACGCCGACACGTACCCGGAGCGGGTCCACCTGGCCTGGGAAGTACCCGCCGACCCGGCAACGGGACGCGGCGCCACTATGCGACGGGTGACCTACGAGCTCGGAGCCATCTCCCAGGACGGCACCGCCACACGCCGCTACCCGTGGTCGACACAGCCGAGCACGCGCACCTGCTATCTGACCGACGCCGAGTGGGACTTGAAACACGTCAACCGAGGCGAAGGGGCGGACGCCCTGTCCCTCAAGCACGCCCGGTTCCGTACGAACGCGGACGGAGACCTGCTCAACCGCCTCGACCTGCAACTGGACTTCATCCCGATCGTCCATGTACCGAACACGATCAGCGGGCCGGAACACTTCGGCCAGTCCAGCCTGATGGCCGCAGCTCAGCTCCTCGATGACCTCGGTGCCGCGGACACGGACAGCCAGCGAGCGGCGGCGACGACCGGCTCGCCCATCATCGGTCTGTCGGGTGCGCGGCTCGCGGTCGATCGCAAGAGCGGTCAGCCGCTGCCGGTGCGGGTGGAGCCGGGCATGGTGTGGCCCTTGGGGGAGAGCGGCCAGCTCACCACCCTCGACACCTCCGCGCAGCTGGCCGAGATGCGTGCGTACGTGGAGGTCCTGCGGGACCGCCTGTCGGTGATCACCCGGCTTCCGGGCAGCGTGCTCGGCACTGTCGATCCCGCGCAGGTGCCGTCCGGCTATGCGATGCAGTTGAGCTTCGGCCCGCTCAACGCGATGGTGCGCTCCATGCGCCTGGCCCGCGCTGCCAAGTACCCGCTGCTCCTGAAGATGGTGCTGCGCCTCTACCAGGCGGGCGGGGTGCTGCCCGCGGGCGAGAACCCGCGCGCCGAGGTGACGTTCGGCTCGTACCTGCCCAGCGATCAGGCTGGGACGCTGGACCTGGTGGTCCGTGGCGTACAGGCGGGAGTGCTGTCCCAAGAGACGGGCGTACGGATGCTCGCGGACTCGGGTTTCCCCATCCAGGACGCCGCACGGGAACTGGAGCGCATCAACGCCGAGAAGACCTCCGCCGCAGCCAGGGAAGCAGCGATGCTGAACGCAGCCGAGGCTGAAGGCACGGGCGAACGAAACGATGATGAGGAGAACGAAAGCGCGGAGCAGACACCTGATGCCCTGACGGCTTGAACAGCCGTGCGGTACTTGGGATTAGACTGCGCCGGCGCGGGGGCGGCTGGGCAAGGAGAAGGACGCCCATGAACGCGCGCACCACCCGGTATCCACGGCCGCCGCTTCCCCTCGCCCCCTTGGGATTCCGCCGTGACGGCCGCCCGATCCTGCCGATCCTGGGCGCCTCCGATGACGATCCCGATGGGGAGCAGCTCCAGCGCGATACCTCTGCACCGCCCGCGGCACCGGTGGTGACGGGCCAGGTCACGTTCTCCCAGGACGAGCTCTCCCGCCGCTTCACCCGGGAGAAGGACCAGGGCCGCCGCGCCGGTGTCCGCGACCTGCTCGCCCAGCTTGGCTTCGACTCCGCGCGGGCGCTGGACGACTTCGTACGTGCCCAGCGCGACGCCGAACAGTCGAGGCTCTCCGACCTGGACCGCCGTGAACAGGAACTCGCCGCCCGCGAACAGCAGGCCGGCGAGCGGGAAGCAGAAGCGGTCGCACGGGAGCGGGACGCCGCGCGTCGCGCGGTCCTCGTCGGCCTCGGCGCCGCGGGAACGGAACTGGAGGACGCGGCGACCCTCCTGACGCGTACGACAGACGAGGAAGCCGACGACGCAGCCCTCCGCAAGGCCGCGGAGAAGCTCAAGACGCGCCGCCCGGAACTCTTCGGCCAACAGCTCCCCGCGCTACTGCCATCAGGGAGCCCCGACGGCGGCGTACCCGCTCGCTCGGGCAGGACCCCGCCCCGCCCCGGAACGGCCGGCCTGGACATGGCGCGCCGTCGAGGCCACCTGACCGCCAGCACCTGACCGATCACCGATCGGCCGCAGCAGGGACCGTGCCCGCAGCTTCGAGATCACGGACGACGGCACCACCTCGTGATGCCCCACCGCGCCCACGTACCGGATCTCCCGTAAGGACCGCCCTCTCATGGACCTTCAGCCGACGACCACCCGCGAGCACGTCACCGCCGACCGCCCCTGGCTGGTCTCCCGCCACGGCCTCAACGCCGCCCTGAGCATCACCCTGGACATCGCGCTGTTCAACGCAGGCGAGCACTACAGCCCCGGCCACGAGACCCAGCCCCGCTCGTGCTTCATCTCCGGCATCCCACTCGGCCGCGTCAAGGCGACCGGTCTGTACGGCCCTTGGGATCCGGAGGCGTGCGACGGCCGCGAGGTCTTCGCTGGCGTTCTGCTCACCGAGGTGTACTTCGCCCCCGGGTCCCGCCGCGCGGCCGGCTCGCTGCACTGGCACGGCGTCGTCGCGGCCGCGCAGATCCCGTGCGGCCTCGACCCGACGACGATCTCCCAGTCCACCGCCCAGATCCACTTCGTGTGAGGGAAAGAGCGGACACCCCACCATGCTCGACACGCTGCTACGCGACATCGACGCCACCGACATCAACGCCTTCGCCCGCACCATCACCACACCCGACGACTTTGAGCTGACCCGAACGGTCATGCCCGAACGGCGCCTGAACTCCGTCAAGTTCCGCATCAAGAGCAGCAAGCGGCGCGTGAACGCGGCCAAGTTCCGTGCGTACGACGCCCAGACCGCCGTCGCCCGCCGCCAGGCCGAGCGCATTATCACCGAGGGCATGCTGCCCCCACTCGGCCAGAAGCTGATCGTCGGGGAGCTAGAGCAGATCCTCCTCGACACCTCCCGCGGCGCCGACGCGAGCGAGTTCGTCGAGCTGCTCTACGACGACATCGAGCGCCACGTCGAATCCATCCACAACCGCATGGAACTGGCCGCCGGCGACCTCCTCGTCGACGGCGTCTTCACCCTCAACGGCGAGAACGGCCTCAACCTGGAGGCCGACTTCGGAGTCCCGACCGCCAACAAGCCCACAGCAGCCAAACCCTGGTCCGACCCGACGAGCGACCCCATCGCCGACGAGCTGCGCTGGATCGAGTACCTACGCTCGATCGGCGCCCCGCTCCCAGCCCGCGTCATCACGTCGTACAAGGCCCGGGCGGTCCTCGCAGCGAACGACGCCTACCGGGCCGCGTACTACGGCAGCGTCAACGGCTCTACCACCCCCACCGCGGTCCTCGCCCCGAACGAGGTCGAGGTCGTCCGCGCCCGCTACAACCTGCCCCCGATCACCGTCTACGACGTCCAAGTCTCCGTCGATGACGCGTACCAGCGCGTCATCCCGGAGGACCGCTGGATTCTGATTCCACCGAACCCCGAGTCCTGGGCAGAGACGCAGTACGGAGTCACGGCCGAGTCCCTGGTCCTGTCCTCGGGAGCCAACCCGGCCATCATCCGCGAAGACGCGCCAGGCATCGTCATCACCAGCGGCCACCAGGACGACCCGGTCCAGGTCTGGACGAAGGGCGCCGCGGTCGCGATGCCCGTGCTGTACGTACCGGACATCCATGTCACGGCGAAGGTGCTGTGACATGGGCGAAGCCGCATCGAAATCCCCTGCTGCCCGGCGTCTGGCGGAGACGGTCTTCGTCACGGATCCGACGACGCAGGACACGGTCGCACTCAAAGCCGGAACCGTAGTCTCGGACCCCGCCGTGGCGGATCAGATCACTCACCCGTCCGCCTGGAGCGCGGACGTCTCGGGCCAGTACGTAGCCCCCGCACCGGCTGAGACGGCGAAGAGCGAGGCAGCAGACCCAGCCGAATCGGAGGCGCCACCATCCCGTACAACACGGCGTTCCAGATCAACTACCTGACCTCTGTGGGCGAGCGGCTTCTCTGCCGCTCGCCCACCACTCCGTGAAGGCGGCCTCAGCTTGCACCTCAGTGACGATGACTTCGCCTACCTTCGCTCCGAACTCGGAGAAGTGAACCGACAGGACCTCGAGGCGCGCTATGCACGGCTTCACGAAGTTCGCGACGTCGCCCTGGAAGTACTCCGTGAGCGACGAGCATCCCTTGTCGCCGATCCCCTGACCGTTACCGTGCAGGGGGTGGCTACCGTCAACAACGCGGAGAATGTTCGAGCTCTAGAGCGGCAGATTGCCGAACTGGGGGCTGCCGAGGCGGGCGCCGCCGAGTCGACCGTCCCACTGATGCTGCAGCGGCGACAGGCCCGCTGAGCGCAGGCATCAGGAGTCCGCACTCAGTCCGGCGAGTTGTTGGAGTTTTTCGCCCGCAGGACCAGACAGCTCCACCGGACGCCGTCACGTCCGTGAAGATCAGAAGTCTCGTCGTGGTAGACCGTCTGCAGCCCATGCGCGCGGCCCAACTCAGCTGTCTCAGAAGCGGACACGTTGAACATCACGCGGCCATCCGGCACAGGGCCGTGACGCAGATTCACGAAGAAGTGGCCGCCTTGCACTAGCAGCGCGGCGATCCTGGCCATCGCACGTTGACGTTCCTCGGTATCCAGATGCATCCACACCGCAGTCGCGAAGATGGCGTCGAATCGTCCCGAGTGCCGACGGAGAGCCAGGTTTGGAAGGACATCGTCGACCCAGTCAATCCCACTGCCCGCGTGAAGACGCTGCCCATGCGCTCGAAGCTCTGCGGTCGGCTCGACAGCCACGACGCTGTGTCCACGGGCCGCCAGCGCGGCGGCATCGCGCCCAGTACCTGCGCCCACATCCAGGATGCGGGCGGGCTCAGTAGGAACGAACTGCAGCACGTTGCAGTGGACATCGTCGAAGGTGACGCCCTCGTACTGGACAGTCAGAGCATCGGCGGTCTCCGCGTACCCCGCGGTTCCCCTGGCCCGGCTGTGGCTGTCCTCGGCAGGAGGCACATCAGCACCCATGACACGCAGGCTACCGACCTGCGTCCTACATCTCTCCAATGTCTCGTGAGAGGTACGGGCTGCAGCCGTTGTGCTGCAGCCCGTACGTGATTGCTGAGATCAATTGCACCGCGCCCATCCAGTCCTACGAGTGAACTGGGTAGCGCTGTACCGACGGTGCCGATCAGAGGTGGCAAACCGCGCAGGCGGCATCGTCGTCGTCATCGTCCAGAGCGTTAGACAGGATCTCCAGCAATGGACGGTTCGGCTTTTGCCGCTTAGCCGCACGCTCAAGTGCCGCCTGATGCTTGGATTCGATCTCCTCGCGCCGCTCGATCAACTCGTCGAGGGATTCCCCCTGCGACCAGGTGTACTTGCGGCCCTGCATGGCGGTGTCTTGGTGCTTGACCTTGTTCTCGTAGGCTATGGCCTTCTCGAAGAGCTCCGGATGCCGGTCCTTGAGGCCAACCCACTCGTGCTTGCGCTGGAAAAAGCAGAAGTAGCAGCCGGAGCGCGTACGCCACTCGTAATACCCGGGGAGGCCGATGCCGGCCTCGTCGAGGATGCGGTCCACCCCTGCGCGATCGATCCCGTCCTCGCGGAAGGGGAAGACCGCCGTGATGTTCGGCTTGGTGCTGACGTAGCCGAGCCGGTTCTCGTCCGCCCGGATCGCCACGTACGAGATGGCTTCGTCGTCGCCGATCCACTCCTCAAGTGGCTTGATCTTCAAGTTCTTCGTGCACCAGCGCATTTGAGGGCTGGGCAGCGTCCCCTGGTACACCTCAAGCCAGTGATCGAAGTCGCGAGAGGCGTTGAGACGCTCGATGGGCTTGCCGAGAGCGCCTTCGAGGCGGTTGAGGTACTCGTACGTCTCCGGCAGCTCGGCGCCCGTGTCACAGAAGAAGTACTCCATCTCCGGCACTCGGTCTCGCATGTAGATCGCGAGGGACGAGGAGTCCTTGCCCCCCGAGATCCCGAGTACGTGGCGCTTCGTGCTGTTGGAGCCGTCGGCGTCTGTCACAGCTGCTCCTCCTTCTCGGATGCGTCGCTGTCCTGCCCGGACAGGTGCTCGGCCAGGGCGGCAAGCAGGATGCGTGCGCCGTCGGGGCCCAGTGCTTCTTCAGCTTGCCTGATGACACTGACAACGAGTTTGTCCGCGGCATTCCGCGACTTCTTCGGGACGTGGATGAGCGTGCGCTCTTCCGTTCCCCGGGGGGTAGTGAGGGTCAGCAGATGAGTGTCGATCTGGCGCTGCTTCGGCTTGCTGCGCTTGCCGACTTCCTTGACGGCCTCGGCGATCGGCTCCTCTTCCACGGCGTTGTACAGGTGGCTCACGCGGTCCAGCGCGCGCGCCCTGTCTCGTACGACGCGGGGGAAGACATCCACGTCACGGTCGGTCCAGTCGCCGAGGGCCTGGTTGACTAGTTGGACGACGACTGTCCCGAGCCAGTCGTCGTCGGGAAGCATTTCGTTGAGCACGCGGGTCACGAAGCCGTGGAGACTGACTTCGAGGGAGGCGTCGGCGAAGCCGCGCATGCGCTCGGCGAGACCGGCCCGCAGTTCACCGATGCTCGATGCGGGGAGTCGAAACTCCTGGGCCAACGTCTCCACTACGTGCTGGCACAAGTTCGCGCTGGCGTCCGTGAGTTCGTTGAGCGCAGCAGTGAGGCGTAGGACGTATGCCTCCGCTGCCTCGGAGTCCTTCCGCGTGCTTGGGGTGATCTTCTCGAAACCGAGTGCCTCGGGAAGCTCTTCGAAGACCAGCCGATCCGGGTCGGTCGCTTCTGACAGCACCTTACGGATCACGAGGGTGTCGTCACTGAGCCGACGGGTCTTCCGCGAGTACTGGTCCAGGACCATCACTCGTTCCAGCATCCCGCGAGTGACTGCGAGTAGTGCCGGGTTTCGATTCGCCCTGCTTCGAGGAATGTCAACGTCGAGTGACTTCACCAGACCGTCGAGGACAAGACGCCGCTGACCCCGGTCGGCAGGAGTCGCCTTAACGGTGAACCGCTCCGGGTACGGAACATTGAGGCGCTCCACGATGGCGGCCGTGAGGCGGGGGCAGTAGTTGCCTTCCTCGAAGACAGCTACGTCGTTTCCGCGCAAGACGAGCGCCGCGACGACCAGGATCGGCACGACGCCAGCCTTCACACCGTACGGAGGAGCCATCAGCCGCTCGTAGATCTCTACGATGTTGGTCGGTTCTGTGGCATCGCTCAACGCCTGTTCGAGAGCTTCCCATACGGGCATGACGCTCTCGTTCGTTGCGGCGCTCGGGCGGGACATCCCGTGTGTGTGGATGCTGCCTTCAGAGTTCTGACCGCCACTGACCTCACCCGCGGCACGGTGCAGTCCGAGGTGCTCAACGACACCTTCGTACAGAGCACGCTCTGCAGGGAACTTGTCATCAGGCCACCCAAGTAGTGGTAGCCCGGTCTTCTCGATCATCGACGTGAGGACTTCGCGACGCGTACGCGCAGCGTTACTGGTGAGCTGGTGGCGGCCCACCATCTCGTTCCTTACGTGCGGGGTCTGGTGGTAGACCACATTGCACGCTTCGGATACGAGTCCCGCGTAGCTCCGAGCCTTGAGCTGCTGGGCGGCGTCGCCGTCGGTGTCCTCGCCGCTCTCCCACAGGTACCAGCTCGATTCATCGCTTCCCGGTCGGAATGCCTCGGCGAGCATGGCGGTGATGCGCTGGGAGAACTCACTGGCCCGTTCGCTGATCTCCCGTCGGGCGACGTGGTCCAGTTCTTCATCGCTCATGAGGTCTTGGAGCGCCACGAGGGTGTTACCGACGTCCAACACGGCCTGGGGGTTCTTCGTCAGGCCGACGACGACCGGCAGCGGTGAGTCGACCCGGGGAGTGCTCTTCAGGTCGCCGAAGTGGAAGACGAGCATCCCGTCGGCTGCGTCCTGCACGACCTTGGGGCCACGCAGCTTCTCGGTCTGGTGGCTGACGGCGGTCACGAAGTGCCGCTGCATACCGGTGAGCTGGCTGTGCGCGCCCGCTGCAACTGCGTTCGGGAGGACGTTCGTCCCGAGGTGCCTGTTGAAGTAGCGCACTACGTCATCGGGTTGCAGCTGTGTGGCGATCTCACGTACTCGGGCGTCGATGTCGACGTCGGTGCCCTGCCAGATCCGGTACTCGTCGCTGTACGACCGGTGTACGACGAGCCCGTCCTCCACCAGCTTGTCGAGCCGCTTCTTCAGCTGGTCGAAACGCTTGGCGTCGGTGGCGTCGGTCGGGTCGTTCAGCGCGAACTGGATCATTGCCGGCGTAGCGCGCAGCAGTCCGTCGGCGTCGATGAGGTTGAGGACACCGATCGCCTTGAGCAGGTCCTGATCGGCTTCAGGAAGCCCGTGGGCTTCTTCAAGGCGGGCGTTGATCTCCAGCCACCGACTCGACTTGGAGGAGGCGAGGATCGTGGTACGCCCTGCAGAGAAGAAGAAGTCGTACAGCTGCGGGATCCGGATTGTAGAAGCGCGCTTCGGTGCCTCGTCCGCGCAGGTGTCGAGAGTGCGCCGCACGGTGAAAGGCTCGTCGTTGACGAGGAAGCCGCTGAGGCTCCGGTCGTTCTGGCCGATCTGCGCAGCCATGAGGGGGGCCGCCACGGCGGTGAGCGGGTGCAGCGGGTACAGGTTGGCAAACGACTCGGCCGAGATATCGACGACCGAGTGCAGCGACTGCTTGCGCCAGATGCCAAAGGCCGCCTGCGCCTGTGCCTCGACCAGCTTGCGCCCCTGCTCCGGCACCGCGGAGTGCGCCAGCTTTCGCTGAAGGAGGTACACCGCGTCGCCAAGGTTGGGGGCAAAGGTGACGTCTTCGAAGCGCCCTTGGATCTTGGCCCATTCCTGGGTCTGGACGGAACTGGATCGCGAGGCGTAGTCCGTGAAAGCCAGGTGCTGCAGAGTGAACACGAAGAGCGGCAGCCCCTTTGCGCCGGCGCCCTTCTCCGCAAGCAGCTGCAGCAGGAAGACGTCGCTCTCGGCGCGGCTGCTCTCGCCGCTGGAGACCAAATACTCCAGCGTCTTGCCGAACTCGTCGATGATCAGCAGGAGCGGCGCCTTGCCGCACAGCGTGGTGACCGCGTTCAGCAGGGCGTCAGTCGTCGGTACGGCCGTCTCACCGCAGGCCGCCATGACAGCGGCGACGTCCTTCGGGACGCGCTTCTTCCACTTACGCTCCACCGCTGTCTGCAGGGCGCGGTGGATGGTGACTGACAGCGGCTCTCGACGAGCAGTGGTGACAGCCCCCAGGAAACCCTCTGCTGCGAGCGTCTGACGGTTCTCGGCGATCTCCTGGGCCAGAGCGGCGTTGGTCGCAGCGACTGCCTCGTAAGCTCGGGTTCTGCGCTCGGTGTCGTGGCCAAGGAGGGCGTCGATCAAGTTCGAGAGGGTCGACTTGCCAGAGCCGTAAGGGCCGGTGAAGGACCAGGCGCGAGTGCGCTTGAGATCGCCCAGGGCGTTACCGACACGATCGAGAACGTCGAGAGCACGTACACCGACGTATGGGGAGTGGAGGTCCTGGGCTCGGACGTCGCGTTCCAGGTTGGTGGAACGAAACTCCGTACCGACGAAGCTGATCCCGGAGGGAATCTGGACAGCCGCCTCCTTCCCCTTCGTTCGGGAAGATGGCTTGGTGGCCGTGGTCACGCGAGCTCCTCGTTCATCTCGGGCTGCTGGGGGATCTGGCCCTGAGCGGCGTCAGCGTCGTCGTCCGTTGTCTTCTTCAGGCCGGGATTCTGCCGCGCCCACTCCTCGGGAGTTGGGAAACCTTCGCCCTCACGAACACGGCCGTACTGCTCGTCGAGAATGTCCCAGGCGAGGGTCTCCGGGTTGTCCGCAAAGCGCAGGCTCCGCTGCCCGAGCGACTCGACGATCTCCAACTGGGGGTGGTTCTCGACGAAGGCTTCAATCGACCTGGCAAGCTCCGGCTCACGCATGTGGAACGCGCGGCCGGGGGCGCCGGGTTCGCTGGCGAGGCGGGCCAGCGAGATGGAGTCTGGCTTGCGACTGAAACGGGCCGCGTAATCGAGACAGGCGTGAACGAGGACACGCGGCGGCAGGCTAGGGCGGATACCACTGGTGAATCGATACGTACGCTCCTTGCCGCGGCCGCCCTGGAACTCCAGAAGTCCGAGCTCACGGAAGGGGCAGAGGAGAGAGTCCTCGAAGCTGCCCGGGGAGAGCGGGTTTGCATCAGGATCCGGTGCGTACATCTTGATGAAGCACTCGACGTCCCGGCTGATCGACTCGGGTGCCGGCCACTTCTCGCGATCGAAGCTGTTGTGCACTTCGCGTGTGATGAAGGTGGTCATCTCCTCGACCGTGACGCGAGCCAGCGGCGCGAGGTGGAACATCACGTACCAGCTCGGGGCGAGGCACTTGGCTTCGTTGTCTCCCGAAACAAGCCACCAGTGCAACAACCACAGACTGCCGGTGTCCTCGAGGTAGGGGTCGGCACCTTCCTCGTCAAGCAACCACCGAGCACGCCATGTCGGGATGGCCGCGTGTGCTTGTTTCTTGTTTTCGTAGCGGTACTCGTGGGTGAGCTTGAACGCCTGCGACCAGTAGCGCATGGAGTAGACCATGTTCTTACCCACTCCCAGGCGCACCAGCGCGTCCGGAGCATGGAAGAGCATCTCATCTCGCCTGACCTGCAGATACGCCTTGTGAAGCCAGCCGAAGCGTGGAGGGAAGCTCTCATGCCTGTTGAATTTCAATCCGACGATGTCGGAGGAGAGGCGGCCTTCTGGCATTGCGGTCGAACCCTTCAGTTCAGGGAATGAGTGCGAAGTGTTAGGACGGTGATCAAGGACGGGTAGTGGTCCCCAGAACTGTCTGCACGTGGGTGACAGCACGCACGGTGGCATCGATGACCCGACGAATCTCATGCTCCGTTGTGGCATATCCCAGCGAGAAACGGATGGTGGAATCGGCGGCCTCTCGGCTAAGCCCCATGGCCAGCAGGACGTGACTTGGTGTAGGTGCCCCGGCAGCGCAAGCACTGCCATCGGATGCAGCCACGTCAGGCATGGAAGCGAGGAGCGCGTCCGCGGGGGCACTAGGGAAGGTGACGCTCGTGACACCGGGCAGTCGCGGGGAGCCGGCACCATTCACGTAGCTTCCGGGAATCCTCGTGAGGATCTCGCCCTCTAGCAGGTCGCGCAGCTTGCTGATGCGTGGGACCTCGTCAGTTAGGTCTCGATGAACGGCCTCCGCGGCGGCGCCCAGCCCGGCAATTCCCGGGACGTTGAGCGTGCCCGCGCGCCAGCCACGCTCCTGTCCGCCGCCGAAGACCAGCGGGCGTTGCGGAAGGGGCGTGCCGCGCCGAATGTAGAGCGCGCCGACCCCTTGCGGGCCACCAAACTTATGGGCAGACAGCGACAGCAGATCGACGTCGAGGGCATCCAGGTCCAGGGGAAGCCGTCCCACATACTGCGTCGCGTCCGTGTGAACCAGCGCGCCAGCTGCGTGTGCAGCATCGGTGATCGGGCCGAGATCAGCGATCACTCCGGTTTCATTGTTTGCCAACATGATGGAGACGAGCACCGCGCCGCTCTGCTCAACAGCAGCCCTGAAGGCGTCTTGGGGGACCTGTCCCTGCCCGTCGACCGGCAAGATCATGAGCGATTCCGGCGTGTTCGCGGCAAGGGCGCGCGCCGCCTCTAGGACGGCCGGGTGCTCCACCCTGGAGGTGACAATACCGCCCCGTCCGGCATAACCGGCCTGCAGCGCAAGGTTGTTGGCCTCGGTGGCGCCGGAGGTGAAGATCAGCTCTCCAGGGGAACAGTTCAGGAGCGAGGCGGCCTGTCGACGAGCCCGATCCACCCTGCCCGCAGCATCGCCACCGTGATAGTGGGCGCTGGAAGCATTACCCACAGAGCTGAGGGCATCATAGGTAGCTTGGAGCGCCTCCGGACGCACCGGAGCGGTCGCGTTGTAGTCGAGGTACACCGGCTGCTCGTTGTGCGTATCTGCTGTCATGGATGCCCCACCTGCCGCGTTTCGCTCCCCGTCTAGCTCCTGGGGACTCTCTTCGGCGGTAGCTCAAGTTCCACCAGGAGCGCTCGGAGATCCTATCGGACACGCGCTCCCCTTGAGGCAGGCATGCCTGAACCGCACTTTTCAGCCACTGTCCGCACCGGTGCGGATTCGCTCCGCCACCCATTTCCAGCCATGCAACCGCCTTGGCATGCATACAGATTCGCCAGAGCGACCCTCGGCTGTCAGTGGCTCGGTCTACGCTTGATCGAGTGTTGCGACCTACACACATCCAATGGTCATGACTTGGGGTCTTGCCGGCGGAGGGGGGTGGGTTCCAGTCGAGGATCGGGGGGCTCGTGATGCCGCACAGGCCGGGCACGGACGCAGGGTTAAGAGGCGACGTCATTCCGCCCATCACCGTCCCCGACGGACTGTCAAGGTGCTGCGGTAGCTCCATGAGCGCGCGGCGTAGCCGTTCACGAACACGGGAGATCATGGATGGAAACGCGAGAGATCTTCGATGCAGCACCGAGGGCGGTGGCGGAGTTTCTCAGCGAAACGGGTCAGGGGCTGTACATCCCTCCGTACCAGCGGGCGTATAGCTGGGAAACTGCGAAGGTTAAACGCCTCATCGCCGACGTAGCTCACGGCCTTGAACAGATCACCGAGTTCCCGGATTCCATCTGCTTTCTTGGAACGGTGATCGCCCTCCGGGATCTCCAGTACACGACGGTGGAGCCGATCGACCGCCCCATGGTGCCGCCGAAGGTCATGACGATCATTGACGGGCAGCAGAGGCTCACCACATTGCTCCTGCTGACCACTGTGCTCCACGAGGAGATCAGCGTCCGCGCCAACAAGCTTCCCAGTAGCGGTGGTGAAGCGAGAGACTGGTGCTACAACCAAGCCATTGATGTTACAAGTCGATTGACGGATACCTTCGAAGAGGACATGCGGTATGGCGATGAAGACTTTCGCTACTACCCGCGTATGGTCCGTTCCCACCACGACGTGTGGTCTCGCTATTCGAACAGGGCGAAGTATGACTCCCCTATCGGCTACTACCTCCACGAGTATGGCCGCTACGCTCGCAGTCAATCACCCACAAAGGACTACAAACACACCTCCTTCGCCACAGGGGAGGCGACGGACGCTAACTCTCAAGCCCACAAGGGCCTGGAGAGCACCCGCAGCTTCGTCCGCAGGACTCTTCGAAGTGCCGTATCTTCGGCGCGCCGTTCACGAGAGGACGAGACTGAGATTCTCCTGGTCAGGACCATCGGGGCGTCTCAGAGGCTGCAAGAGGAGCTTTTCAATAGCCCGTTCCCGGAATCTGTGGTCGAGGCCGCAAACGATGACGATCGATTCGGCTCACTGCTCCGCTTGATCGTCTTCGCTAACTACTTGCTGAACCGCGTGACTGTCGCGGTAGTTACAGCAAAGCGTGAAGACTACGGGTTCGACATGTTCGAGGCTCTGAACACGACGGGCCAGCCGCTCACGGCGATCGAAACTTTCAAGCCTAAGGCCATCCAGAACGAAGGTCTTTCTCAGTGGAACGGGTCTGAATCCTACAACTACTTCGACACTGTCGAGAAATACCTCGACCGCTCATCGTCGGCTGACCAGCGACAGACCGCCACGAGCAATATCTTGATCCCCTTCGCTCTGCTACATGACGGTCAGCGGCTTAGTAAGCGTCTCAGTGAACAGCGTCGGTACCTTCGAACTGCCTTCGACAAGGAACCGGATCAGGAAGGGCGCCGAACCTTCCTGCATGCGCTAGCTGAGGTTACTCGCTTCGTAACGGGTCCCTGGGTCTCCCCGGAAAGTATGCCTGAGCATGTAGACGACGATCTGCGCAAACAGGCCGTGCTCTCACTTCAGGTGCTAGGTGAAGCCAAGCACGACATCGTGGTTGCCCCGCTCACCCGCTACTTCGCCGCACACCAACTAAGTTCAGGCGACAACATCGACGGGCAAGCCCGTGAGTACCTCACCGCCGTCCGGGCCTGTGGCGCTTTCTTTGCGCTGTGGCGTGGGGCGTTCGGAGGCACGCATGGCATTGACAATGTCTATCGCAAACTCATGGCATACGACGCCAAGAGGAGCGGCACCCGCTTCCCTCGCTCGGGTCAGCAGCTCACCGAAGTTCCACCTGTGGCTGAATTGCTGAGCTTCTTGCGTCAACAACTTCAGAACGAAGGAATTGAGACAAAGGAGCGTTGGGTTGCCAAGGCTGCAGCTACGCCGGTCTACAAAAGCTCACAGCATCTTACTCGACTTCTACTTCTGGCGGCTGCCAGTGACTCAGCTCCAGATGAATACAACCCTGGTCTGATTACCCAGGGCAGGAAGGGGCTTCTGAGCACCCTGAGCCTGGAGCGATGGACTGACGCCGCCTCAGAAACCATCGAACACATCGCGCCGCAGAACCAGGCGGCTAACGGGTGGGACCCCAAGATCTACGAGGACTCGGCGACCGTCCATGTCCTGGGTAATCTCACGCTTCTTCCCAAGGTCGAGAACTCGTCAGCCAGCGATCGCTCATGGGAACTGAAGCGCTTGATGTACCGCGCGCTTTCCGCGGCAACGATGGAAGAAGCAGAGAACGCCTTGTCGATGGCCGCTCGCGAGGGCATCTCTCTGGGACATGGGGCGGAGGCGATCATTCAGAGGTCGCGCCACCTACCGTTCGTCTCGTCGCTCGCCAGGCGAGAAGACGAATGGACTGAAGACTTCATTCGCGAACGCTCAGAGAGATTGTGCAGTCTGGCCTGGGATTCGCTTGCCACTTGGGTTGGCCTGGATTCCAAGCCATCAGCTGTCACCTTCCCCGCTCAGAGGGACGAACCCCTCATCGCTGGACGCGATCACGCGTAGCCTGTTGGCGCCCCGTCAATTTCCTGATGGGGCGCTAACAGTTGACGATCTACGGGTTGTTGCCCAGCCTGCGTGGGGGCAGGACGCCGAGTTCCTCGAGGCGGCTTCGGCCTCTGCACCGATTGGCGGGGCACCGTGAGCAAGGGAGGCTGGGGATTCCCAGGAGCCCGTCCGCCAGTGTCGCACCAGGTGATCACAGTCTTGAGCCCCGACGGGGGCACTGGCAGAAGAGGGCGACCTGGACGAGGTAAGGGCCGCTGCTTGGCCGCGATGCCGCTGGAGCGCCTCCTCCTGCACTGCCAGCCCGGCACCCCGTGCGCCCGCGAGGCCACCGCCCTGATCGCGATGGCGAGGATTGCGGCCAACTAGATCAGCAGGTTGACGGCTGTCACCGCAGATCCGGAGTCCACCCCAACTGCACCAGCGGTGCCCCCCGCTTCCGCGAGACGAAGTGTCCGCGCCCCTGTGGCATCGGCTTCGCCCTGACGTTGCCGAGGATGTCGCCCTCGTTCGGGTCGCCGGACAACACCACGCCCTGGGCGCCGAGTTCCTTGATGCGTTGCATGAAGGGCTCGTACATCGAGCGGGAGGCGCCGGCGGTGCTTCGGGCGATGACGAAGCGGATTCCGGTGTCTCGGGCGAAGGGGAGGTGGTCGACCAGGGCAGAGAGAGGGTTGCCGGCCTGGGTGGAGACGAGTTCGTAGTCGTCGACCACGACGAAGAGCTGGGCGCCGGTCCACCAACTGCGGTCGCGGAGCTGCTGGGGGGTGACGTCGTCCGGGGGCTGGCGGCGGGCCATCAGCTGGGCGAGAGCGTTCATGTGCATCTGGAGGGAGCTTGCCGTCGGGGCGTACTCCAAGAGGTGTGTGGGCGGGACGACTTCGAGGAGGGAGCGGCGGTAGTCACCCACCACGATCTTCGCCTCGTCCGGGGTGTAGCGCTCGGAGATCTTGTGGACGAGATGCCGCAGCAGAGCCGTCTTGCCTGATTCGCTCTCGCCGAAGACGAGGAAGAAGGGGTCTGTGTCGAAGTTGACGTAGACCGGGGCGAGGTTCGTCTCGTCCAAGCCGATCGCCAGGCCCTGGTCCGTCGACTCGGAGCCCTTGGGGAGGTGGTCGGCCGGGACCTTGCGGGGCAGGAGGCGGACCGTGGGAGCTGCCGGCCCGTTCCAGGCTCCGCGGACGGTCTGGACGAAGCGGGCCGTGGCCTCGGCCAGGTCCTCGCCTGCCTCCACCTGGTCGATGCAAGGCAGCGCGGTCATGAAGTGGAGGTGCTCCGGAGTCTGGCCGCGGCCGGGCATGCCGACGGGGACGTTGGCGGCGACCTTCCGGTTGAACTCGGAGTCCATGGTGTCGCCGAGCCGGAGTTCGAGGCGGCCTAGGAGCTGGTCCTTGATCGCGGCGCGGATCTCCATGTGGCGGGAGGCGGTGGCCACCACGTGGATGCCGTAGCCGAGTCCACGGGCTGCCAGGTCGCCCACGACCTCCTCGAGGAGCTCGTAGTCGTTCTTGAATGCTCCCCAGCCATCGATAAGGAGGAAGACATCGCCCCAGGGCTCTCCGGGGAGCTCGCCTGCCGCGCGCTTACGGCGGTACGTGGCCATGGAGTCGATGTTGTTGGAGCGGAAGAACTCCTCCCGGCGGTTGAGAATGCCGGCTACCTCGGCGACCGTACGGCGTACGCGTTCCGGGTCAAGGCGTGAGGCGATCCCGCCGACGTGCGGGAGGTCTGCGAGGGCCGCCATACCTCCGCCGCCGAAGTCGAGCCCGTAGAACTGCACTTCGTGCGGGCTGTGCGTGAGTGCGAAGGACGAGATGAGGGTGCGCAGGAGCGTGGACTTGCCGGACTGCGGGCCACCGACGATCAGCATGTGGCCGGACGCGCCGGAGAAGTCCTGCCACAGCACCGCGCGTCGCTGCTCGAAGGGCTTGTCGATAAGGCCGAGCGGAACCGCGAGCTGACCGGTGACCAGCGGGTCCGTGGTCGTGTGACCGCGCGCCGGGTTCGTGGTGAGGGGCGGCAGCAGCTGGGCCAGCGTCGCGGAGCGGTCCAGAGGCGGGAGCCAGACCTCGTGGGCCGGCGGGCCCTGGCCTTCGAGGCGGCGCACGATGACGTCGAGAACCGTCTGGGTGAGGGCTCCTCCCTCGGCCGGGCCCTGGTAAGCAGCCTGAGTACGAGGGTCATGCGGGGCGTACGTCGCGGGCACCGGCGTGGCCGTGAAGACCGCGGAGCGGCGCTCGATGGGTGCCTGCCCCTCGGCGATTGCTGGACCGCCGCTGCGGTAGGAGCCGGAGACGTACGCCGCCTTGAAGCGGACCATCTCGTCGGTGCCGAACTTCAGGTAGCCGGAGCCGGGGACGGACGGCAGGTGGTAGGCGTCGGGGACGCCGAGGGCTGCGCGGGACTCGGCGGCGGAGAAGGTGCGCAGGCCGATGCGGTACGAGAGGTACGTGTCCAGGCCGCGGAGCTTGCCCTCCTCCAGGCGCTGCGAGGCGAGCAGCAGGTGCACGCCGAGGGACCGGCCGATGCGGCCGATCTGGATGAACATCTCGATGAAGTCCGGCTTGGCTGTGAGGAGTTCGGAGAATTCGTCGATGACTAGTAGTGCTTGGTCAGGTTGGTGCGGGGTCGGGGATGCCGCGGTGACAGGTGGGGCAGGCGCCGGTCCAGAGCGCGAGGAGTAACTGCACTTCGCGGACGACTCGGTAGAGGCTCAG
>NZ_JAVIFW010000019.1 GCF_031157275.1 Streptomyces sp. LHD-70
GGCGGGGGCCTGCCGTGCGGATCGGCCGGATCCGAACGGCAGGCCCCCGGGCGTCACTTGCCGAAGGACAGCATGCGGGGCTCCTCCTCGCCGTCACGGCCCATCAGCCGCGAGGACGTGGCGTAGAACCGGCCGTCCGCATAGGCCATCTGTCCCATGCCGGTCATGGAGTTCTCGACGCTCGCCGTGGTCTCCGGGTGCTGCAGGAGCACCTTCGGCTTGCCTCCGTCCGGGCCGAACCGCACGGTCTGGCCCGCCTTGTCGAAGGTCGGCTCGACGTACGCGACGAGGTTGCCGGAGGCGTCCGCGGACAGCGGGAGCAGCGAGCGCGGGTCCTCGGTCTTCCCGCGCCACTTGGGCTTTCCGCTGTCGAGGTCGAAGGCGATGATCTCGTTGCTGCGGTCGTAGTCGCCGGACTTCTTCGTCTCGGTGGCCATGAAGAAGAGGTCGTCGGTGGCGACCATGCCCTGGCAGCTCTGCAGCTCCTTCTCCAGGATGGACATGCCGCAGCGCTGCGTGAACGAGTCCTTGCCGCCGTCGAGCTGCGAGCGGACCTTGCCGTTGTCCTTGAACGCGACGATGTTCCAGGACTTGTCGCTGCGGTTCACCAGGGAGACGACGAGCGGCTTGACCGAGTAGACCTTCTGCACCTCGAAGCCCTTGGGCGTCATGAAGCGCCACTTGACCTTGCCGGTCTTCGGGTCGATCGACTTGAGCTGCTCGTTCTTGTCCGGCTGGGCCAGGCAGGAGTCGACGGCGAGCACCGAATCCCCGTCGGCGGCGAAGGAGTTGGGGAAGCAGCCCCGGTCCTTCTTCAGGGTGTACTGCTCCTTGCCGTCCTTCAGGCTGTACGCGCTGCCGGACTGGGAGCGGGCCACCATCACGTTCTCGCCGGCGATCTCCAGGTCCAGCGTGACGGTCGAGTCGAAGAGGCCGCCCGTCTCGGTCTTCTTCTGCCAGCCCTTCTCACCCGTGTTGAGGTCGATCATCTGGAGCTGGTTGCACTTGCTCTTCTCCTGGCTGTCCGTGTCCTTGTGGGCCACGACGACCATGCCGTCCTCGGAGGGGCGGGGCGGGGTGTCGCACACGGCGTGCGGCAGCTTGACGCTCCAGGCCTTGCTGCCGTCGCTCGTCTTGAAGGCGGTGACCTCCTTGTACCCGGCCTGGATGACGTGGTCGCCCACGGTCCAGATGTTCATGAGCTCGGCGCCGTTGCGCGGGGTGTCGAGGTCGTTCTTGGCGACCCAGGCCTTCGCCTCGCCGGGCTTGCGGCCGGAGTTGAGGTCGTCCTCGCCGCCGTCGCGGCTGCCCGCGGTCTCCTCGCCTGCGTCGGTCGGCTTGTTGTCGCCGCCCTTGGCGATGGGCTGCTTCTTCTTCGGCTCCTCGTCACCGCTGGTGGCGAACCAGACGCCGCCGCCGATCACGAGGACCGCGGCGAGGGCCGCACCGATGATGGCGGCGGGCTTGCCCTTGAACGGGCTGCCCGAGCCGCCGCCGGGACCGACGGGGCCGCCGGGCATGCCGGGCGCGGGCGCGCCCGGGTACTGCGGCTGCTGCGGGTATCCGTACGGCGCCTGGCCGGGCGCTCCGGGCTGCCCCGGCTGGCCGTACGGACCGGGCTGCGCCTGGGCGTACGGGTTGTCGGCGGCGGGCTGGCCGGGCTGGCCGGGCTGCGGGTAGCCGTACCCGGGCTGTGCGGGCGGCGGGGTGCCGGGAGGTGCGGCGGGCGGGGCCGCGGGGGGTGTCGGCGGAGCCGCGGGCGGCGGTGCGGTGGGCGGCGCGGACGGCGGCGCCGGTGGCACGGGAG
Organism: Streptomyces sp. LHD-70; assembly: GCF_031157275.1. GTDB lineage: Bacteria > Actinomycetota > Actinomycetes > Streptomycetales > Streptomycetaceae > Streptomyces. The sequence goes on from NZ_JAVIFW010000019.1 coordinate 1,808, forward strand.
GTGTCTGCGGCGGCTGACCGGGCCCCTTGGACATCCCCTGCTGAGGGTCCTGCGGTGCCCCGGCACCACCTGGCGGCTGCGGCGGCTGGCTGGGCGGCTGACTCATCAGCGGTGTACCTCTTCACACGGGTCCCGCTGCCCAACCGACCTCCCCCGCAATTCCGTTGGTCAAATCCCCCCGGAAAGGAGCGAATCGGGCATTGTCCCCGTACCTGAATGTCTAGTCGAGCGGGAGTTCTTTCTACCACTGACCGCTGACATCCAGCCGCGTCGGTCGGCCCCTTGTTCCCAAGGGAGGACCGGCTTGTGATGCCGTCGTTACCGCCCTGCGCGGGCCCTGGGCGGGCCGTTGCGGGAGGGGCTCAGGAGGCGTCCTCGGCCAGTTCCAGCCACCGCATCTCCAACTCCTCGCGCTCCCCGTCGAGTTCACGCAGCTCGGCGTCGAGCTGGGCGACGCGGCCGAAGTCCGTGGCGTTCTCGGCGATCTGCGCGTGGAGCTTTGTCTCCTTTTCGGAGATCTTGTCCAACTGTCGCTCGATCTTCTGGAGTTCCTTCTTCGCGGCACGGGCGTCCGCCGAGGACTTGGCGGGCGCCGCGCCCGGCGCCGCCGCCGGGGCGGCCGAGGCGGCGGCCGCCTCCTCCATGCGGTGCCTGCGCTCCAGGTACTCGTCGATGCCGCGCGGCAGCATCCGCAGCGCGCCGTCGCCGAGCAGGGCGAACACCTCGTCCGTGGTGCGCTCGATGAAGAACCGGTCGTGCGAGATGACCACCATCGAGCCGGGCCAGCCGTCGAGCACGTCTTCCAGCTGCGTCAGCGTCTCGATGTCGAGGTCGTTGGTGGGCTCGTCGAGGAACAGCACGTTCGGCTCGTCCATGAGCAGCCGCAGGATCTGCAGCCGCCGCCGCTCACCACCGGACAGGTCCCCCACGGGCGTCCACTGCTTCTCCTTGCCGAAGCCGAACTGCTCGCAGAGCTGGCCGGCGGTCAGCTCCCGGCCCTTGCCGAGGTCGACCCGGTCCTTGACCTGCTGCACGGCCTGCAGCACCCGCCAGGTCGGGTCCAGCTCGGCGACCTCCTGGGAGAGGTACGCCAGCTTCACCGTCTTGCCGACCACGACCTCGCCCGCCACCGGCTGCTCCTCGCCCTGGCTGCGGGCGGCCGCCGCGAGCGCACGGAGCAGCGAGGTCTTGCCCGCGCCGTTCACGCCGACCAGGCCGATGCGGTCACCGGGGCCGAGCTGCCAGGTCAGATGCTTGAGCAGCACCTTCGGGCCCGCCTGTACGGTCACGTCCTTCAGGTCGAAGACCGTCTTGCCGAGCCGGGCGCTGGCGAACTTCATCAGCTCGGAGGTGTCGCGCGGCGGCGGCACATCGGCGATCAGCTCGTTGGCGGCCTCGATGCGGTAGCGCGGCTTGGACGTACGGGCGGGGGCGCCGCGCCGCAGCCAGGCCAGCTCCTTGCGCATCAGGTTCTGCCGCTTGGCCTCCTCGGTGGCCGCGATCCGCTCGCGCTCGGCCCGCGCGAAGACGTAGTCGCTGTAGCCGCCCTCGTACTCGTACACGTCGCCGCGCTGCACGTCCCACATGCGGGTGCAGACCTGGTCGAGGAACCAGCGGTCGTGGGTGACGCAGACGAGCGCCGAGCGGCGGGTGCGCAGATGTCCGGCGAGCCAGGAGATGCCCTCCACGTCGAGGTGGTTGGTGGGCTCGTCGAGGACGATGAGGTCCTGCTCGGCGATCAGCAGCTGGGCGAGCGCGATACGGCGGCGCTCACCGCCGGAGAGCGGCCCGATGACGGTGTCGAGCCCCTTCTCGAAGCCCGGCAGGTCGAGCCCGCCGAACAGCCCGGTCAGTACGTCCCTGACCTTGGCGTCGCCCGCCCACTCGTGGTCGGCCATGTCACCGATGACCTCGTGCCGGACGGTGGCCTCGGGGTCGAGCGAGTCGTGCTGCGTGAGGACGCCGGCACGCAGGCCGCCGCTGTGCGTGACGCGGCCGGTGTCGGCCTCCTCCAGCTTGGCGAGCATCCGGATGAGGGTGGTCTTGCCGTCGCCGTTGCGGCCGACGACGCCGATGCGGTCCCCTTCGGAGACGCCGAGGGAGACCGCGTCAAGCAGGGCACGGGTGCCGTACACCTTGCTGACTGCCTCGACATTGACCAGATTGACGGCCATTTCACTCCTGGGACGGGGGTAGATCGACGTCCCAGCGTAGTCGCAACGCCCAGGTCCCCCGGGGCTCGGTACCGGGGGCTCCGCCCCCAGGCCCCCCGATCGCCCTGCGGGCTCGTCCTCAAGCGCCGGACGGGCTGGTTCTGCCGTCGTTCGGCTACCGCGCCGTCGTGGCCGGTCGCGCCCCGCGGCGGAGCCGCAAATGTCACAGCCCCGCGCCCCTATCGGGGGCACGTGAGACGCCCGCGCCCCACCAGCGCCCACCCGACCAGCACCATCACCACCGCCCCCGGCGCCGACACCTCCACCGCGATCAGCAGCGCCGTCCGGCCCTCGAGCAGGCCCCCGAAGCCGACCATCGACAGGCCGAGGACGCCGAGCAGGCAGAGCGTGATGCCGAGGGCCGCCGGCGGCCCGGAACCCGTGGTCGCCGCGACAGGGACCGGCCGCTCGAAGCGCCGGAACGCGGTCACGAGCAGAGACGTGACCAGCGCCGCCGCAACCACCCGCACCGGCACCTGCGCCCACCACACCGCACTTGCGGGCTCCGGCAGCGGGACGCCGAGGGCGAGGAGCGCGCCGTACACCGCGAGCATCGCCGTGAGGTGCCACAGGAAGGCGGTCATGGCGATGCCGCTCGCGGCGACCACCCCGCGCCACACCCGCGGCCGCCGCAGCCACGCCCCGACCGGCCGCCGCACCAGCTCGACCGCGCCGACCAGCCACAGCCCGTGGCAGAGCAGCGCGAACGTGGGCGGGGCCATGTTGGAGATCTTCTCGCCGGGCATCCCGACCATCGACAGCGGATACGGCCCGTACGTCACCAGGGCCACCGCACCCACGAGCCCGCACCCGGCCAGCGCGGCGGGCACGCCCCGGACGGCGAGCCGGCCGTCCGCGCGCAGGAAGCCCAGCTGGTGCACGGCGAGCCAGACGAGGGCGAAGTTGAGGAACTCCACGTACGGGACGCCGAGGGCGAAGCGCAGGACGTCGACGGCGCCCGCGGCGCCCAGAAGCGCGCCGAACACGCCCCAGCCCCACCGCTCGTGCGCCTTGAGCAGCGGCGGTGTGCAGGCGACCATCGCGAGGTAGATGCCGATGAACCACAGCGGCTGCGCGACCAGGCGCAACGTGATGTCGATCAACCCCCCGCCCGTGCCCAGGAGTTGGACGAGCAGCGCGGCCGCGCCCCAGACGAGGACGAACACGATGGTGGGGCGCAGGAGCCGCGACAACCGCGCCCGCAGGAACGTCGAGTAGAGCTGTGCGGGGCCGGTCCTGCCGCGCAGCGAGCGGTACGACCGGGCGTGCGCGAAGCCGCCGACGAAGAAGAAGACCGGCATGATCTGCAGGACCCAGGTGAGCAGTTGGAGCTCGGGGACGACGGCCAGCAGGTTGCCCACCTCGACCCGCCCGCCCGGGCCGGTGGCCACGGCGGCCATCAGCCAGTGCCCGAGCACGACGGCACCGAGCGAGGCGACGCGCAGCAGGTCGATGTAGCGGTCCCGGGTGTCCGGGGTGGCCGCTGCGAGTCGGGCGGCGGTGGCGACGGAGGTGGAGTCCATGCCCGCCACCGTCCCGAAACGCCCGGGCAGGGCGACAGGGCTCGGGTACTCAACTGGGCCTGAGTACCTGAGTCGTCCGTACGTCCAGGGCCCGTCTCCCCGATCTTTGCGGGCCCTAGACGGCCGGGTCGATCACCGTCGCACCCGGTGCCGGGGCCGAGGCGACGCGGACCGTGCGGCAGGTGTCCGACTTCAGCAGGGCCTCGGCGACGGCTTCCGCGGACGCGGCGTCCTGGGCGAGGAACGCGGTGGTCGGGCCCGAGCCGGAGACGAGGGCCGCGAGGGCGCCGCCGTCCGTGCCGGCCACGAGCGTCCGCTCCAGGGCGGGGAAGAGGGAGAGCGCGGCGGGCTCCAGGTCGTTGGTGAGGACGGCCGCGAGAGCCTCCGCGTCCCCTGCGCGCAGGGCGTCGATGAGCGCGGGCGAGGCCTCCGGGGCGGGGACGTCGTGGCCCTCCCACATGCGGTCGAACTCGCGGTACACGGCGGGGGTGGAGAGGCCGCCGTCGGCGAGGGCGAAGACCCAGTGGAACGTGCCGCCCACCTCCAGCGGCGTCAGCACCTCGCCCCGCCCCGTACCCAGCGCCGCCCCGCCGACCAGGCTGAACGGCACGTCACTGCCCAACTCGGCGCAGATGTCGAGGAGTTCGTACCGGGAGGCACCGGTCCCCCACAGCGCGTCGCACGCCACCAGCGCACCCGCCGCGTCGGCGCTGCCGCCCGCCATCCCGCCCGCGACGGGGATGTCCTTCGCGATGTGCAGGTGGACGTCGGGTGCCACACCGTGCCGTTCCGCGAGGGCGAGGGCCGCGCGCGCCGCCAAGTTGCCCCGGTCCAGCGGGACTTGGTGGGCGTCCGGGCCCGAGCACGTCACCCGCAGCTCATCGGCCGGGGTCGCCGTGACCTCGTCGTACAGGCCCACCGCCAGGAAGACGTTCGCCAGGTCGTGGAAGCCGTCGGGGCGGGCGCCGCCCACCGCGAGCTGGACGTTGACCTTGGCGGGCACGCGTACGGTCACACTCACTGGCCCGCTCCCCGGTTCTCGGCGATCTTCGCGAACTGCTCGACGGTGAGGGCCTCGCCGCGCGCCTGCGGGGAGACCCCGGCGGCGACGAGCGCGGCCTCGGCGGCCGCGGCCGAACCGGCCCAGCCGGCAAGGGCTGCGCGCAGCGTCTTGCGGCGCTGGGCGAACGCGGCGTCGACGACAGCGAACACCTCCGCGCGGGACGCCGTCGTCGCGACCGGCTCGGTGCGCCGGACCAGGGAGACCAGGCCGCTGTCGACGTTCGGCGCGGGCCAGAAGACGTTGCGGCCGATCGCTCCGGCGCGCTTGACGTCCGCGTACCAGTTGGCCTTCACGGACGGCACTCCGTACACCTTCGAGCCGGGAGTGGCCGCGAGGCGGTCGGCGACCTCGGCCTGCACCATGACGAGCGTGCGGTCGATGCTCGGGAACGTGGCCAGCATGTGCAGGAGGACGGGCACCGCGACGTTGTACGGCAGGTTCGCGACGAGTGCCGTGGGCGCCGGGCCCGGCAGCTCGTCGACGTGCATCGCGTCGGAGTGCACGAGCGCGAAGCGGTCGGCGCGCTCCGGCATGCGGGCCTCGACGGTGGCGGGCAGCGCGGCGGCGAGCACGTCGTCGATCTCGACGGCGGTGACCCGGTCGGCGGTCTCCAGGAGCGCGAGCGTCAGCGAGCCGAGGCCCGGGCCGACCTCCACGACCACGTCGTCGGGGCGCACCTCGGCGGTGCGGACGATCCGGCGGACCGTGTTCGCGTCGATGACGAAGTTCTGGCCGCGCTGCTTGGTGGGGCGTACGCCAAGGGCGGCGGCCAGTTCACGGATGTCGGCCGGGCCGAGGAGGGAGTCGGGGCTGTTGCTCACCGCATAAGCGTAAGGGGCCGCGGAAACGGCCCTTACAACCGCGACTACAACCGCGGCTACAACCGCGACCCGCAGTGCGGCCAGGGGCTCGCTCCGCGCTGCGTGTACAGCTTCTTCGCGCGGTACGTCTGCTCGGCCGCGCTCGCGTCCTGGGGGCGGCCGGTCCCGCCGAGGCTCTGCCAGGTGCCGGTGTCGAACTGGTAGAGCCCGCCGTACGTCCCCGAAGGGTCCACCGCGTCGGGCCGGCCGCCGGACTCGCACCGCGCGAGCGCGTTCCAGTCGAGGCCGTCGGCGCCCTGCACGCTGGTCGGCAGCGGCCGGGTGCCGACCTTCACGTGCTGGGTCCGCGGGGCGCGCACCAGCTGCGAGTCGATCCGCCGCGGCCGCTGCCGCACGCCGTTCACGGTGCGCAGCTCGTACGTGACGCGGCGGGCGCCCTGCCGTCCGGCGCGCTCGACGACCTCGGTGCCGCGGTAGAGCATGGCGTCGTCGGTGCGCCGCACGTCGAAGGCGATGGGCTCCTCGCGCACCTCCCGGCTGCCGGTGACGCGAAGGACGGTGAGGGTCTGGCCGTCGCGCGGGAACGACTCGGGCGGTACGGACGTGGTGTCCTGGCCGTGCAGCGAGATCCCGGCCTCGGCGACGGCCTCCCGTACGGTCGCGGCGTTGGTGCGGATGGTGCGCTCGCGGCCGTCGGCCATGACGGTCACGGTGCGTTCGGTGCGGACGTCGAGCTCCAGGCCGCCGCGGCCGATCCGCTGCGAGCGGTCGGCGGACAGATGGGCGCCCTCCGCGCGCACGCCGAGCTGGCGCAGCGCGCCCTCGACGGTGCCGGCCGTCGTCCACACCTGGCGGCGTTCCCCGTCGAGGGTGAGGCGGACGAGCCTCCCGTACCGGACGACGACGTCGTCGCCGCTGGCCAGCGGGGTGCCGGGGGCGGGCGCGACGATGTCGTGGGCGCCGACGTGCAGGCCCTCGTCGGCGATGAGTTCGCCGACGTCGTCCGCGAAGGTGTGCAGGGTGCGCGGCTTGCCGTCGACGGAGAGCTGGACGGCCTTGTCCTTCGCGACGAACGCGGTGGTGCCGCCCGCGAGGAAGGCGACGACGAGGGCCTGCGGCAGCAGCCGCCTCAGGGCCTCGGGGCGTTCGGCGCTCTGCTTGCGCTTGGCCGCGCGCCGGGCTGCGGCCCGGCCCGGATTCGGCTGAGGAGCGGGGTCCGGGGCGGAGCCCCGCGGCGGTGCGACGGTCGAGCCGCGCCATTCATCAACGTTCACGACGAAGCGCTCCAGTGACGTCCACGGTCCTGACTTCGGGCCAGCAGAACCTAGCGGAGCCGACGGCCGACCGTCACTCTTCACACTCGTACGGTCACGGAGCGTCGCCGCGTTGCCCCACGCTTCCGCACCGCGCCCGTTATCCGTCAGTAATCAAATGCGCGCGCCGTGTTGTCGCGTACGGCCTCCGCCATGGTGTCCTCGTCGACGCCCTTGACCTGGGCCATGGCCCGCAGCGTGACCGGAATGAGATAGGGCGCGTTAGGCCGACCGCGGTAGGGCGCGGGCGTCAGGAAGGGCGCGTCGGTCTCGACCAGGACGAGGTCGAGGGGCGCCGCGTCCAGGGCGTCCCGCAGGGGCCCCGCGTTCTTGAAGGTGACGTTGCCGGCGAAGGACATGTAGTAGCCCTGCTCGGCGCAGATCCGGGCCATCGCGGCGTCGCCGGAGTAGCAGTGGAAGACGGTGCGCTCGGGGGCGCCCTCCTCCTTGAGGACGCGCAGCACGTCGGCGTGCGCCTCGCGGTCGTGGATGACGAGGGCCTTGCCGTGCCGCTTGGCGATCTCGATGTGCGCGCGGAACGACCGCTCCTGCGCCTCCTTGCCCTCGGGCCCGGTGCGGAAGTAGTCGAGTCCGGTCTCGCCGACACCCTTGACCTGCGGGAGGGCGGCGAGCCGGTCGATCTCGGCGAGCGCCTCGTCGAGCGCCGCGTCCCCACCGGGCCCGCGCGCGCCCTGCCTCGACCAGCCTCCCCCAGCCCCAGGGGGCTGGGAGGTGCCCCCAGGATCGCCGAGGACGATCCGGGGCGCCTCGTTGGGGTGCAGGGCGACGGTGGCGTGCACGGCCTCGTACGCGGCGGCCGTGTCCGCCGCCCAGCGGGAGCCCTTGAGGTCGCAGCCGACCTGGATCACGGTCGTCACGCCGACGGACGCGGCGTCGGCGAGGCTCTCGGCGACGGTCGCCGACTGCATGTCGAGGTGGGTGTGCGAGTCCGCGACCGGAACCCGCAGGGGTTCCGGCAGCGGCGGCGGCGCGTCTTTGGCGTCCTTGACGTCCTTGGGGCTCATGCCCCGATCCTACGAACGTGCGGACGGCCGGTTCTTCTGGTGGTGGTGCCGGAAGGGGTGCAGCAGGTCGGAGAGGTGCCAGTGGCGCTCCGGCTCCCGTGCGGCGTCCTCGCCGGGCTCCGGGGCCGCCGCTTCGTCCGGCTCCTCCCGCCGGTGGTCGTGCGCGTGCATCAGGTCGAGGACCGAGGACACCTGCCCCGCCCGCATGATCCGTACGACATGGCCACCGCAGTTCATGCAGGTGGGCCGGGTCAGCGGGGACGGCACCCGCTGGCCGTCGACCACGTACATCACGAATTCCCTGCCCGCGCCGTCGACGAAGTGCTCGATGTCGTACGACTGCTCCCAGCCGTGGCCGCAGCGCATACAGGCGAAGGAGTACGACTCTTGAACGGTGGCTACGGCCTCGTGCGGCATACCCGTGGCGACGCGGCCGGTGGTCTCACTCATGCCAGCTCCTCTTGTCCTCCGGACAAGCACATACCGGGACGGGTCTGCGTCCCTGACACCAGTGGACGCCTCCGCCCGGGGGGAGCGCATCAGGCCTGTCGAGTATTGGAGCGTTCTTGGCCTTCTCTATGCGGAAAAGGCCTGGTGCGCGGCCTTCGCTTTGCCTTTCACGATAGTCCTTTGCCGTCCGATGGCGCGCTGCGAGCCGCATTCTTTGCCGCGACCACGGCATCGAACACCTCGCGCTTGGGCAGGCCCGCGTCGGCGGCCACCGCGGCGATCGCCTCCTTGCGCCGCTCCCCCGCCTCCTCGCGCACCCGCACCCGCCGCACCAGCTCGTCCGCGTCGAGCTCCTCGGTGGTCTCGGGGGCACCCTCGACGACGACGGTGATCTCGCCGCGTACGCCCTCGGCGGCCCAGGCGGCGAGCTCGCCGAGCGGGCCGCGCTTCACTTCCTCGTACGTCTTGGTCAGCTCGCGGCACACCGCCGCGCGACGGTCGGCGCCGAAGACCTCGGCCATCGCGGCGAGGGTGTCGTCGAGGCGGTGCGGGGCCTCGAAGTAGACGAGGGTGCGGCGCTCGTCGGCGACCTCGGCGAGGCGGCCGCGGCGCTCGCCCGCCTTGCGCGGCAGGAACCCCTCGAAGCAGAACCGGTCCACGGGGAGCCCGGACAGCGCGAGCGCGGTCAGCACCGCGGACGGTCCCGGCACGGCGGTCACGCGGATGTCCCGCTCGACGGCGGCGGCGACGAGCCGGTACCCGGGGTCGGACACGGACGGCATCCCGGCGTCGGTCACGAGCAGCACCCGCGCCCCACCGGCGAGCGCCTCGACCAGCTCCGGCGTACGGGCGGCCTCGTTCCCCTCGAAGTACGACACGATCCGCCCGCCGGGCTGCACCCCGAGCGCCTGCGTGAGGCGGCGAAGGCGCCGGGTGTCCTCAGCGGCGACGACGTCCGCCGTCTCCAGCTCGGCGGCGAGCCGCGGCGGGGCGTCGGAGGTGTCGCCGATGGGGGTGCCTGCGAGTACGAGCGTTCCTGCTGTCACGGGCCCATCCTCGCAGGGATACGGGAGCCCTCTCGCGGCGGATGCGGTGGTGGCCCGCCCGGGAGGCCGGTACCCCGGTGCTCCCGCAGTCGCGTTCCCTACGATGGCGCGGTGACCAGTGCAGCGTCCACGACGGACTCCACCGACGCGCAAGCGGGACCGGCCGCCGAAACAGCCGAAGCCGCCGAAGCCGCCGAAGCCGCCGAAGCCGCCGAAGCCGCCGAAGCCGCCGATCAGGAACGGCCGCCGGCCTGGCAGGTGCGGCTGCGGCGATTCGGGTACACGGCGCGGCCCAGCGGCGATGTCCGGGCCCGGCTGGTCCCGCCGTACCCCGAACCCGGGCTCCGCGTCTGGGCCGCGCTCGGGGTGGGCGCCGACCGGATCCCGTCCCTGAACCGGCTGCTCGCCTGGGTCGGGCCGCTGCTCGTCACCCTGCTCGCGGGGGCCCTGCGGTTCTGGAACCTGGGCCGGCCGAACAAGGTGATATTCGACGAGACGTACTACGCCAAGGACGCCTGGGCGCTACTGCACCGCGGCTTCGAGGTGAACTGGCCCAAGGACTACAACGACGAGGTCATCCGGCTCGGCTCGGACGTGCCGCTCGGCACCGACGCCGCGTACGTGGTGCATCCGCCGGTCGGCAAGTGGGTCATCGGGCTCGGCGAGTGGATGCACGGCTTCACGCCGTTCGGCTGGCGGTTCATGACGGCCGTGCTCGGCACGCTGTCGGTGCTGCTGATCTGCCGGATCGGGCGGCGCCTCTTCCGGTCGACGTTCCTCGGCTGCCTGGCAGGCGCGCTCCTCGCCGTGGACGGCCTGCACTTCGTGATGAGCCGGACCGCGCTGCTCGACCTGGTCCTGATGTTCTTCGTGGTGGCGGCGTTCGGCTGCCTGGTGGTGGACCGGGACCGGTCGCGGGCGCGGCTCCTGGCCCAACTGCCCGTGGACGAGGACGGGTTGGTCCGCCCGGACGCGGACATCGCGGAGACCGCCCGGCTCGGCTGGCGGCCCTGGCGGATCGCGGCCGGGGTCTGCCTGGGCCTCGCGTTCGCCACGAAGTGGAACGGCCTCTACATCCTGGCCGCGTTCGCCCTGATGTCGGTCCTGTGGGACGTCGGCGCCCGCCGCGTCGCCGGGGCCGGACGGCCGTATCTCGCGGTCCTGAAGCGGGACGTGCTCCCGGCGTTCGTGTCGACGGTGCCGGTGGCGATCGGCACGTACGTCGTGTCGTGGACGGGCTGGATCGTCACCGACAACGGCTACTTCCGGAACTGGGCCGCCACCGACGGCAAGGGCGGCAGCTGGACATTCCTGCCGGACTGGCTGCGCTCGCTGTGGCACTACGAGTACGAGGTCTACCAGTTCCACATCGGCCTGACCTCCGGCCACACCTACGACTCCAACCCGTGGAGCTGGCTGGTCCTCGGCAGGCCCGTCTCGTACTACTACGAGTCCCCCGCGCCCGGCGTGGACGGCTGCCCGGCGAACGCGGCGGAGAAGTGCGCGGCGGAGGTCCTCGCGCTCGGCACCCCGCTGCTGTGGTGGGCGGCCTGCTTCGCCGTGGCGTACGTGCTGTGGCGCTGGCTGTTCCGCAGGGACTGGCGGGCGGGCGCGATCCTGTGCGGCATCGCGGCCGGGTACCTGCCCTGGTTCGCGTACCAGGAGCGGACGATCTTCTACTTCTACGCCGTGGTCTTCGTGCCGTTCCTGTGTCTGGCCGTGGCGATGATGATCGGCGCGATCCTCGGCCCGCCCGGCTCGACGGAACGCCGCCGCATCGTGGGCGCGGTCGGCTCGGGCGTCCTGGTCCTGCTGATCGCGTGGAACTTCATCTATTTTTGGCCGATTTACACCGGGACGCCGATTCCGATGGATTCGTGGCGGGCTCGGATGTGGTTCGACACGTGGGTATGACCGTCCCGTTGACGCCCTGTTGATCCCATTCGCATAACGGCGCCCTGTCCGCCCGCATGGGCGCCGTACGCTCCCCTCATTCTTGAACACGTTCAAGGAACCCTGGGGAGGGGCACGATGCGTGGAGGGGCCAAACTCGCGCTGGTCGGCGGGGTGTTCGCCGCGATGGTGGGGACCGCCGGGTACGGGGCGTACGTACTGGTCGGCGATGCGGGCGGCGGGTCCGGGGACGGGAAGGCGGCCGTGAGGAGCGGGCCGCCGGACCGTGCGGAGGTGCGCGAGACGGCCGAGGCGTTCCTGACGGCGTGGGCGGAGGGGGACGCCGAACAGGCCGCGTCGCACACGGACTTCACGCAGGAGGCGTCCCGCACGCTCGACGCGCTCGCCTCGGACGCCGGGTTCGAGCGGGTGCAGGTGAAGGCGGGCACGCCGAAGGGCAGGACCGTGCCGTTCTCCGTGACGGCCACGGTCCGTCACGAGAAGCACAGCGAGAAGCTGCGCTACGACTCGGAGTTGAGGATCGTGCGCGGCGAGCGCTCGGGCCGGGCCCTGGTCGACTGGAAGCCGTCCGTGGTCCACCCGGAGCTGCGCGAGGGCGATGCGCTGCGGGTCGGCGAGGCACCGGAGCCGCCGATCAAGGCCGTGGACCGGGACGGCATCGAGCTGAAGCGGGCCGACCACCCCTCGCTCGGGCCGATCCTGGACACGCTGCGCGAGCGGTACGGCGACCGGGCGGGCGGGACCCCGGGCGTGGAGCTGTGGGTCGAGCGGGCGGGCGAGTCCACGGCCAACGACACCCTCCTCACCCTCGCCGAGGGCCGCCCCGGCGAGCTGCGCACGACGCTCAGCGCGAAGGTGCAGGCGGCGGCGGAGCAGGCGGTCGCGCGGTACGCCGATGCGTCGGTGGTCGCCCTCCGGCCGAGCAGCGGGGAGATCCTGGCGGTCGCCAACCACCGCGAGGACGGCTTCAACGCGGCCTTCCTCGGCAAGCTGGCGCCCGGCTCCACGATGAAGATCGTCTCCGCCGCGATGCTCATCGACAAGGGCCTGACCAGCGAGAACGGCAAGGCGCCCTGCCCGGAGACGGCGGTCTGGCAGTCCCAGAGATTCCCCAACCTGCGGGGCCTCGCGCCGAACGGGAACGGCACGCTCTCCGACGGCTTCGCCCGCTCCTGCAACACCGCGTTCGTGAAGTTCGCCGACGACGTGCGGGTGGACGACCTCCGCACCGAGGCCCGCCGCCACTTCGGCATCGGCGCCGACTGGAAGACCGGGGTCGTCACGTTCGACGGCAGCGTGCCCGCGTCCGGCGGCCCGGACACCGCCGCCGCGATGCTCGGCCAGGGCCAGGTGCAGCTGAACCCGCTGAACCTGGCGTCGATCGCCGCGACCGTCAAGGCGGGCGCCTTCCGGCAGCCGGTGATCGTGCCGCGCTCCCTCGACGACCGGACGCTCGCCACGGCCACCCCGCTGAACGGCTCCACCGCCGACCAGCTGCGCCGGATGATGCGCCGCACCGCCCTCAGCGGCACCGGGGCCCGCGCGATGGCGGGGCTCGGCGGGGACATCGGCGCCAAGACCGGCTCGGCGGAGGTCGACGGGCAGGAGCGGTCCGACAGCGCGTTCACCGCGTACCGCGGGGACGTGGCCGCCGCCGCGATGGTGCAGAAGGGCGGGCACGGCGGGGACGTCGCCGGGCCGATCGTCGCGGAGGTGCTGCGGGCGGGCGGCTGAGAGCCGCGGGTCCGTCCCCGTACGGAGCGGCAGCGGCAGGCGGCTGACCAGGAGTGGTGCGGGCCGGGCGACCCGGCCGGTGAGCGTCGTCACTTACGGCCTATAGGGTGCCCATCCGGCAGGTCCGGTCGGAAGGCGCGGGCATCCGCGAAGCAAGAACCGGAAGGCGCGGGCGTCCGCGAAGCAAGAACCGGCAAGCGCGGGCATCCGCGAAGAGAGAACCGGAAGGCGCGGGCATCCGCGAGCAGGAACCGGCAAGCGCGGGCGTCCGCGAAGAGAGAACCGGAAGGCGCGGGCATCCGCGAGCAGGAACCGGCAAGCGCGGGCATCCGCGGAACGAGCAGCTGTGGGCAGGAGAGAGCGCATGGAACCCGAGGGCGGGCACGGCACCGGAGCAGTGGGCTCCAGGAGCGGGATGCGCAAGGAGGCCAAGATCGCCCTGATCGGGGCCGCCGTGGTCGCGGTCGCGGCCGGTGCGGGCTTCACCGCGTACGCCCTGACCGGCGGCGGAAGCGAGAACGACGGCACCCAGGGCAGCGACAGGACCGCCGCCGGTGAGCCGAAGAAGGAGCAGGGCCCGCCGAGCGCCGCCGAAGTCCGGTCCACCGGCGCGGAGTTCCTCACCGCGTGGGCCAAGGGCGACGCCGCCGCGGCGGCCGCGCAGACCGACGACGCCAAGGCCGCCCGCGCCGCCCTGGCCTCGTACCGCAAGGACGCCCATCTCACCGAGGTGAAGCTGGAGCCGGGCAAGGCGTCGGGCCAGAAGGTGCCGTTCTCGGTGTCGGCCGTTGCCTCGTACGAGGGAACCAGCAAGCCCTTCGCCTACGAGTCCGAACTGACCGTCGTGCGCGACGAGAAGAGCGGCGAGCCCGTCGTGCGCTGGCAGCCGTCCGTGGTCCACCCGGACCTGCGCGAGGGCGACTCGCTGCGCGCCGACGAGTCCGGGAAGCCGCCGATCAAGGCCGTGGACCGGGACGGTACGGAGCTGACCACGCAGAAGTACCCCTCGCTCGGCACGGTCCTGGACTCGCTGCGTGAGAAGTACGGCGACAAGGCGGGCGGCGAGCCGGGCGTCGAGCTCCGCATCGTGCGCAAGGACTCCGAGGCGGCTCAGAAGGGCGCGGGCACGTCGGACTCCGACGACAAGGCGCTGCCCGACAAGACGCTGCTCACGCTCAGCAAGGGCACCCCGGGCACCGTCGAGACCACGATCAGCGCGAAGGCGCAGGCCAACGCCGAGGCGGAGGTGGCCAAGCGGCAGCGCGCCTCCGTCGTGGTGCTCAAGCCGTCCACGGGCGAGGTGCTCGCGGCCGCCAACTCCAACACGTCGGGGATGAACGTCGCGCTGCAGGGCTCGCTCGCGCCCGGCTCCACGTTCAAGATCGTGTCCGCGTCGATGCTCCTGGAGAAGGGCCTCGCGGGCATCGACAAGCCGCACCCGTGCCCCAAGTACGAGACGTACGGCGGCTGGAAGTTCCAGAACGTCGAGAAGTTCGAGATCAAGAACGGCACGTTCCGCTCCAGCTTCGCGGCGTCCTGCAACACGGCCTTCATCTCGCAGGCGAAGAAGCTCAAGGACAACGATCTGACCAAGCAGGCCCAGGAGGTCTTCGGGCTCGGCAAGGGCGACTGGACCAGCGGCGTCTCGACGTTCGACGGCAGGGTGCCGGTGCAGTCCGACGCGCAGATGGCCGCCTCGCTGATCGGTCAGGGCGGGGTGCGGATGAACCCGCTGAACGTGGCGTCGTTCATCGCGACGGCCAAGACGGGCACGTTCCGCCAGCCGTACCTCGTCTCCCCCGACGTGGACGACCGCACGCTCGCGACGGCTCCGCGGAAGCTGGACGCCTCCGCGCAGGCCCAGCTGAAGGAGCTCCTCACCTACACCGCCACGTCCGGCTCGGCCGCCGAGGCGATGTCCGGGCTCGGCCCCGACATCGGCGGCAAGACCGGCTCGGCCGAGGTCGACGGGCAGAAGAAGCCCAACGGCTGGTTCACCGCCTGGCGCGGCGACCTCGCGTCGGCGGCGGTCATCCAGGAGGGCGGCCGCGGCGGTTCCTCGGCGGGCCCGCTGGTGGCGGCGGTGCTGCGGGGCGGGGCGTGAGTCCTACGGACTGATTCGTGGTCGCATGCTGCCTACACGTACGGCTAGCGTGCGGCCATGACCAGCTCACCCCACACCGACGCTCACCCCCGTTTCGCCGAGGCCCTGCGTGAACTCGGCCTGGAATCCGTGCTTTCCGGGGTCCGTTCCTTCCCGGACGCCACCCGCACCGCCGCGCAGGCCGCCGAGGCGGTCGGCTGCGCGCTCGGCGAGATCGTCAAGTCGCTGATCTTCGCGGCATGGGGGTCCCCCCTGCTCGAGCGCAGCCGAGAGCTTGGGGGAGGGGTGCCCGTACTCGTCCTGATGGACGGGGCTTCGCGCGTCGACATGGAGCTCGTACGGCGGGAGCTGGGCGCCGAGAAGGTCACGCGGGCGAACGCGGACGTCGTACGCGAGACCACCGGGTACGCGATCGGCGGGGTGCCGCCCTTCGGGCACCGCACCCGCACCCGGGTCCTCGCCGACCGCGGCCTGCTCGACCACGCCCTGGTGTGGGCGGCCGCGGGCACCCCGCACACGGTGTTCCCGATGGACCCGAAGGACCTGGTCGCGCACGCGGGCGGCACGCTGGTGGACGTCCGCGAGGCGGGCGAGATCCGCGAGGCCCGCGAGTCCGGCCGATGACGCCGCTCGTCGCGGGGGCCGTCGTCCTGGCCGCGGTCACGCACGCCAGCTGGAACGCGCTGGCCCACCGCATCAAGGACCAGCTGGTCGCGTTCACCCTGATATCCGGCGGCGGCGCCCTGATCGGCGCCGTCCTCGCCTGCTTCGCCCCGTTCCCGGCCGCCGGTGCCTGGCCCGCCCTGATCGTCTCCGCGGTCGTGCACGTGGCCTACCAGGCGCTGCTGATGCGGTCGTTCACCCTCGGCGACTTCGGGCAGATGTATCCGATCGCGCGCGGTACGGCGCCGCTGGTCGTGACCGTCGCCGCGGCCGTCTTCGTCGGTGAGCGCATCGACGGCTGGCAGCTGACCGGTGTGGCCGTCGCCTGCGCGGGCCTCGTCGGCCTCGCCCTGTGGGGCATCCGCGGCTCGGGCCGCCGCCCGCACTGGCCCGCGCTGCTCGCCGCGCTCGCGACGGGGCTGTCCATCGCCGCGTACACGGTGGTGGACGGCGTGGGCGTACGCGCCTCCGGCACCCCGCTCGGCTACATCGCCTGGCTGATGATCCTCGAGGGCGTCTCCATCCCGGCGTACGCCCTCTACCGGCACCGCTCCCGACTCCCCGGGCTGCTGCGCCCGCACGCGGTCCACGGCCTGCTCGGCGCGGGCCTCTCCGTCGCGGCGTACGGGCTCGTGCTGTGGGCACAGACCCGCGCGGCGCTCGCGCCGATCGCGGCGCTGCGGGAGTCGTCGATCATCGTGGGCGCGGCGATCGGCGCGATCTTCTTCAAGGAGAAGTTCGGCGCACCGAGGATCGCCGCGGCGGGCTTGATGGTGGTGGGCATCGGCTTGATGCTGCACACGGGGTAGGCGGTTTTGTTGTGCGGGCGGCGCTGGGTGAAGTGCCCCGATAGGGGCGCGGGGCTGTGACATGTGCGGCTCCGCCGCGGGGCGCGACCAGCCACTACGGAGCCGCAGCCGAACGACGGCCAAATCAGCCCGTCCGGCGCTTGAGGACCCGGGGGCCGGGGGCGGAGCCCCCTGGGGGGACCTGAGCCGACCTCAGCCGATGACCCCGCGTACCGCCCGTACAAGGGCCTGCGCCCGCGGATCCGCCGTAACCCCCTTCTGGAACCCGTTCGTCACGTACCCGAACGCGATCCCGGACTCCGGGTCGGCGAAGGCGAGGGGGCCGCCGCGGCCGGGATGGCCGAAGGAGCCGGGGGCGAGCAGCGGGGACGCGGGGCCGTGCAGCATGTAGCCGGGGCCGAAGCGGGTGTTCACGACGAGCACCCGGTCGGGCCCCGCCGACTCCTCCGTACGCGCGAGAGCGAGCGTCGCGGGCGCGAACAGGCGGGCGTGGCCGTCGACTTCACCGATCAGCCCGGCGTAGAAGCGGGCCAGGGCGGGGGCGGTGGCGATGCCGTTGGAGCCGGGCAGCTCGGCGGCGCGGTACGCGGCGGAGTTCTCGTCGGGCGTGCTGAGCGCGGCGAAGGCACGGCGGGTCAGCGAGGACGGGTCCGCGTACGCCTCGGCGACGTTCCGCTTGGGGCGCAGCCGCAGCGCGCTGCCGGCCGGCGGCTCGGGCGGCTCGACGGGCCCGACCCGGCCGACGCGGTGCGCCTGCCCGGCGGGCAGCCCGAGCCACAGGTCGAGGCCGAGCGGCCCGGCCAGCTCCTCGGCCAGCCAGCGCCCGATGGTCCGCCCGGTCACGCGCCGCACCAGTTCACCGACGAGCCAGCTGTACGTCTGCGCGTGGTAGCCGTGGTCGGTGCCGGGCTCCCAGGCGGGGGCCTGCGCGGCGACCGCCTCGGGTCCGGTGCCGAGGTCGGCCATGGCTATGGGGTGGTCGAGCACGGGCACGCCCGCGCGGTGCGAGAGCAGGTGGCGGACGAGGGTCCGCTCCTTGCCGTGGGCCTTGAACTCGGGCCAGTACGTGCCGACGGGGGCGTCCAGGTCGAGCAGTCCGCGCTGGTGCAGCAGGAGCGGGACGGCGGCGGCCACGCCCTTGGTCGCCGAGCGGACGATCTGGGCGGTGCCCTGCTGCCAGGGCTCGTCGCCGTCCACGTCCCGGCTGCCGGCCCACAGGTCGACGACCTTGCGGCCGTGCCGGTAGACCGCGACGGCGGCGCCGCGCTCGCCCCGCTCGGCGAAGTTCTTCACGAAGGCGTCCTCGACGGGCTCGAACCCCGACGCCACACTGCCCTGGACGTCCACGTCCGTGCCCTTTCCGTCTCCTGCTGTGTCCGGCTTCGTCACGTGCCGACCCTCTATGGTGCAACGTTCATCCACCGATGCGGATTCCGGGGCGCTCAGGGGGCTGCGCGCAGGATTTTCGGGCAGGCGTCGGGGCGAGGAGGAAGCGGAGCTGGTGCGACTGCCGTGCGCTACCCCTGATCGTGGCTGCTCAACCACCCGATCACTGCGGCGCTTTGTCCGGTATGTCACGTGAGGCGGAACTCACTTCACCCAGGGCACCACCTGGAAAATATGCGACATTAGGGATGTATCGCCGGAACGCCGGAACGCCCTGAGTGTTCGCCGTCAGTTCGATGATTTGAGGAGCGCGCGATGTCCGCCGCCGTGGTCGAGGAAAAAGCACGGGCCCATCTCGTCACCGACGCCCCGGACGGCCACCGAGCGATCCGCGTCGCCCTGCGGTACGACCCCGAGGCCCCGGACGCGGACATCCGCGTCGCGGTCCCCGGATCGCCGGGCGACATCGAGTGGGACCTGCCGCGCGCACTCCTGGAGAAGGGCCTGCGCACACCGACCGGCAGCGGCTCGGTACGGGTCTGGCCGTGCGGCCGGGTGCAGGCGGTGATCGAGTTCCACTCCGAGTCCGGCGTGATGGTGCTGCAGTTCGACTGCGTCGCCCTGGTCCGCTTCCTGCGCCGCACGTACGCGGTCACGGCCACCCCCACCACGTCTTCCACCGTGTGAGTCACCCGTAGGCAGCGGCCGGGGCCCGGGAGCGTTCGCTCCCGGGCCCCGGCCCTCTCCGTACAGCCCCTGATCAGACCCCGGCCAACTCCCGCTCCTTGTCCGGCCCCTCGGGCCGCGCGCCGGAGGAGTCGCCGAGCCGCTCGCGCAGCTGCTCGCCCTCCACGTCGACGTCGGGCAGGATCCGGTCGAGCCACTTCGGCAGCCACCAGGCACGGTGCGAGAGCAGCGCGAGCACGGCGGGCACGATGGCCATCCGTACGACGAACGCGTCGAAGAAGACCGCGATGGCCAGGCCGAAGCCGATCATCTTGACCATCTGCTCGCCGGACCCGATGAAGCCCGCGAACACCGCGATCATGATCACCGCGGCCGCCGAGACCACCCGGGCCCCGTGCTTGAACCCGCTGACGATCGCCTGGCCGGGCCGCTCCCCGTGGACGTACGCCTCCCGCATCCGCGTGACCAGGAAGACCTCGTAGTCCATCGCCAGGCCGAAGACCACGCCCACCATGAAGATCGGCATCATCGACATGATCGGGCCGGTCTGCTCCACCCCGAACAGCGAGCCGAGCCAGCCCCACTGGAACACCGCGACGACCGCACCGAGCGCGGCGACCACGGAGAGCAGGAAGCCGAGCGCCGCCTTGAGCGGGACGAGCACCGAGCGGAAGACCACCATCAGCAGCAGGAAGGCCAGGCCGACGACGAGCGCGAGATAGGGCAGCAGCGCCTCGTTGAGCTTCTCGGACACGTCGATGTTCATCGCCGTGGTGCCGGTGACCATGGCCTTCGCCCCGGTCTCCGCGGTGATCCCCGTGCCCGCGTCCCGGATGTCGTGCACCAGCGTCTCGGTCTCGGCGCTGCTCGGCTTGGACTTCGGTACGACGGTGAGCATCGCGGTGTCGCCGGCCTTGTTGAACTGGGCCGGGGTGACCGCCGCGACCCCGTCCAGCTTCCCGACGGTACGGGCGACCTGGCCCGCGGCCGCCTTCGGATCGTCGGCCTCGGCCGCGTCCACGACCACCATCAGCGGGCCGTTGAAGCCGGGGCCGAAGCCCTCGGAGACCAGGTCGTACGCCTTGCGCTGGGTGGTGCTGGTCGGCTGCGCGCCGTCGTCCGGCAGACCGAGCTCCAGCTTGCTCGCCGGGAGCGCGACCACGCCGAGCCCGATCACGCCGACGAGCAGCACGAGCAGCGGCTTGCGCAGCACGAAGCGGGCCCAGCGGGTGCCCATGTTCTCCTTCGACGCGGACTCGGTGGTGCCCTGACGAGCCTTACGGCCCACCACATGCTTCCCCGCGTACCCCAGCAGCGCCGGAATCATGGTCAGCGCGATGAGGACCGCGATCGCGACCGTGCCCGCCGCCGCGATGCCCATCTTCGTCAGCATCGGGATGTTGACGACGGCCAGGCCCACCAGGGCGATGACGACGGTGAGTCCGGCGAAGACGACCGCGGACCCGGCGGTGCCCACGGCCCGCCCCGCGGCCTCCTCGCGCCCGCGCCCCTCGGCCAGTTCGGCCCGGTAGCGGGAGACGACGAAGAGCGCGTAGTCGATGCCGACGGCGAGGCCGATCATCATCGCGAGTGTCGACGTGGTGCTGGACAGGTCGAGTGCCGTGGCGAGCGCGGTGATCGTGGAGACGCCGATGCCGACGCCGATCAGGGCGGTGAGCAGCGGCAGTCCGGCCGCGACGAGCGAGCCGAAGGTGATCACGAGGACCACCGCCGCGACCCCGACGCCGATGATCTCGGTGGCCCCGGTCTCGGGTACGGCCTGCAGCGCGTCACCGCCGATCTCGACGGTGAGCCCCGCGTCCCGCGCCTCGGACCCGGCGGCCTTCAGCTCCTCGCGCGAGGACTCCTCCAGGTTCATCCCGGAGACGTCGTACGAGACCTGGGCGTACGCGGTCGAGCCGTCCTTGCTGACGGCCTTGGCCTGGTACGGGTCGACGACGGAGGCGACCTCGTCGCCGCCCTGCAGCTCCCGTACGACCTGTTCGACGGCGGCCTTGTGGGCCGGGTCGGTCATCTTCTCGCCGTCCGGCGCCTTGAAGACGACGCGGGCGGTGGCCCCGTCGGCCTTGGCGCCCGGCGAGCGCTGCTCGATCAGGTCGAAGGCGCGCTGCGCCTCGGTGCCGGGGATGGAGAACGAGGTCGAGCCCGTGCCCGACGCGTTTGCGGCGCCGACACCCGCGAGGGCGAGCAGCGCGACCCAGATCAGGACGACGAAGTGCCGTCGCCGGAACGAGAACCGGCCGAGTTTGTAGAGGAACGTGGCCACTGGGGCTACTCCCGGTCAAGTCGTGGTGTGTTCAGGGCAGGTCGAACCGGCCCGACGACGTGAGCGGTGCGTCAGGTGGGGCGGTACGGGAAAGGTCAGATGCCGAGGGCGGGGAGGACCACAGCATCGACGTAATCGGCGAGGAAGGCCTGGTCGGGCGCTCTGTCCTCGATGAGCTGCCGGGCCACGAAGGCACCGACGATCATGTGGACGACGTACCGCAGGGCGGGGTGGCCCTCCTGCACCTCGCCCCGTTCGACTGCGCGCCGCAGCAGCGCGTCGAGCCCCGTCAGCTCGGGCTCGAACAGCAGCTCCCGCATCGCCTGGTGGAGATCCGGGTTGCCGTGGATCGCCTGGGCGAGGCCCCGCATCAGCGCGGAGTCCTTCTCCAGGCGGCAGTCGTCGATCCGGTCGACCACGGCGTGGAAGTCGCCGCGCAGCGATCCCGTGTCGATCTCCGTGAGGCTGACCGGCTTGTCCGAGCGCAGCGCCCGGACGACCAGCTCCGGCTTGCTCCCCCACTGGCGGTAGAGGGTGGCCTTGCTGGACCTGGTGCGGGTGGCGACGGCGTCCATGGTCAACGCGTCGTACCCGACCTCGCGCAGCAGGTCGAGCACGGCCGCGTACAGCTCGGCCTCGCGCTCGGGGGTGATGCGGCTGCGCGCCACGGTGGGCTCCTTCCGGACTCCGAGGTGAACGAAACCGTTTCGTTCACTTAGAGAGTACACACCGGCAAGCCCCTCCGACGATTGCCTGTTCGGGTTGCCGCACCCTTCGGACGGGAAAAGCATGGTTGGGTGAGAGACGCCGCATACCTCCGTTTTCCGCATCTGCACGGCACCCTCCTCTGCTTCGCCGCCGAGGACGATCTCTGGGTGGCCCCCATCGCCCCGGAGGGAGCGGTCCCCGAGCGAGCCTGGCGGCTGACCGTGGACCGCACCCGGGTCGGCCATCCCCGCTTCTCCCCCGACGGCACCCGGATCGCGTTCACGACCTGGCGCAGTCTCGACCCGGAGATCCATGTCGTCCCGGTCTCGGGCGGACCCGCCACCCGGCTCAGCTACTGGGGCAGTACCGACACCAAGGTGTGCGGCTGGTCCCCCGACGGCGACATCCTCGCCGTCGCCTCCCACGGCCAGCCCTTCTCGTACTTCACCTGGGCCTACTCCGTGCACACCGACGGCTCCCCCGGCGGCCAGCTGCCCTGGGGCCCGGTCGACGACATCGCGGTCGCCGACCTCGACGGGGAGCGCCGCACCCTGCTGCTCACCGGCCGGCCCCCGCACGAGCCGGCCGCCTGGAAGCGGTACCGCGGCGGCGCCACCGGACGGCTCTGGCTGCACGGCGAGCGGCTGCTCCCGGATCTGCACGGGCACTTCTCCAGCCCGATGTTCGTCGACGGCCGGATCGCCTTCCTCTCCGACCACGAGGGCATCGGCAACCTCTACTCCTGCCGTCCCGACGGCTCCGACCTGCGCCGCCACACCGACCACGACAGCTTCTACGCCCGGCACGCCTCCAGCGACGGCGAGCGGGTCGTCTACCAGTGCGCGGGCGGGCTGTGGATCGTGGACGAGCTGGGTCCCGCCTCCAAGCCCCGCAAGCTCGACGTCCGCCTCGGCGGCCCGCGCGCCGGGCGTCGCGTCTACCAGGCCCCGGCGGCCAGCAACCTGGACGCGCTCGCCGTGGACGAGACGGGCCGGGCCAGCGCGGTCGTCGTCCGCGGCAGCCTCTACTGGCTCACCCACCGCGACGGCCCGGCCCGCACGATCACGGACAGCCCTGGCGTACGGGTCAGGCTGCCGGAGATGACCGGCTCGGGCGGCCAGGTCGCGTACATCACCGACGCGGACGGCGCGGACGCCGTCGAGATCGCCTACCTGCCGCGGGCCAGCGGCGACCGGGAGCCGCGCCGGCTCGCCTCGGGCGAGCTCGGCATCGTCCAGGAGATGATCGCCGACCCGGACGGCGAACGCCTCGCCATCGCTTCGGACGACGGGCGGCTGCTGCTCCTCACTGTGTCCGAAAATGCGGCTGCCGCCGCGGGGACGGAGGAGTCCACCGAGGAGGTCACCGAAGAAGTCACCGAGCTGATCCGGTCCATCAACGGACCCGTGCGCGACCTCGCGTTCTCCCCCGACGGGGCCTATCTCGCCTGGTCGCACCCGGGGATCGGCCGCTCGCTGCGGCAGATCAAGCTGGCCCGGATCAAGGACCGCACGATCGTCGACGTCACCAACGGCCGCTTCGAGGACGAGAATCCGGTGTTCACGCGGGACGGCCGCTATCTGGCGTTCCTGTCCTGGCGCGGCTTCGACCCGGTGTACGACGTGCACACCGGCGACCTCTCCTTCCCGCTCGGCTGCCGCCCCTATCTCGTACCGCTGTCCTCGGCGACGCCCTCGCCGTTCGCGCTCTCGCCGGACGGGCGGCCCGCGGCGGGCGGGCTCGATCCGGCCGAGAACGCGGGCGAGGGCAACATCGTCATCGTGGAGACCGAGGGCCTGGAGAACCGGGTCACGCCGTTCCCCGTGGCCGCCTCCAAGTACTCAGCGCTGCAGCCGGTGAGCGACGGCGGCCTGGTCTGGATGCGCTGGCCGATCTCCGGCGCGCTCGGCGAGACCTTCGCCAACCCCACGGACACCTCGGGCCGGCCGAGTCTGGAGCACTTCAACATCGCCAAGGCCCGCAGGACCCAACTGGTCGACCACCTCGACATGTTCTCGCTCAGCGGCGACGGCAGCCGCCTGGTCGTCGTCGACGAGGGCGACCTGCGCGCCGTGCCCGCCACCGAGCCCGGCGACGGCGACTCCACGGTCTGGATCGACCTGCGGCGCGTCATGCACGAGGTCGACCCGGCCGCCGAGTGGCGCCAGTCGTACGCGGAGGCGGGCCGGATCATCCGCGCCTACTTCTGGGACCCCGGCATGTGCGGAGTCGACTGGGACGCGGTGCTCGACCAGTACCGCCCGCTCGTCGAACGGGTCGCGTCCCCCGACGAGTTCGCCGACCTGCTCCGCGAGGTCCTCGGCGAACTGGGCACGTCGCACGCGTACGTCACGCCCGCGCGGCGCAACGAGGGCCCGCCGCACTACCAGCGCGCCCAGGGCCTGCTCGGCGCCAACCTGGTCTGCCGGGACGGGGTCTGGCTGGTCAAGCGGATCCTGCCCGGCGAGTCCTCGGACTCCAAGGCCCGCTCCCCGCTCGCGGGCGCCGGCATCCGCGAGGGCACGGCGCTCACCCACGTCGACGGCCGGCCGGTCGACCCGGTGACGGGCCCCTATCCACTGCTCGCGGGCGCGGGCGGCACGACGGTCGAGCTGACCTTCAAGCCCGCCGAGGGCGAGGGGCGCGCGCGCCGCGTGGCGGTGGTCCCGCTGGTCGACGAGCGCCCCCTGCGCTACCAGGACTGGGTGGCCAAACGCCGGGCAGTCGTACGGGAGTTGAGCCACGGCAAGTGCGGCTATCTGCACATCCCGGACATGGGCGGCTCCGGCTGGGCCCAGTTCAACCGCGACCTGCGCATGGAGATGTCCCGCCCTGCCCTGATCGTGGACGTACGAGGCAACGCGGGCGGCCACATCAGCGAGTTGGTGGTCGAGAAGCTCACCCGCACGATCCTCGGCTGGGACCTGACCCGCAACGCCCAGCCCGTCTCGTACGCCTCAAATGCCCCGCGCGGCCCGGTCGTTGCCCTCGCGGACGAGGCGACCTCATCCGACGGCGACATGATCACGGCCGCGTTCAAGCTGCTCGGGCTCGGACCGGTCGTCGGGCAGCGCACCTGGGGCGGCGTGGTCGGCATGACCGGGCGGCACCGGCTCGGCGACGGCACGGTCATCACGGTGCCGATGAACGCCGCGTGGTTCGACGCGTACGGCTGGGAGATCGAGAACAAGGGCGTCGAGCCGGACCTCGAAGTGCTGCGCACCCCGCTGGACTGGGCGGAGGGCCGGCACGCCCAACTCGACGACGCCGTAAGGCTCGCGCTCGACCTCCTGGAGCGGCACCCGGCGGCCGTACCGCCGGACCACTCCGACGTCCCGGACCGACGCCGGCCGAAACTGCCGCCGAGGAGGCCGTGACCTGGCCGGTCACGGAGCGCAACGGATCGAAATGCGGCTTTCATCCCCTCATGCAAGGCTGGGTCACGCCCCACCCCACCACTTCCCAGGAGTGAAAACACATGGGCATGAAGGACCAGTTCAACGAGAAGTCCGAAGAGCTCCGCAACAAGGCCAAGGACGCGATGGGCTCGCAGGAAGAGACCTCGCAGCGCGGCCAGCAGCAGCAGCGCGGCCAGCAGGACCAGCGCGGCCAGCAGGAGCAGCAGCGCGGTCAGCAGGACCAGCAGCGCGGCCAGCAGGACCGTGAGCAGTCCTCGGAGCGCGGCTCGGACCTCCGCGAGGAGCGCGAGCGCACGACGCAGGAACAGCAGGACCGGTTCAACCAGAACTACGAGTCCTGACGCTCGCCGCAGGCACTGAAGGTGCGCCCGTACGAAACGTACGGGCGCACCTTTCTGCGCTGCTGCGGGCGTCCGGCCTCAGCCCCGACGAGCAGCGTCGTCCGCCGCACCCCCCGCTCCGACGAGCCCCCGCGAAACCTCCCCGAGCCGAGGCTCGAACCTCCGCATCTCCCGCTGCCCCACGGTCGCGATGATCCCCGGCAGATAGCCCCGCAGGGACTGCATGCCACGCAGCCACCACTGCGCGTACACATGCGCCGAGCGCCGCTCGATCCCCGCCACGATCCGGTCGACGGCAGGGCCGAGCGGGTACGTCTTGTTCGACGGCCACGGAAGGCGCTGCCGCAGCTCCCGCATCACGTCGTCCGAGTCCGCCCCGCGCACCATGTCGGTGTCGGTCCACGACAGGTAGCCCACGCCGACCTTCACGCCCTTGTAGCCGACCTCGGCGCGCAGCGAGTGCGCGTACGCCTCCACGCCGGACTTGGACGCGCAGTACGCGCTCATCATCGGCGCCGGGGTGAGCGCCGCGAGCGAGGCGATCTGCAGCAGATAGCCGCGCGACTCCATCAGGACCGGCAGGAACGCGCGGCCGGTCACGGCGGAGCCGATCAGGTTGACCTCGATCACCCGCCGCCACGCCACCGGATCGGACTCGGCGAACGGGCCGCCGCTGGCCACCCCCGCGTTGGCGACGACGATGTCGACCTTCCCGAACCGCTCCTTGACCTCCCGCGCGACCCGCGCCATGGCCTCGTGGTCGGTGACGTCGGCGTGCCAGTAGTCGCTCTCGCTGTGCAGCCGCTCCGAGACCAGCTTCAGCTCGTCCGGTTCGAGCCCGACGAGCGCGACCTTGGCCCCGCGCGCCGACAGCTTGCGGGCGAGCAGCTCACCCACGCCGCGCGCCGCCCCGGTGACGACGGCGACCTGCCCCTCCAGGCTGACCTTGCTCATGCGCCCTCCCTGACCTTTTCGTTCCGTACGTACGTACCGACGAGTTCCCGGATCTTCCCGCTGACCACCCCGGGCGCCTCGACCGGGGTCATGTGGCCGAGTCCCGCCAGCTCGGTGAGGCCCACGCAGTTCGGCAGCGCGGCGACCAGGGCCCGGGAGTGCACGGCGGGTGTCATCCGGTCGACGGCACCGACGAGCACGGCGGTCGGCACGGTCAACTTCCGTACGTCCGCGGCCAGATCGAGCGTGTCCAGTACGTGCGACCAGCCGTACCGCACGAGGCGCGGGCAGGCGTGCACGATCCGGGCGCAGGCCTCGACCTGGTCCGGCGCCGAGCCGGGGCCCATGGTCGCGAACCGCAGCACCTTCTTCCCGACGGGTGTGACCGGCCCGAGCGGGGCCCGCGAGCCGAGCACCGACTTCGTCAGCCGCCGGCGCAGCTTCCCCGCGCGGATCGGGACGACGGTGGACTCGTCGAGGAGGTTCCACCCGCCGGTGCTGCAGAGCAGTACGGCCGCCGCGTGCTCCTTCAGCTTCGCGCGCCCGGCAGCGGCCATCAGCGTCATACCGCCCATGGAGTGCCCCGCGAGCACGGCCTTCTCGCCGGGGGCGAGGGTCGCGCCGAGCACCGCCTCCAGGTCGTCGGCGAGCGCCCGCGTGCTGTAGCCGGAGGCGTCGGGCGCCGCCGGGCTGCGCCCGTGCCCGCGCTGGTCGTACGCGACGACACGGTGATCGCGCGCCAACTCCCGTATCTGCGCCGCCCAGAAGGCGGTCGAGCAGGTCCAGCCGTGCGCGAGCACCACGACGGGTGCCGTGGGGTCGTCGAGGGGGCCGTGCATCTCGACGTGGATGCGGGAGCCGTCCGCGGAGACCGCGGTGAGCTCGCGGGCGGCGGCGGGCGGGGCGTAGGGCCCGGATGCGGCGTGGGTCAGTCGGCTCATGCTCCTGCCTCGACCTTCTTCTTGCGGCCCTTCCCGGAAGGCTGCCCCGCCTCGACGCCCTTGGGCGGCCGTACGACCTCGTACTCCCCGAGGTCCACGCGCTTCGTGGCCGCGCGGAACTCGGTGGTGGTGCCGGGCCAGATGGTGGTGTTGACGCCGTTCTCGTCGAGGTACCAGCTGTTGCAGCCGCCGGTGTTCCACACGGTGCGCTTCATCCGCTCCTGGACCTTCGCGTTCCAGGCGGTGACGGCGGCGGGCCTGGCGTCGAGCGCCGCGCTGCCGCCGAGGACGTCCAACTGCCGCATGTAGTCGGCGAGATAGTTCAGCTGGGCCTCGATCATCAGGATCATCGAGGAGTTGCCGAGCCCGGTGTTGGGGCCGATGACGGTCAGGAAGTTGGGGAAGCCGTCGACGGCGGCGCCGCGCATCGACTGCACGCCGCCCTTCCAGTGCTCGGCGAGCGAGCTGCCCCCGGCGCCGATGACGCGCTCCGCGATCGGCATGTCCGTGACGTGGAAGCCGGTGCCGAAGATGATCGCGTCGACCTCGGCCTCGGTGCCGTCGGCGGCCACGACCGTGTTGCCCCGCACCTCGGTGAGACCGCTCGCGACGACGTCCACGTTGGGCTGCGCGAGGGCCGGGTAGTACGTGTTGGACAGCAGGATGCGCTTGCAGCCGATGCGGTAGTCCGGGGTCAGCTTGGCCCGCAGCGCCGGGTCCTTGATCGCGCGCCGCATGTTGGCCTTGGCCAGGGACTCGACCAGGCCCAGCTCGTTCGGCCGCTTGGTGAAGGCCTGCACCTGGAGTTCCCGGAGGCCCCACAGCACGCCGCGCCGCGCCTGCGTGGTGAACGGCAGCTGCCGGTGCAGCCAGCGCTCGACGCCGCTGATGGCCCGGTCGGCGCGCGGCATGACCCACGGCGGGGTGCGCTGGAAGAGGGTGAGTCCGGCGACCTCGCGCTGGATCGCGGGCACGATCTGGATCGCCGAGGCACCCGTGCCGACCATCGCGACGCGCTTGCCGCGCAGGTCGTAGTCGTGGTCCCAGCGCGCCGAGTGGAAGACCTTGCCCTCGAAGGAGTCGATGCCGGGGATGTCCGGCGTCTTCGGGTCGGAGAGCGGCCCCGCCGCCGAGACGACGACGTCGGCGGTGAGGTGCCCGCGTACCGTCTCGATCTCCCAGTGCAGCTCCTCGGCGTTCCAACGCAGCCGCGTCACCTCGGAGTTGAAGCGGATGTGCGGCCGCAGCCGGAAGACGTCCGCGACATGCTCCAGGTACGCCCGGATGTGCCGCTGCCCGGAGAAGGCGCGCGGCCAGTCCGGGTTGGGGGCGAACGAGAAGGAGTACAGGTGCGAGGGCACGTCACAGGCGCACCCCGGATAGCTGTTGTCCCGCCACGTACCGCCCACGGCGTCGGCCCGCTCCAGGACGACGAAGTCGGTGATGCCCTCGCGGCGCAGCCGGACGGCGGCACCGAGCCCGCCGAACCCCGACCCGATCACCGCCACCCGCACGTGCTCGCGCTCGCGCTCCTGCTCGGCCATGCCGCCGCCTCCCGCACTCCACGACTATGCCAGTGATTACTGGCGCAGTTCGGAGAGTAGAGCAGCTCCTTACTCATGGGTAGGGGTCTGGCCGAAGAAAGTTACCGCCGGTATTCCCACCCGTCGCCCGACCGCCGCCCCTCAACGAGGCCCTTACGGGCCACAGTGCTTGCCATAGGGTCGGGGCGTGCCCGAAGAACCGCAGAACCGCACCCCCCGCGAATACCGCATGGACGAACTGGCCGCGGCGGCCGGCATCACCGTGCGCACCCTGCGCTTCTACCGCGAGCGCAAGCTGCTCCCACCGCCCCGCCGCGAGGGCCGCATCGCCTGGTACGACGAGCACCACCTGGCCCGCCTGCGCACGATCACCGCACTCCTGGAACGCGGCCACACCCTCAACGCCATCGCCGACCTCACCGACGCCTTCGAGGCCGGCCGCGACGTCGGCGAGATCCTCGGCCTCGCCGGAGCCCCCACCGAGGAGACCCCGGTCCGCCTCACCCCCGAGGAGCTGGCGGACTACTTCGAGGGCGAGGTCACCACGGAGAACCTCCAGGCGGCCCTGGACCTCGGGTACATCGGCACCGACGGCGACGAGATCGTGCACATCAGCCGCCGCCTGCTCGACGTCTCGGCGGCCCTCGTCCGCGAAGGCGTCCCGCTCGCCGAGGTGCTCGCGGCCGGCCGCCAGGTACGTGAACACGCCGACGCCATGGCCGAGTTGTTCATGACGATCCTGCGCGACCACGCCCCCGAGTCCGCCCCCGAGAAGCTGCGCCCGCTCGCGAAGGCGGTCGTGGAGGCGGAACTCTCCCTGGCCATGGACCGCCGCCTCAGCAATCCGTAAAGCCCGGGCGCCCAGGGGACGGGGAGACGCCCCTAGGCCCTGTCTTTCAATCTCCCGTCGTCGCCCGAAGGGCGGCCCCGCGGCGTCAGGTGCGTGCTCTCGGCGTGCCGGGCGCAGGCCCTCGTAGCGGAGCTACTTGGGTCTTCGCCCGGTGCGGCGAGTGGGGGTCCCCCCGGCCGGAGGCTGGGGGAGCGTGCATGACGCCGCGGGGCAGACGGGAGATTGAAGACAGGGCCTAGAGGTCGTAGACCACCGTCACCGGCGCGTGGTCGCTCCACCGCTCGGCATGCGTCGCGGCCCGCTCCACGTACGCCTTGACCGCCTTGCCCGCGAGGCCCGGGGTCGCCATCTGGTAGTCGATCCGCCAGCCGGTCGAAATAGATTCCAGTACGCTCCCAGCCATGACGAACCAACTGCGGGCGCTGAGCGCCATCCGACTGTCCGTCAGGACGGATGAGACGACGTCACCAGGCCGTCAACGCGCTGCCAACTCCAATGAGGCCGCACGCCGTGGCGCTGTCATCGTCGGTGAGGCTGAGGACCTGGACGTCTCAGCGACGAAGACGACGCCGTTCAACCGGCCGGAGCTGGGCGCATGGCTGGCCCGCCCGGACGACTTCGACATGATCATCTGGTGGCGCATGGACCGCGCCGTCCGCTCCATGGCCGACATGGCAGAGCTGGGCCGCTGGGCGAAGGAGAACGGGAAACTCCTGGTCTTTGCTGAGGGCCCTGGCGGTGCCCCGCTGGAGCTGGACATGCGGACCGTGTCGCCCGTGTCTGAGCTGATCATGATGATGCTGGCCTTCAGTGCCCAGATGGAGGCGCTGGCCATCCAGGAGCGCGTCACGGGCGCCCAGGCGGCCCTCCGCACCCAGGGTCGGTACTCCGGCGGCCTGGTCCCGTACGGGTACGGGAAGGTGAAGAACCCTGACGGTGAGGGCTTCAAGCTGGCTCCCGATCCGGACGCCGTGAAGGTCCTGTCCGGCATCATCCGTGACGTCCTGGACGGCCAGTCCCTCACTGCCGTCGCCATGGCGCTGAATGAGGCAGGGACCCTGGTCCCTCGCGACTACCAGGCCGTGAAGGCTGGCCGCGAGCCTGGCGGGATGCGCGCCGGTCGCCGTCACGACCGCTTCAAGTGGACGGCGGGGACCCTGTCCAAGGTCCTCCGGTCCCCCGCGCTGATGGGGTACCGGCTCCACCAGGGGAAGCCTGTCCGGGATCGCGACGGGAACCCGGTCCTGATCGGGGAGCCTGTCCTGTCGCGGGAGGAGTTCGACACCCTTCAGGACCACCTCTCCACGCTGACGCCCCAGAAGAACCGCACCCGCAAGGACACCCAGGCCATGCTCCTGGGCGTCGCGAAGTGCCGTGGGTGCGGCGGGAATCTGTACCTCTCGAAGCGGGCCGGAGGCATGGACTACAACTGCCGCGCCACGGCCAGGGGCGAGCGGTGCCCGGCCTCCGCTGGCATCCGCGCTGACTGGCTGGAGGCGTACGTGGAGGCGGAGGTCATGGCCCGCATCGGGGACTCCCAGATGACGAAGGTCATCACGCACAAGGGGTACGACCCGACGCCAGAACTCCGGGAGGTAGAGGCGGAATTGCGCGCCCTGTACGCCGACAAGGACTCTCGCAAGTCCCGAACTGGCCGGATGATCTGGCAAGAGGAGGTGGACGCCCTGGAGCGCCGGGCAGAGGCCCTTGAGGCGACGCCCCGCACGGAGGCCCGGACGGAGACCGTGGAGACCGGCGAGACGTACGCCAGCTTCTGGGCCCGACATGACGCCGCTGGCCGCCGCCAACTCCTCCTGGATGCTGGCGCACGCGCGACCGTGGCGAAGGGCCGTTCAGGCGGAGGGGCTGAACGGCTGAAGGGCCCGGCACCTGAGCGGCTGAAGTTCACGCTGGCGTCTCATGAGGACCTTCACGCGGCGCGCCTGGAAGAGGTCGAAGCGGAGGAGTACGCCGCGTCGTACGAGTGACTCGCTGAACAGCACCACAACTGTTCACGACAGGGCCCCTGGCTTCGGCTGGGGGCCTTCGTCATGCCGCTGACCTGGCGTTACCGATGGCGGGATAGGTCCTCACCTGTAGTTGATGGGAGGGCTGCTACGGCGCCTTCTCACATCCTCCCCGGTCTATGGGTAGGGGCCGCTACGGCGCCTCACTCAAACGGGAGAGGTTCTCTCCGGTAGAGAGGTGAGGCACGCTACGGCGCCTCCTCCGTTACTCCATCGCATGCGGTCGGCACCCCCTTCGGACCCGCAGCGTCAACGACACCCGGCGACTGGGTCAAGTCGCGTAGGGCCCTGGCTGACGCCAGGTCTCGACCCAGGCAGGGGTGCCCAGGGTTGAGACGCCGCGTCGGATGGGGCCCTTTTCTGTTTCCCGCCGCGCGTCGGGTCATCACGCGCACCTCCTGATGGGTCACAGCGTCCCAGGTCGGCATCCAGTCGCCCTGGGCGCTCCGCCATGCCCGCAGGAGAACCCACACGACGACCGCAGGAGGTCACTTCAGTGAGCACCAACAACAACGTCCCCGGAGTCATCCCGGTCATCACGAAGTCCTGGGATGGCGTCTGGCTCTACACCTTCCGCTGCCCGCTGTGCTCCAAGCTCCACACGCACGGCGGAGGCGGCGGCGAGCACCCAGCACGGTTCGGCGTCCGCGTCAGCCACTGCAAGGACGACCAGGGCGTTTACGACATCGTCAACCCCACTCCGCTGCCGGGTCGTCCGGACCTAGCCTCTGGGAGCACGAAGTGAGTACGCCTACTCTCTCCGGCGCCTACGAGACGTGCCCCGTCTGCCGCGTGGCTGACGCTATCTGGGTCGACACCGCCAACGGCGTCCCGTACTTGGACCTGTTCTGCGACTGCGACCCTGTGTCCGTAAGCGAGGCCCGCACCCCTGCCGCTGACGCGCCCCTGTGGCGCCCTGGGTCGCTTGCTGAGACGGACCTGGCCGCGCGCCTGGGGGTCGAGTACCTGAAGGGCCGGTACGTCGCCTGGGGCCGTTCACGCTGGTCCCGCTGGACCGGCCAGGTCTGGCAGCACTGTGACGAAGCGGAGGCGTACGGCGCCATGCGTGCCGCTGTCGGCTCCCTGGTCGACGCTGAGACGGCGGCAGCGAACCGCGCCCTGGAGGGCGCCATGACAGCGGCGAGCAGGGTCCAGGACGAGGACCGGGCAAAGTCGGCCCGCGCTGAGGCCACGGCGGAGCACGCACGCCGGATGAAGGCCCTGCGGAACCTGTTCTGGGTCGGCCGGATCAAGACCCTTCTCCAGGGCGCCAGGGAGGTCCTGTACGTCAGGTACGAGGACTTCGACACGCACCGCGATCTGCTGAACGTCGCGAACGGTGTCGTGAACCTCCAGACCGGCGAACTGGCCGCGCATGACCCAGAGTTGATGTTTACGAAGATCAGCCCGACTCGGTTCGTGCCTGGCGCTGAGCATGCCGACTGGGCGGCGGCCCTGTCAGCGATGCCGGACGACGTGGCCGACTGGATGAAGGTTCGCTTCGGCCAGGCAGCGACCGGCTACGCGGCGTCTGACGACGTCGTCCCGTTCCTGTTCGGCGGTGGCGGTAACGGCAAGTCCTCCGTCCTCGCTGGCGTCATCGGCGCACTGGGCAAGGCTGAGGGCAACGGTTACGCCACGATCATCCCGGACAAGGTCCTTCTGGGCTCTCAGAACGACCACCCCACGGAGCTGATGACGCTGAAGGGCGCCCGCTTCGGCTACATCGAAGAGCTACCGGAGGGCGACTTCCTGAACGCTGTCAGGCTGAAGAAGGCAGCGGGCACGGACGGCATGACGGCGCGCTACATCGGCCAGGACTCCGTCTCCTGGACAGCGACGCACAGCCTGATGGTCACCACGAACCACCAGGTCCGCATCGACGCCGTGGACAACGGCACCTGGCGCCGCCTGGCCCTGGTGAACTTCCCCGTACACCTTCGACGGCAGCGACCCCGCCAGGCCGAAGGACCCCACGCTTCGCCAGCGCCTGAACGACGGCCACGGCGGCCAGCACGAAGCGGCCCTGGCCTGGCTGGTCGACGGCGCACAGCGCTGGTACGCGGCTGGCCGGATCATCCCCGCCATGCCGGACAGCGTCCGCGCAGACACCGACCAGCGGCGCCACGGCAGCAACAAGGCAGTCGAGTTCCTGGACGAGTTCACGGAGCCCGCTGAAGGCCACGCCATCCCATCAGCCCAGGTGTTCCAGGCGTTCACGGAGTGGGCCAGGAGCAACGGTCAGCGGCAGTGGTCGGCGGACACCTTCTGGTCCCGCGCTGAACAGCACGCCTGGTTTCGGAACGGGAAGGCCGACCGACCCCGGAACCCTGTCCGAACCTCACAGTGGACGATCCAGGGCCAACAGGTAGCCAGGGCCCGACTGGTCACGGGCCTGCGCTGGACTGACGGCACCGGTCCGGCATCAGCGGAGGACGCGTTCCCCGGCCTCACCCAGTAGCCGCCTGCCCGGCACAGGTGGCACAGGCAATTTCGCCAGATCTCATACGTAACTCGATACGTAGGGATTCGGCCAGAACAGCCTGTGCCACCTGTGCCACCTCCTCCCCGCCACTGCCGCTGTCTCCCCCGCTGACTCCTGGAGCCCCCTTGCCGCGATCTCTCCTGCCCTCCTCCGACTCCTGGACCTGGCTGACCGCCTGGCCGCCCCCGCCGATCGGCTCCTGGATCTTCTCGGAACCGCCGATCCACCCAACTCCCCTGACTCCGCAACGGAGTCCATATCCAGCCGCCCCTATCAGGGCACCTGACTACCTGAAGGAACCTCCCGTGAACGACTCCCCTTCCCCTGCCGACATGCCTCCGCGCGCCCCATCCCCGGACGCTCTCCAACGCAAGGCGGTCCGCGATCTGATCACGGGTACCGCGCTGAAGCTGACCGCCTCCACTGACATCGACCTGGACGCCATGGAGGCGCTGGCGAAGCTCCTGGACGCCCAGACGCGGTCTCATGAAGTCGGCCTGAAGCGGGCTCAGTTCTACGCCGCGAAGGCATCGAAGGAGGCCAGCGCGTGAGCACGAAGCCTCAGGACCTGGAGTACGCGCCGCTACTCGACTTCGCCTTGCCGAAGGTGTCGTACGCCGACCCAGACGGGGTGACGTTCGATATCGCCCTGTATCACGCAGTCACGACGGTTCTGCGGGACGCGGGCCTCCCCACGATTCCGATGGGGTCGTTCACACGACTCGTGCGCGCCGCTGGCTTCGCTCGCAAGTCCTGGAGGAACAAGGGCCGCCAGACCTGGTACTTCGCTGGCCTGAACCTCCGCGAGGACGCCCCGTAGCGGGCCCTGAAGCCCTATCCCGCCTCCCTGGCATCCGACGTCCAGGGGGGGTCCCGCCAGGCTCGACAGACGCGCGCCTGGCCCCTTCTCACCCCTCACTCCTGAAGGAGATTCCCCGTGTCCTACGAAGACCTGAACGTGCCCGCTGCCAGCCAGCTTCAGAACGCCCCGGCTGCCCCTGAGTACGTCGATACCACGCAGCTTCCCCCGGCGGAGATGCTGCCGGGGTCGCTCCTGCCCCTCCTGGAGACCAGGGACGCCGCGTACGAGCGCTGGGTGGACCACCAGGGCGAGTACAGCCTCCTGCTCAGCGACGGCTGGGAGAAGAGCTACGAAACCAGGGACATGGTGGCCGCTGCCGAAGCTGTCGTGAACGGCCAGGACCCCCTGAAGATCCCCTCTGAGCTGGCTGAAGCCCGGGACCTGCGTCCCCGCGTCATCGGCGCTGCCCGTGCCCTGGCCCGTGACGTCATCGCGAAGGATCGCGCCCTGGCCGCCGCCTTCAAGCGCCAGGTGCGGGACCTGGTCCCCGACGCTGGGCAGGGCCTGAAGGAGGCTGCGGAGGCGTACCAGGAGGCGGAGCGGGCGTTCCACGCTGCCCGGTCGCGCTTCGGTGCCGCCGCCAACTACCGGCGGTTCCTGTTCAAGTGGGCGGGCGTGGAGCGTCCGGACTTCAACCTGGGCGGGATGCCGCTCCGTGGCGACGGCCTCAACGTGATCGCCGCCCCTGGCTCCATGGAGATCCGCGAAGTCATCGACTCGTTCAAGGACGTTGGCATGACGGACGTGTTCGGCGAAGAGGGCACGCCGGACACCACGCCGACCCTGGTGACGGTCCGCAACACGAAGACCGGGATGGAGCTTCAACTGTCCCCGGACCAGGCGCGGGCCGTGGTCGGCTCCTCCAACAACTCGTTGGACCTGGTCATCCTGGACGACAGCGACGCTGACGCCTCCTGACACCCAACACCCGTGCGGAGCCTGCCCAGTTGACCGCTGCCAGGCTCCCCACTAGGCCCCTGAAGGAGGCCCCATGAAGGTGAGTGTCCCCTTCGCCCGTTCCTTCGAGTTCGGCGGCACCGTCCGCCATGCAGGAGACGAACTCGACTTGCCGGATGACGTCGCCGTGAACCTCATGCGCGCTGGATTGGTCGTAGCCCTGGACGACGTCCCTGACGCCCTGTACCTGCCTGACGCTCCCTCACCCCGGCAGGCTCCCGCCAGCCCCGCACAGGGCCGCACAGAGCCTTCAGCGGACCAGGACGCCCAGGCCAGTGCCTGCGATGGCGAATGCGACCCTGGCCCCCAGCCGAAGGGCACACGCTCCATGCAGACGTGCCCTGTCGCTGGCTGTCCCTGCCCCACCTGGCGCGGCAAGTGCCGTGCGCACGCCCGGTCGTCCAGCACTGGCCGCCGGTACCGAGACAGCTACCGATCATCGCAGCGAGACCGCTGGGCCCGTGCCAGCCGTGCGTACCTGCGGGAGCATCCCTTGTGCGAATCGGAGTCGTGCTCCGCCATCGCTGCGCCCCTGCGCCCTTCAGCCACTGAGGTGGACCACGTGGACGGCTTGGGCCTTCAGGGTCCGCGATCCTTCGACCCGAGCAACTGGCAAGCGCTCTGTAAGTCGTGTCACTCACGCAAGACAGCGAGCGAATCATTCGGCCGCTGACGCCGACACCGCGCGCTCTGTCTTG
Organism: Streptomyces sp. LHD-70; assembly: GCF_031157275.1. Lineage (GTDB taxonomy): Bacteria > Actinomycetota > Actinomycetes > Streptomycetales > Streptomycetaceae > Streptomyces. The sequence goes on from NZ_JAVIFW010000019.1 coordinate 38,632, forward strand.
CCCCTGTGTCGCTGCCTGGCACGTGATGCGTTCACGTTGCGTGACTAAGGGGGTGGGGGGTGCCCCCCTGCCCCCCGGGGGCCCTCAGCGCTGGGGAGGGCGGTCAGAGGTGCTCTCGGGCGAAAATCCGGGGCCGCGCACGCTGCGTGACCAGAACGACCTCAATCGATCATGGAAGGAGGCCACGTCGTGGCCAACGATATCAACCTGAAGCGCGGGAAGTGGGGCGGCGGCACACGTGCCGTCGAGCTGCCCGCCGAGTGCCCGCACCCCGTGCCGGACGTCCCGGCAAACCGTGCCCACTGGGCCGACTGGCAGCGTGAGCGCTGGGCGGGCATCTGGGGCGGCCCGGCGGCGGTCCTGTACGACGACTCCCAGATTGGCGCCGTCGCCCTCCTGGTCGACCTGGAGGCGGCCCAGGCTTCAGGGTCTCTACAAGCGGCCCAACTCACCGAGTACCGGCGCCTGTTGGCTGATCTGCTCCTGACGCCCCAGGCCCTGTCCGGCGCCGGTTTCCGTCTCCCGGGGTGGCCGTCATGAGCGCCCGCCGCCGTGCCATTGCCGCCGCTGCCGAGCGTGCCAGCGTCGAGCCTGACAAGACTGTCGACCGCACGGACTATGAGGCGCTGGACCGTGACCACACAGTCCATATGGCGCTCCTAGACATGACGATCGGGACAGCGGACGTCGAGCTGAACCGCATCCGCGCCGAGCACGCCGCGTGCGCGTCGGCAGACTGCCCGCACCTGGAGGCATTCGACCGCCATGAGGCCCGGATGCTGGCCAAGGGACAGCCGTGGCGGATGTCGCCGGAGCCACGACACAAGAGGCCCCGGTGACCGGCCGACCGGCCGACCGGCGGAGCCAACGCCGACCGTCGCGGACATCCTGGCCGTGATCCTGGAGATCCGCCGGGACCTGGCCGCCGCCTGCCGCGCCCCTGTCCGTGCTCCCGTGAACTCTGTCCGCCGCAGACGCTCCGCCCTGTCCGCTGTCGGGTCAGGCTGACGGCCAGGCGCAATGCCATGGGCCTGGCCGCCGCCTGTCCGCGTCTGTGTTCACGGTGTCCGCATGTCCGGACACGACGAAGCCCCAGTGACCGCCTGTCCGCCAGGCTGGCCGCTGGGGCTTCTGTCGTTGTCCGCGCCTGTCCGCCGGGCGGTCACCCCAGGTACGGGGCCGGTCGGTCCTCCAGATAGTGGCGGAGGCGGAGCCGCTGAGTGTGATGCATGGGGAGGGCGTCCAGGTCGCTGGGGTCGACCCAGCGGAGTTCCAGCGACTCATTCGAGATGGCCAGACTGCCGCCCACGACGCGTGCCTGAAAGCACACGTTGAACTGTCTGCGGACCTCCCCGTCCGTGTACGCGATGACGTGCCGGGGGTCCGTGTACGTGCCGACCAGGCCCGTCACTTCGACGTCCAGGCCGGTCTCCTCCTTGACCTCACGGACGGCCGTGCCGGGGAGACTGTCGGTCATCTCCATGCCGCCGCCCGGCAAGGCCCACTTGCCCGAGTCGGCCCGCCGCTGAAGGAGGATGCGGCCCTGGTCGTCCGTCACCACGGCGGAGGCCGCTACCACCAGGCTGTTGGGCTCCGGGGCCTGCGGGTCGTCGTAGTACTCAGTGCGCGCCACTGGCAGCGGCCTCCACGGGTCGGGCCGTCGACCAGACGGCTTCGAAGCTCTCGGCGTAGGTGTTGAACATGGTCCCGCCGTCGGTCCGGCGCAGGTGCCACACGGGCGCACCGTACGCGTTCACGCCCCACACGTGGGCGTTGACCAGGGCCTGGTCGTCGGCCCGGTAGATGGAGTTGTAGAGGGTCGTTCCGTGGGTCCGGATCTCCACCCCAGGGGCCCCGAACAAGGGCTGGTAGTGGAGTAGCGCCAGCCGACACCGCGACTCGATGCCGTGCCCGAACTTCTCCTCCTGGCCACGGAGTTGGACGTTCGGCGAGTCGGCATCCCCCAGGCAGATGCGCACCTGGCACCCGGCCTCCGCCTTCTCCCTCAGAAGGTCATTGAGACGCGGGTACGCCTCATGCAGGAACACGGCGGCGTAGACCAACACGTCGACCCGCTCCTGGGCGGACGACAGGAGGTCCACGAACACGGATACGGGGAGGTCTGCCCGCTGCTCGTAGAGGGCCACCAGTTCGGGGCTCACGGCCCGTGCCGACCGGGCCTGTCTCAGGGCTGGCCACAGCGCGTGAACGTCCTCCCCCAGCGCTCCGCTGCCTTCAGGGCCGTGACCCTCCGGGGCACCCTCCCGAGGTTCACCCAGCGCTCCACGCTCTTCGGGTCAACCCCCGTTGCGTCCGCGAGAGTTGCGTGGGTCCATCCGCCGGACGCCATAGTCACGCGTAGTCGTTCGTTGCCAGCCATAGGGACGTTCTACCCCCTTCGGGACGTCCCAAAGTGGGAAACGTACGAGGTTCCTACGTCCCACAAGATCGCGTGACGCTTGTCGTCAATCGGACGACGAGGGGTTAGCGGCCATGACGCAGACGACGCCGGAAAAGCCCGTGGTACTGCCCATCGGCTTCAATGCGTGGCTACTCGATTGCGTACCCGTGCCGCGCTGCAAGGTGTGCGCGGCGAACTGGGACCAGCTCCAGGCGTTGAAGGCGAAAGACAAGATCACTGAGGCCGCCAGGCACGCTTCGGAGATCCGCTCCCACGCCAGCGGTCAGCACACCCGATGACCCCGGCTCCACCCGCCCGACTCCCACGCTCTCCGACCCGCTGAACGACGGCGAGCAGGACAGTTCAGCGGACCGGACGGCGACACCCTGACCGACTCCGACGGGACGGGTAGGGCTCGCCAAGGCCCCTGGCTTCGGCCGGGGGCCTTCTATGTCGCAAGTCACATCGGCGCGTCAGTGATCGAAGACGACAGTGACCGGCGCATGGTCTGACCAGCGCTCTTCGTGGGACGCGGCCTTCTCCACGTACGCCTTCACGGCCCGCTTCGCGATGCCGGGCGTTGTGCAAACTAGGTCGATCCGCCAGCCCGTGTCGTTGTCGAAGGCCCGCCCGCGGTACGACCACCACGAGTACGGCCCCTCGACGTCCGGGTGCAGCTCGCGCACCACGTCGACGTAGCCCTCCAGGACCTCGCTCAGCCAGGCCCGCTCCTCGGGCAGGAACCCGGCGTTCTTCCTGTTGCCCTTCCAGTTCTTGAGGTCGGCCTCCTGGTGGGCGATGTTCCAGTCGCCGCACACCACGACCTCGCGACCGTCGGCCGCGGCCTTCTGCTTCAACTCCCGCAGGTGGACGAGGAATTCGGCCATGAACCGCTCCTTCTCGTCCTGCCGGTCCGTGCCGACCTCACCCGAGGGCAGATACAGGCTCGCCACCGTCACGCCCGGCAGATCCACCTCGACGTACCGCCCACTGGAGTCGAACTCCTGCGAACCCCAGCCGATCCGCACCCGGTCGGGCTCGCGCCGCGTGTAGAGCGAGACGCCCGCGCGGCCCTTCGCGGTCGCGGGCGCGTGCACCACGTACCAGCCCTCCGGTGCCCGCACCGAGTCCGGCAGCTGCGCCGCCTCGGCCCGCACCTCCTGGAGGCACACGGCGTCGGCGTCGGTCGCGGCCAGCCACTCCACGAAGCCCTTCTTGGCGGCGGCACGCAGCCCGTTCACGTTCACGGTGGTCACAGTCAGCACCCCGACACGGTACCGGCACACTGAAGCGCATGGACATCAGACCGACGCCGTACGACCACCCCGACGCGATCAAGCTCAGCAACGAGGTGCTGCGGGAGTACGCCCAGCGCTACGGCGAGGAAGAGGGCGACGCAACCCCGCTCGACCCGTCGATGTTCCAGCCCCCGCACGGCCTCTTCCTGCTCGCCTACGACGCCCTCGACCGCCCCGTCGCCACCGGCGGCTGGCGCACCCAGGACGCCAACGACGAGGGCTACTCGGACGGTGACGCCGAGATCAAGCGGATGTACGTGATCGAGCAGGCCCGCGGCCAGGGCCTGGCCCGCCGCATACTCGCGCTCCTGGAGGCCGACGCCCGCGCCACCGGCCGCACCCGCATGGTCCTGGAGACCGGCGACCAACAGCCCGAGGCCATCGCCCTCTATGCCTCCGAGGGCTACACCTTCTGCGCCAAATTCGGCTATTACCGCCACTACGACGCCAGCCGCTGCATGGCCAAACCGCTGTGAGCCGGTCTGTGGGCCGGTCTGTGGGCCGGTCTGTGAGCCCGCACACTTCTCGCTGAGCGCGGCCGCCCCCGTACCGGGGCTCCAGGCCGCGGCCCGTGACGACGCATGCGCGCCGACAAGACGAGAACCCCGCCGGATGAATCCGACGGGGTTCTCAATTGCGGTGGACCTGTGGGGATTTGAACCCCAGACCCCCTCGATGCGAACGAGGTGCGCTACCAGACTGCGCCACAGGCCCTTGCAACGAGAGAAACATTAGCACCCTCACCGGGGTGCTTGGAAATCCGTTCCCTCGCGGCTCCCGCGCTGGTCAGATCCCCGGCCCTCACTCGTTGGCCGCGCGCGGCCGGTCGCCCTCCGCGTACTGGTCGAAGAGCGGCGTACGCCCGCGCTCGCGGCTGCGGCGTGCGGCGGCCCGGCGCGCGGGCGCCTCGTTCCCGGAGCGCGCGGCCCGCCGCGGCTCCTCCTCGGCCGGCTTCGCCGCCACCTCGGCCTCCGCCTCCTTCGGCTGTCCGGCCGCGCTGGACCGGGCCGAGCTCCAGGTGTCGGGGGCGCTCAGGTCGATGCTGCCGGTGGCGCGGGGCGCGACCGGGGCGGTGACGTACGTCGGCAGCGGCACCGGCACGGGCTCCCAGCTGTCGCCGCGCGCCGCACCGCGGTCCCGCTCGCGCTGCTGGTCGACCCACTCGGCGTGATCGGTCTGCTCGACCAGGGCCCGGCGGTCGGCCGCGAGCGCGGAGAGGCCGGGCTTCTCGGCGGAGTCGGCGCCGTGACCTTCCTCGGCCGGGGCGTCCGCGGCCTCGGCCGGGGCTGGCCTGCGCCCGGCGGGCCGCCGCTCCCGCAGCTGCCTCGCCGCGGCCTCGGCCCGGCGCCGGTCCATCGTGTACGTGTAGCGGCGCCGCTCCTGCGCCCGCAGATAGACGATGTACGTGCTCAGGAGGACCGCCGGCACGCCGGGCGCCCACAGGAGCGCGAGGCCGCCGACGGCCGCGACGATCGAGCCGAGCGTGAACGCGAGGAACAGCACCACCGTCGTACGCCGGCGGCGCGCGAGCACCTTGGAGCGCCGGGCGCGCGCGGCGGCCGCGGCGGCCTCCGAGCGCGCGGCCCGCTGGGCCCTCTCGGCGCGCGCGGCCTTGGCGGCCTGCTCGTCCTTGGCCGGGCGGCGCGCGGGGCGCTGCTCCTGCCGGGGTTCTCGCGGCTGCTCCCGCGGTCTCGGCTGTTCGCCGCGCTGCTCGCCGTCCTCGGACACGGCGAAGGCCCGGACGTCGACGGACCCCGTGAGGGATTCCGTCGCGGCGTCCGGGTCGGCCTTGGGCTCTTCCCCTTCGGTACGCGCCCGCAGGTCCTTGGCGTACCGACGCTCCATTCCCGCCCGCCCGGAAAGCAGGCGGATGGCGGTACTGAAGCGTTCCGTCGGACGGGCTTCGTTGAGCTCGTCCTGCCTACGGAGCCACATCGGCACCAAGTAGGCGGCCCAGGCCCCGACAATGACTGCGTAGATGAGGCCGCTGCTGCTCACGCCTCACACGGTAGAGGGGTTTCGTTGAGGCCATCTGCCAATTCCGCCGGTGTGTCGCACGATCTGGCTGATATCTCGAACTTTTTTTGTGACTGATGCGATCAACAGGCTTCGAGAGCAGGGCAACCGGAGGCACCGGAGGCATATTCGCGGTCAATCTACGCTCTTTTTCGAACACACATTTTATTTCGCGGAGTCAGGCCGTGTTCCGTGGTGTGTCCTTCGGACTGTTTCCGGATCGCCGCTGGTGCCAGCGGGTGAGCAGCCCTTCCGGGACCTCTTCCGCGGTGAGGGCGAACACGAGGTGGTCCCGCCAGCCGCCGTCGATGTGGAGATAGCGCGGGCGCAGCCCTTCCTCACGGAATCCGAGTTTCTCCACGACCCGGCGGCTCGGGACGTTCTCGGGCCGAATGCAGACTTCGACGCGATGCAGACCCACGGTCCTGAAGCAGTGGTCGACGACGAGCGCGACCGCCGTCGGCATCACTCCGCGCCCGGCCACCGACTGGTCGACCCAATAGCCGATATGGCCCGAGCACATCGAGCCCCAGGTGATCCCGGCGACCGTCAACTGGCCCACCAGACCGCCCTGGTACTCGATCACGAAGGGCAGCATCCGGCCCGCGTTGGCCTCCGCGCGCAGATGGCGCACCATCTGCCGGTAGGTCGGCCGGGCCGTGATCGGGCCCGCGGGGCCCGGCGGCGGAATCGTGGCTTCCCAGGGGCGCAGCCAGTCGCGGTTGCGCTGGTTGACCTCCCGCCAGGCGCGCTGGTCGCGCAGCTTTATGGGGCGGAGGACGACATCGCCGTCCGCAAGGCGCGCGGGCCAGGACGGGCTGTTCAGCTCGGGCTCCCGGGGGCTCCGGTGCCGTGCCCGGCGTCGGAATCTGCGTCGGGTCCGGGGTGGTCGCCGCCGCGGATCTGGTCGACGGCGTGCACGAGCAGCGGTTCCAGTACGGCGAGTCCGTCCCGTACGCCGCCGGTGGAGCCCGGCAGGTTCACGATCAGGGTGCTGCCCGCGAGGCCGGCGAGGCCGCGGGAGAGAACGGCCGTGGGCACCTTGTCCCGGCCGTAGGCGCGGATGGCCTCGGCGATGCCGGGCACCTCGAAGTCGAGGACGCGGCGGGTGGCCTCGGGGGTGCGGTCGGTGGGCGAGAGGCCGGTGCCGCCGGTGGTGAGCACCACGTCGTACCCGGCGTCGACGGCCGCGCGCAGCGCCTGCTCGACCGGGTCGCCGTCGGGCACGATCTGCGGGCCCTCGACCTCGAAGCCGAGCCCGCGCAGGCCCGCGGCGAGGATCGGGCCGCCCTTGTCCGCGTACACCCCGGCCGAGGCGCGGTTGGAGGCGGTGACGACGAGGGCCCTCATGCGCGGTTCCAGTCCCCGGACTTGCCGCCCGTCTTCTCCTCGACGCGGACGTCGGTGATGACGGCGCCCTTGTCGACCGCCTTCACCATGTCGATCACTGTGAGCGCGGCGACGGTGACGGCGGTCAGGGCCTCCATCTCGACGCCGGTGCGGTCGGTGGTCTTCACGGTGGCGAGGATCTCCACCGCGTCGTCGGCGACGGCGAGTTCGACCTTTACTCCGGAGACCGCGAGCGGGTGGCAGAGCGGGATCAGGTCGGGGGTGCGCTTGGCGCCCATGATGCCCGCGATCCGGGCGGTGGCGAGGGCGTCCCCCTTGGGCACGCCCTCGCCCCTGAGGAGTTCGATCACGCGCGGCGAGACCAGGACCCGGCCGCTCGCACGCGCGGTGCGCGCGGTGACGCCCTTCTCCGATACGTCGACCATCCGGGCGGCGCCCGCCTCGTCGATGTGCGTCAGTCGGTCCTGCGTACTCATCTGCTGTGCGCTCCCGGTCAGGGCTCGGGCGGGCCGTGGTGGGCCTCGTGTGGGCAGCCACGGTACCCGCACCAGGCGGGGCTCAGCGGAGCAGGATCACGTCGAGCTCGGTGCCCGGGGCGACCTCGGCGGTGTCCTCGGGGACGACGATCAGGGCGTCCGCGTGCGCCAGGGCCGCGATCAGGTGGGAGCCGGAACCACCCACGGGGGCGACGGTGCCCTTCTCCTCGTCGTACCTCCCGCGCAGGAACTGGCGCTTGCCGGAGGGGGAGGTCAGCGGCTCGCGGCTGTCGAGGGCGGCGCGGATGCTGGGGCGGCTGACGTCCTGGAGGCCCATGAGGGCACGGATCGCGGGGCGGACGAAGAGCTCGAAGGAGACGTACGAGCTGACCGGGTTGCCCGGGAGGGCGAGCAGCGGGGTGTGGTCGGGACCGATGGAGCCGAAGCCCTGGGGCTTGCCGGGCTGCATGGCGAGCTTGCGGAACTCGATGCCGCTGCCCGACTCGCTGCCCTCCTCCCAGTCACCGGCGCCTTGGAGGGCCTCCTTCACGACGTCGTACGCCCCTACGGAGACGCCGCCCGTGGTGACCAGGAGGTCGGCGCGGATCAGCTGGTCCTCGATGGTGGCGCGCAGGGTCTCGGCGTCGTCGGCGACGGCGCCCACGCGGTAGGCGATCGCACCGGCGTCCCGGGCGGCGGCGGTGAGGGCGAAGCTGTTGGAGTCGTAGATCCGGCCCTCGGTCAACTCCTCGCCGGGCTGGGTGAGTTCGCTGCCGGTGGAGAGGACGACCACGCGCGGGCGGGGGTGCACCCGGACCGTGCCGCGGCCGATGGCGGCGAGCAGGGAGATCTGCGGTGGGCCGAGCACGGTGCCGGCGGCGAGTGCGCGCTCGCCGGACTGCACGTCGCTGCCGCGCGCGCGGACGTGGGCCCTGACGGCGGCCGGGCGGTGCACGCGGACCTCTCCGGAGGCGCCCTCGGGGGCCAGGCTGTGCGGCGTCATCGTGCCGACCGGGCCCTCGCCCAGGCCGCCGTCGGTCCACTCCACCGGGACGACGGCCTCGGCGCCGGGCGGCAGCGGGGCGCCGGTCATGATGCGGGCGGCCTGGCCGGGGCCGACGGTGAGGCCGCCGAGGGCGCCCGCGGCGACGTCGCCGATGACCTCGAGGACGGCGGGGAACTCCTCGGTGGCGCCGGCGACATCGGCGGTGCGGACCGCGTACCCGTCCATCGAGCTGTTGTCGAAGGGCGGCAGCGAGACGGGCACCGTGACGTCCTCGACCAGGACGCAGCCCTGGGCGTCGAGGAGTTGCAGCTCGATGGGGTCCAGCGGGTGGACCGTCGCGAGAATGTCCTCAAGGTGCTCGGACACCGACCAGATGGGGGCGCGGCCGGTGTCCTCTGCCGTCGTGCTGCTGCTCAAGGTGCTACATCTCCTCGGTGACGTAACTGCGAAGCCAGGCGCGGAAGTCCGGGCCCAGGTCTTCACGTTCGCACGCGAGTCTGACAATGGCACGCAGATAGTCGCCGCGGTCTCCGGTGTCGTAGCGGCGGCCCTTGAAGACGACGCCGTGCACGGGGCCGCCGATCTTCTCGTCCGCGGCGAGCTGCTGGAGCGCGTCGGTCAGCTGGATCTCGCCGCCGCGGCCGGGCTCGGTCTTGCGGAGGACGTCGAAGACGGCGGGGTCGAGGACGTACCGGCCGATGATCGCGAGGTTGCTGGGGGCGTCGGCGGGCTCGGGCTTCTCGACGAGGCCGGTGACCTTGACCACGTCGCCCTCGCCGGTCGGCTCGGCGGCGGCACAGCCGTACAGGTGGATCTGGGCCGGGTCGACCTCCATGAGCGCGATGACGCTGCCGCCCTCGCGGGCCTGGATGTCGACCATGCGCTGGAGCAGGGGGTCGCGGGCGTCGATCAAGTCGTCGCCGAGGAGGACCGCGAACGGTTCGCTGCCGACGTGCGGGGCCGCGCAGAGGACGGCGTGGCCGAGGCCCTTGGGGTCGCCCTGCCGGACGTAGTGCATGGTCGCCAGGTCGCTGGACTCCTGGACCTTGGCGAGGCGGCCCTGGTCGCCCTTGCGGACGAGGACCTCTTCCAGCTCGTAGTTGCGGTCGAAATGGTCCTCGAGGGGGCGCTTGTTGCGGCCCGTGACCATCAGTACGTCGGACAGACCGGCTGCCACGGCCTCCTCGACCACGTACTGGATCGCCGGCTTGTCGACGACCGGCAGCATCTCCTTCGGGGTGGCCTTCGTGGCCGGGAGGAAGCGCGTGCCGAGGCCTGCTGCCGGGATGACAGCCTTGGTGATCGTGGGGTGCGACTCAGTCATGCCCAGCACCATAACCGGTGCGAATGTGCGGAACATGTGCGTCCGGTTAATTGATTCGCTTAGGCCAGGATATGAGGGGTTTGTGAGTTGGCTGTGAGCCCGAACACCAACGGCAAGGCTGACAAGGCGACGTTGCGCGGAGAACTCCTCGAAGCGAGGCGCCGATTGACAGCAGATGACGCGCAGGAGGCGGCCGCGGTTCTCGCCCGGCGGGCCCTCGAACTCGCCGACCTCGCGGACGCGCACACGGTCGCCGCGTACGTGTCGGTCGGCCGCGAACCCGGCACACGCGCGCTGCTCGATGCCCTGCACGCGCGCGGGGTGCGGGTTCTGCTGCCCGTGCTCCTGCCGGACAACGACCTCGACTGGGGCGTCTACGCGGGCGCCGAGCACCTCGTACGCGCGGGGCGCGGTCTCCTGGAACCGGACGGGCCACGGCTCGGGCCCGACGCCGTGCTCGGCGCCGACGCGGTGCTGCTTCCCGGTCTCGCCGTGGACGACCGCGGCATGCGCCTGGGCCGCGGCGGCGGCTCGTACGACCGGGTGCTCGCCCGGCTCTCGCACGCGCGCGTGGAGCCGCCGCTCGTCGTGTTCCTCTACGACGACGAGGTGGTCGCGCGGGTCCCGGAGGAACCGCACGACCACCCCGTGCACGCGGTGGTGACCCCTTCCGGGGTCCGGAGATTCAGGTCCTGATCACACAGGTCCTGATCACAGCGGTGCCGGTCACGGCCTGAGCACCAGGTCGTTCTCCGCCTCCGCCTCGACCGCCTTCTCCGAGTAGGCCCAGTCGAGCAGATCGCCCTTTACCCACTTCTCGGTCTGGTCGGTGTAGTTGGGGCTGTACGCGTGCCCCGACGCACCGGTGAGGTTGATCCACTTCGACTTGTCGAAGTCGCCGAGGTTCACCACCATCCGCATCGAAGGGACCCAGATCACGCTGTACCCGCCGGCCGCGTTCCAGCCCGTGGCGTTGACCGCGGCCTCGCCGCCGCCGAGCTCCCAGGGGCCGCGGTTGAGCAGCCACTGGATGAAGCCGGGGCCCTCGGTGCCGAGGGTCTGGTTGTCCAGCTGCAGGCGGTGCAGGCGGCCCCAGCTCCAGCTGTCGATGTCCTTGCCGAGCTTCGCGGTCAGCTCCCAGCGGGCGTCCTCCATGGCACGCGCGAAGAGCTGGTCACGGGTCTTGGTCTCGGAGTCCGTACGCGTGGAGGGCGACTGCCACCAGTCGTTGTCCTCGTCGTCGAGGATGGAGCGGACCACCTCGAACCAGCGGTCACCGCCGTCCGGCTGGGCCGCGTCCGCCGCCCGCTCGCCGCACTCGCGCACGCGCTCGTCCGGGTCGTCGACCGGGCCGGTCTTGTCGGCGGGCGGCACGTTGATGCAGGAGCCCTCGACCCGCAGCTCCTTGGGCAGCTTGTTGCCGAAGGACAGCTTCAGGATGTTGCGCCAGACCGCGTTGAAGTACGCGGCCGCCGCCGAGTCGGCGTCCTGGGTGTAGTCCCAGCCCTCGAGGAGCTGCTGCGCCTCGCGGACGTACGGGTCGGACACGTCGATCTTGAGCAGCTTGGGCGTGAGCATCTTGGCGATCTCACTGCTGTTGTCCAGCTGCATCGTGCGCATGTCCTCGGTCGAGATCTTGCCGCCGTTCTTCAGCTTCGACTCGATGAGGTCGTTGATGCGCTGGCTGCGCGCGCCGTAGCCCCAGTCCTTGGTGAGCTCGTAGGGGTACTTGGAGTCGGTCACGGCCTGGTTGGCCGTCACGATGTACCCGCGCTCGGGGTTGTACTCGTACGGCAGGGCGCTCTGCGGGATGTAGCCGGTCCAGCGGTACGCCGGGTCCCAGCCCGGGGCGGGGAGCGTGCCGTCGTGGCTCTTCGCGCGCGTGGGGATCTTTCCGGGGGTCTGGTAGCCGATGTTGCCCTCGGTGTCGGCGTAGATCAGGTTCTGCGAGGGGACCTCGAAGTCGGACGCCGCCTTGCGGAAGTCCTGGAAGTTCTTCGCCTTGTTGAGCGCGAACACGGCGTCCATGGACTTGCCGGGGCTCAGCGCCGTCCAGCGCAGGGAGACCGCGTACCCGTCGGCGCGGTCGGGGGCGGAGCTGCCCACGGGCGCCTCCTGGCCGACCTTGCCCAGCTCGTCGTTGCGGTCCGAGACCACCGGGCCGTTGTTGGTCTCTCTGACCACGATGTTCTTGTCCTCGCCGCCCGCGACCTTGATGGTCTCCTTGCGGGTCTTGAACGGCTCGACCTTGCGGCCGTACTGGTAGCCGTCGCCCTGGATCTTCTCCAGGTAGAGGTCGGTGACGTCGGCGCCGAGGTTGGTCATGCCCCAGGCGATGTCCTGGTTGTGGCCGATGATCACGCCCGGCATGCCGGAGAAGGTGTAACCCGAGACGTCGTACTGGCACTTCGCCGAGACGCCGCGGCAGTGCAGGCCCATCTGGTACCAGGTCGACGGCAGCTGGGGCGCGAGGTGCGGGTCGTTGGCGAGCAGCGGTTTTCCGGTGGTGGTGTGGTCGCCGGACACGACCCAGGAGTTGGAGCCGATGCCGTTGCCGTTCGGGCCTATGGCGTCGGGGAGTCTGTCGAGGACGTCGGAGAGGCCGGACATCTGCGTGGTCAGGCCGCCCGCCGTGCTGCCGCCACCCGCGATGCCGTTGCCGGCAGCCGCGCCAGTGCCGGTTCCGGTGCCTGTGTCTGTGCCCGTTCCGGTGCCTGTGCCGGCGCTGCCCGCGGCGGACTGCTCCTGGACCGAACTCCCCTTGGGGTCGTACGTCTTGGAGTCCCCGGAGAGCCCGCCCTCTTCGACGATCGGCTTGTGCAGGTCGTACGGATAGTCCGGGTACAGGTCCTGGATCTGCTTCGGGCCGAGGCGGCTGTGCATCAAGGAGCGGTCGATCTCGTCCTGCATGTTGCCGCGCAGGTCCCAGGCCATGGCCTTGAGCCAGGCCACCGAGTCGACCGGGGTCCACTCCTCGATCTTGTAGTCGTTGGTGAAGCCCAGGGCCGCGTACTCGACGGAGACGTCCGCGCCGTCCTTGCCCTTCAGATAGGCGTTGACCCCCTTGGCGTACGCCTGGAGGTACTTCTTCGTCTCCGGGGTCAGCTTGGTGTCGTACTCCCGCTGTGCGACGTGGTGCCAGCCGAGGGTGCGCAGGAATTCATCGCTCTCGACCTGGCTCTTGCCGAACATCTCGGAGAGCCGACCGGAGGTCATGTGACGCCGGACGTCCATCTCCCAGAAGCGGTCCTGCGCCTGCACATAGCCCTGGGCCATGAACAGGTCCTCGTCCGACGAGGCGTAGACCTGCGGGATGCCGCTGCTGTCACGGCGGACGTCGACCGGTCCCGCCAGACCGTCGAGCTGGATCGAACCCTTGGTCTGCGGCAGCGAGGCGCGCACCGTGCTGATGCTCCAGTACGAACCGAAGGCCACGCCCGCGACGACGGCAAGGACCAGTGCAATCACGACGAGGCGGGCACGTCGCCCCTTCTTCTTGCCGGTCTTCTGGCCGGAAGAGGCGCTTTCATTGGCGGGCATCGCTGTCCTTGCTGTCCTTCGAGCGGCTGGTCGGCCGAGCTGGCCATGCGGTCCGGGAAGTGCTGGGAGCAACCATAGGACGAGGGCCTGACGGCCATGGACGCGGTGTGGATAACTCAGGCCGGCGACGGCTGTTGAGCCCGGACCGGCATCAAGGAAGCGTTAACGATTAGGTAAGGTAACGAAGTACCCCTCCTTCGCGCCTCGTCTCGCGCCCCTGAAAGGAACAGCCACTGACTGTCCATCAGCTCAACGAGCTCCTTCTCGTCTGCTCCCTCGTACTGCTCCTCGCGGTCGCGGCCGTGCGCGTCTCCTCGCGCAGCGGTCTGCCGAGCCTGCTCCTGTACCTGGGGATCGGCATCGCGATCGGTCAGGACGGATTCGGCAACGTCGTCTTCGACAACGCCGAGTTGACCCAGGTGATGGGCTACGCCGCGCTTGTGGTGATCCTGGCCGAGGGTGGTCTGGGGACGAAGTGGAAGGAGATCAAACCCGCGTTGCCGGCGGCGGCCGTCCTGTCGCTGTTCGGTGTCGCGGTGAGCGTGGGCATCACGGCGGCGGGCGCGCACTACCTCGTCGGGCTCGACTGGCGGCAGTCGCTCATCATCGGCGCGGTCGTCTCCTCGACCGACGCCGCCGCCGTCTTCTCCGTACTGCGCAAGGTGCCGCTGCCCTCGCGCATCACCGGCGTCCTCGAAGCGGAATCCGGCTTCAACGACGCCCCCGTGGTCATCCTGGTCGTGGCGTTCTCCACCACGGGCGCCATCGGCGAGTGGTACGTCCTGGTCGGCAAGATCGCCCTGGAGCTCGCCATCGGCGCCGCCGTCGGGCTCGCGGTGGGCTGGCTCGGCGCGTACGGCATTCGGCACGTCGCGCTGCCCGCCTCCGGCCTCTACCCGATCGCCGTGATGGCCATCGCGGTGTCGGCGTACGCCGCCGGCGCACTGGCGCACGGAAGCGGGTTCCTCGCCGTCTATCTGGCCTCGGTGGTGCTCGGCAACTCCAAGCTGCCGCACTGGCCCGCCACCCGCGGCTTCGCGGACGGGCTCGGCTGGATCGCGCAGATCGGCATGTTCGTCCTGCTCGGCCTGCTCGTCACGCCGAGCACCCTGCTCGACGACATCTGGCCGGCCATCCTCATCGGCCTGGTCCTGACCCTCATGGCGCGGCCCGTCTCGGTGTTCCTCGCCCTGGTGCCGTTCCGCCTGCCCTGGCGGGAGCGGGCCCTGATGTCCTGGGCCGGACTGCGCGGCGCGGTGCCCATCATCCTGGCGACCATCCCGATGGTGACCGGCGTCGAGGGCAGCGAGCGGATCTTCAACCTCGTCTTCGTCCTGGTCGTCGTCTACACCCTCATCCAGGGCCCAACCCTGCCGTGGCTGGCCAAGGCGCTCGGGATCGGCCGGGGCGAGGAGGCGGCCGACCTGGGCGTCGAATCCGCGCCCCTGGAGCGGCTGCGCGGACATCTGCTCTCGGTGGCGATCCCCGAGAAGTCCAAGATGCACGGCGTCGAGGTCGCGGAACTGCGACTGCCCGCGGGCGCCGCCGTCACCCTCGTCGTCCGGGACAAGGAATCGTTTGTGCCGTCGCCGACCACCGTGCTCCGGCACGGCGACGAGCTGCTCGTCGTCGCCACGGACCCGGTGCGGGACGCCGCCGAGCGCCGCCTGCGCGCGGTCGGCCAGGGCGGCAAGCTGGCGGGCTGGCTGGGGACGGGCCGGTCTTCCTCGTAGAGGTGGGGGTTTTGCCGGGTGAGGGGTGCAGGTTTTCCGAGTGAGAGGTGCGGGTTTCGCCGGGTGAGAGGTGGGTTGCCAGCGTTCCCGGCAATCACAGGTGGCCGGTGTGCGATCCCCCTCATTCGGAGGCGTACGTGACCACTTCCCCGTACAATCAAGGGACAACGAATCGAACCACCTCTGTCTGACGCAGAGCTGGCGCGACCGCACGGCGGCCGCGGTCCTCGCAGTGGGCCGGGTATCACCGACGTTCTTCTGCGCAAGAGGACAGCTCTCGGCGCCGCCACACGGGCCCGCCACCAGGCAGCAGAAAGGCAAGGACCGTGGAGTCCGCGGTCAACTCGACTTCCCGCCCCGGGTACGGGCAACTCCTGCGCACGCCCCGTGCCCTCTCGTTCGTCCTGCCCGGCTTCGCCGCGCGGCAGCCGTTCGCGATGCTGACCATGTCGATCGTCCTGCTGGTGCAGCACACCACCGGCTCGTTCGGCACCGCGGGCGCCGTAGCCGCCGTCGCCGGCGTCTCCATGGCGCTGTGCGCGCCGCAGAGCGGCAAGCTCGCCGACCGCTTCGGCCAGGCCGCCGTGCTGATCCCCGGCGTCCTCGTGAACGCCGTCTCGGTGATCGCCCTCGCCGCCCTCGCCCTCGCCGACGCCCCTCTGTGGGCCCTTTTCGTCGCCGCTGTGCCGGTCGGCGCCTCGGTGCCGCAGGTCGGGCCGATGGTGCGGGCCCGCTGGGCGGCCGTACTTGACCACCCTGAGCGGCGTGCCCTGACTCCCACTGCGGCAGCTTTCGAGTCCGTCACGGACGAGTTCACGTTCGTCGTCGGCCCGGTGCTCGCCACCGCCCTGTGCACCTGGGTGCACCCCGGTGCCGGTCTCGCGACCCAGGCCGTGCTGACCCTGGCGGGCGGCCTGCTCTTCGCCGCACAGCGCGACACCCAGCCCGAGGCGCACGGTGCGCTCGCGGACCACGCGCGCGTGGAGCACGTTTCCGCGTTCTCCGTGCCCGGCGCTCGCGTCCTCGCAGTGGCGTTCCTCGGCATCGGCTCGGTCTTCGGCGGCATGCAGGTCGCCCTCACCGCCTTCGCCGAAGAAGCCGGCCAGCCCGGGGTCAACGGCCTCCTGTACGGCATTTTCGCCGCGGGGAACATGCTCGCCGGTGTCGCCTGCGGAGCCATCGCCTGGAAGGTCGGCCCGCGCCGCCGCCTCCTTGTCGGGTACAGCGCCCTGGCCGTCACCGCCTCCATGCTGTGGACCGTGCACTCGGTGGCACTTTTCGCCGTACTCGGACTGCTCGTCGGTATGTGCATCGCGCCCGCGCTGATCTCCGGGTTCACGCTCGTCGAGAGCCTGGTTCCCGCCTCCGCGCGGACCGAGGCGTTCACGCTCCTCACGGGTGCGGTCGCGCTCGGCCAGGCCGCCGCCGTCACGCTGACCGGCAGCCTTGCCGACGCCCATGGTGCGAGCGCCGGATTCCTGGTGCCCATGGCCGGTACGGTGCTCGCGCTGCTGACCCTCGTGGCCCTGCGCTCCCGCCTCGCTCCGCTCGCCAAGAGCCGGACCGTGGCACGTGGCGTCGGTCACCGCTCGCCGGTGACAGTGGACTGATCCCGAGGAATACGTCACTATGGACCGTCGTTAGCACTCATCGAGTGAGAGTGCCAGGAGGAAGCAAGTGCCGACCTATCAGTACCAGTGCACCGAGTGTGGCGAGGGCCTCGAGGCGGTGCAGAAGTTCACCGACGACGCCCTGACCGAGTGCCCCGGCTGCAACGGACGCCTCAAGAAGGTGTTCTCGGCGGTCGGCATCGTCTTCAAGGGCTCCGGCTTCTACCGCAATGACAGCCGCAACTCGTCGTCGAGCAGCACGCCTGCGTCGTCCGCGTCGAAGTCCACCTCGTCGACGTCCACGGCGTCCTCGACCTCGGACTCCTCCTCGTCGAGCTCTTCGACGGCCGGCTCCTCGTCGTCCTCCAGCTCCTCCGGAAGCAGCAGCTCCGCGGCCTGACCGGCCGCATCGCACCTTCGCACTTTCCCGGAAAGCCCCGCAGTCGCGCGCGACTGCGGGGCTTTCGGTTGTGTGACGGCTGCGGCTGCGGACCGAACCCGGACCTCAGGGCTCGACTACGCTGCTGCGCATGGCGAACGCACACAACGGTGACGCTGCGGCGTCCGCGGACATAGGCGTGATCGGCGGCTCGGGGTTCTACTCGTTCCTCGACGACGTCACCGAGATCCAGGTGAGCACCCCTTACGGCGAGCCGAGCGACTCCCTGTTCCTCGGTGAGATCGCCGGACGGAAGGTGGCGTTCCTGCCCCGCCACGGCCGCGGCCACCACCTTCCGCCGCACCGGATCAACTACCGCGCCAACCTGTGGGCGCTGCGCTCCGTGGGCGTGCGCCAGGTGTTCGGCCCCTGCGCGGTGGGCGGGCTGCGCCCCGAGTACGGTCCGGGGACGCTGCTGGTGCCGGACCAGCTCGTCGACCGTACGAAGAGCCGCGTACAGACGTACTTCGACGGGGTGCCGCTGCCCGACGGCAGCATCCCGAACGTGGTGCACACGACGTTCGCCGACCCGTACTGCCCCGAGGGCCGCAGCATCGCCCTGAAGGCCGCCCGCGCGCGCGACTGGGCCGCGGTCGACGGCGGCACCATGGTCGTCGTGGAGGGCCCGCGCTTCTCCACCCGCGCCGAGTCGCAGTGGCACGCGGCCGCCGGCTGGTCGGTGGTGGGCATGACCGGTCACCCCGAGGCCGTGCTCGCCCGTGAACTGGCGCTCTGCTACACGTCGTTGTCCCTCGTGACCGACCTGGACGCGGGGGCGGAGACCGGCGAGGGCGTCTCCCACGCGGAGGTCCTCAAGGTGTTCGGCGAGAACGTGTCCAGGCTGCGGGACGTGCTGTTCGACGCGGTGGCGGGCCTTCCGGCCACCGACGAGCGGGACTGCCTGTGCACGCGGGCGCACGACGGGTGGGCCTTGGGGATCGAGCTGCCCTGAGCCTGAGAGGTTCCCAGGGTGCGGCTCGGTCCGTGTGGCCGCGCCGTGGGGCGGAATTTCCCGTTCGGGTAAGCGGAACTCCCGGTTCGAGTGAGGGAGTTGTCCACAACCGCGAGGTTGTCCACAGGGCTGAGCAGGATCGGCCGGAACCGTGGATCGTGAGGGGCGTTCAGGCGAATTCCCCTACGGCAGGCGGTGGTTGCCATGTCCTCGCGCTCCAGCGCCCACACCTCTCCCCCGGGCTCTCCGCCCCCCGTCCCCTCCGTCCCTTCCACTCCGACTCCGGTTCCGCCCCCGTGCGAGGTCCCGGCCTTCCCTCCCCTGCGGGTGCGCGGCGGGCGGCTGCGGTTCCGGGGTGCGCTGCGCCGCGGCCGTAACCGCCGCACGGTGGCCGCCGGGCTCGCGATGGCCGCGGCCGCGCTCGCCGCCGCGGGGCCACCGGGCTTCGCGGGCTCGACGGGCTCCCCCGGAAGCGAAGCCGAAGGCGAGCACACCGCGCCCTCGGCGGAGCCGGACGACCACCCCGGGTCCGTACGACAGCTCGTGCGCGCCCCCGTACGCATCGCGGACGCGGAGACCGTACGGCTGCTGCGTCCCGGCGACCGCGTGGACGTCATCGCGGCCCCCGCGTCCGGGGCTCGCGCCAGTCGGATCGCCGCAGGTGCACGCGTCATCGACGTCGCGGCCGGCGGGCAGGCGTCCGGGGAGAACGGCGCACTGATCGTGCTCTCCGTACCGCGTGCGGAGGCAGTGCGGTTGGCCGGCGCAAGCGCCAACTCCCGTCTGGTGGTGGTCCTGTGCTGATCCGTACGGAGTTCTTGTCAACTCACCTGTTCGTGTCCGCGAATTGGACGCACCTCACTTGTGCCGGGCCTAATGACACGGTCAATCGAACGTACGAGGAAAGGCTCCGTGGTGAGCGAGGAGAAGAAGCCGGGTGTGTGGGAGGGCTTCAAGGCGTTCCTGACGCGCGGGAACGTGATCGATCTGGCCGTCGCGGTCGTCATCGGTGCGGCGTTCACGAACGTCGTGAACGCGGTGGTGAAGGGCGTCATCAACCCGCTGGTCGGCGCCTTCGGCACGAAGGATCTGGAGAGCTACAGGTCCTGCCTCAAGGGCCCGTGCGAGATCGACCCGGCGACGGGGGAGGCCACCAGCGGCATCCCGATCAGCTGGGGCACGGTCCTGAGCGCCACGCTCAGCTTCCTGATCACCGCGGCCGTCGTGTACTTCCTCATGGTGCTGCCGATGGCGAAGTACCTCGCCAAGGTGGAGGCGCGGCGGAAGGCCAAGGAGGGCGTCCAGGAGACGCTCGAGGTCTCCGAGCTCGAGGTGCTCAAGGAGATCCGGGACGTGCTGGTCGCCCAGCGCGGTGGTCCCGGTGGTGCCACTTCTGGGACCGGCGGTGCCAGGGACAGCGGTGGTTCCGGCGGTGGCCCCGTGGACACCGGCAAGTAGCGGACGCTCAGAGGTGGTGGGGCGGCTTCTCGTCGAGGAAGCGCGCCAGGTCGGCGGCGCTGTCGCCGCCGCTGGGCCGCTCGCCCCACCCCCGGTCCGTGTCGTCCGCGGACTGCTGGTCCAGCGGATCGTCGAAGTTCAGGGCCGGGGCCGGTTTGGCCTTCGGCTCGGGCCCGTTCTTCGCGTCTCGCGGTCCGGGTGCGGGGGCGGCGCTGCTCATGCCTCCAGGGTACGGCGCCTGCGCCCCGTCGGGCTCTGCCCCGGATACGGCGCTGGCTCCGGCGGCAGCGGCTCCAGGTCCAGCACCAGCACCAGCACCAGCTCCAGCTCCAGCTCCAGCTCCAGCTCCAGCTCCAGCTCCAGGATCACACCGCTTTCAGACCGTGGGCCTCGAAGATGTCCTTCGCCAGAGTGACCTGCTCGGGGGTGGGCGAGGGGGTGTCGTGCAGCGTGAAGTTCATGCCGAGTGCCTGCCACTTTCCCTCCCCCAGCTTGTGGAAGGGCAGCACGTCCACGCGCGAGACGTTGCCGAGCCCGCCGGCGAAGGCGGCCACGCCCTCGATGTTCGCCGGATCGTCGGTAAGGCCGGGGACGAGCACGAACCTGACATGCACCTCCTTGCCGAGGTCGGCGAGGCGCCGGGCGAAGTCCAGGGTGGGCTGCAGAGGGCGTCCGGTCACCTTTTTGTAGGTCTCCCGGTCCCAGGACTTGATGTCGAGCAGCACCAGGTCGACGTCCCGCAGCAGGGCGTCGGTGGCGCGGACACCGAGGAAGCCCGAGGTGTCCAGGGCGGTGTGCAGGCCGAGTTCATGCTTGAAGCGGTGCAGCAGCTCCCCGGCGAAGACAGGCTGCAGCAGCGGTTCGCCCCCACTGACGGTGGCACCTCCGCGAGCCGCGGCGATGAACCTGGTGTACTTCGCGGCCTCCTTGACCACGTCGTCCGCCGAGGTGCGCTTGCCGTTGCGCATCCGCCAGGTGTCCGGGTTGTGGCAGTAGAGGCAGGTGAGCGGACAGCCGGAGAGGAACGCGACGAAGCGGCTGCCCGGCCCGTCCACGCCGGTCGACAGGTCCCAGGAGTGCACGGTGCCCTCGATCGGGCGGTGCATGGCGGCTCCCGCGGGGGTGGCAGCACGGAGAGCGGCGAGATTCTGGTCGAGCAAGACGGTCATGGCGTAACTCCGGTGTTCCTCACAGGAGTTGATGTCCGCGGCGCCCGGAGCCGGGGTGAGGGCCCGGCTCCGGGGCCGCAGCTGAGGGGCGACTCCCCGGGGCGTGCTCGGCAGCGGGGAGCCGGAGGCTCAGAGGGAGCCGTGGAAGGTGCGGCTGATGACGTCCAACTGCTGCTCGCGGGTGAGGCGGACGAAGTTCACCGCGTAGCCGGAGACCCTGATGGTCAGCTGCGGGTAGTTCTCCGGGTGCTCCATGGCGTCCCGCAGGGTCGCCTTGTCGAGGACATTGACGTTCATGTGGAAGCCGTCGCTGGCCATGAACCCGTCGAGCACGCCCGCGAGGTTGTCGATCCGCTCCTCGGGAGTGCGTCCCAGGGCGTCCTGGGTGATGGTGTTGGTCAGCGAGATGCCGTCCTCGGCGTCGTCGTAGTCGAGCTTGGCGACCGACAGCGCGGAGGCGATGTAGCCGTGCTCGTCCCGGCCGTTCATCGGGTTGGCGCCGGGGGTGAACGGTGCTCCGGCTCGGCGGCCGTCGGGGGTGTTGCCGGTCTTCTTGCCGTAGACCACATTCGAGGTGATCGTCAGGACGGACTGCGTGTGCACGGCGTCGCGGTACGTCGGGTACGTACGGATCTTCTGCATGAACCCGGAGACGATCCTCCGCGCGATCTCGTCGGCGCGGTCGTCGTTGTTGCCGTAGGCCGGGTAGCCGCCCTCGATCTCGTAGTCGACGGCGAGGCCGGTCTCGTCGCGGATCACCTTCACGCGGGCGTGCTTGATGGCCGAGAGCGAGTCCGCGGCGACCGAGAGCCCCGCGATGCCGCAGGCCATGGTGCGCAGGATCGCCCGGTCGTGCAGCGCCATCTCGATGCGCTCGTAGGCGTACTTGTCGTGCATGTAGTGGATGACGTTGAGGGCGTGGACGTACGTCCTGGCCAGCCACTCCAGCATCGCCTCGTACTGCGCGGCGACCTGCTCGTAGTCGAGGTACTCGCTCTCGATCGGCTCGAAGCCCTCGACGACGAGCTCGCCGGTCCTCTCGTCGCGGCCGCCGTTGATCGCGTACAGGAGGGCCTTGGCGACGTTGACGCGGGCGCCGAAGAACTGCATCTGCTTGCCGACGGCCATCGCCGAGACGCAGCAGGCGATCGCGGTGTCGTCGCCGTACTTGGGGCGCATCAGCTCGTCGGACTCGAACTGGAGGGCCGAGGTGTCGATGGCGACCTGTGCGGCGAAGTCCTTGAATCCCTGCGGGAGTTGCCGCGACCAGAAGACGGTCAGGTTCGGCTCGGGGGCCGGGCCCAGGTTGTAGAGGGTCTGCAGGGCGCGGAACGTGGTCCGCGAGACCAGCGGCCGGCCGTCCTCGCCGATGCCGGCCATGGACCAGGTGACCCAGGTCGGGTCGCCGGAGTAGAGCTCGTTGTACTCGGGAGTGCGCAGGAAGCGGACGATGCGGAGCTTGATGACGAAGTCATCGATGAACTCCTGCGCCTGCTCCTCGGTGAGGAGGCCGTTCTCAATGTCGCGCTGCAGATAGATGTCGAGGAAGTTGTCGATGCGGCCGATCGACATGGCCGCGCCGTTCTGCTCCTTCACGGCGGCGAGGTAGGCGAAGTACAGCCACTGGACGGCCTCGCGGCCGGTGGCGGCGGGGCGGGAGATGTCGTAGCCGTACGACAGGGCCATGGCCTTGAGCTCGCCGAGGGCCTTGATCTGCTCGGAGGTCTCCTCGCGTTCCCGGATCACGTCCTCGGTGGGCCACTCCGCGTCGAGTTCTGCCTTGACGGACTTCTTGTCCTGGACGAGGCGGTCGACGCCGTAGAGGGCGACGCGGCGGTAGTCGCCGATGATGCGGCCGTAGGCGTCCGGGAGGCCGGTGATGATGCCGGAGGAGCGGCAGGCGCGGATCTCGGGGGTGTACGCGTCGAAGACCCCGTCGTTGTGGGTCTTGCGCAGGTGGGTGTAGATCTCGCGGACCTCGGGGTCGGCCTCGTAGCCATAGGCGTTGAGCGCGCCCTCGACCATGCGCCAGCCGCCGTTGGGCATGATCGCGCGCTTGAGCGGGGCGTCCGTCTGAAGGCCGACGATCAGGTCCTTGCCGGGGTCGATGTAGCCGGGCCGGAAGGCGTCGATGCGCGAGGGGGTCCTCACGTCGACGTCGTGGACGCCCTGCTCGATCTCCTGCGGGAACATCGTGAGGAGCTGGTCCCAGAGGGCGGTGGTGCGCTCGGTGGGGCCGGCGAGGAAGGAGCCGTCACCCTCGTACGGGGTGTAGTTCTGCTGCACGAAGTCGCGGACGTCGATGGCGTCGCGCCACAGCCCGCCCTTGAAGCCCTCCCAGGCCTCGCGGTTCGCCGTCTTCTCCAAGGGAGTTGCGGTCATGGTGCACACCTTCCGGTCGCTGTGCCTTCGCTCCCTTCCATTGCACTCCCGTTGATCGATCATTCACGTCGGCAATGGTCCCCTGTTTCGGGCCGGAGGACCCGGGCCCCTCCCTCGCCGAGCCGCCACTACCGCCCTGACCTGCGAGTTCGCCGAGGACTTTAGACCCGGGAGTGCTTTGTGAAGGCATTCACCAATCCCACCTTCCGGTGGTCTCACTCGTCGGCCGAGAACAGCGACGAGGCGAGCCCCCGAAGGGACCCGCCTCGCGGCTGAAGGCGCTGAGGTCAGGACGGCGACTCGGCGTCCTTGCGGGCGTAGAACCACCAGGTGACCACGATGCAGCTGGCATAGAAGGCGACGAAGCCCCACATCGCGCTGGTGACCGAGAAGTTGGCGAAGAGCGCCGGGATGAAGAAGAAGCCGTAGGCGGCGATGGCGGCGGTGAATCCGGTGACGGCGCCGGACTCCATCTCGGTCTGCTTCAGGGCCTTGGCGTACTCCGGGGTGCCTTCGGTCAGGCCCTTCAGGTGCTGGCTGCGGAAGATCACCGGGATCTGGCGGAAGGTCGAGCCGTTGCCGATGCCGGAGAAGAAGAACGCCGCGAGGAAGCAGAGGAAGAAGCCGGTGAAGTTGCCCGAACCGGAGTCTGCGGGCAGGAAGTTGATGACACCGATGATCGAGAGAGCCATGCCCACGAAGGACAGAATGGTGACGCGGGCGCCGCCCAGCTTGTCGGCGATCCAGCCGCCGGCCCAGCGCGCCAGGGCGCCGAGGGCGGGGCCCATCCAGGCGTAGGTGGCGACCGAGTAGTCGGGGAAGGTCGTCTTGATCAGCATCGGCAGGGCGGCGGCGAAGCCGATGAAGGAGCCGAAGGTGCCGACGTAGAGCCAGGTCATCAGCCAGTTGTGCTTGCGCTTGAAGATGATCTTCTGCTGGCTGAAGGAGGTCGAGGCGGACTGCAGGTTGTTCTGGCCGAACCAGGCGACGAGGGCCAGGACGATCAGGACAGGGACCCAGACGAACGCGGCGTTCTGCAGGTACACCGGCGAGCCGTCCGCCTTGTGCTGGGCCGAGCCGATGGCGACGACCGAGCTGGTGATGACGATCGGGGTGAGCAGCTGGACGACGGAGACGCCGAGGTTGCCGAGGCCGCCGTTGATGCCGGTGGCGTTGCCCTTCTGCGACTTCGGGAAGAAGAAGCCGATGTTGGCGAGGGAGGAGGAGAAGTTGGCTCCGCCGACACCGCAGAGGGCGGCGATCATCGCCATCTCCGTGAAGGAGGTCGAGGTGTTCTGGATCGCGAAGCCCAGCCAGATCAGCGGGACGATCAGAACGACCGTGGACAGGGCGGTGAAGGTGCGCTGGCCGATCTTCGGGCCGAGGAAGGTGTAGAAGATCCGGGCCGTACCGCCGGTCAGTCCCGGGATCGCCGTCAGCCAGAACAGCTGCGAGGTGCTGAAGCCGAAGCCGACGCCCTTGAGGTTCGTTGCGGTGACGCTCCACACCTGCCACACCACGAAGGCGACGAGAAGGGCGGGGACGGCTATCCACAGGTTGCGGGTGGCGACCCGCTTGCCGATGGACTTCCAGAAGAGTTCGTTCTCCGGTTCCCAGTCGGTGATGGTGCGTCCGGGCCGGTATTGCGCGGGGTCGTAGGACCGACCGGCGCTTGTGGCCACTTCTTCCTTTACGGCAGGACTCATGGCGTCGTTCCTGGGGGTGAGGAGGATTCCTTACTCATCCAGGGTGTCTGCGACAAAGGAGAGGAATCAGAGCAATTGGTCGTCATTGTGGCTTGCCTTAGGGCCCTTTTCTGGCTGCGCCTTTGGTCCCGACCCCGGCTGGGCACGCACCTTCCGAGGCACGCGGGCGGAGCGAAGGCGCGGCCCTCAACTCCCTTGATCCGTAAGGTGCGTCCATGGACTCCAGGGATTCCGCAAGCAGCTCGAAGACCACCGCGGGCCGGATCGGCGGCAAGGATTCGCTCACCGATGTGCCCGGCCTCCGGGTGGGGCACGCGACACGGGACGGAGGCGGCTGGCTGACGGGTACGACCGTCGTCCTCGCGCCGACCGGCGGGGCGGTCGCGGCCGTGGACGTACGCGGTGGCGGCCCCGGCACTCGGGAGACGGACGCGCTCGACCCGCGCAACCTCGTGCAGCGCATCGACGCGGTGGTGCTCACGGGCGGCAGTGCGTACGGACTCGACGCGGCGGCCGGCGTCATGGCGTGGCTGGAGGAGCAGGGGCGCGGCGTGCCAGTGGGCGGGCCCGACCGGGTCGTACCGGTGGTGCCCGCGGCCTGCCTCTTCGACCTCGGCAGGGGCGGTGACTGGCGGGCGCGCCCGACTGCGGTGCTCGGCCGGGAGGCGGTGGAGCGGGCGACGGCGGAGGTGGCGCAGGGCAGCGTCGGCGCGGGAACCGGGGCCGTGGCGGGCGGGATGAAAGGGGGCGTGGGCACGGCGAGCGTGCGCCTGGAGTCGGGGCACACGGTCGGAGCGCTGGTGGTGGTGAACGCCGTCGGTTCGGTGACCGATCCGAAGTCCGGTGTGCTGTACGGGCGTTACTTCGAGGACGGCGACAGCACGGAACCCGTCGAGCGCCCGGCCCAGGAGGTGCACGCCCGCGCGCAAGCCCGGCTCGCGGAGGCACAGGCGGAGACCGCGCGCCGACAGAACGGCGGCGGCGAGCCGAGCATCGCGACGGCGGGGGCGACGGGGCGGGCGACCGGGCAGGAGGGGGCGACGGGACCTGCGGGGCCTGGGGGGCCTGGGGGGTCTGCGGGGTCTGCGGGGTCTGCGGGGTCGAGGCTCAACACCACCCTCGCTGTCGTCGCCACCGATGCCGGGCTCAGCCGCGCCCAGGCGCAGAAGCTCGCGGGCACCAGCCACGACGGCTTCGCCCGCGCCATCCGGCCGGTGCACCTCCTGCACGACGGAGACACGGTGTTCACCCTGGCCACCGGCGAATACCCGTTGCCCGAGGGCGAGTTGGAGCAGATGACCGTGGTCAACGCGATCCTGGCGGCGGGCGCGGACACGGTGACCCGCGCGATCGTCCGGGCGATCGAAGCCGCGGAGACGGTGGACAGCGCGGGCGGACTCTTCCCCTCGTACGGAGATCTCTACGGGGATCTAGAGGATCTATACGGGGATCTCCACGGGAAGGAGTAGGGGGCGCACGGACCTCCTGCGGGCGCACCGGCCGACCGCGGGCGGCGCGAACTGCCCGTGGAGCGCGGGAACTTCCAGGGGCGCCCGGGCGTTTTTCAGAACCCCGGGCATGATGTTCCACCGAGGGGCTACGGTGAGCGGTCACAAGGTGACATGCAGCGACGCGAGCGACGCCGGGAGTATGCCTTGAGCGTTCCGTACGAGACGCCGAAGACACCGGAGGAGCACCTCGAAGGGCTCCTCGGTCGGGCCCTGAACTCCTTCGAGCTGCCCGACGAGACGATAGCCCTGCTCGAATCGGCCCTCACGTTCGACAGTTCGCTGCGCTCCGCCCACCACAGCGCCGGCCTGCACCGCGAGACGCATCGGCACACGTTCCTGCTCGCCGACGGCCAGGCGCTGACGCTCTGGGAATTGCGGCACAACACCGGGCCGGGCGGCAAGCGGAGCGAGGAGACCGTCCACGAGCTGTACGCGGACGAGGAAGAGGCGCACATCGCGGCGTCCCGGCTGCTCCCGAGCGGCACCTGCGGCCCCGAGTGCCCGGACTCGACGGAGGGCCGCATCCCCGGCTGCGAACCCCTCGCGCTGGACACGGTCCGGCTGATCGTCTCGCCCGCACCGCTCCAGCGCTCGTACGCCCCGGACGACTCCGCCGACCACGCCAGGCGCCTCCTGCGCCGCGCGGAGAACGCCGACCGGCCGGGTGCGGACACGGCGTCGCTGCTGCGCACCGCGCTGGCGCACCAGATCACGCAGGCCTTCGGCAACCCGTGCCGGACGGGCACCGCCGGCCTGTGCTTCGCGCTCTACGAGCACGCGTTCCTGCTCGCCGACGGCCGCGAGATCAGCCTCTGGGAGGTCGAGCACACGGCCACGCCGGACGGCCGTCACATGTGCGAGGTGTACGTGAGCGAGACGACGGCGCGTGCGGCGATGGAGCGGCGAGCTTCTCGTACGAGCTGAGCGGGTCGGCGTACGAGCTGAGCGGATCGGCGCATGAGCTGGGCGGATCGGCGTAGGAGCCGAGCGGATCGGCTTACGAGTCTCAGCCGCGTCGGCTCATCAGCTGGCGGACCAGGCCGGCGAAGGCGTCGCGTTCGGCGGCCGAGAGCTCCACCGTCTCGCCGGCGTGCGAGGGCTGTCGGGGCAGGGCGTGCAAGGAGGCGCCGGACACGTACGGGACCGTGGGCTCCGTGCGGTCGCGGTGCAGCATCCGGACCAGACGCACGGCCCAGACGGCGCCCGCCGCGGCGAGCACGGTCAGGCCGACCTGCTGAAGGGGCGATATCTGCTCGAACATGCGGGTCAGTAGACAACACGGAGCAGGCAGCACGACAGCCCCGGAAAGGGACTTAGGTCCCGAAGTGACCTATCTCGCAGACCGCCCGCCCGCCACCCGCACGACCTCAGGACCATCCCGCGCCATCCCGCGCCATCCCTCGCCTCCCTCCCGCACCTCCCTCCCCCGCCCACGCCACGAACCACACGCAAAAGCCCTCGCCGCCGCAGTGCGATGCGCACCGCGGCGGCGAGGGCTTCTTTCCGGGACCGGACCGGACCGGTGCCGGGACCGGGAGGGGACCGTTCAGGCCGAGCGGTCAGACCGCCGCCACCGGCTCATTCTTCGCCTCGGCCGCCTTCGCGGACGCCGCCTCGTCCGCCTTGGCCGACGCCTGCTCGGGGCCGGTCCTGCGCATCCCCTTCAGGAGGATGACCAGGCCCGCCGAGACGCACGTACCGGCGACGATCGCCAGCAGGTACAGCAGCGGCTGGCCGATCAGCGGGACCACGAAGACGCCGCCGTGCGGGGCCCGCAGGGTCGCGCCGAAGCTCATCGTCAGGGCACCGGTGACCGCGCCGCCCGCCATCGAGGCGGGAATGACGCGCAGCGGGTCGGCCGCGGCGAACGGAATGGCGCCCTCCGTGATGAACGAGGCACCGAGCACCCAGGCCGCCTTGCCGTTCTCCCGCTCCGCCTTGGTGAACAGCTTGCCGCGCACGGTCGTCGCCAGGGCCATCGCCAGCGGCGGCACCATGCCGGCCGCCATCACGGCCGCCATGACCTTCAGGTTGCCCTCAGTGGCGTTGGCGCCCAGGCCGCCGACGGCGAAGGCGTACGCGACCTTGTTGAGCGGACCGCCCAGGTCGAAGCACATCATCAGGCCGAGGATGACGCCGAGGATGATCGCGTTGGCGCCGGTGAGCGACTCCAGCCAGTCGCTGAGGCCGCTCTGCAGGGTGGCGATCGGCTTTCCGACCACCAGGAACATCAGGAAGCCGACCACCGCCGAGGAGATCAGCGGGATCACCACCACCGGCATGATGCCGCGCAGCACGGCCGGTATCCGTACCTTCTGGATCGCCATGACCGTGGCGCCCGCGATGAGACCGGCCGCCAGACCGCCGAGGAACCCGGCGTTGATCTGCACGGCGACCGCGCCGCCGACGAAACCGGGCACCAGACCCGGCCGGTCCGCCATGCCGTACGCGATGTAACCCGCGAGCACCGGCACCAGGAAGGAGAAGGCGAGCCCGCCGACCTGGAACAGCAGCGCGGCCCAGCTCGCGGCCTCGGTCCAGACGAAGTGCTCGGCGACGGACTTGGCCTCGCTGATCTCGTAGCCGCCGATCGCGAAGCCGAGGGCGATGAGGAGGCCGCCCGCGGCGACGAACGGGACCATGTAACTCACACCGGACATCAGCCACTTGCGCAGCTTTGTGCCGTAGCTGTCACCCTCGTCGCCCGCCCTGTCGACGGGGGCCGCGGCGGCGCCCGAGGAGACCTCGCCGCGCTCGGCCTTGCCGCGCACGTCGGCGATCAGTTCGGCGGGGCGGTTGATGCCCGCCTTCACCCCGACGTCGACGGTGGGCTTTCCGGCGAACCGCTCCTTGTCCCGTACGGGCACGTCGTGCGCGAAGATCACGCCGTCGGCGGCGGCCACGACGGCAGGGTCGAGGCGGGTGAACCCGGCCGAGCCCTGCGTCTCCACGACGACCTCGACCCCGGCCTCGCGACCGGCGTTCTCCAGGGACTCGGCGGCCATGTACGTGTGGGCGATGCCGGTCGGGCAGGAGGTCACGGCGACGATCTTGAAGGGGGCGCCCCGGCCCCCGCCCTCACCCCCGCCCTCGCCGTGCGCGGGCGCTTCCACCGACTTCTTCGTCTGCACCTGCGCGGGCGACGGCTCGTCGGCGGCCTCGCCAGTCGACTCGCCGGTCGACTCGCCGGCCCGCTCGGCAGCTCGTTCGTCGGCCCGCTCGTCAGTCGGCCCGTCGGTCACCTCGCCCGCCTCGTCCGCCGCCTCCGCCTCGTCCGCGTCTCCGCGGATCAGCGCCGCCGCACGTTCCGCGTCGTCCGCCGACCGCAGGGCGCCCGTGAACTCGGCGTCCATCAGCTGGCGGGCGAGCGACGACAGGATCGTCAGGTGGTCGCTGTCCGCACCCGCGGGTGCGGCGATGAGGAAGACCAGGTCGGCGGGGCCGTCGGCGGCCCCGAAGTCGATGCCCTGGGTCGCGCGCCCGAACGCCAGCGTCGGTTCGGTGACATGGGCGCTGCGGCAGTGCGGGATACCGATGCCGCCGTCGAGACCGGTCGGCATCTGCGCCTCGCGGGCGGCCACATCGGCGAGGAAGCCGTCAAGATCCGTGACCCGGCCCTGAGCGACCATCCGCTCGGCCAGGGAACGGGCCGCCGCTTCCTTGGTATCGGCGGACAGGTCGAGGTCGACCAGGTCCGCGGTGATCATCTCGCTCATCGCGGGCTCCTTCGCGCGCATATCGCCCGACGGGCGGGGGTGGGGACGGGGGACGGGGAGGTGAGGAGAGCGTTCGTACGCATCGGGCTCCGGCCCTTGAGGGGGGTCATGAGACGGGCTCCGTCAGCAGACGGTCCAGCGGTACGTCGGCCGTGACGGTCACGGCGGACGGGTCCAGGTCGGCGGGCGTGGGCATCACGCTGCCGGGGAGCTGCACGGCAGCAGCGCCGTGTGCCACCGCGGAGGCGAGCGCCTCGGGGCCGCCGCCGCCTGCGATGAGGAATCCGGCGAGCGAGGAGTCACCCGCACCGACGTTGCTGCGTACGGTCTCGACGCGGGCGCTCGCGAACTGCGCACCGGAGTCGTCGACGAGCAACTGGCCGTCGGCGCCCAGGCTGGCGAGCACCGCGCGGGCGCCGAGCTGCCGCAGCTCCTCGGCCGCCTTGACCGCGTCACCGACGGTGGCGAGCGGGCGGCCGACCGCCTCGGACAGCTCCTCGGCGTTGGGCTTGACCACGTCCGGGCGCTCGCGGAGCGCGGCGAGCAGCGCCGGTCCGGAGGTGTCGAGGGCGATCCGGGCACCCGCGGCGTGCGCGCGGGCCACCAGCTCGGCGTACCAGGACGGTTCGAGGCCGCGCGGCAGGCTCCCGCAGCAGGCGATCCAGGTGGCGCCCGCGGACCGGTCGCGGACCGTGGCGAGCAGCGCCTCGGACTCGTGGGCGGAGAGCTCCGGCCCGGACGCGTTGATCTTGGTGAGGGTGCCGTCGGGCTCGGCGAGCGAGATGTTGGACCGGGTCTGGCCCGCGACGGTGACCGGCGCGACCTCGATGCCCTGCTCACCGAGGAGTTCGGCGACGAAGTCACCGGGCGTGCCGCCGAGCGGCAGCACCGCGAGGGTGCGCTGCCCGGCCGCGGCGACGGCCCGGGAGACGTTCACGCCCTTGCCGCCCGGGTCCATCCGGTCGCCGGTGGCCCGGATGACCTCGCCGCGATCGAGCGCCGGCACCTCGTAGGTCCGGTCCAGGGAGGGGTTCGGGGTAACGGTGAGGATCATCCCTGCACTTGCTTTCTCGTACGGGCTGTGGGGCGCGGAGCGCGGTGCGGTACCGGAGGCGGGCGTTCCGGGCGCGGCAGGACTGGTCATACGCGTACGACCTCCGTGCCGCCGCGCTCGATCGCCGCGGTGTCGTCGTCGCTGAGGCCCTTGTCCGTGATCAGCAGGTCGACGTCGGCGAGGTCTCCGAAGCGCGCGAAGTGCTCCTGCCCGTGCTTCGCCGAGTCGGCGAGCAGCACCACGCGGCGGGCCGAGGTGACGGCGGCTCGCTTGACGGCGGCCTCGGCGAGGTCCGGCGTGGTCAGCCCGTGCTCGGGCGAGAATCCGTTCGCCGCGAGGAAGACGACATCGGCGCGGATCTCCCCGTACGCCCGCAACGCCCAGGCGTCGACGGCGGCGCGGGTGCGGTGCCGGACGCGGCCGCCGATGAGGTGCAGCTGCACCCCGGGGTGGTCGGCGAGCCGCGCGGCGGTGGGCAGCGAATGCGTGACGACGGTGAGGCCGGACTCCAGCGGCAGCGCCGCCGCGAGCCGGGAGACCGTCGTACCCGCGTCGAGCACCACGCTGCCGTCGGCGGGCAGCTCGGCGAGGGCGGCCTGCGCGATGCGGTCCTTCTCGTCGGCCGCGGTGGACTCGCGCTCGGTGAGGTCGGGCTCGAAGTCGAGCCGCCCGGCCGGTATGGCACCGCCGTGCACCCGGCGTACGAGACCGGCGCGGTCGAGGGCCTTCAGGTCCCGCCGGATGGTCTCGGCGGTGACCTGGAATTCCTCGGCGAGCGACAGCACGTCGACCCGGCCGCTGTCGCGTGCGAGGCGGAGGATCTCCTGCTGGCGCTCCGGTGCGTACATGGGTTCAGCTCCGATTCATGCCCGAGCGTGTTGTTTCACGCCCAGAGTACGACTGGGTTTCCCTGAAGTAAACACATTCGGGCGTGGTTCAGGCAGAAACAGACTTCGGTCCCGCTGTCGCGCCGGACTGCCGTCCCCACGGCAGGGAGGGTGCCCGGGACCGCGCCCGGGGACCTGCGGGCACCCTTCTCCACCGCGTACGAAGGAGGCGACGGCCTAACGCACCAGCTCAGCCTCGCGTGCGTCACCGACCGACAGCGCATCGTCGACCGGCTCACCACTCGCCGAAGCCAGCTCCGCTCCCGCCGCCCCCTCCACGTGCTGCGCCGGCAGAGCGAACATCAGCAGGAAGATCGCACCGAGCACCCCCGCGACCCACCACAGCGCGTGCTGGAACGCGTCCGCGTACGCCGCGCCCACAGCAGTCGCGGCCAACGGCTCGTCGATGACGCCGAAGAACACCACCGACACCAGGCCGAGCCCGAGCGCATTGCCCATCTGCATCATGGTGTTGACCAGGCCGGACGCCGAACCGGCGTGCTCGCGCGGCACCTCCGACAGAACCGCGTCGGTCAGCGGCGCCACGATCAGGCCCATGCCGATGCCCATCACCACGAGCGGCAGCGCCATCTGCCAGGACGTGATGCCCTGCCCGTACCGCTCGGCCTCCCATATGTAGAGCACGACGCCGGCCGCCATGGTGATCGCGCCCGCCTGCAGCACCTTGCGTCCGAAGCGCGGCACGAGGCGCTGCACCGACATCCCGGCCGCCACGGACACCGCGAGCGAGAACGGAATGCCCGTCGCCCCTGCGCGCAGCGGGCTCCAGCCGAGGCCGACCTGCATGTACAGCGTCCACACCAGGAAGAACACCCCGCTGACCAGGCCGAACGTGAGCTGCACAGCAGCGCCCGCGGCGAAGCTCTTCACCTTGAACAGCGACAGCTCGATCAGCGGCGAACCGTCCTTGCGCGTCTTGTGCCGCTCGTACGCGACCAGTGCCGCGAACACCACGAGCGCGCCGCCCATCAACACGTACCCCCACAGCGGCCAGCCCAGCTCCCGGCCGCGCGTCAGCGGGTAGAGCAGCATGAGCAGACCGGCCACGACGAGCACGACGCCGATCGGGTCCAGGCGGAGCGCCTTCGGGGCCTTGGATTCGGTGATGAACTTCCGGCCGAGAAGCAGTCCGGCTATGCCCACCGGCAGGTTGATCAGGAAGATCGGGCGCCATTCGAGACCGAACAGGTTCCACTCGGTGAGCAGCGCGCCGAGCATCGGCCCCGACACCGCGCCGAGCCCGACGATCGCTCCGAACAGGCCGAAGACCTTGCCGCGTTCGTGCGCGGGGAAGGTGGCGTGCACGATCGACAGCACCTGGGGCACCATCAGCGCGGCCGTCGCCCCTTGCAGGATGCGTGAGCCGACCAGCATCTCCGGGTTCGCAGCGAATCCGCAGAGCGCCGAGGCCAGCGTGAAGCCGCCTATGCCGACGAGGAAGATCCGCTTCCGCCCGTAGATGTCGCCGAGCCGACCGCCCGTGATGAGGCCCGCGCCCATCGCGAGCGCGTAACCGGCAGTGATCCACTGGATCTGGCTGAACGAGGCGCCCTCGTCCGCCTGGATGGAGGGCAGGGCAATGTTCACGATCGTCACGTCGACGAGGTCCATGAACGCCGCCGTCATCACGATGGCCAGCGCGAACCAGCGCCGCCGATCGCTCGGCGCAGGCCCTGCGGCGGGTGCGGTCGTGGGTGAGGTGGGCGAGGTGGTCTTCATGCGAGCGAAATTAGGTGGGATGTAGGACAGATGGTGGCCGCATTGGCGCCCATGATGGGTGCATGACGACGGACACTCCGGCACGACTGCTGCAGCTCCTCTCTCTGCTTCAGACCCCGCGCGAGTGGCCCGGCGGCGAGCTCGCCGACCGGCTCGGTGTCTCCCGGCGCACCGTGCGGCGCGATATCGACCGGCTGCGCGAGCTCGGCTATCCGGTCCAGGCGACGCTGGGCACGGAGGGCGGTTACCGTCTCGCGGCCGGCAAGGCGATGCCTCCGCTCGTCCTCGACGACGAGGAGGCCGTCGCGATCGCCGTCGGCCTGCGGGCCGGCGCCGGCCACGCGGTGGAGGGCGTCGAGGAGGCGTCCGTACGCGCCCTCGCCAAGCTCGAACAGGTCCTTCCGTCTCGTCTCCGACATCGCGTCACCACCCTCCAGTCCGCCACAACTCCCTTGGTGTACGGGGCGGGTGACGGTGCGACGATCGCCCCCGAGACCCTCACCGTGATCGCCTCGGCCACGACCGGCACCGAGAAGCTCCGCTTCCATTACTGCTCCGGCGACGGCACGGAGTCCCGCCGCCAGGTCGAGCCCTACCGCCTGGTCTCGACGGGCCGCCGCTGGTACCTCGTGGCGTACGACCTGGAGCGCGAGGCCTGGCGCACCTTCCGCGTCGACCGCCTCACCGAACCCTTCGCGACGGGTGCCCGCTTCAGCCCACGCCCCCTCCCGGAGGGCGACGCGGCGGAGTTCACCCGCCGCGCGATGCGGCGCGGTGGCCAGCCCTCGTACGAGCTCGACGTGACGTTCGCCGCCCCGGCGGAGCTGATCGCGCCCCGCATCCCCGCCGGTCTGGGCACCCCGACCCCGGAGGGCCCGGACAGCTGCCGTCTGCGCACCACAGTCTCGGACGCCATCGAGTGGCTGGCGGCCCGCCTCTCCCTGATGGGCGTGGACTTCACCATCCACGGCCCACCTGAACTGACCGACCACGTACGGGAGTTGGGTGCTCGACTCAGCAGAGCGGCGGGCAGCGGGGGTGGCCCGTCGGCGGGGTAGGTCGGCGACCGTCAGCGGACATGTGCGGCCGGGGAGGCCGGACCGCTGGGCGAGCCAGTCCAGT
The DNA here is from genome assembly GCF_031157275.1 of Streptomyces sp. LHD-70. GTDB lineage: Bacteria > Actinomycetota > Actinomycetes > Streptomycetales > Streptomycetaceae > Streptomyces. The sequence goes on from NZ_JAVIFW010000019.1 coordinate 73,522, forward strand.
TGGCTTCGGTCCGGCGCGGCCGGTCGGGTCGGCACCGGGCGGTCAGCCTGTCCGGTCGGCCAAGTCCGGCGACCGACCAGTCCGGCTAGTCCGACCCGGGTCCCGTTGGGTCAGTTCGGCCGGTTGAGCCAGATCGGTCGCCCCATCATCAAACGCCCGGCGGGCCGAGCTACCGAGGCCCCGCCGCAGGCCGAGTCACAGAGGCCCCGTCACAGGCGGAGCCACGCAGGCCCCGTCACAGGCGGAGCCACGCAGGCCCCGACAAGAGTGAGCCCCGGCGCCACGGGGGAACGGCGCCGGGACTCGGCCTTGGGGTGAGCGAGGCGGGTACCCAGTGGGCTGTAGGCCGCCCCACTTCTCTCACGCCGCCGCGTCGAACCCCGTGTCCCGGGCGAGCCGCTTCAGTTCGAGGAGCGCGTGCTTCTCGATCTGACGGATCCGCTCACGCGTGAGGCCGTGCTCCTTGCCGACCTCGGTGAGGGTCCGCTCACGGCCGTCCTCTATGCCGTACCGCATCTTGATGATGGACGCCGTCCGCTGGTCGAGCCGGCCTATGAGGTCATCGAGCTCCTCACTGCGCAGCAGCGTCAGCACGGACTGCTCGGGCGAGACGGCAGAGGTGTCCTCGAGGAGGTCACCGAACTGGGTGTCGCCGTCGTCGTCCACCGACATGTTCAGCGAGACCGGGTCGCGAGCCCAGTCCAGGACGTCGGCGACACGCTCCGGCGTGGAGCCGAGCTCGGCGGCGATCTCGGTGTGCTCCGGGTCCCGGCCGTTCTCGCGGTTGAACTCGCGCTGCACCCGGCGGATCCGGCCAAGCTCCTCGACCAAGTGGACGGGAAGGCGGATCGTGCGGGACTGGTCGGCGATGGATCGGGTGATGGCCTGACGGATCCACCACGTCGCGTACGTCGAGAACTTGAAGCCCTTGCGGTAGTCGAACTTCTCGACGGCGCGCACCAGTCCGGCGTTGCCCTCCTGGATCAGGTCAAGGAGGGGCAGGCCGCTGCGCGGGTAGCGACGGGCCACCGCGACGACCAGGCGAAGGTTGGAGCGGATGAAGATGTCCTTGGCGCGCTCACTGTCGGCGACGAGCGCCTCGAGTTCCTCGCGGCTCGCACCCTCGGCTGCCTTGCTCTGCTCGTCGACGTCGCCGTCGAGGATCTTCTGGGCGTAGACCCCTGCCTCGATCACCTGCGACAGCTCGACCTCGCGAGCGGCGTCCAGCAGAGGCGTGCGGGCGATCTCGTCGAGATACATGCCGACCAGGTCGCGGTCGGCGATCTCCCCGCCTACGGCGCGAACACTGCTTGCCGCGTCGGTCTTGCCGGCCGATCCGGCTGCAGACTTACGACGGGCGACGGCACGGGTTGCCATGCGTGCTCCCTTGCGTTGAGTGGGTCGGCAGTTCTGACGGGGCTCCGCGGTCCGGGGCGGGGATCCACGGCGGCCGTGGCGAAGAGCACACCGTCCGGGTGCCCTGCATCCGATGGAAACAACGACTGGAATCCGGACAGAATTCCCAAGCCGCTCAACAATTTTCCTGATCTTGCAGTACCCTGTGCCGCCACCAAGGAGGCGAGACGTCGATGGAGCCGACAGCGGTGCAGGTCAGGCCGGGTACCGAAGGCGACCTCGACCCCCTCACGGAGATCTACAACCACTACGTCCGTGAGACCGCCATCACGTTCGACACGGTGCCTTTCACGCCCGAGGAACGCCTGCCATGGCTGCGCTCCCACCCTGAAGACGGCCGTCACCGTCTCCTGGTTGCGCAGCAAGCTTCGGGTTCCCCGATTCTGGGGTACGCAACCAGCAGCGCCTTCCGCCCGAAGCCGGCCTACGAGACATCCGTCGAAGTCTCGGTCTACCTCACTCCGGACGCCGCCGGGCGCGGCGTGGGCGCTCTGCTTTACACGGCTCTCTTCGACGCCCTGTCCACCGAGGACGTCCACCGCGCATACGCGGGCATCGCCCTGCCCAATGCGCCATCGGTCCACCTCCATGAACGCTTCGGCTTCCGGCACGTGGGGACGTACGCGGAAGTGGGTCGCAAGTTCGATCGGTACTGGGACGTGGCCTGGTACGAGAAGCGCCTCGGCCCCGACTGCTGACGAGCCTGCCACGGCCGACGGGCCTTCGGGGCGCGGAAACGGTTCGCCCTCACTCGAACGCGTGAACCAATTCCGGAAGTCTGTCGTCCGCTGCCGCGAGCTTCCTACGGTGCGAGAGCCGCTTGCTTCCCGAGCAAGCGCTCCCCCTCACGACAGGAGGCACCGCCATGCCCGCTCGCCCGCTCACCTGCCCGCCCGCTGCTCAGCCGAACTGCACCGACCTCTTGGCCAGCCCCATCCAGAAGCCGTCGATGACCGAGCGCTGCGCGCCGAGTTCACCGGTCGCGTCGGCGGCCCCCATCGCCACGAAGAGCGGGGCGAAGTGTTCCGTGCGCGGGTGCGCGAGCTGCCCCGCGGGCGACTTGTGCGGGAAGTCGAGAAGAGCGTCCACGTCCTGCGCGTCCAGCGCCTCGCGCCCCCAGGCGTCGAACTCCGCCGACCAGGACGGCACGCCACCCTGCCGAAGCGCGGCCAGGTTATGGGTGAAGAACCCGCTACCCACGATCAGGACGCCCGCGTCGCGCAGCGGGGCGAGCTTGCGCCCGATCTCCATCAGGCGCTGCGGGTCGAGCGTGGGCAGAGAGATCTGCAGGACCGGGACGTCTGCGTCGGGGTACATCTCGACGAGCGGGACATAGGCGCCATGATCGAGGCCGCGATCCTCGATGTCCTGGACGGGCGTGCCGGCGCTGCGCAGCAACTTGCGTACGGAGTCGGCGAGTTCAGGAGCCCCGGGCGCGGCGTACCGCACCTGGTAGTAGTGCTCGGGGAAGCCCCAGAAGTCATAGACGAGAGGCACGGTCTCGGTTGCGCCGAGGGCGAGCGGGGCCTCCTCCCAGTGCGCGGAGACCATCAGTACGGCCTTGGGGCGCGGAAGGTCGGCCGACCAGGCGGCGAGCTGTCCGGGCCACAGGGCGTCGTCGGCGAGCGGCGGCGCACCGTGACTGAGATAGAGGGCGGGCATGCGCTCCGGGGCGGCGGCGTTCATGACGGCTCCTGACACTCGCGCGGACGTGATCGGCGGGGCGGGTACGCGCAGGTGGGTGGGCGTGCCCGACGGGCTCGAAGCAGACAAGCAAGCTTGAAGGTTCAAGCTCCTACTTCGGACGGTACGTTATGTTTGTTGAAGTTTCAAGAATAGGCTCCGTAGAGTGGGCTTATGACGACGCACAACGAGGACACGCGCTGGCTCGACGACGAGGAACAGCGCACCTGGCGGGCGTACCTGCACGCCACCATGCTCCTCGAGGACCATCTCGACCGACAGCTGCAGCGCGACGCCAAGATGCCGCACGTCTACTACGGACTGCTCGTCCAGCTCTCCCAGGCACCGCGCCGTCGGATGCGCATGACCGAGCTCGCGCGGAACGCGAAGATCACCCGCTCCCGGCTCTCCCACGCCGTCGCGCGACTCGAACAGCACGGCTGGGTGCGCCGCGAGGACTGCCCCTCCGACAAGCGAGGCCAGAACGCGATCCTCACGGACGCGGGATACGAGGTGCTGGAGCAGTCGGCGCCCGGTCATGTGGCCGCCGTACGCCAGGCGATCTTCGACCGGCTCACCGCCGAACAGCAGAAATCCCTCGGCGAGATCATGCGGATCATCGCGGAGGGACTTCAGCCGAACGAGGCGGGTGCCGATCTGCCCTGGCTCAGGTGACGACCTGGGCCGTCGTGCGGGCCGGGCCGGTCAGTGGGCGATCACCGGGACTCGCACCTCGGCCTCCTCGTCCGCACCGGCGGCGTCGCTCTTGGCCACCGGCGTACCGCCCTGGTGGCCGGTGGTGATGAAGGTCAGAGCGATGCTCGCGGAGATCACGAGGATGCCGACCGCCCACCAGATCGCGCTGGTGTAGCCGTCCACCATGGCCTGCGCCTGGAGCAGCTTCTGCGCGGCCGGAGTCGTCGCGTCCGCCGCGTGGGCGGTCAGGTAGGCCGTGGTGGCGGAGGCGGCGATGGTGTTGAGGAGTGCCGTGCCGATCGCGCCGCCGACCTGCTGCGAGGTGTTGACCATCGCGGAGGCGACACCGGCGTCGCGTGCCTCGACGCCGTGGGTGGCCAGTGACATGGCGGGCATGAAGGCCGTACCCATGCCGAGGCCGAGCAGCAGCTGCGCCGGCAGGATCAGGCCCGCGTACGACGTGCCGATCTCCAGCTGGGTCAGCAGCAGCATGCCGAGGGCGGCGACGAGGAAGCCGGGGCCCATCAGCAGACGCGGGGGCACGCGGGTCATCAGGCGGGCGCCGATCTGCGTGGAGCCCGTGATCATGCCGACGATCATCGGCAGGAAGGCGAAGCCGGTCATCACGGGCGAGTAGCCCTTCACGACCTGCAAGTAGTAGGTGAGGAAGAGGAACAGGCCGAACATCGCGATCACCGCGAGACCCAGCGACAGGTAGACACCGCCGCGGTTCCGGTCCGTCAGCACCCGCAGCGGCAGCAGCGGCGCCTTAACCCGGGACTCGACCAGCAGGAAGGAGGCGAGGAGCACGGCCGAGCCGACGAACAGGCCGATGGTCGTGGCGTCGGACCAGCCCTCGGACTCGGCGCGAGTGAAGCCGTACACCAGAGCCACCAGGCCGAGCGTCGAGAGCACGACTCCGGGGATGTCGAGAGGAGAACGGTTGCGGGAACCGGCCGGCTCACGGATGACGAAGTACGCGCCCACGGCGGCGACGACGGCGAACGGAATGTTCACGAAGAACGTCCAGCGCCAGTCCAGGTACTCCGTGAGGAAGCCACCGAGGATGAGACCCACGGCGCCACCGCCACCGGCGATCGCACCGTAGATACCGAAGGCCTTGGCGCGCTCCTTGGCGTCGGTGAACATCACCGCGAGCAGCGACAGCGCGGCGGGCGCGAGCAGTGCGCCGAAAACGCCCTGCAGGGCACGAGCGCCCAGCATCATCGCCTCACTGGTCGCGGCACCACCGAGCGCGGACGCCCCGGCGAAGCCGATCAGGCCGGTGACGAAGGTGCGCTTGCGGCCCCACAGGTCGGCGACGCGACCGCCGAACAGCAGCAGCCCGCCGAAGGCGAGGGCGTAGGCCGTGATGACCCACTGCCGGTTGCCGTCGGAGATGCCGAGGTCCTGCTGGGCGGAGGGCAGGGCGATGTTCACGATGGTCGCGTCCAGGACGACCATGAGCTGGGCGAGCGCGATGAAGACGAGGGCTCTCCAGCGCGTGGGGTCGGGGCCGGTATCAGGGATGCCGCGGTCAGGGGTGCGGCGGTCAGAGATTCCACGGCGGTCGGAGGTACCGCTTCTTGCAGATATGGAAGGTGCTGCTTCGGACATGGGGGTACCCACCTCGGGACTTCGGTGTCGACGGACTGGGAGAGACGTCTGCGCTCGTCACGCGCGGAAGACGCCTACGCCCGTCGGATCGGAACCCGGCTCGGGAGCGAGCCGGTGAAGGGACGAGTAACTGCGAAAAGCGTGCAACCTCAAGCAAGCTCGAGGTCAAACGGCGATCTCGGGATTGAGGCCAGGTGGCCAGGTGGCCAAGAAGCCAGGTCGGGTCGGGAGGCCAGAAGGTCAGGTCAGACGGCCAGGTCAGACGATCAGGCCAGACGGCCAGGTCAGGCGGACAGAGGATCAGAAGGTCAGAAGGTCAGAAGGTTCATGCGGGGCGGCGGAGGTCCTCCAACGTCGCGGCGCTGCCGGGGAGTTCGGAACGGGCCGGGGTCTGCAGACCGTCGAGGAACAGCTGCAGATGCCGGTGCACGAACTGGTCGAAGTCCGTGCAGTCGCTGCCCGGCAGGGGCCTGGTGAGCTGGGAGAGCGCGACGAGCAGATCACCGACGGCGATGTCGGTACGCAACTGCCCTGCGGCGCGCGCCCGTTCCATGACCTCCTCGACCTGCCGCTCCAGGCGACGCCTGGAACCGTCGAGGTCGGGGTGGTCCTTGTCGAAGGTGCCGGAGAGCATCGGACACAGCGCGCCGATCCGCTCGTCCGCCGCGGCATGCACGAAGCGGCGCAGCGCCTGGAAGGCGTCCGCCTCCTCGGCGAGCGCTTCTTCGGCCCGCTCGGAGGTGCGGTCCATCACCGAGCAGACGACTTCGCGGATCAGTACGGAGCGGTCGGCGAAGTTGCGGTAGACCGTGGCGTTGCCGACTCCGGCGCGGCGGGCGACCTCATCGAGCGGCACCTCGGGGCCGAACTCGACGAACATCTCCCGCGCAGCGCCGACGATCCGCTCCCGGTTCCGCAGCGCATCGGCGCGCGGACGCGGCATGCGGCGCGGCTGCTTCGACGCGGTGTCGACGTCCACGGCTGCACTCCTCAAGGTCGGTCGATACGTGCACCGGTCGGCAGACCGGCGCGTGCATCGCTACGTACACGGCCAGGAACGAACCGGCCCGAGCCTCAGCTGCGAGGCGGATCCGTTCCCTTGATGCGGGGAACCGTCGATGCGGGGAAACTCTCCCCGCTTGGCGGAACACCTGTGTAAACGGGGAAGGGCTCCCCGGTTATTTCCCGCCTCGCATGTGACCCGCCTCACGCGTCATTCCGGTAAAAGCACACGATCGGTCGCCCTCAGCGAGCGCCTACGCACCCCCCGACACAGGGTGATCGAACAGGGCGCAGCCAGGACCTGCCGGCTGCCACGGACCGGAAGGCGGGCGGATGCAGCTGTCCCGACACTGGATATCCAGGCCGCGGCGCAGGCCCGTACTCGCCGCACTCGCAGCCCTCGTCCTCGCCGTCACCGTGACGGCAAGCACCGGGCGCCTCACCGCGGACCCGCAGGCCGCGGGTCCCGGCAGCCCCGGCCGAGCCGGTGCGCTCGCACCTTGCATGATCAGCGGAACCATGAGCATCCAGATGTCCGAAGGCGTCCCCACGCAGCCGGGCTACGCCCGCTCGACGGGCACCGTGCACGCCCTCAACCTCATGATCGACTTCTCGGACGCCCGCGGCCAGGGCCGCGCCACCGACCGCCTCGGCGAGTTCTTCCCGCAGACCCAGAAGTGGTTCCGCACCAGCTCCTACGGCCGCCTCGACTACCAGCCGCACGCCCCGATCAAGGACTGGCTGCGCATGCCGCGCTCGTTCGCCTCGTACGGGATAGAACGCGGCGCCCCCTTCGACCCCGGCTATCGCCAGCTGGTCGAGGACATCGTGGAGGCTGCAGATCCGGATGTGGATTTCCGTGAGTACGACCTGGTCAATGTGCTGATGACGCCCAACGCCGGGCCGTCGGCGCTCGACACGGTTCTCTCGGTGACGTTCGCGGGCAACCACGAGGCGCCCGTCGCGGACGGGGTGCCCGTCGCCAACGCCTCCTTCGTCTACTCCCGACAGGACGACGGTTCGGGCTCGTACCGCGAGACGGGCTACCGCGTACTGCCGCACGAGAACGGCCACGTCTTCGGCCTGCCCGACCTCTACACCTCGGACGGCGGCGGGGCCGTCGGCCACTGGGACATCATGAGCGAGGACTGGGGCGCCAACAACGACCTCCTCGGCTGGCACAAGTGGAAGCTCGGCTGGCTCGACGACGAACAGATCCGCTGCGCCGCGGCGCACGGCACGACCGACATCACCCTGAAGCCCCTCGCCGCGAAGGGCGGCGGCACGAAGCTCGCCTTCGTCCCCCTCGACGAACGCACCGGCTACGCCGTCGAGGTCCGCACCCGCGGCGGCAACGACGAGGCGGTGTGCAAGCCCGGCGTCCTCATCTACCGCGTCGACGCCGACATCGACACCGGCCAAGGCCCCGTCACCGTCACCGACTCCGCCCGCGACTCGGGCGGCTGCACCCGCCGCCCCAACGTGCACGCCGAACTCTCCGACGCCCCGTTCGCCTCCGGCCAGACCTTCACCGACAAGGAGAACGACCTCCGGGTCACGGTCGGCCCGGCCGAGAAGGACGGCACCCACCGCATCCACATCACCCGCACCTGACCCTCCCCGCCATTGATCCACAACCCCCGGCCCCGCCCCTCCCTCACCCGCTACACTGACGAGCACGCCTTGCCTTCGTAGCTCAGGGGATAGAGCACCGCTCTCCTAAAGCGGGTGTCGCAGGTTCGAATCCTGCCGGGGGCACCATGCCTGACCAGGCAAAACAAGGTGAGAAGCCCTCCCGGAGAACGCTCCGGGAGGGCTTTTTCATGCGTGCGGGGACAATGCGGGGACACAACTCTGCGTGACCGGCCTGTCACGGCATCAACTCCCGGTATGGGTGCGGGGACAGTGCGGGGACACGGCTCTGCGTGACCTGCCTGTCACGGCGTCAACTCCCGGGGCGTCAGGGCCTTATGCCGCGCCTTCACCAGCAGCGGACTGCTGCCCCTTTCGCGGGACGACCGCGATCGGCGCATCCGCGGCGGCCTGCTCCATCTGCGGCAGGACGCTCGTGTACGTGTCGGCGGTGAGCTTGAACGAGGAGTGCCCGAGCAGGGCCTGGATGACCTTCATATGGACGCCGGCGGCGAGGGAGAGCGTGGCGGCGCAGTGCCGCAGGTCGTGCAGGCGCACCGGTGGCAGGTTCAGCTTCTCTACGAGCCGCATGAAGACCTGGGACAGGTATTCCGGGTGGTACGGGCTCCCGTCTTCCCAGGTGAAGACGCGGCCGGATTCGACGTACGGGTGGTCGTAGCGCTTCAGCTTCTCCTTGGCCTCATCGGTCTGCGCCGCCTTCCACTCCTCGTGCCTCTGCTGCCATTCCTCCCTCTCTACCTGCTGTCGGCGCCGCCAGAACAAGAGGAGTTCCCGGGTCTGTGCGTCCAGGAGGAACGTGCGTGCGCCGCTGTCGCTCTTGGGGGTGTCTTCCCACACGTCGTAGGAGGAGGCGACGAGTTGCTCGCTGATGTGGACGACGCCGGTCTGGAGGTCGGTCTCCGCCCAGGGGAGGCCCGCTGATTCTCCTCGTCTGGGGGCCCGGAAGACCATGAGGTGGAACATCGGGTAGAGGCGGTGATCCGCTACGCCGTCGAGGAACTCGCCGGTCTGTTCCGGCGTCCAGACCATCACGGGGCCCGGCTTCTCTCCGGTCTCACGCCAGCGGGCTACGCGCTCGTCGGTCCAGACGAGCGGCTTGGGCGGTGTGTACTTGGGCAGTACGACGTGCTGGGCCCAGTTCTCGCTGATGAGCTTCTCGACGCGGTGCGCGTAGTCGAGTGCTGAGCTGAGCTCGTTCTTCATCTTGAGCTGGGTGCCGGGGCCGGTGATGTGCCACGGCTTTCGCCGCGCCTTGCGCAGCTTCTGCTTGGCCTCGCTCCATCGCTGCCGCAGCTCCGGCGGTCGCGGCCTGGCGGCCTGCTTCCAGGCGCTGTGAGCGGCCTCGACTTCCAGCTTGGCGAGCTCGACGGCAGCGCGGTTGGCCGCGTGATCTTCATTGGCGCGCCAGATCTGCTCGAACATCTCTTGGAGGTGGCGGGTGCGCAGGTCCCGCATCTTGAACTTCCCGACGGCCGGGATGAAGACGCGCTCGATGTGGTCCTCGTAGCCGGCCCGGGTGCTCTTCTTGAGGTCGACCTTCTTCTCGAACCAGCGGCGCACGAACTGCTCGAAGGTCTCGTCCGACGTGACGTCGATACCGCCGTGCGCTTTGTCCCACAGTTCTTGGGCTGCGTCTTCGGCCTTCCGCTTGGTGAGGAATCCACCCTTGCGAGGGCGCCGTCGTGTGGCTCCCAGGCCGGGCGGCAACTCGATGTAGTAGTACCAGCTTCCGTGGTCGCGCTTGCCCAAGTCCGGGCAGTCGGCGCCGAGTTCTCTACGCTTCGGCTTGCCGTCGGAGCCCAGTTCCGGTCGGCCTTCCGCGTCGACGACGGGCGTTCGGCAGGTGCAACGCCGGTACACAGACCCCTTGAACACGCATCCCTCCCATGACGTGTGCTGACTTGCGGCGGCGCTCGTGATCATACGTAGAGACAGATCAGCGCCATTTTGCGATGCACAAGCCACAGAGATTTCTACTGCAGCCAGACCTTGATCTGCGTACGTAGAGACACACGTGCTAGCTAAGAGCACGTACTGCGTTCCGATCTTGTCGCCGCCCGAAGGAGAATCTAGAGTCATCCGTGGCGGTCCGGGAGGCGCGGGGGCGAAACGGGAGTGCCCGAACATGCCCCATCGACACTTTCCAGCCACCCGCCCCAGCCCCTTGGCGGTGGGGCCAGCGTGATGACACGTGAGGAGCTCTTGGCTCTACCGGTCGCCGTCGACGTGGTGACGGCCGGCAAGGCGTTCAGCCTCGGGCGGAACAAGACGTACGACCTGGTCAACGCTGACGCGTTCCCCGTACCGGTGCACGACTACGGGGGTGCGAGGCGAGTGCTGGCGACAGATCTGTGGAAGGCGCTGGGCGTCACCCCGTGAGCGGCTCCCGAAGCGGGAGCATGTGCCGCGTGCCGGCGAGTCTGTGCCATACGGCTCGGTGCACAACTTCGTGAGCACCTAGGAACGTTCGTAGGTGCTCATGCGGGTCCGCTTGACTGGGCATTGATTGTGATCTGCGCCACTGGGCTCAGGGAGGCCGCAACCGCCTCTTCAGGGTGCACCGGGCGTGACGCCTTGAGCCGTGTCAACCGGTTGACATGAGTACTGACTGCCCCCACCTGCGCTTTTCGCAGGTGGGGGCCTTGCTTGCGCATGAACGTATGGGCTGACCTGCGGGTATGGGTGTCACCGACGTCGAACCAACGATCGTTGGATCTCAATAGACTCAGTGCGTGACGGGTTACTACAGTCCGCCCGAGGCTGGAATTTAGTCCAAGCCGGAGTGGCTGGGCCGCTCGTCGGATCGGACATCTAGGGATGACAGTGGAGGGACTTGTCATACCCTTTTGTCACGTACGTGGGGGAAGTTGGGCTGGAGAGGTTATGAGGGCTTACGGCCACGAGAACGATGGAATCACCAAGGTCCCGCGCGAGGCCGAGTACTTGGTGGCCGCTGCGCGCAAGCTCCTCGAGGAAGAAGGGGCGACGCTGGGGGGCGTCGCCGCGTGGATGACGGAGACCGCAGGGCCGACGGTGGCCGGGCGCCCGTGGTCGCCGACGTCCCTGCGCCGTCGGCTGCGGAATCCGGCAGTCGCCGGACTACGGCGCAACGCCGAGGGCGAGTTGGTGCCTGGCGTCACCGAGCCGCTGATGGACCGCGAGTTGTTCGAGGCGATCGACCGCCACTTCGCGGAGCGAGAGCGCGGCCAGGTACCGCAGCACACCTATCTGCTTTCCGGCGGGATCGCGAAGTGCGACCTGAGTGACACGACCCTCGTCTCACGATCGACGTCCAAGGGCGTGCGCGGCTATCAGTGCGAGGCGGAGGGCTGCGGCAAGATCTGGATTTCCGCCGCGCCACTCGATGCGTACGTGTCTGATCGAGCTCTGGCCAGGCTCTCCCGGCCCAACACTCTCGACAAGCTGGCCAAGTTGCGTGACGAGCTGAAGCGCGAGGCTGAGGCGGCCGCGGTTGAACTCGCTCAACTCGACAAGAGAAAGGGCGAGTTGGCCGGTGAGCTGGGGGCCAACGGCCTGACGCTGCAGGAGTACAAGCAAGCCAAGGCCAGCCTGGATGCAGCTCGCAAGGCGGCCCAGGAGACAAGGCAGCGCGGCAAGTACCTCGGCCAGCTTCCTGAGTTGACCGAGGAAGCGATCAGGGATTGGTGGGAGAACACGGCGGGCGATGAGCAGCGGCGCGCTTTCCTGCAGCTCGTGATCCGCGAAGTACGGGTGGAGCCGGCCGCCAAGCGGGGTTCCAACAAGTTCGACGAGCAGCGCTTCAACATCGTCTTCCGATAGGAAGTTGCCAGCGCAGAGGGGCAGTTCGGCTCCTGTACGCAGTTCGTACAGGTGTTTGCGCACGATTGCGGGCGCGACATAACCTGACGCCCCATCGACTCGTAGCGCGGTTGGCACATGCCGTCGGCATGGCTGCGCGCACCTACCGTGCGGGCCGATGGATCGCAGCGTGGGCCTCGAGATCACGCCTGGGAGCAAGGGGCTGGAACGTGGAAGCGGGCGACTCGCCACTGGGAGCAGGCGCCGAAGACGCCGAGGCGTGCAGGGCGAGGGCGGACTCATGGGACGGAGGGATCGACTTGGACGACATGCTCAAGGTTCTCGGCGGGGCGGACGCCGACCCCGACACGTAAGCCTCGGGGCTCTTCTTTTGGACTCTGCACTCGTGGAGACAATGTGAAGTCTTCTGCGGTCAAGATGTGAAGCCCTCGCGGTGAACCTCTCGCCCCGCCCTGCCGATCCGGGACCGCCGGGCGAGAGGCATTTTCCCTGCACCTTTATGATGCAAAAGAATTGACGGTAAAGATCGTTTAGAAATAAAGTGATGTCATCACCTCAAAGAACACCTCTTTGAGCCCTCAGAGTGCGAGGAAGTGACACACGTGAACGCCACCAAGACCGAAGTCCTGGACATCCCTCTCGACCAGGTCGAGCCCAACCCCGACCAGCCCCGCAAGTTCTTCGATGAGGGCAAGCTGAAGGAATTGGCCGCGCAGTTCGAAGAGGTTGGCCAGCTCCAGCCGATTGTGGTCCGCCGGCCGAAGGGGAAGCGCAAGTTTCAGATCATCATGGGCGAGCGTCGCTGGCGGGCGATGCACCTCGTGGACGACGCCACCACCATCAAGGGCCAGGTCGTCAAGAGCGTCGACGACGAGAAGGCGTTCGTGATGAGCATCTCGGAGAATGTCGGCCGCGCCGACATGACGCTCATGGAGGAAGCGCAGGCGTACGCGGATCTGGTCGGGTTCGGGCACTCCGCGGAGCGCATTGCTGAAATGTTCGGCAAGACGCCGGACTACGTGAAGTGGCGCATGGACCTGCTCAACCTCACGACCGATATCGCGGCGCTCGTAGCCGACGGGAAGATCAAGCCGGACTTCGCGTGGCACCTCTCCCGGCTCACTCCGGCCAATCAGAAGGCTGCCGTCATCCGTTACATGAAGGGTGACTTCAGGTCGGAGACGGACGCCTCGACTTTCGCGCAGGCGATGCGGATGAAGGAGAAGCAGGAGGGCTTCTTCTCGGACAAGGAGCTGTCGGAGAAGGAGAAGGAGGAGAAGGTCAAGGAGCGTAAGCAGGCCAAGGGCAAGGTCGATCACGTGGAGCGCGCTGGCGCCCTTCTGCAGGAACTGGCGGGCAAGACTCCGACCGAGCTCGCGGAGCTGTTCGAGGGCGAGGTCGGCAAGCACTTGGACGCGATCGAGCGCGTACGCAAGGCGGCGGCCGAGTCGGTGAAGAAGCTGCGCAAGGCCAAGGCGATGTCGGAGGCCAAGCAGCTGACCGTGCGTCCCGATCTCAAGGTCGACGGCGACCAGGAGAACGGCGACGAGCGGGACGCTCCAGAGGCCGATGCCGTGGTCGCAGAGGAGCCCACCGAGGCTGAGCTGGCCGAGGCGGCCAGGGAGCTCGCCGAGCTCACTGCGGCGGCCGAGCAGGAGCTGAGCGAGAGCGTCACCGAGGCTGCCTGAGAGGGCGGTTGCGCAGCGTGTGGCCGGGGCTCCGAGCGAGCCCCGGCCACACGCGTGTAAGGGAGCTACCCGCCTCCGGGGTAGGGCGAAAGTGGGGCTGAAGTGGGGTGATCCTGAATTCTGCGGAGCGCGGCTCGCGCACTGTCGGGGGCGGAATTCTTGGACCTTCAATGAACAAAAACACTTGTCGAGCAAAGTTGATGCAGAATAGAATTATATTGCCCAGAAGTTAGCTCTATTCGACAAGTGCAGAAGGGAATGCCATGTACGCATTCACGTTCCACGGGGTCACGTACGAGCCCACCATGAAGGGCCCGAAGGACGGAAGCTCCGAGATCGCCTTGGCCTTCGCGAACGAGAGCAGGGAAACGGCTCGTCGACTCGGAGTAGCTGGCCGGGAACTGGCTCAGGTAACGGGGGCCCTCGCGCAAGCCATCGAGGAAGGGGCGACCTGCGAACACATCCGGGAGCTTCAGGAGCACCACCAGGACACGACCCGCGGGTTCGAAGGCCTCCACCGCGAGTGGACTGCCCAGTCGAGTGCGGCCCTGAGGGTATTCCGTGACCATTGGGGCCACGGCGAGAACGAGCAGGGTTAGTCAACTGGCCAAAGCGGCTCGGTGGGACCCAATCGGTCACCCCGGGCCGTCAGGTCGTATCGACGCCCGGCCGTGGAGCGAGCGGTGCGGGCGGTGGAGGGTTGAGGATGTTCGAGCTATTCACGCACAGGTACCGCGATTTCAAGGCGGAGATGGGGGTGCCGGTACGCATCACCCTGTCGCCTCCCCGATGGGCATTGCCCTACTCCCTGGACCACAAGGTGACTGAACTCGCTCCGAGCCGGGCGTACTTCGGCTCGGGGCGTGCGGAGTTCGAGTTGGCCTACCGGGCGCAGCTCGATCGTTGCGGGGTCGAAGCGTTGGCGGCACGGTTTCAGCGGATCGCCGTCGCGGCCGGAGACCTGCGGTTGGTACTGCTGTGTTTCGAGGACTTGGCCGAGCCGGGCGAGTGGTGTCATCGGCGCATGTTCGCTGCCTGGTGGCAGGAACGGACTGGCGGCCAGGTCAGGGAACTCGGCCCGCTGGGGCCCGCGTATGAGCAGGGGGTGTTGATGTGAACTGCGCTCCTGAAAGGCGCAATTGGGCCGAGATGGCAAGGGAGGACTTCGAGAAGCCGACCGAGCCGAAGCCCGCCCCTCCCGGCCAGGGCGAGTTGTTCGAAGCGCCGCCTGTCCGCCCGAAGGCCGGTAAGGCCAGAGCGGTTGAGGATTGCCCGTACGGGACGATCGACTTGATGAGCCTCACTGAGGCTGACGAGTAGCAATCACCCCCAGGCGTCCCGGGGTCGCTCGATTGGCGAGCGCGGCAATCCGCGCTCTCCATACGTATAGACAGTACTCCGTCTGATAGCGTTTGCTTGTTGGTGAGAGCCCGCCCTTCGGGGCGGGTATCGCCGCGCGCCGGTAGTGCACCTGGCAGCACGCCCCGCCCCCGGCGGGGAGGAGCCCGTTCGAGTCGGGCCCGGCGCTCGAGGATGCGTCCGCACGGGTTCGTGGTGCGGAGCCGACCAGCCCCCGGAACCAACCCTCCAGGCGTCCCCCGCGCCTCCTGGTTCCCAGGCGGTCCAGCACGGCAGGACCAGCCCCCTGCCCCTCCGGGCCCGCATCCCACCCCGTTCTAACTATCTAACTAACTAAGTAAGTCGGCACCCTCAGTCGGAGGCTCGATGTTTCACGGATCGATCCCCGCCGACCTCCGCGCGATCATCCATGAGCACACGGCCAGTTGGGCCGGGCAGGCCGAGGACATCTACGTCGGCTGCTCGGGCAACTTCACGATCGAGCGAGTCCTGCACGACTCCGGCTTCCGACTGCATGGCTGCGACGTGCAGCTCTACTCGTCGGCGATCGGCTGGTACCTCGCCGGACAGGAACTGCCCATCACCCTGCGGGCAGAGTCCACACCCCAACTCGACTGGCTGGACTCGTACATGGACGGCCGGGCCGGGACGCTGGCCGTCGTACTCCTCGGCTCACGGTTCTTCCAATGGCTCGGCCGGGACGATCACCCGTACTACGGGCGCATGTTGGCGGCCTACCGGCATCAGTTCCCCGAGCTGCACGCCAAGACGGTTGCGAAGATCGAGGCACTGCCGCTGGCACTGGCCTCGTACGCGGCCATGGACGTCAATCAATGGCTTGCGGAGCAGGTTCCCGGCGATGCCCCCGTGGTGGCCTTCCCGCCGTTCTTCGCCGGGGACTACGAGTCGCAGTTCGCGGCCCTCGACAAGCACTTGCAATGGCCGGCGCCGGAGTACCCGACGCTGGACGATGCGGCGAAGCAGACGCTGGTGGAGCGCATCACGGACCGGCCGCACTGGGTGCTCGGACTGCACTTCGACGTCGAGGAGCTGGGCGGCCACCTGCGCGGTCAGGTCCAGACTGCGAACCGTGGTCTGCCGATCAACGTCTACTCGTCCGTTCCGCGGTCGCGGATCGTACGGCCGTCCCAGCGGCTGGAGTTGGTCAAGGCTCCACGGCTCGTACCAGGGCAGTGCCTCGGTGACCGGCTCGCGATCGCGCCGCTGAGCATGGGGCAGTTCGCGACCCTGCGGTCGCAGTACATGAACCACAACATCCGGCCCGGCACTCCGACGATGGCGCTCGCGGTCCTGGTCGACGGGGTCGTGGTGGGGGCGTTCGCGTTCTCCACGCCGAAGTACGACCCGCACAACGTGTACCTGCTGTCCGACTTCCCGGTGGCGCCCACTTCGTACGGCCGTCTCGCGAAGCTCGTGCTGTACGCGGCCCTGTCGAAGGAGGCGCAGTTTTTGGCTCAGCGCACCATGAACACCCGCCTGACCCGGCTGAACACGACGGCCTTCACCCAGCGGCCGGTGTCGATGAAGTACCGCGGCCTGCTGCACCTCAACTCCCGTAAGGAGTCGACCGATCCGGCGTATCGCTACCAGCTCGACTACGGCGCCGAGCTCGGCCGTTGGTCGCTCGCCGAGGGGTACGGGCGATGGCGTGACCGGCACGGGCAGGCAGAGGGACTCAAGGGACCCGAACTGGAGAGGAACGAGGAGACCGCAGGTGGAGACCCGAGGTGAGTGAGCCACTCAAGCCCCGCATGGTCGAGGGTGACCCGCGCGACCTGACGCTGCTGGACGTGAACGCCCGGTTCATGCGGCACGAGCAGTTCCAGCGGCTCGTCACGAACATCCGTGACGACGGAACCCTGACCTCTACTCCCCTGGTGTGGAACGACGCTGGTTCCGGTCGGCGCATCGTCCTGTCCGGCAACCACCGCACCAAGGCGGCGATCGAGGCCGGCCTTGAGCGGATCTGGTGGATGGAGATCACAGAGCCGCTCCCCCGGCAACGGCAAATCGCGCTTCAGCTGTCGCACAACGCGATCACGGGCGAGGACGATCCGGCCACCCTCAGGGCGCTGTACGACGAGCTGGAGGACGTCTCCATGCGCCTGTACTCGGGCCTGGACGACAAGACCCTGGAACTCCTCGAAGAGGTCAGTGTGCCGAGCCTGGCCGAGGCCAACCTCGACTTCGCCACGGTGCAGATCGTGTTCCTGCCCGACGAGAAGGAGGCGGCGGAGCGGGCCCTGGAAGCAGCTCGTAAGACGGCCTCTGCGGACGCCCGCTGGCTGGCGCGCATCGATCAATACGAAGCCGTTCTCGACACCTTGGACTCGGTGAAGGGCGCGCACAACATCGGCAATGTCGCCGCCGCATTCGCGATCCTGCTTGCGATGGTCGAGCGACACCTCGGCGAACTCTCCGATGGCTGGTACGACCCCGACGCACTCCTTGCCACGCGCAAGGGCAGCGCCCCCATCGAGACGGTGCTTGCGACGCGCACCATGCCGGCGGATGCGGCGGCCGTCGTCCAGCAGGCCATCGACCGGATGGAGCGGGACGGCGAGATCGAGACCGGGCACCGCTGGCGCGCCCTGGTGCTGTGGGCGGCCGACTACCTCGCCGGGGCGACGGGATGACGCATACCGATGAGGTCCGTCCAGGTCAGGTCTGGATCGACAACTACAAGCCGATGGCCGGCCGCTCCCTGCGGGTGCTTGCCGTATCCGCGCGGCACGCGCAGTGCGCCGTCCTCACCTCTCCCGCAGCCGGTGGCGCGGTCGGCCACACCGTCAGGATCCTTCTGGAACGCATGCGGCCCACGAGCACCGGTTACACCCTGCTCTACCGCCATGACGGCACACGTGTGGAAGGCGGCTCATGAACCCGGCTACGCGTGCGGAACAGCAGCTCTACGCGAAGCTGCTCAAGGAGCGCTACGGCTCTCTGGACCAGCTCGAGGCCGAGCGCTACCCCCGCGATGCGGTCTCCGCCGAGCGAGCACAGGGCGGCGCGAGCGAAGAGCAGTGGCGCAGGCAGGTCCGCGAGATAGCCACGCGGTACAGCTGGCAGCTCCAGTACCACACGGCCGACTCGCGCCGTTCCGATGCTGGTTGGCCGGACGAGGTCTTCGGGCACATCAAGCAACGGCGCACGCTCTTCATCGAGTTCAAGACCGACGACGGCCGCCTCCGCCCCGCACAGCGCGCATGGCTGGCCCACCTGTCCGACTCCGGCTTCGAGGTCGCCCTGTGGCGGCCGAGCGACCTGCACACGGTGCTGCGCGTTCTGGGTCCCGCCCGGCAGCGCGCCATCCTGCCGCCGAGCTTCCGGAGGCCCACGTCGTGACCTGCCCGTACGCCGCTGAGAGCAGCCGCTTGCACGCCGAGATCGACCAGCTGACGACCGTCCACCGGGCTGCCGCACGCCTGGCGCGCTCCCTCACCGAGCACCTGGCCGACGGCCCGTCTCGTACGGCTGAGCAACTCGCCCAGCTCCTTGAAGGGGGCCTGGAACCTGAGGACTTGGCCCCGGCCTCGGAGGGCGAGCGATGAACCTGGCGAAGGACAACGTCGGCTGGCAGCGCACACTCTCGGTGACGCCGCTGCCGGTCGAGGTCCGTCGAAGGGCGGCTCTGTACGTGGCAGCGCACGCCACGGGCGGCAGCCAGGCCGAGCGTCGGGACGACGTGAGCTCCTTGCTCGACAAGCTCGGTCTTCTGGACCAGGAACTGCGGACCCGCTGACGAGGCGTGCGCACATCGGACGAGTTAGGCGGACACGAGGACGATCCGGAGGGCGGAAGGTAGGAGCAGCAGCCGGTCATGGCAGAGCGGGCCGAAGAGTGGGAGCGGCAGCCGGGTGAGTCGGCCGCCGCGTGGGAGGCGTTTGCCTGCTATCGCGACCTCGGTCTGTCTCGCAGTCTCGGCAAGGTCACCAATACGGTTCGTAAGAACCGCAGCCTGATCGAACGCTGGTCCGTTGGGCATCAGTGGGTGCTGCGTGCAGAGGCATGGGACCGCGAGCAGGACCGGCTGTGGCGCACCGAACGCCAGCAAGCCGCTCGCGAGGTCGCCCGCCGCCACGCCCGCCTCGCCTCGGCCGCGCAGGCCAAGCTCGTCGCACAGCTGCAACAGCTCGATCCCGCGCGGCTCAGCCCGTCCGATGTGATCCGCTGGCTGGAGGTCACGGTCCGCATCGAGCGCCAGGCCTACGGGATCGATCTCACTGAGGTCGCTGCCAACAGCCCTTCCGCCATCGACGTAGCGGACGTGTCCGGTCTGAGTGATGAGGAACGTCGAGCGCGGATGGAACAACTCCGACGTGAACTCGAAGCCCGTATCGGGGTGTTGGGAAGCGGTGCGTCATGACGGACAGAGGGGCCTCCCTCCCGAACCCGGCCGTCATGTCAGATGCCCAGCTGCATCACGAGGTCGCCGCGCTCCTGGAGGCAGACGTCCAGGCAGCCCGCCGCTGGGCCTGCGACCGTCAGGAGTGCGACGGACTGCCACACGAAGGCTGGCTCCATCACCACGCCCGCGGCAGCCAGCACACTCCTGCGAGTGAATGGACTTCGTGGCTCCTTCTCACTGGACGCGGCTGGGGAAAGATGCTGGCCGTGGACACAGTCATCCCCACGCCGAACGGCTGGAAGAAGAATGGTGAACTCCGCGTCGGCGACCAGGTATTCGACGAGTCCGGGCGTCCGTGCACGGTTACGGCAGTGTTCGATGCTGTGCCCGACCGCGCGTACCGGTTGCACTTTTCAGACGGCACGACGATCGATGCCTGCGCGGACCACCAATGGGTCACATGGGACTCGGCGGCGCGCAAGGCTCTCAATCGGTCTGCGGGGACCGATGGCCAGTTCCCGGAAGACTGGCCGTCCTGGAGAGCGCCCGGGAGGTGGGGCATCGGACGGTCTGACGGCAGTGGGCCTCGCATGGTGACCACGCAGCAGATCGTCGACACCATCACTGTCGGCAAACGCGGCGACACGAATCACGCGGTGCCGACCTGCGGGCCGCTGGAGCTCCCTGAAGCCGAACTCCCGGTTGATCCCTACCTTTTTGGTGTCTGGCTCGGAGATGGCGACAGCGGGCAGGCAGTCATCACGTCGGCCGACGAAGAAGTTCCCGCCGCCTTCGAAGCGGCTGGCCATCCGGTGCTTCAGGTAGAGCATCGCGAGGGATTCTGCCCTCGTTGGTCGATCAGCAGGCTGCTTCCGCGGCTTCGAACCCTGGGCGTACTTGCCAACAAGCACGTACCAGGCGTCTACCTGCGGGCCTCTCGGCAGCAGCGCATGGATCTGCTCGCGGGTTTGATGGACGCGGACGGGTATGCCGAGGCTTCGAAGGTCGAGTTCTGCACCACGAAACGCCAACTTGCTGACGCTGTCGTAGAGCTCGCCCGATCGCTGGGGCAGAAGCCACGGGTGTACGAGGAGCGCGCCAGGCACGCGGGCAAGGATCACGGGCCTCGGTGGCGGGTGGCATGGAGGTCCACAATCCCGGTGTTCCGGCTTCCCCGGAAGCAGGACCGACATGCTCTCGGCAGGGCACCCCAACAGCTCCGCAATCACCACCGAATGATCGTCCGTGCGGAGCCGATTCCTCCACAACCGATGCGGTGCCTGTCGGTCGACTCGCCCCACCGCATGTATCTGGCGGGTGAGGGGATGATCCCCACACACAACACCCGAACCGCCGCCGAGGCCGTACGAGACTGGGCTACGACGCCTGGCACGATGATCGCGGTTGTCGCGAAGAATGCCACGCTGGTCAAGGAGATCTGCTTCGAGTCCCCCAAGTCCGGCCTCCTCGCGGTGATCCCGCCCGAGGACATCCGCCGCTACAGCCCAGGAAACGGCCTGACGACCCTCCGCCTGAAGAACGGCTCGGCGATCTACGGCTTCGGCGCCGAGACCCCCGACAACCTGCGTGGCTTCGCCTTCGACAAGGGCTGGCTGGACGAGTACGCGGCGTGGAACCGGCACACCGCGCAGTCCGTGTACGACATGCTTTGGTTCTGCCTGCGTGAGGCCCCGAGCCCGCAGGTGGTCATCTCCACCACCCCCAAGCCGCTCCCACACATCCGGCGCCTGGTTGAACGCGGCCGTACGACGCCATCAGCCTCCCGCCCGGGCGTCGTACTGACCACCGGGCGCATGGAGGACAACCGCGCCAACCTCTCCGCGGCCGCACTCGCCGAGCTCGACTCCGAGTACGGCGGGACCCGGCTCGGCCAACAGGAGTTGGACGGCGTGCTGTTGGAGGATGTCGAGGGCGCGCTGTGGAAGCAGTGGATGTTCGAGGTCGAGGGCTTCCGTGTTGCCCGTGCCGCCGTCCCGCCGCTCGACCGCCTGGTCGTCGCGGTGGACCCAGCGGTCACGACGGCCGAGGACGCCGACTTCACGGCCTTCACGGTGGCCGGCCGCTCGTACCCCCTGGAGCAGATGTACGGCGACCGCCGCCCCCGCGGCTATCTCCTCCATACCGAGCAGGACCGCTACACCCCCACAGCGGCGATGCGTCGCGCAGCCACGCTCTACCACGAGCACCAGGCGGACTGCGTGGTCATCGAGGCCAACAACGGAGGCGAGTACCTCCCGGCGCTCCTTGAAGCAGTCGACCCGACAGTGCAGTGGCGCATCGTCCACGCCACGCGCAACAAGCGGGCACGTGCGGCCCCGGTTGCGATGCTGTACGAGCAGTCCAGGATCACGCACGCCGGTCCGGCGCGTACGTTCGCGGCGCTTGAGGAGCAGATGACGGCGTACGTCGGAGCCAGCGAACACGAGGAGAAGTCGCCGGATCTGTTGGACTCGGCGGTTTGGGCGCTGACGGATCTGTTCCTGGATTCTTCGGCGCCTGGCGCCCCGTCACGACCAACGGACGAACGGCTCACCGGGCGCCGCTGACAGCTCCACGGAGCAAGGCGCCGATGCCTACAGTCAGCTTGTTCAAGGCGTAATCCCCCTCGGGCTCTCGGCGGCGGGCTGGCCGCATGAGGGCGGCGAACCGTGGCCGCCCACACCACCAAGTCCCCGCCACACGAGGAGACAGGTTATAAATTCACCGCCGCAGATGCGGTACCGTTCTTATAAGGTCTTGTGGTCGACTTCAACCGGAGGCTTCATGGTTCTGCCCCTCGCTGCGCCCGATCCTGATGACGTCCACGCGCAGCTCGCCACACTCGGCACCAAGCTCGATTACCTGCACCCGGCCCTCCACGCAGGCGAGGCCGCGCGGCGAACGGCAGCGCCGAACCACCCGTCAAACACCCCGGGGACCCGTGCATACCAGGAGCACGTGCGACTCATACGAGAGGCGCACATTCGCCACGCGGGCTGGAAGCGGCTCGTGCACGACCACTTGGAAGTGGTCTGCAACCCCGCCCGCACCCGGGCAATCGGCGTGATGGTGGGCGACGCGGCAACGGGTGACCGCCGCTTGCACCCGACGAACCTCCACCGCCGTGGAGCGGCTACACAGAGGGCGGCGGAGAAGAACACTCAGCTCGAGCTGTTCCCCCGTCCGACAGCCTCGAAAGAGGTTCTGCTCGACACCGAGGAGTCGGCCGAGCTCCAGCTCTGGTTCCTGGTGTCCTACCGCGTTCAGACAGGTGACGCGGTACGGATCCACAGCGAGCTTTCGCTGCCGGGGCAGGTGCAGCGCGGGTTCGTCGTGGACTGGAAGAGGCGTATCCCTCTGCCCGTCATCGAGATGGACGGAATCGAACTGTCGGACGATGATGGACCCGACGAGATCGACATCCAGGTCGATTTCCGCTGACGTCCACAGACGTGCGGTGCCGGGCCACCCGGTGCCGCACCGCGCACCACCGAACACTGAGGCAGTCTCACTATGGTGACTCCATCCCGTATCACGCTGGCCAGAAAGCGCCGTGGACTGACGCTCGCGGAGCTGTCCCAGCGTGCGGGTGTCTCCCTGCAGAGCCTGTCCAACTACGAGACCGGCCGGACCACCCCGCGCCCGGCCACCATCGCGCGCCTAGCCTCCGCGGTCGACTTCCCGGAGAGCTTCTTCCACGGTCCGGAGATCGACGAACTGCCCGCAGAGGGCATCTCCTGGCGAGCTCGGACCAAGACACCGCCACGCACGCTAGAAGCAGCCCGCTCCGCCGGCACCCTCGCCGCCGAACTCTACGAGTGGATCAACCAGCGCTTCCGGCTCCCGCATCCAGATATCCCATCGCTCGGCAAGCCCGACCCGGAGACCGCTGCCGAGATGCTCCGGACGCGTTGGGGACTCGGCTGCGCCCCCGCACCCAACATGGTCCACCTCCTTGAGGCTCATGGCATTCGCGTCTTCTCGCTTGCGCCGGACTATGTGGAGGTCGATGCCTTCGCGGTATGGCGCGGGACTACGCCCTTCGTGTTCCTGAACATGATGAAGTCACCGGAGCGCGGGCGCTTCGATGCTGCGCACGAGCTCGGGCACCTGGTCATGCACGGTAGCGATCACCACTGCACGGGCCCCGAGGCCGAACGGCAGGCGAACACGTTTGCCAGTGCCTTCCTCATGCCCGAATCCAGCGTCCTCGGGCACATGCCCGCCGGGGCGCACGTTGATCAGATCCTCAAGGGCAAGCGCATCTGGAAGGTGTCCGCCATGGCCCTGACCTATCGCATGCACGACCTGGACCTGCTCAGCGACTGGCAGTACCGGTCAGTGTGCGCGGAGCTGAGCAAGCGCGGATACCGGACTGACGAACCTCAGGGCATGAAGAGGCGGGAGACCTCGCAAGTCCTGACCAAGGTCTTTCAAGGTCTCTGGTCGACAGGAGTCAGTCCCTCTGACGTGGCCTCTGAAGTCGGCATCAGCCTGGACGAGATGAACAAGATGCTCTTCGACCTGACCACCACGGTCACAGCAAAAGACGTGGGTAGCGAGGGTGTGTCCGGCCCTCCCGCGCGGGCACTGTCCCTGGTTCGCTAAGCATCGACCGGGTCGCCATGGCCACCCCGAGACGCCTCCGCGTTTCGGGGCGCGAAGTCCAACTGGCAGCTACGGATGGGGCCGTGGGCACGAGCAGCTGTTCCCGGGCAAGCGCGGAAACAGCGAAGGACGTAGGCCCTGCTGCAACCCGCGGGCCGGAGAGCTCTCTGCGTCAACGGCGGTACGCAAAGCGGGACTTAGACTGCGCCCTCCTCGTGCCCCGGAACGGAGCTGGCCATGAGTCGTTGGCGCAACCTGATCATCGATACCTGGGGAGCCCTCTCATACAAGCCCGCATTCCAGCAGGCAGCCAAGGGGCGAGCCAGCACTCTCCCCGGTCCCACGGCAGCCTCGTGGATTCCGGAAACGGACCGGCGCCGTCTGGCTGCCTACTCGGTCCTTGCCGCGTACGACACCAATCAGGCGGCGGCCCTGCTGGGGGACGAGGGCGAGGACCGCCGCGAGTACGGCGACGCCTCCCTCATCGTTGATCAAACGCTGAGCCACTTGCTCGGCGAGACGCCGAAGATCGTGATCGGGGACGACCAAGACGCCGACGCCGACGCCGACTCCGGGGAGCGCGAGCATCTCGTGCAAGCGTGGGCAGAGTCCGAGCACCTCTGGATGCGGATGCAGCATGCCGAGCGCACCGCTGTCCTCCTGGGTGACACCGTGTACCTGCTGGCCTGGTCACGCACCAAGAATCGCCCCGTGCTGCAGACCATCGACCCTGGCTTCTACTTCCCGGTTCTGACAGACGCCGCGCTCGGTGCCGACGAGTACCCGGAGCGGGTACATCTGGCCTGGGAGGTCCCAGCAGACCCTGCCACCGGACGCCGGGCAACACTCCGGCGAGTCACTTACGAACTCGGCCCCATCGATGATGAACCCAATACTCAACGCCAGTACCCCTGGTCACCCCAGCCGAGCAGCCGCACGTGCTATCTCACCGACGCCGAATGGGACTTGGAGCACGTTCAGCGAGCCGACAGCATCGATGCGCTCTCGCTCAAGCACGCTCGATTCCGAACAAACGCCGACGGCGACGTACTCAATCGGCTCGACCTACGGCTGGACTTCCTCCCGATCGTCCATGTACCGAACACCATCACCGGGCCGGAGCACTTCGGGCAGTCCAGCCTTCTGTCGGCCGCCCAGCTTCTCGACGACCTCGGTGCCGCGGACACCGACAGTCAACGCGCCGCTGCGACGACTGGATCGCCGATCATCGGTTTGTCAGGGGCCCGGCTTCCTGTTGATCGCAAGACGGGTCAGCCGCTGCCCGTTCAGGTGGCACCGGGCGTGGTGTGGCCGCTCGGTGAGAGTGGCCAGTTGAGCACGGTGGACACGTCTGCTCAGCTCGCCGAGATGCGTTCCTACGTAGGGGTGCTGCGTGACCGATTGTCGGTGATCAGTCGGCTGCCGGGCAGTGTTCTCGGCACGGTGGCGCCGTCCGAAGTGCCTTCCGGGTACGCGATGCAGCTGAGCTTCGGCCCGTTGGACGCGATGGTGCGCTCGATGCGGTTGGCGCGGGCCGAAAAGTACGCGCTGCTGCTGAAGATGGTGATGCGCCTGTACCAGGCTGGCGGTGTGCTGCCCGCTGGGGAGAATCCGCGCGCTGAGGTGGCTTTCGGCTCGTACCTGCCCAGCGACCAGGCGGGAACGTTGGACCTGGTGGTCCGCGGGGTTCAGGCTGGCGTGCTGTCGCTGGAGACTGGGGTGCGGATGATGTCTGAAGGCGGCTTCCCCGTCCCGGAGGTCGGGCTTGAGTTGGGCCGTCTCCGAGTGGAGAAAGAATCAGCCCTTGCGCGGCAGGTGGAGCCTGAGGAGACAGAACCTGCGGACGGTGCGGCCGACGCGTGACGGGAACGACTGGAGGCATGGTGAGGTGATGGGGGGACTCTTGGTGCAGTGAAGGGGAATGGACATGACGTGGGGCCCAACCTGGCGGGGAAGCCGTCGCATACCCACTGCGGCCGCCGTCTGCGCGCTGTTGTCGGCACCGCTGACCGCCTGCTCGCCAGCAGGCGTCGCAGCAAGTTGCGTCCCGCCGAAGTCGAAGTCGGTCAGTGCCTCCGACCTTGTCGGCACCTTCGAGGGAGCCAAGGACGCGGACGGCGCTGGCATCGTGTTGAAGGAGAAGCCCGGCGAGGACGGCGGCACGCTCTCGGTGCACAACTGGCCCACCGGGGAGTACTACCGGGACACCCTGGGTGCCACCTTCGACGGCACCGGAACGTGGGAGATCCAGCCCGCTTCGAAGACCGTCAAGTACCCCTTGCTGCAACTGCACTTCGAAGAACCGAAGGAGTTTGCCCCCGAGGACACGGTGGACATGCTGAGCGTCGCTTACGACAGCAAACGGACTGTGATCTACGAGGACGCCGACCCCGACGTCTGCCCCAAGTTCCGCCTGGAGCTCCAGGGGAACTGAGCCAGCCGCTGATGGCCTCGCCAGTCGAGCTGTTACTCAGAGCTCAGCGGCAGGCCAGCAACCTGTGTCGCGTCTTGAGCGCTGAGGATGAAGAAGCTCTTCTCGATCTTCTGGAGCATGGGCACCGCCTGGTGTAGGACGGCCCAAGGGTCCGCCTCTGCCGGGATGCGGCGGATGGCGAGCCCTCGTCGTAAACGAATCCAGCATGCTCCAGGGCGGTAGCGACGGCACCGCCGCACGGACCATCAGCGATCCAGCCGAGTTCAGGGTGCTCGCCGAAGACGATGGGCGCTTCACCAGAGAGATCCTCTCTTTCAGCACTGCTCTCAGCGAGGCCCAGCCCGTCCTCGGCCTCCTGGGCATCTGGCTCTTGCTGCCCTGTCGCATCGCGGATCGCGGCTGACCCGATGAGGTGCTGCAGTAGTGCCGGGCCGCGCTCGCCCAACTCAGCCTTGCGGGAGGCAAAGGCGAGCAGCTTTTGGAACCCGTCGGGCCCATAGCCCGCGAGCCATTCATCCAGGGTCAGGTCGCCGCCGAAGCTCACTCGATAGTCGTCACGGTCATGGTGCTGGACAGCGGCGATCACCTCCACGGCGAACTCAACCGCCGCAGAATCGACACCGAAGCGTTCAGCTTCGGCACGCAGCTGCTCGCGTCGAGTGCTGTTCTCCACGCTTCGCCTCACGTGATCACGATCGAGGTCGGCGGGGGGCTGATGGGCGAACTCTGCGGTCAGAGTCCCTTAGGTGCAGAGGGTCGGCAGGCAGGTGGAATCGCACAGTTGGTTCCCTGTACGGGTCTTGTCAGTGGTAGCTCCTACACTCCGCTGATGCAACGCCCACGGGTACGTATCGACTACAAGGTCGCTTGCATACGCGGTAGTTCACCGTCATCACCTGCTGGCAGAGCTTCACGGAGTGGAACTCACCATGCAGTCCGGAGCCCTTACCGCAGCCGTGCAACCAAGGGGGATTAAGAACTGTGCGTTCCAGCACTGCCCTAAATGACCTGCGCGATCAGTGGATCCAGAAGGTCTGCGCAGGCATCGCTACCACCGCCCATCGTGATCCGCTGCTCGATGCAAATCGGATCGCCGGTAACCCAAACGATCTCGATCTGCTGCGTTCCCTTCTCATCCTGCAGATCGCCACCCTGGACGCGCGCGGCCAGTCTGCAACGCACATCACCGAACTACTCGCCGACCACCCGGTCTTCGCCGACCCCAAGCCGGACTCAGATCAGCTCACCAGCTTGGTCAAGCGGGTCCGCTGGCGCATGGAGCATGGTGGACTCACGAGCACCGTGATGCTGTTCGGCGTCGGATTGCGCACTGAAGCCCCGGAAGGCACGTACAGGCTCCTCCTGGAAGAGTGGTCTCGGCAGCTCTCCCGCAACGCTTCCCCCTCCCAAGTGGCCAAGGAACTGCGACGGCACTGGAGCATCGAGACCCTTGGCTTCCCAGATAACCTGATTCCCGGTCCACTCAAGCCACTGGAGACATGCACCGAGGCGATCTGGACCAGACTCGAAGCAGAGCCGGACATACGCGTCCGGAATGTCGTAGCTCTGGCCATGATCAAGAGCGGCAACCCGGCTCAGGAACTCTGGCTGAAGCAGTTTTCCGCCCACGAAGCCGGGCACCTGTGGAAGTTGGGTGCCGCTCTGGTTTCTTGCACCGCCGCCCTTGCCTACCTGCAAGAGGAACGCCGCTCGCCCAAGCTGAGCCGAGACGCGCAGCAGCTCTTCGCCCGCGCTCTGGAAGGGGTAGACCGCCATCTGAAGGCGCTAACCGAGGCAGTCGCATGCCTGAGCGCAACGGAGCGCGACCTGTTGCGGGACCGTACGCAGCGGGAACGCTTCCAGGACGCCTGCATCCTGACCTTCCTGAACCACTCGCTCGAGGCCCGAACGCGATACTCCGACGGCTCATGCCTCTTCGATGCGGAGGCGCTGCACGGCACTTATGGGCCTCTGCCTTGGTGGAACATCGTCGTTCGTAGTGAAGAGGAAGCTGAGTCTGTCCGCGCCACACTCGATGAGGGAGTGCTGCCCCTCGGCTTCGAGCGGGATCCGGAGAACGCAAGCCAGCTCCTGCTCATCTGCCGTAAGCCGAGGACCGAGTCTCTGGGCATGCGCGCCACCTTCACGTTCGATCTGGACAACCCGGCCCACGCCTGCGAGCTGCTCCTCATAGCGAAGCGCTCGGGCATTCCCGTTGATTTCTACGCACACTCGGTCAACAAGTACGACGAAATCGAGTCCGCCAACCTCGGCACCTTGTACGTGCCGATCGGCCCTGAACTTGCCAGCCTGATCGCGGAAGTCGCCACCGAAGCACTGACCCGATCCCTGCCGGGGGCTCGCGACTGCGACCACGATCAATACAAGGGAGTCGAGTCGCTCTCCGCAGCGTTGCGACATCTGCCCCGTGCTCGGGTGGAGCACTTCTCCTCGGGGCGCCAGATCCTTGCTTCGTCCCAACGCGATCTCGAGGGCGGTATCTCACCGTTGTCGACTGACCCGCCAGTCGCTCTGTCTGGATTCTTCAAGGGCGCCAAGGGGCGTCAGAAGCCCGGCAAGTCGCAGCAGGCACGCACCGGGGCTTCTCCGCTTCGAACCACCGGCTTCGTGTACGTCCAGCGGAACCCCGCCTTCCCGTCCATGCTCAAGATCGGCAGCACAGACCAGCTTTCGGAGGACAGGGCGAGGGGCCTGTCACGGACATCGGTCCCCTTCCCCTTCGAGGTGCTCTTCCGGGCCAACACCGCCCGCCCAGAAGAGGTCGAACGTGCTGTCCATCGCCTCCTCACGGCCCAACGGGTGACCTCGAACAGAGAGTTCTTCTACGTCTCCCTGGAGGTGGCCGTCGAGGCGATCCGCCGATGCCAAGCGGAGGTGACCGGGATCAGGAGTTGGGCACCTGCCCCGGTCATCCACCACCTGCGAGCAGGAGATCGCGTCGTCCTGCCCCTGAAGGCCGGGCAGTTGTTCGCGCTGACTGCGTACACCCAGTTGGCCAGCCCGTCCGCCGAGATCCTCGACAGCTGGCAGGCCGACGGGGACAACGACCTCCTCGAGATCCACGCCACGCATGATCCGGGACACGTGGCCGGAATCAGCGACAACGATCCGGGCGCCTCCGAGGACCCTGTTCCGTTCCTCAACAGAGACGGCAGCGCGCCCAACGGCATGCTTCACGGCCGGGAGCGCCTGGTAGCCGGAGATCGGCTGGTCTGGTTGTCGGACGCGGAGGGACCGGCGGACGCTCGCGGTGTCGTGTTCGAATCGAGCTCCTTCTGCCAGGTCACCTACCGGACGTCAGCGCCGCGGCCGGGCCCGCAGGGCGTTCCGCCAATGCTGAACGATCTTGCGCGAGACACTCCTGACGCCATGGGAGCGGTTGTCAGAGACGTGCTCTCACTCGCTCGCCCGCGGTCCTGGGCTCCCAGAAACCCCCAAGAAGGCGACGACAGCTGGCTGAGGGCAGCCACAGATCCCCAGCCACCCGAGTTCTGGCTTCGTCAACTCCAGCGGCCACGCAAGAACAACCACCGGCGCCAGAGCTGAGCGAGGGGTCGGCAGCCGTGTCACCTCATCCGCCGACAAGCCACCCTGAATCTGCCCTCTATCGGTCGTGCGGCGCGCCGGGTTTAGACTGCGCCCGCGCGGGGGCGGCTGGGCAAGGAGAGTGTGCTCTTGAACGCGCGCCCGGCACGGCCGCCCCTCCCCCTCGCGCCCCTCGGTTTCCGCCGAGACGGACGCCCGATCCTGCCGATCCTCGGCGCCGCGGACGACGAGATCGGCGGAGACCAGACCAGCGAGGGCACAACTCCTGCTCTTCCATCGAACCAGGCTGCTGATCAAGTCACGCTGACTCAGGACGAGTTGTCCCGTCGCTTCACGAGGGAGAAGGACCAGGGCCGTCGGGCCGGTGTGCGCGAGCTTCTGGCGCAGCTCGGGTTCGACAACGCCCGCGCACTGCACGAGTTCGTGCAGTCGCAGCGGGACGCCGAGCAGTCGAGGCTGTCTGACCTGGAACGCCGCGAGCAGGAACTTGCCGCGCGGGAGCAAGAGGTCGCCGCGCTGGAAGGCTCCGCGGCCGCCCGGGAGCGGGACGCCGCACGGCGATCCGTCCTCGTCGGCCTTGGCGCCGCAGGCGTGGAGCTGGAGGACGCGGCCGTCCTCTTGTCCCGTACGACGGACGAGGAAGCGGACGACGCAGCGCTCCGCAAAGCGGCGGACAAGCTCAAGAGCAGGCGGCCGGAGCTCTTCGGTCAGCGTCCGGCCACCCCGCCGCCCTCCGGAAGTCCTGACGGTGGTGCACCGCCCCGTCAGGGCAAGAACCCGCCCCGACCGGGTACGGCTGGCCTGGAGATGGCACGGCGTCGCGGCCACCTGACCACCATCCCGTAGCCGCCTCACACCGTTCAGCCGCAGCAGGGACCGTGCCCCACCCCCGAGATCACGGACGACGGCGCCACAACGTGGCGCGCTGGCAAAGCCCCCGTACCGGATCTCCCGTAAGGACACCGCCCACCATGGATCTTCAGCCGATCACGACCACCGAGCACGTCACCGCCGACCGCCCCTGGCTCGTATCGCGGCACGGCCTCGACACCCCGCTGAGCGTCACCCTGGACGTCGCGCTCTTCTCCCCCGGCGAGCACTACACGCCGGGCCATGAGACCCAGCCGCGGTCCTGCTTCACCTCGGGTATTCCCCTCGGTCGGGTCACCTCGACTGGCCTGTACGGCCCGTGGGAGGCGGACGCCTGTGACGGTCGCGAGGTGTTCGCCGGCGTCCTGCTCGCCGAGGTGCACTTCGCCCCCGGCTCGCGGCGTGCGGCAGGCGCGCTGCACTGGCACGGCGTCGTCGCTGCAGCCCAGCTCCCGTGCGGTCTCGACCCGGCGGCGATCACCTGCTCCACCGCACAGATCCACTTCGTCTAGGCAGGGGGATCGACGCACCCATGCTGGACACCCTGCTACGCGACATCGACGCGACGGACATCAACGCCTTCGCCCGCACTATCACCACCCCGGACGACTTCGAGCTGACCCGGACGGTGATGCCCGAACGGCGCCTGAACTCCGTCAAGTTCAGGATCAAGAGCAGCAAGCGTCGTGTGAACGCCGCCAAGTTCCGGTCCTACGACGCGCAGACCGCCGTGGCCCGGCGCCAGGCCGAGCGCATCATCACTGAAGGCATGCTGCCGCCGCTCGGCCAGAAGCTGATCGTCGGTGAACTGGAGCAGATCCTCCTGGACACGGCGCGCGGAGCGGACGCGTCGGAGTTCGTGGAGCTGCTCTACGACGACGTCGAACGGCACGTTGAGTCGATCCACAACCGTATGGAACTGGCCGCCGGTGACCTCCTCGTCGACGGCATCTTCACCCTCAATGGGGAGAACGGGCTGAACCTGGAGGCGGACTTCGGCGTACCGACCGCCAACAAGCCCACGGCGGCCAAACCCTGGTCCGACCCGACCAGCGATCCGATTGCGGACGAGCTGCGCTGGATCGAGTACCTGAGGTCGATCGGCGCCCCGCTCCCGGCTCGCGTCATCACGTCGTACAAGGCCCGCGCCGTGCTCGCGGCGAACGACGCCTACCGGGCGGCGTACTACGGCAGCGTCAACGGCTCCACGACGCCCACCGCGGTCCTCGCGCCGAACGAGGTCGAGGTCGTCCGCGCCCGCTACAACCTGCCTCCGATCACGGTGTACGACGTCCAGATCTCGGTGGACGACACGTACCAGCGCGTCATCCCGGAGGATCGGTGGATCCTGATCCCGCCGAACCCCGAGTCCTGGGCCGAGACGCAGTACGGCGTTACGGCCGAGTCCCTTGTCCTCACCAGCGGCTCCAACCCCGCGCTGCTCCGCGAGGACGCCCCGGGCATTGTCATCACGAGCGGGCATCAGGACGACCCGGTCCAGGTGTGGACGAAGGGCGCGGCGGTCGCGATGCCGGTGCTGTACGTACCGGATATCCACGTGACGGCGAAGGTGCTGTGACATGGCTGCCCAGAGAGAAGGGCCATCGCCCGGTGGCGGCCGCCGTCTCGCCGAGACAGTCTTCGTGACCGACCCGACCACCCATGACACCGTCGTCCTCAAGGCCGGGTCGGAGGTCCAAGACCCGGCCTTGGCTGCGCAGATCACCCACCCCGACGCCTGGGAGCCGAATTTCTCGGCACCGCGGAGCCCTCGCCGGACCCGTTCGACCGACTGACGTCGACGGGCGGGGTGAACGAGCACTCCGCTCGCCGGCGCCACACCGAAAGGCAGTCCGATGCGACTGACCGACAACGACTACGCGTATCTACGATCAGAGTTGGGGCCGACGGACCCAGCTGACCTGGACCCGCGCTACCAACGGCTCGGCTCTCTCCAGGCTGTCGCCACGGAGGTTCTACGCGAGCGGAAAGCAGCCCTCGTCTCCGACCCGCTGTCCGTCACGGTGCAGGGCGTTGCCACGGTCAACAATGCGGAGAACGTCCGAGCGCTTGAGCGTCAGATCACGGCACTTGAGGAGCTCGCGGTGGACGACAGCATCAACACCCACGCAGTACCCGTACCGCTGTGGCGCAGCCGGAGCCGCTGAGCTGCGTGATCAATACGCCTGCGGTGCGGGGCACTTGGCTGTGATGAACTTACGTTCGTTCGCAGAGAGTTAGAGGGGGAGACAATGACAGCCGATAAGACGGCCCCTGTAGCGTTCGTTCCCAGGAGTGTCAGCGAAGACGCACGTCGGGTGGGGAGGGCGGCGTTTATCTTGATGCTCCTCGCCGCGGCCGCCTGGGGATGGTTCGGCTACCTGATGCTCGCCCCCTGGGGCCCTACAGACATGTCGTCGACCTCCGAGCTCCTGTGCCGAGGTGTCTTGATCGAGCCGTTGCCTGGCAACAACGAATGTCACAGCGACCTACGCCAGTGGACCCCGCTTCTGGGCATCCTGGCGCTGGCGGTGATCACGTCGGTCGCCGCCTCAGCGACCACGGTGTACTCCATGGTCCTCTCCCGCCTGGCGCGCAGCGATGGGCCGAGCATCCCGTCGCAGAGCTGAGTTCAGACATCACTCAGTGGTGAAGCGACGCAGGCGGGAAAGGAACGCGTCGATGTCGACCAGCTCGGGGGCGTTGGGACCACGCAACCAGACTGTGGCCTGCCGCTGCACTTCGGCTGCTTTCACGGCCTCCGAGAAGCGCTCGCCGGCTGCGTACAGTCGTGTGAGGGCGTGAGCCGCCCGGTTCCAGCCACCTCGAGCCAGGGGTCACCTGCCATCGCTACGGGCCTCGTCCGCCGCACCGGAGCCGAAGCCTCACCCGGAAGCCAAAAGCAAGTCACGAACCCTCTTGTGACTTCGCTCTCCTATCGCGGATGTCAGGTGGATCAGAGTGGAACCGACCCCCGATAGTGCGCGTGAATCCATGTGACCCAGCGACATGAGCAGATCAACCGTAGTGGTCGTTGACCCGAACGAGGGCGACATCCTCGGCAACGTCCGGGCGAAGCCGATGCCCCAAGGGCGCGGACACTTCGTGTCGCGGAAGCGGGGGACGCCGCTGGTGCAGTTGGCTTGGATGCCGGATCTGCGGTGACCGTGGAGTTGCACAGTCAAAGGTCACTGCGGTCACAACACAGGCCGGAGGACGGGCCGTACGTTTCGGTCTATCGGGAGGCACACCTCCGCCGGCTACGACGTCCTGGCTCACTCTTCATGGCGTACCCGCTGCCAGCCGTCGCGACTCGCGTAGGGGGAGGCAGGGTGGTACGCGACAGGGAACGAGCGTTGCTTCACATACTGAGGCTCGTTGGTGATCTTCCAATCGCCGTCTTGCCACTTGACGATGAAGTCGACCTCTTCGCCCTTCAGCGGGTCCTGGTCGGCTCCGCCGTCGGCCTTGGTTGCGTACTGGTCATAGGCGAGCCAGATCTGCATCACTGCACCGGTGTCATCCAGCGAGGTGGCCCTCACCGCGTTCACGTTGGTGGTGAAGGTGATCCCGGCTGGGGCTCCTCCGCTCGGCGGCAGTCCGGCGTACTCTCGCAGTTTGCGGACTTCGGAGATCTGTTCCTCGATGTATCCGGTGGAGTCGTGGGAAGTGACGGCCTTCAGCTGCTCACGGGCGGCGCTGTCATCCAGGAATGCGTACTCCTCCCAGAAATACACCACCGCCGAGATTCCACCGTTAGCGGTATAGGGGAAGCCCCTGCTCGCTCCGCCCTTCTGCTTGGTGCCCGCCTTGAGTACCAACTTCTTGGCCTTGCTCGGAGTCATCTCGCCCTCGGGCGGCTTCGGCGAGGCCGGCTTCCGAGAGGGCTGGGCCACATTCCGCTTGCCGGTCGGGCCGTCTCCGCCAGCCGTCAGGAAGAACGCCAGGGCTCCACCAGCCAGGGCTGCAACGACCACAAGGCCCATGACAATTAGGAGGAGTTGGGCCCGGCGAGTCTCGCTGTCCTGGCCATTCATGTCAGATGCCCATGCCGTAGAGGGTGAGTTGAGACTTCCCTGGACACGCTCATCGTCAGCTGCTGAGCGAGCGGTGACGCGCCCGTGAACCGGCAGCTGCTCCCGGCGTCCGCCATCACCGGCAACGTCAAACGCGCCTGCTGCGATACCGAGAGCTTCAACTTGGGCATTTCCTGCATATTCCCCCCATAGGTTCCGATCTATTGCTATGCGTAACGTCACTGCATACGCACTCACCAGGAAGCCCGAGCCGTAACCCTACAGATTTCCCTTGCATGTAACGGCGGACAACACCACACCCTGCGCCCCGAGTTCCTTGATGCCTTCCATGAAGGACTCGTACATCGAGCGGGAGGCGCCGGCGGTGCTGCGGGCGATGATGAAACGGATGCCGGTGTCGCGGGCGAAGGGGAGATGGTCGACCAGGGCGGAGAGGGGGTTGCCGGCCTGGGTGGAGACGAGTTCGTAATCGTCGACCACGACGAAGAGCTGTGCGCCGGTCCACCAGCTGCGGTCGCGGAGTTGCTGTGGGGTGACGGTCGTCCGGGGGCTGGCGTCGTTCCATCAGCTGGGCGAGGGCGTTCATGTGCATCTGGAGGGAGCTTGCTGTCGGGGCGTACTCCAAGAGATGGGCGGGTGAGACGACTTCGAGGAGTGAGCGGCGGTAGTCGCCGACCACGATCTTCGCCTCGTCCGGTGTGTAGCGCTCGGAGATCTTGCGGACGAGGTGGCGCAGCAGTGCTGTCTTGCCTGATTCGCTTTCGCCGAAGACGAGGAAGAACGGGTCGGTGTCGAAGTTGACGTAGACCGGGTCGAGGTTCGTCTCGTCCAGGCCGATCGCCAGGCCCTGGTCCGTCGACTCGGAGCCCTTGGGGAGGTGGTCGGCCGGGACCTTGCGGGGCAGAAGGCGGACTGTGGGGGCGGCACGCCCGTTCCAGGCTCCGCGGACGGTCTGGACGAAGCGGGCCGTGACTTCGGCGAGGTCCTCGCCTGTCTCCACCTGGTCGATGGTGGGTAGCGCCGTCATGAAGTGGAGGTGTTCCGGGGTCTGGCCGCGGCCGGGCATGCCGACGGGGACGTTAGCGGCGATCTTCCGGTTGAACTCCGAGTCCATGGTGTCGCCGAGCCGGAGTTCGAGGCGGCCGAGGAGCTGGTCCTTGATCGAGGCTCGGATCTCCATGTGGCGGGAGGCGGTGGCCCCGATGTGGATGCCGTAGCCGAGTCCCCGGCCCGCGAGGTCGCCCACGACTTCTTCGAGGAGCTCGTAGTCGTTCTTGAAGGCTCCCCAGCCGTGGAGTCGATGGTGTGAGCGCGAAAAGACTCCTCGTGGCAGTTGAGGATGCCA
The DNA here is from genome assembly GCF_031157275.1 of Streptomyces sp. LHD-70. Taxonomy (GTDB): domain Bacteria; phylum Actinomycetota; class Actinomycetes; order Streptomycetales; family Streptomycetaceae; genus Streptomyces. Next base: position 109,667 of record NZ_JAVIFW010000019.1, read on the forward strand.
GCGACCTCGGCGAGCGTGCGGCGTACGCGTTCGGGTCGAAGCGTGAGGCGCTCCCGCCGACGCGCGGAAGGTCGGCGAGGTGCGCCATGCCTCCGGCGCCGAAGTCGATCCCGTATAGCTGGACTTCGTGCAGGCTGTGGGTGAGCGCGAAGGACACGATGAGCGTGCGCATCAGCGTGGACTTGCCAGACTGCGGGCCGCCGACGACCAGGTGGCCGGACTCGCTGGAGAAGTCCTGCCACAGGCCCGCGCGCCGCTGCTCGAAGGGCTTGCCGATCAGTCCGAGGGGAACGGCGAGCTGGCCGGTCCCCAGGGAGTCCGTGGACGGTGTGACCGCGCGTCGGGTTCGTGGTCAGGGGCGGCAGCAGTTGGGCCAAGGCGTTGGACGGGGCGGCTGCGCAGTTACACCGACATGGCGATGCCGATGCGAACGAGCAGCACGACTCCTGCCACGGCTATCAGGCCGATCCGCAGCCCCCGGTTTCTGGGGTGGAGCTGGAGCAGCATCGCGCCGATCCCTGCACCACCGCCGACGTACGCCCAGATCTGCGAGGTGTCCATGGCATCGACGACGTTGTCCTTGCAGCCGGTCGTGAAGGGGCACGCGTTCCACGCTTCGTCGTAGACGTCCAACTCCCAGAAGACCAAGAGGCCACACGCCAGGGTGAGCGCTATGGCTACCCAGCGCCAGCGCTTGTCGAAGGTGCTCGTGTCTCTGTCGGACGGGTATCCCGCGTATGCCATCAGAGCAGGCCCTAACATGGATTTGAGGTCTTCGAGCCCGCCCCGAAGGGGGAGTTCTGGCGGGCAGTTGAGCGAGTCGGCCCAGGGCTCTCACTCTTGCTACGCTCCGGCCTCGCACGCCTCAGAGGTTGCAACAGATTTCGTGTATCCGATGATGAACCTCTTCATTTCGGCTTCCGTTACTTCACTTGTGACACGTACTGAGGCGAAGAGCTTCTTGCCGTCTTTGCGACTCTCCGGACACTCGACCTGGCCAATTGCTCCGGTGCGTGAGTAAATGTATCGCCGATCCTTTGTTTGCTTGTCGTAGGGGCTGACGCCAAGGGCTCCACGTGCCAGATAACTCACCGTGGTGTCGGCGGACCACCATTCACGCATGACCGACAGTGGCGTCTTTCCGTCGACCTCAACCCGACACCAACTGTGCTCCCCAGTCGAGCTCGAGCGAAAGTTCAACTTCTCGCCAGGCGGCAGTAGAGGTTCGACCAAATTTGGTTTGACTTGAATTCCGCACAAATCCTTGGGAATGGCGTACTGTTTTGTCGGGGCGGAGCACCCGACGGAAAATGCCAAGGCGAGTGCTGTCGTGGATACAGTGAGTGCAGAGATTTGCAGCCTGCTCAAGGCGTTCCCTTTGCTTCCGATGATGTTGGCAGATCGGTGCTTCATGAACCTGGGGGTACTTCGGACTCCAGGTCTCCTGCCATGCGATGGCCGGCGATGGCTGCATCGTTGAAACCATCCCTCGTGCCTTGCCGGGTCCACTCTTCAGCCTGATCTGCCCAGGGCGCTTCGTACTTCGCTGCTACGGATTCTGCCGCTATGCGACTTAGAGTCGAATTCTGAACCTCGGTGGCTTCCCATAGAACTGCCGCGTCCTGTCCGGCGTCCTGAACATCGGGCTCGGGTTGTTTAAAGAGTTGCTCTAGAACCAAGCTGCTCACAGTTCCTGTCGCACCACCGATGACGGCTCCGGCAAGGGGGCTGGCGACGAAACTTGTACTTACGCCTACTGCCGTTGCGATGGCTCCTGAGCTGAAATTTTTCCTTTGGTTCATGGAGTGCTCGTAGTCTTCCATTTTCTCGGCTTCTGTGCCGAGAACGGACTCTTGGCGACCGATAGCCAGGGACCCTCCGACTTCTCCAGAGCGACGGGCGATCTCTCGGATGGTGTCCTCGGCAGGGTGAGGGTAACGTTTTTCATCCGGTAGATCCGGACTCATGTGGTAATCAATCAGGTTGGCCATATATGCCTTCTGTCCAACCTCTACGGCTGCATAGCCTTCGGGGCTTTGACCGAGGGTCACCAGGAATCGAGTGACGTCACTGCGCTTCATTTCGGCTGCTTCACCATCGATGGGGAAGAGCTTGGCTACGCTTTCATTGCCGGAGTCGGCATCTGCGGTGGCCCTGTTGATATCCGGTAGATATTCGGCAGTGATTTGACCGATGCTGTCAGACATGTAGGAGTGGTCGGTCAAGCGTGTTGGATCGTCGGAGATTGAAGCTACGAGGCTTTCGACCAATTTAGCTTGGTCGGCGTTGTGTTGAGGTGTCTCAGCCGTCGGATGTTGCCCCGCGGCATGTCCTGTTGTAGCCGCCTCCAGTGCGAGAGCCATCGCGTTCTTACCGGCGTTGCTCTTTTCTCCCTTACTGTTCGCGTCCGCCGGCCAGTCTCGCTCCTCGAACAGGTAGTCAAAGTTGCTGAGTCCGCGCTTGACTTCCTTTCCGTTGCGTTCCTCAGTGAAGTTGTGGTCTTCGTCGGTGGTTACAAAATCCTTGCTGAAGAAATCCGTAGCCGCTTCCGGGCTGTTAGACAGAGCCTTCATGAAGCCGGTCATCGGGTCCGAGCCAGTGTCACTCCCGGTCCGGTTCAGGTACGAACCTGCGCCTGCCTGCTGCCAAGCGACGGCAGCGTTGCTGCCGTTATCGCTTCGCGCCTTTTCGGTCTTGATGAGCTCACTGCCGTAGCTCTTGAGGAATTCGTCGTCGTAGTTGCCCCAACGCATAAGGTTGCTCATGACTTGGAACCCGACGGCACCGCTGCCCTTGCCTACGAGTTGCCCGCCGAGGTCAATGGTGTCTCGCTTCCACTCGACCATTCCGCGGCTGTCGCTGTGTGTCGCAGTGGCCAGAGTCATGCCCAGGTTCTTCTGCAGCTCGTCGTACTGGTCGACACGGCTTCGCAGATCAGGATTCTGAGGGAGGACGTTGAGGTCGGCCCAGAAGTCCAGTGTGTTTTTTGCTCCCAGCTTTTCGGCGAATCTCTGAGAGAAGAGCTCGTCGCCGCTGTAACGCTTCAGGCCGGCATTGAGGATATCGAACTCCTTGGCCGACAGATCCCCTGGATCCTGCTTTGCTAGGGCTGCGAGTTCCTCTGCCTTCTTGAGGGCGCCTGCTGCTGATTCTCTGTCCTTGTATGAAGCGCCTGAGAAGCCGTAGTCGGTCTGGTCTGCTAGGGCCTTCAATACGCGGGCGGCAGAGCTGTCGACTTCCGTAGCCTTGTTTAGGATTCTCTGAATCTCATCCCGGAAGGCCGTGACGTCCGCCTCGCTGTGGTCGGGCAGCTTGGATTCGGCACCCGCGCGATCGGGGTGGACGTTCATTGATACGGTGAATCCGCCGTCTCCTGTGGCCACCACCGTAAGGTTCTTCTTTAGTCCGCGTTCGATGGCTTCGACCAGCTTGCGATGGGACTCTTTGAGTTCGTCCCGCGTGTCACTGATGATGTCGCGAAGTGTCTTTGCTTGTTTTAGAGCATCACCAAACTCACTCGCGGTCTTTCCCACGAATTCGCGCGTGACGTTGGCGTTGATGCCAGCCCAGTTGGCCTTAATGGCCTTCCCCCTGAGGCCGTCTTGAGCATCTTTGTTCAATTCTTCGAGGTTTCGGACTGCGGTGGACCACTCTTTGACCGTGTCGTCGAGTTGGCCGAAGCGTGCAAAGCGGAGAGCGTCGAAGTCCATTAGTTATCCTTCTCGCTCTGCTTGCCTGGCTTTGCGTATGTCTCGTTGAACCCCTCATCAAGGGCGCTGATGCTGCTCATGTGCCGGGCGATGAAGTGATCGCCATCTCGATGGGTTTTCTTCGTGTACTCAAGGTGATTGGAGATGTGCGCGCACGCGTCCATTAGGGACTTGAGTTGCTTGTCCCACCGATTTGAGACGTGGGTGAGGGCACTGCCGATGGCGAAGCCCTGAGTGGAGAGATCGCTCCCTGTGGTGCCGCTACTGTCGCCGGCAGAGCGAGCTCTGTCCCATAGGCGGTTGTACAGTTGGAAGGCCTCGTTGCCGATCGCTGCCAAGTCTTTCTGGGAGACGGCTAGCACCCCGACATCAGATCCGCTCGGCGCGCCTGAGCCCAGACCCCCCGTATCCACACCGTTCAACTGCATGCCTGTCGAATGCTTCTCGGCTGCTTCGGCCTTGAGCTGTTCCCACTCGTCCCAAGCCATACCCTGGCTCCTTCCCCCGTATGGGCGTTGACCGAACTGTCGAGCCAACTCTGGGCCACGTTGGCCGTCCGCTTGCCATTCCTGCTTAAGGGCTTGCCGAGTCCGTATGCGCAGGAGGGGGTGGGCACCTCCCGTGCGTGCCCACCCCATCAACCCGACATGTGCTGCTGCTGTATCAGTAGTTGGCTGCTGCCTTGCGGTCCGCGGCGCTGTACGCGGCGCTGGCCTCGCGGACGGCGTTGGCGATGGCGTTGAGGGCCTGGTGGATCTCGCGGGACTTCGTGTCCCACTCGCGGTGCAGACCGTCGGCGGCGGTCTTCGCCTCGCCTTCGAAGAAGGCGGAGATGTCCTTCATACGGGTCTGCAGGGCCTGCAGGTCGGCGTCCAGCCGCTTGGCCTGGCTGGTGATGTCTCCTGCGGCGCGCTCGAGTTCCGCGTATGTGACGAGCATCGTGCCGTCATTTGCGGGCATGGTTCCTCCGGCTGTCTCAAGTTCGTGTGGTCTCAGTGGGGTTGGTGCTGGGCGCTCGTCAGTAGCTGTTGAGGCTGGAGGAGGCGCCGCCGGCCGAGCCGCCAGAGCCGGAACCGGAGCCCGCGCCCGTGTCGATGCCTCGGAGGGCCTGGTAGACCTCCTCCTCGGTGCTCCCGACGATGCGGCGGTTGTCGTCCACCGCGGTCTGGAAGCGGATCAGGAGGTTGCCGATGTGCGCCATGCGCTCGTTGATCTCGCGCTGCTTGGCGTCGAAGGACACGGCACCCATGCCCTGCCACTTGCCCTCGACTCCGTCGATGACGGCCTGCAGCTGCGAGAGTTGCTGCTTGACCGAACCGAAGCGTTCGTTGAGCTCCTGCTCGAATTGCCGCAGGACCTCGTCATTGACCTTCTGGACTGCCACGTGGTGCCTTCCTGTCTAGGTGTGGATGTTGAGCACCGGCCGACTGGTGTGGGCGGTCGGCGCTGAGCCGCGCTGGTTCGCCTGCACTCTCGGATCAGCAGGGTTAGGCGCTGCGGCGTTTGCGGGCCAGAGCCAGGGCTCCTGCCGCCAGGACGGCCACGGCTGCGGCGATTCCGGCGATCAGGCCGAATTGGGAGCCTTCCTGAGGCTCGGCTTCTGCGTGACTGGGGCTGTCGCTGCTTCCTGTCTTGTCTGCGCGGTCTTTCGAGTCAGGTGAACCGGCAGAGGAATCGCCTGACTCGAGTGGGTTTGAACTCAGCAGCGGGTGCTTTTTCGGTGAGCCCGGATCGCCCTTCTCGTCGAGAATGTTCGCTCCTGGACGGACGATGCCGTAGCCGAGGTACTTGCTCACACCGCTCTTCTTCTCTTCACTGCGAACCGTGGTCCCCAGGAGTACGCGGAGGACTTGGTTTGCAGTCCAGTCCGGGTGCGCTGACCAGATGAGCGCGGCGGAGGCCGAGGCGAGGGCAGCAGCTGCGCTGGCTCCACCTCCGTCGCAGTAGCGCTCGAAGTCGGCGTTGCACCAGCGAGGAACGTCGACCCCGGGAGCAGCGAGATCCACGTCTTCGCCGTACTGCGAGAAGTCGGCCACGTTGCCCTTGCGGTCCACGGAGGTGACCCCGGTGACTTCGAGTGCGGCTGCCGGATATAGCGGCTTGTTTCCGTCCTTGGCGTTGTCTCCTGTTCCGGCGATCAGGAGCTTGCCCTTGCTGGCGGCGTATTCAGCTGCACTCTTGTTGTAAAGGTCGTTGCCGATGGCGTTGTGGTTGCGGACATTGATGGTGATGATGTCGGCATCCATGTCGACGGCAGCGTGGATGGCTGTGTAGAGAGGGTCGCGTTCGATCCACTTGCCGGGTGGTAGTTCGTCATGTTTGAGCAGAGGTACCCGAATAGGGATGATCTTCGCTCCGGGTGCGAGACCTTGCAGTCCACCGCCCTTGCCTGTCCCGGCGATGAGTTCGGCTGTGGTGGTGCCTTGCCCGTTGGTGTCCTTGGTGGAGCCGCCCTTTTCGACTGTGGCGTCCACCCCCTTGAGGACCTGGCCCTTGAGTGAGGGCGTGCCCGGGTTCACACCGGAGTCGATGACGGCGACCTTGATGCCCTCGCCCTTGGTCTTCTTCCAGATCTCTTCGGCGTGCAGCAGGTCCAGGTACCACTGCTTGGACCGCACGTCATCGGCTGCGGCTGCCGGCGTTGTCCCGGACAGGGCTATGGCCCAGGCGCCGAGAGCGGCGCCTGCCGTAAGCAGGCCGCGCCGCAGCGGGCGGGCGGGCCAGTTCCGTCGCCGGTCGTGACTGATTCTTGCGGTCATGCTGACTTCCGGACCTTCCCTGTGACTAGTCGATCACCGGTGGCGTGGTGCTCCGCCGCCGGGACTCCCACGTCTCTTCGTCTTCGGTCAGGTAGTCCGGACGGTCTCCAGTCCGGGCCTGCTCCTTGTCCTGTGGACGCTGTTGGCCTGGACGCCCACCTGCCAGGCCCGTTCCACCAGAGGCGGAACCACCTGAACCTGGACGGGAACCTGTTGGGGCATTGCGCGCCACGCCAACGATGCCGTTCGTGGCGGGCGTGCCACGGCTCGCTCCGCGAGGGCCGCTGGACGTCGGCTGCGCGCCGACCACCCCTTGCTGGCCCGGCCGTGTTGTAGCGGCGGAGCCGCGGGCAGGGAGTTCCGATCCGACGACGCCGCCACGCGGAACACGTGACGAGCCGCTGGTCGGTCCTGTTGCTGCACGCTGCGGCGTCCCGCCCACGATCCCGTCCGCACGGCTAGATCGGGGCACCCCAGGATTGCTGGTGCCCGTGCGACCGTAAGCAGAGGGCTGCGAGTTGCTGGGACGGCCAGTAATCGGCACTTGCTGTGCAGTGCCAGCGCCTGGTCTTCCCGTTGCTGCAGGGCCACTTCCGGGAACGTTCGGGCGCGCGGCTGGAGTGGGTCGACCTGCAGCAGGAGGGTTGCTCCCCTGAACGGCAGGCCTTCCGACAGGGCCGGAGCGTCCGGTGGCCGTTGGAGTGTTCTGGGCAGTGCCGGGTCGCCCTGCGGGCATAGGCCCCGTAGCGGTCTGGCCTGGTCGTCCAACAGCACGAGGGTTGGGCGAAGTGGTCTTTTGCGTGCCGCTCGACTGCCCTGCCGGGCGCTGCGTGGCCTGGGGCAGAGGCCCACCAGGGACGCCAACCGGAGGAACAGCCGGCCCGCTGGGTGGGCCAGCTGGTGCCGTTGTCGTGGGAGGTGCGGCCGAGGTCTGGCTCGGAGCGGGAGGTGCGGCGACGGTGTCGATCTGGACCCCTGTGCCAGGGGCTGGACTGGATGGAGCAGTACCGTTGCCGACCGGTCCGGAAGAGGCGCCCCACGCTTCGCCGGCGCCCGCACCACCAGGAGTTACCTGTGCCGGTGAACTCACCGTTGTACTTCCGGTTGAGCCCGATTCCCCTGCATTTGTTTCACCGGAACCGGATGGCTTCGGCACCGACGCCTTCACTGGCTTCGGCGGTAGAGGTGCCTTCTGGGACGCCAGGTTCTGTTCCGAGACCGCATAGAACGACGCCAGTCGGTTCATCTGGTTGATGGCCTCTTGGCGGTCCTTCTCCACCTTCTGGGCCTCTTGGTAGGACGGGTTTCCATCCGTCTGCTCCACGGAAGTGAAGTCCTCAGGGCGCTTGCGGACGAGTCGCGTATCGCGTGGGGGACGGGAACTGCGTACGGAAGCCAGGCCGGTGCTGGCCACCGACATTTGGGTGGCAGCTGCATTCGCGAACGTGGCAACTTCCCAGGCATGCTTGGTGAGTTCACCGCCGTATCGACGGAACTCCCGGCCGGACTCGCCTTCCCAGTCGGTCTTCTTGAGGTAGTCGTCGAGCTCCCTGGCGGCGTCGTTGAGTGAGTCTTTCGCCTTACTCAGGGCGTTGCCTACCTGCTCCAGGTCCTCGGGGTTAGCCGTCTCGATGAGGTCGAGCATTGCGTTGAGCTCGCGGCCTTCGAAATTCGTTCTGCCGAAGAAGCTTCCCGAGCTGCCGAAGCCGAGTGAGCTAGGGAGCGAGCTCACGGCCTCGGTGGCATTGACCGCGTCGTACTCTTTGCGCAGGCCGTCTGCGACGGCTTCCTGCTGCTGCTCGGGTGTGGCGTCCGGCTGAGGGTTGCCGTCTGGTCGCATCAGCTTTCTCCTTAGTCGAATGCGCTTCCGGCATCGGATTCCGACCTCTGGGGAACATCGTGGCGCTCAGCCAAGGCGCGCTTCCGCTCGTCCAAGATCCGGGTCTGGATCCCATGGAACCGAGCTCGATGCTCCTCCTCCAAGTTCCCGAACCCGACCTCAGTGCCCCGCACGGCGATCCGCAGCATCGCGATCTGGTCCCCAAGCGACTTGGAGAGGGACACCAGTTGCTCGTGTACGCGGTTGTACTGGCTGTAGAGACCGTCCGCCTCCGCGAACGGGGCGTTGCCGGCGCTGAAGGAGCTGCGGGCGATGCGCTGTGCGGCCATCTTCGTGCTGCCTGCCGCGCCGCCCTCGAGTTCTGACAGGAGTGCGTCCACCCGCTTCTGGAACCGTTCCAGCGCTCCGACCCCGAGCCTGAGGTCGCCGCCTCCACCACTTACGTCAGGCACGATGCCTGCCCTCCCCGTTTCCCCGTGTGAGCCGTCGCCCTCAGGCGCGGCCCCAGCAGTGGTGCGCACACTGCTGCTTGTCTACGTACCACTGTATCGAGTGCCTCTGACAGCTCCCACGGGTTTCTCGGCCAACTCCCGTCACAAGTTTGACACTTCACCGTCAGCCAGCGGTTGCAGTTCCTTGGTGCGCATCCGATTTGGGTGTGGTTTGTCCATCTGGTCCGTTCAGCTTCTCGTTCCTCGACGTGTCCTTCGGCGGGCATCCCGCAACGCCACTGCACCCCCCGCGATTACTGCCGCCAAAACGGAACTGCCGACCACCACATAAGTGCCGAGCCGAGTGGTTCGCTCTTGTGCGGTTTCCCCTATGGGCAATTGGGCCGCCGAAGGTGCGTCATCTTTGCCCGCGCCGTTAACGATGGGCTCGGGGCTCTCGATGGGCCTGATGTCCTCGGTTAGTGCTCTCACTGGGTCGACGACGCCCCAGCCCACCAGCCTGTCGTGGCCGGGGATGGAGCGTTCGGCGGTCTGCATGATCTGGGCGTTGATCTGGCGGGCCGTCCACGTGGGGTGCTTGGCCTTGATGAGGGCCGCCACTCCTGCGACGTAGGGGGCGGAGAAGCTCGTGCCGTTGTCCGAACAGTGGCCGCCACCAGGGACAGTGGAGATCATGTCCACGCCGGGAGCCGCCACGTCGACGAATTCGCCGGACTGGGAGAAGGCGGCCCGTTCGTTGTTGCGGTCGGACGAGGCCACGGCCAGGACGCCTTCGTACGACGCCGGGTAGGTCTCCTTGACGTTGCCGCCCAGGCCGTCGTTGCCTGCCGATGCGACCACCACGACCTCCTGGGCGAGTGCCGCGTTCACTGCTTGCCGGAGTTCGTCCGTCGGCTTCACCGCGTCCGCCGTGTCCTGGGAGATATTGATGACGTCGGCTTTCGCGTTGGTGACCGCGTAGCGAATCGCCGCCGCGAGGGTTTCTGTCGTGCCGTTGCCTTCGGCGTCGTTCTGCTGGATGGGAATGATGGTCGCGTCGGGGGCCAGGCCTACAAAACCCGTTCCCTTCATCGGTCGGGCGGCGATTATTCCGGCGACCTTCGTTCCGTGCCCGACGGAATCCGTAGTTCCATCCTCTTTCCCTCGCTCGACCTTGTTGCCGTTGGCGTCTTTCAGGTCCTTGGGTAGGAGGTTGCGGCCGTATCGCTTATCGACGGCCGGGGCTAGCTGACGGTTCTTGATGTCCACCCCGGTGTCGATTACTGCTACCCGAACTCCCTTGCCTGTGGACTGCTTCCACAGCTCGTCGAGCAGGACACGCTGCAGTGACCAGGGGCGGCCCTCGTAGGGCTTGTCCGGGAACGTGCACTGGTCCGGTGCTTCGTCGGCGATGGCTGGCGTCTGCAGTGAGGCCGGGGAGATCATCCCAAGGGCTCCGGTCATGCACACGGCCGCCCACACCTGTCCGCGGCGATGGATTCTGCCCCTGCGCATCAGCAACCGCCCCCTCACGAGCCCTGAGGCTGTCGTGCCGCACCGGTCGACAGGCGCGGTCCGGTCGGCAGGAAGGCCGACCACTCGGCAGGGATGGAGGCGGGCGCGACGTTCTCGTAGCCGAGTCGGTTCTGTGCCTGCTGGGCCTCTTGGAGCTGCCTCTCGCGTTGTTCCTTGCGTTCCTTGGCTGAGCCCGAGGAGCCGATGCCGGCGTCGTCCGTGGTGCTGTCGCCGTTGGACTGCATCGCGTAGCGCAGCCCGGTGTCGGTGACGAGGAAGAGGAAGCCCGACTTCGTCGTGGAGCCCTTGAACTGGCGGAACAGCTGGCCCGAGCCCGGAGTGACGTACGCGCTGCTGGACCCCGTGGGGAGAGCGGCGGGGAAGTCCGTCCCGGCCCAGGTGCTCAGGGTGGTGGCACCCTTCCGGTCCTCGTCCACGTCGCGCAGCACGTTGCACACGGTGTTCCGCTCGCCCTCTCCGGCTTCGGCGGAGTTGACCGGTGTCGGCTCCGCCTGCGGCCAGGTCTTGTCCTGCCCGAAGGGCTCGCCGGGTGTGAAGGCTGCGGGGCTGACTTGCTTCGCCGCGACCTGGCCGAGGCGGACCAAGTCCTCGCTGGCGAGCAGGAGTTTGGCGGTGAAGTCCGTGATGGGGGCGACTCGGCCCTTCAGGACCACGTACTTCTGCATCCCGTTGCCTTCGGTGGCTTCCAGGATCATTCCGACTTTGTTCACGTCCGGTGCGAGGTTCCCCTGGACGGCGGCGTTGTCACCCACCCTGTCAGGGAGCCTCGGGAAAGAGATCGGGTCGCCCTTGTGCAGAGTGTTCAGCCAGGCCGACGAGACGCGCTGGGGTGCACGGTTCGCGCCGACCACCTGGCGCAGCAGGCCTTCGTCGGCGGCGACGGGGTACGCGGTGCCCTTGGCGTCGACGACGTAGCGGGTGCGGTCCGGCCCCTGGACGTACAGAAGCTCGCCGCCGGTGAGGCGTTCCTTGCCCTCGGTCTTGTTCATGTCGCGCTTGGCGAGGACGAACGTTGCCTTCTGGATGGCTCTGCCGCCCTCACCTGGGCGTTCGCACACGGCCCACCGCTTGTCGGCGCTGGCTTCCTTGGCGTCGGGAAGGCGATCGGGCGCGTACGGGATGCCGAGGGTCGGCCCGTGCGGGATCTTGCCGCTGTCCAGCACGGACTCGTCGACGTTGATGATCTTGCCCTTGTCGGGAGTGAGCAGCAGCTTCGCGGAGGACATGTTGAGGACCGGGTGGAGCTGGACCTTTTTTCCGGTCTTCAGCACCACATAGCGGGTGGTCGACTTGCTGGAGATGATGACGTGCTCTTCCGGCGTGTCCCACTTCAGTGGTGCCGCGGGCTTGAACATGCCCCAGGCCCCGAAGACGGCAAGGACCACGACCGCGACGATCACACCCGGCATCACCGCGCGGAGCGGACGTGGCCAGCCCTCTTCCGTGCCGGTCGGGTTCGGCTGGAGGAACTGCCCGATCAGCCGCCGTCGCGCGAAGGTGTAGGCGTTGAGTTCGTCGCGCCGTGATGCCATCTTGCCGGTGCCTCATTCCCCCGTCGGACCGTCGGCTGAAGCGGTGCCGAAGTCGTCTTGCTGAATCGATCGGTGCGGTGCGGCTTGGCCGCGTCCGTTGGGCGCGTGCCGTAGGTGCCGTGGCCTCATGAGGAGAGCGACCTCATGCGGTGGTACGCGTCGAACACGGCCAGGCACAGCGGGAGCAGCGTGAGCAGCACGAAGCTCTCGGCGATCTCGAGGAAGCGCCCCCAGAACGGGGTGACGCCCTTCCGCGGCACGACCAGTGCGATGGCGGCCATCAAAGCCGCCACAGCCACGACCGTGACCGAGAGCCACACCAGACGGATGTAGAGCCCGGTGCTGTCGCCGCTCAGGGCCTTCAGGACCATCTCACCGGGCGGGTTGATGCTGAGCCCGAGGCCGAGCAGCACCAGGCAGGCCAGGCCGGCCGCGAGTGCGCAGCCCACCTGCGCCGTGTGCCGGAACAGGTGCGCCCGGGTCAGCATCGCCAGGCCCGTGGCGAACGCCAGAAGCTGAGCCCACACGTCGTCCGAGAAGCCGAGGAACCCGGCTGCAGCGACCGTCACCAGCGCGCAGCCGCCGACCAGGCCGACCAGCAGTTCGTGCCCCCGTCTTGCCTGTACGGCGATCCGCTCGGCGTCGATGTCGACGAGCTGCTCGGGTTCGTCGTCCGCGAAGTCGAAGTTCGCAGCCGTGCGCGGCGGTTCGAAGCCGATGGGAAGGCGGGCGAATCGAGTGGAGAGGCCGGGGAGGAAGGCGAGTGTGCCCACGGCCAGAGGGGAGCAGATGGCGGCGGTCTCGGCCGCGGTCAGGTCCGTAAGGATCGCTACGAACGTCATGACCAGGCCGATGGCCGCGGCGAACATGAATGCCACGAAGGGGCCGTCACCGCTGGGGGTGACGATCACCAGCACCAGTGAAGCCACGAGCACGGCCGCACAGGCGAGCAGGAACTGCAGCTTGCCGATGCCCTGCCCTGCGGTGAGGGGGAGAAGTCCGGTGCCGGCCACTCCCAGGTTCGCGAGTGCTCCGATGCCCAGTGCCAGCGCCCCGGCGCGGTCCCCGTACACGCGGGCACGAGCGACGGCCAGACCGAGCAGCGTCAGACCGGAGACCGCCGCCACGATGCCTGGCAGCCCATGCATGTCGTGCCGCACGTCCGAAGCCCACGCCACGAACGCGAGGAGAATGAACAAAACAGATGCGCCGAACAGTCCGGCTCCGCGCAGCAGTTCGTCGTTCCACAGGGCGCGGTCGCGGGTGACGGAGGTGGCTGTTGCGTGGGAGACGTCGTCGAAGACAGCGGGCGGCAGTGACTCGGAGAACGGCCGCATCGAGAGGAACTCACCGTCGACGATGCGTTGAGCCGCCAAGGACCGTGCCTCGTCGAGCACGGTGCCGTCCCGGCGTACGAGGTGATACCCGACAGGTCCACCCGGCTCCGGAGTCTGCCCTGAGAGGCGGAGGATCTCCGGATAGAGGTGGGCGAGCGGGATGTCATCCGGCAGCGCCACGTCGACACGGCTGTCCGGCGCCGCGACGATCACGCGACGAAACCCGGCGCCGCGCCCGGTCGGCATCCCGCGCCCGTGGAATCCCCCCGGACCGCCTGGCGCTTGAACCGTCGAACTCACTTACCGGCTCCCCCTCCACACTGCATAGGAGCCCCAGCCTGAGCCGGTCACCCCCGTACCCGCTTGTCCCGCATGACCGCGAATACCCCCGAATCTACTGGTTGTTCGCGGGTGCGTACACGCGGGAGTCACCCTACTCGGCCCGACTGTCACTGTCCGCACGTAGGATCGCGGGTGGCTGGAGCCAGCGCCGCGGGGGTGCGAAGGGCCAATTCCAGCCAGTGAGGGGATGGGGGCGCTTTGAGCCAGATCGTCGTGAAGCGGCCACAGCGGGTGCTGCCGTCCGAAGTGCCCGTGGAACCAGTGCAGTTGCAACCTCCGCCCGAGCTGCCCAGGGGGCAGCAAGAGGGCGTGCTCATGCAGCTGCTTCCCATGCTGGGCATGGGCGGTTCCGTCGTCTTCTTCTTCATGACGCCGAACCCGATCATGCGGATCATGGGCATGGTCATGATCGCGTCCACGATCGCCATGGGCATCGCGATGCTCGTGCGGTACCGCAGGGGCACGCAAGGCCAGCTCGCCGACATGCGGCGCGACTACTTGAAGTACCTGGCAAAGACGAGGCGTTCGGTCGCGAAGACGGCGCACCGTCAGCGCGACGCCCAGTTCTTCCTGAACCCCGCTCCGGAGCAGCTGTGGGCCCTCGTCGCGGAAGGCAGCCGCACCTGGGAGCGCCGCATCAGCGACGACGACTTCGCCCAGGTCCGCATCGGCCTCGGCAGCCAGCAGCTCGCCACCCCCCTCGTGGTCCCCGAGACAGCACCCGTGGACGAGCTGGAACCCCTCACGGCCGGTGCGATGCGGCAGTTCATCGCCGCCCACAGCCACCTGGACGGCCTGCCCTTGGCTGTCTCGCTGCGGGCGTTCTACCGCGTCGCGATCAGCGGTGAGGAGGCGAGCGTCCGCGCTTCCGCCCGCGCCCTGGTCGCCTCACTCGTAGCCCTGCATTCCCCCGAGGACCTGATCGTCGGGGTGGCCGCCGCCTCCGACACCGCGGCCCACTGGGAGTGGGCGAAGTGGCTGCCGCACGTCCAGGGCGAGGACTCAGACGGGGCAGGGCACACCCGGCTGATCACCACAAGGGCAGCAGACCTCGAAAGGCTCTTCCAGGACAGGCTCGAAGGCCGTCCACGCTTCCAGCCCGGCGGCCAGCCCCTCCTCGAACAGCCGCATGTCGTCGTCATCCTCGACGGCGAGACCCTCTCCCCGATGTCCGCCCTCGCCACGGCCGAAGGGCTGCAGGGCGTCACCGTCATCGAGATCGCACCCGGCAGGCCCACCGGCACGCGCGGCGGCCTCTCCATCGACGTGCAGCCCGGAGCGCTGCGCCTGGAATCCGGCCACGGCCTTGTCTACGACGGCACCCCGGACCAGCTCAGCCCTGAAGCCGCGGAAGCACTGGCACTCCAGCTCGCTCCGCTGTACGTGGCTTCGGGCACCGACTCCGACGAACCTCTGCTCGCCAACCTCGACTTCACCGACCTACTCAGCCTCGACGACGCCGAATCCGTGGACGTCAGCCGCACCTGGCGCCCGCGCTCCCGCACCGAGCGGCTGCGCGTCCCCATCGGCGTCGGCGAGGACGGCACCCCGGTGATGCTGGACCTGAAGGAAGCGGCCCAGGAGGGCATGGGCCCGCACGGCCTGTGCGTGGGCGCGACCGGTTCCGGCAAGTCGGAGCTGTTGCGCACGCTCGTTCTCGGCCTCGCCGTGACCCACTCCTCGGAGACGCTCAACTTCGTCCTCGCGGACTTCAAGGGCGGCGCCACGTTCGCGGGCATGGCCGATCTGCCGCATGTCGCCGCGGTCATCACCAACCTCGCCGACGACCTCACCCTCGTCGACCGCATGGGCGACTCCATCCGCGGCGAACTCAACCGCCGCCAGGAACTCCTGCGCCAGGCTGGCAACTTCGCCAACATCCACGACTACGAGAAGGCTCGTGCGGCCGGTACCGCGCTGAACCCCATCCCGTCGTTGGTCATCGTCATCGACGAGTTCAGTGAACTCCTGACGGCCAAGCCCGACTTCATCGAGATGTTCGTCCAGATCGGCCGCATCGGCCGCTCCCTGGGCGTCCATCTGCTGCTCGCCTCGCAACGCCTGGAGGAGGGCCGGCTACGCGGCCTGGAGACGTATCTCTCGTACCGCGTCGGCCTGCGCACGTTCTCCGAGGCCGAGTCGCGTGCGGCGCTCGGCGTCCCGGACGCGTACCACCTGCCGAACGTCCCCGGCTCGGGCTATCTGAAGTACGGCACGGACGAAATGGTCCGCTTCAAGGCCGCATACGTCTCCGGTGCGCACCGCTCGGTTTCCGACCGCCCTGCCGTGCAGAACGGGCAGCTGCCGGTGGACCGCCGTCCGGTGCCGTTCACCGCGGCACCTGTGCCGGTGCAGTACGCGCAGCCGGACCCCCGCACCCTCGTCCCGGACCCCCGTGCAACGACCGAGAGCGACGATGCACTGACCGACACCGTGCTCGACGTCATCGTGCGCCAGCTCGACGGCCAGGGCCCGGCCGCCCACCAGGTCTGGCTGCCCCCGCTGGACAACCCGCCGCCCTTGGACGCTCTGCTTCCCGGACTCGCTTCCGTGCAGGGCCGCGGCCTGACCCAGCCCGGCTACGAAGGCGCAGGCCGCCTCGTCGTACCCCTCGGCGTCGTCGACAAGCCCTACGAACAGCGCCGCGACACCCTCTACCGGGACTTCTCCGGCGCCGCGGGCCACATGCAGATCATCGGCGGCCCACAGTCCGGCAAGTCGACCCTGTTGCGCACCATCGCCTCCGCCTTCGCCCTCACCCACACCCCACAGGAAGTGCAGTTCTACGGTCTGGACTTCGGCGGTGGCGGCATGGCCTCCCTCTCCGACCTGCCACAGGTCGGCGGCGTCGCCTCACGCCTCGACCCGGAGCGGGTCCGCCGCACGGTCGCCGAGGTCTACGGCGTCCTCACCCGCCGCGAGGAGTACTTCCGCAGCGCGGGCATCGACTCCATCGCCACGTATCGCAGGATGCGTGCACGCGGCGAAATCTCGGCGACGGACCAGCCCTGGGGTGACGTCTTCCTGATGATCGACGGCTGGGGCAACTTCCGCACCGAGTACGAAGCCCTGGAAAGCACCGTCGTAGACCTCGCCGCCCGCGGCCTCGGCTACGGCATCCACGTCATCCTCACCGCCTCACGCTCCATGGAGGTCCGCGCCAACCTCAAGGACCTCCTCATGAACCGCCTCGAACTCCGGCTCGGCGACACCATGGACTCGGAGCTAGACCGCAAGCAGGCCACGAACGTCCCCACCGGCGTACCCGGCCGCGGCATCACCCCCGAGGGCCTGCACTTCATGGCTGCCGTACCGCGCATCGACAGCGCACACACGGACGCCGACCTGTCCGAGGCCACGGCCGCCATGGCTAAGGCAGTCGCCCAGCACTGGCCCGCGCCCGGCGCCCCGGCCGTCCGCCTCCTGCCCCGCGAACTGCCCCTCGCCCAGCTGCCCGCAGGCCACGCAGAACCAGAACGAGGCATCGCCTTCGCGCTCGACGAGAACAACCTGGAACCGGTCTTCCTCAACCTCGAACAGGACCCGTTCTTCCTGGTCTTCGGCGAGAGCGAGTCCGGAAAATCCAACCTCCTGCGCCTGCTGATCCGGCAGCTGACCGAGCGCTACGACGGCGACGTCTGCAAGCTCTTCGTCATCGACAACCGCCGCTCGCTGCTCGACGCCACCCCGCGCTCCCACCTCGCCGAGTACATCCCGATGTCGAACGCGATGGATCACCATATGGAGGCCCTGGCCGGCCTGATGAAGCGGCGCACGCCGTCCCCCGACGTCACCGCCCAGGAGCTACGGGACCGCAGCTGGTGGCAGGGCCCGACGGTGTACGTCGTCATCGACGACTACGACCTCGTCTCCAACTCCAGCGGCAACCCGCTCGCACCCCTCACCGAGCTCCTGCCATTCGCCCGAGACGTCGGCGTCCGCTTCATCCTCGCCCGCAACACGGCCGGCGCAGGCCGCTCCGCCTACGAACCCTTCATGCAACGGATCAAGGAGCTCGGCGCCCAGGGCGTCGTCCTCTCCGGAGACCCGAACGAGGGCGACATCCTCGGCAACGTACGCCCACGGCCCATGCCACAAGGCCGCGGCACCTTCGTCTCGCGACGACGCGGGAACCCACTGGTGCAGACGGGACTCGTGGACGGGCACTACTGATCGAGTGTCCGCTGCACCGCGGAACTCTCACTGCGGGGCGAAAACCGGTCGGTGGGGGGGCGACCGCTGGCGTCGTGACGCCACCCCCCTCATGCTCCACCGCGGCATTGCTAACTGTGCGTATGGCCGTACGGGGCCGTCATGGACGTTCGCCTGGCAGGTCAGAAGGGGTGCGCGTACGCCAGTGGACAGTGACGTCCGTCAGCGAACTGGACAACGATCAGGACAACGGGGCAATCGTGGGACAGGGGAGCGTGCCTCGGGCAGGCTGCCCGCATGGACCAGGGAATAGCGGCAGTTCTCGGGGCGGGAGTCGGCATTGCAGGCGGTTTGGGGTCCGCGCTGCTCGGCCACATGACGGCGAGACGGCAGTCACGGGACCAAGGGCGGCTTGACCATGGACTGAAGCTCCGAGACGAGCGCATGTCGGCATACCTGGCGTTCCTGGAGGGAGCGGAACGTACGCTCCTACCCCTGGCTGACCTTCGTGAGTGCTTGCTGGAGCCAGACGAGTTCTCTGAACCAGCTTGGCTCAGGATCGAGCAACACATCGATGGTCTCAACGCCCACCGGGGCGAGTTGGTGAGGCTCCTCACGCGGGTCACCCTGGCGGGACCTCAAGAAGTGGACCGCAGTGCAGGGCAAGTCCTTGCAGCGCTCGCCGTGATAGCGCGGTACATCGAACCTCTTCGGGGAGCTCCTGGGCTGGATGCCCGTACTCAACCCCGTTTCGACGAGTTGATGCACGAGGTCAACGCCAAGCATCAAAGTTTCGTGACCGCCGTGCGTGCGGTGCTGTCTGCACCACCACTGTGACGGCCGCCGAGCGGGAGCGGAATGAGGGCCTCTAGCGATCCGACTAGGACCACGGCAGGCGCTCTTGCTGGTCCCGCTCCGGCTGCTCGGTGGTCGGCGCCAAGAGGGTCCTGGCGCACCTCGTCGCCATGGACCAGGGGTGGGCGACGGTCGCCGCCGCCGCAGTTGGTCTGCTCAGCGCGGTACTGGGCGATGTCTACGGGTACGCCAGGGGTCGAGCTCAGTCACGCGACACCGTCGACGAAGTGCAGCTCCAGCTCTCCGGGCAACGAGCCGCCTCACTGATACCGAGCTGCGGGCCGTGTGGCGCTGCGCCGACGCCGAGTGCGACGCTCCTCGCAAGAGTGCTGGAGTGCGAGCGAGGAGACGCGTCATTTCCCTGAGGAGAGTGGTGGTCCCTGGCGACGTAGGAAACTTCGCAGGACCAGTTGCTCCTCCCCGCCTGGCACGTCCGCCGGTCCTTCCCCGAGCGGTTCGCGACCGTAGCAGCACAGGTGTTGGTTGACGATCAGCAGGTCGCCGGCGTCGAGTTGGACCTTCCGCTGGCCAGTGATCAGTTCGGCCTCAAGGGATCGCGTCGCTCTGGCGTATGGGTCTTGGGTGTCGGAATCGTTGACCATGTTTGGAGCGAAGCGGACGTAGCCTCCCTGCGTGGCCATCCCGTCGATGACTGGGAAGCTTGGCCATTCGACGCCCACGCCGACCAGGTCGCGGAGCGGGCCGATCTTGTAGCGCTGGTGACTGAGCACTTCCGCCTCGCAGTGGCCCAATCGGGAGACCGCTCGACGGCTGTTCGACACCAAGCTGCGGCCCTGGCCATTGAGATCAGCGCGTACGCAGAGGTAGGCGCAATAGTCCGGTGGCCAGGTCGAGTTGGGGATCTCCAGGTGGAGCGGGATGGCGCCGGCCGTGGCGTCGGTTGCGTTCCACAGGCGTTGGCTTTTGAGGACCGAGAGGGGCGTGGCGACCAGGGCAAGTAGGGCTGTGACGGCCCGTGTGAAGGCGGCAGTCGACCCGGCTGCGTCCTGGAGCCCCGCCAACTGGAGCACCACAAAGCCTTCGCCGTCCTCGTCGTCGAGTAGCTCCCTGCATCGCTCGGCGAGCTCGGTCGCCTGCGGCAGGGCACCTGATTCCCGACGCTCGGCGAGCTCGGTCGCCTGCGGCAGGGCACCTGATTCCCGCCCGTATATCGCGGCGACCTCGGATGTCAGCTGGCCGCTCAAGAACTGCTCGGGAGGCAGTCTTTCCCTGTATCGGGCGAGGGCGACGGCGAGTTCGTCGGACACAGGGACCTTCTGCACGGCCACGGCAGGAGTCGCTGGCGGGGCGGCCACCGTGGCATTGAACTGTTGGACCAGCGTCAGTTCGTAGCCGCTGTGATGGGTGCGGCCCGCGTGTTTGAGACACCAGAGTTGAGCGACGTCTGGATCGGACTGATCCTTCGAACGTTCCATGCACGTCAGGCACTTGCCCACGTATCGCAAGGCCGTGGACGGCATGGCCGTCAGGGCCCATTCGGTGAACCTGAACCGTCCTTGTGCGGCGGTCGTGCTGCCCGCGCTCATCCGAATGCCTCGGCAGTCAGCTGTGGCCCGACTGCATCGCCCTGGCCGTCGTCCCCGTCCGACACACCATCGTCGGGTGCCGGGAGGCGAGCACCCCGGCTGTCAGCGACTCGCAGGACATCGCCGAGCACCTGCGTCGCTGCCCGCAGCGCGTGCCGTAGAGCGTGCTCCCCGGACTTGTGGTCGGCCAGTACGGCCCGCGCGCCCTTGAGGACGTCGGCGCCGTCCCTCAACTGGTCCTCCTCGATCTCGTCCGCAAGCTGGGCCAAGGTGCCCTCGGCGTCATTCGTGGACAGGTAGCACGGCTTTCCGGTGTCGTTCTCCCAAGGCAGCAGGCGCAGCCCCGGGGGTGCGGGCGAGACAGCGTTCCGGTCGTAGGTCATCGGTCGGTCTTCCTCGCCTTCCGAGTGACCTCATAGAGGTGGGTGAACTTCGTTACTTGTAGAGCTAGTTGATGGAGATATGACCAGACCCCAAAGGATGTCGTCTCGATGGTGGGGCGGCGCTCCACAGCGAGTAGGCGATAGGCGTCCTGGTAGTACGCCCTGATCAAGGGGTCCTCGGCGCCGGTCTCCTCCGCGAGGAGCCACCTCAAGCAGTCGCTGAGTTTGGTTGTCAGTTGCTCGGCGTATGCGCGATCGTGCAGTGGCAACTTCAGTCGGGCGACGGCGTCGACGTCCTCCCGTACGGCCTGAAGGTCGAGCATTTCCGCTTCACCTCGGGCGTCGCCTATGACCGAGGTCATCTCGGCTTCACCCTCGACGAACAGGTCGGAGAGTTCTTCTTCTGCTCGCATTGTCATGGGGCTGCGGCCTCCTCGGTCGGCGGCGGATAGGTCCACAGGTGCATCGAGTACGTACTCAGTGGACAGCCGGACCGTCACGCCCCACCAGGTGAAACTGGCCGTTACGCGCACCCGTGACCCCGGTGATTTTTACCTTCGGACTGTCGAAGCGAGCGATGACGCCGCTACCTTGCGGACGTGGGTGAAAACAGTGCTCTCGCCGCCGCGATGAGCGAACTCGGGCTTTCTCAAAGCAGGTTGGCGCACCGAATCAATGAGGAGATCGAGGACCTCACCGGGAGGGAAGGACGCTTCACCGACCGCGATGTACGGCGCCTGCTCACCGGTGACACCCGCTGGCCGCATGCCAGGCAGAGGTTGGCGTTGGAGAGGGTGTTCGGGCGGCCTGCTACTGACTTAGGGTTCGTCCCTCGGGGGAATGCTGCGCATGCGCCACTGGAGGACCCTGTGCATCGCCGTACGTTCCTCACCGCGGGAAGCGGAACCGCCCTTGCCGTCGCCGCGCCCTCCGCCGGCCGCGCCCACCTCGGCCAGAGCGATGTGGATCGGTTCGGCCGCGAGTACGCGCAGATCATCGCGGCCGACTGGCGGATCGGCGGCGCACAGCACGTCGAGAATCGAGCCGTAGATCTCGCCACGCGTATCCAGTCGGAGTTGTCGGCCGGTAGCGCCTCCACCCGGATCCGCCAGCTGCTCTATTCTCTCGCAGCCGACGTGACCAGCTCCGCCGCTTTCGCCGCGATCGATGCCAAGGCCCGTTCTCGGTCCCGAAGCCATCTCGACCGGGCGGTCACGCTCGCAGGCCTCTCGGGCAACAGCGGGACTCAATTCCACGTCTGGAACACCATGGCGATGATCGCTGGGCAGAGAAAGGACTTCGCCGAGGGGGCGGCTGCCGCGGACGCGATGAAGGCGTTGGGTGTCGCCCGCCGCGACTCCGTTTATGGCTCTCTTGCCCACATGCGTAAGGCCATGGCGCTGGCCAAGAGCCGACAGCGCAGTGACGCCCTGAAGGCTCTGGCCGCGGCAGAGCGGTCGTTCGAACGGCGGGCAGCAACAGAGCGGCCGGCGTGGATCGGTTTCTACGACGAGAGCGAGGTCGACGGGCTTTCGGCCAGCGTGTGGTCCGCCTTGGGGGATTTCAGTCGGGCCGAGTACTTCTACCACCGGACATTGGCTGGGCTCCGCCCCGAGCTGGTACGGAATCGCGCTCTGTATTCGGCGCATCTCGCGCTTTCGCAAGCACATCAAGGTGATCTCGAACTCGCCTGCTCCTCAGGGGAGAAGGCGTACAGCATGCTCACCCCCGGTTCGGGCTCGAAACGCACGACCGACACCCTCGGACGTGTGCGTCAGCTGCTCGTTGCGTCGGGTTCCCATGCCCGCGAAATCACTGAGTGGACAGAGAGGTCACGGCAATGGATCTGAAGTTCTACGGGCACCAGGACGCGGCAGAGATCCGGACCATGCTCCTGGACATCCACGACGCCGTCTACGAGGACGAGGGCGAGGACGCGGGAGATGCGTTCCACTCCACGGAACGGTTCGGCGGGTTCGTCGATCGTTGGAGCAGTCGCGATGGGTGGGTGTGCGTCGTCGGTTTCGAGGACGGTGAGGCAGTCGGCTTCGCCTACGGTGCTGCCTTCAGCACGGGAGGCTGGTGGCGCGGCTCGGAGCGGCCGACGTCGCTTGCGCCAGAGGACAGGGTCTTCGCGCTTTCCGAGCTCATGGTGCTGCGGCGCTGGCGCAAGACCGGGGCATCCGTGGCGCTGCACGAAGCCCTCATCGGTGACCGTCCGGAAAAAGCTGTGACGCTGTTCGTCGACAGGTCCCACCCGAAGGTGCAGGCGCTGTACGAAACGTGGGGGTACGAGCAGGTGGACGAGGCGAAGCCCTACGAGGACTCACCTACGTACGCGGTGATGATGAAGCGACTTGCGGGGCGGTAATCGTGAGCATTTGCGAGGAGAGAGGATCTGTCGACCGGGTATTTGCGGTCTGCCTCAGCCACCTATAGTCGACCGTATGGCCCAGAAAGTAATTACGACATTTGTGGACGACCTGACCGGCGAGGAATCGACGGAAATCGCCACGCACAGCATCCTTATCAATGGAGCAGGGGTCGAGATCGACCTCACCGATGACAACTACGAGAAGCTCCTCGACATATTGAAGCCGTATCTGCACGCCGACGGCGCCCGCAGGGTGCGTGGCGAGGTGAAGCAGAAGGGCAAGGCCGCCAAGGCGACCGGGGGTGGCCGCTCCAAGGTGGACTCGTCGGCGATCCGCGCCTGGGCGAAGGCGAACGGGTACGAGGTCAGCGAGCGCGGCCGGGTGCCGGCCGCTGTTCGTGAGGCGTACGAGAAGGCCAGCTAGGGCAAGCGTCGCGACTGCTTCTGCTGCGGGCGGGAGAGCTCAGCGCTCCTCGCCCGCAGTCCGGCAGACCGGCAGACCGCACTCGCTTCCCAGTGGCGAGAAAGGTGCGGCGCCGAGTGCGGACAGTAGGCTCCGCCGATGAAAAGCCTCCACAGTTTCCGGCTGGTCGCCGATCAGGGCATGTACAACGTGGCGGTCGATGGTCAGGACGTGACCGACTACGTCTCCTCCGCCGACATTCAAGCCCTCGCGCATGAACCCCCACGCGTAGTGCTGCATCTCCATCCGGGCCGCACGAAACCCGCCGTCCTGGACCTGCTCGCGCGGGTCGAAGTGGCTGTGCCTGTCGATCCCTGCGCCGTCGTCGCCGACTTTCTGGAGGCATGCGATCCGCTGGAAGTGGAACGTGCCGCCCTCTCCCGGATTGACCTGGAGAACGTCCCTGGAGGCAGCACCGCCGCCGTGTTGAGGCAGTTGGCGGAGTGGGCACGTGGGGCTTGACCTGTCGGGGGTGCGACGTGTCGTGGAAGGCGTACTCGAAGACCGCTTGGAGTTGTGGCGGGACGTCCAAGGGGAGTCCGATGACGTATTGGACGATGAAAGCGGCCAGTTGATCCCCGTTGAAGACACCCCGTTTCTGGTCTGGGACGGACTGGGTGCCGTCACCCTCGCCGGTCAACTCAGTGGCACCACAGCTGCGTTGGATGGCGTGGCCGCAGGGGAGGTCTCGCAGTCTCCGTATCAGGCCATGCTGCCTGTGGATGCTCCGCCCACCCGCCCCGGCGACGTTCTGGTCGTAGCCGGATCTACTCGCGACCCTCAGCTCATCAGTCGGCGCTTTCGCGTCGTGGACTACGGCTTGGGCAGCTACGCCGTGGTGCGGTTGATCCGGCTTCAGCTGCTGTAGCGCCGCCCCGCGCCTGGCCGCAGGCGCGGGGCGGTGCTGCACTACATCTCGCTGATCCGCCAGGCGACCATGCCAGAGGCGCCCGGCTCTCCCTCGACGTCGATGCCGAGGCGGATCGATGCCTCCGTGATGCGCTCGTACGTCGCGGTGCCGTCGCACTCGATGCGCCGCACGACCGGCTTGCCCTTGATGTGGACGGACAGTTCGGCTGTGCCACTTCCGGCGCAGGACACGCCGAGTTGGTACGACTTGCCGCGCGTCAGCAGCGACTCTGCGTGGACTCCGTCGCTGAGGGTCTCCAGGCCCGACTCGACGAACTCCGGATCATCAATGGTGACGGTGTCCAGAGCGGCTTCCGCCTGCTTTCCGAGCTTCTCGTCAGGCTTGCTCGGCAGCTTGGAGGACGACGACGTCGGGGGCGGCTTCTCGGCCGGCGAGCCCGAATTCTTAGACCCTTCGGTGCAGCCTGCGAGCACGACGGCACACAGGGCGCCGATGCTCAGCGCGATGCCCGTCCTTGCGGGCCTGCTCCTCAGCGTCATGACTTGGTTTCCCAGTAGCGCCAGCCCGTCTCCGAAGTAGGCAGTGTGGCATGGCCCTTCTTCACCAGCTTCTTCCCGCAACCATCCGCGCTGGTCTCGTACTTGGACCAGGTCGTCTTGTATCCCCAGGACCCGTACTGGAGGTGCCCGTACTTACCGCTGGCGATCTTCCTGCGGTACTCGTGGCCCGCAGTCACGCCGATCTCAACGCCGATCTTCGCATCGACCTTCACCTTGGCCTTCGCGACGATGAGTCTGGCATCGCCCTCGGCACCCGCCGATATCTCGGCGGAGATCTTCCCGGCCTTCTCGACCTTCACGACCATCGTGCCGCCCGGCCCGTCCTTGAACTTGGTCCCGTTCCACCAGGACGGCACGTGGTACGCCTTCTTGCCGGTGATCTCGATCCACTTCTTGTACGGGTTGTCGCACCGCCGCGGCTCCCTGGCCTGCCCCTCGCCCACCTCGGGAAGCGCGGCCAAGGCATCTTCCTGGGCGGTCTGCTCCGCCGTCGGCATGGGGACGGGATTGAGGTCGGTGCCGGTGTCCGCGCTCGCTTGTGTGGGTAGGGCGACGGCAAGTGCGAGTGTCGCGAGAGGAATCAGAGTGCGTCTCGCCAGTGTGCTGCGCAAAGGAGTTCCCCCTCCGTTGTTGTGCCTGCTGGTCAGGCAGGCTTCGGCTCAACCTATGGGCGGGATACTGCGCAGGGACGTTCACGATGGATCTCTGAGAAAGATCTGAGCTAGTGCCGCATCAGCCATCGTTCGCCCTCGTGTGATGCCTCTCCCCACCCGTCGGTCGGCAGGCTTCAACTGCCACAGTTAGGGGATGAACGGTGACTTCTTGGTCCGACACCATGACCAGTTGACTGCGTGGCTGAGGGATGGAGACGCTGAAAGCCTCGACGCGTTCCTGGGCGCACACCACGACGCCTTCGTGCTCGTGACGACAGATGGAGCGATCCTCGACCTTGGGACGCTGCGAGAATCCCTGCGCAGTGCGGGCGGCAGCCAGCCTGGATTGTCGATCGAGGTCGAGGAGATCTCCAGTGTCACCGCCGGGGTGTACCGGTTCCTGGAGCGCCACACGGTGGACGGCTCTGTCGTGGGCGTGCGGGTGGTGACTGCCGTGGTGGAGGACGGGTTGCTGCTCAGTGTGCAGGAGACTGCCCGTCGGTAGTGGAATCAGCGGGCGTCACGCTTCAGCGTTATCGATCCCGCGCGGCGCGTCACAACTCGTTAGGCTCCGCCGGTGACGACGCCGGTCAACCCGCACCCCAACGCCCATCCCTCCGCCGCCGCCTTCCGCGACCCCGCCGCCCTGGCCACCTCCCTCGCCCGCATGGGGCCGGCCGTGCGGTCTCGTACGCGGGCCATCACACGGCACCACGCGATGTTGCTGCGGGCTCGGATCCAGCGGAATGCCTCCGGGCGCCCCGGGCCGAACGTCATCACCGGGCAGTACCGGGCGTCCTGGGACGTGAAGGTCACGGTCAGCGGTGGGCGGGTGAGTGCCGTCGTGTTCACGGAGGCGCCGCAGTCGCGTCGGCTTGAGTACGGGTTCGTCGGTGCCGACCGGCTCGGGCGGTACTTCCAGCAGCCGCCGTACCCACACATCGAGCCCGCCTTCCGGCAGACCGAGCCGGGGTACCTGGACGCCCTCCAGACGGGGGTGTTGGGGTGAGCCTGCCTCGGCTGCCGCTCACCAAGGCGTTGGCCCTTCTCGTCCAGATCGGGACGGAACGTCCTTGCGGGATCGGCGAGTTCCCGAAGGCAGCCGACGGTCAAGCCGCCACGTTCCCGTACTCCGTCCTCTACAGCCTGCCCGGGGACTTCTCCGGTCCCGCGCTCTTCGACTGGCATGCCGACGCGGCGTGGACGTACCAAGTGACGAGTGTGGGCACGCGGGACGATCAGGTGCAGTGGCTTGCCGATCGGGTTCGTTCGGTGCTCGTGGAGCGGTCTGACGGTGGGTGGCGGCACGGGCTCAAAGTCCCCAACATGGTTGTCACAGATCGTGAGTTGACTGCCGACGTCGGCACGGCTCCCGTTGACGGCTCGCAGGGCGATATCGTTTCCTACGCGCAGCGGTTCACGATCACCGTGAGTCCTGCTCGATCTTCTTGCTGAGCTCTTGAGTCCTTGAGCTTCTTGCTCATTTCCTCACCGCGGAGGTCCACGCGGACACCGGATCAGACGAATGGTTCGGCGGTCCCCTGTTGTGGATCTCATGGGCAGCCGCTTCTGCACAGCGTCGGCGCTGCCCGGAAGCGGGAGCAGAACACCATGTCCCAGCAGCGCTTCATGCGGCGTGGCATCACCAAGATCTTCTGGCTGAAGGAGATCCACGCCACGGCGCAGACGCCCACCCGTGCCGAGCTGTCCCGGCCGAACGCCACCGAGCTCACCGAGGCCATCTCCGACGTGGAGGGGTGGGCGCTGACCAACGAGGCCATCGAGACACCCGACCTGTCATCTACGTTCACCAGCTCCATCCCCGGCGAGGACAAGGCCGAGGACTCCTCGTTCACGTTCTACGAGGACAAGGTCAGCGACGACGTCGAGCAGTTGCTGCCGAAGGGGGCGAAGGGCTGGGTCGTCTTCCTGCGCAAGGGCGACGTGCCGGGGTCGAAGTCCATGGACGTGTTTCCGGCGCAGGTGGCATCGCGTTCGGCGCAGTACAACACGGGTAACGAGGCCGCCAAGTTCCAGGTGTCCTACACGATCACCGACCCGCCCGCGCTGGACGTCGCGGTGCCGGCCGCCTCGCCCAAGCCCCTCCCCGTCCACCCAGACCATCCGGACGATGACGCCGTCGATGTGACGGTCGTAGCCGCAGCCACCGTCAGCGCGCACGATGACGACTGAGCGGGCCCGGGCAGCCGTGTCTGAGGAGACAGCTGCGACAGCGGGTGGGCGCATCGACGCTTTGTGGGCCGCGAAGATGCGGCGGCTTCGCGAGCGGCCCTTGCCCGAGCACACCCTGAGGCTCTGCGACGACGAGCAGGTGCGTCAGGAGTCGGTACTCGCCGAACAGGCCGCCGAGCGCGCCCGGTACCTCGCCGACGCACAGCCCGACGACGAGGAGCTGAGCCGACGCCTCGCCGACCTGCTTCGTGCGCACGAGGCGGCTCAGAAGCGGCTTGCTGACGCCTCCGTGAGCCTGACCTTCCGTGCACTCCCCCGGCCTGTGCTGGAGGAGGTGATCACCGCGCATCCCCCGACCGAAGCACAGGCCGCCGAAGGCGCCGCCTTCAACCCGGACACCTTCCCGGCCACACTGATCGCCGCCTCCTCGGTCGACGGAATGAACGAGACCGAGGCGGGCGAGCTGCTGACCTCCTGGTCGGCGTCCGACGCGAACGCCCTATGGGAGGCGGCCTGGCAGGTCCAGCAGATCGCTCGGGCCGAGGTGAGCACGTCGAGCGTGGGAAAAGGCTGAGGTCAGATCCCCAGCTGCGCGCCGAGCTTGAGTTGTGCGACCGGTGGGGTATCGCGCACAGCCGGTTCCTCGGCGGGGACGGCCGGTGGAGCGAGCTTGACCGGGCCAAGGCGCTGGCGTGGCGGTCCTGGCAGCACGGGATGTGCCCGGAGTGCCGGACCCGGCTCGCCGAGTGGGACCCCGAGCATGGCGGCGACCCGCACGCGTACGTGCCGGACACCGTGCGCTGCCCCGGCTGCGAGGTGATCGAGCAGGAGCGGGACCAGGTCCCCGAGGGCCGCCCCGGGTACGGCGTGAAGATCCAGCTCCTCCCTCGCGCCGATTACGTACACCGGCACAACGAACGGTGACGGCGAGCGAGATGTGACTACGCAGGAAGGGAGTGGCGAGGACAGCGGTGGCCGGTTACACGATGACGGTCCAGATGCGGGCCGAGGCGACCAACCTCATCCGCGGACTGCGCGCTGCCTCGCGAGAGGCCCGGACGCTCGCGGACCGCACCGCAGCCGCCAACCGCGCCCTGGCGCAGCTCGCCACGACCGGCACTCGCGCCTCCCGACAGTTCACCGCGGTGGGCGCCGACGCACGACGGGCAGCTGCAGGCCTCAACGCGATTGCCACCAGGGCGAATTCGGTGCGTGGACAGCTGCGTGCGGCAAGCCGTGACGGCGTCTCCTCGATCGGGCAGCTCAACCGCGCCATGACCACCCTGGGGCGCGGTTCCTCCGGCCTGACCGGCACCGCAGCCGTGACCGGCCTGGCCCTCGGCGTCGGCCAGGCCGCTGAGGACGGCAACCGCTACCAGCGCCAGATGAACGTCTTCCGGGCGGTGACCAGCGCCACCGCCGCGCAGATGCAGCGCGCCTCGTGGACGGCTCAGCAGCTCGGCAACGACCTGACACTGCCCGGCTCGACAGCGGCCGATGCCGCTGAGGGCATGGTGGAGCTGGCCAAGGCGGGCTTCCGTACGGACCAGTCGATCGACGCGGTACGGGCCTCGCTGGCGTTGTCGTCGGCGGCCAACGTGAGTGCAGCCGACTCCGCCAAGTATCTCGGCGACATCATGGACCAGTTCGGGCTCGGCGCCGACCAGGCGTCCCGTGCCTCGGACATCCTCGCCGCCACCGCGAACAACGCCTCCGGCGGCATCATCGACATCTACTACGCGATGCGGTACGCGGGTCCGGTCGCCGCCGGTCTCGGCGTCTCCATGGAGGACGCGGCGAGCGCGGTCGGCATGCTGGGCAAGGCTGGAATCCTCGGGCAGACCGCCGGTACCTCTTTGCGCGGCATGATGGCCAACCTGGCCGCACCGACCCCTCAGATGGTCGCCGCACTGCACCGTCTCGGCATCGAGGCGTGGGATACCCAGGGCCGTTTCCGCGGGCTGCGCGTGGTGATCGACGGCCTCTCCAAGGCCCAACACGACATGTCGCAGCAGGACTTCACCGGCGCCGTGAAGCAGGCCTTCGGCAAGCCCGCGATGTCCGGCGCCATCGCCCTCGCCCACCAGGGCACCGAGTCTTTCGACGCCCTCTCCCTCGCCGTACGCCAGACCGGCGCGGCGGCGAGCATCACGTCCGCACGCGGCGAAGGCCTGTCCGGCGCCATGGTGCAGCTGAACACCCAGGCCCGGCAGACCGGCATCGCGCTGTACGAGGGGATGGCGCCGGGTCTGGAGTACGTCGTACGGCTCCTCACGCGCGGGCTCGCAGGCGCCACCCCGAATCTGACTGCCGCCCTCGAATACGGCAATGACCTCGCCACCCTCTTCGGACCGGATCTGAAGAAGAGCGCCGCGGAGGGGATCGGTGGCCTGGTTGATGAGGCCCGGCGACTCGTCGGCCCGCTGAAGGACATCGGCGAGGACGCTCTGGCCACCGGCCTGAACCTGCTGGTCAACGCGGCGCAAGCGCTGGGCGAGGTGCTGGGCAACGCCGCCGACGGCGCCGAGCCGCTCCTGTCTGCGCTGGGCGGGCTCGGTGAGGGCGGCGGTGCGGCAGCCGGGACCCTCGACATTCTCGCCACCGCTGTCAACCTCGTCATCAACGCCGTATCGGGCCTGTCCACCATCCTCGTGCCCATCGGGCACCTGGTCGGCGGCCTCGTGAACGCCTTCGGATCGCTGCCCGGCCCGATCCAGTCGGCGGCACTGGCGATGCTGCTGTTCGCGCGGGCCCGGCCGCAGCTCGCGGGCCTCGCGAACACCGTCAGCGGGCCCGTACGAGGCGCCTTCAACGGCTTCGCCCAACAGATGCAGATACAGCGGCAGTTGGCTATGGCGTCCGGGCAGTCGCTGACCCGCTACGGCGCGGCGTGGGCGGCGGTGCAGGCCCGGGTCGGCTTCCTCGGCCAGATGACGTCCGCCTTCCGCAGCGCCAACGGTGCGGGCACCACCTTCATCGGCACGCTCAACGGCGTCGCCCGCGCGGCCGGCTCGGGGCTGCGCTCCGCAGGCTCCGGTCTGGTCGGCGCGCTGGGCGGGCCGTGGGGCGCAGCTCTGGCCGGGGTGACGATCGGCCTCGGGTTCCTCGCTTCCCAGCAGCAGAAGGCCGCCCAGGCGGCGGCCGCGCACCAGCAACGGGTCTCGTCGCTCACCTCGGCGCTGCGGGAGTCCGGCGGCGTCATCGACTCAAGCGTTCGCGCCCAGGCCGCGAAGCTCCTGATGGATGCGAAGGTCCAGGACGGCGAGCAGCGACTCGTCGACGTCATGAACCGCGCCGGAGTCCCCATGCGCCGCCTGACGGACGCCTACCTCGGACAGGGCACCTCGCTCGGCGCGCTGCAGCGCGAGCTCGACGCGACCGCAGAGTCCAACGTCCGCTGGCTCGCGACCAGCAAGGGCGCCGCCACGAAGTCGTACAACGCGACGGGTCTACGGGCGAAGCAGGCCGCCGAGGCACTGGGCGCGGTCAAAGGTGAGATGGCCCAGTCCATGAAGAGCGCCAAGCAGCTCGCCGAGGCACAGCGCGGCGCGGGAGACGGCACTTCGGCATACGACCGCCTGAAGACGGCCGTCGGCGCCCTGGCGGACGAAACCGCCGACGCCGACCAGCGAACCCGCGCCCTCAAGGACGCCCTCGACCTCCTCTCCGGCGGCCAGATCTCCCTCCAGGCGGCGAAGGCCCGGGTCAACTCCGCGATCCTCGACCTGAACGAATCCGCGGACACCGTCGACCGCGACCAGGGCTACGGCGGCAAGCAGCTGGTCAACAAGGACAACACCCTCAACACCACCACTCGCAACGGCCAGCAGCTCTACACCCAGCTCACCTCACTGTCGGACGCGGCGGCCGACGCGGCCGTGTCCGCGTACTCCCTTGCCCAGCAGAACGGCGAGGCACTACCGAAGGCCCTGGCGAAGTCCCGTACCGAGATGCAGAACGCCCGCGAAGCCGCCGTCAAGGCCGCCCGCGGCTACGGTCTGACCCGCGAGCAGGCGGAACGCGTCGCCGACAGCCTCGGACTGCTTCCATCGCAGGTGTCACTGCTGCTGCAGACGCGCGGCATGGACTCCACCCTCGCCAACTTGCTCGCGGTGCAAGCAGAGTTCGACCGTTTCCCGACGCGCAAGACGATCCGTATCGACTCCCTCAGCGAGGGCGCGCAGAAGAAGCTGCGGGCGCTGGGCTTCACCGTGAAGACCGTGCCCGGCACCCGTCAGATCAAGGTGACGGCACCGACGGCCGGAGCACGCAAGAACCTGGACGCGCTGATCGCCAAGCTCGGCAGTACGCCCGGCTCGAAGCGGGTCCAGGTGTCCGCCGCCACCGCGGGCGCGATCCGCAGCCTTGAAGCCGTACGGGACAAGATCCGGTCGACGCCCGGCGCGAAGAGCGTGGTCGTACGGGCCCCCACGGCCGCCGCCCGCAAGCAACTGGAGGCGCTCGGCTTCCGCATCGAGAAGGTCCCCGGCAGCAAGCGGGTCCGCATCACCATCCCCACCGGCGGCCCGACCAACGCCGTGAACACCATCCAGAGCCGCATCAACGCCCTGCGCGGCAAAACGGTCGGCGTCGGCGTCTACACCACCGAGTACTACAAGAAGGTCCAGTCCGGCGCGACGGTCCCGAAGGCATTGCGCCGCCCGAACGCCAACGGTTCGGTCCTCGACTTCTACGCCGATGGCGGCGTGCGGGACGGGCGCGAGGGGCGTACGGGACGGAGCCGCCGCGAGGGCCACGTGGCACAGATCGCTCCAGCCGGTTCATGGCGCATCTGGGGCGAGCCGGAGACCGGCGGAGAGGCGTACGTGCCACTCGCGTCAGGCAAACGGCAGCGCAGCAAGCGGATCGTGGAAGAGGTCGTACGCCGCTTCGACGGGCAGGTCGAGTGGCTTGCCGACGGAGGTATCACTCGCCGCGCCGCGACAGCTGGTGCCGGGCTGCCTGCCACCAGACCTCGGAACGCCGCGGCCACCCGCGCCCTCGCCGACATCGTGCGCCGCTTCGAAATCCGCCCGGCGGCCCCAGACGCCCGAGGAGCAGCAACCCGCGTCGACGCCCGCAGCGGCCGATCCGTACAAGTCGTCGTCGTACGCGAACAGCAGCCGCTGATCGGCACGATGCCGGTCACCGTCCACGACAGCAGTGCCAGCCCTCAGCAGATCGGCACGGAGATGATGCGCCGTCTGCGCAACGCCCAGCGCGGCGGGAGGATCCGATGACCCCCAAGTCCCTTACAGATCAGCCGGCTTCAGTCACGACCGAACTCCGCGACTGGCAGATAGAGATCGGATCCACTGTCCTCCTCGGCCCCGGCACACCGATCCCCGTCGCGGAGATCGAAGGGCTCGGCGCGCCCGAAGTCCGTCCACAGGATGTGGACAACCCCATCGGAGACGGGACTCTCCCCGGAGCCGACTACTACGGCCCCCGCACCGTGCGCATCGAGGCCGGCATCAAGACACCCGGCGACCCGGCGGCAGCGACCAAGATTCTCTCGCGCCTCCAGCATGCGGCGCGCGCGGAAGGCGTACGCACGAGCACCGGCAAGATGAGCGTGCTGCGGGCGCGTTGGCCGGGCCATGAGACGCGTCGGCTGTACGGACGCATCCGCCGCATGGAGGCCACCAGCATTGCCAGCTCGGTGCACGGGTGGATCCCCCTGGACATCGAGTTCGTCGCGATGGACCCGCTCTTCCACGCCGACGCTCCCAGCTACCTCACCCTGGGCCTGGACCAGGCGGCCCGCCCCGGCCGCATCACCAACACGGGGGACGCCCCGGCTTGGCCAGCCCTCCGGATCAACGGACCCGTCGCGCAGCCGAAGGTCTGGAACACGGTCACCGGCCAGAGACTCGAAGTCGCCGTGTCCCTGCGCGCGGGCGAGTACGTCGACCTCGCAACCCGCCCCGGTACGCGCTGGGCGCTGCGCAACGGCGCGACCAACATCGCCGGTTCCGTGTCCCC
Source organism: Streptomyces sp. LHD-70 (assembly GCF_031157275.1). Classification (GTDB taxonomy): domain Bacteria; phylum Actinomycetota; class Actinomycetes; order Streptomycetales; family Streptomycetaceae; genus Streptomyces. The sequence continues at coordinate 143,190 of NZ_JAVIFW010000019.1, forward strand.
GCGCTCCCGCCTCGACCACTTCACCCTCCCGCCCGGCGCCTCGGAGGTCGCCTGGAGCGGCGACGACCCCACCGCCACCAGCAGCCTCACCCTGTCGTGGCGCTCGGCGCACACCACCTTGTGACGCGCATGAACTCCGCTGAACTCCGCTGAACTCCGCAGAAGGGAGCGGCAGTTGACCCTCGTCCGGCCCACGTTCATCACCCACGGCACCTGCCCCCAGGCCCGCGCCAGTCGTCTCCTGCTCGGCGGCCTCGTCCACGGCGGACAGGGCATCGCCGGAGCCACCGACCTGAAGGTCTCGCCGTTGCAGCGCCCGGCCTGCGGGGTCCGCGTGGCCGACGGCTCGGCCATCGTGCGCGGCTCACGTCCCTGGCAGGGTGCGTACGGGCAGGTCAACATCGGCGACGCCCTCATCGACATCGAGCCGACCGGCCCGTTCGCGCGCACCGACCTGCTGGTGCTGCGCGTCGAGGATCCCGAGTACGAGGGCGACCTCGACCCCGCGCGCGACGACATCGTCTACTTCCACGTCATCCAGGACGTGCCACCCGAGACGGCCGAGGTCCCCGAGGGCATGTCGGCGATCCCGCTGGCCCGTATCTCCCTGCCCCGCGACACCAGCACCATCACGGCCGACATGATCAAGGACCTACGGCAGCTCGCGAACGCCCGCCACCACCACCGCGTCTACACCGCCTGGCCGACCACCAGGCAACGCCTGCCCGGCGAGCCCGGCACCTGGACCGACTGGCCCGGCGAGGCCGCCTGGGACGTGGAGCTCCCGGCCTGGGCGAGCCGAGCAACCATCACAGTGACGATCTCCGGACTGAGCGCCGAGGACGGCAGCATGCTCGCTCGACTGCGTACGACTCTGGGCGAGGCGAAAGGCAAGACCACGGCCATCGATATCAACACCGAACGGGGCCCTGCTCCGGACCTGTTCGCGGCACTCGCCCACACGTACTCCCTCTCGCCAGGGCAACGCGGCAGGACCCAGCGCCTCGCCGTACAGACGCATCAGGACGCGGACATCGACCGGGGCAGCGGCTTGTACATCAGCCGGTACGCGGCAATCACCGCCATCGTCGACTGCACGGAAACCCCGGAGTGACGCCGCCCATGCCCGACTACCGCTACCTCGCCGCACACGCCCTGACCGGCGACATCCTGCACGGCTACCTCCCCCTGACCGGCGTCGAGTGCGGCGCCGAACTCAACGGCCCTGGCAGCCTTTCCGCGACTCTTGAGCCCGGCCTCGCCCGCCCCGTCACCGAGTTCCTGGACCCCGGCAACACGCTGCTCTACGTCGAGCGCAACGGACAGCTCGTCTGGGGCGGAGTCCTCTGGCGGGCCGAGCCTCAGGGCGCCGCGTACCCGATCGAGGCGGCCGGGTTCGGCTCGTACCCGCACCGCCGCTACGACCTCCACGGCAACCTGGACGGCCACGGACCGTACATCGAGGCCGACCCCTGCGACATCATCCGCGACGTATGGGCGTACGCGCAGGATCAGCCGGACGGCGACCTCGGCGTCAGGGTGGACGACACCCGCTCGCGCACGAAGACGGGCACCTCCAAGTCCCCGTACGTCCTGGCGAAGTCCGAGGCACGCAACCTCGGCGAGGTCATCGACGAACTTGCCGATCTGGACGACGGCCCAGAGTGGACCGAATCGGTCCGCTGGGGCACCGACCGCCCAGCTCATCGCATCCACCTCGGCGGCCCCCGCCTGGGCCGCCACCGCGAGGACACCGTCTTCATCTCAGGCATCAACATCGCCACCACCCCACAGGTGGTCCTCGACGCCGACGAGTACGCGCAGACCGTCATCGCCCTCGGCGCAGGCGAGGGCCGCAAACGGCCGCACGTCATGGACACCGTTCGCGATGGCCGCCTACGCCTGGAAAGTCGCCTGGAGACCTCGGAAAAGAACGCAGCTCGGCTGCGCCGACGGGCACGCGAACAACGCCTTCTCCGCCAGGAGTTGACCACACTCACCGAGCTCGACGTACGCGACCATCCCTCCGCCCCCTTCGGATCCTGGGCGATCGGCGACGACGTACTGATCCGCCTCCACGAGCCACACATCACATACGAGGGCAGACACCGCATCACCGCCTGGACCCTGCGCCCACCGAACGGCGAGGAACCCGAACGGATCACGCTCACCCTGGAGCGCATGGAGAAGCCCGCAGACCCCGACAACCCGGACGAGGGGTAGGGCGTATGCCGGACACCATCTCCACGCTGGCCAAGCGCCTGGCCCGCCTTGAACGCCGCGTCTCCCGCCTGGAACGCACACGACAACAGCCAGCCCCCACCTGGCGTTCCCTCCCCCTGACAGGCCCGACGTCGGTACCCGATCCGACCCGGTCCCCGCAGATCCGACTGACGCCTTTCGACGTACTCGAACTCTCGGGAGTCATCGGCCTCACCGCCGACCGCACCGACGACGGAACCGTGCTGGCCCTCCTGCCCGAGGACTACCGCCCAGAGACCACGCGCACGCTCATCGCCCCGTCCGACTCCCGCCGCCCGGTCCACATCGAGGCGACGCCGGAGGGCCACCTCGTCCTTCGTACGCCTGGTCGCAGTGGCGCAGCAGTGACGGCTGTCGGGTTGGACGGGCTGACGTGTCGGCTGGACGGTTCAAAGTCACTTTGAGACGGCGGCCATCGACAGGCAGAACCAGATGACCATGCCCACCACCGTCACGACAGCCACTGCACCGAGGGAAACCCCAGCCCGCGCCCGGGCACGACTGGCTTCCTCGTCATCCCGCATACGACGCAGGGCGATGGCTCCCGATCCGACCGCCCAGAGCCCAAGGGGCAGGATGAAGTAGACCGGGAGGTACCGCACTACGTTCGGCACATACTCGGGGAGCATCGGACACACGATGGACACGACAGCAATCGCGCCCAGGACGAGTGACCACGTGCCCGTCGCTCGCGGGCGGGCCTCTTCTTCCCGTGCATCGACTTGCTGTGTGGAATCCATGCCCCGAACGCTAGAAGGAGCCGGTGCGCTCCGCCTGAGTGCTGCTACCTAAGCCCTTGTGAGTAGTCCCCACACAGCGAGGAAGACGGTCACGCGAGCGCCCGCACTCAGAGGTCGTTAAGTCCGATCTTCCTCGGTTCGTGATCGCTCGATCGTGGTACTGATCGCCGTACGAGGCGACCATTCGTCATGTGCATGCTGGGATGCGGGCATGGATCGAAGACCGTA
>NZ_JAVIFW010000020.1 GCF_031157275.1 Streptomyces sp. LHD-70
ACGGCACAGCAGTTCCCGGCTCCGCCGGGCAGCCGTAGGGGCGCTCCGCGCCCGTCAAACCCGGCACCGCGACGCTCCGCGTCGCAACCCCGAGATGCGATTCCTCCCGGCCCTGAACGCCCGGGGTTCCTCGCAAGGATTCCGCTGAACGGACATCCGCCTGCCCGTACGCACTTGCTGTCGCCGGACGGGACATCGCCGGTGAGATCGAGAGGCTGAGGGCGCCCCGGCCGGTTTCAGCTCCGGCCCCAGGCCGTGTAGGAGCGGGAGGCACCGCCCACCGGCCGTAGCAGAAATAGACCGCACGGTCCGTATTGACCCATGGCGTTCGGGCGGTGACGATCCCCTTCCCGGCTGCGCACTGAAGGGCGTGTGTGCCAAGAAGCCCTAGTTCCCGGGGTTTTTGGTGCTGGCGTGGTACGCGGCGTAAACCTTGGATGGGGTTCGTCGGCGGCACGGAACGCGCTGCGGGAACATTTGACAAACCGTCCGTGCTGTTTTTTACTCGAGCGAATGCTATGAGGCGTATCCGACAAGCCTTGGCCCGGAGTGCGCATCACCAGGGGAGATGGCATGGACATCGATGTACTGGGGCCGCTGGCGGTCAAGGAGAACGGAATCTCCGTCACACCCACCGCACCCAAGCCGCGACAGGTCCTCGCACTGCTCGCGCTCCGCGCCGACCATGTCGTACCGGTTGCCGCCCTCGTCGAGGAACTCTGGGGGGAGCGGCCGCCACGCAGCGCCCGCACCACGCTTCAGACATACATCCTCCAGCTGCGCGATCTGATCGCGACCGCCCTGGAGCACGAACCCGACGCGGCCGTGCCGCGCACCGCCAAGGACGTGCTCGCCACCACGCCCGGCGGCTATCAGCTCCGCACCTCCGGCGGGAGCCGGGACACGGGCGAGTTCGAGTCGCTCGCCGGCCTCGGCCACCGGGCCATGGACGCCGGTGACTTCCCGGGCGCGGCCCGGCAGTTGCGCGAAGCGCTCGACCTGTGGAGCGGCGACGCGTTCGCGGACGTGCACCACGGGCCACGCCTTGCTGCGGAGGCCAAGCGGCTGGAGGAGAGCCGCCTGTGCGCCCTCGACCAGCGCATCGAGGCGGACCTGCGGCTCGGCCGGCACCGCGAACTGCTCGGCGAACTCACCGTCCTGGTCAGCCGCTACCGCACCCACGAGAACCTGCACGGGCAGCTGATGACGGCCCTGCACCGCTCCGGCCGGCGCAGCGAGGCCCTCGACGTGTACCAACGGCTGCGGACCGCGCTGGTACGGGAGTTGGGCCTGGAGCCGTCCGTCGGGATGCGGCGCCTTCAGCGGTCGGTGCTGGCGGCCGGGCCCGAACCGGTGCGCGCGGCCGGGGCGCCAAGGCAGAGCGATCGCAGACCGCTCACCCGGGTCGGCTGAGCCCGCCCCGCACCGGGGTTCGCGCCGTCGACCGGGTCACCGCGGGGAAACGCGACAAGGCGCGGAAAGGAGAACGCGGTGCTCGCGGCCGGGCTCAACGCCGCCCTCGTCCTGGCGCGGGCCCGCCGCCGGGTCGCGGTCGTGGACGCGGGAAGCCCGCGCAACGCTCCCTCGGAGCACATGCACGGATTCCTCTCCCGCGACGGCCTGCCGCCCGGCCGGCTCCTGGAACTCGCCGGGCCGAAGTCGCCCAGTACGGCGCGGACTTCCTCGACGGGCAGGTCGACCACGTGGAGTCCGCCGCACCCGGCTACGCGGTGCGCCTCGCCGGCGGAGCCGCCCTGCCCACCCGCCGCATCGTGCTCGCCACGGGGCTGCGCGACGGCCTGCCGGACATCCCCGGGGTGCGCGAACGCTGGGGCAAGGACGTGGTGTTCTGCCCGTACTGCCACGGCTACGAGGTGCGGGACCAGCCCATCGCGGTACTCGGCACCCACCCCGGCGCCATGGGCCACGCCCAACTGCTGCGCCAGTGGTCCGCGGACATCGTCTGCTTCCCGCACACGCTGGAGCTGAGCGACGCCGACCGGGGACGCCTCGACGCCCGCGGCATCCGGATCGCCGAGGGCACCATCAGGCAACTCGTCGTCGACGACGACCGGTTGAGCGGCGTCGAACTCGCCGACGGCACCACGGTGCCGCGCGCCGCGGCCTTCCTGATCGCGCAGATGGCGCCGTTCGATGCCGCGGTCGAGTCGCGCAGATAGCGCCGCTCGACGCCGCGATCGACGGCCTGGACTGCAAGAAGGACGAGGCCGGCTGGCTGGTCACCGACCGCACCGGACGCACCAGCGACCCGGGCGTCTGGGCCGTCGGCCATGCCGTCGACCCGCGCGCCCAGGTGATCACGGCGGTCGGCCAGGGTGCCGCCGCGTTCGCCCTCAACATCGACCTGGTCGGGGAGACGTCGAGAACGCCGCCGGCCAGGCCTGACGGCTGTCCCCGTACGGCTGTGCCGAGCACGGCGCCGGCGGACAATCGCGGTCGGGCGGTGGGCCTCAGGCCTGCGCCTCCTCGCGGGAGGCCGCCCGGTCGGCCAGGACGACCGGCACGGTGAGCAGTGCCAGGGCGGCGCCGATCCACGGGATGGCGGTGAGCCCGGCGCCCGCGCCCAGGGCGACCCCGGCGAGCGCGGGGACGAGGCTGATGCCGAGCTGGAACATCGAGACGGCGGTGGAGCCGGCGAGGGTGGGCGCCTGCGAGGCGATGGCGAACACCCGCCCGTAGATGGCCGGGTTGAGCACGAAACCAGCGATGCCGAGCAGCAGGACGATCGGGACGACGGCCAGGACGTGGTCGGCGAGCGCGGCGAGCAGCACGGAGCAGACCAGGATCCCGCCCGCCCCGATCAGGAAGGCGAAGTGCGGACGGCCGTCGGCCGTCCTGCCGCCGACGGACAGCCCGATGAAGGCGCCGACGCCGAACAGGGTGAGGATCGCGGGAACCCACACGGAGTCGATGCCGGTGATGTCGGTGAGGAAGGCCGCGAGGTAGTTGTACGAGATCATGTACGCGGCGGTGCTCAGCAGGGTGGCGAGGTAGACGATCCACAGCTGCGGCTTGCGCATGGTGCGCAACTCCCGCTTGACGCTGGGCTCTTCGGTCGCGCGGGTCGCGGGCACGGCGACGAGCGTCAGCACCGTACCGAGGACGGTCAGGGCCACCACGCCCCAGAACCCGCCCCGCCATCCGGTGAAGTGGCTGAGCATCGCACCGGCCGGGCCGCCGGCCACCATGGCGACGCTGAGCCCGCTGACGACCACGCCGGAGGCGCGTGCCGTGCGGTCGGCCGGGACGAGGCTGATCGCGGTGACCGCCGCGACCGCCCAGAAGCCGGCGTAGGCGAGACCCAGGACGAAGCGGGTGATGAGCAACACGGCGTAGCTGTCGGTCATCAGGCCGATCGCCACGCAGACGGCGAACAGGATCTGCGTCGCCACCAGCGTGGTCCGCCGCGGCCAGCGCAGCGTCAGCACGGCGAGCGGCGGCCCGCCGATGACCACACCGATGGCGAACGCCGAGATCAACGCACCGGCGGAGGACAGCGAGATGTTCAGGTCGTCGGCGACGTCCGGGAGGACTCCGGCAAGGAGGAACTCCGCGCTGCCCATGGCGAACAGGCTGAACGCGAGCAGATAGACGGCCAGCGGCAGGCCCTTGCCGTTCTGGCCGTTGTTGCCGGAGTCGGGCGACTGCTGTGCGGATTCTGTTTGGACGCTCATCGGTGCGAGCTCCTTGATCGGGGTGTACGGGTGACAGGTCAGGGCGCAGGCGCGGCGGACTGCCGAGGTTGCGGGATGCCGCTGCCGAACGGCTCGGGTGCTCCGGAGGGAGGTCAACCAGCCTCAGAGGCAACGGAGTTGGGGATGTAGGGGCGCGTGTTCCAGGCCTGCGGGTGGTACGGCGGACCGGTTCCCGCGCGAGGGAACTTCAGCGCACCCGGCGGAAGAAGGACCGCAGATCGTCGACCAGCAGATCGGGAGCGTCGTGGGCGGCCCAGTGGCTGCCGCGGTCGAACTCGCTCCAGGAAACGATGTTCTTGTGGTCGCGCTCGGCGAAGCGGCGCAGTGGGCGGAAGTCGTGGGCGAACGAGGCGAGTCCGAGAGGGAACGTGGTCGGCTCGCCGTGCGGTTCGGCGTGGTGGTTCTCGTAGTAGAACCGAGCCGAGGAGGCGGCGGTGTTGGTGAGCCAGTAGATCGTGGCGTTGGTGAGGATCACGTCGGGGTCGGGGACACCGCCGAGCAGTTGGCAGATCCAGGCGAGCTGCCCGGCGGGGGAGTCGGCGAGGGCGTGCGCCAGGGTCTGCGGCTGGGTCTGCTGGACGCGGTCGTGGACGGCGTGCTCGACGAACCCCTGGAGGAAGGTCAAGTACTCCACCTCCTCGGGCGCGAGTCCGGTCAGCTCGGCCGGGTCGCCGGAGGGGAAGGAGAAGATCTGGTTGACGTGCACCCCGGTGATGCGGTCGGCGTGCCGTCGGCCCAGCTCGGGGCTGACGATCGCGCCGGCGTCGTTGCCGTGGGCGCCGAAGCGCCCGTAACCGAGCCTGCCCATGAGTTCGGCCCAGGTGTCGGCGGTCCGGGCGGCGTTCCAGCCCTTGGCGCGGGTGTGGCCGGAGAAGCCGAAACCCGGCAGGGACGGGATGACCACGTGGAAGGCGTCGGAGGCGGCACCACCGTGGGCTTCCGGGTCGGTGAGTGGGCCGACCAGGTCCAGGTACTCCACGAAGGTGTTCGGCCATCCGTGCGTGAGGACGAGCGGCGTCGCGTCCGGCTCGGCCGACCTGACGTGCACGAAGTGCACGCTCTGGCCGTCGATCTCGGTGGTGAACTGCGGGAAGGAGTTGATCCGCGCCTCCTGCGCCCGCCAGTCGTAGGCGTCGCGCCACCGCGCCGCCAGATCGCGTACGAACGAGGCGGGCACCCCGTACTCCCAGCCGGGCTGGACCGGGCCGCGCTGGACGCCGTCGGTCACTTCCGCGGTCGGCAGTTCCTCGGCCCAGCGGGTCCGCGCCAGGCGGTCGGCCAGATCGTCCAGGTCGGCCTGCGGGACATCGATGTGAAACGGGGCGATCGCGCTCATGGCTGCACCTTTCGTACGAGCGGCGTTTCACCCATTCGACAGTGACCCGGTTGGCCTGTCTGCCCCCAACGGTGCTCTCCCACTTCGCCCGAACAGGCCCCCTCCGCCGGTTCGCCAACTGCTTCGTCAGTAGCGGGGTTGCGCGTGAACGAGGTGCGGTCCGGGCGGTGAGCGCCGTGGAACCTGGCTGACCTGCGCTGTCGCTCCGGCGCGTCCGTGCACTCTGGCGGACGGTGTGCACCGGTCCGGGTGGTCCGGGACCCCGCCCCGGACCGAGCGTGCGGTGCTTCCCCGCGACCGTTTCTCGACCGGAGCTCGAGTGCGTCTCCGCCGGTTCTCCTGGCGGGCTCATCGGATACGTAGGCCCGCCGTGCCAGTTGACGTCACTGCCGCCGCCCCCCGCTGGAGCACTCCTGCACACCACCTCGCGCGACCCCCCTGGCGTACGATGATCAAAACTGCCGCAGCCGTCAGCGGTACGGCATCGTGCGATCGTGCGACGGAGGCATCAGTGCTCATCACCGCCCGGGACGTGGAAGCCGCAGCCGCGCAGATCACCCCGCACGTACTGCGCACCCCCACCGTCACCAGCCCAGGGCTGACCGAACTCCTGGGCGCCCCGGTCACCACCAAACTCGAACTCCTCCAGCGCACCGGCTCCTTCAAGTCCCGCGGCGCCACCGCCAAGCTGCTGTCGCTGTCCGACGAGGAACGCGCCGCCGGAGTGGTCGCGGTCAGCGGCGGCAACCACGGCATCGCCACCGCCGTCATGGCCGGCGCACTCGGCATCGACGCGACCGTCGTCATGCCCCGCACCGCCCCCCGCCGCGCCGTCGAAACCGCAGAGGCCGCCGGAGCACACGTCGTCCTCGCCGACACCATGGACGGCGCCTTCGCCCTCGTCGATGAACTCCGTACGAAGGGCCTCACCCTCGTCCACCCCTTCGACGACCCCGTCGTCATCGCCGCCCAGGGCACCGTCGGCCTCGAACTCGCCGAAGACGCAGGCGAGTTGACCGATATCGTCGTCAGCATCGGGGGCGGCGGACTCATCTCCGGCGTCGCCACCGCCCTGAAGGCCCGCCGACCCGACATCCGCATCTGGGGCGTCGAAACCGAAGGCGCCCAGGCCATGACCGCCGCCCTCGCCGCAGGCGCCCCCGTACCCGTTCGACTCACCTCCATCGTCACCACCCTCAGCGCCCCCAGCGCCTCCCCCCTCACCTACGAGCACGTCTCGACCCTCGTCACCGACGTCCTCACGGTCACCGACGCCGAAGCCGTCCAGGGCACCCTCGACCTGGCCGAACACGCCAAACTCTGGACCGAACCCGCCGCGGGCTGCGTACTCCCCGCGGCCCGCCAGGTCCTGAACCGCATCGGCAAGGACGCGAAGCTGGGTCTGATCATCTGCGGCGGCAACGCGACGACGACCGATGTGCACTCGTGGGCGGACCAGTTCGGTCTGACGTGACGTGACCTGACCCGACGTGCCGCACGGCACCTTCGGAGGCATGTCCACCGGCACCAACCTGCTCAGCTGGGCTTGGTGACAGCCCGCGTGTGCCGGGTGTCCGCGGAGACGACCGCTCTACCAACCCGGCCCCCAGCGACCCAAGCGACTGAAGTGACCGAACTCCGGAATTAGGGAATCCGGTCCCGAGCCTGTCCCGAGCCTGGGAGCACAAGCCCCGCGAGCGGGCGCCCGGTTGACCTCCCTGACGACCTTCGCCAGCACGGCGGTGGCCGCCCTGCTGGTGTTCCTCCTGCCTAGGCACTCCAACCTCAAACACTGGTCGACCGGTATGTGTTGACGTACCGGTCGACCAGTTTCTATTCTGGCGGGGCGACGATGGGCGACCGCCCGGCTCGTAAGTCCCGCGCTGGAAGCGGGAGTTGGTGCAGGGGGGGGGGCAGAGGTGCGTGAGCTCGAGATCCGTAGCGGGGCGCGTCTTGTGGTGGTCGGGGCGATCGGGGAGAGCGCGTCCTCGGAGGCGGCGTTCCTGGTGTCCATGCGGTTGAACTGCCGGGGCGTACGGACCGTGAACCTCGGCACCGGCATCACGCTCTCCGAGGCGGCCACCGCGCTGGCCCGGCATCACGGGGCCGAGGCCCTGCTCCTGGTCTCCGAGTCGGGGGTGCACGTCACCCGGCAGCTTTCGGGGCTCGCCGCGCTGCGCACCGCGGGCGACGTGGCCGGTCCCGTCTTCGTGGGCGGGGCCGGCACCGGCTCCTGGCGCAAGCTGCGGCCGCTCGCCGCCGAGCTGCGCGGGCTCGGGGTGACCGAGGTCCTGTCCGACCTCGCGGACGCCGCCGCCCTGCTGCCGTCCCAGGTGGCCGCCGCATTGCCGCCCGTGGCGGGCGCCCGGGCGCTGCCGGAATCCGTCGCAGCCCGAGTCGCCTGATTCCTGGGGCAGTTCGGGCGGCCTGTGCCGCAAACCATTCGACAGGGATGAGCACCATGAATTCGCGAGGTTGGCCATGATGATGGCGAAGCAGCAGCGTTCGGAGCGCACGGTGGAGCGCCTTGTGGGCGCGGCGGCCGAGGAGTTCGCCGCCAACGGCTTCGCCAAGGCCACCCTGGCCGATGTCAGCCGCAGCGCGGGCGTCACCAAGGGCGCGCTGTTCTTCCACTTCGCCACCAAGGACGAGCTGGCGGAGGCGGTGCAGTTGCGCGGCCAGGACCTTCTGGAGACGGCCGTGGAGGAGCGGCGTGAGGCGGAGCCGTCCTGCCTGCAGGTGCTGATCGACGTCACGCACCACCTCAACGCGCTGCTGCGCGAGGACCCGTTCATCCGGGCCGGGGTGCGCATCACCCGGGAGCGGACGAACGGAAAGCCGCAACCCCTCGACTTCTATCCGCTCTGGCTTGGGCGGCTCGGCCGGCTCCTTGAACACGCAAGGAGAAACGGGGAGTTGGGCCGGTCCGTCGCCGACGTATCGGCGCACACCCTGGTCACGGCGGCGGTTTCCGGACTTGAGGCGCTCGCCTGGATGGGGGTCGGCCGGAGTGAGGCGGAAAAGTGGCTCAGCCATCTCTGGGAGCTGGTACTGCCGCTGCTGATCTCCGAGGACTCCGATGTGAAGATCAGGACCGGGGCCCCCGTGGAGTGAACCGATTTCGGACCTTGAATTCCGATAGGCGAGTGCTAGATTCCAGCCGCAGCCACATGTTGGGGAAGGGGAGCCAAGGCATGGGCGTGCATACCGGAAAGACGGCTCTGGTCACCGGGGCGAGCAGGGGAATTGGCCAGGGGATGGCTCAACGGCCGGCGAGTGAGGGGGCACTTGTCGCAGTGCACTTCGGCCAGGACCGGGCCGCTGCGCGGGACACGGTCGACATGATCAGACGGCCCTGCTTTTCACCGTGCAACAAGGGCTCAAGCGGATGCGCGACGGCGGACGCATCATCAACATCTCGTCGGCGGTGGCACGGATCTCCTATCCGGAGTCCGTCGTGTACTCGATGACGAAGGGTGCGCTCAACACGTTCACCCTGGCGCTCGCCAGGTCGTGGCCTTCCTGGCCTCCGACCCCCCGCGCTGGATCACCGGCCAGTGCATCGACGCACGGGCGGCTCGAAGCTGTGACGCCTGTGGGGTGGGTGGTGCGGGCCGGCCCGCACCACCCACCCCACAGGGGCGGCCCGCAGCCTGCCTCAGTCGGCCGCTGCCGTCTCCTTCCGCATCTGTGCCATGTCCTGCTCGAGCCGCTCCCACAGCTCGGGCGAACCCTGCGGCGCGAAGCGCGGGACACGGCGGGCCGGAACCAGGCCGGGCAGCAGCCAGGCCCACATGTCAGCGACCCTCTCGTGCAGGTCCTCCCGGCGCGTACGCACTTGGGAGGTGATCTGGACGCCGGTGAAGGAGCCGACGATGCAGGTCGCGGCGTCGTTCACGTCGACGTCCGCCTTCACGTCACCGCGCCCCTGAGCCGGAGCGAGGCTGTCGCGCATTGTCTCGATCCACGTGTTGTACATCGCCGGGTCGGGGTCCGTGAACGAACCGAACTCGATGACCAGGCGGATGCCCGCGCTCACCCGCACCCAGGTGCGCAGGCCGTGCGCCATGAGGTGGGTGATGTCGATGGCGCTCTGCACGCCGGGTCGGTCCGCGTTCGGCAGGGTGGGGAGGATGTTGAACTGATCGGACATCAACTCGTGGGCCAGGGCTTCCTTGGACGGGAAGTGGAAGTACATCGCCCCCTTGGTCACCCCGGAGTGCTTGGCGATGTCACTGAGGCTCGTACTGCCGAATCCCGCTGCGTCAAAGGCTGTTGCCGCCCCGTCGAGGATGGCTTCCCGAGTGACCTCTGCTCGTTCCCGGCGTGTGCTCACTGAACAACTCTCCCTCCGCCGCGGTGCGGATGGCGGTCTTCCGTCCTTCCGCTGATCACCGCGACCTCGCTCGCGCCAATTGTGCTCCCTATTGCTTTCGAATACCAGTCGGCCGGTACTATAACGACCAGTCGCACCAATGAACCCGCGGGCCGATCGCCCAGCGTTCGCCCTGCTCAAAACGCGTCTCTCCAGGTGAGAGTACGCATGGGGGAGGTCCTGATGAGTGCACTGCTGCAAGCCGACCGTCCGGCAAGCGAATCTCTGCTGCCGGAGGAGCCGGAGCTCTTCGAGCAAACCGTCCCACGCACCCTCGTGCACCGAGCCGCCGTGTCCGAGGTGCTGCTGACCGGCTTCCGGCCGACCGGAGCCGACGCGTACCGGGTGGGGGCCCAGTGGTCCCGCGGCCACAGCTACTACGGTGCCGTGGCCGGGCGCTGGCACGACCCGATGCTGTTCGCCGAGTCCATCCGTCAGATCGGGCTGTTCCTCGCCCACGAGGCCCTGCAGGTCCCGCTCGGCGCCCACTTCGTCACCGACACCACGTCGTTCGAGATGACCGAGGACGGCGCCCGCATCGGTGCACGGCCCGCCCATGTCTGCCTCGACGTGATGTTCCGCGACGTCGTCCGCCGCGGCAGCAGCGTCAAGTCGTACGCCTACGACGTGGTCGCCCACCGCGACGGCGTCCCCATCGGCACCGGCCGGCTCTCCGCGCAGATCATCGCGCCCGGCATCTACCGCAGGCTGCGCGGAGAACGGCTCGGCGCCCGCCCCTCGCACACCGTTCCCGCCCCGCTCCGGCCCGCTCTCGTCGGCCGGGACGCCGAGTCGGACGTCGTGCTCGCGGACGGCCCGGTCGGCGGGGTGCGCACCCTGCGGGCCGACGCCAGCCATCCGGTGCTCTTCGACCATCCCGTCGACCACATCCCCGGAATGGTCCTCCTGGAAGCGGCCCGGCAGGCAGCGCTCGCCGAACTCGGCTGCCCCGAAGGGCTGTTGGTGTCCGGCTCCGCTTCCTTCGACCGGTACGTCGAGTACGACTCGCCCTGCCTGGTCACGAGTTCCGCCCCGTGCACGGACGCGGCGGGCCACCGTCAGGTCGACGTCGACTTCCGGCAGTCCGGCGTGCTCGCCGGCACCTGCCGGGTGGCCATCCACCAGGAACCGGGGTGGTGAGCCCGGCCTGTACCACCGCTGCTCCGAGGGCGGTCGCCGACCCCGTCCTTGTCGTGGGCGGCAGCGGCTTCGTCGGCCGCGCGATCGTACGTGAACTCGCGCAACGTAACGGCGAGTTGAGGGAGCCGAGGCTGCGGACTCTGACCTCCCGCAGGCCACCGGACGGAACGTGTCCGCGCGGGGTGGCGCACACCGTCGCGGACCTCACCGACCCGGCATCGCTGCGCGGCACGTGCGCGGGAGTCACCACGCTGGTGCACGCGGCCGCCCATGTCGGCCGGGATCCCGCCCGCAGCGACGCCGTCAACCGCGCCGGCACCCTGGCCCTGCTCGACGAGGCCCGCCGGGCCGGAGTGCGGCGCGTCCTGTACGTCAGCACCGCCTCCGTCTACGGCAGCGGACCCCATCGCGGCCCGGCGGAAGGGGAGTTGACGCCCGCACCGGAGTCCGCGGCCAGCGCGACGAGGCTCGCCGCCGAGAGGGCGGTCCTCGACGCGGGGGGCATCGTCCTGCGACCGCATCTGATCGTCGGCCCGGGGGACCGGTGGGTCGTACCGACCATCGCCCAAGTCCTTGGCCGGGTCCCCGACTGGCCGGCCGCCGGCGCGAAGAGCTCGCTGATCGGCGTCGAGGACCTGGCCCGGCTCGTGGCCGCCCTCGTGGCGGAGGAGCCCCGGCAGGAACGCGGCGATGTGCTGCACGCCGCGCACCCCGCGCCCGTCCGCACGCGGGACCTCGTGCTCGCCGTGGCCCGGCTGCTCGGACTGCCCGCACCGCGCGGCACGCTGACGCTCCCGGAGCACCGGGAACGCCTCGCCCGGGAACTGCCCGCACTCTCCGGTCATCAGTACGCGCTGCTCACCCGCGACCACTGGTACGACAGCGCCCGGATCTGGCGGCGGACCCGACTGGAGCCGGGGCCGGGGCCGTTGGAGAAGCTCGGCGCGTACGCCGGGTGGAACGGCGAGCCGCGCGGGCGGGGCGCCGGCTGAGCCCGGAGACGGGTCCTAGGTCAGAGCGCGTCGTGGAAGATCACGCCGAGGACGTGGCGCTGCCCGTCGTGCACGGCGCTCACCCCGTGGCGCAGCGCGACCCGGCTGAAGCCGCGCGCCGACGGCACCGGTCGGTTGCGTACCGCGAAGATCATGCCCTGGCCCTGCACCGGCCGCCGCACCAACGGTCGGGACTGGGCGCGCGGGCGCTGCTCGACGAAGACGCTCTCGCCGCCCGTGAAGTCCACATCGGGCCGGTCCAGAAGCACGGCCAGCTGGAGGGGGAACGTCAGCGCGCCGTACACGTCCTGGTGCAGGCAGTTGTAGCCGCCCTTCTCGTAGCGGAGCAGCAGGGGAGTGGGGCGGTGCTGTCCCTCGGCGGCACAGGCGGCGATCAACTCGGAGTGCTCCAGCGGGAAGCGGGGCTCTCCGAGCCGGTCGGCCCAGGTGTTGGCGATCTGCGCGAGCGGGGGGTAGAGGCGCTCGCGCAGGGTCCGTACCAGGGGCGGCAGCGGATGGCCGAAGTAGCGGTAGCGGCCCTCGCCGAAGCGGTGTGCGGACATGGTCACCGTGGAGCGGAACCGCTCCGGCTCGTCGAACAGCGCGCGCACCTCGGCGCACTGCTCGGGGGTGAGCAGCGGGGGAGTGAGCGCCACTCCCTCGGTGTCAAGCTCGGCGGTCAGAGCGGGCCAGTCGAGCGTGTCGAGGGCGGACACGTCCACCGGGCCGGAGGCCTCGTGCGCGGGGGCCTGTCCGGGGGCCTTGTGCGCGGGGGCCTGTCCGGAGTCCGGCCGCCCGGCCGGGGCCCGCTCGCCGAGTCCGGGCAGGGTCGGTTCGTCGTACGGAGTCACATCACGCTGCTTTCAGGGAGGGGGAGTTCAGGCGGCGGCGGCTTCCAGCGCGAGGAGGGTGCGCTTGGCCTCGATGCCGCCCGCGTACCCGGAGTCGCGGCCGGAACCGGCGACGACCCGGTGGCAGGGCAGGAGCACGCACAGCGGGTTCGCGCCCAGGGCCGTGCCCACGGCACGCGCGGCGCCCGGACGGCCGAGGGCGGTGGCGAGCGCGCCGTACGTCGTCGTCCGCCCGTACGGGACGAGCGCGTCGAGGGAGCCGACCGTCTCGCGGCTGAACGGGGTGGCCAGGCGCAGGTCCACGGGGACGGTGAACTCCCGGCGGCTGCCCGCCAGATAGCCGTCCAGCTGGTCGCGCGCCGCGTCGAGCAGCCGCCGCTGCGCGGGCGTGGCCGAGCCGTCGTCCACCGGGCGCAGGCCGGCCTTCGCCAAGCGCCGCCCCGCGCCCTCGGCGTCGGTGAAGGCACACAGGACGAGCGCCTCCTGGGTCGCCGCGAGGGCGAGCGTGCCGATCGGCGAGGGGTGGACGCGGACGGCCGCGGTGGCCGGGTGTCGGCCGCTCTGGCTCGGCAGCGGATGCGTCGGAGTCATCGCAGGCTTCGGAGGCTTCGGAGGCTTCGGAGTCATCGGACTTCCTTCCCGGCCCGGCCCGTCACGCGGCGACCGGCCGACAGCTCTTGCAGGCGCGGTAGCCCGCGCGGCGCGCGTCCCGTGCCGTGCCGAACGGGACCTGGTGCGGGCGGGTGATCCGGCGGGCGTGGGCGCACGTCGGATGGCAGTAGATCCGGGTGGTGTCGCTGCCCAGGAACACCGCACCGCGGTCCAGGAGTTCGTCCACCCGTCCCATGTCGATGCCCTCCGCCGCGCGCAACGCCGCACCCGCGTCCGGCAGTTGCGCGGCGTCGCACGGCACGCCGTTGTCGTACGTCACCCGGTGACACGGCACCAGGACCACCACCGGGTTGCGGGCCAGCGCCCCGACCACGGCCTCCCACACGTCCGGCCCGGTGAGTCCGCCTTCCGGCACGTCCGGCCCGGTGAGTCCGGCCTCCCGCACGTCCGGCCCGGTGAGTCCGGCCTCCCGCGCGATCCAGCTCACCGGGCGCAACTGCCCGGCGGGAACCGTGCGTACCGCCTCCAGGACGGTTCGGTCGGCGGCATCGAGGCCCGAGAGGTCGATCGGCAGACGCGCGGCACGGCCGGTGCGCAGGGCCGTGGTCAGGCCGGGGAACGGCTTGGCGGCCGGGATGGCCGAGCGGCCGGTGCGGGCGTGGTGCAGCTCCTCGAATCCCGTGGCCGTCAGGCCCGCGCCGTCCAGGGCGGCACCGGTCACGGCCTGCGCCGTCGCGGCCACGAACAGGCCGCCCGCGGGTACGTCGAGGCGGACGTATGTGTCGTACCGCTCGCGGGGGATGCCCACGCGCTGCAGCACGCGCAGCGCGAAGTCCTGCGGCGGCGGCGGAACGAGCCCCGGCAGCACACTGCCCGGCCTCTGCTCCGGCGACGGCGCCGTGTCCTTGCCCCTCCGGTTCACATTGTCACCTCCCGTAGTACCTGTATTTCGGGGGCGAGCAGCCGGCGTAAATTTCCGAGTCCCCGGGACACCTGCGCCTTGGCCGTGCCCACCGCGCACCCCTGCACCTCGGCCACTTCGGCGTAGCTCATGCCGACCACATGGTGCAGCACGACCGGTATCCGGTGCTTCTCGGGGAGCTCGGAGAGGGCCGCGACCAGTCGCCTGCGGTCGTCCGCGGTCGCCGCCTTCTCCTCCGGGCCCGGCCCGTGGTCGGGCCAGACCTCGGCCGTCTCCTCCACTCCGACCGCCGCGGTCGCGGGGCGCCGGGTGCAGGTGCGCACATGGTTGCGCCACACGTTCGCGGCGATCGCCATCAGCCAGGGCCGCGCCCGCAGCTCACGGCGCCGTTCGGGGGTGTACCCCTGCAGTGCCGTGTAGGCGCGCAGAAATGTGTCCTGACCCAGGTCGTCGGCCTCCGCGGCGGAGCCGGAGACCCGGTGCAGGAACGCATGGACCGCCCGGGCGTGCACCCGCACCAGCTCGGTGAAGCCGGCGTCGAGATCCACCGCCAGGAGTTCGGTCAGCTGCTCGGCCTTGTCGTCCATCACTGAGAGAAACACCGTCCCCGGGAGAAGGGTTGCACCGCCCCGCTCGGGGGACGCGGGGCAGGAATGTCTGAGGTGGCCGGGCGGCGCCGCGCGGCTGCGGCCGGCCTGCGGGTCATGCGCGTACGGCGGGTGCGTCGAGCAGCGGGGAGCCGCTGAGGACCGCCTGGTGGAGGCGTTGCATGCGCGGGGCGGGCGCTATGCCGAGGGTCTCGCCGAGCGTGCGGCGCAGCCGCTGGAAGACGGCGCCGGCGCGGGCCGGGTCGCCGCAGCGGTAGAGGGCCACCATCAGCTGTGCGTGCACGTTCTCGTGGGTGGGGTGCAGGGCGGCCAGGGTGCTCAGCTCGTCGAGCAGGTCGTGGTGGCGGCCGAGCGCCAGGTCGGCCTCGATGCGCTGTTCCAGGACGCCCTTGCGGGACTCCTCCAGCTGGACGAGGTGCGGGGCGCTCATCGGGCCGGAGGGCACGTCGGCGAGGACCGGGCCGCGCCACAGGGCGAGCGCGTCCGCGAAGACCTCCGAGGCGAGCGCGGTCTGGCCGTCGGCCGCGGCCTCGCGGCCGCGCTTGGCCAGGCACATGAACCGGTTGCGGTCGAAGTCCTGCTCGCGGACCTGGAGTTGGTAGCCCTGGTTGCGGGTGACCAGGGTGTCGCTGAGGTCGACCCGGGGGGTGCGCAGGGCCTGGCGGATGTTGAGGACATGGGTCTGCAGGGTGGACATGGCGCTCTTGGGCGGCCGGGTGCCCCACAGTTCCGTGATGCAGTCGGTGGCCCGGACCACGCGGTTCGCGTTGAGCATGAGAAAGCCGAGGAGCTGACGCGGCTTTGGTGCGCTGGGAATGAAATTCTCGCCGCTTTCCGTCAGCATCAGGGAGCCGAGCACGCCCATGTCCACCGGAATATCCCTCGCAGTTCTGCCGGGTACGGCCTTGCGGCCGGCGTTGTTGCAAAAACGCGTCTGGGGTTGAAGACTGCCACTCTGACCTGGCACTTATTGCCAGTTCGAGGCTATTGATAGGCACACGTTCTGTCAATCTTCAATCCCTGCGCAGGATTTCCCGGCCGACTGACTATTTTGATTGTCAAAACAGTTCGGCGGTGAATTCGGGGCGTCGGGTAAATCGGTCGAGCGTACGGTGCTTCACCTGGGCGGTGGGGGTTGGTGGGGCGACTCGAATCCGGCCGTCCGGCCGGTACGCGAATCAACGATTCCCTTGCCTCGCGCTTGCCTCGTGCTTGTCTCGGCCGGGGTGCGGAGGGCCCGCGAAGATCGGGGAGACCGGCCTCAGCCCCGCCGCTTCAGTGCCCGGTCGACCAGTGGGCCCGCCGCGCCCGTGTATGCCGTCACGTCCAGCAGGTTCCGCAGCGTCGTCGCGTCGACGTGTTCGCTCACCTCCGGGTCGGCGGAGAGAACCTCCGGCAGGGGGCGGCCCGTCCGGGTCGCCTGGGCCGTCGCCGCGGAGACGAGTTGCTTTGCGCGGGACTTGCCGATCCGTGGGGCGAGTGTCGCCGCGAGCCGCTCGGAGGTCATCGCGGCTCCGGTCGGGGCCGCGTTGGCGGCCATCCGGTCCGGGCGTACGACGAGGCCCTCGGCCAGTTCGACGGCGGTGTGCGCGGCGCCGCCCGCGAGGCGCAGGCACTCGCGGAGCAGGAGCCACTCGGCGTGCCAGACGCCGCCGGAGCGCTCGTCCTCGGTGGTGAGGCACTGCGTCAACGCCCCGGTGAGCGCCGGTACTTGGAGGGCGGCCGAGCGGATCAGAGTGGCGAGGACCGGGTTGCGTTTGTGCGGCATCGCCGAGGAAGCGCCCCGGCCCGCCGCCGTCGGCTCGGCGACCTCGCCGACTTCCGTACGGCCGAGGGACTGCACGTCGACGGCGATCTTGCCGAGTGCCCCGGCCGTGAACGCCAGCGCCGCCGCGAGGTCCGCGAGAGGGGTGCGCAGCGCATGCCACGGCAGGACCGGCCGGGCGAGGCCCGTCTCGCGGGCGAACGCGTCCGTCAGCCGGTCCGTGTAGTCGCCGGGGTCGGGAGTCCCGCCGCCGTCGAGTGCCGCGTACTCCAGATAGCCGCCTAGGGTGCCCGCCGCGCCGCCGAGCGACACGGGCAGACCGCCCTCGACGAGCCGGTCGACGCGCTCGGCCGCGTCGAGGACCAGCGCGCGCCAGCCCGCCGCCTTCAGGCCGAACGTGGTCGGCACCGCGTGCAGGGTCAGGGTGCGCCCGGCGATCAGCGTGTCCCGGTGCCGGTGGGCCAACTCGCCCAGGGCTTCGGCCACTTGGGAGAGATCGGCCCGTACGATCCGCAGCGCGCGGGCGCACACCAGCATCGCGCCCGTGTCGAACACGTCCTGGCTGGTGGAGCCCCGGTGGACGTACTCCGCCGCCCCGGGATCCGTATCGGCCACGGCCGCGGTGAGGGCCTGTACGAGCGCCACCACCGGGTTGGCGCTCTCCCGCGCGGCGACGGCCAGGGCCCGCAGGTCGAGCCGTTCGGCGCGGGCCGCGGCGGTGATCGCGGCGGCGGCCGGGGGCGGCAGCGTGCCGAGCCCGGCCTGGGCGCGCGCGAGGGCCGCCTCGGCGTCGAGCATGGCCTGCAGCCACGCCGTGTCGGACACCGCCGCCTCGACCGGAGTGCCGGCACGTACCGGTGAGAGCAGTCCGGCGTCGGGGCCGCAGTCGAAGGGGGCGGTGCTCATGCGGGGGCCTCCGTCAGGTCGGCCGCCGGACCGGCGGCGGGATGCGAGGTCGGGTGCGGTGCGGGGTGGGGGACAGGGGCGCCGCTCTCCTGGATCCGGTGCAGCGCAAGCGCCGCGCGGGCGATCGCGTCGGAGTCGCCCAGCGTCACCGAGTTGACGCCGGGCCGGATGCCGGCGGCGGTCACCCAGTGCACGTTCTCCGTGGGCACGCCGTACGCGAACCGCCGCGGATGCGCCCGGCCCCCCGCGTCGACCACCCGGTACGGCCGCTCCGTCACGGCAAGCCCACCGGTCTCGTGACTCGTGCCGCAGGCGCCGGGTATCCGGTACGGGCGGCACTGCCCGGAGGCCAGCAGGTGGGCCAGGAGCGGATCCGCCGTACGGCGCAGGTCCGGTTCCGGCAGCCGCGCCTCGATCAGCACCGACGCCCGCACCGGCTCCCCGCCCACCCGCGCGGAGCGGGCCACGAATGCCGGATCCGCGTCGTCCACCCCCACCTTCAGGCCGGGCCCGACGAGGTCGAGGACGCCCGCCTCGATCAGCGCGGCCATCTCCTCGATCCGGGAGGCGGGCGGGCCGATCGACAGGAACGCGTTCAACGGCGTGTACCAGCCCTCCAGTTCGTCCCGGTGCGAATGGCCGTCCAGACCGCCGTGGTCGACGGCGAGCCGGATCTCGTTGCGCAGGTCGCGCAGCACGTCCAGGGCGGCCTTGAGCGGACCGCTGACATTGCCGGCCCGCGCCTCCCGCACGTCCCGTTCCAGATACGGAAGGAGCCAGGCGCGGAAGTCCGCACGGTCGGTGAACTCCCGCTCCCCGTACGGCCGCGACAGCTTCTCCCAGTCCCAGCGGACCTCCTCCTCGAATCCGTACGCGTCGAGGAGCGCATCCCGCTCCGGGCCCTCCGCGCACTCCAGATAGCGGTCCGCGAACACTGCCCGTTCCGTGCCCCGGCCGCGCGCGGCGAGCAGCGCACCGTAGTAGACGCCCTCGACCTCGCGCGCGACCAGTGGCCACAAGTCCGTGCCGAAATGGACGCGTTCGCCGTCCACGGCCCGGCGCCGCAGCCCCGCCACGAACTCCTCGGTCAGCAGCCTCGGGAAGTAGCGGCCGTGCGGCCCCTTCTCGTTCTCGCCGCGCGAGTGGTACGGAACGCCCCGCCGCGAGCCCGCGTACAGCCGCGGCTCACGGCCCGAAGGGCGGTACGCAAGCCGCCCGTCCGCGCGCACGAAGGTGCCGCCGCGGCCCGTGGTCAGCAGCGCCATGTGGTCGAAGAAGTTCAGGCCGAGGCCGCGCAGCAGCACGCTCTCGCCGGGCCCCACGTCCGAGAGGTCCAGGTCGGCCGGGTTGGCCGGGAGCAGGTGCAGCAGACCGCGGTCGCGGGCCGCGCGTGCCGTCTCCCGCTCCTGGGGCGTCGGCCGCGCCGGCACGTGTCCCTGGGCGAGGACCACCGCGTCGAGCCCGTCGAGACGCTCACCGTCGGACAGGGTCAGGACCTGCGCCCGGCCCGCGCCGTCGTCGAGGGCGACGGCGCGGGCGCGGTGCACCCGTACCGTCACATGCGCCGGAGCGGCGGCCACGACCTGGTCGAACACGTCCTCCAGGTACTGGCCGTAGAACGCCCGGGTCGGATAGTCGTCCGGTCCCAGGCGGCCGGCCTCGGCGCGGACCTCGGCGTCGAGACCGGGCACCGACGCGGCGGAGCGCGCCCACTCCCACAGGCTCGGGCCCGGCTCGATCGGCCCGTCCATCTCGACGCTGTCGTCCGTGTACACCGTCACCTGTGAGGCGACGGTGTTCATCAGCAGCCGACGGGACTGCGAGGTGCGCCACACCCGGCCGGGGCCCGGCCGTTCCGGCTCCACCACGTGCACCGTCACCGCGTCGTGGGAGGCGGACTTGCGCTCGTTGGCGCAGATCCGCTCCAGAACCGACAGTCCGCGCGGCCCTGCGCCGACGACGCAGACCGTGAACTCCCCGCTGGGCATATGCGTACTCCATGAGGTGTCGGGAGAACGAGCGGCCCAGGGCCCCGTCTCCCCGAGACGCGCCCTGGCCGACCGGACTCAGGCCCTGGCGACGACGAGCAGGCTCGTCTCCAACGCGAGGGAATGGACGGACTCCAGACGAAGGCCGGAGTCGGCGAGCACCGTGCGATAGCCGTCGAGCGTGCGCTCCCGGCCGCCGGCCGCCATGAGCAGATGCAGATCCCAGAGCAGCGGCAGGACCGTCGCGCCGCTGGTGTCGATCACCCGCTCCAGGATCAGCAGCCGCCCGTCCTCGGGCAGCGCCGCACGGATGTGGGAGAGCAGCCGCACACAGCGCTCGTCGTCCCAGTCCTGCAGGACGCGGGAGAGGAGATACGCGTCGGCGCCCTGCGGCACCTGCTCGAACAGGTCGCCCGAGACGGTCTCGTACCGCCCGCCGCCGACCGTCTTCTCCAGGTACTCGCGCGCCACCGGCACCATGTGCGGCAGGTCGAACAGGGTGCCGTGCAGCTGCGGATGCGCCTGCAGCACCACCGACAGGAGCATGCCGCTGCCCCCGGCGACGTCCACCACACTGCGGCAGCGGCCGAAGTCGAAGGCCTCGAGGACTCCGGGGAAGAACACATTGCCCGCGTTCATGGCCCGCTGGAACTTCGCGCCCGCACCCGGCACTTCGCGCAAATGGTCGTGGATCGACCGGCCGTGGGCGTGCTCGAAACCGGAGCCGCCGGTACGGACCACCTCGGCGACCGAGCCCCAGGCCCGGTGGAACTCCTCGCCGTACAGGCGCACCATGTCGCCCATCGCGTGCTCGCCGCCGCTGCGCAGCAGCTCACCGACCTCGGTGAGCGCGTACCCCTGCTGCTCCGAGCCGCTGCACACGCCCATCGCCGTGAGCAGCCTGAGCAGCCGGGTCAGCGCGTCCGGGTCGGTGCCGCTGTGCTCGGCGAGCTCGGTGATCCGGGTCCGGCCCGCCGCGATGTGGTCGGGCAGCGACAGCGCCACCGAGGCGTAGAGGGCCTGGGCCTGCCAGGTGCCGGTGATGATGTCGACGACACGGCGGGCCGCCGCGGCCGGTTCTGTCGCCATGGCTCAGGCCTTCCTGGGGTCGGTGGACGCTGCCACGGCGAGGTTCGCCTGGGCGGGGCCGTGCAGTACCGAGCGGTGCCGCTCGCGCAGCACCCGCTTGAGCACCTTGCCGGTCACCCCGACGGGCAGGTCGGAGCGGTCGGTGGCGAGCAGCAGGCCGCGCAGCGGGGACAGCCCGTGGCGGGCCAACGCCTCGTTGCAGGCGGCCAGTTCGGCCTGCGGGTCGCGCTCGGCGCCGTCCGTGTGCAGGACCACCGCGAGCGGCAGCGACCGGCACGGTGCCTCCGGGTCGCCGACGGCCACGACCGCGGTGTCCAGGGCCTGCGTCGCAAGCAGCACGACCTCCTCCAGCGGCAGGCTGTGCACGGGCCCTTCGGAGGTGTGGATCACATCGGGGGTGCGGTCCAGATGGAACCAGTCGGTGCCGTTCTCGCGGCGCATGATGTCGCCGGTCAGAAAGTAGCCGTTGACCGTGGACTCCTCGGTCAGGTCCGGGTCGTCCAGATAGCCGGCGGTGACGCTCGGGGTCTTCACGCCGAGCATCCCCGGCTCCCCGTCGGGCAGTTCACGCCCGTGTACGTCCAGGACCGCGGCCTTGCGGACCACCTTGGCCGGGGTGCCGATGTGCCGGGCGTACCGCGCGGTCTGCGGCGTGTAGGCCTGCTTGAACAGCACCATGCCCATCTCGGACGAGCCGAGTCCGTCCAGATAGCGGGAGCCGGTCAGTTCACGCCCGCCCTCCGTGCGGCTGCCGAGGGCGATCAGCGGCCGGATGTGCCGCTCGTGCGAGGCGTCGCCCATGCCGTGCCAGGTGTGGATGTGCCGCGCGGCCTCCGCGGTGATGTTCTCGGGGGCGATCTCCGCGAGGGTCAGCGGGAAGCCGAGCACGGTCGTGGGCCGGAAGCGGTTGATGGCCTGCACCAGGCGCTCGCCGTTCGCGTCGTCCAGGATCAGCGTGGGGATGCCGAGCAGGAGCGCGATGCTCAGATAGCTGATGCCCGCGGAGTGGCTGTGCGGCAGTGCGGTGAGCAGCCGGTCGCTGCGCAGCGAGGGGAACGTCCACAGCCGCTCGCGCTTGCCCGCGAAGAACGAACCGTGGTGGAACACCGGCGCCTTGGGCCGCCCCGTGGTGCCCGACGAGTGCGAGATCATGATCAGGTCGTCGTCGGTGTGCCGGTGCGGGAAGTCCGCGAGCCGGCCCGGCGGCCGCGGCGCCGTCCGCTCCAGGCGCGCGATGTCCTGCACCTGCGGGGTGGGCCGGCCGTCGGCGTCCTTGGCCCAGGCGTCGCCGAGTCCCTTCAACAGGTCGGCGTCGCCCACCAGGACGGTCGCCTCGGTGCGCAGGAAGTACTCGGCGGCGGTCTTCGGCGCCATCTTCGGATTGCAGTGCACGGCCGCGGCGCCCAGGCCGGTGATCGCGATGTGGTGGATCAGGCCCTGCAGACCGTCGCGGGTGTGCAGGCCGACATGGGCCCCGGGACGTACGCCCTGCTCGCGGTACCAGTGCGCGTACCGGATCGCGGCGACCCGCAGATCGTCCAGGGAGTGGCCCGTCAGCTCCTGGCGGGCCCAGTCGGGCGCGTCGACGTCCGGGTGGAAGAGGAGCGGACGGTCCCGGTCGCGGGCGACCCGCCAGGCGTGCCAGAAGAAGTTTCCCGCGCCCAGATTCCGGTCGCAGTAGAGACGGAGACGCTGCGCGACGGTCCGGTGCGTGCCGAGCAGAAACATACGAATACCTCACACTCCGCTGGGGTGCGTCGGACGGGCGATATCGGCGGTTCGAAGCCGAAGTCTCCAGCCGCCCGATATAGGCCCGGTCCACGGCGCCGCAATTCCGCGCCCGGGCCCGGCAGTTCGCGTTCCGCCGCGCCCCGCGTGTTCTTCCGGAATGCGCGCCTCGGCGTGGTCTCGCTTCATCCTTCAGCGCGCATTGCGACGATCCGGTCGATTTCCTCGCGGCGGATCCGAATGCCTCGCGGCGGATCCGACTGCCCAGGGCCCCTGGCGGAGCTCGCGTACGAGAGGGAGTCAACCCACCCACCACGTAAGGACCCGGTCGCGATGGAGAGTTCGCCCACTACACCGGTCGCCGTCGTCGGCGGCGGACCCGTAGGCCTGCTGCTCGCGCTGTTCCTCGACCGGCACGGTGTGGCGAGCACCGTGTTCGACACCGAGGACTCGGTGCCCGGCCAGCCGCGCGGCAGCACCCACAACGCCCGCACCATGGAGCACTACCGCAGGCTCGGCCTGGCCGCACAGGTGCGCCGGCTCGGCCTGCCCCCCGAGCACTCGGCCGGCATCTCGTTCTCCACCCGCTACAGCGGCCACCCACTCGCCCTGCTGCCCTGGCCGGGAGCCCACGAGAGCAGCCGCGCCGTCGCCTCGGCACCGCGCACCGACCAGACGCCCGAACCGATGCACCGCGCCAACCAGATGTACGTCGAGCGCCTGCTCCTCGACCACGCCCGCACCCGGCCCCGCATCGACCTGCGCTACGGCTGGCGCGTCACCGAGGTCGCCGAGGGCACCGAGGGCGTGGCGGTCACCGCGGAGCACGGCGGCCGCACCCGCACCTGGAACGCCCCGTACGCCGTGGGCTGCGACGGCGGCCGCAGCCTCGTGCGCCGCACCCTCGGCATCCGCCACACCGGCGAGGGCACCCTCGACCAGGACGTACTCGGCCGCCGCTCCACCGCCGCCCACCTGCGCGTCCCCGGCCTCTACCGCGACTTCCTGCGCGGTCGCGCCGCCTGGAGCAACTGGGTCGTCAACGCCGACCTCGCCCTCAACCTGATCGCCCTGAACGGCGTCGACGAGTTCTTCCTGCTCACCAGCTCCGTCGACCCGGACACCGCCGACGAGGGCGAGCTCGTCCGGCTCGTGCGGCGCGCCGCCGGGGCCGACGTGCCGGTGGAGGTGCTCAGCCACCGGGCCTGGACCGCGGGCGCCGCCCTGGTCGCCGAGCGGTTCGGCTCTGCGCGCGTGCTGCTCGCCGGGGACGCGGCCCATCTCTTCACGCCCAACGGCGGGTTCGGCATGAACACCGGCGTCGACGACGCCGCCAACCTGGCCTGGAAACTCGCCGCCGCCGTGCAGGGCTGGGCCGGCCCCCGGCTCCTTGCCAGCTACGAGAGCGAGCGCCGGCCCATCGCGCTGCGCAACACCACCGCCGCCCGCGAACTGGGCATCGGCCTCGGCGCCGTGGAACGCCCCGCGCACCTGGAGGACGACACCGCCGAGGGCGCCGCCGCCCGCGAGAAGGCCGGCCGGCAGCTCGCCGAGTACGGGCAGCTCACCCTCGACACCCTCGGCGTCCAGCTCGGCGCCCGCTACGACGGCTCCCCGCTGATCGACGCGGGCCGGGACAGCCCGCCCGCCGACGCGTTCACCACGTACACCCCCTCCGCGGTGCCCGGCGGCCGTGCCCCGCACCTGTGGCTGGACGACTTCCACGGCCCGGGCAGCTCGCTCTTCGACCGCCTCGGCACCGGGTTCACCGTCCTCGAACTCGGTGCCGCGCCCGGCGCGTCCGCCCCACTGGCCGCCGCCGCCCGGCAGCGCGGCCTGCCGCTCGACGTCGTACGGCTCGACGACCCGGCCGCCCGCGAGCTGTACGAGCGGGACCTCGTGCTCGTCCGGCCCGACCAGCACATCGCCTGGCGCGGTGACCGCGCGCCCGACGACCCGGGAGCGCTCCTGGACCGCGCCACCGGGCACTGATCGCCCGCCGCCACCGCACTTCCGCCGGCACCGCACTTCCTCCGGCTCCCCGACCACTGGCAATTCCTTGTCCCACCGGACAAGGAATTGCCACTCGGCCCTGGTCACGTGCATTGCTAGGGTCGCGAGCCGGACATCGAATTCGCCACCGAAAACAGGTGTCGCACTTCGTCATGAATTCCATCGGGACGATCTCCCGATGTGGAAACGCGAACAAAAACTGGGGGCCACATGGAATTCCGCGTGCTTGGACCGCTCAGCGTCACCGAATCCGGCGCCGACCGCGCGCCCACCGCTCCGAAGCAACGCCAGATGCTCGCCCTGCTCCTGCTCAACGCCAACCGGACCGTGTCGCGGGCGCAGCTCGTCGAGGAACTCTGGGAGTACTCGCCGCCGTCCAGCGCCATCGCCGCCGTCCACACGTACGTCATGCAGCTGCGGCGCACCCTGTCGGGCTGCGCCGCCCGGGACGCCGAAGGCGCAGGGCGGCTGCTCACCCGGCACCAGGGCTACCAGCTCGTCGTCGAACCCGGGGAGCTCGACCTGGACGTCCACGAGGGGCGGCTCACCCTGGCCCGCGACACCCTGGACCGCGGTGAACTCGCGCGCGGCGAGGCGCAGTTACGGGCGGCGGAGGACATGTGGCGCGGCGATCTCCTCGTCGACGTCGTACCGGGTCCGCTGCTGCAGGCCGCCATGGAGGTCATCGACCGGGACCGGCTCGCCGCGGTCAGCCGCCGCGTCCACACCGGCCTCCGGCTCGGCCGCCACCACGAACTCCTCGGCGAGCTGCGGGCGTTGACCCAGCAGCACCCCACGCACGAGGAGCTCGCGGCCCACCTGATGCTCGCCCTGTACCGGTGCGGCCGGCAGGCGGACGCCCTCGACGTGTACCACCGCCTGCGGCTCGCCCTGCGGGCGGAACTCGGCGCACAGCCCTCACGGCACGTGGCCGACCTGCACGGCGACATGCTGACGGCCCACCCGCGCCTGGAACTCCCGTCGGGCGTCTGGGGTTCACTGTCGCTCTCCCTGGATCTGGCGGTGGGGCCGTTCGGGGCGGCTTCGGCTGGGGCTTCGGCTTCGGCTGCGGTTGCGGCGTAGGGGGAGACACCGCCGGGCCCGCGGGGCTAGGCCTGTCGCGGGCCCGTCCCGAGTAGTTGCCGCTTTCCATCGCATCCATGACGTTGGGCCGGAACCTGTCTCAGGTCGCGCACCTGGTCCCGCTGACGCGCTTCTTGGGTCACCGCCACGCCGTCGCCTCGGTTGCCTGGATGCAGTAGCGCTCGTAGGTGCTCTCACCAACGGCCTTGGGTACCGCACAGGCGGTGACCTGGAACTCGCCGTCACCCACGCTCACCATGCTGGTGAACTTGTCGTCTCCGTATTCGATCTGGGCAGTGCGCTTGGCTCCCCCTGTGACCCTTGCCGTGACCAGATCCCCTGGGCTCCCGCTTTCGACGCGCGCCCATACCGCCTGGCAGTCCTCGCTGTAGCGGAGCTGGAGAAGGGCGGGGTTGCCGACGGCGGGCTTGTAGGTACGTGCATCTTCGCCGCATCCCTGGTTCTGAGGGTTCTTCCCCTCGCAGGCTTCACCCGGACAGGTCGGCTCGTCGAGGAAGCCCTTCAGCAGGTGATCTCCGAGAGGGGTCACAAAGGCAGCCGCCACGGCGCCGACGATCGCCACGGCATAGGCCAGTGTTGTCGCGCTGTTGCGCCTGTTCCGCCCACCGCGTGCGGGCGGTTGTGACTCGGGCTCGGGGGGCGTTGCGGAGTTGTCGCCGGTGCTGCTTGTCGTCACGGGAACCAACCTTGGTGCGCTGACTGGGAGAGACAGAATCCACCCCTGTTGCCGCAGGGGAAAGGCTCATGTCCGAAGCACAGGAGGCGTAGGAGGCGCGTACGCCGCCTCCTCATGCGCCCCTCGCCCTTACGGTTGCGCCAGCAGGACCTGCACGATCCGACACGCGCCGCGGAACTCCTCGCTGCGACGCGAGCTGTGGGTGAAGGCATCGCGGACCCGCTCACGTACGCAGGGCCCTCGTAGCCCTCGTAGCCCTCGTACGGAGAGCACCCGCGTCGGAGGCGTACGTGCCGGAGCTGCGCGCGTCTCGCACCCCGACGACCGCCACCACCAGCGCCGGTACCACCAGGAGCGCCGACACCGCGAACGCCGTGCCCAGACCGTCTGCCGAAGTGGTCCCCGTAGCAAGGGAGTTGACCACCGCGACCGCCAGCGCGAGGCCTAGGGCCGCGCCCAGTTGGCCCGCCGACTGCACCACGCCCGCCGCGAGCCCCGCATGCTGCCCCGTGAACGGGGTGAGGGCCAGGACCTCGCAGGCCATCCAGACGAGGGGCAGCCCGGCCCCGGTCAGCGCGATGCCGGGCAGCACGCCCGTGACGTACTGCGAGGCCGGGGTCAGGCCGGAGAGCAGCAGCAGGCCCGCCGCGACGAGGGCGGCGCCCACGGCGCACGGCAGGCCGGGCCCGCGCCGGGCGAGCACCCGGCTGCAGCCGCGCCCGACGAGGATGATCCCGCCGACCATGGGCAGCAGCGCACACCCGGCGAGCGCCGGGCTGTACTGCTGCGCCTGCTGCAGATGGGCGCTGCCGAGGAAGACCACGGGCGCGGTGGCGGCGGAGACGGCGAGTATGCCCACGGCGCCGGCCACGAGGGGGAGTCGGGTGAGGACCGCCCGCGGCAGCAGCGGATCGCGCCCGAGCCGCTGCCGCAGCACGAACAGCACCCCGAGTACGAGACCGGCCCCGAGGGCGTGCAGGACGGTGCGGTCGCCGCCGTGCTCGGAGAAGCGGACCAGGGCGTACACGAACGCGAGCAGCGCGCCCGTCAGCGTGACGGCCCCGGCCAGGTCGAGCCGTGTGCCGGGCAGCGGGCGCGGGTCGGGCAGCGCGGTGCCGCGGACCATGAGCAGGGCGGCGGCCACGAGCGGCACGTTGAGGTAGAACGCCCAGCGCCAGTCGAAGCCGCTGACCACGAGCCCGCCGAGCAGTACGCCCGCCACCGAGCCGAGTCCGCCGGTGGCCGCCCACAGGGCGAGGGCGCGGGTGCGCTGGGCCCGGCCCGGGGTCGCGGCGAGCAGCAGCGACATCGCGGCCGGTACGAGCACCGCGGCCGTGAGCGCCTGCAACGCCCGTGCGCCGACGAGGAGTTCACCCGTGGGCGCGGCCCCGCACGCGGCCGAGGCGAGCGCGAACCCGGCCAGGGCGCGCAGGAAGAGGCGGCGCGCGCCGGCCAGGTCGGCGAGGCGCCCGCCGAGGAGTTGCAGGGCGCCGACCAGCAGGACGTAGATGTTGGTCACCCAGTGCACACCCGTGAGGGTCATGGACAGCTCGCCGCGGATCTCGGGCAGCGCGAGCGACACGATGCCGGCGTCGGCGTTGGCGAGCGCGGGGGCCAGGGCGACCAGGAACAGCAGTCGACGCGGCGGCCGGGCCGGCTCGGTGGACGTCGCGCTCCGACCGGCCCCGGGGATCGGTTCGACGGACGTGGTCAAGGCCATGTCGGCTCCGTGAGTCGGCTGGAGCCGCGTACGACGGCATGCCGCGGCCCAGCGGCGAGCAGTGAGAGGTGCGCACAGCGGGTGCGCGGCACGCCCGGCAGCAGAGGGGCCGGGCGCCAACGGCCCCACGCAGAGGGGGCGTTGGTCCACCGGGGGCAGTCGGTGGAGGAGGAAGAGGAGCAAAGAGAAGTTCGAGAAAAGGGCGAGTGCGGGCTCGCCTGGCCCGCCCGCCGGGGGGAGGCGGCGGGCGGGGGCCTCGGTGTCGGAGGCGACTCGCGCGGGGGCGAGTGGTGTGGGCAGTGCGGACCGGGACTGGGATCGGGACCGGACCGGGCGCGGCCCGGAACTCGGCCCCTCGAACGCCGCAAGGGCTGAATTCACCAGCCCAATTCAGCCCTTGCGGCCAAGACGCCCCGGAACTCGGAGAACTCGGAGAACTCAGTGAACTCAGAGAACTCGGCGAACTCGGCGAACTCAGAGCTCCTTGAGGAGCCCGCCGTCCACGACGAAGTCGGAGCCCGTGGTGCTGCCCGAGCGCGGCGACGCGAGCAGCACGACCGCGTCGGCGACCTCCTGCGGCTCCACGAACCGGCCGGTGCTCAGGTTCAGCATCTCCGGGACGACGGAGTTGATGACGCTGTCACGGTCGGTGCCGGCCTGCGCGGCGATCGCGTCGGCGACACCGCCCTCCTCGGTCCACCACGGGGTGCGCACGACACCGGGGGAGACGGTGTTCACGCGGATGCCCTGCGGGGCGAACTCGCCCGAGAGGACCTTGGTCAGGTTGCTCAGACCGGCCTTGGCCGCGCCGTAGTCCACGTTGATCGGCGAGGGCTGCTTGGCGTTGGCCGTGGAGATGTTGACGATCGAGCCGCCGCCGCGCTCCAGGAGCTTCGGGATGGCGGCGCGGATCGCGCGCACCGGCGTGAGCAGGTTGAAGTCGACCATCGCACGCCACTCCTCGTCGGAGGCGTGCAGGAACGAGCCGCGGGGCAGGGTCACGCCGGGCGGCGGGCCGCCGGCGTTGTTCACGAGGATGTCGAGCCCGCCGAACACCTCGACGGCACGCTCCACGGCGGCCTCGGGCGCGGACTGGTCCGTGAAGTCGGCGGAGAAGTGGACCAGGTTGGGGCCGGCCAGCTTGTCCAGGTCGGGGCTGGTCTTGCGGGAGACGGCCAGGACCTTGGCGCCCTCGTCGAGCAGGGTGCGGGTGATGGCGAGCCCAATGCCCTTGGAGGCGCCCGTGACGAGGGCGACGCGGCCGGAAAGCTGCAGATCCATGAGGTTCCTTCACCGTGGGAGGAAGCCGCCCACCGGGGGCGGGGAGCGCTGTTGCGTGCGCTCTCACTGAGTGGAACACCGGTTTCCCGGAAGGTGTTGCACCCGCGCCCGCACCCCCGCGCCCGCACCCCCGCGCCCGCACCCTGTGGCGCACCCCTGTGGCCAAGAGAGCCACGAGAGCACGCACGCGCCGTCCGGCCCAGGTCATGCGTGCCAGCGCGCCACTTCCTCCGGCAGCGTCTCAAGCTCGGCCGTCTCGGACGGCTTGCGGTTCATGTACTCCGGGTCGCAGCCCTTGTGGCCGAGCATCCGGGCCACCGGGGCGAGCACCGTGAACAGGGCCCGCTGCAGCGCCCACGGCGGCGAAGTGAACCGTACGACGTCCCCGAACTCCAGTGTGGTGACGGCCTGTTGGAGCAGCTTCGGCATGCCTTCCGCGGTGGTGCGGCCGTCCTGGGCCAGGCCGAAGAGCTGACGCAGCACCAGCTGCTCGAAGCGGTCGCTGTTCTTGCGGACCTCGCAGATGTGGAAGGACTCCTCACCGCTGCAGTTCCACCAGCGGTGCTTGATGCCGGGCTGGATGAGCACGCTCTGGCCCGGCTCGTCGAGGATCACCTGACGCCCGCCTATCAGGAACGCCACCTTCCCCCGGACCAGGGTGAACCGCTCCTCGCTCACCGGGTGCAGATGCTCCCCGGAGACGGCGCCGCCCGGCTTGGCGTACACGTCCATGACGGTGCGCGCACCGCCCGTGTGCGAGGACGGTGTGCGGATCACCACCCGCTCCCCGCAGCGCGGATTCTCGTAGACCTCGCCCACTTCGACGGTCATGGCCGGTCTCCCTCTCCTTGTTCGCCGTACGGCAGATCGTCGTGCGGCATTTCGCCGTACGGCAGGTCGTCGTACGGCATGTCCTGACGCCTCGATGGTGAGCGGATACTTTCGGCCGCACACTCCCAATCTTGCGGTCGCTTTTCGGACGGAGTAATTCCGGTGAACGACCGCAAGATCCGGGAGGTTTGAACCGGGATCGGCTCCGTACGCTCACCGGCAGGCGTTGATCAGTTGTGTCGGTATCGGCACCGAATTGCACAGAACTTTCGTGTCCGCTGCGGTTCTCTTGTCCTGCCCTTTTCCTGGGCCTGACCCGGCCACTGATCTACTCGGCTTTCAGTCCTTCGGCAACATGTTCAAGAACGGGTGGATTGCGCATGGCGCAGAACAAGCACGGAAAGCATGGAATAGGCCGCAGGCGGCTGTTCACCTCCGCCGCCGCCATCGGCGGCACGGCGGCCCTGTCCGCCGCCGGCACCCGGGCCCTCGCCGGACCCCCGGCCGCCGCCGTGGACCCGAAGGTCTTCGGCCCGGTGGCGATCTCCGCCTCCGACGCCCAGTACACCGACCTGGTGCACGGCGCCAACCAGCGGTACGTAGGCAAGCCCGAGGCGGTCTACCTGGTGGACTCCGTCGACCAGGTCGCCGGTGTCGTGCAGAAGGCCGTCGACGGCAAGAAGCGGCTCACGGTGCGCTCCGGCGGCCACTGCCTGGAGGACTGGGTCTTCAACGCCGACGTCCAGGTCGTCCTGGACCTCTCCAAGCTGAACAAGGTCTACTTCGACTCCGAGTCGAACGCCGTCGCCGTCGAGACCGGCGCCCAGCTGCTCGACGTGTACCAGCTGCTCTACCAGGCGTGGGGCGTGACCGTACCCGGCGGCATCTGCCACTCCGTCGCCGCCGGCGGGCATGTCAGCGGCGGCGGCTGGGGCATGCTCTGCCGCCAGCTCGGCCTGGTCAGCGACTATCTGTACGCGGTCGAGGTGGTCGTCGTCGGCGCCGACGGCAAGGTCCGCACCGTGAAGGCCACCCGCGAGAAGGACGACCCGGAGCGCGATCTGTGGTGGGCGCACGCGGGCGGCGGCGGAGGCAACTTCGGCGTCGTCACGCGCTACTGGTTCCGCAGCCCCGGCGCGACCGGCGACAGCCCCAAGGAACTGCTGCCGAAGCCGCCCAGCCACGTCTACCTCAGCGCCGTCTCCTGGCCCTGGGCCGACATGACGGCCGACCGCTTCAAGACCCTGGTGCAGAACTACGGCGCGTACTTCACCGCGAACAGCGGACCCGACGCCCCGCAGCTCGCCCTCGCCAGCTTCCTCGCCCTCACCCACAAGTCCGCCGGACAGCTCGGCATGGTCACCCAGGTCGACGCGACCGTCCCCGGCGCCCGCGAGATGCTCAGCGACTACCTCGCCGCCATCAACAAGGGCCTCGGCCTCTCCCAGGGCGCCCTGACCCGGTCCATGGGCGAGTTCGGGCCGATGGCCGAGTTCGCCGAGCCGCGCAAGCTGCCCTGGCTGGACGCCACCCGCTATCTGGCGCTGACCAACCTGAACATCACCGACCCCACGTACCGCCAGGAGTACAAGTCCTCCTACATGCGGGCCAACTTCCCCGACGCGCAGGCCGCGACGCTCTACAAGCACCTGAGCCGCGACGACGTGACGCTGCCCGGCGGCTCCGTGACGCTGAGCTCCTACGGCGGCAAGGTCAACACCATCGCCCCCGAGGCGATGGCGTACCCGCACCGCGAGGCCTTCTACAAGATGATGTGGATGTCCCTGTGGCACGACGCCGCCGAGGACGACGCGTACATCGCGTGGAACCGCGAGTTCTACCGCGAGCTGTACGCGGACACCGGCGGCGTGCCCGTGCCCAACGACGTCACCGACGGCTGCTACGTCAACTACCCCGACAACGACCTGCACGACCCGCAGTACAACAGCTCCGCCACGCCGTGGCACGAGCTCTACTACCGCGGCAACTACCCGAAGCTCCAGCAGGTCAAGAAGCGGTACGACCCCACGGACTTCTTCCGCCACGCGCAGTCGATACGGCTGCCCGCCTGAACCCGCCGGCGGCCGTACCGCGGTTCCGGTACGGCCGCCGCGGCAGGCAGCGCCGAGGGCGCTCAGCGCTTGACGGCGAAGGTCAGCCCGTCGGCGAACGGGATCAGCGCCAGGTCGACCCGCTCGTCCTCGTGCACCTTGCGGTTGAAGGCGCGCAGCGCGGTCGTCTCCGAGTCCTGCTGCGTCTCGTCGATCACCGCCCCGTGCCACAGCACGTTGTCCACGACCACCAGGCCTCCGGGGCGCAGCAGTTCGAGGGCGGCCTCGTAGTACGCGTAGTAGTTCTCCTTGTCGGCGTCGATGAAGACGAAGTCGAACGACCCGGCCGCACCCTCCTCCGAAAGGAGCTTCGTGAGCGACTCGCGGGCGTCCCCGAGCCGGAAGTCGACCTTGTCGGCGACCCCGGCCCGCTTGCAGTGGTCGAGCGCCATCGCGGCCCAGTCCTCGTCGATGTCCAGGGCGACGACCTGGCCGTCCGAGGGCAGCGCGAGCGCCGTGGACAGCAGGCTGTAGCCGGTGAACACGCCGACCTCCAGCGTGCGGCGGGCGCCGAGCGCCTTCAGCAGGACCGCGAGGAACTGGCCCTGCTCCGGGGAGATCTGCATCAGGTGCAGCGGCAGCTCCGCGGTCTTCTCGCGCAATTCACGCAGGACGTCGTGTTCCCGTAGGGAGACCTCCGCGACATAGTCCTGCATGGCCTCGTTGACATCGACCTGGATCCTCATCCCTGCCACCCTCGGATCGGAGACTCGAATACGAACTCCGGTCATTAGAGCCAGCGGGAAAGAGACCGTCAAGGCGCTCTTGACCGGTTCGATAGCGGCCGTCGAGATCCCGGAAAACGCCTGTACCGATCCTTGAGCGGCTGCTGCGAAAATTGGTCGCGTCGTAATTCCCGCAGGCCGCAGCGGAGTTGTCCCGGGATTTCGCCGAGGGGAGAAATTCATGAGCACCGCCGCACGGAGTTTCAGGGACTGCCTCGGCCGGTTCGCCTCGGGTGTCACCGTCGTCACCGTGCGCTCCGGTGAGGCCGTGCACGGCGCCACGGTCAGCTCCTTCACCTCCGTCTCCCTCGAACCGCCGCTGGTCATGGTCAGCCTCGACCGGCGCAGCCGCATGTGCGCAGCCCTCGACGGAGCCGGCTTCGGCATCAACATCCTCGCCGCCGGCCAGCAGGA
The DNA here is from genome assembly GCF_031157275.1 of Streptomyces sp. LHD-70. Taxonomy (GTDB): domain Bacteria; phylum Actinomycetota; class Actinomycetes; order Streptomycetales; family Streptomycetaceae; genus Streptomyces. The sequence continues at coordinate 32,904 of NZ_JAVIFW010000020.1, forward strand.
CCTCGCCCTGCACTTCGCCGGCCGCCCCGCGCAGCCCGCCGCCCCCGTGCTCTGGGAGCCCTCCGACGGAGCCCCGCGCCTGGCCGGCGCGGCGGCCTACCTCGACTGCACCTCCTGGGCGGCCTACGACGGCGGCGACCACGTGCTGTACGTCGGCGCGGTGCGCTCCTTCGACTCCGACGACCGCGAGCCACTCGTCTTCCACGGGGGTGCCTTCCGCGCTCTCGACCGGTCGCCGAAGGAATCGGCGTGGACCGGATCCCTCGACGGCCCCGCGGACGGTGCCTGGGCGCCCGGCGTCACGGCACTCCTGACCTCCCTGGGCCACTGACCGGACAAGGACACCTGATGACCTCACAGCACCCCGACACCCCCGACACCCCCGACAGCGCCGCCACCCCCGCGACCCCCGCCACCGCGCCCCCCGGCGCCCCCAAGACCCGCCCGATGACCGGCGACGAGTACCTCGCGAGCCTCGACGACGACCGCGAGATCTACCTCTACGGCGACCGCGTCAAGAAGGTCACCGAACACCCGGCGTTCGCCAACTCGGCCCGCATGACCGCCCGCCTCTACGACGCGCTGCACGACCCGGCCACCCACGACGTGCTCACCACCCGCACCGACACCGGCAGCGACGGCTACACCCACAAGTTCTTCCGCACCCCGCGCAGCGTCCAGGACATGGTCGAGGACCGCGACGCGATCGCCCAGTGGGCCCGGCTCACGTACGGCTGGATGGGCCGCAGCCCCGACTACAAGGCCGCGTTCCTCGGCACCCTCGGCGCCAACTCCGACTACTACGCGCCGTTCCAGGACAACGCGAAGCGCTGGTACAAGGAGTCCCAGGAGAAGGTGCTCTTCTGGAACCACGCGATCATCCACCCGCCCGTCGACAGGCACCGCTCCGCCGAAGACGTCAAGGACGTCTTCGTACACGTGGAGAAGGAGACCGACGCCGGGCTGATCGTCAGCGGCGCCAAGGTCGTCGCCACCGGATCGGCGATCACCCACTTCAACTTCATCTCGCACTACGGACTCCCGCTGAAGAAGAAGGAGTTCGCGCTCGTCGCCACCATCCCCATGGGCGCGCCCGGCCTCAAGCTGATCTGCCGGCCCTCGTACTCCGCCAGCGCCGCCGTCATGGGCAGCCCCTTCGACTACCCGCTCTCCTCCCGCCTGGACGAGAACGACACCATCTTCGTCCTCGACAAGGTCCTCATCCCCTGGGAGAACGTCTTCCTGTACGGCGACGTCGACCAGGTCAACGGATTCGCCCCCAAGTCCGGCTTCATCCCCCGGCTCACCTTCCACGGCTGCATCCGCCTCGCCGTGAAGATCGACTTCATCGCCGGGCTGCTCGCCAAGGCCGTCGAGATGACCGGCACCAAGGACTTCCGCGGCATCCAGTCCCGCGTCGGCGAGGTCCTCGCCTGGCGCAACATGTTCTGGGCCCTGACCGACGCCTCCGCCCGCAACCCCGAGGAGTGGAAGGACGGCGCCCTGCTGCCGCGCCTCGACTACGGGATGGCGTACCGCTGGTTCATGACCATCGGCTACCCGCGCATCAAGGAGATCATCGAGCAGGACGTCGCCAGCGGCCTGATCTACGTCAACTCCAGCGCGGACGACTTCAAGAACCCCCAGATCCGCCCCTACCTCGACAAGTACGTGCGCGGCTCCAACGGCTACGACTCCGTCGAGCGGGTCAAGCTGATGAAGCTGCTTTGGGACGCGGTCGGCACCGAGTTCGGCGGGCGGCACGAGCTCTACGAGCGCAACTACTCCGGCAACCACGAGGCCGTGCGCTCCGACATCTTCATGACGCAGCTGGAGTCCGGCCAGATCGCCCAGTACACCGGCTTCGCGGAGCAATGCCTGAACGAGTACGACCTCGACGGCTGGACCGTGCCCGACCTGGACTCCTTCGACCGGCTCCGCAAGGGCACCGCCGACTTCCTCAACGGCGCCTGAAACGCGTCGAGTCGGCGCGGTGTTACAGAGGGTGGCGGCGTACCGGTGCGCCGCCACCCGCACCCCGATCCCAAGAGGTGGAGATGGATTCCCAGGTGGACACGGCGACACCCCCGCCGACCGCAGACAGCCCGCCACGCGTCCGCAGAACCGGCCCGGCGCTCGCCGCGCTCTTCCTCGGCACGTTCGTCATGGGCAGCGCCGAACTCGTCGTCGTCGGACTGCTCAGCCTCATCGCCCGGGACCTGCACGTCTCCGTCGACACGGCCGGCACCCTGGTCACCGCGTACGCCCTCGGCATCTGCGTCGGCGGCCCGCTCCTGACCGCCCTCACCATCCGCCACGACCGGCGCACCCTGCTGTGGCTGTCCCTCGCCGGCTACGTGGCCGGGAACCTCCTTGCCGCCCTCGCACCCGGCTTCGGCGTCCTGCTCGCCGCCCGCGCGGTGACGGGTGCCCTGCAGGGCCTGTTCCTGGGCGTGGCGTTCACAGTGGCCACCCGACTGGTCCCCGCCGCACGCATGGGCCGGGCCATCGCCGTGGTCTTCGGCGGCGTCGCCGTCTCCACCGCCCTGGGCGTCCCGCTCGGCACGCTCGCCGGTCAATTTCTCGGCTGGCAGGCCGCGTTCACCGGGATCTTCGCCCTCGGCGCGCTCGCCCTGGCCGCCACGGTCCTCCTCGTGCCGCCCGTCGACTCCGGTGCCGCACCCGGCGGCCTGCTCGCCCAGGCCCGGTACGCCTTCGCGCCGCGGGTCCTCGCCGTCCTCGGCGTCGGACTCCTGCTCCTCGGCGGCCAGTTCACGGCGTTCACGTACATCACCCCGTACCTGGAGGACGTCACCGGCATCTCCGGCGGCCTGATCAGCGCGTTCCTCCTCGCGTACGGGATCGCCACCGCGGCCGGCACCTTCCTCGGCGGGCGCGCCGCGGACCGCGCCGCCACGGCGACCCTGACCGGCGCGAACCTCGTCCTCGTCGCGGCGCTCGCCGTCCTCCACCTCACCGGCACCGCACCCCTTCCGGTGGCCCTGGCCCTCGCGGTCTGGGGCCTGGTCGGCTTCGGCCTCGTCCCGTCCCTGCAGTACCGGGTCGGCGAACTCGCGGGCCCCGGCCGCGACCTCGCGGCGACGCTCCCCGCATCGGCAGTCAACGCGGGGATCGCGGCGGGGGCGCTGGCGGGGGGAGCGGCGGTGTCCCGGGGCGGACCGGAGGACGCGATGCTGCTCGGCCTGGTGATCTGCGCTGCCGCCCTCCCGGCGACGTGGGGTACGCGGTACCTGAAGCCGCCGCCCACCGGGGCTCGAACCCCGGGCCGACGGCCGCCCGCGTCCGGGAGGGGGCGGCTCAGCGCGGCGAAGAGGTCACGGTGACCCGCAACGGCCGCCCCGTCGCCCGTATCGTCCCCGCTGACCACACCGATGTGCCCCCCTATCCGACCAGCCCCATCGGTGACATCGACCTGCCCGAGTTCGATCTCGGCGAGCCCATGAGCAATGAGGACATGGACGACATGCTGCGAGGAATGGGCCAGTGACGTTCCCTGTCGTCATCGCCGACACCAACGCCCTCATCCGCCTGCTCACCCCGCGCGAGACCGGGCACGCCGCCCACAAAGACGCCTTCAGGCAGATGGCGCACGTCGTCGTCTCCCCTCTGGTGCTGGCAGAGCTTGACCACATCGTCACCGTACGGGCCAATCCCGCAACAGCCCTCGGCTTCACTCGGTTCATCGAAACTCAGCGCAGCTTGAACCGCTTCACCGTCGCCGACGTCGCCCCTCACCTGTCGACAGCCCTGGCCGTCGCCGAGGGCTACACCGACGCACGCAACGGCAACGGCATCGCCTGACGGACGCGATGAACGTGGCCCTGGCCAAGGCCTACCGCACGGACCATCTGTTCACCACGGACAGAGGCTTCCGCATCCTCCAGCCCCTGACCGGCCACTCGGCGTTCCGCCTCCTGCCCGAAGACCTCTAGGCTGCCCCAACGGCGGTGAAGTCGGCCTCGTGTCGCGCAGGAGCCTGCGTACTCGCTCGCCGAAGGCCACCTCCCGGATCTCGACGGGCAGTGAACGGGCCAGGGCGGGCGGCTCCGCGCGGCGGAGGGTTTCCTGGACGAGGTGGGTGAACGTGGCCTCGGCGGACGCGAGTTGGGCGTGCGGGAACATCTCCCGCAAGCGGTGGTGGAGCACTCCCGGCGGCGCGCCGGTGAGGACCGCGCAGACACCCCGCTCCGTGACGGCGACCAGCGCCGGGCCCAGGGACGTCGCGCCGACCGCGGCGCTGATCACCGTGGCACGGCCGCCGTCGCGGAAGGTCCGTGGCGTCATGCCGAGGATCTCGGTCGCCGCCGCGTAGAAGTGGCCGTTGGAGTTGAAGCCGGAGCTGTAGATCGCGTCCGACACCCGCCCCGCGCCGGCCAGTTCGCGGCGGACGCGGCGCGCGCGGCCCGCCGCCAGGTAGGCGTGCGGGGTGACGCCCGTGAACGCCTTGAACATCCGGTGGAAGTGGAACCGGCTGTACCCCACCGCGCGGGCCAGCTCGTCCAGGCCCGGCGGCTCGTCCGCCGTGTCCATCAGGAGGCACGCCCGGCCCACCGCCGCCGCGAACTCGCCGCCCCCCTCCGGCTCGTCGGGGCGGCAGCGCAGGCAGGGCCGGTAGCCGGCCGCCCGCGCCTGGGCCGGCGACGGGAAGAACGCGACGTTCTCCCGCCGCGCGAGCCGCACCGCGCACGACGGCCTGCTGTACACGCCGGTGGTGCGCACGACGTAGCAGAACTCCCCGTCCGCCCGCGCGTCCCGCCGCTGCACCGCGAGCCAGCGCTCCGCGTCGGTGGCGTACGGGGACGGGGTCGGGGACGGGGACGGGGTCGGGGACGGGGTCGGTGTCGGGGGCGGTGTCTGGGCCGGGGCCGGGGCCGTCAACTCTCCGCGCCCCCGTCGACCGGAGCGGCCGGACCGGCGGCCGGAAGGAGCAGCCGGCCGCGGTCGCGCACCGTCTTCCCGCTCGCCGTGCGCGGCAGTTCCGGCACCAGGTGGTAGCGGTCCGGGGAGCCGGCGTCGCCGAGGAAACGGCGGCACCAGGAGCGCAGTTCACGCAGGTCGAGCCGGTCGAGCGGGCCGGCCACGTGCGCCTCGATGGGGTCGAGCCCGAGCACCACCGCGTCCGTGACGTGCTCGTGCGCCCGCAGTACCGTCTCGATCTCCAGGAGGTCCACGAAGCCGCCGGCGAGCGCGGGCCGCGCCGAGCCGTGCAGCCGGCCGTGCAGCCTGAGCACTCCCGTCGCCGGGTCCACGGACGCCAGGTCACGGGTGCCCATCCATCCCCCGGACCACGGCTCGTCCTCGTACAGGTAGGGAGACTGCGGTACGTGCACCTCAAGGACCCCGCCGACGACCCGGGTGCGCACCCCGGGCACCGGCACGCCCACGCTGGGGGTGCCGTACCTGCCGGTGAGGTCGGTGGCGAGGATGCCGGTCTCGGTGGTGCCGTACGCCTGCCCGATCGCCACTCCGTAGCGGTCGCGGAACGTGCGGGCGGTCGCGGGGGAGAGGGTGTCGCCGCCGGACACGGCGACCCGCAGCCGGGGAAGGGAGAGGCCGGGTTCCGCCGTGGCGAGCCAGTCGAAGTGCCAGGGGTTGCCGATCAGCACATCGGCGCCTGCGGCGGCCGCGGCCACCGCACGCGGGCTCTGTGCCGCCGGGAACACGAGGGTCGCCGCCGTGTCCAGGGCGTGCAGCACGCCGCCGATCAGCCCGAACGAGTGCGATACCGGCTCCAGGACGGCGACCCGTTCGCCGGGCCGCGGCATGCCGTCCAGGCCGCGCAGCCGGTCGAGTTCGGCAAGGAGTGACTCCGAGTACCTGCCGACCGCCTTGGGCCGGCCGGTCGTACCGGACGAGAACTGCACCACGCAGTGCCCGGTCCGCGCCCGGCGCCCGCCGGGCAGCCGCCGCACCAGCACCTCGCACTCGTCGACGAACACCCCGCGCGCCTCGGAAGGACCCCGCAGCGTGACCTGGAACCGGGGTGCGGCCCGCTCCAGGAGCGCCGCCTGTTCGCGGGCGTCCAGCTGCGGGTCGAGCAGGATGACCTGCGCGCCCAGCGACCAGAGCCCGAAGACCACCCACAGCTGGGTGAAGCTGGGTGAGCCGTGCAGCGCCACGGTGTCGCCCGCCCGGATGCCGTGACCGTGCAGTACCTCCGCCTGCCAGGCGCTCTGCCGGCGCAGGTCGGCGAAGCTGATGTCGCCGTGTCCGCTCGCCCATGTCTCGTCGTGGCCGCCGTGCGCGAGCAACTCGGCGCCCCACCAGGACCGTTCACCCATCGTCTCCCCGACCGCCGCCCCGGTGGCCGGGCCCTTGTTACGGCAGGGCCCGGCCGCTGTCCTGCCGTACTACTTCTCGACGCAGAACTCGCCCACCGGCCAGCCGACGTGCCGCTTGTCGGTGGCGACGTAGCCGAGCAGCTGGTCGCCCTTCTTCAGTTCGGTGGTGTTCAGGACGGCGGCGCCGGGGCCGAGGACACGGACGTGCCAGTCGTCCTGGACGATCAGGTTGACCTCGACGCCCTCCTCGGAGACCGCCTTGATGCCGAGCAGCGGGCGGGACTCCAGCTTGATCCGGCCGACGACGATGCGCCGGGTGCGGCCGTCGGCGCCGACCGCGAGCACGGCGCTGCCGGCCTTCAGCTCGCTCAGATAGTTGGTGCGGTTGTCCGCGCCGAGCACATAGGAGTGCAGCGCACCGGCGTTGATGCGGAACGGCCGCGTCGGCATGTACGGCAGCGGGTGCGTCTCGCTCACGCACAGCACGAAGCCGTGCGAATACGAGCCGACGAGCATGCCCTCGTCCTTCTCGAAGTGGGTGCAGGTGTCGATGCACACCCGGTCGCCGAGGCCGAGGTGCTCGATCGACTGGACGGTCAGCTTCGACAGGTTCAGGTCCGGGGTCTTGGTGCGCAGCATCTCGACCACGGCGAACACGTCGTTGGCGGTCTTGGGCGCGATGAGCACGCCCTCCGAGCCCTTCTCCAGGACGTCGACGATGATCTGCGCCTCTTCGAGGTCGGCGGCCTCACAGATCAGCTGCCCGGGGGAGCTGTCCGCGGCGGCGATGACGATCTCCAGCGGGATCTTCGTCGGGTCCTTGAACCGCACCACTGTGTACGGCAGTTCGCGGGCCGCCTCGCAGGCCAGCTTCAGGGTCGGGTCGTCGACGACGTCGACCAGGGCGGCGGTGTCCTGCTCGCCGCCGCGGTGCCGGGCCTCCAGGGTGCCGAGGCCGTCGAGGTCGGCTATCTCCCGCAGCACGATCAGGTCGTCGGCGCCCTCGGCCTTCACACCGGGGGCGAGGACGCGCTTGACGGTGTTGGGGAGGGTCGCGAGGCGCTCCGGGTCGCTGTCGACGATGGCATCGACGCGCGCGTGGATCGCCGCGTCGACGACGGCCTCGCGCTGCTCGGCGGACACGGTACGGATGTCGATCCAGGCAAACTTCACAATGCACCTGCCATTTCGGGTCGCGGGGTCGGCACCGGTGGAATCTGGTGGTGAATGAGCTGGGTCAGTTCGCGGACCGCCTTCTCGGGGGACGGGCTGGTGAACACCCGCCGTCCGACGGCGAGTCCGCTGCAGCCGACGTCGAGTGCCGTCGCTGCGAAGTCCAGGAGACTCTGGTCCGTGCCCCCACCGCCGGCGACGACGATGGGCAGCGGCGACGCGGCCACCACCTCCGCCATCCGCTCGGGCGGGCTGGCGAGCACGGTCTTGACGATGTCGACCCCGAGGTCCGCCGCGATGTTCGCGACATGCGCGAGCAGAGTCGGGTCGGCGGGGTCGCTCACCCGCGGTCCGCGCGGGTAGATCATGGCCATCAGCGGGATGCCGAAGCGGTCGCAGGCCGACGCCACCGTTCCGAGGTCGGTGAGCTGGGCCGCCTCCGTGTCGGAGCCGATGTTGACGTGCACGCTGACGGCGTCGGCGCCGAGCCGCACCGCCTCCTCCACGTCGCCGACGAGGACCTTGGCGTTGGTGTCGGGGGCGTGCGACGTGCTGGCGCTCAGGTGCACCACCAGGGAGCAGTGCGCCATCAGATGCGGCGGGATCATACGGGCCCTGCCCTTGTGCACGACGATTCCGTCGGCGCCGCCCGCCGCGATGTCCGTCACGAGTTCGGCGAACCCGGCGGCGCTCGCGACCGGGCCGTCGGAGACGGAGTGGTCGAGCGGGACGAACAGGAAGCGGCCGTCTCCCGGCCGGGACAGTCTTGCGAGGCGCACCGATTTACCGGTGAGCGGCATGCTCGACATGGACACACCTCTTCGTTGTGGTCAAAGAGATCGGACGGGACTCCGCCCGTGCTGAACCATGGCAGCGGCCACTGAAGAATCGAGCCAAGGCGGTGTCGTCGCCCCGTGTGTGTGGTGGTGTCGGTGCCCGCGCTGCGGTCAGGGCCAGTCGATGTCGCCGGGTCCGTCGGTGAAGCTGCGTGCGCGCATGGGTGTCTCCCAACAGAAGGTCCCCGCGGCGGGGACGCCATGAGTGGTCGATCAGGGCCTCGGCCCGGCGTGTGCCATCAATCTAGATCGCGCCGAACGGGTGAGGCAAGGTCACTTGCCAAGACTTGCCAATTCTCTTACATGCGGCGCGGGTGCGGCGCTTGACGTTCTCGTAGCAGGGAATTGTCATACAGAGCTGGGGAGTTGGGCTGCGTGCAGGCGTCCCACAGGTGCGGTGAGGTGGCGTTTTCGGTCGCCACCCAGGCAGCCCACGGTTAAGTAGAGGCAAGAGGATTTGCCAATCGATGTTGACTCTCTTGGCAACGGCGTGCCACGCTCCTGGCACCGGACCGCTCGATCGAGCCGCACCCTCCGGTCACCACTCAGCCATGAAGAACGGAGCTCCCACCCGTGTCCGTGCAGACGATCTACGCACCCCCGCACTCCCCTGAGCTGGACGACGAACAGGTCGCCGGGTTCGAGCGGTCCGGATACCTCGTGTTGCCCGGGTTCCTCCCCGACGACCTGGTGGACCGGGTCAAGCCGGAGGTCGACCTCTGGGTCGACAGCGGCCTGCGCGCCCAGACCATCGCGTCCGTACTCGACCCCGACACCCACGGGGTCCCGACCCTCATGGAACTCGACCTGCCCGCCCACGGCGAACTGCTCGCCCACGCACCGCTGTTGCGGGCCATCGGCAGGCTCATCGGCCCGCGCTTCGTGCACCACCACATGCACAGCGACCGGCACGCCCCCGACCTCCCCGGCAAGGCCTGGCACCACGACTACGAGCAGCGCGTCCAGTCCCACCGCACCCACGGCATGATCCACGCCCTGCACTACCTCGACGGCATAGCCCCCGACATGGCCGGCCTCGCCGTGCTCCCCGGCTCGCACCTGGAGGTCGCCGAGAAGTCCGCGCGCGCTCACCTCGGCACCGACGTGCTGCCCGGCGAGGTGTTCATCGAGGACCTGCCGCCCGGCTCGACCGTGCTGCTGCACTCGGCCCTGTTCCACACCCGCCGCGCCAAGCCCGAACACCCCGGCCGCCCGCGCTACTTCGTCGACGCCTCCTACTGCCAGACCGGCACGCTCTGGCCGCCGGTCAAGCCGTACTGGCGGGACATGCTGAGCCGCGGCAGGCAGCGCGGACTCGGCGGCACCGACTGGCCCGAGCTCTTCGCCGAGGAGCACTTCAGCGACTACACCAAGCCCGAGTAAGGGGGCGGACAGATGCTGTACGCGGGAATCTCCTGGCACGCGGGCGGATACCGCCTCGCCGTGCTCGGCCCGGACGGCGACCGGGCCCTGACCCCCATCGACTACGCCGCACCCCACGCCGACGAACTGATCCGCAGACTGCGGCAGTTGGACACCCCGGACACCCCCGTCACCGTCGCCGTGGAATCCACCAACGGCACCCTCGACGGCCGGCTCATGGCCGCCGGCCTGCGCGTCCACCGAGCCGACCCCTGGCTGCTGCCCGAGCGGCCGCTGTTCGGCTCCGTACCGGCGGAGGACCTGGCCGGCGCGAGCCTGAACGCCGCGGTGGGCCTGGTGCCGCTCCAGGCCCACCGCGGCACCCAGACGGGACGCGAGGAGCAGCTCGCCGACCAGATAGCCGCCTCGGCCGACGCCGACCGTGAACTCACCGCCGCCGGGCGCCTCTTCGGCCACGGCCCCCGCGACCGCCGCGAGGTCGCGCTCACCTTCGACGACGGCCCGCTGCCCCCGTACACCGGGCAGATCCTCGACATCCTGGAGGGCTACGGCATCCCGGCGACGTTCTTCTGCGTCGGCATCAACTCCGGCGGCTTCGCCGAGGAACTGGCCCGGATGCGGGAACAGGGCCACGCCATCGGCAACCACACCTGGTCCCACCCGTTCCTGCCCGAACTGACCGGGCCCCAGCTGGCCGAGCAGATCGACCGCACCGCCGAGGCCATCGCCGAGGCGAGCGGCGGCCCGGCACCCCGCCTGTTCCGGCCGCCCTACGGCGCCCGCACCCCCGAAGTCCTCGGCCGGCTGAGCCGGTTCGACGCCACCACACTGCTGTGGGACGTGGCACCCGACGACTGGGCACTGCGCCGGGCCGACGCCATCGCCCGCGACGTACTCGCCGACGTACGGCCCGGCTCCGTCGTCCTGCTGCACGACGGCGGCGGCGACCGCTCGCCCACCGTGGCGGCGCTCGCCCCGATCATCGAGGGCCTCCTGGAGGACGGCTACACCTTCGTCCGCGCCGACACCCTCGTCGACCGCGCCGCCACCGCCCCGGTCGGTGCCCCATGACCAACTGGGCAGGAAACATCGACCTCGGGCGGGCGGAGCCGGCCCGGCCCGAGTCCGTCGACGCACTGCGCCGCACCGTCGCGGGCAGCGCCCACGTCCGCGCACTCGGCGCACGCCACTCCTTCTCCGGCATCCTGGCGACGGCAGGCACCTTCGTCCAGCTCGACCGGCTGCCGCAGACGGTCGACATCGACCCCGACGCCGGCACCGCGACCGTCACGGCAGGCATGCGCTACACCGACGTGGCCGCCGCCCTGCACCGCTCCGGGCGCGCCCTCGCCAACCTGGCGTCCCTCCCTGACATCACCGTCGCCGGGGCGTGCGCCACCGGCACCCACGGCTCCGGCGACACCCTGCAGGGCCTCGCCGCCGCCGTGGTCGGCCTCCAACTCGTCGGCCCCGAAGGCGACTTGACGGAACTCAGCCGCGACGGCGACCACGACACCTTCGCCGGTTCGGTGGTCGCCCTCGGCGCCCTGGGGGTCGTCACCCGCCTCACCCTGCGGACCGAGCCCGCCTACCAGATGGCCCAGACCGTACGGGTGGGGGTGGCGCTCGACGCGGTGCGGGACCGCTTCGACTCCGTGTTCGGCGCCGCCCACAGCGTCAGCGTGTTCACCCGGTGGGACGGCGACGCCGCCGTATGGCTCAAGCGGCGCACCGACCGGCCCGCGCCCGGCCTGACCCTCGGCACCCCGGCCGAAGGCCCGCTGAACCCCGTGCCCGGAGCCGACCCGGCGCCCTGCACCGACCAGTCGGGCACCCCCGGGCCGTGGCACGAACGGCTCCCGCACATCCGCCCCGGCACCACCCCGCGCAGCGGCGACGAGCTGCAGTCCGAGTACTTCCTGCCGCGCACCGCCGCAACCGCCGCGATCACCCGGCTGTGCGCCCTCGGCGCCCTGATCGCCCCCGCCCTGAAGGTCGGCGAGATACGCACCGTGCGCGCCGACGACCTGTGGCTCAGCCCCGCCTACGCACAGGACTCGGTGGCGTTCCACTTCACCTGGACCAGGAACACCGCCCGGGTGTGGCCGGCCGTCGCCGCCGTCGAGGAGGCGCTGGCGCCGCTCGGGGCGCGCCCGCACTGGGCCAAGCTCACCACGCTGACCGGGCCCGGCCTCCGGTCCCGCTACCTGCGCGCGCCCGACTTCCGGGAACTGCGGGCGAAGCACGACCCGGACGGCAAGTTCGCCCACCCCGTCGTCGACGCACTGACCCAGGACCGCCCGGGCCCCGGAACGCCCGGATCTCACGGATCCCCCCACCCCCAGGAGGTGCCCGCATGGAGCGGCGAGTTCTGACCCGGGCCGAGCGGAAAGTCTCCGTGATCGGCCTCGGCACCTGGCAGTTCGGCGACGGCTGGAGCCACGTCGGGGAACGCGACGTACACGCCATCCTCGACGCCGCCATGGCATCCGGCGTCGACCTCATCGACACCGCCGACGTGTACGGCGACGGCCGCAGCGAACAGCTCATCGGCCAGTTCCTCCGGAACTACCGCACCTCGCCCGGCGAGCGCCCCACCGTCGCCACCAAACTCGGCCGCCGCGGACCGCAGGAGCTCGGGGCGTTCACCCTCGACAACTTCCGCGCCTGGACCGACCGTTCACGCGCCAACCTGGGCGTCGACACCCTCGACCTGGTGCAGCTGCACACCCCGCCGGACGCCGTGTTCACCTCCGACGCGGTGTACGACGCACTGGACGTCCTCGTCGACGAGGGCCGCGTCGCGGCGTACGGCGTCAGCGTGGAGACCTGCGCCCAGGCCCTGGCCGCGATCGCCCGCCCGAACGTCGCCTCGGTGCAGATCATCCTCAACGTGTTCCGGCGCAAACCCCTCGAACGCGTCCTGCCCGCCGCCCGGGACGCCGGCATCGGCATCATCGCCCGCGTCCCGCTCGCATCGGGACTCCTGTCCGGGAAGTTCCGGCACGACACCGTCTTCGCCGCCGACGACCACCGCACGTACAACCGGCACGGCGAGATGTTCGACGTCGGCGAGACCTTCTCCGGCGTCGACTACGAGACCGGGGTGGCCGCCGCCGCCGAGTTCACCGCACTCGCCCCGCCGGGCCTCACCGCCGCCCAGCTCGCCCTGCGCTGGATCACCCAGCAGGACGGCGTCACCACCGTCATCCCCGGCGCCAGCTCCGTCGGCCAGGCCCGCGCCAACGCCGCTGCCGGCCACCTGGCACCGCTGCCCGACGCCACCCTCGACCGGCTGCGCGAGCTGTACGACCACCGCATCCGCGGCGCGGTGCACCAGCACTGGTGACCGCCGCACCACCGCACACCACCGACCGCACACACATGCTTTCCCTTCCAGGAGCCACAGGATGAAGATCGCGGGAGAGACCGTCCTCCTCACCGGAGCGACCGGAGGCATCGGCCGGGTCCTCGCCGAACACCTCACCGCAGCGGGCGCCGACCTGACCGTCACCGGCCGCGACGCCGACGCACTGCGCGAGCTCGCCGCCCCGCTCGGCGCCCGCTGGATCCCCGCCGACCTCGCCGACCCGGACGACGTGACCCGGCTCGCCGAACACTGCGCCGGCAGCAGCGTCCTGGTGGCCAACGCGGCGCTGCCCGCGAGCGGCGACCTGCTCGAGTACACGCCCGAGCAGATCGACCGGGCCCTCTCCGTCAACCTGAGCTCGGTGGCCCTCCTGGCCCGGCTGCTCGCCCCCGCGATGGTCGACGCGGGCCGTGGACACCTCGCCTTCGTCGGGTCCATGTCGGGCAAGGCCGCCACTCCACAGTCCTCGCTCTACACCGCGTCCAAGTTCGGGCTGCGCGGCTTCGCCCACGCCCTGCGCCTCGACCTGCGCACGGCGGGCGTCGGGGTCTCCCTGGTCCAGCCCGGCTTCGTCGGCGAGGCGGGCATGTTCGCCAGGACCGGGGCGCCGCTGCCGCGCGGCGCCCGCACCGTCACCCCCGGCCAGGTCGCGACGGCGGTGCTCCGGGCCGTCGAACGCGACCGCGCCGAGATCAACATCGCGCCGCTGAAACTCCGCGCCCTGTGCGCCCTCGCGGTGCAGTTCCCCACCGCCGCGGCCCGGCTGCAGCGCCGCGGCGCCCCGGACGGCGCGGGCCCGCTGATCGTCGAGGCCCAGCGAGCCTCCCGCTGACCCCCGGCCGCCCCGCCCCCAACGAACCCCGCACGAGGAGTAGGCACATGAAGGACACCGTTCTGGTCATCGGCTCGGGATACCGGCACTTCCGGGAGTACGCCCTGCGCGGCCTCGCCGAGCGCCACCGCGTCGTCCTGATCGGACCGCCCCCGCTGGACTGGCAGTTGGCGTACGTCGCCGACCACCGGGAGGCCGACCTCAAGGACCGGGACGCGGTGTTCGCGGCCGCCGCGGAACTGGCGGCCGCCCACCCCGTCACCGGCGTCATCACCTGGGAGGAGATGAACATCGCCCTGGCCGCCGAGACCGGCGACCGGATCGGCGTGCGCACCATGCCCGTCGACGCGGCACGCGCCTGCCGGGACAAGGCGCGGCAGCGCGAGACCTTCCAGGAGCAGGGCGTGCCCTCGGCACGGTTCCGGCTCGCGGGCTCCGCCGCCGAGGCCGTCGCGGCCGCCGACTCCCTCGGCTACCCGGTGGTGGTCAAGCCCCGTGGCCGGGCCGCGAGCGTCGCCGTCCAGATCGTCCGCACCGAGGCCGAGCTGCGGGCCGCGTTCGACTTCGCCCGCGGCTCGGAGGCCGCGGCCATCGATGACGGGCTCGTCCTCGTGGAGGAGTTCCTCGCGGGCGAGGAGATCAGCGTGGACAGCTGGGTCCTCGACGGCCGGGTCGAGCCCTATGTGATCGCGCTGAAGCGCACCGGCTACGCGCCGTTCTTCGAAGAGGTGGCGCACGTCGCCGGCGACGTACTGGACAGCGCCACCGAAGCCGCGGTCCGCGACGTCGTGATCCGCGCGAACAACGCCCTCGGCATCGACCGCACCCTCACCCACACCGAGCTGATGCTCACCGCCGACGGCCCCAAGGTCATCGAGGTCAACGGCCGGCTCGGCGGCGAACTCATCCCGCGCCTGGCCGAGATCGCCGTCCCCGGACTGTCCGTCGGCGCCCTCCTCGGCGCGGTCGCCACGGGCCGCGCACCCGGGCCCGTCGCCCGCCCCGAGCGGCTGGTCGGCATCCGCTTCCTCTACCCGGAGGCGGACCTGACGTTCGACGACATCGACGTCCCGGCGGCGCTCGCCGACGAGCCCTGGCTGCACGAGGTGCGCCGGGTCAGCGCACCCGGCACCGAACTGCGCCTGCCGCCACGGCAGTTCCTCGGCCGGGCCGGATACGCCATCGCCACCGGCGCCGACGTCCCCGAGATCGACAGCCGCCTGCACACCCTCGCCGAGCGCACCGCCGTGCTCGGCACGCCCCTCACTGTCCCCGAGCCGCTCGCCGCCTAGGCCGCGTCCACCCGACGACGTACCGCCCGCACCACCCCGAACCCCTGGAGTCGAACCCGTCATGGAGACGAACATGAAGAAGGCGCTGATCCTCGGCGAGTACAAGATCGCCCGCTTCCTGCCGGTCCTGCGCGACCGCGGCTACACCCACGTCGTGGTCTACTCGGCCGTCGCCTTCGACCCGGCCACCGAGTTCGACGCCGAAGGCGTCGAGGTCAAGCCGATGGACCTCGGCTGGGACGCGGACGACGTGCTGCGCGTCCTCGACACCGAGCGCCCCGACGTCGCCATCGCCAACCCCTACGCCCACGGCCAGGAGCAACTCCCCATCGTGTACGGCCGGGCCGCGGCCCGGTGGGGCGGCCGGTTCGTCGCGCACTCCGCCGAGTTCGCCGAAGTGGCCTGCGACAAGGTCGCGTTGCACGAGACCGGGGTGGAGCGCGGCTGGCCGGTCCCGGCGGGCGCGGTCTGCGCCGACGCCGCCGCGGTCACCGAGGCCGCCCGCGACCTGAATTTCCCGCTGGTGATCAAGGAGGCCCAGGCCCAGGCGGGCGACGGCCGCTTCTACGCCGAGTCCCCGGAGCAGCTCGACGCGGTGCTCGCCGCGGGCCTCGCCTTCCCCGCGATCGTGCAGACCTTCAAGCGCGGCATCGAGACCGGCATCGAACTGATCAGCTCGGGGGCTGAGTTGATGCGCTGGCCGGTGGTGTCGATGGGCCCGCTCGACGCGGGCCTCGACCCGTCGCTGCGGGCCCGCGTCACCCCGTACGCGCTCCCGGAGCGGGCCGCCGCCCGACTGGACGAGTTCGTCACCGACATCCAGGACAACTTCGCCCCCTACGGGCCCTGGCAGATCGACTTCGCCGTGGTCGACGACGACATCGTCGTCCTGGAGATCAACCCCCGCCTCGGCGGCCTCTCCGACATGGGCCGCACCGGCACCGGCACCGACCCGCACGCCGTGTTCACCGCGGCCGCGCTCGGTGAGCCGCTGCCCGACGTGCGCACCCGCGCCGTGACCGTCGAGCTGCCGTCGACCGAGATCCCCGGCGTGCAGGTGCCCGCGCACCCCGAGGGCGCCGAGGTCGTCCAGGTCACCGCGCGCAGGCCCACCAACCGGTGCTTCATCGGCACCGACCGCATGCAACTGGTCACCACCGTCGGCGATCCGGAGGCCGGCCGGCGCTGGATCAAGGAGCTGGACGCCGCGGGCCTGCTGCGCGGCTCGGCCGAGTCCGCGTACCGGCAGCTGGAGCAGGGCTTCGAGGCGTTCGACTCAGAGGCGGTCTCGCTGTGAAGGTGCTCATCGCCGGCCTCGGCGACCTCAAGGAGTTCGGGCTCAAGTCACTTCGCGACGCCGGGCACTTCGTCGGCGTCATCGACCTGCCGCACCGCATCCCGATCAACCTGTGCGACTGGTGGCGGGCGGGCGACCGGTTCTCCGTCGACTCGATGCTGGAGGCCGCGAGCTCCGCGGGCTTCACCTGGGACGCGATCCTCTGCTGGGAGGAGCTGTCCACCGACATCGCCCGCGACGTCGCCCGCAAACTCGGCGTTCCCGCGCCCCGCATGCCCGCAGGACACTTCCGCGACAAGGGCGTCATGCACGGCCGGCTGCGGGAGGCCGGGCTGCCGACGCCCCAACTCGGCGTGGCCCGCACCGCGGCGGAGTGCGAGCGGCTGGGCGAGGGCCGCTTCCCGCTCGTGGTCAAGCCGACCGACTACGGCGGCAGCGGCGGCGTCCGCGTCGTCGACGACCCCCGCGACCTCGCCGCCGCCTTCCACGCCGCCGCCACCCTGTCGGCGAGCGGGCGGGTGGCCGTCGACCGCTATGTGGCCGGCGAGGAGTTCAGCGTCGAGGCGGTGACCTGGGCCCCGGGCGACACACAGATCGTCGCCGTCACCGAGAAGCACCTCACCCGGCCCCCGTACTGCGTGGAGCTCGGCCATGTGTCGCCCGCGACGGTGCCGGAGACCGACCGCACCGCCCTCGCCGCCGCCACGGTCGCCGCCCTCGACGCCCTCGGCATGGAAGCGGGCGTCTGCCACGCGGAGTTCCGGATGAGCGCCGACGGGCCGGTCCTCATGGAGATCGCCGGACGGCCGGCCGGCGGCCAGATCCCCCGTCTCGTCGAGCTGGCCACCGGCTGGAACCTCAACACCGCCGAACTCGCAGCGGTGGTGGGGGAGCGGACCACGCCCGGCACACCGGCCGCCGAGTGCGCGGCCGTCCGGTTCTTCACCGGCGACGGACAGACCCCGTTCCGCCACCCGGTGACCCTGGACGACGCGCGCCGTCCGCCGCTGCTCGGCACCCTGCGGGAGCTGCGCTACACCGCGGCCGAGGGCACCGTGGCGCGCGTGCCGCGCGGCCCCGAGGACCGGCTCGGGTACGCGATCCTCGCGGGCACCCGCGCCGACGTCACCACGGCCCTCGGCGCGCTCGACGACGGGGCGAAGGAGTACCGCGGTGACTAGCCCCCCGAACCTGTGGCGCAACCACGACTTCCTCAAGCTCTGGTCCGGCGAGTCCGTCGCCGCGCTCGGCGCCCAGGTG
This sequence comes from Streptomyces sp. LHD-70, assembly GCF_031157275.1. GTDB lineage: Bacteria > Actinomycetota > Actinomycetes > Streptomycetales > Streptomycetaceae > Streptomyces. Next base: position 50,649 of record NZ_JAVIFW010000020.1, read on the forward strand.
ACCCAACTGGCGCTGCCCATGCTGGTCCTCGGTGCGCTCGGGGCCGGCCCGGCGGAGGTCGGCCTCGTCTCGGCGATGCAGTTCCTGCCCGCGCTGTGCGTCACCCCGTTCGCCGGCCTGCTGATCGACCTGGTCGACCGCAGGCTGGTCCTGCTCCTCGCCAACCTGATGCGGGCAGCCGCGCTCGCCGTGGTGCCGGTGCTCCACCTGACCGACGCGCTGACCGTGCCGGCGCTGTGCGTGGTCGCGTTCACCGTCGGCGCGGGCACCGCCGTCTTCGACGTCGCCTATCTCACGTACCTCCCGGCCCTGGTGCCGCAGCGGGACCTGGTGGACGCCAACAGCAAGCTGCAGGGCTCCTACTCCGTCGCGCAGATCGGCGGCTCCGGAGTGGGCGGTCTGCTCATCAAGGCGCTCGGCGCGTGGTTCGCCATCCTGCTGAACGTCGCGGCCTATCTGACCGCGTTCGTGGCGCTGTTCCTGATCCGGCACCGGGAGCCGCCCCGCGACCCGGCGACGGCCGACCGGCCACGCCTGAGCGACGTCTTCACCAGCTTCGGACTGCTCTGGCGCCACCGGATCCTGCGCATGCTGTGCATCCGCGCGGGCTGGTTCAACATGTGCGAGCAGGCGATCCTCACGCTGTTCCTGGTGTACGCCGTCAAGGAACTGCGGATGGACGCGGGCGGGGTCGGCCTCGTCCTCGCCATCGGCAGCGTCGCCTCGCTCGGCGGGGCGATGGTCGCCAAGCGCGCCGGGGAGTTCTTCGGGTTCCCGAGGATCCTCGTCGTCGCCGCCAGCGCCTCCTCCCTCGCGCCCGCGCTGCTGCTGCCGACGGGCCCGGGCGGCGCCTGGAACTTCACCTTCGCGGTCCTGACGTTCGCGGTGTACGGCTTCGGCCTGACCGTCTACAACGTCCATGTCGTCGCGTTCCGGCAGTCGGTGATCCCGTCCGCGATCCTGGGCCGTGCGACCGCCGCGTACCGGATGCTCACCTACGGGCCCTTCCCGGTCGGCGCGTTCCTCGGCGGGCTGCTCGGCGAGCGGATCGGCCTGTGGAACTCGATCCTGCTGTTCGCGCTCGCCTCGGTCGCCGGCTGGGCCCTGTTCGCGCTCGCCTTCGGCAGACTGCCCGCCGACACCCGGCAGGCGGCGCGGGAACCGGAGCAGCCGACCCGCACCGAACGAGCACCCGCGTCCCGGCCCTAGGGCCAGCACCACCCTGCAACCCGTTCACGTGCCGCGGGGTTCCCCTTCATACGGGGAGGCGCACGCCTGCCGCACCCCGCCGTACCGCCACCAGTACCCGATTCCGAGCTCCGGGAGCACACCGCGATGGCCGACGCCACCAGGCCCGACACCCCCGTGGACACCGAGGTCGCCGTCGTCGGCGGCGGACCGGTCGGCATGCTCCTCGCCAGGGAACTCGCCCTGCTCGGAGTCCGCACCACCGTCCTGGAGAGACTCCCCGCACCCACGGGGGAGTCCAAGGCCGGCACCCTGCACGCCCGCAGCGGCCAGACCCTGAACCGGCGCGGTCTCCTGGAGGCCGTCCAGCCCGGCCGCCCCGCGCCCCGCACCGTCGGCGGCCCGGTGCCGTTCCACTTCGCCGGCATGTTCGACCTGGACCTGGCCGCGGTGGTCGACGAGGGCCCCGTCATCATCGGCAGCCCGCAGGCCTGGGCGCAGGAGGTCTTCGGCGACGACGCGGTCCGGCTCGGCGCGACCGTACGGCGGGACAGCGAGGTCACCGGCCTCGACGAGGAGCCCGGCCGCGTCCGCCTCACCGTCCGCTCCGGCGACGGCGACACCCGTACGCTGACGGCCCGTTGGGTGGTCGGAGCCGACGGGGCGCGCAGCGCGGTGCGCCGCCTGACCGGCATCCCGTTCACCGGCACCCCGGCCGGGGTCGGCGCCCTCATCGGCGAGGTCCGCCTCCTCGACCCGGGCTCCGCCCCGCGGGGCTGGCAGCGCAACTCCCGTGGCTGGACGCTGGTCTGGCTCAACCCCTTCGGCCACAGCCGCGTCTGCACGTACGACTTCCGCGGGCCGCACGCCGACCGGCAGGCGCCCGTCGGCCTGGACGAGTTCCGCGCCGAGGTCGAGCGGATCGCGGGCCGGTCCGTCCCGATGGACTCGCCGAGCTGGCTGACCCGGTTCAGCGACGCCGCCCTGCAGGCCGAGCGGTACCGCGAGGGCCGGGTGCTGCTCGCCGGGGACGCCGCGCACGTCCATTTCCCGGCCGGCGGCCAGGGCGTCAACCTCGGCCTGCAGGACGCCGTCAACCTGGGCTGGAAGCTCGCCGCCGAGGTGCGCGGCCACGCCCCCGAGGGGCTGCTCGACACGTACCAGGCCGAACGGCATCCGGTCGCGGCCGCCGTGCTCGACAACGTGCGCGCCCAGGTGGCCCTCATGGACCCGAGCCCACGCATGGACGCGCTCCGCGAACTGTTCGCGGAACTCATGCACATGGACGAGGTCAACGCCAAGCTCAGCTCGATGATCAGCGGCACGGACGTGGCCTACGACCTGGGCGCGGACAGCGGCGCCCTGGCCGGCCGCTTTGCCCCCGACCTGCCCCTCAAGTCCGGCACCGGGCAGCGAAGCCTCGCCGAACTGCTGCACTCCGCCCGCCCGTTGCTGCTCCTGCTCGCCGAGAACCCCGGCCTGGCTCAGGCGGCGCGGCCGTGGGCGGACCGGGTCGATGTGGTCACCGCCACGGCGGTCCTGCACCCCGGCGCGGACGCCCTCCTGGTCCGCCCGGACGGCTATGTCGCCTGGTCGGCGCGGGGCACGGACGCGGACGGCACGGCGCTGCGGCGGGCGCTGACCCGCTGGTTCGGGGCGCCCGCCGCAGAGTGAGGTCCTGGTCGGGTCAGTAGCGGTAGTGGTCCGGCTTGTACGGGCCGTCGACCTGCACACCGATGTACTCCGCCTGCTCCGGGCGCAGCTCGGTCAGCTTCACGCCGAGCGCGTCCAGGTGGAGGCGGGCGACCTTCTCGTCCAGGTGCTTGGGCAGCACGTACACATCCGTCGGGTACTCCTGCGGCTTCGTGAACAGCTCGATCTGCGCCAGCGTCTGGTCCGCGAAGGAGTTGGACATCACGAACGACGGGTGACCGGTGGCGTTGCCCAGGTTCAGCAGACGGCCCTCGGACAGCACGATGATGACCTTGCCGTCGGAGAACGTCCACGTGTGGACCTGCGGCTTGACCTCGTCCTTCACGATCCCGTCGATCGCCGCGAGACCGGCCATGTCGATCTCGTTGTCGAAGTGGCCGATGTTCCCCACGATCGCCTGGTGCTTCATCCTGGCCATGTCCGAGGCCATGATGATGTCCTTGTTGCCCGTCGTCGTCACGAAGATGTCAGCGACCTCGACGACGTCCTGGAGCGTCGCAACCTGGTAGCCGTCCATCGCCGCCTGCAGCGCGCAGATCGGGTCGATCTCCGTGACGATCACCCGGGCACCCTGACCGCGCAGCGACTCCGCGCAGCCCTTGCCCACATCGCCGTAGCCACAGATGACCGCGGTCTTGCCGCCGATCAGGACGTCCGTGGCGCGGTTGATGCCGTCGACCAGCGAGTGCCGGCAGCCGTACTTGTTGTCGAACTTCGACTTCGTCACCGCGTCGTTCACATTGATCGCCGGGAACAGCAGCGTCCCGTCACGGTGCATCTCGTAGAGGCGGTGGACACCCGTCGTGGTCTCCTCCGTCACACCACGGATCTCCGAGGCGACCTGGGACCAGTTGAGCGCGGTGTCGCGGAGGAGTTCGAGGATGACGCGGTGTTCGTCGTTCTCGGCGGTCGACGGGTCGGGCACGGCGCCCGCCTTCTGGTACTCAAGTCCCTTGTGGACGAGGAGAGTCGCGTCGCCGCCGTCGTCCAGGATCATGTTCGGGCCGGGGTGGCCGGGCCAGGTCAGCGCCTGCTCCGTGCACCACCAGTACTCCTCCAGGGTCTCGCCCTTCCACGCGAACACCGGGATACCGGCGGCGGCGATCGCGGCCGCCGCGTGGTCCTGCGTCGAGTAGATGTTGCACGACACCCAGCGCACCTCGGCGCCCAGGGCCACCAGCGTCTCGATGAGCACCGCCGTCTGCACCGTCATGTGCAGCGAACCGGTGATCCGGGCACCGGCCAGCGGCTGAGCGGCCGCGTACTCCTTGCGGATGGCCATCAGGCCGGGCATCTCGTGCTCGGCGAGAGTGATCTCCTTGCGGCCGAACTCCGCGAGGGAGAGGTCGGCGACCTTGAAGTCGGTGAACTCAGCTGGCATGAAGGCTCCTTGAGCTTTTCGTCACGTTGCCGTGGATGTCCAGGGCTGCCGTGGACTTGTTGAGGGTGATGTAGTGCAGGCCGGGGGCGCCCTCGGCGAGCAGCCTGTGCGCCATGGCGGTGGCGTGCTCGACCCCGATGCGGTACGCGTCCTCGGGCCGCTCCCGGGCGGCATCGAGACGACGGGCGAGGTCCTCGGGGAAAGCGGCGTCGGAGAGTTCCGCGAACCGGCGGATCTGGCGGACGTCGGTGGCCGGCATGATCTCCGGGATGATCGGGGTCGTACAGCCCGCGGCCGCGACCCGGTCACGCAGCCGCAGATAGTCCTCCACGTCGAAGAACATCTGGGTGATGGCGTAGTCCGCGCCCGCGCGGCACTTCGCCACGAAGTGCCGGATGTCGCTGTCCCAGTCCGGTGAGCGCGGATGCCGCTCGGGGAAGGCCGCGACGCCGATGGTGAAATCGCCCAACGACCGTACGAGCTCGACCAGTTGGTGGGCGTGCGTGAAACCGTCCGGGTGCGCGGTCCACGGGCCCTTCGGGTCGCCGGGCGGGTCGCCGCGCAGCACCAGGACGTCCCGCACTCCGGCGTCCGCGTACTGCCCGACGATGTTGCGCAGTTCGGCCACCGAGTGCCCGACGGCGGTCAGATGCGCGACCGGCCGCAGCGTCGTCTCCGACACCAGGCGATTGGTGATGCCGATGGTGCGCTCCCGGGAGGAGCCGCCCGCACCGTAGGTGACGGACACGAAGTCGGGAGCCATCGGCTCGATACGGCGGATGGCCTGCCACAGCGTCTGCTCGCCCTTGGCCGTCTTGGGCGGGAAGAACTCGAACGAGAACGTCGTCACCGTCGGCCTCCCGCGTTGAAGTAGCTCGCCTGCGGGTGGTGCAGCACGATCGCGTCGGTGGACTGCTCGGGGTGCAACTGGAACTCCTCGGACAACTCGACGCCGATCCGCCCCGGCTCCAGGAGATGCGCGATCTTCGCGCGGTCCTCCAGGTCCGGACAGGCCGGATAGCCGAGCGAGTAGCGGCAGCCCTGGTATTCGGTACGGAACATCCCGGCGAGCTCCGGCGGGTCGTACGCGTCCACGTCCAGCTCCTCGCGGACGCGCGCGTGCCAGTACTCGGCGAGGGCCTCGGCCAACTGCACGGACAGCCCGTGGAGTTCGAGGTAGTCGCGGTAGGAGTTGGCCTCGAACAGCTCGGCGGTGGCCTCGCCGATCCTGGAGCCGACGGTGACGACCTGGAGGCCGACCACATCGGTCTTGCCGGACTCCTCGGGGCGGAAGAAGTCCGCGAGGCAGAGGCGGCGGCCACGGGGCTGGCGGGGGAAGGTGAAGCGGGTGCGCTCGTTGCCGTCGTCGCCGAGGAGGATCAGGTCGTCGCCCTTGGACACACACGGGAAGTAGCCGTAGACCACCGCCGCCTCCAGGAGGTTCTCGGTGCGCAGCCGGTCCAGCCACATCCGCAGCCGCGGCCGCCCCTCCCGCTCGACGGTCTCGCCCTTCAGCCCCCACTGGCCCTTGAACAGCGCGCCCTCGTCCAGCCAGGACGCGTACTCCCCCAGCTGGATGCCCTTGACGACGCGGGTGCCCCAGAACGGCGGCTCGGGCACACGGTTGTCCACGCACACGTCGGAACGGACCGGGCCCTGCTCCTCCCGTACGTCGGCCACCGGGGTGTCACGCTTCGGCACCCGGCGCTGCTTTAGTTCGGGCAGGGTCGCGCCGGGCACGCCGCGCTTGACGGCGATGAGCGCGTCCATGAGGCGCAGGCCCTCGAACGCGTCGCGGGCGTAGCGGACTTCGCCCTCGTAGATCTCGTGGAGGTCCTGCTCGACGTAGGCGCGGGTGAGGGCGGCGCCGCCCAGGATGACCGGGAAGTCGGCGGCCATCTTGCGCTGGTTGAGCTCCTCCAGGTTCTCCTTCATGATCACCGTGGACTTGACCAGGAGCCCGGACATGCCGATCACGTCCGCGCGGTGCTCCGCGGCGGCGTCCAGGATCGCGGAGACCGGCTGCTTGATGCCCAGATTGACCACGTTGTAGCCGTTGTTGGACAGGATGATGTCGACGAGGTTCTTGCCGATGTCATGGACGTCGCCGCGCACGGTGGCCAGGACGATGGTGCCCTTGCCCGACCCACCCGACAATGAATCCGTCGACTTCTCCATGTGCGGCTCCAGATGCGCCACCGCCGTCTTCATCACCTCGGCCGACTGCAGCACGAACGGCAGCTGCATCTGCCCGGAGCCGAACAGCTCACCGACCACCTTCATGCCCTCAAGCAGCGTGTTGTTGACGATGTCCAGCGCCGGGGTGTCCTGCAGCGCCTCATCGAGGTCGGCCTGCAGGCCGTTCTTCTCACCGTCGATGATCCGCCGCTTGAGCCGCTCCTCCAGCGGCAGCGCGGCCAGCTCCTCTGCCTTGCCCGCCTTCAACGACTTCGCGGTGGCGCCCTCGAACAACGCCATCAGCTTCTGCAGCGGGTCGTAGCCCTCGCTGCGACGGTCATAGATCAGATCCAGGGCCGTGGTGACCTGCTCCTCGTCGAAGCGGGCGATCGGCAGGATCTTCGAGGCGTGCACGATCGCCGAGTCCAGGCCCGCCTTGGTGCACTCGTCCAGGAACACCGAGTTGAGCAGGATCCGCGCGGCCGGGTTCAGACCGAAGGAGATGTTGGACAGGCCGAGCGTGGTCTGCACGTCCGGGCGGCGGCGCTTCAGCTCCCGGATCGCCTCGATCGTGGCGACACCGTCCTTACGGGACTCCTCCTGCCCCGTGCAGATCGTGAACGTCAACGTGTCGATGAGGATGTCCGACTCACGGATGCCCCAGTTGCCGGTGAGGTCGTCGATGATCCGCTCGGCGATGGCGACCTTGTTCTCGACCGTGCGGGCCTGGCCCTCCTCGTCGATCGTCAGCGCGATCAACGCCGCACCATGCTCGCGGGCCAGCTCGGTGACCTTCGCGAAACGCGACTCCGGCCCGTCACCGTCCTCGTAGTTCACCGAGTTGATGACCGCACGGCCACCCAGCTTCTCCAACCCCGCCTGAATCACCGGCACTTCAGTCGAGTCGAGCACGATCGGCAGCGTCGAAGCGGTCGCGAAACGGCCCGCCAGCTCCTCCATGTCCGCCACACCGTCCCGGCCGACATAGTCCACACACAGATCCAGCATGTGCGCGCCCTCACGGATCTGGTCCCGCGCCATCTCCACACAGTCGTCCCAGCGGCCGTCCAGCATCGCCTCACGGAACTTCTTCGACCCGTTCGCGTTCGTCCGCTCACCGATCGCCATGTACGACGTGTCCTGACGGAACGGCACCGTCTGATAGAGAGAAGCGGCGCCCGGCTCGGGCTGCGGCTCACGCACCGTCGGCGTCAAGTCCCGCACCCGCTCCACCACCTGGCGCAGATGCTCCGGCGTCGTACCGCAGCAACCGCCCACCAACGAGAGCCCGAAGTCGCGCACGAAGTTCTGCTGCGCGTCGGCGAGGCCCTCCGGGCCGAGGGGGAAGTGGGCGCCGTCCTTCGTGAGGACCGGAAGGCCCGCGTTCGGCATGCACAGCAGGGGGATGCGGGAGTGCTGGTTGAGATGGCGCAGATGCTCGGTCATCTCGGCCGGGCCCGTCGAGCAGTTGAGGCCGATCATGTCGATGCCCAGCGGCTCCAGCGCCGTCAGCGCGGCACCGATCTCGGAGCCGAGGAGCATCGTGCCGGTCGTCTCGAACGCCAGCGAGCACAGCAGCGGCATGCTCACGCCCGCCACGTCGAGCGCCCGCCGCGCACCGAGGATCGCCGCCTTGGTCTGCAGCAGATCCTGCGTCGTCTCCACCAGGAGCGCGTCCGCGCCGCCCGCGATCAGCCCTTCCGCGTTCGCCTGGAACCCGTCCCGCAGCCGCACGTACGGGGCGTGGCCGAGCGTCGGCAGCTTCGTACCCGGGCCCATCGAGCCGAGCACCCAGCGCTGCTGCCCACCGGACCCGGTGAACTCGTCCGCGACCTCCCGCGCGATCCGCGCACCCGCCTCCGACAGCTCGAAGATCCGCTCCGGGATGTCGTACTCACCGAGCGCCGAGGAGTTCGCGCCGAACGTGTTGGTCTCGACGCAGTCCACACCCACCGCGAAGTACTCGGCGTGCACCGCGCGCACGATGTCCGGGCGGGTCACGTTCAGGATCTCGTTGCAGCCCTCCAGCTGCTGGAAATCGTCCAGGCTCGGATCCTGCGCCTGGAGCATCGTGCCCATCGCCCCGTCGGCCACCACCACACGGGAGGCGAGAGCGGTCCGCAGCGCGTCCACACGGCCGGCCGCCGTCATCACGCACCCGCCAGGCACGGCTCGATGTCCTGCGCGGCCGTGCCGCCGTAGACCCGGTCGACACGGGCCAGCAGGTCCGCGGGCAGCAGCTTGTACTCCTGCGTGCCGACCGACTCCAGGACCACCGTGGCCAGGGCGCAGCCCAGTTGGGCGGCTCGCTCGTGCGACAGCTGCCGGGCGAGACCCGCGAGGAAACCCGCCCGGAAGGCGTCGCCCACCCCGGTCGGGTCGGCCGCCGCGTCCGTCGCCACCGCGGGCACGTCCCGGCGGGCCGCGCCGTGCGCCAGCAGGGACACCCCGTCCGCGCCGCGCGTCACGACCCACGTGCCGACCCGGGACAGCACCTCCTCCTCGTCCCAGCCGGTGCGCTCCTGCAGCAGCGCGGCCTCGTACTCGTTGGTGAACAGCCAGGTGGCGCCCTCGACCAGGGCGCGGGTCTCGTCGCCGGAGAGGCGGGCCAGCTGCTGCGAGGGATCGGCCGCGACCGGGATGCCCAAGCCGTGCGCCGAAGCGGTGTGCCGCAGCATCGCCTGCGGATCGTCCGCGCCGACCAGGACCAGGTCGAGGCCCTCGGTGCGCCAGTGCGTCGCCTCCAGGTCGATCCGGGAGGCCTCGGCCATGGCGCCCGCGTAGAAGGTCGCGATCTGGTTCTGGTCGTTGTCCGTCGTGCACACGAAACGGGCCGTGTGCAGGGACTCGCTGACCCGTACGGAAGCGGTGTCCACGCCGGCCTCCCGCAGCCGGGACCCGTACTCGGCGAAGTCCAGGCCCGCGGCGCCCACCAGAGCGGGCCGGACGCCGAGCAGACCCAGGCCGAAGGCGATGTTCGCGCCGACGCCGCCGCGGCGGACCTCAAGCCGGTCGGCGAGGAAGGACAGGGACACCCGCTCCAGCTGACCGGCGATCAGCTGGTCGGCGAAGCGGCCGGGGAACACCATCAGATGGTCGGTCGCGATGGAACCGGTCACGGCGATACGCACGACGTTTCTCCTTGAACCTGGTGGGGGCGGTGGCGCGGGACGCACCACGGACAGCGAACAGCGGACAGGCACCCGCGCCCGCCCCGACGCACGGGACGGGCGCGAGCGGGCACGGACGGGCGTGTGGGGCCGGGGCCTACAGCCCCGCGGCCCGGCGCAGCGCGTCCACGCGGTCCGTCTTCTCCCAGGTGAAATCGGGCAGTTCACGGCCGAAGTGGCCGTACGCGGCGGTCTGCGCGTAGATCGGGCGGAGCAGGTCGAGATCCCGGATGATGGCGGCCGGCCGCAGGTCGAAGACCTCGCCGATGGCCCGCTCGATGACGGCCTGCGCGACGGTCGCCGTGCCGAAGGTCTCCACGAACAGGCCGACCGGCTCGGCCTTCCCGATCGCGTACGCCACCTGCACCTCGCAGCGCCGCGCGAGCCCGGCCGCCACGACGTTCTTCGCCACCCAGCGCATCGCGTACGCGGCCGAACGGTCCACCTTCGACGGGTCCTTGCCGGAGAACGCGCCGCCGCCGTGCCGGGCCATGCCCCCGTACGTGTCGATGATGATCTTCCGGCCGGTGAGGCCCGCGTCGCCCATCGGGCCGCCGATCTCGAACCGGCCGGTCGGGTTGACGAGCAGCCGGTAGCCGTCGGTCGCCAGGTCGGTGCCGTTCTCGGCGAGCTCCTTCAGGACGTGCTCCACGACGTGCTCGCGGATGTCCGGAGTGAGCAGCGAGTCCAGGTCGATGTCGGCCGCGTGCTGCGACGACACCACGACCGTGTCCAGGCGGGCCGGGACGCTGCCCTGGTACTCGACGGTGACCTGCGTCTTGCCGTCCGGACGCAGATACGGCACCGTCCCGTCCTTGCGCACCTCGGCCAGGCGGCGCGACAGGCGGTGCGCCAGCGAGATCGGCAGCGGCATCAGCTCGGGCGTCTCGTCGGTCGCGTACCCGAACATCAACCCCTGGTCGCCCGCGCCCTGTTGGTCGAGCGCATCACCCCCGCCCGCGACCCGCTTCTCGTACGCGGTGTCGACGCCCTGCGCGATGTCCGGGGACTGCGCGCCGATGGACACCGAGACACCGCAGGACGTGCCGTCGAAGCCCTTGGCGGACGAGTCGTAGCCGATGTCGAGGATCGCCTCGCGCACCAGGGCGGGGATGTCGGCGTACGCGCCGGTGGTGACCTCACCGGCCAGGTGCACCTGGCCCGTGGTGATCAGGGTCTCCACCGCGACGCGTGCCGCGGGTTCCTGGGCGAGGAGTGCGTCCAGGACGGCGTCACTGATCCGGTCGGCGATCTTGTCGGGGTGGCCCTCGGTCACGGACTCGGAGGTGAAGAGCCGAGAAGTCATGCGGTTCTCTCCCATTGGCGGCGTGCGGTGCGGTGAAGTGGTCTGTGCCTTGCGGTGGATGTGCGGTGCGGTGAAGTGGTCTGTGCCTTGCGGTGGATGTGCTGTGCGGTGGATGTGGTTTGTGGTGGTCGTGGCGTGTTGGTGATGGGGCTGCGGGTGTGCGTTCCGATGCTCGGGACCGGGTGCGGGCGGGGGCAACGGCGGTCCGTGCCGGTGTGCCGAAGGAGGCAGCGGCGGCCTACCCCCTTCGAGGTGCCCGCACGTCGGACACCTCCTCCCGGCCGCCCGGCGGCGCGGGCAGGTCGCGCAGCTCTTTCAACTGCTGCCGGCGGACATCGGTGCTGAACACCAGGAAGTCGGCGATCACCGCCAGCTGTTCGGGGGAGTAGCGGCGGGACAGCTGTGCGTCCAGGTCGTCCAGATGCGGCGCGGTGAGCTCACCGGCACGTTCGGACGCCTCGCCCGTCGGACGCACCACGACCCGGCGCCGGTCGTCCCGCCGGACCCGCCGCACGATCAGACCGCCGCGCTCAAGCCGGTCGAGCAGCGCCGAGACACTGCCCGGCGTACGACCGAGCCGGACCGCGAGCAGCCCGGGGGAGACCTCCTCGTCGGCGCCGCGGAGAAACTCCAGACACCGAAGGTCCGTCTCGTTCAGCCCCATGAGCCGCGCCACTTCACGCTCGGCCTCACGGAACGTGTCCCGGTACTCCTGCCCGGCGTCACGCAGACCGGTGAGGTGACTCTCGCGCGGGTGTGAGGGCTCCGTACGGCGCTGGTGCCGGGCCGGGGGTTCTGGATCCCCGCGGCCGCCCGGCTGCTCGGCGTCGTGCCGTGCCGGGCCGAAGTCCCGTGTCGTGACGTCCATGTGATGCTTCCCCTCCCGAGGGTCCCGCCGGGTGTGTGCTTACTTCTTCCGAAACCGTTGCCCTGGCGGCGGGCGGCAGAAGTGGCCGAAGTGGCTGCCATGCCGGACGGCATCCCTTGATCCATCACGGACAGTCCGCCATGAACAGTCCGTCACCGTAAGTCCGCCACCTGTTAGTCCGTCACCTGTCAGTCCGTCACAACGAGTCCGTCCGCCACCGTCGGTCCGCTCATGTCGGCGCGGACCGCCACCGTCAGTCCGCCACCGGCAGCACCGCCACGGCGCGCAGGCCGCCGCTCCCGCCCCGGCCCAGTTCGAGCCGGCCGCCCGAGGCGGCGAGCAGGGCCGCGGCGATCGTCAGGCCGAGGCCCGTGCCGCTGCGGCCGTGCCCCGAACTGCCGCGCCAGAACGGCTCGCAGGCGCGCGCGATCTCCTCGTCCGCCATACCGGGCCCCTGGTCCGCGACCTCGACCCGTACCGCGGCGCCGGCCGCACGCACGACGACCGCCACCGAGCCGCCGGCCCCGGACACGTGCAGCGCGTTGTCCAGGAACACGTCGAGTGCCTGCTCCAACGTGCCCCGCACCTGAACACCCGTACACGCGACCCCGTCCAGGCACAGCCGCACCCCGCGTGCCCCGGCCGGAGCCGACCAGGCGTCGACCCGGCCCGCCGCGACCCCGAGCGCGTCGACCGTCTCGGTCGGCGGGCTGCCCCCGTCGATGGAACCCCAGGCGAGGACCTGTTCCAGCACGTGCGCGAGCCGCTCCACCTCGTGCAGGATGCCGCGGACCTCCCGCCGGGCCCGGTCGTCGCCCGGCCCGAGCAGATGGTCCTGGAGCAGTTCGAGCCGCAGCCGTACGGAGGACAGCGGGCCGCGGACCTGGTGCGCGGCCGCCGCGGCGGCCGACGGCGAGCCCTCCGCGGGAAGCGTGGGCGCGTCGACGGGCGAGAGACGGGCGGGGGAGGGGCCGGGGGAGACGGGGGAGACGGGGGAGACGGGGGAGACGGGGGAGACGGAGGGGACGGAGGAGATGCGGGAGGCATCGACGGTCATCGCGGAGCCACCCCCGCTCAGACGTACGCGGCGTCCGGCACCGTCATCCGGTAGCCGACACCGCGCACGGTCTCGATCCATTCCGTGCTGCCGAGCTTGGCGCGCAGCGAGCCCACGTGGACGTCGAGCGTGCGCGTGGAGCCGAACCAGTTCTCGTCCCACACCCGCGCCATGATGTCCTGACGCTCCATCACCGTGCCCGGATCCTCCATCAGCATCGCGAGCAGGTTGAACTCCTTGCGCGTGATGCGCACTTCGGCATCGTTCAGGAACACCTTGCGGGTACGCGGGTCCAGGCGCAGCGGACCGGCACGGAGCGGGCCGCCCGCCCCGGCCGGCGCCTCCGGCCCCGCGGCGGGCACCGCAGTCGTGGCCCCGGACACCGCAGCCGCCGGCGCGGACATGGGTGCCGCGACCGGCGCCGGGAGCGCTGCCACCGGGGCCGGTCGCGGGGTCGGGACGGACACCGGGCCGGAAACAGGGCCGGGGAGCGGCACCGGTGCCGGGCCGCCGAGAGGGGGCGCGGTGGGGGCGGCAGGGGCGGCAGGGACGGCAGTTGCAGGGACCAGGGCCGCGGCATGCTGCGCGCAGCCGCCCGCCCGCCGCGAGACCGCCTGGATACGGGCGATCAGCTCGTACCGGCCGACGGGCTTCGGCATGAAGTCGTCCGCCCCCAGATGCAGCGCCATCACCCGGTCCAGCTCCTCCGTACGACCGCTGAGCGCGATCACCGGCACGCACGACCGCTCGCGGATGCGCCGGCACACCTCGTGCCCCTCCAGGTCGGGCAACCCGAGGTCGAGCAGGACCAGTTCGGCACCGTCGAGCCGCCCGAGGGCCTCCGTGCCCGTGCAGACCCGGTGCGCCTGGTGGCCGTGGACCTCGAGGGTCTGCTCCAGAGCCTCGGCGACCCCGTCGTCGTCCTCGACGATCAGAACGTTCATCGATCGTGCCTCCCGTCGGCGGAGCCCGCGGACCCCGTGGACCCCGCTGCACCCTCGCAGTTCACATACTTGTCGAACGGCTTGCTTTTCAATTCTTAGCAAGCCGGTCGACCGGTCTTCAATAACGGAAGGTCAGCCGGCGCCCAGGGGAGCATCCGCGGATGTGTCTTTCGGGGTACGGCGACCGCCGCGCCCCGCGCCGACCCGGCCGCCCGCGTCCCGGGGTTGACCCTTTCCGAACGCCCCCCGGTAGGGTGCGCGAGGTACGCTCCGAACCTCGAGGGCGGTGCGGCCAGGGGAAGTTGGCTGGTCGGAGAGGGGGCGAGGGGATGGCGGCGGAGCACGGCGCACGCAGCACGGCAGCCGTTCTGCTCGAACACCGCACCGACGAGGTGCTCGCCGCCTACGAGGCGTCCCTGCACAGCACCGGCAGCTCACTGCTCCGCGAAGAGCCCGACGCCCGCCGGTACGTCGCCGAGGCCCGGCAGATACTCGCCCACGTCAGCGCCGAACTGCACCGCGGAACCTACTTGCCGCACCGTACGGAAGCCCCCGCCCCCGAGGTCCCGCCGGGCGGCCCGCGCACCCACCCCGTCGAATCGGGGCGCGCCGCGGCCGCCCTCTTCGACGCCGTGACCGTCGTCCTGCTCGGCGTGCCCGAGGAGGACCGGCCCTCCGGCGCGGAGACCGCCGTACTCTTCTCGCTCCTGCACCGCCAGATCGTCGCGCGGCACACCGCCCGCTCCGTCGCCCACATCGGCTACCTCCTGGAGCGGCTCCGCAGCGCCCACGACGACGAACGGCGCCGCATCGCCCGGGAGTTGCACGACGAGGTGGCCGGCCAGCTGGGCTCCGCCCTCAACGGTTTCGAGCTGCACGACCTCTACCAGGAGAGCGGCCGCGACGCCCTGGCCCGCGACAAGCTCGGCACGGCCCGCGACTCCGTCCGCGAGTCCCTCGGCAGCCTGCGCGACGTGATGACGGGCCTGCGCCACCGCATCGACGAACCACTGCGCACCGGACTCGCCCGCGACCTGGAGGACCTGGGCGCGGCAGCGGGCACGGGCGACGGCGAGGTGCGCATCACCGTCACCGGCGACGAGTCCCGGCTGCGGCCCGGTGTCGCCGAGGAGCTGTTCCTGATCGTCCGCGAGGCGCAGCGCAACGCGCTCAGGCACGCCCGCGCCCGGCACATCACCGTGGCCGTGCACGTGGCGCCCGAAGAGGTGCGGGGCGTCGTGGAGGACGACGGGGTCGGATTCGACCCCAGGACCACGGCCCCGCGGGGCCACAGCGGCATGCTCTCCATGCGGGAGCGCGCCGAACTCCTCGGCGGCAGCGTCGCCGTGGAGTCCCAGGCGGGCCGGGGAACCCGCATTCTGGTCTTCGTACCGTTGAGGGGGACGACAGGTGGAGACGACACATAGAGCCGTACGCGTACTCATCGCCGACGACCACACGCTGTTCCGCGAGGGCATCGGGGAGATCCTCACCGCGGCCGGCGGCATCGAGGTCGTGGGCTCCGCCCACAGCGGCGAGGACACCTGCCGCAAGGCGGCCGAACTCCACCCGGACGTCGTCGTCCTCGACGTCGAGATGCCCGGCCAGGGCATCCGCGAGACCCTGCCGCAGCTGCGCCGCGTCTCCCCGCACTCCCGGATCGTCGTCCTGACCATGCACGACGACGTGGTCCTCGCCCGCGAACTCCTCGCGCTCGGTGCCGGCGCCTACCTCGTCAAGGGCTCGACCCGGCACGAGCTGCTCTCCGCGATCCACAGCGTCGTCGTCGACCGCGGTCCGGGACATGTGATCCTCTCCGTCTCCCAGCAGGGCCTCGATCGTGTCGACAACACCCCGGGCGAACTCCTCTCCGCCCGCGAACGCGAGGTCCTCGGCCTCACCGCCGAGGCCATGAGCAACTCCCAGATCGCCCGCAGACTCTCCATCGCCGAGGGCACAGTCAAACGCCACCTGCGCAACATCTACGCCAAACTCGGCGCGGTCTCCCGCCTGGACGCGGTCAACAAGGCGGTGGCGGCGTCCTTGATCCCGCCCCCGGAGAACCGGAACTAGGCCGTCTCCTTCGGATCTTGCCGGGCCCCGTCACGCCCCGGTGTGCCCGAGCCGGACGGGATTCGCCGCCTCCGACCCCCGTACGACCGTCCCCTCGCGCAGCACCCACCCCTCTCCGTCGGCCGTCGCCCCGCGCAAGCCCTCCACCGCGTCCGCGCCCGTGAGGCGGGTGAGTCGGGTGAGGCGGGGCGTGGCGAGGGAGGCGAAGGCATAGGTGCGGGCCGGGGTCCAGTCGGTGCTCTGGCGGAGGCGGGCCGCCATCGGGGCGAAGTCCTCCGGGCCGGACGCCACCACCCAGGCGTCGGGGGCGGGGCGCGTCAGCCGGCGGGCCGGGCGCAGCCAGGACGCCGCCTCGCGCGGCCAGTCCACCGTCGCGAGGACCTCGCCGCCCGCCGCCTCCCAGGCACGGGCGAACGCCTCGGCGGCGCGCCGGGCCGACGGCTGCCGCGCGTGGCCGAGGGAGACGGTTCTCGTTCGGGTCCCGCTGCCGGTCCCGGGGTCTGTCAACTGGGCGAGCAGGCAGGCCAGTTCGGCTTCCGTATGGCCCGCACGGTCCTCAGGGCCGCCCGCATGGTCCTCATGGCCACGGCCCTCGGCGGGCTCGGGCTGCGCGCGGGCCTGCGTGGACCGCCAGCGCGCATACCGCTCCGGCAGGCAGATCGCGCAGGGCCGGTAGCCCGCCGCGAGTGCGGTCGCCTCGTCGGCGAAGAAGACGCGCTGCGCCACGTACCCGCCGCGCTCGATCGCGCGCCGGGCGGACGGGCAGTCGAGACGCCCGTACAGCCGCCCGCGCCGGTAGCCGCCGAGGGCGCCGGGACGTGTGCTGACGTACGGCCGGCCGTCGGCGCCGAGCAGCGTGTAGCGGCCCGGCGCCGGGGAGGCGGGCGGGGTCACAGCGGCAGCTCCAGCTGCGGTTGCAGTGCGCCCTCGTGCGTGAGCAGCGCCTCCTTGCGCGGGATACCCGCCGCGTACCCGCGCATCGAGCCGTCGGCGCCGATCACCCGGTGGCAGGGGCGGACGAGCAGCAGGGGGTTCGCCCCGATCGCCGCACCCACCGCGCGGACCTCCTCGCGCCCCACCCCGAGCCGCTCGGCGAGCGCCCCGTACGTGGTGGTCGTGCCGTACGGGATGGCGTCCAGGGCCTGCCAGACGCGCTCCTGGAACGCGCTTCCCCGGGTGCTGAACTCCAGCCGGAACTCGGTGAGTTCACCGTCGAAGTACGCGCGGAGCTGCTGGACGGCCGCGTCGAACGCCTCCGGTGCGCGCCGCCATCCGGGCTCGACGCGCGGCGCGCCCCGCTGCCCCGGCATGGACAGCGAAACCAGCGCCGCCCGCCCCGGCGCACCGGGGGACTCCTCGCCGACGAGCAGCAGTTCGCCGACCGGGCTGTCGACGGTCGTGTAGAGCGTCATCGTGTCGCTCCTTTCTGTGCACTCACCACTGTGGCCCCCGCGCACACCGACGGCTGGCGGTTTTCGGACGTGGAAGCGGCGTGCGTTCCGGCGGGAGCCACGCAGGCGCTACGCGGCCGTCCGCGCCGCCGCGTGCAGGCCGAGCGGCGGCCGGCCCGCGGCGGCCGCCGGCGCGAGAGGAGCGGGCCGCTCGGCGCACAGCCGCCCGATCGAGGCGTCGATGCCCCGCGCGTCGCCGTACGCCGTGACGAGCTCGGTGTCCCAGCCGCGCACCGCGTCCGCCAGCGCCCGCAGCGCCACGTCGGCGGGCATGGCGAGCATGCCGTCCAACTCGCCCGGCACCGGGACCGGTTCGCCGTCGAAGGCGTCATCCCGTACGTCATCCCGTACGTCATCCCGTACGTCATCCCGTACGTCATCCCGTACGTCATCCCGTACGTCATCCCGTACGTCATCCCGTACGTCATCCCGTGCTGCGACCTCTCGTACATCCGGCTCCGGGGCCCACGACGGCCAGGCCACCGCGACCGACGCGCCCTGGCGTGCGCCGGTCTCGCCCAGCTGGGCGCGGGCCGCGGCGAGTGCGCCGAGAGCGCGGCCGGTGGCCGAGCCAGGGGTGCCGAACCAGGCCGACGCCGAGGACAGCAGCACGAAGAAGCCGAGCGGCAGAGACGCCGTCGCCCGGTCCAGCTGAATGGCCTCGTCGAGCGGCCCGCCCGCGCAGTGCAGCACCCCGTCGAGGCCGCCGGACTCCCGCTGGGCGGCGGCCACGGCCGCGAGCGCGTCGGCGGGCCGGGACAGCTTCGCCCGTACGAATGTCACGCTCGCCCCGGCCCGCTCCATGCGGCGGAACGCGGCCTGCTGCTCCGCGTCCGGGTCCTGCTCGCCGGTCAGCACCAGGCGGGCGCGGTGCTCGCGGGCGAGGAGCGAGGCGAGCCGCAGACCGGTGCCGGTGGTGCCGCCGGTGATCAGATAGCGGCCGCCGTCGTGGAACACCGGGCGCCGCCCCGAGGCCGCGGTGCGCCGCTCGCGCCGGCGCAGGACCCGGACCTGGCGCCCGGCGTCCGCGTACCGCACCTCGGCGAGGCCGGGCAGTGTGGCCGCGGACAGTTCGGCGAGGGCCACGGCGAGCGGGTCACCGGCGCCGGCCGGCACCGTCTCGACACGCACGCACACGGGCCGCAGGCCGCGCTCCCCGGCGGCTGCGGCCTGCGCCAACGAGCCGAGCACCGGGGCGAGTTCGGGCCGGGCCCGGCCGGTCACCAGGAACGCCACCGGCAGCGGACCGCCCTCGGAACCGGCGAGCTGACCGCCCTCCGGACCGCCCTCCGGACCGTCCGCGGAGCCGGCGAGCAGGGCCTGCAGCGCCGGACGCACCAGCTCCATGGCGCGCTCCGGCCGCGTCGTCGCGGCCGGGAGGTCGAAGACCAGGGCGCGCGGGCCGCGCCCGGCCGCCCGGAGGCCGGCGAGGAACGCCGTCCACGCGGCCGGGTCGGCGTCGACGTCCAGGCCGACCCGCACCGGCCGGACGGAGCCGGGCGCCCAGGCCCGCCCGTGGTCCGCGCCATCCACGACGAGCAGCACATCGCGTGCGGTGAGCGGCACGGGCCCGGCGACCGGTGCGGGATCGGCGGCCTCCCACACCGGGGTGTACGTGACGAGCTCGGCCGGTGCCATCGTCGACTTCCCTTCCTGACGCGGGTGCGTGGGGTGCGTGGTGTGCGCGTTCATCGGGATTCCTCCGTGGTGCGGTCTGCCCCGGCCTTCCAGTATTGGCCCCGGGAATTCCCGGTCAAGAAGTGGCCAAAGCCATGGGGAGGACGTTCCTCTTCGTGCCGCCCTGTTCTTCCTCTTACCTCAACTGAGCTTCTGTGCAGGGGAGTTGTCGGCACGCCGAAATCCTCCGGCATTTCCCCTGCGTTCCGCTTAACCTTCCCTTTCGGTGCTGCTTAACGAAGCCTCACCCGTGTCTGCCGCATTCTTTTCGTTCCGTACGAAGAGCCGTACGAACAGACGCGCCGCCTCGGCCGCCTCCGCCAGGCCGGCGAAGCCCCGGTCGCGGGCCGCCGCCGTCAGTTCCCGCTCGCCCGTGCACCGCCAGCGCTCCTCCAGGTGGCCGCGGACCTCCGCGTCAGGGACCGGGTCCGCCGTACCCGCGACAGCCGCCGCCACCACGTCCGCGCTGTCCGCCCACACCCGGTCCGTGCCGCGCAGTCCGGCGGGCACACCGTGGAACGGGGCCGAGCCGGGGGCCTCGCGGAACGAGCGGACGAGCAGGGTCAGCAGCCGCGCCTCGGCGCCGTTCTGCCGCAGCTCCGCCGGCGTGAGCCAGTACGCCCACGCCTCCCGGGACAGCAGGCCGGGTGCGATGCCGCGCTCACCGGCCACCTCCAGGGCGGCGGCGACCAGCCCCCGGTCGGCGCTCCGCAACCGCTCGCCCGCGATCCCCGCCAGGGCGAACCGCCGCCAGCGCGCCGGGAAGTCGGGGGCGTACAACTGCTGGAAGCGCAGAACGTCGCGCTCCGGGACGGTCGCGGGATGGCGGTGGGCCACGGCCGGGCGGTGGGCGGCGCGCCAGCGCTCCAGGTGCGTGGTGCGCGGCAGCAGCCAGGCCGGAGTGGTGATGAGCGGGGCGGGCCCGGTCTCGTGGGTCGCGCACCCCAGGGCCGCCAGTGCGTCCTGGCGCATCAGGCCGTACAGCTCGGGATGGTCGTCGGTGAACCGCCGCAGCGTCCGGGCGGCGCGCCCAGCGCCGACCGACAACTCGCGGGCGCCCGCGGCAAGTTCGGGCCAGGTCCGCCGGAGGTGGTGCAGGCCCTTTGCGACGTCGAGCAGGGCGGCGGCGTCGGCGGCGCTCAGCACCTCATCGGCGACGGCGTTGGAGATGCCCCAGCGCAGATCGACCAGCGCGACCGTGCCCGGCCCGCCCGGCGCGACCTCGTCGTCGGCGTCCAGGGCCCCCTGGACGTACATGCCGAAGACCAGGCCCACGCCCTGCATGCCGTAGGGCCACAGCTCGGCCGCGCGCAGGGCGCCGATGCCGGCGGCGCCGATGACGCGGGTGCCGCGGCTCAGTACGTCGATGATCTCCTTGTGCCGTACGGGCGGGTCGGGGCTGCCCGCCCCGTCGATGAGGACCACGGTGTCGTACCGGTCGGTGTCCAGGGTCAGCAGGTCGCCGTGGCGCACCGGCGGGTGCGGCACGGCGTACGGGGCGCTCTGCAGGATCTCGGCCACCGTCACTGTGGGCCCCGCGTACACATGCGTGGTCACGCGGCCTCCCGCACGGCGGGTCCGGGCGGTTCGCGGCGCGGCGGGTTCCCGTGCCGCGAGCCGCCGCCGAGCCCCGGGGCCACCACCTTGACCACGCTGAAGCCGCCCTCGGTGCTCAGGTCGACGACCAGCGGCGGGCGCCCGGTCACCGCCCGCAGCCGGTCCGCGAGCCACCGGGTCTCCTGCGTGTCCTCGGCGAACTCCCGCCCCGGCCCGCCGACTTCGTGCCAGGCCACGGTCCGGCCCGGGGCCCATGGGCCGACGACGGCGCCCGGAGTGGGTCCCGGGGCGGGTCCCGAGCGCACGGCGGGCAGGTCGTCGCGGCTGCCCACGAGTGCGGTGAGACGATTCTGCGCGGCCTTGGCCACCGCCCGCCCCAGGGCGATGCCCGGCGAACTGTGCACACCGGAGCCGACCGCGGGGGCGGCCGGAAAGCCGTTGGCGGGGCGGGGGGAGTCGGCCGTGTGGCTCGGAAAGCCGTTGGCGGGGAGACCGGCAGGCGAGATCGAGCAGGCGAAACAGGGCAGCCCCCAGCGGTTGGGCACGCTCACGATCTCCGCCCGGGCGCCCCCGTCCGCGATCCGCCGCAGCAGGTCCGCGCAGTGGGGATCGTCCACCGAGGCCGGATCCACGTACACCCGCCGGGACCGGGGCACGGCGGCGGCGCTGGCCGTGCAGTCCCGCTCGATCACCTCGTACAGGGCGTGCGCGACCGCCTCGTCGTAACTGTTGCCGCCGGCCAGGCCGTCGGTGGAGGCGTGCAGCAGCGGCGGCTGCCAGGCGCCGGTGGCCTCCTCGTCGAGGGCCACGCAGGCGCGCGGCACCAGCGCCGGGGAGCCGCCGGCCACCTCGGCGGCGAGCACCCAGTCCAGCGGCGTACGCTCCCCGAGCAGGCGGCCCTCGGCGACCGCCAACTCGCCTACCGCGTAAGGGAGTTCCAGATCCCCGGCCGGTACGTTCCGCAACTCGGCCGGCGGGCAGGCGTACTCGGCGTGCCACCGCTCCAGGGCCGCCATCACCGCGGAGATCCGGGCCAGGAGGGGCGAAGTGCCCTGGCCCGGGGAGACGGTGAGGGATCTGGCGGCGGGCCGCACCACCACCGCCACCGGCACCCCGAGGGTGTCCAGGCCGGTGACGTCGGCGACCCGGGTGATCCCGAACGCCTCCCGCCGTGCGTCGACAGCCGCCCAGGTCTCCTCCGGTCGCCGGACGCGATGCGTGCCGTCGAAATGCACCTTCTTCACGCGTGGCTCCTTCTCCCGGCGGGTCCTCGGCGGCGCCTGTCGGGCGCTCTGCCCCCAGCGTCATGTCCAGCATCGGAGGTGCCGCCCCAGCGGTGTGTCACACCTGCGCGACGGCGGGTGCAGGGCTCCGGCAAGAGTGTGTGCAGGCCGGTCTGCGGGCTCTGGCGGCGGCCTGGCGCACTGCGTACGCCCCTCTGTGCTTTGTCTGCATTTGCTCTGCCTTGATGCTGTTGTGGGCTTTTCTACTGTGGGTCGGCGCAGCAGCGCGGAAGCCGACAGTTAAGGAACTCCCATGCAGCGAACGCCTGTTGAGGCCGGTACGCCGATGGGCAGCGCCCCCGGGAGGCAGGGGCTGCGGATCGGTGTCCTGGGGCCGCTCGAACTCCACCACGGGCGAGCGGACCGCACCCCCACGGCACCCATGACGCGCCGTCTCCTCGCGGTCCTGCTGCTGCACGCCAACCGCGCCGTACCCGTCACCGCGCTCGTCGACGAGCTGTGGGACGGCACGGCCCCACGAAGCGCCCGCCAGGCCGTCCAGACGTACGTCTACCAACTCCGCCGCGCCCTCGGGGAGCCGCCCGACACCGCCGGGGCGGTCATCGAGACGCGGCCCGGCGGCTATCTGCTGCGGCTGCGGCCCGAACAGCTCGACCTGTGGGCCTTCCAGAGCGCCGTGAGCCGGGCCCGCCGGGCCCAGGAGCAGGGCGACGACGCGACGGCCGCCGAGCGGCTGCGCGCCGCGCTCGACCTCTGGCGCGGGCCCGCCTTCGCCGGTATCGAGGCGGGCCCGCTGCTCGCGGCGCGCATCGCCCAGCTCGACGACGCGCGGCTCGGCGCGCTCGAACTGCGGATCGCCGCGGACCTGCGCCTGGGGCGCCACCGCGGCGTGCTCGGCGAACTCATGGGCCTGGCCCTCGCCCATCCGCGCAACGAGGAGTTCACCGCCCAGCTGATGACGGCCGCCTACCGTGCCGGGCGCCGCGGCACCGCCCTCGACGCGTTCCGCCGCCTGCGGCGCAACCTGGTCGACGAACTGGGCATCGAACCCTCGCAACGCCTCAGCACCCTCCACCAGGACGTACTCACTCAGGCGCCCGGCCTCGACTTGCCGGTGCGGGGGGCGGTGTCGGTGCCTGTGCCTGTGCCGGTGCCTGTGCCTGGGGCGGTTGGGCCGGTGTCCGGTGTGCCGGCCGCTGGTCTCGGTTCGCCTGCGCCTGCGCCTGCGCCTGGTTCGGCGGGGATTGGGGCTGGTACGGGTGAGCCCGTGTCCGGGGCGGCGGGACCTGGCCTCGACTTGCCTTCGGCTGCGGCGGGGCAAGGGCTCGACCTGCCGGTGCCCGGGTCCGGCAGGGCGGTTGAGGTACCGGCTGCGGGCTGCTGTGGGCGGGTGCCGCCGGCCCATCTCCCGGCGGACACGGCCGACTTCACCGGGCGTACGGACGAGCTGCGGCGCGTCCTCGACCTCGGCCGGGCCGGGTGCGCCGGGGCCGCGCCCACGGTGATCGCCCTGAACGGCACGGCGGGCGCGGGCAAGACCACCCTCGCCGTGCACGCCGCCCACGCCCTCAAGGACCGTTTCCCCGACGGCCAGTTGTACGCCGTGCTGCACGACACCGACGACCGCCCCCTCGCCCCGGCCGACGTCCTGCACGCACTGCTGCACGGCACCGGCATGCGGCCCGAGGACATCCCCGGGACGGCCGACGGGCGTGCCCGTGCCTTTCGTACCTGGTCGGCCGAGCGGGCGCTGCTGATCCTCCTCGACGACGCCGCCGGCGCCGAGCAGGTGCTGCCGCTGCTGCCCGGCAGCGGCAGCAGCACCGTCCTGATCACCTCCCGGGTCCGCCTCGGCGGACTCCCGGGAGCCAGGCTCCTCGGACTCGGGCCGATGGCCGCCGCGGACGCCGCACGCCTGCTCACCGAAGTCGCGGACCGTACGGACGACTTCGCGGGCGACGAGGCGACCGAGGGCGAGGCGATCGAGGATCAGGCGATCGGGAGTGAGGCGATCGGGAGTGAGGCCGAGGCCGTGGCCCGGGTCGTCCGGCTCTGCGGCCTGCTGCCGCTCGCGGTGCGCGCGGCGGGCGAGAAACTCGCCGCCCGGCGGATGTGGACCACGGCCGGCTTCGCCGCCCGCCTGGCCGACGAACACGTCCGGCTCGCCGAACTCCGCAGCGACGTCTTCGACATCCGGGCCCGCCTCCAGCACGCGCTGCACCGGCTGCCCGCCGCCGACCGGCACTCCCTGCGGCTCCTCGCCGCGTCCGGCCCGGGCGCCTTCGCCCCGCACACCGCCGCGCAGACCCTCGGCGAGACCGGCAGCGGCACGGAGCGGGTGCTCGGCGCGCTGCTCGACCAGCACGCCCTGGAAGTCGTCGGCCCCCGCCACGCCGTCCGGTTCCGCATACCGGAGCTGCTGCGCCTCACCGCCCTGGCCACGGACGGCGCGGGCACGCCCGGCCGTGGACTCGCCGCCGTACCGGACGACCGGTCCGCTGCCGGGCTGCCGCCCGTCCAGGCCCCGGGGCCGCCGCACGCCGGGTGGCGCGGATCCCGGGCGGCCGCCAGGAGCAGGGCCTTTGCCAGGGCTTGAGCGGCACTTCACACATCCTTGACCGGGATCCCGCACTGTCGGTGACGGGCTGCGGATCGCGGGTGCCGCCCCGAGCGCCGTCCGTCCCGCCGGGGCAGGCAGGACGGACGGCTGCGCCCACACCTGCGCCCACACCTGCGGCCCACACCCGCCGAGCCCCGCCTCCTCGAGCTCCCCGAGTTCCTGAACTCCCCGAGCTCACCCAGCCCTCCGAGCCCTCCGAGCCTTCGAGCCTCCGAGCCCTCCGGGCAAACCTCTCCGAACAGGCCCTTGTGCGGTTCTTGAGGCTCTGCTTCGAATCCCTTGACCCGCCGCTGCGAGGCTCGCCCTCAACCCACCCGACGGGAACGGCGGAAGGACGCAACGGTGCTCGATGACGGCCTGTCCTGGTACGTACGCGGTCACCTCGAAGCGGGCGGAGGGCGCCACGGCCGCGGCCCGCTCGCCCCACTCCTCGGCCGCGCAGCCGAACTCTCGGAAATGACACGGCAGTTGACGTCCGACGACACCGGCCCGCTCACCCTCACCGGCCCCGTCGGCGTGGGCAAGAGCCGGCTGGCCGCGGCGGTGTTCCGGCACCTCGGGAGCCGCTTCGAGCGGGCCTGCCTCGCCGAACTCGACACCGTGGACCCGCAGGGCGACGGCCGCGCCGCGGACCTGCTGCACACGGCGGCCGCCGACGGCACCACCCTCCTCGTCCTGGACGGCGGTACCCGGCCGCGCCGCGAGATCGCCCCGCTCGTCGCCCGCCTCGCCTGCGCGGCCGACGGCACCCGGATCCTCACCGTCACCCCCCGCGCCCTCGGCCTGTACGGGGAGCGCCGCCTCCCGCTCGCCCCGCTCGCCGTGCCCACATCCGCCGACGCCGCGGACCTCCAGCGGCTCGGCCGCGTCCCCTCGGTGCGGCTGCTCCTCGACCGCACCCGCTCCGTACGCCCCGGATTCCGGCTCAGCGACGGGAACCGGGGCGCCGTCGCGGAGCTGACCCGGCGTCTGGACGGGCTGCCCCTGGCTGTTGAACTCGCCGCCGCCCGGCTGAAGGTGGCCTCTCCGGCGCAGCTCCTGCGGGAGCTGGACGCCTCGCCCGACGCGCTGCGCGGCACTCCGGCCGACACCACCTCCGCGCACCTGACCATGGGCCGGGCCCTCGAACAGAGCTGGCAGGGCCTCGCCCCCGGGCGGCGTGAACTCCTCGCCCGGGTCGCGGTGTTCGCCGCGTCCTTCGACGCCGACGACGTCGCCGGGACGCTGCGGCTGTCGGCCGGGCAGGCGCACGGAGTGCTCGACGAGCTCCTCGACCGCAACCTCGTCGTGAGCGAGGAACAGCCCGACGGCGGCCTCCGCTTCCGGATGCCCGGCCTGACCCGCGCCCACGCCCGGGCGTTCCTGACCCGGCGCGACGCCTGGGAACCGGTGTGCCGGGGCCACGCCGCGTACCTCCTGCGGCACACGCCCACCGCGCTGCCCCTGCCCGACGGCGGCCCGCGGCCCGAGGCGGGGCCCCGGGACCCGGAGGTGCCCGACGGGGTGCCCGAGGGGGTGCCCGACGGGGTGCCCGAGGGGGTGCCCGACGGAGTGCACTCGCTCACCCCGCGCGAGCAGGAAGTGGCCGAGCTCGTCGCCGAGGGCCTGACCAACCGCGAGGTGGCGCGGCAGCTCGGCATCGCCGAGTGGACGGCCGTGAACACGCTCCGCAAGGTCATGCGCAAGCTCGGCTGCCCCTCCCGCGTGCACGTCGCCAACCGCCTGCGGCAGACCGACGGCCGGCCCACCGTCCCACCGGACCGCCCTGCGCGAGGTCACGCCCAGGCAGCAACGGCCCCTACGAGACGGGCGGTCGCGTAGCGCACCCACGCGACCGCCGACCACATCCCCGCCCCCCGACCGCCCCCGGTCACGCCCCCGCCGCCCCCGTCAGCTCCGCGAGTGCCGCCCGTAGCCACTGGTCCGGGGGGAGGGCCACCGCCCCCTTGCGCAGGCGGTCCAGGCGGGTCGTCCGTTCGGGGCCCGGCAGGGTCAGCCCTTCGTCGATGGCCTCGGCCAACTCCCGTACGTCGAAGGGGTCCACGAGCCGACAGCCCTCCGCCAGATCGTCCGCCGCCCCGGCCTCGCGGGACAGGACGAGTGCCAGGTCGCGGCGGCTGACGACAACGCCCTCCTTCGCCACGAGGTTCATGCCGTCCCGCACCGGGTTGACCACGAGCACGTCGGCCTGCGCCATCGCCGCGAGCCCGCGCCCGAAGTCGTTGTGCGTCTCCAGGAGCACCGGCCGCCACCCCGGCCTGCCGTAGCGTGCGTCGATCTCCCGGGCCAGCTCGGTGACCTGCCGGGTCAGGGTCCGGTAGGCCGCGAGGTCGGCGCGGGAGGCGTACGCGAGCACGAAGTGCACGACCCGGCCGTGCTGTTCGGGGTGCAGCTCAAGGAACCGGGCGAAGCCGCGCAGCCCGCGCAGGATGTTCTTCGACGGCTCCATCCGGTCCACCCGCACCACGAGCCGTACGTCCTCGCCCACCGCCCCGCGCAACTGCCGCTCGTGCGCCCGTACATCGTCGGCCGCGGCCCGCTCGAGCAGCGCCCCCGCGTCCACTCCCACCGGGAAGCAGCGCACCCCCGACCACCGACCGTCCCCGCCGCGCACCGCCCGCCGCCGCCGGTCGACGGCGAGGCCGAGGCGCTCGCAGCACGCCAGGAACGCCTCCGCCCAGCGCGGCACGAGGAAGCACACGAGGTCCGCGCCGAGCAGCCCGTCCACCAACTCCCGCCGCACCGCCGCCGGGAGCACCTCGAAGCGGTCCGGCTCGGCCCAGGGCGTCATGGTGAAGTGCGCGCTGCGCACATCGGGGCGCAGCGCCCGCAGCCGGCGCGGCGCGAGCGACAGGTGGTAGTCCTGCAGCAGTACGGTCCCGCCGGGCGCCGCCGCCTCGGCGCAGCCCCGCGCGAACGCGTCGTTGACGCGCCGGTAGCCCGCCCAGTGCGGCCGCAGCGCCGCCCCGGACACCGGCCCGCCCGGCAGCGGCAGCTGGTGCTGCACGAACCACAGCAGCTCCGTGGACACCGTCCCGTAATAGCTCGCGTAGTCCTCCCGGCCGTGCGCGAGCAGCCGCACCCCGATGGGCCCCTCGGGCAGCTCGACGCCCTCGACCCGGCCGGCCGCCGCCCGGTCCTCACCGGTGAGCGCGCTCGCCACCCACACCCCGCCGTACGAGGCGAGAGCGGGCCCGAGCACGGCGATCAGACCGCCCGCGCCGCGATGGCGCACCACCCGCCCGTCCGCGTCCCGGCGGCGCTCCACCGGCCCCCGGTTGGAGGCGATCACCAGCCGGGCGCGCCCCTGGTGTGCTGCTGCCGACGATGCTTCCACGTCCCTGCCCCCTGCGTCGGGGCACCGCCCCTGGAGCGGCGCCGTCGAGCCCCATCTGCCCCTCGTACAAGGGGAGTTACCTCATCCGGCGGCGTGGACCGAGAATGTAGCGGCTGCCCCTACGCTCTGCGCCGAACGGACCCGGAACTCCCTTCCGCGAGGTGCCGCATGAGCTTCACCGGTGACGCAGAGCCCGCCTGTACCACCGTCGTGCAGCCGCACGACGTGCCCGAGCGGAGCGCCCAGGCGTTCCACGACTATCTCGCCGTCCGGGCCCGCACCATCGACCTGCCGCAGCACGAGGTGCGGCGCCTCATCGACGGCCGCACCATCGTCGTCACCGGCGCCGCGGGCTGCATCGGCCGGGCCCTGCTGCGCGAGCTGGCACCGTACGCGCCCCGCCGGATCATCGGAGTCGGCCTGGAGGAACAGCCCGACCTGCAGGCCCTGCCTGAAGTAGCCGAACTGCCCGACGGCGTCGAGCACATCACCCTCGACATCCGCGACGCCGACGCCCTCACCGCGCTGCTCCGCACCGTCCGCTGCGACCTGGTCTTCCACCTGGCCGCCCAGCGCGACCCGGGCCTGGCCGAGCGGGAGGTGGCCCGCACCGTCACCACCAACGTCCTCGGCACCCGCAACGTCATCGACGCCTGCACGGCGGCCGGAACCGAGCGGCTGGTCCACGCCTCCACCGGCAAGGCCCTGCGCCCCTACACCAGCGATGTCTACGCCCAGAGCAAGCGCACCGGCGAGTGGCTCGTCGCCGACGCCGCCGCCCGCTCCGGCCTCACGGCGGCGGCGGTGCGCTTCACCCACGTCGTCGACAACGCCATCGTCCTCGACCGCTTCCGCACCTGGTGCCGGGCGGGCGAACCCCTGCGGCTGCACGGCCGGGACACCGTGTTCTACGTCCAGTCGGCCCGCGAGTCCGCCCAGTTGCTCCTCGCCGCCGCACTCACCCCGCCCGACGGCCTCTTCCGCCTCTACGCCCTCCACGACCTGGGCTGGCCGGTGGCGCTGTACGACCTCGCGCTCGGCGCGGTCGCCGAGTCCGGCCGCCCCGCGCGCATCGAGGTCGTCGGCCCCGAACCCGGCTACGAGAAACTCCCGTACCCCGGCGTGTACGACCCGCGCCACAGCGGCGACGTCAGCCCCCTCATCAACGGCCTTGAGGCACCCCGCACGGTGCGGGCGCCCGGCGTCCCCGACGTCGACTGCGCCGTCGGCCACGCCCCGCTCACCCCCGAACTGCGGGAGAGCTACGCCCACTTGGCGTGGGTCTGCGACCGCTCCGCCCGGCAGGACGAGATCCGCGGCGTCTTCGACGCCCTGGCCTGGAGTCTCCTCGGCCACGCCGTGGCGACCGCCGACCCCGCCTCCGTACGCCGCATCACCCGCCTCACCGAACCCCACCGGCCGCACATGAGCGACGAACACCTGCGCATCGACGGCCTGTTCCGCAAGCACTCCGGAGCACCCACGGCCCCGGACGAGACCGGAGCATCCACGGCCCCGGACGAGACCGGAGCATCCACGGCCCCGGACGAGACCCGAGCATCCACGGCCCCGGACACCCCGGACGAGGCCGGAGCAGGAAGGAGCGACGATGCCCCCGACGCCTGAGCCCACCGGGACACCGGCCGGCGCGGCTGCCACCCGGACCGCGCCGCCGCCCGCCGCGGCGCCGGACGCCCGCCCGTCCCCGCACCTGCGCACCCTGCTCGCCGCCCAGGCCGTCGGCGCCCTCGGCCTGTCCGCGGGCGGCACCGCGGGACCGCTGATCGCCGGGGACATCCTGGGCTCGGCGGCGCTCACCACCGTGCCGCTCGGCCTGCTCGTCCTCGGCACCGCCGGATCGGCCCCGCTGACCACCGCCCTGATGCGCCGGCACGGCCGCGCCGCCGGCCTCACCGCCGCCTACGCCGTCGCCACCGCCGGCGCCGTCCTCGTCGTCGCCGCCGCGGCGACCAGCGGAACGGCGCTGCTGCTCGCCGGGAGCCTCCTCCTCGGCGCCGGGAACACCGCCGTCATGCTCGGCCGGTACGTCGCCGCCGACGCCGCACCGGCGGCCGGCGCCGGCCGTGCCGTGAGCACCGCGATGACCGCCGTCACCGCAGGGGCCGTCCTCGGCCCCACCCTCATGGGCCCCGCCGCAACCCCCGCACACGCCCTGGGACTTCCCGGCGCCACCGGCCTGTTCCTGCTCGCCGCCGTCACCTTCCCGGCCGCCGCCGCCGTCACCCTGCGCCTGCAGCGACGGCTGCCCCGCACCGCCGCCGGCACACCCCCACCGCGGTCCGCCCCGGCGGCCACCACCCGCCCCCGCACCGGCCCCCGGCGCACCCGCCTTCCGCTCCTAGGCCGTGTCCGTAAAGTCCCTCCCCCAGCCTCCGGCCGGGAGGTGCCCCCAGCCCCGCGACGCCTGGCACGCACTCTCGCCGCACCGGGCGAAGGCCCAAGTACATCCAGTACGAGGGCCTGCGCCCGGCACGCCGAGAGCACGCTCCCCCAAGCTCTCG
Source organism: Streptomyces sp. LHD-70 (assembly GCF_031157275.1). Lineage (GTDB taxonomy): Bacteria > Actinomycetota > Actinomycetes > Streptomycetales > Streptomycetaceae > Streptomyces. The sequence continues at coordinate 80,935 of NZ_JAVIFW010000020.1, forward strand.
ACTGTGCTCGAGCAGGGGGGACCCCCATGACGCCGCAGGGCCCGCCCTCCGGGCGGACGACGGGACTTTACGGACACGGCCTAGCCCTGGCCGTGATGGGCTGCGCCAACCTGACGATGGTGACCGCGATGGCGGCCGCCCCGGTCCATCTGCACGCCCACCACTGGACCCTCGACACCCTCGGCCTGCTCGTGGCCGGACACGTCCTGCTGATGTTCGGCCCCTCCGCGCTGACCGGCCGGCTCACCGACCGGATCGGCAGCGCGCTCACCGCCCTGTCGGGAACGGCCGTCCTGCTCGTCGCCCTCCCCCTGGTCGCCCTCGCCGCCGCCTCCCCGGCCTGGCTGACGGTGCTCGGCATCCTCCTGCTCGGCCTGGGCTGGAACCTCGTCCTCATCAGCGGCAGCGCCCTGGTGGTCCAGCGCACCCCCGCCGAGCACCGACACCGCGCCGAGGGCCTCGGCGAGTCGGCCATGGGCCTGGGCGCCGTCCTCGGCACCGTCGCCCTGGCGGGCCCGCTCATCGAGGCGGGCGGCCTGCCGCTGCTCTGCCTCGCCCTCGGCGCCGTCACCCTGCTCCCGGCCCTGCCCCTGGCGAAGGGCCGACGCGGATGACCCCGGCCTACGGGTCCGGCGCCGCGCGGCACGCCCGGTGGCGGCCCCCGGAAGCGGTGCTCTTCGACTACTCGGGCACCCTCTTCGACGACACCTCGGTCCTCACCCCGGGCCGACTCGCCGCCCAATGCGCCCTACGAGGAAGGGAGTTGCCGCACCGGCAGGCCGCCGCCCTGTGCACGGACATCCAGGCCGCCGTCGACTCCGCCGAGGGCCGTGCGCTGCGCGCGGACGCCGACCTGTCCCGGGAGGGGCACCGCGCGGTGTGGACCCGGCTTGCCCGTACGGCCCCGGGCAGCGACGCGCTGGTCGCCGAGGCGTTCTACGCCTGCGTCACCGCGTCGGACGCCTGGCGCCCGTACCCCGACACGGAACCCGTTCTGACCGCCCTGCACCGGGCGGGCGTACCGGTCGCCGTCGTCTCCAACACCGGCTGGGACATCCGCGGTTCCTTCGCCGCCGCCGGTCTCACCGGACTGGTCACGGCCTTCGTGCTCTCCTGCGACCTGGGCGTCCAGAAGCCGGACCCGGCGATCTTCCACGAGGCCTGCGACCGCCTGGGCGTCGCCCCGGGCAGGTCCCTGATGGTGGGCGACGACCCGGCGAAGGACGGCGCGGCGACGGCCGCGGGCCTCACGGCCCGCATCCTCCCCGCCGCCCGCTCCGTTGACCGTCCACGCGGTCTGGCCGAGGCCCTGGGCCCTTGAACTCCTTGCCGCGCATGGGGAGTCGGACTCTCCCGGCGCCGGGTGGGTATCGGACGGTCCGGCGGGTCGGCGGGGAGCCTGAGGTGTGAACTCCCGTACTTCGAAGGGGTGCTGGTGCTCAGTCGGGTAGCTGCCCGGCGCCGAGGGGTTGCAGGGCCGGTGGGGCTCCCGGAGGCCTTGACATCCCGGCTGCCGGAGGGGAGTCAGGGCTGTCCGGCGCCCCGGCGGGTGTCGGACAGCCCGGTGCCGGTGCCGGGGTTGCCCGGCGCCGGGCTCAGGTGTCGAGGACCTGTGTGATCACATGGCGGGCGTTGCCCGAGATCACCGGGTTGGTGCCGCGGTAGTACGCCAGCTGTGTGACCGCCATCGACAGGGCCCAGCCGCGGCCGCGGGCCCAGGTGGCGTCGTCGACGTCCACGCCCTCGCGGAAGACCTGACGGCTCGCGGCCGGCAGCAGGTTCCAGGCGGGGATCAGGTCGATGGCCGGGTCGCCGGTGCCCGCGGTGCCGAAGTCGAGGACCGCGGCGAGCCGGCCGTCGGCGGCGGCGAGCAGATTGCTCGGCATCAGGTCGGAGTGCGTCCACACCGGGGCCTTCGACCAGACGGGCTGGGCGAGCGCTGCGTCCCACGCGGCGAGGGCCGCGGCGGCGTCGAACGGCTCGTCGGTGCCCCGCAGTTGCCCGATCGACTCCCGGGTGAACGCGTCGGCGGAGGCGAGCGGGCCGCCGCGGTGCGCCGGGGGCCCGCCGTCGAGCTCGACCTTGCGGACGGCGGCGACGAACGCCGCCAGGTCACGGGCGAGCGCATCGGGCGCCAGGACCCGTCCCTCGACCAGGACTTCACCCTCGATCCACCGGTGGACGGCCCACTCCCACGGGTACTCCTCGGTGGGCTCGCCCCTGCCGAGGACCGCCGGAACGGGCACCGGCAGCAGCGGCGCAAGGCGCGGCAACCAGTGGGCCTCCTGGGCCACGACCTCGGCGCCGCCCGCGGTGAGCGGCAGCCGGACGGTGAGCTCGCCGCCGACCCGGTAGATCGCGTTCACCGTCCCGCCGGACGCCAGACGGCTCACCGGCAGGTCCGCCCACCGGGGGAACTGGGCGCGGAGCAACCGCCGGACGAGGCCCGGGTCGGTGTCCGCTTCATCCACGTGCATCTTGGCCATATGTCCTCAACCGTTCGTCCCGTCGCGTGCGCCGGCCCGGCTCCTCAGGGCCAGTCGATGTCACCGGTTCCGTTTCCGCCGACGGTCAGCAGGGTCGCAGGAGTCAGCAGGGTCGCAGGAGAAGGGGCTGTGGCGGCTGTGCACATGGGGGGTCTCCAGACAGAAGTCCTGAAAGGTAAACAGCTCTCCGGCCAGCGTTCGCCGCGCCACAGCCCCGTGGCAAGGCTGTTTGTCAAGAATTGGGGCGGGCGTCACGTCTCTTGCGTACCGTTGAGCTGGCTCTGATGTGCCTGGCGTTTGGCAAAAGTATTGCCATGCTGATGCAGAGACAGTTAAGATGCCCAGGTCGTGGCCGCAGGTCGCGCGCCAGTTCGTACACGAGAGTGATGGCGGGACTCACATGACAGCAGAGACGTCCTTCGGGGCACGCCTCAAGGCCTTGCGGCTGCAGCGTGGGCTCTCCCAGGCCGCCCTCGCCGACGGGGAGATCTCCACCGGCTACCTCTCGCGCCTGGAGTCCGGCGCGCGCCAGCCCACGGAGCGGGTGATCGCCCACCTCGCCAGGCAACTGGACGTGGACCGCTCCGCGTTCGAGGCCCCGGCCGCAGACAGCGGCGGCGGCAGCGCCCTGGCCCGGCAGCTGAGCATCGCCGCCTCCACGGACGCCGACGAGGCGGCCGAGGACCTGATCGAGGCGCTCGACGCCGCGCGGGACGAGGAGCCGCTGCTGCGCTGGCAGGCCCTCTGGCTGATCGCCGGGTACCGGCGGCGCCGCGGCGAGCGCGCCGCCGAGCAGGACGCCCTGGAGCAGCTCACCTCGATCGCGGACGAGCTGGAACTGCCCGCGCTGCAGTGCCGGTCGAGGACGCAGCTCGCCCGCTGCCTGCGCTCCCGCGGCGAGGTCACGCGTGCCCTCGGCCTCGCGGTGAGCGCGTACGAGAAGGCGAAGGAGGCCGCTCTCGCCGCGTCCGACACGGGCGCGGCGCTGCTCGCGCTGGTCTCGGCCGAGGTGGAGAGCGGGCGGCTGCCGGACGCCTGGGAGCACGCGCGGGAGCTGGTCGCCCTGGTCGCGGAGTGCGGCGGCACGCTGCCGGTGGAGGCGCTCTGGTCGGCGGCCACGGTCTGCTCGCGCCGCGGCGACGACGACGCGGCGCACGACTACCTGCAGCAGGCCATGGCGGCCCTCGACAGCCGCGACGACCCGGTCCTGTGGGCGCGGCTGCGGCTGGCCGCCGCCTCGCTGTACGTCCAGTCGCGGCCCGCCCGCACCGAGCAGGCGCGGGCCTGTCTCGCGGAGGCGGAGCAGGCCCTGTCCCTCGTCGGTACGCCGGTGCAGGAGCAGGAGCTGCTCGTGCTGCGGGCCCACCTCGCGTTCGAGGAGGGGCGGTACGACGACGCCAGGGCGGCCTACGCCGCGGTGGACCACGACGAGCTCGTGCTCGCCTACCGGGACCGGATCCGGCTGCGCACGCTCGACGGCCTGCTGCTGATCGTGGAGGGCCGGCAGAAGCAGGGACGGGCGCAGCTCAAGGAGTTGGGCGAGGAGGCCCGCCGCGCCGCCAACCTCGACCTGGCCGCCGAGATCTGGCGGGTCCTGGCCGAGACACTGGAGACCTCAGCCGCGCGCTGACCGCCAGGCACCGGCCCCGCAGCACGCAGGCCCCACAGCGCGTCGGCCCCGCACGCCCGCCCCGTACGCCCGAACGCCCGTGCCTCACGCCGAGACCTGTACGGCGACGCGGCCCGCCTCGCGCAGCACCGCCTCGCGGTAGCGCTCGCTGAGCCCCACCACCGGCGGCAGGACCCGGCACTCGTCGACGTCCCCGGTCTCGTACGGCAGCGCGAAACCGGCCAGGGGCAGCACCTTCAGCGGCAGCCTCGCGTCGAAGAGGCACGCCACCTCGGGCACCGGTGCCCCGGTCCTGGTGTCGATGCCTGCCCCGACGGCGACCACGCTCCGGCCGTCCACCGTTCCCCGCACCGCGCCCAGGGCGTGGCCGGGGCCGAACCGCCGGGCCGCCGCGGCCAGTTCGCCGCTCACCTCGGGCAGCACCCGGTCCGTCTCCAGCCAGCCGAAGGCGAGCGCCAGCTCCAGGTCGAGGCGGGGCCACTTGGCCAGGTAGTAGCGGTTGTTGCGGCGCGCCGCCCGCCCGTTCTCCGCGAGGCTGCGCGGATGCGGCAGATGCAGTCCGTACACCTCACGGCCGAGCACGATCGGGGTGCCGGCCCGCGCCACCCGCAGCGCCCACTCCTGGTCCTCGGGGCCCCAGCCCTCGAAGCCCTCGTCATAGGTGAGCCCGTGCTCGCGCACCGTGCGGGTGGTCACCGCGACCAGGCCGCCCCGCGCGTACACCCACGGGAAGCGGCCGAACGCCGAGGCGTGCTCCGGCGACCAGCGCTGGTCCATGACCACGTGGTCCTGCGCCTCGATGCGGGCGAGCACCTCGCGGTAGTGGCGGTACGGGGCGAGTTCGACCGGCCCGACCTCCTCGTCCTGGACGTCGTCGTAGCCGATCATCTGGCCCACGACGCACACGTTCTGCCGGTGCGCGTAGTACCGCCGGTAGAGGTTGTCCAGGAACCGGGTGGGCAGCGCCATGTCGGCGTCGAGGACGAGCGTCACCTGGCCGCGGGCGTGGCACATCGCCAGGTTCCTGGCGCGGGCGAGGTTCCAGTCGTCCGCGCAGAGCACCGAGACGAGGGTGAGGCGGTCGGTGAACTCCCGGCACAGGGCGACGAATTCGGGGTCGTACTCCATGGCGCCGATGAGGACCTCGAACCGGGCCGCGGGCATCGTCTGCTCCGCCAGGGACGACAGGGCCAGACGGAGATTGCCCAGGCGCTGCTTGTACGGGATCACGATGCTGAACGTCAAGTCATCATCCATGACGCGAGTGTGGCCCTGAATTGCCTAGCTTGGCAATATGTTGCCAAGAGGGGGCGGGGTGCCTTCGTCCTTCTCCTGGCCCTCGCGCACCGGATCGACCCGGAACGTGACGCGGTCCGCCAGCCGCGCCGCGAGTGCCCGCGCCCGCGCCGGGCTCTCGGCGCCGACGACGAGGTAGCCCGCCCGGTCCCCGGACTGCTGTACCGGAGCGAGCAGCTCGCCCGGGGACACCGTCAACTCCGCGCGCAGCACGGCCGGATGGGCGGCCACCTCGTCCCAGCCGTCCACACCGGTCAGGCGGCCCGGCGGGGCCACGAGGAAGCGGACCGCCGCGCCCCGCGACACGGGCCCGGGATCCCGCTGCGCGCGGCCGAGCACGTCGTCGTAGAGCAGGCCGAACAGGTCGAGCCCGGGCAGGGCGTGCGCGAGCAGCAGGTGCAGCCAGTCACCGCCCGGCCGCACATGCACCTCACCCAGGACGACCCCGTCCGCGGTCAGCCACAGCTCGACGTGGAACACCCCGAAGCGCAGCTCCAGCGCGTCCAGGGCGGCCACCACCTGCCGTTCGACCGCACGGCGGGTCTCCTCGGCCAGTTCGGCGGGCAGTACGTGCCCGACCTCCACGAAGTGCGGCGGCGGCAGCACCTCCTTCGCCGTCACGGCGAGCACCCTGGGCCCGGAGGAGAGCAGCACACCCTCGACGCTGTACTCGGGCCCGTCGACGAACTCCTCCACCAGGAACAGGTCCGGGTCCGGCAACGCGGCCACCGCGTCCGGCAGTTCGGCCACGGTCAGGACCTTGCGTACGCCGATGCTGGCCATGCCGTCGCGCGGTTTGACCACCCACGGGCCGCGCGAGGCGAGCAGGAACTCCTCGGCGTCCCGCCGCGAGGTGCACAGCCGTACCGCGGGCTGGCGGAACCCGGCCGCGGCGAGGGCGGCCCGGCAGGCGTCCTTGTTCCGCACCCGGCGTACCGCCTCGGCCGAGTTGCCCGGCACCCCGAGCAGCCGGGCCGCGCGTGCCACCGAGTCCTGCAGGGTGTCGCGGAGCCCGAGCACGATGTCGTAGCGGTCGCCCTCGGCGATCCGGGCCCGCACCCACCGCTCGACCGCGTCCGCGTCGTCCGGATCGACGGCCGACACCGCGTCGGCCAGCGCGCCGACGCCGGGCGTGCGCGCCAGCATCTCCTCGGTGTGGGTGAGATGCACCCGGATCCCGCGCGCCTGCGCCTCCGCCACGGCACGGGTGACGATGTCCACGCTGGACGGCAGCGGATTGGCACCGCCCACGAACAACATCCGCCCGGCCCGCCCGGCATCGGAGGCACCGGCATCGGAGGCACCGGCCCCGGCACGCGCGGCATCGGCATCGGCAGCGGCACTCATCGGACCACCCCCGACACCGCAACATCGGGTCGGCCCACACCCGCGCCCGTACTGGCCCCGGCGCCCGTACCCGTACTGGAGCCCGCACCCGCACCCGAAGACGCACCCACCAGCACCCGCCGCAGCCAGGAGACCCGGGCCCGGTGGGCGGCGCGGGAGATCTCCGCACCCGGCACCCACTCGTCGAAGCTGTGGAACGCCCCCGACCACACGTGCAGTTCGGCCTCGCCGCCCGCCTGCCAGATGCGTGCGGCGTACGCGAGGGCCTCGTCCCGCAGTGCCTCCACCGAGCCGACCTCGATGAACGCGGCGGGCAGCCCGGACACGTCCGCGGCACGTGCCGGTGCCGCGTAGCAGGACACGTCCGACGTGCCGCGCCGCGCACCGAGCAGCGCCGTCCAGCCTGCCCGGTTGGACGCACCGTCCCACAGGCCGACGTGTGCGAGCCGGGCCACGGAGTCCGTGGCACACCGGTCGTCCAGCATCGGGAACTGCAGCAACTGCCCCACGGGGCGCGGCCCTCTGCGGTCCCGGGCGAGCAGCGCGAGGCCGGCCGCGAGCGCACCGCCGGCGCTGTTGCCGCTCAGCACCAGCCGCTCCGGGTCGATCCCCAGCTCCGCCGCGTGCTCGGCGAGCCACACAAGACCGGCGTAGCAGTCCTCGACGGGAGCCGGGTCGGGGTGTTCGGGCGCGAGCCGGTAGTCGACCGCGACGACGGCCAGGCCGAGTTCCTGTGCCCGGTCGAGCTCACCGACCAGCTCCGTGCTGCGGTGGCTGCCGGCGACCATCCCGCCGCCGTGCGTGTGGAAGACCGCCGGGACCGGGCCGCCCGCGCCGGCCGGGCGGCAGATCAGCAGCGGCACCGGGGGCGCGCCGGGCGGCCCGGGCACCGTACGCTCCTCGATCGTGAACGCCCCGCCGCGGCGGATCGCGGCATCCGTGAGCCGGCCCGCACGCGACCTGCGGCGCCGGTCCGGAATACGGCCGGGCGTCAGCGGCATCGGCAGCTCGTCCAGGATCGCGCGCAGCGGACCGGCCAACTCCCGGTCGAACGGCGGATGCTGACCGGCTCCGACAGAGGCTGCCGGGCGGTCGGGGGTGATCGTCATGTGTCGTGACCCTTCGTCGTCCGTCGGCGCCCTCACGACTGGGGAACCAGCGCGAGAGCGTCGATCTCGAGGAGCAGATCGGGGCGGTAGAGCGCCACCACCTGGACCACGGTGCTGGCCGGCGGCCGCTCGGTGGACACGAACTCGTCCCGCACGGCCAGGACCTGCGGCACGTGCGCGATGTCGGTGACGTAGTACGTGAGCTTGATGACGTCGTCGAAGGTGAGCCCCGCGGCGGCCAGGCAGCCGCGCATGTTCCGGAAGACCTGCCGGGCCTGCGCGGCGGGGTCACCGGTGCCGACGAACACGCCCTTCTCGTCGAACGGCATCTGCCCGGCCACGGCCGCCACCTGGCCGGGCCCGGTCACGACGTGCGTGTAGCCGTCGCTGGGGGCGACCCCGGCCGGGGCGGAGACATGGGTGAGGGCGGAGCCGGGCCCGGCGGAGTCCGGCTTCTGCCCGGCGGGGTCCGGCGCCTGCGGCGTGCCCGGCGCGACCACGGTGCGCGCCGCGAACCAGGCCGCGAGCTCCCGGATCCGCAGCGCGGTCTGCTCCGCGTCCGCGCCCGCCAGGACGGCCGTGCCCGCGGGCCGGTTGGAGGCCTCGGTCGCCTCCGACGAGGTGCCGCCCACGCGGGCGGTGAGCACCACGTGCTCGACACCGTCCCGCTCGGCCACCTCCCGCTCATCGGGGAAGTCCCGCAGCCGGCCCGCCTCCGTGGCCAGGAACACGTCACCCAGCCACCGCTCGTCCGGCCGCGGCGCCACCCCGGGCGGCAGACCGAGGACCGCGCGCGCCCATTCGTCGTGCAGGTCCACACCGTGCTGACGGCGGATCATCTCGTCGAAGGAGCCACCCGGGATGCGGCCCCCGCACTCGCCGAAGACGAAGCGGTCCGGCTGCTCGAACACCTCCAGGTGGAAGACGCCGTCGTGGTGCTCAAGCGCCTTCATGGCCTGCTCGGCGAACGTGTGCGCCCGGTCGTACAGCTCGGTGCGGTGGCCTGGGTGCTCCATGACGGTGGCGACGATGCCGCCGTCCCGGATCGACAGCACGTTCTGCAGATACCGGCCCACCGAGACGAACAGCACCTGCCCGCCGCGCACGACGCCGTCGATGTGCAGCTCCGCGCCGTCCACCCACTCCTCGGTCAGGCACGGCCCCTGGGCGTCCGCGCGCTCCAACAGGTCGGCCACGGCGTGGCGTTCGGCCTCGTTGCGCCAGGACAGCACGCCTCGCGTGCCGGAGTCGGCGAGCGGCTTGATGACGCCGCGGGTGTGCGGGACGTCGCGCAGCTGCCCGGTGTGGACGATCGCGCGGGCCTCGGCGGCCGCCAGACCCGCGTCGCGTATCCGGCGCTTCTGCAGGTCCTTGTCGCGCAGCGCCAGGGCGGCGCGCGGCGTGGTGGGGCTGCGCGGGCCGCCGAGTACGGAGGCGTTGACGAGGGTGTACTCGTGCTGGCTGCACACGACATCGAAGTCGGTCACGGACAGGCCGCACCGCTCAAGGCCGGCCAGGGTCTCCTCGGCGCTCGTCGGGTCCTGCACGGGCACCGTGTGCGCGTCGTCCAGCAGAGCGGCCCGCCGTGGCGTGTCGTCACGCGTGGCGAGTACGCAGGTCACCTCGGCGCCGTGGCGTTCGAGGGCCTCGATGGCCTCCGGCCGCCAGCCGATGAGCAGCACGCTCCGTCGTGCCATGGCATGTCTCCTGTCTGCGGGGTGTTCTTCGCTGCGAGCTGTGAACGGGGTCGGAAGAGGTGCCGGGGTCGGAAGGGGTGGGCCGTACCGGACCTGCGGCGGCGTGCCTCAGGGCATCCGCCTCTTCGGGGTCAGGCGTACGGGGAGCGCGGCGGGACCGTTGACGGCGATCGACCGCACGCGGGTGACGGGCCCGGCCTGCTCCACCGAGCAGCCGGAGTCGAGGAGTTCGGAGAACAGGATGCGCATCTCGGCGCGGGCCAGCGTGGACCCGATGCAGAAGTGCTCACCGGAGGCGAGTGCGATGTGCCGGTTGGGCCTGCGGGCGATGTCGAAGCGGTACGGATCGTTGAAGACGGCCTCGTCGCGGTTGGCCGACGGCAGCCAGAGCACCACCCGGTCGCCCTCCTCGATCCGCCGGCCGCGCAGCGTGTGCGGGCGGGTGGCGGTGCGCATGCTGTGCGTCGCGCTGGAGGTGTGGCGCAGGATCTCCTCCACGGTCCCCGGCAGCAGCGCCCGGTCCGCGGCGAGGCGCCGCCACTGCCCGGGGTGCTGAAGGAAGGCGAGCATGCCGCCGATCAGGGCGAGGCGGCCGTTCTCCGTGGCGCCGATGAGGTTCTCGCAGTTGAGCAGGATCTCGTGCTCGGGCAGCAGCTCCCCGTGCACCGTCCCGTTGACCAGGGAGCTGAGCAGGTCGTCGGCGGGCTCGGCCATGCGCGCGTACAGCAGCTCCATCAAGTACTCCATGAGCTGCGGGTGCGCGGCCAGCGAGGTGTGTGCCGCGAACGCCTCCTCGCACCACCGGTAGACGGTGTCGTGGTCGCGCCCGGGGACGCCGATGATGCCGCAGATCACGGAGAGCGACAGGGGCCCCGCGATGTCCTGCACGAAGTCGCACACGCCCCGTTCGACGGCCCGCGCGAGCACCCTGCGGGTCGCGTCCCGGACGGTGTCCTCCAGGGCCCGCACCGACCGGGTGCTGAACCAGTCCGCCATCAGGGAGCGCAGCTGCTTGTGGCGCGGCGGGTCGGACAGCGCGAGCGTCAGGCCGCCGCCCGGGTCGTCGCCGAGCCGCGCCGGGCGCAGCAGCACCCCGCGGGCAGAGCTGTACGTCGCCGGGTCGCGGTAGACGGCACGGATGTCCTCGTACCGGGTCAGCGACCAGAACGCGGGCAGTTCACCGGCCTCGTGCCGGTGCACGGGCGCGAACTCCCGCATCCAGCGCCACAGTTCGTGCGGATCGCCGTCGGCGTGCAGGGCGGGGTCGACGAGCGCGGAGACGGTGGGCGAGGTGACGGTTGCCGCCATGAGGGGTGCCTTCGGGGTGAGGGGTGGCCGCGGCCCGTGGACAAGGGCGGCCGGGTGGACAGGGGCACGTGCGGGAGCGGCCGGGAGCGGCCGGGGGTGGACCGGCCCGGGCGCGTGGGGGCGCGGTCATCCGCCGGCCGTGACCGCCGCCCGCAGTCCCGCGGCCGGGCCTCCGTCGGGGCCTCCGTCGGGGCCTCCGTCGGGGCCGCGGTCCCGACCGCTCAGCGCGTGCAGCCGGTCCGTGAAGCGCTCGGCGAGCGCCCGTACGACCGCCTCCGGCACGGCGGCCGGCCGGAAGGCGTGCTCGACGCGGAGCCCGCCGCGGCCGTCCGGCCAGCACTCCGCGTGCAGTTCGAGGGGCAGCTCCGGGTAGGGCTGGCGGAGGAAACGGGTGCGCAGGCCCGGCAGGTCCAGGTCCGGCGCCGGGTTGTCCTGCAGCGCGAACAGCGCCTGGTAGAGCGGGTGGCGGCCGGTGCGGGGCGGGTCGACGAGGGCGAGGAGGTCGGTGAGCGGCAGGTCCTGCGCGGCGAAGGCGGACGCGGCGGCCCGGCCGGCCGCCCGGGCCGCGGCCGAGCCGCCGTCCAGGGCGGTGCCGCGCAGCCGCAGACAGAGCATCTCGACGTGGCATCCGACGACCTGCCCGAGCCCGGCCCCGTCGCGCTGCGCCACGGGCACGCCGACCGCGAAGTCCCGCTGCCCGGTGACGTCCGCGACGCTCGCACCCCACAGGGCGAGCAGCGCCACGAAGCGGGTGACGCCCGCCGCCGCGGCGAACCGGTCCACCCCGGCCAGCACGGACACCGGCACCTCGCTCACCACCCGGCCCTGCCCGGACGCGGTCGGCCCGTTCGTGGTCGGCTCGTGCTGGGCCGGCCCGTTCGCGGTCGGCTCGTTCTGGATCGGCCCGTTCGCGGTCTGCAACGGCGGGTGCGGCCACCGCAGTTCCGGTACGCCGGTCAGGCCCTGCGCATACGCCGCGTACGGGCTGTCCGCCTCGGCCAGGCCGCGCCGCAGGACCCGGTCCGCGTGCAGTGCGGCCAGGCCGGGCGGGGCCGGTGCGGCAGGTTCCGGTGCGGCGGCGCCGGCCGCCGAGGCGTAGGCCGCGGCCAGGTCGCGGGCGAGCACCGACTCGGAGTGGCCGTCGAACGCGATGTGGTGCACCACGCAGCCGAACACCACCGTGTCCTCGCCGCGCACGTCCACCAGCGCGGTGCGCCACACCTCGCCGAGCAACAGGTCGAGCTCGTCGGTGAGTTCGGCGCGCAGCGCCCGTACGGCCGCGTCGACGGAGGGCGCGGCGGGCAGCACTTCGAGTGCGGGGGCGGGCAGGTCCACGGGCACGGCGGACGGCCTGGGGTCGGGGACGTAGGCGGCGCGCAGCGCCTCGTGCCGCTCGTGCACGACGTCGACGGCCTGCTGCAGCGCCGCCCGGTCGAGGGGGCCCTCGACCACCCAGGTGACCAGGCAGTGCGCGGTCCGGTCGGCGGGGGCGACGAGCTGCCGGGTCAGGTAGACGGTCTGCATCGGCGTCAGCGGTGTCGGCCCGTCCGGTCCTGCCGCCGCGGCCTGCGGCTGCCCGGCGGTGCGCAGCCAGCCGGCGAGCGCGTCGACGGTGGGGTGCCGGTAGAGGCGGGAGACGGGCACGGGCCGCCCGAGCCGGGCCGCGACCCGCGCACACACCCGGCCGGCGCCGAGCGAGGTGCCGCCGAGGTCGGCGAAGGGCACGTCGAGGGGCACGGACGGCTGCCCGAGCACGGCGGCGAAGGCGTCCGCCACGGCCGAGACGACGGGATCGGCGTCGGCCGCCCCGCCGTTCGCGTCGCGGTACGTCTCGCCGTACGTCCCCCCGTACGTCCCCCCGTACGTCCCCCCGTACGTCCCCCCGTACGTCCCGCCGTGCGTGCCGTCCGCGCCGGGCCCGGTTCGGTCGTACGGGAGTGCCCGGTCGCCGAACGCCCGGTCCAGGAGCGCCCGTTCGTCCAGCTTGCCCTGGGCCGTCACCGGGAAGTCGTCGACGCTCAGCACGAGCGCGGGCCGCTGATACGGGACGAGGGCCGACCGCAGTGCGCCGAGCGCGCCGGTCAGCGGGTCGCCCGGCCGCTCGGGCCGGCAGAACGCCACCAGCTCCTGCCCCGTACCGGACGCGTCCGGCCGGGCGAGGACGCGGCAGGAGCGCACCGAGCCGAGCAGCTGCTCCACCTGGCGCTCCACCTCGGCGGGCTCGACGCGGTGCCCGCGGATCTTCACCTGCCGGTCGGCCCGGCCCCGGAAGTGCAGCAGCCCGTCCGCGTCCCACGCGACCAGGTCGCCGGTCCGGTACACCCGGACCGCGGCGCCCGCCTCGCCGACCGGGACCCGGACGAACTTCTCGTCCGTCAGGGCGCCCGCGCCCAGGTAGCCGAGCGCGAGACCCTCGCCCGCCACGCAGAGCTCACCGGTCTCGCCCACGCCGCACGGCCGGGTGCCGCCCTGCTCCAGGACGTGCACCCGGGTGCCCGGCACGGGGCGGCCGAGGGGGATGCCGCCGGGCCGCGCGCAGTCCGTGGGCGTGATGCGGTGGGTGGTGGTGAACACCGTGGACTCGACCGGTCCGTAGCCGTTGAGGAGAGCGATGCCGGGGTGGCGGTCGAGGAAGCGGCGCACATGCGCGACGGAGAGCCGCTCGCCGCCGGTCAGCACCTGGCGCAGGCCGCGGAAGGCGTCCGGGTCCTCGTCCACGACCATGTTGAACAGGCTGCTGGTCAGCCAGACGGTGTCCGTTCCGTGCCGGGCGATGCCGGAGCGCAGCGCGGCGGGGGAGAGGTAGGGGTCCGCGACGATCAGCGAGGTGCCGCCGTTCAGGAGCACCGACCACAGTTCGAGGCTGAACGCGTCCCACGGCAGCGGCGCCGCGAGCGGTACGACGCTGCCGGCGCCGAAGTCGGCGAAGCCGCCCGGCCCTTGCGGGAAGAGCCGGGCCGTGGCGCGGTGCGGGGTGAGCACGCCCTTGGGGCGGCCGGTCGTGCCCGAGGTGAAGAAGACGCAGGCGGGGCCGGAGCCGTCGACCGCGGCGGGCCGGAACCCGGCGGGCGCGGCGACCGGGCCGTCGGGCGGCACGAACACCGGCAGCGGCGGCCCGCCGAGCGCACCGCCCGTCTCCTTCGCCCCCGCGACGACCAGCGGCGGGTCGAGGTCGGCGCGGATGTCGGCGAGGCGGCGTTCGGGCCAGGACGGGTCGAGGAGCGCGTACGCGGCACCGGTCTTGAGCACCGCGAGCAGCGCGACGACCAGCTCCGTGCCGCGCGGCAGCAGGACGGGCACGAGACGGCCGGGACCCGACCCGAGGGCGGCGAGCCGCGCGGCCCAGGCGTCGGCGGTACGGTCCAACTCCCCGTACGTCAGGGTGCGTTCGCCCTCGACCAGTGCCACCGCGTCGGGCCGCCGCCGGGCCACCAGGGCGAGCGTCTCGTGCAGCCCCTGCGGGGGTGCGGTGCACGGCTCGCCCGTGGTCCAGACGTCCGGCACGGTGCGCGGCTCGGGCGGGTTATCCGTCTGCACAGCGGCTCCTCTCGCCTCGCCCCACTCTCTTGCCTGATGTGAGGCAAGAGCTTGCCATCACATTGCCATAGCTGGCAACCTTCGGGGTCCGGACCCACCACGCCCGGACCCACCACGCCCGGACCCACCACGCCCGGACCCACCGCGCCTGACGCACCGGCAGGCCCCGACCGAAGGTGATCCCATGGCCCGTGACCGTTCGCTGGACATCGCCGTCACCGGCCTGGCCGGCCGGTTCCCCGGCGGCGACGGCTCCTACGACCTCGGCCGGTGGTGGACCGCCCTGACCGAGGGACGGGTCCTCACCACCCGGTACGACAGCGCGGAACTCGCAGCCCGAGGAGTGCCCAAGACCCTCCTCGACGACCCGGACTTCGTGCCCGTCCACGGCCACCTCGACGGCTTCGACCGCTTCGACAACGCCCTGTTCCGGGTCACGCCCCGCGAGGCGGAGCTGATGGACCCGCAGCACCGGCTGATGCTCGAGGCGGCCTGGGCGGCCCTTGAGGACGCCGGCTCCGCACCCCTCGCCGCCCCCGCGCACCGAGCCGAGACGCCCACCACCGCGGTCTTCGCCAGCGCCGCCGGCAGCGGCTACATGCGCGCCATGGTCGCGAGCGGCGAGCTCGACCCGATGACCCTGGAGGACGCGGTGCACGGCACCGAACCGGACTTCATGGCGAGCCTCATCTCGTACCGCCTCGGCCTGACCGGCCCCGCCGTCGCCGTGCAGACCGCCTGCTCCTCCTCCCTGGTCGCCGTGCACCTCGCCGTCCAGGCGCTGCTGAACGGCGACTGCGACCAGGCCCTGGTCGTCGCCGCCGGTATCCCCTACCCGCAGGCCGGACACCTCGCCGTGGAGGGCGGCATCCACTCGCCCACCGGCCGGTGCCGCCCCTTCGACGAGCATGCCGACGGGGTCGTCGCCGGCGCCGGCGTCGCCGCGGTGGTGCTCCGCCGCCTGGACGACGCCACGGCCGACGGCGGCGACCCCTACGGCGTCGTCCTCGGCACCGCGGTCAACAACGACGGTGCGGCGAAGGCGGGTTACTACGCCCCGTCCGTCGACGGCCAGCAGGCCGTGATCCGGGCCGCGCTGCGCACCGCCGACGTCCCCGGCGACACCGTCGGATACCTGGAGACGCACGGCACCGGCACCCGCGTCGGCGACCCCATCGAGTGGTCCGCCGCCTCCGCCGCGCTGACCGCCATGGGCGCCCGGCCCGGCCAGGTCGCCGTCGGCGCCCTGAAGGCCAACGTCGGCCACCTCGACAACGCCGCCGGACTCGCCTCCCTGATCAAGGCACTCCTGGTCGTACGGGACGGGACCGTGCCCCCGGTGGCGTCCTTCACCGGCCTCAACCCGCTTCTGGAGACCGCCGGTTCACCGCTGTACGTACCCACCGGAAGGGGCCCGTGGAGCGGGCCCGAACCGCGCCGCGCGGGCGTCAGCTCCTTCGGGATCGGCGGCACCAACGTCCATGTGGTCGTCGAGCAGCCCCCCGCCCGCAGCCGGCCGGCCACCCCACCGCAGGGCCCCCGCCTCGTCCTCGCGTCCGCCGCCGACGAGGCGGCCCTGGCACGCACCGCCACCCGGCTCGGCGCCCATCTCGCCGCGCACGAACCGGAGTTGGCGGATGTCGCCGCGACCCTCGCCACCGGGCGGGCCGAACTGCCGGCCCGGCTAGCGGTGACCGGCCGCACGGCCGCCGAAGTGGCACAGCGCCTGACCCGGGGTACGGGCGTGGTGCGCGGCGCCCTGCCAACGCGCGGCCCCGCACCCTCGGTGTTCGTCTTCCCCGGCCAGGGCGCCCAGTACCCGGGCATGGCCCTGCCGCTCGCCGCGGCGCTGCCCGGCTTCGGCGACGCCCTCGACGCCTGCCTCGCGGCCTTCGCGCCGGAGCTCGCGCAGCGGCTGCGCCGTGCGCTGACCGACCCGGACTTCCCGGCGGCGGAACTGCGGCGCACCGAGCTGGCGCAGCCCGCCCTGTTCGCCGTCGAGCACGCCGCCGCCACCGCACTGACCGGCCTCGGCGTGCACCCGGTGGCGCTGGCCGGACACAGTCTCGGTGAGATCACGGCCGCCTGCGTCGCCGGGGTCTTCGAACTCGCCGACGCGGCCCGCCTGGTGACCGCCCGCGGGCAGGCGATGCAGGAGTGCCCCGAGGGAGCGATGCTCGCCCTCGGCTGCACCGAGACCCGGGCCCGCGAGCTGCTCGCCGTCTCCGGGCTCGACCTGGAGCTGGCCGCCGTGAACTCCGCCGACGGCTGTGTGGTGGCGGGCCCGGCCGCGGCGGTGCAGGAGTTCACCGACCGGCTCGGCGGCCGGGTCTTCACCCACCGCCTGGCCACCGGCCGCGCCTTCCACACCGCGCTCGTCGAGCCCGCGCTGCCGCGCCTCGCCGAGGAGTTGGCGGGCCTGACGGTGCGCCCGCCGACGGTGCCGTTCGCCACGAACGTCACCGGGCGCCTGGTGCCCGCGGGCACCCCCCTGCGGCCCGAGCTCTTCGTCGAACAGGCCCGGCGCACGGTGCGGTTCGCCGACGCGCTCGACGCGGTCGCCGAGGCGTTCCCCGGCGCGCTGGTCGTGGAGATCGGCCCCGGCCGGGTCCTGTCCGCGATGGCGGAGGCGGCCGGCCTTGACACGGTCCCGCTGCACCCCGCGCGCGGCGAACACCCGCAGGAGGAGGTCCTGTCGGCCCTCGGCACGCTCTGGACCCGGGGCCAGCCGCTGTCCCCGCGCGCGCTCTGCGGTCCGGCGGCGCCCCGCGTGCACCTGCCCCACTACCCCTTCGCCGGCCCGCGCTGGACCGCCCCGGAAGCCGAGCCACGGAGCGACGCGGCCCGCACCACCACCACCCGGCCCGAAGCACCCGAAGCCCCTGCCCCCGAGATGCCTGCCCCCGAGATGCCCGCTGCCGAGCCCTCCGCCCCCGAAGCACCCGAAGCCCCCGCCCTTCCACCAGCTGCTCCCGACACCGCCGTCGTACTCGCCCGGCTCTGGTCGGAGCTGCTCGGGCACGACGGCCTCGCCGCGGACGCCGACTTCTTCGAGCTGGGCGGTGACTCGCTCCTGGTCACCCACCTGGCCAGGAAGCTCGGGCGAGAGCTGGGCGTCAGGGTCCCCATCCGGTCCCTGATGACCGGGAGCACCCTGGCCGCGCAGACCGAGCTCGTACGCGAACTCACCCGGCAAGATCCAAAGGAGGCGGCCTAGGTGTATTGATCACGAGCGTTGTTGACACTCGTGATCAATACACCTAGCGGGTGCCGTACTAGGAGGCGTTCCATCGCTTCGGCGCTCGTGTCGACATGCCCCTACGCAAAGCCCTGCCGGAGTACGAGGTCGGCCTTGTGGAGTGCTTGCTTCAGATCACGTAGTACGCCCTCGGGAAGGTCGCGCGCTGCGAGAGCGCACGCGTCCACGAGCTCACGGCAGCGAGATGTCTGCCGCGCGGTCAGGAGGTTCAAGCACGGTTCGTAGGTGAGGAGTTCACGAGCGGCGTAGCCGTCGGCTGCTTCAACGGCCCGGGAGACCATGTCGTGGGCTACGGCGTCCGCTGGATATCCCACGAGGCGGGCGAGGTCCAGGATGGTGAGGCCGAGGCGTGTGTCGAAGACCGTTCGTCCCGGTTCTCGCGTTGATTGGAGGTAGGCGGTCGCCAGGGCCTCAAGGTCGGTTTCTCGTGCCGTTCCGCTCGCCACCTTGGCTGCAGTGGCGAGGCTCTTGGTGACGGTGCGCTCCCAGGGTTCGCCGGGGAGCGTTTCGGCTACGAGTTGGGCGGCCTGCTCGTGATCGCCTTCGACCAGCGCGGCGACCACAGCAACTTGGCGGCCGTCGAGCATCCGCTGTCCCACGCCGCGATGCCGCGCGATGTGCGCTTGGGCTTCGCTCCAGCGACCGGCGGAGGTGAGCGTGCGGGTGCCGTCGGCGAGGAGGACGCGCCATAGCCAGCTGCGTACTTCAAGCCGGTCCTCAGTGGTTGCGACGAGTTCGTTCGGGACGGTGATGCCGTCGTATTCGAGGCTGGTTCCGTTGGTGACTGCCTCGTACAGCGCGGTGAGTGCGTTCCGGCCCGTATCTGCGTTGCCGGCGCGGATCTTCAGACGGGCGAGGTTGACCAGCGGTTCCAGTCCTCGGATGGCGCTCATCGCGGGAAGGGGACAGGCCTGCAGGTAGGCATCCGCGTGGGCGTGGCAGATCTCGCGTGCGAGGTCAGGAAGGCCTACGTCGGAGGCGAGGAGCGCGGCCTGGTTGTGGACGGACGAGGCTACGCCCTGGTCGTCGTCCTGCTCGCTCTGGTCTGCGAGGACGGTGAGGCCCTGGACGCGTTCCGGAAGGGGCAGGCATGCCGGCCTGAAGCGTGCGATGAGGGGGAAGCGTCGGGCTATCGGGCCGTTGCGGTCCATGCGTTCTCCAAGGCGCGATGGGGCGTGTTCCCGCCCGGTGTGGGCGGGAACGCGCGGTAACTACCGTTCAGCTACTGCCACTTGATGACGATCTGGTTCAGCGGGGTGTCGATGGTGAATCGTCCAGGCTGGGGCTCGGCGGGTGCCGCATCGAGCGGGCGCAGCTCGAAGTCGGCTTCGCGGCCGCGGTAGTCGCGGTCCCATTCCTGGATCGCGGTGGCGACGCGGGCGGCCAGCTCGTCGCTGCCGGGGCCGTGTCCGATGACGCCGAACTCCCAGAGCTTGCCGCCTTCGGGGGTCGTCTGGTCGGACAGGCGGCGGGCCAGGTAGGTGAGCGCACTCTTGTCGAAGACCGCGGTGGAACTCGGGTACGGGTCGTCGGTGAGGAGTTTTCCGGCGACCTCGTTCCTGTCGAAGGACATCCAGTTCAGGCCGCTGGGCATGGCGAGGGTCAGCCAAAGCTCCATCCATTCCGGGGACTCGCCGCCCCGGACCAGGACACCGGTCCATTCCTGGATGGACGGCTGGTCGAGGACGTCGGCGAGGGCGGTGGCGTCGATCGCTTGGCTTGTGTTCGTCTGGAGGTGGATGGCCCCGGTCGCGGACACCGGGATGAGCGGGCGGTCGTCGTCGGCGACGCCGCGCCTCAGGGGCATGAACGTGTTCATCTCGCTGCTGACGGAGACGAAGCTGTCGCCACGGCGCTCGTAGGAGATGGACCGGTTGACGCTGCCGCGCAGCCGCTGGGGCACGAGCAGACGGCCGCCCTGCGCGAGCTGCTCCAGCCAGGCGTGCGGAATGCCGTGTGCCCCGACGGTCGCGATGATCTTGTCGTAGGGCGCGCTGTCGGCGTGGCCGAGCGCACCGTCGCCGAGGGCGACGGTCACGTTGTCGACTCCCGCAGCGGCCAGGTGTGCGCGGGCCCCTTCCACCAGGTCGTCGTCCACGTCGATGGTGGTGACGTGCCCCTTTTCGCCGACGAGATGGGCCAACAGAGCGGCGTTGTAGCCGGTCCCGGCACCGAGTTCCAGGATCCGTTCGCCGGGCTGCGGCTGGAGCTGCTCCAGCATCAGGCCGACGACGCTGGGCTGCGAGGCGCAGCTGATCGACTGGCCGGTCTCGTTGTACTTGATGTGGACGGTCGTGTTCGCGTAGGCGTCCTCGAGCGACGCCTCGGGCACGAACAGGTGCCGGGGAACGGTACGCATCGCCTGGATGATGCGCGGGGTCTTGATCCGATCCTCCGAGACGACCTGGTCGACCAGGGCGTTGCGGAGGCGTTCGGCGGCGGTGTCGTTGGCTTCGATGGTGTCGGTGCTCACTTCGGGAACGCTAGTGTCTTCGCCGGCCGCTGCCGGGATGGACTCAGAGCGGTCACTCGAACCCATGACGATCTCCTTCGCTAGTGCTGACATGGCGCTTTGGTCCTCTGTCGAGAGGCCCGCTCGGTTGGCATGGAAGATGAAGTGGTGGGCGATGACGGCCCGCAGGCCGCGTTCGAGCTGGCCCCGGCGGGAGAGATTCGCAAGTTCGCGTCCGGCGTTCTCGAAGGCGCTC
Source organism: Streptomyces sp. LHD-70 (assembly GCF_031157275.1). Taxonomy (GTDB): domain Bacteria; phylum Actinomycetota; class Actinomycetes; order Streptomycetales; family Streptomycetaceae; genus Streptomyces. The sequence goes on from NZ_JAVIFW010000020.1 coordinate 101,312, forward strand.
ACCCAGGTGTTGAGACCGGCGAGCGGCCCATTGTTCGACGGGGTGCACAGCGTTGAGGTGTTGACGGTCATCAGGCGGCGCATCGTCGCCGCGTCCCGGGGGCGTGGGATCTGCGCGGGAGTCGACCCGGCCGGGCGCAGGTGGGAGATCTTGTCCCAGACGTCTCCCTGCTCGTACCAGTCGAGGCCGGCTGCGCGCATCATGGCGCTGCACAGCACGACAGCCGTTTCCCTCCGCCCCAAGTGACCTGTGAATGGCGGGTAGTTGAGCAGGTGGCGGCTGTCGTGGTGGAACAGCTCGTGGGCGGTGTGCATTGCGGCCTGTCCGCCGAAGGCGGCGGTCTCGGGTTCGTAGATGCCGTCGGTCCAGTCCACGATCTGGCCGTCGGCGGCGAGTTGGTCGAGGAGCCGGGTGACGGTGTCGCGGGCGCGGTTGTCGCGGGGGTACCGCAGGGGCCAGGGCTGCTTGTTCATGAACCACCACCCGTGGAGCGCCCTGCTCTCGTAGGCGGCGCGCAGGGCGGGGCCGAGGAGGTCGGTGATCACGCGCTGGCCGCTGTCGCGGTCGTGGAAGACGATGCTGTGCTGGCACCAGGAGTAGGGCATCGGAGTCCTCACTGTGCGGGCGGCGGTCAGGAGATGAGCAGGCAGGCGTCCCACGCGGATCGGGGCGCGGTGCCGGTCTCGGGCGCGAGGGTGGCCAGAGCGAGGCCGGCGGTGCCGTCGAGCAGGCCGGGACCACCGTCGTCTGCGTTCATCAGCTCGGTGATCGTGTTCTCCGGGTCGCTGCCGGGTGGCAGTACGGCTGTGAGGAGGGTGGGGACGAGCGTGCGGAGTTCTCCGGCGTTCGTGGGCAGGGCGTCGTCGGCGGTGCGGGCGGCGACGTGGGCGAGTCCGGCGAAGCCGTGGCAGAGGGCGATGTCGGTGGTCGCGGCGAGCTGGTGCCGGTCGGTGAGCGCGTTGAGGAGTTCACGCTCGGCGGTGAGTTGACGGTCGCGGTCGCCGAGGGCGAGGGCGGCGAGTTGCTGGGCACGAGCCAGGCCCGCTGTTCCGTAGCACCAGGACGGGCGCAGTGCACCAGTGGATTCCACGCGCCCTGAACGTACTTGAGTGCGGGTGACCCAGTACGGCCAGGCGCTGCCCCGCTCGCTCGCATCGTGCCAGCGGTCCAGCCAGGCGCAGATGGTGCGGATGGCGTCGAGCTGGCCGGGTACCGGACGGCGGCGGGCGGCGAGCGAGAGCAGACTCAGCACTCCGGTGATGCCGTGGGCGAGGGAGTTGTTGGCGTGCCCGTCGGGGAAGCGGTCATCGGGCCTGCCGGAGGGCCCCGACGTGGTCCACCAGCCCGGCACGCGGTCCCCGTCGTGGGTGAGGGGCGCTGTCAGGCGCACGAGGTAGGTGAGGATCTCGTGTACCGCTGGCCCGTTGGGGTCGCGGCGCAGCAGGTAGGCGCCGTAGCCGGTGAGTCCTTGGAGGGCGTCGAACTCGGCCAGTTGCGGGAGTTCGCCACGGTCGATGCGGCGGTGAGCGGCGGCCACCCGGCGACGGGCTTCCGCCGCGATGTTCTGATCGAGGCCGTCGAGTGTCCGTTTGTAGGCGCCGGGGAGCTGTTCGGCGGCGCAGGCCAGGGGGTGGGCAAGAGCAGGGGCCCCGTAGAAGGGGTGGCTGTCAGGGCCGCTGGTGATCGGTGCGGTTGTGGCGGCCGACAGCCAGTCGTGGACGCGCTGCCAAGGCCGCATCTCGGCGGCGGCCAGCTCGATGTGCAGCAGGGCAATGCCGGGGATGCCGTGTGCGAGGGATTGCCGCCACCACGGTGCGCTGTGTGATCGGCGCGGTGCGAGGGCGGGGTGGGCGAGACGATCGGCGACGCGTAGGGCGAGGTCCGGGAGGGGCGGCTGATTCACGGGTTCCTTCCGGTGGTGCGTGCTGTCCAGGCCTGGGCGGCGGCGCGTGCGAGGTACAGGCAGATGGCTTCCTCGGGGAAGTCGACGGCGACGGCGCGTACGAAGTGCACGTGCAGCAGGGGGCCGAGGACATCGTCGAGGTCGATGCCCTGGGTGTGCGGTCCGTGCAGATGTTCCCGGTAGGCGACCAGGGCGCGGTCGCGTTCCCGCCACGCGTGGACGATCGCGGTGCCTCCGGGCACGGCGGTCAGGGCCTGCCACTGTTGTCGGGGGTCGGCCAGTCGTACGGCCTCGGTCAGCTCGTGCCGGGGAACGGGCTCGGGTGCTCGCGCCGGGATGTTGTCGATCAGCCACCGCATGCCGGTGGATGTGCTGCCGAGGAAGGCGGAGGCGATGGCGACGGTGTGGGCGGCGACCAGGGCCCGGCGCGAGGGACGCACGGGTTGGCGCAGCTGGGTGAGCAGGGCCCGCGAGTCGGCGCGGAACACGTTCTCGGCTGCCTGCCAGGCGGGCCCGGAGCCCCACCGGCCGGTCTCCGGGTAGGACGTCGGATAGCGCAACTCCCGCAGCAGTCCTGCGCGATGCAGGTCATCGGCCCAGGCACTCACCTCGGCGGCCACGGTCCCGAACGCGTCCGGCTCAGGCAGGGCGATGCGCAGACGCAAGTGCTGGTCCGGGTCGCGGAAGCGGACGTACCACCACGATGGCCCGTCGAGGCGGTCGAGCAAGTCGGGCAGGTGCCGGGCAAGGATCGTGTCCTGGCGGCGGATGTCCCCGTACAGGCTGGCAAGCAGCACGTTGGAGGCCGCAGGCGTGTCGTGGCGGTCGCGGTCGATGGCCCTCGCCCGGGTGGGGGCGGGCAAGCGCGGCCACGCCGGCGGCTCCGTCGCCCTGAGAGGAATGACGATTTCGTGGGGGCGGTCCTGGCACCAGCCGGTCTCGTCCAGGGACTCGGTGAGCACTGCGGGGGTGCCGCGGTTCAGGTGGGTGCGGAGCAGGACGCGGTGGCCGCTGTGCTCCAGGTCCAGGAGGAGACGCCGATCGCCTTCGGTCAGGCAGACCCGCGCGGGCAAGCGGCGGCGGGTGCGCCAGGCGGTGAACGCTGCGTCCCACGCGCTCCACGCTTCTGTCCGGCCAGGCAGCTCGGCGGGGTCCAACCGCCAGCGGGCCGCGGCCAAGATGGTGCGCCCGTAGCGCAGGCGGGGCAGGAACGGCATGGTCCGGGCTGCTCCCCAGTCGAAGAGCGTGACGGTGGCGCACTGGGCGCGGCTCAGCTCGATCAGGTAGCGGGCCAGCGGCGGTGTGTGGGTGTGCAGGCTTAGCGCGTGCATACCGACGGCCTCGACACGACACCCTTGGGCCGGAACGGCGAGGTACATGCGGCGGCCGTCGCAGCCGACCGCGAGATCGCCTGCGGTCAGCACGGCGTCGCTCGGGGGCCGGTATTCGTCCAGGCTGATCACGTGGGGCAGGGTCTGCGGGGCGCGGGCAACGTGCGCGGTCTCCGCGACCAGCGGCGAGAACGACAGCTGCGCCGCCACCGTGTTGGAGTCGGCTGTGGGCAGATCGGCCAACTCGGCTGTGATCAGGGCTCGTTCCCATTCAGGCAACGTGTCGACAAAGCGGCCCATTCCGACGCCTGCCCCGCGGGACACGCTCACGACTTCCAACTGGAAGGCCCCGTGCTCCAGGCCTTCGGCGCTGTCCGCGTGCACACGCACGGCCAGTTCCATGTGCGGCGGGAGCCTGACCGGATCCGCCCCCTGGGCCAGGTCAGCGATGACGGACTCGTCGAGGACCACCTCGTCGCGACCGTCCAGCACGGCGGCCTGGGCGAGACGCACCAGAGCCTCGTCCCGCTCAGAAACCGGCCGTCGCTCCGCCGGCACGGTGCCGGGGTAGCCATCAGGGAAGCCGATCCCGCTGTCCGCGACAACGTCCTGCAGCGGAACCATCGAGCCGATCCCGAATCGCTCGTAGAACCGCATGTGGTGTGCCTTCCACTCAGCAGTCCCGAACGGTGCGGCACTCAGGCGCGCCAAGGCGAACGCCGCGCGCTCGGCCTCACGCGCCACGTCCTCGGGCAGCGTGAGGGCCGCGCCGGTCATACGCAGATCAACCGCGAGCGGATGCTTGCGCCCCGGCACCAGGGCGCTCATCTTCTCGGCGACACTCACGCGCTCAGCACGGGCCTGTCCCAAGGGGCGCGTACTAGCTCGGCGGAGGCTCGCGTGGATCTCGCGCAGCGACTCCACCAGCTCAGCGACCGGCTGCACGCGGTCGGCGTCGACCGCCGCGAGCTGCTCCAGCAGATACAACAGCGCGTCGGTCTCGGTGCTCGGCGCGTGCAGACAGGTGATCAGCGCACGCCGTTCGAGCAGTTCTTTGAGCAGGGCGTTCACGTGTTCCGGTCCGGCCTCGGGGAAATCCGCCGAGAGCTTGTCCTTCACGTCCCCGATGCAGGCCGGAGTCCGGGTGGCGGCCAAGACCGTAGACACGGGCGCGGTGTACGCCAGCGACACCTCCACGGCCCCGGTCCCCTTGCCCGTTGGGTGCGGCTGGTACGGCACGATCAACCGGCCTCCGCGGACCGTCATAGTGCTGTTGGCCATGACCGTCAGGCGAGACAGCAGTTCCGGGCAGTTCTGAAGACGCGTGATCACGCCAGACAGCCACGCGGCACCCGCGCGTACGACCGCCACCGGCTCGCCGCCCCAACTCGCCTGTACGCGCTCGCCGAACCCAGCGGTCGTGACGCCGGCAAACAGGCCGAACGGAGTCGGCCGGTGCCCGGCACGCAAGAGGTAGCGGGCGACCGAGAGCACCGCCCGCCTCAAGTCACGCCGCCGGGGCCGCGCGGATTCACACAGGGCTCGTGCCTGAGCTGCGAGGACCGGGCTTGCCTGTCGAAGTCCTTCCTCCACGTCCGCGATATCGAGGACGGCACGCAGCCACTCCACCTGGACTTGGTCGGTGTGAGCGGATGGTTCTGCCGTCAGCTCAGGCCAAGAAGGGATGGCCAGCGCCGGCCGCGCCACCGCGCGAACGAGGGCGGTGTTGCCGGATCGAAATGCACAAGCGGGAGCGGCCATCGCTGTCCTCCAAGAACGTAGTCGGGCCTGGTGGGTGGCTGGTGCTGCCGCCCGCAGTGGCGTGCGGCAGCACCAGCACTCAAGGGTTCATCCGGCCTGTACGGGCCGGCTCAGGCGACGCCGGTGGTGCAGGCGCCGCAGGTGCTGCCGCAGCCGTCGTTGGTGATGTTGACGAGGCTCGCCGAGTCGGCCACCTCCAGAAGGCTCGCGTCCAACTCGAAGCCTTCCGGGGTTGTCGACTCCGTACTCTGCGGACGCAGTTGGTTGGTACCGAGGCCAGTCCTAATTCCAGTCGGGGCCATTCCAATTCCTCCAATGTGAGTTGGGTTGGTGATGCAGACCTGGCTTCGGCGGGGTGCCGGGCCAGGAGCTCTCGCCGGGGATGCCCGGTGCAGCTCGCGTGAGGAGAGACCGGTGGGAGGGAGGAACTCTCCCCACGCTGCTCATCCGGCGCGGAGCCTTCTTCCAGGTCCGGCTGCCGGGTCGTGCACCCTTCCGCCTGGGGCGGCGGGAGGGCCGTCTAGGAACGGGGCGGGGAGGACCGGCCGCGACTCCCCTCAACCACAGAGCGCGGCCAGGGCGCCGGTTCTCGGCGCCGCGCGCCCGCAGCGGCGCACGGCTTGGAGTTCAGGCCTTCACCGGGTCCTGGTCCACGTAGAGGCTGTACTCCTCGGACATGATCGAGTTGAAGTCGCGGCCCTTGCCGCCCATCTCCTCGGTCTCGCGGTGGTCGCCGAAGGTCTTCCAGCAGTTCCGGGCGGCCGCGCGTTCCATGAACCACCGGGCCTGCATCCTCAACGCGTGCTTGTCGAGCAGGCCCGCGTGGAACTTGGCGGACAGGAAGCTGAGCAGCCGGTTGCAGCACAGGTGCTGCTGACACTCCTCGTCCGGGACGCCTCCACCGGGAGGCGACCAGATCTCCCGCAGTTCCGGGTCCGCCACCACGTCCGAGATCCACCCCTGATGCAACGTAGCGACATCCAGGGCGAGTTGATGCCGGTGCTGGCTCTGGGAGAGCGCGATCCCTACGGCTCCGACCGCGGCGGCGGGAGCCCTTCACACACGGAACAGTCTCGTGCACGACGGTAGTCATCAGGCCCTCCCCAAGGGGAGGCGAAACATGCACCACGTCTCTTCACCGAGGCTTGCCCACGCGTCCGCGAGCTCATCAATCAATCGCAGCCCTCGGCCTGACTCAAGGTCGGCACCGGGGTCTTTGAGCACCGCGCGGGCAGGGTTCTCGTCCCTTACGGAGACCTGCACCTCGCTCTCGGTCAGCGTGATCCTGAGCCTGACGTCTCCTTCACCGTGGACGACCGCGTTGGTGACCAACTCGGACACGGCCAGCTCGACGTCACTCGCCGCGGCCGTCGGCACACCGGATCGGCTGAGGAAGCCCTTGGTCGCACACCGCATGTCCCCAACTCGGAGCGGGGCGCGCGTGAAGGACGCCTCGAATAAGACCAACTTCGGCTCTATGTCCTCAAGCATGGGCAAGTTCTGCTGGTCTACAGGGGTCGACCGCGCGCTAGACGTGCACGCCGCCGACTTGCCCGTGCCCCCGCTGGACGGGGGCGCCTCTTGGAGCTTGGTCATGCCCCCATGGCACCGTGCAACGAAGTCGTCTACCAGGGGAATCAGGAGGGGGAAAATTCCGTCAAGGGGGGAAATCCAAGGGGGAATTGAGGCCATCATTGGCTTTCGCCCACCGACAGAGGTCACACTCATGCCAGATCCGTTCGCCGACCTGCTCCTACGGCTCCGGCAAGAAGCAGGCCGGACCCAGGAGGAGCACGCAGACGCGATCAACGCCGTCTCCGGCCGGGACACCATGACTCGCCGCGAGATCAGTCGCTACGAGAAGTTCGAGAACATCCCGACCAACCACACGCTCGCCCACATCGCGGCAGCCAGCGGCGTCCCCCTCGAAGTGCTGTTGCGGGAGGCCAAGAAAGCCCGCTCCAGGAAGAGAAGAGGGTCGGTCCATGAAGACGAGGACCAGGACGACGTGAAGCGCCGCGCGCTGCTGGGTAGCGCCGCCATCGGCGTGAGCGCGGCGGCCGAGCCTTGGGGACGACTCGCCTTCGCTCTCGGCAAGGGGGCAAAGATCGATACGCCCTCCGCCATCGCACTCATCGATCGAGCCGCCGATCTACACGTCCAAGAGCTCAACCTCAGCGCTCGTCGTTTGCAAAGTACGGTCGAATCGCACCTCGACGCGATCACCGCTGCTCTGCCTCGTGCCGGCGACCACGAGCGAGCTCTAACCATCGCCGCCGGGGAAACCGCAGCCCTGGCCGGCTGGGTGGCCTGGGATCTGGGAGAACGTGACAAAGCCGACGCCTACTACAAGGTCACGTCGGAGTGCGCGAAGAGCGCCTGGCACCCTCCGCTTCGCGCTCTGGCCTTGACCTACGCGAGCTACGGTGCGGCGACGCCGCAGGAAAAGCTGGAGTTCCTTTCCCAGGCAGCCAAAGACGTCCGGGGCCACGGCAACGCCACGGCCGCGGCCTGGGCCCTCGGCAGGCACGCGGAAGAAGCCGCTGCGGTCGGAAACGACAACCAGGCGCTGCGCGCCCTGGACCAAGCCCTCTTCGCGTACGACTTCGCGGACCACACCACGAAGCAGGCATGGGTCCGGTTCGTCACTCCATATCGCATGGACTCGCTGGCCCTCTCCGTGTACGGGCAGTTGGGGCGTCCCGAGCTCACCACGACGGCCGAGACTGCGGTCGACCGCCTCGGAGATGAGCTGCCGGATGGCGGCGTCGTCGTTCTCGGTGATCTCGCCTCAGCCCTCTTGCGTGGAGGAGACACCGATCAAGGCGTCTATGTATCGCGCCAGTTCACAGCAGCTTCGCAAGCCAAGCCCAACACGATGGGAAAGGAACGCGCCGCGCAAATCGCAGCAAGGCTCCCCGATAGCGAACGCGAACTAGCCCTCCACCTAAGGCAGTTCGCTGTCTGACCTCTCCTGCGCAGTCTCGTCAACGACCCAGGACAGGTACGCCTCCGACCCGCCCGTCACCGGCAGAGTGATCCACTGAGGGACGTCGTACGGGTGTCGCTTGTGCAGCCATGCCTCGAGTTTCGGAAGACGGTCCGTGGTGGTCATGTACGAGATTCGCCACTCTTTCGCATCCTGGACCTCGCCCTTCCACCAGTAGTAGGCGGTGATCGGCGCATCGATGTGAACTCCCGCCGCCAGCTTGTGCTCGACCGCTTCTCGCGCCAGCGCCTTCGCCTGGCCCTCGTCGTCGCTGGTCGTCTGCGCGATCACAATGTCGTTGGCCATGCGGCTACCTCTCCAGCTTGGTGTACCGCGACCCTACCCAGCCATCTGGAGTACGTCGAAAGCCCGTCACTACAGGTAGTGACGGGTTTCGGCAGAGGCGAAGGGGCCCGCCCTCCTGTCCTGGGTGTGGTTTCTCAAGACCTTGGTTGCACGAAGTTCTCGAACGGCCCCCGGTGCACGTGGTCGGACATCACTCAGACCGAGAGCTCCAGGCGCGGCCCCTGGCGGATCGAAGCCGAACACCGGGCCGTACAGGGAGAGTTCGGCCTGCAGACAGGCGACGACGGTGTCGGCCCCGCGGAATCCGTGGCCCCGCCCGGGCGTCGAGGACCTCGGACGCGGTCTCGTCGGGGGCGCGCGATCAGGGCGCTGCGCCCGCCCTCGGAGGGCCGGCGCTCGGTCCACCACACCTGGTCGCCGACGCATCCGAGCCCATTCGACGAGCGCCTCACCGGCGGCCGCCGCCTGCGCGGTGACGGGTGAGGTCCAGCTCCCGTGGGAGCGCTCAGCAGGGTCTGCCTCCTTGCGCCGGCGAACATCAGGCACATAGATTGCCTATTCCGTGCCAAGTTTGGCAACATGTTGCCGCGCGTTGGCCGAGAGGTCGCGGCGAACAGGAGGAGGGGCCGACCGATGACCCAGTCCATACCGGAGGCCGCCGGACGAACGGCCCGCGGACCCGGACCGCAGCCGTCAACAGGACGGCTGCGCACGGCACTTGCCCTGGAGACCCTCCTCGGCAGTCTCGGCCTGTACACCGTCATCCCGGTGCTCGGACTGCTGCTCGCCGCCCGCTCCACCGGCGGCGGCACCGCGATCGTCGGCGTCGGCCTCTTCTGCTACACCGCGTCGGCCGGCCTGTCCGCCACCCTCGTGGCCCGCTGGCTGCAACGCCTCACCTACGCACCCGGCATGGCCGGCGCCGTCCTGCTCTCCGCCGTCGCCTTCGGACTCCTGCCGTACGCGCACACCGACTGGCTGCTGTGCGCCCTGCTCGTCCTCGCGGGCTTCGGCGTGAGCGCCCACTTCCTGTACTCACGCGTCCTCATCGCCGAGGCCGTACGCGACGACATCGGCCGCAACCGGATCTTCTCCCTGCTCCAGGTCGCCGTGAACGCGGCCGCCGCGATCGGCCCGTTCATCGCCAACGCCCTCTACACCCCCGACGACCCGCAGGCCCTCATCGCCGTGGTCGCCGTGTGCTACGCGGCCGCCGCGCTCGCCATGCTGCCCGGCCTGCCGCGCGGCGTCAGGCCCCCCGCGACCTCGGGCAAGTGGCCGGTCAGCAGGCAGGTGCTGCGCCAGATCGCCACGGTGCCGAGCATGCGCCGCACCGTCCTGGTCAGCGTCGTCGGCACCTTCGGATACGCCCAGTTCTACTCGGCGTTCGCGTTCTACGTGGGCAAGGAGTTCGACTCGGCCGCCCTGCGCTCCTTCCTGATCGCCGGGCCCGCCTTCTGGATCGTCGTCCTGCAGACCGGCGTCACCGCCGTCGTCAGCAGGCTCATGAAGTCCGGCGCCACTCCCTTCGCCGTACTCGGCTGCGCCAACCTGCTGTTCGGCCTGTCCATGCTGACCCTCGGCCTGGGTGTCGCACCGGTACTCGGCGCGATCGTCGCCGTGCTCGTGTTCTCCGTCGCCGAGATGGTCTTCGGCCCCATGAGCAGCACCGCGTACGCCGGACTGCCCATCGGCTCCAGCCTGGAGGCCCTCAACCTGCGGCAGGTGTGCTGGTCCTTCGGCGAGGCACTCGGCGCACTGTCGGGCGGAGCCCTGTTCGTCGCCCTCTACGACCACGGCGACGGCCCTGCGTACTGGACGACGCTCGGCGTGCTCACGCTGCTCACCACCGCCGTACTGCAGTTCTTCGCCCGCCGCGAGGCCCGCGCCGCCCGCCCCTGAGCGGGCCCGGACGCCCGCACGCCCAGCAGAGGAGTTCCCCCATGACCCCATCGCTCATGACCCCATCGCTCATGACCCCATCGCTCATGACCACCTCGCCCGAAGCCGCAGCACCCCCCGACCACCGGCCGGACCCGGCCCGACCGGCCGACCGGGTCCTGGAGTTCGGCCGCGGCGCGCCCCTGCCGCGCGCCGACGCCGTACCGGTACACGAGCTCACCGCCCGCTTCGCCCGCCTCAAACCGGCCGCCACCGCGGTCAGTTGCGGCGACAGCGCCATCAGCTACCGCGAACTCGACGCCTGGGCCGCACGGATCGCGGCCCGCCTCACCACCGCGGGCGTGCACCGCGGCAGCCGCGTCGGCATCCTCGCGCAGCCCTCCACCGCGATGGTCGCCGCCGTGCTCGGCGTGCTGAAGGCCGGCGCCGCCTACGTCCCCGTCGACCCCGGCCACCCCGACCGGCACGTCGCCACCGTCCTGAACGACGCGCACGCCACCGCCCTCGTCGCCACCACCGCCACCGCCGGCCGCGCCGGAGCACTGCACCTGCCCGTCGTACGAGCCGAGGAGGAGGAGCGGCCCGACGCACGGGACGGCGACGGCGACGAGGAGGCCGACCACGCCCACCCGTCACCCGCCGTGGCCGACGACGACCCGGCCTACCTGATCTACACCTCCGGCAGCACCGGCGCACCCAAGGGCGTCGAGGTCGGCCACCGCCAGCTCGCCGCCTCGACCCGCGCCCGCCACACCGTCTACCCCGCGGCCCCGGTCTTCCTCCTCGTCTCCCCGCTCGCCTTCGACTCCTCCGTCGCCGGCCTGTGGGACACCCTCACCACCGGCGGCCACCTCGTCGTCGCCACCGCCGACGAGGTCCGCGACCCCGAACGCCTCGTCACCCTCGTCGGACGCCACCACGTGACCCGACTGCTGTGCGTGCCCTCGCTGTACGCGGTCCTCCTCGACGCCGCCGAACGCCTCGGCACCGAACGGCTGCGCACCCTCGACACCGTGATCACCGCGGGCGAGGCCCTCCCCGCCGCCCTGCTGCACCGCCACTTCGCCGTACGCACCGCCCCGGCGAGCCTCGTCAACGAGTACGGCCCCACCGAGGCCACCGTCTGGGCCAGCTACCGCCGCTACGACACCCCGGGCCCGGTCTCCATCGGCGGCCCGGTGCCCGGCGCCCGGCTCTACGTCCTCGACGAGCAGCAGCGCCCCGTACCGCCCGGCGTCGAGGGCGAGCTGTTCATCGGCGGCGCCGGAGTGAGCCACGGCTACGCCGGCCGGCCCCGGGCCACCGAACGCTCCTTCCCCGACGACCCGTTCGCCGGGACACCGGGCGCCCGCATGTACCGCACCGGCGACCTCGCCCGCTGGAACGACGACGGCACGCTCGACTTCCTCGGCCGCCGCGACCACCAGGTCAAGATCCGCGGCCACCGCATCGAACTCAGCGCGGTCGAGGCCGCGTTGGGCGCCCTGCCCGGAGTGCGCGAGGCCGTGGTGGTGCACGACGAGGCAGGCACCCGGCTCACCGGTTTCGTCACCGCACCCGCCCCGGCCACCGCCCAGGTCACCGCCTCGGCCACCGCCCCGGGCCCCGAGGAACTCCGCGCACAGCTGCGCGAACTGCTCCCGGCCGCCATGGTCCCGGCCCGCATCACGGTCCTCGACGAGCTGCCCCGTACCGTCAACGGAAAGGCCGACCGGGCCGCGCTGCGCGCCCGCGCCGTACAGCCCCACCAGCCGCCTGCCACCGCCGCCGCCCGGCCCGCACCGGGGAGCGGCCCGCACCCGGCTGTCACGGCCGCCTGGGCCGAGGTCCTGGGGCTCACCGACGTACCGCCGGACGTCAACTTCTTCGACCTGGGCGGCCATTCGCTCGCCATGTTCCAGCTCCAGTCGGCCCTGGAACGGCACACCGGCAAGCGACCAGCCATCGTCCAGCTCTTCCGGCACACCACCGTCGCCGCACAGGCCGAACTCATCCACAGCGGCGGCGCCGAAGCCCACGACACCGACGCGGACACCCGCCGCGAGACCGCCCGCCGCGCCCGCGCCCTGCGCGCCCGCCGCCACCGCGCAGAACAGGAGCCCGGAGCGTGACCCCCACCGACGCCGCGACCACTCTGCCCACGACCCGGCGCACCCCGCAGGCCCGCTGGCTGCACTGCCCCACGCCGCTGCCCGACCCGCGCCGGCGGCTCGTGTGCTTCCCGCACGCCGGCGGCTCCGCCGCGTTCTACCGGGACTGGGGGCGGCAGTTGCCCGGCACCGAGGTGCACGCCGTGCGCTACCCGGGCCGCGCCGAGCGGATCGCCGAACCGCCCGCCACGGACCTGCGGGCCCTCGCCGCCGACATCGCCGACGCCGTCGAGCCGCTGGCCGACCGGCCGCTGCTGCTGTTCGGGCACAGCATGGGCGCCGCCGTCGCCCTGGAGACCGCCCGCCGCCTGGAGAGCCGGGGCATCCACCCGGCCCACCTCGTCGCCTCCGGCTCCCGCGACGCCCCCTACCCGCAGGACACCGAGGCTCTCGCCGACGACGACGAGGACGACGCCACCGTCGTGGCCCGCCTCCTCGCCCTCGGCGGCACCGACCCCGAACTCGCCGCGGACCCCGAGTTCCAGGAACTCGTCCTGCCCTACGTCCGCGCGGACGGCGCCCTGTTCCACGGCTACACCCCGCGCCCGGACGACCCGGCGCTCAGCTGCCCGGTGACCACCGTCGTCGGAGACGCGGACGACGACGCCGACCGCCGCCCCTGGCACCGCCTCACCACCGGCCCGCACCGTGAACAGGGCGTCACCGGCGACCACTTCTACCTGGTCCCGAGCCCGCCCTTCGCGCTCCTGCGGAATCTGTGACCCACCCGTCCCGCCACCAGTGGCACGGACACCGAGAAGCGCCGCGTCGTCCCCGACGACGCGGCGCTTCCCGTACGGCAGTACGGCACACCCGCTGCTCAGGGCCGCAGCAGTCCGCCCACCCACCAGTCGTGCGGCTCGCCGTGGACCAGGCTGCGGCTGCGCAGCGTGCCCTCCAGGACGAAGCCGAGCTTCTCGGCGAGCGCACGCGAGGCCGTGTTGCCGACCATCGCCCACCACTCCAGGCGGTGCGCCCGCAGCGCGGCGAAGCCCCAGTCGCACATCGCCCGCGCGGCCTCCGCCGCATACCCGTGGCCCCGCTGCTCCGCGGCCGCCCAGTACCCCAACTCGTAGACCCCCTGGGAGAGCCGGGTCAGGCAGAACGAGCCGACCAGGGACCCGTCGTCGAGGAACGCCCCGAGGATGTGGTCGTGATCGGTCGCCCAGCCCTGCGGGGCGGTCTCGGTGACGTACTTCTCGGCGTCCTCGTACCGGAACGGCGAGGGCACCGGTGTGTAGTGCTGGATGTCCGGATCCTGGCAGGCCGCGTACACGGCGTCGGCGTCGGCCGCGGCGAACGGCCGCAGCAGCAGGCGCTCGGTTCTCAGGGTCACGGGTTTCATGCCGGAAGTATGGCCGGGACCGGGCGCAGCGGGAACGACCGTCATCGTTGTCACACCCCCTGCGCCGCGAACGTGTCACGCAGCGACGACCGCCGCAGGACAAGGGACTCGTCGCCGACGAAGTCGACGGCCAGCGCATCCCCGGTGAGACGGCCCCGCACCAGGACCTCCCCGGCCTCGATGTCCACCACGGTCCACACCGCACCGGGCAGTTCGTCGTCGGGCACCTCGACGAGCAGACCCAGATCGGGATCGGCCCGGGTGGAGCGGACCCGGCCGACGGGCACACCGAGCCGCTCCAGGACGCGTCGCTGCGCGGCGTCCGGGACGACCTCGGGCAGCGACGCGATATGGCGCGCGCCGATCCGCTGCAGCAGGGAGATCTTCGCAGCGCGCCGGTAGCGCGGCCGGTCGCACCCGGCCAGGAACTTGGTGAGTACGCCGGACTCCGCCGCCTGACGGTCCATCAGCCCGGCGACGCTGTTCTCCCGGACCCGGTACACGTACGTCGCCTCCCGGGGTTTGTGCACCGTGGCGCCGGCGGCGACCATCCGCAGCCACAGGTCCCAGTCCTCGCAGAAGTCGATCGACTGGTAGCCACCGGCCTCGGCGTACAGCTCCTTGCTGTACATCCCGCCGACCACGACGTAGTTCTGCACGAGCAGCTGCTCCAGCTGGTCCCCGGGCAGCGGCAGCGCGTTCTTGCGGTACGCCGACTCCTGCCAGGCCCCGACCCCGTTCCACACCAGCGGGCGGGGGCTGATCAGCCCCGGGTGCCGCAGGTACGCCGAGTACATCGTGGAGACGTGGTGCGGGAGCAGGAAGTCGTCGGCGTCCAGCTGCAGCACCACGTCGGACTCCAGGGCGGCGATCGCGCGCTGCCGGGCGCGCCAGATACCGCTGCGGGTCTCCGACCTGATGACGGTCATCGGCAGCACACCGGCCCAACGGGCCGCCAGCAGACCGGTGTTGTCGCTGGAGCCGTCGTCGAACACGACAACCTCGTCGACGGGCTGACGCTGCGCCGCGACCGAGGCGAGCGCCTGGTCGATGTACTCGGCCGCGTCACAGGCCGGGATGATCACGCCGATGGACGGCCGGACGGTCATGTCTTCCTCCAGAGGGCGAACAGGGAGAGGGGGAGTGAGGGGGGAGTGAGGGTGAGGTGCGGGCGTGCGGGCGTGCGGGCGGCGGGACCGGCGGGAGTCACGGCAGGCACAGCGCGGCGGTCGCGTCGTCGTGGACCTTGATCCGGGGCCACCGGGCGGCGCGCGGGTCCCGCAGCTCCCATGCCCGGACCTCGTCGAGCAGGGCCCCGGGGCCGGCGCGTTCGGCACGGCCGAGCAGGTCCGTCCAGCCGGCCACGCCGAACATGTCGACCAGGCGGGTCACTCCGTCGGTCAGGAGAGCGACGCGGCGCAGCCCGGCGCGGGGGCGGGAACCGGTGTAGGCGTGGTGCGCGGCCGCCGGGTCGGCACTGGCGATCCAGAAACCGCCCGGCCGGTTGCGCTGCTCCCGCACCACGGCGATGGAGTGCCGCAGCGCCTCTTCGTGCGCGGGCTCGCCGGGGACGTGGCGCCGGTTCGACTCGCTGAGTTCGGGGGAGACCGCGCTGTTGCGCCGGTCGCAGACGGCCTCGACCCGGTGGCCGTCGTCCAGGAGCACGGTCGCGTCGGAGAGGACGAGCCAGTCCGCCTCCCGTTCCCGGAAGCGCACGGCGGCCACGGTCGCGGACGGCGTGCCCGGGTGGCCGACGTCGCAGCTGAGGCCGTGGTCCGCGGCGAGCCCGGCGATGGCCTCGGCGAGCGCGTCGGGCAGCGGGATCTCCCGGTGGGCGCCGATCCGGTCGAGCAGGCGCCGCCCCAGTTCGGCGGCGTACCAGGCGGCGCCGTGGGTGCAGCCGGTGTCCATGCCGGGCGGCACACCCGCACCGTCAAGGACGACCACCGCGTGCGGCAGCGCACCGACCCAGTCCTCGTTGTCCCTGCCGTGCCCGGGCGCACCCGCCCCGCCGAACGGCGAACCGGCCGCGGTGGCGAAGGAGATCCGCGGATACGTCATCGACTCATCGCGGCCGCGACGGGTACGGGGGATACGGCGGATACAGCGGGCACGGGGGGTACGGCGGGCACGGCCGACGCGGCGGATTCGGCCGCCGTGTTCGCCAAGTACGCCTCGATGAAGGCGCGTTCCTGGTCGAAGAGGTTCTCCGGCAGCGCGAACGGGTCGAAGAACCGCGCGTCCAGCGCCTCGGCCGGGTCCGGGCGCAGCAGCCCGCCCGCGCTCCGCGCGACGTACACCGCGGTCACCTTGAAGACCTGGTCGCCGTTGGGGTACTCGAAGAAGTAGTCCGGGCCCGACCAGACGCCCAGCATCCGCGGGTCGAACACGGAAAGCCCCGTCTCCTCGCGGACTTCGCGCACACCGGTGTCGAGGAAGGTCTCGCCCGGCTCCATGTACCCGCCCGGCAGGGCCCATTCGCCGGTGTCGGCCCGGTGGATGAGCAGGATGCGCCGCTGCTCGTCGGTGACGACGACGAGCGTGCCCGGCAGGAGCATCGGCCGGGGTCCGACCAGGGTCCGCATTTCCTTGATGTAGTCCACCGAAGGGCTCCGATCAGTCGGTTTCACCGGCCGGCCCGGGCACACTGCCCGGTGGCCACCGGACAGCTTGCCCGAGCGATCGAGCAAATGGCAATAGCTTGCCATCCTGTTTGGCAATGGATGCTGACAGAGGGTTGCCATAAATTGCCAGCCGCTTCTACGCTCGACCGGACAGGCCCGCCTCGTCGCAAGCGAATGGACACCCACGATGACGCCAGCCCCGCAGCGCGCCGGCACGCTCCACCAGGACGAACTCTCCCTGCCCGTGGCGAGGCTGGGGCAGCCCAACCCCCTGCCGCCGCTGAAGGGCTTCATGGAGGTCCCGGTCGACCTGACGAGCTCCGAACTCCCCCGCCACATCAGGGACGGCGCCGGCTACGGCACCCTCAAGACCTCCATGCCGTACCTGATCAACGACGCGTACGACCGCGACCGGCACCCCGCCCGCATCCCCACCGTCGTCCTGGAGAACGACGTGCTGCGGGCGGTGTTCGTGCCCTCGCTCGGCGGCCGACTGTGGTCCCTGACCCACCGGCCCACCGGCCGGGACCTGCTGTTCTCCAACGGCGTCCTGCAGCCCGTCAACTTCGGCATCAGCAACGCCTGGTTCGCCGGCGGCATCGAGTGGAACGTCGGCACCCACGGCCACTCCCCGACGACCTACGCACCCCTGCACGCCGCGGCCGTCACCGGCCCCGACGGCACTCCCGTCCTGCGCATGTGGGAGTACGACCGGCTGCACGGGACCGTGTTCAGCATCTCCGCCTGGCTGCCACCGGGCTCCGAGGTCCTCTACGTCCACGGCCGGATCCTCAACCCCGGCGACCACACCGCTCCGACGTACTTCTGGGCCAACGCCGCCGTCCCCGAGACGGACGGCGTACGCATCGTCAGCCCCGCACACCGCTCGTACTGGACCACCCTCGAACGCACCCTGAAATCCGTGCCCTTCCCGGTCCGGGACGGCGTAGACCACAGCTACCCCGCCCGCTCCGCCCACTCCACCGAGAACTACTGCGAAGTCCCCGCCGAGCGCCCCTGGATCGCCGCACTCGACGAGACCGGCACCGGCCTCGCCCAGGCGTCCACCCCCACCCTGCACGGCCGCAAGACCTTCGCCTGGGGCAACACGACCGGCTGCCGCCACTGGCAGTCCTGGCTCACCGGCGACACCCCCCGCCGCTACTGCGAATTCCAGTCCGGCCTCACCACCACCCAGTACGAGAACATCGCCCTCCGGCCCGGGCAGACCTGCTCCTGGACCGAGGCGTACGGACTGCTCCGCGCCGACCCCGAACTCGTCCACGGCGACTGGCAGCAGGCCGTCACCGGCATCGGGCAGCGCCTCGACTCCCTCGTCACCGCGGCCCAACTCGACCAGGCCCACCGCACGTTGGACGCCCTCACCGACCGCGCACCGCACCAGCGGCTGTGCCGCGGCAGCGGCTGGGGCGCCCTCGAACGCCGCCGCGCCTCCGCCGCCGGCACTCCGTGGCCCCTGCTCACCGGCACGCCCTTCGACGACGACACCCTCGGCGCCGAACAGACCCCCTGGCTGACCCTCCTGAACACCGGCACACTCCCCGCCCACGACCCGGCCACCGCACCCCGCTCCTACATCACCGGCGGCGACTGGCGCACCCGCCTCACCGAAGCCCCCGCCAACTGGCTCACCGCCTATCTGCTCGGCACCCTCGCCCACGCCGAACACGACCTCGACACCGCCGAGTTGCACTACGGCACGTCGCTCACCCACGACACCTCCCCGTGGGCACTGCGCGCACTCGCCCTCGTACAGCAGGCCCGGGGCGAACAGGCCACAGCCCTGCACACCCTGCGGGAGGCCTGCGCGCTCGCACCCCACTCACCCCAACTGGCCGTCGAGACCGCCACGTCGACACTCGAAGCGGACGACCCGGCCGGCTGCCTGCACTTCCTGAACGGCCTCCGCCCCGATCTGCTCGACCACCCGCGGCTGCGGCTCCTCCACGCCATCGCCGCAGGCACCCTCGGCGACCGCACCCCGGGCGAGGAACTCCTCGCCGACACCGTCGAACTGCCCACCATGAGGTCGTCCGAGACCCTCCTCGAACAGCTGTGGTTCCTGACCTACCCCGACCGTCCGCTGCCCGGCACGTACAACTTCCGATGGCACCCGCAGGCCACCGACCGGGCGATCCTCGAACGCCTCTACGGCCCCGAAGCCGCCCCCGTCGCCGCGGCCGCCACCGCCCGCTGACCCGACCGGCGACCTCCAGGGGGCCCGCACATGAAGGCCGGTTCGTACAACCTGTCACTCTTCGTCGCCGCCCGATCGGCCTCCCAGCTCGGCGACATGATGCTGCCGGTCGGCCTCGCGGCCGGCGTCCTCGCCGCCGGATACGGGGCGACCGGCGTCGGCCTGGTCCTCGCGGCCGCGCTGCTGCCGTTCGTCGCGCTGATGCTCATCGGCGGGGTACTCGCCGACCACCTCAGGCCCAAACCGGTCCTGGTCGTCGCCGACGTCACCCGTGTCCTTTCGATGGGCCTGCTGGTCGCCGAATTCGCCGGCGACCACCCGTCGCTGTGGCGGATCGTCGCCCTGCAGGCCGTTACCGGCACCGCCGGCGCCCTGTTCGAACCCGGCTCCAAGAGCGTCGTCCCGGAGATCGCCCGCGGCCGGGTCCGCGAGGCGTACGCCCTGCTGCGGATCAGCGAGTCCCTGGTCACCATGGCCGGCCCGGCACTGGCCGGCGGCCTTCTCGCCTTCACCACCCCCGCCGTGGTCATCGCCATCGACGCCACCAGCTACCTGGCCAGCGCCGTCCTCATCCTGCTCACCCGCCTGCCCCTGCGGCCCCCGCACCGCGAGCGGCTCAGCCTGCGGTCCGACCTCACGGAAGGCTGGCGGGAGTTCCGTGCCAGGCCCTGGCTCGTGTCGGTCGTCGCCGTCTTCTGCACCGTCGGCATCGTGGTGTCCGGCCCGCACCTGGTCCTCGGCACCACCGTCCTCATCGAGGAACACGGAGCGACGACCTTCGGACTGCTGCAGGCCGTGTTCGGGGTGGGCGCGGTACTCGGCGGCATCGCCGGCCTGCGCACCGCACCGCGCCGCCCCCTGTTCGTCGGCGCCCTCGCCAGCGCCGCGTTCATGCCGCAACTCGTCCTCATCGCCCTGGGCATGCCCGTCGCGGTCCTCGGCCTCGGCATGCTCGTCGCCGGCGCGGGCCGCGCCTACTGGGGCGTCATGTGGTCGCACGCGATCCAGGTCAACGTGCCCGCCGCCGTCCTCAGCCGCGTCTCCGCCTACGAGATCATGGGGACGATGCTGATGGTCCCGGCGGGCCGGGCCGCGGCAGGGCCGGTCGGAGCGGCCTTCGGCGAGACCCACGTCCTCGTCGCCGCCGGCGTCCTCGGCACCGCGTGCATGGCCGCGCTCCTGCTCATCCCCTCGGTACGCAACCTTCCCGGCTCCGCCCCGGAACCGGACTCCGACCCGCCACCAGTGCCGCTCCGGAAAGCAGAGGACGCGAAGTGATCCCCAACGTCATCCACCTCACCTTCGGATTCTCCCCCGACTTCGGGGGCAAGGAGTTCTCCCTCGTCCACTACGTCTGCCTTCGGTCCATGGTCGCCGTGAACGAGCCGGACCGCGTGTACCTCTACTACGCGTACGAACCCTCCGGCCCGTGGTGGGACCGCGCCCTGGAGCTCGTCACACCGGTACGGGTGGAACCCCCGACCAGCATCGGCGGCGTCCCGATCAGCCACCCCGCGCACCAGTCCGACGTGGTCCGCCTCGAGAAACTCCTCGAACACGGCGGCATCTACCTCGACATGGACATCCTGTGCGTCCGCCCCTTCGACGACCTGCTCGACGCCGGCGTCGTACTCGGCGAACAGGCCGGCACGGTCGACGGGAAGCTGACCATCGACGGCCTCTGCAACGCCGTGATCCTCGCCCGCCCCGGCGCACCGTTCCTGCGGCGCTGGCTCGACGGATTCGACCCCGCGACCTCGCTGTGGAGCGGATTCCGGTCCACCGGACGCGACGAGCTCTGGGACGAGATGTCCGTCCAGTACCCGGCCCACCTCGCCCGGCTCCACCCGGACGAGGTCACCGTGAAGAGCTGGCGCAGCTTCTTCTGGCCGTCCTGGCGCGAGGAGGACCGGCGCGCCCTCTTCGTCGACGACGACCCCGGTGACTTCCCCGGGGCCTACTGCCACCACCTGTGGGAGACGCTGGCCTGGCGCGACCACCTCGCCGACCTGACCCCGAAGAGCATCAAGGAAGGCACCAGCCGATTCTGCGTACTCGCGCAGCAGTACATCTAGGGGCCCGAGTGTTTCTGCACCGAGAGCTGCGCGCGATCACGGCGAGCCGCGTCCTGCGCCAGGCCTCCGTCGGCCTCGTCAACGTCTACATCCCGCTCATCATGCTCAGCCGGGGCGCACAGATCTGGCAGGTGTGCGCGTTCTACCTCGCGTACTCGGCCGCGAAGCTCGCGGTCAACTACCCGAGCATGCTGCTCATCAACCGCTACGGCGTGCAGCTCGGCATGCAGGCCGCGATCCTCTTCTCGATGCTGCACCTCGCGAGCCTCACGGTGTACGTCAGCACCGGCGGCGACCTGCCGGCCTACGCGGGGGCCGTCTCCCTGGCGCTCACGAACTCCTTCCTGTGGAACTCGGAGCACCTGCACGTCTCGCGCGTCCTCGCACCCGAGCGCAAGGGCCGCGACATCGCCGTCATGACGATCCTGCAGGGAGCGGCCGCCCTGTTCGCGCCGCTGGCGGGCGGCCTCGCGATGGCGGCCGGGGGCCAGGTCCTCACACTCTGCCTGGCCGTCGCCCTGGCCATGTGCGCGGCCTGGCCCGCCCGCAGGCTCGACCGGATCGGTACGGGCCATCAGCCGGTCCGCGTCATCAAGTACAGCCTGTGGCACGCACCCCTGCGCGATTCCGTCGCGAACTTCTCGTTCAACGTCAACGCGACCACGTTCTCCACGGTGTGGCCCGTCTACCTGGCCCTCACCATCGGCAGTTTCGCCACGCTCGGCTGGGTCGTCTTCGCCGCGGAACTCATCTCGCTGGCCCTCATGTTCGTCGCCGGACGGCGGGGCGACGGAAAGGGGCGCCGCGTCCTGCTCGAAGGCTCCGTGGCGACCGGATTCCTGAACTGCCTGAGGATCCTGGCCACCACACCCATGGCCCTCGCCGGCCTGGGCGGCGCACTCCAGGCGGCGGCCTCGTACCAGCAGACGTCGTGGACGAGCATCTACTACGGCCATGCCCGCCGCAACGGCCCGAACTACATCATGAGCCTGGAGATCGCCGGCGACCTGGCGAACATCGCCGTGTGGGGCGCGCTGCTCGCGTCCTTCCGGCTGTTCGACGGAACGACCCAGCAGTTCACCGCGGTCTTC
Source organism: Streptomyces sp. LHD-70 (assembly GCF_031157275.1). Lineage (GTDB taxonomy): Bacteria > Actinomycetota > Actinomycetes > Streptomycetales > Streptomycetaceae > Streptomyces. Next base: position 123,007 of record NZ_JAVIFW010000020.1, read on the forward strand.
GTCACGGCCGGAATCGCCAGCCTGGGCTGCCTCCTCATCTCCAAGGAGCCCGCAACCGCCCCGCCAAGTCCGGCCGAACTTCGTACGGTTGGCAACACCTGACGCCCAACTCTGGTTGCAGAAAGGTGAGTTGACACCGACCGCCAGGCACGTGCTATTGCCAAAATTTGCCAAGCGAGGCAATCTAGGTGAGGCCGTGTGGCGCCCCAACCCACAGGAAGGCACCCCCATGACCACCCTGCTCGCCCCCGACATCCAGATCAGGCCCCTGACCGGCAACATCGGCGCCGAGATCAGCGGAGTCGACACCAGCCAACCCCTCCCCGACGAAACCGCCGCCCACATCCGCCAGGCACTCCACGACCACAAGGTCGTCTTCCTGCGCCGCCAGACCCTCGACTACACCCGACAGGTCGCCTTCGCCGAGAACCTCGGCACCCTCACCCTCGGCCACCCCATCTACGACGCCCCCGAAGGCCGCCCGCACATGCGCGAGATGGACTCACGCCAAGGCACCCGCGCCAACCACTGGCACACCGACCTCACCTTCATCGAACGCCCCCCGGCCTACGCACTCCTCCACTCCAAGATCCTCCCCCCGGTCGGAGGCGACACCATCTGGGCCAACACCGCCACCGCCTACACCAGCCTCCCCGACGAACTCCGCGACCTCGCCGACCGGCTCCGCATCGTGCACAGCAACGACTGCGACTTCACCGACGACACGTACGCCCACCGCGCCGCCCAGGGCGACCAGGACCACTACGTGTCCCAGCCCTACGAAGCCGAACACCCCGCGGTCCGCGTCCACCCCGACACCGGCGAACGCTCCCTCCTGCTCGGCGGCTTCGCCCGCCGCGTCACCGGATACGGCCCCCAGGCGGGCCGCGACCTCATCCGGATCCTCCAGGAGTACGTCACCAAGCCCGAGCAGACCGTGCGCTGGCAATGGCAGGTCGGCGACCTCGCCATCTGGGACAACCAGTCCACCCAGCACTACGCGGTCTACGACTACGGCACGGCACTGCGCCGCGGCGAACGCGTCACCGTCGCCGGACCGGTCCCCGTCGGAGTCGACGGCCGCCCCGGCACCGCCCTGCGCGGCGACACCTCCGCGTACAGCACAGGCGCATCCTGACCCGCGACATCCCACACGACGCACACAGCGGCCGGAGAAAACACCACCAGGCGCACGGCTCTGCGAAGGACAATCACCACCATGGCGACAACTCCCCCCGACGGCCGCGCCGGAATCACCGCAGACCTGGTGCAGCGCCTGATCCGTACCCAGTTCCCGCAGTGGACCGGCCTGCCCGCGACGCCCGTGCCCGTCGACGGCTGGGACAACCGGACCTACCGCCTCGGCGACACCATGACCGTCCGCCTGCCCACCGCCGCCGGATACGTACCCGCCGTCGACAAAGAGCACCGGTGGCTCCCCGACCTCGCCCCACAACTCCCCGTGCCCGTCCCGCCCATCCTCGGCAAAGGGCAACCCGGCGAGGGCTACCCCTACCCGTGGTCGGTGCGCGGCTGGCTCGACGGCGAGACGGCCTTCCCGGAACGCATCGGTGACCTGACCCGATTCGCCGTGTCCGTGGGCGAGTTCATCCTCGCCCTGCAGAAGTGCGACACCACCGGCGGCCCACTCGCCGGAGCACACAGCTGGCACCGGGGCGCATCCCCCGCGTACTACGACGACGAGACACGTCGCTCCCTGCACGCCCTGCAAGGAGTCATCGACACGACACTCGCGGCCCGGGTCTGGGACACGGCACTCGCCGCCACCTGGAACGGCCCTCCGGTGTGGTTCCACGGCGACATCTGGCAGGGCAACCTCCTCGTCGCCGACGGCAGGCTCAGCGCCGTCATCGACTTCGGCACGTCCGGCGTCGGCGACCCGGCCTGTGACCTCGTGATCGCCTGGGGCCTGTTCTCCGGGGAGAGCCGCCGGGCGTTCCGGGACACCGTCGCCCAGGACGACGCGACCTGGGCCCGCGCCCGCGGCTGGGCCCTGTGGAAGGCGGCACTCGTACTGGCCGAGTGCATCGACACCGACCAGGAGAAGGCCGCCGTCAACCAGCACCTGATCGCCGAAGTCCTGGCGGACCACCGCGAGTCCACCCCGTAACACCCGACAACCCCGCACCCCGCACCCCGCACCCCGCACCCCGCACCCCGCACCCCGCACCCCGCACCCCGCATCATCCTCCGCGCTCCCGAAAGGCCGGCCATGCCGCAAGGTTCCGTCCCGGTGACACCCACGCCCGCACCCGTCACGGTCACCCCGGCAGACGCGCGCTACCCCGACCTCGTACGGGGCTGGAACCAGCGCTACGTATCCACCCCCGAAGCCGTCCACCTGGTCGAGTCGACCGCGCAGGTGGCGCAGGTGGTCGAACAGGCCGTACGGGACGGCAAACGCCTCACCATCCGCAGCGGCGGCCACTGCTGGGAGGAATTCACCTTCCACCCCGACGTCGACGTCGTCATCGACATGACCCGCATGAACCGCGTCGCCTACGACCCGGCGCAACGCGCCTTCGCCGTCGAGCCCGGCGCCCACCTCATCGACGTCTACGAACACCTCTACCGCACCTGGGGAGTCACGGTCCCCGGAGGCACCTGCTACCAGGTCGCCGCCGGCGGCCACGTCGCGGGCGGCGGCTGGGGCATGCTCTGCCGCCGGCACGGCCTGATCGTCGACCACTTGTACGCCGTCGAGGTCGTCACCGTCGACGCCGACGGAACGGCCCGCACCATCCGCGCCACCCGCGAGAAGACCGACCCCCACCACGACCTCTGGTGGGCCCACACCGGCGCGGGCGGCGGCAACTTCGGTGTCGTCACGCGCTACTGGTTCCGCTCACCCGACGCGACCGGCACCGACCCGGCCCGGCTCCTGCCCAGGCCCCCCGCCGAAGTCCTCCTCAGCGCCGTCTCCTGGCCCTGGGAAGCGCTCGACGAGCAGTCCTTCACCCGCCTCGTGCACAACTACGGCGCCTGGCACACGAAGCACAGCAGCCCCGAAGACCCCAACACCGCCCTGTGCAGCCTCTTCTCCCTCAACCACCGCTCCGCCGGAGCGATCGGCCTGATCACCCAGGTCGACGCGACAGCCCCCGACGCGGAACAGCTCCTGCGGGACTTCCTCGACGCCCTCACCGACGGCATCGACATCCCCCACGAGCCCGCCCGTACCACCCTCGGCGAGTTCGCCCCCATGCCCGACCTCGCCCCACCCCGCCGCATGCCCTGGCTCCAGGCCACCCGCTACTTCGGCACCGGCAACGCCAACGCCAACGACCCCACCCAGTACGGCGACTTCAAGTCCGCCTACATGCGTGACAACTTCGCCGACACCCACACCGCGGCCCTCTACCACCACCTCACCCGCGAAGACCTCGGCAACCCCACGGCATCGGTCATGCTCAGCTCCTTCGGCGGCCAGGTCTCCGCCGTGGACAACGCCGCCACGGCCAGCGCCCACCGCGAAGCCGTCTTCAAGGCCGCCTGGATGATCTGGTGGACCGACCCCGCCGACGAAGCCGACAGCCTCACCTGGATCCGCGACTTCTACCACGGCATGTACGCCGACACCGGCGGCGTCCCCGTCCCCGACGACACCACCGACGGCTGCTTCATCAACTACCCCGACATCGACCTCGGCGACCCCGCCTACAACACCTCACCAACCCCCTGGCACACCCTCTACTTCAAGGACAACTACCCCCGCCTGCAACACATCAAGAAGACCTACGACCCCCGCAACACGTTCCACCACAGCCAGTCGATAGGCCTCCCCGCCGACTGACCGCGCAGAACCCTGACCCCGCAGCACCACCACATGCCCGCCGGACGCGGCCCACGGCGGCTACGGAACCTTCGTGAGCTTCAACTCCTGGGCGCCGTCGGCCGATTCGCTCCTGATCCGCCGAGACGCGTCCCGTCGCCGCAGCCACGCGGGCGCCCACCAGTTGGCGCGGCCCGCCAGGGTGAGGAAGGCGGGCACCAGGACGCCCCGTACCACCGTCGCGTCCAGGAGCACGGCGACGGCGAGGCCGGTGCCGAGGAGTTTGAGCACCGTCAGACCGGAGGTGGCCAGGACACCCGTGACCAGGGCCACCGCGAGCGCCGCCGTGGTGATGAGCCGCCCGGTGCGGGCCACACCCTCCACCACGGCGTCCCGGTTGGACATGCCCCGCAGCCAGTGCTCGCGCACCCGCGAGAGCAGGAAGATCTCGTAGTCGACGGCGAGCCCGAACGCGACGGCCGCCATGAGCAGCGGCAGCGTCAGGTCGAGGGCGCCCGTGACGGTGAACCCGCCGAGCACGTCCCGCAGGTGGCCGTCCTGGAAGACGTACACCACCACGCCGAAGCTCGCCGTCAGGCTCAACGCGCCCACGAGCAGCGCCTTGAAGGGCAGCAGCACGCTGCGGGTCAGCAGGAAGAGCATCGCCCACGTGGTGACCGCGAGGATTCCGCCGGCCAGCGGCAGCCGCTCGGCCACCGCCGCCTTCGTGTCCGCGAGCACCGCCGCGCGGCCCGCCACCAGGGAACCCTCCGGAGACTCCGCACGAAGCCCGGCCACAAGCCGCTGGGCCGCGGCCGACTGCGGCTCCGCCGTACCGGCGACGGTCAGCACCGGTCCGAGCCCCGGCAGGGACACCGCGCGGACCGCGACCACGTCGTCCAGCGCGGCCACCCGCCCCCGGACCACGGCTGCGTCCGCCCCCTCGGGCAGCACTACCGTGAGCGTCCGCTCGGCGGGCGCCGCGAACCGCTCCCGGATCTCCTCGGCCGTCGCATGGGCCTCCGCGCTCGCCGGCAGCGTCCGCTCGTCGATGAGCCCGAAACGTACGTGCCCGAACGGCGCCGCGCAGAGCACAAGCAGCACCGCACAGCCGACCCCGTACACCGCGGGCCGGCGCGTCACCACCCGCGCGACCCGCCGCCACAGCGGGCTGTCGGTCCGCCCGGTGCGGCCGATGCGCTCGCCGAGCAGAAGCAGCATCGGCGGCACGACGGCCATGGCCGCGGCCGCCGCGAGCAGCGCGACCGCCATGCCCGCGCACGCCATCGAGCGCAGGAACGGCAGCGGCAGCACAAGCAGCGCCCCCATCGCCAGGGCCACCGTGCAGGCCGAGGCCACCACCGCCCGCCCGGCGGTACGCACCGTGCGGGAAACGGCGTCGGCCACCCCGAGACCGTGCCCCAGCTCCTCGCGGAACCGGGTGACGAGGAAGAGGCCGTAATCCACGGCGAGTCCGAAGCCGAGCGCCGTCGTGAGGTTCATCGCGAACACCGACACCGGCATGGCGTACGTCAGCGCCCGCAGCAGCGCCGCCGTACCCGCGACCGCGAGCACACCGATGACGACGGGCACCAGCGCGGCGAGCAGCGAACGCAGCGCCACCACGAGAAGCAGCAGCGTGAGCGGCGCCGCGATCAACTCGGCGGTGACCAGGTCCCGTTCGCTGCCCTCCGCGGCCTGCACGCTCACCCACGCGGGGCCGGTCGCGGAGACCTCCAGGGGCCCGCGCTCGCCCGTCAGCTTCGGAACCAGCTCGCGAGCGGTGACCGCCATGTCCCGGTCCGCGCCCGCGAGATCCGCGGTGACCAGGGCCGCCCGCCCGTCCTCGGAACGCAGCAGCGCACCACCCGAGGACCAGTACGAGCGGGTCGAGTCCACCCCGTCGGCCGCGGCAAGCTCCCGCGCGAGCCGGCTGCCCGCCTCGCGGGCGGCTGCCGCGTCCACCCCGGCGGAGGACCGGGCGAGCAGCACCAGGTCCGGCGGGGCCGCGCCCGCCCGGGCCAGCACCGCCGCCGCCCGGTCCGCCTCGGTGTCCTTCGCGGTGTAGCCGCCGTTGGCGAGCCGCTCGTGCGCACCCGCGCCCGCGACCGCGCACAGAGCGGCCACCAGGGCGGCGAGCAGCAGCACCAGACGGGGGCGGGCGGTCACGCGCGTCACGCGGCCCGGAAGAAGAGCACGGCGTTCTGCCCGCCGAACCCGAAGGCGTTGCTGAGGGCCCCCGTCATCCGGTGCGCCCGGGGCGCCTTGGTGACGACGTCGATGGCCACGCCCTCGTCGAGCCGGTCCAGGTTGGCGGTCGGCGGGACGAGCTGCCGCTCCAGCGAGAGCACCGTCACCGCCGCCTCCACCGCACCCGCGGCACCCAGCGTGTGCCCGATGACCCCCTTGACGGACGTCACCGGCGGCGCACCCGAACGGAAGAGAGCACCGAGCAACTCCGCCTCGATACGGTCGCCCTGCGGGGTCGACGTGCCGTGGGCGTTGATGTGGTGGACGTCCGCCGGATCGGCCCCCGCGTCGGCGAGGGCGGCCTCGATGGCCCGCCGCGCACCGTCGCCGTCCGGCCGGGGGCTGGTGGCGTGGAAGCCGTCGGCGGAGGCCCCGTACCCGGAGAGATAGCCGCGGATACGGGCGCCGCGGGCGCGCGCGTACTCCGGCCGCTCCAGGACGAGAACCCCGGCGCCCTCGCTCAGCACGAAGCCGTCCCGGTCCGCGTCGAAGGGGCGGGACGCGACGGCCGGTTCGGCACGGCGTCGGGAGAGCGCGCCGAGCCGGTAGAAGGCCGCCGAACCCATCGGCACCCGCGTGGAGTCGGTGCCGCCCGCGATCGCGATGTCGCAGGTCCCCGAGCGCAGCAGGTCGCGGGCGATGCCGATCGCGGTGGCCCCGGAGGCGCACGCCGTCGACGTGGTGAGGCAGGGGCCGGTCGCCTGCAGGTCCGTGGACACCTCGCCGGCGACCATGTTGGGCAGCGAACGGGTCAGCGTGGTGGGCGAGATGGACTCGACGCGGCCCTCGACGAGCTTGGCGTACGCATCGGCCCAGGCGTCTCCTCCGTTGGACGCCACCCCCATCACGACGGCGACCCGCGGCCCGTCCCACGCTTCCCGGTCCAGTGCCGCGTCCGCCACCGCCTCGCGCGCGGCCACCATGGCGAGCTGAATGAACCGGTCGATGCGCCAGGTGAGCCGCCGGCCGAGGAGGGCCGCGGCGTCGAAGTCCGGCACCCAGCACGAGAAGTCGACGGGCAGTCCCGTGAGGGCCTCGTCGCGCGCGGCGAGACCGGTTCCGGCGCAGATCCCCGCCCAGGACTCCTCGACGCCCACCCCCGCGGGGGTGACGAGGCCGAGCCCCGTGATGGCGATGTCCCGCGCCGTCACCGGACCGCCTTCCGCAGGGCCTCGGTTGCCTTCTCCGCGCCGACGGCGATGGTCAGATGCTCGGCGGCCTCGGCGAGCGTCATGTCCGGCCGGTCCTCGGGCAGGCCCACGCCGAGGTCGTCCTCAAGCAGCGTGGCCAGCTCCAGCCGGGCGAGCGAGTCGAACTCCAGCGACTCGAAGGTGGCGTCCGGCCGGATCTGCTCCTCCGGCACGCCGAAATGGCCGGTGAGCAGGCGGGCCATCACGTCGTAGACGGGCTCCATCGTTGTTCTCCTTGGTGTCGTTGGAGACGGGTGGTTCGAGGTACGTCGGGGTCGTCGCGGCCGACGTGCACGGTGCCCCGCACGCCCGCTGCCGGGATCCCCTATCGAACCTTCCGCCCGCGACACAGCCGCGCGACGCACCGGCCGAGAGCCACGGGCCGCACCGACTTCATACGCCTGGCGGTGCGGCCATCCACGCGCACCGCAAGCCTCGAAGCGCGGGCGCAAGAAGCCGAGTTAGCGGCGTCGTCGGAGCGGGGCACCTCACCGATGGCACGGCGCAACCGTACGGAGGTGGTCGGTCCCCCATCCTCACCGCCCCGTCAACGCCCCCTGCTCCACCCCGAGTTCCCGGGCCAGCGCCTCGTCCGTCCACCTGAGCATCGTCGTACGGGGCAAGGAGCCCGCGTAGGACGTCATCTGGACGGCGAGGCCGTCGAGGAGGGCTGTCAGGCGCCAGGCTGTCGACTCCGGGTCGGCGCAGTGGAATTCGCCCGCCGCCACGCCCTCCGCGATGACCTCGGCGAGGGCCGCCTTCCACTGGCGGTCGAGGTCGCGGGCGACATCGCGCAGGGCCGGTTCGCGCAGGGAGGCCGCCCAGCCCTCGATCCACACCTTCCAGCCCTTGGCCTGGCCCGTCGGCGCGTACCAGCGCACCGCGGCGCGGAGTCTGCGCAAGGCGGTGGTGCGGCGGCCGAGGAGCTTGCGCAGATGGGCGAGGTCGCCCTCGGCGGCGTAGGTGTAGGCGGCGGCGACGAGCTTCTCCTTCGTCGCGAAGTGGTACAGGACCAGCGCGTTGCTGACGGACAGCGCCGAGGCCACGTCGGCGATGCGCACCGCGCCCACGCCGCGCGTGTCGATCTGCTCGACCGCCGCGCGCAGGATCTCCTCGCGCCGCTGCTCCACGCTCAACCTGACTCGTGCCACGCGGCAACCCTACACACGGCGTGCCCGCCACCAGGGCCGTACTGGGGCCGAACCGAGGCCGTACCGGGGCCGAACCAGGGCCGAACCAGGGCCTGCGGGATCCCTTGACAGCGCGCCGCGCCGGGGCCAAAGTCCCCTTTACTGACTGGCCGTTCAGTCAGTCAGCCAGTTGGTCAGCCAGCCAGTCAGCCAGTTAGTCAGGTGAGTCGCGCCCGTACGAACCCCCTCCCGTACCGACGCCGTAGGAGCCAAGACGTGACCCAAGCACCTTCCACCCCCGTGACAGGGACCCCGCACGCAGCCGCCGCCGACGGGACACCCGACCTCTCCGAGGGCTGGGGCGAGCAACGCGGCAGGCTCCGCAAGGACCTGCGCCGGCTCGACGTGCTGTTCTTCCTGATCTGCACCCTGGTCGGCCTCGACACCATCGGCTCGGTGGCGGCGCAGGGGCCGCAGGGCCTGACGTGGATGGCGATCCTCGCCGTCGCCTTCTTCCTCCCGTACGGCCTGCTCGTCGCCGAGCTCGGCTCCGCCTTCCCCGTCCAGGGCGGCCCCTACGTCTGGACCCGGCTCGCCTTCGGGCGCCTCACCGCGGGCGTCAACCAGATCCTGTACTGGATCTCCAACCCCGTCTGGGTGGGCGGCAGTCTGTGCATCATCGCCCTCTCCACCTGGGAGGAGTTCTTCACCCCGCTGCCCGGCCTGTGGAAGTACGTCGCCGGTCTGGTCTTCATCTGGGGCGGGGCGCTCACCGTCGTCCAGTCCGTGCGCGTCGGCAAGTGGGTGCCTATCGCGGGCGCGCTCGCGCGGATCGTGCTGCTCGGCTTCTTCCTCGTCTCCGTCGTCGTCTTCGCCCTCCAGAACGGCGTACACACGCTGCCCGCAGGTGAGTTCACCCCCACCTACGTCGGCTTCGTCGCCCTCGTCCCCGTCCTCATCTTCAACTTCGTCGGCTTCGAACTGCCCAGCTCCGCCTCCGAGGAGATGAAGAACCCGCGCCGGGACATCCCCCTCGCCATCCTCCGCTCCGGCCTCGCCTCGCTTTTCCTGTACGGGGCGCCCATCCTCGGCATCCTCTTCGTGCTGCCCAGCGAGGACATCGGCAGCCTCGGCGGCTTCATCGACGCCTGCAAGGCCGTGTTCACCGTCTACGGCGGCTCCATCGCCGCCGACGGCACCGTCACCCTCACCGGCGCGGGCGCCGTCTTCGGCGGAATCGCCGCCGCCGGGCTCATCATCGGCCTGCTGACCAGCGGCGTCGCCTGGGCCATGGGCGCCCACCGCGCCCAGGCCGTCGCGTGTGCCGACGGGGCGGGACCGGCCTGGCTCGGCGTGATCTCCGAGAAGCACGGCACTCCGGTACGGGTCAACCTGCTCTCCGCCGTCCTGGCCTCCCTGCTGTTCGTCGTCGCGCTCAACCTCACGGAGGGCGACGGCGAGAAGTACTTCGCCGCAGGCCTGGGCCTGACGATCAGCACCACCTTCATCTCGTACGTCATCACGTTCCCTAGCCTGGTCGTGCTGCGCCGCAAGTACCCGGACGTGAAGCGGCCGTACAGCGTGCCCGGCGGCCGGGTGGGCGTGTGGCTGGTGACGCTGCTCGCGACCGGGTTCGTGGCGTTCACGGTGGTGGTGCTTGTGTGGCCGGGCTTCGGCGTCGGCTGGTTCGGCACGGACGGGAACCCCGCGGACTCACTGCCCGAGTCCTTCGCGGGCGAACGCCTCGCGTACACCCTCACCCAGGTCGTCCCGCTGCTGCTGTTCCTCGCGGTCGGCCTGGTCTTCCACGCGCTGGGCTCGAAGGCTCGCAGAGGCGGGGAGGGGTAAGTTTCGAATGGCCCCGCCGCACCTCAACTCCGGGTGCGGCGGGGCCGTTGTGTGCTCGGACGTTCAGGCCGTGCCCTTGCGTGGCTACGGGTACAGCTTCTCGCCCTTGGCCAGCATCGCTACGTACTTCTCGATCCGGAGCGCCCGGGTCTCGGGCTTCTTGGCGTCGTGGATCCGGTACAGGATCGCGTAGCGGTTCTGCCGGTCCAGCGTCTCGAAGAACGTGGCCGCGGCCGGTTCGGCGGTCAGGGCCGCGGCGAGGTCGTCCGGCACCGTGGCGGTCCTCGAGCCGTCGTAGGCCGCCTCCCAGCGGCCGTCTGCCTTGGCGCGGTCGACCTCGGCCTGCCCCGGCGGACGCATCCTCCCCTGCTCGATCAGGGCGGCCACCTTGTCCCGGTTGATCTTGGACCACTTGCTGCGGGGCTTGCGCGGGGTGAACCGCTGGAGCCACCACTGGTCGTCGAACTTGCGCTTCTGGCCGTCGATCCAGCCGTAGCAGAGGGCCACGTCGAGGGCTTGGGCGTAGTCCAGGGCGACGATGCCGGGGCCCTTCTTACGCAGCTTGAGCCAGATGCCGGGCGAGACGGCGTGGTTCTTGCTGAGCCATGCGTCGAACGCGTCGGCGGATTCGAATGCGAGGGTCTCCGAGTCCTGAGTCACCTCGGTACGTCCTCTCCTAGCCGTCGGCCCCGTCGTACCCCAACTCGGGGGTGCGGCGGGGCCGTTGTGGTGTTCGGGCGGTCAGATGGTGCCGAGCTGTCCGTTCTTGACGCCGGCGACGAAGGACGAGAACGCGTCGGCGTGGACGGTCAGGGCGGGGCCGGTGGGGTTCTTGGAGTCGCGTACGGGGACGACTCCATGCGAGGAGGCGAGATTTGCGGCGATCTCGACGCACTGGCCGCCGTTCTCGCTGTATGAGGACTTGAACCAGCGGGGGGATTCGGTGGTCACAGGGTGCCCTTTCTCAACTGGCTGATCATGGCCACGGACTCCGCTTGGGAGAGCGATTCGGCCTGGAGCTGATGGTAGGACGTCAGCAGAGGCAAAACGAACGCGCTTTCCCTTTCGAGATGGCCTCGGTGGGAGGACTCCGCGTAGGACATGAGCGAGCGGTCCGGCATCGTCGGGATGGTGACCGGCAGGCTGAGCGGGCGTCGGTCACCTATGGCGAAGGGAGCGACTTGGAGCATCGTGTTCGGCAGTGCGGCGAACCCGATCAGCCGCTCCAACTGGCGCTCCATGACCTCGGGTCCACCAACGGGCCGCCTGAGGCAGCTTTCATCGAGCACTACGAAGACCAGTGGCGCGGGTGTCCGTTCGAGGGCTGCTTGGCGTGCCGCCACGAGTGAGACTCGTTCCTCGCCTTGCTCGGGGGTGATGGCGCCGCGTTCAACCGTGCGTGCAGTGAGGGCTGACGCGTACTCCGGTATCTGGAGCAGTCCAGGGATGACACCCACCTCGTACAGCCGGATCTCCACAGCTCGCGCCTCGTGCTTGAGGTACTCCGGGAAGCCCTCGATAAGCGCGGTGTGACGCACGGCCTGGCTCTGACGTTGGAGTCTGTCCCCACTCCCCATCGCCTTGTCGGCGTTTGCAGCGAAACGGCGAGTTGGAGGACGCCGACCAGTTTCGACGGCGGAAATGTGCGTCCCGGAGCAACCGGTGTGCTCCGCCAGTTCGTCCTGAGTCCAGCCCTTCTCGTCTCGTAACCTGCGAAGAAGCAGTCCGAACGCCGCACTTGGCGATTTCTCGGGGTCCAGCTCTTTGCGGTTCGTCATCAAGTCGCCCCACTCTCCGACCAGTTTGCGCAAGTTGAAGCCGTTCCGAGGCTAGGTCACGCTGAGGGCTCCTGGTAGTCGAATGACTACAGAGAGGAGCAATTGTGTGCCCAGCCCACATGCCCACCCCCGTCCCCAGTGTCGGAACACTCCTTCTGGACGTGGTCCGCAATCAAATCGGTGTGTTCCGTGGCGAGTTGGGCGCGAGCTGGTTCCTGCGGCCCGCGCTCGGCGGGAGGGAGTGGGAGGTCGCTCCCGAGCACACCCGGCCCGCCACCCCCGAACAGCGCCTGCACGTACAGACCGCTCGGGCGAACGCCCGGTCGCGAGGGGAGTTGCTGTGAGCGACGAAGTGCTCAAGGAGGCGGAGGCGGCCCGCGCCGAACTGGACGCGGCCCTCACCGCGGTCGGCGTCACTCTGCCGTCGCTCGGTGTCGACCTGATCGCGTACACGGGCCAACCCGGCTTCGCTCTGGTCGAGTTGGGGCGCTGCAACGTCAGCACCGCACGGGCGCTCGCCGCCGCCCTGCGCAGGAGCTCGCCGTGTACGACCTCTTAACCCGCGCCCTGGCCTGGGCGGCAGCTCTCTTCACCGCCCGCCGGCCGGGGCGGCACAGCGCGCGGTACCTCGCCGCGCGGGCCATCGACCCCGTCCCCGTGTCCCCCTGGTCCCGTCCCTGGAGCTCCCCCTCGGCAGAGGACGTACGGGCGATCTTCCGCGACGAGCGGACCCTCGCCCTGCCGCCGCTGCAGCGCGAACGGGCGTGGGCCGCCGCGTTCGCCGAGATCGGCGTGGACTACGACCACTACCCCGCAGAACCCCTCGCCAGCCTCATCACCCCCGCACCCACCGCCGCTTGACCCACCCCCGGAATCCGCTAGATGATTGAGTCCGATGTCTGGGCTGGTCGCGACCATGGCGAAGGGCGCCCGTTGGCCTGAGTGTGACTTCCGACCTGGACGCCCTTCTGGCGGCACTGTACGTGTTCATCGACGA
>NZ_JAVIFW010000021.1 GCF_031157275.1 Streptomyces sp. LHD-70
TTCCGGGCCTTTCGGCGGTGTTGACTCTATCAGATCCTTTCGGGCCTGATTCCCAGTCAACTGGGTTTGTCTTTGCGGCTGTTGGGCCGTTCCGACGATCAAACTCTAGTGGATTTCCCTGGCCGTTCAAAATCGGGCCACGAATTCAATTCCAGGCATACCGAAATTGACCCCGTTGGGAGATCTAGCTGAGTTTGATGTGCCAGCCTCCCCCTGAGGGGAGCCGCTCCGCACGCACGAATGCGCCGGTTGCGTTCTGGCGGAGATGTAAACCTACTGGAGCGGGGCGCCCCGATGCAAATCGAGGCGCCCCGCTCCCAGTTGGCGCTGCTCCGAGCCTCAGAGAGGCCGGGCGGAAGGTCAGACCTCCACGACGACCGGCAGGATCATCGGGCGCCGGCGGTAGTTGTCGGAGACCCACTTGCCCAGCGTGCGGCGGATGAGCTGCTGCAGCTGGTGCGGTTCCACGACTCCGTCCTGAGCGGAGCGTTCCAGGGCTTCCCCGATCTTCGGCATGACGGCGCCGAAGGCGTTGTCCTCGATACCCGAGCCGCGTGCCTGGATGTGCGGGCCGCCCGTGATCTTGCCCGTGGTGGAGTCCACGACGACGAAGACCGAGATGATGCCCTCGTCGCCGAGGATGCGGCGGTCCTTGAGGGAGGACTCGGTGACATCGCCGACCGAGAGGCCGTCGACGTAGACGTAACCCGCCTGGACCTTGCCGACGATCTTGGCCTTGCCCTGGACGAGGTCGACGACCACGCCGTCCTCGGCGATCACGATGTTCTGGTGCGGCACACCCGTTAGGGCGCCGAGCTCGGCGTTGGCGCGCAGGTGGCGCCATTCACCGTGGACCGGCATCAGGTTCTTGGGCTTGCAGATGTTGTAGAAGTACAGCAACTCGCCCGCCGACGCGTGGCCGGAGACGTGGACCTTGGCGTTGCCCTTGTGGACCACGTTGGCGCCCCAGCGCGTCAGGCCGTTGATCACGCGGTAGACCGCGTTCTCGTTGCCGGGGATCAGGGACGACGCCAGGATCACGGTGTCGCCCTGGACGATGCGGATCTGGTGGTCCCGGTTGGCCATGCGGGAGAGCGCGGCCATGGGTTCGCCCTGCGAGCCCGTGCACACGAGGACGACTTCGTCGTCCGGCAGGTCGTCGAGGGTCTTGACGTCGACGACCAGGCCCGGCGGGACGCGCAGGTAGCCGAGGTCCCGGGCGATGCCCATGTTGCGGACCATGGAGCGGCCGACGAAGGCGACCCGGCGGCCGTACTCGTGAGCGGCGTCCAGGATCTGCTGGATGCGGTGCACGTGGCTGGCGAAGCTCGCCACGATGATGCGCTTGCGGGCGCTGGCGAAGACCTGTCGTACGACGTTCGAGATGTCGCGCTCGGGCGGTACGAAGCCGGGGACCTCGGCGTTCGTCGAGTCCGAGAGGAGCAGGTCGATGCCCTCCTCGGCGAGACGCGCGAAGGTGTTCAGGTCCGTGAGGCGGCCGTCGAGCGGCAGCTGGTCCATCTTGAAGTCGCCGGTGTGGACCACCATGCCCGCAGGGGTGCGGATGGCGACCGCGAGGGCGTCCGGGATGGAGTGGTTGACCGCCACGAACTCGCAGTCAAAGGGGCCGACCCGCTCGCGGTGCCCCTCCTTGACCTCGAGGGTGTACGGGCGGATGCGGTGCTCCTGGAGCTTCGCCTCGATCAGGGCGAGGGTCAGCTTGGAGCCGATCAGCGGGATGTCCGGCTTCTCGCGGAGGAGGTACGGGACGGCGCCGATGTGGTCCTCGTGACCGTGGGTGAGGACGATGCCCTCGATGTCGTCGAGGCGGTCCCGGATGCTGCTGAAGTCCGGCAGGATCAGGTCGATTCCGGGCTGCTCCTCCTCGGGGAAGAGCACTCCGCAGTCGACGATCAGCAGGCGTCCGCCGTACTCGAACACGGTCATGTTGCGGCCGATCTCGCCGAGGCCGCCGAGCGGGGTGACGCGGAGGCCGCCCTCGGGCAGCTTCGGCGGTGAGCCGAGCTCAGGGTGCGGATGACTCAAAAGACTCTCCTAACCACACGCGCCACGTACCCAGAGGCACGTGGCGCGCATGACATTCGTGCAGGTGCAGATGTTGTCTGCAGTTCTCGTCTGTGCTGTCTGTTTGCGTGTGTGGTGCTTGTTGAGTTGTGCGGTTGTTCAGTTGTGAAGTCTGTTGTCAGAGCTGTACCCCGCCGGCGGCGAGGTCGATCTTGAGCTGGTGAGTTTCCTCGTTCGACAGTTCGACCAGCGGCAGGCGCAGCGGTCCGGCGGGCAGGTTCTGCAGGGTGAGGGCGGCCTTGGTGGTGATGACGCCCTGGGTGCGGAACATGCCCGTGAAGACCGGCAGCAGCTTCTGGTGGATCTCGGTCGCCTTGCGTACGTCGCCCGAGAGGTGCGCGTCGAGCATGGCGCGCAGTTCGGGCGTGACGACGTGGCTGACGACGGAGACGAAGCCGACCGCGCCGACGGAGAGCAGCGGCAGGTTGAGCATGTCGTCGCCGGAGTACCAGGCGAGGCCGGAGCGGGCGATGGCCCAGCTGGCGCGGCCGAGGTCGCCCTTGGCGTCCTTGTTGGCGACGATCCGCGGGTGCTCGGCGAGCGCGACGATCGTCTCGGTGTTGATGGGTACGCCGCTGCGGCCGGGGATGTCGTAGAGCATGACGGGCAGCTCGGTGGCGTCCGCGATCGCGGTGAAGTGCCGGTAGAGGCCTTCCTGCGGCGGCTTGTTGTAGTACGGCGTGACGGTGAGGAGGCCGTGGGCGCCGACCTTCTCGGCGGCGCGGGCCAGTTCGATGCTGTGACGGGTGTCGTTGGTGCCGACTCCGGCGACGACGTGGGCGCGGTCGCCCACCGCCTCCACCACGGCTCGTACGAGCTCGGTTTTCTCCGCGTCGCTGGTGGTCGGGGACTCGCCGGTGGTGCCGTTGACGATCAGGCCGTCGTTGCCTGCGTCCACCAGGTGGGTGGCGAGTCGCTGCGCGCCATCGAGGTCGAGTGCGCCGTCCGCCGCGAAGGGCGTGACCATGGCGGTGAGGACCCTCCCGAAGGGGGTTTGCGGAGTCGAGGTCGGAGCCATGGGTAACACGCTACTCGCTGCTCAGTGCGAGGTCCCCCCTCGGGTGGAGGTGAGGGGCCCGACAACGGGGCCAAATCGAAAGGATCCCGGCACTGCCTGCTCGGGGGTTCAAGCAGTGCCGGGTCCGTTTGATCAGGCTAGATGAACTTCTCGAAATGCCGCAATACGGACACTTCGCACGGCTGACCGTACATCTGTGCCTGCCACCGAAAGCCCCGTGTGTCGCGAACTGCTGAGCCCTGCGGGGCACGCGCCAGCGGTTGCGGATCCCGCGATCGCCGCTATGGGGCCACGCGGCCGTTCTTGTTGAACGCGGCGTAGGTGAGCGGCATGAGCTTGGCCCACTCCTGCTCCATCTTCTCGCCGACCATCTCGATCTCCCGCTGCGGGAAGGACGGCACCTTGGCCAGTTCGTGCTGCGTGCGCAGGCCGAGGAAGTGCATCAGCGAGCGGGCGTTGCACGTCGCGTACATCGAGGAGAAGAGGCCGACCGGCAGGACCGCGCGGGCGACCTCGCGGGCCACTCCCGCGGCGAGCATCTCCTGGTACGACTCGTACGCCTGGCGGTACGTGTCCTCCATGACGCGGCCCGTGAGCTCCTGCTGCCCCTGGGTGCCCTCCACGAAGACGTACTTCCCCGGGCGGCCCTCCTGGACGAGCTTGCGGGACTCGTCCGGGACGTAGAACACCGGCTGGAGCTCCCTGTACCGCCCCGACTCTTCGTTGTACGACCAGCCCACGCGGTGTCGCATGAACTCGCGGAAGACGAAGATGGGGGCGCTGATGAAGAACGTCATCGAGTTGTGCTCGAAGGGGCTGCCGTGGCGGTCCCGCATCAGGTAGTTGATCAGGCCCTTGGAGCGCTCCGGGTCCTTGGTGAGCTCGTCGAGGGACTGCTCGCCCGCGGTGGAGACGCGGGCCGCCCACAGCACGTCGCTGTCGGCGGCGCTGTGCTTCACCAGCTCGACGGTGACATCGCTGCGGAAACTCGGCTTCAGGTCTGCTTCGGGGGTCGCTTCGGGGGTATCGCTCACCGGCGGGGGTCCTTCCAAATCGCACTCGCTCGGGCGGCGCCCACTCTACGGCTCGGCACTGACAGAGGGCCGTTCGGCGGTGCTCTGCAACGTTCTTTGGTGAATTTCCTGATTCAGGGCACCAATGTGACCTTTTGAACGTCTGTCTTGGTAGCAGTGATTCAGTTCGAGACCCGTGTGGTCTCCCGTGACACCAAGGAGCCGAGCCCCTCATGTTCCGTCGGCGCGAGCCCGTTCCGTTCGCCTTCATCGCTGAAGCCGACAAGTTCCGCAGCAACGTCACTCCCCCGCCCCGCGAACGCGCGACGGTCAGTCAGATCATGGGCCGCACACTGATCGGCGCGACGCTGGTCGCCGGCCTCGTGGGCTCCCTGCTCTTCGGGCTGCCCGCGCTCTCCCCGGAGCAGTCACCCGCGTCCACCCAGCAGTCCGAAGCCGCCGACGGACGCTGACGCGCGGTCAGGGGCGCGGCCGTCCGGCCCCGGCGACACGGCACGGCGCGGCCGAACCCCCGAGGGTGGCCGCTCGTCCGCCCTCTGGGTAGCCTCACCGGGCACACAGCCCAACGCGTGCTTCGAGTGAGGAACAGTCGTGCCCCTGCCCTTCCTGACGGCCGACCGCGCTTTTGACGAAGCGGCGGACGACGTCGCGCTCCCGTACGACGACCGCGACACCTGGCGGCGTCCGTACCGGCCAGGCCCGTGGCGCGTCGCCGCGGCGGCGCTGCTCCTGCTCCTCGCCTCGTACGTCCTGTTCGCCGCGGTGATCATCGCCGTCGCCGGGGAGACGCCGGGCGCGATCGCCTGCGGGGCCGGTGCGTTGCTCGTGATCGCCGCTGCGGCCCAGATGCTGCGCGTCGGTGCCTGGGTCAGCGCACGCGGGCTGCGCCAGGTGGGGTTCTTCCGTACACGTACGGTCGCGTGGGCGCAGGTCGTCGCCGTGCGCACGACGCAGCAGCCGGTGCGGTGGCTCGGGCTGCCGCGGACCGTGCAGGGGCAGGCGCTCGTACTCGTCTGCCAGGGCGGCGAGACGCTCGCGGCGCCGCTGCTCACCGACCGGAGCGCCGACTTCCTCTCGCGGCGCGAGGCGTTCGACCGGGCCGCCGACTCGGTCGAGGCGTGGGCGGCCGAGTACCGCCCGGTCGCGTAGCCCCGTAGAACGCCGAAACCCCCGCCCCTGCCCGGAGAACCGGGTCAGGGGCGGGGGTTTCTCACGGCAGGTGCCGGTTCACTTCCCGTCGTGGAGCGTGATCGCCCGCTGCATGGCCTTGCGGGCGCGCGGGGTGTCGCGGGCGTCGTGGTACGCGATCGCCAGGCGGAACCAGCAGCGCCAGTCGTCCGGCGCGTCCTCGGTCTCCGCGCGGCGCTTGGCGAAGACCTCGTCCGCAGATTCACGGTCGATACGGCCGCTCGGCAGGCGCTTGAGCTCGTCGACCGGGAGGCCGCCCTCCGCTTCGAGCTCGGCGGCCAGGGCGTTCGCCTTGCGGGCGAACTGGGTGGTCTTCCAGAGGAACCACACGCCGATCAGCGGCAGTACGAGCACCGCGATCCCGAAGGTGACGGTGACCGCGGTGCCCTCGCGTATCAGCAGCACGCCGCGGCTGCCGACCAGGACGAAGTAGACGACCAGGGCGGCGGCCAGGGCGAAGTACGTGATCTTTGCGCGCATCGAAGAGTCGATTCGGGGGAGGAAGGAGTCAGCTGTCGAGGTCGAGGAAGTGTTCCAGGCCGAAGGTGAGGCCCGGGGTGTCCACGACGCGGCGCACACCGAGCAGGATGCCCGGCATGAAGCTCTTGTGGTGCAGCGAGTCGTGACGGATCGTCAGCGTCTCGCCCTCACCGCCGAGCAGCACCTCCTGGTGGGCGAGCAGTCCGCGAAGCCGCACCGAGTGCACCGGTACGCCGTCGACGTCCGCGCCGCGGGCGCCGTCCAGGGCCGTGGAAGTGGCGTCGGGCTGCGGGGCGCAGCCTGCCTTCTCCCGGGCCTCGGCGATCAGTTGGGCCGTACGGTGCGCGGTGCCGCTCGGGGCGTCCGCCTTGTTCGGGTGGTGCAGCTCGATGACCTCGGCGGACTCGAAGAAGCGGGCCGCCTTCTGCGCGAACTGCATGGTCAGGACCGCGCCGATGGAGAAGTTCGGGGCGATCAGGACACCCGTGGAGGGCTGGGCGTCCAGCCAGCCGCGCAGCTGCGCGAGACGCTCGTCGGTCCAGCCCGTCGTACCGACGACGCCGTGGATGCCGTTCGCGACGCAGTACTCGAGGTTGCCCATCACCGCGTCCGGGTGCGTCAGGTCGACGACGACCTGGGCGCCCACCTCGGCAAGGGTCTCGATCTTGTCGTCGCGGTCGAGGGCGGCGACCAGTTCCAGGTCGTCGGCGGCCTCGACGGACCGGGCCGCCTCCGAGCCGATCCGGCCCTTGGCGCCGAGGACCGCCACGCGCAGCTTGCTCATGTGCTTGATTCCTTACGGGTGTTGAGAGCCGTACGGCCTTACGCGGTTTACGCGACCGCTTCGTGCAGCCGGGCCGCCTGCTTGTCCGTCAGCGGGCCGATGACGGACAGCGAGGGACGCTGTCCCAGGATGTCGCGTGCCACCTCCCGCACCTCGTCCGGGGTGACCGCCGCTATCCGGGCGAGCATGTCGTCCACCGACATGTGGTCGCCCCAGCACAGCTCGCTCTTGCCGATGCGGTTCATGAGCGCCCCGGTGTCCTCCAGGCCGAGCACGGTGGAGCCGGCGAGCTGGCCGATGGCGCGGCCGATCTCGTCGTCGGAGAGGCCGTGTTCGGCGACCTGGTCGAGCTCGTCGCGGCAGATCCTCAGGACGTCGTGCACCTGGCTCGGGCGGCAGCCCGCGTACACCCCGAAGAGGCCGCAGTCGGCATAGCCCGAGGTGTACGAGTACACGCTGTAGGCCAGGCCGCGCTTCTCGCGGACCTCCTGGAACAGGCGGGACGACATGCCGCCGCCCAGTGCCGTGTTGAGGACGCCGAGGGCCCAGCGGCGCTCGTCGGTGCGGGCCAGGCCCGGCATGCCGAGGACCACGTGGGCCTGCTCGGTCTTCCGGTCGACCACGTCGAGTCCGCCGGCCGTCCGGATGGCGCGGCGGCCGTCGCGGGGCGCGATCGGGCTCGCCTCCAGGTCCTTGAGGGCGCCGGCCTTCTCGAAGGCGGCGCGGACCTGGCGTACGACCTTGTTGTGGTCGACGTTGCCCGCGGCCGCGACCACCAGGTGGCGCGGGTCGTAGTGCTTCTTGTAGAAGCGCCGGATACGG
Organism: Streptomyces sp. LHD-70; assembly: GCF_031157275.1. Classification (GTDB taxonomy): domain Bacteria; phylum Actinomycetota; class Actinomycetes; order Streptomycetales; family Streptomycetaceae; genus Streptomyces. The sequence continues at coordinate 7,412 of NZ_JAVIFW010000021.1, forward strand.
GAGGCGTCCAGGCCGTTGACCGTGTCGACGGTGCCGAGGACCGGGCGGCCGAGCGGGGTGTCGCCGAGCATCGTGTGCGCGAACAGGTCGTGCACGCAGTCGCCCGGGTCGTCGTCGGTCATCGCGATCTCTTCGAGGATCACGCCGCGCTCCGCGTCGACGTCCTCCTGCTCGATCAGCGAACCGGTGAGCATGTCGCACACCACGTCGATCGCGAGCGGCAGGTCGGTGTCGAGCACGCGCGCGTAGTAGCAGGTGAACTCCTTCGCCGTGAAGGCGTTCATCTCGCCGCCGACCGCGTCGATCGCGGCGGAGATGTCCAGGGCGGTGCGCTTCTTGGTGCCCTTGAAGAGGAGGTGTTCCAGGTAGTGCGTGGCTCCGTTCAGGGACGGCGTCTCGTCGCGCGATCCGACGTTGGCCCAGATCCCGAAGGTCGCGGAGCGTACGGAGGGCAGGGTCTCGGTGACGACCCGCAGGCCGCCCGGCAGAGTCGTGCGGCGCACGGTGCCGATGCCGTCCTTGCCCTTGAGCAGGGTTTGAGTACGGGCGACGGCCCGCCTCTCCGAGGAGGGGCGGGCCGTCGTCGTGGTGCTACGGGACGTCACTTGGCGGCGTCGTCCTTCGCGTCGTCGGCCTTCTCTTCGCCGTCCTCGCCCTCGACGACGGGGATCAGGGAGAGCTTGCCGCGCGAGTCGATCTCGGCGATCTCGACCTGGACCTTCTGGCCCACACCGAGGACGTCCTCGACGTTCTCCACGCGCTTGCCGCCGGCGAGCTTGCGGATCTGCGAGATGTGCAGCAGACCGTCCTTGCCGGGCAGCAGGGAGACGAACGCACCGAAGGTCGTCGTCTTCACGACGGTGCCCAGGTAGCGCTCGCCGACCTCCGGCATGGTCGGGTTGGCGATGCCGTTGATCGTGGCGCGGGCGGCCTCGGCGGCCGGGCCGTCGGCGGCACCGATGTAGATGGTGCCGTCGTCCTCGATCGTGATGTCGGCGCCGGTGTCCTCCTGGATCTGGTTGATCATCTTGCCCTTCGGGCCGATGACCTCACCGATCTTGTCCACCGGGATCTTGACGGTGATGATGCGCGGCGCGTTCGGGGACATCTCGTCCGGAACGTCGATCGCCTCGGTCATCACGTCGAGGATGTGCAGACGGGCGTCGCGGGCCTGCTTGAGGGCCGCGGCCAGGACGGAGGCGGGGATGCCGTCCAGCTTGGTGTCGAGCTGGAGGGCGGTCACGAACTCCTTCGTACCGGCGACCTTGAAGTCCATGTCACCGAAGGCGTCCTCCGCACCGAGGATGTCGGTGAGGGCGACGTAGTGCGTGTCGCCGTCGATCTCCTGGGAGATCAGACCCATGGCGATACCGGCGACGGCGGCCTTCAGCGGCACACCGGCGTTCAGCAGCGACATGGTGGAGGCGCAGACCGAGCCCATGGACGTCGAGCCGTTGGAGCCGAGAGCCTCGGACACCTGACGGATCGCGTAGGGGAACTCCTCGCGCGTCGGCAGGACCGGCACGATCGCGCGCTCGGCGAGCGCGCCGTGGCCGATCTCGCGGCGCTTCGGGGAGCCGACGCGGCCCGTCTCACCGACGGAGTACGGCGGGAAGTTGTAGTTGTGCATGTACCGCTTGCGGGTCACCGGGGAGAGGGTGTCCAGCTGCTGCTCCATGCGGAGCATGTTCAGCGTGGTGACGCCCAGGATCTGGGTCTCGCCACGCTCGAACAGCGCCGAGCCGTGCACGCGCGGGATGGCCTCGACCTCGGCCGCGAGCGTACGGATGTCGGTCAGGCCACGGCCGTCGATGCGGACCTTGTCCTTGATGATGCGCTCGCGGACCAGCTTCTTGGTCAGCGCGCGGTACGCACCGGAGATCTCCTTCTCGCGGCCCTCGAACTGCGGGAGCAGCTTCTCGGCGGCGATCTCCTTGACGCGGTCGAGCTCGGTCTCGCGCTCCTGCTTGCCGGCGATGGTGAGCGCCTGCGAGAGCTCGGAGCTGACGGCGGCGGTGAGCGCCTCCAGGACGTCGTCCTGGTAGTCGAGGAAGACCGGGAACTCACCGGTCGGCTTGGCGGCCTTCGCGGCGAGCTCCGACTGGGCCTTGCAGAGCGCCTTGATGAAGGGCTTCGCGGCCTCGAGACCGGCGGCGACGATCTCCTCGGTCGGCGCCTGGGCGCCGCCCTTGACGAGCTCGATGGTCTTCTCGGTGGCCTCGGCCTCGACCATCATGATCGCGACGTCGCCGTCCTCCAGGACGCGACCGGCGACCACCATGTCGAAGACGGCGTCCTCGAGCTCGGTGTGCGTCGGGAAGGCGACCCACTGGCCCTTGATCAGGGCGACACGGGTGCCGCCGATCGGGCCGGAGAAGGGCAGGCCGGCCAGCTGCGTGGAGCAGGAGGCGGCGTTGATCGCGACCACGTCGTACAGGTGGTCGGGGTTGAGAGCCATGATCGTCTCGACGATCTGGATCTCGTTGCGCAGGCCCTTCTTGAAGGACGGGCGCAGCGGGCGGTCGATCAGGCGGCAGGTCAGGATCGCGTCCTCGGAGGGGCGGCCCTCGCGACGGAAGAACGAACCGGGGATCTTGCCGGCGGCGTACTGCCGCTCCTCGACGTCCACCGTGAGGGGAAAGAAGTCGAGCTGGTCCTTGGGCTTCTTGGAAGCGGTGGTGGCCGACAGCACCATGGTGTCGTCGTCCAGGTACGCCACGGCGGAGCCGGCGGCCTGCTTGGCCAGGCGGCCCGTCTCGAAGCGGATGGTGCGGGTGCCGAAGGTGCCGTTGTCGATGACGGCCTCGGCGTAGTGGGTCTCGTTCTCCACTAGCGATCTCTCCGTTTGCTTGTCGTTCCGGTGTCGGCGTGACGCCGGAACTGTTCGTCTTTTGTCCGCGTCGCCCGTGTGGCGAGGGGACGGGGGCGGAGCAGCGCCTTGAGTGCGGGCCGGTCTTCGATCGAAGCACCCGGGGGTTGCACTTCGTTTTCCCGGGGGCCACTACCGAGGACCGGCGTCGGCGGAGGTCGCCTCTCCTCGTGCGTATCGTCCTTGTTCTGCGTTGTCCGGTACGGCTGTGCCGCGCGGGACGGTCCGTCACACGTGACGTACGTCTCGTACGGTGTTCCGTGACCAGACTACAAAGCCGTCGTGCTCTGTGCGCACGTACAGCAAAGGGAGCGGCCCCCTAGGCGTGGGAACCGCTCCCTTTCACGGCGTTTTACTTGGCGCCCGCCGCACCGCGGCGGATGCCGAGGCGCTCGACGAGGGCACGGAAGCGCGTGATGTCCTTCTTGGCCAGGTACTGAAGCAGGCGGCGACGCTGGCCGACCAGGATCAGCAGGCCACGACGGGAGTGGTGGTCGTGCTTGTGGGTCTTCAGGTGCTCGGTCAGGTCCGAGATGCGGCGCGAGAGCAGGGCGACCTGGACCTCGGGGGAGCCGGTGTCACCCTCCTTGGTGGCGAACTCGGCCATGATCTGCTTCTTCGTGGCGGTGTCGAGGGACACGCGAACTCCTCATGTGTCTGGTTGCTGCCACCGAGTGCCCCTGGTCTACATCTCAGGGGAGCTTCCGTTACTCGGGAGGCGGGATCCGCTGGGCGCTGTCCCCCAGCGCTTCAGTGCTTCTCAGCTGCTCCGGGGGCGCGTACACAAACGGCCGCTACACAGAGTACCAGTCGGTGCTCGGGCGCTTTACCACGGTGTACGCGAGAGGGGCCCGGGAAGACCCGGGCCCCTCTCGTCCTCTGTACCGGCAGGGCGCTATACCCCTCCGCGCACCTTGGCGTACACGTCGAGCACGGCCAGGCAGAGCGGGATGAGGGAGAGCAGGACCAGCGAGTCCGCGAGGTCGAGCATCCGGCCCCAGAACGGGGAGAGGCCCTTCTGCGGGACGATCAGGGCGATCGCGATCAGGAGCAGCGCACCGGCCACGACGCAGGCGCCGAGCCACAGCGTGCGGATGTCGACCGGACCCGAGTCGCCCTGGGCGAGGTCCTTCAGCATCTCCACCGGCGGCGAGATCGCGAGGCCGAGGATCAGCAGCGCGATGGTGACGACGCCGGAGACCATCAGGCAGGTGACCTGCGCGGTGTAGCGGAAGAGGCGGGCGCGGAGCATCGCGGCGAGGCCGACGACCAGGGCGACGAGCTGGGCCCAGCCGCTGTCGCTGAAGCCGAGGACGGCACCGGCGGAGCCGACGATGACGATGGCGCAGCCGCCGACCATGCCGAGCAGGAGCTCGTGACCGCGGCTGGTCTGGGCGACGATGCGCTGGACGTCGACGGCCTCGAGGTTGCCCTCCTGGCCCTCGCGGCGGGCGCGGGCCAGGTCCTCCGGCGAGCGGAAGCCGATCGGCAGCTTGGCGAACCGGGCGGACCAGCCCGGCAGGAAGCCGATCACGGCGACGGCGACGACGGCGGTGCCGGCGGCGATCTCGCGCGGCTCGGCCTCGGTGAGGATGCCGACGAACGCGGCGAGCGTGCCGATGGCGGCGGCGAGCGCCGCGGCGACGAACGGTGCGTCACCCTGCGGCAGCAGCATGATCAGCACGACGGAGAAGATCAGTACGACCACACAGCCGACCAGGAACTGGAGCTTTCCCGGTCCCTGTCCCGCGTCCTGCGGAAGGACGCCCGATCCGGCGATCAGTGCGTGCGGCAGTGATGCGATGCCGAGTGCGACTGCCGCGCCCCGGTCGTCGTACACCCGGCCGCGCACGCCCGCGAGGGCGGTGAGCGCGATCGCGACGACGCCGGCGACGATGCCCTGCAGTCCGTTCATGTCATGGCGCAGCGGATCCGCGAACCAGAACACGAAGCCGAGCATCGTCAGGAGCAGTACGCCCGAGACGAGACCGGCGACGCGCATGAGGTTGTCGTTCCACCCGCGCAGATCCTGCTTGACCGCCGAAGCGACCGCGTCCACCACGTCGTCGTGGACGGCCGGCGGCAGCGAGTCGGCGAACGGCCGCAGCAGCAGCACCTCGCCGTCGCGGACGCGGTGCTCGAGGAGCGATCGGCTCGCGTCGAGCACGTCGCCGTCGCGGCGTACCAGGTGGTACCCGGCGAGGGCGTTGTCGTCGTGGGCCATGCCCGAGAGCCGTACGATCTCCGGATAGATGTCCTGGATCGGCAGATCCTCGGGCAGCGCCACATCGATACGACTGTCCGGCGCTGCGACGGTGACCCGGCAGAAACCTGTCGATGTGCCCGTGCTCACCTGGTAGTTCCCCCTGTATACAAGGCCCTGACTTACGTCTTTACGCCGCGCGTACAACGGCGGAGCGCCACCCTACCCTCAGGTCTGGGGGGCTCCGGCGCCACCTCCCTCATTTCTCCTCGCACTCTTGCCGCATCTCCACCCCTCCTGGATGCCTGAGTGTCGGAGCTTGACAGTAGGATCGGCGCCTACGACGGGAAGCCGTCGCCGCTCAACGGGGGGCGTCGGTGCATGGACGTATCAATTACGAAGGATGAGTGCATCGGTGAGCGTCGTCATCATCAAACGGCAGCCGCGGATTCAGCCGCCTGCCGTCCCGGAGGGGGAGGTCAAGCTCGAGTCACCGCCCGAAATTCCTCGGGAGGGCGACGACAGTGTGCTGATGAACCTGCTGCCGATGTTCGGCATGTTGGGTTCCGTCGGCTTCTTCTTCATGCCGAACCTGCCGTCGTACATGCGCGTGGTGGGCGGTCTCATGCTCGCCTCGACGCTTGCGATGGCCATCGCGCAGTTCGCCAAGTCCCGGCAGGGCGGCGGCGCCGGGATGGCGCAGGACCGGCGTGACTACTTCCGGTATCTCGAGCAGGTCCGCAAGGACGTGCACAAGACCGCCGAACTCCAGCGCCGTACACAGCTGTTCCAGCACCCGGACGCGGACCAGCTCTGGGCCGTGGCCGCGGACGGCAAGCGGCTGTGGGAACGCCGGCCGACGGACAACGACTTCGCGTCGGTCCGTATGGGCCTGGGCAGCCAGCAGTTGAACACTCCGCTGGTCGCGCCGGAGACAGCGCCCAAGGAAGAGCTCGAGCCGCTGACGGCAGCGGCGATGAAGGCCTTCCTCGACGCGCACGGCTCGATCGCCGACCTGCCGGTCGCGGTCTCGCTGCGCGCCTTCTACCACCTGGCGCTCTGCGGCGACACGGACACGGTGTACGCCAACGCGCGTGCGGCGATCGCCCAGTTGACCACGCTGCACTCCCCCGAGGACCTGCTCGTCGCCGTGGTGGCGCACCCCTCGGCGGCGGCGGACTGGGACTGGATCAAGTGGCTGCCGCACGCCCAGCACCCGAAGTCGAAGGACGGCGCGGGCTCGGCCCGGCTGCTCTTCGACGACCTCGGCGAGCTGGAGGAGGCGCTCGAGGACCAGCTGGGCGACCGCCCGCGCTGGAACCGTGACGCGAACCCGGTGTACGACCAGCCGCATCTGCTTGTCGTCCTCGACGGCGGCACCGTCCCGCCCGACTCCGAACTCGCGGGCGCCGAGGGCCTCCAGGGCGTGACCTTCCTGGAGATCGCCCCCGGTGAGCTGGAGGACGAGCTGCGCGGCGGTCTGACGGCGTACCTGAAGCCGGAGAAGCTGCAGCTGTTCGTCGGCCACGAGTCGGCGTACAGCGGCACGCCCGACGCCCTGAGCCTGGAGCAGGCCGAGGCGCTCGCCCGGCAGCTGGCGGCGTACCGCGTCGGCAGCGCCGAGGAGGGCGAACCGCTCCTCGCCAACCTGGACTTCACCGACCTCATGGGCATCGGCGACGCCGGTTCGGTGGACGTCTCGCGCACCTGGCGGCCGCGCACGCAGCACGAGCGGCTGCGCGTGCCGATCGGTGTCGGCCAGGCCGGTGAGCCGGTCATGCTCGACCTCAAGGAGGCGGCGCAGGAAGGCATGGGCCCGCACGGCCTGTGCGTCGGCGCCACCGGTTCCGGTAAGTCCGAGGTGCTGCGCACGCTGGTGCTCGGCCTGTCGGTGACGCACTCCTCGGAGACGCTGAACTTCATCCTCGCGGACTTCAAGGGTGGTGCGACCTTCGCCGGCATGGCGGACATGCCGCACACCGCGGCCGTCATCACCAACCTCGCCGACGACCTCACGCTCATCGACCGCATGCGCGACTCGATCACCGGTGAGATGCAGCGCCGCCAGGAGCTGCTGCGTACGGCGGGCAACTTCGCCAACCTCACGGACTACGAGAAGGCGCGCGCCGCCGGTGCCGCCCTCGAACCGATGCCGTCCCTTGTCATCGTGCTCGACGAGTTCTCCGAACTCCTCACCGCGAAGCCGGACTTCATCGACATGTTCATCCAGATCGGTCGTATCGGCCGATCCCTGGGTGTGCACCTGCTGCTCGCCTCGCAGCGCCTGGAAGAGGGCAAGCTGCGCGGTCTGGACACGTACCTCTCGTACCGCATCGGTCTGCGGACGTTCTCCGCGGCCGAGTCGCGTACGGCGATCGGTGTGCCGGACGCGTACCACCTGCCGTCGATCCCGGGTTCGGGTTATCTGCGGTACGACACCGACACCATGGTGCGTTTCAAGGCGGCCTACGTGTCCGGTCCGTACCACGGCGAGGGCCCCTCGCGCGTGCACCGTTCGACGCAGCTGCGGCCCGCGGTGTTCAAGGCCGGGCACGTGGAGCTGCCGCCGCAGCCGGTGATCGAGGAGCCGGAGCAGGACAACCGCGTCGACGACGCCCTCGCGGACACCGTGCTCGACGTGATCGTCAGCAAGATGGTCGGCCAGGGCCCGCCGGCGCACCAGGTGTGGCTGCCGCCGCTGGAGGAGGCGCCCTCTCTGGAGCAGCTGCTTCCGGCTCTGGCGATCACGCCGGAACGCGGCCTGACCGCACCGGAGTACACGGCGCTCGGCCGGCTCAATGTCCCGGTCGGCCTCGTCGACAAGCCCTTCGAGCAGCGCCGCGACGTCCTGTACCGGGACTTCTCCGGTGGTTCCGGTCACGGTCTGTTCGTGGGTGGTCCGCAGTCTGGAAAGTCGACGCTGCTGCGCTCGATGATCACCTCGTTCGCGCTCACCCACACGCCCAGCGAAGTGCAGTTCTACTGCCTGGACTTCGGTGGTGGTGGTCTCATCGCGATGGAGGACCTGGTCCACGTCGGCGGTGTCGCGAACCGGCTCGACGCCGAGAAGGTGCGGCGTACGGTCAGCGAGGTGGAGGGCATCCTCAACGCGCGCGAGGAGTACTTCCGCGCGAACAACGTCGACTCGATCCAGACCTACCGGCAGCGCCGGGCCTCGGGCCAGCTGCCCGACCAGCTCTGGGGTGACGTCTTCCTGGTCGTCGACGGCTGGGGGACGTTCAAGACGGACTACGAAGGCCTCGAGGCGTCCATCACCGACATGGCGATGCGCGGTCTCGGCTTCGGTGTCCACGTGATCATCACGGCGAGCCGGTACACCGAGGTGCGGCCCGCGCTCAAGGACATGCTGCAGAACCGCATCGAGCTGCGACTCGGTGACCCCACCGAGTCGGAGATCGACCGCAAGGTCGCGCAGAACGTCCCTGCGGCCGTGCCCGGCCGTGGTCTGAGCACGGACAAGCTGCACTTCATGACGGCGCTGCCGCGCGTGGACGGTTCCTCGGAGACCGAGGATCTCGCGGACGCCACCTCCGTGGTGATCAACGCGATCAACGAGAACTGGCAGGGCGCCCCGGCCCCCGCGGTGCGGCTCCTGCCGCGCCAGCTGGACGCGGACCGTCTGCCCAAGGGCTTCGAGCACCCGGAGCGCGGTATCGCCTTCGGTATCGACGAGTCCCAGCTCGCCCCGGTCTTCGTGGACTTCGAGAGCGACCCGCACTTCGTCATCTTCGGCGAGAGCGAGTCCGGCAAGTCCGCGCTCATCCGGCTGCTCATCAAGCAGATCTGCGAGCGGTACCCAGCGGACAAGGCGAAGATCGTCATCGGTGACTACCGCCGTGCGCACCTGGAGGGCGTCCCCGAGTCGCACCTCTCGCGCTACTGCGCCTCGGCGCCGGCCCTCACGGAGACCCTGGAGGGTCTGGCGGGCTCGCTCAGCCGCCGTATGCCGGGTCCGGACGTCACGCCCGAGCAGCTGCGCAACCGCAGTTGGTACAGCAGCCCGGACGCGTTCGTCATCATCGACGACTACGACCTGGTGGCCACGGGCATGAACCCGCTCCAGCCGCTGCTCGAGTACCTGCCGTTCGCGCGGGACGTGGGTCTGCGCGTGATCATCGCGCGCCAGTCCGGCGGTGCCAGCCGCTCCCTGTACGAGCCGGTGATGCAGCGCATCCGTGAGCTCGGCGCGCAGGGTGTGGTCCTGTCCGGTGACCGTGTCGAGGGCCAGCTCCTCGGCAACATCACGCCGACCCAACTCCCGCCCGGCCGTGGCTTCTTCCACACGCGCCGCCGTGGTGGGCAGATGATCCAGACGGGCTGGCTGCCGTCTCGGTTCTGAGGTTGGTTCGTACGACGCCGAAGGGGCGGCACCCGTTGTGGGTGCCGCCCCTTCGGGGTTTTCGGTGACCTGTACCGACTTGGGCTCAGAAAAGGCCGTGCCACATCTGATCGACCACCGTCGCCCACCAGTTGTCGGGGTCCAGGGCGCGCGAGTCGATCGCGGCCAGCCTGGTCTGGAACTCCTCGACAGCTGCGCCGGCCTGGTGGGGGTCCATGCCCACCATGCCGTTGCGGGTGGCGACGAGCAGGGCGAGGCAGCGTACGAACGCGTTCAGGGAGGTGTTGACCAGGCGGCCGGAGCCGGACTTCGGGCTCGCCGCCCAGACCAGTCCCCGCCAGTCGTCAGCGCCCGCGCACTGCACGGTGATCTCGGCCCAGCCGTCGGTGCCTATCCGTACGTGCCCGGCGAGTGTGGCGAGTACGGGCTCGGGCAACTGGGCGCCGTGGTCGCGGAGATGGCTCGCGGCGTCCTGCACCGGGTCGGTCTCCTTGGGCGCGCCGAAGAAGAACGGGACGTCGGCCGGCAGCCCGGCCACCAGGAGGGTGCTCCGCGCGGACCCCGGCAGGTCGAGCCCGGCGAGCTCCTCCGGCGCGAACCGGCGTACGCCGCCCGCGTCGTGGAAGAGCTTGTCGAGATGCAGCCCGAGGGCCTGGTCGGCGACGGGCGCCGCGGGCCTGACGTACGAGGGCAGCGGAGTGCGGTGCGGGCGGGGCGGCGGCTCGTGGCCGGTGATGGCGTACAGCGACTCGACGTGCTCGACGAGTTGGGCGGCGCCGTCGTTCCGCTCCTGGGCGAACAGCCCGTACTCGTGCGTCGAGGAGAACTCGGCGTTCGGCAGCGCGCCGGACAGCAGCAGCTCGCCGGTGTAACCGCCGGGCAGGAGGCCGGGGTTGAGGTCGGTGTGGACGGCGGTGACGTTCTGCGGAGGAATGTTGAGGCGCAGCAGCTCGGCGTAGCAACGCGTCTCGGCGGGGGCGAGTCCGGGGCCCGAGGTGCGCAGCAGCGAGGTCTCCTCGCCTGTGGCCGGGTCGACGTACGTGAACACGGCGGTGTTGCCGGGCCCGGTGACGGGGCGCTCGCGCGGGGGCGGGGCGGGCTGCGGGGCGGGTGGAGCGTCGGGCTCCGGTTGCTCCGGCTCGGGGGCGTGCTTCTCCTCGTAGAGGCGGGCGACGTCCTCCACGGGGAGGGCGGGCCAGGTGGAGAGTTCGCCGGTGCGGCGGTCCACGACGGCGGTGGCCGCGTCGACCTCGGCGGGCGGGCGCCGCTCCCCGGTCTCCGGGTCCCGTTCCTCGGGCGGCGGCGCGGCCCAGACGACCCAGCCGAGGGAGAACTCGTGCATACGGACCTCGCGGCGCCGCCCGGTGGCTGCGTCGCCGTTGAGCCAGCCGTCGGCCGCGGCGCGGGCTTGCTCCTTCGTGGTCTCGGGGGGCGGGGGCACGCGGGGGCTCCTTGGGGGCGGGTCGGTCCGTGGAAGGCATACCGAGCGACGGCGGCACATCGAGCCGCGTCCTTCCATCCCACGGACGTAAGGCTGTTGTGACACTTCGGTGTCAACTGAAGGTTGACCTTAATGGACCGGTGGGACCGGCCGTAGGCGGGCGATACTCTGATGCTGAAGAGTCGAACATGAGTCATGGGGGAGGCAGTTGTGACCGGATTTCGCGCCGAAGCGAAGATCCTCAAGGACGAGGGCTTCGCAATGTTCGAGGTGGCCCAGGACTTCGCCAAGGCGGTGAAGGCGCTCCAGACCGATCTCACCGCCAAGGAGAAGGGCGATACGCCTCCTTGGGGCGACGACGACATGGGCGAGAAGTTCGGCGTCGTCTACGAGGGCCTGCGGGACGGCATGTTCGAGGCCATGGGCAGCCTCGCCGAGCGGCTCGGCGGCATGGGCGTGAAGTTGGGCGAGATGGGCGTGCGGCACGAGAAGGGCGAGCTCGCCGAGGACGAGTTCTACGCGAAGCTCACGTCGGAGCACGAAGCCGAGAGTGGAGTGAAGACCCAGTGGACGCCCCGCGTGTGAAGCCAGCCCTCTCTGTGTTGCGTTGGTCCGATGTTCGCGTGGCGGGTTGCAGCAGCGCTGTGACAATCAAGTCCGCTGCTACCACTGGTTATTGAGTAAGCTTTGGGCTCTGCCGTACTGCCTGTGACCTCCCCTCCTGCCGAAGGGGGCGAGCCTCCGTCTCAAGGACCGTACGGCCGTTGCTTAACGGGGGTGCTGCGACGTGTCGATCATGCTGCCGGACGAGCTCGAGTGGATCCTCGAGATGCTCGGCTTCCACTGGCCCACTGCAGACGAGGACAAGCTCGTCGAGTGCGCCGAGATCTGGGAGAAGTTCGCTGCCGACGTCGTGGACATTCAGGTCCGGGCGAACACCAGCGCACAGGTCGTACTGAACAACAACGCCGGCGACTCGATCGACAAGTTCAAGAAGAGCTACGACAAGTTCTCCAACGGCGGCGACGGCTACCTCCAGAACGCCTCGCAGGCGGCCAACAACATCGCGACGGCGCTTCGTGGTGCAGCCATGCTCGTCGTCATATGCAAGATGGCGGTCATAGTCCAGCTGATTGCTCTGGCGGCGCAGATCATCGCCGCCGCAGCCGCATCAGTCGTCACCTTCGGTCTCTCCAACATCGCCAGCCTGGCCGCGACCGCCATCACCCGTGAGGTCGTGCGGCGGCTGCTCAAAGAGTTGGCGAAGGCGTTGCTCGAGGCCGCCATCGAGTGCATGAAGGAGCCAGCCGTCTCCGCGATCGAGGCCATGGTCACGGACTTGGTACGGCAGTCCGTGAACGTCGGCTTCGGCGCCCAGGAGGGCCTCAACCTCGGCGAGACCGTCAAGGCAGGCAAGGACGCCGGCTGGGAGGCGATCCGGCAGACGCCGCAGACCTTCGGGGAGAGCCTCCGGGACAGCCTGGGCAGCAAGGCCGGCGGCGCGGTACGCAACGGGGCGTCCACCCACGGCAATGACGCCCTGAGCAACATGGCCAACGGGAACGGACTCAGATTCTCGGATTCGGGTGGATCGGATTCCTCGGGTTCGGACTCGTCCTCGTCCAACTCCTCGGACTCGAGTTCGTCGTCCGACTCCAGTTCATCGAGCTCGTCGAACTCGTCGAACTCGTCGTCGGATTCCAACTCCTCCTCGAATACGTCGAACTCCAACTCTTCCACCAACTCCGGTCCGAGCGTGAGCAGTACCGTTTCGGCAGACATCGGAGCCGACGCCCCCTCGGCACCGTCGGTCGGCGACGGGCCGAGCACCGACTCCGGCGGCAACAACGACTCGGGGCCGACCAGCACCCCCACGCCCACACCACGCGGGGACGGTCCGTCACTCCCGGACTTCGACGGGCCATCGACCAGCACGCCTTCTCCGAGCACCGGGGACGGAGGCAGCCCTTCACCGAGCAACACCGGCAGCAGTACGCCGAGCGGTGGCAACAGCAATTCCGGCCCGGGGGGCATCTCGTCGCCCACTCCGCAGTCGGCTCCTACGCCCTCGTCCTCCAGTGACAACGGGCCTTCGCCGAGCAACGGTGGTGTCGGCACTCAGATCGACAACCTCGCCGCGACCGCGCCGACTCAGACCAACTCCTCTCCCCCGCCTACGTCTTCGGAGCCTTCGAACTCCGCTCCCCGCAATGACGGCGGGGCCATGCCCACCTCGCCGAACTCACCGTCGGCAGGAGACTCGGGCGGGCGCACATCCTCGAACACGGGTGGATCCCCCTCCAACAGCGGTGGTACGCCGTCCAGCCCGAACGCATCATCCTCGGCGCCACCCCGTAACAACCCCTCGTCCCCACCCAGTTCCAACCCGTCGGCGGGCGGGCCGCCCTCGTCGCCGAATCCTTCCTCCTCGGGCCCGGCCTCGACTCCCCGTACGACGCCGAGCGACAACAACTCGGGCACGCCCGGCGGTCGGCCGTCGGTTCCGCACCAGGGCTCGCCGTCCAACGCCGCGCCCCCTACGTCGACTCCGTCGCACACGCCCGGGGCCAACCAGCCCGGTCAGCAGTCACCTGGCAATACGCCGAACAACCCGGGGGCGAACAACCCGGGCACGCCCAACAACCCGGCCACACCGCAGAACCCGCAGCAGCAGTCACCGGCCAACACCCCGCAGCAACAACCGCAACAGCAGCCGACTCCGGTCCCCGTCCACACCGTGACGGCGACACCGTCGCCCACCCCGCAGCCGACGCCGGACAACACGAGCCAGCAGCCGGGCCCGAACAACAACGACGCCGGCCCGCACAACAAGGACGACGACTCCAAGTCCGAGCCCACGCCTGCCTCCTCGACCCGCGACAACACCCCGCCCGGCGGTGTCAACGACCCCTCGCGCACCGAGCAGAACGCCCTCGAGAACTCCGTCCCGCGCGACGAGAACGGCGACCCGACACGTCCGCCGAACCCGAACGACGGCAACTGGGTCGAGCGCATCAACGGCGACGGCAGAGACGCCCCGGGCCGCAACAACAACTGTGTCGACACGGCCCTGTCCACGGTCGACACGTACGCGGGCAACCCGACCGCGGCCGGCGCCCGCACACCGGACCCGGACGCCGACGGCAACCCGTCCGACCGCGGCGAGCGCGGCGGCCGCGACCGCATCGAGAACACCCTCGGCGCCCGCTTCAACGACATGGGCAACGGGCGGGACGCGTACAACCGCCTGGAGAACACCCTCCGCAACAGCGGCCACGGCTCCCAGGCCGTGATCATCACCCAGGACGCCAACGGCCGCGCCCACGCCTGGAACGCCGTCAACCACAACGGCAAGATCACCTACATCGACGCCCAGACGGGCCAGCGCAGCCCGCACCCGCTGCACAGCGGGAAGAACGGCGTCTTCGCCATTCCGCTGGACTCGGATCGGCGGCCGGTGACGGCGGGGGGTGACACGCGGGGCAACAACTCCGGCCAGCAGCAGCGCACTTCGAACACGCCGACGGGTCGCGCGGACCGCACGCCCGCGAACGAACCCGCAGGAACGGACCGGCGCGCGCCGGACGAGCCGGCCGGTGCGGACAAGAAGGATGAGTCAAAGGACAGCTCCGAGGGCACCCCGGAGCGCCCGCGCGGCAGTGCCCCGTACGACACCGCGCAGAAGCCGGACGACACGCACTACGGCATGCTCCCTCAGCCCTCACAGGCACACCTTCGGGAGACCAACGACGTCTTCCAAACCGACCTGAGGCCCGTCTACGAAGGCCTGAACAACTGGAGCCAGTCCGGTGAACTGAGGTCACTGCTCCGCGACGGCCTCGCCGCTGAACAGGGCGGCATACGCAAGGAGACGTTGGAGAACGCCCTCACTGGTTTCCGCGACATGACCGAGGGCCAGCAGGGCGCGGTCGTCGCTGCTCTTGCGCGGATGGACCTCGCCTTCCACGCGACCAGCGCGGTGGGGACTGCGCTCGACCCCACCGTGACCAACTCGAACTCAGCGGAGAACTTCGAGCGGGCGCCGGCCGCCCCTGAGGTAATGGAGCGGTCCGCGGAGAAACGGAAGGCCCTCCAGAAACTGATGGAAGCGGCAGGCATAAATTCGGTCGGCCTGCAGTATCACAGCACGCGGCCGCTTCCCAGCCGTGCGGCCTTGGCTGAGGCGATCCACGAGCGCGTATCGAAGTCCGGTCAGGACCTCTCTGAGGACGAGATATCACAGCGAGTGCGGGATGAAATTACCTATCTCGAGGAGCATAGATTCGACAAATCTCGCAGGAATACAGCGGTGGTCGAAGTGCGCGACCCTGAGAACAACGGCGAAGTGCGTTACGTAATAGACAGCTCGATCCCCATGAATGTCGAATTTGGTGGCGGCGTCCACTCCGAGCCCCACGCCATGCGCTGGATTCAAGAGGTCAATGAGCATCGTGCGGCAATGGGCCTGCAACCGTACGATCCGATCAGCCTTTACACCGAGCGTGAGCCCTGCGGCCCCGTCCAGGGCAGGGACTGCTCCGACTACCTGAGCAACAAGGTCGAGGACGGCCAGGACGAGAGCAATTTGAGTGAGGGCGAGAAGAAAAATCGCCTTCGCATTCACTATGGGGTCGGGTTCACTGGCAGGAGCGAGGTCGATCCAGAGTTCCTGAAGGAACATGGAATCGTCGAGAACAAGGCGAAGCAGGATGCCCACAATAAAGTCAAGGCCGATTACATATCGTACGTGGGCCGCTTGGAGCGCATGTGGTTGAATAATGCGAAGACTGGGGCCTGACCACAGTCTTCCCCAGGCGGCAATTCTCCAGCTTGTTGAAAGGAACGTCCATTGCCCGACATCCGCACCGAGGACTGGGCGCTGGTAGAGGCATGGCACCAACTGCCCACAAAGCGGCGTCAGGTTCTCACGATCAGTGGGCCGCCGGGATCCGGGAAGACGGCGTTCCTGGAGGCGGTACGGGACCGGCTGCCCGGATCGGTGGTGATCGACTGCACCGGGCTGAGCGCCGACGAGGTCCTCCTGCGTATGAGGAAGGCGGCCCGGTCGGCGCCGGAGGGTGAGCCCGTGGTGCTGTTGCTCGCCAATGCGCAGTACGCGGGTGAGTCGGTGACGTCGACCGAGCCTGCGCGGGTCGTGTACCCGGTGGCCTGGGGGTTGCGTAGGTCGCTCGGCCGTGAGGCGCGGGTCGCGGTCGAGCGGGATCCGGCGCGCATGCCCCTGCCGGAACCGCCTCTTAAGCGGGACTCCGCGCCAGAGCGCCGCTACTCCCCCGGCCCCGACGACTTCGACATCACATTGTCGGCGGACTCTCTCGACGGCGCTGACGCCGGGGGCGGGACGGTCGATCCGAGGTTGAGCGCGCTCGCGGCGGCCGAGCAGCGCACGGTGCCAGTGGAGGTCTGGCGAATCCTGTGTACGGCGGCCGGTGTCGACGCCACCGAGGCGGAGCTCGTGGCCCTTGCAGAGGGCCGGCCTGACGTTGTCGTCTCCGGTTCGGGCGACGCCCTCGCGGTGGGATTCCGGGACGACTCCGTCCTGCACAGTCTGGGTCGACTCGCGCCCTGGGGACCCACCGAGCAGATGTACGCCGTGAACGGTCTGCTCGCGGCCGCCCGTGCCCTGCCCCGTGGTACGTGGAGCGAGCTCGGTCCGGTCGGCGCGTACGTGGCACATACGCTCCCCGTGCACGCGGCTCTGGCCGGTGACCTGTCCCCGGTGGTGGACGACGGCCGTGTCCTCGCCCAGTGTGCGCGTTCCGATCTGCACACGGCACTGGCGGTCCTGTATCCGGACGGTGTCCCGTACGCCAGTGTCCCCGCGTCGGTCCGCTACCTCGAATACCAGGGAATCGAGCCGAACTCCCAAGGGGAGTGGGTGGCTTGGCTGCACCACTCCGCCGTCACCGAGGGACGCACCGAACTGGCCGCACAGCTCCTCGACTCCGACGTCCCCCTGCCCTGGCGAACCGAATGGTCCCGGCTCCGCCCCATGGGCATCTTCACCATGAACCAGGAAATTCCGGGACGCGTGGAGGCCCTCGGCGTACGCAGGCCCGAGGATGCCCGGGGCGGTGGATCGATCGTCACCGCGACCGGCACCCGGACGGACTTCCACTCCTCGCTCCAGTCGTACCGGGAGCAGGACTGGGACCTCGAAACGGGGGTTCCGCTCGACGCACCCCAGACGGTGGAACATGAACTGGACGAGGCGAGTTGGCCCTGCTTCAGCGCCGAAAATCCACCGCTGGACGGTTCCGCGGTCTTCGCCCGCAACACCGATGACGGCTGGGAAGGGGTGGCATCCGGCGTGGGGGCGCTCCCGCCACGCTGCCCCGAGTCCGTCACCCATGGCGTACGTCTCGACAGCGACCCCGGCCTGTGGGTTCTCTCCGGCACCACCGGGCTCTTCGCCGTCCGCGTCTTGGATGGCGGGGCGTCACGGTCGGCGGCGCCCTTCTCCGGCAGGAGCGAAGAGCAGCTGCATACGTCGGCCGCTCCCTGGCCGCTGCCCGAACGTGCCGCCGCGGCACTCCGAGGGGAGGGGCTGCGCGCCTGGCTCGAAGAAACCTTCGGCACCGGCTCCTGCAGCCCGCTGTCCCCGGACCAGCTTCCCCAGGGCCTGACCTCCCCGGAAGCCCGTCGGTTTCTCACCGACACCGGGCTTCCCGCCGTCCACGACCTGATTCACCTGCAGGTCCTCCCGCCCACTCACAGCTGGTTCCTCACCGAGGTTCCCTGGCCCGGCACGGGCTCCGAGCTGCCCTGGGGCGAGCAGGCACATGCCGAGGCGCCTACCGGTGGACCGTTCTACGTGATCGGCGGCTGGATGTACTCCCGACTACTCCTCGACGGCACCACCGGACAGCTGTGGCGGGACACCACCGGTGGTGTGCACGAACCGGTTGCCGGGAGCAGCCTCGTCCGGTTCTTCGCCATGGTGCGGCTGTTCGACGAGTTCCGGCGCATCCACTTCCCCAATCAGACCGATCACCTGGACGCGATGGCCGCGCTCACAGCGTGGTGCTGGCAGATCGACGCCGAAGCGGCCAGCCGTGAAGCCTGGAGCAACGCCCTGGAGCCGTTCATCGAATTCGAGGACAACACCTGGAAGTTCGCCGTCCACGACGCGGGTGCTGAGTATTGAGTTCCGGGCCGGCCGACCATCCGTCCGCACCGGTCATCGCCCCCTTCGCTCACAGCCATAGGATCGACGTGCTACACCCTTGCTTGCATTCCGGAGGACACCCACCATGAGCAGCGAGTACGCCCCGCACCCTCACATAGGCGGTCGCACCTCGGCACTGCGTGCTCTCGCCGCCTGGCGGATGGAGTGGCCCGGCACGCCTCGGGTCATCGTGGTGACCGGCGATCCCGGCAGCGGTGCGTCCCGGCTGGTCAGCGGCTTTCTAATGATGTGCGACGCCGGGTTCCGGAGTCAGTTGCCACTGGACGACATGGACCCCTCGACCGTACCGCCGGAGCTTCCCCCGCCCGCAGTTCCCGATCCGCAGGGGCTGACTGCGGCCCAGCTGCTGTGGCTCGTCTCGGATTACCACGGCCTGAAGGCGTCGACAGTGCAGGAGGTTTTCGCGCAGCTGTCGGCACGCCAGGAGTCCGTGACCGTAGTCGTGCCCGATGTCGACCGGGCGGGTCCGGTGCGGTCCACGAACGAACCCGCACGCGTCGTACGTGAAGTCCTCCGCCCCCTCGCCGAGTGCGGCACGGTGCGGATCCTCGTGGACGTGCCCAGGGAGTTCGTCGCGGAGCTCACCGACGGGTTGCCGGCCGGGACCGCGCAGGTCATCGACCTGGACCAGCCGGACTGGGCCGACCCTGACGGCCTGGTGCTGCACGCCGCGACCGCCCTCGACCCCGAGCTCGGAGCACCGGAGCTGCCGTTCACCACCGACGGCCACGTGCGCACAGCGCTCGCCTCCGCCATCGGCCGACGTGCGGGCACGAGCCCTCTCCTGGTCCAACTTGCCGTCCAGTCCGCCCTGTTGGTGCCAGACGGTTTCGAACCGGGCGACGAGAGCGGGCTGCCGTCGTCAGTCGGCGAGGCGATGGACCTGCATGCCGCACGATCAGGGGTGGAACCACGGGTACTGCGTCAGCTGCTCGCTCCGCTCGCACTGGCCGAGGGGCCGGGACTGCCTATGGCGTTGTGGCCGCAGCTCGTCACGGCGCTGGCCGGGGCGGACATGAGCGAGGCCGTCCAGAACGGCATGCTGCTCGTCGGCCCCTTCGTGGAGCTGGTCGAAGTAGGTGCATCGGGCGAGGCCGGTGCACCTGGGAGAGCGCTGATCCGCCTGCTGCATCCGGCGCTGGGCACCGAGATCCGAGCCTGGCTCCCCCAGGTGCGGACCGCCCAGTCGCAGTTCGCGATGGCGCTCCTGGCGGCCGTACCCGGGCAGGACTGGAGCAAGGCCGACCCGTACGTACGCGACCACATCGCCGGACACACCCTGGAGGCGGGGCTACTGCCCCAACTCCTCACGGACCCAGGTCTGTTCGTGTATGCGGACCCGGTTTCGCTGCGGACCGCCGTGGAAGCGGTTCCGGTGGAGTCGCTGGGCGCACCGGCCAGAGCGTATCTGCGCGTGGCTCCACTGCTCACCCGTATCCAAGCGGACGCCGCGCTGCGTGCGGCGGTGCTGGAGAGCGCGTTCGTCGAGGACGGACTGCCCGAGTACGCGGCGGCGGTGCGGCGGCTCGGGCTCGATCTGCCCTGGGAGACGTTGTGGAGCCTGCGGGTCGACGGCATCCACGCAGCGACGGTGGGGACGCTGCAGGGGCCGGACGGACAGACAGTCCCGGTGGCCGCCCTGGCAGTTCCGCAAGGTACTCCCGGTGCGGTTCCCGTGCCGGGGCCGGGCGAGTCCGCGCTCCTTGTGCACGGTCTCCTGGACTCGGCGCTCCCTGCGAACGCCGACGCCCGACAGGTGCTGCGCCCCACTGAGGAGGAACGGGCCGCGTCACCCTTCGAGTTCAGCGGCGGGGCCGACTATCTACGGATCTGGGACCGGGTCTCCGAAGAGCTCCTCGCGGTGCTGGTCAGCGACGAGCCGATCACGGGCGCAGACCTGTCCCCTGAGGGTGTCCTCCTCTTCGCGACCGGTCGCGGGGCGAGAGCCCTGCGTATCCTGCCGCCCGCCGGGGAGCTAGGCTCGTGAACCCTCAGTCATCCCAGCCGAAACGTGAAGGAGTTGCTTCGTGACCAGCCAGGAGCAGGCGCTCACCATCGCCGACCGTTGGCTCAATGGGAGTGGCGCGGAGACTCCTCGACGCGAGGTCCGGATGCACGAGTTCGACCTCGGTTGGGTCGTCTGGGCTGCACCAGCCCCAGTCGAGCGCGATACGGAGACAGGCCAGCGTCGTCCACCCGCCGAGATCGGAGACGCGTGCGGTGTTGTGGATCGTCACACGGGTGGGCTGACCGTGTGGCCTTCGGTTCCGGTGGACGAGGTCGTCCGGATGTACCGGCAGAAGCAGGGGGCAGCCGCGGAGAGCGACGCCCGTCCGGTCACCGGGCCCGGCAACACAGCAGTGTTCACCTACCCCGACCCGGAGTCCGGTGAGGTGAGGACGCTCTTCCGAACGTCGTACCCGGGGCTGCCGCCCAGCGAGTACCAGGTCGTGGCGGAGCTGCGGCGGTTCGGCGTCCCACCGGAGAGCGTCACCGCCATCCACACCGACCTGCGGCCCAGCCTCCTGCCCGGCGGCTACACGGCAGAGTTGCTCAACACCTTCCGAAACGCGCACCTGTCCTGCAGCCAGGGTTACGGCACCCGCCCCGAGGCCCGCACCGAAGGCATCGCCGCCCTCATCGAACAGGTCGAGCAGACCCACCGCATGGCCGGCCAGCAGCCCCCGCCGCGCCCGCACCGCGTCCCCGTCCCGACGCAGGTGACGCCCGCCGTCCCGCTCTCCGACGAGGCCCTCGGCGAGCACCTCACCTCCGTCTTCGGCCACGACGGCGTACGCCACTACGCCCCCGAGGCCGTCGCCGAGAGCCGCCTCCCCGACACCGCGAAGGCCACGCTCACCGAGGCCGGCCTCCCCGCCGATCTCCCCCTCTTCTTCACGGCGGACAACCCCGAAGCACCGTCCGCGGGCGGCCTGTTCACCGACGTACCGACGAACCTGCGCGAGCGCCGCAGCCCCGCTGGCGAGGAGAAACTCGCCGTCCTCGGCCACCTCATCCGCATCGGCTTCGACGGCGTCGCCGTCATCGCCGTCCAGTGCCTGCCCGGCTCCACCGAGCCCAACGGCCTCGGCGCCATCTGGGCCATCGACCCCGTCACCGCCAGCGCCCGCTACGTCAACATCTCCCTGTCCGCGTACGCCCGTTCCCTCGCCCTCCTCGCCGAGACCAGGCAGCGCATGGTGGGCATGAATCCGTACGAGGCGGGGGCAGCGGTCGCCGAGTTGCAGGAGCAGCTCGCCGCGATCGACGGCACGGCGCAGGCGAATCCCGACACCTGGTGGTCGTTGATCGTCGAGCAGATGTGGCACGGGGTGTTCTGAGGGCGCTCGTGCGAGACCACCGGCTGCACCCCGAGCTGTTCTGCAGCGCATCCGCGCCGCAGAAGGGTTGACGCGGTGTGGTTCAAGAAGCTTGATGCTTAAGGGGATGTAGACCTGACGACCGATCAGGCCTTGGAGCGGATCAACGATTGGCTGGTGGAGCGGGACCGTCTTTACCGGACGTTCGCCATCCGAGGAGCAGCCGGGTCCGGGAAGACCGAGCTGTTGCAGAAACTGTCCGAACGTATTCCGGGGTCCGTGTACGTGGACTGCCAAGGGCTGCGGGCCGACGAGGTGGCCCGTCGCCTCCTCACGCACTGGGGAGTGGCCGACGAGCAGCGCTCGCTCGCCGATGGTGCCCGGACGATGCGCCAAGGTGGCGTCGCGCTACTGGCGAACGTGCACCAGGCCCATGAACTGTCACCTCGGACGAGCCGACCCGGATCAGCCGGTACATGATCGACGCCTTCAGGCGGTCGGCCCGGCCGTACACCCAGTTCATCGTGGAGCGCTCGGCGGAGAAGCCATGGGTGGTCGCCCCGAAGCGCAACGAAGTGACACTCGCGCCCCCTTCATCCCCTGTGCTCACCGACGCCGACTTGACGGCTCTCGTGGCAGAGCATCCGGCTCTCAGGGCGCTGGCCACGGCCGAGCTGCGGCGTGTACCCCTGCTGGTCTGGGAGGAGCTGTGCCGGAGCCTCGGCATTCCCGCCACGCAGCAGGAACTGCGCGAGCTGACGGCCGAGTTCGCCGATCTCCTGGTCGTGACCGGTCCCCGTTCCGGTGACGGGTTCGGCCAGGTCGGCTTCCGGGCCGAATCGGCACGTCATCGCATCCGAGCGCTGCGACGACCTGAGCACGACACCGTCGTCGCGTCGCTGATGAACTCCCTCGGGGCTCGCGTTGACGGTGCAAGGTGGCGGGATACCGGACCCGTCGGGGAGTACGCCGCGCAGACCCTCGCTCTTCACGCGGTCGGCGCAGGCGTTCTGGATGAACTGCTTGACGACGGAGTCGCTCTGGCCAACCTCGATGCGGAGGGGCTGTTGCAGGCGCTCGCTGTCACGTGGCCCTTCAGCCTGAGCCGGGGCGGCGTGCCGCAGGACTCTGGAATCTCGATCGACGCTCACTATCTGGAGCGGCTGGGGCTCGCGTCGACTCCCCACGAGGAGTGGGTGAGTTGGCTGCGTCACTGTGCGCTGAACCGTGGGCGGAACGACCTTGTCCGGGCCATCGACGAGACAGGATCCAGGCTTCCGTGGCGCACAACCTGGTCCACATGCCGTCCCTTCGGCTTGTTCGGTCGTGTCAAGGAACCGTTGGGTGGAGCCGCCGGCCGGTCCGCGGACGGGGTGACCGCCACGGATGCCGAGCAGTTCTCGTCATTGGCGGCCGGATACGGTTCCTGGCCCGCCCCCGAGACCGAGCCCCCGGTCCGTGAGGTGCTCCACTACCACCAGGTCGATTTCACATGGACCGGTCACAACGAGCTCAGGGCTCGCGGTTCGATGCGTCTGTCGGACAGGGAATGGCTGCTTGTCCATCCTTCCGGAGCCTTCGCCGTGCGGGTGGCTGCGGAGTTCGCGAAGGCCGGTGGACAGACGCCCCCCGCAGCCGGCGAACCCTACGTCGAGCCGATCACGCACTCGGCCCTCTGGCAGTGCCCGCAGCAGGCCCTGGAAGCCGATGCCCCGACGCGCACCTGGATGGAAGCCACCTTCGGCCCGGGAACGTGCCACCCCGTTTCGGCGAACGACCTGCCCGCCGATCTCACGCACGCAGGGACACGTCGTTTCCTCACAGAAGCCGGTCTTCCTGCTCTCTCCGCTCAATTGCCGTTCGTCAGCACGGCAGACCTGAGTGAGACCACACTCCTCCGTACCTCATGGCCGGATGAGGATGTGCCTCCGCCCAGTGCAGGACCATTTTTCCGCGTAGGCGAATGGGTCGAAGCTCAGGTCCTTCTCGACGGCAGCACCGGAGTCGTCTACCAGGACTGCAGCACCGCCTACGAAACCGTGACCCTGGCGAGCGGACTGCGACAGCTGTGCATCCTCCTTCGCCTCTACCACGAGTTCCTGATCAGCGACTTCACCACTATCTTCGAGCGCAGGGATGCCTTGCGCAGCTTCAGGCGATGGGCCAATGCCATTGATCCCGCCACCGAAGACGCCGACCACTGGGAACACGTCCTGGACGGTTCCATGGACACAGACACGGACCGGTGAGGAGCCACGGGAGGGCCGATTGACACTGCCTCCCGGCGCATATCCGACGACAGGACCAATCGCGCTCAACCACCCATGGCCTGTCTAACCAAGGACGCCGGATTCACCCCCTGACCGATCTGATCGACCTGACCCCACTCGACCGACCTGCCCCCACCGGACCGACCGCGCAACCCCGCAAAGGACCCGCACATGCCCTCCGGAATGCCGGACCCGAATCAGCAAGCCCACACTCCGCCCACCACCCCGGAAGAAGCGCTCGCCATCTTCCACAGCCGTTACGCCCAGCCGAAGCTGGCCGACGGCTCACCCGCCGAACTGGTCGTGCACGAGTTCGACGAGGGGTTTCTCATCTACCCGGTCCTGCCGCCCGTGGAGCAGCCCGAAGGCAGCCCCGCGCGGCCCGCCGAGCCCGGCGGCGGGAAGATCGTCGTGTCGAAGGAGACCGGTAAGTCCTACGGGACTCCCAACTTCCCGACCGAGCAGGCGATCGCGCTCTACAAAAAGAACCGCGCACGCGAGCGCAACGCCTGAAACCGAGCTCGCAGGGGGAGCCGGACGGGACACCCCCAACGAACCATCAGCGGGGATGTGTCCCCACCAGCGTCAAAGCTTGCCGGTGATGACTCCGCGCCAAGTCCACCCCGCACCCAGGACGGTGGCCTGCAGCGGATCCTTCAGGTCATTGCTGTCGAAATGGAACGTCTCGGTCCACTCGAGGCCGCCGTCTTCGCCACCGAGCGTCCAGCGCTTGGAGACCGTCTGTACCTGGCCGCGTTGGGCCTCTGCTGCGATAGCCAGGCTGGGAGTGTCTCCGGCCCAGGTGACGTCGTACTGCTGGTCGAGGGTGCGGATCTCGTTCTTCTCCGGAACGAGACGCATACGGACCTGGAACACCTGGCTCACCTGAGTACGGACGAAGAAGGTCTGCCAAGCCGGGTCCAGGATGCGCCACTCGGCCACCAGGTCGGCGCCTTCTTCGCTCCCGTCCCTGACTGTGTACGGGACGTCTGGGCGATTGAGACCGAGCAGGGCCGCATGGACCTCAGCCGCGGATCGCGGGGCGATGTTGTCGGCAGGGCGCTTTGTTCCGGTGAGTTTGTCGAAGAGTCCCATTGAGTCAATCCGTGAGGAGTCGGCGGCGCGAAGCTGAGTTCGTCGCGGCTGAAGTCACGTGCTGTGCTGGCGAGTTGGGTGGGCAAGCGGAGGGTCTGGCAGCTTCCGCGGAACGGCATCCGCACGTTACTCCGCACCCCATCGGCCGGTTCGGCGCACCGCCACCATCCACCGTGCCACCGCCCTCCCCTCACGGCACTCTCCGCCGAGCCTCACGACGGGCGGCAAGCAGCGCCCTAGTACAGCGAGAATCCCCCACTGTGCCGCCCCTGCCCCTTCTTCGGCTGCTCCTGCTCCTGGGAGCGGCGGGGCTGTTCGTCGTCACCCTGCGCGTCGCGGCCCGCGTCGTCGTCCGGCGTCACGTCGTTGCGCAGCCGGTCCCGCTCCTCGTCCGAAGCCGACTCCCACTGCCCGCGCAGTTTCGCGAACTCGCCGCCGCCGAAGACGCGGGAGCCGGACGGGTCGTCCACGATGTCGCGGATCGAGACCCGGCCGGACAGCAGCTTGTTCGCCATGTCCTTCAGTTCGGGGCTCGCGCCGGGCAGGTCCCTGACCTGGCGGAGCGAAGTGTTCAGGGCGCGCTGCTGCTCCGGTTCGAGCGCTTCGTCCCACGCTCCGCGGTCGTCGTCCGAAGGGCCTTCCGGGTTGCGCGGGTTCGGGGAGTTGTCGCCGTGCCTGGCCATGTCGCTGCTCCTCACTCTCGTCCCGTGCAGTATCGCGCGTACGCCGGTGTGATAGGCAGTCCGCACGGAAAGGGTGGCAGCACTGTGACGCACACAATCGGCCGCCTCGGTGGCGCGGTCTTCCTGATCCTCGGGCTGCTGTTGAGCGGCTACTCGACGTACGAGGGCGTGTACGCGGCGGGTTTCGCCGGCACGGCGGGCACGTTGAAGGTGACGTCGTGCGAGGCGAAGTTCCACCACAACGCCTCCCGGCGCAGCCGCCGCGGCACCGACAACGTCCGCTGCCACGGCACGTTCGTACCGGCCCCCGGCACGCAGGGCGAACGGGATTCGCGGGCGTACGTCGACACCCGCCGCGGCTATCCGGAGGGAACGCTCCTGGACGTGCAGCAGGGCGGGCCCGCGCTCTCCCTCACCCACCTCGGCGAGGACCGCGACTACGTCGCGACGGACGGCAAGCGCGCCCTGCGCTGGTTCTCGGGCTCGCTCGGCGGGCTCGTCCTCATCGGCCTGGGCATCTTCTGCACGGCCACCGGGTACGCGCCGTTCGGCCGCAGCCAGATCACGTACGAGGCGGCCTGGGAGCAATCGGGCCGCAGCACGCTGCGCCGCACCGTGATCGGTTTCCTCGGCGTCGGCCTGGTGGGGGCGGGGCTGTGCTGGCTGGCGAGCTTGTTCGTCTGAGCCCCACGGCCACACCGCCCTACGGCCCTACGGGGTCCCTGCCGGTGCGCGTGCCCCGGACGACTCACCTTCCGCCGGCGCCCTCGTCAGCTCCCCCGGCAACGCCAGCCCGCACAGCATGGTCACCGCGCCCACGACCCACCGCAGCATGTCGGGGATCTCGTACGTGAGGACGGCCGCCCCCAGCACAGCCGTACCGCCGAGCCCGAGCGCGAACCGGCTCACCAGCGCCGCCCGGAACGCCCCCGGGTCCCACAGCTGAAGCGCCCTGGCCTCGGTGGTCGCCACGGCCCCGGCACCACCCGCCTCCCGAGGTTCCGCTTCCGTACCGCTGAGCATCCCGTGCACCACCAGCCCCGAGTCGAAGACGAGCACGGCAGGCGAGCGGAACTCCGCGTCCGCGCCCTTCCGTCGGGACGGCGGCTGCCAACTCAGCCACAGCGACCGGCCCTTGACGCTCTCCGGCACGGCCCGCGCGTCGAACGGCGTACGGAACCGGAACTGTACGGGCCGTCCGGGGCACCCCTCCCCTCCGGCGGGATCCGCCTCCACGGTGAGCGATTCCGCTTCCCGCACGCCCACACACGTACCCCGCACCGCCCGATCGGCCGCCCGTAGGCGCGCGTAAGGCCCGAGTCCGTACCGCGTCCTGACCGCGCCGACCGTCACCGCGGCGCCGAGGAGCCAGACCCCGACGAACCCCAGGTGATGAACGGAGAGAAGGTGCGGCCCGCCAGCTCGTCGCGCAGCGAGGCCCGGCCGGAGACCGCGCCGAGGCCGAGGTCGTCGGGCGCGTAGAGGACGGTGCGGTCGCCGGTGCGCGGCGGCTCGGCCGAGCGGGCCCGCACGGTCGCGGTGCCGCGCGCCCCGTTCGCCCCGCGGAGCTCTACGACGACCCGGGCCGTGTAGTACGGGGAGCCGCGGCTCGGGTCGTGCCGCTCAGCCTTGCCGGCCTCGAGGATGCGGGCCTCCGCGTACACCGCCCCGCCCGCGCCGAGCCGCGCCACCTGGTCCGACGGCTGCGGCCGCCCGAGCGCGAGCGCGACGATCGCGAGCAGCCCGGTCGTCAGGCCCAAACCCCAGGTGAGCTCGCGGAGTTGTTGTGACCGGCGGGAGGGCAGCGCGTGCGGCAGGCCGGGAACGCGCGGCGAGCCGGTCCCTTCCGCCGCTCCGGTCCCTTCCGGAATTTCCCGTACGGGTGAGAACCGAGTCGACGGGGCCGCGTCCTCCGGTACACCGACGGCCACCCGCGCCTCCTCGGCCGCGTCCCGTTGCCTCGCCAGTACGACGAGGCAGACCGCGCCGCAGGCCAGGGCGCCGAGGACCACCGTCCGGCGCAGCGAGGGCTCGGGCAGGAACAGCCACACACCGAGCACCGTCACGACGACCGCGAGCCCTACGGCCCCGCACCACCCGCCGACCCGCCGCACCCGCACCGCGCGCCCGGACCTCACCCACACAGCGCCCCCATCAGGCCCCGCCTTTCCCATCAGGCCCCACTGCCGTTCCTCGCTCGGCGTTCCTCGCTCGGCGTTCCTCCGCGGTCAGCGTCCCGCGCCGCCGCTCGCCGCCCGTTCACGCTGCTCCGCCTCGTCGGCGTCCATGCGCATCATGGCCACGACGCCGCCGGACACCAGCAGCCCCGCGGATCCGAGGATGCCCAGCACGAGTCGGCCGGGCAGCGCGAGCGGCAGGGCAAGGGCGACGAGGAGCACGGCCCACACGACGAGGGCCTGCGCCACACGCTGCGGGAGGCTGAGGATCCAGCCGGCGTCCAGGTCGAGCGGGCGCGCTTCGTACGAGCTGTCGTACGAGCCGCCGGTGTTTCGCGCACCCGTGGTGCTGAGGCGCTGCGCTGCCTCCTGGTCGAGGCTGCCGTGCACGTACCAGCCGTCGTCGCTGACGAACGCCGCGCCGATCCGGTTCGGGCCCTTCGACCCGCCGGTGCTGTTCCGCTCCGGGTGCCACACCAGATGGCCATGCGCACCCTGAGCGGCGCGCGCGAGAGCGAGGGCGGGAGCGTGCGTGTGGAACTCAACAGTGCCGGTGGCGTCGGAGGCCAGGAGCACCGGCCGTGCGCTGCTCTCGTTGCCGTTTCCGTTGTTCCCATTGCCGTTTTTGGCGGAGGGTACGACTCCGGTGATCCGGACACGCAGTACGGACTCGTCGCCGCGCAGCTCGGACGGGTACCGCTCGTTCCGCCTGGCCGTCACCGCGCCGCCGATCAGCATGGCGACGATGCCGAGCGCGGGCAGCGCGAAGATCCCGGTCCACCAGTTGTTGAGCGCGCGCCCGTCCAACTGCCGCTCGACGACGGCCCGTTCGCTGTCACCGATCGCGCCGAGCTCCGGCTCGCCGGGGGCGTACGCGACGTACGCGCGATCCCCCGGCTTGCACTCGTCCGCCCACTCGGAACGGAACTCGGCGGGCTTTCCGGGGCCGTTCCCGTCGGCGGGGGGCAGGGTGACGGTCGAGGTGCAGAAGTACGTGCTGCCGTTCTTGTGCTCGTCCTCCTCGATGTCCCGTACGGACTCGACGCGGAGTTCACGTACGACATGACCGGCGGCCAAGAGGTCGGCGGCCTTGCCTTCGAGTACGGGCGTGCCGACGCCGAGCGCGAGCGGCGCGAGAACGACGACGAACCCGGCGACGGCACTCAACGCCTCACGCCTGCGCCGCCTGCCGAGCCCCGCGAGCCGGCCGGGCAGCGCGCCGGTGCGCGCCGCGGGCACGGCGGCCGCCCGGATCAGGCCACGGTGCACGGCCGGGCGGTCCGGGCTGCCGGCCGCCCGGCGCACGAACATGCCCCAGCCGACACACGCTGCCGCGACGACCGCGGCCAGGAGGACGAGGACGTTCCGCAGTGTCGAGGCCTGGAGGAAGAGCCAGGCGCCGAAGAGGACCACCAGCGCGGCTACGGCGGCCCAGCCGAGGGACGCGCCGAGACGGACGGCTCGGTCCGTGTCTACGGCTGTGCCGGGGGCTTCAGCGAACTCGCTGTGGTTCTGGTTCACCCGAAATCATCCACCAGGGTCGTGTTGTTGGCGTGGTCGCGGAGCCGGTCGGCGGTCTTCTGCTGGCTCTCGTCGAGGTCGTCCTCGATGCTGTCGGCTTCCTTCATGCGGTTGCCGGCGACGCCGAACTCCTGGCCGACGCGGCTGCCCGCGGCTTCGTCGCGGATTGTCTCGCGCTGCTGGTCGGTGAGCTGGTCCGGGGTGCTGGAGCCTTCGCCCTCGCCGCCGCCGTTGCCGCTCCCGCTTCCGTCGCCGCTTCCGCTGCCACTTCCGCTTCCGCTTCCGCTTCCGTCGGAGCCGCTGGTTCCGGTCCCGGAGCCCGAACCGGAACTGCCGCCCGCGGCACCGCCGTTGGCGGCACCACCGCTTCCCGTACCGCTACCGGAGGCACCGGCCCCGGAGCCTTCGCCACCGCCGGACCCGGAACCAGACCCAGACCCAGACCCAGAACCGGACCCGGAACCGGACCCCGATCCCGACCCGGATGAGCCATCCCCCGAACCCGAACCACCCGAGCCGGAACCACCCGAACCGTCCCCGGAACCTGATCCTCCCGTGCCGTCCGCGCCGGCATCCGCGCCACCACTGGGCCCGTGCGTGACGCCACCGCCGACGCCGCCGCCCGCGCCGGAGGCAGCCGCTCCGATCAGCGCCTGGGACCAGTCGAACTCGTCGTCCTTGTCGGCCCACGGACCGGACGCGTTGGCCGCGTCGCCGAGGAGGCTGCCGGAGGCGCCGCCCGCGGCTCCGATGCCGATCGACTCACCGATGCCCCCGCCGAGCCGACCGCCGAGCGCGAGGTCCGCGACCTTTCCCATGCCCGCCCCGGCGACACCGCCGACCAGGTTGTTCTCCCACTCGGGGCCCTTGCCGCTGAGCATGCTGGTGGCGACGCCGTTGCCGAACTCGATGCCCGTACGCCCCGCGAACGCGAAGACATGGCCCCAGCCCTTGATGTTCCGGAGCCGCTGGAACCACTGGGCGATGGTGGCCAGAATGCGCCCGAGCCTCGCGGCAGCGGCGGTCGCCTGCCCCGCGAGCCGCGCGGCATTCGCGGCGCCCGCGGCGGCGGAGAATCCGAGGGTGATGAACGAGGTGGCGATGGAAACGCCGATGGTGACGCCGATCTCCAGATAGATCTGGTGGATCTCGTCGTTGATCTCCTCGATCTTGTCGGCCGCTTCGTTCAGCCCCTTCTGGGCCTCATCAAAGGACGGCTGCGCCTCCTCGACCGACTTCTTGACTTCTCCCCAGTGCAGCAGAAACGCATCGGCGGCGGGCCCGTACCACTGACTTCCGGTGGCCTCCCGGACCGCCTTGTCGACGTGCACGACGAACTTGTCGAGCGCGTCCCCCATGTCGCCCCACGCCTTCGCGGCATCCCGCAGCACATCGGGCTCACCGCCGGGATTGACAAGCTCGAGCCCGGCCTCGTAGACCTTCTCGGCAACCGACTCGTCGCTCACTGACCGCCTCCCTTGAACTGCTCCTCGATCGCCCTGTCGGCGGCCACGGAGTTGCGGGAGTTCTCGTTGAGTTTGTCGCCAATGGCGTACGCGTGCTCCTGGAGCCCCTCGATCGCCTTGGTCATCGCCTCCGCCAACTCGATGTACGCGGAGGTCACTTCCTCGGACTCGGTCAGAAACCCGAACCCGTCATGAATCGCCTCGCTGTCGGTCTTCGGCTTGAACTTCGCCAACTGCTCGCCCAGCAGGTCCGCTTCACGCGAGAAGGCGCCGCTCAGCTTCTCCAACGCGTTATGGCCGATGTAGAACTTGTCCGACACTGTCCCCAGATCCCTACGTCCACGACGTTCGCCGTACGAATGCACCCACCGCGAAGCCGCAGAACCGGGACACACCACTGCCACTGCTGCCCCAACCCACGACATGACACGGCGCTGCGTGAAACTACCGTTCAGACCAAGGGATTTGACCATTCCGTGACCCCTGGCGACACACCCACAGCTACAGGTGCAAGATCTCCACAGCATGTACGGGAGCGCATGAGGACAAGCGGGACGAACAGGTTTCACCCCTGACCCTCCGGCGACACCGGACCCCTCCGGCACCTGCCGCCGCCTTGCGTCGGCCCGTGACGCTCAGCACAGCACCTCCGACGCGCATGGCCACGCCGACACCGACGGCAACCGGACCGGCGATCCGGGGACCACGGCGTTCCAGCCGCCGGTCGGATGGTCGACCGTCGCGTCGTGGTCAGCCCATTCTGGGTGAACGGCCCGCCGAAATGGACCTGGTCATGCCTCGCCAGTCATCCGCGCCTGCCTCTACAGGTCCTTCAAGTACTCACGGACATCCGCGCCAAAGACCTGAGCCTCGTCGGCGTACGGGATCCGGTCCTGCGCGGCGTCGAAGTCGTGGCCGCCCTATTTCCGGGGAGGACTCTGCGCATCGAGCAACGGCGGCCCGGGAGGTCACGCCCACCGCAAAGGGCAGTTGCTCGTCCTCAGGCGCGCCGAACGCCGCACCGGCACGTGCATCGCCCGGGCCTGCGGCCAGAGTTCAGGGCACAGTGTGCGCGGGGACCGCTCCCAGTTCACGGTCCGTGACGCCTCGAACGCGTCCACCAGCTCCTGATTCTTGGTCTCGCTTCCGGGACGCACGACCAGGCGACCCTGGCCGGCATGTTCCCGGTCGGATCCACGACGTTGCCCGCAGAACCGCCTTGCACCCAAGGTCCTTGGCGGCCTTGACCGTTTTCCGTCCGGCCATTCCCGATTGGCGACATCCTGCTGGCTGTTGCCGTAGATGTGCGCGGCGAGCGCACCACCACCGATGGCGCCCAGCGACCCGAACAGGCCGAGAACAGACCGACCACGATGCGGGCACTGCGTTCGCCATTTCGGCGTTCCCCGAGGCCGGAGGAGGTGGCGGCTGCTGCTGCCGACCGACCTGATGCTGTTGCCTCTGCGGGCCGCGGCGCCGGGCCCGCGTGGTCAACTACATGGGGCGCGGAAGTCGAGTGCGACGCGTGGCGATTCGGGCATTCCCCCGCCACATTCGAGCACGATCCCACCTGCGCATCCATGACAGCCCAGGTCGCTGGCGAACAAGGGCCGGACGGGACCGGCCTCACCCTGGTCGACGGTTCGCGTGCGGCGGGTACCGACAGCGGCGAGCGACACAAGTGGGCCCGGGACACGCGGCACCTCGCGGTGCACATGTCCCGGGCCCACTCAGGTGCTTGCTCAGCTGCGGCGGCCTCGAGCCACGGCGAAGATGACGCCGATGACGATCAGGACGGCCACCACGCCTCCACCGATGACCACCGGGAGGTTGCTGCCGGAAGAAGAGCCTTCGTCGCTCGCACCGCTCTCTTCACTGCCGCTGCCCTCGGCTCCGCCGGCCTTCGTCGCCGTGTCGCTGGGAAGCTTCCCGAGCGGGCCTTCCTTGGGTCCCTTGGGGATGTCCATGGTGACGGCCTTGTTGGGGCGCACCACTCCGTAGCCGTACTTGTCGTCGGGCGCCGTCAGACCCTTCTGACCGAGGAAGGAGGCCGACTTGATCAGGCGGTTGGCGACCTGGCCGGCGGTCAGGTCGGGGTACTTGGAGCGGACTAGGGCTGCGGCTCCGGAGACGATGGCTGTGGCGTCTGAAGTTCCCTGGGCCAGGCTGTACCTCTTCGGGTTAGTGGGATCGGCGGAGAGCACGTCGACTCCTGGAGCCGCCAAATCCACTTCTTTCCCAGCCCCAGAGCTTTCCCAGAATTCCCCATTTTTGTCCACTGCGCTTACCGCAACAACGCCGGGAAGTGCCGCGGGGTATCCGACTGCGCCACCCTCGTTTCCAGTGCCAGAGACAACCAGCACATCATGCGCCTGCGCATAGGCAATCGCCTCCTGTCCCACCTGAAGGGTCTTGCCAGCCTCGTTACTGATGGACAGGTTGATAACCTTCACCCCGCTATCAACCGCATAACGTACAGCGGCCGCCCACTCTTCGTCCAGGAGCTTTTCATCCTTCTCCTGCAATACACGAAGCGGGAGAATCTTCGATTTCGGGGCAATACCCATCATGCCGCTGCCATTTCCGGCGCCATGGCCATGAGCGGCAATCAGACTCGCCATCGACGTGCCATGCCCCACTTTATCTTCCTGAGGGTCGCCAGCCCCGGTAAAATCTTTACCCTTGAGAACCTGACCCGTCAGATCCGGATGGCTTCCGTCCACGCCAGTGTCGATGACCGCTACGGTAACGCCTGCGCCCTGGGTTTCTGCCCAGGTTTCTTCCATGGTGTAAACGTCCATGATCCATTGCTGATCACGGACGTAGTCCGCAGACGCGACAGGGGCCGAAGTGAGGAGCAAAGCTCCCGTCAACGCCGCGACTCCCGCCGTGGACCAGACTCGCTTGACTCCCAATTCCTTGCTCCTCACTCAACTGCGACTGGATCCGCCAGCCTTCATGGGCGAGCCGGGCGCAACCTGCGCCCGGCTCGCCCAGCTAACTACTCGATGTTCTTCGGCACGTTTCGCTTGCGGTCCTCTTCCGAGACCCACGTCTCCTCGTCCTCGACAAGGTAGTCGGGACGGTCGCGCCCCTCGTTTTCCTCGCCGCGACGACCGCCACGGCCGCCCATTCCTCCGGCCATGCCGCCAGCCATGCCCGCGCGCTGAGAGCCACCGCGGCTGCCGTGCAGACCCGCACCGCCAGCGCTGCCCTTGCCCGTAATGCCCTTGGCCGCACCCACGACACCGCCACGGGCTTTGGCCAGCGCGCCTCGGCCGCCTGCACCAGCGGCACCACGACCGCCGGCACCGGCACCCATGCCGCCACCCATGCCGCCCATGCCAGTCCGGCCTGCGGCACCGCGACCGGTTCCAGCGCCACCGGCACCGCGGCCAGTACCCGCGCCCATGCCGCCGCGTCCGCCTCCGGCCAGGCCGCCGCCACCGGTGGGCACGAAGGCTCCACCAGCTCCGCCTCCACCAGGAAGGCCGCCACCGCCACCGGGAATGCCGCCGCCGCCAGGCAGCGACGTCTTACCGGTCAGCCCGGGACCAAGGCTGTCGACGTTCGTCTTCGCCGGAGGCACGGACGATCCGCCCGTAATGCCCTTGTCCCGCGGAAGCTCAGGGGCAGCCCCGATACCCTTCGGCGGCCCAGCGCTCCACGGCTTGCTGGTACCACCCGCTCCAGGAACGGAAGCGTTGCCGCCGCCCCCGGTGACCGGCGGGGGGTACTGGATGTCGGGGTTCGGGTCCTTGATATCTCCCTTACCGTTTTCGATGACCTTGTTCCGCTGCAGGTTGCCTGCCACCCGCGCATACTGAACGCCAAGGTTCTCCATGACGGCAACAGCCTTCAGCTGCGCCTCACGACTGGCTCCAATCTTGCCCTCGTTGGCCTCGGCCACCTGAGAGGCAGTCATGTTCTTATTGTTGAGGTCATTGGCCGTGGATTCACCGTTATCCCAGGACCAGTCAGTGAGAGCGTCACCAGCCTTGTCCATGAAGCCAGGTTCCTCGATGGCATCAAGCTGAGGCTTGTACAGCTTCAAATACTCGGCTGCTTCACCAAACTGCCCCTTGTTCAGGTCGGCATACCAGGCAGCATTCCTGATGCTCGTGGAGATACCGCGAGCCTTTTTCG
Organism: Streptomyces sp. LHD-70; assembly: GCF_031157275.1. Lineage (GTDB taxonomy): Bacteria > Actinomycetota > Actinomycetes > Streptomycetales > Streptomycetaceae > Streptomyces. The sequence continues at coordinate 42,170 of NZ_JAVIFW010000021.1, forward strand.
CGAACGCGTTGGCCGCTTCGCCCGTCCAGTGCTCGAGGACGTTTTTAACGGCCTTGTCGAGTTGGTCGGCGACATTTCCCTCACCGCCAGCGAGAATCCGGTGCACATGGCCCCAGTTATCGCTCGTTTCCTGGATCTTGCCGTGGTCCGTGCCCTCAAGCATCCGCTTGAGCTCTTTGAGTGAGTAGTTGATGAACTGCGTCTTGGTCTCCGGACGACCCGCGACGCACTTCGCTGACTCGATTTCTGGTTTCGGCTGCTTGTCACCGGACATGGCGTCCCCTTCCCCTCAACAACGGTCCCTGAACGAATACCACTATTCCCACTTTCCGGAACCGCCCCCCATCTGCTGCTTAGTCGCGTACTCCTGCTCGGTGTACTTGCCCCTGACCTTCGAAGTGCTCGTGCCGAACTTCTCGATCAGGTCCTGCAGATCCGTGATGGCGCGATTCAAGTCGGACTTCGCCGTTTCGTGAGCCTGAAACAGGTCCCCAGCCTCAAGGAAGGTCGCCGCCTCTCCGAACGCGCTCTGCGGAATGTCGGTCCGGTACTTGGAGGTCTTGCCCGCCTCCTCCATGTCGTCGACCAACGTCCTGAGCTTGCTCACGACCTCGTCCAGCGCGCTGAGGTCAACCCGCATTCCCGTGCTGTCGCCCATTTCCCCGTTCCTCTCCCCTGCGGTTCCAGTGCCTGATGTTGTTACTTCGAGCCTGAAGACGATTGCTTGCGTCGCCAATCCCGGATGGCGACTCCACTGCCTCCGGCCACGAAGACCAGCAGCAGCCCTGCCCCCAGCACGTAGGTCGAGATGCGCCGATCCCGCTCCGCCGGGGTCTCACCCATGGTGACCTTCATCGCTGCCACCTGACCAGCGGCCTGCTTGGGCGCATCCGGCTTGGGGGTCTCGCCCGGCTCGCTACTGTCGGACAGAGCGGCGAGCGGGTCGACAACTCCCCAGCCCACATAGCGGTTCGGTTCTGCAGTGGGACGCTGGGCGGTCTCCTGCATGCGGGCGATGATCTGCTTGCTGTTCCAGTCCGGGTAGCGGTCCATCATCAGCGCCGCCACGCCTGCGACGTACGGGGCGGCGAAGCTGGTTCCCTGGTCCACGCACTGGCCACCCTTGGGAACCGTCGACACCATGTCCACGCCGGGAGCCGCGATGTCGACGAAGTCACCCGCTTGCGAGAAGAAGGCCCGCTCGTCGTTGCGGTCCGAGGCCGCCACCGCTACGACACCCTCGTACGAGGCGGGGTACGTGCTCTTCGACTTGCCGTCCATCCCGTCGTTGCCGGAAGCCGCGACGACGACGATGCCGGCGTCGACCGCCTTCTTGATGGCCGCGCGCAGCCGGGGCGGGTCCACGCCCTTCTGCGTGTCGGAGGAGATGTTGATGATGTCGGCGCGCTGCGCCACGGCGTAGTTGATCGCCGCGACCATGGTGTCCGAATTGCCCTGCTTCGGCTTGCCGCTCTTGTCCTGTGCGCCGGTGTAGCGGATCGGCAGGATCTTCGCTTCGGGGGCAAGACCCTGGAAGCCGGAGCCCTTGACCTTCTTCGCCGCGATGATGCCCGCGACTCGGGTGCCGTGCCCTTCGAGGTCCTGCGTTCCATCCGCGCTGCCGACGAAGTCCTCCCCCTTGGAGGCCATTTGACCGGCGAGCTGCTTGTTGTCGTCGTCCACACCGGTGTCGATGACGGCAACCGTCACGCCCTTGCCGGTCGCTTTGTCCTGCAGCTGATCCATGATGATCCGCTGCAGGGACCACGGTGTGGACGCGATGTTCTTGCCGCCGAACTCGCATTCGGAGCTCGAGTCGAGGCCGAATGCAGGGTCGTCCGAGCCGGAGTCGGCGACCGCCACCGGGGCTGCGGCGAGGCACATCCCGGTGACCGTGAGTACGCCAACAGCCCGCTGCAGTGCGCGGGTTCCACTCGTACGCGTACGGGGTGTCAGGACCCCCATGCTCAGGCCCCCCAGGGATGGCTAGTCAATAGCTGGTGCGGTGAAGCGATTTTGCTCGGTCGTGCCGGGTTGCGCTGCGGCGTCGATTCCTCGGCCGCAGCCCCACGCCGTATTGCCGAATTGGACCCGGTGACAGAAGCGATCCGGTCACGGAGTTCAACCCGGCAACGGAAACGCGGGGTTTCCCACAGATGAACAGGCCCGGCCCGGGTGTCGAGGCGAGTTTGGCCCAGTCCGCGCGGATCGCGCCGACCGGGCCTTCCTCTGCGCCTCGGATCACACCGACTCAGGCCCGCTTCGGGCTGAGGGTCAGTTCCAGGTGTTGGCGTTCGAGCGCTCAGTGGCCTGGTAGTTCTCGGCCGAGTTCTGCAGCGCCGAGGCGATCTTCATCAGCGTCTCGTGCAGGCTGGCGGCAGTCTGGTCCCACTCGCGCTGCTTGCGCTGGTAACCCTCCTGCGCTTCACCTTCCCAGGACTGCGCGACGTTCTTGACCGCGGCCTCGATGTCGTCGAGCTGCTGCTTGATGCGGCCGGCGGTGGTCCGCACGTCGGTCGAAGCGTTGGTGATCGTTGCGTAATTGACGAGGATGGACATCGTCGAACCCCTTCAGGGAGTTTGCGGAAGTTTGGTGGGGTGTGAGCAGTGCCGGTGTGAATGTCCCGAATGCATCGGGCTGTTCACGCGGTGACTGCTCGATCGAGCGACGATCAGCCGAAGTCCGACATGATCTTGCTGATCTCGGAGTTCTGCTGCTCTTCCGAAGCGGAGTAGTTGCTCCGCGTCGAGTCCACGGCTTCCTTGATGTCCTGCAGGATGTCGCTCATGCGCTTGGCGTCCTGGTTCCACCGCTCCTGGAGCCCGCGGTAAGACTTGGCCGCCATGCCCTCCCAGCCGCCCGCGATCTGGTCGATCACGCCGTTGAGGCGGCGGATCTCGCCCTGGATCTGACCGTTCGCCGTGTCAATGTCACCCGAGAGCTTGGCGAGCTGATCTTCTGTTACCCGAAACTGGCCGGCCATGGTGAACCTTCCCCCATGTCGTTGTGGACCGAGAAGCCCGTACCGCTTCTCGGGTTTGAGGCGTCACTTCTGCCTAAACATCCATGAGCGCTATCAGCACTCTATCGCCCGCCACTGACACATCCAGCGACAGCGGGGATCAGTTACAGACTTCACACAGTCACGCGACGGAGTTGTGATTGAGGGCGGCCAACTCCGGGCAGATGAAGGCCATTTGGGCCTCCGTACGGAGTCGGCCGCAGCCGTCGGACCTCACTGACTCTGGGCCTGCTCCGCCGATCCCGTGTCCAGCGTCGGACCCTGCGGGATGAATTCGGCCCAGTTCTGCGGGACGAACACCTCGTCCTTGACCTTCTCGTAGCCGAGGCGGGTGCGGGCCTTGTCCGTCTCGGAGGGCTGCTCGCCCTCCTTGGCGCCGTTGCCCTTCTCGCCGGTCTTGTCCGAGGCGTTGTCGTTGCCGACGGGCAGGGAGTAGCGCAGACCGGTGTCCGTGAGCAGGTACGTGCCGCCACCGCCGCCGGCCGTTCCCTTGATCTGCTGGAAGAGCAGGCCGGATCCGGAGGAGACGTACGCGTTCAGGGAGTCGGTGATGACCTTCTTCGGGTAGGTCTTGCCCGCCCAGGCGCCGAGGTTGGGCTTCTTGGCGGCCTTGTCGAAGCTGCCGTCGAACAGGCTGCAGGAGGTGTTGTTCGCCACTCCGGTGGAGGCGTCCACCTCGTTGGCCTGCTTCGGCGGCTGCTGGGGCCATTCCTCGTGACCGCCGAGCGGCTGCGCCGCTCCTCCGTTGGCGGCGCTGACGTCCGGGGTCGTCACGGCCACCGCGTCGGCCATCGAACCCTGCGCCGTCGGCGAGTTGGTGATCAGCGAGGCCTCGAACTCACTGATCGAGGCGACCCGGTCCTCGAGAACGACGTAGAAGTTCTCACCCTGCGCGTCCTCGGCCTTGAGGACCTGGCCGATGGTGCCGGCCTCCTGCGGCAGGCCCTGGACCGAGGTGGGAGAGCCCGCACTCGGGATCTCCGGGAAGGTGATCGTGCCGCTGTCGTCCAGAGTCTTGAGCCACTCCGGGCTCACCGGCATGGGCTCGTTCTTGCTGCCGATGGTCGCCGCGAGCAGGTTGGTGCGCAGCGCCGGGTCCGCGTTGACGGCGTTGCTGCCCAGGCGGAACACGTTGCCCTTGCCGTCCACGAGGAAGCGGAGCTTCGACTTCGGCTCCTCGACGTACAGGACCTCGCTGGAGTCGACCTTGCCCTTGTCCTGGACCGCCTTGGCTTCCTCCTTGTCGAGGACGAACACCGCGCGGTCGGGGGTTACGCCGCCCTTGGCGGGGCGCTCGCAGACCGCCCAGGTCTTTGCCTCGGCGGCGTCCTCCTTGGCCGGCAGCCGGTCCGGCGCGTAAGGGATCCCGATGGTCGGACCGTGCCGGATGCCGCTCTTGTCGATCTCCTTGGCGGGCACCTCGATGACCGTGCCCTTGCCCTTGTCCAGGAGGAGCTTCGCGGAGGCGTAGTTGAGGACCGGGTGCAGGACCTTCTCGCCGCCCTCCTTGAGGATGACGTACCTGGTCGTCGAGTCCTTGTCGACGATGACGTGTTCGCCGACCTTGTCCCAACCCTTCGGCGCCGCAGGCTTGATGACACCCCACGCGATGAAGCCGATGACCAGGATGACACCGACGGCCAGACTGGGCATCACGGTGCGAATTGGACGCGGCGCACCTTCCTCCGACCCCCCGGGCTCCGGTGCCAGGAAAGCCGCGACAGTGCGCTTGCGCGCGAATGTGTAGGCGGCGAGCTCATCCCGACGCTTTGCCATGTGTCCCAGCTCTCCCGTTTCTCCCGTTTTGCCATGCTCATTCGTTGCCCCCGACCGGTCCCCGGCTGCATCAGCGCGCATCCCAGGGCCGGTTGAGCAGAACAGGCACCTACTATGCACTGCGCCACGGGGCCCCGGTCCACCAGGTTCGGTGTGCGGGTCCGCTCTGTACCGGAAGTTCACAGAGCCGCCGCACTTCCCTGTCCTGGCCCCCGTGTCGCAGGGGCCTCATCAGCGGGTAGCGTGACCTCCCACACGAACACAGGGCACCGCAGCGCACGGCGGCCGTGACGGCGACGGGCGATCGACGAGCAGTCGACAAGCACAGCCGTGCGCCACCGAGCGAACCGATGCCACTTTGCGAAAGGGATGTCCCGGGGGATGACCAGCGCTACGAGCACTCGGCGCGGACGCCGCGCACAGCAGCAGCCGAGGGGCGGGGGCAGGGGCAGGCCCAACCCCGCTCCGGCGCCCACCGGAGCAGCACCCTCCACGTCGGCCGCGCCCCGGACGCTTCCGCGTCCCGGCGGGCTCGGCCCGCTGCGCCTGCAGCAGCTGGTCCTGGTCGAGCTGGCCGCCGCGATCATGGTGGCCGCGTGGGTGACCGAGCGCTGGCTGCTCGCCCCGGCCGGGGCCGTCGCCGCGCTCCTCGTCCTGCTCGCCATCCTGCGCCGCCACCACCGCCCGCTGCCCGAGTGGTACGAGACGGCGCGCGCCCTCAAGCAGCGCCAGCGGGAGGCCAAGTCGCCCGTCCCGCCGGGCACCGACCCGATGCTGGCGCCGGCCGTCGAGTGCGACGCCGCGCTGCGTACGTACAGCTTCGTGTCCCGGGACGACCGGTCGATCGGCATGATCGGTGACGGCTCGTTCCTGACGGCCGTGCTCTTCGTGCAGCCCAGTGACGAGCCGCTGCGGCCCGAAATGGCCAACCGCCAGCTGCCGTTGCAGCTGATCCATGACGCGCTCGAGGTGGACGGCATCGAGCTGGCCTCCGCCCAGATCGTGCAGCACACGCAGCCCGCGCCCGCCCCGCACCTGCCGCAGCAGTCGGTGGCCGCGCGGTCGTACGGCCCGCTGCAGGCGCAGTCCGGTTCGCCCGCGCTGCGGCTGACCTGGATCGCGCTCAAGCTCGACCCCGAGCTGTGCCCCGAGGCCGTCGAGGCCCGCGGCGGCGGTGTCCCCGGCGCCCAGCGCGCCCTGCTCCGCACCGCCGACCAGCTCGCCAGCCGCCTGGCCGGTGCCGGTTTCGAGGCGACGATCCTCGACGAGAACGAGCTGGTGAACGCGCTCGCCACCTCCAGCTGCCTGAACCCGCGCGCCAACTCCCAGCACAGCAACGACGGCCGGCCGACCCAGCGTCGTACGGTCGAGGCGGTCCGCACCTGGCGCGTGGACGACCGCTGGCACACCACGTACTGGATCTCCCGCTGGCCGCAGCTCGGTCAGGGCGGCGTGGGCCTGCCGCAGCTGGTCACCCGCTTCACCTCGCTGCCGGTCCTCGCGACCACCTTCAGCACCACTCTGAGCCGGGCGGGCAACCGCGGCATCGCGATCGCGGGCCACGTGCGCATCACGGGCCGCGGTGAGAACGAACTGGACCAGGCGCGCCGCGAGTTGGAGCGCGCCGCCGGTGCCTCCAAGGTCGGCCTCGTGCGGCTCGACCGCGAACAGGTCCCCGGTGCCCTCGCCACCCTGCCGCTCGGAGGTACGTCCTGATGTCCTACCCCACGCCGACCATGAACCAGGGGCAGCGCCAGAACCCCGAGCGCCGGCCCGCCCACGTCGCCTCGCCGACGGACACCGGCATGATCCCGCTGCTTCAGCAGCCGGAGGCGCCGCAGCAGCCGGCCCAACGGCGCATCTTCAGCCCGGGGTTCGGCCTGCGCGGCCCGCGCCGCAACCGCCACGTGGTGACGTCCGACGAGATCGCCGCGATCGGCATGCCGATCGGCGACGACGGCGTGATCATCGGCACGGACACCGACAACCAGCCCGCCGTGCTCGGCCTGGCCCGCCCCACCCCGTTCGACGTCTGCGTCGTCGGCGGTCTGTGGCTGGCCCAGGTGCTCGCCCTGCGCTCCGCCGCTACGGGCGCGCGCGTGGCCGTCGAGACGGGCCGTCCGCAGGTCTGGACGCAGCTCGCGCAGGCGGCCGGCGGCGGCCAGCAGTGCGTGACGGTGTACCCGGTGGGCCGGGTGCCCGCGCAGGGTCCCTCGGTCTCCAGCCCGGTCGTGCTGATCCGTGACTGCGGTGTCCGCCCGCCGCGTGGCCGTGTGACGTCGCTTCCGTGGCAGGCCGTCGTGACCGTGCTGCCGTACGTCGGCGAGCACGCGCCGCGCTGGCTGTCGCAGGCCCAGCTGGTCGGCATCCAGCGCATCTCGCCGCAGGAGACCGAGGTCGTACGCGAGACCCTCGGTGTGCCGGCGGACCACCTGCAGCTGCTGCCGACGCTCTCGGACAACGTCGCTCTGTGGTGCACCCGCAAGCACCGCAAGTACGTGATGACCGAGCCGACCGACGCCGAGAACGGTCTGCTCGGTGCCGCGCGCCGTATGGACTGACCGCTCGGCGGGAGTCTCGCAACCGGATTGTGATGTCCGGTCGCGGGGCTCACGCCGGGCCGATCGGCTCGCGAAAGGGCTCTCCGGCCGGCGTTCGACGTCCGGCCGGATTGCGTCTTTCCGTGGCCGATCCGATGCCCTTGGATGCTCGGAGCCCGTTCGTACGGGCCGAGAATCCCCCAACCCGCCTGGATGTTCCGTGATTCCGGGCACTCGGGTCCGACGCCCGGACCCGGGCCGAACAGAGCCCGGGAACCCCGGGGAGGCCGGTCGAGCACACCGGCGGCGGAGACGGAGCGCACACAAGGGCGCTTTCCCGTACCGCGGTGTGAGTGATTAGGCTCTTCTGGTGATGCGGTTGCGTCGCAGACGCGTGGGACGCGCCACCCCATCCGCCCGACCGCGACGACGCATTAGCAGCAGTGGCTGACCAGGAGGCAAGCAGTGAACAGGGATCGGTCCGACTACCACGGCGGCCAGTCCCCTGACGGGGAAGACCGTGAACTCGACCTCACGGGCGAGTTCGAGATCGTCTACGAGCCTCCTTCTTGGTACGACCAGGGATCGCGCGGCGGCAACACCGCCTCGGCCTCGCCGCCGCCTCCCACCGGCCAGCCGCTGGGCCCGCAGGGAACCGACCAGGGACCGCCGCAGCCACCCGTCCAGGAGCAGCCGCAGCAGGGTCAGTACGGGCAGGAGCAGTACGGCCAGGGTCAGTACGGGCAGCAGCAGTACGGGCAGGGCCAGTACGGCCAGGGCGCGCAGGGTGGCGCGCCCCAGTCCGGTTACCCCCAGCAGCCGCAGCAGGACACCTCCGGGGGATACGGCTACCCGCAGCAGGCACCGCCGCAGCAGCAGAACCCCGCGGGCGGTTACGGCTACCCGCAGCAGGCGCAGCCCGCGCACGACACCTCCGGTGGGTACGGCTACCCGCAGCAGGGCGCCCCCGCCGCACCGCAGGCCGCCGCGCCCCAGGCTGCCGCACCGCAGGCCGCGCCCGAGCAGGCCGCCACCCCGCCGTCCGGCCAGGACACTTCGGGTGGTTACGGCTACCCGCAGTCCGCCCAGAACACCTCGGGCGGGTACGGCTACCCGCAGTCCGGCAACGAGCCCGCGCACTCTCCGTCGGTCGACGCCTCGCCCGCGCCGTCCGTGGACGCCTCCCCGGCTCCCCCGGCACCCGCGCCCGCCGCGCCCGCCGCTCCTTCGGCACCTGTGGCACCTGTGGCACCGTCCACTCCTTCCGCTCCTTCGGCTCCTTCCGCCCCGGCCCCCGCCGCGGGTGCCCCGGCCGCGCCCGGCTTCCCGGTACTGCGACCCGTGGACGACGAGGACAGCGGTACGACACCGGCCGCTGCCCCCGCGCCCGCCGAGCCGGAGTCGGCCGAGGCCGAGCCGGAGCAGCCCGCCTCGCTCAACCACGCGGCCGCGGACGCCGAGGCGGCCGCGCTGTTCGGCTCGGACGACGACGAGCCCGAGGCGTCCGGCGGACCGGAGACCGAAGAGGCTTCGGCCGAGAGCGGCTCCGGCGAGGAGGGCACTGAGGAAGCGGCCGACACGTCCGACACGTCCGGTGCCGCTGAAGCCCCGCAGGCACCGCAGGCACCGCAGGCACCGGAAGCATCAGAGGCACCGGAGGCCGCCGCGCCGGCCGAGGCTCCGCAGGTCCCTCAGGCCCCCCACGTACCGCAGGCGCCGGAGGCTCCCCAGGCCCCGCAGCAGCAGTTGCCTCCGCTGCCGCAGGGTTACCAGCCCGCCCAGCCCGAACAGGCGGGTCAGCAGCCGCAGCAGCAGGACCCGGCCGCGGCCGCCGCGGCGGCACAGGCCGCTCAAGCCGCTCAGGCCCAGCAAGCACAGCAGGCCCAGCAGGCCCAGGCCCAGCAGGGTCAGGCCCAGCAGGGCCAGCAGCCCGGTTACGGCTACCCGCAGCAGGCCGGGCAGCCGCAGCAGCAGCAGCCGCCGCAGCAGGGCCAACAGGCCGCCGGGCAGGGCGGGTTCGGGGCCGCGCAGCCGCTGCCGCAGCAGCAGCACCCCGGTGCCCAGCCCATGCCGCAGCAGGACCAGGCCGCCGCCCAGGCGCACGCCGCTCAGCAGGCGCAGCAGGCTCAGCAGGCCGCCCAGGCGCAGCAAGCCCAGCAGGCCTACGCCGCGCAGCAGGCCGCCCAGGCCCAGCAAGCGCAGCAAGCGCAGCAGGGCCAGCAGGGCCAGCAGGGCCAGCAGCCTGCTTACGGCTACCCGCAGCAGCAGGTTCCGCAGCAGCACGGCTACGGCTACCCGCAGCAGGCCGGGCAGCAGCCGCAGGCCCAGCAGCCTCAGCAGCAGCCGCAGCACCCGCAGGCCCACCAGATGCAGCAGCCGCAGCAGGGCCAGCAGCCCGGTCAGCCCACGCCGCAGCAGGCCCAGCAACAGGCACAGCAGCAGCCGCAGGCCCCGCAGCCGCAGCAGCAGGCCCCGCAGGGCTGGTCGCAGGGCGGTCAGGCCGGACAGGCCGGGCCGGGTGCGCAGCAGCCGCAGCAGCAGGCGGCGCCGGGCACCCCGCTCGGTTACAACGCGGCGGTGGAGCTGTCCTCGGACCGGCTGCTCCGCAACCAGCCCAAGCAGCGCAAGAACAACGCGGGCCCGTCCCGGTTCAAGCTGGGCGCGAAGAAGGAAGAGGCCGAGCGGCAGCGGAAGTTGGAGCTGATCCGTACGCCGGTGATGTCCTGCTACCGGATCGCGGTCATCTCCCTCAAGGGCGGCGTCGGCAAGACCACGACGACGATGGCGCTCGGCGCGACGCTCGCATCGGAGCGGCAGGACAAGATCCTCGCGATCGACGCCAACCCGGACGCGGGCACCCTCGGCCGCCGTGTGCGGCGCGAGACGGGTGCGACCATCCGTGACCTGGTGCAGGCGATCCCGCAGCTGAACAGCTACATGGACATCCGCCGCTTCACCTCGCAGGCGCCCTCCGGTCTGGAGATCATCGCCAACGACGTGGACCCGGCCGTCTCGACGACGTTCAACGACCAGGACTACCGCGCGGCGCTCGACGTCCTCGGCCGTCAGTACCCGATCATCCTGACCGACTCGGGTACGGGTCTGCTCTACAGCGCGATGCGCGGAGTGCTCGACCTGGCCGACCAGTTGATCATCATCTCGACCCCGTCGGTGGACGGCGCGAGCTCCGCGTCGACGACCCTCGACTGGCTGTCGGCGCACGGCTTCGCGGACCTGGTGCAGCGCTCCATCACGGTGATCTCCGGTGTCCGTGAGACCGGCAAGATGATCAAGGTGGACGACATCGTCGCGCACTTCGAGACGCGCTGCCGCGCCGTCCAGGTGGTGCCCTTCGACGAGCACCTCGCGGCCGGCGCCGAGGTCGACCTCGGCATGATGCGTCCGAAGACCCGAGAGGCGTACTTCAACCTGTCGTCGCTCGTCGCCGAGGACCTGGCGCGTGCCTCGCAGAGCCAGGGCTACGGCGGTCAGCAGCAGATGCAGCAGCCGCAGCAGGGCTACCCGCAGCAGGGCCAGGCTCCGCAGCAGGGCTACCCCCAGCAGGGCGCCCCGCAGCAGGGCCAGGGCTGGCAGCAGCAGGGCCAGCAGCCCCCGCAGGGCCAGGGCTGGACCCAGCAGCCGCAGCAGGGACAGCAGCCGCAGCAAGGACAGCAGCCGCAGCAGGGTCAGCAGGGCGGTGCGGTGCCGCCGGGCTGGACCCAGTAGCAACACCCGTACGAGCGAAAGGGGTTGGCGTCCGATGACGCCAACCCCTTTCGCGTACGCGCGTACGCCCGAAAACGAGACCGAAAGCCGCCGCGCGCTATTTCAGGTCGAACTCGCCGTCACGCGCGCCGAGTACGAAGGCGCGCCATTCCGCCTCGGTGTAGCGCAGCACCGTGTCGGGCTCCTTGGAGTTGCGCATGGCGACCGCGCCGTCGTCGAGATAGGCGATCTCGACCTTCTCGTCGTCCGGCCCACCAGGGGCGCTGTGCCATTCGACGCCGCTGATGTCCAAGGCGTACAGCGCGTCCTTCTCCGCCTCTTTGCGCGCCTTGAGCTCCGCCTCCGCTTGCTCCTGCCGCTGCTCCGTCGACATCAGGATCTCTCCGTTCCGCTGGCCTGACCCGGTAGGGGGACTCTACCGTCGGTGATGGCCTTTCGGCGGCTGTCTCCAGAGGGCTGTACCAATGTCGGTCACGGGCCCAACTCGGCGTCATAACAGGCACGTTCCCGCAGGCCACGTACGGTTCATCCGCCGTTGACATGTTTAGACCACCGCTGATAGACACACACCTCATCCAACTGAGCTGTTCCGCATGGCATCGCATGTCATCCAGTACGTCCCGCAGTACGTCCGCCTTCTGAGCGAACATCTACGCGAGGTCAACTGCCCATGGACACAAGAGTTCAGCACGTACCGCCGAGAAGAAGATCACGCCGTCGCGTCCGCGTCCTGTTCGGCTCCGGCGCCGCGGCCCTCACCCTCACCGCCGGACTCGCCTCGCCGCTCAATCCGGCGCCCGACGAGGCGCAGGCGGAGAGCACCGCCGTCAAGAAGACGCTGACGGTCGCGGTGGCGCAGAGCGTCGACTCGCTCAGCCCGTTCCTCGCCCAGCGCCTTGTCAGTACGAGCATCCACAAGCTGATGTACGAGTACCTGACGAACTACGACCCGAAGGACAACGACACGGTCCCGGGGCTCGCGACGAAGTGGGAGCCGTCCGCGGACAAGCTGACCTGGACGTACACGATCCGCAAGAACTCGAAGTGGTCCGACGGCAAGCAGGCCACCGCCGAGGACGCGGCGTGGACGTTCAACAAGATCATGACGGACGAGGGCGCCGCCACGGTCAATGCCAGCTATGTCGCCAACTTCAAGAAGGTGACGGCTCCTTCGCCGGAGAAACTGGTCATCGAGCTGAAGAAGCCGCAGGCCACGATGACCTCGCTCGACGTCCCGATCGTGCCCAAGCACGAATGGGAGAAGGTCAAGGACTTCGGGAAGTTCAACAACGACGATAAATTCCCGATCGTCGGCAACGGCCCCTTCGTCCTCACGGACTACAAGAAGGACAAGTACGTCAAGCTGGAGCCGAACAAGGACTTCTGGCGCGGTGCCCCGAAGTTCGACGAGCTGGTCTTCAAGACGTACAAGGACCAGGACGCCGCCGTGGCCGCCCTGAAGAAGGGCGAGGTGTCCTTCGTCGCAGGTCAGCCCTCGCTGACCCCGGCGCAGGCCGCGGAGTTGAAGAACGTCCCGAACGTCAAGGTCAATGACGCGCCGGGCCGCCGTTTCTTCGCGCTCGCCACGAATCCGGGTGCGCAGACCAAGGACGGCAAGAAGTTCGGCGACGGCCATCCGGCGCTGCTCGACCAGAAGGTGCGCCAGGCCCTTTTCCTCGCCATCGACCGCGAGACGATCGTCGACAAGGTGTTCCAGGGCCACGCCGTCGTGGGCGAGGGATATATCCCGCCGCGTTTCTCGGACTACTTCTGGAAGCCGGGCGGGGACCAGAAACTCGCGCACGACCCCAAGAAGGCCGCCCAACTCCTCGACGAGGCGGGCTACAAGAAGAACGGTGACGGAAAGCGCGTCGGCAAGGACGGAAAGCCGCTCGACTTCCGCATTCTGTGCCACGCCACCGACCCGATGGACAAGTCGATCGGCAATTACCTCAAGGAGTGGTGGGGCGAACTCGGTATCGGCCTGGAGGTGCAGTGCCTCGACAACGTCACCGACCCCTGGTACGCGGGTGAGTACGACCTGGCCTTCGACGGCTGGTCGGTCAACCCCGACCCGGACTATGTGCTGTCGCTGCACATCTGCAGCGCGCTCCCGTCCAAGCCGGGCGCCACATCCCCCACGGACAACTTCATCTGCGACAAGAAGTACGACGACCTGTACGCGAAGCAGCAGGCCGAGTACGACCCGGACAAGCGCCAGGACCTGGTCAAGCAGATGCAGTCGCGGCTCTACGACACCGGGTACATGAACATCATCGCGTACCCGAACGCCGTCGAGGCGTACCGCACGGACCAGATCAAGTCGATCACCACGATGCCCTCGGACGCCGGCAACATCTATGGCCAGGACGGCTATTGGAGCTGGTGGTCGGCGGTTCCGGCGGACTCCGAGGCGGGCTCCGACGGCGGTACGTCGGCCGGTGTGGTGATCGGTATCGCCGCGGGTGCCGTCGTCCTCATCGGTGCCGTGGCGTTCGTGGCGCTGCGCCGTCGTGCCACCGCGGAAGAACGCGAATAGGGGCGGAACCGTTCCATGACCGATGCCTCCACCAGCACCACCGCGCTCGCGGATCCCGACGGCCCGGCTCCGGCCGGGCCGTCGGCCCGCGGGCCCCGCGCCCGTGACACCGTCGCCTATCTGAGATACGGGGCGGGCAAGCTCGTCGGCGCGGCGGTGTCGCTGTTCGCCGTGCTCGTCACGAGCTTCTTCCTGTTCCGGATCATCCCCGGCGACCCGGTGCGCACCATCACGCACGGCCGGGCGGTCTCCGAGGAGCAACTGCAGGCGCTGCGCCGCCAGTTCGGCATCGACAAGCCCCTGTGGGAGCAGTTCACGCAGTACTGCGGCCAGGCGCTGCAGGGCGACTTCGGCAACTCGTACCAACTCCACGATCCCGTCGGCGAGTTGATCTGGGACCGGCTTCCGGCGACGCTGCTGCTCACCGGCACGGCCTTCGTCCTGTACTCGCTGATCGGGGTCTGGCTCGGCACCCGCTCCGCGTGGCTGAGCGGCGGGCTCGGCGACCGCTTCAACACGGGCCTGTCGCTGACGCTCTACTCGGTGCCGTCGTTCTGGCTCGGCCTGATGCTGATCAACGTGTTCGCGGTGGGCGTCGGCTTCGTCCCCGGCCTGTTCCCGACGGGCCTGATGGAGACCGGCGACGGCTCCACGGGCCTCGCGCACGCCCTGGACGTGGCGCACCACATGGTGCTGCCGGTGGTCACCCTGGTCGCGGTGGGGTACGCGCAGACGCTGCTCGTGATGCGGTCCTCGCTGCTCGACGAGATGGGCAGCGACTATCTGACGACGGCCCGCGCGAAGGGCCTGCGCGACACCCTCGTACGGCGCCGCCATGCCGTGCCCAACGCGCTGCTTCCCACGGTGACGCTGCTGTTCGTGAACCTCGGGCATGTGGTGGCGGGGCAGATCCTGGTCGAGACGGTGTTCTCCTGGCCGGGCCTCGGCGGACTCTTCTACGAGGCCCTCTCGATCCCCGATCTCCCGCTCCTCCAGGGCCTGTTCTTCGTCTTCGCGGCCGGTGTGATCCTGATGAACACCCTGGCCGACCTGATCTATCCGCTGCTCGACCCCCGGGTGGGCCGATGACCACGACCGATACGCCTGCGAAGGACGCCTCCGCCCCCTCCGCGAAGAGCCCCCGCACGCTCGCCCGCGAGCGCCGCCGCCGCTCGGTGGCCCGGTTCTGGCGGCAGTACCGCACGCACCGCGCGGGCCTGTTCGGGCTCGCCGCGCTCGCCCTGTTCGTCCTGCTCGCGCTGCTCGCCCCGCTGCTCGTCGGCGCGGACGTGCAGAGCGTCACCAAGGCACCGGGTCAGCCCCTCGAAGCCCCCAGCGGGGAGTTCCCGCTCGGCACCGACAAGGACGGGCGCAGCATGCTCGGCCTGCTGATCTGGGGTGCGCGCTTCTCGCTCACGGTGGGCTTCCTGGCGGCCGCGCTCTCCGTCGCGATCGGCACCCTGATCGGCATCACGGCCGGGCACTACAAGGGCTGGTACTCGACGGTGATCATGCGGGTCACCGACTGGTTCCTGGTGATGCCGACGCTGGTCCTGGCGATCGCCCTGGCCAGTGTCCTGTCCCGCTCGATCTGGACGATCATCCTCGCGATCGGCGTCACCACCTGGCCCACCACGGCCCGGCTCGTGCGGGCGCAGACCCTCGCCGTGGAGTCCCGCCCGTACATCGAACGCGCGAAGGCGCTCGGCGGCGGGCACAGCCACATCATGACCCGGCACGTGCTGCCGAACGTGATGCCGCTGGTCCTCGCCCAGACCACCCTGGTCATCTCCTCGGCGGTCCTGACGGAGGCCACGCTCGCGTTCCTCGGCCTCGGCGACCCGACGGTCACGTCGTGGGGCGGTCTCCTTCAGGACGCGCGCGACTCGGGTGCGACGACGAAGTGGTGGTACGTGATGCCGCCCGGTATCGCCATCGCCCTGGTGGCCCTGTCCTTCACGCTCTGCGGCCGCGCCGTCGAGTCCGTGCTCAACCCGAGGCTGGGGGCGTCCCGTTGACCACCGCACCACTGCTCGACATCAAGGACCTCACGGTCACGTACGGCACGGGCGCCGCCGCCGTGCGCGGTGTGGACCTCACATTGGAGGCCGGCCAGAAGCTCGGCATCGCGGGCGAGTCCGGCTGCGGCAAGTCGACGCTCGCCCTGGCACTGCTGCGGCTGCTGCCCACGGGCGCGAAGCTCACCGGGGAGGTGCTGCTCGACGGCGAGAACGTCCTCGCCATGAAGTGGGGCCGCCTTCGCGCGGTGCGCTGGGCGGGCGCCTCCATCGTGTTCCAGGGCGCGATGCACTCCCTGAACGCGGTGCACCGCGTCGGCGACCAGATCGCCGAGCCCATGCTGATCCATGCCACGGTGCCTGCTTCGGGCGTACGGAAGAAGGTCGCCGGGCTCCTGGAGCACGTGGGCCTGCCCGCGTCCCGCGCGGACGCGTACCCGCATGAGCTCTCCGGCGGGCAGCGGCAGCGCGTGATGATCGCGATGGCCCTGGCCTGCGACCCGAAGCTGATCGTCGCGGACGAGCCGACGACCGCGCTCGACGTGATGATCCAGGCCCAGATCCTGCGCCTGATCGAGCAGTTGGTGGCCGAGCAGGACGTCGGCCTGATCATGATCAGCCATGACCTCGCGGTCCTCGCCGACACCTGCGACCGGCTCGCGGTGATGTACGCGGGCCGCGTCGTGGAGCAGGGCCCGGCCTCCGAGGTCTACTCCGCCGCCCGCCACCCGTACGCGAAGGCGCTCTCGGCGGCGTTCCCCCGCATCGGCGACCCCTCCTCCCGGCACGCCCCCCGCGGCCTGCCCGGCGACCCCCCGGACCCCACGGACCTCCCACCGGGCTGCACGTTCCACCCCCGCTGCCCGGTGGCGATCGACGCTTGCTCGGTGGAGGACCAGGTACTGCGGGGCGAGCGGGACTGGCAGGCCGCTTGCGTTCACACCGCTGTGGGCGGCGCCGGGCAACTGAAAGGCCGACGATGACCGAGTCAACCTTGCTCGACGCAGCCGACGTGCACGTCACCTTCCCCGGTCGACGCGGCAGCGGCAGCGCCCGAGCCGTGGACGGCGTACACCTAACCCTCGGCAAGGGCGAAATCGTAGCCCTGGTAGGCGAATCCGGCTGCGGAAAGACGACCCTGGCCCGCACCCTCCTGGGCCTGGAGAAGCCGACCGCAGGTCACGTCACCTTCGACGGCGCCCCCTTGTCGTACGACAGCCGCTCCCTGAAGGCGTACCGCAACCGCGTCCAGCTGGTCCTCCAGGACCCCAGCGGCTCCCTCAACCCGAGGCACACGGTGTACGAGGCCGTCGCCGAGGGCCTGCGCGTGCACGGGTACGCGGGCGACGAGCAGGCGAAGGTCGCCGAGGCCCTGGCTCGGGCCGGGCTGCGTCCCCCGGAGCGGTTCTTCCAGCGCTACCCGCACGAGCTGTCCGGTGGCCAGCGCCAGCGCGTGGTGATCGCCGGGGCTCTCGTCCTGGACCCCGAACTGATCGTCGCGGACGAGCCGGTGGCGTCCCTGGACGCGTCGGTGCGCGGCGAGATCCTCGCGCTGCTGCTCGCGCTGCGCGAGGAGCTCGGCCTGTCGGCGCTGGTCGTGACGCACGACCTGGGCCTCGCCTGGAACATCGCGGACCGGGTGGCGGTGATGTATCTGGGCCGGGTGGTGGAGACGGGCACCGTCGAGGAGGTGCTCACCTCTCCTCAACACCCGTACACCCAGGCCCTGTTGTCGGTGCTGCCGGAGGCGCCCGGGGAGCCGGTCGTGCTGACCGGCGAGCCGCCGGACCCGACGCGCATCCCCGGCGGCTGCCGCTTCCACGCGCGCTGCCAGGTCCTCGCCTCGGGCGAGGCGGAGCGCGCGGGCGTCGCGGACGCCTGCCGTACGAAGGACCTGCCGGTGCTCTCGGCCGAGCACCGGACGCAGGCCGCGTGTCACTGGGCGGCGCGTCTCACCCCGCAGGGCCCAGGGGCTTCTCCAGCTTGTTGAAGCGGAACTCCCCGGACGGAAGGAGGTCCACGAGCGGCAGTTCCTTGCCCACCGGGTTGCCGTCCTCCCCGAACTGGATGAGCCCGCTCAGGCCGGCCACCTCCCCGCCCTTCTTGATCTGCAGCAGCATCTGGCGAACGGCGGGCGCGGGCGGCTCCTTCGGCGGCCACGGCAGGTCCGCGCCCGAGCCGCCCTTGCCCTTGGACGTGTCGTCGGACGGCTCCTGCGTCCACACCTCCCGGACGCCCCTCCCTACGACGAGCATCGCGTCGTACACGGCGATGACCTGCCCGTCGTCGAGTCTGTCCGGGTTGCGTCCGGTCAGCTTCCGGTAGCGATCGGAGAAGGCGGGGAACGGGTCGTCGCCCTGCGGATAGCCCTTGTCCTCGCCGGTCCACATGTCGGGGTGGGCGAGCGCGGTGAAGCTGACCTTGACCTTGCTCGCCTTCCACTCGTCCGTGAACGCGGCCAGCTCCTCCTGGCTCTCCATCCCGTCGGCGTAGATGCTCACCGCGTCGTCGCCGGTGAACACGGTGACGCCGCACTGCCGGCCCAAGGCGCTCATCGCGGTGATGAACCGGCGGAGTTCCCGGCCGCGCCCCGCGAAGTACAGGGCGTCCGGCCGGTGTTGGCAGACCCGTTCGGCGATCGAGCCGAACGCGTTGGCCAGGGCCGGGGCCCCCGCCTCGTAGGACAGACCGAGCGGTTCGAGGCGCAGGCCCTGCCGCTTCGCCTGCTCCTCGAAGCCCTCGCTGAGGGACCTGCTGTACGCCTCGCCGGTGTTCCGGTCCTTGACCATCGCCACCCGGTACCCGCCCGGCTTCGCCTTCTGCTGCTCGTCCTTGAGGTGCCGGACGACCGCGGAGGCCTGTTGTTCGTTGGGGTTGTTCACGCGGAAGAAGCCCGGCTTCTTCGAGGCGAGGTCGTCGGCCGTCGATGTCGCGGCGACCATCGGCAGCCCCGCCTCCCGCAGCGCGTCGACCAGCTGCCGCGTGGCCCCGTACGAAGGACCGAAGCCGGTGACCGCGACCAGCGGGTGCTCACGGTCCTCCTTCAGTTCCCTGAGCCGCTCCTCGACCGGCTTCCACTGCTTGCCGTCCGCGCCCGTGTTGGCGACGAGGAGCTTGATGCGGGGCACGATGCCCTGCCGGTTGTTGAGCTCGTCCTGCGCGGCGTAGGCGCCCTCCAGCTCCTGCAGCGCCGCGTTGTCGTCCTTCTCGTCACTGGCGCCGATGGTGAGCGGGTGGACGTACACCACGGACACCCAGCGCTTGCCGGACTTCTCGACGTCCTGGTTGGCCTTGCGGATGTCCGCGGTGATGTGGTCGAGGGAGTCGTCGAACGAGAACGTCCCGTCGGTCACCCCCACGCACTCGTCGTCGGGCCCCTCCTCCCACACGCCGTCGGCGCACCGGTCGAAGGCGTACGCGCGCGTGCCCCAGGTGTCACCGACGAAGAAGTACACGCCGTACGCGAGCAACGCCGCGGCGAGCAGGGCCCATTTGACGTACCAGCTCCTTGGCCGGGCGGCGCTTGGCGGCGTCCAGGGCGGCATCGGCGGGGAGGCCTGCGGATCGGTCACCACGGCTCCTTTCGGTAGAGGCGCATCCGGTCGTCGAGCGTCTGCCACTGCCGGAAGGCCCTCAACTGCCCGCGCAGCCGCTCCAGTTGCTCCACGATCACGCCGTGCAGCTCGGCCAGCGGATCGCCGAGCGGGTCGGACCACAGCTCTGCGTACGGGTCGGCCGTGGGGTGCAGGGTGAGCTGTCCGGCGATGAGGAGGCGGGCGACGGGGTGCTGCTCCTCGGGCAGTCCGGGCTCGACCTCGGCGCAGCGCCGCTCGTACTCGGAACCGGCGTCGGCGGCGGTGTGCAGGCCGCGGCGCGGGGCGCGCTGCACCCACGACAGGGCGCGGCACCAGTCCTCGGCCTCGCGGGTGCCGGCCCGCACCTCCTGGAACGCGTCGTGCAGGAGCCGGGTCGCGCCGGGCACGTCGTCCTCGGCGAGGCGGCAGTACGCGAGGTCGCGGAGCGCGCCCGTGCCCTCGGGCCCGGCGGCGGCCAGGCGCAGGGCCTGGTAGGTCCAGGGCCAGGTGCGGGTGCGTTCGTCGCCCTCCTCGCGGGCGAGTTCGTGCAGGAGGAGGCGGCGGACGACGCGGGGCAGGACAGCGACGTGCTCGCCGTCGACGAGGGCGGTCTCGGTGCGCAGGTCGTCCCGGGCCGCCTCGGCCACCCGCTCGCGCAGGTTGGTGCTGCTGCCCCACAGGACGTCGGCGGCGACGGCCTGGCCCGGGGACACGGAGGCGGCGGCGCGCGGCAGGGCACGCCGGTCGGCGGCGGAGGGCTCGCCGAGGAGTTGGCCGAGCACCGGTCCCGCGACGGTGTGCCGCCCGTCGGCGGCGAAGACCTGCCGGATGCGGTGGAGCACCGGCTCGTCGGGCTCGAAGGTGGTGGCGAGCGACGTCAACGCGGTGGCTGTGGCGAGGGGTTGACCGCCCGTCAGCTCGTACAGGACACGGCCGAGCCAGGCGCCGGGCCGGGAGATGCCGTGCACGGCGACCCGGGGCAGCGTCTTCACGACCCGCTGCGCGAACTCGCCGACCTCGTCCCGGTCGAGCGGCCGCAGCTGCGCGACGTCGAGCCGCCCGCCGATCCGCCGGGGCACGAACACGGCCCCCTCGGGGTCGTCGGCGCCGCGCCAGCACTCCAGGTAGGCGCCGTGCGGGACGAGGCCGGGCTCGCGGTTCTCCAGGACCTGCGGCCGGGACCGCGCGGCGGCGACGACGACCAGCGGGTCCGGGGTGCGGCGGGCCTGCCGGGCGGCGTCGAGGGCTTCGAGGAAGGTGTCGCCGAGGGTGTTGTCCGCGTCGTCGAGCAGGACGAGGCAGCGCAGGGTCCGCTCGCCGCCGTCCCCGTCTGCGTACGCCCGCTCCAGGTCGGCGAGGAAGGCCCGCATCATCACGTCCTCGGCCTCGGCGCGCTGGGCCGAAGTGCCGTGCCGGAAGCCGTGGTTGAGGCTGACGAGGAACTCCTCGGGGGAGGCGGGCGGGGCGCCGAGCCGGTTGATGGCGCGCCGCAGCCGCTGCTTGGCGCGCGTCATGCCCCACACCTTGCGCCCGCCGCGCACCAGGTGAAGCCCGGCCAGGGCGAGCGGGGGCAGCCCGGCCATGGACGCGGCCGTCTCCAGGAGCGTGGTCAGCAGCGCTCCGGACTCCTCCTCCTCGGCCCGCCCCTCGTCGAGCGCGGTACGGATCTGCTGCACGGCGCGCGCCCGGTTGCCCGGGTCGGTCTCGACGGCCAGGGCGAGCGCGAGCACTCCGGACGCGGGCAGCCGAAGGCCCGGAAAGCTGGGCGTCGCGGCGCTGAGCTGGAAGGCGACCTCGGTGAGGACGTCGGCGGTGCCGCGCTGCCCGTCGTCGAGCTGCGCCAGGTCGAGGTGCGCGGTGTGGGTGTGCTGGCCGAGCCACTTCAGGTGGGCGAGCAGAGTGCTCTTGCCGGAGCCGCGACCGCCGAGCAGCAGCAGCGGATGCCGGGCCCCGGGTGCGTCGAGGTCCTGCGCGGCGAGCCGCTCCTGCACCCACCGGGCCACCAGGACGTCCCGCTGCGACGTCCCCGCCCACGCATCCTGCGCCACAGCTCCCCCTCCCCCGCCGCTGTGCGCTTAGGATTCCTCAATTCCCGTACGGGGAAACGCAGTTCGGCCATTGCGTTCGAACCGTTCGAGCGGTTCTGCGGCAGCGCTTGCGGAGGGGGCGGGAGGGGCGGGGAGGGGCCCGTGGGGCGTCAGGAGCGCCCGAGGATCTCCTGGCAGCGCTTCACGTCGTCGGCGATGGCCACGAGCAGCCCGTCGATGGAGTCGAAGGTCTGCTGACCGCGCACGAACGCCTGGAAGTCGACGGCGACATGCTGCCCGTACAGGTCGAGGCCGACGCGGTCGATCGCGTACGCCTCGACGGTGCGGGTCGTGCCGTCGAACTGCGGGTTGGTGCCGACCGAGATCGCGGCGGGCATCTGCTCGCCGTCGGCGTGCAGCCAGCCCGCGTACACCCCGTCGGCGGGGATCGCGGTGTGCGGCAGCGTCTCCACGTTCGCCGTGGGGAAGCCCAGCTCGCGGCCGCGCTGCGCGCCGCGCACGACGACGCCCTCGACGCGGTGCGGCCGGCCCAGGATCTCCGCGGCCCCGGCGACATCGCCCTCGGCGACCAGGCGGCGGGTCAGCGTGGAGGAGAACGGCGCGCCGCCCCCGGCCTCGCCGCTGACGAACAGGTCGACGAGCTCGACCTCGTAGTCGTACGGGCCGCCGAGCTCGGCGAGGAGCGTCACATCGCCCGCGGCCTTGTGCCCGAAGCGGAAGTTGGGGCCTTCGACGACCACGCGCGCGTGCAGCTTGTCCACGAGCACCTTCACCACGAAGTCGGCGGGCGCGAGCCGGGAGAACTCGGCGGTGAACGGCAGGATGAGCAGCGCGTCCACGCCCAGCTCGGCCATCAGCTCGGCCCGGCGGTGGTGCGGGGCGAGCAGCGGCGGGTGGCTGCCGGGGCGCACGACCTCGCTGGGGTGCGGGTCGAAGGTCACGACGACGGCGGGCACGCCGAGCTCCCGGGCCCGCTCCACGGCACGCCCGATGATCAGCTGGTGACCACGGTGCACCCCGTCGTAGGAACCGATGGTGACGACGCTGCGCCCCCAGTCCTCGGGGATGTCCTCCAAGCCTCGCCAGCGCTGCACGGTGTTTGCTCCTCGCCGAACCCGATTACGTCCTGTTGATTGCGCAGGTCTAAGAGTGCCATGCCGTGCCGCGGGGGCTCGCATCGGCTGCCGTTCAGGCACGCGGCCCGGTTTTCTCCCCGCCCCGCCCCTTCCCGAAGTCCTCGCCGGACGGGCCTCCTCAAACGCCGGAGGGGCTGAATTTCAGCCCCTCCGGCGTTTGAGGAAAGGCTCAGCTGGGCGCGCCCAGCCGACGGTGCGGAACGTACTCCGGAAGCGCCGCCCGCACCTCATCCACCCCCTCCGGCCGCACCTCCAGAAACTCCCGCACAAGCTCGGCGATCCGCCCCGAGAGCCCGAGATCCGGCATCTCGGCCAGCGCCCTCAGTACATCCACGGCCACCGGCCCCGGCTCCCGCAGCCGCTCCCGGAACGCGCCGAGCACGGCCTCCGGATGCGTACCGACCGCGACGGCCAGCGCGCTCGCCGACAGCTGCGGATCCCCCGCCGCGAACCGGCGCAGCGCGAGCGGCAGATGCCGGTCGCGGGTCTCCGGGTCGCGGACCAGCAGCGCGAGAGCCGCGCCGTGCAGCGCGCAGTCGGCAGGCCGGGCGAGCAGGGCGAGGGCCGCGTACCGCAGCAGGGCGCGGTCGGCCTCGGCCCGTACGTGCGGCGCGGTCCGCAGCGCGCACGCGGCCGCCGCGACCCGCCGGTCCGCACGCGCGTCCTGCGCCCAGCGGTCCACGGCCCGGCAGACCGCCGACGGCTCCTCCTCGGCGAGCGCGGCCAGCAATTCGTCGCCGCGCCGGTGCGAGCAGTCGGCGAGGGCCTCGGTGAGCCCGTCGAGGGAGCGGTGCCGGTGGGTGTGCAGGAGCGCCTGCGCGGCGCGCGCGACGGTGGCGTCCGGCGCGGCGTGCAGCGCCCGCTCGTCCGTGAACCACCGTGTGAGCAGCGGCTGTACGGTGCCGGGCGCGTCCCGCAGCCACGCCCCGACGGCGTCCAGGAAGCGTTCGCCGCCGCCCTCGGTGCCGGACTCCGGGTCGGCTACGACGAGGCGGCGCAGCAGGTCCATCCGGTCCGCGTCGGGCAGCGCGAGCCGCCGCCAGAACGCGGGCGCGAACACCTCGAACCCGTCGCACAGCGCCTCACCCGTGGTGCCGCGCCGCGCGATCCGCTCGGCGAGCAGCCGCAGCACACCGAGGTACGGCCGGGCGTCCGGCACCCGCAGCAGTACGTCGGACAGCAGGTGCACGGCCCACCAGCCGGCGTCGGTCCGCTGCCGGCTCGTGGCCCGCGCGCCGCCCCGTCCCCCGGCCGGTGCCCGCGCCGCCGTACGGTCCGTGACCTCGTCGAGCGCCTCCGCCAACTCGACCAGACGGGCGCCGAGTTGGGCACTGCTCTGCTGGCGCCCGAGCAGCAGCAGCGCCTCCACGACGGGCCCGATCCGGTGCCGGGGCACGGGCAGCGGCCGCCCGTCCCCGCCGCCCCCTGCGCCCCGCCACCGGTGCACGAGCGAGTGCAGCGCGCCGTCGAGGTCGAGGTGCGCGCCCTGGATCCAGTCGGCCAGCTCCTCGTGCGCGAACCGGTAGCCGCCCCCGGCCGGCACGAGCAGCCCTTCGGTGAGCACGGCCGAGGCGAACCCGCTGGACCACGGGAAGACCGCCTCGAACGACGCCCGGTCCAGCTCCCCCTGCCCCGGCCCGAGACACCGCCGTGCCGCGTCGTGCACCCGCCCGGCGACCTGCGCGGCGAGCCGCCGTACGGCCGTCCCGCGTACGCGGTGGGGGGCGGCCACCCGCACGGCGACCCGGAGACACAGCAGATCGAGATACGCGCCGAGGATCTCCTCCCGTCCCGGCCGCCCCTCCGGCTCCCCCGCCACGGCCGCCCGCACCTCGGCAAGCAGCCGCAGCGCCAGCGGATGCCCGGCGTCCCCCTCCGACACGGCCCCGTCCGGAAGCCCGTACCCCTCCCGAGCCCGCGCGGCCTGCGCGGCATCGAGCGGCCCGAGCGGCACACAGGGCGGCAGCCCCGTCGCCCCCTCGCCACGGCGGGTACGCCCCTCCACCGACCCCGCGGCCCGCGCCGCCCCCGACGGGTCCACCCACACCGCCCGCTCCGCGAACGCCGACCGGCCCGAAGCCCCGGCGTGCCCCTCGGGCCCGGGCCCCGCCGCCCCCGCCCCCAACTCCCCGACCACACCCCGCCCGACAGCCGCGCCGCCCGACCCGGCCCCGTACAGCTCCCCCTCCGGAAACAGCCACCCCGCCTGCTCCCAGTACTCGCTGCGGCAGGCCACGACCAGGCGGGTGCCCGTGCTGCGCAGCCAGTCCGCGCTGCCGGTCGTCCACTCGGCGAGCCGGTGGGCGAGGACGGGCGGCATCTCCTCCGGGGAGTCGAGCAGGACGAGCAGGGGCCGTCCCGCGTCCCGTACGAGCCGGGTCACCCGGTCCGCCGAGATGTCCCCGAGCGCCCGCCCCTGCCCGGACCTGCCGCCGCCCCGCACGCCCTCCCCGGAAGCCGCCACGATCCGTCCCGCGTCCTTGAGGGCCCGCGCCACCGCGTCCGCCACCGACGCGTCGTCCGCCCACAGGCCCGCGCCGCGCAGCCACAGCGTGGGGGCGGGTTCGGCGCCCCGCGCGCGCCGCCGGGCGAGGGCGGCGAGCTCCGTCGTACGCCCGCTGCCCGGCGCCCCGACCAGCGCGAGCACGGACGGCCCCGGGCCCGCCAGGAAACGCGTGAACTCCGCCTCCGCATCGGGCCGTTCGACGATCCGCTCCTCCTCGCGCGGCCCGTCGGACCCGACCGAGGTGGCCGTCAGCTGCAGCACCCCGGCGAGATTGAGATCCGCCCCGTACGCGGGCACCGTCGCCGCGTTGCGCACGAGCAGCTCGGCGAGCGGACCGCCCGGATCCGCGGCCGCCGCCCGCCGCAGCGGCACCGCGAACCCGGGCGCCCGGAGCATCACGGCATCCCCCGTGCCCCCGAAGCCGTACTCCCCGAAGCCGTACGCCTCCGGGAGCAGCGCCGTGCCGAGCACCGCGAGCACGGCTCCCGTCTCCGCGTCGACGACGGGCCCACCGGCCGCTCCCCCGCCGGCCCGCAGCGCATCGCTGCCGTCCGTGCCGACCGCCAACTCCAGCGCGCCGGGCAGCAGATGGCGCCGGTCCCGCGTCGTGTACGTCACCCGCGCCCCGCTGCCGAGCACCCGCGCCTGCCGCCAGCCGCGCGCCGCGATCGTCACGTACGCCCCGGTCGCGACCGTCTCCCGCACGGTCACCGGCAGCGGCCGTACGTCGAGCCCCTGCGTGCGGACGAGCGCGAGACCCGCCTCGGGCAGCGGTACGACCTGCCCGGCGTCGACGACGCGGCTGTGGCCGTCGGGCGCGTAGAGGACAAGCTGGTCCTGGCCGTCGACCGCCTCGTGGCTGGTGATCACCGTCCCCAGCTCGTCCGCCGCGAACCCCGCCCCCCTGGGCCGCCCGGCCAGGTCGCAGATCCGGACCAGCCCTTGCTCACAGCCGGACCGGGAGTCCTGTGCCGCCATTGCCTCGAACCTCCCCAGAGCCGCGTTCCGACCGTAGGTCGAGCGTGATCAGCGGCGCAGGCGATCAACCGGATGCGCCCCTCACGCACCCCGTATTCACCCCGCGCGCCTACTCGTTGGAGTGATCCCCCAGGGACAACGACGGGCACAACGAAGGGCACGACGAAGGGCGGGCCCGGAAACCGGACCCGCCCCACCTGATCGCTCAGCCTCAGCCGAACACGGCCAGACTCTTCGCCTTCCCGCCCTGCCCCTCGACGAGCGCGACGAACCGCCCGTCCGGATCGAACACGGCGACCGGCGCTTGCGAGCCGTACTCGTCGGGCAGTTCGAGCCGCACCCCGTTCAGGAGCAGCCGCGCCCGCTTGGCGTCGACGTCCCAGCGCGGGAACGCGGCCGCCGCGGCCTCGGCGACCGGCATCACCGTCAACTCCTCCTGGAGCTGGTCGATGGTGCGCGCCGCCTCCAGCTTGTACGGGCCGACCCGCGTGCGCCGCAGCGCCGTCAGGTGACCGCCGACGCCCAGCTCGGCGCCGATGTCACGGGCCAGCGCGCGGATGTACGTACCCGAGGAGCACACCACGGAGACGACCAGGTCGAGCACCGCCGTACCGTCCTCGGCGACCGCGTCCCGCACGTCGTACACCGCGAACGACGAGACCTTCACCGGACGTGCCGGGATCTCGAAGTCCTCGCCCTCGCGGGCCCGCTTGTAGGACCGCTTGCCGTCGATCTTGATGGCGCTGACCTTCGACGGGACCTGCATGATGTCGCCGGTCTGCTGGGCGATCGCGGCGTCGATGGCGTCCCGCTTCACCTGGGACGCGTCGGTGGACGAGATGATCTCGCCCTCGGCGTCGTCGGTGACGGTGTTCTGGCCGAGCCGGATCGTGCCCAGGTACTCCTTCTCGGTCAGCGCGAGGTGGCCGAGGAGCTTCGTGGCCCGCTGCACGCCGAGCACGAGAACGCCCGTCGCCATCGGGTCCAGCGTGCCGGCGTGCCCGACCCGGCGGGTCCTGGCGATGCCGCGCATCTTGGCGACGACGTCGTGCGAGGTGAAACCGGACGGCTTGTCGACGACGATCAGGCCGTCCGGCGTGGTTCCGCTGTTCTGCTTGCTCATGCGGAGGCGTCGCCCGCCTCGTCCTCGTCGTCCTCGCCCGGCTTGCGGTACGGATCCGCCTCACCGGCGTACGCGGCGCCCGAGGACGCGTCACGCACCGCCTGGTCGGAGGCGCGTGCCTTGTCGAGGAGGTCCTCGATGGTCTTCGCGTTCTCCGGCAGCGCGTCCGCGACGAACGTCAGGGTCGGGGTGAACTTCACCCCGGCCGCCGCGCCCACCGCGCTGCGCAGCACGCCCTTGGCGCTGTCCAGGCCGCGGGCCGCGTTCTCCCGCTCCTCGTCGTCGCCGTAGACCGTGTAGAAGACGGTCGCCTCCCGCAGGTCACCGGTGACCCGGGTGTCGGTGATCGTCACATGCGAACCGAGGCGCGGGTCCTTGATTCCGCGCTGCAGCTTCTCGGCGACCACCTCTCGGATGAGGTCCGCCAGCTTCTTCGCCCGCGCGTTGTCGGCCACTGGTCCGTCTCCCTTTTTCCTTGCTTTTCCTACGTGCCAACGGTGCGTCTGCGTCAGTCGTCGTCGCCGTGCAGCCGCCGACGCACCGACAGCAGCTCCACTTCGGGCCGGGCGGCCATCAACCGCTCGCACCGGTCCAGTACGTCCGACAGATGCCCCGTGTCCCCCGACACCATCGCCACTCCGATCTCGGCCCTGCGGTAGAGATCCTGCTCGCCGACCTCCGCCACACTCACAGCGAATTTCCGGTGCAGCTCGGCGACGATGGGGCGGACCACGGAACGCTTCTCCTTCAGGGACCGTACGTCGCCGAGGAGCAGATCGAAGGACAGAGTCCCCACATACATGTGTTGTCCGGATGACCCGCCGGTACGGGATGGAGGGCCCTGCAACTCTTGGCAGGGACATCCAAACCGTACACGGAACGGCCGGGGCCGATCGACGGAAATTCTCCCGTCGACCGGCCCCGGCTCGTTGCTCGATCAGCCGCGCGGCTTCTCTCGCATCTCGTACGTCGCGATGACGTCGTCGATCTTGATGTCGTTGAAGTTTCCGAGGTTGATACCGCCCTCGAAGCCTTCGCGGATCTCGGTGACGTCGTCCTTGAAGCGGCGCAGACCGGAGATGTTGAGGCTCTCGGCGATGACCTTGCCGTCGCGGAGGAGGCGCGCCTTGGTGTTGCGCTTGACCTCTCCGGAGCGGACCAGGACACCGGCGATGTTGCCCAGCTTGGACGAGCGGAAGATCTCGCGGATCTCCGCCGTGCCCAGCTCGACCTCTTCGTACTCCGGCTTGAGCATGCCCTTGAGGGCCGCTTCGATCTCCTCGATCGCCTGGTAGATGACCGAGTAGTACCGGACGTCCACACCCTCGCGCTCGGCCATCTGCGCGGCACGCCCTGCGGCGCGCACGTTGAAGCCGATCACGATGGCGTCGGAGCCCATCGCCAGGTCGATGTCCGACTCGGTGACCGCACCCACACCGCGGTGCAGGATGCGGATGTCGACCTCTTCGCCGACGTCGAGCTGGAGCAGCGAGGCCTCGAGGGCCTCCACCGAACCGGACGCGTCGCCCTTGATGATGATGTTGAGGTCCTGCACCAGGCCGGCCTTGAGCACCTGGTCGAGGTCCTCGAGGGACACCCGGCGGGTGCGCTTGGCGAACGCGGCGTTGCGCTCACGGGCGGCACGCTTCTCGGCGATCTGACGGGCCGTACGGTCCTCGTCGACGACCAGGAAGTTGTCACCCGCGCCCGGGACGTTGGTGAGACCCAGGACCAGGACCGGCGTCGACGGCTCAGCGACCTCGACGTTCTCGCCCTTGTCGTCGAGCATCGCGCGGACTCGGCCGTACGCGTCACCGGCGACGAGGGTGTCGCCGACGCGCAGCGTGCCTCGCTGGACCAGGACGGTCGCGACCGCACCGCGGCCCTTGTCGAGGTGCGCCTCGATCGCGATGCCCTGCGCGTCCTGCTCCGGGTTGGCCCGCAGGTCGAGCGAGGCGTCGGCGGTGAGGACGACGGCCTCGAGCAGGGAGTCGATGTTCTCGCCCTGCTTGGCGGAGATGTCGACGAACATGGTGTCGCCGCCGTACTCCTCGGCCACGAGGCCGTACTCGGTCAGCTGACCGCGCACCTTGGTCGGGTCGGCACCCTCGACGTCGATCTTGTTGACCGCGACCACGATCGGCACGTCGGCCGCCTTGGCGTGGTTCAGGGCTTCGATCGTCTGCGGCATCACACCGTCGTTGGCCGCCACCACGAGGATCGCGATGTCGGTCGACTTGGCACCACGGGCACGCATGGCGGTGAACGCCTCGTGACCGGGGGTGTCGATGAAGGTGATGCGACGGTCGTCGCCGTTGACCTCGGTCGCGACCTGGTAGGCACCGATGTGCTGGGTGATGCCACCGGCCTCGCCCGCGACGACGTTCGTCTTGCGGATCGCGTCGAGGAGTCGGGTCTTACCGTGGTCGACGTGACCCATGACGGTCACTACCGGCGGACGCGAGACCAGGGCCTCGTCGCCACCCTCGTCCTCGCCCCACTCCAGGTCGAAGGACTCGAGCAGCTCGCGGTCCTCCTCCTCGGGGCTGACGATCTGAACCGAGTAGTTCATCTCTTCGCCGAGCATGGTCAGCGTCTCGTCGGTCACCGACTGGGTGGCCGTGACCATCTCGCCGAGGTTCATCATCACGGCTACGAGCGACGCCGGGTTGGCGTTGATCTTCTCCGCGAAGTCGGTGAGGGAGGCACCGCGCGACAGGCGAACGACTTCGCCGTTGCCGCGAGGCAGCATCACGCCGCCGACCGACGGGGCCTGCATGGCCTCGTACTCCTGGCGCCTCTGCCGCTTCGACTTGCGACCGCGACGCGCGGGACCGCCGGGACGACCGAAGGCGCCCTGCGTGCCACCACGGCCACCGGGACCACCGGGACGACCGCCGAAGCCGGGACGGCCACCGCCGCCACCGAAGCCGCCGGGACGACCGCCGCCGCCACCGCCGCCACCGGGACGACCGGCGAAACCGCCGCCACCGCCACCGGGACCGCCGGGACGACCGGCGAAACCGGGACGACCGCCGCCGCCACCGCCACCGGGACGACCGCCGCCACCGGGACCACGGCCACCGCCGGGGCCACCACCGGGACGCGGGCCGGCAGCGGGACGCTGCGGCATCATGCCCGGGTTCGGACGGTTACCGCCGCCGGGACGCGGGCCCGCGGCGCCGCCGCCCTGACCCTGCGGACGAGGCATGCCGCCCGGAGTCGGACGACCGGCGCCCTGACCCTGCGGACGGGGACCGCCCTGGCCGCCGCCGCCCTGACCCTGCGGACGCGGGCCGCCCGGGGCACCGGGGCCACCAGGACGCGGGGCGCCGCCGGGACGGGGCGCCGAGGGGCGCGCCATACCGGTGGAACCACCAGAGGTGAAGGGGTTGTTGCCCGGACGCGGACCGGCGGGACGACCACCGGGACGCGGGGCGCGCTCGCCACCGGGGCGCGGGGCACGCTCGCCACCGGGACGGGACTGACCACCCTGACCGGGGGCCGGACGGCCACCGGGCTTGGGGGCGCCGGGACGCGGAGCCTGACGCTCACCGCCGCCGGGCTTGGGGCCCTGCGCAGCGGCCGGGGGCGCGCTGAACTCGGGCTGCGCCGGGGCCGCCGGGGCGGGCTTGGGCGCCGCCGCGGGCTTCGGACCAGGCGTGGGACGCGGACCCGGACTCGGCGCTGCGGGCGCCGCGGGCTTCTCGGCCGCGGCCGGCTTGGGGGCCGGCGCGGGCTTGGGTGCGGCAGGCTTCGCGGCCTGCGCGGGGGACGGTGCCGACGGCTTCGCTGGTGCGGCCTTGCGCGGCGCGGCGGGCTTGGCGGACTTGCCGCCGCCTGCACCGGAGCCGGACTGCAGCGCGTCAGTCAGCTTTCGAACAACGGGCGCCTCGATCGTCGAAGACGCCGAACGGACGAATTCACCGAGTTCTTGGAGCTTGGCCATGACGACCTTGCTCTCTACCCCGAACTCCTTGGCGAGTTCGTATACCCGGACCTTAGCCACTTCGCTCCTTTTAGGTCCGGGTTACCGCCGGACCGTCGCTACTTCATGGGCGTACTCATCGCGTACTCATCGAGTGCTCATCGCAATCTCGACCTACTTCCAACTCGCGAGGTACCAGCACTGCACGGCGGTTCCGTGCGGTGAAGTTCTTACGGTTGCGCCTGCTCGACATACCGGCTGAGATCCGTGGTGTCGAGCGGACCACGGACGCGGTACGCCCTGAGGAACGCTCGGCGGCGGACCGCCATGTCCAGACAGACCAGGGCGGGGTGTACGTACGAACCCCGGCCGGGCAGCGTACCGCGAGGGTCGGGAACCAGGCGGACTCCTTTTCCGGAGTCCTCGGCGCCTTCGCCCGCGGCCATAACGATCCGCAACAGATCGGTCTTGGCCGCCCGCTCCCGACATCCCACACAGGTTCGCTCAGGGCATGCTCCGGCATGCGTCCGGCCAGACACGCTTAAGTCTACCTCCCCGCACCGACCTCACCCCTTTGGGGGAGAAATCGAACGGCTGTCGTCTTGATCTCGGCGAAACCCGGCGTGATCCAGCCATCACCAGGCGTACGCCACGTATTCCGGAACGGACTCAGCCCTGGTCCTGCTGCGGCTGCTCGGTGTCCGGGCGGATGTCGATGCGCCAGCCGGTGAGGCGGGCGGCGAGGCGGGCGTTCTGGCCCTCCTTGCCGATGGCGAGCGACAGCTGGTAGTCCGGCACGGTCACCCGCGCGGAGCGGGCGGCGAGGTCCACGATCTCGACCTTGCTGACCCGGGCCGGGGACAGGGCGTTGGCCACCATGTCGGCCGGGTCGTCGGACCAGTCGACGATGTCGATCTTCTCGCCGTTCAGCTCGGCCATGACATTGCGCACACGGCCGCCCATCGGGCCGATGCAGGCACCCTTGGCGTTCAGACCGGAACGCGTCGAGCGGACCGCGATCTTGGTGCGGTGGCCGGCCTCGCGCGCGATGGCCGAAATCTCCACCGAACCGTCCGCGATCTCCGGGACCTCCAGCGAGAACAGCTTCTTCACCAGGTTCGGATGCGTACGCGAAAGAGTCACCGACGGACCGCGTACGCCCTTGACGGCGCGCACCACGTACGACCGCAGGCGCATGCCGTGCTCGTACGTCTCGCCCGGGACCTGCTCCTGCACCGGCAGGATCGCCTCGAGCTTGCCGATGTCGACCAGGACGTTCTTCGGGTCGCGGCCCTGCTGGACGACGCCGGTGACGATGTCGCCCTCGCGGCCGGCGTACTCGCCCAGTGTCGCGTCGTCCTCGGCGTCCCGCAGGCGCTGCAGGATGACCTGCTTGGCGGTGGTCGCGGCGATCCGGCCGAAGTCGGACGGGGTGTCGTCGAACTCCTTGGGCTCCTGGCCCTCTTCGAGGTCCGCCGGGTCCTCCGTCGCCCACACCGTCACATGGCCGCTGTCGCGGTCCAGCTTCACGCGCGCGCGGCGGAAGCTGCCGTCGGTGCGGTGGTAGGCGATGAGGAGGGCCGACTCGATCGCCTCGACAAGCAGGTCGAAGGAGATCTCCTTCTCACGGACCAGACCCCGCAGGGCACTCATGTCGATGTCCACGGCTACGCCTCCTCTTCGTTCTTGTTCTTGCGGTTGAACTCGATCTCCACGCGCGCCTTGGCGATGTCCGCGAATTCCAGGCGCCGGGCGGTGGGCTTGCGGCCCTTCACGCCGGGCACCTCCAGGTCGAGGCCCTCGTCGTCGACCTTCAGGATGCGGGCGGTCAGCTCGCCGCCACCGGCCTCTTCGGTCAGCTGGAACTTCACCAGGCGGTCCACGGCACGGACGTAGTGGCGGTGTTGGGTAAGCGGGCGGTCGGCTCCGGGGGACGTCACCTCGAGGACGTACTCGCTGTCACCCATGGCGTCCGCGTCGTCGAGCTTCTCGGAGAGCTCCCGGCTCAGCTCGGCGCAGGTGTCGAGCGAGACACCGGAGTCCGCATCCACGACGACACGCAGCACACGGCGCTTGCCGGCCGGGGTCACGGTGATCTCTTCGAGATCCAGTTCCTTGGAGGTGACGAGCGGTTCAAGCAGGTCCCGCAGCCTCTCGCTCTGGGTGGTGCTCATCCGGGTGACTCCTCGGCCGCGTGTGCTGTTGTGGTTGCCGTTCAGGTCTGCGTGTCGGTCAAAGCGTATCCGGTCGCACAGGGTGTTGCCGTCCACCGGGTGGGTCCGACGGTACGGTGATCGCGGGCGTGCCCGCTGGACGCGGAACACCTTCTCTTCTGCCGTACGAGCCTCATGAGGACGTCTGCCGTGCCCTTCACCTTGCCGTCGCGCGCCGGGAGTGACCGGCCGATTCCGCTTGATCCGGGGCGCAGGGCCCTGCTCGTGTCGGCTGTCGGCACCGTGCTCCTGGCGGGCTGTTCGGACGGCGGTTCCGACGCGTCCGGCAAGCGGTCGGCCGCCACCGAACAGGCCCGCGCGCGGGCGGCCGAGGACAGCGCCGAGTTGCTGAATCGATACGACGCCGTGATCGCCGCCCACCCCGCGCTCGCCGACCGGCTGCGCCCGCTGCGCACCGAGGTCGCCGAGCACGCGAAGGCCTTCGGCGGCTCGGCCGAGTCGCAGTCGGCCGCGCCCTCGGGCCCGTCCTCACCGGCGAAGAAGGCACCCGAGGTGCCCGCCGACGAGAAGGGGGCGCTGGTCCAACTCGCCGACGCCGAACGGCAGTTGGCGGACGGCCGGCGAACCGCGCTGACGGGTGTTCCCGGCGAGCAGGCCAGGCTGTTCGCCTCCGTGGCGGCCGCCGGGGACGCGCACGCGTATCTGCTGAGCGAGGCGGGCCGATGAGTTCCGGGAACACCGAGCGGCGCATCGAGGCGTACCAGGCGGCCCTGCGCGCGGAGCACGCGGCGGTGTACGGCTACGGCGTGGTCGGCGGCCGCATCCGCGAGGGCCGCAGGGACGAGGCCCGCTCGGCGTACGACGGGCACCGGGCCCGCCGCGACGAACTGCAGCGCACCGTAAGGGACTTGGGCGCCGCGCCCGCGCAGGCGGAGGCGGCGTACGCCCTGCCGTTCCCGGTGCCGGACTCCCCCGCGGCGGCCCGCCTCGCGGCGCAGCTGGAGGACCGGGTGGCCGGGGTGTACGCGGACGTCGTACGGGCCACGGAGGGCGAGCGGCGCCGGGCGGCGGCGGACGCGCTGCGCGAGGCAGCGGTGCGGGCGGTGCGCTGGCGCGGCGGGAGCGTAGCCTTCCCTGGGCTCGCCGAGCGGCATGAGCCCGCCTCGGCGGCTGCGACCCCGCAGACCTGAGCCGAGCCGTACCAGCAGTCCGCAAGGCCGGAAGGATTCACGCGCGTATGTCGCCCATGGCTTTTGAACCGCCGCAGCGTCTCGTCAAGGCGCTGGGCGAGGCGACGTACGAGGAGTCGGCCGCCGCACGGGCTTGGCTGGCGGAGCTGCCCGTACTGCTCGAACAGGCCGTCCTGCGGCGGGAGTTGACCGTCGAGCGGCTGCTCGTTCCGGGTGGCCGGTCCAGTCTGGTGGCCCTGGTGCGGCAGGCCGACGGTACGCCCGCGCTGTTGAAGCTCGCCGCGCCCGGCACCCGCCCCGAGGCGGAGGCCGCGGCCCTGGCGTGCTGGGACGGCTGGGGAGCCTGCAGGTTGTTGCAGGGGCCGGTGGAGGGCGACGGCGCACTGCTCATGGAGCGGCTGCACTCCGAGGTGTCGCTGCGGTCGCTGCCGGAGGCGAAGGCGCTCCTCGAGGCGGCGGGGACGGTGCGCCGGCTGTGGGTGGAGCCGCCCGCCGAGCGGTCCTTCGAGACGGTCGCGGAGCGGTCCGCGCGGCTGGCGGCGGCTGTCCGGGCTCCGGACGAGGCGATGCGTCCGCTCGTCGATGCGGCGCTCGCCGCGCGGGAGGAGCTGGTCGCCTCGGAGGCCGAACTACTGCTCCTGCACGGGGAGTTCAGGCAGGGCAAGGTGCTGTCGGGCGAGCGCACACCGTGGCTTGCGGTGGGTCCGCATCCGGTCGTGGGCGAGCGCGCGTACGACCTTGCGGGGCTTGTGCTCGACCGGCTCGACGATCTGGTGGCGGCCAGCGCGGGGGCGTCCACGGCGCGGCGGCGGGTGACGAAGCTGGCGGATTCGCTGGAGGTGGACCGGGAGCGGGTGCGGGGCTGGACGCTGTTCCGCGCGGTCGCCTCCGGCACGGAGGCCCTCCGGGCGGGGCGGCGTGGGCAGGCGGAGGTTCTGCTGGAGTTCGCGTCCTGGTTGTAGGTCGTGTGCGGCGGGGGCGCCTGCGGCGGGCTTTCTCCCCGCCCCGCCCCTTCCCGAAACTGGGGCTCCGCCCCAGACCCCTCCCCCAAGCTCTCGGCTTCGCTCGAGCAGGGGGGACCCCCATCTCAAGCGCCGGAGGGGCTGATAAACCGGAGGGGCTGATAAATCAGCCCCTCCGGCATGTTCAGGTGTGTCAGCCGACGATCTTCGCGATCGCCTCCGCCACCGGCAGTTCCTCGCGCTCGCCCGTGCGGCGGTCCTTCAGTTCGACGACGCCTTCCGCCGTGCGGCGGCCCGCGACGAGGATCGTGGGGACGCCGAGGAGTTCCGCGTCGGTGAACTTCACGCCCGGGGAGACGCCCGCGCGGTCGTCGACCAGGACGCGTACGCCGGCCTCGGCGAGCTGCTCGGAGACCGAGAGGGCGAGTTCCGTCTGGGCGGCCTTGCCGGCGGCGACCACGTGCACGTCGGCCGGGGCGACCTCCTTCGGCCAGACCAGGCCCTTGTCGTCGGCGTGCTGCTCGGCGAGTGCGGCGACGGCGCGGGAGACGCCGACGCCGTACGAGCCCATGGTCACGCGGACGGGCTTGCCGTTCTGGCCGAGGACGTCGAGCTGGAAGGCGTCGGCGTACTTGCGGCCGAGCTGGAAGATGTGGCCGATCTCGATGGCGCGGTCCAGCTTGAGGCCGGTGCCGCAGTGGGGGCAGGGGTCGCCCTCCTGGACGACCACGACGTCGACGTACTCGTCGACCTCGAAGTCACGGCCCGCGACGACGTTCTTGGCGTGCACGCCGTCCTTGTTGGCGCCGGTGATCCAGGCCGTGCCGGGGGCGATGCGCGGGTCGGCGAGGAACGTGACCTTCTCCAGGCCCTGCGGACCGACATAGCCCTTGACCAGGTCGGCGCGCTCCTCGAAGTCCTCGGGGCCGACCAGCTCGACGGCGGCCGGGGCGAAGTGGGCCTCGACCTTGCCCATGTCGACCTCGCGGTCGCCGGGGACGCCCACGCCGATGATCTCGCCGTCGACCTTCACGAGCAGGTTCTTCAGCGTCGCGGAGGCCGGGACCTGCATGTAGGCGGCGAGCGTCTCGATGGTCGGGGTGTCCGGCGTGGGCACCTCCTCGAGAGCGGGCACGGCGGAGCCGTCGACCGGCTTCAGCTCGACGGAGACGGCCTCGGTGTTGGCCGCGTAGTCGCAGGCCGGGCAGTCGGCGAAGGTGTCCTCGCCGGCGGCGGCCGGGGCGAGGAACTCCTCGGACTTGGAGCCGCCCATGGCGCCCGCGGTGGCGGCGCAGATGCGGTAGTCGAGGCCGAGGCGCTCGAAGATCCGCTGGTAGGCGGCGCGGTGCAGCGCGTACGACTCGGCGAGGCCCTCGTCGGCGGTGTCGAAGGAGTACGAGTCCTTCATCGTGAACTCGCGGCCGCGCAGGATGCCGGCGCGGGGGCGGGCCTCGTCGCGGTACTTGGTCTGGATCTGGTAGAGGATCACCGGCAGGTCCTTGTAGGACGTGCACTGGTCCTTGACGAGGAGAGTGAAGATCTCCTCGTGGGTGGGGCCGAGGAGGTAGTCGCCGCCCTTGCGGTCGTTGAGGCGGAACAGCTCGGCGCCGTACTCCTCCCAGCGGCCGGTCGCCTCGTAGGGCTCCCTGGGCAGGAGGGCGGGGAGCAGGACCTCCTGGGCGCCGATGGCGTCCATCTCCTCGCGGACGATGCGCTCGACGTTGGCGAGGACCTTCTTGCCGAGCGGCAGCCAGGACCAGACGCCAGCGGCGGTGCGGCGCACGAAGCCGCCCCGGACGAGCAGCTTGTGGCTGAGGACCTCGGCGTCCGCCGGGTCGTCGCGCAGTGTCTTGACCATCAATCGGGACATGCGCTGGACCTGGGCTGCCATGGTGATCTCCTGCTGGGGAAAGCGTCGAATGCTCTGGAGGTTAGCCGGGGCGGGTACGGGTTCGGAAATCCGTTTCGCGCGAGGCCCCGGATTTCCGGGTCAGCGGCGGCGCAGCGGAAGGGGGGCGCCCATCACCGCGTACGGCCTGGGGGCGCTGGGGAAGACGACGTTCCGGGCGAGGTCGGTGTAGCCGAGGGAGCGGTAGAGGGCGCGGGCCGGGCTGTCCGTGTCGATCGCGGAGAGGATCGAGCGGGGCTGGGCGGCAGCGTCGGTGATCGTGGTGATGAGGGTGCGCCCGATGCCGCGGTCCTGGTGGCGCGGGTGGACGTGCAGCTCGGTGATGACGAAGGAGTCGTCGAGCCAGAAGTCGATGCTTTGGGCGCGCAGATAGGGCTCGACGACGCTGGACCACCAGTGGGCGCGGTCGTTGGGCATGCCGTAGACGAAGCCGACGAGGCGGCCCTCGGGGGTGGTGGCACCGAGGGCGAGGGCGCCGGGGTAGGTGACGTGGCGCAGGACGATCTGGCGGCGTACGGCGATCTCGTCGTCGTCGAGTCCGAAGGCGAGGGCCTGCACGGCGAGGGCATCGTCCACCTGGGCGGCGAGGTCGAGCGGCCCGATCACGACGTCGTCAGTCATGCGGGAACCCTACTTCTCCCGGCGGTGCTCCCCCAGAGGGTCGGAGGAGTCAGAAGAGCACGCTCATGAACGAGCCGACCTCGGTGAAGCCGACGTGGCGGTACGCGGCTCGGGCCGCGGTGTTGAAGTCGTTGACGTACAGGCTGACCACGGGGGCGAAGTCCGTCAGGGCGTAGCGGACGACGGCGGCCATGCCGGTCACGGAGAGGCCCTGGCCGCGGTGTTCGGGGGCCACCCAGACGCCCTGGATCTGGCAGGCCTCGGGGGTGGCGGCGCCGATCTCGGCCTTGAAGACCACCTGGCCGGTGGCGGGGTCGAGGCGGGCGAACGAGCGTCCGGCGCCGACGAGTTCGGCGACCCGGGCCTGGTAGATGAGGCCGCCGTCCCCGGCGAGCGGGGAGACGCCGACCTCCTCGGTGAACATGGCCACGCACGCCGGCATGATCACGTCCATCTCGTCCTTGCGGATGCGGCGGACGTACGGGTCGGGGGTGATGTTCTCGGGGGGCCGGTCGGTGACCATGAGGGGCTGGTGGCGGCGGATCTCGCGGGCCGGGCCCCAGTGCGGTTCGAGGAGCTGCCAGAGCCGGGCGGTGGACTCGGCGGGGCCGACGATCGAGGAGCAGCGGCGGCCGGAGCGGCGGGCGCGCTCGGAGAAGGCGCGGACGGCTTCGGGCCCGGCGCAGATCGGGACGAGGTTGGCCCC
Source organism: Streptomyces sp. LHD-70 (assembly GCF_031157275.1). GTDB lineage: Bacteria > Actinomycetota > Actinomycetes > Streptomycetales > Streptomycetaceae > Streptomyces. Next base: position 80,648 of record NZ_JAVIFW010000021.1, read on the forward strand.
GGCGTAGCAGAGGGAGCGGAGCCTGCCGTCGGCGTACCAGCCCCACATCTCGCCGCCGAGGCGCCAGGGGTCGAGGCCGGCGACGTGGACGCGGGAGGTGACGAAGGCGTTGTTGACCGGCTCGCGCCCGAGGACGGCCAGGGCGGCGTCCAGGTCTGCGGGGTCGAGCACCCTGGTGGTGGTCTGGGTCAACACGTGTGCGAGGGCCTCACCGTAAAGCCGTACAGTCTGCCGATCCCCGCACTGTACCCGGCATGCCTGAGCCCCGTCCCGGTGAGCGATCGGGACAGGGCTCGGGTGCGAATGCCGGTCAGCCCGCGACCGAGATCTGGGGCTCGCCGGACAGCACGCCGTCCTTCTCCATCTGTTCGGCGATCTTCATCGCCTCTTCGATGAGGGTCTCGACGATCTTCGACTCGGGGACGGTCTTGATGACCTCGCCCTTGACGAAGATCTGGCCCTTGCCGTTGCCGGAGGCGACGCCGAGGTCGGCCTCGCGGGCCTCGCCCGGGCCGTTGACGACGCAGCCCATGACGGCGACGCGCAGCGGGACCTCCATGCCGTCGAGGCCGGCGGTGACCTCTTCGGCGAGCTTGTAGACGTCGACCTGGGCGCGGCCGCAGGAGGGGCAGGAGACGATCTCCAGGCGGCGCGGCTTGAGGTTGAGGGACTCCAGGATCTGGTTGCCGACCTTGATCTCCTCGACCGGCGGGGCCGACAGGGAGACGCGGATGGTGTCGCCGATGCCCTCGGAGAGCAGCGCGCCGAACGCGACGGCCGACTTGATGGTGCCCTGGAAGGCGGGTCCTGCCTCGGTGACGCCGAGGTGCAGCGGGTAGTCGCACTGGGCGGCGAGCTGGCGGTAGGCGTTGACCATCACGACCGGGTCGTTGTGCTTGACCGAGATCTTGATGTCGCGGAAGCCGTGCTCCTCGAAGAGCGAGGCCTCCCAGAGGGCGGACTCGACGAGCGCCTCGGGGGTGGCCTTGCCGTACTTGGCGAGGAGCCGGGCGTCGAGGGAGCCCGCGTTGACGCCGATGCGGATCGGGGTGCCCGCGTCGTTCGCGGCGCGGGCGATCTCCTTGACCTTGTCGTCGAACTGCTTGATGTTGCCCGGGTTGACGCGGACCGCGGCGCAGCCGGCGTCGATGGCGGCGAAGACGTACTTCGGCTGGAAGTGGATGTCCGCGATGACCGGGATCTGCGACTTCTTCGCGATCACGGACAGGGCGTCGGCGTCGTCCTGCGTGGGGCAGGCCACACGGACGATCTGGCAGCCGGAAGCGGTCAGTTCGGCGATCTGCTGGAGGGTGGCGCCGATGTCCGACGTGCGGGTGGTGGTCATCGACTGGACCGACACCGGGGCGTCGCCGCCGACCGCGACCGTTCCGACCTGGATCTGCCGGGACTTGCGCCGCTCGGCGAGCTTGGTCGGTACGGACGGCATTCCCAGAGAAATAGCAGTCATCTGCTGTGCAACCCCAAGGTGTGGATCAGGTGGGCCGAGGCGGAGCGTCTGTGCCCCGGGCTCGGCGGGCTCCAGCTGTCGAGATTACGCCAAACCGTGCGCCGTAAGCACATCGCACCGGGGCTCCGAACCGGTGACGGCGGCCGCCCACGCAGTGTGGACGGCCGCCGTGAACCGGGTGTGGTCAGGAGATTCTGACCGGGTTAACGACGTCGGCGATCAGCACCAGGATGGTGAAGCAGACGAAGATCCCGGCCACCACATAGGCGACGGGCATCAGCTTCGCGACGTCGAACGGGCCCGGGTCGGGCCGCCTGAGCACCTTGGCGAAGCCGCGCCGCACGGACTCCCACACGGCGCCCGCGATGTGGCCGCCGTCCAGGGGCAGCAGCGGGAGCATGTTGAACAGGAACAGGGAGAGGTTGAAGCCCGCGACGAGGAACAGCATCATCGCGATCTGGTTCTCCGGCGGGATGTCCAGGGTGAACACCTCGCCGCCGACGCGGGCCGCGCCGACCACGCCCATCGGGGAGTCCTGCTTGCGCTCGCCGTCGCCGAAGGCCGCGTCCCACAGGTCGGGGACCTTGGAGGGCAGGGCGATCAGGGACTCGACGCCGTTCTCCATCATGTCGCCCATACGGACCACGGACTCGCCGAAGGACTGCTCGACGATGCCGGAGGCCGGGGTGAAGCCGAGGAAGCCGGCGGTGACGTACTCGCCCTCGACGTAGCCGCCCTCGCCGTCGGTCTTGCTGACCTTGTTCTCGATCAGGTCGGCCTTGAGGTGCTTGCGTACGCCGTCGCGCTCGACGGTGATCGTGGCGGGGCCCGTGGTGTCCCGGATCGTGGTCTGCAGCGTGGACCAGTCGGAGATCGGCCTGCCGTTGACCGCCACGATGGTGTCGCCGGGTTCGAGGCCTGCGGCCTTGGCGGGGGCGGGCTGGTCGCCCTTCTCACAGGTCGAGCGGTTCTCGGTCTGGGCGATGACGCAGTCGGAGACCTTGCTGACCGTGGTGGTCTGCTCGTTCCAGCCGAAGGTCATCAGGACGCCGAGGAAGATCGCGACGGCCAGGATCAGGTTCATGAACGGACCGGCGAACATCACGATGACGCGCTTCCACGGCTTGCGCGTGTAGAAGAGCCGCTTCTCGTCGCCGGGCTGGAGCTCCTCGAAGGCGGCCGAGCGGGCGTCCTCGATCATGCCGCGCCAGGGCGAGGTGGAGCGGGCCTCCATGCGGCCGTCCGGGCCCGGCGGGAACATCCCGATCATGCGGATGTAGCCGCCGAGCGGGATGGCCTTGATGCCGTATTCGGTCTCGCCCTTCTTGCGCGAGAAGATCGTCGGGCCGAAGCCGACCATGTACTGCGGCACGCGGATGCCGAAGAGCTTGGCCGTCGACAGATGTCCCAGCTCGTGCCAGGCGATCGAGAAGAGCAGCCCGATCACGAAGACCACTATGCCGAGGATCATCATCAGGGTCGTCATGCACGAGCCTCCGCGGTCGCCTTGGCGGACAGTTCACGGGCCCGGGTGCGCGCCCAGGCATCCGCTTCGAGGACGTCGGCGACGGTGAGCGAGGTTCCCGTACGCGGGGTGCCGTGCTCGGCGACGACCTGGGTGACGGTCTCCATGATGCCGAGGTAGGGCAGCTTCCCGTTCAGGAACGCGTCCACGCACTCCTCGTTGGCGGCGTTGAACACGGCGGGCGCGGTGCCGCCGAGCTCGCCGACGTGCCGGGCAAGCCGCACGGCCGGGAAGGCCTCGTCGTCAAGGGGGAAGAACTCCCAGCTGGAGGCCTTGGTCCAGTCGAAGGCGGGGGCCGCGTCCGGGACCCGCTCGGGCCAGCCGATGCCGATGGCGATGGGGCCGCGCATGTCCGGCGGGGTGGCCTGGGCGAGCGTGGAGCCGTCGGTGAACTCGACCATCGAGTGGACGTAGGACTGCGGATGCACGACGACTTCGATGCGGTCGAAGGGGATGTCGTACAGGAGGTGGGCCTCGATGACCTCCAGGCCCTTGTTGACCAGCGTCGAGCTGTTGACGGTGATCACCGGGCCCATCGCCCAGGTCGGGTGGGCGAGCGCGTCCTCGGGGGTGACGTCGGCGAGCTGGTCCTTCGTACGGCCGCGGAAGGGGCCGCCGGAGGCGGTGACGACGAGCTTGCGGACGTCGGCGCGGGTGCCGGAGGCCAGGGCCTGGAAGAGCGCGGCGTGCTCGGAGTCGACGGGGATGATCTGGCCGGGCTTGGCGATGGCCTTGACCAGCGGGCCGCCGACGATCAGCGACTCCTTGTTGGCCAGGGCGAGGGTGCGGCCCGCTTCCAGGGCGGCCAGGGTGGGCGCGAGGCCGATGGAGCCGGTGATGCCGTTGAGGACGGTGTGGCAGTCCGATGCGGCGACCTGGGTGGCGGCGTCCGGTCCGGCGAGGATCTCGGGGAGCGGTTCGCCGGTGCCGTACTGGTCGGCGAGCGCCTCGCGCAGCGCGGGCAGCACGTCCTCGCGGGCGACCGCGACGGTGCGCACGCGCAGCCGTCTGGCCTGCTCGGCGAGCAGCCCGACCCGGCCGCCGGCGGCGGACAGTGCGGTCACGCGGAAGCGGTCGGGATGGCGCAGGACCAGGTCGACGGCCTGGGTGCCGATGGATCCCGTCGAGCCCAGGACGACGATGTCCCGGGGGCCGTCATCCGTCACCGGGTCGAAGACCAGATGCGGATCGGCGAGAGGCGTTGGACTGTCGCTCATACCCCCATTGTTGCCTGGCTTCTTGTGGATCCGGACAGGGCGCCCCTGGAGTCGTCAGCTGCGTGGGGTCGTACGTCGTGATCTGTCCCGTCGTACGGCGGCTCCGTGCTCTCGTACGGCGTGCTCGTGCTGTCGTACGGCGTGCTCCGTGCTGTCGTACGTCACTGGCGGCGGCCCCGCATCAGCAGGTGCAGGAAGTACGGCGTGCCGATCACGGCGGTCATCAGGCCCGCGCCGAGCTGGGCGGGGGCGATCACGGTGCGGCCGACCAGGTCCGCGGTGCAGACGAGGGCGGACCCGAGGAGGACCGCGGCGGGCAGGACGCGGTGGTGCCGGCGGCCGACGAGGGCGCGGGCGGCGTGCGGGGCGACGAGGCCGACGAAGCCGACGGTGCCCGCGGCGGCCACGGCGGTGGCGGTGAGCAGGACGCTCAGGGCGAGGAAGCCGAGCCGGGCGCGGGGCAGGCCGAGGCCGAGGAGGCGGGGGGTGTCCTCGTCGAGGGAGAGCAGGTCGAGTTCGGTGCGGCGCAGGGTGGTGACGAGGAGGCCTGCGGCGAGTACGGCGGCGAGGGGGACGACGTCGGGCAGGGTCCGGCCGTAGGTGGAGCCGGAGAGCCAGGTGAGGGCCTTGGTCGCGTTGAACGGGTCGGTGAGCACGATCAGGAGGCTGACCAGGGCAGCGGTGCCGGTGGCGACGCCGAGTCCGACGAGGACGAGCCGGTTCTGCCCGAACCCGCCGCGGGCGGCGAGGCCGAAGACGACGACGGAGCTGAGGGCGGCGCCCGCGAAGGCGGCTCCGGCCACGCTCCAGGTCGCGGCGGCCGGCACGGTCGTCACGAGGAGCACGGCGCCGAGGGAGGCGCCGCCGGAGACGCCGAGGGTGCTGGGTTCGGCGAGCGGGTTGCGGGTGACGGCCTGGGCGAGCGTGCCGGCCAGGGCGAGGGCGGCGCCGGCCAGGAGTGCGGCGAGGACGCGGGGCACGCGGGTGTCGAGGACGAAGTCGATGCTCTGCGGCGCCCTGCCCTGGGCCCAGTTGAGGACGTCGCCGAGGAGCAGCTTGGCGTCGCCGAGGAGGACGGAGGCGATACCGAGGCCGACGACGAGGGCGACGAGGACGGCCGTGCCGGTGAGGAAGACGGCGCGGCTGCGCAGGCGCAGCTGCTCGGGTGCGGCGGGCCCCGCGGTGTCCCGCAGCCGGGTGGCGGCGACGATCAGGAAGGCGGCGCCGAGGAGGCTGGTGGCGACGCCGGTCGGCACGGCGACGGCGACGTCGGCGGGGACGAGGGCGCGCAGCGCCACGTCGGAGCCGAGCACGAGGGCCGCGCCGGCGAGCCCGGCGAAGGGGATGCGGGCCCGCGCCCGGGCGAGGGGCCGGATGCGGCGGGCGAGGGGTCGTACGAGCGCGGGGGCGCAGAGGCCGACGAAGCCGATCGGGCCCGCGAGCGTGACGGCGGCGGCGGAGAGCAGGGCGGCGAGCACGACGCCGGTGACGCGGGTGGCGCGGACGGGAACGCCGAGCCCGCGGGCGGCGTCGTCGCCGAGGGCCAGGGCGTCGACGCGGCGGGCGACGAGGAGCAGTCCGAGGAGTCCGGCGAGGGCGAGGGGCGCGACCTGGAGGACACCGTCGAAGCCGTTCTGCGCGATGCTGCCCTGGTTCCAGGCGTAGAGGCCCTCGGTCTGCTGCGGGAAGAGCAGGAGCAGTCCTTCGGTGACGGCGGTGAGGCCGAGGGTGAGGGCGCTGCCGGCGAGGACGAGCTTGACGGTGCCGGTGCCGAGGCCGGAAAGCCCGAGGACGACGGCCGCCGCGGCGAGGCCGCCGGCGAACGCGATGCCGGAGGAAGCGAGCAGCGGCAGCGAGACCCCGGTGACGGCGGCGAGGCCGAGGGCGAGGTACGAGCCGGCGTTGACGGCGAGGGTGTCGGGCGAGGCGAGGACGTTGCGGCTGACGGACTGCAGGGCGGCGCCGGCCATGCCGAGGACGGCGCCGACGAGCAGTCCGGCGGCGGCGCGGGGCAGCCGGGAGGCGACGACCACGGAGGCGTCGGAGGGGTCGGCCCGGCCGGTGAGCGCCTTGAGGACCTCGGGGGCGCCGACGGCGGCGGTGCCCTGGGTGAGGTCGACGACGGCGAGGGCGGCGACGAGGAGGACCAGGCCGGCCGTCACCGCGGCCGCGCCCGCCCGGGACGCGGCCGCCGAGGGGTGTACGGCGGGGGTGGTGGTTGCGGTGACGGCCATGGTCTGGGTCGTTCGTTCCTTCGGTCAGGCCGGACGGGCTACTTGGTCAGCGCCTTCACGACGGAGTCGACGTACTCGCTCATCGACGTGGTGCCGCCGAACATCCAGATGCCGTCGGGGAGTCGGTGGACGTTGTCCTTCTTCACGAAGGGCAGGGAGGTCCACACCTTGTCCTTGGTGAGGACGCCGGCGAACGGGTTGCTGTTCTTGTCGCCGTCGCTGCCGATGTAGGCGAACTCGACGTCGCCGAGCTTGGTCAGGCCCTCGACGTCGGTGGCGCCGAGGCCGTAGCTCTTGTCGCCCTTGACCTTCCAGGCGTTCTTCAGGCCGAGCTCCTCGTTGACGGCGCCGATGAGGGAGCCGCTGGTGTAGGGCCGGATGGAGACCTGGTTACCGGTGACGTAGCCGTCGGCGAAGGCGTACTCGGTGCCGTCGAGGCCGTCGTCCTTCAGTGCCTTGCGGCCTTCGGCGAGCTTCGCGTCGAAGTCCTTCTTGAGCTTCTCGGCGCGCTCGGTGGTGCCGGTGGCCTTCGCGATGAGGTCGAGGTTGCCGGTCATCCGGTCGAGCGGGGCGGAGGCGTCGGCGGGGCGCAGTTCCAGGACGGGGGCGACCTTGCGGAGCTGCTTCACGGCGGCGGGCGGGAGGTCGCTGGTGGCGACGATCAGGTCCGGGTTCAGGGCGGCGATGGTGTCGGTGCTGGGCTCGCCGCGGGTGCCGATGTCCTTGGGGCTGTTCTTCAGCGGGGCCGCGGTGTTCCAGGTCTTGTAACCCTTGACGTCGGCAACGCCGACCGGGTCGACGCCGAGCGAGACGAGGTCCTCGACGACGTTCCACTCGGTGCCGACGACCTTCTTGGCGGGACCGTCGAGCTTCACCTTCTCGCCGCTCGCGTCGGTGAGGGTGATGGGCTGGTCCGACGTGCCTTCGGCCTTGTCGTCGGTCGCGGGCTGAGTCGTGCCGCAGGCGGTCAGGGCGAGGGCCGCGGCGGTGGCGGCCGCCGCGGTGCACAGGAGGCGTCTCATGGGGAGGTGCTGAGCCTTTCGCTTCGCGTGTGGTGACGGCCGATGGCGCGGGTGCGCAGCCGGCCGGTGAGCGGGTCGGTGTCGACCTCGATGCGGATGCCGTACGTGTCGGTCAGCCGCTGGGGGGTGAGGACGTCCTCGGGAAGGCCGTCGGCGACGATCCGGCCGTCGTGCAGGAGCACGATGCGGTCGGCGACGGTCGCGGCCTGGTCGAGGTCGTGCAGGACGACGCCGACGGCGATGCCGTGTTCGTCGGCCAAGTCCCGTACGAGGTCCAGGAGTTCGACCTGGTAGCGCAGGTCGAGGTAGGTGGTGGGCTCGTCGAGGAGCAGGACGCCGGTCTCCTGGGCGAGGCAGCCGGCGAGCCAGACGCGCTGCAGCTGTCCGCCGGAGAGGTGTTCGGCGCCGCGCTCGGCGAGTCCGGTGAGGCCGGTGAGGGCGAGCGCGCGGTCCACGGCGGTCCGGCCGCGCGGATCGGCCTTGCCCCAGCGGCCGCGGTACGGGTAGCGACCGAACTCGACGACGTCGCGCACGGTCAGTCCGCCGGGGGTGGGGCGGGACTGGGTGAGCAGGGCGACGTGCCGGGAGAAGGCGCGCGGGGACAGGGCGAGGCCGTCGGTGTCGGCGTCGATGACGAGGGTGGCGCTGCGGGGGTGCTGCAGCCGGGCGACGGTGCGCAGCAGGGTCGACTTGCCGCTGCCGTTCGGGCCCACGAGGGCGGTGACCTCGCCGGGCCGCAGCGTGAGGGACGCGTCGTGCACGACGTCCACGCCGTCGTACGCCACGGTCACGCCGGTGGCGGACAGGGCGTGACCACGGGGGTGCGGCGCCGCGAGGGTCTCTTCGTTCACGCCGCGAAGGTTAGCCTAACCTAAGCGACTCTCGTAAGGCACCCCCGCGGTCCGCGCACAAGCTGCTTTCGCGCCAGCCTCACCGGCCTGTTCACGCCACACCCGTACGCGCGGGACGCGGGCGCCTCAGCGGATCGGCCGGTGCACGTGCCTCAGCGGATCGGCCGGTGCACGTGCCTCAGCGGATCGGCCGGTGCACGTGCCTCAGCGGATCGGCCGGTGCACGTGCCTCAGCGGATCGGCCGGTGCACGTTCTCCTTCTCCGTCCGGCCGGGGGTGGCGTCGGCGATCCACGGGCCCTCGCCGCTCGGGTCGACGACGCCCTCCTCCAGCCAGGTGTACGTGCCGGAGAGCACGCCGCGTACGACCTTGCGGTCCAAGTCGTCGGTGTTGGCCCAGAGGCGGCCGAACAGCTCCTCGACGCGCAGCCGGGACTGGCGGCAGAAGGCGTCCGCGAGCTGGTACGCCTCGCGGCCGTGGTCCTCGGTGGTGCGCAGGAGTTCGGCGCGTACGCAGGCGGCGCTCATCGCGAAGAGCTCCGCGCCGATGTCGACGATCCGGCCGAGGAAGCCCTGCTTGGTCTCCATCCGGCCCTGCCAGCGGGACATGGCGTAGAAGGTGGAGCGGGCGAGCTTGCGGGACGTGCGCTCCACGTACCGCAGATGCGCCGCGAGGTCCGGGTGGCCCGAGGGGTTGAAGTCCCCGTACGCGCCCGGGAGTTGGCCGGGTCCGGCGACGAGCTTGGGCAGCCAGCGGGCGTAGAAGCCGCCGGCGCGGGCGCCCGCCTTGGCCTTGTCGCCGAGGGACTTGTCGGGGTCGATGAGGTCGCCCGCGGCCTTGAGGTGGGCGTCGACGGCCTCGCGGGCGATCAGCAGATGCATGATCTCGGTGGAGCCCTCGAAGATCCGGTTGATGCGCAGATCGCGGAGCAACTGCTCGGCGGGGACGGCGCGTTCACCGCGGGCGGCGAGCGAGTCCGCGGTCTCGAAGCCGCGGCCGCCGCGGATCTGCACCAGCTCGTCGGCCATCAGGCAGGCCATCTCGGAGCCGTACAGCTTGGCGAGGGCGGCCTCGATACGGATGTCGTTGCGGTCCTCGTCGGCCATCTGCGAGGAGAGGTCGAGCACCGCCTCCAGGGCGAAGGTGGTGGCCGCGATGAAGGAGATCTTGCTGCCGACGGCCTCGTGCAGGGCGATCGGCCGGCCCCACTGCTCACGCTCGGCGGACCACTCGCGGGCGATCTTCAGGCACCACTTGCCGGCGCCGACGCACATCGCGGGCAGCGAGAGGCGGCCGGTGTTGAGGGTGGTGAGGGCGATCTTCAGGCCGGCGCCCTCGGGGCCGATGCGGCGCGCGGCGGAGACGCGGACGCGGTGGAAGCGGGTGACGCCGTTCTCCAGGCCGCGCAGGCCCATGAAGGCGTTGCGGTGCTCGACGGTGACACCCTCGTCGGCGGCCTCGACGAGGAACGCGGTGATGCCGCCGGGGTGGCCCTCGGACTTCGGCACGCGGGCCATGACGACGAGCAGGTCGGCGACGACACCGTTGGTGGTCCACAGCTTCACGCCGTCCAGGACGTAGCTGTCCCCGTCCGGCACGGCGGTGGTGGCGAGGCGGGCCGGGTCGGAGCCGACGTCCGGCTCGGTAAGCAGGAACGCGGAGATGTCGGTGGAGGCGAGGCGCGGCAGGAACTCGTCCTTCTGCTCCTGGCTGCCGAAGAGCTTCAGCGGCTGGGGCGCGCCGATCGACTGGTGGGCGGAGAGCAGCGCGCCGATGGAGGGGTTGGCGGAGCCGACGAGGGCGAGCGCCTTGTTGTAGTAGACCTGCGTGAGGCCGAGCCCGCCGTACTTCGTGTCGATCTTCATGCCGAGGGCGCCGAGCTCCCTGAGCCCGTTGATCACCGCGTCCGGGATGCGCGCCTCGCGCTCGATCAGGGCGCCGTCGACCTCGCGCTCGCAGAACGTCCGCAGCCGGGCGAGGAACGCCTCACCGCGCCGCGTGTCCTCGTCGGCCGGCATCGGATGCGGGTGGATCAGATCGAGCCGGAAGCGGCCGAGGAACAGCTCCTTGGCGAAGCTCGGCTTGCGCCACTCCTGCTCCCTGGCCGCCTCGGCCACCTGCCGTGCCTCCTGCTCGGAGACCTTCGGCTTCCTGGACGTCGGTGCCGACATGGGGGAACTCACCTCGCCGCGGATCGGGGTCCTCACCGGCGGAAACCACTACCGACCGGCGCTACTCGGTCGTATGTACCCGGATACGAAGATCCCCACCAGGCGTGCACCCGGACGGTCCCCGGAACACGCGGACGGCCGGGACCCCCGCACAGGGTCCCGGCCGCCTCTTCGCAGACGTACGAACGTGTGTCGTCCGGGCTTACAGCTCCAGGCCGGTCAGGACCAGGACCCGCTCGTACGTGTAGTCCGCCATGGCGTGGGCGACGCCCTCGCGGCCGACGCCGGACTGCTTGACGCCGCCGTACGGCATCTGGTCGGCGCGGTAGGACGGCACGTCGCCGACGATCACGCCGCCGACCTCCAGGGCGCGGTGGGCGCGGAAGGCGCGCTGCACGTCGTGCGTGAACACGCCCGCCTGCAGGCCGTACTTGGAGTCGTTGACGGCGTCGAACGCGGCCTGCTCGCCGTCCACCTTCGTGACGGTGAGGACCGGGCCGAAGACCTCCTCGCAGGCGAGGGTGGTGTCGGCGGGCACGTCGGCGAGCACGGTCGGCGCGTACGAGGCGCCCTCGCGCTTGCCGCCGGCCAGGAGCTGCGCACCCGCGGCGACGGCCTCGTCCACCCAGGACTCGACGCGCTTCGCGGCGTTCTCGTCCACGAGCGGGCCGACCTCGGTGGCCGGGTCCGACGGGTCACCGGTGACCTGCGCCTCGACGGCGGCGACGATGCGGGGCAGCAGCCGGTCGTAGACGGAGGCGTCGGCGATCACGCGCTGCACGGAGATGCAGGACTGGCCGCCCTGGTAGTTCGAGAAGGTCGCGATGCGGCTCGCGGCCCAGTCGAGGTCGGCGTCGGAGGAGAAGTCGTCGAGGATGACGGCCGCGCCGTTGCCGCCCAGTTCGAGGGTGATGTGCTTGCGCGGCACCGAGTCCATGATCGCGTAGCCGACCTTCTCGGAGCCCGTGAAGGAGATGACGGGCAGGCGCTCGTCCTGGACCAGGGCGGGCATCTTCTCGTTGGCGACCGGGAGCACCGACCAGGAGCCCTCGGGCAGGTCCGTCTCGGCGAGCAGTTCACCGAGGATCAGGCCGGACAGCGGGGTGGCCGGGGCGGGCTTGAGGATGATCGGGACGCCGGCGGCGATGGCCGGGGCGACCTTGTGGGCGCACAGGTTCAGCGGGAAGTTGAACGGCGCGATACCGAGGACCACGCCGCGCGAGAAGCGGCGCGTCAGGGCGAGCCGGCCCTGGCCGCCCGCGTCGGTGTCCAGGCGCTGGGCGTCGCCGCCGTTGAAGCGCCGGGCCTCCTCGGCCGCGAAGCGGAACACGGACACGGCCCGGCCGACCTCGCCACGGGCCCACTTGATCGGCTTGCCGTTCTCGGCGGAGATCAGCTGGGCGATCTCCTCGGTGCGCTCGGCCAGGCGCTTGGTGACATGGTCGAGCGCGGCGGCCCGGGCGTGGGCGGGGGTCACGGAGAGCGCCTCGCGCGAGGCGTACGCGGCGGCGACGGCCTCCTCGACCTGGGCGTCCGTCGGGACGCTCACGCGGCCGACGGTGCGGCCGTCCCAGGGCGAGGTGACGTCGAAGGTGGAGTCGCCGGTGGCCTGGCGGCCGGCGAGCCAGAAGGCAGTGGTGTCGGTCATGGTGCCCGGCCCTTCCGCGGTGGGTGCTGTCTGGGGTTCGCCCCAACGGTAGGGCCGCCCGCCCGGAGCGCCTCTTGTACGGGGTGGAGGGGTTGGGGTGGGAGGGGTGCCGGAGTGGCAGGTACGGCCCCGGGGGGCGGGTTCTTAAGGGGCGCGGGGAACTGCGCGACCAGCCACAGCGGCGCGGCAGCCGAAGGACGCCAGAGATCAGCCCCTCCGGCGCTTGAGGAACGGGGGCCGGGGGCGGAGCCCCGGTGGGGTCAGGTGGTCGACGTCGACGTCGCCTTGAGGGCCAGCCACAGCTCCATCCGCGCATCCGGATCGTCCAGGGACCGCCCCAGGATCTCCTCCACCCGCCGCATCCGGTAACGCAACGTGTGCCGATGGACGCCCAGGTCGGCGGCGGCCGCGTCCCACTGGCCGTGCCGCGAGAGCCAGGCCCGCAGGGACGCGACCAGGTCACCGCGGCCCGTCGCGTCGTGCTCGCGCAGCGCCCGCAGCATCCCGTCGGCGAAGGCCCGTACCGCGTCGTCGGCGAGCAGCGGCAGGACCGAGCCTGCGGCCAGCTCCTCGTGCTCGACCAGGGTGCGGCCGCGGCGCCGGGCGACGGAGAGGGCCTGCTCGGCCTGCTTGTACCCGGTGGCGGCGGCGATGGGTCCGGCCGGCGCGGACAGGCCGACGACCAACTGCTCGCCGTCGGCGGCCTGTTGCTCGCGGCCCTCGGCGCGGGCGGCGTCGGTGACGGCGGCCAGCTGGAGGCAGGCGGTGGCGGCGGCGCCGCCGTCGGCGAAGAGCAGCACGAGCCGGTCGCCGCCGTCGGGGACGACGAGGACGGCCTCGCCGGCGCGGGCGGCAGCGGCCTCGACCACGTCGGCGAGGTCGGCCAGCGGGTCGTGCCCGGCGACCGCGGGGGCGCCGCCGCCGCGCGGGGCCGGAGCGGTCTCGGCGATCAGGAGCCGGAACGGGGCGTCGAGCAGCTCGCCGTACAGCTCGCCCGCGACCGTGCGGGCGTGGTCGGGCTCCCCGGCGAGCAGCATGCGCAGGACGGCGGCGCCGAGGCGCTGTTCGGCGGCGTGCAGGGAGCGGGAGCGCTCGGTGGTGAGGGTGAGCAGCGCGATCGCGGAGTGCACCGCGTACCGCTCGGTCGTGCCGAGCGCCGCCGCCGTGCCGACGGCGAGCGCGGTGCGGGGGCGGCGGCCCGCGCCCAGGGAGTGCAGTTCGATGCGGTCGTCGGCGCCGCCGACGACCGCGCTCGCGGGGGCCGGGCGATCGCGCAGGCGCTCCACCTCGGAGGTGATCCGGGCGGCGCGGCGCGCGGCCCACTCGGGTGCGGTGGCGACGACGGAGCCGGAGGCGTCGTAGAGCGCGGCCCAGCCGTCGACCTGGGAGGCGAGCGCGCTGAGCACGCCCTCGGGGCCGCCGCTGAGCGCCTGCCGGGTGAGTTCGCGCTGCGCGGCGAAGCCGTCGGTGACGGAGCGGTACTGTTCGGCGGCGATGGCCGCCGAGACCTCCTTGATGATGGCCAGGAACGGGGTGCGGCGCGGCACTTCGAGCAGCGGCAGGTCCTCGGCGCGGGCGGCGTCGACGAGGGCCTCGGGAATCTCGTCGTAGTGCACGCCGACCGCGAAGCCGAGGCCGATGACGCCCGCGCCGACGAGCCGCTGGACGTAGCGGCGCATGGCCTGCGGGTCCTCGGCGTCCAGCTTGAGGGCGGTGATCAGCAGGAGCTCGCCGCCCTCCATGTAGGGCACGGGGTCGGTGAGTTCGCTGGCGTGCGCCCAGCGGACGGGGGTGTCGAGATGGTCCTCGCCGGCGCGCACGGTGAGCTTGAGCTTGGAGTGCTGGACGAGCGAGGCGAGCGTGGGCGGCATGGGACCTTCACGGCTTCCGGGTCGGTGAGGCTCAGTAAGGCACCGCTCGGGAACGAACGGGATCATTTGGCCGCCCCGTATGAACGGCTCGTATCAATTCTGCCTCACCGTATGGAAGGCCCGTGGTGATTTGGTGAGTGGCCTTGCCTGTGGCGTTACGGAGTACTAGCGCGCCCGGGGCCCGTCAGCCCCGAAGGTCCGGGGTCCTTCAGCCCCGCAGGTCCACGAGGAGCGGCGGGGCGGCCTCACCACGGACCGAGGTCAGGGAGAGGACGGCGTGGCCGGGTGGGACGGCGTGGGCGAGGTCGGAGGCGGACCAGCGTTCGCGTTCGACCTCGCGGACGGTGACCGCGTCCGTGGTGACGGCCTTGCCGGTGACGAGCCTGCGCAGGGAGTGCAGCGCCCGCGTCATCGGCTGGTCCGCGTAGACCGTGTGCTGGGCGACCTCCCTGGTCTCCACCCGTTCGGTGCCCCACGACTCGGCGAACCAGCGGCCGTCCCAGGTGGTCACCCCGGAGAACGCCATCCGGCAGCCGACCGCCGCGTACAACGGCCCTTGGAGCGGCTCGGGGATCTCGCCGACGGTGCGCAGCCCGAGGACGACGCCCGCCTTGGCGGTGCGCAGCCGCTGGACCGTGCGGACGCTGTCGGCGGTGAGGGTGCGCGCGGCGTCGTCGAGGACCAGGCAGGCGAAGTGCGGGCGGTCGGGCCTGGTCCGTACGGCGTGGCCGAACTGGGCGAGCAGCAGCCTGGCCAGGAGCCGTGCGGCCTCCTCGTGGCCGTGCTCCGGCAGGTCGACGCGGACGCGCAGCGGGTGGTGGGCGACGGCGTGCAGGGAGAAGGCCCGCCCGGCGGCCTCCCCGTCGACGGCCCCACCGTCGAACGCCCCACCGTCGAACGCCCCGGCGAACGCGGGCCGGTCGAGGAGCGCGAGCCGGTCGGCCAGGGCGGGGCACGGGTCGCCGGGGGTGCCCGACTGCCGTACCCGGGCGTCGAGTTCACGGCGCATCGCCTCGTGGTCCGGCGCCGCGTCGAGCCCGGCCCTGAGGTCGGCGAGGGCGCCCGGCTCCCCTTCGAGGAGCGCACGCAGCACGCGTACGGAAGGGAAGCGGCCGTGCACGGCGCGGTGGGGGCCGAGCAGCTGGGCGAGCGCGGTGGCGGCCCGCCGGGTGTCGACGGATTCGAGGTCGCCGACCAGCCCCTCGGCGAGGAACGCGGCGGCCTCGTCCGGGTCGGCGCAGTCGGCGTACAGGTCGAGGCCGTGCGTGGACGCAGGGTCGCCGGGCCGGACCACGACGTCGTACGCGTCGTCGGGGCCGAGCCCCGTGCCCGCGGCGCAGACGGCCACGACCGCGGTGCGGCCGGTGAGCGCCTGGAGCGCGAGCGCCTCGGTGACCGGCCGCATCAGGCGGGCGGTCTTGCCCGCGCCGGACGGGCCGACGGCGAGCAGCGAGGTGCCGAGCACTCCCGGTTCGAGGGCGGCGTGGACACCGCGGCGGGCGTACGGATTGCGCTGGTCCTCGGCGAAGCGGCCGATCCTGACCTGGTCGGCGAGCAGATCGTGGGTGGCGCTGCGGGCGGGCAGGTCGCGGCTGCCGGACGGGTGCGCCCAGGCGGATGCGCCGTGCCGGGCGACAGTGTCCGCGAACGCGGCCCGCGCGCCGGGATCGCCGCCGGCCGTGTCCCAGGCGCGGGTGATGCGGGCGCAGTCGACGTCGTTCATCCGGCCGCCGAAGAGTTCGGCGGCGAGCAGATCGGCGGCCTTCTCGTGACCGGCGGCGCGCAGCTGGGGCCAGTGCGCCGGGGCCGGGGCGGCGGTCGGGCGGGGCGGCGGCGGTGCGGTCGACGGCTTCCGCAGAGCCTGCCGCCAGCCGCCGATCCGCGCGAACGGCCAGAGCACGGCGAGCGTGATCAGCGCGTACACGGCGTACGTGACCGCGGGGCTGGACATGAACACCGAGTAGCCGCCCGCGATCAGGGCGACCAGGGAGAGGACGGGCGTGACGACGGGCAGGGGTTCCAGGCCGAGTCCGAAGGCGCCCGGCCAGACGAGCGCGAGGCTCCCGACGGCGGCCACGGCGGCGATCAGGGCGCGCGAGGGCTGCGGCCGGCGCATCACGAAGTACCGGACGGCCTCACTCCAGGTGCTGAGCCGGACCACCGCGCAGAAGAGCAGGCCGAACACGACACCGCCATAGACGATCAGCGCGTTCTGCCCCTGCCACCCCTGCGGGGAGATGGTCCCCTCGTGCCACCACTCCGCCGGAGTGAACACCTTCACCGGCATCCACAGGTACGGAAAGCTGCCGTTCTGCAGCATCGACCAGAGCACCAGGCCGAGCACCGTGGGGATCACCATGCCCCGGACGAGGCGCCGCCTGAGCGCGCCGTCGTCCTGCTCGGGCCCCCGCGGCCGGTACCCGAACCGCCAGACCCCCGGCTCCGCCTGAGGCCGGGGCGTCGCGAGCCACTCGGCGACCGGGGACTCGCCCGCACCGGGCGGCCGACGCGGCATCGGCGGGGCGGCGGGCGGGCTCACCGGCGCAGCCGGCCGCCCTGAGTCGTGTGCCTCGTACGTGCCCTCGCGGTCCATGACCCGTGCCCCCTGCTGCTTCCGCCCTGCCCGACCGGCCGACCCGCCTGACCTGCCGGTCGGCGTGCCCGTGCGCGCTCAATCTAGTAGGCGCGGGCGGCCCGTTCAGCGTTCCCCGGCCATCCCTCGGACCGGACGCGAGGATCAGACGCGGGATCGTACGCGGGCGGCTGCGCCATATCCGTCGCGGACAAGCCCGTCCGCGTACTTCTCCCGAACGGAACATGCCCGCTCCCCGCGACCGCGCCTAGCCTGCGCAGAAAGAGCAAGCGTCCGCACACCCCCACATTCGCCCCGGGAGCCCCTTATGACCGCCATTCCGCAGGAGCGCCGCCTCGTCACCGCGATCCCCGGCCCCAAGTCGCAGGAGCTGCAGGCCCGCCGTACGTCCGTGGTGGCCGGTGGCGTGGGCTCCGTGCTGCCGGTGTTCACGGCGCGCGCGGGTGGCGGCGTCATCGAGGACGTCGACGGCAACCGCCTGATCGACTTCGGCTCCGGCATCGCCGTGACCTCCGTCGGCGCCTCCGCCGAGGCCGTCGTGCGCCGCGCCTCCGCGCAGCTCGCCGACTTCACCCACACCTGCTTCATGGTCACGCCGTACGAGGGGTACGTCGAGGTCTGCGAGGCGCTCGCCGAGCTGACGCCGGGCGACCACGCCAAGAAGTCGGCCCTGTTCAACTCCGGCGCCGAGGCCGTCGAGAACGCCGTGAAGATCGCCCGTGCGCACACCAAGCGCCAGGCCGTCGTCGTCTTCGACCACGGCTACCACGGCCGCACCAACCTGACCATGGCGCTGACCAGCAAGAACATGCCGTACAAGCACGGCTTCGGCCCGTTCGCGCCCGAGGTGTACCGCGTGCCGGTGGCGTACGGCTACCGCTGGCCGACCGGCCCGGAGAACTGCGGCCCCGAGGCCGCCGCGCAGGCCATCGACCAGATCACCAAGCAGATCGGCGCCGAGAACGTCGCCGCGATCATCATCGAGCCGGTGCTCGGCGAGGGCGGCTTCATCGAGCCGGCCAAGGGCTTCCTGCCCGAGATCGTGAAGTTCGCCAACGACAACGGCATCGTCTTCGTCGCGGACGAGATCCAGTCCGGCTTCTGCCGTACCGGCCAGTGGTTCGCCTGTGAGGACGAGGGCATCGTCCCGGACCTCATCACCACCGCCAAGGGCATCGCCGGCGGTCTCCCGCTGGCCGCCGTCACGGGCCGCGCCGAGATCATGGACTCCGCGCACGCGGGCGGCCTCGGCGGCACCTACGGCGGCAACCCGGTGGCCTGCGCCGGTGCCCTCGGCTCCATCGAGACGATGAAGGAGCAGGACCTCAACGGCAAGGCCAAGCGCATCGAGGAGGTCATGAAGGGCCGCCTCGCCGCGATGCAGGAGAAGTTCCAGATCATCGGCGACATCCGTGGCCGCGGCGCCATGATCGCCGTCGAGCTGGTGAAGGACCAGGCGACGAAGGAGCCGAACCCCGAGGCCGCCGGCGCGCTCGCCAAGGCCTGCCACGCGGAGGGCCTGCTCGTCCTGACCTGCGGCACCTACGGCAACGTGCTGCGTTTCCTGCCGCCGCTGGTCATCGGCGAGGACCTGCTGAACGAGGGCCTCGACATCATCGAGCAGGCCTTCGCGCAGGTCTGAGAGGACCGGCCGCACGGGCCACGGCAGAGGCTGTGAAGAAGGTGTGGGAGGCGGGTGGCGGGATGCTCCGCCACCTGTCGGAGCCACTCCCCTCTGCCGTACGTTCTAGGCAGATGAGAGAAACACCCCGCTCGCAGGAGACTGCGGGCGACACCGGGTCGGAGCGTCCCCAGCGCCGCCCCGGTCGTGCCCTGGCGCACACCGCCGGAGGTTCTGACTCCGGATCTCCTCACCGATCGGACAGCCGCCCGCCCCAAACCCCCCGGGGCGTGCGGCACCGGTCCCCTCGGCCGCCCCGGAACCACCCCCCCTGTTCCGGGGCGGCCGACCCCTTGGCCGCAACTCCTCGCTGTCCTGGCCGTGTTGGGCCTCGGCTTCGCCCTGATCAGCTGGCAGGTCGCCGCGTACGGGCCGCTGCGCGAGGCCGACGAACGGCTCGGGCGCCTCCTGCGGCACAGCGGGTTCCCCCACGGCGCGGCCGAACTCCTCGCCGATCTCGGCAACTTGACGGTCGCGCCCGTGATCCTCGCCGTGGCCGTGGTCTACGCGGCCGTACGCGCCCGGCGTGCTGCCGAGCCCCGCTGGTGGCTCGCCCCCCTGTGCGCCGCGCTCGCCCTGGCCGCCGTCCCCCTCCTCGTCGCGCCCTTCAAGGCGCTCTTCGAACGTCCTGGCCCGCCCGGCATGACCGGCTCGGACTCCGCGGGCTTCTACCCCTCGGGGCACGCGGCCACCGCGATCGTCGCGTACGGGGCCGCCACCCTGCTCGTACTGCCCTGGCTGCGCTCGCCCCTGCCGCGCCGCGGACTCGCCGTCGGCACCTGCCTGTTGGTGGCCGCGTGCAGCTTCGGCCTGGTGCGGCGCGGCTACCACTGGCCGCTCGACACCCTCGCGAGCTGGCTCCTCGGCGGCATGCTCCTCGTCGCCATGACGCTCGCGGCGCGGTGGGGCGCTCGGCGCCGGCCGAAGCAGAGGGCCCGGCGTCAGCCGAAGTAGGCGTCGAAGTTCTTCGAGAACTCCTCGCCGTTGTGCCGGTCCCAGTTGATCGACCACGTCATCAGGCCGCGCAGCTTCGGCCACGTGCCGTGGGTCTCGTACGAGCCGCAGTCGCTGCCCTTCGTCAGGCAGTCCAGGGCCTTGTTCACCTCGGCCGTGGAGACATGGCCGTTGCCCGCGTTCACGGAGGCCGGCATGCCGATGGCGACCTTCTCGGGCGGGAGGGCCGGGAAGACGTTGTCCGCGTCGCCCGCGACCGGGAAGCCGGTGAGCAGCATGTCGGTCATGGCGATGTGGAAGTCGGCGCCGCCCATGGTGTGGTACTGCCCGTCCAGCCCCATGATCGGGCCGGAGTTGTAGTCCTGGACGTGCAGCAGCGTCAGCTCGTCGCGCAGGGCGTGGATGACGGGCAGGTAGGCGCCTGCCCGCGGGTCCTGGCCGCCCCACTCGCCGGTGCCGTAGTACTGGTGGCCGAGCTGGACGAAGAAGGTCTCCGGGGCCATCGTGAGCGTGAAGCCCTCGCCGTACTTGGCCTTGAGGGTCTTCACGGCGGAGATCAGGTTGACGATCACCGCGGACTTCGGGTTCTTGAAGTCGGTGTCGTCGGCGTCGAGGGAGAGGGAGTGGCCCTCGAAGTCGATGTCGAGGCCGTCGAGTCCGTACTCGTCGATGATCGCGGAGACCGAGGAGACGAAGGCGTCCCGGGCCGCGGTCGTGGTCAGCTGGACCTGGCCGTTCTGGCCGCCGATGGAGATCAGGACCTTCTTGCCGGCCGCCTGCTTGGCCTTGATCGCGGCCTTGAACTCGTCCTTGGTCTCGACGTTCGGGCACTCGCTCTGCGGGCACAGCTCGAAGCGGATGTCGCCGGACGTGGGCGAGGTGGGTTCGCCGAAGGCGAGGTCGATGACGTCCCAGCTGTCGGGTACGTCGGCGAGCCTGGTGTAGCCGGAGCCGTTGGCGAAACTGGCGTGCAGATAGCCGACGAGGGCGTGCTCGGGCAGCGCCTGCGCGGAGCTCGTACGCGCGGCTTCGGGCGCCGCGTCGGCCGCGCCGGCGGCCGGAGTCGTCGTCAGTCCTGCCGCGGCCAGGGCGGCCGCCGTCGCGAGGGCGGTGAGCAGTCTCGGTCGTGCGCGAAGTGCGGTGCGGTCCACAACTGCCTCCGTCTATGGGGGATTTGGAGTGGTGGAGCGCCGCCAATTTGGTCCAGACCAATCAACTTGTCAAGGCCTCTGCCCGTCATCGCCGCCCTTCCTGGCCAGCCGCGCGGCCGCCTCGTGCATGGCGAGTTCGAGCAGGGCCGGGTCGTTGAGCGTGCCCGAGCCGTCCGGTGGGACCAGCCAGCGCACGCCGCCGGTGGCCCGGCCCGGGTACGGCACGACGATCCAGGTGCCGTGCCCCGCGCCCCGTACGCCCGTGCCGATCCAGCGGCTCACCGTGCCCGCGGGCACGAAGAAACCCGTCCGGGCGTCGCCGAAGTCGGCGAGCACGGGGCCGGGGCAGTCGATGCAGCGGTTCAGCACGTCGAGGGTCGGATACCCGAGCTCCCCCGGCAGGATCAGCACGTCCCAGAGCCTGCCCGCCGGGAGCAGCGCCACCCCGAGGGGGTTGCGCTCCCACTCCCAGCGGCAGGCCTCGGGGTTCGGTGCCACCGACACCAGCCACTCCACTGCCGACTTCGCCCCCGGTCCGGTCATGGCAGGGCCTCCCTTTCGTTTCCGCACGATGCGTGTCACGAGAGAGAGGCCGCTGCGCCGCCGTCATTACGCGGGATGACGCGGGTTTTTCGAAAAGTTGTCGACAGTGGTCGCGAACAGTTGTCGACAGCGGTCGCGAAAGGTGTCGACAGCGGTCGCGATCAGCTGTCGAAGCCGAGCCCGAGCCGGTCGAGCGTGCGCAGCCAGACGTTGCGCCGGCCGCCGTGGGAGTCGGCCCGGGCGAGCGACCACTTGGTGAGGCCGATCCCGGCCCAGGCGAACGGCTCGGGCGGGAACGGCAGCGGTTTCGTCCGCACCATCTCCAGGGACGTGCGCTCCGTGCGTTCGCCCGCGAGCAGGTCGAGCATCACGTCCGCGCCGAACCGCGAGGCGCCCACGCCGAGCCCGGTGTAGCCCGCCGCGTACGCCACCCGCCCCTGGTGCGCCGTGCCGAAGAACGCCGAGAAGCGGGAACACGTGTCAATGGCGCCGCCCCAGGCGTGGCTGAAGCGCGCCCCCGCCAACTGCGGGAAGCAGTCGAAGAAGTGGCCCGCGAGCCGGGCGTACGTCTCGGGCCTGTGGTCGAGTCCGGCGTCGAGCTTCCCGCCGTACGGGTAGATCGCGTCGTAGCCGCCCCACAGGATGCGGTGGTCGGCGGTGAGCCGGAAGTAGTGGAACTGGTTGGCCGCGTCGCCGAGGCCCTGGCGGTTCCTCCAGCCGATCGCGTCGAGCTGGTCCTCGGTGAGCGGTTCGGTGGTCAGGGCGTAGTCGTAGACCGGGACCGTGAGCGGGCGGACGCGCCTGACCAGGGACGGGAAGACGTTCGTGGCGAGCGCGACCCGGCGGGCCAGGACCCGGCCGTACGGGGTGCGCACGGCCATGCCCGCGCCGTGCCGGACGAGGTCGGTGGCCGGGGTGTTCTCGTGGACGCGGACGCCGAGGCCGAGGCAGGCGCGCTTGAGGCCCCAGGCCAGCTTGGCCGGGTTCAGGAGCGCGACGCCCGCGCGGTCGTACAGGCCGCTGAGGAAGGTCGGCGAGTCGACCTGCTCGCGGACGGCCGCCTCGTCGAGGAGTTCGACGCCGTCCGCGAGGCCGAGGCTGCTCATCTCGCCGTACAGCTGGTTGAGTTCCTCGGCCTGGTGCGGTGCGGTGGCGACGTCGATCTCGCCCGTGCGCTCGAAGTCGCAGTCGATGCCGTGGCGGGTGAGCGCCGCCTCGATCTCGTCCAGGTTGCGGGCGCCGAGCGCCTCCAGCTTCGCCAGCTCGCCGGGCCAGCGGGCCAGGCCGTTGCCGAAGCCGTGGGTGAGGGAGGCGGCGCAGAAACCGCCGTTGCGGCCGGAGGCCGCCCAGCCGGCCTCGCGGGCCTCGATCAGGACCACCTCCCGGTCGGGGTCTCGCTCCTTGGCGACCAACGCGGTCCACAGTCCGCTGTAGCCGCCGCCGACGACGAGCAGGTCGCACCGCTCGCCGCCGGTGAGGGCCGGCTCGGCGGCCGGCCTCGCGGGGTCGTCCAGCCAGTACGGGACCGGCTTGACGCCCGCGAGGGTGTCCAGAACCTCTGCACTGCTCATGGCACCTGGGGCCATGGCTTCCAACTCCCTTGAGAATTACATGGGTTACGCGGTTTGTTTCTTGCGCCGGTTGCCGATGAGCATTCCGGCCAGGACGCAGATCACGGCCACGGCGAACATCGCCGTACCGATGACGTTGATCTGCACGGGGGTGCCGCGCTGCGCCGAGCCCCAGACGAACATCGGGAAGGTCACGGTCGAGCCGGCGTTGAAGTTGGTGATGATGAAGTCGTCGAAGGAGAGCGCGAAGGCGAGCAGCGCGCCCGCCGCGATCCCGGGCGCCGCGATCGGCAGCGTCACCCGTACGAAGGTCTGCACGGGCCCCGCGTACAGGTCGCGCGCGGCCTCCTCCAGGCGCGGGTCCATCGACATCACGCGGGCCTTGACCGCCGTCACGACGAAGCTCAGGCAGAACATGATGTGCGCGATGAGGATGGTCCAGAAGCCGAGCTGCGCGCCCATGTTGAGGAAGAGCGTGAGCAGCGAGGCGGCCATGACGACCTCGGGCATCGCCATCGGCAGGAAGATCAGCGAGTTGATCGCGCCGCGCGCCCGGAAGCGGTAGCGGACCAGGGCGAAGGCGATCATCGTGCCGAGCGCGGTCGCGCCGACCGTCGCCCAGAGCGCGATCTGCAGCGAGAGCGCGAGCGAACCGCACAGGTCGGCGACGCCGCAGGGGTCCTGCCAGGCGTGGGTGTCGAACTCCTGCCAGGCGTAGTTGAAGCGGCCCTTGGGCTTGTTGAAGGAGAAGACCAGGACGACGAGGTTCGGCAGGATCAGGAAGAGAAGCGTCAACAGGCCCGCGAGGACGACGAGATGGCGCCGTATCCAGTTCAGCACCAGCATCAGACGAGGTCCTCCGTCCCGGACTTGCGGATGTAGAAGGTGACCATCAGGAGGATCGCCGCCATGAGGATGAAGGAGAGCGCGGCCGCCGTCGGGTAGTCGAGGACGGTGAGGAACTGCGACTGGATGACGTTGCCGATCATCTTCTCGCTGGTGGAGCCGAGGAGTTGGGCGTTGACGTAGTCGCCGCTGGCCGGGATGAAGGTGAGCAGCGTGCCCGAGACCACACCCGGCATGGACAGCGGGAACGTGACCCGCCGGAAGGTGGTGACGGGCCTGGCGTACAGGTCGCCGGCCGCCTCGTGCAGGCGTGGGTCGATCCGTTCGAGCGAGGTGTAGAGCGGCAGGACCATGAACGGCAGGAAGTTGTACGTGAGTCCGCAGACCACGGCGAGCGGGGTGGCGAGCACCCGGTCGCCCTCGGTCATGCCGAGCCAGCTGGTGACGTCCAGGATGTGCAGCGAGTTGAGGACGCCGACGACCGGCCCGCCGTCGGCGAGGATCGTCTTCCAGGCGAGCGTACGGATCAGGAAGCTGGTGAAGAACGGCGCGATCACCAGGATCAGTACGAGGTTCCGCCAGCGTCCCGCCCGGAACGCGATCAGATACGCGAGCGGATAGCCGAGCAGCAGGCAGAAGACGGTGGCGAGGCCCGCGTACAGGATCGACGTGAGGAACTGCGGCCAGTACTCGGTGAGCGCGTTCCAGTACGTCGCGAAGTGCCAGGTGACCTTGTACCCGGCCTCCAGGGACCCGGTCTGCACGGAGGTCGAGGCCTGGTAGACCATCGGCAGCGCGAAGAAGACGAGCAGCCAGAGGATGCCGGGGAGCAGCAGCCAGTACGGGGTGAGCTTGCGGCGCTTGCGGGGTGCTCCGGTCTGCGGTTCGGGGGCGGCCGGCGGCGCCTCGGTGAGCGTCGTCATACGGCGGCCTCTTCCACTGTCTCCACGCCCGCGTCGATGGCCTGTGCGGCGTCCAGGCCGAAGGTGTGCTCGGGGTTCCAGTGCAGGACGACCTCGGCGCCGGGGGCGAGCCGGCCGTCGCGCTCGACGTTCTGCACGTACACCTCCAGGCCCTCGCAGACCGGGGAGTCGATGACGTACTGCGTGGAGACGCCGATGAAACTGGTGGCGGTCACGCGGCCGGTGAGGCGGTTGCGGCCGTCCGGGATCTCGCCCGCGTCGTCGGCGTGCGCGAGCGAGATCTTCTCCGGGCGGATGCCGACGAGCACCTTGCCGCCGGTGGAGGTCGGGGCGGAGCAGCGCGGCGCGGGCAAGGACAGCTTGTCGCCCCCGGCCCTGAGGGCGAGCGTGTCGCCGCTCGAAGCGGCGATCTCCGCCTCGATCAGGTTGGAGCTGCCGAGGAAGTTCGCGACGAACGTGGTCTGCGGGTTCTCGTACAGGTCGGCGGGGGCGCCCAGTTGCTCGACCCGGCCCGCGTTCATCACGGCGACCTGGTCGGCCATCGTCATGGCCTCCTCCTGGTCGTGGGTGACGTGCACGAACGTGATGCCGACCTCGGTCTGGATGCGCTTCAGCTCCAGCTGCATCTGGCGGCGCAGCTTGAGGTCGAGGGCGCCGAGCGGCTCGTCGAGGAGCAGCACGCGCGGGTGGTTGATCAGGGCGCGGGCCACGGCGACGCGCTGCTGCTGGCCGCCGGAGAGCTGGTGCGGCTTGTGCTTCGCCTTGTCGCCGAGCTGGACCAGGTCGAGCATCTCGCCGACCTGCTTCTTCACCGACTTGATGCCGCGCCGGCGCAGACCGAAGGCGACGTTCTCGTAGATGTCGAGGTGCGGGAAGAGCGCGTACGACTGGAAGACGGTGTTCACCGGGCGCTTGTACGGGGGCAGCGCGGTGACGTCCTGCTCGCCGAGGTGGACCGTGCCGGACGTCGGCTCCTCAAGTCCCGCGATCATGCGCAGAGTGGTGGTCTTGCCGCAGCCGGAGGCGCCGAGGAGCGCGAAGAACGAGCCCTCGGGGATCGTCAGGTCGAGCGGGTGCACGGCGGTGAAGGCGCCGTAGGTCTTGCCGATACCGGAGAGGCGGACGTCGCCGCGCGTCGTGTCGTCAGTCATGGTTCCTACCGGAGAAGTCGGAGAGTTGCAGGGCCTCAGGTACGGTCACGCGCCGGTGAGCTTGGCGAACTTGGCCTCGTACGCGGTCTCTTCCTTGGGGCTGAGCGCGCGGAAGTAGTTCGACTTCTCGGACATCTCCTTGTCCGGGATGATCAGCGGGTCGTTCGCCGCCTCCTCGGAGATCTTGGCCAGCTCTTCCTTCACTCCGTCGACCGGGCACACGTAGTTGATCCACGCGGCGAGCTCCGCGGCGATCGCGGGCTGGTAGTAGTGGTCGATCAGCCGTTCCGCGTTCTTCTTGTGCCGCGCCTTGTTGGGGACGAGGAGGACGTCGGTGCCGGTGATGTAGCCGCTGTCCGGGATGTGGAACCTGACGTCCGGGTTGTCGGCCTGGAGCTGGACGACGTCTCCGGCCCAGGCGAGGCAGGCGGCGAGGTCGCCCTTGGTGAGGTCGGAGGTGTAGTCGTTGCCGGTGAAGCGGCGGATCTGGCGCTTGTCCACGGCCTTCTGCAGCCGGGCGGCGGCGGCGTCGAAGTCGTCCGTGGTGAACTTCGCCGGGTCCTTGCCCATGTCGAGCATGGTCATGCCCATGGTGTCGCGCATCTCGGACAGTACGCCGACCTTCCCCTTGAGCTTGGGGTCGTCGAGCAGCTGCGAGACCGAGGTGACCTCCCGGCCTCCGGTGGCCTTGACGTTGTACGCGACGACCACGGCGATGCCGGCCCACGGGTAGCTGTAGGCCCGGCCCGGGTCCCACTCCACGTCCCGGAACTGCGGGGCCAGATTGGCGTACGCGTGCGGCAGGTTGGCCGGGTCGAGCTTCTGCACCCAGCCGAAGCGGATCAGCCGGGCGGCGAGCCAGTCGGTGACGCAGATCAGGTCGCGCCCGGTGTCCTGGCCGGCCGCGAGCTGCGGCTTGATCTTGCCGAAGAACTCGTTGTTGTCGTTGACGTCCTCGGCGTACTCGACCTCGATGCCGGTCCGCTTGGTGAACGCCTCCAGGGTGGGACGGCGGTTCTTGTCGTTCTCGGCGACGTCCATGTACTCGGTCCAGTTGGAGAACGCGACCCGCTTCTCCTTGTCCGAGAAGTCCTCGGCGCCGCTGCCGCCCTGGCTCTGCGCGGCGGGCGGGATGCCGCAGCCGGAGAGGGTGCCGAGGCCGCCGAGGGCGAGCGCACCGCCGCCGCCGGCGCGCAGCAGTCCGCGCCGACTGAGGGCGGCTCTGCCGTTCGCCATACTGCGCCGCAGCGCCGCCCGCTGCACCGGGGAGAGGCTGTCGGGCTCGTACTGCTCCATACGCTTGGTGCCCTTTCGCTGGCCTGAGGGGAGGGCGCGGCGGCCGGAGGGGGATGCCGGCCGCCGCGCGGGAAGGGGAGGCGGTGGTCAGGCGCGGTCCCCGAAGACCGTCCGGTGCCAGTCCTTCCTGGCGACCGCGGTGTTGTCGTACATCACGTGCTTGATCTGCGTGTACTCCTCGAAGGAGTACGCGGACATGTCCTTGCCGAAGCCGGAGGCCTTGTAGCCGCCGTGCGGCATCTCGCTGAGGATCGGGATGTGGTCGTTGATCCACACGCAGCCCGCCTTGATGGCGCGGGTCGCGAGGCCCGCCCGGAACACGTCCCGGGTCCAGGCGGAGGCGGCAAGGCCGTACGGGGTGTCGTTGGCCAGCCGGATGCCCTCCTCGTCGGAGTCGAAGGGCAGCACGACGAGGACGGGCCCGAAGATCTCGGACTGCACGGCCTCACTGTCCTGCGCGGCGTCGGCGATGAGGGTGGGCCGGTAGTACGCGCCGTCGCCCAGGCCGTCGCCCTTGGGTGCCTCGCCGCCGGTGACGATGCGGGCGTAGCCGCGGGCCCGGTCGACGAAGGCGGCGACGCGGTCGCGCTGGGCGTGCGAGATCAGCGGGCCGAGGTCGGTGGACGCGTCGAACGGGTCGCCGAGCCGTACCGTCTCCATCAGGTCGGCGACACCGCTCACGAAGGCGTCGTACAGCGGCCGTTGGACGTACGCGCGGGTCGCGGCGGTGCAGTCCTGGCCGGTGTTGATCAGGGCCCCGGCGACCGCGCCGTGCACGGCGGCCTCCAGGTCGGCGTCGTCGAACACCACGAACGGGGCCTTGCCGCCGAGTTCGAGGTGCAGCCGCTTGACGGTGCTCGTGGCGATCTCGGCGACGCGCTTGCCGATGGCGGTCGACCCGGTGAAGGAGGTCATCGCGACGTCCGGGTGCCCGACGAGGTGCTCACCGGCGTCCCGCCCGGCCCCGCTGACGACGTTCACGACGCCATCCGGAATGCCCGCCGCGGTCGCCGCCTCGGCGAACAACAGCGAGGTGAACGGGGTGAGTTCGGCGGGCTTCAGGACGATCGTGTTACCCGCCGCGATCGCCGGGAGCACCTTCCACGCGGCCATCTGGAGCGGGTAGTTCCAGGGCGCGATGGACCCGACGACGCCGATCGGTTCCCTGCGTACGTACGAGGTGTGGTCGGCGGAGTACTCCCCCGCGGACTGCCCCTGCAGATGCCGGGCCGCGCCCGCGAAGAACGCGGCGTTGTCCACGGTGCCGGGGACGTCGAACTCGCGGCTGAGCTTGATCGGCTTGCCGCACTGCAGCGACTCGGCCCGCGCGAACTCCTCGGCCCGCTCGGCCAGGACGCCCGCGAAGCGGTGCAGGGCGTCGGAGCGCTCGCCGGGGGTGGCGCCGGACCAGCCGGGGAAGGCCGCGGCGGCCGAGGCGACGGCGGCGTCCACGTCGGCGGTGCCGGCGAGCTCGTAGTCGTACACCGCCTTGCCGGTGGCCGGGTCGACCACGGCGTGCCGGTGGCCCGAGGTGCCGGGGGTGAGCCGCCCGTCGATGTACTGGGCGCCTGCCGCGAGGCGCTCCTGTGCGGGGAAGGGGGTTTCGTTCTGGCGGGTGTTGCTGATGTCGCTGTTGATGTCGCTGCTGCTGTTGCCCATCACGCGCTCTTCCGTAGCTCCAGCTCGAATTGACTGCCGATCCTGACAGAGAGGCCTCTCGTGGCCAAGGGATTCCGTTGTTTCCTTTTGATTACGCGACGGAATCGGTCGACCGAGTGTCGAGCCGCCCCGAAAATCCAAGGACGGATTGTCAGTGGCGCCTGACAGACTCGCATGCATGAACGAGGGGAACAGGCAGGCGGCGAACGCACAGGCAGACCCGCTGCAGGCGCTTACGGAGCTGACGGAGCTGACGGAGCGGATCGCGCGCGGGGAGCGGGTGAAGTTCCTGCCCTTCTGGGGTCATGCACCGCGCAAGGACGGCCGCATAGGGGCGAGTTGCCTCAGCCAGTGGTGGCCCGCGCCCTTCGAGGTGGACGGCGTGCGGTACGCGACGGCGGAGCACTGGATGATGGCCGCGAAGGCCCGCCTCTTCGACGACGCGGAGGCCGAGCGGAAGGCGATCACGGCGACCTCGCCCGCCGCGGCCAAGAAGGCGGGCCGCCTGGTCCGCGGTTTCGACGAACAGCTGTGGCAGCGCGAGCGGTTCAGCATCGTCGTCGAGGGCAGCGTCCACAAGTTCGCGGCCCACGAGGACCTGCGGGAGTTCCTGCTCGGCACGGGCAAGCGAGTCCTGGTCGAGGCCAGCCCGGTGGACCGTATTTGGGGCATAGGCCTGGCCGCGGACGACCCCCGAGCCGAGGACCCGGCCCGCTGGCGCGGCACGAACCTACTGGGCTTCGCACTGATGGAGGCGCGGGGGCGGTTGCGGGGGTGAGGTGGGCCCCGACAGAGGCGCGGGGCTGTGACACTTGCGGCTCCGCCGCGGGGCGCGACCGGCCACGACGGCGCGGCAGAAGAACGATGGAGCGGGGCCCCGGGGGCGGAGCCCCCGAAGCCGCTGCAAGCTGTCGGGAAGGGGCGGGGCGGGGAGAACTCAGCCGACCCGCACGTCCTGAAGCTGCCCCTGGGACGCGGAGACCCCGTCGTACGGGTAGCGGTCGGAAGAGTCGTTCGCGGCACTCACAATCCACAGCACCAAAACCACCACCCCCAACACCAACCCGACGATCCCGCAGATCAACCCGGCCAACGCCTGCCCCGCGTTGTCCGCCTCCCCTCGAGCGGCCTTGGCCCGGCCGATCGCCCCGAAGATGACCGCGAGGATGCCGAGAACGATCGCCACCGGCCCGAAACAGAAGATCGCCGCGGCAATGATGCCCAGCACCAGCGACGTCACGCCCATGCCGTTGCTCGGCTGCACCGGCATCTGCGACCAGCCGTACCCGGCGGAGCCGGAGAATCCCGGATAGCCCGGGTAGCCGGGCTGACCGGCCCCGGGCGCCGCGTACGGCGACGCGGCCCGGGCCGGTCCGTCGGGCGAGACCGGCGGCGGAGGCACCGCGTCACCGCCCGCCGGGTAGCCGTACCCGGGCGCGGTCGGCTGAGCCGCGGGACTCTGCCACGGGTCGGCGGGCGGCGCCGCCGGGGTGCCGTCCTGGCTGGCGCCCGGCATCGACGCCACCGTGTTCTGGTCGTGCACCGAGCCCCCGCGCCCGGCGCCGTCCGCGGGCGGCGCCCACGGGTCCCGAGCCTCTGCTTCGGGCGCGGGTTCCTTCTTGCCGAGCGACACTTCCGGCGCGGCATCCGCAGGCTGTGCGGGCTGCGCGGGCTGCGCGGCATCCGCAGGCTGCGCCCCCTCGGCGGCCGGCGGCGCCCACGGGTCGCGCGACACGGGCTCGCCCGGGGTCTGCCGTGCTTCGTCGGACATGGGCGATCCCCTCATTCGTACGTTCGGTCATGCTAAGGCCCAGGACCCGCCGAGCGGGCGGCCTCTTACGATGATCCCCGACCCACCGATCAGCCGATCACCCGCGCCCCTGAGAGGGCGCCACTCCGGGGAGGAACCCGATGTCCGATCTGCCCGCCTTCATCGCCGGTCTGCCCAAGGCCGAACTGCACGTCCACCACGTCGGCTCCGCCTCCCCGCGCATCGTCGCCGAACTCGCCGCCCGGCACCCCGACTCCAAGGTCCCCACCGACCCGGAGGCGCTCGCCGACTACTTCACGTTCACGGACTTCGCGCACTTCATCACCGTGTACCTGTCGGTGGTCGACCTGATCCGCACCCCCGAGGACGTCCGGCTGCTCACGTACGAGGTGGCCCGTGACATGGCGCGCCAGCAGATCCGGTACGCCGAGCTGACCATCACGCCGTTCAGCTCCACCCGGCGCGGCATCGACGAACGGGCCTTCATGGAGGCGATCGAGGACGCCCGCAAGGCCGCCGAGACCGAGTTCGGGACCGTCCTGCGCTGGTGCTTCGACATCCCCGGCGAGGCCGGACTCGAAGCCGCAGAGGAGACCACCCGGCTCGCCACCGACGACCGGCTGCGGCCCGAGGGCCTGGTGTCGTTCGGCCTCGGCGGCCCCGAGGTCGGCGTACCGCGCCCGCAGTTCAAGCCGTTCTTCGACCGCGCGATCGCCGCGGGCCTGCGCAGCGTGCCGCACGCGGGCGAGACCACCGGGCCGCAGACCGTCTGGGACGCGCTGGTCGAACTGCGCGCCGAGCGCATCGGGCACGGTACGAGCTCCGCCCAGGACCCGGCCCTGCTCCGCCACCTCGCCGAGCACCGCATCCCGCTGGAGGTCTGCCCCACGTCGAACATCGCGACCCGCGCGGTCCTCGACCTGGACGAGCACCCGGTGAAGCAGATGGTCGCGGCCGGTGTGCCCGTCACCATCAACTCCGACGACCCGCCGATGTTCGGCACGGACCTGAACAGCGAGTACGGCGTCGCCGCCCGCCTCCTCGACCTGGACGAGCGGGGCCTCGCGGAGCTCGCCAAGAACGCCGTCACCGCGTCCTTCCTGGACGAGAGCGGCAAGGCGAAGCTCGCCGCGGAGATCGACACGTACACCGCGAACTGGCTCACGCCGTAAGGCCCGCGGGCGCCTGGGCGTCTCCCGGCTAGCCCCGGTGATCACGGGTGGTGACAATGGGCGCATGCAGACCCTCACCGTCGTGGCCCACCGGGGCGACCCGTACCGGGCCCGGGAGAACACCCTGCCCTCACTGCGCTGCGCCTTCGCCGCCGGCGCGGACGCCGTGGAGATCGATGTACGGCTGACGCGCGACGACGTGCCCGTACTGCTGCACGACGAGACGCTGAGCCGCCTCTGGGGACACGACCGTCCGCTCGCGCAGCTCTCCGCGGCGGAGCTGCGCGGACTCACCGGCGGCGGGGTGCCCACGCTCGCCGAGGCCCTCGCCGCCACGCCCGACGGGCGCCTGATGCTCGACCTGCCGGGCGCCTCGCCGAAGGCGGTCCGCACGGTCGTCGGCACTGTCCACGACTGCGGCGCGGCCGAGCGCGTCTACTACTGCGCGGGCGCGAGCACGATGGCGCGCGTACGCGAGGCCGACCCGGCGGCGGAGATCGCGCTGACCTGGACCACCCTCGCCCCGGTCCGCCCGGCGGTCATCGAGGAGCTGCGGCCGCGCTGGCTCAACTACCGCTTCGGGCTGCTGAGTCGGGACCTGGTCGCCCGCATCCACAAGGACGGCCTGCTCGTCTCCGCCTGGACCCCCGACACCCGCCGCTCGATGCGCCGCCTGCGCGACCTCGGCGTGGACGCGATCACCACGAACCGGGTGGACGTCCTGAACACCCTGCGAAACCCGTCCCGCACGTGATCCCCTAAGTGGCCTCCCCGGACAACCCCTGGACAAGTCAAGGGAGTTGAGCCCGGGAGGTTCCAGGTCCGGCCTCTCCCTGACGGCGATCAACCCTTCGCGTTTCCGGCGTTCAACCGTTGATCCGCGCGGCACGGGGGGCTGGTGAGCGGGCTGGTGGGCCGAAATTCCCGTGCCGAGGGCGCCACCGCCTGGTGATACTGCTCCGATGGTCAACTCGCCCACCCCCGCGCTCGATTCGCTCTCCGGTCTCGCCCACGGCGACGCCTTCGGTGACCGCTGGTTCGGGATCCTGCGACGCGAGGGCCCGGCAGCTCTTGAGGCGCGGATCCCGCCCCCGGAGCCACTGTGGCGGTGGAGCGACGACACCGCCCAGGCACTCGTCCTCGTCCAGGAACTCTCCGAGGGCCGCGGCACCATCGACCAGGACCGCCTCGCCCCGCGCCTCGCCGAGGCCTACGCCGACGACCCGCACCGCGGGTACGGGGCCTCGATGCACGACGTGCTCCGCCGGATCGGTGCGGGCGAACCCTGGCGCGACGTGGTCGCGGGGCAGTTCGGTGGCCAGGGTTCCTGGGGCAACGGCGCGGCCATGCGCGTGGCCCCGCTCGGTGCCTGGCTCGCCGACGACCTCGACTCCGTCGCCGAGCAGGCCGCGCGGCAGAGCGCGGTCTCGCACCACCACCCGGAAGCGGTCGCCGGGGCGGTGGCGGTC
Source organism: Streptomyces sp. LHD-70 (assembly GCF_031157275.1). Classification (GTDB taxonomy): domain Bacteria; phylum Actinomycetota; class Actinomycetes; order Streptomycetales; family Streptomycetaceae; genus Streptomyces. The sequence continues at coordinate 113,435 of NZ_JAVIFW010000021.1, forward strand.
GCCGTGGCCGCGGCGCTCGCCGCCCGCAGCCGTGGCGGAACGGCCCCGGCACGGCCCGACTTTCTCAGGGCCGTCGCAGAACGGCTGCCCGTAGGCGATGTCAGGTCAGGGGTGCGGATCGCGGCCGGGATGCCGCAGCACACCTCGGTCCGCCACGCAGCGGAGGTGCTGGGCTCCGGCTACCGGATGTCGGGGCCCGACACCGTCCCGTACGCCCTGTGGTGTGCGGCCACGCACCTCGACGATCTGCACGAGGGCCTGTGGTGCACCGTCAGCGGGCGCGGCGACATCGACACCACTTGCGCCATCGCGGGCGGGGTCATCGCCGCCCGCACCGGCGTCGCCGCCCTCCCGCCCACCTGGCACGCGGCCCGCGAACCGCTGCCCCGGTGAGACGGGCTCACAACCCCGCCACCCCGTTCCACCGCTTCGCCAGTTCCGGGCGTTCCCTGGACGTGATGTCGCGGGCGATCGCGAGGCGGGTGCGCATGGCGTCGTCCGGGAAGATCAGGGGGTCCTCGGCGAGTGCGGCGGTCTCCTCGTCCTTCGCGGAGGCGAGGACGTCGCGGGCGGCGGGGACCGGGCAGACGTAGTTGACCCAGGCGGCGAGTTCGGCGGCGACCTCGGGCTCGTAGTAGTAGTCGACCAGCTTCTCGGCGTTGGCCTTGTGCCGGGCGAGGTTGGGGATCATCAGGGACTCGGACCAGAGCTCGGCGCCCTCCTCGGGTACGACGAACTCGATCTCCGGCTTGTCGGCCTGGAGTTGGATGACGTCTCCGGAGTAGGCCTGGCAGGCGAGGACGTCGCCGCTCTCCAGGTCCTTGATGTAGTCGTTGCCGGTGAAGCGGCGGATGTGCCGGCTGTTCACGAGCTTCTCCACGCGGTCGCAGACCCGGTGGAAGTCGTCGTTCGTCCAGCGCGTGATGTCGACGCCGTCGCCCTGCATCAGGAGCGCGAACGCCTCGTCGAGCCCGGAGAGCAGGGTGACCCGCCCCTTGAGGTCGTCCGCCCACAGATCGCTCACCTGCCGTATCTCACGGCCGAGTTGCCTGCGGTTGTACGCGATGCCGGTGATCCCGGACTGCCAGGGCACGGTGGAACGGCGGCCCTCGTCGAAGTGCGGGTTGCGCAGCAGCGGGTCCAGGTACCGGTCGACGTTCGGCTGGCGCGAGCGGTCCATCTCCTGCACCCAGCCGAGCCGTACGAAGCGGGCGCACATCCAGTCGCTGATGACGACGAGGTCGCGGCCGGTGTCCTGGTGGTTCATCAGGGAGGGGCTGATCTTCCCGAAGAACTCGTCGTTGTCGTTGATCTCCTCGGTGTACGTGACGGAGATCCCGGTGCGCTCCCGGAACGCGTCCAGGGTGGGCCGGCGCGAGGCGTTGTCGTCGTCGGTGTCGATGTAGAGGGGCCAGTTGGCGAAGGTCAGCGCCTTGTCGCGGGCGGAGCGGTCGGGCGCGGCCCGCCGGTCGGCGGAGATCCGGGCGGAGGGCACCCCACATCCGCTGAGCGCGGCGAGAGCTGCGGCGCCGCCGAGCCCCTTGAGCAACGTACGACGCGAGTGAACAGCCATGCGGACAGCTTCACTTGACGCAAGCGGGGCGGGCAATGGACAACCTGTCCAGTACCCGCCCCGCTTTTCAGCCTGCCCGTGGGCCGATCCCTAGCCGAGCGACGTCATCACGTGCTTGACGCGCGTGTAGTCGTCGAAGCCGTACGCCGACAGGTCCTTGCCGTAGCCGGACTTCTTGAAGCCGCCGTGCGGCATCTCCGCGACCAGCGGGATGTGGGTGTTGATCCAGACGCAGCCGAAGTCGAGGACCTTGGACATGCGCATGGCGCGCGCGTGGTCCTTGGTCCACACCGAGGAGGCGAGGGCGTACTCCACGCCGTTCGCGTAGTCCACGGCCTGGTCCTCGTCGCGGAACGACTGGACGGTGATGACCGGGCCGAAGACCTCGTTCTGGATGATCTCGTCGTCCTGCTTGAGGCCGGAGACCACCGTCGCGGCGTAGAAGAAGCCCTTGTCGCCGACGCGCTGGCCGCCCGCCTCGACCTTGGCGTGCGCGGGCAGCCGGTCGATGAAGCCCTCGACCTGCTTGAGCTGGTTGGGGTTGTTGAGCGGGCCGAACGCGACGTCCTCGTCGTCGGGCATGCCGGTCTTGGTGTCGGCGGCGGCCTTGGCGAGGGCGGTCACGAACTCGTCGTGGACGGACTCGTGGACGAGGACGCGGGTCGCGGCGGTGCAGTCCTGGCCGGCGTTGAAGAAGCCCGCCTCGGAGATGCCGGAGACGGCCGCGGCGATGTCGGCGTCCTCGAAGACCACGACGGGCGCCTTGCCGCCGAGCTCCAGGTGGACCCGCTTGAGGTCCTTGGACGCGGACTCGGCGACCTGCATACCGGCGCGCACGGAGCCGGTGATGGACGCCATGGCGGGCACCGGGTGCTCGACCATCGCGCGGCCGGTGTCGCGGTCACCCGTGACGACGTTGAAGACGCCCTTCGGCACGATCGAGCCGATGATCTCGGCCATCAGGACCGTGGACGCGGGCGTCGTGTCGGAGGGCTTGAGGACCACGGTGTTGCCCGCGGCGAGCGCCGGGGCGAACTTCCAGACGGCCATCATCATCGGGTAGTTCCACGGCGCGACCTGCGCGCAGACGCCGATCGGCTCGCGGCGGATGATGGAGGTCAGGCCCTCCATGTACTCACCGGCGGAGCGGCCCTCCAGCATCCGGGCGGCGCCCGCGAAGAACCGGATCTGGTCGACCATCGCCGGGATCTCCTCGGTGCGGGTCAGCCCGATGGGCTTGCCGCAGTTCTCCGACTCGGCCGCGATGAGTTCCTCTGCGCGCTCCTCGAAGGCGTCGGCGATCTTCAGCAGCGCCTTCTGGCGCTCGGCGGGTACGAGGTCGCGCCAGGCCGGGAAGGCCTTCTCGGCGGCGGCCATGGCGGCATCGACGTCGGCCTGGCCGGACAGCGGAGCGGTGGCGTACGGCTCGCCGGTAGCCGGGTTGACCACCTCGGTGGTCCGCCCGTCCGCGGCGTCCCGGAACTCTCCGTCGATGTAGTTGCGCAGACGACGCAGCTCGGTGGTCACTGCGGCCTCCTCAGAGGGTTGGTCTTGAGCGGATCATTCGGTCGTGAGCGACCCCAGCGGATCGTATGTCCGGTGGGTGAGACACCCGGGCCTACCCTAACTTCCCCACCGTCGCTTTCGACATACCCAACGCTCCACAACTACGAAATCAGTGGGCTGAGAGTCCGAACACAACGAATTTCATCGGTTTGGACTTGCGGGACAGACGACCCGTCGTGCACAGTGAGGGCGTGGCCAGTCGAAGCGCAGACTCCCCCAGGACCGGGAACGGCTCTCCCTCCGTGGACGCCGTCTCCCTCGCCATCATCGAGCAGTTGCAGGAGGACGGGCGCCGCCCGTACGCCGCGATCGGCAAGGCCGTGGGCCTGTCCGAAGCGGCCGTACGCCAGCGCGTCCAGAAGCTGCTCGACCAGGGCGTGATGCAGATCGTCGCCGTCACGGACCCGCTCACCGTGGGCTTCCGGCGGCAGGCGATGGTCGGCATCAACGTCGAGGGCGATACGGACCCGGTGGCGGAAGCGCTGTCGGCGATGCCCGAAGTCGAGTACATCGTGATCACCGCGGGGTCCTTCGACCTGATGGTGGAGGTCGTCTGCGAGGACGACGACCAATTGCTCGACGTGATCCAGAAACGCATCCGGACCCTCCCCGGTGTGCGCTCCACCGAGAGCTTCGTCTACCTGAAGCTCAAGAAGCAGACCTATATGTGGGGAACCCGATAGCCGTGAGCCAGGACCTCTCCAAGACCGCGTACGACCACCTGTGGATGCACTTCACCCGCATGTCGTCGTACGAGAACTCTCCCGTGCCGACCATCGTCCGCGGTGAGGGCACGAACATCTACGACGACAAGGGCAAGCGCTACATCGACGGCCTCGCCGGCCTCTTCGTGGTCAACGCCGGCCACGGCCGCACCGAGCTCGCCGAGACCGCGTACAAGCAGGCGCAGGAACTCGCCTTCTTCCCGGTCTGGTCGTACGCCCACCCCAAGGCCGTGGAGCTGGCCGAGCGCATCGCGCACTACGCGCCGGGCGACCTCAACAAGGTCTTCTTCACCACCGGTGGCGGTGAGGCCGTCGAGACCGCGTGGAAGCTCGCCAAGCAGTACTTCAAGCTGCAGGGCAAGCACACCAAGTACAAGGTGATCTCCCGCGCGGTGGCCTACCACGGCACCCCGCAGGGCGCCCTGTCCATCACCGGCCTGCCCGGCCTGAAGGCCCCCTTCGAGCCGCTGGTCCCCGGCGCGCACAAGGTGCCGAACACCAACATCTACCGCGCCCCGATCTACGGCGACGACCCCGAGGCCTTCGGCCGCTGGGCCGCCGACCAGATCGAGCAGCAGATCCTCTTCGAGGGCCCCGAGACCGTCGCGGCCGTCTTCCTCGAGCCGGTGCAGAACGCCGGTGGCTGCTTCCCGCCGCCGCCCGGCTACTTCCAGCGCGTGCGCGAGATCTGCGACCAGTACGACGTGCTGCTCGTCTCGGACGAGACGATCTGCGCCTTCGGCCGCCTGGGCACGATGTTCGCCTGTGACAAGTTCGGCTACGTCCCGGACATGATCACCTGCGCCAAGGGCATGACCTCGGGCTACTCCCCGATCGGTGCCTGCATCATCTCGGACCGCCTCGCGGAGCCGTTCTACAAGGGCGACAACACCTTCCTGCACGGCTACACCTTCGGCGGGCACCCGGTCTCCTCGGCCGTGGCGCTCTCCAACTTCGACATCTTCGAGCGCGAGGGCCTGAACAAGCACGTCCTCGACAACGAGGGCAACTTCTACAACACCCTCGGCAAGCTGCACGACCTGCCGATCGTCGGCGACGTCCGCGGCAACGGCTTCTTCTACGGCATCGAGCTCGTGAAGGACAAGGCCACCAAGGAGTCCTTCAACGACGAGGAGACCGAGCGCGTCCTGTACGGCTTCCTCTCCAAGGCGCTGTACGACGCCGGCCTCTACTGCCGCGCCGACGACCGTGGCGACCCGGTCATCCAGCTGGCGCCGCCGCTGATCGCCGACCAGTCGACGTTCGACGAGATCGAGCAGATCCTGCGGAGCGTCCTCACGGAGGCGTGGACCAAGCTGTAAGCAGCCAGAAGTCCCGCGTACCACCACGGCCCGGGTGCCCCGTTCGAGTGAGAACGCGTGCCCCCGGGCCGTGTGCTGTCCGTACTGTCCGGATATGTCCCTACGGTTCCTGTGACCGATCGGCCCAGTGACTCGTTCCCCCGTACGGGGGACGGCACCGCACTGATCAAACGTGCGCCTTCCACGCCCTTCGTAACCGAACCGAGGTGTATCGCCATGGTGGCCCCACCGGACAACGACGTGCTGTGGGCACGCGCCCTGCACTTCTCGCGCGGCGGCACCCCCGCCCTCACCGGCATCTCCGTCGGCGTGCGCGAACAGGAGATCCTCGCCGTGGGCGGCCCGCGCGGCAGCGGCAAGACGACCCTCCTGCAGTGCCTCTCCGGTCAGCTCGTCGCACAGCGGGGCGAGGTCTGGTTCAACTCCATGCCCGTGCACACCATGGGCCGAGCCCTCCGCGAACGGCTGCGCCGCGACAAGTTCGGCTGGATCGGCCCGCAGCCCCGCCTCGTCCCCGAACTCACCGCCTGGGAGAACGCCGCCCTGCCGCTGATGCTGCACGGCACCGGCAACCGCGCCGCCCGCAAGGCCGCCCTGGAGTGGCTGGACCGGCTCGACATCGGCAACCTCGCCCGTAAGCGACCGCACGCCCTCAGCCAGGCCGAGCGTCAACGCGTCGCCGTGGCACGGGCGTTGGTCAACCAGCCGACGGTCCTCTTCGCCGACGAGCCCACCGCGCCGCTGCACCGTGCCGACCGCGCGCACATCCTGCGCACCCTCACGACGGCGGCCCGCTCGCACGGCATCACCGTCGTCCTCGCCACCCACGACGCCGACGTCGCGGCCTGCGCCGACCGCAGCGTCGGCCTCCTGGACGGACGCCTCGTCAACACCGTCCCGCTGCCCGCGGACGCGCAGTCGGAAGGCGCGGCGTGCTCGCTCTCCGTCTAGCCCGCGGCGCCCACCCCCTCGTCCTGCTCCGCCGGCTCGCGGTCGCCGCCGCCTCCGCCGGCACCGGCTTCCTGCTGCTGTGCGCCCTGGGGTACGCGCTCGGCCACCCGCAGGCCGCCGGCTCGTCCGCGCTCCGGCTCGCCTGGTGCGTCGTACCGCTCGCCGCCACCGTCCACTTCGCGGTGGCCGTCGCCCGTACCGACCCGGCGACCCGGCCGCGCGCCGCGCTCTTCACCGTCGGCCTCGGACCGGCCCGCCTGATGCTGCTCTCCGCGATCTCCACGGCGATCGCCTGCACGCTCGGCTCGATGGTGGCCCTGCTGTTCTTCCTGCATCTGCGCGGCGACATCAGCGGCCTCCCGCTGGACGGCGCCGCCGCCGAACTCCTCGGCGCCGGGCAGCCGTTGCCGATCGCCGCGGTCTGCACGCTGCTGCTGATCGTCCCGGTCGCCGGAACCGTCGCGGGCGCCCTCGCCCTGCGGCCTCGTACCGTCAAGTCCGGTGCGCGCAAGGGGAGTTCGGGCAGGTCGGGGACTTCGGGGACTTCGGGGACTTCAGGGACTTCAGGGAACGCGAGCGCGGAGAACGCCGAAGCGGCCGTCGGCCCCGGTGTCGCGGACGGCGAACCCGCGCCGCCCCTGCCCCAGCCCGCCGGGCTGCCCTGGGGTGTGGCCCTGATGGCGGTCGGCCTCGCGGTGGAGACGTACGCGGCACGGGACGCGGCCGGTGCCTCCGGATTCCCGCTGCCCGGCCGGCTCGCCTCGTCCTCGGCGGCGGTGCTCGGCGGCTGGGCGGTCACCGCGTTCGGCCTCGCCCTCGCCGGTCCCGCGCTCACGTACCTGTGCGGGCAGCTCCTGCAGTCGGCCAGGCCGGGCGCCGCCCGACTGCTCGCGGGCCGCGCCCTGCAGGAGGAGTCCCGCCGCATCGGCCGCCCGCTCGGCGTCCTGTGCGCGGTCGCGTCCGCCGGGCTGGCGGCGCTCCACCTGTACGGCGGCGCCGCGCCGCGCATCGGCCCGCTGACAGTGCTCGGCGGCAGTCTCGTCGCCGGGTGCGCGGTCCTCACCCTCGCCACCGCCGCGATCGAGGCCCGCCAGTCCCGCTCCGACACCACGGCCGCCCTGCTGAAGCTCGGCGCTCCCGCGTCGATGCTGCGCGGCGCCGCGGGCCTGCGGGCCCTCGCCCTGCTCGCCGTGTTCGGCCCGCTCACCTGGCTGGTAGGCACGCTCGCGGCGGCCCCGCTGACGGGCTGAACCACCCTGCGCGGCGGCCTGCCACCACCTTGGCGGGCGGCCGCCGCGCACCTCGGAAAAAACTTCGCCAATTCCCGGCGCCCACCGATGAGTTCCGCGCGTCCCCCCGGTCTATCCCCGTAACGGCACGTCAAGTACGGCAGGCCGGCACGGAGATGGACCCCTCACGACTCACGGAGCCCCACATGGCCGCGCGCACGCACCAGCAGATGGTCTTCATCAACCTCGCCGTCCAGGACGTCGAGCTGTCGAAGAAGTTCTTCACCGAGGTCGGTTACGACCTCAACCCGCTGTTCTGCGACGACGAGACCGCCTGCGTGACCATCAGCGACACCATCGTCCTGATGCTCCTCCAGGAGAAGAAGTTCGCCCGCTTCACCGTGAAGCCGGTCGCGGACGCCACCCGCTCCACGGAGGCCCTGATCTGCCTGAGCGCCGAGAGCCGCCGCCAGGTCGACGAGCTCGTCGACCGCGCCCTCGCCGCGGGCGGCTCCCCCGCCGCCGAGCCCAGCGAGATGGGCTTCATGTACGGCCGCTCCTTCCTCGACCCCGACGGCCACCACTTCGAGGTCCTCTGGATGGACCAGAGCGCCGTCCAGGGCTGACCCGCCTCGGGCCCCCAACCGGGGCCACGACCGGGGCCTGACCGGAGCCCGACCGGAGCCCGACCGGAGCCCGGACAGAGCCCGGACAGAGGCGGTACGGCGGGCCCGCCGGCCGCACCGCCTCTACGATGACCGCGTGTCCGCCCATCCCGACCTCGAGATCGCCTCCCTCGCCGAGTTCGACGCCGCCGTCACCGCGCACGGCACACTCGCCGACCACCGCGTCCAGGCCGTCGACCTGACCGGGCGGAGCCACGCGCTGCTCTCCGTCGACACCGCAGGCGCCGTCTTCCTCGGCTGCCCGATGCACCCCGACGCGGCCGCGAAGGTACGCGCGGCGGGCGCCCTCGTCTTCCCGCCGGTGCCCGGCCTGCCCTTCGACCCGTACCGCGGCTCCTTGTACTCCCCCGACGAGCTCTTCGCGGGCCTGGCGCACGGATACGAGGCGACGCCCGATGCCCGCGCGTACACCTGGTTCCAGGAGACGAAGGCGGGCGGCGACGTGTTCGCGTCGATGCTGCGCGCCGTGCACGACGACTCCATCTCGGACGCCCTGGACGAACTCCTCGCCGGGCAGCGGGTCGTGGGCGTGATGGGCGGGCACGCGATGGGCCGCGGCACGGACGCGTACGCGGGCGCCGCACGCCTGGGCCGCACCCTGGCCCGCGCGGGCCTGACCGTGGCGACCGGCGGCGGCCCCGGCGCGATGGAGGCCGCGAACCTCGGCGCGTACGCGGCGCCGTACGAGGACCGGATGCTCGACGAGTCCCTCGAACTCCTCGCGAAGGCACCGTCGTTCACGCCGTCCGTCACCGACTGGGCGCGGGCCGCGTTCACGGTCCGCGCGCACTGGCCCGCGGGCGGCGACTCGGTGGGCATCCCCACCTGGTTCTACGGGCACGAGCCGCCGAACGCGTTCGCCGGGCACATCGGCAAGTACTTCGCCAACGCCACCCGCGAGGACGGCCTGCTCGCCCGCTCCACCGCCGGCGTGATCTTCCTGCCGGGCGCCGCGGGCACGGTCCAGGAAGTCTTCGACAACGCGACGCCCAACTACTACGAGTCGCGCGGCGCACCCACCCCGATGGTCCTGGTCGACCGCGCGCACTGGACGGAGCACCTCCCCGTCTGGCCGCTGCTGCGGTCGCTCGCCCAAGAACGCGCGATGGACACGCGGATCGCGCTGGTGGAGACGGTCGAGGAGGCGGCGGAGATGCTGAACCGGCTGGCCTCGGCACGCTGAAGGGCCCGCACCGTCGAGGCGGCGCGGGCCCTTCGTACGTACGGCTTCGGCGTCAGCGGCGCGAACCGGTGAGCCGGGCGATGCCCCAGCCGGCCGCGCCGGCGAGGACGAGGCCGAGGAGGGCGAGGAGGCCGGAGCTCGCGTCCGGGCCCCACCAGGCCTCTGCGGGCATGAACGGCATTTCGGTCAGCAGGTAGCCGGGGCCGCCACCTGTGGAGTCCAAATAGATGACCACGAACGCGTTGGTGCTGGCGAAGAACGTGCCCAGCGCGCCGATGATCCCGGCGGAGACGTGCGCACCGTTGCTGCGCCGCCCGACGAGCCCGGCGACGGCGCCGACGGCGGCACCGTTGAGCAGGGCGTGGCCGTAGTACACGGCGTAGCTCGCGGCCTCCGTCAGGTCCTGGTACACCGCGAAGATGATCACCACGTAGATCAGCGAGATCACGAACGAGACGAGCCAGCCGAGGAAGAACGCGCCGACCGCGCTGCCGCCACCGGTCTGCGGCGCCGGGTACTGCTGCGGCATGCCGCCCTGCATCGGACCGGGCTGCCCCGCGAACTGCGGCGGCACCGGCGGCTGTCCGGGGAATCCCTGCTGCGGGGGCACACCCTGCGGCGGGCCGGGCGGCGGACCGGCGGGCGCTCCGGGCGGCGGGCCCATGGGCGGCTGCGGGGGCATCGGCGGGGGCGCGCCGGGCCCGGACGGCTGCGCGTACGGGTTGCCGCTGTCCGGCTGGGGCGGCTGCGGCTGAGAAGCGGGTTGCCAGGGCTGGCTCATTGGTCCCCCGTGAAGCGGAGCGAAGACTGAGGGTCCAAGCTATCAACGCGGTCAACAGGGCTGAACAGGCAGGACCTCCAGGGCCCGCCCGCCCGCCTCAGCCGAGCACGACCACGCCCACGCCCACCCGAGCACGACCACGCCCACGCCCACGCCCGCCTCAACCGAGTACGACCACGTCCGCCCCGTCGAACGCGACGCCCACGCGGTCCCCGGTCTCCGGCGCGTCCCGCAGCGCGCAGGCCGCTTCGAGGCGGGGTGCCGAGGTGTCCTCGGGCTGAAGGTGGACGGCGACGTGCGTGCCGCGGAAGGTGCGGGCCGTGACCGTGCAGGTCAGCCCGTCGGTGGCGGCCACGAGCCGCACCCCGGCGGGCCGTACGAGCAGATCGTGGCGGCCCTGGGCGGAGCCGGGCGGCACGGGCAGCTTGCCCCACACGGTGTCTGCGGCCTCGCCGCTGACGGTGCCGGGCACGACGTTGTCGAAGCCGAGGAAGCGGGCGACGAACGCGTCGGCGGGCCGCTGCCACACGTCGAGGGGAGTGCCGCTCTGCGCGATCCGCCCGTCGCGCATGACGACGACCCGGTCGGCGAGCGCGAAGGCCTCGCCCTGGTCGTGCGTGACGGCGAGCACGGTGGTGCCCAACTCCCGGAAGAGTTCCCTGAGTTCGACGACGAGGCGCTCGCGCAGGGACCGGTCGAGCTGGCCGAGCGGCTCGTCCAGCATCAGCAGCCGGGGCCGCGGGGCGAGCGCGCGGGCGAGGGCGACGCGCTGCTGCTCGCCGCCGGACAGCGAGGCCACGGCGCGGCGCGCGGCCCCCGGCAGCCCGACGAGTTCGAGCAACTCCCGTACGCGGGCGTCCTGTTCCGCGCGTGGTACGTGGTGCATGCGCAGGCCGAAGGCGACGTTGGCGCCGACGTCGCGCTGCGGGAACAGCTGGTGGTCCTGGAACATCAGGCCGACGCCGCGCTTGTGGGCGGGCACGCCGGCCTGGTCGCGGTCGCCGAGCAGGACGCGGCCGCTGTCGGTGACCTGGAGTCCGGCGACGACGCGAAGCAGCGTGGACTTGCCGCTGCCGCTGGGTCCGAGCACGCACACGGTCTCGTGCTCCGCGACGTCGAGGTCGACGGCGTCGAGCGCGGTCTGGCCCGCGGGGCCGCCGAAGCGTACGGACACGTCGTCGAGGCGCAGCATCAGAACTCTCCGGTCCGGTCGGTGCGGATGCGTTCGAGGAGCAGCAGCGACACCGCGCACACCAGCATCAGCAGGGTCGAAAGGGCCATCGCCTGCCCGTAGTTGAGCTCACCGGCCCGGCCGAGGAGGGTGGCGACGGCGACGGGCAGGGTCGGCTGGTCGGGCCGCGCGATGAACACGGTCGCCCCGAACTCGCCGAGGGACACGGCGAACGCGAAGCCCGCGGCGACGAGCAGCGCGCGCCGGACGAGCGGCAGGTCCACCTCGCGCCACACCCGCCACGGGGATGCGCCGAGCACGGCGGCGGCCTCGCGGAGCCGTTCGTCCACGGCACGCAGCACGGGCAGCATGGTGCGTACGACGAAGGGCACGCCGACGAGGGCCTGGGCGAGCGGCACGAGGATCCAGGAGGCGCGCAGGTCGAGCGGCGGTTCGTCGAGGGTGATGAGGAAGCCGAAGCCGACGGTCACGGCGGACACCCCGAGCGGCAGCATGAGCAGCGCGTCGAAGCCGCGCACGATCCGCCCGGCCGCGCCGCCGCCGTGGCGCGACCGGGTGAGCGCGACGGCGGCAAGGCCGCCTACGGTCACGGCGATCGCGGTGGCGGCGAGCGCGTACTCCACGGAGTTGGCGATGGCCTCGATGGGCGGTACGAGGAAGGCGCCGCCGTCGGCGGAGGTCAGGGCGCGGAAGTAGTCGAGGCCGTAGCCGCTGGAGGGGTGCAGGGAGCGTTCGACGAGGACGCCGAGCGGGACGAGGATCAGCAGCAGCACGGTCAGCAACACCCCGCCGAGCAACGCCCATTGGGCCGGGCCCTGCGGGCGGCGGGCGGTCTGCGCGGCGTCGACGAGGCGCAGGGCGCTCTCGCGGCGGCGCACGGTCCAGGCGTGCACGGCGAGAATCGCACCGACGGCGGCGAACTGCACGAGGGTGAGCGCGGCGGCGGTGTCGAGCGCGAGGAGCTGCGCCGTCTGCCGGTAGATCTCCGCTTCGAGGGTGGTGAACGTGGGCCCGCCGAGGATCTGCACGACACCGAAGGAGGTGAACGTGAACAGGAAGACCATCAGCGCGGCCCCGGCGACGGCGGGCCCGAGCGCGGGCAGCGTCACCTTCCGCCAGGCGGCGAACCGGGACGCGCCGAGCATCCGCGCGGCCTCCTCCTGCCGCGGGTCGAGCTGCGCCCAGAGTCCGCCGACGGTGCGGACGACGACGGCGTAGTTGAAGAAGACATGCGCGAGGAGGATCGCCCACGCGGTGGTGTCGAGCCGCAGACCCCACAGCTCGTCGAGGACGCCGCCGCGGCCGAGGAGCGCGAGGAACGCGGTGCCGACGACGACGGTGGGCAGCACGAACGGCACGGTGACGACGGCCCGGAGGAGTTGTTTGCCGGGGAAGTCGAAGCGCGCGAACACATACGCGCCGGGCAGCGCCACGAGCAGCGTCAGGCCGGTGGAGGCGAGGGCCTGCCAGGTGGTGAACCACAGCACGTGCTGCAGGTCGGGGTCGGCGAGGACGTCGCCGATCCGCCCGAACTGCCAGGCCTCGCCGACCTTGAGGCCGCGGGCGACGATCGCCGCGACCGGGTAGGCGAAGAACACCGCGAAGAACGCGACGGGCACGACCAGCAGGCCGAGCCGCAGCGCGCTCCCGCGGACGTCCTTACGGAGGCGGGCCCCCTCTGCTACTTCAGGACCAGCGACTGCCATGACTTGACCCAGTCCTCACGGTTCTCCGCGATCTTCTTCGGGTCGACGGTCAGCGGCTTCTCGGCCTGCTCACCGAACTTCGTGAACAGCTCGGGCAGTTCGGCGTCGTCCGCGACGGGGTTCACGAACATCTGCAGCGGCAGGTCGTCCTGGAACTGCTTGGAGATCAGGAAGTCGATGAGGGCCTTGCCGCCCTTCTCGTTCTTCGCGCCGTCGAGCAGCCCGGCGAACTCGATCTGCCGGAAGCAGGTCCCGGTGGCGACCCCGGTGGGCGCCTCCTTCGGCTCCGGCTTCACACCGAGGACCTCGACGGGCGGGCTGGACGCGTACGACACGACGAGCGGCCGGTCGGCCCCCGCCTTCTTGCCGCCCGCGGAGCCGGAGAACTCCTCGTTGTACGCCTGCTCCCAGCCGTCGACGACCTTCACGCCGTTGGCCTTGAGCTTCTTCCAGTAGTCCGGCCAGCCCTGGTCGCCGTACTGCGCGGCGGTGCCGAGGAGGAAGCCGAGGCCGGGCGAGGAGGTGGCGGCGTTCTCGGTGACGAGGAGGTTCTTGTACTCGGGCTTGATCAGGTCGTCGAGGGTCTTCGGCGGCTCGATCTTCTTGTCGGCGAAGTACGCGCGGTCGTAGTTCACGCAGATGTCGCCGGTGTCGACGGGCGTGACGCGGTGCTTGTCCCCGTCGAGCCGCACGTCCTCGGGGATCCGGTCGAGCCCCTTCGCCTTGTACGGCGTGAACAGGCCGTTGTCGACGGCGCGGGACAGCAGGGTGTTGTCGACGCCGAAGAGGACGTCGCCCTGCGGGTTGCCCTTGGACAGGACGGCCTTGTTGACGACCTCGCCGGCGTCGCCGCCCTTGAGGATGTCGACCTTGTACCCGGACTGCTTCTCGAAGTCCTTCAGCACGTCCGGCGAGACGTTGAAGGACGAGTGGGTGACGAGGGTGACGGTCTTGGAGTCCTCGCCGGAGGCACTCGATCCGTCGGAGCCGCCGCAGGCGGCGAGAGTGGAGATGCCGAGCGCCCCACCGAGGACGACCGTGCAGACACGCCGAAAACTGTTCTTCATGACTGGTGCTGACTCCCTACGCCGGTATGACCCGGATCAGGTCCGAGGGTCTGCGGCACTGCCGCACTCTCAGCGCCCTGACGGCGCTCCCCTGTCGGAATTCATTTGTACGAATGCACAGTACTGCACCGGTGCCGGGCGCCCCGTGGGGGACCGGGGCTCAGCGCTCGCTGGCGGCGAGCTGCCCGCAGGCCCCGTCGATCTCCTGGCCGCGGGTGTCCCGGATGGTGACGGGCACGCCGTGCGCCGCGATGGCCTCGACGAACGCCTTCTCGTCCTCGGGCCGCGAGGCCGTCCACTTCGAGCCGGGCGTCGGGTTCAGCGGGATCAGGTTGACGTGCACCCGCCTGCCCTTGAGGAGCCGGCCGAGCCGGTCACCGCGCCACGCCTGGTCGTTGATGTCCCGGATGAGGGCGTACTCGATGGAGATGCGGCGGCCCGACTTGTCCGCGTACTCCCAGGCGGCGTCGAGGACTTCGCGGACGTTCCAGCGGGTGTTGACCGGCACGAGGGTGTCGCGCAGCTCGTCGTCCGGGGCGTGCAGCGAGACCGCGAGCCGGCACTTGAAGCCCTCGTCGGCGAAGCGCAGCATCGCGGGCACGAGGCCGACCGTGGACACGGTGATGCCGCGCTGCGAGATGCCGAGGCCGTCCGGCTCGGGGTCGGTGAGGCGGCGGATGGCGCCGACGACGCGGTTGTAGTTGGCGAGCGGCTCGCCCATGCCCATGAACACGATGTTCGACAGGCGTGCGGGACCGCCGGGGACCTCGCCGTCGCGCAGGGCGCGCATGCCGTCGACGATCTGGTGGACGATCTCCGCGGTGGACAGGTTCCGGTCGAGCCCGGCCTGCCCGGTCGCGCAGAACGGGCAGTTCATGCCGCAGCCGGCCTGTGAGGAGATGCACATGGTGACCCGGTCCGGGTACCGCATCAGGACGGACTCGACAAGCGTCCCGTCGTGCAGTTTCCACAGCGTCTTACGGGTGGTGTCGTCGTCACAGCTGATGTGCCGCACGACCGACATCAGGTCGGGCAGCAGCGACTCCTGCAGCTTGCCGCGGGCGGCGGCGGGAATGTCCGTCCACTGCTCGGGGTCGTGCGCGTACCGCGCGAAGTAGTGCTGGGACAGCTGTTTGGCGCGGAACGGCTTCTCGCCGATCTCGGCCACCGCTTCCTTGCGCTCGGCGGGCGTGAGGTCGGCGAGGTGCCGCGGCGGCTTCTTGGCTCCGCGGGGCGCGACGAACGTGAGTTCTCCAGGCTTAGGCATGACCTCACCAGTGTCGCAGATCGACTTGGGGTGACCTGCGGCTCCGGCTACGACCGGACGTCGTAGGTCAGATGCGTCGCGGTCGACGTCGGTGTGACGCTCCGCTGCACCAGCGTGCGCGGGGTTCCGCCGGTGAACAAGGGCGTGCCCGCGCCGAGCACGACGGGCGCGAGGTGCAGGCTCAGGACGTCGACCAGGCCCGCTTCGAGTGCCGAGCCGACCGTGGCGCCTCCGCCCATGAGGACGACGTCGAGATCCTCGCCACCGTCCGAGGACGCCGCCTCGACCCGGGCACGCGCGGTGGCGACGGCGTCGGACAGTCCGGTGGTGACGAACGTCCAGTCGAGGCCGGTGAGCCGCACCGACTCCGGCGGCGAGCTCGTCACGACGACGAACGCGGGCTTGCCGACCTCGCTCGCGCCGTAGCCGACCGTGTCGTCCCAGCCGTTCGGGCCGTCGACCACGTCGAAGAGACGGCGGCCGAGTACGACGGAGCCCGAGCGGAGGGTCGCCTCGCGCAGGATCCGGCGGTCGTCGGGGTCGTCGGAGAACGCCCAGGTGTGCAGGGCCTCGCCGCCGGTGCCCAGACCGTTGTCCGGGCCGGGGTCGGGCCCGGTGACGAAGCCGTCGAGGGAGACCGAGATATCGGCGATGATTCGAGTCATACGGGGAAGACCCGATCCGGCCCTCGAACTCATCGAAGCGGGCCCGCCGTCCTGAGGACGACGGGCCCGCGACGTGCAGAACGCAGGTCAGCAGCGCGCCGGATCAACCCGAGCCGACGAACAGCACGAGCAGCAGCCAGACCACGGGAGCCGTGGGCAGCAGCGAGTCGAGCCGGTCCATGATCCCGCCGTGGCCGGGCAGGAGCGTGCCCATGTCCTTGATGCCGAGATCCCGCTTGATCATCGACTCGCCGAGGTCACCGAGTGTCGCACTCGCCGCGACCGCGAATCCGAGCAGCAGGCCCTGCCACCAGGTGCCCCCGTCGATCAGGAACTCCATGCACAGCGCGCCCGCCGCCATCGCGAACGACACGGCACCGAGCAGCCCCTCGCGGGTCTTGCCGGGGCTGATCCGCGGCGCCAGCTTGTGCTTGCCGAACCGCCAGCCCACGGCGTACGCACCGGTGTCGCTGACGACCGTCAGGAGCAGGAACGTGAGCACCCGCTGCGCACCGTCGTCGGCGGTCAGCATCATCGACACGAACGTCGCGAGGAACGGCACGTAGAACGCGGCGAACACCCCGGCCGTGACGTCCCGCAGATAGCCCTCGGGCGGTTCGGTCATCCGCCACACGAGCACCGCGAGCGCGGTCAGCGCCATCGCCACCCAGGCGCCGTCGGCGCCTCGTACGTACCCGGCGACGACCATGGCCGCGCCGCCCACCGCGAGCGGCACGAGCGGAGCCCTGATCTCCTTGCGCTCCTGCAGGCGCGACGTCAGCTCCCACAGGCCGACGACGACGGCGACCGCTATCACGCCGACGAACACGGCCTTGACGACGAACAACGACGCCACGATCACCGCGCCGAGAGCGACACCGACCCCTATGGCCGCCCGCAGATCGCGTCCCGCACGCTTCTTCTGAGGCGGCTGCGGGACCTGAGGTGTAGGGCTGGGCATGGGCTCCTGCGGCATCTCGTCGCGGAACAAGGGGCCGCCCGCCAGAGCGGCCCCCGCCTCGCTGTCGAACCGGTCTGCAGCGTCTCCGCCGGTGTCGGGCACCTCGGGCACGATCGGCATGGGCCGAGTCTGCTGCGCGTCGGCCTCATCGTAGGCAGGACCCGCCGGGGGGCGCCCCTGGACGGGGCCCGTCTCGGGCGGACCCCAGTGACCGGCCTGCGGCGGAGCCCCCCACGAAGAGTCGTTCATCAGACCTCGAGCAGCTCGGCTTCCTTGTGCTTGAGCAGCTCGTCCACCTGCGCGACGTACTTCGCGGTGGTGTCGTCGAGCTCCTTCTCCGCGCGACGGCCCTCGTCCTCGCCGACCTCGCCGTCCTTGACGGCCTTGTCGATGGTGTCCTTGGCCTTGCGGCGCACCGAGCGGATCGAGACCTTGGAGTCCTCGGCCTTGGCCTTGGCGACCTTGATGTACTCCCGGCGGCGCTCCTCGGTGAGCTCCGGGAACGTCACCCGGATGATGTGGCCGTCGTTGCTCGGGTTGACGCCCAGGTCCGAGTCGCGGATGGCCTGCTCGATGTTGCGCAGCGCGCTCTTGTCGAACGGCGTCACCACGGCCATGCGCGGCTCCGGCACGGAGAACGAGGCGAGCTGGTTGATCGGGGTCAGCGCGCCGTAGTAGTCGGCCACGATCTTGTTGAACATCGCCGGGTGGGCACGCCCCGTACGGATCGCGGCGAAGTCCTCCTTGGCGACCACGACGGCCTTCTCCATCTTCTCCTCGGCCTCGAGGAGGGTCTCTTCGATCACCACTTGCTCCTGCGTGTCTTGAGTGGGCTGGGGGCGCCCCGCGCGTCCCGTCTGCGGGTACGGCAAGGGCACCGGCTGCGTCGCGTCTCTTCCTGCACGGTGTCCGACCGGCAGGACATTGTCCATCCCCTGGGCCACGCCCGGGAGATGAGGGTCAGGACCGGGTGCCCTGGTCGCTCACGAGAGTGCCGATCTTCTCACCCTTGACGGCGCGGGCGATATTGCCCTCCGCCAGCAACTCGAAGACCAGGATGGGAAGGCTGTTGTCCCGGCACAGCGTGATGGCGGTCATGTCGGCCACCTTCAGGTCACGGGTGATGACCTCGCCGTACTCGAGCGCGTCGAACTTCACCGCGTCGGGGTTCTTCTTCGGGTCCGAGTCGTACACGCCGTCGACGCCGTTCTTGCCCATCAGCATCGCCTCGGCGTCGATCTCCAGGGCGCGCTGCGCGGCGGTGGTGTCGGTGGAGAAGTACGGCATGCCCATACCGGCGCCGAAGATCACGACGCGGCCCTTCTCCAGGTGCCGCACGGCCCGCAGCGGGATGTACGGCTCGGCGACCTGGCCCATCGTGATGGCGGTCTGCACCCGGCTGTCGATGCCTTCCTTCTCCAGGAAGTCCTGCAGGGCAAGGCAGTTCATGACCGTGCCGAGCATGCCCATGTAGTCGGAGCGGGCCCGGTCCATGCCGCGCTGCTGCAGCTCCGCACCACGGAAGAAGTTGCCGCCGCCGATGACGATGGCGATCTGCGCGCCGTCCCGCACCACGGCCGCGATCTCGCGGGCGATGGCGTGCACCACGTCGGGGTCGACGCCCAGGCCGCCGCCGCCGGCGAACGCCTCACCGGAGAGCTTCAGCAGAAATCGGCCGGTGGTTTTCCCGTCGCCGCTGTGGTCGGCCTTGGTCATGGGGAGATCTCGCTCTCTTGCGTGGCACACATACAAGAAGGCCATTGCCGGGGGTACTTGCGTCCCACTGCGGCAATGGCCTCCTCGTCAGATCTGCGGTCGTCCGCCGCCCACGACATTCCGCGGGCGCATCCTGTCCCGGACGACTGCTGTCGACCCTAGCGGGGTCTTGAGTCGAGCGCGGTACGGACTCAGATGCCGACCTTGATGCGCGCGAAGCGCTTCAGGCTGACACCGGCCTCCTTGAGGACCTGCTCGACGGACTTCTTCTGGTCCAGGGCGTACGGCTGGCCCAGGAGCGTGGCGTCCTTGAAGAACGCGTTGACGCGACCCTCGACGATCTTCGGGAGCGCGGCCTCCGGCTTGCCCTCGGCGCGCGTGGTCTCCTCGGCGACGCGACGCTCGGACTCCACGACCTCGGCCGGGACGTCCTCACGGGTCAGGTACTTCGGCGCGAACGCGGCGATGTGCTGGGCGATGCCCTTGGCGAGGTCCGCGTCGGCCTTGTCCAGCTCGACCAGAACACCGATCTGCGGCGGCAGGTCGGGCATGGTGCGGTGCATGTACGCCGAGACGTAAGCGCCGGAGAACTGGGCGAAGCGGTCCAGGACGATCTTCTCGCCCAGGAGGGCGTTGGCCTCGTCGACGTACGCCTGCACGGTCTTGCCGGCCTCGATCTCGGACGCGAGCAGCGCCTCGAGGTCGGCGGGCTTGGTGGCGGCGACGTGCGCGGCGAGCGCGTGGGCCACGGCCTGGAACTTGTCACCCTTGGCGACGAAGTCCGTCTCGCACTTCAGCTCGACGATGACACCCGAGGTGTTGTCGTCGGCGATGAGGGAGACCACGGCGCCGTTCTCGGCGGAACGGCCCTCGCGCTTGGCGACGCCCTTCTGGCCCTTGATACGGAGCGCCTCGACGGCCTTGTCGACGTTGCCCTCGGCCTCGTCGAGCGCCTTCTTGCAGTCCATCATGCCTACGCCGGTGAGCTCCCGGAGCTTCTTGACGTCGGCGGCGGTGTAGTTCGCCATGATTCAGTGAATCTTTCTCGAAGTCTGTGACGGCCGCCGGGCTCGAACACCTGCGACCAGAGATCTGCGGGTCAACGGGCTCTACGGTGACGGGTCGACGGCGGGGGCGCATCGGCCCCCGCCGTCACCTACCAAAGCTCTGACCCTGTGACCTGTGAAGGTCAGGCCTGCTCGGCGGCCGGGGCGTCGGCGGCCGGGGCGTCGGCAGCCGGGGCGTCGGCAGCCGGAGCCTCGGCAGCGGCCTCGGCCGGCTTCTCGTCCTCGGCGGGCTTCTCGGCCTCGGCGGCCTTCTCGGCGTCGGCCGGCTTGTCGGCCTCGGCCTTCTTCTCACCCTCGAGCAGGTCGCGCTCCCACTCGGCGAGCGGCTCGCCCGCGGCCTTCTCGCCCTTGCCCTCACCGGCACCACCGGAGCGGGCGATGAGGCCCTCGGCGACGGCGTCGGCGATGACGCGGGTGAGCAGCGTGACGGAGCGGATCGCGTCGTCGTTGCCGGGGATCTTGTAGTCGACCTCGTCGGGGTCGCAGTTGGTGTCGAGGATCGCGACGACCGGAATGTTCAGCTTCCGGGCCTCACCAACGGCGATGTGCTCCTTCTTGGTGTCCACGATCCAGACGGCGCTGGGCACCTTCTGCATCTCGCGGATACCACCGAGGGTCTTCTCCAGCTTGGCCTTCTCACGCGAGAGGACCAGGAGCTCCTTCTTGGTGAGGCCGGACGCGGCCACATCCTCGAAGTCGATCTGCTCAAGCTCCTTGAGGCGCTGCAGACGCTTGTAGACGGTCGAGAAGTTGGTGAGCATGCCGCCCAGCCAGCGCTGGTTCACGTAAGGCATGCCGACGCGGGTCGCCTGCTCGGCGATCGCCTCCTGCGCCTGCTTCTTCGTACCGACGAACATGACCGTGCCGCCGTGGGCGACGGTCTCCTTGACGAACTCGTAGGCGCGGTCGATGTACGACAGCGACTGGAGCAGGTCGATGATGTAGATGCCGTTGCGCTCCGTGAAGATGAAACGCTTCATCTTCGGGTTCCAACGACGGGTCTGGTGACCGAAGTGGACGCCGCTTTCCAGCAGCTCCCGCATCGTGACGACGGCCATGGCCGTACTCCTTGGTTTTCTCGGTTGTGTCCTGACACCCCGGCGCGCGCCATGCCACGTACCTGCGTACGGGACCGAGGGGCGCTGACACCTTCAGGCTCTTCAGCCAGATGTCGGGGCGTGCGAAGTCGACCCGGTGACCCGGATCGCCACAAGAAGTGTACGGGACCCGCGACGTACCGGGTGACGCCGATATCCACAACCGACCAGTAGTCCACAGATCCCCACCAAGATCAGCGCCGCCGGGCCCACCCACGGCAAGCTCCACCCATGCACTTCGCACCCCGGAAATCCCGGCCTGAGACACGACGACGGACTCCGATTCGGGCCCGACCCCGGGCCCGGAGTCTGATGCCCGGCCTGGTGCTGGCACTCGCGGCTTCGGCTTCGGTTTCGGCTTGGGTTTCGGCTTCGGCTTCGGCTTCTGTTTCGGCTTCTGTTTCGGTTTCGGCTTCTGTTTCGGATATGGGTACGGCTACGGCTACGGCTACGGACGTGGTCCCGGCTGCGCCTTCCGGTGACCGGGCCTGGCCCGTCCGCGCCCCGGTCCTCCGCGGCTGGGACCCACCGGCCACGCCCTACGGCCCGGGCCACCGCGGCATCGACCTCGCCGCCCCACCCGGCACCGACGTACGCGCGGCCGCACCCGGCCGCATCAGCTACGTCGGACGCGTCGCGGGCAGAGGGGTCCTCACCATCGACCACCCCGGAACCGGCGCCCCACCCCTGCGCACTACGTACGAACCCGTACACGCCCTCGTCGACAAGGGCGACGAAGTAGCCGCAGGAGACGTCATCGGAACCGTGGAACGCCGTGCGTCCGCCGCCGACGCCCACTGCCCGCGATCCTGCCTGCACTGGGGCCTACGCCGCGGAACCACGTACCTCGACCCACTCACGCTGCTACCGGCGTCCCTCACGGAACGAGGGCCTTCGCGGTTGCTGCCGGTTTGGGGGGTGTGAGGGGGTAAGTGGGTGGAGGGGGGAGGGAAGGGGAGGGGAG
>NZ_JAVIFW010000022.1 GCF_031157275.1 Streptomyces sp. LHD-70
GGGGCCACACGTTCCCACAGGTCATCAGGCACAAGATCAGCAGACACCCAACAGATCCTGTCGAGGCCACACCCAACTGCCAAGCCCCACAACGAACTTCATTCTGAAACGATCAGTTAGTGCACGTTCACCCTTCACACCGCTCGCCGCTCTGCTCTCAGCGAACGTTCTGGCCTGTGGGAACGTGGGATTCCGGGTGATCCAGGGCGTAGATTCGAGTGTGTTCGAAGGCAGGGCCGCGCACGATTCGGGGAGGGTGCAGTGGGAGTGCTGAAGGGCAAGACGGCGATCGTCACGGGCGGTTCGCGGGGCATCGGCCGGGCGATCGTGGAGCGCCTGGTCCGTGACGGGGCGAGTGTGGTGTTCAACTATGCGCACAGTACTGAGGCGGCGGCGGACGTCGTACGAGAAGTCGAGGACGCCGGAGGCAGTGTCCACGGCGTGCAGCTCGACCTGGCCGAGCGAGGGGCGCCCGAGCGCCTCATGGAGGTCGCCGACGAACGGTTCGGCGGACTCGACATCCTGGTGAACAACGCCGCGCTCAACTTCTCGGTGGCGCCTCTGGCGGAGACCGAGGAGGAGGTCTTCGACCAGGCGATGACGGTCAACGCCAAGGCCGCATTCCTGACTATCCGCTATGCGGCACGGCACATGCGTGACGGTGGCCGCATCATCACCATCTCCACGCTGAACACCGTTCGCCCGGCCCCGCAGAACGCCCCGTACGCGGCCAGCAAGGGCGCGATCGAGCAGCTGACCGCTGTGGCGGCGCAGGAGCTCGGGCCCCGGGGCATCACGGCGAACACGGTCTCACCCGGCGCGACCGACACCGATCTCCTACGAGGCACCAACTCGGCCGAGAACCTCGAGATGGCCGTGGCGATGACCCCGCTCCGCAGACTCGGACAGCCGTCCGACGTGGCCGACGTGGTGGGCTTCCTGGCGGGGCCGGACGGGAGATGGATCACGGGGCAGAACATCCGGGCCACGGGAGGGATTGGCTGAGGGCAGGGGCAGGGGCAGGGGCAGGGGCAGGGGGCGGAGGCAGGAGAAGGGCCGGGCCTGGCGCATGCCCTGGCGCAGGTCGACCGGCGGAGGAGCTGCCGTCCGGCGCGGCTGCCAGCTCCTCCGGTCAGCGCGCAGGATCGCTGGCTCGCATGTGATGCTCGGTCACTTGATCTGCCCCCGCCTACCTGGTCGGCGCCCGTGAGCTCCCTATCACCCGTGCCAGGACCGCCACAGCGCCGCGTACGCGCCGTCGGCGGCGACCAGTTCGTCGTGGCTGCCCAGCTCGCTGATCCGGCCTTGTTCGACGACCGCGATCACGTCGGCGTCGTGGGCCGTGTGCAGGCGGTGCGCGATGGCGACCACGGTGCGGCCGTCCAGGACGCGTGCCAGGGATCGCTCCAGGTTCCGGGCCGCACGCGGGTCGAGCAGGGATGTGGCCTCGTCCAGGACCAACGTGTGCGGGTCGGCCAGCACCAGGCGGGCCAGGGCGATCTGCTGAGCCTGCGCGGGAGTGAGCGTGAAGCCGCCCGAGCCGACCTGGGTGTCGAGGGCTTCCTCGAGAGCCCGTGCCCAGGTGTCGGCGTCGACTGCGGCGAGGGCTGCCCACAGTTCGGTGTCCTGTGCGTCGGACCGGGCCAGGAGCAGGTTGTCGCGCAGCGAGCCGACGAACACGTGGTGTTCCTGGTTGACCAGGGCGACGTGCTCGCGGACGCGTTCCGCCGGCATCCGGGACAGCTCCGCACCGCCGAGGGCGACGGAGCCGGTGCGGGGACCGTAGATCCCGGCGAGCAGTCGGCCGAGGGTGGACTTGCCCGCGCCGGACGGCCCGACCAGTGCGACCCGGCTGCCGGGCCGTACGGACAGGGACACCTGGTGCAGTACGTCCACGCCCGGCCGGTAACCGAAGTGCACGTGGTCCGCCGTGACCTCGCGCCCGTCGGGACTGACGGAAGTGTCGCCCGCGCCCGGTTCGATCTCGCGGACGCCCACGAGGCGGGCCAGGGACACCTGGGCCACCTGCAACTCGTCGTACCAGCGCAGGATCAGGTTCACCGGGTCGACCATCATCTGGGCGATCAGGGCGCCGGTCGTGAGCTGGCCGACGTCGATCCAGCCCTGCAGGACGAAGACGCCGCCGATGAGCAGCACCGCGGCGAGGACGGTCACGTGGGTGGCATTGATGACGGGGAACAGCACGGAACGGAGGTAGAGGGTGTATCGCTCCCAAGCAGTCCATTCCCGGACGCGCTGGTCGGACAGCGCGATCCGGCGGGCACCGAGCCGGTGCGCCTCCACGGTGCGTCCCGCGTCCACGGTCTCCGTGAGCGCGGCGGCCACGGCGGCGTACCCGGCGGCTTCCGAGCGATACGCGGACGGGGCGCGCTTGAAGTACCAGCGGCAGCCGATGACCAACGCGGGAACGGCGAGGAGCACCGTGAGCGCGAGCGGCGGCGAGGTGAAGGCCAGGCCGCCGAGGAGCAGGCCGATCCACACGACGCCGATGGTCACCTGCGGCACCGCTTCGCGCATGGCGTTGGCCAGCCGGTCGATGTCCGTGGTGATACGGGACAGCAGGTCACCGGTGCCTGCGCGCTCCAGGACGCCGGGCGGCAGTCCGACGGAGCGGATCAGGAAGTCCTCGCGAAGGTCGGCCAGCATCTGCTCGCCCAGCATCGCACCACGCAGCCGGACCAGGCGGATGAACACCGCCTGGAGGACGAGGGCAGCCGTGAACAGCCCGACGGCGCGGCCCAGTTGGGGATCACCGCTGCCATCGGCGGCGTGCTGTACGAGATCGCCGAGGAGCGTGGGGCCGACCATGGACGCGATCACCGCTACGGCGTTGACGCCGATCAGCAGGGCGAACGCCTTGCGGTGCCGGGCGAACAGTTCACGCACGTACGCCCGTACCGTCGCGGGGCTGCCCACCGGCAGCGTCTCCGTGGTGCGGGGAGCCGCTGGATCGTACTCCGGCGGCGCCAGGCCGATCATGCTCTCTCCTCGATGTCGATCTCGATGCCGACGCGGGTCGTGCCGACCCGGGCAGTGGTCTTCCCGCCGGTCCTGCCGGACACAGCCGCTCCACTGCGCGTGCCGGTGCCGGTGCCGGTGCTGGTGCGAGTGCCTGTGCCCGAGTCCGTCCGAGCGTCGGGGTCGGTGCGCTGCTGTTGTTCCTCGTCCGTCTCCCGCGTCACGACGGCGCGGTAGCGGGGGTGGGTGTGAACGAGTTCGCGGTGCACGCCGACGGCCGCCACCTCGCCTTCGTGGACGAACACCACGCGCTCGGCCCGGTCCAGGAGCAGCGGGGACGAGGTGCAGACGACGGTGGTGCGGCCCCGGCGGATGGAGCGCAGGCCGTCCGCGATGCGCGCTTCGGTGTGTGAGTCGACGGCGGAAGTCGGCTCGTCCAGTACGAGCACCTCCGGGTCGGTCACCAACGAGCGGGCGAGGGCAAGGCGTTGGCGCTGGCCGCCGGAGAGCGACCGGCCGCGTTCGGTGATCGGCGCCTCCATTGGGTCGTCGTCCACCGAGTTCTGCGCAAGGGCGTCGAGCACGTCGGCGCACTCGGCCGCGGCCAGGGCGTCTGCGGCGGCGACCTTTCCCGACGCGGGCACGTCGAGCAGTTCCCGCAACGTGCCGGAGAGCAGGACGGGGTCCTTGTCCTGTACGAGGACGGCGGCGCGGGCGGTGGCGAGGGGAAGGGCATCGAGCTGGGCGTCGCCGAGCCGCACCGAAGGGGCGGGGGTGTCGAGCGCGGCGTGCCCGCCGAGCCGTTCGGCGATCCGGCCCGCCTCGTCGGGGTCCCCGCACACCACTGCCGTGAGCCGCCCGTCGGGGGCCAGCAAGCCGGTCACGGGGTCGAACAGGTCCCCGGAAGGCGCCGCCTCACCCGAACCCGAACTGCTAGGAACACCCGAACCCGAACCCGCCGAAGAGCCCCGCTCCAGCGAAAGCACCCGCGCGGCGCGCTTCGCGGACGGGCGGGAGAAGGAGTACGCCATCGCGATCTCTTCGAAGTGACGCAGGGGATAGGTCAGAAGCATCACCGCGCTGTACACGGTGACCAGTTCACCGACCGCGATATGGCCGTCCCGGACCAGACCGATTCCGTGCCAGACCACGGCGATGAGCAGCAGACCAGGGAGCAGCACTTGGGCGGCGGTGATGAGGGACCACATGCGGGCGCTGCGTACGGCGGCGCGGCGCACGTCCTGGGAGGCATGGCGGTAGCGGTCGAGGAAGAGCTCCTCGCCGCCGATGCCGCGCAGCACCCGCAGACCGGCCACCGTGTCGGAGGCGAGCTCGGTGGCCTTGCCCGCCTTCTCGCGCTGGGTGTCCGCGAGCCGAGTGGCGCGCGGCAGCAACGGCAGCACGCCGAGACCGACGAGAGGAACACCGATGGCGACGACGAGACCGAGGTCAGGTTGGTAGACGACGAGCCCCACACACACCACGACGACCGTCAGGGCGGCGGCCGTGAACCGCGAGACGGCCTCCACGAACCAGCCGATCTTCTCCACGTCCCCCGTGGACACCGCGACCACTTCACCGGCGGCGACGCGACGCGTCAGGGCCGCACCCAGATACGCGGTCCTGCGGGCGAGGAGCTGCTGTACGCGGGCGGCCGCCGTGATCCAGTTGGTGACGGCGGTGCGGTGCAGCATGGTGTCGCCGAGTGCGATGCCGATCCCGGAGAGGACGAGCAGCAGCCCGGCCATGGCGAGACGCGTGCCGGACCGCTCGACGACGGCCTGGACGGCGAAGCCCACCCCGAGCGGCAGGGTCATGACGGCTGTGAAGTGCAGCAGGCCCCAGGCGAGCGACTTGAGTTGACCGCCCAGTTGGTTGCGTCCGAGCCACCACAGGAACCGGGGGCCCGAGCGGGCGTCGGGCACACCCGGGTCGGCGTACGGAAGATCGCTGATCTGCATGACGTCCCAGAGGTCGATCGCCGTGCCGCGGTGGAGCACACGGCGCTGATTGCGGCTGAGGAGCTGATGAACGGGGCGCTTGAGGAGGGAAGGAAGGGAGGCAGGGGGAGGTCTGAGGAAATGGGGGAAACCGTGTAAGGCTGACTCCGGAACGGGGCCCGAGGCAAACGGTTTTCTGCCTGCTTGCAAAGAACCGGTCATTCCTCCGGAGTGCGGTGCACGCACGGGCGGAGACGGTGGCACCGGGTGCGACGATGGCCCGTATGCGCATATCGGGGACACTCAGGGCGGGGACGGCGCGACGGACAATCAGCCGGACGACCGTGGGGGCAGCTCTCGCGACGGTGCTCGCTCTGACCACCCTCACGTCCTGCGGTACGACGGGGAGCGGGAGTTCGGGCGACAAGGCACCCGGAACCGAACCCGCGCAGACCGGGAGCACGGGCAGCACCGGCAACTCAGCGAACCCCGCAAACCCAGAGAGCCCAGAGAACCCAGAGAACCCGGGGGCCCCCGCCGCCACCCAGAACCTCGAACGTCTCCCGGACGTGGGCACCGCCCTGCACCGGCGCATCCCCGCAGCGGCCCGTCAGGCCCTGGTGGTCCGGGGCGAGGGTGAGAACTCGGCGAACTCCACGCTGTACCTGTACGAGAAGCACGGTGCGACCTGGGACCGCACACGCAGCTGGCCCGCGCACAACGGCAAGCGCGGCTGGACCACCGATCATCGCGAGGGCGACAAGCGGAGCCCGGTCGGAGTGTTCACGCTGAGCGACGCGGGCGGGGTGCTCGCCGCGCCGGACGCCCGCCTTCCGTACACGCACTCGCCCGCGTTCCAGGCGTCCCGCTCGTGGCC
Organism: Streptomyces sp. LHD-70; assembly: GCF_031157275.1. GTDB lineage: Bacteria > Actinomycetota > Actinomycetes > Streptomycetales > Streptomycetaceae > Streptomyces. The sequence goes on from NZ_JAVIFW010000022.1 coordinate 5,797, forward strand.
CAAGACGCACTGGCACGACTTCGACCATGTGATCGCCATCGACTACAACCGCGTCAAGGGCACCCCGCCCAACGACCCGAACCGTCCGCAGGGCCAGTCCAAGGGCGGCTACATCTGGCTGCACCTCGACCACGGCAGCGGCACGTCGGGCTGCGTGAGTGTGTCCGAGTCGGCGATGCGGTACCTGCTGCGGGAGCTGGACCCCAAGTCTCACCCGGTGATCGTCATGGGTGACAAGCGCAACCTCGGCTCGCCGGCCTGAACAGCGCGCGGTGTCGGGCTCCCGTGGCACCCAGGGTCACCCGCCACCGCACCCGCCACCACGTCGACGCCTGCGCCCTCACACCCCGCACCCTTGTAGCAAGATCCAAGATTTACACGGATCTGACACTGACGTCTTCTCCAAGCGTCATCTCTCAGTCAGAGTGACGCTTCGCGGAAGTTAGTTTCCGCATACCAGAAGTTACTTCGGAGGAGTGCCCGTGCCGCAGTCCGTACCGTCCCTACCGCGACGCGTCGCACGCTTGTTGCGTACCTCATTGTTCGCGCAGGTCGCCTGCGCTCTTGTGATCGGAGTCCTCGTCGGACGGCTGTGGCCCGAGGTGGCCACCGCCGTCCAACCGCTCGGCGACGGCTTCGTACGGCTCATCAAGGCGATGATCGCCCCGCTCGTGTTCTGCGTGGTCGTCGCCGGTATCACCAAGGCCGGTGACCTCAAGGCCTTCGGCCGGATCGGGATCAAGGCCCTGATCTGGTTCGAGGTCGCCACCACCATCGCCCTCGTCGTCGGTCTGGTCGCCGGAAATCTCGGGCGACCCGGCTTCGGCATGAACGTCGACCCCGCGTCCCTCGACGCGTCAGCCGTCGACGAGAAGACCGGTGGCGGCGAGCTGCCGTCCACCTCGGAGTTCATCCTGCACTCGCTGCCGGACAGCGCGGTCGGTGCGTTCGCCGAGAACTCCCTGCTCCAGGTCCTCGTCCTGGCCTGCCTGGTGGGTGCGGCGCTGCTGCACCTCGGCAACACCAAGGTGCCCGCGATCCTGCCCGCCATCGAGCAGGCGCAGGAGCTGGTCTTCGCGGTCGTCGGCTTCATCATGAAGCTGGCCCCGCTCGCCGTCTTCGGCGCCACCGCGCACCTCGTGGGGGAGTACGGCCTCGGCGCGCTCTCCACGTACGGAAAGCTCATCGGCATCTGCTACGCGGTCGCGCTGATCTTCCTCGTTCTGCTCGGGATCGCGCTCAAGGTGGTCACCGGGCTGAGCCTGTGGAAGTTCATCCGCTACACCCGCGAGGAGCTGCTGCTCGCGCTCGGCACCGCGTCCAGTGAGACCGTCATGCCGCGCATGATGCAGAAGCTGCGGCAGGCGGGCTGCCGTGACGACGCCGTGGGGCTCGTGCTGCCGACCGGCTACTCGTTCAACCTCGACGGTGCCTCGATCTACCTCTCCGTCGGTACGTTGTTCATCGCGCAGGCTGTCGGTATCGACCTGACGCTCGGTCAGCAGGTCACCGTTGTCCTGGTGTTGATGCTGACGAGCAAGGGCATGGCCGGAGTTCCCGGTTCCGCGTTCCTGGCCCTGTCGGCCACCGCGTCCGCGCTGGGAGTCATCCCCGCCGGTGCCGTCGCCCTGCTGCTCGGCGTCGACCGGATCATGGACGCGATGCGGGTCTCCGTCAACCTGCTCGGCAACTGCGTGGCCGTGTTCGCCGTGTCCCGCTGGGAGGGCGCGCTCGACGCCCACAGGGCGAAGAAGGTGCTGTCCGGGGAGATCGAGTTCGTACCGGAAGAGGAGCAGGAGTCCGGCGTGGACCTGAAGAAGGACCCGGTGGAGCCTTCGAGGGAGTCCCGGAACGATGACGTGCTTGCTGCCTCGGTAGCAACGTCCGGAGCCGCCTCCGCCTCCGCCTCCACCTCCAACGAAACCGATCCGAAAGTGAGTTGAGCCGACACGTTGTGGTCCGGCCCCGGCGAGCCGGGGCCGGACCACAACGCCCCCCATCCGCTACCCCTCCGGCTTCTCCGAGTCCACCCCGGGCCGGGCCTTCTTCCACAGCCCACGCGTGAAGTCCGGTATCGCCTGCGGTGCGCCCTTCGCCTTGATCGAGGCATGGCTCAGCGGCACCGGCGCCGTCCATGTGACCGCGTCGTACACGTCGAAGTCCGGGACCAGCCCCAGCTGCATGCACTGCATCAGGCGGAACAGCATGATGTAGTCCATACCGCCGTGCCCGCCGGGCGGGTTGGAGTGCTCCTTCCACAGCCAGTGGTCCCACTCCGCGTACTCGCCGAAGTCGTGCCACTGATCGTCGGTGTGGGTGGGCTCCAGGTAGATCCGCTCCGGGTAGTCCTCGAACACACCCCTCGTGCCGCCGAGGCTGTTGATACGCGAGTACGGGTGTGGCGTCGACACATCGTGCTCGAGCCGGATGACGCGGCCCTTCTCCGTCTGTACGAGGCTGATCGTGCGGTCGGACTCGATGTACGTCTCCTTCCAGCTCGGGTCGCCCGGCGGCATGTGCTCCTTGCGGTACTCGGCGAGGCCGAGCGCCGGGGTGCCGAAGCTGGAGATGTGCGTGACGCGGTCGCCGCGGTTGACGTCCATGTAGTTGCCGACCGGCCCGAAGCCGTGGTTCGGGTAGAGGTCGCCGAGCAGTCGCGTGTGCCAGAGCCGGCGCCAGGGACCCTCGTAGTAGTCCGGGTCGAACATCAGGCCGCGCAGATCGTGGTTGTACGCGCCCGCGCCGTGCAGGAGCTCACCGAAGAGCCCGGCGTGCGCCATGCGCAGCACCCGCATCTCGTTCTTGCCGTAGCAGCAGTTCTCCAACTGCATGCAGTGCTTGCGGGTGCGCTCGGAGAGGTCCACGAGCTCCCAGAGCTGGCCGAGTTCGAGCGCGATCGGACACTCCACACCGACGTGCTTGCCGTTCAGCATCGCCGCCTTCGCCATCTCGAAGTGCGATTCCCAGGGCGTCGCGACGTACACGAAGTCCAGGTCGCTGCGCTGGCAGAGGTTCTCGTAGTCGTCCGGGCCCTTGGTGTACGTGGCCGGGGCGGGCTGGCCCGCGTCGGTGACCTTCTTCGCGGCCGCGGCGGCCTTCTCCTTGACCGGGTCGCACAGCGCCACGACCTTGACCTGCGGCAACGCGAGGAAGAGGTCGATCATGCTGCCGCCGCGGTTGCCGAGGCCGACGATTCCCACCCGCACCGTGGACCGCTTCTCGAACGGCACCCCGATCATGGTCCGGCCCTTGCGCGGCGGGGCCTCGGCTGCGGCTGCGGCCTGTGCGGGCGTGGTCGCGGCGGCCGGGTTCGCGTGCGCCGTGCCTCCGGTGAGTCCCGCGAGTCCCAGGCCGACACCGGCTATTCCGGCGTTGCGCATCATGGCTCTGCGGGAGACACCGGAACCGCCCTGACCGGGACTCGGCTCCGTCGCCGCCTCATCGGCGGAACCGTCGGGCTGCGGCAGGGACGTGTCGTCGTGCATGGGACCTCCGTACGCGTAGGTGGTACGTGGGTGGAGCAACGGCGACGCCACCCTGTCCGGAAGATCACGCTTGGCGCAAGGGACCGACAGGGACGGGGATTTGGACTTATCGCGGGCGGACTTGGACTCAGTGAATCCGGTGGTGCCGCGCGGTGTGTCTGGCGTGCTCGCGCGTGGGGAGACCGAGCGCGGTGCGCACGCCGGCGGGGGAGCGGCCATCGCCCGACTAGAGCTGGGACTACGGGAGTTGGGGCTCAGTGAGATTCCGTCCCCCCCGTTCCTGGACGAAACTCTCGCCGGGCGCCGCCCTCGTCCACCGATGCGCCGCCCGGGCGTACAGCGCGCGCACTGCCTCGGCGTCGCGTCGGACGCGGTGCGATGGAGAGGGTCAAGGCGATGCTCGCCGCCGCCGAGCGGGCAGCCTTTCGAGCCCTACGTCATAGGACCCTCCGGCCCGTTCATCCTCGCCCCCTGTCCAAGGCGACGTATCCACCTGCCTCCGGAAGGCCCCAGCCCCCTGCGATGTCACCCGCCCTCAAGCCCCGAAGGGCCACGCTCACGGCCGAGTGGCCCGCTCCAGCTCCACCAGCACCGAGTGGTAACTCCGCCCCGTCGCATGATCCATCCCCACCTCGCACATGCGGTTGGCCGACAGGTGCGCGTCGTACTCGCGCGACGTGACCTCCGCCGCCTCGCGGGCCGTGGCCGCGCGCGTGAGTTCCTCGTGCAGCATGCCGCGGTCACCGGCGAAGCCGCAGCAGGCCTCGTCGTCGGGGGTGACGACCTCGTCCGCGCAGGCCTCGGCGAGCTGCCGCAACTGGTCGCCGTCCCCGAGGTGCCGCATCGAGCACGTGGTGTGCAGGACGGCCGAACCGACAGTGCGCAGAACCGTCAGGTGCGGCAGAAGCTCCTCGGCGGCCCACACCAGCGAGTCGACGATGGTCAGCTCCGCGTGCAACTCCCGGTTGTCGTCGGAGAGATACGGCACGACCTCGTGCGCGATGCCCAACGTGCAGGACGAGGCGTCGACGACAAGCGGCAGCCGTCCGCCGGCCGTCCAGCCCCAGGCCGCCTCGACGATCCGGTTGGCCATCACGCGGTTGCCCTCCTCGTACCCCTTGGAGTGCCAGATCGTCGCGCAGCACGTGCCCGTCACGTCGTCCGGGATCCATACCGGCTTACCCGCGCGGGCGGTGACGGCCACGACGGACTGCGCGAGCGAAACGTCCTCCTCGGGCCCGCCGAAGATGCGGTTGACGCACGCCGGGTAGTAGACGGCGGCGGCGCCGACACGGGACGTGGACGGCAGCTTGCGCGCGGCGGGGCCGGGGATCTCGGGGAGCCACTCCGGTACGAGATCGGGGCGAACGGCCTTGCGCGCGGCACGCGTCACCGACGTGAGGAGCCGGTCTCCGATCTTGTCGGCGGCGGCCACGGCGAGGCGCGCGGAGGTCTCGACGAGCTTGAAGTTGCGGGCGGTGAGTGCGGCGACCCGCTCCTCGCGCGGCGAGTGCCGGGCGTGCCGGAAGTCCTTCATCAGCAGGCCCGTGTCGATGCCGACGGGGCAGGCCAGCTTGCAGGTGGAGTCGCCCGCGCAGGTGTCCACGGCGTCGTATCCGTACGCCTCCACCAGGCTGTCCTCGACCGGGGAGCCGGGGGACTGACGCATCATCTCGCGGCGCAGCACGATGCGTTGGCGCGGCGTGGTCGTCACGTCGTGGCTGGGGCAGGTGGGCTCGCAGAAGCCGCACTCGATGCACGGGTCGGCGATGGCCTCCACCTGCGGGATGGTCTTGAGGCCCCGCAGATGGGCCTTGGGGTCGCGGTCGAGGACGATGCGAGGCGCCAACACCCCGTCAGGGTCGATGACTTGCTTCGTCCGCCACATCAACTCGGTGGCCTTCGGGCCCCACTCCAGCTCCAGGAACGGCGCGATGTTGCGGCCGGTGGCGTGCTCGGCCTTCAGGGAGCCGTCGAACCGTTCCACGGTCAGCGCGCAGAACTCGTCCATGAACGCGGCGTACCGCTCGACGTCCGCCGCTCGGCCCGCGTCGAACGCCAGCAGGAAGTGCAGGTTGCCGTGGGCGGCGTGCCCGGCGACGGCCGCGTCGAAGCCGTGCCGCGTCTGCAGGTCGAGCAGCGCGGAGCAGGCGTCGGCGAGCCGGGCGGGCGGCACCGCGAAGTCCTCGGTGATCAGCGTCGTACCGGAAGGGCGCGATCCGCCGACGGCGGTGACGAACGCCTTGCGGGCCTTCCAGTACCCGGCGATGGTCTTCGCTTCGCGCGTGAACGCGTTGGTCACCGAGGCGACGGGCGCGACGAGTTGGAGATTGTCCAGGACCGCGGCGGCCCTCTCCTCGTACGCGCGCTGCTGCTCCTCGTCGGGCGCGCGGAACTCGACGAGCAGCGCCGTGGTGTCCTTCGGGACGTCGGCCCAGTCGGCGGGGACGCCGGCCACGCTCACCGACGCGCGCAGCGTGTTGCCGTCCATCAGCTCCACGGCGAGCGCACCTGCCTCGTTGAACTGGGGCACGGCGGCAGCGGCGGCGGGCAGCGAGGGGAAGAACAGCAGAGCGGTGGAGACGAGCCGGTCGAGCGGAAGCGTGTCGAAGACGGTCTCCGCGATGAAGCCGAAGGTCCCCTCGGAGCCGACCATCAGGCCGCGCAGGATCTCCACGGGCGTCGATCCGTCGAGGAAGGCGTCCAGGCGGTAGCCGTTGGTGTTCTTGATCTCGTACTTGGCGCGGATCCGGGCGACGAGTTCGGGGTCCGCCTCGATATCCGCCTTCAGGTCCAACAGGCCCTGGCAGAGCGCGGGTTCGGCATGCGCGAGCAGCTCGTCCGCGTCCGCCTCGGCGGTGTCGACGACCGTCCCGGACGGCAGGACGAAGGTGAGCGAGGCGAGTGTGCGGTAGGAGTTGCGGGTTGTGCCGGCCGTCATGCCCGAGGCGTTGTTGGCGACGACCCCGCCGAGGGTGCAGGCGATGGCGCTCGCCGGGTCCGGCCCGAGGACGCGTCCGTGCCGGGCGAGCGTGGCGTTGGCGCGCACCACCGTCGTACCGGGACCGATCCGGGCCCGCGCCCCGTCGTCGAGCACCTCGACGCCCGCCCAGTGCCGGCGCACGTCGACCAGGATGTCCTCGCCCTGCGCCTGTCCGTTGAGGCTGGTCCCGGCAGCGCGGAAGACGACTTCGCGGCCCTTGCCGTGCGCGTACGAGAGGACCGCCGAGATGTCGTCGATGTCTTCGGCGACGACCACGACCTGCGGCACGAAGCGGTAGGGGCTGGCGTCCGAGGCGTACCGCACCAGGTCGGAGATCTTGTGCAGCACCTTGTCCTCGCCGAGCAGCGCGGTCAGGTCGCTCCTGAGCGGTTCGGGGGTGCCGGCGGCCTGCCGGTCCGGCACGCGGTCCGGGGCCGGCGCGGGCTCCCGCACCGTGGGCCGCAGGGCGTCCGCGTTGGGCTCCAGCAGGGGCATGAGCGCCTCCTCGACGTCGTCGTCCGTTCTTCTCAGCTCTTCTCGGCATCGGCCCGGGCGGTCTCCCGGGCCGATGCTCAGCACCTGGCCCGGCAGCCCGTCCGGGTGGTACTCAGCACTGGGCCCGGTCGTCCACCAGGGTGGTGAGCAGTCCGCCGAGCACCTCGCGCTGGTCAGCGGTCAATGGAGCCAGGATGTCCTCTGCGGCGGCCCGGCGCGCGTCGCGCAGCGCACGCAGCGTCTTGCGCCCGTCGTCTGTCATCTCGATCCGGATCACCCGTCTGTTCTCCGGGTCGGGCGCCCGGTGCACGCAACCGGCCGCCTCCAGGCCGTCGACCAGGGTCGTCACGGCGCGCGGCACCACCTCCAGGCCGTGCGCGAGATCGGCCATGCGCGGCGGCGTCTCGTGGTGCGCGACCAGGCGGAGCAGCCGGGACTCGCCGGGGGTCAGGCCGACCGGTTCGAGGTGGCGCTTCTGCGCGCGATGCAGCCGCCGGGCCAGGCGGAGCAGGTGGTCGGCGAGGAGGCCGTCCGGATCGGGTGAGGACGTGGCCGCTGTGGTCATGATCGCAGCCTAGCAGGACAAAGCTCATTGTGAATAGAGGTAACAATGAGCTAGGCTCAACGCAGTCATCGCGCACTCGACCTCAGGAGGCCCATGCGCCCCGAAGACTTCGGCTGGACGCCACCACCCCCCGATCCCGACCAGCCTCGCCAGATCCGCCGCATCCTGCGGCTCTTCCGTCCGTACCGCGGCCGCCTCGCCCTCGTCGGGCTGCTCGTCGCGGCGTCCTCGCTCGTCTCCGTGGCGACGCCGTTCCTGCTCAAGGAGATCCTGGACACCGCGATCCCCGAGGGTCGCACCGGACTGCTCAGCCTGCTCGCGCTCGGCATGATCCTCAGCGCGGTCGTCACCAGCGTCTTCGGCGTGCTGCAGACGCTGATCTCCACGACGGTCGGCCAGCGCGTCATGCACGACCTGCGCACGGCGGTCTACGGCCGCCTGCAGCGCATGTCGCTCGCCTTCTTCACCCGAACCCGCACCGGCGAGGTCCAGTCCCGCATCGCCAACGACATCGGCGGCATGCAGGCGACGGTCACGTCCACCGCGACCTCCCTGGTCTCCAACCTCACGAGCGTCGTCGCGACGATCGTCGCGATGCTCGCCCTCGACTGGCGTCTGACCGTCGTCTCGCTCGCCCTGCTGCCCCTCTTCGTGTGGATCAGCCGCCGCGTCGGCCGCGAGCGCAAGAAGATCGCCACCCAGCGGCAGAAGCAGATGGCCGCGATGGCCGCCACAGTCACCGAGTCGCTCTCCGTCAGCGGCATCCTGCTCGGCCGCACGATGGGCCGCGGCGACTCGCTCACCCGCAACTTCGCCACCGAGTCCGAGCGCCTCATCGACCTGGAGGTCCGCACCAACATGGCGGGCCGCTGGCGGATGTCCGTCATCGGCATCGTCATGGCCGCCATGCCCGCCGTCATCTACTGGGCCGCGGGCCTGGCCCTGCACTTCGGCGGCCCGGCGATCTCGCTCGGCACGCTCGTCGCGTTCGTCTCCCTCCAGCAGGGCCTCTTCCGGCCGACGGTGAGCCTGCTCTCCACCGGCGTCCAGATCCAGACCTCCCTCGCCCTGTTCCAGCGCATCTTCGAATACCTCGACCTGCCCGTCGACATCGAGGAGCCCGCCGAGCCCGTCCGCCTGGACACCGTGAAGGGCGAAGTCCGCTTCGAGAACGTGCAGTTCAGGTACGACGCCGAAGGCGCGGCGGCCGAGCCCGCCCGCGCCCCCGTGCTCGACGCCGTCGACCTGACCGTCCCCGCCGGCGGCAGCCTCGCCGTCGTCGGCCCCACCGGCTCCGGCAAGTCGACGCTCAGCCACCTCGTCCCGCGCCTGTACGACGTGACGGGCGGCCGCGTCACCCTCGACGGCGTCGACGTGCGCGACCTCGACTTCGACACCCTCGCCCGCGCGATCGGCGTCGTCTCCCAGGAGACGTACCTCTTCCACGCCTCGGTCGCCGACAACCTGCGCTTCGCCAAGCCTGACGCGACCGACGCGGAGCTGCACGAAGCGGCCCGCGCGGCGCAGATCCACGACCACATCGCATCGCTGCCCGACGGGTACGACACGGTGGTCGGCGAGCGCGGTCACCGCTTCTCCGGTGGCGAGAAGCAGCGCCTCGCCATCGCCCGGACGATCCTGCGGGACCCGCCCGTGCTCATCCTCGACGAGGCCACCAGCGCCCTCGACACCCGTACCGAGCACGCGGTGCAGCGGGCCGTCGACGCCCTCTCCGCGAACCGCACCAGCATCACCATCGCCCACCGGCTCTCCACGGTCAGATCCGCCGACGAGATCGTGGTCCTCGACTCCGGCCGCATCGCCGAACGCGGCCCGCACGAGGCGCTGATGAAGGAGAACGGCCGGTACGCAGCCCTGGTCCGGAGGGACGCCCGCATAGAGCCGCCCCGCGGGACCGGCTGAGCCGTAAGAGCGCGATGGCTGCCGAGGAGCGTGGCCCTGGCGTACGGCCTCACGAGGCTCCCGCAGGGCTCCCCGCACATCCCCCACACGTTGCCGCACGGTTCACCGCACCCGAGTGGACTCCGGGCTGAAGATATGTCAGATATGCCTGGATTGACCTAACTCTCGGGGTACCGTGCCCACATGGTGAACAAGACTCCGCGCCAGGGCAAGATCCGGCTGACCCGCCGTGGCCGGGTCGCACTCCTTGTGACCGGCGCTCTCGTGATCGGCACGGCCGTGGCGGTGCCCCTGCTCCTGAACCGTGGCGACGACGGCCCGGACACCCTGCTCGTCCCCGAGGGCTGGCGCTCGGGCCAGGTCTACGAGGCGGTGGACAAGGCCCTCGGCGTCCGGAAGGGCACCACGAAGAAGGCCGCAGGATCGGCGGGACTCAAGCTGCCGGGGGAGTCCTCCGGCAACCCCGAGGGATATCTCTTCCCCGCGACGTATCCGATCGGCGACCAGGCCACCCCGAAGTCCGTACTCGCGTACATGGTCGAAACGGCCAACAAGAAGTTCGGCGCGGGAGCCGTCACCAAGGGCGCCGACCGCAACGCCGTCTCCGTCTACCAGGCGGTCACGATCGCGAGCATCATCCAGGCCGAGGCCGAGACCAAGCAGGACATGGGCAAGGTGGCCCGCGTCATCTACAACCGGCTCGACCGAGGCATGCCCCTGCAGATGGACTCCACCCTCAACTACGCCCTGAACCGCTCCACCCTCGACACCACGACCGCGGACACGAAGATCAAGAGCCCGTACAACACGTACGAGAAGACCGGTCTGCCGCCGACGCCCATCGCCAACCCCGGCGACGAGGCGGTCAAGGCGGCGCTCGCGCCGACGGCCGGGGACTGGCTGTACTTCGTGACGGTGAAGCCAGGCGACACCCGCTTCACCGCCGACTACCAGGAACACCGCCGCAACGTCGAGGAGTTCAACCGCGTCCGCGAGTCAGAGGGCGCGCGGCAGCAGAAGGAGAGCCCGGACGCGCCCAAGGCCAACGCCGCGGGCTGAGCGACCGGCCATCAGTAGCCCAAGGGTCAACGCTGCGGGCTGAGCGACGGGACATCAGTAGCAAGGGCCGACGCGGCTCAGCCATCAGCCAACAGCAGCCCAAGGCCAACCCCGCGGGCTGAACGTCCAGGCCATCGCCGAGGGACCGGCGGGTGTGCCCCTCCCCGCGCTCAGCGGACCCCGGCCATCAACTCCCTTTCTCCATAAAGAAGTTGCCGTATCTCACGAACCGCCGCCCGTCCGGCACGGTTGGCGCCGATCGTGCTCGCCGACGGGCCGTACCCGACCAGATGCACCCGCGGATCGCGGGCCGCGCGCGTCCCGTCGAGGCGGATGCCGCCGCCCGGTTCGCGCAGCCGCAGCGGCGCCAGATGGTCGACGACCGGACGGAATCCGGTCGCCCAGAGGATCACGTCGGCCGCCACCTCGCGGCCGTCGTCCCAGGCCACGCCGTCCGCCGTGATCCGGTCGAACATCGGGAGCCGGTCCAGCGTTCCATCGGCCCGACCCTGGCGCACGGCCTCCGTCAGGGCGAGGCCCGTCACCGAGACGACGCTGCGTGGCGGCAGCCCCCGGCGGACCCGTTCCTCCACGAGCGCCACCGCGGCCCGCCCCTGGTCCCGGCCGAACTCGCCGTCGCGGAAGACCGGTTCGCGCCGCGTCACCCAAGTCGTCTCCGCCGCGAGCGGCGCGATCTCCAGGAGATGCTGCACCCCGGACGAGCCGCCGCCCACGACGATCACACGCTGCCCGGCGAACTCCTGCGGCCCCGGGTACTGCGCCGTGTGCAGCTGCCGCCCGCGGAACCGTTCCTGCCCCGGATAGCGCGGCCAGAACGGACGGTCCCAGGTGCCGGTCGCGTTGATCAGCGCCCGCGTCGCGTACGTACCCTCCGAGCTCTCGACGAGCAGCAGCCCGCCCTCGCCCTCCCGCACCGCGCGCACCTCGACGGGCCGGTGCACGCGCAGGTCGAAGGTCTCCTCGTACGCCGTGAAGTACTCGCCGATCACCTCGGACGAAGGCCGCTCCGGATCGGCGCCGGTCAGCTCCATGCCGGGCAGGGCGTGCATGCCGTGCACGCGGCCGTAGGTAAGGCTCGGCCAGCGGAACTGCCAGGCACCGCCGGGGCGCGGGGCGTGGTCCAGGACGACGAAGTCCCGGTCTGGCTCGAAGCCGGTGCGCCGCAGATGGTGGGCGGCGGAGAGACCGGCCTGCCCCGCGCCCACCACCACGACCTGCACGTTCCGTGCAGCGTCCGTAGCTCCGCGTACCTCGAATCCGTTCACGATTCTACTAACTCGGGCGGAGGTGGGATTCTTCCCGTCCCGCGAGCGGGCCCGGAGACCGGCCCTCATCCCGTCCCGCGAACCGTCCCGCGAACCGTCCCGGAAACCGCCCGGAAACCGGCCCGGAAACCGCCCGGAAACCGGCCTGCCCGCCGGGCCCACCCCCGCCCGATCCGCCCCGATCCGCCCCGATCCGCCTCAACGCCCGCCCGCCACCAGGAGCGGAGCGCCGCCCGGAGCCGACGAGGGCCGCCCGTTCGCCGCGGGCACCCCGAGGAGCGGCGAGGCCGGAACGCGCGGCAGCAGGCCGCGCCCGGCGAGCTCGGGGATGACACCCTCACCGAACCAGTACGCCTCCTCCAGATGCGGATAGCCCGACAGGACGAAGTGCTCCACGCCCAGCGCGTGGTACTCCTCGATCCGGTCGGCCACCTCGGCATGGCTGCCGACCAGCGCGGTCCCCGCGCCGCCGCGCACCAGGCCCACTCCGGCCCACAGGTTCGGCGCGATCTCCAGCTTGTCCCGCGAGCCGCCGTGCAGCGCCAGCATCCGCTGCTGACCCACCGACTCGCTCTTGCCCAGGGCCTGTTGGGCTGCCGCGACCGTCTCCGGATCAAGGTCATCCAGGAGCCGGTCCGCCGTACGCCACGCCTCGGCGGACGAGTCCCTCGAGATGCTGTGCAGCCGGATCCCGAAGCGCACCGTGCGCCCTTCCGCCTCCGCGAGCCCCCGGATCCAGTCGATCTTCTCCTTGACCGCCTCCGGCGGCTCGCCCCAGGTCAGATACACATCCGTGTGCCGCGCCGCGACCGGACCGGCCGCCGCCGACGAACCCCCGAAGAAGATCTCCGGCAGCGGATCCGGCGGCAGCGCGGTCAGCCCGCCCTCGACCTGGAAGTGCTCCCCGTCGAAGTCGAAGGGTGGCCCCTGCCACACCCCGCGGACGACGGACAGGAACTCGTCCGTACGCGCGTACCGCCGGTCGTGGTCCAGTCGGTCACCGAAGCGCCGCTGCTCGGTCGAGTCCCCGCCCGTCACCACGTTCAGGAGCAGCCGCCCGCGCGTGATGCGCTGATACGTCGCCGCCATCTGCGCGGCGAGCACCGGCGAGATCACCCCTGGCCGGAACGCCACCAGGAACTTCAGCCGCTCGGTGTGCTGCGCGAGGGCGACCGTCGTCAGCCACGCGTCCTCGCACCACGTGCCCGTGGGCGTCAACACCGCCTCAAAACCCAGCTGTTCGGCTGCCTTCGCTATCTGCGCCAGATACTCGATATCGGGCGCGCGCACCCCGCTCACCGGAGTGATCCGCTCGCGTTTGATGCCGCCGTCGGTGTAGGCGTGCCGGTCGACGAGGGTACGTCCGTCGCCGCCGGTCGGCAGGAACCAGTGCAGGTGAACGGTCATCGGGAGTCCGTAAGTTGTGGGTGGCCCGGGAGGGCCGGATGTGGCTGATCGGGTCTTGCCAGTCGTGGCTCCGAAGGAGTGGCCGTCCGGCTCTCCGGGGCGCCCTGGCTGCTGATTGAGATGTGCGTTTCGGTCGCTGATTACGGAGATGACAGCGGGGTGTTCCTCGGGCCGACGGCATGCCGTGTGGAACGAGGAGGGGCAGATGAGCAAGCGATGCGACCGGCTCTGGGCCGGCATCGACGCCGGCAAGGGCCATCACTGGGTGGCAGTTGTCGACGAGACCGGCGCCACGGTGTGGTCCAAGAAGGTCGACAACGACGAGGCGGCCATCCTGACCGCGCTTGGCGAAATCCTCGATCTGGCCGACGAGACCCGCTGGGCGGTCGACATCTCTGGAACGTCCTCGGCACTGCTGCTGGCCCTGCTCGCGGCGCACGGCCAGCGGGCCGTCTACGTTCCCGGGCGCACGGTCAACCGCATGTCGGGCGCCTACCGAGGCGAGGCCAAGACTGACGCCCGCGACGCCTACGTCATCGCGGAGACTGCCCGCCACCGCAACGACTTCACCGTCATCGACGTGCCCGCCCAACTGGCCGCGGACCTTGCCCTTCTGACCGCCCACCGGTCTGATCTGATGGCCGACAGAGTGCGGATGATCAACCGACTGCGCGACGTGCTGACCGGCATCTTCCCCGCGCTGGAGCGAGCCTTCGACTACAGCAACCACAAGGGTGCGCTGGTGCTGCTGACCGGTCACCAGACGCCGGCCGCGATCCGCCGCCGGGGACGGGCCCGGCTCACAGCATGGCTTGCCCACCGCAACGTGCGTGGCGCCGACGCGGTCGCGGCCACCGCGCTGGAAGCCGCCCAGGCCCAGCAGACCGCGCTGCCCGGTGAGGACGTTGCGGCCCAGATCGTGACCGATCTGGCCCTGCAGATCCTTGCCTTGGACGACCGCCTGAAGCGGATCAATAGGCAGGTCAGCGAGACCTTCCGTAGCCACCCGCAGGCCGAAATCATCGAGTCCCTGCCCGGTATGGGGCCGATACTCGGGGCGGAGTTCATCGTTGCCGCCGGCGACTTCGCGGCGTACGCCGATGCAGGCCATCTCGCCTCGGCGGCTGGGCTGGTGCCTGTGCCCCGTGACTCTGGGCGCCGGACCGGCAACATGCACCGTCCGAAGCGCTACAGCCGACGTCTGCGACGGGTCTTCTACATGTCGGCGCAGACCAGCATGATGCGCGATGGACCAAACCGGGACTTCTACCTCAAGAAGCGAAGCGAGGGCTGCAAGCACGTGCAGGCTGTGATCGCACTGGCCCGCCGAAGGGCCAGCGTCCTGTGGGCACTCCTGCGTGACGGCCGACTCTTCACCCCCACCCCGCCGGCCACGCAGACGGCTTGACTTCGTCATTGAGACTCCTTCGCGTGCTTCTCGTAGCTGCGGGCGGGGGTGGTGGAGGGCGGAAGTTCGCCGTTGAAGCGCTCGTCCACGAAGTCCTTGAACGCGACACGGCGCGGAATCAGGTCGAGCTCCGCGAAGGTGTCGACGATCTCCTGCTCGGACGTCACCACGTTCTTGTCGACGGCGACCGGAACGCGCGTACCGTTGGTCCGTTTCACGGCCGCGAGCGCCACCTCGTACGGCAGTCCTGTGTCCTTGGCCCACACCTTCGCCCAGGCCTCGGGGTGGTCGAACACCCAGTCCTGGGCCCGCCGCAGGCGCAGCAGATAGTCGTCGATGGCGGCGGTCTTCTTCCCGTCCTTGAGCGAACGGGGCGCCGCCACCTGGAAGTTGAGGCCGTTCACAAGCCCTTCGCCGTCGGTGAGGACCCGCCCCTGCTTCGCTTCCAGCACCTGAGAGGTGTACGGATCCCACACAGCCCAGGCGTCCACCTTGCCGCCGGTGAACGCGGCGAGCGCGTCGGCCGGCTGCAGATACTTCACCTTCACGTCGTCGAGCGTCAGGCCGACCTTCTTCAGCGACGCCACCAACTGGAAGTGCGCGGAACTGCCTTGGGCCACGGCGATCGCCTTGCCCTTCAGCTGCCCGGGCCGCTTCAGGGGCGAGCCGTTCGGTACGAGCACGGCCTCCCCGTAGGCCGTGCCGTGGGTCGCGGCGACCACGGTGATCCTCGACCCGGCGCCCGCGGCGAACGCCGGCGGGGTGTTGCCGACGGCCCCGAGGTCGACAGCCTGCGCGTTGACCGCTTCGAGCAGCGGCGGGCCGGAGCTGAACGTGGACCACTTGATCTTGTAGTCGAGGTCGTCCAACTCCCCGGCGGCGGCGAGCACGGCCCGCGAACCGCCTTTCTGGTCACCGACGTTGAGCGTTCAGCGAACCCTTCCCGTCCACGGCCCCCTGGCCCGTACCACCCGGAGAGGTGGCGGCGGACGAGGCCCCGGAGCAGGCGGACAGCAGCAGGGAGAGGGGGAGGAGCAGGGCGGGCAGGAGTGCGCGGCGTGGTGGTCGCATGGGGTTCCGATTCCGTTCTTCAGTCGTACGAGGTGTGCGCGCTCGTACGCAGGTCAGGTGTGGGTCGGGGCTTCGACGCCCAGGTGGTCGAGGAGATGGGTGCGGAGTTCGGCGAAACCGGGGTCGGCGATGTCCCGGGGGCGCGGCAGGTCGATCTCCGTCTCGTGGGCGATCACTCCGTCGTCCATGACGAGCACACGGTCGGCGAGGAGCACCGCCTCCTCCACGTCATGGGTGACGAGCAGCACCGCGCAGCCGCGCCGCTGCCACAGCTCGCCGACGAGTCGCTGCGCCTTGATCCGGGTGAGCGCGTCGAGCGCCCCGAAGGGCTCGTCGAGCAGCAGCAGATCGGGTTCGCGCACCAGGGCACGGGCGAGCGAAGCCCGCTGCGCCTCGCCTCCGGAGAGTGTCTTCGGCCAGGCGTCGACCCGGTGATCGAGCCCGACCTCCGCCAACGCCCGTTCCGCGACAGCCCGTTCGGGCTTGTCGGGCAGTCCGAGGAGGACATTGCGCCAGACCTTCTTCCACGGCATGAGCCGCGGCGCCTGGAACGCGGTCGCCTTGCGGCGCGGCACGAGCACGGTTCCTTCGATGTCCCGGTCGAGCCCGGCGAGGATCTTCAGGAGCGTCGACTTGCCGCATCCGCTCCGCCCGAGCAGAGCCACGAACTCCCCGGGCTGCACGGCGAGTTGGAGATCATCGATGACCCGCCGCCCGTCGAACGTACGCGACAGTCCGCGGACGTGTACGGCGGCTGATTCTTCCCCGTCCTTGCCGGAGAGCTCGGCCTGGCTCGGGCTCACTGCCCGGTGAACGTCGGTCGCCATTGCAGCAACAGCCTTTCGAGTGTACGGACGACGAAATCGGCGAGCAGGCCGAGGAACGCGTAGACGATCAGGCAGACGACGATCACGTCGGTCCTCAGGAAGTCACGCGCCTGCACCATCAGGAAGCCGATCCCGGAATCGGCGTTGACCTGCTCGGCGAAGACCAGCGCGAGCCACGCCACACCGAGCGAGAACCGCAGCCCTGTCATGGCCCCGGGCAACGCCCCCGGCAGGACGACATGCCGTACGAGCCCCCACCGCGAGAGCCCGAGGGACTGCCCGGCCTCGATCAACTGGGCGTCGACGCCCCGGATCCCCGCGTACACGTTCAGATAGAGCGGGAACGTCACACCGAGCGTGATGATCGCGACCTTGGGCGCCTCGCCGATCCCGAACCAGATGATGAACAGCGGGATCAGCCCGACGAACGGCACGGTCCGCAGCATCTGCACGCTCGCGTCGACGAGATCCTCCCCGACCCGGAACAGCCCGGCCAGCAACGCGAGCACGGTCCCGACGACGGTGCCGAGCAGCAGCCCCAGCGCGACCCGCTGCAGCGACACCCCCATGGCCGAGGTGAGCGACCCGTCGGCGACCAGATCCCGCGCGACCCCGGCGATGGTCCCGGGCGAGGCGAGCACGCCGGCCTTCAACACCCCGCTGGTGCTGGCGAGTTGCCAGACGAGGAGAAGCAACAGCGGCCCGGAGGTACGACGCAGCCAACGGGGAACGCGGACGCGTGAGCGGCGAGAGGAGGTGGCAGGGGAGGAGAGGGATACGAGGGCGGGCGGAGGTGGTGCCTCCCGCTTGACGGTACTGGGTGGCGGGGGCGGGGCATGGCTGATGGTCATGGGGATGCTCCGGGGGGTTGGAGCTGGTGAGGGACGTGCTGAGGTGCCGCGTACGGACGTACGGACGTACGGACGTACCGCCGTGCCGACGCACGAGACGTACCGATGTGTCGGCCCATGGACAGGTCGACAGAGAGACGGATCGTCGGATTCGATGGATCGACTCATCGGCGAGACGAACGGAGAACGACCGACCCGACGCGTCAGGGGCGGAAACTCAACTCAGCAAGGAGCCGCCGACACCGGCACACGAACGACTCGTACGACTCGTACGCGCGGAGGGGCGAAGAAAAAGGCGAAGAAGACGTCGAAGGGCGTCAGCAGCCGCGACGACAGGCGGAGGAAGCCACCCGCAGCAGGTCGATGTGACCGCGCGTGGTGAGCAGTGCTGAACGCAACATGCCGCTGAACGTAGTGAGATGATCCACCAACGGTCAACCGGCGTCTCGTACTACGGACGTGCGCGGTGGACTCGCACCGGTGCGGCCCAGGGGCACGCGGGGGCCGGGTGCGCGACGATGGCGGCATGTCCGATTCCTTCACCACGCACGTCCTGAACCTCACGACCGGCACCACGGAACGGGTCGTCGACCTCACCCACGACTGCGAGCGCTTCCTCGCCGAGGCGGCGGTCGGCCGCGACGGCCTCCTGAACATCTTCGTACCTCACGCCACGGCCGGAATCGCGGTCATCGAGACCGGCGCAGGCAGCGACGACGACCTCCTCGCCGCCCTCCACACCCTCCTCCCCGCCGACAACCGCTGGCAACACGCCCACGGCTCCCCCGGCCACGGCCGCGACCATGTCCTGCCGGCCCTGGTACCGCCCCATGCGACGTTGCCGGTAGTCAACGGGCGCTTGGAGATGGGGACTTGGCAGTCGGTGTGTTTGGTGGACACCAACCGGGACAACGCCGACCGTCGGGTTCGGTTGAGTTTCCTAGGCTGATCGCCGTGTCCGCGGAGGTTCGGCCGTCACGTCGGCGCACTCTCTGGGCCCGACCCTGCGTGGAAAGCAACCGAGCCGCGTCATCTCTGAAGCCATGGGGCTGGCGACTGGGTGAGATGGAACAGGTGGGCAGGGTTCGCCTCCTTCGGCTGGTGGGTTGACAGGGCGCGACAGTAGGCGAGGATTCCGGCCGTACCAAATGGGCCCTGTGGTGCGTAGCCGTCCCGCGCCGAAGACCGCCGGCTGCAGGAGAGGCACGCAGTCCAGGTGAGTCCCGGGCCGGACACGTGGGCCATTGTCGTCCTCCGTGGCTGCTCCTTCGATCTGGCAGGTCGTGGTGCCGGTGCCGAAGAGAAGTCCCTCCGGGAGTCCGACAGTTCGGGGGCAACAGCCAACTTCCTTCCGCGCCATCGCCTTTGACTGGTTCCCACGGTCAGCGTGCGCGGAAGCCACCATCGACGACCAGAGCGGGCGGTGAGCATCTCTTCGGCCTACGTCGACCGTTCGTTCTCCCGGTCCCGTCCCATGTCGAACGGCTGCCAGATCCAGTGGCCGCGCAGTGACGGTTCAAGAGGGCTTCCGCGCGGCTGCGGGGCTTTCGGCAGGTCGGAGGCCGGTTTCTCATCCGTGAGAGGGCGGCCTTCCATGTGGCCGGGGCTGCTGTAGCCGGGTCGCGAGCTCTCCCGGCAGGACGTCCCGGTTTGCCGGAGTTAGTTGGACTACCTCGATGTCGGCGCGCCGCTTGAGGGCGTCGGTGAACGGATCGTGGTGCATGTGGACCGTGGCGACGACGTCGATCTCGGCGACGAACAGCGCGTCGATCGCGTGCCGGAACGCCGTGCACGTCAGTTCCATCCGCCCCAGCTCATCTATGAGCACCAGCCGTCCTGTGGCCTCCTCGGTTGCTGTCGGCCGAAGCGACGGCAGCGCCAGTCGTTCCATGACGCCCAGGTCGACACCGTATTTCCCTACCCGTGGAGGACCGGGCAGGTCGACATGGGCGAGTACCTCCCGTCGGCCTGCCAGAGTCTCCAAGGCAAATCCGACGCGGGCGCCGGAATGCCGGATCTCCTTAGTGGTGAAGCCGGTGACTGCGTGGGTGGGCAGCATCGCGGCCAGCCGACGGAGGGCGGTCGTCTTGCCCGCCCCAGGGCGGCTCTCCAGCAGGATCCTTGTCGGCACACTGCCATTTTCCTCCCCGCTTCCGGCGGCCCGGGTGGGCTCGGCCGAACGGGTCTTGTGGGGGTGCGGACCGGTGCCGGTGCCGCGCTTGCGGGTATGGCGGCGCGCATGAGCGGAATTGAACTCAGCAGTGCCGCGTTCGACGACAAAACGGTGATCCCCCGTCGGTACAGCGGGGAGGGCGAGAACATCTCACCGCCCCTGACCTGGTCGGGGGTGCCCCACGAGGCCTCGGAGCTGGTGCTCCTGTGTGAGGACCCGGACGCGCCGGGGGCGACCTTCCTGCACTGGCTGGTGACCGGCATCGATCCGGAGACCACCGGGGCTGGGGAGGGCCAGGAGCCCCTGGGGGGCCGGCCGTGGCCCAACGGCTTCGGCCGCGTGGGCTGGGGAGGGCCGATGCCGCCACCCGGGCACGGGCCGCACCGCTACTTCTTCCGCCTGTACGCCCTGTCCGAGCCGCTCCCGTTGCACGGCCACCCGGGTACCGAGGACGTGCACCATGCCCTGAAGGGCAGGGAGCTGGCCTCCGGCACCCTGGTCGGGACCTATCAGCGCTGAGCGCGTCACCGCTGGTCGTAGCCATGAGCGCCGTACAGCCGGACGAAGCGGGCCGCGGTGATCGTCCTGCGTCGCACCAGGCCGCGGGCATGCCGCTCGTGCAGCTCGACGCGCTCCTGCCCGCCCTGTCCGATCGGCTGGACGAGCCGGCCACCGGTGCGAAGCTGATCCACGAGCGGCTCAGGCACTCGTGGGAAGGCCGCGCAGACGATGACGGCGTCGTACGGGGCACGGGTCGGCATCCCGAGGGTCCCGTCGCCGAGTACGACCTCGGCATTGCCGACGCCCTGCCCGGTCAGCCGTCGGCGGGCCTCGACGACCAGGTCGGGCCAGCGCTCGACGCTGACGACGTACGAAGCCAAGCGGGCCAGCAGCGCGGTCTGCCAGCCGTATCCGGTCCCGACCTCCAGGACCTGTTCGTCTCCGGTGAGGCCGAGAGCGGATACCATCATGGCGATCAGCGAGGGCTGGGTGGTCACCTGCCCGTGGGGGAGCGGGACGGGCGTGTCCAGGTACGCGGATGCCACTTCGTCCGCGGGGACGAATTCCGCCCGGGGAATGCTCCGTACGGCCGCCAGGAGGCGGTCATCGGTCACGCCCACGGCGCGGGCCGCGCGAACCAGGTCCTCGGGGGTCCCCTTATGAGCCATCGGACCGCGGGGCCGTGGCGGTCCCGGTCGTGGTGCGTTCCGGTCTGACCACGATCCCCCTCGACGTCGGCGCGTTGCTGATATCGGCCGTACTGTCCCGTGGCACCAGGACATCGGTCTCCGGGTGGTAGGCGGCGGCCCAGCCGGGTGCGGTCGGGCAGGCGACCAGCCGGAAGTCCTCCGCGCCGCGCTCGGTGCGGTCCGTCCAGGCACTCACGAGATCCACCCCTTCGCAGTGGGAGAGCCCGAGCGCGGTGCGCTCCGCTGGGCCCTGGCGTACGACGCGCCGGGTGCCTTGCACGCCGTGACGGCGCTCGTTGTCCTTGCACGGAACAGGGTTCCACTCGTCGACCGATGGTCCGGCGGGCCAGTCGGCTCAGGATCAGCGCGGTCTGCCCGCACACCGTGTGCGCGTGGTTGAGCTCAGTGGAGACGTACGCGGCCTCTTGATCGGTAATCGGATCAGCCCGTCCGGAGGTTCCCGCACCCGATGGTCTTGGACGGGTGCCGAAGCCTTGGATAGCGCGCCGGCTCGGATGGGACGGTAGGCGCCAAGTCCGGCCGCACCAAGTGATGCGGGCGTCGGCAATAGGGTCGCGATGGTTGGGCAGGCTCGTGGGAAGCAGCGGTTCGTGGACCATCAGCCGTTGTGCCCCGAGCACTGCGGCGCCGCCCCCACGAAATCGTTCCCGCAGTCATGCGTGACTCAGGCCGCGGAGACGGGCCAGGGATGTCCATTGGGCCCCGCCCCGTCACGTATTACCGGGTGGGTCGGTCGATATGAGCAGGTCACGCGTGGAGGGCTGGCGCAGCCGGGTCAGGGTGTAGGCCGACATGGAGGCGAGCGGGTAGGGCCAGTTCTTCAGGGTCTCTCCGAGCAGCGGGCGGTCTTCGGTGTACTTGATGTGGAAGGCGCGAAGTCGGGTGTGGACATCAAGTCAGAGCCAGCAGATGTCCAGGTCGTGCTGGGGCGAGAAGATCTTCTGCGGACGGTGATGTATTGCTCGTCGACGGAGGTTCAGATGCCGTCAATCCCACAGTCGTGTGCGCCCTCCACGATGCCGTCTGCGATTTCGTCGTTGTCGAGGTTCCAGTTCTGCAGCGCCTTGTCGGCGGCAAAGAACGTGAAGAAGTCGTCCCGGGTCTTCGCTGGTGCGAGCTTGCGGTGTTGGTCCTCCAGGATCCGGTCGAGCAACCGCTGGTCGTGGTTCTGCGACGACGCCATGAAGCACCTTATTGATACAGAGGGACCTGGCCGGAAGTTTGACAGCGACCGTCGCGGAAGAACAGCCCGCGCCCACGGGCGAGTTGAGGCACCAAAGGGAGTGCGGGGACGTTCGTGGGTCTCTCGTCCGCCGTGGCGCGCTTCTCGGGTCGTCGGGTCTCGCGGCGCGATCGCGAAACCCGACGAGAATTCATCTGGTGTATCGAGTGTTATGCCTGCTGTCGCGCAGACAGTCTGAGCCGACTGCGGGCAGCTTCGAAACCTGTTCGGGCTGGGCCCCGCAAAGCGATGGCCAAATACTGGGCGCTGCGCATGTCCGAGCTGCGAATAGTAAGTGGGGGGATATCGTGCCCGTGATGCGCCCAGGATGCGCAACCTGCTGTGAGCTCATCTTTCGAACCCGTCCTCGGTCCAGCGGGTCATGTTCTCGAACGCGTCCAGAGCCCTGCGGTCGTGGGTCCCGTAACGTCGCTGGCAATCGCGGCCCATCCGTTCGTACAGCTCGATCGCGCCGCGCTCGTCGCCGGACTCGCCTGTCAGTTCGGCGAGTTCACCACGGGCAACGAGAGTCTCCGGGCGTCGGGGTGTCGCGGTCTCGGGTGGTTTCGAAGGGGCTCGGGGAAGCGGGTTGGCTCCCCGATGGCTCCCAGGGCTCGAACCGCCCGCACCCTGCCATTGACGCCCCCTACATACTTGGCGCGGCGCTCGGGGCGTAGGTCCACGAGGCTGAGACTGATCGACACGGCGGCCGTTAGCGTCCCGGCGGAGGCGCCGGCCACACGATCCCATCGACCGCCGCGCCGAGGAGGTCGCCGAGCCGATGCCAGGCGCCCGGGCCGGCGTGCGACATTGGGCTCGCTGCGAACCGCTGCCAAGCCGCGTCACTGTCTCCGAGCACCTCGGACACGTAGGCCGCGACGGCGGGATGAGTGGTGTCATAGCGCGGGCCGCGGACTTTGAGTGCTGACCAGGCGGGCAGCAGCCTGAGCAGCTCAGGAGGGCACTCGGGCCGTGCCAGCATGATCTCGGCCCAGCTTCCTCGCAGTTCGGGTCCGCCGCCCAGGCGCCTGCGCAGGTGCAGTGTGAGGTCGAGCAGAGTCTGCTGCGGGGCGGAGTGGCGGGCCAGTACGTCGTCGAAGGTGAGGGACTTTCGGTAGGAGCGGGCGGCGAAGGAGAGCAGGGCCTCCTCGACGAGCGCGTCGTTTCCCGTGTGCCGGTCCAGGTACGCAACGAGAACAGCCTCGTCGGCGTCGGCAAGCTGTCTGAACCGGATGCTTAGCGGGTCGCCGAGGGAGGCTGTGCGTCGGCCAGGCAGGGCAGGGACGGGACCCGTGACGAGCGGCATGATGGTGGCAATCAGTTCCTTGGCCCGTTGGTTTTTCTTCCACGCAGAATGGCTGGACGGGTAGCCGTGTGCACCGGACCGGGCAGCCAGGGACCTCCTGGTGTCCTCGACTACGAGGCGCGCCTTCTGCCGCGCCTCCTCCGGGACTTCGGGGAGATGTACGAGGAGTGCGTGCAACCAGCCGAGATCGCGCACGACCCGATAGCGCGAAGCGGGTTCCGGTTCCCAGAGGTTCAGAGCCGAAAGGCAGATAGTTGCGAACCGAGTGCCGAGGGCGGCGACGAGCTCCTGGGACGCCAGCCATTCTCGGGGCTGGCCGTAACGCCGGGCCTCGCCGGGGTTGAGGAGGAACCGCCAGGTCTGGCTTCCTGCCCGCTCCACCCAGTCGACAGCGGAGCGGCAGAGGATGGTCTGGATGGACTCGGACTGCATCTCCTCGTCGAGGAATCGTTCCACGTAGTCCCGCTCCTCCTGGGACGCGGCCGCCAACGCGTCGGCGTAGCGCTCCCGTGCCTGCGCGGGCGTCAGCCCGTCCCGGCAGGATCGGTAAATCCGAGTGACGAGGACCGCACGCTCGAAGGACTCCAGATTGTGTGCCGCGACTTCCTCCAACAAGGCTGGTTCTACGTGCCACGGTATGGAGCCGAGCAGGTGCTCACGCACCACGCGATCGGCGGCGGGCTGCCTCGCGGACCAGGTCAGCAGGCGGCGGTGATGTTCGGTCTGGGCCCGGAGGACGCCGTCCCACATGCTTTTCCATGCGTCGGATGCGGCACGGTGGCGCTCCATCCACGCATCGACGTCTTCTTCGCCGTCATGCTTGTCCGGCCCGAGTGGGAGGCAGTCGAGGGCTGCGACGAACACGTCCTCGTGCAGGCCGTGTTCACCAAGAACGACCTGGGCGGGCGTCGGATCCTTCAGCAGCTCGGGGGCGATGGGCAGGCGCGATGTCGAGCGACGGCGGAGCTCAGCGGCGACGGCGTGGATGAGTGCTATGCCACCCCCTCTCCGGCCAAGTGCACCGAGTTGCGCCTCGGTGTACTTCTCCAGGACTTGCGCCCTGTACGCGTCCCGGCAGCCTTGGTGCGACAGGGCGACGCGGGTCAAGTCCATGCGACCGGTCGTCATGTGCGGGCGCGGTTCGCGATTGAGGTCGCTCTCCACCGCCATAGCCAGCAGCCACTCGGGCGCCGACTTTGCGAGCGGTCCCGTAAGCAGGGACATGGCCAGGCCGTCTCGATCCGTGCCCGGGGGTGCCGTGCGTATCGCCTCGACAGCCATGCGTGTAGGTGGGGAATCGTCGAACGCCTGCGCGATCACTGTACGCAGGAAGTCGTAAGGAAGAGACAAGCGTGATTCCGCCGCGGCCATCGGACTCCAATCGTCGACACCGCACCGCGACGTGATCCTCTGGTCAGAGCCACCCGGGCGCGGCGACGTATCAGGTGTGAGCGTCAATCATGCCGAAAAGGGCTGACAATCCATGCGAGTTCGGCATGATGCCGACGTCGCTCTACATCTGGCATGACAGGTCTACCACCAAGAGATCGAGGGTGGCCTCCTCGTGGAGCGCGACGCCGAGGGCGGTCATGGCGGGGGCGAGGTCCGGGTCCCAGTCCGCGTCGACCGGCTGTCCGGCGAGTGCCAGTTGAGGGATTCCTTCGGCCTGACTGCGGGCGGCCAGGTGCTCGTAGTCCGCGGTGCCCATGCGCCACGGCAGGGCTTCGTAGCGGCGGATGACCCGGTTGGCCAGAGCGATCCCCGGCCAGTCGAAGTCGCCGTGGTACGCGAAGCGGCAACCCGTGGCGGCGAGGGCGTCGAGAAGCGTGAAGACCACGGTGGCGGCGCTCCCGGAGGTGCACACGATGGGCTGAACGCAGGCCGCATCCGCTGCGGCTTCCACCACACGCGGATTCTCACAGATGTGGATGAGCGTTGCGGCGGGGAGCTGCAGCCGCAGGTCATGGAGGTCGCGTGGTGTGACGTGAACTTCGCAGTGATGGTCGGCCCGCTCCCGCAGAGCCCGCTCCCGCCAGCCCTCGCCAACGGGTCGCAACCCGTAGGTGAGCACCGTGCCGGAGACCTCGTCCGGCGTGACGGACACCAGTCGCCACAGAGCGCGTCGGCCGGCCGCGTCGTCGGGGAACTCGGTGCCATGGGCGAGGGCGACGCCGCGTTGGACGAGGCGTGCGAGCCAGGTGCCGTCGTCGAGGCCGTGCGCGGAGCCGGTCGTCATGGCGGCGAGCTCTCCTCGGCCGCGTGTGCCGTTGCGTTCAGTTCCTTCGGGCCCGAGGAGAGCGGTGAGGACTTGGACCGCCTGCTGGAGTGTCCATATCGCCGCTTCAGGCGTCACTCCTTTCGGAACACCGGCACGGCGCAGCAGGTCGTACCACTGCCGGGGCCATTCCTGGTCGGCGAGCGGGGAGGCGTCCAGTGACGAAGCAAGGGACGACCACACCTGCTCCCGCCGTGCCGCCACGTCCGCGCGGACGGCACGGCGGTCGGTGAGCGGCGGCCCGAGTTCTTCCAGGGTCTGTCTGAGTCCGAGTCCGGCGGCTGAAGCGCGTAGCCGTGCGTCGAGTACATCGAGCCGTACGGTCACGGCGGCACCTGTGAGGGGTTTGCCCAGTAGGAGGGATAGATCGTTGCGTTCCTGGGCGTTCATCGTGGTCAGCCGGAGCGAACCCGTGGCCTGTACGCCGTTGCTCTCCAGGCGTTTACGTGCCCCCTGCCACAGCCGGGTGAGTCCAGGTCCCGTCAGCCATTCGCGCGTTGCGGCGGGCAGCCCGCTCATACGGACACCAGACGCCGGTGCCGACCGTTCCAGGTGTAGTGCAGGGTGGCCACCCCGCGTACGTGGGGATCACGGAGGCACTCATAGATATGCAGGGACGGAACCTCGGGCCAGTTGCCCATGAGCCGCTCGCTGGTGAGGACGAAGTCGAGATCGAGGTCGACGAGGATACGGCCCAGTCGGCCGTGGGTGGGTTCATCGACCTTGGCGAAAGCGTCGTCCAGGAGGATCAGGCGTGGTGCGTGCGGTGCCGACTCGGCGAGGCTGGTGAAGTGGGCGGCTGCTGCGGCGAAGAGGACGAGGTAGGAGAGGACCCGTTGTTCGCCCTGGCTGAGCCCCGTCCGGCCGGTCAGCTTCCTACGGCGGCCCGGGGCCGCGTCCTCGACCACAAAGGTGTGGAAGCGGAACCAGTCTCGGTAGTCCAGCGCGGTCCGCAGATGGGCGGCGTAACCGGCTGATGGGTCGGCACGGCGGGCGTCCTCGATCCGGCGTTGCAGCACCTCGCGCAGCTGCTCGGTCTGGTCGCGCGTCCTGAGGCTGGACGGACTGCGCAGCAGCTCGATGGCTGCGCGTACATCCGCGTCCACGTCCTCGTCGAGCTTCCACAGCAGTTCGACGCCGAGACCGTGGGAGGTGCGCACGGTCCGCAGAGTGTCGTTGAGAGCCGCGACCAGGTTCGCAGCGGTGATGACCTGTGCCGAGAGGTGGTCACCTAGCTCGCCGGTCAGGAACCGCTGGAAGACCTCACGTTCGCGCTCGGTGAGCCGCCCTCGAGCCTCCGCGGCCTGAACCGCGATCCGCTCGCCCACGGCCGCGACGTCATGAGACCCGTGGTCGTCGACCAAGCGGCACACCTTGATCCCGTCGTGCTCCTCCAGCTGCGCGTCGAACCCGCCGGCCAATTGATCGCGCAGATCGGTGTGACGGTTGAGCAGGGTGCTGTCTGACACCTCGCCCTTCGGGCGGCCGAGGGCTTGCTCCACGCCGTCGGCGAGGGCCCGCAGCGCTCGCAGACGGCTGCGCACGCCCGCGCCGGGATCGTCCGACACGTACTCGGGCAGCAAGGACCGGTCGAGGCCGGCGCCGAGCACCACCTCCGGTCGGCCGAGAGCAGCGCGAAGAGCGCTGCCGGTGTCGATGACCGTCGTTTCCTGGTCCGCCAGGGCCCCACGCAGGCGTTTCTCGTCCTCTTCTGCGCGCACGCGCTGGTCGTGGAGGTCGTCGCGCGCTCGTTGCGCCCCGGGCAGGCCGCGGACGGCGTTCGCGATGCGCTGTTTGGCCTCCTGCTCGCGGGAGAGGATCTCCTCCTCGGACGATCCGATGGCCTCCTCGCGGGTACGCAGGTCCTGCTCAGCGGTGCGCAGTCCGGCGAGGTGGAGCCGGTAGCTCTCGTCCGCGGCCAGACGATCCTCTTGGGCGCGTCCGTACCGGTCGGCATCGGCCTGGTTAGTACCGAGCCGCTCGCGCGTGCCGCTGACGGCCCTGCGCAGATGCCCGATACCGCCGAGCAGGCCGGTCAGCGCGGTGCGCACACGGTCCAGGGCGGCCGGGTCGCCGGGCAGGTCGTGGGCGGTGGCGGTGGCCTCCGACTTGGTCCGCGCCGATACCGCGAGAGCGCGTGCCTCCTCCGCCAGCCGCGCCGCCCGGGTCGCCTTGGCGGTCAGGTCGCGCAGCGTCCGCTCGGCTGATTCAGTCCTGCTCCAGGCGTCCGCGAGATTGCGTGCGCTGGGGAAATCCCGTTCCGCGAGCGTGAGAGTTCGACGCATGGCATCGGCTGCGGCGAGCTCCTCGCGGATATCGGCCAGCCGCTGTGCAGTCTGCGCGATCCGCTCCTCCAACTCGGCGAGGATGCGTCGCCGGGTCTCGGCGCGTACGGCGGCTCCCACGTATTCGGTGTCGCCCTTGTCGTGACGACCACTGAGTACGCCCAGGCGCCAACTGCCGTCATAGGAAACCGCGTTGTGCGCGGAGGTCTCCTGTGTTGATGCGAGTGCGATGGTGGCCAGCAGACCCTCCACCTGCTCGGCCGTGACGCCGCAACCCGGTTCAGGGGCTGGGCGCAGGGCCGAGGCGAGAGTTGGCCTGTCGGACAGCGCGGGACCCGGCTGGAGAAGGGTGTCCCGGGTGCGCGGATCGAGCAGGATGCCGTCCGCACTCACCCACGCGTTCAGGACTCCGCTCGCCTCCAGCGCCCCTTCCAGACCGGCTCGGTCGGTCGGAGCCAGTTCGTCCACGAAGTCCACGAGCCGGTAGAAAGGTGCTCCACTGCCCGGCGTCCTCGCGGCAGCGCGATGGTGCGGAGCCGGCGGCTCGGGGTCGGTACGTTGCTCCCAGTCCCGCTTCTGCTCCGTTAGGTGGTCGAGTTCTTCGCTGAGCCGGTTGACGCTGAGTGCCAGGGCGTCTCGGTGTCCGGTGAGTTCCTCGCCGTACGGCTCCAATGCGGCCTGAGCGGTCCGCCACGCCTGGCTGTCGATGTCGGGGGGCAGCGTACGGTCCGCGAAGGGCGCGTCGGTAGAGGTCTCGTGGCCGACGGTGGCGTGGACGGCGTCCAGTGATGGGCAGTCGGGACCCAGCGCATTCCACGTGTGCGCCGCCCACTCGGCGACTTGCCGGGAGTAGGCGCCGCTCTCCTCGGCGACCTTTTGCCGACTGTCGTCGAGGTGGCTGGCGGCCTCTTCCGCCTCGCCCTCCACCCGTTCGCGCTCGGCATCGGCCTGAGCTGCCGCAGCTCGGGCCTCGTCCGCCCGTGAGATGAGGCGGGTCACCTCCTGAACCATCCGGGCCCGGTTTTTCGCGACCACCTCGGCGTTCTCCAACTGGTCCTGCCAGGACCGCAGCCCTTCCTGCGCCGTGACTGTGTCCACGCGGGCCACCGACCGGTGCCGTACGGCGCGCGTCTCCCCGTCCGGAGTCGTCAGCTCGTTCTCGGTGGCCTGGGCGAGAACCGTGCGCGGCAGGGCCACCGCCTCGCCGAGATGGCCGGTGGGAAGCCCGGACTTCTCTGCCTGTGTCAGCAGCTCCCGGTGTTCGGTTCCCAGCTCGGCCAGTCGGCTGCCGAGGTGTTCGACGCCTTCGGCCAGCCGCTCCGCCGAGCCCTCCTCCGCATCGTGTGCGTTGCTCAAGGTGGTGAACGCGGCCGCGGCGGCGGTGTTCAGCGCCTCCACCGTGCCGCGGCGCTCCGAAAGTTCGCGCAAGCTTCGGTAGGCGTGACTGGCGTGCAGTGCGGCCAGGTCGGTCCGGGCGTCCTGTTCCTCCTCGCGCAGGGTCTCCAGTCGGCCCTCCGACTCCTCCTCCTGCGCTCTCAAGTCGCTCGTCCGCTGTGCGGCGTCTCCGGCCGCCCGGCGCCGCTGTGCGAGGACACCCAGCTCGTGGCTCACTCTCTGGGCGGAAGTTCGCAGGACTCCGGCCAGGTAGCCGCGGTAACTGGTGAGGAACGTGTGCAAGGCCGCGTCGGTGCGTTCCAGGCGGCCGAGTTCGTCCCGTACTGCGTCGAGGTCGTGGAGGTTGCGCGCTACCTTCTCGACCACGTCCTCGTCGAGCCCCGGCAGTGTCTCGCTCAGCAGGGAGACGAGGCCCCCGTGTTCGATACGGTCGCCGACCGTCGGGCGCCGCAGCCGGTGGAGGAGCTGGGTGAGGTTGCGGTAGCGCATTGCGTCGGTGATGCCGAACAGTTCCCGGGCCACGCGTGAGCGGTGCTGGACCGCACGGTCGGTCGTGTTGTCGGAGCCGACGATCTCCTTGAGTCGGTCGACCGGTAGCGGCTTACCGGCCTCAACCAGTTGCAGGTCCTCACCGACCCGCAGCGGGGTGACGAAGAACGTCGGCAGCGCCTTCTGCGTCGACTTCGAGCCGCGGATGGCGGCACCGAGCGTGAGGTGGCGGTGACCGCCGTCGTCGGCTGTGCCCTGGAACTCCACCCACAGGTATCCGAGACGGTTGGTCTGCTCGAACCCGTCCAGCATCAGCCAGGCGAGCGTGGTGCGGCCGGTGCCTGTCGCGTCCAGTGCCCGGGAGTCGCCGTCCAGAAGATACGGGAGCAGCATCTCCAGGGCCTTGGACTTGCCCGCGCCGTTCTTGCCACGCAGTAGCAGCCGTCCGTTCCCGAAGGAGAACTCCTGCCTGTCGTACTGCCAGACGTTCTGGATACCCGCCCGGTGCAGCCGGAAGCGGGTGCCGCTGGTTGTTGCGGGGCCGGCTGTTGTCGCAGCTCCGGAACGCGGCAGCGGAATGAGGCCACGCGCGTCGGTGGTCATAGCGGCAACTCCTCCTGAACGTCCTTGTCTTTGCCGGCTGCGGTGGCAGGGCGCACGGTGACTTGGGTGGCGTAGCGGGCTGCTGCGGCCAGCAGCACCCAGCCTTCGCCGCCGGGACGCGCGCCATGGACATCGGTCACCGTGCGTCCTTCCGACGCCTCTTCGACATATCCCTCCGGCAGTCCTTCGCCCTCGGCGCGCAGCCGGCCCGCGCGGGCCATCAGCCGCATGCGGACCAGCAGGTCCAGTACGGCCTCTCGCAGGGAGGGAAGGTCCTCCAGGTAGCCGCGTTGCCAGTTGCTGCGCTGCCCGTACTCGGCGATCAGCTCGGCGAGCACCTCGTCCACCAAGCCGTCCGGGGCAGGCACTCCGATGACGAGCGTCCCGCCGGTTGCCGGATGCCCTGGGTCCTGAGGCCGAAGCCGTTCCACGAGCCGCTCCGCCAGGAGCAGCGCGGCCTGTGCGACGGTCCCGGTGCCCGGCAGGTGCAGATCCGTGAGCTCTTCCTCGGGGTCTATCAGCGCCACGCCCTCGGCACGGATCTCCATCTCCAGGCCCAGGAGTTCGGAGAATGCCTGAGCTTCCCGGCGCTGCCGGGTGCGCAGCCAGTCACGCTCGGCGTCGGTCAGCTCGTCGAGGTGGAGGACGGGTGTCTCGACCAGCATTCGGCGCACGTAGGTGCGTGGTCCGCCGAAGCCCGGGTCCGCTGCCCGCCGGACCAGGTCGGCGCCGTCCCGTGCCTGGGAGAGCGGGCCGGCGACGACCACGCGTGCCAGCTCCCGATCTATCGTGATCAGTGCTTCTCCGCCTGACTCCTGTGCAAGCGTGGCCACATGGCCCTCGGTCTCGATGAGCACACCCCAGTCGACGAGCTGGCGCAGAGCCGCGACCAGGGTCCGTTTCGCGGCCGCCCGGCCCGTTTCCTCCAACTCGATACCGGCGTCGGCTGCGGCAGCCCTGATATCGGCGACCAGGTGTGACAGCAGCATCTGCTCGGGCGCGGTCACCAGCACGGACAGGGCCAGCGCGAGGCAGGCGTACGTGTGCGGGGTGAACGGGGTGCCGGTGGAGCGCTCCAGCCGATGCCCCGAACCCGCCCCCAGCCCCGCCTTGAACAGCCGGGCGTAGGAGCTGTCGACCAGCAGGCGGTAGCCGAGCACTTGCTGGAACCGTTTGCCGAGCCAGTCGGCGTGCCTGCGAATCAGCGGGAAGAGGTCGGCGTGGGAACCGTCCGACGCGATCAGTGGGTGGGCGAGCAGCAACCGGGCGGCGGTGCGACGCTCGGCTGCCAGGGCTACATCGTGAGTCGAAGGGAGGGTCACGACACACTCGCCTCCGCTTCGCCGGCGACCGCGCCGGAGGTGCGAACGATGTCTAGCTCCAGGTCGTCCAGTAGTAGGTCGCCGTCGGCCGAGGACAGTGCTGTCCGGGTGCCTGTCGTCCGGCGAACGGTGAGACGGATACGCAGTTCGGCGTCTTCACTGCTGGCCGAGTCGAGATCGAACCCCGCCGTTCTCTCTCCGTCCGTGCCGGTGGGCTTGCTGAGCTGTGCATTTCCGAGCGCTGTGGCCAGCAGCTCCAGGAGCAGGCCGAGCGCCGCTGAGGTGAGGCGTACCTCGGCGAACCGGCCGGATGCGCTGTGCAGTTCGTCGGCTGCCGCTGCTCTGACTGCAGCCCGCTGACGGGCCGCCTCCTTCAGCAGCTGCTTCTGCGCGGAGTGGTCCTCCACCGCTGAGGCACGGCCCCGCTGAGCTCGACTGCCTCTTTCACGCAGGGCCACCGGCACCTCGACCACCGGACCGTTCCACCAGCTTGTGTAGGCGGGCACCACCTCGTCGGTGGCCGGCGGTATGCCCAGATGGCGGGCGCCGTACAGCCCGAATGCGGCTACGGCGATGTCGTGCGCGTCCCGCGGCGCGGCTTCGTCGAACCAGCGGGCCAGCCGCAGCAGATCCTTGCGCCGAGACATCTCCCCGGTGGCCGACCGCAGCATCCGTTTGGCGTTGGCGAGCAGCGACTGCAACGCGCGCAGGGTGGCATCGCGTAGCTGGTCGACCTGGCTGCCCTGGCCGTCGGTGTTGCTGAACCAGCCGCGCAGGCCCTCCCAGTCCGCGAATTCGCGGCCCCGGCTGCGCTGGATCCGGACCTCCGGGCGGCTTTCGCCCTGCGCCTGCGCCGAGAGTCCGTTGAGTCCCTGTGCGTGGGAGTCCAGCCGGTCCAGCACAGCCGGGATGTGCGACCACAGGGCGTCCAACGCCGCCGAGATCCGGGGCGCTCGGAACGCCACGTCCTCCGTGATCGCCTCGACGTAGTCCAAGAGCAGTTCCTTGAAGCCCTGGTACTCGGCGCTGTCCAGGTCGTAGCGGGACAGCACCTGGCCGAGGTACGCGTAGAAGTCGCGTATGGAGTCCGCGAACTCGGTGAACTGCACGAACAGCGTGCTGATCCGCTCCAGTCCGTCCTGCGGCTCGACGCCGCCCGGCGCGGTCACGAGGTCGGCCAGCTCCTGTAGTCCGCGCTCGACCAGGGCCAGCAGTTCGTTGCTCACCTCGCGGGCGGCGTCGGCCTCGGTTAGGACCCCGTCGGCGTCCCGCTGGATACGTTCGCCCAGTTTCGACAGCTGGTAGCGCGAGCGGGAACGCTGGTACTCGCTGATGCTGGACGCATTCACCGTGTGGCTGCTGCGGAGCAGGTTTCCCCACTGGACCAGCTGTTCCAGTCGGACCGTGAGGGTGTCGGCATCGAGTCCCGCGGCAGAAGCGCCGGTCTGGCGCAGTTTCGCCATGATGTCCGGGACGGCGAGATCCGCCAGCAGCGTTCCGCAGAAGATCCGCATGATCGAGACGTGCTCCAGCCGCTCGGGCGCGCTGAGGTACGTGTACGCGTTCAGCCGCCGCGCCTCCTCGTCGGCGGCCTGGCCCGCACCGGATGTTGATGCCCCCATGCCCGTGAGGTTACGCGGCGTATAGGGGTGCCGCCGGTTGGTGGCCGAAATTGCCACGGACGTTGCCGGGCTGCGGCGATTCCCGTGGCAGCGGCCTGTGCGGCAAGGGACGTCTCTGGCTCACCCTGGATGGCTCCTTTGGTTTCTGCGCTGAGTGGCCTTCAGGAGAATGCGGTACGTTCGGGCCGAAATCGATGAGGGCGGAAGACGGAAATTGCTCCCCGTTCTGCTTCGGGATCGGGCCGTCAGCTGTGCAGGGCGGCCACCGCGGTGTACAGGGCCTGCACAATGGTCACTACGGACGCCACCGCGCCGACTGCCAGGCCGAGGTCATCGAGGTTATCCGTCAGTCGGGGTTGATCAGGGTTCGTGCTGTCGAGTTCTTCGCCGATGCGAGCGGCTGTCCGCCGGGCAAGGTCGGGGTTACTGAGTTCTGCGGTGTGCTCGTCCAGCGCGGAGGTCAGCTCGGCCAGTTTCGCTTGGGCCGTTGCCAGGTGGTGGTCGGTGTCACGAGAAGTGCCGCCGATATGGACTTGCCGTTGGTCTCCGCCGACCCGCTGCGGGCGCGCGCGTCGGATGAGAATCCCACGGTTGCCATCGGAAGAGCGGGGGCGCGTTGGTCGGTAGCCTGGGTCGCCCTAACGGAGTTTGGCGGACACCAACAAGGACAACCCTGACCGTCAGGTTCGGTTGAGTTTCCTTGGATAGGGCTCCGGCTCAGTTCGGACTGTAGGCGGCAAGTCCGGCCGCGCCAACTGTCGGCAGGGTGTGGCGGCCCTGTCGACAGTTGGCAGGTTCATCGTCTGCTGGCGATGCTCGACTTGGTGCCCTGTTACCTGTAGATATATCCCGAATCTAATGCCGAGTTGGTCCGGGCCTGGTCCACAGAAGTGCTGGATCGTGCGGCTTACGAGGGCGTGAACGACCTGGCCAGGACCTGCCTGTCGGCCGTGAGGCTGCTTCGCTGGCGGGCGGTGCCGGCGGGAAGCCCTGTGGTTCGTCGATGGCCACCAACGCCGGGTCGGGTGCGCAGGTGCTGCTTGGAGGGAACCTGTAGCCGACGGATTATGAGTCCGCTGCTCGAACTGGCTGAGCTCCTCACCGCGTATGTACGAACGCATTGGTGTGCGTTGCCGACAGCCGTAGAGCAATGGTCCTCCCGCGCCCGGTCCGAGAACTGCGCGGGGACGCGGACCGCCAGGCGCCGTCGGCTGCGAGGGTGGGCGATTTCCCGGATCGCCATGCGGTGCGGGCCGCCGCCTCGGTGGTGAAGGCGCCTTCGCGCAGGGTGTATGTCGAGAAGTCCGTGGGCGGCGCGGGGCGGTGTGACTGAGCAATGGCGTGTGGGGCCGACGTTCTACATTCACCGATCCTCACGCGGTGTTGGGCCGGACGACGAGATTCCGGTCCCGAACTGGCTCAGCCGGTCTCGACTTCGAACTCGAAGTGGCCGCGGTCATCGGTCGCGAGGGCTGTGACCTCAACCCCGGACGGGCACGGGAGCACATCGTCGGATACACAGTCTTCAACGACTGGCCGGCCCGCGACGCCCAATCGGCAGTGATGAAGGTCGGGCTCGGGCGATGCAAGGGAAAGGGAACGGCGCTACGCGTCACGGTGGACCCGCGTGGTACCAGGTGACGTCCTCGGCTCCAGCCCGTGCGGCAAAGGTGGTTGCCTCGTGGAACTCTGGGGTGTGCGGGGAGAATAGAACTCGCCGTCGCTGAAGGCCGGCCAGACCGCGCCGCTCGTCATGTCGGGCTGCCGGCTGGGGCGTGGGTGCACCCCGGAGAGCTTGTTGGAGCGGTGTCCGAGGTCATGGCGCGGCTGGACCGTTGCCGACCGTGGACATCGTGCTTCCCGGAGGTCTGTCGTCGGAGGTTCGGGGGAGGGGGACATGTCTCACGAGGGGTTCTGGTTCACGGACGCCGGCGAGGCGGGCGAAGCCGATTGCGTAGTCGTGGATGGCGTGCTGTACCCGCTGGAGTTCGGCCCGGCAGGCGGCGTTGTCCGGCCAGTCGGATTCCGGGCTGTCGGGGTGCGCCCTCTCGAACTCCCGCAGCCGTGGGTGCCATTGGGACAGGAACGGCCTCAACTCCCGGTTCAGCATGGTGATCGCGAGGTACTCCACCGTCTGCCCGCCCGGGACCGGAGCGGAGGGGCGGGCGGCCGCCAGCGTCTCCCGCGCGGTGGCGAACAGCCCGTACATCGAGGTGAGTGCCTCCCGGACAACGCCTTCGTCGCCGGTCAGTGGCTGCGTCGAGACCCGGGTCACGGTCTCGACGAACATGCGCCACGCGACCTGACGGGAGTCGTTGTTGACGGCGAAGGTGAGCTCGCTCAGCTGTGGGATCGTGACCTTCACCTCGGTGAGCCGGGCGAGCCGCCGGTACCACTGCACCGCGAGGACGGTCACAGCGCCCACCACACCGCCCGCCACGACGAAGAGGGTGCGGCTGGTCACTTGCGTGAGGCTGAAGGCTCCGAGGCCCGCGAGTGAGCCGACGGCCGTTGCCGCGACGAGCCGGGCGATCAGGCTGCCGCGGCTCTGCCAACGGGGTCCCTGTCCAGCACTGGGACGGCCCAACTGTCCACTCATCCGCCCGTTCGCCCCCATAGTTCGCACGCCTCGCCAGTCCGGTTGAGACGAAAGCACCGTCACAGTCGACCACTAGAGTAGCCAGCCGCGAAGCTGGAATGATCACCGATCGGCGCTTCAATGGGCGTGGTGCGCATGGGAGTTGGCGCGGTGCATCGATGACGATGGGAGCGTCGGGAAGAGGAGACGGGGGACGTCATGAGCGATGCCGTGGAAGCGGCGGAGACCGATGTCGATGCGCGAGCCGCCGCGCCGGACGGCCTGAAACAGCGCGATGCCTTCATCTCGTACAGCCAGCGCGAGAACAAGCCTTTGGCGAAACAGCTCCAGCGGGGCCTGGAGCGGCTGGCCGTCTCGCGCTTCCGGCCCATGCGGATGAGCGTGTTCCGCGACATCACGGGGCTGCCCGCGAACCACGACCTGTGGCAGTCGATCCAGCGTGAACTCGCACGCTCCCGCTACCTCATCCTGCTCGCCTCCCCAGAAGCCGCGGCCTCGCCCTGGGTGGCCAAGGAGGTCGACTACTGGCTGCGCGAGCGTGACACGGAGCACCTGCTCATCGCCGTGGCGAGCGGTCGGATCGAATGGGACGACGGCGCCGGCGACTTCGACTGGGAGGAGACCACCTGCCTGCCGCCGAACCTGGCCGGCCACTTCACGTCCGTCCCGCTGTGGGTGGACCTCAGTGAGATCGAGGGAAGCCATCGCTCGCTGCGATACCCGCCGTTCCGCTCCGCAGTCGCCACTCTGGCCGCGCCGTTGCACGGCCGTCCGAAAGAGGAGCTGGAGCACGACGACTTCAGACAACTCCGGTTCGTCAAACGGCTCAGCTGTTCGAGCGTCGCCCTGCTCATGGCGCTGCTCGTCCTCGCGGTCTACGGCTTCCTCGACGCCAGCAGGCAGCGCGACGAGGCCGTGGCTCAGGCCCGCATCTCCGCCTCGCAGGCACTGGCCGCCCGCTCAGGACAACTCCTCGCGACCAGCCCCAACCAGGCCGCGCAGTACGCCCTTTACGCCGAGGAGACCCGGTCCACCCCCGAGTCCAGGCGCGCCCTGGCCCAAGCCGTGGCCGCCGCGCCGTACGCCAAGCGACGCCTGCGCACGGACGCCGATTCGGTGACGGGCTTGGAGGGCCAGGGCAATCCGCCCGACACGGACGTCGTGGTCAGTGCGGACGGTTCGACCGCCGCGTACTCCTCCGATTTCGATCAGGCCGAAGGCGTACGCCTCTACGACGTCCGACCCGCCCGGCAGTCGCGCGTACTGCGCAACGCGGGCAGGCCCAGGGCCCTGAGCAGGGACGGCCGCGTCCTGGCCACGGAGGTCTACCTCAACCGGGTCCAGCTGTGGGACACCCGAACCGGCAAGCTCCTGCGAACGATGGCCACGGGGCACATAGAAGGCCTGCCCAATGCCGCCCATGGGCTTACTTCCCTCGCTCTATCGCCCGACGGACGGTGGGTGGCGGCCTCGCACATCACCCCCGAGGACGAGGCGTTCGTGGTCGTGTGGAGTACCTCCGACGGCCGCGACGTAACCCGGCTCCAGGTGGGCAGGAGCAAGCTCGGGCTGGGCTTCTCCGGGGACGGCTCCCGTCTGACCTTGGTCGACAGTGGGCGTCAGGAGGTCCGGGAGTTCCTGACGGAATCGGCGCGCTGGAAGGCCGCCCGGCCCCTGCCCGGAATGAAGGGCGACGTCATCGTGCTCTTCGACGGGGCAGACAAGGCGCTGGCTCGGACGTCTGAGCGCGCCGAGGTGTGGGACCTGGAACGCCGCCGCCGTATCGCTGAACGTTCCCTGGGCGTGCACCAGGACATGGCGGTCGCTGACGGCGAGGGGAACTTCGTGGTGGGAGGGCAGGACGGTGGGGCCCGGCTCTACGACGCCGAACTGCGCCCCGGCATCAGACTGGGCCGGCTGGCGCGGACGGTCAGCGCCCTGTCCATGTCGGCCGACGGCAAGCAGGTGGCCGTCGCCTCGTACGGCGGCGAGTTCAACCTCTACACTACCGGAGTCCGACGGGGGCAGCAGATCCCCCTGGACGACCGGGAGTTCAGCTACGGAGACCTGACGCCCGACGGACGCATGGCCGTGCACAGGACCGAGGGGCGCACTGAGTTCTGGGATCCGCGCACCGGCCGCCGGCTCGGGAGGATTCCGTACGCCAACCTGACCGTGAACGTGGGGGACACGGGTTATGCCCTGAGCGGTGACAAGCGGTATGTCGCCCTGCACAGCGTGAAACGCGCCCTGGCGGAGGACCAGGGGCGACTCACCATCTGGGACCTGCGCAAAGGGAAACGGACCGGCTGCGGCGTGGCCATCAGTAAAGCGGCCATCCACGGTTCCTACTCGTATCCGGTTCGCCCTGCCATCTTCTACCTTCCGGGCGACCGGTACGTGGTCGGCATCTGGAACGGCTCCGTGGAACTGCTCGACACCCGGACCTGTACCCGCAGCACGGTGATGCCGGAGCCGCAGTACGGCACCCTCGCCCTCGCCCTGAGCGGGGACCGTAGGACTCTGGTCGTACTCGACCAGACC
This sequence comes from Streptomyces sp. LHD-70, assembly GCF_031157275.1. Classification (GTDB taxonomy): domain Bacteria; phylum Actinomycetota; class Actinomycetes; order Streptomycetales; family Streptomycetaceae; genus Streptomyces. The sequence goes on from NZ_JAVIFW010000022.1 coordinate 44,203, forward strand.
GGCAATGACGTCGACACCTTTCGCTGGGACGGCGACCGAGCCTTCGAGCACGCCGCGCACACCACCCTGCCGGAAGCGGCTCAACTCATGGGCATCGGCGTCGACTACGAGGGGAACCAGGCGGCTTTCTCCGACCAGGAGAGCCATGCGTACGTCGTCCGCCTCGACACCGGGCAGCGCGTGCGTGCCACTGGGAGCCAGCCGCACGCCACCCAGGACGTGGCGTTGAGCCGGGACGGCAGTGTGCTGCTCCAGGGCTTCAGCACCGGCACCGACCGGGGCGTGCGCATCCTGGACGCGGCCACGGGCGACCAGCTCGATGTCTGGCGCACCGACCCACCGGCCACCTCCGCGAAGCCCAACGACAGCATGCAGGTGGTTCCCGGCCTCGCCGACGACATCCTCACCCTCGGCCCGGACAGCAAGGTCGTACGTCGTACGGTCGGCGTGGAGGCATGGCGCGACCTGCTGTGCGGCCTGGTCAGCCAGCCCCTGACCGCCAGGGAACGGGACCGGTACCTGAAGGGCCTGGACGTGGGGGCGCCTTGTCGCTGAGGCGCGATGCGGATGACCTGTCGGCAGAGTTCTGCGTCGTCGCGAGGCGTGCTGTGGTCACCGACCCGTCGGAGCGGCGCGGCTCGGCCCGGTTGCGAAGCTCTCCAGACGGCTCCGGGACTGGGATGCGACGACTGCACCTAGAGCATCCGAACCATCCGCAATTTCCCGGTGCTTACGTCGATACCCCCCAGGGACCGCACTCGGCGCACGCAAGGACCGGATCGTGGTGTGTGACGTGGCGTGGCGCGGTGCGAGTGGGCAAGCGGAGCCTTCACCGCCGACCAGTGGCGGGCTCAACGTACCTCCGGGCCCCGCTTACCGGGCTCCGTGTCCGAAGGTCGAACCAAAATGACCGGATGGACTTGACTCTGGTGGGGTCGGCTGTAGAGGGACGACGCTGCTCGTGAACCAGGCTGCGACTCGTGATCGAGTGTCTGGGAGGGAGATTGAGCTGCGCCCCGGATGGAGCCACAACGGCTTCGACTCCCTGCCCTCAGCAGTAGCGGCCGGCCTAGATGGATGCCGTGGCCGCGCTCCGGGTATGCCCGAGCACCCCGGCTAACCTGGGTTGCCCTAACGGAGCTTGGCGGACACTAATAGGAACAACACCGACCGTCAGGTACGGTTGAGCTTCCTTGGACAGGCGCCGGCTCGGTTCGGACCGTAGGCAGCAAGGCCGGTCACGCCAATTGCCGCCCCGCCCCTCGTTCTCAGCGATGAGCCTGCTAACGAGGGGACGATCGTGTGACTACTCAGCACCGGGCCATTCGTAGACGGTCGACTCTACTGACAGTGCCCGCACCCCCTTGAGGCGGACGTCGGTTGCCGGTTCGACTTCGAAGCGGTGGACGGGGTCGTTCACCAGGCGGAGGGTTGGCTTGCCGGCACCCTGCTCCAGGCTTGAGGCGATCACGAGTGTGTAGTTCTCACCCTCGGACAAGGCCCGTACGAACTCTGAACGCGTCAGGGCCAGTTCGCTCGGGACGCCACTCCCGTGGGCCTTGATCTCGTAATAGCGCCCGGTGGAGTCGTATGCGTCGGCGCCTACGCGCGACGCACCTCGCTGGTCGTCCAGCTTGACACCGCGCTCTTGCAGGATCCGGCGCAGCGCCTGGATGACGAGCTCTTCCTTGTGGTGATCCGCGTAGCCGAGAGGTGAGGCATGGCTGCGGGGCTGGGCCCCTCCTGGCTTGGGCTGGGGGAGTCGGATGTCGTGTCGGCGCGGCGAAGGATCCGCTGTGGCCGGCGTACGGGTAGGAGTGCTGCCTGGTGTGGTCGGCGCTCCAGTGCGGATGACGTTGGTGGGCGGCATGTCGAATTCAGCCGCATCCACCAGGGGACGCGCGGCCGGGGAGTGTTGGGGGCCGGACTGGGCGCCAGGGCCTGTGGACGCGGGCGCTGAACTGGTGCGGGGCTGCGGAATCGTACCGGTCGGGCCAATGGGGATGGTTGGCCCACTGCCCGTGCCATGTGCCGGCTTCCTGCTCTGTGCGGGCGTGACAGGTAGTCGCTGCGCCCGTTGACGCAATTCTTCGGCGAGCCGTTGTCGTTCCTCGCGCTCACGCTGTCCCGTCGAGGTGAGCGCGGTTCCGGCCCCTGCCTGCACCAGCCGCTCCTCCCACACGTCCCGCCAGTTGTGGCCTACGCGTGCCCGGTCGTGCGCGAAGTGAGCGGCGATGGCAGCACCCGCCCCCGCCTTGGTGGTGAGAGCCGTGTGCGAGTGCAGGAACAGCGTGTTGCGGCCGCGGTCGATGTGCGCGTCTACGGGGAGCTCGATGGGATCGTTCGTGGCTCCCGGGGCAAGGCGAATCCGCAGGCCAGGCAGCACCCGGACTTCCAGGCCTGCCAGCCAGGCCCAGCCGGCAAATGCCTCCGCTGTCCTTGGCTCGTCGCGCACCAGAAGGTCCTGCAGCGCGGCGACTCCCCGCCGGAAGCCCTCTGTGAGGCTCGCGTCGGCAGACCGGTCCAGGGCAGCAGCGTCCCCGTCCATGCCTTCTGTCTCATATGTAACCTCGGCGCCTGCAACGTCCAGGGGCGTTACGCGCAGCCGACCGAACAGCGCAGCGAACTGCTGCACGTTCCCTCCCGGTTTCCACAGAGGCAGACGATCCGTCAAGACCCGCTCGACTCCGGAGTCGGCCACGGCGAATACGTGTCGTCCCTTGCCTTTGACCCAGCCAGCTGTGGTCCACAGTGGCAGATTTCGCAGCTTGCTCTGCAGCCCCGGAGGCATCGGTTTGTCGTGGGAGCAGATCAGGTCCCGCAAGCGGCGTAGGGCTTCGAGCATGACCCTTTCGTGTTCGGGGTCGGGTGCCACGTTGGTGCTGGCGATCTCCTTCAGCACGTCGATGAGGTCATCGACCCCGGGCTCGGGAATTCCCAGCGTCTGCCACAGCGGGGCGATGTTTGCTCCGGCCATGGTGAAGGGACGGAATCCGCTCAGGATGGCAAGTCCCCTGAAGCACTTGCCGGACTCCATCCAGCTCTGGTCGGTCAGGACGAGGTCCTGGTACCGGAACTCATCGCGGATCTGCTTCTCCACCGCGATCTGGGATGCATCTGCCGAACGATGAGTCAGACGTCGCGCCAGTGATTGATAGACAAGCAGTGCCTCCGCCCTGATGCTGTCCGTCATGCCAGCATCGGTATCGGCGTCCTCGGTCTGACGGTCACGGAGTTCACGCAGGCGTTCCATCAGGCGCGGGACGTCGGGATCACCGGAGACACCGAGAGCGGTGAGGACTTCCGTGCGGGTGGACAGGGCTTGATGGATCGACGGATGCAGGTATCCGGGATCTTCCGGTCCGTACAGGGCCTCCGTATCCGGTGTGCGCAGGGTGAGTTCGTCCGGCGGCCGGAGACTGCCTTGGCTGTCTTCCAGCCAAGCGGTCTCCCGAAGCTGCCACACCCAGATGGCAGCCGTCTCGCCTCTAACATTCCACTTGTAGTGTCCCCGAGCCATGGCAACGACGGCCTGGTCTGAACTGGTAATAGTGCGGTGAGGGTGCGCAGCAGGGCAGCTGTGCGGCGTCGTCGCTCGGTCACGTCCTTCTCCGCCGCGATGTTCTCGACCACGGCTGCGAGGTCGCTGCTGATCAGGTCATCCAGAGTGTGATCGGCTCCCTTGCCGATCATCTGCCTCCGCCGGCCAGAGGTGTACCACCTGCAGTGCCGTGCGAGGCCGAGGCGGGGGTCGCCCTCGTACGTCTTGGTGTCCGCCGGGTAGTAGACCTCGCGCACCGGCGTGAGCCGGGGGGCGTCGGCCACACCCAGCAGTCGGAGGAAGGCCGTTCTGCTCAGACCGCCTGCCTGGGTGGCGGAGAGCAGCGATCGGGCGTACGCGCGGCGCACCCAGACGAGACCGGGAGTCTTGCGTGCCGCGACCTCGAACCGGTCTCCGTCAGCAGTCTCCAACGCCTGAGGGAGGTAGGAGTTCCCAGGCTTCACGCGGCGGGCCTCTTCGGAACCCTCCTTGTCGTAGGCGAAGCCGTTGAGACGGAGGGCCCGTCCGATGCCCGAACCAAGCCGGTCGCGTTCCCTCTTGGGCAGCTCGCCGAGCGCACGTTGCAGGGCGACGAGCCGAGCGGTCTCCGTCGCCTCGTCGCCATCGGCAAGTTGTCCGCCTGTGTGTCCGAGCCGGGAGACCATCTCCAGTACGGCTGCCGTGTCGTCGCGGCGTACCAGGCAGCCCCGTTGGCCCAGCCAGGCGGTGACGGTCCGCGCCCAGGCGTTGTCCTCCGTGTAGGCGGGATGCAGGTTCGCAACCACGCCAAGTACATCCAGGGGGCCGGTGGGCTCGCCGACGGGGTCAGCGAAGCAGTTCTCCGTGGGCTGCGGGCGAAGGCTGCGTCCGTCGGCAGTGACCAGGCACGCCCGGTTGGCCATGACGTACTCGTGGCCTGCTTCGAGCGCGACGGCGGCGAGCCGTACGAGCCGCGCGACGTCCTGCCGTTTGCCATCGGAGAGCAAGCTGAGTGCATCCGTGACCTGTACCTCCGGGGGTAGGTCAGCAGCACCCGCGGCACGCCAGTCCGCGAGGACCTTTCGCCACCGGCTGCAGCTGTCGCGGATGGCGGCAGGCAAGGCGTGTGGGAGTTCGCCCAGCGAGGCGATGTCGTCGTCGAGGACCCCTGACAGCGCGGCCTCCTCGACTGCGAAGTCGGTCAGCGGAGCATCGGGACCGCCCTCCGCAGCCGGAAAGGCCAGCTCGGTGGCGAGTGACTGCCGTGCGCGGGTGAGCAGTTCGGCGTGCATCCGGTCCTGGAGCAGGTTCGACGGCGCGGAGCCCGGAGGGCCGGGGAGCGGGATCAGATGCCACGCCGTGTGATCCACCTCCTCCAGGACATCGCGCACACCGGCGGCCCACAAGTCAGCCACTACGGGCACGAGTTGTGTGTTGAGGTGGCTGCCGGCGAAACCCTCACGACTGGCGACGGGGTCGAACTGCGTGTGGACGCGGGCCGCCACGTCTAGCGGGGCCACGGGCAGGCCGGCATGCACGCTGCCCTTCGCCCCACGATCCAGCGGCAGAGCGACACCCACAGGCACGACACGGCCCAGAGCCTTGTGACTCCTTTCCCAGTCAGGGCGCGGTGCTACCTGCGTCGTGTACACACGCCACTGCTCTCCGTCGGTCGTCCGGGCGTGCTGAACATTCACGTCGTGCTCGACGCCGTTGACCAGGAGCCGACGTTGTGTCACTTCTTTCCAGGTCAGGGTTAGTACGGTGCTCTGCTCGCCCGCCGTCACCTCCAGACTGCGGAGGTGACGCAGGAAAAGCAGGGAAGCGTCGTTCCAGCCCCCGAACCATTCCAGGAGCTGGTCGGTGGTCAGTGTGTCGGAGGCAAGCGGGAGGCGGAAGACGGTCCACTCCGGCCCGGAGATCCCGTCGGGGAGTTCCGGAGGTGCTGCGGGTTCGAGCTCGGTACTGGAGAAGCGCACGTGGAAGGGGTGGCAGTGCACCTCCCACACCGTGGTGAGGGCCCTGAGGGTGGACAGGCCGATGCCGAACCGGCCGGTGGCCTCGGCGTCGGCCGTTTTGCCGCTGAGCCACGGCATGCCGAGCGGGAGAACATCAGCCAGGCGAAGGCCGGCTCCGTCGTGGGCGACCAGAAGGTCGTCGGACCGCAGCAGGATGCGCAGCTGCCCGGCTCCGGCATCGTCGGAGTTCTGGACGAACTCAGAGAGGACCTGCAGCCGGTCGGACGAGAGTGTCCTTGCGCCGTGCAGCGCACCTTCGGCCATCTTGCGGTGGACCCCACGGCCGCTACGCAGGCCGTGATCTAGGAGCCTGACGGCTCGGGCAGCTTTCTCCGGCGTCGCCACCTCCACTTCCGTCGCTGCGTCCGGATCTTCCAGCAGCGCGTGTACCGCCGCCGCGAGTGCGTCCACCTCGTATCCCTCCCCGTTGGTGCCTGTGATGGCCACAAGCCTGAGGCCCGGCACGGTTCCTGATGATCCGGCGGGCGTCATCCAGCCGTATGCGTCAGGTGCCACGGCGTGAGGTGTGGGCAGGTCAATGATGCAGGGGCGGCGGGTGCGCTGTTGGGCCGAAGACATCACGCCCCGGCATGTTGCTGAACGTGGCGGAAACTGATTCCGATCGCCCGTCGGCTGTCAGACCAGCCTGGTAGAGGGCCTCGGCGGGCCAGAGCCGGCCAGTTGTGGATCCTGCCCGACTGCGAGCTGGTGCTCGACGACCCAGGTAGTGGAGTGGCAGGGCGGCCGTGTGCACCAGTGCCCGGCTTCGCACTGACCCCCACCCCCTTCGCTCTGCACCGCAACTCCGCCCGAGGCCCGCTGACCCGCTGACACTGGAGCACGACCGAGGTCTGGCCCTTCGGCTCATCTGCTGGCGCACCGAATACGAGCGGGGCGCTCACCGCCTGCCCTGGTCACGGACGACGGGCTGTGCCGTCGTGGTCCGCCACGATCTGCTGGACATCCTGTCCGAGAGGGCATCCGCACCGATCGTCACCCGAGACGTCGTTATGCGGCTGGAAGCGCACTGAAGAAGAGCAGGCGAGACACCGTGGTCGGAACGAACGACACCAGATACCCGGTAACGAGTCCGATCCGTCCGACGCCAGGCCCCGCACATGACGTGTGCGGGGCCTGGCGTGCTCGGCCTTGGCGGCTTTGGGCGCGGGAGACTTGGGGAAATCGGAATGGGAGAGGCGGAGACAATCGACGCGGATGTGGCGCTGGAATTCCCGCGGGACCCCGCCGATGCCGTCCGCGTCGCCACTTCGTTCTGGAGCTGCGTGAGCCGCCGCGACTCCCCTAACCGGACCGGACCGGACCGGACCCGGCTTGGCTGCCTCTGCCGTCACCACTCTCGTCCCCCCCGATGGCTCGTCGCCCCGGGCCGATGAAACCATTGACGACCGCGGCGGGAAGTCGGTCGGCCAGACCGACCGCGACGAGCTCCGCGACGCGCCGACGACGCTGGCCACTGGTACTCCGGGTAGCTCACCGTATTGGTGAGGGCGCCGAAGCCAGATGTGTGTTGTACGTGGCCGGATCGCGAGCGCGGGAGTGTCGTCACAGCGAAGCTTCGCGGTGTCGCCGGTGGGATCGTCCGCCCCATCGCCTCTCAAGCTGCTGTGGGTCACCCCGAGGACAGGTTCTCGGACGATGCGCTGTTCGGCAGCACCCGTATCGCCAGCGCAGTGCCGTCCGGCCGGAAGGAACTCGCACCCCAGCCGTCGATGTCGTCCGGCTCGGGCCAGTCCTTCCGTCGTTCGTAAACCCGTTGGCGGTATTCCTCCACCTTGCCCTCGGCGAGCAGATCGTAGAGTTCTGTGGCAATGCCGGAAAACGCTTCAACGCGCGTGCCGTTGATACGGAAGACCTGGTCAGTACCAACGTATTGCTCCTCGCCGAAACAGGTCTTCGCGTCGTGGACACTGGCAGTTCCGGCGAAGGCCGTTTCGCTGAAGTGCTTGCCGCCTTGCTCATCGATCAGATACCGGCCGACCGTCCCTCCGCCGCCGGCCAGTGAGAGCTGGCCAGCGGCGTGGGCCCGGGCGATCACTCGGCCGAACCAGGAGAATTGCTCCTCAGGGATCAAGAAGGCGTTGTGTCGTTCCACTCCGCGTTTCGTCGGGATTGCCACGGAGTCCGCGTACCGCAGAGCTCGGCGCCCAATAGCCACATCGGCTGATTCCGGACCGGATGTCGGTCGTACCGGGAGCTCGACACCTCCCGTTGTGTGCAGGACGTGCACTGTCACACCGGCAGTCGCCAGGAACTCGGTCGAGGTCATGATCGTGGGAGTTTCGTTCCCTTGCCCCAGATGGAGCCGCTCCACGCGCTCACTGCCCCGGGCCAGTTGTCTGTATGTCGTGCGAGCGCTTGCGGAGGTCTTCGGCTTCACAGCTTGGTGGTTGCCGTTCACGGTCACCACGAAGATCCGGGAGCCTTCACCGGGACGCCATGCCTCCAGCAGAAAGTCGGGCCGCGGTCTCGCGCCGAGAGTCCCGGCCGGCTTGGTCCGCGCGAAGCCAGGAAGCAGGGCGGTTTCAGCGTCGACGAGGCTGATCAGGTGGTCCGGATACCGCTCGCGAAGCGCCCGTTCCGCGACGGCGAGCCCGAACGCCCGGCCCAGCTCCCTCGCCTGCATGGCCCGATAGGACAGCTCGGGAGCCTTCCCTTCATCGGTGAGGCGCAGGCTGCCGTGCCGGTCGGCGGTGAAAGCCCGACAGTATTTCAGCCCCTGCCAGTGCTCAGCCAGCCCTCTGCCTCGTCCTTGCCGGGCAAGGGTCGTAGCGCGCGCGAACGTCGAGATCAGGTCCCACGGTGTCATCCGTAGAGGGGCACGCTCGGCTCGGGGTAGTTGACGCAGGCCCGGCTTGCGAGGGCCGTGGCCTTCGTTGGTGGTCTTCTTTGCTCGCTCGCGGTCGACGGCAGCGGCTGCCTTTTCCATTCCAGCGAAGAGCTCGGGTGATGAGTTCACCTGCACGGCCAGAAGGTCACCGAGTCGCCTGACCACGTCGGAGGCTGTGGAGTCCATGCCATGGGACGGTAAGAAGCGAGGACATCGACGACAAGAATGTGATTCAGGCCATGGCGGTGCAGCTGCCGGCCTCGGTGAAGAGCTGGACGGTGTACGTCGAGTCGTGGTCCTGGCAGCGGAAGTTGACGTCACCGCAGCGCTGATGGCCACGCCCTGGGCTCATTCATGGAGGACGTCGCGGGATGCCGGGCCGACGACGCGCATGCCCACATCCACCTCAAGAACCTGGGGAGTCGACGACCAAGCCGAGCATGGGACCGGCTGGAGGATCTCTGCGTCCGTGCCGCGTCGTATGCACCACAAGGCCAGTGGGTTCCGCTGGACCGCCTGCTGCAAGAGTTCGCCGAAGGGCTTCCAGTCGATGCCAAGGAACACCTGATCGCCACGCTGGCGGGCACTCACCGATAGGTATGGGCAACCAGAGATCACCACTGCCATTGAGCCACTGATCCCAGGAAAGCGTCGACGACGTCACCACGCAGAAGCCTGAAGCCAGTTGAGGCTGGGACGCCAGCACAGCTGCCTGAGCGATCGCGGTGGGTCGCGTCCGAGCGACTGGTGTTGGGCTGGCCGACACAACGGTCGGCAACGGCGGAGCTGGCAGATTGCGGACTGCTTTCCGCCTATCCCGCCTTGGGGGCTGTTCGATTCGTGCTTGGGTGCTGGCAAGGAAGTAGGAGTCACTGCCGGTCTCGATGATCGTGCAGTTGAACGTCAGTCGGTCGACGATCGCTGCGCAGAGACAAGGGGCAGTGGACTTCTTCGTCCAGCCGCAGAACGACTCATTGGAGGCGATGACAACGCTGTACTTCTCCTCGCGCTTGGGCAGAGCCTGGAAGGGTACTCGTTAGGACTTCTCTCTCGCCCTGCGAGCGCGTGGCGGTTCGAGGTGATGCATTGCACATGGCGTCCCGAGGCTGCGGTGCGAGTTAATCCGCGCGTGATCTCCCTGGCCGTGGGCTTCCCTCGAACCTGATGCACCTGGAAGGAGTCAACCGGCCACGCTCCATGCTGGGCCTGCGAGTGCAGACCGTACGGCCCCCCAACGGGCCCGGGTTCGGGTGCTCGGGTGAGCGGGCGGTGAGCACGTCCCCCGGCAACCGCGGACCCCGGTGGTGCGGAACCACGCCGAGGTATGAAGCGTCGGTTACGTTTGGAGTGATCGTTTGGAGTGATCGTTTGGGCTGGAGTTGGGGGGGGCGTGCTGTCGGGAGACACGGGAGATGTGGACGAGGCGCTGGCTGAAGTGCAGGCGCTGATCGGGGAGTTCCGACGATCACTGGTGCTGGTGCCGTTGCGGGACGGTGGGGTCATGACTGGGGATCAGGCCGGGCTGCGGTGGATCTTCGCGTTCACGGACACGGATACGTTGACGGCGTTTGCGCAGTCGCGCGGCGAGGGCGGCGAGTGGTCCTTCCGCCGCGTGTACGGGGCCCGGCTGCTGGACGAGACGCTCGCGGAGATCGACGTACCGTGCGGGGTCGCGGTCGACATCGGAAGTGAGGGCGCGTTCCTGCTCCCGCCGGCCAAGGGGATCGTGCCGGATGGGGTCGCGGTGACTGAGGAGTCGGAGGGGGCGTCGTCGTGAGTGGCGGTTACCGGTTCGATCAGGAGGCGGCGAAGCTTGTCGAGCAGGGCCTGAGGGCGGCGCAGAACGAGCTGGAGGAGACCGGCTACTTCTCCATCACGGCTCAGCAGGGGCACGGGTTCCAGTTCATGATCATGTCCGGGATGGACATGGGTTCGGGTGAACTCGCTGATGTCTTCGGACAGTTCTGTGGCCGGTGGGGACTGGGGATCCACGGAAAGATGCAGGATCTGAACGACATCGCGTACAAGCTGGGGCTGTCCGCGGGGCTGTACCACGAGCAGGAGCAGTACGTGGTCGACACCTTGAAGGAAGTGGCCGTCACGGCGGGCTCGTACAACCCGTCCGAGGGCATCGCGAACGGCGAGAAAGCCGGGGACATGTCGTGGAGTGAGATCGGGGACCAGGTCAAGCCCAAGCTCGAATTCGACACGTCGATGCCGGACTGGGGCGAGCTGGGGGACCAATGGGGGCAGGTCGGGGAGGACTTCTCGACGTCGCCGTGGCAGGACGTGGCCGGACCGGACCGATGGGACGACTCCGACTGGCAGTGGGACGGGCCGCCGCCCGAGGAACAGGGCAAGGGCAACGGGGGGAAGTAGGTCATGGGTCTGGGGGACGCTTTCAACGCTGTCGCCGGCGCGGCCGAGGACGGTGTCGAGGCCGTTGGTGAGGGTGTCGCGTGGGCGGGCGACAAGGCTGCGGACGGGCTGGAGCACGTAGGTCTGGAGGACGCGGCCGAGGGAGTCCGGGACGGGTCGGAGTGGACGGCCGACAAGCTCGGCGCGGATGTCGCTGAACGTCAGCTCGGTGAAACGGAGGATCCGAAGGAGATCATCCACGGTGACGTGGAGAAGCTGACCGAACGGGCCGAGCATCTCAGGGACTTCTTCAAGGCCTTCGACAAACTCGGCTCCGGACTCAAGGGTCTGGACGTGCACGGCTGGGAGGGCGAGGCGGGGGAAGCCTTCCGTGAGGAGTTCGCGCCCCAGCCCAAGTTCTGGATCTCCGCAGCCGATGCCTGCGAGGCCGCGGCGAAGTCGTTGGTGGAGTACGCCTCGACGGTGCAGTGGGCGCAGGGTGAGGCGCGGGAAGCGATCGCCCAGTACAAGGAGTCCAAGGCGGCCTCCGACAAGGCAGTCAAGGATTACAACTCCACGGCCGATGAATGGAACCGCAAGAACGAGGCCGGGCAGGATCCCGGGCCGAAGCCGCCGCCGTTCCAGGACCCGGGCAAGGCCGGCCTGGAGCAGGCCCAGCACATGGTGGACGAGGCCCGGCACCAGCGGGACGATGCCGCCCGCCGTTCCAAGGACGCCATCAAGCCGCTGGTCGAGCAGGCTCCGGAGATGCCCGGTGGCTGGGAACTGGCCGGTTCGATGATCCGGGACATGGGCGAGGGTATGGCCCTGAACAGCGTGCACCTCCTCGGTGGCGCGTTGAAGGGCCTGGGCGAGACGGTCGGCCTGGTGCGGATGCTGAACCCGACCGATCCGTACAACCTGACCCACCCCGGCGTGTACCTGACGAACCTCAACAGCGTTGCCACCGGCCTGGCCTCCACCGTCGCCCACCCCGAACGCCTGGTGGGCATCGTCAAGAACCAGAACTGGCGCGACCCCTCCGAAGCCGTCGGCCGCATCCTCATCGACCTCGTCGGCGGCAAGGGCGTCGGAGGCGGGCTCAAGGGCGGGCTGAAGGCGGCCGGCAAGGAAGCGATCGAGCAGGGCGTCAAGGAAGGAGCCCGCAAGTCCGTCAAGGAACGCCTCGGTGACCTGGCCCGCGACCTGAACTGCAAGGTCCTGCGCAACGAGCCGGTCGACATGGCCACCGGCCGCATGGTCCTGCCCGCCACCGACGTCACGCTGCCGGGCACGTTCCCGCTGGAGTTCACCCGCACCTTCGAGTCCGCCTACCGCAACGGCGGCTGGTTCGGCCCCGCTTGGGCCTCCACCATCGACGAACGCCTGGAAGTCGACGCCGAAGGCGTGTGCCACTTGGCGGCGGACGGGAGCGTGCGTGCCTACCCGCACCCGGCTCCGGACCTCCCCGTCACCCCTCTCAAGGGGGTCCCGTGGACGCTGGAACGCGAGCTGGACGGCTCCTACACCCTGCACGACCCGCTCACGCGGATCACCCGTACCTTCGAAGCTCCGGCCGGAGTCGAGCCCGGCGGCGACGGCACGGCCAAGCTCGCCTCCATGTTCGACGCTCAGGGCAACTGGCTATCTGTGGAATGGGAGTTGGGTCAGCCCCACTCGATATCCCACTCCGGCGGCTACGAACTCCGCTTCGTCTGCGAGGCAGGCCGCATCACCGGCCTCTTCCTCACTACCTCCGAGGGGCCGCTGCGGATCCGCTCGTATGGCTACAGCGACCGGGGCTTCCTCATTTCCGTCGCCGACTCCGAGGACCGCGCGACCCGTTACGAGGTCGACGAGCGCGGTCGCATCACCAAGTGGACCGACACCAACGACCGTTCGTTCTCGTACATCTACGACGACGAGGACCGCTGCATCCACCACGAGGGCGAAGCCGGCCACCTGCGAGCCCGCTTCGAGTACGGCCTGGACTGCCCCGCGCCCGGCTGCATGACAACCCGCGTCACCGACTCCCTCGGGCAGATATCCCTTTTCGCCGTCGACGCCCAGCTACGCATCGTCGCCGAACGCGACCAGGCCGGCCGCACCACCCGCACCACCTACGACGAACACCACCGCCCCCTGACCGTCACCGATCCCCTCGGTGCCACGACGACCTACATTTACGACGACCTACATTTACGACGACCTGGGCCGACCGCTGAGCGTCGAGAGCCCGGACGGCACCACCGCCTCCATCACGTACGACGAGAGCGGCAACCCGGTCGAGATGCGGGGCCCGGATGGGGCCGTCACCCGCCGCACGTTCGACGAGGCCGGTCGCCCGACCGGCACCGTACGGCCGGACGGCACCACCACGGCCATGGCGTACGACGAGCGAGGCCACCTGGCAGCGGTCACCGACCCGCTGGGCGGGATCACACGGATCGAGAACAACCCCGCCGGTCTGCCGCTCCGGGTGGCGGACCCGCTCGGCGCCACCACCACGTACGTACGCGACGCCTTCGGACGCCTCGTCACGGCCATCGACCCGCTGGGCCATGCCACGCGCATGAACTGGACAGCGGAGGGCAAACTGGCGCACCGTACCGGCCCGGACGGAGCCGCCGAGTCCTGGGAATGGGACGGCGAAGGCAACCTCCTCCGCCACACCGACCCCATCGGCGGCACCACGGAGTACACCTACACGCACTTCGACCTCCTCGAGGCCCGCACCGAACCGGACGGCACCCGGCACGAATTCGGCTACGACACCGAGCTGCGCCTACGCCGAGTCACCAACCCCCAGGGCCTGACCTGGAATTACGAGTACGACCCCACTGGCCTCGTCACCGCCGAGACCGACTTCGACGGCCGTCGGCTCCACTACGCCCACGACAAAGCCGGCCGCCTGTGGCAGCGGTCGAACCCCATGGGGCAGACCGTCACCTACACACGCGACCCCCACGGGCGCATCACAGTCAAGAACTCCGACGGCGATGAGACGCGCTACACCTACGACCCCGCGGGTCGCCTCGCCACGGCCACGACCCTGGAGTCCGAACTCGTCCTGCAGCACGACGCCATGGGCAGGTTGTGCATCGAGATGCACGCAGGCCGCATCCTCGCCTTCGACCGCGACGCACTCGGCCGCCCGGTCCGGCGCACCACCCCGTCCGGATCCGTCACCTCCTACGCGTACGACACCGCGGGCAACCGCATCAGCCTCGACATCGACGGCCACACCCTCGACTCCACCTACGACGCCGCAGGTCGCGAAACCCAGCGACACATCGACACAGCGCTGATCTGGGCCAACGAATGGGACCTGGCCGGACGCCTCCTGAGCCGGACCGTCACCGCGGACGGCATCACGGGCGACCCACGCGCCGCCACGCACCCACACGCCACGGTCGTCCAGGAGCAGTCGTACGAGTACCGGGCCGACGGCTACCTGCTGGGGATGGGCGACCGACTCAACGGTTCTCGGCGTTTCCGTCTTGACCGTGTCGGCCGTGTCACCCAGGTCACCGGCGAGAACTGGACGGAGACCTACGCATACGACGCCACCGGCAACCTCACCCAGGCCGCTTGGCCTGCCTCGCACGGCGAATCAGCGGCCGGAGAGCGTGAGTTCAGCGGGACGCGGGTGCTGCGGGCCGGGCGCTGGACGTACCTCCACGACGAGGCGGGGCGCGTCGTGGAGCGCCGGAAGACGCGGCTGTCGCGCAAGCCGGACCTCTGGAGGTACGCATGGGATGCCGAGGACCGGCTGACCTCGTGCACCACACCGGACGGGGTGGTGTGGACGTACCGGTACGACCCGCTGGGTCGCCGGAGCGCAAAGCAGCGTCTCGACGCGTCGGGGGCGGTCGTCGAGGAGACGGTCTTCACCTGGGACGGCACACAGGTCATCGAGCAGAGCACGGAGCAGGGGGCGGGTGACGGCTCCGGTCATGGCTCCCCTTCCGGGGAACGCACTCGGGCGGTCGCCCTCACCTGGGAGTACGACGGCCTGACACCCGTCGCGCAGGCGGAACGCATCGTGGAGGCGGACAGCCAACGCACTGTGGACGCCCGCTTCTTCGCGATCATCACGGACCTGGTGGGCACTCCGACGGAACTGGTGGCGCCGGACGGCTCGCTGGCATGGCGCACGCGAAGCACGCTGTGGGGCACTACGGCCGTAGCCCGGGGCAGTACGGCACACACGCCGCTCCGCCACCCCGGCCAGTACGCCGACCCGGAGACGGGCCTCCACTACAACCTCCACCGCCACTACGACCCGGCGACGGCGAGGTACGCCAGCCCGGACCCGCTGGGCCTGGAGCCCGCGCCGAACCCGGTGGCCTGGGTGACCAACCCGCATGTCTGGGTGGACCCGCTGGGGCTGAAGTGCGAGCCGGGGGACGGTGATGCTTCGAAGTACGAGGACATCACCAAGCCAGGGGCTCGTATGCTGAACAAGCTTACGGACGTCGGCCCTCGGGAATTTGGCGAGAACCTCGAGGCAAATGGATGGACCCGCACAGACAAGGGACCGAACATCATGTACGAGAAAGACGGTGCGCGGTACTTCCTTCGCGGCAAGGCCAATAGCTACGAGGGATGGACGGCCGATTACTATAGTCCCGGCTCAAAGAAGGCGGATATCAAAATCAGACTCGGAGAGGAGTGACCCTGAGAGTGGGTTCCTTCGTGACCGGCAGTGAGCACTATGCAGAGGTCTCTTCTGCTGTGGGTAACGTATTCGATGTCGGTGCCAGGCTTCCGGACCAGGTATTCAAGCGGGTGGCCGGCGATTACTTGTTCTGCGAGTTCGATATCGTTCTGTCCCCGGAAATTTGGCCAGCGCTTACCGCAATGGCCCGATGGCACGGGGATGACAGGGTCGAGCTGTTGGCCCTGGACCCGAGTCGCGACAACTTCTACGTTCCCGACTACGGAGTGCACCCCGCTATTTCGCTGCCTGTCGACACGGACAGTGATGGCTATTGGGAAGCCATTGGATACGAACCTGGCGGCGACGTCATGGGTTCAATCGCGATCTCAGCCAATGTGGTTGCCATCGTCGGCCCTTCTGGCAATTGGGGGTGCTGGGGGGAGAGAGATGCTGAAGTAGCAGTGTTCAGCGGATTTCCCAGCGCAGCTGGTCGTGCTGAGTGGCGCGATCGGTTCGGGCCGTTCCTGGAGGCGCCAGAAGCGCTGGATTCGTACCTCTCGATGGCTTTTCGGGGGCGGACTGTTCCCGACGAGTATGCAGGCAGGTTGACGCTCAACTACGGCTGTCGATCCGATAACTCGGAGAAGTGACAGGTCGGCGGTAGTGGTGCGTGCGCTGCTCGAAGTTCGCCGAGATGGTGGAACAGGGGCGGCTTCAGGCGGTCCGAGTTGGTGAGCGAGGGACCGTGCGGTACGACCGCGGTGCCGATCCAGTGAGGAAAGGAGCGGGCCAGTGCGGCTGACGGGTTTGGACGTTACGGATGTGCGAGCGATTGTCTACGCTCCTTCCTCGGAGGGGGAAGCAGAGGCGATTGAGCTCAGAGTGGGGGAGAGGAATTCTGTCGTCATCACCTCCGGGACGGACTGGACTCTCAGGGGCGACCCGGGAGTATGGGGTGTTCTCCCTGGCTGGTGCTACCCTCCTGAAAGCTGGCGCCGGGAAGACATTCCCGAATTGGGCGGAGCCGGGGAACTCGGCCCCATCCTGGAGGAGGAAATCCTCAGGGATCCGGCTGGTGAAGCAGACGGGGTTCGACTGGGATTCAAGTCCTGCGAGTTCACCATCATGTGCGGGGATCCGTTCTCGTTTGAAATCCACCGGAAGGCAAGTTGACCCGGAAGGGTTTGGATTCTGGGTCGCCGGTGGAAATTTTGGCCGACGATCCGGTCGTGGGTCTGCTGCCACTCGAACACAGAACCCGCAAGCAGTGAGCAGCCATGCAGCCGTCAGGATCAATTCTACCTGTGTGACTACGTCGATCAACTTTGGGCGTATGTGCGTCGGGCGGCAAGGGTGAAGTTCATCCCCGGGAAGAAGTATTGCGTGAGCCGTGCCGAACAAGGAAAGGGTTGACGGCGTGCAGTACGAATCCCCCGGGGTGATCACGCCCGCCTCTGCGGCGGAGGATATTTTCCGGCACGGGCGACCGGAGGAAGTGAGCAGGGCGCTCATTACCGCAGCTCTCAGTGGTGAGAACCGGCTGTGGACGGAGCAGTGGATCATCCAACTGTCACGGCATAACGAGTCCAGCGTGCGATGCTCGTCCGCAGTCAGCCTCGGGCATCTTGCGCGCCTCCACGGAGAAGTGTCTCAAGAGGCCATGAAGGCAGTTGCCGCACTCCGCGGTGACGGCGCTACGGTCGACGCGGCGGGGAGCTCGCTGGAGGACATCGAAATCTTCTGCAGGAAATGAATTCGGGTGCCCCGGGAATTGTTACCCGGGGTGCAGTCGAGACCTCATCGCCCCACGACCAAGCGGCGCTTGAGCCGGAGACGGCACAAGGTCTCCGACAGCCAGCTCGGGCTTGCGAATTGCGAGGCATGTGGGTCGCCAGTGATGCCGTCCGCGGTGACGGTCCGGCGAAGGAGGTGTTCGGCCGCGCCGCCTCGACGCGTGCCTCACCCAGGCTATGCCCCGGGCGTTTCAACAACGCCCCGACCACACCGTGACCGGCTGCTCGCCCGGCGCGCCCGGCGCACACGTGGCTCAAGCCCCGGCCCCATGAATTCGACTCCGAACGGCTCGCACTTGGTGGGCCCCACCGATTGGCGGCGCACAGCGGGCGGGGATTCGCAATGGATTTGTGGACTTCCCCGTTAGGAAAGGAGTGCGCTCGTCTCAAGGTCGGAGGATGCCCATCGGTTTCGCCGTCGGCTCGTCCACTCGCCGCTGCGACGCGCGACGCCCGGTGGTCCGAGGTCGGCGGAGCTATCGCTTCCGTCGTCCTGATCGCTGGTTCGGACCGTGGACACCGCTTTGACCCTGGCCACTGACAACTGAAGCGCTGTAGCAGAGGGGAACGGCGTGGGTGGGAGCGGCTGATGAGATCGTGCTCGGTGCAAGTGGTCTGCCGGCGGCCAACTCAGGTGAGTTCCTTGCGGGCGGCTGAAGGCAGCCTTGAGTGGAGTAGGTTGCGGTTAACCTAAGGGCTTGCAGATCATTAACGTGTTGCTTCCCGTCCTGGGATTCGTTGAGGTGGTATGCGCATCCCGGACGAGACTCGTGCCCAACTCTCGGTGAAGTTCGCCGTGTTGTTCCCGCACCTGAACGAGCGGCAGCGGCGGCTGTTGATGGCCGTGGAGGCCCGAGGGTTGGGACACGGAGGCATCCGGGCCGTGGCGCGGGCTGCAGAGGCGAGCGAGACGACGGTCCGCAAGGGCGTCCTTGAACTCGAGGCCGGAGAAGATCCGTTGGACCGGGTTCGGCGACAGGGTGGAGGTCGCAAGCGGGTCGCTGATGTCGATCCCGGGCTGCGGCCCGCACTGCTGGCGCTGGTCGAGCCGGATGAGCGCGGCGACCCGATGTCGCCACTGCGGTGGACTGTGAAGTCCACTCGTACCCTCGCAAGTGAACTGACCCGCGCCGGGCACCGGGTCAGTGCCGATACCGTTGCCGACCTGCTGCGGGAGGAAGGCTTCAGTCTGCAGGCCAACGCCAAGACGATCGAGGGCAGCCAACACCCGGACCGCGATGCCCAGTTCCGTTACCTCAACGAGCAGGCCCGCGAGCACCGGGATGCCGGGCAGCCGGTGATCAGTGTGGACACCAAGAAGAAGGAACTCGTAGGCGAGTTCAAGAACCAGGGACGCCAGTGGCGGCCGGCCGGTGCCCCGGTGCGGTGCACGTTCATGACTTCGCCGACCCGCAGCTGGGCAAGGCCATCCCGTACGGAATCTACGATCTGGCGGCGAACACCGGCTGGGTCAACGTCGGCACGGATCACGACACCGCCGCGTTCGCCGTGGAATCGATCCGCCGCTGGTGGCGCGGCCAGGGCCAGGACGCCTACCCGCAGGCGACCCGGTTGCTGATCACGGCCGATGCGGGCGGCTCGAATGGCTACCGCACCCGCGCCTGGAAACTCGAACTCGCCCAGCTCTCCGCCGAAACCGGACTGTCCATCACTGTGTGTCACCTGCCGCCAGGCACATCGAAGTGGAACAAGATTGAGCACCGGCTCTTCTCCCACATCACCATGAACTGGCATGGCCGACCGCTGACCAGCCACGAAGTCATCCTGCAGACCATCGCGGCGACCACCACCCGCACCGGACTGCGCGTGGATGCCGCACTCGACACCAACGCCTATCCGACCGGCGTCCGCATCGGCGACGCAGAAATGGCCGCGCTGCCGCTGACCCGACACGCCTTCCACGGCGACTGGAACTACGTCCTGCATCCCCGGCCCGCCGTCCCGGCAGCCCGAACCCCACAGACGCCGGAGCCAGAGTGGGACCAGGCCCTTCTGTCGGATCCGGCACTGACCGGCATGTCCCGGCAGCAACTGGACGACCTCACCGAGACGTTGGCTGCCGACGGCGACACCCGGCGTGGCCGTCCGCCCCGGCTCTCCTTCCCCGAACAGGTCCTGGCCACCGTGCTCCACCTGCGGGTCGCCCTGGCCGCGGAACCCCTCGCCGTACTCTTCGCCAGCAGCCGCACAGCCATGCACCGCACACTCTTGAAGAACAGGCGACTACTCAAGGCGCACGGCGTCATCATTCCGCCCGCGACGACTCCACCCGTCGCCCTCTCCGCCCTCCAGGCCCGGGTCCACACCCAGACCAGAGAGTCCAACAGCAAGATCAAGACGACGAGTTAATGATCTGCAAGCCCTTAGGAGCTGTCCGGCCGATCATTGATGGCGAGCGTGCTGCTGCTTGAGATCGAAGTCGATTGCCGGGCGCCTGGTGCTGCGCGACCATCGTCGGATGAGTACGGATGAAGGTCGAAAGCTGACGCTGGTCGTGCAGACGTGTTCTGCCTGCCCATCGCAGTGGGATGCCTGGACGGCGGACGGCCAGTACCTGTATCTCCGATACCGGCATGGCGAGGGCAGCGTCGAGTGGCACCCCGGCCCTGACTTTGATGACAGTCCGGATTCTTGGAACGAGGGCCGCTCAGGGCTCCTGACCGAATGGGACGATGGTACCGGCAGCGGCGTCATCAGCCTTGAGGACTTCATCGCGGCAGCCAGCCTGGTGCTTGCGCCAGGTGCCTCGGTGGGTTGATGTCATGACACGCGGTCAGGTGCGGAGCCAGATGACAAGGGCGGCTGCGGTGACGGTGCCGAGGAAGACGTAGCCGCGCTTGTCGTAACGGGTCGCGACGGCGCGGGAGTTCTTCAGCTTGTTGATGGCCCTCTCGACAGTGTTGCGCCTTTTGTACCGCTCCTCGTCGAAGCCGGGTGGCCGTCCGCCTCGCGACCCCCTGCGCAGGCGGGCAGCCTGGCTGTCGGCCTTCTCCGGGATCGTGTGCCGGATGGCGCGCCGCCGCAGGTACTGACGGCAAGGACCGTTGCTGTAGGCCTTGTCGGCCGTGACGCTGTCGGGCTTCTTGCGGGGCCGGCCCGACCCGAGCCGCGGGACCCGGATCTTCTTCAGCACCGGAATGAACTGGGTGCAGTCGGCCCGCTGCCCCGGCGTGACGATCAGAGACAGCGGACGGCAGAAACCGTCCGCGCTCAGGTGGATCTTGCTGGTGAAGCCGCCGCGTGAGCGGCCCAGGCCCTCGACTCCCGCACCACCGCCACCAGCCGGCCGACGAGACTCTGCCACGGAGTTTCGTCCTGATGTTCCAGCCCCTCGTCCCCCTTTGAGTCGGCATGGCCCGGCGGCGGTTCGGTGCGGGCACCGGCCGCGTGCTGGTGGGCGCGCACGATGGTGGAGTCCACCGAGATGTCCCAGTCGATCTCGCCAGCCGCGTCGGCCGCGGCCTGGACCTGCTGCATCAGCCGTTCCCAGGTGCCGTCAGCCGACCACAGTCGATGGCGCTCGTAGACCGTCTTCCATGGCCCGAACCGCTCCGGCAGATCGCGCCAGTGCACCCCGGTCCGCACCCGGTGCAGAATCCCGTCGATCATAGCGGGAACAACGAGCAAATCAGGCGACGGTCACATGATCGGCCGGACAGCTCCTAGGTGGCCCTAACGGAGTTTGGCGGACACCAATAGGGATAATCCCGACCGTCAGGTTCGGTTGAGCTTCCTGGGGTGACCAAGATCATCATCCTGGGGGTGGCCGCGCATTCTCCGTACCCTGCGTGCTCGAAACGGAGACACCTTGCGCGGTACGGACCTGGAAATGATCGAACGACCCTACGACGGGTACGGAAAGTGCCTGCTCGGAGTGCGGCGGCTGTCGCGGGTGAAGGCGGCCACCTCGCCGCCGGAGCGGCAGCGGAGTGACGTTCCGACGGCCGCCGCGTCCGTGGGCGGCCACGTCGTGGACTGCCTGAACACCGGCTACAACATGCGTGATGAGGGGTGTGGTCACCTACGGGCATGACGGGCCTTGGGACCTGACCGATCCAGCGGACGAGAATCGGTTCACCATCGAGGCGTGGGGCGCACAGATGGAATTGCGTGCCATCCAGCTTCGCAGCCGTGACGCCACACGAAGAATGCGGGCAGCAGACGGCCGAAGGGCAAGCCGTCCTACGGCTATCGTTTCGTCCGCGTGCTAATGGGCGGGCCGGTCGATCATGTGGAACTGCACCCGCAGGCGGCGGAAGTGATACGCCAAGTGGCTCGGAGGATCCTCGCGGACCCGGAGAACGTGACGCCCAGCAGTGAAGCAGCCCGCCTGAACCGCCTCGGCGAGACGCGTCGCTACGCCCGCCTGGTGACGACTGCGCGCGTCGTGCCGCTGAACGGCTGCGCGAAGCGGTGCGCGCGCAACTCGACGGCTCGGGCAGGCCTCAACCCGAGCAACCCCTGGCCACCATCCCTCGACAACGCAGCCGAGAGGCCGACGTAGAGGAACTGCTGGCTCTGTCCGATGCCCTGCTCGCGTCGCCAACTGACCCACTCCGTAAGCGAAAGGGAGCTGCTGCCCATGCTGATCACCGCCGCCCACGTCCTGGCCGGAGCTGACCTGCACGTCATCTCTGATGGAGCGGTCCTCGTACGAGAAGGCGCGATCGCCGAGGTCGGGCCGCGTGAAGAGGTTCAGCGTCACGCTCGCCCTGACGAGCCGCGCCTCGCGTACCCGGCGGGCACCGTGCTGCCAGGCCTGATCGACGCCCATGTGCACCTCTGCTTCGACGGCGTCGTCCTGCCCTGGAGCGTGGCGACCGACCGCCCGTGACTTGGGTGATCGCAATTGGCTTGCTCTGCGGCTGGCCCGGGCTGTAGTCGAGGGCCAGGCCGTCGGCCCCCGCATCGTGTCGGCGGGGACTCCCGTGACGCCTCCCGGTGGGCACTGCTGGTTCCTCGGCGGCGAGGTCAGCGGGGTGGAGGAGGTACGTCGGTTCGTGCGGCGCAACGCCGAGGCCGGCGCGGAGGTCATCAAGGTGATGGAGACCGGGGGTGGGCTGACCAAGGGCGGGGCGAAGAGCTGGGAATCCCAGTTCTCCGACGAGGAGTTGGACGCACTCGTGGAGGAGGCGCGTCGTGCAGGGCTTCCGGTCGCCGCGCACGCGCACGGGGTCGACGGCATCACCGCCGCGGTCGAGGCGGGCGTCGACACGATCGAGCACTGCACCTGGATGACCGAGGACGGCTTCGACGTACGCGAAGACGTCCTCGGCCAGATCATCGAGAAGGGCATCTTCGTCTGCCCCACGGTCAGCCCGCACTGGCCGATGCTGCCGAAGTTCTTCGGTCCCGAGCGGGCCGAGGCCATGTTCGACGCCGTAAGGACGATGGCTGAGGCGGGCGCTCGCCTGATCGCGGGCACGGACGCGGGCGTACAGCGCGCCGGGTTCGATGGCCTGCCCGGCAGCCTCACGTTCTACGAGCACCTCGGCCTGGCCAACGAGCGGATCCTCGCGATGGCGACCACCGAAGCCGCCCACGCGCTGGGCCTCGGCGGCAAGACCGGTCAACTCACGCCTGGCTACAGGGCAGACCTGCTCGTGGTCGACGGCGAACCGCTCGCGGACCTCCGTGCTCTCAGGGCCGTCGAGACCGTCCTCGCGGCGGGTAGGCAGCATGAGATCGGCTCTCATGCGTAACGGGGAAGCAGGAGTTGTTCAGGGCGGACGACCGATGGATGGAGAGAGATGGCCGAGATGCCATCTCACCGGTACAGCGGCTTGTCAGGCGTAGGAGGCCCTCGCCTGGCCTGGCAGCCAGGAGGGGGCGGCCGTACGTCATTGGCGGTAGCTGCCTTGGGACACGCTAGGTGGCCCTCTGACCCTCTGTTATGAGGAGTGCTCGAACACTGTGTCAGTGGCCTCGGCGAACCTAATCCTCAAGCTGTGGGGCCTCTGTGGCGATGGTGGTGGAGGTGCCATGTCCCGTGTGGACGGCGGTTTCAGGCGTGAGGGTGAGCGGTGGAAGCGCAGGCCGCCCTTGTACGGTCCGAGCGCGGAGTTGAACTCCACCCGGAAGCCCCGGTTGACCCGCACGTGTCCGGCGTCGTCGACCCACGGGACGCGGAAGACGAGCTGCCGATCCGGCTCGCAGAGGCGCTCGAGGACGCGATGGCGCACGTACTCGGGGCGCTGGGCGGGCACGGGTTCCAAGGACTCCAGGACCTTGCGCACGGCCTGGTGGAACTCGAACTGTCCGGGATCCCGCGCTTCGATGGCGGAGTGGATCCGCCGGTCAGGCGCAGTTCCTCGGCCTGAACGGACGGACGGTCATGGACGTACCTCCGTTGTGTGGCAGGGAGATTGGCCGCGGAGGGCGCACGCTGTTGCGCCGCCCTCCGCAGTCACGCCGGTCCCGGTCAGCGGACGGTGATGCCGCCCCCGAGAACCAGCGTTTCGCCGGTCATGTACGTGCCGTGGCACAGCTTCCACACCCAGTCGGCGATCTCCTCGGGCTGGGCGGCCCGGCCCAGCGGAACGGCCTTGACCGCCTCCGCCATGCGGCCGCCGGCCCGGGTGCCAGGGGGGTCGACCCAGCCGGGGGCAACCGCGTTGACGGTGATGTCGTCAGCGGCGAGTTCATGGGCGAGGGAGCGGGTCATGCAGACCACCGCCGCTTTCGAGGCGCTGTAGACGAGCTGGCCGGGAGAGACCGCGAACGCGTCGATGGAGGCGAAGTTGACGACCGACCCGCCGCCGGCGGCCCGCAGTGCGGGGACAGCTTCGGCAGTGATGTTGAGGGTGCCGAGGACGTTCACGTCGAAGGTGCGCCGGTAGGTCGCCTCGTCGTAGTCCGCGAGCAGGGTGGGCGGGTAGACACCCGCCGCGTTGACGACGGCACGCAGCCCGTCAAGAGAGCCGAGCGCGCTGGCCACGGCGGCCCGGTCGGTGATG
This sequence comes from Streptomyces sp. LHD-70, assembly GCF_031157275.1. Lineage (GTDB taxonomy): Bacteria > Actinomycetota > Actinomycetes > Streptomycetales > Streptomycetaceae > Streptomyces. The sequence continues at coordinate 68,380 of NZ_JAVIFW010000022.1, forward strand.
TCCACCGGCACGGGCCGGAAGGCGGTGCCGAGTTCGACGGCCGCCTTCGCGCGACGGCGCGCTGGAGGCGGGCCTTGTATCCCTGCCGGTGGATGACCGCGGCCTCGATGTGAGCAGCGTCGTCTGGGCGAGCGAGGCGGTCTATCTCAGCATCGACCCGTCACGCACCACGGAACCGATCACGGTTGAGCGGCTGGCGGAGAGGCCGCTCATCCTTCCCGAGGCGCGCTGGGGCAACGCCGATCCCACCCGGCGACAGCTCCTGGAGCGTGCACAGAACGCCGGCGTGTCCCTCAGCCCCGTGGTCGAGGTCGAGTCTCCCGCGCTGGCTCTCACTCTCGCCGCGCGTGGCGTCGGCGACACCGTCATCTCCCTGCCGCTCGCCCGCTCCCTGGGGCACTTGGAGAACCTGCGCTGGGTGTCACTGGACCCTCCGCTGCCGGAGACGTTCGCGTTCATCACCCGTCGCGATGCCCATCTGTCCCCGGCCACGCGCGTGTTGATGGAGCTGGCGACGAAGCATCTGGGACGACTGGAGGTCCCACCGCCGCGGTGACCGGTCCCGTACCTGAGCCGACCTCGGCTCAAGGGGAAACCTATGGGCCTGCCGAAAACCGCGTATTCACCTAGGCCAGTAGCGGCGTGAATACTTTGGTCATCCTGACGGGCCGAACATACGCCCCCTGACCGCATCTGGATGCAGCGAAGCCCTCGCGCGATCCGCGGTTACCCGCCCCGGGTCCGCGAAGCAGCCGACGAGAAGGCTTCGGTAACCCCCGCCCGGACCACGAAGGGAACCTCCATGTCCCGCTACTGCGTCATCGGCGCCGGTGCCGCCGGCGTCTCCGCACTCCAGCAACTCCGCCGACGCGGCCACACCGTTGACTGCTTTGAGAAGACCGACCGGGTCGGCGGCCACTGGCACACCGACTACGACGCCCTGCACCTCATCACGTCGCGCGACATGACGGCATTCGAGGACTTCCCGATGCCCGCCGACTACCCGCACTTCCCCCGCCGCGACCAAGTGCGCGCCTACATCGAGTCGTACGCCCGCGAGCACGGCCTCTACGACACCATCCGGTTCAACACCGCCGTCACGAGCGTCGAACCGGTCGAGGCTCCCGAGGGCGTCACGGACGCGCGGACCGGGTCGTACGGCTGGAGGGTCACGACCAGCGCCGGGCACGACGAGATCTACGACGGCGTCCTCGTGGCCAACGGCCACCTCTGGGACCCCAGAATCCCCGATGTCCCCGGCGAGTTCACCGGAACGCAGATCCACTCCGGCACGTACAAGAACGTCTCCGATCTGGAGGGCGACCGCATCCTCGTCGTCGGCGCCGGCAACTCCGGCTGCGACCTCGCAGTCGACGTCGCCCAACACCGCCTGGACGCCGACATCGTCATCCGGCACGGCTCGTGGTTCCAGCCCAAGACCTACTTCGGCGTGCCGCGCCAGGAAGTCCCGTTCCTGGCAGACTTCTCGCCGTCCGAGCAGGACCTGATCAACCGCCTCATGGCCCGCCTCTCGATCGGCGAGTGGAACGCCTACCCGGGCCTGCCCAAGCCCGAGGGCGACACCCTCGCCGGGGGCCGCGCGGTCGTCAACGACCTGCTCCTGTACTGGATCCACCACGGCCGCATCACCGTCCGCCCCGGCATCGAGCGATTCGACGGCAAGACCGTCCACTTCAGCGACGGCACAGCCAAGGACTACGACACCATCCTGTGGGCCACCGGATTCAACGTCCGCCTGCCCTTCCTCGACGACTCCCTGTTCTCGTGGACATCGGGAGCGCCTGTTCGCTACGCCGGCGGCATCCTGACGGAAGACGTCGAGAAGCTGTACTTCATCGGCCTGATCGCTCCGCGCGGCCCGCAGATCCCGATCTACGGCATGCAGTCCAAGCTCGTCGCCACAATGATCGACCTGCACGAACAGGCAGGACCGGCAGGTGCCCCGGTCGCCCGATACCTCGCCTCACTGCAGGAGCCGGAGACGGGCATCGACGTGGTCCGTGACGGCTGGCTGCGACAGATGGCGGACACGGAACGCTTGCTCGCGGCGTACGAGACGTCCACAAGGAATCCGGCGTCTTCACTCCAGCCGGCGTAGAGCGCCGACGGGTCGTCACTGTCCAACCTCGTGGCTGCCGTTGATGCCGTCACGGGCACGCGCCACGCTTGAGAGCGCTTGCCGGGAAGGCGAGAACTCTCCCGGTGACTCCGAATTCCATCGCCAACATCACGTGGGGGATGGCAACAATTCTTGACACTGCGAGAGGGGTGCCCGCGAGTCCCGGGACAGACTTTGGTTCACGACTTCGTACTGCGATGACCTGAAGCAGCAGCACGGCCCGCACGCATCCGTACGGGCCGTGCTGGTCGAGCAGCGCTCAGGCGTCGTCTTCTGGCCGTCCGGCCCAGATGCCGCGGCTGTGGGCGAGGTGCTTGCGCATGAGCTCCGAAGCGAGCTCTGTCTCACCGGACTCGATGGCATCCACGATCTCGATGTGCTCCTCGCCGGAGCGCGTCAACTCTCCCTGGTGGGCGAGCTTCTGCAGACCCTGCATCCGGGCCTGGTCGCGCAGTTGGCTGACCATCGCCACCAGCCGCCGGTTGCCCAGGAGTTCGAGCAGTCCGAGGTGGAACTGCCGGTCGAGGTCGAGGAAACTCCGTACATCGCTTTCCCTGGCGGCCTGTGTGATCTGCTCGGCGAGCTGCCGGAACTGGGGGATGGGCTCACCGTCGAGGAGTGTGGTGACCTCGGCCATGGCGGGCGCTTCGAGCATGGTCCGAAGCCGGAAGATCTCCTCCAGATCGCGATCGGTCAGCTCCGGTACGCGGAAGCCGCGGTTGCGGATGACTTCGACGATGCCGAGATTGGCGAGGTCCATGACTGCTTCGCGGACCGGCGTGACCGAGACACCGAGGGTCGCGGCCACGTTGATGACGCTCTCCACCTGGCCGGGCTCGATCTCCCCGAGCACGATCCGGGTGCGCAAGGCCTCGCGGGCCTGCTCTCGAAGGCTGACCGACTTGAGCTGGGGAGTCTGGGCGGCCCTTGCTGCCGGGCGAGTTGGAGTCACGCCTAATGCATAACACGAAACAAACAGACCGTCGACAACGGCTCGGTTTAAGGTGTAATACCTTACTGGGATCGATTGGATGGAGAGAGAGATGACGACTGTCAGCGTCACCGCGCAGGAGATCCGTGAAGCCGTGTCGATGCCTGAAGCCATCGATGCCGTGCGCAAGGGCTTCATCGACCTGGCCAACGGCGAGTTCGAAATGCCCACGCGCACGGTGCTGCGAGACGGTCAGTTCCTCTCGATGCCGGCCCACCACCGGCCGACGCGGTCCGCCATGATCAAGACGCTCAGCCTGAACTTCGAGCGCACGCCCGCCATCACCGGCACCGTCGTGTGGAGCACCCTGGACCGGAGCGACCACCTCGTCGCCGATGCGGGTCCCGTCACCACGCTGCGTACCGGTGCCGTCGTGGGTGTCGCCACCGACCTGCTCGCCGCGCCCGACGCGAGCGAGCTGACCCTGATCGGCGCCGGCGGCCAGGCCCCCGACCAGGTGCGCGCCGTCCACGCGGTGCGCCCGCTCAGTCGGCTGACCGTGGTGGACGCCAACGCGGAGCGCGCCCGTGCGCTCGCCGAGACCCTGCGCGCCGAGCTGAACGGTACGGAGGTGCTGACCGCCTCCGACGCGACCACCGCCGTGCGTGACGCCCAGATCGTCTGCTGCGCCACCACCGCCACCAGCCCGCTCTTCCCGGAGTCGGCCCTCCCGGCCCAGGTCCACGTCAACGCCATCGGCGCCTTCCGGCCCACCATGCGTGAGCTGCCCGACGAGCTGCTGGCGAACAGCACCGTGGTCATCGACGAACTCGAGGCCATCCTGGAGGAGTCGGGTGAGATCATCCACGCCCTCGAGGCCGGAGCCATCACGCGCGACGACCTCACCGAGCTGGGCTCCGCGCTCATCGCACGTCCCGCCAACCTCGGCAAGCGAACCGTGTTCAAGTCCGTCGGCGTCGCCGTGCAGGACTGGGCCATCGCCCGCCTCCTGGCGGACAAGTTCCTCTGCTGACAACCGTCGGCGAGCTCCTGGGCCGGGGCCGATCCCGGCTCCCACAGGTCGCTCGTTGCTCGATCACCTCCTGAACTCCGCTCGGTTCAAGCGCCGTTGCCCGAGCGGTACCGGCCCCGGCCACCCGCACCAAGGGTGTCCGGGGCCCATACCTGCTGTTGTTCCTCCGGTCGATGCTCAGCAAGGGCTGAGGAGTCGACGAGGCGGCGTCGGTACACACGCCGGAGTGGCTGGTCAAACCGGGGGCGGAGGAGACTGAAGTCATGGGCGCGCGCGGATCCGTCCCGAAGTGGCCACGGTTCTACCACCGGTTCGCCGAGTGCTGCGGGCGGTTCGCCCTGCGAGCGCAACCTCTTGACGCGTGCTCCTGATTGACGCAGTATCCGGAGCCCCAGGCAGTGAGGTATTACGCCTCACTCGCGCGAGTGGGTCCAGGGTGAGCGCGCGGCCGCACGGATCCCTTTGAGAAATGCAGCCGCCAACTCACGTATCGCGAGGCGGACTTCGGGTCCGCAAGGGAGGGACGACGATGACATCGAGAACCGCGCCATCGCGCAGCCAGGGGCGCAAGGTCCTGCTGTCGAGCCTGATCGGCAGCACCGTCGAGTGGTACGAGTTCTTCGTCTACGGCACCGCGGCCTCCCTGGTCTTCAGCGATCTGTTCTTCCCCTCCGCCGACCCGCTGACCGGAACGCTGCTGTCCCTGTCGACGTTCGCCATCGCCTTCGTCGCACGGCCCGTCGGCGGAGCGATATTCGGGCACTTCGGCGACCGGCTCGGCCGCAAGTCGATGCTCGTGCTGACCCTGACGCTGATGGGCGGCGCCACCTTCGCGATCGGCCTGCTTCCCACATACGAGCAGATCGGTATTGGTGCACCGCTACTCCTCGTCCTCGTACGGCTGGTGCAGGGACTCTCGCTCGGCGGTGAGTACGGCGGGGCGGTCCTCATGAGCGTCGAGCACGCCGAGCCGCACAAGCGCGGCCTGTACGGAGCGATCGTCAACACGGGTGTCGGCTGGGGTCTGTTGCTCGCCAACCTCATGTTCCTCGCCCTGGCACAGCTGCCCGACGGTGCTTTCCACAGTTGGGGCTGGCGAGTTCCGTTCCTGTTCAGCGCCGTACTCGTGGCGCTCGGCCTGTTCATCCGGATGAAGGTCGACGAGTCGCCGGACTTCGCGGCTGTCAAGCGCAGCGGTGACGTCGCCAAGGCGCCACTCATGCAGGTGTTGCGCCATCACAGCGGCCTCGTGGTGCTGATGTGCCTGGCCTACGTGGCGACCGGTGCCGTCTTCTACATCGGCACGGTCTTCTCCCTCGGCTACGGCACCGACCACCTCGGTATCGACAAGAGCGCGATGCTCGGCGCGGTCATGGCCGCGACGGCGCTCACCCTCGTGGCCATCCCGTTCTTCGGCCGCTGGTCCGACCGGTCTGTGCGCTTCCGTAAGGGCCTTTTCCTCTCCGGTGTCGCGGGCATGATCGTGTTGCCGTTCCCGTGGTTCGCCCTTTTGGACACGGGTAGTTACGCCCTGGCTCTGGTCGGATTCGTGCTCCTCTTCACCGCCTGGTCGGCGACGTACGCGGCGATGCCCACGTTCTTCGCGCACGTCTTCCCGGTCGAGGTGCGCTACACGGGCCTCTCGGCCGGCTACACCCTCGGCACCGTCCTCGGCGGCGGCTTCGCCCCGATGATCGCGACCTACTTGCTCGACCGCACCGGCCACTGGTCGGCAATCGCGCTCTACTTGATGCTGGCCGGGGTGGTCTCCTTCCTCGCTGCCTGCTTCCTGCGTGAACGCGCGGACGAGCCGGCGGTGGGCAACCTTGCCGTGAAGGCCAACGCAGTCCGTTGAATGGACTCACCGACGTGCGGGTTGGGGCGCGCCGGGGCGTCGGCGGTTCGATGTGCTAATTCCTCAGTGCTCTGGCGGGCTGAGTGGGGTGGTGAGGCGCGCGCTACTGCGGCAAGTGCCGAAGTCGTGGGATGTCGCAGCGAGTCAGGAGGTGGTTGCCGACGCCACTTGTTTTATTGCTCGTTGGAGCTGTGATGCCCAGCTCGGTGTGTGCTGCGAGCGTGATCCGGATCTGATCACCCACGGGCCGCTGAGAGAGTCGGAGTGTCGAAGAGTTCGTGTTTCGGTGGGTGCAGTAGGTGCTGGGTGATGAAGGAGCGACCGGCGACTCTGCGGTGGCGGCGCCCGTGGTGAGGGCGGAGACGGCTTGGGTCCGAAGCCGGTCAGGGCCAACAGATGTACTTCTGAGGCGAGTTGGTTGGCTCCCCGACGGTAGATGATTCGGGTGGACCAGTCGGTGTGGAGGTCCCGGCGAGGTCGTGACCTCGGGAGTCGACGTCGCCATCGATTGGGAGGCGCTCAAGCGGTGGATGGCCATCACGTTGGCGATGCAGAGGCTTCGGGAGGGATTCCACTGGCTCTGCATCCGCTCGAGGAACCGGGGAAGCCCGTAACAAGGAGGCGCATGACGCGCCAAGCCTCGTCGAAGATCCAGCGGTGTCCTTCGGCGACCGGCGTACCCACGGGATCGGTGCTCAAGCGCATCGATGCCAAGGCGGTGGAGACCCAGGCCCGAACCACGCACGACGAGTCGGACGTCGATGGCTTGGTGCCGGAGGCGGAGCCGGACGTGGTGTAGACGCCAGCGGTGACCGGAGCGCCCGATCCGACTCAGGCAGCAGCGGGTGGTTACCTGAATGGACCGTGGGACGCTACGCGCCGACCTTGCGGTGCTTGAGCCGGGCGTAGGTGCCCGTCGTCTGATTCACCTGCTCGGTGATCCGGTAGACGTCGTCCGCGGCAATGTTGTTCACGTTGGCTGCCGATGCTGAGGCGCCTTGTGCGTGGAAGCTGCGGCACGCAGTGCGGACAACAGGAAGCGGGCGTCGCGTACCGGAGTAATGGCCCGCTTCCGGTAGGCAAGAGCGAGGCCGCGGAGCGTCAAACGGCGCACCCCGGCCTCGACATGTTGGTAGCGAGCGGAGTCTCCGGAATAGCCCCGGCCTTGGCTTGTGTGGAGCAGGCGTGAACCGCGAGGGCCTCGGGTGGGCAGTGGCTGTATGTCACCGCTGGAGGCCTCACGCGGCTGGGCCCGGCCCCGCCTCGCGCTTTCGTTCGGCGATGATCTCGACGAGCTCATCAGCGCTCGCCTTTGTGTGGCGCTCCACCTCAGCCTCGATGGTTGCGGGGTCGCCACCGAGAATGGCGTCGATCAGCCGTTCGTGCACGTGCAAGGCCCGATCGGGGTCGGACCGGGTGCTCTCGTCGACGGCGATGGCGACGTTGATCTGCGCTTCCACGGTCGGCCAGAGTCGCTTCAGCATGGAGTTGCCGGAGGCGTCCCAGATGGTGCGGTGCAGCGCCACGTGGGCCTGGTGGAGGCGTGTGGCGTCCTGGGAAGCGTGCGCGGCGCGGTACTCCTGCCACGCCGTGTTCAGCCTTGCCTTGCGCGAGCCGTCGGGGTCCTCGGCAACCGCTCGCGCCGCCAGCGTCTCCAGGGCGACGCGTACGGCCGCGATGTCGGTGATGAACTTCTCGTCGATCGACGGGACGACGACCCCGCGGTAGGGCTGCTGCTCGAGGAGGCCTTCGTGGATCAGCTGGTAGACGGCTTCACGCAGGGTCGGACGGCTGACTCCGAGTTGCTGAGCGACATGCACCTCGCGCACCCGTTGGCCGGCCTTGAGCTCTCCGGCCAGGATGGCCCTGCGGAGCTCGTCGGCCACCGCGTCCCGGCGCGTCTGGGTGGTGACTGGCCTCGGGCCGACGGCCTGGTCGCCGCGCTCACTCATGGAACCTCCGCAGATTGTCAGACCACAATTCTAGGGGACGGTCGGCGGCGATGGGTTGGATCCGGGGTGCAGGAGGGTGACGGTGGTCCCATGAGCCACAGCTCAGTTACGGGGTGGTGTCGGCCGTCGTGCTCTGCAGATGCTCGAGGAAGGGAAGCGTCGCCGGGTGGCTGGGAGTGCGAGGCCAGGCCAGGCGGACCGTCACCGGGGGTGCGTCCGCCAGGGGAAGGTACTGAACCCCAGGGTGAGGGTGGCTGTGTTCCGTGCCCTCTGCCGTGACGCCCAGCGCCTCGCCGGTGGCGATCAGGGTGAGCCACTCGTCCACGTTGGCCACCTCACATGTGCGGGGGCGGCCGCCCTCGGGCCATAGCCCGGCCGTCGTGGCGGCGGTGGCGCACAGCACCACCGGCCGGTCGGCGAGGTCGGCAAGGCGTACGGTTGCGCGACGCGTCAGCGGATCGCCCTCCGATACGGCTGCCAGGCGCCTTTCCCGGTACAGCGGCAGAACACGGAGTCCGGTGCCCTTGGCGGGAGCCGTGCGCAGGAGCGCCGCGTCGACCTCCCCGCGGCGCAGCGCCGCCTCCGGATCGTCGTGACGGTGTACGCGCACCGGGGCGTCCGGACGCTTCTCGCGCCAGGCGCGGAGCACTGGCACTGTGCGGTCGCCGAGCGTGGACCAGGCGAACCCGATGCGCAGCGGCCGCTGTCCCGCCGTGGCCTCCGTCAGTGCGTCATCCAGCTGATGGAGGATCAAGTGGGCCCGCTCGTAAAGGCGTTGGCCGGAATCTGTGAGTGTCAGGGTGCGGGTGGTGCGGTCCACCAGGCGTACGCCGACCCGGCTCTCCAGCTGCTTCAGGGTGCGCGAGAGCGCGGGCTGGCTGATGTGCAGTGCGGCCGCGGCGTCGGTGATGGTGCCCTCGTCGCCGATCGCGGCCAGGGCTCTCAGGTGCCGGAGCTCCACATTCATAACCCTGGAGCATAAGTGCTCCACCACAGGCATTTCCCTGACCCATCGGGCCGCGCCTAGCGTCGACGCCATGAAGATCCTTCTCATCGGCGCAACCGGCAAGCTCGGCACGGCCGTTCACGAGGCACTGGCCGCCCGCAGTCACGAGATCGTCACCGTGGGGCGTAGCGGCGGTGATCTGCAGTACGACATCACCGACACCGCACAGGTGACGGAACTCTACGACCGGGTCGGCCAGGTAGACGCGGTGGTCAGCGCCGCAGGTGATGTGCTGTACAAGCCGGTCACCGAGATGACTCCCGATGACTACACAAGTGCCTTCCGCGGCAAGGTGCTCAGCCAGATCGACCTCGTGCGCCAGGGTGTTTCCCGTATCGCGGAGCGGGGTTCCTTCACTCTGATCACCGGTGTGCTCGCCCACGAACCGATCCCCACGGGCAGTGCGGCCTCCATGGCCAACGGAGCGCTCGAGGCGTTCGTCCGCGCCGCAGCCATCGAGATCGCCCCGCAGCGCATCAACGCGGTCAGCCCCACCGTCTTCACGGAAAGCCTCGCCAAGTACGGGGACTTCTTCCCGGGTGTGCCCTCGGTCGCCGTCGCCGACGTCGCTCAGGCCTACGTCCGTTCCGTCGAGGGCGCCCAGACCGGACAGGTCTACGCGCTGTAGTCCATCCGTCTGCGTTCTCGCAGGTCAGGGGCCCCGCATGAGTGGGGCCCCTCTTTTGCGTGCGCCTGCGGTGGGTGTCTTGCGAGCGCAGCGTGCCCCGTCGGCGACTGCGTGGAACGTCATGCACAAGAAGTTCACGCTGACTTATTGACTCGCCGCTGCGGCGAGCTTAGCGTCACTTCCATGACGCAGATTGTTTGACAATCTGCCCCGCGGGCGGGATCGCCGCCCGGTGCGAGAGGCGCCCCTCGGCGCCCTGTCAGGAGGTACACGACTCCATGCGAATCATCGTTGTAGGCGCTGGGGCGGTCGGCCTTGCGAGTGCCTACCGGTTGGCCAAGAGCGGCTGTGAAGTGGTGGTACTGGACGCCCGTCGTGCGGGCTCCGCCGCCAGCCACGGCAACGCGGCCAAGATCGCGCTGGCGGAGAGCGGCCCCGTACCGGCCCCTGGAGTCATCCTTCAGGGCCTGAAGTGGATGCTGAAGCCGGACAGCCCGCTCTACGTCAAGCCGTCACTGGCCCCCGACTTCCTGAAGTTCATGCTGAGCATGGCCCGGCACTGCACCGAGCGTGACTTCCGCGCAGGTCTTGAGACCACGCTGCGCCTGGCCGAGGGGACGATGGACCTCCTCGACGACTGGGGCAGGGACGGGATCTCCTTCGAGATGCACAAGGCCGGCGTCCTCCTCGCCTTCGAGACCCGCGAGCGGTACGAGGAGCAGTGCGCGTCGCTCGACATCTTCGAGCGGTTCGGCATGGTGCCCGAGCACCTGCACGGCGACGAGGTCCGGGAGAAGGAACCGGCGCTCAACGACCGCAACCAGCACGGCCTGTTCTTCCCGGACGACCGGCAGGTCGAGCCCGACTCCCTCACCGCGGGACTGCTCAAGCGTTGTCAGGAACTGGGCGTGGAGATCCACGAGCACACCCCGGTCCGCAGATTCCTGCGCCAGGGCGACACCGTCACCGGCGTTCTGACCGACAAGGGCGAAATCACCGGCGACACCCTGCTCCTGGCCGCGGGCGTGTGGACCGGCCGCATGAGCCGTGAACTGGGCGTACCCCTGCCCATCCGGCCCGGCAAGGGCTACAGCGTCGACTACTCTCCGGCCCCCGTCCAGCTGCGCACGTCCCTCACACTGGAAGATGCCCGGGTAGCGGTGACACCGCTCGACGGGTTCCTGCGGCTCGCCGGAACGATGGAGTTCGGCGGCCTGGAGGAGAACATCAACCCCCGCCGCGTAGCCGCAATCAAGCAGGCCGCAGCCGACGCCTTCACAGGCTGGGACAACCCTCCCGGTGAGGCCAAGCCGTGGGCGGGCATGCGGCCCATGACCCCGGACGGGCTGCCCATCATCGGCCGCCTCGGCCCACTGCCCAACGTCTACGTCGCCTCGGGCCACGGAATGCTGGGACTTACCCTCGCCCCGGCCACCGCCGAGATCATCACCGAGAGCATCACGCAGCAGCGCGTCCCGGCCGTCGCCGAGCCGATCTCACCGCTCCGCTTCACCCGCCGGTGACCCGCACCGGCCACCAGGACACCCCGTGACCAGCGTCCACGTCCGCAGCGCCACCACCGTGACGCCGGGCCCGGACGCCCCTGAACCGCCGCCGGCCCGGCCGAGCGGTCCAGCCCTGACCGAAGCGTCGGCCGGGCCGCGGCGCACCACTTCCGCAGAACGCACCACTTCCGCAGAACGCACCACTTCCGCAGAACGCGGCGCACCGGTGCCGCACCCCCTTCCGCCCACCCTCCAACTTCAGGAGACCCCTCATGAGCGCCCAGCAGTTCACCGGCATCCTCGCCGCCGTCGTCACCCCCTTCACCGCGGACGGCTCCGCCATCGACGCCGACGGTGTGAAGCGCCAGGCCGAGCACATCATCGGCGGCGGCGTCCACGGCCTCGTCCCCGGCGGCAGCACCGGCGAGTTCGGCGCCCTGACCGTCAACGAGCGCAAGCAGACGACCGAGTTGTACGTGGAGGCCGCCGCCGGACGCGTCCCGGTGGTCGCCGGCACCGGTGCGCTGAGCACGGCCGAGACCGTGGAGCTGAGCGTCCACGCGGAGAAGGCCGGTGCGGACGCCGTGATGATCGTGCCGCCGTTCTACGACGCCCCGTCCTTCGAGGAGCTCCTCGCCTTCTACGGCGACGTCTCCGAGGCGATCGACATCCCGATCATGTACTACAACATCCCCTCCGCCACCGGCGTCCACCTCACCCCCGAGCAGCTCGCGGAGCTGGGCCGCAAGACCCGCGTGACCTCGTACAAGGACACCGGCGGTGACTTCGCCTGGTTCTCGGCCGTCAAGGAGCAGCACGCGCCGGACATCACGGCCCTCAACGGCTGGGACACCCTCACCTTCGCCGCCCTCGCGAGCGGCGCGAAGGCCGGCGTCTGGGGCACGGCGAGCGTGATCCCGCGCCTCTGCGCCGACCTGTACGAGGCCGTCGCCGTCCGCGGCGACCTCGTGGCCGGACGGGAGCTGTGGTCGAAGATCTTCCCGATCTGCCGGTTCCTGGAGTCCCACAACTACGCCTGCGGCATCAAGACCGGTGTCGAGCTCGTCGGCGTGAGCGCAGGACCGACCCGTCGCCCGGTGCTGCCGCTGGCGCCGGAGCACCGCGAGGAGTTCCGTGCGCTGCTCGCCGCCGCGGGCGTCGAGACCGTGGCCGAGCAGGTGGCCGCGTAATGTCCGCGCAGCGCGTCCACGCCATCGACGTCCACGCGGAGGGCGAGCCGGGCCGCGTGCTGATCGGCAGCCATCTGCACGTCAAGGGCGCCACGATGGCCGAACGGCTGCACTACTGCGAGAAGCACCTCGACGGGCTCCGCCGCCTGCTGCTGCGCGAGCCGCGCGGCTACCCCGCACTCTGCGGTGTGCTCGTCCTGCCTCCCGCCGATCCGTCCGCCGACTTCGGCATGGTCGTCCTGGAGCAGGGCGGGTTCCGTCCGATGTCCGGCTCCAACCTGATCTGCGCCGTCACCGCTCTCGTGGAGACGGGCGCGGTGCCGGTCAGCGAACCGGTCACCGATCTCACCGTCGACACCGCCGTCGGACTCGTCCGCGTCCGAGCCGACGTCGAACGGGGCAAGGTCACCCGCGTCACGTTCGCCAACGTTCCCGCCTTCGTCCTCGCCCTGGACCACGTCCTGGAGCTGCCGGAATACGGACCGGTCCCGGTCGACATCGTCTTCGGCGGGCAGTTCTACGTCCAGGCACGCGCCGTGGACCTGGGCATCCTGAGCCTGGACCCCTCCGGGGCCAAGGAGTTGGTGCGTGCCGGAGCGGTGCTACGTACGGCGGCACAGCAGCAGTTCCCGGTCAGCCACCCACAGAACCCCGGCATCAACCAGATCGCCCTCACGATGATCCACGGCCCCTCGCCGACCCCGGGCGTCGACGGCCGGAACACCGTCGTCCTGCCCAACGGCGAGGTGAACCTGGCCGATCCGAGCACCTGGACCGGCACGCTCGACCGTTCCCCGTGCGGCACCGGCACCAGTGCTCGGATGGCCGCGCTGCACGCGCGGGGCGAACTCGCCCTGAACACACCGTTCATCCACGAGTCGATCATCGGCACCACCTTCACCGGCACGCTCCTGGACACCACCGGGATCGGCGGACACGAGGCCGTGCTGCCGACGATCAGCGGCCGCGGCTGGATCACCGGCTTCAGCCAGCTCGTCCTGGACGAGACCGACCCCTTCCCGCACGGCTACACGCTCGGAGACCTGTGGGGCGACGAGGCCGCCCCGACCGCCGGGCCGACCGAGACCGAACTGGAGCACTAATGGAAACCACCGGACTGCAGTTCATCGGCGGCAAGCGCCGCCCCGGCACGTCCGGCCGGCAATTCTCGGTGACCAACCCGGCCACCGGCGAAGTCCTGGCCACCGACACCCTGGCCGGCCCCGAGGACGTCAATGAGGCGGTCGAGGCCGCCCGCTCCGCCTTCGCCGTATGGTCGCGGACCACCCCCGCTGAACGCTCCGAGGCCATGCTGCGCTGGGCGGACATCCTGGAGTCCCGCGCCGAGGAACTCGCCCAGGCCGAGAGCCGGATCGGCGGCAAGCCGATCAAGCTGACCCGCGGCTTCGACATCCCCGGCTCGATCGACAACGTCCGCTTCTTCGCCGGTGCGGCCCGCAACCTGGAAGGCCGTGCCTCGGCGGAGTACTCCGGCGAGCACACCTCCGCCATCCGCCGCGAACCCATCGGCGTCATCGGCTCCATCGCCCCCTGGAACTACCCGCTCCAGATGGCCGCCTGGAAGATCCTCCCGGCCGTCGCCGCGGGCAACACCATCGTCCTGAAGCCGGCCGAACTCACCCCGATCACCTCGGTGTTGTTCGCCGAGGCGGCCCAGGAGGCGGGCATCCCGGACGGCGTCATCAACGTCGTCACGGGCGCCGGTTCCGTCGCCGGTCAGGCCCTGATGGGTCACCCCGACGTCGACATGGTCTCGTTCACCGGCTCCACCGCGGTCGGCCGCCAGATCGCCGCGACCGCCGCCGGGGACGTCAAGCGCGTCCACCTCGAACTCGGCGGCAAGGCCCCCTTCGTGGTCTTCGACGACGCCGACGTGGAGGCCGCGGCCCGCGGTGCGGTGGCCGGTTCCCTGATCAACAGCGGTCAGGACTGCACCGCCGCGACCCGCGCGTACGTCCAACGCCCCTTGTACGAGGCGTTCGTTCAGCGAGTGGCACAGCTGATGGACGGCGTACGGCTCGGCCCGGTCGACGACCCGGACACCGACATGGGGTCCCTGATCTCCTTCCAGCAGCGCGACCGCGTCGCCGCCATGGTCGACGAGGCCCGCGAGGACGGGGCGACGATCGTGCGCGGCGGGAAGATTCCCGACGGCCCGCTGGGCCAGGCCGCGTACTACGAGCCGACGCTCATCACCGACGCGGCGCAGGACTCCGCGGTCGTTCAGCAGGAGATCTTCGGCCCGGTCCTCGTCTGCCTGCCCTTCGACAGCGACGACGAGGCCATCGAGCTGGCCAACGACACCCCGTACGGCCTCGCCGCCTCGGCCTGGACGACGAACGTCTACCGCGCAGGGCGCGCCACCCGGGAGATCCAGGCGGGCTGCGTGTGGGTCAACGACCACATCCCGATCATCAGCGAGATGCCGCACGGCGGATACAAGGCGTCCGGCTTCGGCAAGGACATGTCCGCCTACTCCTTCGAGGAGTACACCAACGTCAAGCACGTCATGACCGACATCACGGGCGACCAGCGGAAGTCCTGGCACGACGTGGTCTTCAGTAGCCGCTGACCTACGCGGCGCGGCGCGCTTCGCGCATCTGAGCGGGGGCGGCCCCGGCAAGGCGGCCGCCCCTCCCGGACGCACCCGTCCAACGGCCCCTACTTTCCATACTCCCCATGAGTTCTGGGCCACCGACCCTGGGGCGGACCCGTGGACACCCCCACCGATCCCGCGCCGAACAGCCCATGAGCAGCGGACAGCGCCCTCGGGCCCATGCTCGATCACCTTCCTTGAGCAACTGGCTGCCAGAGCTGAGCCGATGCATTCGCGGCGCTTCCGTGACAGGACGGGACGCCTCTCAGGAGACAAGGACGTCTCCGCACGCAAAGGGAGCATCACATGGAAAGTCTCCTCAGCACCATCTATGACCTCATCTGGAATCCACTGGTCTACGTCACGCTGGTGACTGGATTCGTCTACACCGTTGCTACACGGGGCGTGCAGGTGAGACATCTGCCAGGAATGGTCAAGTGCCTCTTCGGACGCGCTGATTCGGATACCGGTACTTCTTCCTTCCAAGCTTTTGCCATGGCGCTGGGCGGCCGGGTCGGCGTGGGCAATATCGCGGGTGTCGCCACCGCGATCGCCGCCGGTGGACCTGGTGCGCTTTTCTGGATGATCGCCACGGCCGTTCTCACTGCCTCCAGCGCATTCATCGAGGCCACACTCGGCCAGATATACAAGGTCAAGTCCGAGGGTGAGTACCGCGGTGGTATTCCCTGGTACATCGAAAAGGGCCTCGGGCTGAAGTGGCTCGCGGTCGCGGCCGCCGGCGTGGCAGTCCTCTGCTACTCGCTGCTGATTCCCGGTGTGCAGTCCTCCACCATCGTCACCTCCCTGGACGCCTCGTTCGGCGTGCCGACATGGCTGTCCGGACTGATCCTGGTCGGGCTCCTGGGGTTCGTGGTCTTCGGCGGTACGAAGCGCATCGCCGCGTTCGCGGAGAAGGTCGTCCCGATGATGGCCGCCTGCTACGTGCTGCTCGCCGTCATCGTCCTGTCCGCGAACTTCGGCGAGATCCCTGAGGTCGTACGCGTGGTCATGGCCTCGGCGTTCGGAACCGACGCCGTCTTCGGCGGGATGATCGGCGCCGCCGTTGCCTGGGGCGTTCGCCGCTCGCTCTACTCGAACGTGGCAGGTGTCGGCGAGGGCGGCTTCGCAGGAGCTGCCGCCTCGGTCTCCCACCCGGTGAAGCAGGGCCTGGTCCAGTCGTTCTCCGTGTACATCGACACGCTGCTCGTCTGCACGGCAACCGGCGTCATGATCCTCTCCACCGGGGCGTACAACATCCTGCCCGAGGGAAAGCCGCCGCTCGTCGAGAACCTGCCGGGTGTGGAAGCAGGTGCGGGCTTCACACAGGCCGCTATCGACAGGGCCCTGCCGGGAGCTGACTTCGGCTCCGGCATCGTGGCCATCGCCATCTTCTTCTTCGCCTTCACGTCGTTGATGTCGTACTTCTACTACGGCGTGACGAACATCGTTTACCTCACCGGCAGTTCGCGAGGAATTCCGGCCCGCATCGTGCAGGCCGTGGTCCTTCTGTCCGCTTACCTCGGTACGGTCCGCAGCACCGAACTCGTCTGGCAGCTCGGCGACATCGGATATGGACTCATCGCCTGGTTCAACATGATTGCCATAGCCCTGCTTCTGCCCATCTCGCTCCGTGCCCTGCGGGATTACGAACGCCAGAAGAAGGACGGTCTTGACCCGGTCTTCGACCCGGTCCGCGCCGGCATCAAGGGAGCATCCTTCTGGGAGTCCAGCGATGCCCCGGTCAGGCGGTGACCGCTCACATGAACGTTGAGGGAGCTCGCGTCCTGAGCAGCAGGACGCGAGCCCTCCCGGTGTCAGTCCGACGGTCCGTGAATCTGGAACGACCACGGAGGAAAGGATGGAGAAGAGCATGACGGACAGCGCACTCACAGGCTCACCGTTCGCCGGACGGGCCTGTCTCGTCACTGGGGCGGGAGGCGGCATCGGCTCCGCCATCGCGCGCCGGCTGGCTCACGAAGGAGCCACCGTCGTCGTGGCCGACATCGACGAGACCGCCGCGAAGGCGGTCGTCGAGGGCATAGCGGCGGACGGCGGTACAGCCGAGGCAGCACACTTCGATCTCGGCGACGGGGAGGCGTGCCGACAGGCCGTGGACGATGCCGTGGCCCGCTACGGACGACTGGACGTCCTGGTCAACAACGCGGGCATCAACCGGCGGGGCAATCTGCTCGACCTCTCCGCACAGGACTGGGAGGCCAGCTTCGCCGTCAACGTGCATCCGCTGTTCCACCTGTGCCGGGCCGCGCTGACGCACATGGCTGCCCAGGGCGGCGGGGCGATCGTCAACACCGCTTCGCAGTGGGGGCTGCAGCCCGCGGCCGACTACATCGCCTACAACGTCACGAAGGCCGCGGTGGTCGCCTTCACCCGCAGTCTCGCCCGCGATCACGCGCATCAAGGAGTACGGGTCAACGCCGTATGCCCGGGAGAGATCCGTACTCCCATGCTGGAAGCGGGACTTGCGAGTTCCGGGCGCACTGTCGCCGAACTCGACTCCTTGGTGCCGTTCGGCCGGATCGGCACCCCCGAGGAGGTTGCGGCACTCGTCGCGTTCCTGGCCTCCGACGAAGCGCCGTACATGTGCGGATCGATCGTGGAAATCACCGGAGGGCAGGCCGTCGCATGAGTACGAACACGCCTTCACAGCAAGGGCTTCTCACTGGGAAGACCGTTCTCGTCACGGGTGCCTCGCGCGGCATCGGACGTGCAACCGCACTCGCCGCCCACCGGGAAGGCGCCCACGTCCTGGCCCACTGGGCGAGCGACAAGGGGGCGGCGGACGAGCTGCAGGACCTCCTGGGAGACCGCGGTCACTTGGTCCGCGCCGACCTGCGACGGCCCGACGAGACCGAGGCCCTGTGGCGCCAGGCGCTCGCCTGGCGCGGCCGCATCGACGTACTGGTCAACAACGCGGGAGCATGGCTGAGTTCACCTCTGGCCGACCGAGCAGAGTGGGACCGGGGCTGGGTCGACAACCTGGCGCTCAACCTCACCGGCCCGGCAGACCTCAGCCGCAATGCCGTGCTCCACTTCCGCGAACACGGCGGCGGCACCATCGTGAGCGTATCCAGCCGCTCCGCCCATCGCGGCGACGACGCGGACCACCTGGCCTACGGCGCCGCGAAAGCGGGACTCCTCGCTCTCACCAAGGGCATCGCGCGCGGCTACGGGCCGAGGGGGTTCTCGCGTACGCCATTACCCCCGGCTGGGTGGCTACCGACTTGGCAGCGGCCGGTACGGCGGACGCCTCCGGCGTGCCCCTGGGCGAGGTGACGCCTCCGCAGGACGTAGCGGAGATGATCACCTTCCTGGCCTCCGGCCGCTCGCGGCACACCACGGGGGCGACCATCGACATCACGGGCGCGGACTACGTCCGGTGACTGAGCTCGCGTGACCGGGCTGGGCTGCTGAGTTGAACCGCCGACGCGGTGAGCCGAGTGCGGTTGCTCCTGAGGGGTGGGCTTCGGGCCGTGCGGCTCGAAGCCCACTCACCTGCGTCCTGTGCCAGACCTCGTCGGCGCCACCACCCGAGCCGATCCCGCGGTGGTAGATATAAGTCATGAACAGCACATTTGGTCGAAATCTCCCTCGATCATTGCTGAACCTGCGCAGTGCCGCCGGACAGGTATTCCTGTTGCAGATCGTGATCGTGGTGCTGTTGGTCGCGGCCGCGGTGACGGCCCAGGTGCTCCAGGCGAGGAACGACGTCGCGCGGGAGGCCCGGCAGCGGTCGGTGTCCGTGGCGCAGACGTTCGCGAACGCCCCGGGCACGGTCCAGGCACTGGACAGTGCGGACCCGACGGCAGTGCTGCAGCCGCGCGCCGAGGCGGCCCGGAAGGCGGCTGACGTCGACTTCGTCGTCGTCACGGACACCGAGGGAATCCGCTACACGCAGCCCGATCCGAGTTTCATCGGAAAGAAGTTCATCGGCACCATCGAACCGGCCCTCGAAGGCGGCGTCGTCGTCGAGGACACCGCCGGACCCGTGGCAAGCGGATGGACCGAGTCCGTCCAGGCCGTGGTCCCGGTGTTCGGTCCCGGCGGTTCGGTCGTCGGCCTGGTCTCCGCCGGAGTCACGGTCGGAAGCTCCAGCGGCCTGGTCGAACGGCAGATGCCGATCATCCTGGGCACCGGTGCGGCCGCGCTTGCAGTGGCGACCGGCGGGGCAGCCGCGATCAGCAGGCGATTGCGCCGGCAGACCCACGGCCTGGGGCCGGCCGAGATGACGCGGATGTACGAGCACCATGACGCGGTGCTGCATTCCGCACGGGAGGGAGTGCTGATCGTCGACGCCGACGGTCGGCTCCTCCTGGCCAACGACGAGTCGCGACGGCTCCTGGACCTTCCGGCGGACGCCGAACAGCGGCCCGTGACAGACCTGGGACTGGACGAGGAGATGGCAGGGCTGCTGGCGTCGGGGGAACCGGTCACGGATGAGGTGCATCTGGCCGGGGACCGGTTGCTGGCCGTGAACATCCGGCCCACGAAGCCGGCCGGCGGCCCAGCCGGCAGCGCGGTGACACTGCGGGACACCACGGAACTGGCGACGGTCACCGGGCGGGCGGAAGTGGCGCGGGAACGGCTGAAGCTCCTGTACGACGCGGGGTTGCGGGTCGGTACCACGCTGGACGTCGTGCGAACGACGGAGGAGCTGGCGGAGGTCGCGGTGCCGCGGTTCGCCGACACCGCCGTCGTGGACCTCCTGGACGCCGTCGTACGGGGACAGGAACCGGAACGGGAGGCGCGGCAGCGGATGCGGCGTACGGCGGTCAGCGGCGACGAGCGGACGCTGCCCCTCTATCCGGTCGGAGAGCTCATCACCTTCCTGCCGTCGACTCCGCAGATGCGCGCCATGGAGTCGGGGCGGGCGGTCCTGGAGTCGGATCTGCGCCGCGCGAAGGGCCTGCGGGAGCAGGACCCGGAACGGGCGCGCAAGGCTTTCGAGTACGGGTTCCACTCGCTGGTGACCGTTCCCCTGCAGGCCCGCGGGGTGGTGCTCGGGATGGTGAGCTTCTGGCGGGCCGGGGATGCGCCGCCCTTCGAGGAGGAAGACCTCTCCTTCGCCGATGAGTTGGCGGCGCGGGCCGCGATCTGCGTCGACAACGCGCGCCGGTTCACACGGGAGCACGCCACGGCCGTGGCGCTCCAGCGCCGGCTGCTGCCTCGCGGACTGCCCGAACAGGACGCTGTCGAGGTTGCCTGGCGGTATCTCCCCGCTGAGGCGGGAGTGGGCGGCGACTGGTTCGACGTCATCCCGCTGTCCGGAGCCCGGGTAGCTCTGGTGGTCGGCGACGTGGTCGGCCACGGTCTGCACGCCGCCGCGACCATGGGACGGCTGCGCACCGCCGTACACAACTTCTCGGCCCTGGACATGGAACCGGGCGAACTCCTCGCCCACCTCGACGACCTGGTCACCCGGATCGACAGCGAGGAGAACACCGTCGACGGCACGGAGGGCCGGGAGTACGAGCAGGTGACCGGCGCGACGTGCCTGTACGCGATCTACGACCCGGTCACCGGACTGTGCACCGTGGCCCGCGCGGGACACCCGGCCCCGGCCGTGTCGTATCCCGACGGCGCAGTCACGTACCCCGACGTGCCGGCCTCGCCGCCGCTCGGCGTGGGCGGGCACCCCTTCGAGGCAGTCGAGCTGCGCCTGCCCGAGGGCTCACAACTGGTGCTCTACACGGACGGTCTGGTGGAGAGCCGCGACCGCGACATCGGCACCGGCCTCGACGTGCTGCGGGCCGGCGCTGGAGAGCGCGGTGGGCCGTACGCCGGAAGAGACGTGCCGCGCGGCGATCGAGGCGACGTTGCCGGCCCACGCGACCGACGACGTGGCCCTGTTGGTGGCCCGGACGCGCCTGCTCGAGCCGTCCAAGGTGGCGGAATGGGATGTGCCGCAGGATCCCGCGGAGGTGGCGCCGGTGCGTGCGCAGTGCGTGGCGCGCCTGCGGGAGTGGGGCCTGGAGGACATCGGGTTCGCCGCGGAGCTGATCCTCAGCGAGCTGATCACGAACGCGGTCCGGTACGGAGCCCGGCCGATCAAGGTGCGGCTCCTGTACGGCCGCACCTTGATCTGCGAAGTCTCCGACGGCTCCAGCACATCCCCGCACCTGCGCCTGGCCAAGACCACGGACGAGGGCGGGCGCGGGCTGTTCCTGGTGGCCCAGTTCGCCCGTCGCTGGGGAACCCGGTACACACCGGCCGGCAAGGTCATCTGGACCGAACAGCCCCTCCACAACGGCGCATCCGCCCCCGCGAGCGACACCCCGGCCGACGTCCTCCTCGACCAGTTCGACGACCTCGACTTCTGACGAGGCACAGGAAACGACCTAGCTCAGGTCGTCCTTGCGTACGCCCTGGATCAGGGAGTCCACGCGGCTGAGGACCTGGTCGATGATCTGCAGCCCCTCGCGGGCTTCGGACTCCGTGATCGTGCAAGGAGGTACGAGGTGGATGCGGTTGGAGTTGGTGAACGGCAGCAGGCCGAGCTGCTTCGCGGCCCGTACGGCCTCGGCCATCACCGGACTGCTTCCGCCCGTCGGCGCCACCGGCGTCCTGGACTGCCGGTCGGTGACCAGCTCGATCGCCCAGAAGACGCCGCGCCCGCGGACCTGCCCCACGCTGGGATGCCTTCCGGCCAGCCGGACGGGCTCGGGGCCGATCACCTCGGTGCCTACGCGCCGGGCGTTGTCGACGATGCCGTCCCGCTCCCTGCGGTGATGGCGGCGGCCGCCGCCGCGCAGGCGAGGGGGAGGCCCGAGTACGTGGGCCCGCCGGGGTAGGGGAGGTGCGCGAGGTGCTCGGCGACCCGGTCCCCGATGACGACACCACCGAGCGGCACGTAGCCCGAGTTGACGCCCTTCGCGAACGTCAGCAGGTCCGGGACCACACCTTCGTCGGCGCTGACGAACCAGGAGCCGGTGCGGCCGAAGCGCGTCATCACCTCGTCGACGATGAACACGATGCCGTAAGGGGACTTGTCCCCCTGCTGCGCGACGACCACCGCCTGCAGGCGTTCGCGGAGACCGAGCTGGGACGCCTGCTCGACCACGACGCTCGCACCGGCGACAACCTTCTCAACCTGCTGCGCACGCACCTGGACTGCTCCGGCGCCAAGACACACACCGCACGCCGCGCAGGCCTGAGCCGCCCTACCCTCTACAGCCGACTCGGCGCCATCGAACGCATCCTGGGCGTCTCCCTCGAATCCGCCGAGTCACGCACCTCGCTCCACGCCGCGCTCATGGTGATCGACGCTCGCTGAGTCGTCGGGATCTCCCTCGCCCAAGGAAGCGTTCTCAGTTGTGCGTTGCGTTGTGGGTGTGAGGAGACCCACCTCAGCGTCGAGGGGGCTTGCCCTCGACAACTGCCGGCCTGACGACAGCAGGCTGGGACGATGATGATCTGCGGGACCGCTGCGCGTGCCCGGTCCCAGGCGTCGATGTGGACGATCAGGACCTGCGCCAGTTCGGGATTGCGGGGCGACGGGTGCCGTGGTCGAGGGCGGTCGGGGTGACTTCGATGCGGCAGACGCGGTCGGGCACAGTTTTGGATATCGGTTGCCGCAGATGCAGGACTGTATGTACCGCGTCGCGATCTACTGGTTGAACCTGAAGAAAGGCTGACTGTGTCCGACCTGACTCAACTCATGTCGCAGGTCTCGACGGGTGGGGTGAGCGGCGGTGCCATGGACATCCCGGTGGAGGTCCGGCGCTTCATCGAGAAGCTGGCCTTCGCAGATCCTGAGGAGATCTGGCAGTCGCTGCAGGAATCGCTGGCTGAAGACTGGGTGGCACTCCCGGTCTGGGCGCGGAACCTGGCTTTCCGCCTGTTGTGCCTGCAGCGGCCTGACGATGCTGAAATCCTCGGGCAAGCCGGTTCGGATCTCCTGAGCTTTGGTCCGGACTGGGACGACTTCGCCGAGGAACTGCTGGCTCGATCGCAGGAACTCAAGAAGGAGGAGTCCTGAGCGTTTCGAGGCGAAGTGGGGACCGGCAACGAGGGTCGTGGTGCGGCCGCACAGGGCGCCGGTGATCGGCTCCTTGTGCGTCGCTGTCCCAGCAATGCGGCCGAGTCGGCTCCTCGTGACGGCCGCAGCGAAGCCCCACCCGGATGAGCCACCTCTTGCTTGCGGCTTCAGACGGGATGCTGTTCTACTTCCCTGAACCCTGCGACGGGACGGGGAACACATCTCTGATGCGCACCGATTCACCAGATCCAACGAGCGGTTTCCCCGGGAGACAACAGTGTCTGAATTTGACGAACTGATGAAACACGCGATCAAGCAGGCGCGCCTGGGTGGTGCCGAGGGTGGGATTCCGATCGGTGCCGCACTCGTTTCGGGCGACGAGTTGCTGGCCGCGGGACGCAATCGTCGCGTCCAGCAGGCGAGTCCGACCCTGCATGCCGAAATCGACTGCCTGGAAAGGGCCGGGCGGCAGCCAGCCTCTGTTTATCGGCAAGCGACCCTCTTCACCACGCTGTCGCCGTGTTTCCTCTGCACGGGAGCGGTACTGCTCTACGGGATTCCTCGCGTCGTCATCGGCGAGAATCGCACGTTCTCGACGAGTGAAGACTTGTTGCGCAGCCATGGCGTGGAGGTCGTCGTCCTCGATCTCGACGAGTGTGCCGAGCTGATGCAGGAATTCATCGCTGCCCGGCCTCAGCTGTGGCACGAGGACATCGGGAACGACTATCAGGGCTGATTCCGCCGCCTGAACCGGGCGAGCTACCAGGGCGGCGGCCCGTTGCGTGTGCTGCGTGCGAGGGAACCGTGTCGCCGTCTCGAGCCGTAGCGCCGTAGCGCCGTAGCGCCGTAACGCCGTAACGCCGTACGCGGAGTGTCACCGCATGGCGAGTTCCTGTGAACGACACTGCGGTGGTGCGTCGCCGAGTTCGCCGAGGCGAGGGACGCCGGCCTCGACGAGCCACCGGCGCGGTAGGCCAGGGGCTGCCATGCTGGTCCTGACAGGTGCGGACGTCGAGCGGCGCACCGCTGCCGACGGCCTCCTCCCAGCCTTGGCCACCGCGAGACCGAGCTCTCGGACGCCCGTCCCAAGGAGGACCCTCATGGACGCCATCACTGCGGTACCGGAGCCCCACAACGAACCCATCAAGGGATACGCGCCCGGCTCGGCGGAGCGGGAGTCGCTGCAGCAGCGGATCGCGCAGCTGAAGTCCGAGCGCATCGATCTCACGCAGACCATCGGCGGCGTGCAGCGGCGCGGCGACGGCGAGCGGTTCGACGTGGTGCAGCCGCACGACCACCGTCACGTCCTCGGCACCGCCGCGCAGGCCACCTCCCAGGACGTGGCCGATGCCGTGCAGGCGGCCAAGGACGCCGCCCCCGACTGGGCCGCGATGTCCTTCGACGACCGTGCGGCGATCCTGCTCCGCACTGCCGAACTGCTCTCCGGGCCGTGGCGGAACACCATCAACGCCGCCACCATCCTGGGCCAGTCCAAGTCGGTGCAGCAGGCCGAGATCGACGCCGCCTGCGAACTCATCGACTTCCTGCGGTTCAACGTGCACTACGCGCGGCAGATCATCGCCGAGCAGCCGCGCTCGGCCCCCGGCGAGTGGAACCGCATGGACTACCGGCCCCTGGACGGCTTCGTCACCGCGATCACACCGTTCAACTTCACCGCCATCGCGGGCAACTTGCCCACCGCCCCCGCGCTGATGGGCAACACGGTGGTGTGGAAGCCGACGCCCTCGCAGCAGTTCGCCGCACACTTCACGATGCGGCTGCTCGAAGCCGCCGGGCTGCCCGCCGGCGTGATCAACCTCGTCACCGGCGACGGCCGGGCCGTCAGTGAGGTGGCGCTCGCCGACCCGGGCTTCGCCGGCCTGCACTTCACCGGCTCCACCGCCACGTTCAAGAAGCTGTGGCGCACCATCGGCGACAACCTCGACCGCTACGGCAGCTACCCGCGCATCGTCGGCGAGACCGGCGGCAAGGACTTCATCGTCGTACACCCCTCGGCCCACCCGGCCCCGCTGGCCACCGCGTTCGCGCGCGGAGCCTTCGAGTACCAGGGCCAGAAGTGCTCGGCGGCGTCCCGCGCGTACGTGCCGAGATCCCTCTGGGACGGCGGCCTGCGAGACGAGCTCGCCGACCTGACCCGCTCCATCCGGTACGGCGACGTCAGCGACTTCTCCTTCTTCGGCGGCGCCGTCATCGACGCCCGCGCCTTCGCCAAGCACAAGACGGCCCTGGACCGCGCGGCGCGCACCGGCTCCATCGAGGTGCTCGCCGGCGGCGGCTGCGACGACTCGACCGGCTACTTCGTCGAGCCCACCGTCCTTGTCTGCGACGACCCGGCCGACGAGGTCTTCACCACCGAGTACTTCGGGCCGATCATCTCCGTGCACGTCTACGAGGACGCCAAGTACGCCGAGATCCTCGACGTGGTCGACTCCTCCAGCCCGTACGCGCTGACCGGCGCGGTGTTCGCCACGGACCGCGCCGCGATCGACCAGGCGCACCGGGCGCTGCGCGGCGCGGCCGGCAACTTCTACGTCAACGACAAGCCCACCGGCTCGATCGTGTCCCGCCAGCCCTTCGGCGGCAGCCGGTCCTCCGGCACCAACGACAAGGCCGGGTCGCTGATGAACATCCAGCGCTGGACCAGCCCGCGGGCCATCAAGGAGACCTGGAACGCCCCCGTCGGCATCGACTACCCGCACATGGGCTGAGCCCTGAGCAACGCGCCACCGCTCAGCGGATGCTGATGGCCTCGACGGCCTGCTCGACACGTTGTTCGTCAGAGCCCGATTCAGTCCTCACCGAGCGCAGGAGCACTTTCCGGTCGTTGACGGTGACAGCTGGTTGACGCGGTTGAGACGTGAACCTCTGTCTCCCCAGGTCAGGCTGTCGTTATGCGTTGAACCACCGGGTGGCACCCGCATGTTGGGGGCGCGGTCAGCGCCTTGCCCTCCGTGCTGGCCAGCGAAGTTTGCCGCTTGCTCACCGTTGACCGAACAGAGCCGTCCGGTAGTCGACGCCCAAGTGGCGCTCACTCTCCGCACGGGCAAGACTCCTCACCGCGACGAACGAACACCCGCGTCGTCCGTACGAGAACTCCGCGGGAACCCCGCGGAGTTCAAGGAGAGAGGGAACCCTCATGCGTCATGCACTCGGAACGATGGCCGCAGCTGCCACCGCCGCCGCTTGTCTGTTGACCGCGACGGCCGGAACGGCTGTGGCGCAGGATCGTTCTGACCGCCCCTCAGTACCGGCCGGGGAAGAGGGGCTCTACGCACCGACGGATCTCGTCTTGGCCGTGGGCCGGGGTGCCGACGCCACGACGATCGCAGTGGAGCGCTCAGCCACCCTCACCTGCTCCCCGCGGCCCTCCGGCACCCACCCCGACGCCCAAGCAGCCTGTGCCGAACTGAAGGCTGTCGACGGCCGGTTCAGCGACCTGGCGCGCCCGACCACGAACGCCATGTGCACCAAGCAGTGGGCGCCCGTCACGGTCTTCGCGACGGGGGTGTGGGAAGGCAGACGGGTCGGTTGGTCGGCCACGTTCGCCAACGGCTGCACACTGCACGCGGTTCTCGCGAAGAGCGCGGCCCTGGCGTTCTGACGCAACGGTCCCAACTCCGGCGGGCGTTCGGCTGTCCGAACGCCCGCCGCAGCATCGAAAGCCATCCGGGTACGTCATGCCCTTCCTCTCAGCCGACCCGGAACTGTCCGCCTGCGGAAATCGCTCGCCCGTCTGCGGCCCGCATCACATCGCAGGAAGGGCCTGCTCGGTCCAAATGGTCTTGCCGGAGCGGGTGTAGCGGGTTCCCCACCTCTGGACGAGTTGCGCGACGATGAACAGGCCGCGCCCGCCCTCGTCCTCCTCGCCGCTGTGGCGCAGGTGCGGTGAGGTGTGGCCCCTGTCCGCGACCTCGCACAGGAGGGTGCGGTCACGGATGAGGCGTACCTGGATCGGCCCTTCCGCGTACCTGACCGCGTTGGTCACCAGCTCGCTGACGACGAGCTCGGTCGCGAAGGACAGCTCTTCGAGGCCCCAGTGGTGCAGCTGTCGAGTGGCCAGGTCCCGGGCGCGGCCCGCGGCGACACGTTCCGCGGGCAGCTCCCATTCAGTGACCTGCGAACTGTCGAGTTCGCGGGTACGGACGAGCAGCAGGGCGGTGTCGTCGGCGGCCCCGCCGCCGGGCAGCAGTTCCGCCACGGCCCGGTCGCACAGTGCTTCGAGCGACGCGTTCCGGTCGCTGAGTACCTGTCCCAGGATTTCGAGCCCGTGGTCGATGTCGCGGTCGCGGGCCTCGACCAGGCCGTCGGTGAAGAGAGCGAGGAGGCTGCCCACCGGCAGCTCGATCTCCAGCGACTCGAACGGCAGGCCGCCGATTCCCAGGGGCGGCCCCGCCGGCAGCAGCGGGAAGGACAGCCGGCCGTCCGGGTCGACGACCGCCGGCGGCAGGTGCCCGGCCCTGGCCATGACGCAGCGCCTGGAGACCGGGTCGTAGACCGCGTACAGACAGGTAGCCCCGGTGGTCACATCGGCGTAGGTGCCGTCGGACATGCCCTGCTCGCCCCGCTGCTCCTCCACCGACTGCGCCACCAGATCGTCGAGCCGGGACAACAGCTCGACGGGATCCAAGTCCATCTGGGCGAACGCCCGTACCGTCGTACGCAGCCGTCCCATGGTGGCGGCTGCCTGCAGACCGTGGCCGACGACGTCCCCGACCACGAGTCCTACCCGGGTTCCGGACAGCGGGATGACGTCGAACCAGTCACCGCCGACGCCGGTCATGTCGTCCGAGGGCAGGTAGCGGTAGGCCAGGTCGACCGCTGACTGCTCCGGCACGTGCTGCGGCAGCAACTGGCGTTGGAGGGCCAGGGACGCGGTGCGCTCGCGGGTGAAGCGGCGGGCGTTGTCGATGGACACTGCCGTACGGGCGGCCAACTCGTCGGCCAGCGCTACTTCGCCGCTGTCGAAGGTGGCTGAACCGGTGCCGCGCATGAACGTGACGAGTCCAAGGGTGCTGTTCCCGGCGCGCAGCGGCACGACCAGGGCCGTGCCGTCGAGCACGAGACCGCCCGAGGAGAGGCTGCGATACTGCGGCGAACCAGCCGGGTACTCCACGAGTGAATCGCTCACGGCGCTCACGGCGCTCACGGCGTTCACCGGGGGAGGGGGCGGAGGCTGCTGTCCCGGCCGCCCGGCGCGCGTCTCCTGGTCGGCTTCCTCGGACGGGCAGCGGGCAACCCGCACCAGGGACATCGCCGCCGAGCCGCCGGCGGTCGGCACCTCGCCTTCCAGAACGGCCCTCGCAAGGTCGACCGTGACCGTTTCGGCGAACTCCGGCACCGCCACCTCGGTGAGCTTCTCGGCGGTGACCGTCACATCGAGGGCGGTTCCGATACCGCGGCCTGCCTCGACGAGCAGGGCGAGCCGCTGTTGCGCCTTGTAGCGATCGGAGATGTCGAATGCGTCCTCGCACACTCCGATGACGTGCCCGTCGGCGTCCTGGAGCCGGTAGTAGGCGCAGGACCAGACGTGGTCCGTCTCCGGGTCGCTGGGCGGCCGTCCCTGGAAGTGCAGGTCCAGAAATGGCTCTCCGGTATCCAGTACGTGGTGCATGACCTCGTCGAGAGTGGGGGGATGCCCGGTGGTCACGAACTTTCCCTCGAAGTACAGCTGATCGGCCCGAAGGCCGCGGAACTCGGCGAACGGCCGTCCCATCTCGCGTTCGTACATCGCGTTGCACCAGGTCAGGCGCAGTTCGGTGTCGTAGATGGCCAGGCCGAGGGGTGACTGGGTGGCCAGTCCGTGCAGGAGCGCGAGGCGGGATTCCCACAGCCGGAGATCCTGCAGCTCCGTCGCGACGAGGACGCGCGCA
Organism: Streptomyces sp. LHD-70; assembly: GCF_031157275.1. Lineage (GTDB taxonomy): Bacteria > Actinomycetota > Actinomycetes > Streptomycetales > Streptomycetaceae > Streptomyces. The sequence goes on from NZ_JAVIFW010000022.1 coordinate 97,124, forward strand.
GCGGTGCCGGTGCCCGGCAGGGGACACATGGCGATGGCGACGATCAGCTCACGCCCGTCCCGGTGCCGGGCGATACGGATCTCGTTTCCCTGGAAGGGGAGAGGGAGCACGGAGGGCGTCGGGCCGGGTGACAGGAACGTGGCCAGGGGCCGGCCGACGATGTCCTGCGGCTGGTAGGCGAGGAGCCGCTCCGCCGCGGGGCTCCAGCCGATGACCGTGTCCTGGGCGTCGACGACCAGCGTGGCGGCCCGGGTGACGTCGAGCGGACCACGAAAGTCAGCGCTTTGCTCCGCGTTCGGTACGGTCATGGCGCCAGATCAGCCCCGTTCATCCCCTACAGAATCAGCCGTCCCCGGGACCGGCACAACCGTGGTACGCCCAGGTGACGTGCCGGAGCGACGGCACCGCATGCATGAACGGGGCGTCGCCTGCCTACTCGGACGGCATGACTCGGTCCAACGACGAGGTCGCGGAGCTGCTCAGGGAGTACGCGGACCTGATCTCGATCACCGGCGGAGAGGCCTTCAAGGCGCGCGTCTACGAGAGGGCCGCCCGCTCGATCGGCGGCTACGACGCCGACGTGTCCACCCTCGACGCCAAGGGCCTGCGGGAGATCCCCAACGTCGGCAAGTCGATCGCCGAGAAGATCGTCGAGTACGTCCGCAGCGGCAGCGTGTCCGAGGTCGAGGCGCTGCGGGCGAAGATCCCCGCCGGCGTCCGGCGGCTGACCGCCATCCCCATGCTCGGCCCGAAGACGGCCTGCGTCCTGTACGAGGAGCTGGGCATCTCCTCCGTCGAGGAACTGGCCGACGCCATCCACAAGGAACGGCTGCGGGACCTGAAGGGGTTCGGCCCGAAGACGGAAGAGAACATCCTCCACGGCATCGAACTCCTCCAGTCCTCCGGAGAGCGGGTCCTGCTCGACATCGCCACGGACCTCGCCGACGACATCGTCACCGAGCTGTCCCAGGTGACCGGCTGTCGGCGCTGCACCCACGCGGGTTCGCTGCGCCGCTTCCGCGAGACGATCGGCGACATCGACGTGCTCGCCGCAGCCGGCACCTCCGCGCCGCTGATGCGGGCGTTCACCGAGCTGCCGTACGTCTCGGAGGTCATCGTGCACGGCAGGAAGAAGACGTCCATCCGTACCACCAGGGGCCTCTCCGCCGACCTGCGCGTCGTACCGCCGGACTCCTGGGGAGCGGCACTGCAGTACTTCACCGGCTCCAAGGCGCACAACATCCGCACCCGGGAACTGGCCGTCCACCAGAAGCTCAAGCTCTCCGAGTACGGACTGTTCGACGCCGAGACCGAGGAGAAGATCGCCTCCGAGACCGAGGAGGAGGTGTACGCGCGGCTCGGCCTGCCGTGGATCCCGCCCACTCTGCGCGAGGACCGCGGTGAGATCGAGGCCGGGCTGCACGACGAACTGCCCGACCTGGTCGAGGAGGAGGACATCCGCGGCGACCTGCACACGCACACCGACCTCACCGACGGTCTCGCCCCACTGGAGGAGATGGTCGCCGCGGCCGCGGAACGCGGCTACGCCTACTACGCGATCACCGATCACGGCCCGGACCTCTCCATGCAGCGGATGACGGACGAGCGGATGCTGGCTCAGCGCGCACGCGTACGGGAACTCGACGGAACCTACGGCGGCAAGGGCGGCACGGGCATGCGGCTGCTGCACGGCGTGGAGCTGAACATCGATACCCACGGCGAGGTGGACTGGCCGGAGGAGTTCCTGGCCGGGTTCGACGTGTGCGTGGCCTCGGTGCACTCGCACTTCAACCAGGGCCGTGAGGCGCTGACCAGGCGGATCGTACGGGCCTGCGAGAACCCGTACGTCAACGTCATCGGCCACCCCACCACCCGCATCATCGGCAAGCGGCCGCCCGTCGACGCCGACCTCGACGAGATCTTCGCCGCGTGTGCGCGCACCGGCACCGCCCTTGAGATCAACGGCCATCCGGCCCGGCTCGATCTGCGCGACGAGGACATCCTGCGGGCCCGGCGGCACGGAGTGAAGTTCGCCGTCGACAGCGACGCTCATTCCGTCCTCCACCTGGCCAACATCCGCTACGGCGTGGGGATGGCGCAGCGCGGCTGGCTCACCAGGGACGACGTGATCAACACCTGGCCGCGGACCCGCCTGCTGGGCTTCCTGCGCAAGGGAAGAACCGGTCGGAAGTGAGCGAGGGTTCACCCCCTGCGGCCAGCAGGCGGCTGTCCGGGCCGAATGCGGGCGGAAAGGTGCCCTCGGTCGGCAGCGTCGTGGACGCGGAGGTCCGCTCGTTCCCCGACACAGCCCACAGCCGCAGGGCGGTGTCGCTGCTGAGACCGAAGGCGTTGTCGACGCCGAACGCAGCCATGGTGTGCCCGTCCGGGCTGAAGGAGAGGCCGCCCACCGTCGTCGCGCGGCCGCTCAGCCGAACTCCGGAGCGAGGGCGTAGGGGGTCGGACACGTCCCAGAGGGAGACCGTGCCGTCGCTGTCCCCAGTCGCCAGAGTGGTCGCGTCAGGAGACAACGCTACGGAATGGATACCGAAGCGGCTCAGCGCGGACAGCTTCGGTCTTGCGGCCGGACGGGCGGGGTCGGCCACATCCCACAGCCGCACCTGGCTGTCGTTACCGGCGACAGCGAGCAGGCGCCCGTTCCGGCTGAAGACCGCACGCTGCGGCGCTGCGGAGCTATCGACCTGAGGTGGTGAGACGACTGTGGCGACCGGGCGCGGCCGGGCGGAGCCCGACACGGTCGACAACCGCAGGCGTCCCAGGTGTCCGCCCTTCTTGCTTCTTTCCTCCGAGACCACCAGATCGCCCCTCGGGCTCACTGCCACCGGATGGTCGGGCAGGGAAGCGAGGGACCTCGGACGTGCGGGGTCCGAGACGTCGAGGGCCGCACCGGCCTTCCCGGTCATGACGAACAGTCGACCTCTGGAGGTGAGAGCGAGGACAAGAACCTCCTTGCGGCCGGCCACAGCTGAAACAGCCCCAAGGTTCCTGGGGTTGTCGCGGTCCGTCACATCCAGCATCCGCACGCTGCCTGCGGCGTCGCCGAGCGCCAGGAGCCGGCCGTCGGGACTGAACGCGACTGCGGTCAACCGGCGTTCGGCGGACTCCGTGAACACCGGCTGTGTCCCGCGGGCGGGGGCGAGGAGCCGGATGCCGCTGTCATCGGCCACGGCCAGCAGCCCTCGGCTGCTGTACAAGGCCGCACGCACCGGACCGCGTCCGTGGATCACCCGGGGCATCGCCTGGCTCTCGACAAGCGCGCCCACCGCCTCGGCCGTCGGAGCGAGCCGGTACGCCTGAACCATCAACTGGCGGCGACGGCGCTCATGGTCGCCGATCAACTCGTCCTTGGACTTGCCGGTCAAAGGCGCCACGAACTCCGCGACGCATTCGACCAAGCGCGGGTCGGCTGCACTGGCTTGCTCCGGACCACGCAGCCAACGCAGGTCGACCCAGCGGGGTTCCGCGTCGAACGCCTGGTCCCTCTCCTCCTGCGGCAGGGCATCTGTCCGAGGCCAGTCGAACGCTGACCTGGCGGAATCCCATACCAGTGTGCCGTCGGTCCAGCCGATGAGCAGCGTCTCGGCCGACCGGTGGGTGAGCCACCAGCGGATCTCCTGCCGTACCCACGGGGACGCGGCTGCCTGCGGGCTCGCCATCACCACGAGCCACCGCGAGCGGGACAGCCCCTCCTCGATCTCCTGCCACAGGTGGGGACTTGCCGCGAGGTTGGTCTCGTCCCGGAACGGCTTGAGGCTTCGTGGCCGGTACCAGGGGCGGTCGAAGCTCTGCAACGCGCTCTGGAAGGCCTTCGCGATGTCTTTGTCCCAGACGTGGCTGTACGAGATGAACGCCCGTAGCCGCCTTCTGGGACAGTCACCGCGCGACCGGACCGTTGCCGGCCGCAGGCATCGTGCTCCCCTCGGGTCTGCCGTCGGAGGCTCGGGGGGCGGGGACGTATCGGACGAGGGGCTCTGGTTCACGGACCCCGGCGAGGCGGGCGAAGCCGATCGCGTAGTCGTGGATGGCGTGCTGCACCCGCTGGAGTTCGGCCCGGCAGGCGGCGTTGTCCGGCCAGTCGGATTCCGGGCTGTCGGGGTGCGCCCGTTCGAACTCCCGTAGACGTGGGTGCCATTGGGACAGGAACGGCCTCAACTCCCGGTTCAGCATGGTGATAGCGAGGTACTCGACCGTCTGCCCGCCCGGGACCGGGGCGGAGGGGCGGGCGGCCTTCAGCGTCTCCCGCGCGTGGCGAACAGCCCGTACAACGAGGTGAGTGCCTCCCGGAGAACGCCCACATCGCCGACGAGCGGCTGCGTCGAGACCCGGGTCACGGTCTCGACGAACATGCGCCAGGCGACCTGGCGGGAGTCGTTGTTGACGGCGAAGGTGAGCTCGCTCAACTGCGGGATCGTGACCTTCACCTCGGTGAGCTGGGCGAGCCGCCGGTACCACTGCACCGCGAGGACCGTCACAGCGCCTACGACACCGCCCGTGACGACGAACAGGATGCGGCTCGTCACCTGCGTCAGGCTGAAGACTCCCAGCCCCGCGAGCGAGCCGACGGCCGTTGCCGCGACGAGCCGAGCGATCATGCTGCCGCTGCTCATCCAACGACGTTCCTGCCCGGCGCCAGCGCCAGGACGGCCTAAGGGTCCACTCATCCGCCCGTTCGCCCCCATCGTTCGCACGCGTCACCAGTCCGGTGGAGAAGAAAATAGCGCCACAGCAACGATCGGAGTAGACGGCCCCGAGGCTCGGACGATCATCGATCGCCTGCACCACGATGTCCGAGCGAATGGGACGACAGGGCAGGCGACTTCGACTGGCAGAAGACCACCTGCGGGACGACGCCAACCCCGAAAGCATCGGACGGCAGTCTGCTGATACAGGGCTTCAGCACCGAGACCGACCGGGGTGTCCTGGACGCGGGCACCGGCGACCAGCTCGACGTCTGGACCACGGCCCGGACCGCAAGGTCGTCCGCCGCACGGTCGGCGTGGAGGCGTGGCGAGACCTGCTGTGCGGCCTGCTCACACTGACCAGCCGTTACCGGACAACCTTAAGCGGCGACGAGCCTCCGGTGGCCGGATTCCAGGGAAGCCATCCCCATGACACATCCACCTGGGTAGACTCCCGCGTTGCTGTCCAGCCGATCGGCCTTTCGGGCACAGGGGGAATTACATGCCTGCCAGAACTTCCCAGGGTTTACGTCGACAGCTTTCAGGTAGGAAACGCGGCGCGGTAAAGGCTCGGATCGCGATGTCAGCCTTGGCTCTGATGATCGTGTTTGTCAGCGGGTGCACGGACGGCACAGACGACACGGACGGTAAGGGCAGGTCGAGCAGCTCGGCGAAGGAAACTCCCTCACCCGTCTCTTTTCCTTCCAGCCCGCCGGATTCCGCTAAGTGTCCGGGAAAAGTGCTCGATCACCGGGACATCAAGCACCCGAACCTCGGACCAGTCCGAGTATTTCTGGTCCGCCGGTCCGGTTCCCAGATGCCCAGCGGCTGCATCGCGGCGGTCACAGGTAGAGGTCATGTGCTGGAACCGATCGGCGTGGACGTCTACGAGAACGAACTGCGCTTCGCCGACCCTGCCTCCGATACCACCAGGAATACCTTCGTGCTCTACAACCCGGGGCGCTATGACGGAGTGCTGGTTCTCGTGCCCGACAAGGACGGGTTCGAGGACGTCGACTGGGCAGGCCCGGAGGAGCACTACTCCGGTGGGAGGCTTGCCTATTACTATGCGCGGCTCTCCGGCCCCGGCGAAGACGGCCGGTACGCGATCGTCAAATCCGAGAACTCCTGCGACCCCACTTGCGCCGAGGGCACAACTTCGAACGTCACGCTGCACTGGAACGGCCACGCGTACGTGCCGGCCGCATGAAACGGCTGCGCTTTCCCGCTCGGTTTCAGCGTCGACCCCGTGTGCGGAAACATATTCAGCTACGGAGGATCGGCCCGGCATTCTCCTGGTTGCGGTCACTCAAAGCCCGCCGTAGGCGGCCAGGGCGGATACGGACAGAACTCGGCTATGGCGTCTTTCTCTCCTACAGCGGAGATCGCGACCGGCGATGGCTGCCGCACCTGCAGCGGGCCATCGAAAAGCAGTCCCGCCCCTGGTACAAGCCGCCGCGGATCAGGGCGTTCCTCGATGCCAGTGGAGTATCGATCGGACCGCAGCTCTGGGGAAAGATCGAATCCGGTCTCGCCCGCTCCGAGTGGCTCGTCGTCATGGCATCACCCGAGTCGAGAGATTCGTCATGGGTAGACCGGGAGATCGAGTGGTGGCTGAAACACCGGTCGGTCGACACCATCCTGCTCGTCGTGACCGCCGGACAACTCGTGTGGGACGAGCAGCGGGGTGATTGGGATGCGGAACTCTCGACGGCGCTCCCTGCCCGCTTGTCCGGACGATTCGAGCAGCAGCCGGTCTGGAAATCCGTACAAGACCTGCGTCCCGACAGCAGCGGCGATACGGGACCGGATGTCGATGGAATCGCGCTCGGAATCGCGTCCGTCGTGCGCGGCCTTTCCGAGGACGACCTGAAATCGGAAGGCATGCGAGACACCCGGCGCAACCTGCGAACAGCCAGGATCATCGCGGGCGTGCTGGCGCTGTTCCTGCTCATCACGAGCACCGTGTCGGTGATCGCCCTGGTCCAACGCGCCGAGGCCACCCGCCAGCGTGACCACGCCGTCGCGCAGCAGTTGATCGGCCAGAGTTCCTTCCTTGCGACCCGCGACCCGTTCGGCGCCCGACTGAAAGCATTGGCCGCATGGCGGATCGACCCGACTCCGGAATCCCGCCTCGCCGTTCTCAACGCCGCCGTCAACCCCGCGAGCGGACTGCTCGCACATTCCTGGCCCACGAAATCGGTGGCTTACAGCCCGGACGGCAGGACCATTGCTTCCGGAGGCGGCGACGGCATCGTGCGGCTCTGGAATGCGTCCACGCAGCAGAAGATCGGTGACCCGTTCATCGGGCACAACCGAGCCATCACATCCGTAGCCTTCGCACCGGACGGCAAGACTCTGGCCAGCACGAGTCTCGACGGCACTGTCCGACTCTGGAACGTCGCCGACCGCACTCAGATCGGTGACGTACTCAACCCCCGCGCCGGAATGGTCTATTCGGCCGCTTTCAGCCCTGACGGCAGGACGCTCGTGACCGGTGGCGAAGGCGAATCGGGCGGAGCCGTGCGGCTGTGGGACGTGACGGCACATCGTCAGATCGGCAAGCCACCCGAAGGCCGCACACTGGCCGTCAACTCGGTGGCCTTCAGCCCGGACGGCAGAACCTTCGCCACCGGAGGCAGCGCCGGCCTGCAGCTCTGGGACGCCAACTCCCGTACGCCCCTTGGTAAAAGACTGGGGACCGGGGGCTACGGCATCGGGTCGGTCTCCTTCAGCAAAGACGGACGGACCGTCGCGGCAGGCGACGCCGACGGCGGCGTCCGACTCTGGAACACCGCCACCCGAGAAGCGCTCGGGAAGCCGTTGACCGCCGCCACCGGCGCCGGCTCGGTCGAAGCGGTGGCGTTCAGCCCCGACCGTACGATGCTCGCCGCCGCGTACCAAGACGGCAGCGTGCAGCTCTGGAACCTCTCGCGGCACCGTCGGATGGGAGCAGCCTTCACCGGCCATACGAGCACGGTCTGGGCCGTGGCTTTCAGCCCGGACGGGTCGACTCTGGCAACTGCGAGCAACGACACCACAGTTCGGCTGTGGGACGTCCGCACACAACGGCAGGTCGGACCGGCCTTCGACACCCCGAGCATCAGCGCGACAGCACTCAGCCCCGATGGCCGGACCCTGGCTGTCGCTGAATCCAACCAAGCTGTGCGCTTCTGGAACGTTGCCGCACGCCGCCAGATCGGCGAGCCGCTGATCTACGGTGACCCGGGATTCAGCTCCCCGATCTCCTTCAGCCCCGACAGCACTGTGCTTGCGACGGCGCCCCGACACGGAGCAGGAACCAGTGTGCAACTCCGGGACGTCAGAACCCGCCGCCAAGTCGGCAGGTCAATGCACGAACAAACCGGCTACGGCGGCAACATACTGGCCATTTCCTTCACTCGTGACGGCAGGATCCTCGCCACTGCCGGCGAGGACTCCGTGCGCCTATGGAACGTGGAAACACAGCGTCAGATCGGCAAGGCCCTCGACACCCGATCGACCATCCTCGCCTTCAGCCCTGACAGCCGCACTCTCGCCACCACCGCCGAGGGCAACACCGTGATGCTGTGGGATGTCGCCACGCATCGCCGTACAGGCGGGACCCGGCCCGGCCACACCGCGCAGATCAACGCTGTGACCTTCAGCCCCGACGGCACGATGTTCGCCACCGCGAGCCGCGACAACACCGTCCGGCTCTGGAACGCGGGTACGCGGAAACAGATCGGGGAACCGCTCACCGGCCATCGCAGCGGCGTGAACTCCTTGGCGTTCAGCCCCGACGGGGCGACGCTGGTCACCGCCGGCATGGACCGGACGGTCAGGCTCTGGGACGTCGCCACCCGGCGCCCGATCGGCGAACCGCTCGAGGGGCACAGCGACACCGTCACCGGCGTGGCCTTCGGCGCTGACGGCAGGACGATCGCCAGCTGGAGCAACGACAGGACCGTGCGGCTCTGGGATGTCGACGCGTCGGTGGATCCGGTGCACTCGCTGTGCGCGTGGGCAAGCGGAGCCTTCACCGCCGACCAGTGGCGCGCTTACGTACCCCCGGGCCCCGCCTACCGGCCCCTGTGTCCGGAGGCCGGACCAAATTGACCGTGGCGCCGAACGAGTGGACTTCTTGACGGGGACGGGCGGTCGGGCCTGCTTCGCGGGCCCAGGCGGTGATGTTCGTGACGTCCGCCCCCCTGTCTGGAAGAGGCGCCCCGAATGAGACCTTCCACCTCCCGCCGCACCCTCTGCGCAGCCCTGCTCGTCGCGTCCCTGTGGGCGCCGACCGCTGCCCATCCCGCCGTGGCCGAACAGCGGCCGATCGCCGCCCACCCCGATAAGGGCGACTGCCCGAACAGCCTGGGACGGGGACTCACGTCCCGCCTCGACAAGGCCATGAACGACGTCGGACGGAAGGCGGACATCCCCGGGGCCGTCGTCGGTCTGTGGATGCCGGGCAAGGGCTGCTACGTCCGGTCCATGGGCGTCGCCGACACCCGGACCGGTGAGCCGATGTCCGCCGACTCGTTCGTCCGGATCGGCAGCGAGACCAAGACGTTCACCGTCACCGCGCTGCTCCAGCTCGTGGACGAAGGCCGGGTCAAGCTGGACGATCCGATCTCCAAGTACGTGAAGGGCGTGCCCAAGGGCAAGCGCATCACGCTGCGCCAGCTCGCGGGGATGCGCAGCGGTCTGTTCCCCTACACCGAGGACGCCGACTTTGTACGCGACCTGCTGAGCGACCCGCAGCGCACCTTCACCCCGCGCCAGTCCCTCGCGTACGGCTTCAAGCACCGCAACACCTTCGCCCCGGGCAAGAAGTTCCAGTACTCCAACACCAACCTCGTCCTGCTGGGCCTGGTCATCGAAAAGGTGACCGGCCGCCCGCTCGCCGACGTCATCCACCACCGCGTGCTGCACCCGGCGCACCTGCGCAACACCCTGTTCCCGCAGGGCAACGAATTCCCCCACCCGCACCCGCGCGGCTACACCAACCAGACCCTGAGCGGTGAGGTCGCCGACGCGACGGACTGGAACCCCAGTTGGGCCTGGGCGGCGGGGGCGATGATCTCGAACCTGCACGATCTGCGGCTCTGGGCCAAGTCCGTCGCCACCGGGCAACTGCTCAGCCCCAAGACCCAGAAGCAGCGGCTCAAGACACTGCCCACCGGCTTCCCCGGTACCACGTACGGTCTCGGCATCCTCAAGACCAACGGCTGGATCGGCCACAACGGCTCCATCCCGGGCTACGAGACCGTGACGGTCTACCTGCCCTCGAAGAAGGCCACCCTGGTGATCATGATGAACACCGACATCACGAGCGAAGGCCAGGAGCCGTCCACCCTGCTCGCCCGAGCGATCACAGCGGTCGCCACCCCGAAGAACGTCTACGACGGTTCGGCCACCGCGCCCTAAGCAGAAGCAGAAGCAGAAGCAGAAGCAGCAGCAGGTGAGGCACCTACGAAAATTCGTAGGTGCCTCACCTGCTTCCTGCTGTTTCAGAGAGTCGCGGTCGTGGGCTTCCCGGGCCCCGGCCGGGCGGGCCGGATCAGCGCAGTCCGGCGAAGAGGTCGTTCTCGGGTACGGGCGCGCCGGTGGCGTCCTTGACGCGTACGAAGGTCTCCATGCCCATCAATTCGCCGAACCTCTCCTTGCCCATCTTGAGGAAGAAGATGTTCTCGCCCTGACTGGCGTGCGCGGCCAGCGCGTCGAATTTCTGACCGCTGAACGCGGTGGTGTCCACCCACGTGGTGATCTCGTCGTCGGGGAGTCCTATCTCGGCCATCGCGGCGGCCTCGGCGGGATCCGGCTCGGGCATGTCCGGGTGGAACTCGCGCATGATCTCCCCGAACCGCTGCATCCCCGAGCGGGGCATCGTCGTCCAGTACACCTTCGGTGTCAGCGTGGTCATCTCCAGTGCCGCCATCGTGATGCGGTGGGCCTGGATGTGGTCGGGGTGGCCGTAGAAGCCGTTCTCGTCGTAGGTGACGACCACATCGGGCTGGTAGTGCCGCATGAGTTCCGCGAGTCGGGCGGCGCCCTGCTCCACGGGGGTCTGCCAGAAGGAGTCGGGGGCGTCGTTGCTCGGCCAGCCGATCATCCCGGAGTCGGCATAGTCCAGCACCTCCAGATCGCTGACCTTCAGGACGCCGCAGCTCGCCTCGAGTTCTTGACGGCGCATCAAGGCGACGGCCGCCGGATCGTGTTGAGGATCGCCCGGCTTGACACCTCCCGGTCCGTCACCGCATCCGCCGTCGGTACAGGTCACGAGAACCGTGCGGATCCCTTCTGCCGCGTACCGGGCGAGGACTCCGCCGGTTCCGGTGGCCTCGTCATCGGGGTGGGCGTGTACTGCCATGAGGGTCAAGGGGCGGTCAGTCATGAAAAACAGTCCTTCTGCAGAAAAATACGTGTAGGTCGGAGTGTGCGGCCCGTCCGAGGCGCCGGTCCTCGGGTCATGCAACCGCACAGGCAGGACCGGCTGTTCCCGGAACGGCCAACCGTGCGTTCGAGCGTGAGGGATCCCCTCTAGTGACGAAGGAGCGCTTGATGGGTGGCAACACCGCATCCGCCGACTCCTGGACGTGACGGACCACAGCCTGCTGACGGTGCTCTCGCCCCTGCTCGCCGCCGCGGTCTTCTACGTCGTACCGCAGTTGCCCATCGGCTCGTAGGCGGGGCTCGGCACGGCGGACGACGCGGAGTCTCGAGCCGCCCGCGCGCCGCCGACCTGCGTCGTACCGGCGGTTCCAGCGTCACGACCTCCTCGTCGTGACGACGACCGGAAGCGGCTGGGGCGATCCCGCGGCCGTGGACAGCTTCGAGTACCTTCGCAGGGCTGATCCCGATCTCGACGCTGCGTTGCCGCCCAGGACCGGCCGAAAAGAGCGGCGTGTCGTGCCGTCGACGGCAAGCGCACGGAGGCCGGCGGCCTCGATCTTCGCGGCAGCCGTGGAGGGTGCCGGACAGCCAGGGGCCCCGGAGCCGCGGCTGGGCCCGACATCATCAAAGTGCGGCCCGCGAGCTCATCCGGTGATCTGCATTCCGAAGTTGGTGCGAGCGATGACCTACTTCAGAACCTCGTCGGTGCCCTCGTAGATCTCCCCGATCTTGCTGTTGCGGTAGATCGCCTCGACCAGCCCCCGTGTGCGTCGGCGCTGAGCTCCCGAGCGAAGCCGAGCACGCCGAACGCCTGGACGGCATCGCACGCCATGCCGACCGCCGGCCGGCTTCCGGCTCGGGGAACACCTCGCCTGCGTCGAGGCGCAACGCCTTCTGGTCGGGCTCGCCGACTCGCACTCCGGGCAGGGAGGTGTCGACGATGAACAGCGAGAGCATGCCAGGATCGATGGCGACGGCGGTCGCCCTGACCGGGGGAGCCAAGCCGTTCCCGCCGCCCTCGGATGCGTAGGGCACGCCGAAGAGACCGGCGTTGACGAGGGGGTCGAACACCTCCCGTGGAGCGAGTTGTTCTCGGCGATCGCGTAGCGGCGGCCACCAGCGGCGAGTGCGGTCGATTCACGCTCGAAGTGTTCGCCCACGGCGGCGAGACCTGCCTCGACGGCATGCGGCGTGCCGGGTTCACGGCGACCGTCCTGGCGCACGCGTCACCCCTTGCGGCTGTGGTGGCGGTCCGGCAGGCGGGGGGGCGTCACCGGGAGGCGTCACCGGGACGCGTCCATGGCCGAGTAGGTGCCATCCACCTACGGGGGAGCGTCCCCGCGTTGCCGACTCCTCAGGGGAGGTTGCCGGGAGTCGGTGGGGTCGGTGGGGTCGGCGCCTCGAAGCGGTGCTCGGCGAGGACGCCTGTCTTGTGCCGCTGCACGAACCAGTAGTAGGCGAAGCCGCCGAGCGCGACGATGCCGATGAAGAGGAACGCGCCCCACCGCAGATACCAGTGCTGCGGTCCGGTCGCGTTGTACACCTCGGCGCGCGGCCAGGCCAGGTTGATGGACATGGCCGTACCCCAGAGGACGGCCAGGATGTTGATGGGCAGACCGAACTTGCCGAGCGAGAACTTCCCCTGGGCGGGCTGCCATTGGCCGCGCAACCGCTTGAGCAGCATGGGCACGGTGACCATCAGGTAGGCCACGTAGATCATGATGATCGCGATGCTGGTGATGACCGAGAAGATCTGCGGCTGGTTGATGTTGATCACCAGGATGACGACACCGACCACACCGATCAGCACAGCGGGGATCACGGGCGTCTGGAAGCGCGGGCTGACCTTGGCGAGCACCGAGCCCGCGGGCAGGTTGTTGTCCCGGGCCATCGCGAACATCAGCCGGATTCCGGCGGCTTGGACCGCCAGGACGCAGACCGTGATGGCGACGACGACGCACCACAGGAAGATCTCGCCGATCGTCGAACCGAGGGTCTCCAGGACCACGTACTGCAGTCCGCCCGAGGACAACTCCTCGGCCCCCAGGTCCGGTACGGCCAGCAGAGCGAAGAGCAGGATCAGGCCGCCGATGAGGAACGACGCGATGAGGGCGCGCAGGATCGCCCGGGGCGCGTTGCGGCTCGGGTCGTGGGACTCCTCCCCGAGGGACGACGCCGTGTCGAAGCCGTACATCACGTAGGCGGAGGCCAGCGAGGCGGTGAGGAACGCTCCCAAGTACCCGAGGTTCTGGCCGCTGCCCAGTCCGTACGTCTCCGTCAGTGCGGTGCTGGGGCCGCGGGTGATGTGGGCCGCGAGGAAGACGATCAGCGCGACGGCGGCGATGAGTTCGATGAAGACGCCCGCCGAGTTGATCCGGGCCATGAGCTGCACACCGAAGGCGTTGACGAGGGTGGAGAAGAGGATGAGTACGGTGCCGAGCAGGACGGCGTTGGCCGCCGCGTCGTTCTTGCCGGTGCCGTCACCGACGAACTGGAACCAGTCGGAGATCTGCGGCAACGTGATCTGGTAGGCGAGCGCCACGGCGGACAGGGTCACCATGGTGGCCGTCATCATCATCCAGCCGCCGAGCCAGCCCACATGAGGGCCGCCCAAGGTCTTGGCCCAGTTGTAGATGGACCCCGCGACCGGATAGCGGGCGGCCAGCTCGCAGAAGCAGAGGGCCACCATGAACTGGCCCACAAAGACCATCGGCCACGACCACCAGTACGCGGGACCGCCGAAGGTGACGCCGAAGTAGAACAGCTGGAAGGTGCCGGTCAGGATCGAGATGTAGCTGATCCCGGCGGCGAAGGTGTGGAAGTTGCCCAGGGTCCGCTTGAGTTCCGGGCGGTAGCCGAGCTCGCCGAGCGCGTCGTCGTCGTGCTCGCCCTGGCTCTTGCCGGGCACGGCCGGGCCGGGGCGGGAACCGGAGTCCGTACTCATTCGAACCACCTCTGCGGAGTCGGGGACAGATTGCGCCAGACGTGCTTGGCCTCCTGGTACTCGGCCAGGCCCGCCGGGCCCAGCTCGCGACCGAAGCCCGACTGCTTCATTCCGCCCCATTCCGCCTGCGGCACGTACGGATGGAAGTCGTTGATCCATACGGTTCCCGCGCGCAACCGGTTCGCCACCCGCTGGGCCTTTCCGGTGTCCTGCGACCAGACGGCGCCCGCGAGGCCGTAGACCGTGCCGTTGGCGAGCGTCAGCGCCTCCTCCTCGTCCCGGAACCGCTCGACGGTGAGCACCGGGCCGAAGGACTCGTCGGCGACCACCGACATGTGGGGCGTGCACTCGTCCAGGACCGTCGGCAGGTAGTAGTAGCCGTCCCGCAGTGCCGGATCGTCGGGGCGGGCGCCGCCGCAGCGCAGCACCGCACCCTCGGCGAGGCCGGCCGCCACGTACGCCTCGACCTTGTCCCGGTGCGCGGCGGAGATCAGCGGGCCGGTCCGGGCGTGCTCGTCGAAGGGGCCGCCGAGCGGGATCCGCAGGGCCCGCTCGACCAGCGCGTCGACGAACGCGTCATGCAGTTCGTCCTGGACGAGGAGCCGCGCCCCGGCCGAGCAGACCTGCCCCGAGTGCAGGAAGATCGCCATCAGGGCGTAGTCGACGGCCGCTTCGAAGTCGGCGTCGGCGAAGACGATGTTGGGGTTCTTGCCGCCCAGTTCCAGGGCGACCTTCTTCACCGTCGGCGCCGCGGCGGCCATGATGCGGCGTCCGGTGACCAGCCCGCCGGTGAACGACACCAGGTCGACCCGGCGGTCCTCGCTGAGCGGTGCGCCCGCGGTGGGGCCCGCGCCGAGGATCAGGTTGGCGGCCCCGGCCGGCAGCCCCGCCTCGGTGAGCAGCCGCATCAGGATGATCGCGGTGTGCGGGGTCAGCTCGCTGGGCTTCAGGACGAACGTGTTGCCCGCGCCGATCGCCGGGGCGACCTTCCAGGCGGTCTGCAGCAGCGGGTAGTTCCACGGGGTGATCAGCGAGCACACCCCGACCGGCTCGTGCACCACCCGGCTGTCCACCTCCGGGCTGCCGGCGTCGACGATCCGGTCGCTGCCGCCCGCCGCCGTCAGGTTGCCGAAGTAGCGGAAGCAGTTGGCGATGTCGTCCATGTCGTACTCGCTCTCCACGAGCCGTTTCCCGGTGTCCAGGGATTCGGCGCGGGCGAGCGCAGCCTTGTCGCGTTCCAGCAGGTCGGCGACGCGCAGCAGCAGGCGGCCGCGTTCGGCGGCCGGGGTGTCGGGCCAGGGGCCGTGGTCGAACGCCTCGCGTGCGGCGGCGATCGCCGCGGCGGCGTCCTTCGGTCCGGCCTCGTCGACGGTCGCGACGAGCGTGTTGTCGGCGGGGCAGCGGATCTCCCGCACCTGCCCGTCCACAGCAGCGGTCCACTTACCGCCGATGAACAGCTCCGGCATGACGTTCCTCCGAGGTTCGGATACGCGGAGTCGATCCGACCGCATCGGCCGGATCGACTCCGTGCACACCCGTCGGCGGAACGTGCTCCCTCACCAGACGATAGGGAGAGTGGGCCTCCTGCGCATCACGGAAGCCGCGCGCTGCCGCCGCTCAGGGGGTGTCTCTCCGATCTTCGGGAGTCCGCGAGGTTTCCCCGGCCTCCGGCCGGGAGGCACCTCCACTGGCGCATGCCGCATCACCCAGTACGTCACGTACGAGGTGATCCGAGAGCACTCCGATGCCTGGCGCCGGCCGCCGGTCACGTGACGCGGTGTATTCGTCTCCCACTCTTGCCGGACGAAATGTATGGGGCTCCGCCATGGTGTGGCGCCGACCTGCCCGTCCACGATGTCCGTCATGGGCATGAGGGGCACCCAGCTCAACTAACAACTACCGCCACCTCGAGGCCTATTGGGCGGTCCCGTTGCCTGAGGAG
This sequence comes from Streptomyces sp. LHD-70, assembly GCF_031157275.1. Lineage (GTDB taxonomy): Bacteria > Actinomycetota > Actinomycetes > Streptomycetales > Streptomycetaceae > Streptomyces. The sequence continues at coordinate 113,082 of NZ_JAVIFW010000022.1, forward strand.
GTGCACGTCGCCTGAACCGAGGCCGCCGTCCTGAACCGCGGCCGCCGTCCTGAGCCGAGAGGTCCGTAGCGTCCCGGATCAGTCGACACCGTCCGTACCGCCGATCGTTCCTCACCGACCCACCAGGGGAGAAGCCCATGCGTCTGAGAGCAGGCGTCACCGTGCTGGCCAGTGTCCTGCTGCTGGCCGCGAGTTCTGTGAGTTCCGCCAGTTCCGCTCCCGCCGGGCAGCCGGTGAGCCACTCACGTACCTGCGAAGGCCAGCGAGATGTCCGGGTGCCGGGGGCACAGCACCAGACCTCGGCGTGTCTGCCCGATCTGACCACGTCCGCGCTCACCGGCACCCGCTACACCGACCGGTCGGACTGGATATCGCTGCAGGCCAAGGACACGAAGAACCCCTCCGGCGTGCCGGGCGTCCAGGTGGACGGCTACTTTCCCGACACCTCGCGCCTGAACGCCACGCACGGCTGGAACCACGACTCCCAGTTCGTGATCCGGCTGCCCGAGAACTGGAACGGCGGCCTGATCGTCACCGGTGCCCCGGGGGTGCGGAAGCAGTACTCCCTCGACTCCCTCATCTCCGACTGGGTCCTCGCCCAGGGCTACGCGTTCGCCGCCACCGACAAGGGCAACAGCGGGCCGGACTTCTACACCGACGGGACCCGGCCCGGCGACGCGATCGTGGAGTGGAACCGGCGCACCACGCAGCTCACCAGGGCCGCGAAGTCGGTGGTCGCGCAGGCCTACGGCAAGGCCCCGCGCCGCACCTACATGACCGGCATCTCCAACGGCGGCTACCTGACCCGCTGGCAGTTGGAGAACCACCCCGAGCTGTACGACGGCGGAGTGGACTGGGAGGGCACCCTGTGGACCGCCCGGGGTGCCAACATTCTGCGCCAACTGCCCACCGCCGTGGCCCGGCAGGAGGGTCAGGCCACGGATGACGACATGTACCGCGTGGGCTACGCGCGCGGCAGCGAGTTCCTGTGGCCCTACCACGAGAAGGCCTACTGGGGCTTCACGCAGAAGACGTACCGAGCCGAACTCGACCCCGGCTACGACCGTGCCTGCCCGGGACCCTCGGCCGGCACGACGCCCGAGGAGATCCTGGCGCCCTGCGCTTCGGACGCCGCGTACGACTACGCGGACCGGCCGGCGTCCGTGCACCGGGCCGTGGAGCGGATCGCGCTGACGGGCCGGATCGGCAGGCCGATGCTCACCCTGCACGGAGACCTGGACGCACTGCTCCCGATCGCCACCGACTCCGACGTGTACACGGACATGGTCGCCGAACAGAACCGGGACCGGTTGCACCGCTACTACACGGTCGAGGACGGCACCCACGTGGACAGCCTCTACGACACACACCCGGAACGGCTGCGGCCCATGCTGCCCTGCTACCGGAGCGCCCTCGGCGCACTCACCGCCTGGGTCGAACACGGCGAGGCTCCGCCCGCCGACGGCACCGTCGAACGCCCCGCCACCGGCGATGTGGTGAACACCTGCTCCCTGGACTGACCGCTGCTCGCTGCTTGCTGACCGCTGCTTGCTGACCGCTGACCGCTGACCGGTGGCCGACGATGGGTGCGGATCCTCAACGGAGACGAGTTCTGCACCCCCGCCGGAGTGGGCCCTTCTATCCGTCCTCGACGAGGCGCCGTAGCGTGGGAAGCAGCGCGTCGAGGTCTTGTCCCGTTCTGAACGCCACGACGGTGGAGCCTTGTTGGTCTTCGGCCGAGGGGGCGTCGGGTGTGGGGAACAGTCTGAGCACCTCACGCATCGCCTCGTCGACTTCTGCGACAGGGTCGGCGGAGTCCCCCCTGAGCCAACGGCGCAGCACGTGGTTGTGGGCGGCGGCGACGGACGCCGCCATGAGTTCGGCCCTCAGGGATGCCGCCTCCGTGGGGTCGCCCATCCAGTCCGCGATGAACTCACGGAACAGCCGCTGGTAGCGCGCCACACTGGCGATTTCCCGGTCCCGGAGCGTGGCCACTTTGCTGGTCAGGGCGTACCGCCTGCGCGCGAGCTCGCCTTCGTCGATGTAGTGCAGCAGCACCAGTCGGACAGCGTCCGAAACGGCGACCAGGGCCGTGCTGTGACTTGAGGTCGCCAGGCGGTCCCTGATCAGTTCGAGCAGCCGATCGTGGTCAGGGAAGATCACCGCTTCCTTGGACCGGTAGTGCCGGAAGAACGTGGTACGCCCAAGCCCGGCCCGCTCGGCGATGTCATCAACGGTCGTCTGCTCGTAACCACGCTCGTCGAACAGGGCGAACGCCGCGTCCGCGAGCCTGATCGCTGCCGAAGGTCTGCTCATGGTCGGACATCCTTTCCCGCCCCGGTGGTCGAAGGCCACTTGCCATCATGAACGGTACTGAGTACCGTCTCAAGGGTATTCAGTACTGTGTCTGAGTGTTGCTTCGACCTGCCGACGCAGCGTCGCCGTGCCCCCTTCTGACAGGTCAACGGAGTGGAAAACCAGTGACTGCCATCGACATCCACACGACCGCAGGCAAGATCGCGGATCTGCAGCGCCGTATCGAGGAGGCGACGCACGCCGGTTCGGCGCGGGCGGTGGAGAAACAGCACGCCAAGGGCAAGTTGACGGCGCGTGAGCGGATCGAACTGCTTCTGGACGAGGGTTCGTTCGTGGAGCTGGACGAGTTCGCGCGGCACCGTTCGACCTCCTTCGGCCTGGACGCGAACAAGCCGTACGGCGACGGTGTGGTGACCGGTTACGGGACGGTGGACGGTCGTCCGGTGGCGGTGTTCTCGCAGGATTTCACGGTGTTCGGCGGGGCCCTCGGTGAGGTCTTCGGGCAGAAGATCATGAAGGTGATGGACTTCGCCCTGAAGACGGGCTGTCCGGTGGTCGGTATCAACGACTCCGGTGGTGCCCGTATCCAGGAGGGTGTGATGGCCCTGGGGATGTACGGGGAGATCTTCCGCCGCAACACGCATGCGTCGGGTGTGATTCCGCAGATCAGTCTGGTCGTGGGCCCGTGCGCGGGCGGTGCGGTCTACTCCCCGGCGATCACGGACTTCACGGTGATGGTCGACCAGACCAGCCACATGTTCATCACCGGCCCGGATGTGATCAAGACGGTCACGGGTGAGGATGTCGGCTTCGAGGAGCTGGGCGGGGCCCGTACGCACAACTCGGCTTCGGGCGTGGCGCATCACATGGCCGGGGACGAGAAGGACGCGATCGAGTACGTCAAGTCGCTGCTGTCGTATCTGCCGTCGAACAATCTCTCCGAGCCGCCGGCCTTCCCGGAGGAGGCGGATCTGGAGACGAGTGACGAGGACCGTGAGCTGGACACGCTGATCCCGGACAGCGCGAACCAGCCGTACGACATGCACACGGTGATCGAACATGTCCTGGACGATCAGGAGTTCTTCGAGACGCAGGCGCTGTTCGCGCCGAACATCGTGACCGGTTTCGGCCGGGTCGAGGGCCATCCGGTGGGTGTGGTGGCGAATCAGCCGATGCAGTTCGCGGGCTGTCTGGACATCGACGCCTCGGAGAAGGCGGCGCGTTTCGTGCGGACCTGCGATGCGTTCAATGTGCCGGTGCTGACGTTCGTGGATGTTCCCGGGTTCCTGCCGGGTGTCGAGCAGGAGCACACCGGGATCATCCGGCGCGGCGCGAAGCTGATCTACGCGTACGCGGAGGCGACGGTCCCGCTGATCACGATCATCACGCGCAAGGCGTTCGGCGGGGCGTACGACGTGATGGGCTCCAAGCACCTGGGCGCCGATCTGAATCTGGCCTGGCCGACCGCGCAGATCGCGGTGATGGGCGCGCAGGGCGCGGTGAACATCCTGCACCGCCGCACGATCGCCGCGGCGGACGAGTCGGAGCGCGAGGACGTCCGTACCCGGCTGATCCAGGAGTACGAGGACACGCTCCTGAATCCGTACACGGCGGCCGAGCGCGGCTACATCGACGCGGTCGTGATGCCGTCGGAGACCCGCCGCCAGGTCGTCCGCGGACTGCGCACCCTGCGCTCCAAGCGCGAGTCCCTGCCGCCGAAGAAGCACGGCAACATCCCCCTGTAGGCCTGTAGGAGGACCGATGATCAAGGTCGTACGGGGCAACCCGACCCCGGAGGAATTGGCCGCCGTGGTGGCCCTGCTGCGCGCCGTCCACACGGCGGAGCCCGCACCGGCGCCCAGCCGCCCGCGCACGTGGGCCTCGCCTCGACTCCTCCTGCGTACGCCCCAGGGCTACGGCGCCGTCGGCTGGCGCACCTCCGCCCTGCCCCAGTGAACATTCCGATCGGAGCGAGCATGAACGCCCTGCGACAACGCGCAGACATAGGTGCCTGGTCGGCGCCCTCCGGGCCGCGCGTGGTGACGGCCTGTCCCGGCGTCGCCACCGCCATCGTCGAGGACGCAACGGAGTCGGCATGCTGACCAAGGTGCTCATCGCCAACCGTGGCGAAATCGCTGTCCGCGTGGCCCGGGCGTGCCGGGATGCTGGGATCGCGAGTGTGGCCGTCTACGCCGATCCGGACCGGGACGCCCTGCATGTCCGTGCGGCCGATGAGGCGTTCGCCCTGGGCGGTGACACCCCGGCCACCAGTTATCTGGACATGGCCAAGGTGCTGGCCGCGGCGAAGGATTCGGGTGCGGACGCGGTCCACCCCGGGTACGGGTTCCTCTCCGAGAACGCGGAGTTCGCGCAGGCGGTTCTCGACGCGGGCCTGATCTGGATCGGCCCGCCGCCGCACGCGATCCGCGACCTGGGCGACAAGGTCGCCGCCCGGCACATCGCCCAGCGCGCCGGTGCCCCGCTCGTGGCAGGCACGCCGGACCCGGTGAGCGGCGCCGATGAGGTGGTGGCGTTCGCCGAGGAGCACGGTCTGCCGATCGCGATCAAGGCTGCCTTCGGTGGTGGCGGTCGTGGTCTGAAGGTGGCCCGCACGCTGGAGGAGGTGCCGGAGCTGTACGACTCGGCGGTGCGTGAGGCCGTCGCCGCGTTCGGCCGGGGCGAGTGCTTCGTCGAGCGCTACCTGGACAAGCCGCGCCACGTCGAGACGCAGTGCCTGGCCGACAGCCACGGCAACGTCGTCGTCGTCTCGACCCGTGACTGCTCGCTGCAGCGCCGCCACCAGAAGCTGGTCGAGGAGGCCCCGGCGCCGTTCCTGAGCAAGGAGCAGAACGCGGAGCTGTACGCGGCGTCGAAGGCGATCCTGAAGGAGGCCGGGTACGTCGGTGCGGGCACCGTGGAGTTCCTGGTGGGCCTGGACGGCACGATCTCCTTCCTTGAGGTCAACACCCGTCTGCAGGTCGAGCACCCGGTCACCGAGGAGGTCACCGGCATCGACCTCGTGCGGGAGATGTTCCGGATCGCCGACGGCGAGGAGCTCGGCTACGGCGACCCCGAGATCCGCGGCCACAGCTTCGAGTTCCGTATCAACGGCGAGGACCCGGGCCGGGGCTTCCTGCCCGCGCCCGGCACCGTGACCCTGTTCGCCCCGCCGACCGGTCCGGGTGTGCGTCTGGACGCGGGCGTCGAGTCCGGCTCGGTGATCGGCCCGGCCTGGGACTCCCTCCTGGCCAAGCTGATCGTGACCGGCGCGAGCCGCCAGCAGGCGCTGCAGCGCGCGGCGCGTGCGCTCGCGGAGTTCCACGTCGAGGGCATGGCCACCGCGATCCCGTTCCACCGGGCGGTGGTCGTGGATGAGGCGTTCGGGCCCGAACTGGGCGGTTCCACCGAGCCGTTCAAGGTCCACACCCGCTGGATCGAGACCGAGTTCGTCAACGAGATCAAGCCCTTCGCCGCCGGTCCTGCCGAGGCGGAGGAGGACGAGACGGGCCGTGAGACCGTCGTCGTCGAGGTCGGCGGCAAGCGCCTGGAGGTCTCGCTGCCCTCCTCGCTCGGCATGTCGCTGGCGCGTACGGGTCTGGCCGCGGGTGCGAAGCCCAAGCGCCGGGCGGCGAAGAAGTCCGGTCCGGCCGCGTCCGGCGACACCCTGGCGTCCCCGATGCAGGGCACGATCGTCAAGGTCGCCGTGGAGGAGGGCCAGCAGGTCAAGGAGGGCGACCTCGTCGTCGTCCTGGAGGCCATGAAGATGGAACAGCCCCTCAACGCCCACAGGTCCGGCACCGTCAAGGGCCTGACCGCGGAGGTCGGCAACTCCCTCACCTCCGGCGCCGCGATCTGCGAGATCAAGGACTGAACCGGCGGCATTCCGGCTACCCGGGTCCCTATGGGCGTGCGCGGGGTCGGGCCCTCACGGTTTGGCCTCGCCGCCCACGGGGACTCGACAGCGTGACCGACGAGGCGAACCCGCTCACATCGTTCCCGGAACGGGATGTCCGAAGAGTGGGACCCGCAGAGGAGGACCCATGCTGACCGCCATTGCCGATGTGCTCCGGGCCATCGGCGGAGCCATCGCCACCGTCGTCACCCTGCCTTTCCGCGCGCTCGCCCGCCTGTTCGGCGGGGCATCGGACAGCGCCCACGGCAGGCACTGACCGGGCCAGGGGGCCAGGGGGACAGGGGGCCAGCGGGCCAGCGGACCAGGGCCGACGAGTTCGCCCGGTCCACGCCGGAATGTCTACTCACGCAGACGTTCCGCCTCCGCCGCCGCCCGCCGCGCATCCCGCTCGGCCCGGGCGGCGGCGTCGGCCGATGCCTGGGCCCGCTCCTCGGCGTTCCGCTGGGCCCGCTCGGCCCGTTCCAGCGCCTCGCGAGCGGCCTCCAACTGCCGCTCCGCCTCGGACACTTGCTCACGGGCCCGGGTGTGGCGGTCGCGAGCCTGCTCCAGTACGGCGTCCGCGTCCTGCTCGTCGGCGCGCTGCCGCGCAAGGGCCTGATCGGCCTCGGCGGCGGCATCCTCGGCTGCCTTACGGGCGGCCTCGTGCTGCTCCTGCTCCCGGCGCCGGCGCCGCTCGGCGAGTTCGTCCCGCACGGGCGCGGCCCCTGGAGTCGACCGTGCGGACCTCCGAGTCCGCTGCTTCGGCCCCGGCTGCTGCTCCCGCGGCGCGGCAGCGCCCGTCGTGCCCGTAGCGCCGCTCGATGGGAAGTCCGAGGGCGGCGTGAGCGCGCTCTCCAGGCGACCCGCCGCCCACCGGTCCGCCGACTCCTGGTCGGCGAGCACCGCCCGCAGCGTGGATACGACGTCCTGCTGTGCCCCGTCCGACAAGGGGTGGCCGGCCTCCCCGGCGAGCGAGACGGCCTGCCGGGACATGGCCGCGACGACGCTGCTCCGGCGGCCGGACAGCTGCTTGATCTCGTCGGCGTCCAGCGAGCGATACGCCTCGCGCAAGGCCTGGCCGAGGGCCAGGAACCGCTCGCAGTCGGCCGGCTCCGAGCGCAGCAGGAGGTTCGCCGCCCAGCCCGCGAGCGTCGGGCGGCGGGCGGCACGGATCACGCGGGCGTCCTCCGGGCGGCCGTCCGCCTTCGCCGCTGCGGCCAGCTCGCCCCGACGGGCCACGAAGTCGGGCGGCGGGGTCACGTAGAGCTCGTCCAGGAGCTCCTCCACATCCCGCCTTCCGCTCTCCGCCCGGCCTTCTCGCGTCTCCTTGCTCTTGCTGCCGCGCTTGCTCCGCATGCCTCCCACACTCCGTCGAGCCGGAGCATCACGCACCTCGCGGCCCCGCCGCCGCTGCGGCCAGGCCGAGCACGGGCGCGGCCTGGCCGTCCGCCGTCCGGTACGACCAGACCGCCACCAGCGAAACAGCGAAACGTGGGGCCTAGCTCAGCGTCTTCAGCGCAGCGGCGTCGTACGGCCTCAGGTCCTCGGACCGGTCCCCGAGGACCTTCGCCGCCCACTCGGGGTCCTGGAGCAGCGCGCGGCCCACGGCGACCAGGTCGAACTCGTCGCGCTCCAGGCGGTCGAGGAGGTTGTCGATGCCCTGGAGCGGGGCGCCCTGGCCGGCGAACGCGCGGATGAAGTCGCCGTCGAGGCCGACCGAGCCGACGGTGATCGTGGGCTTGCCGGTGAGCTTCTTCGTCCAGCCCGCCAGGTTGAGATCCGAGTCCTCGAACTCCGGCAGCCAGTAGCGGCGGGTGGAGGCATGGAAGGCGTCGACGCCGGCCGCGGCGAGCGGGGCCAGGATCGCCTCCAGCTCCTGGGGGGTCTCGGCGAGCCGGGCGTCGTACGCCTCCTGCTTCCACTGCGAGTAGCGGAAGAGCACCGGGAACTCGGGCGAGACGGCCTCGCGGACCGCGGCCACGATCTCGGCCGCGAACCTGGTACGGGCCACGGCGTCGCCGCCGTAGGCGTCGGTACGGCGGTTCGTGCCCGCCCACAGGAACTGGTCGAGGAGGTAGCCGTGCGCGCCGTGCAGTTCGACGCCGTCGAAGCCGATGCGCTCGGCGTCCGCGGCGGCCGCGGCGAAGGCGCCGATCACGTCGTCCAGGTCCTGCCGCGTCATCGCCTTGCCGCCGCCCTCGGTGCCGTCGACGCGGATGCCGGAGGGGCCGACGGCGGGGGCGTCGGGGTAGGGCGCGTCGCCCTGGTTGCGGACCATGCCGATGTGCCACAGCTGCGGCACGATCGTGCCGCCCGCCGCGTGCACGTCCTCCGCGACCTTCGCCCACCCCGCGAGCTGCTCCTCGCCGTGGAACCGCGGCACCCGGTCGCTCTGCCCGGCCGACTCGTGCCCGACGTACGTCCCCTCGGTGACGATCAGGCCGACACCGGCGGCGGCGCGGCGGGCGTAGTACGACCGGACGTCCTCACCGGGGACGCCGCCCGGGGAGAACATGCGGGTCATCGGCGCCATCACGATGCGGTTCGGGACGGTCAGTCCGTTCAGCGCGACGGGCCGGGACAGGATCTCGGCAGCGCGGGACACGGGAGATGAGGCGGGGGAGGCGGTGACGGTCACGGGGTGCTCCTCGCAGGTACTTGACTACCTTGATACTTGAGAACTTCAGGTAATGGTGACGAGAGGAGACGGTAGATACGAATACTTGAGATCGTCAAGTTTCCTGGGTAGGTTGGCTGCCATGACAGGACCCGCCCGCGTCGACACCGCCCAGCTCATGGAGCTGCTCTCGGTGTCGCTCGGCGTCTACTACGGCGATTTCACGGTCGCGGCGGCGAGCGAGAACCTCACCGCGAGCCAGGGCAAGGCGCTGACCGTGCTGCGCCGCGGCCCCGCCGCGATGCGCGCCCTCGCCACCACGCTGACCTGCGACGCCTCCAACATGACCGGAATCATCGACCGGCTGGAGAAGCGCGGCCTGGTGCGCCGCGAGACGGCCCCGGACGACCGGCGCGTGAAGACCGTCGTCCTCACCGCCGAGGGTGAGCGGGTCACCGACGCCATCCGGTCGAAAATGCACGCCACCCAGGACGGCCTGGGCCGCCTCGACGACCAGGAGCGGGACAGGCTGTACGCCTTGCTGGAACGGGTCTTCGCCGCCCGGACCGACGCCTGATCCCTGCGCGTTCTTGCATGCCGGATGCCGGATGCCGGATGCCGGAAGGGCTGAGGACTTCCCCCTTCCGGCATCCGGCGGCCAGTACGCGCCACCGGCGAGCGACGAGAGCCAGGCGGCGGTGACCGGCGCGAAGCCCGCGAAGATCAGGTTGCAGATCTGGTACGTCAGGGAGATCCCGGTGTAGCGGACGTGCGGGGCGAACCCTTCGGCGAGGATCGCCGCCATCGGCCCGTAGAGCGCGGACATCACGAACCGCATCGCGAGCATCATCGCGTAGATCAGCAGGACGCTGCCGGTCTCCAGGGCCATGAACTGCGGTATCGAGAGCAGCGCGACGCCGGCGAGGCCGCCGACGACCACGTGGTGCGCGCCGATCCTGTCGCCGAGGAGCGAGAGGAACGGGGTGACGACGAGTTCCAGGAACGCCGCGAGCGTCAGGCCGTTGAGCAGCATGGACTCCGACAGATGCTGGTCGCCGGTGCCGTACGCGAGCAGATAGCTGGTCACGACGTAGTAGCCGCCGGTCGCGGTCGCCAGCGAGAAGACTCCGACCATGACCGTCTTCCAGTCCTTGCGCAGCACTTCGGTGACGGGAAGGCCGCTGATCTTGCTCTGGCCCTGCTTCTTGTCCTGCTCGGCGTGGATCTCCTCCATCACCGGCGAGTCCTCCAGCTTGGTGCGGATCACCAGGCCGATCACCACGAGCACGGCGGAGGCGAGGAAGGGCACGCGCCAGCCCCAGGAGTTGAAGGCCTCCTCGCCGAAGAGGTTCATGAGGCTGAACATGCCGGTCGACAGCAAGGCGCCGACGGAGGAGCCGAGTTGGGCGAACGAGCCGAAGAAGGTGGCCTTGCCCTTGGGGGCGTTCTCGACGGCGATGAGTACGGCGCCGCCCCACTCGCCGCCGATCGCGATGCCCTGATCAGGCGGAGCACGATCAGGAGGATCGGCGCGAGCACACCGATCTGGTCGTAGGTGGGGAGCAGGCCGATGGCGAAGGTCGCGAAGGAGGCCATGGTCTTGACGGCCGTCGGCATGTCGGCGGGGAAGAAGACGTCGTTGAACACGATCGCAGCGGCGGTGGCGAAGGCGTAGAAGTCGAATCGCTGGTTTGGTTACGTATCGACTGCCCGCGCTGTGCGGGGTGGACGGCGGGTCCGTGCCGTCACCCGTGGTCAGTCCGTGCGTGGCCCCAAGTCGTAGCGCTCCTTGATCAGTTCGAGGTGGAGCCAGCTCTCCACCGTGCGTACGGCGGGCAGCTCGCGCATGTCCTCGAGCGTGACGCGCACCGCGGCGAACGACTCCGCGGTGATCGTGCCGACCAGCTCGGCGCGGCCCAGGCAGGTCGACAGGAACGTCACGCGTCCGAAGCCGGCGACCCGTTCCGCGACGGCCGCCGCCCCGCCGTCGACCCGCAGGCTGAACCCGCACAAGTACCCCATGCCGAGCACGTCCGGGCGCACCAGAGCCACCACCTTGGCGACCCCGCCGTCAAGCAGGCGCAGGGTGCGTGCGCGGGTCGCGCCCGCCGACAGGCCGACGCGCGCGGCCAGCTCCGCGAAGGCCAGGCGGCCGTCGTCCTCCAGCTCGGCGAGGATCCGCTCGTCCACGGCGTCGAGCGCGCTCACGGTCGGCTCCTCGGTGAGGAGATAGGGGTCCTTCACGTGCCGGGTCGCCACGAGGGCGTCCACCGCGCGCACGCCCGGAAGCGCCCGGATCTGCTCGACGGTCCGGTCGAGCGCACCGAAGCCCGCGGTGCGGAGCTCTGTCATGATCGCGCGCCGGCCGCTGGTCAGCGTCACGAACGGGGCCTCGGGCAGGGCGGCGATCGCGCGGGCCACGGGACCCGCGGGGCCGTCGGTGTCGATGGCCAGGTGCGCGGAGGCCGACAGGCTGCGCACCGCCGGGTGCACGATCGCCACGACCCGAACGGCGCCCGACTCCTGGAGCCGCTGCACGCGCATCCGGGCGGCGGGCCGGGACAGGCCCACGCGCTGCGCGAGCGTCTCGTACGTGAGGCGGCCGTCGGACTGCAGCTCGCGCACGATGCCCAGGTCGGTCTCGTCGAGATCCACGTGCTGTTCCCCTCCGTGGTTCGTTCGGTTCGGCCCGGCCGTGGACCGGCCGGGTGCCCGCTCATTGTCGGTCACCCGCAGGGCGACCGTCTCGTTCGGCCTGGACAAGTGTGGCAGTCGAAACGTAAGTTCCTATCCCGTAAGTCGAACAAATCATTTCTGATGACCCTGGAGGATGGTGTGCCGCGACCCGTCGTCGTGATCACCGACACCGAGGAGCTGGACCCCGAACCGGGTGTCCGGCTCCTCACCGATGCCGGCTGGGAGGTGCGGGTCGCCGGCAGCCGGGACCCGGCGGCGATCGCCGCGGCCGCGCAGGACGCGGACGCGCTCATCGTCGGCTACGCGCGCGTCGACGCCGCCCTCCTCGACCGGCTGCCCAAGGTGCGCATGCTCGCCACCATGTCCGCCGGGCACGACATGATCGACACCGCCGAGGCGGCCCGCCGCGGCCTGTGGGTGGCCAACCTGCCGGACTCGGCCACCGAGGACGTCGCCGTGCACGCCCTCGCCCAGGCACTCGCGCTCATCCGCCGCCTGCCGCAGGCCGACGCGCTGGTCCGGGGCGGCGGCTGGAGCGAGGACTTCGCCGAACTCCCGCGCCGCGCGAGCGAGTTGAGCCTTGGCCTGGTCGGCTTCGGCCGCATCGCCCGTACTTTGGCCCGGATCGCCGCACCCCTCTTCGGCCGCGTCCTGGCCTACGACCCGCACGCCACCGACGGGACCGCGGGCGTCGAGCACGTCGACCTGCCCACGCTGATCGCCGAGGCCGACGTCCTCTCCCTGCACACGCCCTCCACCCCGCAGACCAAGGGCATGGTGAACGGCCCGCTGCTCGCTCGTATGCGACCCGGCAGCATCCTCGTGAACGTCTCCCGAGGCGACCTCATCGACCCCGGCGCCCTGCTCGCAGCCCTCGACAGCGGCCACCTCGCCGGCGCCGCCCTCGATGTCTTCCCCACCGAACCGCCCGCCGCCGACGACCGGTTGCGCAGCCATCCGCGCCTGCTGCTCTCCCCGCACAGCGCCTTCCTCACGGACGCCTCACTGCGCGCCTACGCCACCGAACCCGCGCGCAACGTCATCGCCTGGTGGACCACCGGACGCCCGCACACCCCGGTCGTGACCCCCGACGCCACGGCCACCGCACAAGGAGCCCTCGCGTGACCGAGACCCTCACCGCCCCGCTCGACGCCGACGCCGCAGCCGCCGAGGAACTGCGCCTGCGCCGCGAACTCGCCGCCGTCTACCGGCTCGTCGCGCACTTCCGCATGACCGACCTGATCTTCACGCACATCTCGCAGCGGCTGCCGGGCCCGGACAACCACTTCCTGATCAACCCGTACGGGCTGCTCTTCGAGGAGATCACCGCCTCGAACCTGGTCAAGATCGACCTGGACGGCAACCCCGTCGAGCCGACGCCCCACCCGGTCAACCCGGCCGGATTCGTGATCCACAGCGCGATCCACAAGGCGCGTACCGATGCCCACTGCGTACTGCACACGCACACCAAGGCGGGCTGTGCCGTCGCCGCGCAACAGGGCGGCCTGCTGCCCGTGAACCAGATGTCCATGGAGTTCCACAACCGGGTCGGATACCACGACTACGAGGGCGTCGCCCTCAACCTGGACGAGCAGCAGCGCCTCGTCGCCGACCTCGGTGGCCACCCCGCGCTCATCCTGCGCAACCACGGCCTGCTGACGGTCGGCGACAGCGCCAAGCAGGCGTTCCTGCGCATGTACTACCTGGAGAAGGCCTGCGAGATCCAGGTCACCGCCCAGGCCGGAGGAACCCCGCTGATCATCCCCTCGGACCAGGTGGCGGAGTACACCGCCCGGCAACTCACCGGGGAGGGCGAGGCGAGCTCCGACTTCGAGGACCACGACGCGTACGACCTCGCCTGGGCGGCGCTGCTGCGTCTTGTGGAGCGGATCGCGCCCGAGTACACGGACTGAACCGCCCTGCGGCTGCTCGACCGGACCGGCCGCCCGCGGGTGTCAGCCGAAGTGGCCGTCAAGGGCCTCCGCCAGACGCACGAGATCGCGGCGGCCCTTCCGGGACCTGCCGTGGTGCATCGCCTGCAGGGCGGAGCCCTGCACCACCGGGCAGCGGTCGCCGGGGTACTCCATCTCGTCGAGCAGCTCGCGGACCTCCAGCTCGACCATCATCTCGATGTCCGGGTCGTCGACCAGCTCGCGCATACCGAGGAACACGGCGATCCGTGCCACACCCGCCGCCCGCGCCGCCGCCAGGTACTCCCGGGTCTCGGGCAACGGACCGTCCTGCGCGGATACGACGAGGAGCACACCGCTCAACTGCCCGGCGCCGACGGCGAGTCGGGACCGGAAGTCGTCGGGGTCGAGGCAGTCGTGCAGCTGGTACGGGCCGCGTGCGGTGACGAACTGCCCGAGCGGCTGCGGCGGTTGGCGGTACTCCTGGGGCAGTACCTCGCTCAACGCCCGGACCAGGGTGCTCTTGCCGTGCCCCCGGGAGCCCACGACCGCCGCCCGCCTCTCCGGTCCCGTACCGCCCCTGCGGCGCCCACCCCACATGTCTGCCCCTTCGACTGCCGTCAACTGCCGGGTCAGGCTACGGGTCCGCCCGGCGCGGGGCAGTCGGCGGGGTCGGACCGTCCGCACGCACCCGGTGGGAAAGCCTCCCCGTGAACGTGCGCACGCCTCTGGGAACCTCGGCCCCGCGCCGCTACCCTCCGCGCATGATTGCGACGGTGGTGTGGGGAACCGGCAACGTCGGACGCGCCGCGATCCGGGCCGTGGCCGCGCATCCGGGGCTCGACCTCGCGGCGGTGCTCGTGCACGACCCGGGCAAGGCGGGGCGGGACGCCGGTGAACTCGGCGACGTGGGACGGCGGCTCGGGGTCGCCGCCACCACCGATGTGGACGCGGTACTCGCGGCCCGGCCGCGCGCCGTGGTGTACGCCGCCTCCGGCGATCTGCGCCCGGACGAGGCGCTCGCCGACGTGGTGCGGGCGGTGCGGTCCGGGGCGGTCGTCGTGACCCCGGCCCTGTACCCGCTGTACGACTGGCGCGGGGCGCCGCCCGAGTTCCGGGACCCGGTGCTCGCGGCGGTCGCCGAGGGCGGCGGCTCACTGTTCGCCTCGGGCGTGGACCCGGGCTGGGGCAACGACGTGCTGCCGCTGCTCATGAGCGGGCTCGGCACGACCGTCGACGCGGTGCGCTGCCAGGAGGTCTTCGACTACTCGACGTACGACCAGGAGGAGTCGGTGCGGCACCTGGTCGGCATGGGGCACCCCATGGAGTACGCGCCGCTGATGCTGGCCCCCGGCGTACCGACGATGGTGTGGGGCGGGCAGCTGCGGCTGCTCGCGCGGGCGCTCGGCGTCCAACTCGACGAGATCCGCGAGACGTTGGAGCGCCGCCCGCTCGACACGACGGTCACGACCCGCACGATGGGCGAATTCGCCGCCGGCACGCAGGGCGCGGTGCGGTTCGAGGTGCAGGGGGTGGTCGACGGCGAGCCGCTGCTCGTCATCGAGCACGTCACCCGTATCCACGCCGACTGCGCGCCGGACTGGCCCACGGTGCCGGGCGGCGGGGACGGCGCGCACCGCGTGATCGTGGAGGGCCGGCCCCGGATCGAGGTGACGGTGGAGGCGAGCGACGAGGGCGAGAACCGCTCGGCGGGCGGCAACGCCACCGCGGTGGGCCGGCTCGTGAACGCCGTGGACTGGCTGGTGGAGGCCGAGCCGGGACTGTACGACGCCCTGGACGTCCCGCTGCGTCCCGCGGCGGGCCGGATCGGAAGGAAGCAGTGATGCGGATCGACATCCCCGAGGTGCAGCGATGAGGATCGACATCCCCGAGGGCAAGGAACCCATCTCCTACGTCTGGGGCGAGATGGTGCCCGGCATCGGCACCGCCGCCGCGGACTTCTCGCTCGCGGTGTACGCCCACACCACGCTCGGGCTGCGCGAGTTCGAGGCCGCCCGGCTGCGGGTGGCGCAGGTGAACGGCTGCCTGTTCTGCCTGGACTGGCGCACGGACCGGGACGGCGAGAAGGTCGAGGAGGGCTTCCTCGACGCGGTCACCGAGTGGCGCACCACGGACGCCTTCGACGCCCGCACCCGGCTCGCGGCCGAGTACGCGGAGCGGTACGCGCTCGATCACCACGGCCTGGACGAGGAGTTCTGGTCCCGGATGACGGCGCACTACAGCCAGGCGGAGATCGTGGAGTTGAGCATGTGCGTCGGCTCGTGGCTGGCGTTCGGGCGGCTCAACCACGTGCTCGGCATCGACGCGGTGTGCGTACTGCCGGGCCACTGAGGGGAGTTGGCGGCCCGGCAGGCATCGCGCCGGGGAGGTCGGGTCAGCGATGCAGATCGGCCGCGATGATCCGCTCGATGTTGCGCTCGGCGAGCGCCGTGATCGTGACGAACGGGTTGACGGTGGCGCAGCCGGGGATCAGCGCCCCGTCGATGACGTACAGGCCCGCGTGCCCGTGCAGACGGCCGTAGTGGTCGGTGGCCTTGTCGAGGACGGCGCCGCCGAGCGGGTGGTACGTGAGGTGGTCGCCCCAGACCTTGTTCGCGCCGAACAGGTCGGTGCGGTAGATCGTGCCCTCCTTGGCGTTGATCTTGTCGAAGATGGTCTTCGCCGCGTCGATGGAGGTCTGCTTCCAGGACCGCTGCCAGTCGAGGTCCACGCGGTTCGCGGCGGCGTTCCAGGAGAACGCGGCGCGGTGCGGGGTGCGGGTGATGGAGAGATAGAACGAGGCGTACGTCTCGATGCCCGTGGGCAGCGGCGCGACCTCGGCGAACGCGCCGCCCGCCGACCAGTTGTCGATGCCCGCCGTGGGCATGGCCGACTGGAGCTTCCCGGTCGCGTCCCACATGTGGTTGGCGCGGCCGCACATGACGTTGCCGTTGTCGCCCCAGCCTCTGCCGGTCTCGGAGTTGAGCCGCGGCAGCGCCCCGGTGGCCTTGAGGCGGGTGAGGAGTTTGCTGGTGCCGACGCTGCCTGCGGCGAAGAACACCCGGGCCGCGGTGACGGTCTTGGTCGCGGCGACCGTGCCGGTGGTGGTGAGCCGGTCGAGGGTGACGGTGTAGCCGCCGCCGTCGGCGGGGCGGACGTCGGTGACGCGGTGCAGCGGTGAGACGGTGACGCGCCCGGTGGCCTCGGCGCGGGCGAGGTAGGTCTTGCGCAGGGTCTTCTTGCCGTGGTTGTTGCCGTACAGCACCTCGCCGGCGAGCGCGGACTTCGGCACGGCGCCGGTGGCCTCCTGTTTCATGTACGCCCAGTCGTAGACGTTGGGCACGAACACGAAGGGGAAGCCGGAGCGCTGTGCGTGCTTGCGGCCCACGCGCGCGTACTGGTAGCAGTCCGTGGACTCCCACCAGTCGGGGTCGACGTCGGCGACGCCCAACCCGGCGTTGGCGCGCGGGTAGTAGACGCCGTACATCTCGTCCGCGTCCACGGTCGGCAGCACGGACGGGAAGTGCTCGCGGCGCGGCGTGACGGCCATGCCCCCGTTGACGAGGGAGCCGCCGCCGACGCCCCGGCCCTGGTAGACGGTGATCCCGGCGAAGTCCTCGGCGTCCAGGATGCCGGTGTGCAGGGGGACGTCCTTGTCGAGGGGGAAGCCGAGGAAGCTGCTCAGCGGCTGCTTGGTGCGGGTGCGCAGCCAGAACGAGCGGTAGTCCGGCTTGGTGGTGTTGGCGAAGATGTTGCCGTCGGGCCCTGGGGTGTCCCAGGACTGGCCCATCTCGGCCATGTGCACGTCGATCCCGGCCTCGGCGAGCCGCAGCGCGGCGACGGAACCGCCGTATCCGGTGCCGACGACGAGCACCGGCACGGCGGCGCCGTCCGGGAGGCCGCGGGGTGCGGCGGGCCGCGGTTCGGCGGCGAGGGCCCGGCCGCCCAGCGGGCCACCGAGCACGGCGCCGGTACCTAAGGCCGCGGCGCCCAGAAGGGAACCTGTTCCTGTGAGGAATCTTCGTCGGGAGACATCAGGGGCGTCCTGATGTGCCTGTGCAGGCAGGACAGTTGCAGTCATGTGAGGTGCCTCACTTTCGTGGGGGTTGAAACGAGTTATTACTGCTGCCCGCTCGACAAGTCACGGCACATGAATGCGTAACTTTCCGTGATTCAGGGCGAGTTGGCGCATCATGCCCGGATTTGATCATGCCTGCGCCGCGTACGGCCCCGTTCCGCACCGAACCCGTGAACGGGCGAACGTGCGTGCAGGATCTGGTCGTAGGGCCTGGGTGCAGGGCCTGGGTGCAGGGCCCGGGCGTGGGGTTCTAGATGTGTGAGTCCGAAGTTCTCAGTGGTCGTAGGCGATCAGGGATCGTTTGATTGCGGCTCCGGTGGTCCAGTTGTGCCAGATGGCGGTGGCGAGGGCGAGGAGGCGTTGGCCGGT
>NZ_JAVIFW010000023.1 GCF_031157275.1 Streptomyces sp. LHD-70
GTATGTCGGGG
This sequence comes from Streptomyces sp. LHD-70, assembly GCF_031157275.1. Lineage (GTDB taxonomy): Bacteria > Actinomycetota > Actinomycetes > Streptomycetales > Streptomycetaceae > Streptomyces. Next base: position 12 of record NZ_JAVIFW010000023.1, read on the forward strand.
TTTGGATCCCATCTCGGTGACACAGGTCAATGCTAGGCGCTAGCCTGACGAGGTGAAACTGGTGGTGCAGGTCAAACTTGAGCCAACACCCAGGCAAGCGGCGGCACTTGAGGCGACGCTGGCCGCCTGCAACGAAGCAGCCTGCTGGGCCAGCCAGGTGGCCTTCGAGCAGGACACCAAGCGCACCTACGACCTGCGCAAGCTCACGTACACCCGGATTCGCGCCCGCTGGAACCTGGGCGCGCAGGCCGCCCAGCACGTCATCAAGAAGACCTGCGACGCGTACGCGACCCTCAAGGCCAACCTGAAGGCCGGGAACCTGGGCCGACCGGGTTCGAAGCGTCATGCGAAAGCGACCGGGAAGCCGATCACCTTCCGCCCCGACTCCGGGCAGCCCTTCGACGACCGGATGCTGTCCTGGCAGATGGACCAGCAGTGCGTGTCGATATGGACCGTCCACGGACGGGTCAAGAATGTGGGATTCACGGGCGGGGTGGGGCAGTTGGCCACCCTGGCGGAGTACCGCAAGGGCGAGTCCGACCTGCTGCACCGCGACGGCATGTGGCTGCTCCAGGCCACCTGCGAGATCCCAGAACAACCGGTGAACACCGACGTGGACGACTTCCTCGGCATCGACCTGGGCATCGTCAACATCGCCACCACCTCCGACGGACAGATCATGGCCGGACGCGAGATCAACCGAGTCCGGGAACGCGAACGCACCCTGCGCACCAAGCTCCAGAAGAAGAACACCCCCTCCGCCAAACGCCGGCTGAAGAAGCGCAGGAAGAAGGAACAGCGGCGGGCGCGGGACATCAATCACAAGATCGCCAAGCATGTGGTGGCCGAGGCAGAACGCACCGGACGCGGCATCGCCCTGGAGGACCTGGGCGGGATCCGCGAACGGGTACGGCTTCGCAAGCCCGTGGGGGTACCTCCCTGCTCGAACGAAGTTGAGAGCTTGGGGGAGGGCCACCCTGCACTCCTGGGCGTTTGCCCAGTTGGACAGCTTCATCTCCTATAAGGCCCGCCGCGCAGACGTGCCGGTGGTGCACGTCGATCCGGCGTACACCTCCCGCACCTGCAACGAGTGCGGGCACACCGACAAGGCGAACCGGGTCACACAGGCCCGCTTCGTGTGCCGGTCCTGCGGATTCGTTGATCACGCAGACCGATGGGGGCACCTCCCGCTCGAGCGAAGCCGAGAGTGGGGGAGGCTCCCGCAACATCCGCGCCCGTGCGTGTGAGATGTGGCGGCGACGCGGGGCCCCGTCAACGGCCCCTGCCCCACACCCGAGAACCGGGCGCGGGACTGGACGCAAGCGCACCGCCACAGCCAGTGGCGCCCGCTGTGCAAGCCCTCGCCTTAGCGAGGGGTAGTTGACCCGTTCGCCTCTGTCTCGTTCTCCTCCGCTGCTCGGCGCAACTTCATGGCTTCCTCGTACACATGCTCCCCGCGTGCGGAGGCGTAGTCGATCTGCATCAGCACCCCCGGGACGGCGATGGAGGGCAGCAGATACCGGTAGTAGTCGGACGCGCGCTCGGTCATGTCCCGATGGTCCGTCATGATCTTGGAGAGGACCTGGACTCCGGTGAACCCTCCGACGATCAGCTTCGCCATGGCCGCCGCGTCCAAGGTCGGCAGGACTTCCCCGGCGTTCTTCGCCTTCTCCAGGGTGCCCTGGGTGTAGTCCATCCAGGACTGCATAGGCACCCGTCGGTCCAAGGAGTCCATCGGCGACCCTTGGTCCACGGTGAGCCGGATGCTGCCTCGCACCAGCGGATCGCTCTTGAGCATGTGCCCGAGCAGCAGGCCCTCGTCCACCCACTCCTGCAGTTTGAGGGGCTGCGCCGGCACGGCGGGCACGGCCTCGAACTGGCTGGCCAGGACGGCTTGGGCGAGCGCCTGTTTGGAGGGGAAGTGGAAGTAGAGGGCCCCCTTGGTCACACCGGATCTCTTCAGGATCTCGGAAATGGTCGCCGCCTCGTAACCGACCTCGTCGAACACGCTGGCCGCCGCGACGAGCACCGACCGCCTGGTGCGCGTGGCTCGTTCTTGCCTCATATCGCCCAACCTCCGTACCCCGCCTGCCTCAGGAACCGCAACGGAGTGCCGCGCGTCCGGCCCGCGGGCACTCAGCCCTACCGGTGGGGAAAACAAAATAAAACCAAGCGGACGGTTTCCTCAAGTGATGCCGCCCTCGCTGGTGCCGCACTCTTCGTGCAGGTGAGGCCCTACTCACTTGCTATGGGCGACGTTCGAGGCCCCGCCAGGGCTACAGGGACCGATCCACTGAAGCCGCTTCCCCCAACGGCCCGTCGGATCAGGCCGCGAACCCCACGTTCGTCACGTACTCGTACTGCCCCCACTGCGAGCCCAGGTCGACGATCTGGTCGACCCAGGCGTCGTCGAGGGCGCCCGCATCGCCCGTGCTCCAGGCCTCCACGATCCGGTCCCAGCGGCGGATGTTGAGGCTGCGGTACTCCAGGACGCGCTGGCGCGGCCCCGGCACCTGGGACTGGTTGAGCGGGTGGAGCTCGACGCGGGTGCCGCCGCGGGAGTTGAGGCGGCGCAGCAGGTGCTGGGCGACGTTGTGGCGGCGGACCGTGCGGTACGCGTCCTCGATGCGTTGCAGGTTGCGGACGGTGGGGCGCTGTCTGCTGTCGAGCCAGGCCTTCAGGGTGCGGTCGGTGACTGTCAGACCGGCGGTACGGGCGGCGGCGCGGGCGTGGTCGGTGCGGGTCAGGTAGTGCAGCCGGGCGAGCAGGCCACGGCGGGACTCCACCGGCGAGACGATGAACCCCGCGAGGTCGTCGAGGCGACGGAAGACGGCCTCGCTGCCGCGGATGCCGCGCGCGCCGTACTTGCCGAACTCAAGGGTGTACTCAGGCATCCGGAAGCTCCTCGTTCAGCCCTGGCCCGTCCTCGGACCCCACCGTGTACACGTCCTTGACCTTCACTTCCAGGACCCCGCGCCCCTCCTCGAAGACCCGCCGCCAGTCGCCGGTGACGTGGAGCTCGTCGGTGCCCATGACCCGTACGACGGACAGGCCCTGTTCGTGCGCGCGCAGGGCCTTCATCCAGAGGTTGGCGAAGGCCTGGGAGCGGATGAGGTGCATCCAGTCGGGGCGGTACAGCTCCCGGTTGTAGTTGGACTCCCCCATCGTGGAGACGAACTTGGAGTACATGGCCTTCACGTACTCGACGGTCGTCTCGTCGTCCTCATCGATCGCCTTCTCGCGGGCGTCGCGCAGGGCGGCGCGGAACTTCTCCAGGAGGTTCTCGGTCGCGCCGGACGTGAACGACTCGTGGATCTCGGGGGGTTCACACAGTCCGTACTTGGGCCCGGACAGGCGAAGGAGCAGCCGCAGCGTCGGCTCGGTGACCCAGAGCGGGCCGGGCTCGTCGCGGTTGCCCAGCGGGTTCGGCAGGTACGGGTCGTGGTGCCAGTCGGGCGGCGTGATGAGGTGGACGCCCGCGCGGCGCCGGTCGTGGCCGAAGCCGCTGGAGTGCTCGAGCTGGCCGATCGGCAGGTGTGTCTTGAGGGCCGACAGGTAGGCGCCGTTGATGTCGAGCGCGGTCACCTCGTGCGCACCGGGAGGGAGTTCGGTCCTGGTCCACTTGGGGCGGGCCTCCCAGATGCTGTCGCTGCCCCGGGAGCTCTGCTTGCGCAGGATGTCCGGCACCCAGGGGTGCGCGATCACGTCGTACCGCCCGCCGGTCCGGCAGGCGTCGAGCAGCGCCATGGCGTCGGGGATGGCGCGCCGGACGAGCTGCGCGGTCGCCTCCTCGACGTCCCCCTCGTGCTCGGCGAGCGCCTGCTCCACGGCCCGCCCGATCAACTCGGCCTCGGGGGCGGCCTGTGCGGAGGCGGGATTCCGTACGGGGGTGGGTCTGCGGGCGGGTGCCTGAGCCTGAGGCCGAGGTTCAGGCTCAGGTCGTACGGGGGCGGGTTGCCGCACAGCCTCAGCCGCCCGCGCACACTCCTGCGGGTCGAGGTGCTGCGGGAACCCCTCGACCTCGTCCGTCGCCGGTCCCCCGCACAGCACGCACGGCCGGGTCTGCGCGGCCTGTGCCTCCTGGAGTTTCGTACGGGCGGCGTCCAGGAAGTACGCGTACTTGCCGCGCACCTCCCCCGACGGGTCGCGCCCGCTCTCCCAGCCGCCGACCGTGGACGGGCCGACGCCGAGGGCCGTGGCGACCTGGGCGCGGGACAGGCCGAGGCTCTCGCGCAGGGCGCGGCGCTGCTCGGCGGGCGGCAGTGGTTCCTTCTCGACGGCGGAGGCGAGCAGCGCGTCGACGGCCTCGTATCCCTGCGTGTTGCCGCTCATGCCGGGACCCCCTGTCCGCGGCCGCGCGGGTCGGTGCGCGGGAGGCGGGCGCAGGCGCGCTCGGGTCCGGCGAGGAGGTCGAGTACGCCGATGCCGAAGTGGGCGGCGAGCCGGTCGCAGTCGTCGAGGGTCCAGGCGGCGCGGCCGGTCTGGCGGCGGGACACCTGGGTCTGGTCGACGCCGAGGGCGAGCGCGAGGTCGGACTGGGTCTGGCCGGTGGCCCGCATCAGCGCGGTGACGCTGGCGCGGAGGCGGGCGGAGGTGTGCGTGCTGTCCATGACCTTTGCATCGTACCGCTCGCGGATGCGCATTCCGCATAGCGGCCCGGGGTGGGGCTCGGTGTTTACCGCGGTAAATCCGGAGGTGTTTTACCGCGGTAAATCGCTGCCCCTGCACGGCAATTGGGACATTTAGTCCGTAACTGCCCGTCGTGGAGGGGTTACAGCGGAAGCGTTATCCCCAGCTCCTGCATCGCCGAGGAGGGCGGGCCGCCCTCGGAGCGCTCCGTCTTGTAGCCCTTGACGCCGGGCGCGAGCGTGCGCGGGTCGACGGCCTCGGCGGGCGCGCCCGTCGCGTACAGGCCGCTGGGCTCGGTGTCCCGGTCGTGCGGAAGCAGCCAGAACACGCGGCGCCGGAACGTGCCGGACGAGCGGGAAGCCTTGGCGCCGGGGCCGAGCAGCGCGTACCCGACCATGCGGCCGTCGCGGTGGTAGGCCGGTTTGCCCTTGCGGGTGGGCAGGCGGTCGAGGCTTTGCCGTACGTAGTCCAGCGCCGTGGCGTCTTCGAGCCAGACGATCTCCGTCTCCTCACGGATCTCGTCCTCGGTGATGAGGGCGCTCATGCTGTCCTACCTTCTCGTGCCAGGTCCGGAGCCTCGTGCGGGATGCCACGGGCCGGATACCCATCGGGCCGCCCGGACATGACTCGCGGGCACGCCGCCGGACACGGCGTCTGGCGCATCTGGCTTGATCCCATCATCAGGCATCCTCCCCATCGGCAAGGATTCCGATACCTGGGTAGTACTTGCGCTGATTGGACAGGATCATCTGCTTGGGCGACTCGAGCCCGATCGTCTCGCGTACGCGAGCTGCGAAGGAGCGGGACGTCATGGCCGGCGCCCCCTCATTCTGGCACCAGCTCTTGTACGCGGCATACAGCCGTGCCTGTTCAGCCCGCTGGTCGGGGTCGAGCGAGCAGGCCTCGCTGAGAAAACGGCCGGTATGGTCTTCCGTCTCCGCGTACGCGGTGGTCGCGATGCGTACGCGCTCGGGGCCGGTGAGGTCCTTGTCGCCGCCGAGGTAGCGACGAGCGCCCTCGATCAGCCAGTTGAGGATGCCGGGGCCTTCCTCGGTGACCAGGATGTCGGCGAGGTTGTCGATCTTGCGGTCGTCGGGGACGGTTCGCTCGAACGGGATGAGCCGCATACGGCGCCAGAACGCGAAGCCGCCGGTGCCCACTTCGGGGCGGTGGTTGCCGAGCAGCCAGAGCTTGTGGGTGGGTTCGAAGCTGAAGAAGTCCTGCCGCATCCGGCGGGCCTTGATCCGGTCGCCGCCGGTGAGCAGCTTCACGCGCGCCTCGTCGAACCGGTCCCCCGGCTTGACCTCGCTGCACACGATGACGCGTCGGCCGTGGAGTTCGGCGAGGTCCGTGGGGTGGCCCTCGTACGGGCGGGCCATCAGGAAGCCGGGCGGCGCGGCGTCCGCGTAGTCCCCGAGGAGTTTCATCAGGACGTCGAGGAGCACGGACTTGCCGTTCTTGCCGACGCCGAAGAGGAACGGCATGACCTGGCCGCCGACGTCCCCGGTGACGGAGTAGCCGAGCAGCAGGTGCAGGAAGCCGATCATCTCGGTGCCTTCGGCGTTGCCGCCGAAGGTGTCCTGGAGGAAGCGGTTCCAGCGCGGGGTGGCCATCTGGCGGGGCCCGATGGTCGTGGACCGCGAGTGGAAGTCCTTGTTGGGGTCGGGGCTGCGCAGCAGTCCGGTGCGCAGGTCGACGATGCCGGCGGGGGTGCACAGGACGTACGGATCGGCGTCCAGGCGGGAGGCGTTGAGGACCATGCCGGGCGCGGACTTGGCCTGCAGCAGCATGGCGTTCATGCCGGAGGTGCTCAGGGCGCGCCTGCGGTGCTTCTGCAGATCCGAGGAGGTGTGCAGGCCCCGTGGGTCGCTGGCGGCGATCGACTCGGCGAGGTCCCCCGCCGCCCACATGACGGTGTCGTCGTCGTCGATCTGCCAGCGGGTGCTGTCCCAGCGGTACCAGCCGAGTCCCGGCACGTGCCGGTAGTCGGTCGCGTACAGCTTCACGAACAGCTTGGCGTTGCCGCGGTCGGTGAGGGTGTCGGGGACCAGCCCGCCGGCCGTGGTCAGGGAACCGGCGGGGCTGTCCGGTGTCGGGCTCTCACCTGCCTGGGACGGGACGGGGCTCCCGGTGGAGCGGGCGAGGATCTGGGCGGCGACGGCCTCCGCGTCGAAGTCGAAAAGGGCGTTGTTCTGATCCTGGTGCGGGGACGGCGTCACGAGCTGCTCCCGGGTTCCAGGGGACGACGCAGCCCGGCGCTCATGCCACTGCGGATGATCTGTTCGGCCCGGCGGGTCTGTCCGGGCCTGGCCTGCTCGGCGGCCTGCAGCAGGACCTGTTCGGCCTCGTCCTGCTCGAGGTGGCCTGCGGCGACGAGTCCTCCCAGGGTGTACGCGGCGCGGTTGAGCTTCTCGGAGAACGCGGCGCCCTCGGGCGTCTTGGCGCACTCGGTGACTTCGGTGAGGACCGTGAGCAGCGTCCTGGTGGTCTTGCCGGTGCGCCCGCCCGCCGCGAGGACGGCCTGCCTGGCCCGCGGCGGCACGGGCCGGGGAGCGGGAACGGCCGGGAGATGCCCGGTGCGTTCGAGCTCCTGGGCGAGCCAGGCGGGCAGCGGGGCGGGTTCTCGTACGGGCCCTACGGGCGTGTAGCTGCCGTCGGGTGTCGTGGTGCCGGGTGTGACGATGTACCCCCCGTGGGCGCGGATGTCGACCTGCCAGGCGAGGGCCCGGCGGGTGCTGGTGCCGGTGGAGCACTGCCAGGCGCGGCCGTCGACAGCCCGGTACCAGACGTGCATCCCGCCCGACGGGGTGCGCACCCGCAGCGTGCTCTCGTCCTCGGAGGGGCTGACGACGCCGCGCAGCGCGGCGAGCACGGCCAGGGTGTGGTAGCCGTTCGCCAGGCCCATCAGGTCTACCTCGTCCGGGATGTGAATGCCCGGCAGGAGACGGTCCCGGCTCGGCACGGGCTGTTGATGCGCGTCGACATCGATGACGACGAGGCCCGCGGGACCACAGGAGACACCAACGCCCATCGCGGGGGCACTCCCCCACCAGGCCTCGATGCGGGAGCTGTCGAGCGTCGCCGAGTGGAAGCCGTGACACCAACGCCCTTCGGCACGGCACCCGCAGTCCCGGTGGGTGTGCCCGGGCCTGCGGCAGGACTCGCAGTTGGCGGCAGGCACCTTGCGTCCGGCGGCCAGTGGGAAGACGGGCCAGCCCCGGGTCGCGCACCACCGGGCCGTGGCCAGGGGTGCAGCGACCGAACGCGCAGAGCTGGACTGCCGTGAGTCGCTGCGTGAAAACCGCAGCTCAGCAGGCATTTAGTTCCCCTATCAGCGACCGAAGCGACTCAACGACGGACATAGATTAGCGAAGTTCGGGCGTCTGGTGGGGCTGCTGTGGACAAAGCCCGAACAGCGTGTCGATCAACCCAGCCTCTCAGCTACCCAACAGCGACTGAAGGTGGGGCGCAGCGACTGAAGGCCTTTCAGTCGCTGTCTTCGGTCGCTAGAAAAACCGCAGGTCACAGCCTTGCAACCAGAAAAACAGCGACTGAAGCGACTCAGCGACTGTATATATGAGCTCTACGCGCAGGCGCGCACACCCACGTTGCTCTTCATATATAGGGACCTTGAGTCGCTTCAGTCGCTGTTTCCTGGAGCTCAACGCCTCTGACCTGCGGTTTTGCCCGAGCGACTGAGAGCAACCGAAGAGTCGCTCGGTCGCTGGTCTTCAGTCGCTGCGGGTTTCAGTCGCTGCTGGGGCACCTGGGGCAGCGACCGAAGAGCGACTGAAGAACGGCCGAGAACAGCTACCGAAGCGACTGAAGCGACCCGAGCGACCGAAGCGACCAACTCGCGGGCAACCTTTTGGCCTTGTCGTGCGTCGTGCGTCAACCGCGAAAGTGGGTCGCTTCGGTCGCTTCAGTCGCTGCCCCACTCCCCCACTCCCCCGCCTGACTGGTGAGGCCGTACGACACAGAAGCGCTGTGCGGCGTTCTGAGGGGCTGACGGGGCATCCGTGGCCTTTTCCTCCAGCGGGCCACTGCCAGGACGCTGAGGGCGGGCTCAGTCCGTTCAACAGGCTTACGGGGTGCGGAAGATGGGGCGGACGTGCCCGGACATGCCTGGACATCCGCCGACGGGAAAGCGTGTGGCCCGGCCTCCGGGACGGAGACCGGGCCACTGGTGGCGATGCTCAGCGGGACTCAGGAGTCCTGGAGGTGTTCCCGCATCAGCTTGTGCAGCGACTGAAGGTCCTCGGGCGTCATCCAGTGCTTGATGGTCCGGAACACCGTCTCCGGGTTCCGCCACGGGATGGCCCCCACCGTCGCGATGTCGGGCAGCGGTTCAGGCCGCTGGGCCGCAGCACGCCGGGCCGGTACGGACAGGTCGTACTCCCCCGACGCGACCTCCTCCCCCACCTCGGGGACGGACGGAGCCGGCGCGCCGGTCACCGGACCGGTAACCGGGGCGGGTACCTGGTCCGGCTGCCGAACCGCTTCCCGGACAGGCTGTTGCACGGGCTCCGACACCGGCTCCCGTACGACCTCGGGGGCGGGCGCAGGCGCGGGCTGCTGCACCGGCTCCGCCGCTGGCTCGTCCTTCGTACGCCGGGGGCGCGGGGCGGCGAGCACGGCGGCGCGGCGGTCGAGTTCGTCCTGCCAGGCCCCGGCCTGCTCCTCCTGCGGGAGCGAGGCGATGTCCCGACCGATCCGGATGGACAACTCCCCCGAACTCACCAGCTGCTGGAGCTCCTGGGTGAGCCGCAGCAGCTTGCGCTGGTTGCTCACCCACGGGCCGGACTTGCCGTAGTGCTTGGCGACCTTGTCGGCGCCGCCGAGCTCGACCACCATCGTCTCGATACCGAGGGCCCGCTCGATCGGGTCCAGGTCCTCACGGTCGTTGTTCTCCGAGAGCACCGCGTCCAGGAACTCGGCGCGGGAGTTGGCGACCTCCTCGTGGTGCACCACGTCGAGGGTCGGCCGGCCGACCAGGGCCGAGGCCCGGAAGCGCCGCTCGCCGTTGGCGATGACGTACGGGATGTCCCCGATCCGCTCGGCCTCCTCAGGCCACAGCTTCAGATAGCCGGCGCGCGAGACCACCACGGCGGGCTGCAGCTGCTTCTGCTGGAGCTTCAGGCCGAACTCCCGCAGCTGCTCCTCCGTACCGAAGTTGCGGCGCGGGTTGAAGCGCGTCGGGATCAGCTTCTCCAGCGGGAGGGAGAGCAGCAGCAGATCGCTGCGGCCGGGAACGTCGTCGACCTTGGCCCCGGCGAGGGAAGCGAGACTGGTCCTTCGACCCATCAGGAGCGACCTCCGTAACCGAGTTCAAGCGCCAGGCGGAAGAAGTCCTCGCGCGCTTCCATCGCGACGCGGTTCTTCGGGTACTGCGTGACGACCTTGCCCTCCACCGAGGCCCGCGTGTGGACCTTGTAGCGGCGGATGACGGCCTCGGCACGCGGCCAGCCCTGCGCGTCGATGTACGCCTTGGTGTCCTCGAGGTCGGCCGTACCGTCGCGCGGGTCCCAGTTGTTCACGGTGACCTTGAAGGGCAGGCCCGTGGGCTCGATGACCTTCTGGATGGTGCGGGCGGTCGGGTCGAAGGCGAGGCCTTCCGGCGGCATGGGGATGATCACGTCATGCGCGTACTTGAGCGCCTCGAGGAGCAGGTTCTCGTCCTGGAGGCTGCCCGGGGTGTCGATGAAGACGTGCTGCAGCCCCTTGTCCTGGCCCTTGAGCGTGTCCGAGACGATCGCGCCGAGGTTGAGGGTCGTGGTGGTCTTGCCGACGCCGCCCTTCTGGTTGGCGACGACGTGGACCTGGGCGCCGGCGTCCTTGAGGACGGCGAGGTTCTCCGGAGTCTCGTGCTCCTGGGAGAAGTCGAAGGGCAGATCGTTGATCCGGTTCGCCCACCAGACCGTGGAGGCCTGGGGGTCGATGGACACGACGTAGACAGAAGCTGGCATGTGATGCTCCGTTTGCTTCCCGTGGGTTCCGGTACTTCGGGCGGGAGCATCATCGCAGACGCGGTCCGGTTCACCACACGGATCCCGGGGCGTTTTGTCCCAGTGAGGGCGGGAGTGCGGGGTGCTTGTACGGGGGTCGGGCGATTTACCGCGGTAAAACACGGCGGGGTACGGGCTTCTGACGGGGCGCTGCCCGTACCCCGCGAGCTGACGTGGAACCAACTCCTCCGCTTTACCGCGGTAAAACGCCCGCGGGCTTGCGAGGTCTTTACCGCGGTAAAACGTCCGACGGAGCGTCCGACGGCCCGTCACGTTCTGAGCCCCCGAGCATCCGAGCCCCGAGGCACCGACCGGAGCTAGCGGCTCCGCTTTACCGCGGTAAAACACGGGCTGCGTCGGGCGAGGTGCTACCGCCGGGGAGCGTCGATTTACCGCGGTAAACCGACGGCGATGACTGGCCTCCCGACGATCCGCCCTTCAAGAGCCGTTCGCGCCCCGGCCCAGGACCGCTGGAGGCGAAGTGACCGCACCCCGGCCGCGCTCTACCGTCCTGCTGCGGGAGCACAGCCACGGCCGGGACTCCTCGTCTCCCCGCAGGAACGTCCCGGTGCCGCGTCGCCGCCCGGGCACGTGGCACCGAGACCCGTCCCGTCCGTGCTGTCCCCGCATCCGCACGTTCCTGTCCGGCCCGTACGCGGTGAGCCAAGAGGGAGAAGGACTCCGGATGAACGCCGACCGCCCCTCGTCCGAGCCCCGGTGCCAGCCGCTCACCGTCGTCGTCGGAGCACCGGGCACCGAAGCCGCCCCGCTGGTCCTGGAGTTGTACGGCGCCATCGACGGACCCCGGGTCGACACCGCCGTACGGCAGGTACTCGGAAGGAGCCCGGACGGCACTGCCTGGCGGTACGGGCTGCGGAGGAACGGGCCCGCGCACCACACGCTCACCCTGGAGCCCCCGGTGCCGAACACCGCGTACCCGAGGACCTTCCCGTCGGTCTGCTCACCGACCTGCTCACCGCCGGTTCCACGCATGGGGAGGGAGGAACCGCAGGCCGGGACAGTCGTGACCAGGCGCCCCACGGACCCGTCCGGCACACACTGCGGGCCACCCCGCTCCAGTGCGAGCTGCTCGCCGATGCCGAGGCCCGTCCCAGAGCGGGCCTCGGCATCGGCCAGCTGAGCTGGGAGTGGCACCGGCCGCTGGACCTGGAGCGCTCCGCGGCCGCCTGGCGCTCCGTACACGACCGGGAGAGCGTGCTGAGGGCGGCCTTCGACGGGGCGTGCGACGCCGGGGAACTGCGGATCGTCGTGCACGAGTGGGTCACGCCCGTGGTGCTGCTGCGGGCGGGGGACTGGCCCGCGCTCGTCGCCCTCGACCGCCAACGCGGCCTCGACGTACGCCGCCCCGGGCCGGTGCGGATCACCGTGGGGGAGGGAGGGCACCAGGAATCGCCGGGGGAGCGGCCGCACCGGATGCTGCTCACCTACCACCACGCCCTGCTCGACGACCTGAGTGCCCGGCTCGTCCTGCGGGAGTTCTTCCGCGCCTACCTCGCCGGCGGGCGGCTCCCCGGCGGCGAGCGGCGGCCCGACATCGGCGACTACAGCGACTGGCTCACGGCCCAATACCTCACGCCCGCCCGGGAGTTCTGGTCCCGCGCGACTCCCCCGGACGGTGCGTCCGACCTTCCCGTACCGCCCCCGCCGCGTGCCCCGGGCGTGCCCCGGCAGGGTGCGGCGAGGCGCGCCCGGCACCGGCTGCCCCCTCAGGAGGCCGAGGCGCTCCGCTCCTGGTCGGCCCGTTGGGGTTCCACCGAGTTCGGCGCGCTGCAGGCCGCCTGGGCGTTGTTGCTGCACCGGGCCTCGGGGGCGGAAGCCGCCGCACCCGTCGCGTTCAGCGTGTCCGTGTCCGGCCGTGGCGTAGCCCTCGACAGCGTGGACCGGCTGCCCGGCCCGCTGCGGAACGCGCTGCCCGTGTCCGTCGTCGTCGACCCGGACACCCCTGGCCCCCACCTCCTCGCCGCCTTGCGGGACCGGGCCCTGGACATGGCGGCCTACGAGTGGGTCTCGGCGGGGCAGATCGCCGGGTGGGGGAGTGGAGCCGGTCCTACGCGGACCCTGCTGATGTTCAAGGGCGGCCCTCGCCCGTCCGTCGTGCCCGTCGCCGAACTGGCCGCGCAGGGGATCCGGGTGCCGGAACCCACGTCCCACGACGCCGACGCCGCGTTCCTGCTCACGCTGACCGCGCACCACGACACGGCCGGAGGGCTCGTGCTGACGCTGACGCACGATCCGGCTCTGCTCCGGGACGCGGATGGGCTGCTCGCGGATGTGGCGCTGCTGCTGCGTCGGCTTCCCCGGCATGATGCCCGGCCCGTACGGGAGCTCTCCCTGAAGGACCGGGCTGTTCCCGGGGCCGACACCCCGGTCCTGCGCATGCTGCGCCCCGGGTCGGGAACGGCCTCCGCCGTGCTGTGCCTCGTGCCCGCTCCAGGCCGAGGGCAGGCGGGCCGCTACGAGCAACTCGCCCTGGCGTACCCGGGACCGGAGCCGGTGGTGCTGCTGAACGGCAGGCAGCACACCGCGGAGAAACGGCTCGCCGCCCTCGCACCGCTGCTCGGCAGGGGGGAGCGGCTCGTGCTCGGCGGCTTCTCCGGCAGCGGCACGGAGGCGTACGCCCTTGCCAGGCTCGTCGCGCGCGACGGCCATGGGCCGTGCCTCGTGGTGCTGGCCACGGACGCGACGGGCAACGCCGACTTCGCGCGGAGCCTGGAGGCCGCCGCCCGCGGAGACAAGGCCGGATAGGGCCGGACAGGGCTGCTGTTTCGGTCGTCCCCGAAGTAGCTGTTCAGCGAGGCTCGGCAGACCGTTTCCTTGGCGCAGACAGCACGTCCGCCGCAACAAGGGGGAACGAAATGATCAGCAAGATCCGGATGGGTGTGGTCGGCGCCGCGGCTCTCGGTACCGCCGCGTTCGTGATTCCGGCGGGTGGCGCGCAGGCGCTGTCCGCCGCGCCGCAGACGAAGACGGTCTCGGTCCAGGCACAGGACGCCGGTACGCGCGCTGCCGCCGCCACCTGCTGGACCCGGGTCATCAGGGTCAACGGAGGGAACCTCAAGTACCGCGAGTGCGACAGCGGCAACTACCGCAAGGTGACCGGTGTCCTCAACGACACCAAGACCAACGGCCGTTGCGTCTGGGCCAAGATCCGCTTCGTGCCGACCGGCGGGACGAAGACGTACAAGGACTGCGGCGGTGCCACGACCAAGTTCAGCACCGGCTGGAAGCGCGCGGCCGACGCCCGCGTCACCCTCAGCTGAGCCCGCCCGACACCTGCAGGTGTGCCCCGCCCGGCCTGACCGCCCGGGCGGGGCACACCCGTGTGCGGCCGCGGGACTTTACCGCGGTAAAGCGGAAGAGAAGATTCCAATTCACCCTGGCTGCAAGGGCGCGGGGGAGTGGCCTGCTTCCACCTCCCGGCCAACTGCCCGCTTCCCACGGCCCGTTGAGCCCGCGCCCGTTTGGCACGTACGAGAAACGCCCTCCGGCTGGTGCGTTGCCGGAGGGCGTTGTCTGTTCTGGAGCGTTCCCGGGTCACCGGCGCGTGCCGGGCTTCGGGAGCGGGCGGGGGCGGGGGACGGATCGGGGCTTCGGCTGCGGGAGGTGCCGCGGGCGGCCGCCACGGTGGGCGGGGGAGAGGCCGGTGCCGGCGAGCTGGTCGAGACGTACGCGCAAGAGTGCTCCTTCTGAGCGGTAGCGGTAGCGGTCGCTCCGCAGCGAGTCATCCACTGCGGGTGAAGTGCTTTGAAAGTAGCGGTGCACTTGCAGTGGTGTCAAGGGAGTTGAAGGGACTGAAGGCAGTTGATGGACCGTCGGCGTACTACTCCTCGCCCTGCGGTGCCCGCCTGATCCCCGCCACCGTCGGCACCGGGTCGTGGGTGAGGAAGTCCAGGACGAGCGCGTTCACCAGGTGCGGCTTCTCCTGCGTCAGGAAGTGCGAAGTCCCGGGTACGACGGCGAGTTCGGCGCCCGGGATCGCGTCGTACATCTCGACCACGTGCCGCATCGTCACCAGGTCGTCGTCCGAGAACATCACCAGCGTGCGAGCCGAGACCGCGGCCAGGTCGGAGGCCTTGAGGTCCGGCTCCTTGGCGGCCATCTCGCCGATCTTCGTGGCGACGACCCGGAAGTGGTCGATGCCGTCCGGCGACACCTCGCCGTACGTCGGGCCGAGGAAATCGAAGATCGCGTCCACGTCCCACTCGGTGTCCGGGGCGGCCTCGCCGCTCTTGTTGAAGCCGCCGCTGATCAGCACGAGCCGTTGGACCAGCTCGGGCCGCTGCATGGCGACCAGCATCGCGACGAACGCCCCGTCGCTGTGTCCCACCAGGTCGGCCGGTTCGGCCACGACCTGCTCCAGGAACGCGATCGTGTCGTCGGCCATCAGCTGGTACGTGATCGGGCCCGGAACATCGGGTGTGTGCCCGTGCCCCCGGCGCTCAGGGGTGTAGACGTGGAACTTCTCGGCCAGTGCGTCGAGGTTCGGCGCGAAGAACCGGGCGTCGACCAGGCCGCCGTGCAGCAGCACCAGGGGGGTGCCCGCGCCGTGCTCGTCGTACCAGGTGTTCACGTCTCCGAGCTGGGCGTATGCGGCCATCGGTCTGTCTCCATCCGTATCCGAACTCAGCCGTGCTCGGCTGAACTGCAGTCACGGATAGAGACTTGTCGTACGGGAGAAACTCATCGCAGCCCTGGTCCCGGGCCGGGCACCGGGGCCGATCCACCCCGTCCCACCCCGTCCCACCCCGTCCCTCTGACCCGGCCGCGCGCCCGGCCCTCTGCCCTCAACTCCCAAGCAAATCAAGCCAGTTGTGCCCGCAGGCGTGGCCCGAGGAGCTCTGGATTCCCTACGCTCGTGCGCAGCGCGGTGCCGGGGTGCGTTCCCCCGTCGTACCCCGGCACCGCGCCCCAGCAAGCGAGCAAGCGGGCGAGCAAGTAAGTAAGCCAGCAGGCGAGCGAGCCGGGCGCGGGGCCGGGACAGCCGTCGACGCGGGGCGGCCGGACCCCCGTCCCAGCCGCCCCGCCCCTACGGGTTCTTCAGGCGCCGCCGACCCCACCGGTCGCGGCGCCGCCGTACAGACCGCTCGCGTGCGCGATGCCCTCGAGGGCCGCGGCATCCTCGTCGATGTCCGCGAGCAAGGCGTCCAGGGAGGCGGCCAACTGCCGTGACCACAACGGGTCCTGGAGCGCCGTCGGCCCGACCATGGTCCAGGTCCGCAGCATCTCGTTGCGCACCAACGGTGTGAAATGCGCCCGATCCATGTCGCCGACCGGCAGCCGCGCCCCGTACCCGCCCTGCCGGGCCACGCTTCGCAACACCCGCAGGAGCAGGGCGAATTGAGGCTGGGGCAGGGTCTCGCGGAGTTCCTCGACGTGGCGCAGCACCCGCAGCCGGGCCGCGTCGGCGGCCGGACTCACGCCGCTCCGGCGCAGGTCGCGACCGCTGCTCCCGCGGGCAGCGGAGCGGCAGCGGCACACGGCGACGCGGCCCCGGCCCGGGACGGCGGATTCCGGTACTGGGCTGTGGCGTCTACGAGCGACACGTGGTACTCCGTCCCGTCGGAAAGCCGGTGTGCGGACAGCGGGTGCGTGAACAGCCGGTGTGCGAATGCTGCTTCGAACAGCTGCGACGGACAGTGAGAGCATGTGTGCCGCTCCACGGGGTACGACGGAGTGGCCGCCCACCGTGCATCCATCTCAGCTGTGGTGGTGCTGGAAAACTATGGTTTCGGCGGTGAAATAGTCAACTGGCGTTGATCGCGCCGGTGGGGGAGCGGACCAGAACGGGGAGACCCAGCACCATGTCAGTGAGCGACCAGAACCCGGGGGAGTCAGGCGAATCGACCCTCGCCGCACGGCTCAACCATCTCTTCGAGGTGATCCACCCCGCCGGCCGCAGCCGGCCCTACAGCAACGACGAAGTCGCCACGCTCCTGCAGGAGCAGGGCGGCCCCACGGTCTCAGGGACCTATCTGTGGCAGCTGCGCACCGGCCGCCGCGACAACCCGACGAAACGTCATCTGGAGGCGCTCGCCGACTTCTTCGGCGTACCGGTGGCGTACTTCTTCGACGACGACGTGGCCCGCCGCGTCGGCTCCGACCTGGAGACGCTGCAGCGGCTGCGCGAGGCGGGCGTGCAGAACGTGGCGCTGCGGGCGGTCGGGCTGTCGCCGAAGTCGATGGACGCGGTGCTCGCGATGATCGACCGCGTCCGCGAGCTGGAGGGCCTGCCCCCCGGACCGGGACCGGCCCGATGACCGCGCCGATTCCCGTACGGACCCGCCTGACCGCGCCGATTCCCGTACGGACCTGCCCGATGACCGCGCCGATTCCCGTACGCACAGGCCCGGTTCGGCCCCGCCGCGGAGGTGGCCCATGAGGCCGCGTGCCCGCAGGGGCGAGCCCTCCCCGGACGAGATCCGGCGCAGCTGCCGGGACTTCGTGCTCGGCCTCTCCCTGCCCGCCGTCGCCGGGGTCCGCGACCTCGTGCCGTACGTCGAGCGGCGCACCGGACGCGCCCTGCGCCTGGAGCCCGCCGAGGTCGCCGCCTCCGAGTCGGTGCCCTGCGGCATGTGGCTCGCCACCCGCGACACCCACTACGTGTTCTACGACCCCCGTACCAGCCGCTCCCACCAGGACCACATCATCGCCCACGAGTTCGGACACATACTCAAAGAGCACCGCGGCGGCCCCGCCCTGCGCGACAAGGACGCCGCCGCGCTGATCACCCACATCGACCCGGCCGTCGTGCGCGCCGTGCTCGGCCGCACCGACTACGCCGAGCACGACGAACGCGAGGCCGAGCTGATCGGCTCGTACCTCCAGGCCCACACCAGCCCGTACGCGGCGGCCGCGCCCGCCGAGGAGGACGCCGCCCGCGTCGCCCGCACCCTGCTGCGGCCCCGAGGCGCGGGCACCGGCCGAGAGGGGCGCACCCGGTGAAGGACCTGCTCCATCCGCTCGGCCTGGTCCTCGCGAGCACCGGCTTCCTGCTCCTCCTGCGCGATCTGCGCCGGGACCGCCGCGACCGGGCCCTGGTCGCCCTGAGCGTCGCCTACCTGGCCTCCGCGCTCAGTTACGCGATCTCGCTGACCCCGGTGTGGGTGCGCGTCGACGCGTTCTTCGGGGTCACCAACATCGCCGTGCCGCTCGCGCAGTCCTGTGTGATCGGCGTGCTCGTCGCCCAGGCCGTCGTCCTCGTCCACTGGGCCGTGCCCGACGGACAGAAGACCCGTAGCCGCACCCGGCTGCTCGTCCTCGCGGGCGTCGCCGTCGTCGCCACCCTCGGCGTGCTGTTCACGCTGCTCACCCCGGCCGAGCAGCGGCCCGCCGACTTCACGCTGTACTACGTCCACGACCCGTACTACCAGGCGTACTTGACGCTCTACATCACCACGTACACCGTCGCCGAGATCTACCTCGCCGTCGGCTGCGCCCGCCAGGCCCGACGTGCCACGTCCCCGTGGATCGCCCGCGGCCTGCGCACCATCAGCGTCGGCGCGGTGATCACCCTCGGCTACTCGGCGATCCGCATCTCCTCGGTCCTCGGCGCCGTCTTCGGTTTCGACGTACGGGAGCTGGAGCCGTACGCGTGGATCTGCGGGGACATCGGGGCGGCGGTGACCCAGGTCGGCTACTTCCTGCCGACGGTCGCCGCACGGGCCGGTGAGGCCCGCGTATGGGTGCGCGAACACCTCGCGTACCGGCGCCTCGGCCCGCTGTGGGCCGCACTGCACCGCGCCGTCCCGTCGATCGCGCTGCTCGAACCGCCCCGCCAGCTCGGCGAGGTGCTGCGCCTGCGCGGCGTCGGCTTCCACGTCTACCGGCGCACCGTCGAGATCCGCGACGCCCAGATCGAGCTGCGCCCCTACCTCGACCCCGGTGCCCGCGAGCAGGCCGAACTGAGGCGCACCGCCCAGGGGCTGGCCGACCCGGACCTCGCCGCCGCCGTCACCGCCGACCAGCTGCACGACGCGCTCGTACGGCAGGCCCGCGGCGCCCGCGTCGAGGAGCCCGCCGGGTGGGCCGACGCCCGCCTGCCCAGCCGTACCGCCGACGAGGAGACCCGGCTGCTGCTGCGCGTCGCGGCCCACTTCAGCCCACCGCCCGCCACCAAGGAGGCGACCACCAAGGAGGCGACCACCAAGGACGCCACCAAAGAAGTCCCCGGGAACCCCGACGAGAACCCCGCCAAGGACCCGACCGGAGCCAGCAGTTGATCCGCCGCTCCTTCCTCGCCCTGACCACCGGTCTCACCACGACCCTGGCCGCCGCGTCCCTGACCGCGCCGGCCACCGCGACCGCCGCCCCCCACCGCCAGAAGGTCACCCATCCCGTGCGCACCCCCCTGCACCTCGCCCCCGCCCGCGAACAACTCGACGCGCTGCGGCGGCAGAAGATCTCCAGCCGTGAACTCCTCGACCTCGTCCTCGCCCACCACGAGCGCACGAACGAGAGCGTCAACGCCGTCGTCACCCTCGACGCCGAGCGCGCCCGCGCGGCTGCCGGCGCCGCCGACGCCCACCTCGCCCGCACCGGCGAACCCCTGGGCCCGCTGCACGGCCTGACGATGACCGTCAAGGACGCCTTCGAGACCGAAGGGCTCCGTACGACCTGCGGCAGCGACGCGTTCGCCGAGCACGTCCCGGAGCGCGACGCGGACGCCGTGGCCCGGCTCAGGGCGGCCGGGGCGATCGTCCTCGGCAAGACCAACACCCCCGCGGGCTGCCAGGACATCCAGACCTCCAACGCGCTCTTCGGCACCACCCGCAACCCGTACGACCCAGGCCGCACCGCGGGCGGCTCCTCCGGCGGTCCCGCGGCGGCCGTCGCGACGGGGCTCACCGCCCTGGAGCTCGGCAGCGACCTGGCGGGCTCGCTGCGGCTGCCCGCGCACTACTGCGGCGTGCACGCCCTGCGCCCCAGCCACGGCATCGTCGCCACCCGCGGCCACATCCCGCGCCCGCCCGGCTGGTTGACGAGCGGCGACATGCTCACCCCCGGCCCGCTCGCCCGCACCGCCGACGACCTGGCGCTGCTCCTCGACGTCCTCGCGGGCCCCGCGCCGACCGACGCGCCCGCCTGGCGCCTGGAGCTGCCCGCGCCCCGCAGCCGGACGCTCAGCGGCCTGCGCACCGGCGTGTGGGCGGACGACCCGTACTGCAGGGTGGACACCGAGACCCGCGAACTCCTCGCCCGCGTCGCCGAGTTGCTCGACGCCGAGGGCGCCCGCACGGACCCCACGACCCGCCCGGTGGACCTGGCCGACTCGGACCGGCTGTTCCAGACCCTGATGTACGCGACGGGCACGGCGAGCGCGTCCGACGAGGCGTTCCAGGGCGAGATCGACGCGGCCGCGAAGCTCACCGACGACGACCACGGCCCCGGCGCGTTCTTCCTGCGCTCACGCACCCAGCGGCACCGCGACTGGCTGCGCGCGAACGAGGAGCGCGAGCAGCTCACCCGCCGCTGGGCCCGGTACTTCGAGGACCACGACGTGCTCATCACCCCGTCCGCGCCGACGGCCGCCGTGCCCGACCTGACCTCGGTGCCGGTCCCGCGGCGCCGCATCACCGTCGACGGCACCGAGCGCCCGTACTTCGACCAGACGGCCTGGGCCAACCTCACCAGCCACGTACGGCTGCCCGCGGCCACGGTCCCGGTCGGGCGGACCGCGTCGGGGCTCCCGCTCTCCGTCCAGGTCGTCGGTCCCTACCTGGCCGACCGCACCGTCCTCGCCGTCGCAGAACAGCTGTCCCACCTCCTGCCGGGGCCGACGGCGCCCGCACTGGACGTCTGAGAAGCGGCTTTCCGCGAGAGGGGACCGAGGGGCCGGGAGACCCTTCGGTCCCTTCGCTTTCAGTCCCTGGAAGAAGCCGCAGGTCAGAGCGTTTTCACCCGGTCCTGGGCAGGGTTTCAAGGGACCGAAGTGACTCAACTTCCCAATTATGAGCGTAACTACGTGATGTACATGTACGCGCGTACGCGCACGCACATATGTAAAGACATATATCTAGTACAGCTCATAACTGGGGATCCAGAGTCCCTCCAGTCCCTGATTTGCCCTCCGCGCCGCTCTGACCTGCGACGATACCGAGGGTCCCAAGGCAGGGTCCGAACGGTTCAGCCCCTGGCCCTTGGTCCCTCGCGGACCGCCTCCGCAGCGCCCCCGGCCCGGCAGTGACCCAAGGGACTCAACTCCAGTTACCTGCGTGCGAGGGTCCGAGCCCGGCCGGCGGGCAGCGGCGTGCGCGGGAGTCCGGTCCCTTGAGCCCTCACGAACCAGGACAGAACAGGGCGTACGGGTGTTTCTTGCGGGTGACCGACGAGCAGGCGGCGGCCGACTGAGCGCGCAGCCCCCGCCCGCCCTGTCCGCAGGCTCATCCCACGCCGACCCCCACGACCGGCACACGCGCTCCCGCCACCCCCACCACCCGCAAGGACGCCCATGACCAGCGCGCCCGGATTCGACGCCGCCGCCGTCGCGCAGCAGATGCTCGCCCTCGCGCAACAGGCCGCCCTGCGCGGCGGTCCCGCCCAGGCCGTCCCCGTACAGCAGGTGCAGCCCGAACCGGCCGGGCCCCGCGCCGCCCCGACCACCGCACCGAACACGGCCGTCCTGCCCCCGACCCTCAGCGACCGCGGCAACGCCAAGCTCTTCGCGCATATCTACAACGACCGCTTCCGGCATGTGGAGGGACTCGGCTGGCACGAGTGGAACGGGCACCGCTGGAAGCGCAGCGGCGGGGACAAGGCCGCGCTGTGGGCGGCGGGGGAGATGGCCGAGGACATGCCCGAGCAGGACCCCGACGGCCGCCACAGCGAGCGCGAACTGCGCGTCCACCGCCGCCGCACGCTCTCCACCACCGGCATGAAGGCCTTGCTCGCCCAGGCCAAGGCCGCCCCGTCCCTGGCCCTCGACCCGGACGCGCTCGACGGCGACCCGTACGCGCTGTGCACCCCCACCGGCGTCGTCGACCTGCGCACCGGCGCCCTGCGCAAGCCCGACCCGACCCGCGACTTCCACTCCAAGGCCACCACCGTCGCCCCGGAGAACACCCCGACGCCCCGCTGGCACCGCTTTCTCGCGGACACCTTCGGCGACGACGACGAGGGCCGCGAGATGATCGACTTCCTGCATCTGATGCTGGGTTACTCGATCACCGGCGACGTCGGCGCGCAGGTCCTGCCCTTCCTCCACGGTGAGGGCAAGAACGGCAAGTCGGTGCTGCTCGACACGATGATCCAGCTCCTGGGGGACTACGCGGACGCGGCGCCGCCCGGCTTCCTCATGGACCGCGGCTCGTTCTCCGAGCACTCCACCGAACTCACCGAGCTGCACGGCCGCCGCATCCTGATCTGCAGCGAACTCAAGCCCAACGACCGCTTCGACGAGGCCCGCGTCAAACTCCTCACCGGCGGCGACAAGATCAAGGCGCGCCGGATGCGGCAGGACTACTTCTCCTTCACGCCCACCCACCACCTCTGGCTCCTGGGCAACCACCGCCCCGAGGTCTCCACCGGCGGCTACGCCTTCTGGCGCCGCATCCGCCTGATCCCCTTCGAGCGCGTCGTCCCGGACGCCCGCAAGATCGACAACCTGGCCTTCGAACTCGTACGGGACGAGGGCCCCGGCATCCTGCAGTGGCTCATCACGGGCGCAGGCCGCTACCTGCGCTCCCGCGACGCCCTCGACGGCCCCCAGCGCGTCCGCCTCGCCACCCGCGCGTACGCGGCCACCGAGGACCACATCGGCCGCTTCCTCACCGAGTGCTGCTGCCGCGATCCCGACGCCGAATCCGAACTCCGGGCCGAGCAGGGCGCGTTGTACGCGTCGTACGTCTCCTGGTGCGCGGCCGGTGAGGGCATCAGGCCCGCCACCGCCCGCGCCTTCGCCGGCCGCGTCCGCCAGGAGACCGGCCTCGCCTCACCCGCCGAGATGCTGAAATCCAACGGCCGCAAGTACTACCCGCGCATCGGACTGCTCCCCGAGCCGGGCTCCGCCACGCCACCCGCGTACGAGACAGAAGGGCCGCTTCGATGAGCTCGCTGCTGACGGAGGAAGAGCTCTGTCACGAGAACAACGTGGTCTGGCTGGAGGACCCCGACCGGCTCGACTACGTGCGCCAGTCCCGCGACAAGACCACCCGCCGCCGCGGCAAGCCCGCCTACGCCCGCGAGGGCCGCATCGTCGGCTACGCGGAACTCACCGCCGACGCCGAGCAGGCCGACTCCGGCTACTACCAGCGCCGCGTCTTCTACCTGCTGCCCCACGACCGCGACTACGCCCCCGACGGCGTGTACCGCGAGGGCGCCCCCGGCGAGGCCGTCGACCCGCGCACCATCAGCCCCGGCAAGGTCGGCGAGAAGACCCCGCGCTCCCAGTACGGGACGGCCGGCCTGGCGCCCTCGTGAGCGGGCCGTAGGCTGCCGGGGACGTCGACGGGGGAGGGGCCGCGCATGACCGGCACGGAGATCGGGATCTATCTGGCGCACCCGCGCCCGGGAAGCTTCAACCACGCGCTCGCGGAGGCCGTCGCGGACGAACTGCGCGACCGGGGCTGCCGGGTGACGGTGTACGACCTGTACGCGGAGGGCTTCGACCCGCTGCTGCCCGCGGACGGCACCGGCACGGTCGAGGCGGCCCCGGAGGCGGACGACCCGCTGCTGCGGCGGCACCGGCGCGAGGTCGCGCGGCACGACGCCCTGGTCCTCGTGCACCCCAACTGGTGGGGCATGCCGCCCGCGATCCTCACCGGCTGGGTGCAGCGGATCCTCGCCCCGGGCGTCGCCTACAAGCTCGGCACCGCCGACGCCGAACCGGCCGGACTCCTCAAGGCCCGGCGCGCCCTGGTCCTCAACACCTCCGACACCCCCGCCGAGCGCGAGGAGCGCGAGTTCGGCGACCCGCTGCAGTGGATCTGGGCGGCGTGCGTCCTGCCGTACGTGGGCGTGGACGAGGTCCGACGGCGGGTGTTCCGTACGGTGACGGACTCCTCGGCCGAGCAGCGGGAGTCCTGGCTGCGCGAGGCCCGGCAGGCGGCCGCCGAGCTGACGGCCTGACGGCCTGAACGACCGCCGGAGCCGGGGCGCTACCTCGCGTACCCCGGATCCGGCGGCCGAGGCACCGTCAGGTTCCGCGCCCGGTACTCGGCGACCAGCTGGTCGTACACCGGAGTCGCGCTCGGTCCGCGCGGCGGGGGTACCGGCAGCGGGGGAGGGGGCGGCGCGGGATCGGGGTGGGCCCGTACGACGGAACCCACGCGGTGCCAGCGCCCCGTGGACGCACGGGGCGCGGCCGCCGAAGTGCCGTCCGCGGGGCTGGAGTTCATGGCTCGGTGCGCCTCAGGAGAGGTGCGTGCCCGCGTTGGGGGTCGCCTGCAGCGCCGGGGTGAGCACCGACAGCTGCGGCACGTCCACCCCGGGCAGCCCCAGCGGGCCCGCGCCCGGCTCGGTCAGCGGCGCGGCCACGCCGAGGCCGGGCGAGAGCGCCTCCACCGGCGACTCCACCGACTCCACGCCGAGCCCGGCCACCCGCTCCTGGCTCAGCGGGTCGGTGACGGGCGCGTCGAGCGTGGTCTCGGGCAGCGCGCTGTGCAACGGCAGCTGCGGCAGCACGTGCTCACCGAGCAGCCGTCCCTCGGTCCGCTCCCCGGTCACGGGCGCCCCGGGCTTCAGCAGCGGCACCCCGCCGCGCAACTCGGGCACCTCGACCGGCAGCGCGGTCTCCAGGCCCTCGAGCGGCACCGGCACGGGTACCGAGTCCGCGGCCGCGGCCGGAGCCACGGCGGCTGCCGAAGCCATGCACGTCATCAGTACGGCCAGTCCCGCACGGCTGGTCAACTTCACGGTGTCCACCTTCGTCAGAGCATCGATTACGTCCGGAACAACGAGCCGCCCCGGCGAACCCCACGGCTTGTCCCCTGGGCGCAGCAATCCCCCCGGCGGAATCAGCGCAGCTTGTTGACGGGCAGCAGGCAGTGCGCGGCGGACCGCAGCACCTCCTCGTCACCGACGTACGCGCGGAACGCCTCCAGCGGCACCGGCTGCCCCGGAGCCGCCTCGGGCCAGGCCCGCGTGCTGAGCACGAAGTGCACGGCGGCGCCCTGCTCCACCGCGGCCAGCCACTCCGGCGGGGCCACGCACTGCGCCTTCAAGGCCTTCAGGGTGAGCACGGCCTGGCCGGCCTCGACGAGCAGCTGCACGGGAAACCCGGGGCGTGAGCCGTCCGCCATGGTCCCGTCGAGCGGCAGCGACAGGCTCTGCGCGAGCGCGACCACGGCCGCCTCGTTCTCAGCTGCTCCGTTCTCCCCGTCACCGAGGGTGTAGGCGAGCAGGTAGGGCGTCTGGTGGCCCTCCTCGGGCGCGCCGATCCAGGCCAGGATGGACAGGGTGCCGAGGCTGAACTGGTTGCCGCTGGGGGCGGTTTGGGTATCGACCATGGTTCGGCACCCTAACGGCGTGATACCGGTACGAGCCCCGCGTTTCACCCGATCAGGGGAGAGCACGCGGAGGCCCGCCCACCGGCGCGCGCACGGCGCGGAACCAACTGCCCACCGCGCCGGGCGAATTCACGGCGGAATGGGCGCAGCGCGCTCGACGGGAAGAGTGAATCCTCCGCACATGGCCGTACCGACGGGTGACCAAGGGCGTTTCCGGCGGGTTTCCGCGTGATACGCACAACGGCACCGGAAATCCCACCCCCAGAAAGAGAGTTGGCCGCCATGTACGCAAAGACCGCCACGGGCCTTGCCGCCCTGGCCGTACTCCTCGGAGCCGGCACCGCCACTTCCGCACCCGGTTACGAGATCGCCGTGAACAGCCGCGCCGTCATCGCGTCCGACCATACGGTCACGACTTCCGGAACGTACCGCTGCACCGGGTCGACCGGGGCTTCGCCGGTTTTCGTCACCGCGTCCGTGCGGCAGAACAACACATCCATGTCCGGCGAATCGCAGGAAGCGGTGTGCGACGGTGAACTGCACACCTGGCAGCTCGAGACCAAGGGCTTCCGCGGTATCCACCTCGAGGCCGGGTCGGCCACGGTGCAGAGCCACCTCGTGCAGATCAAGCCCCGCTCGGGCCTGATCCCCATCGAGACGAACTTCCTCGCCACCACCGAGCAGCAGGTCGAACTGCTTCCGCAGCGCTGACCCGCCGCGCGCGGCGGGTCACTCGCAACTGCCGCCGGCCGCGGTCATGGACAGGAAGACCGTGCTGCAGCCGGGTGTGTCGCCGACGGGTGTCTGCGTCCTCGCCTGCGCGGAGGCGCAGACACCCGCAAACACCGAGGCGAAGAACACGACGGCCAGCACGCTGTGCATCAAGCGCATCGAGACTCCTCGTGAAGAAACGCGGCCGGAACGTCCGGGGCATCCCTTCGAGGATCCGCCCGGTTTCCGCAACCTTCAACCCGGTGCACATTCCCGGACACGTAGAGTGATGCCCCGGAGGAATTCCCGTGGATTCTGCGGTGTACGGGCACGGCGCGTGACGGAATCGCCATTCCGTTCTGCGGTGAAACCGAGCGAGGGCTGGATGCCTCCATTCGGAGGCTCGTCGGAATGTCGCACGAAATTCACCACCGACTGCGTGATTATGCGTGGCAGTGGGCGCGGCCGTTCCCCCCGTGTGTCCGGCTGTGCAATGCCCCGACAGAAAGGCTTGTAATGAAGATTGTGAAGCTTGGTGCAATGGCCGTGGCCAGCACGGCGCTGCTCCTGGGAGGCGCCGGCGTCGCCGCCGCCTCGGCCCCGGATCCGGGCGCTTCAGCCTCGGGTGCGGCCGCGAACTCGCCCGGTGTCCTCTCGGGCAACGTGGTCCAGGTTCCGGTCCACGTCCCGGTGAACGTGTGCGGCAACTCCGTCAACGTGATCGCGCTGCTGAACCCGGCGTTCGGCAACGTCTGCGTCAACAGCTAGCGGCACCGCTCAAGGTTCCCGGCGCCGCGCCGGCCCTCGTACCCCGTACGAAGGGCTTGGCGCGGCGCTTTGCCGTGGTGGGGGAGTGTCCGGCGTTCGGGTGAACGAAGAGAACCAAAGGGGGCACCGGAGAGTTGGTCAGACAGCTGAACCAACGGGCATTTACCCCGGCATACACCCAGAAAAGGGAATCAAGTGATCAAGAAGATTCTGGCGACCGCCGCTGTCACGGCGTCCGTTCTCGGCACGGGTGCGGCGATGGCTCCGCAGGCGATGGCGGACAACGACCCGACGTCGCTGAGCGGCAACGGTGCCTCGCAGACCTACGGCAACTCCGCCACGCACGGCGACCTGAGCCCGCAGATGGGGCTCATCCAGGGTTCCCTCAACAAGCCCTGCGTCGGCCTGCCCGTCAAGGGCAACGTCGGCTCCCTCCTCGGCGCGCTCAACGTCGCGGTCCAGGACGTCCCGATCCTGTCCAGCTCGCAGAACCAGCAGTGCACCGAGAACTCGACGCAGACGAAGGGCGATGACGGCCTCGCGAACGTCGCGCACAACGTCCTCTCCTTCACCAGGTGAGCTGACTGATCACGCAGTGCACCGGCTGTCCGGGCGTCGTTCGTCGGCGCCCGGACAGTTGTGTGTCCGGGCCTCTTCGCCACCGCTGTGCAGCATTCGGGTGAGATGCGCGGTGCGATCTATGAATTCGCGGTTTCCTCTGCCCGCCGAAATCGTTGTTCCAGCTGCAGTGAAGATCGTCTGCGGCCGTACGCGAACGTCGCGATGCGTAGCGCAGCACTGTGGGAAGGGAACAATGAACAAGAAGGTTCTGACCGTCGTCGCCGGTGCCATGCTCGCCGTCGGGGGTGCCGCCCCGGCCATGGCCGACTCCGGTGCCCACGGCGCCGCCACCCACTCTCCGGGTGTGCTCTCGGGCAACCTGGTCCAGGTCCCCGTCCACGTGCCGGTCAACGTGTGCGGCAACACCGTGAACGTCATCGCCGCCCTGAACCCGGCCTTCGGCAACACCTGCGTCAACGCCTGACGTTCGCGCGGTTCGCGGAGAACGGTCAACGGCCCCGGGTGCTCGAGCCCCGGGGCCGTTTCGTATGCGCTGTTCCGCCAACCGGTCGGCGCGGAAACCGAGTTGGGGGCCCCGGAGGGCCCCCAACGGTCTGCGGTTTCTGTGTGCTGTGCCGCGCAAGAAGGGGCACGGCGGGCTCGACGACGTGAGGAACGCCGGCGGCTGGGAGCCCGCACCACTCAAGAGAGACCGCTGCTCTCAGTACACACCATGGGCAGGTGGGGGTGGAGGGGCCTTCACCCGATTGCCGAGTCGAAAGTCCATTCCGTATGCGCCCCGTTGGGGAACGCACCGGCCAGGGATCGAGATAGGCGGCGGAACCGGGGTTTCCCGCTGCGGCGGGACTCGTTGAACAGCGCGATGGTGGCGCCTGGTGTCGAACGGGACACCTGCCTGACGCGAAGGCTCGCGTCACTGAGAGAGCGCACCCGGAGAAAGGACACGCAGTGAAGTACTCGAAGGTCGCGGCAGCTGTCGGCGGTTCCGTGATGGCGCTCGGGACGGCCGCGCCGGCCCTCGCCGCCGACCATGTCGGGCACATTCCTCCGATGAGCCTGAACGGTGCCGTCAACGACACGGTCTCCTCCGGCCTGGACCTGCAGCACCTGCAGGCGCAGCAGGGCATCAGCAACAGCGAGGGCGGCCCGCTCAAGCCCGTCACGGACGTGGCCGGTGGGCTGACGCAGAGCGAGGGTGTGCCGCAGCAGGTTCTCGGCACGGTGGGCCAGGCGGCCCCGCTCCTGGGCGGCCTGCCCGCGAGCCCGCTGGGCTAGTAAGTACCGTATGAGGCCAGGGAGTTGGCGGTCTCTCGCGGGGCGCCAACTCCCTCGGCGCGTGAAGCCGGGGGCACAAAAGAGAAGAGCGCCGAGGACACAACAAAGAGCAGGGCGGCGATGCACCGAAACCGGTGATCGCCGCCCTGCTGTTCGTGCCGCGGAACGTCAGGCGTTGACGCAGGTGTTGCCGAAGGCCGGGTTCAGCAGACCGATGACGTTCACGGTGTTGCCGCAGGCGTTGATCGGCACGTGGACCGGGACCTGGGCCATGTTGCCGGACAGGACGCCGGGCGAGTGGGCGGCAGCGCCCGCGGCGTCGGCGTCGGCGAACGCGCTTCCGGCGGAGGCACCGGCGGCGAGCCCGGCGGTGGCCAGGACCAGGGCGGCCTTCTTGGCAGTCTTCATGAGGGTGCACCTTCTGTTCGACTTAACGGGCCCCGAGTTCGGACCCACGTAGATCGAAACGTGTCGGTGGCTGCTACGACACGGCTCGGCGCCGTGTTGACCACCTTCGGAGCAACGGGCGGTGTTCTTCGGGCACTTGGGCGAACACTCCGGTACCGGAAACCCTTCGGGGGAGTGATCGGCAGGGCCATCGGAGTGAAGACGAAGAACCAAACGCGGGTACCCGAGTTGGTCAGGGCGCTCCGATCGCGGGCATTCATGCGACACAAGGACAGAACATGCTCAAGAAGGTTATGGCTACGGCGGCCGTCACCATGTCAGTGGCGGGCCTGGGTGCGGCGATGGCTCCGCAGGCGTTCGCCGACAACGACCCGACGTCGCTGAGCGGCAACGGTGCCTCGCAGACCTACGGCAACTCCGCCACGCACGGCGACATGAGCCCGCAGCTCGGCCTGGTCCAGGGCTCGCTCAACAAGCCCTGCATCGGCCTGCCCGCGAAGGCCAACGTCGGCTCCCTCATCGGCCTGATCAACGTCGCGGTCCAGGACATCCCGGTCCTGTCCAGCGCGCAGAACCAGCAGTGCGTCGAGAACTCGACGCAGACCAAGGGCGACGACGGTCTCGCGAACGTCCTGCACAACGTCCTCTCGGCGAACGCGGGCCGCTGACCTCAGGTCGCCCGGCATTGCCGCCAGGAAAGTCCCGGTGCTTCGGCGCCGGGACTTTCTGCTGTGCGCAACCGTCCTCTTCGGGTGACGCGCGGTGCCGCTCGTGTCCTGTTTGTGCCTCATCTCGTTGTGCAGCACATGATCCAAGCAAAGCGCATCCTCGTCGCCGTCGCCCTCGCCGCCGGAGCCACCGGAATCGCGGCTCCCGCGGCCTCCGCCGTGTCGGTCTCCGGTGAGCTCGACAGCCTCGCCAAGACCGGGATCAGCCCGGAGTACCGCGACGCCGTCCCGTCGGTCTCCGGCCAGCTCGGCAAGCTCAACGAACTGCGTCAGCTCACCGACCAGGCGGCGCCGGTCACCGGCCTGCTCGGCGGGATCTCCTGACCCGTACTCCCGTCCACAGCACGACGCGGCGCGGCCCCTCGATCCGTCGAGGGGCCGCGCCGCGTCATGTGTGTGGACTTGCTCAGCTGGTCCAGAAGTCCCACCAGCGGGTCAGGATCAGCATGCCGATGATGCCGAGGTGCAGCACCGGCGGGACCCAGGTGAACTCGTCGAAGAAGGTCCGCAGGGCGGGTGGTGCCGGGAGGAGTTCGTGGCGGACGTTGTGGCCGGTGACGTACCAGAACATGACGATCGTCGCCGTCCACGCGAGGCAGCACCACAGGCACAGGGCGTTGATGTCGTACAGCGACTGGTACATCAGCCAGGTGCAGAAGGCGACGCCGAGGAGCATGCCGGCGTTGAGCGTCAGCCAGTACCAGCGCGGGAAGCGGGCGCCCGCGAGGAGGCTCGCACCGACGCACAGCACGATCCCGTACGTGACCAGGCCCAGCATCGGGTTGGGGAAGCCGAAGACAGCCGCCTGCTCGCTCTTCATGATCGAGCCGCAGGACACCACCGGGTTGAGGCTGCAGCCGGGCTGGAAGTTCGGGTCTTCGAGGAGCTTGAACTTGTCGAGGGTGATGATCCATGCCGCCAGCACTCCCGCGGCCCCGGTCACCACAAGCAGCAGGGCCAACGCCCGGCTGCCGCCCACGACTTGAGGGGCGGCAGCGGGCCGCCGGTGGGGGTGGGGGATCGCGGCCTCGGCCGCCTTCGTCGTCAGGGTCATGGGCCGCACCGTTCTACGTCCTACGTGGCTTCGTGGCTTTGTCGTGGCTTCCTGGACGGCCATTTTGCACGGTTCGCGGGGGTCCGGGGGAGTGGCTGGGGAATCGTAAGGGTGTGTGGCGGTGCGCCCTTCCGTTTCCCGTCCCGGGCGCGCATCACGCGGGGCGGCAACCGGCGCTGCACGCCTCGTTCACCCAAAGACAGGTCATCTGCCCCTGTTCCAGGACGTGTTGACCTCCATAAGATCGCCCTCATGATCTGGTTCGACTTCGGTGGGGTGCTCTCACCACCTCTGGCGGAGTTGTACGCCTCGTACGAGCGGAAGACCGGGGTCACGCCCGAGCAGCTCGTCGGGGCCATGCGGACGGTTGCCGAGGGGATGGGCCTGCCGACGCTGGCACCCGTCGAGCTGGCCGTCGTCAGTGAGGCGGAGTGGGGGCGGGGCCTCGACCGGGCGCTCCGGGCCGCCCATCCGGGCATCGACCTGTCCCGGGCGAGGCTTGAGACCTTCGGCGAGCAGTGGTTCGCGGGCGTCACGGCGAACCCGGTGATGGTGGCGGCCCTCCGGTGCGCGCGGGAACACGGCCTCGGGGTGGGGATCCTCTCGAACAACGTCGTGGAGTGGGAGCCGTACTGGCTGCCCATCGTGGAGCCCGCCGGGGAGGTCGACTTCCTCGTCGACTCCTGCAAGGTCGGCGTCCGCAAACCCGATCCGGAGATCTTCCGGCTCGCGGCGCGGACCGCGGGCCTCGCGCCGGAGCAGTGCGTGCTCGTCGACGACCTCGCCGCCAACTGCACGGCGGCCGAGGCCGAGGGCTGGCGCACCGTGCACTTCCGCGACGACCGGCAGGCGCTGCGCGACCTCGGCCGGTGCACCGGCCTCACCGCCGCCTTCGAAAAGCTGGCTCTGCCCACCGCCGCGTGAGGCCGCGGGTACCTTCGGCCCGTGTGGCACACGGGCGCCGCGCGGCCGCTTCGGTTGAAGAGGCCAGAGGCGTGCCGTGACCGCAGCGACGAGTGACGATGACCGACGACGGCAGCCGACGAGCAAAGGACGTCATGGACTCCAGCACCCTGCCCGCCTCCACCATCAGCGTCAACGACATCCCCCGCCTGGACCCGCCCCGCGCGTACACCCCGCTGCCCGGGCTCTCCGACGGCGGGCTGCCGAGGATCGGCCTGCCCAGCGGCCACACGGCCGTGCACCTCACTCGCTACACCGATGTCCACCAGGTCCTCACCGACCCCACGTTCAGCCGGACGCGGGCCAACACCGACGACGGGCCCGGCTTCCTGCCGACGCCGCTGCCGCCCGAACTGCTCATCAGCCTCGACGCCCCGCACCACGCACGGATGCGGCGCTTCGTCACGGCCGACTACAGCGCAGCGGGAATCGAGCGGCTGCGGCCGGCCCTTGAGGAGATCGTCGACGCGCGCCTCGCCGCCCTGCGGACCGAGGAGCACCCGGACCTGTTCCGCACCGTCCTGGACACGGTGGCCGCCGAGGCCAACGCGCGAACTCGACACGCTGGTCGAGCACTTCACCGTGGTGTACGGGTACGTGACCGACCTGGTGACCGGGGCCGCCCCCAGCGACCCGGACGGCCTCGTCGGACGCTGTGTCAACGGCCGCGACCGGGCCGAACCACCGCTGAGCGACGCGGAGTTGGCCGGTCTGCTGCTCCCGGCGGTCGTGGCGGGCGACCACAACGCGCTGTCCGTCCTTGCCAAGTCGCTGTACGCCCTGCTGTGCGCACCGCAGTTGTGGCGGCGGCTCGTGGACGACCCGGCCGTCGCGCCGCGCCTCGGCGAGGAGCTGGTCCGGCTGATACCGCTCGGGACCTCGTCCGCCTTTCCCCGTATCGCGACCCGGGACGTGAAGACGGCCGAGGCCGTGATCGACGCGGGAGACGTCGTGTACGCCGACGTGTTCGCCGCCAACCGGGATCCCGAGGTGTTCCCCGACCCCGAGACCATCGACCCCGACCGCGCGGGCGCGAGGCACCTGCAGTTCGGTTACGGGATGCATCACTGCATGGGAGCGGCCCTGTTCCGCCTTGAGATCACCACGCTCCTGACCCGGCTCGCCCGTGAGTTCCCCGGACTCACCCTGGACGCCGACCCGCGGACCCTGCCGTGGGACGACGGGGTGCTGCTGCGGCGGCCGACGGCTCTGCCCGTGCGCTGGTAGCCGACGCCGGGCCGTCCACGGACGCCGGTGTGCCCCACCCCGGGCTGCGAACCAGGGGGCGGGGCACACCGGCGTCGTGGTGCCGTTCGTGCGTCAGGGCAGGGGCGGTCCCACGAGGGCGGTCACCAGGCTGGAGAACGCCATCTCGCCGTTCTGCGTCGCGACGATCTCCGTACGCCGCTGGGTGCGGTCGCGCGTGGGGAGTTCCTCGACCGTGACCTGGCAGGGCGCGTCGAACTCGGCGAACTGCAGGAACGTCGACTCGAATTTGACGGGGTAGGCGTGCTCCGCGTACGCGTGGGCGTGGGTGGCCTGGCGTGCCGCCTCGAGCATGAGCATTCCCGGCGAGTGGTCCAGCGGGTGGTCGAAGAGGACGGGGTGGGACGTGTCGTTGCGGAGCAGCCAGGTGTCGTGCTGCTCGGTCGGCGAGAGCACCACGTCCTCATCCTGCTCGCGCGCCACCAGGTGGGGTGCCTCCGCCGCCGGCAGCGCCCCCGGCAGGGCGGTCGCCCCTGCGTACCGGCCGCGCAGCCGCCGGTAGACGGACGGCGTGTGGCAGGTGAAGCGCGCCTGTGCCACGCCCAGGTGCTTGCCGTCCCGCAACGCGATGACGTGCAGGGTCAGTGCCGCCAACTGGCCGCCGCGGCGCCGGATGTCCGAGCAGGTGATGTACAGCTCCACCTCGGTCGGGTCGCTGCCGATGTCCATGGCGGAGGGGACGATCTCGAAGTTCAGGTACTGCCAGATCAGGTGGTGCCCGAACGGCACGTCGTACCCCGCATGTGACAGGAGCGGGAAGCACTGGCGCACGCTCTCGGCGAAGAGCATCGGGTCGTGGAGACCGTTCCTCGACTGGTAGAAGCGGTGCTGGACGGGCCACTGGGCGCAGACGACGAAGGTGTCGGGACGGTAGCTGTCCCAGGACGTCAGCAGAACCTCGGATTCATCGCGCTTGTGGACGACCTCGGACGAGACGGTGAAACCGGTTGCTATGGGCGGAAGTTGCTGGATGACAGGCATGGTGAGTGACCCCCCAGGGTGAGTGGACGTGGATGACCGCTTCGCCGTACTCAGTTGGCGCTGTCACGCCGCTGATGCAACATAACGAGTGTTCTTTTTGTTGTCGAGAGGTGTCGCAAACTCGACGATTGATCAACTGCGCGTCCAAAGAGCCCTAGAACGTGCCCAGGGGCGGTCGAGTAGCGGTTTTGACCCGCTGGGGAACTCCTGGAGGACTTCTGGAGGGCCCCTGGAAGGCGCCGAGGGATAAACCGCTCAGTGGTGCACTTGGCTGGTTTTATGCAGTGGCTGACTGCTGGCCCAAGTTCCGGGGCGGGGTTTCAGTGGCTGACTCTCGACTGTGCGGCCCAGCCGGACGGGCGGCGGCGCGTGGCATTTTGTCGAGTCTTGAACCACGTGGGTGGCAAGGTGTCCAGCGGCCCCCGTAAAATAACGGCCGTTCGTTTTCATGTCCTTGGAAGGCGGGACCGCTCGATGGCAGGCCAACCCAAGCAGCAGCGCGCTGTGAAGACCCGTGACGACATCCTTTACGCCGCAGCCGTCACCTTTGACGAGCTCGGCTACAAGGGTGCGAGCATGCGGGAGATCATGAGACGAGCGGGTGTGACGCTGGGGGCGGTGTACTTCCACTTCGACAACAAGGAGGAGCTGGCTAGCGCCGTCATCCTGTCCCAGACAGGCGAGTTGACCACGAACCTGCACTCCGAGGGCGCGCAGCGCATGGTCGACTTCTCCATGGTGTGGGCACACCAGCTGAACGTCAGTCCGCTGATCCGGGCCGCGGTCAGGCTCGCGGTGGAACAGCGGGCCATCGGCATCCGTGACGATGCCTCCTTCGGGGACTTCGAGGCCATATTCCAGACCTGGCTGGAAGCGGCGCGAGAGGAGGGCGAGCTGGCACCCGGCGTCGACCCGGCCGTCGTGGCGGAGTTCCTGGTGGGAGCGTTCACGGGTGTCCAGCACTACGCGCAGCTGTCGGACGCACTGGACACCCTTCCCGACCGTGTGGTGAGCATGTGGCACCTCCTGCTTCCCGGGATTGTCACCCGCGAGTGCCTCGACCGCCTCGTCATTGATCCGGCCCGGGGTCGCGTCGATGTACCCCCGCCCGGCGGGGACAGCGCTGCCTGATCCGGGAAGAGCGCCACCCGTTCCGGAAGGCGCCGTCCGATGCCCGAAGTTGGCGCATTACAGATTGATTCCGAAAACCGAGTGCCCGGCAGTGATCAGTCAGGGTGGGGGAGTTGCGATCGACTGACAGTGGAGGGGGATGTGCAGCGCATGCGCAATCCGGAGGAAAAGGCCGTACTCGCCCGCACCGGGGGCCTGCTGAGCGGGAAGACCATCATGATCACGGGGGCGTCCAGCGGGATCGGGGCGGCGGCTGCCCGGCTGTTCGCCGCGGAGGGTGCCGCGGTGGTTCTGATGGCGCGCAGGGAGGACCAGCTGCGGGAGCTGGCGGCGGAGATCACCGCCTCCGGGGGGAAGGCACTGGCGTCCCCGGGCGACGTCACGGACCCGGGTGACGTGGACCGTGTGGTCAAGGACGCGGTCCGTGCGTACGGATCCCTCAACGGGGCCTTCAACAACGCCGGTTGGGCCACGGCCGGCACCCCACTGCACCAGACCGACGACGCGGTGTTCCTCCAGGCGCTCGACGTGAATCTGCGCGGGGTGTGGAACTGCCTCAAGTCCCAGATCACCGTCATGCTCGAATCCGGCACCGGCGGTGCCATCGTCAACACGGCCAGCATCGCGGGCGTCCTCGCCACCGGGGCCACCGCGCCCTACATCGCGGCCAAGCACGCGGTGATCGGCCTGACCAGGGCGGCGGCCGAGGAGTACGGCCAACAAGGCATCCGCGTCAACGCCTTGGTCGTGGGCAGCACGCGCACCGAGCTGATCGCGAAGGTCCTGGAAGAGGCACCCCAGCTCGAAGAGGCCTTCACCAACCGCTCGTTGCAGCGACGGATAGCGGAACCCGTGGAGGTGGCGCAGGCGGCGGCGTGGTTGTGCAGCCACCGGTCCTCGTTCGTCACGGGCGCGGCGGTCCCGGTTGACGGGGGCTGGACCGCCGCCTGACGGGAGCTACCGGGCTCACGCGGCCGCGGGCGATGCCGGGGAGCACCAGCTGCCATATCCGGGCCAGCTGGTGCTCTGCGCTTTCCCGTTGCTCGGGTACGAGGGCGCAGCGGCGGATGTAGCTCTCGGTACCGCTGACGAGGTGGGTGGTCAGGGCGAGGAGTGCCTGCGGGTCGGCGTGGGGCTGCAGTTCGTCCTCCGAGGCCCGGTCGAGCAGGCTCTCGGCGATGGGCAGCCACACGGACGTCCAGGGCATCTCGGAGGGCAGGCACTCGCGGGCCAGCCGGGCCGCCGCCCGTACCGTGACGTCCTCGTCGAGCAGCCGTGCCACCTTGAGCGTCAGGTCGACCAGGGTGCGCAACGGATGCTCGCACGTGTCAACCATGCCATCGAGGGCGGCACGGGTGGCGCGGGCGCCGTGCAGCTGAACCTCGGCCGCCAGCTTCTCCTTCGTAGGGAAGTGGAAGGTCAGTGCCCCCATCGAGATGCCCGCCGAGCCGCTGACGTGCGCGAGGGACGCCGCCTCGTAGCCGACGCGGTCGAAGGCCACGGCTGCCGCGTGGACCAGAGCTTCCCTCGTACGGGCTGCTCGTTGCTGTTTCACCATGTGCTGTTCTCCGGAGGATCTGCCCGTCCGCGAGGCGAGGCCGGGTCGCCTACGGCTGCCGACCGGAATTGTGAGTTCCGATAACTGCTGCATCAGCCATCTACATTGCTGGAGTGAATCCGCGCCAGGCCTTTGGGGAGTCCGGGTGCGGGGGGTGCGGCGGCCGCACCTCGTCCCTCCGCCGTCGCTCGCGAGGCGGTCTTCACTGGGCGGGAGTATGTGCGCGAGACCTCGGTCCGCGCAACGCCGAGGAGGGGGAGTGGGGATGCCTACTCTGTGATCTTGGCTGAGATGAGTCGCGTAGAGATGCCGATTTGCGGTTGTTTGCGAGCCAACAGCGCCCTGAACGAGCCAACTTCCTCGAGGGGTTAAAAAGAAAGCGATCGTTCGTTATTCTTTTGGGTGTTGCTTCACTGGACCACTGGGCAGTCGAGTCAAGGCGAGGGGAAGCAGCTGCCGCACCAGGAGACGCTCACGGTGCGCGGCCTCGAACGCTGACGTCGTACGGGTGGGCTCGCTCGCGGTGAGACAACAGAAGCAAAGCGCACATGTCGTTGTGGCGACCGGCCCGCAGGGCCGCCCGGTCGGCTGTCACCGCACGGAGGGGCATCATGGACATCAAGGTCTTGGGCGTGCTGACCGTCACGGAGAGCGGAACGCCCGTCGCTCCCGTGGCTGCCGAGCCGCGGCAGGTGCTCGCGCTGCTCGCGATGCTCGCCGGCCGGGTCGTGCCCAGCGGTCTCCTGATCGAGGAGGTCTGGCCCGGCAAGCGGCCGCACCAGGCCAAGCACATGCTCAAGTCGTACGTGGGCCAGCTGCGCGAGCACCTCGCCGTGGCGCTGCGCGACCGCGGCAGGAAGGCCGCCGGGCGTGGCCGCGGGGAGCGGCAGGCCGCCGACCTGCTCGCCGCCCTGCCCGGCGGCTACCGGCTCGACGGAGGCCAGGACACCTGCGACGCCTGGGAGTTCGAGCGGTCCGTGGGCGCCGGCTACCGGGCCATGGCCACCGGTGACCTGGACACGGCCGCGCGGCGGCTGCGGGAGGCGCTCGGGCTGTGGCGGGGCGAGCCGTTCGCCGACGTCGTACCGGGACCGCACCTCGGCGCGCAGATCGAGCGGCTGCGGCAGTCCCGCGAGCGGGCGACCGGCCAGTGGATCGAGGCGGAGCTGCGCATGGGCCGGTACCGCGAACTGGCCGCGGACCTGCCGACCCTGCACATTCCCGGCCGGCTGCGCGAGCGGCTGCCCGCGCTCCTGAACCAGTGCGGCGACCCCGGCCAGGCCCTCGCGGCCTACCAGCAGTTGCTCCGGCAGGACGCCGCACCGCGGGTCACCGTGACCCACCCCGGCGCCGGACACGACCGGCATCCGTTCGACCGCGCCCTGTACGGGCCTCCGCTGAGCTTGTCGGGTCGTTGAGGCGTTGAGGCGTCGGGTCGTTGAGTTGAGTTGAGTTTCGCTGAGCCCTGCCGTACCGGTGCGCGAACCGGTACGGCAGGGCTCACGGCTGTGCATACCCCTGCGCCGGGCTGCCGGGGATCAACCCCGTTGCCCCGCACCGGACTTGATGGACTTAGTGCCACCTGACGGAGTGCCCCCGATCGCGTTGGCCCGGCCGGATGCGCGTCCACAGAATCGGCTGACCACGCATGACGAGAGGATCTCCATGGCCGGTCTGCCGTCGATCGACAGTTACCCGATGCCGCTCGCCCCTGCCGTGCCCGCCAGCGTGCCGCAGTGGTCCGTCGACCCCGAGCGGGCGGTGCTGCTCGTGCACGACATGCAGCGCTACTTCCTGAAGCCCTTCCCCGAGCCGCTGCGCTCCGAGCTGATCGCCAACGCGGCCGCGCTGCGGGACCACAGCGCCGCGCAGGGCGTCCCCGTCGCTTACACGGCACAGCCCGGCGGGATGACGCCCGAGCAGCGCGGGCTCCTCAAGGACCTGTGGGGGCCCGGTATGCGTACCGCGCCCGCCGACCGTGAAGTGGTCGACGCGGTGGCGCCCGCGCCCGGCGACTGGCAGCTCACCAAGTGGCGTTACAGCGCCTTCTTCAAGACCGACCTGCTGGAACGGATGCGCCGCGCGGGGCGCGATCAGCTGATCGTCTGCGGTGTGTACGCGCACGTCGGCGTGCTCATGAGCGCGGTCGACGCGTTCACCAACGACATCGAGACCTTCCTGGTCGCCGACGCCGTCGCCGACTTCACCGAGGACGACCACTGGCTGGCCCTCACGTACGCGGCCCGCCGCTGCGCCGTCGTCACCACCACCAAGGAGGTCATCGGATGAGCCAGTACAGCCAGGACGGCCGGGACGGTCAGGACGGCCGGGACAGCCACGGCAACCCGGACAGCCGGGATCGAAGCGATCTGCTCGGGCGGGTTCTCGCGCCCAACCCGCCCGCCTTCGCCGTGCTGCACCGGCCCGAGACCACCGGCGAGGACGCCCTCGACGTGCTGTTCGGCAGGGTGTCGCTGCCCCGCACCCTGGCGGCCATCCCCGTGCCCGAGCCGGGCCCGGAGGGCGGTGCCGCGACCGGCGAGCCGTACCAGGAAGTGCTCGCCCTGATGCCGTACCGGCAGATCGCCGAGCGCGGCTTCGAGGCCCCCGACGACGGGGCACCGCTGATCGCCCTCGCCGTCACCGAGCAGCAGCGGGTGCCGCTCGACGAGGTGCTGCGGCGCGTGCCCGACGTCGGCATCGAGCTGAAGGACGGTCACTTCGACGTGGACGACGCCGCGTACGCCGACATCGTGCGCCGGGTCATCAAGGACGAGATCGGCACCGGCAAGGGCGCCAACTTCGTCATCAAGCGGTCCTTCACCGCCGAGATCACCGACTACGGCGTGCACCGCGCCCTCGCGTTCTTCCGCCGGCTGCTGCAGCGGGAGCAGGGCGCGTACTGGACGTTCATCGTGCACACCGGCGACCGCACCTTCGTCGGCGCCACCCCCGAGCGGCACGTCAGCCTCGCCGACGGCACCGCCGTCATGAACCCCATCAGCGGAACCTACCGCTACCCGGGCTCCGGGCCCACCCTGGACGGCGTCATGGACTTCCTCGCCGACCGCAAGGAGGCCGAGGAGCTCTACATGGTGGTCGACGAAGAGCTCAAGATGATGGCGCGGATCTGCGAGAACGGCGGCCGGGTCGTGGGCCCGTACCTCAAGGAGATGGCACGGCTCGCACACACCGAGTACTTCATCGAGGGCCGCACCGACCGGGACCCGCGCGAGATCCTGCGCGAGACCATGTTCGCGCCGACCGTCACCGGCAGCCCGCTGGAGAGCGCCGCCAGTGTCATCAGCGGGTACGAGCCGCACGGCCGCGGCTACTACAGCGGCGTCGTCGCCCTCATCGGACGGGACGCGCACGGCGGCCGCACCATGGACTCGTCCATCCTCATCCGCACCGCCGAGATCGAGGGCGACGGCCGCATCCGCATCGGCGTCGGCGCCACCCTCGTACGCCACTCCGACCCGGAGTCCGAGGTGGCCGAGACGCACGCCAAGGCCGCCGGGCTCGTCGCCGCCCTGGAGGACGGCGGGCCCACCCGGTTCGGCACCCACCCGCGGGTGCGGGCCGCGCTCGCCGAACGCAACGGCCCCATCGCCGACTTCTGGCTCGCCGACCACGGCGGGCGCAGCCGGGCCGAACCCTCGCTCGCCGGGCGCCGGGTGCTCGTCGTGGACGCCGAGGACACGTTCACGTCCATGATCGAGCAGCAACTGCGGGCCATGGCACTGGATGTGACGGTACGTCGGTTCGACGAGCCGTACTCCTTCGACGGCCACGACCTCGTCGTGATGGGACCCGGCCCCGGTGATCCGCGCGAGCTCGGCCACGCCAAGATCGCCCACCTGAACAAGGCGATCCGCACGCTCCTCGACGAGCGCAGGCCGTTCCTCGCCGTGTGCCTCAGCCACCAGGTGCTCAGCATGAACCTGGGGCTCGAACTGCGCCGCCGGGACGTGCCCAACCAGGGCGTGCAGCGGGACATCGACCTGTTCGGCAGCCGTGAACACGTCGGCTTCTACAACACGTTCGCCGCACACAGCCCCAGCGACAAGTTCGACGCCCCCGACGGCACCGTCGTCGAGGTCAGCCGCGACCCGGGAACGGGTGAGGTGCACGCCCTGCGCGCCCCGCACTTCACGTCGATGCAGTTCCACGCCGAGTCCGTGCTCACGCAGGACGGGCCGCGCATCGTCGCCTCGCGGCTCGGCGAACTCGCCAAGGGGATGCTCGTCGTCTGAGCGGCGTTCTCGTGGGCCTGGTCGTGGCGTGGCGTACCGGGGGCTGCGCCCCCAGGCCCCTCCCACCATCGGCCTGCGGCCTCGTCCTCAAGCGCCGGACGGGCTGAGATTCCCGGCTCTGAGTTCGCCCCCGTACAGAGGAGTTGAGCGCCCATGAACACCCAGGTGACCCTCCTGCGGCGTCGGGAGGAACAGCTCGTCCCGGACGACGAGACGGAACGTGGCGGCTACGTCCTCGACGAGTCGGAACGTGGCGGCCACGCCCCCGACGAGTCGGAACGCGGCGGCTACATCCTTGCCGAGGCCGACGGCGGGCGGCCAGACGTCGTGCTCGTCGCCACCGGCGACGAGGTCCACGTCGCCCTCACCGCCCGGGAGATCCTCCAGCGGGAGGGCACCCCCACCCGCGTCGTGTCCATGCCGGACGCCGCGTGGTTCCGGGCCCAGCCCGCGGAGTACCGGGACACGGTCCTGCCGCCCGGTGTACGCGCCCGCGTCTCCGTCGAGTCGGGCACCGCGCTCGGCTCGTACGCGATGCTCGGCGCGGCCCCGGAGAGCGTCGGTCTCGCCCCGGTCGGCGCCGGCGCCGCGTACGAGTCGCTGCGCCGGCACGCCGGACTTACCCCCGAGCGCGT
This sequence comes from Streptomyces sp. LHD-70, assembly GCF_031157275.1. Classification (GTDB taxonomy): domain Bacteria; phylum Actinomycetota; class Actinomycetes; order Streptomycetales; family Streptomycetaceae; genus Streptomyces. Next base: position 41,424 of record NZ_JAVIFW010000023.1, read on the forward strand.
GGCCGCCGCCGCGCGCGGCAGCCTGCAGCGGGCGGCGGCAGCCCCGTGTTCGGGGGTGAGCAACCCGCCATGACCAGTGCCGTGTTGCAGCGCCTGGCCCGTGCCGGTGTCGCCGTCTGGCTGGACGGCCTCGACCGGGACCGTCTCACCGGCGGCCTGCTGTCCGGATTCGTCCGCTACCGCCAGGTCACCGGAGTCACCACCCACCCCGCCCACCTCACCCGCGCCCTCGCCGACGGCACCGCTTACGACCAGGACCTGGTGCTGCTCGCCGGGCTCCGCGCGAGCCCGGAACAGGCCGCACGCGAACTCCTCGTCCAGGACGTGCGGCAGGCCTGCGACGTGCTGCTCCCCGTGCACGCGGCGAGCGACGGCCTCGACGGGCACGTCTGCCTGGAGCTCGACCCGCGCCTCGCCCACGACACGGCCGCCCTGCTGGCCGAGGTGCGGCGGCTGTGGCGCGCGATCGGCCGGCCCAATGCGCTGCTCACCGTCCCGGCGACCGAACAGGGCACGGCCGTGCTCCGTGAGGCCACCGCGGAGGGCATCAGTGTCGGCGCCGGCCCGCTGTTCTCCGTACGGCGCTACGAGCGGGTCGCCGACGCCTACCTCGACGGGCTCGAAGCGGCCCTGGAGGCCGGGCACGACCTGACGGCGATCGCCTCCGTGGCCGCGCTGTCCATCAACCGCGTCGACACCGCCGTCGACGCACTCCTGGCGCGCAGCGGCAGCCGCGAGGCCAGGGCCATGCGCGGCACCGCCGCACTCGCGGGCGCCGCCCTCGCGCACGAGCAGTACGCGGCGCGCTTCGAGGGCTTGGAGGGTTTGGAGGGTTTGGCAGGCTTGGAGGGTTTGGCGGGCTTCAAGGGCTTGGAGGGGCCGGGCTTTGACGCGCCGGGCATTGACGCGCCGCGCTTCGATGCGCCGCGCTTCGAACGGCTCGCCCGTCACGGTGCCCGCCGCCAGCGTCTGCTGTGGGCGTCAACTGCCGTACGGGACAAGGCCGTTCGCGACACCCGCTACGTCGAGCGCCTGATCGCGCCCGGCACCGTCACCACCCTGCCCGAGTCCACCCTGCTCGCGATGGCCGACCACGGCTCGGTCGTCCGCCAGCGCTGGACCCACGAGACCTACGACGACGCCCGCCACCTGCTCCGGCACCTCCAGTCCTTCGGCGTCGACCTCGCCGGGGTCCTCGACCGCCTGGAGGACGACGGCCTGAAGCAGTCCGAGGAGCGCCTGCACCGGCTGCTCGACACCGTGGCCCAAGCCTTGGAGACCCGGACATGACGACGACTTTCCCGCCCGCCACCGGCCCGACCGCCTCGACCTCCTCGACCGCCCCCAGCACCCTGACCGCCCAGATCCCGGGCTCCAAGAGCCTCACCAACCGGGCCCTGCTGCTCGCCGCCGCCGCACCCGGCACGTCTCGGCTATGGGCGCCGCTGGTCAGCGACGACACCCTCGCCTTCCGCGACGCCCTCACCCGCCTCGGCGTCCGCGTCCGCGCCACCCCCGACGACGAGTACTGGGAGATCACCGGCACCGGCCGCCCCCTCGGCGACGCCCGCATCTGGTGCGCCGACGCGGGCACGGCCGCCCGCTTCCTGCCCCCGTACGCGGCCACCGGGGAAGGGGAGTTCGTCTTCGACGGCTCCGCGCAGCTGCGCGCCCGACCGCTGCGCCCGCTGGCCGACGCGCTCACCCGCCTCGGCGCGCGGGTCCGCGCCGACGGCCCCGGATCGCTGCCCCTGACGGTGTCCGCCACGGGCCTCGACGGCGGCAGCATCGCCCTGGACGCCTCGACGAGCAGCCAGTACGTGACCGGGCTGCTGATCGCCGCGCCGCTCCTGCGCAGCCCGCTGACCCTCGCGGCCCGTGACCTGGTGAGCCGCCCGTACGTCGACATGACGCTCGCCCTGATGCGGCGCTTCGGCGCGACCGTCGAGGAGTCGGCCGACGGCTCGCTGACCGTCGGCCCCGGCGGCTACCGGCCCACGGACCTGGTGATCGAACCGGACGCGTCCACGGCCACGTATGTCTTCGCCGCGGCCGCCGCGACCGGACGGTCCGTCCGCGTACCGGGTCTCGGAAGGGCCAGCCTCCAGGGAGACTTGAGGTTCACGGACGCGTTGCGGCGGCTCGGCGCGCACGTCGAGGTCGCCTGTGACGCCACGACCGTCACGGGCACCGGGCGGCTGCGCGGCGGCATCTCACTCGACATGGGCGAGATCTCCGACACGTTCATGACGCTCGCCGCGATCGCCCCGCTCGCCGACGGCCCGGTCACGATCCGCGGCGTCGCCCACGCCCGCCTGAAGGAGTCGGACCGCGTCGCGGCGATGGCCCGCAACCTCGCGGCCTGCGGCATCCGCGTCGAGGAGGGCCCGGACCGGCTCACCGTGCACCCCGGGCTGCCGCGCCGGACGACGATCGCCTGCCACCGCGACCACCGCATCGCCATGGCCTTCTCGGTCCTCGGCCTCGCCGCCCCCGACACGATCTCCCTGGACGACCCCGGCTGCGTCAGCAAGACCTTTCCGGGCTTCCATGCGGAGTTCGGGCGGTTGTTTCCGGAGTATGAGCTGCCGTTGTGCGTGCGTAAGTGACGTGCGGGACGGGCTGGTCCGGCCTGTCGAGCCAGACCGCCGTCCCCGCCCGGGTGACCGTGGCCCCAAACCGTTCCCGCACGGGCCGCCCGTTGCACAGCCACCAGTCGTACGCGTCCTCCACGACGTCCCACAGCCGCCCCGGCCCGGCCTGCCGCACGGTGCGGGTGCTCGCGCGGGCCCAGGATCCGTCGGCAGTCCACATGCGGCAGCCGGTGACCTGGCCGGTGTCGTCCAGGTCGGTTGAAGTTGCCGCGCCGGGCAGCGCGAGGGAGAGCAGAAACGGGAACGAGTCGCTGCCTGCGGGCACGGCCGGGTCGAGTCCGGTGAGCCGCTCGTCCGCCGTGCCGGGGTCGCCCGGATACGGAGCGGCTCCGGTTTCGTCCGCGGCCCGTACGCCCATGAAGTACGAGGGCGTACGCAGGAATTGACCGGCTGCGGTGCCGTCGTCGCCGACGACCAGGCGTGCGGTCCCCGACCCGAGCGGGCAGACGATCAGGCCGCCCGGCCGGACCTGCCGCACCCATGGGTACGGGACGGCCGTGAATCCGCAGGTGGCGATGAGCCGGTCGTACGGGGCCCGGGCCGCGTGCCCGGCGCGGCCGTCGCCGGTGCGGACGGTGGGCGTCTGGCCGCAGGCGCGTAGTCGTACGTCGGCCAGCAGGGCGAGACCCGGGTCGACCTCGATGGTCGTGACATTCGCCGAGCCGAGACGGGCGGCGAGCAGCGCGGCGTTGTACCCGGTGCCGGTGGCGACCTCGAGGACGGTCAGGCCGTCTGTCACGTCCAGGGCGTGCAGCATGGCCAGCATCAGGCCGGGAGCGGTCGAGGACGAGGTGGCCACGCCGTCGGTCAGCTGCGTCACGAGGGCCTCGTCGGTGTAGACGAGCGACAGCCAGTCCGCGTGCACTGCGGTGAGGGGCGGCTCGTCCGGCCCGGTGTGGATCTCCGGGACGAAGACGTGCCGGGGCACCTTCTCGAACGCCGTACGCCATGCCGGGTCGGTCAAGTCACCGTTGGCTGCCAGGAGTTCGGCCAGGGCGGTGCGCCTGCGGCGGGCTTCTTCGGGGTCGTGGGGTGTCATGTGAGGTGGGGCCGGCGGGTCAGGCGGCGGCCCGTAGCCGGGTGTCGTGGACGGTGAGGGCCTGGAAGCCGGCGGCTATGTCCTGCGGGCCGAGTGTCGCCAATGCCCACAGGGCACTGATCCGCCAACCGGAGGACCAGATGCCGGTAGTCGGCGGCCGGAACAGCGCCACGGCGATGTTCTGGGCCGCGAACGGGGCGGGGTCGAGATAGGTCATGCCGCCGGTCCCGCACAGATACGCGCGGGCGCCGGTCGCGGCGGCCAGGTCGGCGAGCCGGACGGAGCGACCCGGTCGGGCGGGCAGGCTGCTGCTGGTGAGGATCTGGCCCTGCCAACCGAGGAGGTCCAGCAAGACGCGAGTGGACATCTCGGCGACCTTCGTGGTCCGTCCGGTGGTGAAGGTGTCCAGCAGGGGGTCCAGGGCCTGGGCGAGGGCGGGCCAGTGGGGGCTGGCCGCATAGTGCTGCCGCAGCATCCCTGCGGTCCTGCGGCGGGCCAGGTTCGCGTCGTCGATGAGCGCGTCCCGGATGAGGGTGGGCCGCCCGTTCGGTAGGTGGGTGGGGATGGTGAGCCACTGGTGGAGGGCCGGGTCGTCGAGGGCGGCGAGGCGGGCTCGGTGCTGGTGGTCGCGGCGGGTGAACTGGACGTCGTCGAGGACGATCCAGTAGTCCGCCGCGAACAGCTTGGCCAGCGTGGTCAGCCGGGGCAGGAAGTTCGGCTGGTGGATCGCGCACAGCCCGTCGAGGGCAGGCAGGTCACGGGTTGATGAGGCGGCTGGTGAAGCCGTCGCGGATGAGGGATTCGTACGCGGCATGCACGTCCTCCGGGACCTCCTGCTCGATGGCGAACCCGAGCTTCGGATACTCGATGACCCGCTGGAGGTCGCCGACGAGCATGTCCAGGACGAGCTTCTCGTCACCGATGGACTTCAGATAGTCGTCGAACTCCAGCGGCTCCGACGCGCAGAGGATCTCGACGTCGGGCCACAGCTTGCGGGCGGTCGCGAACGATCGCCTTTCCATATAGGGCTTGGAGACCAGCAACACCGTCTTGGGGTGGATGCCGGCGGCGGCGAGGACCTCGCGGGAGAGGGTGATGTTCTGCCCGGTGTTCGTCGCGTTGGGCTCCAGCAGGATCGCCTCGGCGGGGACGCCGAGTTCGATGGCGTGCTCGCGGAAGTGGACCGCCTCGCCGCGCGGGAAGACCTTGGCGGTGGTGGGGCTGTTGCCGCCGGTGAACACCAGGGTCGTGAAGTGCCCGGAGCGATACAGCTCGGCGGTATGGGCGGCGACGCCGAGGTCGTGGCTGCCCAGTCCGATCGCCACGTTGACGGGGCGCAGCTCGTGCTGCATCTGGTGGTAGTCCCAGATCAGTTTGGCCTTGCGCCACTGGTCCTCGGTGATGCCTTGCTGGTCGTTGCTCACGCGTTTCTCCCTGGTCACCGTTGCCGGGGGCCGGTCGGCCCCTCGCTCCTGGCCTTGATGCCCTCGATACTGCGCAGTTGGTGCACAAGTCCGTACTGCGCGGCCACCTTGGCGGCCTGGTCGAGGATGAGGAGTCCATCATCCCGAGTCGCCGCATCGGAGAGCAGGATGTGGCCATGAGCGGTGTCCAGTCGTACGCGTTGCATCGGTGAGTCGGTCGTCCCGCTGCTACGGGCGATGTCGATGAAGTGCAGGGCCTGGGTGAGGTCGTCGGCGCCGCGGCGGGCGAGGGCGAGCTTCTGGTGGGCCACCGACCAGTCGTCCGGTTCGGTGAGGTCCTCGAAGTCGCGGGTCGCCGCCTGCATGACGCGGGTCGCATAGTCGTGCTGGCCGTCCTTGCTCAGCGCGGTCCCCACCCACAGCCTCGCACGGGCCCGGTCGCGGCGGGAGAGCCTGTAATCGACGGCGAGGGTCTCGTAGTTGCGGGCGGCGATCTCCAGCTTCCCGGACATCTCGGTGACGACCGCGAGGGACAGGTCGAGCTGGGCGACGCGGCGGGGGATGTCGAGCTGGGTGAAGACCGCGCGGGCGCCGGCATAGGAGTGCTGGGCGGACAGCGGGCCCAGGACAACGCCCTGGTCGCGCTTGAGGTCGCCGAGCAGGGCGGTGGAGCGGGCGAAGAGATACAGGCCCTTCTCGTCCAGCTCGCAAGCCTTGAATCGGCTCAGCCACCTAGTGAGGAGGCTGTCGGCGAAGGTGAAGTTCTGCCGGGACAGGGCGACCACGACGCGGTCGAGGTCGTCGGCCCAGGACTCGTATTCCCAGGTTCTGGGACCGGAGGCGGTGACGCGGCGTCGGCCGGCGTTCTGCACCGGGCTGGTCATCTCGGACAGGAGCGTTTCGAACCGCAGGTGGACAGCGGCGTCCGCGCGGCCGAGGGCGGTGTCGAGGATGGCCTGGGTGTCGGGTCTGGGCTCGGTGTCGGCGAGCTTGCTCTCCCACTTGGAGACGGTCGCGACGGCCAGGCCGAGATGCTCGGCGAAGGCCCGCACGCTCATCCGCAGAGCCAGTCGCAGGGCCTTGGCCTCCAGGCCGGTCCAGTGGTGCACGATCGCCACGCCTCACTCCCTTCCACCAGTCATCGAAGCACGGAGAGTGCAGGCAGCGGGACGGAAGTGGAACGGAAGTAGAACGGCCGGTGATTGGCCGCGAGTTGGCCGGACGCCACGATCAGAGCGTCACCACTTGTCGAGTCTTTTGGACGGTCCTGAGCATGGAACCCCTCACGGAGCATCGCCCGGTCAGCGGCCCGGTCGTTTACGGCTTCCTGCGGCTGGTGCGGGTCTCCCCAGCGCGGCAGGACGCCCTGGTCGCCTCGCTCGCCGAGTACTGCCGCAGCCACGAACTGCAGTTGTCCGGCGTCTTCACCGACCGCGACGCGTCCGCCGGGCCCGCCTCAGCGGCGTTCACCGGGCTGCTGGACGTGCTCGCGTTGCCAGACGTCTATGGCGTCGTCGCCCCGGCCATGTCGCACCTGGGGCCGAAGGCCATAGCCGCTGAACGTGGGCGGCGGATCGAAGCGGCTGGCTCGCGGCTGCTGTTGGTCCGCAAGCCACGCACGGCCCACGACTCCGTCTCCCGCAGTGGTCCTGTCCGCCGCCACTCCGGCACCACCCGCGTCCTGGACGCCGAGTCATGAGGACCGTGATGACCAAGACAGCCCAGCGGTTCTTCGACGCGCGGCCCGAGTCGGTCGGCCAGGCACGGTCCTTCACCTCCGAGGCCCTGGCCAACTGGGGCCTGCCGGACTGCGCCGAGGACGTCCGGCTCTGCGTCTCCGAGCTCGCCACCAACGCCCTGGTTCACGGCACCGCCCCCGGCCACGGCTTTCTGGTCAAGCTCGACGCCGACGAGGAAGTCGTACGCCTGGAGGTGCACGACAGCCGCCGCCAGCACCCCGAAGCCCGGCAGGCCGCCAGCACGGACACCTCCGGGCGCGGGCTGATCCTGGTGGACGCGCTCGCCGACCGCTGGGGAGTCGAGGACCGCACCCCGTTCGGGAAGATCGTCTGGTCCTGCTTCAAGACCGTGGGAGGCACGACACGATGAGCGTCCTGCTTACTCCGCACGGCTCTGAACTGCGGCTGCCGGCGTCCCTCGCCGCCTGGACCTGGCCCGGCACCCGCCCGGACGGCCGCGAGATCGCGCACATCCTGATCACCCACACCCCAGCCCTGACCGGCTCGGGCACCGCTGAGACGGCCGAGGCCCGGATGCGACGGCTGTCCACCCGTCGGCCCTGGACCGAACAGGTCGCCCGCAGCGGCGAGGCAATCCTCCTACTCGGGCCGGACCCCCTGCCACAGTCCGCCCGCTGACGCCGCCAAGGTCGACGCCTACCTGGATGCAGCGGTCGCAGCCGACCGGCTGCTGTTCGGACGTGCCCGTACCCGCTGAACCCGCATCTCCTCGCACGGCCCCCGGACGGAACAGATGAGAGGGAACTGCCATGGAAACCTTCGAACGCGCCCGGCTGGACGCCTACTTCGCCCGGATCGCCGCCCAGTTCGCCCCGGGTGAGCAGACGGCGTCGTTCCTCATCACACATCTGCTGGCCGAGCGTCCCGCGTTCGTCCGCGCGGTCGCCGCGATGACCCGGCTCACCGCGGTGCTGCCCAAGCCGAAGTCCGTCCACCCGGCCGCGAAGCGCGAGGTCGAGCAGACGCACATGGTCGACACCCTCGCCCGCGAATTGTTCGCCGAGGCCGACGACGCGTTGGACTACCTCGAATCCCGTGCCGCCGACCGGACAGTCACCCTGCTGGACGTCGGCGGCTACTTCGCCCCCAGCCTCGCCGACGTCCACAACCGCTTCACCGGCCAGCTCACCGGGGTGATCGAGGACACCGAGAACGGGCACCGCCGCTACGAGGACCTCGACAAACTGCCCTGCCCCGTCATCTCCGTCGCCCGCTCACCGCTGAAGGACCCCGAAGACTTCCTCGTCGGCCAGTCCGTAGTCTTCTCCACCGAGGCCGTCATGCGCGATCGCGGTGACATCCTCCACGGCCGCCCCGCCCTGGTGATCGGCTTCGGCAAGCTCGGCAGCTCGATTGCCCGCCTCCTGCACGCCAAAGGCGTCCAGGTCACCGTCTTCGACATCGACCCCGTCCGCCGCACCCAGGCCCTCTCCCAAGGCTTCACCGTCGCCCGCGACCGCGAAGCCGCCCTGACCGGCGCCGGCCTGGTCCTCTGCGCGACCGGCGCCGTCTCCCTGCGCGGCGAGGACTTCTCCCACCTGCGTAATGGCGCCTACATCGCCACCGTCACCAGCAGCGAGGACGAACTCGACCTCGCCGGACTCCCCGATGTCTACACCCGCACCCAGGTCGGCGACCACGTCACCCGCTACCAGACCACCGGCCACTACTTCTATCTGGCGAACGGCGGCAACGCCGTCAACTTCATCCACGGCGCCAGCGTTGGGCCGTTCATCTTCCTGGTCCAGGCCGAGATCCTCGCCGCGATCAGGATGCTCACCCGCGGCGACCTCGCCCCCGGCATTCATGAGGTCCCCGCATCCGACCGCGAAGCCATCGCGGCGACCTGGCTCTCCTACTTCAACAGGTGATCACCATGACCATCACGGCCAACCACATCCGCACCACCATCGCCGCCTACCTCGACGAACACCCCGAGGACAAGGGCGAGCTCGGCGTCGTCCTCGGCCTCCTGGACGACGGCGACGACCTCACCAACCGCAAGACCCTGCCCGGCCACGTCACCGCAGGGGCCATCCTCGTCGGACCCGACGGGCGCATCCTGCACATTCTCCACAACGTGACCCAGAAGTGGCTTTTGCCCGGCGGTCATCTGGAGCCCTCGGATGAGACGCTCTTGCGGGCCGCAGGCCGCGAACTCGCAGAGGAGACCGGCGTCCCGCCCCACGTCGTCACCCCGCACGGCGAGACTCCGCTCCACATCGACATCCACCCCATCGACATCAACCCCGCCAAGGGCGAGCCCGCCCACCAGCACTTCGACTTCCGCTTCCTCTTCCGCACCACCGCCGACATCGGCGAACTCCAGGCCGAAGAAGTCTCCGACGCTGCCTGGCGAACGGTCGGCGCCCTCCACGACCAGGGGTTGGGTCAGCGCGTCGCCCAAGCACTGCGTTGACCCCAAGGTCGGCCGCTGCGCCTTCGACCCCCGACGCGCGCGGGGGCGGCCTCCCAGCCCGCCCAGCGACAGGCCGCCAAGAGTGGCTTTTCGCCGCTATCTCGACGGCGGACCCGAGGTCTCTCTCGATGGCTGGAGCCGTTCCTGATCTCCGGGGGTAGCGGCTGCCCCGGACGGCCGCCATGCTCCAGCGGCTTCCTGTCCATGCAGGTCGAGCGGCAGCTCGAACTCGCCCACCTCGTCTAGGTGGACCAGAAATATCGCAGGCCGAGGGTGCGTGGCTGTTTCGCGTGGCGCTGATCGTGGGCGGGCGCGCTTTCCCGGTGAGAGGGATGCGCGCATCAGGGGTGGACGCCCGCCCCCGCCCGCACCTGACACATCACCGCCGCAGCCCTTGGCCCCCACGCCCATGCGGAGGACGATGAAGGTGTGGGGGGAGACAGCCGACGTCGATGCCCCCGTACCCGGCTGCCTCCCCCACACGAACCCGTACGAAGCCCACACGAACCCGTACGAACCCCGTACGAAGCTCGCGCAGCCCCCCAGACAGCGGCGGCCGTGCCCCCTCTCCCCCCGTCGAGGGCACGGCCGCCGCTTCTTCGTTGTTAGGCCGCGGCCGGTGTCTGGTCCTGGTCCCAGGGGCCGACCAGGCGTACCGGGGGCTTTCCGGAGCGCGGGAACGTGCTGCCCGTGAGGGCGAGCAGGGGGCGGGACTTGATCGCCGTCTCCTCGAACTCCGCCTCCGGGGAGGACAGGGCGATCACGGCGCCGCCCACCCCGTACCGCAGGCGGCCGGGGGTGAGGACCGCCGTGCGGATGACCACCGAGAGGTCGGCCGCGCCGGAGAGGGAGAAGTAGCCGATCGCGCCCGAGTAGACGCCGCGCGGGCCCGCCTCCAGGCCGTCGATGATCTCCATCGTGCGGACCTTCGGCGCGCCCGTCATCGAGCCGGGCGGGAACGCCGCGCGGACGCACTCCACCGGCGAGCTGTCCGCGCGCAGCCGGGCCCGTACCGTGCTGACCAGCTGGTGGACCGTCTCGTACGTCTCGACGTGGAAGAGGTCCTTCGCCTCCACCGAGCCGAGTTCGGCGCAGCGGCCCAGGTCGTTGCGGACCAGGTCCACGATCATCAGGTTCTCCGCGCGGTCCTTCTCGTCCGTCATCAGCTCCGCGACCAGCGCCGCGTCCTCCTCCGGCGTGGCCCCGCGCGGGCGGGTGCCCTTGATCGGCTTGGACTCCATCAGGCCGTCGGCGCCCACGCGTACGAACCGCTCGGGGGAGGTGGACAGGACCGAGAGGTCGCCGAAGCGCAGCAGCGCGCCGAACGGGGCCGGGCTGACGCGGCGCAGCAGGCGGTAGCTCTCCCAGGGGTCGAAGGCGCCGCGCGCCTCGGCCATGTTGGTCAGGCACACCTCGTAGCTCTCACCGGCGGCGATCTCCTCCAACGCGGCGTCGATCAGGCCGAGATACGCGTCCCGGTCGTGGCGCAGCGTCACCTCGGCTCCGGTCGTCGGCACCGGTGCGCCGGCGCGGGGGCGGCCGGCCAGGCCGTCGAGGGTGCGGGCGGTGTCGTGCAGCCAGCGGTGCGCGGTGTCCGTACGGCCGTCCTCGGCGAGCGCGAGGAGGTACGTCCGGCCGGTCGCGTGGTCGAACACCACACCCCGGTCCGCGAAGACCATCGCCGCGTCCGGCTCCTCGGCGCGGTGCACCGCGTTGCCGCCGCACTCCGCCTTCAGCTCGTAGCCGAGGTAGCCGACCCAGCCGAGCGCGAAGTCGAAGGGCAGCGGCGGCACCGTCGTACGGAGCGCCGCCAGGTCGCGCTCCAGCCAGGTCAGGAAGTCACCGGAGACCACCTCGGTGCCCGCGGCCGAGTGCACCGTCGCCGTGTTCGTCCAGATGTCGGCCTCCACCACGCGGGCCAGCGGGCCTGACGCGTCGCCCATGAAGGAGAAGCGGCCGAGCGCGCCGCGTGAGGGCGCGCCCGTGCTGCTGTCCAGCCAGAACGCCGTGGCGCTCGCGCCGAACAGCTCCTCGTACACCGCCTCGTCGCTCCAGTGGGTCCTCAACTCCTCGACCAGGAAGCGGAGTTCGCGCGGGGGCGGCGGGGTCTCGTGGGGCGGCTCCGGCACCGTACGGGCGGGCTGCGGGAGTTCCAGCTCCGGGGCGTGCGGCGGGCGCTCGGCGTGCCAACGGCGGGCCGACTCCACGAAGTTGGCGAGCAGCGTACGGCCGTGCCGGGTGAGGATCGACTCCGGGTGGAACTGCACGCCCCACATCGGCCGGTCGCGGTGCCGAAGGCCCATCAGGACGCCGTCCGGGCTCCACGCGGTGGCCTGGAGGCAGTCCGGCAGGTCCGTCACGGCGAGCGAGTGGTAGCGCACCACCTCGAACGGGGAGGGGATGCCCGCGAACAGGCCGTCCCCGTCGTGCAGCACCGGCGACAGGCGGCCGTGCCGGGGCTCGGGCGCCCGGGCGACGGTCGCGCCGTGGGCGAGCGCCACGCCCTGGTGGCCCAGGCAGATGCCGAGCAGCGGGAGCTCGCAACGCTCCACAAGGTCTCGGCAGATCCCGAAGTCGGCGGGGCGCTCCGGCGTACCGGGGCCGGGCGACAGGACGACGGCGTCGACCTCGGCGAGGCGCCCGACGTGCCAGTCCGGGTCGTCGTTGTGCACGACGACCGGCTCCTCGCCGGTGATCTCGGCCAGTTGGTGGACGAGGTTGTGGGTGAACGAGTCGTAGTTGTCGACAAGCAGGATGCGCACGGTTGATTCCCGTATTCCCTCGTGAGTCGGCATGGGCAGTGCGGTGCTGTGGGTACGTGCGGTGCTGTGGGTACGTGCGGTGCTGTGCGGCACGTGCGGTACGTACGGTCGGCGGGCGGCGGCGCGCTCAGCCGGTCGTACGGGGCGCGGCCGCGGCGCGGGGGCGCGCCCCGGGCAGCCCGGCACCGAGACCCGCGGGCGCCGCGGAGACGGGCGCCGCGGAGACGGGCGCAGCGGAGACAGGGGGCGCGGAGACGGGCGCAGCGGACACCTCGATCAGCATGTGCTCGACCAGCTCCCGGCCCTCCCGGATGCGGATGCTGCTCAGCACGTCGAGCTCGCGCCCGGACTCGTCGGCGATGGCGTGCAGCCCGGCCAGGTCGCCGCGGTCGCTGAAGTGCAGCAGGGCCGAGCCGCCCGGCGTGGTCCGCAGCGGGGCCTCGATCAGATAGCGGCGGTGGGCGGCGTAGCCCGGGTCGACGTACGCGCACTCGTGGACCGACTCGTAGGCGTAGTCGGCCGGAGCGAGCACGAAGTTGGAGTGCCAGTAGACGGTGTCGAAGCGCTGGTCCGGGTCGAGCGCGTCGAACAGGTCGCTGTGCCGGGAGGAGACCCGGCCGGCGACGCCGTGCCGCTGCGCGTTCAGCGCCGCGTTCTCCACGGCGTGCTCGTTGATGTCGGTGGCGAGCACCCGGTCGCAGCCCGCCAGGGCGGCGCTCACCGCGATGATGCCGGTGCCGCAGCCGACCTCGAGGAACGAGCCCTGCCGCGGGACCTGCGGTCCCTCCACGAAGCCGAGCAGCTCCATGGCCGCGTCCGTCGACGCCGAGTACGGCGGTGCGAACACCTCGGGCAGCAGCGTCCAGTCACGACCCCGCATGGTGAACACCCCCGGCCGTTCACCGTCGGCCGCCGCCTCGCGACTACGCTCCAACGACCGTACATAGCTTCGGATCTGCAAGCTCACAACTGCCCCCTTCCGGGGCGGAGCTGATCTGCTCCGCGCCCCGCGGCATGAGCCTCGGGCAGGGCGGCACCCGCCAGGAAGGTGGTCTCAGGACACCGCGGAGCCGTCGCGGTGGTGCTCACAACACCGCTGCCCGGCAACGGTCCTGGTCAACGTTGACGTCTCGAATGTTCGAGAACTAGTTTCAGCCGCGCCGGGCGGTGCCCGGTCCAGAGGGTGGGGGATACGACATGTCGGGCTATATCGGTGGCGATGACGACGGGGGCGGCGGCGGTGGGGATGACGTAGCTCTCTCCGTACTCGAACTGCTCGCGGAGGAAGCGGCGGTGGGCCGCATCGACGCGCTGCTCCAGCGCGCACGGCGGTCCGGCTCCGCCCCCGCGGCTCTCGCGCGCGCCGAACGCGCGGTGCAGCTCGCCCGCGAGGTGCACGCCTCGTTCGAACGCGGGCGGCAGCGCGAGGCCGGGTTCGCCGCGCTCGTCGACACCGCCCGCGACCTCACCCTCCCCTACGACCTGGACACGCTGCTCAGCGTCATCACCCGCCGGGTGCGGCTGCTGCTCCACTTCGACATGGCGTACGTCTCGCTCCGCGCCCCCGACGGCGCGATGGTCGTCCGCACCTCGGAGGGCTCGACCACTGCGCTCAACACGGGACTTCGCGTCGAGGGAGGCAGCGGCCTCGGCAACCGGGCCCTGACCACCGGCGCGCCGCTGTGGACCGCGGACTACCTGAACGACGACACGATCCCGCACTCCGCCGGCATCGACGAGGTCGTCGAGGCCGAGGGGCTGCGCGCCATCATGGCCGTACCGCTGCGGCACGGCGACACCAATGTGGGCGTGCTCTACGGCGCCGACCGCAAGGTGCGCCACTACACGCCCGACGAGATCGGCCTCATCTGCTCCCTCGCCGACCTCGCGGCCGTCGCCATAGAGAAGGCCGGACTGCTGCAACGGGCCCAGGACCAGGTCGCCGAGCTCGAACTCGACGGTTTCCGTACGCGCACCAGCCTGATCCGGCTCGAACAGCTCGGGGAGTCCTACAGCCGCATCATGGGCCTGCTCGTCGCCGGCGCCGACCTGACCTCCGTCGCCAAGGCCGCGGGCGACGCCCTCGACGGCACGCTGCAGATGCGCGACCCGGCCGGCGGTGTCGTGGCCGCGGGCGGCGAGATACCCGACCTCGACGAGGACGCCATCGCCAAGGGCGTGCTCGCCGCGCACGCCCAGCGCATGCCCGTCCTCGCCGACGAGCGCACCTGGGTCACCCCCGTCGTCGCCGGTACGGAGGACCTCGGCGTCCTCGTCCTGAGACCGGTCACCCGCCTGGTGGGGCAGGACAGTTGGCTGCTGCAGACCACCGCGCAGGCCTTCGCCGTGCACCTGCTGATGCAGCGCAGCGCCGCCGTCGCCGAAGGGCCCGTACGCGACGAACTCCTCGACGAGCTCCTGGACGCCTCGGCCTCCACGCAGTCCCCGCACCAGATCGCCCAGCGGGCCCGCCGCCTCGACATCGACCTGGAGCAGCCGCACGTCCTCGTCGTCGCCCGGCCCGAGGGCGGGGAGCAGGGCCGGGCCGTGGTGTGGGCGTCGTCGTACGCGTACCGCATGTCCGGGCTCAAGACCGTGCAGAGCGGCTGCATCGTGCTGCTGCTGCCCGGCACCGACGCCTCCGCCGCGGCCCGTGCCGTCGCCGACGAACTCGCGCCGCTGCTCGGCCACCCGGTCTCCGTCGGCGCGGCCGGGCCCGACTGGTCGCCCGCCGAGGTCGCGCGGATGTACCGCGAGGCGATGCGCTGCCTGGACGCCCTCACCGCGCTCGGCGGCACGGGCTGCGCGGCCGCCGCGAACGACCTGGGCTTCCTCGGCCTGCTCCTCTCCGACGACTACGACGTCGACGGCTTCATCGGCGCGGCCCTCGGCCCGGTCCTGGAGTACGACGCGGAGCGGCTCACCGACCTCACCCGCACCCTGGAGGCCTACTTCGCCTCGGGCAGCAGCCCCACCAACGCCGCCGAGGCGCTGCACGTCCACCCCAACACCGTCTCGCGCCGCCTGGAGCGGATCACCGAACTCCTCGGCAGCGACTGGCAGAAGCCGGGCCAGGCCCTGGAGGTGCAGCTGGCGCTGCGGCTGCAGCGGGCCAGGAGAGTGCTGCGCGACCGGGACGGCAGCGGCGGGCGGGGACCGGCGGACGACACCTCCTGAGCCCGCTGCCGTGCCCGACGCGCCCGCCGGCCTGCCGCGCCCGCCGCGCCCTTGCAGGGTGGCCACCTCGCACGCCGGAGGGGGCTGGTGAGAACCAGCCCCCTCCGGCGTTCGTTC
This sequence comes from Streptomyces sp. LHD-70, assembly GCF_031157275.1. Lineage (GTDB taxonomy): Bacteria > Actinomycetota > Actinomycetes > Streptomycetales > Streptomycetaceae > Streptomyces. The sequence continues at coordinate 56,776 of NZ_JAVIFW010000023.1, forward strand.
GTCGGCGCTGCTCTACGCCGCGTTCTGAAGGCCGAGGCCGAGGCCGACGTCGAGGCCCTCGTCCGTGGCCGAAAGGACCGTCGCCGCGTGGGCCGCGGAGGCCAGCGTGATGTGGCGGTGCCAGCCGCGGAAGGACCGCCCCACGAAGTCGCGTAGCCCGACCTCCTCGCCGACCTCGGCGAAGTCCTGCTCCACGCGGCGGGTCAGCTTCGTCAGCCGCAGCAGCGGCGCGACCGGCGCGTTCGTCAGGTCGGTCAACCAGACCTGGACCGGGGGGCGTTGCGGGTCGTGCCACTCGCCGAGCAGCAGCATCGGGCGCTGCCGGCCCGTCTGCGGGTTCAGCAGGGACACCCGTACGACCGAGGCCAGGGACGTGCGGGAGGTGCGCCCGGCGGCGGGGTCGAGCCAGTGCACCGGGCGGCGCAGGCCCTTCGTCGACTCCAGGATCTGCTGGGCGGGCAGCGGGCCCGCGCCGAAGCCCGGCATGGCACGGTCGGCGACGGTGAGCCGGCACGACGCACCGATCCGGCCCATCACCGGCACCTGCGCCGCGGCGAGCCGCGCGAGCGTCGGGCGTACGTTGCTGCCGCGCAGGTCGAGCAGGACGGGACGGCGCGTCACCCCCCAGTTCTGCGCGGCCTCGATCGCCACGGAGGCGGCGCACTCCTCCTGGCTCTCGCACCCGAGGCCCTCCGGAACCTCCGCCCGGTCCCGTCGCTCGTGGTCGTTGACCCACTGATCGGGAAGCATGAGACGCCAGTTGACCGGTGCGCTCAGCTCCTCCGAGGCGAACCAGACCCCGAACGCCTGCTGCCCGCGGAACATCTGGCCCAGCTGCGGGGCGAACAGCCGGTCCACGCCCACCGAGTGCTCTCCGGCCTTCGGGATGTGCAGGGAGCGAACCACCCAGGCCCGCGGCGTGCAGGACCGCTCCAGATATCCGGCGAGTGCGGCCCGCATGGGCTGCCAGTCCCAGGTCGAGCTGGAGATGAAGTGGTGCAGGGCCTGCTCGGCGGCGGCACCGCCGACGTGTGCCGCGATGTTCCGGATCGACTTGCGGCCCTCGGCGAAGAGGAGGCCGCGCAGATACTGCTCGGCCTTCATCCGCTGGTCCTTCCTGCGGAACTCCGCGAACAGGGCGGTGCTGAGTTCGGAGACGACGCCGTCGTAGCCGGCGGTGTCGGACGTCAGGGGAGCCCGATCGCGTATCGGGCCTGGTACGGCAGAGTTCCTTCTCCTCAGGACAATCGTGTTCACAACGTTCCCCCATCGGTTGGGCAGCCCCTCAGCTGCACCTCAACCGTCGGGTGGGAGCAGGTGCCTGAACGAGGTGTGCCGCTCACCCACTTGAGCCGCGCTCCGGTGCCCGGACCACCAGGAGGCCTGCCGCAGAGCCCGGGGGCGGCGCCCGCCGGGGGGAACGGGGACGCGGGGGTGTGGCCGGGCCACCATGCGGCGGTGCAAGGGTGATGACACGGCCTAGGTGACACACTCCGACCAGGAACTTTGACCCCTGCAGGCCCATGGCCCACCATCACCGCACCAGGGCAAGGGTGCAGGAAAGCCGGCCGCCCATGGCGCCTCGCGCGACACCGGTACCCCGGCCGCCTTGGCGGCGAGCACCGCCGACCGGACCCGGAGTTGAGAAGTGCCGACGACCACAGCATCGAGAAGGGCGGTCGGGCACCCCGTCGAGTCGTACGCGGCGCTCGGCGACTGCCTCGCCGCGCACCGTGAAGGCCCCGGCCGCGACGCCCCGTTCCCCGACTGGGCGGACCGGCTCGCCGTGCTGCTCGCCGAGGAACGGCCTGACGGCGTGCTGCGCTACCGCAAGGCGGCCCCCGGACGGTCCCTGGACCACATCGTCGCCGAACAGCTCACCGCCGTACGGGAGTTCGCCCCCGACCTGGTCGCCCTGCGCGCGGGCGGCCACGACCTGCTGCGCCCCGACGCCGACCCCGACGCGCTCGCCGAACGCCTGGAGACCGCGGTCGCCGAGCTGTGCGCACCCGCCCGTACGGTCCTGCTGTTCACCGGCATCGACCCGCGCCCGCTGCCGGTGCTGCGCCACGCGCGCGCCAAGGCCGCCACGTACACGGCGCATCTGCGGGCCATCGCGGACCGGCACGGCTGCCCGGTCGCCGATCTGTGGTCGCTGCGCGCGCTGCGCGAGAGCCGGGCCTGGGACGAGGGCGGGCTGCGGCTCTCGGATCTCGGCCACCGCCAGATCGCCGCCGAGGCGGCCAGGGCACTCGGCCTGCACCACACGGTCTCCGACGGCGAGTTGGTGCGTACGACGGCCGACGGTTCCCGCACCGAGGTGCGTCACCCCGACACCGCCTGGCTGCGCGACTACCTCACCCCGTGGCTGGACCGCCCGCGGGGGCCGCGGACGGGACCCCGGGCCGCGCCCCGGGCGGCCCCTCGCCGCGGGGACGAACTGCGGCCCTGAGATCCTGGGCCGCATGGCGACACTCGACGGAGAGCCGGTGCAGCCCGACGAGCTGCTCGGCCTCGCCCTGCTCAACTACGGCCACTTCACGTCCATGCGGTGCGACGCCGAGGGCCGCGTCCGCGGGCTCGCGCTGCACCTGGAGCGTCTCGTACGGGACTGCCGGACCGTGTGGGGAGCGGAGCTCGACCCCGAGCGGGTGCGGGAGCTGCTGCGGCGGGAACTGGCCGGGCAGGACGGGCCGTGCGTGGTGCGCGTGACCGTCTACGACCCCGGCCTCGACCTCGGCCGCCCGGCCGCGCCCGCCCGGCCCCGGCTGCTGCTCACCCGCCGCCCGGCCGGCTCCCTCACGGCCCCGCCGCTGAGCGTCACCGCCGTACGCCACGACCGTGACCTGCCCGCGGTCAAACACGTCGGCCTGTTCGGCACCCTCCGCGCCCGCCGCGAGGCCCAGACGGCCGGGTACGACGACGCCCTCTTCGTCGACGCCGAGCGCCGGGTCACCGAGGGCGGCACCTGGAACGTCGGCTTCGTCCGGGACGGCGAGGTGCTCTGGCCACAGGCGGACGTGCTGCCCGGGGTGACGATGGCACTGCTCCGCACCCACGGAACCCACACCCACACCCACACCCAGACCCCGCTGACGCTCACGCAGGCGAAGACCATGGACGCCGCCTTCGCCACGAACGCCTCGGTCGGCGTACGGGCGCTGTCCCGCATCGACGAGGCAGAGTTCGCCACGGACCACCCGGTGCTCGACGCGCTGCGCGCGGCTTATCTGGGGGTGGTGGGGGAGCGGCCGTAGGGCCCGTCTCTCCGATCTTTGCGGCCCGTGTCGCGCACGCGCGCGAGGGGCCCGACAAGCTCGCCGTGCAAGCCTGTCGGGCCCCTTCGGAGGGTGTGCCCGGGTGTTACGCGGGTGCCGTGCCGCTCAGCTCCGCCGCGAAGCCCTCGCGCCACGAGGTGTGGCTGGGCTGCCAGGCCAGGGCGGAGCGGGCGCGGCTGTTGCTCGCGCCGCGCAGGCCCGTCATGTAGAGGACGCCCCAGCCGCCGATGGCGAGGCGGGCGAGGGCCGCGGGGGCCGCCTTGGGCTTGGCGGCGCCGAGGATGCGGGCCAGTTCGGGGAGCCAGACGTGGACCGGCGCCGGGTCGTCGTCGACGACGTTCAGGACCGGTGCGTTCGTCTCCGCCGTCAGGGACGTCACGATCGCGGAGGCCGCGTCGGCGACGTGGGTGAAGGAGAACACCGAGTTGCCGCCGCTGATCACGGGCACCTTCCCGGCCCGTACCTGCGACACGAAGGAACCGTCCTCGGCGAAGCCGGTGCCGGGCCCGTAGAGGTGGCCGAAGCGCAGCACCAGGCCGCCGGCCTCCTTGGTGATCTGCTCCAGGTCCACGACCGCCTGAAGGACCGGGCGGTACGGCTTGGGCGGGTTGCTCAGGAACGGCGCGTCCTCGTCGGCGGGGCCCTGGCCGGGCTCGTTGACGAACGCGATGCTCTGCGTGACGACCCGCTTCACGCCCGCCTCCGCGGCCGCGTCCACGAGGTTGCGGGTGCCCTCGGTGCGCAGCCGGTTGGTGAGCGCGAACTCCTGGTCGACGCGCTTGGGGTTGGGGCTCGCGGGGATCGCGGTCAGCAGGTGCACGAGCGCGTCCGGCGCCGTCTCGCGGACCGCCTCCATGACCCAGGCGCGGTCCAGGGCGTCGCCGTACACCATCCGAACGCCCTGGCTCTCCAGATCGGCGGCGCGGCCCTTGGACCGGGCCAGGCCCACGACTTCGTGGCCCGCGGTGAGCAGCTGCTGCGTCAGCTGCCGGCCGATCGCCCCGGTGGCGCCGGCAATCAGAATCCTCATGGTCAATCCTCTTACTGTCGGGCGGAGCGGTCGCGGTGCAGGTGGGCCGTGATCTTGGCCGCCTGGTCGTCGGGGATCGTCAACCCCAGCACATCACGCAGGGTGGGGACGATCTCGTCGACGGCGATGAGGCGGCGCTCGTCGTCGAAGTCGGGCCGGCGGGTCTCCAGGATGCGATCCCGAAGCACCACTCGCTCATCGGGGCCGACCCGCATCGCGACGACATGGCCGATGAACACCGAGCGCGGGCTCGTCATGGAGAAGTGCGCGGCCACCTCGAAGTCGATCGGGTACTGCGCCTCGGTGGTGAACGAGTACACGTCGAACCAGCCGTCCGCGTGCATCGAGCGCAGCACCCACTCCTCGCCGTCGTCGTCCAGGCGCCAGCGCCAGCCGCCCACTTCGAGCGTGGCGCCGTGCCGGTACGGGATCGGCTCCAGCGGGCCCTCGTCGCCGAAGCCCACGTCGGCGAGGTAGCGCTCGCCCTCGGCCTCGACCAGGAGAGCCGTGTGCGAACGGAAGCGGATATCGGTGGTGTTGCCGCGCCGCACCCGGGCCAGGTGCCGGGTCACGGTGAAGCCGAGCCGGGTCAGCACGGCGGCGAACAGCAGGTTGTGCTCGTAGCAGGAGCCGCCCTCCGCCCCGTGCACCAGCTTGTCCTGCACGGACTTGACGTCGATCGGCAGCTGGTCGCGGTCGATGCCGTCCGCGATGAACCCGATGGTGGCCAGGTGGCCGCGGTGCACCGCCCGCAGGGTGTCCAGGGTCGCGGAGCGCGGCCCGTCATAGTCGATCCGGCGAAGGTACGCGTCCAGGTCCAGCTCGTCACTGCCCCAGATCGGATCCGTACCGGCGTCGTCCACGCTCGTGATAGTCACGGCACTGCCCTTTCCCAAGAAAGGAGGCCCGGCGATGACAGGGGAGGTCCGGGCCTCGGTGCGAAGGGGCCTGGTGCTTGTCGGTGACCGGCCGTCGCACGGTGCTGGAGTGTGGCAGCGGGCTCGTGCACGGCGCCCGTGCGGGGCGGGAGTCTGTCAACTCCTCGCCGTGAAGGGGGAGATGAGCGGCGTGGGCTTACGGACACGGCTTGACGGGACCTTACGGACACGGCCTGGCGTGAGACTTTACGGACACGGCCCGGCGTGACCTGACGGACTCGGCGCGCGGCGCTGGTGGCCGCCGGGGTGGCGCGGTGAGGCTGACCGGCCGTGGGAGCGCCGGTCGTGTGGGGGGTCCTTGGGGGTCCCCTCTTCCACGGCCGGACACCAGCCGATCGACAGCAGCCGATCGACAGCAGCAGCAAAAGCAGCAGCAAAAGCAGCAGCAAAAGCAGCAGCGAAAGCAGCGAGGAGACCTCATGGCAACGGTGGACGTGGCGGCGCTGACCGCGAAGGCGGAGCGCCTGCGGGCGCTCCACGGCGACCGGCCGTTCGTGCTGCCCAACGCCTGGGACGCGGCGAGCGCCCAGGTGCTGGCCAAGGCCGGCTTCCCGGCGATCGCCACGGGCAGCAAGGCCGTGGCCGACAGCCTCGGCCACGCCGACCTCCAGGCCGCCCCGGCCGAGGAGATGCTGGCCGCCGCCGGGCGGATCATCAAGGCCGTCGACGTCCCCGTGACCGTGGACATGGAGGCGGGCTACGGGATGTCGGGCAAGGACATCGTGGCCCGGCTGCTCGACCTGGGCGCTGCGGGCTGCAACGTCGAGGACACCGCGTACCCCTCGACCGACCTGGTCGACGTCGCCACCCAGGCCGCCCTGATCGCCGAGATGCGCGCGGCCGCCGACGAGGCCGGTGTACCGCTCTGGATCAACGCGCGCGTCGACGTGTGGGAGCCCGGCGCGTACCCGAAGGACACGCCCGCGCAGGAGATGACCGACGAGGCGGTGCGGCGCGGCCGCGCGTATCTGGAGGCGGGCGCCGACTCGGTGTTCCCCATCTTCGTGGCCGAGGAGGAGACCATCGCCGCCCTCGTGGAGCGCATCCCCGGGCCGGTCAACATCATGTACCTGCCGCAGACCCCGTCCCTGGACCGCCTGGCCGAACTCGGCGTCGCCCGGGTGTCGTTCGGGCCCGGGCTGCACATGGCGACGCTGATGGTCCTCGAAGGGCTCGCGGGCAAGATCCGCAGCGGCGAGGACCCGTACGCCGAGTTCCTGGCCCGGCACCAGGCGGCCCAGGAGGCCCAACAGGCCGAGCAGGCCTGACCTTTCCGCCCCCACCCTCCGCGGGTTCCCACGCCCCCTCGACCGTCCGGTCGAGGGGGCGCGCCGCGTTCTGGCACACCCGGACGGCGTGCGCGGGCGGTCCGTACGACGTGCGCCACCGGACTACGGACGACGTGCGCGGCGGTCCGTACGACCTGAGCAGGCGGTCCGTACGACCTGACTTACTGGACATGCGTTCGTTGCCGCGATTGGCGTGAATCCACAGCATGGAACCGTCTTCACCAGCCTCTGAGCCACCCGCGGTGAAGGCGGGGCCGCCGGACCTTGGCTGATACCGGTCGCCCGGGCCCGCATGCCGACCTCGGCCGCCGCACCCGGCGGAGAAGTCCCGCCACGTCTGAGAAGTCCCGCCACGCCTGAGAAGTCCCGCCACGAACCCATCCGTTGAGAAGGAGCCCCATGCCCACGGACCCCGACGACAGGACCGGTCTCTGGCTCGGCAGCATGGTCGAGGAGGCCGCGGCCGCACACCCCGACGGCCTCCTCGTCGTCGACCACGGCCTCGACGCCCTGCCCGACGCACCGCGCGCGTTCACCGTGGCGGAGCTCGCCGGGCACATCGCCGACCTGTCGGCCCGGCTGTGGGCGGCGGGGGTGCGGGCCGGCGACCACGTCGCGCTGCACAAGAGCGCCAACTTCGACCTGTACCTGCTCGCCTGCGCCGCCGCCCGGATCGGCGCGGTCCCGGCGATGCTCTCCCCGGCCCTCGACGCCGACACCGTCCAGCGCCTCCTTGCCCGCCTCGGCCGCCCGCACCTGCTGACCGACACCGGCAAGCTCACCGGCGAACTGGCCGGGCTGCCGCTCGACGAGCTCGCCGACCGCGTCCTCGTCACGGCCGGCACGCACCCGGGCGCCGTGTCCCTCGCGGACCTCGCCGACGCCCCCGCCGTACCCGCCGTACGCACCGCACCCGACGGCGCGGCGCTGATGACGCACACCTCCGGCACCACCGGAACGCCCAAGCTCGTGGTGCACACGGCGCGTTCGCTGCTCGGCCGGCTGCGCCCGCAGGAGCGCCTGGCGAGGGCGTTCCGGGAGCCCGAACGCACCCTGATCCACGTCTCGTTCGTGCACTCCCGGCTGTTCCTCGCGCTCGCGGTGCTGCTGCCGCGCGGCATGCCCGCGATCGTGGTGCGCGAGGGCGACGCCGAGCACGTGGCGCAGATCTGCGCCGAGCTGCGGCCCGGCCTGATCGAGACGCACCCCAACAGCTTCATGGAGTGGGAGCCGCTGGCCTCCGACCCGCGCAGGCCCTTCGCCGGCGTCAAGTACTTCAGCAGCACCTTCGACGCCATCCACCCCGGCACCATCCAGCACCTGCTCGCCGCCTCGGACCGCCGGATGCCGCTCTTCTACCAGATCTACGGGCAGAGCGAGTGCGGCCCGCTCGCCGGCCGCGCCTACACCCGGCACGGCGCCGAGAACATCGACGGCCGCTGCCTCGGCCACCCGATGCCCGGCACCTCCGAGATCCGGGTCGTCAGCCGCGGCGGCGAGGAGCCGGGCCCCGACACCCCCGGACACATCGAAGTACGCACCCCCGGGCGGGCGTTGACGTACTACGGCGAGGACGAGCGGTACCAGGAGCAGGTCACCGACGGCTGGTGGCGCATGGGCGACGTCGGCTACCTCACCGAGCAGGGCTGCGTCCACCTGCTCGACCGCGAGGTCGACCTGATCCCCGCGCTGCGCTCCACCCTGGAGGCCGAGGACACCGTCCTCGCCCGGCTGCCGGAACTCACCGAGCTCGTCTTCGTGGCCGGGGCGCGGCAGGAGCCCGTACCCGTCGTCTGCACCGCCGGCAACCGGCCCCTGGATCCCGGGCGTTGGCGCGCCGCCGTACGCGACCTGCCCGCCGCCCTGGCGCCGCCGGTGCAGATGAAGCTCGACGAGCTGCCGCGCACCGCCACATCGAAGATCAAGCGCCGCGAGCTGGCCGCCCGCCTCCAGGCCGGAGAAGCGGCCTAGCAGGACCGCCGCGCGCCGCACGTGAGCAACCCGGACACAGACCGAGGAGACAACAGAGCGATGTCGAAGACAGTCGTCGCCGGCGGCGGCATCGGAGGACTGGCCGCGGCCCTGAGCCTGGCCCGACACGGTCACGAGGTGACCGTCCTGGAACGCAGGGATTGCTTCACCGAGTACGGGGCCGGAATCCAGCTGGGACCGAACGGCTTCCACGCCCTCGACCGGCTCGGCATCGGCGCCGCGGTGCGTGAACGCGCCGTGTTCATCGACGCGTTGCGGTTCATGGACGGCACGAGCGGTGAACGCGTCGCCGAGATGCCGCTGACCGAGGCCTACCAGGAGCGGTTCGGGAACCCGTACGCCGTCGTGCACCGCTGCGACCTGTTCCAGCCGCTCGTCGAGGCCTGCCGCGCCTCGGACCGGATCGAGCTGGTCGCCGGCCAGGACGTCGTGGCGTACGAGCAGGACGGCACCCGGGCCACCGCGGTCACCCGCACCGGGGAGCGCTTCTCCGGCTCGGCCCTGATCGCCGCCGACGGCATCCGCTCCGCGCTCCGCGGCCAGCTGGTCGGCGACGGCCCGCCCAGGGTCTCGGGTCACACCATCTACCGGTCCGTGATCCCGATGGAGCTGGTCCCCGAGGAGCTGCGCTGGAACACGGTGACGCTGTGGGCGGGGCCCAAGTGGCACTTCGTCCACTACGCCATCGGGGGCGGCAAGTACCTGAACCTGGCGGCCACCCGCGACGACGGCGCGACCCGCGCCCTGGTCGCCGAGCCGGTGTCCCGGTCCCATGTCCTCGGCCAGTTCCCGGAGTTGAGCACCACCGCCCGGTCCCTGCTCGAACTCGGGGGCGACGAGTGGCGGGCCTGGGTGCTGTGCGACCGGGACCCCGTGGCCGACTGGACCGACGACCGGGTGGCGCTGCTCGGGGACGCCGCGCACCCGATGCTGCAGTACGCCGCGCAGGGCGCCTGCATGGCCCTTGAGGACGCCGTCGTCCTCGGATCCGTGCTGCAGGACATGACTCCTGAGAACGTTCCGCAGCGCCTGGAGAAGTACAACGCGATGCGGCGTGAGCGCACGGCCAGGACGCAGCTCGTCGCCCGGGAGCTGGCGCGCAGGCTCTACCACCTCACCGGCCCGGCCGCCGCGGAACGCAACGCCATGCTGTCCGCCCTGTCCGTGGACGAGCTCCACGACAAGGTCGCGTGGCTGCACGACGGGGGGTCCTCCCTGCCGTAAGCGGCCGGGGTCCTCCCTGCCGTCAGTGGCCGCGGGGTCCTCCCTGTCGTAAGCGGCCGACTTGACGCAGTGGAGCGGGAGTTGACGGCGTCCGCTCTCCCTTCTGGCCATCCTGAAATTTCCGGCTAACGATCGATCGATCCCCCATCGGGTCCTGCCTCCCTGGACCCGCTCCCCGGCCATGGGCCGGGGCCGTGACGGCCCCGATCCGTGCCCTGAGACATCCGGCCGACCGGCACCCGCCGCCGTACCTTTCGGAGACATTCAGTGGACGACACCATGCTCGGCATACCGCTCAAGACCGCCCTGCAACAGCCCGACTGGAACGACTACGAGCAGACCCGGCTGGTCCGCAAGGAGCTGTCGCTGCGAGCGCCGCTGGTGCAAGCCACCGACGTGCGCGCCCTGCGCGAACAGCTCGCCCGCGTCGCCGCGGGCCGGGCCCATGTGGTGCAGTCCGGCGACTGCTCCGAGGACCCCGACGAGAGCACCTCGGAACACGTGCACCGCAAGGCCGCCGTGCTCGACCTGCTCGCCGGCGCCCTCAAGCTGATCACCCGTAAGCCCGTGGTGCGGATCGGCCGCATGGCGGGCCAGTTCGGCAAGCCCCGCTCCAACGACACCGAGTCCGTCGACGGCGTCGAACTGCCCGTCTACCGGGGGCACATGGTCAACCTGCCCGACCCGGACGCCGAGAGCCGCAGGCCCGACCCGCTGCGGATGCTCACCGGCTACATGGCGGCCAGCGAGATCACCCGCAACCTCGGCTGGGCCGGCGCCTGCCGCCGGCACGCCGAGTCGACCGTGTGGACCAGCCACGAGGCGCTGCTGCTCGACTACGAGGTCCCCATGGTCCGCGAGCAGGAGACCGGTGAACTCCTGCTGGCCTCCACGCACTTCCCGTGGATCGGCGAGCGCACCCGGCAGGTCGACGGCGCCCATGTCGCCCTGCTCGCCAAGGTCGTCAACCCGGTCGCCTGCAAGGTCGGCCCGAAGATGACCCCGGACGAGCTGCTCGCCCTGTGCGAGCGCCTCGACCCGCAGCGCGAGCCCGGCCGCCTCACGCTCATCGCGCGGATGGGCGCCGACGCGGTCGCCGACCGGCTGCCATCCCTGGTCGCCGCGGTCCGGGCCGCCGGACACCCGGTCGCCTGGCTCACCGACCCGATGCACGGCAACACCATCAGCACCCCGTCGGGCCACAAGACCCGCCTGGTGCCGGTCGTCGAGCGCGAGGTGCGGGCGTTCAAGTACGCCGTCGAGTCGGAGGGTGGCGTCGCGGGCGGACTGCACCTGGAGACCACCCCCGACGACGTCACCGAGTGCGTACGCACCGAGGCCCACCTCGACCGGGTCGGGGAGCGCTACACGAGCCACTGTGACCCGCGTCTGACGCCCGCCCAGGCGATGTCCGTCGTGACCGCGTGGGCGGGATGAGCCGTACGCGGCTGCACCTCCCGGGGACGCCGGGGCTCCTCCCGGGTCGTCGGGGCACCTCCCGGGGACGCCCGGGTCCGAGCGACGAGAAGAGGTCGTGGAAATGCAAGGACAAGTCGCCCTCGTCACCGGCGCCGCCGGCGGCATCGGGGAGGCGGTCGCCAGGGAACTGGCCGGCCGCGGCGCCGTCGTCGCGGCCGTCGACCGGGATGAGGAGCAACTCACCGAAACCGTCGGCAAGTTGGCGGCCGACGGCCTGGACGTGACGGCGTACGTCACCGACGTCACCGACAGCGACCAGGTCGAGAAGACCGTGATCCGGGTCGAGGAACAGCTCGGCCCGGTCGAGATGCTCGTCAACGCGGCCGGGGTACTGCGCCTCGGCGAGGTCGTCTCGTACGCGGAGGCCGACTGGCGGGTGACCTTCGACGTCAACGTCAACGGCGTCTTCTACCTCTCCCGTGCCGTGGTCGGCCGCATGGTGTCCCGCACCCGGGGCGCCGTCGTGACGGTCGCCTCCAACGCGGCCGCCACCCCGCGCGCCGACATGGCCGCGTACGCGGCGTCCAAGGCGGCGGCGACGATGTTCACCAAGTCACTCGGCCTGGAGGTCGCCCGCCACGGCGTCCGCTGCAACGTCGTCGCCCCCGGCTCCACCGACACCCCGATGCTGCGCTCCATGTGGTCCGACGAGTCGAGCGCCCAGGGAACGCTCGAGGGCAACCCCGGCAAGTACCGCGTAGGCATCCCCACGGGCCGCCTCGCCCTCCCGACGGACGTCGCGGCGGCGGTGGCGTTCCTGCTGTCGGACGAGGCGAAGCAGATCACTCTGCATGTGCTGACGGTGGACGGGGGGGCTTCGCTGGGCTCCTGACCCCGGCCCCCGTCCAGCAGACCGCCGCCGGTCCCCGGTCACCCACGGGGGCCGGCGGCGGCTGCGCGTGTGCGCTCGTACGTCGGCCCGCGCCCCGGCATACGGCCCGCACTGGGGCGGCTCGCAGCATCAGCTCTCCGTCGGGGCGCAGGAACAGAAGTCTCCGATTAGGCGGCACCGCCCGTGACGCCCATTGCTGTGCGCGCCGCCGCCACGAATGCGGCGATCGCCGGGTGCGTGCCGCCGCCCGCGCGGAAGGCGACCTTCGAGCGACGGAAGAGGGGCAGCCGGGTCAGGACCACGCCCTCGGGGGCGTGTGCGGTGGCCATCTCCGGTACGAATCCGGCACCTTGCCCGATCGCGGCCAGTGCCAGGACCGTACGGAAGTCGTTGACCTGATGGCGGATGCGCGGCTGGAAACCGGCCGCCTGACAGGCGCGTACGGCCATCGCGTGACCGGTCGTACCGTCCCGGGCCGTGATCCATGGGGACGTGGCCCACGGTCCGAGCAACTCCTCCAGCGTGTCGCCGCGGGCGGCAGGACCGGTAGCGGGATCGCTGTCGGTGGCGCCGCCCGTGGCCAGGTACATCGACTCCTCCAGCAGGGGCACCTGCTCGACCGTGGTGTCCGGGGATGCGGGCACGAAATCGTAGTCGTGGACGAGGGCCACATCGAGTTCGCCTGCGCGTAGACCGTCGGAGACTCGCGCCGAGTCGATCTCCTGCACCATCGGTTCCAGGGCGGGATGCCGCAGGGCCAGTTCGGCCAGCGTGGTGGGCACGATCGCAGGGCCGCCAGAGGGAAACGTCCCGATCCGCAGCGGCCCGCCGATGCCCTCGCGTGCCCCGGCCAGCTCGGAGACCGCCAGTTCGAGGCGTTCGAGGACGGCGTCGGCGTGGGTGACGAGGGTGCGGCCTGCAGGCGTGAGCACCACCCGTCTGCCGCTTCGTTCCAGCAGGGGCACGCCCGCCTCGCGCTCAAGCACGCTCAGCTGCTGGGAGACAGCCGAGGCGGTGAAGGTCAGCGCCTCGGCGACGGCCGCGATGGTGCCGCGCCGGTCCAGTTCGCGCAGCAGGTGGAGACGTCGGAGATCGAGCATAAGGTGAGCTTATGCATAAGCGAAGAAACATGAACTGGAACTACTGGGTTGGTGTCGGTCAGGCTGGGCGCATGAAGCCCGAAGCGAACCTCACCGGCCTGTTTGTCCCCTTGGTGACTCCGTTCACCGACGACCTGCACCTCGCGCCGGACGCGCTCGCCTGCCTCGCCAACGAAGCGCTGTCGGCCGGCGGCGCTCGCGGACTCGTTGCCCTGGGCACCACCGCGGAGGCGGCCACGCTGACGACCGAGGAGAAGCGTGCCGTGGTCCGCATCTGCTCTGCCGTCTGCCGGGCACACGGAGCTCCGCTGATCGTCGGCGTCGGCACCAACGACACCGCCGCCGCCATCACGACACTGCGGGAGCTCGCTCAGAGCGGCGACGTCGCCGCGGCGCTGGTTCCCGCGCCGCCCTACACCCGACCCGGTGAGGCGGGAACGCTGGCGCACTTCACGGCACTCGCCGAACATGGGGGCTTGCCGCTGGTCGTCTACGACATCCCGTACCGCACCGGTCAGCCACTCAGCACCGGCGCTCTGAACGCGCTCGGGCATCTACCGGAGGTCGTCGGGGTCAAGTACGCGACCGGTGCGATCGACGCAGCCGCGATGGAACTGCTCGGCTCGTCGGCACCAGGCTTCGCGGTGCTCGGCGGCGATGACGCCGTCATCTCGCCGCTGCTCGCGGCGGGCGCCCGCGGCGGCATCCTGGCGTCGGCCAATGTCCGCACCGCTGACTTCGCCGAGCTGATCTCGCTGTGGCAGGGCGACGCTGCCGGACCGGCCCGCAGGCTAGGGGCCGAGCTGGCCCGGCTGTCCGCCGCGCTCTTCGCCGAGCCGAACCCGACCGTGATCAAGGGGGTGTTGCACGCCCAGGGCCGCATCCCCAGCCCGGCAGTCCGGCTGCCGCTGCTGGCCGCCTCCGCCGATTCGGTCCGGCGGGCGGCGGACCTGGCCACCGCCCGAACCCACCAAGCCCACCAAGAGGCCGCGGCCTGAGACGAGCCCGTGGTCCCCGCGTCTCTGTTCCCCGTGGGCCTCCCGGCAGAACGCGCCGGCCGCCGCACTGGGGCGCACCTTCTGGTGAAGTCCCCCTGCAGGGGCAGCGCTCAGCCGTCAAGGAGCTCCGCGACGATCTGCCCTGCAACGCTTCGAGCGGGCGCGACTCGAGGGTCCTCGCGATGCGCATGTGGACCGAGGATCTTCGATGCGGCGAACAGCGTCATCAGCTTGCCGTCCCGGCTCTCGAAGTCGCGGTGCCGTTCCCGTCGTACGCGATCGGCCAGGGCCGGGACGGCGAGCGAACTCGCCCACAGCGAGGCCGAGTCGAGGCCGCGTGGCGCGTTGCCCCAGTCCTCCCAGTCGAAGAGGCAGAACGCAGGCGCGGTCAGGTTGGCCCAGTTCAGGTCCGCGTGCGCGGGAACCCAGCACTCGACGGTCGTATCGAAGTCATCGGCGAAGACGCTGCGGATGGACTCGGTGACGACGGCCTGCGTGATGGTGATGGTGTCCGGCGTAGCGATACGCCAGGTGGTCTGCCCCATGAGCGCGTCGAGCGAGGCGTTGAGCTGCGGCCACCAGCCGTCGGGCAGGACCGGGTCCTCGGCCAGTACGGCCGTGCCGATCGGAGGTGCGGGCAGGAGGTCGGTCTCGTCGGCCCGCCACATCACCGGCTCGTCCGCGTCCCGCCAGGCCACACAGCCGTGCCACCCGGGCTGGACGACACCGTCCAGGAACGCGGCGCACTCGGTGCCGTTCCACCCCTGAGGGCCGATCCTGTCGAACCCGCGCCTCTCGATACGCACCCACGTGCCTCGGTCCGTCCGCGCCCCGACCGATCGCCGCTTCCGTACGACCAAGCCTCGCTCCAGGTGCGTCCGGAGCGACATCTCCACACGATCCAGAACCTCGTTCACGGGTTCAACTCGCAGGTCGACGACACGATTTGGTGCTGGCGGGTGCGTCATACGGGCGACCGTGCAGGGCCGCCGCCGAAACGAACGAGGGCAAGGAAGCGCTGGACCATGCCCGCTTCCCGGACGCCGATGACCGGGCCCACGTCTTCGCCCAGCGGGTGATGGCCAAGACTTCGGCCCTGCTGCTGAGCCACGCGTTGCCGGACGACGGGCTGAACGATGTCCGCGACAGGATGTCGAGAGAAGTCCACCGCGGACAGACCCGAGGGGAAGCGGTCGACACCCACCGGAAGGTGGTCGCGCTCGCGCGCACGGCGACGGCCGGAATCGCGTCGACCTTCGTGCTCCACGTCGGATTCGACCAGGATCTGGCCAACTCGCTCACCGTGGGCGGCGCGGCAATCGCCTCGGCGGCGGTGCACGAGGTCACGACCGGTGCCTTCAGCAGCCTGACGGAGCCGATGGCGGCGGCGCGTCGGCAGGCCCGTGCCTGGCTCGCGACCATGCCGATGTGGCTCATCCACTACGTCATGTGGAGCGACGGCCAGATCCGCAGAGGTACGGGCGACGGCATCTTCCAGCTGATGAGCATCGTCACGGCGATCAGGGCACGCGAAGCCAAGTTGGAGCCGCTGCAGGACATCGAGCGAGTCGAGCAGCACCTGAAGCGCCTGATCGAGAGCGCGAACAGAGTGGGGGACAGCGAGTTGGAGTCCGCGCTCATGAACCTGGAGAGTGCCGTTCTGTACCTCCCGGAACGCATCCCCAACTCCCTCACCGCCCTCATCACGCTCCTCGAGGGATTACCCGAGGTCCCGGGGCCGGAGCCCGACGCCGACGTGCCGGGCCCGATGCTGTCGGGACGTGTGCCGCCTCAGATCGCAGGCCGCGAACCGGCTGATGGTCCGCCCCACGCCGACACCCTTCAGCGGGGAAGCTGAGCCGACCGCACGAAGACCCGAGAGGCCACCATCCCGTACGGGGGTGGTGGCCTCGACCGTTGTGATGGCTCAGTGAGACATCACAACGAAGAGGGGCGGAGCCCCCGAGCAATCCGTCCGGCGGCGGTCACCCCAGGTACGGCGCCGGGCGGTCCTCCAGGAAATGCCGAAGGCGCAGCCGCTGGGTGTGGTGGAGGTCCAGGCCGTCCAGCTCGTCGGGCGCGACCCAGCGGAGCTCCAGGGACTCGTCCGAGACGGCCAGTGTTCCGCCGGCGAGACGGGCGCGGAAGCACACGTTGAACTGTCGGCGTACCTCCCCGTCGCTGTACGCGATGACGTGACGGGGATCGGTGTAGATCCCCACCAGGCCCGTCACTTCGATGTCGAGACCGGTCTCCTCCCGCACCTCCCGTACGGCAGTTCCGGGGAGGCTGTCGGTCATCTCCATGCCGCCGCCCGGCAGAGCCCACCTCCCCGAGTCGGCCCGCCGCTGGAGCAGGATGCGGCCCTGGTCGTCCGTCACGACGGCGGAGGCCGCCACGGCAAGGCTGTTGGACCGGACGCCGTCAGCCGGTCGGGCCGCGGAACCGGCCTGTGCCCCGATGCTCGGATCTAGGGGCTTCGGGGGTGGGTGGCGAGCGCTCTTGTGTGGAAGGGGAGGGAGGTTTTACCCACCCTCCCTCCATGCCGTTGGCTCGTCCGTTCCGACACCGGTTACGGGTTCAACTGCCTTGCAGGGCAAGGAATATGACTAATGTGCGATTGGCTGCGCATATGCCATGTAGGTGTGTAACGTGCGCAGAACTAAATGACCCCCGATCGGTGCTGAGAACACCTCCGGGGGTCTGACCAGCAGATCGAACACTGGACGATCCATGGCTGTTGCCAAGCTTATCTATGTGGCCCCCTCCTCTGACTACCCCATGGCCGTATCCGGCTTCGGAAAACGTTCCGTGCCAGGTCAGGGGCCGCGACGTACGACCGACTTCGAGGCGCTGCCCCCAGTCGCCGCCGCCGTCGCCGCGTATATCGACCGAATGCCCGACGGCGCTGACGTCTCCATCAAGGGCCTGTCCGCCCAACTCCCCCGGGGCCAGGCCTCGATCGGGACCGCACTGCGGGAGTTGTCGCGGGCCGGACACCTGCGGCGCATCCGCGAGCGGGTGGCCACCGAGGGGGCGAGCCGTTGGGTGACCCACACTCACTTCTCCCGTACGGCTCACGATGACGAGTGGTGGACCGCGTACGTCGAGGGGCGGGACGTGAACGCGTGCCCGCAGGAGCCCCGGGGCGAGGAAGCCGACTCCGGGGAGCCGGCGGCTCCCGAAGACCCAGCTCCCGAAGACCCAGCTCCCGAAGACCCAGCTCCCGAAGACCCAGTTCCCGACGACCCGGTTTCGGAAGATCCAGTCGCCCCAACCGCTCCGGCCGCCCCAACCGCCCCGCCAGCACCGAGCGAGGCCTACGCCCTGCTTGCCGAACTCGGCCTCGCCGACAGCCGGATGAGCCTCTCCGCCGCCGACTGCACGGCTCTGGCTCCGCTCGCCGCGGAATGGCTGCGGCGCGGGTCGACCAGAGACCTGATCATCCATGCCCTCACGGCCGGCTTACCTCCGGTAGTCCACTCACCCCGGCGCATCGCCGAGATCCGGCTGACCGACAAGCTGCCACCCGTCCTCCCACCACGACGGCCCACCATCCGCATGCTGGAATGCACCATCTGCCGCGTCCCCGGGAGAGCCGAGGCGCTACGCGGCGGCGAATGCGCCGCCTGCCGAGGTGATCGCCAGCCCCAACACACCCCAGCCCTTCGCCCCGAAACCGTCCGTCAGTACGCCGAGGAAGCCCGCCGCGCGGCAAAGGCCCCCACTCCGCCCGCTTGGGGGCGGATACCTCAAATCTCAGGGCAACGGCATGAGTTGGTGCTGCGGGGCCCCTTCGACGGGCGACCGAGGCAGCCACAGCCACCCAGCCAGTGAGCTGGATGGCTGGTCGGCCAGGTGTCAGGCGACGCGGCGAGCCCTTCGAGGTCGCCGCGGTGTTCCTCGTCCACCTCGATACGTACGGGATGGACGTCTGCCACCTTGCGGATCTCCCGGGTGGCGATGGAGACGGCTTCCAGGAGCGTGGACGCTTCGATGTGGCACATCGATTCCATCCTGCTGGTCCCGGGAGGCCTTTGGTCTGGCCGTTGCTGCCGTCCACGAGCAGGTCATCGGCCCCGGGCCAGTAGTTCCAAGCGCGCTCTCCCTCGTCCGTCAGCCCCGGTTCATGATCAGCGTGAACTCCCAGGTGCGCACTGCTGCCTCCTCACGTGTGCATCTTCTTGTGCTTGGTCACGAATTCCTTGAGTCGTTTGGCGGCGACGTCTGAGTCGCGAGGGGTGCTGGAGATCCGTTCTCGGTCGCCGCAGGTGCAGCAGATCAGCCACCCCCACAGGTGTCCGTGGTGGATCTCCTCGACCTTGGACCCCGTTGACGAAGAGTCCGTCGGCGCACACGGAGAGTAGTGAGTTGGTGGGGGTGGACCACGACCGATCCCCGTTCCGGGCAAGCACGGTGCGACTTCTCGCGAGCGCGCTCGACGCCCGCGTCGGTCAGGGATTGAGGTCGATCACCCGGACCGGTTTGCCCAGCCAGTTCTGGAGAGCGGTCGTGGCGACGTAGGCGCCGGTGGGTCGGTCGGGGCTGGGCTGGACCGCGTGCAGGGTGTGGGCGGTGCCCCAGGTGGTGTCCTCGGCGACGGCGAGCGCCGCGGGCAGGTCGAGTTCCAGGACGGTGATGCCGGGGAGCTGGGCGATGTGGGTGCCGGTGCCGGGGCGGTCGCGGTCGGCTTCGACGAGGGCGCAGGCGGTGGTGTAGAGGTACCAGTCCGCCTCGGCGTGGGCCCGGTGGATGAGGCGGGAGGCGAGCAGGTTGCCGCCGATGGCCGCGAGCCCTGAGGTGTCGAGGACGACGTGGACGGGTTCGGGCATGATCAGGCGGCCCTCGCGGCGTTCAGGCGGCGGTCGAGTTCGGCGTCGAGGGCCTCGGTCTCGGCGCCGGTGGGGTTGTAGCCGGTCCACTCGTGCAGCACCGCCCTGGCCTTCTCGGCCCGCTCGGCGCGCTCGGCGGGGGTGCGCACGTCGTCGGCGAGGCGGGACAGGTAGGCGCGCAGGGACAGGCCCTCGGCCTCGGCGACCTCGGCGAGACGGTCACGGGCCTCGGTGGGGATACGGATGTTGGCGTCGGCCATGGTGGCGCTCCTTTCCATACCCCCAGGGTACGGGTACGCACCCGTACCCGTACCCTTTTCAGGACACCCAGAGCAACCCCTCCGGCGCCCCCGGCAACCGATGCCCGAGCAGCGACCGCAGCCGTCCGTACGAGGAAGAGTCGCCGGCCAGGACTCCGCCCAGGAGTGTGCCGCCCGTCGCGTCCAGGACCAGCTTCGCGTAGCGGTCGCCGTCGCCGGAGGTGTGGGCGTACTCCACCGCGCCCGCCGTCCGCGCGTGGGCGTCGCCGAAGCTCGCCACCGCCACGCCGAGGAGCTTGAGCTCGGTCGACAGGTCGGGGTCCGAGAGCGGGGCGGGGGAGTCGCCGGTCAGGGTCGACGCGACTGATTCCGCCATCCGGTAGCCCGGTGTGACCAGGCCGAAGCAGCGGCCGTCGACCGCCGCGCACTCGCCGACCGCCCAGATCCGGTCGTCCGCCGTACGGCAGTGCCCGTCCACGTGGAAGCCGCCGCGCTCGCCCGTGCGCAGGCCCGCGTCCGCGGCGAGTTCGTCGCGGGGGCGGACGCCCGTGGAGAACACGACGAGCGAGGTGTCCAGGACCGTGCCGTCGGCCAGGGTCGCCGAGCGGACCGTGCCGTCCGGGCCCGCGTCCACCGACTTGAGCCCCACCCCGCAGTGCGGCGCCACCCCGAGTTCCGTGACCAGGCGCGCCAGGACCGCGCCGCCGCCCTCGTCCAGCTGCAGCGGCATCAGCCACGGCGCGCCCTCCACGACGTGCGGGCGCATGCCGAGGGCCTGCAGCGCGCCCGCGGCCTCCAGGCCGAGCAGGCCGCCGCCGACGACCACACCCGTATGTCCGGGGCGGGCCGCCGCGCGGATCGCGGCCACGTCGGCGAGGGTGCGGTAGACGTGGCAGCCCGGCAGGTCGTGGCCGGGTACCGGCGGTACGAAGGGCCGGGAGCCGGTGGCCAGGACCAGGGCGTCGTACCGCACCCGCGCACCGTCCGCGCAGAGCACCTCCCGCGCCTCGCGGTCGATGCGCGCCGCGCGCGTCGCGAGGCGCAGCTCCACGCCGTCGTCGGACGCGAAGTCCGCGCCGGGCAGCGACAGTTGGGCCTCCGGGGCGCCGCGGGCCCGCTCCGACAGATGCAGCCGGTCGTACGCCGGTACCGGTTCCTCGGCGAGGACGATCACCCGCCAGGAGCCGTTACGGTCGCGGGCGCGCAGCTCCCGTACGAACCGGTGGCCGACCATGCCGTGGCCGATCACGACCAGGACCTTGCTCATGCGGTGACCGCTTCCTCTCGCCGTCCGAACTCCGTGCACCAGCGGCGCAGTTCGTCGCCGCAGCTGCCGCATCCGGTGCTCGCGCGGGTGGCGGCGGTCAGTGCGGCCGGGGTGCGGGCGCCGGACCGCCACGCGGCCTCCAGATCGGTGCCGGTGACGTTGCTGCAGTGGCACACCACGACATCGCCGGGCAGCTCCTCGCCCGCGTACTCGGGCGCCGCGCCGAGCAGCAGCGCGAGCCGGTCGGCGGGCACCGGCTCGCCGCGCTGGTAGAGCCGCGCCACCGCCGCGATGGCCCGGTCCAGGCCGAGCAGCACCGCGCCGCACACCCGGTTGTCGCGCAGCGAGAGCCGGGCGTACCGGCCGCGCGCCGCGTCCGCGAGTACCACCGTCTCGTCCGCGCCGTCCGGGGCGCCGAGCCGTACGAGGTCCAACTCCCGGGCGCGCAGGCGCAGTACGGGCCGGGACCGGGCGGGTGGGGAGTCGTCGCCGGTCAGGAGCAGGGCAAGGGTCTCGGCCTGCTCCCAGGCCGTCCTATGGCCGCCGTACGAGCCGGAGGGTCCGGCGGGCCGCGCGCAGTCGCCGATGGCGTGCACGCGCGGGTCGCCGGTGCGCAGCGCGTCGTCGACGAGGACGCCGCCGTCCACCGCGAGCCCCGCCGACCGGGCGAGCCCGTCGCGCGGCGTCACGCCCGTGCACAGCAGCAGGTCGTACGCGGCCACCCACCGGCCGTCGTCCAGGCGCAGCTTGCCGTCCGCGTACGCCTGGGCCGTGCGGCCGAGGCACAGGTCGACGTCCAGGGCGCGCAGGCGCGCGGAGAGCAGCTCGCCCGCGCGCGGGTCGAGATGCCGGTCGAGGGGGTACGGGCCGCGGTGCACCAAGGTCGCGTCCCGGCCGAGGCGGCGCAGCGCGAGCACCGCCTCGACGGCGAGCGGCCCGCCGCCGACGACGGTCACCGGGTCGGTCCCGGCGAGCGCCGCGGTGTCGTCGAGGGTGCGCAACACCCGTATTCCTGAGGGGAGTTGACGGTTCGAGCCGCCGCGGAGCCAGGGCAGGTCGGGGAGGCGCGGCGCGGCGCCGGTGGCGAGGACCAGACGGTCGTACGGATGGCTCCGCCCGTCGTCGGAGTGCACCAGGCGCCGCTCGCGGTCCACCGCCGTGGCCGTTACGCCGAGCAGCAGCCGGACGCCCTCGGGCGCGGCGGGCAGCCGCAGCGCCCCGGACGGCAGTGTCCCGTCGACGACCGACGTCAACAGGGGCCGCTGGTAGGCCGGTTCGGGCTCGGCGCCGAGGACGGTGACCGCGCCCCCGTGGCCGCGTTGGGCCAGGCGTTCCACGAGCCGGTGCGCGGCGGGTCCGTACCCGGCGACCACGATCCGCTCAGCCGTATCCACATCCACATCCGCATCCGCATCCGCATCCGACATGCTCACCGCGCCGCCTCGATCCGTACCGCGCACACCTTGAACTCCGGCATCCTGCTGCGCGGGTCCAGGGCGGCGTGCGTGAACAGGTTGGCGCGCCCCTCGCCAGGAAAGTGGAACGGCACGAACACGGTGTCCGTGCGCAGGCTCGCCTCGTACCGCACTTTCGCGAGGACGGCGCCACGGGCCGAACTCACCCGTGCGAGCTGCCCGTCGGCGAGAGAGGCGCGCGCCGCGGTGTCCGGATGCACCTCGACGTACGGCTCCGGCGCGGCCTCGGTCAGCTCGGCGACGCGGCGGGTCTGCGCGCCCGACTGGTACTGGGCGAGCACCCGGCCCGTCGTCGCGTACAGCGGGAAGTCCGGGCTCGGCAGCTCCGCCGCGTCCCGGTGCTCCACCGCCTGGAAGCGGGCCCGGCCGCCGGGGTGCGCGAAGCCGTCGAGGAACAGCCGCGGCGTGCCCGAACTCCCTTCGGGGCAGGGCCAGTACAGCTCCTCGCCGCGGTCCAGGCGCTCGTAGCTGACGCCCGAGTAGTCGGCCGGGCCGCCCGCGGTGGCCGCGCGCAGCTCCTCGAACACCTCGCGCGGGCGGCGCGGATAGCGTGCGGCGGGCTCGCCGAGCCGGACCGCGAGGCCGTGCAGCACATCGAGGTCGCCGCGGACGCCGGGCGGCGGGTCGAGCAGCCTGCGCCGTCGAAGCACCCGGCCCTCCAGGTTGGTGAGCGTGCCCTCCTCCTCGGCCCACTGCGCCACCGGCAGCACCACATCGGCCATCCGGGCCGTCTCGGACGGCACGAAGTCGGCCACCACCAGCAGATCGAGCGCGCCGAGCCGCCGCGCGATCCGGCCCGCGTCCGGCGCCGACACCACCGGATTGGAGCCGAGGACGAGCAGCGCCCGCGGCCCGCCGTCGGTGCCGAGCGCGTCGAGGAGCTCGTACGCGCTGCGCCCCGGACCCGGCAGCCGCTCCGGGTCCACGCCCCACACCCGCGCCACGTGCGCGCGGGCCGCCGGGTCGGTCAGGGAGCGGTAGCCGGGCAGCTGGTCGGCCTTCTGGCCCAGCTCGCGCCCGCCCTGACCGTTGCCCTGCCCGGTGAGGGTGCCGAATCCGCTGCCCTCGCGGCCGGGCAGCCCCAGGGCGAGGGAGAGGTTGATGAACGCCGCGACCGTGTCGCTGCCCTTGCTGTGCTGCTCGGCGCCGCGCCCGGTGAGCACATACGCCCGCTCCGCCTCGGCCAACATCCGTACGGCGGAACGGAGTTCGGACACCGCCACCCCGGTGACGGCCTCGACGCGTTCCGGCCACCAGGTGACGGCGCGCGCCCAGGTCTCGTCGAAGCCCTCGGTGCGCTCGCCCAGATACGTCTTGTCCACGTGCCCGTCGGTGACCGCGAGGTGCAGCAGGCCGAGGGCGAGCGCGAGGTCCGTGCCCGGCGTCGGCTGCAGGTGCAGCGCGGCGCGCGCGGCGGTGCGGGTGCGCCGGGGGTCGATGACGATCAGGTCGGCCCGGTCGAGGTGGCGCAGGAGCGGCGGCATGGTCTCGGCCGGGTTGGCGCCGGCGAGCAGCACCACGTCCGCGTCGCCCAGGTCGGTGACCGGGAACGGCAGCCCCCGGTCCACGCCGAACGCGGCGTTCTGGGCGGCGGCCGCCGAGGACATGCAGAAGCGGCCGTTGTAGTCGATCTGGCTCGTGCCGAGCGCGAGGCGGGCGAACTTGCCGAGCGCGTACGCCTTCTCGTTGGTGAGCCCGCCGCCGCCGAACACCGCGAGGGCCTCGGGGCCGTGCTCGTCGCGGATCTCTCCGAGCCGCCGCGCGACCAGGTCGAGCGCCTCGTCCCAGCCCGCCGGGGCGAGCTGTCCGTCGGCGCCGCGCACCAGCGGGGTGGTGAGCCGGTCCGGCACGTCGAGCACGGCCGGCGCGGTCCACCCCTTCTGGCACAGGCCGCCCTGGTTCACGGGGAAGTCCGGGTCGGGGGATACGGATACGGCACCGCGGGCGCCGCCGAGGAGCGTGCCGCACTGCAGGGCGCAGTACGGGCAGTGCGTCCTCGTGCCCGCAGGGGAGGTCTCGGACACGGTCACATCCGTGCCCGCACGGGAGGTCTCGGCCACGGTCACACCCGTCCCGCCGTCTTCGGCCGCACCGGCTCCACACCGGTCACGGCGGGCTCCTCGCGGCGGCGCAGATACACGGCCCAGGTGACGGCCAGGCACACCGCGTAGTAGCCGAGGAACACGGCGAACGCGACGGTGCCCGATCCGGAGGACCCGTACGCCGTGCGGAACGCCAGGTTGATGGCGACACCGCCGAGCGCGCCGACCGCGCCCGCGATCCCGATCAGCGCCCCGGAGAGCCTGCGCGAGCGGGCGAACGCCGCGGCGGCGTCCTCGCCCGAGGAGATCGCGCGCTCCGCCTCCCGGGTGTGCACGGCGGGGATCATCTTGTAGGTCGACCCGTTGCCGATGCCGCCGAGCACGAAGAGGACCGTGAACGCCGCCACGAACCACGGGAACGAGCCCGTGACCGACGCGGCGAGCAGTCCCGCCGTACCGGCCGCCATGGCCACGAAGTTGACGAACGTGACCCGCGCCCCGCCCCACCGGTCGGCCAGCTTGCCGCCCACCGGACGGGACAGCGAACCGAGCAGCGGGCCGAGGAACGTGTACGAGGCCGCCTGCAGCGCGCTCGCCCCGAACTCGCTCTGCAGCACCAGGCCGAAGGCGAAGCCGTACCCGATGAACGAGCCGAACGTGCCGATGTAGAGCAGCGAGATCCACCAGGTGTGCCGGTGCCGGGCGGCCTCCCGCAGCGCCCCCGGCTCCCTGGGCAGCGCCGGCAGGTTGTCCATGCGCAGCGCCGCGCCCAGGGAGACGAGCACGATCAGCGGCAGGTACACGGCCGCCACGTACGAGGGATGGCTGTCGCCCGCCGTGGTGATCACGAGCAGGCCGAGCAGCTGCACCACGGCCACACCGAGGTTGCCGCCGCCCGCGTTGATGCCGAGCGCCCAGCCCTGGTGGCGCTGCGGATAGAAGGCGGTGATGTTCGTCATCGACGAGGCGAAGTTGCCGCCGCCGACGCCCGCGAGGGCCCCGATCAGGAGGAACACCCACAGCGGCGTCTGGGGCCGCTGCACGAAGTACGTCGCGAGCCCGGCCGGCACGAGCAGCACCGCCGAGGCGAACACCGTCCAGTTGCGGCCGCCGAACCGTGCGACGGCGGCGCTGTACGGCAGTCTGAGCAGCGCGCCGACCAGCGTCGGCACCACTACGAGCAGGAACTTCTCGGACGGCGTGAAGGTGAAGCCGATGTCCGGCGACATGAAGAGCACCAGGACCGACCAGAGGCTCCACACCGAGAACCCGACGTGCTCCGAGAACACCGACAGGACCAGGTTGCGGCGGGCCGTGAACCGTCCCTCGCGCTGCCAGAAGACCTCGTCCTCGGGGTCCCAGTGCGTGAGTACGTGCTTGCTCCGTCCCATCACGCCGCCCCGCGTTCCAGGGCCCGGTCGACCAGGTGGTGTGCCCCGCCGGTGTAGCGCACCGGGTCGCACAGCTCCACCAACTCCCTTGCCTTGAACCGTTCTTGGATCCCGGGCGATGCGGCGAGCACGACCGCGAGGGGCTGCCCGGTGCCCTGTGCCTCCCGTGTGGCCTCGGTGAGCAGCTGCTTCGCGGCCGCCTTGCCGAGCTCCGGCGTGAGGACGGCGGCGATCCGCTCCGACACGAGCTGACTGCCGGTCAGCTCCAGGTTGGCCCGCATCCGCTCCGGCCGTACGACCAGGCCCTGGGCCAGCTCGACGGCGGTGTGCGCGGCGCCGCCCGCGAGGCGCAGGCACTCGCGAAGGAGCAGCCACTCGGCGTGCCACACCCCGCCGGACCGCTCGTCCTCGGTGGTCAGGCACTGCGTCAACGCTCCCGCGAGGGCCGGTACTTGAAGGGCAGCGGCGCGCATCAGGGTGGCGAGTACCGGGTTGCGCTTGTGCGGCATCGCGGAGGAGCTGCCCCGCCCGGCGGCCGTCGGCTCAGCGACCTCGCCGACCTCGGTCCGGGTCAGCGACTGCACGTCGACGGCGATCTTGCCGAGCGCCCCGGCCGTGAACGCCAGGGCCGCCGCGAGGTCCGCCATCGGGGTGCGCAGCGCGTGCCACGGCAGCACCGGCCTGGCCAGGCCCGTCTCGAGGGCGAACGCGTCGACGAGCTGGTCCAGATAAGCCTCCCCGTCGAGCACGCCGTCGTCGTCGACGGGCGTGTCGAGCGCCGCGTACTCCAGATACCCGGCGAGCGTCCCGGCGGCGCCGCCGATCGACACCGGCAGACCGCCCTCGACGAGCCGGTCGATGCGCTCGGCGGCGTCCAGGACCAGCGACCGCCAGCCCGCCGCCTTGAGCCCGAACGTCGTCGGCACCGCGTGCAGGGCCAGGGTCCGCCCGGCCGCCGGCGTGTCGCGGTGGGTGCGGGCCAACTCGCCGAGCGCGTCGGCCACTTGGGCCAGGTCGGCGCGGACGATCCGCAGGGCGCGGGCGGCGACCAGCATCGCGCCCGTGTCGAACACGTCCTGGCTGGTGGAGCCCCGGTGCACATACTCGGCCGCCGCCGGGTCGGACTGCGCGACCCGGGCCGTCAGCGCCCGCACCAGGCCCACCACGGGGTTGGCGGTCTCCCGCGAGTCGAGCGCGAGCTCCCGTACGGCGAAGTCCTCGGCCCGCGCCACCTCGGTGATCAGGTCCGCGACGTCCTTCGGCACCGTGCCGAGCCGCGCCTGCGCGCGGGCCAGAGCGGCCTCGGCGTCCAACATGCCCTGCAGCCACGCCTCGTCGGACACGGCCGCCTCGACCGGAGTCCCGGCCCGCACGGGAGCCAGGAGTCCCGAATCCGAGGGCCCGCTCATACGATCACCCCGGGCAGCTCCGCGTCCGATACCGTCGGCCGCACCCCGGCCGGCACCTGCGCCACCGGCGGCAGGGACAGCGCCGCGCGGGCGATCGCGTCGGAGTCGCCGAGCGTCACCGAGTCCACGCCCGGCCGGATCCCGGCGGCCGTGACCCAGTGCACCGACTCGGTCGGCACGCCGTACGCGAACCGCCGCGGATGCGCCTGCCCCTTCCCGTCCACCAGCCGGTACGGCCGCTCCGTGACGGCGAGCCCACCCGTCTCGTACGTCGTGCCGAGGGCACCGTCGATGCGGTACGGGGCCGCCTGGTCGGTGTTGAGGAGGTGCTGGAGCAGCGGGTCGGCGGTGCGGCGCAGGTCGGGCTCGGGCAGCCGCGCCTCGATCAGGACCGTCGCCGGCACCGGCTCGCCCGGCACGGACGGCGACTCGGCGACGAACCGCGGTGCCGTCGGGTCGACCCGCACCTGCGTGCCGGGGCCGGTCAGCGTGAGCACCCCGGCCTCGATCAGCGCGGCCATCTCCTCGATCCGGGAGGCGGGCGGGCCGATCGACAGGAACGCGTTGAGCGGCGTGTACCAGCCCTCCAGGTCGTCGCGGTGCGAGTCGCCGTCGAGGCCGCCGTGGTCGACGGCGAGCCGGATCTCGTTGCGCAGGTCCCGCAGCACGTCGAGGGCCGCCTTCAGCGGGCCGCTGACATTGCCCTGCCGGGCGGCCCGCACATCGTCGGCGAGATGGCCGAGCAGCCACCGCGCGAAGTCGTCGCGGTCGGTGAACTCCCGCTCCCCGTAAGGCCGCGACAGCTTCTCCCAGTCCCAGCGGACCTCGTCCTCGAAGCCGAACTCGGCGAGGAGACCCGCGAGGTCACCGTCCGGCTCCAGGGCCAGATAGCGCTCGGTGAACTCCTCGCGGGCGTGGTCCTGGCCGCGCTGGACGAGCAGCGCGCCGTAGTAGACGCTCTCCACCTCGCGCGAGATCAGCGGCCACAGGTCCTGGGTGAACGACACCCCGCCGCCCTGCGGGCCGCGGCGCCGCAGCCGCCGGATGAAGCCGGGCGTGAGCAGCCTCGGGAAGTAACGCCCGTGCGGGCCCTTCTCGTTGTCGCCGCGCGCGTGGTACGGGATGCCGCGCCGGGAGAACGCGTACAGCTTCGGCTCCTGCCCCGACGCGCGGTACGTCAGCTTTCCGCCCTCGCGTACGAAGGTGCCGCCGCGGCCCGCCGTGAACAGGGCCATGTAGTCGAAGAAGTTGAGGCCGAGCCCGCGAAGCAGCACGTTCTGGCCCGGCAGGATCCCGGCGAGGTCCACGTCGGCGGGGTTGACCGGCGTGATGTACGTCAGGTGGTGGATGCGGGCCAGGGCGGCCGCGCGCTCCTCGCGCGCCGAGAGCCGGGCCGGCACATGCCCCAACGCCAGGACCACACCGTCGAGCCGGTTGAGCCGGGTGCCGTCCTCCAGGCGCACGCCCTGCGGCCCGCCGGGCACGCCGTGCACGTCGGACATCGCCACCGCCCGCGACCTGTGCACCCGAACCGTCACATGCTCGGGCGCGCGCTCGACCAGACGCTGGAAGCAGTCGTGCAGGTACTCGCCGTAGAGGGCCCGCGTGGGGTACGAGTCGGGGCCGAGGGCGCGGGCCTCGCGCAGCGTCGCCGGGCCGTAGTCGCCGAAGGAGGCGAGCAGCGCCAGGGACTGGGCCCACTCGTACAGGCTCGGGCCGCCCTCGACCGGCCCGTCGATGCGCGACGAGTCGTCGGTGAAGACGGTGATCTGGGAGGCGACGGTGTTCATCAGGAGCTGCCGTGACTGGTCGGCGCGCCACACCGCACCCGCACCCGGCGCATGGGGGTCGACCACATGCACTGTTACCGCCTCGTGCCGCCGCCCCTCGCGCTCGTTGGCCAACAGCCTTTCGAGGACGGAGAGTCCACGCGGACCGGCTCCGACTATGCACAGTTCGACATGACTACCACTCACGCGGACTCTCCGTTTCGTATCCGGTGTGCGCCTCCTGGATCCCGTGTCTCCGGCTCCGGTCGGCACTGACCGGGCCGCGGCGCCTTCAGGCCGCAGGTGCGGGCCGCGCTGCAGGGCGGACTGGTGGGAGGGGCTTCAGTGGAGAGCCTGCGGAGGGGCCGGTGCGCCGGTCAAAGCTGCGCCGGAGCGTCCGTCAAGTCGCCCGGCCCACCGCGGCGTCGCACCCCGGCACAGCGCAACGGGCGCAACGGATCCGGGCCCGCGAGCGCGCCCGCCACGACCTGACGGACTCAGGAAACGGGCTTTGTCGGGCGTCCGCGCCGTCCTCAGGATGAGGCCATCTGCCGCAGGGGGAGTTGTGCCCCGCGCGGCCGTCGTCCACCACCGAGGGAGCTCGCTCACCATGACCAACGTCGCCGTTATCTACTACTCGTCCACCGGCAACGTGCACCGTCTCGCCGAGGCCGCTGCCGCGTCCGCCGAGAAGGCCGGCGCTGACGTGCGGCTCCGCAAGGTCGTCGAGCTGGCGCCGGAGTCGGCCATCGCGTCGAACGAGGGCTGGGCCGCGCATGTCGCCGCCACCCGCGACATCCCCGAGGCCACCCTCGCCGACGTCGAGTGGGCCGACGTCATCCTCTTCGGCACCCCGACCCGCTTCGGCCTCCCGGCCGCCCAGCTCAAGCAGTTCATCGACACCACCGGCGGCCTGTGGTTCCAGGGCAAGCTGGTCAACAAGGTGGTCTCGTCGTTCGCCTCCACCTCCAGCACCCACGGTGGCCAGGAGAGCACGATCCTCGCCCTGAACAACACCTTCTACCACTGGGGCGCGATCATCGTCCCGCCCGGCTTCGCCGACCCGATCCAGTTCGAGCAGGCCAACGGCAACCCGTACGGCGCCAGCAGCGTCTCGGACAACCAGGGCGACAACGTCCACCCGGACAACCTGGCCTCGATCGAGTTCCAGGCCCGCCGCGCCACCGCCATCGCGACCGCCCTGCAGCGCGGGCTCGCGCAGGCCTGACCGCCGCGTGCCCGGCGCTCCGGCCACCGCCGTGGCCGGAGCGCCGCCGCGGCCCGAGCGCCGCCCCACCCACCGCAGCGACGTGCCCCGCGCACGTGAGGATCGACGTGCCCCGCGCACGTGAGGAGAGAGGCGAGGGGTCGTCATGACCGCAGACCACGAGAAGCAGGCCACACCCGCTCCGTTCGCCGCCACCGTCGTCATGATGTCCGTCGTCGCCGCCCTGGTCGTCGGACAGACCTTCGTCACGATCCCGCTCATGCCCGAACTCGCCGGGGCCTGGGGCGTACCGCAGGGATCGGTGGCCTGGACCACCTCCGCCTTCGCCATCGCCTACGCCTGCGGCTCCCTCGCCAGCGGCCCCCTCTCCCAGCGCTACGGCACCCGCGCCGTACTGACCGGCTGCGTCGCCGCGCTCGCCGTCGCAACGGCCCTCGTCCCGCTCGCTCCCGACCTCACCTGGGCCTCCGCGCTGCGCGCCCTCCAGGGCGTGGTGGCCGGCTCGTTCGTGCCCATGTCGTACGCCTACCTGGGCGAGCGCGTGCCGCAGCACCGGCTGCCGCTGGCGCTGACCACCGTCAACTGCGCCGCTTCCTCCACCGTCGTCACCGGCCAGCTCCTGGGGCAGGTCGTCGGGTCCGCCCTGGGCTGGCGCGCGGTGTTCCTGGTCTGCGCGCCGCTGCTCGCCGTCGGCGCGCTCGCCGTGCGCAAGGTCATGCTGCCCGACCCACCGCGCGCGCCCCGGACGAGCGCCACGGCGGCGGGCGGCGGCGCCCGCGTCCTCGTCTCGTCCCGGCTGCTGCCGCTGTACGTCGTGACGCTGCCCCTGGTCGGCAGCCTCACCACCATCTACACCGCGGTCCAGCTGTACGGTCCCGCCGAACTGGTGGGCGATTCCGGTGCGATGCTGAGCCTGCGCGCCAGTGCCCTGCCCGCCATGGTCGTGGCCGTGCTGCTGGCCCCGCTGCTCGGCCGGATCCCCGCACTGCCGCGGGCGGCGCTCTCCCTCGTCGTCGCGGCCGGCGGTCTCGCCGCCACCGCCTCGACCGGTGACAGCACCCTGGCGCTCGGCGCGGCCCTGTTCGTCTTCGTCCTGGCGATATCCACGGTCGGCCCGGCCGTCGTCCAGGCGATCGGCGCGAGCGCCGGGGCGGCCCGCGGCATCGCCATCGCCGTGTACGGCTTCGTCCTCAACCTCGGCTCCGGCATCGGCGCCCAACTCCCGCTGGCCATAGAGGACTTGGGGTCCGTCGCGCTGATCACCGCGGGCTTCCTCGCGGTCTGCGTCCTCCTGGTCACCTTCGCCCACCGGTCCGCGAAGCGGCGCCGCGGGCGGCACGCGGGCGCCCGGCACACCGGTGTGCGCCACCCGGCCGGCCGCCCGGCGGGCCGGCACGCGAGCGGCCGCCGCCGCACCGGGGCGACCCCCGTCGAACCGCGGTCCGGCCCGCAGCAACCCGGCCCCGACCAGGGCGACTTCCCGTACGACGGCTACGGATACGACGTGCCCGGTGATCCCTGGTACGCGGACACGGGCCACGTACCCGGCCACGCAGACTCCGGCTACGCCGTGCCCGGTCACGCCGAGCGCGGATACGCCTGGCCCGCCTACCCGGTGCCCGCGTACTCCGGCCCGGAGTACCTGGGGCCGGAGAACGCCGCCCCCGGCGACGGCTTCGACTACTTCTCGCGCTCCGCACCCGGCACCGGCCGCTACGACGACGGCCGTTCGGCGCCCGCGTACGCGACGGACCAGGCCGACTCCGACTTCGCGTACCCCGTCCCGAGCCACCCGGGCACGCCGCACGCCGACGCCACGTACCCGGAACCGGCATACCGCGGACCGGCGCACCCCGGACCGGCGCACCCCCAGCAAGCCCCGCCGCGCGCCCGCACCGGAGCACGCCCGTGAACGGTGACCGCCCGCACCACCACGAACCGCCCGAGCTGCGCGCCCGCGCCGCCGCCGGGGAGACCTCCGCGCACAAGCCGCCGCACCCGGAGCGCCGGCGCCGCGCCATCGCCGTACTCCCGCAGCTTGCCGACCCCGTACCGATGCCGCCGGGTGAGCCGCCGCGTACCGCCAGCACGAAGGCGCAGCGCGGCGAACCCGCCCGGCTCCGCGACCAGTTGGAGCACCCCGCATGACGGACCACACCACCGCCTCGTCCGCGCCCGGCGCCGACGACGCGAAGACCACCGATCACACCGACCCGAGCGCGGGGCCCGAGCACACCGGCCACCCCGGCCACTCCGGCCACCCCGGCCACCCCGGCCGTTCCGGCGGCGACGTGGACGTTCTCGTCGTCGGCTCCGGACCCACCGGCCTGCTCGCCGCGACCGAACTCCTGCGCCGCGGCGTCCGGGTGCGGGTCATCGACCGCGACACTGAGCCGATGCACGTCCCCAAGGCGCTGTCGCTGTGGCCCCGGGCCATCGACGTACTCGACGACCTGGGCCTGGGCGACGGGCTGCGCAAGGCGTCCGTCCGGGTCAACGCGTGGAGCTACTTCTCCGAGCGCCGCCCCCTCGCCTCCTTCCAGATGCCCGCCGAGTACGCGTCCCGCAGCCTGCCCCAGTACGAGACGGAGCGGCTGCTCACCGAGCGCTTCCATGCACTCGGCGGCAAGACCGAACGCGGTGTGCGGCTGCTCGCCGTCGACGACATCGACTACTCCGGCCGGATCGACGCCACCGACGGCGTCACCGCCGTCCTGGAGCACCACGACGGGGTCGTCGAGCGCGTCCGCGTCCCCTTCCTGATCGGCGCCGACGGAGCGGGCAGCGCGGTGCGCGGCCAGCTCGGCACCGGCTTCGAGGGCAGCACCTACGAGATGGCGTTCGCCCTGGTCGACACGCACGTCGAGGGCGACCTGCCGGCCGACGAGATCCGCTTCTACCAGGCGTCGACGGGCACACTCGTCATCGTGCCGATGCCCGACGGCGTCTTCCGCTTCCTGTGCGTGCTGCCGAGCGGCGGCCCGGACGTCAGCGTCGAGATGATGCAGAAACTCGTCGACGAGCGCGGCCCGCGCGGCATCACGCTCACCGACCCGGTCTGGCAGACCGTCTTCCGCGTACACGCCCGGCACGCCACCGACTTCCAGCGCGGCCGCGTCTTCCTCATGGGCGACGCCGCCCATGTGCACAGCCCCGCCGGCGGCCAGGGCATGAACAACGGCCTGCAGGACGCGCACAACCTGGCCTGGAAACTCGCGGCGGTCATCCACGGCGACTCGCCGTCCTCGCTGCTGCACGACTACGGCGCCGAACGCGCCCACATCACCCGGAGAATCGTGCGCGACACGGACATGCAGACACGCGCCTGGATGGCGGGCAGCCGAGCCAAGGTCGTCACCCGCGACGCCCTGTTCCGCCTGGCCGAGCGCACCGGCGCGGCCACCCGCTTCTACGCCCCCGTCATGGCGGGCCGCCGGCTCGCCTACGAAGTGGTCCGCGCCACCCAACTGCCCTCGCGCCGCTCCCACTGCGCCCTGCGCGGCCGGCTCCCCGGCGGGCTGCGGGTCGGCTCCGTCTTCCCCCGGCAGGTCGCCCTCGCCCACGAGATGAGCGGTCCGGAGGCGGACCCGTCCCGGTGGACGCTGGTGGCCGTCACCCCCGACGGCCGCGGTGCCTGGCTCGACGACCTGCACCGGATCGCCGAGCGCCGCGGGCAGCTGCGGCTGCTGCCGCTGCGCCGCAGCGAGCTCACCGCCTTCGGCGCCTGCCGCGAGACCCACTACTACCTGGTCAGGCCGGACGGGCACATCGCCGCGCACGGCCATGAGCGGGACCTGGCCCACCTGGAGGCCGAGTTGGACGAGGTGCTGCTCGTCCGCAGTCCCTGAGGAACGAGGGACGACGTATCCATCGCTTGTGCTGCAAGGAGAGTGCATGAACACCGCCGACACGACCGTGGCCATCGCCTACCACTCCGGCTACGGCCACACCGCCGTCCTCGCCGAGGCCGTGGCGGACGGAGTGGCCGACGCGGGGGCCACGGCCGTGCCGGTGCCCGTGGAGAGCGTGACGCCCGAGCAGTGGGAGGCGCTGGACGCCGCAGACGCCATCGTCTTCGGCGCCCCCACCTACCTGGGCACCGCGTCCGGCGCGTTCCACACCTTCGCCGAGTCGACCTCGCGGCGCTGGGCGGACCGGGTCTGGACGGACAAGGTGGCGGCCGGGTTCACCATCTCCGGGTCGATGAGCGGCGACAAGCTGCACACCCTGCAGTACTTCTCCCTCTTCGCCGCGCAGCACGGCATGCACTGGGTCAACCTCGACCTGCTGCCCGGCTGGAGCGCCAGCACCGCGTCCGAGCACGACCTCAACCGCCTCGGCATCACCCTCGGCGCCGGCGCCCAGACGGACACCGACCGCGGCGCCGAGGACGTCTCCAAGGCCGACGCACAGACCGCCTTCCACCTCGGGGCCCGAGTGGCCCGGGTGGCCGCCGCCCTCACCACCGCGCAGGAGCACGCATGAAGACCGACGAGGCCCCCACCCGCGAACACGTCCGCGCGCCCCAGCACTTCACGGCCCGCGTGCGGGCCGACGGCGCCGACGGCTGGCCGGTGCAGGCCGACCGCTACCGCCTGGTCATCAACCGGGCCTGCCCCTGGGCCCACCGGGTCGTCCTGGCCCGCACGCTCCTCGGCCTCGACCCGGCCGTGCAGCTGGCCCTGACGGACCCGGTACGGGAACTCGTCGCCGGCGATCACCACTGGGTGTTCAGCGAGGAGACCGGCAGCCCCGGCGGCATCGACCCGGTCCTCGGCATCCACGCCCTGCGCGAGGCCTACCTGGCGGCCGAGCCCGACTACACCGGCCGGGTCACCGTGCCCGCCCTGGTCGACATCCCCTCGGGCAAGCTGGTCAGCAACGACTTCGACCAGCTGCTCGTCGACTTCGCCACGGAGTGGCGCGCGGAGCACCGCCCGGGCGCACCCGACCTGTACCCGGCGGGGCTGCGCGAGGAGATCGAGGCGGTCTCGCAGGAGATGCACACCGACCTCAACGACGGCGTGTACCGCGCGGGTTTCGCCCCCTCACAGGAGAGCTACGAGCGCGCGGTGACCCGCCTGTTCGCCTACCTCGACCGCCTGGAACAGCGCCTGACCGACCGCCGCTACCTCGTCGGCGACCGCCTCACCGTCGCCGACCTCCGCCTCTGGCCCACCCTGATCCGCTTCGACGCGGTCTACCACGGCCTGTTCAAGTGCAACGCGCGCCGCATCAAGGACTACCCGGCGCTGTGGGCGTACACCCGCGACCTCTACCAGACCCCCGGCTTCGCGGAAACGGTCGACTTCGACCAGATCAAACGCCACTACTACTACGGCATGACGGGCATCAACCCGACCCGCATCGTGCCGACGGGTCCTGATCTGGGGGAGCTGGGCGGGGCGCATGGGCGGGAGTTGCTCGGCCCCCGAAGCAGCGTGAGCACGGTGGGTGCCTGAGCGGATTCAGATTGTTATTTTCATTGGGCGCAGCATATGCTGCGCCCAATGAAAACTTCGCCTCCGCTTCTCCCGATCCTGCGCTCCCATGTGCAGGGCGAACTCCTTGCCCTGCTGTACCTGAATCCGGCCGAGGAATTCACCCTCGGTGCGCTGGCGCAGGAGCTGGGCGTCACGCCGACCAGCGTGATGCGAGAGGCCGACCGGCTCATCGAGGCCGGACTGCTCAGCGGGGAGCGGGTGGGGCGCAGCCGGCTGATCCGGGCCCGGACGGACACGCCGCTCTACCCGCCCCTCGCCGAGCTGATCGCCCTCACGTACGGACCGCTTCCTTACCTGTCCAGAGCCCTGTCCGGGGTGGCCCGCATCGAGGAGGCGTACATCTACGGCTCCTGGTCCGCCCGATATCGGGGGGAGCGCGGTGATCCCCCCGCCGATGTGGACGTGCTGGTCGTCGGGGAGCCGGACCCCGATGTGCTCTTCGACGTGGGAGAGGAAGCCACACGCAAGCTGCACCGCCCGGTGAACATTCGCCGGATCTCGCCGGACCAGTGGCATTCCGGGAGCTCGGACCCGTTCCTCGTGTCGGTACGTGAGCGTCCGCTGGTGGCGATCGAACTGACGAGGGAACGATGACGACTTGGCAGCAGGGTCGAGCGGCCGTGGACGGGCTCATTCAGCGACGGGAGATCGAGAAGGTGCCCGCCTCGCAGGAGGCGGCGTACGCCGAACTGGAACAGGCCAGACGACACCTCCGCTCGGCGCGGCTGCTGGCCGACAGTGATCCGGCAGGTGCCTACACTCTGGCCTACGACGCCGCCCGCAAGTCGCTGGCCGCAGTACTGCAGAACCAGGGGCTGCGCGCTACGAGCCGGGGCGGTCACATCGCCGTGTACGAAGCTCTGTTGGCCCAGCTCGACCCGCCGCTCGGCCCTCTGCTGCGCCCGTACAACCGCATGCGCGCGCGTCGTAATGAGGTTGAGTACAGCTCGTCCGAGGCACCGAGCGTCGATGCCGGAGAGGTCGGCGAGGTGTGCCCGAAGGTCGAAAAGATCATTGAGCTCGCCGAGAAGGTGATTCCTCGCATGGGGCGTTACTGAGGCAGCGAAGGCGTGCTCGCTGTTTGACGTTTGTTTAACCTGGCCGTAGGCTTGCGTCATGGCCACCACCAGGGACAAACGATCCAAGCCGGCCAAGAAGACCGAGAACCGCAGCCCGGCGACGCGCAGCGCGAAGCCCGCCAATGCCTCCAAGCGGACCGAGGCCATCGCCAACACGGTGGCCTTCCGCCCCAACGACGAGGACAGGCGGGTCATCGCCGAACTCAAACGCGAGGGCGAATCCGCCTCCGACCTGCTGCGCCGCGCCCTCAAGCAATTGGAACGCGAGGCCAGGCGCGAGGCCATGTACGCCGACATGGCGCGCCTCGCCCACGAGGACCTCAGTGACGAGCCGGACGACTGGGGCGTTGCTGAGGGCGGTGGCGTCGTCGACTTGCGGGGCAGCGCTGCCCACCAGGAGTTCGACCCGGACAGGAAGCCCGGGCGGTGATCAGGGGCGGCATCTATCCGGTGGATCTCGGCGACACCAAGCGCGGCCACGAACAACGCGGCAAGCGCTACGGACTCGTCATCAGCATTCAGCGCGACGCCTGGTCCGTCGTCACCGTCATCCCGACCTCGACCAGCGCCCGAGCGGCATCGTTCCGACCCGAGATCGAATTCGGCGGACGGACCACGCGTCTGCTCATCGACCAGATCCGCACCATCGACACCCGGTACGCGGGAGAGCTGGAGCACTATCTGCCGCGCCACGAGATGGAGCGGGTCGAGGAGCTCCTCGGGCTGTTCCTGGGGCTGGACTAGGGCACTCGCGCGCGGCGTGCTAGACGGGCAGTGCCCAGCTCGGCCCGTGCGGTACTGCCGGTGCGTCGAGCCAGATCCTCTGGGCGTCGGGGGTGATGGTCATCGCGAACTCGGACAGGTGCGGTGAGCTGTGGCGTTGCCAGGTGGTGACCGCGTCCTCGATGCTGCTCCAGAGGTCGATCGGCCCGCGTCGGCTCACGGTCCACCCTTCGCCGTTCTCGGCGGCACGGACCCGGGCTTGCGACCCCGTGGCGACGTCGAGCAGCACCTGTTCCGCACCCGCGCCGAAGCGTTCGGCCGAGGGAGCGGCGAGCTGCGCGACGAACCGGCCGGTCCAGTCGTCGAGTCGGGCCGGGTCGATCCGGCTCGGCCGCTCCTGGCCGGGGAGCAGCTCGAACGGCCCGTGCGGCGGGTGACCGTGCTGGCGGGCCATCATGAACGAGGTGTAGCCGGGCAGGAATTGGCCCCGCGCGGCGTTACCCCTCTCGACGATGAGGCGCACGAGCCCGTACGCGGCACCCCAGCCGGAGAGCGTGACGAGCAACGTCCCACCGGGGGTGATCTGTTGCAGTAGTCCGTACGGGACGTGCCGCATCGAGCAGAACGCGATCACGACGTCGTACGGAGCGCGGTCGGGGTGGCCGCGCAGGCCGTCGGCGGTGACGAGTGCCGGTGAGTAGCCCGCCTCGCCGAGCGCTTTACGGGCGCGCTCTGCTGCCTCGGGGTCGGTCTCGACCGAGGTCACGTTCTCCTCGCCGGCGACCTCGCAGACGTACGCGGTCGAGAGACCTGTCCCGGTGCCGAGGACGAGTACGCGTTGGCCGTGGGCGATCCCGGCCTGCTCGAGCATCCACAGGACCACGCCGGGCAGGGTCGAGGACGAGGTCGGGGTGCCTCCGGTCACGGGGCCGACGGCGTCCTCTGCGAGTACGCCGTCGATCTGGGTCACCCACGTCTGGTTCTCGTACGTGAGACGCAGCCACTCGTCGGTGGTCATGCCGTCGCGGCGGGTGGGTGTCCAGACGGTGACGCCTGGTGCGCTGCTCGGCCGGTAGATCGCGCTGCCCAGGAACACCTCACGGGGAACGGTCTGAGCGGCCCGACGAACCTCCGGGTTGTGCAGCACGCTGTCGGCGACGAGTTGTTCGACGAGCCGGCGGCGGAGCAGTCCGGCGGTGGTCTCCTGGGTCATGAGGGGTGCCCTTCTGCAGGGTGTCGGCGAGTGCGTGGGTGATGGCGCGAGTGGTGGCCTCGTCGACGAACGCCCATTGGCCGTTGGGGTTGCACTCGAGGAACCACCATCGGCCGTCCGCGTCGAGCGCGAAGTCGAAAGCGCCGAAACGGAGCCCGAAGGCGTGAAGGAAGCTGCGGGCCGCGTCGCGAACGGGGCCGGGAACGGGGACGGGAGAACAGGTGATCAGGCTCTGGTCCTGACGCCAGTCGAGGTGCTCGCCCGCTATGTCGATACGGCTCGCGAACGCCTCAGCTCCGACCACCGCGAGGCGGATGTCGGCGACCTTCGGCACGCAGGCCTGGAAGAGGTGAGGACAGAGCGCGATCGAGTCGTCGAGCTCGTCCGCACGGACCGTGCGCACCCAGACCGTGCGGTTCCGGCCGTCCTCGCACGCGAGGTGCACGCGGTGTACGGGCTTGTAGATCACAGCCTCGCGCTCCGCCGCGAACCGCACGGCGTCTTCCGGCACGTTCGTGACCAACGTGTCGGGGAGCGTGAACCCCGAGCGGGCCGCGGTGGCGAGCTGGAGCACCTTGTTCTCGGCGACGCGGTTCCGCGCGGGGTGGTTGACGTACCGGGCGCCCGGCAGCGCGTGCAGCACTCCCAAGTACCCGTGGCGTGACTGCTCGACCGCGAACCGTTGCTCGGGAGTCTCCGCCTCCTGCGGGTGGGCGAAGGGGGTAGGACGGCGCCAGTAGACGGAGCGGACGCGGGAAAGGTCGAGGTGTCTAGTCTCGGTGGTGACGGCCCCCGCGAAAGCGCCTCGTTCGATACGGGCACTCAGCTCGGCGGTACAGGAGAAGTCGGCGGAGGGGTCGAGCCGTACGACCGGCACGCCCCGGCCGTACAGCTCCTCCACCACCAGATCTGCCGTGACGTCGCCGAGCGCGGTGACGACGAGAACCGGTGCTTCGGTCATGGTCAGTCCGAGTCGCTGTCCGGGGTGAGGTCCTGGTCGGCGGGCGGGGGCGGGTTGGGCCCGCCGCCGTCGGCCGATGTTGCGGTCTGGTTGGCGGTGGAGGTTCCGGTGCCGTGCCCGCCCATGACGAGGCGGTTGCCGTTCGTGTCGAGGTAGCGGGTCGTCTGCGTTTTCGAGTGCAACTCGGTTAGTGCGTACGGCACTTGGGTGATGTCGGGGTACAGCGCGAGTCGCCGTACGCCCCAGGGCGCTGACGTGGAAACGGGGGTCATGTTGCTCCTTGGAGATCGAAATCAGTGGGCTGGGAGTTCTTGGGAGACCACGGCGAACACGAAGGTGATCAGCGAGAACCAGAGGACGAACAGCAAGACGGCGCCCATGAGTTCGCCATCCCGCCAGCACGACGGCACACTGTGTCGTCGTCGGCCGAGTGCCGTGTGCCGGGCGGGTTTGTCCGCTCCGCGCTCGGGGGCCGTCGCTCGGGTCATCAGTGCCCCCTTGCTTCGGCGATCTGGAAGGCGGCCCAGACGGACTTTCCAGGGCCGTCGCGCCGCGAGGTACCCCAGTCGTCGGCGAGCGCCGCGACGAGCAGCAGCCCACGGCCCCGATCGTCGTCCTCGGTGGCCTCGCGTAGCTGGGGCTGCCCGTCGCCCGTGTCGTGTACCTCGATGCGCAGCGTGTCGCGCGTAATGACGACGCGGACGCTGAACATCCGTCCGGCTGACGTGTGTTGGAGTGCGTTAGTGGCCAGTTCTGACGTGCAGACAAGGATGTCCATGGACCGGTGGTCCGGGACGCGACCGGCGACCGTCTCGCGTACGAACCCGCGTGCTTGAGGGACCGCCCTGCGGCTGCGGCGGAACACTCGCTCGACGCGCAGAGTCAGCTCCGTACGGATGGGAGCCGGTGTGGCGAGGCTGGTCGTCATCCGAACCGGACACTGGGAGAACGTTCCCTGCTCCGCCGTGTCAGTCATCAGAGTGCTCCTTGTCCGTGGGACCGCGTTCGCTGTGCTCATGGGGCACCCTGCTTCCCGTGATCGGCTCTGACGGGACCGTAGAACGCGCTACAACAGAGGTGGGCACGCAAAGTGCGTGCCCTGTCTGGGGGCCAACTCGTGGAAACTTCCGGCATCGGCCGCCGCATCGCCTACTGGCGGGAGCGGCGCGGCTTCACCCAGTCCGACTTCGGTCACCTCATGGGGCAGACCAAGCGATGGGTGCAGGACATCGAGGGCGGGAAGCGGCAACAAGACCCGCGTCTGTCGGTACTGGTGCGTGCGGCCGAAGCCCTGCGCATCCCCCTGGAGCAACTGTTGTCCGACCGCACGCCCGAGCCATCCCCGGGCAGCACCGCGCCGGCCGACGTACTGAGCGTCGTGGACGCTCTCTACGCCAGCCCGGAATCGGCAGCCCCGCCGGCGCCCGCCCTTCTGCAACGGAAGCTCGGCTACTGCTGTGAGGCGTTCCAGGCCTGCCACTACGCCACGCTCGCCCGCGAGTTGCCCATGCTCGTCGTCGGCGCGATGCAGGCAGCGCACAGTGCGCCGGTGGGCCGTCAGACGGAGGTGCAGGCGGTGCTGTCCCGTGTGTACCAGTTGGTGACGTCGTATCTGCACAAGTACGGGAGCGCCACCGCGATCCAGGCCGCGCTCGCCGCCGACCGCGCTTTGGCCGCTGCCGAACGGTCGGGTGACCCGGTGCAGATCGGTGCCTCGTCCCGACGCGTCGCGAAAAGCCTTGTGTACCAGGAGCGCCCTGAGGCTGCCGTGGCGTTCGCGACGTCCACGGCCCGCCGCCTGGCTGATGGGCTGACCGAGCGAGGCGCTCTGGGCCTGTCGACGCTCGGCATGCTGTACCTCTCCGCGGCATTGGCCGCGTCCGCTCAGGAGCGCACCCCTGCCCGCGTGAAGGGAGCAACGGGCTTCGTGGATGAGGCGAAAGACGTCGCGGATCGGCAGGGTGCGGATCTGAACGAGGACTGGACGATGTTCGGCCCGACCAACGTGAGCCTGCACCGCGTCGACATGTTGGCCCGGTTCGAGGATGGGTGGTCCGCGCTAGAAGCCGCCGACGAAGTGGACGAGGTGGCATTGGCCGACATGACGCGAGAGCGGCGGGCCGGCCATCACGTCTCCGTGGCGCGCGCCGCACTTTTGACGCGCCGCAGGCAGATCGCCGCTGCCGAACTGCTCGCGGCTGCCAGGCTCGCACCCGAGGAAGTCGAAGGGCGACCGGACGCGGTGGCCCTCGTCAAGGACGTCGTAGGCGCGACCCCGAACCCCGACGGCCAGTTGCGGGCGTTGGCGCAACGCTGTGGACTCCGGGCATGACGAAGCCGGTTCTGTACCTGATCGCCTGTGCCGCAGGTCCCACGCAGTTCATCGACGACGGCGTGCGCGCCGCGCAGGGCGACGGATGGGACGTGTGCCTGGTGCTCTCCCCGTCGGCAGCCCGCTGGTGGGAGCAACGCATGTGCGAACTGGTCGAGTTGACCGGGCACCCGGTGCGCTCCCAGTACAAGTTGCCGTGGGAGTCCGACGCGCTGCCGAAGGCGACGGCGATGCTCGTCGCGCCGATGTCCTGCACGACGCTGAACAAGTGGGGCGCGGGCATCAGCGACACCCTCGCGATCGGCCTGCCGTCCGAGGCGGTCCACATGAAGGTGCCGGTCGCGGCCATGCCGTACTTCAACCAGGCCCAGGGGGCACAGCCCGCGGTCGCCCGGTCGATCGCGGCGCTCCGCAGCCAGGGCGTCCTCGTCCTCGACGGGCCGGACGGGTACGCATCACACCCGCCGAAGCAGGGGAACCCGGAGGCGTTCCCCTGGAGGATGGCTTTGGATGGAATCCGGCGCCTGCGGGAGACCGAGGCAAAGAGAGACATGCGGCAGCGATGAGTTCTGTCCGCGGCGCCGGTCATAGATCGCATAACCCGGACCTGAAGCAGAGGAACCCCAGATGCGTACCCTGATCAGCACCGCTTTCGTCTCGCTCGACGGCGTTGTGGAGGCCCCGGGCGGCGAGCCCGGGTACCGCAACTCCGGCTGGACCTTCAAGAACGTCGAGTTCCTGCCCGAGGCGTACGAGATCAAGGGCCGGGAGCAGAAAGAGGCCACCGCGCTCATGATGGGCCGCGTCAGCTACGAGGCGTTCAGCCCCGTGTGGCCCGGCATGGAGGAGTTCGCCGACTACAAGGTGATGCCGAAGTACGTCGTCTCCTCCACCCTCACCGAGGACAAGCTGGTGACCGACTGGGCCGAGACGACGATCCTGCGCTCGCTCGACGAGGTCGCCGCGCTCAAGGAGACCGAGGGCGGCCCGATCATCGTGCACGGCAGCGCCACCCTGAACCGCGCCCTGTCGGACGCCGGCCTGATCGACCGCTACCACCTGCTCGTCTTCCCGCTCCTGCTCGGCGCGGGCAAGCGCCTCTTCAGCGACACGGACAAGGACGCACAGGAGCTGAAGCTCGTCGAGCACGAGGCCTACGCCAACGGGATGCAGCTGAACGTGTTCGACGTTGTGCGCTGAACACCCGCGCCACGCTCCCGGTGCCGGTGCCGGTGCCGGTGCCGGTGCCGGTGCCGGTGCCGTTTCCGGCTGGGTTACCTGACGGAGAAGGGCCGCCGGTGTTGGCCGGGGCCGCGCTCCCTTCGAAGGTGGCGGGATGCGCTGCCCCGAGCA
Source organism: Streptomyces sp. LHD-70 (assembly GCF_031157275.1). Classification (GTDB taxonomy): domain Bacteria; phylum Actinomycetota; class Actinomycetes; order Streptomycetales; family Streptomycetaceae; genus Streptomyces. Next base: position 99,774 of record NZ_JAVIFW010000023.1, read on the forward strand.
TCTCCAGACCCTCGACATCACCCCCGACAGCCCGCGCATGCGCGCCGAAGTGCGGCCGCTGTTCCGTGCGTTGCGGCCCGCTCTGACCGACGAGGCCTTCGAACGGTTCGCCGTCGAGGCGTACGGGCAGGGGCTGGTGTTCACCGCCGCGTACGGGAGTTCCGGCACGGACGGGGGAGCCTGTCTCGCCGTCGCGACCCACCGCACGCTGGCCACCAGCCGGGGGCGGATCCTGCACGTCGACGATCTCGTCACGGATGCGGGGCGCAGGTCGGGCGGGGTCGGTGCGCGGCTGTTCGACGTCCTCGTCGGGCGGGCGCGGGCTGCCGGGTGTGACGGGGTCGAACTCGACTCCGGTGTCACCAACGTGGCGGCGCACCGCTTCTACCACGCGCGCCGGATGAGCATCGGGGCGCTGCACTTCCGGCTCGACGTGCACGCCTGACGCGCCAGAAGCGCCAGAAGCGCCTGACGCGCCAGAAGCGCCAGAAGCGCCAGAAGCGCCAGAAGCGCCAGAAGCGCCAGAAGCGTCTGACGCGCCTGAGGGCTGCGTCAGCCCCTCAAGACGCCTGCCGCAGCTGCGGGGCGGCACCCACCCCGGACAGCACCGACACCGCATGCGCCGCCGACGCCAGTGTCGTGTGGCGGTGCCAGCCGCTGTACGAGCGGCCGACGTAGTCGCGGATGCCGACCTGCGCGGTGACCCCGTCGAAGTCCTGGTCGACCCGCCGGGCGAAGCCGGTCAGGCGCAGGGCCGCCGCCGTCGGGTGGGGCAGGTCGGTCAGCCACAGCTCGGCGGGCTCGCGCCGGCCGGGTGCGGTGATGCCGACGAGTGAGAGCGGCGCCCCGCCCGGCCCCGTACCCGGGACGCGTACGCCGACCGACGCGACGAGCGCGGTGCGGGCCACCGGGCGGAACAGGGCGCGGGCCGCCTGCATGATCTCCGGTGCGGTCATCCGGCGGGCGCTGTGCCCGGTCAGCGCCGGGTCGTTGACGCAGAGCGGCAGTTCGCCGTGCACCCGCACCATCGAGGGCAGGCCCTGCGCGTGCAAGCCCAGGACGGTGGCGACCGGGTCGGCCTCGTCGATGTCGACGACCACCGGTAGCGGCGGCAGCTCCCAGTCGACGAGGCTCTCGCGGCAGGCCGTCAGGACGCCGTCGCTGATCGTCTCCGGCTCCGCCGCGTACGGGATGGACGCCTGGTTGCGGCGCAGGCCGTCCTTGATCCACACCTGGGGCAGGAAGAGCCGCCAGTTCAGCGGTGCCGTGACGGTGTCCGCGACGCCCCAGACGCCGATGGCGCGCTGGGCGTTGAGGGCCTGGCCCTCGTCGGCGGAGAAGTACCGGCTCACCCCCACCGAGTGCCGTCCCACCTTCGGGATCGTCATGGGCCGGGCGACATAGGCCTGCGGCGGTGCGGAGCGCATCAGGTACTCGGCCATGGCCCGGCGCACCGGGATCCAGTCCCAGGTGGAGCTGCAGATGAAGTGGTGCAGGCTCTGGCCGGTGCTGCTGCCGCCGATCAGCGCCGCCATGTTCCGTATGGACTTGCGGCCGTGGGTGGAGAGCAGCCCGTGGATGTACTCCGTGCCCCGACGGCGCTGGTCGCTGCGGCGCAGGGAGGCGAACAGCGGGGTGCACAGGTCCTGGAGCGCGTCGTGGAGCACCGCTTCGGGGTGAATGAGAGCAGTACTCATGTGCCTCCTCGGTCCGTTCTGTTTCCACGCCGTGCGGTCGCTCGATTCACGCCGTGCTGACCGCTCCACATTAGGAATCGGAAGGCGCCTTGCTGAATGACAAGGCCATGGCAAGGTTCAGCGGTTGGGGTGCTTGTCAGGCGTGACTGGTTCGAGTCCGTGCGTATTCCATTGGTTGACCGCGGGCGCATCTGAACAGCACAGTCGATGCCGGGAGTTGACCTCGCAGCCGAGACGGGTGGAAATGGGACGCAAAAAGAAAGTGATTCTCGCCGAACCGCGCAGCTTCTGCGCCGGTGTGCGCCGTGCCATATCGATCATCGAGCTCGCACTCGAGCGCCACGGCACCCCGCTCTACGTACGCAAGGAGATCGTGCACAACCACTACGTGGTGCGGCAGTTGGAGCGGCGCGGAGTGATCTTCGTGGACTCCGAGGACGAGGTGCCCGAGGGCGCGGTGTGCGTGTTCTCCGCGCACGGCGTCTCGCCCCAGGTGCGCAGCAACGCGCAGGCCCGCCAGCTCGACGTCATCGACGCGACCTGCCCGCTGGTCTCCAAGGTGCACCAGCAGGCCAGGCGGTTCGCCCGGGAGGAGCGCACGCTGCTGCTCGTCGGGCACGCCGGGCACGAGGAGGTCGAGGGCACCTTCGGGCACGCCCCCGACCGGACGCTGATCGTGGAGACGGTGGCGGACGCCGAGCTGCTCGACCTGCCCGCCGACACACCGGTCGGCTATCTCACGCAGACCACGCTCTCGGTGGACGAGACCCGCGACATCATCGACGTCCTGCGGAGCAAGTTCACGGATCTGCAGGGTCCGGGAACCGATGACATCTGCTTCGCGAGCCAGAACAGGCAGGACGCCGTGAAGGCGGTCGTGCCGGAATCCGATCTGTTCCTCGTGGTCGGGTCCCGGAATTCCAGCAATTCGCTGCGCATGGTCGAGGTGGCCGAGCGTCTCGGAGTCACGTCCTATCTGGTTCCGGATGTCACGGAATTCGACGAGAGCTGGCTCGAAGGTGTTTCCGTGGTCGGCGTGAGTGCGGGTGCGAGTGCCCCGGAAATTCTCGTGGACCAACTCATCGAAAGGCTCGCGGACTTCGGTTACAGCGATATCGAGATCGAGCAGGTGGCGCAGGAGGACGTGGTCTTCCATCCGCCGGCGCGGCTCATCCAAGGGGCGAACGCCGGCTGACCGGCCGGACAGAGAGGGGAGGCACATGATGACGACCGCGGTGACGGGCCGGGACACGGTGCGGCAGACCCGTACGGAGGTGCTGCGCCGGGCCGAGCGGCGACTCGGCGAACTCCTGGCCGACGAGCGCGCCCGCTGGAGCGGCGTGGACGAACGGGGAGCGGTCCCCGTGGACACGGTGACGTCCCTGGTCGACGCGGGCGGCAAGCGGCTGCGGCCCGCCTTCTGCGTCAGCGGCTATCTGGCCGCGGGCGGCGATCCGGACGGCCCGCTCGTGGCGGACGCCGCCTCCGGCATCGAACTGATCCACACCGGGGCGCTCCTGCACGACGACGTGCTCGACGCCTCCGAACTGCGGCGCGGCGCGGTGACCGCACACGTGAAGCACGCCGCCGTGCACGAGCAGCGCGGCTGGCGCGGCGAGGCGCGCCGCTACGGCGAGGGCGTGGCCCTGATCTCCGGGGTGCTCGCCACCCTCTACGCCGACCGCCTCACCCGCGGACTGCCGCCCGCGGCCCGTGACGTGTGGGGCGAGATGGTCACCGAGGTCCAGATCGGCCAGTACCTGGACGTCGCCGTGGCCGCGGAGGGCGTGATCGCGCCGGAGCTGTCCCGCTGGATCGCGATCTGCAAGTCCGGCCGCTACAGCATCACCCGCCCGCTGCTGCTCGGCGCCGCCCTCGCCGAACGCCCCGATCTGACCCCGGCGTTCGAGGAGTACGGGGAGGCCCTCGGCCTCGCCTTCCAGCTGCGCGACGATGTCATCGGCACCTTCGGCGACAGCACGGTGGCGGGCAAGCCCGTCGGCGACCTGGAGCAGCACAAGATGACGCTGCTGCTCGCCGAGGCCGCCGAGCGGGACCCCGAGGTGCGCCGCCTGGTGAACGGCCCCGAGTGGGACACCGAGGCGCTGCACGGACTGCTCGGCGAGAGCCGGACCCGGATCGAGGCGCGCATCGACGCCCTCGTGGAACGCGCCCGGGCCGCCCTCGACACGGCCGCGATCGACGCGGTGTGGCGGGACGAGCTCAATGAGATGGCCCTCGAAGTCGCATACCGGAACCGGTGATCGGATGACACTCCTTGAGACCGTTCACGGCCCGGAGAGCCTGCGGGGCCTTGAACCGGACCAACTCGACGCCCTCGCCGAGGAGATCAGAGCGTTCCTCGTCGACCGGGTGTGCGCGAGCGGCGGCCACCTCGGCCCCAATCTGGGCGTCGTGGAGCTGACCCTCGCCCTGCACAGCGTCTTCGACTCGCCCCGCGACCGCCTGGTGTGGGACACGGGCCACCAGGCGTACGTCCACAAGATCGTGACCGGCCGGGCCGCCGGCTTCGACCGGCTGCGCAAGCGCGGTGGCCTGTCGGGCTACCCGAACCCGGCGGAGTCCGAGCACGACCTGGTCGAGAACTCGCACGCCTCGACGGCCCTCTCGTACGCCGACGGCCTGGCCCGCGCCAACACCCACCAGGGTCGCACCGACCGCGCCGTGGTCGCCGTCATCGGTGACGGGGCGATGACCGGCGGCATGGCCTGGGAGGGGCTGAACAACATCGCCGGCGGTCCCGAACGGCCGCTGGTCATCGTGCTCAACGACAACCAGCGCTCGTACGCGCCCACCCGCGGCGGGTTCGCCGACCACCTCGGGGAGCTGCGCGCCGAGGCACCGGGCCCCAACCTGTTCGAGCAGCTCGGCCTGGCCTACCTCGGCCCGGTGGACGGGCACGACGTGGCCGCGCTGCAGCGGGTGCTGCGCGAGGCGCGGGGCCTGGGCCGGCCCGTGGTCGTGCACGTGGTCACGGAGAAGGGCCGCGGCTTCGCGCCCACCGAGCAGAACGAACTCGACCGCGGCCACGCCGTCAAGCCCATGGACCCCGAGACGGGCGAGCCGCTCGCCTCCTCGGGCGGACCGTCGTTCACGTCCGTGTTCGGGCAGGAGCTGGTCCGGATCGCGGAGCGCCGCCCCGACGTCGTGGCGGTGACGGCGGCCATGCTGGAGCCGACCGGGCTGCTGCCGATGCAGCAGCGCTTCCCGGACCGCGTCGTCGACGTGGGCATCGCCGAACAGCACGCGGTCACCATGGCTGCGGGCATGTCCCTCGGCGGCACCCACCCGGTCGTCGCGATCTACTCGACCTTCGTCAACCGCGCCTTCGACCAGCTCCTGATGGACGTGGCGCTGCACCGCAGGCCCGTCACCTTCGTCCTGGACCGCTCCGGCGTCACCGGTGACGACGGGCCCAGCCACAACGGCATGTGGGACCTGTCCGTCCTTCAAGTCGTGCCGGGGCTGCGGATGGCCGCCCCGCGTGACGGCGCCCGCCTCGCCGAACTCCTTCAGGAGGCAGTCGAGTGGCGGGAGGGCCCGACCCTGGTGCGCTTCCCCAAGGGCGCGACGGGCGAGGACATCCCCGCCAAGGCCACGTTCGCCGGAACCGACGTCCTGCACCGGGCGGGACCGCTCGACGTACTGATCGTCTCGGTGGGCGTGATGGCGCGGGTCGCGCTGCAGGTGGCCGAGGTGCTGTGGGCGCAGGGCATCGGGGCGACGGTCGTCGACCCGCGCTGGGTGACGCCGGTCAACACCACGCTCGCCGACATGGCGCGCCGGCACCGCTTCGCCGTCACCGTCGAGGACAACAGCCGTACCAGCGGCGTGGGTTCGGCCATCGGGCAGTTCCTGCGCGACGAGGGAGTGCGGACGCCGCTGCGCGAGTTCGGCATCCCGCGGCGCTTCCTCGACCACGGCAGCCGGGCCGACGTCCTGTCGGCCTGCGGACTGACCGCCCAGCACATCGCACGGAGCGTGGTGGAGGAGATCAGCGGCCCGGAGGAGGCCCGGATGAACGGCCTGGTAACCGATTTCGAGAGCGAGATGGCCCGCCTCATGGACGAGGAGCGGGGCGAACGGGGAGGGGAGACACGGTGACGGTTGGTCTCGGGATACCCACACTGCGCCCGGAGGCGCAGCTGCCACCGCTGGCCGAGCGGCGCAAGTCCCGGCAGATCATGGTGGGTTCGGTGCCGGTGGGCGGTGACGCGCCCGTGTCGGTGCAGTCGATGACGACGACGGTGACGGCGGACGTCAACGCCACACTGCAGCAGATCGCCGAACTCACCGCGTCCGGCTGCCAGATCGTACGGGTCGCGGTGCCCTCGACGGACGACGTGGAGGCGCTGCCCGTCATCGCGAAGAAGTCGCCGATCCCCGTGATCGCCGACATCCACTTCCAGCCCCGGTACGTCTTCGCGGCCATCGACGCGGGCTGTGCCGCCGTCCGCGTCAACCCGGGCAACATCAAGAAGTTCGACGACAAGGTCGGGGAGATCGCCAAGGAGGCGTCCAACGCGGGCATCCCGATCCGTATCGGCGTCAACGCGGGCTCCCTGGACCGCAGGCTCCTGGAGAAGTACGGGCGGGCCACGCCGGAGGCGCTGGTCGAGTCGGCGCTGTGGGAGTGCTCGCTGTTCGAGGAGCACGGCTTCCGCGACATCAAGATCTCGGTCAAGCACAACGACCCGGTCGTCATGATCGCCGCGTACCGGCTGCTCGCCCAGCGCTGCGACTATCCGCTGCACCTCGGCGTGACCGAGGCGGGCCCGGCGTTCCAGGGCACGGTCAAGTCGGCCGCGGCGTTCGGGGCGTTGCTGTCGGAGGGCATCGGCGACACCATCCGGGTCTCCCTGTCGGCGCCGCCCGTCGAGGAGGTCAAGGTCGGCACGCAGATCCTGGGGGCGCTCGCGCTGCGCGAGCGCGGCCTCGACATCGTCTCCTGCCCCGGGTGCGGGCGGGCCCAAGTGGACGTGCACACCCTGGCGGAGAAGGTCTCCGCCGCCCTGGAGGGCTTCCCCGCCGCCCTGCGGGTCGCCGTCATGGGCTGTGTGGTGAACGGGCCCGGCGAGGCGCGGGAGGCCGACCTGGGCGTGGCGTCCGGCAACGGCAAGGGGCAGATCTTCGTCAAGGGCGAGGTGATCAAGACCGTACCGGAGTCGCAGATCGTGGAGACGCTGGTCGAGGAGGCGATGCGGATCGCCGAGGAGCGGGGCGAACTCGGGGACGAGGCGGGCGAGGTGGTGGTCACACCGACCTCGTGATCCCGCAGTACGCGACGGCCCGCCGGGAACTCCCGGCGGGCCGTCGCGTCTTGACATTCTATGCAAAAAGATAGGGGATTTTTGGCCATCGGAGTCGGTCTCCAGGCATCCTCAACCAGGCGCTTACGCGAAGAAGTTGACCCGAGACCGATCGGTTCCGCCCAGCCACCCAGCTCGCGCCCCCTCCTCGTACGGCTGGATCTGTTCGCTCAAACGTCGGAGCGATCTAGCGTTGCGTAACCGAGCCAGGCCCGCGGTAACCGATGAAGACCTGAGGGACGGCCCATGCACCCGATCAGAACCAGCACCATGAGAGACGAGCTCGGCGCCGCCGGAGTGGGCGTCCTCTCCATCGCCGCCCGCTGCCTCGTGGGACGGGAGCAGGAGCTCGCCGAGCTCTGCGGCAGCCTCGGCAACCCGGCGGTGCGCGTCACGACCGTCACCGGCCCGGCCGGAGTGGGCAAGAGCAGGCTCGCCGTGGCCGCGTTCGCCGAGATGTCCCGCACCTTCGAGGACGGCGGACGCGTCGTCGACGTCGGCGAGTTCCGCCCCGGCCAGGACCCCGAGACCGCGCTCGCCGAGGCCCTCGGCCTCGAACCCGACGCCGCCCGCCCCGCGCGCACCGCCCTGCGCCGGTGCTTCGAGCCCCGCCACAGCCTGCTCGTCCTGGACGGCTGCGACCGGCTGCGCCCCGCCCTCGCACCGGTCGTCGCCCGGCTGATCAACGACTGCCCCCGGCTCACCGTCCTCGCGACCGGCCTCGAACGGCTCGGCGTGTACGGCGAGGCGCTGCTGCGGCTCAGCCCGCTCGCCCTGCCCCCCGAGGACGGTACGGAGTCGGACCTCGCGGCCCTGCGGGAGGTCGCCTCGGTCCGCCTCTTCGTGGACCGCACCGCCGTCAGCCGGCCCCGCTTCACCCTGACCGACGAGAACCGGGAGGCCGTCGTACGGCTCTGCCGGCGTACCGACGGACTTCCCATCGCGATCGAGTTCGCCGCCGCCCGCATGAAGATGCTCTCGCCGCAGCGGCTCCTCGACGAACTGGCGGACGGCCTCGACGCGCTGTCCGGCACCGAGTTCGACACCCTCTCCCGGCACCGCGGCATGCGCACCGCCCTCGCCCGCGGCCTCGACGTGCTCGACCCGGCCGAGCGCGGACTGCTGCGGCGCCTCGCCGTCTTCCACCGGCCCTTCGACGTACCCACCGCCGAGTCCGTGTGGCCCGGCGAGCCGGCCGACTTCCGGCGGCTGCTCGAAGCCCTCGTCGACAAGAGCCTGCTGCACACCGAGGAGCGCTCCGACGGCGAACTCGCCCTCGCCATGCTCGGCCTGACCCGGCAGTTCCTCCTCGACGAGGCCCACGCCCTGGGCGAGGCCGACCTGCTCGGCGCGGAGCACGCCGCGTTCTGCATCCGGCTCGCCGAGAGCGCGGAGAGCGGCCTGCGCGGACCCGGCCAGGCCCGGCTGCTCGACCGACTCGACCACTGGCGCGAGGACCTGAGCGGCGCGCTGCGGTTCCTGAGCGGCACCGGCGACCTCGCGGGCGTGGTCCGGATCGCCGCGAGCCTGCACCTGTACTGGCAGGCGCGCGGCGCCGTCCACGAGGGCATCGGCTGGCTGCGCACCGCCCTGCGCGGCGTGGGCCTCACCCTCGCCCAGCAGGCCAAGGCCCACCTCGCACTCGGTGAACTCCTGCTGTGCACCGGCGAGTTGACCACCGCCGAGGACTGCCTCGCGATGGCCAGGGGCGCCTTCGAGGAGCTCGGCGACCACGTCGGCGTGGCGTCCTGCATGCGCCGCTCAGGACTCATCGCCCTGCACCGCGGCGACCTCGTCGAGGCCGACCGCCGCCTGGAGGAGTGCGCGGCCGTGGCCTGGGTGGACCGCGAGGGCGAACACGCCGAGGTGCTGCGCAACCTCGCGGACGCCCGCCGCGCCGAGGGCGACGCACACGGGGCCCGCCGGATCGCCCTGGAGGCGCTGGCGATCTTCGAGCAGCAGCAGGACATACGCAATGTCGCGCTCACCCGCCTCGTCCTGGCCGACGCGGCCTTCGCCCTCGGGGACCAGGACGGTGCCGTCGACCTGTACCGGTCGGCCCTGCCGGACATCGCCGCGCTGAAGCACCTGACGCTCTGCCCGCTCGGCCTGGAGAAGTTCACGATCCTGCTGGCCCGCGCCCGCGGCCGCTCCACGGAGACCTGGCGCCGGGTGGCACGGGCCGTCGGCGCCGCCGCCGCCGTCCGGTCCGCCACCGGCTGCGTCGCACCCGCCCGCCTGCGGATGGAGATGGAGGCCGTCGCCGCCCTCACCCGGGTCCGCCTGGGCGACGAGGACGCCGAGACCCTGGCCGCCGAGGGCAGCAACGCGGCACCGGAGGCGGCCGTCCTCGCCGTCCTGACCCCCCAGTGCGCCGGAACGGACCGCGACCCGGGCACCGCCCACCCCCTCACCCCGCGGGAACGTGAGGTGGCCGAACTGGTGGCGAGCGGGCTCACCAACCGCGAGATCGCCCGCAGGCTGGGCATCGCCGAGTGGACGGCCGTGAACCACGTACGCAAGATCATGCGCAAGCTGGCCTGCACCTCCCGCGTCCAGGTGGCCAGCTGGACGGCCGCCCGCAGAGCCGACGGGCCTACGCGGGCGGCGTGAGGGTCTCCCTACGTCGAAGCCGCTCACCCGGCACGTTCCGCTGCACCCCCTTTCCCACCCACCCGCCCCCACCCACGAGTTGGGCATCCGTACCCGCAGCGCGCGGCCCAGCGGTCAGAAGGTGAGAACGCGTCTTCCGGGAACGTCGAGCCACGGCCGCGATCCGCCGCTGCCTCGCCCTCGCCGAGGACGCCTTCGACCGGGCCCACGACCACGGCGTGGACGAGCCGCGCCCGCTATGGATGCGGGCCTTCTTCGACCGGGCCGAACTCCACAGCCTCGCCACCGCCGCGCACCTGTCGGCACGGGACTTCGCGACAGCCGAAGCCCACGCCCATCGCAGCCTCGCCGCTCTGCGTCCCAGCCTGACGCGTTCGCGGGCGATCACCACCGCACGGCTGGCGAGTGCCCAACTAGGGCAGGGCGACGTCTCCCCAGCAGTGCAGACCGCCATGGCCATCCCGGTCGAGTCCACCGGCCACCCGCGTGTGGCCGGGATGCTGACCGCGTTCAACCGCGCTCTGAACGAAGTCGCCCCGCACAGCGCTCCCGCTCGCACCTGGGCGACGTACGCCGACGATCAACTCCGGAGGACACCTTGACCGAGCTGCGCCGTGCCCGCGACATCGACGCCGTGTGGAGCGTACTGATCGACGTCTACGCCGAGGTCCGCAAGGATCAGTTGCACGATCCGCACTACTCGGTGGAGCGCTACGCAGAACGCCTCGCCCGGCATGCGAAAGAGGCCGGCTGGGAGACCGTGATCGCCTACGAAGACGGTGAGCCGGTCGGCTATGGGTACGTCAACAGCCTCACGCCCGACGACAGATGGTGGAAGCGCATCACCCCCGCTCCCGCCCCCGACGTGACGGGTACACCGACGGTCGCGGTCAAGGAAATGATGGTCGTCGACCGGTTCCGCCGCCGGGGCATCGCCAAGCTCATCCACGACCGTCTCCTCACCGACCGCGACGAGACAGCCGTGACACTCATGGTGTCGCCCGCGAACCAGAACGGCCGCGTACAAGCCCTCTACGCACGGTGGGGGTACCAGGTCCTCGGCCGCTCCCAGCCCTCGCCGGACTCGCCGCCGCTCACCGTCATGCTCCGTCCACTCGACTCCGGCAACGACAAGTGACGAACATCGAACTGCGCACCCACGGACGGCACAACTTGCCTGATGTCCCGAAGGTTGCCCCACTACGGTGCTCCCAGGTCACTTGAGCGAGGGAGTACGTCATGGACAGGAACCAGTACATCGAGGTCGCCACCGCCACTGAGACGCGTGACCAGGCCGATGCATTGGCACGCGTCCTTGTGCAGTCTCGCCTCGCTGCCGGGGCCCAGGTCATCGGCCCGATCGGTTCAGCGTTCTGGCACGACGGCGAGTTCGGCACCGGTGAGGAGTACCGCCTCGTACTCAAGTCGCGGGGCGACAGGTACGAAGCGCTGGAACGTGGCCTGATCGAGCACCACCCGTGGGCCAACCCGGAGATCACCGCGACGGAACTGCTCGCCGCCTCCGAGGGGTACAGGAATTGGATGGACAAGACTTTGGCGGGCTAGAACCCGGCCTGGATGCAGGACTCCTTCCAGACCGGCAACGCCGGGTACCAGGCGGCCCCAAGCCCCCCAGCGCCCTCGACCCCACCCCCCCTCACAACCAAGGCCGAGCCAAGTTGTAAAGCAACACACACCCCACCGTCGTGCGGAAGACCACCACGCCGCGGCTGCGGGCGAGCAGTGCGTGGCCGTTGCTCAGGAACGAGGCGTACTGGCGGAGCCGCAGTACCACCACGGGCAGTGTCGCCAGCGCGAACCAGGCCGGGATCCAGCCCGCCGCGAACGGCACCGCGATCACCAGGACGTTGAGGGCCGTGAGCCCGCCCAGGAACACCTGGTTGCCGCGCTCCGAGGCCATCACGGCGACGGTGCGCCGGCCCACCGCGGCGTCCCCGGGGATGTCCTGCGTGTTGGAGTACCCGGATATCAGCAGCTGCCCGAAGCCGAAGAGCAGCGCCTCCACCAGGACGAACGCGGGCAGTTCACCCACCGTCAGGGCGTACGGGGACAGCACGAACGCCGAGGCGGAGAACAGCAGGCACACCTCGCCGAGCCCGAAGTAGCTCAGCTTCAGGCCCCACGAGTACTGCACGCTGAGCACAAGCAGCAGCACCGTGACCACCAGGCCCCACACCGGGACGTGCGGCGCGGACAGCGTGGCCACCAGCCACCACACCGCACCCCAGGCGAGCGCCGCCAGGCCGAAGCGCTGCGCCTGGTGCACGGTGAGTTCGCCGGTGAGCAGCGGCTTGCGCTTGAGCGGGCGCAGCTCGGTGTTGTCGTCGGAGAGGTAGTTCGCCGTGTCGCTGCCGTCCTTGACGCCCGTCACGTCGTCGAGCGTCATCACCGCGGACAGCACGCCGACCTTGCCGAGCGCGAAGACCAGGAGGGTCAGCAGTACGGGCCCGTCGAGCCGGGTGTCCGGCGCCATCGCCGTCCACACGATGAGCAGGGCGAGGAAGAAGTCGAGGACGAACTGGAACTTGACCAGCCTGGCGTACCTGCCCAGTCGAGGGAGCACGCCGAGTGCCGGGACCACATGCGTACCCGCAGCCACCATCAGGAGTTCCTTACTGTCGGGCCGGGGGCGCCGCTCAGGGCGTGACCGCGGCGGTGTTGAGGCAGGCGAGCAGCGACCGTGCCTGCACATTGACGTAACGGCTGTGCCGTACAAGGGAGTTGAGCTGGGCCGGGGTGACCCAGCGGTATCCGGGCGGCGGCACGGCCGGGGCCTCGGACTCGTCCGCCTCGACGATCAGGTACCGGCTCTGCGCGTGGTAGAAGCGGCCGCCCTCCTCCGCGTGTACGGCCTCGTACCGGATGCGCTGCTTCGGGGCGTCGAGCACCAGGTCCAGGAACGGCGGGCGCTGCGCGGGCGCGGCGCTGCGGAAGGCGTCCGGCGTGCACTGCACCGTCGGGGCCAGCTCCAGGGTGTCCATCAGGCCGCCCTCGACGCGGGCGTGCGCGAGCAGATGCGGTACGCCGCCGAAGGTGCGGGTCACGAACGCGGTGACGCCGAGGCCGATCGGCTCGATCAGCGGCTGCGTCCACTGCGCGACCTCGCGGTTCTCCGCCTCCACGGACACCGCCATGACCCGGAAGTGCCGTTCCTCCGGGACCCGTTCCACCGACCATGCGCCGCGCTCCCAGCCGGCCAGCGACGCGAGCGGGACCGACCGCACCCGGCGGTCGTGGTGGGCGCGCTCCCCGGTGATCCAGGAGAGCAGTTCGCGCTCGGAGTGCAGCGCGCCCGTCGCGGGCTGCGTGGGGGCGCAGGCGAGGACGGTGCGCGCGTCCATGTTCACCACGTTGTCGTGGCGCAGGAGTTCACCGATCTGCCCGAGGGTGAGCCAGCAGAAGTTGTCCTCCAGGGGGACCTCGCCGACGGCCTCCACGAGCATGTTCCGGTTGGCCTTGCGCAGGAACCAGGAGCCGTGCTCGGACTGCAGCACATCGGCGATGACCCGCTCGGGCGGAGCGTCGACGAAGTACTCCAGGTACTTCACGTCCGCGCCCCGGTGCACCTTGGTGTAGTTGCTGCGGGTCGCCTGCACGGTCGGGGAGAGCTGCAGCAGGTTGGGGTTGCCGGGCTCCATCTTGGCCTGCATCAGGAAGTGCGGTACGCCGTCGAACTCCTTGACCAGGATGCCGAGTACGCCGACCTCGGGCTGGTTGATGATCGGCTGCTGCCACTCGGGGAACGGGCCCTCGGGGTGCGTGACGTGCAGGCCCTCCACGGAGAAGAAGCGGCCGCTGCGGTGCACCAGGTTCCCGGTGTCCGGCGCGAACGACCAGCCGTCGAGGTCGGCGAACGGGATGCGGTCCACCCGGAAGCGGTGCGTACGCGCGTACTCGGCGAGCCAGGGCGCGACCCGGTCGGTGTCGGGGCCGCTGCCGCTGAGGGCGCGTACCGAGCGGAGCAGCCGAGCGGTCTCGGAGCCCTCCCGCGGCGGCGCGAGTGCGGCCGCGCTCATCGGACCTCCTCCTGGCGGCGCTTGACGTCCTTCCACCAGCCGGGGTTGTCGCGGTACCAGCCGACGGTCTCGGCGAGGCCCTGCTCGAACGGCACCTCGGGCTCGAAGTCGAGCTCCTCGCGGATCTTGGTGCCGTCGAGGGAGTAGCGGTCGTCGTGCCCGAGCCGGTCGGTGACCCGGCGGATCGCGGACTCGTCGGCGCCGCACAGGTCGAGCAGCCGGTGCACGAGGTCTAGGTTGGTCAGCTCGGTGCCGCCGCCCACGTTGTAGATCTCCCCGGCCCGGCCCTTGGCGCGTACGGCCTCCACGGCCCGGCAGTGGTCCTGGACGTGCAGCCACTCGCGGACGTTGTGGCCGTCACCGTAGAGCGGGACCTGCCTGCCCTCCAGGAGGTTGGTGACGAACAGCGGGATGAGCTTCTCGGTGTGCTGGTAGGTGCCGTAGTTGTTGGAGCAGCGGGTGATGGACACGTCGAGCCCGTGCGTGCGGGCGTAGCTGCGGACCATCAGGTCGGAGGCAGCCTTGGACGCCGCGTACGGGGAGTTGGGCTCAAGCGGCCAGGTCTCCGTCCACGAGCCGGTGGGGATCGTGCCGTACACCTCGTCGGTGGAGACGTGCACGATGCGCCCGACCCTGGCCATCCGCGCCGCGTCGAGGAGCACCTGGGTGCCCACCACGTTCGTACGGACGAAATCGGCGGCGGCGGCGATCGAGCGGTCGACGTGCGACTCGGCCGCGAAGTGCACGATCGAGTCGTGTCCCGGCAGCAGCTCCCGGAGCAGTTCGGCGTCGCAGACGTCGCCGTGCACGAAGTCCAGGCGGTCCGAACTCGCGGGCAGGCTCTCGCGGTTGCCGCTGTAGGTCAGCTTGTCGAGCACCGTGACGCGGGCCCCCACGGCCTGCGGGTAGGCGTCGTCGAGCAGTGCGCGGACGTAGTGCGAGCCGATGAAACCGGCGCCGCCCGTCACAAGGATCCTCATGTTGCGACCTCCACGCGCGAGTCGTCCCCGACGATGAGACGGTGCCGGCGGGTCGCCGACACCGAGGCGGTCCTGCCGATCAGCGAACCGCTCAGACCGGGCAGGTCCGAAAGCGTGGACCCGTCCTGCACGATCGAGTCCTCGATCAGCGTATGGCGCACCGAACAGTCGGCGCCGATCGCGGTGTAGCGGCCGATGTGGCTGTCCTCGACGACGCTGCCGGGACCGATGTACGCGGGCCCCTCGATACGGGAGTTCACGACCCGGCAGCCGGCCGCGAGCACCACGGAATCGTCGACCCGGCTGGCCGCGTCGACCGTGCCGAGCTGCTGCGGCGGAAGTTCGTCCAGAAGCCGCCGATTGCATTCCAGTACGGCGTCCACGTTTCCGGTGTCCGCCCAGAAACCGAGATATTCGCTCGCCTTCACGGTGGCGCCGTTCGCCACGAGCCACTGCACGGCGTCGGTGATCTCGAGTTCGCCGCGGGCGCTCGGCCGTATCGCGTCGACCGCCGTATGAATGGCGGGCGTGAAGAAATACACGCCGATGAGCGCGAGATTGCTCCGCGGTACTTCCGGCTTTTCCGCGAGCGCCGTCACCGTGAAGTCCTCGTCGACCTCGGCGACCCCGAACGCGCGCGGGTCGGCGACCTTCTGCACGACGAGCTGAGCGGCTGGGCGGTGGGCGGCGAAGGACCCGGCGATGCCGGCGACGCCCTCCGGCAGCACGTTGTCGCCCAGGTACATCAGGAAGTCGTCGTCGCCCAGGAAATCGCGGGCGATCTTCACGCAGTGCGCCAGGCCGAGCGGCTGGTCCTGGGGTATGTAGGTGATTCGGGCGCCGAACCGGCCGCCGTCGCCGATCACTTCACGGATCTTGTCGCCCTGGCCGCCGACCACCATGCCGATCTCGGTGATGCCCGCCGCCAGGATGTTGTCGATGACATGTTCCAGGACCGCCTTGCCGGCGACCGGAATCAGCTGTTTCGGCGTGGAGTAGGTGAGAGGCCGAAGCCGGGTCCCCATCCCGCCGGATAGCACTAGAGCTTTCACTTTGTCCTTCCGGAGTGAACTCTTCGGCCGGGGGTGAAATAACTTCGTTCGGCTTTACGGGAGTACACAAGTGAGGCTAACGGTGCGTCAACGGGAGCCGGGGGAAGGGCTGTTGGACCTTGTCAGGTCCGGTTCCTCAGCTGATAAGTCAGCCCCTCCGGCCTTTGAGGAGGCCCGTCCGGCAGGCCACGCGGCGCCAGCCGCATATCGACACAGCCGGGAAGGGGCGGGGAGGGGAGAATAAGACAGCCGGCGACCGCCCCCCGGCAGTGGGGGAGCAGCCGCCGGGCGAGGCAGGTCAGGACTGCAGAGTCCTGGCAAGCTCCAGTCGCTTGATCTTCGTCGTAGCAGTCTGCGGAAGCTCGTCGAGCCGCAACTGCACCGGCTCTGCCAGCGGCGGCAGGTCCACCACGGCCGACTTCCACGCGATCTCGTCGAGCGGCGCGTCGTCCCGCGTGCACACCACGGGGACCGCGGTGCCGCCCTCACCGGGGATGATGATGACCTCGACCAGCTCGGGCAGCCGCGTGAAGAGCTTGTCCTCCAGCTCCAGGGTCGACTCGACCCCGGGGATCTCGTCGACCTCGCGGTCGAGCAGGTGCAGACAGCCCCACTTGGTGCGGTAGCCGACATCGCCCATCCGCCACCAGCCGTCGTTGACCTGCTTCTCCCAGCGCGGATGCTCCGCCAGGTACGTCACGATGCGGCCGTCGCTCCGCACCTCGATGTAGCCGGGGTTCTGCTTCGTCGGCGTACGGCCGTCCCTGCTGACCACCCGCACACCGGTCATGCCGGGGAACGGGGCGCCCACACAACGGCCGTTGAAGTCCGCGCCGTCCTTGAGGGAGTAGGTGCGCCCGGCGATCGGGCCGACCTCGCTCTGCCCGTACGCCTGGACGAACTTGGGGCGCTTGCGGGCCGATGCCTTCAGCATCGTATTCACCGTACGGGGGTGGATCGCGTCGAACGTGGAGCTGAAGAACTTCACCTGCGCCAGCGGCCGCCGCGGGTCGTCCGCGAGGACCTCCCAGCGCAGGAACGTGTTGGGGTGCGCCTCGATGAAGCCGGGCGGCACCTGCGTGAACAGGTCGCCGACGGTCTCCGGTTCGTCGTCCTTGAGGATGATCAGCGGGTGGCCCTGGAGGATGGAGATGGGCATGGCCGTGAACATCCGCGAGTGCACGAACGACACGTGCACGGCGACGGGTTCGCTGCGCCGGACGCCCAGCGAGACCACGGTGCCCTGCGGACGGTAGCGGGCCTGGAAGCTGCGGCCGGTGTGCACCGCCAGCTTGGGTGTGCCGGTGGTGCCCGACGTGTGGGTGACCAGCGTCGGGTGGTCGGGCGGCATCGTCACCGCCGGTACGCGCCGGACGTCCGCGAGCGAGGCGAACGGCGTCGCGCCCTCGTACTCGCCGGAGGTGAGCAGCACCCGGCGGGACAGCTCGAAGACCTCGGCCGGCAGGGAGGAGTCCAGCTTGGCCTGGTCGGTGACCAGATAGGGCTGCCCGACCCGCCGCAGCAGCTCGGCCACCGTCTCGCCCTCGAGCTTCGGCGAGAGCAGCACCGGAATGGCGCCGATCCGGGCCACCGCGCAGGCAAGGAGGGAGATGTCGAAGCCGTCGCTCTTGTGCACCACCACGTGGTCACCGGGGCGGGCGCCCACCGACCACAGCCGGGAGGCGAAGTCGGCCACCAGGTCCGCCAGTTCGGTCAGCGAGGCGCGGCGACCCAGGTGGGGGGCGATGTCGAGGTCGTGGTCGAGGACCACGAAGTTGGCGGGATGCCGGGCAGCTGCTCGATCGAACAGCGTGCCCAGGCGAATGCCGTTGTTTCCTATCCGCTGGAGAAACATCTATCCGCTTTCTCGTCCGGGAACATGCATGGCGGTCGGCCCGTCCGCCACTTCGCGCGGCCGTGCCCGCCCGGGGGTCACTTTTCGATGAGGTTCCGGATACGCGCCAGGGTGTCGTCGAGGTCCTGCTCGATCTTGAGGGACCAGTCGGTGATGAACTTCTCGCGCTCCGCCTCCGACATCTCCGCGACGATCTTGTGGATGCCGGCGGTGGCCTTGCCCATGCGGAAGTGGTGCACGAGGACGGCACCCTGGTCGCCGTCGGGCTCGACGTCGAAGCCCCAGACGCTCTCCTGGTCCTCCTGGGCGTGGCTGAGCATCATCCACTGGAAGGTGCGGCCGGGCTCGGCGGCCACGACGCGGGCCTCCGTGAACCAGGTGCCGCGCACCAGCGGGGCCCACGCCACCACGTCCTCGCTGCGCAGGTTCTCCCCGCGGAAGACCGAGCCCACCTGGGAGGGCTCACCGGAGATCCATTCACCGCCGACGCACTCGGGGCTCCACTCGGCGCTGCGCGGCAGGTCGCTGACGACGGCGTAGACGTCCTCGGGGCGCGCGGAGATCCCGATCTGCGCCCGGAGTTCGAACAGGGGTGACTTCTCGATAATCGTGTTGGCCATGTGCAGGACCCTGCCGAGCCGGGGGATCACCGGTCAACGAAGGCCTTTCGGGTTCGTCAGGTTCCGCGCGGCCGTCGTGCGTACCCGCATGACCAGCCGTACGTCCCCGCATGACCGCCGTGCGCGGGCACGCCGCAGGCCCCAGTGTCCCGGTGGACGGGACCTGGGGCGAGGGGCTGCCGAGGAGGCGGGTACGGGGTGTGTCAGGAGGCCACGGACAGCGCGAGGAGGGCGGGTCCGAGCGCACCCCCCAGCTGGTAGCAGAGGTTGAACAGGCCGATGGCCACCGGTCGTTTGCTGCTGTCGACGGTCTGGGTGGCGAAGGCCATGAGGGCACCCTGGCCGCCTGCCGCGGCGAACAGGGCGATGGCCAGGGCCGTCAGGACGACGATGGCCGAGGCGGAGACCGCGGTCAGGACGGCGGCCAGGATGCCGGTGGCGGCCAGGACGACCACGACGGGGACACGGCCCATGCGGATCGCGACCGCCGCGATGACGAAGGCCACGACGGAGCCCGCCACTTGGGAGACCGTGGTGCCCACGCCGATCGCGTCCTCGCTCCAGCCGGCTTCGGTGGAGAGCTGCCCGGGGATGACGAAGAGCAGCCGGAAGAAGGACGTCGCCAGGAGCAGGGCCAGCACGCTGACGCCGATGAACAGCGGCGAGCGCAGCAGGACGACGGGGACGAACCCGTCGGGGCGGGCCTTGATGTGCAGGGCGAGCAGCAGGGCGGCCACCGCCGCGCAGATCGCCGCGGGCAGGGGGAAGTAGGGGATGACGACCAGGGCGGTGGCCAGCGCCGTCAGCAGGACCGCGCCGCGTCCGTCGAAGCGGCTGTCGTCGGCCGGGGCGGTGGGGGCGTGCCGCAGGACGGGGGGCACGAACAGCGCGGCCACCACCGGCAGGAGCAGCACGACCAGCCACGAGGTCCATTCCGTGACCAGCGAGCCGACCAGCGGGCCGACCGCCGCGCAGCCGGCGATCGTCGAGGTGATCAGGCCCATCCGGCCGGCGGTGCCCGCCAGGTTCATCGCGACGGCGATCAGGCCGGTACTGCCCAGGGCCTGTCCCGACCGGCCGACGAGGACCACCGGCAGCCAGGGCGCGACGGCCACCACGACGGTGCCGACGACCAGCAGGACGGTGCTGACGATCAGCGCGGTGCGCAGTCCGCGCCTGCTGATCAGCCCGCCGGCCAGGGGGGTGCCGACGGCGATCGACAGGGCCGCGATCGTCACCAGCCAGCTGGCGACGTCCAGGGTGAGGCCGTAGCCGTCGGCCATCTTGGGCAGGACGATCGCAGGTGCGGCCACGCCGAAGGTCGCCGGGGCGGCGATCAGGGACAGCCACAGTCCCGCGACCCGTGGTGGGTTGGAGTCGCTCCGGTCCGTGTCCGGCGTCGTCAGGGCTCGGGGTGGGCTGGGTCCATCGGACTGGACGGCCATGGTCTCTCCTGTGTACGAAGGCTGGTCTGAGCGGGGGGGAGGCCGTAAGGGCCTTCAGGCCGCGGCGCGTCCCCGGCCCAGGGCTGCGGCGATCTCGATGACGTGGCGGGCCTGGTACTCGACGGCGGCGATGTTGTCGGCGGGGACGATGCCCGGCTGCTTCTGGTGCGAGTGGCTGGCGGTGCCGTAAGGGCAGCCGTTGGCGCGGCGCTTGCTGATCACCTCGTGGGTGATGCCGTTGGGCACGATGACGCCGCCCCAGTGGCAGAAGGTGTTGTGGAGGCCGAGCACCGCCGTCTCCTGGCCTGCGTGTGCCCCGTCGCCCGAGGTGAACGCGGTCACGGGCTTGTCGTGGAGCTTGCCCGCGATGGCCATGTCGGTGGTGGTGTCGATCCACTCCATGAGCTTGGGGGCCGGCAGGCCGTAGCGGACCGGCGTACCGATCATGATCGCGTCGGCCCACTCCAGGTCGGCGAGTTGGGCCACGGGGATCTCGGCGGTGGCGTCGGTGTGCTCGGTCCACACGGTGCGGTCGATCCAGAGCAGGTCGGCGGTGTCCTGCCCGGGGACGGCTTCGCCGATCTTGCGAAGCCGCACCTCGGCACCGGCCTTCTCCGCCGCCTGCGCCGCGGCGAGGGCCAGTTGATGGACGTGTCCGGTGGCGGAGTAGTAAACGATCGCGACGTTCGTCATTCCTGGGGTGCTCCCTCTGCGGGCGGTTCGGACAGGCGCTGCGGGCGGCGCTGCGGGCGGGAGGTCGGGCTGACCGACGGCAGGCCATCGGCGACGTGCCGGGCCAGCGTGAGGGGAGGCGTCTTCAGCGGCAACGTCGCGGCTCGCACTATGTCAACTGGGCGGCAGGACCTGACAGATCGCCGGTGCGGTCCTTGCCGGTCGATTCGCCGGGGCGCTTCAGTCGGCCGCGGTGCACAAAAGATCGCAGAGACCGCAGAGTCCGCAGAGTCCGCAGATTCCCTATCCCGCAGGGGGCCCGCAGTGTTGAACGACGCCACCGTTGATCTGTATCTGAAGCGAATCGGTGCGGAACGCCCGGAGAAAGCCGACCTGGACGCACTGCGGCAGTTGCAGGAGCGCCACATTCTCTCGGTCCCGTTCGAGAATCTCGACTACCACGACGGCACGCCGATCCAGCTCGACGAGAGCCTCGTGGACAAGATCGTGCACCGCGGTCGCGGTGGCGGTTGCTACGAACTCAACCCGGCCTTCGGTTTCTTGCTCGAGGCGCTCGGATATCAGGTGGAGATCCTGCCGGCCCGGACCTACAGCGGGGAGAAGATCGGCCCGCCCCTGGTGCACCTGGCCCTCCGGGTGACCCTCGACGGCGAAAGCCTCCTGGTCGATGTCGGATTCGGCAAGTGCCCCCGCGGGCCGCTCGTCTTCGGCACTCCCGGCGAACAGTCCGACGCGCACGGCGCGTACGAGCTGGTGCCCGTCGGAAACGGCGAGGTGGACGTCCTCCTCAAGGGCAAGCCGCAGTACCGCATCGATAACCGCCCCGCCGACCTGGACGCCTTCCTGCCCACCCTGTGGTGGTACCGCACGGCGCCCGACTCGCCCTTCCTCCAGTACGTGTTCGCCTCCCAGGTCACCCCCTCGGGGCGCGTGAGCATCCGCGAGAACACCCTCACGGTGACCGAGAACGGGCAGCGCCGCACCGAGGAACTGACCACCGACGACGCCGTGGTGGCCGCCTACCGCACGCACCTGGGAATCGATGTCGAGCGCGCACCGAAGACCACCGCCTCGTACGCGGGCGACGAAGTGGACATGTACCTCAACTGACACGGCGGAAAACCCCGCTACGAAATCGACTGGCGCCCCTCGAACTGGCCGACAGGAATGGGTGAATGGGTACACAAGAGCGCAGCGGTACGGCAGATCTGCTGGCCGCCGATGCCGCCCGGGAGTGCGTGATACGCGAACGCTGGGCGCGCGACACCGGGCAATGGGACGAAATGGCGGCGAGCTACTATCTCGACACACGTATCGCCGTCGGCTGGGCGTCGTGCAGCGGCGAGGAATTCATCGCCAACACCCAGAAACTGGCCGCCACCACGCGCGGCCAGGGCCTGCACCAACTGGGCCCCATCCAGGTCCGGGTGAACGGCAACCGGGCCTTCGCCGAACTGCCCGCGCAGATCGTCATGCCGGTCGAGATCGACGGCCAGGAAGCGACGCTCTTCGTATGGGAGCGGATGTGCTTCCGCGTCGAGAAGCGGCAGGACGACTGGCGTATCGCGGAATTCCGGGCGGTGTATCTCAAGGACTCCGCGGCTCCCGAATACGTGGGGGACCGTATCTCCCTCGACACCGAACTGCTCAGCTCCTACCGGCGTTCCTACCGCTACACCCAGTACTGGTCGAACCAGGCCGGCTGGGGAAACCACCCCGACCGGCCGGGTATCGACCGCCCGGAGCTGATGCGCGAGGTGTACGACAGCAACGCCCGGTGGCTGGCCGAGCCGGGACAGTGACCCGTCCGCGACCCCCTGAGGAACGGCGCACCCACCCATCGACCCCGAACGGCCAGGAGCACACGACCATGACCAGCACCGACGCGGCGAGCACGGACACGAACAGCACGCAGGCGGTGGCGGACCGGCAGCTCCCCGCCGGCCTGCCCCCGGAGCTCTTCGCCCACGCCCAGCAGTCCGACCCCATCGAGTTCGACCTCCTGGACCGCACCTGGGACCTGCTGCCCGGCGTCTGGCCGCCCTACATCTCCCCCGAGACCAAGGGCTTCACCGACTGGCTGCCCTACCCCGAGGGCGGCTCGCTCCTCGAGGTCGGCAGCGGCTGCGGCGTCACCTCCGTGATCGCGGCCCTCCGGGGCGTCGGCCAGGTCACCGCCCTGGACATCACCCAGGAAGCGGTGGACAACACCCTCCTGAACGCCGCCCGGCACGGGGTGGCCGACCACGTCCGCGCCCTGCGCAGCGACATGTTCGCCGCCCTCGACCCCGACGAGCGCTTCGACGTCATCTACTGGGACTCCAACGCCCTCCTCGCACCGGACGACTTCACCTACACCCACTACATGCAGCGGGCCATCATGGACCCCGGCTATGCAGCGCACCGCTCCTTCCTCGTCGACGGCCCCCGCTACCTGGCCGACGGCGGGCGGCTCTTCCTCGGCTTCAACGACCACGGCGACTGGGACAAGCTGGCCGAGCTTGAGCAGGAGGCCGGGCTGACCCGCACCGAGCTCGGCGTCCTGGAGTTCGTCAGCAACGGCAGCACCGCCAACTTCCGCCTCCTGGAGTACCGCACCCATGGCTGACATCGCAGGCGGGACGGGTGCGCCCCCGATACCGGTGAGCGTCCTGGGCACCGGGTCCCATGTGCCGTCCCTCGTCATCACCAACGACGACGTCGGCGCGGAGGCGGGCGTCACCGACGAGTGGATCGTACGCAAGACGGGCATCCACGAGCGCCGCTACGGCAAGGGCGACGAAGCCACCTCGGACCTGGCGGCCGCGGCGGCCCGCGCCGCACTCGAGGACGCGGGCGTCGCCGTCGCCGACCTGTCGCTGATCATCGTCGCCACCTCCACCCCGGACTCCCCGCAGCCCCCGACGGCCACCGTCGTCGCCGACCTCCTGCACGCGCCGAGCACCGCCGCCGCCTTCGACCTCAACTCGGTGTGCAGCGGCTTCGTCTACGCCCTCACCGCCGCCGCGAGCATGATCGCGGGCGGCGGGCACGCCCTGGTCATCGGCGCGGACATGTACAGCAGGATCACCGACCCCACCGACCCGCGCACCCGCGTGCTGTGGGGCGACGGCGCCGGCGCCGTCGTCCTGGGCCCCGCCACCGGCCGCAGCACACTGACCGCCACCCGCCTGCTGACCCACACCGAGGGCCGCGAACTCATCCAAGTCCCCGCCGGCGGCACCCGGTTGGGCACCACGGCCGAGACCTTGGCCGAGGGGCTGCACTACTTCGCCATGAACGGACGCGGCGTCAAGGAGATGGTGTACGCCACGCTCCCGGAGGCCCTCCGTACCTTCCTCGACGACGCGGGCATCGACGCGGCGGAGCTGGCCCACATCGTCCCGCACCAGGCCAACGCCGTGATGCTCGCCGAACTGCACGAGTCGCTCCCCTTCCCCCGGGCCCGGATGCACACCACCGTCACCGAATACGGCAACACCGGCGCCGCGTCCATCCCCCTCACCCTCGACGCGGCCGCCCGGCAGGGAGCCCTGCGGCCGGGCGAGAAGGTGCTGCTCTGCGCGTTCGGCGGCGGCTTCAACTTCGGCTTCGCCGTCATCGAGTGGTGAGAAGAGTGGTGAGCAGTGTGGTGAGAAGAACCGAGTGGTGGCCCTTGTAGGGCGGCCCCACGACGGGCGACGGCCCGGTGCGCAGCGCTGCGCACCGG
>NZ_JAVIFW010000024.1 GCF_031157275.1 Streptomyces sp. LHD-70
CCCCTGCCCTCCGCCCCCTCCTCTCCGCCCTCCCTCCTCACCGCCCCCACAGCCCGCCGTCCACCTCTCAGTTACGGATGTGAGCCCGTGGCCTCCTCGTACAGCCCCCTGCCCCGGATCAAGGCTCCGCTCGCGGGGCTCACCACGCTCGGTGTGCTGGTCGGTGCCTGGCTGATGGCAGACGGTGTGCGGGCGCAGGCGCAGCCGCCCCGGCCGCCCTCCGCGACGGCGAGCGCGGACGCCAGGGGCACGATCGAGGCGCTGCCGGTGTCCCGGCCGGTGCAGATCAGGATCCCGGCGATCCATGTGGAGGCGCCGCTCATCGCCCTCGGACTCCTCCCGGACGGCACCCTCGATGTGCCGCCGGGGAATCTGCCGCAGGTGGCGGGCTGGTTCCAGGACGGTACGACGCCGGGTTCGGCGGGCACGGCCGTCACCGCGGGCCACCTCGACTCGGCGACCGGGCCCGCCGTCTTCTACGACCTGGGCGCGCTGCGGGCCGGCAACACGGTGGAGGTGGACCGGGAGGACGGCCGTACCGCGGTGTTCACCGTCGACCGGGTGGAGCTGGTGCCCGGCGACGCGTTCCCGGACGCGCGGGTGTACGGGGAGTCGGACCGGCCCGAGCTGCGGGTGATCACCTGCGGTGGCGCGTACTCCCAGTCCACCGGCACCTACCAGGGCAACACCGTCGTCTACGCCCGCCTGACCGGCGTCAAGTAGCCCTCTGCGCACCGGAGTTCGGCAGCCGCAACGCCCCGTACGCCCCCTCCGGAACCACGGGAGAGCGCGGCGCGACCGGGGCCACGCGCGCGTACGGGGCGCCAGGCGCCGGGCGCGGGTCCTCTTCGCCCTTTGAGCCGTCGACGACGGAGATCCCCGGATGGCCGTAGAGCCGGTGGTACGGGTCGAGAACCCCCGTGTCCGCGGACCCGCCGACCGGGCAGCCGCCCAGGCGCCATCAGGTCGGAGCCCTTGCCGTAGCGGACGTTCTCGATGTGCGTGGTCGGGTTGGGGTGGACGGACGAGGTGATGGCGACGCCGCGCGTGAAGTCGGGCTCGGCGCTCGTGCCGCGGGCCTTGCGGTAGCGGCGCGGGAACGTCAACGCCCCTACCAGGACTTCGGAGTTGGTGCGGGTGAGGCGGCCGAGCGTGGCGGAGAGGCGGGGCAGGAGTCCGCGTTCGCGCAGGGTGTACAGCAGGGTCTGGTGCCGTGGGTGCCGGCGGCGAGGACCACATGGCGGGCGGTGAGGGTGCGCTGTCCCCGCCGGACGCGGCGGCCCGTCGGGCGGGTGGTGACGGCGAAGCCCTCGCCCTGTTCGCGTACGGCGACCACCGTGGTCATCGGATGGACGGTCGCTCCCGCCCGTTCGGCGAGGTACAGGTAGTTCTCCGTGAGGGTGTTCTTCGCGCCGACCCGGCAGCCCGTCATGCACGAGCCGCACTCCACGCACGCCACGCGCTCGGGCCCGGACCCGCCGAATCCGGAGCCGACGACGAGGACGCCGTAGTCGTACGCGGCTGCCCGGCCGGTGTCGTCAGCCTTGATACAGCGCCTCGATCTGCTGCTCGTACGCGCGCGCCACCGCATGCCGTTTGATCTTCAGCGAGGGCGTGAGCAACCCGTTGTCCTCGGTGAACTCGCCCTCCACGACGACGAATTTACGGATGGACTCGGCCCGCGAGACGGCCTCGTTGGCGTAGTCCACGGCCTTCTGGACGTCGGCGAGCATCCGCGGGTCCTTGATCACCTGGGACATCGGGGTGCCCCTGGGCGCCTTGCGGACGGCGAGCCAGTGCTCGACTGCGTCGGGTTCGAGGGTGATGACGGCGCCGACGAAGGGCCGGTTGTCGCCGACGACGATGCACTGGCCGATGGGCGGGCGGCTGCGGAGGCGGTCCTCCAGGACGGCGGGTGAGACGTTCTTGCCGCCGCTGGTGACGAGGATGTCCTTCTTGCGGCCGGTGATCCGCAGATAGCCGTCGTCGTCGAGCTCCCCGAGGTCCCCGGTCGCGAACCAGCCGCCGTCCAGGACCTGTTCGGTGGCGTCGGGGTTGTTCCAGTACGAGCCGAAGACGATGGGGCCCTTGATCAGCACCTCCCCGTCGTCGGCGATGCGCACCGACGTGCCGGGGACGGGCAGGCCGACGGTTCCGGGGCGCGGGCTGAGCGGCGGGATGATCGTGGCCGCGGCGGTGGTCTCGGTCAGGCCGTAGCCCTCGTACACGATGATTCCGGCGGCGTAGAAGAAGAGGTTGAGGCGGCGGTCGAGGGGCGAGCCGCCGCTGATGGCGTAGCGCAGCCGGCCGCCGATCTCCTTGCGGACGCGGCGGTAGACGAGCAGGTCGTACAGCGCCCAGGCGAGGTAGAGGCCGAGTGAGGGGCCCTTGCCCCGGTCGAGGAACTTGTCGAGGTAGGCCTCGCCGAAGCGGACGGCGATCCGGTCGGCGCGCTCGAAGGAGGAGCCGCGGCCGATCTTCTCGGCGGTGGCGCGGCCGGTGTCGTGGATCTTCTCGAAGAGGTACGGGACGCCGACGACGAAGGTGGGTTTGAACGAGCGCAGTTCGGGGCGGAGTTCATCGGGCTTGATGCTCGGGCAGTGGCCGACCTCGATCCGCGCGAGCATGCAGGCGACCTGGATGACCCGGCCCAGGATGTGCGCGAGCGGCAGGAACAGGAGCGTCGTGGCGACCTGTCCGGTGACCTCCTTGAAGATCGGGTGCAGGAGCTCGACGGTGCTGGCGGCCTCGGCGTGCAGATTGCCGTGGGTGAGGACGCAGCCCTTGGGCCGTCCTGTGGTGCCGGAGGTGTAGCAGACGGTCGCGATGGTGTCCGGGGTGAGCGCGGCCCGCCGCTTGTCCGCCTCCGCGTCGCCGATGTCCTTTCCGAGGCGGGCGAGTTCGAGGATCGCGCCGGAGTCGAGCTCCCACAACCCGGGCTGATCCCCCATCGATGCACAGGCGGCCCGTACCGTACGGGCGTTCTCCTCGGTCTCGGCGATCACGAAGCGGGCCCCGGAGTCCTCGACGATCCACGCGATCTGCTCGGCGGACGAGGTGGCGTAGATCGGCACGGTCTGGCCGCCGGCCGCCCAGATCGCGAAGTCGAGCACGGCCCACTCGTAGCGCGTACGGGACATCAGGGCGACGCGGCCGCCCGGTTCGAGGCCTGCGGCGATCAACCCCTTTGCGGCGGCGGTGACTTCACGGGCGAAGGCCGCCGCCGTCACGGGGCGCCAGGTGCCGGCCTCCTTGCGGCGCAGGACGACCGCGTCGGGCGCCTCGGCGGCGTTGGTGAAGGGGATGTCGGCGGTCGTGCCGGTGGCGGAGGCGGAGTCGAAGGCGGCGGTGCGCACCTCGCGGACGACGCCGTCCTGCCTGATCAGCTCCGTATGGACGCGAGCCGCGAGGTCGCTGCGCTGCTTCGCCCGTTTCAGATCCTTGCGTACGCCCATGGTCGGCTCCGTTGTCGGCGTGCGTGCGGTGCTGTTCGCTTCCATGCCGTGCTGTGGTGCGTGCGTGCTGCGGTGCGTGTTGCGGTGTGCCCTGCGGTGCAAGTTCTTTACGCGTCCGTCAACTTACCGATGCGTAAGCAGAAATCAATGGGGCTGGCGCATATCTGACTTCTGAGTAAGCTTACTCGCGAGTAAGGATGCGATCAGTGACGAGCGAGGAGGCTGGAGACTTCCATGGCGAGCAGCGATAACCCGAATAACCTGGACAATCTGGCGGAGTTGGACTTCGCGGGCGTATCGCCCGAGGAGTTCGCGAGGATCGTGAAGGGCCTGTCCACCAAGGAGATCAACCAGATCGCGCAGGACGAGCCCTTGCGCGCCCGGGTGCTCGCCGAGGTGTTCGGCCGCATGGGCCGGCAGTTCAAGCCGGAGACGGCGGGCAGCCTGGAGGCGCTGATCCGCTGGAAGGTGGGCGGCGGCGACAGCGAGGTGCTCTACGAGACCCGGATCGCGGACGGCACCTGCACGGTCACCGAGGGCCGCTCGGAGGCCGAGCCGCGCGTCACGCTCGTGATGGGCGACGCGGAGTTCCTCAAGCTGGTCTCCGGCAACTCCAACCCGGTCACGATGTTCATGACCCGCAAGCTCAGGATCGCGGGCGATGTCGCGCTCGCCGCCGGGCTCACCCGCTACTTCGACATCCCGAAGGCGTGAGGCCCGTATGGCCGGCTTCTCCCTCGAACTGACCGAGGAACAGCAGGACCTGAAGGACTGGGTGCACGGCTTCGCGGCCGAGGTCGTCCGGCCCGCAGCCAGCGAGTGGGACGAGCGCGAGGAGACGCCCTGGCCCGTCATCCAGGAGGCCGCCAAGATCGGGCTGTACGGGTTCGAGTCCCTCGCCGACCTCTTCGGCGACCCCACCGGCATCTCCCTGCAGATCGCCAACGAGGAACTGTTCTGGGGCGACGCGGGCATCGGCATGGCGCTGTTCGGCACCTCGCTCGCGGTCGCCGGGATCTTCTCGTCCGGTACGCCGGACCAGTTGGCCGAGTGGGTGCCGCAGTGCTTCGGCGACGAGGACGACCCGAAGGTCGCCGCGTTCTGCGTCTCCGAGCCGCAGGCCGGGTCCGACGTGTCGGCGATGCGGACCCGGGCGCGCTACGACGAGGCCAGGAACGAGTGGGTGCTGTCCGGGCAGAAGGCCTGGATCACCAACGGCGGCATCGCGAACGTGCATGTCGTCGTCGCCTCCGTCGACCCGGAGCTCGGGGCCCGCGGCCAGGCCGCGTTCATCGTGCCGCCCGGCACGCCGGGGCTCGAAGGTGCCAAGAAGATACGGAAGTTGGGCCTGCGCGCCTCGCACACGGCCGATGTCTTCCTTGACGACGTCCGCGTCCCCGGCCACTGCCTGCTCGGCGGCAAGGAGAAGCTCGACGCCCGGCTCGCCCGCGTACGGGAAGGCTCCTCCGGGGCCAAGTCACAGGCCGCGATGGCCACGTTCGAGGTGAGCCGCCCCACGGTCGGCGCGCAGGCGCTCGGCATCGCGCGCGCCGCGTACGAGTACGCCCTCGACTACGCCGGGGAGCGCGAGGCGTTCGGGCGGCCCATCGTCGAGAACCAGTCCATCGCCTTCGCCCTCGCCGACCTGCGCACCGAGATCGAGGCCGTACGGCTGCTCATCTGGCAGGCCTCGTGGATGGCCCGCAACGGCAGGACCTTCGACGCGGGCCAGGGCTCCATGTCCAAGCTCCGTGCGGGCGAACTCGCGGTCGCGGCCAGTGAGAAGGCGGTCCAGGTGCTCGGCGGGGCCGGATACAGCAGGGAGCATCCGGTGGAGCGGATGTACCGGGACGCGAAGATCTACACCATCTTCGAGGGGACGAGCGAGATCCAGCGTCTTGTGATCGCGCGGGCGATCACCGGTCGCCACATCCGGTAGACGCAGGGCCCCTTACGCCTCTCCGCGCGGACCATCCGAAGACATAACCGTGATCCTTCCGCAATCGCCCGGGCCGGTCCGATACGCCCTCTTCCGCGTCACAGTCACAAGAACTGGACGACTGAAGGGGGCGGCCGGCGATGGCTCGTGGGGACAGCTGGGTACGCAAGGGGGTGGTGGGGCTCGCCCTCGGGGGTGTGCTGCTCACCGGGTGCTCGGGCGGGGGCACGAACACCACGACGGACTCCGGCGCGGCCAAGCGGCCGGGCGGATCGGGTGAGGCGCTGCCCGCGCCCGCCGCGTCCGAACGGCCCGACGGACAGCAGGAGTCGGACGAGGGGCGGGAGTTCGTGCCACCGCCGGACTACCTCTCCACGTTCGCCCTGGACGTGGACACCGCCTCGTACGGCTATGCGCGGCGCACGCTCGGCGAGGGGCGGCTGCCCGACCCGTCGACCGTGCGGCCCGAGGAGTTCGTCAACAGCTTCCGGCAGGACTACCCGCAGCCGAAGGGCAGCGGCATCTCCGTGAACGTCGACGGCGCGCAGGCGCCGGGCGCCGCGGGCGACGACTGGTCGCTGCTGCGGGTCGGGCTCGCCACCAAGTCCGCGGACGCGGCGAAGCGGCCGCCCGCGGCGCTCACGTTCGTCATCGACATCTCCGGCTCCATGGCCGAGCCCGGCCGGCTCGACCTGGTCAAGGAGTCGCTCGGCATCATGACGGACCGGCTGCGCGCCGACGACTCCGTGGCGATCGTGACGTTCAGCGACGAGGCCGAGACCGTACTGCCGATGACGCGCCTCGCCGAGGACGCCGACCGCGACCGGGTGCACGCGGCGGTCGACGACCTGGAGCCCACCGACTCCACCAACCTGGAGGCGGGCATCCGCACCGGCTACGACACCGCCGTCGAGGGCCGGACGAAGGGCGCCACCAACCGGGTCGTGCTGCTCTCCGACGCGCTCGCCAACACCGGCGCGACCAGCGCCGACACCATCCTGGAGCGGATCTCCGAGGCCCGCCGCGAGCACGGCATCACGCTCTTCGGCGTCGGCGTCGGCAGCGACTACGGCGACGCGCTGATGGAGCAGCTCGCGGACAAGGGCGACGGTCACACCACGTACGTCTCGGATCCCGCCGAGGCCCGCAAGGTGTTCTGCGACGACCTGCCCGCGCACATCGAGCTGCGCGCCCGGGACGCCAAGGCGCAGGTCGCGTTCGACCCGAAGACCGTCGACAAGTTCCGGCTGATCGGCTACGACAACCGGCAGGTCGCCGACGAGGACTTCCGGGACGACCGGGTCGACGGCGGCGAGGTCGGCCCCGGCCACTCGGTGACGGCGCTCTATGCCGTACGGCTGAAGGAGGGCGCGGGTTCCGGCGACGGGCATGTGGCGACGGCACGTGTGCGCTGGCAGGACCCCAAGTCCCGTACGCCGCACGAGCGTTCCCAGAAGATCAGCGCCGAGCAGCTCGGGCGGCCGCTGTGGGACGGGGCGGACCGGGGCTTCCAGGTGAGCGCGGTCGCGGCGTACTTCGCGGACGCGCTGCGGGCGGCTTCGTATCGGCCTGAGCCGTCCGGGTGCCCTTACGACGACCCGACGGCGTCATGCCCCGAGCCTGCTCTCGCGGACGGCCCCGAGAGCGCGACCTCGGGCGAGGACCGGTTCACGCCGCTGCCCGGGCGGATGTCGCTGTCCGAACTGTCCGAGCACGCGGACCGGTTGGCGGGCGGGTCGGATGATCCGGCGGACGTCGACGTACAGCGTCTGGCCACGGCGGTACGGCAGGCGGCGCAGCTGCGGGCGTAGCTTCGGGCGTAGCTTCGGGCGTAGCTGCGGGCGTAGCTGCGGGCGTAGCTGCGGGCGTAGCTGCGGGCGTAGCTTCGGGCGTAGCTTCGGGGGCCGGCGCCCCCGAACCCCCGCTCCTCAACCGTGCGCCGGACGGGTGGCCCGACCCCGGGCCACCCGTCCGTGGGCTCAGCTCACAATGTCCTTGCGCGCGAAGCCGCGGAACGCGAGCGCGATCAGGATCACCGCGTACGTCACCGAGACCGCAGTGCCCTGGATCATGCCGCCCCACTCCGGGGTGGGCTGGAGTGCGTCGATCCAGGCGAACTGCCAGTGCGCGGGCAGTACGTCCCGCCAGTCGCCGAGGGCGGTGACCGCGTCCAGGACGTTGCCGACGATGGTCAGGCCGACGGCGCCGCCGACCGCGCCGAGCGGTGCGTCGGTCTTCGTGGAGAGCCAGAACGCGAGCCCCGCGGTGACCAGTTGGGACGCGAAGATGTACGCCACGACCACCAGGAGCCGCAGCGCCGAGTCGCCCGCGGCGAGCCCGCCGCCGGTGGGCAGCTCCAGTGGCCCCCAGCCGTACGCCACCGTGCCGACCGCGAGGGCGACCAGCGGCATCAGGAGCATCGCGGCGGCGCTCAGGCCGAGCGCGACGGCGAGCTTGCTCCACAGCAGCCGGGCGCGCGGCACGGGCGCGGCGAGCAGATAGCGCAGCGAGGACCAGCCGGCCTCGGAGGCGACCGTGTCCCCGCAGAACAGCGCGACGGGCACCACGAGCAGGAACCCGGCGGAGACGAACAGGCAGGTCGCGGCGAAGTTCGCGCCGGACTCGGTGGCGACCTGCATGAGCGTCGCCCCGCGCCGCGCGCTGGCCTCCGGGGTGCCGCCGATGGCGAAGGCGGCGACCAGGATCAGCGGCAGCACCGCGAGGACCGCGCCCATGACCAGGGTGCGGCGGCGGCCGAGCTGGCGGCGCAGCTCCACCCGCAGGGGCAGGGTCCGCCCGGCGCGGTAGCCGGGTGCGGCGTCCACGGCGGCGGCACTCTTGCCCTTGCCGCCGGTGACGGTCGTCGTCCCGCTCATGCCGGTCCTCCGATCAGGGTCAGGAAGGCGTCCTCCAGCCTTCGGTGCGGTCCGACGCTCGTGACCGGGACGTCGAGCCGGACGAGTTCGGCGAGGAGCTCGGCGACCGTGGCGCCGTCGAGCCGGACCAGGACGCCACTCTCCGCGGCGACGGCCGACTGCACGCCCTCCAGAGCGTCGATCTTCTCGACCAGGACCGGCTCCAGCTCCTGCTCCGTGCCGACCAGAAGCGTCTGCCCGGAGCCGACGATCTCGGCGACGGGACCGGCCTGGACGAGCCGGCCGCGGTCCATGACGACGAGGTGCGTGCAGGACTGCTCGACCTCGGCGAGGAGATGGCTGGAGACGATGACGGTGCGGCCCTGCGCCGCGTACCGGATCATCACCTCGCGCATCTCGCGGATCTGCGGCGGGTCGAGGCCGTTGGTCGGTTCGTCGAGGATCAGCAGGTCCGGCAGGCCGAGCATGGCCTGGGCGATGGCGAGGCGCTGCCGCATGCCCTGCGAGTACGTGCGCACCGCGCGGGCGAGGGCGTCGCCGAGCCCGGCGATCTCCAGGGCCTCGTCGATGTGCGCGTCCTCGGCCGGGCGGCCCGTCGCCGCCCAGTACAGCGTGAGGTTCTCGCGGCCCGAGAGGTGCGGCAGGAAGCCCGCGCCCTCGACGAACGCGCCGACCCGGGAGAGCACGGGCGCTCCGGGCCGCACGGCGTGCCCGAAGAGCCGGATCTCGCCGCCGTCCGGGGCGATCAGGCCCATCAGCATCCGCAGGGTGGTGGTCTTCCCGGCGCCGTTGGGCCCGAGCAGCCCGAGGACCTGGCCCTTCTCGACGCGGAAGGAGAGGTCGCGTACGGAATAGCTGTCCGACTTGCCGTACTTCTTGCTCAAGTCCGTGATCTGCAGCGGGACTTCGGCGA
This sequence comes from Streptomyces sp. LHD-70, assembly GCF_031157275.1. GTDB lineage: Bacteria > Actinomycetota > Actinomycetes > Streptomycetales > Streptomycetaceae > Streptomyces. Next base: position 9,184 of record NZ_JAVIFW010000024.1, read on the forward strand.
GCGTCGGGTCCGGAGCCGGTGGGGTCGTGCGGCGGCGGGCGGTGAGCAGCAGCCCGGCCGCGACGGCGAGGGCGCCCAGGGGCAGCCACCAGACCCAGGCGGGCAGCGGAGTGGCCGCGGTGGTGAGCTCGGGCACCACGGGCACGTGCAGGTCGCTCTTCGGCGTCACTGTGTAGGTGGCGGGGGCGGCCGGTGAGGCGTACCCGAGGTCGGTGGAGGAGAGGACGAGGCGCAGCCGGTGGCCGGCCCGGATCTCGTGGTCGATGGCGGGCAGCGTGAGCTCCACGTCCTTGCCGCCCTTGGCGTCCTCGACCCGGATCGGCGCGACGAGCTGGGAGGGCAGGACGCGCTGCCGTCCGTCCGGACCGACGTCGTAGACCTTGCCGAAGAGGACCGCGTCCTGGCGGTTCGACGTGATGTGCAGGTCGACCGTGGGTGAGCCGGTGATGTGCAGGTCCTGCTTCTGCGGGGCCGACTCGAAGGCGGCGTGCTGGCCGGGGAAGTCGGTGGAGAGGCCGCCGAGGCCGAGCGAGGACAGCTGGGTGAAGTTGCCGGTGAGGCCGGGGACGTTGGAGATCGCGGGCGGGCTGGCCCCGGCCGGGTTCTCGAACCGCTTGGTGCCGCCGCGCAGGGCGATGTCCCGCCGGCCGTGGTCGAGGCCCGGGTACTCGGCGTCGGTGGCGCCGCGCACCTGCGTGCGGCCGTCGGTGGAGTCGACGCCGCCGGAGCGGGTGACCCGGAACGGGCTGCCGGTGTCGGCGGACTTGTCGTCCTTGAGGTACCGGTCGAACCAGGCGGTGACGCGGGACTCCAGGCGGCTCGCCTCCATGTCGCCGCCGTCGTGTCCGCCCGCGATCCAGTCGACGGAGACGGGCGCGCCGTTGTCGCCGATGGTTCTGGCCATGGCGTCGGCGTGGGAGAGCGGGAACAGCGAGTCGGTCTGGCCCTGCATGATCAGGGCCGGTACGTCGATCTTGTCGCCGACGGCGGCCGGGCTGCGGGCCTCGAGGAGCTCGCGGGCCTTCTCGTCCGGCTTTCCGGTCTCGGCGACGCGGTTGTACATGGCGCACAGCTGCGGCTCGAAGCGGTCGCAGCCGCCGCCGGTGGACAGGAACATCCCGGCCCACAGCTTCTTGAACACGCCGTTCGGGAACAGGGCGTCGGCCAGGTTCCAGTACGTGATCGCGGGGGCGATGGCGTCCACGCGCTGGTCGTGCCCGGCCGTGAGCAGGGAGACCGCGCCGCCGTACGAGGCTCCGGTCATACCGACCAGCGGGTCGCCCTCGCCCTGCAGCTGGACCTCGGGGCGCTTCGCCAGCCAGTCGATCAGCCGGGAGGCGTCGGCGACCTCGGCCTTCGGGTCGTTGAGGCCGATGTGCCCGCCGGAGGCGCCGAAGCCGCGCGCGGACCAGGTCAGGACCGCATAGCCCTCGGCGGCGAGTTTCTCGGCCTGCGCCCTGACGTCGTTCTTGCTGCCGCCGAAGCCGTGCCCGATCAGCACGGCGGGCCGTTTCGTGTCCGCGTCCCCCGCCGTGAAGTACGACGTGTCGACGCGCACTCCGCCGCCCATGGGCAGCGCCCGGTCCTCGCGGTGCACTGCCGGTCCGTCGTCCCCTGCGGCGACGGCCGTGGCGGCGCCGGCCCCGGCGAGCACGGCGACGGCGGCCACCACTGCGAGCAGCCGCCGTCCGCGCAGCCGGGCCCGGAGCCGCCTCGGCCCTGACGTGTCTCGTTGCATGCGTTCCACCGTACGGGCGAGATCTGACAGCCGGGGCACCCGGCAGGGGGAACCTCGTCACCTCCCCCGGTCGTACGCGGCGGCTCCCGCGTACCGCAGCCGTGGTAGGAATCCGGCATGCCGACGCCGCACGACATCCGCCGCGCCACCACCGTCGGCCAACTCACTGCCGCCGGGCCGCTGTTCGACTCCCCGGCGCGTCCCGAGTGGGCCGAGCGCTTCCTGTCCGCCGCGGGCCACCACATGTTCGTCGCGTACGCCGATGGCCGGCCGGTCGGCTTCATCACGGGCATCGAGATGCTGCACCCGGACAAGGGCGTCGAGATGTGCCTGTACGAGCTGGCCGTGGCCGAGCCGTACCGGCGCCGCGGGATCGCCCGCTCCCTCATCGCCGCACTGACCGCCCTCTGCGAGGAGATGGGCTGCTACGACATGTGGGTCGGCGTGGACCTCGACAACGCCGGGGCCCTGGCGACGTACCGCGCGACGGGGGCGGCGGGCGCGGGCGGGTGCGCCGTACTGGTGTGGGATTTTGAACGGCGTTCAAAATAAGGACGAAAGTCCCTTGCCTCCCCGCAGGCCGCTCGGGCTTACTGGAGACACCGAACAAGAGCGCCGCGCTCCGGGAGCGATCCCTGGGTACGGCCCCATTGCAGGCGGGAAGCTTGCTCACCCTGAAAGGCAGCTTCCCGCACCATGCTGTTCTTCGAGTACGTCCAGATCGCCGCGGCGCTGATGATGATCACGACCTTCGCGCTGCTCTCCACCGGCACCATCCACCCGCGCAAGAGCGTCTACCCGGTCCTGCTGCTCACCGAGTCCTCGGTGATGCTCGCCGGTTCGCTGGCGCTCGGCAAGCAGACCGGGATCATCCTCCTGGAGACGGCGTGGATCGTGATCGCCGCCGCCTCGCTGGTCCGCCGCCGGCTGGAGCTGGCCAAGGTCCGCAGCGGCCGGGCCACCGACTCGACCACCACGGCGTGCGGCTGCGCCCGGGCCGCGCACTGACGCACCCATGACAGAAGCCCCCGACCACCTGCTGTGGCCGGGGGCTCATCGCCGGGTGCTCAGTGGTTGCGCGGGAAGCCCAGGTCGACGCCGGACGGGGCGTCCGCCGGGTCGGGCCAGCGGGTGGTGACGACCTTGCCGCGGGTGTAGAAGTGCGTGCCGTCGTTGCCGTAGATGTGGTGGTCGCCGAAGAGCGAGTCCTTCCAGCCACCGAAGGAGTGGTAGCCGACGGGCACCGGGATCGGCACGTTCACGCCGACCATGCCGGCCTCGACCTCCAGCTGGAAGCGGCGGGCGGCGCCGCCGTCCCGGGTGAAGATCGCGGTGCCGTTGCCGAACGGCGAGTTGTTGATGAGGGCCAGGCCCTCCTCGTACGTCTCGGTGCGCAGGACGCACAGGACCGGGCCGAAGATCTCGTCCTTGTACGCGTCGGCGGTGACCGGGACGCGGTCGAGCAGGGACAGGCCGATCCAGTGGCCGTTCTCGAAGCCCTCGACCGAGTGGCCGGTGCCGTCGAGGACGACCTCGCAGCCCTGCTCCTTGGCGCCCTGCACGTAACCGGCGACCTTGTCGCGGTGGGCGGCGGTGATCAGCGGGCCCATCTCGGACGTCGGGTCGTTGCCGGGGCCGATCTTGATCTTCTCGGCGCGCTCGCGGATCTTGGCGACGAGCTCGTCGGCGATGTCGCCGACCGCGACGACCGCGGAGATCGCCATGCAGCGCTCACCGGCCGAACCGTACGCGGCGGAGACGGCGGCGTCGGCGGCCGCGTCCAGGTCGGCGTCGGGCAGGACCAGCATGTGGTTCTTGGCGCCGCCGAGCGCCTGCACGCGCTTGCCGTTGGCGGAGGCGGTGGTGTGGATGTACTTGGCGATCGGGGTCGAGCCGACGAAGGAGACGGCGGCGACGTCCGGGTGCTCCAGGAGGCGGTCGACGGCGACCTTGTCTCCGTGCACGACGTTGAAGACACCCTCCGGAAGCCCGGCCTCCGCGAGCAGCTCGGCGATCTTCAGGGCGGCCGACGGGTCCTTCTCGCTGGGCTTCAGGATGAAGGTGTTGCCGCACGCGATGGCGAGCGGGAACATCCACATCGGCACCATCGCCGGGAAGTTGAACGGCGTGATGCCCGCGACCACACCGAGCGGCTGCCGGATCGAGGAGACGTCGACCCGGGTGGCGACCGAGGTCGACAGCTCGCCCTTCAGCTGCACGGTGATCCCGCAGGCCAGGTCCACGATCTCCAGGCCGCGCGCGACCTCGCCGAGCGCGTCCGAGTGCACCTTGCCGTGCTCGGCGGTGATCAGCTCGGCGATGGCGTCCCGGTTGGCGTCGAGGAGCGCGCGGAACTTGAACAGGACCGTGGTGCGCTGCGCGAGCGAGGACTGGCCCCAGTCCGCGTAGGCGGCCTTGGCCGCGGCGACCGCGGCGTCCACCTCGGCGACGGAGGCGAAGTCGACGCGGGTGGTCACCTCGCCGGTCGCCGGATCGGTGACCGGGCCGGAGTTACCCGACGTGCCCTGAACGGTCTTGCCGCCGATCCAGTGGTGAACGGTCTTCGTCATGGCGTACAGCTCCCTTGCGGTTCCTCACGGATGGCGGCGGCGCGGGCGTGCGCGCCTACAGGTGACGGCGGCGTGACCGCGCCTGCCGGTCGTACTCCTCACGTGCCTGGACCGCCGCCGGGCGGCTCGCGGTCTCGGCCACAGGAACATCCCACCACGCCTGCGCGGGCGGCACGCCCGACACAGTGTCGGCCGTTTCCGTCTCCACATAGACACATGTGGGTACGTCGGACGCGCACGCCTCTGCCAGCGCTTCGCGCAGGTCACGCACCGTTTTCGGGCGCAGCACCCGCATCCCGAGCGAGGCCGCGTTCGCCCCGAGGTCCACGGGCAGCGGCGCCCCGGTGTACGAGCCGTCGGGCGCCCGGAACCGGTAGGCGGTGCCGAAGCGCTCGGCGCCCACGGACTGCGAGAGCCCGCCGATGGACGCGTACCCGTGGTTCTGCAGGATCACCACCTTGACGGGCAGGTGCTCCTGCACGGCCGTGACGATCTCGGTGGGCATCATCAGATACGTGCCGTCGCCGACGAGCGCCCACACCCGCAGGCCCGGGTCGGCCAGCTGCACGCCGAGCGCGGCCGGGATCTCGTAGCCCATGCAGGAGTAGCCGTACTCGACGTGGTACTGGTGCGGGGACCGGGCCCGCCACAGTTTGTGCAGGTCGCCGGGGAGGGATCCGGCGGCGTTGATGAGGACGTCGTCGCCGTCGGCCAGCTCGTCCAGGACGCCGAGGACCTGGGCCTGGGTGGGGCGCGCCGCGGGGTCGGGGGTGGCGTAGGCGGCGGAGACCTGGTCCTCCCAGGCGGACTTGGCGCGGGTGTACTCGGCCTGGTACGCGGCGTCCACCCGGTGTGCCTGGAGGCTTTCCGTGAGTGCTTCGAGGGCGGCGCGCGCATCGGCGATCAGGGTCTGCCCGGCCAGCTTGTGCCCGTCGAAGGGCGCGATGTTCAGGTTCAGGAACCGGACGTCGGGGTTCTCGAAGAGGGTCGCGGAGGCGGTGGTGAAGTCCGACCACCGGGTGCCGACGCCGAGCACCAGGTCGGCGCCGCGGGCCAGGGCGTCGGCCGTGGCCGTCCCGGTGTGCCCGATGCCGCCCACGTCCGCCGGGTGGTCGTGGGGCAGCGCACCCTTGCCCGCCTGGGTCGAGGCGACGGGGATGCCGGTGGCGTCGGCGAGGGCGCGCAGCGCGTGCTCCGCCCCGCTGTGCCGGACCCCGCCCCCGGCGACGATCAGCGGCCTGCGGGCGGCGCGCAACTCCCGTACGGCATCGGCCAGTTCACGGGGATCGGGGTTCGGGCGGCGCACGGTCCAGACCCGCTCCTCGAAGAACCGGACCGGCCAGTCGTACGCCTCCACCTGCACGTCCTGCGGCAGCGCAAGCGTGACCGCGCCCGTGTCCGCCGGGTCGGTGAGGACCCGCATGGCCGCGAGCGCGGCCGGGATCAGGGCCTCGGGGCGGGTGACCCGGTCGAACCAGCGGGAGACGGGGCGCAGGCAGTCGTTCACGGACACGTCGCCCGCGTACGGCACTTCGAGCTGCTGCAGGACCGGGTCCGCGGGCCGGGTCGCGAAGGTGTCGCCGGGGAGCAGCAGGACGGGGAGGCGGTTGATGGTGGCGAGCGCGGCGCCGGTGGTGAGGTTGGTGGCGCCGGGGCCGATGGACGTGGTGACCGCGTGCGTGGACAGGCGCCGCGACTGCCGGGCGTAGCCGACGGCGGCGTGCACCATGGCCTGCTCGTTGCGGCCCTGGTGGAACGGCATGAGGGTGTCGTACTCGACGAGTGCCTGGCCGATCCCGGCGACGTTGCCGTGCCCGAAGATCCCCCAGGTGGCGCCGATGAGCCGCTGCCGTACGCCGTCGCGTTCGGTGTGCTGGGCGGCGAGGAAGCGGACGAGGGCCTGGGCCGCGGTGAGACGGACGGTGTCTGTTCGGTTCGGGGCGCTCATCGGTAGCCCTCCTGGTGGTCGGGGTGGAAGCAGATGTTCCATTCCCTGTCGGCGCCCGGTCCCGCCATCACGTTCAGGTAGTACATGTCGTGGCCCGGCTGGGCGATGGACGGCCCGTGCCAGCCGTCCGGCACCAACACCGCGTCGCCGCCCCGGACTTCGGCGAGCAGGTCGGTGCCGCCGGGGCGGGACGGGGAGACGCGCTGGTAGCCGAGGCCGTGCGGACCGTCGACCTCGAAGTAGTAGATCTCCTCCAGCTCGGACTCGACGCCGGGCCGGTGCTCGTCGTGCTTGTGCGGCGGGTACGAGGACCAGTTGCCGCCGGGCGTGAGCACCTCGACGGCGATCAGCCGGTCGCACTCGAAACCCTGTCGATCATCGCCTCCGGCGGGGGCAGCCGCGGCGAAGTTCCGCACCTGGCGCGCGCACTGCCCGCTGCCGCGCCGCTCCACGGGAACCTCCGGCGCGAGGCCGTGGCGGGCGGGGAGTCGACGCTCGCACTTCGCTCCTGCCAGGGCGAAGCGGCCTCCCGCGCCGGAGGCGATCTGGGCGTGGGCGTCGCGCGGCAGATAGCAGAAGTCGCTCGCCGCGCCGAACACGCTGTCCCTGCCGGTGAGTTGGAACTCCTCACCGTCCGTGCGCACCGTACAGCCACCGCTCAGCGGAAGCACGATCCATTCGCTGTCCCCGGTGTGAAAGGAGTGCGAGCCGTCCGGCCCGAGCTCCAGGATCCGCAGCGCGGCGTACGTCCATCCGGCCCGTTTCGGGTCGATGTCCAGGGCGTACGGGCCGTTCGCGGTGCTGCCCGCCGGTAGGTGCATCACGTCTCCCTCTCGGTCTGGCTCTGCGGTGCGGCCTCACTGAAGCAGCGCGGCCGCGGTGTCGACAGCCGCCGCCACGTCGTCGTCCGCCGGGTAGAGCAACGACCGTCCCACGACGAGCCCTTGCACGGTCGGCAGTTCGAGGGCCTTGCGCCAGCGCTCGTACGTCTCCTGCGGGCGCTGCCCGTGCACGTCGCCGCCGAGCAGGACGGCCGGCAGCGTGGAGGCCTCCAGGGCGCGGGCGGTGCCGTACGGCTCGTCGGTGACGGGGACCTTCAGCCAGGTGTACGCGGAGCTGCCCGCGAGTCCTGACGCGACGGCGATGGCCGTGGTGACCGCCTCCGTGGACAGGTCGTTGCAGAGCCGCCCGTCGACCCGGTGGGACAGGAACGGCTCGACGAACACCGGAAGGCGCAGCTCCGCCATCGCGGACACGGCGCGCGCGGCGGCGTCCAGGGTGGTGAGCGAGGCGGGGTCGTCGCGGTCGATACGGAGCAGCAGCTTGCCCGCGTCGAAGCGGCGGCGGCGCAGGTCCTCGGGGGTGCAGCCGGTGAAGCGGTCGTCCAGCTCGAAGGCGGAACCGGCGAGTCCGCCGCGGTTCATGGAGCCCATGACGACCTTGCCGTCGAGCGCGCCGAGCAGCAGCAGGTCGTCCAGGACGTCGGCGCTGGCGAGCACTCCGTCGACGCCGGGCCGGGACAGGGCGAGGCAGAGCCGTTCGAGGAGGTCGGTCCGGTTGGCCATGGCGAAGCGCCGCTCCCCGACCGCGAGCGCGCCGCGCGCCGGGTGGTCGGCGGCGACGATGAGCAGCCGCCCGGACTCGGCGAGCAGCGGCCTGCGCGTCCGGCGCGCGGCGGCCTCCGCCACGGCCTCGGGGTGCCGGGCACGGGTGCGGGCGAGCCCGGCGGGGTCGACGGGCCGCCGCCCGGTGGTCATCGCGCGCCCCCTTCCTCCGCGGTGCCGTCGGCCGCTCGCCCCACGGTCATCGCGCGCCCCCTTCGAGGACGGCCTCGACCTCGTGCGCGTACGGCATCGCGGGCGAGCAGGCGAGGCGGCCGGCGACGATCGCGCCCGCGGCGTTCGCGTACCGCATCGTGCGCTCGGGCGGCCAGCCCGCGAGCAGCCCGTGGCAGAGCGCGCCGCCGAACGCGTCCCCCGCGCCCAGGCCGTTGACGACCTCGACGGGAACGGGCGGCACCTCGACGCACGCGCCCGACCGGTCCAGGGCGAGCACGCCCTTCGGGCCCTGTTTGACGACGGCGAGGTCGACCCCGGCGGCGAGCAGGGCGCGGGCGGCTGCCTCGGGTTCGCGCAGGCCGGTGGCGACCTCGCACTCGTCGAGGTTGCCGACGGCGACGGTGGCGTGGGCGAGCGCCTCCGCGTAGTACGGGCGGGCCGCCTCGGGGCCCTCCGCCCAGAACATGGGGCGCCAGTCGAGGTCGAAGACGGTGGTGGCGGCCTTGGCGCGGTGGGCGAGGGCGGTGAGCGTCGCCGTGCGGCTCGGCTCCTCACACAGGCCGGTCCCGGTCATCCAGAAGATCCGCGCCCGGCGGATCGCGTCGAGGTCCAACTCCTCGGCGCGCAGGGCGAGATCGGGCGCCTTGGGCTTCCGGTAGAAGTACAGCGGGAAGTCGTCGGGCGGGAAGATCTCGCAGAACGTGACGGGCGTCGGCAGCTCCGGCACGGGTGTCGCCCACCGGTCGTCGACGCCCAACTCCCGCAGTTCCCGGCGCAGATACGTACCGAAGGGGTCCTGGCCGGTGCGGGTGACGACAGCCGTACGCCGCCCGAGCCGGGCCGCGGCCACCGCGACGTTGGACGGCGAGCCGCCGAGGAACTTCCCGAACGTCCCGACGTCGGACAGGGGCACCCCGGTCTGCAGCGGATAGAGATCGACGCCGATCCGGCCCATGGTGATCAGGTCGTACGGCAGATCCTGCTGATCCGGCTGGTTCGGCAGATCCTGCTGATCCGGCTGGCTCGGCTGATCCGGCTGGCTCGCTTCGCTCGGACCGGTCACCCTCGATGCCCCTTCCGTCGACGCTGCCCCCAGGTCTAGCCCTGGCCCCCACCCCTGTCAACACTTTGTCCTTACATTCGGACCATGCCTTGACAGCGCTCTCGGGACGCCTTGAGGCTGACGGACATGACCTTGCCGCGAATGTCGCGTATCCGCATCGGCTCGGCCCCCGACTCCTGGGGCGTCTGGTTCCCCGACGACCCCCGCCAGGTCCCCTGGCAGCGCTTCCTCGACGAGGTCTCCGAGTCCGGCTACGACTGGATCGAGCTGGGCCCGTACGGCTATCTGCCCACCGACCCCGAGCTCCTGCGCGCCGAGACCGAGCGGCGCGGCCTGCGCGTCTCCGCCGGCACCGTCTTCACCGGCCTGCACCACGGCCCCGCCGTCTGGGACGAGACCTGGGAGCACGTCGCCCGTGTGGCCGAGCTGACCCGCGCCATGGGCGCCGGGCACGTGGTCGTCATCCCCTCCTTCTGGCGCGACGACAAGACCGGCGAGGTCCTGGAGAACCGCGAGCTGTCCGCCGAGCAGTGGCGGCACCTGGCCGACGGCACCGAACGCCTCGGGCGCGAGCTCCGCGAGCGGTACGGCCTGCGGATCGTCGTGCACCCGCACGCCGACACCCATGTCGACACCGAGGAGAACGTCGCCCGGTTCCTCGACGCCACCGACCCCGACCTGGTCTCCCTGTGCCTCGACACCGGGCACTACGCGTACTGCGGCGGCGACAACCTCAAGCTGATCGAGACGTACGGGGAACGCATCGGCTACCTGCACCTCAAGCAGGTCGACCCGGAGATCCTCGCGGCCGTCCGCGCCGAGGAACTGCCCTTCGGGCCCGCCGTGGCGCGGGGGGTGATGTGCGAGCCGCCTTCCGGGCTGCCCGCGCTCGAACCCGTACTGGACGCCGCTCAGCAGCTCGGCGTCGAGCTGTTCGCCATCGTCGAGCAGGACATGTACCCGTGCCCTCCCGAGCAGCCGCTGCCGATCGCCCGCCGCACCCGCCAGTACCTGCGCGGCTGCGGCGCCTGATCACGTACATCCGTACCCGGTTCCGCGCACCCGTGCGGGCCGCGACCCCGTTCGGCGCCGCGCGCGCACGGCCGGGGCGCGCGGAGCGCAACCGCGCACCTCCACGCGCCGGGGGCGCGCGCCTTGACCACATCCGCGGCCTCTACGCACGGACGCCCCGCCCGCCCAATGCATCACTCACGTAACCAAAGTCCCCTTTCTGTCACACATGTCTCAGGAGCGCGGGTTTCCCGTCACACCCGTTCAACAGGCCCTCCCTGACGGTCACTCAGCGTCGCCCGCCGGGCACAGGCTGATGGCATGCCGGTTCGCGCCCAGCTCCCCCGACGGCTCCCCCGGGCCGCCACTGCGCGCGGACAGGGAGGTACCACTGATGACCGACCGCAAGCTCTGGTCGTACAAGGACATCGCCGCACACATCCGCGTCCAGCCGGACACGGTGCGCTCCTACCGGAAGCACGGACTGCTGCCGTCGCCCGACCACGTGGAGGGCGGAAAGCCCTACTGGTACGCGGACACCATTCGCGCCTGGGTGGCCAGCAGGCCGAGCAACCGAGGGCGCAGAGAGTGACCCCGGGCGGCCCACCCCTCTTCGTCAGACCTCCACCCGTTCCGCCAGGCCTTCCAACCGTCCCTTCAGGCCTCCAACCGTTCCTTCAGGCCCCCGCGCGACGACCGCGTGGGGGCCTTCATGTATCCACGGCTTGGAGAAGTACCCCCTAGGGGTATACAGTCGGGAGTGTCAGGAGGGGCTGTGCAGGCAGCCGACCCTCCTGCGCCGTGACCTGGGCAGCGCCATCTCGACGCTACGCGCCACCGGCCGCGGATCCGAACAGACGCCCTCGACGAGGAGAACGACATGAGCGCCCAGACCGAGACCCAGACGACCGGCTCCTGCTGCTCCCCCTCCGGCTCCTGCCACGGGGACGGCGCGGCCGCAGCCCCGCAGGGCGCCGTGACCGCCACCTACCAGGTCGCCGGGATGACCTGCGGCCACTGCGAGGGCGCCGTCTCCGCCGAGATCTCCGAGCTGCCGGGCGTGACCTCCGTCAAGGCCGTCGCCGCCACCGGCCAGGTCACCGTCGTCTCCGAGGCGGAGCTCGACGAGGCCGCGGTGCGGGCCGCGGTGGACGAGGCCGGGTACGAGCTGACCGGTCGCGCCTGACCCCGCGGGGCCGGGACGAACACCGGGCCCCGCACCCCCTCCGTACCGGCCGACGAAAAGAACCCCGTGACCTGCCATGACTGACACGGCGACCGAGCACCCCGACACCGCCGCCCAGAGCTCCGAGGTCGAGCTCGCCATCGGCGGGATGACCTGCGCCTCGTGCTCGTCCCGGATCGAGCGCAAGCTCAACCGCCTGGACGGAGTGCTTGCCTCCGTGAACCTCGCCACCGAGAAGGCGAAGGTGGCGTACCCGGACGGCGTCGAGGTGAGCGCCCTGATCGCCACGGTCGAGAAGCTCGGCTACACCGCCGAGGAGATCACCCCGCCGGAACCGGAACCGGAACCCCTGGCGGACTCCGAAGCCGTACCCGCCGAGGCGGAGGACGGCGAGACCGGGGCGCTGCGTCGGCGGCTGCTCGTCAGCGCCGTGCTCGCCCTGCCCGTCGTCCTCATGGCGATGGTCCCGGCCCTGCAGTTCGACAACTGGCAGTGGCTCTCGCTGACCCTCGCCGCGCCCGTCGTGGTCTGGGGCGGGCTGCCCTTCCACCGCGCCGCCTGGACCAACGCCCGGCACGGCGCGGCCACGATGGACACCCTGGTCTCGGTCGGCACCCTCGCCGCCTTCGGCTGGTCGCTGTGGGCGCTGTTCTTCGGCACGGCCGGAATGCCGGGCATGCGGCACGGCTTCGACCTGACCGTGGCCCGTACGGACGGCTCCGGCGCGCTCTATCTCGAAGTCGCCGCCGGAGTCGTCACGTTCATCCTGCTCGGCCGCTACCTGGAGGCCCGCGCCAAGCGGAAGGCGGGCGCCGCGCTGCGGTCCCTGCTCGAACTGGGCGCCAAGGACGCGACCGTCCTGCGCGGCGGCCGTGAAGTACGCGTCCCCGCCGGCCAGTTGCGCGTCGGCGACCGTTTCGTCGTACGGCCCGGGGAGAAGGTCGCCACCGACGGCACCGTCGTCGAGGGTTCCTCCGCCGTGGACGCGTCCCTGCTCACCGGCGAGTCCGTGCCGGCCGACGTCACCGTGGGCGACGCGGTGACCGGCGCCACCGTGAACACCTCGGGCCGCCTCGTCGTCGAGGCGAGCCGGGTCGGCGCCGACACCCAACTCGGCCGGATGGCACGACTCGTGGAGGACGCCCAGAGCGGCAAGGCCGCCGTGCAGCGCCTCGCCGACCGGATCGCCGCCGTGTTCGTGCCCGTGGTCCTGCTGATCGCCGCCGCCACGCTCGGCGCCTGGCTGGGCATGACGGGCGACGCGGCCGCCGCTTTCACCGCCGCCGTCGCCGTGCTGATCATCGCCTGCCCGTGCGCGCTCGGCCTGGCCACCCCCACGGCCCTGCTCGTCGGTACGGGCCGGGGCGCGCAGCTCGGCATCCTCATCAAGGGCCCCGAGGTCCTGGAGTCCACCCGCCGCGTCGACACGGTCGTCCTCGACAAGACCGGAACCGTCACCACCGGCCGCATGGAACTCCACGACGTGTACGCGGCCGAGGGCACCGACGAGAAGGAGCTGCTGCGGTACGCGGGCGCCCTCGAGCACGCCTCCGAGCACCCGGTCGCCCAGGCGATCGCGCAGGGCGCGCAGGCCGTGGGCGATGCGCCGCTGCCCGCGCCGGAGGCGTTCGTCAACGTCCCGGGGCTCGGCGTGCGCGGCTCCGTCGAGGGCCACACCCTCCTGGTCGGCCGTGCCCGGCTGCTCACCGAGTCCGGGATCGAACTGCCCGCCGAGCTGTCCGCCGCCCTCGCCGACGCGCAGGCCCGTGGCCGTACCGCCGTGGTCGTCGCCTGGGACGGAGTGGCACGCGGTGCCCTGACCGTCGCCGACGCGGTCAAGGAGACCAGCGCCGAGGCGGTGCGCGAGCTCCGCGCCCTCGGACTGACCCCGGTGCTGCTCACCGGCGACAACCGGGCCGTGGCGGAAACGGTGGCGGCAGAGGTCGGCATCGACGAGGTGCGCGCGGAGGTGCTGCCGCAGGACAAGGTGGCCGCCGTCCGCGAGCTCCAGGCGGCCGGCCGCACGGTCGCCATGGTCGGCGACGGCGTCAACGACGCGGCCGCCCTCGCCACCGCCGACCTGGGCCTGGCCATGGGCACGGGCACGGACGCGGCGATCGAGGCGGGCGACGTGACCCTCGTACGCGGAGACCTGCGGGTGGCCGCCGACGCGATCCGGCTCTCCCGCCGCACCCTCGGCACGATCAAGGGCAACCTCTTCTGGGCCTTCGGCTACAACGTCGCCGCGCTGCCGCTCGCCGCGGCCGGGCTGCTCAACCCGATGATCGCGGGCGCCGCGATGGCGTTCTCATCGGTCTTCGTGGTGACGAACAGCCTGCGGCTCAAGTCCTTCCGCTGAGCCCGACTCCGTACCGGGCCCGTCTCAGCGAAAGGCCCAGTCGTCTCGGGGTGCGAGAAGGCCCGGAGAAGACCTTCACGTACCCCCCACAATCCCCTTACTCTGGGGCCCCGATCATCCAATCGGGGCCCTTGTGTATGTAGCTGGACATATGCGGGAGACGTAGATCACAGAGATTCGCACGTAACCATTTGGGGGTCTCGCAGGTCTAAGAGTGCGATGGCTGGAACGTCTTGGGGGGCGTTCCTGTCCGTTTGGGGATGTCTTGGGGGACGTCTCCAGCAGAGGTATCCCCGCGCTCCAGGGCGCCGGGGAGAGCGTTGGCCGGGGCGACGTGCACCGGGGAGCTTTGAGCGGCCCTCCCGTACGTACGCGTCCCGGCGGACCGCGACGTGTGCTCGGCGCAGCACTCTTGGACGCCCGGTCGGATCCCGTGGGGGGAATCCGAACCGGGGACAAAGGGAAGCGCCCCGTAGGCCGGCCCGTGGGGGGACCGGTCGCGGGGCGCTTCTCTGTGTCCGGGTGCCGAGCTTCGCGGCGTCTCCGGGTGCCGAGCTTCGCGGCGTCTCCGGGTGCCGAGCTTCGCGGCGAGGAGTCGGTGAGGCTCCGGGTCAGCGGGACTCGACCGGGACGAAGTCGCGCTCGACGACGCCCGTGTAGATCTGGCGCGGGCGGCCGATGCGGGAACCCGGCTCCTTGATCATCTCGTGCCACTGGGCGATCCAGCCCGGCAGCCGGCCGAGGGCGAAGAGCACGGTGAACATCTCGGTCGGGAAGCCCATCGCGCGGTAGATGAGGCCCGTGTAGAAGTCCACGTTCGGGTAGAGGTTGCGCGAGACGAAGTAGTCGTCGGAGAGCGCGTGCTCCTCCAGCTTGAGCGCGATGTCGAGCAGCTCGTCGGACTTGCCGAGAGCGGACAGGACGTCGTGCGCGGCGGCCTTGATGATCTTCGCGCGCGGGTCGAAGGACTTGTACACCCGGTGGCCGAAGCCCATCAGGCGGACGCCGTCCTCCTTGTTCTTCACCTTGTTGATGAAGGCATCGACATCGCCGCCGTCGGCCTGGATCTGCTCCAGCATCTCCAGGACGGACTGGTTGGCACCGCCGTGCAGCGGGCCCCAGAGCGCGGAGATACCGGCGGAGATCGAAGCGAACATGTTCGCCTGCGACGAGCCGACCAGGCGCACGGTGGACGTCGAGCAGTTCTGCTCGTGGTCCGCGTGCAGGATCAGCAGCTTGTCGAGCGCGGAGACGACGACCGGGTCCAGGTCGTACTCGGCGGCCGGCACCGAGAACGTCATACGCAGGAAGTTCTCGACGTAACCGAGGTCGTTGCGCGGGTAGACCACCGGGTGGCCGACCGACTTCTTGTACGCGTACGCCGCGATCGTCGGAAGCTTGGCGAGAAGGCGGATCGTCGACAGGTGACGCTGCTTCTCGTCGAACGGGTTGTGGCTGTCCTGGTAGAACGTGGACAGCGCGGAGACCACCGAGGACAGCATCGCCATCGGGTGCGCGTCCCGCGGGAAGCCGTCGTAGAACCGCTTGACGTCCTCGTGCAGCAGGGTGTGCTGCGTGATTTCGTTCTTGAAAGAGGAGAGCTCGTCGACGGTGGGGAGCTCGCCGTTGATCAGCAGGTAGGCCACCTCGGTGAAGGTGGAGCGCTCCGCCAGCTGCTCGATCGGGTAGCCGCGGTACCGCAGGATGCCCTGCTCGCCGTCCAGATAGGTGACACCGGATTTATAGGCGGCGGTATTGCCGTACCCACTGTCCAGGGTCACCAGACCGGTCTGGGCGCGGAGCTTCCCGATGTCGAAGCCCTTGTCGCCGACGGTGCTGTCGATCACCGGGTAGGTGTACTCGCCATCGCCGTACCGCAGTACTACAGAGTTGTCGCTCACGTCATCCCTCACCGACGTAGTGCCTCTTCTTCGAGGTGCCCTGACTGTCTCTACCATCCCCCATTTGGCCCTGGAGAGTGCACTCGGGGTCGACCATTGGGCCTATTGACGGCACTCAGTGCCGCCAGCCTGCTCATCCTGCCCCCTTCGCCCTGGTTCCGGAACCCCCTCGTGACCTTTGCCACCGAAATGATCGATCAACGAGCGCACCTGCGCATCGTCAGTTCCCACGAAGCCGATGGTCAAGCGCCGTGCACCGGCGCCCGGCGGAGACCGTGCGCACCGCCTGGCCGAGCGCCTTGCGCGAACCGACCAGGACCACCAGCTTCTTGGCCCTCGTCACAGCGGTGTAGAGCAGGTTCCGCTGGAGCATCATCCAGGCGCCCGTGGTGACCGGAATCACCACCGCTGGATACTCACTGCCCTGCGAGCGGTGGATCGTGACCGCGTAGGCATGGGTCAATTCGTCCAGTTCGTCGAATTCGTACGGCACTTCCTCGTCCTCGTCGGTCAGGACCGTGAGGTGCTGCTCGTCCGCGTCCAGTGCGGTGACGACGCCGACGGTGCCGTTGAAGACGCCGTTTCTGCCTTTCTCGTAGTTGTTGCGGATCTGCGTCCCGACGCGGAACGTGCGGCCACCGAATCTCTTCTCCGGCAGGTCGGGCCGCGCGGGTGTCACCGCCTGCTGGAGCAGGCCGTTGAGCACACCGGCGCCGGCCGGGCCGCGGTGCATGGGGGCGAGCACCTGGACGTCCCGCCGCGGGTCGAGGCCGAACTTGGCGGGAATGCGTCTGGCCGCGACGTCCACCGTGAGGCGCCCCGCCTCCTCGGTCTCCTCCGTGACGAAGAGGAAGAAGTCGTTCAGGCCCTGAGTGAGCGGTGGTGCACCGGAGTTGATGCGGTGGGCGTTGGTGACGACGCCGGACTGCTGTGCCTGCCGGAAGATCCGGGTGAGGCGCACCGCGGGCACCGGCCCCGCCTCGTCGAGCAGGTCTCTGAGCACCTCGCCCGCGCCGACGCTGGGCAGTTGGTCGACATCGCCCACGAAGAGCAGATGGGCGCCGGGCGGCACGGCTTTGACCAGCTTGTTGGCGAGCAGCAGGTCGAGCATCGACGCCTCGTCGACCACCACCAGGTCCGCGTCGAGGGGACGGTCTCTGTCGTACGCCGCGTCCCCGCCCGGCTTCAGCTCCAACAGGCGGTGCACCGTGGACGCTTCGGCGCCGGTGAGCTCGGCGAGGCGTTTGGCGGCACGGCCCGTGGGCGCGGCGAGGACCACCTTGGCCTTCTTGGCGCGGGCCAGCTCGACGACCGAGCGGACCGTGAAGGACTTGCCGCAGCCGGGCCCGCCGGTGAGGACGGCGACCTTGCGGGTGAGGGCCAGCTTCACCGCCTCCTCCTGCTCCGGGGCGAGTTCGGTGCCCGTGCGCTGCCCGAGCCAGGCCAGGGCCTTCGTCCAGTCGACGTCCTGGAAGGCGGGCATCCGGTCCTCCTCAGTGCGCAACAGGCGCAACACCTGTGCGGACAGGGAGAGTTCGGCCCGGTGGAAGGGGACCAGATAGACGGCTGTCACCGGCCCGTCCCCCGCCGGGCCCGGCACCTGCTCGCGCACCACTCCCTCCTCCTCGCCGGCGAGTTCGGCGAGGCAGTCGATGACGAGGCCCGTGTCCACCTGGAGGAGTTTCACCGCGTCCCCGATCAACTGCTCCTCGGGCAGGAAGCAGTGGCCCTGGTCGGTGGACTGCGACAGCGCGTACTGCAGGCCCGCCTTGACGCGCTCGGGGCTGTCGTGCGGGATGCCGACGGCCTGGGCGATGCGGTCGGCGGTGAGGAAGCCGATGCCCCAGACGTCGGCCGCGAGGCGGTACGGCTGGTTCTTGACGACGGAGATGGAGGCGTCTCCGTACTTCCTGTAGATCCGCACCGCGATCGACGTGGAGACCTCGACGCTCTGCAGGAAGACCATCACCTCCTTGATGGCCTTCTGCTCCTCCCAGGCCGCGGCGATCTTCTCCGTGCGCTTCGGGCCGAGGCCCGGGACCTCGATCAGGCGCTTCGGCTCCTGCTCGATGACGTCGAGGGTGTCCAGGCCGAAGTGCTGCGTGATGCGGTCGGCGAAGACCGGGCCGATGCCCTTGACCAGGCCCGAGCCGAGATAGCGGCGGATGCCCTGGATGGTGGCGGGCAGGACCGTCGTGTAGTTCTCCACCGTGAACTGCTTGCCGTACTGCGGGTGGGAGCCCCAACGACCCTCCATGCGCAGGGACTCGCCGACCTGCGCGCCGAGCAGCGCGCCGACGACCGTGAGCAGATCGCCCGCGCCGCGGCCCGTGTCGACTCTCGCGACCGTGTAACCGCTCTCCTCGTTGGCGTACGTGATGCGTTCCAGGACGCCCTCGACCGCCGTCAGACCCCTTGCCGTGCCCGCTGTCGGGCTCCCCGCCGCTTTCGACATGGTCCGACGCTACCGCCGGGCTCGGACAGTCCGCCAAGCCTGTGGATAACTTGCCGCGGCCGCCTGTGGACAAGGGTCGGCGAGGGTGGAATCACCGGCGTCGGCTCGGCACGGAATCACCGGCGCGGCAAGGCTTCGAGGGGGCCCGGCCCCCCGGCTGGGCCCCCTCGTCTCCCCCTCGTCCCCCCTCGGCTCAGGGCCGCGATCCCCCGGATCGCATCGGATCCCCCCTTGGATCGCATCGGATCGCATCGGATCCCCCTCCGGGCCCTGACGTCCCGTACGACCCGCGTCGGTTCGGAAGGGTTGTGCGGGGGCGGGCGGTGAATTTCGGGCATCGGCGGCTGGGGCCGTCCGCGTCGGAATAAGCAGCAACGGCCGGGAGCGGGCCCGTGCTCAGTGCGCCCGCGCCACCGACCTGAACCGTTCCAGCGTCTCGGCCAGCACCTCCCTGCCGTCGCGCGCCCACAACTCCTCGTTGAACAGCTCCACTTCGACCGGACCCGTGTAGCCCGCGGCGGCCACGCGCGCGTGCCATGCGGCGAAGTCGACGGAGCCGTCGCCGAGTTGGCTGCGCCCGTTCAGTACGCCCTCGGGCAGCGGTGTCGTCCAGTCCGCGAGCTGGTACGCGTAGAGGCGCCCGGTCGCCCCCGCGCGTGCGACCTCCGCGGGGGCCCGGTCGTCCCACCACAGGTGGTACGTGTCCACGCAGACGCCCACCTCGTCGGCGGGGAAGCGCTCCGCCAGGTCGAGTGCCTGGGTGAGCGTCGAGACGACGCAGCGGTCGGCGGCGTACATCGGATGCAGCGGCTCGACGGCCAGGCGTACGCCGCGCTCGCGCGCGTACGGGCCGAGTTCGGACAGGGCGTCAGCGATGCGTTCACGGGCGCCGTGCAGGTCGCGGCTGCCGGGCGGCAGGCCGCCGGAGACCAGGACGAGCGTGTCGGTGCCGAGCGTCGCGGCCTCGTCGACGGCGCGGCGGTTGTCGTCGATCGCCCTCACGCGCGCGTGCGGGTCGATCGCCGTGAGGAAGCCACCCCGGCACAGCGTCGTCACCGTGAGACCGGCCTCGCGCATCAGCTTGGCGGTGGCGTCCAGGCCGTACTCGGCGACCGGCTCGCGCCACAGGCCGACACCCGAGACTCCCAACTCTCCGCACACCTCGGCCAGTTCGGGGATCGGCAGCTGCTTCACGGTCATCTGGTTGATGCTGAAGCGGGTCACGTCGACGGTCACCGGGCGACTCCGTACACGTCGAGGAGGGACCTCATCCGGGCCTCGGCGAGGTCGGGTTCAGGGAACAGGCCGAGCCCGTCGGCGAGTTCGTACGCCCTGGCCAGGTGCGGCAGGGAGCGGGCCGACTGGAGGCCGCCGACCATCGTGAAGTGGCGCTGGTGACCCGCGAGCCAGGCGAGGAACACGACACCTGTCTTATAAAAGCGGGTGGGCGCCTCGAAGAGATGGCGCGACAACTCCACGGTCGGGTCGAGGAGTTTGCGGAACCCCTCCGTGTCGCCCGTGTCGAGGACCCGCACCGCGTCCGCCGCCAGCGGACCGAGCGGGTCGAAGATGCCGAGCAGGGCGTGGCTGAAGCCGTGTGCGTCGCCCGCGATCAGCTCCGGGTAGTGGAAGTCGTCGCCCGTGTAGCAGCGCACGCCCTGCGGCAGGCGGCGGCGCAGGGCGATCTCGCGGTCCGCGTCGAGCAGCGAGATCTTGACGCCGTCGACCTTGTCCGGGTGCGCGGCGATGACCTCCAGGAAGGTCTCCGTGGCCGGGTCCAGGTCGGTGGAGCCCCAGTAGCCGGTGAGCGCCGGGTCGAACATGGGGCCCAGCCAGTGCAGGATCACCGGCTCGGCGGCCTGGCGCAGCAGCCGGCCGTAGAGCGCGAGGTAGTCCTCGGGGCCGCGCGCCGTCGCCGCGAGGGCCCGGGACGCCATGAGGATGGCCTGCGCGCCCGTCCCCTCCACGAGCGCGAGCTGCTCCTCGTAGGCGCCCAGGACCTCGCTCAGGGCGGTCTGCCCGGCCTTGTCGAAGTGACCGCCAGGACCGGTCAGTTGGTCGGTTCCGACGCCGCAGGCGATGCGTCCGCCGACCGCCTTCGCCTCGGCCGCCGAGCGCCGGATCAGCTCGGCCGCTCCCGCCCAGTCCAGGCCCATGCCGCGCTGCGCGGTGTCCATCGCCTCGGCCACGCCCAGGCCTTGGGACCACAGGTGGCGGCGGAAGGCGAGCGTGGCGTCCCAGTCGACGGCTGCGGGTCCGTCCGGCGAGGTGTCGGCGTACGGGTCGGCCACGACGTGGGCGGCGGAGAACACCGTGCGGGACGCGAGCGGGGCCGATCCGGACGGGCGGAACGGCTCGGTCCGCGGGACGTACGCGCGCGTGGTGCCGTTTTCGGTGGGCAGCAGGAGGGTCACAGAGTCAGCTCCGGCACGTCGTGACGGCGGCCCTCGGCCGAGGACTTGAGCCCCAGCTCGGCGAGCTGCACGCCGCGCGCGCCCGCGAGCAGGTCCCAGTGGTACGGCTCGTCGAGCACCACGTGGCGCAGGAACAGCTCCCACTGCACCTTGAAGCCGTTGTCGAACTCGCGGTTGTCCGGCACCTCCTGCCACTGGTCGCGGAACCGCTCGGCGACCGGGATGTCCGGGTTCCACACGGGCTTGGGGGTCGCCGAGCGGTGCTGGGCGCGGCAGTTGCGCAGGCCCGCGACGGCGGAGCCCTCGGTGCCGTCGACCTGGAACTCGACCAGCTCGTCGCGGTTGACCCGCACCGCCCAGGAGGAGTTGATCTGCGCGATCGCCCCGCCCTCCAGCTCGAAGATGCCGTACGCGGCGTCGTCGGCGGTCGCGGCGTAGGGCTTGCGCTGCTCGTCCCAGCGCTGCGGCACATGCGTGGCGGCCAGGGCCTGTACGGACTTCACGCGGCCGAACAGCTCGTGCAGCACGTACTCCCAGTGCGGGAACATGTCGACGACGATGCCGCCGCCGTCCTCCGCGCGGTAGTTCCACGACGGGCGCTGGGCCTCCTGCCAGTCGCCCTCGAAGACCCAGTAGCCGAACTCGCCGCGCACGGACAGGATGCGGCCGAAGAAGCCGCCGTCGATGAGGCGTTTCAGCTTCAGCAGGCCTGGCAGGAAGATCTTGTCCTGGACGACGCCGTGCTTGATGCCCGCGTTGTCGGCGAGGCGGGCCAGTTCGAGGGCGCCCTCCAGGGTGGTGGCGCTGGGCTTCTCTATGTAGAGGTGCTTTCGGGCGGCGACGGCCTTCTTGACGGCCTCCTCGCGGGCGGAGGTGACCTGCGCGTCGAAGTAGATGTCGATCGTGTCGTCGGCGAGCACCGCGTCCAGGTCGGTCGTCCAGTGCTCCAGGCCGTGCTCGTCCGCGAGCGCCTTCAGGGCGTGCGCGCGGCGGCCGACGAGGACCGGCTCGGGCCACAGCACGGTGCCGTCGCCCAGGTCGAGGCCGCCCTGCTCGCGCAGCGCGAGGATCGAGCGGACCAGGTGCTGGCGGTGACCCATTCGCCCGGTCACGCCGTTCATGGCGATACGCACCGTCTTACGTGTCACGAAAGTCCTCCGTACGCCGGTCCCCGTTGAAGCGGGCGCTACAGAAAGCACCATAGCAAGCGCTTTCTATCCGGGGAAAAGCTAGCCTGCCTGACAAGCCCCGTACAAGGGGGCCGGGCGAAGTGCCCCACGGGAGCGCCGAACCGCCGTCGACGGCGGTCGAAACGCGCGCGTGGTGGCGGTTTTCCGGTTCGTTGCGGGATCCGCTCGACGGTGGAACCGAAGAGAGCCCTCGGAGGCGTGCAGATGACCGTGACCCTGGCGGACGTGGCGGCTCGCGCCCAGGTCTCCCCCGCCACCGTCTCCCGCGTCCTGAACGGCAACTACCCGGTGGCGGCCGCCACCAGGGAACGTGTGCTGCGCGCGGTGGACGAGCTGGACTACGTCCTGAACGGGCCCGCGAGTTCGCTCGCCGCGGCCACCTCCGACCTGGTCGGCATCCTCGTCAACGACATCGCCGACCCGTTCTTCGGGATCATGGCCGGTGCCGTGCAGTCCGAGATCGGCGGTCCCGGTGGACGCGCGGGCGGGGAGCGTCTCGCGGTGGTGTGCAACACCGGCGGCTCCCCCGAGCGCGAACTGACGTATCTGACGCTGCTGCAGCGTCAGCGCGCCGCGGCCGTCGTCATCACCGGCGGGGCCATCGAGGACGCCGAGCACGCGGCGGCGCTCAACGCGAAGCTGCAGCGGCTCACCGACGCCGGTACGCGCGTGGTGCTCTGTGGCCGGCCGCCCGCGCCCGAGACCGGCGCCGTGGCGCTCAGCTTCGACAACCGCGGCGGCGGCCGCATGCTCACCCAGCACCTGCTCCTGCTCGGCCACCGCACGATCGGCTACATCGCGGGCCCCGAGGAGCGCACGACGACCCGGCACCGCCTGGAGGGCCACCGGGACGCCCTCGCCGCCACAGGCCTGCCGAGCGGCGCCGAGCTCACCCTGCACGGCCCGTACGACCGCGCCACCGGCCACGCGGCGGCCGTCGAACTCCTGCGCCGGGAGCCCGCGTTGACGGCGATCGTCGCGGCCAACGACACGGTGGCGCTCGGCGCGTGCGCGGCGCTGCGCGAGGCGGGGCGGCGCATCCCGGACGACGTCTCGGTGGCCGGCTTCGACGACCTGCCCTTCAGCGTGGACGCGGTGCCCGCCCTGACGACGGTGCGACTGCCGCTGGCCGAGGCGGCGGCGCGGGCGGGCCGCATCGCCATGGGCCGCGAGAAGGAGCCGCCCGGGGGCGTGGCGACGATCCCCGGGGAGCTGGTCGTGCGAGGGTCGACGGGGCGGGTCTGAGGACCCCGTACGGCCGGATCCCGAGCCTTGACGGAGCGGGGGCGGGTTTCTAGGGTCCGGCCAGGCCGGTCCGCCCGAAGCCGCCCCAAGCCGCCCCCGCACCCCCTCAGGAGCCCGCCGTGAAGCTGGCCTTCTCCACCCTCGGTGTGCCAGGACTCCCGCTGTCCGACGTGCTGCGCCTCGCCACCACGCACGCGTACCACGGCGTCGAGCTGCGCGCGCACGCCGAGGAGCCGGTGCACACCGGGCTCGGCGAGGCCGAACGGGCCGACGCCGCCGCCGAGTTCAAGGCCGCCGGCGTGGAGGTCCTGGGAATCGCCGGGTACGCGCGCGTGGCGGCGCCCGGCGCGGACGAGCCCGTGCTCGCGGAGCTGCGTGCCCTGTGCGAGCTGGCCCGCGACCTGGGCGCCCCGTACGTGCGGGTCTTCCCCGGCGGTACGGAGGACCAGCGCCCGGAGGAGGCGGACGCGACGGCCGCGCGCCGCTTGGGACTTGCCGCCGAGCACGCGGCCGACGTCGGCGTGCGCATCCTCCTGGAGACGCACGACTCGCACCGCTCCGGCGCCGCCGCCACGCGCGTGCTCGGCACGGTCGGGCACCTCCACGTGGGCGCCCTGTGGGACGTCATGCACACCTGGCTCGCCGGCGAGCAGCCCTCGACGTCGTACGCCTCCCTGGCGCCGTATCTCGGCTACGTCCAGGTGAAGGACATCGCCTCCGCCGACGACACCACCCCGCTCGCCCTGGGCGCGGGCGTGCTGCCGCTGACGGAGTGCGTGGAGCTGCTGAGCCGCGAGGGCTGGGACGGCTGGCTGTGCTGGGAGTACGAGGCCCGCTGGTACCCGGAGGCGGCCCCACTGTCGGACCAACTTGCGGCGGGGCGAGAGCACTTGGGGCGCCTGCTCAACGAGTCGGCTTGAGGGGCGCGTAGGTCGGGAGCCGCCTCCCCCCGCAAGCACCGCGCTTCAAATCCGGCTCCACGCGTGCGTAGTACCGGTTTCAGAGCAGTGTCTTGACTGTAAGAAACTTTCCGACTAACCGTAGCCTCCCGGAAGTTTCCTTCACCAGTCCGGGGCCGCACGGTCCACGGACGCCGGACGAGTGCGGTCTCGGGCTCCGAGTCTCGGGAGCGACATGTCCGATCGCCTCCGCACCTCCAGACGTACCCTGCTCGCCGCCACCGCCGGTTCCGCCGCCGCCGTCGCGGTGGGCGCCGGCTCCGCGCACGCGGCGGAGGAGAGCACCGTGAACCGCACCGCCCTGCGCGCCCTGATCGACCGCATGAGCCTGGAGGAGAAGGTCGGCCAGCTCTTCGTGATGCGGGTCTACGGCCACTCCGCCACCGAGCCCGACCAGGCCGACGTCGACAAGAACCTGGAAGAGGCCGGTGTGCGCAACGCCGCCGAGCTGGTCGCCAGGTACCGCGTCGGCGGCATCATCTACTTCGGCTGGGCGCACAACACCCGCGAGCCGCACCAGATCGCCGACCTGTCCAACGGCATCCAGCGCGCCGCGCTCCGACAGCCGTCCCGCGTACCGGTGTTGATCTCCACCGACCAGGAGCACGGCATCGTCGCGCGGGTCGGCGAACCCGCCACTCTCGTGCCCGGCGCGATGGCGCTCGGCGCCTCCGGATCACGCGCGGACGCCCGCAAGGCCGCCCGGATCGCGGGGCGTGAGCTGGCCGCGATGGGCATCCGGCAGAACTACGCGCCGGTCGCCGACGTGAACGTGAACCCGGCCAACCCCGTGATCGGCGTGCGCTCCTTCGGCTCCGACCCGCAGGCCGTCGCGCGGCTCGTCGAGGCGCAGGTCGAGGGGTACGAGAGCGGTGGAGTGGCCGCGACCTGCAAGCACTTCCCCGGGCACGGCGACACCAAGGACGACAGCCACTACTCACTGCCGACGATCCACCACACGCGCGAGGAGTGGCAGCGGCTCGACGCGCCGCCGTTCGAGGCGGCGATCGCGGCCGGGATCGACTCGGTCATGACGGCGCACATCGTGGTCCCCGCGCTCGACCCGGCCGAGGACCCGGCGACGCTCTCCGCGCCCATCCTCACCGGCATCCTGCGCGAACAGCTCGGCTACGACGGCGTGGTCGTCACGGACTCCCTGGGCATGCAGGGCGTCCGCACCAAGTACGGGGACGACCGGGTCCCGGTACTCGCCCTGAAGGCGGGCGTGGACCAGCTGCTCAACCCGCCGAAGCCGGCGGTCGCGTGGAACGCGGTGCTCCAGGCGGTCAAGGACGGGGAGCTGACCGAGGAGCGGCTCGACGTGTCGATCCTGCGCATCCTCGAACTCAAGGCCCGCCGCGGCCTGTTCCGGGACCCGTACGTCACGCACGCGCGCGTGGAGCGCGAAGTCGGCACCCGCGCGCACCTCGCCGCCGCCGACCGGATCGCCGACCGTACGACGACGCTCCTGGTCAACGAGGGCGGGCTGCTGCCCCTCTCGCCCCGCGAGCAGCGCGATGTCCTCGTGGTCGGCGCCGACCCGGCCTCCCCGTCCGGCACCACGGGACCGCCCACGACCGTCCTGGCCGGCGCCCTCACCGAGCTCGGCTTCACGGCCACCGCACTGTCCACCGGTACGGCCCCGTCCGCGGCGAGGATCGACGAGGCGGTGGCGGCGGCCGCGGGCAAGGACGCGGTGGTCGTCGGGACGTACAACGTGACGGCGGGCAGCTCCCAGCGCACGCTCGTGGAGCGGCTGCGCGCGAGCGGCGTCCCGGTGGTCGCGGTCGCCATCCGCAACCCGTACGACGTGGCTCAGCTGCCGCAGGTCGCCGCGTACCTGGCGGCGTACTCGTGGACCGACACGGAGCTGGGGGCGGCGGCACGGGTGATCGCCGGGCGTGCCGAACCGGAAGGGCGGCTGCCGGTTCCGGTGCAGCGGGCGGATGATCCGGGGCACGTGCTGTATCCGGTCGGGTACGGGCTGTCGTACTGAGTGGGGCGCCGGAGGGGCTGGGATCCCATGCTGAGATCCCAGCCCCTCCGGGCTTCGAGGAGGCCGGTCCGACAGGACGAGCCCCCACGGTCCTACGCCCCCGGCCCGAGCCCCCTGCGTCCCTGGTCCTCAGTTTGTTGCCGCGGGATGAAATGGCCGGGTGGCGGCGTTGGTGATTCCGTCAGTGCAGAGCGGCGGGAGGCCTATACGTGACCGGGGCAGAGCAGCAGCAGGGGTGGGCTCGGCGGCTCGCGGGCTACGCCTGGCGGTACCCGAAGGACGTGGTGCTCGCGCTCGGCGCCTCCCTCGTGGGCATGGCCGTGATGGCGCTCGTCCCGCTGATCACGAAGGTGGTGATCGACGACGTCATCGACACCTCCAAGCGCTCCCTGGCCGTCTGGACCGGGCTCCTCGTAGGCGCGGCCGTCGTCGTGTACGTACTGACGTACATCCGCCGCTATTACGGCGGCCGGCTGGCCCTGGACGTGCAGCACGACCTGCGCACGGATATGTACGACACGATCGCGAAGCTGGACGGGCGGCGGCAGGACGAGCTGTCCACCGGGCAGGTCATAGGCCGCGCCACCAGCGACCTTCAGCTGATCCAGGGCCTGCTCTTCATGCTGCCGATGACCATCGGCAACATCCTGCTGTTCCTGATCTCCCTGGTGATCATGGCCTGGCTGTCGCTGCCGCTGACACTGGTCGCCCTGGCCGTGGCACCCGCCCTGTGGTTCATCGCCAAGCGCAGCAAGACACGCCTCCACCCCGCCACCTGGTACTCCCAGGCGCAGGCCGCCGCCGTCGCGGGCGTGGTCGACGGCGCGGTGTCCGGGGTCCGGGTCGTGAAGGGCTTCGGGCAGGAGGAGCAGGAGACCGGGAAGCTGCGCGAGGTCGGCCGGAAGCTGTTCGCGGGCCGGCTGCGCACGATCCGCCTGAACTCCCGGTACACCCCGGCGCTGCAGGCCGTGCCCGCGCTCGGCCAGGTCGCGATGCTGGCGCTCGGCGGCTGGCTCGCGGTGCGCGGGCAGATCACGCTCGGCACGTTCGTGGCGTTCTCGACGTATCTGGCGCAGCTGGTCGGCCCGGTCCGGATGCTCGCCATGGTGCTGACCGTGGGCCAGCAGGCGCGCGCGGGTGTGGAGCGCGTCCTGGAGCTGGTCGACACGGAGCCCGCACTCAAGGACGGCACGAAGGAGCTCCCGTCGGACGCGCCCGCGACGGTCGAGTTCGACGACGTCTCGTTCGGGTACGAAAGCGCCTCGGAGGGCGGCTCCAGGACCAAGCCCGTGCTCGAAGGGTTCTCGCTCTCCATCCGCCCCGGCGAGACCGTGGCCGTCGTCGGCTCCTCCGGCAGCGGCAAGTCGACGGTCTCGCTGCTCCTTCCGCGTTTCTACGACGTGACGCACGGCGCGGTCCTGGTCGGCGGCCACGACGTCCGCGAGCTGACCCTCCATTCGCTGCGCGCCGCGATCGGCCTCGTCCCCGAGGACTCGTTCCTGTTCTCGGACACGGTCCGCGCCAACATCGCGTACGGCCTGCCGGACGCCACGCAGGAGCAGATCGAAACCGCCGCACGCGCGGCGCAGGCCGACGGCTTCATCGCCGATCTGCCCGACGGGTACGACACGACGGTCGGCGAGCACGGGCTGACCCTCTCCGGCGGTCAGCGCCAGCGCCTCGCCCTGGCCCGCGCGATCCTCACCGACCCGCGCCTCCTCGTCCTGGACGACGCCACTTCGGCCGTCGACGCGCGCGTGGAGCACGAGATCCACGAGGCCCTGCGGGGCGTGATGGCCGGCCGTACGACGCTGCTGATCGCGCACCGCCGCTCCACGCTCGGCCTGGCCGACCGCATCGCCGTGCTCGACGACGGCCGCCTCGCCGACATCGGCACGCACGAGGAGCTCCAGGAGCGCTCCGCCCTCTACCGCCGCCTGCTCACCGACCCGGACGAGCTGGGCGGTGTCTCCCCCGGCCACATCGCGCCGGCCGCGGTCGCCTCCACCGCCGACGACGACACCTCCGTACGGGCCGAGCTGGACGCCGAGTTCGACGCCGAGCGCGGGATCACGCCGAAGCTGTGGACCGGGGACCGCGAGCCGAAGGATCTCGCCCTGGCGGGCACGCCGGCGACGCCCGAGCTGCTCGCTCAGGTGGACGCGCTGCCGCCGGCCACGGACACCCCGAGCGTGGACGAGGCGCGGGCGGTCACTCCGGAGGAGTCGTACGGACTGCGGCGGCTGCTGCGCGGGTTCGGGCGGCCGCTGCTGCTCGCGCTGCTGCTCGTCGCGGTGGACGCCGGTATGGGGCTGCTGCTTCCGGTGCTGATCCGGCACGGCATCGACGAGGGCGTGGAGCAGGTCGCGCTCGGCGCGGTGTGGGCGGCGGCGGCGCTCGGGCTGCTCACGGTGCTTGTGCAGTGGACGGCGCAGATCGGCGAGACCCGGATGACGGGCCGGACCGGCGAGCGCGTGCTGTACTCGCTCCGCCTGAAGATCTTCGCGCAGTTGCAGCGGCTCGGACTCGACTACTACGAGCGGGAGTTGACCGGGCGGATCATGACCCGGATGACGACCGACGTGGACGCGCTCTCCACGTTCCTGCAGACCGGCCTGGTCACCGCGTTCGTGTCCGTAGTGACGTTCTTCGGCATCATGGTCGCCCTCGTCGTGATCGACCTGCAGCTGGCGCTCGTGGTGTTCGCGACGCTGCCGGTCCTGATCGTCGGCACGTACTTCTTCCGCAAGTCCAGCGTGAAGGCGTACGAACTGGCGCGTGAGCGCATCTCGGTGGTCAACGCCGACCTCCAGGAGTCCGTCTCCGGGCTGCGGATCGTGCAGGCCTTCCGCCGCGAGCAGTCCGGCGCCACGCGGTTCCGGGAGCGCAGCAACAGCTACCGCGAGGCCCGTATCCGCGGCCAGTGGCTGATCTCCGTGTACTTCCCGTTCGTCCAGCTCCTGTCGTCGGTGGCGGCGGCCGCGGTGCTGATCTTCGGCGCGCACCGGGTCGACGCGGGCACGCTGACTACGGGTGCCCTGGTGGCGTATCTGCTCTACATCGACCTGTTCTTCGCGCCGGTGCAGCAGCTGTCGCAGGTCTTCGACGGATACCAGCAGGCGACGGTCTCGCTCGGCCGCATCCAGGAGCTGCTGCGGGAGCCGACGTCCACGAAGAACGCCACCGAGCCGCTCGACGTGCTGTCCCTGCGCGGCGAAATTGCCTTCGAGGACGTGCAGTTCGGTTACGGCGCCGAGGCGGCGGAGTCCGACGACAGCGCCCTCGCCGACGTCAACCTGCGCATCCCCGCCGGCCAGACCGTCGCGTTCGTCGGCGAGACCGGCGCGGGCAAGTCCACGCTCGTCAAGCTCGTCGCCCGGTTCTACGACCCGACGGCGGGGCGCGTCACCGTCGACGGCACGGACCTGCGCGACCTCGGTCTGGCCTCGTACCGGCACCGGCTCGGTGTGGTGCCGCAGGAGGCGTACCTCTTCGAGGGCACCATCCGTGACGCGATCGCGTACGGGCGGCCGGACGCGAGCGACGCCGAGGTGGAGGCGGCGGCGCGCAGCGTCGGGGCGCACGAGATGATCGCCCGGCTCGACGGCGGCTATCTGCACCCGGTGACCGAGCGCGGCCGCAACCTCTCCGCCGGACAGCGGCAGTTGATCGCCCTGGCCCGCGCCGAGCTGGTCGACCCGGACATCCTCCTGCTCGACGAGGCCACGGCCGCGCTCGATCTGGCCACCGAGGCGCAGGTCAACGCGGCCGCGGACCGGCTCGCCGGCCGCCGCACCACGCTCGTGGTGGCGCACCGCCTGACGACCGCCGCCCGCGCCGACCGCGTCGTGGTGATGGACCGCGGCCGGGTCGCGGAGGACGGCACGCACGACGAACTCCTCGCCCTGGACGGCAAGTACGCCCGTCTGTGGCGCACGTTCATCGGGGAGCCGGTGGAGGAGTCGCCCGATTCGCCCGTGGGGGTCAGTACTTCGACTTGATGTCGGAGATCTTCCGGGTGGCCAGGTCCGACTGCACCGCGATGTAGGTGTACGTGCGGTCCTGGCCGCTGCCCCAGGTGAGCCGGACCGTGGACCAGGTGTGGCCCATGCCGCTGTCGCCGGGGGTGACCTTCCAGGCGGTCGGCACGTCCTGCGCCATCAGAACGCCGTCGGCCTCGTTCTGCTGCTCCCACTTGGCGAGCCGGGAGCGCAGCTCGGACGTCAGGTAGAACTTGCGGAGTTCGGTGGCCGCGGTGTCGTCCCCGGAGTCGCCGGAGTCGTTGGCGACGTCGACGTACGCGGCGTAGAAGTGCGCCACGCGCTCGGCGACGTTCCGGGGGCCGCCCGAATGGGACGGGGCAGCGGCTGAGCGTTCCTTCGTCTGTACGGGTACGGGTTCCGTCTGCACCGCGGCCGCCGCGGGGACCGCTGCGAGCGCGGTGAGGGTCGCGGCGACGAGGAGTAACCGGCCGGTGCGGCCGGACGTACGCGGAGGCGTCTTCGCCATGGGGACCGCCTTTCTCTCTGACTGTTCGACGAAGGCGGCCCCCAGGAGGTTGCCCTGTGCCCCGGTAAAGCTCCGGCCGTTCCTGCAACCGCCCCCTCTAGGGGGAGCGTCCGTACTTCAGTACGCTGCAGCAATGGGAGGGGCGACAGTGCACAGTGGGATAGGGGCCTCGGGTACCGGACGCTCCGCACGCGCGCGTGGCGGCGGTTTTCCCGAACGGACCCGGCGGACTCAGCGGACTCAGCCGACTCAGCGGACCCAACAAGCCCGACGGACCCGGCGGACCCGGCGGACGCTGCTCGGCTGCGTGACGCTCGCCGCCGCCCTGCTGTTCGCCCTCGTCGGCCCCGCCACCGCTCAAGCCGCCGCGGCGGGCCCCTGCCAGGGCCACAAGATCAAGACGTTCACGTTCTCGACCGGCCGGGTCACCGTCTTCAAGGGCGCCGGTTTCGTCTGCGCCCTCACGTACGCCGAGAACCCGGGCCGCGCCCGCAAGATGTCCGTCACGCTGCAGGCCCGCGGGCACCGTGCCGTAACCCGTTCCGGCACGTTCCGGAAGTACGCGGGCCCGCTGTCGGTGCGGGCCGCCCACCGTTGTGTGAAGGTCACCGGCTCGGTCGGCGGCGGTTCGCTGAAACCGCGCTGGATCCAGTGCTGAACTTCCACTGCACTGCCCCTGAACCGCCACTCAGCTCCCAATCCCCCCTGGTGCCACAGGAGTTGCTCCGATAGGTTCCGGCGGACATCCGTGACACAGGGGAGGGTGCATGCGCAACGCACTCAGATGGCTGCTGTCGCTCGTGGTGCTCATAGGCACCGTGAGCGCGGCGGGCGCGGCCACCGCCGCACAGCCGCAGACAGCGCCGCGGGCCGACCAGCCCGCCACGAACGACGCTTCCGCCACCACCGACATCAAGGACCGGCTGCTCGCCATCGACGGCATGCGGCTGATCGAGGAGAAGCCGTACCCGGGCTACCGCTTCTTCGTCCTCGGCTACACGCAGCCGGTCGACCACCGCAGTCCCGCCAAGGGCACGTTCGAGCAGCGGCTCACCGTCCTGCACAAGGACACCGCCCGGCCGACGGTCTTCTACACGTCCGGCTACCACGTCTCCACGACCCCGCGGCGCAGCGAGCCGACGCAGATCGTGGACGGCAACCAGATCTCCCTGGAGTACCGCTACTTCAGCCCGTCGCGCCCCGACCCCGCCGACTGGTCGAAGCTCGACATCCGGCAGGCCGCCGCCGACCAGCACCGCCTCTTCGAGGCCCTCAAGCCGATCTACACCAAGAAGTGGCTGGCGACGGGCGGTTCGAAGGGCGGCATGACCGCCACGTACTACGAGCGTTTCCACCCGCGCGACATGGACGGCATCGTCGCGTATGTCGCGCCCAACGACGTGGTGAACAAGGAGGACTCGGCGTACGACCGGTTCTTCGAGAACGTCGGGCCGAAGGAGTGCCGCGAGGCGCTGCAGGCCGTCGAGCGGGAGGCGCTGGTGCGCCGCGAGCCGATGCAGAAGCTGTACGCGGACTACCTGGCCGCGGGCGACTACACCGTGAAGACCGTGGGCACCCTCGACAAGGCCTACGAGGCGACCGTCCTCGACACGGCGTGGGGCTTCTGGCAGTACAGCCTGGAGAAGGACTGCGCTGACGTGCCGGACGCCGCCGCGGTCAGCGACAAGGAACTCTTCGACTACATCGACACGATCGCCGGCTGGTCCGCCTACACCGACCAGAGCCTGGCCAACTACACGCCGTACTACTACCAGGCCGGTACCGAGCTGGGCGCGCCCACCATCCAGCAGCCGCACCTGGAGGGCCTGACGCGGTACGGCTACCAGCCGCCGCGCACCTTCGTGCCGCGTGACATCCCGATGACCTTCGACCCGTCGGCGATGCGCGACGTGGACCGCTGGGTGCGGCACAACGCCGAGCGGATGCTCTTCGTCTACGGCCAGAACGACCCGTGGGGCGCCGAGCCGTTCCGCCCGGGCCGGGGCACCGAGGACTCGTACGTGGTGACCGCGCCCGGCGCCAACCACGGGGCCAACGTGGCCGGTCTCGTCGCCGACGAGAAGGCCAGGGCGACCGCCGACATCCTGGAGTGGGCGGGCGTCGCCCCGGCCGCCGTCAAGGCCGACCCGGCGAAGGCGAAGCCGCTGGCCGCCCCGGACAAGAAGCTGGACAAGCGGGATGTACGGGAGGGGCTGCGGCCGTAGCCGCACCCCGCACCGTCTCTGCACCGCATCGCAGATCGCCCTGCGGGCTCGTCCTCAAACGCCGGACGGGCTGAAATAAGCGCCGGGCGGGCTCAAGA
Source organism: Streptomyces sp. LHD-70 (assembly GCF_031157275.1). Lineage (GTDB taxonomy): Bacteria > Actinomycetota > Actinomycetes > Streptomycetales > Streptomycetaceae > Streptomyces. The sequence goes on from NZ_JAVIFW010000024.1 coordinate 41,829, forward strand.
ACTGAGCCCGCCCGGCATCTTGATGTGGCCTCAGATATGCGTCGGCGCGAACATCTTCAGCACCGCCGGCAGCACGACCACCGAAGGCCCCGGCGCCGCAAGGGACTTGGCGAGGTCCTCGGAGAGGGTCTCCACCGAGGTCCGCACCGCGGGCACCCCGAAGGACTCGGCGAGTGCCACGAAGTCCGGGCGGGACAGCTCGGTGGCTGTCGCCTCGCCGAACGCGTCCGTCATGTACTCGCGCAGGATGCCGTACCCGCCGTCGTCCACGATCAGCCAGGTGACGTTCAGGTCGTACTGCCGGGCCGTGGCGAGCTCCGCGATCGAGTACATCGCGCCGCCGTCGCCGGAGACCGCTAGCACCGGGCGGGTGGGCTCGGCGACGGCCGCGCCGAGTGCGGCCGGGAAGCCGTATCCGAGGCCGCCCGCGCCCTGGGCGGAGTGCATCGCTCCGGGCCAGGCGGACCAGGCCCAGTAGGCGAGGATCGTCATGTCCCAGAACGACGGCGACGTGGCGGGCAGTGCCTCGCGGACCGCTCCGAGCACCTGCCGTTCTAGCGCCAACTCCTGGCCGTCCAGGCGCTCCTGGACCTTGGCGAGCAGCTCGGCGACCCGGCCGGCCGCGTCCGCGTCGGGCCGCTCCTCGACCGTGTCGAGCAGGGCCGAGAGGGCGAGGCGGGCGTCCGCGTGCACGCCGAGCGCCGGGTGGTTGGACTCCAGCTTCCCGGCGTCCGCCTCGATCTGCACGACCCGGCCGCGCGGCGCGAACGTGTGGTAGTTCGAGGAGAGTTCGCCGAGGCCGGAGCCGACGACGAGCAGGACGTCGGCGTCCTCCAGGAGGTCGGTGGTATGCCGGTCCTCCATCCAGGACTGCAGCGACAGCGGGTGCTCCCAGGGGAAGGCGCCCTTGCCGCCGAAGGTGGTGACCACCGGGGCGTTGATCTTCTCGGCGAGGGCGAGCAGCTTGCCCGCCGCGTCGGAACGCACCACTCCGCCGCCCGCGATGATCGCCGGACGCTCGGCCCTGGAGAGCAAATCGGCGGCGACCGCGGTCAGTTCGGGCCGGGGCACGAGCTCGCGGGGCGTGGCGTCCATCGCGGTGACGACGGGCAGCGTCGTCTCGGCGAGCAGGACGTCCTGCGGGATCTCCACCCAGACCGGTCCGTGCGGCGCGGTGAGCGCGGACTCCCAGGCCGCCGCGATCGCCGAGGGGATCTGCGACTGCGTACGGACGGTGTGGACGGACTTGACCACGTCCCGGAACGAGGCCTGCTGGTCGCGGAGTTCGTGCAGATAGCCGTGGCGGCCGCCGCCGAGTCCGGCCGCCGGGACCTGGCTGCCGATCGCGAGGACCGGGGCGCTCGCGGCGGCGGCCTCCTGCAGGGCGGCGAGCGACATCAGGGCGCCGGGTCCGGTGGAGAGCAGCAGCGGGGCGGCCTCGCCGGTGACACGGCCGTACGCATCGGCGGCGAAGCCCGCGTTGTTCTCCACGCGCAGGCCGACATAGCTGAGGTCGGAGCGGCGCAGCGCGTCGAACATGCCGAGGGCGTGCTGCCCGGGCAGGCCGAACACGGTGGCCGCGCCGAGGCCGCGCAGGGTCTCGACGACCAGGTCTCCCCCGGTCCGCCCGGCGGGCGGGTTGAGGGCGGCCTCGGTCTGGGCGGCGGTGGGCAGCAGTTCCAGGTCGTGGTCGTGGGTCACGCGGTGGTCCCTTCCCGGTTCGCGGCGATCTGACGGGACATGATCGTGGTCAGTTCGTACGCCGTGTGGGAGGCGGCGACTGCGGTGATCTCGGCGTGGTCGTACGCCGGGGCGACCTCCACGACGTCGGCCGAGACCAGGTTGCAGGAGGACAGTCCGCGCAGGATCTCCAGGAGTTCGCGGGAGGTCATGCCGCCCGCCTCCGGGGTGCCGGTGCCCGGGGCGTGGGCCGGGTCGAGGCAGTCGATGTCGATGGAGATGTACAGCGGGCGGTCGCCGATGCGCTGGCGGAGCTGGTCCGCGACCTCGTCGGCGCCCCTGCGGTAGACGTCCGCCGAGGTGACGATGCCGAAGCCCATCTTCTCGTCGTCGGTCAGGTCCTGCTTGCCGTAGAGCGGGCCGCGGGTGCCGACGTGGGAGAGCGCCTCGGTGTCGAGGATGCCCTCCTCCACGGCGCGGCGGAACGGGGTGCCGTGGGTGTACTCCGCGCCGAAGTACGTGTCCCAGGTGTCGAGGTGGGCGTCGAAGTGGAGCAGCGCGACCGGGCCGTGCTTCTTCGCGACCGAGCGGAGCAGCGGCAGGGCGATGGTGTGGTCGCCGCCGAGGGTCATCATGCGGGCGCCGGTGCCGAGGAGGTCGTCGGCGGCGGCCTCGATGGTCTCCACCGCTTCGTTGATGTTGAAGGGGTTGGCGGCTATGTCACCCGCGTCCGCGACCTGGGCGAGCGCGAACGGCGAGGCGTCCTGCGCCGGGTTGTACGGCCGCAGCAGGCGGGAGGCCTCACGGATGGCGTTACCGCCGAAGCGGGCGCCGGGGCGGTACGAGACGCCCGTGTCGAACGGCACGCCGACCACCGCGACGTCCGTCTTCCCGCCGACCTCGTCGAGGCGGGGCAGGCGGGCGTACGTCGCCGGGCCGGCGTAGCGCGGGACGCGGGAGGAGTCGACGGGGCCGCGGGGGGTGGGGGTCTCGGCGCTGCTCATGGTCGGTTCTTCCTCCTGCTGTGCTGGGTGCGATTCCTAGTGTTGCGCGGCCCACTGACAATCGGGCCGCGCACGGGTTCAGCTGCTGGTCACGGGCGCCGGGGTCTCCTCCGGCTCCTCGGCGCGGCCCGCGAGGCGCTCGCGCCAGGCGTCGAGGACGGCGGCGTCGGTCGGCGGCGTTGCCAGGGAGACGACGACGTACACGGCGAGGGAGGTCAACAGGCCGTAGTAGATGGGCTGGTTGGCGAGGATGCCGTAGTGCCACATCAGGCCGATGACGGAGAGGCCGCCGGCGACGACGGAGGCGAGCGCTCCGGGCGCGGTGCCGCGGCGCCACAACAGGCCGCCGAGGATCGGCACGAGCAGTCCGCCGACGAGCAGGTTGTAGGCGACGGTCAGGGCCTGCACGACGTCATTGAGCGCGATGGCGATGACGACGACCACGGCACCCATGATCAGGATGAACAAGCGGTTGCCCTTGACCTCGTCGTGCGGCCCCTCGTCCTGCCCGGGGCTCTTCACGATGCCGCGCACCCGCGACCAGATGTCGTTGTTCGCGACGGTGGCGCAGGCGATGAGCGCGCCGGACGAGGTGGACATCACGGCGGCGAGCGCGGCGGCGAGCACCAGGCCGCGCACGCCCATGGGGAGTTCGTCCTTGACGATGGTGGCGAACGCGGCGTCGGCGCTCTCCAGGTTCGGGTACATGACCTTGGCCGCGGTGCCGATGACGGCGCCGGCGATCGCGTAGACGAGGCAGTACGTGCCGGCCGCGGCGCCGCCGATGCTGGCGACCTTGTCGCTGCGGGCGGTGAAGACGCGCTGCCAGATGTCCTGCCCGATGAGCATGCCGAACGTATAGATCAGCACGTACGTGAAGATCGTCTCGCCGCCGATGCCCAGCGGGTCGAAGTACTCGGTCGGCAGCTTGGCCTTCATCTCGCTGAAGCCGCCCGCCTTGATCACGGCGATGGGCAGCAGCAGGAGCAGCACGCCGATCGTCTTGACGACGAACTGCACCATGTCGGTGAGCGTGATCGCCCACATGCCGCCGAGCGTCGAGTAGGCGACGACGATGGTGCCGCCGAGGATGATCGCCACGGTGCGGTGGACGTCGAAGAGGACGTCGAAGATGGTGGCGTACGCGATGGTCGAGGTGACCGCGAGCATCAGCGTGTACGCCCACATGACGACGCCGGAGATGACGCCCGCGCGGCCCCCGTAGCGCAGGTCGAGCATCTCGGAGACGGTGTAGACCTTCAGACGCGCGATGCGGGCCGAGAAGAAGATCGACAGGGCCAGGATGCCGAGGCCGATGGTGAACACCATCCAGGCGCCGGACAGGCCGTACTGGTAGCCGAGGCCCACGCCGCCGATGGTGGAGGCGCCGCCGAGGACGATCGCGGCCATCGTCCCGGAGTAGAACCACGGTCCGAGGCGGCGCCCGGCGACCAGGAACTCGCTCTTGGACTTGGCGCGGCGCATGCCCCACCAGCCCATGGCGAGCATGCCGACGAGATAGATGACGATCACTGTGTAGTCGACGGCCATGCGGCCCTCCTTTGCGCACCTCGGTGGCGTGTCGTGCAGATACGGGGGTGGGGGGTGACCGGCCGTGGGGACATCCGCCCGTACCCGTGGCCAGTGGTCGGCACGACCTTAAGGTGGCCGTAAAGCAACCCTGAAGTGTACGTTTCCTCCACTTCCCGCAGCACGAATGGAGGGAACGTCCACCCTCATGCCCACTCCCCCGTCTCTGCCCTCCTCCACCCCGTCAGCCCCTCCAGTGGCGCCGGTGGCGCTGTCTGCGCTGCTCGCCCTCGACTCGCTCGGCCTGCGCCAGATCGCCGGCCCCGACGCGCGCGAAGCGGGCACCGTCGTCCACTGGGCGCACACCTCCGAACTGGCCGACCCGTCCCCGTACCTGCTGGGCGGCGAGCTGCTCCTGACGGCCGGCGTGCACATCGGTGAGGCGGGGGACGGCGACCTGGACGCGTATGTGGCGCGGGTCGTGGCGGCGGGCGGCGCGGCGCTCGGCTTCGGTGTGGCCCCGGTCCACGACACGGTGCCGCCCGCCCTGGTGGAGGCCTGTGACCGGCACGGCCTGCCGCTGGTCGAGGTGCCGCCGCGGACGACGTTCAGCGGGGTGGCACGCGCGGTGTGGCGGTTGATGGCGGAGGCGCGGCACGCGGAGCTGCGCCGGGTCGCCGAGGCGCAGCAGGGCCTCGCGACCGCGGCGGCACGGCCGGACCCGGTCCCGGCGGTCCTGCGCCAACTGGCCACCCGCCTGGGCGGAGCGGCGCTGCTTTACGGGCCGGACGGGACGGAGCTGCAGTCCGCGGGCCGGACCGGCGAGGCGGCCCGAACGGCGCTGCGCGAGCTGACCGCCGTCGTGCGCCGCGCGACGCCGGGCGCGCCCACCGCGGCCGCGGACACGGCCGGTCCCGTGCACCTGACCGCGTACGCCCTGGGCGGCGGTCGCGGCTTCGCGCTCGGCGTCGCGACCGAGCACCGAGCGGCGGGCGATCACACCATCACCGGGGCCGCGGTGGTGCTGCTCTCGCTGCTCGCCGGTGAGCATCAGAGCGCCTCGGAGGGGGCCCGTTCGGCGGCGCTCGTCCGGCTGCTGCTCGGTGCCGGTCCGGAGCGGGCCGGAGGGCTCCTGGGCAGTGAGGCGTGGCGCGTGGTGCACGCGCGCGTGCTGCCGTCCCGCGCCGAGCGGACCCGGCCCTCCCCGTCGGCGCTCGCCGTGTCCCTGGGCACACCCCTGGTCGACCCCGCCGAGGACGATCCCGAGACCGACGTCGTACGGCTGCTCGTCCCCGCCGACCACGCCCTGGACCCGCCGCCCGGCTGGACGCTCGGGGTGTCCGCGCCCGCCGATGTGGCGGACCTGGGGGCGGCCGACGCACGCGCGGCGCGGGCGCTGCGGCGCGCGGAGGTCACCCGGGCGCCGCTGGTGCTCGACCGGGAATCGGGGCTCGCCGCGCTCGTCGCGCCCGCGGAGGCCGAGGCGCACGCGCGCGTGCTGCTCGAACCGGTCGCGGGAAACCCGGCACTGGTGGAGACCCTGCGCACCTGGCTCTCGCTGCACGGGAGTTGGGACCGTACGGCCGCGGCACTCGGCGTGCACCGCAACACGGTCCGGCAGCGGATCGCCCGCTGCTCCACGCTGCTTGAAACGGATCTGGACGATCCGGATGTGCGCATGGAGTTGTGGTTCGCCCTACGGAACTGCTGATTCCGCCCCCATGGGTCCCTTGGGTGCGGTTTTCCGCGTACGGAGCGGGTCCAGGGTTCGGGACAGCGGGCCCGGCCGCCCGGAGCCGACGGCACAATGGGGGGCATGCCGATACCCAGCCGTGCCGCACTCGTCAACCACCTTGTCCGCACCCGTATCGCCGGCGACGTCGCCACACCCCGCGACAACAACCTCTCCCACTACCGCAAGCTCGCGAACGGCGACCGCCACTACTGGCTGGGCCTGGAGCTCGGCGACCGCTGGACCGACGAGCAGGACGTGCTCGCCGTGATGGCCGAGCGGTGCGGTGTGGTCGACGACCCCGGGCACCGCACGGGCCAGGACACGATCGACCCGGACCTGACGGTCGACGCCCTGGAGCGGATGGCGGCCCGGCTGCGCAAGGCGGCCGCGGGCAAGGAGCGCGTCCTGTTCGCGACCGGCCACCCCGGCGGCCTGCTCGACGTGCACCGCGCGACGGCGTCGGCGCTGCGCGCGGCCGGCTGCGAGATCATGGTGATCCCCGCCGGGCTCACCGCCGACGAGGGCTACGTCTTCCAGTTCGCCGACGTGGCGGTCCTGGAGCGCGGCGCCACCCTGTGGCACACCCACTCCCCGGAGCCCATGAAGGCGATCCTGGACGGCCTGGAGCGCGAGGGCCGCCCCCAGCCCGACCTGGTCGTCGCGGACCACGGCTGGGCCGGGTACGCCGGTCAGCGCGGCCTGGACTCGGTCGGGTACGCGGACTGCAACGACCCGGCGCTGTTCATCGGCGAGGCCGAGGGCACCGTGCAGGTCACCGTCCCGCTCGACGACCACGTCACCGACCCGCGCTTCTACGACCCGATGACGGCGTACCTCCTTGACTCGGCGGGGCTCACTCCGGAGGCGTGAACACGAAATCGGCCTCCACGCGCGTGGAGGCCGATTTCACCGATCGCACTTCACGGTTCGCACGGGAGGCGATTTTCGCTCAGGTACCGCGCGGTACCCGCACCACGCCCTCCTGGATGACGGAGATCGCGAGCCGTCCGTCCTGCGTGTAGATCCCGGCCTGACCGAGGCCGCGCCCGCCGGAGGCCGACGGCGACTCCTGGTCGTAGAGCAGCCATTCGTCGGCGCGGAACGGCCGGTGGAACCACATCGCGTGGTCGAGCGAGGCGCCCACCACGTCGCCGACCGCCCAGCCGCCGCGCCCATGGGCGAGCAGTACCGAGTCGAGCAGCGTCATGTCGGAGACGTACGTGGCGAGGCAGACGTGCAGCAGGGGGTCGTCCACGAGCTTGCCGTTGGTGCGGAACCACACCTGGGAGCGCGGTGCGCGCGGGGTGCCGACGCTGCCCCACGGCGGGGTGTCCACATAGCGCAGGTCGACGGCCGCGCGGGCCTCGATCAAGCGCTCGGCGACGTCGGCCGGGAGGTTCCGGGGCAGCATCTCGGCGGCCGTCGGCAGCGACTCCGGGGCGGGCGCCGCAGGCATGTCCACCTGGTGCTCCAGGCCTTCCTCGTACTCCTGGAAGGACGCGGAGAGGTGGAAGATCGGCTGTCCGTGCTGAACCGCCACCACGCGTCGCGTGGTGAAGGATCTGCCGTCGCGGATGCGGTCGACCGTGTAGACGATCGGGGCGCCCGGGTCGCCGGGGCGCAGGAAATAGGCGTGCAGGGAGTGCGCCCCGCGTCCTTCGGGGACCGTGCGGCCGGCGGCGATCAGGGCCTGGGCCGCGACCTGGCCGCCGAACACCCGGGGCACGATCGCCGAGCGTGACTGGCCCCGGAAGATGTCCTGCTCGATCCGCTCCAGGTCGAGCAGATCGAGCAGGGCGTCGAGCTCGAAGGTCACAGACCCATGTCCTTCGCGATGATCATCTTCATGACCTCGTTGGTGCCGCCGTAGATGCGGTTGACGCGGTTGTCGGCGTAGAGGCGGGCGATCGGGTACTCGTTCATGAAGCCGTAGCCGCCGTGCAGCTGGAGGCAGCGGTCGATGACGCGGTGCGCGACCTCGGTGCAGAACAGCTTGGCGGAGGCGGCCTCGGCCGGGGTCAGCTCACCCTGGTCCAGCGCTTCCAGGGCGCGGTCGGCGACGGCCTCGGCGGCGTCCACCTCGGCCTGGCAGGCGGCCAGTTCGAACTTGGTGTTCTGGAACGAGGCGACGGACTTGCCGAAGACCGAGCGGTCCAGGACGTACTGCTTGGCGAACTGCACGGCGGCCTTGGCCTGCGCGTACGCGCCGAAGGCGATGCCCCAGCGCTCGGACGGCAGGTTCTGGCCGAGGTAGTAGAAGCCCTTGTTCTCCTCGCCGAGCAGGTCCTCGACGGGCACCTTCACGTCGACGAACGCCAGCTCCGCGGTGTCGGAGGTCTTCAGGCCGAGCTTGTCCAGCTTGCGGCCGACGGAGTAGCCCTCGGACTTGGTGTCGACGGCGAACAGCGAGATGCCGAAGCGGCGGTCATCTGCGGTCGGCGCGGAGGTGCGGGCGCAGACGATGACCTTGTCGGCGTGCACACCGCCGGTGATGAAGGTCTTGGCGCCGTTGAGGACGTAGTGCGTGCCGTCCTCCGAGAGCTTGGCGGTGGTCTTCATGCCCGCGAGGTCGGAGCCGGTGCCCGGCTCGGTCATCGCGAGGGCCCACATCTCCTCACCGGTGACGAACTTCGGGAGGTAGCGCTTCTTCTGCTCATCGTTGGCGAGCATCTGGATGTACGGCAGGCCGAGCAGGACGTGCACACCGGAGCCGCCGAAGGAGACGCCGGCGCGGGCGGTCTCCTCGTACATGACGGCCTCGAACTTGTGCGAGTCGATGCCCGCGCCGCCGAACTCCTCGGGCACGCGGATGCCGAAGACACCCAGCTCGCCGAGCTTGTAGTAGAAGTCGCGGGGCGCCTGACCGGCCTCGAACCACTCGTCGTAGACAGGCACGACCTCGGTCTCGATGAAGGCACGCAGGGTCTCCCGGAACGCCTCGTGGTCCTCATTGAAAACGGTACGGCGCACGGTCGGCCTCCTGGTCGTCTGGCTCGGGTCGCTGCGGGCGGCGCGTCGGCACACCGGTTTCGGCACACCGCACAGCACGCTGGCTAAGCGCTTGCTCAGACTGAAGTTACCCGGCAGTCGCCAAGGCTGTCCAGAGCGGACGATCTGCGGATCGGCTCACACTCGCCCGCGCCCAGGCCGTACGGCCCCCGGGTCAGGCCGCGCCGTTCGAGGCGGCCGCGGCGAAGGCGCCACGGGCCAGGCGGTGCAGCAGCGTCGCCATCGTGGTGCGGCCGGGCAGCGCGCCGGGGCGGCTGAGGTGCGGCGTGGAGTTGAGCAGGCCGAAGACCGCGTGCACGGTCGCCCGCGCCTCCGACTCGACCATGGCGGGGTAGACGTCCCGCACGACCTCGACCCACAACTCCACGTACTGCCGCTGCAGTTGGCGGACCAGCTTGCGGTCGCTGTCGCGCAGCCGGTCCAGCTCGCGGTCGTGCAGGGTGATCAGCGGGCGGTCGTCGAGCGCGAAGTCGATATGCCCCTCGATCAGCGAGTCGAGCAGCGCCTCGGCCGCGTCGCCACCGCTGCGCGCCTCGGCCGCGCGCCGCTTGCCGCCCGTCAGGAGCCGGCCGCTGATGCCGACGAGAAGCTCGGCGAGCATCGCATCCTTGCCCGCGAAGTGGCGGTAGAGACCGGGGCCGCTGATGCCCACGGCAGCCCCTATCTCATCGACGCCGACGCCGTGGAATCCACGCTCGGCGAAGAGGCGGGCGGCCTCTTTGAGGATCTGCTCGCGGCGCGTCAGGGCCGCGCTGGTGGCGCTCATGAATTCATTCTAGACAGGGCGGTTAGCGGTCGTTAACCTGGAGGAGCGAGTTAACGGTCATTAACGTCGTGCGCGGTCGTCGTGCGGCGCAACAGGCAGTCGTAACGGGCAGTCGTACGAGCAAGGGAGCTCAGGCGATGCAGCAGGCACCGGTCCTTCACAGTGGGGCGGATCCCGCCTCGGAGGCCTGGCGGGCCAACGAGTCGGCGCACCACGCCCTCGTCGAGGAGTTGCGCGGCAAGCTCGCGCGGGCCGAGGCGGGCGGCGGCGAGAAGGCCCGCGCCCGGCACGTGGCGCGCGGCAAGCTGCTGCCCCGGGACCGTGTGGACGCCCTGCTCGACCCCGGCTCCCCCTTCCTCGAGCTGGCCCCGCTCGCGGCGGAGGGGATGTACGGCGGGGACGCACCGGCCGCCGGAGTCATCGCCGGGATCGGCCGGGTCTCGGGCCGCGAGTGCGTGATCGTGGCCAACGACGCCACGGTCAAGGGCGGCACCTACTACCCGATGACGGTCAAGAAGCACCTCCGCGCCCAGGCCGTGGCCCTGGAGAACCGCCTCCCCTGTATCTACCTGGTGGACTCGGGCGGCGCCTTCCTGCCCATGCAGGACGAGGTCTTCCCGGACCGCGAGCACTTCGGGCGGATCTTCTACAACCAGGCGCAGATGTCGGGCCAGGGCATCCCGCAGATCGCCGCCGTGCTCGGCTCGTGCACGGCGGGCGGGGCCTATGTCCCGGCGATGAGCGACGAAGCGGTGATCGTGCGGGGCCAGGGCACGATCTTCCTGGGCGGCCCGCCGCTGGTGAAGGCGGCCACGGGCGAGGTGGTCACCGCCGAGGAGCTGGGCGGCGGCGAGGTGCACTCACGCATCTCCGGCGTGACGGACCACCTCGCGGAGGATGACGCACACGCGCTGCGCATCGTGCGCAACATCACGGCGACGCTCCCCGCGCGCGGCCCCCTGCCCTGGACCGTGACCCCGGCCGAGGAGCCCAAGGTCGATCCGTACGGCTTGTACGGCGCGGTGCCGGTGGACTCGCGCACGCCGTACGACGTCCGTGAGGTCATCGCGCGCGTGGTGGACGGCTCCCGCTTCCAGGAGTTCAAGGCGGAGTACGGCACGACCCTTGTCACCGGCTTCGCCCGGATCCACGGCCACCCGGTCGGCATCGTCGCCAACAACGGCATTCTGTTCTCCGAATCCGCCCAGAAGGGCGCGCACTTCATCGAGCTGTGCGACCAGCGCGGCATCCCGCTGCTGTTCCTGCAGAACATCTCGGGCTTCATGGTCGGCAGGGACTACGAGGCGGGCGGCATCGCCAAGCACGGCGCCAAGATGGTCACGGCGGTGGCCACCACGCGCGTACCCAAGCTGACGGTCGTCGTCGGCGGTTCGTACGGCGCGGGCAACTACTCGATGTGCGGCCGCGCCTATTCACCGCGCTTCCTGTGGATGTGGCCGAGCGCCAAGATCTCCGTGATGGGCGGCGAGCAGGCGGCCTCGGTGCTCGCGACCGTCAAGCGGGACCAGATGGAGGCGCGCGGCGAGACCTGGCCGGCCGAGGACGAGGAGTCCTTCAAGGACCCCATCCGCGCGCAGTACGAAACCCAGGGCAATGCCTATTACGCGACGGCCCGGCTCTGGGACGACGGCGTGATCGATCCGTTGGAGACCCGCCAGGTGCTCGGGCTCGCCCTGACCGCCTGCGCCAACGCCCCCCTGCCCGAGAAGGACGACGCGGCGCCCGGCTTCGGCGTCTTCCGGATGTGAGGACCATGACTTCCACACCCCTTTCGACGCCCACGGCTTCCACGCCGGGCGCCTCGACGTCCACCGCTTCGACGTCCACCGCCGCCCGTTCCGGGACTGCCGGCGCGGCGCCGATGTTCGACACCGTGCTCGTGGCCAACCGAGGCGAGATCGCGGTCCGCGTCATCCGCACGCTGCGCGAGCTCGGAGTGCGCTCGGTGGCCGTGTTCAGCGATGCGGACGCCGACGCCCGGCATGTGCGCGAGGCGGACACGGCCGTGCGCATCGGACCGCCGCCCGCGGCCGAGAGCTATCTCTCCGTGGAGCGGCTCCTCGGAGCGGCCACCCGGACCGGCGCCCAGGCGGTGCACCCCGGCTATGGCTTCCTCGCGGAGAACGCCGGGTTCGCGCGGGCCTGCACCGAGGCCGGCCTGACCTTCATCGGGCCGCCCGCCGACGCCATCTCCCTGATGGGCGACAAGATCCGCGCCAAGGAGACCGTGCGGGCCGCCGGTGTCCCCGTGGTCCCCGGCTCCTCGGGCTCCGGCCTGAGCGACGACGAACTGGCCGAAGCGGCACGGGACATCGGCATGCCGGTGCTCCTCAAGCCCTCGGCGGGCGGCGGCGGCAAGGGCATGCGGCTGACGCGGCTCGAATCGGCGCTCCTGGAGGAGATCGCCGCCGCCCGGCGCGAGGCGCGGGCCTCCTTCGGGGACGACACCCTGCTCGTGGAGCGCTGGGTCGACCGGCCCCGGCACATCGAGATCCAGGTCCTCGCCGACGGCCATGGGAACGTGATCCACCTCGGCGAGCGCGAGTGCTCGCTGCAGCGCCGCCACCAGAAGATCATCGAAGAGGCGCCGTCGGTCCTCCTTGACGAGGCCACGCGCGCGGCGATGGGCGAGGCCGCGGTCCAGGCGGCCCGCTCCTGCGGCTATGTCGGCGCGGGCACGGTGGAGTTCATCGTGCCGGGCGACGACCCCTCGGCGTACTACTTCATGGAGATGAACACCCGCCTCCAGGTGGAGCATCCGGTCACCGAGCTGATCACCGGAATCGACCTGGTGGAGTGGCAGCTGCGCGTCGCCGCCGGAGAGCAACTGCCGTACGGCCAGGACGACATCGGCCTCTCCGGGCACGCCGTGGAGGCGCGGATCTGCGCCGAGGACCCCGCCCGGGGATTCCTCCCCTCAGGGGGCACTGTCCTCGCGCTGCACGAACCGCAGGGCGACGGAGTGCGCACGGACTCCGGACTCACCGAGGGCACGGAGATCGGCAGCCTCTACGACCCGATGCTCTCCAAGGTGATCGCGCACGGCCCGGACCGGGCGACCGCCCTGCGCAGGCTGCGGGCCGCCCTCGCCCGCACGGTCACGCTCGGCGTGCCGACCAACGCGGGCTTCCTGCGCCGCCTGCTCGCCCACCCGGACGTGGTGGCCGGGGAGTTGGACACGGGCCTGGTCGAGCGGGTGGCGGACGAGCTGGTGGACGCTTCGGTGCCGGACGAGGTGTACGAGGCGGCGGCCGCGGTGCGCCGGGACGTATTGGCGCCGGAGGCCGGCGGCTGGGTCGACCCGTTCTCGGTGCCGTCGGGCTGGCGCCTCGGCGGCAGGCCCGCTCCGCTCGACTTCGACCTCCGGGTGCCGGGACTCGAACCCGTCACCCGCGCGGTGAGCGACGAGAGCGCCCGCGTCACGGAGGACCGCGTGACGGTCACGCTCGACGGCGTCACGCACACCTTCCACCGCGCGGGCGACTGGCTGGGCCGGGACGGCGACGCCTGGCAGGTGCAGTCGTACGACCGGGTCGCGGCCTCGTTGACCGGTGGGGCGCATGCCGGGGTGGACGCGATGACGGCGCCGATGCCCGGCACGGTCACGGTGGTGAAGGTGGCCGTCGGCGATCAAGTGGCGGCGGGCCAGAGCCTGTTGGTGGTCGAGGCGATGAAGATGGAGCACGTCATCTCCGCGCCGCACGCGGGCACGGTCACCGAACTCGACGTCACCCCCGGGACTACGGTCGCCATGGACCAGATCCTCGCGGTGGTCGCGCCGGACGAGGACCCGGCCGGGACCACGCAGGACGCCGACGCAGCGACGGACGCCGGGGCGCCACAGGACGCCGAGGCAGCGACGAACACCGGGACCACGACGGACGCCGGGACCACGACGGACGCCGAGGCAGCGACGAACGCCGGGACCACGACGGACGCCGGGACCGCGACGGACGCCGAGGCAGCGACGGACGCCGGGACCGCGACGGACGCCGAGGCAGCCGCCCCGAAGGACGAGGAGGTGGCGCGATGAGCGCGGGCATCGGCAGCGAAACCGAGACCGAGACCGAAACCGGCACCGTAAAGGGCCCCGCAGCCCTCCCCATGACCGTCCCCGCCCCAGGGCTCCCCGCGCGTGTGCGGATCCATGAGGTGGGTGCGCGGGACGGGCTGCAGAACGAGAAGGCGACGGTGCCGACCGACGTCAAGGCGGAGTTCGTGCACCGGCTGGCGGCGGCCGGCCTGGGCACGGTCGAGGCGACCAGCTTCGTCCACCCCAAGTGGGTGCCCCAACTCGCCGATGCCGAGCAGCTCTTCCCGCAACTCGGGGACATCGAGGACGTACACCTGCCGGTGCTCGTGCCGAATGAACGCGGGCTCGACCGGGCCCTGGACCTGGGCGCGCGCCGTATCGCGGTCTTCGGTTCCGCCACCGAGTCCTTCGCGCGGCGCAACCTCAACCGCTCGGTGGCGGAGTCGCTTGCGATGTTCGAACCGGTCGTCGCGCGGGCGAAGGACGCCGGAGTGCATGTGCGCGGCTACCTGTCGATGTGCTTCGGCGACCCCTGGGAAGGGCCGGTCCCGGTCGATCAAGTGGTCGGCACGGCAAAGGCGTTGATGGACCTCGGCTGTGACGAGCTGAGCCTCGGCGACACCATCGGCGTGGCCACACCGGGCCATGTCCGCGCCCTGCTGACCGGGCTCAACGACCACGGCGTCGCCACCGAGACGATCGGCGTGCACTTCCACGACACGTACGGCCAGGCGCTCTCCAACACCCTGGCCGCCCTGCAGCACGGCGTGACCACCGTGGACGCCTCGGCGGGCGGGCTGGGCGGCTGCCCGTACGCGAAGAGCGCCACCGGGAACCTCGCCACCGAGGACCTGGTGTGGATGCTGCACGGCCTCGGCATCGAGACCGGGGTCGACCTCACCGCGCTCACGGCCACCAGTACCTGGCTCGCCGGGCACCTGGGCCGACCCAGCCCGTCCCGCACCGTCCGGGCCCTCGCGGGGGCCGCCGCGGAACAACCGGAGACACCCCTCCGCACCGCCGGACGGCAGACGCAGAACCCCGAGGCCCACAAGGCCGTACAGAAAACCGAGGAGTGACCACGATGTCTCTGGACCACCGGCTCTCCGCCGAGCACGAGGAACTGCGGCGCACCGTCGAGGAGTTCGCGCACGACGTGGTCGCCCCCAAGATCGGGGACTTCTACGAGCGGCACGAGTTCCCGTACGAGATCGTCCGCGAGATGGGGCGGATGGGCCTGTTCGGGCTGCCGTTCCCCGAGGAGTACGGCGGCATGGGCGGGGACTATCTCGCCCTC
The DNA here is from genome assembly GCF_031157275.1 of Streptomyces sp. LHD-70. GTDB lineage: Bacteria > Actinomycetota > Actinomycetes > Streptomycetales > Streptomycetaceae > Streptomyces. The sequence goes on from NZ_JAVIFW010000024.1 coordinate 56,904, forward strand.
GGCATCGCCCTGGAGGAGCTGGCGCGGGTCGACTCCTCGGTGGCGATCACCCTGGAGGCCGGGGTGTCGCTCGGTGCGATGCCCGTGTACTCCTTCGGCACCGAGGAGCAGAAGCGTGAGTGGCTGCCGCGGATGTGCTCCGGCGAGATGCTTGGCGCGTTCGGGCTCACGGAGCCGGAGTGCGGTTCGGACGCGGGCGGTACGCGGACGACGGCCGTGCGGGACGGCGACCAGTGGGTGATCAACGGCACGAAGTGCTTCATCACCAACTCCGGTACGGACATCACCGGCCTGGTGACGGTGACCGCCGTGACCGGCAGAACCGAGGACGGCAGACCGCTGATCTCGTCGATCATCGTGCCGTCGGGCACGCCCGGCTTCACGGTCGCGGAGCCCTACTCGAAGGTGGGCTGGAACGCCTCGGACACCCGGGAGTTGTCCTTCGCGGACGTGCGGGTGCCGGTGGAGAACCTGCTCGGTGAGGAGGGGCGCGGGTACGCGCAGTTCCTGCGGATCCTGGACGAGGGCCGGATCGCGATCTCGGCGCTCGCGACGGGTCTGGCGCAGGGCTGTGTGGACGAGTCACTGCGGTACGCGAAGGAGCGGCGGGCGTTCGGGCGGCCGATCGGGGACAACCAGGCGATCCAGTTCAAGCTGGCGGACATGGAGATGAAGGCGCACACGGCCCGGCTGGCCTGGCGGGACGCGGCCTCGCGCCTGGTGAGCGGGGAGCCGTTCAAGAAGGAGGCGGCGCTGGCGAAGCTGTACTCGTCGACGGTGGCGGTGGACAACGCGCGGGAGGCCACGCAGATCCATGGGGGGTACGGGTTCATGAATGAGTTCCCCGTGGCGCGGATGTGGCGGGACTCCAAGATTCTGGAGATCGGGGAGGGGACGAGTGAGGTTCAGCGGATGCTGATCGCTCGGGAGATGGGGCTCACGGGGTGAGCCCCAGCCCCCACCGGGCTGCACCGGTCGTCTTTCGTCTGCTGCGCCGTCGTGGCTGGTCGCAAAGATTGCGCAGTTCCCCGCGCCCCTCAAAAGATTGCGCAGTTCCCCGCGCCCCCAAAAACGATGCGCAGTTCCCCGCGCCCCTCAAAAGAGATCCGGGGCTGGACCCGTAAGCCAAGTGGACCTTAGGTTAGGTTAACCTAACGCGAGATCGCGCCAGGTTGCCGTCCCGTCCACGAAAGCAGACACGTCATGTCCCACTCCCGAGCCGCCCTCCTCTCCCGCCGCGGCCTCCTCGCCGCCGGTGGGGCAGTCTCCCTCGGCGCTCTGCTCACCGCCTGCGGCGACAAAGAGGCGAAGGGCGGCTCGGAGTCGGGCAGCGGCAAGAAGGGCCCCTGGTCCTTCAAGGACGACCGCGGCAAGACCGTGAAGACGGACGCGGTGCCGACGAACATCGTGGCGTTCACCGGCACCGCGGCCGCGCTGTACGACTACGGCATCAAGGTCAAGGGCGTCTTCGGCCCGACGAAGGGCAAGGGCGGCAAGCCCGACGTCCAGGCCGGCGACATGGACATCAGCAAGCTGGAGATCCTCGGCAACACGTGGGGCCAGTTCAGCGTCGAGAAGTACGCGGCGCTCGCGCCCGAGGTGCTGATCACGGACATGTGGCTGAAGGACGCCCTCTGGTACGTGCCGGACGAGTCCAAGGACAAGATCCTGAAGCTCGCCCCGAGCGTCGCGCTGTGGGCCGCCGAGACCACCATGCCCAAGGCCCTGCAGCGCCGCGCCGACCTCGCCGAGTCGCTCGGCGCGGACCTGAAGGCGAAGAAGGTCACCGACGCGAAGGCCCGGTTCGAGAAGGCCGCCGAGCGGCTGCGCCAGGCCGCCAAGGCCAAGCCGGAGATCAAGGTCTTGATCGGCTCGGGCAGCGCCGACCTCTTCTACGTCACCCTGGCCGAGACCGCCGCCGACACCCGCTACTTCGAAGAGCTGGGCGTGGAGTTCGTCAAGCCGAAGGTGAACGCGCAGGGCTTCTTCGAGGAGCTGAGCTGGGAGAACGTCGACAAGTACGACGCGGACATCATCATGATGGACAACCGCACCTCGGCCCTCCAGCCCGCCGACCTCGACAAGTCCAAGCCGACCTGGAAGAAGCTCCCCGCCGTGCGGGCCGGCCAGGTCATCCCCCGCGTCACCGAGCCCATCTACTCGTACGACAAGTGCGCCCCGATCCTGGAGGACCTTGCGAAGGCCATCGAGGACGCCCAGAAGGTAGCCAAGTGACCGGTTCCCAGGCCCCGTTCCGGCTGTTCCGGCTTGAGGTCGAGCGGGCGGTGCGGCTGTCGCCGTCACTCGTGCGGGTCACGTTCACCGGTCCCGAGCTCGGCGAATTCAGGTCCGGCGGGCTCGACCAGAGCCTGTCGCTGTTCCTGCCCCGGCCGGGCCAGCAGGACCCGGTACTCCCTCCGACCGAGGGGACCGACCCGGCGGGCTGGTACGCGGCGTACCGGGCGATGGCGGACGACACGCGTGCGGTGATGCGCTCGTACACCGCGCGCGAGCAACGCCGAAGCCCCGCCGAGGAGTTGGACATCGACTTCGCGGTGCATCCGGACGGCGGTCCGGCGTGCGCCTGGGCGGAGCAGGCCGAGCCGGGCGACCGGGTCGCGGTGCTCGGCCCCTCCGGGCCGGACAACAACGGCATACGGTTCCGGCTCCCCGAAGGCGCCGAGTGGGTGTTGATGTGGGCCGACGAGACGGCGCTTCCCGCTGCCGCGGCGATCCTGGAGAGTTTTCCTGCCGGTACCAGGGCGAAGGTCTGGCTCGAAGTGCCCTGCGCGGGCGATCAGTTGGAGCTGAAGAGCGAGGCGGACGTCGACATCACGTGGCTGGTGCGGGAGGTCACGGAGGCGTCCGGGGCGCATCGTACGGAGCGGACCGTTGAGGCGGTGCGGGCTGCCTCCCTGCCCGAGGCCCGGCCGTACGCCTGGATCGCCGGGGAGGCGGGCACTGTCAAGGCGTTGCGTCGCCATCTTGTGCGTGAGCGGGAGTTCGATCGCAGAGCGGTCACGTTCACCGGGTATTGGCGGCTCGGTGCGAGTGAGGATTCCCTCCGGGCGGAAGCTGAGGTCTGAGCGCCCTGCCCTCAACTGTCGCTCTATAGCCGCGAGTTCGTCGTGGCTGGTCGCGCCCACGCGGCGTAGCCGCACATGTCACAGCCCCGCGCCCCCTACGAGGCGCCACAACCCCCAGCCCAAACGAAAACACCCCCAAACCCGATGCCCCCGTACGACGGTCCGTGCGGGGGCATCGTCATGCCCCGCCGTGCACCCGAGCGCCCCTGGCGCGCCCCCGGATGAGCGAGTGAACCTTTGAGCCTGCCGGGGAGAAGGGACTTAAGGTTAGGCTAACCTAAGCCAACTGCCTCGGAGCCGTGCCCGCTGATGTGGGCAAGGCCCAACGTCCCCTTTTGGGAGGACCGTTCATGAGTCTCCTCGCGCCCAGGTCTCATCTGCTCAACGGCCTGAACGCGGAGGCCTACCGCCGCTGCATCGCCGAAGGTGCCGACCGCGTCGCCACCCGACTCGCCTCCGTCCAGGGGCCGTTCACGGGAATCACCCCCGAGCGACTCGCCCCCACCATCGACGCCGTGGACCTGGACCGTCCCCTGCACGACCCGTCCGCCGCTCTGGACGAGCTCGAAGAGACCTATCTGCGCGACGCCGTCTACTTCCACCACCCCCGCTACCTCGCCCACCTCAACTGCCCCGTCGTCATCCCCGCGGTGCTCGGCGAGGCTGTGCTCAGCGCCGTCAACTCCTCGCTCGACACCTGGGACCAGTCCGCGGGCGCCACGCTGATCGAGCGCCGCCTGATCGACTGGACCGCCCAGCGCATCGGGCTCGGTCCGGCCGCCGACGGGGTGTTCACGAGCGGCGGTACGCAGTCCAACCTGGAGGCGCTGCTGCTCGCCCGGGAGGAGTGCAAGACAGAAGACCCGCTGAAACTGCGGGTGTTCGCCTCCGAGTGCAGCCACTTCAGCGTGCAGAAGTCGGCCAAGCTGCTCGGCCTGCCCGCCGACGCCGTCGTGGCCGTGCCCTGTGACCGCAACAAGCGGATGCGGACCGTCGCCCTCGCCCACGAGCTGGAGAAATGCGCGCGCGACGGGTTCACGCCGATGGCGATCGTCGCCACCGCCGGCACGACCGACTTCGGCTCCATCGACCCGCTGCCCGAGATCGGCGAGCTGGCCGCGCAGCACGACACCTGGCTGCATGTGGACGCCGCGTACGGCTGCGGGCTGCTCGTGTCACTCAAGAACCGGCACCTGCTCGACGGGATCGAGCGGGCCGACTCCGTGACCGTCGACTACCACAAATCGTTCTTTCAGCCTGTGAGTTCATCCGCGGTGCTGGTCCGGGACGGGGAGACGCTTCGGCACGCCACCTACCACGCGGAATACCTCAATCCGCGCCGGACCGTCGCCGAGCGGATTCCGAACCAGGTGGACAAGTCGCTGCAGACCACGCGCAGGTTCGACGCGCTGAAGCTGTGGATGACGCTGCGGGTACTCGGCGCCGACGGGATCGGTGAGCTCTTCGACGAGGTCTGCGAGCTGGCCGCGGACGGCTGGCGGCTGCTCGCCCTCGACCCGCGCTACGACGTGGTCGTGGAGCCGCAGCTGTCCACCCTCGTCTTCCGCTACATCCCGCAGAACATCACCGACCCGGCCGAGATAGACCGCGCCAACCTCCATGCCCGTAAAGCCCTCTTCGCCTCCGGGGACGCGATCGTCGCCGGGACCAAGGCGGGCGGGCGGCACTACCTGAAGTTCACCCTGCTCAACCCCGAGACCACCACCGCCGACATCGCCGCAGTCCTCGATCTGATCGCGGGCCACGCCGAGCAGTACCTGGGAGACTCCCTTGTCCGAGCCTCGTGAGACGCCCCGCGAGACGCCCCACGGAACGACTCGTGAGAACCGCGAGCCGTACGACCTGATCGGTATCGGCCTCGGGCCCTTCAACCTGGGCCTGGCCTGTCTGACCGAGCCGCTCGACGAACTCGACGCGCTGTTCCTCGACTCCAAGCCGGACTTCGACTGGCACTCCGGGATGTTCCTGGAGGGCGCGCATCTGCAGACGCCGTTCATGTCGGACCTGGTCACGCTCGCGGACCCGACCTCGCCGTACTCCTTCCTCAAGTACCTGAAGGAATCGGGGCGGCTGTACTCGTTCTACATCCGCGAGAACTTCTATCCGCTGCGCACCGAGTACAACGACTACTGCCGCTGGGCCGCCGCCAAGCTGACCTCCGTGCGCTTCGGTACGACGGTCACCGAGGTGTCGTACGAGGACGAGGACGCGCTGTACGCCGTACGGACCTCGGCGGGAGACACGTACCGCACCCGGCGGCTCGTGCTCGGCACCGGGACGCCGCCGCACATCCCGGAGGCCTGCGAGGGGCTCGGCGGGGACTTCATCCACAACTCCCGCTATGTGCAGGCCAAGCGGGAGCTGGTGAAGAAGGAGTCGATCACGCTGGTCGGCAGCGGGCAGAGCGCCGCCGAGATCTACCTCGACCTGCTCAGCTCCATCGACGAGTACGGCTACCGGCTCAACTGGGTCACCCGCTCCCCGCGGTTCTTCCCCCTTGAGTACACCAAGCTCACGCTCGAGATGACCTCCCCGGAGTACATCGACTACTTCCGCGCGCTGCCCGAGGAGACCCGCTACCGCCTGGAGCGCAGCCAGAAGGGCCTGTTCAAGGGCATCGACGGGGACCTGGTCGACACGATCTTCGACCTGCTCTACGAGAAGAACGTCAAGGGCCCGGTGCCGACCCGCCTGATGACCAACACCGCGCTCGAATCCGCGCGTTACGAGGAGGACGGGCGGTATCTGCTCGGCCTGCGCCAGGAAGAGCAGGGCGAGGAGTTCCAGCTGCGCACCGAGGGCCTGATCCTCGCGACCGGCTACCGCTACCAGGTCCCGGAGTTCCTCGACCCGATACGGGAGCGGCTGCGCTTCGACGGCCAGGGCCGCTTCGACGTGGCCAGGAACTACAGCATCGACACCACCGGGCGCGGCGTGTTCCTGCAGAACGCCGGCGTGCACACGCACTCCATCACCAGCCCCGACCTGGGCATGGGCGCCTACCGCAACTCGTACATCATCGCCGAGCTCCTGGGCCGGGAGGCCTACCCCGTCGAGAAGGCCATCGCCTTCCAGGAGTTCGCGGCACCGAAGGGCACCGTCTCATGAGCCTCGACACCCCACCCGAGGTCACCCCACCCGAAGTCACCTCTCACGAGGTCACCCCACCCGAAGCCCCACCCGAGGTAACCGACCCCAGCTCGCCCGAGCTGCGCGACCAGCTGCTCGCGCGCCAGGAGCGGCGGGAGTCCGCCGCCCGCACCTACGCCCGTACGCTCCCGGTCGCGCCGGTCCGCGCGCTCGGCGCGCAGGTCACGGGCGCCGACGGGCGTACGTACCTCGACTGCCTGTCCGGCGCGGGCACGCTCGCGCTCGGGCACAACCACCCCGATGTGGTGGCGGCGATTCGGGCCGACCTGGACTCCGGCGTTCCGCTGCACGCGCTCGACATGATCACGCCGCAGAAGGACGCGTTCTCCGAGGAGCTGCTCACGCGGCTGCCCGGCGCGCTGCGCGGCGAGGCCCGGCTGCACTTCTGCGGTCCGGCGGGCACCGATGCCGTGGAGGCCGCGATCAAGCTGGCGCAGGCGGCGACCGGACGGCGCGGGGTCGTGGCGTTCAGCGGCGCGTACCACGGCATGACGGTCGGCGCCTCGGCCGTGTCCGGGCCCGCGCGGATGCGGTCCACGGTGGGCGCGGACGCGCTGCCGGTGACGCGGATCCCGTTCCCGTACGCGTACCGCTGCCCGTTCGGGGTCGGCGCACCGCAGTCCGGGGAGCTGGCGGCGCGGCTCCTGGAGAACTTCCTGACCGACCCGAGCAGCGGGGCGGGCGAGCCCGCCGCGGTGATCCTTGAGGTGGTCCAGGGCGAGGGCGGCGTGATCGAGGGCCCCGACTCCTGGCTGCGGGAGGTCCGCCGGATCACCGAGGAGCGCGGCATCGTCCTGATCGTCGACGAGGTGCAGACCGGAGTGGGCCGTACCGGGCACTTCTGGGCCTGCGAGCGGGCCGGGGTCACCCCGGACGTACTCGTCGCGTCGAAGGCGGTCGGCGGCGGTCTGCCGCTCGCGGTCCTCGCCTACCGGCCCGAGCTCGACCAGTGGCTGCCCGGCGACCACACCGGCACGTTCCGGGGCAACACGCTCGCGATGACGGCCGGCCGCGTCACCCTGCGTACGGTCGCCGAGCAGCAGCTCGCCGAGCGGGCCGCGAAGCTCGGGGAACGGCTCCGGCTCGGGCTGCGTCAACTGGCCGACGACAACGCGCGGTTGGGTGACGTACGAGGGCGTGGGCTGATGAACGGCGTGGAGCTGGTCGACCCGGACGCCGCGCCGGACCGGATCGGCTCCCGGCCCGCGGACCCGGAGTTCGCGCGGCGGCTGCGCGCGACCTGCCTGGGGCAGGGCCTGATGCTTGAGCTGGGCGGCCGCTCGGACAGCGTGCTCAGGCTGCTTCCGCCGCTGGTCGTGACGGACACCGAGCTCGACTCGGTCCTGGAGCGCATCGCCGCGGCGCTGCGCGAGGCGGAGCGTGCCGCGTGAACGAGCACATCAGCGAAGCGCAGAGTCCTGTGCACCCCGCGAGCGTCGCCGGAGGAACCGAAGGACCGGCCGCACTGCGGGAGTTGACCGACGTCGTGCTCACCGCGCTCGCCGACGGCGCGGTCGAGCGCGGCGGCCCGCTCCCGGCGGGCGGCCCGGACGCGGTCGCCGCGGACGTACGGGCGCACTGCTCGCCCGTACTGCCGCTTGACGGCACCGGCGCCGAGGCCGCGCTGCGGGAGCTCGTGCAGGCCATGACGCGGGGCGCCGCCGACCCGTCCGACCCGCACTGCGTGGCGCATCTGCACTGCCCGCCGCTCGCCGTGGCGGCGGCGGCCGACCTCGCGGCGTCGGCGCTCAACCCGTCGATGGACTCCTGGGACCAGGCGCCCGCGGCGGGCGTGATCGAGGCCGAGGTGACCAACTCCCTCGCGGAGCTGGTGTATCCGGGCGCCCACGAGACCCCGGACGCCCTTGTCACCAGCGGCGGCACCGAGTCCAACCTGGTGGCGCTGCTGCTCGCACGGGAGCGCGCGCGGGCCGCCGGGGAGCGCACCGTGCAGGTGGTGTGCGGGGCGAACGCGCACCACTCCGTGCAGCGCGCCGCCTGGATGCTGGGCCTGCCGACCCCGGCGGTGGTGGACTGCCCGGCCGGGCGGATGGACCCGCGTTCCCTCGACCGGGTGCTCGGCGCGTACGCCGGGATGCCGGTGCTCGTGGTCGCCACCGCGGGCACCACCGACGAGGGCCTGATCGACCCGCTGCCCGAACTCGCCGACGTCACGGCCGCGCACGGCGCCGAGCTGCACGTGGACGCCGCGTACGGCGGTCCGCTGCTGTTCAGCGAGCGGCTCGCGCCCCGGCTCGCGGGGATCGAGCGGGCCGTGTCGGTCACGTTCGACCTGCACAAGCTGGGCTGGCAGCCGGTCGCGGCGGGCATCCTGGCGGTACGGGACGCGCGTCAGATCGACCATCTCTCGTTCCAGGCCGACTACTTGAACGCGGACGACGACACCGAGGCGGGCCTGCCCGATCTGCTCGGCCGGTCCATCCGCACCTCGCGCCGCCCGGACGCCCTGAAGATCGCGGTGACGCTGCGCGCGCTCGGCCGCAGGGGCCTGGGCGAGCTGGTCGAGCACTGCGTGCGGACCGCGCAGGACTTCGCCGCCGCCGTCGCCGCCCACCCGGAGCTGCGGGTGCGGGCCGGCGAGCCGGGCATCAGCACGGTCCTGTTCCGCCCGCGCGCGGCCGACGCGCTGCCCGCCGCCGAGGGGGACGCCCTGGTCGCCGCGGTCCGCAGGCGGCTGCTCGACGACGGCCGCGGCGTAGTCGGACGGGCGGTCGCCGAGGACCCCGAAACCGACAGCGGGGAGCGGAAGTTGTGGCTCAAGGCCACGCTCCTGCACCCGCGCACCGGCGCCGTCGACCTCGCGGCCCTGCTCAAGCTGGTCGCCCACTGCGCGGCCGAGGAGAGCGCCACCCCGTCCCCGAACGCCCCCTACGTCCCCGCCCCGGCATCCCCCACCGAAGACCTCCGCACGAGGGCCCGCAGCCAAGGAGTCCCCCAGTGAGCACCGCACCCAGCTCGGACATTTACGAAGAGACCTTCGACCTGCTCGGCGTGGGCATCGGCCCCTTCAACCTGTCGCTCGCCGCGCTCGCCGACGGCGTGCCGGGCCTGCGCACCGCCTTCCTCGAACAGCGCACGGCCTTCCACTGGCACCCGGGCCTGCTGATCGAGGGCGCCACGCTCCAGGTGCCCTTCCTCGCCGACCTGGTGAGCCTGGTGGAGCCGACCAGCCCGTGGTCGTTCCTGAACTACATCAAGACCAAGGAGCGGCTCTTCCCGTTCTACTTCGCGGAGAAGTTCCACATCCAGCGCGCCGAGTACGACGCGTACTGCCGCTGGGTCAGCGGGCAGTTGGCCTCGTGCCGGTTCGGGCACCAGGTGGACACCGTGCGCTGGGACGCGGGGCGCGGCGCGTTCGAGGTGGGCTTCACGCGGCTCGACGAGAACGGCGGCGCGGAGGGCGTGGGCCGGTACTTCGCCCGGCACCTGGCGCTCGGTGTGGGGACGGCGCCGCGCGTGCCGCAGGCCCTGCGCGCGCTGGCCGACGATCCGTCCGTACCGGTCTGGCACTCGGCCGAATACCTGGCGCGGCGCCCGGAGTTGCTGGCCGCCGAGCACATCACGGTGGTCGGCTCGGGCCAGTCGGGCGCGGAGGTCTTCCTCGACCTGCTTCGCCACCGCCCGCAGGGCAACGAGGGGCTGACGTGGCTCGCTCGTACGGAGGCGTTCGCGCCCATGGAGTACAGCAAGCTGGGCCTCGAGCAGTTCACGCCCGACTACACGCGCTATTTCCACGGACTGACCGAGCCCGTACGGAACGAACTCCTGCCCCGCCAGTGGCAGTTGCACAAGGGCGTCAGCGGGGACACGCTCGGCGAGATCCACGACGAGCTGTATCTGCGCACCCTCGACGGCGGCTGGCCGGACGCGGCGCTCACCCCCGGGGTGGCCGTGGAGTCGGCGGAGCGCAGCGGGGGCCGGCTGAAGCTCGGCCTCAGCCACGCCCAACAGCGGTCCGAGGCGCACCTGGTGACGGATGCCGTGGTGGCCGCGACGGGGTACGCGGAGCGGCCCGTGGACGGGCTGATCGAGCCGCTGCTCCCGCATCTGTCGCGGGACGGCTCGGGCCGGCCGGACATCGACGCGCGGCACCGGCTCGTGCTCGACGAGGAGGTGGGCGGTTCGGTGTTCGTGCAGAACGCGGAGCGGCACACGCACGGCGTGGGTGCGCCGGACCTGGGGCTCGCCGCCTGGCGTTCCGCGGTGATCCTCAACTCCCTTACGGGCGAGCCGGTCTACCCGCTGCCGGAGCGGACCGCGTTCACGACGTTCGGTCTGGCGCCCTCCGGTGCGCGCCCCGAGCGGCAGGCGGCGCAGGAGAACGGACATCAGGGCTTGCGCACCAGGTAAGCCTTACCTAAGTTATTCATCGGGCCGTCCGATCCGCACCGCACGCGCGGCCGTCGGACCGGTCGCAAACAGAAAGAGAACTTCCATGAGCAGCTCGCCAGCGGCCACCCCGGTCACCGCCGCCGATGCCGCCGCCACCGAGAGCCTCCTGCGCTGCTGGATCCGCGAGACCGCGGTGCCCCGCCCCACAAGCGACCTCCTGACGCTGCCGCTGCCCGCGAGCGGCGTCACCGTCGAGGCCCCCGTCCTGTACTGGTCCCCCGTCGGCTGGCACCGCTTCGGCCCCGCCCGCGTCCAGGGCACCGGCACCCCGCTCGCCGCGCCGGCGCTCGCCGCCCTCATCGCGGTCGAGACGGCCGCCGCCGACCCGGCCCAGGTGGCCGACCTGACGGCGCGGGTCGCCGACTCCACGCGCCGTACCGCCGAGTTCGTCCGCAGCCGCGCCGAACACCGCGAGGACCCCGAGGGCGCGACCGCGTTCATCGCCGCCGAGCAGGCCCTGATCACCGGGCACCCGCTGCACCCGACGCCGAAGAGCCGCGAGGGCCTCACAGACGCCGAACTCCTCGCGTACTCCCCGGAGTTGCGCGGCTCGTTCGCGCTGCACTGGTTCGCCGCCGACCCGTCGGTGATCAGCGCCGACTCCACGCTCGCGGGCCGCACCGCGCAGGGCCTGATGACCGAGCTGGCGGAGGACTCCGTACGCGCCCCCGAAGGCACCGTCCTCGTACCGGCCCACCCGTGGCAGGCCAAGGACATCGTGACCCGCCCCGGCGTGCGCGCCCTGCTCGACGCCGGGCTCCTTCACGACCTGGGCCAGGCGGGCCCGGAGTGGTCGCCGACCTCCTCGGTGCGCACCGTGTACCGCGCCGACGCCAACGTGATGCTGAAGTTCTCCCTCGGCCTGCGCATCACCAACTCCCGCCGCGAGAACATGCGCGTGGAGCTGGAGCGCGGTGCCGCCATCGACCGGCTGCTCGCGGCCGGACTCGGGGACACGCTGCGCGCCGAGCACCCCGGTTTCGACATCGTGCGGGACCCGGCGTGGATCGCCGTGGACGCGCCCGACGGCTCCCCGACGGGCCTGGACGTCGTGGTCCGCGACAACCCGTTCCCCGCGGACCCCGAAGCCGTACAGGCCGTGTGCGCCGCAGGCCTGGTCGCACCCCGTCCGGACCTCGGCCCGGACGCGCCCTCGCAGCTCGCGACCGTGGTGCGCGGCCTCGCGGAGCGCACCGGCCGCGGCGTCACCGACGTCGCGGACGACTGGTTCGCCCGCTACCTCGACACCGTCGTCACCCCGGTCCTGTGGCTGTACGCCACATACGGCCTGGGCCTGGAGGCGCACCAGCAGAACACCCTGGTCGTCCTCGACGAGGACGGCTGGCCCGTCGGCGGCCGCTACCGCGACAACCAGGGCTACTACTTCTCCCCCACCCGCTCGACGGCCCTGTACGGCTGGATCGACGCCGTCGGCCGGGACCTCGGCACGTACGTCGACGACGAGGTCATCGACGAGCGGCTCGCCTACTACGTCGGCATCAACAACATGCTCGGCATGGTCGGCGCCCTCGGCTCGCAGGGCCTCGCGGACGAGGACGCGCTCCTCCGCCGCGCCGCCGACGCCCTCGGCAAGCTGGCCGCCGAGCACGGCGACCGGCTGCGCCTGGCCACCACGCTGCGCACCGCCGAAACCCTGCGCTGCAAGGCCAACCTGCTGACCCGGGTGCAGGGCATGGACGAGCTGACCGGCCCGCTCGAGGCCCAGTCGGTGTACGTGGACCTCGCCAACCCCCTTGCCGGAGCGGCCCGATGACAACGACACCCCCTACGCAGAAGACGCCGCCGTCCACGATGACCGCGATGAAGGCCGACCTCGACGAGGGCGTGTTCACGCTGCGCGCCGTCGACCCGGTCGGCGACCTGGCCGACGTGCACGGCTGGATGAACGACCCGGAGGTGGCGCGCTTCTGGGAGATGCCGCTGCCCGAGCAGCAGATCGAGGCCTACCTGCGCGAACAGCGCGCCAGCGCCCACTCGACCCCGTACCTGGGCTGTGTCGACGGTACGCCGATGAGCTACTGGGAGCTGTACCGCGCCGACCTCGACCCGCTCGCCGCGCACTATGCGGCCAAGCCCCGCGACGCGGGCGTCCACCTCCTCCTCGGCCCCTCGGACTTCCGCGGCCGCGGCCTCGGGGCACGCCTCCTGCGCGCGGTCTCGGACTGGCAGCTGTCGGTCCAGCCGTACGCGGAGCGCGTCGTCGCCGAACCCGATGTACGCAACGTCCGCTCGGTGCGCGCCTTCGAGCGTGCCGGGTTCCGCAAGGTCCGCGAGCTGGACCTGCCGGACAAGCGTGCCGCGTTCATGGTCCGCGAGCGCAGCGCGTGAACCGGGGGGTACTGCTGTGCGCGGCCGGCCTGCACATGGCCACGCAGTCGGCGCTCGCGCCCTTCTATCCGAAGCTGTTCCGGGAGGCCTTCGGCGTGCGTGAGTTCGGCGCGACCGGCGTCTTCCTGATGGTGTGCCAGCTGGCGGCGATCGTCTCCCTGCCCCTGTGGGGCCGGGCGACCCGCCGCTACCCGCTGGCCCGCCTGGTGACGGCCGGCCAGAGCGCGGCAGTGCTCCTCGCGGCCTCCCTGGCCCTGGCCCCGAACTTCCCGACGTTCACGGTCCTCTCGGTCCTGCTGATCGCCGCGAAGTCGGTGGTCCTGCTCGCGTACCCGTCGATCGCCCGCGGCCACGCAAAGGGCCTGTTCCCAGGGGTACTTCAGTACGTGGCGGTCCTGCACGGCGCGTCCATCGCGGCGACGCTGCTGGGCACGGTGGTGGTGACGGTCCCGAACCCACGGGTCGCCCTGCCCCTGCTGGCGGTGGCGGAACTGGGCCTGCTGCTCCTCCTGTCCGCTGTGGGCAGGCGTTCCGCAGACCGCTCTCCCACCGCTGTACCTGCTGTGGGCAGGCGTTCCGCAGGGGCTTCTCCCACCCCCACCCCCACCCCCACCGCTGTGGGCAGGCGTTCCGCAGGGCGGAACGGGTGGGCACAGCCCACGACGGCGGGACAGACGCCCGACAAGCTCAAGCTGGCCTACCTGGCAGCCTTCGTCCTCGCGTACGCCGTCGCCGTCTACTCCGTACGCCCGTACTTCACCGAGTACGCAACCGCCGGAGGCACCAGCACGCAAGAGGCCGCACTCCTCTTCGTACTCCCCCACATCGCCGTACTGGCCGTACTCCCCGCAGCAAGCGCCCTGCGCAACAGGCTCGGGAGCGCCCTGCTCCCCACCGCCCTCGCCCTCGGCGCAGCCGGCCTCGCGTGGCAGGCGATGACCACGGACCCCGTGGCCCTGGCAGCCGCCAGAACCCTCTTCGGCCTGGGCCTGGGCCTGAGCCAAGTCGCCCTGGACCACCGGGTCCTGACGGCCTCGGGTGACAGCCCGACGTACAGCCTGATCGCCACAGCCCAGACCGCAGGTCTCCTCCTGGCACCCCTCGTAGCCACCCTCACCGCGAAAGCGGACCTCACCGGTCCTCTCCTCGCCGGCGCAGCCCTCCTCACACTCCTCGCCCTGCTCACCCCGACCGAAAGGCACCACCCGCATGAGCACGCACCCCGTCCCCGAACTCCACGACGTGTCGCCGGAGTCCTGGCGCGAGGCGAACCGTCGGCTGCTCGCGAAGACCCTGTCGGAGTTCGCGTTCGAGGAACTGATCAAGCCCGAAGCGCTTGAGGACGGCCGCTACCGGGTCGACCTCGACAGCGGAGTGTCGTACGTCTTCGCGGCGACGCAGGGCGCGCTGGGCGGCTGGCAGGCCGATAGGGACTCCGTGACGCGCGGCGCCGCCGGTCTGCTCGGCAACGAGATATCCACCCCTGCCTGGGACGCGCAGCAGTTCCTGGTCGACTGCGCGGACACCATCGGCACGGACGCGCCGACCCTCGGCATGTACCTCACCGAGCTGTCCGCGACCCTCGCCGTGGACGCCGCCCGGATCGAGCACGGCGGTGCGAGCGCGGCCGAGCTGGCCAAGCTGGGCCACGCCGAGCTGGAGTGCCACATGACGGGCCACCCCACGCTCGCCGCGAACAAGGGCCGCATCGGCTTCTCCGCCTCGGACGTGCGTGCGTACGCCCCCGAGTCGCAGCAGCTCGTCCAGCTGCAGTGGATCGCCGTGCACCGCGGCCTCGCCGAGTTCCGCGGCACCGCGGAGCTGAGCGAACAGGGCGTCGCCGCGCACGAGTTGAGCCCCGGGGAGATCCAGAGCTTCCGTACCGTGATCGAGGCACGCGGCTGCGACCCGGACGCGTACGTGTGGATGCCCGTGCACCCCTGGCAGTGGGACCACGCCGTGCAGGTCCTCTTCGCGGGCGAGGTCGCGCAGGACCGGATCATTCCGCTCGGCGCGTCCAAGGACGGCTACCTGCCGCAGCAGTCGGTGCGCACCATGACCAACATGGCGGCGCGCGAGCGGTACGACGTGAAGCTCCCGCTGAAGATCGTCAACACCCTGATCTGGCGCGGCATCCCGCCGCACTGCACGCAGGGCGCCCCCGTCACCACCCAGTGGCTGACCGGTCTGCTCGACAAGGACCCGGTGCTCCGCGACGATCTGCGGACCGTGTTCCTCGGCGAGATCGCCTCGGTGACCGTGCGCCACCCGTACCTGGACCGCGTCCCGGACATGCCGTACCAGCACCTGGAAGCGCTCGGCTGCATCTGGCGCGACTCGGTGTCCTCCCGCAAGGACGAGAACGAGCGGGTCCGCACCTTCGCCTCGCTCCTGCACGTCGACGAGCACGGCACGGCCTTCGCCGCCCAACTCGCCCGCGCCTCCGGCCTGTCGGCGGAGGACTGGCTGCGGGGGCTCTTCGAGACGGTCCTGCACCCGGTGCTGCACGTGATGTACACGTACGGCATCACGTTCAACCCGCACGGCCAGAACACCCTGATCGGATACGACGAGAACGACGTCCCGCGGCGCCTGTTCCTCAAGGACTTCGTGGACGACGTGTCCGTCACGCACACCCCGGTCCCCGAGCGCGGCCCCGAGCCCGACGGCTACGACCACGTGCTGCCCCGCAAGAACCCGGTCGTCATCCGCCAGCACGTCGTCGACCAGCTGCTCCTCGGCCACTTCCGCTACCTCGCCCCGTTGGCCGCCGAGCAGCTGGGCGTCGAGGACGCCAAGTTCTGGCAGCTCGTCCGGGACGCGGTGGTCGCGTACCACAAGCAGTTCCCCGAGAAGGCGGACCGGTTCGCGGAGTTCGACATGCTCGCCGACGACTTCCCGCGCTACCCGTTCAACACGGACCGCCTCGTCGTCACCAAGTACGTCGACCGCGCCCTGCGCCACGCCCTACGGCCCAACGGCACCGTCCCCAACCCCCTTGCGGAGCAAGCCTGATGAGTGTCGAGATCAGCGCGAAGGGCCTCACCCTCGGGCACGGGGGTGAGCCCGTCGCCCGGGACATCGACCTGGAGCTGACGCCGGGCGAGGTGACCGCTCTGGTCGGCCCGAACGGCTCGGGCAAGTCCACGCTCCTTCGCGCCCTGGCCCGGCTGCACGCCCCGCAGTCCGGCGCGATCGTCCTGGACGGGCGTGACCTGGACGCGTACAAGCCGCGCGAACTGGCCCGCAAGCTCAGCTTCCTGACCCAGTCGCCGCTCATCCCGGCGGGCGTCACCGTGCAGGAGCTGGTCGCCTACGGCCGCCACCCGCACCAGGGCGTCCTGGCCCGCTCCACCAGCGAGGAGGACCGAGAGGCGATCAGTTGGGCGCTCGACGCGACCAAGCTGCACCCGCTCGCCGAGCGCCCCCTGGACCAGCTGTCGGGCGGCGAGCGGCAGCGCGCCTGGATCGCGATGGCGCTCGCCCAGCGCACCGGCCTGCTCCTCCTGGACGAGCCGACCACGTTCCTCGACATCCGCTACCAGATCGAAGTCCTGCGCCTGGTACGGAAGTTGGCGGACGAGCACGGCATCACCGTGGCCGTCGTGCTGCACGAGCTGAACCAGGCCGCCGCGTACGCCGACTCCATGGCGGTGCTCGCGGGCGGCCGGATCGTGGCCCGAGGCGAGCCCGCCGAGGCGCTCACCGTCGACACGATCCGTACGGCCTTCGGCATCGAGACGACGGTCTCCCTCGACCCCCACACAGGTGTCCCCACCTGTCTGCCGACGTGGCGCGAGCCCGCGCCCGCGGCTGCCTCCTGATCCGCTCACCTCACTCCTCTAGGAACCTCATCCATGCGTAGAACCCTCACCGCCCTGGTGGCCGCGTCCGCCCTCGCCCTCACCGCATCCGCCTGCGGCTCCGCCGCGGAGCAGGCCGGGGGCGGCGGCAGCGACAAGAAGGACACTTCGGGCTCCGGCAAGGGCTCGATCACCGTCAAGGACATCAAGGGCGAGCAGAAGCTCGACGGCCCGGCCAAGAAGGTCGTCGCCCTGGAGTGGACGTACGCCGAGGACCTCCTCGCCCTCGGCGTGCAGCCCACCGGTGTAGCCGACATCAAGCAGTACGACCAGTGGGTGACCGCCGGTCCGCGCTTCGAGAAGTCCACCAAGGACGTCGGCACCCGCCAGGCGCCCAGCCTGGAGTCCATCAAGGCGCTCAAGCCGGACCTGATCGTCACGTCGAAGATCCGCTCCGAGGCGAACTACAAGCAGCTCAACGAGATCGCGCCGACGCTGATGTTCGACCCGTACGCGACGGACAGCGAGTTCGAGGAGATGCGGACGACGCTGAAGACCCTCGGCACCGCCACCGGCAAGGAGGACGCGGCGGACAAGGCGCTGAAGGAGCTGGACGGCAAGATCGCCGCGGCCAAGAAGAAGGTGGCCGACGGCGGCAAGGACGGCGAGAAGGTCACCGTCGCCCGCGGCTACACCACCGACGGCGCCGCCACCGTGGAGATCCTCACCGACTCCACCATCCCGGGCGCGCTGCTGCCGAAGCTCGGCCTGAAGAACGGCTGGACCGGCAAGTCCGACGCGTACGGCATGAGCAAGGTGGACGTCGAGGGCTTCAAGCCGGTCGAGAAGTCCTCGCTCGCCTATGTCGCCGCGAAGAACGACGACGTGTTCGCCAAGTCCCTGCCGAAGAACGCCCTGTGGAAGAACCTGGACTTCGTGAAGAAGGACCGTGTGCACGCCCTGGACCCGGGCACCTGGTTCTTCGGCGGCCCGTACTCGACGGCCCAGGCGGCCGACGAGATCGCCGCGGCACTGACCAAGTGATCGAAGACCAGCTGGTCGAAGACCAACTGATCTCAGACCAACTGATCGAACAGGATCGATGACCTCCACAGCTCCCCCGAAGCCCGTGGACGCATCCGCCCCGGTCCGGACAGCGCGCTCGCTGTCCGGGCCGGTCGCGGTCGTTCTGGGCGGTGTGCTCGCCCTGCTCCTGGTGACGGCGCTCCATCTCGGCCACGGCCGCAGCGACACCGGCCTGTTCGACCTCGTCGGGCTGCTCTTCGGCTCCGACGACGCGGACGCGCGGTCCGTGCTGCTCGGCGGCCGCCTGCCGCGCACGCTCGCGGGCCTGGCGGCCGGTGCCGCCTTCGCCCTGTCGGGTGCGCTGCTCCAGTCCTCCGTACGCAATCCGCTGGCCGCGCCCGACACCCTCGGCGTGACGGCGGGCGCCTATCTCGCGGTGGCCGTGGCCGCGATCACCGGTCTGTCCCTGGGCGATCTGCCGCGCGGCGGCGTCGCGTTCATCGGCGGGCTGCTCGCGGCCGCGCTCGTGCACACGGTGGCGGGCGGCTCCCGCGGCCGACCCGCGCACCTGGTCCTGGCGGGCGTCTCGGTCACCCTCGCCCTGTCGTCGGTGACGGCCGTGCTCGTCATGCTCTTCCAGGAGGAGACGGGCGCGATCTTCTTCTGGGGCCACGGCTCCCTCGCGGTGGCTGACAGCGACCGCTCGCTCGCCGTACTCCCGCTGCTCGGCGCCGGGCTGCTGGCCGGGCTGCTCCTGGCCCGCTCCCTCGACATCCTGGGCACGGGCGACGAGACGGCCCGCGCGCTCGGCGTGCACGTGGGCCGCACACGGCTGCTCACCGTGCTGCTCTCCGTCCTCATGGCGGCGATCGCGGTCTCGGTGACCGGCCCGATCGGCTTCATCGGCCTGGCCGCCCCGCACCTGGTGCGGTTCGCGGGCGTCCGCAAGCACGCGGTACTCCTGCCCGCGGCGATGCTGTGGGGCGCGACCCTGCTGCTCGCCGCCGACCTGCTCGCCCGCGTCACGTCCCCCACGGGCAACGAGGTCCCGGCCGGTGTGGTGACGGCCCTCTTCGGCGCCCCGGTCTTCCTGTGGCTGGCCCGCCGCCTGCCCGCCGAACCGGCCGCCCCCGGAACGGTGTTGGCCCCCGGCCGCCGCCGCCTCTCCTTCCCGGCGGTCCTCGCGGCGGGCAGCCTGGCCCTCTGCGTCCTCCTCTACGCGGGCCTGGTCCTCGGCGACATCTCGGTGCCCTGGTCGCAGATCCCGCAGATCCTCACCGGCGGCGGGGACGCGCTCCTCGGCCCGGTCGTCCTGGAGTACCGCCTGCCCCGCCTGCTCGTGGCCGCCCTCGCGGGCGCGCTGCTCGCCGTCGCGGGCGGCATCGTCCAGACGGTCTCCCGCAACCCGCTCGCCGACCTGACGGTGATGGGCGTCAGCGGCGGCGCGGGCTTCGGCGCGGCCCTGATCCTGGTGGCCCTGCCCGCGGTGCCGTACGCGCTGCTCCCGGTCGCCGCGCTGATCGGCGGCACAGCGGCGTTCGCGCTGACGTACTCGCTGTCCCGCCGATCAGGTTCGGTGGCCCCGGAGCGCCTGGTTCTCGTCGGCATCGGCTGCTTCGCACTCACCACGGCGGCCACCAACTACCTGGTCGCGGGCGCCCGTTTCCAGGTCGCGCAGGCCCTGACGTGGCTGTCGGGCTCGACGTACGCGCGGGACACGACGGACCTGTCGCTCCTCGCGGTGGTAGCGGTGGCGGGCATCCCCCTCCTCCTGCTCTCCTTCCGCCGCATGGACCTCCTGGCCCTCGGCGAGGACACCCCGCGCACCCTCGGCGTCCCCCTGGAGCGCACCCGCCTCGCGGTCCTCACCCTGGCGGTGGCGCTCGCGGCGTGCGCGGTGGCGGTGGTCGGCACGGTCGCCTTCGTCGGCCTGGTCGCCCCGCACGCGGCCCGCATGCTCACGGGCTCCCGCACCCACCGCCTCCTCCCCACGGCGGCGGTACTCGGCGCGACCCTGATGGTGGCGGCCGACGTGGTGGGCCGAGTGGCGATGGCCCCGGCGGAAATCCCGTCGGGCCTGCTCGCGGCACTGATCGGAACGCCTTATTTCGTATGGCAGTTGAGGCGGGGGCGCAAGGCCTAGGTACGCAGTTCCCCGCGCCCCTCAAGGGGCGCGGGGCTCTGACATTTGCGGCTACGCCGCGTGGGCGCAACCAGCCACGACGGACCGGAGGCCGAAACTCAGCCGCTAGGCCAAGGCACCTTCGGAGACCGGTAGTACGACATCCCCAACGCGTCCCAACGAGGCCCCTGCTGAGCCAGGCGCAGCCGATACGCCTCCCAGTCATGGGAAGACGCCGGCGACCAGCCGAGTTCCGCGATCCCCGGCAACCGCGGAAACGCCATGTACTCGATGTGCTCCGACGTCGAGATCGTCTCGGACCACAACGGCGCCTCGACGCCCAGGATCGACTCCTCCGGCGCCCCATCCAGATACGCCCCGGGATCCCAGTCGTACGACCGATCCACCTCCACGTACCCCGCCCACGCAAGCCCCAACGGCGTCTGCGCGTCGTACTTCATGTCGAGGTAAGCCCGGTCCGCCGGGGAGAGGACCAGCTTCGTGCCGTTCTTCGCGGCGTTCACGACCTGGTCCCGCTCGGCCTGCCCGGTCCTGTCGTACCCCCAGTACTGCGCGACGGCCCCCTCCGCGGGCTTCGCCCCGGTCAGCTGATGCCAGCCGACCACGGTCTTCCCGTACTTGGCGACGACCGGCTGGACCCGCTCCATGAACGTCACGTAGTCCTCATGGCTGGTCGAGTGCGCCTCGTCCCCGCCGATGTGGAGGTACCGCCCGGGCGTCAGCGCGGCGATCTCGCGCACCACATCGTCGACGAAGTCGTACGTGACCTCCTTCGGCACGCACAGTGAGCTGAAGCCGACCTCGGTGCCGGTGTAGAGCGGCGGCGCGACCCCGTCGCAGTTCAGCTCGGCGTACGAGGAGAGCGCGGCGTTGGTGTGGCCCGGCATGTCGATCTCCGGGATCACCTCCAGGAACCGGTCGCTCGCGTAGGCGACGATCTCCTTGTACTGCTCCTTGGTGTAGAAGCCGCCGGGCCCGCCGCCGACCTGCGTGGAGCCGCCGTGCTTGGTGAGGTTCGGCCAGGAGTCGATGGCGATGCGCCAGCCCTGGTCGTCGCTGAGGTGCAGATGCAGCTTGTTGATCTTGTACATCGCCATCTGGTCGATGTACCGCTTCACCTGCTCGACGGTGAAGAAGTGCCGGGACACGTCCAGCATCGCGCCCCGGTACTCGAAGCGCGGGGCGTCCTCGACGGTGCCGCCCGCGACCCGCCACGGACCGGTCTGCTTCGTGCGCTTCTCGACGGTCGGCGGAAGCTGCTGGCGCAGAGTCTGCACGCCGCGGAAGAGCCCGGCGGCCTTGTGCGCGGTGATGGTCACGGAGCGCGGACCGGACTGCAGCCGGTACCCCTCGCTCCCCAACTCCTCTTCCTTGCTGGAGAGTCGGAGCCGGATGCCGTCCCGCCCCTCGTCGTCGGTGACCGGAAGGCGGTGCCCGGTCGCGGGCCGCAGCAGCCCGGCCAGCTGCTCACCGACCCGCCGCACCGCCCGCGAGTCGTCCTCGACCCGGATCCGGGTCCGCGCGTCGATCTCGTACGGGGCGCCGCCCGCCTGGACCTTCGCGGGCGCGGGCACGACCTGGCCGAGCGGGACGGGGGCGGCGGGCCGCGCCGCGCTCTGCGGGGCCGCGGCGAGGCAGGAGAACCCCGCGGCGGCGACGAGAAGGAGAGCACCTAACAGGCGCGGACTGGTTCTGTGCGGTCTCACGTGCGTCACAAGCGGTCCCTTCGACGGGGGCTGCGCAACTGTGGGCAAGAACGGTCCTCATGGGTACCGTGCGACCCAACGGCGGTCAAGGTGTAGACCACTTGAGGTCGACCTGATGCCAGAATCGGGCCATGGCGGAAATCATCCAGCGGGACGGCACCTGGACCTTCGACGGCGACACCCTGCGCATCGTCCCGGGCCACGACAAGAGCGTCAGCCTGCTCCGCAAGACCCTGGGCGAACTGGAGCTTCCCGTACGGGCGTTGGCGGGGATCTCGTTCGAGCAGGGCAAGAAGGCGGGCCGCCTCCGGCTCCGTCTGCGGGACGGCGCCGATCCGCTGCTCCAGGTGGCGGGCGGCAAGTTCGCGGACACGGCGGACCCGTACCGCCTGACGGTGGAGCCGGACCGGTACGGGGTCGCCGAGTACCTGGTGGACGAGGTCCGCACCTCCCTCACCCTGGAGCAGGTGCCGGCCTCGGGCTGTACGGAGTACCTGCTGCCCGGCCCGTTCGTCCCGCTGTCGGTCTCGGCGGGCGACGGGACGGCGAGCTTCGACGGGGAGACGGTCCGCCTGGAGTGGAAGTGGAACACCGAGGAGGCCAAGTCGGCCGCGGGCGCCCGCACGCTCGCGCTCGGCGACATCACGGCGGTCGACTGGCAGCCGTCGGCGGGGCTTGAGAACGGCTACCTCCGCTTCTCCGTGAAGAACGCCGCGACGAAGGCCCCGCCCAAGTACGACCCGAACGCCGTCGAGCTGTTCGGCTTCAAGAAGGACCCGCTGATGGCCCTGGTGGCGGCCGCGGTCCAGGCCCGCCTCCCACACCCCTCCGCCGCCTCCGCGAACTGGGCGATCTACACAAGTCGGGCGTACTGACGCAGGAGGAGTTCACGTCGGCGAAGCAGGCGGTGTTGCGGCGGATGTAACTCTCCGCCGCCTCCCGCCCACTATTCAGCCCGTCTGGGGGCACCTCCCAGCGGTAGCTGGGGGAGATTGAGGACGAGCGCCTCAGCGCGATGAAGCGGGGGTCCGGGGGCGCAGCCCCCGAAGCTGCAAGCTTTCGGGAAGGGGCGGGGAGGGGAAACGACACGACCTTGCCCGAATCCGGGCAGGTTCCTTGCAAACGCCCCCCTCATCCCGCAGGATCACCCGGGTGCACGACGACCTCATCGACCACCTGACCCGCAGCACCCCGCTCCAGCGGGGCGAAGCACTGCGCGTGGTCCAGGACGTGCTCGCCTACTTCGACGAGACGACCGAGGAGTTCGTCCGTCGCCGCCACCGCGAACTCCAAGGTCAGGGCCTGGTGAACGCGGTGATCTTCGAGCAGATCTCCACAGATCTGCGCTACCGCGCGGTCGCGCCGCCCGAGCTCTCGCTGAGGCAGCTGCGCCGCATCGTCTACGGCTAGGGGAAACACACCCAAATGTGCGGAATCGTCGGATACATCGGCAAGCGTGACGTGGCCCCCCTCCTGCTCGAAGGCCTGCAGCGCCTGGAGTACCGCGGCTACGACTCGGCCGGCGTCGTCGTCACCAGCCCCAAGGCCTCCGGCCTGAAGATGGTCAAGGCCAAGGGCCGCGTCCGTGACCTGGAGGCCCGCGTCCCCAAGCGCTTCGCCGGCACCACCGGCATCGCCCACACCCGCTGGGCCACCCACGGCGCCCCCTCCGACGAGAACGCGCACCCGCACCTGGACGCCGAGGGCAAGGTCGCCGTCGTCCACAACGGCATCATCGACAACGCCTCCGACCTGCGCGCCAAACTCACCGCCGAGGGCGTCGAGTTCCTCTCCGAGACCGACACCGAGGTCCTCACCCACCTGATCGCCCGCTCCGAGGCCGAGACCCTCGAGGAGAAGGTCCGCCAGTCCCTCAAGCAGATCGAGGGCACGTACGGCATCGCCGTGATGCACGCGGACTTCAACGACCGTATCGTCGTGGCCCGCAACGGCTCCCCGGTCGTCCTCGGCATCGGCGAGAAGGAGATGTTCGTCGCCTCGGACGTCGCCGCCCTCGTCTCCCACACCCGCCAGATCGTCACGCTCGACGACGGCGAGATGGCCACGATCAAGGCCGACGACTTCCGTACGTACACCACCTCCGGCACCCGCACGACCGCCGAGCCCACCACCGTGGAGTGGGAGGCCGAGTCGTACGACATGGGCGGCCACGACACGTACATGCACAAGGAGATCAGCGAGCAGCCCGACGCCGTGGACCGCGTCCTGCGCGGCCGGATCGACGAGCGCTTCTCCACCGTGCGCCTCGGCGGCCTCAACCTGGACGCCCGCGAGGCCCGCACCATCCGCCGCATCAAGATCCTCGGCTGCGGCACCTCGTACCACGCGGGCCTGATCGGCGCGGGCCTCATCGAGTCGCTCGCCCGCGTCCCCGCCGACGCCGAGCCCGCCTCGGAGTTCCGCTACCGCAACCCGGTCGTCGACCCCGACACCCTCTACATCGCGGTCTCCCAGTCCGGCGAGACGTACGACGTGCTCGCCGCCGTGCAGGAGCTGAAGCGCAAGGGCGCGCGCGTCCTCGGCGTGGTCAACGTGGTCGGCTCGGCGATCGCCCGCGAGGCCGACGGCGGTATGTACGTGCACGCCGGGCCCGAGGTCTGCGTGGTCTCCACCAAGTGCTTCACCAACACGGTCGTCGCGTTCGCGCTGCTCGCCCTGCACCTGGGCCGGATCCGCGACCTGTCGGTCTCCGACGGCAAGCGGATCATCGAGGGCCTGCGCAAGCTGCCCGAGCAGATCTCCGAGATCCTGGAGTCCGAGGCCGAGATCAAGAAGCTCGCCGACCAGTACGCCGACGCCAAGTCGATGATGTTCATCGGCCGTGTGCGCGGCTACCCGGTCGCCCTGGAGGCCTCGCTCAAGCTCAAGGAGATCTCGTACATCCACGCCGAGGCGTACCCCGCCTCGGAGTTGAAGCACGGCCCGCTCGCCCTGATCGAGCCCGCACTGCCGACCGTCGCGATCGTCCCGGACGACGACCTGCTGGAGAAGAACCGCGCAGCCCTTGAGGAGATCAAGGCCCGCAGCGGCCGCATCCTCGCCGTCGCGCACCAGGAGCAGGAGAAGGCCGACCACACCATCGTCGTCCCGAAGAACGAGCCGGAGCTGGACCCGATCCTCATGGGCATCCCGCTCCAACTCCTCGCCTACCACACGGCGTTGAGCCTCGGCCGGGACATCGACAAGCCGCGCAACCTGGCCAAGTCGGTCACCGTCGAGTAGGCGTCCACACCTTGAACGACCCCCTGTGTGTGCCACCTTGCACACAGGGGGTCGTTCTTTCGGGTGGCCGGGGTCGCCCATTACCCCGGCCCGGGACGCTGCCTCAGCCGGTGACCGTCACGCCCCGGCCCGGCAGCACGCTCCGTGACATACGTACCCTTCACAAGGGCACAAAGCACCTCTACGCACGGGTAGTTTCAGCGGGTACGTAACGAACTCGCCGCCGGAAGGCGGGTATTGAGGGACGCGCGCTACGGAATGACGATCACGGGGCGCTGCGCCCGGCGCGCGAGGCGGCCCGCCACCGAGCCGAAGATGCGGCCCACGAGGCCGTGCGTGGAGCCGACGACGATCGCGTCCGCCTCGTACTCCCGGCCGACCTCTTCGAGTTCGTGGCAGATGTCCCCGCCGCGCTCGACCAGGATCCACGGCACCTCGGACAGGTACTCCGCGCAGGCCAGTTCGAGGCCGAGCACCTCGGTGCGGTGGTCCGGGACGTCGACGAAGACCGGGGGTTCGCAGCCCGCCCACACCGTGGTGGGCAGCCGGTTGGCGACGTGCACGATGATCAGGCCCGAGCCGGAGCGGCTGGCCATGCCGATGGCGTACGCGAGGGCGCGTTCACTGGACGTGGAGCCGTCGAAGCCGACGACTACGCCGTGTTTGAAGGCGGGATCGCAGGAATGCTGCGCCTTGCGCTCCGCCCGCGGCGTCGAAGGGTCGGCGACCTGCCGCTTGCGGTCTGCGGGTTCGGGGAATTCGTGACCGGCCATCGGTGTCTCGGCTGAAGGAAGTCCTCGGTGAGAGGGGCGACTTTTCATCGGGTTCATCGAGCAGGAGCGGCACACGGCCTGAAGCCGTGGCCGGGAAACATCTTCCCAACCCCATACCCTCAAGGGTACGGCGACACTCCTCTCCTGCCCAGGTCCCGAGGCGGCATCCGCCGCGTTCCCCGGGAGCATGCACGAGCCCGCCCGGTATCGCAACGGTCGCTGCCCCGTACAGGCTTCTGCCCTCAGGCCGTTACCCGCACGTCGGCGAGATATGCCACGGACTCACCACGGGCGGTGACCACCCCAGTGACCTGGCCGCTTGGCCGCGCGTTGAAGGCGTGAACCCGAGCCCCAGGGAGCAACTCCGTGCCGAGGCCGCACACCGCGTCCACCCCCGATCCTCCCGCCCGCACCTCCTCGGGGGACGTCGTCGCCTGGGCCGCGTTCAGCTGTGTGCTCGTGCCGGTGGTGCTCGTCGTGTACGGGACGTCGATCGGTGGTGCCGTCTGGGCGGCGCTCGGGCTCGTGGCGGTCACCGGGGCCTGCCGGATACTGCTGCGTAGGTCCGAGCGGAGCGCCGCCAGTTTGCTCGCGGAACAGAACGGGACGCGGCGCGAGGCCGAGAGGCCGGGCGGAGCCCACGCCCGTCGCGACCATCGGCGGGCGGCCTGAACCGCACGCACCGTGGACGTGAATGAGCCGGGCCCTTTCGCTTCTTTTCAGCCAAACTGGCGACGGCGTGTCCCCCGTGGTCCACCCCTCCCCCAACACCCCTTTCAGCAGGGCCAGATGCCCTCCGGAAGGCGTCTTGCCCCTACGGGGACCGGCCACCGGCCTACCGCGCACTTCCGCCGAACGCTCTTCAGTGCCACGCTTCGTGATCGAAAGCTTCACGCCACGTTGCATTGTCGACATTGAGCCTGGTGCTGAACTGGTCACGAGGACGCTACAAGACACAGTAGATTCGATCATGACCGTCTGGGCGGGGGATTCGTGCAGGACCGAGGGGCTGTGAAGTCTAGAAGCAGTGTGCAAGAGCGACAGGCCCGGCAAGTGAGGGGCGCCGCGACCACCGAGGGGGGCTTAGCACCGTGAGCCACGACTCCGCAGCCGTATCGGAGGGCGTTGTACGCAAGCTCTCCGGGCGCCGGCGCAGAGAAATCGTCGCCGTGCTGCTGTTCAGCGGCGGACCCATCTTCGAGAGCTCCATACCGCTCTCCGTCTTCGGCATCGACCGCCAGGACGCCGGAGTGCCGCGGTACCGACTTCTCGTGTGCGCGGGCGAGGACGGCCCGCTGCGCACCACGGGGGGACTCGAACTCACCGCGCCCCACGGCCTGGAGGCCATCGCGCGGGCGGGCACGGTCGTCGTGCCGGCCTGGCGCTCGATCACCTCACCACCGCCGGAGGACGCCCTCGACGCGCTGCGCCGGGCGCACGAAGAAGGCGCGCGCATCGTCGGGTTGTGCACCGGAGCGTTCGTCCTCGCGGCCGCCGGCCTGCTCGACGGCCGCCCCGCCACCACCCACTGGATGTACGCGCCGACGCTCGCCAAGCGCTACCCGTCCGTCCATGTCGACCCGCGCGAACTCTTCGTGGACGACGGGGACGTCCTCACCTCGGCGGGCACGGCCGCGGGCATCGACCTCTGCCTGCACATCGTGCGCACCGACCACGGCACGGAGGCCGCCGGGGCGCTCGCCCGCCGGCTCGTCGTGCCACCCCGGCGCGCCGGCGGCCAGGAGCGCTACCTCGACAGGTCTTTACCTGAGGAGATCGGCGCCGACCCGCTCGCCGAGGTCGTCGCCTGGGCCCTGGAGCACCTCCACGAGCAGTTCGACGTGGAGACGCTCGCGGCGCGCGCGTACATGAGCAGGCGGACCTTCGACCGCAGGTTCCGCTCGCTCACCGGAAGCGCCCCCCTGCAGTGGCTGATCACTCAGCGGGTGCTGCAGGCCCAGCGGCTCCTGGAGACCTCCGACTACTCCGTCGACGAGGTCGCCGGACGCTGCGGGTTCCGCTCGCCGGTGGCGCTGCGCGGCCACTTCCGCCGCCAGCTCGGCTCCTCCCCCGCCGCCTACCGGGCCGCGTACCGCGCCCGCAGGCCGCAGAACGAGAAGCCGGCCGACATCCTTGAGGGCCCCGGTCCGCTTCCCTCGCAGTCCCGGCGCACGGCCGCGGCCAGCTCGTTCGGGCTGCCGGGCGCCACGGCCTCGGCCGACACCGGCAGACACGCCTCCGATCTGTATGCCGCCGCTCGCGCGACGCTCCCCGGTCAGCGGGAACGCCCCGTAGGGTGAGACGCATGAACGATCGCATGGTGTGGATCGACTGCGAGATGACCGGGCTCTCGCTGACGGACGACGCACTTATCGAGGTGGCCGCACTGGTCACCGACTCGGAGCTCAACGTGCTCGGCGAAGGCGTGGACATCGTGATCCGCCCGCCGGACGCAGCCCTCGAGACGATGCCCGAGGTGGTGCGCACCATGCACACCGCCTCGGGCCTCCTCGACGAGCTGGCGGCCGGCACCACCCTCGCCGACGCCGAGGAGCAGGTGCTCGCGTACGTACGTGAGCACGTCAAGGAACCCGGCAAGGCGCCGCTCTGCGGGAACTCGGTCGGCACGGACCGCGGCTTCCTGCTGCGGGACATGCCGACCCTGGAGGACTACCTGCACTACCGCATCGTGGACGTCTCCTCCATCAAGGAGCTGTCCCGGCGCTGGTACCCGCGGGCGTACTTCAACAGCCCGGAGAAGAACGGCAACCACCGGGCCCTCGCCGACATCCGCGACTCCATCACGGAGCTGCGGTACTACCGCGAGGCGGTCTTCGTCCCGCAGCCCGGCCCGGACTCGGACAGGGCCAAGGCCATCGCGGCGAAGTACGTGCAGCCCGCCGAACCCGCCGAGTAGCGGTTCCGCTCGCCCGGAAGCCGGTGGTCGGGGTGCGTACGGGCCCCGATCCCGGCCCCCGGAAAAGGCGGGCGCGAGCACCCCTTCGGACCCTGTACACTTTTTCTCGGCCGGTCGGAAAAACGACCGGTCATGGTGGGTGTAGCTCAGTTGGTAGAGCACCTGGTTGTGGTCCAGGTGGCCGCGGGTTCAAGTCCCGTCACTCACCCTCAAGGATCAAGGTCCGGCCGAAAGGCCGGACCTTGATCCGTTTCCGGCCCCTCATGTCCGGCCCCGCACGTCCGGCCCCGCACGCGCGATGAGGGCCCGGCCCTCACGACGAGTCCCGCACCACCAGTTCCGTGGGCAGCACCAGCTGGCGCCGCTCCCCCGCCGCCGAGGCCGGGCGGTCCGCCGAGCGGTCGGCGATCTCGTCCAGGAGCAGCCGCGTCATCTCCCGGCCCATCTCCGCGATCGGCTGCCGCACACTCGTCAGGGCAGGCTCCATATGGCGGGCGATCACCGAGTCGTCGTACCCGACGAGGGCCACATCCTCCGGTATTCGGCGGCCCGCCTCCCGCAGTACGAGCCGGGCGCCGCCCGCCATCACGTCGGAACCCGCGAAGACCGCGTCCAGGTCCGGGCGGCGGGCGAGCAGCTCGGCCATCGCGCGGCGGCCGCCCTCCTCCGTGAAGTCGCCCTCCGCGACCAGCTCCGGGTCGACCTCGCGGCCCGCCGCCTCCAGGGCCGCGAGGCAGCCCTCGTGGCGGCGGCGCGCTCCGTACACGTCGAGCGGGCCGGTGATCAGGGCGATCGTGCGGTGGCCGCGTTCGACGAGGTGCTCGACGGCCGCCCGGCCACCACCGAAGTTGTCCGAGTCCACCGACGGCAGCTGCTCGTCGGCGCTGCGGCGGCCGCTGATCACCGCCGGGACGCCCAGCTGGTCCACCAGGTCGGGCAGCGGATCGCCCGCGTGCACCGAGACCAGGAGCACCCCGTCCACGCGCTGCGCGCCGAGGTACTGGGCGAGGCGCCTGCGCTCCTTGTCGCCGCCCGCGAACGTGAGCAGCAGCTGCACCTCGGTCTCGGCAAGGGCCTGGCCGACGCCCCGGATGATGTCGGAGAAGTACGGCTCGGCGAAGAAGCGCCGCTCCGGCTCGGGCACGACCAGGGCGATGGCGTCGGTACGGTCGGCGGCCAGGGCGCGGGCCGCCGTGTTCGGTACGTATCCCAGCTCCGCCACGGCCGCCTCGACCAGGGCCCTGGTCCGGTCGCTCACCCGGGGCGAGCCGTTGATCACGCGGGACACCGTGCCGCGGCCCACCCCCGCGCGCTCCGCCACCTGCTCCAGGGTGGGCCTCCGCCCGCCCCTGCCCCGCGGCTCTCGCACCGCCATTCCTGCCTCCCCACCGAAACCGACCGCCCGGGAACCCGCACCGGACGACCGGAACCTAACAGCCGGGTAACCGAACGAACTCCCGACGTCCGGCGTCTTGACACCCCCCTGGGGAGCCGCAACGCTTCAACACATCACGGTGGGAGCGCTCCCATAGTACTGGACGCATACACAACCCGCACGTTCCCCGCCCGAGCCCGGGCCTCCAACGGCCTTGCTGCTGACAGAAGTTGGACGTTTCCCGGCACCCCTGGGCACATTGGAGGACGCAATGCGCACCACGACCCGTACGCGGGCGGTGGCTCTGGCTGCCGTCGTCACCCTCGGCGTCTCGCTGCTCGGCGGCTGCGCCGAGGACCCCGGTGAATCCGGCGCCTCGTCCGGCGGTGGCGACGGCGCCGGGAAGACCACGCTGACCGTCGGGGTCTTCGGGGTGTTCGGCCTGAAGGAGGCCGGGCTCTACGACGCGTACATGGAGAAGAACCCGGACGTCGTCATCAAGCAGACGTCCATCGAGCGCAACGAGAACTACTACCCGCAGCTGCTCACCCACCTCGGCTCGGGCAGCGGGCTCGCCGACATCCAGGCCGTCGAGGTCAACAACATCGCGGAGATCGTCGCGACCCAGTCCGACAAGCTCGTCGACCTCGGCAAGGCGCCCGGCGTCTCGAAGGACGCGTATCTGGACTGGAAGTGGCAGCAGGGGACGACGAAGGACGGCGCCACCGTCGGGCTCGGCACCGACATCGGGCCGCAGGGGATCTGCTACCGCAAGGACCTGTTCGAGAAGGCCGGGCTGCCCACCGACCGCGAGGCCGTCGGCAAGCTGTGGGCGGGCGACTGGGAGAAGTACCTGGAGGTCGGCAAGAAGTTCAAGGCCAAGGCCCCGGAGGGCAAGGCCTTCGTCGACTCGGCCGCCGGCGTGATGGCCGCCGTCACGGGCAGCTACGAGGAGCGCTTCTACGACAAGTCCGGCGAGGTCGTCTACAAGTCCAACCCGCGCGTCAAGGAGGCCTGGGACCTCGCCGCCGAGTTCGCCACCGAGGGCCTGACCGCCAAACTCCAGCAGTTCCAGCCGACTTGGGACCAAGGCTACGCGAACGGCACCTTCGCCACCGTGTCCTGCCCCGCCTGGATGCTCGGCTACATCAAGTCCAAGGCGGGCGAGAAGGGCGCCGGCCAGTGGGACGTCGCGCAGGCGCCGAAGCCCGGCAACTGGGGCGGCTCCTTCCTCACCGTGCCGAAGGCCGGGAAGAACACCGAGGAGGCGGCCAAGCTCGCCGCCTGGCTGACCGCGCCCGAGCAGCAGGCCAAGCTCTTCGACCAGCAGGGCAGCTTCCCGAGCGCCTCGGCCGCGTACGACCTTCCGGCGGTCGCAGGCGCGAAGAACGCGTACTTCGACGACGCCCCCATCGGCAAGATCTTCGCCAAGGCGGCCGAGGGCGCGCCCGTGCAGATCCTCGGCCCGAAGGACCTGATCATCGCGCAGAACCTGGCGGACGTCGGCATGCTCCAGGTCGACCAGAAGGGCACCTCGCCCGAGGCCGGCTGGAAGGCCGCCGTGAAGGCGATCGACAACGCGCTGGACCAGTGACCCATGGCCAGTGAATCCCAGGCAGCCGCGCCCACCCGGGGGGAGGAGGGCGCGGCCCCGGCCGATGCCGTACCGGTCGGGCACCAAGCCGAGCACACCGCCGAGTCGAAGGCGCGCGAGCGGCGCAGCCGGCGCTACCGGCGGGACGTGCGGTGGAGTCCGTACGCGTTCATCGCGCCGTTCTTCGCCTTCTTCGCGGCGTTCGGGCTCTTCCCGCTCCTCTACACCGGCTGGGCCTCGCTGCACCGGGTGGAGCTGACCGCGCCGACGGACATGGAGTGGGTCGGGCTGCGGAACTTCTCGCGGCTGCTCGACGACGACTTCTTCTGGAACGCGCTGCTGAATACGGTCACCATCGGCCTGCTTTCCACGGTTCCGCAGCTGCTCATGGCGCTCGGCATCGCGCATCTCCTCAACTACCGGCTGCGCGGCTCGATGTTCTTCCGGGTCGCGGCCCTCACCCCGTACGCGACGTCGGTGGCCGCCGCGACGCTGGTGTTCGTGCTGCTCTTCGGGCGCGACTACGGAATGATCAACTGGGCGCTCGGCCTGGTCGGCTTCGACAGCGTCGACTGGCAGAACGGGGACTGGACGTCCAAGCTCGCGGTCTCCACGATCGTCATCTGGCGCTGGACGGGCTACAACGCGCTGATCTACCTGGCCGCGATGCAGTCCATCCCGGCCGATCTGTACGAGTCGGCGGCGCTCGACGGGGCTTCGCGCTGGCAGCAGTTCCTGCATGTCACGCTGCCCTCGCTGCGGCCGACGATCCTGTTCACCTGCGTGGTGTCGACGATCGGCGCGATCCAGCTGTTCGGTGAGCCCCTGCTGTTCAACGGCAGCGCGGGCGCGAGCGGCGGCCCGAGCCATCAGTTCCAGACCCTCGGCCTCTATCTGTACGAGCAGGGCTGGGTGAATCTGCACCTCGGCCGGGCCTCGGCCATCGCCTGGACGATGTTCCTGATCCTGCTGCTCATCGGCGCGGTCAACTGGCTGATCGTCCGCCGTCTGCGCAAGAACGAGAGGGGGGCGGCATGAGCACCTCTCTCAAGTCGCTTGCGGTGAAAGGCCGTTCGGCGGGGCGCGGGACGCGGGCGGGGCGGCAGCTGCACGGCGGGCGGTGGACGTACGCGGTCCTGATCGTGTTCACCGCGGTCTCGCTCTTCCCGCTGGTGTGGACGGCGATCGCCGCGTCGCGCAACAACACGCGCCTTGCACAGACGCCGCCGCCGTTCTGGTTCGGGGGCAACCTCTTCAAGAACCTGTCGATCGCCTGGACCGACGCCAACATGGGGACGGCCCTGCTGAACACCACGGTGGTGGCCGGTTCGATCGCCGTCGGCACGGTGCTGTTCTCCACACTCGCCGGCTTCGCCTTCGCCAAGCTGCGCTTCCGCTTCAAGAACCTGCTGATGCTGCTGGTGATCGGCACGATGATGGTGCCGCCCCAACTCGGCGTCGTACCGCTCTACATGCTGATCGCCGAGCTGCGGTGGACGGACCATCTGCAGGCCGTGATCCTGCCGACGCTCGTCAGCGCCTTCGGGGTGTTCTTCATGCGGCAGTACCTGCTGCAGGCGCTGCCGAGTGAGCTGATCGAGGCGGCGCGGGTGGACGGGGCGAACAGTCTGCGGGTGGTCTGGCACATCGTGTTCCCCGCGGCGCGGCCCGCGATGGCCGTGCTCGCGATGCTCACCTTCGTCCAGGCCTGGAACGACTTCTTCTGGCCGATCATCGCCCTGACACAGAACGGCAGTCCGACCGTGCAGGTCGCCCTGACCGGGCTCGGCCGCGGCTACATCCCCGACCAGTCGGTGATCATGGCGGGCGCGCTGCTCGGGACGCTGCCGCTGCTCGTCGCCTTCGTGATCTTCGGCAAGCAGATCGTCGGGGGGATCATGCAGGGCGCGGTCAAGGGCTGACCGGTCCTCCGTCAGCTGCACCTCTTTCCGTACGAATTCCTCTTTCCGTACGACCTCTTGGGAGCGCTCCCGTGACCTCAGTAGCAGCCTCTGCCTCCGCTTCTGCCTCCGCCGTGGCGACGCGGTTTCCGCCCGGCTTTCTGTGGGGCGCCGCGACCGCCGCGTACCAGATCGAGGGGGCCGTTCAGGAGGGCGGCCGGACGCCGTCGATCTGGGACACCTTCAGCCGTACGCCGGGAAAAGTGCTCGGCGGCGACACCGGGGACGTGGCCTGCGACCACTTTCACCGCTGGCGCGAGGACGTCCGGCTGATGGCCGAACTCGGCCTGGGCGCCTACCGGTTCTCGGTGTCCTGGCCGCGCGTGCAGCCCACCGGCCGCGGCCCCGCCGTGCAGCGCGGCCTCGACTTCTACCGCGAGCTCGTCGACGAGCTGCTCGCCCACGGCATCCAGCCGATGGCCACCCTCTACCACTGGGACCTGCCGCAGGACCTGGAGACGTCCTTCCCCAGCGGCTCGGCCGCGGGCGGCGGCTGGCCGGAGCGGGACACGGCGTACCGCTTCGCCGAGTACGCGGGGATCGTGGCCGAGGCGCTCGGCGACCGGGTCGAGCGGTGGACGACGCTCAACGAGCCGTGGTGCAGCGCGTTTCTGGGGTACGGCTCCGGGGTGCACGCGCCGGGGCGCACCGACCCGGTCGCCGCGCTGCGGGCGGCGCACCACCTGAACCTCGCGCACGGGCTCGGCGCGCAGGCGTTGCGCGCCGCGCTGCCCGCGCGGGCGCAGGTCGGGATCTGCCTCAACCCGAGCGCGGTGCGCGCGCGGACGGACGCGCCGGAGGACCTGGACGCGCGCCGGCGCATCGACGCGCTCGCCAACCGGGTGTTCACGGGGCCGCTCCTGAAGGGCGCGTACCCCGCCGATCTGCTCGCGGACACGGCGGGCCTGACGGACTGGTCCTTCGTTCGACCGGACGACCTCGCGGAGATCCGGCAGCCGCTGGACTTCCTCGGCATCAACTACTACACGCCCGCCGTGGTCTCCGCCGCCGCGGATCCTTCGGTGCCGCGCCGCGACGGGCACAACGCGAGCGAGCACTCGCCCTGGCCGGGCGCGGACGGGGTGGCCTTCCACCGCGTGCCGGGTGAACTCACCGCCATGGACTGGGCGGTGGACCCGAGCGGACTGGTCGACCTGCTCACCCGGTACACCGCGGAGGCCCCCGGGGTCCCGCTCTACGTCACCGAGAACGGCGCGGCCTACGACGACCGGCCGGACGCGGAGGGCCGGGTCCACGACCCGGACCGCATCCGCTACCTGCACGCCCACCTGTCGGCGGTGCACGAGGCCCTGCGTGCGGGCGCGGACGTGCGCGGCTATTTCCTGTGGTCGCTCCTCGACAACTTCGAGTGGGCGTACGGCTACAGCAAGCGGTTCGGGGCGGTGTACGTGGACTTCGCGTCGCAGGCGCGGACGTTGAAGTCGAGTGCGCGGTGGTATGCGGAGGTTGCGGCGAGCGGTCGTCTGCCTTGATTTTTCCCCTACCCGCCCCTTCCCGAAAGTCCTGCCGGACGGGCCTCCTCAAGCGCCGGAGGGGCTAAAAGATAGCCCCTCCGGCGATTGAGGAGCGGGGGTCCGGGGGCGGGGTGGGGGGGCTAGGAGTACGCGCCGAGTGCCTTCGTGAAGTCCAGCGGCTGCTGGTCGATGGAGGAGCAGGTCGGGGAGACCTCCGTCGAGCCACCCTCGCAGGCCTTGTCCCGGGTCGAGGACCACATCGACAGCCACCCGAGCTTCTTCTCCTGCGCGAACTCGACGAGCTGCTTCGCGTCGTCCCGCTTGAAGATCTCCGTCGTGACGTCGTTGACGCCGATCATCGGGGTGACGGCGACCGTCCGCCAGGCCTCCGCGTCCGAGAGCCCGAGCGCGGACTTGAGCTGGCCCTGGGTCGCGGTGGCGGCCTGGATCGCGTACTCGCCCATGTCGTCGCTGTAGGCGGGCCCGTAGTCCATCGCCATGATGTTGACGGCGTTCACGTGCACGCCGTTCTTCTTCGCGTCCTCGACCAGCGCGACGCCCGGCTGAGTCAGACCCTCGGGCATCACGGGCAGCGTGAACGAGACGTCCAGGCCCGGGTGTTCCTTCTGCAGCGCGGCGATCGCCTGGGCGCGGCGGGTGTTGGCCTCGGTGTCGGGCAGGGCGGCGCCCTCGATGTCGAAGTCGACCTTCTTCAGGTCGTACGCCTCGACGACCTTGCCGTACGCCGCCGCCAGCTCCTCGGCGGAGGAGCAGTTAAGGGCCAGCTCGGAACCGGCCGCGCCGCCGAAGGAGACCCGGACGTCGCCGCCCTTCGCGCGCAGGTCGGCTGTCTGGGCGGCCACCGGGTCGTCGCCGAGGGCCGTCTTGCCGCCCCACAGCGGCTCGCAGCCGCCGCCGGAGGTGATGAAGGCCAGGTTGAACTCCTTCACGCCGGTCTTCTCGGCGGTGTCGACCAGGTCGTACGCGGGGGCGAGCGAGGTGTCGACGAAGGGCGCGAAGCGGGCGGTCTCGGCCTCCGCCTGTGCGCTCGGGGCGACCTTGTCGGCCATCGCGGAACCCGAGAACGCGAACGCGGCACCCCCGGCGACCGCCGCCGCGCAGAGCGCGCCGATCGCCTTGGTCCTGCCGCTGATCCTGCGCCGATGCGTGCTCATGAACGTGCCTGCCTCTGCTGTACGGGGGTGCCCGGGGGTGTTACGGGCTTGGGGGTGCGGCAGCACGCTAGCGATCCGGAATCCGACAATCGGCGCGATCCGGGCGGGAGTTGAGGTTCTTAGGGTGCGCTTAAGGAGGTCGAAGGGGGTGGTTAAAGGTTCCGGCTACGCGGGGGTTCCGAACCGGGTGAGAGTTCCGGCTACGCGGGGGTTCCGACTGGGGGAGAGTTCCGGCTACGCGGGCGTGGACGTCGGCATCCGCTTGCGGCGGCGTACCGTCCCCCGGTGCCTGCGGCGGCCCGCGGCCGGGCGGCGGTCGTCGAGCTGTATCCAGATGCGGATCTCCGTACCGCCGAGCACGGAGCTGCCGATACGGACATCGCCGCCGGTCGCCTCGGCCATCTGCCGGACGATGTCGAGCCCGAGGCCGGTCGAGCCGACGGTGTCGCCCTTGCCGCTGCCACGGGCGAGCGCGGCCTCCGGGTCGAGGATGCCGGGGCCCGCGTCGGAGACGAGCACGATCACCGCGTCCTCGGCGCTGTGCACGTCGACCGCGAAGCCGGTGCCCTCGGGCGTGTGCCGGAAGACGTTGCCGAGCAGCGCGTCCAGAGAGGCGGTCAGGTCGGGGCGGGCCACCGGCACGTGCACGGGCGCGTCCACCCCGGCGACCCGTACCTTGCGCGCCTCGTCCTCGGCGAGCGCCGACCAGAACGCCATCCGCTCCCGGATCACCTCGGCCGCGTCGCAGCCCGCGCCGGGCCCCCCGGCCACGGGGACGGGCTTGGCCTCGCGCGCGGTGCGGATGATCGCGTCGACCTCGGACTCCAGCTGCTCGACGGCCGCCCGGGTCTGGTCGGCGGCCGGGCCCTCGCCGAGGGAGGCCGTGTTGAGCCGGAGCACCGTCAGCGGGGTGCGCAGGCGGTGCGACAGGTCGGCGGCCAACTCTCTTTCGTTGGCGAGGAGTTGGACGACCTGGTCGGCCATGGAGTTGAAGGCGACGGCGGCCTGCTTCAGCTCGGTCGGCCCTTCCTCGGGCACGCGCGCGGTGAGCTTGCCCTCGCCGAGGTCGTGCGCGGCGCCCGCGAGCCGTTTGGCGGGCTGGATGAGTCGTACGCCGAGCCGGTCCGCGACCGCCACCGAGCCGATGACGAGCGCGACACCGACACCCGCGAGCACCAGCCAGGCCGTGGCGACCCCGTTGCTCAACTCGCCCTCGGGCACGAAGACCTCGACGATCGCGATCTCGCCGGAGCCGAGCGCGGTGGGCTGGAGCAGCGCCTTGCCGTCGGGGGCGTCCGCGATGGAGGGGCTGGCGATCTCCCGGGTGCGGTCCAGGTCGGCCTGGGCGGCCCGGCGCCTGCCGACTTCAAGCGCCGGGTCGTCACCGACGGCCGGGATGTGCACGGCCATCTTCCCGGCGGCGCCCGCCTGGGTGGAGGCGACGGCGCGGGTGAGCTGGTCGCGGTCGGTGGTGATGGAGAGGGTGGGGCCGATGGCGGCGGCCTGGCGCTCGGCGTTGGAGTAGGCCCGGTCGGCGGCCATCTCCTTGATCACCAGGCCGAGCGGCACCGCGAAGGCGACGACGACCATCGTGGTGACGGCCAGGCACACCTTGACCAGGGCCCATCTCACTGCGGGGGCTCAAGGCCGGCCTGCGGAGGCTCAAGCCCGACCGGCGGGGGCTCCAGCTTGACGCCGACGCCGCGGAGCGTGTGCAGATACCGCGGCCGCGCCGCCGTCTCCCCCAACTTCCGCCGCAGCCACGAGAGATGGACGTCGATGGTCTGGTCGTCCCCGTACGACTGCTGCCAGACCTCGGCGAGGAGTTCCTTGCGGGGTACGACGACGCCGGGGCGGCCCGCGAGGAACGTGAGCAGGTCGAACTCGCGCCGGGTGAGATCGAGCGTGGCCCCGTCGAGTTCGGCCTGGCGGCGCAACGGGTCGATGGCGAGCCCACCGACCCGGATGACGCGCGACAGCGGGGCCTCGGCGGCGCCCCCGGATCCGGAGCGGCGGAGCACGGCCGCCATCCGGGCGGAGAGGTGCTCGACGGAGAACGGCTTGGTGAGGTAGTCGTCGGCGCCGTCGTTGAGGAGCCGGACGATCTCGGTCTCGTCGTCCCTCGCCGTGGCGATGATCACGGGTACGTCGGTGATGCCGCGGAGCATCTTCAGCGCCTCGGAGCCGTCCAGATCGGGCAGACCGAGGTCGAGGATCACCACGTCAAAGCGGACATGGGCGACCTCGCGCAGCGCCTCCAGGGCCGTGCCGACGCTCCGTACGGTGTGGGAGGCATCGGTCAGGTGCCGGATGAGGGCGGAGCGCACGAACTGGTCGTCCTCGACGACGAGCACACTTGCCATGGGCGGCACCGTACGCCATGCGAGGGACGGCGGTCACGGGCCGAAGGGCCCGGGACAGGGCCCTGGCCCATGGGGCAGTATGGCCCGCGATGCGGCAACGAGGACTCGTACACGGCCTGGCGTGGATGCTCGCCACTGGGGCGGCGGTCACGCTGTCCTGGTGGGGTGTGCACACGGTGATGTCGGGCACGGCGTACGACCGGCCGGGGGCCCTGCCCCTCACGGGCACCTCTCAGGACCCACCGCAGGAGGCCCACCCGCAGGCCTCATCCACGCACCGCCCGCGCGAGACCCCGAAGCCGGGCGGCTCCGGGAAGGCTTCGGCTCCGCCGGAGCGGTCCACGAAGCCGCGCACACCGTCACCGGCCAAGCCCTCGCCCAGCAAGAAGCCCGGCACGGGCTCCCCCACGGGCAACGTGAAGTCCTACACGGTCGCGGGCGGCCGGGTCGCCTTCGAGATGGGCTCGAAGTCGGCCGAACTGGTCTCGGCGACGCCGGACTCGGGCTGGCAGATGCAGGTCTGGAAACAGCCGGAGTGGATCCGCGTCACGTTCACCCAGGGCGGCCGCGAGGTCTCGGTGTTCTGCACGTGGCACGACCATGCGCCGAGCGTCGAGGTGGACGAGCGCTGATTTTCCCCCGCCCCACCCCTCCCCGCCCTAGCGGAACACCCCCGGCGGCGGTGCCGGTGACGCCGATGCGGTCGCGTCCGTGACAGGCACCGCACCGCCCGTGAAATCCACAAGCGCCGCCCCCGACTCCACCCGCCCCGGATGCGGATCCCCCGCAATCCGCCGGGTCAGCTCGGCAACGGGCAGTACCCGGTCCGAGGCCAGCAGCACCGCGTTGCCGAACCGCTTGCCGCGCAGCACAGCCGGGTCGGCGGCGAGCGCCAGCTCGGGGAAGAGCCCGGCCGCGGTGGCGATCTGCCGGCGCAGATGCGCGAGCGGCGGCCCGTCGGCGAGGTTCGCGGCGTAGTGCCCGCCGGGCGCGAGGGCACGGCGTACGTCCGTGAGGAACTCGGCGCTCGTCAGGTGCGCCGGTGTGCGGGCGGCGCTGAAGACGTCGGCGATGACCAGGTCGGCCCAGCCGTCGGGGATCTTGGCGAGCCCTTCGCGCGCGTCGACGGACCGCACCCGCACCCGCGCCTGCGGGTCCAACGGCAGCTCGCGGCGGACGAGTTGGACGAGCGCGGCGTCCCGCTCGACGACCTGCTGGGTGGAGCGGGGCCGGGTCGCCGCGACGTACCGGGCGAGCGTGAAGGCGCCACCGCCGAGGTGCACGGCACGCACGGGCCGGCCGGCGGGGGCGATCAGATCGACGAAGTGGCCGAGCCGACGCTGGTACGCGAAGTCGAGGTGAGCGGGGTCGTCGAGGTCGACGTGGGACTGCGGTGCGCCGTCGACGAGCAGCGTCCACGCGCGCGTGCGGTCCGGGTCCGGGATGAGCTCGGCCAGTCCGCCGTCCACCTCTTCGACGACGGCTTCCGCGTCGCGCTTCCTTCTGGCCATCCGTCCATTATCGACGCCCGTACGGATTCCGGCTCGGCGCCCCGTGCCCGTCGCCGCGGAGTACCGCGTAGGGGCCTCAACGGCAGCTGTCGGCCGCCTCGATGAGCCGTGCCGCCTCGCCGAGCGCGGCCCGCAGCAGCGTCGGATCGGTGACGGGTCCGGTGTCGGCGGGCGGGAGGAGCCAGGCCGCCCCGGCGACCGGCGGCGCGGGGTCGGCGCACCCGAAGGTCTGCGTACAGGCGCTGCCCGGCAGGTCCCAGGCGGCGGCGGTGCCGGGCGGGACCAGGAAGCCGAGGGTGTCGCAGCTGTTGTCGTGCAGGACCGGGCCGACGGCGGGAGCGGCGCCCCGGCGCAGAATGTCCACGGCCTCCAGGCCCTGGCGCGCGGGGACGGTCACCAGGTCGCACAGGTCGCACTCCGAGCCGAGCGGCGGGCCGTACAGCTCCAGCAAGGAAACCCCTCCTCGTCCGCGAAGGTGCGGTACAGCCCCTTCTCCGCATGGTTCAACGCGGCCCGCTGTCAACGGCTACGGCACAACACCGCCTCATCGGATGGCAGTTCATGGCAGATCCGGCGTGAGATTTCCGGTTTGTAGGCAAACAGTGCGTACCGGTCCTGTCACAGCCGGTACTTTCGTGCCCCGTCGGCGCCGGACCGTTTCGCCCCCTACAGGGGGCGGCAACGGCACGCGCTCCGGCACGAACCGCACGAGAGGGTTTGGCCAATGGCGTCGTCACCGATGACATCGTCAGCGGGGTCTCCCCGGTCGAATCTCGCCTTCCGGCGGCTGCGCGGGCAGCTGTCGCCGGGCGAGTTCGCGGCCGCGGTGCGCCGGGCCGGCCTGGAGATCGGTGAGCGGGTCGCGTGCGACGCGCGCTACATCGGCCGGGTCGAGGCAGGCGAGATCCGCTGCCCCAACTACGCGTACGAGCGGGTGTTCCTGCACCTGTTCCCGGGCCGGACGCTGGCCGACCTGGGGTTCGCGCCGCGCGAGTCGGTACGGGGCCGGGGCGCGCGCGCCAGGACCGGCCCGAGCGCCGGACACCGTGCGGGCCCGTACCCGCACGACCAGCTGAACGCAGAGCATCCGAGCACCGAGGAGAGCGACGTGCTGCGTCGCGCATTCATGACCGGGAGCACGGCCACCGTGGCCGTCGCCTCCCTGGGGCTCACGGGCCCCCTCAAGTCCGAGGCCGCCGCGGCGCCCCGCCGGGTCGGCGAGAGCGAGGCCGACGCGGTCGAGGAGGCCGTACGCCGCATCAGGCTGCTCGACGACCGGCACGGCGCCGACGGCCTGTACCGCAGGGCGTCGGCGCCGCTGCGCAACGCGTTCGCCCTGCTCGACGCGGGCACCGCACGCCGGGCCACATCGGAGCGGCTGCACGCGGGAGCGGGTGAACTGGCCATCTCCGTAGGCTGGTTGGCGCACGACTCGGGCCGTTTCGACGACGCGCGCTCGCACTACGCGGAGGCGCTCGCGACGGCCCGGATGGCGGGCGACGCGTCCCTGGAGGCGCACGCCTTCTGCAACATGTCGTTCCTCGCGCGGGACGCGGGCCGGCCACGCGAGGCGGTACGGGCGGCGCAGGCGGCGCAGCGTTCGGCGCGGGAACGGGGTTCGATGCGGCTGCTCTCGCTGCTCGCGCTGCGCGAGGCGGGGGCGTACGCGCTGCTCGGTGACCGTTCCGGGTGCGAGCAGGCGCTCGCCCGCGCGCAGGCCCTGTTCAGCCGCGGCGGCACGGACGCGGACCCGGAGTGGATGAGCTTCTACAACGAGGCCGAGCTGGAGGGCCTGGAGGCGCAGTGCTGGTCGGCGCTCGGCCAGTGGGGGCGCGCCGCCCGGCACGCCCAGCGCGCGGCCCATGTCGCCACCACGCAGACCCCGCACTTCACGCGGAACATCGCGCTCTACACCGCCGAGGCGGCCGACGACCTGGCGCGCGCGGGGCGCCCGGACGAGGCGGCGGCTGCGGGCGGCCGCGTGCTCGACCTTCTGGACGAAGTCCAGTCCTCCCGCATCCAGTCGATACTGGCCACCACCGCGCGCGTGCTGCTGCCCCACCGCCGCAACCCCGCGGTCGCGTCTTTCCTCGACCAGCACGCGAACGTGCCGCGCCAGGCGTGAAAACTCAGCCCCTCCGGCGTTTGAGGAGCGGGGTCCGGGGCGGAGCCCCGAAGCTCCGCAGCCACGCGGCGCCAGCCGCATATCGGACACAGCCGGGAAGGGGCGGGGAGGGGATCAAATCCAGCCCGTCTGGGGGCACCTCCCAGCGGTAGCTGGGGGAGCTTGAGGACGAGCCCGGAGGGCGATCGACGGTGACCGGGCCGACGGTGCGGGACGGGCCCCGTAAGACCTACCCCTCCAAGTGCCCCGTCTCGTTCCACGCCTCGATCGCCGGCTCCCCGTACGCCCAGCCGAGCACCGACAGCGACGTCGGGTTGAGGCGGATGCGGGCCGCGAAGTCGACGGGGAGGCCGAGCCAGCGGGCGCCGATGGAGCGCAGGATGTGGCCGTGCGCGAACACCAGGACGTCGCGGTCGGCGGAGCGGGCCCACTCCACGACCTCGTCGGCGCGCGCCGCGACCTGGTCGAGGGTCTCGCCCTCCGGGACACCGTCGCGCCAGAGCACCCAGCCGGGACGGGTCGCGTGGATCTCGGCGGGGGTGAGGCCCTCGTACGCGCCGTAGTCGACCTCCATGAGGGTGTCCCACTCCCGCGCGCGCTCGCCGAAGCCGGCGATGTCGCAGGTCTCCCGCGCGCGGACGAGCGGGCTCGTGCGCACCTCGACGTCGGGGAGGCCGTTCCAGGGCGCGCGGCGCAACCGCTCACCGAGCAGCTTGGCGCCGCGCCTGCCCTCGTCGAGCAGCGGGATGTCCGTCCTGCCGGTGTGCTTCCCGGACAGCGACCACTCGGTCTGTCCGTGGCGGGCCAGCAGGATGCGCGGGGCCATGAGGGGTTCTCCAGGGTTCGGCGTACGGGCGCGGGCGCGGACT
This sequence comes from Streptomyces sp. LHD-70, assembly GCF_031157275.1. Classification (GTDB taxonomy): domain Bacteria; phylum Actinomycetota; class Actinomycetes; order Streptomycetales; family Streptomycetaceae; genus Streptomyces. The sequence goes on from NZ_JAVIFW010000024.1 coordinate 99,982, forward strand.
TTTCCTGACAGGTCGCCCGGCTCCCCTCCATCATCGCGCACCTGCCGTTTCCCCTCGAACGGACCCGGGCCCGGCAGGTTCACGCAGCTTCGCGTACCGCTCCCGACCCTGCTCGTCGACTTGGGTCCCGAGGGCCAAGTCCCGTTTCCGTACGGGCTCGTCCGGGATGCGTTCCCCGGTTGTCAGTCCCGGGTGCGAGACTTCGGCAGGTGAGCGAAAACCCCAACAGCGCGGTGCCGACGGCAGCGGTACCGCCGACGGACCCGACGGCGCAGGCGGCCCCGCCGGCGACACCGCTGCGGCAGCGACTCGCTGAGCTGCGCGGCCCCGCGGTCCGCGCCAAGGCGCTGGACGCCCGCGCGCTGGCCGCCCTCGCCGCCAACCCGGGCTGCCGCCGCCGCGCCCTGCTCGACGGCGCGGGGGTGGACAAGTCGGCGCTCGCCGAGGCGCTCGGCTCGCCCTCCGGCTTCGGCCAGTCCCAGTTCGCCTTCGTGCGGGGCAACGCCTTCGAGGCGAAGGTGAAGGCGGACGGCGGCGCGGAGCTGCTCCGCCTGGTCCACGCCCACCTGGGCGGCGGCCCGGCGCCCGCGCCCGCGGACGGTGCCGAGACCGCCGAGGTGCACACCCCGGACCTCGCGGCGGCCGGACCCGAGGGCCGCTCCGCGCGTACGGCCCTCGCCCTGCGCGAGGCCGCCGCCACGCGCGCGTGGACACTGCTCGACCACCCGATGCTGGCGCTCGACGTCGCCGGTTCGCCCGCGTTCCTGGAGCCGGACGCGGTGGTCGTGCACCCCGACGGCCGCTGGACGGTCGTGGAGATCAAGTCCTTCCCGATGATCGACGGCGCGGCGGACCCCGCGAAGGTCGGCTCCGCCGCCCGCCAGGCCGCGGTGTACGCGCTGGCGCTCCAGCAGGTCGCCGCCCACCTCGACCCCGCTCCCCCGGTCGGCCACCAGGTCCTGCTCGTCTGCCCCAAGGACTTCTCCAACCAGCCGACGGCCGCCGCGGTGGACGTCCGCAAGCAACTCTCCGTGACCCGACGCCAGTTGGGCCGTCTGACCCGGATCGAGGACATCGCGGCGGCCCTGCCCGAGGGCGTCACGTTCGACGTCGAGCGCTCCCCGGACGAGCTCGGCCGCGCCGTCGAGTCGGTGCCCGCGGCGTACGCACCGGAGTGCCTCGCCGCCTGCGAGCTGGCCTTCCACTGCCGCGACCGCTCCCGCGGCGAGGGTGAGGTGACCGTGCTCGGCCGTTCGGTCCGCGGCGACCTGGGCGCGCTCACCACGGTCGACGCGGTCCTCGCGGCCGCGCGCGGCGAGGCGGGCGATCCGGACGACCCGGCGGTGGCGGCCCTCCGCCGGGCGGCGGCGCTGCGCAGCCAGGCGCTGAAGGGGGTCCCGTGCTGACCGCACCCCGGGTCCGCAAGGAGGCTTGCGAGGAGCCGACCGCACCCCGGGCCCGTAAGGAGCCGACCGCACCCCGCGCGCGTACGGAAGGGCGAGCCGCATGTCGCTGATCCACACCCTGGCCCGGATGGAGGCCGTCGAGTCGGGCCACGCCCAACCGCTCGCCACCGTCCGGCACCGCCATCTCGCCGCCCGCCCCCTGGTGTTCGTGCCGCTCACCACCGCGGGCGAGGCGGGCGCGCCCCTCGGTGCCCTGGTGGGCGCGGACCGCGACCGGCCCCGGCTGCTCTTCGTGCCGCAGCCCCGCGACCGCGACCTGCGCTTCGCGTTCCTGGCCGACCTCGCCGAGGAACTCCTGCCGTACGTCGACTCGTTCGCCGACGCCACCGAGCCCGCCGAGCGCACCGAGACCGACCCGGAGACCGGCAAGCGCGTCAAGGTCGAGACCGAACTGTGCGCGGACGCACCGCAGTTGATCCTGCCGAGCCGCGCGGGCATCGAGTACGTACGGCTCCTCGGGCGCTCCATGCGGTTCCGGCGCACGGCCGAGCAGGACCCGGACACCCCATATCCGGCGCCCCCGCGCGTGCCGCTGCTCGGGCGCTGGCTGACGCACTTCGCGGAGCGGGCGCGCGTGCCGGGCTCGACGCTGATCGCCGCGATGACGGAGCTGCTCTCCCGCCACTGGGCGACGGGCCAGTCCAGCCTGGAGGACCAGCACCTGGGCGCCCTCCTCGCCTGGATCGACCCACCCGGAGTCGGCTCCGACGGCGGCGGCTCGGACGGTGGCGGCTCGGGCGCCGCGGCCGCGCTGCGCGCCGAGACCGCGCGGGACGCCGCCGGCCAGCTGCTCTGCCCACCGGCGGGCCCGGCCACCGACCCGGCGTTCGACAACAGACTCCTCGCCCCGGCGATCGAGCGGTTCGACCGGGCGCGCTCCGCCCTGTCCGCCGCAGAAGACGGCCCGGCCGCCGACCGCCGCCTGGCCGAACTCACCGCCGCGGAGCGGGAGATCGCCGCCCTGGTCGAGAGCCGTACGCGCCCCACCTGGGACGCCGTCTGGCGCGGCCTCGACGTGCTCGCCGCCCTGCCGGAGGGCGAACGCGCCGCCGAGCGCTGGACCAGGGACCGCTGGTCGTACACCGGCCACCGCGACCGCGTCCTCGCCGGCGAACCCCCGCAGCCCCGCCTGGACGACGCGGTCACGGCGGCCAACAAGCTGGCCACGCGCGAGACCGCCCAGGCCCGCCTCGAAGCCCAGGAGGCGCTCGACGACCCGCTGGTGATGGCGGGCCGGAGGCTGTCCGGCGAGGCCTTCGGCGGCGAGGTCACCGAGGTCGTGATGGCGTACACCGACAGCAAGCGCCCGAGCCCCCGCCCTCTGGTCACGCTGCGCACGGACGACAGCCCGCACCTCGCCGAGCGCGCCAAGGTCTACCGCACGCTGGCGGGCAAGCCGCAGAGCGCCCAGTTCGTGGGGTACGACGAGGAGGGCGCGGTGGTCCTGCGCGTCCTGGACAAGATGGGCCGCGGCAAGGAGCCCGACGAAGGCTCCGTTCCGGTCAAGGGCGACCGGATCGTCTGGACGCTCTTCGAGCACGCGCCGCGCGGCGGCCCGTCGCTCCCCGACCCCGAGGACACCCCCTGGACCCATGGCGGCCCGCCGGGCGAGGGTGCGGGGGCCCCCGATCCGGTGACCCCGGAGGACGTGCTGTGAGCCATGCCCCCACGGATGCGCGCGGATCGGACACCCCCTTCGACCCGTCCGCCGAGGCCGCCCGCGCCACCACGGCGATCCTCCACGACACGCTGCACGGCGAGGCCCGCGGCGTCGTCGTGGACTCGCCCCCGGGTGCGGGCAAGTCCACGCTCGTGGTCAACGCCGCGCTCGAACTGGCCGCGGCGGGACGCCCGTTGATGGTGATCGCGCAGACCAACGCCCAGGTGGACGACCTGGTCCTGCGCCTCGCCGAGAAGGAGCCGGGCCTCCCGGTGGGCCGCCTGCACAGCAGCGACGCCGACCCGTACGACAAGGCGCTCGACGAGCTGGAGAACGTCCGCAAGTCCACGAAGGCCGCCGACCTCGCGGGCCTCGACGTCGTCATCTCCACGGCCGCGAAGTGGGCGCACGTCAAGAACGTGGAGCCCTGGCGGCACGCCATCGTGGACGAGGCGTACCAGATGCGGTCGGACGCGCTGCTCGCCGTGGCCGGGCTCTTCGAGCGGGCGCTGTTCGTGGGCGACCCGGGCCAGCTCGACCCGTTCGCGATCGTCGGCAGCGAGCAGTGGGCCGGTCTCTCGTACGACCCGTCGGCGAGCGCGGTGTCCACGCTGCTCGCGCACAACCCGACGCTGCCGCAGCACCGCCTTCCGGTGTCCTGGCGGCTGCCCGCCTCGGCCGCGCCGCTGGTCAGCGACGCGTTCTATCCGTACACCCGGTTCCGCTCCGGAACGGACCACGGGGACCGGAGCCTGTCGTTCGGGGTCCCGTCGGACGGCAGCGGGCCCGACCGCCTGCTCGACGAGGCGGCGGCCTCCGGCTGGGGCCTGCTCGAACTGCCCGCGCGGCGCACTCCGCGTACGGACCCGGAGGCCGTGCGGGCGGTCGCCGCGGTCGTCCGCCGCCTCCTGGACCGGGGCGGCGCCACGGTCAGCGAGCGCTCACCCGACCCGGCGCCGCTCACCGCCGACCGCATCGCCGTCGGCACCGCGCACCGCGACCAGGCCGCGGCGGTCCGCGCCGCCCTGGCCGAACTGGCGGTCACGGGCGTCACGGTGGACACCGCCAACCGCCTCCAGGGCCGGGAGTACGACGTGACGGTCGTCCTGCACCCGCTCTCCGGCCGCCCCGACGCCACCGCGTTCCACCTGGAGACGGGCCGACTCTGCGTCCTCGCCTCCCGGCACCGGCAGGCCTGCATCGTGGTGTGCCGCGCGGGCGTCGCCGAGCTCCTGGACGAGCATCCGTCCACCGAACCGGTACAGCTGGGCGTCACAGTGAAGTTCCCTGACGGCTGGGAAGCGAACCACGCGGTCCTCTCCCACCTGGCCGAACACCGGGTGCCGTACCGCACGTAGGCCACCTCGGAGAGCGCCTGCGCGAGCCGCTCGAACGAGGCGGTCTTGCGGACGGCTGGACAATGGAAGACGGCCCGGCGAAACCGACCGGACCCGAAGCACACGTACGTACGCACAGGAGGCAGGCATGGCGGAGCCCGAGCGGGTACAGCCGCGGCTGCGACCGGCACCGCTGCTGTTCGAGCCGACGGAGGCCGCCGCCGACCCGGAGCACTTCTTCGACCTGGAGTCGATCGAGGACCCCCGCGAACTGCTCGCGCGGGCGACGGAGCTGACGCTCGCCTTCCGCACGGCCACCGACCGCTCGGTGGAGTTCCAGGCGATCGCGGCGGCCCAGCTCGCCGACCCCCGCCGCTTCGACCGGCTGACCATGGCGGCGATCGCCGAACGCGCGGACTGGACCGAGGACTACGCGAAGAAGATGGTCGAGTTCGGCCGGGAGCTGATGCGCTCCGGCGCTGACCGCTGACCGGCTGGCCGCTTACGCCCGGCCCGGGCTGTGGGCCGAGTCGTCCGCCGACACCCACCCCACAAGCCCAACTGGCATATGCCGTCGGGCAAGATACTCCATACCGCCCCGACCTGTCCCCGTTTCCCGCAACCCACCGCAACGGAACAGTCGCTCCCGGTAGATATGGGGTCATGAGCGCACGGCAGCCCCACCTCAGCGAACCCACCCCCGCGACGACCGCCACGGCCGCGAGCAACCCCGCCCGCACGCCGTTACTCGACCACGCCACGCTGGTCACCGCCGACGGCGCGAGCTGGCTCGCCTCGGCGTCGGCGTACCCGCGCAGCACCCTCGCGCTCTGGGAGTCCCGCCCGCACGCCCCGGTCGTCCTGCCCTGCGGCTCCACCTTCGACGTGGTGAGCGTGCCAGCCGTCTTCGGCCGCCGGATGCTCGACCGCCTCTGGGACGAGGGCCCCGGCTCCGGCCCGGTCGCCGCGCACCGCGGCCGGATGCTGATCTTCGCCGCCCCCGGCACCGCGCAGCGCCTGCCGTCGCTGCTCGCCTGGGAGGAGTGGAGCCCCGCCGTGCCCGCCCCGCTCTGCCACGGCACCGGCGATGCCGTGACCGTCCCGCCGCTCGCCCCGCCCGACGAGACCGCCCCCACGGAACGCCTCGGGTCCCGCTGGCTGGTCGCCCCCGACACCCGCAATCCGTGGCTCCCGGGACCCGAGGCACTGCTCTGGGCGAGCGTCCGCGTGGCCCGCACGATGGCCGGTGCGGCGGTCCGCATATCGATTTTTCCTCCCGCCGACCAGGATGCTAAGGTCTACGACGTCAGCAGGCGCCGCTAGCTCAGTTGGTTAGAGCAGCTGACTCTTAATCAGCGGGTCCGGGGTTCGAGTCCCTGGCGGCGCACAGACGACGAAGGCCCTCGCGAAAGTGAGGGCCTTTCGTGTTGCCCGGAAACACAGCCCGGCGGCGCACCTCCCTAATTCGTGATCTTCACCGTCCAAGCCCCCGACCGTGACCGATTCAGGACCTCCACGCCCAGCGACTCCCCCGGCACCGTAAAGCGCTCCCCCAGCTTCACCGGGGCGTCCGCGAGCGGCGGGTAGACCGAGTCCTCCCAGCAGGCCTGCGTGTCCGGGTGGGCGTCGATCACCTCGACCGGGCCCGCGCCGGACGCCGGCTCGTTGCGGACGCGGTAGAGCAGTACGCCCTCGGTGCACGTCGTCCGGTCGTTGCCGGTGGAGCTGCGGGCCTCGATGGCGATCGCCGAGTCACGGCCCGTACGGACGACCGCGAGGCGGATGCCGCCGGTGCGGCCTTCGGGAACGGCTGCCGCGAGCGGCTCCAGGGTGACCAGGCGGTCGTCGTCGCCCTGCACGCAGCGCACCTGCTTCGGGTCGAGCCAGCCGAGCTTCCACTTGTGCCAGCCGAAGAGATCGGGCGCGAGGCCGAACTGGCTGCCCATCACGTCCCAGTCGCCGACGTACGTGTCCCAGTCGCCCTTGCCGTCCGTGGGCCGGTGATAGAGATCCGGCAGGTCGAAGACGTGGCCGGTCTCGTGGGCGAGGACGTGCCGGTCCGGCGGGTGCTGCTCGAAGACGGTGACGACGCGGCGGATGTCGGTGTCGTCGGCGCGCAGCGGCCGGTCGAAGTTGACGACCTTCGTGGCGTCCGAGTCGACGCCGGGCGCGTCCGGGTCGGCGACGAAGTAGACGATGTCGTACTTGCCGAAGTCGACCTTCGGGTCGGCGGCGGCGAGGGCGTCGCGGAGGTAGGCCCTGCGGTGGCCGGGGTCCCAGTCGCGCTCTATGGCGTACGCGTCGGAGCTGCGCGGCATCTCGGCCCACTGCCGCTGCGGGTGCGCGTTCAGGGTGAAGCGGCCGTACGAGGCGCGCTCGAAGAAGCGGCTCGTGGCCGGAAAGTGGTCGGCGGCCAGCTCCCCGGGGTCGAGGCTGGGCCGGTGGTCAGGGAAGGACAGGAAGACCATGACGGCGTCGAGCTCGCGCTCGGGCTTGGGGTAGGCGGTGTTCCAGGTGTCCAGGCCCTCCGAGTGGTGTGCCGGGGTGCGCTCCAGGGCGCAGGGGTCCGCGGACGGTTCAGCGCTCGCGGGGCCCGCCACCAGGGAGGTCGCGGCGAGTGCCGCGAGCGAGGTGAGGACGGCCGCGACGCTGCGCGCGCGGGGCGAGGGCTCCCCTTCACGAGGGTGACCCCCGAGGGGGTGCTGACGCGGCACGTCGACCTCCGGGTGGGACGGCGGTACACGCCACCCACCCTGCGACGGTTTGTCATACTTCGCCCTGTTTCGGTGCACCGGTCGAGTGAGCGGGCTCTCCGGAGGGCGCTCACGGACCGTAACGATGCGTGAGTGAGCGCGCCGGGAAACGGTCGAGCCGCATCAGCGGATGTCAGAGCCGAGCCGGTCCGGACAGAAGTGGTCAGACGTCAACGGGCCTACTCCGCAAGGGAATCCGGAACATCGCCCGCCGGACCACTCGGTACCGTGGCGGAGCTGGATCGGCGCTCCGACCAGCCTCTATGATCGGCACACTTTCCGGCCGACCGACCAGACCTGTACCAGAACCAACTGCCCTGCGGGAGCGAGCGGTGAGCGGAACGTCCGAAGGGCCGGCGACCACGGCGACGGCGGCCACCCGAGCCGCGCAGCCGCCCGGCACTCCCCCTCAGAGCGCGGCAGCACCTCAGATCGTCACGGAGCGTAACTCCCCGGCGGCTCCCGGCCACCCCGCACCTCGACCGGCCGACGGACACCGCACCGACGCCGAGCTGCGCGACTACCGCGCCGCCTTCAACGCCGCCCACCTCGCCCTCGCCGTCGTCGACCGCGAGGGCCTGGTCAGCCGGGCCAACGACGCGCTCGGCGCCCTGGTCGGCACCCCGGCCCACGAGCTCACCGGCCAGGTCGCCGCCGACCTGGTGGACCTCGCCTCCGACGCCCGTACGTGGCACACGTACCGCGAAGTGCTGCGCGGGCGGCAGGCCAGGCTGCGCTGCACCCGGCGCCTGAAGCACCCCGAGGGGCACTCGCTGTGGGCACAGGTGACCGTGTCGCCGATGCCGGACAGCGGCGGGGTGCTGCTCGCGGTGGCCGACGTCAGCGCGCGCCGCGAACTCCAGGCGCGGCTGCGGCACGTGACGATGCACGACCCGGTGACGCGGCTGCCCAACCGCACCCTGTTCTTCGAGCGGCTCACGGCGGCGCTCGAAGCGGCCGCGTACGAGGAGAGCGGCACCGGGCGGATCGGGCTCTGCTATCTGGACCTCGACGGGTTCAAGGCGGTCAACGACACCCTCGGGCACCGCACCGGCGACCGGCTGCTCGCGGCCGTGGCCGAACGCCTGACGCGCTGCGCGGACCGGGTCGCGTACGGCAGGAGCGGGGCGCCGCTCGTGGCCCGGCTCGGCGGGGACGAGTTCGCGCTCCTTGTGGAGGACTCGACCGGCACGGACCAGGTGGCCGACCTCGCCGAGCAGGTGCTGCACGCGCTGCAGCGGCCCTTCGACCTGTCGGGTCAGCGGCTCTCGCTCTCCGCGTCCATCGGGGTCGTCGAGCGGCGCGCGGCGGGCACGGGGGCGACCGCTCTGATGCAGGCCGCCGACACGACGTTGTACTGGGCGAAGGAGGACGGCAAGGCCCGCTGGACGCTCTTCGACCCGGAGCGCAACGCGCACCGGATGACCCGCCAGGCCCTGTCGTCCACGCTGCGCCCGGCCGTCGAGCGGGGTGAATTCGCCCTGGAGTACCAGCCGTTGGTGGGGCTCGCGGACGGGGCGCTTCGCGGGGTCGAGGCGCTGGTGCGCTGGCACCATCCGCAGTTCGGCACGCTGCCGCCGAATCGGTTCATCGCACTGGCCGAGGAGGACGGCTCGATCGTGCAGCTCGGGCGCTGGGTCCTGCACACCGCCTGCCGGCAGGCCAGGCGCTGGCAGCTGGAGCGCCCCGACCTGCCGCCCGTCTTCGTCAGCGTCAATGTCGCCGTGCGCCAGGTCTGGGACTCCGACCTGGTCGCCGATGTCGCCCAGATCCTCGACGAGACCGGGCTCGCCCCGGAGCTGCTGCAGTTGGAGCTCACCGAGTCCGCCGTGATGGGCTCGACCGGACGCCCGCTGCAGGCCCTTCAGGAGCTCAGCGACATGGGCGTGCACATCGCCATCGACGACTTCGGCACCGGCTACTCCAACCTCGCCTATCTGAGCCGGCTCCCCGTCTCCGTACTGAAGCTGGACGGTTCGTTCGTCCGCGGATTCCAGTACGAGACGGGCGACGGGCGCGGGCACGCCAACCCCGCCGACGAGACCATCGTCGAGGCGCTCGTGCAGCTCGCCCACAAACTGGGGCTCACCGTGACCGCGGAGTGCGTGGAGACCGCCGAGCAGGCGGCGCGGCTTCGGCGGATCGGCTGCGACACCGGGCAGGGCTGGCTCTACTCCCGCGCGGTGGCACCGGACCGGATCGCGGCACTGCGCGCGGGAGCGTAGGGGTACCCCCGGTCTGCTACGGCTTCGGCAACCGGTAGGCGTCCGCGATGAGTTCGTAGCTGCGGACGCGGGCGTCGCCGCCGTGGGCGTTGGCGGTGATCATCAGCTCGTCGGCGCCGGTGCGCTTCTGCAGGTCGTCCAGGCCGGTGCGGACCTCGTCCGGTGTTCCGTGCACGACGTTCTTCAGCCAGCCGTCGACGAACTCCCGCTCCATCGGGCTGTAGTCGTACGCCTCCGCCTCCTCGGGCGTCGGCACGAGTCCGGGCCGGCCGGTGCGCAGCCGGAGCATCGACAGGGCGCCGGTGAGCACCTGCCGACGGGCCTCCCGCTCGTCGTCGGCGGCGAGCGCCGCGACCCCGATGAGGGCGTACGGGGCGGACAGCACGGCGGAGGGCCGGAAGGACTCGCGGTAGAGGTCGAGCGCGGGCACCGTGTTCTGCGCCGAGAAGTGGTGCGCGAAGGCGAAGGGCAACCCGAGCACGCCGGCGAGCCGGGCGCTGAAGCCGGACGAGCCGAGCAGCCAGATGGCGGGGCGGTCCGTGGACTGCACTCCGCCCGGCGCGGTCGCCTGCACGGGGCCGGGGACGGCGTGGATACGCGCGTACGGGTGCCCCTCGGGGAAGTCGTCGTCCAGGAATCGGGTCAACTCGGCGAGCTGCTCGGGGAAGTCGTCGGCGCCCTCGTTCAGCCGATCGGTGCGGCGCAGGGCCGCGGCGGTGGCGCCGTCGGTGCCGGGCGCCCTGCCGAGGCCCAGGTCGACGCGGCCCGGGGCGAGCGCCTCCAGGGTGCCGAACTGTTCGGCGATCACCAGCGGGGCGTGGTTGGGCAGCATCACGCCGCCCGAGCCGAGGCGGATGCGGCTGGTGTGGGCGGCGAGGTGGGCGAGGATCACGGCGGGGCTGCTGGACGCGACGCCGGGCATGGAGTGGTGTTCGGCGACCCAGTAGCGGTGGAAGCCGCGGCTTTCGGCGAGCCGGGCGATGTCTGCTCCGGTGCGGAGGGCGTGGGTGGCGGTGTGGCCTGCGCCGACCGTTGCCAGGTCGAGTACGGAGAGGGGTACGGGGGCCTCCCCCTCCACCTTGCCGTGGATTCCGTTGCTCACCGAGGTGCCTCCTGCTGTACGTATGGCTGGTGCACCCGGGCTTAACAGGAGAGCGCCTCCGCTTATTCCTTCCCCTCCCCGCCCCTTCCCGAAAGTCCTGCCGACAGCCACGGGGGCTCCGCCCCCGGACCCCCGCTCCTCAAACGCCGGAGGGGCTGATTGATAGGGGCGCGGGGAACTGCGCGACCAGCCACGACGGCGCAGCAGACGAACCACGAAGCCGCTGCAAGCTGGCTAGCTGGGGATCTGCACGATCGGCTCGCGCGTGAACAGCACCCCCAGCGCCGGCGCGTTCACCCGGCGGCCCGCCAGGCGCAGTGCCTCCCAGACCGTGACCTGGTTGGCCGTGAGGACCGGCTTGCCCAGGTCCTTCTCCAGGTCACGGACGTGGGCCGCGGTGTGCAGGGCCGTGTCCGGGAGGAGGACCGCCCGAGCGTCGGGGTGGTCGCCCGCACGGGCGAGGGCGAGGACGTCCGCGTACCCCCAAGTGCCCACCTCGGCGGCCGTGATGATGCCGCTGCCGCGCATCGCGACGACCTCGATGCCGGCCGCCCGCAGGAAGGAGACGAAGTGCTCGGCCACGTCCTCCGGGTACGTCGCCGCGACCGCGACGCGCTCCGCGCCGATCTCGCGGGCCGCGTGGGCGAAGGCGAAGGACGTGCTGGACGCGGGCAGGCCCGCGGACTTGGCCAGGTCCCTGACCTGTTCGTGCGCGCCTTCCCAGCCGAAGACGAAGCTGCCCGAGGTGCAGGCCCACACCACCGCCTCCGCGCCGGACAGCCGCAGCTCCTCGACGCTCGCCGCGAGCCGCTCGGGGGCGCCCATGCGCAGGAGCGCGTCGACCCGGTGGGCGTCCTCGCCGATGTCGGTGTGGATCACGGCGAGGCGGATGTCACTGCCGAGCAGCTGCTCCATGCGCGGGTAGTCGTCCTCGGCGGAGTGTCCCGGGTAGAGGAATCCGAGTGCGGTCATGGCTTGCGTCCTCCGTGCTGCTCGGTGTGCGAGTGGTGCCGGCGCCGGGCACGGGTACCCGGCGCCCGGCACGTCACTCGGCGCCCGGGAATTCCGGGAACACCGGCGGCTCCGGGAACACCGGGGGCTCCGCGAAGCCCGGCGGTTCCGACAGCTGCTGCTCGGGGGCCACACCGGCCGTCGCCGGGGCGTCCGGCCTCGGCGCGTCGGCGAGCGGTACCTCCGCCCGCACCGTGCGCCGCGCCGACTCGTCGATCAGCGTCTGGTACGGCCCCACCGCACTGGTACCCAGTCGGCGCAGCGCGGCCCACATCGTGACCTGGTTGGCCGAGATGACCGGCATCCGCAGCTCGGCCTCCAGCTGCGGGATCACGTCGTACGTGGGCAGGTTGGTGCAGCTGATGAAGAGGGCGTCGACGTCGCGCGGGACCGCGTGCCGGGCCATCTCGACGATGTCGCGGTAGGCCACCTTCCAGATGTGCCGGGTCAGGCCGAGGCCGGTCTGGCCCGCGATGGTGATGCCCGCCTCGGCCAGATAGTCCTCCAGGGCCTGGGTCACCGAGGCCGTGTACGGGGTGACCAGGGCGATGCGCCGCGCGTCCAGCTCGGCCAGCGCTTCGAGCAGGGCGCCGGAGGTGGTGAGCGCCGGGACCCCGCCGGCCGTCTCCATCGCCGCGCTCATGGTGCGCTCGCCGGCCATGCCGTCGACGAAGCTGCCGGACGTGCAGGCGTACGCGAGCACCTCGGGCTCGGCGGCGCTCAGCGCGTGCACCGCCGCGTGGAGCGTCTGATGCTCGCTCACCAGGCGCGCGAGGTCGAGGCTCACCTCCACCGGCACGTAGGGAGTCCGGGTCAGGTGCAGGGACACCTCGTCGGGAACCCAGCGCCAGAGCTCCCGGTCGAGGGCGAAGTCAAAAGGGGCGACGATGCCGATGCCACGTTGCGGGTGGGGACCACCCAGGAAGGAGACGTCCATGACAGGCCCTGTTTCTGCGAAGGCGCCGAAGGCGGCAAAAGATGACGGAGGGCCGGCCGGGGGCCGGGAATGTGGAGCTAAGAGGTCCGGCGCTCGCCGGGACGTCGGGACAGATGACGAGCAGACCCGATGGGTCACGAGGGGCGTGGATAACTGCCCTTGTTGACGAAGGTAGGTTCCGGTGCCAGCGTGGTCAATCCGCGCATCTCCGACGCATGGGCCGCGTGTCGGCCGACCTCCTCAAGGGAAGCGGAAACGCATTGCCGAACGGTTTCGCCGCGATGTCCGAACCGGCCCTTTCCGAGCCGACTCTCCTCGTCCTCGACGCAGATCCGCCGCCGCGCCTCGGCCGCCTGACCGGCCGCGCCCGGATCCTGCACGCCGACGAGTCGACCCTCGCCGAGCAGCTCCCCCTGGCCGACGTACTGCTCGTCTGGGACTTCAGCTCCCATGCCGTACGGCACGCCTGGCCGGGCGAGGGCCCGCGGCCGCGCTGGGTGCACACCGCGAGCGCGGGCGCCGACCATCTGCTCTGCCCCGAACTGGTCGAGTCGGACACCGTCGTCACCAATGCGCGGGGTGTCTTCGACCAGCCGATCGCCGAGTACGTGGCGGGGCTCGTGCTCTCCTTCGCCAAGCAGTTGCCGCGCACCTGGGAGCTGCAGCGCGAGCACGTCTGGCAGCACCGGGAGACCCAGCGGGTCCGCGGCACGCGCGCGTGCGTGGTCGGTTCGGGGCCGATCGGGCAGGCGATCGCCAAGACACTGAAGGCCCTCGGCCTGCGGGTGGCCCTCGTCGGCCGGACCGCGCGCACCGGTGTGCACGGCCAGGACGAGCTCGACCGGCTGCTGGCCCGCGCCGACTGGGTGGTGTCGGTGGCGCCGCTGACCGACGAGACCCGCGGCATGTTCGACGCGCGGCGCTTCGGCTTCATGCAGCCGTCGGCGCGCTTCATCAACGTGGGGCGCGGACAGCTCGTCGTCGAGGCGGACCTGGTGGACGCGGTCCGCAAGCGGTGGATCGCGGGCGCCGCGCTCGACGTCTTCGAGGAGGAGCCGCTGCCCGCCGACAGCCCGCTGTGGGACCTGCCGGAGGTCATGGTCTCGCCGCACATGAGCGGTGACGTGGTCGGCTGGCGGGACGAACTCGGCGAGCAGTTCGTGGAGTTGTACGAGCGGTGGGCCGCCGGAAAACCGCTCTCGAACGTGCTCGACAAAAAGCGCGGGTACGTCCCCGGGCACTGACCTTCCAAAGGCCCGAACTGGCGTGAGAACGGCCGGAGTCGGGGCAACACGGACGGAGCAGAGCCACTCGGCCGGACAGCGCAACGAAAGCAGTCCGTCCGGGTCAAGGACTGAAAACGATCGGCATATCTTCTCTCCAGTCGGGTAGCCGCGCGCCCATGGCTCCACCACAGGGGAACAACTCAGGAAGCACAAGGACAAGCGGGCTCCGCCGTCGCTCACTGCTCGCGGGGGCGGCGGCCCTTGGCACGGTGGGCGCCGTCGGCGCGGCCACCGGATGCAGCCGTGTGGCCACCGCAGACACCGGTGACGGAGGGCACCTACTGGAGCAGTTGCGAGCGAAGGGGACTGTGCGTCTCGGGCTCGCGGGCGAGCAGCCGTACAGCTACATCGGTAGCGACGGCAAGATGACCGGCTCCTCGCCCTCGATCGCGAAGCGCATCTTCAAGGAGCTCGGCGTCGACAAAGTCGAGCCGTTCCCCATCGAGTTCGGTTCGCTGATCACCGGGCTCAACTCGCTGCAGTTCGACGTGGTCGCGGCCGGGATGTACATCAACCCCGAGCGCTGCGAGCAGGTCATCTTCGCCGATCCCGAGTACCAGATGAAGGACGCTTTCATCGTGCGCAAGGGCAATCCGAAGGGCCTGCGCACGTACAAGGACATCGCGAGGACGGGCGCCAAGATGGCGACCGGCGTCGGGTACGCGGAGATCGAGTACGCGAAGGAGGCCGGTGTGAAGGAGGTCGGCACCTACCCCGACCAGCTCGCCGGTCTGCTCGCCGTGAAGCAGGGCCGTATCGACGTGTTCGTGGGCACCGCGGTGACCGTGTTCAACGTCGTCGAGCAGGCGAACACCCCCGAGGTCGAGGCGACCAAGGAGGTCCAGCCGTACGTCGACGGGAAGCCCGTCACCGATGTCGGCGGCTTCGCCTTCCGCAGCCCGGAGACGACTCTGCGGGACGCGTTCAACCGTGAGCTGCACAAACTGAAGCGCAGCGGTGAACTCCTGGAGATCATGCGGCCGTTCGGCTTCACCAAGGACCAGATGACCACCATCCGTGCCGAGGAGAAGTGCAAGCCATGAGCGACATCACTCCTGGGCTCTGGGAGCTCCTCATCAAGGGACTGTGGGTCACGGTCCAGCTGACGGTCTACAGCGCGGCGCTCGGCGCCGTCGTGGCCCTCGTCATCGGTCTGGCCCGCACCCACCGGCTGTGGATCGTGCGCTTCCTCTCCGGCGCGTACTTCGAGATCTTCCGTGGCACGTCCGCGCTCGTCTTCATGTTCCTGGTGTTCTTCGCGCTGCCGATCGGCTTCGGCTGGCAGCTCGTCCCCATGTGGGCCGCGGTGCTCGCGATGGGCCTCACCTACGGGGCGTACGGCTCCGAGATCGTCCGCGGTGCCGTGGCCGCGGTGTCGCCGGCTCAGCGCGAGGCGGGGATCGCGCTGAGCTTCACGCCCGCGCAGTCGCTGCGGAAGGTCATCCTCCCGCAGGCCTGGCCCGAGATGATCCCGCCGCTGAACAACCTGCTGATCGAGCTGCTCAAGGGCACCGCGCTGGTCTCGATCCTGGGTGTCGGCGACATCAGCTTCGGCGCCCAGCTCGTACGTAACGCCACCGGCCAGAGCGCTCCGGTCTACACCGTCGTCCTGGTCATGTACTTCGTCCTCGCCTTCGTCCTGACCCGCGGCATGCGGGCCCTCGAACGGCAGGCGAAGGCGGGGATCGGGCAGGCCTCGCCCAAGCGGCGCAAGCTCTCCCTTCGACAGACGAACGACGTGGCGGCCAGCGGCGTCAGTGCCGGATCGGGTGGTGCCTGATGCAGTGGGATTGGTCCGCAGTAAGTGAGTTCATGCCGTTCTTCTGGGACGGCGTCCTCGTCACGCTCCAGGCGTTGGCGCTCAGTGTGATCGTCGCGTTCGCCCTGGGTCTGGTCTGGGCGATGGCCCAGCGCTCGCCGCTCAAGGTGGTGAGCTGGCCGGTGACCGCGATCACCGAGTTCATCCGCAACACCCCGCTGCTCGTGCAGCTGTTCTTCCTGTACTACGTGATGCCCGAGTGGGGCATCACCTTCTCGGCGCTCACCACCGGCGTCATCGGCCTCGGCCTGCACTACTCGACGTACACCTCCGAGGTGTACCGCGCCGGCATAGACGGTGTTCCGGTGGGCCAGTGGGAGGCCGCCACCGCGCTCAACCTGCCGCGCTCGCGCACCTGGCTCGCGGTGATCCTGCCGCAGGCCATCCGCCGTGTCGTCCCGGCACTCGGCAACTACGTCGTCGCGATGCTGAAGGACTCGCCGCTGATCGCCACGATCGGCGTGCTCGAAATGCTCGGCGAGGCACGGCAGTTCGGCGCGATCACCTTCCAGCCGGTCGAACCGCTGGTCGTCGTCGGCATCGCCTTCATCGTCATCGCCTACCCGGCCTCCCTTCTTCTCCGAGCCCTGGAGCGTCGCCTTGTCCGCTGACAGCACCCCCACCAACCCGACCGAGAGCACGAGCAAGGAGACCGCCAACCCGGCGGTCGACGGCAGCGAGCTGATCCGCTTCGACAAGGTCACCAAGCGGTTCGGCAGCAACACCGTGCTCGACGAGCTGGACTTCAAGGTCGACTCCGGCAAGCACGTCACCCTGATCGGCCCGTCCGGCTCCGGCAAGACGACGATCCTGCGGCTCCTGATGACCCTGATGAAGCCCGACGAGGGCACCATCAAGGTCGGCGGCGAGTACCTCACGCACGAGGAGCGGAGCGGCAAGCTCGTCACGGCCGGCGAGAAGCACATCCGCGAGGTCCGCAAGAACATCGGCATGGTGTTCCAGCAGTTCAACCTCTTCCCGAACATGAAGGTGCTGCGCAACATCACCGAGGCCCCGGTGCACGTCCTCGGCCTGTCCAAGGACGAGGCGGAGGAGCGGGCCCGCGAACTCCTCGACCTGGTCGGCCTGGGCGACCGCGGCGACGCCTACCCGACGCAGCTCTCCGGCGGTCAGCAGCAGCGCGTCGCGATCGCCCGCGCCCTCGCCATGCGCCCGCAGGTCCTGCTCCTCGACGAGGTCACCTCGGCGCTCGACCCGGAGCTGGTCGCGGGCGTCCTGGACGTGCTGCGGGACCTCGCGCACTCCACGGACATCACCATGCTCTGCGTCACGCACGAGATGAACTTCGCCCGGGACATCTCGGACCAGGTCCTGATGTTCGACTCGGGCCGCATCATCGAGTCCGGCTCCCCGGAGAAGATCTTCGGCGACCCGGACCACGAGCGCACCCGGGAATTCCTGAGCGCGGTGCTCTAGTACGCGCGCATCCCCTGCCGAAGGGCCTCGCCGACTCGCGTCCGGCGGGGCCCTTCGGCGCTTTTGGATCAAGGCATTGACCTTGGCATATGCCATTGTGGCGCGTTCCTGCTTGTGGCGCCGCACAGGGGCTGGATCACGCCATGAAAGTTGCCAACAGCCCCTCCGCAGACGGCGCTTGGCGGCTATCGTGGTACTGAGCCCAGCTGTCCGGAACCGGTCCATGCAGGGGGATACCGTGGCGCTGAAGCCAGAGTCGACCGCGCCGTACCACTCGGTGCAGCACGCCCTGCGTGTGCTCGAAACCGTGTCCCGGCACCCCGCCGGCGTCACCGACGTGGAGATCGCACGCCTGACGGGCCTGCTGCCCAGGGCGCTCTCCGCACTGCTCCTGATGCTGCGCCGCGAGGGTTACGTCCGCCAGGTCAGCGACGGCGCGTACACCACGGGCGACGCGTTCGCGAAGCTCGGCTCCACGGTCGCGCACGACGACGCGATCAAGAACCAGCTCCAGACCACCCTGGACCGCCTGCGGGACACGGTCGGCGCCGCCGTCTACATCAGCCGGTACATCGACGGCGAAGTGAAGATCACGCAGTACGCCGCAGGCCCCGACGCCCCCGCGGTCAACGAGTGGGTGGACTTCCGCTCCGCCGCGCACGCCAGCGCCGTCGGCAAGAGCCTGCTCACCCAGCTGGACATCAACGGCCGCCGGGACCACCTCTCCCGCCACAAGCCGGCCCGCCTCACCTCGAAGACGATCACCAACGAGCGGCTGCTCTTCAGCAGACTGGACTCCCAGCCGCCCACGGTCCCGATCCTCGACCTCCAGGAGTACGCGGTGGGCACGGTCTGCGCGGCCGTCCCGATCACCGCGGGCGCCGCGGTCGGCTGTCTGGCCCTGTCCATGCCGATCGAGAGCGCCCACCGCCTGCGCGCCGCGGCCGACACCCTGAACCGCGGGGCGGCACCGGTGCTGCTCTCGCTCGCCATCTGACTGCCCCCAGCGGGTGGTCCGAAGCACCCTTCGGCGCCGGGTATTATTTACGAGTCAGCAGGCGCCGCTAGCTCAGTTGGTTAGAGCAGCTGACTCTTAATCAGCGGGTCCGGGGTTCGAGTCCCTGGCGGCGCACAGACAGACAAGGCCCTTCGCTCCGGCGGAGGGCCTT
>NZ_JAVIFW010000025.1 GCF_031157275.1 Streptomyces sp. LHD-70
GAGCGGATCGGTGTGCGGGCGGGGGGGGTGGGGGGGAGTGGGGGAGGTGTGGGGGTGGGGGGTGTTCGGTGGTGTGGGGGAGGCGTGCGGGTTCGGCGGAGCGCCGTGCGGGTCGTGCATCTGGGTGCTCCTTGTGCGCGGTACCGGTCCCGGGGGACGGGGGGAGGTGCCGGTACGTTACTTGCGCGTAGCGGAAGCTGTGGAGGGGTTCGACAGAACTGTCCGGCCCGCCCGGGGCGTTGTCTCAGTCGGCCTGGGGCGCGTGGGGCCTGGGGGTTTCCCGGGGCGCCTGAGACGGTTCCTGGGGTGCTCCGGGCTCCTCCGTCCGTCCGGGGAACGGGGATGCCTGAGACGGTTCCTGGGGCGCTCCGGGCTCCTCCGTCCGTCCGGGGAACGGGGATGCCTGAGACGGTTCCTGGGTCGCCCCGGTCTCCTCCGTCCGTACGGGGAACCGTCGCGGTGCCACCGTGAGGAGGACGACGAGGGCGAGTCCGGCGGCGCAGGCCGCGCCCAGGTACACCGAGTCGACGGCGGCGTCGATCGCGCGGCGCACGCCCGCGTCGCCCGGGTTGCGCGCGGCGGAGTCAAGGTCGGCCGAGCCGCCGAGCCGGGCCGTCAGGACGCCGTTGGCCACGGCGCCGAGCACGGCGGCGCCCACGGTCTGGCCGATCTGGCGGCAGAAGAGGACGGACGCGGTGGTGGTGCCGCGCTCCGCCCAGCCGACCGTGGACTGCACGCCGACGATCAGCGGCAGCTGGAACAGGCCGAGCGCGGCGCCGAGCAGGAGCATGATCAGCGCGGGCTGCCAGGCGGCGCCCGGGTACGGCACCAGCTGGAACGACAGCAGGATCAGGGCGGCCGCGGCGATGCCGATCACCGCCGTGTTGCGGAAGCCGATGCGCCGGTACACGTGCTGGCTGAGGGCGGCCGACACCGGCCAGCTGAGCATCATGACGCTGAGCACGAACCCGGCGGCCACCGGGTCGAGCCGCAGTACGGACTGGGCGTACGTCGGCAGGAACACGGTGGGCGCGACCATCAGCAGGCCGAGTGCGCCGAGGGCCAGGTTCACGGCGGCGATCGTGCGGCGCTTCCACACCCAGCCGGGGATGATCGGCTCGGCGGCGCGGCGCTCGATGACGACCGTGGCGACGGCGAGCAGCGCGCCCGTACCGAAGAGCGCCAGGGACGGCGCGGAGAGCCAGGGCCAGGCGATGCCGCCCTGCACGACGGCGGTGAGCAGGACGCCGCCGCAGGCGAACACGGCGAGCGCGCCCGCCCAGTCGACGCGGAGCCGGCCGGCCCGTTCCCGTGCGGGTTCGTGCAGGTGGCGGGCGATCAGCCAGAGGGCGACGGCGCCGACGGGCAGGTTGATCAGGAAGATCCAGCGCCAGTCCGCGTAGGCGGCGAGCACCCCGCCGAGGCCGGGCCCCGCCACCGCGGAGACGGCCCAGACGGTGGACAGCTTGGCCTGGATCTTGGGGCGTTGCTCCAGCGGGTACAGGTCGGCGGCGAGAGTCTGGACGGTGCCCTGGATGGCGCCGCCGCCGAGGCCCTGCACGATCCGGAACGCGATCAGGGCGCCCATGTCCCAGGCGCCCGCGCAGAGCAGCGAGCCGACGAGGAAGAGGGCGATGCCGAAGATCAGGACGGGCTTGCGGCCGAAGGTGTCGGAGAGCTTGCCGTACACGGGCAGGGTGACCGTGACGGCGAGCAGATAGCCGGAGAACAGCCAGGAGAAGACGGAGAAGCCGCCGAGGTCGCCGACGATCTGCGGGACGGCCGTCGCGATGATCGTGGCGTCGAGGGCGGCGAGCGCCATGGCGAGCATCAGGGCCGCCACGACGGCCCCGCGCCTGCGCGAGCCGGTGTCCCCCGGTGTTTCCCGTATGCCTTGCGCTGCCGCCACCGGCCCAGGTCCTTTCCCCGTACATCCATCTGCGCGCCGTCGGACACCTTCTCACCTCGGCCGGTACGGGGGGAGGGGCCCGGCGAGAGCCGGTCAGGTCACAGGGCGCGCCGCAGGACCAGGTAGCCGCCGGCGGAGCCCGCGAGCTCGTACGTGGCGTCCGGGTGCAGGTCGCGGGCCGTGCGCAGCGGGTCGTCGTACTTGCCGCGGGTGTTGTCGAGGGCGATGTAGTCGGGCGTGACGTCCTGGGTGCTGCCGATCCAGAACACCTGGCAGCGGGAGGTCAGCCGGCTGATCGGCCCGATGTTGGCCTCGACGCTCGCGCCGTCCGGGATGCGTTCGAGGAGGTCCTTGGCGGCGGCGGTGCGCGGGGTCTCGCGGTACGTAGCGGCCTCGGTGAGCGTGGCCAGGGGCAGGGCCGTGGTCAGGGCGAGCGCCGCGGCGGCGACGGCGGTCGGCAGCTGGGCCGCGTAGGTCCGCAGCCAGGGCCGGGGGCTGCGGCGGCTGCGGTCGAGGGCGTCGACGAGGGCGAGCGCCACGACCGGCATGAGGACGGCGCTGTAGTGCCAGTCGGTGCCCCAGTAGTGGCTGTCGCCGGAGACGAAGCGCCAGCCGAGCGTGGGCAGGGCGACGATCAGGAGCGGGGAGCGCAGGGCGAGCAGGCCGGTGGTGGGGATGAGGAGCCAGCCGAGGGTGCGCAGCTTGACGTCGAGGCCGTCGAACGGGGTCGGGCCCTCGCTGACCTTGGTCCAGTAGTCGTAGCCGCCGGTGGTGTTGAACGCGGGTATGAGCGTGGTGAACGTGAGCAGTGCCGCCAGCGCCCCGAACCCGGCGAGCCCGACCGCCCACCACGCGATCCGCCGCTGCGTCCTGCGGGCCCGCAGCGCGACGACCACGGCGAGCGCCGAGCAGGTGAGCCCCAGGTCCTCCTTGACGAACACCAGCGGCAGCGCCCACCACAGCGCGGCCCGCCACCGCTCGCGCAGCACGGCCTCCAGGGAGAGGGCGATCAGCGGTACGGCGAAGGCGATCTCGTGGAAGTCGAAGTCGACGGCGCGCTGCAGCCCCCAGGAGAGCCCGTACGCCACGCCGATCGCGAGCCCGCGCGCCCGCCCGAGCAGCCGGGCCGCGGCCCGCGTCACCACCGCCGCGGACAGCGCGAACAGCGCGGCCTGCGCGAGCAGCAGCGTCACCGGCGAGGGGAAGACCCGGTACAGGGGCGCGAGCAGGGCGGTGACGGGGCTGAAGTGGTCGCCGAGGATGTGCGTGCCGGGGCCCTTGAGGTCCGCGATCGGCGCCTGCAGGTGGGCGTAGGCGCGGACGGCCTGCTCGAAGATCCCGAGGTCCCAGGAACGGTTCTCCATCCGGTACCAGCGGAGCACGGAGAGCAGGGCGTACGCGAGGAAGAGGGCGGTGGCGAGGAGGTACGGGTCGTACTTCGCGCGGGACACGGCCCTTGCCGCCCGGTTCTCGGTGGCGCGGCCGCGGGCGATGGTCAGGTCGGTACCGGGCATAGGGGCCATGGTCGCAGCAGGGTGGAGAGGCTGAATTTTCAGCCCGTCCGGCGTTTGAGGAGCGGGGGTCCAGGGGCGGAGCCCCCGAAGCGCCGCAGCCACGCGGCGCCAGCCGCATATCGGGCACAGTCGGGAAGGGGCGGGGTGGGGAAAGAACCGGCGTACGCTGGGGAACCCCGGCCCGGAACCCGTGTCGGGCGTCGCGCGTTGCCCGCTTCCCGGACGGAAAAGCCCCCTCATGAGCCTGCACGGTCTGCTCGACGCGGTCATCAAGGACGCCGCGCTCAACGACGCGGTGAAGGCCGCCACCGACGGCCACCGCATGCACGTCGACCTGGTCGGCCCGCCCGCCGCCCGCCCCTTCGCGCTCGCCGCGCTCGCGCGTGAGGCGAAGCGGACGGTGCTCGCCGTGACCGCCACCGGCCGCGAGGCCGAGGACCTGGCGGCGGCGCTGCGTTCGCTGCTCGACCCGAGCGGGGTCGTGGAGTACCCGTCGTGGGAGACGCTGCCGCACGAGCGGCTCAGCCCGCGCAGCGACACCGTCGGCCGCCGCCTCGCCGTCCTGCGCCGCCTCGCGCACCCGAGCACGGACGACCCGGAGACCGGCCCGGTCTCCGTCGTCGTGGCGCCCGTGCGTTCCGTACTGCAGCCGCAGGTCAAGGGGCTCGGCGACCTGGAGCCGGTGAGCCTGAAGCAGGGCCAGTCCGTCGACCTGAACGATACCGTCGAGGCGCTCGCGGCGGCGGCGTACGCGCGGGTCGAACTGGTCGAGAAGCGCGGCGAGTTCGCGGTCCGCGGCGGCATTCTCGACGTGTTCCCGCCGACCGAGGAACACCCTCTGCGCATCGAGTTCTGGGGCGACGACGTCGAGGAGATCCGGTACTTCAAGGTGGCCGACCAGCGGTCCCTGGAGATCGCCGAGCACGGCCTGTGGGCGCCGCCCTGCCGTGAGCTGCTGCTGACCCAGGACGTACGCGCCCGGGCCGCGGACCTCGCCGAGCGCCACCCCGAGCTGGGCGAGCTGCTCGGGAAGATCGCCGAGGGCATCGCCGTCGAGGGCATGGAGTCCCTCGCTCCGGTCCTGGTGGACGACATGGAGCTGCTGCTCGACGTCCTGCCCGCGCACTCCATGGCCGTGGTGTGCGACCCGGAGCGGGTGCGGACGCGCGCCGCCGACCTGGTCGCCACGTCGCAGGAGTTCCTCCAGGCCAGCTGGGCCGCGACGGCCGGCGGAGGAGAGGCGCCGATCGACGTGGGCGCGGCCTCCCTGTGGGGCATCGCGGACGTCCGGGACCGGGCGCGCGAGCTCGGGATGATGTGGTGGTCGGTCTCGCCGTTCGCGGCCGACGAAGAGCTGTCCCCCGAGGACGGTGACACCTTCAAGCTCGGCATGCACGCCCCCGAGACGTACCGCGGCGACACCGCCCGCGCCCTCGCCGACACCAAGGGCTGGCTGGCCGACGGCTGGCGCACGGTGTACGTGACGGAGGGCCACGGCCCCGCTGCCCGTACGGTCGAGGTGCTCGGCGGCGAGGGCATCGCGGCTCGCCTGGACGCCGACCTGGCGGAGATCTCCCCGGCCGTGGTGCACGTGGCCTGCGGCTCCGTCGAGTACGGCTTCGTGGACCAGGCACTGAAGCTCGCCGTGCTCACCGAGACCGACCTGACCGGGCAGAAGGCCGCAGGCAAGGACGGCCAGCGGATGCCCGCGCGGCGCCGCAAGACCATCGACCCGCTGACCCTGGAGCAGAGCGACTACATCGTGCACGAGCAGCACGGCGTGGGCCGCTACATCGAGATGGTGCAGCGCACGGTCCAGGGCGCGACCCGCGAGTACCTGGTCGTGGAGTACGCCCCGGCCAAGCGCGGCCAGCCCGGCGACCGCCTCTACATCCCCACCGACCAGCTGGAGCAGATCACCAAGTACGTCGGCGGCGAGGCCCCCACGCTGCACCGCCTGGGCGGCGCCGACTGGACGAAGACCAAGGCGCGCGCGAAGAAGGCCGTCAAGGAGATCGCCGCCGACCTCATCAAGCTGTACTCCGCGCGCATGGCGGCCCCCGGCCACACCTTCGGCCCGGACACCCCGTGGCAGCGCGAGCTGGAGGACGCCTTCCCGTACGTGGAGACCCCGGACCAGCTGACGACGATCGCCGAGGTCAAGGAGGACATGGAGAAGTCGGTCCCGATGGACCGGCTGATCTGCGGCGACGTCGGCTACGGCAAGACGGAGATCGCGGTCCGCGCCGCGTTCAAGGCGGTGCAGGACGGCAAGCAGGTCGCGGTCCTCGTCCCGACGACGCTGCTCGTGCAGCAGCACTACGGCACGTTCACCGAGCGGTACGGCCAATTCCCCGTCAAGGTGAGGGCGTTGAGCCGCTTCCAGACGGACACCGAGTCCAAGGCGACCCTGGAGGGCCTGAAGGACGGCGCGGTCGACATCGTGATCGGCACGCACCGCCTGTTCTCCTCCGAGACCAAGTTCAAGGACCTGGGCCTGGTCATCGTCGACGAGGAGCAGCGCTTCGGCGTCGAGCACAAGGAGCAGCTGAAGAAGCTCCGCGCGAACGTCGACGTACTGACGATGTCCGCGACCCCGATCCCGCGCACCCTGGAGATGGCGGTGACGGGCATCCGCGAGATGTCCACGATCACCACCCCGCCGGAGGAGCGGCACCCGGTCCTGACCTTCGTCGGTCCGTACGAGGAGAAGCAGATCGGCGCGGCCATCCGCCGCGAACTCCTCCGTGAGGGCCAGGTCTTCTACATCCACAACCGCGTCGAGTCCATCGACCGCGCGGCGGCCCGGCTGCGCGACATCGTGCCCGAGGCGCGCATCGCGACGGCCCACGGCCAGATGTCCGAACAGGCCCTGGAGCAGGTCGTCGTGGACTTCTGGGAGAAGAAGTTCGACGTGCTCGTCTCGACCACGATCGTCGAGTCCGGCATCGACATCTCCAACGCCAACACCCTCATCGTCGAGCGCGGCGACAACTTCGGCCTCTCCCAGCTGCACCAGCTGCGCGGCCGCGTGGGCCGTGGCAGGGAGCGCGGGTACGCGTACTTCCTGTACCCCCCGGAGAAGCCCCTGACGGAAACGGCGCACGAGCGCCTGGCCACCATCGCCCAGCACACGGAGATGGGCGCGGGCATGTACGTGGCGATGAAGGACCTGGAGATCCGAGGAGCCGGAAACCTCCTGGGCGGCGAACAGTCCGGGCACATCGCGGGCGTCGGCTTCGACCTGTACGTACGCATGGTCGGCGAGGCGGTCGCGGACTACCGCGCCTCGCTCGAAGGCGGCGTCGAGGAGGAGCCGCCGCTGGAGGTCAAGATCGAGCTCCCGGTCGACGCGCACGTCCCGCACGACTACGCCCCCGGCGAGCGCCTGCGCCTGGCGGCCTACCGCTCCATCGCCTCGGCCAACTCCGAGGACGACATCAGGGCGGTACGCGAGGAACTCGTCGACCGCTACGGCAAGTTGCCGGAGCCCGTGGAGAACCTCCTGCTCGTGGCCGGGCTGCGGATGCTGGCCCGCGCCTGCGGGGTCGGCGAGATCGTGCTGCAGGGCACCAACATCCGCTTCGCGCCGGTGGAGTTGAGGGAGTCCCAGGAGCTTCGCCTGAAGCGCCTCTACCCGGGCACGGTCATCAAGCCCACCGGTCAGCAGCTGCTCGTCCCGCGCCCGAAGACCGCGAAGGTCGGCGGCAAGCCGGTCGTCGGGCGGGAACTCCTGGCGTGGGTGGGGGAGTTCCTGACGACGATCCTGGGGACGTGAGGTCTGTGAGGTCTCAGTCGCCCGGGGTGCAGGCCTGCGCGACGGAGAGGCTGTTCTCGTAGAGGTGGTGCCGGGTGATCCGGCCGCCCTCGACGGTCAGGCGGAGCGCGAAGGGCCCTTCGAAGGTCTTGCCCGTGGCCCGCACGGTCCCGGAGAGATGACCGAAGAGCACGGCGTCGGCACCGTCGACGAGGAACGTGTCCACCGAGGCACGCGAGTCCTCGGCGACGGTGTACTCCGCCAACTCCTCTCCCTGAACGGCACATTCGGCCCCGGTGACCCGCGGCCGGATCCACGGCACGACGGGATTCTCGGCCAACAGCCAGTCCACGTCATCGGCGAACAACTCGGTGAGCCGGGCGGTGTCCGAGGCGAGGCGGGCGGTGAGGAACTCCTGAACCACGGAGCGGGTGGCGGTCTCGGTGCCGGTGCCGGTGGCGGTGCCGGTGCCGGTGTCGGTGGCGTCGGTCATGGTGTCTCTCCCCGGTGATGTCTCACTGTGACGTGAACGATCCTGCCGGGTGGTGGGGGAGGGGTCGATTACCCGCGGGGTCATGCGGGCGGCGACACCCGCGAGACGCCCGCCGGGTCGGCAATCTAGGCTGCGGCAAGTTCGTACGGTCGCCGCGCAACGTCACCCCAGGAGGGCGTCATGCCGAACCCGAACCAGATGCCGGACCCCGAGGCGCAGGCCGTCGAGCCCGCCCGCGTACGGCAGTTGTGGCATCTGCTCGAACCGCTGCACGCCGTCTTCTACTTCGCGCCCGAGTCCGTCGAGGAGGCGGCAGCGCTCGGCTTCGCCGTCGACGAGCGCTGGCGGAGCTACTTCGCCTGGCGCGCGGCCCCGCTGGGCCCGGCCGGCCGGGAGCGGGTGACGGCCACGTTCTACAGCTTCAGCCCGGAGACGGTCGGGCGGCACGTCCCCGCCGTCTGGGATATCGCCGCGCCCGAGGCCGTCCTGGCCGCCCAGCAGCGTGCCGTGGACCGTATGTACCGGTCGATCCTCGGCGCTCGCGTCGAAGCGCCCGAACTCGCCCAGGCCGCGGCCCTCGCCCGCCGCGCCGCCGAGGCCGCCGCGCAGGCGGTCGCCTCGGACCCGGTCGACCGCCCGCTGGCCGCAGCCAACGCCGCGCTGCCCTGGCCCGACGAGCCGCATCAGGTGCTGTGGCAGGCCGCGACCGTGCTGCGCGAACACCGCGGCGACGGCCACCTCGCCGCGCTCCGGGCAGCGGACCTGGACCCGGTCGAGTCGCTCGTGTCGTTCGTGGCCGTGGGCGCCGCCGCATCCGAGACCTTCGAAAGCCGCGGCTGGACCGGGAAGGAGTGGGAGGCCGCACGCCGACGACTTCTGGAACGCGGCCTGTTGGGCGAGGACGGTACGGCCACCGAGGCGGGCCGTGCCCTGCGCGCCGAGGTCGAGGACCGTACCGACGAGCTGGCCGCAGGGCCGTGGCGCGCGCTCGGTGCCCGTGACACCGGCCGGCTCGCCGACCTCCTCGGCGACCCCTGGGTGGCCGTCCTCGGATCCGGCCTGCTGCCCGGCCAGAACACCCTGGGGATCGGCCGGAGCTGACGGGCGCCCGACCGGTACCGTCGGGAGCGGTGCCTGATCTTCAAGGAAAACGGCCCAGTACCTACGGGGAGGGAACAGCATGACGTCGCTCGGAGCGGTCGTGGGGCTCGCGAGGTTTCCGGTGAAGTCCATGCGTGGCGAGGACCGCGAGCGCCTTGAGCTCGACGTGGGCGGTGTCCGCGGCGACCGGCTGTGGGCGCTGCGGTACGCGGACGGCAAGCTCGGCAGCGGCAAGAGCCACCGCCGGTTCCGCAAAGCCCCCTGGCTGATCGAGTGCGCCGCCGCGTACGACGACACCGCCGACGCCCTCTTCGTGCACCTGCCGGACGGCACCCGCGTGGCGGCGGGTGACCCGCGGCTCGCTGAACTCTGCGGGCCCGAGGCCGAGTTGGTCCGCGAGGCGCCGGACGCCGAGCCGCCCTCGTACCAGGACCAGGCGCCGGTGTCGATCGTCTCCACGGCCTCCCTGCGCGCGCTCGGCCAGCTCCTGGGTGACGACGTCCCCGCCGACATCCGCCGCTTCCGCAAGAACATCGTGATCGATGTCGACGGCGACGAGCCCTGGACCGAGGAGAGCTGGACCGGCCGCGAGGTCCGGGTCGGCGGCGCCCTCCTGCGGATCACTGAACGCGTGCCGCGCTGCGTCATGACGACCCTGCCCCAGCCCGGAGTGCCCGCCGACGGCCGCGTCCTGAAACCCTGAGCGAGACCCGCGACATGCGCTTCGGGGTGTACGCCGAGGTCGTCACCCCGGGCACGGTCGCACTCGACGACGAGGTGGCCCCAGCCCCGTAACTCCCGCCGGGCCGCGCCAAATTCGGTACCGCACCCGCCTCGCCTCCGGTTACCGTGCGCCGCATGACCGCCGAGACGCCCCGCGCCGAGAGCCCCGCGAGCGCCGCTCGCCCCGCAGCGAACCTGAAGATCACCACGCTCGCCGAGCGGCCCGAACTCACGGGAGCCTTCTGGGCGTTGGGTGACGCCTGGCCGCAGTTCGTCACCGAGGACCCGATCGGCTGGATCCTCTGGGGCCGGATCGTCTCCGAACTGCCCGAGTACGTCCTGGTCGCCACCGACGAGAGCGGCGAACTCGTCGCCCGCGCCCTCAGCGTGCCCTTCGCCCTCGGCGCGAAGGACCGCGGCACTCTGCCCGACGGCGGCTGGGACCGCGTCCTCATGTGGGCGTTCTCCGACGTCAGGCACGGCACCGAACCCGACACCGTCAGCGCCATCGAGGTCACCGTCGCCCCCGGCGCCCAGGGCGGCGGCCTCTCGTACGCGATGCTCGACGCGATGCGGGCGGGCGCCCGCGCGCTCGGCTTCGGCACGCTCGTCGCGCCGGTCCGGCCGAGCGCCAAGCACCTCGAACCCCGCACGCCCATGGAGGAGTACGCGCACCGGCTGCGCCCCGACGGGCTTCCGCACGACCCCTGGCTGCGCGTGCACGTCCGGGTCGGCGGCGTCATCGAGTCCGTGGCCCGCAACTCCATGACCGTCTCCGGCACCTTGGAGGAGTGGCGCGGCTGGACGGGCCTGCCCTTCGACGCGGCCGGTGAGGTGGAGGTGCCCAGGGCGCTCGTGCCCGTGCACTGTGCTCCGGACCAGGGGTACGCCGTGTATGTGGAGCCCAATGTGTGGGTGCGGCACACACTTTGAGCTGGGCGTGGCGCACGCGGTGAACCGTCGGACGATCACGCTTTGAGCACCCAGCCGACCAACTCAGGTCCGGCTGTCGGTCCCGGGGGCTACTCTCGACCTTGCACACGCCCGTTCGGTTTCCAGGAGCAGCCCCCATGCACGGCCACGGCTATGCACCGCCGCCATCGCGCCCCTCGTCCGCGCAGCTCGTCGGGTTGCGCGTGCTCTTCGTCGCGCTCGCGCTGATCTCCTGCGGCTTCCTGTCCTGGGTCCCGATGCTGCGCCTCGCCGTCGTCACGCGCAGGGTGCGGGACTGGTGGCTGTTCGGCGGGTCCGTCTTCCTCCTCATCCTCTCCGTGATCCTGATCGGCAGCGACCCGACGAACGACCTCGACACCGCCGTGGAGAGCTTCGGGCTGCTCTGCCTCCTCGGCGGTGCCGTCGCCGCGATCACGTACTACCTCATCGCGGAGATCCGCCACTTCGCGAAGCAGTCGCCGTACGCCTCGTTCGTACCGCCTCAAGGCCCGCCCGCCCAGGGCCAGTACGGATACCCCGCCCAGGTTGGCCCCGCCCAGCAGGTCACCAGACCCACCGGCCTGCCGCAGCCCGGACCCCAGCAGCCGCCCGGCACCCCGCAGCGCCCCGCGCCCGCCCGCATCGACCAGGTCCGCGCCGAACTCGACGAGTTGAGCAGCCTGTTGCGCCAGGACGGAACGCGCCAGGACGGGACCCAGGACGAGACGCGTCAGGACGGAACCCGGCCGGTCGGCGAGGGGGACGGGCGCGCTGAGGGCGAGCGCCGGTGAGCGGACGCCTGATCTCCGGCCGGTACGAACTCTCCCAGCAGATCGGCCAGGGCGGCATGGGCCAGGTCTGGACGGCCTACGACCAGCGCCTCGACCGCCGCGTCGCCGTCAAGCTGCTGCGCCCCGACCGCGTCGCCGGCGGGGAGGCCGAGGAGCTGCGCCGCCGCTTCGTCCGCGAGTGCCGCGTCACCGCCCAGGTCGACCACCCGGGCCTGGTCACCGTCCACGACGCGGGCAGTGACGGCGACGACCTCTTCCTCGTCATGCAGCACGTCGACGGCACCGACCTCGCCGACCACATCGAGCGGCACAAGCCCTACCCCTGGCCGTGGGCCGTCGCCGTGGCCGCCCAACTCTGCGCCGTGCTCTGCGCGGTGCACGCCGTGCCGATCGTGCACCGCGACCTCAAGCCGCGGAACGTCATGGTGAAACCGGACGGCACGCTCACCGTCCTCGACCTCGGCGTCGCCTCCGTCATGGACACCGACACCACCCGCCTCACCCACACCGGCTCACCCATCGGCAGCCCCGCCTACATGGCCCCCGAGCAGGCCATGGGCGGCGCCGTCGGCCCGTACACCGACCTGTACGCCCTGGGCATCCTGCTCTACGAACTCCTCAGCGGGAACGTCCCGTTCGACGGCGCCACCGTCCTCGGCGTCCTCCACAGCCACCTCTACGAAGCGCCGATACCCGTCCGCAGCAAGCGCCCCGAGATCCCCGAGCCCCTCGAAGCGCTCGTGAACCGGCTGCTCGCCAAGGAGCCGGGTGACCGCCCGGACTCCGCGCAGGAGGTGTACGAGGCGCTGGCCCCGCTCCTTCCTGCCCGCGGCATCCCCACCGGCATGCTCGACCCCACCCGCCCCTTCCTGCGCCCCGGCGCCCCCTGGCCCGACCGCGCCGGCACCCCCACGCCCGTACCGGTCCCGCCGCGCCCCACCGCCCCGCCGTCCGCCGCGGTGCCGTCGCAGGTCGCGCGCGCCGTCGACGACGTGAAGCGGCTGCTCGGCGAGGGCCGCGTCACCCAGGCCGTCGACCTCCTCGGCGCGATCCTGCCCACCGCCGAGGCCCAGCACGGCCCGCGCTCCACGGTCGTACGCACGCTCCGCAAGCAGTACGCGGCCACGCTCATGGACGACGGCCAGTACCGCCGCGCCCTGCCCGAACTGCGCCGCCTCGCCGACGAACGCAGCGCCGAGGCGGGCCAGGCCGACCCGGCCTCGCTCCAGTTCCGGTACGAGATGGCCCAGTGCCTGGAGCAACTCGGCGAACCGGCCGCGGCCCTCGCCGAGTACCGCTCCCTGCTGCCGTTCTACGAGAACCAGTACGTCGCCAGCACCGTCGGCGACCCCGGGACGGCACTCGAACTCCGCCGCCGTATCGGCCAGTTGCTGCTCGCCCTCGGCGACCGCGCGGGCGCCCACGACACCCTGGCCCGCCTCCTGTACGACGCGGAGCGGGTGCACGGGCCGGGCCATCCGCTGCCCGGCGAGATCCGCCGCACGCTGCACTGGCTCGGTCAGGTGCGCGGCTGAGCCACGGGCGTACCCGGAACTCTCCCCGAATCGTTGGTCGAATCAGTGGCCGAACCCCCGGCCACTGCCTAACATCGATCTCCGCAAGGCCCTTGTGCAACGACGCACAAGCTCCGTCTCGCCGCCGGGAGGCTCCTTTGCACCGCCGTCGTCGCACCGCGCTCGTCCTCTCCGCCGCACTCCTCACCGCGGCCCCGCTCCTGACCGCCTGCGGCGACGAGGCACATCCCGGCGCCGCGGCCGTCGTGGGCGGCGAGCGCATCACGGTCGCGCAACTCCAGTCCCGCGTACAGGAAGTGCGGGCGGCGCAGCAGTCGGCCACCGAGAAGTCCGGGCAGTACGCGCAGGCCGTGGAGAAGACCGGCGGCCTCACCCGCGACACCCTGCAGTCCCTGGTCCTCGACCGCGTCCTGCACCGCGCGGCCACCGACGCCGGCGTGCAGGTCAGCCGCAAGGAGGTGCAGGGCCTGCGCGGCAACCTGGAGAAGCAGGCGGGCGGCGCGAAGGCCCTGGAGGCGGGCTGGCTGCAGCAGTACAACATCCCGGCGTCCCGCATCGACGAAAGCCTCCGTACGGAGATCGAGGCCCAGAAGCTGTACAGCGAGCTGGGCGCCGACCCGAACACCGAACAGGGCCAGGCCGAGTTCTGGACGGCCCTGTCGAAGGCTTCCAAGGCCCTGAACATCGACCTGAACCCGCGGTACGGGGCGTGGGACGTCGAGAAGAGCCGTCGGGTGGACGTGCGCACCCCGTGGGTACGGGACGCGACCAGGGCGTAGGCATCCGGGCCCCGATAGCGGCGGAGCCCTCGGGGAGGGGACAAGTTAGGTTCGAGGTGTGAACCCCGAACACACCTCGACGAGCCCCGGCCGCATCGTCCTCCTGACGACCTCCCACCGCGTAGCCCCCGGCCTCCTCTCCTGGCCCGCCTGGAACGAACTGCACCAAGCGGACAGCGTCCTGTGCGCAGACCCGGCCCACCCCCAGCTCCCGTACCTCCGGGAAGCCGGCGTCACCGTCGTCGAGACCGCCCCCACCGCCGAGGAGCTGATCGACGCCTGCGCGGGCGGCCGCACCGTGGTCGTGGTCGCCACCGGCGAGGGCGAGCCCCGCCTGACCGACGGCCTCGCCCGGCTCGCCGGCTCGGGCCGGATCGCGATGCCGGACCTGGAACTGCTGCCCGCCTCGTACGACCTGCCGGGCGCGCGCCTCCTCGACCTCGTGCAGGTCATGGACCGGATCAGGCGGGAGTGCCCCTGGTCCTCGCAGCAGACCCACAAGGGCCTCGCCAAGTACGGCATCGAGGAGGCGTACGAACTCGTCGAGGCCATCGAGGACGGCGACCGCACCGAACTGCGCGAGGAGCTCGGCGACGTCCTCCTCCAGGTCGTGTTCCACGCCCGCATCGCCGAGGAGGCCGACCCCGAGGAAGAGGGCGAGCCGTTCTCCATCGACGACGTCGCCGGCACCATCGTCGCCAAGCTGATCCACCGCCACCCGCACGTCTTCGGCGACGACTCCGCCGAGACCCCCGAGGACGTCAAGGCGCACTGGCTGCGCACCAAGGCCGAGGAGAAGCAGCGCGACTCCGTGACCGACGGCGTCCCGCTCGGCCAGCCCGGCCTGGCACTCGCCGCGAAGCTCGCGTCCCGTACGCGGACCGCGGGCCTCGCCGTGGAGCTGCCCGCCGGCGAGGGCGTCGGCTACGAGCTGCTTGCCCTCGCCGTGCGCGCCGAGGCCGCGGGCACCGACCCGGAGGCCGCCCTGCGCGCCGCCGCCCGCGCCTACCGCGACGCGATCCGGGCGGCGGAGGGCCACGCGTGAGCACCACCGGACAGTGCCCTGATGGCCCCCAACCCCCGCTGTTCACCTGGGAGTTCGCCAGCGATCCGTACCCGGCGTACGCATGGCTGCGCGAGCACGCGCCGGTGCACAGGACCCGGCTGCCGAGCGGCGTGGAGGCCTGGCTGGTCACGCGGTACGCGGACGCCCGGCAGGCCCTCGCCGACCAGCGGCTCAGCAAGAACCCGGAGCACCACGACGAGCCCTCCCACGCCAAGGGCAAGACGGGCATTCCGGGCGAGCGCAAGGCCGAGCTGATGACGCATCTGCTCAACATCGACCCGCCGGACCACACCCGGCTCCGGCGGCTCGTGTCGAAGGCGTTCACGCCGCGCCGGGTGGCCGAGTTCGCGCCGCGCGTGCAGCAGCTCACCGACGAGCTGATCGACAAGTTCGCGGTCACGGGCGAGGCCGACCTCATCCACGAGTTCGCCTTCCCGCTGCCCATCTACGCGATCTGCGACCTGCTCGGCGTCCCGCGCGAGGACCAGGACGACTTCCGCGACTGGGCCGGGATGATGATCCGACACGGCGGTGGCCCACGCGGCGGCGTCGCCCGCTCGGTGAAGAAGATGCGCGGCTACCTCGCCGAACTCATCCACCGCAAACGCCTCGAACCGGGCGACGACCTGATCTCCGGCCTCATCAAGGCCAGCGACCACGGCGAGCACCTCACCGAGAACGAGGCCGCCGCGATGGCCTTCATCCTGCTCTTCGCCGGCTTCGAGACCACGGTCAACCTCATCGGCAACGGGACGTACCAGCTGCTCCGCAACCCCGGCCAGCGCGAGCGGCTGCAGCGGTCCCTGGCGGCCGGGGAGACGGACCTCCTGGAGACCGGCGTCGAGGAACTGCTGCGCCACGACGGCCCGGTGGAGCTCGCCACCTGGCGCTTCGCCACCGAGCCGCTCAGCATCGGCGGCCAGGACATCGCGCCCGGAGACCCGGTCCTGGTCGTCCTCGCCGCCGCCGACCGCGACCCGGAACGCTTCGCGGACCCGGACACCCTCGACCTGGCACGGCGGGACAACCAGCACCTCGGATACGGCCACGGCATCCACTACTGCCTCGGTGCACCGCTCGCCCGCCTGGAGGGCCAGACCGCGATCGCGACGCTCCTGCGCCGCCTCCCGGACCTGCGGCTCGCGGCGGAACCCGCCGATCTGCGCTGGCGCGGCGGCCTCATCATGCGCGGACTGCGCACGCTCCCGGTGGAGTTCACACCGGAGTGACGCGGGCGGCGGCGCCGGGGGCCGCTCCCACCCGTAACTGACGACCCGTCAAGACTGTGACTTTCACGTGATCTGCGCTGTATCGGGTTGTGACAAGCGTTCGACTGTCGCTACGTTTCACCCTCGACGCTGAGGGGTCTCAGACGCCACTGCTGTCAGACGCCACGCCTGTTGTCGCGCGAAAGGGAACCGCATGCTCTCCGGGAACGGCCGTCACCGACGCCCCCGTCAAGCCCCTGCCCTCGTGGTCGCGGCAGGAGTGGCCGGGTCGGCGATCGCCATCCCGCTGCTCGGCGCGACCGGCGCCAGTGCCGCGGACGCCACCGTCGACGCCAACACCTGGGACCGCCTCGCCGACTGCGAGAGCGGCGGGGTCTGGAGCGCCGACACCGGCAACGGGTACTACGGCGGGCTCCAGTTGACGCAGGCCGTATGGGAGGACCACGGCGGCCTCAAGTACGCCCCGACGGCCGACCTGGCCAGCCGTGCCCAGCAGATCGCCGTGGCGGAGAAGGTCCTCGCCGAACAGGGCCCGCTCGCCTGGCCCACCTGTGGCCTGGTCGCCGGCTTCCCGATCGACCTGACGGACCCGGCGGACGAGCCGGAGGCCGACCCCTCCCAGCCGGCCGACGGTGGAGCCGTGGACCCCGAGCAGCCGGCCGACGAGCCCACCGACGAGCCGTCGTCCGACGACCCCGCCGCGGAGCCGCCCGCCGACACCTCCGTCGACGAGCCCACCGACCGCCCTGCTGACGCTCCCGCCGATACCGCCACCGACGCCCCGTCAGATGACACATCGGACGGTCAGGGCGAATCGGGAGAGAACGGTCACGGAACCGGCACCGGAACCGGCGGTGACGGCTCGGACGAAACGGGCAACTCCGAGCAGAACGGCTCCGGCAAGCATCGCGGCGAGCCCGCCCCCGAGGCCCCGGACGACGACCGCGACTCCAACTCCTCGGGCCGGCACGCCTCGCGCGGCGACGACTCCCGTGACGACTCCCGCGACGGCGGCGGATCGACGTACACGGTCCGCCTCGGCGACAGCCTCTCCGCGATCGCCGACGCCCGTGGAATCGACGGCGGTTGGACCGCCCTCTACGAGGCCAACGAGGACGCGATCGGCGCCGACCCGGACCTCATCCTCCCTGGCCAGCGCCTCGCCCTCGACGGCTGACGCGGGAACGAGCAGGGTGAAACTGGGCGGAATCCGGCGGCAGTTCGCTGCTGAGTGTCCGTTATAAAGACACTTCACCCCTGGTGAGAGATGAGTCTCATCAGCCTTGATCGGCTTGGTATTTCCGTGGATCGCATGGCTACCGTCGTCATCGCTCGCCACTGGCGGGCCCCGATGGCCGTCACGCCGAATCCTGCCGGCGGCCCTTGGGAACAGTCGTCGCGTAAAGCGCCGTAGGCAGGAGCGGGGGACCCAAGGTTTGTGCCGGGCCCGGCCGTTGAGAGCTCCACGCAGAACGAGGAGCCCGCAGCGGCACAGGGAACGGCTTGGGGTGTAGCCGTACGACTCGATTCGTACGGCCGGGCAACTCACACGGCCCGAACCCGACAGCTCACCTCGCAGGCGTCGGTGAGGGGATTACTCCATGCTGTTCTCCGGCAAGGGCAAGCACCGCCGTCTGACCAAGGCCGACAAGGCCACCCGCGTCCTCGCGCTCGCCGGTGTGGCCGGTGCCGCGGTCGCCGCGCCGATCGCCACCGCGGGCTCCGCCTCCGCCGCCACCGGCTCCGAGTGGGACGCCGTCGCCCAGTGCGAGGCCGGCGGCAACTGGTCGATCAACACCGGCAACGGCTACTACGGCGGCCTGCAGTTCTCGGCCTCCACCTGGAGCGGCTACGGCGGCGACAAGTACGCGGCCACCGCCGACCAGGCCACCAAGGCCCAGCAGATAGAGATCGGCGAGAAGGTCCTCGCCGGCCAGGGCAAGGGTGCCTGGCCGAACTGCGGCACCGGCCTCTCCAACGCCGCCTACGACGGCGGCGGTTCGGAGCAGCCCGCCGAGCAGGCCCCGCAGCAGCAGGCCGCCCCGCAGCAGGAGCGCAAGGCCGAGCAGCCCGCCTCCCGCTCGCAGGAGCGCGCCCCGCAGAAGACCGTCGAGACCCCGACCGGCAAGAAGGTCAAGAAGGGCGACGGCGAGTACAAGGTGAAGAAGGACGACACGCTCTCCAAGATCGCCGAGGCGCACGACGTCAAGGGCGGCTGGAAGGCGCTGTTCGAGCTCAACAAGGACATCGTCGACGACGCCGACTTCATCTTCCCGGGCCAGCAGCTGCACCTGAAGTAAGCAGCAGTACGCGCGGCACGCGGCCGGGGCGGAATCGGCACATCCCCCCACCAACCGCCCCCGGCCGCCCCGCCGCTGCCCCCCACACTCCCCGCCCCGGCGTGCATTCCCCCGTACGCGCCGGGGCGGGGTCATGCCCGTACGAGCGGGCCGGCGCACATCGCGCTTACCGCTCGGTAGTGTTGTTGTTCTTTGCCCTCAATGCGTGTCTTCGGGCCTCTTTTCGTCCCAGCGGGCGGGCGGCCGGGTGGCTGTGCCTCCGGAGGCGGTTAGGCTCGTGAGACGCAAGGCAAAGCATGGTCGGCCGCAACGGCGCGGTCCGCGTGCAAGCACAGCTATGCGTCACATCCCAGAAGGAGATGCTCGTGCCGTCCATCGACGTCGTCGTAGCCCGGGAAATCCTGGACTCCCGAGGCAACCCCACGGTCGAGGTCGAGGTCGGCCTCGACGACGGCAGCACGGGTCGTGCTGCCGTTCCGTCCGGCGCCTCCACCGGTGCCTTCGAGGCCATCGAACTCCGTGACGGTGACCCCAACCGTTACCAGGGCAAGGGCGTGGAGAAGGCCGTTCTCGCGGTCATCGAGCAGATCGGCCCGGAGCTCGTCGGGTACGACGCCACCGAGCAGCGCCTGATCGACCAGGCGATGTTCGACCTGGACGCCACCGACAACAAGGGCTCGCTCGGCGCCAACGCCATCCTCGGCGTCTCCCTCGCCGTCGCCCACGCCGCCTCCGAGGCGAGCGACCTGCCGCTGTTCCGCTACCTCGGCGGCCCGAACGCGCACCTGCTGCCGGTGCCGATGATGAACATCCTGAACGGTGGGTCGCACGCCGACTCCAACGTGGACATCCAGGAGTTCATGATCGCCCCGATCGGCGCGGAGTCCTTCTCCGAGGCGCTGCGCTGGGGCACCGAGGTCTACCACACGCTGAAGAAGGTCCTGAAGAGCAAGGGCCTGGCCACCGGCCTCGGCGACGAGGGCGGCTTCGCCCCGAACCTCGGCTCCAACCGCGAGGCCCTCGACCTCATCCTCGAGGCCATCAAGGAGGCCGGTTACGTCCCCGGCCAGCAGATCGCCCTCGCCCTCGACGTCGCCGCCTCCGAGTTCTACAAGGACGGCACGTACAACTTCGAGGGCAAGGACCGCTCCGCCGCCGAGATGACCGAGTACTACGAGGAGCTCGTCTCCGCGTACCCGCTCGTGTCCATCGAGGACCCGCTGTTCGAGGACGACTGGGCCGGCTGGAACGTCATCACCGAGAAGCTCGGCTCCAAGGTGCAGCTGGTGGGTGACGACCTGTTCGTCACCAACCCGGAGCGCCTGGCCCGCGGCATCGAGGAGAACTCGGCCAACGCCCTGCTGGTGAAGGTCAACCAGATCGGTTCGCTGACCGAGACCCTGGACGCCGTCGAGCTGGCCCAGCGCAACGGCTTCAAGTGCATGATGTCCCACCGCTCCGGCGAGACCGAGGACGTCACCATCGCCGACCTGGCCGTCGCCACCAACTGCGGCCAGATCAAGACCGGCGCCCCGGCCCGCTCCGAGCGCGTCGCCAAGTACAACCAGCTCCTTCGCATCGAGGAGATCCTGGACGACGCCGCGGTCTACGCCGGCCGCAGCGCCTTCCCGCGCTTCAAGGGCTGAGCTGTAGGCACCCTGTAGTTACGTACGTCCCCGCACCCGGTCCCGTACCGTGTGCGGGGACGTACGCGCGTGTGAACGGGAGGCGGGGACATGGCCGTGAAGGACCGGGACCGGTTCTCCACCGCGACCAGGCTGCGGCTGTTCGGCGAGCAGACCGCGGCGCGCGTCTACCGCTCCCAGTCCCGCCGCCAGGCCCGCCGCTCCCGCCTCACCGGCCGCGCGGCGCTGCTCGCCCTGGTCCTCTGCTCGCTGATCGTGGCGCTCGCGTACCCGATACGGCAGTACGTGGCGCAGCGCGCGGACATAGAGGAGCAGGAGCAGAAGCTGGCCGAGGCCCGCGAGCAGACCGAGAAGCTCCGCGACTCCAAGGCGCGCTGGCGCGACCCGGCGTACGTGGAGCGGCAGGCCCGCGAGCGGCTGCACATGGTGCTCCCCGGCGAGACCGGGTACACCGTGGTGGACCCGAGCGGCGGCCGCGTGCGCACCACCGAACCGGGAGCGGCCGACCGCGCCTGGTACAGCAACCTCTTCGACGGCGTCGACAAGGCGGACCACCGCGGCGCCGAAGCCGACAACTGACCGCCCTTCTCCGACCCGTACTTTCTTCGACCCGTACTTCCTCGACCCGTACTTTCTTCGACCTCACCGAAAGAACACGAGCACCGGCATGGAAACGCCCCCGCCCTCCACCCCGCGCACCGAGCCGACCGACGCGGACGTCGCGGCCTTCAAGCAGCAGCTCGGCCGCCCGCCGCGCGGCCTGCGGGCCATCGTCCACCGCTGCCCGTGCGGTCAGCCCGATGTGGTGGAGACGGCGCCGCGGCTGCCCGACGGCACGCCGTTCCCGACGCTGTACTACCTGACGTGCCCGAAGGCCGCCTCGGCGATCGGCACCCTTGAGGCCAACGGCGTCATGAAGGAGATGACGGAGCGGCTCGCCACGGACCCGGAGCTCGCCGCCGCGTACCGCGCCGCGCACGAGGACTACATCCGCCGCCGCGACGAGATCGAGGTGCTCCAGGGCTTCCCGTCGGCGGGCGGCATGCCGGACCGGGTGAAGTGCCTGCACGTCCTCGTCGGCCACTCGCTCGCCGCGGGCCCCGGGGTGAACCCGCTCGGCGACGAGGCCATCGCGATGCTGCCGGAGTGGTGGCGCAAGGGCGCGTGCGTGACGCTTCCCGAGGACAAGCCGGAAGACCAGCCGGAGGAGACCGTATGACCCGCGTCGCCGCCATCGACTGCGGTACGAACTCCATCCGCCTGCTCGTCGCGGACGCCGACCCCGAGACCGGTCAACTGGTCGATCTGGACCGGCGGATGACGATCGTGCGGCTCGGCCAGGACGTCGACAGGACCGGCCGGCTCGCCCCCGAGGCGCTGGAGCGTACGTTCGCGGCATGCCGTGAGTACGCCGAGATCATCAGGGAGCACGGCGTCGAGCACCTCCGGTTCGTGGCCACGTCGGCCTCGCGGGACGCGGAGAACCGGGACGAGTTCGTGCGCGGTGTCGTCGACATCCTGGGCGTGGAGCCCGAGGTGATCACCGGCGACCAGGAGGCGGAGTTCTCCTTCAACGGCGCCACCAAGGAGCTGACGGAGTCCGGCCTGCACACCCCTTACCTGGTCGTGGACATCGGCGGCGGCTCGACCGAGTTCGTCGTCGGGGACGTGGACGGGGTGCGCGCCGCCCGCTCCGTGGACGTCGGCTGTGTGCGCATGACGGAGCGCCATCTCGTGCGGGACGGCGCGGTCGCGGACCCGCCCTCCGAGGCGCAGGTGGCGGCCATCCGCGCGGACGTCGCCGAGGCCCTCGACCTGGCCGAGCGGACGGTGCCGATCGGCTCGGCCCGCACCCTGGTCGGCCTGGCGGGCTCGGTCACGACGGTCGCCGCGATCGCCCTCGGCCTGCAGAGGTACGAGTCGGCGGCGATCCACCACTCCCGGATCCCCTTCGCCCAGGTCAAGAAGATCACCGAGCAGCTGCTCGGCTCGACGCACGCGGAGCGCGCCGCGATCGGCCCGATGCACCCGGGCCGCGTGGATGTGATCGGCGCGGGCGCCCTCGTACTGCTGATGATCATGGAACGCATCGGCGCGGACGAGGTCGTCGTGAGCGAGCACGACATCCTGGATGGCATCGCCTGGTCGCTCGCCTGAGGCGCCTTGGATTCCTTGGTGGCGGGCCGGGTCGACCGGGTCGCCGAGAAAGTTCGTGAACTTCTTCACAAGGAAAAGGGGTCCGATGGGCGTCTCGGTGCGCCTCTCGTCCTGAATGGTGGGCTCCGCCGGACCTCACCCTAGGTTTCAGAGGCGTATCGGGCGGCGGTAACCGCCGGGAAACCGGGCCGTGGTCAACTCGGGATCACTCCCGGAGCGGCAGCTCAGCGGCGGTCTCAACGCGTTCGGCCGGTCCGATGGTTCCCCAGCCGGGCCATGACCTCGGTCACGTGGGTGGCGGAGTGTAGCAGAGGGTGTCGAGACCCTTGTGAAGGGGCTCACGAGCGACCCCTCATCGGGGGGTGGATACTCGATGGCATGAGCACCACGGAGCGTCCCAGGATCCTCGTTGTAGGCGGTGGGTACGTAGGCCTGTACGCAGCTCGGCGCATTCTCAAGAAGATGCGCTACGGCGAGGCGACCGTCACGGTCGTCGACCCCCGGTCGTACATGACGTACCAGCCCTTCCTCCCCGAAGCTGCTGCCGGCAGCATCTCGCCTCGGCATGTCGTCGTCCCGCTGCGACGCGTGCTGCCCAAGGCTGAGGTGCTCACCGGCCGAGTCACCACCATCGATCAGGACCGCAAGGTCGCCACGGTCGCGCCGCTCGTCGGCGAGGCCTACGAGCTGCCCTTCGACTACCTGGTCATCGCGATGGGCGCGGTCTCCCGCACCTTCCCGATCCCCGGCCTCGCCGAGCAGGGCATCGGTATGAAGGGCATCGAGGAGGCCATCGGCCTGCGCAACCACGTCCTCGAGCAGCTCGACAAGGCCGACTCCACGACTGACGAGGACGTCCGCCGCAAGGCGTTGACCTTCGTCTTCGTGGGCGGTGGCTTCGCTGGTGCGGAGACCATCGGCGAGGTCGAGGACATGGCCCGGGACGCGGCGAAGTACTACACCAACGTGTCCCGCGAGGACATGCGCTTCATCCTCGTGGACGCCGCCGACAAGATCCTCCCCGAGGTCGGCCCGAAGCTCGGGCAGTACGGCAAGGAGCACCTGGAGAGCCGTGGCGTCGAGGTCTACCTCTCGACCTCCATGGACTCCTGCATCGACGGCCACGTGGTGCTGAAGAACGGCCTCGAGGTCGACTCCAACACGATCGTGTGGACCGCCGGTGTGAAGCCCAACCCGGTGCTCTCCCGCTTCGGTCTGCCGCTCGGCCCGCGCGGCCACGTGGACACCCAGGCCACCCTCCAGGTCCAGGGCACCGACTACATCTGGGCCGCGGGCGACAACGCGCAGGTTCCGGACATGGTCGGCCGCAAGGCGGGCAACGAGAACGCCTGGTGCCCGCCGAACGCCCAGCACGCGCTGCGTCAGTCGAAGGTCCTCGGCGACAACGTGATCTCCGGTATGCGGGGCTTCCCGCAGAAGGAGTACAGCCACGCCAACAAGGGTGCGGTCGCCGGTCTCGGCCTGCACAAGGGCGTCGCGATGATCGTCATGGGCAAGATGAAGATCAAGCTCAAGGGCCGTCTCGCCTGGTACATGCACCGCGCGTACCACGGCATGGCGATGCCGACGTACAACCGCAAGATCCGTGTCTTCGCGGACTGGACCCTCGGCATGTTCCTCAAGCGCGAGGTCGTCTCCCTCGGTGCGATGGAGTCGCCGCGCGAGGAGTTCTACGAGGCCGCCAAGCCCGCCCCGGTCGCGCCGCCGGCCGCCGAGGCCGCCGACAGCAAGTCCGACGCCAAGTCGGAGAAGGCCAAGGCCTCCTGAGCCCCGGCTCACCCGTCAGACCCCGCAGGGGCCGCCCGCCATCCGTGGTGCGGGCGGCCCCTGCGGGGTTTCTGCGATCCCAGGGACGGTTCGGTGTGCCGAGGCAACTGTTTTGCGATCCTTTTATGCCGCAACGGGACTGCGCGCGCCCCCTGTTGGTGTTTACGTGGTGTTGGACCTACCGGTAAAGACCAGGAAGGTGACACGCCATGGCAGACGCCGCGCTGCGGCTGAGGACTCTCGCCGAGCAACTCCTCGGAGCCCCGCTCCCCGTCCGCATCCGTGCCTGGGACGGCAGCGAGGAGGGTCCCCCCGGCGCTCCCACCTTGGTCGTACGTAACCGCCGCGCCCTGCGCCGGATCCTCTTCAGGCCCGGCGAACTGGGCATGGCCCGTGCCTGGGTGGCCGGAGACCTGGAGGTCGAGGGCGACCTCTACGCCGCCCTCGACCTGATCTCCGAGCTGATCTGGGAGCGCGCCGAGGACGCCTCGCGCCCCTCGCTGCGCGACCCCGACACCCGCGCCGCGATCCGCGAGCTGCTCTCCCTCGCCGGACCACTGCTCCTGCCCCCCGCCCCGCCCGTCGAGGAGATCGGCCGGCGCAGCGGCCCCCTGCACACCAAGATCCGCGACCGCCAGGCCATCAGCCACCACTACGACGTCGGCAACGACTTCTACGAACTCGTCCTCGGGCCGTCGATGGTCTACTCCTGCGCGTACTGGGAATCGCAGGACGCGAGCCTGGAGGACGCCCAGCGGGACAAGCTCGAACTCATCTGCCGCAAGCTGGAGTTGACCCCCGGGCAGCGCCTGCTCGACGTCGGCTGCGGCTGGGGCTCCCTGGCCATCCACGCGGCCCGCGAGCACGGCGTCCAGGTCGTCGGCGTCACGCTCTCCCAGGAGCAGGCGGCGTACGCCCGCAAGCGGATCGCGGACGAGGGCCTCACCGACCGGATCGAGATCCGCGTCCAGGACTACCGCGACGTCAGGGACGGCCCGTACGACGCGATCTCCTCCGTCGGGATGGCCGAACACGTCGGCAGGGTGCGGTACTTGGGGTACGCGCACGACCTGTACGCCCTCCTGAAGCCCGGCGGGCGGCTCCTCAACCACCAGATCGCGCGCCGGCCCGTGGGCGACGAGACGGGCTACAGCGTGGACGAGTTCATCGACGCGTACGTCTTCCCCGACGGCGAGCTGGCCCCCGTGGGCCGTACGGTCTCGCTCCTGGAGGAGGCGGGCTTCGAGGTCCGCGACGTGCAGGCGATCCGCGAGCACTACGCGCTGACGCTGCGGCAGTGGGTGGCCAACCTGGAGGACGCGTGGCCGCGCGCGCTGCGGCTTGTCTCGCCGGGGCGGGCGCGGGTGTGGCGCCTCTACATGGCCGCTTCCGCGCTGGCCTTCGAGCGGAACCGGATCGGGGTGAACCAGGTGTTGGCGGTGCGGACTGAGGAGTCCGGCACTGCCGGCGTGCCGCTGCGGACGCGGGGCTGGCGGTAACTGGGGGCGCCGCCCCCAGCCCTCCGCTCCTCAAACGCCGGAGGGGCTGAATTCTCACCCCTCCGGCGTTCGGCCGCGGCGCCGTCGTGGCTGGTCGCGCCCCGCGGCGGAGCCGCAAGTGTCACAGCCCCGCGCCCCTGTCGGGGCCCGTACCCCCTACTCCGCCTTGATCGCGGCCAGCATGTTCAAGCGGGCAGCCCGCCGCGCCGGCCACAGGGCGGCCAGGACTCCGACCACCGCGGCCAGGGCGAGGAAGAGGCCCATCCGGCCCCACGGCAGGACCAGTTCGTACGTCGCGAGGGACGAGCCGATCAGTTCGCCGGCCGCCCAGCCGAAGAAGACGCCGAGGCCGATCCCGAGGACGCCGCCGAAGAGCGAGATCACCAGGGACTCCATGCGGACCATCCGCTTGATGCCCTTGCGGTCGAGGCCGATCGCGCGCAGCATCCCGATCTCCTGGGAGCGCTCGAAGACCGACATCGCCAGGGTGTTGATCACGCCGAGCACGGCCACGATGACCGCCATGGCGAGCAGCCCGTACAGCATGTTCAGCATCAGCGTGAACATCTGGGCGATCCCGTTGGAGATGTCCTTCTTGTCCTCGACGGCGATCGCCGGGTTGTCGCCGAGCGCCGCGCGGATCGAGTCCTTGGCCGCGGGCGTCGCGCCGTCCGACGTCTTCACCATCACCTGCATGTCGGTGATCTGCTGCTGGTGCGGGGCGAGCCGGTCCTTGTCCAGCATGATGCCGCGCATCATCTCGTTGCCCTGGTAGACGCCCGCGACCTGCAGCGTGCCCTTCTTGCCGTCCTCGTACCGGACGCTGAAGTCCGAACCGGCCTTCCAGCCGTACCGCTTCGCGGTGTCGCTGTCGACGACGACCTTGCCGCCGCCGAGGCCGCCCCACGAGCCCTGCTCGAAGTCCAGGGAGGCGAGCGAGCCGATGGTCTCCGCGTCGACGCCCGTCAGGTACTCGGACTCCTTCTTGCCGTCGATCTGCGCGGGCGAGTTGCGCAGCGGGCTGGTGGCCGTGACGCCGTCGAGGTCGGCCAGCTTCTTCTCCACGTCGGGGGAGAGCGTGTTGAAGTTCTGCATCGAGACCACGTAGTCGGCCTTGATGGAGTCCGTGGCCATCTTGTCGATGGACTTCTGCACGCTGCCCGCGATCACGGTCATGCCGGTGATCAGGGTGAGCCCGATCATCAGCGCCGAGGCCGTGGCCGCCGTACGGCGCGGGTTGCGCACCGAGTTCTGCCGGGCGAGCTTCCCGGAGACCCCGAAGAGGCGCAGGACCGGGGCGGCGGCCGCGATGATCGGCCGGGAGAGCAGCGGCGTCAGGACGAAGACGCCGATCAGGA
This sequence comes from Streptomyces sp. LHD-70, assembly GCF_031157275.1. GTDB lineage: Bacteria > Actinomycetota > Actinomycetes > Streptomycetales > Streptomycetaceae > Streptomyces. The sequence goes on from NZ_JAVIFW010000025.1 coordinate 26,579, forward strand.
GCAGCGCGGCACCCAGACCCATCGGCAGCTTCCCGTCGTCGCCCATCCGCGTCCCGGCGAGCACCGCGGCGATGCCCGCGCCGGAGAGGAGGGTGCCGATGGTGTTGCGTACGACGAGGGACTTGGTGGTGGCCGTGGCGTGCACGCTGTTCATCGCGGCGACCGGCGGGATCTTCGCGGCGCGGCGGCCCGGCAGCCAGGCGGCGAGCATCGTCACGACGATGCCCACGACGAGCGAGGCGATCACCGTCGAGGGAGAGACGACCAGCGGGCCGTCCGGCACGCTGCCGCCGAAGGAGCCCATCAGGGAGCGCAGTCCGGCGCCGATGCCGACGCCCGCGGCCAGACCCACCACGGCCGCGACCGCGCCGACGACGAACGCCTCGATCAGCACGGACCGCGTGACCTGGCGGCGGCTGGCGCCCACCGCGCGCATCAGGGCCAGCTCCTTGGTGCGCTGGGCGACCAGCATGGTGAAGGTGTTGGCGATGATGAAGATGCCGACGAAGAGCGAGATCCCGGCGAACGCGAGCATGCCGGTCTGCATGCCGCTCATGCCGCTCTCGATCTGCTCGGCCTGCTCGTCGGCGAGCTCGCCGCCCGTGGTGGCCTCGGCGGTGCCGTTCTTCGGCAGCACCTTCTCGATCTCGGCCTTGAGCGCGGCCTGGCTGGTGCCGGGCGCGGCCCGCACGTCGATCTCGCTGAACGAGCCGGGCTGCGCGTACAGCGCCTGCGCCGTCCTGGTGTCGAACAGGGCGAGGCTGCCGCCCGCGGCGACGTTGCCGTCGTCGGTGGTGAAGATGCCGGAGACCATCGGCGTGAGCACGGGCCCGTCGATGGACATCCGCACCTGGTCGCCGACCTGGTACCCGGCGCGCTCCGCGGTCTTCGCGTCGAGCGCGATCTCGCCCTTGCCGGACGGGGCGCGGCCGTCCTTCATCGGGTAGCGGGAGTCGTTCTCGCCGTAGTAGTTGGCGCCGGTCGTGGACCAGCCCTCGCCGACCAGCTTGCCGTCCTTGTCGGCGAGCGCGGCGAAGCCGGAGACGGTGCCGGTCGCGGAGGCGGCGCCGGGCACGCTCCCGGCCGCCTCGAGCAGCTCCTGGCTCAGCCGGGGCGCGGCACCCGGCTTGTCCTCGGCGCCCTTCTTCGGCTGTACGGCGACGTCGACGTGCTCGAAGCCCTGGGCGGAGCTCTTCTGGAACGCGTCGGAGATGGTGTTGGTGAAGACCAGGGTGCCGGAGACGAAGGCCACGCCGAGGAGGACGGCGAGCACGGTCATCAGCAGCCTGGCCTTGTGCGCGAGCACGTTGCGCAAGGCGGTACGGAACATGTGGGGTCCTGAGTCCTGAGGTCAGTGGTGGGCGTCGGGGCTCAGCTGGTCCGGCCCTTGGCGTCGAACCGCTTCATGCGGTCCAGTACTGCCTCGGCGGTCGGCTCGTTCAGCTCGTCGACGATGCGGCCGTCGGCGAGGAACACGACGCGGTCCGCGTATCCGGCGGCCACCGGGTCGTGCGTGACCATGACGACGGTCTGACCCAGCTCCCGTACGGAGTTCCGCAGGAAGCCGAGGACCTCGGCTCCGGAGCGGGAGTCCAGGTTTCCGGTCGGCTCGTCGCCGAAGATGATGTCGGGCTTCGAGGCGAGGGCGCGGGCCACGGCCACGCGCTGCTGCTGGCCGCCGGAGAGCTCGCTCGGCCGGTGCCCGAGCCGCCCGGAGAGGCCCAGCATCTGGATCACCTGCTCGACCCACCGCTTGTCGGGCTTCCGCCCGGCGATGTCCATGGGCAGCGTGATGTTCTCGTACGCGGTGAGGGTGGGCAGCAGGTTGAACGCCTGGAAGATGAACCCGATCTTGTCCCGGCGGAGCTTGGTCAGCTGCTTGTCCTTCAGGGACCCCAGCTCGGTGTCGCCGATGCGCACGGAGCCCGAGCTGAACGAGTCGAGCCCGGCGACGCAGTGCATCAGGGTCGACTTGCCGGACCCGGACGGGCCCATGATCGCGGTGAACTCGGCCTGCCGGAAGTCGACCGTGACCCGGTCCAGGGCGACCACCTGGGTCTCGCCCTGGCCGTAGACCTTGCTCAGCTCGGTGGCACGCGCGGCTACTGCGGTCGCCTGGTGAGCGACGGATGTGGTGGTCACGGAACGGGGCTCCTGTCGGCACGACGTCAACTTCCGGTATCCATCGTGCTGTCGGATCCGTGTGAAGAAGTCAGCCCCAGCTCTCGTTCGCCGCTTCCTCTTCAGGCTGACCGGTGGGGTCCGGAGTCATACCTGGGGAGGAGCCCCGACCCTGACGCGGTTCGCCGGACACCCGGCGGACACCCCCGCGTGGGGCGACAGAATCCCGTCATTCCGCCAGGGGCTCCCGAACCGCGCACGGGGGCGGTCCCGTAAGCGCCGAACACCCCTCGCGAGCGCTGACGCACCCTCAGACGTCAATAAAACAAGACAACATCGGGCTGCTGTTCGGCCGTTCGGGGGATGCCTCCCGATAGGCTCAGGACCCCGCACACGCGGAGTCCACGGTCTGCCCGGATGGTGGAATGCAGACACGGCGAGCTTAAACCTCGCTGCCCCTCGGGGGCGTACCGGTTCAAATCCGGTTCCGGGCACCTCTCCACTCCACTCTTCACCGCACTCCTCCAGCGAAGTGAGAGAAGATCCTCCCAGAGCACTAGGGTGGTTCTTTTGCTTACGCATTACTCTTGTCGTAAGGCCACGCAGGGTGGCCAGTCTGAGTGGCGCAGAGGAGTGAGATGAGGAGCAGCAACCCGGTCTTCTCGCGACGGGGGTTCAGCCGCGACAACGGCTACGCGGGCTTCGGCTCGGCGCCGCAGGCCGGGGGCCCCGCGGTCGGTACCCAGGGCAACCCCTACGCGGGCGGTAATCCGTACGCCCAGGCGCCGACGAACCCGTACGCGCAGAACCCCTACGCGCAGCAGGACCTCCAGCACGGCGCCCCGCAGGCGCCGGTCAGCACCGGCGACAAGATGACGATGGACGACGTCGTCATGCGGACGGGCATCACGCTCGGCACCGTGATCGCCGGCGCCACCGTCGCCTGGGTCATGAACGTGGGCCTCGGCATCGCCATCGGCGCCGCGCTCATCGCGATGGTGCTCGGCCTGGTGCAGGCCTTCAAGCGCAAGGCCAACCCCGCGCTGATCCTGGCGTACGCCGCCTTCGAGGGTGTCTTCCTCGGCGCGATCAGCAACTACGTCAACACGTTCGTCGCACCCGGCGCGGCCATGCAGGCCGTGCTCGGCACGATGGCCGTCTTCGTCACGATGCTGGTGCTGTACAAGACCCGCATCGTCCGCGTCACGCAGCGCTTCACGCGCTTCCTGATGATCGCCGCCACGGCGTTCCTGGTGCTGACCGCCGTGAACCTGCTGTTCATGGTGTTCGGCGGCGGTGACGGCCTCGGCTTCCGCAGCGGCTGGCTCGGTGTCGTCTTCGGCATCGTCGGCATCCTGCTCGGCGCCTTCTTCCTCGCCCTGGACTTCAAGCAGGTCGAGGACGGCATCGCGTACGGCGCTCCGCGCTCCGAGTCCTGGCTGGCCGCCTTCGGTCTGACCATGACGCTGGTGTGGATCTACCTGGAGATGCTGCGGCTGATCTCCATCCTGAACAGCGACTGACGTACGCCGTCCAGTCCTGCGAAGGGCCCGCGAAGCGCTTGCTTCGCGGGCCCTTCGGCGTTGTCGGGGATCTGGTGGGGGTGCGCTCAGAGGAGTCTGCGCGCGGCCCTCCTCATGTCGTGCTCGTGGACGATCGCCTTGGCGTGACCGTGAGCGAGGTCGTACTCGGCGCGGAGCCAGCTGACCTTCTCGTCGAAGCGGAAGAAGGATGGGCCTTCGTCGATCGCGCGAAGCCACTCGGAGACTTCGCGGCCGGTGCAGTGCGGGATGCGGGCGAGCAGATTGCGGTGGGTCTCCTCGGAGAAGACTAGGGACATCGGCGCCTCCGGACGCTGTCGATGCGAGTCCTTCACGTCACCGTGCCTGAGTGTCCGGGTGTTGGCAACAGCCCCGGAAGGGCGCATAGGGTCGCAGGGTGCTTGATACAACGCCGCTGACGGATGCCGTGGACCAGTTCGCCGACCGCCTGCGGGCCGCCCCGGAGAGCCGCCTCCAGCGCGTCGCCGCGGCCGAAGCCCGGGCGCTGGCCAGGGAGTTGGCGGCGCGCGCGCAGTCCATCGAGGACCCGCAGGCCGAGCCGCGGGAGATGCCCGACGCGGGCCTGTTCGCGGTCTCCGATCAAGTCACCGTCGCGGGGCGGGACTTGGCCCTCGTGTTGACGGACGAGGCGCAGCTCGCGGAAGCGGTGGAACTGGTGCAGGAAGCACAAAAACGCGCCGGGGTGTGAACACCGGCGCGTTTCGGGGGCGTACGAGGAAGGGCCTCGGGCGAGGGCTGGCCTCGGGTGGGGACGGGCCCTCGGGCGAAGACCGGCCCTCGGGCGGGGTCAGGCGGAGGCTATGACGCGGTCAGCCAGGATGTAGACGTTCTCGTCGCCGCAGCCGAACGTCAGCGTGTACGCGCCGGAGACTCCGGAGCCGCCGAGCAGCACCGGGCTGTCGCCCGCCCGCAGGGCCGCGGCCAGGCGCTCCGCGGTCTCGCGGTGGCCCGGGGTCATGCACAGGGTCGTACCGTCCGTGAAGACGTACACGTCGAGGGTGCCGAGCGGGCCGGGGCGGACGTCGGAGAGCGCGGTGCGGTCCTGGGCGAGCTCCTCCAGGCAGCGCAGCGTGTGCTCGTGGTCGCCGGTGGCGCCGTCCCGTACAGGCTGGACCGGCACGAAGTCGGGGTGCGAGGGGTGGCGGCGGCGGGCCGCGGCCAGCTCGGGGGAGTCCTCGGGGAACTCGTCGGCGGCGCCGCTCAGCTCCTCGGCGGGCTCGGCCAGTTCGTGCTGCAGCTCCCGCTCCAGGCCGACGAAGTCGGACTGGCGGGGCAGGAAGAGCTCCTCGGCCAGGTGCGCCGGCAGTCCGCCGAGCAGGGACGGGGCGTCGGCGGCGTCGCGGGCCTCCTGCGCGGCCCAGAAGGCGCGCGCCTCGGCCAGCTCGCGCTCCCGCTCCTCGGCCAGGGCCTCGGCGACGGCGGCGCGGATCGCGTCGGTGCCCTGCGCGGGCACACCGGACTCGGCGGCGCCGCGGGCGTGCGGCACGGCGACGTCGCTGTGCTGAGCCAGGCTCGTGGCGAGCTCGGTGCGCAGCGCGGAGATCTCGGAGAGCTGCTGACGGAGGCCACGCACGGTGTGCAGTGCGGCGGCTCCCACGGCCGTGGCAGCGGCGGTGGCGACCAGCAGGGCAAGAGTCATGGCGCTCACTGACGTACTCCCGGTTCCAAGTTTGACCCCCGGCTGACTGACCCCCGACTTACTGACCCCCGACTTACTACAACAGCTTGTCGGAGACCACTGAGGGCTGTCAGTGCATTAGGTCACGAAATGGACAGGACTTTCTACCCGAGGTTTCGACCCGCACCGCTCTGACCTGCGAAAATGCTACTCCCCCAGGACATAGGTCACATCCTGGGGGAGGTTGTGTCACGGCCGGGACTCGGAGGGTTACTCGGGGTGCGCCCCCGGGGCCCGGCGCGGGGTCAGCTGAGGCGCTCGATGACCATGGCCATGCCCTGGCCGCCGCCGACGCACATGGTCTCCAGGCCGAACTGCTTGTCGTGGAACTGGAGGCTGTTGATCAGCGTGCCGGTGATGCGGGCGCCGGTCATGCCGAAGGGGTGGCCGACGGCGATGGCGCCACCGTTGACGTTCAGCTTGTCCTCGTCGATGCCCAGGTCGCGGGCGGACGGGATGACCTGCGCGGCGAAGGCCTCGTTGATCTCGAACAGGTCGATGTCGGAGACGCCGAGGCCCGCACGCTTGAGCGCCTGCTTCGACGCCTCCACCGGGCCGAGGCCCATGATCTCGGGGGACAGGCCGGAGACACCGGTCGAGACGACCCGGGCGAGCGGGGTGAGGCCCAGCTCGCGGGCCTTCGTGTCGGACATGACGACGAGGGCGGCGGCGCCGTCGTTCAGCGGGCAGCAGTTGGCGGCGGTGACCAGTCCGTCGGGGCGGAAGACGGGCTTGAGGCCCGAGACGCCCTCCAGGGTGACGCCGGCGCGCGGGCCGTCGTCCTTGGAGACGACCGTGCCGTCGGGAGTGGTGACCGGGGTGATCTCGCGCTCCCAGAAGCCGTTCTTGATGGCTTCCTCGGCGCGGTTCTGCGAGCGCACGCCGAAGGCGTCCATGTCCTCGCGGGTGATGCCCTTGAGGCGGGCGAGGTTCTCGGCGGTCTGGCCCATCGCGATGTACGCGTCCGGCACCAGGCCGTCCTCGCGCGGGTCGTGCCAGGTGGTGCCCTCCTGCGTGGCGACCTCGGCGGTACGGGCCTCGGCCTCGGCGAACAGCGGGTTGTGCGTGTCCGGCAGCGAGTCCGAGTTGCCCTTGGCGAAGCGGGACACCATCTCGACACCGGCCGAGACGAACACGTCGCCCTCGCCGGCCTTGATGGCGTGCAGCGCCATGCGGGTCGTCTGCAGCGAGGAGGAGCAGTAGCGGGTGATCGTGCAGCCGGGCAGGTGGTCCATGCCCATCTGCACGGCGACGATGCGGCCCAGGTTGTTGCCCTGCTCCCCGCCGGGCAGGCCGCAGCCGAGCATCAGGTCGTCGATGTCGCGCGGGTCCAGCTCGGGGACCTTGGCGAGGGCGGCCTGGACGATCGTCGCGGTCAGGTCGTCCGGGCGGAGGTCCTTCAGGGAGCCCTTGAAGGCGCGGCCGATGGGGGAGCGGGCGGTGGAGACGATCACGGCTTCGGGCACGGGAGGCTCCCTACTGAGGATTTGGCAGACCGTACGGGAAGTTACCTGCACGTACGGCGAAGGTCATCGCTCTTGGCGTGTGACACCCGCCTCTTTTCTAAGCGCTTGCTCAGGGGCTGGCGGGGTAGAGGGGTCGGACTCCCCCGCGTCGGGGGCCGTCTCCGGGGCCGTCTCCGGGGCCGTGCCCGGGGCTGTCTCCGGGACTGTCTCTGGGGCGTGGATACGGCGCCGCCTGCGGTGCTTGAGGAGGGCCCACGGACCCCGCGGGCCGGTCGGCATCGCGGCCGTGACCTCCGTACCACCCTCGGCCGCGGCCTCCGCCGCCGCTCGTGCGACCGGCAGGAAGCCCTCGTCGCGGGAGGTGTCGGGGCGCTCCTCCTCCGGCCACAGGCCGACCGCCGCGCAGACCGTGGGCAGTATGGCCATCGCCGCCGTCGCATAGCCCTCGGCCGACGGGTGGTAGTTGTCCGGGCCGAACAGCTCGCGCGGGTTGGCCGTGAACTCCGGGCCGAGCAGGTCGCCGAGCGAGATCGTACGACCGCCCTGCTCGACGGCGCCGATGGTCTGGGCGGCGGCCAGCTGGCGGGAGACGCGGCGGGCCAGCCAGCGCAGCGGCTGGTAGACCTGCTCCACCGAGCCCAGGTCGGGACAGGTGCCGACGACCACTTCGGCGCCCGCGGTGCGCAGCCGCCGTACCGCCGCCGCGAGGTAGCGGACCGAGCGGGTCGGGGGCATCCGGTGCGTGACGTCGTTGGCGCCGATCATGATCACGCAGACGTCCGGCACCGGCGAGGAGTTGGCGAGCAGCAGCGTGACCTGGCGGGCCAGGTCGTCGGACTGCGCGCCCGGCTGCGCCACGTTCCGCAGCAGCACCGGGCGCTCCGCCACCGCCGCGAGGCCCTGCGCGATCAGCGCGCCCGGCGTCTGGCCGGAGCGGTGCACGCCCTGGCCCGCGGCCGTGGAGTCGCCGAGAAGGGTCAGGCGCAGCGGGGAGCGGGTGTCCGCCGGGTCGAGGAAGGCCCTGCCGTACAGGCCGTCGGCGTGCGGCGGCTGGGTCGGCTCGGCGCCCGACGCGCTCCCCACGCTGCGCTTCGCCAGCTGCACCTCGGCCAGGAGCACCCCGACCGCCGCCGCGCCCAGAAGCCCGACTCCGCCGCCGCCGTACGCGGCACCCGCGGCGATCCGCCGCGCCACCCTTGCCCTCGACATGGACCGAGCCACCTCCTTGTAGCGCCGTACATCAACTCCTTGCCCGGTACGTACCGTCGGTCAATCTCCGACCCGGCGAAGGAGGGGTACGGACAGGGGTACGGACCGGTGCGGCAGGCCCTCGGCGTCCGATGCGTCAGGCCCTCGGCGTCCGGTGCGGCGGTCCCTCGGCGTCCGATGCGTCAGGCCCTCGAAGTGCAGGGCCGGGCGGCCGAATTCCGCTTAGGCTGGCCGCATTCCTAGGGAGAACCGGAGACAACGGTGCAATTCCACGACTCGATGATCAGTCTCGTCGGCAACACCCCGCTGCTGAGGCTCAACAACGTGACCGCGGGCATCAGGGCCACCGTCCTGGCCAAGGTCGAGTACTTCAACCCGGGCGGCTCCGTGAAGGACCGCATCGCGCTGCGCATGATCGAGGCGGCCGAGGCGAGCGGCGAGCTGCAGCCGGGCGGCACCATTGTCGAGCCGACCAGCGGCAACACCGGGGTGGGCCTCGCGATCGTGGCCCAGCAGAAGGGCTACAAGTGCATCTTCGTGTGCCCGGACAAGGTCTCCACGGACAAGATCAACGTGCTGCGCGCGTACGGCGCCGAGGTCGTCGTCTGCCCCACGGCCGTGGACCCCGAGCACCCCGACTCGTACTACAACGTCTCCGACCGCCTCGTCCGTGAGACGCCCGGCGCCTGGAAGCCGGACCAGTACAGCAACCCCGCCAACCCGCGCTCCCACTACGAGACCACCGGGCCCGAGCTGTGGGAGCAGACGGAGGGGACGATCACCCACTTCGTGGCGGGCATCGGCACCGGCGGAACGATCTCCGGAACCGGCCGCTACCTGAAGGAGATCAGCGACGGCAAGGTCCGGATCGTGGGCGCCGACCCCGAGGGCTCGGTCTACTCCGGGGGCTCCGGGCGGCCGTACCTCGTGGAGGGCGTCGGCGAGGACTTCTGGCCGACCGCGTACGACCAGGACGTGACGGACGAGATCGTCGCGGTCTCGGACAAGGACTCCTTCCAGATGACCCGGCGGCTCGCCAAGGAGGAGGGCCTGCTCGTCGGCGGCTCCTGCGGCATGGCGGTCGTGGCGGCGCTGAAGGTGGCGGAGGGCCTTGGCCCGGACGACGTGGTCGTCGTACTGCTGCCGGACTCCGGTCGCGGCTACCTCTCGAAGATCTTCAACGACGAGTGGATGAACGACTACGGCTTCCTGGAGCAGCCCGGTGACGAGCCGCGCGTCGGCGACGTCCTGGAGCACAAGGAGGGCGGCATCCCCAAGCTGGTGCACATGCACCCGGAGGAGACGGTCGGCGAGGCCATCGACGTCCTGCGCGAGTACGGCGTCTCGCAGATGCCGATCGTGAAGCCGGGCGCCGGGCACCCGGACGTGATGGCCGCGGAGGTCATCGGCTCGGTGGTCGAACGCGAGCTGCTCGACGCGCTGTTCACGCAGCGGGCCTCGCTCGCCGACCCGCTGGAGAAGCACATGTCCGACCCGCTGCCGCAGGTCGGCTCGGGCGAGCCGGTGGCCGACCTGATGTCCGTACTGTCCGCGGCGACCGGTGCGGACGCGGCGATCGTCCTGGTCGAGGGCAAGCCGACGGGTGTGGTAAGCCGTCAGGACCTGCTCGCGTACCTGGCGCGCGAGAAGTAGGCCTGTACGGCTCGGGGTTCGGGTAATCGGTACGAGCACGACACGTTCGCGCAGCACCCGCTTAACACGGCTCCGGCACCTTGGTCGATGTCGGCGCACAGGACTCCTCCGGAGCGGCTCCCGGACCTCCTGAACGCCTCGGACGCGGAACACGCCGGCCCTGACCCGGCCCGCGTCCCCCGCGGGGACCACCGTCGTCCCGCCCTCCGGCACTCTGCCGGCGGTGCGGTGGTCCCTGCGGGGCACTCCCCGTCTTACGTCGGCCTTCTGGTGCTATTGACCAGCGCACCCTTGCCCGGCCTTCTGATGCCGTTGACCAGCGCCCCCTTGCCCGGCCTGCGGCCTTGTCCTCAGGCGCCGGACGGGCTGGATTGTCTCCCTGCGGCCTCAAGTGCGGGAGCAGGCCAGAGAAGCGTCAACTCGGCTACCCGCTCGGCCAGTTGGTGGATCGTGGGCGCGGGTCAGTCCGACCAGTCCGTGTCGCGGTTTCGGCGGGGGCGGGTGAAGAGGCCGTGTCGTGCGTGTACGGCGTTCACGGCGATGATGCCGGTCCAGGCAACGGTCAGGCCGAGCAGGCCCGCGTTGACCACCGCGATCGCCGAGAGCGGGACCGCGAGGATCAGCGAGACCAGGGCGAAGCCGAAGCGTTCGCCCCAGCCGTCCAGGGAGTCGCGGCCCCCGCGGACCGCCGCCGTCCGTTCCTCGGCGAGGCGGCGGCGGACGCGGCGGTCGACCGTGGCGTCGAGGCGCTGCTCGACCTTCTCCAGGAACGACTCCACCAGGACGGAGTCGTACTCCTCGCCCAGCTCCCTGCGGGTCTGCAGCGTGGCGTGGAGTTCCTTCTTCAGCTCAGGGTCGCGGGCTTCCATGCGGTTCACGGTACGAAGCGTCGGCGGCGGGCGCAGTGGGGCTGACCCCCGTATTCCGCTTCCGGCCTGCCAGAGCCCAGTAGAGCACCGCCGGGACGATCAGGCCCACGATCCAGGAGATGTCGGCGCCGCCGAGCGGGGCGACGAGCGGGCCCGTGTAGAAGTGCGTGACGAGGAAGGGGAGTTGGAGGGCGATGCCGATCGCGTAGACCGCGAGGGCGTCCCAGCGCCAGCCGCCGTAGCGGCCGTTCGGGTCGGACAGGGCCGGCAGGTCGTACTGCTCGCGGGAGATCAGGTAGTAGTCGACCAGGTTGATCGCGGACCAGGGCGTGAAGAACGTCAGCAGGAAGAGCAGGAAGTCCTTGAACGAGGTGAGGAAGCTGTCCTTGCCGAGCAGGGCGACCACCGTGCCCGCGATCATGATCAGCGCGATGTAGACGGCCCGGCCGCGCGGCGAGAGCACGCGCTGGCCGCGGAAGCCGCTGACGCTCGTCACGATCGACATGAAGCCGCCGTACGTGTTCAGGACGTTGATCGTGAGCTTGCCGAGCGCGATCACGAAGTACAGGAACGCGGCGATCAGTCCGCCGCCGCCGAGCCCCACCACGTACGACACCTGGTTGTCCATGAACGCGCCGCCCGCCGTGGCCGCCACGAGCACGCCGAAGGTCATCGACCACTGCGAGCCGATCGCCGAGCCGGACAGGGTCCACCAGAACGTGGCGCGGGTCGAGGTCGTACGCGGCAGATAGCGCGAGTAGTCCGCGACGTACGGGCCGAACGCCAGCTGCCAGGAGGCCGAGAGGGAGATCGCCAGCAGGAACATCGGCAGGTCGAAGTGGGCGTCCGCGAGCAGCGTCGTGAGGTCGGCGCGCTCCAGGAGGCGGATGCCGAGGTAGACGAAGGCGAGGGCGCAGATCACGCCGGCGACGCGGCCGACGGCGTGGATCAGGCGGTAGCCGACGGCGGCCATGAGGCCGGAGACGGCCGCGAAGATCAGGATGCCGGGGGTCTCGCCGAGGTGGGTCAGCTCGCCCACGGCCTGCCCGGCGAGGACGCTGCCGGAGGCGAAGAAGCCGATGTACATGACGATCACGAGGGCCAGCGGCACGACCGCGCCGCGCACCCCGAACTGGGCCCGGGACTGGATCATCTGCGGCAGCCCGAGCTTGGGCCCCTGCGCGGAGTGCAGCGCCATCACCGCCCCGCCGAGCAGGTTGCCGACGACCAGGCCGACGATGGACCAGACCACGTCGCCGCCGAAGACCACGGCGAGTGCGCCGGTGACGACGGCGGTGATCTGCAGGTTGGCGCCCAGCCAGAGGGTGAACTGGGAGAAGGCGGTACCGTGCCGTTCCTCGTCCGGGACGACGTCGATGGACCGCTGTTCGACGAGTGAGCCTGCCATGGGTCCCCCAGGTTCGGGTGGAGCGGTGTTGCCTGTCTGCATAACGTCATGCAGAGTTCTTGGTGAGTGAATAATTTGTCAATACCCTGGCGCGAATCGCCTGGGTACACAGTGACTGGTGATGAAGGAGGGGCCCCGGTGACGGACAGCCCGACCGCCCGGCTGCAACAGCTCTTCGAGGGGCACCGCCTCACCCCCACGCAGCGGCGGATCGCCCACTGCATGGTGCGGCGCGCCGCCGAGGTGCCGTTCCTGTCGAGCGTGGAGCTGGCCGAGCTGGCCGGAGTCAGCCAGCCCTCGGTGACCCGCTTCGCGGTGGCGCTCGGCTTCGACGGCTACCCGGCGCTCCGCCGCCATCTGCGCGAGGTCGCTCCGGCCGAACAGGCCGTGGGCCAGGGCGAGTTCAACGAGTACCAGCAGGCCGTCGAGGCCGAGATCGAGAACCTGCGGCACCTCGCCGCCGCCCTCGCCGACCCGGCGCCGGTCGAGCGCGCCGGCCGGCTGCTCGCCGCCTCCCGGCCGCTGCCGGTGCTCGGCCTGCGCGCGGCGGCCTCGCAGGCGTACGGCTTCGCGTACTTCGCCGCCAAGGTGCACCCCGACGTCCGGCTCCTGCGCGAGGGCGGCACGCTGCTCGCCGACCGGATCGACGCGGCCGTACGGGCGGGGGCCTCGGCGCTGCTCTGCTTCGCGCTGCCGCGGTATCCGCGTGAGGTGGTCGAGGCGCTGACGTACGCGCGGGAGGCCGGCCTGACCGTGGTGACGGTGGCCGACAGCGCGTTCGCGCCGGTCGCGAAGGTGTCCGACCTGCTGATCCCGGCGGCCGTCGGCACCGGCCTCGCCTTCGACACGGCCTGCGCGCCGATGCTGCTCGGCCGGGTGCTCCTGGAGGCCATGGCCGACGAACTTCCGGACGCGCAGGCCCGCTTGGAGGAGTTCGATACGCGGGCCGCGGAGCGGGGGTTGTTCGTGGAGTGAGGGGGCGCTCGCTGGGGGAGGGGGGCGCTCGCCCGTACGGGTACGAATGCCGATGCCTCCGTTGTCGCGGTGGCCGAGCGCCTCGGGTTGACCGAAGTCGCGACGCTCGACCACCGGCACTTCTCCGCCGTACGCCCGAGTCACGTACCGGCGTTCACCCTCCTCCCCTGACCGAAAGCCCCCTCACTCCTCCCCGCGAGCCTTCAGCACCAGCTTGTTGACGACCCAGAGGCCGATGCCGATGACCAGCAGGACGCCGGCCCGGATGTAGACGTCGGCCGAGCGGTCCGCGAGCGGGCTGGCCAGGATCAGGGCCGTGATCGCGCCGAGGATCGGCAGGATCGTCGGCGTACGGAAGTGCTTGTGCTCCACGGGGTCCCTGCGCAGCACCAGGACCGCCACGTTGACCACCGCGAACACGCAGAGCAGCAGGAATGCCGTGGTGTCGCCGAGTCCTTCGATCTCGCCGGTGGACACCAGGCCGATCGCGAGCAGCGAGACGAAGACGATGCCGACGACCGGGGTGCGCCGGCGGGGCAGGACGCGGCCCATCGCCTTCGGCAGGATGCGCTCGTTGGCCATGCCGTAGCAGAGCCGCGAGGCCATCATGATGTTGATCAGGGCCGAGTTGGTGACCGCGAACAGCGCGATCAGGGCGAAGAGTTTGGGCGGGAACTCAAGGCCGCCCGCCTTGACCACTTCGAGCAGCGGGCCGCTGGAGCCGGACAGCGTCCGGGTGTCCACCAGGAGCGAGGAGACCAGCGCCACCAGGACGTAGATCGTGCCGGTCACGGCGACGCCGATGAAGATGGCCCGCGGGAACGTGCGGGCCGGGTCCTGGGTCTCCTCGGCCATGTTCACCGAGTCCTCGAAGCCGACGAACGCGAAGAAGCCGAGCGCGGTCGCGCCGAGGATGCCGGTCATCAGCGCGAAGCCCGTACCGCTGGATTCGAACTCGGTCAGGCGGGACGGCTCCCCGTCGCCGCTGAGCACCGCGTACGCGCCGATCGCGAGGATGACCAGGAGGCCGGTCAACTCGACCAGGGTGAGGACCACGTTGGTCTTCACCGACTCCGAGACACCGCGCAGGTTCAGCGCCGCCAGGGCCAGGATGAACAGGATCGCGACCAGGGTGGCCGGCAGCACGCCGGCGGTGAGTTCGTCGAGGTAGTCGCCGCTGAACGCGCGGGCGGCGGCACTCGCGGACGACAGGCCCGAGGCCATCACCATGAAGGCGATGATGAACGTCAGGAACGGGACCTTGAACGCCTTCTGCGTGTAGAGCGCGGCGCCGGCCGCCTTCGGGTACTTGCCGACGAGTTCGACGTACGAGGCGGCCGTCAGGATCGCCACCACGAAGCCGATGACGAACGGCAGCCACAGGGCCCCGCCGACCTTGCCCGCGACGTTGCCGGTGGTGGCGTAGATGCCGGTGCCGAGGATGTCGCCGATCACGAACAGGATCAGCAGTCTGGGACCGATGGCCCGTTTGAGTGGGGGCTGCGAGGGTTCAGGTACGGGCCTCGCCGCAGTGGAGTCGGTGGTGGACATCTGTGGAAACCTCCCCCGATCGCTGATGCGTCAGGTGGATGTTCTGCCCGTGGTGCGCACGGGGATGCGCGGCGGCCGTATCTCAGAGCTTCACTTGAGCTTCTGGACTGTCTGGACTGTCCGGACTGTCTTACTGTCTGGACTGATTCTGCCCGGGCCCGCGCCCGCTGTCCTCACAGCGCGTCTAGCGTGCGGATGTGCTCGCCGCCCGACTCTGCGACGACCTCCTCGACCGTCTGCGGGCTGCGGATCGTCGCGAACCGCACGCCGCCGTCCGTACCGGCGGAGAACCCGTGGATGCCGGGCCGGGCGAGGCTGTTGTAGGCGTAGGGGGTGGCGAAGTAGTACGCGCCGGTGTCCAGGGCGGCCGCGATGTCGCCGGGTTCGAGCAGCGGCAGCGGCCGGTTCTCGGCGAGCAGGTCGCCCGCGAAGCAGGCGGGACCCGCCACGTCCTGCGCGACGGCCGCCCCCGTCTTGGGCCTGCCCTCCGCGTCGTACGCGGCGATCCGCAGCGGCCAGGACTGCGGGGCGTAGACGGTGCGGGCGGCAACCTGCGCTCCGGCGTGGGTGATCGCGATGCGCCGGTTGCCGGCGGCCTTGGTGTACTCGACGCGGGCCACGATCGTGCCGTGCTTGGCGAGCAGCGCCCGGCCGAACTCGGTGACCAGCGCGTACCGCCCGTCGAAGAGACCCGGCACGGTGCGCTGCAGGATCCGGGCGTACGCGGCGAAGGTGGGCGCCTCGGAGTCCGAGTCGAAGTTGACCGGCAGGCCGCCGCCGATGTCGATCGTGTCGACCTGCCGCCGGCCCGCCAACTGGTTGATCTCCTCGGCCAGTTCGTACGTCGTACGGACGCCTTCGGCGAGGAGGTCCAGGGGCACGCCCTGGGAGCCGGAGTGGGTGTGGAGGCGGGTCAGCCAGGGCCGGTCCAGGAAGGCGCGCACGACCCACTCGCGCGCCCCCGTGTCCCGCAGGCCGACCCCGAACTTCGAGGTGGCGGTGGCCGTGGACAGGGCGTCGATGGACCCGGCGCCGGTCTGCGGGTTGACGCGCAGGCCGATCGCGGAGCGGGTGGGCGCCGAGCGGGTCAGGGTGTCGAGGCGGGCCAGCTCCTGCGGGTTGTCGGCGTTGACGGCGACGCCGAGGGCGAGGGCCTGGCGCAGCTCGGCCGGGGTCTTGGCGGGGGAGTCGAGCACGGTGTGCGAGGGCTTCACCCCGGCGGCGCGGGCCAGGGCGAGCTCACCGGGGCTCGCCACCTCGGCGCCCAGACCGGACTTGCGGAGCAGCCGCAGGACGGGCACCAGCGGGGCCGCCTTGACCGCGAAGGCGTGCAGCACGGGGGCGGCGGTGACCTCGGCGAACGCGGAGCGCAGCGCGGCGGCGGAGCGGCGGATCCCGACGATGTCGAGCAGCGCGGCCACCGGGGCGCCCTGGCCGACGAGGCCCTGGGCGACGGCGGCGCGCACGGCCGCGTCGCGGCGGGCGACGGCTGCGGCGGCGGGAAGGTCGGGGGAGAGCGCCGTCGTGGCGTCCATGTCACCTATGGCCATGGCTCCATCCCATCATCGACGGGCGCGCGGCGCCGAGGCGCCCCAGGGATTGACTAGGGATATTCATAAAGCCACCATGTGAATAGACGAATGTGAACAGGTATGGCAGTAGAGGCATGGCAACGGAGGAGGCAGTCGATGTCGGGACCCCGCCCTGTCCGAGCACCGCGCGGCACGGAGCTGAGCGCTCTGGGCTGGCAGCAGGAAGCCGCTCTGCGGATGCTGCAGAACAACCTCGACCCCGAGGTGGCCGAGCACCCCGACAAGCTCGTCGTCTACGGCGGCACCGGCAAGGCGGCGCGCGACTGGCGCTCCTTCGACGCGATGGTCCGTACGCTGCGGACCCTCAAGCAGGACGAGACGATGCTGGTCCAGTCCGGCCGCCCCGTCGGCGTCCTGCAGACCCACGAGTGGGCCCCGCGCGTCCTGATCGCCAACTCCAACCTGGTCGGCGACTGGGCGAACTGGGAGGAATTCCGCCGCCTGGAGCAGCTGGGCCTGACCATGTACGGCCAGATGACGGCCGGTTCCTGGATCTACATCGGCACGCAGGGGATCCTCCAGGGCACGTACGAGACGTTCGCGGCTGTCGCCGAGAAGAAGTTTGGCGGCACGCTCGCCGGGACGATCACCCTCACCGCCGGTCTCGGCGGCATGGGCGGCGCCCAGCCGCTGGCCGTGACGATGAACGACGGCGTCGCGATCTGCATCGACTGCGACCCGCGCGCCATCGAGCGCCGCATCGAGCACAAGTACCTCGACGTGCGGGCCGACTCGCCCGCGCACGCCCTGCGGCTCGCCGTCGAGGCCCGCGACGCCCGCAGGCCGCTCTCCATCGGCCTGCTCGGCAACGCGGCGGAACTGCTGCCGCAGCTGCTCGCCGAGGGCGCCCCCATCGACATCGTCACGGACCAGACCTCGGCCCACGACCCGCTCGCCTATCTCCCCTCCGGGCTCGCCTTCGAGGACATGGCGGACGCGGCGGCCAAGGACCCGGCGGGCTTCACGGCCCGCGCCCGCGAGTCCATGGCCCGGCACGTCGAGGCCATGGTCGGCTTCATGGACGCGGGCGCCGAGGTCTTCGACTACGGCAACTCGATCCGGGGCGAGGCCCAACTCGCCGGGTACGAGCGGGCGTTCGCGTTCCCCGGCTTCGTACCGGCGTACATCCGTCCGCTGTTCTGCGAGGGCAAGGGGCCCTTCCGCTGGGCGGCGCTCTCCGGGGAGGCCTCGGACATCCACAAGACGGACCGGGCGATCCTGGACCTCTTCCCCGAGAACGAGTCCCTGCACCGCTGGATCAGGATGGCGGGGGAAAGGGTCCACTTCCAGGGCCTCCCCGCCCGCATCTGCTGGCTCGGCTACGGCGAACGGGACCGCGCGGGCGAGCGGTTCAACGACATGGTGGCGAGCGGGGAGTTGCAGGCTCCCCTCGCGATCGGCCGCGACCACCTGGACTGCGGCTCGGTGGCGTCCCCGTACCGCGAGACCGAGGCGATGCTCGACGGGTCCGACGCGATCGCGGACTGGCCGCTCCTTAACGCGATGGTGAACGTGGCGTCCGGCGCGTCCTGGGTTTCCCTCCACCACGGTGGCGGCGTCGGGATGGGCCGCTCCATCCATGCGGGCCAGGTCACGGTGGCCGACGGTACGACCCTCGCGGGCGAGAAGGTCCGGAGGGTGTTGACCAATGACCCCGGTATGGGGGTGATCCGGCATGTCGATGCCGGGTACGAGGCCGCTGACGCGGTGGCCTCGGAATTGGGCGTTCGTGTTCCCATGCGGGAGGGGTCGGAGTGATGGTGCCGCGCGACGGGGGTTCTTCCCCTAACCCGCCCCTTCCCCAGAGTCCTGCCGGACGGGCCTCCTCAAGCGCCGGAGGGGCTGATTTTTCAGCCCCTCCGGCGATTGAGGAGCGGGGCGGGGAGAAAGAACCCCCCAGCTTCCAGCAGATGTGGCGCGACCTCAGCCCCATCGGCCGCGACAAAGACTCCCGCGGCTACCGCCGCTACGCCTGGACCCCCGCGGACGCGGACTGCCGGACCTGGTTCAAGGAACAGGCCGAGGCCCGCGGCCTCACGTACGAGTTGGACCGGAACGGCAACCAGTGGGCCTGGCTCGGCGACCCGGCGCAAGGGGATGCCGTCGTCACCGGCTCGCACCTGGACTCCGTCCCCGACGGCGGCGCGTTCGACGGCCCCCTCGGCGTCGTCTCCTCCTTCGCCGCGCTCGACGAACTCCGCCGCAGGGGCGCGGAGTTCACCAAACCCCTCGCGATCACCAACTTCGGCGACGAGGAGGGCGCCCGCTTCGGCCTCGCCTGCGTAGGCTCCCGGCTCACCGCCGGACAGCTCACCGTCCCCGCCGCCCGCAGGCTCCGCGACGCCGACGGCATCACGCTGCCCGAGGCGATGGAGAACGCCGGGTACGACGCGACGGCCATCGGCCCCGACCCCGAACGCCTCGCGCGGATCGGCGCGTTCGTGGAGCTGCACGTCGAGCAGGGGCGCGCCCTCGACCTGTCCGGCGACCCCGTCGGCATCGCCAGCGCCATCTGGCCGCACGGCCGCTGGCGCTTCGACTTCGCGGGCGAGGCCAACCACGCGGGCACCACCCGGCTCGTGGACCGCCGCGACCCGATGCTCCCGTACGCGGAGACGGTGCTCGCCGCCCGTCGGGAGGCCGAACTCGCCCGCGCCGTAGCCACGTTCGGGAAGATCGCCGTCGAGCCGAACGGGGTCAACGCCATCCCGTCCCTGGTCCGCGGCTGGCTCGACTCGCGCGCCGCCGATCAGGAGAGCCTCGACCAGGTGGTCGCGGGCGTCGAGAAGGCGGCCCGCGAGCACGCCGAGCGGCACGGCGTGGACCTGACCGTCGTACGGGAGTCCTTCACGCCCGTCGTCGAGTTCGAGCACGCCCTGCGCGACGAGCTCGCCGCGCTCCTCGGCGCCGGGGCCGAGCGGCCCGTACCCGTCCTCGGCACGGGCGCGGGCCACGACGCGGGCATCCTGTCCGGCTCGATCCCCACCGCCATGCTGTTCGTACGCAACCCCACGGGCGTCTCGCACTCCCCGGCCGAGTTCGCGGCCGAGGACGACTGCGTGGCCGGGGTGCTCGCACTCGCCGACGTACTGGAGGGGCTCGCGTGCAGATGACGACCTACTGGCTGGAATACGCCTGGCTCGGCACGAACGTAGAGCCGGGAGTCGCCCTGGACGTGACGCCGGAGGGCCGGATCTCCGCCGTACGCAACGGAGTCGAGGCCCCGCCGCCCGGCGCCGTCGCCCTGCGCGGACTCACCCTGCCCGGCCTCGCCAACGCCCACTCGCACGCCTTCCACCGGGCCCTGCGTTCCACCGTGCAGGTCGGCTCGGGCACCTTCTGGACCTGGCGCGAGGTCATGTACCAGGTCGCGGCGCGGCTCGACCCGGACACGTACCACGCGCTCGCGCGGGCCGTGTACGCGGAGATGGCGCTCGCCGGGATCACCGCGGTCGGGGAGTTCCACTACGTCCACCACGCGCCGGGCGGCACGCCGTACGCCGACCCCAACGCGATGGGCGAGGCGCTGATCGCCGCCGCCCGGGACGCGGGCATCCGCATCACCCTCCTCGACACCGCCTACCTCTCCTCCGGTTTCGGCGCCGCCCCCGACCGGCACCAGCTGCGCTTCAGCGACGGCACGGCCGAGGCCTGGGCCGAGCGGGCGTCGGCCCTGAAGCCCGGCGACGGGGTGCGGATCGGCGCCGCCATCCACTCCGTACGGGCCGTCCCCGCCCGGCAGTTGGGCACCGTGGCGGCGTGGGCGCGGGAGCGGGACGTACCGCTGCACGTGCACCTGTCCGAGCAGACCGCCGAGAACGACGCCTGCCGGGCCGCGCACGGCTGCACCCCGGCGCGGCTGCTCTCCGACCACGGCGTGCTCGGCCCGCGCACCACCGGCATCCACAACACCCACCTGACCGCGGGCGACATCGCGCTCATCGGCGACTCCGGCACGGGCACCTGCATGTGCCCCACCACGGAACGCGACCTCGCCGACGGCATCGGCCCCGCCGCCGATCTGCAGCGCCGCGGCTCCACGCTCAGCCTGGGCACCGACAGCCACGCCGCGATCGACCTCCTGGAGGAGGCGCGGGCCATGGAGCTCGACGAGCGGCTCCGCACCCGCACCCGCGGCCACTGGACGGCCGCCGCCCTGCTCCGCGCGGCCACGGCCGACGGCCACGCGGCGATCGGCTGGGAGGACGCCGGAGCTCTGGAGCCGGGCGCGCTGGCCGACTTCACGACGATCGCCCTCGACTCGGTCCGCACGGTCGGGGCGCTGCCCCGCCTTGCGGCGGAGACGGCGGTGTTCGCGTCGTCGGCGGCGGATGTCCGGCACACGGTGGTCGGCGGTCGCCATGTCGTACGGGACGGTACGCATCTACTGGTCCCGGACGTGCCGTCGGCGTTGGCATCGGCGATCGGAGCGCTGCGCGAGTAACAGCCACGGGGGCCAGCCCCCGGACCCCCGCTCCTCAAACGCCGGAGGGGCTGAAAAAACAGCCCCTCCGGCGTTTGAGGAGCGGGGTCTGGGGCGGAGCCCCAGCACCACCACGGAGAGGAACCATGAGCACCACCCTCATCACCAACATCACCAACCTCGTCACCAACGACCCCGCCCTCGGCGAAGGCCCCCTCGGCCAGATCCAGGACGCAGCCGTGGTCGTAGAAGGCGAGCGCATCGCCTGGGTGGGGCGAGCCAAGGACGCCCCCGAGGCCGACCGCGCGCACGACGCGGAAGGCCGTTCAGCCATCCCCGGCTTCGTCGACTCCCACTCCCACCTGGTCTTCGCGGGCGACCGCACCCAGGAGTTCAACGCCCGGATGGAGGGCCGGAGTTACTCCGCGGGCGGCATCCGCACCACCGTCGCCGCGACCCGCGCCGCGAGCGACGAGGAGCTGGAGGCGAACCTCGTCCGCTACCTCCGGGAGGCCGCCCGCCAGGGCACCACGGTCTTCGAGACCAAGTCGGGCTACGGACTGACCGTCGAGGACGAGGCCCGCGCCCTGCGCATCGCGAGCCGTCACACCGACGAGGTCACCTACCTCGGCGCGCACATCGTCTCCCCGGACTTCGCCGAGGACCCCGCCGCGTACGTGGACCTCGTCACCGGCGCGATGCTCGACGCCTGTGCGCCGCACGCCCGCTGGGTCGACGTGTTCTGCGAGAAGGGCGCCTTCGACGGGGACCAGGCGCGGGCCATCCTGACGGCGGGCCGCGCGAAGGGCCTGCACCCGCGCGTCCACGCCAACCAGCTCTCGTACGGCCCCGGCGTCCAGCTCGCCGTGGAGCTGGACGCGGCCAGCGCCGACCACTGCACCCACCTCACGGACGCGGACGTCGACGCGCTCGCGCAGGGCAACACCGTCGCGACGCTGCTGCCCGGCGCCGAGTTCTCCACCCGCGCCGCATGGCCGGACGCGCGCCGCCTGTTGGACGCGGGCGCCACGGTCGCGCTCTCCACGGACTGCAACCCGGGCTCGTCGTTCACGTCGTCCATGCCGTTCTGCATCGCCCTGGCCGTACGGGACATGGGGATGACTCCGGACGAGGCGCTCTGGGCGGCCACGGCGGGCGGTGCGCGGGCGCTGCGCCGTACCGACGTCGGCCGCCTCACCCCGGGCGCCCGCGCCGACCTGGCGCTGCTCGACGCCCCGAGCCATGTCCACCTCGCCTACCGGCCGGGCGTCCCGCTGGTCCGCGAGGTCTGGCAGCGGGGCACGCTGCTCGGCTGAGGCGGAGCCGGACACCGGGAACACGCCACAGAAACGCCGAGGCGGCGGTGGCGGCGGCGCTCTCCCAC
Organism: Streptomyces sp. LHD-70; assembly: GCF_031157275.1. Lineage (GTDB taxonomy): Bacteria > Actinomycetota > Actinomycetes > Streptomycetales > Streptomycetaceae > Streptomyces. The sequence goes on from NZ_JAVIFW010000025.1 coordinate 48,470, forward strand.
CGGGAGGAGCGCCCCCGCCACCGCCGCCGCTGGCGTGCGTGGCACGAGGTGGTGCGTCACCGCTTCACCGCTCGGGCGAGGTCACTCCTCGACCGTCAGACCCTTGCGCAGCCGTACCAGCGTGCGCGAGAGCAGGCGCGAGACGTGCATCTGCGAGATGCCGAGCTCCTCGCCGATCTCGGACTGCGTCATGTTCGCCACGAACCGCAGGGAGAGGATCTTCCGGTCGCGCGGCGGGAGATCGGCGATCAGCGGCTTCAACGACTCGACGTACTCGATGCCTTCGAGCCCGTGGTCCTCGTAGCCGATGCGGTCCGCGAGCGCGCCCTCGGAGTCGTCCTCCTCGGGCTGCGCGTCCAGGGAGCTCGCCGTGTAGGCGTTGGACGCCGCCATGCCCTCGACGACCTCGTCGTTGGAGATGCCGAGGCGTTCGGCGAGCTCGTTCACGGTGGGGGCGCGGTCGAGCTTCTGGGCGAGTTCGTCGCCGGCCTTGGCGAGGTCCAGACGCAGCTCCTGGAGCCTGCGCGGGACGCGCACCGACCAGCTGGTGTCGCGGAAGAAACGCTTGATCTCGCCGACGATGGTCGGCATCGCGAAGGTCGGGAACTCGACGCCGCGGCTGAGCTCGAAGCGGTCGATGGCCTTGATCAGACCGATCGTGCCGACCTGGATGATGTCCTCCATCGGCTCGCTGCGGGAGCGGAACCGGGAGGCGGCGAACTTCACCAGAGCGAGGTTGAGTTCGACGAGCGTGTTGCGCACGTACGCGTACTCGTGGGTGCCTTCCTCGAGCGTCTCGAGGCGCCCGAAGAGGGTCTTGGACAGGGCCCTTGCGTCCAGCGGTCCGACTTCGTCGTACGGGGGGATCTCGGGCAGGTCCGGGAGATCCGTGAGCTCCTCGACGAGGACGGGGGCGCCGGGGCCGGTCGCGGCCTCCATGGCGTCCGTGCCGTCCGTGCCGTCCGCGGCTTCCGCCCCGTGAAGGGTTTCCGCTGCTTCCGAGCGGGGAGCCGGGAGGGTGTGGAGCTCGTTATCGAAGTGGTCAGCTGGTGCCGACGTCGCGTTGCGGGTAGGCGATGCGTCGAGCCGGGGTGACATGAGGTCCTCCATCGTTCTCGGCATATGGCTGCCGATGCCAATACGTGCACTACGTGTGTGCGGCGCCTCCGTAGCCGGCCGTGTCGGGTGGTGTCCTTACTAGGCCTACCCGGTTCCGGCGGCCGCTTGCAAGTGGCTTACCTGGCGTTATGCCCGTTTTCGGGTGGATGTTCGGGTGTCCGGCGGCGTAGTGAAGGCGTAGGCTTTCCGGGCGTCAGAGACCAGCTCGAGACCTGCGGAAGTGAGACGGCATGGACCGCCAGACGGTCGGCAGTGCGAACCGGGGCCGGCTTCGGGTCGAAGTGCAGAGCGACGGCGCGACCGCCGTCGTGACGCCGGTGGGTGAACTCGATCACCACACCGCGGATCTGCTGCGCGAACCCTTGGAGCGCTGCCTCGACCAGGGCAGCTCACGCCTGGTCGTCGACTGCTCACGGCTGGAGTTCTGCGACTCCACCGGGCTCAACGTCCTGCTCGGTGCCCGCCTGAAGGCGGAGGCGGCGGGCGGCGGCGTCCATCTGGCCGGGATGCTCCCGGTGGTGGCCCGGGTCTTCGAGATCACCGGTGCGGACGCCGTCTTCACCGTGCACGAATCCCTCGAATCGGCCCTGGCCGACTGAGCGCACGTGAGTTACGGCACGGTTGTCTCTCCGTGATCTGCGTTGCCTATGTGTGATCGACACGTAATCCGCATCACATGGCCCGGACTCAAGAAGTGGGTGTTCTCACGGAAGGGCCGGGCAGGAGACTGCTGGATCTGTTGAATGCCGGCGGATGCAGAACCGCTTCTGCCGCACTCTTCGTCCTGAGTAGTGCGTGCTACGGCCGCAACCAGGGCACTCGCCCCGAGTGTCCGCCCCGACATGTTGTCCCTGTTGTCCCGACAGATCGAACGGATCGACCAGATCCGGCACAGATCTCAAGAACTGGTGAATCGGTGAGGTGAAGCGCTGATGAGCACCACCCGGCCCTTCTCGCCGGGCGACCGCGGCCCGGAGCCGGGGGCCACCGGTGAGGTGAGCGAACCGGTGGGTGAGCCCACTGTGCGCCAGGTCCGCAAGCTCAGTCTCGACGGCGCCAGCGGCGTCGTACCGCTGGCCCGCGACTTCACCCGGCAGGCGCTCTACGACTGGGGCTGGCTGCCCGCCGCCGGTGCCGACCAGCGGGCGGCCGCCGAGGACGTCCTGCTCGTCGTCTCCGAACTCGTCACCAACGCCTGCCTGCACGCCGAGGGCGCCAGCGAGCTCTGGGTCGGCTGCGACACCAAGGTGCTCCGCCTCGAGGTCACCGACCGGGGTGCGGGACAGCCCTCGCCGCGCACTCCGCACCGCGCCGGCCGGCCCGGCGGACACGGCATGTTCATCGTGCAGCGGCTCTGCCTCGACTGGGGCGTCGTGCGCGTGCCCGGACAGTCGGGCAAGACGGTCTGGGCCGAACTAGCCGCGCCCAACTAGGAGTTCACCCAGCAGTCCTCCCAAGGGTTACCGCAGGTTCGGTGGCCTTGGCGCGGCCCTTCGGCCACCCCTTCGGCAGCCCGAGATCCGGGCTGTCTTTTGTCTTCCCTCCACAAGGTCCCCGGCGTACCTTGAGCGCCCGATCTGATGTGCCGTCAGGAATTGTCGGTGACGCACGGGCAGTGGGAAGAGGGGAACTCAAGGTGTCGTACCCGAAGAGCCCGAAGACAAAGGCCGCAGGCGGGTGGCGGTCGCCGGACCGGTCGGCAGGCCGGCGTTGCGCCGCGTTCGTGGCGGCCGCAGGACTGGCCGGTTCGGCGGTGCTGCTCGCCGCGCCCGCCGCGCACGCCGAGGTCGTGGACGTCGACTACCAGTGCAAGACGCCGATCGGCAACAAGGGGGCCGTATCGCCCATCGACATCAAGAGCGTCGAGAGCGGCGGCGGCCACAAGCTCACCATGTCCTTCGAGAAGGGCGTCTCGTCCAGCCCGGTGGAGCTCGGCAAGGGCGCCATGAAGCCCAGCGCGCAGATCAAGCTCGGCGGCGCGGAGAGCGGCGCCGTCACCGTCACCGGGCCGCCCAACGCCGAGGCGATCCCCGCCAACACCCCCATCAAAATCAGTGACTTGACGGGTACGTACACGCCGAAGAAGTCCGGCAAGGTCACCTTCACCGCGTCCACGCTGACCATCAAGGCCCTTGGCACGACCACCACCTGTACGCCCAAGAACAACCCGAAGCCCTCCCTCACCCTCGACGTGAAGGCGGCGGGCGGCGGCGCACCGTCGGGCGGCGGCGCGGAACTTCCGCAGACCGGACCGGAGGACTCGGCCGTCGCGCTCGGCACGCTCGGCGGGACGGTGGTCCTCGTCGGCGCGGCGGGGGTGCTGTGGCTTACTCGGCGGAATCAGGTGCGGGGGTAGGTCGGCGGGGCTTGCGTCGTCTGTTCCTTGCCGTGGACCAGCGCGCCGTCTGTCGCCCTGCGGGCTCGTCCTCAAACTCCCCCAGCCTTCGGCCGGGAGGTGCCCCCAGACGGGCTGAATCTTTCCCCCGTACCGCCCCCAGGAGCCGCCGATGCCCTCCGTCGTCCCCCGAGCCTCCGCCGTTCTCTGCCTGGTCGCCGCTCTGGTCGCCGGACTGTTCGCGCTGCCCGGAGCGTCCGCCCACGCCGACGAGGACTGGTCCCTCGCGCCCGCACGGTCCGCCGGGGACGGGCGGTCGTCCTTCTACCTGGAGGGCGCGCCCGGTGCCGTCCTCCAGGACACGGTGACGGTCACCAACCCGGGCGACTCCGCGCGTACCGTCGAACTGCGCGGGGCCGACGCCGACAACGCGGCCGACGGGTCCTTCGCGATCGAGGCCGACGGGGCGTCACGGGACGGCGGGGCCTGGATCCGGCTCGCCGAACGGAAGGTCACCGTGCCGCCGCGCACCCGGGCCGAGGTGCCGTTCACCGTGACCGTGCCGGACGGTGCGGTGCCCGGCGACCACCCGGCGGCGATCCTGGCGAGCGGCGCGGGCCGCAGTACGGGCGTACGCCTGCACCTGCGGGTCGGCGGGCCCACCCTGTCCGCGCTCACCGTGGAACGGGTCCGGCTCGCCGACGACGGCAGGCGCATCCGCTACGACCTGGTGAACCGGGGCAACACCGTGCTCGCGCCGAAGCTCGCGGTGCGCGCCGACGGGCTGTTCGGGACGGCGCTCGACCGGGCCCCGCGCGCCCTGCCCGTCGAGCTGCTGCCCGGCCGCCGGGTCACGCTCACCGAACCCTGGCCCGACGCCCCGGCCCTCGACTCGGTCGACGTCCGGCTCACGGTGACGGCGGCGGGCGGCGCCCGGGACCAGGGTCTGGCCTCGGCCACGTTCGTGCCGTGGGGCGCGCTCGCGGCTGCGGTCGGCGGGCTCGTGGCGGTCGTCGCGGGCGGGCGGTGGGTGCGCGGGCGGCGGGGGCGCGGGTCCGGCCAGGCCGAACAGCAGCAGACGGAACGCGAGTTGACGGGAGCGGCGACGTGATCGGCAGGACGGTCAGCACGAGCATCCGGGCAGTGATCCTCGCGGTGGCGGCCGCCGTGGCGGTCGTACTGGCCGCGCCGCCCGCGACCGCGGCGGACGGGCCCGGCGTCGAACTGTCCGAAAAGCAGGCGGGCAAGGGCGGCAGCATCACCGTCACCGGCGAGGACTGGCGGCCCAAGGCGCTCCTGATGCTGCTGATCTGCGGGCAGGCCGAGGGCCAGGCCGAGCCGGTCGGCGGGACCAACGCCTGCGCCAACGCCGACGGCCGGGCCGTCACCACCGACGGCGACGGCTCGTTCCGCAAGGAACTGCCGGTCGCCGAGCCGCCCGTCGCCTGCCCCTGTGTGGTCCGGGTCGCGACCGTGACCGGGGAGAAGGCCGCCGCGCAGGCCGAGTTCACGGTTGCCGGGCACCCGGTGAAGAAGGTGCCCGAGCAGCCGGCCGGCGGCAAGCTCGCGGTCCTCGCCGCCCCCCGGCTCGAAGGCTCCGGCAACCTCCTGACCTGGTTCGGCGCGCCCGCGAGCCGCACCCTCGTGGCGACCGTCGGCAACCTCGGCTCGGCGCCCGTGAAGGACCCGGTCTTCAAGGTCGGCACCGCGCACGGCGTGTTCGCCCCGCAGTGGGAGGAGCAGCAGTGGCGCGGCACCCTCGCGCCCGGCAAGAAGGCCCAGGTCAAGCTGCAGGTCCAGCTGGATCCGGGGGCGTATGGGGACTACGCCGTCTCGCTGCGGTACGGCGGCAAGGTGCTCGCCGAGCAGCCCTGGGACGTGGGCCGGCCCTGGGGCGTCACGCTCTTCTGGATCCTGCTCTGCCTGGTCGTGCCCGCGGCGGTCTTCCGGATCGGCATGGCGGTCGTCGACCGGGTACGGCCGCGCCCGGCCCGCTCCGGCAGCCATCGGGCCCGCCGCGTACGGGAGTTGACGCAAGGGCGGCTGCCCGGGGCGCGCGGCGGGCGGTCCTCCGGCAGGCGCACCCCGCGGCGACCGCAGGCGGCGGCGCAGGCGACGGCCGAGAGCACGAGCACGAACACCACCACGGCCACGCTGCCGTGGTTCACCCCGGACTCAGCTCCGGGAGCACAAGGAGCACAAGGAGCACCAGGAGCACCGCACCGGCTCTCCGCACCGCAACAGGACCGACCGACGGCACCAGGGAAGGGAAACACGTGATCACTCAACGGAGAGCGAGTGCGCTCGGTGTCGCGCTCATGCTCAGCGGCACGGGCCTCGTCCTCGCCGCGAGTCCGGCGCAGGCCGCCGGGACCGCGTACAAGACCGAGTGCATCCCGCCGGCGATCTCCGGCATGGATCCGGTGCACGGCACCACGAAGGTGGAGATCGAGGCACCGGCCGAGGCGAAGGTCGGGGACGAGGTCGAGGTGGTGTGGAAGACCACCGAGGCCGCGTCGAAGAACCCCGACGTCCTCGACCTGGCGGAGAACACGGTGCTGCCGACCGGCACGATCAAGGTCGGCGGCGCCCAGACCGAGGACCTCGCCATGGCGGGCGAGCGGAAGAACCCGCCGATCAAGAAGGGCAGCCCGATGGTGCTGTCCGATATGAAGGCCAAGCTGAAGCTGACGAAGCCGGGCGAGATCACGCTCACCCCGGACGCGTACAACATCAATGTCAGCAAGCCGATCTCCACGGACACCAAGTGCGCGCCCGAGGAGGACGTGTCGCCGGCCAGGACCATCAAGGTCGCGGACTCCGGATCGGGCGGTACGACGGGCGGCCTGCCCACCACACCGCCGACCGGTCTTCCCACCGGCCTGCCGACGGGACTGCCGACCGGGCTGCCCACGGGCGGCGCGGCGGGCGGCGGGGACTCGGGCGGCTCGGACTCCGGTGGCTCGGACTCCGGTGGCTCCTCCGGCGGTTCGACCGGCGGCGGGGGCGGCCAGGCGGACTTCAAGGGCAAGGAGGTCCAGGTCCCGTACAAGTGCAAGACACCGATCGGCGACAAGGAAGCCACCTCGCCCGTGCAGATCGACGCGGCGAAGAGCGGCGAGAACTTCGACCTCACCGTGAAGTTCAAGAAGTCCGTGATGGACAGCCCGGCCGACATCCCGAAGGACTCGGTCAAACCGTCGATGGAGGTCGAGCTCGGCGGCGCGGACAAGGGCACCGTGCACGTGGAGGGCCCCACCAACAAGGAGCCCATCAAGTCCGGTGACCCGATCGAGATCCCGGACCTGAAGGGGACGTACAAGCCGGGCGCGGACGGCAAGTCCACGCTGTCGCCGGGCGTGCTCACCGTGAAGGCCCTGGGCACGACGACCACGTGCACCCCGGCCAAGACGGAGGTCTCCCTCGAGCTCGACACCTCGGCCCAGCCGGGCGGTGCGGCGGGCGGCTCCGGCTCGGGTTCGGCGGGTGGCGCGGCGGGCGGTTCGTCCGGCGGCGGCCTGGCGGAGACCGGCGCGAGCGACGACGGGGCGCTGCGCGCGCTCGGCCTGGTCGCGGGGACGGTCATCCTGCTCGGCGGCGCGGTCTTCACGTTCATGCCACGCCGACTGGCCCTGCTCCGCAGGCGCTGAACCACCGGCTCGGCTCGGCTCGGCTCGCGGGCGGGCTCAAGGGCAGCAACTCCCTTGGCCTGCCCGCGAGTTCATTCTCGTACGGATACGGGCACGGATACGGATACGGGCACGGGTACGGGAAGCGGGCTCAGGCGTGCTCGCGCAGCCAGCGAAGCACGGAGCGTCGGACCCCGCCGTCGTCCAGGAGCTTCGCCCCGTGCGCGGAGCCCGGCACGACGCGCAGCCAGGCGTCGGTGCTCCCGGCGACGCTCTGTGCGTCGGCCAGGTCGTGCGAGTGGGCCGCGGGCACGAAGTCCTCGGCCGAGTGGACCAGGAACAGCGGTGCGTCCTCCACGCCGGAGGCGTGCGTACGGGCCGCCATGTCCGCCCAGCGCGTCCAGCAGCGGGGGCCGTCCCGCTCCGGGTCGCAGCCCGCGAGCCTGTGGGCCTCCCGGCGCAGCCTGCGCTGGTGGCGGTCGGCGCCGTCGCGGGCGCCGTCGAGCCAGGCCCGGTACGGCGTGGCCACCGGGGACAGTGCGACGACGCCGCGCACGCGGGCGGCGCCGGCCCCGTACGTACCGGCGACCGTCGCGATCTGGCCACCCGCCGACGAGCCGAGGAGCAGCGGCCGGGCGCCGCCGTTGCGGGCGGCGACCCAGCGGAGCGCGGCGAGGGCGTCCTCGCGCTGGGCGTCCCAGGGCGCGTCGGAGTTGAGGCGGTAGTCGGTGTCGTACACCCGGAAGCCGCGCTCGGCGAACCAGCTCGCCCACTCGCTCCAGTCGGTGTCCTCCGCCCAGAACCCGCCGTGCAGGATCACGAGGGCGGGGCCCTTCGTGCCGTACACCGTGACGGTCTGGCGGGCGTGCTGTCCGTACGAGTAGCCCCGCACCACGGGGCCGGGGGCCGCCTGCACGGCGACGCAACTTCCGGACAGCAGCGCCCCGCACACGAGGAGGGCGAGCAAGGCACGGCGCATGGCGTGATCGTGCCCCTCGGGCGGGCGCGGTCTAACCGGAAACGACGGAGGGCCACCGCACCGGGTGGTGCGGTGGCCCTCCGTTCGAACGTGGAGCGGTTACGGCTCGGGCGTCAGTGGACGTTGCCCATCAGCGCGACGATCTTCTTCCGGTAGGCGTAGATCCCGAAGCCCGCGGCGCAGGCGACCGCCGCCTCGGCGGCCACCACCGGCCAGGTGTTCAGGTCGACGCCGCCGATCGAGAGGAGGCTCATGATCGAGTCACCGGCGGTGACGGCGAGGAACCAGACACCCATCATCTGCGAGGCGTACTTGGCCGGGGCCAGCTTCGTGGTCACGGACAGGCCGACCGGGGAGAGGCACATCTCACCGATGGTCTGCGCCAGGTAGATGGAGACCAGCCACATCGGGCTGACCTTCGTACCGTCACCGGCCATCAGCATCGGCACGACGAAGATGAAGAACGAGACGCCGATGAACCACAGGGCCATGCCGAACTTGACGGTGGTGCTGGGCTCCTGGTTCTTACGGGCCAGCCACAGCCACAGCCAGGCGAAGACCGGCGCGAGCGCCATCACGAACAGCGGGTTCAGGGACTGGAACCAGGTGGCCGGGAAGTCGATGCCGAAGACCGAGCCGGAGGTGGAGCCCTTGCCGAAGACGGAGAGCGTGGAGCCCGCCTGGTCGAAGATCATCCAGAAGATCGCGGCGGCCGCGAAGAACCAGATGTAGCCGCTCATCTTGGACTGCTCGGTGGTACTGAGGTCCTTGTCGCGCTTGATGCGGGCGATGACGGCGATCGGGACGATCAGGCCGATCAGGGCGAGCGGGACCAGGGCCCAGTTCAGGGTGAACAGGTCGGCCGCCACGACACCGCCGTAGACGACGGCGGCGACGATGACCGCGACCAGGGACTTGACCAGGACCGACTTGCGCTCGGCGGGGCTCAGCGGGTTCGGGACCTGGCTGCTGCGCGGGTTGAGGTGCTTGGTGCCCAGCAGGAACTGGACCAGGCCGAGCGCCATGCCGGCGCCGGCGAGGGCGAAGCCCAGGTGCCAGTTGACGGTCTCGCCGACGGTGCCGATGACCAGCGGGGCGACGAAGCCACCGATGTTGATCGACATGTAGAAGACGGTGAAGCCGCCGTCCCGGCGCGGGTCGTCCGGGCCGTCGTAGAGCTGGCCGACCATCGTCGAGATGTTGGCCTTCAGCAGACCGGAACCGGCCGCGACGAGCGCCATGCCGACGAAGAACATCGCCTGGCCGGGCAGTGCGAGCGTGAGGTGACCGGCGATGATCACGACGCTCGCGATGGTGACGGTCTTGCGCGGGCCCCAGACCCGGTCGCCGAACCAGCCACCGGGCATGGTGAGCAGGTAGACCATCGCGAGGTAGACGCCGTAGATGGCCGTCGCCGTGGCCATCGTCATGGCGAGGCCGCCGCCTTGGATGCCTTCCTTGGTGCCGTCGGCACCGCCCGAGATCAGGTAGTACACGAGGAGAGCCCTCATGCCGTAGAAGCTGAAGCGCTCCCACATCTCGGTCATGAAGAGGGTGGCCAGGCCGCGGGGGTGGCCGAAGAAGGTCTTCTCGCTGCCGGTACCGGCGGAGTCCTTCGTCAGGCTGGACGCCATGGGGGTTCCTTCTACGCTCGGGGAAGCGCCGCGCACGCGCACGCGCGCCCGGGTGGGGGGCGGCCGGAACCGTACGGCGTCGCGCGCGGACCCGGCCCACTGGTCAAACCCTTGCTACGGGACTGCGAATCCAGTCGGCGCACACAAGGCCCCGAGCGATGCCGAACTCCAGAAGCTCCGCAATGTTCGCAAGGGCGTTGACACTCCATTACGGCATGTTAAGGCGGGATATGGAAGGTCCTGAGATATGGATCACAGGGAACCATGGAACCACGCCACGGTTTCGAAGGTAGCGCAAGAGCATTTCGTACGGAGTCCTGGCGCTGAAAGAATCGCGTCCGACCAGCGGATTCGGGCCACCGCTCACCGGACGGCCGGAACCCCGGTATCCGCCCAAGTCAGCGAGGTGGCGCGGACTACCATCTCTCCATGACCCGTGTACTGCTCGCCGAGGACGACGCATCCATCTCGGAGCCACTGGCCCGCGCCCTGCGCCGGGAGGGGTACGAGGTGGAGGTGCGGGAGGACGGACCGGCGGCGCTCGAAGCAGGGCTGCAGGGCGGCGTCGGCGGAGTCGACCTGGTGGTGCTCGACCTCGGCCTGCCCGGTATGGACGGCCTGGAGGTGGCCCGGCGGCTGCGCGCCGAGGGGCACACGATCCCGATCCTGATCCTCACCGCCCGCGCGGACGAGGTGGACACGGTGGTCGGCCTGGACGCCGGCGCCGACGACTACGTGACGAAGCCCTTCCGCCTCGCCGAACTCCTCGCCCGAGTCCGGGCCCTGCTCCGCCGCGGCGCCGCCGAGCCGGCCCAGGCCCCCGCGACGCACGGCGTCCGCATCGACGTCGAATCGCACCGCGCCTGGATGGGCGAGGAGGAACTCCAGCTCACGGCCAAGGAGTTCGACCTCCTGCGGGTCCTGGTCCGGGACGCGGGCCGGGTCGTCACCCGCGACCAGCTGATGCGCGAGGTCTGGGACACGACGTGGTGGTCCTCGACGAAGACCCTGGACATGCACATCTCCTGGCTCCGCAAGAAGCTGGGCGACGACGCGGCCAACCCGAGGTACATCGCGACGGTCCGGGGCGTGGGCTTCCGCTTCGAGAAGAGCTGAGAATTTGAGCCTGTCTGGGGGCACCTCCCGGCCGAAGGCTGGGGGAGTTTGAGGACGAGCCCGAAGGGCGATCAACGGCGCCCACGTCAAGGGCAACAAGACGGCAACGTAAGAACAGCGCACCCTCGGAGAGAACATGCGGCGGCGACTGATCAACTCCACCCTCGCCGTAGTCCTCGTCGTCATCGCCGTCTTCGGGGTCTCCCTGGTGATCGTGGAGACCCGCACGATCACCACCAGCGCCCGCGAGCGCGTCGCGTCCGAGGCGAGCCGGCTCGTCGCGATCGTCGACAGCCGCCTGATGGCCGCCGACCGGATCACCGAGGGCGTCCTGACGGAGCAGGTCGGCACCGAGCGGTACGCCCGTATCGAGATCCCCGAGCGCGCCCCCATCGAGATCGGCACCAAGCCCGAGGGCGACGTCATCAAGGCCACCGCCACCGGCGAGCAGGGCGAGACCGTCACCGTCGAGGAGCCGCGCTCCACCGTGACCGGCGAGGTCGGCCGCACGCTCCTGATGATCGGCCTGGTCGCGCTGCTCGCCGTGATCGCCGCCGTGCTCCTCGCGCTGCGCCAGGCCAACCGGCTCGCCTCCCCGCTCACCGACCTCGCCCAGACCGCCGAACGCCTCGGCTCCGGCGACCCGCGCCCACGGCACAGGCGGTACGGGGTGCCCGAACTCGACCGCGTCGCGGACGTACTGGACAGCTCGGCCGAGCGCATCGCCCGCATGCTCACCGCCGAGCGACGCCTCGCCGCGGACGCCTCGCACCAGCTGCGCACCCCGCTGACCGCGCTCTCCATGCGCCTGGAGGAGATCACGCTCACCGACGACCCGGAGACGGTCAAGGAGGAGGCGACGATCGCGCTCGCGCAGGTCGAGCGGCTCACGGACGTGGTCGAGCGGCTGCTCACCAACTCCCGCGACCCGCGCACCGGCTCCGCCGTCACCTTCGACCTGGACGAGGTCGTCAAGCAGCAGATCGCCGAGTGGCTGCCCGCCTACCGCAGCGCCGGCCGGGCCCTCGTCCGCTCCGGCAAGCAGCACCTGATGGTGGAGGGCACGCCCGGCGCGGTCGCCCAGGTCCTCGCCGCGCTGATCGAGAACTCCCTGATGCACGGCGGTGGCACCGTCGCCCTGCGGACCCGCGTCACCGGCAACCAGGTGGTGATCGAGGTGACCGACGAGGGCCCGGGGGTGCCGCCGGAGCTCGGTGCGCGGATCTTCGAGCGGACCATCAGCGGCCGCAACTCCACCGGCATCGGCCTGGCCGTGGCCCGCGACCTCGCGGAGGCGGACGGCGGGCGCCTGGAGATGCTGCAGCAGAAGCCGCCGGTCTTCGGCCTGTTCCTGTCCCGCTCCCGCCCCACGGACGACGACGCCGCGCGCACCGAAACGGAACCGACGGTCAGATGACGTGCTGGCGGCGCCGCTCCGCCTGCTCCTTCTTGGAGGACGCCTCCAGGAACTCCTTCTTGGAGGACGCCTCCGCCTCCAGGAACGATTCGGCGCCGCCGGCCACCGTCTTGCGCGCGGGGAGCGCCTTGAACACCCAGGTGCGGTACGACCAGAAGCGGAAGAGCGTCGCGATGCCGATGCCGAGGAACTTGAAGATGTTGCTCTGCAGCTGGCTGTCCCAGCCGAACCCGTACGTCGCCGCGTACAGGACGCCGTTCTCGATCACCAGGCCTACGGCGGAGAACAGCAGGAAGAGCGTCATCTCCTTCGTACGACCGCTCTTGTCGCGGTCCCGGTACGTGAAGTAGCGGAAGCCCACGTAGTTGCAGCAGATCGCGACGACCGTGGCGATGATCGAGGCGCGCACCACCGGGATCTCCGTCGTGTGCCGCAGGAGGTTGAACACTCCGAGGTTCACCAGCGTGCCGATGCCGCCCACCACGCCGAACTTGGCGATCTCGCGGATGAGCTGGTCCAGTTGCACGCGCAGTGCGCCCCGCTCACTCATGGTGATCGTTCGCCCCGTCCGTTCGGTGGTCGGCCTCTCGGATTACCCCGTCATGCTAACCAGCGTGGACTTCCCGTGCCTGGCCTGTGGAAACCGTGGAACGGCGGTGTGACGCGCGTAGCCCAGACAGCGCAGGCGAGACCGGGCTCACGGCTGTGAGATGTGACGCAGGACTCGTGGGTCTCTACGTATCCCAGGGCCCCTTACCCTGGATGATGTGACGTTCCCCGTAGTCGGCATGGTCGGCGGTGGGCAGCTCGCGCGCATGACGCACGAAGCAGGCATCCCGCTCGGCATCAGGTTCAAGCTCCTCAGTGACACTCCCCAGGACTCGGCGGCCCAGGTCGTCAGCGATGTCGTCATCGGCGACTATCGCGACCTGGACACCCTGCGTGAGTTCGCCCGTGGCTGTGACGTGATCACCTTCGATCACGAGCACGTGCCCACGGAGCATCTGCGCGCCCTGGAGGCGGACGGGATCCCCGTGCGCCCCGGTCCGGACGCGCTGGTGCACGCCCAGGACAAGGGCGTGATGCGGGCGAAGCTCGACGCACTCGGCGCCCCGTGTCCGCGCCATCGCCTCGTGACGGACCCCGACGACGTCGTGGCGTTCGCCGAGGAGGGCGCGGGCTTCCCCGTCATCCTCAAGACGGTGCGCGGCGGGTACGACGGCAAGGGCGTGTGGTTCGTGCGCTCCGCCGCGGACGCCGCCGATCCGTTCAAGGCCGGCGTCCCCGTCCTCGCCGAGGAGAAGGTCGCGTTCGTACGCGAGCTGGCGGCGAACGTCGTCCGCTCGCCGCACGGCCAGGCCGTGGCGTACCCGGTCGTGGAGTCCCAGCAGGTCGACGGCGTCTGCGACACGGTGATCGCACCCGCGCCCGGCCTCTCCGAGGACCTCGCGGGCCGCGCCCAGGAGCTGGCCCTGCGGATCGCGCAGGAGCTGGGCGTGGTGGGCCACCTCGCGGTGGAGCTCTTCGAGACCGCCGACGGACAGATCCTCGTCAACGAGCTCGCCATGCGCCCGCACAACTCCGGGCACTGGACCCAGGACGGCGCGATCACCTCGCAGTTCGCCAACCATGTGCGCGCGGTCCTCGACCTGCCGCTCGGCGACCCGCGCCCGCGGGCGAAGTGGACGGTCATGGCCAACGTCCTCGGCGGCGACTACCCGGACATGTACCAGGCGTACCTGCACTGCATGGCCCGCGACCCGCAGCTGAAGATCCACATGTACGGCAAGGACGTGAAGCCGGGCCGCAAGGTGGGCCACGTCAACACCTACGGCGACGACCTGGACGACGTGCTGGAGCGCGCCCGTCACGCAGTCGGCTACCTGCGAGGAACGATCACGGAATGACCAGCCCCACCAACTCCCCTGTGGTCGGCATCGTCATGGGCTCCGACTCCGACTGGCCCGTCATGGAGAACGCCGCGAAGGCGCTCGACGAGTTCGAGATTCCGTACGAGGTCGACGTCGTCTCCGCGCACCGCATGCCGCGCGAGATGGTCGCGTACGGCGAGGACGCGGCCGAGCGCGGCCTCAAGGCGATCATCGCGGGCGCGGGCGGCGCGGCCCATCTGCCGGGCATGCTCGCCTCGGTGACGCCGCTGCCGGTGATCGGTGTGCCGGTCCCGTTGAAGTACCTGGACGGCATGGACTCGCTGCTCTCGATCGTGCAGATGCCGGCGGGCGTGCCGGTGGCGACGGTCTCGGTCGGCGGCGCGCGCAACGCGGGCCTGCTCGCGGCCCGCATCCTCGCCGCCCACGACCCCGAACTCCTCACCCGCATGCGGGAGTTCCAGCGGGAGCTCAACGACCAGGCCACGGAGAAGGGCAAGCGGCTCCGGGCGAAGGTCGAGGGCGCGGGGGCAGGATTCGGCTTCGGGCAGTAGCAGCCGGGCTCTGTCGTTCGGCTTTCCCGCCGTCAAATTCAGCCCCTCCGGCGTTTGAGGAGCGGGGGTCCGGGGGGCGGAGCCCCCGAAGCGCCGCAGGCTTTCGGGAAGGGGCGGGGAGGGGATCAAACCGACGGCGCCCCCGCCGACGGTGCGGGAACAATGGCCCGCATGCCAGCAACCGACCACCTGCACTCCGCCCGAGAACTCCTCACGGCGTACCCCGTCGCGGACGGTCACAACGACCTCCCCTGGGCGCTCCGCGAGAAGGTCCGCTACGACATCGACCGCCTGGACATCGCAGCCGACCAGACCGGCAGGCTGCACACCGACCTCGCCCGGCTCCGCTCCGGCGGCGTCGGCGCACAGTTCTGGTCGGTGTACGTACGCACCGACCTGACCGGTGACGCCGCGGTCAGCGCGACGCTCGAACAGATCGACTGCGTCCAGCAGTTGCTCGACCGGCACCCGGCCGAGCTGCGCCGCGCCCTGACCGCCGCCGACATGGAGGCGGCCCGCGCCGAGGGGCGGATCGCCTCCCTGATGGGTGCCGAGGGCGGCCACTCCATCAACAACTCCCTCGCCACGCTGCGCGCCCTGCACACCCTCGGCGTGCGCTACATGACGCTCACCCACAACGACAACATCGCGTGGGCGGACTCGGCGACGGACGAACCGGGCGTCGGCGGCCTCTCGCCCTTCGGCCACGAGGTCGTACGCGAGATGAACCGCATCGGCATGCTCGTGGACCTCTCGCACGTCGCGGCCACCACGATGCGCGCGGCCCTGGACACCTCCACGGCGCCGGTGATCTTCTCCCACTCGTCGTCCCGCGCGGTCTGCGACCACCCGCGCAACATCCCGGACGACGTCCTGGAGCGGCTGCCCGGGAACGGCGGCGTCGCGATGGCCACGTTCGTACCGAAGTTCGTGCTGCAGGCGGCAGTTGACTGGACCGCGGCCGCCGACGACAACATGCGCGCGCACGGTTTCCACCACCTGGACACGACGCCGGAGGCGATGAAGGTCCACGAGGCGTTCGAGGCGGCCCACCCGCGCCCCGTCGCCACCGCCGCCACGGTCGCCGACCACCTGGACCACATGCGCGAGGTGGCCGGCGTCGACCACATCGGCATCGGCGGCGACTACGACGGCACGGCGTTCACGCCGGACGGCCTCGACGACGTGTCCGGCTACCCCAACCTGATCGCCGAGCTGCTCTCGCGCGGCTGGTCCCGGGCCGATCTCGCCAAGCTGACCTGGCGGAACGCGGTGCGGGTGCTCGGCGCGGCGGAGGACGCGGCCCGCGACCTGGGCGCCCGCCGCGGCCCGTCGGTGGCGACCCTCGACCAGCTGGACGGCTGAGCGGCTCACGGGGGACGGTGCCGCTCCTCGGCGGCGTCCCCCGTACGGCCCACACCGCCGAGACCCGGACCTGGTCCCGTGCCACGGTTGGCGTACAGAGTGCTGCACCACCCCACCGGAGCCCCACCATGGCCGATCTTCAGGACGACGAGGACATCCCCCTTTCCACCGGCGGCGCGAGCGCCCACGCCGAGGAGGGGGCGGAGGGGGAAGCGGAGGAGCTGAGACCCGGCCCGCACACATCCACGCACACATCCGCGCGCACATCCGCGCACACGCCCGCGCCCGAGGAGCGGGCGCGCGCCCTGCTCACCGAACACCCCGTCGCCGACGGTCACAGCGGACTGGCCTGGGCGCTGTCCCGACTGACCTGGTACGACCTGGAGTTGGGCGACACCGCGCTGCAGGCCGACCTGCCGCGGCTGCGCGAGGGCGCGGTCGGCGCGATGTTCTGGTCGCTGCGGCTGCCGCAGGCGTACGAGGCCAACCGTGCCGTGAGCGCCACCCTCGCCCTGATCGACCTCGCCGAGACCGTCGTCCGTGCCTACCCGGAGGGCCTGCGGCTCGCGCACACCGCCTCCCACACCGCCGACGCCCGCGCGCACGGGCGGATCGCCTGCCTGCTCGGCCCCGCGGCCGCGGCGGCGATCGACGACTGCCTCGGCACGCTGCGCGCCCTGCAGCGGCTCGGCGTCCGCAGCCTCACCCTGTCCGGGACGCGCTGGGCGGGGGAGCGGGGGCTGTCCCGCTTCGGCGAGGAGGTGGTCCGCGAGATGAACCGCCTCGGCGTCCTCGCCGACCTCAGCGGCAGCTCGACCGCCACGGTCAAGCACACCCTGACCGTCTCCCGGGCCCCGGTGATCTTCTCCCGCTCGGCGGCCCACGCGCTCACCCCGCACCCGGACAACGTCCCCGACGACCTGCTCGCCGCCCTGCGCGACCACAACGGCCTGTGCCTGGTGCCGTGCACGGCCGCGCAGACGGGCCCGGCGCTGCGGGACGTGGCGGACCATCTCGACCATGTCCGCCGCGTGGCGGGCCCCGAGTGCGTCGGCATCTCCGGCATGTACGACACCGGGAGCGCCCTGCCGGACGGCCTGCACGACACCTCCCGCTACCCCCAGCTGATCGCCGAACTCCTGGACCGCGGCTGGCCCGACGCCGACGTGTCCCTGCTGACCTGGGGCAACGTCCAACGCGTGCTGCGCGAGGCCGACTTCACCGCCAAGGCGGCCCAGATCCGCCGCGCACCGTCTACGGCGACGCTGGACCGCCTGGACGGCGAGAACTGAGCCCGTAGGGCGAGGTTCAGGGGCGCTCAGCAGGCGCAGAGGCAGAACGGGTGCCCCGCCGGATCCGCGTACACCCGCCAGCTGCGGGAGCGGTCCTCCGCGTCGAGGACCTTCGCGCCGAGCGCCAGCACCTGCTTCTCGGCGGCGTCCAGGTCGTCCACGGTCAGGTCCAGATGGAACTGCTGCGCGCCGCCCGGCGAGGGCCACCGCGGCGGTACGTAGTCGGGCGCGGCCTGGAAGCCGAGGGTGCTGCCGCCGTGGTCCTCCAGGTCGACCCAGCTGTCGCCGTTCTCCTCCATCGGCTTGATCGTGCCGCCGACGATCGCCGCGTAGAACTCGGCGAGGGCCAGGGGGTCGGGACAGTCCAGGACGACGGCCCCGAGTTTGGCGATGGACATGATCGGATCCCTCCGTAGGCGTACGCACGGGTTACCGTTTACCCGGCGCAACCGGTAACGGTTACCCCATGCTCCCGCAACGGAGGTAACGTCGCAACCATGAACGAGAAAGCGTCCGCCCCCGGCGAGCTGGCCTTCGTGGCGGCGCTGGTCAACACCCTCGACGTGGAGACCGGGCGCGACTTTCTGGACACCGCGGAGGGGCGCGCGGAGTTCGGCGTGAGCGAGCGGGAGGCGGGCGACGCGAAGGAGCTGCGCGAGGCGCTGCGTGTCGCGTGCCTGGCGCACGCGGGCCACGCCCCGCACCGTACGGCCCGCACGCTCTCCCAACTCCTCGCCGGGGCACCGCTGTTGGTGACCGTGGACGAGGCGGGCGCGGCAAGCCTGGAGCCTGCCGACCCGGCGCCGCTCGCCGCCCGCGTCGCGCACGCGATCGCCCGCGCGACGGCGGACGGCAGCTGGCTCCGCCTCAAGGCCTGCGAGGCCGAGGACTGCCTGTGGGCGTACTACGACCGCAGCCCGGCGGGCCGCAGGCGCTGGTGTTCCATGCAGGTGTGCGGGGCGCGGGCGAAGATGCGGACCTATCGGGCCAGGTCCGGCCCCTCCGGGACCTCCGGGACGCCCGGGACGCCCGGGACCTCCGGCTAGCGCTACGCCGCCGGCCGGCCCATGGCCCGGTACACCCACCCCGCCTCGCGCCAGCGAGCCGGGTCGAGCGCGTTGCGCCCGTCGAGCAGCACCCGCTGACCAACCGCCGCGCCCAGCTGAGCCGGGTCCAGCTCCCGGAACTCCCGCCACTCCGTCAGGTGCAGGACGACATCCGCGCCCCGCACCGCGTCGAGCGCCGACTCCGCGTACCCGAGCGTCGGGAAGACCTGGCGGGCGTTGGCCATGCCCTTCGGGTCGTAGACCGTGACCTGGCCGCCCTGCAGATGGATCTGGCCGGCGACGTTGAGCGCGGGGGAGTCCCGCACGTCGTCCGAGTCGGGCTTGAACGTCGCGCCGAGGACCGCGACCCGCTTGCCGAGGAAGGAGCCGCCGCCGAGCGCCTCGCGGGCCAGCTCGACCATGTGGCCGCGGCGCCGCATGTTGATGGAGTCGACCTCGCGCAGGAACGTCAGGGCCTGGTCGGCGCCCAGCTCACCGGCGCGGGCCATGAACGCGCGGATGTCCTTCGGCAGGCAGCCGCCGCCGAAGCCGATACCGGCGCGCAGGAACTTCGCGCCGATCCGCTCGTCGTACCCGATCGCCTCGGCCAGCTTGACCACGTCACCGCCCGCGGCCTCGCAGACTTCGGCCATCGCGTTGATGAAGGAGATCTTCGTGGCGAGGAAGGAGTTGGCGGAGGTCTTCACCAGCTCGGCCGTCGGGAAGTCCGTCACGACCAGCGGCGAGCCCTCGGCGATCGGCGTCGCGTACACCTCGCGAAGCAGCTTCTCCGCGCGCTCGCTCTGCACGCCGACCACGAGCCGGTCCGGGTGCAGGGTGTCCTGCACGGCGAAGCCCTCGCGCAGGAACTCCGGGTTCCAGGCCAGCTCGACGCCCTCGGGCAGCACCTCGGTCAGGCGGGCCGCCGAGCCCACCGGGACCGTCGACTTGCCGACGACCAGGGAGCCCTCGCGGGCCACGGGGGCGAGCGAGGCGAAGGCGGAGTCGACGTAGCTCATGTCGCAGGCGTACTCGCCGTGCTTCTGCGGGGTGTTCACGCAGACGAAGTGCACGTCACCGAAGGCGCCGAGCTCCTCCCAGGACGTGGTGAAGCGCAGCCGCCCGCTGGAGCCCTCGATGCCGGCGACGTGCTTGCGGAGCAGTTCCTCCAGGCCCGGCTCGTACATCGGCACGCGGCCCTGCGAGAGCAGCTCGATCTTCTCGGGGACGACATCGAGCCCGAGCACTTCGAAGCCCAGCTCAGCCATGGCCGCTGCGTGGGTGGCGCCGAGGTATCCGGTGCCGATCACGGTGATCTTGAGGGCCATGAAGCTGCTCCAGAGGGGTTACGGGGGAATGCGCTGCCCGAGCATAGTCGGGGCGGCGGCCGGGGCTGATCCGCTGTCCGGAAGCTGTCGGGAAGCTCACGTATGCCAATGCGGGCCGGGGCCCTAAAATCAGGGTTACTTAACGGTAGTTAGCACTCTTGGGGAGTGAGAGATCTTGGCGGGTACGAACGATTCCTCGGCTTTTGACCTGTACCGTCCGGCCGAGGAGCACGACATGCTCCGCGAGTCGGTGCGTGCGCTCGCCGAGGCGAAGATCGCGCCGTTCGCCGCCGCGGTCGACGAGGAGGCCCGTTTCCCGCAGGAGGCCCTCGACGCGCTGACGGCGAACGACCTGCATGCCGTGCACGTGCCGGAGGCGTACGGCGGCGCGGGTGCCGACGCGCTCGCCACGGTGATCGTGATCGAGGAGGTGGCCCGCGTCTGCGCCTCGTCCTCGTTGATCCCGGCGGTGAACAAGCTGGGCTCGCTGCCGGTGATCCTGTCCGGCTCCGAGGAGCTGAAGAAGAAGTACATGGCGCCGCTGGCCAAGGGCGACGGGATGTTCTCGTACTGCCTGAGCGAGCCGGACGCGGGCTCGGACGCCGCGGGGATGAAGACCAAGGCCGTGCGCGACGGCGACTTCTGGGTGCTCAACGGTGTGAAGCGCTGGATCACCAACGCCGGTGTCTCGGAGTACTACACCGTGATGGCCGTGACCGACCCCGAGAAGCGGTCGAAGGGCATAAGCGCGTTCGTCGTGGAGAAGGGCGACGAGGGCGTGTCCTTCGGCGCCCCGGAGAAGAAGCTCGGCATCAAGGGCTCGCCGACCCGTGAGGTCTACCTCGACAACGTCCGCATCCCCGCCGACCGCATGATCGGCGCCGAGGGCACCGGCTTCGCCACCGCGATGAAGACCCTGGACCACACCCGCATCACCATCGCGGCGCAGGCCCTCGGCATCGCGCAGGGCGCCCTCGACTACGCCAAGGGCTACGTCCAGGAGCGCAAGCAGTTCGGCAAGCCGATCGGCGACTTCCAGGGTGTGCAGTTCATGCTCGCCGACATGGCCATGAAGGTCGAGGCCGCCCGGCAGCTGACGTACGCGGCGGCCGCGAAGTCGGAGCGCGGCGATGCGGATCTGACGTTCCAGGGCGCGGCGGCCAAGTGCTTCGCCTCGGACGTCGCCATGGAGGTCACCACGGACGCGGTGCAGCTCCTCGGCGGCTACGGCTACACCCGGGACTACCCGGTCGAGCGCATGATGCGCGACGCCAAGATCACCCAGATCTACGAGGGCACCAACCAGGTCCAGCGCATCGTCATGGCCCGCAACCTGCCGTAGGGGCCGTCTCCCCGATCTTTGCGGGCCCGCGACATCGGGGAAACGCCCCCTAGCCGTACGGCAGTTGACAGGACCGCTCCCGGGGCGCTGCACGAACAGCGCCCCGGGAGCTCTGCGTGTGCGGGGTCCGCGCGACGGGCGTACCGTCGGCGCCATGAGCGAGACCGAAGCCGCGCACGCGTCCCGGTCGCTGCGCCGAGCCCGCGAGATCGCCGACGACGTGCTGTTCCCGGCGGCCCCCGACGTCGACGGGGCGGGCCGGGTCCCGCGCTCCCACCTGGACCTGCTCGCCGCCGAGGGCTTCTACGGGCTCGCCGCGCCGGAGGACCTGACCACCCTCGACCTGCCCGACTACCCCGCCGTGCTCCGGCTCGTGGAGGCCCTCGCCGGGGGCTGTCTGACAACGACGTTCGTGTGGGTGCAGCACCACGGCGCCGTGATGGCCCTCGGCGAGACCGCCAACGAGGCGCTGCGCGCGGACCACCTGGCCGATCACGTGTCCGGGCGGCGGCGGGCCGGGCTCGCGGTCGGCGCCGCGGTCCGCCCGGGCCCGCCCCTCGTGCGGGCCGTGCGGGCCGACGGCGGGTGGCTCTTCGAAGGCGTCGCCCCGTGGGTCACCGGCTGGGACATGGTCGACACCCTGTACGCCGCGGGCCGCGACGCGGACGACACCGTGGTCTGGGCACTCCTGGACGCCGAGGAGAGCGCCACCCTGTCCGTCGGGCCCGTCCTCGACCTGGTCGCCGTCCAGGCGAGCCGGACCGTGACCCTGAGGTTCGACCGCCACTTCGTGCCCGACGAGCGGGTGCTCGGCACCACCCCGCAGCAGGAGCACCTGAAGGGCGACGCCGAGTCGGTGCGGTTCACCGGCGCCCTGGCCCTCGGCATCGCCGAGCGCGCGATCGCCCTGCTCGACGGGGACGCGGGCGGGCTCCCCGACGAGCTCGACCAGGTCCGCGCCCGGCTCCTGAGCGTCGACCCCGACCAGGTCCCCGACGCCCGCGCGGCCGGTTCGGAGCTGGCGCTGCGGGCCGCGTCCGCCTGTGCCGTCGCCCACGGAAGTCGAGCGGTCCTGCTCCAGGAGCACGCCCAGCGCCTGGTCCGCGAGGCGACGTTCCTGCTCCTCTTCGGCTCCCGCCCCGGCATCCGCACGGCCCTCCTCGACCGGCTCACGACACCCCGCAACTGACCTCGTACGCAAGGGACTTGGGCGTACGAGAACTGACCTGGTACGCAAGGGACTTGGGCATACGAGAGGGGCCGCGCACCGGACATCCGGCGCGCGGCCCCTCGTACGTACGGACCGGCTGGCTCACTCGTCGCTGACGGTGACCTTCTCGTCGTTCTTGAGCTGCTCCACCAGCTGCTGCAGCTTGGCCTTGTCCCAGACGAGGTTGCCGTTGACGCTGCCGGAGACCGGCATGTTCATCGACTTGCCCTCGCCGCCCGAGACGTTCTTCATCGCCCAGAACATCCCGGCCAGGTCGAACAGGCTCATGTCCTTGTCCACGACCAGCGTGTCCAGGCCCGCGCCCATCGTCGGGTAGAGCTTGAACGGGTTGATGATCGTCGACGGGGTGGCCGTCTGGTTGGCGAGCGCCGAGAGGAACTTCTGCTGGTTCTTCGTGCGGTCCAGGTCGCCGCCGGCCAGGCCGTAGCGCTGCCGGACGAAGGCCAGCGACTGCTCGCCGTTCATGGTGTGGGTGCCGGGCTCGAAGTCCGAGCCGGACTTCTTGTCCTTCATCGGCTGCTCGACCTTGATGTCCACGCCGCCGACCGCGTCCACGATCTTGGCGAAGCCGCCGAAGCCGATCTCCGCGTAGTGGTCGATCTTCAGGCCGGTGTTGTGCTCGACGGTACGGACGAGGAGCTCGGGGCCGTCCTCGGAGTACGCGGCGTTCAGCTTGGTGGTGCGGCCGGTCCCCGGGAACTTCTTGCCGGAGTCCGAGCCGACGAAGGACGGGATCTCCACGTTGGAGTCACGCGGCAGCGAGATCAGGGTGTCGCCGTTGCTGCCGGTGTGCAGGATCATCATCGAGTCCGTGCGGCTCGACCCCTCGCCCGCGGAACCGGTGTGCAGGCGCTTGCGGTCCGCGGAGGTCAGGCCCTCGCGGCTGTCCGAGCCGACGATCAGGTAGTTCGTGCCGTCGCCCGCCTCGGGCCGCTCGATCACCTTGGCCAGGTCGACCTCGCCCTTGAGCTGCGAGTCGGCCCAGAAGTACGTGCCGACGCCCCAGACCAGGACGACGACCAGGAGTGTGCCGAGGATGCGCTTGAACTGGCGGCCCCGGTTCGGTGCCGGGCGGGTGGCGTACTGGTCGCCGTAGGAGCCGTCGTCGTATCCGTCGCCGCCCCGGCCGCGACCGCCACCGCCGTAGACCTGGCCCTCGCTGTAACCGTCGTCGTAGCCGTACCCCTGCTGCGGGGGCACGGAGGCCCTCGGCGGGGCGGCGGGGGGACGGGGAGCCCCGCCGCGCTGGACATGACGCATCACGCGGGCGCCCTCGGGCTCGGGGTGCGCGCTGCCGCGTCCATACCCCTGGTCTCGGTTGGGCCAGTCATTCATACGCACCAGTGTGCAGGCCTCGATGAGGCGCCCGACAAGGCCTGGGGTGGGTTCGGGGCCCGGCTGTTGCAGAGCTGATGCAAAGCGCGCCCGGCATAAGGTGGACGACATGACAGACCAGGCCCGTCCCCCGGAGGCGGATATTCCGGGCAAGCCGACCGCGGCTTCCCGGACCACGCTCAGCCACATCATGACCCACAACGACACCAACCTCCTGGGCACGGTGCACGGTGGCGTGATCATGAAACTCGTCGACGACGCGGCGGGCGCCGTGGCGGGCCGGCACTCCGGCGGGCCCGCGGTGACGGCCTCGATGGACGAGATGGTCTTCCTGGAGCCGGTCAGGGTCGGCGACCTCGTCCATGTGAAGGCTCAGGTCAACTGGACCGGCCGGACGTCGATGGAGGTCGGCGTCCGCGTTCTCGCCGAGCGCTGGAACGAGTCGACGCCCGCCCAGCAGGTCGGCTCGGCGTACCTGGTCTTCGCCGCCGTCGACGCGGACGGCAAGCCGCGCTCGCTGCCGCCGGTGCTCCCGGAGACGGAGCGGGACAAGCGGCGCTATCAGGAGGCGCAGATCCGTCGTACGCATCGCTTGGCGCGGCGCCGGGCGATCAAGGAGCTCCGCGAGCAGCGGGTGGCGGAGGGGATCGAGGACTGAGGCGTAAGGGGCGGAGCCCCCGGAAGCCTCAGTTGCCGCACACCACCTGATCCCCCGTAGCCACCCCGAACTCCCCTTGGTACGGGTCCTCCGCGCGCACCCGCTGCACGCCCTTGTAGTCCGCGCCCGCGATCACCTTCAGGAGCGACCCCTGGCCCTTGACCGGCTTCAACTGGCAGCCGGGCAGCGCCGCCGCGAGGGACTTCGCCGAGCGGTCCCAGCGCGGGTCGTACGCCACCACCGTGCGCGGCAGGTTCGGCTGCGCGGCGGAGACCGGGACGCCCGAGGTGCGGAAGCCCGTCGAGCGCAGCGCCTTGTCGACCTTCTTGCCGAGGCCCGGCGTCTTCGTGCCGTTCTCCACCTGCACCCGGATCTGCTGCGGCGCCACGTCCACCGCGAGCGCCTTCGGCCTGCGCACCTTGTACGGGGCGAGCGGCCGGTCCTCGCGCAGGGCCTTGAAGAGCTTGCCGGACTTCACCGGGTCCCACTTGATCGTCGAGCCGATGCCCGGCACCTTGTGGCCCATGGTGCCGATCGGCACCGAGGTGAACTCCGACGATGCGGGTGTGAAGTTCCGCATCGCGCGGCCGAGGTCCAGCATCTCGTCCGTGCCGAAGCTGCGGTCGGCCCGTACGGAGCTGAGCACCGTCTGCGTCACCTTGCGGAACTTGACCGGGTTCAGGAGCACTCCGGAGGACGTGGCCTTCGCGATCAGCGCGGCCATGAACCGCTGCTGCCGCTGCATCCGGCCCAGGTCCGCGGCCCCGTCGATGTGCCGCGAGCGCACGTACTGCAGTGCCTGGCCGCCGTTCAACTGGTGCTTGCCCGCGGGCAGATCGAGTCCGGTGTACGAGTCCTTCAGCGGCCCGACCGTGCAGATCTCCACGCCGCCGAGGACGTCGACCGTCTTCATGAAGCTGGTGAAGTCGACCTCCAGATAGTGGTCGATCTTCACCTTGGTCATGTGCTCGACGGTGCGCACCGTGAGGTTCGGCCCGCCCTCCGCGTACGCCGCGTTCAGCTTGATCGGGTGGGTGTGGTGCTTCTCTCCGGAGTTCTGGTCGGTGTGCGCGGGGGCCTCCGCGTACGAGTCGCGGGGCAGGCTCACGACGCTGGCGCGGTCCCGGTCCTCCGAGATGTGCACGATCATGATCGTGTCCGTGCAGCGGCAGGGCGCGCCGCCGAGGCGGTACTTCTTGCGCTCCGCCTCGGTGATCTTGTCGCGGCCGTCGGTGCCGACGAGCAGGATGTTCGTCCCGTCACCGCCCGAGGGGCGGTTCTTCATGTCGCGGAACGGGTCGACCCGGGAGATCCCGGTGTCCAGGCCGGTGACCACCGCGTGCCCGATGCCCGCGGCGGCGAGTACCACCATGGACAGCGTGGTGGCCGCCCGCATGGCCCACCGCGGCTTCGCCGGCTGCCGCCGCCGCGCGCGGGACGGCTGCTGCGCCTGCGGCCGTGGCCTCTGCCGGGGTGGACGGGCGGGATGGCGGGGCGGACGGGACAACGCGGGACACCTCCGCGGAACGGGCGCAGGGACGCGTGCAACCGTAAGTCGATACGAAATGCGGCCCGGGGCAGCGACCCGGATGGCGCGCGTCCGTGTCCCCCGTTCGCGGTAACGTGACGTCTGATGAGCGAGAAAATCCAGGAGTCCGCCGTGCAGCACCCGGCGGTATCGGTGATCATGCCCGTCCTCAACGAGGAGCGGCACCTGCGGCATGCGGTGGAGGCGATCCTCCAGCAGGAGTACGCGGGGGAGATGGAGGTCGTCGTCGCGCTCGGCCCGTCCGCGGACCGCACCGACGAGATCGCCGCCCAGCTGGTCGCGGAAGACCCCAGGGTCACGACGGTGCCCAACCCGACGGGTCGTACGCCGGCCGCGCTGAACGCCGCGATCAAGGCGTCCAAGCACCCCATCGTGGTCCGCGTCGACGGCCACGGCATGCTCTCCGCGAACTACATCGCCACCGCCGTCCGCCTCCTGGAGGAGACGGGCGCGCAGAACGTCGGCGGTCTGATGTTCGCCGAGGGCGAGAACGACTGGGAGCACGCGGTCGCCGCCGCCATGACCTCGAAGATCGGCGTCGGCAACGCCGCCTTCCACACCGGGGGAGAGGCGCAGCCCGCCGAGACGGTCTACCTCGGCGTCTTCCGCCGCGAGGCCCTGGAGCAGCAGGGCGGGTACAACGAGGAGTTCATCCGCGCCCAGGACTGGGAGCTGAACTTCCGCATCCGTGAGGCCGGCGGTCTGATCTGGTTCTCGCCCGAGCTGAAGGTCTCGTACCGCCCGCGGCCGAGCGTCAAGGCGCTCGCCAAGCAGTACAAGGACTACGGGCGTTGGCGGCACGTCGTCGCCCGGTACCACGAGGGCTCCATCAACCTGCGCTATCTCGCGCCGCCGACCGCCGTGTGCGCCATCGCCGCGGGCACCGTCGTGGGTGCGCTGCTCACGCCGTGGGGCTTCGTGATCCCCGGCGGCTATCTCGCGGCGATCGCGGCGGGGTCGGTGCCCGCGGGCAAGGGGCTCCCGGCGAAGGCGCGGCTGCAGATCCCCGTCGCGCTCGCGACCATGCACATGTCGTGGGGCTGGGGCTTCCTGACCAGCCCGCGGGCGCTGGCCAAGAAGGTCATCGCCTCGCGCCGCCCGGCTGTCCTCAAGCAGGCCTGAGCCCGGCGGTCCTCAAGCAGGCCTGAGCGCCGCCGCACGTCCGTCGGACCCGAACTTCCCCGCTACCAGGTGAAGTTCGGGTTCACGTGCATACAGGCCTTGTCGTCCGCGCCGTTCATGGCGTCGGCCGACTCCGGCGTCCTGTCGTCCTGCTCCTCCGGCTTCGGCGGTACGTCGCCGGTGCGCCAGTCGGAGCCCACGACCAGCGTGACGCCCGTGACCTCCTTGGACTCCTCGACCGAACTCGGCGGCAGACCGAGGGACTCCGCGACCGCCCGGGCGTCCCCCTCAAGCTCGGCGCTGGGGAAGCGGATCACCGTACGCTCCTGCCGCGGCAGCTGTGACTGGTCGGCGGCCGCCCGCGCGTACCCCTTGCCCTGCAGCAGCGCCACCAGGGCCGAGGCGCGGCCCGGCACCGAGGCCGTGGTGGGCGTCGCGGTGCCGTTGACGACCTGCACGCCGATCTCGCCGGGCTCCGCCGCAGGGTCGTCGGAGTCGGACTCCTCGCGCTTCTTCTCCTGGTCCTTCTTCTTGGCCTCGCTGTCCTTGCCGTCGAGCGCCACGTCGTCCCGTACGAGCCGGAACAGCTGCTCCGCGTCGCCGGGTTTGGGCTGGACGCGGGCGCCCACGTATTCGTACGGCATGGTCGTCATGGTGATGCGCTGCGGAGGTACGCGCTTCAGTTCGTTCGAGAGGTCGTAGAGCTTCTTGACGGTGTCGAGGCCCTCGTCGACCTCAAGGGCGGAGGTGGCCTCCTCGGCGAGCCTGCGGAGCTTGCCCGGGCTGCTCAGGGTGGCGTTCTCGCGCAGCTCGCGGACCATCGCGTTCATGTACATGTGCTGGGCCTTGGCGCGGCCGATGTCGCTGCCGTCCTCGAAGCCGTAGCGGGTGCGCAGCCACTGCAGGGCCTGCTCGCCCTGGATGTACGTGGTGCCCTTCTCCAGCTTCAGGCCCGAGCCCGCGCCCTTGCTGTTGCGGGAGTGGATGTTGGCGTCCACGCAGACCGGTACGCCGCCGATCGCGTCGGCCATCGACACCACGCCGGCGAAGTCGACCATCATGAAGTGGTCGATGTGAATGTTCGTCAGCTTCTCCCAGGCAAGCACCGTGCAGCCCGGACCGCCGCGCCCCAGGCTGGTGTTGGTCATCACGCGGCCCTGCGTCGCGGGGTAGACCTTGCCGCTGTGGGGGTCGGTGCACTCGGGCATCTGCAGCAGGGTGTCGCGCGGCATGCTGATCACGGACATGTTGCTGCGGTCCGCGGAGAGGTGGAGCAGCATCTGTACGTCCGCGAGGGGCGTCCCGTCGAACGTCTCCTTCGCGCCGCCCAGCTTCTGGTTCTCGGCGCTGTTCCGGGCGTCGGAGCCGATGAGCAGGATGTTGAGCGGGGTCTGCCCGGCGGCGTTGGGCGTGGCCTCGGGCGCCCGGTTGCCCTCCGGCATCGGCGAGGTGTCGATATTGCCGTTGAGGTGCTCGTAGTAGAGGTATCCGGCGGCGGCCGTGCCGAGTATCAGTACGGCGAGGACGATCGCGAACCAGCGCAGCGCACGGCGGCCCTTGCGGGGCCGGGTGGTTCCGGTGTCGTTGCGGCCCCCCGACCGCTGCTGCCCGTCACCGTCACCGTCACCGGTGCCGCTGTTCTCGCCCTCGCCCTCGCTCTCGTCCTCGTAGAGGCTCTCGTCCCAGCCCAGTTCGCCGGCGCTGCGCGGACGCGGGACCGTGCCCTGTCTTCGTACGCTGCCCTGCCTCATGCACCAGCCCCTCCCCGTCCCGGCCCGCCCGGCCCCGGCGCCGGGGCCGGGGTGGGGCGCGGGTGCTGCTACTTCGCGCAGACCGGTTTGTCTGCCTCGACCTTCTGGATCCCCTCCGGCGCCTTCGACGGAGCGGAGATGGGCGTTCCGGCCTCTTCGAAGTCGTCTCCGAGGACGAGCTTCATGGCGGGCAGCCCCTGAGAGTTCTCCTCGCTCTTGCCCGGCTTCATGGCGGAGGCGGGCAGGCCCATGATGTCGGCGAGCCTGCGGGCCTGGTCGGCCTGGTCGGGGGCGTACTCCAGGGTCGTCTTGGCCTGCGGCTTGGGCGCGTTGCCCAACTGGCTCGACTTCAGGACGCCTTGGTCGGTCTGCAGCCAGGTGACCGTGGACTGTGCGGCGCCCGCGGTCTCCGAGCCGTTGTAGATGTTGACGCGGACGTCGGAGGCGGCGGACTTCGGGCCCTTGAGGCGGGCCTCCTCTGCCTTCTTCTTCTGCTTCTTCACGTCCGTCAGCGACTTGTCGGCGCGCAACATCGAGAACAGCGGCTTCGCCTTGGGGTCGTCGAGCAGCACGGTCGCCCCGTCGGTGTTGTCGACGACCGGCGCGGTGACGAAGGAGATGTTCTCCAAGTCCGCCTTGGCGAGCTCGAGTCCGAGGTCCTTGAGCTTGTTCAGGTCGGAGATCTTGGAGTCGACGGTGAGCGCCTTGGTGGCGGCCTCGGCGAGGTCCATCATCTTGCTGGGGCTGGTCAGGGTGTCGTTCGACTTCATCTTGCGCATCAGCGACGTGAGGAACTGCTGCTGCAGCTTGATGCGGTCGAGGTCGCCGCCGAAGCCCACCGCGTGCCGGGTGCGGACGAACGCGAGCGCGTCGTCGCCCTTCAGCACGTGCTCGCCCTTCGGCAGATTCAGGTGCGACTTGGGGTCGTTGATGTCCTTGGCGAGGCAGATCGGCACACCGCCGACGGCCGTGGACAGCGTCTTCACCGCGTTGAAGTCGGCCACCATGAAGTGGTCGATCTTGATGCCGGTGAGCTCCGTGACCGTACGCATCGTGCAGCTCGGGGTGCGCCCGCTCTGCCCGAGGCTCTCGTTGAACCGGGTCTGGCTGGTGCCCGGGATGGTCTTCTTCGAGCCGTCGGCCTGGGTGGTCGGGCAGTCCGGGATGTCCGTGATCATGTCGCGCGGAATGCTCAACGCGGTCGTGTTCGTACGGTCCTTGGAGACGTGCAGCAGGATCGTGGTGTCCGCGTGCCCGGCGCTGCCCGCGTCGCCGTAGCCCTCGTTGCCCTTGCCGGTGCGCTTGTCCGTGCCGATGAGCAGGACGTTGATCGGGCGGTTCGCGCTGAAGCCGCCGGTGCCCGCGCCGTCGTCGTCGACGGCGGTGATGTTGTCGTTCAGGTGCTGCCAGTAGAGGAATCCGGCGGTCAGCGCGACGACCAGGAGCACCGCCAGGATGCCGAAGCCCCACTTGAGGGTCTTCTTGCCCTTGGACTGCTTCGGCCTGGGACGGCGCCGGCCGGTGCTCGGCGGCGCGCTCTCCTGCGGTCGGCCCCGGCGCCTGCGCGGCCCGGGCACCTCACGGCTCGGCGCGTCGGGCTCTTCCGGGTCCCTGGGGCGGCGCGGTCCAGGAGGGCCGCTCGGTCCGCCCTGCCGACTCGGCCCGCCCGGCCCGGCGGGTCCGGACGGTGCGTCCGGTCCGTTCGGTACGACGGGGCCCGCGGGGCCGACGGGTCCGTTCGCCGTCGGGAAGCGGCGGGTCGACGGCGCGAAGCGCTGCTGCCCACCGGCCGCCTGGCCCTCGGTGTGGGGGGATCTGCGAGGTGCCGGGATTCCCGATGATTGCCCTGCGGAAGGGCTCAGTCGCAGTTCGTAGTCGCCGGTCTGCGGGTTGAGTACCCACTGGTCTGCGGGATCGATGTTCTCCGCCCGCCCACGGCCTTGCGCGTCCACGGTTGCTTGAGTCCTCCGTCGGGGCCACGCGGCGCCTCCCCCTCCAAAGGCGCCCGGTCACACGTACGCGGTGCGTGGCCAAAACGAGTGGCCTCACGCACCGGATCGCTCACGCTATCCGACCAGTTCAGCGCCAGGCGACGGCGGTGACGAAATCCACTCCCCTACAACTGGGCAATACCGCCCTTAACCGCCCCGGTCTTCTGCCGCTCGGTGACGTACTTGGTACCGCTTTTACTCACAACTCGTTCCGGCGGCGGTGTTTCCGCGAAAGGTCGGCGTCGGACTCGGCGTGCGCCTCGGCTCGTCCCGCTTGTCGTCGCCGGTCGCGCGGGGGGTGGCTCGATCCGCCGCGGAATCGGTTCCTCCGGGCTTTTCGTCGACCCACGAGCCCTCGTCGTCCCAGTAACCCCCCTCGGGCGAATCCTCCTCGTTTCCCCCCGATTCCCCTGACGCGGAGGCGGAATCGGCGGAGGAATCGGACGCGGAATCCTCCCCGGACCCGTCGCCCGAACCCTTCTTCCGGCGCTCGGAATCCTTACCTCGCGGGGTGACCTCGACGGGCACGTCGTTGCGCAGCCGGTCGAACAGCCGCCCCGCGTCCGGCTGGACGAGCTCGTCCCGGTTGGGGTCGTAGGTGTACGAGCGGCGAGGGACCGTGAGGAATTGCACCTTCTCTGTGGGGATGTTGCGCATGCTGCGCACCAACTCGTACAAATCTGTCAATCCGGCCAGCGCGGGGTCCGTGGTGAGCGCCGAGGTGGCCGCGTCGAGCACCGGGTAGAGCCGCGTCGGGTTCAGCAGGACGCCGTTGCTCTTCACCTTGTTGACGAGCGCGGCGAGGAACTGCTGCTGGCGGTCCATGCGTTCGGTGTCGCTGCCGTTGCCGATCGACTTGCGGGCGCGCACATAGCCGAGCGCCTGCTCGCCGTTGAGCTTCTGCCACCCGGCCTTGAGCTTCAGCTTGGCGCCCTTGTCGTTGATGGGCTCCTTGAGGCAGACCTCGACCCCCTTCACGGCGTCGACCATCTTCTTGAAGCCCTGGAAGTCGACGATCATGTGGTGGTCGACCCGGATCTTGGTGAGCTTCTCGACGGTACGGATCGTGCAGGCGGCCCCGCCGAACTCGAACGCCCAGTTGAACTGGGCGAATTGGGGGCGCGTACGGGAGCCGTCGGACCTTCGGCAGCCGGGGATGTCCACCATCAGGTCGCGCGGCACGGACACGGCGGTCGCGCTCTTCCGGTCGGCGGCGAGGTGCAGCAGGATCGTGGTGTCGGACCGCTGCGTGCCCGGGTCCCGGCCGTACGGGCGGTTGCCCTTCCCGGACCTCGTGTCCGAGCCGATCAGCAGGATGTTCTGCGCGTCGTGCTCCGAGGGCGCGGGCCGCTCCCGCTCGTACCGCTCCAACTCGGCGGCGGCGCCGGTGTCCTGGGTGATGTTCCCCTCGAGCTTCTTGTACAGACTCCAGCCGACCCCCGCGGCCGCCAGGACGACCACGGCGACCCCCAGGGCGGTCCAGCGGAGCCAGTGGTGCGGGATTCTGGAGGAAGCGGGTTCGGGTTCGGGGTCGGGCTTGTCGGTGGCCGGTTCGTCTGCGGGGGGATCGTCGGTGGGCGGGGGCCGCTCGGTATCGGCGGACGCGTCCTCGCCTCCCGTGTCCTCGCCCCCCGGGTCCTTGCCCTCGGCGTCCCCGGCCATCTGCTCGGCGGTGCCTTCGTGACTCGCCTCAGACACTTCGTCGGCCGGTTGTTCCGGTTCGGCGGGGGTGCCTGCGGTGTCGGTCACGTCGTGGTCCACCCCTCGTGGCGTCGGCAGTACGAGGCGCTCCCCTGAAGCGCACTCCTACGACCATGGCCCGGCGCGGCCCTCCGGCGCCTGCGGACCGGGTTCTTGCCTGCGCCGGACGGGTGGACTTTGACGTATCTCCCGGGGCGCGGTGAATTCAGCCCCTCCGGCGTTTGAGCAGGCCCGTCCAGCAGGACTTTCGGGAAGGGGCGGGTACGGGGAAGAGGACGCGCCGCAGGCTCAGGCGACGGTGACGGTGACCCGCTCGCTCTCGACCCGCTTCTCCAGGCCGCCCTCCGCCAGCTGCTCGATGTTCCGGCAGAGCACCACGGACCCCCCGGCCGCGAGCGGCGCGAACAGCCCGGAGGACAGGCCCTCCCACGTCTCGTACGAACGGGCCGACAGCAGCCGCGCCCCACCGTCGATGCCCAACTCCGCGGCGTCGGACAGCGCGTGCCGCACGACCTCCGCACCCGTCAGCTCCGTACCGCCGACGGCGAGCGCGGGCGCCTGCGGGTCGACGGGGGCGTACGGCGCGAAGCGGTCGCCCTGGCTCGGGACCTCCACCGCGTAGTCCACGAACCCGGCGGGCGGCTGCGGGAAGCGGCCGCCGAGCGGGCGCAGGGCGAGGGCCACTCGCTCGCCGGAGCAGTCGAGGGCCGCGTCGAGGGAGTCGGGGCCGCTGACGACGAGGTCCGCGTCGGCCGCCGCTCCGCCCACGTCGACGAGCACGCCGACCGAGGAGCAGGCGAGCAGCCACACCGCGGTCTGCCAGTGCGCGGGCAGCAGCAGGGCGAGCCGGTCGCCGGGTTCGGCGCCCAGGTCGTCCTGGAGCAGATTGGCTGTCTTGGCCACCCAATTGGCGAAGGTGGCGACGGACAATTCGACGCGTTCACCGGTGGCGTCGTCGTAGAACGTCACCAAGGGGCGGGCAGGATCCTCGGCGAGCGCGGATCGCAGCAGGTCGGCGGGGGTGCGGTCGGTCGCGTTCACGGGCGCAAGCGTACGCGCAGCAAGCGGGGTACGTCCGCCCGGTCGGCGCAGCGGAGGGACCGGATCGGGTCGACGGATCGTCAGTTCCCTTCGGGAGAAGTGCATCCCGGTGCGTCGTACAACATGCAGGTATGTCCGTACTGCCGCACGATCGACGCCATGCGTGGATACCTTGCTTCCTCGATCGGCGTCGCCTGTGCGGCGGCCCTGGCCCTGCCGCTCGCCGTGCCGCAGGACGTACGGGCCGCGGTCGCCGCCCCGGTGGCGGAGCCGGCCGGTTCCGTGCCCGGCTCCACCCAGTCGCTTCCGCTGAGCCCGCTCACCTCCGACCGCTCGGGCGGCGCCCCGGCGCAGGGCCTGACCCGTCGGGACGTACGGCCGTTCTCGCTGGTCGGCGTCGTCTGGGACGACCCGGCCGCCGAACTGCACGGCCGCGTCCAGGTCCGCACCCGCGCCACCGGCACCGGCCGCTGGTCCGACTGGCAGGACGTGGACACCCACAACCAGGAGCACGCCGCCGACCTCGACAGCCCCGAACGGGCCGGCGCCGAACTGCACGGCTCCACGGCCCCGCTGTGGGTCGGCGACTCGGACGGCGTGGAGATCCGGGTCGAGAGCGCCCCGGCGTCCACCGCCCGGCACGACCACGGAGCCGCCACTGACCACGGAGCCGCCACCGACCAGGGAACCGCCACCGACCAGGGAGCCGTGACCGATCACGGAACCGCCACCGATCACGGAGCCGGAGACTCCGCCAGCAACGAAACAGGAGACTCCGCAGATCACGGCGGTCACGGCGGTCACGGCGACCCCTCCGAGCAGCCGGACCACTCCGACCAGTCCCGCCAGGCCCCCGCCCCCACGAGGCCCGCCACCTCGGTCGTCACAGCGCAGGCCTCCGCCCCGGCGTCCGCCTCCACCGCCTCCGCCCCCGCCGCTCAGCCGGTCGCCGGTCCGCCCTCCGGGGTGCAGGCCGTGGCGCCGTTGCCGGCCGGGCTTCGCCTCGAACTCGTCGACCCCGGCGACGACCCGCCCGCCCAGGGCCCACTGGCCGACGGCGCCCAGGTCTCGGCGCTCGGCGCGGAGGACGCGGCCAGCTCGGCGGTCAACGCGGACCTCGCCGACCTCGGCGCCACCGTCATCCCGGCGCTCACCAAGGAGGAGACCGAGAACGACTTCATCGAGTCCCGCGGCGTGGTCCAGGCCGCGCACGCGAAGCCGTACATCGGGCCGCGCCCGCGCATCGTCACCCGCAAGGGCTGGGGCGCGGACGAGAAGCTGCGCGAGCGGAACTTCGTGTACACGAAGTCGGTCCGCGCGGCCTTCGTGCACCACAGCGCGTCCGGCAACAACTACAGCTGCTCGCAGGTGCCTTCGCTGCTGCGCAGCATCTACCGCTACCACGTGAAGAGCAGCGGCTGGCGGGACTTCGGCTACAACTTCGCCGTCGACAAGTGCGGAAACATCTACGAAGGACGTGCCGGAGGTGTGGCCAAACCCGTCCTGGGGGCCCACACTCTCGGTTTCAACAGCAACAGCACCGGCATCGCGGTCCTCGGCACGTACAGCAACACCAACCCGCCCAAGGCCGCGGTGAACGCCGTCGCCAGGCTGACCGCCTGGAAGCTCGGCCTGTACGGCGCGAACCCGAAGGGCAAGGCGCTGCTGAAGTCGGCCGGCAGCAACCTGTACAAGAAGGGCGCGAAGGTCCGGCTCAACGTGATCTCCGGGCACCGTGACGGCTTCGCCACGGAGTGCCCGGGCGGACGGCTCTACGGCAAGCTCGGCACGGCCCGTACGTCCTCGGCCCGCTACCAGGGCCGCTGAACCGACCGGCCGGGGCGCCCGCCGACCGCCCCGGCCGCACGCCACCGGCACGCGGACGACCAGGCGATCAGGACACGTAACAACACGCACACAGACGCAACTGAAAACGCCCGTGAACGGTCTGCCTACACTGACCGGCCGGACCAGACCAGTCCGGCCGCACCGGACCCGACCAGTCCGGTGTCCGACGACAGGCCCCGCCCCCGGCAGGAAGCAGAGGCGACAGGTGACAGAAGCGATCCTCCTGGTCGGCGGCAAGGGGACCCGGCTCAGGCCGCTCACCGTGCACACGCCCAAACCCATGGTCCCGGCCGCGGGAGTGCCGTTCCTCACACACCAGTTGGCGCGGGCGCGCGCGGCGGGCGTCGAACACATCGTGCTCGCCACTTCCTATCTGGCGGAGGTCTTCGAGCCGTACTTCGGTGACGGCTCGGAGCTCGGACTGCACCTGGAGTACGTCACCGAGGTCGAGCCGCTCGGCACCGGCGGCGCCATCCGCAACGTCGCCTCGCGGCTGCGCTCGGCGCCCGAGGACCCGGTGCTGATCTTCAACGGCGACATCCTCACCGGCCTCGACATCCGCGCCCTCGTCGCCACCCACGAGACCTCGGGCGCCGACGTCTCGCTGCACCTCACCCGCGTCGACGACCCGCGTGCGTACGGGCTCGTGCCCACCGACGGCACCGGCCGCGTCCAGGCCTTCCTGGAGAAGCCGCAGACGCCCGAGGAGATCGTCACCGACCAGATCAACGCGGGCGCGTACGTCTTCCGGCGCTCGGTGATCGACACCATCCCCGAGGGCCGCCCGGTCTCCGTCGAGCGCGAGACCTTCCCCGAACTCCTCGCCTCCGGCGCCCATCTGCAGGGCATGGTCGACTCCACGTACTGGCTGGACCTCGGCACCCCGCAGGCCTTCGTGCGCGGCTCGGCCGACCTCGTGCTCGGCCGCGCCCCCTCGCCCGCGGTGCCCGGCCGCCGCGGCGACCGGCTCGTCCTGCCCACCGCCGAGGTCGCCGCCGACGCCAAGCTGACCGGCGGCACGGTCGTCGGCGCGGGCGCGCGGATCGGCGCGGGCGCCCGGATCGCGGGCAGCACGGTCCTGGAGGGCGCGGTGGTCGAGCCCGGCGCGGTCGTCACCGACTCACTGATCGGCGCCGGCGCGCGCATCGGCGCTCGTACGGTGCTGTCGGGCGCGGTCGTCGGCGACGGCGCCCGGGTCGGCGCGGACAACGAGCTGCGCGACGGCATCCGCGTCTGGTGCGGGGCGGAACTGGCCGACGGCAGTGTGAGGTTCTCCTCGGACCAGTAGGCCCTGGAGAGCCCTGGGGGCGGGACTGGCGGCTTCCGGCGCGTACGGCCGCTTCGAGCGCCTACCCTCGGAGAGTCGTCCCGTCCGACCCCGAGGACCCCTGTGGCTGGTCGCTTCGCCCAGAAGCCGGTGCCCGAGCGCACGCTCCCGCACCGCGGCTCACGCCTGCCCGCACGCCCCGGAGCCGTCCCGCGCCAGGCCACCGCCGAGTCCCGCCGCTGGACCCCGCCCGGCCCTCTCGACCTGCGCCTGGTCCTCGGCCCGCTGCGGCGCGGGCCGAGCGATCCGACGTACCGCGCGACGCCCGACGGCTCCTTCTGGCGGGCCAGCCGTACGCCCGAGGGGCCCGGCACGCTCCGGGTCGTCCAGCGCTCCGGCACCGTGCACGCGGACGCCTGGGGGCCGGGCGCCGGCTGGCTGCTCGGCCAACTCCCGCACATGCTCGGCGAGTCGGACGAACCCGAGGTGTTCGAGCCGCGGCACCGCCTGGTCGCCGCGACCCACCGGCGCCGCCCCGGACTGCGGCTGATGCGGACCGGACTCGTCCTGGAGTCGCTGATCCCGTCGATCCTGGAGCAGAAGGTCACCACGGACGAGGCGTACCGCGCCTGGCGCCTCCTGATCCGCGAGTACGGCGAACCGGCACCGGGCCCCGCCCCCGAGCGCATGCACGTGATGCCCGAGCCGCGCACCTGGCGGATGATCCCGTCCTGGGAGTGGCACCGCGCGGGCGTCGACAACAAGCGCGCGTCGACCGTCCTGCGGGCCGTACGCGTCGCGCACCGCCTGGAGGAGGCGGCCGCGATGGAGCCCGAACAGGCCCAGGAATGCCTGGAGTTGGTGCCCGGCATCGGCCCCTGGACCTCGGCGGAGACGGTCCAGCGCAGCCACGGCGCCCCGGACGCGGTGACCGTCGGCGACCTGCATCTGCCCGGCATCGTCGGGTACGCCCTGGCGGGGGAGCGGGACAGCGACGACGCACGGATGCTCGAACTCCTGGAGCCCTACCGCGGCCAACGCCACCGCGCCGCCCGCTTCATCCTCCTGTCCGGCCGCACACCGCCACGACGCACACCGAAGATGCCGCGGGTGGACATCGGGAGGCTGTGAAAAATCAGCCTCTCCGGCGTTTGAGGAGCGGGGGTCCGGGGGCGGAGCCCCCGAAGCTGCTGCAAGCTTTCGGGAAGGGGCGGGGCGGGGAGAAACCCCGGGAGCCCGGATCAGCGCACCTCGACGAAGTCCGCCACCTCGCGCGGGGTCCGACTGCGTGGCTCCTCGGCGGGACGGCCCACCGCGACCGCCCCCATCGGGTCCCAACTCTCCGGCAGGCCGAGCACGTCCCGTACGACCTCCCTGCAGAACATCGTCGACGAGATCCACGCCGAGCCGAGCCGCTCCCCGGCGAGCGCGACCAGGAAGTTCTGGATGCCGGCGCCGGTCGCGACCACGAACATCTCCCGCTCGGCCGTGTCCCGGCGCGCGTCCCCGTAGCGGTGCGAGCCGTCCATCACCAGGCAGGGGACCACGAGATACGGCGCGTCCCGCAGCACATCCCCGCGGCGCACGCGCTTGGCGATGGACTCTGCCGACCTGCCGTCGGCCCGCAGGTCCGCGATCCACTTGTCCCGCATGGCGTCGAGGAGTCCGGTCCGCGCCTCCGGGCTCTCCAGGAGCACGAACCGCCAGGGCGTCGTGTGGTGCGGCGCGGGCGCGGTCACGGCGGCGGCGACCGCCCGGCGCACGGCACCCGGGTCCACCGGATCGTCGGTGAAACTCCGCACCGTGCGCCGCTGCGTGACCGCCTCGCGCACCGCTTCCGACGTGCCGAGCCGGAACATGTCGTCCGCGGCGACGCGCACCATGGCCCGCGCGCCGGTGTCCTCGTCGGCCGTGTCCGTCACGGCATGCGGCAGCCCGCGGACCACGGCCACCGGCAGATCGGCGGCCTTGCCCTTCACCAGGTCGCCCGCCGCCGCGAGTTCGTCGGCGGTGGCCACGACGGTCGCGCTCAGCGGATTCCCGTACGCGTCCACGCCGCCGCGCAGATCGTCCAGTACGCGCACGCCCGCGGCGCCGATCGCCACGTCCGTCAGGCCGTTGCGCCAGGGGCGGCCGAAGGTGTCGGTGACGAGCACGCCGACGTTCACGCCGAGCGTGTCCCGCAGCCCGGTGCGGATCGCGCGTGCCGAGGCGTCCGCGTCCTCGGGCAGCAACAGGACGGTTCCCGCAGGGGTGTTGGAGGCGTCCACTCCGGCGGCGGCCATCACGAGCCCCTGCCGGTTCTCGACGATCCGGAGCGTTCCACGGCGCGCCACTACGCGTACCGTCTCGGCGTCGATCGCCGCCTCCCGGTCGGCGGCGGCGAGGATCCGCCCCTCCGCCTTGGAGACGATCTTCGACGTGACGAGCACGACGTCCCCGTCCACGAGGCCCGGCTCGGCGGCGGCGATCAGCTTCGCGACCTCGTCCCCGGCCTTCACCTCGGGCAGCCCCGGCACCGCCCAGACGCGGTACGCGGGCGCGTTCACGCGCGTACCTCCTCGGCGAGGGCGAGCGCCTCGCGGGCCATGGCGGCGGTCGCCTCGATGTCCGTCATCATCAGCGGCACCGCTCTGCCGCGGATCCCGGCCGCCTCCACGCGCGGTACGGAGTCCGCGTCCACGGTGTCGACCAGCCAGCCGTCGAGCAGCCCCGAGCCGTAGTGCTCGGCGACCGCGGCGGCGCTGGACTCGACGCCCACGGCGGCCAGGACCTTGTCGGCCATGCCGCGCACCGGCGCGTTCCCGACGATCGGGGAGAGCCCGACGACCGGGACCCCGGCCTCGGCGATGGCCTCGCGGATGCCGGGCACGGCGAGGATCGTGCCGACGCTGACCACGGGGTTGGACGGCGGGAAGAGCACGACGTCGGCCGCGCCGATCGCCTCCAGCACTCCGGGCGCGGGCTTGGCCTGCTCGGCGCCCACGGGGACGACGGCCAGCGCGTCCACGGAGGCGCGCAGGCGCACCCAGTACTCCTGGAAGTGGACGGCCTTCCGCTCGCCGTCGATCTCCACGGCGACATGCGTCTCGATCCGGTCGTCCGACATCGGAAGGAGCCGTACCCCGGGCTGCCAGCGCTCGCACAGCGCCTCGGTGACGGCGCTGAGCGGGTAACCCGCGCTCAGCATCTGCGTCCGCACGATGTGCGTCGCGAAGTCCCGGTCGCCCAGACCGAACCACTCGGGACCGACGCCGTACGCCGCGAGCTCGCCCTTGACCTGGAAGGTCTCGTCCGAACGCCCCCAGCCCTGCTCCTCGTTGATGCCCCCGCCGAGCGTGTACATCACCGTGTCCAGGTCCGGGCAGACCTTCAGGCCGAACAGATGGATGTCGTCACCGGTGTTGCCGATGACGGTGATGTCGGCGTCGGGCGCGGCGGCCTTGAGACCGCGCAGGAAACGGGCACCACCGATGCCTCCGGCCAGAACCACAATGCGCATGCGCCCAGCATGTCAGGTGGGTACGACAGTGCTTCAGGCGGTGACGGCATCCCGTACGGTCTCGGCCACCGAACCGGAGCACTGGGCGGCGTGCATCGGCATCTCGGTGAGCCCGGGGTAGTAGACGTGCAGGCTGACGGCGGGCTCAAGCGCGTCGTTCACCACCTCGTGGACGTAGCCGGGCGCGAAGACCCGCTGCGAACCGGCCCGCAACGCGCGCGTGCCGCGCTCCGTGCGCTCCGTCAACTCGCCCTGGAGGACGGTCAGTACGCCGGAGGAGGGGCCGTGGTCGTGGCGGCCGCTGCCCTGTCCGGGCACCCAGCTGAGCAGCCAGATCTCGTAACCGGGCCCGGTGCGCAGGCGGTGGTACCAGCGGCTCGTGGCGTCGTACTCCACGAGGTGCTCCCACTGGGAGCGGTCGGCGGCGACGGCGCGGGCGAGCCCGGCGAATTCGGCGACGGTGGCGGGGTGTTCACGGGCGGGCTGGAGGAGGTGCTGGACCTCGAGGATGTCGCCGGCGATCTGCAGGTCGCTGTCGCTGTTCATCGGTGCGGTGGTTCCTCGGCGGGGAGAGGTGCGGGGGTGTCACTGTCCATGGATCCGCGGACAGTCGCTCGGGTCACGAGCGAGGTGTGGCCCGGATGTGGGCGCGGGGTTGCGGGGCCCGAAGGGGGCTCGGCGGTGCGGAACGGCTGGAGCGCGATGGGCTCAACAGCAACAGGTACAGCGACAGCTCTCCAGGGCAGCACAGAGAGATCCACCGGTGTGGATCCGAGCGAGCGCCAAGTTCGCGAGCATGCCCAACAGGAGACCGGTTCACACGTCTGCTGTCAACCTGATGTCCGTATTGCGGGATATGGTTCACCGTATCCGGTTGTTCGTTCTGCCGAAAGGTTTGTGCATCGGCCGAATCGGACAGGTGGCGCTGCATCCGGGCGCGTAAACGCCGTTGCCGTCTCGTGACTCGTTCGTGATCGGGACCGCTTCGATGTGCGCCCGGCAACGGGACCGCTCTCCGGTGCGTCTTTACGGGTGTCGGCAGGGTGTGCGGGATCGGCGCCGAGAGGTGTCCATGTTTAAGGCGATTTGAACACTTTCCGCAAAGCCTTGGTTCCGCAGAGTGAATAAGGGACCCAATAGCAGATCCCGGCTTGACTGGCCCGGATCGGCACACTTGTAATTTCACTCGTGTCGTTCGGCCGAAATCGGTAACGGCAGCATCACGGGGACTGCACAGACAGACGAGGGGCGCACATGACCGAGCTGTTCCAGCAACTCCTGGTCGAGGACGCGGAAGAAGAACTCGGCTGGCAGGAGCGCGCACTCTGCGCCCAGACCGATCCCGAGTCCTTCTTCCCCGAGAAGGGCGGCTCCACCCGCGAGGCCAAGAAGGTCTGCCTCGCCTGTGAGGTCAGGTCCGAATGCCTCGAATACGCACTCGCCAACGACGAGCGATTCGGTATCTGGGGCGGCCTGTCGGAGCGAGAACGCCGACGACTCAAGAAGGCCGCCGTCTGAACGCTCGCCGATCACCCGGCGACCGAAGACCACCCGACCCCGACCCGTGCCGAGCAAAAGGCACACACCCCGACGTAACGAACTCTCCGCCGCCCGTGGGTTATCCACAGGCGGCGGACCGCTGTGATTCCCAGCCGTTAGTGTGGCCCCCGTCCGAGACGCCCCCCGAGCACAGCCCGGCCCAGGCGTCCACCGCAGTCCATCGAACCGGGGCCCGTACCTCGATGTCCGTGCACAGCCATTCGGCAGGCCAGTACTCGGCAAGTCAGTACGACGCTGCCGCAGCCGCGTCCCCGCAGGCCCAGACGCCTGAGTTCCCCAGGCACGTCGTCACCGCGGTCCTCGTCTCGCACGACGGCGCCCGCTGGCTGCCCGACGCCCTCAGCGGCCTGCTCGGCCAGGAACGCCCCGTGCAGAACGTGATCGCGGCGGACACCGGCAGCGCCGACGAGTCCGCCGCGATCGTCACGGACGCCCTGGGCCCCGAGCGCGTCCTGCACCTCGCCCGCCGCTCCGGATTCGGCACCGCCGTCGACGAGGCCGCCCGCACCGCGCGCGTGCTCACGCCCGACGACCTGCCCTATCTGAAGCGCCCCAGCGGCTGGGACCCGGTCACGCGCACCTGGCGCGACGAGGCGTACGACATGCCGGAACTCCCGTACGGAGAACCGGTCCAGTGGCTCTGGCTGCTGCACGACGACTGCGCCCCCGAGCCCGACGCCCTCGCCGCGCTCCTGCGCACCGTCGAGCGCGAGCACGAGGCGAACCGCGAAGTCGCCGTCGTAGGACCGAAACTGCGCGGCTGGTACGACCGCAGGCAGCTCCTCGAGGTCGGCGTCTCCATCGCGCACAGCGGCCGCCGCTGGACCAACCTCGACCGCCGCGAGCAGGACCAGGGCCAGCACGACCAGGTCAGGCCCGTCCTGGCCGTGTCCACCGCCGGCATGCTCATCCGGCGTGACGTCTTCGAGGAGTTGGGCGGCTTCGACCGGCGCCTGCCCCTCATGCGGGACGACGTCGACCTCTGCTGGCGGGCCCAGGAAGCCGGGCACCGCGTCCTGATCGCACCCGACGCCGTGCTGCGGCACGCCGAGGCCTCCGCGCGCGAGCGCCGCACCGTCGACTGCGTGGGCCGCACCTCCGCCAGCCCGCACCGCGTGGACAAGGCCGGCGCCGTCTACACGCTCCTGGTCAACACCCGCGCGGCGATGCTGCCTTGGGTGCTGCTCCGCCTCGTCCTCGGCACACTGCTGCGCACGCTCGCCTATCTCGTCGGCAAGGTGCCCGGCCAGGCCCTGGACGAAGTCGCCGGTCTCTTCGGTGTGTTGCTGCGCCCGGAGCGGATCCTCGGCGCGCGCAAACGCCGCGGCAAACCGCAGGTCGAGGCCGCCGAACTGCGGCCCCTCTTCCCGTCGCCCGGCGCGACCGTCCGCCTCACCGTCGAGCAGGTCGCCTCCAACCTCGTCGGCCGTTCCGACCCGGAGACCTCCTCCGGCGGCCGGCACGGCGCGGTGGAGTCGGGGCCCGGCGGGGACGACGCCGAGTTCCTGCAGGTCGAGCAGTTCGCCCGCCTCAAGCGGATCGGCCGCAAGCCCGGCCCCGTGCTCTTCGGCGTGCTGCTCCTGGTCTCCCTGATCGCCTGCCGCGCGCTGCTCGGCAGCGGTGCCCTCGCGGGCGGCGCCATGCTGCCCGTCCCGGCCGACGTCTCCGAGCTGTGGGGCCGGTACGTGGACGCCTGGCACCCCGTCGGCACCGGCGGCACCCAGTCCGCGCCGCCGTACCTCGCCTTCGTCGCCGCCCTCGCGACTGTCCTGTTCGGCTCCACCGGGCTCGCCGTCACGGTGCTCCTGGTCGGCTCCGTCCCGCTGGCCGGCGCCGCCGCGTACTTCGCCTCCCGGCCGCTCGTCGAGTCGCGCCTGCTGCGCGCCTGGGCGTCCGTCGCGTACGCCTTCCTGCCCGCCGCCACCGGCGCGCTCGCGGGCGGGCACCTCGGTACGGCGGTCCTCGCGATGCTGCTTCCGCTCATCGCGCGCGCGGGCCTCGCCGCCGGCGGCCTCCTCCTGAAGACGCCCGACGCGCGCGGCAGTTGGCGCGCCACCTGGGCGTACGCACTGCTGCTCACCGTCGCCACCGCCTTCACGCCGGTCGTCTGGCCCATCGCGCTCGTGCTCGGCATCGCCCTGCTTGTACTGCGCCGCGCCGACCTCAGCGCGTACGGCCTGCGGTTCCTCGCCGCGCTCGGGGTGCCGCTGCTCGTGCTCGCGCCCTGGTCGCTCTCGCTGCTGCCCTTCGGCTTCTTCCGGTCGACCGGGCTCGACTACGGCGCGGGTTCCGCGTCGGGGCTCGACCTGCTCGGCCTCAGCCCCGGCGGGCCCGGCGCGGTCGGCGGGCTGCTCCTGATCGGCTTCGTCCTCGCCGCCCTCGCGGCCCTGCTGCGCGGCGAGCGGAACCTCGCGATCCGCACCGCCTGGGCCGTCGCCCTCACCGGCTTCGTCTTCGCCGCCCTCAGCAACGGCTCCGCCTGGGCGGGCCCGGCGACGCTTGTGTACGGCATCGCGCTGCTCGCCGCCGCCGTGGTCGGCGCCGAAGGGGCGCACACGCGCGTGGCCGAGCAGAGCTTCGGCTGGCGTCAGCCCGTCGCCGCCCTGATCGCCGTCGCCGCCGTGCTCGGCCCGCTCGTCGCCGCCGTCGGCTGGATGGTCCGCGGCGCCGACGGACCGCTGGAGCGCCGCGACCCCGCACAGGTCCCGGCCTTCGTCGCCGAGGAGTCCGGCACCAAGGACCAGCCCCGCACGCTCGTCATCGACAGCGAGTCCGAGGCCGAGGTCGGGTACGTGCTCGTGCGCGGCTCGGGAGCCCGCCTGGGTGACGCCGAACTCGCCGCGGCGGGCGAGGGCAACGGCCGCCTCGACAAGACCGTCGCCCACCTCGTCGCGGGCTCGGGTGCCGACCAGGTCGACCAGCTCGGCGACTTCGCCGTGCGGTACATCCTGCTGGAGGCGGGCGCGCCCCGCGGGGTGAGCCGCGTCCTGGACGCCACGCCCGGTCTGACCCGGCTGAGCCAGCAGGACGGCAGGGCCCTGTGGCGCGTCGACCGGCAGGTCGCCCGTGCCGCGGTGGTGCCCCCCTCGGGCACGCC
This sequence comes from Streptomyces sp. LHD-70, assembly GCF_031157275.1. Classification (GTDB taxonomy): domain Bacteria; phylum Actinomycetota; class Actinomycetes; order Streptomycetales; family Streptomycetaceae; genus Streptomyces. The sequence continues at coordinate 93,168 of NZ_JAVIFW010000025.1, forward strand.
CGAGCCGGTCGCGGCCGGCCCGGTCGAGATCCACACCGACATCCCCGCAGGCCCCGAGGGCCGCACGCTCCGCCTCGCCGACTCCACCGCCGACGGCTGGACGGCGACGGTGGACGGCACGGAACTCCCCAGGAAGACGGTCGACGGCTGGGCGCAGGGCTTCGAACTGCCCCCGTCCGGCGGCCGGTTGGACGTCACGTACGACACTCCCGGTACGCACACGGGCTGGCTCTGGGCGCAGGGCGCGCTCGTCGTGGTGCTCGTGGTCCTGGCCCTGCCGGGCCGCCGGGACACCGTGGACGACGACCTTCCGGAAGAGCCCGTGACCGTCCCGGCGCAGCCCGTCGAGGGCGAGGGCCGGCGGGCCCGCAGGCTGCGTGCGGCCCAGGAGGCCGAGGCAGCCGCCCAGGGCCACACGGCCCCGCCCGAGGAGCCGCAGCCCGCACCCGCCGTGCCGCGGCAGCAGACGCACGACGAGTGGTCCGCGGCGGCATACGCGGGCGCGGACCAGCCCGCACACCCCCAGGAGCAGTACGAGGCCGCGCAGTACCCGCCTGGCGGCTACGAGCAGTACGGCTCCGGGGCGTACGAACCCGCCCCCTACGCCCAGCAGCCGGGCATCCCCGGCACGTACGACCAGCAGGGCCAGGCCGGTCCTGGCCCGTACGGCTCGTTCGACTACGGCTACGGGACGCAGGCCGACCAGCCCGCCGACCCGGCCATGCCGCCGCCCCCGCCACCCCCGCCGCCCGTGCCGCCGCAGGCCCCGCCGTACGCCCCGTACGCCCCGTACGAGCCCTACGGAGGCCACGAAAAGCCTTACGGCGGCGCCGACTTCAGGCCCGACAGCGAGCGCCCCGACGGGAGCCAGCAGTGAACCGCACGACCCTGTCCCTGATCGCCGCGGGTGGAGCGCTGGCCGTCGTCACCGGAGTCGCCACGCTCACCGCACCCGACGGCAGCGCGGCCGACGGCGCGGCGAAGGCGGCGGAGCAGCGGCCGGTGGACCGCAGCAGCCTGCTGTGCCCGGCGCCGAGCTCCTCCGACCTGGCGGACACCTCGTACACGTCGTTCACGCCCAAGTCCTCGGGGGCGGGCGGCAAGGGCGCGGCCGAACTCGTCGGCGCCCCGCGCGCGTCGGAGGACGACGGCAAGTCCGGTAAGGACGACAAGAAGGCGAAGGAGCGGTCCGGCGAGGGCAAGCCCGTGCTGGCCGCCAAGAGCGTCGGCAAGCCGGTGGCCGAGGAGGCCTCCGGCGCGGACGCCCCCGCGCTCGTGGGCTCGGCGGACGGCGCTCTCGCGCCCGGCTGGGCGGTACAGCAGACCACCACGATCAGCGCGGGCAGCGGTCGCGGTGCGCACGGCCTGGCCTGTGGTGCCCCGGACACCGACTTCTGGTTCCCCGGCGCGAGCACCGCGAAGGAGCGCAGCGACTACGTCCACCTGACGAACCCGGACGACACGGCGGCCGTCGTCGACATCGAGCTGTTCGGTCCCCGCGGCGCCCTCGACTCGGAGGTCGGCGAGGACATCAAGGTGCCGCCGCACTCCACCGTCCCGGTGCTGCTCTCCACACTCACGGACGAGCCGCAGACGAATGTGACGGCGCACGTCACGGCCCGCGCGGGCCGAGTGGGCGCCGCGGTGCAGTCCGCCGACGACAAGCTGGGCGGCGACTGGCTGCCCGCGTCCGCCGACCCAGCGGGCAGCGTCGTCCTGCCCGGCATCCCGAAGGACGCCACGTCCGTGCGCCTGGTCGCCTTCGCGCCCGGCGAGGCGGACGCGGACCTGAAGCTCTCCCTCGCGGGCCCGAACGGTTCGATCACGCCGGCGGGGAACGAGACGCTGCACGTCAAGAGCGGTATGACGGCGGCGGTGGACCTGGGTGACGTCACCAAGGGCGAGGCCGGATCGCTGCTGCTCACGCCCACCGAGGACTCCGTGCCCGTGGTCGCGGCGCTGCGGGTCACGCGCGGCAAGGGCGCCCGGCAGGAGACCGCGTTCATCCCGGCGACCGCCCCGGTGGGCGACCGCGCGACGGCAGCGGACAACCGCGCCAAGGGCTCGACGCTCTCCCTGGTGGCGCCCGGCAAGACCGCCAAGGTGCGCATCACGGCCTCAGCGGGCTCGGAGGGCGGCGCGGCGGCCACGAAGACGTACACGGTCAAGGGCGGCACCACGCTGGCCGTCGAGCCGCCGGTGCCCAGCGGCCTGAAGGGCTCGTACGCCCTGACGGTGGAGTCGGTCTCGGGCACGGTGCACGCCGCGCGCCTGCTGGAACTGCCGGAGGACGGCGTGCCGATGTTCACGATCCAGACCCTGCCGGACGACCGCGGCATGATCACCGTGCCGCAGGCGGAGCAGGATCTGTCGGTGCTGCAGAAGTAGCCGGCTCGGCCCGCTGCGGGGTCGGTCCTCGGCGGGTTCAGTCCTCGCCGTACCGCGGGTCGACCGCGTCCGGGGACAGGCCGAGCAGCTCGGCCACCTGCTCCACGACGACCTCGTGCACAAGGGCCGCGCGCTCGTCCCGGCTCTTCGTGCGGATCTCGACCGGGCGGCGGTAGATGACGATCCGCGCGGGCAGGTCGTCCCGCGCGGCCGCGGTCCCGCCCAGCGGGACGGTCTCGTCGCTGAGCAGTTCGCCGGGGCCGCCGCCTGTGTCTTTCACGTACGGCACGTCCTGGACCAGGAACTCGATGTCGGCGAGCTGTGGCCAGCGCCGCTCGAGCCGCTCCACGGAGTCCTGCACGAGGTCGGCGAAGACCTCTCCCCGGCTCGCGGCGAGCGGCACCTGCGGCGGCGCCACGGGACCGCGCATGCCGCGGCCGTGCCGGTCTCTGCGGCGGATCCTGGGCTCGGTCGCGCGGGGCGGTACGGACTTGTCCATCACCGGTGAAGGGTAATCCTCCGCACTGACACCCGTCCGCCACGCGGGCTCCACGCGCGCGTGGAGCCCGGAACTGCGGGGCCGGCGCGGTGGGCCGTACATCCGGACGGCACAGGGCATGTCGTCGGATGACCATTCCGGCCAACCTTGGGCTCGTTTGCGTAACCCACCGAGACCACCTGACTCATGGCAAATGACGGCATTTGCACGGGATGAGGGCGAGATTCAACACCGTTGATTCCACTGCCTCTTGGGGTCCGTGCAGGTCAGCGCGGCATCTTCAGAGGGCCTTGGGTGAGGGATCACACCGCGACACGGGGGAGTGACCTCGTGGAGAGTCGTCGCGGCCCGCTCAAGAGTGCGGTACCGTCCAACGTCGTGAGCCCTGTACGTCGCTGTTCGCGCACCGCTTGCGGCCGTCCCGCCGTCGCGACGCTGACGTACGTCTACGCCGACTCGACCGCGGTCCTCGGCCCCCTCGCCACCTACGCCGAGCCCCACTGCTACGACCTGTGCGCCGAGCACTCCGAGCGCCTCACGGCGCCGCGCGGCTGGGAGGTCGTCCGCCTCGCCGACACGTCGGCGCCTGGGCGCCCGAGCGGGGACGACCTGGAGGCACTCGCCAACGCCGTCCGCGAGGCGGCCCGCCCGCAGGAGCGCGCCGCCGGGGCCGGCGGCAGCGGGGCCCGCTCGGCGGACCCGATGGAGGTCGCGCGCCGCGGCCACCTCCGCGTCCTGCGCTCACCCGAGAACTGAGCGCACGCCTCCCGGCAGGACCCCTTCAGCGGCTGAGGTTTCCTCTTCAACAATCGTTGTTGTACGGAGCATTGACTTCCCCTTGTCGCGGACACGACGATTCCGCCACCCGTGAGTGATCGCTTTCCGCATGCCGGAAATGACGGGAAGCGACGGAACCTCATGGGACCCGGGAGGCCCGTGTGTTCGTACAGGAACTGGAACCCGTCGCCGACTCGCTCGGCCTGTCCGCACTGATCGCCGCACTACCCCTGGTCACCGTCCTCATCCTGCTCGGCGCCGTCCGCATGAAGGCCCACCGCGCGGGGCTCATCGGCCTCGCCGTCGCCGTCCTCGTCGCCTGGCTCGCGTACGGGATGCCGCTCGGGCAGACGCTGTCGAGCGGCGCGCAGGGCGTCCTTTTCGGGCTCTTCCCGATCATGTGGATCGTCGTCAACGCCCTGTGGGTGTACCGGATGACCGTCCGCACCCAGCACTTCGACATCCTGCGCCGCTCCTTCGGGCGGCTCTCCGACGACCCGCGCATCCAGGCCCTCGTCATCGCCTTCTGCTTCGGCGCGCTCCTGGAAGCGCTCGCGGGCTTCGGCGCGCCGGTCGCGATCAGCGCGGTGATGCTGGTCGCGCTCGGCTTCCAGCCGGTGAAGGCGGCCGTCGTCGCCCTCGTCGCCAACACCGCGCCCGTCGCCTTCGGCGCCATGGGCACACCGGTCGTGACGCTCGCTCAGGTCACCGGCCTGCCCCTGGACTCGGTCGCCTCCGTCGTGGGCCGCCAGACGCCGCTCCTGGCCCTCGTCGTGCCGCTCGTGCTCGTCGGCCTCGTCGACGGCAAGCGCGGGCTCCGCGAGACCTGGCTGCCCGCCCTGGTGTGCGGAACGGCCTTCGCCGCCGCCCAGTTCGTGGCGTCCAACTACGTCTCCGCCCAACTGGCCGACATCGGCGCCGCCCTGGCCGGCGCGGCCGCCCTCGTCGCGCTCCCCAGCGCCCGGAAACCGGCCGCCGAACCGGTGCGCGCCGCAGTGCTCACCGGCGTACGCAGCGAGGACCTGGACACCGAGGACCCGGGCCGCGAAGTCATGCGCGCCTACGCCCCGTACGCCCTCATCGTGGTCGTCTTCTCGCTCGCGCAGATCCCGGCCGTCAAGAGCGTCCTCGACGGGGCCACCCAGGTCTTCGACTGGCCGTTCCTGAACGTGTCCGACCCCGACGGCAACCCGGTGGGCGCCAACGCCTTCACGCTGCCGCTCGTGTCCACCGGCGGCACGCTCGTCCTGCTCGCCGGCATCCTCACGGCCGGCGTGATCGGGGTGCACGCGCGCGTGGCGCTGCGCGAGTGGGGCGCCACTGTGCACGAACTGCGGTTCGCGATCCTCACCGTCACCTCGGTGCTCGCCCTCGCGTACGTCATGAACCTCTCCGGACAGGCCGCCGTCATCGGGCACTTCGTGGCCGCGGCGGGCGCGGGGCTCGCGTTCCTGTCGCCCGTGCTCGGCTGGTTCGGCGTCGCCGTGTCCGGCTCCGACACCTCCGCCAACGCGCTCTTCGGCGCCCTTCAGGTGACGGCCGCGCGGCAGTCCGGACTCTCGCCCGAACTCCTCGCCGCCGCCAACAGCTCCGGCGGCGTGCTCGGCAAGATGATCTCGCCGCAGAACCTCACCATCGCCTGCGCGGCCGTCGGACTCGCGGGCAAGGAGGGCGACTTGCTCCGCAAGGTGCTGCCCTGGAGCATCGGCCTGCTTCTGGTGATGTGCCTGATCGTGGTCGCCCAGAGCACGTTCCTGCTGGGCTGGATGCTGCCCTGAGCCCCGCCCCTCCCGGGGCTGCCGTGAGGGGCCGTGGGGCGCTGTGAGCCCCTTGCGGCCCCGGCTCGTGCGGGACTGTCAGCGGCGACCGGTACGTTGGGGGGACCGCACAGGATTCCAGGAGGGTTGGCCGTGGCTGATCTGTCGCAGATCGTGAAGGCGTACGACGTACGCGGGGTGGTCCCCGACCAGTGGGACGAGTCCCTGGCCGAGCTGTTCGGCGCGGCCTTCGCGCAGGTCACGGACGCGCAGGCGATCGTGGTCGGGCACGACATGCGGCCCTCGTCGCCGGGCCTCGCGCGCGCGTTCGCGCGCGGTGCCGCGGCCCGTGGGGTCGCCGTCACCGAGATCGGCCTGTGCTCCACGGACCAGCTGTACTACGCCTCGGGCGCCCTCGACCTGCCCGGCGCGATGTTCACCGCCTCGCACAACCCCGCGCAGTACAACGGCATCAAGATGTGCCGGGCCGGCGCGGCCCCGGTCGGCCAGGACACGGGCCTCGCCGAGATCCGCGGTCTCGTGGAGGAGTGGTCGAGGAGCGGCGCCCCCGCCGCGGCCGCGACCCCCGGCGAGATCACCACGCGCGACAGCCTCGGGGACTACGCCGCCCACCTGCGCAGCCTCGTGGACCTCATGCGGATCCGCCCCTTGAAGGTCGTCGTGGACGCCGGCAACGGCATGGGCGGCCACACCGTCCCCACCGTCTTCGAGGGCCTCCCGCTCCAACTGATCCCGATGTACTTCGAGTTGGACGGCACGTTCCCCAACCACGAGGCCAACCCGCTGGACCCGGCCAACATCGTGGACCTCCAGAAGCGCGTCCGCGAGGAGGACGCCGACCTGGGCCTGGCCTTCGACGGCGACGCGGACCGCTGCTTCGTGGTGGACGAGCGCGGTGAGCCGGTCTCCCCGTCGGCCATCACCGCCCTGGTCGCCGCCCGCGAGCTGGCCAGGAACGGCGGCAAGGGCACCGTGATCCACAACCTGATCACGTCCTGGTCCGTCCCCGAGGTCGTCCGGGAGAACGGCGGCACGCCCGAGCGCACGCGCGTGGGGCACTCCTTCATCAAGGAGGAGATGGCCAGGACCGGCGCGATCTTCGGCGGCGAGCACTCCGCGCACTACTACTTCCGCGACTTCTGGAACGCCGATACCGGCATGCTCGCCGCCCTCCACGTCCTCGCGGCCCTCGGCGGCCAGGACGGCCCGCTCTCCGCCCTGGTCGAGGAGTACGACCGGTACGCGAGCTCCGGAGAGATCAACTCCACGGTCGACGACCAGGCGGGCCGCGCCGCCGCGGTCAAGGAGGCCTACGCCGGGCGCGAGGGGCTCAGCCTGGACGAGCTGGACGGCCTCACGGTCACCGCCGAGGACTGGTGGTTCAACCTCCGCCCCTCCAACACCGAGCCGCTGCTCCGGCTCAATGTGGAGGCCCGGGACGCCGACACGACGGCCCGGGTCCGGGACGAGGTCCTCGCGATCGTCAGAGCCTGACCGCCCTGGCTGCGGCCAGAGCCTGACCGCCGCAGCCACCGTCGGCACCATCACGCTGTGTGGCGGGCGCACACCGGCGACGGCCGTCAAGCACACCGCTGTACGGGTACGGGACCGCCCCAGGTCAGACGGCCCCGTACCCCTCGTCGGGCCCTGTGCGGCCCGGCGTCGGAACCCGCGCGGCGGTAGGCTGACAGGCGCATTCAAAGTCCTGATCGGGGCACCCGCCCAGGTCAGGACCAAGGCCCGACCGAGGCCCCGAGCGACGTATTCCGACCGAGTCCGGGCAGCCGTCCGACAGGCCGCAACCCCGCCCCACCCACACCCACCCGATCCACTTCCGACCACCGAAGCACTGACCACCGGCCCCCGCCGACCCGGTCAGCCACCCGAAGGGAACCGTTCCATGGCGCTCGAAGCCGGCCTCCTGGAGATCCTCGCCTGCCCGGCCTGCCACGCCCCCCTCAAGGAGGCGGACGCCGAGCTGCTCTGCACCGCCGACAGCTGCGGACTCGCCTACCCGGTCAAGGACGGCATCCCGGTGCTCCTCGTGGACGAGGCCCGCCGCCCGGCCTAGGCAGCCCGCGCGGGAGCCGTCCTCAGGCCGGACTCCCGCCCCCTGCCGTACGCACGAACCCACCGCCGTACGCCGGCGATCGGAGGCCCCAGCCGTGCTCGACGACTCGCTGCTCGACGATCCGGAGGCGCTCGGCCGCGCCGACCGCCGAGGCCTACTGCGTGGCGCCGCAGAATCCGGCGCCAGAGTGCGCACGGCGCTGCGACACGCCACCGATGCCGGCCTCACCGAACTCAGGCCCGACGGCCGCCCCCGCGCGGTGCTCGTGGCCGGCCCCGGAACGGCCGCCACCGGAGTCGCGGACCTGCTCGACACGCTCGCCGGCTCCGGCTGCCCGGTCGTCCGGCTGCGCCCCACCGGCGTCGCCCCCGCCGCGGGAGCCCTGCGCTGGGCGCTGCCCGGCTGGTCCGGCCCCGTGGACCTGCTGCTCATCGCCACCCCCGACGGCACCGAACCAGGCCTGGAAGTCCTCGCCGAACAGGCCTACCGGCGCGGCCTGAACGTCATCTCCGTCGCCCCCGCGCGATCCCCGCTGACCGAGACCATCGGTGGCAAGCACGGCCTGGCCGTACCGATGGCGACGCCGCTCCACGAGGAGTACGAGGAGCTGGCGCTCGTCGGCCCCGACGTCCTGTGGGCGCTGCTCACGCCCCTGCTCGTCCTCCTCGACCGCACCGGCCTGATCGAGGCGGGCCCCGAGGCGCTGCACAAGGTCGCCGACCGGCTCGACGCCACCGCCGAGCGCTGCGGCCCCGCTATCGCCACGTACAGCAACCCGGCCAAGACCCTCGCCGCCGAGCTGTACGAGACCCTCCCGCTGATCTGGACCGAAGGCCCCGCCGCAGGCCCCGTCGGCCGCCGCTTCGCCGCCTCTCTCGGCGAACTCGCCTGCAGCCCCGCCCTCGCCGCCGAACTCCCCGAGGCCCTGCCCGCGCACGGCCCCCTGCTCACCGGCGACCTCGCGGCGGGCGGCGACCCCGAGGACTTCTTCCGCGACCGCGTCGAGGAAGAACAGGCACTACGCGCGCGTGCCGTCCTGCTGCGCGACCGCCCGGGCGGCGCACTCAGCGCAGCCCCGGCCGCCCGCGAACTCGCCCTCGGCCACGACACCGCCATCAGCGAGCTCGAACCAGAAGAGGGCACCGAACTGGAGACGCTCGCGGAGCTGATCGCCGTCACGGATTTCGCCGCCGTTTACCTGGCGCTCGCTTCCGGGGCCCGATGATGATCCCCGCCGACCGACCGCAGCACCCGGCCCCGCCGGACCCCGCCCGCCACCGCCGCCCAGGCCGGCCCGCAGCCCCAGCAGGGACCGGGCCCGCGTCCGCCCAGGCCGAGTGACCCACGTACGAAAGAAGTCCCGTATGGACCGCCTCTCCAACACCATCCGCCCGTACGCCTGGGGTTCGACCACCGCCATCCCCGAGCTCCTCGGTGTGGAACCGACCGGCGAACCGCAGGCCGAGATGTGGATGGGCGCCCACCCCGGCGCCCCCTCGCGCCTCACGCGCGGCCCGTTGAACGAGGTGATCGCCGCCGACCCCGAGGCCGAACTCGGCCCCGAGGCGGTCGCGAAGTTCGGACCCCGACTGCCCTTCCTGCTCAAGCTCCTCGCCGCCGGCGCCCCGCTCTCCCTCCAGGTCCACCCCGACCTCACCCAGGCCAAGGAGGGGTTCGAGGACGAGGAGCAGCGCGGCATCCCGATCGACGCCCCGCACCGCAACTACAAGGACGCCAACCACAAGCCCGAACTGATCTGCGCGCTCACGCCGTTCGACGGCCTGTGCGGCTTCCGCGACCCCGACGACGCCGCCCGCCTCCTCGAAGGCCTCGACGTCAACTCCCTGAAGCCGTACGTCGATCTGCTGCACGCCCACCCCGAAGAGGCCGCGCTGCGCGAGGTCCTCACCGCCGTACTGACCGCGGACCGCGACGAGATGGCCGCCACGGTCACCGAGGCCGCGGCCGCCGCCGAGCGCATCGGCGGCCACTACGAGCCGTACGCGCTGATCGCCCGCGACTACCCCGGCGACCCCGGCGTGATCGCCGCCATGCTCCTCAACCACGTCCGACTCCAGCCCGGCGAGGCCCTGTTCCTCGGCGCCGGCGTCCCGCACGCGTATCTGAACGGCCTCGGCGTCGAGATCATGGCCAACTCCGACAACGTCCTGCGCTGCGGACTCACGCCCAAGCACGTCGATGTGCCCGAACTCCTGCGCATCGTCCGCTTCCAGGCCACCGACCCGGGCGTCCTTCGCCCCGAGGCCGACCCGGGCGGGGAAGAGGTCTACGAGACGCCGATCGACGAGTTCCGCCTCTCCCGCTTCTCCTTGCCCGAGGGTTCGGCGCCGCGCGACCTGATGGCGCGTACGCCGCAGATCCTGCTCTGCACCGCCGGAACCGTCCGCACCGGAGAGCTGGAACTCGCGCCCGGAGAGTCGGTCTTCGTCCCCGCGGGGGAGAAAACGGAGATCTCCGGAAACGGCACCCTGTTCCGCGCGACCGTGGTGGCCTGAGGCGTCGCTCTCCGGCCGTGCTGCAACAATGACCCACCGCACGGCATGAGCACGGCGAGTTTTGGCACGTACGAGGCGTACGTGAACGTACGAAGGGACAACGGGCACTCATGAGCGCGTCAGGCGGGACCAAGGCGATCGTGGCGGCACTCGCCGCCAACCTCGCGATCGCGGTAGCGAAGTTCGTTGCCTTCCTCTTCAGTGGCTCGTCGTCGATGCTCGCGGAGAGCGTGCACTCGCTCGCCGACTCGGGCAACCAGGGCCTGCTCCTCCTCGGCGGCAAGAAGGCCAAGCGCGAGGCCACCCCGCAACACCCCTTCGGATACGGGCGCGAGCGCTACATCTACGCGTTCCTCGTCTCGATCGTCCTCTTCTCGGTCGGTGGAATGTTCGCCATCTACGAGGGCTACGAGAAGATCAAGCACCCGCACGAGATCGAGGCCTGGTACTGGCCCGTGGGCGTCCTGGTCTTCGCGATCATCGCCGAGACGTTCTCGTTCCGTACGGCGATCAAGGAGTCCAACGCGGTCCGCGGCAAGCAGTCGTGGAAGGAGTTCGTCCGCCGCGCCAAGGCGCCCGAACTGCCCGTCGTGCTCCTCGAGGACCTCGGCGCCCTCGTCGGTCTGATCCTCGCCCTCGGCGGCGTCGGCCTGGCGCTGATCACCGGCAACGGCGTCTGGGACGGCATCGGCACCCTCTGCATCGGTGTGCTGCTCATCCTGATCGCGATCGTCCTCGCTGCCGAGACCAAGTCGCTGCTGCTCGGCGAGGCCGCCGGCACGGACGAGGTCGAGAAGATCGAGAAGGCGCTCGTCGACGGCGAGACCGTCACCCGCGTCATCCACATGCGCACGCTCCACCTCGGCCCGGAGGAGCTCCTCGTCGCCGCCAAGATCGCCGTCGAGCACGACGACACCGCGGCGGACGTCGCCCACGCGATCAACGCCGCCGAGGACCGCATCCGCGCCGCCGTCCCGATCGCCCGCGTCATCTACCTGGAGCCGGACGTCTACAGCGAGTCCGCGGCCGCCGCAGGCGTCAACCCGGCCAAGTCCCCGGGCGGCCCGAGTACGGACGGCGCGCACTGACGCCGCCCCACTCATCGGTTCGTACGGCGAGGGGCCCCGCACTCCGGAAGTGCGGGGCCCCTCGCCGTCTCTTGTCCGAGATGCGCGTGCCTACTGAATCTCACGCAGTACGTCGACGACCGCCCGCTTGTCCGGCGCCGCCATCAGCCGCTCACGGAAGCCCGGGTCCATCAGCTTGCGGGAGAGCAGCGCCAGGATCCGCAGATGCTCGTCGCCCGCGGACGCCTCCGGCACCGAGATCATGAAGATCAGCTTGGCCTGCGTACCGTCGAGCGCACCCCACTCGATGCCTTCCGGCGACCGCGCGAAGCCGACCACCGGGGACGTCACCGCGTCCGTCTTGGCGTGCGGGATCGCGATCTCCTCGCCGAGACCCGTGGTGCCCTGGGCCTCGCGCCGCAGCGCGGTCTGGACGAGCTCCTCGGTGTCCGCCACCTTGCCGGTCGTCGCCAGCATGCCGGCCAGCTCGCGGATCGCGGACTCCTTGTCCTGGGAGTCAAGGCGGAGCTTCACCGTCCGGTCCGTGAGGTAACCGGAGAGGACTTCGGCGCCGCCCTCGGGCCCGCCCTCGCCCTCCACAGCGCCCGCTGCGGGAGCCGCAGGAGCAGCGTGGGCCGCGTCCTCGGGCTCGGCATCCGCCTTACGCGGGGGCGCCGGGCTCTTTTCCAGCGGGCCCGGAGTGCCCGTAGTGCCCGGGCTCTTCTCCAGCGGGCCCGCGGAGGGAGCGGCACTCGCGGCAGCCACACCCGCGACCCCGGCACCGGCCGCACCCGCCCCGACGCCCGCGAGCGCCGGCTCGGCGCCCCCGGCCGGGACCATCGCCGCACCGCGCCGCTTGCGCTCGCTGATGTCGACGAGCGTGACCGTGGTCAGCGCCGTCACGACCGAACCGATCGCCACAGCCACGAAGAACATCGCCACACCACCCACGGCACCGAGTACGGCGACGATCGGACCGCCGTGCGGCACCGCGTCCTCGACCCCCGCCAGACCCGCGATCGCACCGGCCACCGCGCCACCCAGCATGTTCGCGGGGATCACCTGCGCGGGCCGCGCCGCCGCGAACGGAATGGCACCCTCCGAGATGCCGAAGAAGCCCATGAACAGCGCGGCCAGGCCCGTCTCACGCTCCTGCTCCGTGTATAGCTTGCGCCGGATCAGCGTCGCGAGGCCCTGGCCGAGCGGCATGACCGGAATGGCCGCCGCGCACATGCCCATGACGCTCTGGTTGCCGGTCGCGATGAGCCCCGCGCCGAACAGGAACGCCGTCTTGTTGACCGGTCCGCCCATGTCGAAGGCGATCATCAGTCCGAGGATCGCGCCGAGCAGGATCGCGCTGGTGCCCGTCATGCCGCTGAGCCAGCTGGTCAGATGCTCGAAGATCCACGCGATCGGTTTGCCGATGACGTAGATGAAGAACAGGCCGAGCGCCGAGGTCGCCACGATCGGGATCACGATGATCGGCATGATCGGCTGGGCGAACTTCGGCACCTTGATCTTCTTGATCCACAGCACCAGATAGCCGGCCAGGAAGCCCGTGACGATCGCACCGATGAAGCCGGCGCCCGCCTCGGAGTCGTACAGCTCACCGGTGTTGGCGATCCAGCCGCCGATCATGCCCGGCACGAGCGCGGGCCGGTCGCCGATCGCGTACGCGATATAGCCGGACAGGATCGGCACCATCAGCGTGAAGCCGATGACACCGATGTCGTTGACGTGCTTCCAGAACGAGCCGTCCGGGATGACCAGACCGCCCTCGGGGTCGGTGTGACCGCCGAGCGACAGCGAGATCGCGATCAGCAGACCGCCGACGACGACGAACGGAATCATGTACGAGACGCCGTTCATCAGCGCCTTGTACGCGAGGCTGCGCTCCTTGCCGCCGCCACCGCCGGTGCCTATCGCGCCGCCCGCGGGCGCCGAACCGCCGCCGCCGTGCACGGGCGCGCTCTGCACCCGGTCGATCAGCTCCTCGGGGTGGCGGATGCCCTCGGCGACGCCCACGCTCAGGATCCGCTTCCCGGCGAAGCGGTCGAGATCGACCTCCTTGTCGGCGGCGATGATCACGCCGTCGGCCTCTCTGACATCGTTGTCGGAGAGCACGTTCTCCGAGCCGATGGAGCCCTGCGTCTCCACCTTCATCCCGATGCCGAGCCCCTCGGCCGCCTGCTGCAGCTTCTCCGCCGCCATGTACGTATGGGCGATGCCGGTCGGGCAGGCGGTCACCGCGACCAACTTTCTCTGCCCTGCCTGGCCCGCGGTCTCAGGCGGGTCGCTCGGACTGGTCACGTGGATCTCCTTACGCCTTCATCAACAAGATCGCTCAACAAGATCGCGCATATGTTCCCGATCTCAAGGCATCCTGCAACACGTACAGCTGGATCCGAAACCGCAAAGGTCCCAATTGTCGGGGCTCTGCTCGGGTGCCGTTCAACGCTGGCGCGGTCGAAGGGGGCTGGGGCTCACTGGGCTGATCGGTGTAGATTCGTAACCCAGCCAGACGTCGCTGCTGATGGCGGTCGGGCGGCCTCCGGGCTGTCCGAGGGAGAGAGGGCCTCGGACGACTGCGCTGCGAGTGCCGGGCATTCCTATGCTCGTCGCCGCAGACCAGCCATGCCCAACCTCGACCGATTACGAGGAGCAGCTCGCCATGACGACTGTCGCCAACCGACAGGACTTCAAGGTCGCCGACCTCTCCCTCGCGGAGTTCGGCCGCAAGGAGATCACTCTCGCCGAGCACGAGATGCCCGGCCTGATGGCCATCCGCAAGGAGTACGCGGCCGCTCAGCCCCTGGCCGGCGCCCGCATCACCGGCTCTCTGCACATGACCGTGCAGACCGCCGTCCTGATCGAGACCCTCGCCGCCCTGGGCGCCGAGGTCCGCTGGGCCTCCTGCAACATCTTCTCCACCCAGGACCACGCCGCCGCCGCCATCGCGGTCGGCGCGAACGGCACTCCGGACGCCCCCGCCGGCATCCCGGTCTTCGCCTGGAAGGGCGAGACCCTGGAGGAGTACTGGTGGTGCACGGAGCAGGCCCTGACCTGGCCGGACTCGCCCACCGGCGGCCCGAACATGATCCTCGACGACGGAGGTGACGCCACCCTCCTCGTCCACAAGGGCGTCGAGTACGAGAAGGACGGCAAGGTCCCCGCCGTGGACACGGCGGAGTCCGACGAACACCGCGTCATCCTCCAGCTCCTGCACCGCACCCTCGGCGAGAACCAGCAGAAGTGGACCAAGCTCGCCTCGGAGATCCGCGGCGTGACCGAGGAGACCACGACCGGCGTCCACCGCCTCTACGAGATGCACCGTGACGGCACTCTGCTGTTCCCGGCGATCAATGTGAACGACGCGGTGACGAAGTCGAAGTTCGACAACAAGTACGGCTGTCGGCACTCGCTGGTCGACGGCATCAACCGGGCCACGGACGTGCTGATCGGCGGCAAGACCGCGGTCATCTGTGGCTACGGCGATGTGGGTAAGGGCTGCGCGGAGTCGCTGCGCGGTCAGGGTGCCCGGGTGATCGTCACGGAGATCGACCCGATCTGCGCGCTGCAGGCGGCGATGGACGGCTACCAGGTTGCGACGCTCCAGGACGTCGTCGAGGTCGCTGACATCTTCGTGACGACGACGGGCAACAAGGACATCATCATGGCCTCGGACATGGCCAGGATGAAGCACCAGGCGATCGTGGGGAACATCGGCCACTTCGACAACGAGATCGACATGGCCGGTCTCGCGGCGATCGACGGGATCGTGAAGGACGAGGTCAAGCCGCAGGTTCACACGTGGACGTTCTCTGACGGCAAGGTCATCATCGTGCTGTCCGAGGGCCGTCTGCTGAACCTGGGCAACGCCACCGGTCACCCGTCGTTCGTGATGTCCAACTCCTTCGCGGACCAGACGCTGGCGCAGATCGAGCTGTTCACGAAGCCGCAGGAGTACCCGACGGAGGTGTATGTGCTGCCCAAGCACCTGGACGAGAAGGTCGCCCGCCTCCACCTGGACGCGCTCGGCGTGAAGCTGACCGAGCTGCGCCCGGAGCAGGCGGAGTACATCGGCGTGCAGGTCGACGGCCCGTACAAGCCGGACCACTACCGCTACTGACCCGACCCCGGCGTCCGGACCGCACCGGCCACCGGACACCGTCGGCCGTAGCCTGAAGCAGGCCCTCGCCCTCGTGGCGGGGGCCTGCACCCTTGATGGCCACCCGAACCGCCAAGGCCTCCCGGTGCCGGCCCGGTCAGGCCCGCGCCCCCGGCTCAACCCGCCCAGCCGACCAAGGCCCCCACGAAGGACCCGCCCCTCATGCCTCGCGGCCGCTACTCGCTCCACGACCCCCACGACCACACCCCCCTCGGCGAAGAACACTTCCACTGCGCCCCCGGCCCGTCCGGCTGGCGCTACGTCTCCCAACTCACCACCCCCGCGGGCGACCACGCGGGCTCCGTCGACCTGGCCATCGACGAACTGGGCCGCCCCATCCGCGCCGAACTGCACGCCGCGAGCTGGCAGGTGCGCGGCGCCGCCGTGGACGGCGTCACCTGGGTGCGCACCGACCCCACCGGCGAGCACGCCACCGAAGGCAACGTCGCCGCTCACGCCTTCACCGGCGCCTCCCCGGCATTCCTCATCGCCACAGCCCGTCTGCTGCGTCTCACCCCAGGCACCCCCGCCACTCGCGTACGCCTCGTCTGCTTCACCCAGCCGGTCCTCGCCCCACGCACCCTCGACCAGTCCTGGACCCTGCTGAAGACAGAACCACACGCCACTGACAACGGCCCGCTGCTTGTGGACGCGTACCAGGTCACAGCCCTGGACACGGGCGAACAGAGCACCGTGCACATCGCCGGCGACGTCGTGCTCGCAGCCCCCGGCATCGAGCTGGAGCACCTGGAGTCTCCGCCGTCGCACTTCCCCACAACGCCGGCCGACTGACGACGACGGCCGCCGGACTTCAGGCCGGCGGCACGAACCCGGTCGCAGGCGGAGCCTCAACCTCCGGCTCCGCACCGACCACCGGCCGCGCCCGCGCAGCCTCGGCGTTGTGCGTATCCCGCACGTCCGGAACGGCGGGCTGCCGAGGTCCAACGGACGCAACCGCCTGCTGCCCGGACCCGCCCCCGAAGCCGTCCGACGCTCCCGGATCCCCAGCGGCGAACGCCCGCCGGACATCCCGGGTCTGCCGCTCGTGAACGACCGCGGCCAGATACGCGCCGGGTGGCACACCATGCTGCAGCGGCGCCCCGGTGCACGACACGAGATCCCCGGCCAACCGCTCGGCCATGGCCGCACCCACCTGCGGATCGAGTTGCCCCATCCGCGTCAGGTACTGGCGAATCGCCAGCCACAGCCCGTCCGGCACACCCGACAGATCAAGCTCGGAGAACCGCCCCACAAGCCACGGCGGCGGAGGCGGCACATGGGAAGCCCGCCCAGCAGGCACCCGCTCCCGTACGACGAGCGTCCCCGCGAAAACGTCCCCAAGGCGTCGCCCGCGAGCGGACACCAGCGAAGCGATGCAGGCGACGATCCCGAACGTCGCCAGAATCTCGATCACGCCCATCGCCCCACGCACCAGCGCATGCCGGAACCGGATCGGCCCCCCGTCGTCCCGCACCACCCGCAACCCACACGCCAGCTTCCCCAACGACCGCCCGTGACTCAGCGTCTCGACCGCGATCGGTCCGCCTACGAGCACCAGAAGAAACGTCGCCACAGAGATAGCCGCGACAGCCGCGTCATCGAGCGAAGCAGTGGCCGCCAACAGCGCCACAGACACGGCGATGTACACGGCGAACGCCGCAGCCAGGTCGATCAGCACGGCCAACGCCCTGCTCGGCAGCCTCGCCGTACGCAGCTCGAGCGCCACCGCCTCGCCCGTCACCAGCTCACTCACGCGTGCCCGCCCTTTCCGCCCTGCCCCTGGAACAGCCAGTCTGCCAAGCTGTGGACGCAGCGCGCTGCAGTACGAGGAGGGGAGCAGCGGCCTGATGGATCTCGACGTGTTCGTGTCCGCCCACCGGCCCGAGTGGGACCGCCTGGACGCACTCCTGCGCCGCCGACGCCGCCTCACAGGCGACGAGGCCGACGAACTCGTCGTGCTCTACCAACGCACCGCCACCCACCTCTCCCTGATCCAGTCCAGCGCCCCTGACCCACAGCTCACGGGTCGGCTCACACAACTCGTCGCACGCGCGCGTAGTGCCGTGACCGGCACGCGCCGCGCAGGCTGGCGCGACGTCACGCGCTTCATGACCTCCGGATTCCCCGCGGCGCTCTACCGAACCCGCCACTGGTGGGTGCCCACCGCACTTCTCTCGACGGCAGTCGCAGCGCTCATCGGCTGGTGGATCGCGACCCACCCAGAAGTGCAGTCCGCGATCGCCGCCCCCGACGAACTACGGGAGCTGACCCGCCCCGGAGGGCAGTACGAGACCTACTACTCGAGCCACCCGGCAGCGTCCTTCGCCGCACAGGTGTGGACGAACAACGCACAAGCAGCGGCAATGTGCCTGGTCCTCGGTGCGTTCCTGGGCCTGCCGGTCATCTGGATCCTTTTCCAGAACATGCTCAACGTGGGCGTGGGTCTCGGCCTCATGTCATCGGCAGGCCGCCTGGACACCTTCCTCGGCCTGATCCTCCCGCACGGCCTCCTCGAACTCACCGCCGTCTTCGTAGCGGCCGGCACAGGCCTCAGACTCGGCTGGACCCTGATCGACCCTGGCCCACGCACCCGCCGCACCGCCTTGGCGGAAGAAGGCCGAGCAGCCGTGGGCATGGCGATCGGACTGGCACTGATCCTCTTCATCTCCGGTGCCATCGAAGGCTTCGTCACCCCGTCCGGCCTCCCTACCTGGGCAAGGATCGGCATCGGCATCGCCGCGGAGCTCGCGTTCCTGACGTACGTCTACGTGGTGGGGCGGCGGGCGGCACGACGAGGGGAGACCGGGGACTTGGACCCGACCGAGCGCAGCACGTCCGCCCCGACAGCGGCTTGATGTGCGACCAACCCCGCTGAGCTGCTAGTCTCCTCTTCGCCCGCAAAGGTTGTTGACACAGCTCGAGCGGGGAGGTAGATTCGAACAGTTGCCTGGAGCTGGACAAGTTCCACCGCAACAGTTAGTATTTACAAGCTTCCGGAAAGTCATTTCCAAGTGAAGCACTCTTCCGATTCACCAGAGTCAAGACGCCGGTAAGACCGACTGAAATGCTCTGATAAACTCGGAACATCGCCGAAAGGGAGCCGAAAGGCGCTCAAAGGCAAACGGCTCTCCAGCGGCCACGGATTCAAATTCCGAATCGCTTCCGACAGGAAACGGAACGGGAAAAGGATCTGGTAAGGTTGGAAACACCGAAGGGAAGCGCCCGGAGGAAAGCCCGAGAGGGTGAGTACAAAGGAAGCGTCCGTTCCTTGAGAACTCAACAGCGTGCCAAAAATCAACGCCAGATATGTTGATACCCCGTCTCCG
>NZ_JAVIFW010000026.1 GCF_031157275.1 Streptomyces sp. LHD-70
CAGCGCGACGCGGACGACGACGCCGAGTTCTACGTCGTCGACCTCATCGACCTGGAGCAGGTCGCCGCGCCGCCGCTACGCGGCGGGAGGATTGCCGCGCTCCGCGCGGCTGAATTCCGACTTCGTCGGAATTACCGGCCAACTCCGTTGTCCGGGGCTCGAATTGCTCCGCAATTCGGCCTGCAGTAATTCGCTCCGCGAATTACTGGGGCTGGCTGTGGGGTTGAGGATCGCTTACTTTTCGTCTTCCCGCATTTTACTGATAGGCCGTCACAGACGGTCCCACCGGGTTGAATTGAAAGCCCCTCAACCCCACAGCCCACTATCGAATTTTGTAACCCCCACTATGCCACGGCACTACAGCCCTGACAAGGTGCCATAGCCCCTCGAGCAGCCTCTAGTTGGTGGGGCTGGTGGTCGTTACACCATCGCGGGTGCGTGAGAGCACTCGGTCGTATTCGCTTTTCGGGTCGTCCATTCCTCCGCCGGGGCCTTCAAGGGTGAGCGTTTTTGCATTCACGCGCTTGACGCGGTAGACGTCCTTGTTCCGCAGATGCGTGCGCACTTCGACGATGTCTCCGGGCATAAAGTCGGTCCGATTCCACGGGCGTGTGCGTGATGCTTTAATTTCGGCGAGGTCTGCGTCGATGCGCGCTCGGTTCGCTGCTGACTGTGCGTGCTCGGCCTCCTTGCGGGCTTCGATGGCGCGGCGTGTGGCGTTGTCGGCCCGGTCGCGGTCTCGGAGCGCGGATCGGTACGAGTGGTGGCCGACGAGCAGTGGCTGTCCGCCGGCGAACCGTCCGTACGCGCCGGATGCGTGGTCGCTCAACTGCTTTGCTCGGGTGGCGAGTTGGTCTGCGCGCTGCTGCAGGCGTTCGGCTTCGTTTCGTTTGGCTTGGGCTGTCTCTTGGGGGTCCATGTCTGCTCCCGCTGTTTCTAGCCTCTGGTCTGTCTCGGGTGGCGGCCGCGGAGGGGTTCCTCCGCGGCCGCGGTGGGGGGTCCTAAAGCCGTACGGGCATCAGCAGGTAGCGGTAGTCGGTGTCGGTCGCGTCGGGGCCCTCCGTGAGCAGCAGGGGCTTTACGACGCGTCCGTCGGTCATGTGGGGGAGGTGTAGGTACACGGTGTCCGTGGTGAGCGTGTTCAGGCCGTCGGTGAGGAAGTCGGGGTTGAGCGCGACCGTGCCGGGTTCAGTGCTTCCGGCGGCCGGCTTGATGGTGACCTGCATGCCCTTGACCCGGTCTTGGTCATGGCCCTCGTAAAGGCTCGGGCAGAGAGTCGCGTCTCCGGTGTCGTCGAGGCGGAGCACGGCGGGGCTGTTGCGCTGGTTCTTGGCGCCCATGAGGGCCTTCACCTTGCGCACGGCCCTGAGCAGTGCTGCGCGGTCGACGCCGAGCGTCGCGGCGTATGTGTCGGGGAAGAGCTTGGCGTACTTGGGGAGTTCGCCTTCCAGGGTCCGGGTGGTGATCGTGATGGTGTCGAGGATGAACGTGACGCGGTGGTCGTGTGCGTCGTTGGCGACGCCGATACGCACGGGGCCGGAGGTGGTCTTCAGATGGCTGCAGAGCGCCTTCAGCGTGCCGCCATGGATGTTGGCGGTAACGGGGTTGTCCGGGTGGGATCCGTGGTGTGTGACGGGGAGTTGGGCGACGGCGAAGCGGTAGCGGTCCGTGGAGGCGAGCTCCAGGTGCTGTGTGATGGTGAACTGGACGCCCGTGAGCGTGGGCAGGGTGTCATCGGTGCCGGCCGCGGGGAGGACGCGGGTCAGCTGCGCGAGGAGCGCGGCGGCGTCGACGTTCATCGTGGCGGGGACCGGCGGGAACGGAGTGGGGTATTCGGTTACGTCTTCGGAAGCCATGGGGAGTGCGAGTTCCGGGGTGGAGAGCATGTCTCCGGTCAGGGTGACCGGCATGCGTGCTGCGGTCGCCTTGGTCTCCCCCGTTGCCACTGCCTTCAGGGACTTGGCGAGCTCGCTGTAGTGGAGCAGCGAAGCGCCGGGGGCGGTGCTCTGGGCCGGGAGCTCGACGGTGACAGCGACTTCGTAGTCGAACCCGCTGAGCGTGGCGCCCTGTTCGTGGCTGCGGAGCAGTACGCAGCCAAGGAGGGGGTGGGGCGGGCGTGCGGGAACGGCCATCTCCATGGCCTTGAGCGCAGCCGTCAGTTCGGTGTGGTTGGTCGTGAACTGGGCGTTGAGCTGTGCGGTGTTGGGGTTCGCGTTCTGCTCAGGGATGACCTGGGTCATAGGGGTCTCCTTGGGTGTGTTCTGGGATTTGTGGTCGGCTGCCACTACCGACCAACAAGAAAACTGTACAGCATTTAGTAACCTTTGGGAAGATGCTCGGACGGAGTTTCTGCAGGCCAAACGGGATTTAGCGGCCCACGCGGGTGCCCGCGGCCGGGGAGGGGCGGGGTCGTGTCGGGCCTCCTGGCGCGGTGCGTCAGGAGCAAGGTGTCCGGCAGCGCGGAGCGCCGCGGGGTACGAGGCGCGGAGCGCCTCACAAGGGCGCGGAGCGCCTGGCCCCGCCTGCCGGACACCGCAGGGCGTAAGAGCGCGGAGCGCTCGCGCCGGGGGCCGCGGAGCGGACCCCGGCACGCCGCCCGACCCGACGCCGCCCCTCCCCGGCCGCGGGCACACCCGGCTGTGAACGAGCCCTCGAGGCTGTCCCTGCGTCCTGCTGCGCCCCGGCCCCGGCGCCGGGCACGACCAGGTGGCTACTGCGCGAAGTACGGCTGGAGTGTGCGGATCCCAGAGGCCCCCGCATTCGTTCCGGCGAGGTGCCCGGCGCGCGCAGTACGAGGGCTGCTGTCGGTTGACCAGACGCTCGGTCATAGCGGGCGGGCACCGTGAGCATCGAAGCCGAGGTCTGCTGGGCTCCCGGGTAGAGAAGGGAGACTCTCCTCCCTTACAGGGAGGAGAGGTGTCGGCGGGGAAGGGCCCTAACCCTGGGCGCCCTGACCTGCGCAGACTCCGCGGGCTCGGTCAGGCAATGGCTCCCATTGAGCAGCCCGTAAAGCAGCCTGTTAGGCAGCCCGTAAAGCAGTCCGTTAGGCAGCCAGTAAAGCAACCCGCCACTGCGACGGGGCGCGACTAAGCCCTTCGCGGCCCTAGCTGATGCCAGCGAGGAGCACGGTCGTGTACGCGCCGCCGAGCATGCCGGGGCCGAACGGGATCTGCGTCTTGCGTCCGGTCTTGTGGGCGGCGGCGAGGACCAGGCCGTGGAGTACAGCGAGGAGTTGGCCGGCGAAGGCGCCGGCGAGGACGGCGTCCCACCCGTGCCAGCCGAGCACGAGGCCGATGGTGAGGGCGAGTTTGACGTCGCCGAAGCCGATGCCGTTCGGGCTGATCAGGAACAGAGCGAAGTAGCCGCCGGCGAAGGCGACGGCGCCGAGGAGCGCGCGGGTCCAGGAGCCCTGGGCGGTAGGGAGCAGCGCGGTGATGCCCAGGAGGGCCGCGGTGGTGACGGCGAGGGGCAGCGTGACGGCGTCAGGGAGGCGGTGAACGGCGAGGTCGATGGCGGCCAGGGCGATCGCGGGTGGGGTGATGAGGAGCCAGACGGCGAGCTCGGGCTGCGGTCCGATGGCGTGGGCGAGTACGGCGCCGAGCAAGCTCGTGACAGCCATGAGGAGCGGGGTGTTGGGCCCGTATGGTGCGCGGTCGCCGTCGGCGTGGCAGGTCGTGCAGCGGGCGAGTCCGAGCGGTCCGCGCAGGGGGTGGCCGTGGGGGCAGGTCGTGCGGGGCGGGGTGCCGGGTGTGGTGGCGAGCTGGTGGACCGCGCGTGGGAGGAGCAGGCCTGCGGCGGCTCCGTAGAGGGCGGCGAGGGCGGTCACGAGTATCGGCACGGCAGTGATCGTAAGCCGCGCTGGGTGAGGTCGGGTGAGACCTGCCTGCGCTCACCCAGTGGGGGTGGTGGGCGTGGGTTAGGAGTTGGGCAACCTTGTGACCTGCGCATTCGTGGTTCTGGGTGAGCAGTTGGGTGGGGGGTGCTGAGGAGAGTTCACGACACGTCGCTGAGAGGAGCGTGTCGTGATCACGGGGACCGAGCGCATTTTTGACTCGCTGGATGCCGAGTGGGCGTTGGTGTGTGCAGAGCCGGAGCACACCGCGTGGGTGTGTGAGTGGCTGTTTGCGGCGGGGGCGCTGCAGGCCGGTCAGGTGCCGGCATCGCTGGACGAAGTGCTGGAGCTGATGCGCCGGCAGACCCGCGCCCAGGGGAAGCAGTTCAGTGACCGGTGGCTGATGGCGCTGCTGCGGGTCGCCGCCGGGCAGGGGGCGCAAGCGCAGCTGGCTGCGCGGGTGGTGGTGCAGTCGATGCTGCCGATGGCGGTCGTGATGACGCGGCGGCTGCTGCGTTCGGGGCGGGACTTCGATGAGGTCGGGCAGACGGTCGTCGCGTGCCTGTACCAGGTGGTGCGCACCTATCCGGCGTCGCGCGTCCGGAAGGTCGCAGCGAATGTGCAGATGGAGACGCTGCACCTGGCGAGCCGCGAGCTGGAGGCAGAGGCGGAGCCGGACGGTCTGGGGCTGCCCGAGGTCGTCTCGACGTCGACGTCGGCATCGCCGTCAGCCTCGATGTCGGCGGGGCCGGAGGAGTCGGTGTGGCCGCGGCTGCTGGCCGCGAAGGCCGCCGAGTGCCGACTGGTCGACGTCGCGGCGGAGGACCTCGAGGGCGCGCGGGGCGAGTTGGTCGAGCTGCTGCTGCAGGGGCTCGCGACGGGTGCAGTGACCGAGGACCGGGCACGGGCGATCGCGCAAGACATCCGCCAAGGAGGGCGTGAGGAGTCGCAGCAGGCCGGAGTCTCGGCGATGGCGTGGCGTCAGCGCCGCTCAAGGGCGGTTCGGGAGCTGCGTGCGGTCGCCAGCGACTGGGCGGTGGCGGCGTGATCGCGTTGCTTCGAAATTTCCGTGAGATCTGCGGTCACGTTTTCGGCGGTTCGGCTCCTTGGGCGGGGTGTGCGGCGGACAGTCCGCTGCGCACCTCTCGGGGAGGGAGCGGCCAGGTGACTCAGCAAACGACGGATGCGGCGGCCGTGGAGGCGGATGCGGTGCTGCTCATGCGGGCGCGGCGCAGGTTGCGGGAGCTGGCGGTGCAGCTGGAGATCGCGCCGTTCGCGCCGCAGACCACTCAGGCGTTGCGCACGTATCTGGAGGACGAGGCGGAGTCGGCTGCGGCGGCGTTCGCCCGGTGGCGGGAGCTGCCGGGCGGGGTCCGCCGGCAGGAGGCCGGGCGGATGCGGGAGGCACGGTCATGAGCCGACGTTCCCGTAAGGCCTCTGAGGATCAAGTGCCCGATGAGGTTGTGGAGGCCGGCGGCTGGGTGATGCGGCAGACCAGTGGGACGGCGCTGATCACCAAGCTGATGCGCGGCTTGGCGTGGGGGCTGCTGCTGGCCGGGCCCATCTTCGGTGCTGTGGCGCTCCTGAAGCCGTCGCCTTCGGTCGGCGTGCCGCAGGCCCGTGCCACCTCGGCGGCGCCCGCGCGGGATACGGCGGGTCCGGCCGGGTTCGCCGAGATGTACGTCTCCGCATACGTGGCTGCGGGACGCGGCGAGGAGGCCCAGCTTCAGCCGTTCTTCCCGGGAGCGCGGGACGTGTCCCTGGACGCCGATCCCAACCTGCAGCGGGCCGAGCGGCTCGCCGCAGTCCGAGTCAAGGAGGTCCGCGGCGGCTACTGGTCGGTGACCGTCGCCGCCCGCGTCACCGAGTCCGGAGCCAAGGGCAAGGATGCGAAGGCTGATGCGGCTGGCGAACAGGCCGATGCGGTGGAGGCCTTGCGGTACTTCCAGGTACCGGTCGCTTCGGTCGCTGGCGGCGGCTTCGCAGCCGTGGCGCTCCCGGCGGAGGTCTCCTCCCCCGGCGGCGGTGCACCCGACGAGTCCGAGCTCGCCTACGGGCCTGCGGTACCGGGAGCGCGTGGGGACGCGGCGGTGTCCGCGGTGCGGGAGTTCCTGACTGCTTACCTGACCGGTGCCGGGGGTCTGGACCGCTACCTCTCCCCCCGTACGCGGATGCAGGCGGTGTCGCCGCCTCCGTACGAGGAGGTCGCGGTGCGGCAACTCGCCGAGGCCGGCGGTGACTTCCAGACCGGCGTAGCGGCGAAGGACGGGGCGCGGCGAGAGCTGCTCGTCGACGTCGACGCAACCGATTCTCTCGGCCGTTCGCGGCCGCTGACCTACGCACTCACGCTTCAAGGCCGCGACGGGCGGTGGGAAGTGGCGGCGCTCGATGCCGCACCAGCCCTGAACCGTGCGTCGGGCGAAGGCACGAAAGGAACGAACCAGTGAATGAACTGCTCGTGATGGCAGGAACCATCGACGACGCCACCCAGATCACGAAAGACCTCAACGCGCTCATGGTGCACGGGGTGATGGGGCTTCTGGTGACCGCCGCGACGATTACCACGCGGTGGCAGACCAAGTCCTGGGTGGCGGCCGCGACCGCATTCGTCGCGGGGGTGGCGTGCTGGTACGGGGTGGCCAACGCGACGGTATTCAGGGACAAGGTCGGTGAAGACCTCGCCCCCAAGGCGGCTCGGCCCGCGCACGGCCAGGTCCTCGTCCTCGACCAAGTGCCCGGCCCGGCTTCGGGTGACGAGAGCGAAGTGCGGCGGTGAGCGCGGCGGCGCCGGCGGAGCAGGCCGAGGCGGATGTGCTGGTGGGCCGCTGTTACACGAAGGCGCGCCGTCATCCGCTGGTGATCGGGAAGCTGCCGGGCGGCGGTCAGCTGTTGGGCGGCCCGTACACGGTGCCCCAGGCCATCGTCATCGCCGTGTCGTTCACGCTGCTGATCCTCCTGCGGGACGTGTGGGCGCACTTCGGGCTGCTCAACGTACTGATCGCGCCGGGTGTGGCGTACGGGCTGGGGCTGGTGGTGCGGCACGTCCACGTCGACGGGCGCGGTCCGCTCGCGGCGGCCGGGAGTTTGGTCGGTCTTCTGGCCGCGCCGTCCGATGGCCGGATCGGCGGGCGCCCCATGAAGGCCCTGCGGTCCCACCTGGCTCAGGGCGTGTGCACGGTGACCTGGCACACCCCCGCATCTGAGCCCGGCGCCGCCCCTGTTGCTCTCCTACGGCCGGCCGCAGCCGCCGCCGAGGACGCGAACGAGGGCCCGCGCTCGGGTTCACCGGCCGGTACCTCGGCCGCTGCCGGGCCGCGGGCGCGGTCCTGGGTGGGCGCTGCCCTCGCCGCCGAGCGCGGCTAGAACTTCCGTCAGTTTGAAGGGATTTGAGCGATGCGTCTTCCGGTGCGCCATGTGCGCGGGAACGTGGTGTGGACGGTGCACGGCACCGCGTGGGCGATCTGGCGGGTGGCCGGGGACGGTCAGGCGAGGGTGTCGCGCCGGGCGAAGGTGCAGCGCCTCGGCGTCATCGAGTCGCTGGTCAAGCAGCTACAGGGCGAGGCGATGTTGTTGTCGCTGTGCCCGCAGATCAACCCCGCGTCCGTGGTGGAGAAGATGACGTTGGGTGTCGACCTCGACTCCTCGCCGCGCTATACGGAGCTCGCGCACCGGGTGCTGGACCAGCTGGAGACGCTGGAGCTGACCGGGCGCACCGACTGGGTGGCGGTGCCGCTGCCGCAGTCGCGCCGCCAGGCCCTGAAGGCCGCGGCGCGGGCGGCGCAGGCCGAACTCGCCCTACAGCTGGGCCTGATGCCCGCGCGGGTGAGCGCGCGTGAGGAGCTCGACTGCCTGACGCGGGCGGCGGAGATGGCCTCGAGCTGGCCGTCAGCGCTGAACCTGCGCCCGGCCAGCGAGGCCGAGATTCTGTGGATCTACGGGCACAGCGCGCGGCGCGGGGTCGTCGAGCCGCTGCTGCCCGAGCAGGGCACGGACACGGTTCGGGGGCGGGGTCGTAATGCGGCCGCACTCGGCCAGGTCGTGCTCGCCGAGGGCGCCCTGCCCCAGCAGGACGAGCCCCGTGAACGCGGAACGTCGGGGCCGGGTGGCGTGTTCGGGCGGCGGTGGCTGCAGGTGTCCACCGAGTGGGGCGAGTCGTATCAGGCGCTGTGCGCGCTGGCGGAGATGCCGGAGAGCTTCCGGTTCCCCGGCTCGGAGTTCCTCGCGCACCTGGACCAGTTCGCGTTCCCCGTGGACTGGGTGGTCCGGCTGTCGGTGGCCGGCGGGGCGGAGGCGGAGGCCAAGTCGCGTCGCCAGGCGCGGGAGTTGGCGAACCAGTACAGCGAGTACGGCGCTGAGAGCGCGGGGGTGCCGGCATCGGTGGACAAGGCTGCCGAAGGGCTGGACGAGTACCGCGAGCGGCTGACGGCCTCGAAGACCGAGGTTGAGGTGCAGGCCATGGGCGCGTTCTGCGTGTGGGGGAACACCCCGGCCGAGGCCGAGCGGCGCGTGAAGGAACTGATCGCCTACTTCAGCGGCAACGAGTACACCTTCGCGCGGCCACGCGGCGAGCAGGAGAACCTCTGGTACGGGATGCTGCCTGGCGCGCGGACGCCGCGGGTGATGGTGCAGTACGCGCAGTTCCTGCTGGCGAAGGACTTCGCGATGTCCGGGCCGTTCTCCACCGGGGCGTTGGGCGACGAGGCCGGTCCGCTGTTCGGGCTGCAGCTGGCCGGCGGAGGGATCCGCCCGGTGTACACCGACTTCGCGCAGGCAACGAGCAGGCACCGGTCCGCCTCGGCGGCGTTCATCGGTGAGCTCGGCTCCGGCAAGACCACCGCCATGAAGACCGCCGTGTTCCAGACCCTGGCGGCCGGGCGGCGCCGTGGGCAGCGGGGCAGCCGCGGGCGGGCGGTGATCGTGGACCGAACGCACAAGCAGGAGTGGGTGCGCTTCGCGCAGGCCTGCCCGGGACAGACGCAGGTCATCAATATCGACAACACCGCCTCGGTGTCGCTGGATCCGCTGCGGATCTTCGGCTCGACGGATCAGGCGCAGCGGTACACCGAGAGCTTCCTGACGCTGCTGCTCGGGATCACGCCGATGTCGGACGAGGGCCTGGCCCTGTCCGAAGCGATCGCCACCGTGCTTAGCGAAGACCGTCCGTCGCTGCGGGTCTTGGCCGAGGAGCTGGCCACCCGCGGTGCGGAGGATGCGGCGGCCAAGCTCGTGGCCCGCCGGCTCAAGGCGGCCGCGCGCAAGGACCTAGCCAAGACTCTTTTCGACGAGAGCCTGCCGATCGTTCAGACTTCGGCCGCCGACTCGGTCGTGTTCGCGGTGTCTCAACTCGCCCTGCCCACGCGGCGGGAGCTCCAGGGCGGCCGGCTCGACCAGATGGAGTGGGAGAAGGTCTTCGGCCGCTCGGTCATGTACTTGATCGCGGCGCTGTGCCGGAAGGTGGCCTTCGAGAGCGACGCGGAGTCGTGCGCGGTCGTGTGGGACGAGTGCTGGTGGCTGACCTCCTCCCCCGAGGGCTGCGAACTGCTCCTGGAGGTCATCCGCGACGGCCGCAAGCACCGCGCTTTTGCGTTCGTGGGCTCCCACGATCCGCGCGACATCGGCCCCGAGGACAACGAGATCGGCAAGGTCATCCTCGGGCTGATCCCGCGCCGGTACCTCTTCCGCCACACCGACCTGCACCTTGCCCGCCGTGGCCTGGCCTTCCTCGGCCTGGACCCGAAGGACGAGGACCTGCTCACCGTCGTCACCACCGAGCTCTCCCCTCTCCCGGACGACGACGACACCGAGCCGGCGGCGGAACGGGCTGGTGAATGCCTGCACCGAGATCTGTCGGGGCGGATCGGCGCCATGCAGGTCCTCATCCCCTTCGACGAGCTCGTGGCCGAGCACATGCACTCGCAGCCGATGGCGGCCGCCGCATGACCCCCAACACTCCGCAACGGGCAGCCGGTTGGCACCGCTGGGCGCTCGGGCGCGGCCTCATAGGCGGGCCGAGGCGCTCTTTGCGGGCCGGGATCGGGCTGCTGCTGCTCGCCGGGGTGCTGTCGCTGCTGGCCGCCGGCGTTGCCGCCGCGGCGCCCGAACCGACACCGCGCCCCGAGCCGAGCCAGACGATCCCCGACCGGTTGCCCTCCGAGCCCAACCCGCTTGAGCCCACCCCGGCCCCCGGGCCCACCCAGGAGCCCGGCCCGGCGCAGAAGGCGATCGACAAGGCCAAGAAGAAGAAGCTGCTGTCCGACTGGGACCGGCGCATCGAAACCTACAAGAAAGACCGCCGCAACGGTGGGGTGTTGTCGGCTTTCGAGGTGACCGACCGCGACGGCAACCCTGTCTCCTCCTACCGGATCTTCGACGACACCGGCAGCTGGAAGGACTGGGACCTCAAGGTCGCCGCGTTCCTCGTCGACGGCTTCTTCCTCGGCACCAAATGGTGCGTGTCCTTCGCGTCCTTCCTGCTCGCCTGGAGTCTCTCGTTCAAGCTCGCCGGGCTGCTGCTCAAGCCGGCGCTCGCCGTCTCCGACAGCCTGTATGGGTCCGTGATGGTGCAGATGGGCCTGCCGGGGCTGTTCCTCACCTTCGCCACGATGGTGGCCTCCTGGCATCTGCTGTTCGGGAACCGGGCCCGCGGGTGGGGCGAGGCTCTGGCCGCGATGGTCATCTCCGCGCTCGCGCTCGGCGCGCTCGCGGCGCCCCCGCAGATGCTGCTGAGCGAGGAGCACGGCGCGGTCGGCAGTGTGCGGGCCTTCGCCGTCGAGGTCGCCGCGCTCGTCCTGGACAACGAGGACGCCATCACCACGCCCAAGACCACCGTCAACGGCGACGTCGACGACACCGTGCCCGCCGGGTCGAGCGCCGGTGAGCAGGTGCGCGGCAGCGCCGCCGCCCTGGCCCGGCCGATCACCGACGAGCTGGTCGACGCGTTCGTGGTGCGCCCCTCGATGCTCCTGTCGTACGGGCAGACCTTCGACGGGGCGTGTGCGAAGAAGTTCCGCGACTCCCGGATCCAGCAGGCGGTGTTCGACCAGTCCATTGACAACGCGATCGCCAAGGGCAAGAGCCTGCGCGACATTCCCGTTCTCGGTGTGGTCATCAGCGGTGGCCTCAACGAGCCCATCCAGGACCTGACTATGGAGATGGTCCAGGAGCAGGCCGCCGACCTCGGGCCGATGGCGAAGTTCGAGAAGGAGTGCGTCAAAGGCGAGGCCGGCTCCCTGAAGAAGGCGTCCATGGACAAGGTCGGCGGTGCCGCGTTCATGTTCTTCGCCGCCCTGCTGGCCTGTGTGTTCATCGTCGTCCTCGACGGGGCTTTTCTTTATGCGCAGGTGTGCCTGGCCAAGGAGGCGATGCTCGCCAAGGTCGCACTCGTCGTCGGCGTGCTGCCCGGCCCGGGCCGGGCCTGGCTGTGGGCCCGGGGACTGGCCGTGTTGCGCTACCTCGGGCTGATGGTGCTGGCCGTGGTGAGCCTGGCCGTGCTCATTGTGGTGCTCACAGCGATCCTCAACGCCCCCGAGAAGGACCTGCCGGGCGGCGTGACGGTCCGGTTCATCGTCATCGACATCCTGTGCATCTGCGCGTTCATCTTCCGCAAGCGGCTGGCCCGTTCCACCCAGCATCTCGCCGCCCGGGCCCGCGGCCGGCTCGGCTCCAGCGTCTTCGGCGGCGCCTCCTCCCCCACCGACTTGGGATCGTCCGGCAGCGGGCGGAGGGGCTCGATGGGCCGCCGGCTGCTCATCGGCGGGCTCATGCTCGGCGCCTTGGCCGCCAGCGGCGGCACCGCTGGGGCCGCCTCGCTCGGCGCGGGCGGGCTCGGCTCCGGGCGCGGCTCCACCTACCTGGCACGGCGCCTCGTACGCGGCGGTGGCCGCCTCATCAGCAGCGGCGCTCGGGCCACCGGCTCAGCTGTCACCGGCGCGGCCAAGGGCAGTGTCGCGCTCGGCAAGCTCGGCCTCCGGTCCACGCTCGGACTGCCGGTGTACGGGCCGCGCGCGGCCCGCCGCACCAGCGCCGCACTCACCGCCATGCCCGGGCGGACGGCGAGCGGCGCCGCCGGACTCGGGCAGCGGCTGCAGACCATCCACCAGCAATACGCCCCCGCCGTGCAGGACTTCACCGGCGAGTACGTGCACAACGTGCGCTCGCTCGGCCGCTTCGTGACCGGCCGCGGCCGCAGCGGACCCTACGTGCCCCGCCCCCGGACCGCGCCGCCGACTACTCCGGTGGCCCGGGCCGTAGTTCGCCCTCCGGCCAGTTCTTCGCCTCGTCCTCGCCCGACCGCCCCTGCCCCCGCGCCGGCGCGGGTCGTGGTGCGGCGCCGCCCGGTGCCCCCGCACCAGCAGCAGCCCCCGGCCACGGCCGCACAGGCAGGCCTTCATCGGCGCCTGCACCGCATCCGCAACGCCCCGCAGCCGACCGGCGGCGGGCGGCCGGCCCGGCGTCTGCCTGGAGGTCGGCCGTGAGTGGCAAGGGCGCGGCCGGTGTTGCTACAGGTTGTTTCGCCGCGCTGGCCGGGGTGCTCGGGATCCTGATCCTGTTCGTCGCCGCGGTTGCCGGCGGCGCCGCCGAGCACGAGAACGACGCCCCAGCTTCTGGCCCGGGCTCGGCGCCGTCACAGGTCAAGGGCATCAACTCCGTGATGCTGTCTGCCTACACGCGCGCCGCCACCCAGATCCGCACCCTGCGGCCGCAGTGCACCGGCATGCGCTGGAGCCTGGTCGCCGGCATCGGAGCCGTCGAGTCGAACCACGCCAGCGGCCGGAACATCGCCGCCAACGGGGACATCACGCCGCGCATCATCGGGCTGCGCCTCGACGGCAGCGGCGCCGGCGGCAACACCACCGCCATCAAAGACACCGACGACGGACGCCTCGACGGCGACACCGCCTACGAGCGGGCCGTCGGGCCCATGCAGTTCCTGCCCGGCACCTGGGCCGGGCCCTCGGGCGCGGACGGCAACGGCGACGGCGCCAAGAACCCGCACAACGCGTACGACGCCGCCCTCGGCACCGCCGCCTACCTGTGCGGCAGCGGCAAGACGAACCTCGGCGACGAGAAGCAGCTGCGGCAGGCGATCCTGCGCTACAACGGCGCAGGCTGGTACGCCGACAAGGTCCTCGCCCGCATCCGCGCCTACGACCAACTCGGCACCAACCCCGCCCAGAACACAACCACTTCAGCCACGGGACGGGCCGGGAAGGTCATCCAGGCCGCGCTCGACCAACTCGGCGAACGGTACGTATGGGGCGGAGGCAACACCCAGGGCCCCACCAAGGGCGGGTACGACTGCTCCGGCCTCATGGTCTACGCCTACTACCAAGGCGCCGGCATCACCCTCCCCCGCACCTCCCAGACCCAGCGCAACATCGGCACCCCGGTGCCCCGCAGCGAGATGCAGCCCGGCGACCTCATCGTCATCAACAACGACGGCAACTGGGGACACGTCGGCCTCTACATCGGCGGCGGCAAAATGGTGCACGCCCCCAACCCGCGCCGCTCGGTCGAGACCGTGTCCGTAGCCGAAGGCAGCGAATGGGCCCGCCATGCATGGGACATACGACGCGTCCTGTAGGGCGCATGGTCGCCTCAGAGGCGATCTCGGAGCCGCAGTGATCGGCGGATGGTGTCGAGAACTGGGTGGTGTTCGGGCCGGTGGCCCGGGCCGGGTTTGATGGTGCAGCCGTGGTGGCTGGCGAGGAATCGGGCGCCGTGAAGGACGCATCCGGTAACGGGTGGGCCGGTCAGTGGTTTAAGGAGGACAGCTTCCTCCGGACCTTCGCAGAGTTCACGGTTTTCGCCCGCTGCTCTGCAGCGAACTCCGCTGCCGCCAGCAGCCAGCGTCAAGTCGGGGTGTTCCTGTTGGAGCAGTTCCAAGGCCTGGGAGATGGAGAGGTTCGCCGTGTGGCAGGCCTCGCCGAGCTCAACAAGGGCTCCACGTAGTGCGGTTGCAGCGGGCGGAAGCTGGTCGGGCGAGGGTTCGGTGGATGTCTCGAGCGCAGCGATC
The DNA here is from genome assembly GCF_031157275.1 of Streptomyces sp. LHD-70. Lineage (GTDB taxonomy): Bacteria > Actinomycetota > Actinomycetes > Streptomycetales > Streptomycetaceae > Streptomyces. The sequence goes on from NZ_JAVIFW010000026.1 coordinate 13,848, forward strand.
GCGTGGAACGCGAGGGCGTCGAGGCCGTGTCTGGCGATGGGGTCGGTGGCGGAAGCCTCGATGAGACGGAGCAGTCGGTAGGCCGCTTGGACTGCTTGCCGTGTCGCGTCGTCCATGAGGGCACCTCCTACCCGCTGGCTGTTCCGAGTCGCTGCCGATCCGGGCTGACGCGCGGGTTCGTCAACCCGTCTCTGTACGTACGTACTTGGCCAGAAGGGCGGTGTCCTGAAGGTCGGGAAGCACCGTGTCCGTGCCGGCGTTGCGGAAGTCGTCTGGGGTGAAGCGGCCCGAGGCGACGGCCACGATCCGGGTACCCGCGGCGTGCGCGGCGGCGATGTCGGCCGGGGTGTCCCCGATCAGGACCGTTTCGGTCGCGGCTGCTGCTGCGCGTTGGAGGGCGAGGCGCACGAGTTCTGCTCGCTCGTCGTGGTCGTCGCCGTAAGCGCCGATGGTCCAGTCGATGTGCTGGTCCAGGCCGAACACTTCCAGCTTGATCCGAGCGACAGCCCGGACGTTGCCGGTGACCACGCTCTGGATCACTCCGTCACGGTGGAAGCGGTCGAGTGCGGCCGCAGCGCCGGGGAGGGCATGGCCTCGTTCGCTGAGCTCGGCGGCATGGGCGTGGTGTTGCTCGGTGAGCGCGTGGGCGAAGCGTTCGAAGTCGGTGCGGGTAGTGGTGAGGCCGTGGAGTTTCGCGGTCTCGCGGAAGTTGACGGGTTCGGTGATGCCGTCGATCTTCGCCTGACGCTGCATCGGCACGCCGAGGGTGGCTTCGAAGGCGGCGGCGGACAGTTCGCGACCCACGCCGCGGGTCGCGATCAGTGTGTGGTCGATGTCCCACAGGACGAGCCGTGTCACCCGGGCCTCCCCTTCAACTGGCGGATCCGCATGGGGAATCACCCCTGTGAGCCGATGATGCCCACAACCGGCTCCCGAACTGCTCGATCGCCGGAATCTGCTGGGGAGAAGAGGAGCACGGTGGACTCGCCGCAGCTACCAGTCGGTCCCTGACATTCTCGACCGCGGATGTCAGCGTCGTCGGATGGAACGCGCAGTCCCGGCCGTGTGGTGTTGCGGCCGGGACTGCGCAGGGTGGGCGCGCCCTGTGTTGCTCGCCGACGGGCGGGCCCCGGGCCCAGGGAGGGCTCTTGTACTTCGAACTCCCTGGGAGCTAGGGCTTACTGGCGGGAAAGCCGGGACGCTTGAGGGCCTCTACTCGGCCACTCGACCTTGGCGTACACGTCGAGGTGCGATCCCTTGTGCCACTCGATCTCGGTGCAGAACGCCTTGCCGTCGGGGTGCTTGGCCCAGCAGGGCAGCGGCGCCCCAGAGCGCTCCGGGTTGCCGCTCACGACACACCCCCTTGAGGGCCACACGCCGGGCAGGCCCGCGGAAACCACCAGGTGACAGAGTCGAGGCGGCGCAACCGCCTGGGGCCCAGGTCGACCGCTGACCCGTTGTCGAGGGGCTGCATGCAAGCGACGCAGGCCGAGCCTCGCAGCTGGGCTTCGGTGAGCCCCTTGGGGCTGGGCGGGGCGGTCGCTGTGCTCACGCTTCACCGCCGGCGTACTCGTCGAGGGCCCGAACCGAGCGGGCGAGCTGGGCGAGGGCACGGCACGCGGCGAGGCTGCCCGTGCTGGTGGTGGCGAGTGCCTCGCGGGCATCGGCGAGGGCTTTGTCCCGCGAATACCAGGCGCGTGTACCCCTGTTGATGCGGTCGGCTTGTGCCTGTACGAGCGGGACGAGGCGATCGGCTTCGGCGCGAAGCTGGCGTTCGAGCTCGGCTTGTCGGGCAGGTTCCGGCCGGATCCGCGTGGAGCTGAACGCCTCGTCGAGCAGGGCCGGCAGCGTAACGGGCTCGGCCGGGGTGGGTGTGGGAACGCTGAGCATGGCGCCTCCGCAGGGCTGGACCGCCCCGAACCAGGGCGGGGGTCGTTGCCGCGTGCATCGACGCTAAGACCGGAATGTGCACGGTCTCCACTGCCGTGCACCGATGTGCACGAATCGCGTCAGCCTGCACCACTGGCGCGTTTGTGGTCTTGACCTGAATCCTCAACAGGCAGACGGTGGTGCACACCTGAGCACCGCTCACGAAACGAGGGCAGCCATGGCCTTACAGTTCATCGGCATTGACCCGAACACGGGGCAGTCCGGATCTCCCACGGCGTGGGTCGACACGGAGACGGCCGACATCGTTCTGCAGAGCTACACCGCCGACGAGGCGACGCGCGCCGAGTGCATCGAGAACACCGCACCTGGGCACGCGGAAGAAATCCCCGCCCACGAAACGGTGATCCGCGTACCGGTTCACCTCGTCCCCATGCTGAGGGAGGCATGCGATGCCGCCGAACGGCGCGCTGAACTTCAACGACCTGCTTGAGGCCAGCACAAAGTCTGCCGTCCACCTGGAAATGCGCGACACCTACGGCGTCGGCGACGAGGCCGACGACTTCGATCACTGGCAGCGCACCGGGGAACGGGACGCCGACCCCGGATCCACGTACTGGACGCCCTGGGTCGACCTGATCTCCCGCGCGACCGCCCGCGGCGTGCGGGTGCGGCGGGCCAGAATCGTCGCCGAACCAGTCACCGACTACATCCGGTACGAGCACGCCGGGACGGACGTCAACGTGACCGCAGGCGAGGACGTGCGCTGGCTGCCTCGACGGCAGGCCGTCGACCTGCTCGTTCCGGGCGGCGACCTGTGGATCTTCGACGGTCAGCGGGTGCTGTTCAATCACTTCACCGGCGCCGGGGACTGGGCGGAGCCCGGCCTCGAACTCCGCACGGAACCCGACCTCGTGAAGCGGTGCGTCGACGCGTTCGAGACCGTATGGGACCGGGCGACCCCGCACGCCGATTACAAGATCCGCTGAAGCATCAACCCGGATAGGCCAGCACATGACCGATTCCCCGTCGTCGTCCGCACAGGCAGCCCGCGAGGCCGTGGCCGGCCGCCTGCGTGCCATACGGAAGACGGCGGGGCTCGGCGTCGTCGGACTGGCCGGTCGGTGCGGGTGGCACCACGCCAAGGTGTCCCGCATCGAGAACGCGAAGACGCCGCCGTCGCCCACCGACATCCGCCTGTGGTGCACGCACAGCCAGGCGCAGGACCAGGCAGACGATCTGATCGCCGCGTCGCTCAACGCCGAGTCCCTGTACCGGGAGTGGCGACAGCGCACCCGGCAGGGGCTGCGGCAACTGCAGGACAGCTACCTCGACCTGTTCCGGGCGACCCGCCTGTTCCGCGTCTACTCGCCGACGCTCGTCCCCGGCCTGCTCCAGACCGAGGAGTACGCGCGGGCGCTGCTTAGCGGGAACGCCGACCTGCTCGAGGTGCCGAACGACGCAGACGCCGCGGCGCAGGCCCGCGTCAAGCGGTCCCGGATCGTCCGCCAGGCCGGTCACCGGTTCCTGTTCGTCGTGGAAGAGGCCGTCCTGCGCTACCAGTTGGGCGACAAAGAGGCGATCGCCGGACAGCTCGGCTACCTGCTGACGGCCGGCGCGCTGCCCGCGGTGTCGCTCGGCATCATCCCGAAGGACACCCCCGAACGGATCCTGAGTCCGCAGGAGCTGTTCCACATGTACGACGACACCCTCGTCTCCATGGACCTGATGTCGGCACAGGTGAACGTCACCCAGCCGACGGAGATCTCCCTGTACCTGAAGGCATTCGAGCAACTGCGAAGCATGGCCGTGTACGGAGCCGATGCCCGCACGCTCATCACGGCCGCCATCGAGGCCCTGGACCAGCCGCCCAAGGGCGACTGAAAGCAGAAGCTCGCAAGAGGCGGCCGCCGACCTGGTACGCGTACTGAACTGGCACCCTCGTGACCAGAGCTTCACTGGTCAACCTCGGTGGCGGTCACTTGAGTTCGGCGGCAACAGGGGTAGTTCTGAAGGACGTGTACCTCGCAGTGTCACGTTTTTGCGGGATCGGCTCCTTGGGCTGGTTGAGAGGGCGGCACCCGGCCGCCCGGGCCCTGGGAGCAGCGGCATATGTGCGCGTCCTTTTCGAACTCCAAGCTCGGCCGTACGGACTGCTGGAGCGGCTGGCCGGCGCGTACGCGTGAGCACGGTCCGCTACAGCCGTTCACTGACCGGCCCGAGCAGTGGGAGTACAAGGTCCGCCGTCATGCCAAGCAGGTTGCTGCCACCGGCAGTGCCGCAGAGATCCACGAGCGCGCAAGCTTCGGATGGTTGGCCTGGCATCCTGGTCCTTCCCCCACTGCCCCGGCCCGAGTGGTCAGCATCGGCATACTGCCGCCCGAGCCTTCCCGCGCTGCCCGGCTGTCCCGGCTCTGGCTAAGCCGAGGGCCCGCGCTCGGGCGACAGGTTCTCAGCCTCCTGGCCGCCTATGCCGTCGCCTTCGCCGTCATGGGGCAGCTTCTGAAGGCCGGAGTGCCGGGCGACATGACCGTTCCTGTCGCCCTGTTGCCGCTGTGCGTGATGTTCGCTCCAACGCTCCTCGATGCCGCAGCCCGGCACCATGTGCACGTGGTCGAATCGTCCCCGGGCATCACGACCCTGCAAGAGATCATCATCCGCCACCAGCAGATCGCCAACGCGTATGCGCGGGCCCCGATACCCGAGCTCGGCCAAGCCGTTCGGCTCAGCCATCAGCTGTTGTGGGACTGCGCCACGCTTCTGCAGACGTGCCCGGGCCACGCGACCGACCGACGGTTCCAGGCCTACGAGGAGCCGCACGCCATGCTTGTCGATCAGGCGCTCGCCGCGGCCGCCGCGCACGTGGAGAAGGAGTTCGTCGTCTCCCTACCTCTGGGCACGCACGGAGCTTCCGACGACAGTCCGGATCCGCTGCCGGATGGGGATTTGCTCGCGCCGGAGGACGTCGCTGACAAGGCGCAGGAGCTGAACGATCTCGCGACCGCAACCCGCTACGCCACCAGCCGTCTTCACCCGCCAGCGGCTAGCCGGCGCTCGGACGGCGGTGGAGAAGAGGACCACCCTGCGGCCGATCCCGACTGGTGGCGCAGCTACCCTGCCCAGGGCTGACAAGCAGAATGTTGTGCACGATGCCCGCGCACCGGCCAACGAAGAGAGCTATGCCTACCAGCAAGTTCTCGACGACCGCTGGAAGCTCGTTGCCCTCGATGTGTCGGCCAGCGCGCGCAACTAGCGCTCGGCCAGCGGTTCGAGTCCTGCACTCAGGCAGGTACGGCACCGGTGCGGATCGCGAATTCCCGGACTCCGGGTACACGTGCGGGAGCGTAGAGAAGGTCGGTGGTGAGGGCGCGTAGGGCGGGTCGTCGTACTTCTTGCGGTGCTTCCTGTTCCACGTGCCGGAGGGCGATGAGCGTCTGCGGTCCGTCTCCGAGTGCGTGCCACATGCGTGCGGTGTCGGTCCACGCGCGCGCCCGTCGCTCAGCTGTGGACATGTGGTCGATGTCGAGGCGCTGGGCGATGCGCACTCCTTCGTCGGGGGTGCCGAGCGCGTTGAGGACGCTGATCCGGTAGGCGTCGACCTGGGCCCGGGTGGCGTCGACGGTGAACAGCCCTGGCACCGCGTCCTGGTGGCGTTCTGTTTGCTCGCCAGCCTCGTCGAGCAGGTCGAGGGCAGTGTTGCGGTCGGTGCCGTTCGCCGCGGTGTAGGCGGCGGTGAGAAGCAGGGTCGTGCGTACGGCTCCGGTCTGAGTCTGGGCGGGGTCGAGGTCGGTCGCCTCGCGTCTGAGCAGCCGTACCGCGGCCGGGCATTGGCCGGAGCGGCGCATAGTGATCGCCAGGACGCGGGAGGATTCGCCGATCGGGACGGGATGGCCGACGGCTCGGGCAGCGGCGAGGGCACGGTCGGCCGCGACCCAGGCCGCCTCGTTGTGCTGCTTGAGCGCGAGTTCGGTGGCGAGCACGTAGGCGCGGGCGACGATCACACCTGCCTGCTCCCGTTCGCGCCCTGACAGCGAGTCCCGCGTGGCAGTCGCGGTGGCGATGAGATCAGGAAGGGCGCGAGCGAGGGCCGTGTAGCGGGCCGCGCAGTAGTCGGCCCGTGCGGTGGCCGTCTGCTGGGTGAGGCGGGTCAGTGGTGCCGGTGGCGCGGAGGGGAGCCGGAAGAGGGCTTCCTCGAGAGCAGCTGCCGGATCGGCGGATGCGGGCGCGGCACCGGCGGGGGACGCGCCGACGACGGCTGTCGCTCCGGCCGCCACCGCACCGGTGAGCAGGTTCCTACGACGCACCGCATCCTCCTCGTCCGCTGGGCGCTCCACCGTATCGATCGTCGCCGTGGCAGGGACAGGAGTCGAGGTCAGCCGGTTGGGTGGGATGTTCAGCAGGACCGCGAGCTGGAGCAGGCGCTGGTGTTCGAGGCGCAGTTGGTTGCTCTCGATGCGGGAGATGGCCGAGGCCGAGTAGCCGCATTTCTGGCCGAGTTGAGTTTGTGTCAGGCGTGCGGCACAGCGGGCACCGCGGATGATCGCCCCGATGTCCGGCGTCGATGGCACGTCCATGGGCTCCTCCTGAGGAGCAGTTGAGACACGACGGTAGCGCCAACTCCTCTGCGCGGGGAGGGCGTAGGGGCGCACACCGTTTGCGGGTTCCGCACACCGTGTGCCAAGGCATCGGAACGTGGTCCCACAGCGGGAGGGACGCCTCCATTGTGAGTTCACGCCCAGCGGCAGCCGGGCGGTCCCGACGGCCGTGGCACTAGCCAGATCGGCGGTGCCGGAGGCCGTCTCCCCTCCCAGGAGGCCTCCATGGAACATGTGCTCGTCACCGGGGGTGCGGGCTTCATCGGCTCGCACTTCGTAAAGCGGCTCCTCCACGCTCCCGACGTGGCAACCGTGACCGTCCTCGACGCTCTGACCTACGCCGGACACATCGAGAACCTGGGGACCGCTTTCCTCAGCGAGAAGCTGTCATTCGTTCAAGGCAACATCCTCGACACGGGCCTCGTGGACGACCTCGTACGCGAGGCCACCGCCGTGGTGCACTTCGCCGCAGAGTCGCACGTCGACCGGTCCTTCTTCGAGGCCGGCGCGTTCATCGCGACGAACGTGCACGGCACGCAGACCCTGCTGGATGCTGCCTTACGCCACGGTGTCGAGCGGTTCGTGCACGTCTCGACGGACGAGGTCTACGGGCCGATGCCCGAGGGCTGTGCGACGGAGGAATCCCCGCTGCGCCCGTCCGTCCCCTACGCCGCGTCGAAGGCTGCCTCCGACCTGGTCGCGCTCTCGTACCACCAGACCTTCGGCGTACCGGTCTGCGTGACGCGCTCCTCGAACAACTACGGCCCGTACCAGCACCCCGAGAAGATCATCCCGCTGTTCATCACGCGCCTACTCAAGGGCGAGCAGGCCACGCTGCACGGTCGCGGCGAGCACGTCCGCAACTGGCTGCACGTCGAGGACAACTGCGCGGGCATCGAGGCGGTCCTCCGCGAAGGCACCCCTGGGGAGGTCTACAACCTGGGCGGTGGCACGGACTTGACCAGCCGCGACCTGACCGGCCACCTCCTGAACGTGTGCGGCGCGGACTGGGACTCCGTCACCTACATTCCGGACCGGCAGGCCAACGACATCCGCTACTCCATGGACTGGTCGAAGGCGGCCGCGCAGCTCGGCTACCGGCCGGAGCGGAACTTCGAGGAGGGCCTGGCCGAGACGGCCGACTGGTACCGGCGCAACGCTGACCGATGGGCGCCCATGATGCGGAACCCGAACGCCGCCCGCCCCGCTCGTCCGCTGCCCACCTCTCCGGCCGGGCGGTGAACGCCGTGAGATGTCGCATCCTCGTGACCGGCGTCGGGGCCAACCCAGGCTTCGGGCTCTCCCGCAGCCTCCTACGGCTGGGCCATCAGGTCGTCGCCGCCGACGCGAACCGCCTCGCCCCCGGGTTCCTGCTGCCGGAGGTCATTCCCCAGCTCATCCCCCGCGCCGACGACCCCGCCTACCCCAAGGCCGTCGCAGAGCTCTGCCGCCAGCTGGGCGTGCAGGCCATCGTGGCGGGCATCGAGAACGACATCCCTCCGCTGCAGGCCATGCAGCCCCAACTCGACGCCGCTGGGGTCCGATTGTGGCTCCCGGATCCGGATGCGGTACGCGCCGGACTCGACAAGGCCCGCTTCCACCAGGTGCTCACCGAGCACGGCATCGCGACTCCGCGCACCTGGCTACCCGAGGCGATCGACGAGATCCCGGACGGACGACAGCTCGTGGTCAAGCCGCGGGACGGGCACGGGGCGCAGCACGTCCACCTCGTTGACCGGCGTGACCACGCCCGCGCGCTCACCGAGATCGTCCCCCGCGCGATGGTCCAAGAGCGGGTTCAGGGGACCGAGTTCACCGCGGACTGTCTGGTGGACCGCGCCGGACGGGCCTCAGTGATCCTGCGCCGCCGCGATCTGGTGAAGGCCGGCCTCGCCGCGGTCTCCACCACATTCGACGACCCCACCGTGCGCGCCCTCGTCCTGAAGACCCTGCACGCGGTGCGAGCGGCTGGGCTGTGCTGCGTGCAGGGGTTCATCGCCGCCGACGGCGCGGTCACGATCACCGAACTGAACGTGCGTGTCGCGGGAGGCTTCGCCCTGGCCGAAGCCGCGGGCGCGGACCTCGTCGGCCAGACGGTCAACGGCCTGTTCGGCCGGCCCGTCGACCACGAGCGCCTGACCTACCGCACCGGGATGTGCCTCACCTCGTACATCGAGACCCTGGCCGTCGGCGACGCCGCCGAACTCGGCCTCACCCCACAGCGGAAGGGAGGAGCGTCGTGACCGTGTCGAGCAGCGCGGACTTCACACGCAATGCCAGCCCGTACTTGTACGGGCCGGAGGCGGCCGCAGTCGCCCGGGTCCTGGAGTCCGGGCAGTACGGACACACCCGGGTGACCGAGGACTTCGAGCAGCGGGTCGCCGCCTACCTCGGCGTCCCCGAAGCCGTGGCCGTGTCCTCCGGCACTGCTGCCCTGCATACCGCCCTGCTCGCCGCCGGTGTCCGGCCCGGCGACGAGGTGATCGTGCCCTCCATGACGTTCTGCGCGACCGTCCAGGCAGTCCTCGTCGTGGGCGCCACCCCCCGGTTCGTCGATGTCGATCCGGCGACGCTCTGCGTCACCGACCAACTCGTCCGGCGCGCGGTCACCGGCGCCACCCGGGCTGTCGTCCCCGTCCTGTTCGGCGGCCGCCCGGTCGATCTCAGTCCTGTGCAAGGCGAATTGGCCGACCGGGGTATCGCCGTCATCGAGGACGCCGCGCACGCCTTCGGATCGCTCACTGGTACCCGCCCGGTCGGTGCAACCGGAAATCTGACCTGCTTCTCGTTCGGGCCGATCAAGAACCTCACCTGCGGCCAGGGCGGCATGGTCATCCCCCGCACGGCCGAGGAAGCTGACACGATCCGCCGCATCCGGCTCCTCGGCATCACGCAGTCGCAGGCCACGCGGGCGAACACCACGACGTACGGGGTCGCCGGCTTCGGGCTGCGCTACCAGCTATCCGGCATCAACGCGGCCATCGGCCTGGCCCAGCTCGACCACTTCGACACCACCAAGCGCACCCGTCGCCGCCTGTGGCGCCGCTACCGAGATGCCCTCGCCCCACTGGACGACGTGACGCTCATCGACGTCGGCATAGAGCAGGCGGTGCCGCACCTGTGCCAGGTCCGGGTACCCCACCGCGACCAGGTGTTCGCCGAACTGCGGGACCAGGGCATCGGAGTGGGCGTGCACTACCCGCCCAACCACCTTCAGCCCGCCTTCGCGGCCTGGCGTCGCCCTCTGCCGGCGTCTGAGCAGGCTGGAGCGGAGATCCTGAGCCTGCCGTTCCACCAGCACCTGACCGAACAGGACATCGACCACGTGGCCGTCACGCTCGGCAGGGCCCTCAATACCGTGGGAGCCGCCTCATGCGCAAGTTGCTGACCGTGTGCCTGGGGAACTACTGCCGCAGCCCCCTCGCGCAGATCGCGCTCACCCGCCGGTACGGCTCAGCGGTGGCCGTGCGCTCAGGCGGGCTGATCGGGCAAGTGGCAGAACCAGAGCGCCCACCCGTCGATGATTGAGGCTGCTCGGCGGCTCGGCCTCGACCCCACGCCTCACCGCGCGCAGCAGATCACCGTGGAGATGCTGGTGTGGGCCGACGCCGTTCTGGCGATGGATACTGCGGTCCTCGAGGCTCTCGGCTCCATCTGCGGTGCGGACAACGTGCAGAAGCTCGGCCTCTACCTGTTCGACCGCGATGTGCCCGACCCGATGGGCCTGGGCCCCGACGCGTTCCATGACTGTGCGGTGCTGATCGAGGCCGGCACCGCCCTGCACGTTGAACGCCCCGCCTGAGCCCGGAAGTTGTTCATCCGGAGGCAGCGGACAGGATCACGTCGACGAGCCTGTCCGCCGCGTCCGGCCGCCCATGGGCCCTGGCCGCGTCGGCCATCGCAGTCCGGCGGGCAGGGTCCGAGAGCAGCGGGCCGACCGCCTCCCGCAACCGGTCGGCGGTGACCTCGCCTTCCAGCGACAGGGCCGCGCCCGCCGCTTGGAGGTGGCGGGCGTTGTGGGCCTGCTCGTTGCCCGCTGCGGAGGCGAGCGGCACGAAGACCGCCGGCTTGCCCAAGGCTGTGAGCTCCGCGAGGGTGCCCGCGCCGCTGCGGGAGATCACGACGTCGGCGAGCGCGAGTACGTCGGGAAGCTCGGGCCCGACGAACCCGGTGAGGTGGTAGCGGCCCGCGAGTTCTGGCGGGAGCGCCGCAGCGAGCTCGCCCAGGGATGCGACGTTGTCCGGCCCGCACTGGTGCACTACGTTTGCCCGCTCCAACAGCCACTCCAGCGCGTCCCCGACCACGTGGTTGATCTGCTGCGCGCCCTGCGCGCCGCCGGTGACGTACAGGGTCGGCAGCCGCCGGTCGAAGCCGGTCAGGCCGAGCGTGCCGATCGCCTTGTCCGCGTGCCCGGTCAGGACTTCCGGCCGCACTGGGTTGCCCGTCACGACGGCCACAGGCCGTACGGCCTCCGGGAGCAGCGGAAGCGTCGACTCCGAGGACACCGCCACGTACGTCGCCGACGAGGCCAGCTTGCGGTTCGCGAGGCCGAGCCGGACGGTCTGCTCGTGCAGCACCAGCGGGCGCTTGCACATCCGCGCCGCGAGCCCGGCCGGAACGGCCACGTATCCGCCCGTGGCGAGCACGACGTCCGGGGCGAACTCGGCGATCTTCTTCCGCGCCTGCGCGACGCCGAGCGGCACCCGCGCCATGTCCTTCACGTTGGCCGGGCCCAGCATCTTCAATGGGTTTGACGAGCGGCGGATCTTCCCCGTCGCGACCGTCGTGAACGCGATGCCCTCGGCCGGAGCCACCCGCGCCTCGAGCCCTTGCGCCGTACCGATCCACAACACCTCGACCGCCCTGCCCTCAGCGGCAAGTCGGCGCTGCAGCGCGCGGACCGCGGTCAGAGCCGGATAGGTGTGGCCACCAGTACCACCACCCGAGACGATCAGGCGGAACGGAGCCGAAGACGCAGAGTCAGCAGTCACCCGCCGCACCCTACTCGTCCCCCTGCCAAGGGCGGCAAAGCCCGAGGACGACGAAGAATTATGGCTGGCGGCGGTCACGTTTTCGGTGGATCGGCTCCTTGGGCTGGCTGAGAGGGCGGCGCCCGGCCGCCCGGATCCTGGGAGCGGCGGCTATGTGTGCGTCTTCTTCGGTGCCCGAGTCCGACTGCGGCCGTACGGATGCGGCGGTGGATGCGCTGGTCAGCTGGTGCGGCTGGCTGATCGCCGGTGTGTTCGTGGTCGGGTTCGCTCATGGCTGGTGGTGGGGCGGTGATCTCACCAACCTGCCGTTGATAGGCGAATCGGCGGCGCGGGCCGCGACTGAGCGGCGCGGCTGGCCCTGGGTGCCGGTGCTCACGGCTCTGTGCGGTGCGTTCCTGTTGCGGCGTGCCTGGTGTGCCCTGGCGGGTCTGGCGCTGGGGCGCCCGGCCCGACGGGGAACTACAGCGACGGGGCGGCGCTGATGCCGGACGTCGTGACGTGGTTCGCGGATCTGGCTGATCTACCGGAGCAGGTCTGGCAGTTCGTGGTCCAGGAGCGGTGGCTCCTGGCCGGTGGCCTCGTTGCCTGCGGCGTCGTGTGGGCAGGGGCCGGGACGTGGTGGTGGGCGCGGGGACGCCGCGCGCTCGCGGACCGGGTGGAGGTCGACGTGGTGCCCTCCTCCGAATTCGACCCGACCTTTGAGTCCATCGAACGGCACGCGGCTCGGCTGTCGCGCGTGCCGGAGGCGGCGGGCTGGCTCCCTCGGCGGGCGCGGGCCGTACGGATCCGCCTGCTGTGTGAGGACGGTGAGCTGGTGTACCGCCTCGAGGGCCCGGCACGGGCCGGGGCGCTGCTGCGGCTCCCGGCCTTTCCAGGCGTCGACATGGTCGATGCCGGCGGCCGCGGCAGCGGGGGCGTGCCGCAGATCCACTTCGAAGGAGTGCCCCCGCTCCCCCGCGATGTCAGCTCGGGTTCGGCGTCCGAGGCCGACGAGGACGTCGTCGGCTCGGCTTCCAGGAAGGAATTTCCGTAGTGGCAACCGTGGTGCTGGACAAGCGCGCCGGGCGGCAGGGGTCTGCTGCCGCCGAGCGCGGAGGTGAGCCCGTCCCTGTGGTGAAGGAGGGCGAGCTTTATGTGGCGCGGGCGGAGTTGGTGCTCGCCCGGCCGGACCGGCGGCGCCTGGCGGCTGCCGACCTCGAGCCGGATCCGCTGGAGGTGATGGCGGCAGCGTGCGCGCACGTGAACCGGGAGCATGGCGAGCAGGCCGAGCTGATCGTGGACCTGGTGCCGGTGCCCACTCGGGCGGTGGAGCGGTGGCGGCGCAAGCTCATGCGCAGTGCGGGGCGGCGGGGCCCGACCGCCTACGGGGAGCAGGTCGGCGGGGCGGGCGGGAACCGAGGCGGAGGGATGTTGGCTGCGATCGTGGAAGGCCTCAACGGTGGTTCTTCGGTGGGCAGTCGACCAGCTCGGCGCCTTCCACGGCAGTCGGATCTCGCTGACGGGGTGGGGAAGTTCTTGCCGGCCGCGGACACGAAGGTTTTCGCGGTCCAGGTGCTGGTGCGGGTGAGTGCGCGGCATCCGGCTCAGGCGCAGGCGCGGTTGCATCAGGTGATGGCGGTGCTGGATGCCTGGCGGGGTGAGAACTGGTGGCGGCCGGTGGGGCCGCGGCGTACGGGGTGGCGGCCGTACAGCAACGTGTGGTGGCGCCGTCGCAGTTTCGATCGCAGGTATCTGAGTGGGGAGTTCGCGCCGGTGCGGCGGCAGTGGGTCACTGCGAAGGAAGTGGCGGCGCTGTTGAAGCCGCCGAGCGTGCAGTGCTCGGCGGCGAACGTCATGCGCACGGGTGGCGTGGTGCCGCCGGCGCCGCCGAAGTTGCCGGAGTGGACCGGGCAGGCGGGCCTGGTGCCGTTGGGGCGGGTGACCGGCGCCGACGGCAGGACCCGCTTGGCCGGGGTTCCCCAGAAGGACGTCCTGTTCGGGGCGTCGCTCGGCAAGGCGGGTTACGGCAAGTCGGAGTTGGCGCTGCTGCAGGCGATCGCGATGGCCTACGGCGGTTTCGGGGCCTGGTTTGCTGACCCACACGGCGCGGCGGTGAAGCGCGCCTTGCCCTACCTGACGCATCCAGCGGTCGCCGAGCGGGTGTGGCTCATCGACCTGAGCGCCAAGGTCCACGACGCGCGGGTGGCCGCCTGGAATCCCCTCGATATGGAAGGTCGAACCGCGTCGGACATCCAGGATGTCGTCGGGGCCGTGGTCGGTGGGCTGACGCTCGCCCAGGGCTGGGGCAGCGGCGCCTACCGGGCGCGGGCGATCCTCTCCCAGGCCGTGCTGGTCCTCACGCACCTGGCGCTGCGGATGTGCGAGCGCGGGCGGCCGGACCTGCAGCCGACCCTGTTCACGATCCACCGCTTGTTGACCGACGAGGAGTGGCGCCAGACGGTCCTCGCTCAACTGCCGCGACGCATCTCCAAGTTCTGGATGACCACGTTTCCGGACTACGAGAAGGGCGCGGTCCCGGTCATCACGCAGACCCTGCAGCTGCTGGAGACCTCGGACAGCCTGCGCGCGTTTCTGGGGCAGCCGCGATCCACCTACAGGGTCCGGCAGGCCATGGACGAGAAGAAGATCGTGCTGATCCGCTGCTCCGGCTCCGGTGCCGGCGAAACCGTCATCACGGCGCTGATGATCTTCGACCTGTTCCTGGCCGGTCTGTCCCGGGAGGGCATCGACCAGAGCGAGCTGGCCACAATGTGGGGCTTCGTTGATGAGATGAGGGCAGTCGACGGTGCCGCTAGTGGCACCCTCGCCGCGATCTTCGAGCAGCTGCGCAAGTACGAGGTGCGGCTGATGGCGATGACGCAGATGCTGATGCGTCTCAACGAGGACACGCGCATGGCTCTGATGCAGAACCAGTCCTTGCTCACGGCAACTGGCGCCGACCACGACGAGGCCGGCTTCATCACGAAGCGGCTGGACGACATTACGCCCAAGACCATCCAGAAGCAGCCCAAGTACAGCTACGTCGCCTCCGCCACGATCAACGGCAAGCGCACCGCCCCGTTCCGGGTGCTGGGCGTGCCACTGGAGGAGGTGTACGCCGACTACCGGCATCCCGAGCGGGTTCCGCTGCTGCTTAAGACCGTGGACCGGACGATGCGCCGTAGGACCGTGGGCGAGATCCTCCTCGACCTCGACGGCGACGAGGAGGGCCGCCGCCCGGGGCTCGACGACCGCATTCTGCGCCACCTCACCGACCCCGGTCCGCCGCCTCAGCGCCGCATGCGCACCGTCTTGTCGAGCACCGATTCCCACAGTGAGGTCCGCTGATGCCCTCGAGCCTCTCCCACCTGGCCCAGCAGATCCTGCCCGTCCTGTACCAGCACCGCCTGGTCGCCACCAGCCAGCTGCACCGCCTGCTCACCCCGAACGCGCGGCGCCCTGTGTACCTGCGCAACCAACTTTCCGAGCTGCGCCGACTCGGCCTGGCCGATGCGACCACCCGCCGCATCACCACCGTCGGACGCCCGCAGCTGTTGTGGTTCTGCAGCTCGCTCGGCGCCGAGCTCGTCGAATCCGCTGGCGAGGTCACCGCGCGGGCCTACCGGATCAGCCCCGAAATCGCCGCCTCCCAGCTGCAGGAGCACACCCTCGCCGTGGTGGAGACCGGAACCGCCTTCGTCACGTGGGCCCGCCACTTCGGCGACGACTGCACGCCCCTGGACTGGGAGCCCGAGCTCGCCCACCGCATCCGGGACGGTGACCGCCTCGGAGAGGACGCGCTGCTGATCCCCGATTCCGTACTGCGCTACACCCGCACCGTCGACGACGGTCTGGATCACCGGCGTGAGCTGTACACGTTCTTCATCGAAGTCGACCGCGGCACCATGCAGATGAGCCGCCTCGCCCGCAAGCTGTCCGCCTACGCCCGCTACACCCAGTACGTACCGCAGTCCGGCCCCGGCCGAGCACGCAGCGCAGCCCCGGGCCGCGAGGCCTGGCGCGTGCGCTACCCCGCCTTCCCCCGACTGCTGATCGTGCTCACGCTCCCACCCGGCCGGGCAACGCAGCGGCGCATCGACGATCTGCGCGCGCTCGCGGCTGCCGACGTACACCTGCCCCACGCGCGCGAGTTGACGGTCGGCGTCACCACCCTGGAACAGCTCCGCTCGAGCGGGCCGTTCACGACCATCGTCACGCCAGTCCTCGGTCCCTCGAGCTCCACAGATGTGCTGATGACTGCGCCTGACAGGGCCGAGGCCGCGTGAACAGGAGGCTCGGCGCGCTCATCCGCCCGTGTACGTCGGCATTGGCGCTGCCAGCAGGCCAACGTGGGCTAAGAGAAGGGACGTTGGGATATGCCGGACCTTCGCGGTGCGTTTTGCTGGCGGCAATCCCAATACCCGGTCAGGCGACCGGGTATCCCTCGGCCGAAGAATCAGGAGTCTTTTCCTGTATCACGGGTTTTGGCCCCTATGCCCCTCTGAACTGCGAGAAGAGGGTGGGGAATTGAGCGGCGATAACGTAGCGTAAGGCTCATGCCACTCGAGCGGAACCGACCATCACGCCCGCAACGTGAAGGACGTTAGCGGTTCCCGAGTCGGCCGGAGCATGGAACGACCACGGGGAGGTCGGGTGACATCCACAGCGCACCATCGCGGGTGCACCGAGCGGTCACAGCGTGGACCGGTACAGCCGACGGCCGGCGGATCGAGGAGGACAAATCGATGACCATCGAACGACGAGGCCAGCGCGCTCGCCGTACCGGCTCCGCTGTTGCGGTGGCGAGCTGCGCCCTGATGCTGCTCGCATCCTGCGGTGGCGGCGAAGGAAAGGGTGACTCCGAGGCGAAGAAGTCGCCGTCTCCCAGCAGTTCACAGCAGGAGAAGAAGCCGCAGGAGTCCAAGAGCCGCGAGGACATTGCCGAGGAAGAGCTGTTGGCTTCCTATCGGCGGTTCTGGGACGAACAGGAGGCGGCCTACGCCAAGGCGAGCGTGGCTGGTACTGACCTGAAGACATACGCGAAGGCCTCTGCTTTCGCCCTGACGCAGACGGACCTGAAGGCGATGGCCTCAGCGGGCCAGATCGCTACGGGCAAGGTGACCGTCGAGCCAGACGTCACATCGCTCAACCTCGACAAGAAGGTTCCGTTGGCGCGCATCCGGGACTGTGTCGACGTTTCTGAGTGGAAGTTGATCGACCGCAAGACCAAGAAGGAAGTGCCGCTCCCCAAGGAGCGCAAGACGCGATATGTGAACCTCGTGACTGCAGAGAAGTGGGGGAAGACGTGGGTGGTACTGGAGACCAAGCCGCAGAACACCGCCTGCTGATCGGAGCTGGGTTGGCTGCTGCGTTCATGCTGGCCCTTCCGACCTCCGTCTCAGCCGCCGATGAACCCAAGCCCTCAGGATCGGCTGGCGGCTGCGAGGTGGTCCGGTTTTGTGTTGGCGCGAGTGTTGGTGGCTCCAAGCCCTCAGGTTCGGGCGCTAAGCCTGCCAAGAAGGGCAAGGGCAAGAGCGGTCCGACCATTCCGTGCTCGGTGGTCAAGATGGATCCGCCGCCTGCGGCTGGGAGTTCTCTGTGGCAGGGGCATAAGCCGGGGGACGGTGCGATTTACACCCGGGTCTGCCCGCAGCAGATCGGCGGGAGCGCGGTCGGGGGTGCTGCGGGTGGTTTGCCCCAGACCTTCTGGGCTGCGAATCCGCCGGCTGCGGTGGATCCCGCACAGCTCGCGCAGGAGGCCGTGGACAAGATGACGCTGCTGGGGCCGGACATCGCGATCAACCCGAAGCCGGGCGGTCGTGGTCTGGTCGGTATGCCGGTATGGATGGCGGCGGACCAGTCGCAAAACACCTGGGGCCCGAACAGCGCGAGCGCATCGGCGGGCGGCCTCACCGCGACCGCGACGGCCAAGGTGACGCAGGTGGTGTGGGACATGGGCGACGGCACGAAGGTCACCTGCCAAGGGCCTGGCACGCCGTACAAGAAGTCCTATGGGTTGAAGACGTCCCCGGATTGCGGCCATGTCTACACCCAGCCGTCCACGGACGAGCCCGGCGGTAAGTACCCCGTCAACGCGACCGCGACCTGGTCGATCGAGTGGCAAGTCGCCGGAGGCGGCGAAGAGTCAGGCCAATTGACGGAGCTGCGCACCTCCAACGTCGCGGTGACCATCGTCGAATCTCAGGCCGTCAACTCGTAACTGCACTATCCCTGTTCGGAAAGGCCCTGCCAGTCTCATGGACACCACGACATCGTTCACGCCGAGCGTGGCGGCCCCGCCCCGTCAGCCGGATCTGCCACCCAGCACGGGCACGAAGAAGCGAGGTCCGCAGCGCAAGTGGTCGCTGGCGGCGTTGTGCGCTCTGGTGACGCTGCTAGGCGCACTGGCAGGGGCGGTCATGCTCAACCGGGCCGGGGACCGGATCGAGGTGCTCGCGGTGGCACGAGACGTGCCGCTGGGGCAGACGATCACCGCGCAGGACGTGAAGACGGTGTCGTTCGCCGAGGACCCCGGCCTGTCCCCCATCAAGGCCGATGAACGGTCATCGGTCGTCGGTAAGCGTGCCGCGGTGGAGCTGCGCAGCGGCTCCCTGTTCACCCGCTCGCAGCTCGTCACAGGGGCCGGCCTGGGCGACGACGAGCAGGTCGTCGGTATTGAGGTCAAGCGAGGGTACGCACCGCGGAACGAGCTCCGCCCCGGGGACAAGGTCTCCGCGGTCGTCCTGCCGGCGCAGGGCGAGCAGCCCACCGCTTCCGGCAAGGCCGGCCAGGAGCAGGCAGAGCCGGAGGCGATCGCGGCGACGGTGACGTCGGTCAGCCGCCCGGATGCCTCCGGTGCGCAGGTGGTGAACGTGGCCGTGCCGGCGGCGGACGGGCCGCGCCTGGCGATGCGAGCGGCCGCGAAGCAGATCGCGCTGGTCCGCGAACCGCGCGGGACGGAGTAACCGGCGATGGCAATGATCGCGTTGGTGTCCGCGGGCGGCTCGGACGGGGTGACCACGTCGGCGACGGCCTTGGCGCTGCAGAGCAGCCGTCCGGTGCTGCTCGCCGAACTCGACATGTCCGGGGGCCGGTTGCGCCATCGTCTGCTCGCCGACATCGAGCGGGCCCCGGGCGAGCGGCTCACCCGGGAGATCGGGCTGCACAAGCTGCCGCAGGCGAACTGGGAACGGGCCGGTGAGGAGAGCGACTTCACGCCGTACGTGTCGCAGCACCTGTGGCCGATGGACGACAGCGATTACCGGGTCGTGCTGCCGGGCTTGACCGATCCGCGTCAGGCGGCGTCGTTGACCTCGGTGTGGCCGACGCTGCTGAACGTGCTGCGGCTGACGGACCAGAACCTGAAGTGGGATGTGCTGGTGGACGGCGGCCGGATGGTCGTGGAGGCCGGCGGGCTGCACCCGGTGCTCACTCCTGCCCCGGTTCTTCATCAGGCCGACCTGGTGCTGCTCGTGGTGCGGGATACCCCCGAGTCGCAGGCCTTCGCCTACTCGATGGCCAAGGTGCTGCAGGCCGAGCTGGAGAAGCACGGTTCGGGCACGCGCGGCCTGGGCGTACTGCTGCTCGGGGACCGGTTCCACCGCGATGAGGTCGGCCACTACTTGGAGATCCCGGTGTTGGGTCAGCTGCCCTGGGACGAGGCGGGGGCTTCGTATGTGATGCGTGGCGGCAAGATGCCGCGGGGTGTGTCCCGTTCGCGGTTGATGCGCTCAGCCCACGACCTCATGGGGCCCCTACGCGAGCATGCGGACCGGCGTCAGCTGCACCGCCAGATGCGTACGCAGGCGACCTCTCCTGCCGCGGCCCGGCTGATGCAGCAGCTTCAGCAAGGAGTACGTCATGGCTGACCGCTGGGGCCGCAAGAACGGCAGCAACGGCACCGGCCAGCACACCAAGCTGGGCGACCTCATGGCCCAGCACGCTGCGCAGACCCAGCAGCCTCCAGCGGCAGCTCCGCCTCCTCCGGCCGTGCCGCAGGCTCCCCCGGCCGTTCCCGCGCCGGGGCCGATGCCCGCCGCGGCACCGCCGCCTCCTGGTCCTCCGGCTCCCGTTCCGTCTGCTGTACCCGCCCCGGCGGCGAGTCCGGGCGGCGTGGAAGCGGTGCAGCAGCTTCCCGGCGCGTTGCCCGTGCCGTGGGAGGAGATCACCACCCTGCGCCAGCAGGTCGCCGACGACGTGGATGCCGAGCGCAAGCAGCGCCGCCGGGCCGGGCAGGAGCTGGCACCGCGGGACGTGGAGGAAGTCACCCGGGCCTCGGTGCGCCGCCGTGTCGCGGCCTGGGCCCAGGAAAGTGTCAACGAAGGCGCCCTCCCGCTGAGCGACGGCGACATGGACCGGGTGCGCACCGAGGTGTTCAACCTGATCCACCTCGCCGGGGTCCTGCAGAAGGTCCTGGACCGGCCCGGGGTCGAGGACATCGTCATCGACGGCGAGTGGATGTGCATCGAGTCGCACAACCGCCCTCAGGAGTGGACTCCGTCTCCGTTCAGCAGCAAGGCCCAGGCTGTCGAGTGGGTCAACCAGATGGCGTCCGCCTCCGGGCATGGCGAGCGGCTCCTGTCCTACGCGAACGGCGCGGTCGACTTCGAGCTGCCGGACGGATCCCGTGTCGCGGCCACCTTGTTGACGCGCAACGTGACCATCGCGATCCGCCGGCACTCCCTGCAGAGCGCGACGCTGCAGGACTTGAGGGATCGCGGCATGGTCGACGAGACGCTGGCAGCGTTTCTGTCGGCCGCGGTGAAGGCTGGTCTGACCATCCTGATCGCAGGGCACCAGGCGGCGGGCAAGACCACCCTCATGCGTGCCCTGGCTCGTGAGACGCCGCGTGGCGAGCGCATCGCGACGCTGGAGTCCGACCGTGAACTCAACCTGGACACCCAGCACTCCACGCCTCACGAGGCCGCGCACGTGCTCAGCTTCCAGGCCCGCGAGGGCAACGGCGAGCGGGACCGCGCAGGAAACGCGATCGGCGAGGTCACCCTCAACGACCTGGTGAGGATCTCCCTGCGCTACAAAGCGAGCCGGGTGATGGTCGGTGAGGTCCGTGGCACGGAGGCCGTGGCGATG
This sequence comes from Streptomyces sp. LHD-70, assembly GCF_031157275.1. Classification (GTDB taxonomy): domain Bacteria; phylum Actinomycetota; class Actinomycetes; order Streptomycetales; family Streptomycetaceae; genus Streptomyces. Next base: position 34,390 of record NZ_JAVIFW010000026.1, read on the forward strand.
CTGGAGGCGATGGCCGGCGCCGGTGTGGGTGGCATGTGCACGGTCCACGCCAAGTTCCCTGAGGTGGTGGTGGAGAGGCTCTTCGTTCCGCTGTCGCGGGCAGGTCTGACCTGGGAGGCCGCCTCCACTCTGATCGCCTCGGCCATCGATCTGGTCGTCTACGTCGACAAGATCGACGAGACCCAGCTGGGCGGACAGGTCCACCGCCACGTCTCGCACGTGTGGGAGACCGCCGGGCTGAGCGAGCGCGGCGGGGTGTCCATGACGAAGCTGTTCGGCCCCGTCGTGGACGAGGACACGCAGCAGATCATCGAAGAACGGGCCGTGCCCACGCGTAACCCGATGAACCCGCGCCGTCTGCGCATGCTCGAGCGCAGTGGCTTCAACCCGCGGTGGCTCCTGTCCGGCGGACAGTGGCCTGCGATGCAATTGCTGGGAGGGATGCGCTGATGTCGCGCTCGGACCTCGGCATGTACGGCCTGGTGATCGGCGCCTGGCTGTCGCTCGGCGTGGTGGCCCTAATCGCGGTCCTGCGGGGCTGGCGGCCGCGGGTCCGTGGCTCCGGGCGGCTGTGGCGGCGCGGACGGCGCGCGGTCCAGGATCTTCCCGCCGGCTGGCGCGACAACTACCGGCTGCTGCTCGCGACGGCCGCCGTGGCGACCGTGCTGGTGTGGGCGCTCAGCGGGTGGCCCATCCACGGCCTTCTCACCGGTGTAGCCATCGCCGGCATGCCATTTGTGCTCTACCCCGGTGGCAGCGAGCACGCTGAAGTGGCCCGGGTGGAGGCGCTCGCGGAGTGGTTGCACCAGCTGTCGAGCGTGCGCAGCGGCGGTAAGCCGCTCGAGCAGATGCTGCGCGAACTCGGAACGGTCCCTGCCCTGTTGCGGCGGGAGAGCGACGCCCTGGCCGAGCGGCTCGCGTCGGGCATGCCGGCGCCCCGGGCGTACCGGCTCCTGGGAGACGACCTCGACAGCCGGATCGGCGACGACATCGTCCGCCTGTTCCGCGATCACGTCCGCAGCCGCGGTCAGGGCCTGTCCGAGGCGTTGTCCGCGCAGGCAGCACTGCTGGACAAGCAGGCCTCCGACCTGCACGACATCGAAGCCGAGCGGCGCAAAGCGCGCAGTGAGGCCCGCCGGGTCAGCATTTTCGCGTTGCTGATGGTCGCCGGGATTCTGGCCAGTCCCTCGTACTCGGCACCGTTCGCAACACCGCTGGGCCAGCTCGGTCTGATCGCCCTGGGCGTCTCGTTCGTCCTGGCGTTGCTGTGGCTGCGTCGCATGGCTCGCATGGAGCCAGAGCCCCGTACGTCGCCCACCGCGAAGGAGCGCGCTGACGAGGAACAGGCCGCTGGACGGTTGGAGGGTGCGGCATGACGCTGTCGGTGCCCGGCATGCTGGCCGGCGCGATCATCGCACTGTCGGCCACACTCGCCGTGCGGGCCTTGATGCCACACCGAGTCTCCCTGGCCGAAGCGCTGCGCCGCAGCCACGACTTGGGGGACTCATCCCCCACGACCCAGGTTGCCGCCCAAGGGCGTGGGCCTGCGGTGTGGGCGGACCGCATCGGCAACCGGATGATGGAGACCAACGCGTTCGTCTCGCGCCTTCCGGCGCGTGACCTCGCGCTCCTGGAGACCACCCCTACCGCTCTGCTGGGACGCTGCGCGCTCTACGCACTGTCCGGGTTCCTGATCCCGCAGTGGTTCATGTTCATCTCCGCCGTCTTCGGACAGGCGTTGCCTCTGTTCGCGACGCTCCTTGGCGGGTTGGTCTGTGCCGGGGTCATGGTGTTCAAGTGCCTGGACGAAGAGCGGAAGAAGGCCAGGAAGCGACGCCGCGAGTGGCAGTACTACGTGGCGTCGCTGCTGGAGCGAATCGCCCTGGCCCGCCATTCCGACGCCTCCGCAGCCGAAGCACTGGTGCGGGCGGTGTCTCCAGGAGAGGGGCGTGTGGAGGCCCGAATCCGCGACACCGTCGAGCATGCCCGCATGGCCGGTGTGAGCGTGTGGAGCTCGTTGAAGACCCTAGGCGACGAGGTAGGGGTTCCCGAACTGGCCCGGCCGGCCGCTGCCCTCGCGCTCGCCGGCGAGGAACGTGCCGCGATCTTTGACCAGTTGAGTGCCCAGGCCGTCGGAGTGCGGCGGGCTCTGCTCGCCGACCGGAAGGGGCAGGCCAACGAGGCAACTGAGGCGATGGCCGTTCCCTCGCTCGTCATCGTCTTCCTCATGGCGGCGTTCATGCTGGTCCCGGCTCTCGTTCGAATCATGACCTTGTAGTGGCCACACGTCTCGTGTGGTGCGATCTCACAGGAATCACATCGGAGGAATCATGAAGCAATTCGCCAAGGCTGCTCGCCGTCATCTGGAAGAGGTGCGGCTTCGCCTCGCGTCCGACGCGGGAGAAGGCAGCGCCTTCAGCTGGGCTCTGGGCCTGTTCTTCGCCGGCACGTTGATGGTGGCGGTGTACCAAGCAGCAGATACGGCGATCGGCCAGAAGATCATTTCGTACGCCGGGTTCTAGGGTTCAAGGACGATGCCCCGTTGTACCCGCATACCGGTTCTGCGCCTGTTCGCGGAGCGCCGCGCTTGGTGGCGCGAGGATCGGGGTGCCCTGAGTTTGTCGATCGCGGTGCCGTTGGCGTTCCTGATGGTGTTCGGACTCATCCAGTTCGGACTCTGGTTCCACGGGCGCAGCGTGGCCCACCATGCCGCGCAACAGGCGGTGGACGCCCAGCGCGTTCATGACGCGGCGCCCGGAGCTGGCGCAGAGGCGGCTCAAGGCTTCCTCGGCCGCATGGGCGGCTCCTTGAACGGCGCCCAAGTTGAGGTGGATATGGAGGGTGACGAAGTGCGGGCCGTGGTGGAGGGGACCGTCATCAACCTGGTGCCGGGATGGGACGGACGGGTCAGCCAGCAGGTCCAGGCACCCGTCGAGAAGTTCCGCCCATGAGCAGCAGAACGCGGGCTCTGCGTGGAGATGCGGGCGGCGTGTCCCTGTCGACGGCGATCTTCACGCCTCTGTTCCTCATCCTGTTGGGCGTCCTGGTGTTGAGCGGCCGCGTAGCGCTCGCGCAGGGCGCTGCGGATGCGGCCGCCCGGGATGCGGCGCGCACCGCCTCGCTGGCCGCAGACCCGATCTCTGGCGAGGCGGAAGCGCAGAAGGCCGCAGAGGCCAGCTTGACCCGCTCCGGGATCCGCTGCACCAGCATCACTGTGGCCGTCGACACGAGCGGCTTGTCAGCGCCGGTCGGTGAGGCAGCGACGGTCACCGCATCGGTGGGCTGCGAGGCGCCATTCAGTGATCTGGCAGTTCCGGGCGTGCCAGGTTCCAAGATTCTGTCGAGCACGAAGACATCGACAGTGGATGCCTGGGCCACTCGGGAGCGATCATGAATCCGGGGTGGTGGGCGCGACGCCGGGCTGGCGAGGACCGCGGGCACCTGGAGCTGTTCTACGCCGGAACCGTCCTGCTCGCGTTCCTCATCATCGGGCTGGTCATCGATGTCGGCACGGCCCTCAACACACGTTCCGAGGCGTACTACACAGCTCAGGAAGCGGCGCGAGCCGGTGCTCAGCAGCTCGATGCCGGGGAGGCGATCTCCGGCGACGCGATCGTGGTCGACCCGGACGGCGCCCAGGCCGCAGCCCGCGCCTTCCTCGACGGCCAGAGCGTCGACGGCGACGTATCCGTATCGGCCGACGGCAAGTCCCTGAACGTGACCGTGCACGACCACCACGAGCCGATCTTCGCGTCACTCCTCGGGATCGGCCAGATCCCGGTTACCGGCCACGGCTCCGCAACACTGCTCCACCAGCCCGGAGGCTGAACTCATGCACCCCTCCCCCGCTCCCCTCACACCATGGCCGCTTGCCTGGCTGCGCCGCCTCCTCGCCCTGGCCGCTCTCGCCGGTCTGCTGGCCGGAGTGCCCCTGCTGCTCCTCGAGTTCGGCACTCTGCCCGTCGGCGTGCCCTCCATGGAGCAGGCGCAAGACGCGTTGAGCGGCCCCGACGACGGCACCTTGTTGATGACCGTCCTGACCTTGAGTGCGTGGCTGTGCTGGCTCTGGCTGGCCATTCCGGTAATCGCCGAAGTCGCCGCCGTCGCCGCGCGGAAGACGACCCCGCGCCTTCCGGGCATGGGTACCGGGCAGCGCCTCGCGGGATTCCTCCTGGGCAGCATCATCCTCGCCTCGCCCGCAGCCGCCGCCAGCGCCGCCACCCCCGCGGTCGCAGTCACCGCCTCACACGCGCAGGCACCCGAGTCCTCATCGGCTCACACCGCAGCCCCTGCCGGGCAGCATGGCGCTCAGGGCGACCTCGCCCGTCAGGCGGCCTCCCCCGCCCCCGTACGCCCGCAGTCGGATGCGGTGGCGCAGTACACCGTTCCGGAAGGGGGAGCTACCTGGTGGGACCTGGCCGAGCGCCTCCTGGGCGACGGGCTGCGCTACGGGGAGCTGCAGAGCCTCAACTCCGACCTGCCGACGACGAGCGTTCTGCCCGCCGGCACGGTCGTGTCCTATCCCGGCACCTCCGCGGCCGCGCAGACCACCGAGGAAGGCGAGGGGCCTCGCTCGCAACTCGCCGCCGCCGAGGCCGTGTCCGCCGACGAGGGCTCCACATACACGGTTGAGAACGACGACAGCTTGTGGGGCATCTCCGAGGAGCGCTACGGCGACGGCACCAAGTACAAGGACATCGCCGCTGCGAACCAGAACGTCATCGACGACCCCGCACTCATCTACCCCGGCCAGAAGCTACAGCTGCCCACGCTCGACGACAGCGAGACGGGCGGAGCGGGCTCCCCGGCCCAGCGCGAGCCCGCCGAGCCCGCCGAGCCGGAGGCCCCCCGGCCCGCGCCTGACCGGACGGAGGCGCCGCAGGAGTCGGCCACGCCCGGCGGAGAGCAGGAGGGCGAGGGCAGCCCGGAGTCGCAGGCTCCCGGCGGCCACGGCCAGGACGACGAGGAAACGAGCACACCGCCCCCGTCGGAAACTCCGGCGCCAGAGGAGACGGAGGAGCCCGAGGAGGGCGGTGCCGCGACTCCCTCGGCTCCCCCGACGACGATCCCGGCCGGCGGCGCGGACGACGCCACGCCCACCACGCCGCGGCCGGGCAGTGAGGAGACCAGCCCGGGGACGGACAGGGACGGCGCCACGGCCACCGACGAGGAGGACTCGTCGCTGGTGGCGGAGGTCCTCGCCCTGTCCGGCGCGGGCGTCCTGGCCGCCGGGGTGGTGACCATGCTGGCCCGCCGCCGCGTGCACCAGCAGCGCGAGCGTGCCCGCGGCCGACGCATCGCAATGCCCCAGGGCGGGGCCGCCGATACCGAGGCCCGCCTGCGCAGCGTCAACGTCGTTACTGAACTGGCGCACCTGGACGTCGCGTTGCGTACGGCCGCGCTCGAGTTCGCCGAGCAGCAGCGGCCGCTTCCCGACCTGATCGCCGTGCAACTCGGCGCCGAGGGTGCCGTGCTGCACCTGTCCGAACCAGCCCCACCCGTCGCTCCGTTCACCGCCGAACCGGAGCACCACCAGGTGTGGTGGTGCCCGGCCGACAGCACCGAGCTGCGCGCTCCGGAGGAGACCGGCGAGGTGGATGCTCCGTATCCGGGGCTGGTCGCGCTCGGCGAGGACGGGAACGGGGGCATCGTCCTGGTCGACCTGGAGCGATTCGGTGCCCTGCACCTGACCGGGAGCCTGCGCGAGGGGTGCTTCCGTGCGCTGGCCGTGTCGCTCGCACTGTCCCCGCTGGCGGGTCAGATGGAGGTCCTGGTCGCAGGGGACAACACCGCACCGGGGCTGACGCTCTTGGACAGCGAGCGGGTGAGTCTGTACGACGACTTGGACCAGGCGGTCCGGGCGGTGGCCGCTCACCACGACGAGCAGCAGCAGGCTCTCGCCGGCGCCGGCGTGGAGGACCTGACGGCGGCGCGGCCGGTCGAGGAGGTGGCCGAGCTCGCGCCGATGGTGTTGCTCGCTGACCTCGACGCCTGCGGTGAGCCGGACGCGGAAGGCCAGTTGTGGGAGGTACTGCAACAGACTCCGCGTACCGCGGTCGCCGTCATCACCTCCAGCGAGGCCGCGCTGGAGGAAGCGGCGCATCCGGTGTGGGTCGTGGACACGGACAACGTGGAACTCGCGGTGCCTGGCACGCCTGTGCGGTGTGTGGTGGCCGCCTGCTCAACGGAGGAGTACGCCGACGTCGTCGAGTTGGCCCTCACGTCCTCCTCACCTGACGTTCCCGCCCCCGCGGACACCGAGGTACTCGAGCCTGCCGCCGCGGGCCCCGCACCAGTCTCCGCTCAGGACGACTCCCCCAGCGACACGTACGGCCTTCCTTCAGCGACTCCCTCACGCGCTGCGTCGGATGACGTACCGGCAGGTGCCGAGGAGCCCGTGCGCGCTCGTACTGTGCTGGCCGGCCTGGCGGAGCTGGGCGACGATCTCGAGGAAGTCGGCGAGCTGCATGGGCCCGAGGAGAGTGAGCCCGAGGAAGAGCTCGCGGCCGCGGACAATTCGGTGGGCGCGGACGAGGCGGACACCCCGTCGCTGCGGAAGGACGAACCCAACAGCGCGGAGGCCAGCGGCGCTCCGCCAGCTGGTGAAGCTCAGGATCTACCGGCCGCGGCAGCTGGGCCTGGCGACGTGGTGCTGCCCACCGCCGTTCCTACTCCCCGCGTGACCGCTCGCCTCCCCGAGCTGCCGGCTCCAGCCCAAGGTGCAGCAGGGGCAGGGCCTCGGGTGCGGGTGATGGGCACGGTCACGGTCGAGGGAGCGCGGGGGACGATCCAGTCCAACCGGCTGTCGATCGCCCTTGAGTTGGCGGCCTGGCTGGCCCTGCACCCGGGCGCCACCAGCCAGCAGATCATCGAGGTTCTCGCCCCCAACGGCCGTCTCAGCCGCAACGTTCACAACACCCGGCTGAACGAGCTGCGCCGCTGGCTCGGTGCCTCCGCCGACGGCACCCGGCATCTCCCCCACGTCAACTCACAGCCCGACCGCAAGTACCGCCTCATGGGCGTCGAGTGTGACTGGCTGCAGTTCCAGTGCCTGGTCTCCGACGGGCTAACCCAGCCCGGCCAGCAGGGGCAGCGGCTGCTGCACGACGCGCTCGCTCTGGTGGAGGGCCGGCCCTTCGCCGGGATCCCACCCCACCGGTACACGTGGGCCGAGCCCCTCGTCCAGGACATGATCGCGGAGATCGTGGACGTCGCCGAGGAACTCGGCGAGCGATGCCTGGCCGACCATGACCCGCGCGGTGCCCTCTGGGCCGCGGCCCGAGGGCTCGGCGCCGCCCGGGAAGTCGAGAGCCTGTGGCGGATTCGCTTCCGCAGCCTCCACCTGCTGGGCGAGAACGAGGAACTCCGCGCCGCGATCGCCGAACTGGAAACCTTGCTGATCGAGCTCGGCACGAGCATGCACGAGGAGACCGCGGAGACGCTCCGGATGCTGCAGGCCGCCCACCGCTGAGACCGATGGGTGGCCAACGGCCGTCGGCCACCCATCGGTCGGTGGCGATGAGCGATGGCCGGTCCGGTGCCGGGATGTTGCCGCCCATCGGCCTTCGGCCATCACCCATCGGTCAGGGGCCATCGCTCGGCGGCCGGTGGCCGATCGGTGGCCATCGGTCACCGGCCATGGCCGCACACGATCCCCCGGCCCATCGCTCTGCGTTGGCCGCCCGGATCGTCACCCGCCGTCCAACCGCAGCCAGCACGACGAGCGCGGTGACGCGGGCGGCGGTTGGCGCGGCCCGCCATCGGCCATGGCCGCTCGTTCCCGGCGGCATCCGTCCACCACCCGGTCGTTGTCGTGCGTGCGGTAGTCCGGCGCGACTCCCCCAGGCGCTAACCCTCCTGCTCTGACCTTCGGGTTGAGACTCACCCAAGGGCTAACCCACCTGTGCTCAGCGGCTCGCACTCACCGTTGCAGGCCTCCGGTACGGGTGTTGGGGTTCAGCGGCGACCGCAGGGATCGAGCGAGTTCGGCGGCCGTTGTCATTCCGCTGAGGCCACTCCCCAGACCTGTTGAACGGGTGGGGGGAGGGCAGCCTCTACAGCGGCCGCGGACGGCGGTCGCCGGCGGGCGGTGGTCGTCGACGGCAGGTTGTTGGAGCCATCGGCGGTGTTGGACCCATCGCTCTACCATTGGCCGAATAATTGATTTCTCAACTAATCGGCCACGGGTGGGCGCCCCTCCCCCGACGGGCCGTCGCCCGTCGGACGGCTCGGCTACGACGGGTCCGGCACCGACCGCAGCGGCCCGAATCGCGCCCGATCCTGTGCCTCGATCCAGGCCCGTGCCCTCGTCGCGCGGCGCCGCGCCGTACGCTCCGACAGCTGCAGCTTCCGGCCGATGGCCGCCCCGCTGAGCGACGGGTCGGCCTGCAGCAGGACCACCACCTCGCGGAGCTCCTCGTCCTCCGGCAGGTGCTCTGCGACCTCGTCGTGGTCGGGTTCGAGCGCGAGCTGCCCCTCCATCACCATCGCGGCCACAGCGGGCCTCGCGGCGTAGCCCCGGTCACCCACTCCCCCGTCGGGAGTACCGTGCTCCACCACAGCACCCCCCACGGCTCCGACCGTGAGCGGCCACGCCTCCATGCCGTCGAGCGATGCCAGCCTGGCCGCATCCAACTCCTCGCCGGACATCGGAGGCTGCTCGGCTCCTCCGGCGCCAGGCTCACCGGCCTGCGTGGCCGACTCCTGTGCTGGCACTTCGTCCTGGGCGAGCGCTCCCGCCGCGTCAGTAGCCGGCTCAACGTCGACGCCGGCGAAGTCCGCGGAACCATCCCCCGACACCGCCCCCGTCGCTGCTCCCCCGACGGGCTCCGATCCATGGCCCACCACGGGCCCAGGCTCCAACTGGCGCTGTACCGAAACCTCCTGGACGGGTGCGGGCGGCAGGAGCGTCGGCTCGATCCCGGCGGCGGCGAGGCCTGCGGGCGCGGTGTCGGCGAGCGGTACGCCGTACTTCGCGAGGCGCAGCGGCATCAGCGATTCGACGGGGGCCTTGCGGCGCCAGTTGCGGCCGTAGCGGGAGCGCAGCCGGGCCTGGTAGACGAGGCGTTCCTGTTCGAGCTTGATGACCTGCTCGTACGAGCGCAGTTCCCAGAGCTTCATGCGGCGCCAGAGCAGGAAGGTGGGGCCGGGGGAGAGCAGCCAGCGGGTGAGGCGGACGCCTTCCATGTGCTTGTCGGCGGTGATGTCCGCGATCCGGCCGATCGCGTGCCGCGCGGCCTCGACCGCGACCACGAAGAGGATCGGGATGACGGCGTGCATGCCGACACCGAGCGGATCGGGCCAGGCCGCGGCGCCGTTGAACGCGATGGTCGCCGCCGTCAGCAGCCATGCCGTCTGCCGCAGGAGCGGGAACGGGATCCGGATCCAGGTCAGAAGCAGATCGAGCGCGAGCAGCACACAGATGCCCGCGTCGATGCCGATGGGGAAGACGTACGAGAAGTCGCCGAAGCCCTTCTTCAACGCCAGTTCACGCACGGCCGCGTAGGACCCCGCGAAGCCGATACCGGCGATGACCACCGCCCCGGCGATCACGACACCGATGAGTATCCGGTGCGTGCGGCCCAGGGCTATCCCCTGTCGGCTGTTCGCCTTGCTCGGCACTGCTGTCTCTCCTGTCTCACTTTAGGAGGACACCTTGCCACGTGAGGTGGAAGAGAACACGAGGAGGTAGGTCCAGGGTGAAGCTTGGACATGGCGGTGGCGACGTGGGCGGGCTGCTCCGGGCATCTGCGGAGCGTAGGCCGATCGCGCCGCTGGAGCGGTGCGTACGCGGGTCGGCCACGTGTAGCCGAGGGGCCGAGAAGGCAGTTGGACGCCGGCGCGAGTTGTCTGCGTCCCCCAGGTCGAAGGTGCCGAGCGCGGTTGGCCTCAACGGGCTGATAGTCCAGCGCACTTGAGCCTCATCGCCGCATTCTGGGCTGTGGGCTCGACTCCCCAATTGGGGAGTCGAGCCCACAGCCCAGTTCTTGCAAGGGGTGACGTGTGCCAGGATGCGGGTGCGTGGTCCATCCGGACTACGCGAGAGGCATACATGAGGAGTCGTTCCGGTGCTGAGCGAAGTGGCGGCGGAGCTGGTAGAGCCCCCCGCGAATTCCACGGTGATCGCGACGGGCAAGGGCGGTGTCGGGAAGTCCACCGTCGCGGCGAACCACGCCGCTCGCCGTGCGGCGTTGGGGCTGCGGACCCTGTTCATCTGCGTGACGAGTCAGGACGACGACGACCTCGGCATCAGCCGGTTCGGGCACGGAATTCGGCCTGACGGTCCTTCCGTTCTGGATGGACAAGGGCTGTACCGCGCACTGCACGACCGGACGCCGCTGCTCCCTGTGCGCGAGGTTCGGCCGAACCTCGACGTCGTGCCAGGCGGCGAAGTCGTCGGTGAACTGGTGCAGCTGATGACCATGCGCATGATGAGCGAAGGCATCAGCGTGGTGACATCGCTGGCCCGAGCCCTGCAGCCGATCGCCGTCTGGTACGACGAGATCGTCTTCGACAGTGCCCCGGAGAACGACGGCCTCGAGCAGCTCGCCCTGGCCGCTGCCCGGACGTTGGTGGTTCCGACGCGCTCGGACGACTCGTCGATAAAGGGCATGCAGCGCATCGCGCGAAACTACAAGTCCGTTCGCACTCAGATCAACCCACATCTGCGGGTCGCAGGGGCCTTCTTGTACGGCTCCAACCCGAGTGCGACCTCGCTGCACCAGGAGGTTCGTGAGGACGTCCTGGAGGTCCTCGGGGAATCCACTCCTGTGCTGTCGACGGTCGTGGGCTACCGGGAGAAGCCTGCCCGCAATGCCCGCAAGAAGGGGCTGACGTTCAGCGAGTACGCGGAGCTTCTTCCGACTTCGGCTCGGAGCTACGACGTCGCGGCCGGACGGGCCAAGGAGGCGGACGTGGTCCCGGACTCGATCCGTCCTCTGGCCAACGAGATGAACAGCCTCAGTGACGAAATTTCCGAGTTCTGCAGGAAGGCAGCCTGATGGGGGCATTCGACTTCGACCCGACATCCGCACCCGCGGCTGGTGGGGGCCTGCTGAACGGGCAGCTGCCCGGACTGCGCCAGGAGGCAACGGTCGTCGTAAAAGCACCGGTCGGCACCAGCCTGGATTCCATCCCAGCCCCCCGCCCTCCCGAAAGCAACGGGCCCCTCTCTCCTGAGGAGCAGAAGACGCTCGACGCCTGCAAAGCAGGCATGGACAACCTCCAGAACGCTTTCTGGGTGGCCGGGAAGAGCCTGGAAACCATGCGGGCCGGCGAACTGCACCGCGACGAGGGCGTGGCGAACTTCGCCGAGTACGTCTTCCAAAACTGGGAGGTCTCGGAGACAGTCGCCTACCGGCTGATGGACGAGTGGAGAGTCGGTGACGCCCTGGCCAAGCTGGGCTACCGTCCCCGCGAGGCTCAGGTCCGCGTGCTCACGGGCGTCAAGAATCAGGCCGGGGACGATGCCGCAGTAGCGGTGTACGACTCCGTGGCGCGTACCGGAAAGCGGGTGACCGCGAAGCTCCTGGGCGAGGTTGTCGAGAAGCTCCCGCCCCTCACCTCCGAGTCCTCTCCCGCAGCGATCGGCAAGCTTGTACGTGAGGCACTGCAGCCGCCTGCTCCTGATCGTGCTGAGTCCGAGATCCAGTCGGCCACCGCTCCCCCGGCGGGCGCGTCAGCTGACGGAACGGGCACCGAAGCCGTTCCGGACATCACTTCCTTGGGTCGCAATTCCGACTCCCCAATTGGGGAGTCGGGCTCGCAGGCCAGTAATCCCAAGGGCTCGTCCTCCGCGGCAGCGGATCTGCAGCAGCTGAACGCCGCGCTCGCCGTGCTGAGCTCGGTAGAAACGAAGATCAGCAAGCCGCTCGTCCGGCGCGCGCTCGAGCACGATCCAGAGACAGCTCAGGTTGTCCTGAAGGAGATCTTCGATTCTCTGAATCGGATCGAACGGACGCTGACCGTGCGGGGCGCGAAGGACTGAACTCCGCACGGACGTCAAGGAGGGGCCAGGACTCTGTGCTTGGCCCCTTCCTTATGTGCGGAGTTGCTCCCACCCTGGGCATCGCGACTGGCGGGAGGGACGGATACGGGCAGCAGGATCACCGAGACTCAGAAGCCTCCCAGGATCGGCGCATCGCCCTTTGAGAACGCCACCGCGCGGCTCGGAGGTGCAGTTCCTTACGCCAGATGTGGACTCCCCAATTGGGGAGTCGGGCCCACAGCCCAGTATTCCCAAGGGGCCTTCCCCTCCGAAGGACCTCCAGAAGCTGCTCTCAGCACTCGCCTTGCTGAGCTCGGTGGAACTCACATCATCAATCCGGGCGTGCGGCGCGCCCTCGAACATGAACCGGAGACGGTGCAGCGGGCAATGAGGAGATCGTCGATCCGCTGAACAGGATCGATCCGACGGTCGCCGTACGCGGGGTCAAGACCTGTTCCTGCGCAGCGAGTTCAGAAGGAGGGCCAGGCCAAGCGTCCTGGCCCTCCTCGCATCGTCCGGTCAGCTGCGCCCGTTCCCTTTAGGGAGCTGAGGAAGGAACGCGTCCAGCACCGCGTCGAGGAAGTCGCTGCGATTCGGGAACCCGTACCAGGTACAGAAGGAGTCGTAGAGCGCGAGCTCCTGCCGTGAGGGGCGGAAGCTCTGCTGACGCGTGTGCTTGGTGCGGCCGAGTTCCGGTCGGCGCGCGGGCACGACGTCGAAAAGGCCGTCCTCGTCGTGGTCTTCCTCGTCCATCGTCGGCTGTTGCCGCTCCTGGACCTGCCGGAGGAGCTTGCTGAAGAGCTCTTCACGTCGGGCGTGCAGGAAGGCGCGTCGTACGACGACGGCGTTCGACGGTGTGGTGCCCGACGCCCGGCGCTTGAGCACCTGGTAGTGGTCGAAGCGCCGTTGCAGGCCGTCGCGAATCATGATCGTGCACTGTTGCGTATACCGGCCCGCCTCGCCCAGTTGCGGTGCTGGAGGCTCGCCCGCTCGTTTCGTCTGCCCCGCCTCCGTGGAAGTGAGGCGCGGTCCGGGACCAGCTGAGCGGCGTGGTTCTTGTGCGGGTTTCGGAGCCGCGGGAGTCGGGGTCGGCTCAGCAACTGACACCAGCACGGCCTCCGCTTGTGGCACGCGGGTGCCGAGGGCGCTGGCTGCGGCGGCCGCGAAGGCTCCGAGGGTGCCGTCATCCTCAGGGAGCCCACCATGAGGCGTGCTGTTCTGCTTGGTCGTCCTGGTCATGCGGCCCTTCCCTCTTGATCCTTCATGGCCCTCATGACCTGCATGACTTCGAGGGCCAGGGACTGGTAGTCGCCCGCAAGCTGACTCATGGAACGCTGAGCGGCCCGGTCGAGGTCCTTCGAGTTGCGGAGCTCCTGTGGGACTTTGCCCGCCTTGCGACAGGCCACCGCGGCTGATTCGACGTGGCGGATGGTCTGCTCGAAGACCGGGGCCGCGCCCAGCAGGTCGCCCTCCAGCTGTTCGCGGATCTCGCTCTGGATCCTCGTTGCCGAGCTGTTGGTGGCGAACACAGCGACACCGAGCAGCCGCAGGAGCGGGTTGAGTTCCGCTGCCGTCGCGAAGCGCTGGGCCACTGTGCGTAGGCCCTTGCGGCTGGACGGATCGCTCTTCGTTGGGATGAGGACGAGTTCGCCGCCGGTGAGAGCCTGGAGTTGAAGCGGCGCGTTGCCGGGGGCGACGTCGAGGATGATGACGTCGTACAGGTGCCGGACGCGTTCGATGGCGGCGGCGTAGAGCCCCATCCAGACCTGGCGATCGAAAGGACCTTCGAAGCGTCGGGCGACGCGGCGCTGGCAGTACAACTCCTCGACGACCTCTTCGAGGGCCAACCCTCCCGGCAGGACGTGCAGGTTCGGGCGTGCTTCCCCGGTCGGGGTGAGCAGCTTCCCGTCGAGGATCGCGGCGGCCTGGGCTTCGCCGTTGTCGGCGAGTCCGAGCGCGGACAGACCGAGGTCCTCAGCGTTGTTCCCCTGCTCGTCCAACTCGCCCAGCAAGACCTTCAGCCCGATCTGGGCGAGGGCAGCTGCGAGAGCCGCTGCGAGGCTCGACTTTCCAACGCCGCCCTTGCCGTTGATGACGACGATGACCTTGCGGTCGATCGCGTTGTCCTGGACGAGGCTCAGACGGCGGAGAAGCGCGCCCTTCACCGCGTCTAGGTCGACGAGGTTGAGCTGGCTCACGTCCAGACGCACGGACATCACTTCCCGCCATGTTGAAGGCATCTCGTGAAGCCAGACATTAAGAATGATCAGATGCGTGACACGGGTGGCGCGCGGATGCGTGCTCCGCAGTCGCCCTGTTGGAGCAGTCGGTCTCCTGTGGAACGCCGGACCGCTGCAGGCAGCCCGATGCCCGACTTTGGGCACGCCATATAGGACGCCGACTAGCACCGTGGCTGGCACGACGAGGAACGGCACAGCCGGACTCCCCAATTGGGGAGTCGAGGCGATAGCCCAGTTCTCCCAAGGGGTCTCCCCGCGCTTGGGGATGGTTCGTTGGCCCGCGCGCTTTGGCAGCGGGAAACACAAAAGGGGCCTGCTCCTCCGGAACGCGGTCCGGAGGAGCAGGCCCTCGAGGTACCCGACGAGTTAGCTGACGCGGTTGCTGCCCGACGCTGCAAGGCCCGTGAGCAACTTACGAGGCTGGTCGAAAGCGAGCGTGGTGACGGCGGCGGGTCACCACGGGGGCTCAGAGTTGTCATGGGCCGGGTCGGCGGAGCTCTGGCTGCGGATCTGCAACCGCTCGTCACAGACGACCGGGGCGGCCGGCGAACGGACATGTGGGTCTCCGTACGGCGGCCCGCCTCTGTGTGTGGTGGGCTAGTTGGCGTGTCCGGCGCCGCCTCCGTATGCGCTGCGGCGGTAGTCGATGGTGATGACGTGGACAGTGTCGCCGGCGGGTTCGTAGAGGATGCGGAGCTTTCCGACGCAGGCGCGGTACTGGCCGCGTCGGTTGCCGGTGAGGCGGCGGGTACCGGTGATCTGATCTCCGGCGCGGAGTCGTTCGAGAGTAGCGCGCACGCGGACGGCCTGGCGGCGGTCGCCGCGACGGAGGCGATGAAGGAAGCGCTGGGATCCGGTGGAGAGGGCGAGCGTGGGCATGCGGTTCTCCAAGGGTTGACGGATAAGACCGCCGAACCTCACCGCGCGCCGGTCAGGGGATGTTGCGCAGGATGGCGAAGACGATCAGGACGGCGATGACGACGGCGGCGATCACAGAACCGCGGTCCGGTGGTGTCCAGGGAACTTCCTGGATGAGCTCGCCGTCCGGGTGGTGTCCTCCGTGCATCCGCTTGCGGTGCCTGTGCCCCTCGTCCTTCGCCTCTTGTCGGCTGCGGGTGGTGGCGGAGCTGGTGCCGCAGCGGGAGCAGCGATAGCGGTATCGGGTGAGCACGGCCTCTCATTTCCTGTGGCCCGTAGGGGAGTTGATCCCTGGACTCTAGGCGGCGGCCGTGCTGTCCGGTGTCGGTTTCGGTCTCCTGCTGGCCCTGCCGGGCGGGGCGAGTTGCGGGTAGATCGCGGGTAGACCGGGGTGGTAGCTGGCAGGTAGCCAGGGCGTAGAAGCCCAGGTAGAGGGCCTGGTAGACGCCTGATCTACCGCCCCGGTCGGGGTCATGCGGCGCTCTCGGGGGAGGGGACTGGGACGAGCCTGAGGCGCGGCTCGCCGTCGGCCTGCTCGGCGGCTTCTAGGAGGGGCCCGGGGCTGGCTGGACGGGGGACCTCTGTGGGTGGCGAGGTGGGGGTCTCCTGCTCGGCCTGGGAGGGCCCTTCCGGCGGTGTGGAGAAGAGGTCGGTGAGGGCTTCTCCAGGGGTCCGTCCGAAGGCCTCAGCGAACTTGTCGACGCGGATTCCCCAGGTGGGGGACTTTGCGCCGACTTTGGTCTTGGTGACGGGGAGTTGGGCTGCTTCGCACCACTCGCGGAGGTGGGTCACGGTCCAGGTGTCGAAGCCGGTGGCTTCCTCGCGGAGGCGTTCTAGGAGGGTGCCGATGTGGACGCCTTGGATCTTCTTGGTGGCGGCGTCGTCGAGGGCTTCGAGGATGAAGCGCAGGAGGGCGCGGCGTGCGGTTTCGACGGGGTCGGTGGTGTGTGTGGTGGCGCTTTCCTGGTCCTCCTCCCCTGCACCTTTTTTATGATCGTTTTGGGTGGTGGTCTTCTTCTCGGGGGGAGCTATGAGCAAGGCCGTCAGGACCCAGCCAGCTCCCACGACTCCGGCGATCACGGGGGCGGCAGCCTTCAGGTACGGGGCGGCGAGGTACCACAGCATGGAGGCGAGCAGGCTGATTCCTCCGATGCCGACGAGGAGGGCGATCAGGGCGACTCCGCAGGACTCCAGCGCGTCTTCGGTCTTGCTCTTCTTCGCGCCCTTCTGCTTTGCTCTCTCTTCCTTCTTCCCGTCGCCCTCTTGCTTCTTCTCCGGGCTGCTCGCGGCGTCCTCTTGTATCGCGGTCCATCCGAGGGCTGTGACCTTGCGGAGTCCGCGCAGTACGTAGCGGAGCATCACGACGGACCCGGCGAAGAAGTCGCGGAAGAACCGGGTGCCGCGGAACGGGATGCCGAGGTGGTGGAGTACGGCCCTCATGCGAGTTTCTCCAGCATCGCGGCGATCAGCTTGTAGACGATGCCCCAGTAGGCGCCCGCGATGCCCCAGGAGACGCCCGCACCGATCCCGAGGAACGTCGGCGGGATCCTCTTCTGCCACTCAGGGAGCCAGGTCAGGACGGTCAGGACCAGGGCCACCCCAGCCGGGGGGATGCCTCCCGTGACCTCGGGTTCCGCCAGGGTGGAGGCGGACAGGCCGTGTACGCCGGTGGCGATGACCTGCCATGTTCCGCCGGCGATGATGCACGCGATGCCGAACACGGCGGCGAGAGCGGCCAGTCGCCGGTTGTCGCTGATGACCCTCTTCACGGGGCCGGACCGTCCGCGGATGGCCATGATGACGACGGCGCCCAGGGAGAGGGCGATCGCGGACAGGCCGACCGTGCCGAAGAACTGGGCGCCGTTGGCTCCGGCTGCCGCAGGCGCGGCGAGGAGATGGGTGTTCACAGGGGTTCCTTTCAGATGAGCAGGTCGGAGCCGTGGAGAGTGAGGGTGAGGACGGAGGTCGCGAGGGGGATCCGGGCGAGCCATCGCTTGTGGAGTGGGGTGTGGCGGTAGCGCCACGCGAGGTATCCGGTTCCTCCGCACATCGCTGCACCGACGGTCAGGAGTGCGATGTCGTGCGCGGTGAGCGGGCTGTACTGGGCGATGTACGCGGAGATGGCGGGCAGGGCGTTCACGCCGCCGCGGCGGCCGAGTTCTGCGAGGCCGAAGACCAGGCCGAGCCGGATGAGTCCCCCGAGGCAGCTCGCGGGGAGGACGTCGGCGAGGGTCTTGGAGCGTGCTGCTTTCCAGCCCGCGTATCCGCACCCGAGGGCTCCGGCGGTACCGAGAAGTCCGGGAGCGGCCTGTACGGCATGCTCGGGGAACTCGCCGAGGTAGGTGCCGAGTCCGAGGCCGATGCCGAGTGCGGCCGCGCTGCCGTTGAAGAAGAAGATGCGCCAGGCCCGGGAGTTGAGCCGTTCACGCAGTGTGGGCGGCTCTTCCTCCTCCTCAAGTTGGCCCTGGTCGTCGTTCTTCTCGACGACGATCACGGTGGGCTCGTTGAACGTGTCCCGTTGCTCGGAGCCGTACAGATCCGCCCACCATTCGCCGGCGGGGTCGTTCGGGTCCGGAGTCATGTCGGGCCGGTCGTGATCCGGCTCCGGCTGGGGGTCGTCTTGAGTGCCTTTGGCTCGCCACCAGTCGAGGTTGAGGCTCATCAGCTGGTCCCCTCCCCCGAGGAGAGGGCGGCTGCCACATAGGCGTTGACCTGCTCTTCTACCGTCTTCCGGGTGCCGTCTACCGGCTGTGCGGCGGTGTGGCCAAGGCGGTAGGCGAGGCACGCCGAGGTGAGCACTGCTGCGGTCTCGCTGCCCTGACAGTGGGTCCGCAGGATGTTCTCGGGCCGCCGGGGACGGACTACCACGCCCGGCGTCGGATCGGCGTCCCCAAGGGGTGCGCTCGCGGGCGCACGGAGCCTGACCGTGGGCACTTCCCTCGCCTGAAGGGAGCGGACTTTCGATTGACTTTGGGGCATGCTGCTAGTGCTCCTTCGCTGCTCACGTGGTGGTCGGGAGTAGCGGGGCCCGGCCGGTCCCTGGAAAGTCGGGCCGGGCCCCGCAGTCATGGGCGGGGCTTGTCGATCCCGTACGGGTCGACTCCCTGCAGGTCGCGGCGCTTCTCGCGCAACAGCCGGTTGAGGTTGATCAGGCCGCCGAGCCCGAGCAGAGCGGCGGTCGCGAAGAAGTACGTCATGGGTGCCTCCCTCATCGGTTGGTTGCTGGCTGGGTGACCGGACGCCTGGGGGTACGGACGTCCGCCGTGCCTCCAGGTGCGGTTCCTGCTCCTGGACGACGGCGGACGCCGTCAGACGCCTACGGAGTGGAGGGATGATCGGCGCTCGTCTGCGAGTCGCTGCGCATGCCGCTGGAGCGCGTTGCGCACGGTCCCCTCGGAGCAGCCGAGTTGCGTAGCGAGCTCGCGGTTCGACGGCTCGTCACCGCCGTCTTCGGGGTTGCGCAGTGCGTAGACCTGCGCATCCCAAGCGGCTTGTTCTTCGGGCGTCTTACGCGCTGCGCGCTGCGCAGTTTCGCGGGCTGCGCTACGCGCTCCACGGGACTGCGGAGGGCGCGACTGCTTACGCGAGGCCGAGGGCATACGCGGGCTGTCCTGCTCCATTGATGACGTGTCGGCGGCGGCTTCCGGTACGTCATTGGCGTCGTCCTGCACACTCTGCTGCGTAGTGTCCTGGCCGCCTGGCTGCTCGCGCTGTGCGTATTGCGCAGAGTGTGGGTCGCCCTGCTGCGCGTCGTCCTGCGCACCCTCGTGCGTACCCTGCTGCGCAGTGTGGATCTGCGTAGCCAGGTGCGTAGTTGCGCGCTCGTCGGAGGTGCGCAGTTCGGGCCGCGGAAGGTTCGCGGGGCGGGATGCGGTGTGCTGCGCAGGGTGTTCTGCGGCTGTGGTGAGGGCTGCCGGGGGCGGCGTGGACGCTATGTCGATCGCAGTGGCGGCGTGCTGGTCGAGGTCGATCTGTTGGGCGTTCGCTGGTGCTTCGGCGGTCTCGGCGAGGGCACCGTTGACGGGCGTCCACGCGGCGGTGTCGATGCCTGCGGCGGCGAGGCCGGCGGGGGCGGTCTCGGCGAGTCGTACGCCGTACTTGGCGAGCCGCAGCGGCATCAGGGCCTCGGTCGGGGCTTTGCGCCTCCACCAGCGACCGTAGCGACTGCGGAGGAGAGCGCGGTACATCAAGCGCTGCTGCTCGAGGCTGATGACTTGCTCGTAGGAGCGCAGTTCCCACAGCTTCATGCGCCGCCACAGGAGGAATGTCGGCCCTGGGGAGAGCAGCCACCGTGTGAAGCGGACTCCTTCCATGTGTTTGTCGGCGGTGATGTCGGCCATCCGGCCGATGGCGTGCCGCGCGGCCTCTACGGCGACGACGAACAGGAGGGGGATCACTGCGTGCATGCCGACCCCCAAGGGGTCCGGCCAGGCTGACGCTCCGTTGAACGCGATCGTGGCCGCGGTGAGTAGCCATGCGGTCTGCCGAAGGAGCGGGAACGGGATCCGAATCCACGTCAGGAGGAGGTCCAGGGCGAGGAGTACGACGATCCCGGCGTCGATCCCGACCGGCAGAACGTGGGAGAAGTTCCCGAAGTCCTTCTTCTCGGCGAGTTTCTGCACGGCTGTGTAGGAACCGGCGAAACCGATACCGGCGATGACGATTCCGCCGGCGCAGATGGTGCCGACGAGCCAGCGGAGCGGGCGGGTGAGTTTGGGGAGCTGCGAGGCGTTGGTGGGTGCCTCCGGTGGGCTGTGCAAGGGCGGGCTCCTGGTTCCGGTCGGGGACTGTGCGGGCAGGCGCGAGGGGATGCGCCGCCCCGGCTGAGTGCCGGGGCGGCGAGGGGCTAGCTGTCGGTACGACCCCAGTTCTTGCGCGTGTACTTGGCGGCGTCGGCGGCCTTGTACGGGTCAGGGGTGACCCGGCGGCGCCGTTCCTTGGTGGGAGCCTGGGGCTCGGGCCGACGGGGGCCGTCCTCCTCCGTGCTGCGGTGCCAGCCGGGACCGTCACCGCGCGGGAGGCCGTCACCCTCACTGCTCTTCTTGCTGCGTCCGAAGATCGCCATCAGCGGGCACCTCCGCAGTTGTGGCCGGTGATGGCGGTGCCGGTGGCGTAGCCCTCGCGGAGGGTGCCCCAGCCTCCGCGGCCGCTGGTGGTCTGCCGGATCTGGACGAGACCGCCGGGGCCGCAGGCGATGAACTCGGCGCGGTCGTTGTCGCTGAGGCCCGACCCCGTGCGGGTGCCGTTGGCATCGCGGAGGGAGAGGCCCTGGCCGCCGGTGACGGGGCGCATGCCGCCCTCGCCCGTGCTCGGCGCCGGGACAGCGGGCTGCGCCTGCGACTCCGGCTTTGCCTCGGGCTTGACCGGGAGCGAGGCGGGGCGGACCTTCTGGCTTCCGTCCGAGTAGTCCGTGACCTTGACTCGCTGGCCCTGCCGGACCTCGTAGCTCTCGCCGGTGATCGTGCGGGGCTCGGCGTTGGCGGGACGGACCATCACGTCGCCGTTCGCCCAGGTCGCCTTGTAGACGGGGACGAGCTGACCGTTCTCGTCGGCGCGGAGCTCCTGCTCGCAGGTCTCCCAGCCGTCCGGAATGAGGCTGCCGCAAGTCTGCTCGGCGGCGGCCGCCTCGGTGGTGGTGGTGGTGAGGGTGGCGAGGGCCGCGGTGGCGGTGATTGCCGTGATCGCGGCGGATACGCGCTTGTTCACGAGCGCTTCCTTCGTATTTGGGGTTGCCCGCTGGGTGGCGGGTCGGCCGGGTGGCCTGGTCCGCGTACGGCCCGAACTCGGGCTGCACCGCCCGTGGTTCGGGCCGTACGCGGTGGAGGTCACCCGGCCGTGTACCGGGCGCGGGCAGCGGTGAGCGCCTTCTCGTACGCCTCGATGCCGGGGAGGGCGAGTTGCTCGCCCCTCATCAGTTGGTCCAGCCCTTGCGGCGGGCCTTCTTGGGGGCCTCGTTGCCCCCGACCGGTGCGTGCCGGTTGGCGACGACCTTCGCGTTCAGCGCGGCCTGGCCGGCCTTCTGCTCGGCGGTGAACCCGCGCGGCCGGGAGGCCGAGCTGCTGTCCGAGCTGCTCTTGCGGCTGAAGAGGCCCATGGTCAGCGGCCTCCCTGCTGCTCGCGCTGGCGCCGGGCGTCCTCGAAGCCGCGCCCGGCCTCCTTGATGCGCTCGATGCGGCGCAATACGTCCTCGGTGATCGAGGGCGGGGTGATCGCGATACGGTGCTGCATGCGTTCCTCCAGGTGCTAGCTGGTGGTCGCGCTGCCCCCGTCGGTGTGTCCGCACCGGCGGGGGCTTTGCGTTGGCCGGTCTGGCCGGGCCGTCCTCGTCCCGGGGTGCCTGGTGCGCTTCCGCTGTGGTGCGGGTGCGGTGTCTATGCCGGGCGCGGGTTCGAGGGCGACTCGGACGGGCAGGTCAGAAGCAGCTACTGCAGGTGCAGTGGGCCCTGATCGGTCGGCCGGGGGCGTTGCCGCCGCCGCAGTGGTGCCACATGGGCCAGTGGTCGACGGGGCCGGCGGTCTCGCAGCAGATGCCGGGCCGCGGGTTGTCGCGGCGGATCTGCTCGTACTCGTCGTAGTCGGTCGGCATGACGGTGGGGACGGCTGGAGCCGGTTCACTGCCGCGCATGCGATCCCTCCTCAAATGGGCTTTCTCGTGCATCTGGCGGGGTTGATGCGATTTCGCTCCGATGTGCCGCCACGCAATCAATAAGTGATGTGTGCAAAGTTCTGACGCTTGTCTTCGCGCGGGGGAGCTGGCTGTCGCAGTTGCCTGGCACCGGCGGCCAGCGGATTCCGCTCGCGCTACCAGCCGTCGATTCCTCTCGGGCTGTCGCGGTCATCGCGGTGCTCATGGCTCTGCCGGTGCTGTCCGATGTGCAGTTCTCAAGGCGCGAACGCTTCCTTCGTCGACCCCGTGATGGCAGACGCTTCCGGGCGCTTTGTGCAGGTCAGAGCAGGGCTAAGAGGCCCGTTTCTGGCGGGTGTTGGGCGCTTGGCCCGACGTCGAAGACGCTAACCCAATGACGTACATCATGTCTAGACGCTCTAGATGTACATCTAGACTGTTCGGCAAGAGGGTGCACATGTACGCTTCAGCGCATGACTGAGGACGAGCTGACCGACGAGGCGATGACCGCGAGCGCCCTGCGCGGCTCGCTGAGTGACCGGCTGAATGCGGCCCGGTTCGCCGGCGCTTACACAAGGGTTGACACCAGGGGCGGAACACCTCGGGCGATGCTCGTACCGTGGGCCGAGTACCTGCGCCTGTGCGCCGCCGCCGAGGAGGCGCCCCGCTTGCCGGAGAGTTCGAAGGCCGCTGACGCCTGACCCCTGCTCGCCCGTTCGTCCTCTCGGGTCCCGCCGAACCGCCGGCGGGGCCCTTGCTGCATATGGCCGCCGCTCCAGGCTCAACCAATGCGCGTATGCCGTCCTAACGTTGAGAACCGACGGCGAGAGAGGTGCTGCAGGACTTCGGCGGCCGCGCTCCACTGACCCGGTCGCGACAGCCGGGCGTCAACTGCTCCGGCGAGACACGGAGGTTGACTCTTCGTCATCTCCTGGACTGCAGCGGTCACTTCTATATATCGTCTCAGCTATCGTTTTGCTGGACTGATGACCAGAGGGAAGGGGGCAGCAGCATGGCCAACTTGATGGAGTCGGTAGAGCAGGTGCTTGCTGGTTCCGAGGATCTGCCAGTGCCATCCGTACGGTCAGCCCTCCGCAGGGCAGCAGGGCTGACGCAGCAGCAAACCGGTGACACTCTCGGTGTGGGCTGGTTGGCGGTGCTCCGCTGGGAGAACGGCAAGTCCGAGCCTCGCGGCGCAAGGCGCAAGGCGTACCTGAACCTCCTGCGCGGCTGGTCCGAGCGCTACCCCGAAGCCCTCACCAGCTCCGAGCAGGAGGAGGACTGATGAGCCCCTCCAATCCGCGCGCTCCATAAAGCGAAAAGCCGCCCCCTGTTGGCGCAGGGAGCGGCTTCCCACCTTGCAAATCCGACTCGCAGGCCTGAATTCCACCGAGTCGCGTGCAGCGAGGTGACCTCGTCTGCCGGGTGAAACCCGTGGACCCTAGGCTGCCCTAGGGTGCCCCGTGGTCACCTACCCCCAGAATAAGGGTGATGCGCTGAAACTCCAGAGCGCAGCCCTAGGTAGGCCGGTTTTGTCGGCTTTCCGACTGGTCGCTTCGCGCCGTTCGCGACTCCCCGAACAGGGGAGACCACATGTACAACCTCCGTTGCCGCACGATCGCGGCCGCGAGTACGCCCAGCCCTTCCGGCGCGGGCAGGATTTTCTCGGCTTCTGATGTCACGATCTGGCCTTTGCTCGCCCTTAGGGCTGGTATGCGGAACCCGGATCTTCTGACTTCCTCTCCCTGCCCCGCCGCGGACGCCTTCGGCGTTCCCACCTGCGGGAGCATCACGACTGCAGAGACCGCCAAGGCGGCGGCCCGATGAGCGAGAACGCGGCCGCGCTGCCGCCGATGGGGGAGACGTGGGCTCGGGCGATCGAGTCCGAGCCTTCGGTCACGATCACCGAGGAGACGTTTTTCGGGCACGGCTGGCAGCCGCTGACGATCGCTGTCTTGCAGGCCCTGTGGTTCATGCCGCCGGGGATGGAGTTCGACGTGCCCGAACTTGTCGGCTGGTTCAAGAAGTTGGGGTGGAAGTCCGCGAACGGCAAGCCCCTGGGCGAGGATGCGGTACGTCGGGAGCTGGCCCTGATCAAGAAGGCCGGCTACGTGAAGGCCTACCGCGTCCGCCTCGAGAGCGGCCACCTCGGTGGCTCCCGGTACGAGATCTCCAAGCGTCCGAGGCAGCCACAGGAGCAGATCGAGTACATCTCCGCGGACTCGGCAAAACCGCAGGTCACACCTAATGCCTTCATTGGAGGCACTAGGCAGTCACCTGATGCCTCGAATGAGGAAAACCGCAGGTCAGGCCTAATGCCTCCAATCACCAGGTCAGGTGAATCACCTAGGCAGGTGGATGGGGCAAAACCACAGGTCACACCTGATGCCTCCAATCACGGTTTCCCCCCCACTCCCCCCCTAGGGGAGGAGGAGGATTCCTCCTCCCCAAACCCCTCACCCGCAACAGCAGGCGCATCCGATCGACGAGTTGATGACGCGGCCGTCTCTGCAGCTGCTGAGTTCCTTCTGGAACTGCCGGGGGAGTGGGCGTGTGGTTTGAAGTCGGCCGGTCGGCTTGCTCCGCGGCTTGCTGAGGCCTGCCGCCTTCAGGGGTGGGACCTCGGCCCCGACTTGGTGACTCACCTGACCAAGCGGTCCCGGAAGCAACCGATGACAGCGCTGCGGGAGCGGGTCGCAGATCTGCCCCGTTTCAAGGCGGCCCGTGCGAGGGTGCCGGGGCAGCCGCGGCAGCTGCCGTTGTCCGAGCCGGAGGCCGTCGACATCCCCGTCCTTTCGGATGGTGTTGAGGTCGACCCTGTGGTGGTGAAGAAGGCTCGTGCACTGCTGCTGACGCTGACTGGCTCCTGGGCGCTGGGGCCGGAAACCGCGGACCGCCTGGCGCCTGCTCTGGCTGCGAAGGCCCTCGAGCGGGGATGGGACTTCGACGAGGCGCTGCGCACTCAGTTGATGACGAATCCCGGTGGGGTTCACAACTACGAGTTGATCCTGGAGACGCACCGCATCGGTCGCCTGCCCTACCGGCAGAAGCCCGTACGCCAGGCGGCGCCGGGGGACACGTCGCCGCGGCAAGCCGCGATCGATGCGTGCTCGCGGTGTGACGAGTACGGCCAGTACGAGATCGACGGCCGGGTCGCTGTCTGCCGTCACGAGGACACATCTCGCGCTACCTCTGATGCCGCCCCTGCCAAGGTCGACGCCCGCCCCGATCCGTCGCTGCGTGGTCAGGCCGGGGCCTCGACGTTGTCTGGGCCCGAGTTGATGGCTCGAGTCCGCGCGGAGCTTTCTGCTTGACCGTCAAGAACTCCTCCCCGCACGGCCGGCGCCCAAGTGGGGCCCGGCCCCGGGGAGGCGTCTAAGCATCGCTTAGGGGGCAGGAAGGCCCTCTGGCTGCCCGTAGATCAACGATCACCCACACCTCCGACCACATCCACCCCGGATGCGTCGATCGCCCCTCAAAGGGCCACACACGGATTCATGAACGAGAGGAGATCCCGTGCCTGAGCACACTCAAGACTTCGGCAAGTTCGGCGCCCGCGGCATACGCGGCAGTCACGCCGTTGCCCGACAGCTCGACCAACTCGCCGGCGGCATCGCCACCCCGATCACGGCGCAGCGTGGCCTGCAGGCCCGGCTGGCATACCTGACCTGTACCGAGCACGCCCGCTCCGCCGCGAGGGAGGCTGGCCTCACGGTCACCGACCGCACTCTGAAAGCCTGGCAGGACGGCAAGCGCCGTCCGTCGAAGAAGAACCTGGCCAGAATCGAGGCCGCCTACACCGTGGTGAGGCGTCGCAACGTTGCTCGCTACCTGTTGGGTTGGCTCAACCGATCCGGCCGCGGCACCCGCGTGGAGATACACCCCATCAACCAGTCCCAGGTACCCAGGCCGTTTCAACGAGTAGCCGAGTACCGGTCGTTGAACATCCACCGCTGGGACCGCGTGGTGCAGGCCTGGGAGGAAGAGGACGGCCAGGCCCTCGACGAAGCGTGGACCGACCACCTCGTCGACCTCGGCTCGCAGTGGGGCCAGTACGAGTACGTCACCAACGTGGGCTTCGCCGCCTGAGTGACGCGTGGTGCCTGGCTTCGCGTCGTACGACTACTTGGAGCTCGCTATCACCGATGGCTGTCCTCGCCCCGGAGCCCGACGTCGCCACGAACCTGTGTCCTGAGCTCGACTGCGGTGCCCTCTTGTACGCCCAGGGCCGGAGCCACCTACGGCCCTGGGGGCCTCCGGAGGCTCCGTCGGGGACGGCAACACCGCTGGCGACTGCAGCAACTTGGTGGGTCGGAAATTCGAAGCGTGGTTGAGCCTGGGAAGGGGCTGATGGAGACACACGTGGCGGGTAGGACGTCGAGTGCCGGTACGTCGTGGCTGACTTTCGAGGGCTGAGGAAGTACGGGCGAGGGAGATCGGATGCCGTCAACATGGTGTGGTGCTGGGGCCCCTTCGAAGGAGCAGGGGGGAACAGGTCGAGTGGCGACGGTTGGTAGAGGATCCTCTTAACTACAAGAGGCGCCGCGCCTGATTTGCTCTCTGACCTGCGGAAACGCGGAAACCGTTGTGTCGTGGCCGACACATTTGGCGTGCTTTGGTGTGCCGGAGAGCCGACAACTCGACCTGAAACTCAAGGGACAGTTGACTTTCCTGGTGTAGGCGTTTCCGCAGGTCAGGTGAGAGCGGGGGGAGGTAACTCGGCACCCGTGCAGAGGTCGGACTGTGCCCTCGAGGACACCGAAAGACAAACAGGGCTTGAGAAATGGCGCACCCATGCCGAGGAAGTCAAGTAGGAGTTTAGTTTTGAGGGTCGTGGCCGCTGTTGCAGTCGTGCAGCGCTCAGGCGTGTGCGACGGCGCGTCAAAACACAAGTAGCAGTTGTCTTTTGGGGTAGTGTCGGCTCCGCCTGAGTAGAAAGGGAGCCACTGTGACCTCTGATCCGCCGGAGGTGGAGTACCACCGTCCGCGCGTCATCCCCGCCCAATCGTCCGACCTCGGACTCGACGACATCCTGACCGTGCTCGGCCAGCAGCTCGGCGAGACGGTCGAGGACCAGAACAAGGGCAGGCGCCGCAAGCTCAAAGGCGTCTCCTTCGAGTACGACCACGACCCGCGCACCGTGCACGACATGGCCGGCGACGCCGGCTACAGCATCACCAGCAACTGGTTCGTGCAGTTCCTGGCCCAACTGGCCGTCGCCAAGCGCGTCACGAAGAGCGAAATGTGCGTCTTCCTGTACATCGCCGGCGGCCAGATGCGCGGCACCGGAATCACGCACTACACCCAGCAGGAGATCACCGACGGCCTCAACCGCGAGGCCCGCCGCACCAAGGGCGCCACCCAGATCAGCCGCTCCACCGTCACGCGTGCCGTGAAGTCCCTGTGCGAGTACGGCTGGCTCGAGCGCTACGCCAACGGCCAGATCCGCATGAACGTGAAGCTCTGGTTCAACGGCAACAGCACCGCCCAGCAGGACGCCATCGCCGGCATCGAACAGGACCACGGGAACACCCCACAGTCCTTCGGCCAGTTCGTCGGGCCGGTCCTCAGGCAGGAGCAGCTGCCCATGGACTTCGACCAGGACGGCGGCGCCGAGCACAGGCAGGAGCGCGCCGGGTGATACAGCAGCGATACTGGACCGCACCGCACACCGCCCGGAAAGGGGAACGCTGATGGCACAGGTCCTGTCCCCGATCGTCGCCGAACGCATCTGGGCACTGCCCTTGTCCGGCAGTGCCGTCAAGTTCCTTCAGTACCTCATCTCCCGCAGCGACTTCGGCGGCCACCTGCCCGTACGCCAGGTCGACATGGCGCGCGAGTACCACGGAAAGACTCCCCAGGCCATCAGCGCCCTGATGTCACAGCTGTGCGACCTTGCCCTCGTCATCCGCCCCGAAGGCGGCGAACGTGGAGGTAACAGCTACCGCCTGCACCCGCTCGCGGCCAAGTACGAGAGCCACGAGGACATGGAGAAGGCCTTCCGCCAGGCCCTCGCGGACATTAAGGCCGGCATCCTGCCCAACCTGAACCTGCCCCGCTACACCGTGGCGCCACCCTCCGAAGGAGTCGGCCCCACCCTGCAGGTCGCCTGAACCCAAAAATGTGGGGCCCCGCCGAAAACGGCGGGGCCCCACATGCCTGAGTAGATACCCGGACTATACCCAGCACTGCCTCCGCAAGCACCACCACGCCATTCGGCCACCCGCGGCCAACCCGGACTGCGCCAGCCCGCCCCCTCATTCCCCGTACCGGCACAGGCACCTTCGTCGAGCACTGCCCTGCGCCCGTATGGGAACGCTACGGTTGGCAGTATCAAGGCCACTTGATACTGCTTCGCCGCGAAGGGAGCACACGGTGAGCGGCCACGACTGGACGATCGACACCATCATCCACGCCCTGCCCTCCCCCGAGATGAGGCAGAAGGCGCTCCGCGAGGTGCACCTCGCCCCGCTTCACGAACTCGACCAGATCATCGCCAAGTGGCAGCGCCTCGCAGAGCGCTGGGTAACCGTGGACGCCCCGCGCATCGCGGAAGCGCGAGCCCAACTCGAAAGCGCCGGCACTCTGCCCGCCGAGCACCAAGAAACCCTCGAGTCGGCCGAGCAGTTCGACGCGTGGCGCGACAACATGCGCGCCCTGCGCCGACAGAGCGGCGCCGCGTGAACTGGCGCATCTCCCGTACCGAGCACACCATGCAGGCCATCCTCGACCTGCCCGTCGACGCCCAACTTGCGCTCCTTGATCTCTTCGACGCACTCGAGGCTGACCCGTACGCCGTGACCGAGCCCCACGGCATCGACGACAAGCTCACCCGCGAGGCCGCCTTCGGTGAGTACGGGCTGCTCGTGATGTTCGTGAACCCGCTGACGATGCGGATCACGCCGCTGTCGTTCATGTGGGCCGGCTGAACCGGAGAAGTCCGCTCCGTCGAGAGCGCGGACACCCCACTGCTCCCTCTGGGCAGGCCACTCCGTCTGCCGGGTACCGAATCCCGTACGCCGGACCGGAGTTACAGACCGTCTCCCACTGTGAGGGACGTGGCGTAGATCCCCCTCCACATGTCCGTCCCCGCGTGGATCATGAGAGATACGACGGGGGCTCACGCCGACTCTGTCAGGCACGCAGGCGGGGCCAGCAGGTGGCGCACAAGAGGGCAGGGAGTGCAGAAGGCGCGGGCGAGAAGACGCTGAGGCCCACCTACGCACGCGAGATCATGACCAACCGGGCAGCAGTCGACGCTGTCGACAAGGTCTGCGGTGAGCACTGCATGTCCCGGGTCCACCGATGGGCAAGCATCAACGGGGGCCGGAGCGTACGCAAGGCGCACTTCCGGCTGGGGCAGCGCGTCCGGCATGAGCCGGGAGCTGCCCTGGCCCAGTGAACTGCGCTGGTTTCACGATGAGTTGGCAGTGACGGGGATGGGGGAGTGCGTGCGGGACAGGCGACGGATTCAGACGGCGGTGCTGGGCAGCGCGGACTCGGATGAGCCGCTGATGCTGCCGATGGAGGCGATCGCCCTGGACGCCTTCCGCCATGCCCACGAGAGCAACACCTTCTGGTGCGGGACGTTGCTCGGCGGCTGTGGCGGCCAGCTGACCACGAAGCTCTACACGGACAGAGCCTGCCACTTCGCGCATCACCCGGACCCGGACGGGCTGCCGCACGTGTGCGGGCGCCGCGCCCGCGGCGTGAACAGCGCCGACCACCTCTACGTGAAGTCGGCGGCCGCGGCCTGGCTCGCCCACCACGGAGAGCAGGCCAGCATCGAGTACAGCCGCCCCGGCGGGGCGCCGCTCGGCTCCGTCGTCGACATCCGCTGGCCACGAGGAGCTCTGCGGGTGCACCTGGACCAGGCGGTGGCGCCAGTGTGGGATGACGATGCGGAGCCGGTCCTCGGGACGATGGTGCCGGTCGACCGGGAGACGCTGATCCGCCGCTGGTACGTACACAGGATCCGCCTGGGCAGCGTGGGAACCGCTCGCCACGTGCAAGTCGGAACCGAGGCGTTCGCCAGGCCGACCGAGTGGTTCGCCCTGGACGAGTGCGAGATGACCGAGCGCGGGCTGTCAACGCCCGCGGTGGAACAAGTCGTCGAAGGCCACAACGCGCCGCGCCCGACGCTGTGGGCGCCCGGCAAGACGAAGAAGGTACCGGCGCCGGAGGCGCGCGCCCAGGCGCTGCTGCGCCGGCTGGTGTATGCGCGTCGGATCGAGTCCGCTTCCTTGGCGAAGCAGGTGTGCCTGGAGATCGAAGACCTGACGGGTGTGGAAGGGGAGCTCCGCGAGCAGCTCGAGGCCGCGGTTCGCCACGCGAAGGTCTGGCTGGTCGAACAGGACGACGCACGCCGCGGGTTGTTCGCGAAGCTGAAGAAGGCAGTGGCGGATCAGAAGCCTGGGCAGGTACGCAGGCTTCTGATCCGCATCAACGCGACCGCCGCGGAGGATCGCACGGACGCCGAGGCCGTCGTCTACGAGCGGGCGGTCAGGTACTTCGCGAGCTTGGACGACCAAACGCGGGAAGCAGTCGAAGCGGAAGCTGCCACTGAGAAGGAGCAGAAGACGGCAGCCTCTCGCACTCGCAGCGCCCTGTACGCCCTGCGGGGGTACGACGCGTACACCTCCGATCTGCGCCCCCAGGTGGAGGGGCTTCTGCGGTTCGCGGCCTTGGCCGGAGATCGGCTGACGCGTGGCGAAACGCGTCGTGTGGAGGTCTGGAAGAGCCGTGCGGCCAACGGGCCTCAGGCTCCGCTATCCCGGCAGGTGGCGCGCCGGAACTGGATCAAGCGGAGCTGTCCGCGCTGTCTCGTGGACCAGGGCGAGAACTGTGTTCTCGTCGACGGGCCTGACAAGGGAAAGGCGCGCCAGGACCCCCACAATGAGCGGCTGCGGCCGATCGTGGATGAACGGAAAGCCGCGCAGAAGCTGGCCCAGCAACAGCAGAAGGCCCGGAAGCCAGTCGCGGGGCATGCCGAGCCGATGCCGTTGGTCAGCAAGGAGCGAGAGGCCGGCCTGGAACGTCGTGTCCAGGAGGCGCAGAAGGCCAACGGGGAGGAGACGCAGAAGGAGCGGAAGAAGCCGACCAGCCGGCTGCACCATCAGGTGCCACGCGGCGACTGGTACAGCGAGGTGTGCCCGCGCTGCGATGCGGGCCCGACGAAACTGTGCGCCAACGACGATCGGCTTGGCCCCGGCGAGAAACGGCAACTGCCGCACAACGAACGCCTGCTGAGCGTCCTGCAGAGGATCGACCGCGGCGGCCCCGAGAAGCCGGCAGCCCTCAGCGACGAACCCCCGCGCCAGGCCCCGCAGCCAGCCCCGGCCGAAATTCGGCCCCCTCGTCGGCGCCGGGCGGAACGGGAAGCGCGAGGGACCGCGGGCTCGGCAGTGCGCACCTGGAGCGCCGAGGAGGTCACATGTCCCCGGTGTCGCGCCGGGCCCAACACCCAGTGCACGCCGAACGGAATGCACACCGAACGGGCCGAATGGGCAAGGGAGTTCACCCGCAGACTCTGGGGGTGAGCCTTCAAGGTTCCGTCCCGCCGACGCCCTTCACCTCGCTAGCCTGCCAGTGTTGGACACAACGGTCAGGACGGTATGTCAGGGCCGGAAGGGAGCAGACCGTGACCCCCGAGCCCGTACCTGATCTGCGTCTCCTCGAGGAAAGCGTGCTGCGAGCCCCTGCGCTCGTCCTCGAGTTCTCCGACGACCTGCGCTCCGAGAACGTCACGTCGCTCGGGACGTTCCTCGCGGCCCGACTCGCGGAAGTCGTCGACGGTCTTCCTGAAGGTGGGCACGGCGGTGGGCCGCGGAGCGGCTGGCCGCAGCCGTTGACGCCTCCTGCCGCGACCTCGACGACGCCCTGGTCGCCTGGATGGACGCGCTCCTGCACGGGAAGAAGGACGAGTCGTTTTCTGAAGATCGCTGCGGGGAACCGCCCGGAGCCCGCAGGGCCTTCAAAAACCCCTTCAAAAACCTGGGCCATTCAACAACCCGAGACCACCGTTTTCTGACATGATCCGGGGCTATGACCGCCCCCGAACCGGCCGACGGGCCGGACCTCCTCGTCGCCGAACCGCTCGTCCGCACCGAAATCAAGATCGGATACGCCCGGGTCTCGACCGGCGGACAGAAGCTCGAACGACAGCTCGACGCACTCACCGCCGCAGGATGCCGGAAGATCTTCGCGGACAAGAAGTCCGGCAAGAACGCGCTCCGCCCGGAGCTGAAGGCCTGCCACGCCTTCCTCGACGCCGGCGACACCCTCGTGGTCCCCTCACTTGACCGCTACGGCCGCAGCCTCCAGGACCTCATCAACATGGTCGCCGAACTCCGTGACCGCGGAATCGGCTTCACCTCGCTGCACGAGAACCTCGACACCACCACCCCCGGCGGCCGACTCGTCTTCCACGTCTTCGCCGCCCTCGCGGAGTTCATCCGCGAACTCATCATCATCGGTACCAACGAGGGTCTGGCCGCCGCCCGCTCCCGCGGCCGGATCGGCGGACGCCCCACCGTCGCCACCGAGGAAGTCATCAAAGCCGCCCGCGACCTGCTGCCCGACCCCGGCCGCTCGATCACATCGATCGCCAAACTCCTCGGCGTCTCCCCGGGCACCCTCTACAACCACATCCCTGACCTGCGGGAACTGCGCGCCGGAGCCATGCCCCGGCAGCTTGAAGCCCCCGCGAAGTAGCCCAGCCTCAGCAAGATCAATCTCAGCGGCACTTTCTGTACCGCAACTACTCACGCCCGGAGATGTCACGCCACACCGCCAACGTTTCGCGTGCGCCGATCGTATCGGGGTGGTCGCGGCCCAGTACACGCTCACGGGCGGCAAGTACCCGCTCTTCGAGCGCGATCGCCTCATCCATGCGCCCCGCCGCGCTGTAAGAGTGGGCGAGGTTGTTGCGGGCGGTGAGGGTGGCAAGGTCGTTTTCTCCCAGTACACGCTCGCGGGTGGCAAGTACCCGCTCTTCGAGCGCGATCGCCTCCTCAGTGCGCCCCGCCTCCCGGTAGGAGCTGGCGAGGTTGTTGCGGGCGTCGAGAGTCTGGACGTGGTCCTCCCCTCGCAACTCTTCGCGGGTGGCAAGTACCAGCTCTTCGAGCGCGATCGCCTCGTCCGTGCGCCCCGCCTCCAGGTAGGACAGGGCGAGGGTGTTGAGGTTGGCGAGGATGTCGTCGATGTGGGGGGTGTCGCGGTGCTCGTCCTCTAGCAACCGTGCGTGCACGGCATGTACTTCCTCTGCGAGCGCGATCGCCTCGTCCGTGCGCCCCGCCTCCCGGTAGGAGTTGGCGAGGTTGTTGCGGGCGACGAGGGTGTCGCGGTGCTCCTCCCCCAGCAACCGCTCCCCCTCGCGTGCCAGGTGGGCCCAGTACTCGACAGCAAGCCGGTACAAGCCGTCCTCGGTCAGGCTGCGACCGGCAACGAACAGGAGGAGGTGCGCGTTGGGACTCAAGAGAGCGGTGCTTGAGTGAGCGGTCAGCTGCGTGGTGTTGGCGCGGAGAGTGGCGATGAGGTCGCGGCGGTCTAGGAGGGTCTCCCTCCACCAGACGTTCACGAGGGTATCGGCGGCAGCTCGGGCGGCAGCCGGGGTGTGGGACGCGGTTTGTTCGCGGATGGCGCGTGCGGTCAGGGCGTGAATGCGGATAGCTGCCGGGCCGTCTCCGTTGTCTTCGTGAGTGATCAGGCTGTAGCGGTGCAAAAGCCGCAGGGCCGAGCGTGCCTGTTCGGCCGTGACAGGCCCGAGCGTCCCGTCGCCCCCGTCAGGCTCGACATCGTGCTGCCGGTGTTCGGTGAGGTGGACCAGGGTGGGTTCTGCGGTGCAGACCTGTTCGGGGATGCCGGCCGGGTCCAGGAGTGCGAGGAGACCGAGCAGCGGGTGGGTGATGCCGTCCCCGTCGTGGTCCCGGATCGCGGTCAGGGTGAGCAGCAGGGTGGCGGCCACCTCACGGCCGTGCCCTTCGGCGGGAACCGCGCGCTCCAGGGTGGTGGTCCGTAGACGGCGGAGGTACTCGGTGGCGGTGATGTTCTCGTTCACCAGGTACGCGGCGGCATGGCCGAGCGCGAGCGGCAGATGCCCGAGCTCCTCGCACAAGGCGTCGGTCTTCTCGTCCAGGAGGCGGGCGTGGCCGGCGTCGGCGAGGCGGCGGCGGAGGTAGGCGGCGGATTCCTCGGGGGTGTAGACATCGATATCGACAGTGTTGCCCTGGGCGGTAATGCGGGCGTCGCGCAGGCGGGTGGTGGCCAGCACCCACCCGTGTCCGGTGTCGCTGGTGGGCCACCACCACGGGTCGGTCTCGGTGAGGTTGTCAACGTTGTCCAGGACGACCAGCCAGCGCCGTTCACTGTGGTGCAGCCAGTTGACGAACGCCCTCGCGTCGGCCTCTGGTTCCTCCCCCACTGCTCCCGGGACGGCCAGAGTTCGGGCGGCCTGGGCGTAGGTGGCGACGATCTCCTGGAGGCCGGCGGCGTCGGTCCACACCACCAGCTCCACCCGGTGTCGACGGTGTCTGCTTCGTGTCTGGGCGTCGCGGGCATAGGCGGCAGCCAGCTGGGACTTGCCCACCCCACCCCCGCCGGTAAGGAGTTGAGTGAGGACCACCGACCCGCCGGATGCGGCGATACGGGCGGCATCGATGCGCTCGCGCAGGGCCCGGCGCGGCTCGAAAGCCACGGCCGTCGGCGGGATCGGCCCGATGACCACCGGCCCCTCCTCCGCTGCGGCAGGCGGCCGGGATGCGGACTGCCGTGCGGTGACTCCGGCGAGCGCAAGCGCGGCCACCCCTGAAGTCCCCCCGATCACGCTCGCCAGTTGATCGGCCGTCTCCAGCCCGACCAGCACTACACCGCTGGCCACGCTCACGCATGCCAGCACGGCGGCACCCGCCCTCAGAACCGTCCTGATCCTCACCCTGTGACCGCCCGCCCTCGTACCGCCCCGATACCGCCACCAACTCCCCCGTGCCGATCGGGGATTCGTGATCGCCGGAGGCAGCAGTATCCCGGACGCCGGCAGGCCACTGAAGGCCTCCCGACCGGCCGGCCGCCTGCGCTGAGATGGATCTTGTCCCGGTGGCCAGCGGCCTATCGCCGGTTTCCACGGGTGCCGGTAAGAACGCTGTCACCAGCCGCAAACGGCGGTGATCTTGCGGGCCCAGCGAGATTTTACCGCTCGCGCAGCTCGTACGGGTTGATCTCCTCGTACCGGTCGTCAGACTCCTCCAGACCGAAGCTCGCCTCCCAGCGTTCCGCGCCAGTTCGACGGGCCGCCGACGCGGAATCGGTCGTCCGCCCACCGCGGTTCTCCCACACAGAAGGCGTGAACCTGGAACTGGTCGTCACCAGACCGGCGGACGAACTCCTCGTCGTAGATGAGGAAGTGGCCCATGTCGTCGCGGTCCTCGCGGACCTCCTCCGGCAGCGTGACCACACGGGTCACCTTGTCGTCGTCGACATCGACATCGACCTCGACCATCACCGGCACCACGTACCGGACCCACCGTTTCGCCACCGCTCCACCCCTTCTGTCAGGTCTTCCAGCGGCAAGCTACTGGGGAAAGACCGACCCGGGAGAGCAGAACCCAAAGCTCCCAGCTACTTGTCACTTCGCCGCAGCTTCGGGAGGACTGGGCCGACTAGGCGGGCGACGTCGTCGGCCACCCCGGGGCCCTGATCAGTCTCAGCTACTTTGCACCGTGGGCCAGGGATAGGACACCGGGGCCTCCCCACAGATACTCGACGCCCTCGAGCCGGTGATCACCGATGGTGAGGTTGCAACGTCCGCTGTACGTCATGGCACATGCTCTCTTGCACTGCTCCGGCAGCCTCAGCGTACTGATCTCATGACCAGTTTCGGTCGGCCTCACGCAGAGGTGGCCACAAACCGGCCAACGCGCGCCCCGGCGACGGTCGCCACCTCGGGTGGCACGTGGCCGCGGGCGTTCCTCGGGGGAAGCCGAGCCGAAGAGATGGCCTGGTGCCCGCCGTGAGGGGCAGTCGTATGGGAGCCGGATATTCCGCGGAAAATCGCAGTGCCCGACGCACGCGCGGGCGGTGCAGGCGGTTCTTAGGCGGCTGCGGCCGGCGGAGCCTGTGGGTGTCGGACGGCCTTCTTCACGGCCATCTCGAGTTCGTAGCGGTCGGTTCCTGCGGCGTGCTCGCTGATCGAGTGCTGGACGGCGACGGCGGCCTCGTACCAGCGCTGCCACTGGGCTGCGTGCTCGTCGCCGTCCAGGCCGGTGAGTGCTTCACGCGCGGCTTCGGCGGCGCGTTCGAGTTCGATCAGTTCGTCGGGGATCTCCACATCCAGGGATGATATGCCGCAGGTGCGACAGGCGTTCGACGCCGCGCACACGACCGCGCGATCTTGGAGTTCACACGGTTCGGACCTCGACGATTCGTGACGTGCCGGGGCATCAGCGCTCGGGCGCCGACCTCGGACGCCCGTCCCGTAGAAGGTGATCACGCTGCGCATCGCTTGTTCGGGCAGAAGGCTCAGGGCCGATGTCCGGTACGGGCAGGGGAGCGCGTCAAAGGAGTGCCGACAGTGGCAGGGCGCGTTCGGTGAGCTGCCCTTGTAGCTGGCCCTGGTCGGTGACGGTCTCGGTGAGCCAGTCCGCAGTGACCAGCAGGTCGGCGTGCTCGGCGACGTGTTCGGGCGAGACTCCGCAGAACGCGGCGACCCGGTCCAGGGGCAGTCCTCCGTCCTGGAGGGAGCCGAGGCAGCCGTCGGGGCGGGAGTGGGCCGCGGTGCACAGCGCCAGGAGCCGGGTGGCGGCGCCCGCCTTCTTCTTGCGGAGCTTGCGGTCCCCTGCGACTTTCTGGGCCCAACCGGAGATCCTCGAGCGGTTGTTCTTGCCGAACTTGAATGGCCGGGGCTGCTCAGGCAGCAACGTGGGGACCGTGATCGGGGTGGGGTCCTCGGGCCGGGAGGCCATCACGTCCGCGACGGTGCCGGGCAGGCGCAGCCAGTCTTCTGCGACCAGCTGCTCGAGAACGCGTGCGGCATCGTCCTGGACCCAGCCGGTCAGGTCCTGGCCGGTGAGGTTCCCGGTGCCGGCGCGGGCGGTACGCAGGACGAGCATGAGCACCGCCAGGCGCACTTCCGGCTCGGGGCACGGCGTGTTCGTGGCGACGTACTCCAGCACCGCGCGGGCGTGCGCGGCCTGGCCTCGCGTCAGCAGCCGTTCCACCACCAGCCCGTCCTCGGCCGCCGGCCTGTCCTGCGTCTCCGGCCGGTCCTCGCCTGCCGTGTTGCCGCCGGAGGCGCGGGCGGTGCGGTTGATGTGCATCTCCCGGGTGGTCTGCGCTGCCGTCTCGGCGCGCTTGGCCTCCCGCCGCAGCGAGCTGTCGCCGCTCACCTGCGCCCACAGCGCGAACGCGCGCGCCTTGCGCTCGTGGAGCGTGGCCAACAGTAGAAGTCGGGCTCAGGGCGCTGCTGATAGGCGCGGAACGCGTCCCCGAGCTCGATGAGCTCCAGGCGCAGGACATCGGGCTCGAGGTCCTGCGGCACGATCCGCTGCGCGATCCGCGGCTGCGGGCCCTTCCGCTTCGCTGGCCGGGCCCCGGCGGCCGCGGGCGCCGCGGCACGCGCACGCGGAAGCGACGCCCCGGAAGTGGGGGAGCGGGTCTGGTCGGAGAACAGCGCCACCGCCCCCTCGTGCCCAACTCCCGTGTCGATCGCGGTCGGTGCCGTCGCGCGCTGCTCCCCGGCCGGGGCGGTGTGCTGTGCGGGCTGGGCGGTGTCCAGGACCCGGCAGCCGGGGGTGGCGGCCGCGCACCGCGCGCAGACTTCCGCGATCCGCCACAGGCGCCCGGCCCGGTCCGCGTACGCGGCCAGCACCACCGGGCCCCCGCACGGACCCGCCCCCGGCACACCGCTACGAGGTCCGGCTGCGGGATCGGGGGTGTGCCAGGCACAGGCAGCGGCGCGGCAGGCACACCACGCTGCTGGGCGCGGCCCGCCGCTCGCACGGATGTGAGCGAGGTGTCCATTGACGTGAGCGACCGCGGCCTTGCGTCCCGCGGCGGCCCCGCCCGGGAAGCGCTCCTCGGCGCAGGCCGGGCGCGAGCAGGACAGCTTCACCGCACCTGCCGAAGGACGGCCGTACGGGTCCAGACGCACCGTCCACACGCGGCCCGCGACCCGCTCGTCTCGCCGTGTGCCGGCTTCCACCGCCATGGGCGCACCCTCTCCGTAGCCTGATCTTCCGCGGCGGCCCCCATCATCACGGATCCCAGCGCCGAAGCGCGGCAGCACGCAGCGACGTCGCTGCTTTTCCTCGTGAACGGCGCCAACAGCTCTGTGACAGGGCTGAGTTCGCCTGCCACAGGGGCGCCGGATGTGATCATCTGGGAGGCAAGGCTGGATCTGGAGGGGGAGACATGACGGAGCAGGACCGCACCTACCACGGGGTGCACACCGATGATGTTGGCGAAGCCAAGCGCCGCGTTCTGGTCGAGACGACGGAGTCCGGGCCCACCGAGCGGCAGCTGCGAGGCCGCGTGCTGTACGAGCTCACGGCGAAGGACGCCGAGGCGCTCGGCGGATTCCACTGGGGGTATGGCGGGTCGGGGCCGGGGCGGGCGGCCGACGCGATCCTCGCCGATGCCCTGGACCTGGGTGATCCCTGGGCATCGGGCTTCAACGGCTGGCCGGTCGACCCCGTACTGCAGGCCCTGAGCCTGGATTTCGTCGCCGATGTGCTGAGCCAGTGCTGTGCGGAGTGGCGCATCAGCCGCGCCACCGTCCTGCGCTGGTGCCGCGGCTGGTATGCGCAGCAGGGCATCGAGGACCTGCCCGAAGCCCTGGCTGATCTTCCTGAGCTGGCCAGCAGCCGTCTGGAGCAGCAGAGGCTGCGGCGCCCCGGAACGAGCGGGCCAGCCTAGCCACAGAGGCTTCCCGCATTTCAGAGGCCACGGCAAGATCATTGAGGAGAACACCGGGGGCGGCATGGCGAAGCCAGCGAAGAAGGGGAAGGTGCGGATCCCCTACGTCAGGGACGACCGCGGACTGAGGTTCGACCGGGACGCGATCGACGTGAAGCCGCACCCACCGTACGTGGAGCCGCTCACCTGCTGGGAGTGCGGCGTTGCCGTGTATGCCCGCCACGGCAACGCCGACGACCCGGACTCCACGTCGTCGCACTACGCCAAGAAACCGGGCCAGGACCACGGCCCGCGCTGCCTGTACGACTTGGAGCGCCGCGGCAAGGAACTCGTGGACTCCCACACCGTGGTCCGAAAAGGCGGGCAGTGGCGGCTGATCTGCCCGCCCGTCGGCCGCCCCGGCACGCGAGGCGGCGGCCCGTCCCGGCCAGGTGCCCCGGCAGGGGGCAGCGCGACCGGGTCGGGCAAGGGGAAGACGAGCGAGAAGGCAGGCAAGGCGATCGCGTCGGCTCGGCGGATCGTGCGACTCCTGGAGGCCTTTGGCCAGGATCCTGACGCCGTGGCCCAGTTCGCCGCCACCGTTCCCGGCGGACGCAGAAACATCGCATGGCCGGAGTTCTGCCGCGGCCGCGACGACGTCCACCTGCTCGCCCAGGCCCTCATCGACGGCACCGCCGCGCCGATCCCGCACGCGGTGTGGGGGCCGGTGTCGACCGCGGGCGCCGTCGACGGCAAGTCCGGCAACCGCAGTTACGTGGTCAAGTACGTCGCCCAGCACCCGGTCCTCGTCGCCGGCCGCCGCCTGCCGCTGCAGGTGACCGTCCGCAGCAACGACGCGGACTGGATCGGCGCCACCACCCGCTCGGGGAAGTTCCTCGGGTACGGCTACTGGTCGCTCTTCCCCAAGCCTGAGAACGTCCAGGGCCGGATCGAGCTCCAGCTGTGGATCAACGAGCCGTGGCAGGTGGCCCGTTGGGGCACCAACGGCACCACCCAGACCTTCCCCGCCCCACCCCCACGGCCCGCGCGCCCCACGCCAACACGAACGCAGCCCGAACCCACGCCTCGCGACGCCCGTGACCTTCCGCCCGCAGAACCCACACCGACGGCGAAACCGGAACCGGAAGAGGCCGGCTCCTTCACACAGCCGACGCCGCCGGAGCCCACACCCGAAAAGAATCCGCACAGCACATCCCTCACTCCGGATGAAGCAC
Source organism: Streptomyces sp. LHD-70 (assembly GCF_031157275.1). GTDB lineage: Bacteria > Actinomycetota > Actinomycetes > Streptomycetales > Streptomycetaceae > Streptomyces. The sequence goes on from NZ_JAVIFW010000026.1 coordinate 74,281, forward strand.
ACGATCCGGAGCCGGCCCCTGCGGACGCGGAGGAAGACGCGGCGACCGATGCGGCAGCACAGGCTGGGGCTCCCGCACCGTCCACCCCCGAGCAGCGCCTCGCCGAGCTCCGCCGACGCTGGGCCGCCGAACCGCCCGCCGAACTTGACGATCCCGACGAGGACGATGACGTCCTCGAACCCCCGCAGCGCGAAGAGCCTCCCGCAGCCACACGATCCGCCGAGCGGAACCTCGCGCCGATGGCCCGCGCCCGGAGGGAGGTGCCGGCCGTGGACGTCAGCGCCCCAGACCACGCGGCACCGGAGACCTCACAAGTTCCGCCGCTCCGTGCGCCGTTGCCGGCAGGACACGGCGGTGAAGAGGCACAGGATCAGCCGGTGCCTCTCCCACCCGCTGTGCCGCCGCCACCGTCCGCACCGCCGACGGTCGGCGTCCCACCGCAGGGAAATGCCGCCAGCCCGGAGGCCAAGCGTCCCCGAGCTCCACGAGCATCCGGCCCCCGCCAGCTGCTGTCCCGCTTGCTGCGCCGCAGCAAGGGCTGAACGGCTCGGCCAGTCGAGCACACCGAGGTCGGTTCCGGTACGGCAGTGCGAGCACGGTTCGACCCCCTCGGCCAGGGCGCGGACGGCCTGGCCGAGGTGATGGCGCTCTCTGAACTTCCCCACCATCCGCTCTGTGTTGGGGACAAACATGCTCAGTTGATCTCCCCACCCTTCGTGTGACCTTGTCCGGTGTGTCGGCTTCGGGTGACTGAGTTGCGGAGAGCCTGCGTGGGCACTGTGTTCGGCCTGTTCGGGGGCCTGGATGCTCACGCGGGAGGAAGACGTGGATGCTCATGCATTGCGTCGTCAGGGTTGGTCGATCTCGGCGATCGCGAGACATCTGGGTCGTGACCGGAAGACCATCCGGGCCTATTTGAACGGCGAACAGGAGCCGGGCCGACGTCGGCAGAGCCCGGACGCGTTCGTCCCGTTTCTGGATTACTGCCGGCAGCGGCTCGCCGACGATCCGCACCTGTGGGCCTCGACCTTGTTCGACGAGCTCAAAGCCCTTGGATATGAAGGCGGTTACTCGACTTTCACACGGGCTCTTCGCCGCTATCAGGTTCGTCCGCACTGCGAGCCATGCCATGCGGCCAGCGGCCGCAACGTCGCGGTCATCGCCCACCCGCCAGGCGAGGAGATCCAGTTCGACTGGCTCGAGCTGCCCGACGCCCCCGCGTCCTGGGATGTCGGATCGCATGCGCATCTGCTGGTCGGCGCCCTCGCTCACTCCGGCCGCTGGCGGGCCGTTCTGGCCGAGAGCGAGGACTTCGCCCACCTGGTCGCCTCGCTGGACCAGGTCATGCGCAAGCTCGGCGGGACCGCGCGACGTTGGCGGTTCGACCGCATGTCGACCGTTTGCTATCCCAGCAGCGGCCAGGTCACGCCGGCGTTCGCCGCGGTCGCCAAGTACTACGGCGCCGGTGTCGACATTTGCCCGCCCCGCCGCGGGAACCGCAAGGGAGTGGTGGAGAAGGCCAACCACTCGGCGGCTCAACGCTGGTGGCGGACGGTCCCAGACGCGTTGACGATGCTGCAGGCCCAGTCCGGCATCGACAAACTCGCCATCCGCATGGACGAGCGCCGCCGCGTCGTCGACGGCATCAAGGTCACCGTCGGCGAACTGGCCGCCTACGAACCCTTGTTGGACCTTCCCGTCCGGCCATTCCCGGCGGAACTCGAAGTCGAGCGGACCGTCAGCCCGCAGAGCCTGGTCGCCTTCGAAGGCAACTTCTACTCGGTGCCGCCGGGCCTCCCGGGAGCCCAGGTCAGCGTCGAACTCCGCCTGGGCGATGACCACTTGAGCATCGCCACCGCGGGCCGAGCGGTGATCGCCCGGCACCGGCGGGCGCCTAAAGGCGCCGGGCAAACAGTGCGGGACTCCGGTCACGTCATCGCGCTGGAACGCGAGGTTCTGGCCGCGTTCTCCGACCGGGCGCCCTGCAAGACCAAGGTCCGCAAGCCCCTCTCGGACGCCGCTCTGGCCGAGGCCGAACGGCTGCGGGGCAACCCGACCGCGGCCGGGAACCCGGCCGAGCGGGTCGTGATCGACCTCAACCACTATGCCGCCGTGGCCGACCGGCTGCGGAGCGTTCCCTCACCCAAGGAGGAGAGCACGGAGTGAACACGACGCCGATGCAGATGAGCGAAGCACGACGCTTCCAGCAGCTGCGGGGCCACCTGTCCTACCTCAAACTCAACAACGCCGCCGAGGCCCTGAACCGGGTCTGTGACCAGGCCAGAGCCGAAGGCATGTCCCTCACCGCGGCTCTGGAGCGACTGCTTGAGATCGAGGTCGAGGCCACCGAGGCACGCAAACTCGCCGCCCGTCTCCGGTTCGCCTGCCTGCCGGAACCGTGGACGCTCAACGACTTCGACTTCGCTGCCCAGCCGGGCGTCGATGAGAAGCTGATCCGCGATCTGGCCACCTTGCGTTTCCTCGACGACGCGTCGAACGTGTTGTTCGTCGGGCCGCCCGGCGTCGGCAAGACCATGCTTTCCGTCGCTCTCGGCAGAGCCGCCGTTGAAGCAGGCCATCGCGTCTACTTCACCACCGCAACCGAACTCGCGGCCAAGTGCCACAAAGCCGCTCTCGAAGGCCGCTGGAAGAGCTGCATGAACTTCTTCGCTGGCCCGAAACTCCTCATCATCGACGAACTGGGCTATCTCCCCTTGCCCGAGGACGGGGCGTCCGCGTTGTTCCAGGTCATCAATCAGAGGTATCTGAAATCCAGCACGATCCTCACGACAAATGTCGGCATCGCGGACTGGGCCGGCGCGTTCGGAGACGCCACGGTCGCGGCCGCCATGCTGGACCGGCTCCTGCACCGGGCCGCGGTCGCCGGCATCGACGGCCCCTCCTATCGCCTGCGGGGGCACCAGAACCAGGCCGAAGCGATGCGAGCTGGGGTGAACTCTCGTGTCTCCTGACCTCGCCGTCGAAACGCCCCAGACGGAGGACGAATTGGCCCGCCGATGCCCCGGCTGCGAAACCGTCTTCACAGTCGAGAGAAGCACCAGTCGGCAGGTCTTCTGTTCGCGAACCTGCCGCGAAATCGCTCGTCGGCAAACCCCCGTCGAGCGAACCTGCCCGGTCTGCAAGAAGGACTTCACCACAACGGTCAGTCCTCGCCGCGTCTTCTGCTCGAAGGAATGTCGCCATATCGCTCGGAACAGTGAGGAAGAGCAGGAGAGCCGGAACTGCCCGGTCTGCAACAGTTCTTTCCAGGCGCCGAAAACCGTGCGGAAGGTCTACTGCAGTTCCCAGTGCCGGAGCACCGCGGGGAAAAGGCGAGACGAGGCACGGGACCAGGACCGGGCACGGCGTCTGGGTGAGCCGCCGAAACCCGCTGTCAGCCGGCCCATCCCGGCACCGGTCGAGCCGCAGGCGCCGCAACCACGGCCGCAGACCATCAGGCCCATCGTCCGAACAGTCCAGGAACGGGACCCGATGGAACCCACCGCCACCCGCGAATGCCCTCACTGCCGTCAACCCGTGACCATCGTCGCCCTGTTGGCCACCCCTGAAGCGGCCCGGCCTTCAGTGCCTCCAGGCCCCACCGACCCGATCCCCATCCGGCGAACGCCATGAGCACACCTGCCGGTCACTGATTCACCGGGCCCGCCGACCTGACGGTCGGCGGGCCCGCCCGCTCTCGCTCCCCACATTCCCCACTCAGTTGAACCACTGACCAACTGAGGCGAAGAGCATCACCGGCCGTTTTCGCCGATCCTCATCAGAGGGCGATGGGCCAGACGCGCTTGCGGCTCATCCGGCAGCCGCCCGAGTACACCGCGACCGGCGCCGGCCCTTCCTAGGATGAGGAAACGGTCCGGCCGTGCCCGCTGGTCCAGGTCTCCAGCACTCTGACGTCACCGTCGCCCTCGACGGACAGAGTGATGATCACGCCCGGTTGGGAGCCGTAGCGCCCGATGTCCTTTGTGAACTTCGCCTCGGCGACGGCCTTGTCGGTCCACCAGCCGATCACGGCCGGCCCGTCGGCCCGGAAACGGATTCGTACTTCATACGTGCGCACGTCGAGAGCCTCCCACGGTCGGCTGCAGGCGAATTGGACGAATTCGCGAAAGTCTCATGAGGCGGTGAGGCCGAGGGCGGTGTCCGGGCGGCAGTGGCTGCAGGCGGGGACCGGGCCGTGGTGGAGGGCCTCGCGTGCCTGCTCGGCCGTGATCTGGCGGATCCGCTTGCCTGCCATGTGGCAGTCGCCGGTGTGCACGTAGATCGCGGAGCGGCCGGACAGCCCGAGCTCGAGGAGCCAGTCCGGGGGAGCGGGGCGGGCGGCCTTTCCGCGTTCCCGCTCGGTGCGTCGGCGCTCCTCGTCCGCGATCCAGCGTCGCGTGCGGTCCAGGTCCCGCGTCTGCACGCGTTCCAGGAACCGGAGTTGGGAAAGCCGGTCTGCCGGCGGTTGTTCGGATCCCATCGTGATCAAGCCGCCTTGCGCAGCAGCGAGGCCGGGCCGACGGTCCCCTTCCCATATCGGGCGTTGGCGCGGTCGGCGACCGACTCGACCCGCAGTCGCATCTCCCGTCCGCGATCGAAGGTGATCTGCTCGGCGGCCGCATGCGCGCCGACGAGGTCATCGGCCCGCAGCAGCAGGCCGGTGAGCCGGCCGCGTTGCAGCCCTGCAGCGTCCATCAGCCGGTAGGCCGCCGTGCGCAGGTCCTCGTCATGGGCAGAGGGCTCGGACAGCCGCAAGGTCTTGGACCAGCGGGTACCTGCGGCGAAGTCCAGCTGCAGCGTGAGGCCGCGTGCGATCTGCTCGCGCCGGCGCAGCGTGCTCGCGAGTTCGACGACCAGGTCGAGCAGCCGAGCGCGGACGGCGGCGCCGTCGAGTTCCTGCTGCGCGAAGCGGTGCCGCACCGCCGCCGACATCGGCAAGGCCTTCGGTGTCACGGGACGCGGGTCGACCCCGCGCGCTCGCTCGGCGGCGACCCGGCCCGCGCGGCCGCCCAGGAGACGCTGGACCGTGCCCAGAGGCATGGCGGCGAGCGCTGCCACGGTGTGGATTCCGTACGTGTTGAGCGCACGCGCCTGCATCGGGCCGATCCCGTGCACCGCCTCGACCGGCAGCGGCGCGAGGAAGTCGGAGACCTGGTCCGGCTCGACCAGGACGATGCCGCCGTGCTCCGGTGCCAGCGCGGACGCGGTGGCCGCGACCGCCCACGTGGGGGCGAGACCGATCCGAAGATCTACCGACAGCCGAGCCAACGACCGAACCCTGATCGTCTCGGCCAGCCGCAGCGGCGGAACACCGAAATAACGCAGCGCGCCCCGCAGCTCGACCACGGCCGCGCCCGGCGGCACGGCCTGGACGACGGGGGAGACCTCGGAGAGGACCTCCAGAACCTCGCGGTACGTCGGCTCCGGCAGCCCGATAGGCACACGCACGTGCATCACCGACGCTACGCTCCCTGTACTGGCCATCCTGCTCACCTCCCACACTCACATTATCGAACGAAAATTCGAACAAGCCAGTCGCGGGAGGCTCGCGCGCGCTGGCGGTGTGTGAGTTTGCGTGAAGAGGCGGAGCCGCAGCGCCAGGTCACGCTGGCCGGTGGTGCCATACGCCCTGGAAGGTCGGACAAGGAGCGCGCGGCCGGCCTCACGTGACGGCAGGCTGTGGCATCTCCAATGCGTCGGCGACCTTGCGGGCCATGGCGGCGATGTGCGGCGGCAGGTGGCGGTCGAGGGAGTCGACGTCGTCGCAGAGCCGGGCCCGCAGCCCGTGCAGGCATGCCTGGGTCAGCAGCCGCTGCGGTTCCTCATCGGGTGTCCCGGTGCGCTTCGCGAACACCCTCCCCCAGGAGAACTGCAGCCGCGCCTCCGGATCACCGGACTCGGGGGCAGGATCGCCGCACAGCCCGGCGGCTTCGTGCCGGTCGGACTCCTGTGGTCCGGCAGCCCGGATGTGCTGCTGGTTGACCTGGAGGTAGGTGTCGAGGGTCTCCTTCGGCATGCCCTCGCGCTCGCAGTAGGCGGCGATGAGCAAGGCGGCCATGTCCATGGTGTCCGCGGCGTCCGTGGTGCGGTAGAGCGTCATCCGCCTCCAGCGGTCGGCGACGTCGGGCTCGGTGTAGCGCAGGACCTCCTGGCAGTTCAGCGAGGCCTCGGAGACGAGCTGGTGAACCGCGAGGCGCAAGGCCTCGGGCATCGGGGTGGGGTTCATGTCCGCACGCTAGGCGGCCCGGGCTCCTGGACCGGGGAGGCACCAACCCGCCCTCACCCTGGCGGACTACGGGCACCCCACCGCGTCGCTGACGATCGCATCCAGGCACGCGGCGCGGGCCTCGCGCGCGGAGGCCAGGGCAGACGCGTCGTAGACGTCGACGCTCACGTCGAGCTCGGACATGCGCGAGAGGATCGTGCGCCGGCGGGAGTCGCGCTCCTTGGTGAAGTGGATACGGCTCTGGCCACCGAGGAGTAGTCCTCGTAGCGCAGTCCGGGACGCATTGAGGTTGCGGGGCAGGACCGCGGCGGCCGCGATGACGTAGCCGCGTGCCTTGGTCTCGTCCACGAAGATATGTCCTGCCACGAAGCACCCCTCCCGCTCAGAATCCTCATAATGCCGCGTCGTATGCCGCTTGGGCCCGGGAAACATGTCACCGAGCACCGACACCGCACACAGGCAGTTCGGGAGGCAACGGTCGATGGGCGCTACCGCCTACTAGAGCGCCCTCGCTGGCCAAAGCTGACACCACAGATCAGCCTTCAGCGTCCTGCCGTTCGGGTACGCGATACGCGAGGAGGTGAGCCAGACGACGGGCCTCGACAGCCGTTGGCGCGTGGGAGCGCGCGACGTCGTCTAGGAGGTCGAGGAGCTCTCGGGCCTCCGTGAAGGTGAGCAGCGGCTGCCGCGCGAGGTCCTGTTCCGGGTCGTATTCGGCGTGATCCAGGTCGGGTTGATGCATGCAGAGCGAACGGCTGTCGCTTGGCGATGGTTACGTCTCCTGCCACGGGCGCCGGCACGCCCATGCGCACGCTGTGGCTCGCGAAAGCCCTCTCGCCCCCTGGTGTGACCGATCTCGGCGGCGCTCGTTGTTGGTTCGGCGCCGCTGAGGAATCTGCTGCGACGGTGCCCGGCTGAAGTATCTTCCGTTCCCACGGCGACGGATGAGTAGGCCCGAGACGCACCGCGTCATCGCAGCGACCGTGGCTGAGGACAGCGCAGGCGGCCTGGGGGCTGGCGCCGAAAGGAACCTTCGTGTCCCACCATGCCCGCAAGAACGATGCCCGCCGTCGGCAAGAACTCCTCGACACCAACCGCCGAGCTGCGCTGCAGGATCTCCACTCCAGCTTGCCACCCGCTCTCGAGGCCCGCCGCACAGCCCAGAGCCAGACAACTGCCGCTATGCGCACCGAAGTTCCCCAGCCCCTGCTCGCGTTGACAGCCGACTACGGCCACTGGGCGAAGAAGAACATCACCGAGGCCCTACACCTCAACCGCACCCATGCACACGACATGCGCCAGTGGCAGCGCCTTGTTCTCTACGCACTCACTGACACCTGCGCCTACACGTTCACCCTCGCCGGCGCCATCGCTGCCCACCTACAGCAGACCGGCGTGGAAGAGTGCGACGTGAGGCGGTACCTCCAGACCCCCGACCTGAACCGCTACGTCACGCAGCCGGCCTTGGACCTCCTGGACGGAGCCATGGGACGGCCAGCGCCCGACGAACGCTCCTGCTGCAACTGGGAGATCGGCCGGGTCATCGTCGGCACGCTGGGCGATGAGCCAGCCTAAGGAAGGCGAGACCCGGTACCTGAGAACACCGCGTCCGCCCAAGCGGTGAAGCGGGCCCCGAGCCAGAGCCGCTGCGGCCTGACGCGATGTCAGCGCCCCGCGCCACACTGGCCTCCTCGCCGACCAGCAGGGGGGCCAGCGTGGCGTTCAGGGCCATACACGCCGAGTGGGGAACCGTCTTCGCACATCTGCCCGACCTCGGGTGCGGACGCAGCTGGGAAGCGGTCTGGAAGACCCGGCCACCCGCCCCCCTGACCTGCGACGAATGCCTACATTCGATGTACGCGAAGACCTCCCACAGCGGCTTACGGTTCTTCGCCCACGCGCCCGGCGCCCCCACCTGCGCACTCGGCCTCGAATCCGTCGCCCACCACCTCCTCAAGCTCGAACTCGCCACCGCCGCCCGAGAGGCTGGCGCCCACGCCGAACTCGAAGTCCCCGGCCCCGACCGCACCTGGCGGGCCGACGTCCTGGCCACCGACCCCACCGGGAACTGGAGGACGGCCCTGGAAGCCCAGCTCGCCCCGATCACCAGCGCCGACATCACCGCCCGCACCGAGAAGATGCACACCGACGGCGTCACCTCGATCTGGTTCAGCGACCGGCCTCGCCCACCCTGGCTCGGCACCGTCCCCTCCGTACGCCTGGAACGGCCCGAGGGAACCAAGAACCTGACCGTCGCCGAGGGCCTGGTGAAGTTCTCCGCCCGCGGCTGGAGGCCCGTCCCGGCCGGACTGCCCCAGTTCCTCACCTGGGCATTCGCGGGCCGCATCGTCACGCACACCCCGCGGACCCCACTGTGGTACCCGCAGCGCTCCCTCGCCACGGTGTGGACGGCACCGCAGTACATCGCCGCCGAGGACACCCACCTCCTCGAGGAAGAACGCCGGCAGCACGAGTACGAGACCCGCAGGGCCGCGCTACGGGCGGCCCAGGAGAAGAAGCGGGACGAGATCCGTGCCAAGAACGCCATCTCCCGCGCGAAGGCACTGGAGGAGGCGACCGCGGCTGAGCAAGCCGCCCGCACCGCCCAGACCGGGAGGCTGAGGGAGGTTGCCATCCGCTTCCGTCCCGGCATCGACCCGACCCTGGCAAAACTCGCCGACGAGCACGGCGTCACCGCGACCGTGGGCTGGAGTACAGGCGATCCCCGGTACGCCGGCGGCGTTCCCCTCGTCGACGAGAACGGCGTCCCGGTCGCGGTCTTTGACCCTGACCCGGGGCGGGTCCGCGGTCACGCCTTCCGGCTCCTGGCCGGCCTCCTCCTGATCTTCCCCAGCCAGCCCAGCCAACGGCGTTTCGAGAAGGCCACGAAGCGCGCCAAGCGCAGGCCGATCGACGGATACCAGACCGGCTTCGTTGGCGCCCCGCCCTCCGGCCCCGCCAGACCCCGCCCGCACATCTCGTCGAGCGTGCTCATCTGCACCTGCACGACCCCGCAGCTCGTCGCGAGAATCCAAAACGCCGAGTACCCCGCCGAGCCCAGCGATCAGATGGGTCCCGCTGCCGCTCTCTTCCGGCCCCAGTGCCGCGCGTGCGGCGGCAAGTACGAGAAGCCGTGGCGCCGGATCGGCAGCGCACCCATCAACCGGACAAGCAGCCCAGAGAACTGAAACTCGTCACCTGGTTCGCCGCTCGTCTAACGAGCCAATCGCGCCCTGTTGCCGATCCGTTCAGTGGGGCAGTCTGATCCCGCTACAGGAGATCAACGGGAGGGATTCCCAATGACATTGTCAAGCTGGGACGGTGACACGCCGTGAGGGTGTCATGCCGCTGCGGTCTTGGTGCCGGACACGGCTGTGTCGAAGGTGCGGTGGTCGCGTATGAGGGCCCAGAGCACGTTGAGGCGGCGCCTGGCGAGGGCAAGGACGGCCTGCTTGTGGTTCTTTCCCTCGGTCCGTTTGCGTTGGTAGAACCGCTGGGATTCGGGGCAGTGGACGGCGGCGACTTGGGAGGATATGTAGAACATTCGCAGGAGCCGCCGACTGTAGCGGCGGGGTCTGCGCAGGTTGCCGGAGACCTTGCCCGAGTCGCGTGGGACGGGGGCGAGTCCGGCGACGCCGGCAAGGCGGTCAGGACTGCCGAAGGCCTTCATGTCACCGCCGGTCGCGGCGATGAACTCGGCCCCGAGCGTGTCGCCGATGCCGGGCATGGACGTGATCACATCGGCGTCGGGATGCTCGCGAAACCGGCCCTCGATCAGGGCTTCGAGTTCCGCGATCTCCTGGTCGAGGGCCATCACCTCCCTGGCGAGGGTGTGGACCATCTTCGCGGCGGTCTTCTCGCCGGCCACCACCGTGTGCTGGGCCTCACCGGCGGTCACAGCCACGTCCGCGGCGTTCTTCGCCGTGGTGAGGGTGCGCACTCCGTGGTTCTTCAGCCAGGCCGAGAGCCGGGCCCGGCCGATCCGACGCAGCGCGGCGGGGGTTTGGTACTTCGTGAGCAGGATGAGCGCGGTCTTGGAGGTGCTGTAGTCGAAGGCTCGCTCCAGCGCGGGGAAGTACTCCAGCATCTGTGCGCGCAGCCGGTTGATCGCTCGGGTGCGGTCCGCGGCCAGATCCATCCGACGGGCGGTGAGGATCTTCAGGTCAACTGCGATCTCGCTGGTGGCATGCAGCGGCTGCAGGTCACGGCGCATGCGCGCGGTGTCCGCGATGACGAAGGCGTCCTTCGCGTCCGTCTTCCCGCTGCCGCGGTAAGCGGCGGACGCATGGTGGACGGTGCGGCCGGGGATGTAGAGCAGCCTCTGTCCGTGGTTGACCAGCAGAGCAATCCACAGGGCAGCGCCGCCGGAATTCAGGTCCACCGCCCACGTCACCGGCTCGCCCTCGGCCAGGTCCAGGACGTCGCCCAGGAGCTCCAGCAGCTCGGTCTCGCTGTTGGGCACCCGGCGGGTGAGGAACACCGTGGCGTCCGTGTCGATCACCGTGCAGTGATGCTCGCCCTTGCCCGCATCCGTACCGGCCCACAGTTCGGGCACGGTCACCTCCAAAGTCGTCCCGTTCTTTCACCCAGCAGACGACCTCGCCGACGTGTCCATACGAAGCGATGCAGTTCGCGTATCCCAATGAGTGGCCGTGGTCGTCGCGGGACCCCGGGCGGCCAATCCCTCCAAGCCACAACAGCGGCAACAACATGGCAGCCACACCCGGGGTCCCTGGGCCCGCTGATCTTACGAATGAGCAGCTCAGACCCACGTGAAGAAAGGTATGGAACAGCATGGCTTACGAGGACTGCACGTACCACGGCATCCAGTACGGCCCGGAGACAGACCGGGGCGACGACGAGGAGTGGAAGCCCGCCCGGATCCTCGTCGAAGAGCCCGAGTTCGGGCCCACCCAGAGGCAGATGGGGGTGACGGTGCTCCGTGAGCTCGCCGAACCGGAGGCCAGCGGCTTCGGCTGGGGATACAACGGCGGCGGCACCAGCGCGGCGGCCGCGGCGATCCTTGCCGACGCCCTCGACCTGGGCGACCCGGACAAGGCCGGCATCGGATACACGGCCTACCTCGAGGACGAGGTGCTGGTCCAGCTCCGAGAGGACTTCTGCGACGACGTCCTATCCCAGCTCTGCGACCAGTGGCGTCTTCGCCGCAGCATCATCCTGCGCTGGTCGCTGGCCTGGTACCTGCAGCGCGGCATCGACGAGGTACCCACCGCCCTGCGGGAGCTCCCGCCGCTCCAGAGCCAGACCTGACCATGGGCGACTCGAACACGGCACGGCCGGGCGGCTCCCTGTGGGCCCGCCTGGTCGACGCCTTCCACGGACGGGACGCGGCAGCGCCATCAGCGTCGCCCGTCGCCCCGAACAGCTTGGAGTGGAAGGTCGATCCCGACACGGAGACCTGGTGGCACCTGCCGCCGGGCGGCCCCGCCGGAATGCAGGAGATCCGGGGATGCGCACCCGACGAGTACGACTTCGCCCGCCTGGTCTGGCAAGCCTGCGAGGTGTGTCGGCTCGGACTGATCGTGAAGATCCGGGTCACCGAGCCGTGGCAACGCCACGGGTACGGCAGCCGCATGGTGCGCTTCGCCCTGCGCGGCCATGGCGGGTACCGCTGGACCACGACGCCGCAGTCGGAGGACGCCCAGGCGTTCTTCCCGGCCCTCGCCAAGGCAACGGGCGTGGCCTTCCCGCGGCAGGCCGAACGGTGCGAGCACATGCGGGCGAGGGGGCTCCGGCGCTCCCAGCCTCACCGGATCGAGCCGCCGCCCGCCTGAGGCTGGGAGCACACGTCAGTCCCGGTGGACCCGTTAGTCCAACAGGTCTGACCGGGGCTGAGTTGTGCGGGGCCTCCTGTTCGGCGCGCAGCCTCCACATGGCAGCCGCCAGGGGACAGTTGCTTCCCCTTGCTGGCTCCGTTGGTGATGCCGCATCGGCCGCGTCTCACCTCGACCCGAACAAGTCAGGTTCAGCAAACGGCGAACGCGTTCTGGGCGCCCGGGAGTAGCGTGATCACCATCGACACACGGGAGGGGGAGGCGCTGGTGTTTCAGCGTTCTGGAAGGACCGATCTGCCCGAGAAGCTGCTGCGGAACGCGGTGGCCACCCGGCCCTCCCGCTACCGCGGGCCGCGGCGCCGCACCGGCTTTGTCCTGCACTGCTGGAACACCGAGTTCGGCGACGTCGTCCTCGCGCACACGGTCGCTGGCGAGATGGGCATGACTTTCCCGACGCACGCGCTCCTGCGTGAACTCTCCGAGGGCGCCGCCTCCTTGGCCGTTGTCGCGGCCGACTACTCCGGAATCAACGGTCCGAACATCGAGGCCGTCGACGCCGCGGGCCCGGACCAGCACTACGGCATCAACTGGCGCGAGTTGGAGCGGGTACTCGGTATGCCGGCCCCGTACTGGCACTGGAACCTGCGCGACCCCGAGCTGATGATGAACTGGCGGCCCGGCGCCCCTCAGCAGCATGTCCCGGTCGTCGTCGTCCCGGACCCGGCGCCGCTGCTGCGCCTGGCCGCCGAGGAGCCCGACGGATCCCACGCCGCCATCGCAGCGCTCAGCCTCGCCCGCGAGGCCATGTGGGACACCGCAGAAGACGCGCACCGAGAGATCACCGAACACGTCGACACCATGGACGCCCCGGACTCGATCGCGGTCGCCGCTCGCCCGCTCCTGCCCCACCGGCCGGAGCCGGTCGCCGAGGAGATCCTCCGCGACGGCTGGCGGACGATCCTGTCGCGTACCGACATCCTCGCTGCGCAGTGCGCCCAGGTCGCGGATATCCACGGGGCCAGCCGCTTCTTCCCCGGCCTGCACAAGGTGACCGTCGACCTCGGCTGTGAACAGGCCACCACATGGGCCTCCCGGCTGCTGCCCTCCCCGCGCACAGCGCTGGCCGCACCGCTCGACGTCGCCGAGGGCGACTTCCTTGTCGACCCGTTGACCGACATGCCGGCCGTACGGATCGGCGGGGGAACCATCGAGACTGTCGCGCCACAGCGCCTGCCCGCCCACTCGCCGCTCGCCGCGCTGACCATCGGCCGCGGCTCGGTCTGGGTGACCTGCGAGGACGGCACCGTGTTCGTGGCGCCGCAAGTCGCCAGCGGCTACACGTACGGATACGCCGGCGGCGGGCCGACCGCGCTGGCCCGCCTGATCGACCTGCTGCTGAAGGACATCACCAACCCGGCGCCCGGGCACACCGCACAGCGTCCGCCGGCCGGGCTGGGCTACGCGACCGAAGTCGGGTGGAAGGGCCGCACTCCTCCCTTCACGCTCACCCGCGCCGAGCTCGAAGCCCTGCGCGACGCGTAAGCCACCCGCCCGCCGGGATCAACCACGCCCGCGTGCCCTGCCTCGGGCTGCACTTCGGGTCGGTCACCCCGACGGGGATGCGCGATTCCTCACAGAACGAGCCAACTCCTTTGAGAGCACGGCGAGATGGAGATCGTTCCTGAGACGATCGCACCCTCAGGCCGTCTCAACGGGAAGGTGGAGTCCTTGTTGGTCCCCCGCGTGTATCAACCACAGTCGTTTGCAGGCTTCCTCGCACGCCGGTTGAATATGACGCCGGAGTTCGAAGCCAGCAATCTCAGTGCGGAGCAGGTCGCCGACCTGGCGCTGCTGGCCACAGCACACGCAGGCTCCCATGCCCCCACGGCCCGGCTCATTTCGCTGATGTCGAGCCTGCCGGTGCCCAGCGATGAGCCGCGCGACTTCTGGTTCGAGCTGTGGCAAGTGGCGGACAACCCGATTCTGCTGCCCGGCAACCTCCGCGGCCAGCTGCTGCGCGCAGTGGAGGGCGACGGCGTCGCCCTCGCCGACCAGCTCCTGACCGTGGTTTCGGGCATGAACACCGAGCAGCGGGCTGCGGCCGCCGAGGTCATCGGCAAAGCCATCGGAACCGACTACCTCGCCTATGAGGCCAGCTACATCGGCGAGTTGTGGTTGCGGGACGTCGAGAGCGCGGCCTGGCAGATCCTCCACGCCTACCAGTGCAGCGGCACGTGGGAAGAGCAGCAGGAGTTCGTCCAGGCGTGGAAGGACGCGTGATCTGGGAGACAGGTCGCTGCGCCGACGTAGGCTCCGTCTGCGAGCCGGGTGCGCCACTGAGTCACAGGGCCCAGACTTCAGGAACGGACCCTGCGCCGTCCTTGGTAGCCGTCATCGGGCGCGCACGACGGTCACCACGGCGTGCCGAGTCGTACCGGCGAGTGCCTCCAAGATGAGACCGCTGCCGGTGGTGGTGTAGCGCTCGCCGTCGTCGGTTCTGGCGCGCCGGCCCGGTCCGGACGCTGCAATGTGCTGGGCGAGGCGTCTGCTGAGCGCGGCGGTGAGGGCTTGAGACTGCGCGCGGCGCCCGTCGGGCAGGCGGACCACGACGGTCCGGGGGTGGGCGGCGTTTCCGGTGTAGCCGACGACTTCGATGTCGACCGTCTCGGAGTGCCTCAGCTTGAACCAGGACGACCTGTCAGGGCGATAAGCCGCGTCGCCTCGCTTGATCACCAGGCCCTCGATGTTCTGCGCCTGTAGCGCCTCGTACCAGCGCAGCGCGAGTTCCGGATCGGCGGTGGAAGGTACCGCCTGCAGCGGGGGCCCGACCTCGGCGAGCACCTCCAGGAGCAGCGCGCGGCGCTCGTCGTACGGGCGCGCTCGGATGTCGCCGAGTTCGGGGTGCGCGAGCAGGTCGAACACGGCGTACGTCGCGGGGAGTTGGAGGGACAGGAGCCGCGCGCGGGCGGCGGCCGAGGCGGCGCGGGCTTGCACGGCGGCGAAGTCCAGAGCGCCCTCATTCCAGATGACCGCCTCTCCGTCGAGGACGGTGCCCGGCGCCAGGGCGAGGCTGGCGGCCGCGAGGTCGGGCCATGCGCTCGTCACGATCCGGCCTGTGCGGGCCTGCAGCACCACGTCGTCGGGGTCGCGGAACAGTACGATCCGGTGCCCGTCGAACTTCGGCTCGTACCGATATAGATCATCAACGGGCAGTTTGGTGACGGCGCTGGCAAGGGCGACTTGAACAGGGCGTTCCACCTGTCCATCGTCCTTCTGGAATAGGCAGTTCCTGGTGACGTGGCCGCGTCTACGATCTCTGTGTCCCGCACCGGAGTGGAGCGTGCGGGGCAGGCACCGGCCCCGCTGTGACGGGTGGAGTACGGCCGGGGCCGCCTTTCTGTCGGCCCGTTCAACGGGTCGAGCAATGTGTGGGCGTCCACCCGGCGGGGTGGGCGCCCACACGCTCTCGGGCCCTCGTCCTGCTGCTCGCCGTGCTTACCCGGTGCCGTGGGCGGGCTGGCACTGCGCGAGGTTGATCAGGCTCAGCATCGGATGGGACCTGGGGCCTGAGGTCGTGCGGCAGCACGCTTCTCTTCGGCCTTGCGCTGTTGGTCCCGGTTGAGGGCTTCTGCTCGAGCCTCGGGGGTGACGTCTGCACCGAGGGTGATCGACGCTGTGTCCGTGACGGGGGCCCGCGAGTAGCGGACGGGAGATGTGCTGGACCGGGTGGGCAGGTGCAGGCGGGCGACACCGGCCGGGACTTCGGCACGCAGGGCACCGTGCCAGCGAATCCACAGCGCTGGACGCCCGCGGAGGGCCTCGTCACGGAGCTTGTCCACGGCGGTGCTGTCGTCCGAGCGGTCGATCTCCACAGCGATCGGTGGGCCATCCTTGCGGCGCAGGCGGAGATCTAGGTAGGCGCACCAGGGCGGCGACCAGTATCCGCGGCACCCGCCGGTCTGCAACCGGGGCGGGTCGATGTACCGCATCGGCGCCTCGCATCTGGTCCTCCAGCCCGAGGCCATAGACCACTCTGCTACTGCGCGGGTGATGGACCGGGTCGCCTCCTTGCCGGTCAGGCCGGTGAAGGCGAATCGGGTCTCGGACAGGTGTGCGCGTAAAGCGGTGGCGAAGATCTCGGACTCGCCATTCGCCGTCGGTTCGGGGGCCATGAGGCGATTCTTAGGTGCGGCACTGACAACGGCCGGGCAGAGCAGGGGAATCGGGCGCTGCGCACTGTCCCAAGCTCAACTGGGTTGTGCCCGTTGGTCGTTGACGACTTCCGTCCTTGAGGGCAGGTCAGCGGCGTGCGGTGACCAGGGTTCGCCAGCGTGCGGGCACCGCGTCCGTGTCACCGGCCCATCGCACCGTCGTCGGCGTGGGCAGGGTCAGGCCGGCCATGTGGTGGGCGATGTCCAGGTAGTAGGTGTAGTCGCCACCGGCTGTGCGTTCGGCCAGGCGGCGGAGGGTTTCGTGGACGTCGGCTTCGTGGTCGCGGACGGCGTGGTGGAAGGCGACGGCGAGGTCGAGCAGGAGCGCGACCGAGGTGAGGCCGCCGGCGGCGATCTCGGCCTGGAGCTGGTTGGTGCGGTCGGTGAACTCGTCGTCGTCGCGGCCGGCGGTGCGCACGAGTTCGGCGACTTGGGCGGTGAGGGTGGTGGCGCGTTGGTCGAGCCCTGCGAGGAGCTGTTCGGCGTGTGCGATCTCGCTTTCGGCGCGGGTGGGGTCGGTGAAGGCGGTGGTGAGGGCGAGGTGGGCCTGGGCGATGGCCTGCTCGCCCTTGTTGCCGTGCTGTTCTGCCTCGGTGCGGGCTGCGGTGTAGGCGGTGGCGGCGGCTGTCATGTCGCCGTGGGCGAAGTGGATGTCGCCGAGGACGCGTTGGCCGCGGCCGGGCCAGCCGAGGGTCTGGGCGGTGGTGAGGGCGGTGGGGAAGTCGCCGGCCGCGCGGGCGAGGTGGGCGAGGCCTCGGGCGGCGTCGGGGGCGTAGCGTCCGCCGCCGGTGGCGACCTGCTGCATGCCGTCGCGGGAGGCGCTGGTGTTGCCGAGGTCGCGGTGGGCCTTGGCCTGGAAGTACCGGGCCATCTCGGCGAGTTCGGCGGGCAGCAGGTTGGTGTCGAGGGCGGTGGTGAGGCGTTCGACGGTGTGGGAGCGGTGTTCGTGCTGGCGGCGGGCGAGTGCGGAGAGGAGCTCGGCGAGCGCGTCAGCGGCGGTGGCCGGGCCCTCGGCGGCTTCGGGCAGGGGGAGGGGCTCCCAGACGTAGTCGTCGGTGTACGCGTGCGCGGCGTCGGTGAGCCAGTCGAGGTCGAGGCGGTGGTCGCGGGCGATCGCGAGGCCTTGGCGCAGGCAGCCGACGAGGAGGCGCCGGTCGGGGCCGGCCGCCGCTCGCCACTGGTCGCCGAGTGCGGCCAGGGCCCGGGTGGAGGCCGCGCGCCAGTCGGCGTCGGTCCACCGGTCGTCGGTGGCGTCGTCCGCGGTCCGCAGGGTGGAGCGGATGAGGGCGTGCAGGTTGTACGGCCACAGCGCGAAGGGGTCGTGCCGGACGAAGGGACGCTCGATGAGCCGGGCAGCGGCAGCCTGGTGGGGGAGGCCGGCCGCGTGTGTGGCGAGGTCGAGGTCGAAGGCGTCGAACAGGCTGACTGAGCGCAGGATGTGGCGCTCGTCGGGGGTCAGGTCGGCGACCGTGCGGGTGATGAGCGCGGGGAAGTCGGCGTCGAAGTCCGCGGGGGTGGGGGTGTGTCCGGCGCGGCGCAGTTCGAGGAAGCGGAGCACGGAGAGGTCGAGGTAGAGGGGCAGGCCGTGGGAGCGGGCGGTGATGGTGGCCCTCAGCTCGGGGCCGATCAGGGGCTGGCCGTCTTTGACGAGGCGGCGGGCGAGGTAGTCGTCGCAGTCGTCCGCGCTGAAGTCGCCGATGAGGGCCTGCCGCCCACTGGTGGTGGTGCCCGCGGTGCGTGGGGTGGGGACGGCCTGCTGAGCGAGCCCGGGCCAAGCGGCGGGGCCGGTGAAGTCGAGCTGTCCTGCGAGAGCGGGGTCGGCCCACTGCAGACGGCCGCGGCCGGTGATGATGAAGAACGCGTTCGGCATGAGCCACACCAGCCGCTGCAGCAGGCGCTCGAGGTCCCGGTGGGTGCGGGTCCCGACGTCTTCGAAGGTGTCCAGCAGGATCACTGGCACCACCTGCTTGTCGGCGGGCAGTTGGGCGAGCTCCCAGGCGAGCAGGTGCGGGTAGTACGACAGGGCGTCGACGTCCGGTTCGGCCTCGAGGAGGTCGGCGAGCCGGGCGCAGCCGGCCAGGGCCCGTACGGTCTGCCGCCGCTCGCGCAGGGCTTGGGTGAGGGCGCCGGTGAGCTGGCCGACGGCGCTGCCGATGCTGCCGGGCAGCATGAGCGCCTGGGCCACGTCGCTGAGCGCGGCCTGTACCTGCTGCGGCAGGGACTTGCCGAAGCGTCCGGCGAGGCCTCCGCGGGCCAGGTACTCCTCCAGGCTCTCGCCGGGGTGCTGGTGTTCCCAGTAGCGGCGCAGGGCGATGTCGAAGGCGGGCAGCGGCTGGCCGAGGTGGGCGGCGAGTGCGAGACGGATGGTGAGTAGGACCCGCTCGAAGTCGGTGCCGGCGGAGCGGGCCAGGTCGATCCGTACGGGCAGAAGCGCGGGCCGGTCCGGCCAAGTCGGTTCGCCCCATCGGGCCGGACGCCCGGCACTGTCGGCGAGCGCGGCTTCCAGGGTGCGCGAGAGCGTCGTCTTGCCGATCCCGCCAACACCGTGGAAAACGAGCAGGTTGGTGCGCGGCGCCTCCAGGTCTTCCACGTCGAAGCCGGGCGCCGTGACGTGGGCCAGGTGCTCGCTGAGCGCGCTCTGGACGAACTCCCACTGCCCGTGCCGGTCGGTGAACGCCTCGCCCGCCTCCAGCTGCCGGTCGTTCGTGCTGAACAGCGCGCGCAGGTCCCGCCCCGCCATGACAAACCCCCTGGTGATCGACAAGGTCCAACCTATGCCCAGGTCGGAGCAGGTGACGACGTGTCACGGACAATGGCCGGTCACACACCCAGCACGACCCGAAGGTGGTACCCGCCGTGACCGACCCGCTCACTCCCGAAGACCCCCAGCCGCTCCACCAAGCGGGCGGGGACGCCGTACAGGCCGAGATGCTCGTGCAGCGGGTCCTCAGCTGGTACGAGGCCCGCCTCACCGAAGCCCGCACCGGCAACCGCGAACCGGAGCAGCTCGCCGCCTGGCGCTCGGGCCGGGACCAGGCAGCCGACGATCTGGACCAGTTGGAGGACGCCGACGAGGACGAGACCGTGCAGATCGCCCTCGCCTACGCCGCCCGCTACAAGGAGCTCACGCAGGCCTGAGCGAGGCCGCGGGCAGCAGGGGCCGTGCGGGCCCGGGCCGGTGCTCCACCGGCCGGGCCTGCCACCCGGCAGGCATCAGCGGCCGGGCCTGCACGGCAAGGCCCTCGATCTCCTCCCTCATCCTCGGCAATACCCCATGCAGGGCCCGCTGGACGGAGTGGAAGCGGGCGGCCTCCCGCTCGGTGTAGGGGCGCAGGCTCTCGGCGGTCAGCGCCCACGGCGCTGCGCGGTCGCGTCCGAGGGCCTGGAGGTCGGCGTCGAGCACCGTGACGGAGGCGATGTCCGGGTCGGCGGCCGCGGCTTCCACGACCTCGGCAGCCACCCGGCTGGCCCGGGCGTGCGCGGCCTGGGTCGGCAGCGTGGTCATGACATCGAGTTCCAGGGCGCGGGCGTGACGGACGAACGTGCTCTGCCTGCTGTCCGCCGCCCGACCGGCGAGGGCGACGACTTCGATCCGGTAGTCGGCACGGGCGAACCGGGCCGCGCTGAGACGAAAGTCGTCCACGTTGAGGTAGTCGGCCTCGATGGTGGCGTCGCTGCGCTGCTCGCGCACGTACGCCTCGGCCACGGTCTGCCATTCCTCCACGTCGGGGCGGACCAGTTCGTCGGCGATGCGCGGGCTGTCGGTGACGAGCTGGAAGTGGTCCGGGTGCGCGCCACGCAGACGGTCTGGCTCGATACGTACAGGTCGCGGGCGCATGGCCCGCCGCACCATCCGGCCCGCCATCAGCTGCCCGGCCCCGTACTCCCCGACCAGGTAGACGACGACCGGATCCGGACGGAACTTTGCGCGCCGCAGGTGGACCGGGGCGATCAGCTCGTCGAAGGCCCACCGGTGCTCGGCCGTACTGAGGCGGTGGTAGCCGGTTCCGGGCGAGCCGGGCAGCGGCTGGGCGATGCGGCGCACCGGCTCGGCAGCCGCGGCTGCGCGTTCCGTGTCCCGCGATACCGCGAGCCGCGCGTCGGCCGGAAGCCGCTCGTCGTGAACGAGCACCTCGGCACGCGTCAGCTCCCGGCGGAAGATGCGGGTCTGCTTCGCGCTCCACGGGCGCAACTGCTCGGCCCTCGCCGTGGTGGCCGCGGCAACCGACCGGGCCCAATTGCCCCCGCGGGTGAGCTCGTTGTCGTACACCGGGTCCATGTCCCGCCGCACTACGGACACCCGGTCGGCTAGCTGTTCCTTTTCGATCATCGCGAGCGTCCGCAGCATCCCGGCGGTGCACGTGTCCTGGTTCTCCCACGACACGTATCGGAACTCCCCGGCCAGGAAGCGGTCGAGGACGCCGAGCTGGGCCAGTGCCTCGGCGGTGGCGATCGCCACGACCTCGATCCGGTGGCCCGAGGAGCGGTAGGCGGCCGAGACGGCGCGGAACTCCTGCTCGGAGGCGAGCGCGGACTCGACCACCGCGTCGAGACGGTGCGTTCGGACGTACTCCTCGACCTCGTCCTGCCAGCGGATCGTGTCGGGGCGGACCCGCACGCCGGCCGTGCGGACGTCCTCCCTCAGGAGGGCGGGGTAGTGGCGATGGGGCGCCTTGTAGAGGTCGCGGCAGATGCGTACGGCGCCACCCCGCCGTGCCAGGGCCGCCTGAACCAGGTCGCTGACCTCGGTCTTCCCTGCCCCGGGCGGGCCGCTGACGACCACTACCACCGGCCGCTTCTGCGGTACGGCGTTGCGCGTGGCCGCCGGGAGGATGAGCCGATGCAGCACGTCCTGGTGTTCTTCCTCGCTCAACACGTCCTGCTGCCCGGCGTGGTCGGTCATTCTGGGGCCTCTACTCCTTGGTTCTCTCTTGGCTGTCGCCGTCGGCGGCTTGCTGCGGGGCGGCCGGTCGTTGGGGGAGTTCGGCGCCGTCGCGGCGGACGTACCACTCCCAGAGCTGGCGAGTGACCTTGCTGCGATCACTGCTCGCGCGCTGCGTGGCGGCGTCGAAGTCCGCCGTCAACTCGTCGTCGATGCCACGCAGGACGCGTTGCTTGTGGCGGTGGCGGTGTTGTCTGCGGCGGTCGTCTTCTGTGGTCATTCGCCAATCCTGTCCGGTGGCTTGCCACCATGCAAGCACTCTGGCAGCCTGGTGGCAAGCCACCAAGGGAGGGGCAGCACATGAATGTCGAGTCACGTGAGCAGGCGAAGACCGAAGTACGCAGGATGGCCGCCGACCTCACCGCCGGCACCGACCATGAGACCTACGCCGTGCCGCGATCGACGCGCACGACCGGATGGTGGCCCTCGCCGGGGCCTACCTCGACCGCGAGACTCGACCGCGAGATGGGAGACGCCGTGCCCGGTGACGTGAGCGAGCTCCTGCGGGGCCTGGACGAGGGCAGCGCGGTCGTCGCGATCGGGGCGGCCGGGTCTGGCAAGTCGACCGCGGCCGCAGCCGCCCGCGCCCTCGGATACACCGTGATCTCTCTGGACGAGCTACGCCGGGAGGTCAGCCCGAGACGGGACGCGGGCGACCAGTCCGCGACCCGGCCCGCCGTCGCCGCCCAAAACGCGCTGTTCGACGAGGCGTTGAGCGCGGGCAAGTCGGTGTACCTCGACTCGACCAACGTCGAAGGGCACGTGCGCGCCGGCCTCATCGAGCAGGCCCGGCGTCACGGCCGCACGGTCGTCGCGCTGCGATTCCTGCCCGGTCTCTCCATCTGCCAGGTCCGCAACGCCGCCCGGCAGGATTCTCGGCGAGTCCCGGAAGACGTACTGGCCTGGCAGTACGTCGGCGCGCGGAACGCCACCGAGGCGGTGCTCCTCGCAGAGGGGTTCACAGCCGTGCACGACGTCGGCTGACTCGCCCTTGGCCGCACGACGGAGCGCCCGCAGCCCTCGTAGCTGCGAGCGCTCACGTGTCTCCACACTCCCACCGCGGCGGATCAACTCACCGGCGAGGAAGTTGAGTTGGTACGTATGCGGGTGACGCAGCGCTGGACTGCTGCACGAGGGCGCAGCGGGGAGGGGCAAGAAAACGCCGGCGCCCAATCCGCGGGAGGCGGGTGGCAAGGGCGCCGGCATCCGAGAACACACACGTCAGAAAAACCAGCCGCGTGATCCACGACGAGTGTAGCCATCGCCGGGCTGAGGGTGAACAGCTTGCCGTCGGTAATGTAATGCCGGTAGCGTTTTCTCGCCGGAGTGGGTGCGCGCCTGTGCCTTCAACGTGTTCGGCACACCGACGAGTTCACCGAGTTCCACTGTGGCTCGGCCCGATCACGCCCTCGGAGGAGCGGCCATGCCCGGAACGGACACCCATACCGAAGCCGCGCTACGCGACGTACGACGTGTGCTGAGCGCGGCGGGACTGCGTCAAGGCGCAGAAGTCGACGTGTGGCCGGGAGCCGACGAGGTCCTGCTGAAGGTGACGACGGCACCGGAGGACAGCCGGGAGCGGCCGCGCTCCCGGCCCGCGTTGAGCACGCGCTCCGCGCGGGCGGACCTGTTCTCGCCGCCGCGGCCGCCAGCGCGGCTCCTGAGGACATGAACCCTGGGGAGGCGCTCGGCCTTGGACATGCCGTACGCATCGTCCCCGCCAGCGCCTCGTCCTGAGCTCGATCCGCCCCGCAACCGTGCACCCAGATGATCCGCCCCGGGTGCCAGCTCCCACCATGCTCGACTCACGCATCTTTGGAGTTCTCGATGATCCGCGCCGGCCGCCGCGAACACGTACGAACGACCGCTGACCTCGCAGTCGGCTGCGGCCTGAGCCTGGGCACTTACCGCAAGAAGCGCCCCTATGCCGAGGAAGGTCATCCGGCGCCAGTCAGTTCCGAAGGCGCCCGCGTCCAGCTCTGGGACGGCGAGCAGACTGACGCGTACTACGCCGGCAAGCCCGTTCCCGAACTGCCCAGCATCGACAGCGACGAGGACCTGCTCGACCGGAACGAGGCGGCCGCCGAGATCGGCGTGGGCGCCAAGACCTGGGATGGCTACAAGAAGGACCCCGCCCTGCGCGAGCACCTGGTCGTGGTGGGCGGCGTCGAGCACTGGCCCCGCCGCATCGTGCACGCCTTCCAGAGCGCGCGCCCGGGTAAGCCCGCGGCAACTGGCCGGCCGAAGGGGGCCGGTGACCTGATTCCCCGCGAGGAGCTCCTGGAGCGCGTCGCCGAACTCCTCGACGAGGAACCGGCGATCAGCTCCGCAGGCGTCGTCGACGCGCTCGGCGTGCACCAGGCCACGGCCCAGAACGCCCTCGCCCAGCTACGCGGCCAAAGGATCGCCGAACTCATTGAAGCCGAACCGCAGTTGGATCCGCGCCAGGCGGCGCTGCAGCTGGGCTACCCGGCTGCGGCTCACCGCCGCTCCCTGGCCGCCGCCGCCGTCGAGCTGCGCGCCCGCCAGACGCGCCCATACCTCGAGGGCGTGGCCGCCGCGCTCGAGGCCGCGGGCGTTGAGTTGGCCGGGGAGCTCGAGTTTCAGGTGGTGGGGGAGCAGCACGTCGCCGCGGCCCTCGTGCTCGGCGCCGCGGCCGAGGCGCCGGCACTGGTGTGGGACGAGCGGTACGGCTGGCGTACGGCCATGAACCGTCGGCATCCGATCGGCAAGGACACCGGTGCACCCACGACCGGGCCCGGTATCCGCTACCTCGGCACCGGAACGACCCCAGACGCGGATGACGTCGTCGTCCAGTTGCAGGATGGACGCAGGGGTCACAAGCACCCGTGACCTGACCGCCAACCAGCGCGTGTGAGCGAGTCGCGGAGAAGCGTCGTGGCCATGCGTGCCCAGACGACTCCGTTCTCCCGTACGCAGAGCCTGCCGCAGGTCCGACGGCCGGCCCCGATGTCTGTCACCCGTGGTGGCGCTCTCCGAAAACGCTCTGGCCGGAGGTCCGTGAATCCTCGCGTAACTGCTGACTACGGTGCTTTCATGATTCGACGCGGTTCAGGCGGAGATGAGCACCAGGACGCTGAGGTCCAGCAGTCCTCAGCCGACGGCCCAGACGTTCAGGCGCACGCTGGGGTGGCGGAAGCCTCGGCAACGGCCGAAGGGGCTTCCATCCAGACACTGACCCACCTCTGGCTGATCTGGGCCGGCGTCGCTCTCGATCAGGCGCGCACGGCACGTCGTGCCCGTGATGCGGCGCTACGGGCGAGTGACAGCGCAGACGTGTCTCACCGGATGCGTCAGGAGTTCGACGCGTCGCTGGTCGCGGTAGCGGCTTCAGCCCATGCCCTCGACGCCCTCTACGGATCCACGGCCGTACCCCAGGCCCAGCGTGACGAATGGGCTGGAAGGCGCACTCGGCGACACGGGAAGATCCGCGAGGCGCTGAAGCTCTTCTTCGAGACCGGCCCCGTGCAAACCCAATGGGTTACCGAATTCGAATGGCTATTCAACCTCCGGGATGCCGCAGCGCACGCAGAGGAGAGCCCGCGGCAAACGGTGCCCCACCCTCTGGGCACGAACACCGCCCCACAGTTCGTCGAATACTCCATGGAGTCGGCAGCCCGAGCCTGCGACCTCCTGCTCGCGGTCCTGCGGCGGTGTTCCGACAACCCCCGGCCCTCCGAACCCACCGCCATGCGGTGGGCCGCAGCCCACGAGCCGGAAATCGTCGACCTGGAAAGGCGCTGGACACAGGCATAGAGATTCTCCCTGGGGGGCGGCCCACCTGGCCGCCCCCCCACCCGTGATGTCGATCCCGGAGCCATTGGGAATCACGGAATTCAGGGCAGAACCGTTTTCACGGAACCCCATCACCGGGCGGCAGCTCGTCGTCCGGACTTTCGCCGTCTTCGTAGTCGGTGGGGTAGAGGAAGTCTTTGAGGCGGAACGGGATGAGCAGCTGCGCCCAGTGCATGCCGGCCGGGAGGGGACCGAGTTCGGCGGTGAGGTGGGCGGTGTCGGTGGTCGGCAGTGCCAGGACAGCTGTCATCGCTGCTTCATGGCGCGTTCGCAGCGGCAGCGGATCGTCGCCGGGCGCTGCAAGTCCGGTGAAGTAGGCCCAGGCGGCGGGGGTCAGGGTGAAGCCGTGTGAGGCGAGGTGGGTGGCAAACTCGGGGTGGTCGACGGGGAGTTGTGCCACCTTCTCGTGGGTGTGGGGCCAGGGCAGGCCGAGGTGGTCCATGAGGTTGCCGGGCAGGCTGACGAGCCCGTCGCTGTCGCAGTGCGGCAGCATCGGCCACTGCGTCGCCTCATCCGGTGTATGCCGCGGGTCCAGGTCACTCGCACACGTCGCATAGACCGCCTCCAGGACCATCCTCAGGTCCACAACCTCCACGGGACCCGGTGCGGACGGGGAGCGAGGAACAAGCAGCCGGTTGGTCAGCGGCTGGCGTACCTCTGCGGGGCTCTGCAGGATGCGGGTGACGATCTGCCCGGCCGCCCAGCACCCAGCCTCACGTGAAGAGCCCTGCTGCGCTTCGTAGTTGACCAGCTCCCCGTCGGGCGCCGGCCATGCCACCTCCCACGCCCACAACCGCAGATCCAGGCTGCTACCCGGCCACAACGGTGCCACCTCACTGATATCCCGCTGCTCACCGCTGCTGAACGGCCGGACGCGGGCCTGGGCCTCGACCGGGTGCACGCGCACCATCAGCGTCTCGAGGCCGCCGGGGACGTTGACACGGGCGACGAGCCCTTCGTTCTCGCCGTCCTCGTGATGCCAGTCCATCCGGGGCGGGCGCGGGCCTTGGGCGAGGTCGAGGACGTGGCCGGCGAGCGTGCACATGGCGCCCAGCACGGCGCTCTCCACGCCCCGCTGCTGGGCCTGCTGCCACTGCTCCGGCTCGGTGGCAGCCAGCGCGGTGGTCAAGTCCTCGATGTGGTCGTCTCGGAGATTCCACTCCAGGGCCTCCGCTGTGCCGTCCCAGACGCGCAATGGGCGTGCGGGTGCGCCGGTCTGCATCTCCAGCCAACGCTCCTGGGCGGCCAGCGTGTCCAGCGCCGTGGCCACGCCGCGCGCAATGTGGTGGCGTGGGGTGCCGAGACCGGCCGCGACGGCGCTCAGCTCTGCTGGGGTACGGGCAGTGACGCAGGCGGCGAGCCGGTCCCCGAGCTCCAGCACACCGTCGGCGAGCGGAGCAGCGGGGCTGGGTGGCTCGGGCCAGTCGCGGGCGATGTGGTCGAGCATCCACCCGGCCATGCCGGCACACGCAGCGTGGTCGACGGCGTCGAGTACCTCACGTACGAGGGCGAGGGCCTCGGGCGTTTCGGCCGGCCGCATTCCGGCGAAGGCACACAACGCCTTCGGAAGATCTTCCGGTTGGACGTCCAGAACCTGTGCGGCCGCGTCGGTGCGGTGGGGCTGACTCATCTCACCCGGTCTTCCTGCAGGGCATTTTCCAACTTCACCTTAAGCGGGCCAGAGCCGCCGCGGCGGCGGGGCGTGTTTCACCGAACACGCCCCGACCGAAGCCCGTTTCAGGTAAGCAGCGCCCTTGGGCAGCAGGATCGGCGCGCGTCTGTCAGGTGGTGGCCGCGCCGGCCAGGGCGAGCGCGCCACGCCCCGCATGCTCGTCGGGGCACTGGGGGCGGCCAGCCATTTCCGTCAGCCGCGTGATCACAGTCCGGCAGTCGTCGAGAGCGCGGTGGCCTCCGTCGAGGGGCTGCCAGGTGTAGTTGCCCCAGTAGTCGTGCCAGTCACCGAACCAGTCGGAGTACGGGATCATCGCGTCTTCGATGTCGAGGCTGTCGATCCAGGATGTTGCGAGCGGGTGAACGCCCTTGGTCAGCGTCAACTTCTGTTGGCGGAAGTGGATGTGCGCCTCGTGCCGAAGGCGGCCGGTGTCGTACGGCGCGTTGTAGATGACCACTCGCCTGCCGTTGAGTACCTGGGCGAGCTGGTCGAACACGGCGCTGAAGCATGGCGCCGCGGACACGTCCTGGTCGCCGATGCCGTGGATGTCGGTGGCGTCGGCGGGGATCGGCTCACCGGGGTCGAGGAGCGTATCCAGCAGGACCTCGCCTCGCATGGTGATGACGCTGATCTCCACGATCCGCGCCGATGAGTGCAGGCCGGTCGTCTCGGTATCGAGGATCACCGTCCGATCGTCGGCGAGCACCGAGCGCGCCCACTGCTGCAGCCTCTCGACTTCCTGTTGGCGCCTCGCGGCCGCCTCCAGCTGCTGACGGGCCCGCGCTTCCGCGGCGTCTTGTGCCTCACGTTCCCGCTGCGCCCGCCGTTCCACCGCGCGCTCGGCCTCGACCTCCGTGCAGGGTGGGCACCGCAGCGGCCAGTGCACAGCCCGGCTCCACAAGCCGGGCCTCTGGGCCTTCTGCTGGGCGCGGGCCTCCTTCTTCGTCACTACCCCCGCAGTGCAGCCGGGCTCGGCGCAGACGGTTACCCGCTCGATCCACTCAGCTGCCCTGGTCCGCAGCTGCTCGAGCTGGGCCCGGCGACACGCGCCGCAGCGATGATGCGCGGCCGGCCGCGGCCGATTCCCCACTGCCCGGCACCCCCAGCACGTGCGTGCCTCGAGCCGCGCGCGCTCCCGCTGCGCCGCGCCCCGGCACACTGCGCACTGCCCGCCGTACATGATGTGCTCCCGCACCTGGCTGCACTGCGGGCAGGTGCGCCGCGCCGTCATCCGACGCTTCACGCGAGAGCTCAGCGGTCGCATCTTCACCGCGTCCCGCGGGTCGTACAGCGGGAACGTCCCATACCGCGCGATGTACAGATACGCCAAGGCATCCTGCCCCGGTGCCAACTTGAGCCTCCGACCGGCGAGTTGGGTCTTCGTGCGTAGGTACCGGGGCGCACGCTCCCAGACGTACACCGGGAGCCCGCCGAGGTACCCCCGCGGCGAGCCCCGCTCGGCGAGGTCCTCATCCGCCACCGCCGGTGCGGTGCCGGCCTTCACACGCATCATCGCCGAGCTCCTTTGCTGTTGCGCCGACCAAGTCCTGGCCGGCGGTGACTGCGACACGTCCGACACGACGAGCTCCTCCCACTCGGATACCGGGCGCCTCAGGTGTCCCGGCCGAACAATCAAGAACGTGGCAGAGATGCTGAAAAGCTGTCAAGTACCCCTGAAATAAACGAAGTTGGGCATACACGAATAAGAACACGCCCGCGTACGCGAGGCATGAACCACCCAACCGGGCCACCTCGAACCCGCACAGCGGCTCACGGCGCAGGCCGGCGCTCGCACACCTCGACGGCGGAGGGCGGACGCGAACACACGAGGAGCAGTAGCCGTCGAGGACATCACCACCCGACTGATGCGCAGCCCGGCAGGGTGCAGTGCCGCGCATGAGGCCGCCATCAGGGGCGCGGCGCCGAACGAGGCGCAGGAATGCCCTTCTCAGGACCGTGGTGGGCGGGGCCGGGGCCGCGCCACCCGCCGTGCCCAGGGTCCGCTCCGCGGCCCCTGGGGCGAGCGCTCCGCGCTCTCACGGCCTGCGACCTCTGGCAGGCGCGGGCCGGGCGCTCCGCGCCCTTCGAAGCGCTCCGCGCTCCGCGCCCTTCGAAGCGCTCCGCGCTGCGACCCGCGAGCGCTCCGCGCTGCCAGAGGCCTTGCCCCTGGCGCACCGCGCCAGGGGGTGGCGACGCGCCCCCGGCCCCGCCCACCACGGGAGCGTCACCGCTGGTCACCCATCGGGGTGACCAGCGGAAACTGCCCGAAAATCCCCCACAAGGCATCTAAATGCGGTACAGTTTTCTTGTTGGTCGGCGGTGGCAGCCGACCAACAAACCCGAGAACACCCACACGAACTGAGGGACAGTCATGCCCAACACCCAGACCACGAACGGCACCAGCGCCTTCGCGCTCCTGCTCCGCACCGACGGCACCTTCACGCTCCTGGACTGGCCGACCACTCCCATCCCCTTCGAAGCGATCTACACCGCGATCAACTGCGACCAGATCGAGCCCGTCACCATCACCCCCGCCCTGACCCTGTGGCTTGACGAGGACGCCCCAGCCAAGGGCGCTGCCCTCAACATGCACGCCACCAAGCTCCACGCCCTGAACGGCCACACCGCCCAGGCCTACTACGGCAACGCGGTCTTCACCGGCGGCACCGACAGCCACGGCCGCCGCGCCGGACTCACCCCCAGCCAGGTCCTCGACCTGATCGAGCACCACCTCACGGGAGCACTCCTCATCCCCGCCCAGCGCACCGCCAACTAACCCATCCGCAGGGCAGGCCGGGCCCCAACCGGGGCCCGGCCGGAAGGAGACCCCACCATGACCGACCAGCCGATCACGCCCGGAACCGCCCGCCACGACTTCACCGTCAGCAGCGACGCCATGCGCAACACCCCCCACCACGACGGCCCCGAACACAACGACCTCACCGACCTGTTCGGCCCCGTCATCCACACCTACACCCGCGCCCAGGCAATCGCCGACGGCGCACTCGTCGAGCCGCCCACCGGCATCGTGCGCGAAGCGGGATTCCGCGTCCCTCTCGCCTTCACCGCCGCAGCCTGGGCCGACTGCGTCGCCTGGACCAGCGAGGACAACAAGACACAGACCCTCCAGGACGAGACCGGGCGCCTGTGGGACGTCCTCTGGATGACCCGTTTCGCCATCACCCGCAGCTCCGGCACTGGCAACCGCGTCACCGTCGAACTCAACCGCGTCCCGCGCGACGGCCACTCCCAACGGGCCACCCTGGCCCGCCTGGTCGCCGAGGTCGGCCCCGGCGACCAGGCCGAGCCCGTCATGACCCTGATGCTCCCCGACGAGAGCTGAGCCACCACAAGCCGGGGCCCCGCCGAGGGGCCCCGGCCGGAAGGAACCGCATGAGCCCCAGCCTCTACGCGAACGGCCCAGCCGCAGCCAACACCCGCCGCGCCCTGTGGGCGACCGCCGCACTCGATGCCTTCGGACGCGAGACCGGCCAGCGCTACGTCACCCCCGGCGAACTCGACGTCGAACCACACGAGTTGGTCGAGATCAGCGGCGACCTCGTCGCGGACCTCCTGCACCTGGCACGCCGCAACGACGTAGCACCAGAGGCCATCACGCGAGCCGGGCACGGCCATTTCGACGAAGAAGTGGCAGAGGAAGAAGACGAAGGACAGACCCCATGAAGTACACATTCCTTGGCGACTGGGCCACATACTCCACGCCGCTCGTAGGCGAAAGGTTCGCCATCGTCACCGAAGCAGCCACCTACACTGAAGCCCTCAAAAGCGCTGCGCACGCCTTTCTAGCGCACTTTCCTGAGCTTCAGGAATTCCACACCCCGGCTTCTCTCTGGGAAGGCGAGGAAGGCGCTGTAATCCTCATGGAGTTGTACGGCGACCGTACCGCCGACCTCGTCGACCGAGACGCCTTCGAGATCATCCGAGCCCACGAGGCGCCGGCCTGACCCTTCCATGCCTCTGACGTGCACAAACGGATGCACCACGAGCCGGAGTACGAAGGCACATCGTTCCCCGATGCCTAACACAGCGCACAGGGGATTATGGTGACCACTTGTCAGGGCTGTAGTGCCGTGGCATAGTGGGGGTTATCAAATTCGATAGTGGGCTGTGGGGTTGAGGGTCTTTCAATTCAACCCGTTGGGACCGTCTGTGACGGCCTATCAGTAAAATGCGGGAAGATGAAAAGCAAGCGACCCTCAACCCCACAGCCAGCCCCAGTAATTCGCGGAGCGAATTACTGCAGGCCGAATTGCGGAGCAATTCGAGCCCCGGA
>NZ_JAVIFW010000027.1 GCF_031157275.1 Streptomyces sp. LHD-70
ATCAAGGTCGAACTGGCCACCGTGCCCGCCGAGATCGCCAAGATCGTCGTGCCGGTCTCGATCCACGACGCCGAGAGCCGCGGCCACTCCTTCGGACAGGTCCGCAACGCCTTCATCCGGGTCGTGAACCAGGCGGACAACCAGGAGATCGCCCGCTACGACCTGTCCGAGGACGCCTCCACCGAGACCGCCATGGTCTTCGGCGAGCTCTACCGGCACGGCGCAGAGTGGAAGTTCCGCGCAGTCGGCCAGGGCTACGCCTCCGGACTGCGCGGCATCGCACAGGACTTCGGCGTCAACGTCTGACGCTGGGCCAACTTCTGACGCGCGTCAACGTCAGCTTCTGAGGCTCGTCAACTTCTGACGCTGGTCAGCTTCTGAGGCTCGTCAACTTCCGACGCTCACTGCGACTCCGCCGGGGCCCGTGAGGCGTGGCAGCAGGCTCTGCCGGCGCGGGGCGTGCTGCCATGTCCTCGCGCCGAACTGTCCACTCGCCGCTGTCCACTCGCCCTGAGCACCGCTCATTCCGCCAAGGAGACCCACCCTCGTGTCAGTGAACCTCAGCAAGGGCCAGCAGATCAGCCTCAGCAAGTCCGACGGCAGCTCGCTGACCGCCGTACGCATGGGACTCGGCTGGCAGTCCGCGCCCCGCAAGGGCTTCCTCGCCAAACTCACCGGCACCAGGGAGATCGACCTGGACGCCTCGGCCGTCCTCTTCGCCGGGCAGAAGCCGGTCGACGTCGTCTTCTTCCAGCACCTGGTCAGCGACGACGGCTCCGTGCGCCACACCGGCGACAACCTCGTCGGCGGCGTGGGCCAGGGCGGGGACGACGAGGCGATCCTCGTCGACCTGGCGCGGGTCCCGGTCCACGTGGACCAGATCGTCTTCACCGTGAACTCCTTCACCGGCCAGACCTTCGCCGAGGTCCAGAACGCCTTCTGCCGCCTCGTCGACGAGACCAACGGCCAGGAACTCGCCCGCTACACCCTCACCGGCGGCGGCAACCACACCGCGCAGATCATGGCCAAGGTCCATCGGGTGGGCGGCGGCTGGCAGTTGAAGGCCATCGGCGAGCCCGCGACCGGCCGTACCTTCCAGGACCTGATGCCCTCGATCGCCAGCCACCTCTGACGGCTGCCTCTGACGGCTGCCTCTGACAGCGGCCTCTGACAGCGGCCTCTGACGGCGGCCTCTGGTGGCTGGCTTCGACGGCTGCCTCAGGGCGCGGCAGGGGCAGGCGGACCTGCGTGCACCGAGGGCTCCTTGAGCTCGATCTCGACGAAGGCCAGGAAGGAGTCACCCGCGTTGACGACCTCGTGCTCGGCGCCCGCCGGACGTGCGTAGGACTCCCCGGCCCGCAGCTCTGACGCGGCTTCTGTTCCACCGGGGGACAGGATCCTGGTCGTGCCGTCGGTGAGCGGCACCACGACGTAGTCGTACTCGTGCACGTGCGGTCCTGTGCTGGTTCCGGGCTCGAAGTCCCAGCGGGTGACACGTACGCGTGCGTCGTCCTGCTGCAGCGTTGCCCGGGCCGTGGTCGTCATCGCGATTCCTTCCGTCCGTTCGGTGTGCCGTGCCGGTGGTGCGGAGCCACGGCACTGGTGGTGGAGATGCCGCAGTTCACCATGTACTCCCGGTCGCGGTGGGGCGTGGGGCGGCGGTGAGCTCGCCGTCGGGCGCCATCGCGTGCTGGGGGTCAGGGGGCGGGGCAGTGGGACGGCCCCCGGTGCGGGTGGCGCCGATACCGGCGATCACGACGAAGGCGACACCGGCCGCGGGGGCCCAGCCGGGTATCTGGCCGAGCACCAGCAGGCCGGCGAGCAGCGCGATGGCCGGTTCCAGGCTCATCAGGGTGCCGAACGCGGAGGCCGTGAGGCGGCGCAGGGCGAGGAACTCCAGAACGAAGGGCAGTACGGCGCTCAGGGCGGCAAGCCCAAGCGTGGCTCCGAGCAGCTTCCACGTGACGTGTTCCAGGTCGGAGGGTGCTGCGACGAGGAGGCCGATGCAGCCGGCGACGGGCATGGAGACGGCCAGCCCGTTCAGACCGGTCACGGAGTCGCCCACGTGCTGGGTCAGCACGATGTACCCCGCCCAGCAGGCCGCGGCGGCGAGCGCGAAGCCCGCGCCGACCGCGTCGATGCCGCCGTGCCACGGCTCGGTCAGTGCTACGACACCGATGGCGGCCATCAACGTCCAGCGCTTACGACCGCGACCCGGGCCGCAGAGGGATACGGCGAGCGGGCCGAGGAACTCCAGCGCACTGGCCGTGCCGAGCGGCAGCCGGGTCACGGCGAGCATGAAGAACACCATCATGCCCGCGCTGACCGTGCCCAACAGGGCGCACGCGCACAGGTCGCGGCCGCTGAAGTCGCGCAGGCGCGGCCGCACCAGGGCAAGCAGCAGCACACCGGCCCACGCCAGCCGCAGCCCTGTCGTCCCCAGGGCTCCGAGCTGGTCGACCAGCGAGACCGACAGCGCAAGGCCGAGCTGGATGGTGGACATGGCGGCCACGGCCATCACAGTTCCGGTGGTGGCCGAGGGCAGGCGCAGACGTAGACGTGCGCGGTGTTCGAGCAAGCTCATGGACGCCAGTAGACGAGGCGCAGACCGTTCGCGTCCACGTGCCGATCCTGAACGGTCCGTCCGTGAATCATGGACAATGGCCCCATGGAGACCCGACGCCTGCGCATGCTCCTTGAGCTGTCCCGCCTGGGGTCCATGCGCGCGGTGGCCGACATGCTCGGCACGACCACCTCGACGGTCTCGCAGCAGATGGCCGCCCTGGCGGACGACATGGGCACCGCATTGACCGAGCCGCACGGGCGCCTGGTCCGGCTGACGCCCGCGGGCCGCCGCCTTGCCGAGCACGCGGTGACGATCCTCTCCGCCGTCGAGACGGCACGCCACGACCTCGCCCCGGGGAGCGAGCCCAACGGCACTCTGCGCGTCGCAGGCTTCGCCACCGCCATACGCGCCCACCTGCTGCCCATCGTCACCGCCCTAACCACGAGCCACCCCCGCCTGAGCATCCTGGTCCGCGAACACGAACCCGCCGAGGCGCTGCGGCTGCTGGCCGAGGACGCCACGGATCTGGCCCTGACGTACGACTACAACCTGGCACCCGCGGCCGAGGACCCCGTGGTGCGCGCCACCGCCCTGTGGACCGCGCGCTGGGGCCTGGGCGTCCCCGCGCAGGCCGACATCCGCCCCGGCACCACGCTGGAGGTCTTCGCCCAACTCGCCGGTCAGGACTGGATCGTCAACTCGCGCAACACCGCGGACGAGACCGTCATCCGCACCCTTGCCTCCATGGCGGGCTTCACCCCGCGCATCACCCACCAGGCCGACAGCCTCGATCTCGTGCAGGGCATGATCACCGCCGGGCTCGGCGTGGGCCTGCTCCCCGTCGGGACCGACACGTTCCCCACGGTGCGGATCGTCCCGCTCACCGCCCCCGACGTCGAGCTGCGCTCCTACGCGGTGGCCCGCCACGGCCGACTGGACTGGCCGCCCCTCGCCCTGGTCACCGACCTCCTCGTCAGCCGGTCCACGACCGGGCACAAGTCCCGTCACCTGTCGTGATCCCTGCCGTGATCAAGGCGGGTCAGCCCTCGCGGCTCTCCGGTCAGTCCTCGCGGCCGCCCTCCTCAGGCTCGTCGGCCGCGTACGGATGCACGTACCGGCCGACGTCGAACGGCGTGAACCAACTGGCCGGGCCCGTGGTCGCCCTCCGCAGGTACTCGCCCACCGCGCTCCCGTCGGTCCCGTCCTGCGTGTCGTCGTACAGCCACGCGTGGTCCCTGCCCTCCTGGACCGTCTCCGAGAAGCGCTCCAACGCCGACGAGACCCCGCCGCCCAGCAGGCCGAAGGTGTCCAAGGTGACCCGCGCGGTGTTCAGCAGGAGTCTCAGCGCCAGCTCCTCCGCGACGCAGCTCAGCCGCACGAAGCTGCCGTCGGTGAAGCGCGTGGTCAGGGCCACGGCCGTCACGAGGAATCGGCGGGCGAAGTGCGCGTCGTACCGCAGGGCGTACCGCGGCGGCAGGTCGTCGAGGAGCCACAGCAGCTCGTCGCACTCGGCGACGTTCGTATCCTCCTGGTCGAGCGTGAAGGCGTCCTGGAACAGCTCGTCCAGGACGACGTCCGTCGCCCAGACCAGCACTCCGGCAGCCAGCTCGGCGTCCTCGGACGAGGTCTCGGGGCCGTACGGCTCGTACTCCCCGCCCTCCTTATCGACAGCACCGGCAGCACCGAACGTTCCCTGCCCGAAAGCCCTCAACTGGGCGGCGAGTGCGCGCATCCTCGCCTCTGCGGCCCTCGCCGCAGCGGCGGCATGGGCCGGGTCGGCGGAGGTCCCTCCCTCGGGCTCCGCCAGGCGGGCACGCCGGGCGGCCACATCCGCCGGGGGCGCTTCCGGGCCGTCGGCCGCGTCCAGACTCTCCTTGACGAGGTCAGGGTGCAGTTCGACCTCGCACCGTTCGACGCTCCAGTCGGCGAGCAGCTCCGAACTCTCAAGCACCTCTTCCACCAGCGAGCGCACCGTCTGCTCGGCCGTCTCAAGGGCCGGTGCGGTCACGAAGATCTTCAACAGCGCCCCGCCGGTATGGACGCCCACGAACGTGTCGTCGACCTCCACCTCCACCCCGTCCGGGCCTTCGAGCAGTCCGATCCCCCGCAGCCCCTCTTCGAGGAGAGCCGCAGCGCCGACCCCCTGCAGCTCGTCCATCTCCGGCGCACCGCTCGGAATCCTCGTATCCACCGTCACCGCGTACGTCACGGCGCTCAGCCTTACAGGCCGCACCAGCGCTTGCTGCGGCAATGACGATTTCCGGGGTGGTGCTACCAGGTCTCCGTGCCCTGCACCGGAGTCTTCGACGGCTTCGCCGCGCCCCCGCGAGTGCGCAGGCGCAGGGCGGCCAGCGGCAGGACGAGCACCGAGATCATGGCCGCGCCGACCAGGGCTGCCGCCTCGCCCTGGCCGATGACCTTCTCGTCGAGGCCGATCGTGGTGATGGCGACGACCAGGGGGAGGCAGGTCGACGCGTACAGGGCGAGGGCGCGGCGGTCGGTCGGGGTGAGGTCGCGGGGGGCGAGAGCGTAGGCGGGCAGGCCGCGTACGAGGAGGAAGAGCAGCAGGAAGACCGGGAGCAGGGCGAGGGCGCGGCCGCCGTCGAGGAGCGAGGCGAGGTCGAACTCGATGCCGGTGACGACGAAGAAGATCGGCACGAAGAAGCCGAAGCCCATCGCCTCGACCTTGCCGAGGATCTCCGGGCTGCTCCGCGGGGCCGCGCCGTGCATGACGAGCCGGGTGAGGATGCCGGCGGCGAACGCGCCGAGCAGCGCGTCCAGGCCGAAGGCAGCGGCGAGCGCGAGCATCGCGACGAGCAGCAGCATCACGAACCGCATCGCGAACTGGGCGCTGGAGTGCAGGGTGTTGGCGATGACCTCGGCGAACCACGGTGGGCGCGGGCGCAGCGCCCAGAAGATGGCGACGGCGGTGATCGCGGCGAACACGAGGAGGACCGCGGCCGACCGGCCCGGCTGGCGGCCGCTGAGCAGCAGCGCCATGGCGATGATCGGCCCGAACTCGCCGACCGCGCCGAACGCCATCATCACGGTGCCGAAGCGGCCCTTGAGGTCGCCGCTGTCGCGCAGGATCGGCAGGACCGTGCCGAGTGCGGTGCTGGTGAGAGCGGTGCCGATGACGACCGTCTTGGAGACGTCCGCGCCGGTCAGAGCGAGGGCGAGGCCAAGCCCGAGGACGAGCGAGACGAGCCACGCCCACACCGACCGCCGCAGCGTGTCCCCGCGTACGGCCGCGAACTCGATCTCGTACCCCGCGAGGAAGATCAGCATGGAGAGGCCGAGGTCGGACAGCATGTCCACGGCGTGGTCCTGGTGCGCCCAGCCGAGCACGTCGGGGCCGATGAGGATGCCCAGGACGATCTCGAAGATCACGAGCGGGATCCGGACCCAACGCCCGAGCCCGTACGACAACAGCGGCGCGAGCACGGCGATGGCCATGATCAGGACGAGGGTTCCCGGGTGCGACATAGGCGTTGTTTAGCACGCGAATGGGGCGATCAGGGCTAGCGGTTGGGGCTGGTGATGGGGGCTTGCGGTTGGGGCTGGCGCTTCGGGTCGCTGACGCGTGGTCAGTTCTCGTACGGCTGAGGCGTGGTCAGTTCTCGTACGGCTGAGGCGTGGTCAGTTCTCGTACGGCTGAGGCGTGGTCAGTTCTCGTACGGCGTGATGCGGCGGTACGCGGCGCGGGCGTGCAGGACTCGGGCCGTGGTCGTGCCGATGAGGGCCGCGGCGAGGAGGCAGGCCATCCACTCCAGGTCGCGGTCGCGGGCCCAGGAGATCTCGCCGGTGGGGTACGCGCCGAAGAAGTTGAGGAAGCCCCAGCACAGGACGGCCGTGCCCGGGGCCGCCACGAAGCTGCCGCGGACGCCGAGGAGGGCCGCGAAGAGGGAGAGCGCGGCGAGGGCGAGGCCCGTGCTGTCGAGGGCGCCGAGCAGGTCGAGGACGTGGACCAGGCCGAACGCGCCCGCGTAGGCCGCCGTCCAGATGAAGGGTGTGGCCCACGGTCGGGGGACCGCCCTGGCCTCGCGGGAGACGTACCGCCACTCCACCATGCCGATTCCTCCCCACCCCTGGGCGCTCGCCCAAGGTTACGGCTCGGGCAGAATCGCCGGATGCGGAATGACGTGCTGGTAGGGCGGTTCGAGGAGGAGCGGCCCCGGCTCAGGGCCGTCGCGTACCGGATGCTCGGTTCGCTCAGTGAGGCCGACGACGCCCTCCAGGAGACCTGGTTGCGGGTCGACCGGGCGGATGTGGACGCCGTACGCAACCTCGGCGGTTGGCTGACCACCGTCGTGTCCCGGGTGTGCCTGAACATGCTGCGGGCGCGGCAGGCCCGGCGCGAGGAGCCGCTGGACGCCGCGGTGTCGGGCGGTGAGGGGGTGGGCGCGCCCGCGGGTACGTCGGTGGGTACGTGGGTGAGTACGTCGGTGGGTGCGCCGCTGGTCGCCGAGGGGCGGGGGTCGGGTCCGGAGGAGGAGGCGCTGCTTGCCGATGCCGTCGGGCACGCGCTGCTCGTCGTGCTCGACACGCTGCGGCCGGTCGAGCGGGTGGTGTTCGTGCTGCACGATCTGTTCGCCGTGCCGTTCGACGAGATCAGCGCTCTCGTCGAGCGATCACCGGACGCCACACGGCAGTTGGCGAGCCGGGCGCGGCGGAGGGTTCGGGGGAGCGATGCCGGGGCGGGTGCCGGGGCGGGGGCGGGCACGGGTGCGGGTGCCGGTGCGGGTGCCGGTATCGATGCGCGGCTGCTGCGGGAGGTTGTCGAGGCGTTCCTCGCCGCCACGCGTCACGGTGATCTCGACTCGCTCGTCGCGCTCCTCCACCCGGACGTCGTCCTGCACGCCGACCCCGCCGTCGTCCCGACGCCCGAACCCGTCGTCGTACGCGGTGCCCGCCGGGTCGCCGAGGGCGCGATGGCCGCGATGGGCCGGGCACGGTTCACGGGCACGGCCCTGATCGACGGTTCCGCCGGGCTCGTGATGGTGCGTCAGGGGCGGCTCGCGGTCGCGCTGGTCTTCGAGGCCACGGACGGGGACGTCTCCCGGATCGATGTCATCGCCGAGCCGGGTCGGTTGAGCGCGCTTCGGGTGGATCTGCCCGCCTGAGTGCGGAGCCGGTCAGGCCCACCACGCCTCCCCCAGCGCCACCCCCGCGTACGCCGCACCGAGACCGGCCACCACGCTCGCGACCGCATTCAGGCCTGCGAGCAGGCGCGCCCCCGACTCCACAAGGCGCAGGGTCTCGTACGAGAACGTCGAGTACGTGCTCAACGCCCCGCACAGGCCCGTGCCGAGCAGCAGATACAGCGGGGAGGACGCGGTGCCCGTGAGCGTCGCGCCAGTGAGCGTCGCGCCAGTGATCAGGCCGAGGACGAGGCAGCCGGTGACGTTCACCGTGAACGTGCCCCACGGGAACACCGAGTCGTGCCGGGACTGCACGGCCCGGTCCGTGAGGTAGCGCAGCGGGGCGCCGACGGCCGCGCCTGCCAGCACGTACAGCCAGTTCATCGCGGAGTCCTCCGCTGACGGGGCTGGTGGCGGAGCTGGTGCCGGGGGCGGGGCTGGTGCCGGGGGCGGAGCTGGTGCCGGGTCCGGTGGGTCACGTGTGGTCCCGGCCGGTGTAGCGGATGACCTCGCAGTCGGCGAGGGTCACGAGCCCCTCGCCGACGAGTTCGTCCAGCTCGGGCAGGAAGGCGCGGACGCGTTCCTCGGTGTCGACGATCACGATCGCCACCGGCAGGTCCTCGCTGAGCGAGAGCAGCCGCTGGGTGTGGACGAGGGAGGAGGCGCCGAAGCCCTCGATCCCCTTGAACACACTGGCGCCCGCGAGGCCGGCCCGGTGGGCGCGGTGCACGATCTCGCTGTAGAGCGGCTTGCGCTGCCAGGTGTCGCTCTCCCCGATGAAGACCGTCAGGCGTAGGGCGGTTCCGGTGAGCCTCTTCGTCATCGTCGTCCTCGTCGTCCTCGTTGGCCTCCTCGTCCTCGTCGTCATCGCCTCCGTGGCGGGCGGGTCGTAGAGGTCGTACGGGTCATCGCTTCATATGGGTCGTACGCGTCGCGTTCAGGGCGCGGCGGGTGGTCGTCGCCGCCAGCCACACCGCCGCAAGGGCCGCGACCAGCGTCAGGGCGAGGTAGCCGAACGCGGCCCGGACCTCGCGCAGGTCGGTCAGGCGCTCGATGTCCACGGCGTACGTCGAGTAGGTCGTGAAGCCGCCGAGCACGCCCGTGCCGAGGAACGGCCTGACCAGGCGGTGCCGCTGCCTGCCCTCCGTGATCACGACCATGAGGACGCCCATCGCGGCGCACCCCACAACGTTCACACCGAGTGTCGTCCACGGGAACGCCCCGGCCGGGGTCGGCCAGATCAGCGAGGCCCCGTAACGGGCCGCCGCCCCGAGCACACCACCCACCGCGACCGCGGCCAGCGTCGGCCCCTGACCGCGCAGCAGGGCGGGCGCTCGGAGCTCGGCTGTTCCCATGGGGCCAGGCTAATTTCCTGCCACCGGGTCGGCCGCCGCTGCCCCGGCCGTCCCGGCGGGCGCGGCCTCGCCCGTACCGGCCACGACCGGCGTGGCCCCGCCCGTACCGGCCCTCCGTATCGCCCGCAGCGGAAGGAACAGGAGCAGGCCGATCGGTGAGAGCAGGATCGTCAGTACGAGAAGGGGGCCCATCACCCAGGCGGAGATGCCGAGTCGGCGGGCCTCGCGGTACATCCACTGGCCGAGCAGCAGGTCCCACGCGATGACCTGCGCCCAGATCGCACCCGCGCCGTCGGCGAGCGCGGTCAGCTCACGGAACCCGTCCACGTCCGGGCTGCTGACCGCCGCCCACAACTCGGGCAGGACCGGCAGCGCGAGCGCCAGATAGACGAGCAGCACGGGGACCACCGTCAGCGGGGACGCGGCCAACCGTTCGGTGAGCCGGGTGCCGGGCGCGAGGATCAGCAACAGCCAGACCGGGGCGGCCAGCCAGAAGGAGAGCTCGAAGAGGAAGCCTGTCATGACACGTCAACTCCCTGTTGTGATGGTTGCGTTGGCCGAGCGTGATCCTCGGCGCGTACCGCTGTGGGATTCCGGCCGACTCCCGGTCGACTCCCGCTCGCCGACCGCGACGGAGGTCTCGGCCGTGACTCCGCTCGCAAGATCGCCCATGCCCCGGCCGCCGTCGCCGCCAGGATCAGGCCCGCCCCGGTCAGCGTCGTCGCGTCCGGACGCAGCAGGGCCTGGCCGCGCAGGGCCTGCTGAACGAGGACGATGAAGATCGCCGCGTACGTCAGCGACGCCAGGCCGACGAACCGCGCTCGCACCCGCTCACCCCGCAGCCGGGGCACACGTCGCCCGAGCAGCACCAGGGCGATGACGAGCAGCGGCAGCAGCTGCAGCGCGTGCATGCCGAAGAAGTGCGGGATACGCAGGTCACCGCCGGTGGTCGACCAGCCGGTGAGCGGCATCGACGGTCCGCCGTCCGGTACGCCCACGCTGTGCGCGCCGATCACGTCCGACTCCCCGCGCAGCTGCCCGGGCGTCGGCCGCGTCATCAGGAATCCGACGGCCGACCCGGCGAGCGCCAGCACGATCCCGGCGCGCATCGCCCGCGCCGCCGCCCGGTCCGCGACGCGGGCGCGCAGCAGCAGGACGGCTATCAGCAGCGTGGCCGCCCACAGCACGACGATCGTCGCCCCCATGACGTTGAACAGTGCCGAGTCGAACGGCGTCGCCTGGTTGAAGTGGCTGCGCCTGCCGCGGACCACCTGTCCCACGATGATCACCATCTCGACCAGCCCCGACGCGGCCACGACGGCCCCTGCCCACCGGCCCACCCGCGCCGCCCTGCCGCGGGGCGGCAGTTGCGCGAGAAGCCAGGCGAGCGACAGGCAGTACGCCACGAACGAGACCGAGAACTTGAACGGCTTGAGCCAGATCGGCGAGCCGACGAGCACCCGGTCGTCGAGGACCAGGCCCGCGGCACAGACCACGGCCGTCACGGCCATCACCCCCGCGAACGCGAGCAACGGCCGATTCCAAGCCCCCAGCCGCCCCCTCGACGCCCCCAACTCCTCCGGCTTGATCAGCCCTGCTAACTCGCTCGGCTTCCTCATGACGAACCCCTCCCGTGGAGACAGCTGAGACGTGGCGTAGTGGATAGCGGCGCTATCCACTATCCGATAGTGCCACTATCTATGATGGGTGGACCCTTGGCAAGGGCTTGAAGGGCCGAAAGGCCGAAAGGTCGAAGGGTCGAAGGGTCGAAGGACGGATGAAGGAACGGCTCAAGGGGTGGATCGAGGAGTGAGTCAAGGAGTGGGCCCAGGAGCGGGCCAAGGAAGGGACCTGGCAATGAACCTGGAGGTGAACCACCCATGCGCGTCGGTGAGTTGAGCCGAAGAACCGGGGTTCCGGTGCCGACGATCAAGTACTACGTACGCGAGGGACTCCTGCCGCCCGGCGAGCTCAGCAGCCCCAACCAGGCGCGCTACGACGAGACCCATGAGCGTCGCCTCCGGCTGATCCGTGCGCTTCTCGACGTCGGAGGGCTGAAGGTGGCGGCCATCGCGGAGGTGCTGCAGGCCGTCGACGAGCCCGGCCGGCCCGTACACGACGTGCTGGGCGCCGCGGCCAAGCGGCTCGGGCCGCCGCAGCACGACGAAGGAGACGACGAGGCCCGGTCCGAAGCGCGGGACACCGTGCAGGAGTTGATCGCGCGACGCGGCTGGCGCGTCGGCACGGACAACCCGGCCGCCACCGACCTGGCGCACGCACTCGTCGCCCTCGACCGCCTCGGCCACGCCGCCTTCGCCGAACTCCTCGACGACTACGCCGACGCCGCCGAGCAGGTCGCCCGCGCCGACCTCGACTATGTGAACCGCCGGGTGGCAGTCGAGGATCTGGTCGAGACCGTGGTCATCGGAACGGTGCTCGGCGAGGCCGTGTTCAACGCCCTGCGCCGACTCGCCCATGTGGACAGGTCCGCGCAGCAGTTCGGCGACTAGGGGGAGACCCCCCTGATCCACCCACCTCGGTTCAGGCGTTCAAGGGCG
Source organism: Streptomyces sp. LHD-70 (assembly GCF_031157275.1). Classification (GTDB taxonomy): domain Bacteria; phylum Actinomycetota; class Actinomycetes; order Streptomycetales; family Streptomycetaceae; genus Streptomyces. Next base: position 11,621 of record NZ_JAVIFW010000027.1, read on the forward strand.
GGACGCTCCGGCCGAGCCGCGGCCCGAGAGCCTCACAGCCGCCAGTCCGGCGCCCCGCCCTTCGGTCTGTACCCGCACGTGCTGCCCGTCGAGACCGACTCCCGCAGGTGCGCGGCCAGTTCGGGGTGGCGGGTGTCCAGGCGGCGGAGGGTGTCGCGGATGCGGGCGGTGACCGTTTTGCGGGCGCGCTCCGCCTCGTCGCCGAGGCGGCGGGTGCGGCCGCCGAGGCTCGCTGCGGCGCGGAGTTCGCTCAGGAGGGCCTTGCGCTCCCGGTCGTACTCCGCCGCGCGCTCCGTGGCGCCCCTCTCCGCCGCGCGGTCTATCTCCTCGTCGAGGCGTTCGAGTCGGAGGCGGTACTGCCGCTTCGCCTCCTCGTCCAGGACCGCGTCCCCGCCGAGGCTGCGGGCCGCGACCACCTCGGCCCCGCCCTCGGGCGCCAGGAGGTGCACGGCCGGGATGTCGTCGCCCGGGCGGGACAGCAACTGCCGCAGGTCCCGCAGGCCCTTGGCGTCGGGCATGGGTGTCGTACGACCGGCGTACGTCAGCGTCCAGACCGTGCCGTCGAAACGGAACTCGTGCGCGGACGGGGGGAGTTCGGGAACGTCTGCCGTGCCGACCGGTTCGCGGGAGGGCGGTGGCTGTGCCAGGGCGGCCGGTGGGGTCGTCGGCTTGGGTGCCGCGCGGCCTTCCCGCAGCCGGCTCATGCGGCGCAGCACCTGCCGCATGCCGAGGTCCTCCGCGTCCCGTACGACCTCGGTCAGCAGCGGTGCCGGGTCCTCACCGCGAGCCGCGCGGACTTCGGCGAGCTGGGCGCGGGCCAGCACCGACCAGGGCCTGGCCGCGAGGAGTTCGGCCGAGCGGTACGCCCTCGTGAAGCCCTGCTCCGCCTCCTCCAGGCGGCCCGACGCGGCGTCGCACACGGCCATCCAGTGCACGACGGGGCCGCTGATGTCCCAGCCGAACATCGACACCGCCCACTGCCCGGCGTACGGCACGAGCGCCGCGCGGGCCGCCGCGCACAGCGCGCGGTCCCCGGAGGCCGCCGCGGCCTGCGCCTGGAACCGCAGCCGCAACGGCAGGAAACCGCGGTCGATGTCGGCCGTACGAGGGTGCGGCTCCGCTTCCCGGCCGGACTCCGGGCCCGGCTCCGGGAGCAGCTCCCGCGCGTACGCCACCGCCGCATCCAACTCGGCCCGGGACGCGCCCTCCTCCTCGGCGCGCTCCACCGCCGTGATCCCGAAGAGGAGGCGCGCACAGGGGTGCCCGCGCTCCAGGCTGCGCAGCACCTCGTCCACTCCTTCGTACCGCCCCTGGAGCAGCGCCAGCGTCCAGCGGTGGTGCTCCAGGAGGGGGAGGAAGTGCGTGTGGGGTTCGGTTCTGCTCGCGTACCCGAAGGCCTCCGTGAGGAAGCTCTCGGCCTGTGCGAAGCGGCCGCCGAGGGCGCACACGATGGACTGGTCGATGGCCGCGCCCACGCCCATGAGAGGCAGGCCGGACTGCTCGGCATGCGCCACGTACGCGTGGTACTCGTCGAGATAGCGCGGGTCGCCCAGCTCGATGCGGGCCACCCAGTGCAGCGCGCGGGCGAAGTGCTCGCCCTCCAGGTCGTCGGAGCGCTGGGCGATCGCGGTCAACTCCTCGACCAGCGCGACCCGTTCGGCCGCCGTGCCTGGACCCCAGATGGCGTGGTGGCGGGCCCACAGGCTGAAGCCGAGCGCCTCGTCGTCCGCGTGCCTGCGGGCCAGGACGGCGCTGCGGACGCTGAGTTCCTGGGCGAGTTCGCTCGCCGGGCGCCCTTCGGTGCGGTCGACGACGGCGCCGCCGCGCGCGGGCGGTCCGCTGTGCTGCTTGTCCCCGCCGACCAGCGCGCGGTGCGCCTCGCGCAGCAGCTCGTCCGCCTCGCTCGGGCCGTCCGTGCCGAACAGGCCGGCCAACTGCCTGCTGTAGAGCGTGAGCGCCACGCGCGCGAGGAGCGTCGGATCGTCCAGGGAGCGGGCCAGGTCCAGGGCCTCGTCGAAGGCGGCACGGCATTCGTCCTCCTCGCCCGCGTGGTGCAGGGACTCTCCGAGCGCCAGCGCGACCAGGACCCGCCTGCCCTGGTCCTCCAGGCCGACGGCGCGCTCCGCCGCCCTCCGCTGGTGCACCACCTGCTCCTCCAGGGCGAGCCGCGACCCGGCGTCGTGCGCGGCCTCCTGCAGCAGCCGCACCGCCGTCTCGGGCGCCACCTCGTCCCCCGCGGCGTAGGCATGCCGGGCGCGGTCCGCCGGGAACACCTTCGCGGCCAGGTCGGGCGCCCGCTCCAGGGCTTCGACCACGGCGGCGTGCAGCGCGCGGGCCTCGTCCGGGGCGGGCTCCTCCTGGAGGGTCTCCCGTACGAGATCGTGGGCGAAGGCGAAGCGGCCGTTGCCCAGGGACGTCATCAATCGGGCCGTGACCGCCTGGTCGAGGAGGCGGTCGACGTGTGCCACCGGCGCGCCCGCGACGGCCGCGAGCACCTGGCGGTGGAACTCCCTGCCGAGCACCGCACCCGTCGTCAGCAGGTCCTTGACCGCCGCGGGCAGCAGGCCGAGGCGGCGCCGCACCGCCTCACGCACACCTGGTGCGACCGCGCCGAGTGTGCCGCCCGCCGCCCACAGGCGGGCCGACTGCTCCACGAAGAACGGGTTGCCGCCCGTGAAGCGGTGCAGTTCGGTGAGGGTGGGCTCGTCCGGCTCCCGGGCCGCCGTACGCTCCACCAGGGCGCCCGTCTCGGCGCGGGTCAGGCCCGCGAGGCTGAGCGTCGTGCCCTTCGCGACCAGGGGCAGGATCTGGTCGCGCAGCGGGTGGCCCTCGGCGTCCACCTCCGCGTCCCGGTACGTCCCGATCAGCAGCAGGCGCTCGAACCACGCGTGTCCCGCGGCGAATTCGAGCAGTTTCAGTGAGGCCGTGTCCGCCCAGTGCAGGTCGTCGAGGACGACCACCACGGGCTGGTCCTGGGAGACGGTGACCAGCGCCGTCGTCACCGCGTCGTACAGGTGGAAGGCGGCCGTCGGGTCGTCGGCACCCGGCACCGGGGACTCGCCGAGGAGCGCGCCGAGCCGCCACGAGGTCTCCGAACCGACGGTCTCCTGGGCCGCGGCGAACCGCTCCTCCCCCACCGCACGCCGCAGGGCGCGCACGACCTGCACCCACGGCCAGTACCCCGGCGCGCTGTCCGAGGCCCAGCAGGCGCCCGTCAGCACCAGGGCGCCTCTGTCCCGCGCCTCATGCGCGGCCTGGGTGACCAGGGTCGTCTTGCCGATTCCGGGCTCGCCCGTGACCAGCACGAGCCCGCCGTGGCTGTGCACGGCGCGGTCCACCTCGGCGCGCAGCACGGCCGCCGGGTGGTCTCGTCCGATGAGAGCGGCTGGGGTCATGCTTCGAAACCATAGGCGCCGCCACTGACAGCCGGCGGGGCCTGTGGATAACTTCGGCGCCAGGAGGGCTCACGGACCGAATCGGGCGCGGCGGGACTGACCCCGGCCTGGCCGACGGCACCAGGGACCTTCGCGGTCGGCGAGGTCAACTCCGCTTCAGTAGGCTCCCGTTCAGTCGTGATGGCCCTTGGCGTCCTCGGTCGTGTAGTAGCGGTAGAACATCGCGCCGGCCACCACCGCGCCCACGATGGCCGCGTTGCCGATGGACCTCAGGATGCTCGCGTCGGTCAGGCTGTAGAGGAAGCCGAAGGCGATGCCGGTGAACGAGCCCCAGGCCAGGGCGCGCAGCTCGCGCGGCAGGCGCGCGGACATCGACCGCAGGCCGAAGTAGACGGCCCCGAAGACGACTCCGGCGACGATGCCGTACAGGACATTGCCCGTCGTGATGGGGCCGCCGTCGCGGTGGTTGGCCGCGGCCCACAGGCCGTAGGCGACCGCGAGCAGCGGGGCCAGCCAGGTCGTCGACCCAGTGGGGCGGTGGGCACGTACAGGTGCTGGTGCGGCGTGTGCCATGAGGTCGTCCTCTCGTCCTCGCAGTCACTCCCCTGCATTTCAAGAGCACACCCGGGCAGGTCCCCCGGCAAGTCGGGCGGCGACCCGCCCGGCGGTGGTCCTCAGCAGGGCCCGGTGGTGCCCTCAGCGGCGCCGGGCGGTCTCTCTTCAGTGATCGCGGCAGGAGTCCTGGCACTGGCAGTCGGACCAGCAGGGGTCCGGGTCGTTCCGGTGCTGGTTCCAGTCGCCCCGGTTCTGGTGGTGGTTGCGGCCGGTGTCGTCGCACATCGGAGCCTGTCGTTCCGGTTTCATGTACGCGCCACTCGCCCAGCCGTGGCCTCCGCCCAGCCAGTACCAGTACGGGTTGCCGTTCACGTGGGTGCTGAGCGTGGCGCACTCGATGAGCTCACGTGCGCCCGGCGGAAGTGAACCGACCTTCGCAGAAACGGGGTTGGGGTCCGCCCGCAGGCTGATGTCACGGTGCGAGACGACGACGCCCCGTACGGAGCCGTCGTTCCCAGCCATCGCCGGTGCCGCGGAGGCGAAGCTCACGGCGATGAAAGTGCCGCTCGCGAAAGCGGTGGCGGCAAGAGTGCGCAAGGACCTGGTCGTACGCATGGAGCGACCTCCTCGCCCCCCTTCCCCATCCTCAAGGAAACACCCGACGCCACGAATCCGCTCGGCGATTCGGCTCGGCCGACGGGCTGTTGGCTGTCACGGACCGTTGCCCTACCGGCGCGAGACCCGCTGCCAGACCGCCGCCAGCCCCCGTCCGATTCCGCGAGATCCCCGCGAGATCGAATCTGGCGGCCGCGCGATCCGATCTCGCGCCCAAGAGACAGAAGCAGACAGCGAGAGACAGCAGGGGCGCGACAAGCACGACAGGCATGACAGGCACGACAAGCACGACAGCCGCCCATGCAGAACTCGACGAACGACGCGGACAGCGGAGAGGTGGGCAGGGGGTGTGATGACGAAGGCGGAGGAGCGGCTCGCGGTCGCGGTGATCGTGGGATCCACCCGCGAGGGACGCGTCGGCGGCAGCGTCGCGGAGTGGTTCCTCGAGCGCGCCACGCAGCGCGAGGACCTGAAGCTGGACGTCGTGGACCTCGTCGACTACACGGACCTGCCCGTGCGTTACCCCTCCGCCCCCACCGACGCGATGCGCCGCTTCGCCCGCCACGTCGACCGGGCCGACGGCTTCGTGGTCGTCACGCCCGAGTACAACCGCAGCTTCCCTGCCGTCCTCAAGCAGGCGCTCGACTTCGCGTACGACGAATGGCACGGCAAGCCCGTCGGCTTCGTCAGCTACGGCTACGACAGCCTGGGACTGTACGCAGTCGAGCAACTGCGGTGCGTGTTCACCGAGCTGCATGCGATGAGTCTGCGCGACGGCGTCGGTCTCAACCTCGTCGACGAACTGCCGCGGGGCCCGGAGAACCGGCCGAGCCGGGCGGTGACCTCGATGCTCGACCAGCTCGTCTGGTGGGGTCACGCACTGCGCACGGCCCGCGCGGCCCACCCGTACCCCTCCTGACGCCGTACGGAGCACCCCGAAGACCGAGAAGCCGCCAGACCGAGAAGCCGCCCGGCTTCCACGACAAGGAACAAGAAAGGACCGGAGACCCATGAGCAACCAGACTGGCCGTTCGACCGGCCTGGCCATCGAGACCGCGGGTCTGGTGAAGACCTTCGGGGCCAACCGCGCAGTCGACGGCATCGACCTGAGCGTCCCGGCCGGCACCGTCTACGGCGTGCTCGGGCCGAACGGCGCGGGCAAGACCACCGCCGTGAAGATGCTCGCCACGCTGCTGCGACCGGACGGCGGCGAAGCGCACGTCTTCGGGCACGACGTGGTGCGCGAGGCGGACGCGGTCCGCAGCCGGGTCAGCCTGACCGGTCAGTACGCCTCGGTCGACGAGGACCTGACCGGCACCGAGAACCTGGTGCTGCTCGGCCGGCTCACCGGCCACTCCAAGCGGGCCTCCGCACAGCGCGCCGAGCAGCTCCTGGAGGCCTTCGGCCTCACCGAGGCCGCGCCCCGGCAGGTGAAGAACTACTCCGGCGGCATGCGGCGCCGTATCGACATCGCCGCCTCCATCCTCAACACCCCGGACCTGCTCTTCCTCGACGAGCCCACGACCGGTCTCGACCCGCGCAGCCGCAACCAGGTCTGGGACATCGTGCGCGCGGTCGTCGCCCAGGGCACCACGGTCCTGCTGACCACCCAATATCTCGACGAGGCCGACCAGTTGGCGGCCCGGATCGCGGTGATCGACCAGGGCAAGGTGATCGCCGAGGGCACCAAGGGCGAGCTGAAGTCGTCCGTCGGCGCGGGCGCCGTGCACCTACGGCTGCGCGACGCCGAGCAGCGCCCGGAGGCCGAGCAGCTCCTGAAGAAGGCCCTCGACGCCCAAGTGCTGCTGGAGGCCGACCCGTTGGCGCTCACCGCGCGCATCAGCAACGGCGACGGGAACGGCACCGCGGCCGCCGAGAAGGCCTCCCGCGCGCTGGCGGAGCTGGCCCGTGCCGGGATCACCGTCGACAACTTCTCGCTCGGCCAACCCAGCCTGGACGAAGTGTTCCTGGCCCTCACCGACCGCCCGGCCACCCCCGGCGGCACCCCCACCGACCCGCGCGACGACGCACAGGAAGAGGCACTGGCATGAGCACCGCGACCCAGACGAACGCCCCCGGCGCAGGCGGAGCCCCGGAGGAACTCGCCGCGGTCTCCACCGAGTCGCTGGCCGAACTCCTCATCGCCAAGGACCGCCCACCGCGCCCCAGCGCGCTCTCCGCGTCGGTCACCTTCGGGTGGCGGGCCATGCTGAAGATCAAGCACGTCCCCGAGCAGCTCTTCGACGTCACCGCCTTCCCGATCATGATGGTGCTGATGTACACGTACCTCTTCGGCGGGGCGCTCGCGGGCTCGCCGCAGGAGTATCTGCAGCGGCTGCTGCCCGGCATCCTCGTGATGTCGATCGTGATGATCACGATGTACACGGGCGTCTCGGTCAACACCGATATCGACAAGGGCGTCTTCGACCGCTTCAGAACCCTGCCGATCTGGCGCCCCTCGGTGATGGTGGGCTATCTCCTCGGCGACATGCTGCGGTACGTCCTCGGTTCCCTCGTCATCCTCACCGTCGGCCTGATCCTCGGATTCCGCCCGGAGGGCGGAGTGGCCGGAGTGATGGCAGGCATCGCGCTGCTCGTCGTGTTCTCGTTCGCGTTCTCGTGGGTGTGGACGATGTTCGGCCTGATGCTGCGCACCGAGAAGTCCGTGATGGGCGTCTCGATGATGGTGATCTTCCCGCTGACCTTCCTCAGCGACATCTTCGTGGAGACCTCGACGATGCCGGGCTGGCTGCAGGCCTTCGTCAACAACAACCCGGTCACGCACGTCTCTTCGTCCGTCCGCTCCTTCATGCAGGGCGAGTGGCCCGGCGCGGAGCTGATCTGGACGCTGGGCTGGGCGGCCTTCCTGGTCGCGGTATTCGGCCCGATCACGATGCGCCTCTACAACCGCAAGTAAACAGCCACCTGAATACGGGGGTTGGGGGCCGGGCGCCGACGGGGACACCCGGCCCCCGCCGGACGACACGAGGCCCGTCGGGCACGCGGCACAGCATCGACACGGCGCCGCTCCTGCCGCTGCCACCACTGCCGCACCTGCCACTGCCACTGCCACTGCTGCCGCCGCTACCACTGCTGCTGCTCCATAGGTGTCGATCTCCCCGGCCCGGCCACTCGGCCGCAGCAACACCGGTCGCGGGTGGGCGGGCGGCGCTCTTGCCTGGACGGGTGCGGAGTTCCCGGGAGGTACGCGAGCGGAGCGGGGCGGGCAGGGCGCGGGCGGTCCTGGCCGTGGTCCTGCTGGTGCTCGCCTGCCTCCTTGCGCCGCTGGGGGCGGCGTCGACGTGGGCGAAGTACGAGATCGGGGACGCCGACAACTACGTCGCCACGATGGCGCCGCTGGCCAACGACCCGGACGTGCAGCAGGCCGTGGCGGACGCGATCAGCGCGGAGATCATGCAGCACATCGACGTGGGCCCGCTGCAGAGCGCCGTAGAACCGTTCCTCCAGGACGCGGTGCTGTCCTTCACGGAGACCAGCACCTTCAGGACCGCCTGGAACGCCGCGAACCGGGCCGCGCACGACGCGGTGCAGGACGCCCTGAACGAAGGCGGCGACCGTGCCGTCACCCTCGACCTCGCGCCGATCATCGAGCAGGTGAGGGAGCAACTCGTCGAGGACGGTGTGCCGTTCGCGCGCAGCATCCCGGTCGAGCACACCGAGATCACGGTCCTGGAGAACCTCGGCACCCTGGGGAAGGGGTTCCACATGCTGCAGGTCGCGGGGATCTGGCTGCCGATCGCGGCGGTGCTGTGTGCGGCGGTGGGCATCGGCCTCGCGGTACGTCGCCGCCGGGCCGTCATCGCCACGGCGCTCGGCCTCGCCCTGAGCGCGGCGCTGCTCGAAGTCGCCGTGGCCGTGGGCCGAAGCCGCACCCTGGGCGACCTGCCGCCCGAGCTGTCCCGCCCGGCCGTCGCCGCCGTCTACGACGCCCTGACGGAGTCCCTGCGCACCGCGTCCTGGATCATCCTCGCCCTCGCCCTGCTGGTGGCCCTGGCGGCCTGGGTGTCGAGCCGCTTCGGCTGGGGCCGCGGCCAACGGACCGGCCGGGGCTGAGCTCGCCCGGCGCCAGCCCCCGGGCGAGCCACACCCGCACCCCGCACCCCGCAGCCCCATCGCCCCCCAACCCCCACCCGGCACCCGCACCTCCACCTGCGCCCCGCACCCGGCACCCGGCACCCAGCACCAGCACCAGCACCAGCACCAGCGACCCTCAGACCCCCGCCAGGAACCCCCGAAGTGCCGCGTTGAACTCCTCCGGACGCTCCAGGTTCGGCAGGTGGGCCGCGCGCTCGATCACGTGGAGGGTCGAGTCCGGGAGGGTGCTGTGCAGGGACTCGGCCTCGGCGACCGGGGTGTACGTGTCCTCCGCGCCGACGACGAGGAGGGTCGGGGTCGTGACGCGGCTGAGGAGGGTGCGGTAGTCGGGGCGTTCGGCGCGGCCGCGGAGGGCTGCCGCCGCGCCCTCCGGGTCGGTGGCGCACATCATCCGGTGGACGTGGTCCTGGACCTCGGGGGCGGAGTGCGGGGCGACCATCCGGTGCAGCACCTCGTCCGCGTACCCCTTCATGCCCTCACGGAGCAGCCGCTCGGCGAGGGCGCGGCGCCAGGTCCTGCCCTCGTCCGTCTCGGCCTGCGGAGAGGTGTCGGCGAGGACGAGGCCGGTGATGCGGTCGCCGAAGAGCCGTACGCACTCCATGGCGATCTGGCCGCCCATCGACAGCCCGCCGAGGACGAACCGCTGGACGCCGAGCCGGTCGAGGAGGGCAGCGATGTCTTGGGCGAAGACGTCGAGCGGGGTGGTGCCGGGGACGACGGTGGAGGCGCCGTAGCCGCGCAGATCGGGTGCGATGACGCGGAAGTCCATTGCGAGGGCGGCGAGTTGGGGCGCCCACTGGGTGCGGTCGAAGGGGTGTCCGTGGATCAGGACGACGGGGGGCGCGCCGGCCGGGCCGACCGCGTCGTAGGCGATCCGGACGCCGTCGGAGATGAGTGCGTCTGCCATGGTCGGGAGCGTAGGAGGGGGTTACGGTCGGAGCAATGGATGGGTTTGTAGTCGGAGCAATCCCGTACGGCACCGGGGGCGTCATGGGCGGCGAGGAGTTCCGGGACTTTCGGCGGATCGCGGATGCCGTGGCCGCCGATATCGCGCGCGGGCGGCTGCGGCCCGGCGACCGGCTGCCGCCACAGCGGCAGTTCGCCCGGCGCCGCAGGATCGCGCCGTCCACGGCCAGCCGGGTCTACGGCGAGCTGGTGCGGCGAGGGCTCGTCGTCGGCGAGGTGGGGCGCGGGACGTACGTACGGGCCGTGCCGGAGCCGAGCGGTCGCGCGTTGACCGAGCCGCCCGCACTGCCCGCCGAGGTCAACCTGGAGCTCAACTACCCCTCCGCGCCGGGGCAGTCGGAGGTGTTGAGCGCGAGCCTCGGGCCGCTGCTGCGCCCGGATGTGTTCGCCGAGGCCACGCAGACGGCCTCCGCTGCCGGGACGCCGGGGGCGCGGGCGGTGGCAAGTGCGCTGCTCGCGTACGGGAGTTGGCGCCCGGGTCCCGAGCGGCTGCTGTTCACCGGTACCGCGCGGCAGGCCATCGCCGGGGCGCTCGCCGCGCTGGTGCCGCCGGGCGGGCGGGTCGGCGTGGAGGCGCTGACGTACCCGGTGGTGCGGGAGATCGCGGCGCGGCTGCGGCTCACGCTGGTGCCGCTGGCCACCGACGCACACGGGCTGCGCCCCGAGGCGGTGGCGGCGGCGCATCGCGGGGCGCCGCTGAGCGCGCTGTACGTGCAGCCGACGCTGCACAATCCGACCTGCGTGACGATGCCGGACGCGCGGCGCCGTGAACTGGCCGAGACTGTAAGGGACTTGGGGCTGCAGGCACCGCTCCCGGTCGTCGAGGACCGGATCTGGTCGTTCCTGTACCCGGAGGCGCCGGAACCGCTCGCGGCGTACGCCCCGGAGCTCACGTACGTCGTGGACGGCCTGTCGAAGCGGATCGCGCCCGGTCTTTCGGTGGGCCTCCTGGTCACGCCGGGGCCGGACGACGAGCGGGCCGCGGCGGCGTTGCGCTCCGGCGGGTGGACGGCGGGCCGCTTCGCTCTGGAGGCCGCCACGCGCTGGCTGACCGACGGCACGGCGGACCGCCTCGCAACCGCGAAGCGCGCCGACGCGGCGGACCGGCACGCTCGCGTCACGGCCTGCCTGACCGGTCATGACGTCCAGACCGACCCGCATGCGTACTACGCCTGGTGGCGGCTGCCCGCGCCCTGGCGGGGCGAGACCTTCACCGCCGCAGCCGCCGCCCACGGCATCGCGGTCACCCCGGGTGCGGCCTTCGCGGCCGGCGCGACGACGGCGCCGGACACCGTACGCATCGGCCTCGCGTCGCCGCCGTACGACGTACTGGAGGCGGCGCTGCGGACGCTGGCGGCGATCGCGGAGGCGGGACCGGCGCGGTGTTTCACGTGAAACGGGCCCCCTGGGAGTGGGAGACGGTGCAACCCCCCACCCTCGCCTCTCGTCTCAAGGGGGGAGAAGCCCCGAGGTCGGATTCCGGCACGACACACTGAGACATCACCGGCGAAAGGCCACCACGACGTGGAGACGGACACCCGGAGCGACGAGATCCGGAGCGACGAGATCCGGGCCGGCGGCGCCCCGGGCGCCCGCGCGGACCGGCGGCGCGGGCGCGGGCCCTGGCGCGCGCTCGCCCGCTGGACGGCCGCCTTCACCCTCACCGGCGTGAGCGTGGTCCTGCTCTGCCGGGTCCTCGATGTCGACGGCGTGACCCCCGTGCCGCAGCTGCTCGCGTTCCTGCCCTGGCTGCTCGTGCCCGCCGCCGTAGCGGCGGCGCTCGCCGCGCTCGCGCGCTGGCGCACAGGGCTCGTCTGGGGTGCGGTCGTCCTGGCCGTGACCGGCTGGTTCTGCCGGCCGTACGGCGAAACGGCCGAGCCGGAGGGGCGGGCGGTGGCGCAGCTGCGCGTACTGACGTCGAACATCGAGTTCGGCGGCGCCACCGAGGAGTTGCTGTCGGCGGTGCGGCGAGAGAGGCCCGATCTGGTCTTCGTCCAGGAGTGTGACCCGGGCTGTGCGGCGGCGCTGAAGGAGCGGCTCGGCAAGCGGTTCCCGTACCGCACGCTCGTGGAGGCGACGGGCGCGGAGGGGTCGGCGATCCTCAGCCGGTATCCGCTGAAGCCGGGGCCCGGTGTGGACGGCACGCTCGGCATGCCGGGAGCGGTGGCGGAGGTCGAGGGGCACTCCGTACGGCTGCAGCTCGCGCATCCGATGCCGCCCGTGCCCGGCGGAGTCGGGCTGTGGCGGGCCGAGCTGGCGGAGCTCGAACGCTGGGCGCGCGTCGGGTCCGGGCAGCCGACCGTGCTCGCCGGGGACTTCAACGCGAGCCAGGACCACGCGGCGTTCCGCCGCATCCTCGACACCGGGCTGCGCGACAGCACCCGCCTCGCGGGCGGGGCGCGCACACCGACCTGGCCGGCGTCGACGGCGTCCGGCGCACCGGCGCTCGGCACGCAGATCGACCACGTCCTGGTGAGCCGGGACTTCACGGCGCGCGACGCACGCTTCCTCGATCTGCCGCACACGGACCACCGCTCACTGGTCGTCGACCTCACCCTGCACACGCGAGAAACCCTGCACGCGCGCCAAGCCCCGGAACGCGGATGACCCCGAACGCGGATGACCCCGACTGGGACGACCCCGACTGGGACGACCCGCAGATAATGGGCGCATGCCCCGGCCCCGAGAGTTCACCGCCGCCCGACTCGCCCCGCCCGAGTGGCTGGTCCGGAGCCTCGGCACGCTGAAGCCGCAGCCGGCGCCGATCCCGTGGCCCGCGGTCGCCCGCGCGGCCGTCGCGATGGCGCTGCCGCTGGCGGTCGGGCTCGCGGCGGGCTACCCGGCGTACGGCGCGCTCGCGTCGATGGGCGCCCTGTCCGGGGTCATCGGCGACACCGCGACCGCGTACCGGATGCGGGTCTACAACATCGCCGTGCCGCAGCTGTTCGGCGCGGTCGGCGTCACGCTCGGCACGCTGGTGTACGGACACGGCTGGGTCGCCGTCGCCGTCGTGACGGCCATCGCGCTGATCTCCGGGATGATCTCCACGGTCGGCGCGGTGGCGTCCGTGTCCGGGCTGCTGCTCCTGCTCAACTCGGTGGTCGGGGCAGGCCTCCCGATGCCGGGCGACGACTGGTGGATCGCGCCGCTCCTGATGACCAGCGGCGGCCTGCTCGTCCTCACGCTCGCGCTGCTCGCCTGGCCCGTGCGGTCCGGGGTGCCGGAACGGGTCACGGTCGCCGGGGCGTACCGCACCGTGGCCGACCTCCTGGAGAAGGCGGGCGCCGACCCGGAGGCGTACGCGGCGGCCCGGCAGGACGTCACGCACTCCCTCAACCAGGCGTACGACGTGGTGCTCGCCCGGCGCGCGCTCTACCACGCCCGCAACCCGGACCTCGTACGGCTGCTCGCGCAGCTCAACGCGGTCATCCCGATCGTGGAGGCGGCGCCGGCCGCGTACGAGCGCGGGCGTCCGCTGCCGCCCGAAGTGCCCGACGCCGTGCGGTCGTTGGCGGACGCGGTGGAGCGGGGCTTCGCCGGGCCCGTCGGGCTGCGGCTGCCCGAGGGCCCGCAGGGTCCGGCCGCGCACGCGGTGGACGCGGCGGTCCGGTACGCGGCGGACGCGCTGGCCGAGTCCGACCCGGGCAACGTGGACGACCGGCTCGGCCGCCCCGCCGCCCTGCGCGACCGCGTCCGCCGCGCCGCCCGCAACGTCCTGCTCTCGGCCGCGTCCTGGCGGTACGGGCTGCGGCTCGCGCTGTGCATCGGGCTCGCGCAGTCCCTGGTGTCGCTGATCGACGTGCCGCGCTCGTACTGGGTGGCGCTGACCATCACCTTCGTCATGAAGCCGGACTTCGGCTCGGTGTTCTCGCGGGCCGTGCTGCGCGCTGTCGGCACGGCGGCGGGCCTGGTGCTCGCGGCGGCGGTGCTCTCGCAGGTGCCGCGCGGCTGGTGGGACGTGCCCGTGCTTGTGCTGCTCGCGCCGCTGATCCCGGCCCTGACGCCGCGCGGGTACGGCTACCAGACGGCGGCGATCACCCCGGTGATCCTGCTCCTTTCCGACGTCCTCAACCACCAGGGCGCGGCCCTCATCGCACCGCGGATGTACGACTCCCTGATGGGCTGTGGGATCGCCCTGGTCGCGGGCTATCTGCTGTGGCCGGAGAGCTGGGGCACGCGGATCGGCGACCGGCTGGCGGGCGCGGTCGCGGACACCGCCCGGTACGTCGAGTGCGCCTTCCTCGACCCGGCGACTCCCGGCGTCCCCGACCCGGCGGCCCGCGCCCGCATGCGTCGGCGCATCTACCGCGATCTGTCCGTCGTTCGTACGGAGTTCCAGCGCGCCCTCACCGAACCGCCGCCGTTCGGGACGCGGGCCGCCGCGTTCTGGCCGCTCGTCGTCGCCCTGGAACGGGTCGTGGACGCGACGACCTCCGCCCGCGTCCGCATCCGCCACGGCGCGCCCCGGCCCACCCCCGCCGAGTCCAAGGAACTCTCGCTCCAACTGGAGCAACTGGCGGAGGACTTGAGGGAGGACGCCGCGCTGCGGCGGGCGGCCGAGGGCTCCGTGCCCCGTCCGCACGAGCCGCTCGACGACGATGACGGCACGCTCGGTCCCCTGCGGCGGGAGATCGCGGCGGCGCGGGCGGTGGCGGGGCCGGGCGGGTCGGCGCCGGCGTGAAGGTCCCCTGGCCGCACCTCGTAGCCGCCCCTCGTAGCCGCACCTCGTAGCCGCCCCTCGCCGCACCCCGGCTGCCGCCCCGTCGTGGCGGGTCGCGCCCTGTGGCGGAGCCGCACATGTCACAGGCCCGCGCCCCTTTCGGGGCGCTCCCGCGTTGCCCCGTCCGGCCCATCCACCGCGAGCACTCCCGGCCGGGTCGACACGATGGACGTATGACCCCGTGCACCGCTCGCCGTCGACGTACCGCGGTGCTGCTCGCCGGAAGCCTCACCCTGGCCGCCGGGGCCGCCGGCTGTGCCGACGTGGATGGGCTGCGCAGTGACGGGCGGATCGACGAGGTGACCAAGCCGCTCGCGCTGTGGCAGGACAGCCGGCCCGCGCCCGTCGCGCCGGGGCAGCAGCCGGGGAAGCCCGCGCCCGTGCCCGGGGTGCCCGAAGTCCCCTCGGGGGACATGCGGGACGCCGACCCGCTGGACGTCGTACGGGCCGACTTCGCCGCCGCGGGCGAGCAGGACGGCGGCAGCGGGCGGCTGGTCGACCAGCGGGCCGTGCGGCTGCTCGCGGACTGCTCGGGGCAGGCGTGCCCGGTGCGGCCGCCCGTGCTGCACGACCTGACCGGGGACGGCAAGGACGAGCTGATCACCGCCGTGGACGTGGACGGCCGTACCAGCGAACTGCGCGTCTACACCGTCGAGGCCGGCCGCGTCACCCGCGTGCTCGCGCGGCGGGCCGTCCTGGAGGGCGTCGAGGTCGCCGCCGGACACCTCGCCGTACGCGAACCGACCAGCAACCCGGTGTACGTGAGCGTCTCGGACTACGTGTGGGACGGGAAGGGCGCCATGGCCCTGGACGACCTGAGCCTCGACGAGTGCCGCGCGCCCCGGACCGGCACCGGGACCGGCGACGAGCCCTGCCCGCGGGCGGACCGGTGAGTCTGCGCTGGCAGATCGCCCTCACGATCACCGCGGTGTCCTGTGTGGTCGCGGCGGTCCTCGGCGTCCTCGTGCACAACGTGGTGGCCCGGCAGACCGTCGGCGAGGTCCGCAAGGAGGTGCGGCAGGAGCTCGACGCCGCCCTCTCCGCGTACGAGTACGGGACGTCCACGAGCGGCGACCGGATCGCGCTCGACCCCCGTGAACTGCCCGGCCCCCTCCGGGAGTTGGTGGCCGAGGGCGAGCAGGGCAGCATGGTCGGCTCCCGGCGCGGGCAGCCCGTGATGTGGGCGGCGGCGCCCGCGGACGGCAGGCCGCTCGCGGTCTGGTCGCCGTACCGGGACACCCGGGACCGGCTGGCCGCCATCGACACCGCGATCCTCGGCTCGGCGCTGCTCGCCGCCGGGGCCGTCACGCTCGCCGGGATCTTCCTGGCCACCGGGATCAGCCGCAGGCTGAGCAGTACGGCGCAGGTGGCGCGGCGGATCACCGAGGGCGATCTGGACGCGCGGGTCGGGATGACACCGGGGCGCGGCGGGCGCGGCGGCCGTGACCGAAAAGGCGGGCGCGAACGCGGACGCGACGGGCGCGCAGGAAAGGGCGGACGCGGCGGCCGGGACGGAAAGGGCGGACGCGGCGAGCGCGGCGGAAAAGGCGGGCGCGGCGGGCGGGACGAGGTGCGGGACGTGGCCGGGGCGCTCGACTCCATGGCCGCCTCGCTGCAGTCCCGCCTGGAGACGGAGAAGCGGTTCACGGCGGACGTGGCGCACGAGCTGCGCACCCCGCTGACCGGCATGGTCGCGGCGGCCGGGCTGCTGCCCGAGGGCCGGCCCAAGGAGATGATCAACGACCGGCTGCAGGCGCTGCGTTCCCTCACCGAGGACCTCCTGGAGATCTCCCGGCTCGACGCGGGCGCCGAACACGCCGACCTCGCGCCCTGCGCCCTCGGCCCGCTGGTGGAGCGGGCGGTGCGCGCCACGGGCCTGGAGGCCGAGGTGCGGGTGGTGCGGGACACGGTGGTGGAGACGGACCGGCGCCGCCTCGACCGCATCCTCGCCAACCTGATCACCAACGCGCACCGGCACGGCCGTCCGCCCGTGGTGGTGACCGTCGACGGCCCGGTGATCGAGGTGCTCGACCACGGGGCGGGCTATCCGGCGGAGCTGATCGAGCAGGGCCCGCAGCGGTTCCGTACGGGCGATCCGGGGCGCGGGAGGGGCCACGGCCTGGGCCTGACCATCGCACTCGGCCAGGCCCAGGTGCTCGGGGTGGGCGTGGAGTTCACCCATGGGCCGGAGGGCGGCGCACGCACGGTGCTGCGCCTGCCCTCCGGCTGAGCCGCACGAACTGGGGGAGCAGTCCGTTCGGGACCGGGACCCGTGCCGAGGTCTGGTCATCGGTGTGGCTCGGCACGGGTGAGCGGTGGTACCCGGGAGTTCGTTCGTGGAGCAGTGGAGCTGTGGAGCTGTGGAGCTGTGGAGCACAGGACCGGTCGGGCCTGGGGGGGGTGGCCTGGACGGACATTGGGGGAAGCAGTCCGTCCAGTCTGCTTGGCCCGACCGGTCCTGATGTGATCCGGCCGCCGGGGTGTGAAGCGGCCGGCCGTCCCGCCGGTGTGCTGCTTGCCGACGGGCACAGTCGGAGTGCCCTGCGGTCAGCGGATCTTGGCGAATCCCTTCGTCAGACCGTTCTGCCAGAGCTGGTCAACGCGGGCCCGCTCGTTGGCATCGGGCTGCGCGTTGGTGCAGGACGGGCCGGGGCCGCCCCCGGACATCAACTCACTGCACGGGCCAGAGTAGTTGTCCGGGAGGCCGAGCACATGGCCGGTCTCGTGCGTGGTGACGCGGGTGGAGTCGTACTGCTGGTTCTGCGCGTAGTCGAGGAATATGTAGCCGCGGCCGTGGCCGTCCGTGGAGGCGTACGAGCCGCGCGGGTCGTTGCCCTCGCGGTACTCGAAGTCGCCGGAGGAGCCCTCCTGCAGCTTCACGTTCGCCACGGAGCTGTTCCAGATCTGGGTGCTGCGGTCGATCTGGGCCTTGAAGGTCGGCGCCTTGGCCGCGCTGTACGTGACGGTCACCGCCTGCGCACCCGGGTTGGCGGCGCGCTTCTTCGCGACCGTCTTCCAGACGGCGTCGAAGAAGGCCTTGTTGGCGGCGGCGTTCTCGCCGGACTTCTCGTACGCGGCGTACGAGGGTACGGACGAGGGAGCGGAGGGTACGTCGGTGACGGCGGACGCGGGTGCCGCGCCGAGCGCCGCGGTGGCGAGACCGAGGCCGATGGCGGCCGAGAGCGCCGACTTGGACAGTCGCATGGGGGGCTCCTACTCGTGTGGGGCGAGCGGTCACCCGAGAGTGTGTGGGGAGTTCGGGGCCCGGGGGATGATGGCAGTCGGCGATAACGCCGAGCTATCACCCTGACAAGGCGTGGCCAACTCCAGTCCATCTGTGGCGGTTTGAGAGTCTGGTGTGATCACTGAGACGGCCATACGCTCACCGCATGGAGCTTGAGGTGAGACACCTCCGCGCGGTGTGCGCCATCGCCGACACCGGCAGTCTGCACAAGGCTGCCCGCCGACTCGGCATGAGTCAGCCCTCGTTGACCACTCAGCTCCGCCGGATCGAGGACTCGCTCGGCGGCCGGCTCTTCGCCCGCGAGCGCACCGGCTGCCGCCCGACACCGCTCGGCCGGGTCCTCCTCAGCCGGGCCAGACCACTCGTCACGGAGATGCAGGAGCTGGTCAACGAGGCCAGAGCGGTGGCCGCGCGGGCGGGCGACGGCCCGGATCTGCGCATCGGCTCCACCGCCAGCCGGGCCATCCCCGGCTGGCTGCGCCGGCTGCGCACCCGGCACCCCCAGGCCAGGCCCGCCATCCAGACGGACGTGTCGGCGGACGCGCTGGTCCACCTCGTCGTCGAGGGACAGCTCGACGTGGCGTTCGTGCACGAGGTGGAGGGCTCCCCGCTGCGGCTGCCGCCGGGCCTCGCGCACCGGGTCCTGGTGGCGCGCGAGCCGCAGTTCGTCGGGATCGCCGCGGACCACCCGGCGACGGAACGGGAGACGGTACGGCTCTCCGACCTGAAGGACGACCAGTGGATGGTCGACCCGACGGTGGACGGGGAGCGCACGGGCCTGCTGCGGGTGCTGCGCGCGGCGGGCATCGACCCCCGTGTCCTGCACGGCGACTACCTCACCGCGGCCACGCTCGTCGCGACCGGCGATGTCGTCACGGTCTGCCAGCCCACCTCCCTGGGCCGCCCGGGCATGGCGCTCCGCCCCCTCGAAGGCGACCCTCTCGGCGTACGGCTGCTGCTCGTGGGACGTACGGAGCAGGAGCTGGACCGGGCGTACGACGATCTGGAGTCGGCCTACTGGGAGGCGGCCTGGGAGGCGCCGGAGTACCGGGCCTGGCTGCGTCGCAGGCCGGGGCGCGGAAGGGCCGCCTGACCTGCCCCGACCAGGCCTTTGGTCCCTTTTCCTGCCGCTGGATCCGCCTTTACACACATGTGCTCGGGCTTCGCGTCTTTCGTTACGTTCCTTACGCCTGACTCCCATACGGCATCCGTAGCTTCGTTGGTGTCGCCGCCGCAGGAGGCGAGCCCACCGCCACGAGACCGCTACGAGACCGCTACGAGAGAGAGCACCGTCATGCGCGCCACCCGCCGTACCCTCCGCACCTCCGTCCTCGCCGCCGGCGTCGTCGCCGGCACAGCCGCGATGCCGGTGGCCACCGCCTTCGCGGACACCCCCCAGCCGGCGGCGCACCAGGACCAGGGCGGCCAGGACCAGAGCGGCCAGGACCAGCCCGTGCCCAGCGGCTGGGGGCAGCACAACGCCGCCCACGACCGGCTCGTCCCGCACGCCGGTGTGAAGGCCGGGGCCGAACTGCCCGACGGCGACCACACCCCGCTCCTCGCCGCGGGCGGCGGCATGGCGGCGGCCGGCGCCGCGGGCCTGAGCTTCGCGATGCTGCGCCGCGGCCGCGAACAGGACTGAACCGCCCGTACGGGTAAGGGGAGAAGCTCCCGTACGGGCAAGGGAGACGTGGGGCACCCGACGGGGGGTGCCCCACGTTCTCGTACGCAAAGCCGCGGCGGGCTCAGACGCCGATGTCGCTGCCGTCCTCGCGCCAGACCGACACCACCGACGGGCGGACCAGCGTGCCTGGCCCGTCGGGCCAGGTCGAGGCGGGCTTCTCGACGGAGGCGCCGTCCACCTCGCCCGGGTGCTGCACAGCGACCACCACGCGGCGGTCCTGCACGAGCGGGCCGCAGGTCTCGGCGCCGGTCGGCATGGTGAGGAACTGCTTCAGCTGACCGCGGTAGCCGCCGACCGTGGCGACGCCGAACAGGCCGTCGTGCGAGCCGAGTTCATTGCCGTCGGTGGAGATCCACAGGTTGCCGTGCGAGTCGAAGGCGACATTGTCCGGGCAGGAGATCGGCGAGACCTGGTCCTTGGGGAAGCCGCCGAAGTACGTCGCCGGGTCCTCCGGGTCGCCCGCGACCAGGAAGAGCAGCCAGCCGAACTTCGTGGCCGCCGGATTGCTGCCCTTCTCGGTGAGTTCGAGGACCGAGCCGTGCTTGTTGGCCTTGCGCGGGTTGGCCTCGTCGGCCGGGGCCTTGCCGTCCAGGCCGCGCTCCACGTTGTTGGTGAGCGCCAGGTAGACCTTGCCGGTGCGCGGCGAGGGCTCGATGTCCTCGGGGCGGTCCATCTTGGTGGCGCCGGCCTTGTCGGCGGCGAGCCGCGTGAAGACGAAGACCTCCTCCGCGGTCATGCCCTCGATGTGCGACTCGGCGCCGTCCGCGGTGGCCGTGGCCAGCGGGATCCAGGTGCCGCTGCCGTCGAACTCGCCGTCGGCGGGCAGCTTCCCGGAGCCGTCGATCGACTCGGCCGGGGAGTCGCCGGTCAGCTTCGCGACGTACAGCGTGCCCTCGTCGAGCAGCGTCATGTTGTACTCGCGGTCCGCGCGGGAGGTGCCGCGGCGCATCCGCTTGCTGCCGACGAACTTGTAGAAGTACTCGAAGCGCGAGTCGTCCCCGCTGTACGCCACCGGACGGCCGTCCGGGGTCAGCGCGATCGAGGCGCCCTCGTGCTTGAAGCGGCCGATCGCGGTGTGCTTGACGGGCGTCGACTCCGGGTCGTACGGGTCGAGTTCGACGACGTAGCCGAAGCGGTGCACCTCGTTCGGCTCCTTGGCCACGTCGAAGCGCTGGTCGAACCGCTCCCACTTGCGCTCGGTGGCGCCGGGCTTGAGGCCGTAGCGCTTGTCCGTGGCGCGGGTGCCGTAAGCGAAGTACTGGTCGACGTTCTCCTCGCCGTGCAGGGTCGTGCCCCACGGCGTCGTACCGCCCGAGCAGTTGTTCAGGGTGCCGAGGACCTTCGTGCCGGTCGGGTCGACGGACGTCTTCAGGAGGTCCGAGCCGGCCGCCGGGCCCTGGACGCGGAACTCGGTGGTGGCGGTGATCCGGCGGTTGAGGCGGTGCCGCGGCACGGCGGTGAGCTTGCCCGTACGACGCTCGCCCTCGACCACGACGACACCGAGGCCGTGCGCGGCCCAGGCGATCTCGACCTGCTCACGGGTGGGGTTCTCGGGGTCGTACCCCTTGAACATCAACACCTCGTCCGTGTACTCGTGGTTGGAGACGAGCAGTTGACGGCCGTGCTCGCTCTCGAGCGGCAGCAGCGACAGGAAGTCGTTGTTGTAACCGAACTGTCCGGCCTGTGCCTTCGCGGTCTGCTTGTCCGGGTCGAACTCCGGGGCGCCGCGCAGGATGGGGTCGCCCCAGCGGATGACGACGTTCTGGCCGTACCCCTCGGGGACGGTGACCTGGTCCGCGGTATTGGGCGCGACGGCGCCGAAGCGCAGGCCGCGCGCGGACCTGGCGCGCTTCTCGGCGCCGGGTCCGGCGGGCGGGGCGGCGACGGCGCTCTCGCCCTGGGCGAGCACGGCACCGGTGCCGGCGGCGGTCACGGCGGTGACGACGGCGGCGGCGCGGACTATCGAACGGCGGCTGACGGCACCGGAGATGACGTCTCCGACGTACTCGTTGTCGCTGGTGTTCGGCACCTCGTGGAAGCAGGCGTCACCGCAGCGGAAGCGGCAGGTGAGGGCGGAGCGGCCGCCGGGGTGCGAGCCTGCCTTCGAGCCGGTGATGAGCGGAAGCAGTTTGCGCACGTTCGTCCTCCATTGGGCCTTGGCCTGGGCCTGGGCCTCGATGACCTTCGCGGCCCGTCTTCGGCGCACCCCGCGCCGACACCGTGTCGGAATGTTTCGGCCGTGACGTTAGGCGCGTAGACCAGCAGGGCGGCGGACGAGGAGTGAACACGAGGTGAACCCGGAACGCATGGAGGGGAGTTGTGGCGGCGGTGTCCGCAGAGCGCACCCTGCCGAAGATCGCTCCGCGCGGCGGCTAACCTTACGTGTCCGCCCTGGCCAGGGGTTACGGAATCAACTCACGCGAAGGGTTGCGCACATGGGCATTCTGGATCGTTTGCGGAATGCGTTCGGACGGCGGCCCCGGGAGGTGTCGCCTCCGGCGGAGGACGAGGTGAGGGTGCCGGCGCCGGCATCGGAGCCGACTCCCGAACCCGTCGTGAAGGCGGCTGCGGAGGCCAAGGTCCCGGCGCCTGCGGCGGAGCCCGAGCCTGTCGCCGAGGCCGAGGTCCCGGCGCCTGCGGCGGAGCCCGAGCCTGTCGCCGAGGCCGAGGTCCCGGCGCCTGCGGCGGAGCCCGAGCCGAACGAGGTCGACCTGGTGTCGGCGGCTTTCGACAATCCGTCACTGAGGGCGGAGCCGAAGGCCGACCAGGTGGACGCCAAGCCGGAAGGTGACCCGGCACCTGGGGCTGTGCCCACCCTCCCCCAAGCTCTCGACTCCGCTCGAGCAGGGGGGACCCCCATCGCCCCTGGCGGCCCAGCTGCCCACAGCGGTACGGAAGAGGAACCGGCCCCCGAAGCGGAGGCAAAGGCGGCCGAAGCCGAGCCGGAGGCGCAGGCGGCCCCCGAGCCGGAGCCCGCGGCCGCCGACGGCGAGGTAGCCCCACAGGGGGACCCGGCAGCCGAAGACGAATCAGCACGGGTGGCTGCGGGTGGGAGCGACAACCCGGTCGAAGACCGGGTGCACACCCCCGAGCCGAAGGCCGAAAACAAGCCCCAGCCAAAGGCTGACCCCGAGCCGACCGCTGAGCCCGAGCCTGCCAAGGCTGAGCCCCAGCCGAAGGCCGACCCCGAGCCGGTCAACGCTCAAGGAAAGCCCGCCACCACCCCCGCCCGCCTGAAGGCAAAAGCCCCCGCCCTCGCCGCCACCCACAAGGCCGCCGGAGCCGCGCTCAAGAAGAAGGGGCTGACGGGGGCCCGAGCCACCGTCTACCTCGTACTCGACCGCTCCGGCTCCATGCGCCCGTACTACAAGGACGGCTCCGCCCAGAACCTCGGCGAGCAGACCCTCGCCCTCGCCGCGCACCTCGACGAGCAGGCAGAAGTCAACGTCGTCTTCTTCTCGACGGAGATCGACGGCACCGGCACCCTCTCGCTCGACGCGTACGAGGGAACGATCGACGAACTGCACGCCGCCTGCGGCCGTATGGGACGTACGAACTACCACGTGGCCGTCGACGAGATCGTCAAGCTGCACCAGAAGTCCGCGGACCCCGCCGCCCCCGCCCTGGTGATCTTCCAGACGGACGGCGCACCGGAGGTGAAGACCGCCGCGACGAAGGCCCTCACCGACGCCCCGTCGAACCTCTTCTTCCAGTTCGTCGCGTTCGGCGAGCACGAGGCGAAGGCGTTCGACTACCTCCGCAAGCTGGACGCGGACGAGGCTGCCGGGAACGCCGCCTTCTTCCACGCGGGCCCGGTCCCGAAGGAGCTCACGGACGCCGAGCTGTACAAGGGCCTGCTCGCGAGCTGGGAGCCGACCGAGCGCCCGTAGCACCATGCCCTGCCGGACAGCCGTCCACCCTGTAAACACGGGGCGGGCGGCTGCCCCATGTCGGCTACGATTTCAAGGTTCCGTAGACGGTTTCTCAGACATCAATCGTCACTTTTCGTAGCGACTTGGGAGCATCCCGCGATGGCTCGACACCTCATCACCAGCGCCCTTCCGTACATCAACGGGATCAAGCACCTGGGCAACATGGTGGGGTCCATGCTCCCGGCGGACGTGTACTCCCGGTACCTCCGCCAGCGCGGTCACGACGTCCTCTACATCTGCGCCACCGACGAGCACGGCACCCCTGCCGAGCTGGCCGCGAAGGAGCAGGGCCTGCCGGTCGCCGAGTTCTGCGCGCAGGCGCACGACGCGCAGAAGGCGGTCTACGACGGCTTCGACCTGGCCTTCGACCACTTCGGCCGCTCGTCCTCGCAGCAGAACGCGGAGATCACCCAGCACTTCGCCCGCAAGCTGAACGAGAACGGCTTCATCGAGGAGCGTTCGATCCGCCAGGTGTACTCGCCCGCGGACGGCCGCTTCCTGCCGGACCGCTACGTCGAGGGCACCTGCCCGCACTGCGGCTACGACAAGGCCCGCGGCGACCAGTGCGAGAACTGCACGCGCGTCCTCGACCCGACGGACCTGATCGACCCGCGCTCGGCGATCTCCGGCTCCACGGAGCTGGAGATCCGCGAGACCAAGCACCTCTTCCTGCTCCAGTCCAAGCTGCAGGTCGAGGTCGAGGCCTGGATCGACGAGGTCGCCGAGGAGTGGCCGCACCTGGCGTCCTCCATCGCCCGCAAGTGGCTGACCGAGGGCCTCAACGACCGGTCGATCACGCGCGACCTGGACTGGGGCGTCCCGGTCCCCGCGGACACCTGGCCGGAGCTGGCGGCCGAGGGCAAGGTCTTCTACGTATGGTTCGACGCCCCGATCGAGTACATCGGCTCGACGAAGGAGTGGGCGGACGAGAACCCGGCGGAGCGCGACTGGAAGTCGTGGTGGTACGAGCCGGAGGGCGCGTCCGACGTCCGGTACACGCAGTTCATGGCCAAGGACAACGTCCCGTTCCACTCGGTGATGTTCCCGGCGACGGAGATGGGCATCCGTGAGCCGTGGAAGAAGGTCGACTATCTGAAGTCCTTCAACTGGCTGACGTACTACGGCGGCAAGTTCTCCACCTCGCAGAAGCGCGGCGTCTTCACCGACCAGGCCCTCGCCATCCTCCCGGCCGACTACTGGCGGTACTTCCTCATCGCCAACGCCCCCGAGTCCGACGACTCCTCCTTCACCTGGGAGCACTTCACGGCCACGGTGAACAAGGACCTCGCCGACACCCTCGGCAACTTCGTCAACCGGGTCCTGTCCTTCTCCAAGAAGCGCTTCGGCGAGGAGGTCCCGGCGGGCGCCGCGGCCGGAGAGGCGGAGCAGCGCCTCGGCGGCGAGATCGCGACGCTGCTCGCCGAGTACGAGGCGCAGATGGACGCGCTGCAGTTCCGCAAGGCGGCGGCCGCGCTGCGCGCCCTGTGGTCGGCGGGCAACTCCTACCTGGAGGAGAAGGCGCCCTGGCTGGAGATCAAGCGGGACGACGAGGGCCGAGCGGCGGCGGCGCTGACGCTGCGTACGGCGATGAACCTGATCCACCTGTACGCGGTGGTCTCCGAGCCGTTCATCCCGTCCTCGGCGGCGGCGATGCGCGGCGCGTTCCAGCTCGCGGACGACACGAAGACCTGGGTCACGGCGGACGAGGCCCGCGCCCTGGACTTCCTCCCCTCCGGCACCCCGTTCACGGTCCCGCCGGTCCTGTTCGCCAAGCTGACGGACGAGGACCTCGAAACGTACAAGGAGCGCTTCGGCGGCTCGGAGGAGTAGTCCACCCCGCCCACGCGAAGGGGCCCGGAACCGTTCGGTTCCGGGCCCCTTCAGCATCCCTAGTCGGGTCTGCGCCCCAGGTGCGTGACGAGGATGCGGATCACTTCTTCCTCGATCGCGTAGAGGAGGCGGAAGTCGCCCACGTACAGCCGTCTCAGATCCACCGAGCCGTAGGCGACCCAGGCCTCGGGCTTCGGGTTCTCCGCCAGCGCGTCCACGGCTTCGTAGACGGCGGCCAACCCGACAGGGTCTTCCTTGAGGAAGCGGAGCGCCGCGTTCGTCGCTCCGGGCTCCCAGATGATCTGGTAGGTCACTTACGCAGCCCCAGCATCCGCCCGACTTCCTCGTGCGGAATACCCGGCTCCAACGTCCCCTCCGCCTTCTTGCGCTGATACTCCGCAAGCGCCAGGGCGTCCTCCAGATCCTCTAGGACATGGGGCGAGATGAGGAGCGCCGCCACGTGACCGTGGTCGGTGAGGGCGATGGTCTCGCGACGGTGTGCGGCACGGCGCACCAGGTCGCCGAGCTGCGAGCGCGCTGCGCTGATGGCAATCTGCGTCATGCACACATAGTGCCGCAACATTAATCTAGTGGTCAACAGAACCACAAAGAGCCACAAGAAAAGCCACAAACGAGGCCACAGAAGAGGGCCCGGAACCGTTCGGTTCCGGGCCCCTCCGCGCGTACCGCCGGAGGCTACTTCTCCGCAGCCGGCTTCCGCAGCGAGATGTTGAGCTCCTTGAGCCGGGACTCGTCAAGCACCGTCGGCGCACCCATCATCAGGTCCTGCGCGTTCTGGTTCAGCGGGAACGCGATCGTCTCGCGGATGTTCGGCTCGTCCGCGAGGAGCATGACGATGCGGTCCACGCCGGGCGCGATGCCGCCGTGCGGCGGGGCGCCGAAGCGGAACGCGCGGAGCATGCCCGCGAACTCGGCCTCGACGGTCTCGCGGTCGTAGCCCGCGATCTCGAAGGCCTTCAGCATGATGTCGGGCTCGTGGTTCCGGATCGCGCCGGAGGACAGCTCGATGCCGTTGCAGACGATGTCGTACTGCCAGCCCAGGATGTCGAGCGGGTCCTTCTCCTCCAGGTCCTTCATGCCGCCCTGGGGCATCGTGAAGGGGTTGTGGGAGAAGTCGATCTTGCCGGTGTCCTCGTCCTTCTCGTACATCGGGAAGTCCACGATCCAGCAGAACCGGAAGACGTTCTCCTCGAAGTGACCGGCACGCTTGGCGGCCTCGACGCGGACCGCGCCCATGATCTTCGAGACCTCGTCGAACTCGCCGGCGCCGAAGAACACCGCGTGGCCGGGCGCCAGGGAGAGGCGCTTGGTCAGCTCCTCGACGTCCGTCTCCGTCAGGAACTTCGCGATCGGGCCGGACAGCGAACCGTCCTCGCCGACGCGGACCCAGGCCAGGCCCTTGGCGCCGTGCTCGACGGCGTACTCACCGAGGCCGTCGAAGAACTTCCGGGACTGCCCGGCGGTGTCCGGCACCGGGAGCGCGCGCACGTGCTTGCCCGCGAAGGCCTTGAAGCCGGAGTCCGCGAAGATGTCGGTGATGTCGACCAGTTCGAGCTGGGCGCGCAGGTCCGGCTTGTCGTTGCCGTACTTGAGCATCGACTCGCGGAACGGGATGCGCGGGAACGGCGAGGTGACGTGGCGGTCGCCGCCGAACTCCTCGAACAGCTCGGTCATGAGCTGCTCGATCGGCTGGAAGACGTCCTCCTGCTCGACGAAGCTCATCTCGACGTCGAGCTGGTAGAACTCGCCGGGCGAGCGGTCGGCGCGGGCGTCTTCGTCGCGGAAGCAGGGCGCGATCTGGAAGTACCGGTCGAAGCCGGAGATCATCAGCAGCTGCTTGAACTGCTGCGGGGCCTGCGGCAGCGCGTAGAACTTGCCGGGGTTCAGGCGGGACGGGACGACGAAGTCGCGGGCGCCCTCCGGGGAGGTGGCCGTGAGGATCGGCGTCGCCATCTCGTTGAAGCCGAGCGCCGTCATCTTGTGACGGATCGCGGAGATGACCGCCGTGCGCAGCATGATGTTCTTGTGCATGCGCTCGCGGCGCAGGTCCAGGAAGCGGTACTCCAGGCGGCGCTCCTCGCCCACGCCGTCGTCCTGGTTGATCTGGAACGGCAGCTGCTGGGCGGCGCCGAGCACCTCGACCTCGCCGACCTCGACCTCGATCTCACCGGTGGCGAGCTCGGGGTTGACGTTCTCGGCGCCGCGCGAGATCACCTTGCCGTCGATACGGACGACGGTCTCCTTGGAGAGCTTGTCGAGCGCCTCGAAGCCGGCGGTGTCGGGGCGGGCGACCAGCTGGACCAGGCCGTGGTGGTCGCGCAGGTCGATGAAGAGGATGCCGCCCAGGTCCCGGCGGTTGTGCAGCCAGCCGCTCAGCCGGACGTCGCTGCCGACGTCGGTGGCGCGGAGCTCGCCGCAGTTGTGTGACCTGTACCGGTGCATTTCTCTTCCAATTCTTCGCGTCGTTCGTCGCGAGACAGGCGGGAATCAACGCGAACCAGGTTACCGCCCGGCTCCGATCCGCCGGTTGGCATGACCGAGTCACGGTCGCCTCGGTGGCGGGCACCTGCGCACTCTTCATAAAGTGGGGCAATGCGCACTGGCTCCCAGGACACGGGCGGAGCGGCTCTGCCCCCGGCGGGCGACATCCTCGCGCTGATCGCGACCGGGTTCTGGCGCTGGGACAGCGCGACCGGACTGGTCACGCTCGACGCGGAGGCCGCCCGCCTGCTCGGCCTGCCCGCCGAGCCGGTGACCCTGACCGAGGCGGGCGTGCGCTCCCGCTTCCACCCGGTGGACTGGAACGAGATCCACGGCATCGTCAACCTCGCCGTCGCCGAGGGCACCCTGGCCGAGGCCCGGCTGCGCATCATGGACGAGCAGGGCCAGGTGATCCGCACCGTCCGCAGCCGCTCCAAGCCGGTACTCGCAGGAGACACTGCCGGCCAGTACGAGCTGATCGGCACCCTGCAGGAGGTCAGCGACTCAGCCCCGGGCAGCGCGGCCCGTACGCCCGTGACCGGGGACTGGCGCCGGTCGCGCGAGGCGTTCCTCCTGGACGCGGGCCGCGCGCTCGCCGAGGCCCGGTCGACGGCCGAGGTGCTGCGGGTCGCGGCGGGCCTGTCGATGCCGGGCTTCGAGCCGGACGGCCTCGCGGTCTTCGGCGTACGGGGCGACCGGCTGACGATCATCGGGCACCACGGGCAGCAGCCCGGCGACGAGGGCCCGTTCACGGAGATGTCCCTGGCCACCGACTATCCGGCCGCCGACGTGGTGCGCCACGGCCGGGCCGTCTACCTCTCCACACCCGCCGAGTACAAGAACCGCTACCCCGCGACCTGGCCCCTCGCCGAGCGCTTCCGGCGGGAGTCCTGGGCGTTTCTCCCGCTGACCGTCGCGGGCCGCACCATCGGCGCCTGGATGGCGGCGTTCCGCTACCCGGTGCAGTTCACACCGGACGAGCGCTCCGTCCTGACGACGGTGGCCCGGATGCTGGCGCAGGCCCTGTCGCGGGCCGGGATCGCCGAGTCGGAGCGGGAGCTGACGGACGGCCTGCAGCGCTCGATGCTGCCGACGCTCGGCCCGGACATACCCGGCCTCGCCCTCGCCGCCCGGTACGTCCCGACGGGCGGCGGGCTGCAGGTCGGCGGCGACTGGTACGACATGATCCCGCTGCCCGGCGGCCGCCGGATCGCCCTGGTCATCGGCGACGTCCAGGGACACGACGTCCGCGCCGCGGGCCTGATGGGACAGCTGCGGATCGCACTGCGGGCCTACGCCGCCGAGGGCCACCGCCCGGACGCGGTGCTCGCCCGCGCCTCCCGCTTCCTCACCGGCATCACGGACTCCCAGACGTACGGCTCCTCCGGAGGCCCGGGGTCCCGCTCCGGCGAGGGCACCGCGGGCGGCACGGCCGACCCGCGCTTCGCGACCTGCCTGTACGTCGAGGCGGACCCGACGACCGGGGTCCTGGAGATCGCGCGGGCCGGGCACCCCGACCCGGTGGTGCGGATCGGGGACGGCACCGTCGTCGTACGCCCCACGGAGGGCGGGCTTCCGCTGGGCATCGACCCGGACGCCGACTATCCGACCACCCGCGTCGTCCTCGAACCCGGCGAGACGATGATGCTCTGCACCGACGGCCTGATCGAGACCGGCGGCCACGACCTCGACTCCGGCTGGAGCCGGCTCCGCAAGGTCCTGGAGCGGTACGGCGGCGACAACCTGGAGCAGCTCGCCGACGAGCTGGTGCAGGCGGTGCACGGCCCGACCTCGCACTACTCGACCGGCCCGCTCGCCGACCGCCGCGAGGACGACATCGCGGTGGTCCTGCTCTGCCGCGCCGCGGTCGGGGAGGGCGGGGCGGCCGGGACGGGCACGGCCCGGCCGCGCCTGCGCCGCTTCCTGCTGACGGTGCAGCAGGCCGAGCCGGAGCGGATCGCGGGCGCCCGGCAGCAGTTGCGCGAACTCCTGCACGACTGGACGGAGCCGGAGCAGGTCGACTCGGCGGTCCTGATGGTCTCCGAGATGCTCACCAACGTCCTGGTGCACACCGACGGCGACGCCCTGCTGCTCGTCGAGGCGCAGGGCGAGGTCGGCGAGCGGCGCCTTCGCGTCGAGGTCGCCGACGGCAGCGACGAGCTCCCGCACAAGCGCCACCCCGGCGAACTCGCCTCGTCCGGGCGGGGGTTGGTGCTCATGGAGCTGCTCGCCGAGGCCTGGGGCGTGACGCCGCGCGGCGAGGGCAAGTCGATCTGGTTCGAGCTCCACGAGTCCCCGGCTCCGTGACTCCCGCGCCCCCCGCACCCAGTACGCTCGACGGCATGTACGGCTACGACCAGTCCGCGGGCGCGCAAGCGGGATACGCCCCGCCGCAGCCCCCGCCCCAGCAGCCCGGCGGCCCCGGGGCGTACGGCCAGCAGGCCCCGCTGTACCCGGAGCCGTCGCCGCCGTCGCTCGCGGACGCCGTGCGCGCCTTCACGACCGGCTCGATGTCGGCGGAGGACTTCCAGCAGACCTTCTCGACGTCGAAGGTGTACTGCCCGCGCGGCGACAACCCCGGCTTCCTGGCGCTGCACAACACGCAGCAGCCGGTGATCCCGATGTTCACGTCCCTGAAGGAGCTGCGGCGGTACGCGGGCAAGGAGTCCAAGTACTTCGTCATCACCGGCGCGGAGGTCATCGACCTGCTGCCGACGGGGTACGGCTTCGTGCTCGACATGGAGGGCGAGCACCGCATGGTCTTCGACGCGAAGGCGGTCGAGCAGATGGTCGACTTCGCGATGCGGCGGATGTACGGCTGACGTTCTCCGCACCGACGTGGGCGCCCGGGAGGAATTCTCCCGGGCGCTTCTGTGTTCCGAGTGGCAAGAAGTTCATTGTTCAACTAAACTCGGAGCACGAGGAGGTACCGACCATGCCTGCAGTGACCGTCGAGAACCCGCTGACCCTGCCCCGCGTGACCGCCCCCACGGACGCCACCCCGCGCCCGGTCCTCGCCGTGACGACCGCCCCGTCCGGCTTCGAGGGCGAGGGCTTCCCGGTGCGCCGCGCCTTCGCGGGGATCAACTACAAGTACCTCGACCCGTTCATCATGATGGACCAGATGGGCGAGGTGGAGTACGCACCGGGCGAGCCCAAGGGCACCCCCTGGCACCCGCACCGCGGCTTCGAGACCGTGACGTACCTGGTCGACGGCACCTTCGTGCACCAGGACTCCAACGGTGGCGGCGGCACGATCCAGAACGGCGACACCCAGTGGATGACCGCCGGCAGCGGCCTGCTCCACATCGAGGCCCCGCCGGAGCAACTCGTCATGTCCGGCGGCCTGTTCCACGGCCTCCAGCTGTGGGTCAACCTGCCCGCGTCCGCCAAGATGATGGACCCGCGCTACCAGGACATCCGCGGCGGCCAGGTCCAGCTGCTCACCTCGGTGGACGGCGGCGCCCTGCTCCGCGTCATCGCGGGCGAGCTCGACGGCCACGAGGGCCCCGGCATCACGCACACCCCGATCACGATGATCCACGCGACGGTCCGCCCCGGCGCCTCCGTCACCCTGCCCTGGCGCTCCGACTTCAACGGCCTCGCGTACGTCCTGGCCGGACGCGGCACGGTGGGCGAGGAGCGGCGGCCGGTCCGCATGGGCCAGACCGCGGTCTACGGCGAGGGCTCGTCGCTGACCGTCCGCGCGGACGAGAAGCAGGACGGGCACACGCCGGACCTGGAGATCGTCCTCCTCGGCGGCCGGCCGATCCGGGAGCCGATGGCCCACTACGGGCCGTTCGTGATGAACACCCAGGCGGAGCTGCAGCAGGCCTTCGAGGACTTCCAGAAGGGTCGTTTGGGCACGGTGCCCGCGGTCCACGGCATGTGAGGCATCAGCCAAATCTGAGCCCGTCCGGCGATCGAGGACGAGCCCGCAGGGCGATCTGCGGTGCCTCACTCGGGCGGTCCGTCCGAACGTGCCGGGCACCCCTTCCCGTGATCACCTGCAACCGTGCAGACCCTGCTCCCGACCCCCGTCCGCAAACTCGCCGCCTGGTGCATCGTGGCCCTGCTCCTCGCCACCGTCGCCGGCCTCGGCATCTGGCTCTGCATCACCCTCAAGACCGCGGTGACCCCGGTCCTGCTCGCCCTCCTCGGCACCGCCCTGCTCGGTCCGCTCTACCGGCGGCTGCTCGCCATGAAGGTCAACAAGTCCCTCGCGGCGGGGCTGACCTGCGCGGCGGTCCTCGTGGTGGTGGGCGGCGCCGGGTACATCGTGGTCAGCGCCCTGATCGACACCGGCGACCAGATCGTCTCCTCGCTGCGGGAGTCGGCCCGCTCCCTGGCCGAGCACTTCGGCGCGGCGGGCGCGACCCTCGACGACCTCGCGAAGAACTCCAAGGACCTGCTGTCGAAGTTCGGCAGTACGGCCGCGTCCGGGGTGATCAGCGGGGTCAGCGTCGTCGGCGAGATGATCGCCATGGCCGTGCTCGCGCTGCTGCTCGTCTTCTTCTTCCTGCGTGACTCCGGCCGGGCGGTCGCCGCGCTGCACGCGCTCGCCCCGCGCCGCGGCCGTGCCCTGGAGCAGATGGGCCACACCGCCTTCGAGGCCATCGAGGGCTTCATGCGCGGCACCACCCTGATCGCCCTGATCGACGCCCTGTGCATCACGGTCGGCCTGCTGGTCCTCGACGTCCCGGGCGCCGTCGGCCTCGGTGCGCTGGTGTTCGTCGGCGCCTACATCCCGTATCTCGGGGCGTTCATCTCCGGGGCGGTGGCCGTGCTCGTGGCCATCGCCGACCGGGGGTTCGCGATCGGCCTTTGGGCGCTCGGCGTCGTCCTCGCGGTGCAGGTGCTCGAAGGGCACGTACTGCAGCCGATGATCCAGAGCCGGACGGTGCAGATGCACCCGGCGGTCGTGATGCTGGCGATCACCGCGGGCGCCTCGGTGGCCGGGATTCTCGGCATGCTGCTCGCGGTTCCGCTGACCGCGGCGGCCTTCGGGATCTTCTCCGAGCTGCGCAGGCACTACGCCGGAACGGCCCCTTCCGAATCGTCCGCGGATTAGAGCCTCGTCACAGTTCCCCGCTCAGGGGTTGCGCGTTATTACCGACGGGTAGCATCATCGTAGCTACTTGCTGGTACGTGTATGAGATTCCGCCTCCCGAGCATTTACGGAGCCGTCGCCATGGGGCACTACAAGTCGAACCTCCGGGACATCGAGTTCAACCTCTTCGAGGTGCTCGGTCGCGACAAGCTGTACGGCAGCGGCCCGTTCGCGGAGATGGACACCGAGACCGCGAAGAGCGTCCTGTCGGAGCTCACCCGCCTCGCCGAGAACGAGCTGGCCGAGTCCTTCGCGGACGCCGACCGCAACCCGCCGGTCTTCGACCCGGAGACCAAGACCGCGCCCGTCCCGGCGTCCTTCAAGAAGAGCTACAAGGCCTTCATGGACTCCGAGTACTGGCGCCTCGGCCTGCCCGAGGAGATCGGCGGCACCACCGCCCCGCCGTCCCTGATCTGGGCGTACGCGGAGCTGATCCTCGGCGCCAACCCGGCCGTCTGGATGTACTCCTCAGGACCGGCGTTCGCCCGCATCCTCTTCGAGGAGGGCACCGAGGAGCAGAAGAAGTGGGCCCAGATCGCGGTCGACAAGACCTGGGGCTCGACGATGGTCCTGACCGAGCCGGACGCCGGTTCGGACGTGGGCGCCGGCCGCACCAAGGCCGTGCAGCAGGAGGACGGCTCCTGGCACATCGAGGGCGTGAAGCGCTTCATCACGTCCGGTGAGCACGACATGGAGGAGAACATCCTCCACTACGTCCTCGCGCGGCCGGAGGGCGCCGGACCGGGCACCAAGGGCCTGTCCCTCTTCCTCGTCCCGAAGTACCTCTTCGACTTCGAGACCGGCGAGCTGGGCGAGCGCAACGGCGCCTACGCCACCAACGTCGAGCACAAGATGGGCCTCAAGGCCTCCAACACCTGCGAGATGACCTTCGGCGACCAGCACCCCGCCAAGGGCTGGCTGATCGGCGACAGGCACGACGGCATCCGCCAGATGTTCCGCATCATCGAGTTCGCCCGCATGATGGTCGGCACGAAGGCGATCTCCACGCTCTCGACGGGCTACCTCAACGCCCTCGAGTACGCCAAGGAGCGCGTGCAGGGCACCGACCTGTCGCAGTTCATGGACAAGACCGCGCCCAAGGTCACCATCACGCACCACCCGGACGTGCGCCGCTCCCTGATGACGCAGAAGGCGTACGCGGAGGGCATGCGCGCCCTGGTCCTGCACACCGCCTCCGTCCAGGACGAGATCGCCCTGAAGGAAGCCGCGAGCGAGGACACCAAGGCGCTCGAAGCCCTCAACGACCTGCTCCTGCCGATCGTCAAGGGCTACGGCTCGGAGAAGGGCTACGAGCAGCTGGCCCAGTCGCTGCAGACCTTCGGCGGCTCCGGCTTCCTGCAGGAGTACCCGATCGAGCAGTACATCCGGGACGCCAAGATCGACACCCTCTACGAGGGCACCACGGCCATCCAGGGCCAGGACTTCTTCTTCCGGAAGATCGTCCGCAACCAGGGCGCCGCCCTGAACGGCCTGGCCGAGGACATCAAGAAGTTCCTGGCCGTCTCCACCGGCGGCGACGCGCTGGCCGCCGCCCGCGAGCAGCTCGCCAAGGCCGCCGTCGAGCTGGAGGCCATCGTCGGCCTGATGCTCACCGACCTCGCCGCCACCGAGCAGGACGTCAAGAACATCTACAAGGTCGGCCTCAACAGCACCCGCCTGCTGATGGCCTCCGGTGACGTGATCGTCGGCTACCTGCTGCTCCGCGGTGCCGCGGTGGCCGCCGAGAAGCTGGAGACCGCGTCCAGCAAGGACAAGGCCTTCTACACCGGCAAGATCGCGGCCGCGAAGTTCTTCGCCGCCAACGTCCTGCCCGGCGTCACGGGTGCGCGCAAGCTCGCCCAGTCCACCAGCGAGTCGGGCCTGGACCTGATGGAGCTGGACGAGGACGCGTTCTAAGCAGCCACCGTCAGGACCGCTTCAGGAACCTTCCCCACCCCCACTGCGCGGGCCCCCTTCCCATCTCGGGGAGGGGGCCCGCGTACGTCGTTAAGGTGAACACCATGAGCTCATCGCCCTCCCGGTTCGACCGCGGACACACCGACGACCTGATGTCCTTCCTCAGCGCGAGCCCCTCGCCGTACCACGCGGTGGCGAGCGTCGCGGAGCGCCTGGAGAAGGCCGGGTTCCGGCAGGTCGCGGAGACCGACGCCTGGGACGGGACGAGCGGCGGCAAGTACGTGCTGCGCGGCGGCGCCGTCGTCGCCTGGTACGTGCCGGAGGGCGCCGAGGCGCACACCCCGTTCCGGATCGTGGGGGCGCACACCGACTCCCCGAACCTGCGGGTCAAGCCGCTGCCGGACACCGGCGCGCACGGCTGGCGCCAGGTCGCCGTGGAGATCTACGGCGGGCCGCTGCTCAACTCCTGGCTCGACCGGGACCTCGGCCTCGCCGGCCGCCTCTCGCTCAGGGACGGCTCGACCCGCCTCGTCAACGTCGACCGCGCGCTGCTGCGCGTACCGCAGCTGGCGATCCACATGGACCGGTCCATCTACGAGAAGGGGCTGCAGCTCGACAAGCAGAAGCACATGCAGCCCGTCTGGGGCCTCGGCGACACCCGCGAGGGAGACCTGATCCGCTTCCTGGAGGAGGAGCTCTCCCTCGCGGCGGGCGACGTCACCGGCTGGGACCTGATGACGCACTCCATCGAGCCGCCCGCCTACCTCGGCCGCGACCGGGAGCTGCTCGCGGGACCGCGGATGGACAACCTGCTCTCGGTGCACGCCGGTACGGCGGCCCTCGTCGCGGTCGCGGGTTCGGAAAGCCTGCCGTACATCCCCGTGCTCGCCGCCTTCGACCACGAGGAGAACGGCTCCCAGTCCGACACCGGCGCCGACGGCCCGCTGCTCGGCTCCGTGCTCGAACGGTCGGTGTACGCGCGCGGCGGCAGCCACGAGGACAAGGCCCGCGCCTTCGCCGGGACCGTCTGCCTCTCCTCGGACACCGGGCACGCCGTGCACCCCAACTACGCGGAGCGGCACGACCCGACGCACCTGCCGCGCGCGGGCGGCGGGCCGATCCTCAAGGTCAACGTCAACAACCGCTACGCCACGGACGGTTCGGGGCGCGCCGTGTTCGCCGCTGCCTGCGAGAAGGCGGGCGTGCCCTTCCAGTCGTTCGTCTCCAACAACTCGATGCCGTGCGGCACGACCATCGGCCCGATCACCGCGGCCCGGCACGGCATCAAGACGGTCGACATCGGCGTCGCGATCCTGTCGATGCACAGCGCGCGTGAGCTGTGCGGCGCGA
The DNA here is from genome assembly GCF_031157275.1 of Streptomyces sp. LHD-70. Taxonomy (GTDB): domain Bacteria; phylum Actinomycetota; class Actinomycetes; order Streptomycetales; family Streptomycetaceae; genus Streptomyces. The sequence continues at coordinate 47,557 of NZ_JAVIFW010000027.1, forward strand.
AGGACCCGTATCTGCTCGCCAACGCGCTGGCGGCGTTCCTGGAGGGCTGAACTCCCGCCTCCCGCATGTCCGTTCGGTCCTCGGGTACCCGAGGAGCACGGATACACGAGGAGGCGAGACCATGGGCCTGGGCGGATGCATTCTGCTGATCGCCGTAGGAGCCATTCTCACGTTCGCCACGGACTGGGAGATGAGCGGAGTCGACCTGGACCTGGTCGGTCTGATCCTGATGCTGGTCGGCTTCATCGGTGTGGCGGCCTACACATCCATCGCCCGGCGCAGGCGGGCTGTCGTCCCGCCGGTCATCACCGAGCGGGACGATGGACGCGGCCTCTGATCGCCGCGCCCGCCGCGCTCGCCGTGCCCGCCGTGCCCGCCGTGGTTCAGGCGTCGAGCCCCGCGAGCACCAGCGGCAGCCGGTCGGCGCCGCCCTCCGTGAGGCGGACCGGGACGCCCCAGTCCTGCTGGTGGACGTGGCAGGCCGGGTACTCGTTCTCTGGGTCGTCGTCGCAGCTCGCGGCCATCGCCGAGACGTGCAGGACACCTTCGGTGACCTCGGGGTTGAGGGTCAGGGCGCGGGCCAGGTCCGTGCCCTGCCCCTCGCCGTCGAGCAGCAGCTCGGGCGGGGTGGAGGAGACGAGCAGACGGGTCGAGGGGCCGTAGCGGGTGTCGAGCTTCTGACCCTTCGGCGCCTGGAAGACCACGTCCAACCGCAGCGCGCCGGCGGCCACTTCGGTGGCGGCGCGCTGAGTGCGGTGGGCGACGGACTCGACTCGTACGGCCTCTTCGGGCAGGCGCAGGCGGGTGAGACGGTGGCGGGCGGACTCGACGACCACCACGTCGTCGCCGACCACGACCGCGGCGCTCGGCTCCCTCAAGTCCGTGGCCAGCGTGGTCACTTCACCGCTCGCCGGGTCGAAGCGGCGCAGCGCGTGGTTGTACGTGTCCGAGACCGCCACCGAGCCGTCCGGCAGGGCGGTGACGCCCAACGGGTGCTGGAGCAGGGCCTGTTCGGCCGCGCCGTCCCGGTGGCCGAAGTCGAAGAGGCCGGTACCGACGGCCGTGTGGACCACGCGGTCCCGGTCGATCCAGCGCAGCGCGCTCGTCTCCGAGTCGGCGATCCACAGCCGGTCCTCGGTCGCCGCGAGCCCGGACGGCTGCGCGAACCAGGCCTCGGCGGCCGGGCCGTCCACCAGGCCCTCGTTGGTGGTACCGGCCGCGACCTGGACGGTGCCCGCCACCGGGTCGTACGTCCACAGCTGGTGCACGCCCGCCATCGCGATCCACACCAGACCGTCGAAGACCGCCACGTCCCACGGCGAGGAGAGGCTGACCTCGCGGGCGGGGCCCGACGTCGGCTCGCCCTGCATCCACTGCCGCCCGGTGCCCGCGACCGTCTCGACGGCCCCGGTCTCCGGGTCGTACGTGCGCAAGGCGTGGTTGACGGTGTCCGCGACGATCACCTTGCCGGAGGGCAGCAGCGCCAGGCCCTGCGGTTCGCTGAAGGCGTCCGGGCCGAGGCCGCGCTCGCCGCTGCCGATGCGGCGTACGACCGTCTCCCCGTCCGCCTCCAGCTCCACCAGCTGGTGCCGGGTCGAGTCGGAGACCAGGAAGGTGCCGCCGGGCAGCAGCAGGGCCTTGCCGGGGAAGCGCAGGTCGGTGGCGACGGGCTCCGGCGGGACGTACGGACCGTCCCCGCGGCGGAGCGTGCCCTTGGCCTCGTGCTCGGCCTCCAGCTCCTCGACGAGCTTCTCGATCGCGTGCGCATGGCCCTCACCGGCGTGCTGCGCGACCACGTACCCCTCGGGGTCGATGACGACGAGCGTGGGCCAGGCGCGGACCGCGTACTGCTTCCAGGTGGCGAGCTCGGGGTCGTCGAGCACCGGGTGGTGCACTTCGTACCGCTCGACGGCGTCGACGACGGCCTGGTGCTCGGCCTCGTGCACGAACTTCGGCGAGTGCACGCCGATGATCACGACCGTGTCGGCGTGCTTGCGCTCCAGCTCGCGGAGCTCGTCGAGCACGTGCAGACAGTTGATGCAGCAGAAGGTCCAAAAATCCAGAACGACGATGCGTCCCCGCAGGTCGGCGAGGGTGTACTGCTGATCTCCTGTGTTCAGCCAGCCGCCCTTGCCGATCAGCTCGGGGGCCCGAACGCGTGCACGTGTAGCCATGTCCCCATCCAACCTCACTCACCCGGGTACGCATTCCCGCCATGAGATACGTGGTGCGCGACCGGGTCTTCGGTATCGGGGACGACTACTGGATCGAGGACGAGCAGGGCCGCAAGGCGTTCCTCGTGGACGGGAAGGCGATGCGGCTGCGGGAGACGTTCGAGCTCAAGGATCCGCAGGGCAACGTGCTGATCGACATCCGCAAGAAGATGCTCGCCCTGCGGGACACGATGACCATCGAACGCGGTGAGCAGCCGCTCGCGACGGTCCGCCGCAAGCGGCTCTCGCTGCTGCGCAACCACTACCGCGTGACGCTGGTCGAGGGCACCGAGCTGGACGTCAGCGGCAAGATCCTCGACCGGGAGTTCGCGGTCGAGTACGACGGTGAGCTGCTCGCGGAGGTTTCGCGGCGCTGGCTCACGTTGCGGGACACGTACGGCGTCAACGTCGTCCGCGAGGACGCCGACCCGGCCCTGGTGATCGCAGTCGCGGTCTGCGTGATCCGCCTCGCGGAGCGGGAGCGGCAGGGGTAGCCCGCAGCACCCCCAGGGGGCTCCGCCCCCGGCCCCCGCTCCTCAATCGCCGGAGGGGCTCAATTTTGAGCCCCTCCGGCGATTGGAAACATCAGCCCAGCACCCGGTCCTTGAGGGCTGGGAAGCGTTCCCGCGTAGTCCCCACCGTGCTCGGGTCGAAGTCCACCGTCAGGACCTCCTCGCCCGACCCGGCCTCCGCCAGCACCTCGCCCCACGGGTCGACCACGATGCTGTGGCCCGCCTGCGGGACCCCCGCGTGCGTACCGCCGGTGCCGCAGGCCAGGACGTACGCCTGGTTCTCGACCGCGCGGGCCTGCGCGAGCAGCGTCCAGTGGGCGCGGCGGCGCTCGGGCCAGCCCGCGGAGACGACGAGGGTCTCGGCGCCCGCGTCGACCAGGCCGCGGAACAGCTCGGGAAAGCGCAGGTCGTAGCAGGTGGCGAGGCCGATCACGGTCGACGGGTGCGGGACGGTGACGAGCTCCTTGCCTGCGCCCATCATCGTGGCCTCGCCCTTGTCGAAGCCGAAGCGGTGGATCTTGCGGTACGTGTGGGCGAGGGCGCCGTCGGGGGAGAAGACGAGGGTCGTGTTGTAGAGCGTGCCGCTGTCCTCGCGCTCCACGATCGACCCGGCGTGCAGCCAGACACCCGCGTCGTGCGCGGCGGCGGCCATCGCGTCGTGCGTCGGCCCGCGCAGCGCTTCCGCCTCGGTGCCGAAGGAGTCGTACGCGAAGGCGCCGACCGGCCAGAGCTCCGGCAGCACCACCAGGTCGGACCCGGCCTGGTCACGTACCAGTGAAGCCACCCTGGAGCGGCGGGAATTGACCGATTCGTCGGGGTCTACGTCGATCTGGATCAGCGAGGCGCGCACACTACCACCGTCCTGGCATTCGAGTACCCATCACCGCCTACGATCGTCACACGAAAGCACTGCAGGCGGCCCGTGCGGCAGCGTAACTTAAGGGGCCGAGCCTCCACGCAGTCCTGCCAGCCCGTACAGACGAACCGCCCGAGGGGTCCCGTGACCGTCCATCCCAGCATCCAGACCTACGCCGACGCCTGGACCCACTCCGTAGAGGCCATATCCGAGCTGGTGACACCGCTCGCGGAGGGCTCCTGGAACCTGGCGACGCCCTGCCCCGGCTGGTCGGTGCGGGACCTCGTCTCCCACGTCATCGGGCTCGACTGCGAGATGCTCGGCGACCCCCGGCCGATCCACTCGCTGCCGCGGGACCTGTACCACGTACAGACGGAGCTGCAGCGGTACATGGAGGTGCAGGTCGACGTCCGCCGGCACCACACCGCGCCGGAGATGACCGCCGAGCTGGAGTACACGATCATCCGCCGCTCCCGGCAGCTGCGGAACGAGTCGCGTGACCCGCAGACCACGGTGCGCGGGCCGCTCGGCAACCAGGAGCCGCTCGAAGAGGCGCTCCGCAAGCGGGCGTTCGACGTGTGGGTGCACGAGCAGGATCTGCGCACGGCCCTCGACACCCCGGCCAACCTGGACGCCCCCGGTGCGTATGTCGCGCGGGACCTCCTGATCTCCGGGCTGCCCAAGGTGGTCGCCAAGCAGGCCGGGGCGCCCGTGAACTCGGCGGTCGTCTTCGACGTCGGCGGCCCCGTGGACTTCCTGCGTACGGTCCGGATCGACGCCGACGGCAGGGGGACCGTGGACAACGCCCCGTCGCTCGGCCCCGCGGTCACGCTCGCGCTCGACTGGGAGACGTTCTACAAGCTGTGCTGCGGCCGCGTGAAGCCGGGCGCCGTGCGGGACCGCGTGAAGGCGGACGGTGACCAGGACCTGGCGGAGGCGATCCTGCGGAACCTCGCGATGACGGTGTGAAATCCAGCCCGTCCGGCGTTTGAGGACGAGGCCGTCAGGCCGATGGGGGTCTGGGGCGCAGCCCCAGGTGCCGAGCCCCGGACCACCCGCACCGGGACGCCGACGTAAGACCTACGCCGGTACGTGAACCGCCTCCACCCGGCTCGCCACCAGCCGCTCGCTCTCCAGCCGTACCGCGCGCCTGCGCAGCCGCAGGATCTGTGTGACGCCCAGAGCCTCCAGGACGAAGATCGAGCAGAACGCGATCCGGTAGTTCTGGCCGGTCGCGTCGAGCAGGACGCCGACCGCGAGCAGTGTGGTCATGGAGGCGACGAAGCCGCCCATGTTGACGATTCCGGAGGCCGTGCCCTGGCGCTCCGGCGGGTTGGCGGGGCGGGCGAAGTCGAAGCCGATCATCGAGGCCGGGCCGCAGGTGCCGAGCACCACGCAGAGGACGACGAGCAGGGCCGTCGGCGCCGATTCGCCCGGGTAGCCGAGAGTGAGGGCCCACGCGAGGGCGGTCGCGGTGACCGTGCCGAGGGCCAGCGGGGTGCGGGCGGCGTGGTGGCGGGCGACGACCTGGCCGTAGACGAGGCCGATGGTCATGCTCGACAGCACGGTCAGGGTGAGGAGTTCACCCGCGGCGGCGCGCGACAGGCCCTGCGCCTCCACCAGGAACGGCATCCCCCACAGCAGCGTGAAGACCATCATCGGGAACTGCGTGGTGAAGTGCACCCACAGGCCGAGCCGGGTGCCGGGCTCCCGCCAGGCCTCCGCTATCTGCCGCCGTACGAACGCGGGGCCCTGGGCCTGCCTGACCGGCGGCGGCTCGTGGCCCTCCGGGTGGTCCTTGAGGAAGAGCAGCAGCAGGACGAGGACGACGACGCCCGCGAGCGAGCTGCCGACGAACGCGGCGGTCCAGCCGAGCCCGTGCAGCATCCGCGAGAGCACGAGCGTGGACACCAGGTTGCCGCCCATCCCGATGAGCCCGGCGAGCTGCGCGACGAGCGGTCCGCGCCGCGCCGGGAACCAGCGGGTGCCCAGGCGAAGCACGCTGATGAAGGTCATCGCGTCCCCGCAGCCGAGCAGCGCACGCGCGGCGAGCGCCATGCCGTACGAGGGCGCGAGCGCGAAGGCGAGCTGGCCGACGGTGAACAGGACGACGCCGAGGGTCAGCACCCGCTTCGTGCCGAGCCGGTCCACCATCAGGCCCACGGGGATCTGCATGCCCGCGTAGACGAGGAGCTGGAGGATCGAGAACGTGGACAGGGCGGAGGCGCTGACGTGGAAGCGCTCGGCGGCGTCCAGGCCTGCGACGCCGAGCGAGGTGCGGAAGATGACGGCGACGAAGTAGACGGCGACGCCGATCGACCAGACCGCGACGGCCTTCCGGCCGCCGGGCGGATCGCCGGGGAGCCGGATCCCTGGCTCACTCATCGCACGTCTCCCCTGGCCAGGTTGGAGAACCAGCCGACGTGCCGGTGGACGACGGCGACGGCCGCGTCCGCGTCACCGGCGCGCAGCGCGTCGAGGATCTCGGCGTGCTCGCCGAGGGTCTTGGCGATGCGGTCGGGGTGCGAGTGCATCACGGCGACGCCCATCCGCAACTGCCGGTCGCGGAGCTGGTCGTAGAGGCGGGAGAGGATCTCGTTGCCGCCGCTGCGGACGATCTCGGCGTGGAAGCAGCGGTCGCTGACGGCGGCCGCCGCGAAGTCCCCGGCGGCGGCCTGTGCGCGCTGCTGGGCGAGGAGCCCCTCCAGGCGCTCGATGAGCGCGGCGGGCGCGGGCACGGCCTTGCGCGCCGCGTGCTCCTCGACGAGCAGCCGGGTCTCGACCACGTCCGCGATCTCCTGCGCGGAGACCGGCAGGACCAGGGCGCCCTTCTTCGGGTACAGCTTCAGGAGCCCCTCGACCTCCAGCTTGAGCAGGGCCTCGCGCACGGGCGTACGGGAGACGCCGACGTCGGTGGCCAGCTCGCCCTCGGTGAGGAGGGTGCCGCCCTCGTACCGCCGTTCCAGCACGGCCTGCTTCACGTGCTGGTAGACGCGCTCGGCGGCGGGGGGCTGCTTCGTCGGGGGTGCGGGGGAGGGGGAGGGCGCGGCAGGCATGCGCACAGCATAGATACATCAGGTGTACATCAGGAACCGGCGTCCGGGATGCGGGACGGGTTCCGGATATCGGACACGTATGGCCGATTACAGGACACGCTCGCGCGTTCCCGCTTTCACCCGCACGAGTGCGCATCCATTCACTTCGGCCGTACGTCTTGTATCCGGAACTGCCGTTCTGGGTTTCCGATTTGACACCTCTCGGGTGTCTTTCCCCAGACGCTTACGCGAATTCGGAGCATCGACTTTGATCCGTACCACCCGACGCGCGCGCAGGACTGCCGCCGTCGTCCTCACGACCGGTGCCGCCCTGGTCGTCTCGCCGCTCGCGACGCCCGCGCAGGCCGCCGCCAAACCCCCGTCCGTCAGCGCCAAGGGCGCCTACCTCGCGGACGCGAAGAGCGGGAAGCAGCTCTTCGGGAAGGCCGTCGACACCAAGCGGCAGATGGCCTCCACCACCAAGGTCATGACCGCGGCCGTCGTCCTGGACACCCCGGGCCTGAAACTCGACCGCAAGATCACCGTCAAGAAGACCTACCGCGACTACGTCGCCAAGGAGGGCGCCAGCACCGCCGACCTCCGCACCGGCGACAAGCTCACCGTCCGCCAGCTCCTCTACGCGACGCTGCTGCCCTCCGGCTGCGACGCGGCGTACGCCCTGGCCGACACCTTCGGCAGCGGTTCGACGGTGAAGGCGCGTACGGCGTCGTTCATCTCGAAGATGAACAAGAAGGCCGCCTCACTCGGCATGAAGAACACGAAGTTCGACTCCTTCGACGGCATCTCGAAGGGCGGCAAGAACTATTCGACGCCGAAGGATCTGACGAAACTAGCCGCGCACACAGTCAAGAACTCCACGTTCCGTACGGTCGTGAAGGCGAAGAGCACCCGGCAGAAGGCGCCCGCCGGCAGCGGCGGCACCCGCACCTACACCTGGTACAACACCAACAAGCTGCTCGGCTCGTACAAGGGCGCCATCGGCATCAAGACCGGTACCGGCAGCGCCGCCGGGTCCTGCCTCGTGTTCGCCGCGACCCGCGGCGACAAGACCCTGGTCGGCGCGATCCTGAACGACGCGAACCGCTACGCCGACGCGGCGAAGATGCTCGACCACGGCTTCAAGTCGAACTCCGCGAAGACGATGCGTCTGCGTCCGCTGCCGAGCGGCGCGCAGCAGGACTGACGACCCGGCCCGCGGCCCTGATCCGGCTCCTGCCGCCCCGGGAGGAGCCGGACACCGCCGCGAGCGCCACGGCCGCGAGCGCCAGCGCCGCCCCGCCCACCGTGAACGCGCTGACCTGCGCGTCCCCGTGCGGCAGGAACACATCGAGGGCGAGCGAGCCCAGCAGCTGCCCGGTGATCGTGCACAGGCCGAGCAGCAGCACACCCAGCTTCTGCACAGCGGCCACGGCGACCGAGATGAACGCGATGCCGACGAGCCCGCCGAGATACAGGTACGGATCGCCCGGCAGCCCCGCCGGCACCCCGGCCAGGACCGCGTGCCCCACGAAGACCAGGCCCAACACCGCCGTACCGGTGAGGAAGTTGAAGTACGTGCCGGTGTACGCGGACCCCGACGAAAGCCGTACGTGACCGTTCACCGCCTGCTGCCAGCTGACGCACACCCCGGCGACCACGGGCAGCACGAGCAGCAGATACGGGAACCCGGCACCCAGCCGGTCCGCCATCGACACCCCGACCGCCACGAGCACAAGCCCGGCGCCCACCGCCCGCCGCACCGTGGGCCGCTGCGGACCGGCAGGCCCGAGCCCCTTCGCGTCGACGAGCAGCCCGCCGCCCACCTGCCCGGCGACGACGGCCACCGTGAACAGCGCGACGCCGAGCGCCCCGACGGTCAGGCCCTGCGCGAGCACGAACGTGGCCCCGCCGCAGCCGCCGAGCAACTGCCACCACTTCAGGCGCTGTTGACGTACGTCCTGCACCACCCGCCCGAGGCCGTGCCGGGCGCCGCGCACCGCGAGCAGCCCCACGGAGAGCACGAGCAGCCCGGAGCCGAAGGAGAGCACGGCGGCGGCGGTCCCGTCACCGAGATCGGCGGCGAGCTGGCCGTTGATGCGGGCCTGCAGGGATATGAGCGCCCCGGAGAAGACGGCGAGGAGCAACCAGAGGACGTGCACGGCAGGAGCTTTCGTGACGGGGACGGGCGGGACAGGCGGGATGGTGCGGGACGGGGGCGGGACGGGGGCGGGACGGGGAACAGGCGTGAGCCCGGATGCGCCTTGCGGGGGCGCACCCGGGCTCGATGTGCGAAGGCGTGTGCAGGCTACGCCCAGGTGATCAGGCGCTTGGGCTGCTCCAGGATCGCCGCGACGTCGGCGAGGACCTTGGAGCCCAGCTCGCCGTCGACGAGCCGGTGGTCGAAGGAGAGCGCCAGGGTGGTGACCTGACGCGGCTTGACCTTGCCCTTGTGCACCCACGGCTGCGGCTTGATCGCGCCGACCGCGAGGATCGCGGACTCGCCGGGGTTGAGGATCGGCGTACCGGTGTCGACCCCGAAGACCCCCACGTTGGTGATGGTCACGGTGCCGCCCTGCATCGCGGCCGGGGAGGTCTTGCCCTCCCTGGCCGTGGACACCAACGCGCCGAGCGCCTCGGCCAGTTGGGGCAGGGTCTTGGCGTGCGCGTCCTTGATGTTCGGCACGATCAGACCGCGCGGGGTCGCGGCGGCGATACCCAGGTTCACGTAGTGCTTCTGCACGATCTCCTGGTTGGCCTCGTCCCAGGCGGCGCTGACGTCCGGGTTCCGCTTGATCGCGACGAGCAGGGCCTTGGCGACGAGCAGCAGCGGGTTCACCCGCAGCCCCTGCATCTCCTTGTCGGCCTTCAGCTCCTCGACGAGCTTCATCGTCCGCGTCACGTCGACGGTCACGAACTCCGTGACGTGCGGCGCGGTGAACGCGGACCCGACCATCGCCTGCGCGGTCGCCTTCCGTACGCCCTTGACGGGGACACGGGTCTCGCGGGCGTCGGCGGTCACGGGCGCGGGCGCGGCTTCCTGTACGGCGGCCTCGGGTTCGGGCGCGGGCTCGACGGCGGCGTGCACGTCCTCGCGCGTAATGATCCCGTCGGGCCCGGAGGGGGTGACGGTCGCGAGGTCCACGCCGAGATCCTTGGCGAGCTTGCGGACGGGGGGCTTGGCGAGGGGCCGGGGGATGGTGGTGCCATTGCTGACCACCGTTGTGGGGGCAGCCGTCCCGTTCGTAACCGTTGTGAAGGCAGCAGCCGCTCCCTCCCCGTTGTGGGCAGCTGGTCCGCCAGGGGCGGAACGGGTGGGCACAACCCCACGTGCCGAGTCGTCCTTACGTGCCCTCCGCTTGGTCGAGCTCTCGGCGACGCCGTAGCCAACCAGCACAGGTTGACGTCCCTGAGGCTCCTCGGCCTCGACAGCCTCGACAGCCTCGACCTCAGCCGCAGGCTCGGGCGCCGACTCCCCAGCCCCACCCACGGTAATGATCACTTGGCCGACGTCCACCGTCGTACCCTCGGCAAAGCGAAGCTCCCGCACGACGCCGTCGAACGGAATCGGCAGCTCCACGGCCGCCTTCGCCGTCTCGACCTCGCAGACGACCTGCCCGTCGGACACGACATCACCGGGCGCGACGAACCACTTCAGGATCTCCGCCTCGGTCAGACCCTCGCCCACGTCGGGCAACTTGAACTCGTACACCATCAGTCCAGCTCCCCTCAGTACGCCAGCGAGCGGTCGACGGCGTCGAGCACCCGGTCAAGGCCCGGCAGGTACTCCTCCTCCACCCGCGCGGGCGGGTACGGCGAGTGATAGCCGCCGACCCTCAGCACGGGCGCTTCGAGGTGGTAGAAGCACCGCTCCGTGATGCGCGCGGCGATCTCCGCGCCGGAGCCGTAGAACACCGGGGCCTCGTGCACGACGACGAGGCGGCCGGTGCGCTCCACCGAGGCCTGCACCGTGTCGAAGTCGATCGGCGACATCGAGCGCAGGTCGATGACCTCGAGGGACTTGCCCTCCTCCTGCGCGGCCGCCGCGGCCTCCAGGCAGACCTTGACCATCGGCCCATACGCGACGAGCGTCAGGTCGGAGCCCTCGCGCACGGTGCGTGCGGAGTGCAGCGGGCCGGGGATGGACTCGGTGTCGACCTCGCCCTTGTCCCAGTAGCGCCGCTTCGGCTCGAAGAAGATCACCGGGTCGTCGCTCTGGATGGCCTGCTGCATCATCCAGTACGCGTCCGACGAGGTGGAGGGCGAGATCACCTTCAGGCCCGCGACGTGCGCGAACAGTGCCTCCGGCGACTCGGAGTGGTGCTCGACCGCGCCGATGCCGCCGCCGTACGGGATGCGGATGACGACCGGCAGCTTGATCTTGCCGAGCGCGCGGGCGTGCATCTTGGCGAGCTGCGTGACGATCTGGTCGTACGCGGGGAAGACGAAGCCGTCGAACTGGATCTCCACGACCGGCCGGTAGCCGCGCAGCGCGAGGCCGATCGCGGTGCCGACGATGCCGGACTCGGCGAGCGGGGTGTCGATCACCCGGTCCTCGCCGAAGTCCTTCTGCAGCCCGTCGGTGACGCGGAAGACGCCGCCGAGCTTGCCGACGTCCTCGCCCATGATCAGGACCTTGGGGTCGGTCTCGAGGGCCTTGCGCAGGGATTCGTTGATCGCCTTGGCGATCGGCAACTTCTGTACGGCCATGGTCACTTGCCCTCTCCCACCGGGACAGCCGAGTCAGCGAAGGATGCCTGGTAGGCGGCGAACTGGGCGCGCTCCTCGTCGACGAGCGCGCTGCCGTCCGCGTAGACGTTCTCGAAGATCGACATCGGGTCCGGGTCGGTCATCGCCCGCACCGCCTCGCGGACCCGCCTGCCGAGCGCCGCCTCCTCCTCTTCGAGCGAGGCGAACCAGTCGGCGTCCGCGATCTTCTCGGTCTCCAGGTACGTGCGAAGCCGCTGGATCGGGTCCTTGGCCTCCCAGGCCTCCCGCTCCTCGTCCCGGCGGTACTTGGTGGGGTCGTCGGACGTGGTGTGCGCACCCATGCGGTACGTGAACGCCTCGACGAGCGTGGGACCTTCGCCGCGGCGGGCCCGCTCCAGGGCCGAGCGGGTCACGGCCAGGCAGGCGAGGACGTCGTTGCCGTCGACGCGGACGCCGGGGAAGCCGTAGCCGCGGGCGCGCTGGTAGAGCGGGACGCGGGTCTGCTTCTCGGTGGGCTCGGAGATCGCCCACTGGTTGTTCTGGCAGAAGAACACGACCGGGGCGTTGTAGACCGCGGAGAACGTGAAGGACTCGGCGACGTCACCCTGGCTGGAGGCGCCGTCACCGAAGTACGCGATGACCGCGGAGTCCGCGCCGTCCTTGGCGACGCCCATCGCGTAGCCGGTGGCATGCAGGGCCTGGGAGCCGATGACGATCGTGTACAGCTGGAAGTTGTTGCTGTTCGGGTCCCAGCCGCCGTTGTTGACGCCGCGGAACATGCCGAGCAGGTTCTCCGGCGGGACCCCGCGGCACCAGGCGACGCCGTGCTCGCGGTAGGTCGGGAAGACGTAGTCGTCGTCGCGGAGCGCGCGGGCGGAGCCGATCTGCGCCGCCTCCTGGCCGAGCAGCGAGGGCCACAGGCCCAGCTCGCCCTGGCGCTGCAGCGTCACGGCCTCGGCGTCGAAGCGGCGGGCCATCACCATGTCGCGGTAGAGGCCGCGGAGTTCCTCCGGGCCGAGGTCGATCGAGAACTCGGGGTGCTCTACGCGCTTCCCCTCGGGGGTGAGCAGCTGGACGAGTTCGGGGTCGTGCGGTGGTGCGTCGTGCGGTGCTGCTTCGCGCGCTGCGCTCTTCGCCGCCGCCTTCTTCGCCGGTTTCTCCGGCGACTTCTTGGCGGTTGCGCGCTTGGTGCCCGCCCCGCTGCTGTTGCTGCGAGGCTTGCGCGCGGCGGTGCTCTCCACGGTCACGTGTGCTCCTCCGTCGGTCCGGCTTCCCGGGATCCGCCGGGTAAGCCAGTGCGGCTCGCCTGTCGTCCCGGCCCGTGCACGGGGTGTGTGCGTTAGGCGTTTCAGGGATGGCAGGCGTGACAGGTGCCCCGGCGAGAGCCCTGCACAAAGCACGTTACCCAGTGCTCCGCATATCTGCGAAACCCCACTTGACCTGCGACTTTGCTTGGATTTCCAAGTAAATTCGAGAAAGCGGGAACAACTACTGGTCAGCGCCTTGCAGGGGGCCGGAACAACGGAACGTTATCCCGGCCACCCAGAGCATTGGAAGAGTCGGTGTGTGACACTGGCAGGGTGCACGAACAGGGAAAAATCAGCGTATTTCTGCTCGATGACCATGAAGTCGTCCGGCGCGGAGTCCATGAGCTGCTGTCCGTCGAGTCGGACATCGAGGTGGTCGGCGAGGCCGGCACGGCGGCCGACGCCCTCGTCCGGATCCCCGCCACGCGGCCCGACGTCGCGGTGCTCGACGTGCGCCTGCCGGACGGCAGCGGCGTCGAGGTCTGCCGCGAGATCCGCTCCCAGAACGAGGACATCAAGTGTCTGATGCTGACCTCGTTCGCGGACGACGAGGCGCTCTTCGACGCGATCATGGCCGGTGCCTCCGGGTACGTCCTGAAGGCGATCCGCGGCAATGAGCTGCTCACCGCCGTACGGGACGTGGCGGCCGGCAAGTCCCTGCTCGACCCGGTGGCCACGGCCCGCGTCCTGGAGCGGCTGCGCGACGGCAACAACGCCAAGGGCGACGACCGGCTCGCGAACCTCACGGAACAGGAGCGCAAGATCCTGGACCTGATCGGCGAGGGCCTCACCAACCGGGCCATCGGCGAGCGCCTTCACCTGGCCGAGAAGACCATCAAGAACTACGTCTCCAGCCTGCTGTCCAAGCTCGGCATGGAACGCCGTTCGCAGGCCGCCGCCTTTGTCGCCCGTATGCAGGCGGAAAAGCACTGACCGGTCCGTTCAAATCCTGCATTTCCCCGGGACTATTGCCCCGTCCATCTTGCCCCGCTCAGCTTGCCCTGTTCCTCGGGGCGGGTGGCTCTTTCCGCGCGCCTCTTCGGCAGCGGAAAGGGGAATACATGCCCACCGAAGAACTCCGCGCCGCCGAACCGCGGCATGGACCGTGTGGACGACCGCGACGGCGGTACGACGAAGCCCGCTCACGGGGTGCGTGAGCGGGCTTCGTCGTAGCCGGTTCCGGGGCGGCGGGTCAGCTCCCGACGCCCGGGGGTAGTTACCCGACGTCCAGCGTGGGCTCGTCGGTCACCGGGTCCTCGGTGGGCTCCTCGGTGGGCTCCTCGGTCGGCTCCTGCGTCGTCGGCTCCTCCGTCGGCTCCTGCGTCGTCGGATCCTCGGTGGGCTCCTGCGTCGTCGGGTCCTCGGACGGGGTGTACGAGGGCTGGGTCGGAGCGTCGGTGTAGTCCGGGTTGCCGCCGGTACCGCCGGGCTCCGTCTCCTCCTCCGTCGTCTCCTCGTCCGTCGGCTCCTTCGTGGGGTCCTTCGACTGGGACTGCGTCGGTGTCGGGTCCTTGTCCGGGCCCGGGTCCTTCTGGGCGCTCTGCGTGGCGTTCAGGGCCACGGCCACGCCGACCGCGATCGCCGCGATGGCCAGGACCGCGAAGAGCCACATCTTGCCGCGGCCGTTGCCGCCGCGACCGCCCCGGCGGCCGCCGTTCCCGCCGCCGCCGTCGAAGCCGCCGTCGTCGTCCCCGATCGGGCGGACCATCGGCTGCTGCATCTGCGCCGTACCGCCGGTGTCCCCGGGGTGCTGCCGGGCCGCGGCGCCGGTGACGCCCATCGCCGGGGTGCTGCCGCCCTCGTGCATCGCCACCGGGCCCGTGCTCCACGTACCGGTGTGGCCGCCCTGGTCCTGCAGCATCTGCAGGCCGTACTGGACGAGGCCGCGCATCTCCTCGGCCGTCTGGAACCGGTCGTCCGGGTCCTTCGCGAGGGAGCGCATCACCAGGCCGTCCAGCTCCGGCGGCACCCCGTCGGACAGCTCGGACGGCGGGATCGGCATGTCCTGCACGTGCTGGTAGACCACCGAAAGCGGGGTCTCACCGGTGAACGGGGGCCGCAGCGCGAGGAGTTCGTACAGCATGCAGCCCGTCGCGTACAGGTCGGAGCGGGTGTCGACGGCCTTGCCGAGGGCCTGCTCCGGCGAGAGGTACTGCGGGGTGCCCATGACCATGCCGGTCTGGGTCATCTGCTGGGAGACGCCGTGCAGCGCCCGCGCGATGCCGAAGTCCATCACCTTCACCGCACCGGAGTTGGTGATGATCACGTTGGCGGGCTTGATGTCGCGGTGCACGATGCCGTGCTGGTGCGAGTAGGCCAGCGCCTCCAGGACGCCCGACACGATGATCAGTGCCTGGTCCGGGCCCGGCGCCTCGGCGTTGAGCAGCAGGTCACGGATGGTCCGGCCCTCGACGAGCTCCATCACGATGTACGGGATGGTGTTGCCGCCGATGAAGTCCTCACCGGAGTCGTAGACCGCCACGACCGCGTGGTGGTTGAGGCCCGCGACCGACTGGGCCTCGCGCGTGAAGCGGGCCTTGGAGACCGGGTCCTCGGCGAGGTCGGAGCGGAGCAGCTTCACGGCGACCGTGCGCCCGAGCCGTACGTCCTCGGCGGCGAAGACCTCGGCCATGCCGCCGCGGCCGAGTCTGTGGGTCAGCCGGTATCGTCCGTCTCCGACAAGTCCGCCATTACCCCACAGCTCAGGCGCATCTGACATACCGCCGCCAGTCGCCTCGGGGTCGGACGGGCCCTGAGCGCGCTGCTGGTCCATCAGTCCTCGCCGTCGTTTCCTGTCGTAACTGGTCGCGTCTGGTCCGTAACCCGCATGCCCACCAACCCGGCATGCCCGCCTGCATCCGCCCCAGATGGGCGAGTGCGCGCGACTCCTCTTACGGCCTCCGTCGGCCCACGCTACAGCCTCGGCGCGACGCGCTGGTTCGAGATGGACCGGCCATCAAACCTGTTACCCGGGGTTTCGGGCAAATCGAGTGGTCTGTCCCGGCGCGCGGGGCGCAGGACGTGACAAGAGCGTGACAGGCGCCATATCACTCCGCGGACGCCCCGGGTAACGCTTCCGAGACGGTTCTTGCGCGTAGGGTCACGGAACGGGCACCCGGCTTGACGTGTCGGTGCCCTCGGGCAGACTTGGCCCGGAATAGCAGGGATCTGCGCGCAGGCACGCGCATTCACACGCGCATTCAGGCGCCGATGGGGGACGCAGAAAATGAGCCAGGACGGCGCACAGGGCGGCCGGTACGCGGGGCGTGCCCTGGCCGGCGGCCGCTACCAGCTGCGGGACCTCCTCGGCGAAGGCGGCATGGCCTCCGTGCACCTGGCGTACGACTCGGTGCTCGACCGGCAGGTCGCCGTCAAGACCCTGCACACCGAGCTCGGCCGCGAGCAGTCCTTCCGCGAGCGCTTCCGCCGCGAGGCCCAGTCCGTGGCCAAGCTCACGCACACCAACATCGTCTCGGTCTTCGACACCGGCGAGGACGAGCTCGACGGCTCGACGATGCCGTACATCGTCATGGAGTACGTCGAGGGCAAGCCGCTCGGCTCCGTGCTCGACGCGGACGTCGCGCAGTTCGGCGCGATGCCCGCCGACCGCGCCCTCAAGGTCACCGCCGACGTCCTCGCGGCCCTGGAGATCAGCCACGAGATGGGCCTGGTCCACCGCGACATCAAGCCCGGCAACGTCATGGTGACGAAGCGGAACGTCGTCAAGGTCATGGACTTCGGCATCGCCCGCGCCATGCAGTCCGGCGTGACGTCGATGACGCAGACCGGCATGGTCGTCGGCACCCCGCAGTACCTCTCGCCCGAGCAGGCCCTCGGCCGCGGTGTGGACGCCCGCTCCGACCTCTACTCGGTCGGCATCATGCTGTTCCAACTGGTCACCGGGCGGCTGCCGTTCGAGGCGGACTCGCCGCTGGCCATCGCGTACGCGCACGTGCAGGAGGAGCCGGTCGCGCCGTCCTCCATCAACCGTTCGCTGCCGCCCGCGGTGGACGCGCTGGTCGCCCGCGCCCTGAAGAAGAACCCCAACGAGCGCTTCCCCACGGCCGACGCGATGCGGGACGAGTGCCTGCGGGTCGTGCAGTCCCTGCAGGGCGCCGCGCCGAGCATCGTGCCGGGTGCGCACACCGGCAGCGGCGCGGGCGTCGGCGCCTCGGTGTTCCCGCCGGTCGACCAGGGTGCCCCGGCGCCCGGCCCCGGCAGCGTCCAGACCCCGTACCAGCCGGCGCCGTACGGTCCCGGCCCCGGCGGGCTCGGCGGCCCCGGCGGCCCTGGCGGCCCTGGTACGCCCGCCCCTACTCCCGCTCCCGGGTACGGCTACCCGCAGCAGGGCGGGTACCAGACCCCGGCGCCCGCCAACTTCGCCCCGCAGCAGGGCGGCCCCGGCACCCCGCCGCCGTACAACCTGAGCCCGCAGCCCGCGACGGCCGGCGGCGGCAACCACGGTGGTGGCGGCAAGAGCAACACCCCGGTGATCGTCGGCGCGATCGCCGTCGCCGTGCTCGCCATCGGCGGACTGGTCACGGCCCTCACGCTGAACGACAGCGGCGGCGGCGGTGAAGACCCCGGAGGCAAGGAGACGCCTACGGCCGAGGAGGTCGCGGGCCACAAGGGCCCGGACAAGACCAAGGTCATAGACATCACCGACTGCACGGAACCCCGGGAGAGCTTCTCGGACCCGAGCATGAAGACCCTGCCGAAGTTCGAGTACCGCAACATCGACTCGGTCAAGGAGTGCATCCAGAAGGGCGGCTGGAAGTACAAGATCACGACCGTGGACGAGAACACGTACGGCGAGGGCACGGTCATGAAGCAGTACCCGACGTCGGACACGGACTTCGACCCGGACAACCCGCCGACCATCCAGCTGGAGGTCTCCAGCGGGAACCCGCCGCAGTAGCGCCCGTTCGTCGCTGTGCATGACGGAGCCCGGCCCACCTGACGAGGTGGGCCGGGCTCCGTCGTTGTCGGTACGGGTGGGTGCCGCCGGGGGTTACAGGTACGGGCCCCCGGAGCGGCCCGCGTGCGGGTGGTCCTCGTCGCCCTCGTGACCGCCCGCGCCGGGCGGCAGCGCGCGGCGCATCTGCTCCAACTGGGCGCGGGCCGCCATCTGCTGGGCGAACAGCGTGGTCTGGATGCCGTGGAACAGCCCCTCCAGCCATCCGACCAACTGGGCCTGCGCGATGCGCAGTTCGGCATCACTGGGCGTCGTCTCGTCGGTGAACGGCAGCGAGAGCCGCTCCAGCTCCTCGACCAGCTCGGGTGCGAGGCCGTCCTCCAGCTCCTTCACCGAGCTCGCGTGGATCTCCTTGAGCCGCACCCGGCTCGCCTCGTCCAGAGGTGCCGCCCGCACTTCTTCAAGCAGCTGCTTGATCATGCTGCCGATGCGCATCACCTTGGCCGGCTGCTCGACCATGTCCGTCACCGGAAGCTCACGTGACTCGTCATCACCACCGCCTCCGCCACCGAGGGCCATTCCGTCCTGACCCACGACGAGGACCTGGGGGTTTTCCTGCGACCTGTCGTTCCTCGGCATCTCCATGCGGCCATTCTCTCGTACGCCTGCTGCACAACAGGGTGGTGCCCCGCCGCAGCGTTGATCCACCCTGCGCGTACGGTGCGGCCGCCCCCGCCCGCGGGCTTGAGGTCGGCGGGGCGGCTCAGGTTCGTCTGATGCGTACGGCGAGGAAGGCCAGGCCGAGGCCGATCAGGACCAGGCCCGCGCCGAGCGGCAGCACCCGCAGCATGGGGCCGTCGTCGCCGACCGCCTGCCGTGCGGTCTTGTCGCCGGGTACGTCCGGAGTGGTGGAGGCGTCCGGGCGTCGCTCGGTGGAACGGGTCGGTTCCGGCGGGTTCGGCTGGTTCGGCTGGTTCGACGGGTCCTGGTGGTTGGGCTGGGGCGGGTGCTGGTTGTGGTGCTGGTGTTGCTGCTGCTGGTTCTGGCGGTGTTGCTGGTGCTGGCGGTGTTGCTGCTGGTGCTGGTGTTGCGGGGGCGGCTCCGGGTCCGGGATCGGCTCCGTACGGCCGGGGCGCTGACGGCCCTCACCTGCGTGGCTGCCCGCGAGGGAGGCGTCGGGGCTCGGTCGCTCGGGGCTCGGTTGTCCGGGGCTTGATTGCCCGGGGCTCGGTTGTCCGGGGCTCGGTTGCCCGGGGCTCGGTTGTCCGGGGCTCGGTAGCTCGGGGCTCGATTGCCCGGGGCTCGACCGGACCGGCTCGCGGGGTGCGGGGGGCGCGGTCGCCGTGGCCGGGCCCGCAGGCAGCAGCGTCGCGAGGAGTACGGCGAGCAGCGCGGCGGTGTGCCGCAGGCGGAGCCGTGGAGTCACGTCGGTGACCCCCTCCCGGTGCCGAGTCGCCAAGGTGGATGCCGTCAGCGTCACATGCGCGGACAACTCGGGCATCCCGGGGCGGGCTGGGGGAGGGCCACCGGGGTCGTACGGTCAGGAGGTCCGGCCGTACGGCGGTCGGGGGCTGGCGGTCGGGGGGCTGGCGGTCGCGCGGGCACGCAGGGCGCGCGGGCCACTTGGGGCACGCCGTCACACCGTCACGCCGTCACGCCGTCACGCCGTCACGCCGTACGGCGGTCGGGGCCTCAGCGGGTGAGGAGCACCTTGCCGACGTGCGTGCTCTCCTCCAGGACCCGGTGCGCGTCCGGCGCCTCGGCCATCGGCAACGTCCGGTCGACGACCGGCTCGACGCGGCCCGCCTCGATCAGCGGCCAGACGTGCTCCCGTACGGCGGCGACGATGGCCGTCTTCTCCGCGAGCGGGCGGGCGCGCAGCGTGGTCGCGGTGATCGCCGCGCGCTTGCTGAGGAGCGCGCCGAGGTTGAGCTCGCCCTTGACCCCGCCCTGCAGCCCGATGATCGCGAGACGGCCGTTCACCGCGAGCGCCTTGACGTTCCGCTCCAGGTACTTGGCGCCCATGATGTCGAGGATGACGTCCGCGCCCGAGCCGTCCGTGGCCGCGCGGATCTCCTCCACGAAGTCCTGCTCGCGGTAGTCGATCAGGATGTCCGCGCCGAGCCGCGCGCAGTGCTCCAGCTTCTCCTTGCCGCCCGCCGTCACCGCGACCCGCGCGCCCACGGCCTTCGCCAGCTGGATCGCCATCGTGCCGATGCCGCTGGCCCCGCCGTGCACCAGCAGGGTCTCGCCCGGGCGCAGATGGGCGACCATGAAGACGTTCGACCAGACCGTGCACGTCACCTCGGGCAGCGCCGCCGCCGTGACCAGGTCGAGGCCCTGCGGCACGGGCAGCAACTGCCCTGCGGGAACGGCGACTTTCTCCGCGTACCCACCGCCCGCGAGCAGCGCGCACACCTCGTCGCCGACCGAGAAACCGCTCACCCCCGGACCGAGCGCGGCGACGCGGCCCGAGCATTCGAGACCGGGGTACGGGGAGGCGCCGGGCGGCGGGTTGTAGAAGCCCTGGCGCTGGAGCAGGTCGGCGCGGTTGACGGCGCTGGCCGCCACCTCGACCAGGACCTCGCCCTCGCCGGGTACGGGATCGGGGACCTCGGCCCAGACAAGCGCCTCGGGACCACCGGGTTCGGGGATCGTGATCGCATACATGGGCGCGAGGCTACTCGCCGGGCGCCGCCTTGCGGAGGTGGCGGTTGCTCAGTCGTTCGGCAGCGGGCGGAGGTCCGGGACCCCGGGCGGGCCGGGCGTGGCCCGTACGATCGTGATCAGACGGTCCGTCAACTCCAGCTTGCCGATGGCCGGATCGTCGTAGCCGAGCAGCCGGTGCCCGCGTACGACGCTCACCACGAGCTCCTCGACCTCGCGCGCGGTGCGCCCCACCTCGGCCTTTATCACCGGGCGTTCGATGAGATCGAGGCCGCTGCCCTGCTGGATCAGGTCCTCCATGACCGTGCCCGCGCTAGGGCTGAGCACCGACAGGCCGAGCAGGCGGCCGGCGGCGCTGGCGCTGGTGATCACCGCGTCGGCGCCGGACTGGCGGAGCAGCGGCGCGTTCTCCTCCTCGCGTACCGCCGCGACGATCTTCGCGCCCCGGTTGAGCTGGCGGGCGGTGAGCGTGACGAGGACGGCGGTGTCGTCGCGCTGGGTGGCGATCACGACCTGCCGGGCCTTCTGCGCCTCGGCCCGCAGCAGTACGTCGCTGCGCGTGCCGTCGCCGACTACGCCCACGAACCCGTCGGCCGTGGCCGCCTCGATGACCTTGGCGCTGGGGTCGACGACGACGATCTGTTCCTTCTTCAGACCCGTGGCGCAGAGGGTCTGGATCGCGGAGCGGCCCTTGGTGCCGAAGCCGACGACGACGGTGTGTTCGCGCAACTGGGACCTCCAGCGGTTCAGCCTGAATTCCTCACGGGTGCGCTCGGTGAGGACCTCGAGCGTGGTGCCGACGAGGATGATCAGGAACAGCACGCGCAGCGGTGTGATGACGAGGATATTGATGACACGGGCGGTGTCGCTGGCCGGCACGATGTCGCCGTAGCCGGTGGTGGAGAGGGTGACGGTCGCGTAGTAGAACGCGTCCAGGAGGCTGACGTCGCCGTCCTGGTTGTCGTTGTAGCCCTCACTGTCGGCGAAGACGATGAAGGCCGTCGAGACCAGCACGGTCAGAGCCATGGCCAGCCGCTTGGCGACCTGCCGCAGCGGACGCTCGACCTCTCGCTTCGGCAGCTTCACCTGGGCGCTCACCAGATGCTCGTCCGCCTGACGGGCCATGGCGTCATGGCCGGGCAGTTTCACGTGAAACACCCTTCCGCGCTGTTCGTGTCATGGGTCGGGGGCGCGGACGGCAGTGTCCACGGCAGGTCGAGGATCTCCAGCTCCTGGCCGGGCTTCGCCCCGCCGGGCGGCACCACGGCGAGGCCGTCGGAGGCGGCGATCCCGCGCAGCATGGCCGGGCCGTTGTAGTGCAGCGGCACGGCGACCAACTGCGGCTCCGCACGCAACGCCACGGGCACAAGCCGTGTGTCGTGCGGATGCCCGTGGATCTCTTCCCTCGTGGGGGCGAGATACGGCACCGGCGCGATCCGCCCGGAAAGCGTACGCAACACCGGTTCGGCCAGCGTCAGCAGCCCCGATACCGCGGCGAGCGGGTTGCCGGGCAGCCCCACCAGGTGGCGGCGCTCGTCGAGTCGGGCGAGCAGCATCGGGTGCCCCGGCCGCACCTCCACGCCGTCCACGAGCAGTTCGGCGCCGAGCGCCCGCAGCGTCGGATGCACATGGTCGACAGGGCCGGACGCGGTTCCTCCGGTCGTCACGACCAGCTCGGCCTGCGAACCCGCGACCGCCTCACGCAGCTTCTTCGCGTCGTCACCGAGCCTGCGTACGGCGATGACCTCGGCGCCCAGCGCCCGTAGCCAGGACGGCAGCATCGGGCCGAGCGCGTCCCGGATCAGCCCCTCGCGCGGCAGCCCCTCGGTGAGCAACTCGTCGCCCAGTACGAGGACTTCGACGCGCGGACGGGGGACGACCGGGAGCGAGTCGTACCCCGCGGCGGCGGCGAGGCCGAGCACCGCGGGGGTCACGGAGAAGCGCGCGGGCAGGAGTTGGTCACCGCTGCGGCACTCCTGGCCGCGCGGGCGGATGTCCTGACCCTGCATCACCTCCCGCTCGGCGTGCAGCCGGCCCTTGCTGTCCGTACGGCCGTGCTCGCTGCGGATGACCGCGGTGACCTCGCGGGGGATGCGCGCACCGGTCGCGATCGGCATCGCCTCGCCGTCCGCCAGCGCCTCCGCGCCGGATTGACCGGCCAGCACTCCCTCGTCCCGCACCTTCCAGGGGCCCGGTCCCGCGACCGCCCAGCCGTCCATCGCCGAGGTGTCGAACGACGGCAGGTCGGTCAGCGCGGTCAGCGGAGCGGCGAGGACCAGGCCGAGCGCCTGGTCGAGCGGGACGGAGGCGGGGCTCCTGCGCGCCACGGACTCACCGGCCCGGGTCGCACAGGCGCGGGCCTGCGGCCAAGGGGTGCCTCGGTGTTGGGCGTGGGGGTTGCCGGGGTGTGGGTTGCTGGTGCCGGGGTTGCTGGTGCTGGGGTTGTTGGTGCCGGGGTTGTTGGTGCCGGGGTTGTTGGTGCCGGGGTTGTTGGTGTGGGGGTGGTCGGGGCGGGGGCTGTCGGGGCGGTGCTGGTCGGCGTGGGGGGCGTGGCGCTCTCCGGGGCGCGCCCCGCCCTGCCCGTCGTCGTATCCGGCCGACGCTTCTCTGACCAGGGCCAGGGCCTCGTCGACGTCTTGGTCGTGGTCGCGTTCGGCGTCCCGGTTCGGGTCGTCCCCGGAGGCGCGCTTCGCGTGCCCCCCGCGGCCGTCCATGGCGTTCATCTCGTTCAGCCCGCGGGGCCCGGTCATCCCGCGTCCGGTGCGGCGTCCGCGCCGGGGGCGCCGCCCGGCTGGTCGTCGCGCTTGTCCTCGTCGGCCCAGCGCGCGGCGAGCGCGGCGGCCTTGCGCGCCGCCTCGGCCACGGCTTCGGGCCCGCCCTCGGCCCGCGCCGCCGCGTACCCCACGAGGAACGTGGTCAGCGGCGCCGCCGGGCGCGCCACACCGTGTGCGGCATCGCGCGCGAGGTCCAACAGCAGGCCCGTGTCGACCTCCAGATCGATGCCCAGCTCGTCCTTGACTGCGGTGATCCATTCATCCAGCACGTGCTCATGCTCCCTGATGCGTGCGCGGGCTTCGGCGATGTCCTCCCAGGTGTCGCAGTCGAACGCGGCACGGGAGTCGCCGGGTTCGGTGACCCGGGTGAGGGTGAGACCGGCGGTGAGCCGTCGCAACGGCAGCCCGCCGAGCCCGCCGTGCTCCTCGGCCAGGCGCTCCACGCCCCGGCGCAACGCCTCGGCCCGGTACGCCGCCACGAGCGGCTGGTCCCGCCCTTCCCGATCTACCAGCAGGGCACCTTCGGGTTGTTGGCGCTTCGGCTGCGGGGCGCTTGGCTGCGGGGCTTCTGGCTGTGGGGCGCTTGGCTGTGGGGCTTGCGGATGGCTGCTGTCCGGCTGCGTGTTCTCCGGCTGCGCGCCCTCCGGCTGAGGGCCGTCCGGCTGCGTGCTGTGTGGCTGCGTGCTGTGTGGCTCGGTGCCTTTCGGGCGGTCCGTCGCCAACGCGTCGAGCAGCAGTCGTACGGTTCGCTCCCCCAGGAAGGGCAGGTCGGCGGAGAGGACGAGCACCGTGTCCGCCGTGGTCCGGCTCAGCCCGGCGGCGAGCGCGGCCAACGGACCGCCGCCGGGCGGCTCCTCGCGCGCCCACAGGACGGGGCGGGCGGTGGGCCTGCGCTCGGCGACGACCACCGTCGTGTCCGCGTCGGCGCAGGCGGCGAGGACTCGGTCGAGGAGGGACCGGCCGCCGACGCGCACCCCGGGCTTGTCGGCGCCGCCCAGGCGTCTGGCGGCGCCGCCGGCGAGCACGACGGCGTCATACGAGGTCATCCACCGAGTATGGCCGCACCGGCGATCAATGCCACCCCCGCGAACGGCCTCTACGCCGAGGGACATCCGTCACACCGAACGTGTCACCAGCTGCATGCTGCTCAGCGGCCGGTCGTCAGCGGGAGAACCCGCAAGCACCGCACCTCCCGCCTACCGCCTACCGCCTACCGCCTACCGCCTACCGCTCAGAGCGTGCGCAGCAGCACCGCCGGCTGTTCCACACAGTCGGCGACGTACCGCAGGAAGCCGCCCGCTGTGCCGCCGTCGCAGACGCGGTGGTCGAAGGTGAGGGAGAGCTGGACCACCTGGCGTATCGCCAACTCGCCCTGGAGCACCCAGGGTTTGGGCACGATGCGGCCCACGCCGAGCATCGCGGCCTCGGGGTGGTTGATGATCGGCGTCGAGCCGTCCACGCCGAACACGCCGTAGTTGTTCAGCGTGAACGTGCCGCCGGTCAGCTCGGCCGGGGTCAGCGATCCGGTCCGCGCCGCCTCCGTGAGCCGCCCGAACTCGGCGCTCAGCGACTCCGCGTCCCGCGCATGCGCATCCCGCACCACCGGTACGACCAGGCCCCGCTCCGTCTGCGCGGCGAAGCCGAGGTGGACCGCGTCCAGGCGGACGATCTCGCGGGCCTCCAGGTCGACCGTGGCGTTCAGCTCCGGGTAGCGGGCCAGGGCCGCCGTGCAGATGCGGGCGAGGAGCGCGATCAGGGAGATCTTCTGCCCGGCTGCCGCGTTGCCGTTCATCGCCTTGCGGGCGTTCATCAGCTCCGTGGCATCCGCGTCCACCCAGCAGGTCGCGTCCGGGATCTCACGGCGGCTGCGGGACAGCTTGTCCGCGACGGCGCCCCGCACCCCGCGCAGCGGCGTACGCGTCTGGCCCACGGCCGTACGGGTCTGGCCCACGGCCGTACGCGCGGTCTCCTCGGGTGCCGTGTCCGGCTGCGCCGCGCGCTGGGCGGCACGCACCGCGTACTCCACATCCGCGCGCAGGATCAGCCCGTCCACCCCCGACCCGGTCAACTCCCGCAGATCCAGGCCGTTTTCCTTCGCCAGACGCCGTACGAGCGGGGAGATCACCGGAACAGGTCCGTCCGTGTCCCGCGCGGGCCGATCCGTGTCCCGCGCGGGCGCAGATGTTCCCCGTGCGGGAGCGGATTCGTCCTGTGCGCGAGCGGGTGCGGGCGTTCTCCGCTCGGGCTCGGCCGGGGCCGGCCGGCTCTCCGCGGCACTCGAACGCTCCGCGGCACTCGAACTCTCCGCTGCACGCGTGCTGTCCGTTCCGGCGCCGGAACCGACGCCCGGGGGCCGCACCCGGCGCCGACGGGGCGGGGCCGCGCCCGTGCCGTACCCGACCAGGACGTTCCCCGACGACTCCGGCTCGCCCTTGTCCGCACGGGCACCGCTCTCCGTACGGCTCGACGCCCCGCCACCGGTGCCGTTCAGCCCCGACGACGCGCCGTCTCCGGCATCGGCGCCGACCGCGACGGTCAACAGCGGTGCCCCTACGGGGAGTTCCGTGCCCTCCTCGCCGAATCTGGCGGTGACCACGCCTGCGTACGGACAGGGCACCTCGACCATCGCCTTGGCCGTCTCGACCTCGACCACCGGCTGGTCCACCGCGACCACGTCGCCGACGGACACCATCCAGCGGACGATCTCGGCTTCCGTGAGCCCCTCGCCCAGGTCGGGCAGAGCGAACTCGAAGACCTGCGCCATCAGCTGTCCCCCTCCCACTGCAGCCTCGCCACTGCGTCCAGGATCCTGTCGACACCGGGCAGATGATGCCGCTCCAGCATCGGCGGCGGATACGGGATGTCAAACCCCGCGACCCGCAGGACAGGCGCCTCCAGGTGGTGGAAGCACCGCTCCGTGACCCGCGCGGCGATCTCCGAGCCCGGTCCGCCGAACCCGCCCGACTCGTGCACCACGACCGCGCGGCCGGTCCTGCGCACCGAGTCGCAGACCGTCGCGTCGTCGAACGGCACCAGCGAGCGCAGGTCCACGACCTCGAGCTCCCATCCCTCCTCACGCGCGGCCTCCGCGGCCTCCAGGCAGACCGGCACGGAGGGCCCGTACGTGATGAGCGTCGCACTGCGGCCGGTGCGCCGCACCACGGCCCGTCCTATCGGTTCAACGCTCGCCGGAGCGTCCGGGTTCCAGGAATCCTTCGACCAGTAGAGGCGCTTGGGCTCCAGGAACACCACCGGGTCGTCGGAGGCGATCGAGGCGCGGAGCAGGCCGTACGCGTCGGCGACCGTGGCCGGTGTGACGACGTGCAGGCCCGGCGTCGCCATGTAGTAGGCCTCGGAGGAGTCGCTGTGGTGCTCGACGCCGCCGATGCCGCCGCCGTACGGCACACGGATGGTGATCGGGAGCGGCATGGCGCCCTTCGTGCGGTTCCGCATCCGCGCCACGTGGGAGATCAGCTGCTCGAACGCCGGGTACGCGAACGCGTCGAACTGCATCTCCACGACCGGCCGCAGACCGTACATCGCCATGCCCACGGCCGTGCCCAGAATGCCCGCCTCCGCGAGCGGGGTGTCCGTACACCGGTCCTCGCCGAACTCCTTGGTGAGGCCGTCGGTGATGCGGAAGACGCCACCGAGCGTGCCGACGTCCTCCCCCATCACATGCACGCTAGGGTCCGCGGCGAGCGAGTCCCGCAGCGCGCGCTGCAGGGCCTGCGCCATGGACGCGGGTTTCACCGCCGTCGTACTCGGCTTGTCCGCCACGGTGGTCATCGCTCGGCCTCCGCTTCCAGCTCGGCGCGCAACTGGGCCGCCTGCTCGCGCAGTTGGGTGGTCTGCTCGGCGTACACGTGCGTGAACAGGTCCATCGGGTCCAGGACCGGGTCCTGGTTCATGCGCTCGCGCAGGTCGGCAGCGAGCGCCTCGGCGGCGTCCTTCGCGCCCTGCCTGCGGGCGTCGTCGAGGAGGCCGCGCGCCGTCAACTCGCCTTCCAGGAGCGCGATCGGGTCGTGCGCCCGCCAGGCCTCCACTTCCGTGTCCCCTCGATAGCGCGTCGCGTCGTCGGCGTTGGTGTGCGCCTCGATGCGGTACGTCACGGCCTCCACCAGCGTGGGACCGCCGCCCTCGCGCGCGCGGCGCACGGCTTCGGCGAGCACGTCGTGGACCGCCGCCGCGTCGTTCCCGTCGACCAGGCGGCCCGGCATTCCGTACCCGACGGCCTTGTGGGCCAGGGACGGTGCGGCGGTCTGCTTGGCGAGGGGCACCGAGATCGCGAATCCGTTGTTCTGCACGAGGAAGACGACCGGCGCCTTCCACACGGCCGCGAAGTTCAGCGCCTCGTGGAAGTCGCCCTCGCTCGTCCCGCCGTCGCCCACCATCGCGAGCGACACCACGTCGTCGCCCTTGAGGCGGGCGGCGTGCGCGAGGCCCACGGCATGCGGAAGTTGGGTGGCGAGGGGGGTGCACAGGGGCGCGACGCGGTGCTCGTGCGGGTCGTACCCGGTGTGCCAGTCGCCGCGCAGCAGCGTCAGCGCCTGCACCGGGTCGAGGCCGCGGGCCACGGCGGCGAGCGTGTCGCGGTAGCTGGGGAAGAGCCAGTCGCGCTCTTCGAGGGCGAGCGCGGCGGCGACCTCGCAGGCCTCCTGCCCGGTGCTGGACGGGTAGACCGCGAGCCGGCCCTGCCGGGTGAGCGCCGTCGCCTGCGTGTTGTATCTGCGGCCGCGCACCAGCTGCTCGTACAGCTCGAGCAGCAGCGCCGGGTCCGCCTTGGCCGCCGCCTCGGTGCCGAGGACGCGGTACGGCCTGGCATCGGGCAGCAGTGGGGCGGGGTCCGTACGGGGCTTCCAGGCGGGCGGCGGGCTGGGTCGGTAGGACCCCCGCTGCTCCATGACCGGGCTCTGGTTCTTCACCGCGTGCACCTCCTCGATCAAAGGGGTGGCGCCGAGCGCCTCGAATATCTCGAATGTCCTGAATATTGGGTGGTGATCAGGGGTCGTGCAGATGTCGAGAGAGACGCGGCTGTGCGATGCGCCTCACCTACCGATTGTTCGGTCGTCGGCGCATTTTGGCTACAGGCACCTCCAGCCTGTGGACAAACGGTTCTCCACAGCCTGGGATAGATGCAGTACGTCCATGGTAGGGAGGCGGGGGGACATGGCACCTGAACGAATGGCCGACCAGGGCTCCGACGACGCGGAGGATCCTTCGGTGACACCGCCCGCGGCACAGCCCACGGCACGGCCCACGGCGCCCCTGCCACCGCCGCGCCCGCTGGACGCCATCGACCGGGACATCCTGCGGATGCTGCGGACGGACGGTCGCGCCTCGATACGTTCCGTGGCCGAGCACGTTCATGTGTCGCGGGCCAACGCGTACGCACGGATCAACCGGCTGATCGAGGACGGCGTGATCCGCGGCTTCGGGGCGCGCGTCAACCACGAACGTGCCGGGCAGGGAGCCTCCGCGTACATCACCCTGAAGATCGTGCAGAACTCCTGGCGCACGGTCCGCGAACAACTCAAGGAACTCCCGGGCGCGGCCCACATGGCGCTGGTCAGCGGCGACTTCGACGTACTGCTGCTCGTCCACACGCCGGACAACCGCACCTTGCGCGAACTCGTCCTGACACGGCTGCAGTCGATCCCGGAGGTACTGAGCACGCGCACGCTGCTGGTCTTCGAGGAGACGGATCTGGATCATCCGGAGGATCCGGGGGGTTAGGGGTCGCGGGGCTGCGTGCTTGGGCTTGCTCGGGGCTGTCGGCGGGGCGACTGCAGGTCGTTTCCGTGTTTGGGGGCGAGTCCAACCTCAGCGCGCCCGACGCCTGGGGAACGAGCCCAATCCAGCCCGTCCGACGCTCAGGGGACGAGCCCCATCAGCCTGTCCGGCGTTTGAGGACGGAGCGCGGAGCGCGATGCGGGGTCTGGCGCAACGCCCCGAAGCTGGGGGCCTGGGGGCGCAGCCCCTGGAGCCGTCCGCTGAGGACTTTCGGGAAGGGGCGGGGAGGGGAAAGAAACCCGCCCCCACCCCGAACCTCACTCCTCCGTACGAAGCCCCGCAAAAGCCAAGTGCACCACCGCTTCGGCGATCTCCTCATCGTCCATGCCACGGCCCCCCGGCCGATACCACTCGACGATCGAGTTGATCATGCCGAACAGCAGCCGAGTAGCCAGCCTGACCTCGACATCCGCCCGCAGATCCCCATCCGCGACGGCCGCCTTGAACAGCTCGGCCACCTGGTGGTCGAACTCACGGCGCCGCTCCATCGCCCACTGCTCCGTCGCCGTGTTCCCCCGCACCCGCAACAGCAGGGTTACGTAAGGGAGTTCGGCGGTCAGTACGCCGACCATGCGCCGGGTGACGTACTCCAGGCGGTCCACAGCCCGCCCCACGCGCGCGTGCTCCTCGTCGAGGATCGCGAACAGGCCGTCGAGGGCACGGCTCACCGCGCGGCGCAGCAACTCCTCCTTGCCCGCGACGTGGTGGTAGATCGAGGACTTGGAGATGCCGGCAGCCTTGGAGAGGTGCTCCATGGACGTGCCGTCGTAGCCCCGCTCGTTGAAGATCCGTACGGCGACGGCGAGAAGCGTCTCGGGCGTGTACGTGTCGCGTCGTGCCGTGGTCATGGGCGGACCGTCTCTTCCTGGGCGTGGACGCGCCGGCGCAGCCCCAGAGAGGGTGCGTAGCGGCCCGTCGGCTGCTGGTCGTGCATGCGGGACAGCAGGTCGTGCAGCCGCTCCAGACCGACGCTCTCGCCCCAACTCAAGGGGCCCTCGGGGTAGTTCACGCCGAGCCGCATGGCCGTGTCGATGTCGTCGGCGCCCGCCACACCCCGGTCCAGGGCGTCGAGCGCGATGTCGAAGAGCATCGCGACCGTACGGGCCACGATCAGGCCGGGCACGTCGGCGAGGACGACCACCTGCTTGCCGAGCGCCTGGAAGAGCCCGACAGCCTCCCGCAGCGCGGCCTCCGAGGCCGTCACCGAGGGGGCGACGGCTATCAGCGGGGTGGTCCCGTAGCAGCGAGCGAGGTCGAACTGGACCGCGTCCCCGTGGCTGGTCGCCATGGCCCCGTCCGTCGCCGAGAACAGGCGCGCCCCGCAGGGGAGCACGATGAACGCGCTCTCTGAAGCTTCCCTGCGCACCGCGACTCCGGCCTTCTTGAGGAGGCCGACGAGCGGTTCAGCGGGCCCGAGGTCCCCGTGGACGGTCACCTCCGCGGGCGCGGCAGCGGGCTCCTGAAGCACCGGTTCCGGCCGCTCGGCGCCCTCGGCGTAGTCGTACCAGCCGTGCCCGGACTTGCGGCCGAGGCGGCCTGACTCGACCAGGCGACGCTGCGCCAGCGAGGGGGTGAACCTCGGGTCCTGGAAGAAGGACTCCCACACGGAGCGCGTCACGGCCTCGTTGACGTCCTGGCCGATCAGGTCGGTCAGCTCGAAGGGGCCCATCCTGAAGCCGCCGCACTCGCGCAGGACGGCGTCGACGGTGGCGGGGTCGGCGACACGTTCCTCGTACGCGCGCAGCGCCTCGGCGTAGAAGGGGCGGGCGACCCGGTTGACGATGAAACCCGGGGTGTCCGCGCACCGCACAGGGCTCTTGCCCCAGGCCTTCGCCGTGTCGTACGCGCGCGTGGCGGCGGATTCCTCGGTGGCGAAGCCGCTGACGACCTCGACGAGCGGGAGCAGCGGTGCGGGGTTGAAGAAGTGCAGGCCGACGAACCGGCCGGGGCGTTCGAGGCCGCCCGCGATGGCGGTGACGGACAGGGACGACGTGTTCGTGGCGAGCAGGCAGTCCGCGGAAACGATCCCTTCCAGTTCGCGGAACAGGGCCTGTTTCACGTCGAGTTGTTCCAGTACGGCTTCGACGACGAGGCCGCAGTCGGCGAGCTCAGTGAGCGCTCCGGCGGGCTTCAGACGGGCCTGTGCGGCGCTGCGGTCGTCCTCGGACAGCCTGCCCTTCTCGACGAGCCGGTCGAGGCGGGCGGCGATCGCCGCGGCCGCCTGCTCGGCGCGCCCCGGCACGGCGTCGTGCAGCAGCACGGGGTGTCCGGCGACCAGGGCGACCTGGGCGATGCCCTGCCCCATGGTGCCGGTGCCCACGACGGCCACCGGGTTCGTGCGGTCGAGTCCTGTCATGCTCGCGATCCTCCCGCATGGGTTGTCCACAGGTCCGGCCGACCCCTCTTGTCCCGACCGATCGTTCGGTTACTCTAACTCTGTCCTCCTGTTCCAGCCCAGCTCGACGAGGAGTTGTCCCTCATGGCCGCCGCAGTAACCGCGCAACAGCTCATCGAGAAGCACCGGCCCACCCTCGACCAGGCCCTGGAAACCATCCGCACGCGTGCGTTCTGGTCCCCCCACCCCGAGCACCCGAAGGCCTACGGCGAGAACGGCTCGCTGGACGCGGCCGGGGGCAAGGCGGCCTTCGACGCGGTCATGAGCACCCGCCTCGACCTCGACCAGCCGGGCACCGACGGCTGGGTGAGCGGCGAAGTCTCGCCCTACGGCATCGAGTTGGGCGTGGAGTATCCGCACGCCGACCCCGATGTGCTGCTGCCCGCGATGCGCGCCGCGCTGCCGGCCTGGCGGGACGCGGGCGCCGAGACCCGCGCGGTGGTGTGCCTGGAGATCCTGTCCCGCATCAGCGCCCGCACGCACGAGTTCGCGCACGCGGTCATGCACACCAGCGGCCAGGCCTTCATGATGGCGTTCCAGGCGGGCGGCCCGCACGCCCAGGACCGCGGCCTCGAAGCCGTGGCGTACGCGTACGTGGAACAGACCCGCACCCCGGACGCAGCGGACTGGAGCAAGCCGCAGGGCAAGCGCGACCCGCTGAACCTGCGCAAGCAGTTCACGCCCGTCCCGCGCGGCATCGCCCTCCTGGTCGGCTGCAACACCTTCCCGACGTGGAACGGATACCCGGGCCTGTTCGCCTCCCTCGCCACCGGAAACCCGGTCCTGGTCAAGCCGCACCCGCGCGCGGTGCTGCCGCTCGCGCTCACCGTCCAGGTCGCCCGTGAGGTGCTCGCGGAAACGGGGTTCGACCCCAACCTGGTGGCGCTGGCCGCCGAGCAGCCCGGCGAGGGCATCGCCAAGACCCTGGCCGTGCGCCCCGAGGTCCGCATCATCGACTACACGGGCTCGACGTCCTTCGGTGACTGGCTGGAGACCAACGCCCGCCAGGCGCAGGTCTACACGGAGAAGGCCGGCGTCAACACGGTCGTCATCGAGTCGACCGGTGACTACAAGGGCATGCTGTCGAACCTCGCGTTCTCCCTGTCGCTGTACAGCGGCCAGATGTGCACGACGCCGCAGAACCTCCTCATCCCGCGCGACGGCATCACGACCGACCAGGGCCCCAAGTCGTACGACGAGGTGGTCACCGACCTCGCGGGCGCGGTCGACGCCCTGCTCGGGGACGACGCCCGCGCGAACGCCCTGCTCGGTGCCCTGGTCAACCCGGATGTGAAAGCACGCCTCGAGGCTGCTGCCGGTCACGGTGAAGTGGCCCTGGCCAGCCGGGAGATCAGCAACCCCGAGTTCCCGGGAGCCGTGGTGCGCAGCCCGCTCATGGTCAAGCTGGACGGCACCAAGCCGGACGCGGAATCCGTCTTCCTGGACGAGTGCTTCGGCCCGGTCTCCTTCGCGGTGGCCGTCGAATCCCCGGCGGACGCGGTGGAGCTGCTGCGGCGCACGGTGCGCGACAAGGGCGCGATGACGGTCGGCGCGTACTCCACGTCGCAGGAGTTCGAGCACCAGGTCGAGGAGGTCTGCCTGGAGGAGTGCGCCCAGCTGTCCCTCAACCTCACGGGCGGGGTGTACGTCAACCAGACGGCGGCCTTCTCCGACTTCCACGGCTCGGGCGGCAACCCGGCGGCGAACGCGGCACTGTGCGACGGCGCGTTCGTTTCCAACCGCTTCCGTGTGGTGGAGGTCCGCCGGGAGGCGTGAGCACACGCGCGTGGTGATGACCGCTCCGGCCGCCCGGCCAGTGCGGCCGCCCCGAGGCGACCGCGGCCTCGGCCGGGTGGTCGTCACATGGGGGCGGGCCGGCCGGAGGTCGTCGACCAGTGGAAGAGCGTCATGCCCACGCTGGTGGCCAGGTTGTAGCTGGACACCTGGGGGCGCATCGGCAGGGCGATGAGTTCGTCGGCGCGCTCCCTCAGTTCGGCAGAGAGGCCTGAACGCTCCGAGCCGAAGGCGAGCAGTGCGTCGTCGGGCAGGGTGACCGAGCGGATGTCCTTGCCCTCGGGGTCCAGCGCGTAGAGCGGCCCGGCGGGCAGTTCGTCGACCTGGAGGCGCTCGACGGCCGTCGCGTAGTGCAGCCCCGCCGCGCCTCGGACGACCGTCGGGTGCCAGGGGTCGAGGGAGCCCGTCGTGACGACTCCGGTGGCGCCGAATCCGGCGGCCAGGCGGATGACGGCGCCCGCGTTGCCGAGGTTGCGCGGGTTGTCGAGGACCACGGAGGGTGCCGGCCGCCGCTCCTGTGCGAGCACGGCGAGCTGGGCCTGCCGGTCGGGGCGCACCGCGAGCGCGGCGACTCCGGTGGGGTGCGCCCGCGGCACGAGCCCGCGCAGGGCCTCGGCCGGTACCTCCAGGGCCAGCTCGGCGATGCGGGCGCGGACATCGGGGGCCAGCTCGTCGGCGAGCGCCAGGGCGGCGTCCTTGCCGCTGGTCAGTACGGCCGGCACGGTGGCGCCGAACCGCAGGGCGTGCTTGAGGGCGTGGAACCCGTCGAGCAGGACGGCCGTTTCGCTCAGCACCCGCCAGCGGCGCACAGCCCCGTCCACGTCCTCCGCACCACTCATGCCGTGCAGCCTACGTGGGCCTATGAGGGGGACCGTCCGCGCGCCGGGAGAGCGCTCCGTTCAGGACTCGGGGCGCCTCAAGGGCGCGGGGAGACGTCCACCTGGGGCGGGTCGCCCGGTGGCTGTTCCGCATCCGACGGGACGGTCTGCGGTGCCCCCGTCCCGTACGCCTCGTCCCGACCCGTACCCGTAGCCGTGCCCGTACTGCCCCACTGGCCGGGCACGCCGCGCGTGCGGGTGGACAGGGCACTACGCGCGCGTGCGGCCCGTTTTCCGATGCGGCGCAGGAACGTGGTGGGCAGGAAGACCGCGTCGACCGCGATCATCGCGAGCGAGAAGAAGGGCAGTCCGAGCAGGACGGCGATCACGGCGTGCTCGATCATCATGGCCGCGAGCAGGACGTTCTTGACGCGTCGGTTGAAGAGCGTGAATGGGAACGCGACCTGCACGATGACCGTGCCGTAGGTGATCAGCATGATCGCGGTGCCGTGCGTGGAGAGCAGCTGGGAGAGGGCGGGCCAGGGCGAGAAGTAGTCGAGGTGCAGCGGGTAGTAGACGGCGGTGCCGTCCTGCCAGCGACTGCCCTGGACCTTGTACCAGCCGGCCGTCGCGTAGATCAGGCAGGCCTCGACCATGATCACGAACAGGGCGGCGTTGTGCAGGAGGTTGCCGACGACGTCGCACAAGGCTTGCGGCTGCGAGCCGGGGGCCCAGCGGCCGAGCAGCCACCACAGGCCGTGCGCCGACCAGAGCGTCCAGAGGATCAGCGCCCATCCCCAGCCGAGGTGCCCGAGGAACGTCACCAGCGAGAGGGAGAGCCCCAGAATCCACCACAGCACGGGCCCGACCCGGTCGGGATCCGCCGCCGCGCTCCCCCTCTCCTGGCCTGGCTCGGGAAAACCGTCCGCACGCGCGCGTGCCGTGGCGTCCACATGCTCGTGTGCCGTACCGTCCGCACGCCCCTCTTCCGTACCGTCCGCACGCGCGCGTGCCCTACGAGCTGCCCGGCGCGCGTCGAGCGACCAGACCTGGCCGCAGCGCGTCAGGACCAGGTACATCGCCATGAGGTGGATGACGTTGTCCCCGCCGTCCCCCACGAACACACTGCGGTTGAGCAACGACAGCGCGGTGACCATGAACAGCACGGACATCGTGCGCGTGCGCCAGCCGAGCATCAGCAGCACGCTCGAGACGATCGCCAGACCGTAGACGCACTCGAACCAGACGCGGCTGTCGGTCCACATCAGTGCCGTGAAGGCCTGGTTGTCGAGGATCAGCCGGTGCGCGAGCTCCCAGCTCCAGGGGCCCTGCGGCCCGTACAGCTCATGCCGGTGGGGGAGTTCGCGCAGCAGGAAGAACAGCCAGGTCGCGGAGAACCCGATCCGGATCACGGCCGTCTGGTGCGGGCCGAGCGCGGCGGACGTGATCTGTTCGAGGCCACGGGAGAGCGCTGTGGGCGGGCGGTGGAGGCGGTTCACCGGTCACGTACCTCCATGTCCTGGGACGTGACGTTCCACCACGGCAGCAGGCGGATCACAGGTTTCGGGTCGAGCTTCTCGCCGCTCCACGAGGGCGGCTGCACATTGGTGGTCACCGACCTGACCTGCACGCTCAGGAAGTTGTCGCTGGACTGCGCCGGCTCCTCGCGGCCGATGCGGAGCACCGCGATCCGGCGCAGGTACTCCTCGGAGAGTTCGCCGCGCATGCCGTTCGGCCGGTTCCGGGTGTCGTGCGTGGACGTGTAGTAGTCCCAGGCGCGGCGCAGCTGGTTCTGCTGGGTGTGGCTGGGCACCAGGTTGCCGTCGATGGCCGCGCCGTCCTGGGCGGAGAGCCCGTGCCACTCGGTGTGCCGGATGCCGCCGTCCTCGGTACGGAACTTGGCCCTGGCCTCGACGGCGATGTTCTGCTGCAGCGGGTTGGGGGCGAACAGCTTCCAGTTCTGCTCGAACTCGGGATAGACCCAGTCGTCGACGGCCTGGCCGTGCTGCTTGGACACCGTGTTGGGCGGGGCCACGTGCAGAAAGACCATCGCGAGGTGCACGCAGGTCACGAGCGCGACGATGGCGAGGACGAGGGCCGCGGCGACCTGGTACGGCGGTGAGAGCGCGGCGATGCCGACGCGGGGTCCGGGCGGCGGCCGTCCACCGGCGCCGCGGCCCTGCTCGTACCCGTCCATCGCGCCCGCTCCCGTCCCCGCCCGCTGATTCGCCCTCGGCACGGTACTCAGCCGAGGTGGCCACGCACAGCGGCCCTGAGGTTATCCACAGGGTTGACACCGTATGGCCGCCGGTCCCACCATTGAAATCGACGGACCGAACGATCGGTCGGTAGATTGATCAAGGTGGCGGCCCACCCGCCACGCACAGGGACGCAGGAAAAAGGGGGCCTGGCATGGAGACGGTGACCGCGCAGGACCGGACCACGGCGTTCGACGCCGCGGTCGCCGCGGACGAGCGCATCGAGCCGAGGGACTGGATGCCCGACGCCTATCGGGCGACGCTCGTCCGGCAGATCGCCCAGCACGCCCACTCCGAGATCATCGGCATGCAGCCCGAGGCGAACTGGATCACCCGCGCCCCTTCCCTGCGCCGCAAGGCCATCCTGATCGCCAAGGTCCAGGACGAAGCCGGCCATGGCCTGTATCTGTACAGCGCCGCGGAGACCCTCGGCACCGGCCGGGACGAGCTGCTCGACAAACTGCACTCCGGCCGCCAGAAGTACTCATCGATCTTCAACTACCCGACGCTGACCTGGGCCGACGTCGGTGCGATCGGCTGGCTGGTGGACGGCGCCGCGATCACGAACCAGGTCCCCCTCTGCCGCTGCTCATACGGCCCGTATGCCCGCGCGATGGTCCGTATCTGCAAGGAGGAGTCCTTCCACCAGCGCCAGGGGTACGAATCGCTGCTCGCCCTCAGCCGCGGCACCCCGGGGCAGCACGAGATGGCGCAGGACGCCGTGAACCGCTGGTGGTGGCCGTCGCTGATGATGTTCGGCCCGCCCGACGACGAATCGGCGCACTCCGCGCAGTCCATGGCCTGGAAGATCAAGCGCCACTCCAACGACGATCTCCGCCAGCGCTTCGTGGACATCTGCGTCCCCCAGGCCGAAACCCTCGGACTGACGCTCCCCGACCCGGAGTTGAAGTGGAACGAGGACCGGGGGCACTACGACTTCGGCCCCATCGACTGGACCGAGTTCCGCGAGGTCCTCAAGGGCAACGGCCCCTGCAACGAACAGCGCATCACCCAGCGCAAGCGCGCACACGACGAAGGCGCCTGGGTCCGCGAAGCCGCCGCGGCGTACGCGGCCAAGCACGACACGGCACGGCACACCGCTCAGGCCGGCGCAGCCCCCGCGGCAGCCACGGCACCACTCCACGGGGAGGCGACGGCATGACCGAATCGACCGACTGGCCGCTCTGG
The DNA here is from genome assembly GCF_031157275.1 of Streptomyces sp. LHD-70. Classification (GTDB taxonomy): domain Bacteria; phylum Actinomycetota; class Actinomycetes; order Streptomycetales; family Streptomycetaceae; genus Streptomyces. The sequence continues at coordinate 84,789 of NZ_JAVIFW010000027.1, forward strand.
GAAGTCTTCGTCCGCTCCCGCCGCGGCCTCTCCCACACCCACGCCGGCAGCCTGCACGCCCCGGACGCGGAGATGGCCCTGCGCAACGCCCGCGACCTCTACACCCGCCGCAACGAAGGCGTCTCCCTCTGGGTCGTGCCCTCCGCCGCGATCACCGCCTCGTCGCCCGACGAGAAGGACTCGTTCTTCGAGCCCGCGGGCGACAAGCCGTACCGCCACCCGACGTTCTACGAGATCCCGGAAGGAGTGAAGCACCTGTGACCGCGCCCACCGGCACCGACCGGACAGAAGCACCCGTGACCGCAGCCACCGGCACCGGCCGCCCCGAAACCGCGAGCGGCACCACCGGCACCGACCCGGCGATCACCGCGGCCGCCCTCGCCCTGGGCGACGACGCACTGGTGCTCTCCCACCGGCTGGGGGAGTGGGCCGGCAACGCACCCGTACTCGAAGAGGAGGTCGCCCTGGCCAACATCGCCCTCGACCTGCTCGGCCAGGCCCGCATCCTGCTCTCCCAGGTGGGAGACGAGGACGAACTCGCCTACCTCCGCGAGGAACGCGCCTTCCGCAACCTCCAACTCGTCGAGCAGCCAAACGGCGACTTCGCGCACACCATCGCGCGCCAGCTGTACTTCTCCACCTACCAAGCCTTCCTCTACGCGGAGCTGGCCCGCTCCGAAGGCCCCTTCACCGCCCTCGCGGCCAAGGCGGTCAAGGAAGTCGACTACCACCGCGACCACGCCGAGCAGTGGACCCTCCGCCTCGGCGACGGCACGGCAGAGAGCCACACCCGCATGCAGCGCGCGGTGGACGCACTGTGGCGGTACACCGGCGAGATGTTCCAACCCGTCGACGGGCTCACCACCAGCCACGGCATCAACTGGACGGCTCTTGAGGCGAGTTGGGAACACTCCATCAGCGAGACCCTGCGCGGCGCGACGCTGACACTCCCCGAGACCCCGCGTTCCGGCGCCTGGACAGCAGGCGCCGGCCGCCAGGGCCTGCACACCGAACCCTTCGGCCGCATGCTCGCCGAGATGCAGCACCTGCACCGCAGCCACCCGGGGGCGACATGGTGATGACCCCACTCGAGTCCCGCCTCGAAGAGCGCCTCAGGGAACTGGCCGGCTCAGTCCCCGACCCCGAACTGCCCATGATCACCCTCGCGGAACTGGGCGTGGTCCGCGGCGTCCGTGTCCTCGGCCCCGGCAGCGTCGAGGTGGAGCTGACCCCCACCTACACCGGCTGCCCCGCCGTGGAGACCATGACCGCCGACATAGAGAAGGTGCTCCACGACCACGGCATGCCCGAGGTCAACGTCCGCCGGGTCCTCGCCCCGGCCTGGTCCACGGACGACATCACCGACGAAGGGCGCCGCAAGCTCGCCGAGTCCGGCATCGCCCCACCCCGCGCCGGCCACGGCCCCGTCGCCCTCACCCTCGCCGTGCACTGCCCGCACTGCGGCTCCACCGACACCGAACTCCTCAGCCGCTTCTCCTCCACCGCCTGCAAGGCACTGCGCCGCTGCGTCACCTGCCGTGAACCCTTCGACCACTTCAAGGAGTTGTGATGGCAGGCAAGCCCGGCACCCTGGCCCGCTTCCACCCGCTCCGCGTCACGGCCGTCGACCGGCTCACGGACGACGCCGTGGCCCTGACCTTCGACATACCGGCCGAACTCCGCGCCGAATACCGGTTCGCACCGGGCCAACACCTCGCCCTGCGCCGCCAGACGGACGGCACCGAGATCCGGCGCACCTACTCCGTGTGCTCCCCCGCCCTCGACCCTGACGGACCCGGGCAACTGCGGGTCGGGGTGCGCATGGTCGAAGGCGGCGCCTTCTCCCCGTACGCACACAAAGAGATCGCCGTCGGCGACGTACTGGACGTGATGACGCCCGCCGGGCGCTTCACCCTGGAGCCACAGCCCGGGCACTATGCCGCGATCGTCGGCGGCAGCGGCATCACCCCGGTGCTCTCCATCGTCTCGACGCTCCTCGCCCGCGAGCCGAACGCCCGGTTCTGCCTCGTACGCAGTGACCGCACCGCGGCCTCGACGATGTTCCTGGAGGAGGTGGCCGACCTCAAGGACCGCTATCCGACGCGATTCCAGCTCGTCACCGTCTTCTCCAGAGAGGAGCAGCAGGCCGGAGTGGTGACCGGTCGGCTCGACGAGGAACGCCTCACGCATCTGCTGCCCGCACTGCTGCCCGTCGACGACATCGCGGGCTGGTTCCTCTGCGGCCCCTTCGGCCTGGTCCAGGGCACCGAGCGGGCCCTGCGCTCCCTGGGGGTGCGCAGAAGCCGGATCCACGAGGAGATCTTCCACGTCGACAACGGCGCCTCGGCGCCCGCACCCGCCGCCACCGCACCCGCGCACAGCACGGTGACCGCGACGCTCGACGGCCGCTCCGGCACCTGGCCCGTGCAGGACGGCGAAGCCCTGCTCGACACGGTGCTGCGCAACAGATCGGACGCACCGTACGCCTGCAAGGGCGGCGTCTGCGGCACCTGCCGGGCGTTCCTGGTCTCGGGAGAGGTGCGCATGGACCGCAACTTCGCCCTCGAACCCGAGGAGACGGAGGCCGGTTACGTCCTCGCCTGCCAGTCCCACCCGGCCACGGAGAAGGTGGAGTTGGACTTCGACCGTTGACCGTCCCGCACACCTTCCCTTCCCCTAGAACCTGTTCTATCTTGACGACCCGTCAGATCAGGGTCCGCCGCCCGGGCCCTAAGGACTGCACCGGAGCCGGGGAGGACAGGCAGTGGACTTCACCTTCACCGAAGAACAACAAGCAGCCGTCGAGGCAGCCAAGGCCGTCTTCGCCACCACCACACCCGACGCCGTACCCAGCCCCGCCCTCACCACCAGAGCCGTCGCCGACGACTTCGACCGCACCCTGTGGAACAACCTGGCCCAGTCCGACCTGCTGAGCCTGCTCATCGACGAGGAACACAACGGCGCAGGCCTCGACGCCATCGCCCTCTGCCTCGTCCTGCGCGAATCCGCCAGAACACTCGCCCGCGTACCCCTCCTGGAGAACAGCGCCGCCGCCCACGCCGTACAGACCTACGGCAGCCCCGAGTTGAAGCAACGCACGCTCCCGGCCACAGCCCGCGGCGAACTCGTCCTCACCGTCGCCACCAACGGCCGCACCGGACACGACCCCGCCGAACTCGCCGTCACCGCCCGCCAAGACCCGAACGACCACAGCTGGACCCTCGACGGCACCCAGACAGCAGTGCCCTGGGCCCACAACGCCGACCTGATCATGGTGCCCGCCCACACCCCCGAGGGCCGCACCGTACTGGCCGCCCTCCACCGCACCCAGGACGGCGTCACCCTCGCCGACCAGTACTCCACCAACGGCGAACGCCTCGGCGAACTCCACCTCGACTCCGCCCGCATCCCCGCCACCGACGTCATCGACACCGAGGGCGCCTGGGACTCACTGCGCACCCTCCTCACCACCGGAACGTGCGCACTCGCCCTCGGCCTCGGCGAAGCCGTACTCGCCATGTCCAGCGACTACACCAGCAAACGCGAACAGTTCGGCCACCCCGTGGCCACCTTCCAAGCCGTAGCCGTACAGGCAGCAGACCGCTACATCGACCTGCGCGCCATGGAAGTCACGCTCTGGCAGGCCGCCTGGCGCATCGCGACCGCAACCGACGGCGCACTCCCCGCGGCCGGCGACGTGGCAGTCGCCAAGATCTGGGCCTCAGAAGGCGTACGACGCGTCGTACAGACCGCCCAACACCTGCACGGCGGCTTCGGCGCCGACACCGACTACCCACTGCACCGCTACCACGCCTGGGCCAAACAGCTCGAGCTGTCACTCGGCCCCGCGGCAGCCCACGAGGAAGCCCTGGGCAACCTCCTCGCCGCCCACAGCCTCAGCTGAAGCGAGCCCCTCACACGACGGCGCCGGGCTGCCCCTCAGCATCCACGACGGGGCGGCCCGAAACAGCCCACGCCTCCATGCCACCGGCCACGTTCACGGCGTCGATGCCCTGCTGCGCGAGATACATCGTCACCTGCGCGGAGCGCCCGCCCGACCGGCAGATCACATGGACCCGACCGTCCTGCGGCGCCGCGTCGGTCAACTCGCCGTACCGGGCCACGAACTCACTCATCGGAATGTGCAGCGCACCCTCCGCGTGACCTGCCTGCCACTCCGCGTCCTCACGGACATCGAGCAGAAAGTCACCGTCCGCGAGCTCAGTGACATCAACCGTGGGCACAGATCCGAAAGCCATACCCCGACGCTACCGGACCTTCCCCACCCACCGAACGCTGACCTCGGCAGTCGACAGCCCAGGCACACGGTCCTCAACTTACGGGCCGAACCTACGAGCCGAGCCGACAGGCCGCCCCGCAGCCGGCCTCAACCGACGAGCCGCCCCAGCTCCGCCTCACGCTCGGCGACCTGCGCCAACAGCTGCTCGGCGATCTCCTCCAGCAGCCGGTCCGGATCGCCCGGCGCCATCCGCAGCATCGAACCGATCGCGCCCTCCTCAAGATCCCGGGCCACCAGCGTCAGCATCTCCTTGCGCTGCGCCAGCCACTCGAGCCGCGCGTACAGCTCCTCGCTCTTGGTCGGCCGATCAGCCTCCGCCACCGGCCCGGCGGCCCACTCCGCCGAAAGCTCCGTCAGCAGAACCTCGTCACCCCGGCCGTACGCCGCATTGACGCGGACCATGAACTCCTCGCGCCGCTCCCGCTCCTTGTCGTCCTGCGCCAGATCGGGATGCGCCTTGCGCACCAGCTCGCGATAGAGCCTGCGCGCCTCATCACTCGGACGAACCCGCTCCGGAGCCCGAACCGGCAACTCGGACAACATCGCCGAGGCCTCCGGCGACAACCCGTCGGAGTCCATCCACTCCTGGAACAGCTCCGACACATCAGGCATCGGCATCACCCGAGCCCGCAGCTCCTGCGCCCGCCGCACATCCTCGGCATCCCCGGTACGCGCCGCCCGCGCCTCCGCGATCTGCGCGTCCAGCTCCTCGAGCCGCGCATACATAGGACCGAGCTTCTGGTGATGGAGCCGCGAGAAGTTCTCCACCTCGACCCGGAACGTCTCCACCGCGATCTCGAACTCGATCAATGCCTGCTCGGCAACCCGCACCGCCTGCTCGAGCCTGGCCTCGGGCCGCTCGTCATCGGGCCGGTTCGCCGCGTCCTCCGGGTTCGTCACGCACCCAGCGTACGGCCCGGGGGCGGCGGGCTTCACTCCCCACTCGGGGCGGGGCCCCCTCCCCCCTCCCTCCCCCACCCCACCCCCCGAAGTCCCCGC
>NZ_JAVIFW010000028.1 GCF_031157275.1 Streptomyces sp. LHD-70
CGCCCCCACACCCCCCTCAATCCCTCTCACCCCACCTCAAACCCCCCTCTCAGCCCCGATCCGCCCCTCCCGGATGCCCGCGACGAGGCGTGCGTGATCGGCTTCCGTGCGGTCGGCGTAGGACACGGCGAAGCGGGCGAAGGCCTCGTCGAGTTCGTCGTTCTTCCCGCAGTAGCCGGATATGAGGCGCGGGTCGGCGCTGTGTGCGTGGGCGCGGGCGAGGAGCGCGCCGGTCATGCGGCCGTAGTCGTCGATCTGGTCGGCGGTGAGCGCGGCCGGGTCGACGCTTCCCTTTCTGTTTCTGAACTGCCTTACCTGGAACGGCCGTCCGTCGACGGTGGTCCAGCCGAGGAGTATGTCGCTGACTACTTGCATGCGCTTCTGTCCGAGGACGACGCGGCGTCCTTCGTGCGGGACGTCGGGCGCTTTGAAGCCGGTGGTGGGCAGGTGCGGCAGCAGTGTCGACGGCCGTGCTTCCTTGACCTGCAGTACGAGCGGTTCGCCGCGGTGGTCCTGGAGGAGCACGACGTACGATCTGGCGCCGACGCTGCCGGTGCCGACGATTCGGAAGGCGACGTCCTGGATCGCGTACCGGGCGAGGAGCGGGAGCCGGTCCTCGGACAGCGTGGTCAGGTATTCGCCGAGCCCTTGGGCGACGGCGGCTGCTTCGGCGTCGGGTATGCGGCGCAGTACGGGCGGGGCGTCGATGAAGCGTCTGGTGCCGTCGGTGAGGGTTTCGGTGGACTTGGCGGCGAAGCGGCCGCTGGTGTTGTGGCGTGCTTTCTCCGCGACGCGTTCGAGGGTGCCGAGGAGGTCGTGGGCGTCGGTGTGGGAGACGAGTTCTTCGTCGGCGATGGCGTTCCAGGCGTCGAGGACGGGGAGTCTGGCGAGGAGCCGCATGGTGCGCCGGTAGGCGCCGACGGCGTCGTGGGCGGCGGCGCGGCAGATGTCTTCGTCGGCGCCTGCTTCTCGTCCGGCGAGGACGAGGGAGGTGGCGAGCCGCTTGAGGTCCCATTCCCAGGGGCCGTGGACGGTTTCGTCGAAGTCGTTGAGGTCGATGACGAGTTCGCCGCGGGCGTCGCCGTACAGGCCGAAGTTGCCGGCGTGGGCGTCTCCGCATATCTGGGCGCCGATGCCGGTGGCCGGGGTGCGGGCGAGGTCGTACGCCATGAGGCCGGCGGAGCCGCGCAGGAAGGCGAAGGGGGTGGTGGCCATCCTGCCGACGCGGATCGGCGTGAGTTCAGGGAGCCGGCCGCGGTTGGACTCCTCGACGGCGGTGACGGCGTCGGGGCGGCTTTCGGAGTCGGGGGCCGTCTGGGCGTGGGCGGAGCGGGGCACGCGGGTGCGCAGTGCTTTGCCGGTGCGCTTCGGGGATTCTTCTCCGACCCAGTGCGCGAACCCCGGTACGTGGGGGAGGCGCTGTGGTGCGGGAACGGGTCGGTCCGATTGCGTGCGGTGTTCGGATACTGCTGTGTCCAGCTCGGTCACGTGGACCGCCTCCCCCGGTGTTCGCCGCCGTTGTCGGGCGGTGTGGCATCGATGGGGACGACGGTACCGCCGGGGTGTGGGGACCGGCAGGGCCTGTGGATAACTCCGGAATGCGATCTTCCGCGGCTCACATCCGCGCCGAGGCCGATGTGAGCTTCGGCACGTTGGGCCATCGCGCCCCGCCGGGCTCGCGTGGGCCGAACGCCGAACCGCGGGCGGACATAGCAGAAGCCCCGCAGGTCGATGACCTGCGGGGCTTCTGACTTGTGCGCGAGGGGGGAGTTGAACCCCCACGCCCTTGCGGGCACTGGAACCTGAATCCAGCGCGTCTGCCTATTCCGCCACCCGCGCATTGGGTGTGTCGCCTGGCTTTCGCTTGCCGCGCTCGCCTGCCGACATGCAGAAGACTAGCACGGTGCGGAGGGTGGATTCACATCCGTTTTCAGCTGCCCGCGCCGAGGTCCGCTCGGCCCCGGCAGGCCTCGGACCTGCACGGACCACACCTGAACCACCGCACCCCGCCCTTCGTCGGCTGGACTGAGTCGGGTCGATGCTGGGCCGGTTGTGGCGAGGTCGGCATCGCCCCAAGCGGGCTTGGCCTCGCACGACACCGGGCTTGGCCTCGCACGACCAGGCTTCGGCTCGCGCAACGGAGCTCCGCCTCGCATCGGCTGAGCTGGGCTTCGCCTCGTACGGCCGTCTTGGAGGCGTGGTCGGCTTCCGTCTCAGCCGAACGCCCACACCCCGGTCCCCTGCGGCCCTAGCCCCCGGACCCCCGCCGACGCCCAACCCCCCAACCCCCCACCGACCGCCCGCCACCCCGCCCCTCCCCCCCTTTATCCACAGGCAAAGCACCCACGTCCCCAGGTGCGGGACACTGGCTCGGGGCCGCCTCTACGATCCGGTGTGGGAGTGCGCGGGCAGGAGCAGTGGATTGCCCGCGGACGAGCACAGGCTGAGCACGTGGACTTGGAGTGCGCTTGGACACGTGCGGCACGTGGACATGGCCATGTGGGAACACGTGGCCGAGGACATGCGGAGCGCTGGGACCTGGGCATATGTGCCCGGACATGCGGCGCACGTCGGCAGGACGTGTGAAGTGCGTGGACGGGGACATGTGAGAGGCGACACCCATCCGCAGGCCAGAGAAGGGGAACCAGCCGATTTCCCGGCGCGTGGATACGATCAGTAAGCAGTACCAGGATGATGACGACCGGAGGAGGTGCCCATGGGAGTCCTGAAGAAGTTCGAACAGCGACTCGAAGGTCTGGTCAACGGCACCTTCGCCAAGGTGTTCAAGTCCGAGGTCCAGCCGGTCGAGATCGCTGGTGCGCTGCAGCGTGAGTGCGACAACAACGCCACGATCTGGAATCGCGAGCGGACCGTCGTGCCCAACGACTTCATCGTGGAGCTGAGCGCTCCCGACTACGAGCGGCTGAGTCCGTATTCGGGCCAGCTCGGGGACGAGCTCTCCGGGATGGTCCGGGACTACGCGAAGCAGCAGCGGTACACCTTCATGGGCCCGATCAAGGTCCATCTGGAGAAGGCCGACGATCTGGACACGGGTCTGTACCGGGTCCGGAGCCGGACGCTTGCGTCTAGTTCGTCACAGCAACCGGCGGGGCCGGCCGCGGCCCCGGGTGGCGAGCAGCGCGGCGGGGGTTACGGCTACCCGCCCGCGGGAGGTGCTCCGGCGGCTGCGCCCGCGGGTGCTCCGCCGATGCCGTCCGCGCCGCCGCCCGGCGCGGGCCGTAGCCCGCAGGCGCGCGCGCAGCCGCCCTCGGGCCCGCTGCCGGGTGCGCAGACGCGGCGTTGGATCGAGATCAACGGCACGCGTCACCAGATCTCGCGGCCGACGCTGGTGCTCGGCCGCAGCACCGACGCTGATGTACGGATTGACGATCCCGGCGTCTCACGCCGGCACTGTGAGATCCGGACCGGAACGCCCTCGACGATCCAGGATCTCGGGTCCACCAACGGCATCGTGGTGGACGGGCAGCACACCACCCGCGCTACGCTCCGCGACGGCTCGCGGATCGTCGTGGGCAGCACCACCATCATTTACCGGCAAGCCGAAGGGTGAAGCGGGGGCAATGTCAGAGCTGACCCTGACGGTCATGCGGCTGGGTTTCCTGGCCGTCCTGTGGCTGTTCGTGATCGTGGCCGTCCAGGTCATCCGCAGCGACCTGTTCGGTACGCGCGTCACGCAGCGCGGTTCGCGCCGCGGTGGCGAGGCGCGCCCGCAGGGCCGCCAGCAGGCGGCGCCTCCCGCGCCGCGGCAGCAGAGCAGTGGGGGGCGGCAGCGCCGTGGTGCGCCGTCGAAGCTCGTGGTGTCCGAGGGCACGCTGACGGGTACGACGGTGGCGCTGCAGGGGCAGACCATCACGCTGGGCCGTGCGCACGATTCGACGATCGTCCTGGACGACGACTACGCGTCGAGCAGGCATGCCAGGATCTACCCGGACCGCGACGGTCAGTGGATCGTGGAGGATCTCGGGTCCACGAACGGCACGTATCTCGACCGGACCCGGCTGACCACTCCGACGCCCGTGCCTCTCGGTGCGCCGATCCGCATCGGCAAGACCGTCATCGAGCTGCGGAAGTAGTGCTACGTCATGAATAAGCGCGAGCGGAGCGAGCGAGCCGACGCGGCCCACACGACGGGCCCCAGCGCGCTCCCGACCGGAGGGTGGGCACCGTGCGGATGTACCCGGAGCCGACGGGCGAGGTGCGCATGAGTCTGTCTCTGCGCTTCGCCGCCGGATCGCACAAGGGAATGATCCGGGAGGGTAACGAGGACTCGGGGTATGCCGGTCCGCGGCTGCTCGCGATCGCCGACGGCATGGGGGGTCAGGCGGCCGGTGAGGTCGCGAGCTCCGAGGTGATCTCCACGCTCGTGCAGCTCGACGACGACGTGCCGGGTTCGGACATTCTGACGTCGCTCGGCGACGCCGTGCAGCAGGCGAACGACCAGCTGCGTGTGATGGTCGAGGAGGACCCGCAGCTCGAGGGCATGGGCACGACGCTCACCGCCCTGCTGTGGACGGGTCAGCGTCTCGGTCTCGTCCATGTCGGCGACTCGCGGGCGTACCTGCTCCGTGATGGTGTGCTGACCCAGATCACGCAGGACCACACGTGGGTGCAGCGGCTGGTCGACGAGGGCCGGATCACGGAGGAGGAGGCGACCACGCATCCGCAGCGGTCGCTTCTCATGCGGGCGCTTGGCAGTGGTGACCATGTGGAGCCGGATCTGTCGATCCGTGAAGTCCGCGCGGGCGACCGGTACTTGATCTGTTCCGACGGTCTCTCCGGTGTGGTGTCGCACCAGACGATGGAGGAGACCCTCGCGAGCTATCAGGGTCCGCAGGAGACCGTGCAGGAGCTGATTCAGCTGGCGCTGCGCGGTGGCGGTCCCGACAACGTGACGGTGATCGTCGCGGACGTCCTGGACATCGACAGCGGGGACACTCTGGCGGGGCAGCTCGTCGACACCCCGGTCGTGGTGGGCGCGGTCGCCGAGAACCAGCTGCAGTTGAACGACAACGGCGCGATGCAGACGCCCGCGGGTCGTGCCGCCGGTCTCGGCCGGCCGGTGCCGCCGCAGCCCACGGGGGGTTTCGGCCCGCCTGGGTCGGCGGAGCCGGATGCGTACGTCCCGGACGGTTCGTTCGGCGCGTACATGGAAGAGGACTTCGTCAAGCCGCGGCGCCGCGGGAAGTGGATCAAGAGATCGCTGCTGATCGCGCTGGCGCTCGCCGTCGTGGGCGGCGGTCTGTACGGGGCGTACTACTGGACGCAGACGCAGTACTACGTGGGTGCGAAGGACGGGCATCTGGCCCTGTACCGGGGCATCAACCAGGACTTGGCGTGGGTGAACCTGTCGGAGCTCGAGGAGGAGCACCCGGAGGTCGAGCTGAGCTGCCTGCCGAGTTTCCAGCGGGACAGGCTCGAGGAGAAGGGTCTCGACCCGACGACCCTCGAGGACGCCCGCCGGAAGATCTCCGAGCTGACCGCGGACTGCCGCGAGGCCCAGGAGCGCAAGGCGGAGGAGGAGTCGAACGCCGCGACCGGTGAGGGCGAGGCGGGCGGCACGTCCGGTACGAAGAAGGACGGCAAGGACGCCGCCCCGGAACAGAGCACGCAGTCACCGACCCCACGCGGCAGCGCGACCGCCGGTCAGCAGTAGGCGTAGGGGGCCTTCCTAGCCATGAGCAGCACGACAAACACGTCCACCATCGGAGCGATCGGGGCACCGAGCCGCCGTAACACCGAGCTGGCGCTGCTGGTCTTCGCAGTGGTCATCCCGTGCTTCGCGTACGCCAATGTGGGTCTCGCCATGACCGGCGAGATGCCCACAGGCATGCTCGGGTACGGGCTCGGGCTCGGACTGCTCGCGGCGGTCGGGCATCTGGTGGTGCGGAAGTTCGCTCCGTACGCGGATCCGCTGCTGCTGCCGTTGGCTACGTTGCTCAATGGGCTGGGCCTGGTGCTGATCTGGCGTCTGGATCAGTCGGAGCGGCTGCAGCAGCTGCAGAAGAGCGCCTTCGGCACGTTCAACCCGGCCGCTCCGAACCAGCTGATGTATTCGGCGCTCGGTATCGCCCTGTTCGTCGCGGTGATACTGATCATGAAGGATCACCGGATTCTGCAGCGCTTCACGTACATCTCGATGGTCGTGGCGCTGATGCTGCTTCTGCTGCCGCTCGTTCCGGGCCTTGGCACCGACCAGTTCGGCGCGAAGATCTGGATCCGGATCGGCGGATTCTCCATTCAGCCCGGTGAGTTCGCGAAGATCGTCATCGCGGTGTTCTTCGCCGGCTATCTGATGGTGAAGCGCGATGCGCTGGCGCTTGCGAGCCGTCGTTTCCTCGGGCTCTATCTGCCGCGCGGCCGCGACCTCGGCCCGATCCTGGTGATCTGGGCGATGAGCCTGCTCATCCTGGTCTTCGAGAACGACCTCGGTACGTCGCTGCTGTTCTTCGGCATGTTCGTGATCATGCTGTACGTGGCGACGGAGCGGACGAGCTGGATCGTGATCGGTCTGGGCATGTCCGCGGCGGGCGCCGTGGGTGTGGCTTCGTTCGCGAGCCATGTGCAGTCGCGTGTGGACGCCTGGCTGGACCCCTTCGGCTGCTACGCGACGTCGGGTGCGTGTGAGCAGATCGGTCAGTCGATCATGGCCTTCGGTTCGGGCGGTGTGCTCGGCACGGGCCTGGGGCAGGGCCACTCCGACCTGATCGGCTTCGCCGCCAACGCGGACTTCATCTTCGCCACCGTCGGCGAGGAGTTGGGCCTCGCGGGTGTGATGGCGTTCCTGATGCTGTACGCGCTGCTGATCGAGCGGGGTGTGCGTACGGCGCTCGCCGCGCGTGACCCGTTCGGCAAGCTGTTCGCCGTGGGTCTCTCCGGCGCGTTCGCGCTGCAGATCTTCGTCGTCGCCGGTGGTGTCATGGGCCTGATTCCGCTGACGGGTATGACGATGCCGTTCCTCGCGGCGGGTGGTTCGTCCGTCATCGCGAACTGGGCGCTGGTCGGTCTGCTGATCCGCATCAGCGACACAGCCCGCCGCCCCGCCCCCGCGCCGGCTCCGAATCCGGACGCCGAGATGACTCAGGTGGTGCGGCCGTGAACAAGCCCCTGCGCAGGATCGCGATCTTCTGCGGGCTGCTCATGCTGGCGCTGCTGCTGCGGGACAACTGGCTGCAGTACGTGTCGGCGGACGAGCTGCGTACGCATGAGAAGAACCGGCGTGTGCTGATCGAGCGGTATGCGCAGAAGCGTGGCGACATCATCGTCGGGGAGACGCCGATCACGGGTTCCGCGCCGACGACCGGAAGTGACTTCGCTTACAAGCGGACGTACAAGAACGGCGAGATGTGGTCGCCGGTGACCGGGTTCGCCTCGCAGGCGTTCGGGGCCACACAGATCGAGTCCCTGGAGGACGAGATCCTCACGGGCAACGACGACCGGCTGTTCTTCCGCCGCACGCTCGACATGATCACCGGCAAGAAGCAGGGCGGCGGCAATGTCGTCACCACGCTGAACGGCCGGGCGCAGAAGGCCGCGTTCGAGGGCCTCGGCTCGAAGAAGGGCGCCGTCGCGGCGATCGACCCGTCGACGGGCGCGATCCTGGCGCTGGCCTCGACTCCGTCGTACGACCCGTCGACGTTCGCGGGCAACAGTGAGGACGACTCGAAGGCCTGGCAGCGGCTCGAGAAGGACCCGGACAAGCCGACGTTGAACCGGGCGCTGCGGGAGACGTACCCGCCGGGTTCCACGTTCAAGGTGGTCACGGCCGCGGCCGCGCTTGAGCACGGGCTGTACGACGACCCGGACGAGGAGACGGAGTCTCCGCTGCCGTGGACGATGCCGAACACGAACACGGAGCTGAAGAACGAGGGCCCGATCCCCTGCAAGGACGCCACGCTCCGCGAGGCGCTGCGGGTGTCCTGCAACACCGTGTTCGGCAAGATCGGTTCGGATCTCGGCAAGGACAAGATGCTGGAGACGGCCCAGAAGTTCGGCTTCAACAAGGAGCAGTTCATTCCGGTGCGTTCGTCGGCGTCGAACTTCCCGAAGGAGATGGACAAGCCGCAGACGGCGCTGAGCTCCATCGGCCAGTTCGAGACGGCGACGACTCCGCTGCAGATGGCGATGGTCGCCTCGGCGGTCGCGAACGACGGCACGCTGATGGAGCCGTACATGATCGACAATCTGCAGGCGCCGAATCTGGACGTGATCGAGAAGCACGATCCGAAGAAGATGAGCGAGCCGCTGTCCGAGGCGAACGCGCAGAAGCTGCAGGAAATGATGGAGACGGTCGTCAATGAGGGCACCGGATCCAACGCGCGGATCCCGGGCGTCACCGTCGGTGGCAAGACGGGTACCGCGCAGCACGGCGTCGACAACAGTGAGAAGCCTTACGCCTGGTTCATCAGCTACGCCAAGAATCCGGACGGCGGCTCCCCGGTGGCGGTCGCCGTGGTCGTCGAGGACAGCGACGCCGACCGCGGTGACATCTCTGGTGGCGGCCTTGCCGCGCCGATCGCGAAGAACGTCATGAAGGCAGTCATCGACAGCAAGAAGTGACGTCGTCACGGCTGTACCGGTCCGGTATCAGGTACCGCTCGCGGCCAGATCATGCTCGGACGGGCCGGTACGGTATCCCGGGACAGCACACCGCCGGACCACACAAAGGTGCGGTCGGGACTGACGGAGAGGGCTGGTAGGTAGCTATGGAAGAGCCGCGTCGCCTCGGCGGCCGGTACGAGCTGGGCCAGGTGCTCGGCCGTGGTGGCATGGCGGAGGTCTACCTCGCCCATGACACTCGCCTCGGTCGCACCGTCGCCGTGAAGACGCTCCGGGCGGACCTCGCCCGCGATCCGTCGTTCCAGGCCCGGTTCCGCCGTGAGGCCCAGTCCGCCGCCTCGCTCAATCACCCGGCCATCGTCGCGGTCTACGACACCGGCGAGGACATGGTGTACGACAACGGCGGCAGCGCCGGGGTCTCCATTCCGTACATCGTGATGGAGTACGTCGACGGCTCCACGCTCCGTGAACTCCTGCACTCCGGGCGGAAGTTGCTGCCCGAGCGGGCCATGGAGATGACCATCGGCATCCTCCAGGCCCTGGAGTACTCGCACCGCGCCGGCATCGTGCACCGTGACATCAAGCCCGCGAACGTCATGCTGACGCGCAACGGCCAGGTCAAGGTCATGGACTTCGGCATCGCCCGCGCCATGGGCGACTCCGGCATGACGATGACGCAGACCGCGGCCGTGATCGGCACGGCGCAGTACCTGTCGCCGGAGCAGGCCAAGGGCGAGCAGGTCGACGCCCGCTCCGACCTGTACTCGACGGGCTGCCTGCTCTACGAGCTCCTCACCGTGCGGCCGCCGTTCATCGGTGACTCGCCGGTCGCGGTGGCCTATCAGCACGTACGGGAAGAGGCGCAGCCGCCCAGCACGTACGACCCCGAGATCACGCCCGAGATGGACGCGATCGTGCTGCGGGCCCTGGTCAAGGACCCGGACTACCGCTACCAGTCGGCCGACGAGATGCGGGCCGACATCGAGGCGTGCCTGGACGGGCAGCCGGTCGCGGCGACGGCGGCGCTCGGCGCGGTCGGGTACGGCGGCGGTCACCCCGACGACCAGCACACGGCGGTGCTGCGCCCGCAGAACGGCGGCGGCCAGACGTCGATGCTGCCGCCGGTGAACCCGGACGACGGCGGCTACGGCTACGACGAACGCCCGCAACGTCGCCGTCAGCGCAAGGGCACCACGTCGACGATCCTGCTGGTCCTCGCGGGCCTGCTCGTGCTGGTCGGGGCGATCCTGATCGGCAAGGAGGTCTTCGGCAGCAACGGCAGCACCGACGACGGCATGGTGGCCGTGCCGGACATGGTGGGCCTCAGCCTCGACGAGGCGGAGCAACGCGCCAAGAACGGCGATGTGAAGCTGTCCGTCGAGCGTGCGGAGTGCGAGGACCAGGTCAAGGGCAAGATCTGCAGCCAGAAGCCGGAGGACGGCGAGGTCGAGAAGTTCTCCGCGATCGACGTGGTCGTGTCGACGGGTGCGCCGAAGGTCACCGTTCCGGACGTCGAGGGCCTTACGTATGCGAAGGCCAAGGCCCAGCTGGAGGACAAGGGCTTCTCCGTCGACAGGAAGACCGAGGAGTCCGAGCGGACGCCGGGCCTGGTCATCGGCCAGGACCCGAAGGGCGACACCGAGCGCGAGAAGGGCGCCACGATCACGCTGACCGTGGCGGCGGAGCCGGCGCAGGAGACTGTTCCCGACGTGGTCGGCAAGCCGGTCGCCGAGGCCACGCAGCAGCTGGAGGCCAACGGCTTCACGGTGGAGACACAAGAGGTGCCGAAGGACGACGTCCCGGCCGGCCAGGTCGTGGAGCAGACGCCGCGCGGCAACACGGACGCAGACCCGGGTTCGAAGGTCACGCTGACCGTGGCGAAGGCCGCCGAGCAGGTCCAGGTGCCGGCGCTCACCGGCCAGAAGCTGAAGGACGCCCGGAAGGCGCTGCAGGACGCGGGCCTCACGCCCGGCAACGTCACCAGCGGCCCGCAGGAGCCCAACGCGCTGGTCGTGACGACCGACCCGCCCGCTGGCACGCAGGTGCCGGGCAGCACGACCGTCAACTTCACGACGATGCCCGGCCAGGGCGACGGCGGTGAGGACGGCGGCGACGGCGGAGGCGGAATCTTCGGCGGCCCGTCCGGCTTGAGCACCCGCAAGGGCGACTGAGCCCCAGGGCCCACGGCTTCACGGCCTCAGGGCCCAGGGCTCAGGGCTCAGGGCTCAGACAGCAAAGACTCCCGGCCACCCCCCTAGTGGAGGTGGCCGGGAGTCTTTGCTTTGTGCACACCCGCCTCAGCGGCGCCCGCTCAGCGGAGCTCCTTCGGCGGCGTCCGCTCGTTGTCGACCTTCTCGACGCGTTCCAGCTCGCCCCACACCACATAGCGGTACGTGGACGTGTAGACCGGCGTGCACGTGGTGAGCGTGATGAAGCGGCCGGGCTTCTTCTTGCCGGACTCCTTGGGGACCTCGTCGAGGACGTCCACGTTGAACTTCGAGGTCTCGGCGAGCTTCGCGTAGACCTTGTAGACGTACCACTTGTCCTTGGACTCGAAGACGATCGGGTCGCCGTCCTTGAGCTTGTCGATGTTGTGGAACTTGGCGCCGTGGCCGTCGCGGTGCGCGGCGAGCGAGAAGTTGCCCTTGTCGTCCTCGGGCAGGGCCGACTTGACCGGCTTCGTGTAGTAGCCCGCGACACCGTTGTTGAGGATCTTCGGGTCGGTGCCCTTCTTGACCAGGATCTCGCCGGCCTTCATGCCCGGTACGTGCAGGAAGCCGATGCCGTCCTTGGTGTCGAGGGCGCCGGGGCCGCCCGCCCACCGGTCACGGACCGCGTCGCCCTGCTTGCGTGCCTCCTGGTCGGCCTGGACGTTGGTCCACCACAGCGAGTAGGCGACGAAGAGGCCGAGGATCAGCCCGGCGGTGATGAGGAGTTCACCGAAGACGCTGACGGCCATGGCGATCCGCCCCGGGTGGGACCGGCGGGACCGGCGGGACGAGCGGGACTGGCGGGACTGGCTGGAACGGCGGGACCGGCGCCTCGGCGCGGGCTGCGGGCTCTCGGTCCGCTCGTCGTCGTCCTGGTCAGTGGTGGCTGCCACAGCTCCCCGCCCCGTCCCCGTACGTCCCCGTACTCATACTCGTTCTGTCCCGTCAGCGAACGAGCGCATCCGGCTTGCCCTTGCTGCGCGGCCGTTCCTCGACCATCTTGCCCCAGACGATCATTCGATAGGTACTGGTGAATTCCGGGGTACACGTGGTCAGCGTGATGTACCTCCCCGGCTCCGAGAAACCCGAGCCCTTGGGGATCGGCGCGATGACCCCCGTATTGCTCGGGCTGGTCTGCGGAAGGATGCTCTGCATCGCGTACACGTAGTACTTGTCCTGGGTCTCGACGACGATCTGGTCGCCCTTCTCCAGCTGATTGACGTACCGGAACGGTTCGCCGTGGGTGTTGCGGTGGCCGGCGACGGCGAAGTTGCCCTTCTTGGCGTCGGGCATCGCGGTCTTCAGGGCGCCCTCGGCGTAGTGGCCGACCATGCCGCGGTCCAGGACGCGTTCCTTGTCGATGCCCTCGGCGACGGGGACGACCACGTCGAGCCGCGGAATGTGCATGATCGCGAAGCCCTGGCCGGGTTCGAAGGCGCCCGGCTTGCGCTTGCCGTTCGCCCAGTTCTCCTGGATCCTGCTCGCCTCGCTGCCCGCCTCCTGGCCCGCGCGCACATTCGTCCACCACAGCTGGTACGTGACGAACAGCAGCATCAGGACGCCCACGGAGATGAACAGCTCACCCACGGCCCGGCTCGCCACGACCGCGGGGCTGGGTCTCCGCGCGCGCTCCGCCCGCCGCGCCTCGACGCGGGACAGAGGCTTGCCGTCCGGCTTCGCCGCCGACGTCGCGGCCGCGGGACCCGCCGCACCCGGTGTGCGCCTGCGCCGACCGCCGCCCCCACCGCCGCGCCGCGCGGCCTGCTGAGCGGCCCGACGCCGAGCGGCCCGCCCCTCACCGACCGGCCTCTCCTCGGCCTCGGTCTCGGCCGCGGTCCCGGTCTCGGCGGCCTTCCCGGTCTCGGCGGCCTTCCGGGTGTCGGACGTCCGCAGCCCCACGGTCTCGTCGTCCACGGGAAGCGTGTCGGACACGGGCACGGACACAGGCACGGCCACGGGCACGGACACGTCGTACGCCGGAGAAGGCTCGGGCTCGGGCTCCGGCTCCGCGTACGGCTCCGGCTCCCGCTCCGGCTCCGTGTACGACGACCCGTACGAGGAGGACTCGTAAGACATCTCGTACGCAGACGAGTCGTACGGAGACGAGTCGTACGGAGACGACTCAGTCGCGGACGGCTGCTCCGGCGGCTGCGGCGTCTCCCCCGAGCGGAACCACGGCGACGGGTGCTGCCGGCCGGGCAGCGGGTCGTTGAGGGGGTCGTCCATGCGGTCGACCGCCGCCTCGAACGCACCGGCGTCCCCGTACGCGGGATCCTGCTCGTACGGGGCGCCGGACTCACGCTCGGGGCGGGTGGCGGTCACGCCGAGGCCCTGCCCACGACGGGGGCAAGCCCCGCCGATCGCGCCACCGCCTCCGCGTCACCGCACTCGACCAGCCAGTTGGCGAGCATCCGGTGGCCGTGCTCGGTGAGGACCGACTCCGGGTGGAACTGCACGCCCTCGACCGGGAGTTCACGGTGTCTCAGGCCCATGATGATGCCGTCGTCCGTACGCGCGGTGACCCGCAGCTCGTCCGGTACGCGGGCCGGCTCGGCGGCGAGCGAGTGGTAGCGGGTCGCGGTGAACGGCGAGGGCAGCCCGGCGAAGACGCCGACGCCCTCGTGGGTCACCGGGGACGTCTTGCCGTGCAGCAGCTCCGGCGCCCGGTCCACGACCCCGCCGTACGCCACGGCCATCGACTGCATGCCGAGGCAGACACCGAAGACGGGCACGCCGGTCGACGCGCAGTGGCGGACCATGTCGACGCAGACACCGGCCTGTTCGGGTGCCCCGGGCCCCGGCGAGAGCAGCACGCCGTCGAATCCGTCCTGGGCGTGCGAGGTGGCGACCTCGTCGTTGCGCAGGACCTCGCACTCGGCGCCCAGTTGGTACAGGTACTGGACCAGGTTGAAGACGAAGCTGTCGTAGTTGTCGACGACGAGGATGCGCGCGCTCACAGGGCCGCTCCCGTCGCACCGTTCACAACGCCCGCGCCCATGCCCGCGCCCATGCCCTCGTCCACCGTCACGTCGTTGAACGGCAGCAGCGGCTCCGCCCACGGGAAGACGTACTGGAAGAGAAGGAAGACGACCGCGACCGCGAGCAGCACCGAAATCAGCGCTTTGAGCCACGTGTTGCCCGGCAGATGCCGCCAGATCCAGCCGTACATGCTGTCCGCAGTCCCTTCCCACGCCCGTGGCCCCGATGGCCCCGTCGGCCAGTCGGCCTACGCCACCAGACTAAGGGGCGGTGCCCGGTGCACGTGGGTCAGCTTCGCAAAGCCTCGGGCTTGCCCTCCTCCACCGGCTGGGTCGCGTCGAGGTGTGCCCAGACGATCAGCCGATGGCTGTGGCCCCACTCTGGCTCACAGGTCGTAAGGGTGAGGTAACGGCCCGGCCCGTCGAGGCCGGACTTGCGGGGGACGGGGTCGATCACGCCGATGTCGCTGGGCAGCGTCTTGTAGGGCTTGTTGACGATGCGGTACGTGAACCAGGTGCTGCCGTCGGTCAGGACCACCGGGTCGCCGGGGCGCAGCTTCGGGAAGTCCTTGAACGGGTCGCCGTAGGTGCGCCGGTGGCCCGCGACGGAGAAGTTGCCGCGCTGTCCGAGCTGCGCGGTCGAGGCGTAGTGGCCGAGGCCCTTCTTGAGCGTGTCGACCTTCGTGCCTTCGAGCACGGGCTTGTTCCACGTGAAACCGAACCGCGGGATGTACATGACGGCGAAGGGCTTGCCGTCCTGATAGGCGGGCGGGGAGGGCGGGGCCGACTCCGCCTCGTCGCTCTCCCCGGCCCCCGTGTCATCCCCGGCGGCTACGGACCCGCTCGCCCACTCGCTCTGCAGCTGGTCGATCTGGCTGTCCATCGCGCCATCGGCCTTCACACCGGTCCAGAACAGGACGTACGCGACGAACAGCACGATCAACGTGCCGATGGTGAGGCACAGTTCGCTGAAGGTCCTCACCAGCACTCGCATCGACACGGTCCGGCCCCTCCCCGAACTGCCGTCCCGCCGACGGCAGTTCCACGGCTACTCCACGGGCGTCGCGTAATGGAGATCCACTGTGCCCGAGTAGCCGGGAAGAGTCACCGCCCGGTGCTCGTCGACTTTCCACCCGAGACCGTAGGCGTTGACGTACAGCATGTAGTTCTGGATCTCCGGCGAGGCCGTGAGGGCCTGCCGCAGCTTCTCGGGCTCGCCGACGGCGGTGACCTTGTACGGGGGTGAGTAGACGCGGCCCTGGAGGATCAGGGTGTTGCCGACGCAGCGGACGGCGCTGGTGGAGATCAGCCGCTGGTCCATGACCTTGATGCCCTTGGCGCCGCCCTTCCACAGGGCGTTGACGACGGCCTGCAGGTCCTGCTGGTGGATGACCAGGTCGTTGGGCTGCGGCTCGGGGTAGCCGGGGATCTTCGCCGTGGCGCCGGGCGGGGCGTCGGTCAGGGTGACGGAGACGGCCTCGCCTTTGAGCTTCCTCGTACCGGCTTCCTTCTCCAGGGCGTCGAGCTTGGCCTCCTCGGCCGCGGAGCTGCCGCTGTCCCGCTCGGCGAGGGCGTCGACGTCCTCGCGCAGGGCTCCGTTGGCCTCGTCGAGCAGGCCGTTCTTGTGGCTGCGCTCCTGGATGAGGTCGGAGAGCCTGAGCATGGAAGCGTCGGTACGGATGTTCGTACCCTTGGCAGTGTTGAAGCTCGTGAAGAAGATCAGCCCGGCGAGCGCGAACACGGCGGCCGTCAGGAGGCGCACGGGGCGCAGACCGGGCCTGCGACCTGCCCCCTTGGTGGCCTCGTCGGAGGAGTCGGCAGAATTGCTCAACGTACCCTTACTCCTTACGGCGCGGCGGAAGCACTACGCTAACGGACGCTTGGGGGAGAGCATCGTTCCCCATCGCCGTCCCCGCCCGGCGCCAGCCGAACCCGTTCTCTGCGCGGCCACGCAGCGCATCGACAGGAGAAACCCTCGTGCCGAAGTCACGTATCCGCAAGAAGGCCGACTACACCCCGCCGCCTTCGTCCAAGCAGGCGGCCAACATCAAGCTGACCAGCCGCGGCTGGGTGGCCCCCGTCATGCTGGCGCTGTTCCTGATCGGC
Organism: Streptomyces sp. LHD-70; assembly: GCF_031157275.1. Classification (GTDB taxonomy): domain Bacteria; phylum Actinomycetota; class Actinomycetes; order Streptomycetales; family Streptomycetaceae; genus Streptomyces. The sequence goes on from NZ_JAVIFW010000028.1 coordinate 15,872, forward strand.
CTTGCGTGGATCGTCGTCTTCTACGTGACGGACACCAGGCTCCCGATCGAGACTCTCGGCAACTGGAACATCGTGGTCGGCTTCGGCTTCATCGCCGCCGGCTTCGGCGTCTCGACGCAGTGGAAGTAGGGCGCTCGGCCTCGCGCTGATACCGCCCTGGGGGCGGGGCGCACAAGCCCTGCCCCAAGCTATCCACTGAGTTATCCACAGCCGTTTCCACAGCCGGGGAAAACTACGAAGATCTGTGGATAACCCCTGTGGCGTTGACGCCGATACGACCGGACCTCCGCCATGTGGAACATCGCACGCCCCTTGTCCTTCCTGGGGAAACCCAGGTCAGCGACAAGGGGCACTGCTGTTCCCCACAGCGTGCACAAGATCCGCCACACGCTGTGGACAACTCTGGCCACAGCGTGTGCACAGCCGGTCCACCTCGGGTGAACACCCCGGTTTCCCCACCCCGGATTTCCCCACCCGGGTTTCCCGCCCGGTGAGGCTCAGCCGAGCTGCGCGGTCCGCAGGACCACGAGGCCGAGCACGAGCAGCAGCACGAGCCCGCACGTCCCCCACTGCACCAGCGCCCGCCGCTCCCGGGGCGCGTGCACGAGCCCGTACGCGACGGCGATGCCCGCGACGAGTCCACCGACGTGCGCCTCCCAGGCGATGCCGGACCAGGTGAACGTGAACAGCATGTTCAGCGCGAGCAGCGCCAGGACCGGCCGCATGTCGTAGCTGAGGCGGCGCATCAGCACCACCGTCGCCCCCATCAGGCCGAACACCGCGCCCGAGGCGCCGAGCGAGGGCTGCAGCGGCGAGGCGATCAGGTACGTCAGCGCACTGCCGGCCAGGCCGGAGATCAGATACAGCGCCACGTACCGCACGCGTCCGAGCGCCGCTTCCAGCGGGCCGCCGAGCCACCAGAGGCCCAGCATGTTGAACGCGATGTGCCAGATCTCCTCGTGCAGGAACATCGACGTGACCAGGCGGTACCACTCACCGCTCGCGACGCCCCACGGGAAGTACGTGGCACCGCCGACCAGGAACAGCTCGCTGACCAGCTCCGGCTTCACCGACACCAGGACGAACACCGCGACATTGAGCCCGATGAGGATCTTGGTGATCAGCCGGGGGTCGGCGGCGACGGCACCGCCCGCGATGGTGCGCGGCTGGTTCGCCGAGGGCGCGTGCCCAGTGCCCGAGCCCTCGCGTACGCACGTCGGGCACTGGAAGCCGACCGAGGCGCTGACCATGCACTCCGGGCAGATCGGCCGTTCGCAGCGGGTGCACCGGATCCCCGTCTCGCGGTCCGGGTGGCGGTAGCAGCCGGGCAGGCCGGACGCGTCCTGCGGCTCCTGCGGACTGCCGGGCGCCTGGTCCATGAGTCCCCTCACTCTCCGTACGACGGCACGGGTACGCAACGCACCGCCCCGCTCATCCTTACGGACGAGCGGGGCGAAAAGGTTCCCGGCGGGAAGGCCGGCGGAGCTCAGCCCTCGCGCTTCTCGACCACGACCGACTCGATGACGACGTCGTTGAGCGGGCGGTCGGTGCGCGGGTTGGTCTGCGTGGCCGCGATCGTGTCCACGACCTTCTGGCTCGCGGGGTCGCTGACCTCGCCGAAGATCGTGTGCTTACGGGTCAGCCAGGCGGTCGGCGAGACGGTGATGAAGAACTGCGAGCCGTTGGTGCCCGGGCCCGCGTTGGCCATCGCCAGGAGGTACGGCTTGTCGAAGCCCAGCTCCGGGTGGAACTCGTCCGCGAACTCGTAGCCCGGGCCGCCGGTGCCGTTGCCCAGCGGGTCGCCGCCCTGGATCATGAAGCCGCTGATCACGCGGTGGAAGACCGTGCCGTCGTAGAGCTTGTCCGTGGACTTGTTGCCGGTGGCCGGGTGAGTCCACTCCCGCTCGCCCTCGGCGAGCTCCACGAAGTTCCTGACCGTCTTCGGCGCGTGATTCGGGAACAGCCGGATCACGATGTCGCCGTGGTTGGTCTTCAGGGTGGCGTAAAGCTGCTCAGCCACGATCTGCCTTCCGTTGCCTTCTCTGACGCACCGAATCCTCGCACGGATCCGCGCCCGGCGATGGAACGCGAGAGAAAGGGGACGGATGGCCGGGATCCGGTGACAGAAAGCGCGCCGATCGGGTACTCGGGCCCGGCAGCACCCGAGGACAGCCCGACAACTCCCGCCGTAGGCAGCGCGCATACGACCGATCCGTGGCATTGTCGTCCGCGAGCTCCCCTTGCACCGCATTACCGACCTTGCATCGCCATAACCGGCGGTGCATCGCATTACAAACGTTGCATCGCATTACGAACGTTGCATCGCATTACCGAGGATTGCCCGGAGTCGACGCCCACGGGGGCCGATGCCCCGGATGCCCGCTCACGCATGCCGCCCCGTCCCCCGACGGGCATGATCCGATAAAGGGTGGAAAGGTGAAATACCGTACGCCACCGAGGAGGAGGAACCCGTGACCCGCATCGACAGCGCGCGCGCCGCGGCCAGCTCGGCGAAGGACAGCGTGCGTCACGCCGCGGAAGTGGTGGCGCCCTACGCCGACACGGCCAAGGACCGGGCGGCGCTCTACGCGCACGAGGCCCGCGTACGGCTCGCGCCGAAGATGTCCGACGCCGCCCAGCAGGCGGCCGATCAGGCACGCGCCCAGTACGGCGCCCATCTCGCGCCGAGGATCGAGCAGGCGCGTACGCATGTGCCGCCGACCCTGGACCGGGCTGCGCGCCAGACCCGCCAGGCGGCCCGGCAGGCGGCGGACGCGGCTCGGCCGCACGTCGAGCACGCCGTCGCCGCCGCCCAGCCCGTCGCGACGGAAGCGGCCGCGCGCAGCAGCGCAGCCGTCGCCGCGCTGCGCGGGCAGGTCTCGCCGAAGGAGATCGAGCACCTGGTCCGCCGGCACAAGCGCCGCGCCTTCGCCGGCCGCGCCTTCAAGCGGATCGGCGTGATCGGTCTGCTCGGCGCGGCCGCGTTCGCCGCCTGGAAGTGGTGGGACAAGCAGGCCAACCCCGACTGGCTCGTGGAACCGCCCGCCCCCACCGACGTACCGGACGCGTCCCGGCTGAACGCGGTCGACGGCAGCCGTCAGGACGCGCTCGACCCCGAGGTCCAGGCCAAGGAGGCCGAGGCGGAGGCCGCCAAGCGCGACAAGGGCAACTGGACGCCGCAGCGACCGGAGGAACGCGGCTGACCAGGGGCTGAACCGACAGAACGCCGTGGGGCGGAAGACTTCCAAGTCTTCCGCGCGCGGCACGTGGGAGTCCCGCAGCGAACAGGTCGAGGCCGACCCGGAGATCGCCGAGCGGCTCGCGATCAAGCCGGGCGAC
>NZ_JAVIFW010000029.1 GCF_031157275.1 Streptomyces sp. LHD-70
ACCGCCGGGGGGCGGAAGACTTCCAAGTCTTCCGCCCCACGGCGTTCTCGCCGTACGGCGGCACAGGCCCAGTCACCGCCCACTGTGGCGGCGTGGGGTCAGGCGGGGACGCCCGCCCGGTGCTGCCAGCCGCACTGGCCGGCCTCCGCCGGCAGCGCCGGGTGCTCGCCGATGACGACCGAGTGACCGACATCCGCTGGAGGAGGCCCGGGTCCGCGCGCCGACGGCTGGCGCTGCTGGCCTGTGTGCCGTTGGCGAAGGCGTGCTGGTTCTACGCCCGGCTGACCGAGGATGTCTGGCTGCGGCGCGGACTGCGGCGGTCGGCGCGTGCCTCGACCTCGTCTACGCGCTCGGACGCTTCGCCGACGTGTTTCTCGTACACCGCGGATGGGACCCGTCCACGTGCGCGGACGTCACGCGGACCTGTCTGACCCTGGGGATGATCCTGAACACCATCGGCTGGACCGTGCCGTTGTGGGGTCCGCGGGTGCAGGCGGTACAGGCGTGGTGCGCCGACCACCGCCGCTTCCGCAAGCTGCGCCCGCTCTGGGACGCCCTGTATCGGGCACACCCTGAGACGTCCCTGCAGCCCGCTCCCGCAGCGACCTCTTTGCCCTGGCATGCATCCGGCGGAGCAGGCCCTGGTACGGGGAAGCTCACCGGCCCGCCGTCGTGACTTCGCCGCGGGGCGTGCCGCGGCCGCCGACGCCCTGCGTCTCCTTGGCCGGCCGGGTCCGGTCCTGCGCGAGCTCCGCGTCCCCGCTTCCCGACGGGGGTGCGGGGATCCATCAGCCGCTACCGAGGCGCGGTCGCCACCTGCCCGGCCACCACCCGGAGGGACGTGCCCGCCGTCGGTGTGGACGTCGAACGCGTCGGCAGTCTCTCGTCGGAGACCGCCGGCCTCATCTGCACACCGACGGAGCGCGCCTTGGTGGGCGGCAGCGCAGCGGGCGGATGGCTCCTCACGGTGATTCTCCGCCAAGGAGGCCTGCTACAAGGCGGCGACCACCCTGTGCCTCCCCCGCGACCCGGTCTTCCACGACGTCGAGGTCGTCCCGGATCCCGACCACGCGAACGGGAACGGGAACGGGCACGGCAACGGGCTGCGCCTGACGGTCGACGCAGGGCCCCTCCCCGACGGATACACCGTCCGGGGCCAGGTCCGGTCCGTGGGTCCGTACGTGTGGACGACGGTGCTGCTCCAGGAAGGACGGGCGGCACACAAAAACACCCCCCTGACAGCGTTTCCGCAGGTCAGAGGGGTGTAAAAGCGTGGAGCCTAGGGGAGTCGAACCCCTGACATCTGCCATGCAAAGACAGCGCTCTACCAACTGAGCTAAGGCCCCGGAAACGGCTGATCGACCGGAAGAACCCCGGTCGGCCGTGCACCGCAGACCAGAGTACCGGGTCTTCCCCCGAGTCTCGCAAAAAGATTGGGGGTCCCCGTGGACGACCACTCTCCGTAAGATGCTCGGCGAGGTTCGCAGCAGCGAAGGGGAGACGCCATGGACACCGCACAGCAGGAAGCCACCGCAAGAGCCAGGGAGCTGCAGCGCAGCTGGTACGGGGAGCCGCTGGGGGCGCTCTTCAGGCGGCTCATCGACGATCTGGGGCTCAACCAGGCCCGGCTCGCCGCGGTCCTGGGGCTCTCGGCGCCGATGCTCTCCCAGCTGATGAGCGGTCAGCGGGCCAAGATCGGCAACCCTGCCGTGGTCCAACGGGTCCAGCACCTGCAGGAGTTGGCCGGTCAGGTGGCGGACGGCAGCGTCAGTGCCGCCGAGGCCGCCGAGCGCATGGAGGAGATCAAGAAGTCGCAGGGCGGCTCGGTTCTCACCAACGGCGGTCAGACGGCGATCAGTTCGGGCGCTCCGACGGTCAAGCGCGTGGTCCGCGAGATCCAGTCGCTGCTCCGTTCCGTTTCGGCCGCGGGGGACATCATCGAGGCCGCGAACGCCCTCGCCCCGAGCCACCCCGAGCTGGCAGAGTTCCTCAAGGTCTACGGCGCCGGCCGCACCTCGGACGCCGTCGCCCACTACGAGGCGCACCAGAACTGACCGAGACGCTCCTGCTGAACGGTTTCAGCACGCCCGGTCCAGGACGAAGGGGGAGTGCAGCAGGGCCATGGGTGAGGTCTTCGCCGGCCGGTACGAACTGGTCGACCCGATCGGCCGCGGTGGCGCGGGTGCCGTGTGGCGCTCCTTTGACCACCGTCGGCGCCGCTATGTCGCCGCCAAGGTCCTGCAGCAGAGCGATGCGCACACCCTGCTCCGCTTCGTCCGCGAGCAGGCCCTGCGCATCGACCATCCGCACGTCCTGGCCCCGGCCAGCTGGGCGGCCGACGACGACAAGGTCCTGTTCACCATGGACCTGGTCAAGGGCGGCTCCCTGGCCCATGTGATCGGGGACTACGGGCCGTTGGCGCCCGCGTTCGTCTGCACGCTGCTCGACCAGCTGCTCGCCGGGCTCACCGCGGTGCACGAGGAAGGCGTCGTGCACCGGGACATCAAGCCGGCCAACATCCTCCTGGAGGCCACCGGCACGGGCCGGCCGCATCTGCGCCTGTCCGACTTCGGCATCGCCATGCGCAAGGGCGAGCCGCGGCTCACCGAGACCGACTACGTGGTGGGGACGCCCGGCTACTTCGCGCCCGAGCAGATGCTCGGCGACGAGCCCGACTTCCCCGGCGATCTCTTCGCGGTGGGCCTCGTCGCGCTGTACCTCCTGGAGGGCGCGAAGCCGGACTCCAAGGCACTGATCCAGCGCTTCGCCGCCCACGGCACCCCGGACGCCCCGCAGGGCATCCCGGGACCGCTGTGGCAGGTCCTCGCGACGCTGCTGCAGCCGGATCCGGACGCGCGATTCCGTACGGCGGCGGGTGCGCGCAAGGCCCTGCTCGCGGCGGCCGAGCTGCTGCCGGAGCCCGGTCCCGACGACGAGATCGTCGAGATCTTCGACCAACTCGGGCCGCTGCCCCCGGGGTTCGGCCCCGAGGGCCCGCGGGGCCGGGCTCCGGTGGCACCCCCGCCCCCGCCGCAGGCCCCTCCCGCCCCGAGCTCGGCCCCCGCACCCCGCGTGCCGGCCGACGACTTCCACCTGGCACCGCCGGACGGTACGCCGAGTGGGGTCTCCGGCGCGGCGACCCCGGCCCCCACACCCGTACCCCCGGCCCCACTCACCCCGCCGCAGCCGTCGACGCCGCCCACACCGCTGCCGGTCCGGCCACCGGAGCCACCGGCGCCACCGGCCCACCGGTTCGACGAGGACGGGCACACCTACCCGCTCACCCGCCCGTACCCGGCACGGCCCGTCCCGGCCGGGGAACCCACGCCGCCGACGGCACCCGCGCCCGTACCTGTGGGAGCACTCGCGGCCGACGGTCCGCGTCCCCACCGGCGCAGGCGCCGCCCCGGCCCGCCCGCGAAGGTGGCCGTGCCGGTGCTGCTGCTCGCGCTGGTCAGCTACGCGGTGGGGTTCTGGGCCCTGAGCCGGCTCTAGAACGGGGACTCCGGAACGAAGCCGGGCCCCGAGCCGGCCCTGGCACGGGGACTCCGGAACGAAGCCGGGCCCCGAGCCGGCCCTGGCACGGGGACTCCGGAACGAAGCCGGGCCCCGAGCCGGCCCTGGAACGGGACTCCGGAACGAAGCCGGCCCCTGAGCCGACCCTGGAACGGGGACTCCGGAACTAAGCCGAGTCCTGAGCCGGCTCTAGAACCAAGGGCTCCGGACCCGAGCCGGGCTCAGGCGCTCTCGTCGGCCGTCCGGCGCGCGGCGATGCGGCGGGCCAGCAGCGTCCACAGCACCAGGACGAGCACCAGTCCGGTACCCGTGCCGATCCCCGCGGTCGCCACCACCGACAGCACCCCGCGGCCCAGACCGAAGGCCGCGGCGTCGGCATCGGCATCGCCCCCGTCCGCCCCGCCCGAGCCCCCGCCCGAGCCGCCGACCGGCGCGTCCGTACCGTCCTCGGTGACCCGGAAGGGCCCCGCGTCGCCCTCGTACGCGACATCCGTCTTCCGCTCGCCGGTCACGCCGACGCGCAGGGTCAGCGCGAGCCCGGCCTCGCCGTACTGCTCCCGCAGCTTCGGGTCGAGGGACACCTTCAGGTAGTACGAGCCGGGGAACCGCATCTGCTTGGTCTCGGGCCGTGCCGCGTACCGGTTCTCGTACGCCACCGCCGCCAGCGGTTCGAGGGCGGTGGTGACCGGATCGCCGCGGTAGCTCTCCCCGGCCGAGGTCACCGTGGTCCTGGCCGGGTTGTGGACGCTCACGTTCAGCGCCTTGGGCACGCTGCTGAGCACCCCGCCCCCGCCGCCCTTCGCGCCCTCCAACTCGACCTGCGCGGACAGCTGTTGACCCCAGCCCACCGGAACCCGGTAGAACCGCGTCCGGCCGGGCCGGACGCGGTCCTGCCACACGCCGTGCCCGAGGAGCCGCGCGTCGTTGAATCCGGTGCCGCCCTCGGCGCCCTGGGGCGCCCCGGTGGGCGGCGGCGGATCGACCGGATCCTGGGCCTCCGCCGGCGCCTCAGTGGGCGGACTGCCCGCGAGCCGCGGCTCGGCGGCCAGGCTCAACTCCAGGTCCCAGGCGGCCCGCGACGAGTCGTCGGCGCTCCCGCGCTGGACGACGACGAAGTACGTGCCCGTCTCGCGGCAGCGCGTACCGCCCCCGTCGATCAGCCGCTCGGCGGTGGCGGCGAGCGGAGCCGCGTAGTCCGCCGTCCCGAACGAGGCCTTGTCGGAGCCGCAGGTGTTCCCCTCCTGGTCCTGCAGGGTCACCGCGATCCGGTCGCCGTACGCCACTTCCGTGCCGAAGCGGGGGACGGCGACGGCGGACGCGTAGACGCTGGAGTCCGAGTCCAGCTCGACGGCGTAGTACAGCGTCCGGCCCGGGCCGATGGAACTGCGGTAGGTGGAGCCGGAGTTGAGCTCCTGCGCCCCGGATCTGGCCTCGGCTCCCTCGACGCGCTGCGCGCCGGAGGCGAACACATACGGACGCGGTTCCTCCGCCGCGTGGGCCCCTTGCGCCGGCAGCAGCAGTGAACCCGCAGCCAGTCCCCACAGCGCCCTGCGCCCCGTCCAGCGCCCGGTGCCGCGCCGCTCCATCCCGCCCCCTCCGTCGTCGCCCGGCCGCGACCATCCTGCACCGCAGGTCACCGCGGTGTCTGCGCCCGAACGCAATCACCCGCCCCTTTGCCCTTGCAAGGAATTACTTGACGAAGGCAAATCATCGGGCACGAACCTCGGCCTCGTACGTCGATGTCTCGGCCCCGCCGCCACGGCCACGTGCCGTACACCACAGGCCCGAACCCCGCCACCGCAACACAAAGCCCCGGCCGCTTGCGGCGACCGGGGCTTGGTGAAGTGCGTTTCGGGACTCACGAACCTGTGGGCACGGAGTCAGTCGCCTCCGTCCACAGATCCTGCTCGGCGCGATCCGCCTGGATCTGGCGGTACACGAGGAGCCCGCCGATGGCGGCCAGTGCGACCAGGAGAAGCTTCTTCACCGCGCTACCTCGTCTTTCCTTGACGTAGGAGACCTCTGGCGCCCGACTATACACACCGATCGATACCGATCGGTGACCTGCCGCCGGACTCAACTCCCGCCCCGTGTACAGCAGTAGACGCCCCTCACGATGCGCACCGATCCCCCCACGGAACGTGATGATTTGGTGCTCTTAGGCGCTATGCGTCCATACGGGTGGTGTTCATCGGAAGATCCGCGAATCACGGGTCGAGCTCCCGCACTTCTCGGGCCTCGTACACATCATGAGGAAAGTACGCAAATCCTCCGACCCGAAAGTGAGAGATCGTGGCTACCAACAAGGTCACCCGCATCTGGTCCGTCGTCGTCGCCGCCCTGCTGGCCTTCTTCGCCTCCCTGGGCCTCATCACCACCGCCACCGCCGCCCCGGCCGTACCGCAGCAGGGCGCCGCCGGCAACAGCAGCACCGAGACCCCGGCCAGGGCGCCGTACGCGGCCCCCGCGCCGAAGGCGAAGCCGTACGAACTCTCCCGGCCGCCCACGATGAAGCAGCGCATCCGCGCCGAGGCGCACGGTACGTCCCCCAGCAGCCGCGGCCTGACGCTCGCCACGCCCCTCTCCGACGTGAACCAGGTCGACGCGGCCACAGAAGCGGACGTGGTCGCCCGGGAACGCGTACGGCCCGCGCACCCCGCAGAGCTGGCGCTCTGACCCGGACAAGCGGCAGAGGTGACGTACCTCTCAACGCCCTTACGAGCAAGCCCAGTTCACGGCACCGGACACCCTCACCGGGCCCGGCTGAACGACCTGCCCCTCCTGATCCACCCGCAGCACCGGCAGTACCGGCAGTACCGGCAACACCCGCAGGACCTGAACCACCACACGCACCACCACACGCACCACCGGACAGACCACAGGCAGACAGGCCACCGGCAGACGCCCGCAGCACAGCACCACCGGCCAGTGACCGGCCGCCCTTCTCCCCCACACAGGGAGAGCCACAGGGCCCCGCGCCACCGGTCCACCTGACGTTGCCCAGCAGCCCCCGCAGCCCCTGAGGGCCGCCCCCGAAGACCACGTACACAGACCAAGCCCGTTCCGGCCACAGAGCCTCCGACGAACGGGCCGCTCGCATGCGCACCGCCCTCCCGTACGGGAACGGTGCGCTCAGCCATGTCCGGGCCAGGTGACGCCGCCCTGCCCACCGGACACCGCACCCGCCCCGCCCCCAGAAACGCCGAAGACCCCCGACCAAGGATGGTCGGGGGTCTTCGTGCTGGTGGGGCTAACAGGATTTGAACCTGTGGCCTCATCCTTATCAGGGATGCGCTCTAACCAACTGAGCTATAGCCCCGCCGCGCTCTGCGGTGTATGTCCCGCGCGCTGACCTCTGAAGATTAGCGCACGACGCGGCCAGTCCCAAAATCGATACTCAGGAGCGCCCGCGACGGCTCACTCGTCCTCGGCGAGCGTCAGCTCCACGCCGCCCACGAAACCGGCGGACAGGTTGTAGATGAACGCGCCGAGCGTCGCGAGGGCCGTGGCCAGGACCACGTCGAGCACCGCGATGATCGAGGTGAAGAGGAGCACGCGCGGCAGCGACAGGAAGGACTGGAGGTCGAAGCCGTTGGACTCGTTGGAGCCGGTGGCCTCGGCGATCGTGCCGCCGACCGTGGAGAAGACGCCCATGGCGTCCATGACCATCCACAGCACGGCGGCCGCGACGATCGTGCAGATGCCCAGGGCGATGGAGAGCAGGAAGCTGACCTTCATCACCGACCAGGGGTCGGCCTTCGCGACCCGCAGCCGTGCTTTGCGCGTACGGGGCGTCGTGCGCGCGCCCGTGCGGGGCCGTCGGACCGCGCCCTCCTCGGAGGGGTAGGCCTGCGGCGGGTGGTACGCCGTGGGCTGCTCCTGCGCGGGGGTGCGCTCGCTCGGGAGGGCGCCCGCGCCGGGGGCGTACTCGGCCTTCTGGCCGGCGTACGCCTCCGGCTGTGGTTCGCGGGTGTCCGTCACGGTGCCCCCCTGAGCCGCTTGCGGGTCAGTGGCGGGGCCACGGCCGCCGTCCGATCCGTTGGTGCCTGCTGAGGCGCCCGTGGCTCCACTCACGTCCTGCACTCCTCGCGCTACTCGGACTCGGTGCCTGCGCCCTCGTCCGTGCCGTCGACCGGGGTCGGCTCGTCCGACTCGTCGACGTCGCCGTCGACTTCCTCGGCCTCGCGTCCGGCCTCGGCGTTACGTGCGATGCCGACCACGGCATCGCGCTTGCCCAGGTTGATCAGTTGGACGCCCATGGTGTCACGGCCCGTCTCCCTGACCTCGTTGACTCGCGTACGAATCACGCCGCCGGACAGCGTGATGGCGAGGATCTCGTCGGTCTCCTCGACCACCAGCGCGCCCACGAGTTCGCCGCGGTCCTCCACGATCTTGGCGGCCTTGATACCGAGGCCGCCGCGGCCCTGGACGCGGTACTCGTCGACGTTGGTCCGCTTCGCGTACCCACCGTCGGTGGCGGTGAACACGAACGTACCGGGCCGGACGACATTCATCGAGAGCAGCTCGTCGCCCTCGCGGAAGCTCATGCCCTTGACGCCGGAGGTGGCGCGGCCCATCGGGCGCAGTGCCTCGTCCGTCGCGGTGAAGCGGATCGACTGGGCCTTCTTGCTGATGAGGAGCAGGTCGTCCGCGGAGGAGACCAGCTCGGCGCCGATCAGCTCGTCGTCACGGCCGTCCTCCATCTCACGGAGGTTGATGGCGATGACGCCGCCCGAACGGGGCGAGTCGTAGTCCTTCAGGGCCGTCTTCTTGACGAGGCCGGCCTTGGTGGCGAGGACCAGGTAGGGCACCGCCTCGTAGTCGCGGATGGCGAGGATCTCGGCGATCTGCTCGTCCGGCTGGAAGGCGAGGAGATTGGCGACGTGCTGGCCGCGGGCGTCGCGTCCGGCGTCCGGGAGTTCGTACGCCTTCGCGCGGTAGACGCGGCCCTTGTTGGTGAAGAACAGCAGCCAGTGGTGGGTGGTGGACACGAAGAAGTGGTCGACGATGTCGTCCTGCTTGAGCTTCGTGCCCCGGACGCCCTTGCCGCCGCGCTTCTGCGAGCGGTAGTCCTCGGTCTTGGTGCGCTTGATGTAGCCGCCGCGCGTGATCGTGACGACGATGTCCTCTTCGGCGATCAGGTCCTCGATGGACATGTCGCCTTCGAACGGGACGAGCTTGGAGCGGCGGTCGTCGCCGAACTTGTCGACGATCGCGGCGAGTTCATCGCTGATGATCTGGCGCTGCCGCTCGGGCGAGGCCAGGATCGCGTTGTACTCGTTGATCTTCGCCTGGAGCTCGTCGTGCTCCTGGGTGATCTTCTGGCGCTCCAGGGCGGCCAGGCGGCGCAGCTGCATCTCGAGGATGGCGTTGGCCTGGATCTCGTCGATCTCCAGGAGCTGCATCAGGCCGGTGCGGGCGACGTCGACCGTGTCGCTGCGGCGGATGAGCGCGATGACGTCGTCGATCGCGTCCAGGGCCTTGAGCAGGCCGCGCAGGATGTGGGCGCGCTCCTCGGCCTTGCGCAGGCGGAACTTCGTACGCCGGACGATGACCTCGACCTGGTGGTTGACCCAGTGCCGGATGAAGGCGTCGAGGGAGAGGGTGCGGGGCACGCCGTCGACCAGGGCCAGCATGTTGGCGCCGAAGTTGGTCTGCAGATCGGTGTGCTTGTAGAGGTTGTTGAGCACGACCTTGGCGACCGCGTCCCGCTTGAGGACGATGACGAGGCGCTGTCCCGTACGCGAGGAGGTCTCGTCGCGTACGTCGGCGATGCCGCCGATCCTGCCGTCCTTCACGAGGTCGGCGATCTTCTGCGCGAGGTTGTCCGGGTTGACCTGGTACGGCAGTTCGGTGACGACCAGGCACTGGCGGCCCTGGATCTCCTCGACCTCGATGACCGCGCGCATCGTGATGGAGCCGCGCCCGGTGCGGTACGCCTCCTCGATGCCCTTGCGGCCGACGACGAGGGCGCCGGTCGGGAAGTCGGGGCCCTTGATGCGCTCGACGAGGGCGTCCAGGAGCTCCTCGTGGGAGGCCTCGGGGTTCTCCAGGTACCACTGGGCGCCTGCGGCGACCTCGCGGAGGTTGTGCGGCGGGATGTTGGTGGCCATGCCGACCGCGATGCCCGCCGAGCCGTTGACCAGGAGGTTCGGGAAGCGGGCCGGCAGGACCGTCGGCTCCTGGTTACGGCCGTCGTAGTTGTCCTGGAAGTCGACGGTCTCCTCGTCGATGTCCCGGACCATCTCCATGGACAGCGGGGCCATCTTGCACTCGGTGTAGCGCATGGCGGCCGCGGGGTCGTTGCCCGGGGAGCCGAAGTTGCCGTTGGAGTCGACCAGCGGCATCCGCATCGACCAGTGCTGGGCGAGGCGGACGAGGGCGTCGTAGATCGAGGAGTCGCCGTGCGGGTGGTACGTACCCATGACGTCGCCGACGACGCGGGCGCACTTGTAGAAGCCCTTCTCGGGGCGGTACCCGCCGTCGTACATCGCGTACAGGACGCGGCGGTGGACGGGCTTGAGGCCGTCGCGGACGTCGGGGAGCGCGCGGGAGACGATGACGGACATCGCGTAGTCGAGATACGAGCGCTGCATCTCGGTCTCGAGTCCGACGGGCTCGACGCGCATGCCGACGCCGGGGACCTCGGGGTCGTCGGGCGTGGGCACGTCGGGCGTGACGGGGTTGTTCGGGGTGGTCTCGTCGGCCATTGCTGGTCAAAGTCCTTTCGAGCTGCGGCTGGTGCGGCCGACTCAGATGTCGAGGAAGCGGACGTCCTTGGCGTTGCGCTGGATGAACGAGCGCCGGGCTTCGACGTCCTCGCCCATCAGGACCGAGAACAGGTCGTCGGCCTGCGCGGCGTCGTCGAGCGTCACCTGGCCGAGTACGCGGTGGTCCTGGTCCATCGTCGTGATGCGCAGCTCCTCGGCGTTCATCTCGCCGAGACCCTTGAACCGCTGGATGGTGTCGTCGCGGAAGCGCTTGCCGGACTGCCTGCCGAGCTCGACCATGGCGTCGCGCTCGCGGTCGGAGTACGCGTACTCCACGTCGTCCTTGCCCCACTTGAGCTTGTACAGCGGCGGGCGGGAGAGGTAGACGTGGCCGGCCTCGACCAGCGGGCGCATGAAGCGGAAGAGGAAGGTCAGCAGCAGGGTGTTGATGTGCTGGCCGTCGACGTCGGCGTCCGCCATCAAGATGATCTTGTGGTAGCGGAGCTTCTCGATGTCGAAGTCCTCGTGCACACCGGTGCCGAAGGCCGAGATGAGGGCCTGGACCTCGGTGTTCTGCAGGATCTTGTCGACCCGGGCCTTCTCGACGTTCAGGATCTTGCCGCGGATGGGCAGGATCGCCTGGTACTCCGGGTTGCGGCCGGACTTGGCGGAGCCGCCTGCGGAGTCACCCTCGACGATGAAGATCTCGCACTTCGTCGGGTCGTTGGACTGGCAGTCGCTCAGCTTGCCCGGCAGCGAGGCGCTCTCCAGGAGGCCCTTGCGGCGGGTGAGGTCGCGGGCCTTGCGGGCGGCGACGCGGGCCGTCTGCGCCTGGATGGCCTTGCGGATGATGTCCGCGGCCTCGTTGGGGTTGCGGTCGAACCAGTCGGTGAGGTGCTCGTGCACCACCTTCTGGACGAAGGTCTTCGCCTCGGTGTTGCCCAGCTTGGTCTTGGTCTGGCCCTCGAACTGGGGCTCGCCGAGCTTGACCGAGATGATCGCGGTGAGTCCCTCGCGGATGTCCTCGCCGGAGAGGTTGTCGTCCTTCTCGCGGATCAGCTTGCGGTCCCGCGCGTACCGGTTGACCAGGGAGGTCAGCGCGGCGCGGAAGCCCTCCTCGTGCGTACCGCCCTCGTGCGTGTGGATCGTGTTCGCGAAGGAGTAGACGCCCTCGCTGAACTGCGTGTTCCACTGCATGGCGATCTCGACCGAGAGCAGGCGCTCCTTGTCCTCGGCCTCCACGTCGATCACCGTGGGGTGAATGACGTCGCCCTTGCGGGAGTTGAGGTACTTCACGAAGTCGACGATGCCGCCTTCGTAGTGGTACGTGACCGTGCGCGCCTGGTCGTCCTCGGCACCCTCGGCGGAGTCGGCGCCGGTGGTGGCCTTGGCGGACTCGCGCTCGTCGGTGAGGCTGATGGTCAGGCCCTTGTTGAGGAAGGCCATCTCCTGGAAGCGCCGCGAGAGCGTCTCGAAGGAGTACTCGGTGGTCTCGAAGATGTCCTGGTCGGCCCAGAACGTCACCGTCGTGCCGGTCTCGGCGGTGGCCTCGTGCCGTTCGAGCGGCGCGGTCGGGGCGCCGCCCTTGTAGTCCTGCGTCCAGCGGTAGCCGTCGGTCTTGATGTCGACGGCCAGCTTGGTGGAGAGCGCGTTGACCACGGAGACGCCGACGCCGTGCAGACCACCGGAGACGGCGTAACCGCCGCCGCCGAACTTGCCGCCCGCGTGCAGCACGGTGAGGACGACCTCGACGGCCGGCTTCTTCTCGACGGGGTGGATGCCCACCGGGATGCCACGGCCGTTGTCGACGACCCGCACGCCGCCGTCGGCGAGGATCGTGACGTCGATGGTGTCCGCGTGGCCCGCGAGCGCCTCGTCGACACTGTTGTCGACGACCTCCTGGACCATGTGGTGCAGGCCCCGCTCACCGGTCGAGCCGATGTACATGCCGGGTCGCTTGCGGACCGCGTCCAGCCCCTCGAGGACGGTGATGGCGCTGGCGTCGTACGACACCGTTGCCTCGCTGTTCTCGCCGGCGGGAGACGGAATGTTCTCGTTGGGGTTGCCGGAATCGGCCACGAAGCGCCCTTTCTGGCACAGCACAAGCCGAACTCCCGTGTGGCGGGAGCGGCTGCGTCGTTCTGTGTGTCGACTGGTGGTCGGCTGAGTGGACAGCCTGGTGCAGCGTTCTCGCGTGTTTCCTGACCGCGCCCCACGAATGGGGCGAGATTAGCCTTCAGTCTACCGGTAGCGCCGACAGTGATGGGCGTTTGGCGGTACCTGAGTCCGCATGTGCCGCCCTGAATCGGCCGCAGCCGACTCCCCATATGTGGAAAGGGGCTCCGAGAGGCTCACAGCGGCACTCAGCGCTTCGGGCTGTCAACCTTCCGCTACGGTGCGGTAGCACCCGATTTGCATGGCCGTGCGCGGGCCGTGCACGGGGCCATCGGTCGATCTCTCTCCCAGGCCTCTGCCGGGCCTCTGCCGGGCCTCTGCCGGGCCTCTGCCGGGCCTCTGTCGGCGTCGGGTCGGCCTCGGTCAGCGTCGGATCGGCGCTGGTCGGCCTCGGTCAGCCGTAGGTGTCGCCGGGGCCCGTGCTGCCGGGGGCGCGCAGCGGGCCGAAGCGGCGGGCGGGGCCCTGCGGGCCGTGCACCTTGATCAGCTTCACGGTGCCGTGGCCGAGGTCCTCGTTGAGCCGCGCCACCAGCTGCGGCGCGAGCAGCCGCAGCTGCGTCGCCCAGGTGGTGGAGTCGCACTGGACGGTGAGGATCCGCTCCTCTTCGTCGTACCGCTGCGGTACGCAGTGCTTCGCGAGGTCGTCGCCGACGATCTGCGGCCAGCGGCCCATGACGCCGCCGACCGCGGCCGGGGTCTCCCAGCCGCGCTCGGTGATCAGGCGGTTGATGGCGGCGCCGAGCGGCTGCGGGTCGCGCCCGTCCGCGCGGGCGCCCGACCTGAGGCCGCCGCGCCTGGCCTGCTTCTTCTGCTCCGCGGCGGCGCCGCGCGCGCGGGCCTGCTCCTTCGCGGCGCGCAGTGCGACCCGGGCCAGGTCGACACCGCTGGGCTCGGCGGGCTTGGGGTTCTCCCCGGGCTGATCCGGCTGGTCCGTCATGCCCGGGTCACCTCGCCGTCCGCGACCGCGTACCGCGTGCCCGCCAGGACGTCCGGGACGTCGTCGTCCACAGCGGCGGTGACCAGGACCTGCTCGCCGGGGGCGACCAGCTCGGCGAGGCGTTCACGGCGGCGGGCGTCCAGCTCGGCGAAGACGTCGTCCAGCACGAGCACCGGCTCGTTCCCCTCGGCGCGCAGCAGGTCGTACGAGGCGAGGCGCAGTGCGAGGGCGTACGACCAGGACTCGCCGTGGCTCGCGTACCCCTTGGCGGGGAGCTGGCCGAGCTTGAGGAGAAGGTCGTCGCGGTGCGGGCCGACGAGGGTGACGCCGCGCTCGATCTCCTGCTTGCGGACTCCGGCGAGGGCCTCGATCAGCTGCTCGTACAGCTCTTCGCGGCTGTGGGCGGTGCCTTCGGCGGACGGGCGGTACTCGAGGGTGAGCGGGCCGCCGCCGGGGGCCAGCTGCTCGTACGCCTTGTCGGCCAGGGGCTGGAGCGTGGCGATCAAGTCGAGCCGCTGGGCGAGGAGTTCGGCGCCGGCGCGGGCCAGATGCTGGTCCCAGACATCGAGCGTGGACATGTCCATGGAGCGGCCGCCGTGCCTGCGGGCCATGGCGGCGGACTTCAGCAGGGTGTTGCGCTGCTTGAGCACCCGGTCGTAGTCGGAGCGGACTCCGGCCATGCGGGGGGAGCGGGCGGTGACCAGCTCGTCGAGGAAGCGGCGGCGCTCGCCGGGGTCGCCCTTCACCAGGGCGAGGTCCTCGGGCGCGAACAGGACGGTGCGCAGGATGCCGAGGACGTCACGCGGTCTGACCTGCGAAGACCTGTTGATGCGGGCGCGGTTGGCCTTGCCCGGGTTGAGTTCGAGCTCGATCAGCTGCTGGCGCTCGCCCTGGCGGACGGCTGCGCGGACGATGGCCCGGTCGGCGCCCATGCGGACCAGCGGGGCGTCGGAGGAGACGCGGTGGCTGCCGAGGTTCGCGAGGTATCCGACGGCCTCGACGAGGTTGGTCTTGCCCTGGCCGTTGGGCCCCACGAAAGCGGTGACGCCCGGCTCGAGCGGGACCTCGACCCGGGCGTACGAGCGGAAGTCGGCCAGGGACAGATGCGTGACGTGCATGGCCGTGGACCGACCTCCCCCAAGTGTGGACAGCCCCATGGATCCGCGTGCTGCGGATCCACAGGCTGTGGATCCGTTGACTGTTCTCTGCGTACTACTGCTTCTCCGCGTCCTGGTGCCGCGGTGCTACTTCTTCTCCACCGCGTGGCCGCCGAACTGGTTGCGCAGCGCCGCGATCATCTTCATCTGCGGCGAGTCCTCCTGGCGGGAGGCGAAGCGCGCGAAGAGCGAGGCGGTGATGGCCGGCAGCGGCACGGCGTTGTCGATGGCGGCTTCCACGGTCCAGCGGCCCTCGCCGGAGTCCTGTGCGAAACCGCGCAGCTTGTCGAGGTGCTCGTCGTCGTCGAGGGCGTTGACGGCCAGGTCGAGCAGCCAGGAGCGGATGACCGTGCCTTCCTGCCAGGAGCGGAAGACCTCGCGGACGTCGGTGACCGAGTCCACGGCCTCGAGCAGCTCCCAGCCCTCGGCGTAGGCCTGCATCATGGCGTACTCGATGCCGTTGTGGACCATCTTCGCGAAGTGGCCCGCGCCGACCTTGCCGGCGTGCACGGAGCCGAAGTCGCCCTCCGGCTTCAGGGCGTCGAAGACCGGCTGGACCTTCGCGACGTCGTCGGCGGCGCCGCCGTACATCAGCGCGTAGCCGTTCTCCAGGCCCCAGACGCCGCCGGAGACGCCGCAGTCGACGAAGCCGATGCCCTTGGCGGCGAGCTCCTCGGCGTGCTTCTCGTCGTCCGTCCAGCGGGAGTTGCCGCCGTCCACGACGACGTCGCCGGGGTCGAGCAGTTCAGCGAGCTCGTCGATGGTGGACTGCGTCGCGGCACCGGCCGGGACCATCACCCAGACGACCCGGGGGCCCTTCAGCTTCTCCACAAGCTCCTGCAGGCTGTGGACATCCGCGAGGTCCTGGTTGCGGTCGTATCCGATGACGGTGTGGCCTGCGCGGCGGATGCGCTCGCGCATGTTGCCGCCCATCTTGCCGAGGCCGACGAGACCGAGCTCCATCAGGTCATCCTTCAATTAGCGTGCTGGTGTTTCGTACCCACGTCCGAGACTACGCCCGGACCTGTTGGCACACCTGCTGGCCTGGGCCGCTCAACTGTGCGGCCCAGGGCCCGCGGTCCGTCCGTCCTCAGCCGCTCAGACGGACGGGCATGATCAGGTACTTGTACGCCTCGTCCGCCTCGGCGTCGACGGCCGGCTTGCCGCTGAGCAGCGCGGGCTTGGTGGACGTCGTGAACGACAGCTGCGCGGCCGGGGAGTCGATCGCGCTGAGGCCGTCGAGCAGGAACGTCGGGTTGAAGGCGATGGAGATGTCGTCGCCCTCCAGCTGGGCGTCGACCCTTTCCACAGCCTGTGCGTCGTCGCTGGAGCCGGCCTCCAGGATCAGCACGCCCTGCTCGAAGCTGAGCCGCACCGGGGTGTTCCGCTCGGCGACGAGGGCCACGCGCTTGACGGCCTCGACGAACGGCGCGGTCTCGATGACGGCCACGGAGTTGAACTCCGTCGGGAACAGCGTGCGGTACTTGGGCAGGTCGCCCTCGAGGAGTCGCGTGGTCGTACGCCTGCCGGCGCCCTCGAAGCCGATGAGGCCCTCGCCCGCGCCGGAGCTGGACAGGGCGATCGTGACGCTGTCGCCGCTGGTCAGCGACTTGGCGGTGTCCTGGAGCGTCTTGGCGGGGACCAGGGCGACCGCGGAGGTGTCCGGCACCTCGGGCTTCCACAGGAACTCGCGGACCGCGAAGCGGTAGCGGTCGGTGGAGGCGAGCGTGACCGTGTCGCCCTCGATCTCGATCCGCACACCCGTGAGCACCGGGAGGGTGTCGTCACGGCCGGCGGCGATGGCGACCTGGGCCGCGGCCGCGGCGAAGACCTCGCCGGGGACGGTGCCGGTGGCGGTCGGCATCTGCGGCAGCGCCGGGTACTCCTCCACAGGAAGGGTGTGGAGTGTGAATCGCGAGGAGCCGCAGACGACCGTCGCGCGCACACCGTCTGTGGAGATCTCCACCGGGCGGTTGGGGAGGGCGCGGCAGATGTCCGCGAGCAGCCGGCCGGAGACGAGCACCGTGCCGTCCTCCTCGACCTCCGCCTCCACGGAGACGCGCGCCGAGACCTCGTAGTCGAAGCCGGACAGGCTCAGGGCGCCGTCCTCGGCCTTCAGCAGCAGGCCCGCCAGGACCGGCGCCGGCGGACGGGCGGGGAGGCTGCGTGCCGCCCAGGCCACTGCCTCCGCCAGTACATCGCGCTCCACCCGGATCTTCACGTAAGCCGCCTCCTGCTGTTGCCTGGCTGCTCGCCCTGCTGGCCTGCTGAGCCCTCTGGGCTCTCGTCGGTTTGGTCGGTGCGTCCCCAGGGTGGGGAGAACACCGGGGACCAGTCTGACGCACGGCACCGACACTCGGTGCGGCTCGGGGTCAAGTCGTGATGAGCGGCAGTCGACCGACGAAGCGCGAGTTGTGCACAGCCCCGTCTTCGAGACAAGTTTCCAGGGTTATCTAGGTGGGAGTAGTAGTAGGGCCTGTGGAAACCGTGGATAACCTCGTTTTCCCAGGTCAGGCCCCAGATTTTTTCCACTGGTCCTGTGGGTGGAGCCCGTGGATAACCCGGCTTCGCTGTGGACACAGAAAAGTTCTGCACACCCGATACACAGGACAGGGCCAGTTCTCCCCAGCGCTGTCCCCAGCTTTACCCCGGTTGCCCACAGGGCAACCCAGCACCTTGGTGTGACGCCTTTCACTCGACCCAGTGAGAGGGTGCGGTGCGTTGCCGAACAGTGGACAGCCATGTGGAGAAGCTGGGGAAAGCTGGGGACAACCGGCCTCAGCCTGTGGGTTGCCGGTGGACAACGCTTCGGGCGCCCTGTGGGCAAGATCTTTGTCCACAGCCTGTGGAGATCTTTCATCCACGAATCCACAGGCACCTGACCTGCGGTGATGATCTGTCACCAAGGCCGCCTGTGGACGCAGTATGGACAACTTCCCAGTCCCCAGGGTGTGGACGGGCCCAGACCCACATTTCTGTGGAGAACAGCCTCCCGCAGACCTGGAATCGAACACTCGGCGACCCCTGGAGAAGAGCCGCGCGCTCCACAGCGGGCTCCGGACACAGCAAACAGCGGGCTCCGGACACAGCAAAAGGCGCCCGGAGCGGATGCTCCAGGCGCCCTTGAGAAGCTCTCGCTGCGGCTGTCAGCCGTTCTTGATGCGGTTGGTGAGCTCGGTGACCTGGTTGTAGATGGAGCGGCGCTCCGCCATCAACGCGCGGATCTTGCGGTCGGCGTGCATCACCGTCGTATGGTCGCGGCCGCCGAACTGAGCGCCGATCTTCGGCAGGGACAGGTCCGTCAGCTCACGGCACAGGTACATCGCGATCTGCCGGGCCGTCACCAGGACGCGGCTGCGCGAGGATCCGCACAGGTCGTCCACCGTAAGACCGAAGTAGTCCGCGGTCGCCGCCATGATGGCCGGTGCCGTGATCTCCGGAGCCGCGTCCTCGCCGCCGGGGATCAGGTCCTTGAGGACGATCTCCGTCAGACCGAGATCCACAGGCTGTCGATTGAGCGACGCGAAGGCCGTGACCCGGATCAACGCCCCTTCCAGCTCACGGATGTTGCGCGAGATACGGGACGCGATGAACTCCAGGACCTCCGGCGGAGCGTTGAGCTGCTCCTGCACCGCCTTCTTACGGAGGATCGCGATCCGGGTCTCCAGCTCGGGCGGCTGGACGTCCGTGATCAGGCCCCACTCGAAGCGGTTGCGCAAACGGTCCTCCAGCGTCACCAGCTGCTTGGGCGGCCGGTCGCTGGAGAGCACGATCTGCTTGTTCGCGTTGTGGAGGGTGTTGAAGGTGTGGAAGAACTCCTCCTGCGTCGACTCCTTGTCCGCGAGGAACTGGATGTCGTCGACGAGCAGGATGTCCATCTCGCGATACCGCTTGCGGAAGCTGTCGCCCTTGCCGTCGCGGATGGAGTTGATGAACTCGTTGGTGAACTCCTCCGAGCTCACGTACCGCACGCGCGTGCCCGGGTAGAGGCTCCGCGCGTAGTGTCCGATCGCGTGCAGCAGGTGAGTCTTGCCGAGCCCCGACTCCCCATAGATGAACAGGGGGTTGTACGCCTTGGCCGGTGCCTCGGCGACCGCGACCGCGGCCGCGTGCGCGAAGCGGTTCGATGCGCCGATGACGAACGTGTCGAAGAGGTACTTCGGGTTCAGCCGCGCCGTCGGCTCACCGGGCCCCGTCGCGGGCGCCGGCTGAGCGGCGAGCGGGCCGGGCGCACCGCTGGAGGCGGGCAGCGAACTGGACCCGGGTCCCGCGCCGTGCATACCCCGCCCACCGGGACCGGTGTGACCGCCGTGCGTCGGGTGACCGGACCGCGGACCGCCGTGGTTCTGATGCCCACCGGGTCCACCGGGTCCACCGGGTCCGCTGTGTCCCGAGTCGGAGTGCTCCCTGCGCTCCCCCCGCCCCTGCTGCTCGTACGGCGACCGCTCCTGTTCGTACTGCGGGCGGTCCTGTTCGTACGACGGCCGCTCCTGCTCGTACTTTGAACGGTCCTGGTCGTACGAGGTGCGCTCCTGCTCGTACTGCGGGCGGTCCTGGGGGCCGGAGCGGTAGTCGTGCTGGCTGGAGGGAGAGGCGTACGGGTCGCGCTCGGGGTAGCCGAGGCGGGGCTGCTGCCAGCCGTAGTCGTCCTGCGTCGGCCGCGGCCAGGCGCCGGGTTCCGGACGCTGATAGTCCGGGTAGGCGGGGCGGGCCGTCGGGAGCTGGTCGTTGTGCGATCCGTTGTGCGTGCCCGGGTGGTCTCCGCGTCCCGCGGTCAGGTCATCGCGGCGCCGGTAACTCTCGTACTGCTCGCGCTGGTCGCGGTCCTGGTTCGCGCCCGGAAGCTCCTGGTCCTCGTACCGCTGCTGCGGCTCCTCGTAGCGCTGCGGGGTGGGGGCGGGAGCGGGGGACGGTTCGTTGGCGGAGTCGTCGACGGTGATCGCGATGCGGATCGGGCGGCCGCACTCGCGGCTCAGGGTCTCGCTGACCACCGGGGCGAGCCGGCCTTCGAGGACGCCCTTGGCGAACTCGTTGGGCACGGCGAGCAGTGCGGTGTCGGCGACCAGTGCCAGTGGCTGGCAGCGCCGGATCCAGTGCTCGTCCTTCGCCTCGACGCCCTGACCGCGGCCCTCACCCAGGAGTTGTTCCAGCACGCGTGGCCACACTGCGGCAAGATCGGCAGGTACGTCAGCCACAGGGCACGCTCTCTCATGGGTCCCACGAAGGTGTGGTTCTCGGGACGGGTCGAAACGGAAATCGGGTGGCGCGGGGGGAAGGGAACGAATCGGAGTTCAGCCAAGGTAGTCAGGGCGACGGGTGCGGTTCAAGTTGTTGTCCACAGGCTGTGCACAGTGTCCCCCGCGTACTCCCGGTTTGACCGGATGGCGTAGCCGCGCGTACCGTGACCAGGTCGAGTTGTCGATGGCTGCTGCCGCCTGCCTCCGATGGGCATGGATCACGGTCCGATCCGAACCGTGCAGCGGTGCACTCGGGCGTATGCGAGCTCCTCGCGGGCGCACGGTGACAGCCAGACGACACCCGCCGTCACCCGATTCATTTCTGGAGCCCCCGAGTGAGCAAGCGCACCTTCCAGCCGAACAACCGTCGTCGCGCGAAGACCCACGGCTTCCGGCTGCGGATGCGCACCCGTGCCGGCCGCGCCGTCCTGGCGTCCCGCCGTGGCAAGGGTCGCGCCCGCCTGTCTGCCTGACCGCAGCAGGTCATGACGTCGTGCTGCCTACCGAGAACCGGCTGAGGCGGCGCGAAGACTTCGCGACCGCGGTACGCCGAGGACGCCGGGCCGGCCGCCCGCTTCTCGTCGTCCATCTACGCAGCGGTACAACGGACCCGCACGTGCCTGGGGAGAGCGTTCCCCCGACGCGTGCGGGTTTCGTCGTGAGCAAGGCCGTGGGCGTGGCGGTCATACGGAACAAGGTGAAGCGCAGATTGCGGCACCTGATGCGCGAGCGGCTGGCCCTGCTGCCCCCCGGTAGCCTGGTAGTCGTACGCGCGTTGCCCGGAGCGGGCGACGCCGACCATGCACAGCTGGCCCGAGACCTGGACGTCGCCCTGGAGCGGCTGCTGGGAGGGGGCGCGCGATGAAGTACCCACTGCTGGCCTTGATCAAGATCTACCAGTGGACCATCAGTCCACTCCTCGGCCCTGTGTGCAAGTACTACCCGTCGTGCTCCCACTACGGCTTCCAGGCCATCGACCGGCACGGTGCGATCAAGGGGACGGCGCTCACTGCCTGGCGCATCCTGCGGTGCAATCCGTGGTCGCACGGAGGCGTGGACCATGTTCCGCCGCGCAAACGACCTCGGTGGCACGAAATGCTGCGCAACGCCTGGCGCAACAAGGGCGGGAACTCCGCCACTGAGACCCCGTCCCATGCTCAAGGAGCCTGATTAGTGGACACGATCGCCAGTTTCTTCAGCTTTATCACCACACCTGTCGCGTGGGTCATCGTCCAGTTCCACAAGCTGTACGGGGCGATCTTCGGCCCGGACACGGGCTGGGCCTGGGGCCTGTCGATCGTGTCTCTGGTGGTTCTGATCCGGATCTGCCTGATCCCGCTCTTTGTGAAGCAGATCAAGGCCACTCGTGGCATGCAGACACTGCAGCCCGAGATGAAGAAGATCCAGGAGCGCTACAAGAACGACAAGCAGCGCCAGTCCGAAGAGATGATGAAGCTCTACAAGGAGACGGGCACCAACCCGCTCTCCTCGTGCCTTCCCATCCTGGCGCAGTCGCCGTTCTTCTTCGCGCTGTACCACGTGCTGAACAGCATCGCGTCGAACAAGACGGTCGGCTCCGTCATCGATGAGAAGCTTCTCGCGAGCGCGCAGCAGGCTCACATCTTCGGTGCCCCGCTGGCCGCGAAGTTCATGGACAGCGCCGAGAAGGTCGCTTCCCTCGACGCCACGCTGCTCAACGTCCGCATCGTGACCGCGGTCATGATCATCATGATGTCGCTGTCGCAGTTCTTCACGCAGCGCCAGCTGATGACGAAGAACGTCGACATGACGGTCAAGACGCCGTTCATGCAGCAGCAGAAGATGCTGATGTACGTCTTCCCCGTCATGTTCGCCGTCTTCGGCATCAACTTCCCCGTTGGTGTGCTCGTCTACTGGCTGACCACCAACGTGTGGACCATGGGCCAGCAGATGTACGTCATCCGCCAGAACCCGACCCCGGGCAGCAAGGCGCAGGCTGCGTACCTGGAGCGGCTGCAGTCCAAGCTGACCCGCAGCGAGGGCGCCAAGATGCGCAAGGGCGAGCGCAACATCGTCAAGGCGATCGTCGCCAAGGGCCGCGACCGCAACGACATCGAGCGCAAGTTCATCAACGGCCTGAGCAAGGCCGGGCTCGGCGCGCAGACCGACGGTCTGGTGGCGAAGAGCGACACCGCCGTCGCCGTGGCCGAGGGCGACGAGTCCGGTGCCGCCGGCGGTACGCCGAAGCGGCAGCAGCCCAAGCGGCAGAGCAAGTCGCAGCGGCAGTCGGGCACCGCGCAGGCGCAGCCCACTCAGAGCGACTCCGACGCCAAGACCTCGCTGCAGAAGTCGGGAGACGAGCCCAAGGACTCCGTTTCCAAGGCCAAGTCGACGGGTGCCAAGCCCGGCACCGGCACTGGCAGTGGTACCGGCAACCGCAGCAAAGCCAAGTCCGGACAGCGCAAGGGTCCGCAGCGGCCCAAGCACCCGTCCAAGAAGTAGGAAGAGGAGCCCATCCCGTGACGGAAGGCACCACCACCTCGGCTGCTGCTGAGGCCGGCGACACCCTGACCCACCTTGAGCAGGAGGGCGAGATCGCGGCGGACTACCTCGAGGGTCTGCTGGACATCGCCGACCTCGACGGCGACATCGACATGGACGTCGAAGCCGATCGCGCCGCTGTCTCGATCATCAGCGACTCCGGCGGCCGTGACCTGCAGAAGCTGGTCGGACGTGACGGCGAGGTGCTCGAGGCCCTGCAGGAGCTCACCCGGCTCGCCGTGCACCGCGAGACCGGTGACCGCAGCCGCCTGATGCTGGACATCGCCGGTTTCCGCGCCAAGAAGCGTGCCGAGCTCTCCGAGCTGGGCGCCAAGGCCGCGGCCGAGGCCAAGAGCAGCGGTGAGCCGGTCAAGCTCAATCCGATGACGCCGTTCGAGCGCAAGGTCGTGCACGACGCGGTCAAGAGCGCCGGTCTGCGCAGCGAGTCCGAGGGCGAGGAGCCGCAGCGCTTCGTCGTCGTTCTCCCTGCCTGAGCCCCAGCAGTTCCCGGCCCCGTCTGTTTCGCAGGCGGGGCCGATCTTTGTCAGCCTGATAGTCAGCACCCAGTGCGGTACGGAAGGACGGTCCCCGTGACGGAGGCAGCAGAACTCCCCCCGGCGCCCGAGCAGGCCCGTGAGGTATTCGGTGAGCGCTTCACGGACGCGGTCCGGTACGCGGAGCTGCTGGCCGACGCAGGAGTGCGGCGCGGTCTGATCGGCCCGCGCGAAGTGCCCCGGCTGTGGGAACGGCACCTGCTGAACTGCGCGGTGCTGTCCGAGGTCGTGCCCGAGGGCGTGACGGTGTGCGATGTGGGCTCGGGTGCCGGGCTTCCGGGGATCCCGCTCGCCCTGGTCCGCCCCGACCTGAAGATCACGCTCCTTGAGCCCCTGCTGCGTCGTACGAACTTCCTCACGGAGGTCGTCGAGCTGCTCGGCCTCGACCATGTGACGGTCATGCGCGGGCGTGCCGAAGAGGTGCTCGGCAAGTTCCAGCCTGTCCATGTCGTGACGGCCCGTGCCGTGGCGCCGTTGGACCGCCTGGCCGCCTGGGGCGTACCGCTGCTGCGGCCGTACGGAGAGATGCTGTTGCTCAAGGGCGACACCGCCGAGGAAGAGGTCAAGGCGGCCAAGGCCGCGCTGAGCAAGCTCGGTGCGGTGAAGACCTCCGTGCTGCACGTCGGTGAGGGCGTGGTCGACCCGCTGTCCACCGTGGTGCGGGTCGAGGTCGGGGAGAGTCCCGGCGGGGTGCGGTTCGCGGCGAAGCGGGCCAAGGCCGCTCGGCCCTCGCGGGCTGCGCGCGGGCGTCGTCGCTGACGCGTAGCGGGGACCCGCTTGTCTGAGTGGCCCGCTGTGGTGGTCACGGTTCTTCGCTACTGAACGCCCGGACCGCGTGTGCGAGTTGAGGCGCCTTCACGTCTCGCCGCCTCCGGTATGGATAAAGCGGGCAAATCGGAGTGTCACGGGTTAAACGGACGCCGCACTGGCATCGTGTTTCACGTGAAACGTCGCTCACTGCTGCAGGGGATCATCAGCCGAGGTCGCGCCGCCGCCACCCCGCGTGACCGGAAACCCCCCGTAAGGGGGGCGGAGTTTTCCACAACGGTGGATTCATCCACAGAAGAACGGGCCTCGCTGGTTCGCGACCCCAAGGGCATGGGAGGCTCTGTTCATTGCGAGCCTGAAGTCGAGGAGAGTGAATCCTTGCGGTCCGACGCCAACATCGCGGGACCGATGACCGATCCGGTCCCCGGTCCCCGTACCGAATCGGCGGGGGAGGATGTTTCACGTGAAACACCGACCCCGATGGACGACACCCCCATTGGTCGTGCTGCCCAACTGGCGGTGGAAGCTCTTGGCCGCGCCGGCGAGGGCCTCCCACGGCCCGAGCAGACCCGAGTCATGGTGGTCGCCAACCAGAAGGGCGGGGTAGGGAAGACGACCACGACGGTCAACCTTGCCGCCTCGCTCGCGCTGCATGGTGCGCGCGTTCTGGTGATCGACCTTGACCCGCAGGGCAACGCCTCCACGGCGCTGGGGATCGACCATCACGCCGATGTCCCTTCCATCTACGACGTGTTGGTGGAGAGCAAGCCGCTCTCCGAAGTGGTCCAGCCCGTCCCCGACGTCGAGGGGCTCTTCTGCGCCCCGGCCACCATCGATCTTGCCGGTGCGGAGATCGAGCTGGTGTCGCTGGTCGCGCGGGAGAGCCGTCTACAGCGGGCCATCCAGGCCTACGAGCAGCCGCTGGACTATGTCCTGATCGACTGCCCGCCGTCCCTGGGTCTGCTCACCGTCAACGCCTTGGTCGCCGGAGCAGAGGTGCTCATCCCGATCCAGTGCGAGTACTACGCACTGGAGGGCCTCGGCCAACTGCTCCGCAACGTCGATCTCGTACGCGGGCACCTCAACCCCGACCTGCATGTGTCGACGATTCTGCTCACCATGTACGACGGGCGGACCCGCCTTGCCTCCCAGGTGGCGGACGAGGTGCGCAACCACTTCGGCGACGAGGTGCTGCGGACGAGCATCCCGCGTTCCGTACGTATCTCGGAGGCTCCGAGCTATGGGCAGACCGTGCTGACTTATGATCCGGGGTCGAGTGGCGCACTCTCGTACCTCGAAGCAGCCCGCGAGATGGCGCTGCGTGGGGTGGGCGTACGGTACGACGCACAGCAGGCCCACTCGCGTATGCAGAACGGGCAGCAGAATATGGCGGAGGGGATCCAGTGAGCGATCGACGTA
Organism: Streptomyces sp. LHD-70; assembly: GCF_031157275.1. Classification (GTDB taxonomy): domain Bacteria; phylum Actinomycetota; class Actinomycetes; order Streptomycetales; family Streptomycetaceae; genus Streptomyces. The sequence continues at coordinate 24,994 of NZ_JAVIFW010000029.1, forward strand.
GGGGGCTGGGCCGGGGACTGGGCGCGCTGATCCCTGCCGCCCCGACAGGAGAGAAGCCGGCGCCGTCGGCCGAGGGCGAGGGCTCGAACTCCCCCAGCTCTGTGCCTCTGCTGACCGCTGAACGAGGCGTTCCCGCGGCCAAGTTGGCTTCGCTGCCGCAGGGCAATGTTTCACGTGAAACGGAGCCGCCGCCGAGCGAGACCGTCTCGACGCCGGAGCCGCCCGCGGGTGCGCACTTCGCCGAGCTTCCGCTTGACAGCATCACCCCCAACCCGAGGCAGCCGCGTGAGGTCTTCGACGAGGACGCGCTCGCCGAGCTGATCACCTCCATCAAGGAGGTCGGTCTCCTCCAGCCCGTCGTCGTACGGCAGTTGGGGCCCACGCGCTATGAGCTCATCATGGGTGAGCGGCGCTGGCGGGCGTGCCGTGAGGCGGGGCTCGAGCGGATTCCCGCGATCGTACGGGCCACGGATGACGAGAAGCTGCTCCTGGACGCGCTCCTCGAGAACCTGCATCGCGCCCAGCTGAACCCGCTCGAAGAGGCCGCGGCATACGACCAGTTGCTCAAGGACTTCAACTGCACGCATGACCAGTTGGCCGACCGGATCGGGCGTTCGCGTCCGCAGGTCTCCAACACCCTGCGGCTGCTGAAGCTCTCGCCGGCCGTGCAGCGTCGGGTGGCGGCCGGGGTGCTGTCCGCCGGGCATGCTCGGGCGCTGCTGTCGGTGGAGGACTCGGAGGAGCAGGACCGGCTCGCTCACCGGATCGTCGCCGAGGGGCTTTCGGTGCGAGCGGTCGAGGAGATCGTCACGCTGATGGGCTCGCGGCCCAAGAGCGCGCCGCGCAGCAAGGGCCCGCGTGCCGGTGGCCGTGTCTCGCCCTCGCTCACCGATCTCGCGTCCCGGCTCTCGGACCGCTTCGAGACGCGGGTGAAGGTGGACCTGGGGCAGAAGAAGGGCAAGATCGTCGTTGAGTTCGCCTCGATGGACGACCTGGAGCGCATTCTGGGCACGCTCGCTCCGGGCGAGGGGCCGGTCCTGGACAAGGGGCCGACGCAGGACGCCGACGAGTAATGGCGTAGCTGAGAGGCCGACGCAGAGCAGGTCGTGTCCGGTGTGCACCGGAACACGGCCTGCTCTTTGCTTTCCGCCGGTATCGGTGCAATCGCTGGGTGGATACGATGCGATCGAGTAGGGCGCATCCACCTGGCAACACCTCAGAAGAAGGGGCGGGGGCCATGCGATCGGTGAGCCGGACGGGCCTGTTGACCGCAGGGCTTGGGCTGGGAGCTGTCGGCGGTTTCGTCGGCAGTCTGCTCAGGGAACGGAGCGTTCTGACAGCCGCCCGTGAGGCGGCGCGTCAAGAAAGTGAGGAACCGCCTTCATGGGGCGTCGGCTCGTACCGCTCACGCTGGACAATCTCCCGGATCTCCCGAAGCGTTGCCGTACATGTGTCTTCTGGGAGCTCGATCCGGTCAGTGGACAGGACGCGGTAAAGGCAGGCACTCCGGAGCTGGAGAAGGAGGCCTGGATCTCCGCCGTGCTCCTGGAGTGGGGCTCGTGCGGCCGTGTCGTCTACGTGGACGACGTGCCGGCGGGCTTTGTGCTGTACGCGCCGCCGGCGTATGTGCCGCGCTCCACGGCGTTCCCCACGAGCCCCGTGTCGCCCGATGCCGTGCAGCTGATGACGGGCTTCATCATTCCCGGCTATCAGGGCCAGGGGCTGGGCCGCGTGATGGTGCAGACCGTTGCCAAGGATCTGCTGCGGCGGGGATTCAAGGCGATCGAAGCCTTCGGCGATGCGCGGTGGAAGGAGCCCGGGTGTGTGCTGCCCGCGGACCATCTGCTGGCGGTGGGCTTCAAGACCGTACGACCGCATCCCACGTATCCACGGCTGCGGCTTGAGCTGCGTACGACGCTCTCCTGGAAGGAAGATGTCGAGCTAGCCCTCGACCGCTTGCTGGGGGCAGTGCAGAAGGAGCCGGCACTGCGTCCGCTGTGAGGCACCGGGCGGCGCAGGACTGGGAGATGCGAACGGGCCCAACCCTTTGGAGGGTTGGGCCCGTTTCACGTGAAACAGCGAGGCGCTGATCGTGCGCCCGCGCGGGAGGACTACTTGATGAAGCCCTCGAGGTCGCGCTCGATCGCGGCCTTCGGCTTGGCACCGACGATGGTCTTGGCGACCTCGCCGCCCTGGTAGACGTTGAGGGTCGGGATCGACATGACGCCGTACTTCGCGGCGATGCCCGGGTTCTCGTCGATGTTGAGCTTGGCGACGACGATCTCGTCGTGCTCAGCCGCGATTGCCTCCAGGGAGGGGGCGATCTGGCGGCACGGGCCGCACCAGGCGGCCCAGAAGTCGACGAGCACGGGCTTGTCGCTCTTGAGCACCTTCTCGTCGAAGTCTGCGTCCGTCACGGTGATCGTGGCACCGGCCATGGCGTTGTTCTCCTTAACTGAACTGAGGGTGGGGCGAAGCAGTGGGGTCAGACCGCGGCGGTGGCCGCGGCCTCGTTGTCGGCGAGGGCGGCCAGGTAGCGCTCGGCGTCGAGCGCGGCGGAGCAGCCGGTGCCGGCGGCCGTGATGGCCTGGCGGTAGGTGTGGTCCACGACGTCGCCCGCCGCGAAGACACCCGTCAGGTTGGTGCGCGTCGAGGGGGCCTCGACCTGGAGGTAGCCCTCGTCGTCCAGGTTCAGCTGGCCCTTGAAGAGCTCGGTGCGCGGGTCGTGGCCGATCGCGATGAACAGGCCGGTGACCGGCAGCTCGGAGGTCTCACCCGTCTTGGTGCTGCGCAGGGTGAGGCCGGTGAGCTTCTGCTCGCCGTGGACCTCGGCGACCTCGCTGTCCCAGGCGAACTTGATCTTCGGGTCGGCGAAGGCGCGGTCCTGCATGGCCTTCGAGGCACGCAGGCTGTCGCGGCGGTGCACGATCGTCACGGACTTGGCGAAGCGGGAGAGGAAGGTCGCCTCTTCCATCGCGGTGTCGCCACCACCGATCACGGCGATGTCCTGGTCCTTGAAGAAAAACCCGTCACAGGTGGCGCACCAGGAGACGCCGCGGCCGGAGAGCGCGTCCTCGTTCGGCAGGCCGAGCTTGCGGTGCTGGGAGCCGGTCGTGACGATGACGGTCTTGGCCTGGTGGACCGTACCGGCGGTGTCGGTGACGGTCTTGATCTCACCGGAGAGGTCGACGGAGACCACGTCGTCCGGGATCAGCTCGGCGCCGAAGCGCTCGGACTGGGCGCGCATGTTGTCCATGAGCTCGGGGCCCATCACGCCGTCCTGGAATCCGGGGAAGTTCTCCACCTCGGTGGTGTTCATCAACGCACCGCCTGCGGTGACGGCACCCTCGAAGACCAGCGGCTTCAGCGAGGCGCGCGCGGTGTACAGCGCGGCCGTGTAGCCGGCGGGCCCGGAGCCGATGATGATCACGTTACGGACGTCGCTCACGGGTTGATTCCTCGTCTCTGCGGACTGCCTAATGCCTCGGGAGGAGCCCGCCTTCCGGACTCTCACCCCACCCAACGGATCCTACGGGGCGAGCATTCCCGCTGTGTCCGCGCACATGGTGTGTTCGTGCGCACGGAGACGGCGCACGGAGACGGCGTAGGGAGAGGGCGTACGGAGAGGGCGTACGGAGGGCGCGGGGCGTCGTCTGCTCAGGGGCGCGGGTACGAGTGGGAGACCAGGACGTCGCCCTTGCTCCCGGAGGAGTTGTCGACGCAGGCCGCATCGACGACGTACGCGGTGACGCGCGAGCTGTCCGTGGTGTCGGGCAGCACGACCAGATAAGCGGCCTTGCCGTCGTACGTGCCGCGCTTGGCGGCGAGCGGCGGGGCGTCCTCGTCGATGCCGCGCGCGATGCACCGCGGTACGTCGGGGTCGTCGCCGCGCATGGGTGCGTTGGTCTTGGGCGTGCGCCGGGAGTCCTCTTCGGCGGACTCGGTGCTGGACTCCGTACTGAACGAAGGCTTCGATGCCTCCGGGGCCGGGCTCTTGTCCTTGGCGAGCAGCGAGGAGACCTGGTCGTCGAGCGCGCTCCCGGAGAAGGTCTGCGTCCCGGTCAGGTCCGACGCGTTGCTGTGGCCGGAGTCCGCGCTGTTGCTGCCGGGCTGGAGCATCAGCGTGCCCAGGCCGATCGCGGCGACCGTGGCCACGGCGCCGATCACGGCTCCCGCGATATTGCGGCGACGTCGACGCGGAGCCCCCGCACGACGGCCGGGGCCGGTCGCGGCACGCGGATGTCCGGCGGGCCGATCCGGCGCACCGGCCGCGGGAGCGCTCGCCGTTTCACGTGAAACATGCGGCTCGGAGGGCTGCTCCGAGGGCCGCTCCGAGGGCTGGTCGGCCGCGTGCTCGGTGGTCCGCTCGTCAGGTGCAGAGGCCTGCTCGGAGAGCCGCGCCGGAGCGTCGACTGCCCCTTCCGCAGGGCGAGTTGCGTCAAGGAGTGCCTCGGCGGCCAGTGCCGCGTCGATCCGGCCCGCGATGTCGGCGGGCATCTGCGGCGGTCCGGGCAGCGTGCCGAGCAGTTCGCGGATCTCGGTCAATGAGTCGAGTACGTCGGCGCAGAGCGCGCAGCCCTCGACGTGGTCGCGTACTTCGCTCTTACGGGAGGGCGGGAGCAGGCCCTCGGTGAGATCGGAGAGTTCTGACACGTCCGGGTGCTCGGCCGCGCCGGTCGTGGCTGTCACGCTCGCCCACCTCCGCCCTTCACGGCTGCTGAATCGCCTGGATCTGTTCCCTGTGTCCTTGCGTCGTGCGCTGGTGCTGCCGGTGGGACGGATGGCTCCTGCGTCCGGTTCCTTCCGGCGCCGCGGTTCTTTTCCTCCGAACCGGCTCGATCTCTCTGCCGCGGGCCCGAGCCCTCCGCCCGGAGGTGGCTGAGCAGCGGCAGCAGGCGGGCTCTGCCGCGGGCGCAGCGGCTCTTCACGGTGCCGGTGGGAACACCGAGCACCGCGGCGGCCTCGGCCACGGGGTAGCCCTGCATGTCGACGAGGACGAGGGCGGCCCGCTGGTCCGGCGGGAGCGTGCCGAGCGCCTCGATGAGCTGCCGGTGGAGATCGTGCCGCTCGGCCGGCGCGGACGCCGACTCATGGGGTTCGAGGAGCTGCTCCAGGCGTTCCGTGTCGTCGACCGGTGAGGTCTTGCGGGAGGCGGCCTTGCGCACCCGGTCGAGACAGGCGTTGACGGTGATCCGGTGCAGCCAGGTCGTGACCGCCGACTGGCCACGGAAGGTGTGCGCGGCGCGATAGGCGGAGACCAGGGCGTCCTGCACCGCGTCCGCGGCTTCCTCTCGGTCCCCGAGCGTGCGCAGCGCCACCGCCCACAGCCGGTCGCGATGGCGTCGTACGAGCTCGCCGAAGGCGTCGGGGTCCCCGTCGACATGGCGGGCCAGGAGCGTCGCGTCAGGGGCTCCTGAGATGTCCTCCGCCTGCACCTGCTCCCCCTACCTCGGTCGAGGGCTCAGCGTATCGGGGTCCCGGAGAGCGTGTAAACGGTCCGGAATGTCCCGAGGGAGGTCCGGAATGTCCCAGGAGAAAGGGGAAAGCCCAGGAGAGCATCGACTCCTGGGCTTTCCCCGAATTGCACCGGTGATCGCGTAATGCCGCTATTCCTTGCGGGCCGTTCCCAGGACCTTGATCTCGGAAATCCCGCCCCGGAAGAGCTCCGCCGAACCGTCAGTCGGCAGGGAGGTGATGTGCACCAGTACGTACCGGGTGCGCACCGGTTCGTCGAGGGTCTTCTCGAGCCGGTTGCCGGCCTGGCCGAGCTTGCTGAGTTCCTTGGAGAACTCAGCAAGCGAAGAGGGCCGCGACGCGTCCTCGGGCGCGGCGAGCACCTCCGCCTTCTGCCCGGCGCGATACAGGGCGATTTCGAATCCGGACACGTCCTGGACGCTGCCGAGATCGACGACTATGCCGCTGCCCTGCTTGCGGTTCGGAAGGTTGCCGAAGTTCGCGAAGCCCTTGTACTGCGGCGTGATCCAGGCGGTGCCGGCGTCGCCGTCCACGGCCTGCGGCACGTCCTGCTCCTTGATGCCGCTGCCGCTGGGGGCGAACTCGTACGCATCGCTGATCTTGAGCGGTTTGCCGGGGGCGGCCTTGGAGCCGTCCCCTTCCTCGCCCGGCTGCGAGGTGCCGGGTCCGCTGGGCTGGTCGCGCTCCATCAGGGCGTCCGCGAGCTGCCAGCTGCCCAGGCCGAGCGCCGCGATCAGCAGCGCGGACACGGCCCACTTCAGGGCCTTGCCCGTACGGCTCTGCAGTGGAGCGGGCGGTGCGGGCGGAATGGGCTGCGTGCCCTGCGCCGCCGTGGCGGGCCGGCCGTACGTGCCCTGCTGGTACGTCGTGCGCTGGTACTCCGGCGGCGCCGTGAACGAGGGCTCCGGGGGGCGGATGCGCGGCATCTCCGAGACGGCCTTGGACAGCTCCTCCGGGGTGGTGCACGGCTGGTCCTGCCGGGAGGCCGTCGCCCCGTCGTTGACCAGGGCGCGCATCGCCAGCTCGGACAGGCCCCGGTGGACGCCCGCGCGCACCTGGTCCGGTGCGATCAGGCCGATGTCCTTGGGCAGCCCCGACAGCCCGTACGCATCCTCCTCGTACGGCCAGCGCTGGGTCAGCGAGGCGTAGAGGAGGGCGCCGATCGCCTCCGTGTCGGTGCGCTGCGGGGTGTCGCTGCTGATGCCGCGCAGCGCGGCGTTCACGGCGAGGCCGCGGATGCGGTACTGGCCGGAGGAGCTGCGCAGCACCGCGCTGGGCGTGAGCCGCAGATGGGACAGGCCCTCGCGGTGCGCGGCGGCCATGGCCTGGGAGACCTGGCTGACCAGCTGGTACGCGTCGTGCGCCTCAAGCGGGCCGGCGGCGAGCAGGGTGGTCAGCTCGGTGGCGTCGGGCAGCCACTCGTGCACGACGTACACGAGGTCGTTCTCCTCCACCGCGTCCAGGACCTGCACGAAGCGCGGGTCGCCGAGCAGTGCGGAGGAGCGGGCGGCGGACAGGACGGTGCGGGCGCGCGGATGATCGGCCGGAAGCAGATGGACGCCGACGGCGCGGCGCAGCTTCTCGTCGACGGCACGCCAGCTGCTGAAACCGTCCAGACGGGTGACGCACTCCTCGAGGCGGTAGCGGCGCGCGAGCTTATGGCCGCTGTGCAGCTCCGGTGGTGCGGCCTGTGCCGTCGCGGGCGGTGTGGCCTGTGCCGTCGCGGTCGGTGAGGCCTGTGGGTTCTCCGGTGGTGTGGCCTGCGCCGTCGCGGGCGGTGCGGCCTGCGGTTCCTCCGGCGGTGTGGGCTGGAGTTCCGCGGTCTCCGCCGCGTCGCCGGCGGGCTGCTCCGCGCCCTCGGCAGCTGTCGTCTCTCGGCTCGTGGCCGCCCCGTCGGCCGTGGCCTGGTCCGCCTTGGCGGTCAGCGACTCCTCGTCGCTCCCTGCTGCCACGTCGACGGCAGCCGTGCTCCGTTCCGCCACCGTCGTTCCTGCCTCCCCATCCGTTGCACGCTGTCCGACGCCAAAGCCAATTGTGCCCACAGTCTGCCGCTATCCACGACACGCGATGGCCGGGGATGGTTGTGCGAGACCTGCGGCAAAAGCGTCGGATCAGCGGCCGAGCCGACCCCGGACCATGCCCACGAGCGCGTTCAGCTCCTGGACGCGCATCCGGCGGGCCGCGACGAAGAAGACGCCGAGCAGCACGATCCCGCCGCCCACCAGCGCCGTGAACGAAGCCAGGGCGCCCGTGCCGATGACCTCCATGAGCCCGTACGCGACCGCACCACCGACGAGCGCCGCCGGAACGGAGGCGCCGATGAGGCGGGCGTAGGTCCGCACCACGTGCGAGCCGTCCAGGTCTCCCCCGAGGCGCTTGCCCAGCCTGCGCCAGGCCACACCCACACCGACCGCATAGGCGAGCCCGTACGAGGCGGCCATGCCGACGACCGCCCAGCGCGGGGGCAGCACGAGGTAGCAGAGCAGCGAGGCGAGCGCGTTCACGGCGGCCACGATGACGGTGTTGTAGAACGGCGTGCGGGTGTCCTCGTACGCGTAGAAGCCACGCAGGACGACGTACTGCACGGAGTACGGGATGAGGCCGAGGCCGAAGGCCATCAGGACGTAGCCGATGTTCGTGGCGCCGGGGGTGCCGGCGTACAGCAGCGTGGTGATCGGGACGCCGAGCGCGAGGAAGGCGAAGGCGCACGGCACGATCGCCACGGCGGAGGTGCGCAGTCCGTACGAGAGGTCGTCCCGGACGGCCGCGGCGTCGCCGTCGTTGGCGGCGCGGGAGATGCGGGGCAGGACGGCGGTCATCACGGAGACGGTGATGATGGCCTGCGGCATCTGCCAGAGCAGCAGGGCGTAGTTGTACGCGGTGATGCCGGTGCCGGGGTGGCCCTGATCGTCGGCGGTGAAGCCCGCCGAGGTGGCGAGCTGGGTGACGACGACCATGCCGAGCTGGTTGGCGAGGACGAAGAACAGCGTCCACTTGGCGAGGGCGGCGGTCTTGCCGAGGCCCTGACCCTTCCAGTCGAAGCGCAGCCGCGGCTTGAAGCCCGCGTCGCGGAGGTACGGGACCATCGCCAGGGCCTGCACGGTGAGGCCGAGCAGGGTGCCGATGCCGAGCAGCCGGACGCCCTCGGGGGTGATCGTGCTCTCGGTGACCCCGGACGTGCCGGACGAGCCGAAGGCCCAGATGAACGCGCCGAACGTGGCGATGATGACGATGTTGTTGAGGACCGGCGTCCACATCATCGCGCCGAAGCGGCCGCGCGCGTTCAGGATCTGCCCGAGCACCACGTGCACGCCCATGAAGAACATGGTCGGGATGCAGAAGCGGGCGAACGTCACCGTCAGCTCGTACGTCTCCGGCTCGGAGGCCAGCTTCGGCGACATCACCTGGACGAAGGCGGGGGCCGCGAGCACACAGATCACGGTGACCGCGCCGAGCAGCATGATGACCAGCGTCAGCAAGCGGTTGGCGTACGCGACGCCGCCGTCCTCGTCGTTCTTCATGGCGCGGACCAGCTGCGGGACGAACACCGCGTTCAGCGCGCCGCCCGCGACCAGGATGAAGATCATCGTCGGCAGGACGTTGGCGACCTGGTACGTGTCGTTGAGGGTGCCGACGCCGATCGCCGCGGCCATCACGAGCGTGCGCAGGAAGCCGGTGATGCGGGACACGATCGTGCCCGCCGCCATCACCGCGCTGGACTTCAGGATGCTTGTGGCCTTGCCGGGCTTCTTCGGCTGGGCGGCCGGGGCCGGTACGGCTTCCGGGGTGCCGGGGGGCGCGGCCGGGGCGGGCACCGCGGGCTGCTCGCCCTGCGGACGGGAGCCGTTGCCGGTCTGCGGGTCGCGGAAGCCCGGCTGCTGGTCGCGGTAGCCCGGCTGCTGGTCGCGGAAGAGGTGTGCGAACGCGTCCGGTTCGTGGCGCTCCTCGGCGGCCCGGCTGACCAGGTCGTCGACGCCGACGAACTGCGTCGTACGGACATCGTCGCCGTACGGGAGGTGGCGGGACGGGCCGTCCGGCTCCGGGGCCGGGGTCTGCGCCCAGACCTGCGGGTCCGGTGCGTTCTGCGGCGGGGCGGGCTGCGCGTACAGGGACTGCGGGTCCGCGTACGTGCCCGGGGGCGGCGGCGGGTGCGCGGAGCGGTCGTAGAGGGCCTCGGTCACCGGGTCCTGGGCGGCGAGGTCCTGAGCGCGGTACGGGTCCTGGGCGTAGGCGTCCTCGACGTACATGTCCGGCGTGGGCTGCTGCGGGGGTACGTGCCCACCCGAGGGTTCGCCGCTGCCCGCGCCTTGGCCGCGGTCACCGTCGTACGGCGCATTCATGCTTACCCCACCTCATCGGTCCCGCGGCCCCAGTGGCCACGTCATCGCTCAACGGTCCACTCTCTCACCCGTGCCGGACGGGTCGGTGCTTTCCGGTGCGGTGTCCGCTGTCGGGTCACTCGGCTGCTCGGGGGCGGAAGGGCCGGACTCGGGGCTGTCGTCGCCCTCCTCCTGACCGTCGCCGTTCTCGCCGCCGTCCTCGTCGTTCTCGCCCTCGGCCTCTTCCTCCTCGGCTCGGCGGGCGGCGGCCTTGCGCTGCGTGTACATGCGGAAGCCGGCGAGGACGAGCAGCAGGATGCCGCCCGCGATGACCAGCATCACGGTCAGGGTGATCTCGGTGACGTCGACGTCGAAGCGGATCTCCTTGCCGTACGGAGTGCCGTCCTCGGTGTAGAGCTGGCCGACGACCGGGACCGGGCCGTTGGCGTTGGCCGTGGTGGTGAACTTCACGGTCTGGCTGTGGCCGCCGGAGACCTTGATCGGCTGTTCCTCGTACGCACCCGGCCGCTCGCCGATCTTGAGTCGGGTCGGCTTGGTGGAGGTGAGGCGCAGCGTCAGGTTCTCGACGCCCTGGACCAGGTTGTTCTGGACGGTGATCGGGATGGTCGCGCTGCGCCCCGAGAGCTTCGCCTCGGTCTTCTCGATCAGCCCGACCTGGCCGGTGAGCGTCGTGAGGTAGCGCTGCACGCTGTTGCGGTACGTCTCGGCCTCGTGGGCGTGGCCGCGCCAGGACGTGGACAGCTCGCGGTCCATGGCCCGGCCGAACGGCGTGACCACCCGGTCCGGCGCGCTCAGGATCACCTTGAAGCGGCCCAGGGTCTCCTGCGTGGTGCGGACCGACTCGAAGGCCGCCTTCGGCAGCTCCTGCCTGCGCAGCTTCGCGGGGTACGCGCCGGTGCCGGGGACCTGCGTCGCGGCCTTCGGGTCGGGCGTGGCCTTGGCGGCGGAGATCAGGTCGTCCGGCTCGGTCCAGCTCTCGGAGTCGAGGGCGCCGAGGGCCTGGGCCATCGTCTGGGCCTGGCTGGCCGTGGGCATCCGCTGCGGGGCGACGACGATGCTGCGCTGCTTGTCCGGGTTCTGCAGCGTGATCATCTGGCTCTGGGCGAGGAACTCCTGCACCGCGAGCGTGGAGTTCTCGGCGCGCGTCATATCGCCCTGGAACGCGGTCGACAGGCGCGCGTCGGCGACCACGGCCGTCGTGCCGCCGCCGATCGGGCGGGCCGCGGTCGGGGTGTACGGCAGGCCACGCGACTCGCGGAGGCTGTCACTGCGGGCGATCACGGAGTGCGCGCCGGCCGAGGTGGCGACGTCGACGACGGACGGGTCGACCGCGCCGTCGGCGGGCCAGGCGAAGTCCGTGCTGGGCTCGACGTGCAGGACGGACTTCACGGTCTGGGCGGCGACGTCCGTGGCGGGCTGCAGATGGCTCAGCGAACCGCCGACCGCCTTGCCCTGGTGCGCGAGCGAGGCCAGGTCCGGGTCGGCGAACGGCAGGGCGACGATCTTCTTGCCCTTGACGGCCTGCTGCAGTTCGTTGAGCCACTGCTTGGCCAGGGCCCGGTTCTTGGCGGATCCCGGGATCGGGTTGCCGCCGTCGGGGTTCTCGACGCTGTAGCCCTTGGTGGCCATCGCGTCGAGGGAGGCGAGGAGGTCCGGGTCGATGACCCAGGTCACCGGCAGGTCCTTGCCGAGGGACAGCATCTGCTCGAGCCGGCCGCCGGGGGCGACCTCCTCGGCGAGCTTGTCGTCGGCGAAGACCGGGGTCTGCTGCTCGTCGGAGGCGGTCTCCGCGGTGAGGTGCGAGGTGGAGATCAACGGCCAGAGGAAGCTGACCTTCGTCTTCTCGCCGGGCGCCTCCGACTGCCAGGGCAGGAAGGTCCGCTCGACGCCGAGCACCTGCGCGTACGGCTGGGCGGCGCTGCGGCCGGTGAGGGAGACGCCCAGCTGGTACACGCCGTCCGCGGAGAGGTCGAGCTCCTCGACGGGGACCGACAGCTGGAAGTTCTGCGTCGCCCCGGGCGCGATCTTGTTGAACTCCGCGGTGTACTTGCCGCCCTTGCCGCCGACCTCGCGGCCGAGGGCTCCCTGCAGCGAGTCGGACCGCTTGGCCGCGCTGTCGACGGAGGAGCGGTTGTTCAGCGTCGGGCCGACGCGGAGGCCGACGTGCGCGTCGGTGACCGTCTGCCTGCCCTCGTTGGTGACCTTGCCGGAGACCGTGACGGTGTCCTCGTCCGTCGGCGCACTCGGGGACATGCTGTCCACGGAGACGTCGACGGATCCGGTGCCTGCGGGGGCCGACGGGGCCTCGGGTGTCCTGGCGGCCTGAGGGGCCGCGTCCGCGGGGGCGGCGGGGATCTGCAGCAGAGCGGCGAGCAGCGGCGCTCCGGCCAGGAGCGCTGCCGTACGCCGGAACCGCCGGCGGGCAGGTGAGGGAGTCATCCCCTGGAAGTCTGCCGCCTCGGCCACGCGCTCGCCCGTCCCTCGTCGTCGTCAGTGGTCGTCCGCATTTGCGTCCCCGCATGGTAACGAGGCGCGCTGTGCCTGAGTGCCGGGGTGCGCTCCCGCAGCCCTCCGGCAGGTCAGCGACGGTACGGGCCACTTCGCCGGGCGTCGAACCGGACCGGTGAGGCGGTACGCGGGGCCGGTCCGGGGCCCGTCCGGGGGCGCACGGCAGCGTGTCGGGGTGCGTGGGGGACGGGGGAGCCGGGGCGGGTGAGGCGGACCACCGGAAAACGGGGAAGCTGGCGCAGCTCAGGCCCCGTACCCTTTTCTGTTGTGCCGAACGCCAATGAAGACAACTCCAGTGCCCTCAGCCAGGTGCAGCGCCGCGCGGTGAGCGAGCTGCTGCGCGTGTCCCCCGTAGCCGACGAGCTCGCCGAGCGCTTCCGCGCCGCCGGGTTCTCGCTCGCCCTCGTCGGCGGCTCGGTCAGGGACGCGTTGCTCGGCCGGCTCGGCAACGACCTGGACTTCACGACCGACGCCCGCCCCGAGGACGTACTGAAGATCGTCCGGCCCTGGGCGGACGCGGTGTGGGAGGTCGGGATCGCCTTCGGCACGGTGGGCTGCCAGAAGCAGGCCAGGGTCGGGGACGCCGAGCAGGACTTCCAAATCGAGGTCACGACGTACCGCTCCGAGGCGTACGACCGCACCTCCCGCAAGCCCGAGGTGTCCTACGGCGACTCCATCGAGCAGGACCTCGTGCGCCGGGACTTCACCGTCAACGCGATGGCCGTGGCGCTGCCCGAGAAGGAGTTCATCGACCCGCACGGCGGCCTCGACGACCTCGCTGCGCGCGTGCTGCGCACGCCGAGCACGCCGGAGGAGTCCTTCTCGGACGACCCGCTGCGGATGATGCGGGCCGCCCGGTTCGCCGCGCAGCTGGACTTCGTGGTGGCGCCCGAGGTGGTCGCCGCGATGACGGCCATGGCGGAGCGCCTGGAGATCGTCTCGGCCGAGCGGGTTCGGGACGAGCTGAACAAGCTGCTGCTCTCCGCGAACCCGCGCACGGGCCTCACTCTCCTCGTGGACACGGGCCTCGCCGACCACGTCCTGCCGGAGTTGCCCGCGCTGCGCCTGGAGAGCGACGAGCACCACCGGCACAAGGATGTCTACGAGCACTCCCTGATCGTGCTCGAGCAGGCCATCGCCCTGGAGGACGGGGAGCCGGACCTCACGCTGCGGATCGCGGCGCTGCTGCACGACATCGGCAAGCCGAGGACGCGGCGCTTCGAGAAGGACGGGCGGGTCTCCTTCCACCACCACGAGGTGGTCGGCGCCAAGATGACGAAGAAGCGCATGACCGCGCTCAAGTACTCCAACGAGCTCGTGAAGGACGTCTCCCGCCTGGTCGAGCTGCACCTCCGCTTCCACGGTTACGGCACGGGCGAGTGGACGGACTCCGCGGTACGGCGCTACGTACGCGACGGGGGCCCGCTCCTCGACCGGCTGCACAAGCTGACCCGCTCGGACTGCACGACGCGCAACAAGCGCAGGGCGAGTGCGCTCTCGCGGGCGTACGACGGCCTGGAGGAGCGGATCGCGCGGCTGCAGGAGCAGGAGGAGCTGGACGCCATCCGCCCCGCCCTCGACGGCAACGAGATCATGGAGATCCTGGGCGTCGGCCCCGGCCCGGTGATCGGTAGCGCGTACAAGTTCCTGCTCGAACTGCGCCTGGAGCACGGGCCGATGGAGCGGGACGCGGCGGTGTCCGCGCTCAAGGAGTGGTGGGCCCAGCAGGACTGAGCCGCCCGGAAGCCGGGGAAGGGGTCGTGTTTCACGTGAAACACGACCCCTTCGGCATGACCGGACGTACGCAGAGGGGGCGCTGTTTCACGTGAAACAGCGCCCCCTGGGGCCGGTCGGCCGCGTGGCTTACGGCGTGTAGTCCTCCAGGCAGAGGGTGAAGGACTCGCTCTTGCCGCCGCTCTGCGTGTACTGCGAGTTGCCCGCGGTGCAGGTGGCCGTGGTGCCGTCCTTCTTGTCCACGACCTTGTACTTCGCCTTGGAGTCGCTGCAGTCGACCACCTCAAGGCCCGGGTCCGTGGTGCTGGCCTCGTCCTCGACGCTCATGCAGTCGCCGACCTCGGCCGCCTCAGCGTCGTTGAGGCTGGTTATCCCGCCGACAATCATCATCGCCACGACGATCACGGCCATGGCGATGTTCTTGGGGGTGGCGAGCTTCGACTTGTTGCTGGCCGGCGGCGGCGGCGCGGCCGGGCCGCCCTGCATGTACGGCGAGGGCTGCTGCTGCGGGTAGCCCTGCGGGGCCTGCCCGCCGTAGGGGTTCCCGCCCTGGGGCTGGCCGTACGGATTCTGACCCTGAGGCGGCGGAGTGGTCACTGGGTTCCCCCTAGAACTGGAAAGACTTGGCGCGTAGTTGACGAACGAAAAGCTATCCGCCCGCGTCTGCGCCCCAGAACCCCGGGTCATGTCTGTGTCATTGATGTGACATTTACTGAGGGCCATTTCGGGACATAAGCCCAGCAATCCCCGCGTACATCAGACCCACCGCCACCACCAGCACCACCGACCTCCCGTCCGGCGGGAGCATCAGGGCGGCCACTCCTGCCGCGCCCACGAAGGCGACGTTGAACAGCACGTCGTAAACGGAGAAGATCCGGCCACGGTAGGCGTCGGCCACCGCGGACTGGACTGCCGTATCCGTGGCGATCTTCGCGCCCTGGGTGACCAGGCCGAGGACGAACGCGGCGATCAGCATCGGGACCGGGGCGAAGGGCAGGCCGAGGGCCGGCTCCAGGACGGCGGCCGCGCCCGCGCACACCGCGATCCAGCCCCGCGGCCCGAACCGCTCGGCGGCCAGCGGCGTCAGGACGGCCGCGGCGAAGAAGCCCGCGCCCGAGAAGCCGACGGCCAGGCCGAGCAGCGCGAGCCCGCCGGCCTCGTCCGAGGACCAGGCGTACCGGCACAGCATCAGGACCATCACGAGCAGCGCGCCGTAGCAGAACCGCATCAGGGTCATCGCCCCCAGTGCCCTTGCCGCAGGCCGCCGTTCGGGGGCGGCGAGGTGCCGTACGCCGTCGATCAGTCCCCTGGCCGTGGACGCGAGGGCCGCTCCGAGGTGCGGTTGGACCTCGTCCGGGTCGGGGCCGAGGAGGGTGCGCGGGATGCGCAGCGCGGCGAGGGCCGAGCAGAGGTAGAGCGCGGCGCCGAGGAGGACGACGAGGGCGTCGGAGTCGGAGCCCGCCAGGCGTACGACGAAGGCGAGGCCGCCGCCGACGGTCGCGGCGAGCGTTCCGGCCGTGGGGGAAAGGGAGTTGGCGATGACGAGCCGCTCGGCGTCGACCACGCGGGGCAGCGCGGCGGAGAGCCCCGCGAGGACGAAGCGGTTGACGGCCGTGACGCAGAGGGCCGAGGCGTAGAACAGCCAGTCGGGGACGCCGCCCAGGATCAGCAGGGCGGTGGCGCAGGCGAGGACCGCACGCAGGAGATTGCCGTAGAGGAAGACCCGCTGCCGTGGCCAGCGGTCCAGGAGGACGCCGGCGAACGGGCCGACGACGGAGTACGGCAGGAGCAGCACGGCCATGGCGGAGGCGACGGCGGCGGGCGAGGCCTGCTTCTCCGGCGAGAAGACGACGTACGTGGCGAGCGCCACCTGGTAGACCCCGTCGGCCGCCTGGGACAGCAGGCGTACGGCGAGCAGGCGCCGGAAGTCCCGGAAGCGCACTAGTACGCGCAGATCACGTACGACGGCCATGGCGCCAAGCCTCACACAACGCGCAGGCCCCCGGGGGGATTTCCCGGGGGCCTGCGATCAAGGAACCTGAGCATCCGGGGCGTGGGCCGTGGATGCGTAAGGCCTCAGAGGTCAGCGCTCGACCTCGCCGCTGATGAACTTCTCGACGTTCTCGCGGGCCTCGTCGTCGAAGTACTGGACCGGCGGGGACTTCATGAAGTAGCTCGACGCGGAGAGGATCGGGCCGCCGATGCCGCGGTCCTTGGCGATCTTCGCGGCGCGCAGGGCGTCGATGATCACGCCGGCCGAGTTCGGGGAGTCCCAGACCTCGAGCTTGTACTCAAGGCTCAGCGGGACGTCGCCGAAGGCGCGGCCTTCGAGGCGGACGTACGCCCACTTGCGGTCGTCGAGCCAGGCGACGTAGTCGGACGGGCCGATGTGGACGTTGTCCTCGCCGAGCTCGCGGTCGCGGATCTGCGAGGTGACCGCCTGCGTCTTGGAGATCTTCTTGGACTCCAGGCGCTCGCGCTCGAGCATGTTCTTGAAGTCCATGTTGCCGCCGACGTTCAGCTGCATCGTGCGGTCCAGGACGACGCCCCGGTCCTCGAAGAGCTTCGCCATGACGCGGTGCGTGATGGTGGCGCCGACCTGCGACTTGATGTCGTCACCGACGATCGGGACGCCGGCCTCGGTGAACTTGTCCGCCCACTCCTTGGTGCCGGCGATGAAGACCGGAAGGGCGTTGACGAAGGCGACCTTGGCGTCGAGGGCGCACTGGGCGTAGAACTTCGCCGCGTCCTCGGATCCGACCGGCAGGTAGCAGACGAGCACGTCGACCTGCTGGTCCTTGAGGACCTGGACGATGTCGACCGGGGCCTCGGCGGACTCCTCGATGGTCTGGCGGTAGTACTTGCCCAGGCCGTCGTGGGTGTGGCCGCGCTGGACCTGGACGCCGCTGTTCGGGACGTCGCAGATCTTGATGGTGTTGTTCTCGCTGGCGCCGATCGCGTCCGAGAGGTCGAGGCCGACCTTCTTCGCGTCCACGTCGAAGGCGGCGACGAACTCGACGTCCTTGACGTGGTAGTCGCCGAACTGGACGTGCATCAGGCCCGGGACCTTCGACGCCGGGTCGGCGTCCTTGTAGTACTCGACGCCCTGCACCAGCGAGGCGGCGCAGTTGCCCACGCCGACGATGGCTACGCGAACCGAACCCATTCCGGTTGCTCCCTGTTCGTTCTCGATGAGGTCCCGCGGATCGCGGGGCTGCCTCACTTGTCGGTGTCGGCGGACGGATCCGGCCGGGAGCTGTCCCGGTTCCGGGGCAGGCCGCCCGCTTTTCCTGAGGTGTCCTGCTGAGCCGAGCCGCCGGGGGCCGACCGCTGCTGGTCGCGTCCCGCCCGCTCGCTCTCGATGAGCTCGTTCAGCCAGCGCACTTCGCGCTCCACGGACTCCATGCCGTGGCGCTGCAGCTCGAGCGTGTAGTCGTCAAGGCGCTCACGGGTCCTGGCGAGGGAGGCGCGCATCTTCTCGAGCCGCTCTTCGAGCCGGCTCCTGCGTCCTTCGAGCACCCGCATGCGTACGTCCCGCGATGTCTGCCCGAAGAAGGCGAAGCGCGCGGCGAAGTGCTCGTCCTCGTACGCGTCCGGGCCCGTCTGGGAGAGGAGCTCCTCGAAGTGTTCCTTGCCCTCCGCCGTGAGCCTGTAGACGATCTTGGCGCGGCGGCCGGCCAGGGGCGCGGCGAGGGGGTCCTCCGGGTGGTTGCCCGGTTCTTCGATCAGCCAGCCGCTCGCGACCAGCGCCTTGAGGCAGGGGTAGAGCGACCCGTAGCTGAAGGCCCGGAACACCCCGAGTGAGGTGTTGAGCCGCTTGCGCAGCTCGTATCCGTGCATCGGGGACTCACGCAGCAGGCCCAGGACGGCGAACTCGAGGATGCCGGAGCGCCTGCTCATCGTCCGCCTCCTCTCGCGACTCTTCGTGCCGCACACGCTGTGCCGCACTCGTGGTGCCGGGACTCTTTATGCCGAGCTGATGTATCGACTCGATACATCAGCACGATAGAACGGCCCTCCGAAGGCAGCAAGTGGGGTCACGGTGAACGGCGTCACATCACTGATTCGTGGGAAGCAAGTTGCCTGATTTGGGGTGAACTTCAGGGCTAGGAGGGTTTTGGCGGTGCGTAGTGTGTGCGCCATGCAGAGCACCGGGAACCACGAGGCGCCAAACGGCGTCGTCGTCCCTGGTGTAGTGCGGACGAGATCCTTCCGGGACGCGTCCGTGCTTCGGGGGGACCGGAAATCACCTGCCGCTTCCAGGCGCGCGACTTCGCGCCTGCCCGAGGAGTAGTCGTTCGATGAGCGAGCACCGTCGCAAACCGCCGCAGTCGCAGGGCGGCGGACGTGCCGCGGTCAGGCGCGGCGTCACCGGATCCTCCGGTCGGCGCGCAGCACCGCGGAGTGCCACAGGGTCTCCTTCCGGTTCGTACGAGTCGCAAGGCTCGTCGTCCGCCGGACAGGAGCAGCCGTACGAGGGCCGGGCCGCGGCCCGGCGTGCAGCGCAGCGTTCCGGCGGAGGTCGCCGACGCGCGGCCGAGGGCGCCGCAGTCGGCGCCGCAGCCGGCGCCGGAGCGGGGCGCGGAGCCGTCGGGGGCGGTGGCGGCCGTCGCGGTGGCGGCGGTCCCGGTGGGCCGGGTGGTCCCGGCGCCGGTGGTCCGGGCCGCGGCCGGGGTGCCGTGCCTCCGGGCAAGCGGCGGATCATCGACTACCCGCGGGCCGGCAAGCTCGGCTGGCGCAGGTTCGTGCCGTCCTGGAAGCAGGTCACGGGCACGTTTGTCGCGTTCTGCGCGGCGATGATGCTCGCGGGAGGCATCGCGTACGCCCTGGTGGAGATCCCGGACGTGAAGAAGGCGGAGGCGCAGACCAACGTCTTCTACTGGGACGACGACACACAGATGGCGGCGACCGGTGGTACCGAAAACCGGCAGATCGTTCCGATCTCCCAGATTCCCGAGAACATGCGCAATGCGGTCATCTCGGCCGAGAACGCCACGTTCTACGAGGACAGCGGTATCGACCCGATGGGTATCGGCCGCGCCGTGTTCAACATGGCGACCGGCGGCGAGACCCAGGGTGGCTCGACCATCACGCAGCAGTTCGTGAAGAACACCTACCTGGACCAGAGCCAGACCCTCACGCGTAAGGCGCGCGAGCTGTTCATCTCCATAAAGGTCGGCGCGGAGATGGAGAAGGACGATGTCCTCGCCGGTTATCTGAACGCCGCGTACTACGGCCGCAACGCCTACGGCATCCAGTCGGCGGCGCAGGCGTACTTCGACAAGGACGCCGAGAAGCTGTCCCTGAGCGAGAGCGCCTTCCTCGCCTCCGTCCTCAAGGGCCCGAACCTCTACAACCCCGACGGCGGCGTCGGCGCCAACGCGACGGCCAAGGCCAACACCAAGCGGGCGCACGCGCGTTGGGAGTGGATCCTCGACCGGATGGTCGAGACCGGGAACCTGGACAAGTCAAAGCGGGACCAGGTCACCAAGTTCCCCAAGCTCACGAAGCAGAAGTCCTCGCTGTCCGGCCAGACCGGCTACCTCGTCGACACGGCCAAGGACTATGTGACCACCAAGCTCAAAATCTCCCCGGAGGAGCTGGAGCAGGGCGGATACAAGATCCACACGACCTTCGACAAGACGAG
The DNA here is from genome assembly GCF_031157275.1 of Streptomyces sp. LHD-70. Classification (GTDB taxonomy): domain Bacteria; phylum Actinomycetota; class Actinomycetes; order Streptomycetales; family Streptomycetaceae; genus Streptomyces. The sequence goes on from NZ_JAVIFW010000029.1 coordinate 44,698, forward strand.
GGTCAAGCAGATGGAGAAGTCCGTCGAGAAGACCAAGAAGGCCTTCCTCGATCCCGACAAACGGTCCAGAGACAAGTTCGTGCAGTTCGGCGCGGCCTCCGTGGACCCGAAGAGCGGAGCCATCGTCGCGCTGTACGGCGGCGAGGGCATGGACAAGGGGCACTACACCAACAACGCCAACACCCGTGGTGTGCCGGTCGGTTCGACCTGGAAGCCATATGTGCTCGCGTCCGCCATGGAGGAGGGCACGGTCGAGAGCGGTGGGACGCCCCTGTCGCCGGAGAGCCTCTACAACGGTGACGACCAGCTGATCATCAACGATCAGAACGGCGATCCGATCAAGGACGCCGAGGGCAATCCGTTCCGGCAGAAGAACGAGAGCGACCGGATGTGGGGCAAGGTCACGCTCCGCAAGGCGATGGAGCAGTCCATCAACACCCCGTTCGTGCAGCTCGGCATCGATGTGGGCCTCTCCAAGCAGCGGGACCTTGCCAAGCGCACCGGCATCCTGGAGGAGAGCTTCGACAAGGGGAACCTGGGCAACGCCTCGTTCTCCCTCGGTACGTCCACGCCGAGCGCGATCCGGATGGCCGACTCGTACGGCACGTTCGCGGCCGAGGGTGCGCACTACGAGCCGTACTCCGTGTCCAAGGTGACGCTCACCAAGAACGGCGAAGTAACGCACTTCGACGAATTCGAGAAGCCCAAGCGGGAATCGGCGATGGACGCCAAGGTCGCCAACAACGTCACCGACGTCCTGCAGGACGTGATCAAGACCGGTACCGGCAAGAAGATCGCCGACATCGGCTTCCCCGTGGCCGGCAAGACCGGTACCACCGACAAGAACAAGTCGGCCTGGTTCGTCGGCTACACCCGGGAACTCTCGACCTCCGTGACGCTCTTCCGTACGGATCCCAAGGAAGGCGAGCTGCTGTCCATGAACGGCACCGGTGGTGTGCCGTCCATTCACGGTGGTGACATTCCGGCGCAGATCTGGAAGGACTACATGAAGGCCGCCATGAAGGGCACCACGCCTGAGCCCTTCCCGGAGGCCGAGAAGATCGGCGAGATCGTCGGCAAGCCGACCGCACCGCCCTCCCCGACCGAGACGGCGGACCCGGAGGACAGCGCCACGGCCACACCGACGGAACCGGACCCCTCCGGTTCGCCCAGCGGCGAGCCGAGCCCCGGCGAGACCTGCGACCCGTTCGACTGGAAGTGCAACCAGAACGGCGGCACGACCGACGGCGGTACGGACACCGGCGGGGCCAACGGCGGCGCCACCGGCGGCGAAACCACCACTCCGGAACCGCCCACTGGGGGCGGAGACGGTGGGGACAACGGCGGAGGCGGATTCTTCGGCGGCCCGGCCGGCCGACCGGAGGAGTAGCCCCCCGCGGCCGCTGACGACCGGAGGACCGGCCTCCGCGGCCACTGAAAGGCCGACCCGACACGGACGCTGAAAGCCGACCCGACGCGGACGCGTGTTTCACGTGAAACGAGGGCCGTCGCACCCCAGGGTGCGGCGGCCCTCCGCATGTCCCCAGGCCCGTACGGCAGGATGAGCCCATGACGAGCAGCACGAGCCCGAACCCGAGCGCGCCGCACTCGCAGCCCCAGGGGGACGGTGCGTCCGCCCTCGAATCCACGGGGCCCGCCCCGGTGGTCGCACCCACCAGACAGGACGAAGTCGCCCGGGCGGGCAGCGAGTTGATCGGTGGGCCGCTGGGGCGCAGGGTGCTGTTCGGGGCGGGGTGGTGGACCCCGGTGCGGGTCATCGCGCTCGTCGCCATCGGGATGTTCGCGCTCGGCATGGTGCAGAAGCTGCCCTGCTACAACGGCGCGTGGTTCTACGGCTCCGGCTCGCAGTACACGCACGCCTGCTACTCCGACATCCCGCACCTCTTCGCCGGACGCGGCTTCGCCGAAGGCCTCGTGCCGTACTTCGACAAGCTCTCCGGGGACATGGAGTACCTCGAGTACCCGGTCCTCACCGGGGTCTTCATGGAGGTGGCCTCCTGGGTCGTGCCCGACGGCGGCACGATTCAGCACCGTGAGCAGATTTACTGGCTGGTGAACGCCGGGATGCTGATGGTGTGCGCCGTCGTCATCGCGGTCTGCGTCACCCGTACCCACCGCCGCCGCCCCTGGGACGGCCTCCTCGTCGCGCTCGCCCCGGCCTTCGCGCTCACCGCGACCATCAACTGGGACCTGCTCGCCATCGCCCTCACGGCGGCGGCCATGCTGATGTGGTCGCGGGGGCGGGCGGTGGCTTTCGGTGTGCTCCTCGGCCTCGCGACCGCCGCCAAGCTCTATCCCGTACTGCTGCTCGGGCCGCTGCTCGTGCTGTGCCTGCGGGCCGGGAAGTGGCGGGAGTTCCTGGCCGCGGCCGCCGGGACGGCCGGCTCCTGGCTGGTCGTCAACCTGCCGGTGATGCTGCTCGCGCCCGACGGGTGGAAGAAGTTCTACACGTTCAGCCAGGAACGCGGCGTCGACTTCGGCTCGTTCTGGCTGATCCTGCAGCAGCGCAGCGACAACGCGCTCGACACCGACACCGTCAACACCCTCGCGACGCTTCTGATGGCCCTGGCCTGCCTCGGTATCGCCGCGCTCACCCTGACTGCCCCGCGCAGGCCCCGCTTCGCCCAGCTCGCCCTGCTCGTCGTCGCCGCGTTCATCCTGACCAACAAGGTCTACTCACCGCAGTACGTGCTCTGGCTGATCCCGCTCGCCGCGCTCGCCCGGCCGCGCTGGCGGGACTTCCTGATCTGGCAGGCCGGAGAGGTCGTCTACTTCCTGGGGATCTGGTTCTACCTCGCCTACACGACCAGCGGCGACCAGCATCAGGGCCTCCCGCAGGAGGGCTACCAACTCGCGATCCTGGCGCACCTGTTGGGCACGCTGTACCTCTGCGCCGTGGTCGTACGCGACATCCTGATGCCCGAGCGGGACGTGGTCCGCCGCGACGGCTCCGACGACCCCTCGGGCGGCGTCCTCGACCGGGCGCCCGACGCGCTCGTCCTGGGCAGAGCGGCCCACCCGCCCCGGCACGCCGCAGCGACGGTGAGCAGCGGTCCGTACGTCGCCTGGGGCGCCGAGCAGAGCGCCGCGGGGGACGTTCGCCCTGAGCGAAACTAGGCGAAGCTGAACTTGGACCGGCGCTGTCAGCGCAAGGCACAAGCGAAGGGCCGGTCGCGGAGTCCGCGGCCGGCCCTTCGTCGTACTCGGATGATCAGCGGTCGACCAGGCGGTCGAACTGCGTCGTGGTGTGCCGGAGATGGGCCACCAGCTCCTCGCCGACCTTCGGCTCCGGCGCGTCCGACGGCACGAACAGGATCGACACCTGCATGTGCGGCGGCTCCGCGAACCACCGCTGCTTGCCCGCCCAGACGAAGGGCGCCAGGTTCCGGTTGACCGTGGCGAGGCCGGCGCGGGCCACACCCTTGGCGCGGGGCATCACACCGTGCAGCGCCTTCGGCGCCTCCAGGCCCACGCCGTGCGACGTACCGCCCGCGACGACGACCAGATAGCCGTCCGATGCGGTCTTCTGCTGGCGGTAGCCGAAGCGCTCGCCCTTGGCGACGCGGGTCACGTCGAGGACGGAGCCGCGGTACTCGGTCGCATCGTGGTCGCCCAGCCAGAGCCGCGTACCGATGCGCGCGCGGAAGCGGGTCTGCGGGAACTGCTGCTGCAGCCGGGCCAGTTCGTGCGCCGAGAGGTGGCTCACGAACATGGTGTGCAGCGGCAGCCGGGCCGCGCGCAGCCGGTCCATCCACAGGATGACCTCCTCGACGGCGTCCGAGCCGTCGGTGCGGTCGAGGGGCAGATGGATGCCGAAGCCCTCCAGGCGTACGTCCTCGATGGCCGCGTGCAGCTGCCCGAGCTCCTGCTCGCTGACGCCGTGCCGCTTCATCGAGCTCATGACCTCGATGACGACCCGGGCGCCCACCAGGCCGTGCACGCCCTCCACGGACGAGACCGAGCGGATCACACGGTCCGGCAGCGGAACGGGCTCCTCGCCCCGGCGGAACGGTGTGAGGACGAGCAGGTCCCCGCTGAACCAGTCCTTGATGCGGGCCGCTTCGTAGGTCGTGCCGACGGCGAGCATGTCGGAGCCGAAGCGGGTCGCCTCATCCGCGAGCCGTTCGTGCCCGAAGCCGTAGCCGTTGCCTTTGCAGACGGGCACGAGTCCCGGGAACTGTTCGAGCACCTGCTTGTGGTGTGCCCGCCAGCGCGTGGTGTCGACGTAGAGCGTGAGCGCCATGGCCGGTCCCGGAACCTTTCTTGTGTGCCGTATGTGTCTGCGGTCTTTGGAGTGTGGGGGTAATTGTGCTCGGTCAGCGCTTCGACATGTAGATCTCGAGCGCCTTGTGCAGCACCTTGTTGAGCGGGAAGTCCCACTCGCCGATGTACTCGACGGCCTCGCCGCCGGTGCCGACCTTGAACTGGATCAGGCCGAAGAGGTGGTCGGTCTCGTCCAGGGTGTCGGAGATGCCACGCAGGTCGTAGACGCTCGCGCCGAGCGCGTACGCGTCCCGCAGCATCCGCCACTGCATCGCGTTGGACGGCCGCACCTCACGCTTGTGGTTCACGGAGGCGCCGTACGAGTACCAGACGTGGCTGCCGACGGTCAGCATCGTCGCCGCGGCCAGCGGCTCGCCCTCGTGCTTGGCGATGTAGAGCCGCATGCGGTTGGGGTCCTCGGCGTTGAGGGCCTTCCACTGCCGCTGGAAGTAGCTGAGCGGACGCGGCCGGAACCGGTCACGCTCGGCCGTGATCTCGTACAGCTCCTGCCAGACCGGAAGGTCGTCGTAGCCGCCCTGGACGACCTCGACGCCGGCCTTGTCGGCCTTCTTGATGTTGCGCCGCCAGAGCTGGTTGAAGCTCTTCTGCACCTCGTCGAGCGAGCGGTTGGCGAGCGGCACCTGGAACACATAGCGCGGCTGTACGTCACCGAAGCCGGCGCCGCCGTCCTCGCCCTGCTGCCAGCCCAACTTCCGCAGCCGGTCGGAGACTTCAAACGCACGCGGCTCGATCACATCGGCCTCGACGTCCCGCAGACGCTTTACGTCAGGGTCCTGGATGCCCTTCTTGATGGACGGCGCCTGCCAGCGGCGGATCACGACCGGCGGGCCCATCTTCACTGAGAACGCGCCCTGCTGCTTCAGATGCGCCAGCATCGGGTTCAGCCAGTCCTCGAGGTTCGGCGCATGCCAGTTGATGACCGGGCCCTCGGGGAGGTACGCGAGGTAGCGCTTGATCTTGGGCAGCTGGCGGTAGAGCACCAGGCCGACGCCGACCAGCTCACCGGCCTTGTCGAACCAGCCCAGGCACTCGGAGCGCCATTCGTTCTTCACATCAGCCCACGCCGGGACCTGGCAGTGGCTAGCCGACGGCAGGCTCTGGATGTACTCCAGATGCTGCTCTCGGCTGATGGTCCTCAGGGTCAGGCTCATGCGGGGCGCTCCTCGGCTGGTGTGTCCCCATGGGGCAGGGGCTTCCGGCTCACCCGCCGAAGCCTACTGCGCCCGGGGAGCGCCCCGACTGGCCGTATGGCCGTATACGCAGGCTCGGGCTGCCCGGGGAGTTTCCCGGGCAGCCCGAGCCTGCGTTCTGTCGGGGCGTCAGCCGAAGAGTCCCCCGAACAGCCCGCCGTGCGCCATGCCCAGGAAGAAGCCGATGGCCGCGGCGCCGAGCCCGATCACCATCAGGAAGCGTTCGCGCGTGGTCTCGCTGATGTACTGCCCGTACCCGCCCGTGATGATCCCCACGAGCCCGGCCCAGGAGCTGAGCAGATGCAGGTGGTGGAACATCGCCGTGACGAAGGCGACGAGCCCGAGGATCAGCGTCACGGCGAGGAGCGTGTCCTGGACGGGGTGTGGTTTCCCGTCCGTGGCGAGGAGGGAGCTTGCCGTGTTCCTGCGCATTGCCTGTGCCATGAGGCACCTCCTGGCAAGAGGGCGGCGCATCGTAGCGCCATGGACACCCGATGTGTACAGATTGCGGCCCCTGACCTCTTGATTTCAACCGGAAGGCGACGTGCGGGTACTCTGTACCGTCTGCACCGGTGTCTGCCCAGGCCACAGCACGCGCCCCGTTCGCGGGAGCCGATTGTCAGTGGTGGCCGATACCGTTGCGTACGCATCACGACCCTCCTGCCACGGAACGACCGTGGCCGCTGAGTCCAAAGGAGGTGGGTTCTACATGCGTCACTACGAGGTGATGGTCATCCTCGACCCCGATCTCGAGGAGCGCGCTGTCTCCCCGCTGATCGAGAACTTCCTCTCCGTCGTCCGTGAGGGCAACGGAAAGGTCGAGAAGGTCGACACCTGGGGCCGTCGTCGTCTCTCGTACGAGATCAAGAAGAAGCCCGAGGGCATCTACTCGGTCATCGACCTGCAGGCCGAGCCTGCGGTCGTCAAGGAGCTCGACCGCCAGATGAACCTGAACGAGTCGGTCCTCCGGACCAAGGTCCTCCGTCCCGAGATGCACTGAGCTTCTTAGCTCAGCGGTATCCGGGATTCGAGTAGCAGCAAGCAGCCAGCAGCAAACCCGCCGAGAGGTACCCCCATGGCAGGCGAGACCGTCATCACGGTCGTCGGCAATCTTGTCGACGACCCCGAGCTGCGCTTCACCCCCTCCGGTGCGGCGGTCGCGAAGTTCCGTGTCGCGTCCACTCCCCGCACTTTCGACCGGCAGACCAATGAGTGGAAGGACGGCGAGAGCCTGTTCCTGACCTGCTCGGTCTGGCGTCAGGCGGCGGAGAACGTCGCGGAGTCGCTCCAGCGCGGCATGCGCGTCATCGTGCAGGGCCGTCTGAAGCAGCGGTCGTACGAGGACCGCGAGGGCATCAAGCGCACGGTCTACGAGCTGGACGTCGACGAGGTCGGCGCCAGCCTGCGCAACGCAACGGCCAAGGTCACCAAGACCAGCGGTCGCGGTGGCCAGGGTGGTTACGGCGGCGGTGCCCAGCAGGGCGGCGGCGGTGGCGGCTGGGGCGGAGGCCCCGGTGGCGGTCAGCAGCAGGGTGGCGGCGGTGCTCCCGCCGACGACCCCTGGGCGACCGGTGCGCCAGCCGGCGGCGGTCAGCAGGGTGGCGGCGGTGGCGGCTGGGGCGGAAGCTCCGGCGGCTCCGGCGGCTCCGGCGGCGGCTACTCGGACGAGCCCCCCTTCTAGGGATCGCTCCCTCACGGGGCGTGGCTCGCATCCACACTTCTTGATCACACAGGAGAAACACCATGGCTAAGCCGCCTGTGCGCAAGCCGAAGAAGAAGGTCTGCGCTTTCTGCAAGGACAAGGTCACGTACGTGGACTACAAGGACACGAACATGCTGCGGAAGTTCATTTCCGACCGCGGCAAGATCCGTGCCCGCCGCGTGACCGGCAACTGCACCCAGCACCAGCGTGACGTCGCTACGGCTGTGAAGAACAGCCGTGAGATGGCGCTGCTGCCCTACACGTCCACCGCGCGATAAGGGAAGGGTGACCGAAACATGAAGATCATCCTCACCCACGAGGTCTCCGGCCTCGGTGCCGCGGGCGACGTCGTCGACGTCAAGGACGGTTACGCTCGCAACTACCTGATCCCGCGGAAGTTCGCTATCCGCTGGACCAAGGGCGGCGAGCAGGACGTGGCGCAGATCCGCCGCGCTCGCAAGATCCACGAGATCCAGACCATCGAGCAGGCCAACCAGATCAAGGGCCAGCTCGAGGCCGTCAAGGTTCGCCTTGCCGTCCGCTCCGGCGAGGCCGGTCGCCTCTTCGGTTCCGTCACCCCGGCTGACGTCGCTTCGGCGATCGAGGCCTCCGGCGGCCCGAAGATCGACAAGCGTCGCGTCGAGCTGGGCTCGCCGATCAAGACGCTGGGCGCCCACGAGACGTCCGTGCGCCTGCACCCCGAGGTGGCCGCCAAGGTCAACATCGAGGTCGTCGCCGCGTAAGCGTCGCGCTCGGCATTGCTGAGTCGAAGAGTTGGGCCCGCACCTTTCGGGGTGCGGGCCCAACTCTTTTGTTTGTACGAGGGGTTGGAGGCGGGGCGGGACGTTCGGCCGGTGTGGCGCTGTTTCACGTGAAGCGGCGGGAGTTCGGCCGGGTGCGGCGCTGTTTCACGTGAAGCGGCGGGAGTTCGGCCGGGTGCGTCGCTGTTTCACGTGAAACGTCAGCGTGTGGCGCCCGTGACGATCCAGCGCCCCGAGCGGGCACGCAGCCACAGGGTGATCATCCGCACCGCCATCATCAGCGCCATCGCCCCCCACAGCGCGGTCAGTCCACCGCCGAAGGACGGTACGAGCAGGGCGACCGGAGTGAAGACGGCCAGCGTGGCGAGCATCGCCCAGGCCAGATACGGGCCGTCGCCCGCGCCCATCAGTACACCGTCGAGCACGAAGACGACACCGGAGACCGGCTGGGACACGGCCACCACGAGCAGGGCGATGAACGCGGCGTCCTGGACCGAGGTGTCGCTGGTGAACAGCGGCAGGAAGACCGGCCGCGCGGCGACCACAAGGAGCCCCAGCACGACACCGGAAGCGACACCCCACTGCACCATGCGACGGCAGGCGTCGCGGGCGCCGTCGGTGTCGCCCGCGCCGAGATAGCGGCCGATGATCGCCTGCCCGGCGATGGCGATCGCGTCCAGGGCGAAGGCGAGCAGGCTCCACAGGGTCAGGATGATCTGGTGGGCGGCGATGTCGGCGTCCCCGAGGCGCGCGGCGACCGCGGTGGCAATGATCATGATCGCCCGGAGCGAGAGCGTACGGACGAGGAGCGGGGCCCCGGCCTGGGCGCAGGCGCGGATTCCGGCGGCGTCCGGGCGCAGCGAGGCGTGGTGGCGTCGGGCCCCGCGGACCACGACGACGAGGTACGCGACCGCCATGCCGACCTGCGCGATGGCCGTGCCCCAGGCGGATCCTGCGATGCCGAGCCCGGCGCCGTAGACGAGGCCGACGTTCAGCAGGGCGTTGGCGACGAAGCCGGCGATGGCGACGTAGAGCGGGGTCTTGGTGTCCTGGAGTCCGCGGAGGACACCGGTGGCGGCGAGGACGACGAGCATGGCGGGGATGCCGATGGCGGAGATCCGCAGATACGTGATCGCGTGCGGGGCCGCGGTGGCGGAGGCGCCGAAGAGGTCGATGACGGCTGGGGCGGTCGGCACGATGATGGCGACGACCGCGATGCCGATGAGCAGGGCGAGCCAGATGCCGTCCATGCCCTGGCGGATCGCGGACTGCATGTCGCCGGCGCCGACCCTGCGGGCGACGGCGGCCGTCGTCGCGTAGGCGAGGAAGACGAAGATGCTGACGCCCGTCATCAGGAGGGCGGAGGCTACGCCGAGGCCGGCCAGCTGGGCCGTGCCGAGGTGGCCGACGATGGCGGTGTCGGCCATGACGAAGAGGGGCTCGGCGACCAGCGCTCCGAAGGCCGGCACGGCGAGCGAGACGATCTCGCGATCGTGCCGTCTGCGGACGGCCTTGGGGGTGGAAGGAGCCTGAGTCATGGGCTCCAATGTAATCTTCCACAGGTAATGGACGCAATGTGATTCTGACCCTTACGGCCGTGCTGGCCGGGGTCGTCGCGCGGCGTCGGTCGCCCTGATCTTGGCCCGGTTCCAGAACTTTTTCCTATGCACAGCCGGGGGACAACAAAAGCCCAGGTCAGTGCCTGTTCTTCGGGAGGCCTGAGGGCTTGTTCACAGCGCTGTCCACCGGGTCGTGCACAGGATTCGGCGAGTTCTCCACAGCATCGGGTCCTTCATCCACAGGGCCTGTGGATAACCAGATTGGCTGACGGTGCCCGCGGGCCTACCGTGGTCCGGCGCCCGCCCCGTTTTCCGCTCCAGGAAACCCCCGCATAACCAACGCGACAGAAGCGGAGTTGGCTCTCTGGTTTGTCAGTGCCGTGCCGTAGAAAGAGTGGCACGGCGAGGTCCGCTCGGCGGACGGGAGGAGGTGGCCCGGTGACTGTTTCCGAGCCCTTGGAAGGCCCCTGGGCCGACAGCGGTCCCGGTGACCGGCTGCCCGTCACCCGCCAGCGCAGGGACGGCGGCCGCGGCCGCGACGACCAGCACGACCGAGGCGGGGACGGCCCGTGGGACGGCGGCTCGGCCTTCGAGCGCGTGCCCCCGCAGGACCTGGACGCCGAGCAGTCGGTGCTCGGCGGCATGCTCCTCTCCAAGGACGCCATCGCCGACGTCGTGGAGGTCCTCAAGGGCCACGACTTCTACCGGCCAGCGCACGAGACGATCTACCAGTCGATCCTCGATCTGTACGCGAAGGGCGAGCCCGCCGACCCGATCACCGTGGCGGCCGAGCTCACCAAGCGCGGCGAGATCACCAAGGTCGGCGGCGCCTCCTATCTGCACACCCTGGTCCAGACGGTCCCGACGGCGGCGAACGCCGAGTACTACGCGGAGATCGTCCACGAGCGTGCCGTGCTCCGCCGCCTGGTCGAGGCCGGCACACGCATCACGCAGATGGGATACGCGGCCGACGGCGACGTCGACGAGATCGTCAACAGCGCCCAGGCCGAGATCTACGCGGTCACCGAGCAGCGCACCACCGAGGACTATCTGCCGCTCGGCGACATCATGGAGGGCGCGCTCGACGAGATCGAGGCGATCGGCTCCCGCTCCGGGGAGATGACCGGTGTGCCGACGGGCTTCACCGATCTCGACCAGCTCACCAACGGCCTGCACCCGGGCCAGATGGTCATCATCGCCGCCCGTCCCGCCATGGGTAAGTCCACGCTGGCGCTCGACTTCGCGCGGGCCTGCTCCATCAAGCACAACATGCCGAGCGTGATCTTCTCGCTCGAAATGGGGCGCAACGAGATCGCGATGCGTCTGCTCTCCGCCGAGGCGCGGGTGGCGCTGCACCACATGCGCTCCGGCACGATGACCGACGAGGACTGGACCCGCCTCGCCCGCCGGATGCCCGACGTCTCGGCCGCCCCGCTCTACATCGACGACTCCCCGAACCTGTCGATGATGGAGATTCGCGCCAAGTGCCGCCGCCTGAAGCAGCGCAGCGACCTGAAGCTCGTCGTCATCGACTACCTCCAGCTGATGCAGTCCGGCGGCTCCAAGCGTGCCGAGAGCCGCCAGCAGGAGGTCTCGGACATGTCGCGAAACCTCAAGCTCCTCGCCAAGGAGCTGGAGCTCCCGGTGATCGCGCTCTCGCAGCTGAACCGTGGCCCCGAGCAGCGCACGGACAAGAAGCCGATGGTCTCCGACCTGCGTGAGTCCGGCTCCATCGAGCAGGACGCGGACATGGTCATCCTGCTGCACCGCGAGGATGCGTACGAGAAGGAGTCGCCGCGCGCGGGCGAGGCGGACATCATCGTGGGCAAGCACCGTAACGGCCCGACGGCCACGATCACGGTCGCCTTCCAGGGCCACTACTCGCGCTTCGTGGACATGGCGCAGACCTGATGGATCGGTTCAGCGCTCCCTGCCGGAAGGCGGGACCCGCTCCAACTCCGCTTCCTGGCGGGCCCGGCGCCCGATCTCGGTGATGCGGCGCACCGAGCATCGCTCCGCTTCGGAAGCGCCCCACGGCGGCGGCCGCGCTGGGCCCTGGCGGCTGCGGAGCCGGAGTGCTGCCCCCGCCGACGAGGGCTTGGCGCAGGAGCAATTCGGCGATCTGGCCCGGGGGTTGGAGGGCGAGAGCTGGCAGCGGAGGCTCAGACCGAGGGGCGAGGCGCTGGAGGGCTGGCGGCGTGACGAGGTGGCGAGGCACCGGAGGGCTGGCGCCGCGATGAGGCCTTCGGCGTCGTCGCCTATCTGACGCTGGACGAGATGAGCCGGGTGGCCGACGCGATCCGGCAGGCGCTCGTGCCCTGTCAGGACCGTGAGCAGCGCCCGTTGGCCCGGCCGGAAGGAGTGCGACGGGTCGCGCTCATCAGCCGGTTGTTCCCCTTGCTGCCCGCGCAGGGCGATGTGCTTTCGGCACAGGGCGACGTGGCGCCCGCGCATAGCGACGAGCTGCCCGAGCACGGCGACAGGGGGCAGCAGGCGTAATCCGCTCGACTGAACCCCGAACCTGCCGGTGAACTGGGGGCATGACTTTCGACGACCTCGCATTCGCGGAGCTGCTTCCCTCCACGCGCCGCGCCCTGCTCCACCGGACCGCCACGGCACAGTCGGAGGGCCGGGCGCCCTCGCTCGTCGCCGCCGTCGTACGGGACGGGAAAATCGTCTGGCGCGGGGGGCGGGGTTCCGTGGCGGGGCAGGTGCCGGACGCCGACACCCAGTACCGCATCGGGTCGATCACCAAGACCTTCACCGCCGTCCTGGTGCTGCGGCTGCGCGACGAGGGCCTGCTCGACCTCAACGACCCCCTGGCCAAGCACCTGCCGAGCGCGGGACTCTGCGCGGGCGTCGACGAGGTGACCGTAGGCCAACTGCTTGCCCACACCGGCGGGTTGGCCGCCGAGGCACCCTCGCCCTGGTGGGAGAGGACGCCCGGCACCGTGCGCCCCGAGCTCGCGGACGTGCTCGGCGAGGAGCCGCTCCGGCACCCGACTGGGCGGCGGCACCACTACTCCAACCCCGGTTACACCCTGCTCGGCTCACTCGTGGAGGAGCTGCGCGGTGCGCCCTGGGAGGAGGTGCTGCGTACGGAGGTGCTCGAGCCGCTCGGGCTGCACCGCACGAGTGCGCAGCCGAAGGCGCCGTACGCGCAGGGGCTGGCCGTGCACCCCTGGGCCGATGTGCTCCTTGCCGAGCCGGTGGAGGACCTCGGCCTGATGGCGCCCGCCGGTCAACTCTGGTCGACCACCGATGACTTGGCGCGCTTCGCGGTGTTCCTGGCGCAGGGCGACGAGCGGGTGCTGAGCGCGGAGTCCGTACGGGAGATGCGTACGCCGGCCGCGCCGCCCGAGGCGGGGGACCGTTACCTGGATTACGGCCTCGGCGTGCAGCTGCTGAACCTGGAGGAGCGGACGCTGGCCGGGCACATGGGCTCGCTGCCGGGGTTCCTCGCCGGGTTGCTGTTCAGCGCGGAGGAGGGAGTCGCGGCCGTCGCCCTGGCCAACTGCACCTCGGGCCCGCTGCTCGGCACGCTGGCGGCCGAGCTCGTCCAGACGGTCATCGAGGCGGAACCGCGCATCCCGGAGCCCTGGCGGCCTGCGGCCGAAGTCGACCAGGGTGTGCTGGAGTTGGCGGGGTCCTGGTACTGGGGGACGCACGCCTTCGGGCTGCGGCTGCGCGGAGACGACGGGCTCGAACTCGGCCCGCTCTCGGGGACCGGCCGCGCGGCCGGGTTCCGTGCGGAGGTCGACGGCACCTGGACCGGACTCAACGGGTACTACGCGGGGGAGACGCTGCGTGCGGTGCGGCGGGAGGACGGCTCGGTGAGCCATCTCGACCTCGGCTCGTTCGTCTTCACACGTGAGCCGTACGAGGCGGGGGCACCGGTGCCGGGCGGGGTGGACCCGCGGGGCTGGTTCGGCTTGGGCTGAGTGCGCGGGCGGCCAGGCGTCTGTCGGGCTCTCTCCGTCGGGCTCCCCTCGGTCGGGCTCCCTCGGTCGGGCTCCCTCGGTCGGGCTCGTGTTTCACGTGAAACGTGAGCCCGACGCCTACAGAACCCGCCCCGCAACGCCGCCCGGCCCGGCCGCCCCGCAACGCCGCCCCATGCCGCCGCCCCGCCCCGCCTCAGTCGAGCCGCAGCTTGAACCCCAAGTGGGACGCCTCGAAGCCGAGGCGCTCGTAGAAGCGGTGGGCGTCGATGCGGGTGGCGTCGGAGGTCAGCTGGACCAACTGGCAGTCCTGGCGCCGGGATTCATCGACCGCCCACTCGATCAGGAGCGTGCCGAGACCGCTGCCGCGTTCCTCGGAGTGGATGCGTACCCCCTCGATGATCGAGCGGGTGGCGCCTCGCCGGGACAGCCCGGGGATGACCGTGAGCTGGAGCGTGCCGACGACCCGGTCCTCGCGTACGGCGACCACCAGGTGCTGGTTGGGGTCGCCGGCCAGGCGCGCGAAGGCCCGCTCGTACGGGGAGAGGTCGTCCGGGGACTCGCGCTGGGCGCCCAGGGGGTCGTCGGCGAGCATGGCCACGATGTCCGGCAGGTCGTCGGCGGTGGCGGGGCGGATCGTGAGGTCTCCCATGGGGCGGCAGCCTACGCGCAGGCCGGGCCGCGCCCCAGGGGCCGGAGCGGCAGCCGCCTCAGGCTGCCGTCGCCGGGGCGTTCAGGGACTCGACTGCCCTGACCAGCGGGGCCAGTTCGGGGTTCTCGGCGGCTTCGTCGAGGGCCTCGCGCAGGGCGGTGTCGTTGGTCGGGCGGGCCTCGGCGAGGAGTTGGGAACCGGCCTCGCTGACGTCGGTGTAGATGCCGCGGCGGTCGGTCGGGCAGAGGTAACGGGAGAGCAGGCCGCGGTCCTCGAGGCGGGTGACGAGGCGGGTGGTGGCGCTCTGGCTGAGCACGACCGCGTCGGCGACCTGCTTCATCTGGAGATGGCCGCCCGGTCCGTCGTGCTGGCGGCCGAGGACGTCCAGGAGCGAGTACTCGCGGACGCTCAGCTGGTGCTTGGACTGGAGAGCCCGCTCGATGTGCGCGTCGATCTTGCCGTGGAGCAAGGAGAGGGCGCACCAGCCCTGTGAGAGAGCGGTCAGTGCGGGGTCCGTCGCTGTCATGGCTCCTGCCTCCCTGCCTGAGTGGGGCGCCGTCCCGGCGCGGCTGACGCCCAGGATAGACCACGTGTGAAATAGCCTGCGCTTGCAATTAAAGAGCGTCTGCAATTATTGTGGGCGCTCGTAAGGTGCAGGCGCATCTTGCGCTTGTGAGCCGCAGGCACACCCTGACCGCCTCTGGCATTCGCCTGGCACTCCTCTGACCGGCACACCCTCTGGGAAGGTGAACCCCCATGCCTCTCGCACTCCTCGCCCTGGCGATCGGGGCCTTCGGTATCGGCACAACCGAGTTCGTGATCATGGGGCTCCTGCCCGAGGTGGCGGCCGACTTCGACGTCTCCATTCCGCTCGCCGGGTATCTGGTGACGGGCTATGCGCTCGGCGTCGTCCTGGGCGCTCCGCTGATGACGGCGCTCGGCACGAAGATCTCGCGCAAGCGGATGCTGATGCTCCTGATGGTGCTTTTCATCGTCGGCAACGTCCTCTCCGCCCTCGCCCCCGCCTTCGGCGTGATGCTGGCCGGCCGCGTGGTCGCCTCACTCGCGCACGGTGCGTTCTTCGGTATCGGTTCGGTCGTCGCCGCAGATCTGGTCGTGCCCGAGAAGAAGGCAGGCGCCATCGCGATGATGTTCACCGGCCTGACCGTCGCCAATGTCGTGGGCGTCCCGCTCGGCACGTTCGTCGGGCAGAGCATGGGCTGGCGCGTCACCTTCGGCATCGTGGCCCTGCTCGGCGTGCTCGGGCTGCTCGGTGTGGCCAAGCTGGTCCCGGACATGCCGGGGCCCGAGGGCGTACGGCTGCGCCATGAGCTGGCCGCGTTCCGCAATGCGCAGGTGCTGCTCGCCATGGCGATGACGGTGCTCGGCTTCGGCGGGGTCTTCGCCGCGATCACCTACATCACGCCGATGATGACCGAGGTCGCCGGCTTCGCCGATGGCTCCGTCATCTGGCTGCTCGTCCTGTTCGGCGTGGGGATGGTCGCGGGCAACCTCGTCGGCGGCAAGTTCGCCGACCGCGCCCTGATGCCGCTGCTCTCCATCTCGCTCGGTGCGCTGGCCGTCGTGCTCGCCCTGTTCACGCTCACCGCGCACAACAAGATCACCGCAGCCGTGACCATCATGCTGATCGGCGCCCTGGGCTTCGCGACCGTGCCCCCGCTCCAGAAGCGCGTCCTCGACCACGCCTCGGGCGCTCCCACTCTGGCCTCGGCCGTCAACATCGGCGCCTTCAACCTGGGCAACGCCCTGTCCGCCTGGCTCGGCGGCCTGGTCATCGCGGCCGGGTTCGGCTTCACCTCGCCGAACTGGGTGGGCGCCGTGCTCGCCGCGTCCGCCCTCGTCCTGGCCGTGCTCTCCGCCGTACTGGAGCGCCGCGCGTCCGGCACCACCCGGGTCGTCGCCTCCGGGACCCCGGCCGACCAGGACGCACTCGTCGGCTGAGGCGCAGGCGGTCGGCCGCCACGGCAGCCGTCGACAAGGCGGCCGGGCGACACGGCGGCCTGCCGGTCGGCGCGGTGGTCGAATCGCCGGTCGGGCCCGCTCAGCCGGCGGCGACCGTCAGCGGCGCGAAGCGTCGCGTCCAGTCGCCGGGCAGGTCGGGGATGCCGTACGTCATCACCGAGTTGAAGCCCCAGGACTCCAGGCCCTGGGGCTTCAGCCATGCCAGGAGCTCCTCGTGGCGTACGTCGATATCGGTACGCAGCGGCCGGTCGGTGTGTGCGGCCAGGTCGGCGACGAGGGCCTTGGCCGTCTCCGTGTCCCGCGCGATCAGCGGGCCGACGACATGCGTGTCCATGTTCGGCCAGGCCGCCGCGTACCCGATGATCTCGCCGCCGTCCTCGGCGACCCGCAACTGGTCGGCGAAGGCGGGGAGTCGGGTGATCATGGGGGTCCGGTCGGTGCCGAACACCTCGCCGTCCAGGCGCAGGATCGCCTGCAGATCCTCGGCGGTCGCGGGCCGGGTGGGCACGGTGGGGGCCGGGCCCGAGGGGCGGAAGGGGCCGCGCAGCATCTCGGCGCGGCCGGTTGTCTTGAAACCGAGCTCTTCGTACAGCGGCCGCCCGTACTCCGTCGCGTGCAGCGTGAGCGGGGTCGAGCCGACGGCGTCGAGGACATGCCGCATCAGTCGGCGGGCGACGCCCTGGCGTGCGTGGCGTTCGGCGACGAGGACCATGCCGATGGCCGCCAACTCCGGCCGCTCATAAGGGCCGTACGACGTGACGACGCAGGCGCTGACCAGACCGCCCTCGGGGTCGTCGATGCCATGGCCGGTGCCGGCGGAGAGCAGCAGGCCCCACTTGTGTTCCTCGCGGGGCCAGCCGCGATTCTCGGAGAGGTCCGCGCACGCGGTCAGATCGCGCGGGGTGAGTCGGCGGACGGGCAGCGTGGAGAGCGAAGGTGTCGACACGCGGGTCAGGCTGTCTGACGTACGCCCCTGCCGTCCACCGCATTACGTGATGTGGGCCGGTGCTTTCGGCCACGCTTCGTCAGGCCCCAGGGCTTCAGCACGGAGATCACCGTCATGAAGAGATACGCGGACAGGGAGACGATGGGGCCGGCCACCAGATCCGAGGGGTCGACCAGCGGGGAACCCGAGGCGACCGTCTCCGCGGCGCTCGTGACGCCCGGACGCAGCGCGAAGACCGACGCGGCGGTGGTGGCGAGGGTCAGCCAGAACTTCGTATAGACCCAGCGGTGCCGTGCGAGTCCCCAGGGCGTACCCAGGGACAGGACGAGGCCGCTCAGCAGGGTGAGCAGAGCGAGCGGGATGACCAGCCAGTCCGCGAAGAGTTTCATGGAGCGGACGGTGGCCTCGGTCATCGCCGGGGAGTCGGTGGTGATCGCCGTGATCGCGAGGGCCAGCAGACCGAGCGTCAGCCCGAGCCAGCCGGCGGCGGCGACTACATGGACAGCGAGGGTGGCCCGTCGTGCGGGGCGGTCGAGTTTCACGTGAAACACGGTCCCGCTGCGGCGCGGGTGCGCGCGTCTGACGTGGGGAGTAAGCACGGGTACTCACGGGGGCGTACCGCCTCTGCTGCTGCGCACTGCGTGGGGCGTGGCTGGTGGCGGAGGCGTACCGAGGGTGTCTTGTGAAATGACGTGCGCAGAGGGGCAATTGAGAAATTACGCGGATCGTCCCGACGAATTCCGAACGTGGGGTGAGGGGCTTGTGCGCTCTGCTACTGCCGGTATGGTCGACTCCGGTTGAACAGGGGGCGCTAGGCGCGGGCACGCGGCAGAAGGGCATTGAGGCCAGGGAAAACACGGGTGGCAGCCTGCGGGGGCGGGGTTGCGGGCAATATCACATTCTTACCTACTCGTCCGTAATGGGCTGTACGCCAAGGTTCAATGTGGCCCAGGGCCCCATTTCTTCGAGTGCAGAGCGGGGAAAGACCAGCGCTTTTCCCTACGGAAAGTGCACAGACCGACCGAAAGATGTTCGAGGCGAGGCACAGAATGGACGCTCCGACCACCAAGTCGGCCGACAACGGCTCTTCTGGCGATGACGGGGGCGGCTGGTTCACCCCGCGCAAGAAGAATCCGGCGGCACCGGCGGAGCAGCCCTCGCAGACGCAGTACGTGCAGGAGCAGTCGGCGCCGGAGCAGTCCGCACCGGAGCCCCCGCCCACGTACGAGGGCCCATGGCGCGACGGGCGGATACCTGAGCGCCGCCCGGCAGAGGACCGGATACCCGAGAGCGGCCGAGTTCCCGAGAGCGGCCGGGCTCCTGAGGGTGGCCGAGCTCCTGAGGGTGGCCGAGTTCCCGATAGCGGCCGAGCTCCTGAGAGCAGTCGGATGCCCGAAGGCGGTCCCGGCCGGGTTCCTGAGGCGAGGCGGCCGGCCGAGGAGATGAGCCCGCAGCCGAGTGCGTCCGCGGCGGGCGCCGCCCCTGCCCCCGCCTCGTCGTTCTTCTCCAGGTCCGCAGGGACCGCGCTCGCCAAGGCGCCCGCCGCTGCCCGCACCGCCCCGGCCGCCGATTCCGGTCCGCGCACCGCCCCGCCCGCCGACCCCGCCGCGGGACCGGGCACCGCTGTCAGGCCGCCCGCCGCGACCCCACCGGCGGCAGCCGCCGCGCCCACCGCGAGGGTCTCCGAGCAGCCCTCACCGGACGCGCTCCTCATCCAGCGCACGATGGCCGAAGTCGGACCCGTCGCCGACAAGGTCACCTCGTACTTCTACGCGCTGCTGTTCCTGCGCCACCCCGACCTGCGGATGCTGTTCCCGGCCTCGATGGACACCCAGCGCGACCGGCTCTTGAAGGCACTGCTCACCGCCGCCGAAAACCTCGACAACACCGAGGTTCTGGTCTCGTACCTGAAGAACCTCGGCCGCGGGCACCGCAAGTACGGCACCGAGCCCGAGCACTACCCGGCGGTCGGCGAGGCGCTGATCGGTTCGCTCAGCCGCTATGCGAGCAGCATCTGGAACGAGGAGACCGAGGCCGCCTGGGTGCGGACGTACACGACGATCTCGCAGATCATGATCGACGCGGCCGCCGAGGACGAACGGCGCGCGCCCGCCTGGTGGTTCGGCGAGGTCGTCGCGCACGATCTGCGGACCCCCGAGATCGCCGTGATCACCGTACGGCCCGACCAGCCGTACCCGTTCCTCGCCGGGCAGTACGCCAGCCTGGAGACCCCGTGGTGGCCGCGTGTGTGGCGGCACTACTCCTTCGCCTCCGCGCCCCGCGCCGACGGGCTGCTGACCTTCCACGTCAAGGCCGTCCCCGCGGGCTGGGTCTCCAACGCCCTGGTGCACCGAGCCCGCCCCGGCGACACCGTCCGCCTCGGCCCGCCCGCCGGCAATATGACCGTCGACCACGGCAGGCACAACGGCCTGCTGTGTCTGGGCGGCGGCACCGGCATCGCCCCGATCAAGGCACTCGTTGAGGACGTCGCGGAGCACGGCGACCGCCGCCCGGTCGAGGTCTTCTACGGCGCCCGCAGCGACCACGATCTGTACGACATCGACACGATGCTGCAGCTCCAGCAGACGCATCCGTGGCTGTCGGTCCGCCCCGTGATCGACCGATTCGACCAGCACGGCCAGCTCCCGGACGCGGTACGGGAGTTCGGCCCGTGGGACGCCTACGACGCCTACCTCTCGGGCCCGCCCGGAATGATCCGCAACGGCGTGCACGTCCTGCGGGACGCGGGCATTCCGGCGAACCGCATCCGGCACGACTCGCTTGAGGAACTCGTCGCAGCAGGCGGCTGAGGAAGCGACCGGGCGCGAGGGAACCGACAGGCACTAGCCGAGGTCCGGCGCGTGCATCGCCCGTACGCCCTCGATGTTGCCGTCGAGGTAGTGGCGCAGCGACAGCGGGACCAGGTGGACCGAGGCGATACCGACGCGTGTGAAGGGGATCCGTACGATCTCGTACTCGCCCGCGGGGTCCTCGACCTCGGGGCCGTGCCGCTGCGAGGCGTCCATGGACTCCAGGCGGCAGACGAAGAAGTGCTGCACCTTCACGCCGGTGGCGCCGCCGTCCGCGCCGATGTGCTCCACGGTGTCGACGAAGCAGGGCACCACATCGGTGATCTTCGCGCCGAGTTCCTCGTGCACCTCGCGGTGCAGGGCGTCGACCACGGTGGTGTCCTCGGGCTCGACTCCCCCGCCGGGCGTGACCCAGTACGGATCCACTCCCGGCTTGGTGCGCTTGATGAGGATCAGGTCGTTGCCGTCGAGGAGGACGGCTCGGGCGGTGCGCTTGACCACGGGTCGGACGGTCATGGAAGAAATGTGGCCCGTCATGTTCCACGTGAAACACGGTGGGGGCAGGTTCCCGGGAAAACGGTGCGAGCAGGTTCCCGGAAGCACGGTCCGCGTCTGTTCCACGGGAGCACGGTCCGCCCGGTTCCCCGGAAGGCACGGTCCGCGCCTGCTGTACGGAAACACGGTCGGGCCTGTTCCACGAAGGCACGGTCCGGCCTGTTCCACGTGAAACATCGACCAGCACCTCCGGCGGCTGCGCCCGTCAGCCCGGTCCGAGTGTCAGCACCAATCCGCGGCCGCGCGCAGCAGCCACTCGTGCGCTCGCGCGATGTGCGGCATCGCCAGCGTGCCGGTGCGTACCACCAGGAAATACGTGCGCAGCGGAGGTACATCAGGGTCGAGCAGCGCCACCACGTCCCCCCGCTCCAGGGCCTCCCCGCAGAGATAGCGCGGCAGTACGGCTAGCCCCGCGCCCGCCGTGACACAGGCGAGGGCGGCCCGCAGATCCGGTGCGACGACCGCGCCGGACGCGGCGGGCCGGGAGTCGAGGACCGCGGCCCAGTACCGCGTGACGAGCGGCAGCGACTCGTGCACCTCGACCACCGGCAGGGCCCCGAGATCGGGCGCGCCCCAGGGGCCGAGCTCCGCCGGACCGAGCCGCTTGGCCAGCTCCGGGGAGGCGACCAGGACGTGCTCCTCGTCGCAGAGCGCAGTCGCGGTGAGGAGGGAGCCACGCGGGCGGGCGGTCGAGATGGCCAGATCGTGATGGCCGGCGGCGAGCCCTTCGAGCACTTCCTCGGCCGTCCCGAACGAGGCGCGCAGCGCGTAGCCCTGGCCGTCCTCGCCGGTGAGGGCGGTGAGCGCGGGCAGGGCGCGTTCCGCGGTGAACTCCGGTGGGCCCGCGAGGTGCAGGGTGCGAGCCGGTGACTCCTCGTCGGGCCCGCTCTCCGCGATCTCCACCAGGGCGTCCAGATGCGGTGCGGCCTTGTGCGCGAGCTCGTCGCCGATCGTCGTGGGGGTGACACCGCGCGCCTGGCGGAGGAAGAGGGGGCGGCCCAACTGCCGTTCCAGCGTGCGTATCTGGGACGTGACGGCCGGCTGGGAGAGGCCGAGGAGCGCGGCGGCGCGGGTGAAGGAGCCGGCCCGGTGCACAGTCACGAACGTGCGCAACAAGGCCAGGTCCATGCGATGCCCACTCCCCTCAAGCCCCCGCAGGCACCCAACTATAAATAAGTCGATAGGTCTCTGTCGCTACCGTGATTGGACACTGACACAGAGTCAACTAGCCTTGTACGGACGGTTCTTCGCATACGGAAGCAGCGATTTCCGCGGTGATCTCGGCGGGCTCCACGGACTCCACGGGCTCCACGGACTCCACGGGCTCCACGGGCTCCGCGGTGATCTCCGGATGCGGAACCGAGACGGTCCGAGCCACGAGGGGGGAGGCTCGGACCGTCTGTTACACGTATCAGTGCCTAGCCCGCGGTCCCGTCAGCGGTGTCGTCAGCGGTCTCGTCAAGGGCCCGCAGCACATCGGCCACCAGATCCTCCGGATCCTCGGCGCCCGCGGAGAAGCGGATGAAGCCCTCCGGTACGGCGTCGCCGCCCCAGCGGGCCCGCCGCTCGGCGGTGGACCGTACGCCACCGAAACTCGTGGCCTCCTCGACGAGATGGAGCGCGGCCAGGAAGCGCTCGGCGCGCTCGCGCGAGGGCAGCGTGAAGGAGACGACGCTGCCGAAACGCCGCATCTGCTGGGCGGCGATCTTGTGCGCGGGGTCGTCCGGCAGCCCCGGGTAGCGCAGCCCGCTCACCTCGTCGCGGCTGCGCAGTGCCTCCGCGACGGCCAGGGCGTTCTCCACCTGACGGTCGATACGCAACTGCAGCGTCGCCAGGGAACGGTGGGCGAGCCAGGCCTCCATCGGGCCCGGGATCGCGCCGACGATCTTCCGCCAGCGGCGCACTCCGGCCATCGCCTCGGCGTCCCGGCCGGTGACGTATCCGAGGAGGACATCGCCGTGGCCGGTGAGGCCCTTGGTGCCGCTGGCCACCGAGAAGTCCGCGCCCAGCTCCAGGGGACGCTGCCCGAGCGGAGTGGCCAGGGTGTTGTCGACAGCTACCTTGGCGCCCTGCTCATGTGCGGCGGCCAGAAGGCGGCGGAGGTCGCAGACGTCGAGCCCCGGGTTGGACGGCGTCTCGATCCACAGCAGCTTCGCGCCCTCCAGGACGTCGAGCTGGGCGTCGCCGGCCGTGGGCGCGGTGCGCACCTCCACGCCGTACGCCCGCAGTTGCTCATGCACGAGCGGCAGAGCCTGGTAGCCGTCGTCGGGCATGACCACGATGTCGCCGGCGCGCAGCTGCGAGAAGAGCACGGCGGAGATCGCGGCCATCCCGGAGGCGAAGGCGAGCGTCTCCACCTCGGTGCCCGGTGCTTCGAGCTCGCCGATGGCACGCTCCAGGAGCGTCCAGGTCGGGTTCTCGTCGCGGCCGTACGTATAGGGCCCGGTCGGCTCGCCGGACAGGTGGAAGTGGGCGGCGAACACCGGTCCCGGAAGGGTCGGTTCGTGCTTCACGGGTTCCGGGAGCCCGGCGCGCACGGCCCGGGTGCCGTCCCCCGCCGAGCCCGGAACCGAGCCCTGAGTCGAGCCGGGCGCCGAGCCCTGCATCGAGTGTTCCGTCATGCCGCACCCCTCTCCGTGAGCGCCTCCTGGACCGCGGCGAGCAGTCCGGGGGACGCGGCCTCGACCAGTTCGAGGCACTCTTCAAAACCGTCCGTACCGCCGTAATAGGGATCCGGAACGTCGAGATCCACGGCGGCGGGATCGTACGAGCGCAGCAGCCGCACCTTGGCTGCGTCGGCCGGAGTGGGAGCCAGGCGGCGCAGTTCGCGCAGGTGTCCGTCGTCGAGGGCGATCACCAGGTCGAGCCGGGCGAACCAGTCGGCGCTGAACTGCCGTGCCGCATGGGCGCTTTCGTAGCCGTTCGAGAGCAGCACGGAGACCGTGCGCGGGTCCGCTCCGTCGCCCGCGTGCCAGTCGCCGGTCCCGGCGCTGTCCACCTCGACGAGGCCGTCAAGGCCGGCCTCGTCGACGCGCGCGCGGAACACGGCCTCGGCCATGGGGGACCGGCAGATGTTGCCGGTGCAGACGAAGCAGACGCGGAAGGGGTCGTTCATGGTCGTGCGTTCAGCCCTTCGTCAGTCCTTGTTGTCGGGCAGGACCACGTTCATCGCCCAGGAGACGACGCTGATGATCAAGCCGCCGAGTACGGCCGTCCAGAAGCCGTCGACGCGGAAGCTCAGGGAGAGCTGCTCGGCGAGCCACGAGGTGAGAAGAAGCATCAGGGCGTTCACCACGAGGGTGATCAGGCCGAGCGTGAGCACGAACAGCGGGAAGGTCAGCAGCTTCACGAGCGGCTTGACCAGCACGTTCACGACGCCGAAGACCAGGGCGACGAGGACGAGCGTGATCACCTTCTTGGGAGTGCTGTGCCCGGTGAGCGTGATCTTGTCAAGGAGCCAGATGGCGACGGCGAGGGCCGCCGTGTTGGCGACCGTCTTGACTACAAAATTCTTCATGTGTCTGATCGTGGCAGACGTGATCGGCGCCGGACACCGGCGTGCGGCGGTAGTGAGGGCGGGCAGCGTGATGAAGGCATTCCGGTTGGACGAGCTCGAGGTCGAGCGGGCCGAGAATCAGGGGGCCTACCTGCAGTTTCTGCGGGAGCGGAACATGTCGGTCGGCCTGTACGCGCTGGACGCGGGGGAGACCGACCCGCAGCAGCCGCACCACCAGGACGAGGTCTACTTCGTTGCCAGCGGCCGGGCCGCGATCACGGTGGGGACGGAGACCACGACCGTCAGCCGGGGCAGCGTCGTCTATGTGCCCGCCGGAGTCCCGCACCGCTTCCACCACATCAGCGAGGATCTGCGCGTCCTCGTTGTCTTCTCCCCGCCCGAGGGCTGAGACCCCTAGATGTGTGAGTCCGAAGTTCTCAGTGGTCGTAGGCGATCAGGGATCGTTTGATTGCGGCTCCGGTGGTCCAGTTGTGCCAGATGGCGGTGGCGAGGGCGAGGAGGCGTTGGCCGGT
>NZ_JAVIFW010000030.1 GCF_031157275.1 Streptomyces sp. LHD-70
CTCCGGGCGCTTCCCTTCGGTCTTGCGTTTCCGACTCTATCAGACTCTTTCGTGTCCGATTTTCCGTCGGGGGCCGCCCCGCGTTAGCGGGATATTGACCCTGCGCTTTCCGGCCCTTCAGGGCCTTTCGGCGGTGTTGACTCTATCAGATCCTTTCGGGCCTGATTCCCAGTCAACGGGGGTTTGTCTTTGCGGCTGTTGGGCCGTTCCGACGAGTGAGACTTTAGCGGAATCCCGGCCCCGAACCTAATCGGGGTTGCGTTCTTTCGAACGCGGATTCCACATTCCGCAAAAGCACACGAAAAGAAGACCGCGACGATGCGCGGCTCGATCCTTGGGTTCTTGCTGAATGGCTGTCCGGGGACCAACCGGAGTCGGCGCTCACGTCGGACAACTCGCAGGACTCTACGTAGGCCGAATGGCCCTGTCAACCTCGGGCCTGGGTCGCTATGGTGGCTGCATGACTACGCGCGCGTGCACCAAGCAGTGGTGGGCCGCCTGACGGCGGCCGTACTCACGTGTGCATCAACGGCCGCCGCCTCGGCGGCCGTTTGCGTATCCCCTTCCTGAGGACCGCGGCTCGGCCGGCGGACCGGCGGTGGCCAGGACTCAGGAGGAAGAAGCAGTGACGCGGATCTTCAGTGGCATCAAGCCGACCGGCCACCTCACGTTGGGGAACTACCTGGGCGCGCTGCGCCAGTGGGTCGAGGTAGACCAGCACCGCGCGGAGTCGTTGTTCTGTGTGGTGGATCTGCACGCGCTCACCGTGGAGCACGACCCGGCGCGGGTGCGCAGGCTCAGTAGGCAGGCGGCGACGCTGATGCTGGCGGCCGGGCTCGATCCCGAGCGGTGCGCGGTGTTCGTGCAGAGCCATGTCGACGAGCATGCGCGGCTCTCGTACCTCCTTGAGTGCGTCGCCAATGACGGGGAGATGCGGCGGATGATCCAGTACAAGGAGAAGTCCGTGATCGAGCGGGAGCGTGGGGGGAGTGTGCGGCTCTCGCTGCTGACGTATCCCGTGCTGATGGCGGCGGACATCCTGGCCTATGGGGCGGACGAGGTTCCTGTGGGTGAGGACCAGACGCAGCATGTGGAGCTCACGCGGGATCTGGCCGTGCGGTTCAACCAGCGGTACGGGCACACCTTTGTGGTGCCGCGGGCCACGCCGCCGAAGGTCGCCGCGCGGGTGATGGATCTGCAGGAGCCGACGTCGAAGATGGGGAAGTCCCATGAGTCGGGTGCGGGGATCGTCTATCTGCTCGATGAGCCCGAGGTCGTACGGAAGAAGATTCTGCGGGCCGTGACCGACAGCGGGCGGGAGGTCGTGTACGACCGGGAGGGCAAGCCCGGGGTGTCGAATCTGCTGGAGATTCTGGCGGCGTGCGAGGGGCGCGGGCCCGAGGAGTTGAGCGGGGTCTTCGATTCGTACGGGGAGTTGAAGAAGGCGACCGCCGAGGCCGTGGTGGAAACGCTGCGGCCGGTGCGGGAGCGGCACCGGGAGTTGTGTGCCGAGCCGGGGCGGGTCGACGCGGTGCTGCGGGCCGGGGCCGAGAAGGCGCGGGGGATGGCGCGGCCGACGGTTGATGCCGCGTACCGGGCGATGGGGCTGATGATGCCCGCGGGTGGCGAGGTCTGAAGGGGTGGTGCGGCGCCGTTCTCCGGAACGGCGCCGCAGTCGTGTCAGCCGTTGCCGGAGGCGAGTTCGCGGCTGCGGTCGCGGGCGGCTTCGAGGGCGGCGATGAGGGCCGCGCGTACGCCGTGGTTCTCCAGTTCGCGGATGGCGTTGATGGTGGTGCCGGCGGGGGACGTGACGTTCTCGCGGAGCTTGACCGGGTGTTCGCCGCTGTCGCGGAGCATCACGGCGGCGCCGATGGCTGCCTGGACGATCAGGTCGTGGGCCTTGTCGCGGGGCAGGCCGAGGAGGATGCCGGCGTCGGTCATGGCCTCTACGAGGAAGTAGAAGTACGCCGGTCCTGAGCCGGAGAGTGCCGTGCAGGCGTCCTGCTGGGCCTCGGGGACGCGGAGCGTCTTGCCGACGGCGCCGAAGATGTCCTCGGCGTGGCTGAGGTCGGCCGCGCTGGCGTGGGAGCCGGCGGAGATGACCGACATGCCCTCGTCGACGAGGACCGGGGTGTTCGGCATGACGCGGACGACCGGGGTGCTGCCGGGGAGGCGTTCCTCGATGAAGGCCGTCGTGATGCCCGCCGCCGCGCTGATGACCAGGCGGTCCGCGGTGACGTTCGGGGCGAGCTCGTCGAGGAGTGCGCCCATGTCCTGCGGCTTGCAGGCGAGGATCAGGGTGTCGGCGTGCTTGGCGGCTTCGGCGTTGGTGACCGGGTCGACGCCGTAGCGGGTGCGGAGTTCCTCGGCTCGTTCGGCGCGGCGGGTGGTGACCAGGAGGTCGGCGGGGGCCCAGCCGGCCCGGATCATTCCGCTGAGCAGGGCCTCGCCGATCTTTCCGGTGCCGAGGACTGCGACTTTCTGGGTCATGAGCGGGTGCCTTCCGGTGAGTCGTCCACGGTCATCCTCGCATCGGGGCCGTGGGCGGCGGTGCGCGTGTCCGATGGGCGGTACGGCACTCCCGTACGTACGGGATCAGGGCGTGCGGCGGCGGAGGGTGGCGGCGCCGAGGGCGAGGACCAGGAGGGCGCAGGCGGCTACGACGAGGATGTCGCGGAGGAAGTCGGCGGTGACGTCGGTGTGCTGGAGGACTTCGTTCATGCCGTCGACGGCGTACGACATGGGGAGGACGTTCGAGATCGCCTCCAGGACGGGGTGCATGGTGTCGCGCGGGGCGAAGAGGCCGCAGAGGAGGAGCTGGGGGAAGATCACCGCCGGCATGAACTGGACGGCCTGGAACTCGGAGGCCGCGAAGGCGGAGACGAAGAGGCCGAGGGCGGTGCCGAGGAGGGCGTCCAGGAGGGCTACCAGGAGCAGCAGCCAGGGTGAGCCGATGACGTCGAGGCCGAGGACCCACAGGGCGAGGCCGGTGGCGAGGGCGGACTGGACGACGGCGAGCAGGCCGAAGGCGAGGGCGTACCCGAGGATCAGGTCGGCCTTGCCGAGGGGCATGGCGAGGAGGCGTTCCAGGGTGCCGGAGGTGCGCTCGCGGAGGGTGGCGATGGACGTCACCAGGAACATCGTGATCAGCGGGAAGATGCCGAGCAGCGAGGCGCCGATGGTGTCGAAGGTGCGCTGGCTGCCGTCGAAGACGTAGCGCAGCAGGAGCAGCATCACGCACGGGACGAACAGCATCAGGGCGATCGAGCGCGGGTCGTGCCGGAGTTGGCGCAGCACGCGCGCGGTGGTGGCGAGTGTGCGGGGTGCGGAGAAGGCGGGGGCGCGGGTCGGGGTGGGGGCCGGGGCCGTGGCGGTGTCGGTTGCGGGGGTGGTCATCGCGCCGGCTCCTGTCGGTCGTCGTCGGTGGTGGCGCGGTCGGCGTGCGCGCGGGCGTTGGCGTCGTCGACCAGCCGGAGGAAGGCGGACTCGACGGTTCCGGAGGTGCCGCGCAGGGCGTCCGGGGTGTCGTCGGCGAGGATCTCGCCCTCGCGCATGAGGAGGAGGCGGTGGCAGCGCTCGGCCTCGTCCATGACGTGCGAGGAGACGAGGAGGGTGGTGCCGCGCCCGGCGATGGTGTGGAAGAGGTTCCACAGGTCGCGGCGGAGCACCGGGTCGAGGCCGACGGTGGGTTCGTCGAGGACGAGGAGTTCGGGGCTGCCGAGCAGGGCGACGGCGAGCGAGACGCGGCTGCGCTGGCCGCCGGAGAGGGTGCCGGCGAGGGCGTCGGTGTGCGAGGTGAGGTCGACGTCGGCGATGACGCGGGTGACGTCGGCGCGGCGGCGGGTGGCGGCCGCGCGGCCCGGGTCGAGGATCGCGGCGAAGTAGTCGAGGTTCTGGCGGACCGTCAGGTCGTCGTAGACGGACGGGTCCTGGGTCACGTACCCGATGCGGGAGCGGAGTTCGGGGGCGCCGGCCGGGTGGCCGAGGACCCGGAGCGTGCCGGTGACCCTGGCCTGGGTGCCGACGATGGCGCGCATCAGGGTGGTCTTGCCGCAGCCGGAGGGACCGAGGAGGCCGGTGACCTGGCCGCGCGGCACGTCGAAGCCGAGGCTGCGCACTACGGGGCGGCCGCCTCGTACGACGGAGAGGTCGGCGGCGTGGATGGCGGTGTGCACGGCTGCGCCCCTTCCGGACGAGTAATTCATCACGTGATGAATAATCCTCCTGGGTGGGGTGCGCGTCAAGGCGTGGGGCGTTGGGCGCCGGCGGGCTCGGGCGGGCCGGCTACTTGCGCTTCTTCTTGACGCGGTTCGCCGGGTTGCCCGCGCGGCGGGACGTGCGGCGTTCGTACTGCTTGACGGCCGCTTCGTACTCCGCGCGGCGGAGCTTTTCGCCGGGGGCCTCGGACAGCGAGCGGAGGAAGTACGCGAGCAGGGCGCCGACGAAGCCGATGGCCGTCATGGAGCGCAGGGACGCCTGCGTCTGCGGGTCGGGGCGCCTGCTGTACGCGTCCCAGGTACGGCGGAACGCGAGCGCGCTGCAGACAGCGAAGACCGCCACGACGAGCAGGTCGACGAAGGCGCCGACCTGGGCGATCTCCAGTCCCTCGTACGCGAACCGGAGGAGCAGGCAGCCGCCGAACGCGGCCGAGATCGAGCCGAGGGCCACGGCGGCGCGGCGCAGCCCGTACTTGCCGGTGTGGTCGAGCCAGTGCGTGCCGAAGAAGCGGATGGGCTCGGGTTCGGGGCCGCCCGGGCTGTCCTGGCCGTCAGGGGTATGGGGTTCCGCGTGGGATGCATCGCTCACGGTGCCGATTATCGCGCGCGGCGGGCCCGATACGGAGTGGGTGCTACCGCCCCCGAGGCCGCCTTCTGTCGGTGGGGCGCGCTAGTTTGGTCGGACGGCCGGGCGCGACGGCCGGGGGCGACTGGGGGAGGTCGGCGCAGTGCGGCTGCGGTCAGGTGATCCGGAGACGATCGGCGGCTACCCGCTGGAGCGGCGGCTCGGGGCGGGCGGCATGGGCACCGTCTATCTGGCGCGTACGGCGTCGGGGCGGCGGGTCGCGATCAAGCTGATCCATCAACAGTTCGCGGACGACGAGGAGTTCAGGACCCGGTTCCGACAGGAGGTCTCGGCGGCCCGGCGGGTCAGCGGGGCGTTCACGGCGGCCGTGGTCGACGCCGACCCCGAGGGTGCGCACCCGTGGATGGCCACGGCGTACATCGAGGGCCCCACGCTCTCCGAACGGATCGAGTCGGGCGGCCCGTTGGACGGAGCCGAGCTGCGCACGCTCGCCGTCGGCCTGGCCGAGGCGCTGCGCGACATCCACCGGGTCGGCGTGGTGCACCGCGACCTCAAGCCGTCCAACGTCGTGCTCTCGGCGGAGGGCCCCCGGGTGATCGACTTCGGCATCTCGCGCGCCGCCGACCACCAGACGCTGACGATGACGGGGCGGGTCATCGGCACACCGCCCTTCATGTCGCCCGAGCAGTTGCAGGCGCCGCGCGACGTGGGCCCCGAGTCGGACGTGTTCTCCCTGGCCACGCTGCTCGTGTTCGCGGCGACGGGGCAGGGGCCGTTCGACGCGGACAGCCCGTACCTCACGGCGTACCAAGTGGTGCACGAGGAGCCGAGGTTGAGCGCCGCGCCGGCGGCGCTGCGGGCCGTGGTCGAGCCGTGCCTCGCGAAGGACCCGGGCGTGCGGCCGTCCACGGACGAGCTGCTCGCTCAACTCCTCGCGCTTCCCGGGGACTTTCCCGTGGGTGCGGGCTCGGGCGCGTCCGCCGGTGGGCCGGTGGACTCCGCGACGCGGGTGCTGGGCGGGGGCGCGCGGGGAGAGGCCTCCGGGCCGGAGCGGCCGGAGCGTTTGACGCGGCCCGAGCAGGTGGAGCACGGGGAGCAGCTGGAGCCTCGCACCAGCTCTCGTACGCTCACTGGCATCGGGCCCGGCCTGCGCAGACGGTGGCGGTCCGTGCTCGCCGCGGCCGTCGCGGTGGCGGCCATCGCGGGCGGCGTCGCCCTGCTCGGCCCGGACCGCGGCGCGGACGCACAGAACACGGCGCAGGGCGAGCAGCCGGAGGCCGGCTCCCCCGGAAAGCCGCTGCCCGAGGGCTTCGCGCCCTGGGAGGTGTCGGTACGGGGCGGGAAGGACATCCCCGACGAGTTGCGCTGCGTGCCGCGCGGCGCCGACGTGTACTGCGGGGGCGGCGGGGTCGTCGCCACCCGGCTGCGCGCGGCCGACGGCAAGCGGCTGTGGACGGTGCGGAGCCCGGGCGTACCGGCGAACGGGATGCACTTCGTCGGCGTCACGGGCGCGAGCACGGGCACGGGTGCGGGTGCGGGCACAGACACGGGTGCGGGTGCGGGCACGGGCACGGGGTCGTCGGCTGGCTCGGCGGAGGCCGAGGGCCCGACCGTCGTCGGCTACCGCATTCCCGACGGTGCCGGATCGCCCCAGGCGGTCGCCCTGACCGAGGGCGGCAAGGAGCGCTGGTCCGCGCCGCTGGGCGGGGAGTCGACGCTGCTCACCGGGCGTACGCAGAGTGCGGTCCTGCACCGCGGGGACGTGCTGTCCGTCGACCCGGCGGGTACGCGGATCGAGGCGCGGCGGGCGGGTGGCGACGGCAGCGTGCGCTGGTCCCGCCCCTTCCCGCCCGGTACGCAGTGCGCGCCGTACGCGCCGAATCCGCGCGCGGCCCGGCTCTACGCCCTCTGCGCGTCGGCAGCGGAGGTGGAATCCTTGCAGGTCAGCCGCCCGACGCTGCGGCTGCTCGATCCGGCGGACGGGCGGCTCGGCGAGCCGGTCCGGCTGAAGGGGCAGTGGCGTCCCGTCGGTGAGGCGGACGGGAAGCTCGTCCTCGTCAAGGAGCGGATGGAAGGGCTCGACTTCGCCGGGTTCTCGGCGGTGGCGCTGTTCGACCCGCGGACCGGCAAGGTCGACGAGCACGCGCTGCGCGGGGCGTCCGGTGGTGCCGTCGCGGTGACGGAGGGTGCGGACCCCACGGTCGTCGCGGGCGCGCTGCACTTCGTGGAGCGGAGCGGGCGGGTGCACTCCGTGGATCCGGCGAGCGGGCGGGTGCGGTGGTCCCGGCAGACGGGCGTCGAGTGGGCCTCGGCGCCCGTCGCCTCCGACGGGGTGCTGTACTTCGGCTCGGCCAGCGGCCGCGTCGCCGCGCTTGACGCGCGCGAGGGCGAGCTGCGGTGGGCTTCGCCGCCGCGGGTCGAGAGCCCTGGGAGCGAGATGGGGGCTACGGCTCGGGTGGTGGTGGCCGGTCGCGTGGTGATTGTTTCCGCGGGTGGGAACACGGTGTTCGGGTTCGATGGGGAGCGGCCGCCGTCGGAAGGGTGAGGGTTGTCCCCCTCCCCCTCGCCTCCCGGTGGGCCGGGCCCCAACTTCCGCACGTACCCGTCGTGGTGCGTCCGCCTCATCAGCGACTGACCGTCCGTCGTGGCTGGTCGCGCCCACGCGGCGAAGCCGCAAATGTCACAGCCCCGCGCCCCTTTCGGGGCGCCCCCCATCGGGGCGCCCCCCAGCCCACCGCCGTACGAAACTCTCAGCAGCGCGGTGCCACGTACCCGTCGCTGCCCGTTCGTACGTACGCGTCCGAGACGTAGCGGCCGGAGCCTATGCGGTCCCAGATGCGGGTTGTGCCGGTCGGGCCCGTGATCGTCTGGCCCGGGGTCTGGCAGTGGAGGGTGACGCGGGTGCCCGCCTCGATGCGGCCGACCTTGGCATACGAAGTGCCGGGGCCCGAGCGGACGTTGACGTCGGCGACGACCGTGTACGTCCGCGTGCCGGCGGCCGCGGTCTGCATCGCCGAGACCGAGTCTCTGATCGTGACCTGCTCACTCATGCTGCTCTCCCCCGTGTCCGCGGCGCCCCGTCGCGGGCGCCGTCACCCATCAGGACGAACAGCGGGCCCCCGCCAGTTCCCTGGACGGGGGCCCGCTGCGACGCAGTCGGACTCAGCCGAGCTTGGAGACGTCCCGCACCGCGCCCTTGTCCGCGCTGGTCGCCATCGCCGCGTACGCCCGCAGCGCGGCCGAGACCTTGCGCTCGCGGCCCTTCGGGACGTACGAGCCGCCGAGCGCCGCCGCACGACGGCTCAACTCGTCCTCGTCCACGAGGAGTTCGATCTGGCGGCCCGGGATGTCGATGCGGATGCGGTCGCCGTCCTGGACCAGGGCGATCGTGCCGCCGGAGGCCGCCTCGGGCGAGGCGTGGCCGATGGACAGGCCCGAAGTGCCGCCGGAGAAGCGGCCGTCGGTGATCAGGGCGCAGGCCTTGCCGAGGCCGCGGCCCTTCAGGTACGAGGTCGGGTAGAGCATCTCCTGCATGCCGGGGCCGCCCTTGGGGCCCTCGTAGCGGATGACGACGACGTCGCCCTCCTTGACCTGCTGGGTGAGGATCTTCTCGACGGCCTGCTCCTGGGACTCGCAGACCACGGCCGGGCCCTCGAACGTCCAGATCGACTCGTCGACGCCCGCCGTCTTCACGACGCAGCCGTCCACCGCCAGGTTGCCCTTGAGGACCGCGAGGCCGCCGTCCGCCGAGTAGGCGTGGGCGACGGAGCGGATGCAGCCGCCCTCGGCGTCCGTGTCCAGGGAGTCCCAGCGCTCGGACTGCGAGAAGGCCTCGGCGGTGCGCTTGCAGCCGGGCGCCGCGTGCCACAGCTCCTCGGCCTGGGCGGACGTGGCGCCGGAGCGGACGTCCCACTCGGCCAGCCAGCTGTCGAGGTCGTCGGAGTGGACGGAGTGCACGTCCTTGTTGAGCAGCCCGCCGCGGTGCAGCTCGCCGAGCAGGGCGGGGATGCCGCCGGCGCGGTGCACGTCCTCCATGTAGTACGTCTTGCTGCCCGCGACGTTCGGGGCGACCTTGGAGAGGCACGGCACCCGGCGCGAGACCGCGTCGATGGCGTCGAGCCCGAAGGGCACCTCGGCCTCCTGCGCGGCGGCCAGCAGGTGCAGGATCGTGTTGGTGGAGCCGCCCATGGCGATGTCGAGGGCCATGGCGTTCTCGAAGGCCTGGAACGTGGCGATGTTGCGCGGCAGGACGGACGCGTCGTCCTGGCCGTAGTACCGCTCGGTGAGCTCGACGACCGTGCGGCCCGCGCGCTCGTACAGGTCCTTGCGGGCCGTGTGCGTGGCGAGGACGGAGCCGTTGCCCGGCAGGGACAGGCCGATGGCCTCGGTCAGGCAGTTCATGGAGTTGGCCGTGAACATGCCGGAACAGGAGCCGCAGGTCGGGCAGGCGTTCTCCTCGATGCGGAGCATGTCCTCGTCGGAGATCTTGTCGTTGACCGCCTCCGACATCGCGTCGACCAGGTCGAGCGTGCGGACCGTGCCGTCGACGAGGGTGGCGCGGCCGGACTCCATCGGGCCGCCGGAGACGAAGACCGTCGGGATGTTCAGGCGCAGGGCGGCGTTGAGCATGCCCGGCGTGATCTTGTCGCAGTTGGAGATGCAGATCAGGGCGTCCGCGCAGTGCGCCTCGACCATGTACTCCACGCTGTCCGCGATCAGGTCGCGGGACGGCAGCGAATAGAGCATGCCGCCGTGGCCCATCGCGATGCCGTCGTCCACGGCGATGGTGTTGAACTCGCGCGGGATGCCGCCCGCTTCCTTGATCGCCTCGGAGACGATCCGGCCGACGGGCTGCAGGTGGGTGTGGCCGGGCACGAACTCCGTGAAGGAGTTGGCGACGGCGATGACCGGCTTCCGGCCGATGTCCGCGCCGGGTACACCGGAGGCCCGCATAAGGGCGCGGGCGCCCGCCATGTTGCGGCCGTGGGTGACTGTGCGCGACCTCAGCTCGGGCATCGCCGCTCGCTTCCTACTCCAGGCCCTGCGACTGCTCGCCAGGGCCTACTAAGGGTCAGACTGCCTTCGAGAGTACGCCCAGGATCCAAGATCCGGACAGCCTGTCCGCATTACGGGACACCTGGCTCACTTACCGGGCACCCGGCCCGCGTACCGGGCGTACCGGGCACTCGGGCGACCGCCGTGCGCGCGGGCCTGAGCGCTCAGGCCTGCGTCAGATACCGCTGCAGCGTCGGCGCGACCAGGGCGATGATCTCCTCCTGGTCCGCGGACGCCAGCGGCTCGACCTTGATCACGTACCGCACGAAGGCGATCCCGATCATGTGCGAGGCGGCGAGCTCCGCGCGGAACTTGGGCTCCGGCACGTCCAGATCGTCCGCGACGCGCTCCAGGAGCCGGCGCAGTACGAACGTACGCAACGCCTTGGCGGCCGCCTCGTGCGTCACCGCCGAGCGGATCACGGCGAGCAGCGGGGCGCGCGTCGCCGGGTTCTCCCACACCGAGAAGAAGAACCGGGCGAGCCGCTCACCGACCTGCTCGGGCCCTTCGGCGAGTACGGCGGGGACGACCAGGGCGGGCTCGAAGCTGACCTCGATCGCGGCGGCGAAGACCTCGTCCTTGCTGCCGAAGTAGTGGTGCACGAGCGCCGCGTCGACGCCCGCGACCTTGGCGATGCCGCGTACGGACGTCTTGTCGTAGCCACGCGCGGCGAACTCGGAGCGGGCGGCTTCCAGGATGCGCTCGCGGGCGGGCTTCTGGTCCTGCTCCGCGCGCGCGGGCCGGCCGCGGCGGCGCGGCGGCTCGGTGCTCACGCGCGCTCCGACGAGGCCCGGCCGGAGGCCGCCCGGTTCAGGGCGGACGCGAGGTGGAGCCGGGTGAACGCGAGGGCCTCGGCGAGGTCGGCCTCCCGCTCCGCGCTGGACATCGCGCGGCGGGTGTTGACCTCGATCACCACATGGCCGTCGAAACCGCCGAGCGCGAGCCGTTCGAGCAGTTCGGCGCAGGGCTGGGTGCCGCGACCTGGGACCAGGTGCTCGTCCTTGGCGGAGCCGTTGCCGTCCGCGAGGTGGATGTGCGCGAGCCGGTCGCCCATGCGGTCCACCATCTCCAGGGCCTCGGTGCGGGCGGTCGCGGTGTGCGAGAGGTCGACGGTGAAGTGCCGGTAGTCGTCCTTGGTGACGTCCCACTCGGGGGCGTACGCGAGCATCTCGCGGTCGCGGTAGCGCCACGGGTACATGTTCTCGACGGCGAACCGCACATCCGTTTCGTCCGCCATCCGCCACAGGCCGGTGACGAAGTCACGCGCGTACTGCCGCTGCCAGCGGAACGGCGGGTGCACGACGACGGTGGACGCACCCAGCTTCTCGGCGGCGGCCCGGGCGCGCTGCAGCTTCGTCCACGGGTCGGTGGACCACACCCGCTGAGTGATCAGCAGGCAGGGCGCGTGCACGGCGAGGACCGGGATGCCGTGGTAGTCGGAGAGGCGGCGCAGGGCCTCGATGTCCTGGCTGACGGGGTCCGTCCAGACCATGACCTCGACGCCGTCGTACCCGAGGCGCGCGGCGATCTCGAACGCCGTCGCCGTCGACTCCGGATAGACCGAGGCCGTCGACAGGGCGACCTTCGCATCCGGGATGCGCACCACTGGTTCTGCCACGAAGGACAGGGTACGGGCCACGGCGCCCCGCCCGGCAGGCGACCTGGGTCCTGTCGCCGGAGTCGGCAGGCCCTCCGTCAGAGGGTCGGCCGGGGTTCCGCTTCGCCGGATCAGCCCGTTGTCGTCGCGGCGCTCTCGTCCAGCTGCGCGCCCTCCGGGAGGTGGTCGAGACGGCGCAGGATGACGCCCTCGCGCAGCGCCCAGGGGCAGATCTCCAGGGTCTCGACACCGAACAGGTCCATGGCCCCCTCGGCCACGAGCGCGCCCGCGAGCAGCTGGGCCGCGCGGCCCTCGGACACCCCGGGCAGCTCGCCGCGCTCGTCCACGGTCATCGCGGCCAGCTGCGGAACCCAGTCCTCCAGGGACTTCCGCTTCAGCTCCCGCTGGACGTAGAGCCCCTCGGCGGACCGCGCGGCTCCGGCCAGCCTGGCCAGCTGCTTGAACGTCTTGGACGTGGCGACCACATGGTCCGGCGAGCCGAAGCGGCTGAACTCGCCGACGGTACGGGCGATCTGGGCGCGCACGTGCCGGCGCAGCGCCTTGATGTCCTGCGGGTCGGCCGGGTCGTCGGGCAGCCAGGCCGAGGTGAGCCGGCCGGCGCCGAGCGGCAGCGAGACCGCGGCGTCGGGGTCCTCGTCGATGCCGTACGCGATCTCCAGGGAGCCGCCGCCGATGTCGAGGACGAGCAGCTTGCCCGCGGACCAGCCGAACCAGCGGCGGGCCGCGAGGAACGTGAGCCGCGCCTCGTCCTCGCCGCTGAGCACCTGCAGCTCGACGCCGGTGGCCTCCTTGACCGCGCGCAGCACCGCGTCGGCGTTGCTCGCCTCGCGCACCGCCGAGGTGGCGAAGGAGAGCACCTCCTCGCAGCCCTTGTCCTCGGCGGCCTCCAGGGCCTCCCGGACGATCGCGATCAGCCGGTCGACGCCCTCGGGGCCGATCGCGCCCGCGGGGTCGAGAAGTTGGGCGAGCCGCAGCTCCACCTTGTGCGAGTGCGCGGGCAGCGGTCGCGCGCCGGGGTGGGCGTCGACCACCAGCAGATGCACCGTGTTCGAACCCACGTCGAGGACACCGAGTCTCATACGGAAAACGCTACTGCCCTCCGCAGGCCCGCCGGTCCACTCCACCAGGTCCGCACGCATACCCTGGATTCGTGGCCAAGACGAAAAAGGCGAAGACCGACAAACCTTCCAAGGCGCCGAAGAAGATCGGCAAGCACGGCAAGGACGGCAAGGACGGCAAGAAGGCCGGTGCCGCCGTGCCGGACGAGCAGGGCCTCGACTTCGCCCGCGCCTGGGTCGAGTTCCCCGATCCGGCCGACGACGAGCAGGTCTTCCGCTGCGACCTGACCTGGCTCACCTCGCGCTGGACGTGCATCTTCGGCAGCGGCTGCCAGGGCATCCAGGCGGGCCGCGCCGACGACGGCTGCTGCACGCTCGGGGCGCACTTCTCCGACGAGGACGACGAGAAGCGCGTCGCGGGGCATGTGGCCAAGCTCACCCCGGAGATCTGGCAGCACCACGATGTCGGTGCGCAGACGGGCTGGATCCAGGAGGACGAGGACGGCGAGCGCCAGACCCGCCGCTTCGAGGGCTCCTGCATCTTCCAGAACCGTCCGGGCTTCGCGGGCGGCGCGGGCTGCTCGCTGCACATCCTGGCGCTGCGCGAGGGCCGCGAGCCCCTGGAGACGAAGCCGGACGTCTGCTGGCAGCTCCCGGTCCGCAGGACGTACGAGTGGATCGACCGGCCCGACGACACCCGGGTGCTGCAGATCTCCATCGGCGAGTACGACCGCAGGGGCTGGGGCCCGGGCGGCCACGACCTGCACTGGTGGTGCACCTCGGCGACGTCGGCGCACGGCGCGGGCAAGGCGGTGTACGAGTCGTACCGCCCGGAGCTGATCGAGCTGATGGGCAAGGAGGGGTACGAGCGGCTCGCGGAGCTGTGCGAGGAGCGGCTCGCGTCCCAGCTCCCGCTGGTGGCCCCGCACCCGGCGGACCCGGCCGTCTGACCTGCGACCGGGCCGTCCCGGGAGCACCGGAACGGCCCAGCAGTGACGGTTCAGCAGATGCGTTCCGTGGGAATCCGCTCAGCCCGGTCGGCTCGGTGAGCCCGTGCCGGAAGGGCTCGTCGTCGGGTCCGTGGGCGACGGGTCGGTGGGTGTCGGCGTGGGGTCCGTCGGGCTCGGATCCGTCGGTGACGGGTCGGTGGGGCTGGGGTCCGTGGGCGTCGGGTCGGTCGGCGTGGGGTCCGTGGGCGTGGGATCGGTGGGCGTCGGGTCCGTGGGCGTCGGCGAAGTGGGCCGACCCGGATCACTGGGCGAGGGAGAACCCGCGCCACGACCGTCGATCACCACCACCGAGTCTCCGGGACCGATCCGCACGCGCGCGTGCCACCTGCCCGCGGGCTCCCTGCTCTCGTCGACGTACACCCGGACCGTCGTGGACTGGCCCGGTTCGAGCACGCCGGACGTCCGGCTCAGCCACAGCCAGGACGCGCCCTCGTACGCCGACCAGTGCACCGGCGCACCCCCGGACGCGGTCAGCGTGATCAGCGTCGAACCCCCGCTGGGCTGCGCGTCCACGGTGAGGCGCCCCGGTCCCACTCCCGTGCGGGTGGGGGCCTCGCCGGGGCTGATCACCTCGACCGAGACGTCCGGCGGCCGGCCGTCGACCGTGAACCGGGAGTCGGGCTCGGTGCGCGCGTTGCCCGCGTTCTCGTAGTGGTCCGCGCGGCCGCCGTCGAGGCCGGTGGGGCCGTCCTCGCTCGCGGTGACCGAGGGGCCGCCCATGGCCTCTCCGGTGAGCGGCGCGCCCCGGTACGCCGCCCACAGGGCGAGCACGGGGGCCGCGACGACGGTGGCGACGACCGTCGTCGTCACCGCGCGGGCGCGCATCCGGTCCCGCCGGGCGGCGTGGTCCTTGGGGTCCATCGGGAAGCCCCGCCGGTCGAACCGGGGAGCCTGCGCACGCGCGCGTGGTGCCCGCGCCATCGCGCCGTGCACGGCGTCGCGCGGCGCCGGGACCACGGGCAGCGCGGCGGGCGCGGCCGCGGTGCCCGGCCAGGCGGCGGCCCCGGCGCGCTCGGCGGTACGGCGGCAGCGCGGGCAGTCGTCGACGTGCCGGACGAGCTCACGGCGCAGGGCCGCACCCAGGAACACCTGCTTGTCGCCGGTGAGCCGGACGATGCTCGGGCACGTGCCGGTCTCGACCACGGCGAGCGCGGCCCTGGTGCGCTCCACCTCGCAGGCCGCGGCGGCGAGCAGCTCACGCGCGGCGTCGCCTTCGAGGCCGAGCACCGCGCCGACCTCGCCGGCCGACAGGCCGTGCCGGACCGCGAGTTCAAGCGCCTCGCGCTGCTCGGGGGTGGTGCCGGCCGCCTCCGGCCAGGCCAGCAGGGCGAGTTGGCGGCGCCGCTCGCCGTCGACCGCGTCGGGCACGGCCGCTCCGCCGCCGCTCTGCGGGGCCCGGCCCGCCACATGGGCGCCGCCTTGCCGCTTCCGCTTGGCCTCGGCGAGCCTGCGCAGACAGGCCCAGCGCGCCAGCGCGTACAGCCACGCGCGACGTGCGGTCCCTTTCTCGGGGGCGCGTGACGAGCGCCGTTCGGCGAGCGCGAGGACGTCGCCGAGCGCGGCGGTCGCGGCGTCGTGGTCGCACAGCACCGACAGGCAGTACGTGAACAGGCCGTCCAGATAAGGCTCGTGGCGCGCCGACGGCTCCTGCGGGACGGTCCTGGGCGCACGACGGTGCGCCCGGTGTGCGCCGGTGGTCTTCGTGGGATGCTCCGGGCTACTGGTCGTCACGCGTGCGACCGTAGGGGCCATGGACCGGGGCGGTCCGCCCCCTTCAGCACCTTTAATCCTTACGGGTGAACAGATCCCTCGAAAGGGGACAGGAACCCCTCATTCCGTCGCAGCGGCAGGGCAGGGGCGCACAGAAGCACGCCCCGGTGCACAGGTACCGCACGGACGCTCACGGCCGCCCCCGGGCCGGATTGTCAGTGGCCCCCGCTACGGTTTCGCACATGGCTGCCCGTGCGAAATCCACCAAGGACCGTCCGTCGTACCGCTGCACGGAGTGCGGCTGGCAGACGGCCAAGTGGCTCGGCCGCTGCCCCGAATGCCAGGCCTGGGGCACGGTCGAGGAGTACGGCGCGCCCGCGGTCCGCACCACCGCCCCCGGCCGCGTCACCAACTCCGCCCTGCCCATCGGCCAGGTCGACGGCCGCCAGGCCACAGCCCGCTCCACCGGTGTGGACGAGCTGGACCGCGTCCTCGGCGGCGGCCTCGTGCCCGGCGCCGTGGTGCTGCTCGCGGGCGAGCCCGGCGTCGGCAAGTCCACCCTGCTGCTCGACGTCGCGGCGAAGGCGGCGAGCGACGAGCACCGCACGCTCTATGTGACGGGCGAGGAGTCCGCGAGCCAGGTCCGGCTGCGCGCCGACCGCATCAACGCCCTGGACGACCACCTGTATCTGGCCGCCGAGACCGATCTCTCCGCCGTCCTCGGGCACTTGGACGCGGTCAAGCCCTCCCTGCTGATCCTGGACTCGGTGCAGACGGTCGCCTCGCCGGAGATCGACGGCGCCCCCGGCGGCATGGCCCAGGTGCGCGAGGTCGCGGGCGCCCTGATCCGCGCCTCCAAGGAACGCGGCATGTCCACGCTCCTCGTCGGCCACGTCACGAAGGACGGCAACATCGCGGGCCCCCGCCTCCTGGAGCACCTGGTGGACGTGGTGCTGTCCTTCGAGGGCGACCGGCACGCGCGCCTGCGCCTGGTCCGCGGCGTCAAGAACCGTTACGGGGCGACGGACGAGGTCGGCTGCTTCGAACTGCACGACGAGGGCATCACCGGACTCGCCGACCCCAGCGGCCTGTTCCTCACCCGCCGCGCCGAGCCGGTCCCCGGCACCTGCCTGACCGTCACCCTGGAAGGCCGCCGCCCGCTGGTCGCCGAGGTCCAGGCCCTGACGGTCGACTCGCAGATCCCCTCCCCCCGGCGTACGACGTCCGGCCTGGAGACCTCCCGGGTCTCGATGATGCTCGCCGTGCTCGAACAGCGCGGCCGGATCAGCGCCCTGGGCAAACGCGACATCTACAGCGCGACGGTCGGCGGAGTGAAGCTCTCCGAGCCCGCCGCCGACCTCGCGGTGGCCCTCGCCCTGGCGAGCGCCGCGAGCGACACCCCGCTGCCGAAGAACCTGGTCGCGATCGGCGAGGTCGGCCTGGCGGGCGAGGTCCGCAGGGTCACGGGCGTCCAGCGCAGACTGACCGAGGCCCACCGCCTGGGCTTCACGCACGCGCTCGTGCCGAGCGACCCGGGCAAGGTCCCGGCCGGCATGAAGGTCACCGAGGTCGCCGACATGGGGGACGCACTGCGAGTCCTGCCGAGGACCCGCCGCAGAGAGCCCAAGGAGGGCTAGACCCTCACCACCCGGGTAGACGCACCCCGCCCCCGCGTCCGGCGTGTGTGCCGGGCGACTCGGGCCCGGAGGGTGGGGGAAGGACTCTGCGGACATGGCCTGGGACCGCCGGTAGACTTTGCCCCGGTCTCGCCCATCCGTACGAACCAGGGGCCGTACGAGCAAGGGGCGTACGGCACCGCGGACCAGGTGTTCGTACCCACCGAGGGCAAGGAAACCGCGACCGGAGGAGTGCAGTGGCAGCCAATGACCGGGCGGCAGCTCCCGGCAAGTCGGGCGGGAGCTCCGGCTCCGATGGGCTGATGCGCGCCTCGCTGAGCGCGGTCGCGCCCGGCACCGGGCTGCGCGACGGCCTGGAGCGCATCCTCCGCGGCAACACCGGCGGACTCATCGTGCTCGGCTCGGACAAGACCGTCGAGACGATGTGCACGGGCGGCTTCGTCCTCGACGTGGAGTTCACCGCGACGCGACTGCGCGAGCTCTGCAAGCTCGACGGCGGCATCGTCGTCTCGTCGGACCTCTCCAAGATCCTGCGGGCCGGCGTCCAGCTCGTACCGGACCCGACGATCCCCACCGAGGAGACCGGCACCCGGCACCGCACCGCGGACCGGGTCAGCAAGCAGGTCGGGTTCCCGGTGGTCTCGGTCTCCCAGTCGATGCGCCTGATCGCGCTGTACGTCGACGGGCAGCGCCGCGTCCTGGAGGACTCCGCCGCGATCCTGTCCCGCGCCAACCAGGCCCTGGCCACGCTCGAGCGGTACAAGCTCCGCCTGGACGAGGTCGCGGGCACGCTCTCCGCCCTGGAGATCGAGGACCTGGTGACGGTCCGGGACGTGACGGCGGTCGCCCAGCGCCTGGAGATGGTCCGCCGCATCGCCACGGAGATCGCCGAGTACGTGGTGGAGCTCGGCACCGACGGCCGGCTTCTCGCCCTGCAGCTGGACGAGTTGATCGCGGGCGTCGAGCCGGAGCGCGAACTCGTCGTACGGGACTACGTCCCCGCGCCGACCGCGAAGCGCTCCCGCACGGTCGAGGAAGCGCTGCACGAACTGAACGAGCTCACCCACCCCGAGCTGCTCGAACTGTCCACCGTGGCAAGGGCGTTGGGATACACGGGGTCACCCGAAACGCTCGACGCGGCGGTCTCGCCGCGCGGCTTCCGGCTCCTCGCGAAGGTGCCGCGGCTGCCCGGCGCGATCATCGACCGCCTGGTGGAGCACTTCGGCGGCCTGCAGAAGCTGCTCGCGGCGAGCGTGGACGACCTGCAGGCGGTGGACGGCGTCGGCGAGGCCCGCGCGCGAAGCGTCCGCGAGGGGCTGTCCCGGCTCGCGGAGTCCTCGATTCTTGAGCGGTACGTGTAGCGGTACGTGTAGCGGTACGTGTAGCGGTACGTGTAGCGGTACGTGTAGCGGTACGTGTAGCGGTACGTGTAGCGGTACGTGCAGTCGCGCGCGGCCCACGTAGGGCCGGCGCGAGCCTCACGCCTCCTTGAGCACGAACGAAGCCCGCGCCGTGGGCAGACCCGGCGTCTTCGCCTCGACCAAGTACGTGCCGGGCTCGGCCGATCCGGGGCGCGGCGTGGCGCACTCCTTCTCGCTCGGC
This sequence comes from Streptomyces sp. LHD-70, assembly GCF_031157275.1. Lineage (GTDB taxonomy): Bacteria > Actinomycetota > Actinomycetes > Streptomycetales > Streptomycetaceae > Streptomyces. Next base: position 18,494 of record NZ_JAVIFW010000030.1, read on the forward strand.
TTGCGGTCCCACTCGACGGCGTGTGTGAACTTGCCGCCCTGGGCCACCTTCAGGAACACATGGGCGGGGCCGACCGGGCAGTCGTCCGAGGCCCACAGGACGTCGCCGCCGTCGGCCTGAGTGATCGTCAGGATCGTTCCCTCGGGACCGACATCGACCTTGCAGTGGCTGGCCGAGGTGTTCTCGGCGATCAGCTCGAACTTCGGCTTCTCGCCCGGCTCGTACTCGTTGCGGACACTGCGCAGGGTCCACATCACCTGGGCCGGCGTGCAGTTGGCGAGCGCCGCGCCCGCGGGAACCCGCGTACCGGAACCGTCAGCGACGCCGTTCTCCCCCACGTCGCCCGTGGCGCCGCCGGCGCCGCCCGAGTCCCCGCCCGCACCCGAACCGGAGCCCGAACCGGAACCGGAACCGCCGCCCGAACCGCCGCTCTCGCCCGACTCATCGCGCCCGCCCGGCTGTTCACTGATGGCGGGGCCGGAACCGGAAGGTCCGGGAGTGATGGAGGGCGCGGGTCCCTTGCCGTCCGGCGTGCCCGATCCGCCGGCGCCGCTGCCGCCCCCGCCCGTGACGGCCCAGACGGCGAGCAGCGCGAGCACCGCGACCATGGACAGCAGAACCGCCCTCCGTCGCCAGTAGATGGAGGAGGGAAGCGGCCCGATCGGATTGCGCAGAGATCCCACGGCCCAAACCTTACGAGAGATCGGCCCCAACTCCCGCCCCCACCCGCCGCCCTGGGCCCGGACTTTTACGGATCATCAGCCCGGAGGGCCCCCTCGGCCGGCCCGGAACATGACTTTCGTAGGGTGCGTTCCTGGTCGTTCGCGGGATGTGGCTGGTCGGAGCGGCCCGTAGCGTCCACGACCATGGATGGCATGGAAAGCAACACTCCGGTCGACACCTCCGACCTCTATCGCGACATCACCGGCTTCGCCCACGACACCCCGACCTGGCTGCAGACCGTGGCCGAAGTGTGGACCGAGGCCGGGCTGTTGCTCTTCGGCGTGCTCTTCGTGGTGGCCTGGTGGCGTGCGCGGCGCGGCGATCCGCGCGCCCTGGCGATATCGGTCCTGGCGCCGCTCGGCACCGCTTTCGCCTATGTGGTCAGCGAGTTGTCCAAGTCGGTGGTGGACGAGGAGCGGCCGTGCCGGGCCGTCGCGGGTGCGGCGGCGTCCCTGGTGGAGTGTCCGCCGGTGGGCGACTGGTCCTTCCCCAGCAACCACTCCACGATCGCGGGCGCCGCCGCCGTCGCCCTGGTCCTCGCCTGGCGCTCGCTTGCCTGGCTGACGCTGCCGATGGCGGTCCTGATGGCCTTCTCCCGGGTCTTCGTCGGCGTGCACTACCCGCACGACGTGGCGGTCGGCCTGCTGCTCGGCGCGCTCGTGGCGTTCCTCGTGGTCCGCGTCGGCGCCCGTCCCGGCGCGCGGGTCGTCGTGGCGATGCGCGGTTCGTCAACGGGCGTGGTGCGCTGGTTCGCCGGTCCCGGTGACGCCGCCGTACGCGGTGACGCAGGCGGTGCGTACGTGTCTGCGGCCCCGCAGCCCGGCGCGCACCAGGGCGAGCGGACCCCCTGAGGCGACAGGGCGGCGGACGGTGTACGGCACGGCGATGTCCCCGCCGTCAACTCGCCCGTGGCAGACTCGCCGTGCCATGACTGCGACCGCTTCCACACCTCAAGCACCCGACGCTCCCGACGCGTCGCACTCGCTCCACACGCCCGTCATCGCGTGGTTCGAGGCGCACGCACGCGACCTGCCCTGGCGCCGCCCCGACGCGGGCCCGTGGGGCGTGATGGTCAGCGAGTTCATGCTGCAGCAGACCCCGGTCAGCCGGGTCCTGCCGGTGTACGAGCAGTGGCTCGCGCGCTGGCCGCGCCCCGCCGACCTGGCCAAGGAGCCGCCCGGTGAGGCGGTCCGCGCCTGGGGCCGGCTCGGCTACCCGCGCCGCGCACTGCGGCTGCACGGCGCCGCCGTGGCGATAACGGAACGGCACGGCGGCGACGTACCGCGCAGACACGCGCAGCTGCTCGCGCTGCCCGGCATCGGGGAGTACACGGCGGCGGCCGTGGCCTCCTTCGCGTACGGGCAGCGGCATGCGGTGCTCGACACGAACGTGCGCCGGGTGTTCGCGCGGGCGGCGACCGGCGTGCAGTACCCGCCGAACGCCACCACCGCCGCCGAGCGCAAGCTGGCCCGCGCGCTGCTGCCCGAGGACGAGTCGACGGCCGCGCGCTGGGCGGCCGCCTCCATGGAGCTGGGCGCGCTGGTCTGCACGGCGAAGAACGAGGACTGCGCGCGCTGCCCGATCGCCGGCCAGTGCGCCTGGCGCCTCGCCGGAAAGCCCCCGCACGAAGGCCCCGCCCGGCGCGGCCAGACGTACGCGGGCACCGACCGGCAGGTGCGCGGCAAGCTGCTCGCCGTGCTGCGGGAGGCCGTGGCCCCGGTGCCGCAGGCCACGCTCGACCGGGTGTGGGACGAGCCGGTGCAGCGGGCCCGCGCCCTGGACGGTCTGGTGGCGGACGGCCTGGTCGAGCCGCTGCCGGGCGGTCTGTACCGGCTGCCGCTGAGCTGAGCCCCGTAACCACCGCGCGTGAACTGACCCGTACGCTCTGCCCCTTCGAGGCCCGCACGACTCCGGTCGCGCGGGCCTTTGCCTTGGGGTCCGTGTGGCGCGTACGCCTGGAAATCCTTTCCCTACGCCGTCCCTACACCGTGCGAATCCGGGCTGATCAGGCATACCACCGGGGATTTTCAGGGGCCGCTTACCCCTGTTACACAACCGAGGGGTAGCCGTGCGCCTGCCGCAGGCTGCTTCGCGAAGCGCCGTTACACCGCCTCCGTAGCTTCGGAGATGTACCGGAGAGAGATCCGGTTCCAGTTCGGATGCAGGTGTGAGAACGGAGGCGGTTGAGAATGGCGCACGGCGAGGTGCTCGAATTCGAGGAGTACGTCCGTACGCGGCAGGACGCCCTGCTGCGCAGCGCCCGCCGCCTCGTGCCCGACCCGGTGGACGCCCAGGACCTGCTGCAGACAGCGCTCGTGCGGACGTACCACCGCTGGGACGGGATCGCCGACAAGCGGCTCGCGGACGCCTACCTCCGCCGCGTGATGATCAATACGCGGACCGAGTGGTGGCGGGCCCGGCGCCTTGAGGAGGTGCCCACCGAGCAGCTGCCGGACGCCAGCGTCGACGACTCCACCGAGCAGCACGCCGACCGCGCCCTCCTGATGGACGTGCTCAAGGTCCTCGCCCCCAAGCAGCGCAGCGTGGTCGTACTGCGACACTGGGAGCAGATGTCGACCGAGGAGACGGCTGCCGCCCTCGGAATGTCGGCCGGTACGGTCAAGAGCACGCTGCACCGGGCGCTCGCCCGCCTCCGCCAGGAGCTGGAGAGCCGCAACGCCGAGACCGGCCCCGGCGGCGTGCTCGGAGTTAAGGAGCGGGAGCGTTGCACGGCCTGAAACGGCTCGGCGGACCCAGAGGACCCAAGGCGGGGAGTGCGGCGGCGCTCGCCGCCCTCGGCCTTTGCCTGGCCACCCTCGTCTCCTGCAGCACGGGCGGCACCGGCACGCGTGACGAGGGCCCGGCCCGCAGCGACCAGCTGGCGCAGGGCTCCCCCGCCCCGTCCGCCAGGCCCGGCAAGGAGCACGCGGTCGACCCGGTGCGCCTCGTGCGCGAGGACCCCCAGGTCAGCAAGGCGGTCAAGGCCGATCTGAAGCCGTGCGCGGGCGACTCGTACCCGGTCGACGTCAGCTACGGGAACCTGACCGGCGGATCCCGCAACGACGTCGTGGTGAACGTCCTGACCTGCGGTGACGCCATCGGCATCGGGGCGTACGTCTATCGCGCCAAGGGGGGTGCGTACGAGAATGTGTTCCGCACCGAGCAGCCCGCGTCGTACGCGGAGATCGACCGGGACGGACTGACCGTCACGCGGCAGACGTACGAGAAGGACGACTCGGTGGCCTTGCCCTCCGGTGAGGACATCACCCTCTACGAATGGCGTGACGACGCCTTCGTGCAGACCAGGCACTGGACCAACCGATACGGCAGCGCGGGCGGCGACGTCAGACCCGCGCCCGAGGAGAACTGAGAGCGAGCGGATGGCCGAGCAGACCCATGTCCTGTTCGTCGAGGACGACGACGTCATCCGCGAAGCGACGCAGCTCGCCCTTGAGCGCGACGGCTTCGTGGTCACCGCCATGCCGGACGGCCTGTCGGGCCTGGAGGCGTTCCGGTCGAACCAGCCGGACATCGCCCTGCTCGACGTGATGGTGCCGGGGCTCGACGGCGTCTCGCTGTGCCGGCGCATCCGGGACGAGTCCACGGTGCCGGTGATCATGCTGTCGGCGCGGGCCGACTCCATCGACGTGGTCCTCGGCCTGGAGGCCGGCGCCGACGACTACGTGACGAAGCCGTTCGACGGCGCTGTGCTCGTCGCCCGTATCCGCGCCGTGCTGCGCCGGTTCGGGCACGCGGGCGGCCCGGGCAACGGCTCGGGCGGTGCCGGGGACGAGGGTGCCGGGCAGGTGAGCGGGGGCGTGCTCGCCTTCGGCGACCTGGAGGTGGACACGGAGGGCATGGAGGTGCGGCGCGGCGGTGCGCACGTCGCCCTGACGCCCACCGAGATGCGCCTGCTCCTGGAGTTCTCGGCGGCGCCCGGCACGGTCCTCTCCCGCGACAAGCTCCTGGAGCGGGTGTGGGACTACGGCTGGGGCGGGGACACCCGCGTCGTCGACGTCCATGTGCAGCGGCTGCGCACCAAGATCGGCCAGGACCGGATCGAGACCGTCCGCGGCTTCGGCTACAAGCTCAAGGGATGACGCGCAGGCGATGAGGCGGACCGGGGTGCGGCTGAGCGGGCGGGGGCGGATCGGGCGGAGGCTGTCCGGGCTGCGCCTCACCGAACTGCCCAAGGGGCTGCGCACGGGCCTGCGCTGGAAGCTCAGCGCGGCGATCGCGCTGGTCGGCGCCCTGGTGGCGGTCGCGCTCAGCCTCGTCGTCCACAACGCCGCGCGGGTCTCGATGCTGGACAACGCCCGCGACCTGCAGGACACCCAGCTCCAGATGGCCCAGCGGCTGTACGAGTCCTCGAAGAGCCCGCGCCTGCAGAGCAAGATCGACGACCCCGAGCTGCCGCCCGAGCTGCGCGCCAAGGCCGAGGCCGGCCGCCGCGCCACCTACGTCCAGGAGACCGACGGCGCCCCCGACATATGGGCCGCGACCCCGGTGAGCGGCGGCCACATCCTCTCCCTGCACTCCCGTTTCACCGACCGCAGCGCCACCGTGATGAAGGACCTCGACCAGGCCCTGATCATCGGCTCGATCGCGGTCGTCTTCGGCGGATGCGCCCTCGGCGTGCTGATCGGCGGCCAGCTCTCCCGCCGCCTGCGCGAGGCCGCGGCCGCCGCGCACATGGTCGCCCAGGGCCAGACCGAGGTCCGGGTGCGGGACGCCATCGGCGGTGTCGTACGCGACGAGACCGACGATCTGGCCCGCGCCGTGGACGCCATGGCCGACGCCCTGAAGCTGCGGTACGAGGCGGAGCGCCGGGTCACCGCCGATATCGCGCACGAGCTGCGCACCCCGGTCACCGGACTGCTCACGGCGGCCGAGCTGCTGCCGGAGGGGCGCCCCAGCGAGCTGGTCAAGGACCGGGCGCAGGCGCTGCGCACCCTGGTCGAGGACGTGCTCGAAGTCGCCCGCCTGGACGGCGCGTCCGAGCGGGCCGAGCTGCAGGACATCACGCTCGGCGAGTTCATCTCGCGCCGGGTGCGGGCCATGTACCCGGACGTGGAGGTGCGGGTGGTGCACGAGTCCGAGGTGACGACCGACCCGCGCCGCCTGGAGCGCATCGTCGGCAACCTCCTCGCCAACGCCACCAAGCACGGCCAGGCGCCCATCGAGATCTCCGTGGAGGGCCGGGTGATCCGGGTACGCGATCACGGCACCGGCTTCCCCGAGGACCTCCTGGCCGACGGGCCCAGCCGCTTCCGCACCGGCTCGACGGACCGAGCGGGCCACGGTCACGGTCTCGGCCTGACCATCGCCGCAGGCCAGGCCCGCGTCCTCGGCGCCCGGCTCACCTTCCGCAACGTCGGCCCTGAGCACGGGAACGGTCCGGCGGAGGGCGCGGTGGCCGTGCTGTGGCTGCCGGAGCACGCGCCGACGAGCACGGGCAGCTATCCGATGCCGGAGCTGGGGAGCCTCGGGGTGAGCTGAGGGCTCGGGGTCCTTTCGACAGGCTCAACGGCGTCCACGGGGTGCACGCCTCCGATGCCGGCACGCCCCACCTGACGATCCGCCCCTGCCGATCCACCCCGCCCGCACACGCGCCGAGGCCCCCGGAGCACGCAGCTCCAGGGGCCTCGACGTACCGCCGGGCGACCGGGCACTCAGGCGGACTCGGCCGCCGGCTCGGACTTCTTCTGGGGGCCCGCTCCCTTGAGCGGCACCTCCTTGACGAACAGCGCCGCGAGGAACGCCAGGACCGCGATCGCCGAGCCGAGCAGGAACGCCCCGTGCGTGCCGGACGACACCGCGAACTGGTAGGCCTCCCGCATCGCGTCCGGCAGCTTCGCCAGGCTCGCCGCGTCCAGCTGGGCGTTGGGCAGCGCGCCGCCGCCACCGGGGACCCGCTCCGCCATCTCGTGGGCGACGCGGTTGTTGAACAGGGCGCCCATGACGGCGACGCCGAAGGAGCTGCCGAGCGTACGGAACAGGGTGGTCGAGGAGGAGGCGACGCCCATGTCCTTCATCTCGACGCTGTTCTGCGCCACCAGCATGGTGATCTGCATCAGGAAGCCCATGCCCGCGCCGAGCACCGCCATGTAGATGCCGGAGGTCAGCTGGGACGTGCCGGTGTCCATCTGGGCGAGCAGGAACAGGCCCGTCACCATCAGGGCGCCACCCGCGATGGGGAAGATCTTGTACTTGCCGCTGTTGGTCGTGACCCGGCCCGCGATCAGCGAGACCACCATCATCGAGAGCAGCATCGGCAGCAGCAGGAGGCCGGAGTTGGTGGCCGAGGCGCCCTGCACGGACTGCTGGTAGAGCGGCAGGAAGAGCACCGCTCCGAACATCACGAAGCCGGTGATGAAGCCGATCACGGACATCAGCGTGAAGTTGCGGCTGCGGAAGATGTGCAGCGGCATGATCGGGTCGGCCGCCCGCGTCTGCGAGTACAGGAACGTGCCGAGCGCCACCACGCCGAGCACGGAGAGGCCGACGATCATGGCCGAGCCCCAGGCGTACTCCGTACCGCCCCAGGTCGTGACCAGGACGATCGCGGTGATGCCGATGGTCAGGAGGGCCGCGCCGAGATAGTCGATCCGGGCCTGCGAGCGCTTCTTCGGCAGGTGCAGGACGATCGTGACCATGGCGAGGGCGATCACGCCGAGCGGCAGGTTGATGTAGAAGGACCAGCGCCAGCCCCAGTTGTCGGTGATGGTGCCGCCGACCAGGGGCCCGCCGATCATGGCGAGCGCCATCACGCCGGCCATCATGCCCTGGTAGCGGCCGCGCTCGCGGGGCGGGATCAGGTCGCCGATGATCGCCATCACGCCGACCATCAGACCGCCGGCGCCGAGGCCCTGGACCGCGCGGAAGCCGATCAACTGGCCCATGTCCTGGGCCATTCCGGAGAGCGCGGAGCCGATCAGGAAGATCACGATCGAGGTGAGGAAGATGCCCTTCCGCCCGTACATGTCGCCGAGCTTGCCCCAGATCGGGGTGGACGCGGCGGTGGCGAGCGTATAGGCGGTGACCACCCAGGACAGGTGCTCAAGGCCGCCCAGCTCGCCCACGATCGTCGGCATCGCAGTGCCGATGATCATGTTGTCCAGCATCGCGAGCAACATCGCGATCATCAGCGCAAGCAGCACCACCCGCACGCTGCGCTTCGGCGGTTCGGCCGCCTGCTTCTCCGGCTCGGCCGCCACCGCGGCCTCGGATATCGCCATCGAGATCACTCCCCGTACTTACTTGCCGCCCGGCTAGTTGGCTACTATGAGGGAAGGTAGACCGTAAACTAGCCGGGCGTCAAGTAAGTTCAGTTCGCGTACGACGACGGCCGAGCGCAGCCGCAGGAGAACACGATGAGCAGCAACGCAGGCGCCCGCCCCCGCCGGGGCAATACGCGGCAGCGGATCCAGGACGTCGCCCTGGAGCTCTTCGCCGAGCGCGGGTACGAGAAGACCTCGCTGCGGGAGATCGCGGAACGGCTCGAGGTCACCAAAGCGGCGCTCTACTACCACTTCAAGACCAAGGAAGACATCCTCGGCAGCCTCTTCGAGGACCTGACGCGGCCGATCGACGAGCTGATCGAGTGGGCCGGCGAGCAGCCGCGCACGCTGGAGACCAAGCAGGAGATCCTGCGCCGCTACAGCGAGGCGCTCGCCGGAGCGGAACGCCTCTTCCGGTTCATGCAGGAGAACCAGGCGACGATGCGGGAGCTGCAGACCGGCGAGGAGTTCAAGGCCCGCATGCTGCGCCTGCTCGACGTCCTGCGCGAACCGGACGCCCCGCTCACCGACCAGGTCCGCTGCTTCAGCGCGCTGTTCTCGATGCACGCCGGGATGTTCGCCCTCAAGGACGTCGAAGGCGACCCCGAGGAGAAGCGCAGGGCCATCCTCGAGGTCGCCACCGATCTGGTCACCCAGGCCCACTCGGGCCGGGAATCCCGCTGAGGAGCGGGCGCGCGCAGACGCCTCAGAAGTTCACGCCGAGGGAGCGCATGAAGCTGGCGGGGTTGATCGCCGTGCCGTAGTTCGCGGCCGTACGGATCTCGAAGTGCAGGTGCGGACCGCTGGAGTTGCCGGTGTTGCCGGAGCGGGCGATCTCCTGGCCGGTCTTCACCTTCTGGCCGATCTTGACGCCGACCTTGGACAGGTGCGCGTACTGCGAGTAGCGGCCGTTGTCGTGCTTGATCACCACGGCGTTGCCGTACGCGGGACCGTCACCGGCGCCGTTGGGGCCGGCCTTGACGACGGTGCCGTTGTGCACGGCGGCGACCTTGGTGCCGACGGGCACGGCGAAGTCCTGGCCGGAGTGCTTGCTCGACCACATGCCGCCGGCCTGGGCGTAGCTGGCGCTCAGCGTGTAGTTCTTGACCGGGTTGCCCCAGCCGGTCGCCTTCTTCTTCGCGGCGGCCTTGGCCTCGGCCTTCTTCTTCGCGGCGGCCTCGGCCTTCTTCGTGGCGGCCTGGGCCTGAGCCTCGGCCTGCGCCTTGACGGCCTGCGCCTCGACAGAGGCGGACGCACCGGTGAAGCCACCGCCCGAGCTCTGCTCGGCGGCCATGGCAACCCCCGCGCCGAGCGTCGCCGCCACGCCGACACCAGCGGCGAGAACGGTCGCCCGGGTACGGAACAGCGACGACTTGGATATGTGGGACTCGGCGCGCTTCGACATCACGGATGACCTCCAGGGGGTGGGGGCGGTCCGGACATCGGCGTCCGGAGCAAAGACATGGGCGGACCCGGCCGACGAACCTCTGCGACCGGGCTGCCCCACCTTGGTAACCCGCCCCCACCGCCGGGCTCAAACAGCCCATCTACTACCAAAGCTCGTATGGAGGCAGGGGAACGATGGCCTCTTGACGCTCTTTGGGCGCCCTTCCGGAGACCTTTGGAAATCATCCTGGAAGTGGTGTTTAGCCCCACTTCAGTAGCTTATTGAGGGACATGAACGCCCTAGTTGCCCCCGACTCGCCCGATTCGGGACTTTAGTCCCGAAGGTTGCCTGCCGAAGGTCCCCCACCCCCCGGGACCGGCGTCGACTATTCCGGCTAGTACCCCTCGAAACGCCTGTGCGTCATGTCACCGCGGGGCAAGATCGAACCCTGCCGGGATGTGACCGGGGCTACTCGTACAGGGGGGGGCGGAGAGGGGCTCGGGGCTCGGTGCGAGCGGCCGAAGGCCAGCAAAAAAGGGGCCGGCCGACTGCCAGCAAAAAAGGGGCCGGCCCCGAACCGATGTCTCGGTTCGGGGCCGGCCCCTTGCTGCCTGCTGGCTACAGCCGACTCAGCCCTTGGTCAGGTCCGGGCCGGAGCCGCCCGCGGCGGCGTCCACCGGCGGCACGTCCGGCAGCGGCGACTTCTCCTCGCCGCGGAAGGTGAAGGTCTGCTGCTCGCCCTCGCCCTCCGTGTCCACGACCACGATGTGACCGGGGCGCAGCTCGCCGAAGAGGATCTTCTCCGACAGGCTGTCCTCGACCTCGCGCTGGATCGTGCGGCGCAGCGGCCGTGCGCCCAGGACCGGGTCGTAACCCTTCTTGGCGAGGAGCTCCTTCGCGGACTGGGAGAGCTCGATGCCCATGTCCCGGTCCTTCAGGCGCTCGTCCACCTTGTCGATCATCAGGTCGACGATCCGCAGGATGTCGGCCTGGCTGAGCTGCGGGAAGACGACGACGTCGTCGACACGGTTGAGGAACTCGGGGCGGAAGTGCTGCTTGAGCTCGTCCGAGACCTTGTTCTTCATGCGCTCGTAGTTGGACTTCGTGTCGCCCTGCGCCGCGAAGCCCAGGTTGAAGCCCTTGGAGATGTCACGGGTGCCGAGGTTGGTCGTCATGATGATGACCGTGTTCTTGAAGTCGACGACCCGGCCCTGGGAGTCGGTCAGGCGACCGTCCTCCAGGATCTGCAGGAGCGAGTTGAAGATGTCCGGGTGGGCCTTCTCGACCTCGTCGAAGAGGACCACGGAGAACGGCTTGCGGCGCACCTTCTCGGTGAGCTGGCCGCCCTCTTCGTACCCGACGTAGCCGGGGGGCGAGCCGAAGAGGCGCGAGACCGTGTGCTTCTCGCTGAACTCCGACATGTCGAGGGAGATCATCGCGTCCTCGTCGCCGAAGAGGAACTCGGCGAGCGCCTTGGACAGCTCGGTCTTACCGACACCGGACGGGCCGGCGAAGATGAACGAACCGCCGGGGCGCTTCGGGTCCTTGAGGCCCGCGCGCGTACGCCGGATGGCCTTGGAGAGCGCCTTGACCGCGTCGTTCTGGCCGATGACGCGCTTGTGCAGCTCGTCCTCCATGCGCAGCAGACGCGAGGACTCCTCCTCGGTCAGCTTGAAGACCGGGATGCCGGTGGCGGTCGCGAGGACCTCGGCGATCAGATCGCCGTCGACCTCGGCGACGACGTCCATGTCGCCGGCCTTCCACTCCTTCTCCCGCTTGGCCTTGGCGGACAGGAGCTGCTTCTCCTTGTCCCGCAGCGAGGCGGCCTTCTCGAAGTCCTGCGAGTCGATCGCGGACTCCTTGTCGCGGCGGACTCCGGCGATCTTCTCGTCGAACTCGCGGAGGTCCGGCGGCGCGGTCATCCGGCGGATGCGCATCCGGGAACCGGCCTCGTCGATCAGGTCGATCGCCTTGTCCGGCAGGAAGCGGTCCGAGATGTACCGGTCGGCCAGGGTCGCGGCCTGGACGAGGGCCTCGTCGGTGATGGACACACGGTGGTGCGCCTCGTACCGGTCGCGCAGGCCCTTGAGGATCTCGATGGTGTGCGGCAGCGACGGCTCCGCGACCTGGATCGGCTGGAAGCGGCGCTCGAGCGCGGCGTCCTTCTCCAGGTACTTGCGGTACTCGTCGAGCGTCGTCGCACCGATGGTCTGCAGCTCACCGCGGGCCAGCATCGGCTTGAGGATGCTGGCGGCGTCGATGGCGCCCTCGGCGGCACCCGCACCCACGAGCGTGTGCAGCTCGTCGATGAACAGGATGATGTCGCCGCGGGTGCGGATCTCCTTGAGGACCTTCTTCAGGCGCTCCTCGAAGTCACCGCGGTAGCGGGAGCCCGCGACCAGCGCGCCCAGGTCGAGGGTGTAGAGGTGCTTGTCCTTGAGGGTCTCGGGCACCTCGCCCTTGACGATGGCCTGGGCGAGGCCCTCGACGACGGCGGTCTTGCCGACGCCGGGCTCACCGATCAGGACCGGGTTGTTCTTCGTACGGCGGGACAGCACCTGCATGACCCGCTCGATCTCCTTCTCGCGCCCGATGACCGGGTCGAGCTTGGACTCACGAGCGGCCTGGGTGAGGTTCCGGCCGAACTGGTCGAGGACCAGGGACGTGGAGGGCGTGCCCTCGGCAGGACCGCCGGCGGTGGCGGTCTCCTTGCCCTGGTAACCGGAGAGCAGCTGGATGACCTGCTGCCGCACCCGGTTGAGATCGGCGCCCAGCTTCACGAGGACCTGGGCGGCGACGCCCTCGCCCTCGCGGATCAGGCCGAGCAGGATGTGCTCCGTGCCGATGTAGTTGTGGCCCAGCTGAAGAGCCTCGCGGAGCGACAGCTCCAGGACCTTCTTGGCACGAGGGGTGAAGGGGATGTGCCCGGACGGGGCCTGCTGGCCCTGGCCGATGATCTCCTCCACCTGCTGGCGGACCGCCTCGAGCGAAATCCCGAGGCTCTCCAGGGCCTTAGCGGCGACACCCTCACCCTCGTGGATCAGGCCCAGGAGGATGTGCTCGGTGCCGATGTAATTGTGGTTGAGCATCCGGGCTTCTTCCTGAGCCAGGACGACAACCCGCCGCGCGCGGTCGGTGAACCTCTCGAACATCGTTAATCGCTCCTCAGAGCGGTCAGGCAGTAGAGGGGTCGGTCCCCTCCCTGTCCTTCCGCAGCTTAGTCCCGCAAGCGGGGACCGCTCATTCCAACTGCCGACACCCGGCCCTACTTCCCGGAGGATCTCCTGCCACGAACGCCGACATCTGCTCCAACCCGATGGTGCGAGACGATGTTCCCGCAGGCCAGGCAGTTACCCCCATCGCCAGTACGCCGATGGCGAACGTGAGACGTCCGAGCCTGCGTGTCGCCCCTCCCCACTAGGGATGTCTTACCCGTAGGGACTGACACTCCATGCGGCGCGCACCGGTTCCCTCCGCTACGGGCGAACACCCTTGCGCCCCCTTAGCTCTGCGAGCGCCCCGAATTCGGGCACAGTAAGCAGCCAGTCACGCACGCTGCGTAACCCAAGGCGCTCTTGAGAGTTGCTCCAGGCATGTCGCCCGCGATCCCGCTCCCGCGCGAACCGGCCGCCGCTCCCGGCGATCCGGTGCAGCAGTGGTACGAGAACGAGCTCGGCTGGGCGACGGCCGCGGGGCCGCCGGCTCAGCTGGTGGCGGGGCTGCGCTTCGACGTCCTCGAGGTCCCGGCCGACGCGGGCTTCGCCGTCCTGCGGCGGCTCGGCGCCAAGGCCGCGACGGGTCCGGTGGCGCTCGACGGGAACACGGTGCGGTTCCTGGTCGCCGCGGGCAGCGCGGACGAGCTGCCGGGGCTGCTCGAATGGCTCGAGTGGGGCGGCCTCGCGAGGGATCTGCGGGCCGTGGGGGCGGGCTGCCTGGTGCCCGCACCGCTGCCGCCCGGCCGGCCCGGCCCCCGGGAAGCCGCCGTCTGGCTGCGGCCCCCCGGTCCGGGGCGCGAGGTGGAGCCGACCCTGCCGACACTGTCGGCTCTCACCGGTCTCGGGAAGGGTGCGGGCACTCCCGATCTCGTACGACTCGTGGATACGGCGGCGACTCAGTGCCACCGGCTCCGGTTGCTGCGCGCGAGCGCTCAGCCGTTGGCCTTCTCGTAGGCCTCACGGATCGAGGCGGGGACGCGGCCGCGGTCGTTGACCTCGTAGCCGTTCTCCTTCGCCCACGCGCGGATCTGTGCGGTGTTCTCGCTACCGCCGGAAGCGGCGCGCGCCTTGCCGCGGCCGCCCGCGGAACGGCCTCCGGTGCGACGGCCACCCTTCACGTAGGGCTCGAGGAGACCCCGGAGCTTGTCCGCGTTGGCGGTGGTGAGGTCAATCTCGTACTGCTTGCCGTCCAGAGCGAACGTCACGGTCTCGTCCGCCTCGCCGCCGTCGAGGTCGTCGACAAGAAGGACCTGAACCTTCTGTGCCACCGGATTTCCTTTCATCGATAACTTCAGGTCCCGCTACCGTCAGCGCGTCCGCCGCAGTTTCCCGGGCCCGGTTATATGGAGTACGTCGGAAAGCAAACCGCTTTTGCCGGAAAAACACAAACCCCCGGTTGAGACCGAGACCTCAAGAGCCCTTGAAACGTGCGCGTTTCGGACATAGCACCGCCGCAGACCGGTAGTGATCTCAACGGCCCGTATAAACCGAGGCGCATGCTCAGAGGTGCAGAAGCATGCGGCTGTTCCCCAAGGTGTTGGGTTTCACTCGTTCGAGACCGAGGAACTCCGCGACGCCTTCGTCATAGGACCGAAGCAGCTCGCTGTAGACATCTGTGTCGACCGGAGTCTCACCGATCTCCACGAAGCCGTGCTTGACGAAGAAGTCCACTTCGAAGGTGAGACAGAAAACCTTGCGCACACCGAGCCAGCGGGCGGTCTGCACCAACTTGCCGAGCAGTTGATGCCCCACGCCGGAACCCTTGACATCGGAGTTCACGGCGAGCGTGCGTACTTCGGCGAGGTCTTCCCACATCACGTGCAGCGCACCGCAGCCGACGACCTGTGCGTTGTCGTCGCGTTCCGCGACCCAGAACTCCTGGATGTCCTCGTAAAGCGTCACCGTGGCTTTGTCGAGGAGGATGCCGTCGCCCGAGTAGGAGTCGATGAGGTCACGCACGGCGGGGACATCGCTGGTACGTGCCCTGCGGATGGTGACGGGTTTTGCGGGTGCATCGGGATACGCGGGGATCTCTGCTGGCATGTCCGGACGCTATCGCCCTGTGCCACCCTCTGCCGCGCCGGGGTTCTCCGGTCCCTGCACCATGCGAACGGCGTCGTTGAGGGCCTCGCGCTGTTCCGGCGACATCATGCCGAAGAAGGCGACGAGCGCGGCTGCGGGGTTGTCGCTCTGCGACCAGGCGTCGTTCATCAGGGCGGCGGAGTAGGCGGCACGTGTGGAGACCGCCTCATATCGATAGGCGCGGCCTTCCGCTTCTCGCCGAACCCAGCCCTTCTGATGGAGATTGTCCAATACGGTCATGACCGTCGTGTAGGCGATGGACCGTTCCTGCTGAAGGTCTTCCAGGACTTCTCGAACCGTGACCGGGCGGTTCCACTTCCAAACCCGCGTCATCACGACGTCTTCGAGTTCTCCCAAGGGGCGAGGCACACCTGAAGAATAGTGGGAGTTGTCCCGATTTCGGGAGCAAAAAGGGCGTACGGCTCGAAAATAAGTGAGCCGTACGCACGGGATGCTGCTGGGGGACGGTCAGGCGTCGCCGGTCTTCGGGGTGGCCTGCTGCGCCTGGCGGACACTCTCGGCGCGGGCGACCGCGGCGTCCACGGCCTCGTCCTCCTTGGCCTTGTTGGCGCCGCCCTGGGTCTTGACGATCGTCACGATGAGAGCGGCGAAGAAGACCGCCATCACTACGGGGGGCAGGAGCGCGGAGACGTAGTCCATGCCCCCCAGCGTAGCTATCCGGCGGCGAGCTTCTGCGGCGGGGAGGCCGGTTCGTCGCTCTCGCCGGGTGCCGCAGGGCGGCGCTTGGGCGGGAAGACCTCGGCGGGGGTGGGTACGGGACGGGGCGGGTTGGTGCGCTGCGGCGGCGCCGGCTTCTTCGGGTCCGCGGCGGGCTTGCCGTCCTCGGCGCGCCCGCCGGGCAGGGCGAGCAGCCGTCTGCGCGAGGCCGGCACCCGCGGGGTTGCCACCGGCTCCGTGCGTACGTCGTGCTCCGCGAGGGCGCGGCAGCGGTCGAGGAGGGCGGCGGCGAGGGGGTTGCCGCGCAGGGCGCGCAGGGCGGCCAGGTCGTCCACCTCCGGGCGGTGGCCGGCCGCGAGGGCGTCGGCGAGGAGCTGGAGATAGCCGGCGGCGGTGCCGGGGAGTGCGGCGCGGTAGCGGCCGAGGTCGGCGAGGAGGAAGGCGCGCAGCCGGACCGCCTCGTCGATGGCCTCGTTGATGCCGTCGGAGAGGTCCAGGCAGTCCTGGACGTCGGCGACGGAGGCGGCCTTGCTGGGATGGAGGGCGACGGCGAGGGCGCGTCGGAGCACACGCAGCTCGTCCGCGCTGAACGCCATGCCGCCGTGGGATCCGTATGGCGTGGGCATGGGCCGACGATACGCGCTAATCGGACAAAATCGACTAAATGGTGAGGTGGCGCGCCGGGCGCGCACGTGTGCCGCGCGCGCCCGTACGACCGTGTCTCGCGCCTGTGCCTCAGCTGCGCGCGACGTTGCGCTCGTGGACCAGGCGGAGGCCGATCAGAGTCAGCCACGGCTCGTGCTCGTCGATCACCGTGGACTCGCCGAGGACCATCGGGGCCAGGCCGCCGGTGGCGATCACGGTGACGTCCTCGGGGTCGTCGGCCAGCTCGCGGGCCATGCGGTTGACGACGCCGTCGACCTGGCCCGCGAAGCCGTAGAGGATGCCGGACTGCATCGCCTCGACGGTGTTCTTGCCGATCACGCTGCGCGGGCGGGCCAGCTCGATCTTGCGGAGCTGGGCGCCGCGCACCCCGAGGGCGTCGACGGAGATCTCGATGCCGGGGGCGATCGCGCCGCCCGCGTACTCCCCGCGCGCGGAGACCGCGTCGAACGTCGTCGCCGTGCCGAAGTCGACGACGATCGCCGGGCCGCCGTAGAGCTCGACGGCCGCGACCGCGTTGATGATGCGGTCCGCGCCGACCTCCTTGGGGTTGTCCATCAGGATCGGCACGCCGGTCTTGATGCCGGGCTCGACCAGGACGGCCGGGACGTCGCCGTAGTAGCGGCGGGTGACCTCGCGCAGCTCGTGCAGGACCGAGGGGACGGTGGCGCAGATCGCGATGCCGTCGATGCCGTCGCCGAGCTCCTCGCCGAGCAGTGGGTGCATGCCCATGAGGCCGTTGAGCAGGACGGCGAGTTCGTCGGCGGTGCGGCGGGCGTCGGTGGAGATGCGCCAGTGCTCGACGATCTCCTCGCCGTCGAAGAGGCCGAGCACGGTGTGGGTGTTGCCCACGTCGATGGTCAGCAGCATCAGGCGGTCTCCCCCGCGCTGTGCTCCTCCGCGTCGGCCTCGCGCAGGTCGAGGCCGATGTCGAGGATGCGCGACGAGTGCGTGAGGGCGCCCACCGCCAGGTAGTCGACGCCCGTCTCCGCGTACGTGCGGGCGTTGTCCAGGGCCAGGCGGCCGGAGGACTCCAGGAGCGCGCGGCCGGCCACCAGGGCGACGGCCTCCTCGGTCTCGGCGGGCGTGAAGTTGTCCAGGAGGATCAGGTCCGCGCCCGCGTCGAGCACCTCGCGCAGCTGGTGCAGGGTGTCGACCTCCACCTCGATCGGCAGCTCGGGGAAGCGCTCGCGTACGGCGGTGAAGGCCTGGGCCACGCCGCCGGCCGCGACCACGTGGTTGTCCTTGACCAGGGCGGCGTCCGAGAGGGACATCCGGTGGTTGACGCCGCCGCCGCAGCGCACCGCGAACTTCTCCAGGGCGCGCAGACCGGGGGTGGTCTTGCGGGTGTCCCGCACCTTGGCCTTCGTACCGTCCAGAACGTCCGCCCACGCGCGCGTGGCGGTGGCGATGCCGGAGAGGCGGCACAGGATGTTCAGGGCGCTGCGCTCGCCGGTCAGCAGGTCGCGGGTGCGGGTGGTGACGCTGAGCAGCTTCTGGCCGGCCTGGACGCGGTCGCCGTCCTCGACGTGCCGCTCGACCTCGAAGGCCTCCGTGCAGACCACCGAGAGGACCGCCTCGGCGACCCTGAGGCCCGCCACGACGCCGTCCTCGCGGGCGGTGAAGTCACCGGTGGCGACGGCCTCCTCGGGGATGGTGGCGACCGAGGTGACGTCCACGCCGCCGTCGAGGTCCTCGGCGAGCGCCATGTGGGCGATGTCCTCTACGAGGACGGGGTCGAGGCCGTCCTGGACGATGAGGGCGGCGAGCGCGGGGTCGAGGCCGCACTCCATGACTGCCTCGTCGGCGTCCGCCGAACAGCCGCAGGAGTCGCCGCAGCCGCCGGTCTCGGCGAGGGGGAGGTCGGGGGTGCTCACTTCGGTCACTGCTCCTGGGGAGGGGTCGGCTGCGGCCGGGTCGGGAACGGCCCGGTCGGCGGGAAGTCCGCGGTCTCGGTGCGGTGCACCGCGAGGGTGCGGTCGGGGCGGAGGCGTACGACGAGGTGGCGGCGCCAGTCGGTGTCGTCGCGGTCGGCGTGGTCCTCGCGCCAGTGGCAGCCGCGGGTCTCCTCACGGCGCAGGGCTGCGGCGACCAGCACGCGCGCGACGCACAGGAGGTTGGTGGCCTCCCAGGTGTCGGTGCCGGGCTCGGCGGTCTTGCCGTGCTCGGCGAGCGCGTCCCGGGCGGCCGCGTGGACCGCGTCGAGCTGCTCGGCCGCCTCCTTGAGGGAGTCGGCGGAGCGCAGCACTCCGGCGCCCCGGGTCATGATCCGCTGGATGGTGAGGCGGGCCTCGGACGGCAGCAGCGGGTGCGCGGGCGGCTCGGCCTGCGGCACGGGCGCGGGGACGCGGCTCGCCGGGGTGTCGCGGGCGATGTCGGCGGCGATGCTCTCGGCGTAGACCAGGCCCTCAAGCAGGGAGTTGGAGGCCAGCCGGTTGGCTCCATGCACGCCGGTGCAGGCGACCTCGCCGCAGGCGTACAGGCCCGGGACCGTCGTACGGCCGTGCCGGTCGGTGCGGACGCCGCCGGAGGCGTAGTGCGCGGCGGGGGCGACCGGGATGGGCTGGGTGACCGGGTCGATGCCGTGGGCGCGGCAGGCGGCGAGGATCGTCGGGAACCGGCTCGCCCACATGTCGGCGCCGAAGTGCCTGGCGTCCAAGTACATGTGCTCGGCGCCCACTTCCTGCATGCGGCGCATGATGCCCTTCGCCACGATGTCCCGCGGCGCCAGCTCGGCCAGCTCGTGCTGCCCCACCATGAAGCGCACGCCGTCCGCGTCCACGAGGTGGGCGCCCTCGCCGCGCACCGCCTCGGAGACCAGGGGCTGCTGACCCTCCGCGTCCGGGCCGAGGAACAGCACCGTGGGGTGGAACTGGACGAACTCCAGGTCGCTGACCTCGGCGCCCGCGCGCAGCGCCAGGGCCACGCCGTCCCCGGTCGACACCGCGGGGTTGGTCGTCGCCGAGAAGACCTGGCCCATGCCGCCGGTCGCGAGGACCACCGCGCGCGCGTGCACCGCGCCCACGCCGTCGTGCTGGCCCTCGCCCATGACGTGCAGGGTGACGCCGGCCGCGTGGCCGTCGGCGTCCGTCAACAGGTCCAGTACGAGGGCGTTCTCGATGGTTTCGATGCCCCGCGCGCGTACCGCCTCGACCAGGGCGCGGGAGATCTCCGCGCCGGTGGCGTCGCCGCCCGCGTGTGCGATGCGGCGGCGGTGGTGGCCGCCCTCGCGCGTGAGGGCGATCTCGCCTCCGTCGGCCTTGTCGAAGTCGGCGCCGGTCTCGATCAACCGCCGCACCGCGTCCGGGCCTTCGGTCACCAGCGTGCGCACGGCCTCCTCGTCGCACAGGCCCGCGCCCGCCACCAGGGTGTCGTCCAGGTGCTGTTCGGGGCTGTCGCCCTCGCCGAGCGCCGCCGCGATGCCGCCCTGGGCCCAGCGCGTGGAGCCGTCGTCCAGGCGGGCCTTGGTGACGACGACGGTACGCAGACCGCTCGCCGCGCAGCGCAGGGCCGCCGTCAGCCCGGCCACGCCGGAGCCGACCACGATCACGTCGGCCGCGCGGGCCCAGCCGGGGGCCGGCGCGTGCAGCCGTATGCCGGTGGTTGCGGGGGCGGTCATACGGCGGCTCCGGGGGCCTCGTCGGTTCCTGCGGGGGTGGGCGATGGGGTGTCCCGGGGGCTTTCCTCAGAGGTGTCCTCGGGGGCGAACGTCAGGGGCACGTTGTCGATCAGGCGGGTCGTGCCCACCCGCGCGGCGACCGCGAGGACGGCTTCGCCGGTGAACCCGTCCGGTACCTCGGTGAAGTCGGACGGGTCGACGAGCGCCAGATAGTCCAGGACCAGCGGGGGCCGCAGCCGCGCGGCGTCGTCGAGCACCGCGCGGGCGGCGGTGCGCACGGCGCTCGGGCAGCGGAGCGCGGCCTGGGACACCGCGTGCGCGTCGGCGGCGGCGCGGGCCTCGCCGAGCGCGGTCAGGGCATCGGCACGCGCGCGTGAGGCGGGGGCCGCCTGGGCGCGCGCGGAGAGTGCCTGCTGCGCGGCGAGCCGCTCCCGGCCCGCGAACAGGGCCGTGGACAGGGCGAGTGCCGTGCGCCGCTCGCCCGCCGCGAGGTAGCGGTTGCGGCTGGACAGGGCCAGTCCGTCCGGCTCGCGCACCGTCGGTACGCCGACGATCTCGACCGGGAAGTTCAGGTCCCGCACCATGCGCCGGATCAGGGCGAGTTGCTGGGCGTCCTTCTCGCCGTACAGGGCGAGGTCGGGCGCCGTGAGGTGCAGGAGTTTGGCGACGACGGTGAGCATGCCGTCGAAGTGGCCGGGGCGCGCGGCGCCTTCGAGGCGCTCCCCCATCGGGCCCGCGCTGATCCGCACCTGCGGTTCGCCGCCCGGGTAGACCTCGTCCACGCCAGGGGCGAACACCACGTCCGCGCCTGCCTGTTCGGCCACCTTGAGGTCGGCTTCGAGGGTGCGCGGGTAGCGGTCGAGGTCCTCGCCGGCGCCGAACTGGAGGGGGTTCACGAAGACCGTGACGACGACCTGGCCGTGCGGGCCCGCCACATCGCGCGCGTGCCGGACGAGCGTCGCGTGGCCCTCGTGCAGGGCACCCATGGTCATGACGACCGCGCGATCGCCTTCGTGGGTGAGCGCGCGGAGTTCGGCGGCGCTGTGCAGGAGCCGCGGCTGACGCTTCTTTTGCGGCTGTCGCGGGTGTTGCGGGTGTTGCGGCTGCTGTGTCTGCGGCGGCTGTTGCGTCGGTCGCGTCTGCTCCGGCTGTTCTGTCTGCTGCGCCTGCTGCGGCTGTTCTGTCATCGGGAGTCCCCGTCCGTGCCGGTCGTCGGGCCCTGAGCCGGGCCGGTCTCGGCGGCGAGCACGCCCAGGAGCTCCTCGGCGAGCTCCGGCTTGAGCATGCCGTGGGCCAGGGCGCGGTCGGCGGTGGCGCGGGCCATCGCCAGGTACCCGGCGACGGTGCCGGGCGCGTGCTTGCGGAGCTCGGCGACATGCGCCGCGACCGTGCCCGCGTCCCCGCGCGCGACCGGGCCTGTGAGCGCCGCGTCCCCGGACCGCAGGGCGTTGTCGAGGGCCGCGCCGAGCAGCGGGCCGAGCATGCGGTCAGGGGCGCCGACGCCCGCCTGGCGCAGCAGCTCCATGGCCTCGGCGACCAGGGTGACCAGGTGGTTCGCCCCGAGCGCGAGCGCCGCGTGGTAGAGCGGGCGGGCCGACTCCTCGATCCACTCGGGCTCGCCGCCCATCTCGATGACCAGGGCCTCGGCGGCGAGCCGCAGCTCCTCGGGCGCCGTCACCCCGAACGAGCACCCGGCGAGCCGCTGCACGTCCACGGGGGTGCCGGTGAACGTCATGGCGGGGTGCAGGGCGAGCGGCAGGCCGCCGGCGCGGAGCGCGGGTTCGAGCACGCCCACGCCGTACCGCCCCGAGGTGTGCACGATCAGCTGGCCGGGACGGACGGCGCCGGTCTCGGCGAGCCCTTCGACCAGGCCCGGCAGGGCGTCGTCGGGAACGGTGAGCAGGACCAGCTCGGAGCGGGCGAGCACGTCGGCGGGCGAGACGACCGGCACGTCGGGGAGGAGCGCCGCGGCCCGGCGCACCGAGGCGTCGGAGACTCCGGACACGGCCACCGGGCGGTGTCCGGCGAGCTGCAGCGAGGCCGCGAGGGCGGGTCCTACGCGGCCGGCTCCGACCACGCCGACTGCCAGCCGGGCCGGTCGATCCGCTGGATTCTGGGGTTCCGCATGCGGTGTGTTCACTCGACGAGCGCCTTCCGTTCCAGTCCGCTCGGGGTACCGGACGATTTCTCGTCATGCTAACGCGAGGGGGTTTCCGCGGTCGCCGGCTGTCCACAGGCTGTGCGGTTCGTACGACTGGTGCGGCGGCCGTTGTCCACAGGCCGACGGTTGTCCACAGGGTGTGGGAAAACCGCATGCCCGTACGAGACGGGTGCGCGACGATCTGTGGATGAGCGACAGCGGGCGGGACCACACGGACGAGCCGTACGAGCCGGATGAGCCTGATGAGCCTGATGAGCCGAAAAAGCAGGACGGGCCCAACGACCCGGACGAGCAGGACGAGCAGGACGAGCCGGACGACCACGACCGCGGCCACGCGCAGAGCGCGCGGGAGCGGTTGCGT
Organism: Streptomyces sp. LHD-70; assembly: GCF_031157275.1. Lineage (GTDB taxonomy): Bacteria > Actinomycetota > Actinomycetes > Streptomycetales > Streptomycetaceae > Streptomyces. The sequence goes on from NZ_JAVIFW010000030.1 coordinate 40,663, forward strand.
ACCGCTCTGCGCGGCGCCCGGCGGACACTCGCGCGCCCCGCGATCGACGCGACGGTCGGCGAGCGGCTGACCCGGCTCGCGGCGGACGCGGGCGAGGTGTACGACCTCGGCGAACCGGCCGACATGTACGGGAACGGGGTCGTCGCCGAGCTCGAAGGCCGGGTCGCCGAGCTGCTCGGCGCGGAGGACGCCGCGTTCTTCCCGACCGGCACGATGGCGCAGCAGGTGGCGCTGCGCTGCTGGGCGGGCCGCACCGGCAACGCCACGGTGGCCCTGCACCCGCTGTCCCACCCCGAGCGGCACGAACGCGGGGCGTTCCCCGTCGTCAGCGGTCTGCGCACGGTGCATCCGACGAGCGAGCGGCGCCTTCCGACCGCCGAGGAAGTGCGGGACCTCGACGAACCGTTCGGGGCGCTGATGCTCGAACTGCCCCTGCGGGACGCGGGTTTCGCGCTGCCCTCCTGGGAGGAGCTGGTCGAGGTCGTCGAGGCGGCGCGTGAACGGGACGCAGTCGTGCACTTCGACGGGGCCCGGCTGTGGGAGTGCACGACGCACTTCGGCCGCCCCCTTGAGGAGATCGCGCAGCTCGCGGACAGCGTGTACGTGTCGTTCTACAAGTCGCTCGGCGGGCTCGGGGGCGCTGCCCTCGTGGGACCCGGCTCCTTCGTGGCGGAGGCCCGCGCCTGGCGCCACCGCTACGGCGGCCAGGTGTTCCAGCAGTTCCCCACGGCCCTGTCCGCGCTGCTCGGCCTGACCCGCGAACTGCCGCGCCTGCCCTCGTACGTCGCGCACGCGCGCGTGGTGGCGGATGCGCTGCGCGCCGGATTCGTGGAGGCGGGGGTGCCGTGGTTCCAGGTGCACCCCGAGGTGCCTCATACGCACCAGTTCCAGGTCTGGCTGCCGTACGACGCGGACGTGCTCACCACCGCGGCCGCCGAGCAGGCCGAGGAGACGGGGAACGCGCTGTTCCGCCCGTGGTTCGCGGAAGGCCCGCCCGGGCTGTCCGTGACCGAGGTGACGGTGGCGGGCCCGGGTCTGGAGTGGACGGCGGAGGACGTACGGAAGGGGGTGCGGGATTTCGTACGGCGGCTCTGAGCCTCTTCGTTACGGAACCCTCGGTTCAGTGCGCCACCCCGGCTTTACGGAACCCTCGGCTCAGTGCGCCGCCCCGCCCACCCCGAACAGGCGGGACAGGGCCAGACGCAGGCGGCCGCGGGCCGGGCGTTCGTGCGCCACGGCCTCGGAGCGGCGGTGGTCGCGCAGTTCGCGCACCACGTGCCAGTCGTGGCGGCCGGGGGCCGGCGGCTGCGGAGTGCCGTGCTGGGCGGCGCGGTAGGAGTCGAGCAGGTACTGCTGGGTGATGCTCATGACAGGTCGCCTCTCGGGATGCTGCGCACAGAGTTCGGGTGGAGGAGAGGGCCCCGCGGAAAGCCCGGATCTTGTCGACGGCTCCAGAGTGGTCGGGCCGGGCGCGGCTGTCGCGTCGATTGACGGGAGCCGTCAATCGACCGGGGCGTTGTCAGACCCGGCGTGCACCATGGGGACATGAGCGTGACCATCGACATCGCCGGCCTCCCGCCGGAGCGGATCTCCGTCGTGCCGTCTCCCCTCGCGGAGCTGGGCATGGCGCTGCACGCGCTGAGCGAACCGGGCCACCACCCGGGCCTGCAGGGCTGGGTCACCGCCGTCTCGGCAAGCCTTGACGCATGTCTCGCCGACCGGCTGTGCGAGGCGGACTTCCTGTGGCGTACGACGTTCTCGGACGTCTTCGCCCCCTTCGCCGGGATACCGGGCGGCAGGTCGCTGCCAGGCAGCACGCTCGCCGCCGAGCTGGACCTGCTCGACACGTTGAGCGACGAGACGTTCGTCGACATCGCCCTGGAGTTCACCTGCCAGCTGACGTACGACACGGTGACGCCGGACCCGTTGAACGACGCTGCGGTGCGTAAGCGGGCCCTCGATCTCGCGGCGACGCGCGGCGTGCACCAAGTCCGTTTCACCAAGCGCCTGTTGGACGACCCGCCACAGATCCGGACCTGGTTCCGGCAGTTGATGGAGGACTGCGAGGAGGCGTTCTTCGCGGACATCTGGGGACGCCTCGAGCACCAGCTGGCGGCCGACGCCCGGCACAAGACGGAACTGCTGCGCCACAAGGGCCTCAAGGAGACGCTGAGCGCGGTGTCGGCGGCGGTCTCGCTGGAAGAGCGGGCCGAGCGCATCACCGTGGACAAGCTGTCCGAGGGGCGTACGGCGACGGGGGACGGCGGCCTGGTCCTGGTGCCCACCAGCCTGGGCTGGCCGCACCTGTTCGTGCTGCACCGGTACGGGTGGCAGCCCGCCATCACGTACCCCGTGGGCGCCCCGCGCCCCAGCACACCGGCCTCCGTCGAGGAGCTGACGCGCCGCATGGAGGCGCTGGCCCACCCGGTGCGGATGCGGCTCTGCCGTCACCTGGCGCGCGGCGCGTACACGACCAGCGAGCTGGTGGACGCGCACGGCATGACGGCGCCGGAGATCTCCCGGCATCTCACCGTCCTGAAGAAGGCCGGGCTGCTCACGGCGCGTCGGCGCGGCCGCTACGTCCTGCATCAGCTGGACCTGACCGCGGTCGCGCGGCTCGGCAGCGATTTCATCGAGGGGGTGCTGCGGTAGGGGGCCGCTTGTTCCCGGCACGTTTGCGCACCGTCGGCTCGGATGCCGTCCATCGCGCTCCGCGCTCGTCCTCAAGCGCCGGACGGGCTGAATTCATCCGCCCGCCCGCACCAGCCCCGTCTCGTACGCGAGGACCACGACCTGGACGCGGTCGCGTAGGGCGAGTTTGGTGAGGATGCGCCCCACGTGGGTCTTCACCGTGGCCTCGGAGAGGACCAGGCGGGCGGCGATCTCGCCGTTCGAGAGGCCCTGGGCGACCAGGACCATCACCTCGCGCTCGCGGTCGGTGAGCCGCTCCAGCTCCTTGTGCTGCGGTTCCCCGCCGGTCTGCGGCAGCATCGGCGCGAACCGGTCGAGCAGGCGCCGGGTCGTCGAGGGCGCGACGACCGCGTCGCCGCTGTGCACGGAGCGGATGGCACCGAGGAGTTCGCCGGGCGGCACGTCCTTGAGCAGGAAGCCGGAGGCGCCGGCCTTCAGCCCGGAGAAGGCGTACTCGTCCAGGTCGAACGTGGTCAGGATCAGCACCTTCGGCGGGTTCGGCGCCGAGCAGATGCGCGCCGTGGCCTCCACACCGTCGAGGCGCGGCATCCGTACGTCCATGAGCACCACGTCGACCGCCGTCGAGCGCAGCACCTCCAGGGCCTCGGCGCCGTCACCGGCCTCCGCGACGACCTCCATGTCCGGCTGGGCGGCGAGCACCATGCGGAACCCGGTGCGCAGCAGCACCTGGTCGTCGACGAGCATCACGCGGATCGGCATTTCCGGTTCCCTCCAAGGGCACGGCGAGTGGCTGACAGGTGTCAGCGGGCGTCAATGGGCGGGTTTGAGCGGCAGCAGGGCACTGATCCGGAACCCGCCGCCGGGCCGCGGCCCCGCGTCCAGGGTGCCGCCGACCATACCGACGCGCTCCCGCATCCCGATGAGTCCGTGGCCGCGGCCGTCCGCGCCCCCGTCCTCGTACAGCTCGTGCGGGGCGCCCTGGCCGTCGTCCTCGACGAGCAGGCCGAGCCCGTCGTCGAAGTAGACGATCCGGACGCTGGCCCCGGCGTTGTCGCCGCCGTGCTTGCGCGTGTTGGTGAGCGCCTCCTGCACGATGCGGTACGCGGTCAGCTCGACGCCGCTGGGCAGCGGGCGCGGGGTGCCCTCGATCTTGAAGTCGACGGTGAGGCCGGAGCCGCGGACCTGCTCGACCAGCTCGTCGATCTGCCGGACGTCGGGCTGCGGGACGTACTCGCCGCTCTCCTGCTGCTCCCCGGTGCGCAGCACGCCGAGCAGCCGGCGCATCTCGGCGAGCGCCTGCCGACCCGTGCCGGAGATCGTCTCCAGGGCCTTCCTGGCCTGGTCGGGCGCGGTGTCCATGACGTACGCGGCGCCGTCCGCCTGCACCACCATGACCGAGACGTTGTGCGCGACCACGTCGTGCAGCTCGCGGGCGATCCGGGCGCGCTCGGCCGCGACGGCGACCTTGGCCTGCGCCTCGCGCTCCTGCTCGAGCCGGGTCGCGCGCTCCTCGAGCTGGGCGAAGTACGCGCGTCGGGTGCGGATCGAGTCGCCGAGGGTCCAGGCGAGCGCGAACGGCACCATCGTGAAGCCCGCGATGAGGATGTTGCCCCCGACGCCGCTGTACTCGTTCGGCCAGGCGAGCTGCGAGATCGGCGCCGCGCAGAGCCCGCCGACGAGCGCGAACCGCCGCGCCCAGTCCGCCCCTTCGGCCGCCACGGTGTAGATCAGCACCAGCATCGCGAAGTCCGCGGGCAGCACGCTCACGTCGGTGACCAGCTGGACGACGCCGACCCCGGCGCTGAGCAGCAGCATCTTCTCCGGCCACTTGCGGCGCAGCGCCACGGCGAGGCTCAGGAGGAGGGAGACCGCGACGGCGGGGATCTCCGGAATGCGCCCCTGGCCGTTGCCCTGCGACGCAAGGCCCACGAACGCCACCATCAGGAGCACGACAGCCCAGAAGGTGTCGACGCCCGTGGGGTGTCTGCGGAGGAATTCATAGAGGCGCTGCACATAACCCAGCGTAGGTACGCGCCACTCGTGCGGGGGTCAACCGCAGGTTCGATCCCGTACGACACCTCGTACTCCCCAAGGTGGAGGCGCATAGCCTTGGCGTCTCGACGGGGAGTCGTGAACAGGTGAGGGAGTCGTGAACGGGCGAGGGAATCATGAACAGGCGAGGGAGTTGTGAACGGGTGAGGGAGTCGTGAACGGGTGAGCAGGACGGGGTGCGGTGTGGCGGGTGGTGCGGGCGAGGTCGCCGGTACTGGTGCGTCGTGGCCGCGCGGCTGGCGCGAGGCCGCCGAGGACGCGCTGTACGGGCGGCCGGACGGCTTCTATCTGCGGCCCGAGGGGCCCGCGGGCCACTTCCGTACGTCCGTGCACGCCTCGCCGCTCTTCGCCGAGGCCGTGGCGCGGCTGCTGTGCCGGGTCGACGCCGCGCTCGGCGGCCCGGCGGAGCTCGCGTTCGTCGACGTCGGCGCCGGGCGGGGCGAGCTGACGGCCGGGGTGCTGCGCGCGCTGCCCGCGGAGGTGGCGGCGCGCGTGCGGGCGTACGCGGTGGAGCGCGCGCCCCGTCCTGAAGGCTTCGACGACCCCCGCATCGTGTGGACGGCCCAAGTGCCGTACGGCGTCAGCGGGTTGCTGTTCGCCAACGAGTGGCTGGACAACGTGCCCGTGGACGTCGTCGAGGTCGACGCCGACGGGGCGGCGCGCCTGGTGCTCGTCGACGCGGACGGCACCGAGACCCTCGGGCCCGAGCCGTCCGGCGCGGACGCCCAGTGGCTGGAGCGCTGGTGGCCACTGCGGCCAGCAGAACACGAACGGCGCGCGGAGCCCGGACTGCGCGCAGCACCCGGACTGCGCGCGGAACCCGGCGGTCCGCGCGACGCGGCCTGGGCGGCGGCCGTCGGCGCTCTGGAGCGGGGCCTCGCGGTGGCCGTCGACTACCACCACACGCGCGGGAAGCGGCCCGAGTTCGGCACGCTGACCGGGTTCCGCGAGGGCCGCGAGTGCCGGCCCGTGCCCGACGGCTCCTGCGACCTGACCGCCCATGTGGCGCTCGACGCCTGCGCGCTGCCCGGCGCGAAGCTGACCGACCAGCGCACCGCGCTCACCGCACTCGGCGTCTCGGGCGCCCGGCCCCCGCTGGTCCTGGCGAGCACCGACCCGACCGCGTACGTCCATGCCCTCGCGCACGCGGGCGAGGCCGCCGAGCTCACCGCACAGGGCGGGCTCGGCGACTTCGGCTGGCTGCTCCAGGCCGTGGACGTACCCCTGCGGGCGCTACTTGTCGATGTCGCCGACGACGAAGAACAGTGAGCCCAGAATCGCCACCATGTCGGCGACGAGCGTCCCGGGCAGCAGCTCGGTCAGCGCCTGGATGTTGTTGTACGAGGCGGAGCGCAGCTTGAGGCGGTACGGGGTCTTCTCGCCCTTGGACACCAGGTAGTAGCCGTTGATGCCGAGCGGGTTCTCCGTCCAGGCGTACGTGTGCCCCTCGGGCGCCTTGAGGACCTTCGGCAGGCGCTGGTTGATGGGGCCCGGCTCGAGCTCCGCGATCCGGTCGAGGCAGGCGTCGGCGAGGTCGAGGGCGATGTGCGTCTGCTCCAGGAGGACCTCGAAGCGGGCCAGGCAGTCGCCCTCCTGCCGCGTCACCACCTTCAGCTCCCGCTGCAGCTCCCCGTACGCGAGATACGGCTCGTCCCTGCGCAGGTCGAAGTCGACCCCGGAGGCGCGGGCGATCGGTCCGCTCACCCCGTACGCGTGCACCGCCTCGGGGGTCAGGACGCCGACGCCGCGGGTGCGGCCGCGGAAGATCTCGTTGCCGAGGACCAGGCGGTCGTAGACGTCCATCCGCGAGCGGACCGAGGCAACCCCCTGGCGGGCGCGCGACGTCCAACCGAGCGGAAGGTCCTCCTTGAGGCCGCCGACGCGGTTGAACATGTAGTGCATCCGGCCGCCGGAGACCTCCTCCATGACGTTCTGGAGCTCCTCCCGCTCCCGGAAGGCGTGGAAGACGGGGGTGATTCCACCCAGTTCGAGCGGGTACGAACCAAGGAACATCAGATGGTTGAGGACGCGGTTCAGCTCCGCGAGCAGCGTGCGCGTCCACACCGCGCGTTCGGGCACCTCCATGCCGAGCATCCGCTCGACGGCGAGGACCACGCCCAGCTCGTTCGAGAAGGCGGAGAGCCAGTCGTGGCGGTTGGCCAGCATCACGATCTGCCGGTAGTCCCGCGCTTCGAAGAGCTTCTCGGCGCCGCGGTGCATATAGCCGATCACCGGCTCGGCGTGCTGGATGCGCTCGCCGTCGAGCACCAGGCGCAGGCGCAGGACGCCATGGGTGGACGGGTGCTGGGGGCCGATGTTGAGCACCATGTCGGTGCTCTCGGCGGCTCCGCCGACACCGACAGTCCTGATCTGCGGATCCGTCTTCGGGCTCATGGCACACAGTCTCTCGTACGGGACCGACATCGATCGAGACGGGGACCGGTGCGCGTGCGACGACAGGCAGGAAACGGGCAGGGATGAGGGGAGCTTCGATGAGCTCGGGACGGAGACCGGCATGACGCAGGAGCCCGGCGACGGGTACGGGACGGCGGAGAGCGGCGACGGGTCCGGGTACGGGACGGCGGAGAGCGCGGCGGCCGCGCCTCCACGAGAAACGGCGGGCCCCGAGCCCGTCTGGCGGAGCCTGCCGCAGTCCATGCTCACGCTGCGCCGCCTCCTTCTCGTGGTGTGGATGGTGCCGCTGGCCGTGGCCGCCGGACTGCTCCTCGGACTGCTCGTGGGCCCGGTCTGGGCGGCCTTCGCCGCGCTGCCGCTCGCGCTGCTGCTGTGGGGGTGGCCGCTGCTCGGCCGCAACTGGCGGTCCTGGCGGTACGCGGAGCGCGCCGACGACCTGCTCATCCAGCGCGGGGTGCTGTGGCGCGAGGAGACCGTCGTCCCGTACGGCCGGATGCAGCTCGTCGAGGTCGAATCGGGGCCGCTGCAGCGGAAGTTCGGCCTTGCGAGCCTGCAACTGCACACCGCCGCCGCCGCGACCGACGCGACCATCCCGGGACTCGACCCGCGCGAGGCCGAACGCCTCCGCGACCGGCTCACCGAGCTGGGCGAGGCACGATCGGCGGGCCTGTGAAGCCCATGGACGCGGCAGCGGCGGCAGCTCCCGACGGGGGCGTGCGGGAGCGGCGGCTGCACCCCGTCACGCCCTTGCGCCGCGCCTGGGCGCCCGTCGCGGTCGGGGCGGGCTGGGCGGTGCACGATCCGGACGGCGCGTACCGGCAGGTCACGGACCTGGCCGTATGGGTGCTGCTGCTCGCCGGTGGCGGCCTGGTCATCGCGGCCGCCCTGTACGGCTTCCTCAGCTGGTGGTTCACGCACTTCGCGGTGACCGACACGGAGCTGCGCATCCGCACCGGCCTGCTCTTCCGGCGCACGGCCCACATCCGCCTCGACCGGCTGCAGGCCGTCGACGTCAACCAGCCGCTGCTCGCTCGCATCGCCGGCGTCGCCAAGCTGAAGATGGACGTCATCGGCACCGACTCCAAGGACGAGCTGGCCTACCTGAGCGAGAAGGACGCCGCCGCGCTGCGGGCCGAACTCCTCGCCCGCGCGGCCGGGTTCGCGCCCGAGACGGCCCAGGACGTCGGTGAGGCACCGGTCGCGAACCTCGTCCACGTACCGCCGAAACAGCTCGCCGTCTCCCTGCTCCTGACCGGTTCGACCTGGGTGCTGCTCATCGCCGCGCTCGCCGTGCCGCCGGTGCTCTGGCTGACCACGCACAGCCCCGGCCTGGTGATCGGCACCGGCCTGCCCCTGCTCGGCGCCGCGGGCGCGAGCAGCGTGGGGAAGTTCGTGAAGGAGTACGACTGGCGGGTCGGCGAATCCCCGGACGGGCTGCGGCTCGACCACGGGCTGCTCGACAAGGAGCACGAGACGGTGCCGCCCGGCCGGGTCCAGACCGTACGGATCGTGGAGCCGCTGCTGTGGCGGCGGCGCGGCTGGGTGCGGGTGGAGCTGGACGTCGCCGGGTCGTCGAACAGCGTGCTCGTGCCGGTCGCGCCGCGCGAGCTGGCGGTCGCGGTGGTCGCCCGGATCCTGCCGGGGGTGACGGTGCCCGAGGCGGAGGCGCTGTCCCGGCCGCCCGAGCGCTCGAAGTGGTGCGTGCCGGTGTGGTGGCGCGGCCACGGACTCGCGGTCACGGACGCGGTGTTCACCACCCGGCACGGGCTGCTCAAGCGCACGCTCACCCTCGTCCCGCACGCGAAGGTGCAGAGCGTACGGCTCACTCAGGGGCCGTGGGAGCGCCGTAACGGTGTGGCCGACGTCCATGTGGAGACCGGCGCCAACACCACCGTCGCCGCCCGTCTCCGGGACGCGGCGGAGGCCGAACTCCTGCTCCAGGCCCAGGCGGACCGCTCACGCACGGGGCGCAGGACGGCTCGGCCGGATCGGTGGATGGCTACGTAGGTGCCGGTACGTGCGAGGGGCTCTGTACGTACGAAGGGGGCCACGGTCGTCCGACCGTGGCCCCCTTCGTGCGTACCGGGTGATGTGCTCGTGCGGGTGCGGACCGGCCGCCTACGAGATCGCGCTGCGCAGATCCGCCACGTCGAGCTGTTCCGTGTCGTCGTGCGCGGTCAGGTCGATGACCTCGCCGACGGCCGGGGCATCGGCGTCCGCGGCGGTGAACTCGGTTTCGGGGGCGGTCACTTCGGCCTCCGCGGGCTCGGTTCGCTTCGCGGCCTGCGCCTCGGCCCGGTGCAGGGCGAGGGCCTCCTCGCCCACCACGTCCGCGAGGTCGTTGTTCTCGATCGCCCTGACCTCGTCCCGTACGGCCTGCTTGCTCTGATCGGCGTGACCGCTCTGTTCAGCCTGACCGCTCTGTTCGGCCTGACGGCTCTCTTCGGCCTGACCGCTCTCTTCGGCCTGCGGGCCCGGCGTGGCCTGCGTGCCCGGTGTGGCCTGCGTGCCGAAGAAGTCGAAGCCGCCGATGGTGCGCCGCACCGGGGTGTACGGGACGACCGCCGCCGCGGCCGCGGCGGGTACGGGGTAGTGACGCGGAGCCGGGGGCGCGGCGGCCGTACGCAGATGTGCGCCGACCGCCCCGGACTTCCCCTGGGCCGCCTCCGCCCCCTCACGGACCCGCTCGACCGCCGCGTCCCGCCCGGCCCGCGCTCCGCCGCGTGCCAGGTGGTCGAGCGCGGCGTTGGCCTGGCGGTAGAGCGCGGGGCTCGGGACGCGGGTGGCCGAGGTCCTGACGCCACTGCGGGCGGCGTTGCTGCCGGTGCTGGTGCCCATGCCGGTGCTGAGGCCGGTGCCGGTGCCGGTGCTGAGGCCCGTGCCGGTGCCGGTGCCCGCGGGCAGCGCCCTCGCGGGCGCGGACGCCTCGATCGCGAGGCGCCTGCGGCCCTCAAGCGCGCTGGCCCGCTCCGTCTCCGCCGTGGCGTACCGGCGCAGCAGGGCCGCGTGTTCGGACCGCAGGGCGGCCAGCTCGGTGCGCTTGGAACGGAGTTTGGCCTCCAGCTTGGTGCGCAGCTCGCGCGACTCCTCGAGGTCGGACTCCAGCTCGGCGGTGCGCTCCTCGTGCTTCCACTCGTCGCTCGCTCTGGCCCGGGTCAGTTCCGCGACGCGCTTGCCGGCGAGCCGGTCCCATCGGCGCATGACGACCGAGCCGACGACGGCCGCTGCAGCGGCGGCGCCGACCAGGCCGCGGAGCACCACGGGTTCCGCGACCAGCCAAGCTGCGGCGGCGCAGACCAGCGAGACACCGGCGACCGTCGAGGGGGGAAGCAGCCTGTGCAGGGGTGGGGAATGGCGGTGACGTCCACGTGGCATGGCCAGAAACTTACCGCGCGTGCACGACGGGCGAACCCCCGCCCGGGAATCTGTTCCCTTGTGGTTACGTACGCACCATTCGGTTCAAACAGCAACCACCGGTAACCCGCTCCCGTTCCCCGCCAGTTGAGGCGAACTCAAGATCATTTCTTGAGCAGGCCCTTTGCCTCCAGGTACTCCTTCGCCGCGTCGGCCTCCTTCACGCGCTCCGCGTCGACCTTGCGGTTGAGTTCCACGAGGTCCTGCGTCGTCAGCGTCTCGGTGAGCTTCGCGAGCGCGTCCGCTATCGCCTTGTCGCCCGCCTCCTCGGCGTTCACCACGGGAAGGATGTTGTCGGCGTTCTGCAGCTTCTTGTCGTCCTTCAGCAGGACCAGGTCGAAGTTCTCCAGCGTGGCGTCCGTCGTGGTGGTCAGGACCAGCTGGTCCTCCCCGTCCTTGACGGCCTGCTTGGCCTGCGGCGTGCCGACGCCCTTGGGGTCGACTCCCGTCACGTCTATGCCGTACGTCTTCTTCAACCCCGGTGCGCAGAACGGCCGGACCTCGCATTCGTCACCGGCCGCGATCTTCACCTTCACCTTCGCGCGGCCCAGGTCTGAAAGCGTCTTGAGCTTGTTCTTCTGCGCGTATTCCTTGCTGACCGCGAAGGCGTTCTGGTCCACCGCGGCCCCGGCGGGAAGCACCTTCAGGCCGCGCGGTTCGGCGAGCTTCTCCAGAGCGGCCACGGTGTCTTCCACATCGCTCGACGCGATGGGCTTCGCCTTCGGGCCGTTCTTCTCGGTGTTCAGGAATTCAGCGAGCGTCGCGGCGTATTCCGGGACGACGTCGATGTCGCCCTTCTCCAGGGACGGTTCGTAAAGCTCGCGGTTCTCCACCGTCTTGATCGACGTGCTGTATCCCGCGTCTTTCAGCACCTGGGCGTAGAGCTCGGCGAGGACCTTCGACTCGGTGAATCCGGCCGAACCCACCACCAGCGAGCCCTTCTTGCCGGCGCCGCCCTCGCCGCCCGCGCCCTTGTCCTCCTCCAGGCTCTTGCCGCCGCAGGCGGTGAGCCCCGCGGCCAGGCCGACCACGGCCACCGTCGCCGCCGCCCTGCGGATGCCCTGCGCGAAGTGCTTCATGGGGAATCACCAATCAATGTCGTCATGGCCGTTGCCGTACACAAGTCAGCTGCCGTCACAAGTCAGCTGCCGTACGAGAAATCAGTCGTCCTACGGGAGCGCTCTGCCCCGCATCGGGTCGAGCACCTTGCCGAGGGCCACGAGGACCCCTTCCACAAGCAGCGCGAGTGCCGCCACCAGGACCGCGCCCGCCACCACCTGCGCGGTGTCCTGGAGGTTGAACCCGGCCGTGATGATCCGGCCGAGGCCACCCTCCCCGGCCATCGCGGCGAGCGTCGCCGTGGCGACCACCTGGACCGCCGCCGAGCGCAGCCCCGTCATGATCAGCGGGTAGGCCAGCGGGAGTTCCACCCTCAGGAACAGCTGGCGCCCGCTCATCCCCATGCCCCGCGCGGCCTCCACCACCGCCCGGTCGACCTCGCGCATCCCGATGTACGCGTTGGTCAGCAGCGGCGGCACCGCGAACAGCACCAGGGCGATCAGCGTCGGCAGGTCGCCGTACCGGCCGAGCGGGGTGAGCGTCAGCAGCACGAGCACCGCGAGCGTCGGCACCGCGCGGCCCACGTTGGAGATGTTGACCGCGAGCGCACCGCCCTTGCCGAGGTGGCCGAGCCACAGGGCGAGGGGCAGCGCGATCAGGCAGGCGACGGCCAGGCACGTGCCGCTGAAGTACAGGTGCTCGGCGAGGCGGTGCCCTATCCCCTTCTCCCCCTGCCAGTTGGCGGCGGTGGTGAGCCAGGTGAAGGCCTCCGACAGCACGTTCATGCGGGCTCGACCACCTTTGCCGTACGGGTGCCGGGCACGCGCCCCGACCGTATGCGCGTCCAGGGCGTGAGCCACCGCTGCAGGGCGAGCAGCAGCAGGTCGGCGACGACGGCGAGGAGCACACAGAGCACCGAGGCGGTGAGCACCTGCGCCTTGAAGTCGCTGCGCAGGCCGGACATGATCAGGCCGCCCAGACCGCCGTAGTCCACGATGGCGCCGACCGTGGTCAGGGCGACCGTCGCGACCGTGGCTATCCGCACACCCGCGAGCAACGCCGGGAGCGCCAGCGGGAGTTCGACCTCCCACAGCTGCCGCACCGGCCCGTACCCCATCCCGCGCGCGGCCTCGCGGGCCTCCTCCGGGACGGCTTCCAGCCCCGCCAGGATGTTCCGCACGAGGACCGTCAAGGAATAGAGGACGAGACCCGTCACGACCAGGGCCGCCGAGAGCCCGAACAGCGGGAGCAGCAGCGAGAACATCGCGAGCGAAGGCACCGAGTAGAGCGCCGTGGTGAGGCCGAGCACCGGGCCCGCGAACGCCTTGCTGCGGCGCGCGAGCAGGGCGAGCGGCAGGGCGACGGCGAGCCCTATGAGGATCGAGGCGGCCGTGATGCCCACGTGTTGAACCGTGGCGTCGATCAACTCCTGGCTGCGCGTGCGGACATACTCCGCGCACACCCAGTCGTTCTCGACCAGGCAGTTCTGTCCGTCCACCCGGCCCCACCTCCCCCGCAACCCCGACGGAACTCCGCCCCGAACCCCTGCCCCGAGCGTGTGAATCCCCGAACATCCGTCTGCCGCAAACTGTTCTGTCGGCGACCCTAAACCCCAGCACTGACAATCGCCGAGAGTCGTAGTTCTGCCGCAACATGAGGTTCACAGAACGCCCACCACAATGGGGAGCCATGATCCGGTTCGAGCACGTCACCAAGCGGTACGCGGACGGCACCACGGCCGTGGACGACCTGTCGTTCGAGGTCGCGGGCGGTGAACTCGTCACGCTCGTGGGCCCGTCGGGCTGCGGCAAGACCACGACGATGAAGATGGTGAACCGGCTGATCGAGCCCACCTCGGGCCGGATCCTGCTCGACGGCGAGGACATATCCGGCGTCGACCCGGTCGAGCTGCGCCGCCGCATCGGCTATGTCATCCAGCAGGTCGGCCTGTTCCCGCACAAGACGGTCCTGGACAACACCGCGACCGTCCCGCACCTCCTCGGCGTCAAGCGCGCCAAGGCCCGCGAGCGGGCCGCCGAGCTCCTCGAACTCGTCGGCCTCGACCCCTCGGTGCACGGCGCGCGCTACCCGGAGCAGCTCTCCGGCGGCCAGCGCCAGCGCGTCGGCGTGGCCCGCGCGCTTGCCGCCGACCCGCCGGTGCTCCTGATGGACGAGCCGTTCGGAGCGGTCGACCCGGTGGTCCGCGAGCATCTGCAGAACGAGTTCCTGAAGCTCCAGGCCGCCGTACGCAAGACGGTGCTGTTCGTCACGCACGACATCGAGGAGGCCGTACGCCTCGGCGACCGCATCGCCGTCTACGGCTCAGGAAGCATCGAGCAGTACGACGCCCCGGCCGCCGTCCTCGGTGCTCCCGCCACTCCATACGTCGCCGAATTCGTGGGCGCCGACCGGGGGTTGAAGCGTCTCTCGGTCACGCCGATCGAGGAGGGCGACCTGCAGCAGCCCCCGGTCGTACGGCTCGACGACCCCCTCGACCGCGCCGCCGAGCAGCTGCGCGGTGAGGGCGCCCACTGGGCCGTCGTCCTGGACGCGGAGGGCAACCTGCACGGCTGGATCTCCGCCGAGCACACCGGCAGCAAGGGCACGGTGCGCGATCAGGCCCGCCGGATGGAGGCCTGGCTGCCCGTCGGCGCGTCCCTGAAGCAGGCGTTCGCCACGATGCTGCAGCACGACGCGGGCTGGATCGCCGTCATCGACGAGGACTCCGCGGGCCGCTTCCTCGGCGTCCTGACCCCCGCGACCCTGCACGAGGCCCTGCGCCGCTCGACCACGGCGGACGCCCGGGACATCTCCCGCGCGGAGGTCGATCTGGAGACGGTCACGGTCCGCTGAGCCTGCCCTCCCAGGTTGAGCCGCCGCCAAAAACCGACTCCCCTAAGGGAAGCGTCACTTGACCGAAAGCCGCTCACTCATCCACACCAGCGCCGGCGGAATCTCCCGCCGCCACGTGTTGAAGTTGTGGCCGCCGCTGTCGAGGATGATCGAGAACATCCGCGTGGGCGCCCGGCCCTTGTCCAGGAACCTCTCGGTGTCGGCGTAGTTCCCCTCCCCCTGCTTGCTGCTGGTCGCCAGCAGGGAGACCTCCGGGGGCGGCCGGTGGTCGAGCAGCCACATCAGGTCGGACTCCCGCTCGACCCGCTTGTCGCCCTGGAAGAGGTCGCCCGTGGTGGCGTCGATGGGCGCCTGGTAGTTGGCGGAGAGCCCCGCTCCGGCGGCGAACCGGTCCGGGTGCTTCTGAGCGATCTTCAACGCGCAGTAGCCACCGGTGGAGTTGCCGATGACGCCCCAGCTGCCCGGTTCCTCACCGACCCGGTAGTGGCCGGCGACCGCGGCGGGCAGGTCCTTCGCGAAGAACGTCTCGGTCTGCGGTCCGTGCGGCACGTCCACGCACTCGGTGTCGCGCGGCGGCACCACGGTCGGCCGCAGCATGACCAGGATCATCGGCTGCATCTTCCCGCGCTTGGCCTGGTTGTGCGCGGTGGCCGGGTAGCGCAGGCCGTTGAGCAGGTTCTCGGCGGTGCCCGGGTACCCGGTGATCACGATCGCCGTGGGGAACGTACGCCGCTTGTCCTCGAAGTACTCCGGCGGCAGGTAGACGTACGCGGGCGACCTTATGCCGGACCGCTCACCGGTCACCTCCACGCGCTGGATCTGGCCACCCACGGTGGGCGTGGAGCCGCCCGCCACCCCGTTCACCGGCTGGGTGCCGAGCACCTTGAGGGCGCGGTTCGCGCCGCCCGCGCCGTGCTCCACGACCACGCCCATCTCCTGCTCCTGGCCGAAGAGGTCGGCCCAGGACGCGTAGAACTCGAAGGACCGGTTGGCGGCCAGGCCGAACGTCGCGAAGAGCATCAACTGCGTTGCCCCGAGCGCCAGTACACGTCCGAGCACCGCGCGCCGGTTGCGCCCCGCCAGCTTCGGCCAGAGCCGGACCGTGCCGAAGAACAGCAGCACGGCCAGCAGGGCGGCCGAGGCAAGGACGAGGTTGCTCTTGAGACCCATGGGGTGTTCCTGCCTGCGCTTTCTCCGGGCGCGGCGCGCCTGCCCGGACTCCGATCCTTCGCGGAAAACCGATTCCCTAACGGAACGGTCTGATCCGGCCTCGGTGCCGGATTTCCGGTCCCCTGCACCGGTTTTCCCGGGCGGAGAGTGAACCCGTCTCCCGGAAGCGCCGTCCTAGAGGGCGCAATTTGTCCGGCGTAACCGCAGAAGCCGGGCTCCAGCTCTCTCGCAGAACTACGGGATGCGATGCCAGTCAGGATAGATGGGGAAATGTCGGGTGGGGTTGCAGTGGCTTCTTCTCGCGGTGCAGAGGCATCCCGCGAGGTAGAGGCATCCCGCGAGGCAGGGGCTGCGCGCGGTGCGGCCGCAGCTCGCAGACTCCGGCGCCTGATGCGCGGCCCGCGCCCCGAGAAGGTGCCGTCCCTGGTCGCCACCGCCTGCACCCTCGTGGGCCTCCTGGACATCGCCGCCGGCGTCTTCCCGCGCTTCCGGCACAGCCGCCTGCACGCCATCGCCGAGGTCCTGCCCGGAGCCCTCGGCCCCTTCGCGGCCGCCCTCGCCCTCAGCGCCGGCGTCCTCCTGCTGCTCCTCGCACACGGCCTCAGGCGCCGCAAGCGGAGGGCCTGGCGGGCGGCCGTGTTCCTGCTCCCGGCGGGCGCAGTGGCCCAGTTCGCGTACCGGCACTCGCTCATCGGCGTGCTGATCGCGGGCCTGCTGCTCGCCCTGCTGCTGCGCCACCGGAGCGAGTTCTCCGCCCTGCCCGACCCGCGCAGCCGCTGGCTCGCGCTCGCCAACTTCTTCCTCATGGGCACGTTCTCGCTCGGCCTCGGCACCCTGATCGTCGCCACCCACCCGCGCAAGGTCGTCGGCGACCCGAGCCTCGCCGACTACCTCACCCATGTCGTGTACGGCCTGTTCGGCGCCGAGGGCCCCCTGGACTACACCGGGCGGACCGGCTGGACGGTCGGCTACTCGCTCGGCGCCCTCGGCATGCTCACCGCCCTCACCACCGTCTACCTGGCCTTCCGCCCCGAACACCCGGCGGCCCGGCTCACCGAGGACGACGAGCAGCGCCTGCGCGAACTCCTCGACCGGCACGGCGCCCGCGACTCCCTCGGCCACTTCGCGCTCCGCCGCGACAAGGGCGTGGTCTTCTCGCCGAGCGGCAAGGCGGCCGTCACGTACCGCGTCGTCTCCGGCGTGATGCTCGCGAGCGGCGACCCGATCGGCGACGTGGAGGCCTGGCCCGGCGCCATCGAGCGGTTCATGGACGAGGCCAGGAAGCACTCCTGGACCCCGGCCGTCATGGGCTGCTCGGAGACCGGCGGCGAGGTCTGGACCCGCGAGACCGGCCTCGACGCCCTCGAACTGGGCGACGAGGCGGTGGTGGACGTGGTGGATTTCTCCTTGGCCGGGCGCGCCATGCGCAACGTGCGCCAGATGGTCAAGCGCATCGAGCGGAATGGCTACGAGACCCGGGTACGGCGCGTACGTGACCTGAGCGAGGGCGAGTTGGAGCGCGTGCGGCGCGCCGCCGAGGACTGGCGGGGCACCGACACCGAGCGCGGCTTCTCCATGGCGCTCGGCCGCATCGGCGACCCCACCGACGGCGACTGCCTGATAGCCACCGCGCACAGACAGACCGAAGTGTCCGGCCCGTACGGCGACTTGAAGGCGATCCTGCACTTCGTGCCCTGGGGCGAGGACGGCGTCTCGCTCGACCTGATGCGCCGTGACCGCGGCGCCGACCCCGGCATGAACGAACTCCTCATCGTGGCCGCCCTGCAGGCGGCGCCGAAACTCGGCATCGCGCGTGTGTCGCTCAACTTCGCGATGTTCCGCTCCGCACTCGCGCGCGGTGAGCGGCTCGGCGCGGGACCGGTGCTCCGCACCTGGCGCGGGCTGCTCGTGTTCCTGTCGCGCTGGTTCCAGATCGAGTCGCTGTACAAGTTCAACGCCAAGTTCCGCCCCCGCTGGGAGCCCCGTTTCGTGGTCTTCCGCAACAACCGGGACCTGCCCCGTATCGGCGTCGCCGCGATGCAGGCCGAGGGCTTCGTCACGCTCGCCCTGCCCGGCTTCCTGCGCCCCGGCTCCCGCCCGCGGCGCCCATGCCCGCACACACCTGCGGCCGCGCCCCAGGACGTAAGGGCGGTCTGAGCAGTTCGGGGCCCCGGCCCGTACAGCTCACTCCCCGTACGGGCCTACGCTGGAGGCATGAGTACGTTGCGTGGCCGTGGCACGGTCGAAGGCCTTCCGGAGTGGGACCGCTGTGCGGTGATGGGAGTCGTCAACGTGACGCCCGACTCCTTCTCCGACGGTGGCCGCTGGTTCGACACCACGGCCGCCGTCAAGCACGGCCTCGACCTGGTCGCCCAGGGCGCCGACCTGGTCGACGTCGGCGGTGAGTCGACGCGCCCCGGCGCCAGCCGCGTCGACGAGGACGAGGAGCTGCGCCGGGTCGTGCCCGTCGTGCGCGGCCTCGTCTCGGAGGGCGTCACCGTCTCCGTCGACACCATGCGCGCCACCGTCGCGGAGGCCGCGCTCGCCGCGGGCGCCCGCCTCGTCAACGACGTCAGCGGCGGCCTCGCCGACCCCGCGATGATCCCCGCCGTCGCCGCCGCCGACGCCCCGTTCGTCGTCATGCACTGGCGCGGCTTCAGCGAGGACATGAACACCCGCGCGGTGTACGAGGACGTCGTCGGCGAGGTCGTCAGCGAGCTCCACGCGCGCGTGGAGGCGGTTGTCGCGGGCGGTGTGGCCCCCGAGCGGATCGTCCTCGACCCCGGCCTCGGCTTCGCCAAGGACGCGGAGCACGACCTCGCCCTGGTCGCCCACATGAAGGAACTGCGCAGCCTCGGCCTGCCGGTCCTGGTCGCCGCCAGCCGGAAGCGTTTCCTCGGCCGGGTCCTGGCCGCCGGCCCGGACTCCGCCCCTCCGCCCGCCCGTGAACGCGACGCCGCGACCGCCGCGGTCTCCGCCATCGCCGCCCACGAGGGCGCCTGGGCGGTCCGCGTCCACGAGGTCAGGGCCACCGCCGACGCCGTCCGCGTAGCCCGCGCCGTAGAAGGAGCCCAGTGACGCCCCGTACCGACATCGAAGCCGTCGAGACCGCCAACACGTCCTTCTACGAGGCCCTGGAGCGCGGCGACTTCGAGGCGGTCTCGGACCTCTGGCTGCCCGACCACAGCGACGCCGTCGACAATGAGGACGGCGACGAGACGGCCACCGTGTCCTGCGTGCACCCCGGCTGGCCCGCCCTCTCCGGCCGCGGCGAGGTCCTCAGGTCGTACGCCCTGATCATGGCGAACACCGAATACATCCAGTTCTTCCTCACCGACGTACGCGTCTCGGTGCACGCCGACACCGCCCTCGTCAGCTGTACGGAGAACATCCTCAGCGGCGGCCCCGCCGAGGAGGGCGCCGATCTCGGCCCGCTCGTCGGCCAGCTCGTGGTCGCCACGAATGTGTTCCGCCGCACACCCGGCGGCTGGAAGCTGTGGTCGCACCACGCCTCACCGGTGCTCGCGGAGACCGACGACGACGAGGGCGCGGCGGGCAACGGCGGTGCAGAGGGCGGCGAAACACCCGCCTGAGTGGGTAGGCGCCCTGTGGGGGTTGGACGGCCTGCCGCCGGGGTATGGGCGGCTACCAGCCCGGGAGCGGCATGGTCCAGAGCCCCCGTGGGCAAGCACTGTCAGCACCCGCAGGTAGATTCGAATGGGTCCCGTGAGCCGACCGCACTCGGTCCGGGCCCGCCGAACCGACGAATGCAGGAGTGATTCGCGTGGATCGTGTCGCGCTGCGCGGCCTCAAGGCCCGTGGGCACCACGGTGTCTTCGCCCATGAACGCGAAGAGGGCCAGACGTTCATCGTGGACCTGGTCATCGGCCTGGACACCAGGGCGGCCGCGGCCGACGACGACCTGGCGAAGACCGTGCACTACGGCATCGTCGCCGAGGAGGTCGTGGCCGTCGTCGAGGGCGAGCCCGTCGACCTCATCGAGACCCTGGCCGAACGCATCGCACAGCAGTGCCTCAAGCACGACGGCGTGCAGGAGGTCGAGGTGGTGGTGCACAAGCCGAACGCACCCATCACGGTCCCCTTCGACGACGTCACCATCACCATCACCCGGAGCCACGCATGAGCACGCAGAGCGACCCGACCGTCCAGCCGGTGCCCGCCTCCGTGGTGGAACAGGTCGACGCCGCGGACGTCACCCTCAACAACCCGAAGTTCGCGGTCATCAGCCTCGGCAGCAACCTCGGCAATCGCCTGGAGACCCTCCAGGGAGCCGTGGACGCCCTGGAGGACACCCCCGGCCTGCGCGTGAAAGCCGTCTCGCCGGTGTACGAGACGGAGCCCTGGGGCGTCGAGCCCGGCAGCCAGCCCGCGTACTTCAACGCGGTCGTCGTCATCCGGACCACGCTTCCCCCGTCCTCGCTCCTGGAGCGGGCGCACGCGGTCGAGGAGGCCTTCCACCGCGTACGGGACGAGCACTGGGGCCCGCGCACCATCGACGTCGACATCGTGACGTACCAGGACGTCGTCTCCGACGACCCCGAGCTCACGCTCCCGCACCCGCGGGCGCACGAGCGGGCCTTCGTCCTCGCCCCCTGGCACGACGTCGACCCCGAGGCGCAGATCCCCGGCCGCGGCCCCGTCGCCGAGCTGCTCGGCCAGGTCACCCGCGCGAGCGTCACGCCCCGCGTCGACCTGGAACTCCGGCTGCCCGAATAGTCGTTAGGGTCAGGACGAGGCCCGCGACCGGGCCCCTGGACGGGCACGAAGGACGACGAAAGAGGCGACCGCCACCGTGAAGCAGCTGCGCATCCGGACGCTGATCGGCCTGTTCCTAGTCGCCGGAGTGCTGTCCTGGGCGGGCGCCCGGCTCTGGGATTCGCTCGGCGAGCTGCCGGGCGTCCCCCTGGCCGCACCGATCGTGCTCGGCGTGATCGCCGCCGTGCTGCTCGCGACGGCCCTCTCCATCCGCTCCCGGCTCCGCGCCCAGCGCGAACGCCGCCCCGGCGCCAAGGGCGTGGACCCGATGATGGCCGCCCGCGCCCTGGTCTTCGGCCAGGCGAGCGCCCTGGTCGCCGCCCTGGTCACGGGGGTGTACGGCGGGGCGGGCGTCTTCCTGCTCAGCCTCCTGGACCTCCCGGCCCGCCGCGACCAGGCCATCTACGCCGGCTTCGCGGTCGTGGCCGGCGCGGGCGTGATCGCGGCGGCCCTGTTCCTGGAACGCGTCTGCAAACTCCCGGAGGACGGCGACGAGGACGAGGTGGGCCCGGCGGCGGCCTGAGGCCCGGCCCACCACAGCGGCGTTCCGCACGCCGCTGAAATCACCAACTCTGGCGCGCCGGCCGGCCGTTGACCAGAATGCTGCGGCGCCCCCAGTGCGAGGCACGATGCACGTACGTCCCCCTCGGGTCCTGTTCGACCCGAGGGGGACGTCGTCGGGCAGCACCGGCCCCATGCGGCTAGTTCGCCAATATCAGGCTCATCGCCTCGGCGCGTGTCGTGGCGTCGCGCAGCTGGCCGCGCACCGCCGAGGTCGTCGTCTTGGCACCCGGCTTCCGGATGCCACGCACTGACATGCACATGTGCTCGGCCTGCACCACCACGATCGCGCCGCGCGCCTCGAGGATGCGCATCAGCGAGTCGGCGATCTGCGTGGTCAGCCGCTCCTGCACCTGCGGCCGGCGGGCATAGACCTCGACCAGCCGGGCCAGCTTCGACAGCCCAGTGATCTTCCCGCTCTCCGCCGGGATGTAGCCGACGTGGGCCACGCCGTGGAACGGCAGCAGGTGATGCTCACAGAAGGAAACGATCTCGATGTCCTTCACCAGGACCATCTCGTCGTGTCCGAGGTCGAACGTCGTGGTCAGGACGTCCTCGGGCTGCTGCCAGAGTCCCGAGAGGAGCTCTCGATACGCCCGCGCCACCCGCGCCGGCGTCTCCCGCAGTCCCTCGCGGTCCGGGTCCTCGCCGACCGCGATGAGCAGTTCCCGTACGGCGTTCTCGGCCCGCTTCTCGTCGAATTCGCCGATCGAGCTCTCGCCGTCCAGCGTCACCGGGTCGGTCATCTGTGCCTCGTTCCTGTTACGACGGGCAGCGTTCCTCCACGTCTGCCGTGTGCGCACACAAAAAGCCGCGCCCCCCAAGGCTAGAACCAGGGGGGCGCGGCATACATTCCGGGCCTGCCGTGACGGCCGGGAACCAGTGATCAGCTCTCCGGGCGGTCCTCCGGGGCGGGGGACTTCGTCAGGTCCGCCGGAGTCGTCGACTCCGTCGCCGCCGTCACCGCGGGGGTGCCGTTGGCGCCGTTGGTGAGCGACAGCTCCTTGGGTGAGAGCACCGGGGGCCGCGTCGACGGCGTACGCCGCGAGGAGCCGGTCCACGCCGGGCGGGCCGGGCGCTTCACGATCGGCGCGAAGATCTCGGCGATCTCCTCCTTGCCGAGGGTCTCCCGCTCCAGAAGCTGGAGCACCAGGTTGTCGAGGACGTCGCGATTCTCGACGAGGATCTCCCACGCTTCGTTGTGGGCGGTCTCGATGAGCTTCTTGACCTCTTCGTCGACCAGCGCGGCGACCTCTTCCGAGTAGTCGCGGGGGTGCCCCATCTCGCGCCCGAGGAACGGCTCGGTGTTGTCGCCGCCGAACTTGATGGCGCCGAGCCGCTCGGTCATGCCGTACTGCGTGACCATGGCGCGGGCTGTGGCGGTGGCCTTCTCGATGTCGTTCGCTGCGCCCGTGGTCGGGTCGTGGAAGACGAGCTCCTCGGCCGCGCGCCCGCCCAGCATGTACGCGAGCTGGTCGAGCATCTCGTTGCGCGTCGTGGAGTACTTGTCCTCGTCCGGGAGCACCATCGTGTACCCGAGCGCACGGCCGCGGGACAGGATCGTGATCTTGTGGACCGGGTCGGAGTTCGGCGAGGCCGCCGCGACCAGGGCGTGACCGCCCTCGTGGTACGCGGTGATCTTCTTTTCCTTGTCCGACATGATCCGGGTCCGCTTCTGCGGGCCCGCGACCACACGGTCGATCGCCTCGTCCAGGAAGTGGTTGTCGATCAGCTTCTTGTCCCCGCGGGCCGTCAGGAGGGCGGCCTCGTTCAGGACGTTGGAGAGATCGGCACCGGTGAAGCCGGGGGTGCGGCGGGCGACGGCCGAGAGGTCGACGTCCGGAGCGACCGGCTTGCCCTTCTGGTGGACCTTGAGGATCTCCAGGCGGCCCTGCATGTCCGGGCGGTCGACGGCGATCTGCCGGTCGAAGCGGCCGGGGCGCAGGAGCGCCGGGTCGAGGATGTCCGGGCGGTTCGTGGCGGCGATCAGGATGACGCCACCCTTCACGTCGAAGCCGTCCATCTCGACGAGCAGCTGGTTCAGCGTCTGCTCGCGCTCGTCGTGGCCGCCGCCCATGCCGGCACCGCGGTGCCGGCCGACGGCGTCGATCTCATCGACGAAGACGATCGCCGGGGCGTTCGCCTTGGCCTGCTCGAAGAGGTCACGGACACGGGAGGCACCGACACCGACGAACATCTCGACGAAGTCGGAACCGGAGATCGAGTAGAACGGCACGCCCGCCTCGCCCGCGACGGCACGCGCGAGCAGCGTCTTGCCCGTACCGGGCGGGCCGTAGAGCAGGACGCCCTTGGGGATCTTGGCGCCGACGGCCTGGAACTTGGCCGGCTCCTGCAGGAACTCCTTGATCTCGTGGAGCTCCTCGACGGCCTCGTCCGAGCCGGCGACGTCGGTGAACGTCGTCTTGGGGGTGTCCTTGGTGATCAGCTTGGCCTTGGACTTCCCGAACTGCATGACTCGGGAGCCGCCGCCCTGCATCTGATTCATCAGGAACAGGAAGACGACGACGATGAGGACGAAGGGAAGCAACGAGAGCAGGATCCCGACGAACGGGTTCTGCTTGGAGGGCGAGACGGTGTAACCGTCCTTGATGTCGCCGTTCTCGTAGTTCTGCTGCAGCTTGGTGGCCAGCTGGGCGCCCTGGTCGCCGATGTAGCTCGCCTGGATCTTGGTGCTGCCGCCGTACTTGTCCTTGTCGGCGCCGCCCTTCAGTTCGACCTTGATGGTCTGTTCGTCACCGGTGGTGAGCTTGGCGGTCTGCGCCTGCTTGTCGTCGATGGCCTTGATGACCTGGGCGGTGTCCACCGTCTTGAAGCCGCCGGACGAGCCGACGACCTGCATCAACACGACCACGGCGAGGACGGCCAGCACGATCCACATGACCGGCCCACGGAAGTATCGCTTCACGTCCATCCATACGGAGCGGTGCCGCCCCGTCCCTCCTGCCATAGTGAGTTTGATAAGGCGAGTTTGTTAAAGGCTGTTCTTCGGACGGTACCCCAGCATTGTCACCCGAAGACGCAGGGGACGGCGGGCAAACCCGTCTTCCCCTGCTCCAACGGCGGGAACGCCCTGAGGGTTCCCGTGGGCGCCGACCGAACGGGGGCGGTGGTTCAGCCGCCGTAGACGTGCGGGGCGAGCGTGCCGACGAACGGCAGGTTGCGGTACTTCTCCGCGTAGTCCAGGCCGTATCCCACGACGAACTCGTTGGGGATGTCGAAGCCGACCCACTTCACGTCGATCGCGACCTTCGCGGCGTCCGGCTTGCGCAGGAGCGTGCAGACCTCGAGGGAGGCGGGCTCGCGGGAGCCGAGGTTGGAGATCAGCCAGGACAGCGTCAGGCCGGAGTCGATGATGTCCTCGACGATCAGGACGTGCTTGCCCTTGATGTCGGTGTCGAGGTCCTTGAGGATCCGCACCACACCGGAGGACTGGGTCCCGGCGCCGTACGAGGACACCGCCATCCAGTCCATCGTCACCGGGCTGGACAGGGCCCGCGCCAGGTCCGCCATCACCATCACGGCACCCTTGAGGACACCGACGATGAGCAGGTCCTTGCCCGCGTACTCCGCGTCGACCTTGGCGGCCAGTTCGGCCAGCTTCGCGTCGATCTCTTCCTTGGTGATGAGCACCGACTCCAGGTCGGTGCTCATGTCTTTCGCGTCCACCCGCACATCACTTTCGGTTCGCCGTGTGTCAGCCCTGCCGGATGACAAGTCTGCCACCCTGCCGTCGGGCCTCCACTCGACCGGGGAGGTTGATGGCCCCCTGGCCGCGCCAGCCGGTGATCAGCCGGTCGATCTCCTCGATGTGCCGGGCGAACAGCGAACCGGCGGGAGAGCCCGCCGCGATGGCGGTGCGGCGCAGGACGCGGCGGCGCACGGCGGGCGGCAGGCCGTACAGCTTGGCGCAGTCGAGGAGCCCGGACTCGTCGCGTACGGACTGCTCGGCCTCGGCGGCCCAGGTGTCGAGGGCGTCGGCGTCGTCACGGGAGAGCTGGGCCGTGCGGGCGAGGGCCTCCACGACTCCTTTGCCGAGGGCTTTCTCCAGGGCGGGCAGGCCCTCGTGGCGGAGCCGTGAGCGGGTGTACGCCGGGTCGGCGTTGTGCGGGTCGTCCCAGACAGGCAGCGACTGGACCATGCAGGCCTTGCGGGCGGTCTGGCGGTCGAGCTGCAGGAACGGGCGGCGGTAGCGGGCGCTCGCGCCGGGCCGGCCGGAGACGGCGGCCATGCCGGACAGCGAGCGGATGCCGGAGCCGCGGGCGAGGCCGAGGAGGACGGTCTCCGCCTGGTCGTCGCGGGTGTGGCCGAGGAGGATCGCGTCGGCGCCGTGGCGTTCGGCGACGGCGTCCAGGGCGGCGTACCGGGCGTCGCGGGCGGCGGCTTCGGGTCCGCCCTCGCGGCCGACACAGACGGCGACGGACTCGACGGGTCCGAGGCTCAGGGCGGTCATGCGGGCGACGACCTCGGCGGCGCGCAGATCGGAGCCGTGCTGCAGGCCGTGGTCGACGGTGACGCCGCCGGCGCGGATGCCGAGCTTCGGGGCTTCGAAGGCAAGGGCGGAGGCGAGGGCCATGGAGTCGGCGCCGCCGGAGCAGGCGACGAGGACAAGGGGCGCGCGGCCCGGTTCGGCCACGGCCGGGGCGCTCAGCCGGCCGGCGTGCGCGGCGCGGTCGCGGGTGGCGAGGTCGGTGAGTACGTCGTGGAGTACGCGGCGGACCGCCAGGCGTATCGCCGCGACCGCAGGATGGGGACCCATTGTCCGGTTCCCTTCGTGAAATTCGGGGGGGGTGTGCCTCGGATCGAGTCACTTCGGGCCGTTCGCTCCGAGATCGGACCGCGCGGTTCGGCTGTGCGGTCCGGACCGTGCGACGTCACTCAGAGTGCGTCGATGGTGACAGAACCGAGCGGCTACCCGAGCATTGCACGCCTACCCCTGGCTCACGGTCCCTCGGAAGGGTGATTGCGGGGGCTCGGTTCTGCCACGGACGGCACGCCCCTCACGACTCTGCCTTACGGTGCACCCTCGCGACCCAGTCCGCCGGTCTGGCGATCTCCGCCTTCGTGGGGAGGGTGTTGGGCGAGGTCCAGACGCGGTTGAAGCCGTCCATGCCGACCTGTTCGACGACGGAGCGCACGAACCGTTCCCCGTCGCGGTACTGGCGGAGCTTGGCGTCCAGGCCGAGGAGCTTGCGCAGGGCCTGGTCGAGGCGGGAGGCGCCCTTGGCCCGGCGCTCCTTGAACTTCTCCCTGATCTCCGTGACGGACGGGACGACGGCGGGGCCGACGCCGTCCATCACGAAGTCCGCGTGCCCTTCGAGCAGGGACATCACGGCGGTCAGGCGGCCGAGGACCTCGCGCTGGGCGGGGGTCTGCACCAGCTCGACGATGGAGCGGCCGCCGTCCTCCTCCTCGGTCCTGCCGTTGCCCGCGAGGGACGAGGCGGCCTCGCGCAGGCGCTCCAGGACCGTCATCGGGTCGACCTCGGTCTCGGCAAGGAATGACTGGATCTCGCCCTCGAGGTGGTCGCGCAGCCAGGGCACGGCGGTGAACTGGGTGCGGTGGGTCTCCTCGTGCAGGCAGACCCAGAGCCGGAAGTCGTGCGGGTCGACGTCGAGTTCGCGCTCCACGTGCACGATGTTCGGCGCGACGAGCAGCAGGCGCCCGCCGCCGTCCGGCGCCGCCGGGAGGTCACGGCTCGGCGGGGCGAAGGTCTCGTACTGGCCGAGTACGCGGGAGGCGAGGAAGGAGAGGAGCATGCCGAGCTCCACGCCGGTGACCTTGCCGCCGACCGCGCCCATCATCGCGTTGCCCGGTCCTGAGCCGCGGCGGTCCTGCATCTTGTCCAGGAGCGGCTTGAGCAGTTCCCGGAATCCGGCGACGTTGGCGCGCACCCAGCCGGCCCGGTCGACGACCAGGACCGGGGTGTCGTGGCCCGCGTCCGTCGCCATGCGCGTGAAGGAACGGACGTGCTCCTCCGCTGACTTGGCGTGCCTGCGCAGCTCGGAGACGATGGCGCGCGCCTCGTCCCGGCTGACCTCCGGCCCCGGCCGCACGAGCCGGGTCGCGGTCGCCACCGCGAGATTCCAGTCGACCATCCCTGCAGATGCGGCACCACCGATGCTCGTCATGCGTCAACCGTACGTGCTCGATCCCTCCGGCGGAGTGCCTCGGAGCCGGGCGGAAACGGTTCCGCGGGCGGAGCGTCAGCGGCAGCCGCAGTTGGCGACCGCGGCGGCGAGGCGGTCCAGGGTGGACTGGGCGGCCCTGGGGTCGCCGGTGCCGGAGGCGGTGAAGGCGAAGACGAGGAGGCGGCCGTCGGCGTCGACGACGCTGCCGGCGAGGGTGTTCACGCCGGTCAGGGTGCCCGTCTTGGCGCGGACCAGACCGGTGCCGGGGGCGCTGGCCTTGTCGTCGGCGTAACGATTGCGCAGGGTGCCGGTGAACCCGGCGACGGGCAGGCCGGTGAGGACGGGGCGCAGCTCGGCGTGGGCCGGGTCGGCGGCGCGGGCGAGCAGGGCGGTGAGGAGCTTCGCGCTCAGCCGGTCCTCGCGGTCGAGGCCGCTGCCGTCTGCGAACTTGGCCTTGTCGAGCGGGAGTTCGAGCTTCTTCAGCTCTTGCCTGACGGCCTTGGCGGCGCCGTCGAAGCTCGCCGGTTCGTCGGCGGCGATGGCGGTCTGGCGGGCGAGGTGCTCGGCGATGTCGTTGTCGCTGTGCGTGAGCATGCGCTCGACCAGCGCGGCGAGCGGCGCGGACCGCACGGTGCCGATCGTCTTCGCGCCCTTGCCCGCCTTCTTCGAGCCCGGCTCGCCGTCGACGTCGATCTCGCGGTCGCGCAGCAGGTCGGCGAAGGTGCGGGCGGCATCGCGTGCCGGTTCGGCGGTACGGGGCGCGGGGCCGCTGGTGGAGTCGTCGAGGCGGCCCTCGTCGGCCATCAGGGGGCTGATGGGGGCGATGTTCTCGTTGGGGCCGATGGGGTGCTGGTCCGGTCCCGAGTACGCGGACGTGTCGTACGAGAGCTTGATCTTGTCCACGCCCTGGGTGCGCAGGGCGTGGGCGGTGGCGTCGGCGAGGGTGTGGAGGCTGGCGTTGCCCTGGTCGCCCTTGCGCGCGGTGAGGGTGGGGTCGCCGCCGCCGACGAGAGTGACGCGGTCCTTGTCGAGGACGGTGCGGGTGGCGATGCGGTGGTCGGGGCCGAGGGCCGAGAGGGCCGCCGCGGCGGTGGCGATCTTGATGGTCGACGCGGGCGTGACGGCGTCGCCCGCCTTCGTGCCGTAGACCTCCTTGCCCGTGGCGGCGTCCACGACGGAGGCGGTGCGGTCGGTGCCGAGGGAGGGGTCCTTGAGGAGGGGGTCGAGTACGTCGGCGAGGGCGCGCCCGGTGGGGGCGGGGGCGCCGCCCGCGGGGGCGCCCAGGGCGATGAGTACGCCGGGGGCGCTCGGGGCCGCGTTCGGCTCGGCGCCGCCGTGATCTGCGCCACCGTCCCGGCCCTCGGCCTTGCTCAGGGCCCGCTCGGCCGTACGCTGACCGGAGTCCCATGGGCCGGCCGCGGTCACCGCCACGGCCGAGATCGCGAGGCCGACCGTGGCCGCGCACGCCGTGAGCTGCCAGGTGGTGAGCTTGCCGCGCCGCGGGGGTCCGGACGGCCTAAGGAGCGGAGAGAGCTTCACGGGCCGCTGCGGCCGTCGCAGCGAGGAAAGCCGACGCACCTTGAGCTCGGGCACCACGACCAGCCCCTTTCGCGATCACCTGCCTGCGTGAGGGACACTTAATCACTGCGTCTTGCCGCGGGATCGCACCGCGGTGGGTCCGACCACATAAAAAGGCCGGAGTTGGTGCCCGCGGAGTAACCGCTGTTCGCAGCGGTGTCCCACGGGAGGACGCAGCATCGCCCGTTGTTTGTGTTGATCATGGAGGAGCATCCGGTGGAGTTCGACGTCACGATCGAGATTCCGAAGGGTTCGCGGAACAAGTACGAGGTGGACCACGAGACCGGTCGTATCCGTCTGGACCGTCGCCTGTTCACCTCGACCAGCTACCCGGCCGACTACGGCTTCGTCGAGGACACCCTCGGCGAGGACGGTGACCCGCTGGACGCCCTGGTCATCCTGGACGAGCCGACCTTCCCCGGCTGCCTCATCAAGTGCCGCGCCATCGGCATGTTCCGCATGACGGACGAGGCGGGCGGCGACGACAAGCTGCTCTGCGTGCCGGCCTCCGACCCGCGTGTGGAGCACCTGCGGGACATCCACCACGTCTCCGAGTTCGACCGCCTGGAGATCCAGCACTTCTTCGAGGTCTACAAGGACCTGGAGCCCGGCAAGTCCGTCGAGGGCGCCAACTGGGTCGGCCGCACCGAGGCCGAGGTCGAGATCGAGCGTTCGTACAAGCGCTTCGAGGAGCAGGGCGGTCACTGACCCCCGGCCCCGCACAACCGCCGAAGAGGCCGCGCGCACCCCTTGAGGGGGTCCGCGCGGCCTCTTCGCGTGTCCATGCTCATACTGGCCTTATCGGAGGTGCGTACGAGGGCCGCAAGTGCTGCCAACGGCTCGTCGGCCCAGGGAAAGCAGAAGGTGAAGAAGGTGGCTGACACCGCGGAGGAGGAAGACCGCAAACCGCAGTCGGACGAGGCGCACAGCGCGTTCTCTCCGGTCGGTGGTGTGGACACTCCCGCCGTGCCGGAGGACGAACATCCGACCTCCGAGTTCACCATCCCGAACGGGCTGAGGATTCCGGCCACTCCGGAGGACACGGAGACGTCGGCGTTCAAGCCGCCGCCCAACTACGAGGCGCGGGCGGGGGTCGCGTTCACGCCGCCCTCGGGCATCCCCATGGTCAAGCTGACCAAGGAGGCGCCCTGGCAGGACCGGATGCGCACGATGCTGCGCACCCCGGTGGCGGACCGGCCGGCGCCGGAGGCGACGCAGCGGCACGAGGACGAGTCGGGGCCCGCGGTCCCGCGCGTGCTCGACCTGACCCTGCGTATCGGCGAGTTGCTGCTCGCGGGCGGTGAGGGCGCCGAGGACGTCGAAGCGGCGATGTTCGCCGTGACCCGCTCGTACGGCCTGGACCGCTGCGAGCCGACCGTCACGTTCACGCTGCTCTCCATCTCGCACCAGCCGTCCCTGGTCGACGACCCGGTGACGTCCTCGCGCACGGTGCGCCGGCGCGGCACCGACTACACACGTCTGGCGGCGGTGTACCGGCTCGTCGACGACATCGGCTCCGGGGACATCGAGGTGTCCCTGGAGGAGGCCTACCGGCGCCTCGCGGAGATCCGCCGTAACCGGCACCCCTACCCGGGCTGGGCGCTCACCGCCGCGGCCGGGCTGCTCGCGGGTGCGGCGGCGACGCTGGTCGGCGGCACGGTCGTGGTGTTCATCGCCGCGGCGATGGGCGCGATGCTGGGCGACCGGCTCGCCTGGCTGTGCGCGGGGCGCGGGCTGCCGGAGTTCTACCAGTTCATCGCCGCCGCGATGCCGCCCGGCGCGATGGGCGTCGCGATCAGCCTCCTGGACCTGCCGGACGTACGGGCCTCCGCGGTGATCACCGGTGGGCTGTTCGCGCTGATCCCGGGGCGGGCCCTGGTCGCGGGCGTGCAGGACGGCCTGACCGGCTACTACATCACCGCGGCCGCCCGCCTCCTGGAGGTCGGGTATCTGGTCGTCGGCATCGTGATCGGCGTGCTCACGGTGCTCTATCTGGGCGTACGGCTCGACGCGGGCCTGAACCCGGAGACGACGGTCCACACCGTGAACCAACCGCTGATCCAGATCCTGGCGGCGATGGCGCTGTCGCTCGCGTTCGCGGTGCTGCTGCAGCAGGAGCGGTCGACGGTGCTGCTCGTGACGCTCAACGGCGGCGTGGCCTGGGTGATCTACGGGGCGATGGCCAACGCCGGCGCGCTGTCGCCGGTGGCCGCCACGGCGGTCGCGGCGGGCCTGGTCGGCCTGTTCGGGCAGCTGCTCTCGCGCTACCGCTTCGCTTCGGCGCTGCCGTACGTCACGGCGGCGATCGGGCCGCTGCTGCCGGGTAGTTCGACGTACTTCGGGCTGCTCAACATCGCGCAGAACGAGCTCAATGCGGGCCTCGCGCAGCTGTCCAAGGCGGCGGCGCTCGCCCTTGCCATCGCGATCGGCGTGAACCTGGGCGGCGAGCTGGCCCGGCTGTTCCTGAAGGTGCCGGGCGGCGAGGGCCTGGCCGGCGGGCGCAAGTCGGCGAAGCGTACGCGCGGCTTCTGAGCGCGCGGTCCTGATACGCGAGGAGGGGCGGCCGTACGTGGTGTACGGCCGCCCCTCCGGGCGTCGGCGTGCGGTCAGCGCTTGGCGTGGCGGCCGCGCTGGGGCGGCTCGGGGTGGCCCTGCTGGTTCTGGTGAGGCTGGTGGGGCTGACCCTGCTGGTTCTGGTGGCCCTGCTGGTTCTGGTGGGGCTGGTTCTGGTGGGGCCGGTGCGCGTGCAGCTGCTGGGTGGGGTGGTCCACGCCCGGCGCCGGGGCAGCCGGGGCAGCCGGGGAGGCGGTGTCCTCGGCCGCGGCCTTCTTGCTCTTCGAGCGGGCCCGCAGGAACTCGATGATGATCGGCACGACCGAGATCAGGACGATCAGGATCAGGATCGGCTCGATGTTCTTGCGCACGAACTCGATCTGGCCGAGCCACGCGCCGAGCAGCGTGACGCCCGCGCCCCACAGGACGCCGCCGAGGATGTTGTACGTGATGAACGAGCGGTAGTTCATCTTCGAGACGCCCGCGATGATCGGCGTGAACGTCCGCACGATCGGCACGAAGCGGGCCAGGACCAGCGACTTCGGCCCGTGCTTCTCGAAGAACTCATGCGCCTTCGTCACGTTCTCCTGCTTGAACAGGCGGGAGTCCGGGCGGTTGAAGAGCGCCGGTCCGACCTTGCGGCCGAAGAGGTACCCCGCCTGGTCGCCGAGGATCGCCGCCACGCAGACCAGCGTGC
Source organism: Streptomyces sp. LHD-70 (assembly GCF_031157275.1). Classification (GTDB taxonomy): domain Bacteria; phylum Actinomycetota; class Actinomycetes; order Streptomycetales; family Streptomycetaceae; genus Streptomyces. The sequence goes on from NZ_JAVIFW010000030.1 coordinate 72,592, forward strand.
ACACCAGCCACAGCGGGTGGTCGAGCACATTCGTCGTCACCAGCAGGCCCGTGGTGAACAGCAGGGAGTCGCCCGGCAGGAAGAAGCCGATCAGCAGTCCGGACTCGGCGAACACGATGATCAGCAGGCCGATGAGCCCGAACTTGTTCAGCAGAAGCTCCGGATCGAGCCAGCTTGGTCCGAGCGCAAGCGTCGTCATCACGGGTCCGGGCTCCTGGGGGTGTCGGTGAAGAGGGAACAGCCGATGCGGCCGCCCAAAGCTATCAACGCAAGGAACCAGGGGCGGGTTCCACTGTGCTCCCCAGGATGCACCCCTCCCACATACGGGCAAATCAATTCAATTGAGCGGAAAGAGGCCCAGCGAAGGTGGACAAACACGGGCATCAACGACTTCGGGTGTGTGCGTACGGCACGGCCGTGGTGATCGTGCCGCACGCCTGAGGAACACCGTCACGCGTGCCGGATCGCGTTCGCCAGGATCGCCTCGCGCTGGTACGCGGCGAGCCCCGGCCCGGCCTTGTCGATGTTGACGGTGAAGCGCTGGTCGGCGACGTACATCTCGCCGAGGCAGCTGTGCATCTCGTGCGAGCAGTCGTAGTGGTTGCGGGAGATCCACTGCCGGTGGGCCTCGGCGGCGTCCATCGCCTCCTCGGACTCCGGGGCGGCGCCCGCCTCCATCAGCTCCACGAAGCGCTGCGTGACCTCGTCGCCCTCGCGCTGGATTCGCAGCCAGTCCTCCTTGGTGTACGAGGCCGCGCGGCGCTGCGACTGCGCGTACGCGTCCGTATTGCCCCAGCGCTGCTCGACCTCCTCCTCGTACTGGTCGGGGTCGAAGTCGCCGAAGACCTCGAACTTCTCCTCGGGCGTGAGGTTGATGCCCATCTTCTTCGCCTCCATGGCGGTCTCGACGGCGGCGGCCATCTCCTGCAGCCGGGTGATCCGGGCAGTCAGCAACCGGTGCTGTCTGCGCAGGTGCTCGCGCGGGTTCGCGTCCGGGTCGTCCAGGAGCGCCGCCACCTCGTCGAGCGGGAAGCCCAGCTCCCGGTAGAACAGGATCTGCTGCAGCCGGTCCAGGTCCGCGTCGCTGTAGCGCCGGTGGCCGGCGCGGTTGCGTTCGCTCGGGACCAGCAGGCCGATCTCGTCGTAGTGGTGCAGCGTGCGCACCGTGACGCCCGCGAAACCCGCGACCTGTCCCACCGCGTAGCTCATCGCCGCCCGCTCCTTCCGGTGTGTTCTCGGTACGTCACTCACCTTGAGGCCTCACGCCACGTGAGGTGCAAGCCGGAATCGCACCCGGATCGCGGGGCCGTCCACGGGTGGCCCGCTCAACAGGCTCATGCCCTGTTTGCCCCGTTACCGTGAGCCCGCGTACCCGCACCCCCGTCCCGTACGAGAGAGGCGCCGCGATGTCCCTGCACCAGGGCAGCAGTCAGGAGCCGGAGGCGGACGACGAGCTGCGCGGGCTCGCCCTGAACCCGTTCTTCGGGCAGGCGAACCCGGTCGGCGGCATGACCGCGGCGCCGCCCAGGCACGTCCTCCCGGACGGGCCGCTGCCGCCGGCGACCGCGTACCAACTGGTCCGCGACGAGCTGATGCTGGACGGCAACGCGCGCCTGAACCTCGCCACGTTCGTCACCACCTGGATGGAGCCGCAGGCCGGCGTCCTGATGGCGGAGTGCCGGGACAAGAACATGATCGACAAGGACGAGTACCCGCGCACCGCCGAGCTGGAGCGGCGCTGCGTGGCGATGCTCGCCGACCTGTGGCACGCGCCGGACCGGGACGCGGCGGTGGGCTGCTCGACGACCGGGTCCAGCGAGGCCTGCATGCTCGCGGGGATGGCGCTCAAGCGGCGCTGGGCGAAGCGGAACGCCGATCGCTACCCCTCGCGGGAGGCCAGGCCGAACCTGGTGATGGGCGTCAACGTGCAGGTCTGCTGGGACAAGTTCTGCACCTTCTGGGAGGTGGAGGCCCGCCAGGTGCCCATGGAGGGCGACCGCTACCACCTGGACCCACAGGCCGCCGCCGAACTGTGCGACGAGAACACCATCGGCGTCGTGGCGGTGCTCGGCTCCACGTACGACGGCTCGTACGAGCCCGTGGCCGAACTCTGCGCCGCGCTCGACGCGTTGCAGCAGCGGACGGGCCTGGACATCCCCGTGCATGTGGACGGGGCGTCGGGCGCCATGGTCGCGCCGTTCCTCGACCCGGACCTGGAGTGGGACTTCCGGCTGCCGCGGGTGGCGTCGATCAACACGTCCGGGCACAAGTACGGGCTCGTCTACCCGGGCGTCGGCTGGGCGCTGTGGCGGTCGGCGGAGGAGCTGCCGGAGGAACTGGTGTTCCGGGTGAACTACCTGGGCGGGGAGATGCCCACCTTCGCCCTGAACTTCTCCCGGCCGGGCGCGCAGGTGGTCGCGCAGTACTACACCTTTCTGCGGCTCGGCCGGGAGGGCTACCGGGCCGTCCAGCAGGCCTCACGGGACGTCGCGCGCGGGCTCGCGGAACGGATCGAGGCGCTCGGGGACTTCCGACTCCTCACGCACGGCGACCAGTTGCCGGTGTTCGCGTTCACGACGGCGCCGGACGTGACGGCGTACGACGTCTTCGACGTGTCGCGGCGCCTTCGCGAGCGGGGGTGGCTCGTGCCCGCGTACACCTTTCCCGCGCACCGGGAGGATCTCTCGGTGCTGCGGGTGGTGTGCCGCAACGGGTTCTCGGCGGATCTGGCGGGGCTGCTGCTGTCGGATCTGCGCAGGTTGCTGCCGGAGCTGCGGGCGCAGCCGGGGCCTGCGGCCCCGGGCCCCGCGAAGGCGACCGCCTTCCACCACTAGATGATTGAGTCCGATGTCTGGGCTGGTCGCGACCATGGCGAAGGGCGCCCGTTGGCCTGAGTGTGACTTCCGACCTGGACGCCCTTCTGGCGGCACTGTACGTGTTCATCGACGA
>NZ_JAVIFW010000031.1 GCF_031157275.1 Streptomyces sp. LHD-70
CCGGCCAACGCCTCCTCGCCCTCGCCACCGCCATCTGGCACAACTGGACCACCGGAGCCGCAATCAAACGATCCCTGATCGCCTACGACCACTGAGAACTTCGGACTCACACATCTAGGCGGTGCTTCGGGGGCTCGGCCCGCGGGGACACCTCACCGGCTCAAGCGGGCAAACCTCCGCACCGCCAGCGGGAAGAACACCGCGATCAGCAGCAACGGCCAGAGAACGGCGAGGAGTTGGGCGTGCTCGTACGCCCAGGACGCCGACGTCACGCCGCCCTCGGAACGCCGCGAACGAGCCGTGCCAGCGCCAGCCGACCGCGAGCCCGACCCCGATGAGCACGGCCAGGGAGAGCGCGGACTGCAGCATGTCGGCCGCCGCACGCCCCACCAGGACCGCCCCGTCGAACATCGGCATGGACCGGAAGCGGTCGATGACGCCCTTCTCCAGGTCCTGGGTGACCGCGACCATCGTGGCGTCCAGGCCGAACGCCATGGTCAGGGCGAACATGCCGGGCACGAGGTACTCCCGGTAGTCGCCCTCGACCCCCGCGCCGCCGCCGATCAGATAGCCGAACATCAGGAGCAGCATCACCGGGAAGGCGAGGCCGACCACGATCTGCACGGGCTGCCGTGCCCAGTGGGCGAGTTCGCGCCGGGTCATGGTCCAGGAGTCGGTGACCGCCCAGGTGAGTGTCCTGCTCGGCGTGGTGCCCAGCGCCGTAGTCATACGGAGACCTCCTTCGGGTCGTCGGACCGGTCGCCGTCGGGCCGCTGCTCGCCGCCGGTCAGATGCAGGAACACCTCGTCGAGCGTGGGCCGCCGCAGGGCGATGTCCTCGGCGGAGATCGCGGCGTCCTCCAGGGCTCGTACGACGCGGTTGAGCGCCGCCATCCGGTCGGTGACCGGTGCGCTGATCAGGCGCCGGTCCGCGTCCACGACCACCTCTCCGGCGGCCGCGGTGCGCAACATGCCCGCCGCGGCGTCGAGTTGGGCCGCGTCGTGCAGGACGACGTCGATCCGGTCGCCGCCGGTCCTGGCCTTCAGCTCGTCGGCGGTGCCGTCGGCGACGACGCGGCCGGAGTCGATCACGGAGATCCGGTCGGCGAGCTGATCGGCCTCCTCCAGGTACTGGGTGGTGAGCAGCACGGTCGTCCCGCCGACGACGAGGGAGCGCACCGCGTTCCACACCTCGGTGCGGCCGCGCGGGTCCAGGCCGGTGGTCGGCTCGTCGAGGAAAAGCACCTCCGGGTCCGTGACCAGGGACGCCGCCAGGTCGAGCCGGCGCCGCATACCTCCGCTGTACTGCTTGACCGCCTTGCGGCCGGTGTCCCCGAGCCCGAACCGGTCGAGCAGCTCGTCCGCCCGGGCCGCCGCCCCGCGCGCCCCGAGGTGGTGAAGGCGGCCGAACATGTCGAGGTTCTGCCGTCCGCTGAGCTGCTCGTCGACCGCCGCGTGCTGGCCGAGGAGGCCTATGCGGTGCCGGACCCGCTGCGCCTGGGTGCGTACGTCGCAGCCGGCCACCCGCACCCGGCCCGCGTCCGGGCGCAGCAGCGTGGCCATGACGCGTACGGCGGTGGTCTTGCCCGCGCCGTTCGGGCCGAGGACGGCGTGCACGGTGCCGCGGCGCACGGTCAGGTCGAGGCCGTCGAGGGCGCGCTGCTCGCCGTACCTCTTGTGGACGTCCTCCAGGACGATCGCCTCGGTCGTCGGATCGCTCATCGCACTCCTTGGTCAAACTTGACTACCTAGCGGAAGGTCGAAGGTAACCGGGCTCGGGAGGATTAGTCAAAGTTGATTAATGGGCGCCCCCCCCAAACTCCCCCAGGACGCCCCCGAACGCTCCCCAGAACGCCCTGCGTTGCGGACAGCACCTGACCGCAAGTCTCCGTAACGTCGTACTCAAGCAATCCGGCACCGCCGGGTGACGACGACCGAGAGGCGGCCGATCATGGTCATGCACGTTCCCGCAGAGGCCCACGGCGACGAGCGCGGGGCGCTGCTCGCCTTCCTGGACGAGGCCCGCGGCGGCCTCCGCCGCACTGTCCTCGGCCTGACCGACGAGCAGGCGTCGAGCCGACCGAGCGCGAGCGAGCTCTCCCTCGCGGGCCTGGTCAAGCACGTGGCCGAGGTCGAGCAGGGCTGGGTGGCCCGCGCCAAGGGCGTGGATCCGGCCGTGGCCCGCGACGAGTCCAACTGGCACGAGTGCTTCGTGCTCGTGGGCGAGGAGACGGTCAAGTCGCAGCTGGCCTACTGGGACCAGGTGCAGGAGGAGACCGAGGAGTTCATCCGGAGCGCGCCCGACATGAACACGACGTTCGCGCTGCCGGAGGCGCCGTGGTTCCCGAAGGAGCGGGTGTCGCTGCGCTGGCTGCTGCTCCGGCTGATCAGCGAGGTGGACCGGCACGCCGGGCACGCGGACATCATCCGCGAGTCCCTGGACGGGAAGACCGCCTTCGAGCTCATCGACGAGGCGCAGGGCGGCAACTGAGGCCGGGCGGCATGGCGGACAGCCCTCCGGGTAGCCTAGTCAAAGTTGAATAGGCTGCAAAGCTCAGTACGAGAGGGAGGGCTGCGCCCATGTCCGTCATCCGGCTCCTGGTCCTCGGCGCCGTCCGCATGCACGGCCGCGCACACGGCTACCAGGTGCGCAACGACCTGGAGTTCTGGGGCGCGCACGAGTGGTCGAACGCCAAGCCCGGCTCGATCTACCACGCCCTGAAGCAGATGGCGAAGCAAGGGCTGCTCAAGGCCCACGAGGTCGCCCCGTCCACCGCGGGCGGCCCGCCGCGCACCGAGTACGAGATCACCGAGCAGGGCACCGAGGAGTATCTGAAGCTGCTGCGCGAGGCACTCACCTCGTACGACCAGAAGCTGGACGTGCTGTCCGCGGGCATCGGCTTCATCGTGGACCTGCCGCGCGCGGAGGCCGTCGAGCTGCTCAAGAAGCGGGTCGAGAACCTGCGGCAGTGGCGCACGTCGGTCACCGAGTACTACACCCCGGAGGAAGGGCCCGAACAGCTGGGCCACATCGGGGAGATCATGAACTTCTGGGTGCACTCGGCGGACGCGGGCGCGGAGTGGACGCGCGGCTTGATCCGGCGCATCGAGGAGGGAGCGTACGTCTTCTCCGGCGAGGGCGAGCCGTTCGTGGGCGTACTCGCCGAGGAGCAGGAGAACCCGTACGCCACCGGCGAGAAGCACCCGGGGGACGAGGCCTGAACTGCCTGCCGCAATCGAGGAGTTACAGCGGGAAGCGGCTGCGGCCGTGCTGCACGGAGATCCACTTCTGGGTGGTGAACGCGTCGACCGTCGAGTCGCCGTTGAGCCGCCCGAGCCCGGACTGCTTCTCGCCGCCGAACGCGACGTACGGCTCGTCGTGCACGGTGCCGTCGTTGACGTGGATCATGCCCGTCTCGATCCGGCGGGCGAAGCGGACGCCGCGCTCCACGTCGGCGGTGTGCACGGCGCCGCTGAGGCCGTACGGGGTGTCGTTGGCGAGGCGGACCGCGTGGTCCTCGCCGTCGAACGGCACGAGCAGCGCCACCGGGCCGAAGATCTCCTGGCGCAGGATCGGGGAGTCCTCGGGCAGACCGGTGAGGACGGTCGGCTCGACCAGGTTGCCGATCGTGCGCCCCCGCACCAGGGCCGTGGCGCCCTCGGCCAGGGCGTCGTCGACGAGTGCGCCGAGCGCGTCGGCCTGGAAGGCGTTGATGACCGGGCCGATCTGCGTGTCCGGGTCGCGCGGGTCACCGGCCTTCAGCGCCTTGACCCGGGCCACGAACTTGGCGGTGAACTCCTCGAGGACGGCCCGGTCCACCAGGATCCGGTTGGCGGCCATGCAGACCTGGCCCTGGTAGACGTACCGGCTGAACACGGCCGCGTCCACGGCGTAGTCCACATCCGCGTCCTCCAGGACGACGAGGGCGCTGTTGCCGCTCAACTCCAGGATGGCGCGCTTGAAGTGACTGGCCGTCACCGCTCCGACGTGGCGGCCCACGCGGTCCGAGCCGGCGAAGGAGATCACCTTCGGCACCGGGTGCTCTATGAGCGCGTCACCGATCTCGGCGATGTCCGTCACCACGACGTTCAGGAGCCCGGGCGGCAGCCCCGCCTCCTCGAAGATCTTCGCGATCAGCCCGCCGCCGACCACCGGGGTGTTCTGGTTCGGCTTGATCACCACGCCGTTGCCGAGCGCGAGGGCGGGCGCGACCGACTTGAGCGTGACGAGGAACGGGAAGTTGAACGGGCTGATGACCCCGACCACACCGACCGGCAGGCGGTAGACCCGGTTCTCCTTGCCGTCCGTGGTGGACGGGAAGATCCGGCCCTCGGGGCGCACCGCCAACTCGCTCGCCTCACGCAGGAATTCCTTGCCGAGGTGGACCTCGTACTCCGCCTTGAGGCGGGTGCCACCGAGCTCGTCGATGATCGCGTCGACGATCTCGTCCTGCCGCTCCTCGGTGATGCGCAGCGCCCGCTCGATGACGGCACGGCGGAGGTACGGGCTCTGGGCGGCCCAGGACTTCTGCGTGCGCTCGGCGGCGCGATAGGCCTCGTCGACCTCGAAGCGGGTGGCCACGGTCACGGCGGCCAGCTTCTCGCCGTTGTACGGGTTGAAGTCGATGATGTCCCACGAACCGCTGCCGGTCCGCCACTTGCCGTCGATGTACTGCCGGCCAAGGTCGGTGAAGAAGGACATGCGACCCCTTACCGCGGGTTCGGGAGTGTCATCGGCATGGTCGGTGCCGACTGATGACACGTCATCGTACTTGTGTTTTACGAGAGTTGGAGGAGACCACGGAGGAGATCTCGGGTCGCCTCGGGGCTCGGGCTGTCCGACTGGAGCCGCTCCATGACCTTTTCGTACTGACTGACCTCTTCGCGCTTGTCGAGGTACAGGGCGCTCGTGAGCTGTTCCAGATACGCGATGTCGGAGAGGTCGGACTCCGGGAAGCGGAGCAGCGCGAAGGAGCCGGACTCGCCCGCGTGGCCGCCGAAGCTGAACGGCATGACCTGGAGGGTGACGTTGGGCCGCTGCGAGACCTCGATCAGATGCTCCAACTGCCCGCGCATCACGGCCCGGTCGCCGTACGGGCGGCGCAGCGCGGCCTCGTCGAGCACGCAGTGGAAGCGGGTGGCGCGCTCGGAGACGAGGACCTTCTGGCGCTCCAGGCGCAGGGCGACGCGGCGCTCGGTCTCGGCGCTGCCGAGGTTCGGGGCGCCGCGCTCGACGACCGCGCGGGCGTAGCCCTCGGTCTGCAGCAGGCCGTGCACGAACTGGACTTCGTAGACACGAATGAGGGAAGCGGCGCCCTCGAGGCCGACATAGGTCTGGAACCAGCCGGGTAGGACGTCGGAGTAACTGTGCCACCAGCCCGCGACGTTGGCCTCTTTCGCGAGGTCGAGGAGCGGACCGCGCTCGGCGTCCGCCGAGACGCCGTAGAGCGTGAGGAGATCCTCGACGTCCCTCGCCTTGAAGCTCACCCGTCCCAACTCCATGCGGCTGATCTTCGATTCGGACGCCCGGATCGAGTAGCCCGCCTGCTCACGCGTTATGCCACGTGCCTCGCGCAGCCGCCGCAGCTGGGAGCCCAGCAGGATGCGTCGCACGACTGAGCCACCCCCGGGCTCGCCCGCTTGGGGGGACCCCCATGACTCTCCAGCGGTCACGTGGACAACCCTCCCCACTCTCCCCGTCTTCAGCATCGTCATGAACCGGAACCTCGCGGCGGCCGCGGAGCCGCGCTCCCTCGCCGCCAAGAGCCGCAGTCTGCCATTAAAACGCTTCGCCCCGTACTCGATCGATTACAGAAACAGTCCTCTCACAGAACAGCTACGAAACCGGTCGCAGGAAGAAATGAGCAAGAACCGGTACGGGAACGTCCAACTCCGGCGCGTGCACGTGCATCTGCCCTTGCATCCGCCCTGCGCATTCGGAACGATGGGCCCCGCGCACCACCGCAACATCGCTACTGGCTGACTGGCCGCGAAACCGGGGAGTGCCTCGCATGGGGACGAATGGATCGACCATGCTCGAGCCGTTACGGCAGGGGCTTCCCCCCATCGACCCCTCAGCGGTGTCGAATGCGGCGTCCTGCGCCCTGCCGGCCCGCTACGAAGCGGTGCGCGCGGCCCGGCAGTTCACCCTCCGCACGCTCGGCGACTGGTCGCTCGACGACCGCTTCGACGACGTCGCGCTGATCGTCTCCGAACTCGTCACGAACGCGCTCCGGCACGGCCTGCCCGCCGACACCCCGCGCGACGAGACCTCTCCGGTCCGGCTGCACCTGATGCGCTGGACCTCCCGGCTCATCTGCGCGGTGCGCGACCCCAGCCCGGAGTCCCCGATCGCGGGTGACGACGCCCAACTGTCGGACTTCTCGGCCGAGTCGGGGCGCGGGCTCTTCCTGGTGGAGTCGTTCGCGGACAGCTGGGGCTGGCATCCGCTGTCCGGCGCGCTCGGCGGCAAGGTGGTGTGGGCGCTGTTCCGGCTGGCGCCGGAGGAGAGCTGAGAAAGGCGGCCCTGTTGCCCACCTCTCGCGGGCGCAGGGCCTTTTCGGGTGGAACGGTCCGATACGAGGACCGCGGTGCGGCGTCAGCCCGCCACGAGGTGGTCGAACTCCCCGTCCTTGACGCCGAGGAGCATCGCCTCTATCTCGGCCCGCGTGTAGACGAGCGCCGGCCCTTCGGGGTGGCGCGAGTTGCGTACCGCCACGCTGCCGTCGGCCAGCTTCGCGAACTCCACGCAGGAGCCCTGCGAATTGCTGTGCATGCTCTTCTGCCAGGCCACACCGTCAAGCTCCGTGGCCGCCATGCCGTTGTACACGTGGTGCACAGGTCGCTCCCCGGTGGTGCCGTGACTCGTGTTAGCCAAGCCGTCAACTGCCCCGGATCATATCCCTGTTCACATGCGGATGCATGGGCAGATGCACGTGCACGCGGGGTGGCTGGCCGGTTACAGCGCAGCCCACGATCCGCTCACAGCGGTACGCGTGCCCACTCGCGGCGGAATCAGCCCTGCCTCACAGCGACGCGAGAACCCGCTCAAGGCCCTGGAGCACGGCCGAGCGCCAGCCCTGACCCATGATCTTGTGCGCCATCAGCTGCGCCGGATCGTCCGGATCGAACCCCTCGTGCACGAGGAAGAGACGCATGCCGCGCCCTTCCGGCTCCAGGGTCCATGTGATCGTCCAGCCCGCCGAGTCGCCCGGCTCGGCATCCCGCCAGCGCAGCTTGAGCATCCGCCCCGTCTCGTACGCGAGGACCTCGGCGAGAACCGTGCCGGAGAAGCCGGTGCGGGGGCGCGGCAGGGCGGTGAGGGTGTCACGGTGCCCGACCTCCAGGCGGAAGTCGCCGGGCATCAGCCACCAGGGAATCTCCTACGCGCCAAACGTAGGAGATTCCCTACCCATCAGGCGGGCGGCAGCGGCTCACCGCGTCGCGTAGGGAAGCAGTCCCATCTCGCGGGCGTTCTTGATCGCGCGCGCCAGCTGCCGCTGCTGCTGGGCCGTGACGCGGGTGACGCGGCGCGAGCGGATCTTGCCGCGGTCGGAGATGAACTTCCGCAGCAGGCCGGTGTCCTTGTAGTCGATGTACGTGATGCCCGCCTGGTCCAGCGGGTTCGGGCGGCTCTTGACGGGCTTGCGGTCGAGCTTGCGGGGAGACCGGGGAGACATGGGGGTTCAGACCTCCAGGAGGTGCTCGAAGGCGGGCGGCAGCCGCTTCCAGGCCTCGCGGCCCGCGGCGTACTCGGCGTCGGTCAACAGGCAGGAGTCCAGGACCTGTTGAAGCCCCTCCCGGTCCAGGCCGGGCGAGGTGAAGACCAGGCGCTGGCAGCAGTCCCCGTGCTCGGGGTGCCAGTCGAGGGCGGCGGCGGCGCGGCGCACCGGCGGCACCAGCTCCCAGGCGGCGTCCGGCAACGAGGCCAGCCAGGGCCCCGCGTTCTCCACGCAGAGCGCTCCCCCGGCCGCGTCCCAGGCGAGCAGCGAGTCCGGCCGGTCGGCGAGCCAGAACCGGCCGCGGCTGCGCGCCGCCGCACAGGTCAGATCCTCCAGGGCCTGGTACAGCCGCTCGGGGTGGAAGGGCCTGCGGGCGTGCCAGACGTACGTACCGACGCCTGCCTCGTCCGCCTCCTGCGGCAGCAGTGCGCACGCCGGATGCTGGGCCGCGGCGGCCGCCTCCACGTCGAACCCGGCGAGCGCGGCCTGAGCCAGGTCGCCGTGCTCCACGGAGACTTGGCGTGCGGTCGGATGCAGCTGGGCGAGCAGGGCGCGGTCCTCGTCGTCGGCCTCCGCGCTGTCGACGAGGGCGAGGACGGGGGCGTACTCCAGCTGACGGGCCCAGGTGTCGGCGACGGTGCGCTGGTCGGTGGCGGCGGCCGCGAGGCCCGCCTCCATCAGGTCGTCGCCGTTGCCGAGGCAGGGCAGGAGCAGCGCGGGGTCGACGGCGGTGAGGACGCCGGTGACCGCGTCGACGGCCGCCCGCGCGGCTATCTGCGTACGTTCGGACTGTCCCGGGTGAACCTGCGTGAGCAAGCGCACGCCGGATATCTGCCGGGCGTCCGGAAGTCCTCCTGGTAGCTTGGCCCGGCTCCGTCGAGCCGTACCGAACCGAACAGCGAGCCGTCCAGGGGGACTTCACATGATCAAGCACGTACGCGTCTGCGCCGCCGCCGCTGCGGTCGTCGCCGCCCTTGCCCTGACCGGATGCAGCAGCGACGACGGCGGGGGCAAGCGCAAGGGCGACAGCTCCGCGGCCGAGGAAGGCGCCAAGGACAGCACGGGCGGCGGCTCGGACGGAGTCGACAACTCCGGCTCGGGTGCCGAGGGCAGCTCCGAGGGCCTGTGGGTCTCGGTGAACAACGGCAAGTCCGTGGCGCTCTCCGTCCAGCAGGGCGGCAAGGTCGCGGTGCTCGCCGAGATGGGCGTGGGCGAGAAGACCGGCACCACGTGCGTCGGCACCGCCACCGGCACGGCGATCGCGCTGAAGTGCCAGGGCGGCGGCGAGCGCGAGACGGGCAAGATCGAGTCCGTCGACGCCACCTCGATGACGGTCGCCTGGGACGGTGTCGGCACCGACGAGTTCAAGAAGACGGACGAGAGCGAGCTGCCGCAGGGGCTGCCGACGGGCATGCCCACGGACCTGCCGCAGGGCTGACCTCTTCGTCCCGACGAGCCTTCAGCGGGCCGCGGTTCCCTCCGGGGGCCGCGGCCCGCCGTCGTTCCCGGCTGCGGTCCCGGCGGCGTTCCCGGCTGCGTTCCGGGCTGCGTTCCGGCTCTCGCGCGGGGCGGTCGTGTCCAGGCACTCGGAGAGCTCGTCGAGGGATTCGAGGAGCAACCGGCCGCCGCGGCGTACGACCCGGTCGGGCAGGCCGTCGCCGTTCCAGTCGCGCAGCACCGCGCGTACGGGCTCCCAGTCGGGCACGCGCCGTTCCCGCAGGTCCTTCGCGGCGCGCTCGGTGGACTCGCGCAGGGCGTCGGCGAGCCGGGCGGCGGGCGGTACGGGGGTGGTGCCGCGCTCCGGAAGGTGGGCCTCCATCAGCATCGCGACGCGGACCATCTCGGCGAGCGCGTGCCCGGCGTCCTCGGTGGCCGTACGGGAGAGACCGCGGTGCCGTACGGGTTCGTCCTCGGCCCGTTCGACCGCGTCCTGCCAGGCGATCCTGGCGTCCCGCATGGTCAGCAGGGTCTCGCGCACATCGGTGGCGTGCCGGCCGGCGGGCTCGGCGTAGTGGTGGACGACCGTCGCGGCGTAACTCCCGCCCGCGACCAGCCAGTCCGCGAGCCGGGTGCGCAGGCGCGGGGTCTCCCAGGCCGGGTAGACCGCGTACGACAGCATCGCGAGGACGCCGCCGACCAGCGTGAGCACGACGCGCTCGGGCACGGTCTGGGTCCACTCGGTGCCGCCCATGCCGAGCAGGAACACGACGTACGCGGAAATCGTCACCTGCGAGACCGCGTACCCGGTGCTCATCAGGAGGTACGTCAGGGCCGCGCAGATCACGGCCAGGGCGCCGGAGAGGACCGGGCCCGGGTCGGTGAGCTGGACGACCCCGGTGGCCACGGCGACGCCGACGAGGGTGCCGCCGAAGCGGGCGACGGCGCGGCCGTACGTCTGCGAGAAGTCCGGGCGCATCACCATCACGGAGGCCATCGGCGCCCAGTAGCCGTGGCCGAGGGGAAGGGCCTGGCCGATCAGATAGCCGACGACGGCCACGACCGTGACGCGGAACGCGTGCCGCTTGACCGCCGACTCCCTTGTGCTCTGCGCCAGTTCGCGGCGCATCTTGCGGGCGGCTACCGGGGCCAGCTCGGGGACGGTGGGGCGGGAGAGGGTGATGGGCTGGGTGTCGGAGGAGCTGGGGGTGGCGGGGAGGGGGGTGGTGCCGGTGACCGCCGGGCCCTGGGTGGGCGCCGGGGTGTCCGCGGCTGTCGTCGTCCCGGCTGTCGTCCCTGTCGGCCCTGTCGTCGTCTCGGCTGTCGTCCCGGCTGTCGGCCCTGTCGTCGTCCCGGCTGTCGTCCCGGCTGTCGGCCCTGTCGTCGTCCCGGCCTTCGGGGGTTCGGTAACGGCGGGTGGGAGGTGGTTGGTGACCGTGGGCGGGAGGTGGCCGGCCATCGTCGACAGCATCGAGCGCAGGGAGCGGCGCCCGGCGATCGAGCTCGGCGGGTCGGCCGTCTCGACCACGTCGTCGAGCAGCGCCGCGAGGCGCGTGGCCGCCCTGCGCGGCGGGCCCGTCAGGATCGCGCCGGTGTCCGGGGTGCGCAGGGCCGCGAGCGCCGCGGGCGGCAGCTCGGCCGGTACGCCGTGCCGGATCGCGCGGGCCGCCGCGTCGAGCACCTCACCGGCCGCAGCGAGGAGTTCCCGTACGCGGTCGCGCTCCACGCCCTCGGCAGGTACGCCCACGGCCGGGTCGGCGAGCGAGGCCAGGACCGGGCGGATGCGTTCGGCGAGGCCGCGGGCACCGTGCAGTTCGGCGGGGCGGCGGCGGGCCTGGCGCGGGGTGACCGTGGCCGCGTCCCTGGCCGCCATCAGCGGGGCCGGGTCGAAGGGCGCGACCGGGTCCTGGCGCAGGCGGCGGGCGTAGTCGGCCTCGGCGGCGAGGGCGTCGGCGAGCGCGTCCCGCTGGGCGCCCCAGCGGCGTACCGGGAAGAACACAATGAGCAGCGCCTGCACCAGGCCGCCCGCGGCGATCATCGCGGCGTGGCCCGCGGCCGCCAGGAGGCTGGTCGGCAGCGTGATCGTGACCAGCATCATCGCCACGTTCGAGGCCGCGATGATGCCGACCGTCGGCCCGACCGACCAGCTCAGGCCCGCGAGGAAGGTCCACAGGGCGAGCAGCGCGAGGAACAGCACCACATGGGTGCCGGTGAGATAGCCGAGGAACGTGCTGATGCCGAGGCTCACGCCGGAGGCGAGCGCGAGCACCGGGCGCGGGCGCCAACTGCGCTGGAACGTCGCGATCGCGGCCTGGAACGCGCCGAACGCGGAGCTGGCGGCGACGGCCGGGCCGAACAGCCAGAGGCTGACGCCGACGACGATCGCGAGGCCCGCGCCGGCCCGGACGGTGATCAGGGGCTCCAGGCGGCGCCGCTCGACCTTGAGGCCCGAGCGGGCGGTCTCCTTCAGCGCTCGCAGCCAGCTCACGTCGCGAGGATACGTCGGATCACGGGGGTTGGGAGGGGGCGGGGGTGATCTTTGTCCGTACCGGATTCGGGGCGTGGGCGGGGGGCTTGGCGGGGTGTGGGAAGAGCTCCGCGCGGGGCGGCTCACATGCCCGCTCGGTCCGCCGCCGTGCCCTCGTGGCGGGGCGGCTCACATGCCCGCTCGGTCCGCCGCCGCCGTGCCCTCGTGGCGGGGCGGCTCACATGCCCGCTCGGTCCGCCGCCGCCGTGCCCTCGTGCCAGCCCGCCGCGTCCTGGGCCGAGCGGACGCGGGTGCTGGTGGTCTCCGGGAACATCTCGTCGGTCCGGTCGGTGACGGCCACGTCGCGGGCCGCGAGGACCGGCAGCAGGTCGGCCGCGGCCGCGCCCGCCTCGTCCCTGGCCGCCGCCGTGCCGTGGTCGGCGGCCTCGTCGAGGCGGGCGGCTATGCGGTGGGCGTAGGCGAGCAGGAAGGCTTGGCGGAACGTCTTCGTACGCCTGCGGCCACCCGCGCGCTGGGCCGCCTCCGCCTTGGTCATCGCGGCCGTGGCCTGCACGAGCAGCGAGGTGTGCAGCAGCTCGACCGAGTCCAGGTCGGTGTCGAAGCCGACCACCGTCGAGAAGCCGAACGCCTCGTTCCACACCGCGCGGCAGCGGTTCGCCGTGGCCACCGCGTCCAGGAGGATCGCCTTGGCCGCCTCGTACGGGGCGTCGACGCCGATGCGACGGGCGGCCGGGGTGTCCGGCGCGTGCGTGCGGTGGGCCAGGAGTGCCTCGTCGACGCCCTGGCGGGCCATCAGCTCCTGGGCCTTCGCGGTGAGCGCCTCCGCCTCCTCGGGGTAGCCGGTCGCCTCGGCCTTGGCGAGCAGCGCGCGGATCCGGACCAGCATCCGCGGTTCGGCATGCGCCACGCGCGCGTGCACCGGGGTTCCGGGGGCGGGGGCGACCGGCTCCAGGGCGGGCAGGCGCAGCAGCAGCCGGTACAGCTCCAACAGGGCACTGGCGTAAAGGAATCGGTCACCGCGCGGTGCGGTTTTCGGCAGCTCGTCCAGCTGCTCCTGCCAGCGCGGGGGCAGGCCCTGGTTCTTATAGCGCCGGTTTTCCTGGCGGATGAGCTCGGCTGCGATCGTCGCATGGTGGTCGGCCAGTTCGCGGCGGACGATCCGGATCACGTCGGCGGGCTGCCAGCCGCGCTGCCAGGCGCTGCGGACGAACTCCTCGCCGCGGCGCAGCGCCTCGCCCACGTGTGCCGGGTCCGCGGTGAGGAGCGCGGCGCCGGTGTCCACGCCCTCGTCGCCCTCCGCGTACAGGGCGGCGGCGAAAGCGCGCTCGACGGCGCCCGTCGCGTCCGTCGCGTCCGACATGAGTCCCTCCCGAATCCCTCCTCACGCGCGTCTGCCCCTCCCCACGCGCGCGTGCGCAGCCGTCCACGATAGTCGCGCTCCGGCACCCCTGGCGTCGCCGTCATCGGCGCCCGCGTCCTCCGGGAGCTGTCGCCGTCGTCGGCCGGGAGGCGTCCTCCGTCAGCTGTCGCCGCCCTCGTCGATCAGCCGCCGCACCTCGCGGTCCACGAGGCCGAGTCGGGCCTCGGCGACCAGTGGGACCGCGCGCCGCTGGCGGCGGGCCTCGTGCACGTCGATGTCGACGGTGACAAGGGCGGGCTCCCACTTCGGGGCCTGCGCGACGACGGTGCCGCGCGGGTCGACCACCCGTGAACCGCCCCAGAAGGTGGCGCCGTTCTCGTTGCCCACGCGGTTCACGAACACCACCCAGCACTGCAGCATCTTCGCGGTGTACGAGAGCAGGGTGTCCCAGTAGAGGCCGGTGTCCATGGCCTCCGGGTCGAGGCTCGCGGCACTGTTGGTGGGGACCACGACGACTTCGGCGCCGTCCTGCACGGCGAGCCACGGAAGCACCGGCTGCCAGGCGTCGTTGCAGACCAGCGTGGCCGCCCGCCCGTGCCCGCCCGGCAGGTCGTACGCGCGCAGGGACTGGCCGGGGCTGACGTGCTTGCGCTCCTCCCAGGCAAGGTAGTTGGGCAGGTAGAGCTTGCGGTGCGCGTGCAGGAGCGCGCCCTCGCTGTAGTAGGCGGAGGTGTTGTACGCGCGCAGGCTGGTGTGCTCGTGCAGGCCGACGAGGACACCCGCGCCGAGGGTGGACAGTTCGAGCAGGCGCGGGTCGCGTGCCTCGACGGAGGCGTCCCGCTCCAGGCCGCCGAGGTGGTAGCCGTGCAGGCTCAGCTCCGGGAAGACAACCAGGTCGGCGCCCTGGGCCACGGCCTGCTCGACCTGGTCGCGGGCCGTCGCGAGGTTCGCGTCGACCTCGCCGAGCTCACAGTCCGTCTGGGCCAGGGCCACACGCATCCGGTCTCCTCCGGTCTGGCGTCGCTCCGTACGGGTCTGTCCGCGTACGCCCCCTTGTCCACCGTACGGTCGTCGGGTTGGTCGTACGCGCCGGAAGCGGGCCACGCGGGCGGGGGCAGCGGACCTCCCGGCGCCAGGCAAGGGCCAGGCGAGGCCCGGCAGCGCGAGCCGAGCGGGCCGAGCAGGAGTCCGGCGAGGGCCGAGCGGTGCAGGTCCGGGCCGTTGTCAGTGGCGGCTGCAAGACTCGCACCTGTGAGCGAACGCTGGGTCCTGGCCCTGGCCGACGACGGCCGCGGAGCGCTGCTCGTTCCCGTGGACGGGGCCGGGCGGCCGCTCGGTGACGCCGTGCGGGAGCCGGACCTCGTCGCGGCCGTCCGCGAGCGCCCGGAGGTCTACCGCTGGGTGTGGCGCTCGACGGCCGAGGTGTACCCACGGCTGCTCGCGGCCGGGGTCCGGGTGGAGCGGTGCTACGACATCGAGGACGCCGAGCAGCTCCTCCTCGCCCACGAGGGCCGCCTCGGCGAACCCCGCTCCGCGGCCGCCGCCTGGGCCCGGCTGCAGCAGCGCCCGGTGCCGCCCGACCCGCCACAGCGCGCCGCCGAACCGGGCTCGCAGTCCTCCCTCTTCGAGCCGGGCCCGGTGCACGTACCACTGGAGGGGCTTCTGGAGGTGTACGCGGACCAGCTGCGCCGGCACGCGGGCGCGCTGCACCCGGGCCGGATGCGGCTGCTCACAGCGGCCGAGTCGGCGGGCATGCTGATCGCCGCCGAGATGAACGCCGCCGGGCTGCCGTGGAGTGCGGCCGTCCACAAGCAGGTGCTGCACGAACTCCTCGGCGGGAGGTACGCGGGCGGGGGCGAGCCGCGCCGCCTGGCCGAGCTGGCGGACGAGGTGTCGGCGGCGTTCGGGCGACGCGTGCGGCCCGACCTCCCGGCGGACGTGATCAAGGCGTTCGCGCAGGCCGGCATCCGGATCAGGTCGACCCGCAGATGGGAGATCGAGACCCTCGACCACCCGGCCGTGCGCCCCCTGGTCGAGTACAAGAAGCTGTACCGCATCTGGGTCGCGCACGGCTGGTCCTGGCTGCAGGACTGGGTGCGGGACGGCCGCTTCCGCCCCGAGTACCTGCCGGGCGGCACGGTCACCGGGCGCTGGGTGACCAACGGCGGCGGTGCCCTGCAGATCCCGAAGGTCATCCGGCGGGCGGTGGTCGCCGACCCGGGCTGGCGCCTCGTCGTGGCCGACGCCGACCAGCTGGAGCCACGGGTGCTCGCGGCGATCTCCGGGGACCCGGGCCTGACGGAGGTGGCGGGCCGCCCGGACGACCTCTACCAGGCGGTCTCCGACCGGGCCTTCTCCGGCGACCGGGACGCGGCCAAGCTCGCCGTCCTGGGCGCGGTCTACGGCCAGACGTCCGGTGACGGCCTGAAGAACCTCGCCCTGCTCCGCCGCCGCTTCCCGCGCGCGGTGGCGTACGTGGACGACGCGGCCCGCGAAGGCGAGGAGGGCCGTCTCGTCCGCACCTGGCTGGGCCGGACGAGCCCGCCCGCGGCCGGGGCCGAGGAGCAGGGGGAGGCGGGGATTCCGATGCTGCCCGAGGAGGGGGCGACCGAGGGGGCGAGAGGCGCGGCGGCCACGGATCTCGGGGGCGGGGAGGCGGGCGCGGACGAGTGGGTGCCCGGTTACGCCTCGACCAACTCCCGTGCCCGCGGCCGCTTCACGCGGAACTTCGTCGTCCAGGGCAGCGCGTCCGACTGGGCGCTCGTGCTGCTCGCCGCGCTCCGCCGGGCCACCGCGGAGATGGCGGCCGAGCTGGTCTTCTTCCAGCACGACGAGGTGATCGTGCACTGCCCGCAGGAGGAGGCCGAGGCGGTCGTCGAGGCCATCGGCGCGGCTTCGCTCGAAGCGGCCCGGATCGTCTTCGGCGAGACAGCGGTGCGGTTTCCGTTCAGCACGGCGGTGGTGGAGTGCTATGCGGATGCGAAGTGAGAGGGCTTACGCGGTCGGCCCGGGCACCGTCGGCTCGGGTGCCCTCGATCGCCCTGCGGGCTCGTCCTCAAACTCCCCCAGCTACCGCTGGGAGGTGCCCCCAGGACGGGCTGATTCAGCCGGACGGGCTGATGTTGAAGTGCCGCTCCACCTCAGCCCACGTGACCCCACCGAGCGTGCCCGGCGCCCAGCGCGGTTCGCCGTCCTTGTCCACCAGCTTGGCGCGTACGCCCTCGACGAAGTCGGGTCCGGCGAGTGCCGCGCAGGAGACGCGGTACTCCTGGTCGAGCACCGCGTCGAGCGTGCCGAGCGCGCGGGCCCGGCGGACGGCCTCCAGGGTGACCTGCACCGCGGTCGGCGAGTGGCCGAGGATGCGTGTGGCCGCCTCCTTCGCGGCGGGCTCCCCGCTGTCGCCGAGCCGGTCGACGATCACCTCGGCGCTCCCGTCCGCGTAGCACGCGTCGATCCACGACCGCTGCTCCGCGAGCGGGGACGGCGGCGCCGGGACCTCGAACTCGGCCAGCACATCGGCGAGTTGACGCCCGTCGAGCGCGGTGCGCAGCTCGGGCAGCCGCGCGGCGGGCACGAAGTGGTCGGCGAACCCGCAGTGCACGGCGTCCGCACCGGTCATGGCGTCGGCGGTGAGCGCGAGATGCGTGCCGAGTTCGCCGGGCGCGCGCCCGAGCAGATGCGTGCCGCCGACGTCCGGCACGAACCCGATGCCCACCTCCGGCATCGCGACGCGCGAGCGCTCGGTGACGATCCGCACGCCGCCGTGCGCGGAGAGCCCGACGCCGCCGCCCATGACGATCCCGTCCATGAGCGCGACGTACGGCTTGGGGAAGCGGGCGATGCGGGCGTTCAGCCGGTACTCGTCCCGCCAGAACGCGCGCGCCGCCGCCCCCTCGTCCGTCAGCGCGGAGTCCCGGATGGCGCGGATGTCGCCGCCCGCGCACAGGCCGCGCTCCCCCGCGCCGTCGAGCACGACGTACGCGATCCGCTCGTCCTGCTCCCAGCGCGCGAGGGCCGCGTCGATCAGGCGGACCATGTCATGGGTCAAGGCGTTCAGAGCGCGTGGCCGGTTCAGGGTGAGCCACCCGGCGCTTCCGCGCACCTCCCGGACGACCTCCGCCTCGGACACCTCAGCCACCTCGCCTCTCGACACGCGTGCCCCAGAGGGCAGTTCCGTACGACCGCGGGCCGCGGCCCCGGCACGGCTGCCCACTGGGCCGACCTGCGGCCGAGCGTACTCGCCACGCCACGGCCCCCGACTACGCCCCCTCGACCGGCACCCACACATCCCGCCCGGTACCCGCGTCCGCCCCGGCCCGCCGCTCGACCCGGCCGAAGACGACGTCGGCGAAGTGGATGCCGTAGCCGAGGGTGCCGGGGGCGGAGAGTTCGGCGACCAGGCGGCGGCGGTGGTCGGCGGAGCGGTCGGCGTCCACGTCCGGGGCGGCGGACCACTCGGGGTGGCTGATCTGCACGGGCGAGTGCAGCGCGTCCCCGAACGCGATCAGCCGCTGCCCACCGGACTCGATCACGTACGCCGTGTGCCCGACGGTGTGGCCGGGGGTCGCGAGGACCCGTACGCCGGGGAAGATCTCCTCGCCCTCGGCGACCGTACGGGCCCTGGGTTCGAGGGCAGCGAGGATCTCCTCGGTGATGCCGTGCCCCCGGGGATGCGGTGGCGGCCGTTCCACTCGTCGGCGCCGATGAGGTACGCGGCGCCGGTGAACGCCGGCCGGTCGCTGCCCGGCGCGGGTTCCAGGCCCAGCCGATGTGGTCGGTGTGCAGATGCGTCACGGCGACGGCCTCGATGTCGGCCGGTGAGCGGCCCAACTCGGCGAGGCTGTCGAGGAGTCGGCCGCCGTGGATGGCGCCGATCCAGCCGTTCTCCGGGTCGTCCGGCGCGGCGTCGGGCCCGAACCCGGCGTCGATGAGCAGGGCCCGCTCCCCGTACTCGACGAGCAGTCCGCCTATTCCGGCGACGAGCGCCCCCTCGCCGTCGAGGTGGTCCGCGTACCGCACCCAGTCCTCGTCGGTGGACGCGGGGAACCAGCCGCGCGGCTTCAACTGCACGGCCCCGTCGGCGACATGACTGATGCGCAGATCGCCGAGGCGGAGGGTACGGGTCCGGGAGGGGCGGCGCAGGCGCTCGCGCTCGCCCTGGTCACTGGTCACTGGTCACTGGTCACTGGTCACCGGCTTGGCCCGGCAGATCGAGGCGCATGTGCGCGAGCGCGCCTCCTCCCTCGGCCTGACCGCACCGCAGGCCATCGCGCTGCGCGAACTGACCGGCCCGCTGACGCTGCGCGAACTCTCCACGCGCATGGGCTGCGAGCCGTCCAACGCCACGTTCGTCTCCGACCGCCTGGAGGACCAGGGCCTCGTCGACCGCCGCCCGCACCCGCAGGACCGCCGCGCCAAGCAACTCGTCCTCACCGACAAGGGCACGGACCTACGCGAACGCCT
Organism: Streptomyces sp. LHD-70; assembly: GCF_031157275.1. Lineage (GTDB taxonomy): Bacteria > Actinomycetota > Actinomycetes > Streptomycetales > Streptomycetaceae > Streptomyces. Next base: position 18,469 of record NZ_JAVIFW010000031.1, read on the forward strand.
CCTCGAACTCTTCGCCGAGGACTCCCCGTTGCCCCCCTGACCCAACAGGAACAGGACCGCTTGCACGCGCTGCTGCTGCGGGCGGTCAGTTCCTGAGGCACGGGCCTGCCCCTGGTCGACCAGGGCGCGACCGCCCGCCAAGCGGGCTCCCGTATAGGCGCGACCTATACGGGGGATCGGTTTTTGGTCGTGGACCCGCTCACGTGTGACGGGCTTCACTGTGCCGGTAGATGGTGCGACGGCCGGCCGGGACCCGGCGTCGCACGGGTCTCCCGAGCCGCACTCGACGCGCGACGGCATCCGCCCAGCGCTGTGACCTCTGCGCGGAGTGCGCCCGCAGACCTTGCCGTGCCTGGATGGAGGTTGCAATGTCGCATGCCCCGAACGAAGCCGCAGGCCCTGCCCCCGCGAGGAGCAAGCCGTGGTACCGGCAGCTTTATGTGCAGGTTCTCGTGGCGATCGTCGTCGGCATCGTGCTCGGTTGGCGGTGGCCGGATCTGGCCACGTCGATGGAGCCGATCGGCACCACGTTCATCACCGCGATGAAGATGCTGATCGGTCCGATCGTGTTCCTCACGATCATCGGCGGGATATCCGGCGTCGCCGACCTCAAGAAGGTGGGCCGTACAGGGCTGAAAGCGCTGACCTACTTCCAGGTGGGCACGATCGTCGCGCTGCTCACCGGCCTTGTCGCCATCAACGTCTTCCGGCTCGGTGACGGCGTCCACGCGGACCCCTCCCGCCTCGACGTGTCCGGCGACGCCGGGCAGTACATCGACTCCGGCGAGAAGCAGCACTGGTGGGAGTTCCTGACCCACATCGTGCCGGACAGTGTCTTCGGCGCGTTCGTCGAGGGCGACATCCTCCAGGTCATCTTCCTCGCGGTGATCTTCGGCATCGCCCTGAAGTCCGTGGGCAAGGTCGGAGAGCCGATCATCGGCGCGGTGAACCGACTGACCCAAGTGGTGTTCAAGGTCCTGTCGTTCGTGATGAAGGCAGCTCCGCTCGGCGCCTTCGGCGCGATGTCGTACGCCATCGGGAAGTTCGGCCTCTCCACCCTGACGAGCCTGGGCTCGCTGATCCTGCTCTTCTACGTGACCTCGATCCTGTTTGTCGTGGTGGTGCTCGGCGCGGTCCTCGCGGCCTACGTACGGCTGAACATCTTCCAGCTCTTCCGCTACTTCAAGGAGGAGTTCTTCCTGGTCCTGGGCACGTCCACGGCCGAGCCCGCGCTTCCGGGGCTGATGCGCAAGCTCCAGTTCATGGGCGCGGAACGGTCCACGGTCGGACTGGTCGTTCCGACGGGCTACAGCTTCAACCTCGACGGCGCGGCGATCTATCTGTCCCTCGCCACGCTGTACATCGCCCAGGCCACGGACACCCCGCTCTCCATCGGGCAGCAACTCGGCCTGCTCGCCGTGATGTTGCTGACCTCCAAGGGCGCCGCGGGGGTCGCGGGCGGCGGGTTCATCGCGCTCACGGCCACCCTGTCGACCGTCGGGCACGTGCCGGCCGCCGGGATCATGCTGATCTTCGGCATCGACAAGTTCATGTCGGAGTGCCGAGCCCTGGTCAACTTCTACGGCAACGCGGTGGCGACCCTCTTCGTCGCCCGCTGGGAGAACGGCCTCGACCTGGAGCGGGCACGCCTCGTACTGTCCGGGAAGATCCGGGAGGACGTACCTCCCCCCAGCCCCGGCCCCGACTCCGACTCCGACTCCGACTCCGACTCCGACTCCGACGAGACCGAACCGGATCCGCGGCCGACCACGGACGGCGAAGCGGTCGCGGTCAACCGATAAGGTCCGCCCCATGTCCGCAGGTCGCGGCGGTGGGAGGCACGGTGGACGCACGGCAGCTCGAGTACTTCCTCGCCATCGTGGAGCACGGCGGCTTCAGCAGGGCCGCCGCCGCGCTCCACGTGGCGCAGCCGTCGTTGTCGCAGGCCATGGCGAACCTGGAGGCCGACCTCGGTGTCTCGCTGTTCCACCGGATGGGCCGTGGCGTCGTGCTGAGCGACGCCGGTGCGGAACTGCTCGAACCGAGCCGCCGCGTGCTGCGCGATCTGACCGCCGTACGCGACCGGGCCGCCGCCCTGACCGGCCTGAACGCCGGCACCGTCGAGGTGGCCGCCATGCCGTCACCCGGCATCGAGCCGCTGACCACCCTGACCCGCCGCTTCACCGAGCTTCACCCGTCAATGACCGTCAGCAGCCGTGCCGCGTTCACCCCCGAAGAGGCCGCAGATCTGGTGCGCAGTGGCGCCTGCGAGCTGGGACTCCTCGGGGCGGCCAAGCCGGTCGCCCTGTCCGGCCTCGACGTACTCCCCCTCGAACAACAGCCGTTCGTCGTCGTCGCCGGGCCCGACAGCGACCTACCGGACGGCGCGACCCTGCACCCCGGCGATCTCGGCGGCCACAAGCTGATCGCCTCCCGGGGCGGCAGCCTGATGCGCTCGATCGTCGACGACATCACCGCGCAGACCGAGGGCACCGAGATCGTCGCGGTCGTCGACCACCGCACGTCGATCCTGCCCCTGGTCCTGACCGGCGTAGGCATCTCGGTGCTGCCCGCCTCCTGGACCCGACTCGCCCGCCGCTGCGGCGCGTCCGTCGCCGCCATCGAGCCGACCGCGCAGCTGCACGTCGCGATGGTCAGCCTGCCCGGGCACCTCACTCCGGGCGCCCGCGCTTTCCTGGACCTGGCTCGCTCGTACGCACTCCGCAAGGGCACCCTGACGACGTAGCAGCGGCGGACCTGCGCCGTTCCTCCTCCCGCCCGGCCGTACAGCGCGACGCCTGAACTCATCGGCGGGGCCTATGGGTTGTATCGGAAGCACGTCTTGGACGGGGTCGGGCACCACTGGGTTCACTCGAAGGCGTCGATCCAATCGCCCGTCCCCGCCGGCTCCGCCCGAGCAGAGGACCGCACGACCGGAGGCTCCCGTGCCCGCAACCCGCACCTTCCGTATCGCCGCCATACCCGCCGACGGTGTCGGCACCGAGGTCGTCGCCGCGGGCCGCACCGTCCTCGACGCGCTGGCCGCCGACTCGAACGGCGCCTTCGCCTTCGACTGGCAGGAGTTCCCCTGGGGCTGCGGCTACTACGAGCGCACCGGCACGATGATGGACGAGGACGGCCTCGACCAGCTGAAGGACTTCGACGCGATCTACTTCGGCGCCGTGGGCTGGCCCAACGTCCCCGACCACATCAGCCTGTGGGGCCTGCGCCTGAAGATCTGCCAGAGCTTCGACCAGTGGGCCAACGTCCGTCCCGTGCACTTCCTGCCCGGCGTCACCAGCCCGCTGCGCAAGGCCGACGACACCGAACTCGACTGGGTCGTGGTCCGCGAGAACAGCGAGGGCGAATACGCGGGCCTCGGCGGCCGCAACCTCTCCGGACGCGGTCCCGGCGGTGAAGTCGCCGTCCAGTCCGCCCTGTTCACCGAGGTGGGCTGCGAGCGCATCATGCGGTTCGCCTTCGACCTCGCCCGTACGCGCAGCCGCCGCAAGGTCTCCTCGGTCACCAAGAGCAACGCCCAGCAGTACGGCATGGTCCTGTGGGACGACGTGTTCAAGCGGGTGGCCGCCGAATACCCCGACGTGGAGACCGAGAGCGTCCTCGTCGACGCCATGGCCGCGAAGTTCGTCCTGCACCCCGAGGACCTGTCCGTCGTGGTGGCCTCCAACCTCAACGCCGACATCCTCTCCGACCTGGGCAGCGCCCTGGCCGGCAGCCTCGGCCTCGCCGCCAGCGCCAACCTCAACCCCGAGCGCCGCTTCCCCAGCATGTTCGAGCCGGTGCACGGCTCGGCCCCGGACATCGCCGGGCAGGGGCTCGCCAACCCGGTCGGCGCGGTCGGCAGCGCCGCGCTGATGCTGGAGCACTTCGGCCTGCCGGACCAGGCGGCCCGGCTCCACAAGGCGATCCAGGTGACGTCCGAGTCCGGCATCCTCACCCGTGACGTCGGCGGCACCGCCACCACCGAAGAGGTCACGAAGGCCCTCGTCGACGCACTCGGCGCCTGATCACTCCAGCCAGCGGGAGGGCTCCCCGCACCGCTTCGACCTCCCGGTCCGTACTCAGTCGCGCCGATGGGCCGGGCAGGCCGCCCCGGAAGAGCGGCCACCACACCGGGCCCCGAGCACCCACCGCTCGGGGCCCGGCCGTACGCAAGGAAACGCAGAAGGCCGGGTCACAAGCAACGTGACCCGGCCTTTCCTGGAGCCGCCTTCGGGATTCGAACCCGAGACCTACGCATTACGAGCGATCAAGCGTCGAGATCTTCGATCAAGGTCTGACCTGCCGCTTTCCAGTACAGATGACATTTCGGTGCGCCTGACCTGGTGTTATCCAGTCCCCTCCTGTCCCTCGGCGTCCCGCGCCGCGAAGATCACTCTCGGGCAGTCCGCCCCAACGACGGCCAAACGGAGCTCCTCCGGCCCAACGCGGGCCGAACATTCTCGTCTGGGTGAGGGCTGCCAGGCCCGTGGGAGGAAGGTCAATCCTGACGTCGCAGGTGACGCGGTGGGCGGCGAACTCGGGGCCTACGCAGTGCCGTTCGGGCACGTACGCCTTCTCCACTCCTCCACGAAGCCTCGACAGCAGTGTGCCCGAGTGCGGCGCGCTGCCGCCACCCGGGCACGGTCGCTACTTGGAGGTCGGGGCGCTCACCTCGTTCGCGCTCGTCGCGTTGTGCGGGACGGCGCAACTGGTGGCCGGGGTGCGTACGTCGCCGAGCCAGACGATTCGGTAGGTGCCGTGGAGTCGGTGCAGTGCGTCGGCCGGTGCCCGGCCGAGGGTGTCGGCGACGAGGACGCGGAGGTTGGCATCGGTGAGCTGGGCGGCCGCCCAGCTCAGGATGAGTTCGTGGCGGGGGCGGTGGGCGATGAGTGCGGTCGACAGCCGCACTGAGGCGCGGAGGCGGGTGGTGTTTTTACCCGGGTTCCACACGAGTTGTCCACCGTTCTCATCGAGCCAATTTTGGGCTTGCTGGGCGTACCAGTGGATCAGGGTGTGGCGGGCGTGGTCGGGGCGGTTCGCGAGGCGCCGGTCGAGGTGGAGCCGCGGGCCGGTTTCGGGGTCGTGGTGTGTGGTGACGGGTTGTTCGGCGTCAGTGATGTCGGCCAGGTGGAGGCGGTGGGGCGTGCCGAAGACGTGGAACTCCTCTCCTTCCGCGAGCACTTTGGTGATCGGCGCTGCGCGACTGCGCTCGAGTCGGAGGAGTTGCAGGTAGATCCATTCGCGTCGGCGTCGTACGAGGTTGGCGGCTTCCATGGTGGTGGTGCCGTGTGGGGCTCGGACGACGACCTGGCCGCGGGCGGTGATGCCGACGTCCTTGGTGCGCCGTGTTGAGGTGCGCAGGAGAACATCGAGTTTGCCGACCTTGAAGGTGCGTTCGGTGCGGGAGACGTGCGCGTTCACGGTGTCCTCGCCGTCTTGCGCGGGATGCGTCATGGTGATGGTCTGTCTGTTCTGGATGGGCGGGGTGCGGGTGTCCGGCGGAGTGGCCCGCACCCCGGGGTGGTGGGCCGGCTCAGGTCGCGTCAGCGGGTGCGGACGGTGTGGGTTCGGTGGTGCGCGGCTTCGTGCCAGCTGCCTTGGTCGGGGTGCTTCCGCTGCGGGACTGAGTAGGCGCAGCGGTGGTGTTCTTCGGCTTCTTCGTGGGGGTCTCGGGATTCTGGGTGCGCCGGACGCGGGGCGTTCCGGTGCTCTTGCCTCTGGTGGCTGGAGCTGCCGTCCGACGCTTTCGCGGGCTCTGCTTCGTCTGGGGCTCGGGGGCGGAGGTGGTGGATTCGCTCCGTGCGGCGGTCTTGGCGCGGGAGCGTTTAGCGGGGAAGGCGCGCAGGGTCGGGCGCTTGCCGTCGTAGGCGGGCAGGAGGCGGGTGCGGATCTTCTTGGCGGTGGTCGTGGCGGGTGAGGTGTGGGTGAAGGTGACGCCGGCGTTGTAGCGGCTGCCCCCTGTGAGGTGGGCAGCGTTGGCGGTCATGACCTTGGCGTCGTTCTCGTTGGCGTACTCGCGGGGCGGGACGTCAGTGGCCCAGGTCTGGACGGCTTGTCCCCGCCAGAGTTGGCGCAGGCCGATGCGGTGGCCATCGGGGTGGGTGAGGAAGGCGACGGGTCCGGCCGCGCTGTCGGGGTCGACGGTCCAGCCGCTGCCGAGCTGTGCGGCGGTGTTCTCGGCGAACTGGCAGAAGTGGGCGAGCTCGATGGTCTGATTGTTCTTGTTGTTGTCGGGGCTCTTGGTGCTCATGGTTGTCCTTGTTGTTCGCTGTGGTGTGCTGGGGTCAGGTCATGCACCAGCCGGAGTCGCAGTCCGCGTCTCTGTCGTCTGCGAGCGGGAGTGGGGCGGCGGTCTCCGGGATGGCCTGGCCGAGCGGAACTCCTCGCCGGGTGAGGTAGGCGGGGTCCTTGCCGAGGGAGAGGCGGCGTTCGATGAGCGCGGCTTCGAGGTCCGCGGCCTGGGCGAAGAGGTCTGGTTCGTTGCGGCGTAGTTCTTGCCAGGCTTTGATCGTCTTGAAGGGGCAGAAGTAGCAGGCGCTCTTGGGCGGGACTGGGAGACCGGTGTCCTCGATCATCTGGACGCAGTCCGTTCGCCGTAGGCCGAGGTCGAGCAGGGGGTATTCGATCGATTCGTGTGGTTCGCTGCGTCGGCGGTTGGCCCGGTGCAGTTCGTCGACCGAGATGCCGATGGCCACGGTGGCGGGGTGAGTGGAGGTTGCTCCGTGCTCTCGGAGCCACCGGCCGATCACTTTGATCTTGAAGTTGGCTGTGCAGGAGCGTCGTCCCGGGGCTCCGTTGCTCATGCGTACGGGGATGGGGATCGAGCGGGACTCTGGCCGGAGGAGCTGTTGGCGGAGTGTCTCGGTTCGGCCGTCTCGGCGTCGCCGCTCAAGCACTTCAAGCCGGAGTCCGTGGGCTGCTGCGTAGGGTTTTGCTACCTCGTGGACGTAGCGGAGCGTCGCTGGGTGCTCGCTGTCGTCGCCGACGTTGGCGAACAGGAAAGTGCGGTAGGAGATGCGCTCTTGTGCTGCGAGGACGAGGAGGGCGGTGGATTGGACGCCACCTCCATAGGAGACGACCTTCATGCTGCGGCCGTCCCTTCGAAGAGCTCGTCGAGGGCGTTGAGCATGCGCTGGGCTTTGTGCTTGAAGCGGGCTTCCTCGACGACCGCGTTGCGGTGTCGGATCACTGCCGCGCGTTCCTCGAGGGCCTTGGTGATCCCGCTGTCGGACGAGGCGAGGGTGTTGCCGCACCAGATGGCTGTCTTGGGGCCGAGGTCCCACTGGATCGCGTTCACTGCGGCGCAGGCGGCGGCGAGGCGGTCGATGTCGTTGCCGTACCAGCGGAAGTCGTGTGGGTTCAGGCCGAGTTCGCGAAGGTGCTCGACTGCTGAGCGGAACATGCCGCCGCTGCCGATGGCCGGCTCCCAGATCACCATGTCCGGTCTGCAGTTCTGCTTGTCGAGGACGATGCGTGCCATCAGGTCGGAGACGCAGGCCGGTGTGTGGTATTCGCCGTTCCACTTCTTGTCGGTCTTGTGGCGGAGTCCTGTGAGCAGGGGTCCGAGTACGTCGGCTGCGGATCGGGCTGATGCGTCCTCCTGGGCGGTGAGGTCGAACAACCCGTTGTAGATCGAGGTGTGGATCACCGCTTGTACGGCGCGGAGTTGCTGTTCGTCGGGCTCTTCCTCTACCCAGTCGTGGAGCGGTCGGGCGACCTCGATGAGGTCCGGCCGGTGTAGCCATTGGACGCCCCAGATCTCCCGGAGGAGCGCCGGGAGTTGCTTCGGTTCCAGGGTCAGGAGCCAGTCGCTGATGAGGGGTTCCCGGAAGAAGGAGAGTGCCGCGAGCGTGCCGATCGGGATCTCCATGCGGCTGCCGCCGTGGTGGCTGTACCAGGCGGCGATGACGTTGTCTGCGATTTCGTGGGCGAAGCGGTTGGGGTCGCCGGCGATGAAGGGACTTCGGTAGCTGGGGCGAGGTCTGTTGGGCTTCGGTTGGGCCGCTTGGGTCGCGCGCTGCTGCGCACGTTCCTCGAGCTTCTGTTCCACCTCGCCGAAGAGGTCGTACTGCGTCACGGCCGTCACCGGCCGTTCGTCGCGGTGCTCGTGGTGGCCGCGGTGGTGTCGGGTGAGGGTGGGGCGTTGTCCGGGGCGGGGACGGGGCCGTTCTTGAGGATGGTGGAGGCGCGGTCGATGACGTCGCGGCAGAAGGCTTGCTCGCGTTCGAGGTCTTGGAAGCGCTGTTCGGTGTTGGCCAGGCGCGTGCTGTAGGTGGCCAGGGTGTGCGGTGCGTGGTGGTGTGCGTGGGCGCGGCGCAGGTCGGGGGTCCAGGGCTGGTCGAGCCAGTGGTCGACGAGGGTGTGGACGATCGCGTTGGTACGGCGGCGGACGCCGACGGGTGCGTATGCGGGTGCGGTGGAGATCATGCGGTGCGGGCGCAGGTTCATGGGGTTTCGTCCGAGTGCGCCGCGGGTGAAGGGCTCCTGTCCGGCGAGGGTGATGCCGAAGAGCACGGGGGCGTCGGGCATCGGCGGGTGCCAGCGGAAGTCGGTGCCGGCGCCGTAGGTGACTCGGAGGAGTTCGACAGCGTCAGGGTCTTCGGGGTCGTTGTGGTGGCCGGAGTCCCAGTCGAGGGTGAAGGTGCCGACGCGGTCGACGCGGTAGAGGGCGCAGCCGGTGGTGAAGTCGGCGAACTCGGCGACTTCGAGAGCCGGTCCCGAGCCGACGGTGAAGGTGAGCATGAGGGGTCTCTTTCTGCTTTGTGGCATGGGTGGGAGCCCCGGGGCCGAGCCGCTCGCACTGGCGCGGCCCCGGGGAGTCAGGGGGTCGTTACGCGTGCTCGGTCTTCCAGCTGGTCACGTAGGCGCTGACCTCTTCGGCGAGCGGTGTCACGGCGAGGTCGCCTGGCGGGTCGCCTTCAGGCGTGGTCGTGTCGTAGATGACCTTCGACGTGCCGTAGGTGTTGTCGATGTGGACGGCGCTCCAGCCGCCGAGCTGCGACCGGTCCTCGTGCCAGGGAAGGGAGTGGCGGCCTGCGATGGCGACGTACTGCTCTGCGTCGCTGGTGAGTTGGACCGTGATGTTCAGTTCGTTGCCGCACCAGTCCACGCCGACGTCCGTGCAGTGTTCTTCGAGGGCCGCGATCACGTCCGCGTAGAGGGAGCGCGCCCTGTCTTCGTCGGCCCGGCGCAGGAGTTGGACGGCGCTGAGGTAGGTGAGGGTCACGCTTCACCCACCTCAGCGCCGTTGGTGAGCTCGGGCGGGACGTGGCGCTCGCAGACGAGAGTGATCGGCTCGCCGTCCTCGGGCAGATCGATGTCGACGCTCTCCGGGGCGCCGCACAGCAGGCAGTTCATGGTGATGGTGCGGACCATGCGGTGCATCCGTACGTTCGTCTGCCGGGGCAGGTGGAGACGGGGTCCGGCGCCGGGGAGCGCGATGTCCACGAGATGTACGTCGGGGGCGACCTCGAGGTCTTCGATCCAGCGCACGACAAGAGGTGTCTTGGGTGCCGTGTCGAGGCTGAACACGTCGCCGGGGCGCAGCTCCCTGGCTTCGACAGGGCGGTCGAAACTGATGGTGATCAGTGCGTTTCCGCTGGTGGTCATGGATTCTCTTTCCTTGCCTGTGCCTGCCTGAGGGCTACTCGTCGAGGACGGTGACGGGGGCGCTGAGAGGGCCGTGGTCGAGTTCGTCCGCGATGTGGGGAGGGACTCGGGGTACGCGGACGGCGACCAGGACGACCTCTCCCTGGCTGAAGTCGGCTGTGACGGTGCCCTGTTCGGCGTCGACGGAGGTGACGCGCCCGTACGCGGGCTGTTCGGGGTGGCGAACCCAGTTGCCTCGGGAGAGCGGGGGCAGATGCCGGTCGCACAGCCCCGGGTCCCGGAGCGAGAGGTGTGAGGCGGACGGTCTCCAGCACAAGGCGCCGTCGGGGTGGATGTGTTCGCAGCCGCGGGTGACGTGGCCGTAGCCGTCGCACCGGATGAGGGACTCGCTGGGGGTGGGTGCCGTTGTGCGTACGACGGCCAGGGTGACGGAGCCATAGGGGCCCTGCTCGTGGTGCGCGACGTGTTCGATGGTGAGGCCGATCGCGGTCGGCCAGGTGCTGAGCACGGTGGATGCGAGGGCCTGCGCGTGCTGGGCGGGAACCACTGGCGCCGCGGTGCGCTGGATGGTCAGGCTCATGACAGCTTTTCCTCCGCGCCGACGGTGGGGGTGGCGGAGGACAGGGGCAGGAGCTGCGGCGCTACCGCGTCGTCGCAGCCCGGTTCCCCGAACTGGCGCAGGTGCTTCTCGCGCAGGTGAGGAAGTGCGTGGATCTGGGCGAGCAGATGGGCGAGCGTGTGACTGACCCGGAGAGGCCACGGGTCTGTGGTGTCCTGCACCTCGAACTGGGCGCACCTGGCGCACGGGATGCTGGTGGTCTCGCCGCCTTTGTGGATGACTGCGATCAGGCAGACACCGACCTGGTGTCCCTTCCATCGGAAGCTGCAGACGAGCCCTTCGGCGTCCGGTACGTACTCACGCACCAAGTCGGCGACCGCTTCGACGCGGCATGCCGACGGGAGCTCAACCCAACTACGGTTGCGATAGGCGTAGTTCGGGCAAGGCAGGACCAGTCCCCACAGCTGGAGGTATCCCGTCACCAGGGCGTCTTCGCGATCCTGCACGAGTTGGTGCAGGGCCAGGGGGTCGTCGGACCAGCGCTCGGAGCTGGTGTCCAGGTCGCGCAGCAGGCGCCGGCTGCGGGATGCGCTCGTCTGCTCGCTCCAGATGCTGTGCAGTGTGACGTCGTCGGTCTCCGGGTCGATCGTGACTTCGAGGTACCGGGCGTCCCGGTGACCGGCGGAGCGGACTCGGGCGGCGATGTCGTCGAGCAGAGCGAGGTTGAGGGCGCGTCCGGCTCGTACGTAGTCGAGGGAGAGCCGCACGAGCGGCCCCTCGGTGTCGCGTGACTGTTCGTTCATGGCTGTTCCGGGTCCTTGTCAGTTGACGCGCTGGATGACGACGGCGGTGGCGTTGTCGGAGCCGGTGAGTCCACCGGCGCGGGCGAGGATGTTGGCCGCCTCGGTGGCGTCGTTACTGGGGTCGCACAGGACCGTGGCGATAGCTCGGTCGGACAGGTGTCGGTGCACGCCGTCGCTGCACAGCAGCAGGCGGCTGACGTGCCGTACGGGCAGATGGGCGGTGACGAACTCGTTGCGGCCGACGGTGCGGGTGACTTCTCGCCGGTACGCAGCGGTGGATCCGCCGCGCTGAGTTGCCTCGCGGATTGGCGTGCCAAGGCAGTGGTCGAAGGTGGCGCGTTCCAGTGCTCCCGACTCGTACAGCACGTATGCGCGGCAGAGTCCGGCCCACGAGATCAGCAGTCGGCTGTGGTCGCTGGCGAGCAGTGCGGTGACGATGGAGGCGTCCGCCTGGTCGGCGACGCTGTAGTGCTCGGTGGGCCCGTAGTGGGCGGCGCGGCGGGCGCGCGCTGCCTGGCAGCCATGGCCGGGGTCGTGAACGAGCGTGGCTTTCGACGCCGCCGCGGCGGCGAGCTGGGCGACGGTGGCGGCGTCGTCGGTGTCTCCGATCCCGTCCGTGACGGCGGCGGCGATACGGCCTGTGGCGTCGTCACGGTTGATCGCGTACGCGTCAGCTTGGATCTCTCTGCGGCCCTTGCTCTGGGCAGAGCCGGTCAGCCACTGGTGGCTGGGCATGGGTGAGCTCCTGCTCTCTCTTTTGTGGGGGTGATGCGCGGCGCGCTGATGGCACGCCGGAGGGGGTGAGCCGTCCGGGGCCGGCCGCTCGCACCGGCATGGCCCCGGACGGTGATCATTGGTGGCTAGACCGGCACGGCTGCCTGAGCGGCGTCCGTGACGGAGCTCTGGAACAGTCCGCAGGCGTCGCCGTCCGGCTGTCCGTGCTCGCTGCCCCACTGGCCGCATCCCGAGCACTTCGGGTAGCCGGGATCGGGGACCGGCGTCGCGACGAAGACGCCGGGCAGCCCGCCGTAGGTGAAGCACACCACCCCGGTGATCTCCTCCAGGCTGGCCGCCCCGAGTTCGGCCCGGAGGGCGCGGACGAGCGCGACGCGCACGCGACCGCCCGAGCGGATCACGGAGCGCGGACGGGAGCCGGGCAAGGCGCACGGCTCCTGGTACGTGACCGCGTATGCCGGGAAGTTGGCCTCAGAGGGATGGGTGAGCGGGCGAGCCTGGAACTGCCAGGGCCTCTCGTCGTCCCGGGGTTCTGCCTCGAACGGGGCGACGGCCTCGACGATGGTGTAGACGAGGTCCTCCTGCTCTGCCCCGAGTCCGACCTGGTGTGCGGCTCGGCGGCACATCGTGCGGAAGACCTCCGGTGAGTGCCGGTCCAGCCACTCGTCGGGAGTCAGTGCTCGCCCGATGGCCTGCTCGTGAACTGCGACGTCGTGCTGCACGGCGTGAGCGACGAGGCGGACGGCCTCGTGGATCTGAGCCGGGCCGACACCGTGCTTGGCGGCTTCCGCGTACAGCAACTGCTCGCGTGTGAACTGGTCCACGGTCTCTCTCCTTTGCTTCGGTGAGCCGCTCCCGCCGTCTGCGGGAGCGGCGAGGTCACAGCGATGTGGGGCGGTCTACGGCCTGGGCGTGGAGATCGGTGAGGCGGGCCGAGAGGCGCCTGCCGAGGGTGCGCGCTGGAAGGGCCGTGCCCTGGTCGTCGGTGACGGCAGCCAGACACCACCGGCGGTGGCCCTCACGGAGGGTGAAGTCGACCGTTTGTCCCGGGCTCTGGCCGTGCAGGGACAGCTGGTGGACGGTGACGCCGTCCACATGGCGCTTGGTGGGGGTGCCGACGGTGCGGGCCGCAAGGACTATCGCGGCGATGTTGGTGATGTTCATCGAGGTTCCTCGCACTCTGGTGGTGCCCGACCCAGCACGGGTCAGAGCTAGCTATTAACTGTCTCCACGGATGAAGAAGTCACAGGAATGCGCCTGCCGGTCAGACCAGGTCCCGGTAGAGGTCGGCACGCCCGCTGACCTCTCGCAAGACGGCGACCAACAGGCGTCCGGAACCTTCGACGCCGATGACGTCGCGAGCGAACTCGCTCGGGGCGACCTCGCGGCCGACCGTCTCGCCATACACGGCCGCCATCCGTTCACCCGCCTTCTTGGCCAGTTGCTGCGCCTGCGTGAACTGCTCCGAGGTGACGCCTTGGCGGGTGAGGCTCGCTTCGAGCGCTTGCTGCATTTGTGGGGTGACGGGGTGGAACACTGGCTGCAACCTCCGTTGGGCGATGGGGTGTTGATTGATTGAACTGATATAACTTTATCAATCTTGATCACTCTCCGTCAAGATCTCTCTATCGCTGCCGGGGTCAGGGGCGCGGCCGTCTCTGTGGCGCTGCACCGCGTCGCGAGCCGCTCGACGGGCTTCGGCGAGCGTGCCGTCGCGCTCCTGCTGGGCAACCTGCCCTCGGCGTGCGCGTAGCCCCTGCAACCACCGTTGGGTACTCAGGCGCTCGTGCTCCGCGACCTCTTGGCGAGCGGCGATGTCGGCCGTCTCGCGCTGCGCCCGCGGATTCGTGCCGCAGCCACGGCAGTTCAAGCCTGGGGCCTCTGGGTGTGCGGCGCAGCGGTTTCGCCGGCCCGGATCCGCTTGATCGTCCTCGGGCTGGGGGAGGGGGTTCTTCTGCTGGTGGTTCTCTGACGGTTCCCCGGCCAGATTGGCCGGTTGCTCTGCATGATCTGTCCGCTGGTCAATCTGGCCTCCGGTCAATCTGGCCGCCTGTTTCGCCCCTTCATCATCTGGTTTCGGTGACGGCAATCTGGGCCAAGCGCTGCGCGTGACGGGGGGAGGCGCGCTCGGTCGAGGGTTACGGATGGTGTAGCGGTTACTGGTGCGACGGCCGTGAGCGAACCGGGCTCTGGAGACGATGAAGCCCTCTCGTTCCAGCCACTCGAGGTGTCGGCGGACCGTGCGCTCGCCCTGACTGGTCTTGGCCGCGAGAGTCTCTTGTCCGGGAAAGCACGACCAGGACTCATCGGCGAAGTCGCACAGCGCCAGCAGGACGAGCTTGGCGCCAGGGTTGGTGATCTTCTGGCGGAAGGCCCACGCCATTGCCTCGATGCTCAAGTGCCCTCCCTCTGCTCCCTTTTCCAGGCAGCGCGCCAGCGCGAGACCGTGCGCTGCTCAGTACCGAGGCGGTCGGCGATGACAGCGATGGTGTATCCCTCGTTCGTCATGAGGCGTGCGGCTAGGTGCTGCTCGGCGGGGTTGAGCTCGGGCTTCGGCAGGTCGTCATTGACAGCCCGTTCGACAGCCAGGAAGTCAATGCCGTGCGTTCCGGTGTTCGTGGTGCTGACGTGGATGTGACGGGCCTGGCGGGAGGGGGCGGTAGCCTCCACGGCATACGAGGAGCCGGGGTTGCGCGGCCGCGAAACGTAGGTGGTGGGCATGGTCACCTCACCGTGCGTCGTCGAGGGCCCGGTCATGGGCTGAGTCGTGCACGTCGTCGCGCGCACCCTCATGCTCGACCGTTGGCGCCGCCAGGCCGGCCCGAGCTTCGGGTGCCCTGCAGTCGCCTTCGAGGACGGCGATGGCACCCTCGTACTGGCCAGATCGGAGCAGGCGGACCGCTTCGGCGTTGGCCTGCTCCAGGGCGACCGCGATGTCGCGGGCCTGGTCCCGTTCGATGACGCCCGCGACGGCTCGCCGGCGCCACGAACGGGCCGCACGCTGTAGCTGGTCGACGACCGGAGCGACGACCTTCATTGCGTCACTGGCCAGTTCGGTCGAGAAGTCTGCGTACCCGAAGCGAGGCCAGGAGGAGGCGAGTTGGTCCGCGATGCGCTCCTGCAGTACCGCGGGCGGAGGGCTGACGGGCATGGCGTCGGTGCCCAGCGCGTCAGTCAACGGGCCGAGGATGGCGAGGAGCGCGGGAGCGAGGTCGTCGGTGCCGTCGCCCTGCTGGAGGGTGAGCAGTTCCAGTGCGGCGTCGATTCGGGCCTCGGGTGTATCGAGGTGCGAGACCCTGACGGGCTCGCTGAAGACCGTGGTGTCCATGGAAGACCTTCCGGTGGTTGGCGTGGGTGTCGGGGCAGGCCAGTCACCGGGGCCGCGAGACTCGGGCCCCGGTGACCAGCGGTTTGGTGGTCAGGAGGCGTCGGGGACGCGGGAGACGTTGATGGTGCGCGAGGAACGGCCGCCCGATTTCAGCGGCACGTCAAGGGCGAGGTCTTCGAGGATTCGGATCATCGCCTCGGGGTCCGGCACCGGCGGCCGCGGGCTACCCCCGGACCAAGAGAGCTTGAAAGCGCCGTAGGTGCCGGCATCCGCCGCGTCGAGCACCTTTCGGGCCTTTGCCTTGCGCTTCTTCGCGGCGCTCTCGATCTCGGCAGACTCCGCGTAGGCGCCCAGGGCTGCGGTGATGTCCTCGCTGTCCTCGATCAGAATGGTCTGAGGAGCCCGGTCCCCGGTCAGGGCGTCGAGGTTCCAACAGGCGGTCTTGAAAGGGCAGTTGTCGCAGATGATCGACAGGCCGGGGCCGTCGAGATCCCGGGGCATGGCTTCTGGTTCTGGGCTGTCGAGCACGTCCTCCGCCCAGGCGAGAGCCTGATCCGCGACCTCCTGGTCGTAGGGGCGTTGATGGACGACGACCTGGCCGTACTCGCGGCCTACGTACCTGAGTCGTACGACATCGACGGGGAGCGGTTCACCGGAAGGGAGATCCGGATGCGAGGCCAAGCCGCCCGTACGCAACAGGTGGGCGTACAGGTGGACTTGGAACCATTCGTGTCGCCCCGGGCCTTGGCGCACCACCATGTCCAAGGCGCGAGTGGACTTCGTCTTGAGGTCCTCCACCACACCGGCCTCGCCGTCGTACGGGCTCGTGTGTCCGGTCAGTTCCGCGGGCGCCCAGTAGGCGTCCGCGTGCCCGAGGAGCGTGCCGTTGGTGAGTTCGAGCTCCGTGAACGCTCCGTACTGCTGCTGCAGAACGCGCAGGATGCCTTCGTGGAGCCAGGTGCCGAGAATCGCGGCGTGCATGTTGTCGGCGAGATCGGTGGGCCAGGTGCCGTGCACCTCGTAAGCGGCCCGTCGCCTGCACAGACCGATAGAGGAGGGGCCCAGGAGCTGCTGGCGGGCGCGTGGTCGTGCGCGGTCGTCGCGGTGTGCTGCCTTCCACAGGTCGGGGATGGGAACGGTGTTGGTAAGGGTGTCGCTGGGCATGCAGGGTCCTCGCACTCTGCTGGCTGGTGAGGGTGCCCCGCCGGTCGGCGGGACGGGTGATGGTTACGGCTTCTTGCGCGCGGCGGTCTTCTTCGCCGCACTCCGACGACCGGCCCCCTTGGAAGCGGCCGCCGAGGCTGGACGGGATGACGTCTTCGTGGCGGTGGTCTTGGAGGCCGAGGTCTTCGCCGCCGTCCGCCTGGCGGTCTTCCGGCCCGCGTCGCCCTCCTTCGACTCCTCCCGCTGCTTGCGGAAGGCCGCGATGCGGGCGGTCATTCGAGGCGTGCCGAGGTGTTCATCGGAGCCGGCCAGCAGGCGGGCGAGATCGTTCAACTGCTCTGCATCGGCGTCTTGGTAGGACACGTCGTTGAGCTCGAAGCAGATGTCGTTGACCTCGCCGAACGTGACCTCCAGGAAGTCGGCGGTGCGCTCGACCTCTTGTCGCGCCAGGAGCAACGGGTCCGCCGTGCGCCCGTCCGCCACATCAGTTGTGGCGGGCCTGCTGGTGACGCCGTTCGGCTCTTCACTCGCTTCCTTCTGAGCCGCAGGCGCGCCAGATTGATCGACAACTTCCGCGTCGACCACGTCGGCCTCTTGTGACTCGCGCTCGGTCGAGGCCTCCTCGGTGGAGTGCCGCGAGGGGTCAGCAGGCGCCGAAGCAGTGGAGCGGCGCAGCCGGGAAGCCGCAGCCTCGACGCGCTCCCGCGATTCGACAGCGTCCGCCGCGTGCATCTCCTCGTCCACCTGGAGCCCGGACAGGTCTGCGGGGCAAGCGCGTCGCAGCGCCAGGGCCTCGGCGACCTTCCCCAGTTGGCTCGCCGGCATCTGTGGCCAAAGACCACCGAGCTTGTAGTCCTGCGACTCGTAGTCCCACACCTTGGGCGCGTACTCCCGCCAGTGCGCGACGGCAGGGAACCGGGACTCGCCGCGCCACAGCACCGCCCTGCACGCGGCTGGCGGTTCGTCCCGCAGCCACACGGTGTGTTCACCGCCTTCGGCGTCGTACCAGACGAAGTCCTCGTAGGCGAGTGGCTGTCCGGCTCTGTCGGCGGCGCGGCGGGCGATGAGCCGGTAGCCGTCGATACCGGTCTGGATCGTCCACCGCACCTCCCCGCGGGACCGCCGCTTGATCATGTAGATCTGGCGCCCGAACGGATCGAGTCCAGACGCCTTGCAGTAGTGGAAGAAGATCCCCAACTGCGCGGGAGCTGCTTCCGCCAGGTCCGGGAACGCCGAGCGCAGTGCGCGCAGCTGCTGTTCCTCGAACGCCTTCTGGTCCTCGCGGATCGCGAGCCAGGTGACCGGAGCGTCGGCCACATCCCCTCCTATCAACGATTTCCCCAATCAGCCCGCCACTGTCTCCACGCATGAGCAGAGCAAATGGCATTGACATTATTCTATTTCACGACAACTTTTACCGTCAATGAGTCTCTATCTCCGACCCGCTCGGCGCGAAGACGGCGCAGCTCGAAGGCGTCCGCCCACTCGGGATGCTCCCGACAGAGGAGGCGCGCGTAGCGCGAGGTGAAGACGTTATTCAGGCGGATCTGCGGGATGTCTCGCCGGAAATGCGACCAGCGAAGCTGCTCGAACAGCGCTTTGACGCTGATGCGGCCGCCGCCGCGCTCGACCCACTCTCCGACGAGTTCCTCCAGGACCTCGAGGACCCAGGGGTGTGATGCATGGAAGGCTTCGAATCGTTCATCGATCGACGGGCGGTTTCGCGGCGTCGGCGGCGGGACGCCAGCGGTGGACATGTCGAGCGGGAGCTCCTCTTGGCGGCGCACGCCTACCCCCTGCACATAGAACTGTCTCTACGTATGACGGGCTCACACTGTAAGTCGTGATCATAGACGCGGCCAGGGCGGGGCCCGCCCGGATGCCGGCGCGGTGGATCTGCCAGCTGAACAGCACGGTGGCTCAACTTCCCTGCTTTGCGGCTCAGTTACTACTAGCGACCCAGGGCGACGCCGGGGCATGGTGGAAGCGCGCGGCACCATCAAGTGCCGCAGTGGTCCGTGATGGGAACCCGACTCCAGGGGTGGTGAACATGGCTGCGTATCGACAGCACATGAGCGCCTGCTCCCCCGACAACTAGCCGAGGCTAGCCGGGGACAGCCACGGACTCACCCTGTGCGGAACGCGGTAGCGGGCTCAGCCCGAGCTCCGACCTCTCCGTCTTCTGATCGACCGGACGACGGCCGCCCATCTCCGTTGGCAACCCGGCTCTGGCTTCGGCCTCTCGGACGTTGTCCTGGCACATCTGGCTCGTCATCGGAGGACCACCATGACCATCACCTTTGTGCGGTTCGCCACCGCCCTGCCTCAGACCCTGCTCGCAGTCGTCATCGTGCTCGCCATCACGTTTCTGCTCGCCCTCGCCATCGTCGTACGGGGCACCGCACCGGAAGAACGCCCTGCAGTCTTACGAGCGTTCGCTCAAGTGCTCCCCGTACGTCGGAGATAGAGCGCCGCCTCCTCGGACGACGCGGGCCTGCCACTGAAGGGCGGCGTGTTCAGGACATGCGAAAGGGGGGCCTGTGCTGGGCAGGCCCCCCCCGTGGACGGCCGTCAGCGGTAGATCCACGCAGTCAGGTGGCCGACAGCGTTGCGGATCTTGTACCAACCCCGCGCTTGGACTTAGCGCTTCGCGCGGACCGAGACGGTCAGGCCGGCCGCCCAGATCTCCTTGATGAAGGCGGTGACCTCGTCCAGGTCCGCTTCGCCCGGCTTGTAAGTCCGGGTGGGCGGCAGCTCCGGCGGCTTCGGCTTCGACTCGGTGCTCTTCTTACGACCGCGCGGCTTCAGCCCTTCGCGCTCACCGGCCTGGATCCGCTTGATGGCCTCCGGCAGTACGGTGCGGCCACGATCCACGGCATCAGCCAGGACCGTGTCGAGCAGCCACAGCGGAGAACCGGAGACAACGGCGTCCTCCTTGACGAAGCTGTTGCGGGTCCGCCACTGATAGATGTCGCCGTACTTCTTCCCGAAGAGCCAGGGGATCTCCTTCAACCCGATGACGGAGGGCAGGTCCTCGGGCTTGTCCACGACGTACCAGCCGCGCCGCTCGGCCTTGAACGTCTTGAGGCGTTCCTTGTTGGCCTCCCGTACGTGCGGTTCGGCCAGCCCGAGGACCGTAGGCAGAAACCAGTAGGGGTTGCCGGAAACGACGAAGTCGGGCTCGGGCAGGATCTCGCGAGTCCTCCACAGCTGGGAGGTCTGCCGCTCCACGCCATAGAGAAACGCGATCTCCGCGTGCCCGAGAAGGTAGGGGAACGTTCCCGCCGTCATAGCGTCGTCTCCAGACACTGCGTATACAGAATGCTTGACGCGTCAAGTCTAATTGGCTGCCCGTGGGCCGGCGGCGCTGAGGTGGAACGCCGCGGCTCCGCAGGCGCGGCCGTCCGGTCGGTTGATGAATCCCGCAGCGCTCTTCTACTCTGGCCTCCTCTTTCCTTTGTGGAAGCGGCGCCCCGGGATTCTGACTCGCACTCTGACCCGGGGCGTCGTCATGTCACGGCTTGCTCCCCGACGCTGTGTGGCGATACGCGAGGACTCCATGGCCGCGCTCTGACGACGTTCTCTGAATTTCCCCTGCCTGTGCTCAAGATGGGGCAGACCTGCTCACCCTGATACCCCGGCCGCAGGCCGCCAAGCCACGCGCGGGGCGTCACAGCGAAGGGTCCGCCTGTGGGGCACTCGGCCCGCTCCTCTGACAGGGGCTCAACTGGCGAAATACGTACCGAAGCCGATTACCCCGGATGTAGCCTCCAGGGCGATTAGTTGAAGGGCGGCTCGCATGGCCGAGATACCCGTTTGCCAGGACTGTTGTCAGATCGTCAGGATCGCGAAGGACGGAAGCGTCGAGACCCACAGCAGTGACCCCTATGGTGAACGTTCTTGCGAGTCTTCCGGTCTGCTGAGCGGCCGCGTGGCGGACATCGTGGCCGCTAGTGCTCTAAGGGCTCACCCTGTGAGTCAGGACCGCATGCGGCCGTTGGCACCGCGGCGGGCCGCCGCGTCTGGCGGTCCGCCGCGCCGTCCTACTGCCGATCCCGACGCTATGCCGGCACCGACATGGCTGCCGAAGTGGAAGGGTGGAAGCCTGGCGTCGGTGGTACTCCCCGCCTCTGGATGGCTCGGTGTGTGGATTCCCGGCCTCTCGAGCCCGACGCAGGCAATCCGAGTGCAGAACCTGACGCAGCGCAACGTGACGTCAGCCTGGGACGCGCGCATGGAGTGCTGGACGGTCAATAACCAACACTTCCTGGCCGTCGCGAAGTCACTGATGCGGACCCACAAGATGATCCTGGTAGGGCGTGAGTACAACCCCCGCGAGAAGTGCACGGCGAGCTGCAAGAACGCCCGAGGGCCGTTGTGTACGTGTTCCTGCCAGGCGAAACACCATGGTGGAGGACGATGGATGGCCAACTGGTCAGTAGCCGGGGAGTTCGGTTCCGCGGTGAATGGCAGGGCTTGGCACTGGATGGTGACGAGTACGGCTTAGCAGGGCTCGAGCTTCCTGCCAGCGGGGCATGCCGGACGCCCCGCACCGCGCGAGCTCGAAGGCTGATGTGATCGATCAGCCGCAGAGGCGCCCCCGGTGCGGGGCGCTCGCACTCGGTTTGAATCCAGATCGGTGCGCGTCAGCCCCGCCGGTTTTCGTTGCTCGGGCCTACGCCCCAATGCCTCGCGCCAAGGCGATGACCACCGAGGCAACCGCGGCCAGGGCGGCGATCGTCGGCAGCGGCCAACGGTTCTTCTCCAGGGAGGCCACCCGGCGCTCGAGGTCTGCCAGCTTCTCGTCAGTCTGATCCGAGCGCTGCACAAGAAGTGCGAGCTGCCCGTCGATACGGGTCAGTCCGAGCTCCAGGGACCGACGCAACTCGGCCAGGGCCAGAGCGACCTCTCCGTCCGGCACAGCGTCTCCTTCCAGTTGCCGACAACTACTCCGCGGCGCTCGCCGGGTCGGCCTTCTTGGACAACCAGGAGCCAGTACCCCAGCGGCCGAGCACGGTTCCGAGTGACGACTTGAAGGCGGCAAGGGCAGCCGGCATGGCGGCGACTGCGGCCGACTGCCAGGTGGACAGGTGCACAAGGTCGGTGGTGTGAGAGGCGGCGATCAGGCCGATGAACGCCTCCACGTAGGTGGCGAGGGTTCGCTCCGCGACGTCCGCGAGGGTCTGGGGCATGGTGTCGGGCTGGTCCTTCCGTGTACTTGAACCGGAGTTCGAGGCGGAGCGGTGCTTGGGGTTAGGGACGCGGAGCTTGGCCCAACTGCGCTCCTCGGGAAGGCCGTCGGCACCGGAACCGCGGTGGCCGCACTTGAGTTGCCAGGCGGCGTACGCCCGGCGGTGATCGTCACTCCATGTCGAGCCGGGGCCGTGCGGGAAGGTGTCGCAGCCCTCGGCGACCAGGCGCTTGCCCGCGGCTGTGATGAGCTCCGAGGGGCGGCCGTTGCGGAAGTAGCTGGCTTCGGGGAAGGGCGCGTACTTGGGCTCCGCGCCGTCGGCCGGTTCCTTCGGCTTCTCGCGTTCCGGCTTCAGCTTCGGCTTGCTCGGCTTCGGCTTCGGCTTCGGGTCTGGCTTGTCCGGGTCGCGTGGCTCCCCTGCCCCTGCGTTGAGCTCCTTGGCGACCCGGGCCCGGAAGTCGTCCATGTCGATGCCGTACGGGTCGGACTTGCCGGGCTTCCACTCCTTGTGGCCGAGGACGCTGTGCTCGTTCCAGCCGTGTGCTGCGCATACGGCGGCTGCGGCGCGAGCCATCGCGTCGAACTGTGCCGCCGGCCAACTCTGGCCGCGGCCCGTGTTGATGCACTCGAAGCCGTAGAAGTGCCGGTTGCCGTCGGTGTCGGGCTCGTTGCCTTCCGGCAGCTTGTCCTCCTCGGCCATGACGGAGAGCAGGACGTCCGTATCGCCCATGCCGGCGTGATTAGTCCGGCCGTATCCGACGAGGTGCACGGTGCCGGACCGGTCGATCACGCCGTGACAGAGCGGCCCGGGGAGGTCGTTGTAGCCCCGGCGGCACAGGTCGACCATGTCCTCCTCGGAGGAGTAACCGCCGGTGTGGTGGATCATCACCCCGTTCACGGGACCCCAGTTGCCGTGCTGGTTGCGGTTGTGAGTCCGCCACGTGCCGTGCTCGACGACGCCGAGATGGGCGTTCTTCAGTACGGACAGGAACTTGTCCGCGGACAGGGGGCTGGCCATCCTCGCTTCACCTTCACCAGAGTGCCCTCGGGGCGGTTGGCCGTCCCGTGGCGTGACCGGGCCGGTCCCTCGGTAAAGAAGTGAGCTCGCGGTAGGCGGAGGGTCGCGTGCCGCGATGGAAAGTCTATGAAGAGTCGGCGAGTTCAGGACAGTTCGGCGCCGTCGAGGCGGCACGCGCAACCGTCGAGGCTCAGCACACCAACCCTGACCGTGCCGGTGGCCGGCAGACGCAGGAGAACCTGTCCGTCGGGGCGGATCTCGATATGCAGAGGGCGGCGTTCCACATCGGAGGCGATGGGAAGGTGGCGAGGGGCAGCCGGCTGATAGTCCTCCGGCAGCAGGGCCACCACCGCCTCGTCGCGGACCCTGCCGCCAGGGATGCTGATCTGGCCGCTGAGCTCCAGCATGTCCTGCTCGGTAATTCGCATCTGCGGCACCGGTGCGTCCTCAACGACTGCGGTGTTCCCGGTCAGCGGCAGGTCACGCCAGACGGGCGGTTGAGGGCGTCGGACGCGCTCCAAGGTCCGGACGCGGCGGTCCAGTTGTGCCAGCCGTTTCGCGAGCGTGGCGATGGTGTCCGGCATGTTCTCTACGTCTCCTCTGAGTCCTCGGCGTCTTCGGGCTTCGCCGTCCGCTCCAGACTGAGGGTGATGCGCTCGGCCTCCTCGCCGCTCGGAGGCCGCAGGGTCCAGCCCGTGATGCGATGCCAGCCCTCGTACGAGGTGTGCTGCTCCCGCAGCCGTACCAGGACGTCGTCGCCGATGTTCCACGCGCCGAATGGGGCGGCAGGGTGGTCCAGCACGTCGAGTTCGGTGATGTCGGTCAAGACCTGTCGGCGGAGGCGCTGTTGGTGTGCACGATCTCGGAGCTGGGCGACGTTCTTCTCGTTCGTCTCCAGCCGGTGCTCCAGGCGGAGACGACCGTCCCGGACCGTGTCGACAGCATGCGGGCGTTTGCGCCCCTGCCCGGCGCCGAGGGCGACGACGATCTGCGCGTACTCGTCGGCATCCCGGACCACCTGCGGGGTGGAGGCGATGTTGATGCCCGAGGTGAAGGAGATGTCCTCGCGGCGGCGGCCCAGTCGGGGAGCGCCGAGATGAATGCGATGCGTGGCCCAGCGACTGAAGCGACCCAGGCGACCTGACCAGTTGACGCTTTCGCTCCACTCCAGGCCGTCCTCAATCTCGGCCATTTCGTCGATGACCTCGCCGAGGTTCTGCGCCTCGGTCTTGGGCAGGGAGTAGGGCGACTTGGACGTTCCGGTGGTGGCCTTCGCCTTCGTGTCGTCCACGGCGACGTTCAGGTCGCCGTCGGGCTGTTCCTGCGCGTACGCCCATACGTCGCGGATGACCTGGCAGGGGTCGGCCTCGATGTACGGTCCGCGACCGTCCAGGTTGCCGTGGAGGTCGTAGCGGCGGTGCAGGTACGAGCCGAAGCCGGCGGCCTCGATCGGGAAGGAGGCCCCTTGGGGCTCGGCCCGCCAGATGATTCCGCCCCACGCGAGCTTTCCGTCCCGCTCGACGTAGAGCAGCGTGTTTCCGGGATCCAGGAACTCGGTGACGGGGCGCATGAGGCCGGGCTCAAGGGTTGCGGAGAGGCTGCCGGGGCCGTTGAGCTCGGGGCCGCACTCGACACCGGTCAGCGGGAGGTAGCCGTGCAGGATGTCGCCGGTCAGAGCGTGGGCGGCGATGTATCGGTAGTCGGGCATCGGCGTCACTCGGGGCTTTCCGCGAAGTCGATGGTGGCGACGATTGCCGCGTAGCGGTCTACGTACAAGCCGCCCTGGCCGCTGTCTGCGTGCTGGTTCGTCTGTACGGCCAGGCGTTGGGTCCTTCCGCGCTGGCCTGGCGGGAGGACGTAGGTGTGGGCGAGTGCGGTGAACAAGTGGGAAGCCGGGCCCTGCTCGCTGTCGATCAACGCACTCTTGCCCTTCGCCTCCCCCAGGGTGGTGCGCATTCTGGCGCGCAGGCTGCCGTCCTCGACACTCAGGCCGGAGATCGTCACCGTGATGGTCGCCTGGCTCGCCCAGGCCGGGACCTCCACGTCCCAGGCCGCCTCGGTGGGCCAGGCGGTCCACCGGCCCAGCTCGCCGGGGAGTCGTTGCCTCGTGGTGGGCCAGGCGGTGAGGACGCGGTGCTGGTATCGGGCGTTCGCGAGCCGCCGTAGATCCGTGATCATGCCCGCGGTGACGGTGGCGGTGTCGCGAGGCAGGGAGATACGGGCGAGGGGGATCGCCGACATCCCCTCCGGAACCTCGACGGTCTCCGGGGCCACGCCCTGGATGACATGGAAGTAGCCGATGTCGCCACAGGCGGGGTCGCGGTCGCCTTCGTACTCGGGATCCTCGACGCGCAGCACCAGCAGGTCGGTGCGCGCGAACGGGCCGGTCGGTTCGATGTCGACCAGGGCGTCACCGATGTTGATCTGCCCGTAGGCGCCCTGCCAGGGGCGGGCGCCATGCACGATGGCCGATCCGTCGGCTACGCGTACTCCGCAGGCCGGGCTCTGCAGGGGCGAGACCTTCAGGTCGGTGGCCTCGGCGATTCCCTGTCCACCGTGGACCAGGCCGCGTAGCAGCAGGCGAGTCGCTCGGGCCTGGTGGCGGGCGCCGTGGGTGATGAACGGGGGCTGGACGAGGGTCAATTCCCGCTCCTTCTTGAGGAGTTCATGCATGTCACGGTTCACAAGGTGGTGTGGGCCGAGCGCCACGACACGGTGAGGCTGCTGGTGGCCGTAGAGTCGTCGCCGCTCCATGCGATCTCCGAGGAGCCGGGCGGCACGGTGAAGTGATCGAGGCGGGAGCGCGGAGACAGGGAACCGGCGGCGTTGATGGTGCCGTTACGCAGGGCCCAGCGGGTGCCGGGGCGGGTCGCGAGGTCGACGTACTCGCC
Source organism: Streptomyces sp. LHD-70 (assembly GCF_031157275.1). Taxonomy (GTDB): domain Bacteria; phylum Actinomycetota; class Actinomycetes; order Streptomycetales; family Streptomycetaceae; genus Streptomyces. The sequence continues at coordinate 43,770 of NZ_JAVIFW010000031.1, forward strand.
GGCGCGCAGGGACATGTCGAGTTCGAGAGTTTGGCCGGTGACCGCATTCCAGACCTTCGGTTGTGAGATGGGTCCGGTGATCCGCAGTGTCGGCCAGGCCGGGGCGTCCCCGGTGTTGGTGATCCGGCCGGGGCGGGCGGCCTGGTCCAGGCTCAATGTCAGGTGCGTGGGGGTGTCGGCGTGGAAGAGCGGGTCCATCGCGACGAACTCGATGTCCAGGGGGATCCAGCCGTGCACCGAGCTGGCGATGCTGGTGGCCTCCATGCGGCGGATGCGGCCGTAGAGGCGACGCGTCTCGCTACCCGGCCAACGCGCCCGCAGGACACTCATCTTGCCGGTGCTGGTGCGTACGCCCTCTGCGCGGGCCGCTTGCTGCAGTCGTGCGAGGATCTTGGTCGCCGCTGCCGGGTCGCCTGGTGTCTTGATGCCGGCCTCGATGCGCACGATTCGGGGGCCGTAGTGATCGGCTCCGGGGAGAGCGCCGTCCCCGACGGGGTTGTCCACATCCTGTGGACGGACTTCGGGTGCTCCGAGTCCTTCGATCTCCCCGATGAGGATCGATGTCCCGGGGCCGAGAAGGACTGCGGCGCCGATCTCGATCTGCCACTCGCTGAGCTCGGTCTCGGTCTCGGTTGAAGTCAGGGGTGAGGCAGGGGCTTTCGGGTTCATCGGATTCTCCCGCCGCGTTGGGCATTGCGCAGGCGGCGCATCATCTCCGTGCCGATCTGCTGAGGGCTGGCACTGCTGTCCTGGACGGTGACCGGCATGGTGCCGATCAGCGGCTGCTGCTCCCGTACGACGACGACCCGCACTGAGCGTCCACCGCGCGCGTCGACGCGGGTTGCGGCTCCTCGAGCGTCCGTGGCGGGGCGGACTTCGAAGCGGCGTACGACATCGGCGAGGGTTCGGGTCGCTGCGGCACCGCGCGCAGCGGCGGTAAGCCGGGCACCGGGGCTTGTGGAGGCGCGTCGGGTAACACCGCCGTCGGCGAACCACTCGACGTTCCCGCCGAAGCGACGGGTGACCTCCTCGACAACGGCCTTGCTCCGGTCGCGCTTTGAGGGGGCCAGCGGGATGTACGCCTCGCCCTGTGTCTCGGGCTCTGCCCAGATCCGCCAACTACCGGCGGGGGCGATCTGCGCCACATGCCGCTCGCGGGGACGCGGGCCCAGGCCCGTGACCCCACCGTCGGCGAAGTAGTCGACGACACCACCGTCGGCCTGCTTATTGGCCTGCTTGCGGATGTTCTCGGCCTGTCGACGTACGGCGTCGGCCGTATCGCCAGCCTGGTTGCGGAGAACGTCGAAGATCGTCACATGGCGGGTCGTGACGGTCACCGACTTGCCGCGCAGCGCGTTGATGCGCTGCTGGATGGAGTCCGCGGCCTTGCGGGGGCCGCCCGTCGGGACGGTGACGCGGACGTTCTTCGATCCAGGGACCTTCTCGATCCGGAAGCCCAATTCCTGGAGCTGCTTGCGGGCCTCGGCCGTGGGTGCGCGCACGACCACCGATTTCGCGCCCGGGGTTGCTCTGAGCTTGGCCTGGACAGCCTCCAGGCTCCTGATGGCGGCTGCGGTCGGCGCGGAGACGCGGACGTTCTTCGAGTTCGGGGTCTGGCTGAGTTTGCCGATCAGGATGTCCAGGTTCTTCCGCGCGCCCGCGGTCGGCGCGGTGACCTTGATCTGCCGGGTGCCCGGCACCGTCTTCACCGTGAAGCCGAGAGCGCGCAGCTTCTTCTGCGCGCCCTCGCTCAGCGAGTCCACCTTGATCGTCTTCGCGTTCGGTACGCGGCGGAACTCAGCCTGCACGGCGATGAGGTTGGCGATCGTGCTGTCCATGCCTTTGGTCTGGAGCAGCAGAGACACCTTGGACGGCAGCAGGCCCAGGCTGTCGGCAACGGCTTCGGCCTGGGCCTTGGTCAGTCCGTAGCTGCGCGCGGCCCTGACTGCCTCGGCGCGGGCCCGGCTCATCTCGCCGCGGGCCCGGGACAGTGCGACCGGCAGCGACTCTCCGTTGCGTTTAGCCAGGTCGTAGGTCGCCAGGGAGGCGTCGGCCGCTGCATCGGACAGGGCGGTGAGCTGGTTGTAGAGCTGCTGGCCGTTGCGCGTGGTGGTGTTGAGCGTCTTGTCCTCGTTGACGAGCTGCCCACCGCCGTATCCCTGCTCGCGGTTGACGTTCCTGCCGCCCTCCTTCAGGTCGAGGGCGGCGGAGTTGACCTTCGCCTTCGCGGCTTGCAGAGAGATCTGCCCACCGGAGAGCAAGTCGAGGGCGCTCTTGAGGGCGCGGGTGCGCTGGTCGGCGTCGGCGGTCTCGTCCGCAAGACCGCCGACGGCGGCCTTGAGCCGGTCGTACGCGGTGGTGCCGTTCCTCGCTCCCTTGCTGACTTCGGCCAGATCCTTGGCGTTCTTCACCGCCCCGGCCATCTCGCCCTTGACCGAGCCGAGTGCGTCGGCGGCGTCCTTGTGCTGCTGGCCCTCGTCGGTGTAGTCGAGGACGGTGGACTTGCCGACGGTCTTGTACTCGCGGTGGGCGTTCGCGGCGTTGTTGAGGCGCTGTTGAAGTCTCTCCAGCGAAGTGCCTTGCCCGAGGTAGGCGTCTGTCAGGGAGGTGAGCGGGACGCCCGCCTCCTCCATGACCTTGGTCAGCTGGCCCTGCTCCGTCTTGGTGTCCAGCAGCAACTGCGCAGCCTGGGTACGCACGTTGCTGTTGATCTGCCCGCCGGACTCGCGGAGCGCCGAGGTCAACGACGAGATCCGCTGCTGATGCTCGGCCGCTGCCTGCGCCGCCTTCTGCTGATGGGAGGCGAGCAGCCCCAGCCCGACGGACACCCCGGCCATGGCGAGACCGAACGGACCGCCGAGTGCACCCGTGATGCCGGACATAGCCGAGCGCAGCCCCGAACCCGCAGCTCGGCCTACGCCGTTAAGCGTGCCCATGAACGTCACTCCGGCTCCGTTGGCCGAACGGAACGCTGCCGTCATGCTGCCCAGGAATCCAACGCGGGCCTGCACGGCGGCCCATGCGGCGCCGTACCGGGACAGCGATACTCCGGCGCTGGCCGCAAGGACCTGCTGGATTCGCATTTGCTGTGCGAAGTTCTGGAAGCCACTGCGTACCGGACCGGTGACCGTGTTCGCCAGGTTGGTCAAGCCCGGCTGGACTCGGCGGAACAGGAGCATCGCCAAGGCCGCCGACTGGATCGGCGCAGGCAGCGCGCCGAAGGCGCTGACGAGCCCACCCACGACCTGGCCGATGGGCACGAGCACAAGGGACAGGCCCGAGACCGCGTCCATGGCCGCGCTCGCGACGGTGGCGATGATGTCGAGCGTGCCGGCGGCAGCTCCCCCGCCTTCCCCGAGTCCGCCGAGCGCGTCGAACAGCGGCTCGGCCCCATCAGCGGCGTTCGACAGCACGTCGCCCAACGCCTCGGCGGAGTTGACCAGCAGGCTCAATCCGGTGGCCAGGGCGTCCTCGCCGATCTCCCGGAGCGGGCCCGCTAGCTCGCGAGCCTCCTCGACCAGCGCGCCGATGCCGCCTGCCGCCATCTCCTTCAGGTCGGGCCCGAAGAGCGTCGCGAGGTCATTGCCGTACTCCAGAGCCGCGGACAGATGCGGCGTCGCCCCGGCGAGCCCGCTCGTGAGCAGCCGTACGACGTACTCCAGCCCCGGAGCCATGCCCTCGTACAGTGCGATGCCGGTCTGCCGGGCCTGAGTGTTCAGCTGCACCATGGCGCCGGAGAGGCCCTGGCCGCGGGCCGAGGTGATGTCAGCGGCGGCGCCGGTCTGCCGTACGGCGAGCGAGAGCGCGTCGAAGGACTCCGTGCCCTGGTGGGCGAGCGCGATCGCACCCGACATGGCGGGCTTGCCAAACGCCTCCTTCACGGCGCCTGTGAAGTCCTGCTGAGACATGTCATGTTGGGCCTTGGAGAGCCCGTCGATCACGACCCGAAGGCCGCGGAAGTTGCCCTGCGCGTCCCACGCCTCGATGCCCAGGCGCTTGAGCGCGGCGATCATCTGCGGGGTAGGGGCGGCCAGGTTCGCCATCATGCCGCGCAGCGACGTACCAGCGGTCTGGCCGAGGATGCCCGCCTTGCCGAGCATGCCGACCGCGCTCGCCGCATCCTCCATGGAGACGCCGAGACCAGCTGCGACCGGCCCCGCGTACCGCATCGCGTAGTAGATGTCGATGATGCCGCCGGAGGCGTTGTTCGCGGTGGCGGCGAGGATGTCGGCGGAGCGTCCGGCCTGGTCGGCGCCGAGACCGAACTGGTCCATGATGTCGCCGAGATACTTCGCCGAGTCGGCGGCGTTCGTGCCGGCTGCCGCCGACAATTGCAGCGAGGCGCGGGCGGCGTCTACCGCCTGGTCCGTACGGAACCCTGCCTTCGCCAGCTCGACCATGCCCTCGGCGGCGTCAGCGGCCGTCGACCCCGGCAACTGCAAGTCGTTGCCGAGCTGCTGCGCCGTGTACGAGGCTCGTTGCATCTGAGCGGCAGTGGCGCCGGTGACGGCCCGGAAGACGTTCATCTGCCGCTGGTAGCGATTGCCGTCCTCGGCCGCCTGCCCGACACCGAGCACGAGACCGGTCATGGCGGCGGTGCCGGTCAGGCCGGAGGAACCTCGCCCCAGGGTGGCCATGGCTCGGTCGAGTTGCCGGATCGAGGTGAGGCCGTCACGGCTTGCGGCACGCAGGTGTCCGCGTACTGAAGTCGCCCTGGTGGAGATGGCGTTCAGACCGGCGGCGGCCCGCCGTGCCCCGGTCCCCAGGGCGGTGAACTGGCGGGATGTGCGGGTGCCGGTCGTGGCGAGTTGTGCCAGGGCGCGGTTGGCGGCAGCGGTCCGGTCCGCGAGCGTCCGCGCCTCCCGTGAGGCAGCCCGCAGTCCGCGGATGAGGCTGTTGGCCTCGGCTCGCATCTGGACCGTCATGGTGTAGCCGGCCACCGCTGCTGGCTCACCTCCCTACGTCATGTCGTTCGTCGGCCAAGCTGGCCGGAGAGCCGCTGCGGCCCAAGGCGGTCGGCGGCTCATTCGCTGGCGTGCAGGCGCCTGTATTCGGCGCGCGGCAGCAGCTGGATCTTCACGCCATATCCGGGACGTCCATCGGGGACCTGGTCGCGCTCCTGCTCGATCACCTCGCAGCCGGGGCAGCGGACCGTATCGGGGACGTACGCGTGCGGATCGCCTCCTTGCGTGGCGTCCCACTCGGCAAGCCGGGTCCGGCAGTCCGGGCAGATGCTGCGCTGCCACACCTGCCAGGCGAGGGCCTTCGCGCGGTCAAGATCCGTCCATCGCCCGGTCCCGCCGAGGAACTGGCTGTGCGGGATGCCCCAGCGATCGCACAGCTCCAGCTCGATGCGCAGTTGGGGATCCGCGCTCAGTCTTTTCCCACGCTCACCGTGTCCACGTCGGTACGGCTGACCTGCTGCACCTGCCAGGCCGCCTCCCACAGGCTGTTCGCATCGGGAGCGGACCACGAGCCGAGCAGCTCCTGTGCCTCCGCCTCGCTCATGCCGTCCACGGAGGCGGCGGAGACCAGAGCGGCGGGGAAGGTGTCCGGGTTGAAGGCCGCCCCCTCGGCTGCCTGCTCCTCGGTCGCAGGGTGCCGGGTGATCAGCTCTTCCAGGGCGGGCCGCGGCAGTGCACGGAAGGTCAGCTCGATGGACACGTCCTTGAGCTTCTGCTGGGCAGACTCGTGGGCCTTGGAGAGCACAGCGGCTTTCCGGGCGAGCTCCGTGTCCCCGAGCGCCGAGTCGGCGAGGCGCCGGGCCCGGTCGGCTACGTCTTCGGCAAGGGTGACTTCCTGGCGGATCTGCTCGTCGTCACAGATACGCAGGACATGCTCGGGCCGTGGCCGACCGCGCAGGCGCCGCATCTTCGCCGCCCACTGCGCGTCCTGGTGTTCACGGTCGTCACGGTGATCACGGGCTTCGCGCGCGGACATCTCAGTCCTCGTCGCCCGTGGTCACCGAGGCCGCGGCCGCGACGACGGTCACCTCTACGGAGTCGTCGTCGTTCCCGTCGCCACCGTGCGCCGGAATCGGCAGCGGCTTCGGCCCGGCCGGGGGCACAGCGACGTCGAGCGCCGGCGGCTCGGTAATCGTGTACGAGACCTCGAACTTCGCGGCCTCGTTGCCGGTGTTGTACTGCGCCGAACGTGAGGCCACCTGCACGGGGAAGACGTCGACGGACTTCGAGCCGGGGACATCGCCCTTGCGCAAGAAGACGACCCACCCCTTCGCGCCCTTGGGGAGCAGCTGCTCGACGGCGTCGCTGACTTTATCCTCGTAGAACGTGAACGACGAGTCCTCGGCCTTGTCCTCCCCCGGGATTGAACTGGTGAACGTGGACGACATGTCCGGCGTCTCGATGGCCTCGTTAGTCAGGGCCCAGCCCTCTACGTCGGAGATGGCCTCGGTCAGTTCGGTGGCGTTGGGTGAGCAGAGCTCTTCGCGCGTCGGGGCCTTGGAGGCGGCGCGGACTTCCTTCAGCCAGAAAATCTTCGTGATACCGCGCCGCATAAAGCGCTGCTGGGACATGGAGGGTGTTCTCCCGCTTCCGGGACGGCGCCCCCGGCGAGCCGGCGGTCACCGCCCCTTGAGATCCGCATCAAGGGACTACGAGGCCGTTCATCGGCCAGGTGTCCGCGCGAACCTCCGCGGTGAGGAATAAGAAGCAGCTCTGAAGCTCAGGCAGGGCTCACGGTGATCGTGAACCGCTGTACGTAGGTAACGGCATCGCCCGCTGCCCCGTCAACCGGATCACCGCTGCCGTCCATGCTCAACTCCCGGTCTATGACAGCCATTTCCGGGAGGGTCAAGACATGCTTCCACCGCCCGTCGACACGGTCCACGAGCGCTGACCGGACGCGGTCGGCAAGCCACTCCACCTGATCAACGCGCTCGCCCACGCTCGTCACCTGGTAGGTCCACGAGGCGTCGGCGTGCCAGTCGGCAAAACCAGGGCCGGAGAACTCACCGGGCAGACTGTCGAGAATCACGTACGGGAAGTCAGCCACCCCACTGTTCGGAGCCCTCGGCAACACACCCAGGCCGCAGGGCCGCCCAGTGACCTCGGCCAGCAAGCTGCGCAGCGCCCGCGTGAGCGGCAGCCGCGGCAGGCTCACCCCAGCACCCCGCTCTCCAACGCGCCTACGTAGCCGGGCTCGGTCTGCCGAAACGCCGGCTCGATGTGCGGATACGGCGGCTGACGGTAGTACCGCCCGATGCTGTCCACGCCCACGAACCCGTACTCCAAGCGGCGCGACTGCGGTGCCTCCGTAAACACGACCGCAGTCACCCGCCCGCCGCTGACCGTAACCTTCACGTCCCACGAGGCCCGGTACCGCCCAGTGATCACGTTGGGGCCGGGCCGTCCGGAAGCGTGCCGCTGAATCCGGGCCCGCAAGAGCATCGCGTGATGCCGCGTGATCGCGCGCGTACGAGACCGTACGGCCGGCCCCATGCGGGCGAGCGACGCGGCCAGTGCGACGGGGTCCCGGAACGCGGTCGCGTCCGGATGGGCGTTGGGATGCGGATTCACCGGGGTCGTCACCGGCGGAGCCTATTGAGTTTGTGCCGCCGCGCCCAATGGCAGCACGCCGCCGAGTGGGGCAGCGTCAGCCAAGGTCGAGGCACGCTCACGATGGTCCGGCCCGAGCGATCGGATCGCTCGGGCCGGACCACATCACTGCAGCGAGATCAATCGCTCCAGGGAACTCCCCTGCTCCAAGAGACCCCCCAAAGTCTCGGAAGGTGCTCGCGCTGGTGCGTCAGGTAATCTCGCGCAGCCGGCGAGCCTTCACGTGCTGCCTCGCGAACGAAATCCATGCGAGCGCAACGCCAAGCCGACTCCCAGTGCATCCATTCCTCCTGAGGGACATCGCTTACGGCTAGAACGGCAAGCATGATCCTTCGCGTCAGAGGGGTTCGCCGGGTGACGAAGTTGTGGAAGGTTGCACGGCTGATCGGACGTTCAAGTACACCCTGCTCGGCAAGCCGCTTCGCCTTGGCTTCAGCCCTTCGGTAGGTGAGCCCCGATAGTGCGTACACCGACACCAGAGCATTCCAGAGGTCGGTAGGCGTCACCACCATGTCCGGCCGCATCGGCACCTCCTTGCCGAGCAACTGCCGGATTCTGAGCTCCCTTAGGGCCTTGCGATGCAAACGTTGACCGACACTCACATCGGCACCACAGGCCATGGCGAATCTCTCGACCAGCTCGAGCGATGGAAGCTCGATACCGTTGGTAGCCCGGCTCAGAGTGGACTTGTTGCATTCGAGACGCTCGCCAAGTTGCGCATAAGTCATGCCTGTTCGAGCACGCTGTTCACGCAGCCAAGCAGCCAGCTCCACAATAGGGTTGGACTCTCCGGGCAGATCCTTGGGCTTTCGACCCACGTAAAATCACGCCCGGCCAAGGTGGACAACAAGGGCCGTCCCTTGGAAAGGGAGCAGCGCTGCGATAGCCGTGGTTCCACCGATGACCTGCAGTACGTCCGCCACCGGATGCCCGAGGGCCGTAAGAGCAGCAGCGATAACCATCGCCACGACTACGACGATGACCACATGGGTCCGTGCGAACGCGGATGCTTCCGGAGTTCCGTGGGTGACGCACTCGGCTTCCACGATCCTGTTCCCTGGCATGGGCATCTTCCCTTCTCCCGTAGCTCGTTGACTTGCGAGCTGCGCTGAAGCCGCACGCCTTGAGCGGCCCCGTTGCCTCATACTCAGCGCGCTCGCAGCGTCAGCGCCACAGGCATTGTTGCGCGCATGTCCAGAAGCTGGGCTGCAACAATCCCTCTTGGTCACCAAGAGAGTTCGCCAAACTGGCAAGAGAAACCGCAGGTGAGCGGCGTCCACGAATGAGTCGGGGCTGTGAGACTTCCCAGAACTGTCAAGTGAGTCATCGTGGGACACGTCACTGCCGAGACCTTGAGTCTACCGTTACCGGCGAGCTCTACAGCGGCGCCTACGTGCCCCCTCTCGCGTCCCTCCCGGCTTCCAGCCGCGCTCGGGGGCCTGCCTGGACTTTCTTGCAGCTACTCCGTGATGGCACAGGAAGGGGCACGTCATCCGAGGATCTGGAGTCGGACCCGACGCACCACTGTGTTGCTTGCCATGCTGGCCTCCCCGACCCGGAAGCGGAACCCGGAGAGATGTGAGTCCCGCGCGGAGGAGACCACCACCAGGACATCGCCGGGGCGGGTTCTCGGGGCCGTCAGGGGAAGTAGGCCCGTGTACGACGTGCTCGATGGCGCCTCGGCAAGCATGCCGTCCAGCGCCCGGGTGTTCGCTAGCTGACCGGAGAGAACGATCGCGGCGAGTCCTTCCCAGCAGCGTTGCGGGGTGCCAGCTTGAGGGACCAACTTGCCGGTGGACTCGTCCAGCGCGTCGTCTGCCTCGCCGTGCAGGTCACGCCACAACTCCACGCGATCGTCCAGCATCCCTTCGACGACACGTTGGACGCACGAGAGATCAAGCCCCACGAGCCCACTCCGAGAGCTGACGAAGGACAGCGGCGGTGCCTCCGGCTGGGGTGTTGTCCAAGTCGCTGCGCGCAAGCGCCGCGCGCTCGACCTCAACGGGGTCCAACGCGTCGATGAACTCGGCGGAGGTCAGTCCCGGCGGGGTCTGTTCACCGACCACGACGTGGGCCGCGGTGTCGAGCACGGCCGGGAGGTGATCGCCCGGAACGAGGTGCAGCACCACGCACGGCGGGGCCCCAGGTTCACCTCGGACCTCGAAGGAGGCGACGGCGTCGGTGATGTCGTGCCCGTCGATCGCCAGATTGCAAACCCCGTCTTTTACGGCCACTTGGAAACGCTGCGGTGTCGTCATCGGCGGAGCCTAAGCGAACAGTCATCGCGTCCACACGGGCGCAGGTGGCCGGGCGAGAATCCTCGAACCATCCTTGTGTAGTTGCCTGTTGCGAGACCGTGAGGATCACCAGCCACGTGGTTCTGCTCGAAGCCGCCGTTGCAATGCCTGCGGAAATTGCCAACTCATTTCCTACAAGATGCGTCACCAAGCGTGCCGGTTCCACTGCGCCTCGTGATCACGGTCACTTCTAAACTGCTTGCCCGCCGCTGCTTGAGTGAAGGAAGATCGTAAACACCTGACTGAATTAGGGGGAAGTCAAGTGAGTTTCAGCCGTAAGTTAGCAGTGCTCTTCGCGGCCGCAGTAGGAGTAGCGGGTCTTTCGCTCTCGCCGACGGCCAGCGCGCAGGTCCAGGATTCGGGCCACCTTTCGCAATCCGTCGACGCCGCGGCGGACAAGTGTAAGCGTCAGAAGTACTCGAACGTCGCCTACACGTTCCACCGCGGACCCTCTAAGATTCCGCTGCGTTGCGGCACCAAGACTTGGGGGTACAAGCACGTCGTCAACCATGGCAGGTGGAGCACGTCCTTCAAGAACAAGATCAATGACACCCTCTGGAAGGGCCACCAGGTGAGGCCCGGGGTGATCTACCGGTACAAGCCCGGCACCGGGTGTTCGCCGAGGCCAGTGAAGAACTTCAAGGTGGTGTACAACACGGGGCCGCTCGGTGGAAAGCCCGGCGGGCTGACGCCTCAGGGGATCATCACGGCCACCGTCGAGTACACGCCGCGAAGCGCGAAGACGGCATGCTAGAAAGGTGACCGATGGCCACCGCAGAGCAAGTTCAGGAAAAGCTCGGAGTGAAACTCCGAGGGGTTCAGCGAGAAGGACCCGGAATTCCCATCGAGGTCCTGAAGGTGCAGGTAGCCGAAGTCTCTCCTTCCCTGCTCCTTGATGTCGATGTAAGGGCTTCAGGAGAGGTCTGGCGTGTCTCCCTGAAATATACGGGGCAGGAGGCGAGCCTCGTCAGCGGCGACCTCGCCGACGAGACGGTCGAATATCTTGCTCTCCTCGCTCGAACTCATCTTTTCGAGTGGTGGCACACAAAGGACACTGAAAAAGCCTCTAAGCGTATGGGTGTGAGGCTGGAATAGGTGCAGGGGCGGCGCAGAGCATGCGCCGCCCCTGTCGCGGTGCCGGGAGCCGCGCTACGAAGCACCGGCCTTGCCTCCGGCCACGGAGGCGCTGACTCCTCACCGAGGAGTACGTCGGGCGGCAACTGCATCCGTGTAGAGCTCGGTGGTGAAGTCATCGGCGTCGATGCGTAGTTCGCTCATCACGGACCGGATGTCATCAAGTGCCGATGCAAGTTCCTTCGGGTCCTGAACCATGGTCTCGACTTCAAGGAACGTGCCGTCGATTTCAGGGACTTGGACCAAGGTCGCCAGCAAGTCACGCTCGCTCGCCCTGAACTCGTAGTTCCGGCAGCGCTTCTGGAAGGCGATGGCGGGGACGTACCCCAGCCCGCGCAGCATGGCGTGAACAGCTTCCGGATCGTCCACGATCGTTTCGTGCTCAGGCTTCGACCCGGACATCGAGTCGACTCGGGCACCCTTGTAAGTGAGCACGGACCGTGTCGAATCGGGACCATGGATCGTGCGGACCCTCAGCTCCTGGTCCTTCGCTTCAAGACTGCGGGAGGGGTCGTCGTAGTAGGTGTCCTGGTACACCTCGGCCCGCCCCTCCGCCATCCGGTCGAGGCGCTCCATCACGTACTCGGGGTCGCGGACCCGCGCCTTCAGTTCCGCCTCAATCACTCGCGATCCTCCGCTCAGACGGTGCGGCGCCCGGTGTCGATCATCGACGCGAACATCCGCTGAAACCCTCGATAGAGAGGGCCACTTGGCGTCTCCATGACTTTGTAGGCAGCCGATTCGTGCCCTTCCCAGCCGGCGTCGAAGGCCGAGACGAACATGGTGCCGTCCAGCCTGATGATGCGCCACGTCGGGTGCATCGTGTAGCGGTAGACCTGCAGGTCACATGCGTCCGACAGTTCGCGCAGTCGGGCCTCGGCCAGCTGAACCCCGCCGGCGAGTGACTCGGCCGATTCCCCGATCTCTGCCGCGCGCACCGCCAGGGCAGGCGAATCAGGATCGAGGAGCAGGACACGAACCCGCGGGACGTTCTCTCCTTCGGGCCGGCTGAGTGACGAACGAAGGAGGGAGTCCTTCAACCCGATCAGCCCGAGACCTCGCACAGCGAGAACGTCCAACTCATGTGCGGACACGGCAAGCTGCCGGATGTCAGCGGAAGCTGCCGCCTGAGTGGGGTACACGCGAACGACTTCCGGGAACGCAGCCAGGTCGAATGCGCGCCCGCCGCTCGTCGTATGCCGACTGGACGCAAGGCCAAGCAAGTGCCGTGCATCATCGGGCATGTTGAGTCCGTCCGCGATGCGCTCGAAGACGTCGAGCCTCGTGATCTCCCGTCGGCCGTTGACGACCTCATTGACCCGAGCTTGGGTCATGGCCACGGCTATGGCGATCCGGCCTTGGCTGGCGCCGCTGTATTGCTGTACGTGCCGAAACACGGCACCCATGTCCCGCTTCCGCAAGGCTTCGCGGATCTCGGCCCGTTGCCACGCCCACTCCGGCAGTTCGATCGGTACGAGCGTCGTCGCCATGTTCCTCCCCCGGACGCCGTCCTGGGATGGAGAGTCATCCCACCGTGAGATTACCGCCCGGATATGGGGCTGATGCCGCCTCTGCCTGAATCCTTGCCGCATGCGTACGACGATGAGTAATGCACAGGGCAGCACACGTCCGAGGTGCAGCCGGAGCCCTCGGTCTGCTGAGCACGGCGCGCAGGTGATCGCCTGATGGGCTACGACCGGAATGCCCTCCCGAGCCTCCCGCGCGGCCTGCGCCTGCTGCCTTGGGAGAACGACACGGGCAAGCCCTGCTACCTGTCGACGAACGACCCTGAGGGCTCCTTGTCCCGCCTCGCAGACGACATCGAGTCGGACCAACTGTGCGACGGCGCGGACGTGCTCAAGGGTGCGCAGGCAGTACTGGACGACCGCAAGGCCGGCGAGCACGCGCTAAGGCTCGCGCTTCGGGCAACGACGCAGGCCCTCGGCGACGTACTTCGGGTTGCGGATAGTCGGGGCGCTCGATTGCCCGTACGGGAGACCGAGGTCGAGGCAGTGGATGGGGATGAGGACGAGGGCGACGACCCACAGCTTCAGAGCGAGGTTCACGGATGAGCGCGAGCAACGAGGCGGGCGTCTGCCGCCGGTACGGCTTCGCCGACTGGACCCTGAAGGCCGTACGGTCTTGGCCCGTCTGCTACTTCGCCAGCTGCCTCATCTGCGGAGAGCGCTCAACGGACCGGCCCGATGCAGAGGCGGCGCAGCTCTGGTGCCTCAAACACGCGGGCCTGACCCGTCACAGCGGCTACGAACTTGCGGTATCCCAGCTGTTCAACGCTGTGGCGAAGGACCCGTCGGCGGATCGGCTGAGCGTCCCCGTACCAGATGACCTGACAAAGGCTCTCGCTGCTCGCATGGAGACCCTGCCGCCTCCGGCCTTCACCGACGGCCTGTTGGCGCCAGCAGAAGCAGCCGCATATGAGCAGGAGTTACGCGAACTCCCGGGTGCTCTTGAACTCGCCTGCCAGTGCCGGGAGGTACTCGACGACGAGGACGGCGAAGGCTTTGTCGTGCTTCGGACGGTAGAGCTCAGTCAGGCATGCAGAACGAGCGACGACTTCCTGCTGGCAGTCACCGTGCTGCTCACGTCGATCGCAACGCCTCTACGAGCCATCGATAGCCGAGAGTTGTGGTTTCCGACGGACGTCGCAAGCGGATACGTGCCGGTCCGCGTAGACATTCCGAACGCGACGTGGCCGCCGGACTACGTGGCCCTGCTGTGCGTACGTCCCGATCCTGGAGGGCAGGGCCGCAGCCTCGTATCGCAGGTACGTCGCGCCGTAGCGAGGCTCGGCGACAGCGACAGCGATCTGCTCACGCACCAGCGCTACGGGAACGGCCCGTTCCACGGCCTGACAGGCGTGGGCGTCGAATGGCGCAGATTCCCGGTGATCGATGGCATGGCCACGCGCGGCGGCTACGTCAGGTTCGCGCCGGACATGCTCGCTGATGCCGACCCCGAGGAGCCATACGTCAAGGCGACCCAGGCCCTGAACCGCGAACTGATCTTCGGCCAGCGAGAGCTCCGCCTCAACAGCGGAGATCTGCTCATCGTCAACCAGCACCTGTCTATCCACGGCCGCGCTCCGTTGGGCGATGGGCAAGAAGCCGTACCGGAGGACGAGCGCCAGCTGGTCCTCAAGAGCTTCCTACGGCGTCAGGGGCGGAGGCCGTGACGCCGGACGCAGTTGTGTCGCCTTACCTCACTGGTCGGGCACACCGAACTCAGTCACGCCACCCGCCTGTTACGTGCCCGCACAGCCAACACGGCACCAACGACAATCACGACCGCGGCGCCCGCGCCAGCAACGATCCAGAGCGTCCTGTTCCCATCGGCCTCGTTCGCGGCCTTCTCCTGCTGAGGCTGGCTCTGAGCGTCTTCGCCGTCCTGCTTCTTTGCGGAATCGGGTGAGCCCGATGGTTTCGGAGACTCCTCCTGGCGCTCAGCGAGCAACGGATTGACATCCGGGTCACCGGGATCGCCCTTGCCTTCAAGAAGCACCTGGGCCGGCCGAACCGTCCCGTAGCCGATGTACTTACTGGGAACCGGGCCGTTGTGGCCGGCGGTCTCGATCATGACCCGCAGGACCTGGTTGGCGGTCCAGTCGGGGTGCTTGGACCAGATGAGGGCGGCGGAGGCGGAGGCCAAGGCGGTGGCCACGCTTGTGCCTCTGCCCTCGCAGTACTCCCCTTCGCTCTCCGTGCAGTGGAGAGGAGTCTCTTCCCCCGGCGCTGCGAGGACAACTTGGCGGCCGGTGTTTGAGAACTTGGAGACCTTCCCATTCGTTCCTACGGCACCCACTGCGACCACACCAGGGATTGCCGCTGGGAACTCGACACGATCCTCCCCGTCATTTCCTGTGCTCGCGAAAACCAACTTGCCCTTCTTGAGGGCGTACTTCACCGCAGCTTCCTCCGCTGCGCGATCTGTACCGTGTGCGTGCCCGCCCATCGAAAGGTTGATGATCCGTGCGTCAGAGTCGGCGGCGTACCGAATTCCCTTAGCAGCAGCCTTGCCAGCACCGATGGAGACCTTGTCCTTGAGGACTGTCACCGGCAGGATCCTCGCATCGGGAGCGAGCCCTTTGAGTCCTCCTTGTGCGCCACTTCCCGCGATCGATATGGCCATGTTGGTGCCGTGGCCGTTCGTGTCACGTCCTGCGTCTGGGGGGGAGTTGTAGAAGTCCTTGCCCTTCAGGACGCGTCCCCGGATCTCAGCGGCTGTGGGGTCCACCCCGGTGTCCAGCACTGCTACGGTCACGCCTTTGCCTGTGCTGACCTTCCAGAGATCGTCTGCGCGCATCGCGTCGAGGTACCACTGCCGGGACTGGATGTCCTCTGCTTGTGCTGCGGGGACGAGTCCACCGCTGAGAGTCAGAGCTAGCGCTCCCACCAGGGGCACAGCGCGACGCCAGGCTCTGCGGTGTACGGAGTGGAACATGAGGAAGCGGAACTCCTAGTCGATCACGGGTGGGACGGTTCTGTGTCGACCGGTCGACCAGGTCTCTTCGTCTTCTGCCAGGTAATCGGCACGACTCTCCGCACCCCGACGTCGATCTCGCGCGGAGGCGGGAGCGCCCGGATGGGTCGTCCCCGTGCCTGCCGGGTTGAACTCCCCGTGTGCGCGTGCGGACGTGCGGGTTGCCCCCACGGGGCCGCCGGGCTCGGATGCGAGTCGCCTGCCGGAAGGAGCACCCCCCGGTCCCGGCGTGCCAGAGACCGGAGTCGAACCGGAAGCTGCTCGCCCGGCCAAGGCGCCCTCGCCGATCACACCGCCACGGGTTGAATTCGGCCCGACAGGACCCCCAGGCGCCGAGGCAAGCCGCCTGCCGGCCGGTGCATTGCGCGATGCCGGCGAACCGGGAACCTGCCCCGCCCCTGCTGCGATGCCGCGACCTGTGGAGGAGCCTTCACCGATAACAGTGCCAGGATTCCTGGGCCCGACGGGGCCCCCTGGCTGGGTCGCCAACCTGCGACCGGCGTTGGTACCACCCTGTGCTGGGGTGCCTGGAACTGTGCCAGGACCACCAACCGGTCCACGCCCAGCGTGTGCTCCTTCGCCGATCACGGTGCCCAGAGGCGGCCGAGGTCCGGTGACTCTGCCACCCCCGGGCACGGAGCGGCCTGCAGCATTCCCGCCCGAAGGGGAACCGGGAGAAGGAACGCCTGAGCGAATAGGTCCAGTAGCGCCTTGCGTAGGCGCGCTGCCCGGCTTGCCGGTAATTGGGCCCGGTAGAGGAGCGAGCCCAGGTCCTGCCGGTCCAGGCGATGTGGGGGCAGGGCTGTTTGTGTGAGGCCCACCTGGTGTGCTGGGCGATGTAGGCCGCGCCTCCGGAGGTGCCGCAGTGACAGAGTCGATGCCCGTGTTCACCGGGCCGTCGCTGGAGGGCCGCGCCGGACCGCCAGTGCTTGCATCGCTGCCCGTGTGCCCTTGCAGGGCGGCCGAACCGCCCGATGCTGACCCGCTGGGAGTCCCCGTGGTGCCGCCGGCAACCGCTCCGGTGGCGGAGGCACTTTCTGCCCCGTACGGGCGCTCCATGCTGCGATAGGAATCACCCGGCGGCGGCGCAAAGTTGGGCTCCGGCTGCGACATCATCCGCTCACCCGAGGTGTTGTAGTAAGAGGAGAGCCGGTTCAACTGATTGATGGCCTCCTGCCGCTTGGGCTCCTCCTCCGCCTTCCGTCGCTCTTCCTTCTCGGGATTCGCGTAGGTTGTCGCATCTGGCTTCGGAACCGCGGCCTGGGCAGAACGCAGCGCCTGGCTTGAGTTCTGCATCTCCTGGCTGGCAGTGGCGGTGTAATCGGAAAGGGCGAGCGTCTCGGAGACCATGCCCCGGCCCCACTCCTGAAACTTTTCGGCGGCTACGCCGTCCCACTCGACCCGGCCGATATAGGTGCGGAGGTCCCGGGCGATGGCCTCGATCTCTGGTGCGGCAGTCCCCAGAGCCTCAGCCGCACTGCTCAGGTGTTCCGGCTTCGCGGAGGCCACCATGGCGTGCAGCTCGGCCAGTGAGCGTCCTTCGAAGTTGTCCCCTGCCATGCTCATCCCCCGTTAACTGAACGTGCCGGAAGTCGCGCCATCGGCACCGCCGTTGACGTCCCGCGTCGGCGTCGTTTCCGCGCCACTGCCTGCCCCCTGCGCAGGCTCACGGTAGTGCTCCTCAGCACGCCGGCGAATCGCCTGATAGCGCTCGGCCTGTTCCGTCTCGACGCCCTCGTATCCCTTGTCTGTGATCTGCACGGCGATCCCCAGGCCCTCGATCTGCTCGCCGAAGGCGCGGCTGAGCCGCTCAAGGCGAGAGCGCACGGTTTCGTACGACTTGGCCAGGTCCTCCGCAGCCGCGAAGCCTGTCCCGTATGAGCTGGCGGTGATGGTCTGTTCGCCGATCTTGCCGTGCTGGGCAGGTGACTTGTTCAGACGGTCCAAGAGGTCGTCGATGCGCTTCTTGAAGGTCTGCAGGTCCACTCTGCTGACGGCAAGGTCCTTGCCGTTTCCGGGCCGTCCGTCGGCCACAACAACCCCCGTTATCAGGCCAGTTAAGTCCTGTCCACCCTATCTATCGCGCCAGGCGGCCACAACAGCAGTTTCACGCAAAGCCCCCATGCGGCCGGCTGTTGGCCGAGCTCGCCACTCCTGACTGTCGCGTGCGTGTGACCAGCAGCGTAACGACCCTCCGGCCCCTTGGTCTGGGTGCACGTACTCAGATCGATCTCAGCCATGCATGGATGGCCCTGCCTGCCCCTGGACGGCCGCGTGTGGCGGGTGGCGTCTAATAGGGCGAAACCGTGTCTCCGTCGGGCACTTGAAGGCAAGTGGAATTCAGGTGAACCGAGATCATGGACGGGTTCTTGCTTCGCCCGCGACGATCCAAGAGTCGCATGCTGGCCGAGATTTTCTTACTCGGAATGTTGGCAAGTATTTCGCGACTCTTTGCCTTACTGGAGTCCGAGCCGTCCTTGGTGATTTCCCACCCGTGCTTCGGTAGCTCGCTCTTCAGGCGGTCCATTGCCTGCTCTAGTTCCGGTACCGGTACGTCGTAGACGCTCCACGCGTGCTCAATTACGTAGAACTTGTCGCTGTCTTTGCCTGAGCAGGGTGCGACGCTCGGGCCTGGCTCGGTCACCTTTCCGTCCAGGGTCGACAGGTCCAGGATCTGGCGTGAGATCTTCTCCGTGTCCTCGCGAGCCGAATCGACCTTCCGGGTCGTGATGTCTGAATCTGTTGCGCTCATATCGGAACACCCCGAGGCTGTGATCGTAGCTGCGGCGATGGCTACCGTTGCAAGTGTGCGCTTAATTAGCAAGTTCCACCAAGTCCGTAGTCAGCTTTACTTCGTCGTACTCTCCGATGATGACAGAGGCCTGATTTTCCAGGCTTCGCGAGCCTTCGTTCCAATATCCGCTGTGGTCCTCGGAGTCAGTGGTCATCCTGTTAGCGCCGAAGGATTCGTCCGTGGGGATGGTCCACCAGTTGTCTCCGAGCCCGACGATTTTTCCGCCGAGTCCGACGTTGTCGTCACCGACCGGGGCAGTCATTGCCCATGTGTGATCAGCTCCCACTCGGAGGTCTTCGGCGCGATCCACTTGCACCCCCGGGCTGCCGACCAGGACCAGATCATCGGTCGCCAGTGGCCCCTTCCCCTCGGCCTTGGCAGCATCGCCGATGAGCGTGGTGCCGTAGCTGTGACCGATCGTTGTGGTGTGCCCGGACTCTCCCGTCTCGGCACGGTGGGCCGCTTCGGTTCCATCGAGGAAGTCTCGGAGGATCGGAGCGCCGGCGGCGGCGTACTCGTCGTGCCGGGCCTCGGGATCAAGGTCGCCCTTGTCGAAGGGGTACGCGGAACGCGGTGCGTCGTAGTCGAACCAGGTGATCGTGGAGACATCCTGTCCAGGGGCGAACGCGTGGCTCACCTGCCAGAGGCGGTCACTGCGAGTGAGGTCTGTCTCGATGCCTCCGAGAGTGGTGCCGGTTCCAGGGACGTACACCGCAGTGTGGTCGGCGGTGTCCGGATTTCCGTTGGCGACGATCACCTTGCCGTCACCTTCACCTGCTGGGGAGAAGCCCAGCAGGTAGGCCTCGGGTAGGCCCTCTTTCCCGGTCGCGTCGAATCGCTTCTGGATGGTCTCCATGCCCTGCAGCGCATCGGTCAACCGCAGCCGGTCATCTCCGTACTTCGCGTTCCACGCGGTCCATTCAGGGTTGGCCACTAGAGAGCGCCCCGCGGGGACCAGTTTCTTCGGCTCCGGAGGGATCGCGTTGAGGGCCGTCTGATACTCGCCCCGGGTCTCTGCCAGGACCGTGCGGTTGGCCTCGTCCCGGACGGCTGCAGGCAGGCCGTTCATCGCGCCGACACTGGCGGGGTGCATGGCGGCGTAGTCGGCTCTTTCCTGTGCGGAGAGCCCCTGCCACCACTCCGCGTTCTCCTTCGGGCTCCCGCCCTTGGGAGGCTCTGTGATGCTGTCCAGGTAGTCGTCAGCGCCCTTGAGGACGCCCTGCATGTCCTTCTGGGCGTCGGCCCAGTCGCCGTGGGAGACCTTCAGGTCGTCGTCAGCCTTGAGGGCCCGGAGCTTGGGCGCCCACTTCGCGTCGGCTTCCGTGGCCTCCTGTAGGGCCTCGGCGATGCGGTTGGCGTAGCCCTGGGCGATGGCGTGGTTCGGGTTGGGGTTGACGCTGTTGGCCTGGCGTTGCAGGGCTTCGGCGAGGTTGGAGCCGTCGATGTTCGCGCCGCCGTCAGCGGAACCACCGGGGGCCTTGCCGTCGGTCTTGGCTTCGGCTGCGGGGTAGCTGACCGAGCCGTCGGCCCCCACGGTGAACTTCGAACTCTCCGCGTCGGCGATGGCCTCGCGCAGCTTCTTCTGGGCGGCGTGCAGGTCGTGGGCGAGGCCGTTCAGGGCTGTGCTGATGAGACCGCATTCGACCTGGGTGTAGTGGAAGTTCCTTGACAGGCGCTGAAGTTGACGGATCGCGGAGCCGGCGGTTGGGCCCTCCAGCGAGTCCCGCATCTTGAAGATGATCTCGTTGTCGATGCTGTCCTTGGCGTTACTCGCCATTTCGCTGGTGTTGCGGTAGCCATCGGCTGCGTCTGAAAACTCGGACAACTTCAGGGACTTGAGAGTCTGGAAGTCCATGCCTCTGGTCACCAGCCCTTGCTCTGGCCGCTGGAGGCGCTAGCGTCTTCGCCGCCGTCCTTGACCGCCATCTTCGACAGGGAGCTCTTGATGGCCTGGTCGTTCTTCTCTTGGTCGTTCCCGAACTTCTCGAAGAATTCCTGTAGTTCGCCGCATCGGCGGCTGACGTCATCGAGGTACCGCTGCCAGGAGGTGTGGACTTCCTTCGCCGCCTTGCCGCTGAGGACTTCGCCACCGCCAGTGCCGGTGCCGGCTTGCCTGTCTTCGAGCTGGGAGAGGGACTTCTTGATGTGCCCGCGCAGCGTGATGAGCGACTGCCCGGCGCGGTTCCAGGCGGCTTTGTCGGAGCGGATGGTTCCTGAGTCTCCGTCGGCCCATCCGCCGCCGTCTCCGGCGCTCGCGAGACTCATGCTGGCCGCGCCTTGCTTCGCCGCGGCCCACTCGGCTTCGAACGACACTGAAACTCCCCCTCGCCTCGACCGTTTCACGGTGGCTGTCCGGGAGGTTACTAGCCGTGTGCGTGCGCGCACGTGAGTAGGCGTACTCAGATCCGTACCAGCCAGGCCGGTTGGCCGATATCTGACCGGTATCCACAGGATCTGTCCGAGAACGGGGCGCGTTGACTGACCCGGCAGGCCGGAAGGCATAGTAGGCGCGGGCAAGTGCCCAGTACCGGGGCCGATGTGAACGATGTGACCGATGCGGCCCCGCGGGGGAGGAGCGGGATTCATGGCATCGCGGCGGGACGAGCTGAGTGCGTACACCTTCGCGAAGAAGGTGGTCGTGTCGTCGCTCCTGGAGCCGTCGGGGAACGGGACCGAGGAGCACGCGCCCCGTCCCCTCCGCGCTGTCGTACCGGGCCTGGTCATCGGGGCGTTGATCCTCGCCGGATTCGGAGCCTGGGGGATGTTCAAGCCGAAGGTCCCCAAGGGGTGGGATGAGCCCGGCGCGAAGGTCATCGTCGGCAAGGAGTCCACGACCCGTTACGTCGTACTGACCACCGGCAAAGGCAAGGACAAGAAGACACTCCTGCACCCGGTCACGAACCTGGCCTCTGCGCGCCTGTTGCTCAAGCCCGAGGAGTACGGCGTGGTCCAGGTCGACGACGAGATCCTGGACGCTGGCAAGCCGCCTCTCGGTCCCATCCTCGGCATCCCGTACGCACCGGACCGGTTGCCCGCGCCCGATGAGGCCGGCAAGGCCAAACGGTGGGCGGTGTGCCAGCAGCCCGGCGGCGGCAAGGGCGACCCGGTACAGGAGGCGGCCTTCGTCCTCGCCGACCGCGACCTCAAGAAGACCGAGGGCAAGAGCCGCCTCAGCGGCGGGCAGATCCTGTACGTCAACGACAAGCGCGGCAAGCGCTACCTGGTCGACGCCAGCGGCACGAGGTACCTCGTGGCAGGGAGGGCCGGCGACTTGCTGGAACGCGCCTTGGTCGGCCTGAACAAGAAGCCGCAGCCCGTCACCGACGCATGGCTTGCCACACTGCACGAAGGCAGCCCGGTCGACTTCCCCCGCATTCCCGGCACCGTTGGCGCCCCGGCCGGCATCGACGGCGGGCTTTCTGGCCAGGAGAACCAGGTCGGCAGGGTGCTCAGGGCACAGACCGGTGACGGCCCGCAGCACTACGTCGTTCTGCAGGGCACGGTGCAACCGGTGTCCGACTTCACCGCCTGGCTGCTCATCAACTCGCCTGAGACCGACAAGCTCAACATGCGCGGCAGCGCCGCCACCGTCGACGCCCAGTCCTTCACACCTGACTCCGGAAGCTTCGCTTCGCAGTACGACTGGCCCAAGAACAAGCCGGCCCAGGTCAACTCCGCCTCCGGCGGATCTGGCGGCGGCCGGGACACGGTATGCAACGTCCTGCGCAAGGTCGACGACGGCGGTGACACGACGTTGTCGGTCTGGGCGGGCGACGACTACCCGGCCGAGCTCTCGGCGGGCGGGACCAGTTCGTACGTGACACCGGGCTCAGGGCTTCTCTACACCCAGATCCGGGGACGGCAGACCAAGCCCGACGGCTCACTGTTCCTGGTCACGGACACCGGTCTGCGGTACGCGGTGCAGGCCAACGGTGACAGCGACGCCGACAGGTCGGACATCGGCACAGGCGACCAGCAGAAGCCGAACGACGGCCGCCCGGAACCGAGCGACGCCCAACGACGACTGGGCTATGGGGAAGTGACCCCCGCCCTGATTCCGTTCGCCTGGTCCGAGTTCCTCGCCAAGGGGCCCCGCCTCGACTCCAACAGCGCGCGACAGCCGCAGGGTTCGTGAGGGCCTCCGCCATGATGCGACGCACACGATTGGCACGGCGCACGGCGCTGACGTGTCTCTTGACAGGAGTACTCCTGCCGGCGGTGGCACCCGCCCCACCAGCCTCAGCCAAAACCGCCACCGACATCCGCACTGGCATCAACGGCACCGGCCAGTGCACCTTCCCGATGAAGAAGCAGTACGAGGGCGTCCCTTGGGCCCTTCAGCGCGTACTGCTCGACGAGCTCTGGCGCACCACCAAGGGCAAGGGAGTCCGGGTCGCGGTCATCGACACCGGCGTTGACAACACGAACGTCCAGCTCAAGTCGGCTGTCGATGCCAAGTCGGGCAGGAACTTTCTGAAGGGCGGCAAGGCGACCGACGGGACTCTCGACGAGGTCGGTCACGGCACGAAGGTCGCCGGCATCATCGCCGCACGCCCGCGAGAGGGCACGGGCTTCGTCGGCCTGGCCCCCGAGGCCACCATCATCCCGATCCGCCAGAACGACGAGAAGAACAGCGGCGACGAAGACACCATGGCCAAGGCGATCGACCACGCCATCGCCGAGAAGGCCAGGGTCATCAACATCTCCCAGGACACCGAGAAGCCCCTCGACGCCGACTCGGCGCTGGCGCGGGCCGTACGCAGGGCACTCGACCGGGACATCGTGATCGTCGCCTCCGCGGGCAACGACGGCCTCAACGGGCGAGCGAAGAAGACCTACCCTGCGGCGTTCGGGGGTGTCCTGGCCGTGGCTGCCTCGGACCGCAACAACGAGCGCGCCGCGTTCTCCCAGCCCGGCGACTTCGTCGGCGTCGCCGCCCCTGGGGTCGACATCGTCTCCACCGTCCCCCGCGGAGGACAGTGCTCTGACAACGGCACGAGCTTCTCGGCCCCGTACGTCTCCGGTGTCGCTGCCCTGCTCCGCGCCGAGCACCCGACCTGGACGGCGAAGCGGGTCATCGCGCAGATCCAGCAGACCGCCGAGCGCAGCATCAACGGCCGGGACAACTACGTGGGTTGGGGAGTCGTCGACCCGGTCCGGGCGCTGACGGAGGACGACGCCCCGATCGAATCGCCGAGCCCGGACCCGGGTCCTCCACCCGCCGAGGCGCCTGAGCCCGCTGACCTGGCCATCGGCGAAACACCTCAAGAACGCGATGAGCGCTACGCCACGTACGGCATCGGTGCAGCCGTCGTACTCATCACGGTGGTTGTTGGTGCGGCCATCACCGCCAGGGATGCTCGGCGGCGACGTAGCCATCACACGTAAAGTGCCGCAAAGCAAAGGCTTTTCAATTGGGACGTAGGGGGACGGTTGCCATGGAGGACTGGGACCAGAGCAAAGCCGATGCAACCGCAGATATGCGTCTGAACCAGGTGCATCCGTCCGGTGGGGCAGGCGGTACATCGGACTTGACCGCGAGCCCTACGCGTAAGAGGGCTGCCGCGAAGGCAATCGAGACCCACCTGGAACCCGAGACGGCCCGCGATGGACGGCACACCGAAAGCTCCATGAATGCGGCCGCCAAGGAGTTCGGAGCCAAGGACGGCGAGGGGTGGCAGACGTCCGTGGCGCTGAAGAAGGCCCTCGAAGCCTGGGAGCGCCAGGCCAAGGGCCTGGTCCACCGGCTCACCAATGAGAAAGGCCAACTGCGCGAGGTGGCAGGGCGTTTCGATTCCACCGAAGGTGGCACAGCTGAGCAGCTGTCCAGGATGAAGTCCGGAATCGACGGCCTCTGACCGCCACGAGATCTTATGCACCGGGGGAAACATGCCAACGTTTCATGAAGTCATGTCGACGGATCC
Source organism: Streptomyces sp. LHD-70 (assembly GCF_031157275.1). Taxonomy (GTDB): domain Bacteria; phylum Actinomycetota; class Actinomycetes; order Streptomycetales; family Streptomycetaceae; genus Streptomyces. The sequence continues at coordinate 67,993 of NZ_JAVIFW010000031.1, forward strand.
GACCAAGCTCACGGCGGCCGCTGACCGTTGGGAAGAACTGGCCGGGAAGTTCAGGAAACTCGAGGACCAGTACGAGCGAGAAGTCCACGCTGTTGCGAAGGGAACCGTCTGGTCCGGCCTGAGCGCAGAGGCCGCGAAGCTCCGCTTCGACGCCACGCTCAACGAGTACCGCGCCGCCCAGAAGGAGGCGAAGGCTCTCGCGTCACTGCTGCGCGGCGCACACACACAGCTTGCCGACCTGCGCAACAGGCTCAAGACGCTGCGGGACGACGCCGTGAAGAACGGCATGCGCGTGTCCGACCAGGGCGTCGTCTCGTACGACTACGACCGGCTCGACCAGAGTGCCAGGACCGCGCTCGCTCATGATCCCAGCTACCAGGAGAGCGTCCGTTCGGCGGTCGGCGAGTGGGACAAGGCCATCAAGCAGGCCGTCAAGGCTGTGGGCGAGGCCGACGCGGCCCTCGCCATCGGCCTGAAGACGGTCGTCGCCGACGGCAACGCCCTCGACGGCACTATGGCGGGCTTCAACTCGGCGGCGCAGGGTGACTTCCGACAGTACGAGGCCGAGGAGAAGGAGCGGCGCGCTGAAAGGGCCGCGGAGGCCGACGCTGCCGCAAAGGAGAAGGCGGAGGCGGACAAGCCCGCAGACAGCACCACGGCCTCCATAATCAGGGGCATCGCCAGCGGGCTGAACTCCTTCGCTCGACACCCTGACGGTTTGGGCGGGAAGGCTCTGACTGGCCTGGTCGAGGGCGTGCTGGGAGGTGCGGGCTACAACAGCACGCAGGGGATCAGCTTCAATGTCGGCGTGGGGTGGGGAGGCGCAGGCGTTGGTTACGAGGTTTCACTCGCCCACACTCAGACGCCGGACGGCGACTCTCAATTCGGTCTACTCACCTCGAAATCGGTCACATCGTCCGGCCTTGACTTCGGTTTCTCCGGAGGCGTCGGGGCGTTTAAGAGCAACGCGGACGACATCACCCAGCTAGAAGGGATGGGCTGGGACAAGGGTGCTTCCGTGAATCCCGGCGTGGGCCTCTGGGGGAATCACCAGACGGCAATCGGTACAGAAAATTCGACGGGTGATCCGGTCGGCACGTTCACTCGCGGTCTCGGGCTCGGCGTCGGCGCCGAGTTCAGCAGCGGCTACAGTGAGGCGAAGATCCGGCGGCGGTTCGACGAGGAGTGAGTCTCGGCATGGGGAATATCGATATCGGCGCCACGCTTTTCTTCATCCTTGGGTGGATATTTGCGCTGAACGTCAAAGGCGCCGCCGACAGGGTCCACGGGCTGGCTTCTCGTTATATCCCGGTGGTGGGGACGGCATTTGCGCTGCGGGCCATGGGCGTCATTTGGATTCTCGTCGGAGGGGCGTTCATTGCCCTCGGCCTGACGGACTGACGGCTCACATGGGGCGACCGTGAGGTACCACTGCCCGCCCAGAGACCTGAGACTTGAGGTGCTGAATCAATGGGCCTTTTCGACAAGCTGACCGGCACGCGGCGCCCCGCTGGCGGAGTTGCTCCGTGTTCTGCTGAGGAAGTTCACGCTGCCTTGCTCGCTCTCAACGGGCCGGAGGTCCCGTACGTCGTGCGCGACGGCGCGGCAGAGGGTGTCGACCTGGTGGCGGAATGGCGCATGACGGAACCGGCCTGGCACACCTTCTTCGCCAGAACCCAACTGAGCCGCGCAGTTCAGATCCGGATGCGCCTGGTCTCGGAGGACCACGAAGTTCGCGTCGCCGAAGAGCAGAGGGAAGTCACCTGGGTCGGCGGCAGCCCCAGATTCGCGATGTCGCGCGAATACGGGCGGGGGCCGACGAAGACGGTTTCCCGGCATTGGACGATCGGGCGAAGATCCGATGGCCATGTTGAGAGGACTGAGACGTTCCGCTACGACAGTTCCGAGCTCAAGGAGCCCTTGCAGGGCGCGGTCCTCACGGCCGGTTGGACATGGCGCGGAGTGCTCTTCGGCAAGGTCTGATTGGCCGGCAGGCGGCCGATCGGAGGAACACGGTCCTCCCACGCATCCAGCTACAGCGGTTGGTCGAGGGCAGAGCGGGCGAGATTCGAAATCACGAATGCGCTCCCAGGCCATTTCTGACAGTCCGACGACGTCGGTCGGCCCGTCGCGGAGCACGGTCTGCACGGAACGAGAGACTGCCAAGGGGTGCTCAGGGGGATACACGTCGGCCACGCAGGCCCAGGTCGTCAGGGCCCGCACCACGTCGTGAGCCGCACTGGCCACGTTCTCAGGCCCCTCCACCAGCACCAAAGCCAGCGCCTTACTCGTGGCTGGCCTCATCTCTACGACGCGTCTGCACAGCTCCGCTGATTCGACCTCGGGGTGGTCTCCAGGAGTGCTGCTGTACGCCTGAACGGCGCCGATCGCTTCGCCGTAGTCCACGGCCGCTTCTACGAACGCGGCGTACGCTTGCCGCCGCCCATCGCGGCGCCAGTGCTCGTGCTGTGAGCGTCGTTGCATGGTGCCGTTCAGCCGTGCGGCTCCGAGCGCACCCACCATGCCTGTGCACGTCCCGATGATCGCCGTGAGAGCAGTCGTGATCCCTGGATCCACAGCCTCACCCCCCCCGTGAGGAAACCTTCCGCCACTGTGCGACCAAGGCAACACCTCATCCGGTTGCGTGTGAAGGGCGCCTCGGAGCGAGGTGCGGCTGTACTGCGGTCGCTCAGCTAGTAATCGACCGAGCCGCGTCAAACAGCTCCAATGTCGCCAGGCAGAGCGGGAGCAGCGTCAGCAGAACTGCGCTCTCCGCGAGGTCGAGGAACCGTCCCCAGAACGGCGTCAGGCCCTTCTTCGGCACGATGAGCCCGATCGCCGTGAACAGGGCAACTCCAGCCGCAGCCAAGGCGAACAGCCACATAGCCCGAACATCCAGGCCGGTCCGGTCGCCGTAGCGCTGCAGTTCGTTCAGTAGGTCGGCCGGAGGGTTCGTCGCCAGCCCCGCCAGCAGCAGGCCGATCGATGCGATCCCGGCGAGCAGGGCCGAGGCCACCTGAGCGGTGTACCGGAACAGCCGCGCCCTCAACAGCATGGACAGGCCGGCGGCGAGCGCCAGGAGCTGCGCCCACACACTGTCGGAGAATCCGAGCACACCGGCCGCGACCGTGACCACGACCGCGCAGCCCCCGACCAGGCCGAGCAACAACTCATGGCTGCGACGGGCCCGCAGGGCGACCTGCTCGGCATCCACTGGAGTACCGACGGGGTGGACCTCGGCGGTCACCTGAGCCTGCCGCGCATCCGCCGGGTCCGGACCTGCCCCGAACATGTCGACGGCGCTGCGCGGCGCGATGTATCCGATCGGCAGCCGTGCGAAGCGGGACGAGAGACCGGGCAGGAACGCGATCAGCCCGACGGCGATCGGGACGCACACCGATGCGGAAGCGGTGGCTGACGCCTCGGCGAGGATCGCGACGAACGAGGCGAGCGTGCCCGCGGCCGTCACGAACACCGCGCCGACGAAGGGCGCCGAGCCGCCAGGGCTCAGTGCAAGGAGCACAGCGGACGCCACCAACATGCACACGCAGCCGAGCAGGAACTGCAACCGCCCGGGCCCGTCCCCCGCGTCCGGCCCCACCATCCCGGAGCCCGCAAGAAGCAGCAGCGGCAAGGCGGCAAGCCCGAAGGCGACCGCCCCTGCACGGTCCCCGTAGGCACGCGCACGAGCACCTGCGAACGCGGTCAACAGGACACCTGCCGCACCCGCCACCACACCGGGCAACCCGTTCATGTCGTGCCGGACCGGGTCCGCCGACCACAGCAGGTAGCTCATCAGACCCAGGAGCAGCACAGACCCGAGCAGCGATGCACCCCGCAGCAGCTCTTCACTCCACAGTCGCCGATCCCGTCCGACCGCCGAGGCCACCGCATCCGAGACGGAGTCGAAGACCGCCGGCGGCAGAGAGCGGTCCATCGGACGCAACGTGAGCCGCTCGCCGTCGATCACGCGCTGCGCGGCCAGGGTGAGCGTGGGGTCCAGCAGTGTGCCGTCCGCGCGGACCAGGTGGTAGCCGGTCGGTGTGCCCACCGCCTGGGTCTGGCCGGTCAGGCGCAGCAGCTCCGGATAGATCTCGGCAACTGGTAGGTCCTCGGCCAGAGCGAGGTCGATGCGGTTGTCCGTCGCCGCGACCGTGACCCTTCGAAATCCCGTCCCCGTGGTCGTACTCAACTCGCTCATCCCCCTAACAACCGTGGCGCGTGCGGTGCTTGGTTACGCGCGGTGCGCGCAACCCTACCCGGCACTGCTTTGGCGTTTACCCGTACGATCGCTCTCGTGCGGAGGGGGCTGTCGTCACGGGGGCGTCGGCAGGCGAAGTGGCCTTCCGTACGGACCATCCGCATGGGGGGATTGATCTTCCGGTGAGCCAGATCGTCGTCAAGCGGCCGCCGCGCGCGGCGCTGCCGGAGGTGCCGACGCACGAAGTCGTCCTGCAGAGCCCGCCCGAACTGCCCCGCGGGCAGCAGGAAGGGGTGCTACTGCAGCTCCTGCCGATGCTGGGCATGGGCTCGTCGGTGGTGTTCTTCTTCATGCCGGGCGCGCACCCGTTCATGCGCATCATGGGCGTTCTCATGCTGGTCTCGACCGTCGCGATGGTGATCGCGCAGTTCGTCCGGTATCGCCGCGGCAACCAAGGCGAGATGGCCGACGCCCGCCGTGACTACCTCAAGTACCTGGCCCAGTTGCGGCGCGCGGTACGCAGGACGGAGCGGGCCCAACGCAACGTACAGCTCTATGTCCACCCCGACCCCGACCAGCTCTGGTCGGTCGTGGCGGAAGGGACCCGGACCTGGGAACGCCGGGTAGGCGACAGCGACTTCGGGCAGGTTCGCATCGGGCTCGGTCCGCAGCAGCTGGCGACCCCGCTGATCGCCCCCGAGACGGCCCCAGTCGACGAGCTGGAGCCGCTCAGCGCGGGCGCGATGCAGCAGTTCCTCGCCGTGCACGGTGCGGTCGAGCGTCTGCCGGTGGCGCTGTCGATGCGTGCCTTCTACCACCTGACGCTCTCCGGCGACGGAGCGAGCGCTCAGTCGACGGCCAGAGCACTCGTCGCCCAACTGGCCACCCTGCATTCGCCCGAGGACCTGATCGTTGCCGCGGTAACCGAGCCCGGGGCTGCAGCCGACTGGGAGTGGGTGAAGTGGCTTCCGCACAACCAGGCACAGGGAGCACTCGACGGCGCGGGCACCAAGCGTCTTTTCGGTGACGACGTCGAAGAAGTCGAGCAACTCCTCTACGACCGGCTCGAAGGCCGTCCGCGGTTCAGCCGCGAAGCCCCGCCGATCCTCGACCGGCCCCACATCGTCCTCGTTCTCGACGGCGCGAGGATGCCGACCACCTCTCTGCTCGCTGCCCCTGAAGGGCTCCAGGGCGTCACCGTCATCGAAGTGATCGACGGCCACCTCGAAGAGCCGCCCGGCGGCCTCAACGCTATCGTCCACCCCGGAAAGCTGCGCTTGGAGACACAGGGAGACGTCGTATACGAGGGCGAGCCGGACAGCTTGTCCCTCATCGAAGCCGACGTCCTCGCCCGCCGCTTGGCCCCGCTCCGGATCGGCGGGGATGACGACGAACCGCTGCTCGCCAACCTCGACTTCACCGACATGCTCGACCTCGGCGACGCAGCCACCGTCGACGTCACCCGCACCTGGCGCCCCCGCTCCATCGCCGAACGCCTCCGCGTACCCATCGGTGTAGGCGAGGACGGCGAGCCGATCATGCTCGACCTCAAGGAGGCCGCCCAGGAAGGCATGGGTCCGCACGGCCTGTGCGTCGGCGCCACCGGTTCCGGCAAGTCGGAGCTCCTGCGCACCCTGGTCCTCGGTCTGGCGGTCACCCACACCTCCGAGACCCTGAACTTCGTCCTCGCGGACTTCAAGGGCGGCGCCACCTTCGCGGGCATGACGGACCTCCCGCACGTCTCCGCGGTGATCACCAACCTCGCCGACGACCTCACCCTCGTCGACCGCATGGGCGACGCCATCCGCGGCGAACTCCAGCGCCGCCAGGAACTCCTGCGCTCCGCAGGCAACTTCGCCAGCGTTCACGACTACGAGAAGGCACGTGCGGCAGGCCAGGCCCTGGAACCGCTCGCCTCGCTGGTCCTAGTAGTGCTTGGTCATGTGCGTTTGACGATGGCGTGTCTTCTTGATCGGTGGTGTCGTTGACCGGGTGTGCTGGGTGGGGAGTTGGCCGCGGTCCGGTGTGATCTGGAGGACTTC
>NZ_JAVIFW010000032.1 GCF_031157275.1 Streptomyces sp. LHD-70
ACCGGCCAACGCCTCCTCGCCCTCGCCACCGCCATCTGGCACAACTGGACCACCGGAGCCGCAATCAAACGATCCCTGATCGCCTACGACCACTGAGAACTTCGGACTCACACATCTAGCGGGCGGCGAGGGTCAGATCCCAGACGCGGATGGAGTCAGAGCTCTGGGTGACGGCAACCGGGGCCCCCGCGATCTCGGTGACCATCTGGAGCTGGTGGCCGGTGAACGGCTCTCCGATCTGCTGACCACCGGCCAGATCCCACACGCGGGTGGTGCCGTCATCGCTGCCGGTCACGGCGATCGCGCGGCCTGCGACCGTCGCGGTGCCCAGGGTCTGGATGCCGGATGTGTGGCCGGTCATGGGGGATCCGGTCGGCTCCTGCGTGGCGAGGTCCCACCTGTGCAGCGCGTTGTCGTGGCCGCAAGCCACCACCAGTGTCCGGCCGTTCACCTCCGTGATCCCGATGGCCGGCGCAGCATGGTCGATACCGGTCAGGTTCCTGCCGATCTGTTCGCCGCTACGAAGGTCCCAGGCCTGCAGGAAACTGTCGGCGCCTCCGGTGACGGCCACCGGTCGGCCGGCGACGAGAGCGGCCCCCAACGCTCCGTTGTAGCCGGCCTTGATTTCTGCGATCCGCTCGCCCCCGTGGGTCAGATCCCAGGCCAGCAGCGTGCCCGCTTCGCAGTTGCTGACACCGATCAGCCCCTGGTCGGAGGGCACGGTGGTGAGCGAGGCGATGCCAAGCGCGTGACCGGTCAGCGTCTTCCCCACCTTGCGACCCGTACGCAGATCCCAGACACGCATGCCCCCGGACATCATTTCGACGTCGGGATGGGAAAGGTCGAACCGGCCGCCGCCGGTGACGACCACGGGACGCCCATAGAGATGCGCCACCGTCAAGGACGAGGCGATCTCATAGGCGTCCGCTTCGAGTTCTGGCCTCTCCTCGTCAGGGTCGTCCTCGTCCCATAGGCCGCTCTCGAAGTACCAGTCGTCCTCCGGGCCTGCCGCGTCGAGCTCCAGCTCACGCTCGACGCATGCGCCACCGACGAGGTCGCACGTCCACAAACTCCCCTCCTCGTCAACGCTGACCGTCACCGGAACGCCGTCCAACTCAACGACAGGCGTGGTCTCGTGCGCACCGGCATGGGAGTGGCCGGAGAAGCGATGCATCGTTCGAGCGTCGGTCATGCGGCATACCGTAATTCCCGGCACTGACAGTCCAGTTGGCCTGGTTCCTCAGCCACTGCCCCCATCCACCGTCAAGGTGGTCGACGACTTCGCGCATAGCGGTGAGCGACGAGCCGTCGTCCGCGAGCCTCGGGGGGAGAGGCGCGGTAGCGCCTAGCCGATGTGTGGAGCGATTTCAACGCACGACACGCCAGCTACAGGGTGAAGGGGTGTCAGCTCGCCGGGCCGTCGAAGTCCCCGCCAAGTTGTCCCTGCGTACGACCGTTTGATGAGCCGTCACAAACGAATCCTTGGCTTTGCGACACCCAATCGGACCTCATTTGCCACCCCTCAGCTATTTCTGAGGTGGCGACAGAAAAAGGCGCAAAGTATGTTCGCCAATAGTCGGCCGCTCAGCTGGCATCAGTAAGAGATGGAGAACGGAATGCTTGAGAGAAGGAGAAGCGGAATGCGTAGGCGTAAGGTTGCAGCGATCGCAGCGTCGGCGGGCATCGTGGCCCTGGCTGCAAGCAGCGTGAACTACGCCTCGGCTTCCAATTCCGTCCCGCAGTCAGGAGAGGCCGCTGCCTCTGTTCCCCGCGGAGGCGACGGCCAGACGAATGCTCCCCTCGGAGGCGACGGCCAGACGGGCAACCGCTTCAGGAACGACGGTGGCCGGATCCACATCAACGAGCGAATCTATGCGGCCGAGCCGGGTGTGTGCACCGCTGCGATCAGCAGTCCCGCCACGAGTTTCAACGTCCGAAACGACAGTGGCAAGAGTGTCGAATTCTTCAGCGGGATTACCTGCGACAACGGCCCTGCAAGTGCGACTATTGGGCCCCGGAACGCCAGCAGCGCAATCCCCGGCACGCCGGTATTCGACGGTGCTGTGGTTCCTTTCGCGCTTGTCGGCAGCTTCCGAGTGATCGACGAGCACCACCACTGACCCCGACGCGGACCAAGGACATTGACAGGCCTGCTGGTGAGGAACTTGGACCCCGGCCCGCCGCAATCGGGCCGGGTCCAAGTGAGGGTATCCCGCTCAGGGGATACCCGGCTTGGATCGGCTGTGTGACGCTGCCTACGGCCCGTTCAGCTCCGGCCCCGGCCATAAACCTGCTTACCGAGCCACTGCCCCCCGTCCACCGTCAAGCAGTCCCCCGTCAGGTACGAGGAGCGTTCGCTCAGCAGGAACAGCGCGGCGTCGGCGATTTCCGCCGGGGCGGCGAAGCGGGCTGCGGGGACCGTGGCGAGGACCCCGGCGCGGGCCTCGTCCGTGCCCCACAGTGCGGCCCCCGCGCCCTCCGTCTCCGTAGGGCCCGGGGCGACGCAGTTGAGGCGGATCCCGTGCGGCGCCAGCTCCACGGCAAGCGTGCGCGTCATCGCGAGCACCCCGGCCTTCGCGGCGGCCGAGTGCACCGTGCCCGGATGGCCGTGCCAGGCGTACGTCGCGATCACCGAGAGCACCGAACCGCCCGTGCCCTGCGCGCGCAACTGCCGGGCCACGGCCCGGGTGCAGTAGTACGAGCCATTGAGGACGATGTCGACGACCGCCCGCCAGCCGTTCGGGCTGAGGTCGATGCCGGGTGCGACGAAGTTGCCGGCCGCGTTGTTGACCAGACCGTCGATCCGCCCGAACCGCTCCACGGCGGCGGCCACCAGGTGGTCCACGGCGGCCGGATCGCGTACGTCGGTCGGTACGGCCAGTGCTTGACCACTGCCGCTCTTCTCGATCAGCGCGACCGTCTCGTCCAGCTTCGCCGGAGTGCGGCCCGCGACCACGACCTGCGCCCCGGCCTCGGCGAGCGCCAGGGCGATGGCCCGGCCGATGCCGCTGCCGCCTCCGGTCACGAGGTACGTACGGCCGTCGAAGCCCCAACTGCCGTTACTGTAGGCCGAGTTCGCCTTCGCGTCGGTCATCCGAGTACTCCGTGTGCGTCGAGGGCGATCGCGCCGCCCGGGTGGACCAGCAGGGGGTTGACTTCCAGTTCGGACAGCTCGGGGTGGGCCGCACCGGCCCGCGCCACCGCGCACAGCGCCGCGGTCGCCGCCTCCAGATGCACGGGCGGCGCCCCGCGCCAGCCCGTGAGCAGCGGCGCGTGCCGCAGCGAGAGCAGTAACGCGCGGGCCCGCTCGGGTGTGAGCGGCGCGAGCGCGACCGCCGTGTCGGCGAGGAGCTCGGCGGTGACCCCGCCGATGCCGACCATCGCGACCGGGCCGAACGCCGGGTCGCGCCGTACGCCGACGATGAGCTCCACCGCGTACGGCGGGGACGCCATGGCCTCCACCACGTAGCGCGCCGCGCCGGTCCGCGACCGCATCCGGGCGAACGCGGCCCGCAGCCCGTCCTCGTCGGCGATGCCGAGCGCGACGCCGCCCGCCTCCGTCTTGTGCGCCAGGCCCATCGCCTTGAGGGCGAGGGGGTATCCGGTGCGGTGCGCGGCCAGGACCGCCTCGTCGGCGTCGCTCACGAACTCCGCCGCGGGAAAGCCGAGTCCGTACGAGGCGAGCAGTTCCCGTACGGACTCGTAACCCCCGTCCGCGACCGCGAACGCCGCCTCCGGCGCGGGCCCGGCGGGACCTGCGGGATCTGCGGGATCTGCGGGCCCTGCGGGATCTGCGGGATCTGCAGGGCCTGCGGGACCTGCCGGACCTTCGGGCGGAACGTGCAGCCGGGCCGCCCCGGCCAGCGCCCCCGCCGCCTCCTCGATCCGCTCGTACACCGGTACCGCGTACTCCCGCAGCGCGGCCAGGGCGGGGGTGCCGCGCGCCATGGTGTGCACGACGAGGCGGCGCCCGAACTCCCGTGCCGCAGCGGCGAGTTCACGCGCGACCTCGCACTCCCGGGCGGCCTGGGCGGGGTTGGCGGACGCGTAGTCACCGAAGTACCCGGTCAGCACCACCGCGTCCGTGTCACCGGCGGACAGCAGAGCGCGGACCACGCGGGCGTAACTGCCCAGGTCGGCCTCGCCCGCCCCGGCCAGGTCGACCGGATTGCCGCAGGCCGCACCCGGCGGCAGCTCGGCGGCCACCGCCCGGACCGTGTCCGCCGAGAGCCCGGGAACGGCCAGCCCCCGCGCCGCCAACGCGTCGGCGGCCAGGGCCCCTTGACCCCCGCTGTCCCCGACGACGGCGACCCGCAGGGGCGTCGACCCCGGCGCCCCCAAGCCAGGCGCCCCCAAGCCAGGCACACCCAGGCTCGGTACCCCCCACCCCGGCACGCCCAGCAGGCACATCGCCGTGTCCACCAGCTCGCCCGCCGTGTCGAGGAGCAGCGCTCCCGCGTCGCGGCACACCGCTTCCACGGTCGCGCGGGTGCTGACCAGGGCCCCGGTGTGGGAGGCCGCCGCCCGGCCGGAGGCCTCGCTGCGGCCCACCGTGAGGAGCAGCACCGGCTTGCCCGCCGCGTGGGCCGCCGCGAGCGTACGGGCCAGGCGCCGGCCGTCGCGGAAGTCCTCCACGTACGCGGCGACGATCCGCGTCGGCGGGTGCGCGATCAGCGCGTCGAGCGCGTCGGCGGCGTCGATGTCCCGCTGGTTGCCGAGCGAGACGAAGCGGGAGAAGCCCTGCCCCGCGCGGGCGAGGAGCCGGCCGATCTCCAGCGCCAGGTTGCCGCTCTGGGAGACCAGGCCGACCGCGCCCGCCGGGAAGTCGCCCCAGCTCAGCCGCAGCCCCGAGGTGGTGTCGACGACGCCCATGCAGTTGGGGCCGAGCAGCCGCGCCCCGCCCGCGGTGACAAGCGAAGCGAGCTCCCGTTCCTCGGCCGCGCCCGCCCCGCCCGAGGTGATGACGGTGAAACAGCGCGCCCCGGCCGCGAGCCCCTGCTCGACCAGCGGTCCGACCTGCGGCGGCGGTACGGCCACCACGACATGCTCGGGCGCGTGCGGCAGCGCGTCGAGGCCGGGCAGGAAGGGCACGCCGCGCAGTTCGCCGCCGCGCCGGTTGACCAGGTGCACGGCCCGGCGCTCGCGCCCGTCAAGGGCGCCGGAGGCCAGCCAGTAACCCCACTTCTCCGGGTTCGCGGAGGCCCCGACGACGGCGACGGACCGCGGGTCGAAGAGCACGTCGAGCCCGCCGACCGCGGCCCCGGCGCAGGGCTGACCCCCCGTCACCCCCGTCACCTGTACCACCCGAACCGCTCCGCGATCAGCGGCAGCCGGTCGGCGACGATCGCGTGCGCCGCGGCCCGCGGAGTCGTCCCGTCGGACGCGGCCCGCGCGAGCATCTGGTCGATCAGGGCACGCATCGACCGCCGGGTGTACGCGAACGCCTCGTCCGCGTCGGCGCCGATGTCACCGAAGAGCGTCCACCACCACCACGCGTTCGTACCGGAGTTGACCACCACGTCCGGCAGCACCTGCACGCCCCGCTCGGCGAGCAGCGCCTCCGCCTCGGGCAGCACCGGCATGTTGGCGGCCTCGACGACCCAGCGCGCGGCCGGGCCGATCAGCCGTTGATTGGCCGCGTCGACGGTGTACGACACCGCCGCCGGAACCAGCACCTCGGCCTCGACCGACAGCCAGGCCTCACCGGGCAGTTCCGCGTCCCCGGCGCGCAGCGCGCCCCGGTCCACCGCCCCGTAGGCGTCCCGGGCCGCGAGCAGCACTTCGACGTCGAGGCCGTCCGGGTTGGCGACCGTGCCCTTCACGTCGGCGACGGCCACCACCTTCAGACCGGCCCGGGACAGGAACCGGGCCGTGGCCCCGCCCATGGTGCCGAAGCCCTGCACCGACACCCGCGTCCCGTCGTACGGCACACCGGCCCGGTCGAGCGCCACGAGCACCGACTCCGCCACGCCGCAGCCGCCGACCAGCTCGTCGAGGCCGATGCCGTCGACCTGCACGGCGAACGCGTCGGCGAGCCGCCCGCGGGCCGCGCGCTCGTCGTCGAGGAGCGGGTACACGGCCTGGATCGAGGAGACGAGACCGGCCTCGGCGACCGCCTTGTCCACGACGTCCTGGGTGAGGCCCAGGTCCTCGCCGGTGGTCCAGAAGCTCTCGATGTGCGGACGCATGGCCCGCAGGTAGCGCACGAGCACCCCGTACGCCTCCGGGTCCCGCGGATCGCAGTCGATGCCGCCCTTGGCGCCGCCGAGCGGGACGTAGCGGCCGTCGGGGTTGTAGTGCAGCGCCTCCTTCATCGTCATACCCCGGGCGAGACCGGCGACTTCGTCGAGCGTGCAGCCCTCGCGCATCCGCAGACCGCCGCTGGAGACGCCGCGCACCAGCCGGTCCACGACCAGGAAGCCCTGCCGTCCGGTGACGTGATCGGTCCAGGTCAGCGAGATGAGGGGAGTGGGATCGGTCATGCGGCGGGCTCCTCGGGAACGGTGATGAGTGTGGGTCCGGGTGTGCGCAGCGCCTTCGCAAGGGCCTCGGCGAGCGCTTCGGGCGTCGACGCATGCACACCCGCGCCGCCGTACGCCCGGCACAGCGCGGGCAGGTCGACCCGCGGCAGGTCGACGGCGACGGGGGTGTCGCCGCGGGCCGCCATCTCGTCGCGGATCTCGCCGAACCCGCCGTTGTCGAACACGACGACAGGCAAAGGGAGTTGGAGTTGCGCTGCGGTCGCCAGTTCCTGGACGGTGAACTGCAGTCCGCCGTCCCCGCTGAGTGCGACCACCTGCCGCTCGGGCTGCGCCGCCTTCACGCCTACGGCGGCGGGCAGCGCGTAGCCGAGCGTCCCGAATCCCGTCGGATGCAGGAAACGCCCCCGCGGGCCGAGCGGCAGGTGGGGGAGTGCGCCGTAGTAGCAGCACTGCGCGCTGTCCGAGGTGAACACCGCGTCCGCGTCGACCACGTCGCGGACCGCCCGCAGATACGGAACCCAGCGCGCGTCCCGGTGGGCCGTCGCCGCGTCCCGCGCACCCCGCACCTCCGCGACGCCCGCGTGCGCGTCCCGCCGCTTGCCGTGTACGGGCGGACCCGAGGCGGCGCCCTCCTCGCCCCGTACGGCGGCGCCCTCCTCGCCCCGTACGGCGGCGACCGCGTGCAGCAGCGCCCGCAGGCATTCCCGCGCGTCCCCGACGAGTGCCACGTCCGCGCGCAGGCCCGCGTACATCTGCGCCGGGTCCACATCCACCCGAATCAGCAACTCCCCGAGCGCGGCGGGTGGTTGGACCCACAGGTCCGACTCGGCCAGCTCCGTGCCGACGGCCAGTACGGCATCGCAGTCCGCGAGCGCCTTCCGCACCGACGGATCGTGCAACGACACCCCGAGCGACAGCGGATGCCCCTCGTCGACGATGCCCTTGCCGTTGGCGGTCGTGACGACGAACGCCCCCAACTCCTCGGCCAGCGACCGGCATTCGGGCCCCGCCTCCCGGGCGCCGCCCCCGAGGACGAGCGCGGGCCGGCGGGCCGACGCCAGCGCCCCGGCCGCCTCCCGCACCGCCGCGTCCGACGGCGGCAGGGCGCCGGCCGGCGGCGCGAGCCGCACGGCACCCACCGGCTCCACGGCCCCGAGCAGATCCAGCGGCACCTCGATATGCACCGGCCGGGGCCGCCCCGTACGGAACAGCGTGTACGCGCGCGCCACCGCCGCGCCGATCTCCTCGACCGACGACACCCGGTGGCTGAACGCCGTGACCCCGCGCATCGCCTCCGTCTGGCTGCGCATCTCGTGCAGCAGGCCGGTCGGCTGCCGCGGGTGCCTGAGCGGCATCCCCGGCGACACCACAAGCAGCGGCACACTGTCCGAGTACGCCTGACCGACCGCCGCCGCGGCGTTCAGCAAGGCGGGCCCGGTGGTCGTGACCACCACGCCGGGCCGCCCCGTGACCCGCGCAGACGCGTCGGCGGCATACCCCGCACCCTGTTCATGACGGGGCGTCACATGCCGGATGCCGTACGGCTCCAGATGCCGGTAGACCTCCAGGTTGTGTGTTCCCGGAATGCCGAAGGCGAGATCGGCGCCGTGCGCGGCCAGCGCCCGCACCAGGGCCTCACCGCCGGTCATCGCGGCCTCGGCCCCGAACCGCCGTCCCACGGCGACGTCGTCCTCTGCTCCCGTCACGTCACACGCTCCGCGAGATGACCAGGCGCATGATGTCCGAGGTCCCCTCTTCGATCTCTTCGAGTCTGGCGTCACGCATCCACTGCTCGACCGGGTACTCCCGCGAATACCCCCACCCGCCGAGCGTCTGCACGGCCGCCCACGTGCAGTACGCCGCCGTCTCGGACGCGGTGAGCTTCGCCATCGCCGCCTCGGCCGTCGCGTCCAGACCGGCGTCGAGCCGTTTCGCCGCACGCCACGTCATGAGCCGTGCCTGCTCGATACGGGTGCGCATGTCCGCGAGCCGGAACGCGACCGCCTGGTGCTCGACGATCGGCTTGCCGAACTGCCGCCGCGTCCTGGCGTAGTCGGCCGCGTACTCGTACGCCGCCCTGGCCACCCCGGTCGCCGCCGCGCCGAGCACGGTCCGGGAGATGTCGAACGTACGCATCAGACCGCTGAACCCCTGGCCCTCCTCGCCGAGCCGGGCGGCCTCGGGCACGAAGGCGTCGGAGAAGAAGATCTCGCGGCAGACGATCGCGCGCTGCCCCATCTTCCGCATCGGCTCCCCGAACGAGACACCGGGCGTGTCCCTGCGGAACAGGAACGCGCTGACGCCCCGCGCGCGCAGGGCCGGATCGGTCTTGGCGAAGACGACGTACTGCTCGGCCTCACCGGCGTTGGAGATCCAGGCCTTCTGCCCGCTCAGCACGTATCCACCCCCGGTCCGCTGCGCGGTGGTCGTGATGGACGCGGCGTCGGAACCGGCGCCCGGTTCCGTGGTCGCGAGGGACGTCATCGGCGAGTCCGCCCCGGCCAGCGGCGTCAGCCACTCCCGCTGCTGCTCGGCGCTGCCCAGCTCGAGCACGGGATCGGCGAAGAACCCGTTGGAGCAGAGCAGATTGCCGATGCCGAGATCCCCGACGCACAGCTCTTCCTGGACGAGGGCCTGCGTGAACACATCGGTGAACCCGCCGCCTCCGAACTCCTCGGGCAGCATGAACCCGGTGATCCCGACCTCACCGGCCCGGCGCCACAGGTCCCAGGGTGTCTCGACGTCCGCCTCGTCCACGGCCCGGGCCCGTGGCCTGATCTCCTCACGGGCGAAGGTGCGGGTGAGCTCCACGATGTCGCGCTGCTCGGAAGTCAGCGGAACAAGCTCGGTGGGCAGGTCAGCCATGGGTGCCTCCAGGCACGACGACATTGCCTTAGCTACTAAACGCTCAGTCAGTATCTGGAGCCCGCGGCGGCCGCGTCAACAGGTCGGCTACTGAATCGTGGGTCAGTTTCGTTCCGCGCCGGCATCGGCCGCTTCGACCTGACGGACTGTGCCCGCCGGCCTGGCCGCCGACGACCCGCGCAGCGACCGAAGCTACTCAACTCCGGAATTGAGGAATCCAGGATTCCGGGGCAGGTCCGTGCCGTCCCTCGTCGCGTCCGCACGCACCTACGTCGACCAGGCTGAGGCTCCCGCCGGGCACAACTCCGCTGCGGATACGAGTAGTTGGATGGCAGGCCCGCGTACCCCCGGTGATACGGTCGTCCGCCATGGACAAGAGTGCCGTCACGAAGCTGGTCGAGGCGTACATCTCGATCTGGAACGAGTCCGACGACAAGGTTCGCCAGGCTTCCATCGACGACGTGTTCACCCCTGGCGCGACCTACACCGACCCGACCGTCGTGGCCGAGGGAGCCGTCGCCATCGGTCAGTACATCGCCGGCGCGCAGAAGAACTTCACCGGGATGCTCTTCACCTTCGACCAGGTGCTGACCCACCACGACTCCGTCCACTTCTCCTGGCAGGTCGGCCCGACGGATGGCCCGCCGGTGGTGAGCGGGTTCGACGTCGCGTGGTTCGAGGACGGCCGGATCAGCCGCGTACACGGCTTCTTCAACGGTTTCTGACTCTCGGGCAGCGCGGGAAGCCACGGGAAGCAACGGGATTCCTTACGAGGCCACGGTCACCACCGTGAAGTGCCGCTCCCCTACGGGGTGTTCGAGCTCGTCGAGCGCGGCCACGGCGAGGTCCTCGACGCTGATGCGCGACGTGCCGTCGGGGGCGGTCAGCAGGGTGGTCGTCCCGCGGCAGTACGCGCCGGTGCGGGTGCCGGGTTCGAGGAGGGACGGCGGACTGAGGTACGTCCAGTTCCCGTACGGGTGCTCCTTGCAGGTACGCAGTTGGGTCGTACTGGCTCCCGCGACGGCGCGCCACTGGTCAGGGACATGGTGCGGGTCGTCGATCACCAACAGCCCGGGCCGGCGAGGCGACTTCAGGGGTCCTGCTCCGCCGACGACCAGGACCCGGATGCCCGCCCGGGCGGCCGCGTCCAGGACTGCCGACGTCGCCGGGGCGATCGAGTCCTCCTGGCCCGGCTTCGGGCGGACGGAGAGGAGCACGGCGTCGGCCTTGGCGAGGGCCGCGTCGAGAGCGGCGGCACCGTGCTGCTGGTCCGTGAGGTCCACGGCCGCGGGAGTGATGCCGAACGTGGCGGCCTGCTGAGGGTGCCGGGACGCGGCGATCACTTGGTGCCCGCGCGAGACGGCTTCAGCGACGAGCCGTGAGCCGACCATTCCGGTGGCGCCGAGGACGGCGATGTTCATGAGGGAGACCCTTTCGGTGTGCGAGGTGCCGGGGTGATCTGTCCGGCGGCCAGCGCCGCGAGGGCGAGGGCGAAGCCGAGCAGCTGAAGAGGATCGAGGCTCTCGCCGGCGAGCAGCACGCCGAGAGCGGTGGCGACCAGCGGCGAGAGGAGCCCGAGGAGGGCCGACGCCGTGACCGGGAGGGCGCGCAGGCCCCTGAACCAGAGGGTGTAGGCGATCAGCCCGCCCGCGGTGCCCAGCCACACGTACCCCGCCACGGCCCGGCCGTCGATCCCGACGGGTATGCCCTCGAAGAGCAGCGTCGGGGCGAGCAACACCAGTCCGCCCGCGGTGAGTTGCCACCCGGCGAACCCGACCGCACTGACACCTTCGGGACGGCCCCAGCGCTTGGTGAGCACCACACCTGTCCCCATGGCCGCGGCCCCTGCCAGACCGGCGACGATCCCGATCGGGTCGAACGCCGCGCCCGGTCCGAGCACGACCAGGCCCACCCCCACGACTCCGACGGCGCCCCAGGCCAGACGCCACGGCGACAGCCGTTCGGACAGGAGGGGCACGGCGAGGAGGGCCACCAGGATCGGCTGACTCGCCCCGAGCGTCGCGGCCACCCCACCGGGGAGACGTTCAGCGGCCATGAACAGCAGCGGAAAGAACGCGCCGACGTTCAGTGCGCCGAGGGCCGCGGCCTTCCACCACCACGCCCCGCGCGGGAGGGTGCGCGCGATGAGCAGGCCGAGCAGACCGGCCGGGAGCGCGCGCATGAGTGCGGCGAACAACGGGGCGTCGGGCGGCAGCAGTTCGGTGGTGACGACGTACGTCGTACCCCACACCGCAGGCGCGAACGCCGTGGCAAGAGTGAGCCCGGCCCGGGAGGCCGGCGGCGTGGGCGTCGGCACGGGCAGGGCCGGGGGAGAGGTCGTTGTGGTCACACCACCACTGTCCGGCCCACTCACCTATGAGTCCAACACATGGTTTTCATGCAATCCATCGTGAGACACGATGGATGGATGGAACTCAGGCAACTTCGATACGTCCTGGCCGTCGCCGAGACCCGGAACTTCACACGCGCCGCCGAGCAGTGCCACGTGGTCCAGTCCGCGCTGAGCCACCAGGTCAAGACACTCGAGGACGAACTCGGGGTGCGCCTGTTCGCACGTACCAGCAGAAGGGTCGAACTCACCGCGGCAGGCAAGGCGTTCCTGCCCTCGGCCCGCGCCAGCCTGGAGGCCGCCGAGCGGGCCGCCGCCGATGCGAAGGCGACCCTCGGGGAGATGCGCGGCCCCGTCACCCTCGGCATCATCCCCACCGTCACCGCCCTCGACATCCCCCACGCGCTGCGGACCTTCCACCAGGCCCACCCCGCCGTACGCGTCACCCTGCGCACCGCGGCCAGCGACGAGCTCATCTCCGCCGTCGAAGCGGGCACCGTGGACATCGCGGTCCTCGGGCTGCCGGAGACCGTCACGCCGAGCGGCGTCCAGTCGGTCGAGCTGGCCAGGGAGCGGCACATCGCGGTCGTCTCCACCGAGCACCGCCTGGCGGGACGCCGCCGCCTGCGCCTGGCCGACCTGGCCGAGGAGACGTTCGTCGACTTCACGGCGGGCACGCCCGGCCGCGCACAGAGCGACCTCGCCTTCGCGGCGGCAGGCATCCCACGCGACGTGACCTTCGAGGCGATGTCCATCGACCTGATCCTCGACCTCGTCGAGCAGAACCTCGCGGTCGCCCTGCTGCCACCCGCGATCCTGCGACCGGGCGCCCGGCTGGCCGCCATCGCGGTGACGGGCGGGCCGACCCGCAGCGAGTACCTGGCCTGGAGCGAGTTCAACCCCACCCCGGCCGCCACCGCGCTCCTGGCGGTGCTGCGCACGTGCCGGGTCTGACGTCCGCCGACGGTCGCTTCGGGGGTGAGGCCGACGACGCCGGCTACGCCTGGACCGTGATGCGCAACTGCACCATCGACACCCACCGCCGCGGCCGCCGCGCACTCCCGCTGGACCTGGCCGCCTTCGAGACCCAAGCGCCAGGTCGCCGACGAACTCGGCATCACCCCCGCCGGCGTCCGCTCCAGCGCCCGGCACGCCAAACGCCGACTCCACGCCCTGCTCACCGCCCCCCCCGCACACCACGGAGGGACACGCCGATGTCGCCCATTGACGAACTCCTCGAGCGGGCGCGCCTGGTCCGCCGCCCCTACGACCAGGCGGACACCGCCGCAGCCGAGGCACGCCTCGCCGCCCGCACCCGCGCCCCAACCGCCCCCAGAACAACCACCCCACACAACAACCCGGCACCCACGGCCGGCAACACCGCCGCCCAGAACCTCACCAACCTGTGCGAGTCCGTCGTCGCCCAACCCGTGGGTGCCAGAGTCCTCGGATGCCTCCTCCAGCTCGCCGCCCAGGAAGAATCCGCCCGCTTCTGGTGGCAGTACGCCGCAGGTACCGGCGACTCCGCCGCCACCTCCATGACGTATCACCCCCCGGGCCCGCCGCCACGCCCTGCCTGCCGCAGTGTGCACGGCCCTCGCCGTGGCCGACCTCACGCCGTCCGCCCCTGCGACCTCACGCCGTCCGCTCCTGCCGCCTCGAACGTGGCCACGGCCGAGGCCGTGCTGCTCGCGCAGCTGCGCGCCGACCTCGTCGACAACATGGCGCTCTCACCGTGCAGCGTCAGATCGCCCGCCCCCAGGATGCGTGACCCGGAGCTTGGACTGGCCGTGCGGCAGCGCCTCCCAGTCCTCCATGAACCGGGCGGCCAGACCGTGCTTTTCGGCAAGGCGGATCAACGTCCCGGTGCGGTAGTAGAAGTCCTCGCCGAGCACCTGGTGTTCGGCGCCCTCGGTGCGGTCGAAGGTGAAGTCGAAGAAGCCGTCGGAAGCCAGCACCCGCCCTACGTGGGCAAGGCACTGATCGATGACCTCCAGCGGCGAGTGCGAGAACACGCTGTGCGCGTGCACCACCGTGAAGTACGCGTCGGGAAGGAAGTCGAGCGTCAGATCGGCGACGGGAGTCAGATGCGGCACCTTCTGCTGCAGGCCGTACCGGACGAGGGTCTTCTTCCCCTCGATGAGGATGTCCGGCGAGATGTCGATCCCGAAGTAATGGCCGGGCTCCAGATACTCGATGAACCGCCACCCGGCCCGCAGATTCCCGCACCCGATCTCCAGCATCCGGTCCTGCGGCTTCAGCCCGTGCCGCACCAGATAGTCGTACTGCATCTGCCCGAGGGCCAGCCAGCGCGCGTGCGACGGCCGGCCACCCACGGCCGCCTCGGCACTCCTCGCGGTGTCCGACGCCATCACCGCCCGGTAGTACGCGATGTGACTCCCGCGATGTCGCAGCCGCAGCCAGCCGTTCCGCGCAAGCCGGCGCAGGTGGGGCAGCACACGCCGAGGATGACGCAGCGCGTACCGCACCTGGTGACCAAGCCGCGAACGGTCCCTCCATAGAGGTGCAGCCGACGAACTGCGCATGACACCCTCCGAGCCTTCATCCGTAGGCATCGCCTGCCCGGATGCTAAGAGGTCGCTTCTGATGGCTCTAGTTGCGTGAGGCAGGATTCCTTGGCCGCTCCTGGTGCCGGGGCGGCGTCAAAGGAGCCCTGGGGCCCGCCCGTCGGGGATGTCGGATGCGTGCGGCACGCTGCGGCACATGGATGACGCTCTGGTCGGTACGCAGACGCCGCAGCGCCGAATAACCGATCCGGAAGAGGCTCTCGCGTTGCTGGAGCGTGCCGTCCCCGGATTGGCCGACCTCCGCCGGCCGGTGCGGGCCGTGATCGACTGGGCCGGGTTCGAGGAGAGCCTGGGCGCCGGGCTTCCCTCCGATTACAAGTACCTCGCGGAGTGGTACCCGACCTTCGCCATCGGAGACTTCCTGCTGGTTCGTCTTCCTGAGCCGGGCGAAGAGGACCGCAGTCTTCAGGCCACCCGCGACACCCTTGAAGTACTCACCGACGCCTGGCTGGAACCCGGTCTCGGCTTGCTGGCCCACCCCGCTCCTGGTGGGCTGCTGCCCTGGGGTGAGTCGTGCGACAGCGACAAGTTCATGTGGACCACGACGGGAGGATCTCCGCAGGACTGGATCGTCACGGTTGCTTCTCGCGGCGGGGCGTGGTGGCACTACGGTGGCGGAGCAGTCCAGTTCCTGGCGGAGTACGGCAACGGAATCCTGGAACCCTGGGGACTGCCGCCGATCGACCTGGAAGTGCCCCCGTGCTGATCCGCCCGTAGGAAGTTATCGGCTGGTGAGGCCAGCGATGCCGGCCCAGCCGCTGTGAGGACTCGACGCCCTTGCGGGCGATGCGATGGCGGATGCACGCTCGCGGAGCCATCGTCGCAGGTGGTCGCTGATCGAGCCGTTGCTACCGGAGCCGGGGCCCCAGCCACGTGAGGGTAGGTACGAATCCGCTCGGCGCGGCCCAAAGCGGGCCGAGCCCGGTCGACCGCGCCCGGCCGGTCAGCAGGCACCACGTCCTCGTCGACGGGCAGGGCATCCCGCTCGCAGTGTCGCTGACCGGAGGCAACCGCAATGACGTCACCCAGCTGATGCCCCTGCTCGCGAAGGTCCCGTACGTCCCAGACCTGTTCGGGCGACCGCGGCGGCGCCCCGACACCCTGCTCGGAGACCGCGGCTACGACCACCACAAGTACCGCCGCCTCGTCCGCAGGCAGGGCATCAAACCGGTGATCGCACGCCGCGGCATCCCTCACGGATCCGGAACCCACCGACACGTCCAACGCCTTTGTCAGGACCTCTAAGCCTCTGAAGCCCTTCGCGGGCCCAACAGGCCGGTCTCCCATGGGCGTCAGGGATGGATCAGCCGGCGGTCCAGACGACCGGCTTGTCGCTGTAGGCGTCGCCCTCGTCGAACTCGGCGCCCGTGACGTCGCCGCTCCGCGACGCCGCGAGCGAGCAGGTTTCGAACGACACGCCCTTGCCGAACTCGGCGGGCGCGGATTCCTTGTCGCACTTGCCCGGGATGTCACCGACCAGCGAGACGCCAGTGCTCTGGCCACTGGCGAGAAGGCCCCTCAGCTGGACGTACGCGCGCGAGAGGTCGGTGTCGCCAACGTTCTCCACCTTCATCTTGATGAAGTACGGCGTCAGGCCCTTCGCCCGCGCGCCGAACTGGGACATGTCCGCTTCAGCGCCCTTGTCGATCGCCGTGACGGTGATGGCGAGGGTGCCCTTCTTCTTGGCGTACTCGAAGGGCAGGACCGCCTTGTCGCCGACCTTGAGTTCGGTGCCCGGCGCGGTGACATCGCCTGCGGGCTGGGCGTCGCCGCCCTCGCTCTCGCCGCCGTCGGCGCTCGGGCTCTCCTTGCCCGGGTCGGGCGCCGTCGTCGCCGGCGACTCCTTCTGCGCGGCTCCGTCCTCGCTGTCGCCGCCGCACGCCGTGAGCCCCATGCCGAGCGTGGTGACCAGAGCCGCCGTCAGTGCGATACGTGCCTTGCGCATGTGTCAGACCCTTGCTATGTGATGAAATTGTCCGCCGATACGGCGATGTCGCGCGTAGTTTGTCAGGCCAATGTGCGCGTTTGGTGCGCGTCAGGTCTCGGAGACGTCTCGCCGCGTCCACTTCCACGCCGCGCTCCGCAGGTCCGCAGGCGGATGAGCCGGGCCGTCATGCCCTGGACCTCGACCACCACTGGAAGCGGCCTTGACCTGCTGACCGCTATCCGCGAGCTCTACGCCGCAGCCGGCCCCCACGCACCCCGCGCGCCCGAGGACCTTGTACCACCTGGCGAGCTGTCGCCCCGAGCGAGGCCCAGACATCGCCTCTGAGCCGCGACCATGTGCCCTACAGGACGCGTCGTACGCCCCACACATGTGACCCGCTGGCTGCCTTCGGCTACGTCGACGGTCTCGACCGAGCGGCGGGGGTTCGGCGCCTGCCCCATCTCCGTACGGGCACCTCCCGCCTGCGAGGCCCTGCTGATGCCGGGACTGGTGTCGGAGGGGGATGGCACAGTGTCCGGTACTGATCGATAGGCGGTGGGGACGATGGGCGACTACTTCGAGCGGATCGTTGACGTGGAGGTGACCGGCGAGGAAGCCGGGCCACTCGCGGAGCGGATGGTGGACTGGATGGTCGCCGAGGGCCTGATCACGCGTGAGCTGTCCGGCGACGGGGTTTTCAGCCATCCCGTGACCGAGGGCTACGTGCCAGGTCCCAACTGGCCGCGAGCCGTTGCCGACTCCTCGAACCCGGACTGGGTGCCCGGCCCGGTGGCTGTCATCGTCGGGCGGGACCATTACGTCGGCGGTCAGGGAGTCGACTCAGCGTCACGCGCCTTCTGCCCGCGCTGTCAGAGCGAGACGGTGATCATCAACTACCCGGAGGAGTTCGAGGCGGACGACGAGGTCTGGCAGCCGTTCGAGGACGCCATCGCCGCCTGGAAGGAGACGGGTGAGGGGAGTGCCCCCTGCTCCACCTGCGGCGCCTCTGCCCCGGTCACCCAGTGGCAGTGGGATCCCGAATTCGCCGTGGGCGCCCTCGCCTTCGACTTCTGGGACTGGCCGGAGCTCTCCGCCAATTTCTGTGAGACGTTCAGCCGGCAACTGGGACACCGCACTGTGGAGCACGGGGGCAAGGTCTGACGGGAGCCTCACACCTCAACGCGGGGAAATCCCCTCGCGCATCCATCCAGCCTCTGCGTCAAAAGGCTGGCTGTGTTTTTGCTCTTCCGCGGTCTCTACCCGATCAGCCTGGTGTGGTTCCCGGCTTGGTCCGGTGGGTTTCGGTGAGGAGGGGGTACAGGTGCGCCGGTCGAGGTGGCCGCGGCGCGTTCCGCGGGCGTGAGGGTGGGCCGTTCGACGGACCGTCAGCCGCCGATCAACGTGCCCGGCGGGATCTCCGTGTTCCTCGCCTTGTCGCCCAGCTGGTCGTCGTACTGGCCCTGACGCCAGACCAGCAGCTTGAACTGCTCCGGAGTGAGCACGCCCCGCCACGGGGTGCCGCCCGGGCAGAACACGCCCTCGCAGCCGTAGCAGTAGTGGGCCGGGCTCCACAGGGGGTCGGCGAGCGCATGGGCGGCCTCCAGGACCTTCCGCTCCCGGCCGTCCTTGCGGATGACCTTGATGGTGAAGACGATTCCGAGGACCGCGATCGCGCCGCCGGTTGTGAAGACCAGGAGCTGCTTCTGCACGCCGAGCCACGCGAGGAGAAACGTGACGCCGGCGCCGGCCAACAGACTCAAGATCACACCCTCGATGAAGTGCGAACAGCCGTCATGGCTGATTGCCGGACCTTTCGCCAGCCGATTCTCCAGGTCTTTCTTCATCGAGCCCTTGCCGGACCGCGCCTTCCCGACCGTACGCACCTCGTTCCCGCCACAGCGCGGACACTGCGGAACGACCTGCTGAGTTATACCTTCCGATGCCATGAACGGGACGTTAGTACGGCGCCGGTGAGACCCGACGAACACCCCCGTCGCCTCTACTTCCGCTTCACTTCCCGCAGTTGCTCAAGCTTCAGCCCCTCAGCCGCCTCCGCACGACGGGCCGCCGTTTCCGCCGCCACACCAGCTGACCGACGTACCGTCGGAGAAGAACGCCGGGGTCGTGTACGACGAGTTGTTGGCCCGCGTGCGGGCCGCGGTTTCCATGTGCGCACGGAACGCCCGGCCTGGGACCTGCAGGTGGAAAGCGCCCTCCATCCGGGCCGACGAACCCTCAACACGGTTCGTCGGCCCTGGTCGGAGGGCGCTCGTGCAGGCACTGCACCGTGGCCGCCGGCACCCCGGCGGATCGGCGCCGCTACATGTTGATCATGTGGCCCGCGAGGCCGTGGACGGCCTCCTTGACCGCCTCGCCCAGGGTCGGGTGAGCATGGACGTTGCGCCCGACCTCATGGACCGTCAGATCCCACTGCTGGGCCAGCGTGAGCTCGGGCAGCAGCTCGGTGACCTCGGGCCCGATCAGGTGCGCGCCGAGCAGTTCGCCGTACTTCCCGTCGCTGATCACCTTGACGAAGCCGACCGCTTCGCCCAGCCCGTGCGCCTTGCCGTTGGCGGAGAACGGGAACTTCATCACCTGGACATCGAAGCCCCTGTCCTTCGCCTGGGCCTCGGTGTAGCCGAAGGACGCGATCTGGGGCCGGCAGTACGTGGCCCGCGGAATCATCGCGAAGTCCGCCTCCATCGTCTCCGCACCCGCGATGGTCTCGGCGGCGATCACCGCCATCGCCTCCGCGGCATGCGCAAGCATCAGCTTCGCCGTGACATCACCGATCGCGTAGATGTGCGGGACGTTCGTGCGGCCACGGCCGTCCACATCGATGGCACCGCGGTCGGTGAGCTGCACGCCCGTTCTGTCCAGACCGTAGCCTTCGACCCGCGGCTGGAAACCGATGGCCTGCAGCACCTTGTCGGTCTCCAGCACCTGCTGGGCACCGTCCTTGCCTGTGACAGTGACCCTCACCTTCGGGCCGGAGTCGTCGATCGCGTCGACGCGGGTGGACGTGAGTACCTTGACGCCCAACTTCTTGTAATGGCGGGACAGTTCCCTGGAGATGTCGGCGTCCTCGGCCGGCACCATCCGGTCCAGGAACTCGACGATGGTCACGTCCACCCCATAGTTGCGCAGGACGTACGCGAACTCGACACCGATGGCACCGGCTCCCGCGATCACGATCGACTCGGGCAGAGCCTCGGAGAGGATCTGCTCCTCGTACGTCACGACGCGGGGCGACAGCGAGGTGCCCGGCAGCAGCTTGGTAGTGGCGCCGACAGCGATGATGCAGTGGGCGAAGGTCACCGTCTCGGTGCGGCCGTCGGACAGGGCCACTTCGAGAGTGCGGTCGTCGACGAACGTCCCGCGGCCGTCATACTCGGTGATCTTGTTCTTGTTCATCAGGTAGTGAATGCCGCGCACGCGTCCGTCGGCGACCTCCCGACTGCGCCGGAACGCCGCGCCGTAGTCGAAGCGGACCTGGCCGTCCACCTCGATCCCGTACGTCTGCTGCTCGTCCCGGAAGAGGTGGGCCACCTCGGCATTCCGCAACAGCGCCTTCGACGGAATGCACCCGACGTTCAGGCATACGCCGCCCCAGTACCGCTCCTCCACCACGGCGACTCGCAGGCCCAGTTGAGACGCCCGTACGGCCGCCGTGTATCCGCCGGGGCCGGCGCCCAGCACCACAAGGTCAAAGTAATCACTCATGTTTTCACGGTAGTTGGGCTCCCGCGCAAGGTCCGCGTCGGGTGACGCGCAGGGGCACCCTGGTCGACAGCGCGGGATCGGACGGCGATCAGATCCTGATCACAGAACTGGAGCCCGACCGGATCACCTCCACCTGTGAGTTGTGACAGGAGGCAACAGCATGCCCGCCAACGCTGCTGCCCATGTCCGGGTCGCATGCCCGTCGCGGGACCTGCGGGCGGCTGAGCGGTTCTGGGCCCTCGGACTGGGGCCCGCGGAGAGCGCGTCCCGGCCCACAACCCGTACTGGGACACCTGGGTGTGACTGTGCGGGATCCGCGCTGCCAGCCCCGCGGATGGGTACCTGCTGGCCGGCGACCGTGAGGGAACACGGAGTTCCCTCACGGTCGTGGTTGTGGAGTGGGTCGGTCAGGTGGTTGCGAGCAGCGCCACGATGGCCGGGCCGAAGGCGGCGCCGAGGAGGTAGCAGAGGTTGAACAGGCCGATGGCCGAGGGGCGTTCCTCGTCGGGCAGGGCGGAGGTGGCCTGCACGGCGAAGACGCCCTGGCCGGAGGCGGCCGCGATGGAGGCGAGGGCCTGGGCGGCGAGCAGTACCAGGGACGTGGTGCCGAACTCGGTGACCACCGGTGCCGCGATGCCGAAGAGGAGCAGCACGATGATGATCGGACGGCGGCCCAGGCGGGCGGAGGCGGCGACCACGAACCAGGACAGGGTGCCGCCGAGCACCAGCGGCCATACCATCGCGATGCCGATCTGGCCGGCCGACCAGGTGGTGTGCTCGCCCAGGCGGTCCGGAATGGCGAACATCAGGCCGAAGTTGACCACCGCGAGGACGAAGGCGAGGACGGCGGCGATCAGGAACGCGGGCTTGTCCACCACCACCGCGGGCACGAATCCGCGCGGCTTGGACCGCAGGTGCCGGATGAGCAGCAGCAGGGCGGCGGCGGAGGCCAGGGTGGCCGGCAACGGGTAGTGCGGGACGAAGACTAGGGCCGTCACCAGCGCCGTGAGCAGCACCGCGCCGAGGGCGTCGAAGTGCTCGCGGGAGGGCTCGCTGTGCGCGCGGCGCAGCACGGCGGGGACGGCGAGGACGCTGAGCACCGGCAGGGCGAGCGTCAGCTTCCACGACAGCACGTCGTTGGCCAGCGAACCGGCCAGCGGCGCGGTCGAGCCGACCACTGCGAGGGACGCGGTGACCAGGCCCATGCGCAACGGTGAGGTGTCGGCCAGGTGCATCGCGGCGGCGGTCAGGCCCGCGGTGCCCAGGGCCTGCAGCGCGCAGCCGGCGATCAGGGCAGGCAGCACGGGCACGGCGAACACCAGCGCCGCACCGGCGATGACCAGCAGCGCGCACACGCTCAGCGCGGTCCGCGCGCCCTTGTGCCGCAGCAGCCCCGCCATCAGCGGGGTGCCGACGGCTATGCCCCAGCCGAACGCGGTGACCGTCCAGGTGACGGCGTCGGCCGAGGTGCCGAGGTCCCCGGCGATGGTGTCCAGCACCAGGGACGGCCCGGCGATACCGAAGGACAGCGGGCCCGCGATCAGCGCGAGCAACAGGGCGGGAACGGGACGGGCAGCCGGTGACCGCCCTTGCCCTGCGGGGGCGGTTGCCGGAGTGGTCGTTGAGTCAGGCATCGGTTCTCCACGGTGTGCAGGTGGTCGGTGGGGGTGCGGTCAACCCGGGGCACTGAGCCAGGTGCCGCGCACCAGCGGGGCCCGCGCCACCACGTTCCTCCATGCGGAGGTTCCCCGCGGAAGACCCAGCCCACTTGGGAGGACTAACCGGAGATCCACTCGCCGCCCGCACCCTCGGGGCTCCACTCGGCGCTGCGCGGCAGGTCACTGACGACGGCACAGACGCCCTCGGGGCACGAGGAGATCCCGAATTTCGCGCAAAGCTCGAACAGAGGCGACATCTCGATGACGGTCGGCATGCCGACGAATCTGCCGACCACCGGTGGAGCCGGTCAACGAGGGCCTACCGGGTTCGTCAAGTTCGCGCGGACGCTGGCGCGTCAGGTCTTCGCACGGGTCCGCCCGTGGCATGAGCAGTTGGCATGGACAGGGCGGCCGGCCGCTGGCTCTGCCCCTTCCGACGTCAACGATCATCTGGACCGAGGCCCTGAGCCACCACGGCATACCGCCGGGAGCGCCGACGTCGCGAACGTAGCCGACCGCACTGAAGCCGGCGCTCTTTCACTGCGCGGCCACACCCGATATCGGCGCACCAGCGCTGCCGGGCCAGGCCCTGGCCCCGACCACGAAGGGAACAGAGCGACTCCGCAATCGTGCGCACCACGGTCGGCCGCATCGCGGGCGAACGCGCCGACGAAGTGACCGTCTATCGCGGCGTACCGTACGCGCGCCCCACCGGAGAGCTGCGCCTCGCCTCGCCGCAGCCGCCCGAACCCTGGGACAGGGTGCGCGATGTCAGCGGTACGTGGTTCTCGTACTACGACGGAGGAACCGTCAGCGAACCCAAGGCCTTGGATATCGACATGGTCCCGCTTGCAGAGAGTCGGTACGAAGAACTCCACCTCCACGGGTAACTCACCGGAGCGCGATGGGACCGTGCGGCGTCATACGACTGCCCTCGCCCGCGTTCCGGTGGAAGACCAGGCGTCCGTCCTGCCATCTCCTGAACCCGTCGAAGTACACCGTCTGCCGCGACGACCGTGAGGACAGGCCTCGAAGTTGTCGAGGCAGGCGAGGGCGGCAACGGCTGACGCGGCTCGGAGACGACGAGTCCGGGCTCCCTACCGCGCGGCAACCGGCGTGTTCTGGGCCATGCGAATGCGCCACTGCCCGGAGGCGTCCCGCATCAATGTCATCGCCAGGATGCCTTCCATGGGATCACTGCCGGTCCCCGTCTGCAGGTCGGCTCCGGCAGACCTCTGGCGCGCATGAGCCACAGCAACCTCCGGCGTGAGGAAGGCGATGCTCTCGACGGTGTAGGTCACCGTGATGTCAGCCAAGGGGCCGCCCTCGGCGAAGACGAAGGACTGCGCCTGGTACAGGCGATCGGCGCCGAATACCAAGTTGCCACTGAAATTGACGAAGACTGTGTCCGGCGAGAAGAGATCATTCATTGCCTTGGCATCGTTCTGATTGAACGCGGCCTCGTAGCGGGCCACGACCTCGGCGACCTCGTCTTTGCCGCTCGAGGTTCCGGCCTCTTTGATTACGTGCACACTCGTCATGGACAACTCCTCGCTAGACGGTACGACTTCATCACATGGTTCGACATCGAGACCCAGCCTCGTACCTCAACCGCACTTGATTTCAACTGTGTTCAAGACATCATGTGGAACTCAGGGGATCCGGGGGCGTTCGGAAGTGTCCGTGCTCGGCCGACCAACCCGCCCATCAACGGCACCAGGGCCGGCTGTCGTGCAGGTTCGCCGCGCAGATGCCCACCGAGATCGGCAGGCCGTTGCGGTCGCAGATGACATGGATCTTCGACCTGCTTCTCCGCGATCGTCGGATTCGGTTGTCCCGTCAAGAACCCCCCTTTCACCGCGCGGACGCTGATCGGGTCGATGGCGCAACGCGTCCAGTCCACACCGCCGTTGGTGCCGAGCTGGTCCAGCAGCACACGGTGCAGCTTGGCCACATCCGCGCCGCCGACCAGACCGTAAAGCGCCGGTGCACTGTCTGCCAGGAGGTGCCGAACACCGGCGGCAGCTGCCGCCGGTGTGCCCCGTGGTGGCCACGATGACGACCGCCGCCAGCACCGCGCGGTCATCGCACCGCCGCTTGCCCCGCCTTGCGGACGTACCGGCGCTGCCGGTGCCACGTCCTGGAACAGCCCCACAACGCATGCGGCACCAGCCGCTCAACGACCCCCATGCCCGGACCAACGAGCTACCACCAACCGTGAGCCTCCACGGCCGCCCGCAAGGAAGGCGGCGATCGAGGCGGTTCCGCCCGGTTCTGCCGGCTGCCTGCTGGGTGCTCCAGGTCAGGCGGGCGTACTGGCGGCGTCGACCAGCCGACGGACCGCCTGCACATCCCCGTCGACCGCGAGCACACCGGCCTCGACCGCGTCAGCGAGTGAGCGCTCCCGTCGCAGGACCGCCTGCAGCGTGTGCTGGTCGGTCGTCACTCTGGCATCCGGCTCCCCGGGGTACTCGCCGCGGCGCACGTCACTGAGTGCGCCGTCGACCACGACCAGGTGGTAGACATCCCGCTCCAGCTGGACGCGGTAGGTCGCCGACCACGGCGCACCGGCGTCGCCGTTGAAGTATGCGCGCAGGCCGAGGAATACGGTGTCCGCGCTGACCTCGCCGGCCAGCGGCACCACCGGCGAGCGCATCCCCCACCGGCGCAGCGCGGCGAAGACCGGCTCCAGCTCGGCGCCCCACGGGGTGAGTTCGTACACCTTCGCCGCCGCCGGAGGCGGCAGCGTTCGCCGCCTCAGCACCCCGACTCGCTCCAGGTCCCGCAGTCGCTGAGTGAGCACGCTCGGGCCGATGTCCGGCAGCGCGGCGGCGAGATCTGCATAGCGCCGCTGGCCGAGCCGCAGCTCGCGCACCACCAGCAGCGCCCAGCGCTCACCGATCATGTCCAGCGCATGCGCGATGGGACACGCCTGTCCGTAACTGCGCCGCTCGGCCACCGTCTTCCTCTCACCCGGAAACGCTTTTCTACTAAAACGGTAGCACGAGCTATGAATTTAGTAGTAAGTTCCTCGCGCACCAGCCACCCACCAACTACCCACCGAGGAGGCCACCTTGAGTTCCGAACAGATGCTGCACGTCAACGGGGTAGACCTGTGCACACAGACCTTCGGAGACGCCTCCGATCCCACCGTGCTGCTCATCGGCGGCGCCGAGGCCTCCATGGACTGGTGGGACGACGAACTGTGCGACCTCCTCGCCGCCGGCGGCCGGTTCGTGATCCGCTATGACACCCGGGACACCGGCCGCTCCACCACCTTCCCGGTCGGTGCACCGACTTACGACGGCGAGGCACTGATCGCCGACGCCGTCGGGCTGCTCGACACGCTCGGCATCGCCGCCGCACACGTCGTGGGGGTCTCCATGGGGGGCGGCATCGCGCAGCACATCGCCGTCCACCACCCCGACCGAGTGGCCGCCCTGACCCTCATCTCCACACCCCGGGCGGCCCCGGCGGCCCCGACCACCCGGACCTGCCGCCGATGAGCGAGCGCCTGGCGAAGATGTTCGCGGAGCCGTCGGAGGACGCCGGCCCCGACTGGTCGGATCGCGAGGCGGTGATCGCGTACTACCTCGATGGGGAGCGGGCTTTCGCCGGCTCCATCCCGCTCGACGAGCCGCGGCTGCGCCGCATCATCGGCCGCGCCTACGACCGCAGCCCGGACATGTCCGCCGCGCAGAACCACTGGATGCTGCAGGGTGCCGAGCCGGTCCGGGACCGCCTCGGCGAGATCCGCGTGCCCGCACTTGTGCTGCACGGCACCGAGGACCCGCTGTTTCCATACGGCCACGGCGAGGCGCTGGCCCGCGAGATCCCAGGCGCGAAGCTGCTCCCACTGCCGGGCGTGGGCCACCAGATGCCCCCGCCCCAGACGTGGAACACCGCGGTGCCCGCGATCCTCGCCCTCTGAAACGAGGGACGAAAACCGCCAACGGCCAGATCCGCGACCCTTCCTGGCCTTTCTGTCACTGCAACACCCTCCGCGCTCTTGGGCGGCGCTGTCCGGCATCAAGACCCAGTCAAGGCCCGTGTAGTCGAACCTGAAGAAGTCGTTGTTGCCGCAGCGGATCGTGATGATGCAGCCGCAGGTCGAAATCCTTGGCTTCGGCGAAGTGATCCTCGTCGTGGGCGTGCACCAGTGACGTCGGCGCACCCGGCGCAGCGGTGATTGCTACATGTCCTTCAGGCGGCGGAGGTTGTCGCTGGAGACCGATTCGTCAGGGCGCCCCAGGGCAGGCACCGTCTGCTGCTCAACGATCCAGGCCAGTTCATAGTCCGAGCGGTCGTCGTCCTCTGCGAACCCAGACCAAGCCGACCCTCGAACACCAGGCAGTGGCGCGCGCCCACCGCATGGGCCAGGTCAGACCGGTCCGCGTGCACCGGCTCGTCGCCGGGCCGAGGCGACGTCGGACGCGGTGGACGTGTCCGACACAGAGCTAGCCCGCCGGATCATCGAGGAGGAGCAGGAACGGCTGGGTGTGGGCGGCCAGAAGTCCTGACCGGAGAGCGGATCGGGGTGTGCCAGGAGGAAGTAGCATCGTCGCCGACGTGGCGAGGTGAAGGCCGTCGCTTGCTGACAAGGCGGTGTGAAGCGTGGAACAGAAGAAGCCCTGGACGATCCAGTGGCATATTGCTGCAGATGGAATGGTGATCAAGCAGCGGTCCCGGGGCAGCATGGAGCACGAACAGCTGTTCCAGCAGTTTGCGACGACGCGGATGCCGGAGATCGAGCAGCTCGATGCCATGGAGGAGGGGCTGCAGCGTGCCAGCGCCTCCGGCGAGCGACGTTCCAGGGTCTTCCTCTATCTGGGCTACGTGGCTCTCGCAGGGCTCGTGGCCGGGATCGTGTCGACCTGGGTCGGCATCGATACCGGGTTCTTGACGCTGGGGTCGCTCGCTGTCGTTGTTCTCTTCGGGCTCAGCACGGGCGTCATCATGCGGGCATCGATCAGTCGCTACGCGCGCGTCCACCGGGAGGCCGGGTTCGCATCGTCGAACGGCGTCACGCTCGCCGCTCGCGAGGCCCGCATGATGATCAGCGATCCAGGTGCCGTCTCCGGCAGGGAGTTCGCCGCCGTCCGGGCCTGAGGGCCGACGTGGGCGGTGGTCTTAGGGGTCAGGAACACGACGGCGTCGAAGCCGCGGTCCGCGGCGGGGCAGCGGCCGCGGCGATCTCCTGCTTGATCAAGGAGGCGATGTGCCCCGGGTGGGCGTCGTCGATGTGGTGCTCGGTGTTCAGAGTTGCGTGATTGCCGAGCAGGCCGGCCATGACGGGGCCGCCCCGGTTTCTGCGGGGCGGGCGCTCTCGTACAGCAGTCAGTCCGCTGGATGCCCGGTGGCGAGGTCGTCGTCGATCATCAGGCGTCCGGGCCGGGTCGGTCATGCAGGTACGCCAGGGCTTCTGGGTGCTCTCCGGGAGCGGCTGCGCCACGCTCCCGCAGCGCGCGGGCGTACTGCTGCATAGCCCAGAGGCTCGCCTGCGTCTCCTCGTCGGGCTGGAGGGGCAGCCCCTCCCGGACTTCCTTGATCTTCCTGTCCAGCGACGCGCGCCGGACGTTTACGACCTGCTCATCCGCGTCTCGCTGGTCTACCGACTTGCGGAAGATCGCGTAGCCGCCGGTGAGGACGAGCGGGTAGGGGGCACCGATGGAGAGCACGTCGGCCAGGAGCCGGGCGTGCAAGTCGGGCATCCTCACGCAGCCGCCCCGGCCCGCGCACGCAGCTGTGGGAGCGCGCTCTCCCACACCTCCCTCACCGTGCGGGAGACCAGAGTGCGCAGCACGGGCCACTGCTCGAGCAGCAGCTCACGGTTCAGGTACGAGCACAGATCGTCGTGAAGGCCCTCGGCGAGCACCGTGCGGTACAGGCCCATGCGTTGCCTTCGCTGGTCGAGGCTGAACGCGCGCAGTCCTGACCAGGCGACGTGCAGCGGCAGCTCGACGACACCGGTACGCGGACCGCGCAGATCCTCGAGCGCTGCGGGCAGACGCTTCTCCCACCTTCACCAGCGCACGCACCGCGGCGAGCAGCCGGGCCCGCATCGACTTCGACAGCTGCAGCGGGTTACCCAGCTCCAGCTGGACGACCGGACCGGCTGGCGCCGGCACCGACCGCAGCCGACGCTGCGCACCCCCTGCCGGGGCGCCGACGGAGTTGTTCATCCCGCCCCACGGGATGACGTTCGAGGGCGCGGACACCGCAGTGCCCGCGCCCACAGGAACATCTCCAACGCCCAGCAGCCCGCCGACGAGTGGGTCTCGTGCCCGATGTCAGGCCCGGGCCCGGCATCGAGCCGGTCGGGTCAGGCCAGCCGCGTCTCCGCCAGGACGCGGCGCAGCACGCTCCAGGACAGGTCGGAGTGGGTCTCGAACCACTTCTTCCGCTTGTCGTGCTCGTCGATGTAGGCGAACCGGTCGCGGGATTGGCCTTCGGCGTCGTGGAGCTCTGGGGCTACCTCGTCTTCGTTGAGGTAGACGTGGAAGCTGGCTCCGAACTCGTCGGTGGTGTTCATGAAGAGGGGTCCGGTCTGCCCGTCGCCGCCGTTCATGGGGCAGTAGACCTTGTGTACGGCGTAGGTGTCCTTCGACAGCCAGGCGCACTGTCCGGCGGTGAGGGTGAGCAGCCCGAGCTTGGGGGCGTCCCAGGACAACCCGTCGTAGACCATGACGTCGAGCTGACCGGCGAGGCAGAATACGATGCCGGTGGTGCGTCCGTGGGAGTGGATGGGCGAGTAGTGCTGCGCCGGCCAGATCTCCAGAACGACTGGGGAGCCGATGCCGCCCTCCTTCGCGGGCAGGGAGCTCACGTGACCGTCTTCGACCGCCAGGTCGTCGTAGGTGCCGCTGCCGGTGCAGGCGACCCGAATGTAGGGCGGGTGCTGGTGCTGGTGGTCATCGACTGCCTTCCTCCGCAGGATCTCGCGCAGCAGACCGACGCTCCCGTCCGCTTCGGCGGGGGCCAGGTGCTTGCGGATCGCCTCCACTTCCCATGCGGACAGTTGCAGGTCGGCGGCCTTGCGCGCCAGGTCCATGACGGCGGGCGGGATCATCAGCTGCCGGGCGTACTCGTCGAAGGACGACGCCTGCCCAACGACCAGCGCCGGGGAAGCATTCGCTCCCTGCATCCGGAGCTGCCGCTCCTCGGCCTTCGTGATGTGGAAGGGGTGTCCTCCGGCCGCCCTGTCGACATCGGTGGAGGTACGAACTTCGGTCGTCGTCATGCGGATCTCTCCCAGGGTGGTGCTTGTAGCCGACGCCTGGTGAACGAGAGACCGTCTGGGCGGTCACCAGGTCCCCGTACCTTCTTCAGCTCGGCGTTCAGCTCCTTGTCGACCTTGCGCTCCGCCCGGGTGTTGATCTTCAGCACGAGCTGGATGAACAGGTCCACGGGTGGAGGCCGACCCATGCCGTCAGGTCGATCGGGCCTGACGACACGGTCTTCGCTCCCCTGCCCCTGTTCCACATCAACCCGCTCGGATACGGGACCCAAGTCAGAGACGAGGGCGTCACTGCGGCGATCCTTCACATCCCCCGCCCGGCAAGGCGTTCAACAAGGGGGGACGGCGGCGTACCGCCGGTTGCCCGGTCGGACCTGGCTCGTGATGGACAACGTGGCGGACTTCGAGATGGGGCCCTCGTTCTTCGGCGCCCGCCCGCCTTCGCGGGTCCTCTCCGACGGGATGCCCGCGGGCGACGGCACCAGCCGGCCCCGGGTCCCCGCCTGACCGCCGCCCGACGTACGGCCACAGACGCTGCACATGAACAGCGACGGCACCGGTGCTGCAGCCTTCGGATTCCTGGCCGAGCCGAGCAGGTCCGAGCGCGAGCTCCGGAGCGGCCCCTGTCTGGCGTCCGCCGTATCCGCCGCAGGACTTCTAGCGACGGCAGGCGACAAGCATCTTGCCTGTGCTTGATCGAGCCGCCATGATGCACTGGCTCGTTCGATTTTGCGCACTACGAGCTATCTTCAATCACCTTCAATCACTGGCAGGGTATTGATGACTGTAAGCTCCGCCTCTCCTCCCGGCAGGCGACTGGCCACCGTCGCCGCCGCACTGGGGCTCGCCGTCGGCGTGACGCTGGCCGGAGGACCGTCTCCCGCCGCCGCCCAGAGCATCGGCACGACCCCGGGCACCTACACGTACTACTCCTTCCCCACGGCTGCCGAGGGGCTGAGTGAGGTCACCTGGTCCACGACGGTCACGCAGGACCCGGGGTTCAACTCGAACGTCTTCTGGAGCCACCAGTTCGGCTTCAACGTCGGGAACGGCGCCTACATCGGCATGCAGCGCAACGGCGGCGACAAGCCGCTGTTCCTGTTCTCCGTCTGGGACAGCTTCGAGCGCAAGCCCGGCTCCGAAGGCAGCTACTGCATCCAGTTCGGCGGCGAGGGCGAGGGCTCTAGCTGCCGGATGAACCTCGACTGGAAGGAGGGGCACACCTACACGTCCTCGGTCGCCTACGAGGGCGACGGCTGGTTCGGCGCCACCGTCAAGAACACCACCACCGGCGAGTCCTTCAAGCTCGGCAGCGTGAAGACCCCGGCCACCGCGATCAAGCCCACCGGCCTCATCGACTGGGTCGAGTACTTCGAGTGGAACGACCCCCGTGCCACCTGCTTCGACCAGCCGTACTCGGATGCCCACTTCGGGCTGCCCACCGGCAGCCGTCAGGGCGGTGGGGCCGCCGTCGGCGTGGCCACCAGGACCAAGAGCAACCCGCCGTGCGCCGCCGAAGTGACCGAGCGGTCCGACGGCAGTACCGACCAGCGGCTCGCGCTCGGCAATTCCGTCCGGGCGGAGATCTCCGGAAGCGACGACAGGTGCCTGGCCCCAAGCCGCGCCAAGGGCGGCGCGGCCGCGACGCTCAAGAAGTGCACCGGTGACGGCCCCGGCGGGTTCGACCAGTCATGGGTGCTCGCGGCCGACGGGACCGTCCGGCTGCCCTCGGACTACTGCCTGGCAGCGGACGGCAGGAAGTCCGTGCGCGTTCTCGACTGCGCCGGTGACCTCGCCACCGGAGGCAAGGTCACCGATCCGCAGAAGCTGTGGTCGTACGATACGGAGGCCAAGACGCTGGTGAACCGCGGAACGGGGCGGTATCTCACCGAGACCGGTGACGGTAGCGGAGTGGGCCTCGCGGAGGGTGGCGGGGGCCGGCAGCGCTGGACCGCTCCGGCGCCGACCAGCATCACGTAGGCACGCCTCGGCGGCGCGATCCGTCCGCGTACCGGCGCCGGCGGTACACGGACGGGATCGCGGCCCTTGCGTGCGAGTCACCTGCTGCCGCCGAGTGATCTGAGCAGTTTCATCGAGGTTTCGTGCGCGCATCTGCGCAAACTAAATAGTTACTGAACAAGTCTTGTCATGGCCAGGGCGGGCATCGCAAGATTTGAGGGCCCTGGCAGCCAGCTTCTGACTCTGCGGGGCCATCCACTGTGGGCCCTGACCGCGGCTTTCCGCGGACCACAGGGCTGTCATCTCAAATCTTCTCCATTCGACGCAGGAGGTGAATGTGTCGGCTGCTGCGTCTACCTCGCCCCGCCCGGACACGCCTACCGCCCCACCACCACCCGACAGCCGGCACGACTCCACCAGCGGGTCGGATGGCAAGGCAGGGGCACGCAAGAGCGGGCGAAAACCTTCCGCCCGACGGCCCCTGCGGGAACGGCTCCTGCGTGACCGCGTGCTGCTGCTCCTGTGCGTGCCCGGGATCCTGTACTTCGCGGTGTTCTTCTATCTGCCCCTAGCCGGCAACAGCATCGCCTTCCAGGACTACCAGCCGTACCTGGGCTTCGAGGGGAGCCCGCTCGTCGGCTGGGACAACTTCACCGCGCTGCTGGAAGAACCGGAGTTCTGGACAGCGGTCTGGAACACCTTGAAGATCAGCGCCGTCCAGCTGTTCCTCTACTTCCCGGTGCCCATCGCCCTCGCGCTGTTCCTCAACTCGCTGATCAGCACCAGGACCCGACGGTTCATGCAGACCGTGGTCTACCTGCCGCACTTCCTGTCCTGGGTGGTGGTCGTCGGCATGTTCCAGCAGGTCTTCGGCGGCGCGGGCACCGTCAGCAGCTTCCTGAACGACCACGGTGTCCCCGTCGGCAACATCATGACGAACCCGGACACGTTCATCTTGCTGATCACCTCCCAGAGCGTCTGGAAGGACGCC
This sequence comes from Streptomyces sp. LHD-70, assembly GCF_031157275.1. GTDB lineage: Bacteria > Actinomycetota > Actinomycetes > Streptomycetales > Streptomycetaceae > Streptomyces. The sequence continues at coordinate 31,781 of NZ_JAVIFW010000032.1, forward strand.
GGCTGGGGCGCGATCATCTTCCTGGCCGCCATGGCATCCATCGACAACTCGCTGTACGAGTCCGCGGCCATGGACGGCGCCGGCTGGCTGCGCCGCATGTGGCACATCACGCTGCCCGGCATCCGCCCCGTGATGATCATGCTGCTGATTCTGCGTCTGGGCGACATCCTGTCGGTCGGCTTCGAGCAGATCCTTCTGCAGCGCGACGCGGTGGGCACGGATGCGGCCGAAGTGCTCGACACCTACGTCTACTACCACGGCGTCGTCGACGGGGACTGGGGCATGTCCACCGCCGCCGGGCTGATGAAGGGCGTCATCGGCTTCGTCCTGATCGTTCTCGCCAACAAGCTCGCCCACCGTCTCGGCGAGCAGGGGGTCTACCGATGAGCTCACCCGCGATATCGACGTTCCTGCGCCGTGGAGGCAAGTCCTCCGAGCGTCCGGTCTGGATGGAGCGGCCCAGCTGGGCGGGACAGGGGCTCAAGTTCCTGGTGATCGTGGCGATGATCGTCGCCGTCGGCTATCCCTTCCTGCTCGCCATCGGCACCAGCCTGGCGACCAAGGCCGAACTCGCCGCCAACGGCGGCTATGTCCTCCTGCCCGAGCAGCCCACCCTGGAGGCCTATCGCGTGGTCCTCTCCGGCGGCGTCATCACCCGCGCCGCTCTGGTGAGCGTGGTCGTGACCGTCGTCGGCACGGCCCTGAGCCTCCTGTGCACCATCTGTCTCGCGTACGGCCTGTCCAGGCCCGGCACCTTCGCCGGCAAGCCCCTGCTGCTGATCGTCGTGGGCACGTTCCTCTTCACCCCCGGCATCATCCCCAGCTACCTGGTGGTGCAGGAGCTGGGCATGCTCGACACGTACGGGGCGATGGTCGCCCCGATCATGCTCAACGCCTTCAACGTCATCGTGGTGCGGGCCTTCTTCCAGAGCGTGCCCGAAGAACTGCATGAGGCCGCCCGCCTCGACGGCGCCGGTGAACTCACGATCCTGTGCCGGATCGTGCTGCCGCTGTCGAAGGCCGTGATCGCCGTGGTCGGCATGTTCTACGCCGTCACGTACTGGAACAACTTCTTCAACGCGATGCTCTACATCAACGACCCGGACAAGCTGCCGCTCCAGGTCGTGCTGCGCTCGTACGTGCTCCAGGGCGACACCTTCAACGCCAAGGCGATGGGCGTCAGCGTCCTGCCGGCCAGCGCATCGATGTCGATGGCGGTGCTCATCCTCGCCGTGCTGCCGATCATCGCCGTCTACCCCTTCCTTCAGAAGTACTTCGTCAAGGGCGTTCTGACCGGCGCCATCAAGGCCTGACCGACCCCTCCCATGCCGCACATCCCTAGGAGCGTCATGTCCACCAGAAATCTCAACCGCCGCGGGTTCATCGGCGCCGCCGGAGTCGTCGGCCTCGGCCTCGCCGGCGCCGGCTCACTCACCGCCTGCGGAGCCGGTTCGGCTGCGAAGGGCGGGGGAGCGAAGGCGTCGGCCAAGCTCAAGCTGCCGACGTATGTCGCGGCCAACGTTCCCACCCCCGACCTCGCGGGCAACGCCCAGGGCCTCGACCCCGCGTACCTGCGCTACCCCAAGGACCTGGCGCGCAGCGCCGGCAAGAAGCCCGGAGACGGCAAGCCGGTCACCGTGCTGACCGAGACCTTCACCACCGCCGCGCCCGCGATGGACCGCAACGCGTACTGGCAGGAGGTGAACAAGCGTCTCGGTTCGGACCTGAAGATGACGATCGTCAACGGCCTCGGCGCCGAGGACGTCTACCGTTCGAAGTTCAACGCCACCATCGCCGGCGGCGAACTGCCGGACCTCATGTGGTTCCCGCCGAACCAGGGCCTCAAGGACGTCCCGGCCCTGCTGGAGGCGAAGTTCCACGACCTCACCTCCTACCTGTCGGGCGATGCGGTCAAGAAGTACCCGAACCTGGCGAACATCCCCGAATTCGCCTGGAAGACCGCCGTCTTCAACGGCAAGATCTGGGGAGTCGCCGTCCCTTACGGCCGCCAGGGCCAGGTCTATGTGGCCAACGAGGACTTCTGGAAGCCGGTCGGCGGCGTGCAGTTCGACGACGCTCAGGACTTCTTCGACAAGGCCAAGGAGCTTCTCGACACCAGGCGCAAGAAGTACGTCCTGGAGCCGGCGTATGTGAACCACATCGGCCAGTTCGCCATGTGGCACGGGGCTCCCAACGGCTGGCGCATGGACGGGGGCAAGCTGACCCATCTCTTCGAGACGGATGAGTACTTCGCCGGGATCGAGTTCGCCCTCAAGTGCCAGCAGGCGAAGCTGTTCTGGCCGGACCCGAACCTGGCCACCACCCTGGAGAAGATGGAAGGCGGCACCCTGGGCCTGCATGTCCAGTCCTTCCCGGGCTTCCTCAGCGACAGCATGATGTACGACTGGCCCGCCAAGATCGTCGTTCCATTCGCCGCGAAGAAGGGCATGACCCCCTCCTACGGCTACGGCTACGGCTCCGTCGGCTTCACCGGCATCAGCAAGAACGTCAGCAAGGACCGCGTCGAAACGCTGCTCCAGGTCATCAACTACCTCAGCGCCCCCTTCGGCACCGAGGAGCGGCTCCTCCTCGACAACGGCCTGGAAGGCACCCACCACACCCGCACCAAGGACGGCGACGTGGTGCTGAACCGCAAGGGCAACGCCGAAGTGATCACCACCAAGCTGGCCATCAGCTTCTTCGCCAACGCCCCGCAGACCCTCTACCTTCCCGGCAAGCCCGACACCACCCGCGCCATCCACGAAGCCGAGGTCGAGCTGATGAAGATCGGCAAGATCAACCCGACCACGGGCTTCTTCTCCGACACCAACGCGTCCGAGGGAGCCTCCTCCACCTCCGCGGTGTACGACGGCGTCATCGACATCGTGGCCGGCCGCAAGCCGCTGTCCTCGTTCAAGAAGGAACTCCTGCCCAAGTGGCAGCGGACCGCGGGCGACGCGATGCGCCGCGAATTCGAACAGGCCATCGCCGCGAGCAAGAAGTAGTCCCAGCTCACCCTCAGCGCAGAACAGGAACCCCGCACGTGGAAGATCTACGCATCGGAGTCATCGGGCTCGGACTGCGACGCAACCTCGCGATCACCGCGCACCGGCCGGGCAAGGGCTCCGTCGTGGCCGCGGTCGCCGACACAGACCCCGCGATACGCGCCCGAGTGCCCGAACTGATCGAAGGGGCAACGGCGGTCGCCGACCACCGGCGGCTGCTTGACGACGACTCGCTGGACGCAGTCATCGTCGCCACCCCGGACGACACACACGAAGCCATCGCCTGCGACGTGCTCAAGGCGGGCAAGACGGCCTACATCGAGAAACCGCTCGGCATCACCGTCGAGCAGTGCGACACCATCCTGCGCACCGCCTACGAGACCGGCACGGGACTCTACGTCGGTCACAACATGCGGCACATGGGCGTCGTCCGGCTGATGCGGGACATCATCGCCCGCGGCGACATCGGCGAGCCCAAGACTGTCTGGGTGCGGCACTTCGTCTCGTACGGCGGTGACTACTACTTCAAGGACTGGCACGCCGACCGGCGCCGCACCACCGGACTGCTGCTGCAGAAGGCGGCGCACGACATCGACGTGCTGCACTGGCTGGCCGGCGGCTACACCCGGCGCGTCAACGCCCTGGGCGACCTGATGGTCTACGGCGACCTGCCCCGCCGTGAGCCGGACACCCCCCGGCCCGAGGGCTGGCTGCGCGAGTTCGACTGGCCGCCGGCCGAGCGCCGGGACCTGCACCACATCGTGGACGTCGAGGACGTCTCCGTGATGAACATGCAGCTGGACAACGGCGTGATCGCCGCCTACCAGCAGTGCCACTTCAGCCCGGACTACTTCCGCAACTACACGGTCATCGGCACCGAGGGACGGCTGGAGAACTTCGGCGACGGCCCCGGCGACGAAGTACGGGTCTGGAACACCGGCCCGACCGCGTACCGCGCCGACGCCGACGCGGTCCATCGGGTCCCCGACGCGGACGGCTCCCACGGCGGGGCCGACGACCGGATCGTCGAGGAGTTCTGCCGCTTCGTCCGCGACGGCGGTGTCACCGACACCTCACCGGTCGCGGCACGCATGAGCGTCGCCGCCGGCGTGATGGCTACCCGCTCGTTGCGCGAGGGCGGAACTCCGTACGACGTGCCGCCCCTTGACCCCGCGCTCATGGCGTACTTCGCCGCAGGCCAGCGCACAGGGCGCACAACATAGGAGCGGCGCCGAAGGGCAGATGTGGGGTCAGGACGGACAGCCCGGGCCCCGCACCTGCCCTTCGGCCTTGGTGGACAGCGGATGTTTCGCGTTCTGGACCGGCTCTGGTCCCTGCGCAGAAGAAGCAGCATCATGTGCTCACGATGAGGTTTCTACGCGCATAGTCGTGCGCGATAGGCTCCCTCTACAAGCGAGGAGGAACAAGTGGCGGCACATTCGCGGTGGACCCGGCTGCTGGAGATTCTCAGCGACGAGGGTCGTGTCGACGTGCTCGACGCTGCTGAGCGGCTGGGCTGCTCCGCCGCCACGATCCGGCGGGACCTGGACGAGCTGGCCCGGCAGAACCTGCTGACCCGCACGCGAGGCGGCGCGGTGGTGAGTTCTGTCGCGTATGACCTGCCACTGCGATACAAGGTGGCCCGCAAGGCCGATGAGAAGCAGCGCATCGCGAAGGCCGCCGCAGCATTGATCCCGTCGGGTTCGACCGTGGGCATCAACGGGGGTACGACGACGTCCGAGGTGGCCCGGGAACTGGCCGTACGGGCGGACCCCGCCGGCGGGAGCGGCGGACCCGCACTGACGGTCGTGACCAACGCGATCAACATCGCCAACGAGCTGGCGGTCCGCCCCCATGTGAAGCTCGTCCTCACCGGCGGTGTGGCCCGGCCCAACTCATACGAGCTGGTGGGCCCGTTGGTGAATTCCGTCCTCCGTACCCTGGCGCTGGACTACACGATCCTCGGTGTGGACGCTGTTCACCCGAGCATCGGGGCAGCGACCCATGACGAGTCGGAGGCCGGCGCCAACCGCGCCCTTGCCGAGTGCGCGAGCGAGGTGATCGTCGTGGCCGACTCGTCCAAACTGGGGCGCCGGGCCTTTGCCCTGGTGTGCGAGTTGAGTGCCGTGTCGGTTCTGGTGACGGACAAGGACGCGCCCGAGGGGATCGTCGAAGAGATCTCCAGCCGGGGCATCGACGTGTTGCGCGTGTGACAGCAGGTCGGGCGGATCCGTCTCAACCGAGATGGTCGTGCAGTGCCTTCTCCGCACTGGCCGGGGCGCCGGACTCGATGCCCTCTTCCCTCACTTCGGGGACGTCGCCGTACTGCTTCGCCTCGGTACCGTTCGGCCGGGCACTGTGCGCCCTGGCCGTGGCCGCCGTGGCGGGAACGACATTGGCGCTGAGCCTGTCCGCGTCCTCCGACTTCCTCGCCGCCTACGGCAACGTCCTCACCGTCATGCCGTACCTCTTCGCGCCATGGACCGCGGTCAACCTCACCGACTCCTTCCTGTCGGGCTCGGCGTCGGGTTCCTCGTGTACTGGCTCGCCCACCGCAACGTCGACTTGAGCCACGAGTGGGCGCTCGACCGGACCGCAGGCGTCGTTCTGACCGACGCCTGATGGTCGGCCTGCCCTTCCCGGCCCGCGCACCTCGACCGCCCACTCTCAGCAGAACCCGTCATCAACACCGCACTTTCGAGCCCCCGGTCAGGACCTGGAGGAGGCGGGCCACCTCGGTGGCGACGGTGTCGCGGGCGGGGCCGAGGTACTTGCGGGGATCGGCCACGTGGGGATGAGCCTCCAGGTGGATACGGACCGCCTGGGTGAATGCCTTGTTCAGATGGGTGGAGACATTCACCTTCGTCATGCCCGCGCCGATGGCTCTGGCGAGGTCCGCGTCGCCGACCCCGGATGAGCCGTGCAGCACGAGAGGGACACTCACGGCGTCGCGCAACCGCGTGATGAGAGGGAAGTCGAGGACGGCGTCACGGGTGAGCATCGCGTGGGAGCTCCCCACCGCCACTGCGAGGGCGTCGACGCCCGTGGCCGCGACGAAGGCGCGCGCCTCGTCCGGGTCCGTGCGTACGCCCGGGGCATGGGCGCCGTCCTTGCCGCCGACCTCACCGAGCTCCGCCTCCACCCACACGTTCCGGCTGTGGCAGTACTCCGTGATCTCGCGAGTGGCCGCGACGTTCTCCTCGTACGGGAGCTTTGCCGCGTCGAACATGACGGACGTGAACCCGAGGGCGACGGCCTCGTGCACGAGGCCGGCCGACTCGGCATGGTCGAGATGAACAGCGACCGGGACGCTTGCCGCCCGCGCCACGGCGATCGACGCCAGCCCGATCGGTTCGATCGAGCCGTGGTACCGGGCGGTGTTCTCGCTGATCTGCAGGATCACCGGCCGCCCCGCGGCTTCGGCTCCCCGCACGATGGCCTGGGCGTGCTCGATCTGTACGACGTTGAATGCACCGACTCCGGTCGCCTGCTTGCGGGCGTCGAGGGCGATGTCGTCAGTGGGTGTGAGCGGCATGGACTTCCTTAACGGGTACGGCCGTACGGAGTCGGCGATAGATGTCGGCGCAGAAGTCACCGGCCACCGGGGCCGGGACGGCAGCGGCTGACAGGGCCACGGCCTCGCGCAGAATCCCGGGCCACGGCCGGCCGGCCGCGAGCCCGGCGGCGAGCGCGGCGACGCACGCGTCACCCGCGCCGGTCGGGTTGCCTGCCAGGCGCTCGGGGGGTGATGCCTGCCATGTGCCGTCCTCGGTGGCCGCATGCAATCCGTCCGGACCGCAGGAGGCCACGACCGAGGAGGCGCCGAGGGCGCGCAGTTCGCGGGCAGCCGTCGCGATATCGGAGTGGCCGGTGACGGCGGCCAGTTCGACAGCATTGGGCTTGACCACGTCGGGACAGGCGCTCAGGGCACTGGTCAAGGCCGGGCCGGACGTGTCCAGGATGGTGCGGGCCCCGGCCCGGTCGGCCTGGGAGACGAGTTGGGCGTAGGCGTCGGAGGGCAGGCCCGGAGGCAGACTCCCCGACAGCACGACGACGGCGGCTTTACGTACGAGTTCCGCGTAGCGCGAGGCGAACTCGGCCCACTCCGGCGGTTGTACGCGTGGTCCCGCCTGGTTGAAGACGGTCGCATCGCCGTCGTCGCGGGAGACGACGGTCAGCGTGCGTCGTGAGTCGCCCGCGATGGGAACGAGCTCTTCCGACAGGCCGGCCGATCGGAGCTCGCTGCGCAGGAGCCTGCCGGTGGGTCCGCCGCAGAGCCCGGTCACCACGGCGGGCTGTCCCAGGGCTGACAGCACGCGGGCGACGTTGATGCCCTTGCCGCCTGCGCGCTCGTACGCGGTGTCGACGCGGTGCGATGTGTGAGGAGCCAGGCGGTCGACGACGTACGTGACGTCGAGGGCGGCGTTGAGTGTGACGGTGAGGATCAAAGGGACGGCACCTCCCTTCCAGCGGGGATGCCGGTCACCCCGGTCACGGCGTCCCACGCGAGCAGTCCCGCGCCCAGGCAACCGGCCTGGTCGCCGAGTTCGGCGTGTAGAAGACGGGGGCGCCGCTGGAACGTCAGGCGTTCGGCCAGACGGGTACGGATCGGGTCCAGGAGGAGGTCGCCCGCTTCGGCGAGACCACCGCCCACCACGATCAGCTCGGGTGCGAGCAGGGTCGACGCGGTCGCGAAGGCCATCGCCAGGGCGTCGACCGCCCGGTTCCAGACCATGAGCGCGTGCGGGTCGCCCTGCGCCACGAGGGCTGCCACCTCGTCGGCGCCCTCGACCGGACATCCCGAACTGATCGTGAACGCCGCGGCTACAGCCGCCGCGGTCGCCACCGTCTCCACGCATCCGCGGACACCGCAGACACACACGGCGCCGTCCGGATCGGCGACAAGGTGCCCCAGCTCCCCGACGAAGCCCGCGCCCCGCACGGGCCGCCCGTCGCTGATGACTGCGGCCGAGACGCCTGTCCCGATCGCGACGAAGAGCACATCGCGAGCACCGCGAGCGGCCCCGAGGACCCGCTCCGCGTTCCCGCCGGCGCGGACGTCGTGCCCGAGCGTCACGGGTATCCCCGTGCGCTGTCCGAGGAGGTCGCCGAGCGGGAGGTCACGCCAGCCGATGTTGCCCGAATAGACGGCGAGGGCCCGGTCTTCGTCCACGATGCCAGGCACGGCCACACCCGCCCGAAGGACGGTGGAGCCGATGGCAGCGGCCTGCTCGATGAGCGAGTCGAGCGCGGCAGCCATATGGGCGACCACCGCGTCGGGCCCGGCGTCGCGGTGTGTCGGACGGCGCAGCGTGCCCAGGGGACGCATGTCGCGGTCCAGGAGCGCCCCCTTCATGGCTGTACCGCCCACATCCAGGGCGATCACGCACACGTCGGCACGGTCAGGCATCCCGGTTGTCCAGGACGACGGACCGGGTGAGGTTCCGGGGCCGGTCGGGATCGTAGCCGCGCGCCTCAGCGATTGCGACGGCCAGGCGCTGGGCCCGGATCAGGTCGGCCAAGGGGTCCAACTCTCCGGACACGCCCTGGGATCCGGCGACCAGGGTGCCGCCGACCCGAGCGACGTCGTCGGCCAGACCCTGCGGCAGCGAGCCGAACATCCATGTCACGCGGCCTGGCCCGGTGATGCTGATCGGACCGTGCCGGTACTCCATGGCGGGGTAGGCCTCGGTCCACGCCCCGGCGGCCTCGCGCATCTTCAGCGCCGCCTCCAGCGCCAGCCCGTAGGTCCAGCCGCTTCCCAGGAAGGTGAACTGCTCGGCACCGGTCAACTCGGCGTCCAGCGGCGCGATCACGGCCCGTTCGGCATCCCGGGCCGCCTGGGCAAGTGTCCGCACGCCCACCGGCAGGGCGTTCTCCGTTTCAAGATGCGCGCGCAGCAATGCCAGCACACTGGTGGCGAAGCGGGTCTGCACCACCGACTCCTCGTCGGCGAAGTCCAGCACCACCAGGGAGTCGGCTGCGGCCATCACCGGGGTAGCGGGATCTGCCGTGAGTGCGACGGAGGGCACCAGCCCACGGACTCGGCCGAGCAGCTCCAGTACCTCGGTCGTGGTACCGGACCGCGAGATCGCCAGGAGCCGGTCGTAACCGCGCGCAAGGGGAAACTCCGAAGCCGCGAAGGCGTCCGTCTCCCCGTGGCCGCCGCTCTCGCGCAACGTCGCGTATGCCTGGGCCATGAACCAGGAGGTGCCGCAGCCGACGACCGCGACGCGCTCGCCGCGGCGGGGCAGGTCGGCGGCGTGCTGAGCGAGCGACGCGCTCGCCTGTCGCCAGCAGTCGGGCTGGGAGGTTATCTCGGCAGCGGTGCGGGAGGTGTGCGTATCGGGCATGCAAGGTCTCCTTCAGAACGGTCAGCGCAGACCAGCCGATGAGGAATCGGCGCTCGGGTGGCTGCGCGGATGCGCGATCCTGTTGTTTCATGCGCAGCTTTGCTGGGTTGGGCTCAGGTGTAAAGCACTTTCAAACAACTTCTGTCATGTGATGAGCGCCGATGGGTATCGAGCTGTGCAGACACCCCTGCGGCAGGACTGCGCCAATAGGGGCAGTGTATGCATCATGATGATTGAAATGGCAGCGCTGTGTACATGTTTGCGCATACCTCGTTATCCCGGAGCGGGTGGCGCACAGCCCCACTTCGGCGTCGTTCCCGACCTCGCTGTCCCCTCTGTGCGCCACCGCCGCCCTCGTGCCCCTGAGGCATCTGGCCGACCTCGAAGTCCACAGGCGGATCGACGCAGCCGGGCACAGGGGCATGGAGGCGATTCACAGGGTGTCCCTTGAGACCACCGAGTTCCGTGCGTCGTGCAGGGCGTCGGTGCGATGTTCCAAGTCGTCTTCCGCGAGGGCGATTCCTCACCCGCTGGCCTGTTGGTTCGTCTCCTCGGTGCTGGACGACGCCGACACCGAGCGCGCCTGCGCGGCCGTCGATGCGGCGTTCGCGGCGCTCTGATCTCCGGCGGCCGCACATCCGGGCCGACCCTGATGGAGAATTTTGATTTATTGCGCCGCCTTGCAGTCAACTTCATGCATATGTAAGCATGTTGACTGTTCAGGGCTCGGCAACTCAAGGCAGGAGTCGAAGCACGCAATGAACGATCTTCGTATCGGAGCCATAGGCCTGGGGCTGCGGCGCAGCCTCGCAGCCACCGCCCATCGAGAGCCCGGACAGGGCTCGCGCGTCACAGCCTTGTGCGATCTCGACCGGACCGTCCTCCAGAAGGAGGCGGCTCACTTCGGGGCCGACGTGATGGAGACCGACTACCGGAAGCTGCTGGACCGCGACGACATCGACGCCGTCCTCGTCTCCACCCCCGACCACACGCACACCCCCATCGCCATCGACGCACTGCACGCGGGCAAGGCCGTCTACCTGGAAAAGCCCATGGCGACCACCACCGAGGACGCCGACCTGATCCTCAGGGCCGCCTACGAGACGGGCTCCCGGCTCTATGTGGGCCACAACATGCGGCACATGGGTTTGGTGAGCCTCATGCGCAAACTGGTGGCACGGGGTGAGATCGGCCAGCCGCGCAGCGTGTGGATCCGCCACTTCGTGGGCCACGGTGGCGACTTCTTCTTCAAGGACTGGCATGCCGAGCGCGGCTTCGTGAACAGCCTGCTGCTCCAGAAGGCGTCGCACGACATCGATGCCCTGCACTGGATAGTGGGCGGGTACACCGAGGCCGTCCAAGCGATGGGCGGCCTGACGGTCTACGGCGATCTGCCGCGCAGATCAGGCAATCAGCCCAAGGCCGAGAACTGGCTCAGCCGGGAGTACTGGCCTCCCGCCGCCCAGCTGGGACTGAATCCGGTCATCGACGTGGAGGATCTGTCGCTGCTCAACCTCCGCCTCGACAACGGGGTGTTCGCCGCCTACCAGCAGTGCCACTACTCGCCGGACTACTGGCGCAGCTTCACAGTGATCGGTGACCGCGGTCGCCTGGAGAACTTCGGGGACGAGCCCGGCGGCGTGATCCGTCTGTGGAACTCAGGACGACGCAACTACGACGCGGACGGCGACGCCACCCACGTCATCCCAGAGGCCGTCGGCGGGCATGGTGGCGCCGACGAGATGAGTGTCGATGAGTTCGTACGGTTCGTGCGAGACGGCGAGGTCACGGAAACCTCGCCGGTGGCGGCACGGATGGCGGTCGCCGCCGGCGACCTGGCCACCCGCTCGCTGCGCGGACACGGCGCGACGCTGGCCGTCCCACCCTTGGAGCCTGAGCTGCTGGAGTACTTCGACACCGGACAGGTGAAGAAGTGATGGCGGAGCGCCGGGACCGATTCGACCTGACGGGCCGGGTGGCGTTGGTGACCGGTGCCGCGGGCGGAATCGGCCGAGTGGTGGCTGCCCAGCTCGCTGCCGCAGGCGCCGCTGTGGCGGTCACCGACATCGACGAGAAGGGCGCGACGGAGGCTGCCCAGCAGATCCAGGCCGAGGGAGGCGTGGCGCTCGCCCGGCATCTGGATGTCACGGACCGGGACTGCGTGGACCACGTCTTCGGTGCCGTACGCGAAGAGTTCGGCGCCGTGGACGTGCTCGTCAACAACGCGATCGTGGCCTGCCCAGTTCCGCCGAGGTTCCACGAAGCACGGATGGAACTATGGGAAACCGACCTCGATGTGATCCTCAAGGGCGCGGTTCGATGCGCACAATCCGCCCTCCCGACCATGGTGGAGAACGGTGACGGAGTCATCGTCAACGTGGTGTCGGTGAACGCGTTCGCGTTCTTCGGGCACCCTTCCTACAGCGCCGCCAAGGCCGGTCTCGTGTCGTTGACCCGCTCGCTCGCCGTCGAGTACGGAGCGCACGGCATCCGCGTCAACGCCGTCAGCCCCGGAACGATACGCACGCCTGCCTGGAACGAACAGATCGCCAAGGACCCTGCCACCTTCGATGCGCTCACCCAGTGGTATCCGCTCGGGCGCATCGGAGAACCCGAGGACGTCGCGGCATCCGTCTGCTTTCTTGCATCCGACAGCGCCCGCTGGGTCAGCGGCTCCGTACTCGGGGTCGATGGTGCACTGATGGCCGGCAACGCCCTCATGGCCCGGTCGGTGGAGGGGAGTTGACGATCAACGCGCATGACGCGCCACCACGTTCGGTCAGGCGGCGACGCTCGTCGTCAGTGGCGGTGCTCTCAGCCGCCCTGGCGGTGCTGCTGACCGGTACCTGGCTACTCTCCGGCGCACTGGCCGCCTCCACGCCGCCCATGGCGGTGGCCGCCGGTCGTACGGGATTCTGCTTCGTGGCTCTGATGGCCGTCGCCGTGGCGACCGGCACCGGACGGGCCGGCGTCCGGGCAGCTGCTCGCCGGCCCGGAACTGCGGTGCTGCTCGGATTCCTCGGGTTCTTCGCTTACGCGGCGGGAACTCTCGGAGCGATGCCGCTGATCGGCACCTCGCGCACCAACGTCGTGGTGACCCTCCTGCCGTGCCTGTCGTTCGTGCTCGGCGTGATGTTCTTCCGCGAGCGAGCCGGGGCGCGGAAGGCCGTGGGCACCATGGCGGCGGCCGCGGCGGCATGCGGCTACGCGATGGTGAACGGCGGCACTTCGGCCGGGACGACTGAAGTGGCCCAATTTGCAACGGGAGTTGGACTGGCGTTCGCCGCGACCCTCGGCTTCGCGCTGTACGGGTTCGTCTATCGCCGCGGGTTGGCCGATGTCGCGCCGCTGGCGGCACTGCCGGTGATCCTGGGGCCGGCCACCGTCATGCTGCTGCCCCTGGCGCTGCCCGCCCTGGACGAGGTGGCCGCGGAGCAGTGGCTGGGGATCGCCGTACTCGGTGTGCTCGTGTACGCACCGGCCTATGTGGTGCAACACCGGCTGATCCTGCTGCGTGGTCCGCTGTTCACGGCTGCGGTGCAGCTGGTCGTACCGTTCCTGGTCCGCATCAGCGGCTGGGCTCTCGGCATCGAGCCGGCCCCCGGCGCGCAGGAGCTGGCCCTGCTGGCGGTGTGCTGCGCGGGCATCTGGCTGGTCGTCTCCGACCGGACGCCAGCCGTCAGGAGCTGACCGAACGCCGACGGCACCGACGACGGACTCAGCCCAGACCCAACCACCTCGAATGTGACGGAGACTCCCGCGCGTGCGCTCTCACCTCTTGAGACAGAGAGAGTTCCGCTGGTTCTTCGCCGGTCGGCTGGTCTCCCTCCTAGGCAGCTCCATGGCCCCGGTGGCCCTGGCATTCGGAGTCCTGGACGCCTCGGGCAACCCCTGGGACCTCGGAGTCGTCCTGGCTGCCCACATGGTGCCGCTGCTCGCGTTTCTCCTGGTGGTCTGAGCCGCCTGAAAGCGTGCGACAGGCCAAATCCAGCCCCTGAGTAGGGTTGTGGCCATGGCCAAGGGAATGGGGCGACGGCCCGAGGTGGATCTGGACAGCGGCGTCGAGGACGCGACGATGCTCATCCTGGAATGGCTCGGCGAGCAGGGTGTAGGTGCCATGATCCGGGTCGACGCGGAGCGGATGCGTGACGGTCAGCCGGCGTGGACATTCGCAGCCTGTGGTGGGCCCCTGGAGGGTGGGATGAGGGCCGATGGGGCCTCGGCAGCCGAGTGCATGGGCAGGGCATTGCTTGGGTTGCGAGAAGCCGGGTTGGTCGTGCCCTTCTGAAGCCGTGTTCAGCGTCTGAACTGGTCGCGGTCGGTGATGCTTTCGGGGCGTCTGGTGGTCTTGCCGACGTCGTAGCGGGTGGCGGGGCGCCGGTTCTTTGAGCCGAGCGGCCTGCCGGGGCCGGGCCGGTTGGGTTTTGGCGCACGGGCCGGACAAGGCAGGTTCGGCGGAGGTTCCTGAACCCCCGGCGGACCCGGGCCGGGGTGGGCCGGCCCGGGGCCGCCGGCTTCTCCCACGGACGGCGAAGGTCGGCGACCAGGGGCCGGGCGAGGCGGAGTTGAGTGTGGGCGGCGATGATCAGCCAGGTCCACCGGTCTGCCGCCGCGGGCGTGCGGAGCTTCGGGCGGGTCCAGCCCAGCGTCTGCTTGATCATCCGGAAGGTGTGCTCCAGATCGAACCTGCGCAATGATGGCGAGGGGCCGGATGCACCTGTACGTCGCCCTGGACGGGCGGGAGACCACCGTGGGCGCCTATGCCCTGGACTCCGCTGGACGAGTTCCTTACGTGTGGGTGCCGAGTCGGCCGGGACCACTTCGGATCGGGCCGTCACATCCGACCTTGGTGGAGCGGGTCGGCGAGATCGTGAGCGCGGTGAGTGGCGCTGGCCTGCGTACGCCGTGATTCCGGCGCGGAGCCACTGCCCGGGGGCGCTTCCGCCTGGGTCCGGCGAACTCCGGCCAGGCGCCCCGGGGGCAGTAGCACACCGCTCAGGCCGTTGCCGCTTCGTCGGCCCGTTCGGCCCGGGGCTCGGCGGACTCTCCGATGTCGGCGCGATGCGACTCCCTGGTCAGGGCGATCGCGGCCGAACTGACCAGGCACACACCGATGATGTAGAGGCTGACCGTCCCGGAGTTGGTTCCGCCTCCCGACGCCGCCAGAAGGCTGGAGGCGATCAGCGGGGCGGTGCCCGCGCCCAGTGTGGTCGCCAGCTGGTAGCCGAGCGAGGCCCCGGTGTAGCGGGCCCTGGTACCGAACATCTCGCTGACGAACGCCGCCATCGGGCCGTACATCGAAGCCTGCAGGATCGGGTTGCCCAGGATGTAGGCGGCGAAGAGCAGCGTCGTGGAACCGCTGTTGACCAGAGCGAACAGCGGATACGCGCACGCCGCGGTGGCCAGCGCACCGGCGATCATGACCGGTCGGCGCCCGATCCGGTCCGAGAGCATCGCGAAGGCGGGGATCGTGAAGATGTGCAGTGCCGAGGAGACGACCTGGGCCCAGAGCACCGTGGATCGCTCGAAGCCGACCCCGGTCGCGTACGTGAGCATGAAGGTGGCGAGCAGCGACTGGATGACCAGTGCGGCACAGCCGCTCAGGCAGGACAGCACGATGTTCTTCGGGTAGCGGCGCAGAACGGTGACGAGCGGTGCCTCTTGCTTGGCCGCCTTCTGCTCCTGAGCGGCGCGCTGCTGCGCCGCCACGAAGATCGGGCTCTCGGTGACCTTGAGCCGGATGAACAGGCCGATGGCCATCAGGCCGAGGCTGAGCAGGAACGGCACCCGCCAGCCCCAGCTCAGGAACTGATCCTCGGGCAGCGCCGAGAACCCGGCGAAGACGGCGGTGGCGAGCACGGCGCCGGCCGGGCCGCCCATGTTGGCGAAGGAGGCCATCAGCCCGCGCCGGCCCTCGCTCGCGTGCTCCATCGCCATCAGGGCCGCGCCGCCCCATTCGCCGCCGACCGCGATGCCCTGCACAAGACGGCAGACGACGAGCAGGACCGGTGCCCAGATGCCGATCACGTCGTAGGTGGGCAGCAGGCCGATGGCGAAGCTGGCGATCGCCATGATCGTCATGGTCATCACGAGCATCGACTTGCGGCCGACGCGGTCGCCGAAGTGACCGAAGACGATGCCGCCGAGCGGGCGGGCGACGTAGCCCACGGCAAGGGTGCCGAAGGCGGCGATGGTTCCGGCGAGGGCACTGAGATCGGTGAAGAAGAGCTCGTTGAAGACGAGCGCGGCGGCGGCTCCGTACAGGAGGAAGTCGTAGAACTCGATGGCGCTGCCGACGAAACTGGACAGCGCGATTCGCCGGGATTCAGTGCGACGCGCAGCGTCATGGGTGGGCATCTGTGGCTCCGGAGATGGGTCGGCGCACGGCGGACGGGGAAACGCGCCGGGTGGACGCGGCCGGTAGCTGATCGCCTGGCCGCCACCCTCGGATGGTGCGTAATCCGCACTACTGCGTGTAGATAACGAACACAGTCCGGCAGGGGAATGCGCGTCGTCAAGAGGCTCAGCAATGATCGATCAAATAGGGGGCTCGCCCGAGGGGGCATCAGGAGTCGCACCCCGGATACCGCCGCATCAGGAGTCGCACCCCCGGATACCGCCGCATCAGGAGCCGCACTCCGGATGCGGCGGACGAGCGGGCCCGGTCGCTCAGCCCAGCGCTGAGAGCTCCTCGGCCACCGTCAGCATCGCCGGTACGGCGCCGTCGGCCACGTCCTCGCGAGTGGTGATGAGGTTGACGCACAGGTGCAGGCCGGGGTCGGCGGTGTGCAGCGGCACGGCGACGCCGTACGCGCCGGGTTCGATCTCGCCGAACGTGCGGGCGTATCCGCGCTCGCGCACCTCGGCGACGCCGGCCGGTTCACCCGGGGCGGGCAGACGCAGCGAGGACAGTGCGAGACCCGCGGCGCCGATCCCCAAGGGGTGACGGCTGCCCACGCGGTATCCGAGGTGGTGGCTGACGGTCCGGGGCTCGACGACCGCGACCGCGACCTGCTCGTCGCCTTCCGCGGCGATCAGTGCGACCGTGGCGCCGAGTTCGTCGGCGGTGCGCCGCAGCACCGGAAGGGCCGCCTCACGGATGCCGGCCGCGTACCCCCGGGCCAGCGTCACCATGCCGGATCCTGCGCGGTAACGGCCGTCCGAGGTCCGCACGACCAGGCGGAAATCGGCGAGCGTGACCAGGATCCGGTAGGCGATCGTGCGGTGCACTCCGAGGCGCTGGGCCACGTCCTGCACGGTCAGCCCCTGCGGCTGACCGGCGACGGCCTCGAGCGTCAGCAGCCCCCGGGCGAGGGTCTGGGATCCGGACGCACCTTTGCCCGATGTGCCACCCTGCCGCGCCTGGCCCTTGGCGGTGTCGCTCCCGGCCGGGGTGGGGGCTGCCTGCTCGTCGCTCATCCCGGCAGCTTACGGGTGGGCCGTGATGCACCGTCATGCCGGTCGGCGCGCTCGGTGCCCGCTCGGTGTTGCTTCGATCACTTGACATTCCCGTGACGCACCCGTTCCATGAGCCATGCGCTGTGCAACTATCGTTCACTAGCGTTCATATAACGCACCACATCGAGGGGTCCCGGTCATGGCCATCACCAAGGAAGCCGCATCGCGCGACATCACGCTGCCGTCAGGCATGCGTCTGCGGTACTACGAGGCGGGCGAAGCCGATGCCACGCCGGTGGTACTGCTGCACGGCTCCGGTCCGGGCGCGACCGGCTGGTCCAACTTCTCCGGCAACATCGGCGCGATTGCCGACGCCGGCTTCCACGTCGTCGCACCCGACATGCCGGGCTGGGGCGATTCCGACGCCCAGGCCACCGCCGACATGGACCACGACGCGACCCTCGTCGAGTACCTCGACGCCCTCGGCCTCGACAAGGCGGCCCTGGTCGGCAACTCGATGGGCGCCCACACCGCGGTCCGCTTCGCGACGCTGCACCCCGAGCGCATCACGCACCTCGTGACCATGGGCGCCTCCCTCGGCCGCGGCCCCGCCTCCCTCTTCGCTCCGGCCGACGGCCCGAGCGAGGGACTGAAGGTGCTGGTCAAGGCGTACAAGGACGCCAGCCCGGAGAACATGAGGGCACTCGTCGAGATCATGACGTACGACAAGGCGCGCTTCGCCACCCCGGAGCTGACCCGGGCCCGCTCCGAGGCGGCGCTCGCCCGCCCCGACCACCTGAAGAACTACGTCGAGGGTCTCGCGCACGGCGCCCCGATCCCGATCAAGGTGGACCGCAGCAAGATCCCCGGAATCCAGACGCCGACCCTGCTGATCCACGGCAGGGACGACCGCGTCCTGCACTACGAGACCAGCCTGCGCCTGCTCGCCGACATCCCCAACTCCCGCCTCGTGCTGCTCAACCGCTGCGGTCACTGGGCGATGATCGAGCACGCCGCGGAGTTCAACCGCCTCGTCATCGACTTCCTGTCCCACAACTGACGCTGCTCACCCGATCGGAAACACCCATGACCACCTACGACACCGACGTCGTCGTCATCGGAGCCGGACCGGTGGGCCTCACCCTGGCCAACCTCATCGGAGTGCGCGGCCACCGGGCCACCGTCCTCGAGGCCCGGCACGAGCTGATCGACTACCCGCGCGGCGTCGGACTCGACGACGAGTCGATCCGCACCCTGCACACCGCCGGCCTGTGGGAGCAGATCCAGCCCTTCACGGTCCCGCACCACGTGGTGCGCCTGGTCAACGGCACCGGCCAGGTGCTGGCCACGAACAACCCGCGCACGCAGGAGTTCGGCTACCCCCGCAAGCACGGCTTCATCCAGCCCCTGGTCGACCGGGAACTCGCCGCCGGCCTCGACCGATTCGACGGCACCGGGCTGCGCTTCAGGCACCGGGTCGTGGGGATCGAGGACCGCGGCGACCACGTCGTGGTGACCGCGGAACGTCCCGGCGCCGACGACGACACCGTCGAGACGGTCACACTGACCGCCCGCTACGCCGTCGGCTGCGAGGGCGGCAGCTCCTTCACCCGCAAATGGATGGGAGTGAGCTTCGAGGGCAAGTCCCCCTCCACCCGCTGGGTCGTGGTCGACGTCGAGAACGACCCGATCGGCACCCCCTCGGTCTACCTGGGCGCCGACCCCCGTCGCCCGTACGTCTCCATCGGCCTGCCGCAGGGCATCCGCCGCTGGGAGTTCATGCTCCACGACGACGAGCCGACCGACCTGTGCGACGACCCGGCGTTCATGCACTCACTGCTCGCCCGGCACGTCCCGGACCCCTCCGCCCTGAAGGTCATCAACCAGCGCACGTTCACCCACCACGGCCGCGTCGCCTCCGACTTCCGCAAGGGCCGGGTCTTCATCGCCGGTGACGCCGCCCACCTGATGCCGGTCTGGCTCGGCCAGGGCTGGAACTCCGGCATCCGGGACGCGACGAACCTGGCGTGGAAGCTCACCGCCGTCCTCGCGGGTGACGCCGACGACGCCCTGCTCGACACGTACACCATGGAGCGCCGCAAGCACGCCGCCGACATGATCGACGTGAACATGGCGGCAGGCACCGTCATGAAGATGGGCCGCTTCGGCGGCAAGGTCCGTGACGTGGCCGCCACGGCCCTCAACGCCGTCCCGAAGTGGAAGTCCTACTTCACCGAGCTGCGGTTCAAGCCGATGCCGCGCTACGCCGCAGGCGTCGTCGTCGACCAGGCCGACCTCACTCCCGGCCGGGCACGCGCCGGGTTCAAAGGCAGGGCCGGGGGACTCGCGCCGTTCATCGACTCCGCAGGCGAACTCTCCCCCGTAGGCCTGCAGTTCATCCAGCCGCGCGTCAGCACCGCCGACGCCACCGACGTCCTCCTCGACGACGTGACCGGTAACTGGTGGACCCTCGCGACGTGGGGCACCGACCCGACGGCGTTCCTGTCCGCCGCCGATCTCGACCTCGTCCGCCGCCACCGCATCAAGCTGGTCTCGTTCATGCCGGAGACCCAGCGCACCTGGGCGCAGAAGCGGTACGCGGACTCGCCGGCGCCGGTCACCGTCGTCGGCGACACCTCCGGGGCCCTCAAGGACTGGTTCGACGTGCGCGCCTGCGGCCTCGTCCTGCTGCGCCCCGACCGCTTCGTCGCGGCCGCCTCGCTGACCCGGCAGGCGCCCCAGGCACTCACCGCGGTCCGCACAGCCGGTTCGCTGTTCACCCCGCAGACCACGACCGCTCCCGAGGAAGGAGTACGGGCATGACCCTCGCGCTCGTCACGATGTCGCACAGCCCGCTGCTCGATTACGCCGAGCCGCCCGCCGAGGTCGCGGGCGCGGTCCAGGGCGCCTTTGCCGCCGCGCGCGCATTCGTCGAGGAATACGACCCGACGCTGGTCGTGTCCTTCGCACCGGACCACTACAACGGCTTCTTCTACGACCTGATGCCACCGTTCTGCATCGGCTACCAGGCCCTGGGCGTCGGAGACTACGGCACCACCGCAGGGCCGCTGAACGTGCCCGCCGAGCGCGCCGAGAAGCTGGCCCAGTGGGTCGCCGAACGCGATGTCGACGTGGCCATCTCACGCCGTATGGAGGTCGACCACGGGGCGATCCAGCCGCTCGAGATCCTCTTCGGCGGCATCGACACCGTGCCGACCATCCCGGTCTTCGTCAACGGCGTCGCCGAGCCGTTCGTGACCATGCGGCGCGTGCGCAGGCTCGGCGAGACCATCGGCGGCTTCCTGGCCACACTCAAGGACGAACGGGTCCTCGTCGTGGGTTCGGGCGGACTGTCGCACGACCCGCCGGTGCCGCAGTGGGCCACCGCCGGCGAAGCCGCACGCGCGATGCTGCTCAACGGCCGCCGTCCGACGGCGGCCGCGCGGGACGCCCGCCAGCAGCGGGTCATCGACACGGCGAAGGCGTTCACGGCGGGCACGGCCGCCATCCGCGACCTCAACCCCGAATGGGACCGGAACCTGATGGCGACGCTGGCCTCCGGCGACCTGTCTCCTGTCGACGCCATGACCCCGCGTCAGATGGCCGAGGACGCGGGCAACTCCGCGCACGAGGTCCGCACCTGGGTGGCCGCGTTCGCGGCGCTCGGCGCGGCCGGCCCGTACGAGGTGGAGCACTCGTTCTACCGTCCGATCCGGGAGTACATCGCCGGGTTCGGCGTCATGGCGGCACGCACGGCCGCATGAATGCTCCGCCCGGACCCGGAGGGCCAGATCCCCGTCCGGGACCGCAAGGCGCTCCCCGTACAGTCGAATTCTCCCCACCGCAGAGAAGGGCGGAGCCGGCATGAACGAGAGCGGCCCCAGCGGTGTCCTTGCCAAGGCGCTTGCCGTCCTCCAGGCGTTCACCGTCGACGACACGACGCTGGGATTCGCCGAACTCCAACGCCGCACGGAGTTTCCCAAGGCCACCCTGCACCGCGTCCTCGGCGATCTCGTGGCCGCGAAACTGCTCGACCGCGTGGACGGCCGCTACCGCCTGTCCGGGCTCGTCTTCGAACTCGGCATGCGCGCTTCGGTCGAACGGGGCCTGCTTGAGGTGGCGACCCCGTTCATGGAGGACCTGTACGTGCGCACGCACGAGCTGGTCCACCTGGGGGTCCGCGAAGGATCCGAGGTGGTGTACGTGGCGAAGATGGGCGGCCACCAGCAGGCCGCCTCCCCCTCCCGCCTCGGCGGACGCATGCCGTTGCACTCGACGGCCCTCGGGAAGGTGCTCCTGGCGCACGCGCCCGACGATGTCCGCGAGGCCGTCCTGCGCGGACCGAAGGAACGCCGGGCCCCCAGGACCATCACCAACGTCGACGTCCTGGCACGCCAGCTCGCCGACGTCGCCACAACGGGGGTCGCCTTCGAGTACGAGGAGTCGGCCGTCGGCATCGTGTGCGTGGCGTCGGGGATCTTCGGCCCGGCGGACGAACTCCTCGGCGCCGTCAGTGTCACCGGTCCGGTGCACCGCTTCCAGCCGTCCCGGCACGCCGCGGCCGTCCGCGCGGCGGCGGCCGGGATCAGCGTCACGCTCGGGCGGCGAGCAGAGCTGCGCCGGCACTGACGCCGCCGAACGCCCCCTTCCGACTTCCGACTTCCGACGACAGTTCCGTCTCACGGAACTTTTTCCTGGGCGTCGGTCGGACCCATTGTCCAAGCTGGAGACATGAACGAGACCCCCCGCGGCAGCGGTGCCGTGACCAAGGCCGCACAGCGTTTGCTGCAGGCCTCCGCCGACCGTGCCCCCTGCACTCCGGTACGCGATCTGATCGGCGCCGACGACGTGAAGTCCGCCTACGCCGTACAGGAGTTGCTCACCGCGCACCGCCTGGAGAGCGGCGCCCGCGTCACCGGGCGCAAGATCGGCCTGACCTCTCCCGCCGTACAGGCCCAACTCGGCGTGGACCAGCCGGACTTCGGCGTCCTCTTCGACGACATGCAGGTCACCGACGGCGCACCCGTGCCCACCGGGCGCCTCATCCAGCCGAAGGTCGAGGCGGAGATCGCCTTCGTCCTCGGGACGGACCTCGCCGAGGGCCCGCTCGACGACGAGCAGGTGCGGGCCGCAGTGGCCTACGCCAGCCCCGCCCTCGAGATCGTGGACAGCCGCATCGCCGACTGGGACATCACCTTCGGTGACACGGTCGCCGACAACGGTTCGAGCGCCCTGTACGTGCTGGGCCGGGCGCAGCGGCCCCTCGCCCAGTTCGAGCCGGTCGACGCCCGCATGACGCTCGCCCGAGCAGGCGAGACCGTCTCCAGCGGCACCGGCGCGGCCTGCCTCGGCGACCCGCTGGGCGCACTGGCCTGGCTGGCCCGTACCGCCCGCGAGGTCGGCTCCCCGCTGCGCGCCGGTGAAGTCGTCCTCTCCGGCGCACTCGGCCCGATGGTGGTCGCCCAGGCCGGCGACGCGTTCACCGCCGACATCACGGGCCTCGGCTCGGTCTCCGTCCGCTTCCCTGCGCCGGACGCGTCCGGCGCAGCCCCCGAAACCGCCTCCGACGAAGGAGCCTCCGCATGAAGACCAAGGTGGCCATCATCGGCTCGGGCAACATCGGCACCGACCTGATGATCAAGGTGCTGCGGCTGTCCGACACCCTGGAGATGGGCGCGATGGTCGGCATCGACACCGCCTCCGACGGCCTGGCCCGCGCCCGGCGGCTCGGCGTCCCGGTCACGGCCGAGGGTGTCGAGGGCCTGGTCCGGATGGACGGCTTCGAAGACATCGGGATCGTCTTCGACGCCACCTCCGCCAAGGCGCATGTCGCCAACGCCGCGGTGCTCGCCCCGCACGGCAAGCAGCTCATCGACCTGACCCCGGCGGCCATCGGCCCGATGGTCATCCCGGCGGTCAACCTCGCCGAGCACGTCGCCGCCGAGAACGTCAACATGGTCACCTGCGGCGGCCAGGCCACGATCCCCGTCGTCGCCGCGATCTCCCGGGTCGCCCCGGTGCCGTACGCCGAGATCGTCGCGTCCATCGCGTCGAAGAGCGCCGGCCCCGGTACCCGCGCCAACATCGACGAGTTCACGGAGACCACCAGCCACGCCATCGAGGCCGTGGGCGGCGCGGGGCGCGGCAAGGCCGTCATCGTCCTGAACCCGG
Source organism: Streptomyces sp. LHD-70 (assembly GCF_031157275.1). Taxonomy (GTDB): domain Bacteria; phylum Actinomycetota; class Actinomycetes; order Streptomycetales; family Streptomycetaceae; genus Streptomyces. The sequence continues at coordinate 54,708 of NZ_JAVIFW010000032.1, forward strand.
CCGAGCCGCCGCTGATCATGCGTGACACGGTGCTCGCCCTGGTGAACGCCCCGGACGAGACCGCACACGACGCGATCCGCGCCTCCATCGCCGCGATGGTCGAGCAGGTATCGGCGTACGTACCCGGCTACCGGCTCAAGCAGCAGGTGCAGATCACGCCGGTCCCGGCCGACCAGCCGGTGCACACCCTGACCGCCGACCCGGTCACCCACCAGGTGTCGGTCTTCCTCGAAGTGGAGGGCGCCGCGCACTACCTGCCCGCCTACGCCGGCAACCTCGACATCATGACCAGCGCGGCCGTCCGCATGGCCGAGGCCATGGCCGCTCACAGCAACGAACTCCAGGGAGCGGACGCATGACCGTCGACAGGCTCTTCATCCAGGACGTCACCCTGCGGGACGGCATGCACGCCATCCGCCACCGCATCGAGCCGGAGCAACTCGGCACGATCGTCGCCGCGCTTGACGCCGCCGGAGTCGACGGCATCGAGGTCTCGCACGGCGACGGCCTCGCGGGCGGTTCCCTCAACTACGGTCCCGGCAGCCACACCGACTGGGAGTGGATCGAGACCGCCGCCGCGCACATCGAGAACGCCCGCCTCACCACGCTGCTGCTGCCCGGCATCGGCACCATCGAGGAACTCAAGCAGGCCTACGCCCTCGGCGTGCGCTCCGTCCGCGTGGCCACCCACTGCACGGAGGCCGATGTCTCCGCACAACACATCGCCACCGCCCGCGAGTTGGGCATGGATGTCTCCGGCTTCCTGATGATGAGCCACATGGCCGACGCGAAGACCCTCGCGGACCAGGCCAGGCTGATGGAGTCGTACGGAGCGAACTGCGTGTACGTCACCGACTCCGGTGGCCGTCTGATGATGGACGGCGTTCGCGACCGCATCCGCGCCTACCGGGACGTCCTCGACCCGGCGACCGAGATCGGCGTCCACGCGCACGAGAACCTCTCCCTCTCGGTCGCCAACTCGATGATCGCCGTCGAGGAGGGCGTCACCCGGGTCGACGCCTCGCTCGCCGGCCAGGGCGCGGGCGCGGGCAACACCCCGCTGGAGGCATTCATCGCCGTCGCGAACCTCAACGGCTGGAACCACGCCTGCGACCTGTTCGCACTGCAGGACGCCGCCGACGACCTGGTCCGCCCACTCCAGGACCGCCCCGTCCGCGTCGACCGCGAGACGCTGACACTCGGATACGCCGGGGTGTACGGCTCCTTCCTCCGCCATGCGGAGACGGCAGCGGAGCGCTACGGCGTCGACGTCCGTTCCATCCTGGTGGCGGTCGGCGAGCGAGGTCTCGTCGGCGGCCAGGAAGACATGATCGTCGACGTGGCGCTGGGCCTGGCTGAGTCCGGCTGACCCACGGAAGAGTGACGGCCGGGGCCCGGACGGCGATCGGCAACGCCGGAGCGGCGTCCATCCGCAAGCCGGCCGTCGAGCCCTCTCCGAACCTGGCTCCGTGCCGTCACTTCGGGGCTTTGCCACGTCTCTGTGCGAAACATAAACGAGAGGTCGCTTTGTGTGTGATGTCATCCGTCGAACGCCGGCAACCAGCAGCTTGTCGCGTCGATCCCTCATCGCTACCCTCACCGCGGGCGCCGGGGCCGTCGCCGTAGGCGCGACTCCCGCGCAGGCGCGCGGGAACGCGCAGGAACCGGAGGCGTCCCGGGCACCGCTGCGGGCTGACGGCCATACAACCCGTCTGGTCCTGCTGGGCACGGCCGGCGGCCCCCCGTGGTGGCCGAACAGCAACCGTGAGGGCATATCCTCCGCGCTGGTCGTCGGCGATCGCTACTACGTGATCGACGCCGGGGACGGCGTCGGCAGGCAACTCCGCAAAGCCCGCCTGGGCAGCTGGCAGAACGACCTGGGCGGCCCCCTGGACAAGCTCGCCGGAGTCTTCCTGACGCACCTGCACTCCGACCACATCGTCGATCTGAACAACCTGCTGACCGAAGGGCTGTCCAACGGGATACCCCGTGCCGACCTGCCCATCCCGCTCATCGGCCCGGGGAACCGCGGTGCACTGCCCCCGCTGTTCGGCCCCGATCCGACTCCTCCGGTGGTCGCCCCGGAGAACCCGACCCCAGGGACGCGGGAGATGTGGGAGGCGATGGTGCGCGCCTACGCCACCGACTTCAACGACCGGGCCCGCGACAGCCGCAAGCCCGTCCCCGACCAGTTCGTCGATGCCCGGGACGTCGTCCTGCCCTCATGGGCTACCGATGACCCGAACGGCGCCCCCGCCCCCGACATGGCCCCCGTCCCCGTATACGAGGACGACCGCATCCGTGTCACCGGCACCCTCGTCGACCACGCTCCTGTCTTCCCCGCCCTCGCCTACCGCTTCGACACGGAGGACGGTTCCGTCGTCTTCTCCGGCGACACCGCGCCGTGCGACAACCTGGTGCGCCTGGCCAGGGACGCGGACGTACTGGTGCACGAGGTCATCGACCGCACCTGGCCGGAGTCGATGTTCCCGGAGCCCCGGACTCCCGCACAGGAGGCATCGCTCCACCACCTGCTCAACGCACACACAACGGTCGAGGACGTCGGCCCCGTCGCCGAACGTGCCGGGGTGCGCACACTCGTCCTGTCCCACCTGGTGCCGGGCAACAGGCCGGACTCGGTGTGGCGCGAGGCCCGGCACGGATTCTCCGGACGACTCGTGATCGGACACGACCTCGACGAGGTGGGGATCGGCGAACGCCGAAGGTGACTCGGCTCGTTCCCGCGCAGCGACGGGTCTGACCGGCTACACCGCCAGGGCTGACACGACCGTTGACCGGGATGGCGACGCCGCCGGCAACACCAAGCTCGCCTCAGCCCTACGAGAGCGCGAGGGTGAGTTGGCGGCGTAGCCATGGGCTGCTCCCGCCGTGTTGCGTGGTGTCCCGTGCGCGGTAGTAGTGAGCTTGTTCCGCTTTGACGGACATCTGAGATCAGGGGCCCTGCCCCGGAAGGATGTCCATCATGGAGAGCATGGATACGACGGGTCGTCTGCTCTCAGGAAGGTCACAGAACTGTCAGCGGCCAGAAAGTAGTGTGCGCCACTGGGATTGCCCGTTGCCCACTCGCCGGGTCGCAGTGGCTTGGGGAAGGCTGCCACTCGACGTGGTTGTTGTCCCGGTTCGACGGACCACAGTTCCAGGATGCGTCCCGAGGTCAGTACGGCCATATAGCGCGTGTCCTTGAGGAAGTACGCGGTGAGGAAGTTGTCGGCGAATCGGATGCGGAGGTCTTTCCTCTCCCGGCCTGCCCGCAGGTCGACGGCGTGCAGATCCGGTTCGCCTTCCACGCTGACCGCCAGCAGATCCAGGTCGCGGTGGCGAGTCACGTGGTACTTCGGCCGGTTCCGGGAAGTAAGTCGAAGTCCGTTCAGGTCGATCGAGGAGAGGCGTCGTCCTTTGCGGGTATCCCACTGTTCGACGCGGGAACCAACGACCGTCACGAGCCGATCACCGGGCAGGAAGACGAGGCCAACGGGTTCCAGCTCACCTGGGTCGCCGGGCGGGGAGAAGAGGTCGTGGGGTCCCAGTCGACGACGGGTGGTTCGGCGGCTGTTTTGAACTCTGATACGCGGCGCAAGGAAGGAAGTTGACGAACCGTCACCCGATTCTTGTCCGACACATCTGCCATCAGTGTCTCGGCGCTGTTGATCGCGATGACCTGCTCCTTGGGCGGCGGTGTCTTGGCCTTGACGGACACTTCGGCCAGGTCGCGGTTGTCGCCCTCGGTCTCCATGACGCGCAAGGAGTCGCCGTTCTCACCGAGGCGGACCATCATCGTGCTTCCGTCCCCGAGTAGTCTTGGCACGCCGTAGGCGGTGGCTCCATCGGTGCTCACCAGAGTTTGTCCGGAGACCGAAATGTCGTCCTTGATAGCCAGGACGGGCTCCCGTTCGGATCCGAGCAACGGTAGTTCCGGAGCGAGATCGGACGGGAGCAAGCCAGGAGGCGCGATGACTTTCCGTGGTCGATCGTTGCCCTTGGCCTTGACGATTTCCCAAGGGTCTCCGCCGGTCAGGGCAAACCGGTCGCCCTTGGAGTCAAGGACCGTGGGTTCGCACGAGGTGCTGTCAGGGCGGTAATTGCGTAGGACTCGCCGGTCCGCCACTCGTATCGTCTGGTACAGGGCGTTGGTCGAGGACTCGATGTCCCCTGGATGGCAGGTGATGACCACGGTTCCGTCACCCGACACACCGCTGTGTTTGCCATCCGTGACCAGACGCCGTCTCGCACCGGTCCGAATGTCGACTGCGTCCATCGTTTCGATCAGGGACGAGGTGGTCCTCATTGCCATCACCGTGGTGTCGTCCGGGCCGAACCAAATGGACTCGATCCCGGGGATTTTCTTCGGCAGGTCGCGCCAGCGCCCCGTCTCCAGATCCCAGATGCGTACCGGGAATGTCGTGGAATCGGCCGCTGCTTCGACGAGGTAAAGGGACGTCCGCGAGAAATCGATCAGCTTGCGTAGGTTGCCCAAGTCATCCGGCTTGGCCTTTACCGGAGGACCTTTGAGTAGGTGCGCAGGTCCCACCGGGTACGACGCCGTGGGCTTGACATCGTGCCAGACAACAGCTCGGTCCTCGTCGCGCACATAGGCGATGCGCTGCCCGTCCAGGCTGACTGCGGGTTCCAAGACGTTGGGACGGAGGCGGAGGTTGACCTGACGCACCTTGCCCTGCTTCGTACGCAGGAACAGGGTCGCGCGCCGGGTGTCGGAGGTCGCCAGAGTCACCGCGCCGTTCCCGCTCATTGCGACGCTGTCGACCTTTCCCTCCACGCCCGACAGGATCCATGCCTTTTCCATGACCGAGGTGTACCGGCACAACAATGCGTTACGGGCTTCCTGCGTCGGGGAGGTGTCGTAGCCCGCCATCGCGGCCAGAGCGGCCTGGGCAGGATTGGTATCGGCCAGCTCGTCTGCCTGCACTGCCAGCGCCCTGGACCGGCCTTCCGCCGCCCGCTCCTTGCTCACCTCGGACTCCTGGATGAAGAACTCCCCCAAGGCGGCGATGACAGCGAGAGCGAGCGCGCCGGCCGTCCAGGCCAGCCGGATCTGCCGCTGCCGGGCACGGCGCTGTTGTTCTACTGCATCGCGTTGCCGGGCTGCGAGGTCGAGGAATTCAGTCTGAGCCGCCGTCAGTTCGTCGGTGCGCCGCGCGAGACGGGTCTCGAGGGAGATAAGTTGGGCGCCCCGCGGGAGGAGTTCGTCAGCCCGTTCCGCGCTTGCCCAGCGTTCCTGGTCCTGTTGTAACTCCGTGCGCGCGGCGAGGAAGTCCCGGTCCTCGCGCACCACTTTGGCCAGAGCCGGCCAGGCCGTGATGAGGGCCTCATGTGCGTTCCACACTTTCAGGCATGCCGGAAGCGCCGTGGAGCACCAGTAGACGCTCGTGTTTCCCGGCGAGCTGTACGGCCAGGCGCCATTGCTGCTCGCCGGCTTCTGCCCGGGTCAGCACCCGCCGTAGCGCGGGGGCGCCGCTGTCCGGAACCACGCGTACCAGTCCGGCGAGGAGGCGCCGGGCATGCGTGACGGCTTCGTCGGGGGCAAGGGGATCCGGGGCGTCCCCGGGGTCCACTGTGTCCAGCGGGTCCGCGGGGCCTGGGGAGCCGGTCTTGGTCTCGCGCAGGACGTACTTCCGCCATGCTTCCTCCGCGTGGCTGCTCAGTGCGCCGGAGACGCCGCCGGCCCTTTCGTATGCCTCGACCCTGAGACGACCCCCTGACTGTTTCCACCCACAACTGGCGTAGGACGAAGCCGAGAAGAGGAAGAGCGCCAGGCTCACTGCCGGCATCCTCGAGGATGCGGCGGGCCAGACCTGGTTCGTAGGACACGCCGGGGATTCGGTCCACGGGGCGGGTGATGACGCGTGCAACTGCTCCCGGGTCATCGGGGTCAGCGCATGGATGGCACCTCGCTTCAGGACCGGGCCGAGGTTTTCGTGGTTGAGGGTGGCGTCGACGAAGTCGGCGCGCAAGGTGAGCAGAACCCGCACCCCGGCGGTGCGCCGGGCTGGGAACAGCACTGACAACAGGGCCGTGAGGTCCCCCTCAGGCAGGTCGAGCAGAGTCTCGGCCTGGTCCAGTACGACGAGGAGGTCGGTGGTGGCACTGCCGGTGAGCCGGTGGACGGCGTCCGCAAGGCCCGTCTCGGTCAGCCAGGCGACGACTTGCTCGACGCCGCCGGCGGGCGGCGTTTCGAACCGTTCCTGGCGTGGCAGTTTGAGGAGTTCGACCGCCAGCGCACCCAGTGGGTCGGAAGTGCGGCCGTATCGAGCAGTACGGGAGGCAGCGCCCACGCGGGATGTTCACGACTTCGGACAGCAGCTCGGCGGTGGCGGGCAAGACGCCGTCTGCCTCTAGCCGGAGTCCGGGATAAAAGCGCTGGTAAGGGCGCGGACGACGCGCCCCCGCCTCCCTGGGCCGTGCTCGGCCGTTGGCGCAGCGACGCGCACGGCGAGGTCGTCGCGTGGGAGGCCAACCCGGACTACCGGCCCTCGCCCGCCGACCTCGGCTGGGCCCCACCGGTCACCGATGCCGACGCCGCCGTACACCTCGCGGCCACCGGCTACGGCCCGGACGCCGACGTGGCCGAGGCGCTCGCGGAGGCCGGCACGGTCGCCGTGCGCGTGGCCGAGGACGGGGAGCCCACCTGGACGAGGGCGCCCGGCGGCGCGCTCGCGATCCCCGTCTTCCCGGTGTCGCCACGGACGCCCCCCGACCGGCTGCCCCCGCATGTGACGATGCCCCTCCACGCCCTCCTCGACCGGCTCCCGCCCGGCAGGGACGTGCTCCTCGTACCGGCCGCCGAACTGCGGGCGAGGCTTAGCCGCAGTACTCCTCCCGCACCTCTTCCGTAGGCGCAGAAGGGTGCACATTCTCCGGGTCCAGAACCTTCTTCAGGTGCTTTTCGTACAGCTCCTTCCAAGTCCCGTTCTCGATCTGCTCGTCGATGGACTCGCACACGAAGTGACGCAGGGCGGGGTCGCCCTTCCTCATGCCGACGCCCCAGTTCGTCACGCTGCCCACGATTGGGGTACGAACCAAGGACAACAGGTGGTTCTCCTTCAGGAATCCGGCAAGGATGGGCCGGTCTGTGACCATGACATTGATGTCCTCTTTGACATGGAGAGCCTCGATGCACTCCTGGTAGCTGGTGACATTGTTCAGGTCGAACTTTTCGCGCGGGAATTTCTTCATGACGTCCTCGGAAATCGACTCTCCCACCGTGCACACCTCCGTTCCTTCGGGGAGGTCCTGAGGCTCGTCGATGTCCCCCTCGAAGCTTTCCGTATAGACCAACATCCCTTGATCGGTCCTGAAGTAGGGCCCGGCGAAGTCCACCTTCTTCTCGCGATCATCGGTGATGCTGTAGCTGCTGACGACGATGTCGACGTCCGTGCTGGTCAGGCGATGCTCCCGGTCCACGGTGTTCACCTCGATGAATTTGATCTGGTCCTTCTCGAATCCCAGCTTTCTGCCGATGTTCCTGCCGAAATCCACGTCGAATCCGACCCAGCTCGGAGAGTCTTCCGTTCCGGTGTTGTCGCTCAGCCCGGGCTGGTTGTCCTTGACCCCGATCTTGAGCTCGCCGTCCTCCCTTGCCGCCCGGATCGTTTCCGAGTCCGTCAGCTCGTACCCGAAGGGGTCCCAGACGAGGTAGCCGCTGGCAAGGAGAGCGAGGCAGGCGGCGCCGATCAGTGCGATGCGCGGGTGTCTGCCTTTTCTGCTGCTCCGAACTGCTGCTTCGCGCACCGGAGTTGAGACGTCGGCTCCGTTCCGGTGGGTGTTCTCGGGCTCGGGGACGTGAGAATCCACGGACGTGCCGGAGCGGCTGTCCACGGTGGGCGTGGACGTGGACGGTGGGGGCGCGCCCTGCGATTGGGGCCGGCTGTCCGCGTCGACGAGGGGCCGGGCGGCAGCTGCCCCGACCGGAGCGTTCTCGGGCGAGCTGCGGGGAACGGCGTGATTGCGGCCGAGCGCCACCTGGGCGCCGGTGTTACGGTCCCGGGCCTGCGGAACGGGATGCCCCCGGGGCTCCAGCGTCTGACGCAGATGCCGGTAGATGGCCCCCAGATCCAGCAGCGCGGGGCCGCCGGGGATGCCGTGCCGCAGCGTGTCGAGCAGCGCGCGGGTGAACAGGGTGTAGGTGTCCCCGACCGGCGCCAAGGCCGTGCGGGTCTCGGCAGCGGCCGCGATGAGGAAGCTGCCCTCCACGACGGCTTGGTCGGCGAGTCCGGGAGATGCGCTCATCCGCCCCAGAGCCAGGCCGCTGTAGCAGCAGTCCAGGATGATGACGTGGCGTTCGGCGCGGGATTCCTGAAGGAGGCCCTGGCGGACCCAGTCGTAGGGCAGCCCGGTCTCCACCCGTCCCACCTCGGTGTGCGGCAGGGCCAGACTGAGCGTGTCCTGCGGGTCGATCAGCCCATGCCCGGCGAAGTAGACGATCAGGGTGTCGGTGGCTTCGGCGGCGGCCTGTCTCACCTCCCGCAGCACGGTGTGCGCCGCGGCCGGATTCTCGATGACGGTCACGTGCTGCGGCGGGAGGTGCAGGGACAGCGGGCTCGACAGGAGGTCGGCGAGGGCCTGCAAGTTGTTGGAGACGGCCGGCAGTTGCTCAAGGTGCTCGTACCGGCTCGTTCCCACCAGGACCGCCCGCGACCTCGCGGGGTCGGGCAGTACGCTCACCGGCCCCCGCCCTCGTCAGGGGCCGTGTCGAGGGCACGTATCACCTGCTCGACCACGTCGCTGGTACCGCCGTCGAGGACGACGACGGTGTCCCCGCGGCGGATCTCCACCCGCGGCCGTCGTGGCCGGGTCTGCCGCCACGCGACCACGGCCAGTACGAACGATGCCGCGCTCCACCCGTTCCCCGTCACCAGCTGCAGTACGTCCACCGCCGTGCCCATCTCCCCGGGCCGCGGCGCACTGCCCCGCACTCCGACCGTGGCAGTTCTGCGCACATCGGGGTCCGACCTCAACCAGCCCTGCAGAGACCGCAGTTCCGCGGCGGATTCGGCCCATACCTCTAACTGCACCTGGATCTCCTCCCTCGTGCACTCCCTGCGGCAGTGCGGGACCATTCTCTGTCACAGCACCGCCGTCGCGGCAGGAAACGCACGACAGGACCGACGGTGATAGGGATCTGTGAAAACGGCTCTGACCGGAGTTCCGTGAATCTCATGGCTGGGTGAGGATGCGGGTGGGGAGTAGGTCGAAGGAGGCCCGTCCGTACGGGCTGCGGCGTGGAGCCGGTCAGCAACGTCTGGATCAACGACGTGCTCGGCATACCCACCAGCCGGCTTCGCGAGGACCGTCTCCTCCACGAGGCCGAGGCCACCGGCGGCGACCCTCGCCGTATCTGCGACCTGTTCGGCCTGTCCGTCGGCGCGGCCCTGCGCTACACCGGCGCCATCGACCATCCCGGCCTCGTCGAGTACAGCCTCCGCGACGCGGGACCCCCGCCACGGTCGGCTGACAGCCTGGGTTGAGTCGACCGTGCACGCGACATTCTCAGCGGCCGCGGCCGCTGAGTCAGGGGTGCGGGGGTGGCCCGAGCGGTATGGGACGCGTCGACCAGTACGGGAAGGAAAGACGCAGGTGGTTGCTGCGGACCGGGGCGGACGCAGAGGACATCACGTGGTTTCTCAGCTGATACTTGACCGTCAGGCGCAGAAGACAGATCTGCTGACCTACGTGGCCAGAGGGCTCGATGGTTCGGTCGTGGCCGGGGTGGTTCGCCGCAGTTTCGCTGCCAGCAAACTCGTCAGGCGGTATACGAACCAGCCGTTGACGCCGGCTACGGGGACAATCCAGAGATGTACGGCCAAGCTTGCCCACGTGAGCGGCTCGAAGGCGAACCAGAGACCTTCGGAGTAGGTGTTTATTCGATATTTCCCCGTTGAGAGTGTTTCCGTCCACGGAAACCAGAAAATCGGCATCGTCAGGAGCGTGACCAACCAGAGCGCCCACCATACGGAAGGCAACTGAATGCGCCTGGTTCGACTCCTGGAATCGGCTGGCAGTGCGATGCTCCAGATGTCGTGGATGATCCGCTTAGGAACGTAGAGATTCACCACGGGAATGAACCAGCACGCGATAGTCATGTCTTTGCTGTAGCGGACCTGTCCAGGATTCAGATGGTCAGCGATATCGCGCACCCGAGAGAGCCAGAGTAGCCAGCAGACCCCCAGCAACAGCCCGGAAAAGGCAAGCACGCTCAGCGTACCGCTCTCCATTTGCTGAAACCAGCGCAGGTCATCGCGCCCCTTGCCGTGAATTCGTCCCCATTCCACCGAATCCGCCGCATTGACCTGAAACCCCGCATAGAATATGGCGGCCAGAATGAAAAGCATGAGAGCGCCGAGGACGGCAGCTGTCCGGTATCGAAGGGCACCCGGCGGGCGTGGCACGGTCGGAGGGTTCCGTGTTGGCCGGGGCGGGGCGCTGCGTGGGCCACCCGGATCGTCCGCCATGTCCAGCGTTTCTCCGGAACCCCGCGGGTTCGGGGCAGTCTCAGCAGGGGGGTGAAGCAGGAGGGTCAGCCGGTCGTGGACCGCTTCCGCCGTCCCCGGCCGTCGGGAGGGGTCACGGTGCAGCAGCTCGGTGACCAAGCCCGCTACGGAAGTTGGGACGTCTGGGCGTAGGGCGGCCAGCGAGGGTGCTTCCTCGTCGATCTTGCGGCGGAGGACGATGTAGCCGTTGGCCCCAGTGAATGGCGGCTGACCTGCGAGGAGAGCGAAGAGCACACTGCCCAGGGCGTAGAGGTCGGAGCGTTCATCGCCGCGTGAGTCCAGAAACTGCTCCGGAGCCCCGTATTCAAGGGTGCCAGCGGGGTTGAGAGCGGAGGACGGGGGGACGGTGAAAGCGGTGCGGGTGTGGGTGAACCCTGCGATGCCAAAGTCGACGACTTTGATCCGACCGTCCGAGGTGAGCATGACGTTCGATGGCTTGATGTCGTAATGCACGACTCGCGCCCGGTGTGCCGCAACCAGCGCGGCAGCGACCTCCAGGCCGATTCGTAACACCTCTGCCAGCGGCATCGGGTTCGCATTCCGCATCCGCTCGGCCAGTGAATCCCCGCGGACGAGTTCCATCACCAGGAACAACAGCCCGTCGTGGGCTCCCCGCTCGTAGAGGATGACGACGTTGGGATGGTTGACCTGCGCGGCCGCGACCGCCTCTCGCTCGAAACGGTGCAGCAGATCTGCGGGGATGTCCTCAGTCCTGGGAACGAACTTGATCGCCACGTCGCGGCGCAGGTCCCGGTCTCGGGCCGCCCACACCTCGCCCATGCCGCCGCGACCAAGGCGCTCGGTCAGCTGATACTTGTCAGCGATTACCGCACCGCGCTCCATCGTGCACCCCCCCGGCACTCAGACGTGTATGGACGATCAGTATCCGTCAACACGTCATCCAACGTGGAGCGGTTGCACGAGCCGGGTACCAGGCCTCGCCGGCCGCGCGCCCGCACCTCTCCTCGGTCGTCGTCCTGACCGCGCGCGTCAGCCCGACGACCGTGCGTCGGTCCGGTGTGCGCGCCACTGGGCGAGGGAGACCACCGCGGCGGCCTGGTCCTCGACGAGGGTCAAGTCCTGGTCGTGCTCGTCGGACGGGCTCGGGCGGCGGTGCTGGACGCGCGGACCAGCCGGGCCCGGAACTTCCTCGGGCGACGGCGTCCCGCCGCACGGCCGACGATGCCGCCCGCGCCCCGGAGGCCCCGCCATGGTGCACCGTTCACAGACACAGCTCCGCTCCACGACGTCCCCAACGATCCGGCCCGGCGACCGGACACCGCGCGCCGCCGTACGCCCGGCGACGTCGAGGCGGCGGGCGCAGCAGGGCGCAGGTATGGGCCCGAGGGCGGGAGTAGGGCCTAGCCCCGCTCCGGCTGCGCCTCACCCACCGGACGCCCCAGGTACCCCGGCTCCCGTTCCGTCTCACCGGCCCAGAGGTCCTGGGCGTACTGCCGGACTGCTGCGATCAGGTCCTGCCGGTACGGGTAGTTGGCCTTGAAGCGGTAGCGCAGACGCGGGAGGTCCGGTCGGAAGGGTTCATCGTCCTTGACGAAGGCCCCCAGGACCGGGTCGTCAGGGTCAGCGGGTTCGACCGGGCACACCTCGAGCGAGTAGTCCTTACCTGCCGGAGTGTCCGCGCTGCTCCAATGCAGGGCCACCGCAGCCAGGCCGCTCCAGGGGATGACCTTCCGGCCGGGGCCGTTGCTCACCCACAGTCCGGCGCCGTCGACGGCCAGGTAGAGCTGGTGGTAACCCCAGCCCTGTCGGAACTGATCGCCTGCAGCGAGTGCAACGGCCAGACGACGTTCGGCGTGCGTGCCGACGCCTGGTTCGTCTGCCCGGCCGGGCATGAACTCCACCCCGACGACGTCGACTTGGACGGCGTGACCGAATGGGCCGTCGACCCCTCGGGCACCCTCGGCTACGTCACCGAGCCCGCCTACGCCCTCGCGTGCCTCACCGACACGCTCGACGAGCTGGACGACGCCGACCACCAGGGCTGGATCGACATGGCGACCCACGATGCGTTCACCGCATCCTGCGACTACGTCACCGCCTACGACACGGGCCTGCGCCCGTACGACACGACCGAGGCACGCCGCTGGTTCCCCCGCCCACACAGCCACCAAATCAGCCCGAACTACCCGGAGTTGGCAGACCCACGCTGCCCCGTGCCTGCCGAAGCGTCGAAGGCCCTCGCGATCGTCGCGGAGTACCTCGACGACGTCGCCACTGCGAGGACCGACGAAGAAAGCGCCGAAGCATTCGACAGCCTCTATATCGAGGCAATCGCATTCACCAACGCCTACCAGGCCGACGATGGAGATCCCAGTGATTGACCACGAAAACGGTCACTGCGCGAGTTGCTCGGGTATCCTGCCCGAGGATTACGTAGGCAACGGATACTGTGCGGAATGCCACGCAGAGGAAATCGCGTATGCGGCACAGAGATTCGTGAAAACGTGGGGATGGCTCGCTACCACCCTGCCCGACGAATACGACTGCCACATGAATTGCGATGAGGCGGAAACACTCGTGACACCGGGGTGGGGGTGAGTTGAGGTACGGGGTGGTTGTGGGCTGGGGTGTTGCAGGTCAGGTGAGAACCAGTCGTGGCGTCTCCCCGTGGGATGGTGGGCTCTCTGGCCTGGTGTT
>NZ_JAVIFW010000033.1 GCF_031157275.1 Streptomyces sp. LHD-70
GACGGCGGAGGGGGAGGCGGGCGGGCCGGGCGGTGTGCCGGAGGGTGTGGCGGTCATGGTGGAGCGGCCTCTTCTCTTCAGTGGCGTGGGGACAGCGCCGGCTGAACCAGCCTGCTCGGCAACGCAGTTGGTCGATGAGACATTCCAGGACGGCCTCACGTCGCGCGGTCTCGTCGAGCTTCACGCACTCGTCACGCGAGGCGGCCTGGTCAAAGAGGCCGCCTCGGCGCCGTACGAGACCTTTCAGCATGTTCCGGTGGCGGGCCCACGCCTGACCGATCACCACGTCGGCAACGGCGTCAGCGCGCCAGCCGGTCGAGCGTGGCGAGTACCGGCGCGATGCCGTCCTCTGCGGCCAGACGGTCGGCCAGTGCACGGGCGCGCATGCGGTGGGTGCTGTCCGTCGTCGCCCGGCGCAGGGCCTCGGCCAGGGCAGGAGAGGTGAGGCGGCGCAGCGGCACCACTCCGGGTGCCGTACCCAACGCGGTCAGCCGGGACGCCCAGAAGGCGGCGTCGAACTGGACCGGCACAGGCACCGTGGGCACTCCGGCCCGCAGTCCGGCACCCGTCGTGCCCGCCCCCGCATGGTGGACGACGGCCGCCATCCGCGGGAAGAGCAGGGAGTGCGGCACCTCGTCGACCGTCAGGATGTCCTCGCTCTCGGCATGCAGACCAGCCCAGCCCCGCTGGATCACACCGCGCATTCCCGCCGCGCGCACTGCGGAGACGATCTCGCGGCTCACCCGCTCGGGGTCGGGGACGGTGGCGCTCCCCAAGCCGACGAAGACCGGGCTTGGCCCGGCGGCGAGGAAGTCCTCCACTGTCCGGGGAAGTTGTCCGGTGTCGTGCGGCCACCAGTACCCGGCCACATCGAGCCCGGCGGGCCAGTCCCGGGGGCGGGGGACGACGAGTTCGCTGTAGCCGTGCAGCACCGGCCGTGCCCGACGGCCTCGGGACCGGCCCGCCGCCGGGAGCCCGTGCCGCCGCAACGACCGGACGGAGCCGGCGAACACCAGCTCCACCGAGGCCATGACGGCGAGTCCGCTCAGCCGGTTGCCCACCGCGCCGAGGGGCCGCGTCCCCAGTATCGGGGCGGGGAACTCCCCGGTCGGGTGGAGGGGTTGCAGGTGCAGCCCCACGGAGGGCACGGACAAGGCGTCGGCGATGGCGTCCCCGAGGGGCCCCAGCGCACCGCCGACGAGCAGGACGTCACCCTTCCGCGACACCTCCACCAGGGCCGCCGTCAGCTCGTCGGCCGCTTGCCGGGCCATGGACACCAGCCGCACCAGCTTGCCCGCACCCGTCCTCGCGTCATGCAGCCTCCGGCCCCGCTCGGAGTGCAACTCGGCACGGGGATCCACCGGCAGCGGATGAAAGCGCACCCCCGATCCGGCCACCAGCGGCTCGAACACCGCATGCGCGGCCAACGTCACCTCGTGCCCGGCCCGTACGAGACCGGCTCCCAGACCTGTGTACGGCGCGACGTCACCCCGCGACCCCGCTGTCATCATCACGATTCGCACGCCGCAAGTGTGGCCCACCTGAACGCGACGCCACAGAAGGCCTGCCGCGTTCCGTGAACGGGCGCCACCGGACGTACATGACCCGATCGAGCCGTCCCGGCAGGACGGGAGCATGACACGCCGGTGGCGCAGGAAAGACAGCAACCATGGAAGACAACCGGGAACAGACCGATGTCGATGCGAACGAGACCCGCCGCTACTACGACAACGCGGACGTCGACGCCTTCTACGACTCCGTATGGGGCGGCGAAGACATTCACATCGGCATCTACGCCGACCGGAACGAGGACATCGCCACAGCCTCCCGACGCACCATCAGCCACACGGCCGACAAGGCCGCGGACCTCCTCGGCCCCCACAGCAAGGTCGTGGATCTCGGCTCCGGATACGGCGGTTCAGCGCGCGCCCTGGCCACCCGCTTCGGCTGCCATATCGCGGCGCTGGACCTGAGCGAACACCACAACCGACGCCATCGCCGCACCAACGTCCAGTGCGGCCTGGACACCCTCATCGACGTCACCACCGGCACGCTGGACGAACTGCCCTATCCAGCACAGCACTTCGACGTCGCCTGGTCCCTGGAGGTCCTCTGCCACGCTCCCGACCGCACCCGCGCCCTCAGCGAGGCGATGCGCGTTCTGCGTCCGGGCGGAGCACTGCTCTTCTCCGACATCATGGCCGCCGAGAACGCCCCTGCCGACGCCCTGCAACCGGCCATCCGACGCCTGGGTATCCCGGCCCTGGCCACCCCCTCCTTCTACCGCGAACAGCTGTCGGCACTCGGCTTCACCCGCACGGAGTTCGAGGACCGCAGCGAGGACGTCACCACGCACTACGCGCGCCTGGAGGAGGAAGTGCGACGACGTGCGGCGGAACTGAGCGACCTCATCAGCCCCGCCTACCTCCAGGGCCTGCTGGCCAACCTGCCCCTGTGGAAGGACCTCACCCACCAAGGCCTGGTGCGCTGGGGCCTGTTCCACACACGCAAGCCCCAGCAGCATTCCGGGACGTGAGGCGATTCGCCCGCACGCCCATGGCTCACCGGGGCGCGTCCTCCGGCAGCAGATGGGCGAGCAGCAGCTTGATGAGGAGTACGGGGGTGAACCACGCCAGTTCGGATGGCACCGTGACCAGGGCCCCCACGGCAGTGATCGCGAGCACGGTCACGGCGAAGGCCACCGGGCGGCGAGCTGCGGCGGGCACGGCGGTGACGACGACGGCTCCCACCAGCGCCAGAACGTAGATGGTCGCCGCCGTGGCCCAGCCGAAGCCGGGGACGGCGAGTGCCAGCAGGAACGGCTGGATATGGACGGCGACGAAGCCGAGGTGGTGCCGTGCGGAACGCCCCGGTCGGTGGAAGTGGCGCTTGGCCGTGGACGTGGCGTTGACCGCTGCGCCGCCGAACAGGTCGAACGCGACCACGGCCACGACCACCACGGCGATCGTCGGCATGGAGGCGGCGGCGACCACGGCGGTTGTCAGGGCGCAGCCCGCCACCGCGGTGGCGTAGCCGACCGTCCGCTCCATGGCGCTCGCGCCCGGTCCGATCAGCTGCCGGTCGGCCCAGCGGGCCAGTGCGGAGATCATGCCGCCTCCTTGGGGCGCAGCCCCTCGAGGCACATCTCGGTGAGCGGGGCGGCCAGTTCGGCCAGCGGCACCCGTGGATCGAGCAGCCATTGCAGCAGGCACCCCTCGATGGCTCCGACGATCACGGCCGCGTGCCGCTCGCCGACTCCGGCGCGAACCGTCCCTTCGGCGGCGGCTTCCCGCAGCAGGGCGGTGATGGCCGCGCGGTGGGCCCGGTAGACACCTGCCATGTCGATGGGGCACGTCGTGCCGTCGCGGCTGACCGCCCAGACGTCGAGCACGATCCGGGCCCGGTCCGGTTCTCCGGCGAGCAGTTCGACCACCGCGTCCACCAGGGCGGCCAGCCGGTCGAGTGCCGGACCGCTGCCCTCGGCCGCCTGCCGCAGGACGGCGGCGGACCTGTCCGCGTACGCCTCGAAGGCGGCGCCGAGGAGTTCCTCCCTGCTGCCGAACTCCAGGTAGACGCTGCCCTTTCCGATCCCTGCCTCGGTGGCGACATCCTCGATCCTGGCCGCTGCGAACCCCTTGCGGGCGAAGACCCGCACGGCGGCGTCGAGCACCTTCTGGCGCCGGGCGGCCCTGTCCACTTGCTTCGGTGACATCGCGGCGTTCCCCTCCTCTATTATGGCTGACTGGTCAGTCATGATAGAGGAGGGCCCTTGGGCGAGGGCCTGCGTCCAAGGGGGAGTCCCTGGTGGAGTTCAGGGACCGCGGATCAGGCGGGCGTGAGTTCCTTACGGATGAGCGTGCTGAACTCGGTCGCTGACACTTCGCGTTGGACGTCCACGCAGGGGGCGGGACCGTTCACCGAGGGGAGTTGGAGAGCCTTGGCCGCGGCGGCCGGGTGGTCCTCTCGTGCCAGGCCGAGCGTGACGTGGGGCCAGAAGCCGTCTTCGGCGATGTCCAGGCGCTGCGTGATCTCTTCCTGGAGAGTGGCGAGTTCCTTGTTGTGTTCGACGCCCAGGCGGACCTGCTCGTCCTTCTGGATGACGGCGTCGTCGTAGCGGTAGGCCGGTTCCTTCTGCCGGGCCCAGCTCCCGTGCCGTACCTCGCCGGTGAGGCGGATGTACGGAGCGGGCCAGGTCCCTCGGCCGATCAGATCGCGTACGTCGGCGAGCTTCTGCTCGTCGGCGCCGTGGAGGAATCCCAGCGTGATGTGGATGTGCTCGGGATGCTGCGGAGCGACGCGGTCGCGGCACTCTTGTTGTAGGTCGACGAGGGCATTCACCAGCGCACTGGGGATCCTCAGGGAGATGAAGGCATTGACTCTCTGATCGCTCATGGCGGACGTCCTTTCCGTAGGGGTGTCGTGCGTGCCCAGCCGGGGGAGGGGTCAGCGGTTGTCGCCGAGTTCCTGGTGCATCTGGGGCTGGTCGTCCTGGTCGTGGGTCAGGGCGTAGTGCTCGACGTCGTTGAACGCCTTCGAGGCGACGCCGAGAATCTCCTTGTACGGGTTGACGCCGGTGGCCTTCTGCGCGCCGCCGCCCAGCAGGCCGCCGCCGACTCCGCTGACCAGACTGTGGCCTGCCGCAAGGGGCTTGGCTGCCAGGTCCAGGACGCTCTTGGGCAGGCCGGCCATGTCGGCGTACTTGTCGGTCAGGGCGGTGCGGACCATGGCGATGAACGCGTCGTGGGAGGGGCCGGGGAGGAACTTCTTGTAGAACTCGAGGGCCTGCCGTGTCATGAAGACGCCGTCGTCGGTCTTCTTCCACTCGTCGTCGCGGACCGAGCTCCACATCCGGTCGACCAGTTCGGCGTCCTTGGGCACGAGCCACTTCTCGGGGGTTCCGAGGTAGTGGTTGACGTAGTGCCAGGCGCACATGAACCCGTGAGCGTCATCCTTGGAGACCTCCAGGCCCAAATTCCGCATCGCCTGGAGGATCTGGACGCTGAACACGCAGATGGCGCCGGTGGTGTACTTCTGTGAGACCGGCTCGCCCCACTTGGCGTAGTCCCACTCGCCGCTCTTCTTGTGCAGCTGCCGGACGGAGGCGTGGACCAGGCGCACCTTGGTGACGTTCGCCTTGAGGGAACCGTCCGTCAGGGCGCCCTTGTTGCCCATGTCGACGAACAGGCGGGAGGACTGCGACAGCCGCCGCCCCGGCCCTTCCACGCCGCCCAGGCGTCCGGTCGAGCGCAGTGTGAACGCGCCGGTCGGGGCGAGGTAGGTGCCGATGAGCCCGGCAGTGCCCTGGAGCATGGACGCTTCCCCGTGGTGGTGGGCGAAGAAGCCCTCCGCGGCGCGGACGTCCTCATCGCTCCAGCCCGGAGGCTCGGCCTCGGCCTCCTTCAGGAACGTCGCGAGCCGCGGCGGCAGTTGGGACAGGTCCATGTCCGGCTTGAGCGTGCCGATGGTACGGAACAGGGCGTTGACCCCGTCGATCTCCCGGTTGTCGATCAGGTCGGACACGAGTTCGTCCGCCGTCGGGTCACCGGCCTGGTTGGCCGCCTCGATCTCGGCGGCGAAGTTGGCGGCTGTCAGAGTCACAGTCGCGCTCCTTTCGGTAGGTGGGTACGCGTAGTGCTGCGGCCCTGGCGGCAGCACAGGTGGTCCAGGGGGTGTCGTCCCGCGGCCGGCAGCGGCGAAGCGCATACGCCTATGCCGGGGGCACGATCAAGATCACCGTGAGTGATCCTTCCGCGCCGGACGCGGACCCGCGATCCTCCATTCAGGGGGCGCGGGAGTGAGAGGGCGCACTCGCAGCCGGTCTCAGGCGCACGGCCTGAGACCGAGGAACAGGAGCGAACTGCCCAGGGGTCAACACCGTTGATCCGTCGGCCAGTTGGGGCGCGGCGGCCGACTATTCGGTGTTGCTGAGTACTGGTAGTCAGCGGTACGGTGTACCAGTACTCAGCAACACCGAATAGCTCAGGGGGGAGGTGTCACATGGCCAAGCTGCTGACGGAGATGCTCAAAGGCACGCTGGAGGGCATCATCCTCGCGTCCCTGTCCGGCCGGCCCGCCTACGGCTACGAGATCACGGCACGGCTGCGGGAGCAGGGTTTCTCCCAGATCGCCGAAGGAACCATCTACGCGCTGCTCCTGAGGATGGAGAAGCGCGGCCTCGTCGACGTGGAGAAGGTCCCCTCCGAGAAGGGGCCGCCGCGCAAGGTGCACTCCCTCAACGCTCAAGGACGGGAGTACCTCGAAGAGTTCTGGAGGACCTGGAGCTTCCTCACGGAACGACTGGACCAGCTCCGCGAAGGGGGCGAGTAACCATGTCCGATGTCGAGAAGAGCGGCTTCCGCAGGAAGGTGATCGGGCCCAAGAAGCGCTGGAGGGCGTACAAAGCGCGCGTCAAGGAGCTTCCCGGGGACCACCGCACCGCGGTCGAATCGATCGAGCGGTACCTGATGCACTTCGTGCCGACCGACGGCGACAGCAGTGCGGCGATGTTCGACGACCTCGCCGACCTCTTCGAGCAAGCCGCGGCGGACGGAACGCCGATCCGCGAAGTCGTCGGAGAGGACCCGGTCGAGTTCGTCGACGCATTCGCCCAGAACTACTCCGAGGGTGGCTACGTCCCCGCCCGCGCCCGGAAGCAGCTGACCGACGACATCGAGCGCGCAGCCGACAACGAGGCCGAAGCGGAAGACCCCACGGCCTGACCACCCCTCAGCACCTCCCTCCCCGGGACCGAGCACCACATTCATCGCCCGTATGCACCACGCGGCCGCGGAGCCATGCCCCGCGGGCCGTCTCTCGCCGCATGCCTGCGGCACCGTCGAGAACGACCAACGCGTGCAAGGAGATTCGTGATGGGAAACAGCAACAACGGCCTGTCCGAAGCAGGGCTGCGCCGGCTGCGCGAGGTACTGGAGGCGCATGTGGAGTCCGGGAAGATCCCCGGACTCGTCGCCCTGGTCGGCCGGGGCGAGGAGACCCATGTCGAAGCGATCGGGACGATGCGTCATGACGGCGAGCCGCCGATGCGCCGGGACACCATCTTCCGGATGGCCTCGACGACCAAGCCCGTCGCGGTCTCCGCGACCATGGTCCTGCTGGACGAGTGCCGACTGCGACTTGACGACCCGATAGATCCGTGGCTGCCGGAACTGGCCGACCGGCAGGTACTCAAGCGGCCCGACAGCCCGCTGGACGACACCGTCCCGGCGCGGCGCCCGATCACCGTACGGGACCTGCTCACCTCCACCTGCGGGCTCGGCCTCGATACGACGGCGATGGGCTCCCCGATGATGAGCGCGTACTTCGAGCAGAAGGTCTACGGCGAGAACGGCTGGCTGCTGCCGGCGGTGGAGCCGGATGAGTGGATGAGCCGCCTGGGCACGCTTCCGCTGATGTACCAGCCCGGAGAGCGGTGGCTGTACAACGTCAGCGACGACATCCTCGGTGTCCTTGTGGCCAGGGTCACCGGCCGGCCGTTCGAGGCGTTCCTCCGGGAGCGCATCTTCGAACCGCTGGGGATGAAGGACACCGGGTTCCACGTACCGGCCGACAAGATTCACCGGCTGCCGCCCCTGTACGCCCCCGATCCGCAGACCGGAGAATTCACCGTGGGGGACGAGGCCGAAGGGGGACACCACAGCGAGCCTCCGGCGTTCCCGTCCAGCGGCGGCGGACTCGATTCGACCGTCGACGACTACCACGCCTACTTCCGGATGCTGCTCAACCACGGGATGCACGGCACCGAGCGGATCCTGTCCCGGCCGGCCGTCGAGCTGATGACCACCAACCGCCTCACGCCCGAGCAGTTGGCCGCCCGAGAAGCCTGGGGCCGCAGCGTCGTCCATGTGTCACACGGCACGGGGCAGCACGGTGGCTGGGGCTTCGGGATGGCGGTGCGCACCTACCGAGGCGACTACGCGCCCGTCGGCCAGTTCGGCTGGGACGGCGGAGCCGGCACCACCACCTACGCCGACCCGCAGAACGGGCTCGTCGGCATCCTGCTCACCCAGACCGGGATGTCCACCCCCGACTCGGCGCGGGCCATGCACGACTTCTGGACCACTCTCTACCAGGCGATCGACGACTGACCGGCCTACCTGGTCGAGGTCGGTCCGGCAGAAGACCTCGACCAGGCTCCCCTCTGCCCGCGCAGCGGTCAGTCGACGGTGACGACGACGGACGGCCAGCCACTGGCCCCGTCGGGGACGGTGCCGGTGCGCTTCTCGGTCTGCACGTCGCCGCCGCGTTCGGTGGCGCGGGCGGTCAGGGTGTGGCTGCCGGGCGTCGCTTTCCAGGCGAAGGACCACTGGCGCCAGGTGTCGATGTTCGCTTCGGCGGCGAGTTCGGCGTCCTGCCAGGGGCCGTCGTCGACGCGTACCTGCACTCGGTCGATGCCACGGTGCTGGGCCCAGGCCACCCCGGCCACCATCACCGTGCCGCGCTTCAGCCGGACCAGGGGTTGGGGCGTGTCGATGCGGCTCTGCGTCTTGATCGGCGCCTTCTCGGCCCAGTCCCGCTTTACCCAGTACGCGTCGTAGTCGGCGAAGGTGGTGAGCTCGATGTCCTCGATCCATTTGCATGCCGATACGTAGCCGTAGAGGCCGGGGACGAGCATCCGGACCGGGAAGCCGTGCGTGAACGGCAGCGGCTGTCCGTTCATCCCCACGACGAGCATCGCGTCCCGGCCGTCCATGACGGTCTCTACGGGCGTGCCGAGTGTCATGCCGTCCACGGAACGTGAGACGAGCTGATCGGCGGGACCGCCCTTGGACGGCGGGCGTACGCCGGCTTCGGAGAGAACGTCGGCCAGTCGCACGCCGAGCCACCGCGCATTGCCGACGTAGGGGCCGCCGACCTCATTGGACACGCAGGTCAGGGTGATGTCGCGCTCGATCAGTTCGCGCTGCAGAAGGTCGTCGAAGGTGAGGGTGACCGGGCGGGAGACGCCCTTCCCGTGGATGCGCAGGCGCCAGGTGTCGGCGTTGACCTTCGGTACCACCAGAGCGGTGTCGACACGGTAGAAGGCCTTGTTCGACGTCGTGAACGCACTGATGCCCGGAGTTGCGAGCTGCGTGCCGGCGGGCAGCGCAGGCGCCGGGGACGCGGGAGCGGGCAGTCGCACCGCCTTCCGGGAGGCGATCGCCGCCTGGGACACATTGCCGGTGAGATGGCGGCCGAGCGCCCCGATACCGACGGACGCAGCGGCGGCCCCGACAGCGGCCATCACGAACCCGCGCCGGTCCCACCCGGCGCCGTGGTCCGGCCCCGAGCCCTGGTCCGGCCCGGCGTCTTGGTCCGCCCCGGCCGCCTGGTCGGACCCCGTATCCGCGCGGCCGGGGCGTGCGGACACGGTCAGCCGTCCGATGAGGAAGTAGAGCAAAGCCGCGCCCACCACCGCACCCGCCACGGAGGGCAGCGCATCGGCGAACCCCGACGCATCGGGTCGCGTCACGGCGGCGGCCCCACCGATCACACCGAAGAGCAGCACACCCGCCGCACCGGCCCGCCGGAACCGCAACGCCAGGACACCCAGTACGAGAGCCAGCACCGCCAAAGTGGCGACGATCCCCAGCTGGAGAACCGCCTTGTCGTTCTCGCCGAAATGGCGGATCGCCCAGTCCTTGACGGGAGTTGGGGTCCGGTCGATGGCAGCCCCGCCGACGGCCGTGATCGGCCCGGCCTCGGGACGGACTGCGGCGGACACCAACTGCGCGACAGCGAGGGCCGCGAATCCCGCGAGCAGACCACTCAACGCGCCGAGCGGCAGCCGGACCCAGAGTTTCGGTGTTGTCGTCACGGCTCGATTCGAACCCGGTGCACACGATCCGCGCCTGCCGACGGGCCAGGGCCCACCCTCATGCCACGCGCGCGCCCACTCGCCTGACGTATCCGCAGGGGCGAGGGACAACGGGCCCGGCGCTGGGGGAAGGTGCTCTCGCTCAAGGTGTTTTCGCTGGCCGCAACGGTGTTTTCGCTGGTCGCGACGGTGTTTTCGCTGGTCGCGACGCTCCACATGCGTGGCACACCCCGCCTGGTTAGGCTGTGGGAGCGAGCCTGGATCACGGTTGGCGCAGTGCCTGCTGCGGGGGACGCCGAAATCCGGGCGCGGCGCGAGGCCCGTCGGCCCGCGTCCCACTTCCCCGGGGCCTGACGATTACGTCGGCCCAACCCCACTCCCGGGAGGAACCTCCCATGAGCACCCTTGGCCTTTCCCGGGCGTCGGTGGCTGCCGCCGCTGCCCTCGCACTCTCCCTGAGCCTCGCCGGTCCAGCGGCCGGCGCCGCCAACGAACCGTACGGGCCCGCATGTTCGTCCCTGCCGACGGAAGGCGAAGGCAGCGCCACGGGCATGGCCGACGACCCCGTCGCGACAGCCGCGTCGAACAACCCGGAACTGTCCACTCTCGTAACCGCCGTCAAGAAGGCCGGTCTTGTGGACACCCTCAACAACGCCAAGAACATCACGGTGTTCGCGCCGACCAACGATGCGTTCGCGAAGGTCCCCAAGGCGGACCTGGACAAACTGCTCGCCGACAAGGAGCAGTTGACGAAGGTGCTGACCTACCACGTCGTGGGCGAGAAGATCACCCCGGACAAGCTGGCGGACGGCTCGTTCAAGACCCTGGAGGGCGGCACCCTCACCACCTCGGGTTCGGACATGAAGTACAAGGTGAACGACTCGGCGAACATCGTGTGCGGTGACGTGGCGACAGCAAACGCGACGGTGAACCTGATCGACACCGTACTGATGCCGAAGTAGAGCCGAATCGGCCTGTTGGATCGGCCTGTTGGATCGGCCTGGTGGGACGACCTGTTGGATCGACCTGTTGGGAAGACAACTGGCCACCTCCGGTTGCCTGTTCAGGCGCGGCGGAGCCCCGAAGGCTTGGATGCCTTCGGGGCTCCGCCGCGCTGCAGTGGGCTCTCAGGACGGCGACGTCCGGGACCTTGACGCGGAGTGGTCTGAACCACTTACCGTGTCGGCCTCGATCCCACGTGGAGGTTCCCATGCCGAGAACCCGCAGGACGGCCTGTCTGGTCACCGGACTGGCTGTCGCCGGGCTGCTCGCCCCCGCCGCGCCGTCGGTGGCCGAGACGAAGCACGACCCCCCGATCCCTGCCCTCACCCCGCAGCCCCAGAAGCTGGACGCCAACGGGCGCGCCCTCGAAGTACCCCGAACCGTCCGTCTGGCGCTCGGTGACGACGTGGACGAGCCCACGCGTGAGCTCGTCACCGGCACGCTGAGGGAGGCGGGAGCCAAGAGGATCGAAGAAGTCGACCTCGCCGAAGCCGAAGCCGAAGCCGAAGCCGAAACCGCAGCCGCAGCAGATTCTGAAGCTGCATCGGATTCCGAAGCCCGCAGCCTCACCGTCATCGTCGGCTCCACCCGTGACAACAACGTTGTCAGCGCCCTCGAGGACGCCGGTGGCCAGGACCCGGGGGAGCACGCCGAGGGCTACGCGTTGGCGACGTCCGCCAAGTCCGGCACCGCCGTTCTCGCCGGCGTCGACGCGGACGGCACGTACTACGCGGCCCAGACCCTCAAGCAACTGACGCGGGACCGCTCCATCGCCGGTGTCTCCGTCACCGACCATCCGACGATGGCCCTGCGCGGCGGGATCGAGGGCTTCTACGGCTCGCCCTGGACGCACGAAGAGCGCATGGACCAACTCGCGTTCTACGGCGACGTCAAGATGAACACGTACATCTACGCGCCGAAGGACGACCCCTACCACCGCGAGAAGTGGCGCGAGCCATACCCGGCGGACAAGCTGGCCGAACTCGGCGAGCTCGTCCGGCAGGCCACGGACCACCACGTCCGCTTCACGTTCGCCGTCTCGCCGGGCGAGTCGATCTGCTTCAGCGACGCAGCCGACCTGAAGGCCCTCGAGGCCAAGCTGCGTTCGATGTACGACCTGGGCGTGCGCAGCTTCTCCGTACCCCTCGACGACATCCAGTACGGCGAGTGGAACTGCGACGCCGACCAGGCGAAGTACGGCGATCCCGGCCAAGAGGGCGCGGGCAAGGCGCAGGTCGAACTCCTCAACAGCGTCCAGGAGTTCCTCGCCGGCCTGGACGGCACGAAGCCGCTCCAGATGGTGCCCACCGAGTACTGGGACGCCAAGGACACGGCCTACAAGACGCAGATCCGGGAGAACCTCGACCCCGACGTCGAGATCATGTGGACCGGCCCGGACGTCGTACCGTTCGAGATCACCCGCGACGCGGCCGCCGCCGCCGAGAAGGTCTGGGGACGCAAGGTCTTCCT
This sequence comes from Streptomyces sp. LHD-70, assembly GCF_031157275.1. Lineage (GTDB taxonomy): Bacteria > Actinomycetota > Actinomycetes > Streptomycetales > Streptomycetaceae > Streptomyces. The sequence goes on from NZ_JAVIFW010000033.1 coordinate 12,287, forward strand.
CTGGGACAACTACCCGGTCAACGACTTCGGCCAGAGCGCGGGACGGCTCCACCTGGCGCCCTACGACAAGCGCGAGGCCGGGCTCGAGCAGGAGCTGTCCGGCATCGTCCTCAACCCGATGAACCAGGCCGCCGCTTCGAAGGTGGCCCTGTACGGCGGCGCCGACTTCAGCTGGAACACCGCCGACTACGACGCCCGGCGCGCCTGGCGGGCGTCCGCCTCGTATCTCGCCGACGGCTCGCCCGACACGGTGAAGGCGCTCCTTGCCTTCTTCGACACCCAGCACTACGGCTCGACGTTCACCGACCCGCCCAAGCCCTGGCAGCCGCAGGCGCCCGAACTCGACCGCAGGCTGGCCGAGTTCAAGACCGCGTGGGCCGACAGCGACGGTGACGGCGACGGCGACGGCGACGGCGACCGCAGCAAGGCCCTGCGCGAACTGCGGGACTACGCCGACCTGCTGGCCGGTGCCCCGGAGCAGATCCGCAGCGGGGTGTCCGACGCGGGCTTCGTCGCGGACAGCGAACCCTGGCTGAAGTCACTCGACCTCTGGGGCGACGCCCTCCTTGCCACCCTCGACGGCCTCGAGGCCCGGGCGGAAGGCGACGACGCACAGGCCGAGAAGCACTTCGCGTCCTCCGCGAAACTCGCCGAGAAGGCCGCAGCCGTCATGCCCGACGAGGGTGAGACCCGCCCGGAGGGCCCGATCAAGGTCGCGGACGGCGTCCTGGACACCTTCCTGACGGACGCGCCCAAGCTCTAAGGGCCAAGCTCTAGGGGCCAAGCTCTAGGGGCCAAGCTCCAGGGCCCAGGCTCCAGGTCCACGCGCGGCGGGCTGCGCTGAGATGCGGCCCGCCGCGCGGATCACGGCAACACATCCGATGGCTCCGATGAATGTGTGGAGGCGATAGGTGCGAAGGTCCAAATGTGCAACCGACAGCGCGCGAAAGTCCAAGCTTTCAGCGCGACCGCTGCATTGACGCCCCTTCCGTACCGCTTGAATCATCGGACCTCATGGCAGATGCTCGCTCCCTCTTCAAGCCCGGACCACGGTTGCGCCGCCGTCGCCTCGCAGCCGTCGCCACCGCCCTGCTCCTCGCCGCACCCCTCCCGGCGGCACAGGCCGCACCGTCGACACCGGAACCACCACCCCGCACCATCCCCGCCCTCTCCAACTGGACACCGGGCAAGGAGAGTTACCGGTACGAGGACGGGACCCGTCTGGTCGCCCGCAGCGCCCCGGCCCGGCGCGTCGCCACCACGCTCGCCGAAGATCTCGGCGCCGCGGGCAAGGGCACCCCACCCGTCGTCGACGGCGCCGCGCGCCCCGGCGACATCGTGATCGGCGTCGACTCCACACGCACCCGCCTCGGCGCCGAAGGCTACGAACTCCACTCAGGCACCCGCCTGACGATCACCGGGGCCGACGAGACCGGAGCCTTCTACGGCACTCGCACCCTCCTCCAACTGCTCACCCAGGGGAACCAGGTCCCGGCCGGGCGGACCATCGACGTACCCCGGTACAAGGAGCGCGGCGTCGGCGTCTGCGCCTGCTACATCCACATCACCACGGACTGGCTGGAGAACCTCGTCCGCGAGATGGCCTTCCGCAAGCAGAACCAGCTCCTGCTCGAGCTGAAGGTGAAGAGCGACCAGCACCCGGAGGCCAACTCCTGGGGCTACTACACCAGGTCCGAGCTGCGCCGCCTCGTAGCCCTCGGCGAGAAGTACCACGTCACCATCGTTCCGGAGATCAACTCCCCGGGCCACATGGACCCCTGGCTGGAGAACCGGCCCGACCTGCAACTCGCCGACTCCGACGGCAAGTTGCAGCCCTCACGGCTCGACATCACCCAGGACGCGTCCTTCGACTACTACACGAGCCTGATCGACGAGTACGCGGAGGTGTTCCCCACCACGTCCTGGCACATGGGCGCCGACGAGTACATGCTCGGCTCCGACTTCGCCAAGTACCCGCAGATCCTCGCGTACGCGAAGAAGAAGTACGGCGAGAACGCCACCCCGCAGGACGCCTTCATCGACTTCGTCAACCGCGTCCACGCCTACACGGCGAAGAAGGGCAAGCGCCTGCGCATCTGGAACGACGGCCTGACCGGCGCCAACACCGTACCCGTGGCGGCCGGGACGACCGTCGAGCACTGGCTCGACGTCCCGACCAAACCCAGCGAACTCCGCGCCCAGGGCCACCCGTTGATGAACGCCGCGTACTCCCTCTATCTCGTCCGCGGCGGCTTCCACACCAACACCCGGAAGCTGTACGACGAGCAGTGGGACCCGCGCTCCTTCGAGGGCGAGAAGCTGGCCTCGCGCGACGGGATCACCGGCGCGAAGATCAGCCTGTGGCCCGACAACGGGCGCGGCGAGACCGAGAACGAGGTCGCGTCCGCCATGGCAGCTCCGCTGAACCACATCGCCCAGGTGACCTGGGGTGACGCACACCCCGACCCGACCTACGCCGAGTTCACCGAGCGCGCCGGGACCATCGGCCACGCGCCCGGCGTACGGGACCTGACGCAGGTGCCGGTCACCGACGGAACGTACACACTGCGCGACACCAAGGGCGCCACGAAGCCCGCCGACTTCGAGATCCGGCGCACCGCCGACGGCTACGTCACGTTGAAGGCCACCGCGGGCGGTGGGTGCCTGGAGACCCGCAGCGGCAAGCTCACCCTCAACGTCCCACTGCAGCCGGGGACCGCCGTCACCGAGGAGACGTGCGACGCGAAGAACACCCTGCAGCGGTGGCGGTTGACGAAAACGGCCGCAGGCTATCGCCTCACCAACGCGATCACGCAGATGGCCGCGCATGTCACGGACGACGGACGGATCGTGCAGTACCCGGCCGATCAACAGGAGCCCGCTGTATGGACGTTGACCGCTCGGAAGACTGCCAAGTCCTGAAGGCCGGGCGTACGGCCGCCAGTTGCGGGGGTCGTCAGGCGGTGACCACGGCGAGCGTGACCTGGTCACCGCAAGGCCGCAGCATTCCGGTGCGCGGCATTCCGATGGCTCCGGTCACCACGCGTCGATGACCGGAGTCTCGGGTCCGTGCCGCCGCCAGGCCGCACCGAGCCGCGCGAGCCGGTCAGCGGCGGCGATGCCCTGCAGGCCCGCGACCTTGCCGTCACTGACGTCGAACACCACGGCGCCCACGACCCGCTCGTCGACCACCGCGATGACCGCCGGGGACCCGTTGACCCACGCGATATGCAACGCGGGCGAGCCACCGGCGAGCCGCCGCTTCGCCGGCGTGGCCCTGAACCCGGCCCGCACAAAGGAGGCGACCCGCTCACGCGTCGTGTACCGCAGCAGCCGCTTGGCCCGCCCGGCGCCGTCCGACACCGCCGTCACATCGTCGGTGAGCAGCGCCACCAGCCGCTCGGTGCGCCCCGACACGGCGGCGGAGAGGAACTCCTCGACCACCCGGCGCGCGGACGCGGGGTCGGCCTCGCCGCCACGGCGACGCTCGGCGGCCACCCGGCTCCGGGCCCGGTGCACATGCTGCTGGCTCCCGGACTCGCTGATGTCGAGGATCCCGGCGATCTCGGCATGGCTGTACGAGAAGGCCTCACGCAGGACGTAGACAGCCCGCTCGACGGGCGAGAGCCGCTCCAGGAGCAGCAGTACGGCCAAGGACACCGACTCACGCTGCACGAAAGTGTCGGCGGGGCCGAGCATCGGATCACCATCGAGCAGCGGCTCGGGCAGCCAGGCACCCGCCACCCGCTCGTGGCGCGCCTGCGCAGAGCGCAGCCGGTCGAGGCAGAGACGGGTGACGACCTTGGTCAGCCACGCCTCCGGCACCTCGACCCGTTCGCGGTCCGCGGCCTGCCAGCGCAGGAACGTGTCCTGCACGGCGTCCTCCGCGTCGGCGGCCGAGCCGAGCAGACGGTAGGCGAGCGAGGCGAGCCGGCCCCGGCTCGCCTCGAACCGATCGATGTCCGCACTGTCCATGCGCAGCAGCCTAGGCGGCGACCCGCACACCGGACCCGTCGGCCACGGTCCCGGTGGTCAGGCGGCGCTTGCGCTTCGGCATGCCGAAGGTCGGGTGGGCGATGCCGAATCCGGCCCCGCTGAGCACGCCCGCCTTGAGCTGCGCGGCGGCCCGGCCGCCCAGGTACCAGGACTTCGACCGGACGTCCCCGTCCACCATCTGGAAGATCGCGTCCCGCCGCCCGAGGCTGATGTGGTTGCCGAAGTACTTCAGCCCGACCGTCGGGACCGCCCCGCCCGTCAGTCGCGCGATGATCGCGGCGGTCGCCTGCATGTTGGTGAGTCCGGCCGAGGCGCAGGACATCGGCAGCGGCCGGCCGTTCTCGCCGATCGCGTACGCGGAGTCACCCGCGGCGTAGACGTCCGGGTGCGAGACCGAGCGCATGGTGCGGTCGACGACGATCTGGCCGCTCTCCGCGACCTCCAGGCCACTGGAGGCGGCGATGGGGTGCACGGCGAACCCGGCCGACCACACGGTCACGTCGGCCGGGATGGACGGCCCGGCGGCACTGTCGGCGATCGCCCGGCCCGGCTCGACGGCTGCGACACCGGTGTACTCGTGGACGGTGACGCCGAGCCGGTCGAAGGCCCGGCGCAGATGGCGGCGGGCCTTCGGGGAGAGCCAGGCACCCAGCTCCCCCCGGGCGGCGAGCGCGACCGACAGATCGGGCCGGGACTCGGCGAGCTCGGTGGCCGTCTCGATCCCGGTCAGCCCCTCACCGACCACCAGCACGGTGCCGCCCGCGCCCAGCTGCCCCAGGCGCTCGCGCAGCCGCAGCGCCGAGGACCGGCTGGTCACATCGAAGGCGTACTCGACCACGCCGGGGACGCCGTGATGCGCGACGGAGCTGCCGAGCGCGTAGAGAAGCGTGTCGTACGCGACCTCGGCGTCGCCGTCCTCACCGGTCACGGAGACGGTCCTGCGCTCGGGGTCGACGCCGGTGACACGCGCCAGACGCAGCCGCACCCCGGTGCCCGCGAACACGTCGGCGAGCTTGCGGACCGTGAGTTCCTGGCCGCTCGCGAGCTGATGGAGCCGCATCCGCTCCACGAAGTCGGGCACGGCGTTGACGACGGTGATCTCGGTGTCGGCGGGGGAGAGCCGGCGGGCCAGGTTTCCGGCGGCGAAGGCCCCGGCGTATCCGGCGCCGAGAACGACGATGCGGTGCTTCATGGCGTTGCTCCTGTCTCGTTCGCGTGCCACTTGAACGAGATAGCCCCTCGATTGCTGACAGCAGCCGCATGTGACCTGGATCACTCTCCGGTCGCGCCATCCTGAGGGGAGGGGGCCGCCGCGGTCCACCCCCGGTAGGTCATGCACCCGGTGGTTTCTCAGGGTCCGGTCCGCCCACGGTCCGATGCCGCGGGAGTCGCTTCCAGGCGAGATTGGCGGGCATGCGAACCCATACAGCGATGACCGCCGCGGCGGCGCTTGCACTGTGCCTGGCCATCGGGGCAGGGACGGCTTGCTCGCCCGCCACGGCATCCGACGCCCCACCCACTACGGCTGGGCCGGCATCCGCACGGACGCGGGCAGGGCCGCTCCGGTCGAGGGCCGCCGCGCCCGACCGGTCGTGCTGTACTCGCCGGGCCTGCAGATCTCCCGGACGCTCGGCACGTCGACGCCGATGGAACTGGCAAGCCGCGGCTACATCGTGGTCACCCTTGACCCCACCTACGAGGCCCCAGCCGTGGAGTTCCCGGCATGCTCATGGGAAAGGCGAACCAGACACACCTGAACAACCCGTCCTGGCAGTCGTTCTGGGGCCAATCGACCGACTGGAAACGTGACTTGAGCCTGAAGCGCGGCAGCCACTTCAGCTACACGGACGCGCAGTCGTTCGTGCCCGCTCTGGACGAGCACCTGGACATCCCGGCAGAGCTCCGCGAGCAGTACGTCGGAACGGTGGACCCCGAGCGCAGCACGGCCGCCCAACGGGCCTACATCGCCGCGTTCTTCGACCAACACCTGCGCGGCCGTCCGCAACACCTGCTGGACGGTCCGTCCGCGTCCTTCCCGGAGATCAGCTTCGTACGATGAGCACGGCGACGGCACCCGAGACGACGCGGCCGCAGGCAAGCCTCAATGGGCCTCAACGAGCCTCGTCACTGGGCTGTGTGGTCAGGCGGTCAGTTCGGTCTGTGCCGATGCCGCGGCGATGGGGGCGTGGCGGATGTACCACTCGGTTTTGAACAGCCGCTCCTCCGGGACGGCCGAGTGCGGATGTGTGGCCAGGTAGAGGGCACGTGGCTGCCAGGGGCCACCGGCATCTGGGTAGAGCTGGGCAAGCCCGGCCGCTTGAGCGGCCAGCATGGTCACCCGGTGGGTGTGCACATGATCCGGGTGGCCGGGCAGGCCGCCGTAGGCGTCGTGGGTGACCATGATCTCCGGGCGGAATTCACGGATGTGCCTCACCAACCGCCGTACCGCCTCGTCGAGCGGTGCCTCGCAGAACCGTATGCGGCCCGGGGCAGACCACGGTACGCGCGCATCGGCGTAGCCGAGCATCCGCGGTTCGCCGGCGCCGAGGATGCCCAGCGCATCGGCCAACTCGGCAGCCCGCGGGGTGTCCGCCGCCCAAGTCGCCGTGACGACCCCGGTACGTGCGCCCGCAGCCGCGTGCCGGGCCAGCACTCCGCCTGCCGACAAGGACTCGTCATCCGGGTGAGCGAAGACCGCGAGCAGGCTCGGCACGGACATGGACGGACCACCTTCCAGCGCGAAGGGAGCCTGATGGTATGTCACCCACGGCGGCGCACTGCCGGCCCGGCGTGCATGGCCTTCTCGAGAGGAGGAGTGAAGCGCTGCCCGGACTTCTGCCGTGCGATCACTGTTCCTCCTCCATGCGGATGGCGCGTCGCAGTTCCTCAGCCGCTGTGTGGTCCGTGCCCTCGCGCTGTTCCAGGATGGCCGCGGCGATAGCGTCCAATTTGCGCTGGACGGCGTGCGCGTCACGCCGTTCCGTGTTCTTCAGCAGGGTGAGCAACAGCAGGTTGGTGGCCGTCATGACGTCTCCCGCGAAGATCAGCCAGGGCAGTGGCAGGTGGACGAAATGCACGACGGCCATGCCGAGGACCATGAGTACGCACAGGACGTAGAACAGCGGCGAGCTGGTGACGTTTGACGCCCGTTCGGAGAAGGCGGCGAACCGGTCGCGCCCGGCACCGCCTCGCTCGACGGGATGCTCAGTGGTCATGCTGCCATCCTGCACAGGGAAGCTGAGAACGGCGGCCGGCACCCAGAAGGAACGGCACGCCCAACGCGCTCCGGGCAACGCCGGGAGAAGAACCCTCAATCCGTGTTCATCAGGCCGACGAACATGGTGCGGTGGAGTACTTCGACGTGTCGGCGGGCCACTTCACCGGCCTCTGCCGCGTCCTTGCGGCGCAGGGCGTCGAGGAGCCTGCGGTGCTCCGTGTTGGATGCTCGCAGTGCTTCCAGCGGGTAGGGCAGGTAGTAGCGGTAGAGCTCGCGCAGGACGGCGCCGTAGGGCGTGGTGAGCGAGGGGATGCCGGTCGCCTCGGCCAGCCGCAGGTGGAAGCGTTCGTCGCAGCCGTGGAACTCCGCCCAGCTCGGCACCCGGTCCATCTCCTCGACCAGGTCCTGCAGTTGGGACAGGTTGTCCTGCGAGACGTGGCCCGAGGCGAGGTGCGCGATGCCGCATTCCAGGACGAGCCGGTGGTCGATCAGAGCGTGGACGGCAGGGCTGTCGGAGCGGTACGCCTCCGCCGCGGCGACCGCGCCGCGCGTCGGGTTCTCGGCGACGTGAGTGCCGCCGTTGCGGCCCCGGCGGCGTTCGAGCACGCCGTCGGCGACCAGGGAGACCAGGGCCCGGCGAACGGTGATCTCCCCGACCTCGAGCCCGGCAGCGATGTCCGCCGTGCTGGGCAGCCGGTCTCCCGGGGCGAGCAGTCCCAGGTCCACGGCCAGGGCGATCCGGGCGCGTACGGCCTCCAGCGCGGAGAGCCTGCTCACGCCGTTCAGAGTGGCGAAGGGGAGCGTGCCGGTGTCGTCGGTGCGGGCCATGGCGATCACCCTAACGGGGCTGACTCGGAAGGCGGCGGGATGGCTCATGGAGCCCGACGCTCAGGGAACCCTTGTTTAACTGCTCATTATGATCTAATTTCTTGCTCATGTCCCGAGCCCTTCCACTTGCCCTCGCGCAGCTTCCTCCCCGCCCAGCAGAAGCCCAGTTCAGCGGCTTTGCCACCGAGGTGGAGGAGATCCATTCACGCTTTCCGCAGACCCGCATGGCGGTCTTCCCCGAGCTGCACCTCTGCGGCGTGGAGGGCCTCGGCCCCGAGGCGCACGAGCAGCTCCGCGAGATCGCCGAGCCGCTGGACGGCCCCCGCGTCAAGGCGCTGGCGGAGCTCGCCGGAGACCTTGGCCTGTGGCTGCTTCCGGGCACGGTGTGCGAGCGGGGCCCCGAGGGGCAGCTGTACAACACCGCCGTCGTCCTGTCCCCCGAGGGCCGCCTGGCCGCCTCGTACCGCAAGGTGTTCCCCTGGCGTCCCAGCGAGCCCTACGACCCCGGGGACCGGTTCGTGGTCTTCGACATCCCGGGCACGGGGCGGGTCGGACTCTCGATCTGCTACGACGCCTGGTTCCCCGAGGTCGCCCGCCACCTCGCCTGGATGGGCGCCGAGGTCATCGTCAACCCCGTGATGACGACGACCTCCGACCGGGCCCAGGAAACCGTCCTGGCCCGCGCCAACGCCATCGCCAACCAGGTGCATGTGGTCAGCGTCAACACCGCCGGCCCCGTGGGCCGCGGCCACAGCATCGTCGTCGACCCCGAGGGCCGAGTGCGGGCGGAGGCACCGGGCGAGGGCAGCACCGTCCTGACCGACGTGATCGACCTGGACGACGTCACCCGCGTCCGGACGTACGGCACCGCAGGCGTGACCCGCATGTGGGATCAGTTCACCGACGACGACGCACCCATCGAGCTACCGCTCTACGGCGGCCGCATCGACCCGCGGACCTGGCGTCCGCACGGCCATCCGCGTACCTGAGCCCCGCCCCCGCCCCCACCCCCGCCCTCCGAGCTCCCGGAGCACTCCATGTCCCACGGCAACGACGCCGCGCCCGCACTCGCCCGCACCCTCGGGCTCAGATCCGTTGTCCTGTTCGGTCTCGCCTACATGACGCCGATGATCGTCCTCGGCACCTTCGGCGTGGTCGCCACCACGACCGGCGGCGCCGTGCCGACCGCCTACCTGCTGGCGCTGATCGCCATGCTGTTCACCGCGCAGAGCTACGGACGCATGGCCGCCGCCCATCCGGTCGCCGGCTCCTCCTACACGTACGTACGCAAGGCCCTCGACTCCCGCCTCGGCTTCCTCGTCGGCTGGGTCACCCTGCTCGACTACTTCTTCCTGCCGATGGTCATCTGGCTCATCGGCGGCGCCTACCTCCAGGCGCAGTTCCCCGGCGTCCCGTTCTGGGTCTGGATCGTCGGATTCATAGCCGTCACCACGGCGCTGAACGTGCGGGGCATCAAGACCGCGGAACGGGTCAACGACCTGTTGATGATCTTCCAGGTCCTTGTCATCGCCCTGTTCGTCGCCCTGTCCCTGCGGCACGTCTTCGACCTCGGCGGCGCGGGCGCCCTCGCGAGCACCGCACCGTTCGGCAACGGCGCCACCACACTGGCGGGCATCTCGGCCGGGGCCGCCATCGCCGCGTACTCCTTCCTCGGTTTCGACGCCGTCACCACCCTCACGGAAGAGACGGTCGACCCGAAGCGCACGATGCCGCGCGCGATCCTCCTGATCGCCCTCATCGGCGGCGCGATCTTCGTCACGGTCGCCTACGCCACCCAACTCGCCCACCCCGGCGACCACTTCGACGACGCGGGCTCGGCCGCCTTCGAGATCGCCGGAACGATCGGGGGCGACCTGTTCTCGTCGGTCTTCCTCGCCGGACTGGTCGTGGCCCAGTTCGCCTCCGGCATCGCCGCTCAGGCCAGCGCGTCCCGCCTGCTGTTCGCCATGGGGCGCGACGGCTCCCTGCCCCGCAGGTTCTTCGCCCGCGTCCACCCCCGCTACCGCACGCCCGCGCTCAACGTCCTGCTGACCGGCGCCATCGGGCTCGTCGCGCTGGGCCTGGACGTCGCCACGTCGACCTCGTTCATCAACTTCGGCGCCTTCGTGGCCTTCACGTTCGTCAACGTCGCGGTCATCGCCACGTACCTCCGCATGCGTCGCGAAGGCGACCGGCCGAACCCGCTGACGTACCTCGTCGCGCCCTCGATCGGCGCGGCCGTGGACCTCTACCTGCTGTACAACCTCGACGGCACCGCCCTCACCCTCGGCGCCGTCTGGCTGACCCTCGGGCTCGCCTACCTCGCCTACCTCACCCGCATGTTCCGCAACGCGCCGCCTGGTATGGCGTTCCATACGGCAGAGAACGGCCAGGCCACCGCGTCCGTGTAGCTGTCAGGTGCCTGCGGGGCGGCGGCGATGGCGAGAGCACGCAGGGGCGGAAGTCCCCTCACTCCGGCTCCTGCGCACGGAAGCTGGACTGCGTGAGGACTGTGAGCCCGCCCATATGACCTCACGCACATGCTATCGGCGGTAGTAGAGGCCCGCCGGAGGCCGTGCGGGCGTTGAGGCATCGGAGACCGCAGGGGCTGGGACCCGCTGCGTACCGGGGTAGTACGTCACACCTTTGCGCCCTTCCCTCGTGGGCGCTAACCCTGGCTGTCGTTCCGGGACAACCGGAGCAATCGGGCAGATCGCCCGGTCACCGCATGACGTACGCATTGGAGCTTGATCCTCATGGCCAGCACGCAGACGAAGACCCGCGCCGGCCGCACTGCGCGATTCCGCAAGATCTCTGTCGCCGGAATAGCCACCGCAGGAACCGCGGCCGCCGCCCTCACGCTGATTCCTTCGCCCGCTCAGGCCGCCGAGCCGACGGCATCCACCGTTCCGGCGTCGAAGTCCGCCGCCGTGGCGGCCGAGAAGAGCTACCCCGACAATCTCGACGGCTGGATCCGCGAGTCCCTCGACATCATGAAGGCCAAGGGCATCCCGGGCAGCTACGAGGGGCTGCACCGCAACATCATGCGCGAGTCCGCTGGTGACCCCGACGCGCAGAACGGCTGGGACATCAACGCCCAGAACGGCACCCCGTCCAAGGGGCTGCTCCAGGTGATCCAGCCGACGTTCGACACCTACCACGTCGCCGGAACGCCGAACGACCTGACCGACCCCGTGGCCAACATCACCGCGGCCGCCAACTACGCAGCCGACAGGTACGGTTCGATCGACAACGTCGACTCCGCGTACTGAGCCACCGGGTCGAGAAACGGGGCGCGCCGACCGGACCTGCGGCGCCGGTGGTAACGCGGAATCCGACGGGGGTTCGTCTGCCCGGCTGGGCGCGAACTCGGTCCCGCCGACGTCGACTTGGACAGGCGCGAACGTGTGGGCCGCCGAAGATGCGTACTCCGCATGTGGTCAGTACATCGCCACCTACGAAGCGGGCGTACGCCCCTGCAAGCTGTCGCACGTCTGCTGAACATCGAGCGGTTGAAACGACGGCCCTACCGGCTTACGCAGAGCCTCTTGGCCGCAAGCCGGTTCATACCCTTCCCCGGGTGCGTCGGTCCACGCCGGTGACGGTGATGCCGACTGCAATCCGATCTGCGACTGCCCGCGGCCGCACCACGTCTGTAGACGCGCCCGGTCTACGCCGTGCGTCCGCCGCCATGCGACTCAGGCATGCAGAAGGGTCCGGGAGCTCCGAGCTCCCGGACCCTTCGAACTGTCTCGGGGGCTAGAGCGGCAGCCCGCCGCCGAGCAGCGCGTCGGTGGGCAGTCCGCCCTTGGTGAGCGCATCGACCGGGACCCCGCCCACGGCCAGGCCGTCCGTGGTCAGCGCGCCACTGACCGGACCGGTCGGCAGATCGCCCTTCGTGATGGGGCCCGTCGAGGCCTCGCCGGCGCTGGCGGTACCGGCGGCGCCGACGAGGGCAGCGGCGGCTACGACTGCAGTGGCGAGTGTGGCGCGGATGCGCATGGCTTCTCCTTGATCGGTGACCTGTCATAGGACGTAACGACGCCGTGATCGAGGGGAAACTCTTCAGAGCAGTTCGGCACGCTCGGCCTCGGCCTGGTGCCCGTCGTGCGGGCGACGGTGGCGGCCGTGAGGACCGGTCAGCCCGTCAGGCTGACGCGGGCGGGAAGGCCAGGGTCTGTTCGGAGGAGCCGTCCACGTTGATGGCGTGTCCGACAGGGGAACGTCCAGCCGATACATAAGTTCGGCGCATGTCAGACATTTCGAATGGTCCGGTGGCTCCTCCTCCGCCCGCCATCCGCACCACGTCCACCTCCGCCTCCGCGTCCAACTCCACCTCCAACTCCACCTCCAACTCCACCTCCCGCCCCGGCTCGCGGCTCAAGCGGACTCTCTTCGGCTACGGTGCGGCCGCTGTGGGGCTCGTCCTGTGCGTGCCCGCCGCCTCCGCAACCGCCGCCGGGTCCGAACGGGCCGCTCCGGGCGAGGAAGTACCCGTCCAACTGCTCGCGTTGAACGACCTGCACGGCAATCTGGACCCCGTCGAGGGCCCGGCCGGGCGCGTACAGCGTGGCGATGGGGCCGGAGTCCAGGCAGGTGGGCTGCCGCAACTGGCCACGCTGATGGACACGGTCCGCGATGGCCGACCGAACTCCCTCGTCGTGGGGGCCGGGGACATGATCGGTGGCAGCCCGCTGGTGTCCGCGTACTACCACGACGAACCGACCGTGCACGCCCTGGAGCAACTCGGGCTCGACGTCAGCTCCGTCGGCAACCATGAGTTCGACGAAGGACCTGAAGAACTGAAGCGCATGGACGGCGGAGGCTGTCACCCCACCGACGGCTGCGCGCCCGGGGGCGCCTACGACGGTGCGGACTTCCCGTATCTCGCCGCCAACGTGACCCGCAAGGGCAGCACCGATCCGCTGTTGCGGCCGTACACGGTCAATACCCTGCCCGGCGGGCAGAAGATCGGGTTCATCGGCCTGGTCACCAGGACCGCACCCGAGGCGATCAACGCCTCCTCGGTCCGCGACGTGGAGTTCCACGACGAGCGCGCCGTCATCCAGCGCTATTCGAAGGAGCTGAAGCAGCAGGGGGTCGAGGCCCAGGTCCTGCTGATCCACGAGGGCGAGACCACCAACGGAGTGGCCGGACGCGGCTGCGACACCGACGGGCCCGGCGCCCGGCTGCGCGGCCGGATCAAGGACATCGCCGAGCAGACGCCCAGCGCGGTGGACCTCATCGTCAGCGGCCACTCGCACGACTCGTACGAGTGCACCGTCACCGACCCCGCCGGGCGGCCCCGGATGGTGACGCAGGCCGATTCCTTCGGCCGCTCGTTCACCGATCTGCGCTTCAGCCTGGACGGCGAGGGCGAGGTCATCCGCGAGTCGGTGCGCGCGACCAATCACGTCGTGCCCGTCACCACCCCGAAGCAGCCCGCGATGACCGAGCTCGTCGAGACCTGGCGCGACCGCTCAGCGGCTGCCGCCAACCGAATCGTCGGGCACATCTCCGCCGACATCCCGGGCCGCGGTTCCACGAAGGAGGAGAAGCCTCTCGGCAGTCTGATCGCCGACGCGCAGACGGAGGCCACCCGAGGACACGGCGCCGACCTGGCCCTCCTCAACCCCGGTGGCCTGCGCGCCGACCTCGTGCACAAGGGCGACGGAGCCGTCACCTACGCCGACGCCTACCGCACCCAGCCGTTCGGGACCCGCATGTGGACGATGACGCTCACCGGTGAGCAGCTGATCGACGTCCTGCAGGAACAGTTCAGCGGCGCCAACGCCCAGGCCCCGCGCTTCCTGCAGCTGTCGTCGGCACTCAGCTACTCCGTGGACATGTCCCGCACCGGCGCCGACCGGCTCCTGGTCGACACGGTCGAGGTGAAGGGCAAGCGCGTACAGCCCACCGACTCCTACCGCGTGACCGCGAACGAGTTCCTCGCCGACGGCGGCAACGGCTTCACGACCTTCACGAAGGGCACGGACCGCGAAGGCGGCGACATCACGGACCTGGACGCACTGGTCGACTACCTCGGCCACCACTCCACCGCCGACGCACCCCTTGCACCGCCGGCTCCCGGACGGATCACTTTCACAGGCAGGTAGACGGCCGGCCGTACGCACCGGCTTCGGCTACGACCGTGCGCCTGCAACTGCGCGCCGGGGCCCGCCCTTGAGGGGGCGGGCCCCGGTGCGCTGTCGTGGCAGGAGGGCAGTCCTAGTGGTGCGTCACCCACCGCTCCGAACGGCTCTTGTCGCAGTGCCAGATCTCGGTGGGCGTGCCCGGAGTGGTGCGGTGGCTCCGGGTGTTGAGGCACAGACTGGAGTTCGCGTTGTACAACGTGCCGTCGTCCCGGTACTCCCACTGCATGGCTTCGTCGCCGGTGCACTTCCAGATCTCGGTACGGGCACCTTCGTGCGTGCTGTTGTTCTCCACGCTGAGGCACATCGCGGTGGCCGTGTTGTAGACGGTGCCGTCCTCGCGGATGACCCATTGCTGGGAAGCCTTGCTGTCGCACTCCCAGATCTCCGTGGGCGTGCCCGGCGAGTCACCGCCGCCCTTGACATTCAGGCACAGCCCCGAGTGCGGGTTGAGCAGGTGCGCAGGGGAGGGGGCCTCCGAGGCCGTGGACGTGGCCGAACCCGCGGCCAGCGAGAACGTCGCCGCCAGGACGGCCAGCAGCGCGACGGTAGCGCCCCGGCGTGGCGCGGACCTGTCCTGGGCGAATGCGTGGCGGGTCGTGGCGAGACGACGTCGCATGGGGTGCTCCGTTCTGGTCGGTGACGAGTGGTACCGGCGTAACGGCCGGGCGGTACGGATGAGGTGACGGCACATCAGGGGGATTGACTTGCCGCTGCCTTCTGCCGGTGGACGCCCGGCCGTTGCGGGGCCGACTTCGGCTCGTGAACCGGGTCACAAGCCGGATCGTGCATCGGGTCGGCCAGTGGGGAACCCACCGGCGCGTGATCCGACGCCATATTTATGCATGCCACGAACCGCTCAACGCCCGGAAACCGCCGACGTCACGCGACTGGCCGAGAGGGGTAACGGTTCTGCTCGACCAGGTCGTCGGCGGCGAAACGATCATGCGGGTACACGTGGCCGCGCCCCGTGACTCCGTGGTCCGCGATGGGGAGGGGCGCACTGGAACGACGATCTGCCCAGGGCCCGCGCGAAGGGGCAGCGCGAAGCGCAACCCCCTCCGCTACCAACGGAGTTGGGTGCGCCGAGCGACCCTGGTGGCAGGTCCATCGGCGTTCCTCGCGACCCTGTCCGCGGCCGCCCACGCCGACGGGACCGACCGCAACTCGCACCATGCGTCATCCGGGGTCTCGTCAGCACGGGACAAGTCGACGGCTCGCTCGAAGATGTCCTCGAGCGTCCGTCGCAGAGTCACGCCGTCAGCGACCGACGTCTCCTTCCTCCTCGCAGAGAATTCAGGAGCATGCATATATATGCCGAACTCTGGTGGGGACAGCCCTGTGAGGTTGGAGGGTGCCACTCCGGGGGGGAGGAGGAGGTGGTCAGGCCCCAACCGGGCGGGCGGCGGCGATTCTGACCGTCCTGCCGCAGCGTCAGTTCGGCGACCGGGTCCCGGCCGGTGGCGAGCAGAGCGTGCGCGCGGGCGGCCGCGTCGGTGGTCAGTTGGTCCAGCGCGAACGGGTCGGGGCCGCCCGGCGCCGCCGGGTACGTCACCGCCTGTCCTTGCCGAACCGCTCAGTCGCCTCAAGGATCGCGTCCTGCATCGCGGGACTTGCCCGTACGGCCCGAGTCGTCGATCACCCTCAGGAGTGGTGTGCGGCCTGCTGGAGCGGTCTTGCAGGCCCGGGTCTCCCTCCGCCCGCCACCGGCGCATCCACTTGTGGGCAGTTGCCCGTGAGATCCCCATCTCGGCGGCCACATGAGCAACCGTACGGCCGGAACAGACCCGCTCGGCAAGGAGCCGTCTCCCGAAGACGGTCAGCCGGGCATTACGGTGGGACACGAAGACCTCCGTGCGGTGCAGTCCTAGACAGCTCCACCGCACCGGAGGTCTTCGCCATGATCAAGACCCACGAGTGTCAACAACGCTCGTGCTCAATACACCTAGTGCGCGCAATCACGTGTGCCACGGCCGGAGAGAAAGGTGACCGATATGCCGGAGACGGCCGGGGCTCTGGACCCTGCGGAGGAACTCGCCGCGTGGCTGATGGAGTTCAGCGATCTGGGATTCTGCCTGACCCTGACCAGGGACCGGATAACCGAGGATGTGATCCGGGCCTACGGGATCGACCCGGCACAGGCCAGACTGCTGCCCCTGGACGACTTCCTGGAGGTCGACCCCGGCGGCACCGGCGCCGACGAGGGCACGGTCATCAGGTTCGGGCACAGCGGCGTCACCGCCTTCTCACTCGAATACATCGGCACGACGGGCGGCCAGAACCCGGTGCTCGCCCACCTGTGCTCCCACACCGAGACCATCGCGCTCACAGCAACCGCTGACGGCATGACCTCCGTCAAACATGCCCGCGACGGCGTCCCGCTCAGCAGCTTCGAGCCGGACGCCCCCCAGGAAACCCGGAGCGGCCCGGGACCGCACACCTTCGCGGAACTCCTGCAGCGCGTCATCGCCGAGCGAGCTACAGACGACGAGGCCGACCGGAGAACAGACCTACAGGACGCCTTGCGCCTGGTGCACGACCAGTACGGCGACCTCCCCGACCCAGCCACGCTCAGCGGGCCCTTGCTCACGGCCTATCTACCGGACGCCCCGTAGCCACGCGAGTCGGGGCACCGGCTCTTGCTTTGGAGGCTCGGGACGGAACGCGCATCGTCGACGTGATCCTGTCGGCCGCGTTCGGGGGAACTGCCCGGTGCATCCATCGCAGGGTCTCGCGCCCGCACGAGCGCCGTCCTCCGCGCCGACATCGTCGGCGGTGTCGGGCACTTGGACGGAGTGCACGAGCAGGCAGGCCGCGTCGTAGCCAACTGGCGCTCGGGCCGCCAGGAGCCGCGCAGCGAACCGCGCGGCGTCAGCCGTACGTCGCGCCGCCGGGCTCGGGGGAGACGAACCGGATGCACAGGGGTAGAGGTGGGGACGTTCCGGAATTCCAGCGAGCTGAGGAACACTCGCTCCTCCAGGCGCTGTTGCTCCGGCCGGAAGCCTCCGGGATCGGCTTTGCGCCGGTGCCCAGGCGCGTCGTGCCGCGGGTGCTCTCCAGGTGGATCCTGCGGTCGGCATGCCAGCCGTGGGTGTCGTTCCAGGAGCAGGGGCCGGCTGTGCTGTCGTCCGGAAGCCCGCAAAGTGGTGAACCGCGGGCGCCGTTCTGTCGTACACCCCCCGTGGTAAGCCGATGACAGCGGAGCGGAAGTGGGTCATGACGGCGGATGAACAGCTGCTGCGCGCGCTCTACGACGAGCATGCGGGCGTCCTGCACGCCTTCGTGCTGCGCTATGTGTCCGACCGACAGCGCGCGGAGGACGTGGTGCAGGAGACGCTGCTGCGGGCCTGGCGGAATCTGGACGCCATCGACCCGAACCAGGGCAATCCGCGCTCCTATCTGTTCTCGGTCGCGCGCAACGTCCTGACCGACCAGTGGCGCGCCGAGCAGCGCAGGCCGCGCCTGGTCCAGAACGACGAGGCGATTCAGTCCGCGGCGGCCGCCGACGACCTGGAGCGGATGCTCGACGGCTGGCTGGTGACCGAGGCGCTGGCCCGGCTCTCGCCCGAGCACCGTGCGACGATCGTCGAGCTGTACTACGGGGGACGCAGCATCGCCGAGGCCGCCGCGAAGCTCGGGATTCCCGCCGGGACCGTGAAGTCCCGCGCGTACTACGCCGTCCGGTCGCTGCGGACGGTGCTGGAGGAAATGGGAGTGGTGCGGTGAAGGAGCAGAGCCGGCGGCAGCACGAGGAGCTGCGCACGCTGCTCGGGGCCTATGTGCTCGGCGGCCTGGGCGCGGGGGACCGGGAGCGCCTCGAATCCCATCTGGCGCGGTGCGACTCCTGCCGGGAGGAGCTGTCCGCGTACGCCGTCCTGCCCGGCCTGCTCCATCAGGCGGGGCCACCGCCGGGGGACGTTCCGCCGCCGGAGTCCACGTGGGAGGGGCTGGTCGCCACGGCCCGCGCCGAGCGGTCCGACGGCCGTCGCGGCCGCTGGGGCCGGCGACCGCGCCTGGCCTTGGCGGCCGCGGCGGCGGCAGCGGGCCTGGTCATCGGCGGCGGGACTGTCGGCGTCGTCGGCCTCAACGGCGACCACCGCGCCGCGCCCGCCGGGCCGGGACCGGACGGCGAGCCGCTGACCGCCCTCGCGGGCAGCCCCGCGAGCGGTCACGGGAGCCTGGAGGCCCGGGCCTGGGGCACCGAAGTCGCCCTGCACGTCGAGGACTTGCCGGCCGGCGAGCACTTCGTCGCCTGGGTGGTCGACCGGGAGGGGCGCCGGGAGCAGGCCGCCGTCTGGACGTCCACGCCGAACGGCAGCGCCCGGCTGCGCGGCGCCTCCTCGATCCCGCGCGACCGGGTCGCGACCCTGCGCGTGGCTACCCGCGACGGCAAGCCCTTGCTGGAGATGCGGCCCTGAACGTCGGCCCGAAGTGGGGACGGGCCGTGCTTGGTTGGCGTGCGCATCCGCGTGCGCGTGCGCATGCGGATAACGGGTGCGGGTGCGGCGTGCGGGCGGTCCGTGGCCTGGACTTGAGTCCGTGGGCTGGCGCGGGGCGCGGGGCGCGGGGTTCGGGTGGGCCCCGGCCTGGACTCGGAATCCCCATGGTGCGCACCCGCCTCACGGAGCCCTGACGACCGGCGCCCGGGTCGTGAACCGGGACGACCCGTGCCTCGACCCCGGAGCCCGGACGGCTCTCGCCTCAACCCCGGGATCTGCATGCCGCCCCCTCGGTTCAGATCTCGGAATCCGGAACGAAGCGGCTCGAATCCACTCCCTCCTCCGGTGAACCGGACGGCGGCTCCCGGCGTACACGCCCCGGAACCGGTCATCGGAGGAGGTCGAAGTGGGAACGAGAAAGTTCCGCAGGAACGTGGTCGCGGCATCCGCGGCTGCGGCGGTCGTGGCCGCGGGAGGGGTCGGGGTGGCGTCGGTGGACCGCGGCGGTGCGACGGCGCCGCGGTCGCCCGACACGGCCCCGGCGGCAGGACGGACGAACGCCCCGGTCCAGGCGCCGGCGCTGCCGGGCGCCCAGGCGATTTCCTCGTCCGACCGGGTCTATACGGCGGACCAGACCTCCAACACCGTCACCGTCATCGACCCCTCGAAGGACCGTGTCCTGGGCACCCTCGCCCTGGGCTCGCAACGGCTCGACGGCGTCCTGGGCGCGCAGTACCTGAAGGAGGTCGGCGTCCACGGGCTCGGCTTCTCCCGCGACGGACGCCACCTCGGCGTGGTCAGCGTCACCACCAACTCGGCGGTCGTCATCGACACGGCGACCAACGAGATCGTGTCCAAGACGTACGTCGGACGGGCCGCCCACGAGGGCTTCTTCAGCGCGGACGGCAGCGAGTTCTGGGTCGCCGAGCGCGGGCAGGACACCGTATCCGTGGTCGACGTGCGGCACGGCGGCGTCAAGAAGCGGATCCGTACCGGGCAGGGCCCGAGCAAGGTGCTGTTCAGCCCGGACGGCAAGCGGGCCTACGTCAACCACATCGGGACCGCCGAGGTCACCGTCGTGGACACCGCGCAGAAGAAGGTCGTACAGCGCATCCGCGGCATCGCCGACGTGTTCTCCCCGGACGCCGCGCTCTCCCCGGACGGACGGGAGTTGTGGGTCGGCCAGAAGAAGGCCGGCAAGGTGACCGTCGTCGACGTGCGCGCCGGACGCGTCCTGACGGTGCTCGACACCGGGCCGGAGACCAACCACATCAACTTCGTCACCACGGCCGACACCGCCTACGCGTACGTGACCGTCGGCGGCCGGGACGAGACGCTGGTCTACGAACGCCGCGGCGCGCACCCCGAACGGGTGGACCGCATCCGCAACTCCGGCTCCACACCCCACGGCATCTGGCCCAGCCCGGACAACAGCAAGGTCTACGTGGCGCTTGAGCGCGGCGACGGGGTGGACGTCATCGACACCCGCACCCGCCGCGTGACCAAGTCCCTCGACGTCGGCCAGGATCCGCAGGCCCTGGTGTACGTGGCGCGGTCGGCGCCCGCCGCGAACTCCGGACTCGGACGCCAGGGCCTGTCCGCGGCCACCCGCGACGTCCCGGTCGACGCACCGGGGGACGCCGATGTCGAAGTGACCGCACGCCCCGTCGACGGACTCGACCAACTCCAGCTCTCCGCAAGGAAACTTGAGCCCTCGACCGCGTACACCCTCTACGCCCGCCGAGCGGGGGAGCGCGTCCCGCTGGTCGACTTCACCACCGACGCCAAGGGCGCCGCACCCCAGGTGCTGGTCTTCGCCCGCTTCACCGGCGTGTACGACGACCGTCTGGCCGTCGCGCGCGCCACCGGAACGTCCGCCAACGCGGGCCACGGGCACCACGGGGCGCACCCGCACGACGACTGATGGCGCCCCGCCCGGAACACCCCCTCAGCCGCATCACCCAGCACATCCCGTACCGCAGACCCCGTACCCCATCAGCACACGAGGAGTAGACATGCGTAACAAGCTGTCCAAGCGCACCCTGTTCACCGCCGCCGCCACTGCCGGGGTGATCGCCGCGGCCACCGCGGTCGCGTCCGCCGTGGCCGCCCCCGAGTCCGGCTCCGAGTCCGGCTCCGTTGCCCGGCCGAAGGACGACCGGCCCGTCGAGGTCGAGGTGTTCGCCCCCGCCGGCGGCGACGTCGCCGGAGCCGAGGGCAAGGGCTGGTTCGTGGACCTGGAGGTCTCCTACCCCGGCGGCCCGGACGGGCTGCGCCGGGCCGGGTTCAGCGGCGCGCAGCTCACCGGCCCGGCCGGGCACAACAACGTGCCGCCCCTGCCCGGCACGTTCTCCCCCGGGCAGGACGACCGTCTTCCCGGCCTGGTCGTCCTCGGTTCCACGACGATCGACGACCCGGACCGCAAGTTCGCCGGCCCCGGCACCAACCTGGCCGACCTGTTCAACGTGACGGGCATCAGCGACCGGACCGCCGACGCGACCAGGCTGTGGGACACCTGGATCGTCGGCGACTCCATCATGGGCAAGGACGTCGACACCGTCCTGACCGTCGCCGTGGTCGACGACCTCGACCACAACGGGGTGTACGACGACGCCCCCGACGTCGTGAAGGACCTGAACGGTGACGGGCGCGTCGACGGAAAGGACCTCAAGGCCCTGGGCGTTGCCTCGGACGTCGAGAAGGTCCACTTCCGTCTGAACGGCGCGCCCGCCGCCTGACCCCGCACGAGCACGAGGCCGACCGGCCCCCACCGATGCACAGGGTGGGGGCCGGTCGGCCGTTCATCCGCGGGGTTCGGTCACAGGGTTCCGGTCAGGTACTGGAGGACGAGGCTGGTGACGGAGACGACGATCCACAGGCAGGCGCCGAGGACGAGCGGCCGCGGGCCGGTGCGGCGCAGTCCGGCGAGGTCGGTGGAGAGCCCCGTGGCGGCGAGCGCGACGGTGATGAGGAAGACCGAGAGCTCGCTGAGTGCGGGCTGGGCGGCCGCCGGGATGAGGCCGAGGCTGTTGGCCGCGGTCATCAGCAGGAAGCCGACCAGGAACACCGGCACCAGCTTGACCACCCGGAGCCGGGGACCGGCCGCGGTGTCCGACGCGGCCCGGTCGCGGCGCCGCACCAGCCAGGCAAGCCCCAGACAGATGGGGATGATCATGAGGGTGCGGGTGAGTTTGACGACGACCGCGTGGTTCGAAGCGATCGGACCGTACGTGGCGGCCGCCGCGACCACGGAGGACGTGTCGTTGACCGCCGTGCCCGCGAAGAGGCCGAAGCTCTGCTGGCTCATCCCGAGCAGGTGGCCGATCAAGGGGAAGGTGAGCACGGCCGCGACGTTGAACAGGAAGATGGTGGAGACCGCGTAGGCCACATCGACGCCGGCCGCGCGGATCACCGGGGCGGTGGCCGCGATCGCCGACGCGCCGCAGACGCCGGTGCCCACGCCGATCAGCGTACGCAGGTCCCTGACGACGCCGAGCCAGCGGCCGATGCCGTACGCGCAGGCCAGACAGATCACCAACGAGCCGATCATCACCGGCAGCGAGCTGACGCCCACCTGGACCATCTGCGTCAGAGACAGCTGGGAGCCCAGTACGACGACCGATATCTGCAGGACCCGCTTGGCGCCGAACGCGATGCCGGGACGCCAGCGTGGGCCCGGCTTCAGCAGGGCGGCGATCAGCACGCCGAGAACGATCCCGGCCACCGGGCCGCCGACTAGCGGGAACACCTTGCCGATCGCCGTGGCCGCCACGGCGATGGCCAGGGCGAGGGCGAGACCCGGTACGAGAGCGGCCGCTCCCGCTGAGCTCGTGGTCGTGATGCTGCTCGTGCTGGTGCCCGTGGTGGTGCTCGTGGACGGGCGGGGCGGCTCGGGGTGGTGCCCGGAGGGCGGGGCCGCCGACGCGGACTCGGCCTTCGACGGGGTGACCTGACGGTCCAGATCTTCGCTCATGGCCTCGACTCTGGGACGCTCCGTAGCGCGGTTGTAGCCCCGAGTTAGTGAGGAGGTCATAGCCAACCGATATGACTCCGGACCGGATCCGGCCCATACCCTGGAGCCATGAGCCAGTTGCCTGATCTGGAGTCCCTGCGGCTGCTCGTCCTGGTCGGAGATGCGGGAAGCCTGAGCAGTGCGGCAGCGCAGCTCGGACTGGCGCAACCGTCGGCGAGCAAGCGGCTGTCCATGCTGGAGCGCAAGCTGGGCCTGGTCCTGGTGGACCGGACGCGGCGGGGGTCGCAACTCACCGACGCGGGCCGGGCGGTGGCCGGCTGGGCCCAGCGGGTCCAGCAGGAGATGGAGGGGCTGCTGACCGGCGCGGAGGCGCTCCGGACGAAGCGGGACGCCGAGCTGCGGGTGGCAGCCAGCATGACCGTGGCCGAGTGCCTGGTCCCGGGCTGGATCGGCGAACTGCGCCGGACAAGGCCGGAGCTGTACATCGGCCTCCAGGTGACCAACAGCGAGCACGTCCCCGAGCTGCTGCGCAGCGGGGCGGCGGACCTCGGGTTCGTCGAGTCACCGCTGGCACCGACAGGGCTGACCGCCTGTCAGGTCGCCTGCGACCGGCTGCTCGTGGTGGTCCCGCCGGGGCACCCCTGGACGCGGCGCCGCCGCCCGCTGGGCATCGCCGAGCTCGCCGCCGCACCGCTGGTGCTGCGCGAACGCGGATCGGGCACCAGGGAAACGCTGGACCAGGCGCTGCGCAAGGCCGGTGTGGGCGAGCCGCTGCCGCTCCTCGAGCTGGGCTCGGCGACCGCGGTACGCAACGCCGTGATCGCCGGCACCGGCCCGGCGGTGATCAGCGAACTCGCCGTACGCGCCGACCTCGCCGACGGCCGGCTGCTGCCGGTGGAGGTCGAGGGCATCGAATTGCGCCGCGTCCTGCGCGCGGTCTGGGCCACGGGGCGCACCCTCGTGGGGCCCGCCGCGGAACTCCTCGCCGTGACGAGACGCCGCGGCAAGAAAGGGTGACCGGGGGAGTGGTGAGGGGGGCGGGGCCCGGCCCGTCACGTGGCGCCGGCGCCGCCCCGCAGCCCGCACGACTGCGGCGTGCTCCTCGTACGGGAGCACGCCGCAATTGTTCGCTCGTGACGCGGTCCCCGCGCGGGACCCCGGGAGCGTGCTGTTCAGCGTTCCCGGAGCAGGCCGGGGAGCTGTGCCACGGAGTCGAGGACGTGGTGCGCGCCCGCCGTTCGCAGGTCGTCCTTGTCGTGGGCTCCGGTCAGCACACCGACGACGAGACCCGCGCCCGCGCGCAGGCCCGCCTCCATGTCGTAGGGGGTGTCTCCGACCACGGCGGTCTGCCGCACCGACGGGGCCTCGGTGCGCAGCAGTGCGGTCAGGACCATGTCCGGGTACGGGCGGCCGCGCCCGGCGTCGGCCGGGGAGAGGACCGCGTCGGCCAGGTCCTGCCAGCCGAGGGCGGAGAGCAGACCGTCCCGGGTGCGGGGGGAGAAGCCGGTGTTCAGTACGACGGCGACGCCCGCCGAGCGGAGTTCCTCAACGGCCCCTCGGGCGCCGGGAATCGGCGCGCAGCGGCCACCGGTGACCAGCTCGGCGTACGCCTGCTCGAAGGCCAGGTTGGCCTCCTCGGCGGCCCGGTCATCGCCGAACAGGTGGCGGAACACCGCGATCTTGGACTCGCCCATGGTGGCGCGGACGTGCTCCGTCATGCGGGCCCAACGCTCCGAGCGCTCGGCCACCCCCGCCCGGCGCAGGGCGTGGGCGAAGGCCTCCTCGACGGCCCCGGCGTCGGTGACGGTGGTACCGGCGAGGTCGAGGACGGCGAGGCGGATGTCGTCCGGGGCAGGCGTACGGGTCAGCGGCATGGGGTGGACTCCTCCTGATGCGACGAGACGGGTGCGCTGGGGTCAACCGGAGTTGCTGGACAGGTCGGATGGGTCGAAGCGGCCGAAGGGGGCGAAGGGAGGGACGCGGCCGAAGGGGCAGAAGGGGCAGAAGCGCCAGAAGCGGCCGAAGCGGCCGAGGGGGCCGGGTCGGCCGCAGGAGCCGCCCGTTCCACCGCCTGCAACCCGCCCACCAGCGCGATCGCCGCGATGTCCGAGCCCGAGCAGCCCCGGGACAGGTCGTGCAGCGGCGCCGCCAGGCCCTGCAGCAGGGGGCCGATGGCCGCGGCGCCACCGGCCCACTGGGCGATCTTGTAGCCGATGTTGCCGGCCTCCAGGCTCGGGAAGACGAAGGTGTTGGCGCTGCCCGCGACCGGTGAGGCGGGTGCCTTGGACCGGCCGATGGCGGGGACCGCCGCCGCGTCGTACTGCAGATCGCCGTCGACGGCCAGGTCGGGCGCGGCGGCACGGACCAGTCGTACGGCCTCGCGTACCCGCTCGACGCGTGGATGCGAGGCGCTGCCGCGGGTGCTGAACGACAGGAAGGCGACCCGCGGGTCCTCCCCCGCCAGCGCGCGGTAGGTGGCGCCGGTGGCCTGGGCGATGTCGGCGAGTTGTGCCGGGTCCGGGTCGACGACCACGGCGCAGTCCCCGTAGGCGAGGGTGCGGCCGTCCGGACGGACCATCAGAAAGCTGCTGGAGAGGGTGCGGATGCCGGACGCCAGGCCCACGACGTACAGCCCGGCCCGCAGCACGTCCGCGGTGGGGCGGGTGCTGCCCGCGACGCAGGCCTGCACGTCGCCGAGGCGCAGCGCCGTGGCGGCGAGGTACAGCGGGTCGGCGGCCAGTTCGCGGCGTTCGCCGGCCGAGAGTCGGCGGCGGGCGTCCAGGGCGGCGCCGAGGGTGTCCGCATAGCGGGGGTCGGCTGCCATCCGGGCGGGGTCGAGGATGTCGAACACGTCGGGGTCGTCCGGTAGTTGCAGCCCGATGTCGGCGGCGAGCGCCTGCACGCGGGCGGGGTCGCCGACCAGGACCGGGGTGACGGCGCCCTGGGCGGCGAGGCGGGCGGCGGCCCACAGGGCCCGCGAATCGGTCCCGTCGGCGAGCGCGACGCGCGGCCGGCGGTCGCACCGGCGCAGCCGTGCGGCCCACGATTCGACCAGGTGGTGTACGGCGGGCCCGGCCTGTCCTGCGGGCGGCCGCGCCGGGGCGAGCGGATCAACGAGCATGGTTCGGGGCTCCGTTGGGAGGGAGGACGGCGGAGGGTTACGCGTTCTCGCGCTGGGACACCGCGCCGACCGGCGTGGCCGGACCAGGTCCGTGCCTGGTCCGGCCGGTCCGGCGCCGCATGCCCGAGGAGGGAACGCACACGGCGCCGGGGCACGCCCGCGGTACGGGACCCGCCGCACAGAGCAGGGCAGCCGGGTGGGCGGGTTGTGCTGCGGGCGGCCGATCGGGATGCCGGGGCCGCCGGCTGTCGTGCCGTCGACCGGTCAGACGTAGTCCTGGTACTTCTCCAGGAACCGGACCGGCTTGGACAGCGCGTCGCGGCGGAACGGGTCGCCCAGCTCGCGGGTGCACATGATCTCGATGACCGTGGTCCGGCCCTCGTTCATCTGGGCGTCGACGGCCTGGCGCAGCGCCGGGCCGACGTCGTCCAGCTTCTCCACGACGATGCCGTCGGCGCCCATGGCCTGGGCGATCCCGGCGAAGCTCTCGCTCTCCAACTCGCCCGCAACGAAGCGGCGGTTGTAGAAGTCGACCTGGTTCTTCTTCTCCGCGCCCCACTGCCGGTTGTGGAAGACCACGGCGGTGACGGGGATGTCGTGGCGTACGGCGGTCATGATCTCGCCCATGCTCATGCCCCAGGCCCCGTCACCCGCGTACGCGATGGCCGGGCGGTCCATGGCCGCGGCCTTCGCGCCGATGATGGTCGGCAGCGCGTAGCCGCAGTTGCCGAAGCTCATCGGCGCGAAGAAGGAGCGGGGCTCCTCGAAGCGCAGGTAGCTGTTGGCCACGGAGTTGATGTTGCCGATGTCGGTGGAGACCATGACGCGCGGCGGCATGGCCTTCTCCAGCTCGCGCAGCACCTCGCGCGGGTGCAGCCAGTCGCCCTCCTCCCGCTCCTGCTCCGCGATCATGTCGAGGCTGAACGGGTCGGTCTCGTGGGTCCAGGCGGTGAGCTCCTGCTCCCACGCGTCCTTCTCCGCCTGGATCTTGGTGGCGCGCTCCGCGCGGGTGGTGTCGCAGGCGAGGGCCTTCTCGGTCAGCCGCTCGGTGAGGGCCGAGGCCGCGGCCTTGGCGTCGCCGCAGATGCCGACGGTGATCTTCTTGACCAGGCCGAGCATCTTGTGGTCGGCGTCTATCTGGATGATCTTCGCGTTCTTGGGCCAGTAGTCCATGCCGTGCTGCGGCAGCGTGCCGAACGGGCCGAGGCGAGAGCCCAGGGCGATGACCACGTCGGCCTGGGAGATCAGCTTCATCGCGGCCTTGGAGCCCTGGTAGCCGAGCGGTCCGCACCACTGCGGGTGGCTCGCCGGGAACGAGTCGTTGTGCAGATAGCTGTTGACCACGGGGGCGCCGAGGCGTTCGGCGAGCGCCTTGCACTCCTCCACGGCGTCGGCCATGACCACACCGCCGCCGGAGATGATCACCGGGAACTCGGCGGTGGCGAGCAGCTCGGCCGCGTCGTTCAGGCTCTGCTCGCCGCCGGGGCCGCGGTCGAGGCGGCTTGGCTGCGGGATCTCGGCCTCGATCTCGCCGTAGAAGTGGTCGCGCGGGATGTTGAGCTGCGTGGGGCCGATCTCGGACATGGCCCGGTCGAAGGCGCGGCCGGTGTACTCGGCCATCCGCTTCGGGTTGTTGACGTGCGCCTGGTACTTGGTGAACTCCTGGAACATCGGCAGCTGGTTGGCCTCCTGGAAGCCGCCCAGGCCGGTGCCCATGGTGCCCGCCTCCGGGGTCACGATGACCACCGGGCTGTGCGCCCAGTACGCGGCGGCGATCGCGGTGACGCAGTTGCTGATGCCGGGGCCGTTCTGGCCGATCACGACGCCGTGCCGGCCGCTCACGCGGGCGTAGCCGTCGGCCATGTGGCCGGCGCCCTGCTCGTGGACCACCGGGATCAGGCGGATGCCGGCCGGGGCGAAGATGTCCATGGCGTCCATGAACGCCGAGCCCATGATGCCGAACATGTCGGTGACCCCATTGGCCACCAGAGTCTCGACGAAGGCCTCCGAGGGGGTCATCTTCTGGACGCCGGTGACGACGGCACGGCTGGCGTCCGTCTGCTTCTCACTCATGGTTCCACTCCTTCGACAGGCTCATCAGATGAAGAAATCGGTACGTGGCGTTCCTGAAATCAGGATCTGGCTGGACTGTAGGGTGCTTCACCGGGGTCGTCAACGAAACATTCGGGAAAACGAGATCTGCTAGCCTAAATTCCGGAACCTGAATCGTTGTGATCCCTACAAGTGGGGGAGTCGTGGACCTGACTCGCGAGCCCGATCCGACCGCGCTGAACGGCGATACGCCGACGATGCGCCTGTTCTCGCTGCTCGAACTGATCGCGGCCAAGGACCAGTTGGTCTCGCTGCAGGGCCTGGTCGAGGAGACCGGCATGCCCAAGCCGACGCTGCACCGCATGCTCCAGCAGCTGGAGGCCGCCGGGCTCCTCATCCGCCAGGCGGACGGCCGCCACTACGGCACCGGCGCGCGGCTGCGCCGCCTCGCCGAGAACCTGCTCCTGAACGCCACCCACCACGGCGCCCGGCACGCCGTACTGCGCAACCTCGTCGAGGAGTTGGGGGAGAGCTGCAACATCACCACGCTCTCGGGCAACGAGGTGGTCTACCTCGACCGCGTCGAGACCCCGGAGCCGCTGCGCTTCTACCTGCGGCCGGGCTCGCGCGTCCCCGTCCACTGCTCCGCCAGCGGCAAGATGATCCTGTCCCAGATGAGCCCGGCCCAGCGCCGCAAACTCCTGGCCCACGCCCCGCTCAAGCAGTACACGCCCACGACGGTGACCGAACTCGACGCGCTGGAGGAGGAGTTCAAGCGCGTCCGGCGCAACGGCTACGCCCTCGACGACGAGGAGTTCCTGCCCGGCCTGGTCTGTGTGGCCGTACTCGTGCCCGGACGCGCCAACCTGTGCGTCGCCGTCCAGGCCCCCGTCATGCGACTCACCCCCGACAAGGCGCTGCAGCTCCTCCCCGCCCTGCAGCGCGCCGCCGAGGCGATCGCCCGCGTGGAGTCCGAGGGCACCCCCGCCGCCGACCTGTGACCACAGCCGTGACCGCACCTGTGGCCACCCCGCCGCCGACCTGTGACCACAGCCGTGACCGCACCTGTGGCCACCCCGCCGCCGACCTGTGACCACAGCCGTGACCGCACCTGTGGCCACCCCGTGACCTCACCCGACCCGAAGGGCCGCACATGGCACACCCGGTGACCCACCCGACCACCCCCGACCGGCCGGACCTGCGGCTCGCCGTCAAGGACGTCTTCGGCATCGACTCGCCGCTGGTCGTCCCCGCCTTCAGTGAGCGCACCGAGCACGTCCCCGAGACCGACGACGCCTACCGGTTCAACCCCGATGTGACCCTGGCCCTGCTCGCCGGGTTCCTGCGCGACCGGCGGGTGCTGGTGCAGGGCCTGCACGGCACCGGCAAGTCCACCCACGTCGAGCAGATCGCCGCCCGGCTCAACTGGCCCTGCGTACGCGTCAACCTGGACGGTCACCTCGGGCGCCCCGACCTGATCGGCAAGGACGCGGTGGTCCTGCGGGACGGCCGTCAGGTGACCGAGTTCCAGGAGGGCATCGTGCCCTGGGCGCTGCAACGGCCCGTGGCGCTGATCCTGGACGAGTACGACGCAGGCCGCCCCGACGTCATGTTCGTCATCCAGCGGATCCTGGAGCGCGACGGCAAGTTGACGCTCATGGACCAGAACAAGGTCATCAGCCCCCACCCGTACTTCCGGCTCTTCGCCACCGCCAACACGGTCGGGCTCGGCAACCTCAACGGCCTCTACCACGGGGCGCAGCGCCTCAACCACGCACAGATCGACCGCTGGAACATCGTCACCTCGCTCGACTACCTGCCGCCGGAGGAGGAGGCGGCGATCGTGCGGGCGCGCGTCCCGTCGCTGGCCGATGAGCGGGGCGCGGAGCTGATCGCCTCGATGGTCGCGGTCGCCGCCCTGACCCGCACGGGCTTCCACGCCGGTGACGTGTCGACGCTGATGTCGCCCCGTACGGTCATCACCTGGGCGGAGAACCTGGAGATCTTCGGCGACCTCGAACTCGCGTTCCGCGTGTCCTTCCTCAACAGGTGCGACGAGGCCGAACGCGCCGTGGTCGCCGAGTACTTCCAGCGCTGCTTCGACCGTGAGCTCGACGTGTCGTACGCACTCACCGCCGAGTCGGCCCAGGGTGCGTCGTGACCGACGCCCACACCGGCGCCCCCGCCGACCCCCGCCACCGGCAACGCGTCGAAGAGCTCTGCGCCGCAGCCGTACGAGCCCTCAGCGCCGACCCCGACCTGCGGTTCCGCGGGCCCCGACTGCACCGCGGACGGCGCCCGCTGCCACTGCACGCCCCGCATCTGCACCCCACCCCCGAGGACGACTTCGGCTCGTTCCGGGGCGCGGCCGACGGCATGGCCCTGCGCCTTACACGGTCGGACGCCGGGCTGCATCGCCGGGAGCGCCCTGCCGAACCGGTGGAACGGCTGGTCTTCGAGATGCTTGAGCAGTTCCGCGTCGAGGCGCTGGCCCCGGCGGCGATGCCCGGCATCGCCCGCAACCTGCGCCACCGCCATGAGCAGTGGTCGCTCGCCTTCCACCGCTCGGGCCTCACCGAGACGGCACGCGGGCTGCTGCTCTACACGGTCGCGCAGGTATGCCGCTCCCGGATCACCGCGCAACCCGTCGTCGCGGAGACCGAGGACCTGATCGAGGACACGCGCGCCGCCCTCGCCACTGCGATCGGGCACGACCTCGCCGGGCTGCGGCGGCACCGGGACGACCAGGCCGCGTTCGCCGACCACGCCCTGTCCCTCGCCCGGACCGTGGCCGCGCTGCTCACGCCCGCCGAAGGCGAGGGCGGTGCCGGAGACGAGGACGCGCGCGCGGACGACGACCCCGACGACCGGTCCCACGACCGGTCCCGCTTCACCCTCCTGACGGACTTCGGCGACGACGAGCAGCTCGGCACCGCCTCCCGGGGCCGAAGCCGCGTACTGGAGGACGCCACTGACGGGTACCGCGTCTTCACCACCGCCTACGACCGGCAGCACCCCGCGGGCCGGCTGGTCCGGCCGGAGCTGCTCAGGGAGTACCGGGAAGGGCTCGACCGGCGCATCGCCGCGCAGGGCGTGAACGTCGGCCGGCTCGCCCGCGAGCTGACGGCGCTGCTCGCCGACCCCGTACGCGACGGCTGGGACAGCGGCCAGGAGGAGGGCCAGGTCGACGGGCGCCTCCTGGCCCGGCTGATCAGCTCGCCGAGCGAGCGCCGCCTCTTCCGGACCGAACGCATCGCACCCGTTCCCGACGCCCTCGTGACGTTCCTCATCGACTGCTCGGGCTCCATGAAGGAGCACGGCGAGCCGGTGGCCATGCTGGTCGATATCTTCGCCCGAGCGCTCGAACAGGCCGGCGCGAGCTGCGAGATCCTCGGCTACACCACCGGCGCCTGGAACGGCGGCCGGGCCCGCCGCGCCTGGCTGCGCGCCGGGCGCCCCGCACACCCCGGCCGCCTCAACGAGCAGTGCCACCTGGTGTTCAAGGACGCGGAAACACCGTGGCGCAGGGCCCGCCGGGACATCGCCGCGCTGCTCAAGGTCGACCTGTACCGCGAGGGCGTGGACGGCGAGGCGGTGGCCTGGGCCGCGCGGCGCGCACAGGCCCGGCCGGAGCGGCGGCGGCTCCTTGTCGTCCTGTCCGACGGCAGCCCCATGGACACCGCCACCCATCTGGTCAACGACCGCCACTACCTGGACCACCACCTCAAGGACGTGGTCGCGGGCCTTGAACGGTCCGGCGAGGTCGAGGTCCACGGCCTCGGCGTGGGGCTCGACCTGAGCCCCTACTACAGCAACTGCCACGCCCTCGACCCGTCCCGGACCACCGGCAGGGAGATGATCCGGGAGACGGTCACGCTGCTCGCGCGCCACCCCCGCCGGTAGGACTCGTCTTCCCCTACGCGACCATCGCCCCGTCGACCAGTTCCCCCAGGATGCGGATGCCCGGGTCGATCACGGAGAGCGGGGGTGCCGCGAAGCCGATGCGGAAGTGGTTCAGGGGCGGGTTCTCCGACAGGAAGTAGATGTCGCCGCGCTCGATGAGCACCCCGCGCTCCTGCGCCAGGTCCACGAGTCGGCGGCAGTCCAGCTCCGGCGGCCCCGACATCCACAGGCTCACCCCGCCCGGGGGCGGCGTCGTGTGCCACGGCAGATAGGTGTTGACCGCCCGGCTCGCCGCCTCCCACTTGTGCATCAGCTGGCCCCGGTACCTGCGCACCGCCCGGTGGTACTCCCCGGACTCGATGAGCAGGGCCAGGGCGCGCTGGATGTGCCCGGACGGGTGCCGCACGGAGTAGCGGCGCAGGTCGCGCAGCTCCCGGACGAGCTCCCGCGAGCCCACGAGGTACCCGATGCGCAGCCCCGGTGCGAGGAACTTCGAGAACGTGCCCAGATAGACGACCTGTTCGGTCTCGTCCAAGCCCTTCAGCGCGGGCGTCGGGCTGCCCTGGTAGCGGAACTCGCTGTCGTAGTCGTCCTCCACGATCACCGTCCCGCTCTCCCGGACGAGGGACAGCAGCTCCCGTCGGCGACCGATGCTCAACGTCGCGTTCGTCGGATGCTGGTGACTGGGCGTCACATGCAGCAGGTCCACGCCCGCCAGGCTCTTCGCCGGCATCAGCCCCGCCTCGTTCGCCCTGATCGGCAGCAGCGAGGCCCCCGCCCGTACGAAGATGTGCCGGGCGTCCAGATAGCCGGGATCCTCCACCGCCACCACGGATCCCCGGCCGAGCAGCGCCCGGCTCAGCAGGTCGAGCCCCTGCTGCGAGCCGACGGTGATCAGCACCTCCTCCGGCGACGCCTCCACCCCGCGGGCCGGCAGCAGGTGGTGGCAGACCATCTCGACCAGGAGCGGGTCGTCGGCCGCGATGCCGTCCTGCAGGCTGTACTGGACGTGCGGCTGGTACAGCGCCTTGTTGAGCGCCCGCGACCAGTCCCGCGCCGGGAACGCCCGCAGGTCGACCTGACCTGCGAGGAACGGGTACGGATAGCGGGCCCAGTCGGGCCGCTTCTCGATATGCGGCAGGGTGTCCTCGGGGTGCCCGCGCAGCCGCGCGGCCCAGTCGAAGCGCTGGGTCGCGGGCCGTTCCTCGGCGGTGCAGTACGCGCGTATCTCGCGGTTGACGAAGATCCCCTGGCGGACCCGGCTCTCGACGAAACCCTCGGCCACCAGCTCCTGGTAGGCGGCGTTGACGGTGTTCCGGGAGAGGCCCAACTCGCGCGCCAGCTCGCGGGACGAGGGGAGCCGACGGCTGGAGTCGATCGTCCCCACGGCGATGCCGTGCTCGATGGCCTTGCGGATCTGCCGGTACAGCGGCTCGCTCGACTCCCGGTCGACCTCGATCAACGTGCGTGGCATGGCATGCCTCCTGAGCTCTCGCGGCCTGTGCCGGACGGGATGTGCGCGCGACCGGGTCCGCCCCCTGGGCGCACCACCGGTGACCTCACCGGCCGTACAGGACGGGTGACCCAGCCGGTCGCGCAACCGGCCGTAAAACCGGTCGTATACGGGACGTAAACGGTCGCCTACGCGGCGATTTCCTCCTGGACCCATCAAAGGGACCGGTTCTGGTGCTTCTCGCCGGACCAGTTGGCTCTGCAATCTAGCGCCATCGGCGGCTCCAGACGAGAGTCCGACGCCAACCCCCTCATCCCAGATGGGAGTTCTTCGTGAAGATCGGAATTCCGCGCGAGGTCAAGAACCACGAGTACCGCGTGGCCATCACCCCCTCCGGCGTCCACGAGCTGGTCCAGGCCGGCCACACGGTGTACATCGAGCAGGGCGCCGGGGCCGGTTCGGTCATCGCGGACGCGCACTACCAGGCCGCCGGCGCCACCGTCCTGAGGACGGCCGACGAGGTCTGGGCCGAGGGCGACCTGCTGCTCAAGGTGAAGGAGCCCGTCGCGGAGGAGTACCACCGCATGCGCCCCGGCCAAGTGCTCTTCACCTACCTGCACTTGGCGGCCTCCCGGGAGTGCACCCAGGCGATGCTCGCGGCCGGGGTCACCGGTGTCGCGTACGAGACGGTGCAGCCCGCCGACGGCACGCTGCCGCTGCTGTTCCCGATGTCCGAGGTCGCCGGCCGGCTCGCCCCGCAGGTGGGCGCGTACCACCTGATGCGGGCGGCCGGCGGGCGCGGCGTCCTGATGGGCGGCGTCTCCGGCACGCACCCCGCGAAGACCGTCGTCATCGGCGCCGGGGTGTCGGGGATGAACGCGGTGGCCGTCGCGACCGGCATGTGGTCCGACGTGGTGCTGCTCGACAAGAACATCGACAAGCTGCGCGCCGCCGACCGCATGTACCAGGGGAGCATTGCGACCGTCGCCTCCAACGGCTACGAGCTGGAGCAGGCCGTGCTCGAAGCCGACCTGGTCATCGGCGCGGTCCTCGTGCCCGGTGCGAAGGCGCCGAAGCTGATCAGCAACGAACTCGTCTCCCGCATGAAGCCGGGCTCGGTGCTCGTCGACATCGCGGTCGACCAGGGCGGCTGCTTCGAGGACTCCCGGCCGACGACCCACGCGGACCCGGTCTACGACGTCCACGACTCGGTCTTCTACTGCGTCGCGAACATGCCGGGCGCCGTGCCGAACACCTCCACGTACGCCCTCACCAACGTCACCCTGCCGTACGTCCTCGCCATCGCGAACAACGGGCTTGCCGCGGCCGCGCGGGCGGACGCAGCGGTCAAGCGCGGCATCAACGTGGTGGGCGGCCAGGTCACCTACCGGCCTGTTGCGGAGGCGCACGACCTCAAGCACGTCGAGGTCGACGAGGCCCTCGTCTAGGCGTACCGCGACCTCTCCGGAAGACCTCTCCGGAGGCCCGCAACACCGCATCCAACACCCGCCCGGCCGTCCGCCGGGCCAGGAGGGGAGACCCACGTGACCACCGATTCCGGCCTCCGCGCCAAGGCGCGGCGCCACCTCGGTCCGCACTTCACCCGCAAGGACGTCTGGCAGGACGCCGAGCTGCCCGTCTTCGTGCGCAGCGAGGGCTGCCACCTGTACGACGACCGGGGCCGGCGGTTCCTCGACGGTCTGGCGGGCCTGTTCTGTGTGAACATCGGCCATGGCCGCAGCGACATCGTGGCCGCCGCGAGCAAGCAGATGGAGACCCTGCCGTACTCCACCAACTGGGGCGCCGCCCACCCGCCGTCCATCGAAGCGGCCAGTCTCATAGCCGAGCTGGCGCCCGGTGACCTCGGGGTGACGTTCTTCGTCAACTCCGGCTCGGAGGCCGTCGAGACGGCCATCAAGTTCGCCCGCCAGTACCACAAGAGCCAGGGCAACCCCGAGCGCACCAAGATCATCAGCCGGGAGATGGCCTACCACGGCGTCACCCTCGGCGCCCTGTCGGTGACCGGCCTCCCGAAGATCCGCGACCCGTTCCTCCCGCTGCTGCCGGGCATCCGCCACGTCCCCAACACCTTCGGCCACACCGGCGACTGCGGCCCCGCCGCCGAGCTCGACTGCGTACGCGCGATCGAGCAGGCCATCATCGAAGAAGGCCCCGAGACCGTCGCCGCGGTCTTCGCCGAGCCGGTGCAGAACGGCCGCGGCGCACTGGTCCCGCCGGACGGGTACTGGCGGGAGCTGCGCAAGATCTGCGACAAGTACGGCGTCCTGCTCGTCGCGGACGAGGTCATCTGCTCCTTCGGACGCCTCGGCCACTGGTTCGGCAGCGGCTACTTCGGCGTGGTGCCCGACATGGTCACCTTCGCCAAGGGCGCCACCTCGGGATACGCCCCGCTCGGCGGCATGATCGCCCGGGAGCAGCTGGTCCAGGAGCTCTTCGACTCCCCCAAGGGCGGCACGTTCACCCACGGCGCGACCTGGGGCGGCCACCCGGTCTCCACCGCCGTCGCCGTCGCCAACATCAAGGCCATGCGCGACGAGGACGTCCTGGGCAACGTCTGCACCCTCGGGCCCGAACTCCGCGCGGGGCTCGAGGAGATCAAGAACCGCCACCGCGTCGTCAAGGACGTCCGCGGCTTGGGCTTCTTCTACGCGATCGAGCTCATGGCCGACCGTGAGACGGACCGGGAACTCTCGGCGGAGCAGTCGGCCAAGATCCTGCGCGAGGTGCTCCCGGCGGCGTTCAAGAAGACCGGGGTCATCCTGCGCCCGGACGACCGCGGCGCCACGATGATCATGGTCTCGCCGCCGCTCGTCGCCGATCGCGCCGTGCTCGACGAACTGCTCGCCGGTATCGACGTGATGGTCGGCGACGTGCAGCGCAGCGTCAGCGTCAGCGGCTGAGGCGCAAGGGTGGGCGGGTCCGGTCCGAGAGGGGCCGGGCCCGTCGCAGGGCGCCGCCGTGCCCGATTCGCGCCGTTGGGCTGCCGGGGCGTACCGCCTTCGAGTCGTGCCATTCTCCCGGCGTGGGGCCGCCGTGGGGCCGCCGTGGGGCCGTCGGAAATTCCGCCCCACCCTTTTTTCGTGCATTACCCAACTTTCTCGATGTCCGTCGCGCACCCCTCGCGCACGGGCGATCGGTATTTCCATGAAATCCCGAACTGGCACCCCTAGTAGGTCCAGTTCTGGCGCTTTCCCTGGAATACGGGGAGCGGCCATTATCCCGGCACTGCTTAATTCCGCGGCGGCCACCCGCGCATTCCGGCCGAGGTGGTGCGGCAGCGCCGCGATTCCTGAACGAAATGGGTTACCTGTGGGAGAGAACAAACTCGTGGACGGCGACAAGCCCGAGCAGGGCGAGACAGCCGGACTGCGCAGCGAGCTCAAACAGAGGCATATGACGCTCATAGCCCTCGGCGGGGTGATCGGAGCCGGCCTCTTCGTCGGCAGCGGCGTCGTCATCCAGGAGACCGGTCCGGCAGCGATCATCTCGTTCGTCCTGGCCGGCGGCCTCGTCATCCTGGTGATGCGGATGCTCGGCGAGATGGCGGTCGCCCGCCCCTCCGCGGGCTCCTTCTACGAGTACGCGCGGCTCGCCCTCGGCCCCTGGGGCGGCTTCACCATCGGCTGGCTGTACTGGTACTTCTGGGTCAACGTGGTCGCGCTCGAAGCGGTGGCCGGCGCCACTCAGATCCATGCCTGGCTTCCGGGGGTGCCGTTGTGGGTGATCAGTCTCGGCCTGATGTTGTTGCTCACCGGGGTGAACATGTTCTCGGTGAAGTCGTTCGGTGAGTTCGAGTACTGGTTCTCGTCCATCAAGGTCGCCGCGATCAGCGTGTTCCTCATTCTGGGTCTGGTCTTCGTCGTCGGCCTGTGGCCCGGAGCGCACGCGGACGTGGGGAACCTGACGGCACATCAGGGATTCGCTCCGCACGGTATCGGCCCGGTGCTCACCGCGGTTATCCCGGCGGTCGGCTTCTTCACCGGCGCGGAGATCGCGGCGCTGGCCGCGGCCGAGTCCAAGGAGCCGGGGCGGAACGTGGCCAGGGCCACCCGCTCGGTCGTCCTGCGCGTGCTGCTCTTCTACGTCGGCTCGATCTTCCTCGTCGTCGCCATCGTGCCGTGGAACGACGGCAGCATCACCGACGGGCCGTACATCTCCGCCCTCCAGCACATCGGGATCCCGTACGCCGGAACCCTGATGCGCATCCTCGTCCTCGTCGCCGTGCTGTCCTCCCTCAACGCCGGCCTCTATAGCGCCTCGCGCATCGTCTTCGCCCTCACCCGGCACCGCGACGCGCCGAGCGGGCTGACGAAGCTCAGCCGACGCGGTGTGCCGCAGCGCGCGATCCTGCTCGCCACCGTGCTCGGCTACGTCTCCGTGGTCTTCGCCTACGTGTCGCCCGAGACGGTGTTCTCCTTCATCGTCCACTCGTACGGAGCGGTGGCGCTGTTCGTCTACCTCCTGGTCGCGTTGTCCCAACTGCGCCTGCGCCGCCGCCTGGAGCGTGAGGACCCGGGGGCGCTGACCCTGAAGATGTGGGGCTATCCCTATCTGAGCTGGTTTACGGTCGCCGCCATGACCCTGGTGATCCTCACCATGGCGGTGCTGCCCTCGACCCGCCTCGACTTCGGCACCAGCCTCCTGACGCTCCTCACGGTGCTCGGCGCGTACGGCGTGATCCGCCTGCGTCGCCGAGCCGAGGACGGGCCCGCCCCGACACCGCCGTCCGACGGACCGCGGCCCGCCCCGCTACCGGGACCGACCGGCCCCACCGCCGACTCCCAGCGGCCACGGGTCCCGGCCAAGGAGCAGTGAGGGAGCCGCCGCGCGTGTCCGTGGCCGGGCCGTCGCAGATTCCTTCTGTGGCGGCCCCTCGGGCCACGCGGCGCCCGCGCGCCACGGTCGGCCTCGGGCGGCCGGCCGCCGGATACGCACGTCAGGCCGCGAGAAACTCCTCGCGCCGCGCCAGGTCCCCCGCGGTCCCGACGGCCCTCCACAGGCGGCCGATCAGCTCGCACTCTTGCGGGGGAAGTGTGGGCCACGCCCCCCACAGATCGAGGCGGCGCGCAGCGAGCCGGCCTGCAGCACGGTGCCGCGGGGAGGGAGGAATCGCCAGCGCCCCTCAGCTCCGAAGGCGCCCGCAGGGGCCTGGACGCGGACGACGGCTGCAACACCCGTGTTCCGAAGGGCTCATCGCGGAGTCCCGGACTCCGGCCGGGGTCGAGGGCAAGTGCAAGGTCCTCAGGGGTAGTTGGTTCTCGTACGACGATGGAGTAACCGTCAATGAATCTTCAGGCCTTGGACATCGACCACATGGTGCCGCTCTGAGAGCCGGGAGTCCAAGGAGCCCCGCAGTGGACCCCCAAGCGCCGGGAGGCCCACGCGAACGACCTGGACGCCGAGGCTTCTCTCGTGGCCGTGACCGCGCGAACGAACCGTCAGAAAGCTGACCAGGAACCGGCGCAGTGGATGCCCCCGCACCCGAATACCCATTGCTGCTACATCGCCGAGTGGACCGCCATGAATCTCCGCTGGTGCCTGAGCGCGGACCAGGGCCGAAGCCAAGGGCTGCGAGACCACCGTCGTCCACTGCACCTCGGCTCCATAACCGACCCGGTGCGCCACCAGGGGCCGACGGGGCAAGCGTGGTGAGGCCAATTCAAGACCCGTGCAGGAGTGCTGCGTTCACCCGTTTCGGGTCGCGATGGCCCGGCGAACCGGGGCCACTCCGCCGGTCCTCGCGACAGGCGATGGCACCGGTCGAGTGAAGCGAACGTCCGAGTTCTCCGGTGAGGATTCGAGGGCGTCGCCGCCACCACCACAGGTCGGGACTGGGAAGCCTGCGTTGGTGTATTCGTCGATGTCGTCGCCGTAGCCGCGCTCGTCTGCCCCCTGTCCGAGGTCGACCTGGTTCCCCTGGCCAATCCCCGTGCTCGTACACCGCCGGACGCCTCCGCGCCTGTGTGCGCCGAGGCAGCGCGCGCGAGTTGCAGGACTGGTTCCACCATGACCTTCCCGACGGTGGAGACTCCGGCAGCCCGTATCACTGCCGGTGTCACCCTCGAGGTCAGTTGCCGACGGGGTACCGGCTGGTGATCGCGACGCGGTTGAAGGCGTTCATCACAGTTGCCAGCCAGGCGGTTGCCGAGATCTGGCCTTCGGTGAGTACGACCGCGGCGGCGCTGTAGTCCTCGTCGCTGACATGTCCGTCCGGTACGTGTGTGATTG
Source organism: Streptomyces sp. LHD-70 (assembly GCF_031157275.1). Lineage (GTDB taxonomy): Bacteria > Actinomycetota > Actinomycetes > Streptomycetales > Streptomycetaceae > Streptomyces. The sequence goes on from NZ_JAVIFW010000033.1 coordinate 51,670, forward strand.
CCTCGGTCAGGCGGAGGGCAGCGCGGTCGGTCTCGGAGAAGTAGCCGGTCTCTTCCCATGCGGGCAGGACGGCGATCCGGTCGGGGTTCTCGCCCTTCTTGAGGGCGTCGCGGGTGTGCATGCGCAGGCAGAACGCGCAGCCGTTGATCTGGGAGGTACGGATCTTCAGCAGCTCGACCAGGAGCGGGTCAAGACCCGCTGTGGCCACGGCCTTTTCCGCCTCCGCCGACAGGGCGATGAGTGCCTTGTAGGCGGCCGGGTGCTGCTTGCCGATGTTGACGCGCTGGGGGTCGGTCATGGTTCCTTCGATTCGTTCGTGTGGCCTGCGCTGCGCCCTTCGGGCGCCTTTTGGTGGCCGCGGTGGTTGCGACAGGGTCAGAGTTCGTGCGGAGCGTTGCCGCCCGCCGTGTGCCCCGGGCTACGACCTCGGGTCGTCGACCTTGAGTTCGTCTCCGGTGTCGGAGACGAAGACGACCAGGAGCTTGGCCGGCTCGGTCCGGCTGGTGTTCTCCGTGAGCACGTGGTGGGCGCCCGGCTGCTCGACCCAGTTCTCGCCCTGTCGTCGAGCCTGCTGCGCACGGTGCCTTCCAGGACGTACGCGTGGACGAAGGCCTGGCCGTGCCGGTGCGGTGTCGCGCGCGCGTCGGGCGGGAAGTCGACGACCGCCGAGGTGAACGTCTTACCCTTCACCTTCGGAAGGGCCTGCTGGAGCAGGGGCTTGAAGGTTTCGGCGGGGTGCTCCGATGCCATGGCCGAGGCAGGAGCCTGGGCGTGGGCGGCTGGGGTCGAGGTGGTGCAGGCCGTGGCCGCAGCCAGCGTGGCGACGGCCAGCAGGGCGCCGGCGATCCGCATTCCCATCACGATGGGGCTCCTGGTTCAGTCTTCGGTGACACGGATGATCGTCTTGCCTGGGATGCGCGCACCTGGAGTGAATGCGGTGGGTGCCTCGGCGAGCGGACGCACGGCGCCAACGGTCGGCGTGAGCCGGCCGTCCCTTACCCGCGTGGCGAGGTCGGCGAGCCGGGCGCGGTCGGGTTCGACGACGAAGAAGACCGCCCGCCCCTCCTTGGGCTGGACCGTGGGCGGCATGGCGATCGTGACGAGCGTGCCGCCGGCCCGGACCAGGGCGGCCGAGCGGTCGAGGATGTCGCCGCCGATCACGTCGAACACGACGTCGGCCTCGCCGGCGTCCTCCAGCTTCTCGGCCTCCAGGTCGATGAAGGTGTCGACGCCGAGTGCGAGTGCCCTGTCCCGGTCGGAGGCGCGGCCGGTGCCGATGACGCGGGCGCCGGCCTCGCGGGCGAGCTGGACCGCGATCGAGCCGACGCCGCCCGCAGCGCCGTGGATCAGGACGGTCTGGCCGCTGGTGAGGCGGCCGTGGTGGAACAGGCCCTGCCAAGCGGTCAGCCCGGAGACCGGCAGCGCGGCGGCTACGGTGTGGTCGATGTCCGCCGGCAGCGGGGCGAGGTTGCGGGCTTCCACCGCGGTGTACTCCGCGAGCGTGCCGTTGCGGGTCCAGTCGGCCAGGCCGAACACCCGCTGGCCGACGCTCAGGCCGGTAGTGCCGTATCCCAGCTCCACGACGACACCCGACAGCTCGTGCCCGGGCACGCTCGGCGTCCGAACACGGCCGGCGCGATCGGTCCAGGTGCCCGGCCAGTCCAGCTCTCCAGTGGTGAAGCCCGCGGCGTGCACCCGCACGACGACGTCGTTCTCGGCCGCATGGGGGTAGGGCATGTCCGTCAGGGACATCCCGGCAACACCGGCATCACGGTCTCGCACAGTGATGGCTTGCATACAGGTGGTCCTTACCTCGGAGGGGCGACTCGAGCACGCAGCCCTTCACGCGCAGGGCTCATGGCGGCCCTCCGTCGAGAAGACGCAGCAGGTGGATGTATGCCGTTCCGCACGATCGATCTCACCTGCTCGCACGTGTTCCTTCGTCGCCCGTTCTGCTTTCTCATCAGGGAGACGAGGTAGCCCCTCCGGGTGTGACACTCACAGGCGCACGAGTTTGTCCGGGTTGATGACCCTGCGGTACGCGGTGATCAGACCGTCCGTGATCTGGACGGTGTCGACGGAGTAGACCCGGCCTTCGCGGTAGAACACCAAGGCGAGCTCGCCGCCGACCTCGGCGAAGCCGATGCGGTCCGGATGCCACTGGCGCCCCACCCGCACCATGACCTCGGCGACACGCTCACCGCCGTGGATGAGCTTGCGCGCCGCGGAGACCTTGCCGCCGCCGTCGGTGACATAGACGGCGTCCGGGTGCAGGAGCCTGACCAGGCCGGCCAGGTCCCCGGCCTCGTAGGCGGCGCGGAAAACCTTGAGGACGCGTTCGCGCTCCGCCTTCGACGCCCGGGGCATGGACTGCTTCGCCTTGGCCACCCGCCGTCGCGCCCTGGAGGCAAGCTGCCGGGCGCCCGGCACGGAGACGTCCAGTACGTCGGCGATCCGGCCGAACTCAAGACCGAAGACATCGTGCAGGACGAAAGCCACCCGCTCCGGCGGGGACAGCTCCTCCATGATCAGGAGCATCGCCGAACTGACGGACTCATCGACGAGGACCGCCTGCGATGCGTCCGGCCCGGTCAGCAGTGGTTCCGGAAGCCACGGCCCGACATAGGTCTCCCGACGGACCCTGGCACTCCTGAGGATGTCGTACGACCGCCGCGCAGCCACCGTCACCAGCCAGGCCCGCAGATCATCGACGCGCTGCAGATCCGCTCCGGCCGCCCGCAGCCACACATCCTGGGCCACGTCCTCGGCATCGGCCACACTCCCCAGCAGCCGGTAGGCCACCCCGAAAACCGCGGGCCGGTACCGCTCCCATCCGGCTCCGAGCGAGTCCTCCTGCTCAGACCGTTCTGGTCCGTGCCCGTCACCCATGCAGATCGCAACCTCCTCCAGCTTGCGGATTCAGCGTAGCCATCCGAACCCAGCTCTTCGTAGACAGGTTTGTCGCCGACCTGTGGGGGCTCGGCATCACCGCCCCATGAAGGGTGCTGTGACTGGTCGATGAGGCTTCGGAGCCAGTTCCTGTGACGCGCACGATGCAGCCGACGCGGCTGATGGCGCTGACCTCCACGACGAGTTCCTCAGACCGCTCCAACACCCCTTCTCTCACCAGCGCATGCCCAACTGGTTGAGGTCGGCTCGGATTTGGTCGGTGAGTTGGTCCGCGAACCTGCGTACGCCTGCGATCTACATGCCCAGGGCGACAGTGGCGGCGTTTCGGGGCGCCTTCCTGGTCGGCGCGGGGGCCTCGATCGCCCCGCCGACGCAACCGCGCGACCGCGACCGGATGGCAGCACCTTCGCCGACCTGGTCGAGGCCGTCCACAGAGCCCGGGCCATGGTGACGGCCGATGTGTCGAACCTCGTCGCCCGTTACCGCCTGCTCGTCGACTGCACCTCCGTGAGGGCTCGACGAGGCGGGTGGGCGGGATCAAAAGTAAAAAATTTTGCCTGGTTTGCCCGTATATGGAGATTGATAAGGGTAGAAAAGGACTTATCGAGGCGTGGGGCGAGTTGCCACGGTGACGTCGGGAGGCTTATAAGGAGAGCGTGAGTGACGTAATTCCGGGAATTCCGGTGACGACCTCCTGTGGAGGTTCCCCATGTTTTTGACTCCGTCCGACACGGAAAAGCTGCTTTTGAATGTCGCCGGAATGGTGGCTCGTGACCGGCGAGCCCGCGGCGTGCGGCTGAATTACCCGGAGGCCGTCGCGCTGCTTGCGTGCTGGGCGATGGAACGGGCCCGCGAGGGCGCCCGCGTGAGTGACCTGATGGCCGAGGGGCGACAGGTTCTCACCCGCGCTGACGTGCTCGAAGGCATTCCGGAGATGCTCCATGACGTGCAGGTCGAGGCGACTTTCCCCGACGGCCGCAAGCTCGTCACGATCACCGCGCCGATCCCGTGATCCCCGGCGAGATCCGGACCGGATCCGGTGTACTGAAAATAAATGACACCCGCACTCAACGGCAGGTGACCGTCGTGAACGAGGGCGACCGCCCCATTCAGGTCGGTTCGCATCTTCATTTCCCCGACGCGAATCCAGCACTTTCCTTCGACCGCTCCCTGGCCGAAGGTTTCCGGCTCGATATTCCCTCCGGTACGTCTCTGCGTTTTGAACCCGGAGTCGGTGCCGAGGTCAGCCTCGTCGAGCTGGGCGGCCGTCGGGCGGTGCCCGGCATCGTCGTGCCCGGCACCCGGACCGCACGAACGGACAACAGGTGACATGGCACAACTGACCCGAGCCGGCTACGCGTCGCTCTACGGACCCACCACCGGCGACCGCGTCCGCCTCGCCGACACCGACCTCTGGATCGAGGTTGAGGAGGACCGCTGCTTCGGCGGGGACGAGGCCGTGTTCGGCGGCGGCAAGTCCATCCGTGAATCCATGGGCCAGGCCACCGCCTCGCGCGCCGACGGCGCCCTCGACCTCGTCATCACCAATGCCGTCGTCCTCGACCACTGGGGCGTCGTCAAGACCGACGTCGGTATCCGGGCGGGCAGGATCGTGGCCCTCGGACGCTCCGGCAACCCCGACATCAGCGACGGCGTCCACCCCGACCTGGTGATCGGCCCCGGCACCGATGTGGTGTCCGGCGAGGGCCGCATCCTCACCGCCGGAGCCATCGACACCCACGTGCACTTCCTGATGCCCGAGACCCTGCACGAGGCCCTCGCCACCGGCACCACCACCGTCATCGGCGGCGGCACCGGCGCCACCGAGGGATCGAAGGCCACCACGGTCACCCCGGGCGCCTGGAACCTCGCGATGATGCACCGCTCCCTGGACCGCGTACCGCTCAACATCATGCTGTTCGCCAAGGGTTCGACCGTCGGCGAAGAAGCCCTGCGCGAAGCGGCGCTCGGCGGCGCCGGAGGCTACAAGGTCCACGAGGACTGGGGCGCCACCCCCGCCGCCATCGACGCCGCGCTGAAGGCGGCCGACACCTACGGCCTCCAGGTCGCCCTGCACGCCGACAGCCTCAACGAAGTCGGCTACGTCGAAGGAACCCTCGGCGCGATCGCCGGACGAGGCATCCACGTCTTCCACGCGGAAGGCGCCGGAGGCGGCCACGCGCCCGACATCATCGCCGTCGCCTCCCACCCCAACATCCTTCCGGCGTCCACCAATCCGACCCTCCCGCACACCGTCAACACCGTCGCCGAGCACCTCGACATGCTGATGGTGTGCCACCACCTCAACCCGCGCGTCCCCGAGGACCTCGCCTTCGCCGAGTCCCGCATCCGCGCCACCACCATCGCCGCCGAAGACGTCCTGCACGACATCGGCGCCCTGTCCATCACCTCCTCCGACGCCCAGGCCATGGGCCGCATCGGCGAGGTCATCTGCCGCACCTGGCAGGTCGCCCACACCATGAAGCAGCGCTTCGGCGACCCCGACAGCGCCCTGCCCGCCGACAACGAACGCGCCCGCCGCTACGTCGCCAAGTACACGATCTGCCCCGCCGTCGCCCACGGCATCGACCACCTCGTCGGCTCCGTCGAACCCGGCAAGCTCGCCGACCTGGTGCTGTGGGACCCCGCCTTCTTCGGCATCCGCCCCGCCGCCGTCATCAAGGGCGGCATGGTGGTCTACGCGCCCCTCGGCGACGCCAACGCCGCCATCCCCACCACCCAGCCCGTCCTGCTCCGCCCCACCGCCGCGGCCGGCGCCGCCCCGCACCTCTCGGTCAGCTTCGTCGCCCCGGCGGCCCTGGAGCACGGCCTCGCCGAACACCTCGGCCTGGAACGGGAGTTGGTCGCCGTACGGCCCACCCGCCACCTCACCAAGGCCGACCTGCCGAACAACACGGCGCTCCCCGACATCGACGTCGACCCGGAGACCTTCGCCATCCGGATCGACGGAGAGCTCGTCGAGCCCGCCCCGGCCGCCGAACTGCCGCTCGCCCAGCGGTACTCCCTGTTCTGATGCCGGGCCTGGCACCCCTCCTGCTCGGCGACGGCCGACTCCCGGTCGGCGCGTACACCTACAGCGCCGGACTCGAACCGGCCGTCGCGGCAGGGCTCACCCGCGACCGGATCCCCGCACTGCTGCGGGCCCGGCTGCGCACGGCGGCTGCCACGGAGGCGGCCGCAGCCGTCCTCGCACTGCGGGCAGCCGGACAGGACCCGGTGGACTACGGGCCCGTACAGCGGGCCCTCGCCGCCCGGACTCCCGCCGCGCCCCTGCGCGATGCATCGGCGGCACTCGGCCGCGGTGTGCACCGCCTCGCCCGCAGGCTGGCCCCGGAACACCCGGCGGTCACCGCCCTGTCCACGATCCGCCCCCGCCCACTGCGGCCGGTCACGCTCGGCGCCCTCGGAGCCGTCATGAACGCGTCCGAGGAGGACCTGGCAGACGCGGTCGTCTACGACGAAATGCAGACGATCACCTCGGCCGCGCTCAAGCTGCTGCCAGGCGACCCTCTCGACACCGTCGCATGGATCCTCGCCGCCGAGCCGGACGCCACGGCCGCCGTGCACGAGGCCCTCGCGGTACGGACCCCGGCCGAACTGCCCGCCCGTACACCCCTGCTCACCGAACAGTGGGCGCTTCAGCACGCACGACAAGAACGGAGACTCTTCCTTGCCTGACCAGCAGCCCAGCCAGCAGATCGGCGACCACCACTCCCGGCCGACCGGCAGCCCGCGCGCCCTCCGGCTCGGGGTCGCGGGACCCGTCGGCACCGGCAAGAGCTCGATCCTCGCCACCCTCTGCCGTGAACTCGCCGGCGAACTCGCCCTGGCCGTCGTCACCAACGACATCTACACCGACGAGGACGCCCGCTTCCTGCGCTCGGCGGGCGTACTGCCCACGGAGCGCATCCGGGCGGTGGAGACCGGCGCCTGCCCGCACACCGCGATCCGCGACGACGTCAGCGCCAACCTCGACGCCGTCGAAGACCTGGAGGACGAGTACGGGCCCCTCGACCTGGTGCTCGTCGAGAGCGGCGGCGACAACCTCACCGCCACCTTCAGCCCGGCACTCGCCGACGCCCAGCTGTTCTGCATCGACGTCGCGGGCGGCGGCGACGTGGCGCGCAAGGGCGGCCCCGGCATCACAGGCGCCGACCTCCTGATCGTCAACAAGACCGATCTGGCGCCGTACGTCGACGTCGACGTGGCCGCCATGGTCGCCGACGCCCAGAGCGCCCGCAACGGCCTGCCGGTCCTCGCGCTCTCCAAGAACGACCCGGGATCGATCGCCGAACTCGCCGACTGGGTACGGTCGGTGCTCGCCCGCCACCGCGACGGCACGCACATCCCCACCGACCCGGGACCGATGGCACCCCACCGTCACGCCCACAGCCACGACTCGTGACCCGGCACACGACTGCCCACGCCGAGCCGGCCGACCCCACCGTCGTCACCGTGGAGCGAGCCGGCAACGGCCGCACACTCGTCCGCGAACTGCGCCCCGGCGCCTTCCTCGCCCCCCGCCCCCTGCTACCGGCCCCCGACCGCGTACGGATCGCCCTGGTCGGCACCCGGGCCGGGCTGCTCGCGGGCGACGATCTGGTCCTGCACATCTCGGTCGGCCCCGGAGCCCGCCTGGAGCTGGTCGAACCCTCCGGCCTGGTCGCCTACGACCACCGCGGCGGCACATCCCGGTGGCGGGCCCGCGTCGACATCGCCGAAGACGGTGAACTGCACTGGGACGCCCGGCCGTTCGTGGTCTGCGACGGCGCCCGGGTGGCACGCTCGATGGACGTCTCCCTGGCCGCCGGAGCGCGGATGCTGTGGCGGGACACGCTGGTCCTGGGCCGTTCCGGCGAGCGAGGCGGCAGCGTCCGCGCAACCACGTGTGCCGCCTACGACGGGCACGACCTGCTGATCGAGGACCTGGACCTGACGGATCCGGAGGTGCGCGAACTCCCCGGCATCCTGGGGCCCCACCGCGTGATCGGCGCGGTCACCGCCCTGGGCTTCCGCCCCCGGGGCCCGCACCACCCCTACCTCATGGAACTGGCAGGACCAGCGGCCCAGGTTCGGCTCCTGGATACGGTGGCACCTGAGATCGACGCGGAACTGGCCGCGGTCTGGGACCACTGGCAGCACTCCTGACCCGCCACCTGTTCCCTTCACGCGGTTGACGGCCCGTCACGACAGGTGCCCCACCGGGATGCCGGGCGAACCTGCTGCGGCTACCGAGCCACTGGCGAAGCCGTCTTCTCCAGCTCCGCCACTCCGTCGTCCAGGCGACGGCGAAGACCGATCGCGTCATCGGCAAGCGCGGTGACCAGTACCGCGGGACCGGACAGCGGGAGGAGCGCCATGTCCGGGCGAGCAGCGACAGCGGGCAGGCCGTCGCGTCCGGTGCTCCACTGCGGATCGACCACGAGTACTGAGCCCAGCGCCCGGCGCCCACCGGTGACGGCCGGCCCCTGCCAGCCGGGGGTGTCGGGGCCGACCGCCAGTACCTGGTCGTACAGCGGCCGGTCTCCCTGGCAGACCCGGAGCCGCTGCCTGACGGTCCCGGGCTGCTCTCCGTGCCGGCCGAGCAGCAGTTCCTCGCGCAGCAGCAGCCGCGCGCCCGGCTCCAGTACGACCTCCGTGCTGATGTGGTGGTCGCAGCCGTGCGCGGCGATGACCGGCTCGGGCAGCCACACCAAGGTGGCGTTCCGGCCCACCCGTACCGTCATCCGGATCCGGGAGGGTTCGCCGTGCGGACCAGGCAGGGCCAGGGTCGCCGACACGTCCCGCAGCACGAGGGCGGCGCCGGTGCCGACATCGACGTGGAACCGCAGGTCGTCGCCCCCCAAAGGGCCGGCCGCGCCGGCCGCTCGGGAGATCCGGGCGGTCCCCGGGCCGGCCAGGCTCCAACGCCGCAGCGGCTCGGCGCCGGTCGCGATGGCGGGCCGCAGAAGCAGCGGGCCGTCCGACCGCAGCCGGGCGACCCGGCTGCGGCCCCGGCCGCCGGAACCCGCGGTGAGCGCCACCGCGAGCTCCGCGCGGGCCCGCATCAGCGGGCAGGCACGGAGAGGAGTTCCCGGATCCAAGCGGTGACGGCCGTCGCGCCCGGATCCTCCGTCAGGGAGGTGAACAGCACCGGCAGATCCCCGCGCTGCGCGTGGGCGTCGCGTTCCATCACCGTCAGATCGGCACCGACGTTCACCGCGAGGTCGGTCTTGTTGATGACGAGCAGGTCGGCCCGCCTGACCCCGGGGCCGCCCTTGCGCGGCACCTTGTCGCCGCCGGCGACGTCGACGACGAAGACCTGCCGGTCGACCAGGCCGTTGCTGAACGTGGCGGTGAGGTTGTCCCCGCCGCTCTCCACCAGCACGAGGTCAAGCCGCGGCAGGCTTCCCTGGAGTTCCTCGATGGCTTCCAGGTTGGCCGAAATGTCATCCCGGATCGCGGTGTGCGGGCAGCAGCCGGTTTCCACGGCCCGGACCCGCTCGGCGGGCAGCACACCATGGCGCAGCAGGAAGTCGGCGTCCTCGGTGGTGTAGATGTCGTTGGTCACGACCGCCAGCTCGTACTCGGCGCTCAACGCGCGGCACAGCGCGGCCACCAGAGCGGTCTTGCCAGAGCCGACAGGGCCGCCGATCCCGACCCGTAGGGGGGCCTGACCGGCCCGTCCCGGCGAGGGTGGCGTCGTATCCGAGGGGGATCGGGAACCGTCCGGCAGCCGCTCGGACCGCTTTTCCTCGTACGTGTCGGATCGTGCATGGTCAAGATGCAAAGAGACGCACCTCCCAGGTGGCGTGCAGTTCGGCGGAGACATCGAGCAACGGTGCACCCCAGGCGGGCAGATCCGCCGGGGCGTCGTGTGCCTGCGCGGCAGCGGCGGTGGCCACGGCGTCGAGCTGGTCGCCGAGCCGAGCGAGTACCGCGTAGACGGAATAGGGGTCGAGCCCGAGCAGCCGGACAGCGGCCGTCGCCGGGACCATGACCGAGTCGTGTACCGCAGCCCAGGCGACGGCCTGCGGTTCCAGACCGGCGACGGCCGCAACGGCACCCAGTGCGACCGGCTGGTGCGGGCCGCGCGGCGCGGCCGCGGCGAGCTCGTCGAGGGTGCTGTGCGGCCACACCCGCAGACCGCAGCGAAGCAGTTGACGGCCCAGCCGGCGGGACGCGGCGCGTAGGGCAGGGGACGGTGTCCGCGCCTCCAACTCGTCATCGAGCACGCGCAGTACGGAGGCCGCAGACCCGCTCCCGGCCTGCGCCCCGCCACAGGAATGCACGGCCGCGCAACCGGCGGCGGCGAACGCCGCGGCGACGCGGCCCGCGGTCGCCACCCGGCCGCGCAGGAACGCTTCCATCCCGGTGACGTCCCGCATGCCCTCCAGGGCGACAACCGCCTCAAGCCCCCCGGAATGCGCGTGCGCCCCCGCGGGGAACCGCCCGTCGGCGAGCAGAAGCAGCGCGGCGAACGAATCCGCTGCCGCCCCTGGCGAAGGGCTGTCCAACCCGGTCGGCGCCGTTGCCGTCGATGCCCTCGTGGCTGTTGATGCTGTCATCTAGAAGAGGAAGTAGCGCTGCGTCAGGGGCAGCTCGTAGGCGGGTTCGTGTTCGATCAGCTCGCCGTCGACGCGGACGCTGTAGGTGTCGGGGTCGACCTCGATTCGGGGCAGCGCGGTGTTCTCCGGCAGGTCCGCCTTGCCGCGGCCGCGTACGCTCCGGACCGCCACGAGCGGGCGGGTGACCCTCGTGAGCCGCTCGGACAGACCGTCCTCGAGCGCGGCCGGCGAGACGAACGCGACGCTCGTCGACGTCGCCGACGGGCTCTTGGCGTTGAAGCCAAGCCGCGGTAGGACCGGATGCGGAGTGGGTACCGACGCGTTGGGGTCGCCGAGCGCAGCGCAGGCCGCCATACCGCCCTTGAACACCATGGTCGGCCGCACCCCGAACAGGGCCGGCTGCCACAGCACCAGGTCGGCCATCTTGCCCGGTTCGACCGAGCCGACCTCGCCTTCCAAACCGTGGGCGACGGCCGGACAGATGGTGTACTTCGCGATGTAGCGGCGGGCACGGTGATTGTCGGCCCGTCCGTCGCCGGGCAGTGCCCCGCGCAGCTCCTTCATCCGGTGGGCGGTCTGCCAGGTCCGGGACACGACTTCGCCGATCCGGCCCATCGCCTGTGCGTCGGAGGACATGATCGACAGTGCGCCGAGGTCCTGCAGCACATCCTCGGCGGCGATGGTGCCCGCCCGGACCCGGCTCTCGGCGAAGGCCAGGTCGTTGGGGATCTGCGGGTTGAGATGGTGGGCCACCATCACCATGTCCAGGTGTTCGGCGATGGTGTTGTGCGTGAACGGCCGCGTGGGGTTGGTGGAGGCGGGCAGTACGTACGGCTCCGCAGCGATCCGGATGATGTCCGGAGCGTGGCCGCCGCCCGCGCCCTCGGTGTGGAAGGCGTGGAACGTACGGCCCCTGACCGCGGCGAGCAGATCCTCCACGAACCCGGCCTCGTTGAGGGTGTCGCTGTGGATCGCGACCTGCACACCCGCCGCGTCGGCGACGGTCAGGGCCGCGTCGACCGCCGCGGGCGTCGCGCCCCAGTCCTCGTGGACCTTGAATCCCGCCGCCCCGCCCCGCAGTTGCTCCCACAGCGCGTCGTGGGAGACCGTGTTGCCGCGGGCCAGGAACAGCACGTTGACCGGCCAGGGCTCGAAGGACTCCAGCATCCGCTCCAGCCACCACGCGCCCGGTGTCGCCAGCGTCGCCAGCGATCCCTGGGTCGGGCCGGTGCCGCCGCCGACCACAGTCGTCGTGCCCGCGGCCAGTGCCTCTTCGAACATGTCCGGGCCGACGAAGTGCACATGGGTGTCGATGGTTCCCGCGGTCAGGATCATGCCGTTGCCCGCGGCGACCTCCGTTGACGGGCCGATGACCAGGTCGGGGTGGACGTCGTCCGTGGTCTCCGGGTTGCCGGCCTTGCCCAGGGCCGTGATCCGGCCGTCGCGGATGCCCACGTCGGCCTTCACCACACCCCAGTGGTCCAGAACGACGGCGCCGGTGATGACAAGGTCGGGGGTCCCCTCCGCCCGGGTGGCACGAGACTGGCCCATCGACTCGCGGATGGACTTGCCGCCGCCGAAGACCGCTTCGTCACCACCGGCGCAGCGGTCCTCCTCGACCTCGATGAACAGATTGGTGTCCGCCAGGCGGATCCGGTCCCCGGTCGTGGGGCCGAACGCCGCCGCGTACTCCCGGCGTTCGACGTCAGCCATCGAGCGGCCCTCCGCACTCTCCCCGCAGCCCGGCGACGATGCGCTGCCCCGCGATCGGGATCAGCGTCACCTCCACCAGCGCGCCCGGCTCGAACCGCATCGACCCACCGGACAGCACAGCCAGCCGCCTGCCCCACGCCGCCTTCCGGTCGAACTCCAGCGCAGGGTTCGCCTCGGCGAAGTGATAATGCGATCCGACTTGTACGGGCCGGTCTCCCGTGTTGATCACGCGCATGGTGACAGCGTCCCTGCCCTCATTGATCACCACCGGACCATCGCCGTAGAGGATCTCCCCGGGGATCAACGGCCGGTCGATGTGGGGCTGTTCGCCGGTGTAGTGCTGCCGAGGCGCCTGTCTCTCGCCCGTCCCGGCCCGCCGCGGCAGGCTCGGAGTGCTCGGACCGCTGTGCGGGTGCCGCGACGCGCCCTTCCGCCCCGAACCGCCCGGATCGTCGCTGGGGTGCTCGCCGCGGGTCATGAGATCGGCCCCGTCACGGTGATCAGCTTGGTGCCGTCGGGAAAGGTCGCTTCCACCTGCAACTGGGCGAGCATCTCGGGCACGCCTTCCAGTACGTCGTCCCGCCCGAGCACGTCCCGACCGGCCTCCATGAGATCGGTCACCGACCGGCCGTCCCGCGCGCCCTCCAACAGAAACGACGAGATCAGAGCAGTCGCCTCGGGAACGTTGAGCTTCACACCGCGTTCTCTGCGCTCGGCGGCGAGCTTGGCTGCTGTGTAGATCATCAAGCGCTCACGCTCGTGCAGTGTCAGCAGCATCGAACCACGCTCCGCTCCATGGGGGGCAACGAGCTGCCATCGAAACACCTCTGCGCACAGGCCCACTCGGACACGCCTTCACGATCGACCGGTGCACCCCCGGTTGGCGGACGGACGATGAAGGCGATGCGGACAACGTCGACGTTGCGGCCGCGGAGGAGCTCGGCGCGTGGCCCATACGGTCCCAGGTAGACGAGCGCCTCACCGCAAGGAGCGAAGGACTGGACTGGCTTTATCGAGCAGTAGTGGCTCTGGTCCAATTCGTGTGAAGGGTGACGTTCGGTCACACCAAGAGGACGCGCTTGCAGAGGGGTTCGAATCCTGCGCGGCCGAACATCTGGCGCTTGAGCGTCTTGATGCGGTTGACGTGTCCTTCCACGACACCTGAGTTCCAGGGCTGCGTGAGGCCGGTGGTGGCGTCGTAGAGGTGCTGGTGCCGACTGATGCGGGGGTGGTGGTGGCGGCCTTTATTCCGGTTACCGCTCACATCAGGGGTGATGACATGCTTCACGGGAACGCCCTCACGCGTGATCGCGAACAGTTCTGGGGCAGGGGTTCCGGGTTTCATTGCTGGGCGAGATCCACGATCCTGATGTTGTT
>NZ_JAVIFW010000034.1 GCF_031157275.1 Streptomyces sp. LHD-70
CGGGCATTACGGTGGGACACGAAGGCCTCCGTGCGGTGAAGATTCGACACCTCCACCACACACGGGGGCCTTCGCCATGATCAAGCCCACCAGCGTTAACAACGCTCGTGATCAATACAGCTAGGGCCCGCAAAGATCGGGGAGACGGACCCTAGGGGACCGGTCAGGCGGGGTCGATCCGGGACACGCTGCCGCCGAGGTCGAGGACGTACAGCTCACCGTTGCCGCCCTGGACGAACGAGACGACCTCGCCGCCGTTGACCCCGAGGTCGTGCTCGCCGGTCACCTTGCCGTTCTCGATCTGCAGCGAGCGCAGCGTGCCGTCGCAGTAGTCGCTGAACACGTACTGGCCCTGAAGCCCCGGGACCTTGTCGCCGCGGTAGACGAAGCCGCCGGTCACCGAGCAGCCGAGGCCGTTGCGGTCGTACTCGTGGACCGGCGGGACGTGGTTCGCGGGCTCGGTGCCGCCCCGGAAGGGATGGTTGCCCTCCATCGCGGACCAGCCGTAGTTCTCGCCGCCCTTGCTGTCGGCCGGAGCCCAGTCGATCTCCTCCCAGGCGCTCTGGCCGACATCACCGATCAGCAGATCACCGGTACCCGAGTCGAAGGAGAACTTCCATGGATTGCGCAGCCCGTACGCCCAGATCTCGTCCTTGGCCTTCGGGTCGTCGACGAACGGGTTGTCCGCGGGCACGGCGTACGGATCCCCGCCGCTCGGGTCGATCCGCAGCAGCTTGCCCAGGAGCGTGTCGAGGTTCTGGCCGTTGCCGTGCGGGTCCCCGCCGGAGCCGCCGTCGCCCAGTGCGATGTAGAGATAGCCGTCCGGGCCGAACTTGATGTCGCCGCCGTTGTGGTTCGCGTACGGCTGGGTCTGGGTGAGGACGGTGCGCCGGGTGTCGGGCTGCAGCTTGCCGTCCTTGACGGCGAACTCGTCGACGGTGCTGGTGCCTTCGCGGTCGGTGAACGAGAGGTAGAAGTGGCTGAAGTCCTGGTCGAAGGCGATGCCGAGGAGGCCGCGTTCGCCGTCGGTCGTCGTCTCGCCGGAGATGTCGAGGACGGGCTCGCCGAGACCTTGGTCGCCCAGGACCCGTACGGTTCCCGCGCGTTCGGCGATCCAGACGGTGTTGCCGGGGCCGGCCGCTCCGGCGGACGGGTTCTTGGCGGTGGCCACTTCCTTGAGCGTGACCTGGGCTGCGGCGTGCACGGCGGCCTGTTCGGCGGCCTGCTCGGGGGAGTCGCGCAGGCCGTCGGGCTCCCCGGCGGAAGCCGTGGCCAGGGCGAGGGAGGCGACGAGGCAGGCGGTGCCGATGATCGTCGAGCTTCGGGTGCGAACGTTCACGTGGCCCTCCTACGGGCGGCGAAGGAGAGGTCGCGCGGCTGCCGTGGCAGAGCCCGAGACCGCGACAAAGTGCCCGCGGCGACACGCAACCTGGGTGGTGGAATGGGGTAGGGATGGTGTGTCACCGGGTTACTCCGAGGATGCTCCCTCCTTGAAGTTCCTCGCGAAGACCACCATGGCCCGCAAGGCCGCCGACGCCGCGATCGGCGCCACCAAGAAGGCGCTGATCGAGATGGGCCGCAAGCACGGGTGGAACATCGCCCTGGTGCATCCCGCGCATACCACGATGGACTGCGCACAGTGCGGAGCGAGAACCAAGCACGCACTCCCCCTTTCCGAAAGAACCTACGCCTGCTCTGTGTGCGGAGCCGTCTCGCCCAGGGACAAGAACTCCGCGCGCGTGATGCTGGTCCGGGCAGGTTGGAACCCGGATGGTGCTGAGGGCACAAGACCTGCGGGAGCGCTGCTCCCGGAGGCGGCCTGAGCCGTGAATCCCCACACACGCCCGAAGGTGCCGCGCAAGCGGCGCCCGGCCGCCAGGCCGGGCGGGAATCCCCCGCCTTCAGGCAGGGGAGCCTTCAATGGCTACGGATGAGGATACGGAGACGCAGGCGCTTGGCATAGACCATTGCCGCCGGGAAACGGCATGCCTAGCCCGATCGGCGTCAACCTCGGCAACTTCGTCAACCTCGCACGCCCGCCGAGGAGTTCACCCTTCGCGCAGCGCCGGACTTATCCGCTGGCGGCGGGTCGAGCCGGACGGTTATGCTGCGCGGCGATGACTCCCGGGACGGCCTCGCGCCACACACAGATCGGTGACCCGGTGCCCTTCTGAGCGCCGTACGGGCCGGCATGGGCCCGCTGGTCGACCAAGGAACTGGCGCTGCCGCGCGGGCTCCGCCTCCGTCGTTCTGATCGACGTTTCACACATCGACCACGACAGGAGAGACACCTCATGCCCATCAAGACGTTGCAGATTCCCACCGCTGACGGTCAGGCCGACGGGTTCGCCGCTTGCCCCGACGACGGCGAGCGGCACCCAGGGGTGCTGATGTACCCGGACGGCTTCGGTATCCGGCCGGTGCTGCGGGAGATGGCCGACGAGCTGGCGCGGCACGGTTACTACGTGCTCGTCCCCAACTTCTTCTACCGGCACGGTCCGACGCCGGTGATCGAACTCCCCGAGTACATAGGGGAGGAGGACCGGGCGCGGGTCATGGCCGACCTCATGCCGTTGATCGAGGCGCACACCGTCGAACGGGTCCTGAGCGACGCCGACGCCTACCTGAAGTTCCTCACCGACCAGCCGGAGGTGGGCGCCGGTCCGGTCGCGGTGACGGGCTACTGCATCGGCGGCCTCCTGGCGATGCGCACCGCCGCGGCGCACCCCGGCCGGGTGGCCGCCGTCGCCGCCTTCCACGCGCCCGTGGGCGCCGACGGGCCGGGCCTCTTCGCCGAGCTCACCGCCCAGGTCCACCTCGGCCACGCCGAGGGCGACCTCACGCCCGAGGGCCTCGCCGAGCTCAACCGGAGCCTGGACGCGGCAGGCGTTGACCACACCTCCGAGATCTACCCCGGCACCGCCCACGGCTTCACCATGGCCGACACCGACGCGTTCAGCCCGTCCGGCCTGGAACGCCACTGGGACCGCCTGCTCGCCCTCCTGGAGGGCGCACCGACGATCAAGTGACCGTTCCCGACGGGGAGTTGAGAAGGCGCTGCGCCGTCGGCACGCTCCTGTGCGTGCCGACGGCGCAAGCGTGGTCTACGGGTGGCGCACCGTCACGCTCAGCGCATGTCGGCGGGCCGCTCCTTGCCCGCGAACGGGAACCGCTGCCTGAAGTCGTCCGCCGCGTCCTCAAGGGTGCAGAAGCTCACGCCCTCGTGGCCGGAGACGTACTCGATGAACCGCTCCAGCATCAGCAGGACCTGCGGGCGACCGCTGACGTCCGGGTGGAGCGTGACCGGGATGACGGCGTAGTCCAACTCCCGGTGCACCCAGTCGAACTGGTCCTTCCAGTCCTGTTCCAGGGCGCGCGGGCTGACGTAGCCGTGGCTGTTGTGGGAGTGCTTGTTGAACATCATGGGCGGCAGGTCGTCCACGTACCAGTTGCCGCAGAACTCCACGAGGTCCACCTCGTGGCCGTGGATCAGGGGCTTCATCCAGTCCGCGGCGTCCTTGGTGTAGTCGATTTTGGTCCAGCTGTCGCCGACGCGGGCGTAGAACGGGGTGAAGTCCCGGTAGTTCTGCGAGTGGTCGTAGGAGAAGCCGTACTTGTGGAGCAGCGCGGCCGTCTGGGCGGACATCTCCCACCAGGGGGCGACGTAGCCGCGCGGCTTGCGGCCCGCGAACGACTCGATCAGCTCGACGCTGCGGGCGAGGACGTCCTCCTCCTGCCGCGGGGTCATGGCGATCGGGTTCTCGTGCGAGTAGCCGTGCGCGCCGATCTCGTGACCGGCCTCGATCACCCTCTCGGTCTGCGCCGGGAAGGTCTCGATGGAGTGGCCGGGGATGAACCAGGAGGTGCGGATTCCGTAGCGCTCGAACAGCTTCAGCAGGCGCGGGGTGCCGACCTCACCGGCGAAGACACCGCGCTGGATGTCGTTGGGCGAGTCCTCGCCGCCGTACGAGCCGAGCCAGCCGGCGACGGCGTCGACGTCCACACCGAGCGCGATCTTGATGTCCTTGGGCATGTGCGGGTCCTTGTCTGTGCGGAGGTGGGGATGTCAGTGGGCCGCGTCGAGTGCCGCCCGGATGCGGGCGACCGCGTCCGCCACGGCCGTGGAGTCCCGGTCGCTCCAGTCGCGTTCGGTCATGCTGTGCACCGAGATCCAGCCCGCCATCGCGCCGTCGCGCTCCACCGGCGCGAGCAGCTGCGCGTTGACGCCGTACACGTCGACGAGGGCCTGCGGCGGCTGCGGGTCGCCGCGGAAGTGCGGCTGTACGAGGGGCCTGCGGTGCTGCTCCAGCCACCGCACGGTGTTGAGTCGGCGCTGGTCGAGGGAGGCGTCGCGGCGGATGGAGCGGATGCCGTCGCCGAGCGCCTCCCCGGCGGTGAGGTCCACCGCGAGGCCGTGCTCCGGCAGGTCGACACGGAACGTGGTGCGGTCCGCGCCGGTCGCCGTGCGCAGCGTGGCCAGGGCCTCCTGGACGCGGGCCCGCAGGCTGCCGGAGCGCAGCAGGCCGCCGTGGCCGCGCAGCGCCGGATGGGCGCCCGCCAGGTCGAGGGCCTTCCAGAGGGTGGCGGCCACCGAGTCGAACACCGGGATGTCCAGGGCCGGTTCGAGGTCGGCGGCGGGCCGGGCCCCGTACACGTTGGTGCATACGACGGCCACCGCGTGCGTGTCCTCGGCGGCCGCCTCGACCTGCCGGGCGACGTCCGCCTCCGGGACGCGGGCGAAGGCCTCGTTCTCGCTGATGCCGAGCGGCTCGGCGAGCGTGCAGGCCAGTCCCTCCTTCGCGTACGCCTGCACGATCCGCTCGGCGACGTCCCGGGTGTACGGCACGGCGAGCCCGAGGCGGGTCACCCCGTACGCGGCGCAGGCGTCGAGGAGCGCGAGCGTGGAGGTGGTGGCGGGGATGCCGGTCTCGGCGGTGATCGACTCGCAGAGCGCGCGGTCGCGGTCCACGCCGAGCCACGAGCCGGACGTGCCGTTCCAGGCGATGACGTCGACCTTCGCGTCGGCGAGCTGCAGGGCCGCCGCGAGCATCGGCGCCGGGTCGAACTGCGCGTCGGCCCCCGAGTCGAGCGCGATCCGGGTGACCGGCACCCGGGCGAAGTGCGCGGTGGCGGCGCCGGTGCCGTGCAGCAGGTCGTAAGTGACCGGCTCCAGACAGGTGTTGGAGGACGGGGTGAGCATGCCGATACGGACAGGGCTCATCGGACGGACAGCCTCCTGCTGTAGTCGAGGACGAGGGACGAGGCGGTGAAGACGAGGCCGGCGCCGACGAAGTAGAGCAGCGCCCAGGTGTACGAGCCGGTGCCGCCGACGATGAAACCGACCGCGATCGGCGTGACGATGCCCGCGATGTTCCCGGCGAGATTCATCGCGCCGCCCATCACACCGGCGTTGGCCCGCCCGCCGAGCAGCGACGGCAGCGACCAGTACAGACCGGCCCAGCGCAGGAAGAACAGCACGCCGGAGAGCAGCAGTACGGCGGTCAGCGCGTCCGGCACCAGGACCACGCCGAGCAGACCGGCGACGACGGCCGCGCCCGCGATGCCCATCAGCGTCCGCATGACCTTGTTGGCGCCCGCGCCCCGGGAGCGCCAGTGGTCGGCGAGCCATCCGCCGATGAGTTCGCCGATGAAGCCCGCGCCGAAGATGACGAGCGTCGACCAGCCGATGGTGGTGAGGTCGAAGCCCTTGGTCTCGGAGAGGTAGAGCGGGCCCCAGGTGAGGAGCCCGTAGAAGACCCCGTTGAAGCCCATCCAGCCCAGGCACATCGCCCAGAACGAGCGGTACTTGAGGTACGGGCGCAGGCCGGTGCGCTGGTCGCCGCCGTCCGCGGCGGCGTCCTCCTCGGCGTGCGCGCGCTCGATGTACGCGGCCTCCGCCTCGTTGACGCCGGGGTGCTCGCGTGGGGTGTCGCGGATGTACCAGTAGGCGAGCAGACCCACCACGACCGTGGCGACGCCCGCGATCACAAAGCTGGTGCGCCAGCTTCCCGTCCAGGCGATCAGGCCGGAGATGATGACGCCGCCGAGCGCCGCGCCCAACGGCGCGCCGCCGTCGAGGAGGACGGCACCGCGGCCGCGCTCCTTCGCGGGCAGCCACTGGGCGTTGAGCTTCCCGCCCGCCGGCATCACGGGTGCCTCCACGGCGCCGAGCAGCAGCCGGTAGCCGAGCAGGGAACCGACGCCGGTCGCGGCAGCGGTGACGCCCTGGGCGACGCCCCAGCCCACGCAGGCGCCGGAGGCCATCAGGCGCGGACCGAACCGGTCGATGAGCCAGCCCCCGGGGATCTGCATCAGCGCGTACGACCAGAAGAACGCGCTCAGCACAAAGCCGGTGGTCTCCTTGCTGAGCCCCAGATCCTCGGTGATCAGGGGCAGGGCCACGGACACCGAGCCGCGGTCGATGTAGTTGAGCGCGACCACGCCGAGCAACAGGACGAACATCTTCCAACGGACCCGGCTCGGCCGGTCTTTCGGGGCCCGTCTGCTGGAGCTTGTGGACTGTGAAGCCGTCGATGAACTCATGGCATACCCTCAATTCGGGCAGGGCGGGATGCAGCACTTCAGGCAGGGGTGGCGCGCCATTGACCTGGGTGTTTCCCGCTATGGCATACCAAATGATGGAGGCGCTCCGGAGGGGCGTCAAGGGTTTGGTATACCGTAAGTGGAGATCTTTACGGGGAGGAAACGTGACTCAGAACGGACCGCAGCCGGCCGCATCCCTCACCAGGACGGCCTGGCTGCGCGACCAGGTCTGCGAGGAACTGCGCGACCGCATCATCACCGGCCGGCTCGGCCCCGGCGACCGGCTCGTGGAGCGTGATCTCGCCGAGGAGTTCAGCGTCTCCCGAGTCCCCGTGCGCGAGGCGATCCGCATCCTGATCGCCGAGGGCTTCCTCACCGCCGCGTCACCGCGCCGCATCGTCGTCAAGGGGTACGACCGCAAGGACGTGGAGAACCTCTTCGACCTCCGCGAGGCTCTGGAGGTGATGGCCGTCCGCCGCGCCGCCGAGCGCAGCGACGCCCGCGGACTCGCCACCCTGAAGCGGCTGTTGGAGAACGCCCGCCGCGCCACCCTCGCCGGCAGACCCGACCGCATCTCCCGCGCGAACGCGGCCTTCCACCACCAGATCATGGAACTCGCCGACAACGAACTCCTCGCCTCCACCGTCGAACCCCTGGAGGGACGCCTGCGCTGGCTCTTCCAGCAGGTCGACGAGCCCGGCACGCTCTGGGAGGAGCACAACTCCCTCTACCAGGCGATCGCTTCGGGCGACGCGGACGCTTCCGCGCAGGCGTCACTGCACCACGTACGCCACTACCGCGAGGTGGCGCTGCGGATGCTGTTCGAGGAGCCCGACGCGGGGGAGTAGCGGCGCCGCGCGTACCGGGGTCGCCACCGACCGCCCCCGTGCGATCAACTGTCCCCATGTCTTCGCGTACCCCGGAATACACGACGGTCGCGTACGGCGGGGTCGACGTGCTCGTCGGTGCCCGGCGCGGCGCCTACCCGTACGGCAACTCGCTGCTCGTGCGCGGGTCGACATCCGCACTCGTCGTCGACCCGTCGCTGTCGCTCGTGGCGGGCGGGCCGCCCGCGGACGTGGTCCTGGTGAGCCATGCGCACGAGGACCACATGGCGGGTCTCGGCAGCTACAGCGACGTGCCGGTGCAGGTGCACGCGGCGGACCTCGGCGCGCTGCGCTCCCGCGCGACGCTGGTCGCCGGGCTGGGGCTGTCGCCGGAGGCGGTCGTCGAGGTCGACAAGTCGATGCGGGAGGACTTCCACGTACAGGGGCGGCCGGACGCCCAGGGGTTCGACGACGGGGCCGTGTTCGACCTCGGCGGCCGGACCGTCACGGTCGTGCACCTGCCCGGCCACACCGTCGGGCACTGCGGTTTCCTGGTCGAGCCGGACGGATTCCTGTTCGTCGCCGACATCGACCTGACGTCGTTCGGCCCGTACTACGGCGACCTCGGCAGCGACCTCGGCGCGTTCGAGGCGTCCCTGCGGAAGTGCCGGGAGATCGACGCCCGTTGGTACGGCACGTCCCACCAGAAGGGCGTGATCGAAGGGCCCGAGGAGTTCCGCCGACGGCTCGCCGCCTTCGCCGGAGTCGTGGAGCGCAGGGACGCGGCCCTGCTCGCGTTCCTCGCCGAGCCGCGCACCCTGGACGAGATCGTGGACCACCGCCTGGTCTACCGGCCGCACGTCGAAGGGCCGCACGTACGACCGGTGGAGCGCAGGACCGCCCTGCAGCACCTGGACCGGCTGAGCGCCGCGGGACGGGTCGAGGAGGGCGAGCCGGGCCGCTTCCGCGCGGCCTAGGTGAGACGCCCTCTAGGACCAGTCCCGGCCCGCGCGGTCCGGCCGCGTCAGGACGTGCCCATCCACTCCTTCTCGTACGCCGCGTACGTCCCGTCGTGCGTCGCGAGATGCGTGAACTGGTCGACGTACTCCTTGAACTGCTCGTCCCCGCGTGGCAGCGCGTACGCCTTCTCGGAGAACGTGAACGGCTTCTCGGGGTGCAGGGCGCACAACTCCGGATTGATCTTGGACTGGTACAGGGTCTCGCTCGCGTCCGTCATCATCACGTCGGCACGGCCCGCGACGATCTCCTGGAAGATCGTGGTGTTCTCCGGGTGGAGCTTGATGGTCGCCTGCTTGATGTTCTCCCGCGCGAACTCCTCGTTCGTACCACCGGGGTTGACGATGACGGTCGTGCCGGGCTTGTCGATGTCGGCGAGCGTGCCTTCGCCGAAGCGGTCCTTGTCGGCGCAGCGCACGATCGGCGTCTTGCCGTCCGTACGGGTCGGCTCGCCGAAGTACACCTGGCGGGCCCGCGGCAGAGTGACGGAGACACCGCCGACGCCGATGTCGCACCGCCCGGCCGCGACGTCCTTGGTGAGGTTCGCCCAGGTCGTGGCCACGTACTTCGGTTTGGCGTCGAGGCTGTCGGCGAGGTCCTCGGCCATCTTGATGTCGATGCCGCTGTAGCTGCCGTCGGCCGGATCCAGGTGGGTGAAGGGGCGGTAGTCGCCCGTCGTGCACACCTTCAGGACACCGGAACGCGGCACGGAGTCCAGCAGGCTGCCGTGCCTGGACTTCTGGGCACCCGAGCTTGCGCCCGAGCCTTCGCCCGCGTTCGGCGACGCGGGCGCGGCCGCCGTCGCGGCGAGGAGACAGACCAGGACGGACAGAGTGGCGGCGCGCTTCATGACGACGACTCCTCTACGAGTGTGGGCCGACGGGGCCGGAACACCATCGCAGAACGGTTCGCGCGGGTGAAGCCCCTGCTCACCCTTTGAACGCAGGGGAGTTCACCGTGCGGCCCGCCCTCGGAAACCTGTGCGGCAAGCATTGACAACCTTGCGCAAGCCTTCGCAGGATGAGCGCCACCGGTCACCGACGACCGGTCGCGGCCCGGCTGTCCGCCGGGTCAACCGCACTCTGGGGGTGGACCGTTGGCGGCAACGCTCACCGATGTGGCCAAGCGCGCCGGGGTCGCCCTGTCGACCGCGTCCCGCGCCTACAGCGACCCGGGCCGGCTCGGCCCCACCACCCTGCGCAAGGTGCTGACCGCCGCGCAGGAGCTCGGCTACGCACCGCCCGCGGTCCGCCCGGCGGCGACGGAACCGCAGGGCGCCACCGTCGCCGTCGTCGTCCCCGACATCGCGCACCCGCTCTTCGGCATCTTCGTCAAGGCCGCCCAGGCGGCGGGCCGAGGCCGCCGTACGACCGTGGTCCTCGCCGACACCGACTTCCGGCCCGAGCGCGAGCGCGAGGTCATCGCCCAACTCCGCGACCGGGCCGACGGGTTGCTGCTCTGCACCCCCTGGCTGGAGACCGACGAGCTCCTCGACCTGTGCGGAGCCACCCCGGTCGTCCTCGTCAACCGGGAGGCACCGGGCACGGCCTGCGTGCTCACCGACACCGCGGACGGAATCCGGCAGGCCTGCGAACACCTCGCCGCCCTCGGCCACCGCCGGCTCGCCTACGTCCAGGGCGAGCGCCGCTCCCGCCTCAACCGGGAGCGGGTGGAACAGGCCCGCACCGCCGCGAAGGACGCCGAACTCGACCTGCTCCCGCTCGGCTGGCAGGCCCAGACGTACGAGGGCGGCAAGGCGGCCGCGGCCGGGGTGCTCGCCACCGGGGCGACCGCGGTGCTCACCCACAACGACCCGATGGCGCTCGGCGTCGTCGCGGGTGCCCACGCGCTGGGCGCGCGCGTACCCGAAGACCTCAGCGTCGTCGGCGTGGACGGCACCCCCTTCGCCGAACAGGCCAGGCCCGCGCTGACCACCGTCGCCGTGCCCATGCGCGAGGCGGGCGGCGCGGCGCTCGACCTCCTCGAAACTGCCCTCGGCGCGGCCCCCTCCACGCCGCGCACCGTCACCCTCCCGACCCAGCTCGTCGTACGCGAGACGACCGGGCCCGCGCCCCACGCCTGACCCGGCAAGCAGCGGCACGCAGCGGCAAGCGTCGGCAAGTAGCGACAAGCGTCGGCTATAGCCGTCACCGGCCATCACTGGCCGTCAATAGCTGCCACAACAGCCGTCAACTGCCGCACAAACACCTGATGTTCAGCTCAGAAGGGCCGCACCCGTGAACACCCCTGCCCTGCGCGTCGTCATAGCCGACTCCAGCATCAAGCCCCAGCGCGAACGCCTCGAAGCGCACCTCCCCGAAGGCACCGTCACCGACTGGCCCGACCCGCGCGACCCGGCCGCCGTGGAGTCGGCCGTCGCCGACGCCGACGTACTGGTCTCCGGGCTCTGCCCCGCACCGATCGCCCGCGCGGGCAAGCGGCTGCGCCTGGTGCACGCCGCCGGTGCGGGCACCGACCGGATCGACACCTCTGCCCTGCCGCCCCGCACGGTCGTCGCCCACACGCACCACCACGAGGAGTCCATCGCCGAGTACGCCGTCGCCTCCGCCGTCCTCCTGCACCGCGGCTTCCTCACCCAGGACGCCGCCCTGCGCCGCGGCACCTGGGACACCCCCGCCTACGACCCCGCCGCCACCTGGCGGGACTCCCTGGCCGGCTCCACCGTCGGCTTCGTCGGCTTCGGGCACATCGGCCGGACCGCCTGGCAGCGCTTCGCCGCGTTCGGCACCCGCGGCATCGCCGTCACCGGCAGCGGCTCGACCGACGCCGCCGCCGAGGGTCTCGCCTGGGCGGGCCGCACCGACACCGGCCTGGCCACCCTCCTCGACGAGGCGGACACCGTCGTCGTCTCCGCCCCGCACACCCCCGCGACCACCGGCCTCATCGGCGCCGCCGAACTCGCCCGCATGAAGTCCACCGCCGTCCTCGTGAACGTCGGCCGCGGCCCCGTCGTCGCCCAGGACGCCCTGTACGACGCCCTGCGCGACCGCACCATCGGCGCCGCCGCGATCGACGTCTGGTACCAGTACCCGGCCTCCGGCCACCACGGCGCCCCCGCCGCACACCCCTTCCACGAGCTCGACAACCTCCTCATGACCCCGCACTCGTCGGCCCTCACCCGGCAGACGTTCCAGCGCCGCGCCGACGACATCGCGGCCAACATCCGCCGCCTCGCCGCCGGTGAGCAACTCCAGCGCGTGGTCACGGTCACCCCCGCCTGACCATCCCCCGCCGCGCTCCTACCCGTCCCCGTCACCCACCCGAGGAAGTGTGGACCGTGACCACCAACTCCCCCTCCCGCACCGCCCCTTCACCCCGCAGAGCCGCCTGGGCCGGATTCATCGGCACCGCCCTGGAGCAGTACGACTTCGTCATCTACGGCACCGCGTCGGCGCTGGTCTTCAGTAAGCTCTTCTTCCCCAACGTCTCGCCCGCCGTCGGCATCCTCGCCAGCTTCTCCACGTACGCCGTCGGCTTCGCCGCGCGCCCCCTCGGCGGGCTGTTCTTCTCCCGCTACGGCGACCGCCTCGGCCGCAAGTGGGTCCTGGTGATGACGCTGCTCCTCATGGGCGGCTCCACCCTCGCCATCGGCTTCCTGCCCACGTACGGACACGTCGGCATCCTCGCCCCGATCCTGCTGCTCGTGTGCCGCATGGCCCAGGGGCTCGGCGCCGGGGCCGAACAGTCCGGCGGCGCCACCCTGCTGACCGAGACCGCGCGGCCCGGACGCCGCGGGCGCACGGCCTCCCTGGTGATGTCGGGGGCGGCGCTCGGCACCGCACTCGGCGCGCTCGCCTGGATCCTCGTCCAACTCCTGCCGCACGACGCGCTGATGAGCTGGGGCTGGCGCCTGGTCTTCGCCAGCAGCCTGCTTGTCACCGTCACCGCGCTGATCCTGCGCCGCAAACTCCAGGAGAGCCCCGTCTTCGAGGAGATCAAGGAAGAACAGGGGCAAGAGCAGGGGCCGCCGCCCGCCCCCGTCAAGGAGGTCTTCACCCGCGGGCGCCGTCCGCTCCTCCTGGTCATCCTCATGAACGTCGGCTCCAACGCCCAGTCGTACACCTTCCAGGTCTTCATGGCGTCCTACCTGATCACCACGGTCGGCGTCGCCGAGGACTTCCCGCCCAAGGCGCTACTGCTCGGCGCGCTCTGCGGCTCCGCCGCTGCCTTCGGTTTCGGTGTGCTCTCCGACCGGCTCGGGCGACGACCGGTGTACGGGGCGATCATGGTCTCCCTCGTCGTGCTGCCCGTGCCCGCGTTCCTCGCCCTCAACACCGGCTCCGCGGTGGCCATCACGCTCGTGATCTGCCTGGGCTTCGTGCTCCCGGCGTACGGCGCGGTCGGCGTGCAGACCAGCTGGTTCCCGGAACTCTTCGGCAGCCGCTACCGGTACGCCGGAGTGACCATGGGCCGCGAGATCTCCGCCGTGCTCGGCGGCGGCATCGCCCCGCTCGTCGCCGCGGGACTGCAGACCGCGTTCGGCGGCTCGTGGATCCCCATCGCCGCGTACATGATGCTCGTCGCCGCGATCAGCACCTGGGCCACGGTGAAGGCCCCGGAGACCCTCGACCGCGACCTGACCGACCCGCGCGACGCCACCGCCACCGCCACCCCGGACGCGATCCGCGCACCCCGGCAGACCACCGCCGACGGCATCCCCACCCAGCCGGGACCGGGCACCAAAACCGCCCCCGAACCCCGCACTCAAGCCTGAACCGACCCCGTTCCCGTACGAGACCGAGCCGACTGCGCGCATTCGACAGATGCACGTAGTCGGCCGCTCGCTTTTGTACACGCTGATGAATCGGAACCCCGGGGCCTGCTGCTAGAAAGAAACTCGCTTCACCACCGCCCCCGGCGGCTGTTACAAAGAAGCCCGCTTCACCCCCGCTCCGACCGCCGCGCTCCTCACCCCGTGAGCGCGAGCCACCGGGGCGCGCGCACCCGGACGAACCGGGCGGCGCCGAAGCGGATGCGCCAGCCTCGATCAGGCACTGCCGCGCCTTCCGGATCAAGGGGTGCCAGGGACGTTTCCCCGGCCCCCGTTGTCGTAGAGAGGCCGACAGCTTGAGCCCGCAGATAACCAGAGACCCGCGCGAGCGCCGTGCCCCCGAACCGGGTTCGCACGTCCCCGCCACCGGCCGGGACGTCGTGATCATCGAGGACGACGAGACCCTCGGCCGCTCCGCCGCCGCCTGCATCGAACGCTGGGGGAGCACCGCCCACCGCCTGCCCCGACCCGACGACGACGCGCTGCGACGGCAGCTGAGCGGCCCCGTCGACAGCATCGCCATCGTGTCCCGCGACGACATGGTCGCCCTGCGCTACGCCCTGCTCGCCGAACACCTCAAGCCCGGCGTCCGCCTGGTCGTGACCATCTTCGACCGCACCGTCGCCGAGGAGGTCTCCCGGACCGTCCCCAACTGCACGGCCCTGAGCATGACCGACGCGATCCTGCCCAGCCTCCTGGCGAGCTGCCTCGCTCCCCGGTACGCGATGCTCCAGCCCGTCGGCGACGACCTCGTGGGCGTACGGCGGGAAGGCCTGGCCATGAACGTGGAGCACCTGCCGCGCCGGGCCCTCGCCACCGGGTTCGAGCCGCATCCGCGCAGCTCCGTAGCGGCCTGGTTCCGCTCCCTCGGCACGTCCGCGAAGGCGCTGGTCTGCAGCCTGATCGCGCTGCTTCTCGCCTACTCCGTGGATGTCGCGCTCGGCGTGCTCGTCCTGCACGAGCACTGGACCGAGGCGGTGTGGAACGCGGCCCGTACGCTCACCACGATCGGCTCCTCGCACGCCGCCGAGCACGGGCCCGGCTGGTACAAGGTGGTCTCCGCCGCCTCGATGATCGGCGTGCTCGTCCTGGCCGCCGTGTTCACCGCCGGTGTCGTCGACCGGTTCACCGGGCACCGGATGACCAGCATTCTCGGCGCCCGCTCCATCCCGCGCCGCAACCACGTCATCGTCGTCGGCCTCGGCCAGGTCGGCCTGCGCCTCTCGGCGCGGCTGCGGGACCTCGGCGTGAAGGTCGTCGCCGTCGAACGGAACCGGCAGGCCGCCTGCCTCCCGCTGGCCCGCTCCCTCGACATCCCCGTCGTCATCGGCCGCGGCGGCGACCGGTTCCTCCTGGAACGCCTCTCGGCCCGGCGGGCCCGCGCGCTCGCCGCGGTCGCCTCGGACGGCCTGGAGAACATCGCGGTCGCGGTCGCCACGCGGGCGGTCGCGGGGGACCAGCGCATCGTGCTGCGCGCGGGGGGCGACGCGGTCACGACGGAGTCGCAGTCCCTGTTCCGGATCGGCGCGGTCTGCGACTTCCCGCTGATCGTCAGCACGTTCGTCGCCGCGACGGTTCTCGATGCGGAGCTGCGGAGTGTGTTCGTGGCGGACGGCCGTACGTGTGCGCTGTTCGCGGACGACCGGGTGGTGGACCTGGGGACGTGGGACGCGGAGTCCTGAGCGCGCCCCCCGCGCCCCTGACGGGGCTGAAATTCAGCTACCCCACCACCCGCCGCCCCACAGTGAACCTCCCCAACACCTCCGGGATCGGTTCGATCCCGATCCCAGGCCCCTGCGGCACCGCCAGATACCCGTCCTGAAGGACGAACGGCTCCGTCAGATCCTCCGCGAAGTACCGCGACGACGCCGACGTGTCGCCGGGCAACGTGAACCCGGGCAGCGCGGCCAGCGCCAGGTTCGGGGCGCGGCCGACGCCCGTCTCCAGCATGCCGCCGCACCACACTGGCACCCCCGCCGCCCGCGACAGATCGTGGATCCGGCGGGCCTCCAGATAGCCGCCCACCCGCGCCGGCTTGATGTTGACGACCCGGCACGCCTCCATCGCGATCGCCGCGGCCGCGTCCCGCGCCGAGTGGATCGACTCGTCCAGGCAGACCGGCGTCGCGAGCCGCTGCTGCAACCGCGCGTGCTGGAACAGGTTGTCCTCGTCCAGCGGCTCCTCGATGAGCAGCAGCCCGAACTCGTCCAGTTTCCGCAGGTGTTCGGCGTCCTCGAGGCCGTACGCCGTGTTGGCGTCGACCTGCAGCGGCAGCTCGTCCCCGAACCGCTCACGCACCGCGCGCACGGGCTCCAGGTCCCACCCCGGCTCTATCTTCAGCTTGATCCGGACGTACCCCTCGTCCAGGTACTGCTGCACGTCGTCGAGGAGCTCCGGGATCGACGGCTTGATGCCGACCGAGACGCCCGACGGCACCCGGTCGTGCACCGCGCCCAGGAACGTCGCGAACGACATTCCGGCCGCGCGCAGTTCGGCGTCGAGCAGCGCCGTCTCCAGGGCCGCCTTCGCCATGTAGTGGCCCTTGACCGCCGCCATCGCGGGCCCGGCCTTCGCCGTGGTCAGATCCCGTACGGCGGCGACCCGCGGCACCAGGAAGTCGCGCAGCACGAGTTCCGCGCCGGCCGTGAACTCCGAGCTGTACAGCGGGTCCGGGTCGCCGCCGAACTCCGCCCAGCCCTCGGCCGCGTCCGTCTCGACCCTCAGCAGGAACGTGTCCTTACTGGTCATCGTGCCGAAGGAGGTACGGAACGGCTTCACCAACGGCACCGCGATGTGCACTAGTTCGACACGCTCGATCTTCATCTCAGCCCTCCTGGGCGGTCGTCGGGGTGGGGGTGGGTGTGGGGGTGCCGCTCGCGGAACGGGAGCGGGTCAGCAGATACCAGCCGTCGCGCGAGAAGGCCGACGCCTCGTACCCGTCGGCGAACGCCTCGGTGAACACCTCGCGCACCGCGTGCCGCCAGCGCAGCGCCAGGGGCATGTCCTTCGCCCGCAGCGCGAGCACGTCCCCGGGCACCCGGCACCACCACCGCTCCCCGGACCGCAGCGCGAGCGGCGCCCCGTCCGGGGCCCGGCGGACCACCTCGGCCCCGGCCCGCCCGGCCGTGCCGTCGTCGACGTCGTGGCGGGGGGCGCACAGGTCCCAGGTGACGGTGAGCCGGTCGCTCTCGTCGCCGCCGTTGAACCCGTCGTCGAGCCGGCCGTAGAAGTCGACGACGTACTCCGTGCCGAGCCCGCCCAGCTTCACCAGGTTGAAGCGCGCGTTCCGGCCGAGCAGCGGGTCGAACGTCCACTGCATGCGTTCGGCGCCCCGCTCAAGGGACCACAGCCGCTGGGCCTGCTTCACGGCGAGGCCCACACCCCGGTCGGACGTGGCCGCCGCAGCCACCAGGGAGTACACGGCCCGCTCCGCCGGCGGCTTGAACACCAGCACGGCCGCTCCGACGAGCCGGTCCCCGGCGTACGCGGCATGCACCGCGCCGCCCGCGTGCACCGCGCTGATCAAGACGTCGGCGGGCAGCGGCGGCGCACCCGGCGGGGTGCCCCAGGTCTCGGCGAGGAAGTCCGTCACGGCAAGGACACCGGCCAGATCGCCGACGGTCCGGACCGTGACACCGGCGGCGGTCGCCGCGTCGGCCGCCGCACGCGCCGCCCGCTCCAAGGCATCGCTCCCGTGCGCCGCCCGCTCCAGGGCACCGCTCCCGCTCCCCGCACCGGGCGGCGCCGCACCACTTGCTGTCGTAGCACTGATCATGGCTGCCAGTCTGGGCACCGGAACGGCGGCCGTCTTTGCGCGTTCGTGCAAGGCTCACCCCGTCCCGTGATGCGATCCGCCAAGCGGCAGGTCCGCACCGGACGCGAGAATCGCCCTGCGACGCAGCCGTACGGGAGGAACACATGGAAGGCGACTGCACCCTGGAGGCCCTGCTCGACACCCTCGGGCAGCCGGCGCTCCGCCTGGTCACCGCGCCCGCGGGCACCGCGGTCCCCGTCACGGAGGTCCTCCTCCACGACCTCGGGACGCCCGTGCCGTACACACCGGGCGGACTCCTCCTCGCGGTCGGCCTGCGCGCCGACGCCGCCGCCGAGCTCGTACCGGCCGTCGCCGAGGCAGGCCTGACCGGGCTCGTCGTCCGGGGCGAGGGCGGGCCCGCCGAAGCCGCCCGCACCCACGGGGTGGCGCTGCTCGCCGTCGACGAGGACGTGTCCTGGCACCGTGTGCACCTGCTGATCGCCTCGGCCGTCGAGGCCGGACCCGCGCCCGTCGCGCAGGGCACCGGCGCCTCCGCGCTCGGCGACCTGTTCGCCCTGGCCAACGCGATCGCCGCGGCCGGCGGCGGCGCCACCACCGTCGAGGACCCGCGCCAGCGCATCCTCGCCTACTCCACCATCGACGGGCAGGTCATCGACGACAGCCGCCGCCAGGGCATCCTCGGCCGCCAAGTGCCCGGCAGCCGCGAGAACACCGAGCAGTACCGCCGACTCCACGCCGCGGCCCACCCGTTGCGGCTCCCCGGCACCGAGCCCGGCGAGATCGAACGGCTCGCCGTCGCCATCCGCGCGGGCGGCGAGATCCTCGGCTCCCTCTGGATGATCGACAGCGGCCGGCTCGCACCCGACGCCGAGGAGATCCTCGCCCAGGGCGCCTCCACCGCCGCCTTCCACCTGCTGCGCGCCCGCGCCGCCGAGGACCTCACCCGCCACCAGTACGGGGACCTCCTGCACCGCCTCCTGAACGGCACCGCGGCTCCCGCGACCGCGGCCCGCAGGCTCGGCTTCGCCGAGGACAGCCCCGTCCGGGTCGTCGCGTTCGTCCTCGACGCCGCCCCCGGCGACGAACCCGCCGCCCCCGCCGACAGCGCGCAGGCCACCCTGCGCCTCCTCGACCACGTCCGCCTCCAGTGCGGGGCCCGCTACGGCCGGCACGCCTGCGTCGTCATCGACCACGTGGTGTACGCACTGCTGCCCGACGCGGGCCAGGACGGCGGCCGCCAGCGCCGCCTCATCGAGGACATCGCCGGGCAGGCCACCCGCGCGCTGCGCATCCCCGTGCGCGCCGGACTCGGCGGCACGGTCGCGGGCCTCGCCGACGTCGCCCGCTCCCGCGACGACGCCGACCGCGTCCTCACCGTCCTGGAGGACGACCGCGGCGTCGCCGCCATCGAGGACGTACGCCCCCGCGTCACCCTGCTGCGCCTCGGCGAGATCCTCGCCCACCGCACGGACCTGTCGACCGGCCCGTGGCAGGGCGTCCTCGCGTACGACGAGCAGCACGGCACCGACTACGCGGGCACCCTCATCGCGTACTTCGACGCGGGCTGCGACATGGCGGGCGCCGCCCGGCTCCTCGCCGTCCACCCCAACACGTGCCGCTACCGCCTGAAGCAGATCAGGGAACACCTGGACATCGATCTCGGCGACCCGGACGAACGGCTCGTCCTCTGGTTGCACCTGCGGATCCTCGCGCGGCTGCGGGCGCCCGGGCGGGCCTGAGCACTCCGGCCTGCTCGGCCCGCCCAAGTCCGCCCGCACCGCTCACGCCATCAGCCAGTCGCCCAACGCCGCCCGCACCGCCCGCAGTTCGGCCACCGGCACGTACTCCCCGGGTGTGTGCGCGAGGGACGGGTCGCCCGGCCCGAAGTTCAGCGCCGGGACGCCCGCGGCCGCGAAGCGGGACACGTCCGTCCAGCCGAGCTTGGCCCGCGGCTCTGTCCCCAGGCGGGCCAGGAGCGAGGCGGCCGCGGGGCGGGCGAGACCCGGCAGCGCGCCCGCGACGACCTCGGTCACCCGCACCTCGTACTCCGGGAACAGCGCACGCACCAGCGCCTCCGCCTCCTTCGGTGAACGGCTCGGCGCGAAGCGGAGGTTGACGGTGACCACGCACGCGTCGGGTACGACATTGCTCGCCACCCCCGCCCGTACCGCCACCGCGCTCAACGCCTCCCGGTACACCAGACCGTCGATCACCACGTCCCGTACGTCCCGCTCGTCGAGGCGGCGCAGGACCTCGGCCGCGCGGTGGGCCGCGTTCACACCCTGCCAGGGGCGGGCGGTGTGCGCGCGGGCGCCCCGTACGACAACGTCCGCCGTGAGGAAGCCCTGGCAGCCGCCCTCCACCAGGCCGCCCGACGGTTCCATCAGGATCGCCAGATCACCCGCGAGCAGCTCGGGCCGCTCGGCGGCGATTCGGCCGAGACCGTTGCGTTCGATGTGCGCCTCCTCGCACTCGTAGAACACGTACGTCACGTCCCGTGTCGGCGCCGGGACGGTCACCGCGGTGTGCAGGGCGACGGCCACACCGCCCTTCATGTCGCAGGCCCCGAGCCCGTACACCCGCCCGTCCACGAGCTGCGAGGGCAGGTTGTCGCAGGCCGGAACGGTGTCCAGGTGCCCGGCGATCACGACCCGCTCCGCCCGGCCGAGATCGGTACGGGCGACGACCGAATGCCCGATCCGCTCGACCTCCAGATGCGGCGCGGCCCGCAGCGCACACTCCACCGCGTCCGCGAGCACCTCCTCCGCTCCGCTCTGAGACGGCACGTCGACCAACGCGCGCGTCAACTCGACCAGATCCGCCGCCGGTTGAAGAACGACCTCGTCGTACGTCATGCCCCCGCCTCCACATCCGCCTTCGCCGCCTCGACGTGTCCGTCCGGCTCCCGCAGCGCCGAGTGCCGGTGGCCGAAGCACAGGTAGAGCACCGCGGCGAGCGCCAGCCAGCAGCCGAAGAGCGTCCAGGTCACCCCGGGCAGCAGCCAGGCGAGATACAGGCAGGACACCGCCGACAGGATCGGCACGACCGGGTACAGCGGCACCCGGTACGAGCGCGGCGCGTCCGGCGCGATCCGGCGCAGCACCACCACCGCGGCCGCCACCGCCACGAACGCGATCAGTGTGCCCATGCTCGTCAGGTCGGCCAGGTACTGCAGCGGCACGAACGCCGCGAGGCCACCGACGAGCGAGCCCACGAACCAGGTGTTCCGCACGGGCGTGTGCCGCTTCCGGTCGACCCGGCGGAACACCTGCGGAACCAGTCCGTCCCGCGCCATCGAGAACACGATGCGCGTCTGCCCGTACAGCGTGACCAGCACGACGCTGAAGATGGAGACGACGACACCGGCCGAGAGGACCAACGCGGGCCAGCTCGCGCCCGTCACGTCCCGCAGGATCTGCGCGAGCACGGCCTCACCCGCGTCCGCCTGCTCGCCGAACCGCGCGGCCGGCTGGGCGCCGAGCGCCGCCACCGACACGAGGATGTAGAGCGCGGTGACCGTGGCGAGCGTCAGCATCAGCGCGAGCGGAATGGTGCGCCGCGGATCGCGCACCTCCTCGCTCGCGGTCGCCACGGTGTCGAAGCCCACGTACGTGAAGAACACCCCGGACGCGGCAAGACCCACACCCGTCATGCCGTGCGGGGCGAAGTCCGCGAAGTTGCCGCTGTCGAAGGCGGTGAACGCCACGGCGGCGAAGAACAGCAGCACCAGGATCTTCACGGTCACCATCACCGCGTTCACGGCCGCCGACTCGCGCGTGCCCCGCGCGAGCAGCAGGGAGCAGAGCAGCACCACGACCAGCGCCGGCACGTTCACCAGGCCACCGGCGCCCGGCGGTTGACTGATCGCGTCCGGCAGCGTGAAGCCGAACAGCGTGCCGGTGACCTCGTTCAGATACTGCCCCCAGCTCACCGCCACGGTCGACGCGGCCACCCCGTACTCGAGGACCAGACACCAGGCCACGAGATACGCGGCCCCCTCGCCAAGGGAGGCGTACGCGTAGGAGTACGTGCTCCCCGCCACCGGCACCGCACCCGCCAGCTCGACGTAGCAGAGCGCACCGAGGCCCGCGACGACGGCCGCCAGGACGAACGCCAGGATCACCGCGGGCCCGGCCTTCGGCACGCCCGTGCCGAGGACGAAGAAGATGCCGGTGCCGATGACGGAGCTGATGCCGATCAGCGTCAACTGGCCGAGCCCCATGGTGCGTTGCAGTCCGCCCGACCCCTCGGCGCCGGCCTCCTCGATCATCGAATCCAGCGGTTTGCGGCGGCACAGCCGGCCGGCCCATCTGCCCATGAGTCCTCCTGGAGATCCCCTCGCACCCCCGGCTGCAGCCAGGGATGCGGGGGATCTTCCGGGAACGCCACGGGCCGGACAACGGTGGATCCGCACAACCGGGGCCACCGTCATTGGCCGATACGACAGTCATGGGCCGATGCGACAGTCACCGGCCGCGCCCGGTGCGCCCGCGCGGCTCAGTCGGTGAAGTTGCTGCCGAGGCGCGGCGTTCCCGCGGTGGAGATGCCCACGTCCGAGGCGTAGATGCCGCCGGGGGAGGTGAGCGAGCCGTCGGCGCCCGAGTCCAGGACGTGCACGGCGCCGTTGCCGCCGTTCTCGCCGTAGGCCCCGATGACGACGTCGTCGCGGCCGTCGCCGTTCAGGTCGTCGAGGTGCACGTCCGAGCCGAAGAAGTCGTCGGTCTCACCGGAGTTGGGCACTCCGGGCGTGTTCTGCTCCAGGAAGCGCGCACCCTCACCGGTGATGCCGGACCCGTCCGCCGCCCCGTACAGCACGGTCACCGCGCCCGCATCGAGGACGCCGTCCAGGTCCTCGCCGGGAGCGCCGACGACCAGGTCGAGCCGGCCGTCCCCGTTCACGTCGCCGAGCTCGAGCTCGGCGCCGAACACGTCGTTCTGCTCACCGCCGCCCGGCACGCCCGCCGTGTCCTGGCTGAACGTGTCGGTGCCGCCGTCGGGCCCGCTCGCCGCACCGCGCACCACGTGCACGGCTCCGCCCTTGCGGGCCCCGGCTATGCCCTCGTCCCACAGCATGCCGATGACGATGTCGCCGTACCCGTCGCTGTCGGTGTCACCCACGTCCGTGATGTGCCCGCCGGGCAGCCGCTGCGCCCCGCTCGCCGTGACACCGGCCGCACTGCCCGGCAGCCAGAAGTTGGCGTTGTACGTGTCGGACTTGTCGAAGCCGTCGACGATCAAGTCCTCCCGGCCGTCCGCGTTCACATCGCCCGAGTGCAGGTTGAGCGGCCCGGTGCCCGCTTCGTTCAGCACGGGCGGCACCACGGTGTAGTGGCGGCCGACCGCGCCGGTGCGCGAGATGCCCCCGGAGAACACGTCGAGCGTCGCCGCGCCGGAGCGCGCGCCCACGACCAGGTCGTCCCGCCCGTCCCCGTCGAAGTCGCCGGCCTCCAGGGTGCCGCCGAAGGTGTCGTGCTGGGTGGGCCGCGGGTCCTTCACCGTCGTCCCCGTGGACAGTCCGCTGGCGGACCCCCACAGGACGGTGACGCTGCCGCCGTCGACGTCGCTGCCGACATCCTCGCGGACGGTGCCCACGGCCAGGTCGTCGTAGCCGTCGCCGTCGAAGTCGCCGTGCGCGCTGTCGGAGCCGAACAGGTCGTCCTTCTCGGCGGCGCCGGGCACCCCGGCCGAGTTCTGGCTGAACGTGACGGAACGGGGGCCACCCGGCTGCCCGTAGAGCGCGGTGACCTGCCCGGCCTCCGCCTGCCCGGCCACGTGCGCGCCGGCGGCGGACACGGCGGTGTCCGCGTACCCGTCGTTGTTGAAGTCGGCCCGGTCGGCCCGGTCGGCGGCGGCCGGGTCCGGTGCCTCGACGGCCGCGGCGGTCCCGGTGGCGGTCGCGACGACCCCTCCGCTCAACGCGACCACCACGGCGGTGGCGGCGGCCATCCCCATCCGTCCGGGCCGCTGCGCGGGCGTGCCGGGTCTGTGCTTGGACATGCGGTGCTTGGGCATGCGGTTCTCTCCTACGGCATAGGGGAGGCCGGACCGGCCACCCCTCCGACGAACGCCGACCGCCCCGGTTCGCCGGGTGTTCTCCCGTACGTCACCGGGCGGTTGGCGATCAGGAGACCGCTGGAGGGGATCAAGGGTTGTACGAGCTTTGGCCGGCGGCCGACGAGCGGGTGCGGCCGGGCAAGTCAGGGGGAGTCGCGGCACGGTGACGGCCCGCCCCGTAAGATCCCCGAAGGGATGGGGCCCGTAGCGCAGGGGTTGTCGCGCCTTCACCGCATGTGGGAGGACGCCGGTTCGAATCCGGCCGGCCCCATCCCATCCCGTCCCGTCCCGGGGCCCCGCCTCCGGTCGGCGCGCCGATCGGCGAAAATGGTCGTGTCCACCCGTTCCGCCAGCGAGGAGCACGCGCGCACATGGCCAGTTCCGCCTCCACCCCGAGGCCGCCGACGATCGCCGATGTGGCGCGGGTCGCCGGGGTTTCGCGTACGACCGTGTCGCACGCGCTCAACGGGCTCGGCAAGGTCGACCCGCGGACGCGGGAGCGGATCAAGAAGGTCGCGGCCGAGCTCGGGTACCGGCCCAACCTCCGCGCCCAGCGGCTGCGGCGGGGCCAGGCGAAGGCCATCGCGCTCGCCTCCTCCATGCCGTTCGCCGTCGCGGGCGGGCCCTCTCGGCTCGGGTTCTACATGGAGGTCGCCGCCGCCGCCGCGGAGAGCGCGCTGCTGCACGACTACGCGCTCGTGCTCGTACCGCCCGTGCAGTCCGGATCCGCGCTGTACTCCGTCGACATCGACGGAGCCATCGTCGTCGAGCCGGACGTCCAGGACGCCGCCGCCGCGCAGCTGCGGGCGCGCGGGCTTCCGTACGTGGCGCTCGGCCGGCCCGTGGCGCCCGACGAGGACGCCCCGTACGTCGACCTGCACGGCGGCCTCGTCGCCGAGCTGCTCCTCGGCCATCTGCGCGAACAGGGCGCCGCCCACCCGGCGTTGATCGTCGGCGCCGGGTCCCGGCACTCGACCGTCGACGCACTCGCCGCGTACGAGCGCCTCGCCGCCGAGCACGGCTGGGACCCGATCGTGGCCAGGGTCCCGGAGTCCGGCGGCGAGCAGGCGGGGTACGAGCAGTGCGCCGCGCTGCTCGCCGACCACCCCGAGACCGACGCGGTCTGCGCCCTCGTGGACGCCTTCGCGGTGGGCGCGGTCCGGGCGATCCGGGACAGCGGGCGCAGCGTGCCCGACGACGTCATGGTCGTCACCCGGTACGACGGACTCCGCGCCCGCACCTGCGAACCGCCCCTCACCGCGGTCGACCTGCACCTCGACCAAGTCGCCGCGGACGCAGTGGAGTTGCTCCTCGCGCGGCTGCGCGGCGACACCGAGGTGTCCGCCACCGCGACCGCCCCGGAGCCCCGCCTGATCGCCCGGCAGTCGTCGGTACGCGGCAACCCTCGAACCCCGTAGGCCGTGTCCGTAAAGTCCCGCCTGCCCGCCGGGCGGACGACGGGACTTTACGGACACGGCCTAGCAACGACCCCGCGCTCACACGCCGAGCATCAGCACCACCCCCGACACCAACGCGAAGACAAGCACGAACAACCGCATCCTGCGGGCGTCCAGGCGATGGTGCACGAGGCGGCTCAGCCACGCGCCCGCCGCGATCGCCGGTAGCAGCACCACCGCGTCGCCGAGCTCCGCGACCTGGGCCTTGCCCGTCGCGAACAGCAGGATCAGGGACGCCACTTCGCCCACGAGGAAGCATGTGGCCACCGTGGAGCGGAGCTCCGCGGGCGGGCGGTGCTGGTACACCAGGGCCAGCGGCGGACCGCCCACCCCCGTCGCCGTCTCCGTCAGACCGGTCACCGCACCCGCACCGAGATACGCGCCCCGGCCGGGCTCGAACGCGGGCGCCGCCAGACTCACCACAGCCGCGAGCACCGTCGCGATGCCCACGAACAGGCCGAGGCTGCGCTCCGGGATCAGCCACAGCAGCGCGAGCCCCGCCGGGGTCGCCGCGAGCCGCGCGCCCGTGATCCAGCCCGCGCCGCGCAGATCGAGCGAGGCCCGTTCACGCCACGCCACGTACAGATTGAGCGGGATCATAGAGGCGAGCACGAAGACCGGGACCAGGCCCGGGTCCACGATCCCGGCCACCGGCGCCACGATCAGCGCGAAGCCGAGACCGCTGCTGCCCTGGACGAACGCGGCGACCGCCACCGTGACGGCGAGCACCGCCAACGTCATGACGCTCACTGCGCCGTACCCCGCTCCCGTACGCGGGCGGCCTCCCGCGCACGGACCACCTCCCGCGCCGTCATGGACGTCGGATGCGCCCGGGTGATCTCCGCCCGCCCCACGGCCGAACGCGCCAGCTCCGCGGCCCGCCGTACGAGCGCGGGGCCGTCCCAGTCCGTCGGCAGGCCGTGCCACATCCGCAGCAGGCCGTCGACGAACACGGCGCTGATCTGGTCCCGGTTGCCGCGCCGCACCAGCTCCCACGGCAGGTCCCAGGAGAACGCCAGCTCCGGCGTCTCGACGTCGACCAGGAGGAAGTCGGCCGCGAGGCCCGCGGCGACCGTGCCCGTACGCGCGCCGAGGCCGACGGCGTCCGCGCCGCCCCGGCTCGCGTGCTCCAGCCACGTCCAGCCCGCGCCGCAGGACGAGTCGCCGGTGGCCAGGCCGTACGCGAGCCGCTGCGCGAACTCGGCGGCCTCCGCGAGCCGGAAGCCGTCGCCGCGCGTGCCGTCCGTGCCGAGACCGAACCGGATCCCGCGCTCGGCCATGGCGGTGGCGGGAGCGACCGCGTTGCCCTTCCAGGCGCTGGCGACGGGGTTGTAGCTCACCGCCGTGCCGGTGTCGGCGAGCAGCGTCAGCTCGCGCGGCGTCAGCAACGTGGCGTGCGCGCCCAGGAGTTGAGGGCCCAGGGCACCGATGCTGTGCAGGTACTCCAGGGGCCGCAGCCCGTGCCGCACGAGGGAGCGCTCGACGCCCGCCAGGTGCTCGTTGACATGGATCTGCACGACGGCCCCGGCCTCCGCCGCGAGCCGGGCCGTGCCCCGCAGCGTCGCCTCGGTGGCGGCCTCGGGGATGGAGACGGCCAGGGACGCGTGGACGAGCGGGTCGTCGGCGTAGCGGGCGAGATGCTTCTCGGCGTCGTCGAGGGCGGAACCACCCGGGTTGTCCACGTCGTTGCAGACCAGGCCGAGCACGCAGCGCAGACCGGCGTCCCGCGCGGCCGAGGCGACGACCTCCACGTCCACATCGGCCCGCGTACCGGCGTCCGCGACGGTCGTGAACCCGCCGCGCAGCGCCTCGTACGCCGCCAACTTGGCCGCCGTATAGGCCGATTCCTCGTCGAGCGCGCCTTCGAGCGGCACCCAGACCCGGCGGAAGATCTCCGAGGGCTCCCCGAAGGCGAGCGCGGAGCCGAAGCTCTGCGTGAGGTGGTGGTGCGCGTCCACGAACCCGGGCATCAGCAGATGGCCCGGCATCCGGACGGCCTGGAGCTCAGGGTGCGTACGCTCCAACTCCTCGGCGGGAGCGACGGCTTCGAAGCGGCCGTCGACCACGAGCACCGCGAGGCCGTCGACGGGCCCTTCGGGCAGCAGCACCGCGCCGGGGGCGAGGAGGAGCGGGCCGGGGGAGGAGAGGAGCGTGCGGTCGGGCTGGTTCATCGGTCGCTTTCTGTGCTTGCGGTGGAGGCCTCTGTGACCTCTGTGCGTACGGCTGAGGCTTCCGGGCTTGCGGTGGGGGCTTCTGCGCGTACGGGCGGGGATTCGGTGCGTTGGGGCGTGGTTTCTGTGCGTACGGGCGACAGGCGGGCGGCGATGCCCGGTCTGACGTGGTGGAAGAGGACGTTGAGGACGGCCGCGGTGAACGCGCCGACGGCGACGCCGCTCTCCAGGAGGATGCGGAGGTTCGGCGGGAAGCCCCCGTACACCCCGGGCACGAGGATCGGCAGCAGGCCGAGGGCGAGCGCGACGGCGCAGATGAACGTGCTGGTGTGCCGGTCGAGGTC
The DNA here is from genome assembly GCF_031157275.1 of Streptomyces sp. LHD-70. Classification (GTDB taxonomy): domain Bacteria; phylum Actinomycetota; class Actinomycetes; order Streptomycetales; family Streptomycetaceae; genus Streptomyces. The sequence continues at coordinate 26,981 of NZ_JAVIFW010000034.1, forward strand.
GCTGCGGCCGAGCATCTGGATGCCGAGCACGGTGATGACGGCGAACACGACCATGGCGGTGCCGCCGACGACCGCCGACGGGATCACGCTGATCGCACGGGTCACCGGCGCCAGGAAGCCGATGACGATGAGCACCACGCCGGCGGCCGCGGTGACGAAGCGGCTGCGGACGCCCGTGACGCGGACGATGCCGATGTTCTCGCCGCTGGTGACGATGAGGGGGAGCCCGAAGAAGCCGCCGAAGAGGGAGGTGAGCGCGTCGCCGCGGACCGTCTTCGGGACGTCGGTCCGCTGATCGATCTCCTTGCCGACGGCCTCGGCGTTGATGACCGTCTGCCCGGTCGCCTCGGCCATCGACGCCAGGCTGTAGAGCATCAGCGGCAGCGCGGCGACGAGGTTGAACTGCGGTGAGCCGAACGGCATCAGCTGCGGGAGGTTGACCAGGCCGCCGCCCGACGCCTGCCCGAAGTCGACCGCGCCGATGGCGGCCGCGAGCGCCGTACCCGCCAACAGGCCCAGCATCACAGCGAGTTGGCGTACGACACCGTTGAACAGGAGGTAGCAGGCGACCGTGAAGCCGATCGTCGCCATGCCAAGGCCGAGGTTGAGCGGGTCGGCGAAGCCGGGAGTGCCGGGGCGGCCGGTGACGAGGACCGCGCCCACCTTCACCAGGTTCACGCCGACGATCACGATCATCGTGCCGATGACCAGGGCGGGGAAGAACCTGAGCAGCCGCGAGAACACCGGCAGGACGACGAAGCAGAAGAGTGCCGTCAGGACGACCGCACCGGTGGCGGTGCGCAGCCCGTGCTGCTCGGCGATCGCGAGGAACAGGATGAGCGGCGCCCCGCCCGGCAGCATCACGAACGGCAGCCGCGGCCCGAACTTCCAGGGCCCGAGCGACTGGATCAGCGACCCGACGCCGGACAGCACGAAGGCCGCGGAGAGCAGGTCGACGGTGAGATCGGCGTCGAGGCCGAGCGTGGCGCTCATCAGGAAGATCGCCGAGATCGGCGTGGCCGCCATGACGAGGACGTGCTGGATCCCGAAGAGCAGGATCCGGCCGAGGGGGCGGGATTCATCGACGGGGTGGGGCGCGGACGCCACGGGACCGGCGTCGGGGGCGGGGGTGGGGGCGGGTCCGGACACGGGTGGTTCCGCTGGTCCGGGCCGACTCTGACGGGGACTGAACACGTTCGGGCTCCGTTTCGGGGATACGGCACGCTCGGGTTCTTCAGCCGCGATCCGGCCCTGGACGGAGAGCCAAATCGATTTGGCCAAATCGATTTGGCCGCCAGTATGAGGGAGCGGGGTGGGGGAGAGTCAAGGGGGGCGGCGGGCCGCACGCACGGAGCGCGTTGTCCCGCCGCCTCGGAGACGGAGCGGTACGCGACCGTTCACGCCCCCGCGTCGGCGAACAACTCGGCGTACCGCCTGCGGAGTTCGGCCTTCTGTACCTTGCCCATGACGTTGCGGGGGAGTGCTTCCACGACGCGTACGGCACGCGGGTGCTTGAAGCGGGCGAGGTCGCCGGCGATGAAGGCGAGCAGCTCGTCGGCCTGCGGGTGCGCGCCAGGAGCCGGTACGACGACGGCCACGACCGTCTCCCCGAAGTCCGGGTGGGGCACGCCGATCACCGCTGATTCGAGGACGTCGGGGTGGGCGTCGATGAGCTCCTCGATCTCCTTGGGGTAGATGTTGTAGCCCCCGGAGATCACCAGGTCCTTGCCGCGGCCGACGATGCAGAGATAGCCGTCCTCGTCGATGCGGCCCAGGTCGCCGGTGATGAAGAAGCCGTCTGCGCGGAACTCGGAGGCGGTCTTCTCGGGCATCTGCCAGTAGCCGGTGAAGACGTTGGGGCCGCGGACCTCGATGCTGCCGACCTCGCCGTCCGGCAGCGCCTCGCCGGTCCTCTCGTCCACCACCCGGATCTCGGTTCCCGGCAGGGGTGTGCCGACCGTTCCGGGCTTGCGGGGCCCGCCCTCGTACGGGTTGCTGGTGTTCATGCCGGTCTCGGTCATGCCGTAGCGCTCCAGGATGGCGTGGCCGGTGCGGGCCTCGAACGCCTGGTGGTCGGCGGCGAGCAGTGGGGCCGAGCCGGAGACGAAGAGCCGCATCGGGGCGCAGGTCTCCGGGGTGAGGCGGTCGTGCTGCAGCAGTCGGGTGTAGAAGGTCGGTACGCCCATGAGGACCGTGGCCCGGGGGAGCAGGCCCACGATCGCGTCGGCGTCGAACTTGGGCAGGAAGTACATCGAGGCCCCGGCGGCGAGGGTCATGTTCGCGGCGACGAAGAGGCCGTGGATGTGGAAGATCGGCAGGGCGTGGATCAGCTGGTCGTCGGCGGTGAACTGCCAGGAGTCGAGCAGGGCGGAGCAGTTGGAGGCGAGGTTGCCGTGCGAGAGCACCGCGCCCTTGGACCGGCCGGTCGTGCCGGAGGTGTAGAGGATCGCGGCCGGATCGCCGGGCGAGGCGTCGAACACGGCCTCGTGGCGGGCGTCGCCGTCGAGGAGTGTGCCCTCACCGGATGCCCCGAGGGTCTCGACCACCATCCCGTCGAGCGCGCCCTGGTCGCCGCCCGCCGCACGCTCGGGGGAGCGGACGAGTACGCGGGGCCGGGCGTCCCCGATGAAGTACGCCGTCTCCGTGTCGGTGTACGCGGTGTTCAGAGGCAGGAACACCCCGCCCACCCGCAGCGTCGCCAGATACAGCGCGACCGCCTCCGGGGACTTCTCCACCTGCATGGCCACGCGGTCGCCCGACGTGACCCCGTCCGTGACGAGACGGGCCGCGATGCGCTGCACGGTCTCCTCGGTCTCGCGGTACGTGAGACACCGCCCGTCGGGCAGCTCGAAGAGCACCTTGTCGGGCCGCAGTCGGGCCTGCTCGGCGAAGGACTGGTGGATGGCGGTGAAGGGGGCCAGGGTGGGCACGGACGACATCGAGGGTGTTCCTTTCTCGTTCTCCGTGGCGGTGGGGAGGGCACCGGAGGCTTCGTGGGTGGTGGCGGCGGAGGCGTCGGCGGGGGAGGCGCTTGCTGTGGTGGTTTCGGTGGTGTCGGTTGCGTTGATGATCCGCCCGTGGTTCGCCGCCGCCGCGTCCGGCAGGACGTCCCGTGGGACATCCCGTGGGACATCCCGTGGGGCATCCCGCAGGACGTCGCGCAGCGGCCCGCCGACCGCCACGGTGCGGCGGCGGACATAGTCCTCGTGTCGGCGCTCCAACTCCCCCGGTTCGTAGCGGTAGTTGATCATCACGCCGTACGACTGCTCCCACGCCTCGGTGGAGTGGTTCGCGGGCCAGTCGATCTGCCAGGCGGCCGCCCCATTGCCCAGGTGGAAGCGGGCGACCGGGTCGAGCGGACATCCGTCGGCCCGCCGCTCGACCGTGACGTACCGGGCGACAGCGGGCAGAAGCCGGGGCCGTAGCCGCACGAGGTCCGCCGCGCTCAGGTCGGCCAGGCGCTCCACGGTCGCCAACTCCTCGGCGAGCGCGGCAAGTTCGGCGTCCGCCCGCTGCTCGTCGAGCCAGCGGCGGAACCCGGGGACGGGGGAGAGCGTCGCGAACTGCGTCAGATGCGGGAGCTGCTCCCCGACGTCCTCGATCACCTGCTTGATGAGGAAGCTCCCGAAGGACACCCCGGCGAGCCCGTCGAGCGCGTTGTTGATGGAGTACAGCGCCGCCGTGTCCGCCTCCAGCGGGTCGAGCGCAGGCCCGGGATCGAGGAGCGGGGCGATCCTGTCCGGCATGCCGCGCACCAGGGCGACCTCCACGAAGATCAGCGGTACGTCGCCGGTCGCCGGGTGGAAGAACGCGTACACGCGACGGTCCGCGGGCTGTACGCGGCGGCGCAGCTCGTCCCGGCCCGCCATCGGGTGGACCTTCTCGCCCCGTACCAGACGGTCGTGCAGCTCGGCGGGCGCGTCCCAGGTCACCTCGGCCATGCGCAGGAAGCCGCGGTTGAACCAGGAGGTGAGCAGGTGGTGGAAGTCGTGGTCGAGGGCCTGCAGTTCCGGCTGGTCCGGCATCAGGCGGCGCAGGTCGGCACGCATCCCGACGAGGGCGAGGGTGGCGTCGGGCGCGTGGTTCATCCGGCGGAGCAGCTGCTGGCGGGCCGGCTCGACCACGTCGAAGAGGCGCACCAGCTCCCGCTCGCCGCGGGCGCCGGAGTTGCGGGCGTCGTCCCAGCGGTGGAAGGCGGCGCGGACCTGGTAGGGGTCGACGTCGTAGGTGCGGGTGACGTGGGTGAAGAACGTCCGCTTGTCGTGGTCGTCGAGTTCGGCGTACGCGGCCAGGGCGCGGCCCGCGACGGCGCGCAGGGAGGCCTCGCCCACGTCGCTCATCAGGATCTCGCAGGCGACGAGGAGGTGGTCGAGCGGGGAGCCGGGCGCCGCTCCGGCGGCGGAGGCGGCGTCGCGGCCGGGCCGCCCCAGCGCCCGGAACAGGTCGGTCAGCAGCCAGCCGTCATGGCGATCCATCCGAGTTCCCTCCAGGTGTCCGGGCGGGGCCGTCTACGTACGTACGTAACAAAGCGGCGGCCTCCATATACATCGCGTACTCTGATGTATATAACGTGGGAACCGTAGGACACATGAACCGGATCCGCTACCCCTAGGGCAGCCCGACAACGTGAGCGCTCGGAGGTGCCCATGGCTCGAGTCCCGGAATCACAGCGCGTACGGGACGCGCTCGAGAACGCCGTCGTCGACGGCCGCTACCGCCCCGGCGAACGCCTCGACCCCGCCGAGCTGGAGCGGGAGTTCGGCTGCTCCCGCACGCCGGTCCGCGAGGCCCTCCAGGACCTGCAGCGCTCGGGACTCGTACAGATCCGCCCCAAACAGGGCACATACGTCACGGAGTTGAGCGTTCCCGAACTCGCGGAGCGCTTCGAAGTGATGGCCGAACTCGAAGGCATGGCCGCGCGGCTCTCCACGCGCCGCATCGAGCGCCGCACCCTCGACGAGCTGGAGGAAGCCCTCCGCGACTGCGAGACCCACGCGAGCGCCGGTGACGCGGACCGCTACTACTACGCCAATGCCCGCTTCCACGACACCATCTACGGCGCCTGCGGCAACGCCTACCTGCGGCAGCAGGCGCACACGCTCCAGCGTGCCCTGCAGCCCTACCGGCGCCTGCAGCTGCACGTCCCCGACCGGATGCGGCGCTCCCTGGCCGAACACCGCGTGATCGCCGCGGCCATCACCGACGGCGACGAGGAGGCCGCGGAGAACGCCGCCCGTGACCATGTGCTCGTCCAGGTCAAGGAGTTCAGCCATCTCGTACGGGCGTGGAACCAGGTGCGGGAGCCGGTGCGGCAGGGCGGATGAGGCCCGGGGGCCGGGCCCGGCGAGGGCAATGGGCCCATGCTGGAGCAGATGAAGTCCCGGTCCGCGACCGGGGCCACGCATGTGACGTACCGCGTACTGCCGTGACCGATTGCCGCCGCAGCCGCGCCCGCGATCGGCGAATCCACCGGATTCGCCGGACCGGTGTCACCCCGGCGGTCTACCGTACGGATGCGTAGCCGTCCGCACACACCGCGTCGCCAACTGCGGTCGTACGAGGAGGAATTCCGTGCCGTCACCTTCACCCTGCGACCCCCAGGACGCCCCCGCGGGCGATGTGGGTACGGCGCTGATGCTGATCGACTCCCGGCTCAAGCAGATCCACGGAGGCCGGACCGAGCCGAACAGCGAACAGCAGGTCCTGACCGAGCAGTTCGCCGCCTCCCTGGGGCGACAAGGGGTCGACGACCTCCTGGACGGCGCCTGCACGCTCATCTACATGTACATGCAGTGGCTGTGCAGGGTCTACGAGGAGCACGACGAGGACGTCGTCGCGGGAGTGGTGCCCAACATCGTGGCCTCCCTGCGCATGATGCCCAGGAGCGTCCGCCCGGAGGCCGTCCCGACCATGGCCGGTCTGCTCGTCGCCGCGGGTACGGGCCTGAGCCCGAGCCTGTGGCGCAAGCAGTACGGCTACTGGACCAAGGACGAGATGAACCCCCTGGAGGCGACGGCGTTCCTGCTCGCGGACCACATCAACCGCGTCACCGACGACCCCGAATTCGCCACCCGCCTGATCAGCGAGGCCCTGACCGGGGTGGAGGAGGACTGACGGCCGAAGAGGGGACGGGAGCAGGGTCCGATTGTCAGTGGCGTGCGCTTGACTGGTACCCAGCGAAACGAACCGGGGCCGTGAGGCCGATGGCAGAGAGATCGACGGGGGCCGAACAGTGCAGATCGACCACGACCTTCCACAGGTACCGGACGCCGCCTGGCTGGAGCAGCGCCTTGGCGCGGGCTGCCTCTGGCGCCCTCAAGAGGCCGATCTGCCGGCCGAGTTGACGGACAGGGAGTCCAGGGAATTCCTGCTCACCGTCGGCTTCCCCGCGGTCAGGCTGGCCGCCGTGGACATCGACACGACGCATCTGCGGGGCCAGGACGCCCTGCACCCCTTCGACGCCGACGAGCTGTACGGCGAGCGCTACCCCGACGACGACTCCCCGCCGGAGAACTTCTGCTTCACCATGGCGCTCTGCTCCGACCAGCATCTGATGCTCGAAGCCGCGGGCGGCGGCATCACCCACTACGACCCCAACGGTTGGGACCACGCGGCAGGTTGGCAGGGCCCGGCCGCCGCCTCTCTGCCGTCCCTTGCAGTGCTCCTCGGCCTGCTGGCGGAGGCGGGCGAGGAACTGGACTCGACGGACGACGAGCGGCGCAGAGCCGCCGCCACGACGGTGCGGGAGCGCATGATCGCCCATGACGTGGACGTGGACTCGAAGTTCTGGGACGAGTTGTTCGAGGCGCTGGAGTAAGGCGGCGGTCCAGCCCGGCCTCCGCGAGAAGGCCGGGCTGGACCGCGAGAAGGCCGGGCCCAGCTCCACGAGAAGGCCGGGCCCTGGAATCCCCGGTGACGAGGCCTACTGGCCCATCACGTACTTCACGGTCGGCCCCGTCGTCCAGCCGCCGTCGACCGCCAGCTCCGCACCCGTGACGTAGGACGCCGCGTCCGACAGGAGGTACACCACCGCGTCCGCGATCTCCGGGGCCTCGCCGACCCGGCCCATCGGAGTGTTCGGGTAGTTGCCCTCGCCCTGCTTGATGCCGACCTGCGCGGTCATCGGGGTGTAAGTCATGCCCGGGTGCACGGAGTTGACCCTGATCCCGGACGTGCCCAGCTCCACCGCGCCGATCTTGCTCAGGCCGCGCACGCCCCACTTCGACGCCCCGTACGACGAGGTCAGCGCGAGCCCCATCAGACCGGCGGCGGAGGAGATGTTGACGATCGAGCCGCCGCCGTTCGCCTTCATGCCGGGGATCACGGTCTTCATGCCGATGAAGACACCGGTGAGGTTGATGTCGAGAACCTGACGGAAGTGCTCCACCGTCTCGGTCTCCAGGGGCTGGCCGGTCGAGATCCCGGCGTTGTTCACCAGCCCGTCGATCCGCCCGAACTCGGCCACGGCGAACTCGGCGGCCCGCTGCCACTCGTCCTCCGACGTCACGTCGAGGCGGATGAAACGGGCCCGCTCGCCGAGCTCCTTCACGAGCTCCTGGCCGTCGGTCTCCAGGAGGTCGGCGACGACCACGTGGGCGCCACCGGCGACGGCCTTGCGGGCCACCTCGGCGCCGATGCCGCGGGCGCCGCCGGTGATGACCACTGTCTTGTTGCTGAGATCGCTCATGAGGCGCTCCAAGGAAAATCACGGAGGGATTCGAAACTACGGGCCGCGAGGGCGCCGGGGCCCTGCCGGCCGTCGGCCGGTGCGTCGGTGGCGGCCCAGCACTCGACGGACACCCGGATCGCCGTACTGGCGACGGCAGCCGCGAGACGCAGACCCCGGGAGGCCTGCGCCTCCTCGGCATCGCGCACGCCGTTGCGTTCGGCGAGCACGGCGAGGAGGGCCGTCTCGGCGGCGAAGCACGCGTCGTTCCAGACGGAGCGGAGCGCCGGAGCCTCCTCAGCCATCCGCAGCAGGGCGCGCACCCACTCCAGGGACTCCGCGTTCGCCACACCGCCTTCGGCGTCACCCGCGGCGGCCGGGTCGAGCGCGTCGTCCGCGGCCTTGATCAGCGCGTCCGCCACGGACAGGCCGTCCGGCGCGGCGCGTACGCAGTCGACCCAGCGCTGGGTGCCCTCGGTGAAGAGAGGGGCGACGGACTCCTCCTTCGTCGCGAAGTAGCGGAAGAACGTACGCGGCGAGACACCCGCGGCGCGGGCGATGTCCTCGGCGCGGGTGGCACGCAGTCCGTGCTCCACGAAGAGTGCGGCAGCGGTGTGGGCGATGTCCCTACGAGTGGCGGCCTTGCGCCGCTCGTTCAGTGAGCTCCCGGGCATGACTGCATGCTATGCCTGTGTGGCAGAATCTGCCACCGGCGCGATCCGGGGCAGTCACCCGCGTACAGGCGCTCACCCGCTGCGGCGTACCGGCGCTCCGGCGCTGCGGCCTACCAGCGCTCCGGCGAGCGACTCCGCGGACGATCCAGGCGAACGAACGATGGGACGGCAAGACCAAGTGCGGCGACGGCGATTCCTCCAGCAGACGGCCTTCCTCGCCTCGGGAGCGGCACTCGGCCTCTCCGGCTGCGGCGCGGACGAGACCGACACGCCCCTGCGCGTGCTGGTGGCCAGCTACGACGAGAGCGTCGGCGCCTCCATCGGCGACCAGTGGGACGACCTGGTCAAGGCCTTCGAGAAGAAGCACCCGAGCATCCAAGTCACCGTCGAGCGCGTGCCGTTCGGGAGCCTTGACGCCACACTCGCCCGCCGCGTCGAACAGGGCAAGGCGCCCGACATCGCCCAGTCCAACCTGTTCGCGAGCTTCGCCGAGAAGCAGCTCCTGTACGCCGCGTCGGACCTCTTCGACATCGCCACCGAGTCCGACTTCACCCTGTCCCTCGCACAGGCGGGCCGGTTCCGACGCGTCCAGTACGGCATCCCGCTGATGGCCAGCACGCCACGCCTCTTCTACAACAAGGCACTCTTCGACCAGGCGGGCATCGACGCACCGCCCCGCACGTGGAACGAGCTGCGCGACACGGCCCAGGCGCTGCGGACGAGCGGCGTACCGACCCCGTACGGGCTGCAGTTCGGCCCCGAGGCCGCCGAGGACGAGCTGTACGCGTGGCTCCTCGCCGGGGAGGGCGACTACGCCACCTCCAGCGGGTACGACTTCTACTCCGACACGAACGTCGACACCCTCACCTGGCTCCGCGACAACCTCGTCACCCGCGGCCTCGCAGGCCAGAACCCCGCCAAGCTCAACCGCACCGACGCCTACGAGCAGTTCCTCGGCGGCCGCATCGGCATGATGCTCGCCCACCCGGTGCTGATGGACGCCGCCGACTCCGTGAAACTCCCGTACGCCCACGCCGCGTTCCCCGCCCGGCGCGGCGGCGCGGCCATACCCGTCGGCATCAACGACTGGCTCCTCGCCTTCCGCCAGAACGGCCGCCGCGCCGCCTGCGCCGCGTTCCTCGGCTTCGTCTACGGCAGGGAGTCCGCGGCGAGCTACGGCGGCGGCCGGGCGGCGGCCCTCCCGGTCACCGAATCCGGCGCGGACGTGGTGGCCGCCAAGGGCAACCGGCTCGGCAAGTTCATCGACCAGCTCCCCCGGGCCCGCTTCCAGCCGACCGCGATGCACTCCTGGCCCGAGGTCCGCCAGGAGATCCGCACCGAGATCGGCCGCGCCGTCCGCCGGGACGGCGACCCGGACACGATCCTCCGCTCCCTCCAGGCAGGCGCGACCAGAAGCGAGGCCACGGCCGGTTCGTGAGGCGCCGGGCCCCAACCCCGTCGTCCCGGACAGCCCGGCGGAGCGGACGAGCTGTGGCGGTCGGTCCGGCGGGACGCTCCGCTACCGCAGGGGAGATGAGCTCGGGCCGAGGAGGTCGGGCCGAGGAGGTCGGGCCGATGGGTTCGGGCCGATGAGTTCGGGGCGCGGACCGGGTCTACAGGTGTGAGGGCCGCAGAGAGCCACGCCTGCCCGCCGCGCCACCCCCCCCGAGGAGCTCGCCATGACCGCCACCTACACCTTCGACGTCTTCTCCAGCCTCGACGGCTACGGGGCCGCAGGCGGCGACTGGACCGGCTACTGGGGCAAACAGGGCCCCGAACTCCTCGACCACCGCCTCGCCCTCTACGACCAGGAGCAGCGCATGGTCTTCGGGGCGCACACGTACCGCCTGTTCACGCGGATGCTGGCCGACAGCACCGAGGACTCCGACGTACGCGACCCGTGGGTCACGCGCATGCGGAACCTCCCGGCGACGGTCGTGTCGACCACCCTGGAAGGGACCCTCGACTGGCCGGACGCGACCGTCGAGAGCGGTGACGCCGTCGATGTCGTCGCCCGCCTGAAGAAGGAGTCCGACGTCCCGCTGCGCTCGCACGGCAGCCTGTCGATGAACCGCGCGCTCCTCGCCGCGGGCCTGGTCGACCGCCTCCAGGTGACGCTCTTCCCGGTCGTCACGGGCGCGTCCGGGCTCGACCCGGTCTTCCGTGGCGCGTCCGACTTCGACCTGGAACTGGTCGAGCGGCGCACCCTCGACGGCCACATCCAGGAGCTGGTCTACCGGCCCACGCTCCACTGACCCGGGCGGCTCCTCACACCAGTCCGGTCCAGGCGTCGGCCCCGAACGCTCCCTTGACGTCGGAGGCGAGCGTCGCGGGGTCGACGGTGGCCTCCAGGGCGTAGACGGTGGTCGTCCGTGCGCCGCGCACGCTGAGGTGGACGGGGCTGTCGCCGGGGTGGGCGGCGAGGATCCGCTTGAGCTCGGCGACCGACTGCCCGGTGATCCGGGTGCGCGGGGAGAGCGAGGCGCACGGGAGACCGACCGCCGTGCTCGGCCGACGACACGTCCAGTGCCGTGAGTTCCCTGCCGAAGACGTTCAGGGTTCCGTCGCGGTCCTCGACCCCGTCGTCGCCGACGGCCGTGAACTCGGCGACGGACTCGTTCACATCGGGCTGAAGGATGCGCATGCCGTTCTTGCGGGCATCGGCGAGATAGACGGCGGCCTTGTCCTTGTCGTCGCCGACCGAGGTGAGCAGAGCGGCTGTGTACTCGGCCGGGTAGTTGGCCTTGAGGTAGGCGGTCCAGTACGAGACGAGCCCGTAGCCCGCGCACCTTCGTCCCGCAGGCTGACGCCGACCTCGCGCAGGTCCTTGCGGCTGGACCGTGGCGCGAAGCCGTCACGCTCGGACAGGTGCACGAAGTGGGCGGATTCTGCGGGGAGTTGGGGCAGGGGGAAGCCCGACGGCACGGCGTTCCTCCGGGCGGCGGCCTCCCCGCCACGGGACTCCTTCGTCCACGACGTCCTGACCCACTGCACCGTGATCTCCACTGATCCGCCCCTTCGTTCACATCCGAGACTACGGCGCGCAGTCCTCCGAGGTTTCCCATGGTGGTGCCCCGCCTGGATCCGGTCTGCTCGAACCGCTCCAACCGTTGACGTTTTGATCACCAGCTCTCTACCGTTCGGATCGCGCCTGAGCGCATACATAACCAGCGTTCACATATGGAGACGTACACATGCCCGCCGCGCCCGAGAGTGCCACCGCTGACGTCCGCATCGCCGACGTACGCCTCACCCCCGTCCTCATCGCCGATCCGCCGCTCCTGAACGTGCAGGGCGTGCATCAGCCGTACGTGCCACGCCTGATCGTCGAGGTGGTCACCGAGGGCGGTGTCGTCGGCGTCGGCGAGACCCTGGGGGACACCAACTACCTGGACATCGCACGACAGTTGGCCCCCCTGGTGAAGGGCCGCCGCACCACTGAGACGAACCTGCTTCCCGCGCTCGCCGCCGGTGGTGCCGAGGTCGACCTGGGCGCGCTCAGCTCGCCCACCGACATCGCCGGAATGCGCGGCACCCAGACCGCCGACAAGCTGCGCCTGAGCGTGATCTCCGCGTTCGAGGTGGCCATGCTCGACGCCCTCGGGAAGGTCACCGGCCTGCCCGTGCACGCCCTGCTCGGCGGCAAGGTGCGGGACACCGTCGAGTACAGCGGCTACCTCTTCTACCGCTGGGCCGAACACCCCCAGGGCGCCGGCGCGCCCGAAGACGCCCCGCGCGACGACTGGGGCGCGGCCCTCGACCCCGCCGGAATCGTCGAGCAGGCCCGCCGTATGCGCCGCGACCACGGCTTCACGTCCTTCAAGCTCAAGGGCGGTGTCTTCCCGCCCGACCAGGAGGCCGCCGCGATCCGCGCCCTCGCCGAGGCCTTCCCCGACAGCCCGCTGCGGCTCGACCCCAACGGCGGCTGGAGCGTCGGGACCAGCCTCAAGGTCGCGGCCCAACTCGCCGACGTACTGGAGTACTTGGAGGACCCCACCGCCGGTACACCCGGCATGGCGGAGGTCGCCGCGGGCACCGGCATGCCGCTCGCCACCAACATGTGCGTGACCCGGCTCGGCGAGATCCCCGAGGCCTTCACCCGGGGCGCCGTGCAGGTCGTGCTCTCCGACCACCACTACTGGGGCGGCCTGCGCGCCACCAAGGAACTCGCCGCCATCTGCGCCACGTTCGGCGTCGGCGTCTCCATGCACTCCAACACCCACCTCGGCATCAGCCTCGCCGCCATGACCCACGTGGCCGCGACCGTCCCGAGCCTCGACTACGCCTGCGACACCCACCGCCCCTGGCAGACCGACGACGTCATCACCGAGCCGCACGTCTTCCGCGACGGCCGCGTCGAGGTGTCCGACGCCCCCGGCCTCGGTGTCGAACTCGACCGGACCGCCCTCGCCGCCCTGCACGAGCGCTGGCAGCGCATGCCCGGTATGCGGGACCGCGACGACGAGGCCGGCATGCGCCTCGCCGACCCCACCTGGACGCCGCACAACTCCCCGCGCTGGTAAGCGACTTACTCCTCTCGCGTACCTCTCTTCCGCGCACTCCTCTCTCGCGTACTCCTCTTCCGCGTACTCCTCTTCCGCAACGGAGCCGCACATGACCACCACCACAAGCCCGGAGGCGGCCCCACCGCCCGCACTCGGCTCGGCCGTCCGCAAGATCTTCCGCCGGATCGTCCCGCTGTTCACGATCATGCTGATCGCCAACCAGATCGACCGCGGCAACATCGCCTTCGCCGAACGGCAGTTGGAAGCCGACCTGGGCATCGGCGTAGCCGCGTACGGACTCGGCGCCGGTCTCTTCTTCGTCGCCTACGCGATCTTCGAAGTGCCCAGCAACATGATGCTGGAGAAGTTCGGGCCGAAGATCTGGCTCACCCGGATCATGATCACCTGGGGTCTGGTGTCGGCCGGGATGGCCTTCGTCCAGGGCACCACGTCGTTCTACGTGCTGCGCTTCCTGCTCGGCATCGCCGAGGCGGGCTTCTTCCCCGCGATCATCTACTACTTCAGCCGGTGGCTGCCCTCCGGCCACCGCGCCCGCGCCTCGGCCATCTTCATCTCCGGATCCTCCATCGCGACCATCATCGCGGGCCCGCTGTCCGGTGCGCTGCTTCAGCTGGACGGCTTCCTCGGCATGACCGGCTGGCAGTCCATGTTCCTGATCGAGGGCCTGCTCTCGGTGGTCATCGGCTTCATCGCCTGGCGCCTCATGGACCACAGCATCGACGACGCCACCTGGCTCACCGCGGACGAGAAGCGGGCGCTGGCCACGACCATCGACGCCGAACAGGCGGAGCGCGAGCAGCGCCGCGAGACGGGCGGGGCGGTCTCCCGCTGGAAGCTGCTGCTCGACCCGAAGATCCTCGTGTTCTGCTGGATCTTCTTCGCCATCGCGCTCTCCATCTACGCCGCCACGTTCTGGCTGCCGAAGATCGTCGGCAGGATCGGCGGCCTGAACGACTTCGAGATCGGCCTCCTCTCCGCCGTTCCCTGGGTGTTCGCGATCGGCGCGATGTACGTCAGCGGCCGGCTCTCCGACCGTAGCGGCAGGCGCAAGCCCTGGCTGGTCGCCTCCCTGCTGACGGCCGCCCTGGGCACGGGCCTCGCCACCTTCGGCAGCCCGTGGTTCGCCCTCGCGGCGCTCTGCGTCGGCGCGATGGGCTTCAAGAGCGCCTCGCCGCTGTTCTGGTCCATTCCGCAGCACTACCTCGACGCCCGCATCTCCGCCCCCGCCATCGCCCTCATCAACTCCCTGGGAAACCTGGGCGGTTTCGTCGCCCCGACCGTCTTCGGCCTCCTGGAGGCCACCACCGGCTCCACGGAGATGGGCCTGTGGGGCCTGACCGCCTGCTCGGTCCTGGCCGCGGTGAGCGTGCTGCTCCTACGGGACGGGGGCGAGCCACGAAAGCACCCCGCACCCACCGGCGCGACCCCGGCTCCGGCGACGTCGTAGCAGCAACACATCGACCGGCCGAGAGGCCCACCCTCACGGGCCCACTCGGCCGGTCGATCCCCGCCGCCGCTCCCCCCTCCGCGCCACCAGGGCACGTCAGCCGCTCGAGCGCCGCAGCCGGTCCAACTCGTCCCCGATCGCCTCGCGCAGCGGATCGTGCCGCGGACCGAGCGCGAACCGTGCGTCGGACCACCTGGCGCGGGGATAGAGCCACACCGGCAGGCCCACGAGGTCGGTGGGCTCCCACGAGAAGCGGGGCCACACATGCGCGTGCAGGAACCCGTCGGTATTGCCCAGGATCTCCAGGTTGACCCGCCGGAAAGCCGGATCCGCACGCCCGCACACCCGCTCGACCGCCTCCCCGAGCCGGTCCATATCGGCCAGGAAGGCCAACCGCTTCGGCCGGGACAGGTCCGACAACCGCTCGACCCGCGGATCGTCGGCCAGCAGCACCGAGTACCCCGGCAGGAACTGCACATCCCCGATCACCGCGAACTTGGCGTCCAGGCGCCGGTACGAGGCGACGGCCAGCTCGCGGCCGTTGAGGGTGGCGTCGCCGATGGAGGCCAGCGGCGACCGCACGCTGTGGCGCACGCTCGCCACGGCCAAGGCCACCTCGACCGGACGCGGCGGCTGAGCCTGCCGCTGCCGCGCCGCATCGAGACGCTCATCGGTGAGCATGGCTCCGTGGTCGACGCGTTGGAGCGCCGCGACGTCGACGCCGCGGAACAGGCCCTGCGCGGCCACCTCCAGGGCGTCCTCGCCGACCTCGACACGATCCAGGCCGACCGCCCGGAACTCTTCACCGGCCCGGACGCCGAGCCGGAGACGCCGATGCGGCGGCAGGAGCATCCCGGGCGGCGAGGCTGAGCCGCAAGTTCACGTAAATCACGCAAGCCATTTGCGTTCTCTGTGGCGAGGATTGCGGTTCTCCCACGCCGCCGGGCCTGTCGGTTACGTAAGTCTGCGTAAGCCCAGTCATGCGCTCTCGCAGGCTGCGCATGCCTTCATGTAAGCGTCGTGCAGTTCAGTTTTTGCAATCTTTGCGCGACTTATTGCGTGCTCATGTCGACGGTGGTTGAGTGTGCGCCGCGCCCGGCCTGTCGCCGGCACGTACCCGGAGGGGGTCCCAGATGACATGCACGGACAGCTCGAACGGCACGAACGGCTCGACCAGCTCGACCAGTCGAAGGCTCACGCTCGCCGCAGCCGCCACCACCACCGCACTCGCCCTGGTCACGCTCTCCGCCTGCGGTACCAGCAGCGACGCGGCGGACCCGGAGTCCGGCGGCACGGTGCGGCTCGATGTCAACGGGCAGCCGCCCAAGACCCAGGCCTTTGAACGGAAGCTCTTCGACAAGCACGTCAGGCAGTTCGAGAAGGCCCACCCGGACATCGACATCGTGCCCCACGAGGGCTTCATGGACCCGAAGACCTTCAACGCGAAACTCGCGGGCGGCAAGCTGGAGGACGTCTTCTACGTCTACTTCACCGACACCCGGTCCCTCATCGAGAAGAGACAGGCCGCGGACATCACGGACGCCGTCAAGGACATGCCCCGACTCGGGGACATCCAGGACCCGTTGATGAAGATCTTCCAGGACGAGCAGGGCAGACAGTACGGCCTGCCCACGTCCAACTACTCGATGGGCCTGCTCTACAACCGCGCCCTCTTCAAGAGGGCTGGACTCGACCCCGACCAGCCGCCGAAGACCTGGGCGGACGTCCGCAAGGCCGCCAAGAAGATCGCCGGGCTCGGCGACAACACCGTGGGCTACGCCGACTTCTCCAAGAACAACCAGGGCGGCTGGCACTTCACCGCCGAGCTGTACTCCCGCGGCGGCAGGGTCGCAGAGGAACGCGACGGCGAGTGGAGAGCCGCGTTCAACACCCCCGAGGGCAAGGCCACCCTCCAGGACCTCTACGACATGCGCTGGAAGGACAACTCGATGGGCAGCAAGCAACTGCTCCAGGTCGAGGACGTCCAGCGCATGATGGGCTCCGGCAAACTCGGCATGTACGTCGCCGCCGCCGACAACATCACCGTCGTCGCCAAGCAGTTCGGCGGCACGTACGCCGACTACGCCCTCGCCCCCGTACCCGACGCGAAGGCCACCCTGCTCGGCGGCGAGGGCTACATGCTCAACCCCAAGGCCTCCCCGGAGAAGATCAAGGCCGGCGTCGAGTGGATCGGGTGGCGCTACCAGAACCCCGACCTCATCGAGAAGAACGTCGCCGACTACGCGGAGGCAGAGCTCCCCGTCGGCATCCCGATGCCCACCGTCCCCGACATCTTCAAGGGCGAGGTCCGCGACCGCATCGAGAAGGTCAAGAAGGACAACGCCAACATGCCCGTCGCCAACTACCAGGCCTTCATGGACTCCGCGCCGAACATCCCCGGCGTCATCGAACCGCCCAAGGCCCAACAGGTCTACGCCGTCCTCGACTCCGTGATGCAGGCCGTGCTCACCAAGAAGAACGCCGACATCGACGCCCTTCTGGCCGACGCGGAGAAGAAGGTCGACGCGATCTATGACGCCGCCTGATGGCCGCGACCGGTATCAAGACCCCGCCCCGGCACGCGGGTTCACCCCCCGAGGCCCGCACCCCACGCCCGCGGACCACGACCCGTCGCCGCCGCAACCTCCGCGAGCACCTCACCGCGTACGGATTCCTCTGCGCCGCACTCGTCGTCTTCGCCCTGTTCTCCTGGTGGCCGATCGTCCGCAACACCCTCCTCGGCTTCCAGCAGGTCAACTTCGCCACCGGCAACACCTGGGTCGGACTCGCCAACTTCCAGAGACTCCTCGACGACCCGCTCTTCCTCACCGCCTGGAGGAACACCGGTCTGTTCACCCTGTACGCCCTGGTCCTCGGCTTCGCCGTGCCGTTCCTGACCGCCGTGCTCCTCAACGAGTTCCGGTACGCACGCGCCTACTTCCGCGTCCTCGTCTACCTGCCCGTGATGCTTCCCCCGGTCGTCGTCGCCCTGATGTGGAAGTGGTTCTACGACCCGGGCCCCGGCCTCTTCAACGAGATCCTCCGCAGCCTCGGCCTGCCCACCTCCAACTGGCTGGACTCCTCGGCCACCTCCCTCATCTCCCTTGTCATCGTGTCCACTTGGGCCAACATGGGCACCACCACCCTGATCTACCTGGCCGCCCTCCAGACCATCCCCGGCGAGCTCTACGAAGCCGCCGAACTGGACGGCGCGGGCCTCTGGCAGCGGCTCCGCCACGTCACCGTCCCGCAGACCCGCTTCGTCCTCCTCGTCCTGCTGCTCCTGCAGA
The DNA here is from genome assembly GCF_031157275.1 of Streptomyces sp. LHD-70. Classification (GTDB taxonomy): domain Bacteria; phylum Actinomycetota; class Actinomycetes; order Streptomycetales; family Streptomycetaceae; genus Streptomyces. The sequence goes on from NZ_JAVIFW010000034.1 coordinate 44,584, forward strand.
TCGTCGCGACGATGCAGGTCTTCACCGAGCCGTACGTGATGACCGGCGGCGGCCCCGAGGACTCCACGGTGACCGTGATGTTCCTCGTCTACCGGTACGCCTTCGTCTACAACGACTTCGGCACCGCCAGTGCCCTGAGCCTGCTGCTCCTGCTCGTCCTCGGCGTGTTCTCCGCGCTCTATCTGCGGGTCACCCGCGCCGGAAAGGAGTGAGCCGGTGTCCGCCTCGACGCGCACCCTCGTACGCCCCGCCGTCCTGAAGACCCGCAAAGGCCGGCTGATCTACTGGTCGACGCTCACCGCCGCCCTGCTCCTCTTCACCCTCGCCTTCATCGTGCCGCTCTACTGGGCCGCGACCGGCGCCATGAAGTCGCCGACCGAACTGGCGCAGAACCCGCCCACGTACATCCCTCAGACCTGGCACCCCGAGAACTACGCCAAGGCGTGGCAGGAGATGGACCTGGCCCGCTACTTCCTCAACACCGTCGTCCTCGCCGGTGGCGCCTGGCTGGTGCAACTCGCCGTACAAGTACCGGCCGCTTACGCCCTGTCCAAACTCCGGCCACGGTTCGGGAACCTGGTGCTCGGCCTGATGCTCGTCACCCTGATGATGCCCGCCACCGCACTGCTGGTGCCCGTCTACCTCACCGTCGTCGACGTGCCGGTCTTCAACCGCAACCTCATCAACAGCCCCAGTGCGGTCTGGCTGCCCGCCGCCGCCAACGCCTTCAACATCTACATCCTGAAGAACTTCTTCGACCGGATCCCCGACGAACTCCTCGACGCCGCCAAGATGGACGGCGCAGGCCCGCTCACCACGATGTGGCGCGTGGTGCTCCCGCTGGCCCGGCCGATCCTCGCCGTGGTCTCCATCCTCTCCGTCGTCACGGCCTGGAAGGACTTCCTCTGGCCGCTGCTCGTCCTGCCCGACCCGGCGGCGCAACCCCTGAGCGTGTTCCTCCAACGCGTCGCCCAGGACACCCCGCTGAACAGCCTCGTCGCCGGACTCGTCATGGCCTCGCTGCCCCTGATCGCGCTCTTCCTGGTCTTCCAGCGCCAGATCATCTCGGGCCTCGCCGCGGGCAGCCTCAAGGGCTGACACGCCTTCAACTCCCTTTCTCCCGCAGCCAGTTCTGAAAGGAACTCCCTTGACCAGCACGGAGTGGTGGCGCAGTGCTGCCATCTACCAGGTGTACGTACGCTCCTTCGCGGACGGCAACGGCGACGGCACCGGCGATCTGGCCGGAGTCCGTGCCCGGCTGCCCTACCTCGCGGAGCTGGGCGTGGACGCCCTGTGGTTCACGCCCTGGTATCTCTCGCCCCTCGCGGACGGCGGCTACGACGTCGCCGACTACCGCACCATCGACCCGGCGTTCGGCACCCTCGCCGAGGCCGAACAGCTCATCGCCGAGGCCCGCGCACTCGGCCTGCGCTGCATCGTCGACATCGTCCCCAACCACGTATCGGACCAGCATCCCTGGTTCAAGGCGGCCCTCGCGGCCGGACCCGGCGCACCCGAGCGGGAACTGTTCCACTTCCGCCCGCACTCCCCTCAGCCCCCCAACGACTGGGTGGGCGAGTTCGGCGGAGTGCCCTGGTCCCGTACCGACGACGGCGAGTGGTACCTCCACCTCTTCGCGCCCGAACAGCCCGACCTCAACTGGGCCCACCCGACGGTCCGTCAGGAGCACGAGGACGTCCTGTGGTTCTGGTTCGAGCGCGGCGCGGCCGGAGTGCGCATCGACTCCGCCGCCCTGCTCGCCAAGGCCGACGGCCTGCCCGCCATGGACCCGGCCCGCCCGCACCCCTTCCACGACCAGCCGGAAGTGCACGACATCTACCGCTCCTGGCGCAAGACGGCCGAGGAGTACGACGCGATCCTCATCGGCGAGGTGTGGCTGCCGGACGAGGAACGCTTCACCCGCTACCTGCGCCCGGACGAGCTGCACACCGCCTTCAACTTCGACTTCCTGACCCGCCCCTGGGACCCTGCGGAGCTGTGGGAGTCCATCGAGCTGACCCTGTCCGGTCACGCCCCGGTCGGCGCGCCCGCCACCTGGGTCCTCGCCAACCACGACGTGACCCGCACCGTCACCCGCTACGGACGGGCCGACGACACCGGCTTCGCCTTCGACCGCAAGCGCTTCGGCGTCCCCACCGACCTGGACCTCGGCACCCGCCGCGCCCGCGCCGCCGCCCTCCTCACCCTGGCCCTGCCCGGCTCCGTATACCTGTACCAGGGCGAGGAGTTGGGCCTGCCCGAGGTGGAGATACCCCGGCACCTGATCCAGGACCCGATGCACGCGCGCTCCGGGGGAGCGGACCCGGGCCGGGACGGCTGCCGGGTGCCGCTCCCCTGGGACGACACCCCACGGGACGGCTGGCTCCCGGCACCCCCGGACTGGGTCGCGTACGCCGCCGAGCGCCAGGCCGACGACCCGGACTCGATGCTCTCCCTCTACCGCACGGCACTGCACCTGCGGCGCACCCTCGGTGACGCCGGCCCGCTGCGACGCCTGCGTCCCGAGGAACCGCGGGTGCTCTCGTTCGCCCGCACTTCCGCGCGGGACGGCGCCACCTGGATCTGTCTGGTCAACTTCGGCCCGGACGACGTGGTGCTGCCCGCCGACACCGAACTCCTGCTGGCCAGCGGCCCCTTGTCCCCGCGGGGGCGGCTGCCGCAGGACACCGCGGTCTGGCTGCGGGCCTGAACGCCCGCGGCCGGACCGCACCCGCTCCACATCCCCGTACGTCCCCCACACCGAAGGGAATGTCATGGGCACCACCGAACGGCACCGCGGTCGAGGCCGGGCTGTGCGCCCGGCCCTGGCCGCCACCCTCGCCACCGGCCTGCTGCTGGCCGGATGGCAGGCGAGCGCGGCACCCCCCGCACCACAGGCCCCGGACGAAGGCCCGCTCGCGATGCAGCAGGGCAAGAGCAACGGCTGGACCACCGCCGACCTGGGTGCGACCCGCCGCCTGGACCGGGTCGAGGTGCACGTGCCCGACACGGCACGGAACGTCCGCCTCGAAGGTTCCGCCAACGGCCGGGACTTCAGCGAACTGTCCGACCTCAAGGCCCGCAAGGGCAAGGTCACCTTCGACCTGAACGGCGCCGCCGTCCGGCACTTGCGCGTCACCGGCGCCAAGAAGGTCGGCGAGATCGCGGCGTACGCGGCACGCTCCGGCGACACCGCACCCCCGAAGGCACCGACCGGCGCATCCCTCGACGGCGACAGGCTCAGCTGGGACCGGGCCGAGGGCGCCACCGCGTACGACGTGTACGCCGACGGCGAGTTGCGCGCCAGCCTCCCCGCGAAGACCCGGCACTGGCGGGACACGACCGCACCGGCGGCCGACGCGCGGAAGGTCACCTATGCGGTACGGGCCCGGGACGCCGCCGGCAACCAGTCCCCGGACAGCGACACCGCCACCCGTACCGTCCGTGCGGGCCAACCGGCCCGTGGGGAGGCCGCGTTCACCCCGCCCCGCAGCGGCGCGTCCCTCGCGAAGCGGAACCCCGCCAAGGCCGCGGGTGGTGCCAACCTGCCGTACGCCACCGTCGAGGCCGAGGCCGCAGAACCGGGCGGCGGGGCGCAGGTCGTCGGACCCAACCGGAAGATCGGCGACCTGGCCGGAGAGGCGTCCGGACGCAAGGCGGTGACCCTCGAAGACACTGGCCAGTACGTGGAGTTCACCACCCCGGTCGCGACCAACACCCTCGTCACCCGGTTCTCCGTCCCCGACGGCACGAACACCACCCTCAACGTCTACGTGGACGGCGAGAAAACCAAGCCGCTCGACCTGACCTCCAAGTACGCCTGGCTGTACGGCCCCGAGGCCTCACCCGGCAACGACCCCGGCGCGGGCCCGCCCCGGCACATCTACGACGAGGCGCAGGTGAACCTGGGCCGCACCGTTCCGGCGGGCGCAAAGATCAGGCTGCAGAAGGACGCCGACAACTCCTCCACGTACGAGATCGACTTCGCCGACTTCGAGCAGGTCGAGGCCGCCCCCAACCCGGACCCGGCCGCGTACGTGGAGCCGTCCGGCACCGGGCACCAGGCCGTGCAGGACGCCCTCGACAAGGCGCGCATGGACACCACCGGCACGATCAAGGGCGTCTACCTGCCGGCCGGTGACTACGAGACGTCGAGCAAGTTCCAGGTCTACGGCAAGCCGGTCAAGGTGATCGGCGCGGGCCCCTGGTTCACGCGCTTCCACGCGCCACGGGGCCAGGAGAACACCGACATCGGCTTCCGCGCCGACCAGGGCGCCAACGGCTCGGTCTTCTCCGGCTTCGCGTACTTCGGCAACTACACGTCCCGTATCGACGGTCCCGGCAAGGTCTTCGACTTCCGACACGTCTCCGGCATGACCATCGAGAACATCTGGGCCGAGCACATGGTGTGCCTCTACTGGGGCGCCAACACCGACAAGATGACCCTGCGGGACAACCGCATCCGCAACACCTTCGCCGACGGCCTCAACATGACCAACGGCTCCAGCGACAACCTGGTGACCAACACCGAGACCCGCGCGACCGGCGACGACTCGTTCGCGCTGTTCTCCGCGACCGACGGGGGCGGCGGCGACCAGACGGGCAACGTCTACGAGAAGCTCACCAGCAGGCTGACCTGGCGTGCGGCGGGCCTGGCGGTCTACGGCGGCCAGCGCAACACGTTCCGCGACATCCACATCGCCGACACCCTGGTCTACTCCGGCGTCACCGTCTCGTCCCTCGACTTCGGCTACCCGATGAACGGCTTCGGCCCCGACCCGACGCAGTTCTCCGGCCTCACCATCGAGCGCGCCGGCGGCCACTTCTGGAACGGGCAGACCTTCCCCGGCATCTGGATGTTCTCCGCCTCGAAGCCGTTCCGCGCGATCCGCGTCGACGACGTGACCATCACCGACCCGACGTACCACGGCGTGATGTTCCAGACCAACTACGTGGGCGGACAGCCCCAGAACCCGGTCCAGGACACGGTGTTGTCGAACGTCACGATCTCCGGCGCGCAGAAATCCGGCGACGAGTACGACCACAAGTCCGGATTCGGCATCTGGGCCAACGAGCTGCCCGAAGCGGGCCAGGGCCCGGCCGTCGGCGAGGCCACGTTCAAGGGGCTCACGCTGCAGGACAACGCCGAGGACATCCACAACACCACGTCCACCTTCAAGATCAACGTCGAGTGAGGCGGAGGACCCCACGATGGACCACACCCCAGACGCTCCACGCACACCCCGCAGAAGGCGCCGCATCGCCACCGCACTCGCCTTCGGCCTCGCCACGGTGGGCCTCCTGCCCCTCGCGGCCAACGCCACCACCCCCGACGCCACCCCGGAGCCTCGGCACACGTCCGCCGAACGCGGAGCGAACCTCCCGTACGTCGAGTACGAAGCGGAGGACGGCAGCTACGAGGGCACCCTCCTGGAGGCAGAGCCCGACCGCCCCTTCGGCCACACCAACTTCGGCACGGAGTCCTCGGGCCGCAAGTCGGTACGCCTCAACTCCACCGGCCAGTATGTGGAGTTCACGTCGAAGAGCGCCACGAACTCCATCGTCGTACGCAACGCGATACCCGACGCGCCGGGCGGCGGGGGACAGGAGAAGACCCTCAGCCTGTACGCGGACGGACAGTTCGTGCAGAAGCTGAAGCTGTCCTCCAAGCACAGCTGGCTGTACGGGAACACCGACGACCCGGAGGGCCTGACCAACCGGCCGGGCGCCGACGCACGCCGCCTCTTCGACGAGTCCCACGCCCTCCTCAAGGACTCGTACCCGCAGGGCACCGAGTTCCGGCTGCAGCGCGACGCGGACGACGACGCCGAGTTCTACGTCGTCGACCTCATCGACCTGGAGCAGGTCGCCCCGCCCGCGGAGAAGCCGGCCGAGTGCACGTCGATCACCGAGTACGGCGCGAAGCCGGACGACGGTGAGGACGACACCAAGGCGATCCAGGCGGCCGTCACCGCCGACCAGAAGGGCGAGATCGACTGCGTGTGGGTCCCGGCCGGGCAGTGGCGCCAGGAGCAGAAGATCCTGACTGTCGACCCGAAGTACCCCGGCAACCCGCACAACCAGGTCGGCATCCGCGACGTCACCGTCCGCGGCGCGGGCATGTGGCACTCCCAGCTCTACAGCCTCACCCCGCCCCACGAAGCGGGCGGCATCAACCATCCGCACGAGGGCAACTTCGGCTTCGACATCGACGACAACACCCAGATCTCCGACCTTGCCATCTTCGGCTCGGGCACGATCCGCGGCGGCGACGGCGGACAGGAGGGCGGCGTCGGCCTCAACGGCCGCTTCGGCAAGAACACCAAGATCAAGAACGTCTGGATCGAGCACGCCAACGTGGGTGCCTGGGTCGGCCGCGACTACAGCAACATCCCCGAACTGTGGGGCCCGGCCGACGGCCTGGAGTTCAGCGGCATGCGCATCCGCAACACCTACGCCGACGGCGTCAACTTCTCCAACGGCACCCGCAATTCGACGGTCACCGACTCCGCACTCCGCAACACCGGTGACGACGCCCTCGCCGTCTGGGCCAACAAGTACGTCAAGGACCCGGCGACGGACATCGGCCACGACAACGCCTTCACCGGCAACACGATCCAACTGCCCTGGCGCGCCAACGGAGTTGCGGTCTACGGCGGCTACGGCAACACCATCGAGAACAACACGATCGCCGACACCATGAACTACCCCGGCATCATGCTCGCCACGGACCACGACCCGCTGCCGTTCTCCGGAACGACCCGGATCACCAACAACCGCCTGGACCGCACGGGCGGCAAATTCTGGGGCGAATCCCAGGAGTTCGGCGCCATCACGCTCTTCGCGGCGGGCCAGGACATTCCCGGCGTCACCATCAGCGACACCGAGATCCACGATTCGACGTACGACGGTATCCAGTTCAAGTCCGGCGGCGGCGCCACGCCCGACGTGAAGCTCACCAACGTCAAGATCTCCAAGTCCAACAACGGAGCGGGCATCCGCGCCCACGGCGGGGCACGGGGGAGCGCGGCCCTGTGCAATGTCACGATCTCCGACTCGGCGGACGGCGACACGGTGATCGAACCGGGCTCGCAGTTCGTCCTCGGGGAGGGCTGTACGAAGTAGCGCGACACGGCGCGCGCCATGCGCACGGACAGGCCGCCCGGCCCCGCCTCAAGGGGCCGGGCGGCTCGCCCGCGAAGCAGCCCGAGCCGCAGCCGGCGTCCAGGATCCGGCGTCCGGCCGCCTCCCCGTCGGTCGCCGCGCACCGTGGAAACGGGGAGTCAACTGCAGGGAGGGCAAAGGAAAAGAGGGAGTCAAGTGTGCCGCTGTGGCTCAATCCGAGGCGTGGGTGGGAGCCGCGGCGCGTTAGCCTGACTATTGGTTGTCTGGGGCAATCAATCCACCCGGGGCGGGTCCAGCTCGCACCGGGCGCGGCGTCATGCCCACGGCCCCGGACCGCCGCCGATGTCCTCCGCGACGGCTGGCTGCACACCGGCGACATCGGCTTCCTCGACGTCGACGGCTACCTCACCGTCGTCGACCGGCTCAAGGACATGATCGTGGTCGTCGGCGGGCACGTGTACACCACCGAGCTGGAGGATCTGCTCAACTCCCACCCGAAGGTGCGGCAGAGCGCCGTCTACGGAGTGCGGGACGTCGACCGCATGGAACAGGTCCACGCCGCGGTCGTGCCCGCACCCGGCGCCCCGGTGGAGGCCGAGGAGCTCCGTGCGGCGGTGCGCGAACAGCGCGGCGCGATGTACGAACCGGCCCACATCACGTTCCTGGACGCGCTGCCGCTGACGGACGCGGGCAAGCCCGACAAGAAGCTGCTGCGGCAGCGTACGGAACCGCAGAACTAGTGCGCTGAAACAGAACGGCAAGGAAGAACACTCTTCCTTGCCGTTCTCAACGTATAGCTCACCTGGGGGCTTGCCACAAGGCCCAGGGCACGGCGCAGAATCATCCGCCGAGGCCACAACCTGCGGAAATGAGGGCGCCACCATGAGCGAGCGGTACGTGTTGGATCTCCGGGACCTGGACGGGGCCGGGGATCAGGTTCCGGTCGTCGGCGGCAAGGCCGCACACCTCGGCGGGCTCTCCCGCATCGACGGCATCCGCGTGCCGGACGGCTTCTGTGTGACGACGCACGCCTTCCACCGGATCATGGCGGAAGCCCCGTCGATCGACGCGCTGCTCGACGAGCTGTCCCACCTGAACGCGGACGACCGGGACGCGATCCGCACGCTCAGCGCGGAGATCCGCCGCACCATCGAAGGCACCGCCGTCCCGGAGGACCTCGCGTCGGCGATCACCCGTGCCCTCGACCGGCTCGGCGCACAGACCGCCTGCGCCGTCCGGTCCAGCGCGACCGCGGAGGACCTGCCGACGGCGTCGTTCGCGGGCCAGCAGGACACGTACCTGAACGTCATGGGACCGACGGCGGTCCTCCAGCACGTCCGCCGCTGCTGGGCCTCGCTGTTCACCGAGCGGGCCGTGACCTACCGACGGCGCAACGGCATCGACCACCGCACGGTCCGCATGGCCGTCGTCGTCCAGCGGATGGTCCTCCCGCAGGCGTCCGGCATCCTGTTCACCGCCGACCCCGTCACGGGCCACCGGAAGGTCGCCACCGTGGACGCGGGCTTCGGCCTCGGCGAGGCCCTGGTGTCCGGACTGGTCGACCCGGACGTGTTCAAGGTGCGCGACGGCGAGATCGTCTCCCGCACAATCGCCGCCAAACAACGGGCAGTTGACGCCTTGCCGACCGGCGGTACGCGAGAAGTCGCGGTCGACGCGCAGCGGCAGCGGCAGCCCGCTCTCACCGATGAGCAAGTCGTACGCCTCGTCCGGCTCGGGCGGCGGATCGAAGCCCACTTCGGCCGCCCTCAGGACATCGAATGGTGCCTGGCCGACGACGACTTCGAGATCGTGCAGAGCCGACCCATCACGACGCTGTTCCCCGTCCCCGAGGTCGGCGACGAGGAGAACCACGTCTACCTCTCCGTCGGCCACCAGCAGATGATGACCGACCCCATGAAGCCCCTCGGCCTCTCCCTCTGGCGGCTGACGGCGATGGCGCCGATGCTCGAGGCCGGCGGAAGGCTGTTCGTCGACGCGACCCGGCGCCTGGCCGAACCCGCGAGCCGCGCCGCCTTCCTGGACCTGGTAGGCAGGGGCGATCCGCTGACCAGGGACGCGCTGGAGACGGTCCTAGGGCGCGAGGACTTCCTCGTACCGTCGCTTCCGAACCCGAACCCGAACCCGAACCCGAACCCGAGCCCGGACGGTCCGGCCGCCGAGGGTCCGCCCGTGGGTGGTCCGCCCGCCCCGATCGACACCGATCCCGCCCTCGTCACCGAGCTGATCGAACGCAGCGAGGCATCCGTCGCCGCCCTGGAGCGCGACATCCGGACGAAGACGGGACCGGAACTGTTCGCGTTCCTGCTCGACGCGTTCACGGAGCACAAGAAGGTCCTCAGCGACCCGCTGAGCATGCAGGCCATCATGGCGGGCATGGAGGCCACCTGGTGGCTCAACGACAAGCTGGGGGAGTGGCTGGGCGAGAAGAACGCCGCCGACACGCTCACCCTGTCCGCCCCCGACAACATCACCTCGGAGATGGGCCTCGCGCTCCTCGACGTCGCCGACGTCGTCCGCCCCCACCCGGAGCTCGTGGCGTTCCTGCAGGGCGTCGAGGGCGACGACTTCCTCGACGAACTGTCGAAACTCCCCGGCGGCACCGAAGCGCGCGACGCCATCGACGCCTACCTCGACCGGTACGGCATGCGCTGCGTCGGCGAGATCGACATCACCAGGCCACGCTGGCGCGAACGCCCCGGCACGCTCGTACCCGTGATCCTCGACAACGTCAGGAACTTCGCACCGCGCGCCGCCGAACGACGCTTCGAGGAAGGGCGCCTGCGGGCCGAGGCGAAGGAACACGACGTGCTGTCCCGCCTGCGGGCGCTGCCGGACGGGCACCGCAAGGCCGACGAGACCAAGCGGATGATCGACCGCGTCCGCACCTTCATCGGCTACCGGGAGTACCCCAAGTACGGGATCATCAGCCGCTACTTCCTGTACAAGCAGGCCCTGTTGGCGGAGGCCGGACGCCTCGTGCAGGCCGGCGTGCTCCCCGAGCCGGAGGACGCCTTCTACCTCACGTTCCAGGAACTCCACGAAGCCGCGCGCTCGCACGAGGCGGACCCCCGGCTGATCCGGGAGCGCAAGGACGCCTTCCGCTCGTACCACGCCCTCACCCCGCCCCGCGTCCTCACCTCGGACGGCGAAGCCGTCACCGGGGCGTACCGGCGCGACGACGTCCCGGACGGCGCCCTCATCGGCCTCCCCGTCTCCGCCGGGACCGTCGAGGGACGAGCCCGCGTCATCCTCGACATGGCGGACGCGGACCTCGAAGCGGGCGACATCCTGATCACCCCCTTCACCGACCCCAGCTGGTCGCCCCTGTTCGTCGGCATCGCCGGACTGGTGACCGAGGTCGGCGGACTGATGACACACGGTGCCGTCATCGCCCGCGAGTACGGCCTGCCGGCCGTCGTGGGCGTGGAACAGGCCACCCGCCTCATCCGCGACGGCCAGCGCATCCGCGTACACGGAACGGACGGGTACGTCGAGTTCCTGACCTGACCTGACTTGACTTGAGCTGACTTGACCTGAGCAACCGGCCTCAGGGGAGGGGCGCCTTCGTGGTCGCCCCTCCCTCTCACCCCTTCGGGAACAGCCGCTCGCCCGGGTGCCTCACCGGCCTGGTGGGCCACGGCGACCGGCGGCAGCGTTCAGTCAACGGACGCGAAACCGCGGACACGAGCCGTGGAGCCGAAGGAGGCCGGGACCGTGCAAGAACCGGAGTTGGTCCCAGGGCACAGCCCGCTCCACGGCGGCGTGCCGGACGACGCGCCACAACAACCGCGCGCGAGCGCAGGCGCGTACGGCCCGGACGGCCCGGACCCCGGCCCCGACCGACGCGCACCGGACAACGCCCCACCCGGCGCGGCGGCCCAGGCCCGCCCACTGCCGTGGCTGGCCGGCCTCGCCGCCGCCTGCACCCTCTTCCAGCTCGTCCTCGTCGTACCCGGCACCGGCCTCGGCTGGGACGAGACCGTCTACGTCAGCCAGGTCAGCCCCCAGGCCCCGGCCGCGTTCTTCAGCGCACCGCGCGCCCGCGGCATCACCTTCCTCGTGGCACCCGTCACCGAACTGACCACGTCCGTCATGGCCCTGCGCGTCTACCTGGCGCTGCTCTCCGGCCTCGGCCTTTTCCTCGCCCTCTGGGTGTGGCGCCGGCTCCTGCCCACCCCCGTACTCGCCGTCGCCGGAGCCCTGTTCGCCGGCATCTGGGTCACGGCGTTCTACGGCGCGCAGGTGATGCCCAACCTCTGGGTCGCGTACGCGGCTCTGATCGCTGCCGGCTGCTTCCTGCGCGCCGTCCGCCGCCCCGATGCCCGCATGCTGCTGAGCGTGACCGCCGCGGTGGCGTTCGCCGCAGTCCTGCGCCCCGTCGACGCGGCCTGGCTGGCCCTGCCCCTCGCCGCGGCGGCCCTCCTGATGCGGGCACGCCGCCGCCTCCTGCTGCTCCTCACGCTCGCCACCGGCCTCGTCGCGGGCTGGGCCGAGTGGATCATCGAGGCGTACGTGCGGTACGGCGGCCTGACCGCACGCCTCGACCGGGCCAGCGAGATCCAGGGCCACCTCGGCGCCTACTTCGCATTCGACGACCACGTGCGCGCCCTGTCCGGCCGCACCCTGTGCCGCCCCTGCGACGTGGCGTGGAACCACCCGGCCACCGGCCTCTGGCTGATCGCCCTGCCGCTCCTCGTCGCGGGCGGCGTATGGGCTGCGGCCCGCACGCAGTACCGGGCGCCGATCGTCCTCGCCACCGCGACCGGACTCGCCCTCGCCTTCCCGTACTGGTTCACCATCGGCTACGCGGCACCACGCTTCCTGCTCCCCGCGTACGCCCTGCTCAGCCTGCCGGTCGCACAGTGCCTCGTCCGCGTCGTACGGGCGGCCGCACGGGCCGGAAAGCCTTGGTGCCGGGTGGCGTTCGCCGGGTTGGGCGTGGCGGTCGCCGGACACCTGGCGATCCAGTACAGGGTCCTCGACGGAGTGATCGACCGCGTCCGCGCCGACAGCACCCGGTACGCCCGCGTCGCCGCCGAACTACGCGCCCAGGGCGTACGCCCGCCGTGCGTGATCACCGGCATGGAGTCCATCCGCGTCGCGTTCCGCGTCGGCTGCTCCTCCCGCCAACCCGGCGGCCACGACAAGAGCATCACCCCCGCAGGACTCGCCGCCGCGGCCCGCCACCAGCCGGTCGTCCTCCTCCTGTCCGGCGACCAGCACCCCCAGGCGTACGCCCGCGACTGGCGCACCGTCCCGCTCCCCGACTTCCCCCACATGCCCGACTACCGCGCCCACCTCTCACCCACGGCAACCCCGAGCGCCGCCCGGCGCGCGGACTGAACGACCGGCCTGGACGGTGCAGGTCTGTCCAAGCACCCCAGCGGGGAGGAACCCGGTACGTCCCGCCGATGACGGAGGAAGATGCGATGCGCACCCAGAAGCTCACGCTGGCAGCCCTTGCCCTCGCCGCAGGCCTGACGCTCACCGCCTGCCAGGAGAACCAGGGCACCACCGGCGCCGACGACCGAGCCAACTCCTCGTCCGCGGAAGACCCCAGGGGCGACGACGGCGCTTCCGACGACAACTCACCCGGCGAGAACCCGGAGCAGACCCCTGACCAGAACCCGGATGACGGCAGCGGCAGCGGCGACGGCCCCGCCACCACCGGCGCCTGCAAGACCGCGAACCTCGACTTCCGTACCTCACCCGGCATGGCCGAGGGAAACCTCATGGTGATCCTCAAGAACACCGGAGACACCTGCAGGTTCAAGGGCTTCCCCGGCGTCGACCTCAAGACCGACGACGCCGACACCATCAGCGCCGAGCGCAGCGGCCTCGCCGTACCGGCCGTCGTCGTGGAGACCGGCGAGGAGAGCCGCTTCACCCTGCACGTCCCGCGCAACGACTCCGGCGGCTCGGGCGTGCACATCACCAGCATCGTCGTCACCCCGCCCGACGAGACCCACTCCAGGACCCTGCCGGTCTCCCTCGACATCCCGGTCACCGACGGCACGGGCAAGCCCGTCACGGTCGACCCGGTCGGCACCGGCAAGCAGTAGTCGGAGTCGGAGCGGGTGACCGGCCGAGAGGCCGGCCACCCGGAGCAGTCGGTGCGGTACCCGCCCCAGGTCTCGCCCCGGGCGGCGACGCAACAGCCCCGGCGAAGCGCCGCAGTCCTACCTCACGCCATGCCCACCCGGATCAGGCTGAGCACGGCCAGAAGCCCCGGTAGCGCGTACCACCACAGCCCCAACCACCGGGCCTTCACGAACACCCAGGTCAGCGCGGCAACGAGAGCGCACCCGAAAAGGACGGCCAGCGCCAGGTCCCGGTACACGGCCAGCGCCTCCGCGTCCTCGGCGGACCTCCACGGACCGACCGCGAAGGTCACAAAACCCAGCACGCCGTTCACAGCAACCAGCAGCGCCCCGCATACCACCGCCGCCACACGTGCCCCCACCTGCGATGTCACCGCCCCATGGCCCCCTTCGCGTCGCGCCCGAACTCCGGCACAACCTAGACGACTTGGGCGCGTGACCGGGAACTCGGGAGCATTCCGCTCGGCCCGAGCCTGCCCGGCAGGCCGGGGCAGACCTCTTTGCTCCGGCTGTGCACGGGATGGCCCACACGACTGATCTTCCGCTCGGCACGCGACACCGCATCCCGCCCACGGGAACGGTGAGGTCATGAGCGAGACAGACAAAGCATTCCTCGAAGGCGGCCCGCAGGACCTGCCCGACCGGATCGTCCCGGTCGAGACCTCCGGTCAGGATCTGAAGATCGAGTTCCGTAACGGCTACGAGCATTTCCGGCCGACCCGACGCCAGGCGGATACACCGCAGGGCAAACTCCCGGTGTACGAGTGGTGGGAGCGGACGGAGATGGCCTCGTAGTCGCCACGGCTGCCGCGCCGATCAGTCGTGCCGGGCGTCGAGCCGCGCCTGCGCCCGCCGTGCGACCTGCTCGGCGCTCACCCCGCCCGAGGCCGCCTCGTACTGACGCAACTTGCCGCTTCCCAGCGCGATCGTGGCCCGTGGGCGCATGGGTTCGTCGGCCCGCCGGGCGAGCAGGACAATCTCGTCGACCGTGGTCGTCATGACATCGAGCCGGGCCGTGCACTCGGCGACGACGGGGCGCGGGTCGCGGGCCCGGCCCAGGGACAGGTGCGGGGTGAAGTTCCTGTGCCGCCCACGGCACAGTGGGAAACACCCGGCCAGCGAGTCGTACAGCTCCTGCCACGGCGCCCGCCCCGCGGCAGCAGGATCGAGCCACACCGTCGAGTACGCCCGGTGGCGGAACACACGTACCCCTGACAGCCGCGCCGTGAACACCCGCGTCCGCGCCGCCACCGCGGTGAGCAGCGGGAGCGCCTGCTCGAACTCGGCCTCCGGTACGAACCCGAAGAGCACGTTGACGTGCGGAGGCCAGCGGCGGATCTGCGGATCGTGCTCCTGCCGGATCCCCTGAATCGCGGGCCACAGCCCGAGCGGTGGGATCCATGCGACTGCGGTACGGGCCGTCGGAGCCGCATCGCACACCCCGACCGGCCCGAGTCCATCGGCGTTCAAGCCCTTCTCCATACGGCCATGGTCCCTCGAACCACACGATCTCTGAGCCTCAGCCCACGATGAAAGGTGCGTATCCGACCGGGACTTCACTCACCTGAAGGTCCGAGAAGACCAAGGTCAGGTCGTGCGCGTTGGTCTCCAGGTGGACCTCGTGGAAGTCGATCCCGACATTCTTTGTCCAGCGGCGGGTGGTCTCCGACTCGGGACGAAGCTCCGCTCCGTACAGCTCATGAAACTTCACGCCCCACACGTAACCGCCGAGGTCAGGGTCGGCCGTTTCGGGGTCGAGGAGACGGTCGTCCAGGGAGGCCCGCCAGGTCTCCGCCGGCAGGAACGTCTCGCATCGGGCCTCGATGCAGTACCGGAAGAGGTACCGCAGGCAGGTCGGCGCCTCGCCGTGTCGGGGGCCGCACCCCACATCGATGATGACCTCGTAGTCGCGCATGTAGTTCGTGTATCCGTGGTGCACGACAAGGTTGTCGACGGTCTTGTTCAGCTGCTCGAGAAGGGCGGTGTCCATGCCGTCGTTCTACCTCACCTGACATGCTCTTCGACGCGAGATTTACGGGCGTCAGGAACCGTCGTCTCGGAGAACGGGGGTTGTCAGTCCCCTCAAGTAGCCTTCCCGCGACCACGACTTCCCGGAAGGACTTCGAGAGTTGACTGACCTGGCCGCGTTCCCGCTCCCCTTCACCGCTTCCCACTCGATGCCGCTGGCGCCGCCCAGAACCCGGCGGGAACTGGAGATGATCCAGTGCAGCGCCCACATACGGTCGAAGCCGGACTGGTTCGACAAGTTGAAGGAATCCGCCATCGTCGCCAGGTGGACGCGGGAAGCGGCCGGCCAGGGCATGACCGAGGCGCAGATTCGCTATGTGCTCGCCGAACTCGCGCACTACGCCGGGCTGCGGGACGGGCGTACGGGCATCGAGGTGTCCGCCGTCGACGGCGTGTGGCAGTCGGACGTCCTGGTCGACGACAAGCTCAGGTCCCGGCTGCGTGAGGCGGTGCGGGTTCTGGAAGAGGTCCCCGAGGAGGAGCAGGACTGGCATCCGGGATCGGACGGCCAGGTGCTGGATCTCGTGCACCCCTCGCTGTTCTGCAACGTACGCGAGGCGAGCGGCGGGCCCGAGCGGGCATGGGAGAGCCCGGCGGCGAAGGAGTGGACGAAGTACCAGTTCTCCCAGAAGTTCCAGTGGCTGCCCACGGACGTCGAGACCGGGGATGACGGCGACGTCTCCTTCCTCTCGTACGTCAACAACGTCCACCCCGTGGCTCACCACGAACTCGCCTCCGTACTACCGGAGTTGCTGGGCCGCATGCTGCCGCTCCTGGAGAACGTCCTCACCGATCTGCGCCACCCGCGGCCCCTGCGGATCGAGGGGGACCCGTACTCCTGGTACGAGGACAGCGAACCGGTCCCGCCGGAGGGCGACGACGCGGACGCGGACGCCGCATACGAGGAGGCCATGGACGACTGGTGGGACAACCGCCGCCCGGTTGTCCCCGACGCCCCGGAGTTCAGGGCTCCCACCGCACCCGACGACGCCGCCCGGGTCGACCTGCGCGGCCGGCGCCTCCAGGTCATCGTGAAGCTCGCCACCATTCAACTCACCCCGGACAAACCGGAGTACGCCGGTGGCTCCTGGCATGTCGAGGGCATGATGAACGAGCGGATCGTCTCGACCGCCCTCTACTACTGGGACTGCGAGAACATCACCGAGAGCAGGCTGAGCTTCCGGGCCGCGGTCGACGACCCGGACTACGAGCAGAACGACGACGCCGGCATGAGTGACGTCTACGGCCTCGACAACGAGGATCCGCTGAACCAGGTCCTTGGTTCGGCGGCGACGCCGGAGGGCCGCTGCCTGGCGTTCCCGAACATCCTGCAGCACCGAGTCGGCTCGTTCCGCCTCGCCGACCCCACCCGGCCGGGACACCGCAAGATCCTTGCGTTCTTCCTGGTCGACCCGTCGAAGCACATCGTCTCGACCTCCGACATACCGCCCCAGCAGCCATGGTCCGACACCTCGACCATGACACTGGACCAGGCCAAGACCTACCGCGAACAGCTCATGCATGAACGGAAGTTCTTCGTCGACGAGCACAACGAGCAGCTCTACGAGCGAGAGTTCTCCCTCTGCGAGCACTGAGCCCTGAGGGCTGAGCCGTGAGGGCCCGTGCAGCGCATCCGCACGGGCCCCGCACCGGCCGTCGGGTCGGGTTTCGGTCAGCGCACGCCGTCCTGGCCCCGCACGTACCAGAGGCCGACGAGGGAGACGACGGCGACGCCCATGTAGTACAGGCTGGGCGAGTCGAGGGAGCCGGTGCGGTCGATGAGCCAGGTCAGCACGAGCGGCGCGATGCCGCCAAGGAGGGTCACGCCGAGGTTGTAGGCGGTCGAGACGGCGGTGGTCCGTACCTCGCCCGGGTACAGGGAGGTGAGCAGCGCGGGGAGCGGGGCGAAGTAGAACGCCATGATCACGCCGAGTACCGCGATGACGAGCACCAGTGTGGGCACCGTCGGCGAGCTGGTCAGCGCCCTGAAGAGCGGCCACGCGAGCAGCAGTGCGGCGGCGGCCGCCCACGTCATCACGCGCGCCGGCCCCACCCGGTCCGCCAGCCTGCCGACGAACGGCACCCCGACGAGCGTGACGAGACCGGCGACGGCACCGCCGAGGTAGGCGGCGTCGGCGGGCACCCCGAGGCTCTTCACCGCGAAGGTCGGCATGTAGAGGATGAGGTAGACGGAGATCGTCGCGACGCCGACGCACGCGGCCCCGGCGAGCACCCGCCCGAGGTGACGCGTCAGGGTGGACCGGACCGGCGCGTGCTCCCGCGGCCCCTGGCTGAACTCCTCGGTCTCGGACAGCCGCGCCCGGATGTACAGGCCGACGGGGCCGACGAGAACGCCCACGATGAACGGAATCCGCCAGCCCCAGGCGTACAGGTCCTCCTCGGACAGGTACGTGAACAGCACGTATCCGAAGGTCGAGGCGAGGAACATCGACACCCCCTGACTGGCCACCTGCCAGGAGGAGTAGTAGGCCTTGCGGTGCGGTGCCGTCTCGATGAGAAACGTCGTGGCCGTACCGAACTCCGCACCGGCCGAGAAGCCCTGGACGAGCCGCGAGATCAGGATGATCAGGCCCGCCCACGCGCCGATCGCCTGGTGGGTGGGGGCAGCGGCCATGAGCACGGTCCCGGCCATCATGAGCAGAAGCGTCAGAGTGAGGGCCTTCTTTCGGCCGTACCGGTCGCCGTAGCCACCGATGAGCAGACCGCCCAGGGGTCGTACGAGGTAGGAGATCGCGAAGGTGGCGAAGGTGAGGATGAGACCGAGGCCCGCGTCACCGCCGGGGAAGAAGTTCTTCGCGATGACGACCGCGAACGACGCGTAGACGATGATGTCGAACCACTCGAGGGCCGCACCGATCGAGCTGCTGATCACCGCCTTGCGGGCGGCCGCGAGACGTTCCGGCGAGAGGGGCAGCGCGGAGGGGACGGCGGTGAAGAAGGCGCAGGTCTCGCTGGTGGAGACCGACGGCAACCAGCTCAAGGGCATCTGGCAC
>NZ_JAVIFW010000035.1 GCF_031157275.1 Streptomyces sp. LHD-70
GGAACGCCGCGATCCGCCTGCCGCCCTCGCCGTCGTCCATCACGAGAGTGCCCGCGGTGCGCGGTGGCCGCTCGGTGACCGTCTCGACCACGGTCCAGGCCCCGGCGAGCCCCACCTGCCCTGCCTCCAGATCCAGGTCTTCCAGGTCGAGGGAGGTCACCGGCTTCTTCTTGGCGGCCATGATCCCCTTGAAGGAGGGGTAGCGGGCCTCGCCGGACTGGTCGGTGACCGAGACGACGGCGGGCAGTACGGCTTGCAGGCGCTCACTGGCCATGTCGCCGTCCCGGCGCCCGGACACCACACCGTCCTCGACGGACACCTCGGACAGCAGCGTGACCTGCGGGACGGCGAGACGCTCGGCGAGCAGCGCGGGCAGCACGCCCATCGCGCCGTCCGTGGAGGCCATACCGCTCAACACCAGGTCGTATCCGGTGTGCTGGACCGCCCGGGCCAGCACGAGGGACGTGCCGACGGCGTCGGTCCCGTGCAGGTCGTCGTCCTCCACGTGCACCGCCTTGTCGGCACCCATCGACAGCGCCTTGCTCAGCGCGCCCCTGGCGTCCTCCGGGCCCACGGTGAGTACCGTGACCTCGGCCTCGGCACCGCTCTCCCGCTGCGCTTCGGCGATCTGCAGGGCCTGCTCGACGGCGTACTCGTCCAACTCGGAGAGCAGGCCGTCCGTTTCCTCACGGTCGACGGTGAGGTCGTCGGCGAAGGTCCGGTCACCGGTGGCGTCCGGAACGTACTTCACGCACACGACGATTCTCAGGCTCATACGGAGCCTCCAATCTGCTAGATGATTCCCTGCTCGCGCAGCGGGGTGCCGTCGAGGAGGCGCTGCCAGCCGAACCGGGTGAGGTCGATGGTCCGGTACGCGCCTGTGAGCAGGAGTTCCGCCATCGCGCGGCCGCAGCCGGGCGCGTGCATCAGACCGTGGCCGGAAAAGCCGGACAGCAGATGGAAGTTGGTGAGGCCGTCCGCGCCAGGCCCGATGATGACGTTCCCGTCGAAGTCGTTCTGGTCGTACAGGCCCGGCAGGGTGCTCGTGCACTTGGTGCGCTCGAATTGCGGGAAGCGGTGCGCGAGCGCCGGCCAGACGACGTCCTCGAAGTACGAGCGGTCGACGTCGAGGTTGTAGCCGCGCGGCTCGTCGAGCGTGGGCACGCCGCCGGAGTAGCCGGTGCCTTCCGGGCGGAAGGCGAGCTTCTCCATGTCCTTGAGGTAGGGCAGGGGCTCGATCGGGTCCTGGCACTCGAAGTAGTGCTCGAAGCGGCGCAACGGCTCGATCGGCACATGGAAGCCGAGCATGGCGCAGATGTCCTTGGCCCAGGCGCCGGCCGCGTTGACGAACTGGTCCGCCTCGATCCGCCCGCCCGACTTCAGGGTGGCGGAGGTGACCTTGTCGCCTTGCCGGGTCAGGCCCACGACCTCGTCCGCGAGGAACTGCGCACCGAGCGACTTGGCCTTGTTCCGGAAGCCCGTGAGGACGCTGTGCGCGTCGAGCCAGCCGTCGTCGGGGGAGTACACGGCACCGCCGAGGTCGGCGACGTTCATCGAAGGGAACTGGTCCTTCAACGCGTCCGGTTCGAGCCAGACGACGTTGCAGCCGAGCCTCTGCTCGGTCTCGTAGTTCTCCTTGAGGACGTCCAGACCCGAGGGCGGGACGATGAACAGGTAGCCGTCCTTCTTGAGGCCGATGTCGGCCTTCGCTCCGTCCACGGCCATGGTGTCCGCGAACGCGTCGAAGAACGGGATGCTGTAGTTGGAGAGCTCGATGTTCTCCGGCAGCGAGAACAGCCGCCGGATGCCACCGGACGCCCTCGGGGTCGACGCGATCTCGTAGCGCGGATCGCGTTCGACGACCGTGACCTCGACGGAAGGGTCGAGGACCTTCACGTAATAGGCGACGGCTGCGCCGATCGCACCGCCACCGATGACGACAATGTCGGTTTTCATCTCACCTGCTGCAGGTAGGCCGTTGAGTGTGCTGACAGCCGCCCACCGCTCGAAGACCAGAGGAGGCCGAGGTGTGACGGGGCGGTGAACCGACCGTAGGCGGGGCGCTGGTACGAGGGCATCCGCGCAGGTGAGGAGAGTTGCCGAGGACGTTCGACATCTGTCGAGAGGCGGCCGAGGGCGGGCGCCCGGGGCGGTTCGACAGCTGTCGAGTAGGCGGTGCGAACGTCCGACACACGTACCTGCTCATCGCGAGGGCCCGGACCTACGTTCTCCGCTATGGAGCCGTACGACCGGGCCGCCCGCGGATCAGGCGCCTTCCCGGGCAGACGCTGCAGCGACGAGCCGGGCGTGCAGATCCTCAGGGAGGACCGGCCGCTCGACCGATGCATAGTACCGGCCGAAGTCGATGCCGTAGGCGAGCCGCAGCCTTTCCAGGTGCTGTTCGACGCGGTCGAGGTAGTCGGGCGCGAACGCCGCAGGGTCGAGGGCGAGGAGGAACATGCCGACGCGCGGCGGCTGGTCCCCGGCCGCGAAGTCGGGGGAGTCCATCGAGAACAGCGCTCCGGACAGCACGGACAGCAACTCGACGGCCATCGCGAGGTTGCTGCCCTTCACTCCGCCGAACGGCAGCACCGGGCCGAGGAGCGCTGCCGCCGCGTCGGTCGTGGGATTGCCGTCCGCGTCCAGGGCCCAGCCCTCCGGGATCGGCTCACCGGCCGCGGCCGCCTCCCGGATCCGCACCCAGGCGACGGTGCTGGAGGCCTGGTCGACGAGGCGGGGCGGCTTGCCGGGCAGCGCGAAGGAGTGCGGGTTGGTGCCGGTGAGCGCGGCGGGCGCGTTGTAGAGGGACATCAGCGCCGTGGAGTTGGCGCCGGCAAGGGCCACGAGGCCGTCCTCGGCGAGCGCCGAAGTGTAGTAGCCGAGCTCGCCGACGGGGTACGAGTCGCTCAGGCTGATCACCGCGACGCCGCACTCCCGCGCCGCATCGGCCAGCAGCGGCCGGGCCTTGCGGAAGGCGAGCTGGGCGATCCCGTCGTCCGCGGAGACCTGGACGACGGCCCTGTGGTCGTTGCTTACGACGGGGCGCGGGCTTCCGTTGAGCCGGCCGTCTCGCAGCGCGTCCAGGTAGTCGAAGAAGTGCGCCACACCTACGGCGGCGTTGCCGCGCCGCTCTGCGGCGAGCACCGCGTCGGTCAGGGCCGTTGCGGTGGCCGTGTCGCCGCCGGCAGCGGTCACGGCCGATGTGCAGAGGGATGCGAGCTGATCCCAGTCGAACTCAGTCACCTGATCCGCCTCCGGGGGTGCGTGTGTGCGTCGGGCGCATGGGGTCGTCGATTGGATGTCCTACAGCGTACGTAGGGTAGGACAACTTGAACAGCCAAAAATGAGCATTGACAGCCTCTGTCGCGTGGACCTACGGTTTCCTCGGATCGAGTTGTATGACAACTTGATTCAGGCGGGATCGATCCGCTCTTCAGGGCGGAGTCTCACATGCAGCGGCACAGGCAGCGGGTCCGAGGGATGCGTGGCGCCGAGCCCTGCGCGAGGTGCGTGCGGCGCCGCTCGGCGGCCGACCTGCGACTCGCCGACCTCACACCCGCACTGCCCGGTGCATACCTTGGAGAGGGAACCCCCTTGACGCCACAAATCATCGTCATGCTCACTCACAACGACGTCACTGTGCCCAACGCCCGGGATTGTTTCCGGGACGCGGCCGACCTTCCCGTGCAGTTCTGGGGATTCAAGGACGTAGGCCTGACGACCCCCGGGATGGAGCAGCTCGTCGCGGACTTCCGAGAGGCCGGGAAGACACCGGTCCTGGAGGTCGTGCGCTTCGACGAGAAGGACCTCCTGGACGCGGCGAAGCTCGCCGCGGACTGCGGCGTGGAGTACTTCACGGGAGGCGGATTCTCGCCCGCCGTCCTGGAGCGCTGCCGGGCCGCCGGAATGCGCTACTTCCCGTTCTGCGGACAGGTCGGCGGCTCCCCGATCGAGCTGACCGGCACCCCGGACGAGGTGATCGAAGACGCCCGCCGTATCCGCGAGCTCGGCGCCGACGGCGTGGACCTGGTCGCGTACCGCTACACGAGCGGCGACCCCGTCCGGCTCGCCAAGCGGGTGGTGGACGGCCTCGGCGCGGACCAGGTCATCCTCGCGGGCAGCGTGAACTCGGTGGAACGTATTCAGCGGATGCACGAGATCGGCCCGCTCGGCTACACCATGGGCGGCGCCCTCTTCCAGGGCGCCTTCGCCCCAGGAGGGTCCTTCCGGGACAACCTCGAGCACCTCGTGAAGATCGACGCGGATGTGAGCGGAGCGAACCGATGACCTTTTACGTACTGGGCGTGGACGTCGGCACGACGGCCATCAAGGCGGCGGTCTTCGACGCCGATGCGGCCGAGGTGGGCAGCCACACGGAGGAGTACTCGCTGCTCACTCCCAGCGCGGGCCGGGTGGAGCTGGAGGCCGACACCTACACGAGCACCTTCGCCGCGGCCGTACGCGGCGTGCTCCGGGACCTCTCCGTACCGGCTGACCGGCTCGCCGCACTCGGGCTCTCCGCGCAGGGCGAGACGCTGCTCTGCCTCGACGAGAACGACGAGCCGATCGGCCGGGCCATCGTCTGGATGGACAACCGCGCCACCGCCGAATCCGACGAGATCGAGGAGCACTTCGGCCGCGCCACCATCCACGCGACCACCGGCCAGGTTGAGATGGACCCCATCTGGCCCGCCGCCAAGATCCTCTGGCTAAAGGGCAACGAGCCCGAGACCTTCGCGCGGACGGCCAAGTTCGCGCTGCTCAAGGACTACCTCGTGCAGCGGCTCACCGGCCGGCTCGTCAGCGAGGACTCGCTGCTCTGCTCGACGATCCTCTGGGACATCAACACCCGGCAGTACTGGCCCGAGATGCTCGCCTACCTCGGCATCACCGAGGACCAGCTGCCCGAGATCGCCCCGCAGGGCGAGATCGTCGGCACGATCGGCGCCTCCGCGTCCGCCGAACTCGGGCTGCCGGCCGGGCTCCCGGTCTCCGTGGGCGCCCTCGACCAGGCCTGCGGTGCACTTGGCATCGGCAACGCGGTGCCCGGGATCTTCTCGGAGTCCACCGGCTCCGCCCTCACCAGCGTGACCATCGCCGAGGAACTGGCGCTCGACCCGTCCGGCCGCGTCCCCTGCTTCCCGGCCGCGCTCCCGGGCCAATACATGCTGCACAACTTCTCCACCGGCGGCATGGTGATGCGCTGGTACCGCGACGAGTTCTGCGCGAGCGAGAAGCAGATCGAGGAACTCTGCGGGATCAACGCCTACTACCTGATCGACCAGGAGGTCGAGCAGGTGGAGCCCGGTTGCGACGGCCTCATCGTCGTACCCCACCTGCAGGGCTCGGGCCCGCCGGACCTCGACCCGTACGCCCGCGGCGTGATCTTCGGGCTGACCCTGGCGCACAAGAAGCAGCACCTCTCCCGCGCCATCATGGAAGGCGTCGCGATGGTGCTGCGGCGGATGATCGACTCCACCGCGCGGCTCGGCGTCGACGTCGCGGAGATCATCTCGCTGAGCGGCGGCGCGAAGAGCGACGCCTGGTGCCAGATCAAGGCCGACGCCACCCAGCTCCCCGTGCGCACGCTGCGCGGCGCCGACAGCGCGGCCTGCCGAGGCGCGGCCGTCATCGCCGGTGTCGGTGTGGGGCTCTGGGACTCCGCGGTGGCCATCTCGCGCTCGGGTATCGAGTTCGACCGCTCCTTCGAGCCGCGCGCCGAGAACGCCGCGGTCTACGACCAGCTCTCCACCCGGTACATGACGTTGCAGGAGTCGCTGAAGCCGCTCCTCAAGCCGGCCGACAAGTAACGACCGCCGACAAGTAGCAAGCGCCGACAAGTGGCAAGCGCCGCAAGGCAGTTGGCAAGGAAGGAAAGTCCGATGAAGGACGCAGTGATCATCGGCGGTGGCCTGGCGGGACTCTCCGCGGCCTGGCGGCTTCGCCACTGGGACATCCAGGTGCTCGAGTCCGATCAACGGATCGGCGGCCGCATCATGTCCGAGACGCGCGGCCCGTACACCATGAACTGGGGCGGGCACATGTTCGCCGGCGGCGGCAGTTCCACCGTCGAACTGCTCGCGGAGACCGGGACCGCTTCGGTCAAGATTCCCGGTTCGCTCCAGGGCATGGCGATGAACGGCAAGTACCTCTCCACCGGGCCGGTGCAGACCTACCCCTTCCGCTTCCCGATGCCGCTGTCGTCACGCGCCTCGATCCTCAAGACGGGCGCCAAGCTCGGCAAGGACGTCCTGCGCTACACCCAGGCCGTACGGGCCCGTGCAGGGGAGACCGGCGAACAACGCCAGCAGCGGATCTACGATTTCGAGAACGACCGCACCTTCGCCGACTACCTCGGCCCCCTCAACAAGGACGCCGCCGGGTTCTTCCTGCCGCCCGCGCTGCGCTCCGCGGCCGACCCCGACCAGCTGTCGGCCGGCGCGGGCATCGGCTACTTCAGCCTCATCTGGAACATCGGCCAGGGCCTCGGCCGCGCGATCCTCGGCGGCGCCTCGACGCTGACTGAGGGCATCGCCCAGAGCATGCGCGACCGCATCGACCTGGGCGCGGTCGTGAACGAGGTCGTACAGAACAAGGACCACGTCGTCGTCCGCTACACCAAGGACGGCGCCGAGCACGAACTCAAGGCCCGCACCGCGGTGATGGCCACCCCGGCGCCCATCACCCACCGCCTCGGTGTGAACCTGCCCGACGAGCTTCGTGATGCGCTGGCGCAGGTCAAGTACGGCGTGCACGTGGCGGGTTGCATCCTCACCGACGAGCAGGGCCCGATGCCGTACGACGGCACATACGGCATCGCCGTCGCCGGCAAGTCGTTCGCGGTCGCGCTCAACCAGGGCAACATCACGCACGGTCGGGAGACGGTCCGCAGGCCCGGCGGTTCGATGATGACGTTCTCACCGGCCAGCCTGGGCAGCAAGCTTTGGGACGTTCCCAAGGAAGACATCGTGAAGCAGTACATCCGCGAACTCGACGAGATCTTCCCGGGGTTCGAGGGGACCGTGAAGGAAGCCCGCGTCGAGAAGTTCGAGTTCGGCTCGCCGTACTGCTTCCCCGGCCGAGCGAAGCTGCAGCCCACCCTCACCCGCCCCACGGAACGCGTCTTCCTGGCCGGCGACTACCTCGGCACGCTCTACACCGAGACCTCGATCACCTCCGGCTTCACCGCCGCACAGCGTGCGGCCAGCCTGCTGTCCACGCGCCGGCAGTCGCTGACGCCCGACGCCGCCTGACGTCGACCCGACCGCGTAACCACCACAAGGAGAACCACCATGAGCGTCAAGCTCGAAGGCGTGCTGACCGCGCTGCCGACCCCGTTCGACGACAGCGAGAGGATCGACGTCACGCTGCTGCAGCAGGTCATCGACCGCAACGTCGACGCCGGCGTGGACGCCCTCGTCGCCGGAGGCGGCACCGGCGAGGTCGGCTCCCTCGACGACGACGAGCGCAAGCAGCTCTTCGCCGCCGCGGTCGAGCACACCGCGGGCCGTATTCCCCTCGTCGCCAACGTCGGTGCCCTCACCACCCGCCGCGCCATCGACCTGGCCCGCTCCGCCGAGGCCTCCGGCGCCGACGCCCTGATGCTCATCGCCCCGTTCTACGAGCCGCTGGGCCTGGATGAGATCGCCGCCCACTTCGAGGCCGTCGCCGCCGCGACGAAACTCCCGATCATGCTCTACAACAACCCGGGCGTGGCCGGCGTCAACCTCGACGCCGAGACGCTGGCCCGGTTCGGCCGCGAGATCGACAACGTGCAGTACGTCAAGGACTCCAGCCAGGACTGGGAGCAGGCGCTGCGCCTGATCCACCACCACAGCGACGACATCAAGCTCATCATGGGCTGGGACAGCTACAGCTTCAGCGCGCTACTCGAAGGCGCCGCGGGCATCATGGCCGGCGCCGCCAATGTGGTCCCGGACGAGATCGTCGCCGTCCGCCGAGCCATTCGCGACGGTGACATCGAGCGCGCGCGCAAGGAGTGGCGCCGGGTCTACCCCGTCATCGACGCCATGCTCGCCGTGCCGTTCACGCAGGCCGTGAAGGCGGGCATGCAGCTGCGCGGCGTCGGCATCGGCGACCCGCGCCCGCCCCTGAAGAAGCTGTCTGCCGAGGACGTGGCGCGCCTGGAGGCCGCGCTCGCGCAGCTCGACAAGTGACGCCCGCCCACAGCCCTTTGGCCCCTTTAGACCTCACGAGGAGTGACATCAATGACGCCGCCTTCCGCAACTGTGGTCGTCCGACGCGAGGACACGAAGCCCTTCTATGAGGGCCCCGAGATCTGCCGTGAGTACTTCCGCAACGACGACCTGTGGTTCGGCAGCTCCGTGGTGAACCCAGGCGACGTCGGGGCCGTGGACCCCGGCCATGTAGGCGCATGGGAGATCTTCTACTGCGTCTCGGGCGAAGGGGTCATGGACGACGGCGAGAAGGAGTACGAGCTGTCCGCGGGGGACACGGTCGCCTTCCCGCCGAGCGTCCCGCACCGGATCCACAACCGCGGCACCGAGCCCGTCGTGATGGTCTGGGCGGGCGGACCCGGACCGGGTACGGCGCCCGAGGCCTGAGAACCGACCGCGAGGCGGGGCATCTGCTACGGCAGGTGCCCCGCCTCGCGCTTTCTGTTGCAGGGGAAAGTTGTCTGGCTTATCGGTGAGTTGTCCTGTCAGGTAGGATGAGCGGTATGCCAGACAGAGCCCAGCCCGGTGAAAAAGCCCGCCCCGGTGAGAAGCAGCGGCAGCGTTCCAACGTCACGGCGCGGGCCGTGCGCATGCTGGAACACCGGCTGTCCCAGGGAGAATGGGCGGCCGGTGACCGATTGCCCTCTGAGCCCTCGCTGGCCGAGGAATTGGGCGTCAGCAGGGTCACGGTGCGCGCGGCGCTCGCGCAGCTGGAGAACGAGGGAATCGTCAACAGGCGCCACGGCTCCGGCACATACGTCAATTCCGTACGCCCGCTCGTGAGCAGTCTGCACCTCAACATGGGCGCCGAGCAGATGATCCGCTCCACGGGACATGTGCCGGGAATCGCCGAGATGTCCTGGCGCCAGGCTGAGGCGGACGCGGACATCGCCGACCGCCTGGCCATCGAGGTTGGCGCACCCGTCGTTCATCTCCACCGAGTGCGCACCGCTGACGGCGTGCCCGTCACTGTTTCCGACGACTACTTCCCGGCGGCATTCCTGCCGGAGGAAACAGTGGCGCTCGGCCCGTCGCTCTACTCATTCCTCTCCACCGTGTGCGGAATCGACGTGTCCTTCGGTATCGCCAACCTCGAACCGGCCATCGCCGGCCCTGAGCGCGCGGCCGCCCTGCGCGTCAAGAGCGACGAACTGTGCCTGGTCATCCGGCAGGTCGACTACGACGTCACCGAGCAGCCCGTCTCGTACTCCGTCGAGTGCCACCTGGCGAGCGAGCTCACCTTCCAACTCGTACGCCAGGGACCGAGTTCGGCCCCCGCCTCCGGCAATCACACGCGCAACAACGGCCGTCGGCCTCGTACTCAGGCATAAGCCGTACGAAAAGAGCTCCCGGTGGTCACCGTCGACTCTGGTCGACAGCCTCACCGGGAGCTTTCTCGCGGGCTCGGCCATGGGGCCCGCACGGGGGGAGACACCCCCAGCTCAACTGGTCAACTCACGCTCGTTTCTTCCGCCTTGACCTTGCTGCCGGCCTTGGCGCGTGCGCGCTCTTCCCAGTAGACCGCGCCCTTGATGCCGAGTTCGGTCGGGTCGAACTCCGGGTTGACGCCGAGGGCGCGCTGGCGCTCGTAGTCCCGCCAGATCTTGTGCACGATCGGGAACATCAGCAGCACGCACACCAGGTTGATCCAGCCGATGGCGCCGAACCCGATGTCTCCGGCCGCCCAGATGGCCTCGGCGTCGGCGATCGAACCGTAGAAGGAGATACCGATCGCACCGACCTTGAGGACGATGTCCCAATTCCGGCTCTGACGGCCGTCGAGCAGGAACATCAGGTTGGTCTTGGCAACATAGAAGTAGAACGCCTGGCAGGTGAATCCGAAGAGGAAGACCGCTACGGCGACGAATCCCGCACCCAAGCCAGGGGTCATGGAGTTGACGGCTTCCTGCACGAAATTCGGACCGGCGTCGACGCCCGGCAGATTGTTCACCAGGTATCCGCCGGCGCCGTCCGAGACGTTGTACGCACCGGACACGACGATCATGACGCCGGTGGCCATGCAGATCAGCAGCACGTCGACGTAGATGCTGAACGACTGCACCAGGCCCTGCTTCGCGGGGTGCGAGGTCTTCGCGGCCGCCGCGGCGAACGTCGCCTCACCGTTGCCGTTGGCCGAGGCGAAAACGGCACGTCGCACGCCCCAGGCGATCGCGGCGCCGACGATGCCGCCGAGCACTTGGTGCGTTCCCATCGCCGAGGAAACGATCAGCGTGATCGCTGCAGGCACCTTGTCGACGTTGAACAGGATGACGGCCAGCGCGGCCAGGAGGTAACCGACGGCGAGCACCGGAACGAAGACCTGCGCGACCTTCACGATCCGCTTCGTGCCGCCGAAGATCACGGCGGCGAACAGCGCGGTGATCACCGTGGCGGGGACCCATGTCGGCACGTCGAAGGCGAGCTTCGAACTGGTGGCGATCGTGTTCACCTGCAGCCCGGGAAAGACGAATCCATAACCGACCACACCTATGACCGCGACGATTCCGGCCAGCCAGGGCGCCTTGAGCCCGTGCTTGATGTAGTACGGCATTCCGCCGCGGTCCTCTTGCGGGTCCTCCTGCTTGTACGTTTGCGCGAGTACGGCCTCGGCGTATCCGACGGTCGAGGTGAGCAGGCCTGTGATGGCCATCCACATCAGCGCTCCCGGACCGCCCGCGGCGACGGCCGTCGCCACACCGGCAATGCTTCCGACGCCGACACGACTCGACAGTGCGAGAACCAGTGCCTGGAACGACGAAAGGCCGCCGCCTTCACCGCTCGTCTCGCGCAGCTGTCGCAGCATGTCGGGAATCCTGCGGAACTGCGTGCCCTTGGTGGCAAGGGTGAACAGCACGCCGAGCCCGAGCACGAGATATGCCATCGGGTTCCAGATTGCATTGCTGATTTCGGACAAAGTGTTGTCCATGGGGAGGTCCATTTCGAAGAGAGCGGCTGTGCGGAGACAGCCAGGCTTACGTCGGCTCTGTGCCAATTTCGATGGATGGAGAAAGGGAGGCGGCTAGTGCCGGTCGGTACGGCGCGACCCGACGAGTGGGTTGCTGCTGGGTCGCGTCCCCCACGCAGCCTCGAGGTTCGATCTGACGAGCTTCGGTCCTATTAAGGTTTAGTTGTCATACAACTTTGCGGGGGTTGTCGCAGGCTAGCTCTCGTTGCTCGAGAGTGTCAATGGAATGAATGCGAGGTTGTCCTACTCGTCGGTTCGGTCCAGACAGCTGTAGACGGCGATCGCCTGATGCCTCCCGGTCGGCGGCCGGGAGGCATCAGGCGATCGTCATCGAGCAGGGGCGGCGCATGCCGTCAGCTGCGCTTCTGCGAGAGGTGCGGCGGACTGGGGAGGCCCTCCTAGTGGCTCATCCCGGCGGCCGTCTGGCTGAGGCTCTTGCCCCTCGTCTCCGGGGCCAGCCACTGCGACAGGAGCGCGCCGAACAGCGCGATGCCCGCGGCGATGAGCATGGTCGGCCCGCTGCCCAGGTTGGTCATGGACACGGGCAGCAGGAACGTGCCGAGGCCCGCGCCGATCCGGCTGACCGCGGCGGCGAAGCCCGTTCCGATGCCGCGGATCTCGGTGGGGAAGACCTCGCCCGGGTAGACGCCCGTCAGAGTCGTGTACATGGCGTTGAAGAACGAGAACGTCAGGAACAGCACGAGGACGACCAGCGGCGGCGCGCCCGCCCACAGGCCGATCACGGCGAGGACCAGGGTGCACACCCACTGCGGCGGCACGGTCAGCGCACGCCGGCCGAGCCGGTCGATCAGTACGACGGTGATGATCACGGCGGTGAGGGCGACCGCGGAGAGTGCGACCCCACCGGCCAGACCCCCGCTGAGGCCGTACTTCTGCAGCACGCTGTCGGCGAAGGTCGCGATGGCGAAGTACGGCGCGACGGCGCAGAACCAGAACATCGACACGAAGAGCGTGGCCCGCCAGTAGTCCCGGGAAAAGAGCATCCCGAAGCTGCCCTTGTGGATCTCCTCGTGCTCGATGTCCGCCATGTCCTCCGCGCTCTCCAGGTACCGGTGAGCGATGCGGCGGGCCTCGTCCTTGCGGCCGGCCTGCCAGAGCCAGCGCGGCGACTCGGGCAGGCCAAGGCGGGCGAGGAACAGCGCAAGAGCGAGCACGGTGCTGGTGCCCAGGATGAGACGCCAGCTCAGACCGGCCTCGTTCAGGACGTGGCCGATGAAGAACGCAATCATGAAACCGGCGTACCAGGCCACGAGGGTCAGGGCCATCAGCCGTCCGCGCAGGCGGGCGGGCGCGAACTCGGACATCAGCGGCCAGCCGACGGAGTACTCGGCGCCGATCGCCACACCCATCAGAACCCGCACGATGGCCAGATGCAGCGGCGACTCGACGAAGAACTGGAGAGCCGACGCGACCACGAATAGTGCCATGTCGATCATGAACAGAGGCTTGCGGCCGTACTTGTCGGCGGCCCAGCCACCGAGCGGCGATCCGACCAAGATGCCGAACAGAGCGGCCGCGGCCACGAAACCTTCCCAGAAGACGCTGAGCTGCATGTCGGCGGCCATCGTCGCCGACACGGGGCCGACGATCCCGAGGATGTAGCCGTCGAGGAACATGCCGCCGGTCAGGACGACGATCATCCTCATCATGAAGCGGCGCTTGGACGCGGCGGAGACCTGACGGGAACCGTCAGCCGTGATCACTGTTGCGGACATGGGTGTCACCTTGCGGTCGGTGTGCAGGGCATGGGCATATCGATTCGTCGGTCTGTGGGTGCCTGACTACGTAGGTCCCTGGATCACGTCGATCTGCCGATCGGTGTGAGCGGGATGCCGGCCTGACCCGCTGCTCTCGGCGCGAGCGGGTGGAGGAGGCCCGGATGCCGGGGGCGGGGGAGGAGCGCGCTCTCTGACTTCCGCGATCGGGGAACCTCGTGGGGCTGCAGACCATCGTGGTGCAGTGCGTCCGGCGTCGAGGTCTACGGTCAGTGGATTCCGCATCCTTGATTCCTGCGATTGTCGAAAGGCGGTCGCGGGATACGGGTGGTAGTCGCCCGCCGCGCGCGAGCCGGGGCCGTCTGCGCGCCGGCCCGGTGCTGTCCGTCCGGCCGGCAGATGGGCGCTCGGACCCTGTGGGCAGGGGGATTGGACACTTGTCGAACGCCTTCGGATTTTTCTCCTCTCTGGCGTGGATGTGGCCACCAGCAGGCCGCTCCTAAGGTCACTGCCATGCAGACGAAAATTTCGTGAGCTTGGGGTGGTTCACCCCCGCCCGAGACGCTCCGCTATTCCGCCCAGAAGCCGCAGGGAAGCAGCTTCAAGCCATGCCGCCGCCCTGTTTGCGCGCGGCGGGCCCCAGCACCGAATTCTTGATGGCGGCAGCCACAAATCGCAACTCTCGCGTACGCCGCCGATCGGAACTCCAACACTCAAAGGAGAGTTCAACGTGAGCGCTGAATCGAACCTTCACTTCGCCTGTAAGCAGACGGCGTTCAGCGAGATTCCGATCATCGACGTGTCGCCGCTGATCGACGGCACCGATCCGCAAGGCGTCGCCAAGCAGATCGGTGAGGTCTGCGAGCAGGTCGGGTTCTTCTACATCACGAACCACGG
The DNA here is from genome assembly GCF_031157275.1 of Streptomyces sp. LHD-70. Taxonomy (GTDB): domain Bacteria; phylum Actinomycetota; class Actinomycetes; order Streptomycetales; family Streptomycetaceae; genus Streptomyces. Next base: position 13,797 of record NZ_JAVIFW010000035.1, read on the forward strand.
CGTTCCCGCAGAATTGGTCGAGGGCATGTACCAGGCCACCGAGCGGTTCTTCGACCTGCCGTTCGAGGCCAAGCAGCGCCTGAACGTCGCCAACTCCGGGCCGACGGTGCGGGGTTACATCCCGACGTACGCCGAGAACGCGGACCCGGAGAACACCCGCGACTTCAAGGAGGCCTTCGACTACGGCGCGCCCGAGGAAGAGGTGTCCCCCTTCTTCGGCCCGAACCTGATGCCTTCGGAGCTGCCGGAGTTCAAGGAAGCCTGCGAGGCCTACCACGACACGATGCTGGCGTTGGCCCGCAAGTTGGTCAGCGCGATCGCCCTCAGCCTGGACCTGCCGGCGGACCACTTCGAGTCGATCCACCGGAAGCCGATCACGATTCAGCGCCTTCTGCACTACCCGCCGCAGGCAGGCGCAGCCTCGCAGAAGGACATCGGCATCGGCGCGCACACCGACTACGGGTTCCTGACGATCCTTTCCCAGGACAGCGTCGGAGGCCTTCAGGTCCGCAACAGCGAAGGTGAATGGGTGAGCGCACCGCCCGTCGACGGCACTTTCATCATCAACATCGGCGACCTGGTCCAGACCCTGACCAACGGCCGCTACTCCTCGACAGTGCACCGAGTCGTCAACACCAGCGGAGCCGAGCGGTATTCGATCCCGTTCTTCCTCGACGCCGACTACGACGCGGTCATCGAACCGCTGCCGAACTGCGTGGACGAGGAGAACCCCGCCACGTCAACGCCCTTCACGTGCGGCGAATACAAGTACAGCCGTTTCGTGGCGGTCTATGGCCACCTGAAGGACGCTGTGAGTGCCTGAGGTCACGTCTACTCCGTGACGTGCGTTGCAGTGTGCTCTGGGCCGCCTGTACTGAGGCTGCCTCTGAGAAGTGCGGCACGGGACAGGAGATCCGCGCCGCACTTCTCGATCGCTGGTGTAGTCGGGCACCTCCAGAAATCGCGAAGGTCGTTGGTTCAAGTTCAGGTGATTCCCCTGACGCGACCGGGCCGCCGTACGGCAGGCTCTCCTCTCAACTCAAATGCCCCGCCGCTCCTTTCCACTACGGCGGGGCGTTTGCGTACCGCGGGGGGCGAATGTGAATGGGGAGTTCGGAGGCTCTTGGGCACTTTCCGTGAAGCGGTTGGGGTAGCCCTCCTGGGTGGGGGATCATGCCTGTGGCTTGCTGAAAGTCCTGTTTCCGTACCTATCCGATGTGACCATCGATGAGTTGGTCAGGAGCGGCAGTTCCGTACGCTTCACCGCGAGGTGCACGGCGGCGACGGCGAGGTGTCTTGGGTGCGGGATGTCTGCGAGGCGGGTCCATAGCCGGTACGTGCGACGACCTGCTGACACGGCGGTCGGCGGGCAGCCCATGGTGATCAACCTGCAGGTCCGTCGCTTCTTCTGCGACAACAGCGACTGCGGGAAGAAGACGTTCGCCGAACAGGTCGAGGGCCTCACCTTCCGCTACGGACGACGGACCGTGCACGTCCAACGGGCCCTGGAGCAGGTGGCATTGGTACGGGGCGGGGCAGCTGGTGAACGCCTTGCGACAAGGTTGGCCATGCCGGTCAGCGGCTCCACACTCCTGCGGCTGACCGGGCGCTTGGAGCTGCCGGCGGTGCCCGCGGTCGAGGTCCTCGGCGTCGACGAGTTCGCCTTCCGGCGCGGCCGGAAATTCGGCACGATCCTCATTTGAGAGGTCCAGGGATCCCTTTCGGTCAGGTCGAGGTAACGGGCACGCGGTGCGGAGGCGCGTGCCCGGAGACAGGGAAAGGTGTGGGGCGGTGGATTGTCTCCTCGGGTGCCTGGCACCCGAGGAGGCGGCGAGCGTGAGTTCGGTCAGCCGAGACCGATGTGGACGGGGCCGCCGGTCGGCGAGACGTTCTTCAGTATGCCGTCCGGCACACGGAAGACGCGTCCGGGCGCAGCGGGCCAGGGCAGGGTACGGCGGGCGACGACTCGGCCGTCCTGTCGCAGGGTGACCTTCGGGAAGCGCGAGAACTCGTCGGTCCACAGCAGGAGCCGGCCGCGGGCGGGCGCCGGGTCGTTCTGCCGCAGGATCTGGGGTGCGACCCAGCGGAAAGGGGCGTCGGCGATGAGCCGGACCCCCTCGGTCGGGTCGGGCGCCCCCTGAAGGTAGCTGATGACCTGCTCGGCGACGTGCTTGCCGTCGAGGGCGGCGATGTCGGCGGTGTCGACGGGGTGCAGGACGTTGCCCGCTGCGAAGACACCGGGGCGACTGGTGCGCAGGGCGGTGTCGGTGACAGGGCCGAGGGTGCCCTCGTCGAGTTCGATGCCGCCCGCTCGGGCGAGTTCGTGGTCGGGGATCCAGTCGCCGGTGAAGACGACGGTGTCGCAGTCGACGGTGCGGCGCTTGCCCGTGTCGAGGTTTTCGATCTCCACGGCCTGGCAGCGTCCCTTGCCGATGATTCGGGTGACGCGCGTACGCGTGGCCACGGGCACGCGGAGCACGGTTCGGCCGGCCGCGTTGAAGGCTCCGTACGACTCAGCCTTGGCGTACTGACTGACCATCAGAGCAGGCGTGCACCCGGCCTCGCGCAGCGTCATGACAGCGGACCAGCTGACGAGCTCACCGCCGACGACGACGGCACGTTGGCCGACGGGCTGGTGGTGGAGGTGGACGAGATTCTGGAGCTGGCCTGTGGTGTAGACGCCGTGCGGGCGGTCGCCCGGGATGCGGCGAGCCGTACGGGGGCGTTCCCGGGCGCCGGTGGCCAGAACAAGGGCGCGGGGGCGGATCTGGTGGCGGCCATCAGGGCTGGTGACGTCGACCGTGGTGGTGTCGGCCCACCCGGTGACCATGGTGCGGGTGCTGATCTCGACGCCGGCGTCCGTGGCCTGCCGTACGAGATGGCGCGCGTACGCCGGACCCGACATCACCCGACGCAGGTCGCGCACGCCGTAGCCGGTGTGGTCGCTGTGGCGGGGAATGCCGCCCGCGTTCTCCTCGCGGTCGACGACCAGGACGTGGCCGGCGCCGCGGCGCTTGAGTTCGGCAGCGGCGGTGAGACCGGCGGGTCCACCACCGATGACGAGCACGTCGGGCGTGATCAGACGGGGGCGGGGGAGCTGGTTCATTCGGAGTCCTTGTAGCGGCTGGTGCAACAGGCGGTGTCGCCATCGGGCTGGTGCTTGTCACGCTCGGCCTGGACTGCGGCACCGCAGAAGAAGCCCTGGCACCGGCCGTTCATGGCGCGGGTCCGGCGACGCAGCCCTTCCAGGCTGCGGGCCGGGAGGGGGGCGTGGAAGGCGTCGCGGATCTCGCCTTCGGTGACGCGCTCGCAGAAGCAGACGATCTTCCCGTATGCGGGGTCTCGGGCGATGAGCTCGGCATCCTGGTAAGGGCGCTGCGTTGCTTCGCCGATGTTGGGCATCTGCGGCGGGTCCGGGAGGTCCGCTCGGGCGTGCAGCACGAGGCCCGCTTCCTCCAGCACGGTGCGGCAGTGCTCCGCGATGGCTATGCCCGCGGTCAGACCTGTGGAGCGGATGCCGCCGACGAGCAGATAGCGCTGCTCGGGAGAGGCTTCGATGAGGTAGTCGGAGCGGTCGATGGCAGCACGCAACCCGGCGTAGCTGGCGGTGACTTCCTCGGTGAGCAGGCGCGGCATCAGGCGCTCGCCCTTGGTGAGGAGGAAGTCGAAGCCGTCCTCTGACGTGCCGGTGTTCGTGCGGTCTTCCAGGTCCTCTGCGGTCGGGCCGAGCATGACGTTGCCGTAGATGGTGGGTGAGATGAGTACGCCCTTGCCGCGGGAGGTGGGCACAGGCAGGACGATCTTGTTCACCATGGGGCGGGTGAGCTTGTCGAAGACGAACAGCTCGCCGCGGCGCGGGGTGACGGTGAAGCGGTCATGTCCGAAGAGCCGGTCGATGTGATCGGCGCCCAGGCCCGCGGCATTGACAACCCATCGGGCGCGCACGTCACCGGCCGAGGTGTGCAGCGTGGTGGTCTCGCCGTCCTGGTCGGTCCCGGTGACCCGGTGATCGAGGAGAACGGTGGTGCCTCGCTGCTTCGCGTCGGTCGCCAGGGCGAGATTGGTGGTCCACGTGCAGATGATGGACTCGTCCGGGACGGTCAGTCCGCCCAGCACGCCCTCGCCGAGGTCGGGCAGGAGGCGGTACACCGCTTCGGCGTCGATCATCTGGGAGTGCTCGTAGCCGTTGGCCTCAGCCTTGGTCTTCAGCTCGGGCAGGGCAGCGAGTTCCTCGTCGTTCCAGGCCACGAGTACGGCGCCGGTGGGCTCAACGGGAATGCCGGTGGCCTTCGCGTACGCGCTCAGCAGGTGGTAGCCGCGAGCGACGAGACGGGACTCCAGTGTGCCCGGCTTGGCGTCGAAGCCGGTGTGGAGGATCGCGGTGTTGGCCTTGCTGGTGCCGTCCCCGACGTCGTCGCGCGCGTCGAGCAGTGCGACGGACACTTTGTGGCCCGACAACTCGCGGGCGATGGCGGCGCCGACAATGCCACCGCCGATCACAGCGATGTCGAAGACCTCGCTGTGCGGGCTGGAGGGTTTGGGGGTCATGGGTGCTCTCCCTTGGCGGCGCTGGCCTGTGCGGCCTGCGCCCATGTGGTGCGGAATTCTTCGGCCCGGTCGGCGGACCATCGAGGTTCATAAACGGCGGTCGGCTGCCAGTCGCCGACGGCTTCCTTGAGACTCAGCGAGGGGTCGAGGGCGCAGCGAGCGAGGGCGGCTGCGCCCAGCGGGGTGGCGTGGGCCGACGGATAGATGTCGACGGGAATCTGGGCGATGTCGGCCTGTGCCTGCATGAGGGCGGCGGAGTTGGTCAGGCCGCCGTCGGCGCGAAGTCGGCTCAGCGGACGGCCGAGGTCCCGGCCGACCAGAGAGGCCAGCTCCGTCACCTGCGCCGCGATGCCCTGGAGCACGGCCAGGATCAGATGCTCGCGCCGGGTTGCCAGCGTCATACCGGTCAGGGACGCGGTTGCTTCGGGCGCCCACCAGGGGGCGGCCAGGCCTGCGAAGGCCGGTACACACAGGACACCCTGGCTGTCCTCCGCGACGAGTGCGTCGAGGTCCGTGGCGGACTGCAGGAGCCCCAGGTCCTGCAGCCAGCGCACCGCCGAGGCCACGGTGTACACCTGGCCGTCCACGCAGTACAGGCTCTGTCCGGCGGCCTGCCAGGCCACCGAGGTCGTCAGCCCCGCGCTGGAGCGCACCGGATTGAGGCCGGTGTTCGCCAGCAGGAACGCACCTGTGCCGTACGTGCATTTGGCGGTGCCCTGGTCCAGACACGCCTCGGCGACCAGGGCGGCCTGCTGGTCGACGATCAGCCCGGCCACCGGGATCTCCTGACCGAACGCGCGCGTGGTGCCGACCACGTCGTCGCTGGCGACGATGCGGGGCAACCGCTCCTCGCCGAGCTGGAACCAGTCCGCGAGCTCTCCGTCCCAGGAGGCGCTGTCCAGATCGAGGATCAGGGAGCGGCTGGCGGTCGACGCGTCAGTGACGAATTCGCCCGTCAGATGGTGGACGAGCCAGGTGTCGGTGGTGGTGACGACGCCTTCACGGGTGAGATTGCGGCGTACCCACGCCATCTTGGGTGCGGAGAAGTAGGGGTCGAGGACAAGCCCGGTGCGATGGGCGATGGCCTCGCCGTGTTCGGTCAGATCGGCGCAGACGCTCTCCGCGCGGCGGTCCTGCCAGACGATGGCCTGCGACAGGGGCGTCCCGGTGGCCGAATCCCAGGCCAGGACGGTCTCTCCCTGGTTGGCCAGGGCCACGGCGTCGATCGGGCGGCCGGCCGTGCTGACGGCCCGGCGGCCTGCGGTGAGGACGGAGTCGAGCAGCTCGTGAGGATTCTGTTCGACACCTCCGCCCGACAGGTACGTGGGGCGGACGGTCTCTTCGGCGATGGCGACTGTGCCGTCCTCGGCATCGACGACGATCGCCTTGGTGCCCGAGGTTCCCTGATCGATGGCGAGGATCGTGGTCATCGCACGGTCCCTTCTGCTTCGGTCCCGGAGGGAGCGGTGGTGGCGCTGTCGAGGGCACGGTCGACATCGGCCATGTCCGGCATGGTCAGCGCGGCACGGCCTCGCCGGGCGATGAGGACGGCCAGGTAGAGACCGCCGATCCCGCACAGCACCAGTACGTAGATCCAGGGGCCCTGGAAGGAGGCGTCCCGGAAGATGAGCAGCTCGTACACCAGCCAGATGGCGGCGAGCACGAGGACCGGGACCTCCCACCGGCCGAGGGAGAAGCCGCGGGACGGCGGCAGCGAGTGGCGCTTGACCGCATACATCGCCACCGTGCCGGCGTAGATGACGGCGGGAAGAAGGGTGGCGGCCGAGAACAGCTGGAACAGAGCGTCGGTGGATCGGGAGAAGACGGCGAGGATGATCTGTGCGATGACCATCATGAAGAGGGTGGCGTTCAGCGGTGTCGCGGTGCGCGGGTGGATCCGCTTGAGCAGGCGCCAGCCGGGGAACCGCTCGTCCCTCGACATCGCGTATACCAGGCGGGTGCCACTGAGGGTGATCACGAGTCCGCACGAGAAGATCGAGACGACCACCAGGACCAGAAGGATCTTTCCGACGACCGAGCCAAGCACGGCGGTGATCACAGTGGCCACCGGGGTGGCCGACTCGGCGACCCCGTCGATCCGGCCGGCTGCGGCGGTGATGGCGACCAGGAAGAGGAGACCGAGGACGCCCAGGGAGATCACGGCCTGGACCATCGCCTTGGGGATGACACGGGCGGGATCCTTGGTCTCCTCGGCCAGGTTCGCAGCGGACTCGAAGCCGACGATCGTGAACGCGCCCAGCAGGAAAGCAAGGGCGAAGGGGCCGGCCTGCGTTCCGCCGCCCAGACCGTAGTAGCCGCTCTCCGGCACGGTCCCGGTCTCGAAGAGGTGGGCGAAATCGAGTTTGCCGGTGAAGAAGCCCACCGCGAGCAGCAGCACTGTCAAGGTGATCATGCCGATGAGCTGCGCCGTCACCGCCGCGTTGTTGACTCGATGCGTGCTGCGCGTGGAGGCGGCAACCAGCAGTGACTGCAAGAGCATCACCCCAGCGGTGATCACCCAGGCATTCTGCGTCGTGCCGACGTACTGGAACAGCTCGGGAAGGATCGTGGAGGCGATCGTATAGTCCACGGCGACCACGACGACCCCGAGGAAGGCGAAGGAGATCCAGCCCATGATCCAGCCCCAGATGGGGCCGACGAGACGGGACACCCACTGGTAGGAGTAGCCGCTGATCGGGATACGCGCGGCCAGTGCGCCGAAGACGAGCGCGATGGAGAGCTGGCCGATGACCGATATCGGCCAGGCCCAGATGCCGCGTGGCCCGGATGTGGCGAGTACCGCGCCGTAGGTGGTGAAGATGCCCGTCGCGATTGACACGAACCCGAACGCCACGGAGAACGAGGCGTACCAGCCGAGTTCCCGCGCCATCACCTGTCCGGTCTCGGCCTCGTGTCCATCGGCTGATCTTGGCGCTTGGGAATCTGTTCCTGATTGCGTCATGAGTCGTCCCTGTCTCAGAGTGCCCCGCCGTTGCTGCGGAAGCCAATGGGTGTTGGGTGAACCGAAGGTGTTCGGCACCGAGGCACGCCCCGCCGGGATGCGCTGGGCCTGTCTGTGTGGAGGGGGGCTGTGAGGTCTGCGTGATCGGTGACCCCGTCGCCTGTGACGGTCAGTAGCACTGCTGGTGACTTGCTCTGTGGATTACTGACTGCCGATTCCTGAAAGTGTGGTCCATTGCCCGTTTGCCGTCAAGAGTTCATCTGGCGATGCCTCATGCGCTCGACTGTTCGATACCACCGCACGGAGGGGCGCCACTGAGGCCTAGAATGCAGTCAAAGATCCACAGAAACAGTCACTCAGGGGGTTGGGCGTGCTGCCAGCCGAGCGTCACCGCAGGATCGTCGCCGAGATTGACCGCCTGAAGTTCGTCACTACGGACGACCTCACCAGCCTGCTGGGTGTGTCGCAGGAGACGGTCCGCAGGGATCTCGCCCTCCTTGAACGGCGGGGTGAACTGGCCCGTGTCCACGGTGGTGCCACCACCGCCCAGGCGTCGGTAGGGGAGGAGGCGTCCTTCAGCGAGCGGCGGGATGCGTTCCTCGAGGAGAAGAAGGTGATCGGGCAAGCTGCTGCAGCTCTGATCGAGCCCCATCAGACCGTCGTCATCGATGTCGGCACCACGGCGCTGGAGGTGGCCCGCGCCCTGCCGGCCGACCATGTCGGCGTGATCGCCACACCCTCTCTGCTGGTGGCCACCGAGGTGAGTTCGCGCCCGCGGGTCGAGGTGCTCGTCAGTGGCGGCCGGCTGCGTGGGGGTGACCTGGCTTGCTCCAACGCCCAGGCGGTGGGCTTCTTCAACGACCTGCGTGCGGACGCGGTCTTCCTGGGCTCCGGAGGAGTCGCTCCCTACGGCCTGACCGACTTCCATCTCGACGAGGTCGCAACGAAGCGCGTCATGCTTGCCAACGCCTCGCATCGATACGTGCTCGCCGACTCCAGCAAGTTCGGTCGTACGGCCTCGCATCGCGTCTGCGAGCTGGACGGCTTCGACACCCTCATCACGGACCAGCCGTGCCCGGAGGGCCTTCAGGTCGCTCTCGTCAAGGCGGGTGGCAGGGTCGTCGTCGCCTGAGGACGCCGCTGTGTGCCGGGGCAGTGGGCATCGTCATGGTTGACACCGCGCGGTCATGGATCCACAATTTCGGCCACCAGTGGGCATCTTCCCGCATGGGATCAGTCACTGCTCAGTCGGCGCCCCCGCAAGGCGAGACCAGGTCAGCTGCTTCGCCTACGAGCCGCCTCGCCGCGGAAACACGCAAGGCTCTGCCGCGCGAGGTCGAGCTCGTCTCTGGCGCCGCCGTACCACCGAACCAAGGAGAACCATGGCCCAGCGCCAGAACATATCGTCCGGCTCCTCGCGTGAGCCCGTGCTCGGTTACTCCCGAGCTGTCCGCGTCGGCAACCAGGTCTTCGTCGCTGGTACCACGGCCGGTTCCGCCGACGGTGCAGTCGGCGGAACCGACGCAGCTGCTCAGGCGCGTGAGATTTTCTCCCGTATCGAAGCGGCTCTCACTCAGGCGGGAGCCGGTTTCACCGACGTCGTCCGCACGCGCATTTACCTGACGGACATCGCCGATTTCGACGCCGTGGGTGCCGTCCACGGCGAGATCTTCGGTGACATCCGCCCCGTCACCGCGGTCGTAGAGGTCGGCGCCCTCGCTGCCAAGGACCTCCTCGTCGAGGTGGAAGCCGACGCCGTCCTGCAATGAGCTCAGCCGAGACCGTCACCTCGATCTTTGACCTTGACGGCGTGCTGACCAGGGAAGACACCATGGCTTCCCTGGTCAGCAGCTCTCTCGCAGCCTGCCCTGGCCGTCTTGTCGCCGCGAGCGCGCCGTTCCTGCTCGCTCAGGCCGCACCTCCCGACGGTGCGTTGAGGCCAGCTATGAACCGCGCGATCGTGTCGCTCGCTCTGCGCGGAATGACCCGTCGCACGTACGAGTCGCTCGCCGTCGCCACAGGGCACGCGATGGCCAGGCGAACGACGGTGGTGGAACAGGCCGTCGCCCGTTGTCGGTCGGCCGGCCTCCATGGCCCGACGGTCGTGGCGACGGCTTCGGAGGAAACCCTCGCGCGGGCCTTTCTGGACGGCCTCGGGCTGCGGGGCATCCCGCTGGCCGCCTCCCGACTCGACTTCACCCGACGGGGGCCCAGGCTGAGTGCCCACAACGTCGGCCAAGCCAAGGTCGCCGCGGTTCGGGCGATGGGATTCGTTCCGGAGCAAGCCGTCCTCTATACCGACTCGGCCAGCGACATTCCGCTCGCCCGCGTCGCACGCCGGACCGTCACCGTCAACGCCGCCCGCCGCTCGAGCTCGAGACTCGCTGCCGTGGCCAACGAGATCACCCACGAGCGCTGGACCTGAGAGCGGTCGGTGGCCAGCTTGCGAGCTGACTCGGTGAGGCGGGGCATCTCTGAGGTCCTTTCGGGACGAGGCCGGGGCCGTCGTTCCGTGACGGCCCACAGTTGTACATCCCGTGCGGAACATGTCGATGCCAGGGATGGCATGCGCTGTTGGGCCCTTCCGTCGTGCCTTCTTCGATGACAGGACGGAGGCCGTTATATGCGGTGACCGCCGCCCGGGCTTGATAGGAGCGTTGGCTTCGACCTGTTGTTGGTCGTCACTCGCCGCCACATCGGTGGCGCGTCAAGGCGTCCGTAGAACACGCCGTAGCTCTCGCTGAGTCTCGCGGGCTGACGGGCTGGTCCTACCTACTGTTTCGGTTCCGCAGCGTGTTCGGCCAGGATGCCAGCCTTGTGCCGACCGCAGCGGAGACGGATACGAACAGCACAACGAACCACCTCAGGTACCAATGGAACGGCGCAGCGGTGCTGGCTCATCTGCGGAAGAACGAGACGTTCGATCAGGTCGGGGCAGGGTTTGGTGTCTCGGATGCCCCATTCTCCCAGCCCCTGTATTACGCCTCCCGATGGTCGAGAAGCAAGAGAACGCTGTTGCTCGGGTTGAAGCAGCGAATTCGCTAACCGCCTGCTTGAGCCTTCGCGTCGGTGGCGCCCAACTCGCCCCTCAGCCAGGATGCTCAACGTCGGTTGACGCTGGGCCTGAGGGCTTCCCTTACCTCGGGGGCGGAGGCCAAGTGTTGGGAGAGCAAATCCTGCAGCCTCGCGCTGTCATGGCTATCGAGCGCATCCACGATGGCCCGGTGCTGCTCATCGATGATCGGCACGCGAGCCGAGCTGGACTCGAGTGCTCGAAGACCGACGCGCTGTTGACGGGCCTGCAACGTGTCGTACATCTCGGTGAGCACCGCGTTGCCATGCGCGCTCACAATGGCGCGATGGAACCGCCAGTTCAGTTGGACGGCACGCACCCAGTCCAACGCGCGCTCCGCCTCCTCCATGAGGGCCACAAGGTCTCGCATCTCGGGTGGGGCGCCCGCCTCGGCTGCGCACAGCGCACGGCCTGCGTGCCCTTCGATCACGAGCCGGGACGCGTTCACCTCTTCGAGTTCTCGAACCGTCACCACATGTACCTGGGCGCCCTTGCGTGGCATCAGGTCGATGAACCGCTCCGCGCTGAGCCGGTGGAAGGCTTCGCGCACGGGAGTACGTGAGGTCCCCACGGATTCGGCGACCTTCACCTCGTCGAGGAAGGTGCCTTCAGCCAACTTGCCGGTGATGATCCCCTCGCGCAACCAGTCGTATGCCCGGTCGGAAGCGGACCTCCGGCGAGGCGCCTCGACCTCGCCTGAAACATCGGCAGTCACCGTGGATCCCCCTTGTAGCTAGGCCGTCCGTCGCCCTCAAGATACTGGACACTTATTGTCGACCTCGTGTATACACGGCGCATACGCAGTCAGCGTACGGGGCCCGCCGCTCAGCAAGCCCGGCCGTCTTCAAGGTCGTGGGGCGGGCGACAAAGCACTCGACATGCCGAGGAGTCCGATCCCGTGAACAAGCGCACTCTCAACTCTGACTTCGCCGTTTGGCTCTCCGATCCCAACTTCGCTGCCGCCGAGATTGCTCAACTCATCGGTTACGGTGCGGCCGTGCTCGACATCGAGCACGGCGCATTCGGTCTGGCCGACCTGGAGCGGTTCATACCGTTCCTGAAGGCGCTCGGCTTCGACGTTCTCGCCAAGGTCCTGGCCCCTGAGCGGGCACCGATCCAGCAGGCCTTGGACTTCGGGGCCGATGCGGTCGTGATCCCCCACATAGACGGAGCGGCTCACGCGAGCGCCGTCTGCGCTTTCGCCAAGTTCCCGTCGCTGGGAGACCGGAGTCTCGCGGGCGGGCGCACCATCGGTTATGGGCCCTACAGCGATGAGTGGCTTGCCGCCGAAGATGCCCGGATTCGCTGCTACCCGATGATCGAACACGCGGGGGCCCTGGCCGAAGTCGACGCGATCCTCGAACTTCCCACCGTGGACGGCGTGTTCGTCGGGCCCGGAGACCTCTCAGTTCGGCGCGGCCGCGGTGCCTACGCCCGACAGGCCGATGACTTCGCGGATCAGCGCAAGATCGCTCATGCGGCGAGGGGTGCGGGAAAGCACTGGATCATGCCGGCCTGGAGCGAGGACGAGAAGCGCTTCGCCCTGGACAACGGGGCTCACCAACTGGCCCTGATCATGCAGCATGACGCTCTGCGTGCGGGACTCAGCAGAGCATTCGACGAGGCAACAGCGCTGTCGACGAAGGGGCAGGCGTGAGCACCTCCAAGATGGACGTATCCACGGCGGCACCGAGCCGTGTCGGTCGTATGCGGTGGAAGATCGCAGGTGTGCTGGGCATCGGCTCGTTCGTCAACTACATCGACCGGGTCAACCTGTCCGTCGCTGCCCCCGACATCATGCGCGACTTCGACATCTCAGCCGCGCAGATGGGCATCCTCTCCTCCGCGTTCCTGTGGACGTACGCCCTTCTCCAGATGCCCATCGGAGCCGTGATCGACAAGATCGGCGTCCGCTGGGTCAACCGCCTCGGCGTCACTCTCTGGGCGCTCGCCTCATTCCTCGCGGCGGCGGCATCCGGGCTCGGCCTGGTGATCATCGCCCGACTGATCCTTGGGATCGGCGAGGCACCCTCCGTACCCGCGGCATGGAAGGCGATCGGGCAGTGGTTCCCCAAGCAGGAACGGGGTACGGCCACAGCCATCTTCGACGGCGCCTCGAAACTCTCGAACGTACTCGGCATCCCGCTCATGGCGTTCCTGGTGACGGCGTTCAGCTGGCATGCGGCATTCATCTTCACCGGAGTGCTGAGCGTGCTGTTCCTGGTGATTTGGTGGCGGCTTTACGAGTCCCCCGAACAGGCACGTGCGAATGGGCACCTCACCACGCAGGAGTACGCCCTCCTGAAGGACGGCGGCGCCGAAGATCAAGGCGCTCGCACGAGCGGGTCGCTCGCCGGCCTCGGGTACCTCCTTCGACGCAGGAAGACCTGGGGTCTGGCCCTGGGATTCTCCTCGTACACCTACGCCTACTACGTCCTGCTGACGTGGCTTCCCGCCTACCTGGAAAGACAGTTCGACGTAAACCTTCTCAAGGGCGGCCTCTACACGATGATTCCGTGGTTGGTCGCGGTCATCGCACAGTTCCTCATCGCAGGCGTCCTCATGGACCGCTGGATCGCCCGCACCGGACAGGCCACCCGCGTGCGCCGCATCGTCCTTATCAGCAGCATGCTTGCCTCACTCGCCGTGGTCGGCGCCGCATACGCCGACTCGATCGTGGTCGCGATCACCTTCCTGTCGATCGGAGCGGCAGGACTGGCCGTGTCGGTTCCGGCGGGGTCGAGCATCGTGTCCCTGATCGCTCCGCACGGCTACACCGGGACCATGGGAGGCATCGTCAATTTCGTTGCCAACACCATCGGAATCGCAGCCCCCATCGTCACGGGCATCGTGGTGGACACGACGGGATCCTTCGCGTGGGCGTTCATCGCCACCGGCATCGTGATCCTGGCCGGAATCGGCAGCTACACCCTCCTCCTTGGTCGAATCGACCGCATCGACGCACCGCCGGCTCCGGCGACGCTCACCCACCCCTGAACAGACCCACAAGGCAGGTTCGATTCATGCTCCCGATCGCTGTTGCTCAGTTCACCCCGACCACAGACAAGAAGCGCAACACCGAGACCATCCGTACCCATGTGAAGTCCGCTGCGACGCGCGGTGCACGTGTGGTCGTCTTCCCCGAGTTCTCGATGTACTCCGCCCCAGCGATGGACGAGCGGTTCATTCAGTCCGCCGAACCCCTCAACGGGGACTTCGTTCGCGAACTCGGTGTCATAGCAAAGGAGTCCGGGCTCTCCGTCATCTGCGGCATGAACGAGCCGACTGAAGATCCCGACCGCATCCACAACACCCTCGTCGCAGTGAACGAGGACGGTCAGATCGCAGCGATCTACCGCAAGGTCCACCTCTACGATGCGTTCGGATACACCGAGTCCTCAAAGGTGCGTCCAGGGGCTATCGAAGTGCCTGATCTGTTCGAGGTCGGAGGCATCCGGTTCGGCATGCAGACCTGCTACGACGTGCGCTTCCCTGAGGTCACACGGCGGATCGTCGACGCGGGTGCTGATGTCTTGGTGCTTCCGGCCGCCTGGGTCCCCGGCCCGTTGAAGGAGGATCACTGGGCCACTCTGGTCCGCGCGCGGGCAGTGGAGAACACGATGTACGTGGCCGCTTGCGGCCAGACTGCTCCGGGAGGAATCGGGCGCAGCATGATCGTCGACCCGATGGGCGTGCAGCTCGCCTCCCTCGCAGAGGCGGAAGGCGTAGCCATCGCCGACATCTCAGCTGACCGGATCTCGGAAGTGCGTACCGTCAACCCGGCTCTCAACCTGCGACGGTTCACGGTGGTTGAACGCGATTAGGCCATCTAGGAGCCGATTTGTCGAAGTATCCGCGTGCTTGAGTGCAGCGGTCAGGCCGTCCGCGCACAACCACCGATTTTGAATGAATAGCTGGCAGCCACCGGACGGACTCGATATCGGCGGGGTGGGCGGTGGCAGTCGCGAGCAGGAGTTGCTCCTCCTCGACGGCCTCGGCGTACATGGGCGCGGTGGCTGGCGGCGGTGCCGGAGTGCGGGGCGGCACCACGGCTTGCGAGGGGAAGCGGCTTGCGATGTCGTTCACCACCGAGGCGAGGGCATCGGCTTCTGTGAGCACCGTCTGGACATGGTGAGGGAAGGATGTGTCGTGGACGGTGTGGACGAGGTGTTCGGCGGCACTCTGCAGACGGCGTCGGGCGCGTTCGGTCTCAGCCATGCGGGCGTACGCCGATGCGTGGCGGGGCCAACACAGCGGCGCCCAGGCTGCACAGAAGGATGTGATCGTTCCGGCACCGCGCTGATCAGACTGCACCAGACCGTCATCGTGGACGTGGGTACTACCGCCCTGCCGGCCGACTTCACCGGCACCTTGCCACCCGAATTATTCGCTGACTTCGGGCTGGACGTGGCCTTCATTGGCTCGGGTGGAATCTCGGCCTTCGGGCTGGCCGACTACCACCTCGAGGAAGTCGCAACCAAGCGGGCCATCCTCGCCCAACACCACCACCAGTCACGTGTTGGGCGACTCCGGCAAGTTCGGACGCGCAGCTGCCCATCGAGTCTGCGGGCTCGATGGCTTAGTGGCTGTTGTCGTTCCGAACCTGAGGGCGGTGTTTTAGCTGGTCAGGCATAGGGGCGGCCGCGTTGTGGGACTGGTGGCCTGTCGTGTCATCGATCCCGGGGAGGTCGCGGATGCCGTCGGTCGTGGGGTTGCTGGAACAGCGTGAGCTTGCTGCCCGTCGTCGGGTGGACGAGCTGCGGGAAGAAGTCGACCGCGTGCAGGCCGAGTTGGCCGTGGCCGAGCGGGATTGGAAGGAGTGGGCCATCGCCCGGTCACGGGTGGGCGAGGTACTGGACCCGCCCGAAGAGCTCGAAGATCCCGAGCAGGCAGAGGCAGCTCCGTCGGTGGCGGCGGCCGCGAAGCCGAAGTCGCAGGTGCCGGTCTGGCGCGAAGGTCTGGGCTGGTCGGTGCTTTCGGTGGATTACCAACGCATCCTGCATGTGCTCGCGGACCGGCGCCGCCTCCATCAAGGGCCCTTGACCTGCCAGGAGATGGCCGCCTTGTTCGGCCTGGATGCGGTGCCGGCGAAGGTGGAGGCACTGCGGTCGAAGGCGAAGCGTCTGGTGGCACGGGGCGGCTGGCCGAGCGTCAGCCGGGCCGGTTCACCCTCGCCGCTGGGGTTACCGGGCCAGACGGCGGATCATGAGCATCGTCATCGACCAGTAGATCACCGCCTCGCCGCTGGTGGTGGAGCGTTCAAAGTCGCGGACCAGGTGTGAACGACGGCGATTTTGGTTCAGGCCGTGATTCCGTGAATCCCCAGGTGAACGCGCGAGTGCGGGAACGTTTCTCTGGGGGATGGCCCCGCTATGGGGGGGCGTGGCGATCGAGGATGTGCTGTTTCCCGGGATTGATGTGCAGGTCGCGGCGGTGCACGCCGCCGCGGACGGGGTCGCGGTCGAGGCGACGGCCTGCGGCCGGCCACCGGATTGCCCGAGCTGTGGCTGTCCGGGACGCCGGGTGCACTCCCGCTATCGGCGTCGCCTGGCCGAACGCCCGGTGGCGGGACGGCCGTTGGTGATCTCGCTGTTGGTGCGGCGGTTCTTCTGCGAGCGGGCTGAGTGCCGCCGGCGGACGTTCGTCGAGCAGGTCCCTGACCTCAGTGAACGCCACCGTCGCCACAGCGTTGGCCTGCGGCAATGGATGCGGTCCATCGCGACGTTCCTCGGCGGGCGCCCCGGCCAACGACTCTGCCAGACCCTGCAGTTCCCCACAGGCCGCACCCACCTCTTGGGCCTGCTCACTGCCCCGCCGGTGCCTGCGCGGGCACCTCGGGTGCTCGGCGTCGACGAGTTCGCCTTCCGTAAGAGGTGGCGCTACGGCACGGTCCTGGTCGACGTGGAGGCGGCCCGAGTAGTCGACGTCCTCCCGGATCGGGACGCGGCGACCTTCGCCGCCTGGCTGCAGGAACACCCCGGCGCCGAGATCATCTGCAGGGACCGGGCCACCGCATACTCCACCGCCATCCGCACTGCGGCCCCCGACGCCCAGGAGGTCGCCGACCGGTGGCACCTGTTGCACAACCTTTCCCCCGCGGTCGAGAAGACCTGCCATCAACACCGCGTCTGCCTGCGTAAACAAGCCGACGCCGAGCGGCAGTCCGCGCCCCGACGGATCATTAATCCTCTGCCGCCGCCGACCCTGCCGCCCACGAAGATGGCCGCCCGCACCGTCGACCGATACTCCGACATCCACCGCCTGCTCCGAGAGGGATACTCCTGTCGGCGTACAAGTGAACGTGGGGGACTGTAAAACGTTCGGTGTAACTCCCGATCATGGAAGATGCATCGATGACCAGTGAGAACGTGACCGAGCCCGGAAGTGTCGAGCCGAATGAGCCGCGGTCGGCCAAGTCTGTGGACGATCAGCTGATCGACGAGCTGGTGGGCCGGGCTCAGTCCGAGGGCCTGCAACTGACGGGCGAGGGCGGGCTGTTGCAGCAGTTGACCAAGCGGCTGCTGGAGTCCGCTCTGGAAGGCGAGATCACCGACCATCTCGGCTATGACAAGCACGATCCGGCGGGCAAGAACGGCGGCAACTCCCGCAACGGCACTCGCGGAAAGACCGTGCTCACCGACGTCGGACCGGTGGAGATAGCCGTGCCCCGCGACCGCGAGGGCACCTTCGAACCCAGGATCGTCAAGAAGCGGCAGAAGCGGCTGTCCGGGGTCGACGAGATGGTCATCTCCCTAGCCGCGAAGGGCCTGACGACCGGCGAGGTCCAGGCCCACCTTGCCGAGGTCTATGGCGCCGAGGTGTCCCGTCAGACCGTCTCCACCATCACCGACAAGGTCCTTGAGGGGATGGCCGAATGGCAAAACCGGCCGTTGGACGCCGTCTACCCGGTCATCTTCATCGACGCCATCCACGTGAAGATCCGCGATGGAGCCGTGGCCAACCGGCCCATCTATGTCGCCCTGGCGGTCACCGCTGAGGGTCGGCGGGAGATCCTCGGCCTGTGGGCCGGCGACGGCGGCGAGGGCGCCAAGCACTGGCTGCACATCCTCACCGAGATCAAAAACCGCGGCGTGAACGACGTCCTCATGCTCGTCTGCGACGGCTTGAAGGGCCTGCCCGACGCGGTCGAGACGGTCTGGCCGAAGACGATCGTGCAGACCTGCGTGGTGCACCTGTTGCGGAACTCCTTCCGCTATGCCGCCCGCCAGGACTGGGACAAGATGACCAAAGTGCTCAAGCCGGTCTACACTGCGCCGACCGAGGAAGCCGCCCTGGAACGGTTTGCCGAGTTCGCCGACGCCTGGGGCGGCAAGTATCCGGCGATCGTGAAGCTGTGGGAGAACGCCTGGGAGGAGTTCACTCCGTTCCTCCGGTTCGACACCGAGATCCGCCGCATCGTCTGCACCACGAATGCGATCGAGTCGGTGAACGCGCGGATCCGCCGGGCGGTCAAGGCCCGCGGGCACTTCCCGAACGAGCAGGCCGCGTTGAAGTGCGTCTACATGGCGATCATGTCGCTCGACCCCACCGGCAAGGGACAGGCCCGCTGGACCAGCCGCTGGAAGACCGCACTGAACGCTTTCGACATCACCTTCGACGGCCGCCTCTCAGCGGCCCGTCAGTAACCCAACCACCCTGGTTACACCGTTCGTTTGACAGACCCTCACGAAAATCTTGCCAGGGCGTGTGCCCACGAACACGAGAAGGGTGAACGACATGTAGGTGATGAAGTGCACCAATCTCGTGGTGCTGTACGGGAGATGAAGGTCTGGCCCTTCGGAGCCGCCCTGCGGGGGGAGGCTCCAAACCGCCCTCATGCTGCGTTGGCTGAAGACCGTCGTGGTGAGCGATGGGGGAAAAGGCGCCCGCGATGGCGTCAGGTGGGGACAGGGAAGACGATCACTGATGAGGCGTCGAAAATAGTCAGATGACGTCAGAACCGGGATGAAGCTCTTGATCCCGGGATAAGCCCGGCGGGAGCCCGTCGACTGGCCGGGCGGCGTCCGGCGTAGAGGTGACGTGAGACCTGTCTGCCGATCTCGTACGGAACGTGGGAAGGCGCGTTCGGCATGACCGTGTGCAGCAGCGCGGTCAACCGGGAGTGCCCGAGTCGGGAGTTCCCCGTAGGGACTTCGAGTACCGGGCCGAGTGCGCCGGCGGACCGGCTCGTAGTAGTGCTGAAGCCCCTGTAACGGGGGTGGAGCGAAGGGGCCGGGTCGCTCGTGGCTGTTTCGTCTCGTCAACCAGAGCTCTGGGAGGAGCCTGATGGACCAGCTGAAAGCATCTGGCAAGCCGTTCGACATCTCCAAGTCGGAGGTGTGGGACGCCTGGATCAAGGTGAAGGGCAATCAGGGAGCACCGGGGGTGGACGGGGTGTCCATCGAGGAGTTCGAGAAGGATCTGCGGGGCAACCTGTACAAGATCTGGAACCGGATGTCCTCGGGCACCTACTTCCCGCCGCCGGTGATGGCGGTGGAAATCCCCAAGTCGCACGGTGCCGCTGGTACGCGTGTGCTCGGGGTGCCCACTGTCGCTGATCGGATCGCACAGACGGTGGTGGCCGCGCATCTGGGGGAGCGGGTGGAACCCGTGTTCCACTCCGACTCCTACGGCTACCGCCCGAACCGTTCGGCCCTGGACGCGGTCGGAACCTGCCGCAGACGCTCCTGGAAGTACGACTGGGTGATCGATCTCGACATCCGGAAGTTCTTCGACAGCGTGCGGTGGGACCTCGTGATCAAGGCCGTCGAAGTGCACACCGATGCTCGTTGGGTGGTGCTGTATGTGAAGCGGTGGCTGGCCGCCGAACTGCAGCTGCCCGACGGGACCTTGCTGGCCAGAGACCGGGGAACCCCACAGGGATCATCGGTCTCACCCGTCCTGGCCAACCTGTTCATGCACTACGCGTTCGATACCTGGCTGGCCCGGGAGTATCCCGGGGTCGCCTTCGAACGCTACGCGGACGACGCGGTGGTGCACTGCACCTCCGAGTCCCAGGCCCGCAGGGTCCTGGCCGCACTGCACGGACGGATGGCCGAGGTCGGGCTGGAGCTGCACCCGGACAAGACGAAGATTGTGTACTGCAAGGACAGCAACCGGCACGGCTCGTTCGAGCAGGTGTCGTTCACGTTCCTGGGGTACACCTTCCGGCCGAGGTCGGCTCAGAGGAGGGATGGCGTGGTGTTCACGGCCTTCCTTCCTGCGGTCAGCAGGGACGCCCTGAAGAAGATGAGCGCGACGGTACGGTCCTGGCGACTGCATCGGCGTGTGAACAGCACGGAGGCGGACCTCGCACGAATGGTCAACCCGATCGTGCGGGGATGGATGGCTTACTACGGGGCCTTCTTCCATACCGAGCTGACGCCCGTACTCGACCGCATCAACACCTATCTGTTGCGGTGGATCATGAAGAAGTACCGGAGATCGGGGACCTTGCGAAAGGCCCGCCAGGCGATGGCGCAGGCCGCCGCCCGGAGCCCCCGTTACTTCGCACACTGGATCTGGGTGAAACCGGCCGTCAAGTGACCAGAGCGACAGGAGCCGTATGACGGGAGACTGTCACGTACGGATCTGTGGGAGCCCCGGGCTGAGATGCCCGGGGCCACCCGACCACGTTCACTTGTACGCCGACACCTCTACCAGCACGGAGCAGACCGCACGTCCGGCCCTCGTATCCAGGCCCTACGCCAGATCATGGTGCAGAACTACCACCGTGACGCCGCAGGACACCTGCGCTGGCGCACCGCCGAGACGGAAGGCGGGCCCGGACTGCCGCCCTCGTCCCGGGCGATCATCTCTCCCTACGACACCTCGGCCCGCTATGCACGGCACGGACACATCATCAGCTGGAAGGGGTTCGCCGCTCATCTGACCGAGACCTGTGCTCCCGACGGCCCCAACGTGATCACGGACGTGGCCACCACCGCGGCCACCACCCACGACAGCCAGGTCCTCCCCGGCATCCACACCCTCCTGTCACGCCGCGGACTGCTGCCCGCCGAGCACCTGGTCGACGCCGGCTACACCTCCCTGCCCCACCTGGAACAAGCCGCCCGTGAACACCGGGTCACCGTCACCGGGCCACTCCGGAGCAACCCCACACGCCAACACCGCCGGAACGAAGGCTTCGCCCGGGACGACTTCCACATCGACTACGACCATCAGCAGGTCACCTGCCCCCAGGGCCAGGTCAGCCAGGGCTGGCACGGCCCCTACCCGACCTCCTCACCCACCGCGGCCCCGCTGATCGTGGCCAGGTTCACCAAAAGCCAGTGCCAGCCCTGCCCGGCTCGCACTCAGTGCACCACCTCCC
Source organism: Streptomyces sp. LHD-70 (assembly GCF_031157275.1). Taxonomy (GTDB): domain Bacteria; phylum Actinomycetota; class Actinomycetes; order Streptomycetales; family Streptomycetaceae; genus Streptomyces. Next base: position 34,713 of record NZ_JAVIFW010000035.1, read on the forward strand.
GCGAAAGCACCCGCACCGTGGCCTTTCCTCCACGAGAACTCCGCGACCTGCAACTTCGTGTCCGCGCCGAGCAGCAGACGCCCGAGTGGAAGGCCCGCTATGCGGTCCGCTCCGGAGTGGAGGGCACGGTCAACGAGTTCGCCCACGGGCACGGCATGCGGCGCTGCCGCTACCGAGGACAGGGAAAGGCCCACATCCAGCACGTCCTGACGGCCATCGCCATCAACATCGAGCGCCTCAGCGGACTGGCACCGCCCGAGGAAACACCCACGCCCCGCCGACCGACTGCCTTTCAGAACTACCTCGACCAGCGCGAGATACCCCGGCTGAAGTCCTGGCGAACCCTGGGCAGCTGACCTCGGCAACTCCAAGATCCCCGACAGAGTCAAGCTTAGACGCCCTCATCACCGACCGGGCTGCCGATGCCAAACTAGGCGCGGCTCTCGCGCAGGCGGGGACCGCTGTGCTTGTCGCCTGACGGACGGTGCGTCGGTGTCGTTTTTGGTTTCCCTGCCGTAGGTGAGCCGCTGGATGGTTGACCGAGACAGAGAGTTCATCAGCGCATCGGCCTTCTGCCGAGTCGTAAGTCTGCATACGATCTGCGCATGGTCGGCCGTGCACGTACTGTCCTGACGCTCACCGATGCCGAGCGGAACACTCTCCGGCGCTGGACCAGTAGCCGGAGCGCCACCCAGGCACTTGCTCTGCGGGCGCGCATCGTGCTGGCCTGTGAGTGCGTAGCCACCAGCACCGGCGTTGCCTCGGAACTCGGTGTCTCCAGAGACATGGTCGCCACATGGCGGTCCAGATTTCTGAGGGACGGTTTGGACGGGCTGCGCGACCAGCCCCGCTCGGGGAGACCCAAAGAGGTTCCGGACGCAGCAGCCGATGAGATCCTTCGCACGCTGCTGGAGCGGCCCCCGGCGGGGCGTGGGTCCTGGTCGACCCGGTCGGTGGCATCACGGACGGGGCTGAGCCAGACAACGGTGAGCCGGATCTGGCGCAGCTGGTGGCCGACGTCGCCCGCCTTCGAGACGCAGGCCCGTGAGCTGGTCGGCGTTCACTTCGGTCCTGCCCTGCGGGTGCTGGCGCTGCGGCGCCCTGCCGACCCTCTCACCCAGGTGTCCAGGGCCGTTCTGCCCACCGTGCTCGCAGCAGCCGAGTATTGCCGTGGCTCCGTCGGGGCGGACACTGCCGCTCCCGGAGGCATCGATGGGAGGGCTTCCTTGCGCGCGTTCCTTGCCCTCCTGGATCGCACGGTCCCCGCCCCTGTGGATGTCCAAGTCGTCGTCGACGGAGAGGGCGTGGACCACCACGTCCTGGGTCCCGGCCTGCTCGCCGGATGGAGGCGGCAGCACCGATTCCACCTGGAGCACGCCTCCACCCCCGCGGCATGGCTGACCTCCGCGCGAAACAGCGTCGGCATGTCCGAGGTGGCAGACCGGATTCACGAGTGGCGTGCCGCCGAACAGCGTGAGTTCACCTGGGTGAGGCCTAGCAGGACCGTAGCGACCGCAGCCGCACAGGGCCAGGAGGGCAACTCGGCCAACGACACTGCGCCGTCCTCAGCAGTCACCCACGGGCCTGGCCAGGGCCGGCGCCTGGCCGACCAGGTCGTGTACGCGCTGAAGGAGGCGATGGCGAGCGGCCAGTTCGCGGCAGGGGAACGGATAACCGAAGAGCCGCTGGCAGCCCGCCTCGGCGTCAGCCGTGGCCCGGTCCGCGACGCCCTGCGGATGCTCGCCGAGGAGGGATTGCTCGAACTCCTGCCGAACAAGGGAGCGGTGATTCCCACGATCAACGCCACGGACGTGCTCGAGACCTACGCATCCCGCGCATCCCTGGGCTCGGTACTTCTGCGGCGCCTCGTGACCCTTGAACCAGCTGCTCTGAGACCGGTGAGTGCCGCGTTGGATCAGGCGAGGGCGGCCGTGCGGCATCGGGACATGCAGGTGATGGTCGAGGCGGACACGGTCTTTCAGGACGCGTTCGCGGACGCCGCTCGACTCCCGCGCACCGCGCTGCACTTCCGCCGACTCAACATGCAACTTCGCTTGTTCAGCTCCACCCTCGGGCTCGATTACGCGGACGCGAGCGAGCGGGTCGTGCGTCAGGACGCGGCGATCCTGGAAGCGCTGCGCAGTCGGTCCGGGCACGACGCTGTTCGGCACTGGCGCGCCAAGATCGAGTACATGGTGCGGTACATGGCGGCTCAACTCCCGCAGGAGGACTTCGACGCCCAACTCTGGCTGACCATCTCAGGCAACCTCGACGGCCCCGGTCGTTAGGTCGTGTTCGTAAGGTCCTGCCGACCCTGCGACGCCCGGCACGATCCCCGGGCAGGCTCGCGCATGCGTACCGCTCGGACCAGGCAGGCTCGAGCGGTCGGGTGGACGCGTGCGGTGTCGGCGGCTCGGTGGTGAACGGCGGGTCGCCGCTGGCCGATTCAGCTGGGCGGCCGACCGGTCTCCGCCCCGAGAGTGCGGAGACCGGGGTGCCTCAATCTCCTGGCGTGTGACGGTCCGCCCGGTGATACACGGCGTCGGACGGCGCGAGCGGTTGGCGTCCGCGGACCCGGTCGGCGATCTTCTCGGCCATCATCATCACCGGGGCGTTGAGGTTGCCGGTGATGACCTTCGGCATGATCGACGCATCGGCGATGCGCAGACCGGCCACCGCGTTGGCCCGCCCCTCGCTGTCCACGACGGCGTCCGGGTCGGAGCCCATACGACACGATCCGGACGGGTGGTACGACGAGGCCGTGGACTTGCGGACGAACGCCTCGATGTCGCGGTCGCTGTCCATGTCAGGGCCGGGGTTGAGCTGCTGGGGATTGAACTGGGCGATGGCCGGCTGCCTGACGACGCGGTCCCGCATCAGCCTGATCCCGTCGATCATGTCCTGCATGTCCTGGCGCGACTCGTAGTGGTTGAAGACCGCTACCGGGGCGTCCGCCGGATTCGGGGAGCGCAAAGTGACCGTGCCCCGGCTCTCCGGGCGCGACAGGTCCATCCAGAACTGGAAACCGGGGATCGGCACCAGCTTGCCGTTCACGAGTTTCCGGGTCAGCGGCAGGAACTCGTACTGCATGTTGGGAAAGTCGACGTCGTCGCGGGTGCGCAGGAAGGCGCCCGCCTCGAAGAAGTTGGTGGTGCCCAGGCCCTTCCGCCGCAGCACCCAGTCCGCGCCGAGCTTGGCCCGGCCGAGCATGTGCAGCTCGGAGGTGAGCGAGTCCTCGTACCGCGTGCCGTACTGGAGGTCGATGCCCGGGTGGTTCTGGAGGTTCTGGCCGACTCCGGGCACGTTGGCCCGTACGGCGATGCCGTGCCGTCGGAGTTCCCCGGCGGGGCCGACGCCGGACAGCATCAGGAGCTTGGGCGTGTTCAACGCGCCTGCGCACAGCACGACTTCACGCTCGCAGTGGATTCTGCGAAGACTGCCCTGGGCGGCGACCTCGATGCCGACGGCGGTGCCGTTCTCGACGAGGACGCGGGTCACGAGCCGCTTGGGCAGCACCCGGAGGTTGGGCCGCCGCAGCGCCGGCCGGAGGTAGGCCCGGGAGGCGCTCATCCGGACCCCATTGTGGATGAAGGACTGCGCGACGTGGAAGCCCTCCTGCTTGTAACCGTTGTGGTCCGGGGTGACACCGAAGCCGGCCTGTTCGCCGGCGCGCAGGATCGCGCGGTAGAGCTTGTGCTCGGCGCGGGCGCGGCTGATGTGGACCGGCCCGTCGCCGCCCCGAAAGGAGTCGGGACCCTCCTCGAAGGTCTCCAGCTTGCGGAAGTACGGCAGGCAGTGGGCGTAGTCCCAGTCCTTGAGGCCGCCGTCGGCCCAGCCGTCGTAGTCCATCGGGTTGCCCCGGTTGTAGATCATGGCGTTGATCGACGAGGAGCCCCCGATGATCTTGCCAGCCTTCTCTTCCACGCGCTTGCCGTCGAGCTGCGGCTCGGGCCCGGACTGGTGCCCCCAGCCGATCTTCTTGTTCTGGTACACGAACGGCAAGGCCCCGGGCATCGTGATGAACATGCTGCGGTCGGAGCCTCCGGCCTCGACGAGCAGCACCTGGACCCCGGGATCTTCCGTCAGGCGGGAGGCGATGATGCAGCCGGTCGTGCCTGCACCGACGACGATGTAGTCGAACTTCGTGGTCAAGAGGTGCCTCCTTGGATGTTTCCCTGTTCGCGCAGCGGGGTTCCGTCGAGGCGGCGCTGCCGGCCGAAACGGGTGAGGTCGATGGATGAGTGGTGGCCGGTCGGGAGAGCTCGGCCCTGGCGAAGCCGCCTGCGGGTGCATGGAGAGGCCGTGATCCGAGAAGCCGGACAGGCGAAGGAAGTTGAGACGTTCGGCCCCGTGCGCCGCGACGAGAGTTCCGTCGACGTCGTACGGGAGGTGGCGGGCGGTGAACCGACCGTAAGCGGGGCGGGGGCGTGGTGGCATTCACGTCAGCGAGGAGAGATCCCCCGGACGCTCGACATCTGTCGAATCGATGGCAGGGTCAGCCTTCGGCCGCGCGGTAGGCGGCGAGCCAGAGGGCGAGTTGGAGGTTGGTGCGGGCCGGCCCGGAGCGCAGGTCGACGCCCGTCAGTTCGGTGACCTGGTTCAGGCGGTAGTAGAGCGTGGTCCGGTGTACGTGCAATTCCTGGGCAGCGGCGGCCACTTCACCGCCGTGGTCCAGGACGACACGGGCGGTCACGATCAGCTCGTCCCGAGGCTGCGTGGCGAGGACCGCGATGCCGGGATGGAGCTGCTCGGCGGTCAGGGAATCGGGGGCCTCGACGACGAGCCGCCAGGCACCCAGCGCGTCCCACGAGACCGATTCGAGCCGCGCGCCCGCGGCGACGCACCGAAGCGTCGCCGCCGCCCGGCGCACTGCCTCGCTCAACTCGACCAACGGAAGCGGGGCCCCACTCACAGCCGCGCGGGGCCGGCTTCCCGCGACATGTGCCGTCATGCCGTCGAGGAGTGGCCAGCCTCCTGGCCTGCCCGGCGCCTCGACCTGGATCTGGACCTCTGCAGGCACGTTTTCCAGGCGGGCGAGCTCGCGTGCGGCGTCCTGGTCCGGCCCCTGGAGCAGGCGGTCGATGAGGTCGTCCCGCTGCCGGGTGCGCTGTCGCGCCGACTCCTGGGCCTCGGCCAGGGTCTCCGCGGCGAGCTCGGCGCATTCCACGATCGCAGGCAGGTCGGCCTCGGTGATGGTTCCGTCGGGGTCGAGCACCCACAGCAGGCCGAGCGATCTGCCCTCGTACCGGAGCGGCATGCACCAGCGCGCCCACATGTCAGCCTCGGGGATCGCCGGGGTGTGCACCGGAGCGGTCGCCTGGCGAAGGCGGAGCCGCGGGACGACGGCCGCGGCGGACGGATCGACGCGGCGGTCGAGGATGGTCTTCAGACGGGCGCCGTCGACCGCGCCCGTCGTGCTCCACCAGACGGGAAGCTGGTCGATGTCCTCGATGAGCACCGACTGGCCGACCGACGACGCCAGCCGGTCGACCACGGCCTGCATGTCCGTCTGCTGCATTAAGCGCTCCAGTCCTCGTGACCTACCCGGCGGCGAGCTCGTCACCGCGGTTCGACAAGTGTAGAAACCGCAGTCGAAGATTCCACATCGCGGCTGAACTCTGAGACGGCCGCCGCTCCTAGGGTCGTGCCGTTCCCAACGACACCGTCATCGGAGCCTGCCATGACCGATATCGCCGCGGCACTCGCCGAGGTCCGCGCCGCCGCATACGACGTGCCGCACTTCATCGGAGGCCGCGAGGTACGCACCGGCCGTACCCAGCCCATCGTCACCCCGCACGAGCACGCTGTCCGGCTCGGTCAGGTGCACCGCGCCGCGGCCGAGCAGGTGTCGGAGGCGGCGCAGGCCGCGACCGAGGCCTCCCGCCGGTGGGGACGGCTCGGCCCGGACGAGCGCTCGGCACCGTTTCTGCGCGCGGCCGCCATGCTGGAGAGCGGTCCGTGGCGCGAGCGCCTCACAGCGGCCGCGATGCTCGAACTGTCCAAGACACGTGAGCAGGCCGAGGGTGACGCCGTCGGAGAGACGATCGCCTACATCCGCGCCAACGTCGCCAACATGCGAGCGATGTACGAGGTGCAGCCCTTCTCGCCGGAAGGCGTGAGCAACCATGTCGAGTACCGGCCGCTGGAGGGCTTCGTCCTCGCGGTCTCGCCGTTCAACTACGCTTCCACGAACAACCTTGCCTTCGCTCCGGCCCTCCTCGGCAACACGGTGGTGTGGAAGCCCGCCGAGAGCGGTGCGCTGACCGCGCATCTGACCCTTGAGCTGCTGCGCGAGGCGGGCCTCCCCGACGGCGTCGTCAACCTCGTCCACGGCAGCGGATCCGAGATCGGGCCGGCCGCTCTTGCCCACCGCGACCTCGCCGCGGTCCACTTCACCGGCTCCACCGGCACGTTCCAGCAGATTCTGCGGACGGTGGGGGAGAACGTCGAGAACTACCGCAACTACCCGCGCGTGGCGGGCGAGACGGGTGGCAAGGACTTCATCGTCGCCCACCCCTCGGCCGACCTCGACGCGCTGGCGGTGGCCTGTGTCCACGGCGCCTTCGACTACCAGGGGCAGAAGTGCTCCGCCCCGTCCCGGCTCTACATCCCGCGCAGCCTGTGGCCCGCCCTCAAGGAGCGGCTCGTCGAGCTGACCCGATGCCTCGTCGTCGGTGACCCGACCCTGCCCGGCACCCACCTCGGCGCGGTGATCACCGCTCGCCAGCACGCCAAGCACACCGAGGCCCTGGCCAGGGCGCGAGCCGCGAACCTGGTCGTCACAGGGGGCACCACCGACGACTCCACGGGCTGGTTCGTCGACCCGACGCTCCTCGAAGTCACGGACCCGCACTCGCCGTTCATGACGGAGGAACTGTTCGCGCCCGTCACAGCGGCGTACGTGTACGAGGACGCCGACTGGGAGAAGACCCTGCGGCTCGTGGACGAGTCCACCGCGTACGGCCTCACAGGAGCCGTCTTCGCCGAGGACGAGGCGGCCATCACACAGGCGGCCGACGCCCTGAAGTACACGGCCGGAAACTTCCACATCAACGACCGGCCCACCGGGGCCGTCATCGGCGAGCAGCCCTTCGGCGGCTCTCGCGCATCGGGGACCAACGACAAGGTGGGCACCGTGTGGAACCTGATCCGTTTCACCAGCCCGCTGACGGTCAAGCGGCCCGATCAACCGGTACGTGACCCGTGGCCGGTGGTCTGATTCGTCCGTCACGACGTTGTGGGCCGACAGCCCGGGGGACTGTCGGCCCACATTCGTGGCTGCTCCCGGGCCCGTGGACAGCGGGGCCCGCACGAGACCGTCCGAAGCCCGCTCGTCAGAGCTCGGCGGGACCCGTGGGGCGCAGCGTCTCGGGCATGGCGAGGATCGAGATCAGCCCCACCACGCTGAGCAGCATGAGGTACCCGGCGACGCTCCACGGCTCGTGCCCCGTCCAGGCGAGCAGCGCTGCGGCCACGAGCGGCGCGGTACCGCCGATCAGTGCCGCGGGGATCTCCCGGGACACCGCGATGCCGCTCCAGCGGAATCGGGTCGGGAAGATCTCGGCGAGCATTGCCCCGGACGTGCCGACTGTCGCGCCCTGCACGATGCCGATGCCCAGCAACATCGCGAGCCCCACCAGCCACGGCGAGCGGGTCTCCAGGAGCCAGAACATCGGGAACGGGAAGGCGATGCCGAACAGGGCGCCGAACACGAGAACCGGCTTGCGGCCCACCCTGTCGGCGAGACGACCGAAACCGAGGAGAGCGGGAATGGTCAGGAACGTCGTGGCCAGCAGGCCGAGCAGGGCCTGCTGGGACGGTACGCCAAGGGTGTCGATGACATAGGAAAGCACGAACACCTGCACCACGTAGTACCAGGGCAGGATGAAGCTGAAGACGCCCATGGCACAGAGCACGTGCCGCCCGTGGTGTCTGAACACCTGTAGGACCGGGGCGCGTTCGGCCTCGCCGGACTGCCGGGCTTTCTGGAACGCGGTGGTCTCGGCGACACGCAGCCGCAGGTAGGCGGCGACCACGACGATCACGGCGCTCGCGAGGAACGGCAGGCGCCACCCCCAGGCCAGGAAGGCCTCCTCCGGCATCGCGGACAACGCGGTGAACGCGACGGTCGCGATGCCGGTACCGATGTAGATGGCGGCGCTCGGGTAGCTCGCACTCAACGCGCCCCGACGGCTGTCGGATCGCTCCGCGACCATGGTGATCGCGCCGGCGAACTCCGCTCCCGCACCGGCTCCTTGGACACAGCGCAACAGGACCAGGAGGACCGGTGCCCAGATGCCGATGGCGTCGGCGGTGGGGAGCGCGCCGATCAAGGTGGTCGAGACACCCATGAGTATCAGCGTCACCAGCATCATGGGTTTGCGGCCCAGGCGGTCACCGAAGTGCGCGAACACCAGCCCGCCCAGCGGCCGTACGCCGAGACCCACCGCGAACGTGCCAAGCGCGGCAAGGACACCCCCGAGGGATCCGGCTCCCGGAAAGTACAGCGGCGCGAATACCAAGGCTGCGGCGAGGCCGTACAGGGCGAAGTCATACCACTCGATCACGGTGCCGGCGACGATCGCTGCGATGGTGCGCCTGCGCTGGATCCTCGCCGTCGTGGCCGAGTCGACAACGGGGCTGCCGGGTCTCGGAGACGATGTGGCTCGGCTGTCGGTCATCTGGTCTCTCCCTGATGTGTCCGTGGAGCTCGGTGGCTGCCGTCACGTCCGGTCGGGCCGTCCCGATGCTCATCCGAAGGGGCGGTGGTCCCGGGCCGGCAGCGGCGTGCGAGCAGGTTCGCGAGTGCCCAGTCCTGGGCGGCCACACCGACGGACTTGAACACCGTCCGTCCAGAGCGTGGGGGCACCCCCTCGGCGAGGGCCGTTCCCAACTCCAGGAGGTCGCCCCGGGTGATGGCTCCGGCGTCGAGTGCGTGCAGGATCTCCCCGGACTCCTCCAGAGCAGAGGCGAGTTCGTCGATCACCACGGTGGCGTCCGCCAGCAGCTCGTCAGGCAGCTCACGCATCGTCGGACGAAACGCCCCGATCGCGTTCACATGGGTGTGCTCGGCGAGCGAGTCGAGCGCGAACAGCGGCGACGTCGAAGGAGTGGCGCAGCAGACGAGGTCGACGCCGCGTACCTCCGTGTCCGGGACGCTGCCGACGGTGACCTTGTCGATCTGCAGCTCGTCCCCAAGGGTTTGGGCCAGTGCGTCGGCGCGGTCCTGGTCGAGGTCCACGATCCGCAGCGCCGTGAGGGGGCGTACGGCATGCACGGCGCGGACCTGGTCGGCCGCCTGGGCGCCCGCGCCGATCAGGGTGCAGGTGGCGGCCTCCGGGGGTGCGAGCAAGTCGGTGGCCACGCCGACGACGGCACCGGTGCGCATCGTCGTGACCACCGCCGCGTCGGCCACGAGGTGGTCGGCGTGCTGGAAGTCGTGCCAGACCACGGTGCCGGCGGTGGAGGGGCGGCGGTCGAAGTTGGCGCTCAGCGACTTGACCACCATGGTCGCCGTGGGGCGGTGCTGGGCGGACATGACGAGGAACGCGCCGTCGCGCAGCGGCGTACGGGGCGGCATCTCGAACTCGCCCCGGCGGAGCGCATGGAAGGCGTTCCTGACCGCGTCGACCGCGTCGCCCATCGGAACGAGTGAGCGAACGCTCTCGGGGTCGAGAGTCTGCAGGGTCATGGTCTCTCCTCGCCCGCGCCGGGAGCGCGGGCCGTCGACGGTCAGGGGTAGGGAGGGTGTCTGTCAGTAGCCGGACCAGATGTCGCCGATGGTGAAGCCCGTCGGGAACGGGTCCGTCGGGTCGAGCACATAGTTGGCGAACCCGGTGATCCAGCCGTGCCCGGTGATCTCCGGAACCACGGCCGTGACGTCGCCGAGCTGGACCGTGTCGACCAACTTGCCGGTGAACACAGTGTCGGTGACGCTCTCGTGCCGGTATTCCTCGTTCAGGCCGAGCTCGCCACGGGCGTACAGCGCCGCCATACGCGCGGAGGTTCCGGTGCCGCAGGGAGAGCGGTCGATGCAGCCGGTGAAACTGCCCGGGCGGGTCCAGTCGGGTACGCCGGTCGGCATGGTCACCGTGTTGCGGCGGTGGTTGTCCGGGCTGTGGGCCGGCGCGGACAGCTGGGAGACCGTCACCCCGGGGTACGAGTCGACCAGGGGGTGCTTGACCGGGTGCTGCTCGGCCGTGGCCAGCCGCAGCATCTCGCCGATCCGGACGATGTCGTGACCCTCGTCCGGAGTGAGCTTCAGCCCGACTTGCGAGGCGTCGGCGATCACATAGAACATGCCGCCCCAGGCCACATCGGCGCGGACGGTGCCGATCTCGGGGATCTCGACGGGGACGTCGAGGAGAGCGGCGAACGCCGGGACGTTGCGGAAGGTGATCGACACGGCCTTGCCGTGGTCCACCTCGGCGGTGATCTCGATGAGGCCGCCGGGGGCTTCGAGGGTGAACTTGGTGACCGGTTCCGTCACTTCGACCATGCCGGTCTCGACCAGCGCGGTGGCGACGCAGATGGTGTTGGTGCCGGACATGGCCGGGTACTCGAAGTGCTCCATGATGACGTAGCCGAAGTCGGCCGCGGGGTTGTTCGACGGCAGCACCAGGTTGCAGCACGAACCGGGATAACCGCGGGGCTCGCGCAGCATGAGCTTGCGGAGGTCGTCGCAGTGCTGCTCGATGTAGTGGGCCTTGTCGAGCATCGTCTCGCCCGGTACGTCACTGACCCCACCGGTGATGACGCGTCCGGGCAGACCGTCGGCATGGACGTCGACGGCGGTGATCATCCTGTTGAGTCGCACAACTGGTGCCTTTCGTCGGGGCATGAGGTTGGACTGATTGGTGCGGTCCGGTTCTTGGCGACGCTTGACGTCCCTTGCTGGACTGGGAGTTGGGCGCTCGCCGGAAGCTAGAGGGCAGGGGTGCCCTGGATCGTCGCGGTGTGCGGTGCCCCTTGCCGGACCCTGTCCTGCAGGCTCGTCGTGGCGTCGATGATCTGCTGCAGTTCGTCGGTGCGCGTCCCACTGCGCACCGCCCAGAGGTAGCTGCCGATCGCAACGAGGGCGATTAGGGCGACGTCGATCCCGTGGCCGAGACGGGGCTCGGCGTGCGGGCCGTAAGGACCCAGGTAGGCGAGCAGCATCACCGCGAGGAGCGACGGCACGATCCACAGGCCGGAGGCGAGGTGGCGTCGGCCGGTGGCGGTGCTGATGGCCCACAGCACGGCCAGGTACGCGGCGATGCAGGTGACCATTGCGCCGAAGTAGACCGGGAAGGACCAGCCTCCCGGGGTCTGCTTCATGTCGGGAGTCAGCAGCCAGCCACCACCCACGGCGACGGAGAGCCATCCTGTGGTGAACGCCACGGCCAGGACTCGGCCGGTGGTCGACGGGGTCCAACCGTTCTGGACACTGGTGTATCCGCCGTAGATGGGCAGGGCCAGGAACACCAGTGTCATGACGTTGACGAGCGTGATCCAGCCCGCGAAGTAGATCAGCAGCATGCTTGCGACATAGCCGGCGATGCTCCACGTCCTGACCCACTTGATGCGGACCGGACGCGGCAGCTCCGGCGCCACGCGTCGGAGCACCATCGTGACGGGGCCCGCCATCAGATACCCGAGGACGAGCGCGGTCGAGACCATGCCGACGAACTGGTACCAACTCGGCACCGGCAGCAGGAACAGCAGACCCACGGACGACGTGCCCACCAACGCGATCCAGGGCACGCCGAACCGGTTCATCCGCCGGAGCCAGGTAGGGAGTTCACCGTTCACAGAGACCGAGTAGGCGATCCGTGCCGCGCCACCGGTGAATACCCAGCCCGTCGCCGCCGGCGACAGCGCGGCGTCCGTGATCAGCAGGGTCGTGAACCATGCGAACCCTGCTGCAGCCACCGCGTTGAGCAGCGGCGAGGCCGCCCAGGAGCTGGTGAGCAGCCCGTTCCAGTCGCCGGGGGCGAGGCCGGCGTCGCTCCAGTCCAAGGCGCCGAGCAGACCGACCTGGAGGCTCACGTACATCACGGTGGGAATCAGCAACCCGCCCACGACCAGTGCGATGGGGATGTCGCGTCGCGGGTTGCGCGCCTCGCCACCGAAGTCGAGGATCTGTCGAACTCCCGTGTAAGCGAAGACGATTCCGCCGGTCGAGATCGCCCCGAGGATCGCGCCGTACCCCTGCGGGGCGAATCCGCCCGCCATGGTGAAGTTCGAGGACTTGAACGTGAGCAGCATCAGGACCGCAGTCACGAGCGGAACGACGATCTTCCAGATGGTGATGTACTTGTTCGACTCGCTGAGCAGCTTGACGCCGAACACGTTCAGCAGGAAGAAGCCGAACAGCAACACCACGCCGGTGAGGATGCCGACCGGCCAGGTCAGCATCGTGACCCCGGCCTTCTCGGCGACGAGCCCGAGACCGGACCAGTGTCCGCCCACGTACGTCAGCACGGCCTGCACCTCGATCACCGGCAGCGCGATCATGGCGATGAGATAGCCCCAGCCGTTGAACCAGCTCAGGAACGGGCCGTGGGTGAGGCGCGGGTAGCGCACCGCCGCGCCGGAGCGCGGCAGCATCGTGCCGAGCTCCATCCAGTTCACGGCGATCACGCCGAAGAACACCGATGCGGCGATCCACGAGACGATCGAGGCGGGGCCTGCCATGGAGGCGGCTGCGAGGGTGGCAAGGAGCCAGGACGATCCGACCTGGATGCTGACGGCGATCGAGATCAGGCCCCAGAGACCGATGTTCCGCTTGAGGTCGGCGTCGCTTGCCTCGAATGAACCGAGTGCTGCTCCGCCTGAATTGGCAGCCATATCCTTGGCCTCTCATGAAACGACCGTTATTGGTCGCTGGATCTCTGTGGTGGTGCGGTCGGCAGGTGCGCCATGTGCGCCGTTGCTGTGTGTGCTGCTCCGCGCCGACGGCGGCAGTTTCAGCAGAAGTTGACGCTCAGTACGTGCGCGATCCGCGATAGGGCCGACCCAATGCAGGCCGACGATGTGCAGGCGTGTCCGGCTTCCCGGAAAGAGGACTGGCAGGCTGTCGCTGCACCTGGCGGTGATGGCAACGACTCTACGAACAGGTCCGGACGCTGGCCGAACGCGCCGGCAAGCTCACTTCGTAGGAGGACAACCTGTCCTTCCACTGCGCTGTCGCCGCGGCGACCCACAACTTCGTAGTTGAGCGGCTGGTGCGCCAACAGGCGGAGGTGGCCGGCGAATTGCATCAGCGCGAGCACGACGGCAACCCCGATGAACTGGACCGCATGCGGACGGAGCATCTGGCCATCGCCGAGGCGATCGCGGCTCGAGACGCCACGACCGCCCGCGACCTCATGCAGCAGCACCTTCGCGGCACGCGGCACGCCGTCCTCTCGCAGGAGAAGGAGGAAACCCGCCCGGATCAGGGGCCGTAGACGAGCAGGGTGACCGCACCCTCCGTGCTGCCCGTCGCGTGGCCGGCTCCCGGCTGCCGGACGACGTGATCGCCGACGCGGTAGGTCTGCGTCTGGTCGTAGAACGAACCCTCCAGGACGTAGACCTGCTCGGTCTGATCGTGGGCGTGGGTGTCGGCGAAGGCGCCCGGGTCCACCTTCATCAACAGGGTCCGGGCGCCGGTCTCCTGGTCCTTGTGGAGCATCTTGAGCCAGAATCCGGGAGCGCCGCCGTCCTCCCATTCCAATTCGGTGGACTTCACTACGGGGAACGTCTGAGGGCTGTCGTCGTGGCTCGCGGCCTGGAAGATCTCGGGCATGACGGATTTTCTCCGTGCTCTCTCGGTATGCGGGGTGGTGGGTGTTGGGAGAAGAGTGGTGGACGTGCTCAGAGTTCCGCCGTCCATGGACGGACGGCCTTTTCGTTCTGGTCGACCCAGCGGCGGACGGCTTCCTGCTCCTTTCCCCTGCCGGCATCCGTGATCTCCAGCTCCAGGGAGCCGATCTCTTCAGGGGTCATATGGAATTTCGCCAGTGCTCTGCTCACGGGTCCGTTCCGGGAAACGAACCGCTTGCTGCCGATGACCTTGAGAACGTCACTTCCGCCGAAACTCCCCTCGGGGTCCTTCAGGAGCCGCATCGGATACTTGGCGAAGGCCCAATGAGGCTTCCAGAGGGTCACCGCTATCGGTTCCTTCTTGCTCAGCGCCTTGTCCAGCGCGGCGAGCATGGCCGGCGTACTGCCGTCGACAATTTCGTAGCCCTGCAATTCGTAGTCACCGACGGCGTTCTCGTGGATGAAGCGCATCAGGCCGGAACCGGCTTCGATCCCGATGATCCGTCCCCCGAGTTCCGCCTCCCGGCCTTTCAACTCGTCGGTGGAGCGCACTGGAACATACGTAGGGACGGCGATTCCCTGGATGACGTGGTCGAGCCACTGCCCGACCACGGCGAAGTCCTTGCCGAAGCGGTCCCAGTAGTCGGCATGGATCTGGGGCGTCGCGGCCATGAAGACGTCGAGCTGGCCGCTTGCCACACCGGCGTAGAGCGCAGCGGCCTCCAGATTCATGAGCTGGACGCGATAGCCTTTCCGCTCGAGCAGTTCCTTCCACAGGTAGCTGTTGGCGATGTTCTCGTCCCAGCCGATATAGCCGATGACGACGGTCCTGCTGTCGCCCCTGTTGCCGTCGTAGACGGCCTGGGGGTTGCCGCTGCATCCCACTGTCCCGGCTGCCACAGCGGCAGCCGCGAGACCCAGCGCCGTTCTGCGGGTGACGGCGTGTGCCATGGGTAACTCCTTACGGATCGACCCTGCGTACCGGCAGGTCTGCCGCCGGAGAGCGAAGCTCAGCCGACGAGGTTGGATTGTCTGTGGGAGGGGCCGGACACCTCGGGCTGGGCCTCCGCCGAGGGAACGGGGCAGCGTGCGGCGCGCTTCGGTCGTGGGAACGATCCGGTTAGGCGGTCCAGGAAGACGGCCAAGAAGACGACGCTCAGGCCGGCTTCGAAGCCGGAGGCGATGTCGAGGCGGCTGACGCCCTGGACGACGACCTCGCCGAGCCCGCCGGCGCCGACCATGCCGCAGATGACGACCATCGAAAGCGCCATCATGATCACCTGGTTCAGGCCGGCCGTGATGGACGGGATGGCCAGGGGCAGTTGGACCTGGCGCAGGACCTGGCTCGGCCGGGCTCCGAACGCAACCGACGCTTCGACGATCTCCTTGTCGACCTGGCGCACCCCGAGTTCGGTGAGCCGCACGGCCGGTGGGATTGAGAAGATGAAGGTGGCGACGATGGCGGGAACGGCGCCGATGCCGAAGAGGAAGACGGCCGGGATGAGGTAGACGAAGACCGGCAGGGTCTGCATGAAGTCGAGAACCGGGCGCACGGTCGTGCTCGCGAAGGGGCTGCGCGCGGTCCAGATCCCCGCCGGAATGCCGACGGCGATCGCCAGGACCGCCGCCACGAGTACCACGGCAAGCGTGTTCATGGCCGCCTGCCAGAGCCCCATGTCCTGGACCAGCAGAAGGCCGAGCGCGGTGAAGACGGCGAAGCCGACGCCGCGGGCCCACCAAGCGAGGACTGCCGAAGCAAGGGTGACGACCAGGGAGGCCGGGGCCGTCAGTACGTACAGAACAGCGTTGACCAGCTCCAGCATGACCGAGCCGACCAGGTCGAAGACGGGAGCGCCGTTGTCCTGCAGCCACTGGATGGCCGTGGTGACGGTTTCGCCGACCGGAAGGTCAAACACGGGCGTTCCTCCCGTGGGTGCCGAGAGCGTTGAGCAGAGCGGACCGAGGGATGACGCCGATGAGCTGCTTCTGGTCGTCGGTGACTGCCAGAGGAACGGGACGGCCGCCGACGCGGGTACACAGTTCGATCAGGGGGGTGTCGGGCGCGACGTGCTCGCACGTATCGAGCGGCACGTCAGCCATGGAGGTGCGGCCCTCCCGGACGGCCCGGGAGATCTCGAGTTCCCGGGCGACACCAAGCACAGCGCCGGTGCCGTCCAGGACGAACACAGCATGCAGGTCCGTACTCTCGAGCCGGTGCCCGACGTCCTCCGGCTTGTCCCCGACGCAGGCGGTCAGCTGTGGTTCACACATGACGTGGCGTGCTGAGACGATCCGCGAGCGATCGACGTCGGCGACGAAGTCGGCCACGTAGTCGTCCGCCGGGGCGGTCAGGATCTCCGAAGTCCCGCCCAACTGCACGGCCTTGCCGTCCCGCATGATCATCACCCGGTGGCCAAGGTGCATGGCCTCATTGAGGTCATGCGTGACGAACACGATGGTCTTGTGGAGCTCGGCCTGAAGCTCGAGCAGCAGCTCCTGCATGTCACGCCGGATCAGAGGGTCCAGGGCGCTGAAAGGCTCGTCCATGAGGAGAATGTCGGCGTCAGTGGCCAACGCGCGGGCCAGGCCCACTCGTTGACGCATGCCGCCGGACAGTTCCGAGGGCAGAACATCGCCCCAGCTGCCGAGCCCCACCACTTCCAGGGCCTCACGGGCCTGCCGGAAGCGTTCCTTCTCCGTCACGTCACGGACCTGAAGCCCGTACGCCGCGTTCTCCACGACTGTTCGGTGGGGAAGCAGACCGAAGTGCTGGAAGACCATGTTGACAGTGCGGTTGCGCAGCTCCCGCAACTCGACGTCGTTCATGTCCAGGACGCTGCGGCCACCGATCCGCAGGGCGCCGGCGGTCGGTTCCACGAGCCGGTTGAGCATGCGCAGCAGCGTGGACTTTCCCGATCCCGACAAGCCCATGATGACGAAGAGTTCGCCGTCGGCGACCTCGAAGCTGACGTCGTCGACCGCGGGCGCTGAGGGCGGATCGGCCGGGGCACGACGGCCCCAGGGACGCTGTGTGCTGCTCGGTGAGGGATTCTTCTCGTAGATCTTTCTCAGTCCGACGGCTTCGATCATGCCGGTCACCTCCAGTGGGCGGGGAACGATCGGGAAGGGCACAGCCGGAAGGCATCGACGGCGGCGTGTGCGCTCGCCTGCTGACCTGCATCGCCGTTCCGGACAGGCGGGTGGACGCCGCGGGGCGCGCGGATGGGTGTGGTCCGAGGGGAGAGATGCGAAGGGTGGTTGTTCTCTCCTGGGGTGATGGAACGAACGGGGCGCGGTGTGGCGCGTTCGTCGGGAGGTTGCCGTACTCGTCGACCTGGCGTCCGGCGTCCGGCTCCCTCCGCGGGATGCAGACCATGGTGGTGCAGGTGCTCAGCAATGCGCCTCGACACTTGTCGGAGATGCCGACGCCCCTTGCGACAGTTGTCGCAACCAGGGAGGCGGCTGCGTACAGGCAGGCGGCGTTCGGTAGATGTGCTCTGTGCCCGCGCTCAATCCACTGGTGCAGCTGGGGCCCTTCAGCCGCCGACTGTCGTGTACTCCCCGTGCCCGGAGCGTACTTCGGTGTCCTCGGGCAGAGTCAGCACGGTCGTCCGGATCTACTCGATGATGGTGTCGAAGGACGAGTACGACCGGCCGGTGGCACCGGGGCCGCCCCGGAAGAGAGTGTCCCCCGGTGAAGACGATGCCGAGTTCCGGCGCGTGCAGGCAGGACGAGCCCGGCGAATGGCCGGGGGTTCGCAGTACCCGCATGTCTGTGCCGCCGACGGTCAACTCCTGGCCGTGGCACAGCTCTTGGTTCGGCTTGCGGTCCGGCCATGTCATCTTCCAGAGGGGACTCCTTCGGCCGGGTCGAGCAGGATGGGGGCGGAGAACCGATCAGCCAATACGGGTGCCTGGTTGATGTGGTCATCGTGCGCGTGTGTGCACACGATCGCCTTTACCCGGCGGTCCCCCACCCCGGCGGCGAGGTGTCGGCGTCATGGGCGGCGTCGATCACGATCACCTCGGAGTCGTCACCCACCACCCAGACGTTGTTGTCGACGGTGAAGCTCTCGTCGTCGAGGTTGAACGTGCCGGAGGTGAGGACGCGATCGACGGGGCCGGGCATCACAGGACCACCACCGAGCGGAGCACGTCACGGCCTGCATCTTCGAGAGGGCCTGCTCGACGGCTTCGATCCCGATCTCCTCCGTGACGAACTTGTCGAGCGGCAACCGTCCTTGCAGGTACAGGTCCACGTACGTCGGGAAGTCCCGGCTGGGCAGGCAGTCCCCGTACCAGGACGACTTGAGCGCACCACCGCGGCCGAAGTGCTCGGTCAGCGGGATCTCCGGGGCCATGAGCTCCGGCGTCGGGACACCGACGAGGACCACGGTGCCGGCCAGGTCACGGACGAAGAGGCCTTCTTGTAGGTCTCCGGACGACCCACTGGTCGATGACGACATCCGCGCCGTGATCGCCGGTAGCGGCGCGGATCGCCTCGACCGGCTCGGCGTCCGTGGCGTCGACGGTGTGCGTGGCGCCGAACTTCTGGGCCCACTTGACCTTCCGCGGGTCGGTGTCGACCGCGATGATGGTGGCCGCACCGGCGAGCTTCGCTCCGGCGACAGCGGCATTGCCCACGCCGCCGCAGCCGATCACGGCGACGGAGTCGCCGCGCCCGACCTGGCCGGTATTGACGCCGCCCCTAGGCCGGCCATCACGCCGCAGCCGAGCAGACCGCCACGGCCGCTGGCGCCTCCGAGTCCCCCTTGGTGCGCTGGCCCGCCGCGACGAGGGTCTTCTCCGCGAACGCCCCGATCCCCAGAGCCTGGGACAACTCGGTCCCGTCGGTGAGTGTCATCTTCTGCTTCGCGTTGTGCGTGTCGAAGCAGTACTGCGGTTTGCCCCTCCGGGATGCGCGGCAAGTGCCACACACGGCACGCCAGTTCAGAACGACGTAGTCTCCGGGCTCCAGATCGGTGACGTCCGCACCGACGGCTTCGACGATCCCGGCGGCCTCGTGCCCGAGCAGGAACGGGAACTCGTCGCGGATGCCGCCCTGGCGGTAGTGCAGGTCGGTGTGGCACACCCCGCAGGCCTGCACCTTCACCACGGCTTCGCCCGGCCCAGGGTCGGGCACGACGATCGTCTCCAGTCTGATCGGTTGGCCCTTGGCGTGGGCGACGACGGCCTGTACCTGCTGGGGCATGGCCTTTCCTCACGGTAGGTGTGGCTCTGGGGAGTGGGAGGCCGTGTGACTCACGGAGCGAGGGAACGGCTCTGGCGGCCGGCCGACGGGTGCGACGGCTGTGACTGCTGCCCGGCGACTTCGCCGGGTGCGGTGCCCAGGGCGGCCGCTTCGTGCAGGGTGAGACCGCGGGTCTCGGGCGCCCAGAGGACGGAGATCACTGCGCCGGCCAGGCTGACCGCGGCGGCGGCGAGCATGGTGCCGCCGATTCCCCAGCCGGTCAGGGCCACAGGTACGAGATACGTGCCGGCGGCGGCCCCGATACGGCTCAGCGAAGAGGCCAGTCCGACCGCGGAGCCGCGTACTTCGGTCGGGAACAGCTCGTTGGGGTAGAGCCACTGCAACACCTGCGTGCCGCCGATGACGACCGCGTACCCGGCGAAGAGAACCATGACCACGGCGGCGGGGGCGGTGGGGAAGAGGCCCAGGACGAGCAGTGCGAGGCTCGACCACAGGAAGCTGTGGATCAGCAGGGTGCGGCGGCCCAGTCGGTTGACGAGCGGCATGGCGATCAGACAGCCCACCAGGAACATCACCGTGATCAGAGCCGATCCGACATGGGCGAGCCCGCCTTCCAGATGGAGCGCACCGAGGATCGTCGGCCCGAAGGCGTAGATGGCGAAGAGCGGTACGACAGCACAGGTCCAGAAGCCCGAGACGAACAGCATCCGCCCGCCGTAGCCGGAACGCAGAATGGCCTTCAGGTCGACGTTCTCGCGCTGCTCCTCGGGCAGGTCGCCGATGCCGACCCCGGGGCCGTACACCTTACGGAGCACCTTCTCGGCTTCCTGTACCCGGCCCTTCTTCAGCAGCCAGCGCGGAGACTCGGGCGTGCCCAGGCGCAGCAGGACGATCAGAGTGCCGGGGAGTGCGGCGCTGGCGAGCATCCACCGCCAGGCGTCGTCGCCCAGGGCCAGCAGCAGCTCGCCGACAACGTAGGCCACGGCGGCCCCTACGAACCACATGACGCTCAGGGCGCTGAGCAGAGGGCCGCGGTAGCGGCGCGGGGTGAACTCGGCGAGCAGCGAGGTGGCGATGGGGTAGTCCGCGCCGACCGCCATGCCGATGAGCAGTCGCAGGACGAACAACCACACCGGGTCGGTCGCCCAGAACTGGGCGACCGAGCAGACGATGATGGCGATCAGGTCTATGGTGTACAGGACTTGGCGTCCGAACTTGTCCGTCAGCCAGCCGCCCGCGAACCCGCCGAGGAAGATCCCGATGAGCGCGGAGGCCCCGATCAGGCCCTGGGCTGAGGCCGAGAGGTCCAGCTGCGGGGTGATCTGCACCATGGCGACGCCGATGATGCTGAGGACGTAGCCGTCGAGGAAGGGGCCTCCGGAGGAGTACAGCGCGAGTTTCTTGTGAAATCTGGACAGAGGTGCGTCGTCCAGTACGTGCGTGGTCATCACGGCCTCCGGCATTCGGCGAGCTGCGGTTGTGGGTTTCCTGGACGGGTCGGCTGCGCGGCAACGGGGAGCAAAGGTCCTCAGGAGGACCCGAGGACGAGCCTCAGACGGACAGGGCGATCCGGCGAGCGTCGTACATCGCCGCGTGGATGTTGCGACCGGCCACGGCATCGCCGACGCGGAACAACTGGTAGCTCCCGTCAGGGTTGTTGACTGTCGTCTGCGGTGCTACGGCGGCGAGTGCGTCCAGGTCGGTCTCGCCGAGGTTCCTTGACGCGTCCCTGAGCTGCAGGTAGACGTCGTCGTTGGGCAACGTGCCGTGCTCGACCACGACTTGGTCCACCAACCGCTCCACCAGCTCGCCGGTGTAGGCGTTGTGCAGCACGGCGACGAGCCCGTCGCTGGCCCGGCGGACCTCGCGCAGCCGGTGGTCCGGGGTGAGCCGCACACCTGCCGCGTAGAACGTCTTCAGGTACGCGGGGTACAGCGTGCCCTGCACCTCGTGGCCCACCACGCGGTCGGGGGTGACGATCTCCACCTCGGAATCCGCCTCGACGAGTCGCTCCGCGGTGGACAGGGCCTGATCGCTGCCGTGGTCGTCGAAGACCAGCACGCGTCGGCCCTTCGCGGATTCACAGCCGCTGAGGATGTCCCACGTCGAGACGGTGAGGTCTTCCCCGGCCTTGAGGGGCGGCGATGCGGGCAGCCCACCCGTCGCGGTGATCACGATGTCCGGGTCGAGCGCGCGTACGTCGACGGCGTCCGCGTAGCTGTTCCGCCGCACGGTCACACCGAGCCTGCGGGCCTCCGCCTCCAGCCAGTTGACGATGCTCAGCAGTTCCTTCTGCCGCTCGTTCGCCCGCGCGGCGAGCTGTATCTGGCCGCCCAGCTGGTCAGAGGCCTCGAACAGGGTCACCTCGTGCCCACTCTCGGCGCAGACGCGGGCCGCCTCGAGGCCGGCCGGCCCGCCGCCGATGACCACGACCCGCTTGCGGCGCTCGGCCGGCGGCGCGATGTGCGGGATCAGGTGCTCGCGGCCGGTGGCCGGGTTGTGCAGGCACAGCGCGTCGAGCCCGACGTAGATCCGGTTGAGGCAGTACGAGGCACCGACACAGGGACGGATCCGGTCCTCCTCGCCCGCCTCGAGCTTCTTCACGATGTGCGGGTCCGCCATGTGCGCGCGCACCATGCCGACCAGGTCGAGGCAGCCCTCCCGCAGCGCGTGGCGTGCGGTGGGCAGATCGGCTATGCGACCCGCATGGATGATCGGCAGACCGACTTTCTCCTTGAACGACTTGACGAGGTCCAGGTACCCGCCGAGCGGAGAACCGAGCGGCTGGATCTGACGGGCGAGCTCCAGGTCCGTCGTCGCCGAACCCGCCGTCAGGGAAAGGAAGTCGACGAGCCCGGACTCGGCCAGGCGCTGCCCGATGCTGATCGCGTCCTCGGAGGTGAGGCCGCCTTCGGCCCGGTCGTCGGCGCTCATACGCAGGCCGACGATGTAGTCGTCGCCGACCGCGGCGCGGACCGACTCCAGGACTTCGAACAGGAACCGGAGTCGGTTGTCGAGGCTGCCCCCGTAGCGGTCGCTGCGCTGGTTCATGCGCGGCGACCAGAACTGGTCGATGAGTTGTCCGCCGTGGGCGCTGACTTCGATGCCGTCCAGTCCGCCGAGCTTGCACCGCCGCGCCGCTTCGCCGTACGCGCGGACGGTGCGGCGGATGTCGAAGTCCTCCATCTCCTTGGGGAAACTCCGGTGCGCGGGCTCGCGCAGGGGCGACGCGGAGAGCGTGGGCAGCCAGTGGGCGGTGTCCCACTCGGTGCGGCGCCCCATGTGCGTGATCTGGCTCATGACGGCCCCGCCGTGGGCATGCACACGGTCGGCAAGCTCGCGGAGGTACGGGATGATCGCGTCGTCGCTGAGGTCGAGCTGGCCGAACGTGGACGGGGAGTCGATCGCCACGTTGGCCGAGCCGCCGATCATCGTGAGCGCGATGCCGCCCTCGGCCTTCTCCTCGTGGTAGCGCTGGTACCGCAGCTTCGGGAGGCCATCCTCGGCGTACGCGGGCTCATGGCTGGTGCTGACGATGCGGTTGCGCAGCTGCAGATGCTTGAGCTGGAACGGCTGGAGCAGAGGGTCAACGGTTCCGAATGTCATCGGCACGCCCTTCCAGTGTCGTTCAGAGATGGTCCGCACACATGGCTGTCGCTGATCGAGTCCGCACTCCGGCTCTCGCAGAGGAGGGACAGAGGGCTGATCGCCTTGAGCGGATAGCCACGGAGTATGTGAGCGTGCGGGAGTTGTTGACAAGGAACTGCACCCAGCCTGCGGAAAGTTGTTCAAGAAGAGGCCAAAGTTCGACTGCATTCATGCACTGGGCATGCTGGCCGATAAGCATCTTCATGTGGGGCTTCGGGGTTGCTGGAATGCGGCTCAACAAATGCCTCACATGCTCGTGCGTAGCGTCCGTGACATCTGGCGTCGGCCGGTGCGCTCGTCGGCGGTCACCCCCTGTTCGGCCAAGTGCCTGTCGCTGCCCCACAGTTCGGTGTGCCTGCCCGGGCCAGGGCATGACGAAGCGGCACGCCGACGGCTTCCCGTCGACGCGCCGGGGTATGGCTGCCCGCCGGTTGTGCATGCGTAGTGCCCCGGCCGCTCGTGGGTGGTGGCGACCGGGGCGTTTCCCGCTCGGGCAACGGCGCTTGGAACCGAGCGGTGTCAGAGGGAGGTGTGCCGAACGTTCCTCTAGATCATCATCTCGGGTCGGTCGACGGGCCCGTCAGCGAAGCGGGACAGGCGGAAGGTGTCGATGGCCCGGGAGGTCGTGCCGGTCAGTGACAGGTCCGCAGCGATCTCGCCGAGTGCCGGGCCGAGCGTGAAACCGTGGCCGGAGAGCCCTGTGATGACGGTGAGACCCGAGGGCCCGGAACCGCTGTCGATGACGGGCAGCCCGTCAGGCGTCATGTCCACCAGGCCTCCCCAGTAGCGGCAGACGCTAGCCCCGCGCAGTTCGGGGATGACGCGTGCGAGGCGGTCGAGGGAAGAATCGACCAGGGGGCGGTCGACCGCGGGTTCCGGAGAGGTGTGGGGGACGAGCCGGGTGTCGAGTGTGGCGCGGTGCCGGAGCTGTTCCAGGACGCGCCGGGTGTCCAGATTCAGCTTGAGATTCTTGCGGAAGGACATGGCGCGGGGCAGCCAGTAACGCAGCCCGTTGCAGTCGGCCAGGGAAACGTCGTGCATGACCTTGGCGTTGAGGCCCGCGCTCACCACCACCTGCCCGCCAGGGCGTTGCCGAGCCCCGAATCCGAAGGCGCGAATGGTCTGGGTGAACAGCGGCTTGACCGGCTCGGTCTCCAGCTCGGACATGATCACCGGCATGATCGGGACTTTGACCCCGACGGTTCTGGCGAGGTACGGAGTCCACACACCGGCGGCCACGACGACCGCGCCGGTCTGGATCGTGCCGTGAGTGGTGTGCACGCCGGTGATGCGACCGCCCGCTTCGAGGAGCTGGGTGACCTTGACCCCGTACGCGATGTGGGCACCGGCCCGACCGGCGCGGCGGGCGTAGTGCTCGGTGCCCTTCTCGGGCTGGCAATGGGCGTCCACCGGGCTCCACATGGCGCCGAGGAACGGGCCGGTGGCGCACGGCATGATCTCGCGGGTCTGGTCTGCGTCGAGGAGTTCGACGGTGGTCAGGCCCGCCTGGTGCGCCTCCTCCACGAGGTGCCGCAGGACGGGCAGTTCCTCGTCGCTGGTACGGAAGTACAGGTTGCCGCCGGTGACCAGCTCGAAGTCACCCTCCTCGGAGGCCTCGGTCCACAATCTGAGCGCTTCTTGCGCGAGGGGGAACTCGGCGCCGTGGCGGCCCTGGACGCGCAGGGAGCCCTGGGCACGCCCGGAACCCTCCCGCGCAGGTCCGCTCTCCTTGTCGAGCAGCACGACGCTCGCGCCACGGGCCGCGACCGCCGCCGCGGTGGCCGCTCCGGTGATTCCGCTGCCGACGACGACCACATCGGCGGTGCTGGGAAGGGACATGTGCGTGGTCCTCCTGGGTGCAGCACAAGACGTGCAGGGGGCAGAACGGGCAGGGGCAGAGAAAGGGGCGTACGGGCCGGGACGTACGGGCGCGATCAGGCGAGCGTGCGCGCGTCGAGCCGGCGCAACTCCTTCTCGTCGACGGTGAACCCGAGCCCCGGACCCTCTGGCACGGCGATGTGTCCGTCGACGACCTCGACCTGCTGGTCGGTGATCTGCTGGCGGTACTTTAGCGGGCCCATCAGGTAGGACGGGTAGGCAAGTTGAGGCAGTGCGGCGGCCAGATGCAGGCCCATGGCGGTGGCGACGCCCATTTCAATGACACTGCCGACCATCAGGCCCACCCCACTGGCGTGGGCGATCTGAGCGGCCTGCAGCGCGGCGGTGGGCCCGCCGAGCTTGGAGTGGCCGACGTTGACGACCGTCGCAGAACGCTCTCGTACGACAGTGGCTGCGTCGGCGACCGTACGGACGGCCTCGTCGGCGGCGATGTCCACGCGCAGGTAACCGGCCAGCCGGCTCTGAAACGCGGCGGCGGCCGGCGGGAGCGGCTGCTCCAGCATGCTCAGTCCGATCTCCTCGACCCGAGGTAGGGCGCGGATCAGGTCGCTGGGCGACCACATCGTGTTGATGTCCACGAGCAGCCGGGCGTCTGGACCGACCGCTTCCCGGACGGCCTGGAGCCGGTCGAGGTCGTTGTCGATGTCGCCACGCCCCGCGTACAGCTTGAGCCACCGGTAGGTCTCGCGCTGCTGCAGCGCGGTCTCGACCATCTTCTGCGGGTCCTCGTCCCATCCGACGGATCCGTGCACCTCGGTGCGGTCGCGAAAGGCACCGCCGAGGAGGGTGTGCACGGGTACGTCCAGAGCCCGTCCGAGCAGGTCCAGAAGCGCGGTGTCCACGGCTGCCGTGGTGAACGGAGCGGACTTGAGCACCCGTGCCAGGTCGTGCAGGAGCGGCAGACGGTGTTCGGGGTCGCGGCCGATGAGCACCGGTGAGACCCGCTCCTCCACCAGCTCGACGATCGACTTCTGCGTCTCGCTGGTGAAGGCGGGCACCGGGCAGGCCTCGCCGTATCCAACCGGTCCCTCGTCGGTGCGGATGATGACGACGACGTTCGGGGAGGTGGTGCGGTCAGTGGTGCCGAAGCGGAACGTCGACTTGAACGATGCGGCTACGGGTACTGCTTCGATGGAATGAATCTTCATGACGGTACGGCTCCTGTTCTCACAATTCCTTTGCAGGAGTGCGCGATATGGGGGCGAACGATCGGGAGGGTTCAGCGCTGCTGAGCCGGCGCCGCCTGGTCGGAACGCGGAATATCGGTGGTATCCCAGTCGTCCAGGCAGAGGAGGGTGTTGTCGGGGCACAGCGCGTACGGACGCCCGTCCGTGACGAAGACGCCCGAAGGCCTGCTGCTCAGAAGACAGGCGGCGACGAAGGCGCCGACGATGCGAGGTACGTCGCACACGGCGCCGATGCGGAACAGGGACTGCGACTCCGCCGTCACCTCGTCGCCGCCCGCCCGGAGCACGATCTGCTGTTCCGGAGCGATGGCTCGGGCGGCCACAGCGACGGCGATGTTCTCCAGGCCGTCGGAGGACACGGCGGCGAGCGCCCGCGCGCGGGTCACGCCCACCCGCTTCAGGAGGAAGCGGTCGCCTCCCCGGCCCTGGACGACGGGGATGTTCAGGGCCTTGGCCAGCGGAAGACAGGCTGCGGCCGGATCGCGCTCCAGGGCCACGACTCGGACACCCAGGGCCCGGAGCTGGATGCTCAGCCGCAGCCCGACCTGGCCGAGGCCGACGACGATGACGTGGTGGTGGCGGGGGATGGAACGGGCCCCGAGGATGCTGGTCATCCGGTGCCCGGTCAGGCGGTCCACGAGGCTCGCGGTGAACAGTGCCGCGAGGGCGAGCACCGTGAGCATGGAGGCGGTGGTGAGCACCTTGTACCAGCTGGGTGCGTGCTCGGCGGCGGGTGATGTGCCGGTGGTGGTGAGGGTGCGGGTCGCATTCCACAGGGCCTCCGGCCAGTGCTCGTGCAGGACGACGACACCGAGCACGGTGTCGAGGGCGAGCACGCCCAACAACCCTACGAACGTGGCGAGGAGGATCTTGGCGGAGCTGCCGAGCGAGCGGATCCAGCCCAACGGGTCCGTCCGGGACCGGACGGCCCCGCCAGCTGTGAGCGCGCGGCGGGACAGCCGTTCCCATCCGGTCGGCCCGTCGACGGCCCGGACGCCGAGAACGGTGTCGCCAGCCGGTTGCAGCATCGCGTACCGCGGATCGAGACAACTGGCAAGCAGGCTGGGGACGATGGCGTCTGTCGTACTGAGCACCGTGCAGTTCGGCACGGTGCGGGCCACCTCGTCCGCGACCGTCCGGTCGAAGATGGTCACCACGAGACGGACGCCCGGAGTGATGTGCTCCACCAGCAGGGCGTAGCGCAGGGCCACGATGTCGTCGCGGGAGACGACGGCGACGGCGTCGGGACGCGTACGCAGAGCGTGGCGTAGTGCCTCGTCGTCGGGGCGAGAGAGGCGGTGCGGGACGCTGCCCCACTGTGTGACGCAGCGTGTGGCCCAGCGCCCCTGGTCCTCGTCGTCCTCGATGATCACTACGTGCTGGCCGAGGCGAGGGCGGTACGGTGATGGTGAGGGCATCTCAGGTCAGCCCTTGCCGGCCTTGATCTCGTCGATGAGCTGGGGAAGTACCTCGAAGAGGTCGCCGACGAGGCCGTAGTCGGCGAGTTCGAAGATCGGTGCCTCCTCGTCCTTGTTGACTGCCA
>NZ_JAVIFW010000036.1 GCF_031157275.1 Streptomyces sp. LHD-70
GACACCCTCAAAGGTCAACTCAGCCTCGAACAACACGGAGGCAGAACACCCGCCGGAGTCTTCGCCCGCACCGGCCAACGACTCCTCGCCCTCGCCACCGCCATCTGGCACAACTGGACTTCCCCCTGTCTCCTGCAGCACGCCGACAACCCGGTCGACTGGTGGACGCGGGAGCCCGGCCCCTTCGTGGAGGGCCGGCGGCGCGGCGTACCGGTTCTGCTGAGCGTCGGGTACAGCTCCTGCCACTGGTGCCAGTAGCTGAAGGCTTCTCCGGAGCGGGCCCCCGAGCACTACGCCGACATCCGCCAGTGCCTAGAGGACAGCTCTCCGGCTGCCGGGGCTGACAAAGGGCCGTCGCGAGACCGTGAACAGTTTCGTGAAAACCCGCTCGCAGAGTCGTTCTTCGCCACCATCAAAGGGGGTTGCTCGACACGAGCTCCTGGCCCAGCCGGTCCGCCGCCCGCACCGCGATCTTCGGTTTCATCGAGGGCTGGTACAACTTCCACCGACTGCACAGCAGCCTCAGCTATCTCAGTCCCGCCGAATACGAGAGCGCACTCGCGGCCTGATCACCACACCGATGGTGTCCGTCAACGCGGAGCAAGCTCACGGCAGTAGCCATCCGCCATCGCCTCGGCGGTCCGCTTCGCATCCCCGTGGTAACCGGCCATCAAGCCAACGGGCCGCGCCGACGGGTCCAGGGAGATCTCCCCCTCCGCCGCTCCCGGCTCGCCGGTGACCGGATCGAGCAGAGTGACCCGGTAGCCGGGGCTCGGGCGGCCCATCGAGCCGGGATCAAGCGCTGGCCCGGCGAGTTGGACACCTGTACCGCGGTCTCCGTCTGGCCGAAGTCGTCCCGAACCACCACGCCCCAGGCACGGTCACCGCCTCGATCACCTGAGGCCCACGCGGTTCGTCTCCATCGTGCCCCTGCCATTCGACGCCTTCCGCCTCGCGCTACGGCCGCCTGGCTTCGCCTCCGCCGTTCATCGGCCTGCGCACCCGCCACCGGTCCCGCCCGGCCAGGGAGCCTTCGATTCTTCATTGAATAGACGCGACGACTAGTCTAGGCTCTAGAGAAGACGCAACGGCAAGTCTCGTCTTGCGCCTTCCGCTTCAGCCCGGATACACACGTTCGAGAGGCCACATCAGTGGGGAAAACATCCGTCCGCGCCGCCGACCGGGCGGGCGCACCGACAAAAGTCCGGGGCCGGGGCCTCGGCACAATCAGCGTGACGTTCGCCTTCTGGATCACCATGGCGGGCACCACGGCACCTACGCCGCTCTACCCGCTCTACGGGGACGCGTTCGACTTCACGGCGTTCACCGTCACCGTGGTCTTCGCCGTCTACGCCCTCGGGGTCGTCCTCGGGCTGCTCGTTTTCGGACGGCTTTCGGACCAGGTGGGTCGCCGCCCCGTCCTGATCGCCGCAACCCTCTTGTCCGTGTGCGCCGCCCTCGTGTTCCTCATGGCCCATAACGTCGCCGCGATACTCGTCGCGCGTGTCATCTCCGGCTTCTCGGCGGCACTCGTCACCGGCGCGGGCACCGCCTCACTCGCGGAACGACTCGGGCAGCACAGCCGCGTCAAGCCGGCCACCCTCGCCCTGTTCGCGAACATGGGCGGCCTCGCATGCGGCACCCTACTGACGGGCATCCTGGCGGACTTGGCGCCCTCTCCCCTGCGTACGCCCTGGGTTGTCATGCTCGTCCTTGCCGCCGTCGGCCTGCTCGGGGTCATGGTGAGCGGGGAGAGTTCCGAACACCGTTCCGGCCTCTCTCTTCAGATCCAGCCCTTGCACGTTCCCGCGGAGATTCGGTCGGACTTCCTCCGCTCGGCCATGGCGGGGGGTGCCGGGTTCGCCGTCCTCGGTGTACTGACCGCCGTCACAGGCCTGTTCCTGGGGACCGTCCTGAACGAGTCCAGCCACTCGCTGACGGGTGTCGTGGTCTTCATGGCCTTCGCATGCACCGCCGTCGGACAGCTTCTGGTCCGCACTTTGAAGCCCAGCACAGCGCTGCCGGTGGCATGCCTCGGCCTGATGGCCGCCGCCGCCCTCATTGCGGCGGCCATGGCCACCAGCACCCTGGCTCCCTTGCTCGTCGGAGCTGCCGTCAACGGCCTCGCAACGGGAATCGCCGTCGGACACGGTATCGGCAGCATCACCACGCGCAGCGCCCCGCAGCACCGAGGCGCCTCCGTCTCGACCTTCTTTGCCATCCTGTACTCGATGCTTGCCGTGCCCGCCATCGGCGTCGGCGTCCTGATCCGCCAGAGCAGCCTGCGACCAGCGGGTGAGACGTTCAGCGCGGTCGTGGCCGCGCTCGCCCTGGGAGTACTGATCAGTCTGGTCCGGCCCGGCAAGAAGGCCGTATAAGCCGGCTCGCGCAGAGCACCCTGGCGAACCCGGCTGTGCCAGAATCACGGAACCGTACGAGTCGAAAGGTTGAGGGAACCATCAGCGCCACGCGGAAGCCACAACCTGCCTGCGACCAGCACCCCGTCGTAAGCCGAACCGGGCCTCGACGCAGCGAGAGCGTCCGGCTCGCAGTACTCCATGCCGCAGATGACCTCCTGGTCGAGCGAGGGTTCGCCGCCCTGACCATCGAGGGCATCGCTCAACGCGCGGGCGTGGCGAAGCAGACGATCTACCGCTGGTGGAAATCCAAGGTCGGAATCCTGCTGGACACGCTCACCGACGATGCCCGTGAAGCACTGGAGTGGCGTGCGGGAGAGGGCAGCCCAGAGGATGAACTCGAGAATCACCTACAACGTGTGGCCGACTTCTTCCAGGAGCCGGCCGGCCAGGTGATGCAAGCCCTGCTCGGGCACGCCCAGTTGGACAAGGACACCGCCGCCTCGCTGCGCGGCGGATTCCTCCTGGAACAACGTGAGCGCGATGTCGCCGGACTCCGCGCGCTCCTGGCTCGCACCGATGGCGCCGACGTCGACGAACAGACCATCGATCACCTCGTGGACCTGCTGCTCGGCCCCCTGTACTACCGGGTCCTCGTGTTTGGCAAACCGATCGACAAAGAGCTCGTGGCCACCACCGCCCGGCTCGTCCTCTCACTCGCGAGGGAGTCGTCCTCCTCATGAAGCAAGGCTGATTCAAAGGCCTGCGTGACCATCATTGACGCTCACATGCGCGTGGCCCCCGACATGACGGTCGGGGGCCACGCGCATGTGAGCGTCAATGATGGTCAATGCAAGCTTATACAGCCGTTCCGGATTCCCGCGATGACGGCTTCAGTGCGCGAAGCGGCGCCCAGCTTGATGAAGATCGAATGCAGATGAACCTTGACGGTTCGTTCGGAAATACCGAGGACCCTTCCAACCATCCTGTTCGAATAACCCTCTCTTATTCCGTTCAGAACCTGCCGCTCCCTGGGCGTGAGCATGGAGGCGGGCCGTCCGGATTCCTGATCAGGTCTCCTGTTTTCGAGACCTAAAACAGGAACTACCCCCTCGGAAGCCGTACGGGATGCGCGAGACTCCCCAAGAGACATGTACTCCCCCTGTCATGCAACGAAAAATTGTTCACCGAAGCGTTGGCGAGCCCATCGCCCGCACCGTCACCTCGCCAACGATTACACCTTGCGAAATCATCATATAGCCAATAATCAAACGGGACAGTTAAACGTGGGTCACATCACAGGAACCCTCGAATCCTTAAACACTTCGCAAATTCCGCACGGAGTGCGCCTCGCCAAGGAGCACGGAAGCAACGATTCCGCAAAATCAAATTGCATGTTGTACGAAGCGGGTTGGATTATTCGACGCCATCCTCATAGAGTGAAGAACGGGTCCCATTTTCCTGCGCCTACGCGCCGACGGCGGGAGAGGGCGCTTCTCGTGCCGCTGTTCACATTCTTTCCGACCCTGCCAGGAAGCCCTAACGAACCGAGTCACCGGTAGATCCTATGCGGATTCTTCAACAACGGAAAATAAAAAGAACGCAGCCCCTGGACGCGAGGGGCCGGCAGAAGCACGCTCCAGCGGTTATTGTGCCGCTCCTGCAAGCATGGGACGAATGCTTTACGCAGGCGTCCGCCCCATGCGACCACCGGACGGTACTCGAATTCGGAACCTGAAGTCGGCTGACGTAGTCGCGTACGCAGAAGTAATCCAAGGTGAGGCAGTGGATGAGCCTGGATGAATGGGTCTACTGATACCTCGACGTCGTCGGCATCATCGACGGGCAGGGTCTCGGACTCTCCACGTACCTGGGCAGGGCCGAGCGGGGCCTTCCGTGACCGTCATCCGATCCGCGCGCGCGGCGCAGCTCTCTCCTGCTGCGCCGGGCGGTGCAGCCCAGTTCGAGAGCCTCCGCAGTCGCCAGCGGAATCTGCGTCATGCTGGTACTCGGCCTAGGTGCCAGGTTGAATCTGGCGGTCGGTCAACCGGCCACGAGCGCGCTGCGCCCGACCGCCACATGGCGGTGGGCTCTATCCGGTCGACCGTCTCACCGACGGTCACCGTCCTGCTCACCGCACTGGCGTTGACCGGAGCCGGCGCCGCCCCGATTCTTCTGAACAGGCTTCCCCTCCTCATCAGTTGCTAACAGGAGAACCAACGCGGTCACGCCGTGGCGTTTTGGGCCGCCCTGAGCGGAGGCGGAGGGGCGGCAAGCAATATCGTGGGCGGTGCCGTTCTCCAGTTCTTCGACTGGCAGGCCCTTTCGCAGCCGCCGCTCCCATGATCGCGGTGTTCTCCGTGTTGTTCCGCACCATCGAGAGTCGAGGGTCAGAACTCGGCTGGACGTCTCCTGCCGTCCTGATGGCATTCGGCGCAGGCGCGTTGTTGCTGGCCTCCTTCTGTATGTGAACGACTATCCAGAGGACTTGCCGGGCAGGGGCACAGCGCCACTGGCCGTCGTGATCTTCCTGATCCGCAGGCGACCACGCGCCTGGCGGAGCACCACGGCGCCCATCCCGTGGTCGCCTGCGGCCTGGTCTCGTGGCCGTCGGCCTCGGGCTCTTGCCTTGTGCGGTGCCCCGACTCCCTACGTCCAGTACGCGCGGTGCATCGTCGTGGTCGGAATCGGGCCGGGGCTCTCCAACCCGTCGCTGTCCAACGCATTCGGGATCCGCAGATTCCAGGACGGCTCGGCGAAAGGGCAATTGCTGGATTCCACGATGAGCGGCGTCGTGGACTCAGGCGTAGGCACGGCAGCACACCGCCGCCCAGCTACGCGGAGCGTTCACCGTGGGATGGCTGAGTCCCTACGTGTGATCGGGTTCATTCTGTTCCTTGCCGCGCTCCTGGTCATAACGTGGTTTCGCCCGTCGGACGGGCAGCAGAAACACTTCTCAGGAGACGCATTGACTAGAACCGATGTGAGCGGATCCCGCCCCGGCGACTGGGCCGATGATTTCTCCGCCCCGCCGCCCCATGTGGACATGCGGCTACTGCCGGCCCTGGACGCCTTGCTGCAGGAGGGCAGCGTCACCGGTGCGGCAGAGCGTTTGGCCCTCTCGCCACCCGCAATGAGCCGCGCGCTGTCCAAAATCCGCCATGCACTCGGGGATCCCGTCCTCGTCCGGGCCGGCCGAGGGCTGGTCCCCACCCCCAGGGCGTTGGAGCTCCAGCCCAAGGTCCGCGCGCTCATGCGCGAGGCCGAAGACCTGCTCACGCCACGCCCCCAGGAGGACCTTGCTCAGGTCAGCCGGACCCTGACCATCGTCGCGGACGAAGCCTATGCCGCGGTTCTGGCACCGGCTCTGCTACGACAAGCAAGCGAGGAAGTACCGCTCGCGCGCTTCACGTTCACCGTGGAGAACACCCATGGCAACGCACCTCTGCGGGAAGGGGCCGTGGACATCGAGGTGGGCATCATCGACGAGCCGTCGCCGGAGCTGCGCATCGATCCCCTCTTCACAGACCGGTTCGTGGGTACGGTCCGAACCGGTCATTCCCTTCTCGAAGGCGCTGTGACCGCGTCGGCCTTCGCCGCAGCACGACATGTCAGCGTTTCACGCAAGGGCCGCATGACCGGCCCCATCGACGTCGCCCTGCAGGAACTGGGCCTGCGGCGAGAGGTCGTGGCTTCCGTGCCCAACTACGGTGAGGCGCTGCTGATGCTTCCCTCGACCAACTTCGTCACGGCGATGCCCCGTTCCCTCGCCACGAGCGCACAGGAATCCTTGGGCATCGAGGTGTTCGACCTCCCCATCGAGACGGCTCCCATCAGCATCTGCCAGGCATGGCATCCGCGACACGAGACCGAGCCGGTGCACGTCTGGCTCAGACAAGCCGTACGGTCCGCGCTCACGCAGCCCGCGTCCACCGCCTGACGGCTTCCTCGCCCGGCACGTTTCCGCTGCGCGCAAGGCCGCTGAGAAGGGCGTCGACCGCGGCGTGTGGAGGCGAACCCAGCTCTTGTGAAGGGCAGTTCGTACTGACGATGGCTCCTAGGAGAAGCCTCGCGACGAGCCTTGGCTCGATGTTGCTCCGGACATCTCCTTCTGCCACCGCCCGCTCCAGCAGTTCCACGAGCCTCCTGAGCACCGCCTCTTGGCACTCTGCACCGCCGTCGTGCTCGCCCTGCAAGCTGGCCGTCCCCCACAGGAGGGCATGACCGGCGGGGTCGGCCACCGCCCTGTCGGTCAGAGCGCGCAGCAGTCCGGCAACTCCCTCCAGCCCTCGGCCGTCTGTCACCGCGCTGGTGCTCAGCAGCGAGCACAGGGCTGCCCGTACGGGCTCCGTGACAGCTCGCAGCAGATCTGGCTTGCTCCTCACGTGGCGATACACGGCGGCCTTGGTGACACCCGCACGACGGGCGACGTCGGCCATGCTCGTGGCGTCGTAGCCACGCTCCTGGAACAGGACCGTCGCGGCCGCGAGAACGCCCTCACGACCGCGACGGAGACGGGACGGCGGTTGTGCCGCCTTTGAATCGGTCACGTGGCGGCCTTCCCCCGGCACAGCTCGAGTACTGCGTCCGCGATCCCGCCCCCGCCTTCGCCCAGGGATTCGGCGAACCGCCCACGTACCGTACGCTCGCGCCCGGAGTCCACAGGTGAACCGCCGTGCCCCGTGCGAAGCCGCTGGATTTCCCGGGACGCTTCCAGCCGTTTCCGCAGCGTGTCGATGAGTAAATGGTCCAAAGCGTCGATCTGCTCTCTCAACCGGCTGATGTCGCCGAGGGCGGGCTCCGCAGAGGCGCCGTCCACCGCCCGAATCCTGGCGGGCACGGTCCTGCTCCTTTCGTACGGGACGACAACGGGGCAGAGCGATGCGTACGACCCCAGCGACCTGAGACCCGGCAGGCGCAGTTGCAGCAGGCCGACGGCCCGCGCGGAATCAGGATGATCCGGAGGGCCCGGGCAGTCGGCCAACAGGATGTGACCGCCCGGGCCGTGGTCCGCGACGTTCAAAGAAGCGGCCTGCAGGAAGGGATGGTTCTTCAGCCCGTCCAGCAGATCTCTCTGTTGTTCCGGCCGCCCCGCGAATCGACCGATCAGTGACGTGCGGTCGGCAGGATGGGAGCCGGTACCCCGCAGCGTGCCACTGCGCGCACAGAGCAGAAAACGCGTGGTGGCACCAGGAGTGTCCTGTATGCCCGTAGCGATGGCTTCGAGACCGTAGCGTGCCGCGGTGAACTCTCCAGCCACGGCGGCGTCGCACTCGCCTTCCCTGACACTGCGCGCCGCCGCGGCGTTGGACGGTGCCGTCACCCAATGAGCACGTGGAACATGCTCCCTGAGCCATCTGCGCACCTGCGCCCCTGCATGAGAGTGACCGCTCACCGTACGGATGTCCCGGAGCGATGCCCCTGGGCGCACCAGAACAGCGAACTCGACGCCAAGAACGACTTCTCTCAGCACGGCCGGTGACGGTTGCTCCACCAGCGCGCGTAGCGTGTCCGGGACCATTCCGGCCACCGTGTTCTGTACTGGCAGCATCGCGGCATCGGCAGTTCCACGACGCACATGCGCCAGTGCCTCTGAAGCCGATGCCGCCGGCAGCAGCCGACCGCCCATGGCCTCCGGGACCCGTCGCAGTGCCTGTTCAGTGAAGGTTCCCTCCGGTCCCAAGTAGGCAAATCGCCGACCGCGGAGTTGTGCCGAGGCAGGAGATGCCTTCGAGTCCTGTACCGACAAATTCATGTCACACCGTCGTGAGGGCCGCGTCCACTGCGCTGGCCACGGCGCTCTTGGCCCGCCGCAATTCCTTCTCCTCCAGGAAGCCGGGGGCGAAGGCCGCCGCATCGATCGTCACCTCAGCGGCGGCCCGCCCTGCCTGCTGTACCTCGACCGTCGTACGCACCGTGAGCCGCCCCGGCTCCGAGAGGTCGGACTCGTCCACCTTGAGCCGCAGTGTCGCGCCCACCGGGAAGAGGAAGTTCGAGAACGTGGTGTTCATGGAGTTGAGCACGATGTAGTAGCGCTGCTGAGGCCAACGGGCAGTGAAGTAGCGCTCGACCACCGCGAGGAACATCTGTCGGGCAGCCTCGACCGCCACCATGCCCTGCACATGCACCCGGTCCTGCACATCGACCAGGAGCTCGTTGTGGTCGTGCAGCCTCAGCTGGGCCTCGTACGTGCTGTCGTCAAGCTGCGTGAGAGCAGCGACCAAGACGTTGTCCTCGCGGGCCTTGTGCAGTTCCTGACGGTGTGCGGGCTGCCCGCTGGAGTGCACGACCACTATGCGGCCGTCGAGCTGCCGACGAGTGATCGAGTCCCGGAGGTAGGAGATCTCGAACTCCCCGATGCCCTGGCCGGTGACCACGTGGACCGGGCCATCGAGCGTGTCCAAGTCGCCCGCGTCGAGTGAGCGGGTCAGACCCGAGAACGTGTCTGCGCCGACGGCTTCGGCGAAGTCGCGGAACCGGTCACCGACTACGAGTCGGGAGGTGGCTGCACTGCTCATGGACTTCCTCCTGGCTGAGAGAAGTCGCAACCATGCATGGTCGCGGCTGGGTCCGTTCAGCGTGAGGTCATCAAAACAGCGTTGGTAGTCGCCAGTTGGGCGTAAGTCCACCCGCCTAGTCCCAGAGTTCTAACTCCGGCGCCCGGTGGCCCCTTCGAGAAGTGCGAGCCGGGAGATAGAGCCGAGGTACTAGCCGTATCGGCCGACTGCCGCCCTTCCTTGCCGACGCGAATGCTGGTGCGGGGAAGTCGGCTCCCGGCCACCGTCATGCGCTCTGGAACCGGCACTCCCACTCACCCGGTCGAAGGAGCCTCATCCACATGACAGTGCTTTATCCGCCAAGTGCCGGCGAGGACAGCGGGACGGTCCTGCTGCCTTCCTCGGAGCCACTGAGCCTCATCGACGCCGCGTCCGGCACGGAGTCCCTCGACGCCTCCGTCCTGCTCGAGCTGTATCGCCACCTGGTCCGGGGCCGTCGCTTCAACCAGCAGGCAACCGCATTGACCAAGCAGGGTCGGCTGGCTGTCTACCCGTCGACCACGGGGCAGGAGGCCTCCGAGGTGGGCGCTGTACTCGCACTGGACCCACAGGACTGGCTCATCCCCACCTATCGCGACACCTTGGCCCTGCTGGTGAGAGGGGTCGACCCCGTGGACGCGCTCACACTTCTGCGGGGTGACTGGCACAGCGGCTACGACCCGCTCACGCATCGCACAGCCCCTCTGAGCACCCCCCTGGCGACGCAGACCCCTCATGCCGTGGGGCTCGCGCACGCCGCTGCTCTGCGAGGGGACAAGCTGGTCGTTCTAGCAATGATCGGCGACGGAGGCACCAGCGAGGGCGACTTCCACGAGGCGATGAACTTCGCAGCCGTCTACCGGTCCCCCGTTGTCTTCCTGGTGCAGAACAACGGATACGCGATCTCCGTCCCCATCAGCAAGCAGTCCGCCGCACCCAGCCTCGCCCACAAGGCGATCGGATACGGCATGCCGGGCGTGCTGGTCGACGGAAACGATGCCGCGGCCGTGTACCACGAGGTACGGCAGGCCGTGGAGCGTGCCCGCGAGGGCGGCGGACCGACCTTGATCGAAGCGCTGACGTACCGCATCGACGCACATACGAATGCCGATGACGCCACGCGCTACCGTGATACGGCCGAGGTCGAGTTCTGGCTCCAGCGTGACCCGGTCACCCGCATGGAACGGCACCTCCGGGGGCGGGGACTCCTGGACGACGCCGAAGTGGCCCGGATCCGGCAAGAGGCAGAAGATATGGCGCAGGACCTGCGCAGTCGGCTCGCCACGGACCCTTCCCCCGTCGCACTGGACCTGTTTGACCATGTTTACGCCCACCGAACCCCACAGCTGGAGGAACAACGCTCGCTGCTGGCAGAGGAGTTGGCTGCGGCGCAGAGCGTGCACGCCGACGGCGCCGAGGAGGTCCGCCGATGACCGCCATCGCGGACCTGGGCACCACGCGCTCCACGTGTACCGCGTCAGACTTCCAGCAAGTGACCATGTCCAGAGCGCTCAACCTGGCGCTCCAGGACGCCTTGGCCGGCGACGACCGAGTGCATCTACTGGGCGAGGACATCGGCACTCTGGGCGGCGTGTTCCGTGTCACCGACGGACTGGCCGCGACGTTCGGCGACAGCCGGGTCACCGACACTCCGCTCGCCGAGGCAGGCATCCTGGGAACCGCTGTCGGAATGGCCATGTATGGCCTCCGCCCCGTCGTGGAGATGCAGTTCGACGCCTTTGCCTACCCCGCCTTCGAGCAACTCGTCAGCCACGTCGCGAAGATGCGCAACCGTACGCGTGGCGCTCTGCCGATGCCGCTGACCATCCGCATCCCTTACGGGGGCGGAATCGGCGGCGTGGAACATCACAGCGACGCTTCGGAGGCGTACTACACGCATACGCCGGGCCTCCACGTGGTCACGCCCGCAACGGCCGCCGACGCGTACGGCCTTCTCCGGGCGGCCATCGCCTCGGACGACCCCGTCGTCTTCCTGGAGCCCAAGGGTCTGTACTGGTCCAAGGGCGAAATAGATCGCTCGGCCGCGCTGCCCAGGCTGGGTGAGGCAGTTGTACGGCGCACCGGGCCCTCGGCGACGCTCATCACCTACGGTCCTTCGCTACCGGTGTGCCTGGAGGCTGCGGAGGCGGCACAGGCCGAGGGGTGGCACCTCGAAGTCGTGGATCTGCGCAGTCTGGTTCCCTTCGACGACGCTGGGGTGTGCGCCAGCGTCCGCCGCACCGGCCGAGCCGTTGTCGTCCACGAAGCCCAGGGCTTCTCCGGATTCGGTGCCGAAGTCGCCGCCCGTGTCAGCGAGCGCTGCTTCCACCATCTGGAGGCTCCCGTACTGCGGGTCACCGGGTTCGACATTCCGTATCCGCCCCCGATGCTTGAGCGGTACCACCTGCCCGACGTCGACCGCATCCTGGACACCGTCGCGCGTCTGCAATGGGAGGACAGCACTCAGGGAGGGACCACATGACCGGGCTCGTCAAGGAATTCCTGCTTCCCGATCTGGGTGAAGGCCTCACGGAAGCAGAAATCGTGCGGTGGCTGGTGGGCGTCGGTGACTCCGTGACCGTCGACCAGCCGGTGGTGGAGGTGGAGACGGCGAAGGCCGTGGTGGAGGTGCCATGTCCGTACGCCGGCGTCGTCACCCGCCTGTGGGGGCGAGAGGGCACGATCCTTGATGTCGGTCAGCCGCTCCTGGCGATCGGCGAGGAACCGGCGCCATCGGTCGAGGTATCGGATCCGTCCGGGTCCGCGGAGGGCTCGGGAAGCGTGCTGGTCGGGTACGGCACTTCCACACCTGCGGCTCGTCGGCGCCGAGTTCTCGTCCCCACTCCCGGTTCGACGGTCACGGTTCCGGCCGCGGTCGAGGTGGCCCGCGCCGGATCAGTTCGCGTGATCTCCCCTCTGGTGAGGAGACTTGCCAAGGAACACTGTCTCGACCTGGGCACGGTGCGCGGCAGCGGTCCTGGAGGGCTCATACTCCGCAAGGACGTCGAGCAGAACAACCAGGTGCCGTACGCCCATGCCGCACCGGCACCGAACGCACCCGCCCTCTCCGGCGAATCGGCTGCACGTACGCCCGAGGCTGTGCTCATCCCCCTGCGCGGAGCCCGCCGTACCATCGCCGACAAACTTGCCCGGAGCCGACAGGAGATTCCGGACGCGACGACATGGGTCGATGTGGATGCCACACGGCTGCTGGACACCAAGCAGCAGCTGACGATCCGGGACGACGCCAAGGTCTCCCTTCTCGCCCTACTCGCGCGCATCTGCCTCGCGGGGCTCGCACGCCATCCGGAACTCAACGCGACCCTCGACACCAGCCGCCAGGAAATCATCCAACTCCCGTCGGTCCACCTCGGATTCGCCGCGCAGACCGAGCGAGGTCTCGTCGTGCCCGTGATCAGGAACGCACAGCGGATGAAGCTCCCGGAGCTGTCCGCCGAGATCGCCCGCCTCACCGCCCGTGCTCGCGCAGGGGAGCTGGCTCCCGCAGACCTGTCCGGGGGGACGTTCACGCTCAACAACTACGGAGTGTTCGGCGTCGACGGTTCCACCCCGATCATCAACCATCCGGAAGCGGGGATGCTCGGTTTCGGTCGAATTCTGCCCCGTCCGTGGGTCGTTGACGGCGAACTGGCGATCCGGCACCTGTGTCAGTTGTCCCTCACCTTCGATCACCGTGTGTGCGACGGCGGGGCGGCGGGCGGGTTCCTTCGCCACGTCGCGGATCTGATCGAGCAGCCTGCGTCTCTGCTCCGCCTGCTCTGATCCGGGTACGGGTCGGCTCACCCCTGTTCGTGACGTTCACCACGAACAGGGGTGAGCTACTCGGCGCACGCGGTGCTCAGCGACCTCAACGGGCCCGGAATGCGTGCAGAGTGACGTGCTCGGGTTCGGTGAGGGATACGGTCCCAGCGGCAGCACGTTCGGGCATCGCCTCTGCCGGACGGAGCCCTGTGAGGCAGCGCTGCGCCAGCTTTCGGTACTGGTCGGTGCCGTTGCCCTTCCAAGCGATCTCGTCCGCGGTGAGCTCCCGGATGACCTTGGCCGGGCTTCCCGCCACCAGGTGCCGCTCTCGCACGTGGAAGCCGCTCTTGACGAAGCTGCCGGCACCGACGAACGCCTGCGGTCCCACGACCACACCGTCCATCAGTACGGCCTTCATCCCGACGAGGCTGTCACGACCCACCCTGCAGCCGTGCAGCACGCTGCCGTGGCCCACATGCCCGTCCTCCTCGACCACTGTGTCGGCCCCTGGAAAGCAGTGAAGGACGCAGCAGTCCTGCACGTTGGAGCCCGCTCGCAACTCGATGTGTCCGAAGTCGCCCCGGAGGCTCGCCAGCGGACCGACGTAGCAACCCGGTCCGACCACAACCGAGCCGATCAGTACAGCGTCCGGGTGGACGAAGGCCGTGGGGTGCACGACCGGTACGTTTCCTTCGAAGGAATAGATTCTTGCCATGGTCCTCATCACCTTTCGTCTCGGGTCAGACAACTGGGGCGGACGGCGACCCCAACTGCTCCAGGGCGTTGTGTCCATGGATCCAGGCGAGGTCGTCGGGCAGAGACTCCAGGCGGGCGTTGCGCGCCTGTGCTTCAGGTCCGTCGGGCAACTGGAAGCAGTCGGCGTTCTTGCGCGAGCCGGCCTGCAGC
Source organism: Streptomyces sp. LHD-70 (assembly GCF_031157275.1). GTDB lineage: Bacteria > Actinomycetota > Actinomycetes > Streptomycetales > Streptomycetaceae > Streptomyces. Next base: position 13,562 of record NZ_JAVIFW010000036.1, read on the forward strand.
AGGCGGGTGCGCGGGCGGCGCACCTGCTCGTACACACGCAGGGCCGACCCGACGCCGTCCACGTCTGCCCTGCCCAGGATGGTCGCGAGGACCACCGCGTCCTCGAGTGACTGGTTCGCGCCCTGCCCGTGGTGCGGCAGCATCGCGTGGGCAGCGTCACCCAGCAGTGTCACCGGGCCCCGGCTCCAAGTCCGTTGCGGTTCCCTGTCGTAGAGGGCCCAACGTCCCGGTCGCTCGCAGGCAGCCAGGATCTCGGTGACGAACGGGTGCCAGCCTTCGAAGGCGGCCAGCAGATCCGACGTCTCTCCCTCCGTGGACCACGACTCGATCAACCAGTCACGGTCGGGAACCACTGCCAGGAAGTTGAGGGCGGTGCCGCCCGCCACCGGGTAGGCAATGAAGTGCCTGCCGGGCCCAAGCCACAACCACAGGACGGGTTCAGCGAGTTGGGGGATGTGTCCCAGTCGTTCCATGGGGATGAGGGCTCGGTACCCACTGGTGCCTGAGAACACCGCGTCCTCGGGGCCGAAGACGCTGTGGCGCACGGTGGAATGAATGCCATCAGCGCCGATCACCGCATCGGCCTCGGCTTCGGAGCCGTCCTCGAAACGGACGACCGTCCCGCGGCCGGTCACCTCCACCTCGCTGCAGCGGGCTCCCAGACGCACATGTTCAGTGCCCAGTTCCGCGAGGAGCGCCTGCTGGACCGCCGCTCGTTCCACGGTCCAGAAGGGTGCCTCGAAGCGCTCCTCGTACGCGCCCGCCAGTGGGTGCGCCACCATGCGCCGACCCGTGCGCCAGTGCCGGAAATCAGCACGCACGGGCACGGCAGCGGCCCCCTTCAGGCGCTCGGCGACACCCAGCTCCCGGAACATCCTGTGCCCGTTCGCACCCACGGCTATGCCGGCGCCTTGGTGGGCCAGCTCCCGCGCCTGCTCGTGAACGACCACCTCAATGCCCTGCTGCCGCAGTCCGATGGCGGCGGCCAGGCCGCCTATGCCTCCTCCCACGACCACCACGTACGGGCGCCTGCCTGCCATGCCGTCTCCTCTCCATGCTCGCTGTACGGGGCTCTGCGTGATCACCGCAGCGGCGCGACTCCGGTGAAGCCACCCCGGTGGAAGACCAGCGGATCGGTGTCGCGGGCGTCGGCGCCGAGCACCCGCCCGACGACGAGCACGTGGTCACCGAGCGTCTGCACCAAGTGCAGATCGCATTCGAGAGTTCCAGGGCCTTCGGGCAGGAAAAGGCACCCGGTGTGCGGCCCCACCGACCACTCCGCGGCCTGCTCCACCGGAGGCCGTTCCGAGGCAGGGGCCGTGAGCACGCCGACTAGCGAACGTGCGTGGTTGCCCAGGATCGAGACGGCCCACTGTCCGGTCGTACGCACGCGTTGCAGGAACGTGGAGTCTGCGCGCAGACACATCGATACGAGGGGCGGCGCGAGAGACACCGATGTGAACGAGTTCACCGCGATGGCGTCGTGGCGGGGCCCGTCGGGGCCTTCGAACCGAGTCGACACCGCGCACACGCCGGTAACGAACTGTCCGAGGATGTGCCTGAGTTGCTCCTTGTCGAGAGCTGCGACGGTTCCGTGCGGTGCCATCAACTCGGTCGGAGTGACGGATGAAGTCACCGTGCGGCCTCGCCCGGAGCAACCGCAGCAGGGCTCGGAGCACCACCTCCGACGACGGTCGTGTCATCGGGGTTGATGAGGTCCGGGACCTTCCAGCCGTTCTCGTCGTACTCGGACAGACACTGGTCCACGAGCTGCTTGTACTGGTCGAACTTGCCCGAAGCCTGCTGGGCGTGGAGCGCTTCGAAGCGGATCTGCTCGTGATTGCCGGCGTAATTCATCTCGTACAGTTCCCACCGGGCCCCGAACTCGGTGCCGACGGCATCCCATGCCAGCTTCATCAGCTTGACCCGGTCGATGGCCTCGACGCCCAGACCCCGGACGTACTGATCCAGATAGGGGCGGACTTCGGGGTCCGCCCAGTCGCGTGCGTGCGAGTTGTTGTAAATCAGCGCACTGCCCAAGTCCCGAAGGAAGATCTCGCGCACCTTGGGGAAGATGGAGGAGGACAGGACACGGAAGGCCATCGCCGACTCACCGTTGGGGGTTACCGTCCCGTCGGGCCACTGGGTCGGATTCTCAGCCATGGAGTCGACCAGGGCCCAGAACATGTTGCGGTAAGCGAGAACTTCACCGAGCCGGCTCTGCACACCGCGAAAATCTGACGTGCCCGTGGTTTCAAGTCCCTTGGCGAGCAGGCCAGTCATGAAGTCCATCTTCACGGCGAAGCGGACGCAGGCGTGGAACATGGCACGGTAGAAGAATCCGGAACCGTAAAAGAAGTTGTTCGCCTTGTCCACGTCATAGCAGAATACGTTCTCCCATGGAATAAGCACCTGGTCGAATACAAGGATTCCGTCGTTCTCGTCGAGTCGACTGCTCAGCGGTTGGTCAAAAGGGCTACTGACGGCGGCAGCGGAGAATTCGTACGACGGCCGGGAAATTATCTTCAGGCCGGGGCTGTTCGTCGGCACGATGAAGTATGCGGAGAATTCCTTGGCCCCGTCGGGAATGCGACCGTAGCTCCCGATGAAGATGTGCTGGGTGAGCGCAGCACCGGTTCCCACCACCTTGGCGCCCGAGACGACGAGGCCGGCGTCAGTCTCCCGGTCCACCGTCAGCATCACGTCCTTGAGCTCGGTGAGCCCCCGGTTGCGATCGATCGGCGGGTTGACTATCCCGTGACCGATGAACAAGACGCTCTCCTGCGCCTTGCGGTACCAGGTGGACGCGTTGTCCTCGAACGGGGCGTAGTGCTCCTTGTTGGACCCCAGGGTGGAGAGGAAGGCGGCCTTGAAGTCCGGAGTGCGGCCGAGCCAGCCGTACGTCATTCGCGCCCACTCTTCGATGGCGCGAGCCGAGGCCCTCAAGTCGCCGGAGGAGTGAGGTGCTTTGAAATATGGATGAGTGAATCCCCCGTTCCCGGTGTCGGTGGGGACGACCAGCTTGCTGTTGCGCTCGGGGTCGTGCAGCGCGTCATACAACCGGGCCACCATACGGGCGTTGTTCCTGTAGGCCGGGTGAGCCGTGACGTCCTGCACCCGCTCCCCGTAGATCCTCACTTCCCGGCCGTCGCGGAGGCTCTGCAGATACTCGTCGCCGGTCTGCGGGCGAGTTGCGGTCCCGAACGGGTTGGCGGTGCTGCTCATGGTGGGGATCACCTTTCGAGGCCGGTTGCTTGGGCAGGGGCATGGCGACGCGCTTCCCGTGCCGTTCCTTGCCCCTGGCGAAATCCTTCAGGAGGCCGGGCCGCCTCGACAGTCGGCCGCTGGAGCTAGTGCGCGGGTATTAGGACCATCCTTCTAGCCGCAATGGCCCACTGCACACGTCGAGTTGACCCATGCCAGGCTGCCGCGACGGCCAACCGGGCCCGACCCTCGGAACAGAAGGCGTTGAGGTTCACTCCGTGAAGAATTCCCATCCCGAATCGTGGCGGGCCCTGCCCGCGGCACAGCAGCCCGAATGGCCTGACCCCGACGTGCTGGGCTCGACCGTTTCGGCCCTGGAATCCGCGCCACCCCTGGTTTTCGCGAGGGAGTGTGACACCCTCCTGGGCCGCCTCGGTGAGGTGGCCCGCGGCAAGGCCCTTCTGCTGCAGGGAGGTGACTGCGCCGAAACTCTGGACTCGGTGAGCGCGGAATCCGTGCGGAACAAGCTGGAGGTCCTGCTTCAGATGGCCGCCGTGCTCACGTATGCGGCCGCCCTCCCTGTGGTCAAGATCGGCCGTGTCGCCGGCCAGTACGCCAAGCCCCGTTCACAGCCCACCGAAACCCGAGACGGCGTAACTCTGCCGTCGTACCGGGGTGACGCCGTCAACGGACTGGACTTCACCGTCGAGTCCCGTACCCCCGATCCAGCCCGCCTGCAGCGCGTCTACCACGCCTCCGCCGCCACGCTCAACCTGCTGCGGGCCTTGGTGGCTTCAGGGCACACGGATCTCGACCGAGTGCACGAGTGGAACCGTGACTTCGTGGCACTCTCCCCCGAAGCCCGTCGCTACGAACGACTGGCGGACGAGATCGACGCCGCGCTCGGTTTCATCCGCGCATGCGGCATGAGCACCTCGACACTGTGCACCACCGAGGTGTTCGCCAGCCACGAGGCCCTACTGCTCGACTACGAGTCCGCTCTTGTACGCACGGATCCCGACACGGGGCGTCGCTACGCGCTGTCCGGTCACATGCTCTGGATCGGCGAGCGGACGCGCCAACTCGATGGAGCTCACGTCGCCTTCGCCGCACAGGTGAGCAACCCCATCGGCGTCAAGCTGGGGCCCGACGCCGGCACGGACGACGTGCACGCCCTGATCGACCGGCTGGATCCGCATCGCACGCCGGGCCGCCTGACGTTCATCACTCGTATGGGGCGGGGCAGCGTACGTGACCAGCTCCCCAAAATGATCAAGGCTGCGCGCGAGAACGGGGCGGAAGTGGTGTGGGCGTGCGACCCCATGCATGGCAACACCTTCAGCGCGTTGAGCGGGCACAAGACCCGGCGCTTCGACGACATTCTCGACGAGATCACCGGATTCTTCGAAGTGCACAGGTCACTGGGAACCCATCCCGGCGGTGTACATGTGGAATTGACGGGAGAGGACGTCACCGAGTGCGTTGGCGGGAGCACCGAAGTCCTGCCAGATCAGCTGCACTTGCGGTACGAGAGCGCGTGCGACCCCCGCCTCAACCGGGGACAGTCCATGGACCTGGCCTTCCGGGTTGCCGAGTGCTTCAGCGCCGAGAGGCGGCGCATCACCCCGCCCCGGTCCGAACCCGTCGCCGTGGGGCCGCCTGACGCAAACTACGCGGCATCTCTCGCCTGAGTACCTCATCGCCAAGGACGAAGGACGGACCAGTGCGGCACTTCGAGCACTTTCCCATCGGCAGCACCTACGAGTTGGGGAGCACTCGGCTCACAGCCGAGGACATCATCAACTACGCGCGCACCTGGGACCCCATGCCGTTCCACCTGGACCCTGAAACGGCCCGCGACTCCCCCTTCGGCGGCCTCGTGGCCAGCGGCTGGCACACCGGAGCAGTGGTGATGGGCCAGTTCGTGCGCGCTCTGCTCGCGGACTCCGCATGCCGGGGTTCGTACGGAATGGACGAGGTCCGTTTCCTCAACCCTGTACGTCCAGGTGACGAACTACGCGGGCAGGCGACGGTGGAAGAGGCCTCGCTGCACCCCAAGCGCCGAAGCACGGGCACAGTCCGCTTCGCCGTGAAGGCCGTCAACCAGAACGGAGAGCCGGTGTACCGGATGCGTACCCGGCTGCTGTTCGGCTGCGCAGACACCGCCGATGCGGCGCCGGGGATGCCCCAGCCCTGAACCTGCAGGGCCGACAGCCCAGGGTTCCGCTCTTCCCGCCCCGCGCGCCCCTCCCGCCCGGGGCGGATAGCACACTCCTCCTTTGACTATACGCACCGTTGCGTCTAATCTTTGTGTCGTAGCCGGTCGGCGTGTACCCCGCCTCCCCCGTCGGGGCCGCCTCGCCGGCCGGTTACAACGCGACAGGAGGCATGCCATATACGAGAAGCCCAGCGCGCCGCGGCCAGGGACAGAACCCCCGGATCTGCGCCCCAAGACCGGGCCGCGGCGCAACGAAGCCGTACGGATCGCAGTCCTGAGAGCGACAGACGACCTGCTGGTCGACCACGGGTTCCACGCCCTGACGGTCAGCGCGATCGCCGAGCGCGCCGACGCCGCGAAGCAGACCATCTACCGCTGGTGGCGATCAAAGGTGGACATTCTTTTGGATGTCCTCGAAGAAGGCCTGAAGGACGGAGCCTCAGAACCACTTCGAGCCGAGTCGGCATCAGCCGCCCTGGAACAGCACGTGACGGGCTTTCATGACGGGCCAGCCAATGGACCCCGGATTCGTCAAGCGCCTGGCCGTCGCAGCGCTGGCTCCCCCGCACTCCTCGCCACGGGCCAAAGGGGCCTCGTCCCGGGTCCGTCTCGCTGAAAGGCTGCCACTCACGTGTTCCGCACACGCCGTACCCGCTACACCGCCACGGTGGAGTCGGCCCACCGCATCGCCCCGCACATGGCGCGCGTCACCCTGGGAGGACCTGGCATGTCGGCCTTCCGCTGCGACGAGCCCACCCAGTGGGTAAAGCTGTTCGTCACCGATCCCCTTGACGGGCAAACCGTCGGCCGCGCCTACACCGTACGGAACCACCCCTCGCCGGAGCCCCGCATCGACATCGATGTCGTGCTGCACGGCAAAGGGCCGGCGGCCCGGTGGGCAGAGGTGGCCTCGCCGGGCCAGGAGGTCTCCTTCAGCGGCCCCAAGGGGGGATTCTCCCGCGACCCCCAGGCCGAGTTCTACCTGTTGGCGGGCGACGAGAGCGCGCAGCCCGCCGTCTTCACCATTGCAGAGAGCCTGCCGCCCGGCATGCACGGCTCCGTTTATCTAGAGGTGGACGGGCCCCAGGCCGAGATGGAGGTGACCTGGACGGCCGACCTGGACGTCGTCTGGGTCCATCGAGCCGCCGGCCGGCCGAAGGGAGAGGCACTTCGGGACGCCGTCCTCGAAGCCCCCGTACCGCACCAGCACGTCGCGGCGTGGGTGGCCGGGGAGTCCGGTGCCGTCAGGGACATCCGTCGCCACTTCACGGACGTCATCGGCCTGGACCGCCGCGGCGCCTACGCAAAGGGCTACTGGAAACTGGACGAGGCGGACCATCGCGACCCGCTGGCCTCGGACTGACGGTCTAGGCGGCGCAGCTGCGACGCTGTCCTGCAGCGCTTCTCCCTGCTCCCCCGTGCGAACGGTGCAAGCCCGAATCCCGACCCCTGGGGACCTCGCACGCTCGCCGCCCCCGACGCCGAACTCAGGCTGTGCGTACGCTCATGCAGTGCTGACGGTCTGGTGCCGCTCTCCTCAACGAGGGAGTCCTCCATCAAGCAGCGCTTGCCGCGTTCCAGCCGTTCGTCCGCCGCCTCCATCGCCATGCGCTCCCGCAGATCTCCGCCCCGTAGCACCCGGCGGTCATGGTGTCCCTCCTTCGAGGAGCGTCAGGAGTTCCATCGCTGCTGAGCGCAGCCTGCTGTCCTGCTCGGCCGGGGCGCCCGATTACTGCTGACGCGCAAGTGCAGTTCGGCCGAGCGAGGCAGAGCTCGTGCGGGCTTCGCCGACGGAGTTGGGCATTGTGAGAGGCTGGATCACATGAATCGGTTGGCTGGTGTGACCTCGCCGTATCTGCTTCAGCACGCGGACAACCCGGTTGACTGGTGGCCCTGGACGCAGGAGGCTTTCGAGGAAGCACGGCGGCGCGATGTGCCCGTTCTGCTGTCAGTCGGCTACTCGGCGTGTCATTGGTGCCACGTCATGGCGCACGAGTCGTTCGAGGACGAGGCGACCGCCGCGTACCTCAACGAGCACTTCGTCAGCGTCAAGGTCGACCGCGAGGAGCGGCCCGACGTCGACGCCGTCTACATGGAGGCCGTGCAGGCCGCGACCGGCCAGGGCGGCTGGCCCATGACCGTCTTCCTCACCCCGGACGCCGAACCCTTCTACTTCGGCACGTACTTCCCGCCCGAGCCCCGCCACGGCATGCCCTCCTTCCGGCAGCTCCTGCAAGGCGTCAGCGAGGCCTGGACGGGCCGCCGCGAGGAGGTCACCGAGGTCGCGGGCAAGATCGTGCGGGACCTCGCGGGCCGTGAACTCCCATACGGGGACACGGCGTTGCCCGGCGAGGAGCAGCTGGGCCAGGCGCTGCTCGGGCTCACCCGGGAGTACGACGCGACGTACGGCGGATTCGGCGGCGCACCGAAGTTCCCGGCCGCGATGGTGATCGAGTTCCTGCTCCGCCACCACGCCCGCACCGGCTCCGACGGCGCCCTGCAGATGGCCGCCGACTGTTGCGAGCGGATGGCCCGCGGCGGGATCTACGACCAGCTGGGCGGCGGCTTCGCCCGCTACTCCGTGGACCGCAAATGGGTCGTGCCGCACTTCGAGAAGATGCTGTACGACAACGCCCTGCTGTGCCGCGCGTACGCGCACCTGTGGCGGGCCACCGGCAGTGAGCTGGCCCAGCGCGTGGCCCTGGAGACCGCGGACTTCCTGGTGCGTGAACTCCGTACGAACGAAGGCGGGTTCGCCTCCGCCCTGGACGCCGACAGCGAGGACGGGGCGTCCGGCCGGCACGTCGAGGGCGCGTACTACGTGTGGACGCCCGCGCAGCTGCGCGAGGTGCTCGGCGAGTCCGACGCCGAACTGGCCATCGCGCACTACGGCGTGACCGAGGAGGGCACCTTCGAGGAGGGCGCCTCGGTGCTCCAACTCCCGCAGGACGACGGCCTGTTGGACTCGGACCGGCTCGCCTCGATCCGCGCCCGGCTGCTCGCCGCCCGCGAGGAGCGGCCGCGCCCCGGCCGCGACGACAAGGTGGTGGCCGCCTGGAACGGCCTCACGATCGCGGCACTCGCCGAGACCGGTGCGTACTTCGACCGGCCCGACCTGGTGCAGGCCGCGATCGCTGCCGGGGACCTGCTCGTACGGCTCCACATGGGCCCGGACGCGCGCCTGGTCCGCACCTCCATGGACGGCAGGGCCGGTACGCACGCCGGGGTCCTGGAGGACTACGCCGACGTCGCCGAGGGCTTCCTCGCGCTCGCGTCCGTCACCGGCGAGGGCGTGTGGCTGGAGTTCGCCGGGTTCCTGCTCGACCACGTGCTGATCGGGTTCGTGGGCGAGAACGGCGCGCTGTACGACACCGCCCACGACGCGGAGGCGCTGATCCGGCGCCCGCAGGACCCGACGGACAACGCCACCCCGTCCGGCTGGACCGCGGCCGCCGGAGCCCTGCTCTCGTACGCGGCGCAGACCGGCTCCGAGCCCCATCGCACCGCCGCCGAGCGGGCGTTGGGCGTGGTCACGGCACTCGGCCCGCGCGCCCCGCGGTTCATCGGGCACGGCTTGGCGGTCGCCGAGGCGCTGCTCGACGGGCCGCGCGAGGTGGCGGTGGTGGGCCCCGCGGACGACCCGCAGCGGGCGGCTCTGCACCGCGCGGCACTGCTGGCTCCGGCGCCGGGCGCGGTGGTGTCGGCGGGCGAGCCCGACTCCGGGGAGCTGCCGCTTCTGGCCGACCGCCCGCTGGTCGGGGGCCGGGCAGCGGCGTACGTGTGCCGCAACTTCACCTGCGATGCGCCGGTCACGGAGGTGGAGGCGCTGCGGGAGCGGTTGGGGCGGGCGTAGGTACTTTTCCCCTACCCGCCCCTTCCCGAATCTCCTCAATCGCCGGAGGGGCTCAATTTTTGAGCCCCTCCGGCGATTGAGGAGCGGGGTCCGGGGCGGAGCCCCGAAGCGCCGCAGGCTTTCGGGAAGGGGCGGGTAGGGGAAAAATCAACGCGTACGCCGATGACGAAGCAGAGGGGGACCCGGCATGCGGGAGAGCCATCGGGGCGAGGCCGAGACATTGCTGGCGAGGGCGGTCGAGGAAGAAGTCCGGCGCTCCGGCGGCCGCACGGAAGGCAACGTACTCCTGAGCCGAGCGCGCGGCGCCCTGGACACCCTGGCCGAATCCGCGGCGGAGGAGTACGCCACGTACGTACGCGCACTCGACGAGGCCGAGGCCGGACGGCAGTCGTTCGGGCAGCGCCTCGGCCGGGAAGGCGCAACGCCCGCGCTGGTCACGGCGGTTGCCGCGGTCGCGGCGGCCGTAGCGGACCTGGCGTTCGGCACCGACGCGGGCACGGCGCTCGGCGCGGGCGCCGTCGTCGCGGTCGCGGGCGCGGCGGCCACCGTCGGCAAGGTCACCGCGGCGCACGCGCCCGCCGCCCACCGCCGCGCGGGCGCCCTCGCCCAGCCCGGCGGGCCCGAGCAGCTGCGCCTGCAGTGGCTGACCGCGCTCGAAGTGCGCGGCATCCGCCCGTACTTGGACCAGCAGCGCGTCGTCGCCGCGAACACCGGTACGGGCACGAAGAAGCCGGTCCCCCTGCGACGTACCGACAAGAGCGCGGCCGCGCGGCGGCGGAGCGTGCTGGAGCGGTCGTTCGCCCAACTCCCCGAGCCTGACGGGCCGTTCGCGGGCCGACGGCCAGATCTCGCGCGGATCGGGCAGTGGGTGCACGCCGCCCGCGCCTCCACCGAGACCAGGCCGACCGTGGTGGTGCTGCACGGCGCGCCCGGATCGGGCCGCTCGACGCTCGCGATCCACGCGGCGCACGCCCTGCGCGACCAGTTCCGCGGCGCCTGCCTGGTGGACCTGCGCGGCAACAGCACGACCGAGCAGCCCCGTACGACCCGGGACGCGCTCCTGCACCTCCTGAACCGCCTCGGCGCCCCGCGCGAGCAGCTGCTCTTCCGCGAACGGTCCTCGCAGGACCAGCAGTTGAAGCGCCTCACCGAGCTGTACCACCAGCATCTGACGGGCCTGCCGGTCACGGTGATCCTGGACGACGCGAGCGACGCCGAGCAGGTCCGCACCCTGGTCCCGGACCGTTCCGACAGCCTGGTCCTGGTCACCTCCCGCGCTCCACTGGACCTGCCGGACGACCTGCCGGCCTGGGTGCACCAGCTGCCCCTCGAGGCCCTGGACGCGGCGGGTGCCGAGGATCTGCTGCGCGAGGCGGCCGAGGACGCGTCGGGCCCGTACGACGCCCAAGCGGCCGAAGAGATCAGGGAGTTGTGCGGCGGCCTGCCGCTCGCGCTGCGCATCGCGGGCTCCGCGCTCGGCCCGCGGACCGCCCGCGAGCTCGCCGCGGATCTCTCTGCGAACCTCGCCGCGGATCTCACCGCGGATCGAGCCGCGGACGGAGCGGACGGCCCGGTCGAGCGTGCGCTTCTGCTGCGTTACACGGACCTGGCCGACCCGGCACGGCGGCTGCTGCGACGGCTCGCGCTGGCGGGCCGGGCCTCGCTCGGTGCAGCCGCGGCGGGTGCCCTCCTGGACACCGACGAGCGGGAGGCGGAGCGGGAGTTGACGGCCCTCGCCCGCGCGGGGCTCGTCGACCATGTGCGCGGCAGCCGCTACCGCCTGCACGACGTGGTCCGCTCCTTCGCCCACGCCCGGCTGCTCGACGAGGAGGAGGCGGCCGAACGCAACGCCGCCCAGGAGCGGCTGATCGCCAACTACGCCGAGCTGGCCGACTCGGTGATCCGCCTGGTCGACGGCAAGACGTCGACGCGCGCCGACACGTCCTTCCACGCGAGCGCGGTCGGCCCGCACGGCTTCACGTCCCTGGACGCGGCGCTGCGCTGGCTGGACGACGAGTCGAGCTTCATCACGGCGGCCCTGCGGCACGCGGAGGGCGTCGACGAGCAGGCGGTCCTGAACCTCCTCGGCGCGCTCTGCGACTACTGCCTGCTGCGCGGCGACCTCTACCGCCTGGGCGAGATCAGCGAGCTGAGCCAGGCGGTCGGCCAGGGCCTGCTCGGCCGCTCCGTGCAGTGGCGCACGGGCATCGCGGCCCGCCAGCTCGGCGAGCTCGACAAGGCCCGTACGACGCTGTCCTCGGTGGTCGACCTGTACTTCGAGGCCCACCACGAGGCCGGCGCCGCCCGCGCCCTGGGCTCGCTCGGCATCACCCTGCACCACCAGGGCCAGCTCACCGAGGCGGCGGCGAAGCTGCGCGAGGCGCTCGGCCTGCAGTCCGCCGAGCACCTCGCGGGCGACCGCGCCTGGAACCTGCACGCCCTCGCCGCCGTCGAGCGCGACCGGGCGCACATCGCGGAGGCCCTCGACCTGCTCACCACCGCCCTCGACCTGCACCGCGAGAGCGAGTCCGTGCACGGCCAGGCCTGGGCCCACTTCCAGCTCGGCCAGGTCCGCCTGCGGCTCGGCGATGTGCCGCGCGCGGAGGAGGAGTTGAACACCGCTCTCGACCTGTACGGACGCACGCGCGACCCGCGCGGCGAGGCCTGGGCGCTGACCCAGCAGGCCCGCGCCCGCCTGGTCGACGGCGACCCGACGGCCGCGGTGGAGGCGCTGCGCGGGGCGGTCGCCCGGCACCGGGACAACGAGGACGCGCGCGGCGAGGCCTGGTCGCTGTACTACCTGGGCCAGGCCCTGGAGGAGACCGGCGACCTCACCGAGGCGGTCCGTGAACTGGAGCGCGCCCGCACGATGTTCTCCCGGATGCGCGACGTGTACGGCCTCGCCTGCGCCCGCCACCACTCGGCCCGCGTCACCCGCGACCAGCGCGCCGCCCAGACGGGTTCGCTGCGCAACTCCGGCTTCGCCCGCCAGCTCCTGGTCGACGCCCGCGCCGACTTCCAGCGCATCGGCGTCGCCCACGGGGAGGCCTGGACCTGCCTGGAGCTGGCCGTCGTGGACGCCGGCAACGCCCGCTCCCCGCAGGCTCTGGCCCTGTGCGACGAGGCGGTGACGCTCTTCGGCTCGTACGGCGACCGCCGCGGCGAGGACTGGGCCCGCTTCCTGCGCTGCACGCTCCTGCCGTACGCGTCCCCGGGCGGCTCGGAGATCGGCACGGCGGTGGCGGCGGAGGAACTCGCGCAGCTCACCCGCGCAGGACACCCGGCCCGCGACACGGCACTCCAGGGCTACCTGCCCGCATACGCCCTCATGCTCGACCGGGGCGTGGAGCTGGACGCGGGCTGGCAGGCCTGGCGCCTGGGCATGGTCCCGAACCGCCAGGCCAGGGAGATCATGGGCGTCCCGACGGTCACGTGACAGGGCTGTGCCCCGGCACCCGAGGCCGAACCTCGGTGCCGGGGCACAGAAACGCCAGGCTCAGCCCTGGTAAGGCTTCGCCTCCAGAATCTTCACCATCGCCATCTTCCCGTTCGGAAGCTCGTACTCCGCTTCCTCGCCGATCTTCTTCCCGCTCACGCCCTGCCCGAGCGGCGACTGCGGCGAGTACGTCGTGGTGCCCTCCGACGCGTACTCCCGCGAGGCGAGCAGGAAGGTGAGGGTGTCGTCCTCGTCGCCGTCGAAGGCGATCGTCACGACCATGCCGGGCTCCACGACGCCGTCGTCGGCCGGGGCCTCGCCGACCTTGGCGTTCTCGAGCATCTGCGTGAGCTGGCGCACGCGGAGCTCCTGCTTGCCCTGCTCTTCCTTGGCTGCGTGATACCCGCCGTTCTCCCGCAGGTCGCCCTCCTCGCGGGCCTCCGCGATCTTGGCGGCGATCTCGGTGCGCGCGGGACCAGACAGATACTCCAGCTCGGCCTTGAGCTGGTTGTACGCCTCCTGGGTCAGCCAGGTGACGTTGTCGCTGGTCTGGGTCACAGGTGCTCCTCGTCGGTACTGGGAATACAAAGCATCGCCCTACCCAGAAGGATGTTCCCTCACGGGTGGGCGAAACCACGAGCCTAACAATTCAGGCGCAAAAGGGGGAGGACGTTATCCGCTCGGAAACCGTCGGGAACCTGTCGCAGCAGGTCAGAGCAGGTTCGCCCGCGCTCAGCGTGCGTCGCAGGAGACCAGCTCGGCCGCGGTGGCGCGCTCGGTCGTACGCAGCGTGACGACCTCGTTGACGAGCTCCTCGCGCTGCTCGAAGGCGATGTCCTTGCGGCCGACCTCGGCGCCGGACTCGGCGAGGGCGCGCAGCGTGCACGTCCCGGAGACGTCGGCGCCCTTGCGGATCTCCAGGTGGACGTCGACGGCCTGCGCGGAGGCCACCTTGAACTTGATGAGCTCGCCGCTGAAGGCGCTCTTGCCGGAGACGTAGTCGTAGCCGATCCAGCCGACGACGCCGAGCAGCAGCACTCCGAGCACCGAGCCGACGATCTTCAGCTTGCGGTCGGCGCGGGCGTCCGCGGAGCGGCCGTACCGGCCCTCGGGGAGCTGTTCGCGGACCGCGCTCATGGATCGACCTCTCAAAACGGCGTCGGGTCGGGGGTCCGGGAATTATCGGGCCCCTGTTTCGGTCACTATAGAAGCCCCCCGAAGCACCCGAAGACCGAGGGCCGCCCCCTGACCGAGGGCGCCATACACATGAGGATCGAGTCTTGACTGAGCAGCTGCGACTGATGGCGGTTCACGCGCACCCCGACGACGAGTCGAGCAAGGGCGCGGCCACCATGGCCAAGTATGTGTCCGAGGGGGTGGACGTGCTCGTGGTGACCTGCACGGGCGGTGAGCGGGGCTCCATCCTCAACCCGAAGCTCCAGGGTGACCAGTTCATCGAGGAGAACATCCACGAGGTCCGCCGCAAGGAGATGGACGAGGCGCGCGAGATCCTCGGCGTCAAGCAGTGGTGGCTGGGCTTCGTCGACTCGGGGCTGCCCGAGGGCGACCCGCTGCCGCCGCTGCCGGAGGGCTGCTTCGCGCTCGAGGACGTGGACAAGGCGGCCGGAGAGCTGGTCAAGCAGATCCGCGCGTTCCGCCCGCAGGTGATCACCACGTACGACGAGAACGGCGGCTATCCGCACCCCGACCACATCATGACCCACAAGATCTCGATGGTGGCGTTCGAGGGTGCGGCGGACGCGGAGAAGTTCCCGGAGAGCGAGTTCGGCCCGGTGTACGAGCCAAAGAAGCTGTACTACAACCAGGGCTTCAACCGCCCGCGCACGGAAGCGCTGCACGAGGCGCTGCTCGCCCGCGGTCTGGAGTCGCCGTACGGGGACTGGCTGAAGCGCTGGGACGAGTTCGAGCGGGTGGAGCGCACGCTGACCACCCACGTTCCGTGCGCGGACTTCTTCGAGATCCGGGACAAGGCGCTGATCGCGCACGCCACGCAGATCGACCCCGAGGGCGGCTGGTTCCGCGTTCCGATGGAGCTCCAGAAGGAGGTCTGGCCGACGGAGGAGTACGAGCTGGCGAAGTCGCTCGTCGATACTTCCCTCCCCGAGGACGACCTCTTCGCGGGCATCCGGGACAATGCCTGACATGAGCGCAAGCGCAGCAGCCAATCTGGCCATGACGCACCTCGTCCCGCTGGCCAAGGAGATCGACGAGGACAAGGTCACCCCCGGTGTTCTCGGCTTCATCGTGTTCGCGGCTCTCGCCGTGGGCGTGTGGATGCTGATGAAGTCGATGAACCGGCACATGGGCCGCGTGAACTTCGAGGAGGCCCCGGCCCCGGAGGGCGCCTCCGCGGAGGCCACGGCGGGGGCCGAGGCCGAGGGCGGCAAGAAGCAGTAGGCGTACGACGAAGGCCCCGGTGCGGAAAGCACCGGGGCCTGTTGTCGTGCGCTCAGGCGGGTGTGTCGTGCGCTCAGGCCGCCTGTCCTTCGCTCAGGCCGTCGCCGAGCGGTACTTGCGGACCGCGAGGGTCCGGAAGAACACGATGATCAGCACCGACCAGATGACCGAGGCGAGCACCGGATGCTCCATCGGCCAGGCGCCGGTCACCGATTCCATCTGCTGTCCGGCGGTGTTGCCGAAGAGTTCCCTGGCCGCCTGGACGGTGGCGCTGAACGGGTTCCACTCGGCGACGTGCTGCAGGAACGCGGGCATGCCGTGGACCGGCACGAAGGCGTTCGAGATGAACGTCAGCGGGAACAGCCAGATCAGTCCGCCCGAGGTGGCGGCCTCCGGGGTGCGCACCGAGAGCCCGATGAGCGCGCCGATCCACGAGAACGCGTACCCGAGCAGGAGCAGCAGGGCGAAGCCGGCGAGGACCTTGCCGAAGGGCTCGTGGGTGCGCCAGCCGACGAGCAGCGCGACCACGGCGAGCACGACGAGGGTGAGCGCGGTCTGCACGAGGTCGGCGAGGGTGCGCCCGGTGAGGACGGCGCCGCGGGCCATGGGCAGCGAGCGGAAGCGGTCGATCAGGCCCTTGTGCATGTCGTCGGCGATGCCCGCGCCGGCGCCCGCGGTGGCGAACGTGACGGTCTGGGCGAAGATGCCGGCCATCAGGAACTCGCGGTAGAGCTGCGGGTCGGTGGAGCCGCCGACGCTGATGGACCCGCCGAAGACGTACGTGAACAGCACCACGAACATGATCGGCTGGATCAGGCCGAAGATGACCATCTCCGGGATCCGCATCATCCGGATCAGATTGCGTTTGGCGACGACGAGCGAGTCCCGTACGGAACCGGCGATGCCGCCGCCCGCGACGGGGACCAGCGGCTTGGCCGTGTCGGTTGCGGCGCTCACTTGGTGCCCTCCTTCTCGGCGTCGCCCGCGGTGTCCTCCACCTCGGCCGCGTGGCCGGTGAGCGAGATGAACACGTCGTCCAGGGTGGGGCGGCGCAGGCCGATGTCGTCGATCTCGATGCCGCGCGCGTCCAGTTCGCGGATCACCTCGGCGAGCAGCTTGGCGCCGCCGGTGACGGGGACGGTCAGCTTGCGGGTGTGCTCCTCGACGGTGGTGGTGCCGCCGCCCTTGGCGAAGCCGCGCAGCACCTCCTCGGCGGTGGCGATGTGGCCGGGCTCGTGCACGACGACCTCGACGCGCTCGCCGCCGGTCTGCGCCTTGAGCTGGTCGGAGGTGCCGCGGGCGATGACCCGGCCGTGGTCGATGACGCAGATGTCATGCGCCAGGTTGTCGGCCTCCTCCAGATACTGCGTGGTGAGGAGCAGGGTCGTGCCGCCGCCGACGAGGTCCTTGATGACCTCCCACAGGGCCTGGCGGTTGCGCGGGTCGAGGCCGGTGGTGGGCTCGTCCATGAACATCACCGGCGGCCTGACGACCAGGGCGGCCGCCAGGTCGAGGCGGCGGCGCATGCCTCCGGAGTACGTCTTGGAGGGGCGGTCGGCGGCGTCGGCGAGGTTGAACTGCTCCAGGAGCTCACCGGCCCGCTGCTTCGCGGCCTTGGCGCTCATCTGGTAGAGCTGGCCGACCATCTGGAGGTTCTCGCGGCCCGTGAGGTACTCGTCGACGGCCGCGAACTGGCCGGAGAGGCCGATGGAACGGCGCACTTCGTTGGGGTGCTTGAGGACGTCTATCCCGGCGACGACCGCCTTGCCCGCGTCCGGCGTGAGCAGGGTGGTGAGGCAGCGGACCGCGGTGGTCTTGCCCGCGCCGTTCGGCCCGAGGAGGCCGAGCACGGTTCCTTCGGGGACGTCGAGGTCGACGCCGTCCAGAGCCTTGACGTCACCGAAGTGCTTGACCAGCCCTTCGGCGTAGATGGCGCCTGGCATGTGGGTTCTCCCCGTGTCTGGGTGATTTCCTAGGCGAATTTTAGGTATGTCGGTTTGATTCCGCCCGAGAGCGGAATGGTCAGAGCTCCACGATAACGCGATGTATCGCGTCTTCTCAAGTGGCTTGCTCCAGGCGCCCGTTGGATACGCGATCTATATCGCGACCGCTTCCCCCGCTTCCCCCCGCGTCCGTCGCGCCCGTACGGGACCTCACAGCATGACCGTGTAGCCCGCCTCGCGCAGGGCTTCTGCCACCTCGGTGCAGTGCTCAGGCCCCTTCGTCTCCAGGTGCAGCTCGACCTCCGCCTCCGTGAGGCCGAGGCGCGGATCGGTCCGTACGTGACCGACGTCCAGGACGTTGGCGTCCACCACCGTCAGCACGCCCAGCAGCGTCGCCAGGGCGCCCGGCCGGTCGGTCAGGCGCAGCCGCAGCGACAGGTACCGGCCCGCCGCCGCCATGCCGTGCCGCAGGATGCGCTGCATCAGGAGCGGGTCCACATTGCCGCCGGACAGCACCGCGACAACCGGCCCCTCCACCGACTCCGGCTCCGCAAGCAGCGCCGCGACCGGGCTCGCCCCGGCCGGCTCCACGACCAGCTTGGCCCGCTCCAGGCAGAGCAGCAGCGCGCTGGAGAGCGCGTCCTCGGAGACCGTACGGACTTCGTCCACGAGATCGCCAACGATTTTGAACGGCACGTCTCCCGGGCGGCCCACCTTGATGCCGTCGGCCATCGTCGCCGGGTGGTCGATCGCCACCGGGTGCCCGGCCGCGAGCGAGGGCGGGTAGGCCGCGGCGCCCGCCGCCTGCACGCCGATCACCTTCACGTCCGGGCGCAGCGCCTTGACCGCCACCGCGATACCCGCCGCGAGACCGCCACCGCCGATGCCCACCACGATCGTGCGGACCTCCGGGCACTGCTCCAGGATCTCCAGGCCCACCGTCCCCTGACCCGCGATCACGTCCCGGTGGTCGAAGGGGTGGATGAACACGGCACCGGTCTCGCGCGCGTAGTCCTCCGCCGCCGCGAGGGTCTCGTCGACGACTGTGCCCTGCAGCCGCACCTCCGCGCCGTACTCCCGGGTCGCGGCGACCTTCGGCAGCGGGGCGCCCTTCGGCATGAACACCGTGGACCGCACCCCGAGCAGCGACGAGGCGAGCGCGACGCCCTGCGCGTGGTTTCCGGCGCTCGCCGCGACCACCCCGGCCGCCCGCTCCTCCGCGATCAGGCCGGCGATCCGCACGTAGGCGCCGCGCAGTTTGAACGAGCCGGTGCGCTGCAGGTTCTCGCACTTGAAGTGGACCGGGGCGCCGACCAGCTGCGACAGGTGCCTGCTGCCCTCCATGGCGGTCACCCGCGCGATCCCCGCGAGCATCTTCTGCGCGCCGCGCACGTCGTCCAGGGTCACCGTCGGCCAGGAGCCAGCCGTGCTGTACTTCATGGCTTCAAGTCTCGCACCGGGACGGGTCCGCGCCCGCCAGGGGAGCCGGTTCGCGCAGCGCAGGTACGGCCGGGCCGATCGCCGCGTACCCTGTCCCCCAACCCACCGACCACGCACGAAGTGAGCCCCCGGCCATGCCCACACCTTCGGACATGACGACCGATCCGCAGAGCGACACCTCGGAGCTTCCCGGTCTCCTCGACCACCTCCAGCACGAGGTGGCGGTCTTCGCGCGCCGCGCGGAGCAGACCCGGCTCGGCGGGGTCGGCCAGGTCCGCAACTCCATGGACCGCGCCGCGTACCTGCTGCTCAACCGCCTCGACAGTGAGGGTCCGATGGGCGTCAAGGCGCTCGCCGCGAGCATGGGCATCGACTCGTCGACGGTCACCCGGCAGGTCGCGCCGCTCGTCGAGTCGGGCCTGGTCAAGCGGACCTCGCACCCGGACGACGGGCGCGCGGTGGTGCTCCAGCTGTCGCCGCGCGGCCAGTCCAGGCTCGACGAGGTGCGGGCCTCGCGGCGCGAGCTGATGGCGCAGCTGACCGAGGACTGGGCACCCCGGGAGCGCGAGGAGTTCTGCACGCTCCTCACGCGCTTCAACGCGGCCCTTTCGGCACGGCACGGGTCGGGTACGGAGTAGGGGCGCTCTCCTCGAACACCGGAGCGGCTGAACAGCTCCCGCCCCTTGACCTCCCGACGGCGCCCGCGTCTATATGGAGGAACACGGCTCGGGAGGCGCACGGTGCGTCATCGGCAGGAACGGCAGCAACACCCCCTTCACGCCCGGGAGTTCGAGGCCTTCGTCGCGGGTGCGGCCGGCCGACTGCTGCATGCCGCCACGCTGCTCACCGCCGAACCCCCCGACGCCAACCCCCGCGCCCGGAGCCTGCTCACCGACGCCCTCACGCAGACGTACGCCTCCTGGGACCGGCTGCGCGGCGAGGACCCGTACGACCGCGCGCGGCAGGAGCTGGCCGCCCGCTTCGCCCGGTCCGCCTGGCGCGCGCACCGCGGCCGGGGCGGGGTGCTCGGCGCACTCGGCCCGCAGGAACGGCTGGTCGTGGTGTTGCGGCTCGGCGAGGGCGTGGCCGAGGAGCAGACCGCGGCCCTGCTCGGACTTCCCGTGGAGCGCGTCCGCGCGATCTGCCACCGCTCCGTGGCCGCCCTGACGAGCCCTCCCCGTACGCGCGGTGACGCGACCGCCACGATGACGGCGGCACCGTCATGAGCCCCGAGCGACCCAGGCGACCCGAGCGACCGGAGCGACCCGAGCGACCCGAGCGCAGAGAGGACCAAGTGCGGCGCCTCCTCGACGGTCCGCACCCGGCCGTGCCGCCCGAGCTGGTCGTCGAGGCGATGCGCCGGGGCGCGCGCCGGGGGCGCCGGCGCGCCCGCGCGCGGCGGCTGCTGTGGCTGGTGCTGTCGGTGGCGTTCCTGGTGTTCGTGGTGTGGGCGTCCGTGGAGCAGCCGTGGAACCCGCCACCGGCGGAGACGACGCCCCCGCTGAACGGCTGGTAGCCCCCACTCAGGGCGTACGGGAAGGGGGTACGGGAAAGGGGTACGGGAGCAACTCCCGTACCCCTTGAGCGAGTTGGCGAACGGCTAGCCCAGCGCGCGGCGCAGGTCCGCCACCAGGTCGGCGCTGTTCTCGATGCCCACCGAGAGGCGCACCAGGTCCGACGGGACCTCCAGGGGCGAGCCCGCCGCCGAGGCGTGCGTCATCCGGCCCGGGTGCTCGATCAGCGACTCCACGCCGCCGAGCGACTCACCGAGGGTGAACACCTGGGCGCGGTCGCAGACCTCGACGGCCGCCTTCTCGCCGCCCTCGACCTGGAACGACACCATGCCGCCGAAGTGCCGCATCTGCTTGACGGCGATGTCGTGCCCGGGGTGGTCCGGCAGGCCCGGGTAGAGAACCCGGGTCACGCGCGCGTGCTGCCCGAGCATCTCCGCGATCCGCTCCGCGTTCTCGCTGTGCCGGTCCATGCGCACGGCGAGGGTCTTGATGCCGCGCAGCACCAGCCACGCGTCGAAGGGCCCGGCCACGGCCCCCATCGCGTTCTGGTGGTACGCCAACTCCTCGCCCAGATCGGGGTCCTCGACGATCAGCGCGCCACCGACGACGTCCGAGTGGCCGCCCATGTACTTGGTCGTGGAGTGCACCACCACGTCCGCGCCCAGCGCGAGGGGCTGCTGGAGATACGGGCTCGCGAAGGTGTTGTCGACGACGAGCCGCGCACCGGCCGAGCGGGCCACCGCGGCGAGGGCCGCGATGTCGCTGATGCCGAGCAGCGGGTTGCTGGGCGTCTCCACCCAGATCACCTTCGTACGGTCCGTGACGGCCGCCCTGACCGCCGCCGGGTCGCTGGTGTCGGCGACGGAGAACTCCACGCCCCAGCGCGCGACGACCTTCGCGAACAGGCGGAACGTGCCGCCGTACGCGTCGTTCGGGATCACCACGTGGTCGCCGGGCACGAGCAGCGTGCGCAGCAGGCAGTCCTCCGCGGCGAGGCCCGAGGCGAAGGCGAGCCCGCGCCGGCCGCCCTCCAGGGCCGCGAGGTTCTCCTCCAGGGCGGTCCGCGTCGGATTGGCGCTGCGGCTGTACTCATAGCCGCCGCGCAGGCCGCCGACGCCGTCCTGCTTGTACGTCGACACCTGGTAGATCGGCGGTACCACGGCACCCGTCAGGGGGTCCGCGGTGTTGCCCGCGTGGATGGCGAGCGTCTCGAAGCTCCGGCCGCTGTCGGCGGGCCCGTTGCTGTCACTGCTGTGCGAGTCGGTCATGCGGCCCGAGCGTAGTCCCCGGATCAGGGACAGGTTCGTCGTTTGTCAGTGGCGTCTGGTTCGCTTGTACGTATGGACATTCTCTGGGTTCTGTTGGGCCTTCTCATGCTCGGTGCGGCGCTCGGGCCGTTCCTGTTCCGCAGGCGCGGCGGCATCCGGCTGGCGGCGCCGGGCGCGCCGGACGCGGCCGACCCGGCGAACTACGGCTTCGCGCTCCAGGAGGAGCTCGACATCCGCATGCCCGGCCCGGACCAGGACCTTCTCGACGTCCTGGACGTCGTCCAGCGCACCCAGGACTGGAAGTACGCCGCGCAGCTCCTCGCCGGCACCGAGAAGGACGGCGAGGTGCGCTGGCAGCGCGTGCAAGCCTTCGCGGGCGCCGCCTCCCTGGAGCTGGCGGAGAAACCGGGCGGCGTGAGCGGGACCCCGGGCGGTCAGTGGCTGCGCGTCTGGCGGGCCGAGTCGCCGAAGGACGCGGGCGGTGCGGTGGTGCACGCGGAGTTCCTGGTGCAGCAGGCCTTCCGTACGGCGATGCCCGGCACCGACGAGTACAGAATCATCCTCGAAGAGGCCAAGGCCGCGTGCGCGGAGGCCGCTCTGCTCTCCCCCGGCGACCCGGTCCCGTACCTCACGGAGCTGGCCGTGGCCCGTGGACTCGGGTACTCCCGCGAGGAGTTCGACCAGCTCTGGCTGAAGATCCTGGACCGCGCCCCGCGGCACATGGGCGCGCACCTCGCCGCGCTCCCCTGGTTCAGCGAGAAGTGGCACGGCTCGCGCGAGGAGGCGTACGAGTTCGCGGAGGCCGCGGCGGCGCGAGCCCCTCAGGGGTCGCTGCTGTCGGCGCTCCCGCTCTTCGCGGTGTTCGAGCACCTTCCGGAGGTCAACCTGGTCCGGAGCTTCTGGGAGAGCGAGGTGGTCCGCAAGGCCGTCGGGGGCGCCCAGTTCGCGGAGCACTCGACGCAGTCGGTGCGGCCCGGCGACCCAATGCTGGCGCCGGTGCGCCACCTGCTCGTGTACTTCCTGGTGCGCTCCGAGCGCTGGGCCGAGGCGATGCACCAACTGATCGCGGTCGACGGCCATGTGGGCGCCCTGCCGTGGACGCTGTCCCCGGACCCGGCCGCCGAGTACGCGGTGTTCCGCGCGCTCGCGGTCGCCGGTTACGAGGCGAACGGCGGCAGCCCGGCGACGCTCCCGCACTGAGGAATTCTGCCCGGCCGCCGGACGTTCACTACAGGCACGCCCCTGCCCTTGGAGGACCTGATGCTGTTCGGACGTACGCCCGTCCTGCCGACCCGCGAGGAGGCCCTGGTAGGCCGCCCGGAGCGGGCCTTCGCGGTCCCCGAGCGCCATACGGTCCTGGGCAACCCGCTGCTCGGCCCGTACCCGGAGCACCTGGAGGTGGCGGACTTCGCGCTCGGCTGCTTCTGGGGCGCGGAGCGCAAGTTCTGGCAGACCCCGGGCGTCTGGACCACCCTCGTCGGGTACCAGGGCGGCTTCACCCCCAACCCGACGTACGAAGAGGCCTGTTCGGGCCTGACCGGTCACACGGAAGGCGTCCGCGTCGTCTTCGATCCCTCGGCCGTCTCGTACGAGCAGCTCCTGAAGCTCTTCTGGGAGAGCCACGACCCGACGCAGGGCTTCCGCCAGGGCAACGACGTGGGCACGCAGTACCGCTCGGCGATCCACACCCACTCCCCGGAGCAGGCGGCCGCGGCCGAGTCCTCGAAGGCGGCCTACCAGCAGGTCCTCACGTCCACGGGCCACGGCACGATCACGACGGAGCTCCTCCCGGCGGAGGACCGCCCGTTCTACCCGGCCGAGGCGTATCACCAGCAGTACCTGGACAAGAACCCCGGCGGCTACTGCGGGATCGGGGGGACGGGGGTCTCCTGCCCGATCGGGGTGGCGCCGGCTGAGGGCTGACCGGGCAGGTGTTCGTGCGGTTGCGGCGCGTGCGTGACCGGATCGACCGGGAGTACGCGCGCCCCTGGACGCCGAGGCGCTCGCCCGCACCGCCGGGATGCCGGCCGCGGGGCTTGGCCGGGGGTGGTGAACCGCCGGGCATCGCGGTCGGCGAGCAGCTGACCGGTCTCCCGGTACGCGAGGGAGGTCTGGGTCAACTACCCCTCGCTAAAGCGAGGGGCTTGCACAGCGGGCGCCACTGGCTGTGGCACTGCGCTTGCGTCCAGTCCCGCGCCCGGTTCTCGGGTGTGGGGCAGGGGCCGTTGACGGGGCCCCGCGTCGCCGCCACATCTCACACGCACGGGCGCGGATGTTGCGGGAGCCTCCCCCACTCTCGGCTTCGCTCGAGCGGGAGGTGCCCCCATCGGTCTGCGTGATCAACGAATCCGCAGGACCGGCACACGAAGCGGGCCTGTGTGACCCGGTTCGCCTTGTCGATGTGCCCGCACTCGTTGCAGGTGCGGGAGGTGTACGCCGGATCGACGTGCACCACCGGCACGCCTGCGCGGCGGGCCTTATAGGTGATGAAGCTGTCCAACTGAGCAAAGGCCCAGGAGTGCAGGGTGGCCCGTTGGGGCTTCCTCAGCCGTACCCGTTCGCGGATCCCGCCCAGGTCCTCCAGGGCGATACCGCGTCCGGTGCGTTCTGCCTCGGCCACCACATGCTTGGCGATCTTGTGGTTGATGTCCCGCACTCGCCGCTGTTCTTTGCGGCGCCGCTTCTTGAGCCGGCGTTTGGCGGAGGGGGTGTTCTTCTTCTGGAGCTTGGTGCGCAGGGTGCGTTCGCGTTCCCGGACGCGGTTGATCTCGCGTCCGGCCATGATCTGTCCGTCGGAGGTGGTGGCGATGTTGACGATGCCCAGGTCGATGCCGAGGAAGTCGTCCACGTCGGTGTTCAACGGTTGTTCTGGGATCTCGCAGGTGGCCTGGAGCAGCCACATGCCGTCGCGGTGCAGCAGGTCGGACTCGCCCTTGCGGTGCAGGGCGAGTGTGTTCAACTGCTGTGCCCCGCCCGTGAATCCCACATTCTTGACGCGTCCGTGGACGGTCCAGATCGAGACGCGGCGCTGGTCCATCTGCCAGGACAGCATCCGGTCGTCGAAGGGCTGTCCGGAGTCGGGGCGGAAGGTGATCGGCTTCCCCGTCGCTTTCGCGTGACGCTTCGAACCCGGTCGGCCCAGGTTCCCGGCCTTCAGGTTGGCCTTGAGGGTCGCGTACGCGCCGCAGGTCTTCTTGATGACGTGCTGGGCGGCCTGCGCGCCCAGGTTCCAGCGGGCGCGGATCTGGGTGTACGTGAGCTTGCGCAGGGAGAAATTGCGCTGCTCGTCGCTCTCGAAGGCCACCTGGCTGGCCCAGGAGGCTGCTTCGTTGCAGGCGGCCAGCGTCGCCTCGAGTGCCGCCGCTTGCCTGGGTGTTGGCTCAAGTTTGACCTGCACCACCAGTTTCACCTCGTCAGGCTAGCGCCTAGCATTGACCTGTGTCACCGAGATGGGATCCAAACCCCGACATAC
>NZ_JAVIFW010000037.1 GCF_031157275.1 Streptomyces sp. LHD-70
GCTAAGCCTCACAGCGCCGATGGTACTGCAGGGGGGACCCTGTGGGAGAGTAGGACGCCGCCGAACTATTTGTTGGGGAAGCCCCGCACCTGATGGTGCGGGGCTTTCCTGTTTTCAGGGGTCTCAGGACTTACAGTCAAAGCATGCGCTATGACCTGGTGATCTTCGACAACGACGGCGTCCTCGTGGACAGCGAGCCCATCTCCAACGCCATTCTGGCCAGCTATCTCACCGAGTTGGGGCACCCCACGACGTACCAGGAATCGCTGCGGGACTACATGGGTGCGGCCATGCACCGGGTGCACGATCTCGTGGCCGAGAGAGGTGGCAAGCCGCTGCCCGAAGACTTCGAGACGGCGTACAACCGGCGCGTGTTCACCGCGTTCCAGGAGGAGTTGGAGCCCGTGTCGGGCGCCGTCGACGTACTGGAGAAGCTCACCGCCGAAGGTGTTCCGTACTGTGTGGCGTCCTCCGGGAGTCACGAGAAGATTCGGGTCGGGCATCTCAAGACCGGGCTCGACGAGTGGTTCGAAGAGGAATGGATCTTCAGCTCGGAGGATGTCGGCACGGGCAAGCCGGCGCCCGATCTCTTTCTGCACGCGGCCCAGCGGATGGATGTCGAGCCGCAGAAGTGCGTCGTCATCGAGGACAGTCCGCTGGGTATTCAGGCGGCGCAGGCGGCGGGTATGGACGTGTTCGCGTTCACGTCGATGATGCCGCGGGACCGGCTCGACGGGGCCACCGCGTACTTCTCCGACATGGGTCAACTCCCGGAATTGCTGGGCTGATTCATCTGCCCAAGCCTGCAGGGCCGTGAGGGACCTGGGACTACCACCGGGGCGCGATGCTCGTACCGATGGTTCTGGTGCTTGTGACGTTGGTGTACGCCCGGTCGTTCGCGTCCGAGGGCGACCGATACGGTGACGGGCATGAGCGGCCGCGCACAGCTGATGTGGGACGAGGCAGTAACGCGCTATGACTTCGGCGCCGGGCATCCGATGGACCCGGTGCGGCTTGCGCTGACCAGAGGGCTCGTCTCGGCGTACGGGCTCGACCGCGACCTGGAGGTCGTGGCGGCGAAGCCCGCGGGGGAGTCGACGCTGCGGCTCGTGCACCGGGAGGACTACGTTGACGCGGTGAAGGCCGCCTCCGCGGACCCCGCCGCGGCCACGGGCTCGTACGGCCTGGGGACCGTCGACGATCCGGCGTTCGCGGGGATGCACGAGGTGTCGGCGCTGATCGCCGGGCAGTCCGTGGGGGCGGCCGAGGCGGTGTGGCGCGGGGAGGCCAAGCACGCGGTGAACTTCGCGGGCGGCCTGCACCACGCGATGCCCGGCGGCGCGGCCGGCTTCTGCATCTACAACGACGCGGCGCTCGCGATCGCGCGGCTGCTCGAGCTGGGGGCGGAGCGCGTCGCGTACGTGGATGTGGACGTGCACCACGGGGACGGGGTGCAGGCGGCGTTCTGGGAGGACCCCAGGGTGCTGACGATCTCGCTGCACGAGCACCCGCGGACGCTGTTCCCGCAGACCGGCTGGCCCGAGGAGACCGGTGCGGCCGAGGGCAGTGCCGTGAACGTGGCGCTGCCGGCGGGGACGGGCGACGCCGGGTGGCTGCGGGCGTTCCACGCGGTGGTGCCGGAGCTGCTCGCCGAGTTCCGGCCGCAGGTCCTGGTCACACAGCACGGCGCGGACACGCACTTCGAGGATCCGCTGGCGCATCTGGCCGTCTCGTTGGACGCGCAGCGCGCCGTGCAGCTCGCCTGCCACGAGCTGGCGCACGAGCACGCGGACGGGCGCTGGGTGGCGCTCGGCGGTGGCGGCTACGCGGTGGTGGACGTGGTGCCCCGGTCGTGGACGCACCTCGTGGCGATCGCCGCCGGGCGGGAGATCGCGCCGGGGACGGAGATCCCGGAGGAGTGGCGCCAGGAGGTGTTCGCGCGTACGCGGGAGTCCGCGCCCCGGCGCATGACCGATGGCCGCAAGCCGTCCTGGGCGGACTGGGAGGCGGGCTACGACCCGGCCGACCGCCTCGACCAGGCGATCCTCGCCACCCGCCGCTCGGTCTTCCCGCTGCGCGGGCTGTTGCCGTAGGCCGATCTCGTACGGAGGCGTGTGCCGTAAGCCGAACTCGTACGGAGGCGCGGCGGAACCCTGAACCGGTAACCGTGAAATGGCCCCTGAACCGTGAACCCTGAACTCGCCTACCAGCAGTGGGAGTCGAGGCGCCCGGCAACGGGCCGGAAGTTAGCCCGACGGTGGGGATTGTCCGGGGTTCCGCGGTCCGGCCGGGGGTGAGTGCGCCAGCATCGCAGGCGTGTTGAGCACCGGCGCCTTGCGGGCGCATCTGCTGGCCGCCCGGCTCGCCGGGCCCGTGGCCACCTCGCGCGAGGAGAGCCTGCGCAGCTATCGGCTCTTCGCGGCCAGGGACCCGCGGGTGCTGCTCGGGCTCGATCCCGAATGGTCGTGGGACGAACGGGACTTGATCGCGCTCATGGCCGACAAGTGCGGCGTATCGGCCGACCCTCGGCACACCACCGGTCCCGATGTGATCGACCCGGAGCGGACGGTGGCCGGTCTCGACGCGTTCGCGGACCGGTTGCGGCAGGCCGCGCGGCGGCGCGCGCCCGTGCTGATCGGCACCGGTCACCCGCATCGACTGCTCGGTTTCTACGCCGAGTTGGCGGACGCCCTCTCGGCGGCCGGATGCAGGGTGCTCACCCCCGCGCAGGGCGTACGTGTCGACATAACGACCCGGTTCGGTCTACGTACGTACGCCCTTGACCATGTGCGCGGGGTTGCGTTGGTGCGCGACGCGGCCGGGGCGGGCGCCGGGCGTGGGACCGGGGCGCACAGCCACTCGCCGCTCCCGGTGCGTACGGCGCTCGCGGCTGCGGCAGAGGCGGGCGGGCCGCTGCCCGAGCTGGTCGTCGGCGATCACGGCTGGGTCTGCGGTGCAGGTCAGCTCGGTGTGGAGGCCATCGGCCTGGCCGATACGGACGATCCGGCGCTGTTCGTCGGGGAGGCGGAGGGGCTGGTGTCCGTCGCCGTACCGCTGGACGACGGGGTGCGTTCCGACTACTACCGGCCGTTGGCGCACTATGTGCTGGGTCGCGCAGGTCTGTCACGGTAGGGGGCCGAGAGGCCTGTCTGTGCCGGTAGGCGGCCTGTCGCAGCACCTCTTCCCCACTCGCACCACCCGCCTCTACTCTGGGTGTGAGCGCGCAGCGACGAGGAGTTACCGGAAGGGGAAGCCGGTGCCCGTCATGTGCGGAAGGTTCGGGTGTGTCATGGCTGCTGAGCAGAGGCCTCTGAGTGAGGTGCAGTTTCTGACCGTGGCGGAAGTCGCCTCGGCGATGCGAGTGTCGAAGATGACCGTGTACCGCCTGGTGCACAGCGGTCATCTGCCGGCGATCCGGGTGGGGAGGTCCTTCCGGGTGCCGGAGAACTCGGTGCACGAATACCTTCGCGACTCGTATGTGGGGGTGGAGACAGCCTGATCGGCCACCTCGATTACGGGCTCGGCGCTCGGGCGGGTAGGCTGTGCCGACGTAGGTCGTGTGGGCCCAGATTGCCCCGCACCGAGATTCCCGCCGCAGCGGGAATGTTCCGAGAAGTGAGCGAGGGTAGTCGTGGGCTCTGTTATCAAGAAGCGGCGTAAGCGGATGGCGAAGAAGAAGCACCGCAAGCTGCTGAAGCGCACGCGCGTTCAGCGTCGCAACAAGAAGTAAGCGCCGCCTCAACGCAGCGCATGGCGAAGCCCCCCACCGGTTTGCGGCGGGGGGCTTCGCCGCGTTCTGGCCGCGCTCTCGCCGCGTTCTCACCGCATTCCGGAGTGTGCCGTCCGCGTGGATGTGCCCGTCCTCACTTCGTGCAGCGGGAGGTCATCACAGCGCAACATCCAGGCGCTAACGTGGCCGTACGCGGATCGGGCAGGGCAGGCGCGGGCGCGGCGGTCGTGGAAGAAGGAAGGCGCTGATCTTGGGCAAGGTCGTGCTCGTCACCGGGGTGGCCCGGCAACTCGGAGGCCGTTTCGTACGCCGGGTGCAGCGCGAGCCCGATGTGGACCGGGTGATCGCCGTGGACGCGGTGGCGCCGGAGCACCATCTGGGCGGTGCCGAATTCGTGCGGGCCGACATCCGGCAGCCGGCGATCGCGCGGGTCCTCGCCGAGCACTCCGTGGACACCGTGGTGCACATGGACGTGACGGGCACCCCGCTGGGCGGTGGCAGCCGCGGCTCGGTCAAGGAGACCAACGTCATCGGCACGATGCAGCTCCTCGGCGCCTGCCAGAAGTCGCCGTCGGTGCAGCGCCTCGTCGTCAAGTCCAGTACGAATGTGTACGGTTCGGCGCCCAAGGACCCGGCCGTCTTCACCGAGACGACCCCGCCGAAATCGCTGCCGAGCGGCGGTTTCGCGAAGGACGCGGTGGAGGTCGAGGGGTACGTACGGGGCTTCGCCCGGCGCCGCCCGGACGTCGCGGTGTGTGTGCTGCGCTTCGCCAACATCCTCGGCCCGACCGCCGATTCACCGCTCGCCGACTACTTCTCGCTGCCGGTGATGCCGACCGTGCTCGGCTACGACCCGCGGCTGCAGTTCGTGCACGAGGACGACGTGATCGACGTGCTGCGGATCGGCGCGCGCGAGCCGGAGCGGGGCACGCTCAACAGCGGCACGTTCAACATCGCCGGGGATGGTGTGCTGCTGCTCTCGCAGTGCTCGCGGCGGCTCGGCCGGCCGACCCTCCCGGTGCTCCTTCCCGCGGTGACCTGGGCGGGCAGCGCGCTGCGCACGGTGGGCGTCACGGACTTCTCGCCGGAGCAGGTGCGGCTGCTCACGCACGGCAGGGTGGTGTCCACCCGGCAGATGCGCGAGACACTGGGATTCCGGCCGCACTTCACGACGGCGGAGACCTTCGCGGACTTCGCCCGCAGCCGGGGCCCCGGACTGCTGCCTCCGCAGGCCCTGGCGAAGGCCGTCGACCGGCTGGCGGCGCTGCCCTTCGCGGGCGGCAGCACCACCGGCGACGACGCCGTACAGCACCCGACGCAGAGCGCCAACTGAGGAGCGCAGCAACGATGGCGGACGCCAAGGTCATTCCGTTCGACGAGGGGGCGGCGGACCGGCCGCGCGGTGAGCGCAGGACCCGGCCGAGGCCGACGCCCCGCCGCAAGGCCGCCGAGCCCTCGGCCGTACGCGAGGTGCTCGCCCTGCCCGCCCAGGGCGAGCCGCCCGCCTTCGACGAGACGTCCGGCCTCGACGAGACGTCCGGCCCCGAGGAGGCCGCGCCCCCGCAGGGCGGCTGGGAGAGCCGGATCGCGGGCGGCCTGTCCTTCCTGCGCCGCCGCCTCACCGGCGAGTACGACGTGGACGAGTTCGGCTACGACCAGGAGCTGACCGACCAGGTCCTGATGTCGATGCTGCGGCCCGTGTACGAGAACTACTTCCGGGTCGACGTGAAGGGCATCGAGAACATCCCGGCGGACGGCGGTGCGCTGATCGTCGCCAACCACTCCGGGACGCTGCCGCTCGACGGGCTGATGCTGCAGGTCGCCGTGCACGACCGGCATCCGCAGAACCGGCATCTGCGGCTGCTCGCCGCCGACCTGGTGTTCATGCTGCCGGTGGTGAACGAGCTGGCCCGCAAGGCGGGACACACCCTGGCCTGCGCCGAGGACGCCCAACAGCTGCTGGAGCGCGGGGAGTTGGTGGGGGTGATGCCCGAGGGGTTCAAGGGCATCGGCAAGCCGTTCAGCGAGCGGTACAAGCTGCAGCGGTTCGGCCGTGGCGGGTTCGTGTCGACCGCGCTGCGCGCCGGCACCCCGATCGTGCCGTGCTCGATCGTCGGGGCCGAGGAGATCTACCCGATGATCGGCAACGCGAAGACGCTGGCGCGGGTGCTCGGCTTCCCGTACTTCCCGATCACGCCGACGTTTCCGTGGCTGGGGCCGCTGGGCGCGGTGCCGCTGCCGACGAAGTGGACGATCCAGTTCGGCGAGCCGATCCCGACGGACGGCTATCCGCCGGAGGCGGCCGAGGACCCGATGCTGATGTTCAACCTGACGGACCAGGTGCGGGAGCAGATCCAGCACACGCTGTACAAGCTGCTGGTGCAGCGCCGGTCGGTGTTCTTCTGAGCTCTTGACGCGTACGTGTGTGGGGGCGCCCTCCTGGCCGGAGGGCGCCCCCACACACGTACGTACTGCCGCTACTTCGTGGTGTCCTCGCCGTCGATGCCGAGGCCGGGCAGGAGGCCCGGGAGGACCGGCGGGAGGGTGACGTCGGGCTTGCCGGGAGTGGCGTTCCCGTCGGACGGGGTGGCGCTGCCGCTTTCGTCCGCGGGCGGGTCGAGCAGGCCGCCACCGCCGATGAGGCCGTCGTCCTCGCTGCCGCTCGAGGACGGCTTCGGCTCGCTGTCGCCGGGGCTGCTGCCTGAGCCGTCGCCGGGCGACTGCTTGCCGTCGTCCTCGCCGGTGGTGCCGGAGTCCGGTCGGCCGGTGCCGCTGCCCGTGCTGCTGCCGGACTCCGGGCTGCTCGGCAGCAGGGACTTCAGCGGGCCGACTTCCTCGTCTATGGCGTCGAAGACGGAGCTGACCTCGTCCCCGACGTCGGAGAGCTGCAGCGGGAGGCGGTCGCGCAGGGCGCTCCAGGTGTCGCGGTGCGCCTGCGAGAAGCTGTTCAGGGCCTGGATGGGGGCGATCGACCCGTTGCGTTCGTACGCGGCGTGCAGCAGGCGGTGGCCTTCGCTGGCGTCGTTGCGCATCCCGCTCAGGGTGTGCCGGACCTCGCTGAGCGACTCGTGGTCGAGTGCGCCGACCCGGCCGCGCTCCATGAGGCGGCGGGCCTCCTGGAGACGGGTGGAGGCCTGGTTGAGGTAGAGCTCGCCGCGGGCCGAGTCGTCGTCGGCCATGCCGAGCTTGAGGTCTTCCATGCCGCGCTTCAGCCCGTACAGATGGTCGCCGGGCAGGGCGTCGGAGCTGGCGGCGGCGACGCCGCTGAACGCCCCGGCGGCCACGCCGACGGTGAGGCCGCCGGCCGCGATGCCCTTCGACAGGCGGGAGCGGGGGCGCAATTTGCGTAGCGGGCTTGCCCGGTGGGCGCCCTTGCCCGCGCGCTGTTCGGGCACCGAGGGGCTCACTCCGTCGCCTCCGGCGGCGGTGCCCTCCTGAAGCATCGCCTCCATGGCGGCCATCAGCTGGGCGCGTTGGACCACCTTGACCTCGGGGTCCAACTCCGGCTTGGGCAGCTCGCCGAGATCACCGGCCAAGGCCAACATCCGGCTCCTCGCTGCCTGTTCGGCAGCGGGGGACGCCTCGGTGCTCTCTGGCTGCTCGGCCGCCGCGGCCTGGTCGGACTGCTCCTCCAGGGCCTGGGCGAAGGCGTTCGCCCGCCGGTGTGCCGAAACATTCGCGATCACTGGCGGCACCTCCTCTCGTCATGACGTCCGACTCCCCAGGGGGGCCTGAAGTTGCCCCGCCCTGAGTCCGGCCGCTCGATCGAGTGAGCGGCGCGGGGGCAGGGAGTGACCACAGGGAGCCTGCATCCCGCACAACGACGGTCGCGGCACTTGGGTTACGGACGAAAGATGATCCGACCGCTTTCCTCATCGACCCGTCACAGGAGGTGAGTTGGGGGTCACGATGCGTTGCCGGAAGGCGGGGGAGAGAGGGCCGAGGCCGTACGGGGACGAGGGGCTCTGGCCGTATGGGGACTGTGGGAGGTGGTGGGGGTGGGTGTGGTGTGGGGGACGGATGGCGTGCGGGTGGTGCGGGTAGTGCGGGTGGTGCGGGTGGTGCGGGTCAGCGGGCGTCGTCCGGCAGGAGCCGGGCGAGGGTGCGCACCGCGCGGTACTGGAGGGTCTTGATCGCGCCCTCGTTCTTGCCCATGACGCGGGCGGTCTCGGCGACCGAGAGGCCCTGGAGGAAGCGCAGGGTCACGCATTCCTGCTGTTGCGGGTTGAGTCGGCGCACCGCTTCGAGCAGCGCGGCGTTGGAGAGGGACTCCAGGACGGAGTCCTCGGGGCTGCGCTCGACCTCGTTCGCGTCGAGCATTTCGCCTGTGGTGACTTCGAGGCGGAAGCGGCTGGACTTGAAGTGGTCGGCGACGAGGTTGCGGGCGATCGTCACGAGCCAGGCGCCGAAGTCGCGGCCCTGCCAGGTGAAGGTGCCGATCCGGCGCAGGGCGCGCAGAAAGGTCTCGCTGGTCAGGTCCTCGGCAGTGGCTTTGCCGCCGACGCGGTAGTAGATGTAGCGGTAGACGGTGTCGCTGTACTGGTCGTAGAGGCGGCCGAAGGCGTCGGCCTCGCCGGCCTGGGCGCGTTCGACCAGGTCCATCATGCGGGCGCTGTCGCTGTCCGCGGCGGGACGGCGGGCGGTGGTCGACGTGGTGCCGGTGCGGCCGCGTCTGCCGGCGGCATGCCGGCCGTCGGGCCGGCGCCCTTCGACGACGGCGGTGCGTGTCGGCCCCTTCCCGAGGCCCTCGGCCAGCGCGTAGCAGGGGGCGGTCGGTGCAGGGACGGCGAAGGCGGGGACGGCGTACGCGGTGGGGACGAAGCCGCGCAAGCGGTCGGCGACCGTTGCGCGCAGCGTAGCCAGGCCCGAGGTGTCAACCCCGACGTGTGGGTACACGGGACTCCCAGAGGCAGAGCTTCCATCACGTGCAGTGTGGGACCGTTCACCCGTCGTAGCGACGTGTGGGGTCCTGTATGCGTCTGAGGAGAATAACGCTTCGTGCAGGGAGCGCTACACCCAGTTGCTCAAATCATCGATTCCGTCGCTTCTGTTACGGATCTTCGGCACTTCAAGTACCGCAGAGTGAGCAGTTGTTGATCGGATTAGACCGTGATCTGTCTGAGTGCGGGGCGTGTTGTGGTCGAGTGCCCCGGACAGGACTGGCGGGCCGGGCACACGGGTAACAGGTACGGATCGGCTCGCACGGGAGCCCGCCCCCGGCCGTGTACGGACGGTGCACGGCACACGGACCCCCGCCGGTCACGGGGAGTACGCGCGGCGGCGGGGGAGTCGGGGGTTCAGCGGCGGCGGCGGTGCAGGGCGACCGCGGCGGCGGTGCCACCGGCGATCGCGCCCACGCCGGCGGCGGCCGGGATGCCGACCTTGGCGGCCTTGCGGCCGGTGCGATAGTCGCGCAGTCGCCAGTCCCGTTCGCGTGCGTGCTTGCGCAGTTTGCTGTCGGGGTTGATCGCGTACGGGTGCCCGACGAGCGACAGCATCGGAATGTCGTTGTGCGAGTCGCTGTACGCCGCGCAGCGGTTGAGGTCCAGGCCCTCCGCCGCGGCGAGGGCGCGCACCGCCTCGGCCTTCGCGGGGCCGTGCAGCGGTTCGCCGACGAGCTTGCCGGTGTAGACGCCGTCGACGGACTCCGCGACGGTGCCGAGGGCGCCGGTCAGGCCGAGGCGGCGGGAGATGATCGTCGCGGTCTCGACGGGGGCGGCGGTGACGAGCCAGACCTTCTGGCCCGCGTCCAGGTGCGCCTGGGCCAGGGCGCGAGTGCCCGGCCAGATGCGCTCCGCCATGTACTCGTCGTAGATCTCCTCGCCGATGGACATCAGCTCGGCGACGCGGTGGCCCTTGACGATGGACAGGGCGCTTTCGCGGACGTCCTGCATGTGCTCCGGGTCCTCGACGCCGGCGATCCTGAACCAGGCCTGCTGCCAGGCGAATCGGGCCAGTTCCTGGCGCTGGAAGAACTTCCGTTTGTAGAGGCCGCGGCCGAAGTGGAAGAGGGCGGCGCCCTGCATCACGGTGTTGTCGAGGTCGAAGAAGGCGGCGGCCCTGTCGTCGCCCGCGACCGGGAACTCCGGTTCCGCGGTTTCCGCGGACTCGGTGGGTTCCTCTGCGAGTTCCAGCTCCTGCGAGGACTTGCGCGCTGCCTCCGCCGAGGCCTCGCCTGCCAGGACGCTGCGCGCGGTGGCGGAGCGCCTACGGGGTGTGAGCCATCCGAGAGCGGCCATGTCCGTGAGCATAGCCATTCTGTTCGGTGCCATCGGAGTCGTGCGCGTTCGGAGCCTGTGAACTCTCCGCTACCGCACAGTTAATCGCTGTGACGAGTGCCGCGTGTGGCTCTCGCGACGGAGGGGGTCCGCTCGGCTCGCGGGCGCGCGAGAATGGCCGTATGAGTCCCATTTTTCGGCGTACGGAGAAGAAGCGGCCCGAGGACCGGCTTGTGACCTTGATCGGTAAGCCGGGCTGTCATCTGTGCGATACAGCACAGGAAGTGATCGAAAAGGTCTGCGGAGAGACGGGCGCCGCATGGGAGAAGAAGGACATCACGCAGGACGAGGAGTTGCACCGAAAGTACTGGGAGCAGATTCCGGTGGTGCTTGTGGACGGGGCGCAGCACGACTTCTGGCGCGTCAATGAAGATCGTCTGCGGCGGGCCCTCACCGCCTAGTTGGGGCGGCCCGGCGCAGGCGCGGGCGGTTCCGGGGCGATGCGGGCGGGATCGGGAACTGACCGACCAGTCTGGAATTCGATTACGATCGGGGGCGATTCGGTCTCGGGGGCTTGGAAATCGTGAGGAGAGTGTGCGGTTTTGCCCCCTACGGGTAACCAACGTCGCGCCGCCCGCGCCGGTTCCACTTCGGCGCACGATCGGCGCGTGACCCCGGTCACTCTGGCCGGGCAAATCGGACACCACCTTTGTGCACGCGTTCACAAAGACATAGCCTGCATTCGACGGGGCGGTCTGGGGACTTCTGGCCGCCTACAGCCCCGCTCTACCCGCAGGAGCACCGTGGCAACTGGCCGAACTCACCGACCGGCGACCCGCAGCCGAGGCATTCCCGAGGCCACCGTCGCCCGGCTTCCGCTGTACCTTCGCGCGCTGACAGCACTGTCGGAGCGCTCGGTTCCCACGGTCTCCTCCGAGGAACTCGCGGCCGCGGCGGGGGTCAACTCCGCGAAGCTGCGCAAGGACTTCTCGTACCTCGGCTCGTACGGCACCCGTGGTGTCGGGTACGACGTCGAGTATCTCGTGTACCAGATCAGCCGTGAACTGGGCCTCACCCAGGACTGGCCGGTTGTGATCGTCGGTATCGGTAACCTCGGCGCCGCCCTGGCCAATTACGGCGGATTCGCGTCCCGTGGATTCCGGGTCGCCGCACTGATCGACGCCGACCCGAACATGGCGGGTACGCCCGTCGCGGGCATGCCCGTGCAGCACACCGACGAGCTCGAGAAGATCATCGAGGACAACGGCGTCTCGATCGGCGTGATCTCGACCCCCGCGGGCGCCGCCCAGCAGGTCTGCGACCGCCTGGTCGCCGCGGGCATCACCTCCATCCTGAACTTCGCGCCGACCGTTCTGTCCGTGCCGGACGGCGTCGACGTGCGCAAGGTCGACCTCTCCATCGAGCTGCAGATCCTCGCCTTCCACGAGCAGCGCAAGGCGGGCGAGGAAGCCGGTGCCGAGGCCGTCGCCGCGGACGCCGCCGCCGAGGCCGCGCCGACCGACGCACCGGTCGCCGAGAGCGCCGCGGAGGCCCCCGCGGCGCCCGCCGTCCGCGCCGAGACCACCGACCGCAAGGGACCTGACGGGGACGTACCCGCCGTGATGCCGGCATGAGTCTCCTCGTCGTCGGTCTCAGCCACCGCAGCGCCCCGGTCAGCGTCCTGGAGCGCGCCGCGCTGCCCGCGGACGCCCAGGCCAAGCTGCTGCACGACACCGTCGCCGCCGAGCCCGCCACCGAGGCCGCGGTGCTCGCCACCTGCAACCGCATCGAGCTCTACGCCGACGTGGACAAGTTCCACGCGGGCGTCGCCGAGCTGTCCACGCTGCTCGCCCAGCACAGCGGCGTCGGCCTGGAGGAGCTCACCCCGTATCTGTACGTGCACTACGAGGACCGGGCCGTCCACCACCTGCTCTCGGTGGCGTGCGGGCTCGACTCCATGGTCGTCGGCGAGGGCCAGATCCTCGGCCAGATCAAGGACGCCCTGGCCACGGCCCAGGAACTGCACACCGCCGGGCGGCTGTTGAACGACCTGTTCCAGCAGGCCCTGCGGGTCGGCAAGCGCGCGCACTCCGAGACCGGCATCGACCGCGCCGGGCAGTCCCTGGTCACCTTCGGCCTGGAACAGCTCGCCGACGGGGCGCCGGTGGACGAGTGGGCCGCGGGCAAGCGGGCGCTCGTGATCGGTGCCGGGTCCATGTCGTCGCTCGCCGCGGCGACGCTCGCGCGGGTCGGCGTGGCCGAGATCGCCGTCGCCAACCGCACGCGGGCGCGGGCCGAGCGGCTCGTGGAGATTCTTTCCGAGGCCGGTGCGGGGTGCGTGGCGCGGGTTGCCGCGATGGACTCCGTCGACGTGGAGCTGACACGAGTCGACGTTGTCGTTTCGTGTACCGGCGCTACGGGGCTTGTGCTCACGGGGGAGGCCGTTGCGGCCGCTGTTGCCTCCGTGGCCGGGCCCGGGCGGGTCGAGGCTCCCAGCCTGCGGGCTCCGGATGGTTCGTTGGTGGCTCGGCTTGCTGCCGCCGCTGCGCGGAGTGGTCGGCTTCCGGATGCGGGTTCCTTTGCGGATGCGCCGGGCGGCGAGTCGCTTGAGTTGCACGGCACTTGGGCCGGGAACGGGGCTCTGCTCGACAATCCGTCGACGGAGCTGGACTCGTCCTCCTCTTGCCCGGCGCCCGGGGCTGTGCCCACCCTCCCCCAAGCTCTCGACTCCGCTCGAGCAGGGGGGACCCCCATCGCCCCTGGCGGACCAGCTGCCCACAGCAGTAGCGGCAAGACAGCCGTCGACGGTCGCAGCGACTCGGTGCGCACCGTGATCCCCGCGCAGCACGCCCCCGCCAAGCTCGCTCTGCTCGACCTCGCCATGCCCCGCGATATCGACGCCGCCGTGCATCGGATCGACGGTGTGCGGCTCGTCGACATCGAGTCGCTCGCCGAGGCCTCCGCAGATGCGCCGATGGCCGCCGATGTGGACCAGGTGCGCGGCATCGTCGCCGACGAGGTCGCCGCCTTCGGCGCCGCGCAGCGGGCCGCGCACATCACGCCGACCGTGGTCGCCCTGCGCACCATGGCCGCCGACGTGGTGCAGAGCGAACTGGCCCGGCTCCGCGGCCGCCTGCCCGACCTGGACGAGCGGCAGCAGGCCGAGATGACGCAGACCGTGCGCCGCGTCGTCGACAAGCTCCTGCACGCCCCGACCGTGCGGGTCAAGCAGCTCGCGAGCGAACCCGGTGGCTCCGAGTACGCCGACGCGCTGCGCACCCTCTTCGACCTCGACCCGCAGACGGTTGCCTCCGTATCCCGGGCGGACTCGAACAGCAACGAAGACACCGACGCAAGAAACCGGGGGCGAGCATGACTCAGACCCAGAAAGCGCTCCGGCTCGGCACCCGGCGCAGCAAGCTCGCCATGGCCCAGTCCGGCCATGTCGCCGACGCCGTACGGCAGTTGACCGGACGGGACGTCGAGCTCGTCGAGATCACGACGTACGGCGACACCTCGCGGGAACAGCTCGCGCAGATCGGCGGCACCGGCGTCTTCGTCACCGCGCTGCGCGACGCGCTGCTCCGCGGTGACGTGGACTTCGCCGTGCACTCGCTCAAGGACCTGCCGACGACCCAGCCGGAGGACCTGACGCTCGCGGCGACCCCGCTGCGCGAAGACCCTCGCGACGTGCTGATCGGACGCGACGGGATGACCCTGGCCGAGCTCACCGAGGCCGCCCAGGGCGGCGTCGTGCGCATCGGCACCGGCTCGCCCCGGCGCATGGCCCAGCTGAACGCCTGCGCCCGCCAGCGCGGCCTCCGCCTGGAGACCGTGCCGATCCGGGGCAACATCGACACCCGCATCGGGTTCGTACGCAGCGGGGAGCTCGATGCCGTGGTGCTTGCCGCGGCCGGACTCAGCCGCATCGGCAGGACGGACGAGGTGACGGAGTTCCTCGACCCCGACCACGTCCTGCCCGCCCCCGGCCAGGGAGCCCTGGCCATCGAGTGCACCGCAGCGAATGCGGAGCTCGCCGCCACCCTCGCCGAGCTCGACGACCCGTTCACGCGGGTCGCCGTGACCGCCGAGCGTTCCCTGCTCGCCGCCCTGGAGGCCGGCTGCTCCGCACCCGTGGGAGCACTGGCCGACCTGCTGGCCGACGACCAGGTTGTCAAGGAAATGCGCCTGCGTGGCGTCGTCGGTGCGACCGACGGCTCCGCGCTGGTGCAGCTGTCCACCACCGGTCCCGTACCCACCACCCAAGAGCGGGCCGAAGCCCTCGGCCGTGAACTCGCGGCCGAGATGCTGGCCAAGGGTGCGGCCGGTCTGATGGGGGAGCGAGCACATTGAGCCCCACCACCTCTGTACCTCAGGCGTCCTTCGGACCCGGACACGTCACCTTCCTCGGTGCCGGTCCGGGCGACCCGGGACTGCTCACACTGCGCGCCGTGGAGGCGCTGGCCGGCGCCGAAGTGCTGGTCGCCGAGCCCGAAGTGCTGGACGTCGTCCGGGCGCATGCGCGGGCCGGCGCCGAGCTCTCGGGCGCGTCGCAGCAGGCCGGGGCTGACGAGTCATCAAGCCCCGTGGATGCCGCCAATCTTGTCATGGCGGCGGCACGCGGCGGCAAGCGGGTCGTGCGTGCCGTGAGCGGCGACCCGGGCCTGGACGCGGGTGTCGGCGAGGAGATGCTCGCCTGCGCCGCCGAGGGCATCCCCTTCGAGGTGGTGCCCGGCATCGCCGCCGCCGTGGGCGTGCCCGCGTACGCCGGAGTGCCGCTGCGGGACGCGCACGGCGCTGACGTCCGGTTCGTGGACGCGCGTACCGCCTCCGAGCGCTGCTGGACCGAGGTCGGCGCCTCGGACGGCACGGTCGTCGTCTCCACCACCCTGGAGACCGTGGCCGCGGCCGCCGGTGAGCTGGTCGCCGCGGGCCGCAAGCCGGACACCCCGATGGCGGTGACCGTGGCCGGTACGACGACCCGGCAGCGCACCTGGAACGCCACGCTCGGCACGGT
This sequence comes from Streptomyces sp. LHD-70, assembly GCF_031157275.1. Taxonomy (GTDB): domain Bacteria; phylum Actinomycetota; class Actinomycetes; order Streptomycetales; family Streptomycetaceae; genus Streptomyces. The sequence continues at coordinate 14,966 of NZ_JAVIFW010000037.1, forward strand.
CGCGCAGGTCCTCAAGCAGGCCAAGGTGCTGCCGTCGCCGCAGGGGCACCAGCCCGTCATAGCCGTGGTCGGTGAGCCTTCCGCGGCCGCTCAGCGCGACCGGCTGTCGTGGTTCGAGTCCAAGCCGCTGTTCGGCTGGAAGGTGCTCGTGCCGCGTACGAAGGAGCAGGCGGCCTCGCTCTCCGACCAGCTCGTCAGCTACGGCGCGGTGCCGCACGAGGTGCCGACCATCGCCGTCGAGCCGCCGCGTACGCCCCAGCAGATGGAGCGGGCCGTCAAGGGCCTGGTCACGGGGCGGTACGAGTGGATCGCGTTCACGTCCGTCAACGCCGTCAAGGCGGTGCGGGAGAAGTTCGAGGAGTACGGGCTCGACGCCCGTGCCTTCGCCGGGATCAAGGTCGCCGCGGTCGGCGAGCAGACCGCCAAGGCGCTCATCGCCTTCGGCGTGAAGCCCGATCTCGTACCGAGCGGTGAGCAGTCGGCCGCCGGTCTCCTGGAGGACTGGCCGCCGTACGACCCGGTCTTCGACCCGATCGACCGGGTGTTCCTGCCGCGCGCCGACATCGCCACCGAGACCCTGGTGGCCGGGCTCATCGAGCTGGGCTGGGAGGTCGACGACGTCACGGCCTACCGGACCGTGCGCGCCTCGCCGCCGCCCGCGGAGACCCGTGAGGCGATCAAGGGCGGCGGTTTTGACGCCGTTCTCTTCACGTCGTCCTCGACCGTGCGGAACCTCGTCGGCATCGCGGGCAAGCCGCACAACGTCACGGTGATCGCCTGTATCGGCCCGGCGACCGCGAAGACCGCGGAGGAGCACGGGCTGCGGGTCGACGTCATGGCTCCGGAGCCGTCCGTGCACAAGCTGGCCGAGGCGCTCGCCGAGTTCGGCGCGGCGCGGCGGAACGCCGCTGTCGAGGCCGGTGAGGCCGTGACCCGGCCGAGCGAGCGCCGACCTGGTGCGCGGCGCCGCCGGGCAGCGACCTCCTGACGCCGACACCTGATGCGCACGCGGGCCCCGCACCCTCTTCCGAAGAGGGTGCGGGGCCCGCGCGCGTACGCGCTGCTAGTCGGGTGCGACCGTGTGGCCGAAGCGGAGCAGGTTGGCCGGGTCGTAGAGGGCCTTGTCGTGGCGCAGCCGGTCGTAGACCTCCGCGGTCCAGGCGCGGGCGCGGTCCGGCTCGTCGTGCGGGGTGCCGTGGAGGTTGACCATGGTGTGGCCCGTGCCGTACGGGGCCATGGCCGCGTAGAGGGACGTGACCGCCTCCTGGACCGGGGCCGCGGCCTCCGGCACGGGCAGGACCGCGACCGCCTCCAGGAGGTACTCGGCGTCCCGGGCGCAGATCGCGTCCTCCGTCGCCGCGGGGCGGGACAACGCGCCGCCCATGTGGCGCAGTTCGACCATCAGCAGGGGGCAGTCGGAGGCGCCCGGACCCACCTGGGCGAGGAACGTCGCTCGGGCCTCCGGGGGCAGCTCCCGCAGCAGCAGGCAGGACTCCGTCGCGGGGAGCGGGTCCTGCGGGTCCAGGTAGATGCGGTCCATGGCCGCGTACGGCATCTCCTCCACCGTGTCGACCACCACCGGCGCCGCCGCGCGGATCGGGGCCAACAGGCTCTCGCCCTCGGCAGGTTCGCCGGTCCAGGCCAGCACGACGCGCGCCCAGAAGCCGCCGCGCAGCGGCTCGGGGATCTGCGGGATCGGCGGCAGGCGCAGGAGCCCGAAGGAGCTGCACATCTCGTCGGGAACCTGCTCGGCCCACTCCGCCCATGCCTGCAGGAGCGCCTCGGCGTGTTCGCCGGGGCAGTAGATGCCGCCGCCGATCACCGACGTGAGGGGCAGCAGGTCGAAGGTCAGGGACGTGACCACGCCGACGTTGCCCTTGCCGCCGCGCAGCGCCCAGAACAGCTCCGGCTCACTGTCGGCGGTCACCTCGCGGAGCGCGCCGTCCGGTGTGATCAGCTCGAAGGAGCGGACCAGGTCGGCCGCGTAGCCGTAGGTGCGGCCGAGGACGGGGAGGCCGCCGCCCAGGGTGTAGCCGACGACCCCGGCGTCCGTGGAGGAGCCGTTGAGCGTGGCGAGTCCGTGCGGGGCCGCCGCCTCCAGGACGTGCCGCCACTTCGCGCCGGCGGCGACGGTCGCCGTGCGCGCGGCCGGGTCGATGTGTACGTCGGTCATACGGGTCGTGCTGATCAGCAGGCCCTCGGCGATGGGGAAGTTGGCGCCGTGCCCGGTGGCCTGCACGGCGACGGGTGTGCCGGTGTCCGAGGCCCAGCGCAGTGCCGTCGCGATGTCCTCGGGACAGGTCGCGCCGACGACCACGTCCGGGGTGTGCAGCGCCGCCAGGTTGAAGCCGGTGACCTCCTCCGCGTAGCCCTCGTCGCCGGGATGAAGGACCGGGCCGCGGATCTCGGACAGGGCGAGGCGGCCCGGTGCGGGCTGGTGGGGTGTGGTGGTCATCGCAACCTCCGTGGTGGGGCGTACGGAGGGCCGGGGCGGACTTCGGTCAGGCACCGGCGTGCGGCGGATCATGGGTCGACGTGCGGCCGGATCATGTGTCGGCGTGCGGCGGAAGAGAGAGGCCGTCGGGGTCCCTTTCTTTCAGCATGGCCCCGTGCGGGCGGCGTCGCATGCCGGGCCCTGCGCGGTCCGTTTGAGGGTCCCCGTATCCGACGTGCAGTCGGCAAACGGGGTGTCGGCGCGGGCGTAGCGTAGGCGGTATGACGAAGTACGGAGCCTTTCCGGGTTCGCGGCCGCGGCGGCTGCGGACCACGCCCGCGATGCGCCGCATGGTCGCCGAGACCCGGCTGCATCCGGCCGACCTGATCCTGCCCGCGTTCGTACGCGAGGGGATCGATACGCCCGTGCCCATCGAGGCCATGCCGGGCGTCGTGCAGCACACGCGCGAGACGCTGAAGAAGGCCGCCGTCGAGGCGGTCGAGGCCGGTGTCTCCGGGATCATGCTGTTCGGCGTGCCCGAGGACGCCAAGAAGGACGCCGCCGGTACGGCCGGCACCGACCCGGACGGCATCCTCCAGGTGGCGCTCCGGGATGTGCGCGCCGAGGTCGGCGACGATCTGGTGATCATGTCCGACCTGTGCCTGGACGAGTTCACCGACCACGGCCACTGCGGTGTCCTGGACGCCGACGGCCGGGTCGACAACGACGCCACCCTGGAGCGGTACGCGGAGATGGCCCAGGTCCAGGCCGACGCGGGCGCCCATGTGGTGGGCCCGAGCGGCATGATGGACGGCCAGGTCGGCGTGGTCAGGGACGCCCTCGACCAGACCGGCCACGAGGACGTGTCGATCCTCGCGTACACCGTGAAGTACTCCTCGGCGTTCTACGGACCGTTCCGCGAGGCCGTCGGCTCGTCCCTGCAGGGCGACCGCAAGACGTACCAGCAGGACCCCGCCAACGCCCGGGAGTCGCTGCGGGAGTTGGCGCTCGACCTGGACGAGGGCGCCGACATGGTGATGGTCAAGCCGGCCGGTCCCTACCTCGACATCCTCGCCAAGGTCGCCGAGTCGGTCGACGTGCCGGTCTCCGCGTACCAGATCTCCGGTGAGTACGCGATGGTCGAGGCGGCCGCCGAGAAGGGGTGGATCGACCGGGACAAGGCGATCCTGGAGACGCTGACCGGCATCAAGCGGGCCGGGGCGAGCACGATCCTCACGTACTGGGCTGTGGAGGCGGCTCGGGCGTTGCGCTAGGCGCTTGGGCGCGCGGCGGCCGACCCTCGTTGTTCGGCTGCCGCGCCCTCGTGGCTGGGGTTTGCGCCCCGCGGCGGAGCCGCAAATGTCACGGCCCCGCGCCCCTATCGGAGCGCCCCCCTCGCCGAGTCCAAGTCCCGTATGAAGTCCCGGCCGTAGTTCTGCGCGTCGTCGCTCTCCCAGTACGGGCCGCCGTTGTAGCGCGCCGCCAGCTCCTGGTACTGGGCGTCCGTCATGCGGTCCGCGGGTACGTCCGCGAACTCGCTCTCCGCCTTCAGCCGGGCCAGGTACTCGGAGGCGATGAACACGTTCTGGGTCGGGTCCTTGACCGCCGACTCGACCTCGTCGCGCTGGGCGTCGGTGAGGGCCGCCGGGTCGTAGCCGAGCACCTCCGCCGCGCGCCGGATCTGGATCTGCATCGGGCCCATCGACGTACGGTCCGCGTCGCCGCCGATGCCCAACTGCCGTGCGGTGTCGGTGACATCGTCGATCACGGCCGGGTCGCCGTCGACCTCGCGCCAGGCGATGCCCGCGATCACGTCCGGGGGCAGGCCGTTCTCCTTCGCGGCCGCGCGGATGGCGGCGCTGTTGGCGTCGATCCACTCGCTGCGCTTCTCGTCCGACGAACCCGGCAGCCAGTAGCTGGTGTTCTTGCCCTCGGGCAGCCCGTCGCTCAGCTCACGGATGCGGCGCAGGGCGGGTGAGACGGTGACGTCCGGGCCGACCCGCGGGAAGACATCGGTCTTTGAACCGGCGCCCGGGAGCCGGGTGTTGGGGTCGGAGCTCGCCTGCTCGGCCTCCTTGCGCAGGTCGCCGACGCGGTCCAGGAGGGCCGCCGCGTCCTTGAAGCCGCTGCGGAAGTCGGGGATCAGGGCGCGGGCCGCGTCCAGGTCCTTCATCGAGTCGCCGCGCACCGACTCCTCGGCGGCGCGGGCCCGCCCGAACGCCTCGGAGGCCTGGTCGTACCAGCGGTTCGCCTCCTCGCGGATGTCGTCCACGTCGCCGGGCGCGGTGCGGTCCTGGAGCCAGTCGACGAGGCCGGAGGAGTCGCGCAGGTCCTCCCAGCGCTTCATGGCCTCGCCGTCGCCGTCCCCGACGAGCTTGCCGAGCCGCTCCGCGCAGTCGGTGCCCGTGCTCAGGTGCTTGTGGGCCTCCTCGACGGCGTCGGCGTACCGCAGGAGTGCCTTCCAGGCGGCCTCGAATCCGTCCTCGAGCCCGGCGACCAGGGTGCGTACGTCGCCGAGGCGGGCGTCGTACTGCTCGCGTGAGGCGCTGACCCAGTGGGTGTCGCCGGCCTTGGCGACGGACGGGCCGACCGAGTCGAGCAGGTCGCGCATCCGCTTGTACTCGGCCGCGTTCCGCTCGATCAGGGCGGGGTTGCAGTCCTCCAGGTACGCCACGTCCGCGTAGTACGTCACGCTCACTTGGCCAACTCCGCGGTGTCGAGGAAGGACTTGAAGCCGTCGCGGGTCGCGCGGTCCACCCGGGTGTAGGCGCCGCCGGTGGTCTTCAGCGCGGTGGACAGGGCGGTGAGGAGGGTGACCAGGTCCTGGTGCTGGTCGGCCGCGTGCCGGGCGAACTCCTCGGTCCTCGCGCCGAGTTCGGCGTGCGCGGTGGGGGTGCGGGCGAGGGTGCCGAGGTCGGCGTCGAGCCTGCCCTCGTGCAGCAACCCGGCTATCTCGGTGAGGAGATGGGCGCTGCCGTCTATCGAGTGCGGGTCGGCGGCGAAGCCGCTTCCGTCCGTCATGGGGCTCCTCGGGTGGGGGGACGGGTCCGGGTGCGCAGCATCGTAGGCGCCCTTGATCGCGGGCGGGCGTCCGCGTCGGTCCTGGGCGGGACGCGGGTGCGCGTCCGCGTCGGTCCCGGGCGGGCGTCCGCGTCCGTCCCGGGCAGGAGTCCATGTCGGTCCTGGGCGGGCATCCACGTCGGTTCCGGGCGGGCGTCCGCATGCCGAAACGACAGGTGTAGAGGGAACCTACCTGCTTAGGGTGCGGGAACACTCGCCTGAAGGAGTTGCCGTGACCGTGACCGAAGCAGCCCTCACCATCGCGCCCCTGCCCCGGCTCGCCGCGCGCGCCACCGCCGTGGGCGGTTCGCCGGTACGGGACATCCTGGCGGTCACCGCACGCCCCGAGGTGATCAACTTCGCGGGCGGGCTGCCCGCACCCGGCCTCTTCGACCGCGAGGGCATCGCCGCCGCCTACCGCGCGGTGCTCGACGAGCTGCCCGAGCGCGCCCTGCAGTACTCCACCACCGAGGGCGAGCCCGCCCTGCGTACCGCCCTGGCCGCCCGTACGACCGCGCGCGGACTCGCCACCGACGCGGACGAGCTGATCGTCACCACCGGATCGCAGCAGGCCCTGTCCCTGCTCGCGACCGCGCTGATCGAGCCCGGCGACACCGTCCTCGTCGAGAACCCCTGCTACCTCGCGGCACTGCAGGTCTTCGCCTTCGCGGGCGCACGCATCGTGCCCGTGCCGTGCGACGCCTCCGGGATCGATCCGTCGGCGTTGGACGCGCTCGTCGCCCGTGAACAGCCCAAGCTCCTCTACACGGTGCCCACGTTCCAGAACCCCACCGGTCGCACCCTGCCCGCCGAGCGCCGCGCCGCCGTCGCCGAGGTGGCGGCCCGCCGCGGACTGTGGCTGATCGAGGACGACCCGTACGGGGAGCTGCGCTTCGAGGGCGAGCGGGTGCCGTGGATCGCCTCGTACCCGGGGGCCGAGGACCGGACCGTGCTGCTCGGCAGCTTCTCCAAGGTGATGGCGCCCGGCATGCGCCTCGGCTGGCTGCGCGCGCCCGCGGCCCTGCGCCGTGCCTGCGCCGTCGCCAAGCAGGCCGCCGACCTGCACACCCCGACCGTCAACCAGCTCGCTGCCGCCCGGTACCTGGCGGACAGCGACCTGGACGCACACGTCGCGCGGGTCGCCGCGGTCTACGGCGAGCGCCGCGACGCGATGCTCGCGGGCCTCGCCGACGCCCTGCCCGCCGGTTCCACGTGGAACCGACCCGAGGGCGGCATGTTCCTCTGGGCCCGCCTCCCCGACGGCTACGACGCCACGGCCCTGCTGCCCGAGGTCGTGCGGCACGACGTGGCCTACGTCCCCGGCGCCCCGTTCCACGCGACCGCCCCGGACCCGTCGACCCTGCGCCTGTGCTTCGTGACGCAGACCCCCGACGAGATCGCCGAGGGTCTGCGGAGGCTGCGGCGCGGGCTCAACTCATAGAGCCCGCAGGGGCGTTCAGAGGCGGGCCGGGGTGCGGATGCCGAGGAGCGCCATGCCCTGGTGGAGGGTGCGGGCGGTGAGGTCGCAGAGGAACAGGCGGTTCTCCACCTGCTGCGGCGTCTCCGCCTTCAGGACCGGGCACTGGTCGTAGAACGACGTGTACAGCGACGCCAGCTGGTACAGGTACGCCGCCAGCTTGTGCGGCGCGTACTCCGCGGTCGCCTCAGTGAGCAGCTCGCCGAACGAGTCCAGGTGCAGGCCCAACGCCCGCTCCGCCGGGGCGAGTTCGAGCTCCGGGTGGGCGACGGGGCTCGCGCCCTCCGCCTTGCGCAGGATCGACTGGATACGGGCATACGCGTACTGCAGGTACACGCTCGTGTTCCCGTTCAGGGACACCATCTGGTCCAGGTCGAACTTGTAGTCCCGGTTCGGCGACGTGGACAGGTCCGCGTACTTCACCGCGCCGATGCCGACCTGCGCGGCCCGCTCCTGGATCTCGTCCTCGGTCAGGTCCCGCGCCTTCTCCCGCACCACCTCGGCGGCCCGCTGCACGGCCTCGTCGAGCAGGTCCTGCAGACGTACGGTCTCGCCCTCACGCGTCTTGAACGGCTTGCCGTCGGCGCCGAGGACCGTGCCGTACCCCATGTTGTGCGCGGTGACCTCGTCGCCCAGCCAGCCGGCGCGGCGGGCCGTCTCGAAGACCATCTTGAAGTGCAGCGACTGGCGCACATCCACGACGTACAGGAGCGACGACGCGTGCAGGTCCTGGACGCGGTTGCGGATCGCCGTCAGGTCGGAGGCCGCGTAGCCGAAGCCGCCGTCGGCCTTCTGCACGATCAGCGGGACCGGCTGGTCGTCCTTGCCCTTGATGTCCTCGAAGAACACCACGAGCGCACCCTCGGAGCGCACGGCGACGCCGGACTCCTCAAGCAGGCGGGCCGTCTCGGGCATGCCGTCGTTGTACGCCGACTCGCCGACGATCTCGTCGTCCCGGATCTCCATGTCCAGCTTCTCGAAGACCGAGTAGAAGTAGACCTTCGACTCGTCCACGAACCGCTGCCACAGGCCGAGCGTCTCCTGGTCGCCGGACTGCAGCGCCACGACCCGCTTCCGGGCCCGCTCCTTGAACTCCTCATCCGCGTCGAACACGGCACGCGAGGCCTTGTAGACCCGGTTCAGGCTCGACATCGCCTGCTCGCCGTCGACCTCGTCGGCCGGGGCCAGCTCGCCCGGGTGCTCGATCAGGTACTGGATGAGCATGCCGAACTGCGTGCCCCAGTCGCCGATGTGGTGCCGGCCGATCGTCTGCTCGCCGGTGAAGTCGAGCATGCCGCGCAGCGCGTCCCCGATGACCGCCGAGCGCAGGTGGCCGACGTGCATCTCCTTCGCCACGTTCGGCTGGGCGTAGTCGATCACCGTGACGCCCGGCTTCTCCTTCAGCGGTACGCCGAGCCGGTCGCCGTCGGCGGCGCGGGCGGCGAGCGTCTCCGTGATGGCGCGGTCGGTGACGGTGATGTTCAGGAAGCCGGGGCCTGAGACCTCGACGTCCTTCAGCAGGTCACCGCTGGTGATCTGCTGCACGACCTGGTCGGCCAGCTCACGCGGGTTGCCCTTGACCTTCTTGGCCAGGGCGAGGATCCCGTTGGCCTGGAAGTCGGCCCGGTCGCTACGTCGCAGCAAGGGGTCGCCGACGGTCTCCGGCAGGGCGGCCGCGAGGGCGTCGGCGAGGCGCTGGTGGACGTTGGCGGTGATGGACGTGACCGGGGCCATGGGTGTGGGTGCCGTTCTGGTCGGGGTTGTTGAGCGTCCCCAGTATCTCATTGCGACGCAATGCATTAAGGGGTGTGTGGCGCAGGGGAAGGCCGCGCGCAGCGCAGCCTTCAGGGGCGCGGGGCTGTGACATCAGCGGCTGCGCCGCGGGGCGCGACCGGCCACGACGGAGCCGCAGTCGCGAACCGGCCGCACCACCCCTCCGACAAGGCGTTTTCCCCAAGCAACGGTTAGCTGGGACAATGGCCGGACGGGAGCCGAACCCGTACCCCCGATCGCGGAGAGAAGGACGAACCCACCGTGGCCCAGAGCACCGGAGCAGAGCCCCAGGAGAACACTGACTGGGTCTCCCGATTCGCGGACGACGTCATCGCCGAGTCGGAGCGCCGCGCCCCGGGCAAACCGGTCGTGGTCGCGTCCGGACTCTCCCCCTCCGGCCCGATCCACCTCGGCAACCTGCGCGAGGTCATGACCCCGCACCTGGTCGCCGACGAGATCCGCCGCCGTGGGTACACCGTGCGCCACCTGATCTCCTGGGACGACTACGACCGGTACCGCAAGGTCCCGGCCGGCGTCGCGGGCGTCGACGCGTCCTGGGCCGAGCACATCGGCAAGCCCCTGACCTCCGTCCCCGCGCCTGCCGGTTCCGCGCACCCGAACTGGGCGGAGCACTTCAAGGCCGCCATGTCCGAGGCCCTGGACCAGCTCGGCGTCGAGTACGACGGCATCAGCCAGACCGAGCAGTACACCTCCGGTGTCTACCGCGAGCAGGTGCTGTTCGCGATGAAGCACCGCGGCGACATCGACGCCGTGCTCGCCCAGTACCGCACCAAGCCCAAGACGCAGAAGAAGTCCCAGAAGCCCCTCGACGAGGCCGAGTTGGAGGCCGCCGAGGGCTCCGGCGCGGCCGCCGAGGACGACGGCTCGGGCTCCGGCGCGGAGTACTTCCCGTACAAGCCGTACTGCGGCACCTGCGAGAAGGACCTGACGACGGTCACCTCGTACGACGACGACACCACCAAGCTGTCGTACGTCTGCCAGTGCGGCCACACCGAGACGGTCCGGCTCTCCGAGTACGACCGCGGCAAGCTGGTGTGGAAGGTCGACTGGCCGATGCGCTGGGCCTACGAGGGCGTGATCTTCGAGCCGTCCGGTGTGGACCACTCGTCGCCGGGCTCGTCGTTCCAGGTCGGCGGGCAGATCGTCGGCATCTTCGGCGGCAAGCAGCCGATCGGCCCGATGTACGCCTTCGTCGGCATCTCCGGCATGGCCAAGATGTCGTCCTCGAAGGGCGGCGTGCCGACCCCCGCCGACGCGCTGCAGATCATGGAGCCGCAGCTGCTCCGCTGGCTGTACGCGCGCCGCAAGCCCAACCAGTCGTTCAAGATCGCCTTCGACCAGGAGATCCAGCGGCTCTACGACGAGTGGGACAAGCTGGAGGCCAAGGTCGCCGACAGCACGGTGCTGCCCGCGGACCAGTCCGCCTGGTCCCGCGCGGTGCGCACCGCCGGGCGCGAGCTGCCGCGCACCCCGCGCCCGCTGCCGTACCGCACGCTCGCCTCGGTCGCCGACATCACCGCCGGGCACGAGGACCAGGCGCTGCGCATCCTCTCCGACCTGGACCCGGCCAACCCGCTGGCCTCCCTCGACGAGGCCCGCCCGCGCCTGGACCGCGCGGAGGCCTGGATCAACACCCAGGTCCCGGCCGACCAGCGCACCGTCGTGCGGGACGAGCCGGACGCCGGGCTGCTCGGCTCCCTCGACGACCAGGCGCGTGACTCGCTGCGCCTGCTCCTGGAGGGTCTGGACGAGCACTGGTCCCTGGACGGCCTGACGCACCTCGTCTACGGCGTGCCGAAGGTCCAGGCGGGCTTCTCCGCGGACGCGACCCCCAAGGAACTGCCGCCGGAGATCAAGGTCGCGCAGCGCACGTTCTTCGCGCTGCTCTACCAGCTCCTCGTCTCCCGCGACACCGGCCCGCGCCTGCCCACGCTGCTGCTCGCGGTCGGCGCGGACCGGGTGCGGAAGCTGCTCGGGGCGTAACCGTTCGTACGGTTCGTGCGGCTCGTGCGAACCGTGCGGTTCGTGCGGTTCGTGCGGTTCGTGCGACGAGGGCCCCCTCCCATGCCGGGAGGGGGCCCTCGTCGTTCGGTGGTGCGGGCGGTTACGCGATGTGCTCCGCGTCCAGCTCCTCCTGGTAGCGGCCGCGGAACTCCCGTACGTACGGACGCAGCGTCGACTCGCTCAGCGGGCCGCCGGACTGGCCGGTGACGCCGTAGAGGTCGAGCAGATAGTTGCCGAGCTGGCGGGCGTTGGGCATGTCCCCGTACTCGCTGACGTACTTCCGGAAGGCCCCGAAGTACGCCTCCTCCCGGCTGATGTCCTCGGGCAGGTCGTACGGGGAGGGCTCCAGCTGGTCGAAGCGGGGTTCGTCCTCGGGTTCCGGTTCGCGTTCCGGTTCGCGTTCCTGTTCGGGTTCCGGTTCGGGTTCCGGTTCTGCCGGTACGGCTTCGGTGCGCGGGCCGGGGATCGTCAGCGGCCGGGTGCGGCCGGGGCCCGCCGGGACGGGGAACTCCGGTTCGGTTGCGGGGTCTTGGGGCCCTTGTGCGTACGCGGGCTCGGGGGCGTACTCCGGGATGTACTCGGGGTGGTGCTCGGGGGGGTGCTCGGGGTCGTACTCCGGGTTGTAGCCGCCCTCGTACGGGACCTGCTCCGGGGGCGGCGCCTGGAACCAGGGGCTGGTCTCGGGGGTGGCCTCGGGTGTGGCCTCGGCCTCCCCTTCCGGTACGGGTTCTGGTACGGGTTCCGCTTCGATGGACTTCCGCTGTGCGGGGGCGAGTTGGCGCTGTTCCGGCGCCGCCTGCACGGGCGCGGGCGGAAGGAGCGTGGGCTCGATCCCGGCGGCGGCGAGGCCCGCGGGCGCGGTGTCGGCGAGCGGTACGCCGTACTTCGCGAGGCGCAGCGGCATCAGGGACTCGACGGGGGCCTTGCGGCGCCAGTTGCGGCCGTAGCGGGAGCGCAGCCGGGCCTGGTAGACGAGGCGTTCCTGTTCGAGCTTGATGACCTGGTCGTACGAGCGCAGTTCCCAGAGCTTCATGCGGCGCCAGAGCAGGAAGGTGGGGCCGGGGGAGAGCAGCCAGCGGGTGAGGCGGACGCCTTCCATGTGCTTGTCGGCGGTGATGTCCGCGATCCGGCCGATCGCGTGCCGCGCGGCCTCGACGGCGACGACGAACAGGATCGGGATGACGGCGTGCATGCCGACACCGAGCGGATCCGGCCAGGCGGCCGCGCCGTTGAACGCGATGGTCGCCGCGGTCAGCAGCCATGCCGTCTGCCGGAGCAGCGGGAACGGGATCCGGATCCACGTCAGCAGCAGATCGAGCGCGAGCAGCACACAGATGCCCGCGTCGATGCCGATGGGGAAGACGTACGAGAAGTTGCCGAAGCCCTTCTTCAACGCCAGTTCACGCACGGCCGCGTAGGACCCCGCGAAGCCGATGGCGGCGATGACCACCGCCCCGGCGATCACGACACCGATGAGTATCCGGTGTGTGCGTGTCAGCTGCATCGCGGCCACCCGCGAACCCCTCCCTGTTCGGCTTGTTGCGTCGCACAGCCTGGCACACGCGTACGCGGGGTCGCGGGCGGGTACGGGGAGAGGCTGCTCGGGCGGGGCCGGGGCGAGTCCGGTCGGACGACGGTGGGGCGAGGCCGGTCGGACGACGGTGGGGCGAGGGCGGGGCGGGGAGCCCGGACGCGTTCGGGCGTCGGGCTCCCCGTCAGCCTGCGTCAGTGCTTGCTCGGCTTCTTCGTCGACGTGTCGGAGTCGCTGTCCGAGCCGGAGTCGCTGTCGGAGCCCTTGTCGGCCGAACCGCCGGTGGACGCGGCGGCGTTGTCCGTCTTGTCCGATCCATCCGTCTCGTCCGACGAGGAGCCGCCGGTCTTCGAGCCGCTCTTGCCGGTGGACTTGTTGGCGGACTTGACGGCGGCGACGGCCTCCTCGGCCGCTTCCTGCGCGTCCTTCGCCATCTCCTTGGAGTCGGGGTCCCCGGCGCCGGCCAGGCCCGCACCGTTGTAGTCGATGACCACGACGGCGTTCTCGACTCGGGCGACCACGCGGTGGTTCTTGAAGTCGCCCTCCTTCTTCTTCTGGTCGGAGGTGACCAGGGTGGCCTCGTCGCCGACGCCCTCGAGCACCTTCGTCTCGACGTTCTTGGCGCCGTCGAGGGCCTTGGCCTCCTCGACCTTCTTGGTGAGCTGCGTCTGCGCGAGCTTGTCACCGCTGCCGAGGGTGGCGTTGGAGTCGTAGCGCACGAGCCCGAGGTTCAGCCAGCGGAACTGCGAGCCCTTGGTGCCCTTGCTGTCGAGGCCCGTCCAGGAGCAGGAGGCGCGCACCGAGGTGTCCTCGGAGTTGGCCGACTTGCCCGACTTCTCGTCGACCTCGGGCACGAGGTCCTCGATCGTGTCGCCCTTCAGCGTCTTGCAGGCCTCGGGCAGCTTGCTGAACGCGGCCTTCTCGACGGCGGGCTTCTCCTTGCCGCTCGGTGCCGACGAGGAGTTCCCGCCCGAGTCGCTCTTGCCTCCGCCGTCGCCCTTGCTCGCGTCCGAATCGGAGGAGCAGGCAGCTGCCGTGAGGATCACGGGCACGGCTGCGCAGGCGGCGAGTATGCGGGTGAATCGCGGTCCTTTTCGGTGCATGGTTCCTTCGCTCATCAGTCGTGCAGTCGGTGCCGGTACGTTCGGCGGCTCCGGTTCCGTGCGGATTCCGCTCAGCCACGGTACGCGGAACGTGCGCGGGTCGTGAGGGATACGTAAAGGCGACAGGGTGCGCCGGGGCGCTGCGGGGGCGGGCCGCGGGAGGGTCAGTCGGCGAACTGCTCGGCGAGTCTGCCCGCCAGTTCCCGGGCCTTGTCCTGCAGTTCCTTGCTGTCGGGCAACTCCGAGCCGCGCGCCGGCTGCTCCTCGTACTGGACGGTCACGACGACGTTGGACGTGCGGAACACCACAGTCACGGTGCGGTGCTGAACCGTCGAACCGGCCGACGCGAGGCGGTCGTCGAGGAACGCCTCGTCGCCCAGGTCGCTGAGGATGCGGGGCAACAGGGCGTCCGGAACGACCGCTTCGCCCTCTCCGTCACTCTCGGACGCCCCGTCACCGGAGTCCGCCTCGCCGCTGCTGCCGTCCTCGGCGGAGGCGCTGCCGTCCCCGGAGGCGTCGCCGTTCTTTCCGCTGCCCCCGCTCGCCTTGCCGGATTCCTGGCCGGAGTCCCCGCCGGACTCCTTGTCCGAGTTCTTCTCGTTGTTCTCGTTGTTCTCGTTCTTCTCGGGGGTCTTGCCCGGGTTCTTGGCGTCGTCCACGGCGTTGCCGCTGGAGTCGCCGGACGCGTCGGGGGAGTCGGAGGCCTCGGTCGACGGGGAGCCCGATTCCCCGTCGCTCTCGTCCGGGGACGGCTCGGGCAGGTCGGCGGCCTTCTCCTTCTGCCCGTACACCTCGCCGGCTCGCGCGTCGTCGCTGACCGCGCCGTCGTACGACACCACGCGCTCGAAGTCGACGCCCAGGTGATGCGTGGAGTCCGGGGACTCGACCTTCCACGAGCAGCCCACACGCCGGTCCGTGTCGTACGTGACCGCCGCCGAGCCCTCGTACGCCTTGGCCCGCTGTTCCTGGTCGAGTTGCCTGAGGCCGGGCAGCATGCGGTCGAGCGTGCCGTGGTCGACCGCGCGGCAGGCGTCCGGCAGTGTGCGGTACCGGCCGGGCTCGGCGGTCTGGGTCGCGGAGACCTCGCCGGGCTTGGCGTCGCCGGCCGGGTTGTCGGTCCCGGTCCCGCCCGAGCATGCGGTGAGCAGCACCGCGAGGAGCGCGGCTGCGCCCGGGACGTACCCCTTACGCTGCACGGTCGCGGCTCCCTTCGGGTCGATTCGTGTCTGGTCGGACCGAAAAACGGTTGCCGCCATGAGGCGGCCGGTGAACACAATGTCTATCGCAAGCGCAGCCGCGGACGCCGGTCGGGCGTCCCATTTGAAGCCTTTGGGCTGGGTTTTTGCGCGCACAGACTTTTCGGTCCCGGCGGGCAGTCGGACGAGTGGACCTCTCCACGACTCCGCACTACCGACGGGGATTTCGGGGGATTGAGGTAGCTATGTCTTATGTAGAGGTTCCGGGCGCGAAGGTACCGATCCGGATGTGGACGGACTCGGCATCTGTCGAGGACGTCGCGCTCCAGCAGCTGCAGAACGTCGCGACGCTTCCGTGGATCAAGGGCCTCGCCGTCATGCCCGACGTCCACTACGGCAAGGGCGCCACCGTCGGTTCCGTTATCGCCATGCACGGTGCCGTCTGCCCGGCGGCGGTCGGCGTGGACATCGGCTGCGGTATGTCCGCGGTCAAGACGTCCCTGACGGCCAATGACCTGCCCGGCGATCTGTCCCGCCTCCGCTCGAAGATCGAGCAGGCCATTCCGGTCGGCCGCGGTATGCACGACCACGCGGTGGACCCGGGCCGGCTGCACGGCTTCCCCACCTCCGGTTGGGGCGACTTCTGGACGCGGTTCGACGGCATCGCCGACGCGGTCAAGTTCCGCCAGGAGCGGGCCACCAAGCAGATGGGCACGCTCGGCGGCGGCAACCACTTCATCGAGTTCTGCCTCGACGAGTCCGGCTCGGTCTGGCTGATGCTGCACTCCGGCTCGCGGAACATCGGCAAGGAACTCGCCGAGTACCACATCGGCGTGGCCCAGAAGCTGTCGCACAACCAGGGCCTGGTCGACCGCGACCTCGCGGTCTTCGTCTCGGACACCCCGCAGATGGCGGCGTACCGTAACGACCTCTTCTGGGCGCAGGAGTACGCCAAGTACAACCGGGCGATCATGATGGGCCTCTTCCAGGACGTCGTCCGCAAGGAGTTCAAGAAGGCCAAGCCGACCTTCGAGCCTGTCATCTCCTGCCACCACAACTACGTGGCGGAGGAGCGGTACGAGGGGATGGACCTGCTCGTCACCCGCAAGGGCGCCATCCGTGCGGGCAGCGGCGACTACGGGATCATCCCCGGTTCGATGGGCACCGGTTCGTACATCGTGAAGGGCCTCGGCAACGAGAAGTCCTTCAACTCGGCCTCGCACGGCGCCGGTCGGCGCATGAGCCGCAACGCTGCCAAGCGGCGCTTCTCCGCCAAGGACCTGGAGGAGCAGACGCGAGGCGTGGAGTGCCGCAAGGACTCCGGCGTCGTGGACGAGATCCCGGGCGCCTACAAGCCGATCGAGCAGGTCATCGACCAGCAGCGGGACTTGGTCCAGGTCGTGGCCAAGATCAAGCAGGTGGTGTGCGTGAAGGGTTGAGCCGGCCCTTCATGCCCGCCCCGGCACCCTGTGCCGGGGCGGTGGTCGCTTCGCGTGGGTGACGGCGTAGATCACTGCTGACGCCACCAGGGTTCCGTGGCGGGTGCCGCGGCGGCTTCCGGCGCGGAGTCCCGGCGTCTGGTCATCGACTCTCTCTGTGGACCTTGGTGTTGGAGGCCTGCGCGCGGGGGCGGACGACGAGCAGGTCGACGTTGACGTGCGGGGGACGGGTCACCGCCCACGTGACCGTGTCGGCGACGTCGTCCGCGGTCAGGGGTTCGGCCACGCCCTCGTACACCTTCGCCGCCTTCTCCGTGTCCCCGCGGAAGCGGGTCGTGGCGAACTCCTCGGTCTTGACCATGCCGGGCGCGATCTCGATGACGCGCACCGGCCGGCCGACCATCTCGAGGCGCAGCGTCTCCGCGAGCACCCGCGCGCCGTTCTTCGCGGCCACATACCCTCCCCCGCCCTCGTACGTCGCGTGGCCGGCGGTGGAGGAGAGGACGACGACCGTGCCGTCCCCACTCGCGATCAGCGCGGGCAGCAGGGCCTGCGTCAGGTTGAGCACGCCGATCACGTTGACCTCGTACATCTGACGCCAGTCGGCCGGGTCGCCCGTCGCCACCGGGTCCGCGCCGAGCGCGCCGCCCGCGTTGTTCACCAGCACCGCGATCTCCCGGAAGGCCGTCGCGAATTCGTCCACGGCCGCGCGGTCCGTGACGTCCAGCGCGTACGCCATGGCCTGGTGGCCCGCCTCGTTGATCTCGGCGGCCACCGCCTCTATCCGGTCCTTGCGGCGGGCGGTGAGCACCACGCGGTAACCGGCGGCGGCCAGCCGGCGCGCGGTGGCGGCGCCGATTCCGCTGCTGGCTCCGGTGACGACGGCGATCGGGGCGGAAGCCATGGGCGGTGCTCCTCGTGCATATGTACGACAGGGACGGGTCTGGTCAGGATAGGCGGGCCGTGGCGGCGCCGGTCCGGGAGTCCGGGGAGCCCTCTACGCCCCCGTCCACTCCCGTAGGGCGGCCCGTATCTGCTCCGGGCGGGCTTGCTCGGCGGCCCAGGCGATATAGCCGTCGGGGCGCACCAGGAGCGAGCTGCGACGCGGACCGGCCCAGTGGGTGAGGGTGGCCCGCAGCTCGCGGCCTTCCTCGTCCTTCGCCTCGATCTCCCCGTCCGCCGGTGTGACGAGGACGAACTTGCCTGCGCGCAGGGCCTCGTGCAGGCGCGTGCCCGCCGGGCCCTCGGCCAGCTGCATGTCCGGGGCGCGGTGGCCGACGAGCGGGTGGGCTCCACGCGGTGCGGCGTAGGCGTACCCGATGCCGGTGATCTGGCCGAGCGCCTTCTCTCGCGCCGTCCTCACCCGCTTCAGCACGGTGGTCAGCAGAGAACGCAGCGCGTACTGCGGGCGGTTGTGTGCCATGGCGAGGCGGATGATGGCGCCGCTGCTGCGCAGGACCGCCCGGCCCACGGGGTGCCGTTCGCCCTGGTAGGAGTCGAGCAGAGCCTCGGGGGCGTGGCCGCGCAGGACGGCGGCGAGCTTCCACGACAGGTTGGCCGCGTCCTGCAGTCCGGTGTTCATGCCCTGCCCGCCTGCCGGGCTGTGGGTGTGCGCGGCGTCCCCGGCGAGGAAGACCCTGCCCGTGCGGTACGACCGGACCTGGCGTTCGTCGCTGTGGAAGCGAGAGATCCAACGGGCGTCATGGATCCCGAGATCGGAGCCGAGGGCCCGCCGCGTGATGTCCTTCAGCTCGTCGAGCGACGTGGGTGTGGAGTCAGGGATGTCGGCCCGGTCGCGATTCCAGCCCCCCACCCGCCAGTACCCGTCGCCGAACGGGATGACGAAGGCGAAGGCGTCCTTCGAGCCGCGCACGGCGACCGTCAGATCGGGGCCCTCGGACAGCTGGACATCGGCCAGGACGATCGAGCTGATGACCGGCCTGCCGGGGAAGGACTGGCCGACCGCCTCACGAACGACGCTGCGCACGCCGTCGGTTCCGACTGCATAGGCCGCGCGGAACGAACCGGCCGTGCCGTCCTCGAACCTCACCTCGACGTCGACACCCGTGGCGTCCTGGGTCAGGCCGGTCACCTCTGTGCCATGCCTGAAAGCGACGCCGTGTTCCGTGGCGCGGCGGCGGAGCAGCTTCTCCACTTCGTACTGCGGGGTGGTGAGCAGGAAGGCGAAGCGGGACCGCAGGCCGGTGAGGTCGAGCGCGAGGCCGTCGAACAGCCGGATCTTCTCGATCCGCTGTCCCCGCTCGACCAGCTCGTCCGCGAGGCCTCTGGCGTCCAGCTGTTCCAAGGTGCGGGCGTGCACGGCGAAGGCGCGGGTGAGGTTGCTGATATCGGCCGGGCGCTTCTCGAGGACGGTGACGGGGACGCCAGCGGCGGCCAGGTCCCCGGCGAGCAGCAGGCCGGTCGGGCCCGCGCCCACCACGATCACCGAGGCCTGGGCGCCCGCGTCCGGGTGCGGGCTCGCGTGAGTGCTCGTGTCGGTGTGTGCGCCGGTGCTCGTGCTGCCGTTCATTGCGGCCTCCTCGATACCCATGCCGGTCTGCCTGATCTGCTGATCTGCCTGTCTGTCGACGCCGTCCACGGCGGCCGCACGATGGGTCAACGGCCGTTGGTCAACGCTTGTTGGCGAATTTAGATCCGCGTCCGACGAATGTCAACACTTGTGGGCCAACGATTGTTGGCATACGCTTGGCGGCATGTCCGACACCGCGCAGTCCTCCCGACCGAGCGGGCGTGCAGGGGCGAAGGCGAGCGCGCCTTCGGATAGGCCCGCGCGCCGCTCCGACGCCACCCGTGCCGCGATCCTCGCCGCCGCCCGCGAACGCTTCGCGGCCGATGGATACGAGCGCGCGACGATCCGTGCCATAGCGCGGGACGCCGGCATCGACCCGTCGATGGTGATGCGCTACTACGGCAACAAGGAGGGACTCTTCGCCGCAGCGGCCGAGATCGACCTCCACATGCCGGACGTCATCTGGTCGGAGAAGCGGCAAGCGCCGATGACCGTGGATTTCGTGCACCCGCCGAGACCGGTCGGCGTCGGCCTTGTCGAACACTTCCTGGACCTGTGGGAGAAGAGCGAGATCCTGACGGCACTGCTCCGCGTCGGCGTGACCAACACCTCGGGTGCCGAGCGCATGCAGGAGATCTTCAAGGACCAGCTGATCCCGGTCGCCGCGCAGTACGCACCGGATCAGGAGTCGGTGCCGCGCCGTGCCGCGCTCGTGTCGTCGCAGATCCTCGGCATGGCCCTCGCGCGGTACGTGCTGCTCTTCCCGGCGGCCGTCGAGATGAGCAGAGAGGAAGTGATCGACTGGCTGGGTCCTACCGTGCACCGGTATCTGACGGCTCCGGAGGCTTAGGCGGGGCGAACTCCCTTGTGCCCAGGGGGGTTCTGGTCGGCGCTCCCTCAGGCTCCGGCCGCATAGGCAGTCGGCGGTACCCCGACTGTCGTCGTGAAGTCCCGTACGAGATGGGCCTGGTCGGCATAGCCCAGGTCGGCTGCGACGGCCGCCCAGTCGACAGCCGTGCCGGACGCGGCCACGTCCAGGGCGTCGTGGATGCGGTAACGGAGGATGACCCACTTGGGGCCGACGCCGACGTACGCGGAGAAGAGCCGCTGCAAGCTGCGCGTCGACAGTCCTTCCGTGCGGGCGAGTTGATCGACGCGGCGCATGGAGCGGTCGGCGCGGACGTGGTCGACGAGGGCCATGGCGAGGTCGGCCTGTGGGTCGGGCCGTGGTCCGAGCGACAGCAGGAAGGCGTCGAGTGCCGCCACGCGGGCGTCCTCGTCGTCCGGGGTGAGTACGGCCGGTGCCGCACCGTCGGCGGCACCGGCGGGGAACACCTCGTCCAGCGGCACCTGCCGTCCCGTCCAGTCGCTCACGGGGCGTGCCGGGGCGAACGGGCGGAAGCCGCCGGGGCGGAACTGCACTCCGCAGGCCCGGCCCACGCCTTCGAGCTTCTTGGTGAACAGCTCGAGGCCGATGCCCGCGACCTCGCCGAAGCCATCGGCGGGGGACGTTCCTGGGGCACCTGGGGCACCTGGGGCACCTGGGCCGTCGGGACCGTCAGGACCGTCGGTCCCGTCGACGTCGCCGGATCCGGCGGGGGCTTCGGAGCGCTGGAATTGGAAGACGACGTTCACGGAGGGGTGGGGGACGACGTGGGAGGCGTACGGCTCGGGCAGGTCCCAGTCGATCAGCCAGTAGTGCTCGAGATAGGGGCGCAGCGGTTCGGCCGGCTCGCGACGGCGGAACCGCACGTGGGAGAAGAGTTCGGCGGCATCGACGATGCCCTTGGTGTCACGGCGCGGCGCTGCCATGAACGGAGTCTAGGACGGGGGTGGAACCAGGGGTCGGCTGTCGCGTTTGTTCAAGGCGTACGTACCGGTCGGCGCCTACGTTCAGGTCATGACGAAGAGCATCAGCGAGCTCCTGGACACGGCAGGCGTGCAGGCTGTGGCCGTGGTCCGGGGTATCGAGGACGGGCAGCTCGGACAGCGCACGCCATGTTCCGAGTACGACGTACGTGCCCTGGTGAACCACCTCGCGCAGGTGGTCGTGCAGTTCCAGGCCCTCGCGGCGAAGCGGGACTCGGAGTTCGGGGAGACGCCCGACATGGTCGGCAGGGGCGCCGACTGGCGGGAGCGGTTCGCCGAGGAGACCCGTCGGCTCGTCGAGGCCTGGGGCGAGCCCGGAGCGGACGAGGGTACGACCGGGGCGATGAAGTTCCCGGCCCGCACCGTCGGCCACATGGTGCTCGGCGATCTCGCCGTGCACGCCTGGGACCTGGCCCGCGCGACCGGCCAGGCGTACGCGATCGAGCCGGTGGTCCTCACCGAGCTCGCCTTCGAGTACGAGGGCCTCGCCCCGACGGCACGGCAGGCGGGTGTACTCGGCGAGCCCGTGGCCGTACCGGCGCATGCACCCGAACAGGACCGCCTCCTCGGCGCACTGGGGCGCGACCCGCGATGGCGACCGTGAGGGGGTGACGTCGGGAGGGCTTGAGGGAGGGCGGTCCTGCAGCCCTGGGAGGAGGCCGCCCTGTGGCGGGCGGGCTCGTGCCTCCTGCCGCCGGTAGATGCGGGCCTGCAGTTGGTGGATGCAGCCGCAGCTGTCGGCTGGACCCGCAGCCGTTGGTCGGCCTGTAGCCGGTGGTTGGCCCGCAGCCGCCAGCCGGACCCGCAGCTGGTGGAAGGCTTCAGCCGTAGCCGTAGCCGTAGCCGAGGGACAGCGGCCAGCAGCCCGGACCGGTGGCCCGCACCGGTAGCCCGGACTGGTAGGGGACCCGTAGCAGGGACCGGTAGGCGCACCGGAAGCCTGTAGCGGGTCGGCCCGTTCGCTCGTTGTTACAGCCAGCCTTTGCGGCGGAGCATTCGATGGAGCAGGAAGCAAGCGAGGACGGTGACGATGACGAGAACGGGATAGCCGTAGGGGGAGTCGAGGCCGGGCATGTGCTCGAAGTTCATGCCGTAGACGCCGCAGACCATGGTGGGTACGGCGATGATCGCGGCCCAGGACGTGATCTTGCGCATGTCCTCGTTCTGCTCGACCGTGACCTGGGCCAGGTGGGCCTGGAGGATCGAGTCGAGGAGGGCGTCGAAGGACGCTATGTGCTCGCTCGTGCTGGCCAGGTGGTCGGCGACGTCACGGAAGTACGGCTGGATGTCGGGATCGATCAGCGTGTTCGCGCGCGTGGCGAGGATGTGAAGGGGGCGGCTGAGCGGGGAGACGGCGCGCTTCAGTTCCAGGAGTTCGCGTTTGAGCTGGTAGATCCGCCCGGCGTCGGCCCGCCCGCCCGAGCGGTCCGGCTGGGCCGCGAAGACCTGGGACTCCACGTCGTCGATGTCTGCCTGCACGGCGTCGGCGACGGTCAGGTACTCGTCCACGACATGGTCGGCGATCGCGTGCAGCACGGCCGACGGGCCCTTGGCCAGCTGCTCGGGGTCGGCCTCCAGGGCTTCGCGGACCGGGCCGAGCGAGCCGTGGCGGCCGTGCCGGACCGTGATGACGAAGTCCCGGCCGGTGAAGACCATGATCTCGCCGGTGTCGACGACCTCGCTGCTGGAGGTCAGCTCGTCGTGGTCCACGTAGCAGACGGACTTGAAGACGGCGAACAGCATGTCGTCGTACGACTCGACCTTGGGGCGCTGGTGGGCGTGGACGGCGTCCTCGATGGCCAGCGGGTGGAGGCCGAACGGCTGGGCGAGCTCGGCGAGTTCGTCGGGGGTGGGCTCGTGCAGCCCGATCCAGACGAAGCCCGCGCCCTCCTTGCGTACGCGGGCCAGGGCCTGGGCGGCCGAGACGTCCGCGGGACCGTCGGCGCGGCGCTTGCCGTCCTGGTAGACGACGCAGTTCACCACGGCACTGCCTAGCGGGGAGCGCGCGGGGTGGCTGAGGTCCACCGTGCGGCGCTTGGCACGGCCGACCATGCGGCGCAGCTTGCGGATCATGGGCACGTGTCCGGTCTCCCTCCGGGCTCGACGTGCCAGTGTGCCACTGCGGGTGGTGGGCGTCCCAGGGCCGGACCAGCCGGACCACACCACCCCCCCACGAAGACCGGTCCACGCCCCCCCGGGCCCTCCCGCGAGAGCCTGACTACGCGGCCACGCGGGGCGGGACCCAACACCCACGCGGGGCCGGACCACGCCGCCGCCCCCACCGCCCCTCCACCGAACCCCTCACCGAACCGCCCCACCGAACCCCCTCACGGCACCCCCCCCACCAACCC
>NZ_JAVIFW010000038.1 GCF_031157275.1 Streptomyces sp. LHD-70
GGAAGCAACGGAGCGACCAGGACCCAGAGTTCATCCGGAACCAACCGCTGTGACAGACCAGCACCCATGGCAAGGCATCATGCCGTAAAGATCTGACGCCACGTGAGACAACCTCTTAGTGCCCGGCGTGTGTGTGCGGTGTACGCACCTTGCCCGCCTTCTCACCCTTCTCGACGACCACGAACTGCCCCATCATTCCCAGGTCCTCGTGGTACAGCAGATGGCAGTGGTACATGTACGGCGTGTCCGGGTCCGCCGGCCCCTCGAAGCGCATCGCCAGTTTCACCGTCGTGTGCCCCGGGACGAAGACCGTGTCTTTCGCGCCGCGCAGCTCGGCCGACGGCTTCTTGCCGTCCACCTCCAGCACCCGGAACTGCACATCGTGAATGTGGAAGTTGTGCGGCGTGCTGTGCTCGTTGCGCACGGTCCAGGTCTCCGCGGTGCCGCGGGTGACCGTCTCGTCGATCCGGCCCATCTGCATCTTCTTGCCGTTGATGCCGGAGGTACGCAGCCCGAAGAATCGTCCGCGTACCGAGTCCGACCCGTCCGGAACCTCCAGCTCGCCCAGCTTGGCTGGCAGTTCGGGAGAGGCCCGCAGGGTCTTCTTCGCCCGCAGCTCCAGTACGTCGAAGGAGTCGTCGCCGCCCGCGAAACGCTTCGACCAGGAGTCACCGTAGGAGTCGTTCGGGAAGCTACGCAGAGTGGTCTTCTCGCCCGGCTTCATCCGCACCACGATCTCGGCCCGCTCACCCGGCGACATCCGGATCCGGTCCATCCGGGTCGTCGTCTCCAAAAGCCCGCCGTCCGTCCCGATGAGCGCGAACTCCCGGTCGTCGGAGAATCCGAAGTCGTATATCCGCGCGGTCGAGGCGTTGAGCAGCCGCAGCCGTACGAGCTCGTCGCCGACCTCCTTGTACGGATCGAGAGTGCCATTGACCATCGTCCGGTTCCCGAGGAACCCGGTTTCCGACAGCATTTTGTGCCCGTGGTCGAACTTCGCCCCGTCGAACTTCACGTCCTGGACGATGACCGGCAGATCGTCGACTCCGTACCTCTTGGGCAGTGCGAGACGGTCGGACTTCTCGTCGTGAAGGAGGAACATCCCGGCCAGCCCTCGCTGCACATGCTTTTCCGTCTTGCCGTGCGGATGGGGGTGATACCAGAGGGTCGCGGCCGGCTGATTCACGGTCCAGCGCGGGGTCCAAGTCGCGCCGGGGGCGATCATCTGGTGCGGACCACCGTCCATCTTCGCGGGCAAGTGCATCCCGTGCCAGTGCACGGTGGACTCCTCCCCCAACGCATTCTTGATCTTCACCTGGACCTTCTCGCCGCGCTCGGCACGCAGCGTCGGCCCCAGGTAATCCCCGTTGAAGCCCCAGGTCGGCGTCTTCTGCCCGGCTCTGAATTCCTTCTCTCCGGCCCGCATCGTCAGATCGAAGACCCGGGTCCCGTCCTTCTTCACCGTCGATTTCGCCAGCGGCGGCACCGCCAGCTCGTTGCTGAAGTCGGTTGAACCGACGGTGGACACCTTGGCGTCGGAGTACAGCCACAGGGCCCCGCCGCCGAGCGCGAGGCCGATGACGACAGCAATCGTCGTGAGAGTGATGAGGACGCGCTTGAGGCGAGACATGACTCCAGCGTCCCGGCGGGCGCTCGCGCCGACATCGGGGATGGCCCCCAGCAACCCCCCAAGCAACCCCTACGATTCCTCAGGGATTTCCCGTATGCATCACTCAGTGCCGTGCTTGGTGGCGAGGAGTAATTGTCAATAACTGTGGTTCGGTTGAGGTGGTTCAGGCTGCGTGAGCAACCCCGGACGGACTTCCGAAACCGACCACCAGGACGGGATGCCAGGGTGGGGCGAGCGGCTCCCGAGGGCGAAACTCGGCGTGACAGAGCCAACGCTCAGTCGACCAGACCACCAACTCGCTGATCAACGAAATGCCTCCCAGGCCGTGCCGGGAGCGGCGAGTGTGCCTGCCGAGCCCGGTACGGCCTGTTTCGGCTCCGCTCAGAGGTCGAACTCGTGCGGCGGCAGGTCGAGGGCGTAGCAGGCTTCGCGTACGACCTGCTGCTCGTCCTTGTCGAAGTCGCCGTCGGCGCCGCCGATGACGATGCCGATCTGGATCACGGCACGGGCCTCGGCGGGCTTCTTCTTCGCCTTGGCGACCTCCTGCAGGACGCTGACCTTGCCGAAGTCGTAGTCGGCGGTCAGCTTGTTGCAGTTGTCCTCGAAGCGGCGCTGCAGTTCGTCGGCGGGGAAGTTCTGCAACACGTCGTTGGTGGCGATGAGTTGGGCGACCTTGTGGCGCTCGGAAGGGTCGATGGTGCCGTCGGCGGCGGCGACCAGTGCGCACATCGCCATGCTCGCGTCCCTGAAGGCGCCGCTCTTGAGGTCGTTCTTCTTCGCCAGCAGCTGCGTCTGCATCTGTGTGGCGGACTCCTTGAAGCGGTCGAACAGGCCCATGAGAACTCCGTACGGGGTCGAGGGGGCGCCCGGGCCGGGGTCCGGCCCGGGCGACACAACTTCTACAGTCATGTAGAAGTTAGCAGGGTTGGCACGCTCGCTCGGAGTGCCTCACCCTTCTTCCTCTTCTTCGTCCCCTTCGAAGGCGTCGCCGATCTCGTCGACCACCTCGGCTGCAACCATCCCGCCGACGACCCCGACCGCGAGGCCCGCCGTACCGGCCGCGACGGCGGTGCCCATGCCCGGTCCGGAGCGGTGGCCGTCGTGGTGGTGCTCGTCATGGCCGTGGTGGTGGCCCTGGTGCCCGATGTGGGAGTGGTCGCCGTGGCCGTACTCGGAGTGCGAACCGTGAGAGGTGCCGCTCTCGATCAACTGCCGTACCCAGCCGTCTACTTCGGTGTTCCAGTCGCGCTGCTCGACCGCCGCGTAGCTGACCCGGAACCGCGTGATCGAGTCGTGGCCGGACGAGAACAACCCGCCGCGCTTGTCGGCCTCCAGAACGACGTCCATGCCGCCGGGATCGGCAAGGAAGGTCACCTCGATCTCATTGACGGCGTGCGCGTACGCCGGTGACGGGGTGAGCTCGACCTCCTGGTAGAAGGGCAGCTGCTGGCCAGTGCCGCCGATGCGGCCGTACTCCAGATCGGCCGACTTGAAGCCGAAGCCGAGCTGTCCGAACGCTTCGAGTACCGCCTCCTGCACGGGCAACGGGCCCACCGCGAGCGGGTCAAGGTCGCCCTTGTCCTTCGCGCCCGCCACGGCGAGTTCCGTGCGTACGCCGAGCACGACGCCGAGCGGCTGGCCGTGCAGCTCCGTGACCGGCGTCTCCCAGGGCAGCGTCACGCTGAACGGAACGCTGCGCTGCTCCTCCTCGCCGAGCCGGAAGCCGCCGCCGACCATGAACCGCCCGAAGGTGACGGCGCCCTCGCTCTCACCATCCTCGCGCTCGGCCTCCACGCGGGCGACCAGTTCCAGGGTGATCTGCTCGATGTCGAATGCGGCGCTGCCGCCCTTGAGGTGAACCTGCCCGTGCAGGGCCCCGCCGGGCAGGGCGGCACCGCCTTCGAGCACCGTGTCCACTGTGGGGCCGCCCACGCCGAGCGAGCCGAGCAGCCGTTTGAACACCATCGCGGCGTCCACTCCTTCATGTGAGTGTCTGTCAAGAACCCCTGGCCGACGAGCAGTCGAGGGCTCTACAGGAATGTAGAAGAATAGAGGAGAGGGTAGCTACGACGGACGTCGAAGGGTGTGTTCGCGCCATAGTGCGCAGGCGGCAGGCTCGCGCATCGCTTCAGCGGGGCCCGTCCGGCTCCGGCGCAGCGATGCCGGGGTTGTGTCAGTGCCGACGGAGGCGGGCGACGGCGGCCAGCCGTGCCGCGAGGACCGCGGACGAGGCGAGAGCGGCTGCAGCCGCGCAGATCACCAGAGCCGGCCAGGCGTAGGCGACCTGCCCGAGGGTTCCGGAGCGCCGCATCAACAGGCCGAAGAGTGCGGCGAGTTGGGTGAAGAAGAGAAGGGGCAGGAGGTGCGGCAGGCTGCGCAGGGCGAGCCGCCACCACGAGCGTTCCGCGGCGCGCTGTGCCCACCGGCCGGCGCGGGACACGCCGCGGGCGCCGAGGCCGAGCGCCAGCAGGGTGAGCGCCGCCAGGATCCAGTCGGCCGTCATGGAGAACGGCGCGGCCACCTCGGGCCGCTCGCCCTGGGCGAGGTCGACCAGGCCCTGTGTGATCTGGGCTGCGTCGTCCCCGGAGATCATGCCGGTGTTGGTGACGACCGCGATGCCGGTTGCGCTGTCGGGCAGCAGGGTGGCCATGGAGTTGTACGTGAGCAGCTGGCCAGTGTGCTGGATCCGCCGGGGCCCTTCGCCGGTGTTCCGGGACCAGCCCAGGGCGTAGTCGCTGTCTGCCGGAGCGGTCGGCGGTGTGTGCGTGAGGTCGATGGTCCGGGCGGATGCGATGCGCCGCCCGTCGACGGAGACGCCGTGGTTGTTCTGGGCGATCAGCCACTGCGCGAGGTCATCGGCGGTGGTCACGACTCCGTGGCCGCCCGCCGTGAACCAGCGGGGATGCGCCGCAGACACGGTCGTGCCGTACGCGCGCACGTACCCGCGCGCCTGTGCGGGCATCTCGTCCGTGCCGGAGACGGATGACGTACGCGTCATGTGCAGTGGTCGGAAGATCTTCGCGGACATCTGGTCGGCGAAAGGGCGTCCGCTGACGACCTCGACCAGGCGGGCGGCGACGAAGTAATTGGGGTTGTGGTAGCGGTACTTGGCGCCGGGATTAGCGGCCAGGGGAGCCTCGCGCATCGCGCTGACGGCCTGTTTGAGCGTACGCGGCTGAGCGCGCGTCAGATCGGGGTACGCGGAGTCGGCCATGCCGGAGGTCTGGGTCAGCAGCTGCCTAACGGTGATCCTCTCGGCGCGGGGGTCGGCCATGGTGAACTCGGGCAGGTAGCGGCGCACTGGCTGGTCGAGGTCGACCTTGCCCGCCTCGACCAGCTGCATGACGGCGAGCGCGGTCATGGCCTTGGACAACGAGGCCACCGGCATACGCGTCTGCGCGGTCATGGCGCGGCCGGTCGCGGTGTGCCCGTACCCGGCGGTGTGCACCACGCGGTCGCCCCGGGTCACGGCGACCACCGCTCCCGGCAGGTTGGTCTCCTCGACGTAGTCGCGCAAAAAACGGTCGACCGCCGCCGGGGCCAAGTTGGCGGCGCGGTCGGCGAGGGTGGCGCGCTCGGCCGCCGACGCGGGAACAGCGCCGGACAAGGTGGCCGCCGCGATGCCGAGCGTGGCCGCCAGGACGGCGAGACCACGGCGGAAACCGGAATGGGCGGCGGCACGGTGGGGACCGGAGGGGAAGGCAGGGATCTTCATGTCGCCCAGTGCACCGTCCGGCCCGCCCCCGGCGCATTGGCGTACAAGGGAGTTGAAAGGTAGTACGGGCACTACTGCTGCAAGGTCCCCGTGCGGCTACCTTCGACGGATGCGTCACCGCAACGCCTGGCAGGCCCTGGCCCAGAACCCGCTGAAGCTGCTCCGCTCGAGCTGGCCGTGGCGGTCCGTCGCCTACCTGCTGTCCGGGGTCGCCTTCGGCGCCGTCGCGACGCTCGTCCTGGTGGGCCTGCTGATCGCGGGGTTCGCCTCGCTTGTCGTGCTCGTAGGGGCGGTGCTGCTGCTCGGCGTTGCACTGTCCGGCATCGCCGTCACGCGGTTCGAGCGGTGGCGGCTGCGGCTCGTCGACCTGGACGCGGTGCCCGACCCGCACCGGAAGCCGGAGCTGCCGGGCGTGCGCGGCTGGCTGCACACCCGGCTGCGCGAGCAGGCGACCTGGCGTGAACTCGGCTTCACCGCCGTGTCGTTGACCGCGCTGTGGTGGATGGACCTCCTCGTCCTGGCCTTCGCCCTGGCTGTGCCCGTCCTGGTGATGCTGTCGCCCGTCGACGACCCAGGCGCCTGGCCGCTGTTCGTCGTCGGCCTGTGCCTGCTGCCCGCCGCGCCCTACACCATCACCGCCTGGGCGGGCGCCCGCGCCGCCGTCACCCGGCTGATGCTGGCACCCCGCGACAGCGAACTGGGCCGCCGGCTCACCGACGTGCGCGCCTCCCGCACACGACTCGTCGATGCCTTCGACGCGGAGCGCCGCCGTATCGAACGGGACCTGCACGACGGGGCGCAGCAGCGGCTCGTCTCCCTCAACGTGCAGCTCGGCCTCGCCCGCCTCGACACCGACCCCGGCTCGGCCCTGTCCACGCAGCTCGCCGCGGCACAGGAGCAACTCACCCTGGCCGTTCAGGAGTTGCGGGACCTGAGCCGCGGGGTCCACCCCAAGGACCTCACCGATCACGGGCTGACGGCCGCGGTGGAGAACCTCGCCGCCCGCGCCGCGCTGCCCGTCACCGTCGACATCCGCCTGCCCGGACGGCTGCCCGCGCCCCTGGAGAGCGTCGCGTACTTCGTGATCTCCGAAGCCCTCGCCAACTCCGCCAAGCACAGCGGCGCGAGCCACATTCAGGTGCAGGCCCGCCGGCACACCAACCTCCTCACCCTGTCCGTACGGGACGACGGCCGCGGCGGCGCCGAACCCGGGGCGGGCGGCGGCTTGACCGGGCTCGCCGACCGGGTCGCCGCCGCGGACGGCAGGATCCGCCTGTCCAGCCCGCCGGGCGGGCCTACACTCCTGCACGTGGAGCTGCCGTGCCGTTGACCGTCGTACTCGCCGAGGACTCCCCGCTCATGCGGGACGGCCTGGTCGGCTCGCTCACCCGCTTCGGCCACGAGGTGGCGGCCGCCGTCGGGGACGCGGACGCCCTGGTCGCCGCCGCCCGCGAGCACCGCCCCGACATCGTCGTGACCGACGTCCGCATGCCTCCGGACCACGCCGACGACGGGCTGCGCGCCGCCATCTCCCTGCGCCGCGAGAACCCGGCCCTGCCGGTCCTCGTCCTGAGCCAGTACATCGAGCAGTCCTACGCGGCACACGTCCTCGACCTCGGATCGGACAGCGGAGTCGGCTACCTCCTCAAGGACCGCGTCAGCGCCGTCACGGAGTTCGTCGACGCCGTCACCCAGGTCGCCGCCGGCGCGACGGTCGTGGATCCCGAGGTGGTGCGGCAGCTCCTCAACCGCCGCCATGACCCGCTGCAACGGCTCACACCACGCGAGCGCGAGGTGCTCGCCCTGATGGCCGAGGGCCGCGCCAACGCCGCCATCGCCCGTGAGCTGTACGTCACCGAAGCGGCCGTGAACAAACACGTCAGCAGCATCCTGCAGAAGCTCGAACTCCACGTCGACGGCCAGGGCCACCGCCGGGTCCTGGCCGTCCTCGCCTTCCTGCGGGCGTGAGCGAGGGACAGCACAGCCTGTGAGGGGTTTGCCATTCCTTTACAGTGGGTGTAGAAACACGCCAGTTGAGCCACAGTTCCGTACGAGAAGGAGTCACGGTCCCGCAATGGGTGAGCCTCCCAGTACCAGCCGTGCCACGACCTGCCCGCACCGCGTGCGTGAGGGACGGGGGGTGGCACGGTGACCGAGTTCCTGCTCCTCCTGCTCGCCCTGCTCCTCACGCTCGCGTGCGCGGTGTTCGTCGCGGCCGAGTTCTCCCTGACCACGGTGGAGCGCAGTGAACTGGAGCGGGCTGCCGAGGCGGGGGAGCGCGGCGCGGAGGGAGCGCTCAAGGCGGCTCGTCGCCTGACGTTCCAGCTGTCCGGTGCCCAGCTCGGCATCACCGTGACGTCCCTGGTGATCGGCATGCTGGCCGAGCCGTCGCTCGCCGCGCTGCTGCGCGGGCCGCTGGAGGCGATCGGTCTCGGCCGGGCCGTTCCGTCGGTAGCGACCGTCCTGGGTGTGGTCGTCTCCACGGTCCTGCTGATGGTGATCGGCGAGCTGGTGCCGAAGAACTGGGCCATCGCGCGGCCGCTGGCCGTCGCGAAGGTGGTGGCGGCCCCGCAGCGCGGCTTCACGGCCGCGTTCGCGCCGTTCATCCGGCACCTCAACAACACGGCGAACCGTTTCGTACGCCGCTTCGGCCTGGAGCCGGCCGAGGAGCTGGCCTCCGCCCGCAGCCCCGAGGAGCTCGTGGCACTGGCCCGGCACTCGGCCGCCGAGGGCGCCATCGAGCAGGACTCGGCGGAACTCTTCGTACGCACCCTGCACCTCGCCGAGCTGACCGCGGAGAACGTGATGACGCCGCGCGTCGACGTCTGCGCCCTGGAAGCACACACCACGGCCGCGGACGCCGCGAACCTCAGCCACGCCACCGGGCTTTCCCGCTTTCCCGTCTACCGCGACACTCTCGACGACGTGATCGGGACGGTCCACATCCGTGACGTCCTCGCCCTTGACCCCGGCAAGCGGGCCGTCACCCAGGTCACCGTCCTGGTCGGCGAACCCCTGCGGGTCCCCGACAGCCTCACCGCCGACCGGCTCCTCGGCCGCCTGCGCGCCACCCGCACGATGGCGATCGTCATCGACGAGTACGGCGGTACGGCGGGTGTGGCCACGGTGGAGGACATCGTCGAGGAGGTCGTCGGCGAGGTCCGCGACGAGCACGACCCCGTCGAGGTCCCCGACCTGCTGCCCGCCCCGCCCGCCGAGGACGGCCGGCCCACCTGGGAGGCCGACGGCGGTGTCCGCACCGACCAGCTCGCCGCGATCGGGCTCGCGGTGCCGGACGGCCCGTACGAGACGGTGGCCGGTCTGATCGCGACGCGGCTGGCCCGGATACCGGCCGAGGGCGATCACATCCTGGTCGGGGGCTGGCGTCTGGACGTGCTCGACGTGGACCACCACCGCGCCGAGCGGGTCCACCTCACCGCGCCCGCCGCCCGGCTCGACGGTGTGCCGTCGCCGCAGGACCCGCCACGCGACCGGCCACAGGACCGGCAGCGGAACATGCAGCAGGACCGCCCGCGGAAGCACATGACGGGGACGGCGCGATGACCTCCTTGCAGCTCCTCATCGGCGCGCTGACGCTGCTGACCAACGCGTTCTTCGTCGGCGCCGAGTTCGCGCTCATCTCGGTGCGCCGCAGCCAGATCGAGCCGCGAGCGAAGGAGGGCCACCGCCGGGCGCGCATCACCCTGTGGGGTGTCGAGCACATCTCCCAGATGATGGCCACCGCCCAACTCGGCATCACCGCCTCCTCGTTGGTGCTCGGCGCCGTCGCGGAACCGGCCATCGCGCACCTCCTCGAACCCGGCTTCGAGGCCGCGCACGTCCCGCACGGCCTGGTGCACCCGATCGCGTTCGTCATCGCCCTGACCCTGGCGACCTACCTGCACATGCTCATCGGCGAGATGGTCCCGAAGAACATCGCGCTCGCCGCCCCCGTACCGACGGCTCTGCTCCTCGGCCCGCCCCTGGTCGCCCTCACCCGCGCCCTCAAGCCACTGATCTTCGGCATCAATGCCCTCGCCAACACCCTCCTCAAACTGCTCAAGGTGGAGCCCAAGGACGAGGTCGAGGCCGTGTTCACCGACGACCAGCTGGCCCGTATGGTCGCGGACTCCAGCGATGCGGGACTGCTCGCACCCGAGGACGGCGAGCGCCTCCGGGACGCGTTGGAACTGGGCACACGGCCGGTCGGCGAGATCCTCGTCCCGGCGGCGAGGATGCGCACGGTCGACCACACCATCACCCCGGCCCGACTGGAGCAGGTGGCGGCGCAGGCCAGCTACTCGCGCTTCCCGGTCACCGGAGAGGGCGGCGCGCTGCTCGGCTACCTGCACATCAAGGACACCCTCGGCGTCACCGACCGCGACCAGCCGTTCCCACGCGAGTCTCTGCACGCCGTCACGCGGGTACGGATCGACACCCCCCTCGACGACACCCTCACCGCACTCCGGGCAGCGGGCAGCCACCTCGCGGCGGTCACCAGCGCGAGCGGCACCGTCCTCGGCTTCGTGACCATGGAGGACGTGCTGTCCGAACTGGTCGGCCCGACGCCCATCACCACCTGAATCCCTAGCCCTTCTCCCCTACCTCTACGTGATCGGAGCAGCCCGTGTCCGCCAGTCCGACGGACTCTGACGTCCCAAGGAACCCCCCGGGACTCTTCCGCCAGGCCGCACCTGACCGGTGCATGGCACGGGGCGGTGCGCGATGAGCGCAGTGCTCGGGCTGCTCGCCGTCCTTGTCCTGACGGCGGGCACCGGCTACTTCGTGGCCCAGGAGTTCGCCTACGTCGCCGCCGACCGGCTCGCCCTCGCCCGCGAGGCCGAAGCGGGTGACAAGCGTGCGGCCCGCGCCGTGCAGGTCCTGGGCCGGCTCTCCTTCATGCTCTCGGGCGCCCAGCTGGGGATCACCGTCACCGGCCTGGTCGTCGGTTTCCTCGCCGAGCCGTCCGTGTCCGCGCTGCTCACGCCCGCCCTGGAAGGCACCGGCCTGTCGGACGGCACAGTGTCCGCCATCTCCGTGGTCACCGGCTTCGTGGTGGCGACCGTGCTGCAGATGGTGCTCGGTGAACTCGCGCCGAAGAACCTCGCACTCGCCGTGCCGGAGCGCCTGGCCAAGTCGTTGGCCGCCTCCACGCTCGCGTACCTGAAGGTCGTCGGACCGGTCGTGCACGTCTTCGACGGCGCCGCGAACAGGATCCTGCGCAAGGTCGGCATCGAGCCGGTGGAGGAGCTGCACCACGGCGCCACCCTGGAGGAGCTGAGCCACCTCATCGGCGAGTCCCACGAGCACGGTCAGCTGCCGCGCGAGACGGCCGAACTCCTCGACCACGCCCTCGACTTCTCCGAACGCACCCTAGACGAGGTCCTCGTGCCCCGCGTGGACGCGGCCTTCGTACGCGAGGACGCGACAGCCACCGAGGCCGTGGAGCTGATCGCGAAGCACGGGCACTCCAACTATCCCGTGCTCGGCGACCACCCCGACGACGTCGTGGGTGTCCTGGGCGTGCGTGAGCTGATGCGCCTGCCGGCCGCTGCATTCGACCGTACGACCGCGGCGCACCTCGCCCGGCGCCCGCTGTTGCTCCCCGACACGCTGCCGCTGCCCGGCGCTGTGGCGCAGATGCGCGAGCGCGACGACGAGTTCGCCGTCGTCCTGGACGAGCACGGCGGCGTCGCGGGCATCGTGACGTACGAGGACATCGCCGAGGAACTGGTCGGCGACATCGCCGACGAGAGCGACCGCGTGGTCCATGTCGCCGTGGCCGACGACTCCGGCTGGCTCGTGGACGCCGGACGCCGCCTCGACGAGGTCGCCGACGCGACCGGCATCGCCCTGCCGGAGGAGGACGACTACGACACGGTCGCCGGACTGATCGTGGACCGCCTCGGCCGCTTCCCCACCATCGGCGACCGCCTCACCGTCGACCTCGACGACGGCGACCGGGTCCTCATCGCCGTCCTGCGCCTCGACCGGCACGTGCCCGAACGGGTCCGCATCGAGCGCCTGCCACGCACATCCGGTGATACGCCCGGTGACACGTCCAGTGATGTACCCGGTGAGGAGACCACCGCATGAGCTTCCCCCTGGCTCTCTTCATCACGCTCCTGCTGCTGATCGGCAGCGGATTCTTCGTCGCCGCCGAGTTCGCTCTCGTCGCCGCCAAGCGGCACCGCATGGAACAGGCCGCAGCCGACGGACACCGCGGCGCGAAGTCCGCGCTCGCCGGCATGCGGGAACTCTCGCTGATGCTCGCCGGCGCCCAACTCGGCATCACCATCTGCACGTTGGGCCTCGGCTCGATCTCCAAGCCGGCGATCTCGCACCAGCTCGACCCGCTCCTGGAGAAGCTCGGCCTGCCCGCCGGACTCAGCTACGCCATCGCCTTCGCCGTAGCCATGATCGTCGTGGTCTTCCTGCACATGGTCCTCGGCGAGATGGCCCCGAAGTCCTGGGCCATCGCCCACCCCGAACGCTCCGCGATGCTGCTGACACCGCCGTTCCGTGCCGTGGTCAAGGCGGTACGCCCCCTCATCTGGCTCCTCAACAAGGTCAGCAATGCCTTGGTACGGATGTGCCGCGTCACTCCGAGGGAGGAGCTCGCTTCCGTGCACAACCGGGAGCAACTGACCCACCTGGTCGAGGAGTCGGAGCGGCTCGGACTCATCAGCGAGGCCGACTCCGGGCTCATCACCAGTTCCCTCACCCAGCCGCAGACCCCCGTCAGCGACCTCCTGACTCCGGCGGACCAGATCACCTCGGTGCCCGCCGCGGCGAGGGTCGAGGAGATTCTTCAGGTGGCGACCGAAAGTGATCGCACCCGGCTGCTCGTCCGCGACGGCAACACCGTCCTCGGCTCGGTGCACGCCCGCGACGCGATGGTCGCCCGCGCCCACGGCCGGGACCTCGACGCCCGCCACCTGGCCCGCCCGGTGCCGGAACTCGCCCCTGGCGACACCATCGCCCAGGCCGTCGACGAACTGCGCAGGCGCCGCTCCACGCTCGCCGTCGTCAGCGACGACTCCGGCCGCCTGCTCGGACTGGTCAGCCTTGACGACCTGCTCGCCCGACTGATGGAACCGAGCCCGGCGGCCTGAGAATCCTGTCCCGCCGAGAAACGCCCTGGGCTCGGCCAGGGCGTTTCTCGTGCGTCTTACGTGCGTTCTACATGCGTGTCGAAACCCACACGCACGGAGGATGTACGGCAGTTGGCGACGGTGACTAGGGTGCCCGGGATGTCTCGCACCGATTCCACTCCCCAATTTCAGCAAGACGCAGGATCGACTCTCCGGGTTCCTTCTGGGAGGCCCCATGAGTGAGACGCTGCGCACACCCGACCGGGCCGGAGCCTCGCAGCCTCCGGCCCGCACCACATCGGCGAGCGAGACATCCCGAAGAACCACCGCGACGACGGCCCCGGCAGCGAAACAGGGAAAGCAGCGGGACGCGTTCTTCGACAATGCTAAGTACCTGGCGATCGTCCTGGTCGCGATGGGCCACGCCTGGGAGCCGCTGCGCGCGGACAGCCGCGCCGCCGCCGCGCTGTACATCGCCGTCTACACCTTCCACATGCCGGCGTTCATCATCATCTCCGGCTACTTCTCGCGCAGTTTCGACGCGAGCCCGAACCGCCTCAAGCGGCTGGTGACCGGTGTCGCCGTCCCGTACGTCCTGTTCGAGGTCGCGTACTCGTTCTTCAAACGGTGGGCGAACGACGACCCGACCCACCCGATCAGCCTGCTCGACCCCTGGTACCTGGTGTGGTTCCTCGCGGCCCTGTTCATCTGGCGCCTGACCACACCTCTGTGGAAACTCGTGCGCTGGCCGCTGCCCCTCTCGCTCGCCATCGCGGTGCTGGCCTCCGTCTCCCCGGACATCGGCGACGACCTCGACCTCCAACGGGTCCTGCAGTTCCTGCCGTTCTTCGTCCTCGGCCTGTGCCTGAAGCCCGAGCACTTCCAGCTGGTGCGCCGCCGCGAAGTCCGCCTCCTCGCCCTGCCGGTCATGGCCTCGGCGCTCGTCTTCGCGTACTGGGCGGCGCCCCGCATGAACGCCGCCTGGTTCTACCGCCGCGACAGCGCGCAGGAACTCGGCATGCCCGGCTGGGTCGGACTCCCGATGACCCTCGGCATGTTCGCCTGCTCGCTGATCCTGGTCGCCTGCTTCTTCGCCTGGGTCCCGGGCCGCCACCTGTGGGTCACGGCGCTCGGCGCGGGCACGCTGTACGGCTACCTCCTGCACGGCTTCCTCGCCAAGGGCTCCCGCTTCTGGGACTGGTACGAGGTGGACTGGGTCCACACCCCGCTCGGTGCCGTCGTCCTCACGCTCTTTGCCGGGGCTCTCATCACGGCCTTGTGCACCCCACCGGTCCAGCGCATGTTCCGCTGGGCCATGGAACCGAAGATGGACTGGGCGTTCCGCAGAGATTCGAAGGCCCTGGACCGCGGGACCACCAGGTGAGTGGCCTACGGTCGTGGGGTAACCGACGCCCGCCGTCGTCCGGAGCGGTGCGATTCCGCTTCACGGCTCCGGACGGCAACCCGGCGGGCATCCGTGTTCTCCACGCGATGGACGCGGACGGCCGCATCGTCGGCAACCTCGATTACCAGCTCTGCGCGACCTGTCAGGTCGGCTTCGTCAGCAACATCGCCGTTGCGACGCACTGGCAAGGGCGCGGAGTTGGCCGTGATGCCCTCTCGCTGATCCTGGACGGCGCCGACGGCTACCACTGGACCACCTCTCGGCAGTCGGCACAGGGCCGACGATTCTTCGCGGCCCTGGCGGACGAGACCGGGCTGGAGTTCGTGGAGCGTGGGGAGCGGTGCGGGCACATGACCGCGTAAGTGAGTACTTCAACGGTGCGCCAGCTGCCTGAGGCACCAACTTCTTGTGAGCCGAAAGCCGATGAGCTGGAACCCAGTCCAGCTGCTTGTGCCGGACGTCGTGCGTGCTCTGCCGGAGTTGAGGGTGAGGGCGTCTGAATCTGTGTTGGCGCTCGCACCGGGCGCCACCCACTGATCACAAGGCTTACGATCATCCGCACAACCGAGCGTGCCGACTGGCTGTGGGCCGGGCGCGAGGAGACCCGACTGGCTGTGGGCCGGGGTCGCAACAGCCCCTCTTTGGGGTTGTTGAGACGACCCCAGAACGGGATCTCCTCGCATGAACCGCGAACAGCTCGATCAGCTCCTCGCCCGCCTCACCGACGCGGACGACGCACAGCGCTCCGAGACCATCGCCAACGTCCTGGGCGAACTCAACACAGAACAGGCAGCCGAACTCGTCGAGTCCGGCCTTGCCGCCTATGACGACATGACCGGTGCCGACGGCGAGCGCACCGACGATGACATCACCTCCCTGACCCGCCTCGTCGACGTCGTCGAGGCCGCGCGCGGCCGTCAGGACGAACTCGTCGCCGCGGAAGAGCAGCGCCAGGCCCAGCTCGCCGAACTCCACGGCCGCCTCCGCCCCGAAGGCGACTCCACCGCGGGCGACGACGCCGAGGCCAGCAGTGACAACCAGCCCCAGGCCGAGGCACCGGTGGAGCCCGCCACGACCCTCCCCGCCGCCGAGACCACCGAGCCCGCCCCTGCGCCGATCGAAGCCGCGCCGGTGGCTGCCTCCCGCCGCGGAGGGACGAACTTCGGGGCGCTGCGCTCGGACCGCTCCAGTGCCCGTCAGGCCTCGAACTGGTCACTGACCGCCTCGGCGGACATCCCCGGGTACTCCACGGGCCAGGAGCTGAACTTCGACCAGCTCATCGACGCCGCCACCCGCCGCATGCAGGGCCTGGCCCGCATCGGCCGCTCCAACGCGGAACAGGGTGGGGTGAACGTTGCCCAGTTCCAGTTGCAGCGAGACCAGAACCTCGTCGCCCGCAACGCGCAGGACCACAGCGTCCTCGACTACGCCGCCGACGAGCGGCGTCTGCCCGGTGGCTCCCTTGTGGCCGCCTGCGCGACTGACACCGTCGCGCAGGGCGACGTGTGGTGCTCCCCGTCGGATCAGCTGTGGGAGTTCTGCCCCGACCTCGCTTCACGTGACGGGATCCTCGACTTGCCGACGATCACCGTCCGCCACGGCGGGCTGCGGTGGCCGTCCACCCCAGACTTCGCGACCGTCTACGCCAAGCTCGCGGAGCACACTTGGGACTGGACCGACGAGGAGGTCTGCGATCCGGCCAAGCGCCCGGAGACCAAGCCTTGCGCGGAGCTGCCGTGCCCGGACTGGAACGAAGTACGCCTTCGCCCGCGCGGTATGTGCATCAAGGCGGACATCCTGCGCAATTACTCCTGGCCCGAGC
The DNA here is from genome assembly GCF_031157275.1 of Streptomyces sp. LHD-70. Lineage (GTDB taxonomy): Bacteria > Actinomycetota > Actinomycetes > Streptomycetales > Streptomycetaceae > Streptomyces. Next base: position 15,667 of record NZ_JAVIFW010000038.1, read on the forward strand.
AGGTCCGCGACTGGGTACAGCGCCTGATGACCGCTCACGTCCACAAGATCAACGCCGACACCATCGCGAGCATGGCGAGGCTCGCCGACACCACCGTGGAGTTCGCGGCCACCGGCACCGAACCCGACACCACCGCCACGTACGGGCCGGGCGCAACTGCCGGACTCCTGGGCGCGCTTGAGCTACACATCGAGGAGATCCGCTACCGCTCCCGCATGGCCCGCTCCACCACCGTCGAAGTGGTCCTGCCCTACTGGATCACCGGCCTGCTGCGCTCCGACCTCGCCAAGCGCACCGGCGTCGACCTGATCAGCGTCCCGGACTCCCGCATCAACTCCTGGTTCGCCGAGCGCGGAGCGCGAGTGCAGTACGTGTACGACTGGCAGGACCTCACCCCCGCCGACCCCGCGACGCTCAAGGGCTGGCCCACCACGCTGTCCGTGCTCATGTACACCGCCGGTGCCTACATCTCGGCCCGGCAGGACATCGTCAGCCTCGACTCGATCTACGACTCGACGCTGCTCCTCGGCGACACCGGCAAGCCCGGCAACAAGTTTCTGTCGCTGTTCACCGAGGAGGCTCACATGCTGGGCAAGCGTTGCGGTACGACACGGCTACTGAAGATCGACCTGTGCGCCAACGGCTACACCTCCGGTGCGCTGGTGCCCGAGGCCCCGGCACTCGCCTGCCCCGCTGCCTAACCCCTCCCTCGCCCCCTGAACTCCCCGTGCCGCCCGGCCAATCCAGCGCCGGGCCGTATGGGGCCAGCCCGACGAAGGGAGGGCACCCGTGAGCACCCCCACCATCGGCCTCGCGCCGATCGACATCCTCACCGATCAGCCTGTCGCGCCACGGCGCCGCTACGGCCTCTACTCGGCCGCCACCGTCAAGGACACCGGACCCTTGCGCCACGCGTACGCCACGTGGTCCACCGACACGTGCGCCGACGGCGGTTACTGGGCCCTGTGCAACCCCGAGGATCCCACGGCTGAGGACGACAACGGCGTCAAGAACCTCGACCGGCCTGCCTGGCAGACGGCGTTCCCGTTTGCGATCTACGCCGGAATCGGCTGCGACCGGATCGGCTTCGACGACGCCGCAGCCCGCGCGAAGTCCCGGCTCGGCGCGGCCGAGGAACGCCTCGTGGAGCGTGCCCTGTGGCAGGGGCGGGCCAACATCAGGCCCGCTCTCAACACCACAGATGCCACCCTCCTAGCGAAGACACCGGTGTCGCTGACAGCGGCTGTGGCGCTGCTGGAAGAGGCTCTGGGGGAGTCAACCATCGAGGCCGGGCTGATCCACGCCCCGCGCCGGATGGCAGCCCCAGCCGCCAGCCTGGAACTCGCCAAGCTCGACGGTCCGCGCCAGCGGACCTCGCTCGGCGCGACCTGGGTGTTCGGCTCCGGGTACACCCCCTCGGACACCGGGCCCGATGCCGGCCCGGCAGCAGATGAGGGGGTGGCCTGGCTCTACGGCAGTGGTCAGGCCGTCGTACGTCGCAGCCCCGTGCAGGTCGAGCCCGGCCAGCACCCCGCAACGCCCGGCTACTTCGATCCCGCGTCCAACCAGGCCTACGCGCTGGCCGAGCGGACCGTGCTGATCACGCTCGACTGCCCCCTGTTCGCGGTGCCCGTCACCGACGACACCCCCCAGCCCGCACCGCTCCCGGCCCCCACCGGACTTGCGGCGAGCGCTCTCACTGAGACCAGCGCGCGCATCGACTGGGACCCCGTGGCGGGCGCGGACTCCTACCTCGTCGACATCACCCGCACCCCGTAAGGAAGTTCGAGACCGTGGCAACTCAGTGCTTCACGCCGGTCCTCGGCGAGCGCATCCGTCTCACCAGGGTGGACGGATGCGGCAGGCCCATCTACGGCGCTGGCGCCCAGGCCGTCTCTGACGGCTTCATCACCGTCAAGTACACCGCCGAGATCGGTGAGGGCGAGGAGATCGAGCAGACCAACGCCCAGGGCCAGCGGTGCGTGTATCTGAAGATCCCCGACTACATCAAGTACATCGGCGTGGAGATCGAGTTCTGCCGCGTCGACCCGGGCCTGATCGGGCTGATCAACCCGGCCAACGCCCTGGAACTCGACGGAAAGGGCGACGTCGTCGGCTGGCGCGAGAGCGTCAAGCCCTCCGACAGAGCCGGATTCGCCCTCGAAGTGTGGACCGGCCTGCAGGGCGCGAACATCTGCGACGACCCCAACGCCACCAGCGCGCACGGCTACATCCTCACCCCGTGGCTTACCTCCGGCATCATGGGCGACCTCGAAGTCGGCGCCTCGTCAGTGAACTTCACGTTCAAGGGCAACGCCCAGGCCGGATCGAAGTGGGGCATCGGCCCGCACAAGGTGGTGCCGGGCGCGGACGGTGTCACCCCCTCACCGCTGCTCGCGCCGATCGGCCCGGACGAGGTGCGCCTCATCCGCCACACGTCGATCGCGCCGCCCAACCCGCAGTGCGGCACGTTCGACCTCCCTGCCCCCGGCGGGGCCACCCTGACGGCGACCGTCGACCCGGCCGACCCGATGAAGTACACGTTCGCGTGGGCGGGTACGGCCGCTGACGACACCCCCGTCCTGTTCGACTTCGGCGACGGCCAGAAGGGCACCGGCACGGTCGCAGCGAACAAGGCCAGCGTCGAGCACACCTACGCGACGGCCGGTTCGAAGACCGCGACCGCGACGGTGGAGGGCCTGACCGTGGCGGTGACCGCGAACCCTTTCCCGCAGAGCTGACCGCCCCCACCGGCCTGCGCGCCGAGTCCGTCTCGGACAGCAGCGCGCAGATCGAGTGGGACGCGGTGCCCGCCGCGGACTCCTACGACGTCAACGTCACCGAGCCCGCGCCGGGTGGCCCAGCCCAGCACCCCTCAACCCCCACTGACCAAGCCGCCGATTCCGGGGAGAGCTCCTGATGGCCGTCGTGAAGAACCCGCCGTACAACGCCACCGGACTGGCCCCCGGCACCACGTACACGGCGACCGTCGCCGCGATCCGCAACGGCCGCACAGGCCCATCGGCCTCGGTGGAGTTCACCACCAAGGCCGCCGCCCCTGCGGCACCGGCGGGCGCGGCACTGAAGTCGCCGCCGACGGTGGCCGGGGCCACCGTCATCTACACGCACGACGGGGCGAACGTCACCGCGTTCAGGCTGGAACGCAAGCCCAAGACCGGCGGCACCTGGGCGACTGTCGCTGACTCCGCCGCCCCGGCGGACCGCGAACTCAAAGACCCCGGGCCACTCACCGCAGGCGACTACCTGTGGCGGGTCATCGCGACCAACACGGGCACAGACTCCGGGCCTTCGAACGAGGTGCCGGGCACCGTCGCGGCCCCCGTACCGCTGGCCAAGCCCGTGCCGGTGAAGAAGGGCACGCCCACCACGACCGGATTCTCCGCAGAGTGGCCCGCCATCTCAAACGTCGACGCCAGCAAGGGCGACAAGGGCTATCACGTCACCGTCACCCCGACCGGGCCGACAGTCGGCGCGGTCGACATCACCACCCCGGCCAAGCCGCTCGTCGCCGTCACCGGCGCCACACCGAACACCGCCTACACCGTGAGCGTGGTCGCCAAGGGCAACACGACCACCCACACCGACTCCGACCCGGGCACCGTGGCGATCAGCACCGCCAAGGAGAAGACACCGAACCCCGCGAAGCCGACGCTCAAGGCCGACAGCGCGACCGCCACCGGATTCACCGCCGAGTGGACCAAGGCCACCGCCACCACCTACACCGCCACGGCCAAGAAGTCCGACAACACCGGCGACACGGTGAACGGCACCGTCTCCACGAGCGGCGCAAAGGCCGAAGCCGTGTTCACCGGGCTGGCAGCGTCCACCGCGTACAAGGTCAGCGTCATCGCGACCGCGACCGGCAAGGACCCGTCGGCCGCAGTGGTGTCCGATGACATCTCGACCATCGCCTGACCCATGGCCGAGTCCCCAACTCCCTGCGGCTGGTCGGCAGATGCTGCGTGTTGCCCCGGCAAGGACCAGCTCCCGGCGGGTGTCTGGGAGGCCTCCGTCGCCACCGCCACCGAGGTCCTCTGGTCGCTCACCGGACGCCAGTTCGGTGCCTGCCGACGCACGGTGAGGCCGTGTCACGTGCCGTGCGCGACCTCGTGCGGCTCGTGCGCGGGCAACCATGGCCCGCAGTGGGCACCCGCGCTGATCGGCGGCGAGTTCTACAACCTGACCTGCCAGCGCGGCGACGACTGCCAGTGCGGCAGCGAACTGTCCACGATCACCCTGCCGGGCCCCGTCCACAAGGTCACCGCCGTCGTCGTGGACGGCGTCGAACTCGATCCGCTGGCCTACGTCGTCTACAGCCGTCGCCAACTCGTACGCGTCGATGGCAAATCGTGGCCGACCTGCCAGCACTTGGACCGCGACCTCGCCGAGCCTGGCACGTGGGCGGTCATCTATGAGCGCGGAAAGCCCCTCTCCCAGGCGGGCCGGCGGGCGGTCGGGCTTCTGGCGTGCGAGCTGGCGCGGTTGTGCGCGGGGGACAAGTGCCGTCTGCCCTCCCGCGTGACGAGCGTCGTACGCGACGGCGTCACGTGGTCCTTCGACGCGGAGGGCTTCTACACCGGGGGCCTGACCGGGATCCCCGAGGTGGACATGTGGATCAAGGCGGTGAACCCGCACAAGGTGATGCGGCGCGCCTCGTCCTGGTCGCCTGACGGCCCGAAAGCGCCCCGGCAGCGCACCGGCCCCCCAGACGCGTGGGGTGGGCGGTGAAGAAGCTGTCGACGGCCGGGCGGATCCTGTCGATCCTGACCGCCTGCGTGTGCGCCGGGTTCCGCAACGAGGGCATGCCGCTTTGCGGGTGCGTGGTGCGGCACCACTCCGAGCTGCTGGCGGCCGACGGCTGCGGCGCATGCTCCTGCACGGACGGCAGCGACGGACATCTGTCTGCGCGCGTGGTGGAGATCAGGGCGACGGACAACGACAACCAGAGCGCGACGGGCGCAAGCCCTTGCCCCACCTCGCTGGTGGAGATCGAGATCGCCTTCGCCGTCTACCGGTGCATTCACCTGACCGACGACGGACTCGCCGCGCCGGACGAGGTGCTGGCCGATGAGGCACAGCAGTTCCTCGCGGACGCCGAGGTGATGCGCCGCGCGGCGATGTGCTGCGAGCTGCCTGCCGAGCTGGGCACGTGGTGGAAGCGCGCCACGACCTGGTCGCCGCTGTCGTCCGGTGGCTGCGCGGGCGGGGAGCTGCGGGTCGTCGTCACCGGCACACCACGCGTGGCCCGCCTGATCACCGTCGAGACCACGCCGGTCGGGGTGAGCTCGTGAGCGCAGTCTGGATCCAGGTGATGCGCCGCTACGGCGGCAGCCCCGACATCGGCATTGTCCTGCACATCGAGCAGACCGCGTTCGTCGACGCCCTGTTGCGCGAGGGCTTGGTCCAGCTCGTCGACGAGCCCGCACCCCGGCCTATCGGGGAGGAGAAGGAGGGCCTCGATGGGTGAAGTGCGCCTGAACCATGCCGAGATCAACCGGCTCCTGTACGGCTCCACCGGACCGGTCGTACGGGAGGTGACCCGCGTCGCCCGCCTGACCCAGCGAGACGCGCGCAGGCTCGCGCCGCGCGACACCGGAGTCCTCAAAGCGTCCATCCGCGTCACCGTCACGGCCGAACCGGCACGCGAGCGCGTACGCGCCCGTATCGGCTCGACGCTCGACTACGCCCTCTACCAGGAGGAAGGCACCGGCATCTACGGGCCGCGCGGCACCCCGATCAGGCCCAAGCGCGCCAAGTACCTGCGCTTCAAGCCCAAGGGCGCCCGCGGGTTCGTCTTCGCCAAGCAGGTGCGTGGCTCACGGGCCCACCACTACCTCGTTCGCGCGCTTCAGCGTTCGTCGCCGTGGCCGGTACGCCGCCTGCGCTAACCCCCTGCTTCAAGACCACCCACCCTCGAGGAAGTTGGAGCCCACAGTCATGGCGCTGCAATTCACCACCGGCACCACCGCTCCCCAGGAGCTGGCCCCGCCCTTCGAGTTCGACCTCGACGACCAGCCCTTGACCGCGCAGTGCCCCAAGTCCCGTATGTGGTCACGCCTGATCGCCTCGCTGTCCAGCGCGGCCACGATGGCCGATGAGCAGTACGCCATCGGCAGTTTCATGGACGCCTGCTTCGGAGACAGCGACCGCATCTACCTGGAGCGGCGTTACCGCGACCGTGAGGACCCGCTGGACGACGACACGATGGCCGAGATCTTCGAGGCCGTCCTGGAGGCCTGGGCCCCGCACATGGCCGACGAGGTCGAGCAGATCCGCGAGACCCGAGGAACCCGAATCCAGCGCCGCTCCGTCCGCACCAACACCACCGCCCCCAGCAGGAAGACGGCGCGGCCGCGCGCCGCCCGCAAGACCGGGGCCAGCACCCCCGCCGGCACGGGAGCCGAGTAGCCCCTGATGCCTACCGGAGCAGCGCTCGATGAGGGCGCACCTTACTGGGGCGGCGGAGTCGCCGACCCGCCTTTCACGCTGCTCCTGGGCACCCATGCGCTGACCGTTCCGCCGGTCGCGACGGGCTGGTGGATCCGCACCCTCAGCCGGGGCGACTGGGGTGCCATCGCCCGCCTCCTGGACGACGACCAGCAGCTCTCAACCGCGCTCGAGTCGGCGGAATTGGAAGACCTCGACGCGCAGGACATCCACCGCATGGCCTGCCAGGTCGCCGAAACCGTCGCAGGCTGCCCCTGGCCCACGGCCGTACGCCTCTGCGCGCTCCTCACCGGCAGTACGTGGCTCGACTTCGAGGTCTACTGCACCCGCCGCACCAGCATCGACCCCCTGACCGCGCCGCTGCGGCGCGTCCTGGGGGCCGTCTACTCGATGCTCCTCGAAGGAGCCAAGGACGAAGCCGAGACCCGCAGGATCCGAGCCGAGTACGCCAACGCGGCCGACACCAACGCCCCGCCCCCGCCCAAGACCGGTACCGCCAGTGACCGGGGTGCCCCACAGGTGCCCGGCTCGAAGTACCGCACCTTCACCCCCGAAGAGGCCGCCGCCGCGTTCGCCGCTGCCTCCAACGAATCCTTCCCCTCCCACCGCACCGAAGGGGAGGGCTGAGAGTGGCGCTCGCCGAGACGATGGTCGACGTCAACGCCGACACCAGCAAGTTCAAGCGCACCCTGCGCCGTGAACTGCGCAACCACAGCGTGCAGATCAAGCTGGACGCGGACTGGGCGAACTTCCGCCGCAAGCTGCGCCAGGTCACCGCCAACCTGACCGTCAGCGTGAGGCTGACCGCCAACGCCACCCAGCTGCGCAACCAAGTCCGCGCCCTACGCCTGACCTCATCGGTACGCCTCAACCCCGACACGGCGGCCTTCCGCGCCCGCCTCGCCGCCCTGCGCCCCACCGTTCGTGTACGCCTGGAGCCCTCCCGGCTGCGTCTGCCCACCCGAGGCATCCCGCCCGTACGCGTACCCCTCCAAGCGCTGGGTGGCGGGTTCATGTCGTCGGTGACGAGCATCGGCCGACGCGCCGCCAGCGCGCTCACCTCCCTGACGAAGTTCGGCGCCATGGCCGGGGGAGTGGCGATCCTCGGCGCTCAGCTCGCCGTGACCGCAGCCCAGCTCGTCCAGTTCACCGCCGCCCTCGCCCCCACCGTCGGTATCCTCGCCACCGCACCCGCCGCCCTCGCCGCAGCAGGAGTCGCCTTCGGCGCCCTCGCCCTGTCCATCGACGGCGTGAAGCAGGCCGCCCGCCCCCTCGCAGGAGAGTTCCAGCAGCTCAAGTCAGCTGTATCCGGGGCGATGTTCGACAGCATCCGCGAGGCGTTCACCGGGATGGGCCCGCTCTTCGCCGCCGCACGCACCGGCCTGTCCGCCATCGCCACAGAATGGGGCCGCGCCGCCTCCGGCGTCCTGAACTACATCAAGTCCGGCCAGGGCATCACCCGCCTCACCGAAGTCATGAACGGCACCTGGGCCTCCCTCTCGGGCCTCACCGCCGGGCTTCCCGTCCTCACACGCGGGTTCATGAACCTGGCCGGCACCATCTCAACTGCCTTCGGCGCGCGCCTCGGCGGCGCCATCGAGTCGGTCACCTCGCGGCTCGGCCGCTGGATGACGAACGCCGCGGCCTCAGGTCGGGCCGTGGCCTGGGTCGACAAGGCCGTGCAGACGTTCAAGGAACTCGGCTCCGTCGTCTCGGGTCTTGGCGGCATCATCAGCGCGGTCTTCCAGGCAGCGCAGACCGCGAACGGCGGGCTGCTCGGCACGCTGGGGCAGACGCTGCAACGCTTCGAGGCCATCGCCAAGAGCGCGCAGGGCCAGCAGGCGTTGGTGAGTGTGTTCCAGACGCTCGCGCAGGTCGGGGCCGCACTGGCACCGATCTGGGGCGCCCTCCTCAGCGCGCTGGGTCGCGTCGCGCCGGTCGTCGGACAGATCGCCACAGCCCTCTCCGGAGGAGTGGCGGACGCGATCAGCGCGATCGGAGCCGCCCTCGCCACCGCCGGACCCGGCCTCGTCTCCTTCGCCACGACGATCAGCCAACTCCTGACCGCCCTCAGCCCGTTGATGGCACCGCTCGGGCAGCTCGTGTCGATTCTCGGGCAGGCCCTGGCCTCCGCCGTCACCGCGATCCTGCCCGGCCTCAACCAGTTCATCGACGCGCTCGTGTCCGGCCTCCAGCCCGTCCTGCAAGCCTTGGGGCCGTTCCTCTCCGAGTTCGGCACCCTCCTCGGGACCGTCCTCGGCGGAGCCTTGCGGGCGGTCGCCCCGCTGCTGGAGCCGATCGGGACGCTGCTCGGGGCGATCCTGGAAGCCGTCACCCCGCTGCTGCCTCAGATCACCCAACTCGCCTCGCAGGCCTTCGCGATGCTCGGCCAGTTCGTGCAGCAGCTCGTGCCGATCCTCATGCAGCTCATCCCCGTGTTCATGCAGATCCTGAACGCGGTCCTGCCCCTGGTCCCGGCCGCTCTCGATCTCGTCGGCGCGATCCTTCAGCTCGCGGCCGCGCTGCTGCCCGTCATGGGCCCGATCCTCCAGTTCGCCGCCGCTCTGCTGGGCTGGGTCGCCATCAACGTCGTCGTGCCGATCATCCGAGCGATCGTGGCGGCGCTGACCTGGTTCGCCGACGTCCTCACATCGATCGTGACGACGGTCGCCGGATGGGTCAGCGCGGTCGTGGGCTGGTTCCAGAACCTCTACAACACCCTGGTCGGCAACAGCATCATCCCGGACCTGATCAACGGCATCATCCAGTGGTTCACGCAACTGCCCGGCCGAGTCCTGAGCGTCATCTCCTCGCTGGTGAGCAGCATCGTGAGCTTCTTCTCCCGCCTCTTCTCCTCGGCCGTGTCGCTGGTCTCCTCCGGCATCAGCAACGTGGTGACCTTCTTCTCCCAGCTCCCCGGGCGCACGATGGCCGCGATCCGGTCTCTGCTGTCGTCGATCGGCTCGTTCTTCCGCAGCGTGTGGAACGCGGCCAAGAACGCGACCACGACCGGCGTGAACGCCGTGGTGAGCTTCGCTCGGAGCGTCCCCGGCAGGATCGCCTCGGCCCTGTCCTCGCTCGCCTCACGGGTCGGGCAGATGTTCACCAACGCCTGGAACCGGGCCAAGGACATCGGCAACCGGATCCTGAACTTCGCGCGCGGACTGCCCGGCAAACTCGCGTCCTTCGCCGCCAGCGCCGCCCGCTCGCTGATCAACGGCATCAAGTCCCGCATCCCCGGCCCCTTGAAGAAGTTCCTGCCCTTCGCCAAGGGCGGCATCGTCACCGGCCCCACCCGCGCCCTGATCGGCGAGGCCGGGCCCGAGGTCGTCATCCCCCTGACGAAGCCGCAGCGGGCCCGTGAACTCCTCTACGCCTCCGGAGCGGCCTCGTTCATCGACCACGACACCAATCACCGCAGCAACAGCCGTTCCGCCTCAGGGGGTTCGGGGCCGCTGGTGGGCACCGTGCAGATCGTCACCCCCGCCCGCGACCCCGAAGCCGTCGCTCTCGCCGTTGCCGGTCGCCTGGCCCGCACCCGTTCCTGACGAGCCACCGCACCGAAGGGAGGATCCCAACGCATGCCATACACCGGCTACCTGGACCTGGGCTCGACGAGCATCATCGACAACGAGCTGACCTATGCGCTCGCCGAGCAGGCAGGGCTGGGGCACATCCTGCGATGTCCGCCCTGCCCCACCCCCGACCCGGCCTGGCGTGCCCGCAAGGTCCCCGACGCCCCCTGGTGGGACGACGCCGTGCCCGCCTCACGAGAGTTCCTGGGCTTGTACGGGCTGGAGTTCACCGGGCTGACCTCCCCGACCCGCTCACGCACCCTCACCGAGCTGGCGCACGCAGGCGCGACCCTGGGCAGGCTTCGGGCCTCCCACCGGGAGATCGGGGTGCGGGCCACCGCGCTGGCCACCAGCGAAGCCGGGCTCTCCTTCGGCCTCTCGTGGCTGGCGTGGGCGTTGGAGAACGCGGACACCGACCCGACGTACGGCACAGGCGCGTGCGGCGGGACGGCCGCGCATCTGCTCGCGTACTGCGCCGCCGACGACGAGACGGCATGGCGGACGCTGTACGACGTGGGGCTCCTCTCCTTCGACGAGGACCCGCTCATTCGCGCCGGAGCCGCCGGGTGTCATACCGACGGTGCGAGGATCGCCGAGGTCACGTTCACGCTCGTCGCCGGGCGCCCCTGGCTTTACGGGCCGCCCGTCACCCTCGCCACCCAACTGGGCTTCGTCACCGAGACGCTGTGGCCCTGCCAGGGCTGGACCGCCCACCAGGTGGGCGTACCGGGCACCCCGATCGACTGCTCGAAGACCGTGACGGATGAGTGCATCCAGTGGGTGCCCGCCGAGTCCGGCCTGTGCACCGGCCCCGCGGCATGCAACCGCACCCGCTCCAACGTCCTCCAGCCCGACCAGACCACCGGCACCGGCACCAACACCCTGGGCTGGTCCATTACCGGCCCCGGCACCCTCGTGGTGGAGGACGGACATGTCGTCGTTACCGGCCTCGCCGCCGGATCGCGGGTCGTGTACGAACACCCCTCCCTCGGTGGCTGGCCCGTCCTGGCGGGGCATGACGTGACGTTCACGTCCGAGATGGTCACCGCGGAATCCCCCGGGGTACCGGTCGTGACGTGGCTGGACTCCACCGGCGCCGTCGTCAGCGAATCCACCGGCCAGGCCGGGGTCGTGCCGTTCACCGCGACGGCCCCAAAGAGGGCCGTGTTCATGCACCCCTCCGTCCGGTTCCCCACTGCCCCCACCGGGGCGGTACGGGTCGGGCAGGCCCAGCTCATCGCGCTCGCCCCCTCGCCCGCTCCGGGCGCACAGTGCGACCCCGACCCCTACCAGGCGCGCCCCCGCCCGCCGGTCACACTGCCGATCCCGGTCGACCCCTCCGCGTGCATCGCGACGATGAACCCGGCCTCGGCCGTCCTGCGCGTGGAGAGCGGCGGCATCCCCGAACGCATCCGGATCACGCCCACCATCGTCGTCACGACCGGCGCGAAGCCCCTGCGCAAGCTGTCCATCTCCATCTACCGCAGCACGCTGGGTGCTGACTGCAACCCGGACACCCTCGACGAGTGCGACAAGGTCGCAGAGTTCGGCGTCCCCTACCTCGGCGCAGGCACCGTCCTGACGATGGACGGCCGCACCGGCACCATGTCCAAGCGCTGCGCGGACGGCTCGGTCGTCGACGACGTCCCGGTCTACAACGGCTCCGGCCGCCCCCTGCGCGAGCTGCCGACGTTCTCCGGCTCCGAGGCCTGGTGCATCGTCGCCCTCGCCGAACGCGGAGCGGTCACCGACCCCATGGCCATCACCGCCACCCTCACGATCCTCGCCTCCGCACGGCTGGAGGCCTCGTGAGCATCGACCCGGCCGAGGGCATCCACCCGCCGTTCCAGCGCATCGGCTGCCCCGACGAATACACGGTCGTCATCCACTACCGGGGCGGGCCCGCCGCCGGGGGAGTCGTCGCCGTCCTGACCGACCCCGTATCAGTGGAGTGGACCCGCAGCCTCGACAAGCCCTCCACCTGTCACGTGCGCATGTCCAAGCCCGTATGCGGGGCCCTCGCGGCGGCGCTGGACGCGACGGTCGTGGACCGACCGGAGTGGGCCTACGAACTCACCGTCTACCGAGGCGAGAGCGACCAGCCCGTCTGGTGCGGGCCGTTCATCTCCTACAGCGAGACCCGCGACTACCTCGACCTGCACGCAGAGGACTTCCTCGCCTGGCTCAAAGTCCTCCCCATCCCCGTCGACTTCCGCTTCACCGGCAAAGCCGCCATGGACGCCACCGAGCTGGCCTTCTGGCTCATCAGCAACGCCCTTCAACAGTCCGACCCCAACCTCCTCACGTACGTACGCACCGCCCCCGCCGGCATCCAAGCGTCCCGCAGGGGACAGGCCTGGACTGAAGCCGCGTGGACGGGAGTTGAGTCTCTGGCGCGGGACCACATCGACATCTGCTGCGTGAACCGCACGATCCTGATCGGCCCCGAAGGCGGCGGCTCCCTCGCCGGACGCGTACTCAGGTTCGCGGAGCAGGACTTCACTGGCGAAGGCCCCACCATCGAATCCGACGGCTACGCCGCAGCAACGATGACCACTGCAAAAGCCCAAGGGCTTCAGGGAGTTGCCACCGAGGTCTCGAAGAACACCTGGGGCGAGCAGTGGTCGATCCCCTATCCGCAGAACGAGGTCACCTCTCCCGACTCGTCGAACAAGGCGAACGTCGCCACGATCGGCAAGATCGAGGAGGGCTGGCGAGGCCTGGTCTGGCAGCTCACCGCCCTGTCCGGAACCCGCCTGACGCCCGAGGTGACCGCGACGGCGCAGCGGGCCTACCAGCGGGCGAAGGTGCCTGAGTTCCTGCGGATGTCCAACGCCGCCCTGTCGTCGAGAGCACCGGTCGCGATCGAGGAACTCATCCCCGGCTCACGCCTCACCATCGCCCTCGACGACACCTGGCTCCGGCCCGTGAACACCCCCATGCGCCTGACCGACGTGCACGTGGTGTTTGACCTGTCCGGGGAGAGCGTGCAGATCTCTGCCGAGCCCGTGTCCATCCGCGTCGCAGACCCCGTCGACGAACAAAAAGACCAGGAAGAGCAGGAGGGCTGACATGGCTCGTGCGAAGTCCCTGTCCGGCACCCCTGACCGCTCAGCGCTGCCCGAACGCCTGGGAACTCTGAGCGAACGCCTCGACGACCTCGAAGACCCCGAAGGCGCCCCGGCCGGGGGAGGGTTCATCATCGTCCCCGACGCCGACCGGGAAGGCGTCCTCAACATCGAGACCTCCGACGGCAAGAAGTGGCAGATCATCCCGCCTCTGGTGCTGCCCGAGGACATCGACGCGCTCAAGGCCGCCACCACCCCCGACAAGCGGCCCATCGACTTGATCAACAGCACCGGCACCCTGACCGTGACCCGGATCGGAACCCGCTGCCATCTCTCCGGCCGCATCAACGTCACCCGCTCTGCCAAGGAGGGCCTCGACATCGGGCAGATCCCCTCCGGATTCCTGCCCGCCCCCCTCGGCGACCGCACCGCAGTCTCGTTCGCCATCGGCAGCGCATGGGAGGGCTTCGACCCCGTCGCGCGGGCCACCATCGGCAACGGCGGGCTCATCACTATCCACGCCCGCCCCGGCGCCGCCATCGACCCGAGGAAAGTCAGGGTCAGCATCTCCGGTCGCACGAGCAGGATCAGCGATCACGGGCACGGCAAGACCGAGGCCAACGACGTGTCCATGGACCACACCCACTCGATCCCCAACGGCCGTACCGGGGCCGCCGGAGTGGTGCACCGACACGCCACCAATCCGGCAGGCGGTCACGACCACAGCTTTTGGGGGGAAAGCTCCGGCGAATTCGCCCAGGACCCCGTACTGATCGACAACGCCACGGTGTTCCCTACCTGGTTCGACCTCGACGGCTGCACCTGGGACACCCAACTCAGCTAGACCCCCGAGAGGACCGCGACATGGCATTGAATCCACCAACCCGAGAGGGCGGCTGAGGTATGGCCATCGGGTGTATCGGGGAAGAGTTCGACCTGGACGGCCATCGGCTCATCCTGCTCGGCCCTCGCCAGGCCGTGAGACCTGGGGGGCTCGACTCGTCGGGGCTGTACGCGGACGAGGGCGGACTGCGGGTGACGTCGTCCAACGACATCAGGCCACGCACCCTCGCCGTCTCCTCCGGGAAGGAGACCATCGCGGCAGGGCAGTGGCATGCACCGTTCCAGCCGAAGATCACCGTCTCGAACACCTCCAGCGCGCTGCTCATGATCTCGGGAACCTGGAGGGGGAAGACCAGCATCCAGGTCCCCGAGGCCAGCGGCACGCTCTGGGTGTGCGCCGAGCCCGCCCGCTACGCGTACGACCGCCCTCCTGCCGTTGCCGCGTACCAGCAAGGCTCGTTGGCGAGCTTTCAGGACTGGCATGCCGGCGGCGTGTGGCCGGTCACTGAAGTCATCGCGCCGGGCGAGGAATTGAGCCTGTACCTGAACCTGTGGCTCCGCAACGAGATGAGTGACGTGGTCACGGTCGCCGAGTGCCGGGCGTCGTTCCACGGGCTCAGCGGTCCGGCGGGGTCGGGGGAGCCGATCGGAACGATGGGGCAGGTCGCCGAACGCGAGGCGGGCCGGACGCTGTCCGCGCTGGCGGCGGCGTCGACCGGCCTGACCCTTCAGGCGGTGGGTGAGGAGTGGAGCCGGACCGGTGGATGACACGACAGGCCTGAAGCTGCCCTACCTGGGAGCGCCGGACAAGCTCGACGACTGGCCCCGCTACTACAAGCGCCTGGCCGAGCGCGTGGAGCGCGTCCTCGCGAACAAGGAGACGGTGCCGCCGGGGGAGGTGGCCGTATCTGCTGCGACCGCGCGCCTGGGTCTGAACTGGGCGACGACCAGTGCTGGTTGGCTGGCCCCGCCCATTGAGCCGTTCTCGCTGGCAGGCAGCGACTTCAGCTTCGGTGACAACAGCATCGTGGCCAGCGTCAAGAGCCTGGTCCTGGTGGTGGCGACCGTGATCGTGAACCACGGGCAGAACGGGCCGCACAACTACATCCGCTGCCAGACCGTGAACCAGACCGTGTACGGCGGGGTGAAGGTGAACCCGGCCGCGCCGACGGTACGCGGGCTGATCACTCTGGCCACCGCTGGAGTGGTGGACCCGGCGGCGTCGCACAAGGGCGTAATGAAGCTGGAGTTGCGTTCCTTCATCGGCCCGGACGAGGGCTCGACGACGGCCGGGAACGCAATCGTCCACGCCGGGGAGTTCACCGTGATCCGGCTGGGGGACGCCCCCTGACCCCCACCCCCCTTGTCGTGTGTGCCCGAGCCCCTGTGTGGAGTTGAACAGGCGTGGAGAAGACACCCCAGTACCAGATCCCCTACCTCACCCCTACGGACGTCGTCGACGACTGGCCTCCGTACTACCGGCAGCTCGCCGAACGCCTGGATACGGTCATCGCCGGAATTCAGCCCCTGCCCGGGATGCAGTACGCATGCGCGTCCATTCGCCCGTTCACGACGTCGGATGCGAGCTGGCACACGCTGCAACTCATGAAGGTGGCCGCCACGTCGGCGTTCACCGTGGAGGCCGATGGAATCACCGCGACGCGGCCCGGTGTCTATCAGGTCGTGGCGTCGGTGCCGGTCGGCGCGGGGACCACCAGCGCCCGCCACTACATCCGGGTGCCTCCGCTGGACGAGGCGAACAACTCGGGCGGTTTCGTGTCGGTTGAAGGCCAGGAGGTACGGGGCCTGTGCTCGATCAACGCTGTCGGCCTCGCGACTTCGAAGCTGAAGCTGGAGTTTGCCTCGTTCGTCAGCGGCACCACGTCCGGCCTCGGCGAGGTCTACGGCGGCACGTTCACCGTGATCCGACTCGGAGACGCCTGATGAACAACCGTACAGAGAGGGGCGTTTCGTGACGACACCCGCCGAGGTGGTGGAGCGGCACGAGTGCTTGCAGCCGACGATGGGCACCGGCCCAGACCACGAGATCCGCTTCCGCATCCACCCGGTCAAGCCGCCCGTCATTCCCCCGGCACGCCGGGGTATCTACCTGGACGTCAACCGCGGTCTGTGGGCCGACCCCGCCTCCGCAGCCTTCGCCGAGACCGCCGACGCCGACGCCGGAGCAGCCACCGTCACCTCCCGTGCGACGCTCCCTCTGGACGCGCTCGCGATCGACGTCGTGAACCCCTCCAGCATCGCCATGCCCGTCCTGGGCATGTTCACCGTCCACCTGCGCGGCACGTATCCCCGCGGGGCAGCGGGCAGCCTCACCCTCGACCTGGTGGCCGCCAACGACGCGGCCCCGGAAGAGGGACAGACGCAGGCGTTCGTGTCGGCCGACATCGAGCAGGTGGCCCTGTCCAACGGCTACAGCTTCTGGACCAGCGTGCCCGCATTCTCCACCCGCACGGTCTTCGCCCGCGCCTGGATCATGAACATGGCGCTGCAGTCCTTCCAAATGGCCGGCTGCCACAGGCGGCTCACCCTGTGCGGCGCCTCGCAGGGCGGTGAGGTCGATGGCTGATCCGGTGTCCTACGGACCGGAGTTCACTGTGAACGACGCGGGCGATCTCAAGGTTCGCGCGACTGAGCGGACGTGGCCGTACGGGGTGACGCTGTCTGAGTACAACGGCCTGATGTACGACGAGGACGGCCTGTTCACCCTCCCCGCCCCCGTCCTCCACCCCCTGCGTGAGCGCTGGAACAACCCGGCCCTGGTCACCATCGCCGACGGCGGCGTGCACCAGGTGCCCGGCCTGGAAGTGGTGTGGGCGAACCCGGCAGCATCCCAGGTGCTCGTGGACCTGTACTGGGCACTCCGTATCGAGTGCCACGCGCCGGACGCGGCAGGGGGACGCTGGGAGGTTCTGTTCACCGACCCCGAAGCGCCGATGCTCGACGGCCCCACCGCGACCATGTCCGCGCGCTCGGGCAGCGTCCAAGCGCTCTGTGTCCCGCACGCGATGCCCACCACCCGCGTACCCGGCCACGGCACGTATGCGAGCCGGGTGATGTTGACCGTCACCAACCACACCGGCACGGACCTCACCTTGCTCGGCTGGACCGTCCGCGCCGCCGGGTTCGCGATCGAAGGAGCCCACTGATGGCGCTGAACTGCTACGGCAAGGGCCTCGCGGTCAAAGACGGCGTCCTGGACGTCAAAGGCCCAGTCAACGCCCGCTGGCCCCTCAAGTCCCCCCAGAACATCGCCAACGGCCTCCGCCTCGATGACGGGGGTGGCATGTGGGTCCACGACTACCAGCTACGCGGCATGCGCCCCAAGCAGCAGGCCCCCGACGACGAACGCCTCATGATCCCCGGCGCAGGAGTGACCGGCGCCAACCGGTACTGGACCTCACCCGTCTACCGCTGGGACGTACGCAACGAAGACCCCGGCGCCGACCTCATCGTCAACGGCTCCTGCTGGATGCGCGGCGTCCACCGTGGCCTGCCGAACAACGGATGGGTCGAGCCACTGGCCTGGGCGAGGGAGACCGCGCCCCCGGCGGAGGGCTCGAAGTGGGACCGCATCAGCGGCGACCGCGTCTCCTTCGGTAACCAGATCTACTGGTCGGTGACCATCCCCTTCCAGCTCGTCATCGCATCCGGCGGCACCGCCAGCCTGCACCGCGCGGTCGGGGCATGGGTGCAGACCGGCTACGACTGGCCGATCGGGACCGGCAGTTACGCCGACTTGACCTGCACGGTCCGCGCGACCGGATTCCTCACCCAGCCCCGGCCCACCGGGCAGGGCGGCCTCCCGACGAACGGACAACCCTGATGGTCACCTCGATCTGCACCGGCCCGGCCTTCGGCGTGGACGCCCGCGGCGATCTCCAGATCCGAACCCCGCGCCCCTTGGCCTGGCCCTACCCCTCCGACATCACCGACGACAACGGCCTCATGCTCGACAGCGAGCAGGGGCTGTGGGTCCACCCGCAGGAGTCGTACGTCATCTGGCGCGACGGCTACCAGACTTCGCCCACCACCGGTTGGATCTCCCAAGGCCAGCTGATGGAAGCGGTCTACGACGACCTGTCCATCACCAACCGCACCGGAGTGCGCATGTGGGCGCACATCATCATGATGTTCCGCACCTATGTACGTATGCCGGTTCTCGGCCACGGTGGCTCGAACGCGAAGGTCTGGTACGACAACGACCCCGAACCGGGCTGGGGCCCGGTCAACGAGTGCGTGTCGACGACGGCCGCGCGCGAGTACACGGCCAAGGAGTCCTTCTCCATCGATGCCTCGACGTGGATCGAGCCCCGGCAGACGCGGGTGATCCACACCCGGCACCTGTACCGCAACTACACCGGCGAAGCGCAGCTTGTGAACTCCATGCAGTGGCGCCCGACTGGGATGACGTTCCTGCCGTTCTCCAACGAGCTGGTGAGCCTCTCCGCGGCCGGAACAGACACGCCCGCCCCCGCTGCCGAACGTGAGCATCATTGACTTCGGCGGCAAACGGCGGGCGCGAACCCGTCGCCGACGGAGTCGTCATCCGACGTGCTGGACCGGACCCGATGATCGGCTCCCTGCCCGACATCGACACGACCGGGTTCATCGGCCCGAGCTGAGAAGAGAGCCACTCGTGCCGAGCCCAGAGCCAACCCAACTGAACGTGAAAGATGGGTAGTTAGTCATGCCGAAGGGTTCTGTGACCCGATCGTGATCGTGAGGTCTACAACCGTGTGCAGGGTCACTCCCGACATGGCCGGTACGGCATATGTGTCCCTCCTTGTCCCCGTTGCTCGCCGTTCTCAGTGCCGCATAGGAATGCCGGGGCGCGACAGGGATCTAGCGAAGGACGAAGATTGTCTACTCGTAAACGACTCAGACGCAGAATGAGACGAACTGCCTTACCAGTGGCGCTGTTTACCGCAATGCCTCTGGTGTTTGCCTCCCACTCCGCGGCGGCTCCCGCTACGGATGGTGGCGAGAAGGCGGAAGTTGCATCCTTGACCCCAACCAAGGCTTCCAAGGCCGAGATTGACAAGGCTGGGAAGGAGTGGGCAGCCAAGCATTCCAAGGGCGGCATCCCCTGGGCTCTGGCCAAGGCTAAGAGGTTGTCTCACGTGGCGTCAGATCTTTACGGCATGATGCCTTGCCATGGGTGCTGGTCTGTCACAGCGGTTGGTTCCGGATGAACTCTGGGTCCTGGTCGCTCCGTTGCTTCC
>NZ_JAVIFW010000039.1 GCF_031157275.1 Streptomyces sp. LHD-70
CCGGATGCCACCGGACGCCCTCGGGGTCGACGCGATCTCGTAGCGCGGATCGCGTTCGACGACCGTGACCTCGACGGAAGGGTCGAGGACCTTCACGTAATAGGCGACGGCTGCGCCGAGCGCACCCCCACCGATGACGACAATGTCGGTTTTCATCTCACCTGCTGCAGGTAGGCCGTTGAGTGTGCTGACAGCCGCCAACTTCTCGAGTGGCCCGGCTAAGGCCGAGGTGTGGCGGGGGCGATGCACCGAACGTAGGCGGGGCGGTGCTGGGTGGCATCCGCGTCAGCGAGGAGAGTTGCCCCGTAGGTTCGACATTTGTCGAATGGGCATTCTGCCTAGGCCGGGGGTGGCACGCTGGCGGTTCGATGTGGCGGATGACCGTGCAGAGACCCAGCGATGGCCGCGGCCGCCGTCGGGGGCGGACGGAGACGGGGATTGGCGGTCGAACGCCTTCCGGACGGTGGTGTCAACATTGTGGTGTGCGGGATTTAGGACTGCGGCTCCGGCGGCATGGGGGCAATCGCGTGGCCGGTGCTGAAGGCGTTCTGTGGCACGATGCAGATCAGGGGATTCTGCGCGGTCCATGGGGGTGGATATTGGCCTGACGGAGCAGCCCAGGGTGCGGTGACTGGATTGGGTAGAAGGCAGGCCGCGAACCGCCTCTCTGCCCAAGGGAACTATTCGCCGACGGCAGACAGGAAAGGACTCCAAAAGCCTCGACGTCTCTCGCCACCTGCTCGAGCACCACCACCGCCTCCTGGCCGAGCTCGGCGCCACCACCGCCCGCCGCCTCCAGCCGATGCGCGCCGGGTAGACCGTCCTCGTCGCCGACATCCGCGCCGCCACCCAGACACCACCCGTCCCCTCCGGTAAACGCGTCATCTTCGTGACCCTCGAAGACGGCACCGGCCTCGTCGACCTCGCCCTCTTGGGAGACAGCCACGACGCCTGCGCCCACACCGTCTTCCACTCCGGCCCCCTCCTGGTCCGCGGCACGGTCTAACAGCGTGGCCAACGCCGCACCGTCGTCGGCCAGATGGCGTGGAACTTGGACGACGTCGCCGCGGCCCGCCGCGACCGCGGCCCCGAAGCCGCCCTCCAACTCCTCGGCCGCACCATCCCCGCACCCACCCCGCCCAAGACCACGCGGCCCCAGCACCGGCGCCGGCCCAAGCCGAGCGGACCCTCACTGACGGCACCGCCGGCGCCCGCCTCCACGCGTACGCCGACCGAAGTGGATGGGTTCCCGGATTCCTGTAGCGGAGTGCCGGTGAACCCACCGGTCGTTCGGGTGTGTGAGGAGGCTTCTGCCGTGGGTTCGGCAGGTGCGCAAAGCCGATTCGGGGACAATGGCTGCCGATGGCCTGCGTGTCGACTACTGGTACCAGCCGTCTCCGCCGTCATCGGCCAGAGAGCGGCCGAGGTAGTCCTGCAGGTCGAGTGCGACCCAACGGCGGCTGTCGTCCTCATGCTCCCAGACGAAGACATCGGGTCGAGCCGGTGTGCGGACGAATGCGAACTGGTCGCCGCCACCGTTGTCACCGAAGAAGAGCAATGCGCCGAATGGCATGTAAAGGTCGGCAAACGCACTATCCGACCAGAAGTGCAGATTATCTGTGACGATGCGACTCAAGGGCCAGACCGTACCTTCTCCGTAAGGGCCCTCAATGCCGTTGGTCTCCCGGAGCAGGTTGGTGAGCTCAACGGGCAGAGGACACCCCAGTCGCTCTTCCGCCTCAGTCAGGTCGGCCGGGTCCACAGGATGGTTGAATCCGGCTTGGGAAGATGCCCGGCCTGCAATTTCTCGCCACATGCGGGAAGCCTAGACACGCAGCCCGGGTGCTGTTCGGTCGGCCTGCCTTCCGTCGGAAGGGCCCGTGGATCTTCAGGCTGGATCGGGTCCGGGTGCTTGTGAGGGTGGGCTGCGGTGAAGTGCTTCATCGCGGTTCCCTTGCTCACCCCGAGCAGGTCCGGGCCACGGCGGCGCGGCTGGCGGCCAGCTTGGGCACCCGCCTACGCTTTGAACAGCTGGCGGCCGGCTCGGTCACGGTGATGGTGCGGCTGGCCGATGGCGAGACACTGTCCAGGACTCGGACACGGGCGGGGACTTCAGGCCATACCGATGACCTGCGTGCCGCCGCGTACGTAGTCCTGGACAGCTTCGCGCTGCAGCGTGCCCGGATCCGCCGGGTCACGCTCGTCGCGGAACGGATCGTGGACGCCGCACAGTTGTACACACAGCTGGCGTTCGATCCATCCCGAACCTCGTGGCTGCGAGTTGAGCGGTGATCGACCAACTCAACGCCCGATTTGGGGACGGCACCGTGGCACCAGCCACCGCGTTCCACGCGGCGGGACCGGTGACGGACTCGTGAGAATGCGCGCTCCTGCGCCTACACGGACCACGGTGTGGAGCTCCGGCGGGGCAACGTGGTGCGTCTCCGGGAGTCGTCGACGTCGCTGTCGATGGCCCCGGCGACGGAGCTGATCATGATGAGGTCTGTGCCCCGTCGCATGGCACGGGTGTCGAGCCGATGCATACCGGGGCCAGATGAGTTGGTCAGCGAGGGGCGCCCAGAGTAGCTTCGCTCGTCGATGCGTAGTATGCGTTGCTCATGTCCAGCCAGTCGGCGACCACGTCGGCCGAGATGGCCACGTCAGCGACGAAGACGCCCTCCGCGCCCGATGCGATCCACGAGCGAACGCGTTCAAGATCCTCGACTGTCCTGATCTTTGCTCCCTGAGCACCGACAGCTGTGGCGATGCGGGCGAAGTCCAGTTCGTCGAAGACCATCGCTGTTGTGTCGAGGCCGCGAACGCCGTACTGATGTACCTCCATGCCGTAGGCGGCGTCGTTGAGCACGATGACCAGAGCAGACTTGACTTCACGCACCAGCGTGTCGAGTTCGTTGAGCTCCATGGCCAAGCCACCGTCCCCAGTCACGAGAACGGGCAGCCGGTCCTCGCGGCCCACAGCGATGCCCAGGGCGGACCCGACGCCGAGACCGATGCTCTGCAGGGCCAGCCCGGGCAGCAGCATGCCCTGCGGGTCGGGAGCCGTCAGGTGGCGTGCTGCCCACCCCATGAAGTGCCCGGTGTCCTGGGTGATGGTGCGTGGGGCAGGCAGCATGCTCTCGAAGCGGTCCATGACCGCTCGTGGGTCGAGGCGTCCGTCCGGGCCGAAGTCTTCGTAGGTTCGCTGGTCCCCGAGGGAAGGGCAGGTCACGGTTGATCGCCAGTCGGACTTGCTGTCCTCGGGCAGATGCTTGAGTACGGCCTCGGCGAAATCCCGTGCGTCTGCGCGGTGGTAGCTGGTCACCTGCTCGTGGGTGGCGTTTGCCCGCGTGTCGATCTGGATGACGGTGTGGGCGCCGGCGACCAGTTTGTTGTAGCGCATCTGGTAGAGGTTCAGGCTCGCGCCGACGGCCAGGACGACGTCGGCTCGGTCGATGAGCTTCGCCGCGCGGGGCGACGAAAAGCCGCCCGCGATCCCGATGTCCCACGGTGATTCGAAGATCCGGTGGGCCATGAGCGAGGTGGCGAAGAGCGCTCCGACTCGGTCCCCGATTTCCCGGAGAACGGGACCCGCACCGGACAGGACCGAGCCACGGCCGGCAAGGATCAGCGGACGCTCCGCACGCGCAAGCGCCTCCGCGACGGCTGCGGCGTCGTCCTCGCCCACAGGTGGAGCCTCTTGCAACTCCTCCTCGCGCAACACCTCCTGGGCCGTGGGGGCGGCCGCTCCGTCCTCACTGTTGTCCACTGGACTGTCGACCACGTCGTACGGGAGGGACACGATGACTGGCACCCGGTCTCGGACCGCCACCTCATATGCGTGACGCGTCACTTGCGGCGCGTTCCTGGGGCTGGCCACCAGCGTGTGCACATACAGCGCCCTCGCGGCGCCGACCTGGTCGATGTCCTGGCCGCGCGGTCCGGTGGTCGGCGGTGCGCCGACGACTACCACCATAGGGATGCGCGCCAGCCGGGCCTCGGCCAGGGACGTCAGCATGTTTGTGTAGCCAGCGCCGTAGGTGGTGGACGCGGCCGGAATCTTGCCCGTGGCCAGGAAGTAGCTCTGGGCGGCGATGACGGTCGCCGTTTCGTGGCGGACGTTGACGACGCGGTGACCGCGGCTTGTCAGGCTGCTGACGAAGTGGGCATTGCCGTTGCCCATGAGGCTGAAGAGGGTGTCGCTGTGTTGTGCGACGACGTCGGCGACGGCTTCGGAGACTGTCGTGGGGGAGGTCACTGGACACCCTTCAGGTCGTTGTGGGGGCTGGAATCGGGCTCTGCTGATGTGCGGGCCGTGCGAGGGCGGTTGAGAACGGTCACCGAGATCGCGGTAACGAGACCGCCGACAACCATGTAGGTCGCGACGAGCCAGGGCGCTCCGTCCAGCAGTTGCACGAGGGCGACGGCGATGAACGGAGTGGGGCCGGAGATGGCGACGGTGTTCAGCTCGCGTGTGACCGCGATCCCGGAGAACCGGAACTCCGTGGGGAACAGGCCGGAGAGGAAGGCCCCCTGGCCGGCGATCGTGGCCCCGTAGACGAAGAAGGCGGTCACCGCCATGGCGACGATGATGATGAAGAGGTTGCCGGTCTGCATGGCCGCGAAGAGCGGGAAGGCGACGATGATCAGCCCGATCGCACCGTACCGGTAAGAGGTCGTCGGACCGATCCGGTCGGCCAGGTTCCCCATGATCGGGGCTGAGCCGAACCCGACGAGGGCCGTGATCGCGATGACGACCAGACTCTCGGCGCGCGAGAGCCCGAGGTCGTTCGTCATGTAGGACGCCATGAACGTCATCAGCGTGTAGAAGACGACGTTGAGCGCGGTTCCCGAGAGGAAGCCAAGCAGGATTTCCTTGGGCTGGGTCTTGATCAGCTGGATGACGGGGACGCGTGCTTCGGCGTTGCGGCGCACAGCTTCCGCCTTGGCGCGTTCAAACTCCGGTGTCTCCTCGACGTGTCGGCGGATGTAGAAGGCGACCGCAAAGAGCACGGCAGAGAGGAGGAAGGGGATGCGCCATCCCCAGCTGAGCAGTGCGCTCTCGGGCAGTGCTGAGACGGCGAGGAAGGAGAGGGTCGCGAGGAGCGTGCCGCCGGCAGCCGCTCCGTTCGGGATGGCGGTCACGAAGGCGCGCCGGCTCTCGGGCGCGTATTCGGTGACCAGTGTCATGGCGCCGGCGAGCTCGGCCCCGGCTCCGGCCCCTTGGACGAAGCGCAGCACGACGAGCAGGACGACTGCCCATATGCCGAGTTGCTCGTGGGTGGGCAGCAGCCCCATCAGGGTGGTGGCCGCTCCCATGAGGACGATGGTGAAGATGAGGACGGGCTTGCGGCCGAATCTGTCGCCGAAGTTGGCGATGATCAGCCCGCCGATGGGGCGGGCGAAGAAGCCCACGGCGAAGGTCGCGAAGGCGGCCAGCGAGGATGCGGTGGGGTCGTCGCTGGGAAAGAACAAGGTGGGCAGAACGAGGGCGGAGGCCGCACCGTACAAGCCGTAGTCGTACCACTCGATCAGTGTGCCGACGACGCCGGCGAGGAGAGCTCGCCGTGCCATCGGAGAGAGGGGCTCGCGCCGCACAGGGCCCTGGATCGTCGAATTTGTCATCTTTGACCTCTTCTGACGGATGCTTTTGGGCAGGCGGAGGCCGCGGACGCGGCATCCGTCCGGAACGATTGAGGCGGTGTTGATGGATGTGCAGCGTCTGGGGGAACGCGGTAGGAACGCCGGAACGTCAGCCGTTCGATGCGCCCGCAGGGGTCTGGCGGTCCTGTCGCGCTTGTGAGGGCCGAGCATCGCCCGCGGACAGGTCGACGTCCTTGGTCTCGGAGGCGAACAGCATGGCAACGACAGCGACAGCCGTTGAGACCACGACCATGAGGATGAGGGGCCACGTGGACCCGCCGGAGGCCAGGACGAGCCACGCGGCGACGGAAGGCGTGAACCCGGCGAGAATGATGGCCATCACTTGGTAGCCGATGGAGATGCCCGAGTATCGGACCATCGTGGGGAACAGCTCGCAGTAGAAGGCCGGCAGGGGAGCATAGACAGCGGCGTGGCCCAGCGCGAGGAACAGCACGACCCCGAGCGTGATCGCCCAGAGTGCCCCGGTCTCGATCAGAGCGAAGACCGGCCAGGCTGTCACGATGATGAAGGCGGCGCCGAACAGGAAGACCTTCTTGCGGCCGAAGGTGTCCGACAGCCGGCCGAACACGGGGATGGCGACGATGTTCGCTGCCGAGCCGACGAGTACGGCGGTGAGGCCGTACTGGCGGGGTACGTCGAGCGTCGTCGACACGTACGACAGCACAAAGACCGTGAGCAGGTAGTAGTTTCCTGCCTCTGCGCACCGGGCGAAGATCGCGATCAGCAAGGAGCGGCGATGGGATCGCACGAGCTCGGTCAGTGGCGCCTTGCGCGTGCTGGTGTCCTCGTCGAGCTGCTTCTTCGCCTCCAGGAAGGCCGGTGACTCGGTGGCGCTCAGGCGGATCCACATGCCGACTCCGGCGAGCACGACGGCGAAGAGGAAGGGCAGCCGCCAGCCCCAGACGGCGAATTGATCGCCGCTGAGGGCGCTGGCAGCTGACACGGCCGCGGTGCCGAGCAGCAGACCGGACGACACACCGATCTGCGGCCATGAACCGAAGAGCCCGCGGCGATTGTTGGGCGCGTTCTCGACGGCGATGACCGCGGCGCCGCCCCACTCGCCACCGACGGCGAATCCCTGGGCGAGCCGGAGCACGCTCAGCAGGATGGGCGCCCAGATACCGATCTGGGCATAGCTCGGCAGGATGCCGATCAGCGCGGTCGCGGCACTCATGATCGAGAACGTGAGGACCAGCGTGGACTTGCGTCCGAGCCGATCGCCCAGCAGTCCGGCGACATAGGCGCCGGCCGGCCGGGCGGCGAAGCCGACACCGAACGAGGCGAGTGCCGCAATCTGCGAGGCGCCCGGTGCCAGGTCGGGGAAGAAGACGTCCCCGAACACGAGCGCGGCCGCGGTCGCGTAGACGGTGTACTCGTACCACTCGACGATGGCACCAACAGTGCCGGAGATGAGTGTCTTGCGCCGCACTTGTGCGGGGGTGAGGGTGGTCATCGACTTGCCTTTCGGTCGCCGCCCTTGCGGCTCGAGAACGGGGCGGGGATCGTCAGACGTCAGCGGTGGCTGCTTCCGCCGCCATGTCGTCGATCACCTTCCCGGCGACACGGAAGCTCTCGAGCGCTGCGGGGACGCCGACATAGACGGCGCTCTGGAGAAGGACCTCCTTGATCTCCTCCGGAGTCAGCCCGTTGCGCAGGGCGCCTCGCACATGGGTGGCGAGCTCGTGATTGCGGTTGAGGGCCGTGAGCATGGCGAGATTGATGAGGCTGCGCTGGGACCGCTCCAGGCCCGGCCGGGACCAGACCTCGCCCCAGCAGAACTGAGTGACGAGTTCCTGCATGTCCTGCGCGAAGGCACTGGCGTTCTTGAGGGAGGCGTCCACGTACGCGTCGCCGAGGACCTCGCGGCGTATCTTGAGGCCCTTGTCGAACAGTTCCTGGTTCATTGCTCTTCTCCGAATCGGTGTGGGCGGGTCAGCGGCCGTCGAAGCGCACGCCGTTGCGCTTCTCCAGGTATTCGCCGATCTGGGACTGGTCCGGTGCGGTGGTCCCCAGGGCGTCCAGCGCCTCCTGGGCGATCGCGACGGCTGCCGAGGAGACGGGGATGTCGATGCCCTCGGAGGCCGCGAGTGCGAGGGCGGTGTGAACGTCCTTGAGGGTGAGCGCGAGGGGGAATCCGACGTTCCAGTTGTGCGTGAGGACCTGCGGGCCGATCTTGACTTCGGTGGCGTGGTTGCGTCCCGTGGAGCGGTTGATCACATCGAGCATGAGCTGTGGCTCCAGCCCGAACTTCGTTCCGACGCTGAGGACTTCGAGGCCGCCGACCAGGCCGATCACGGACAGTAGGTTGTTCAGTGCCTTGAGGGCGTGTGCCGATCCGACCGGTCCCGTGCGCTGAACGGCGCTCCCCATGGACTGCAGCACGGGCAGAACCCGGTCGTACATGGTCTCGTCCGACGTGCCGACCATGATGGTGAGTTCGCCGGCCGCCGCCTTCACGGGACCGCCCGAGACGGGTGCGTCCACCAGCTCCAGCCCCAGGGCGGCGAGCGTCTCGGCGTTCCGCTTTGTCGTATCGGGGCGGGAGGACCCCATGTCGACGACGATGGTTCCCGCTCGACGGCTGCGGACGAGAGAGGCGGGATCGGCGCTGTCTCCGAGGGCGGTGGAGACGATGTCGCTGTTGGGCAGCATCAGGATGAGAACATCCGCGTCGCTGCTGGTGCGCGGGTCCGCCGTGTGGACGGCCCCCGACTGATCGGCGACCTGCCGGGAGGCTTCCGCGTCGACGTCGTAGACGTAGACGCGGTGGCCCGCATCCACCAGGCGGCCGACCATCGGGGCACCCATCGTGCCCAGGCCCACGAACTGAATGACTGTCATGTGTTTTCCCTGTTCAGTAGACGACGACAACGGACTTGAGATGGGTGTAGTGGTGCATCGCCTCGATGCCCTTCTCCCGCCCGTAGCCGCTCTTCTTGTGGCCGCCGAAGGGGGTCTGGACGGCTCCCGTGGACCAGGAGTTGACGAAGACCTGTCCTGCTTCGATCGCGTCGGAGATCCGCAGCGCCCGCCCGATGTCCTTGGTGAACACGCCGGCGACGAGTCCGAAGTCGGAGTCGTTCGCCATCGAGACGGCGTCTTTCTCGTCGTCGAACGGAAGGGTGACCAGGACCGGGCCGAAGATCTCCTCGCGTGCGATGCGCATGTCGCGGGAGACTCCGGCGTAGATAGTCGGCTGTACGTAGAGGCCACCAGAGAGTTCCGGACGCTCGCTCACCGAGCCGCCCAGGAGTGCGTGGGCGCCCTCCTGCCGTGCCAGATCGAAGTACTCCTGTACCTGATCGAACTGGGGGCGGGTGATCATCGGCCCCACGTCCTGGCCTTCGCGCAGGTTCCCGGCGATCTCCGCGACCCGTGCGACGAAGAAGTCATGGATCGAACGCTGCACCAGCAGCCTCGTCCCGGCCGAGCAGACCTGTCCCGCGTTGGCGGCGAACGCCCGGACCGCTTCCTTCGCTGCGAGGTCGAGGTCGGCGTCGTCGAAGAC
This sequence comes from Streptomyces sp. LHD-70, assembly GCF_031157275.1. GTDB lineage: Bacteria > Actinomycetota > Actinomycetes > Streptomycetales > Streptomycetaceae > Streptomyces. The sequence goes on from NZ_JAVIFW010000039.1 coordinate 9,170, forward strand.
GATGTTCGCCGACTTGCCGCCGAGCTCAAGGGTCAGCGGAATGATGCGCTCTGCTGCGATCCTGCCGACGGCCTGGCCGGTGCGCACCGATCCGGTGAAGGCAACCTTGCGCACGTCCGGATGGGCGACGATGGCGGTGCCGACGGTGGACCCGGCACCGAGGACGACGTTGAAGACCCCGTCGGGAAGACCGGCCCGCGACGCGAGCTCAGCGAGCGCGATCGTCGTCTGTCCCGAGGTCTCCGCCGGCTTGAGCACCACGACGTTACCGGTGGCCAGGGCAGGGGCGACAGCGCGGGCAGCCTGGTTGAGCGGCACGTTCCAGGGGGTGATGACCCCGATGACGCCGTACGGTTCGCGCTTGGTGAAGATGTGCTGGTTCGGCTCGACGTCCAGTACGTCGCCGACAGGCAGGTTCACGAGTCCCGCGTAGAACTCGAAGTAGGCGGCGGAGTTCTCCACTTCGCCGAGCGCGGTGGCGCGCGGCTTGCCGGTGTCCTCGACCTCGAGGTCGGCGAGATGGTCCGCGTTCTCGCGTATGGAATCGGCGATCCTGTGGAGTATCCGCCCGCGCTCTGCCGACGGGTGGTGTCGCCACGCGTCGGCGGAGCGGCGCGCGGCGGTCACGGCCTGATGCACGTCGGCGTCACCGCTGGCCGCGATGTCGATCGTGGGCTTGCCGTTCGAGGGGTTGATTCCGGTGCTGTACTCCGCCGTGCTCGGCGGACAGGCGGCGCCGTCGATCCAGTTCTCAAGGGATGCGGGCATGGAGGGTAGTTCCCGTTCTCGGTGGTGGTTGGGCTACTTGTCGTTCATGCGAATCACCGCACGAGTGACTTCGCGGCGCAGCGACTTGTCGAGTGCCTCCTGCACGTCGTCGAAGGCGAACTCGGCATCGCCCAGGTCCTCGAACGGGTAGTCGTCGCCGTGCTCGACGAGGAACGTCAGCGCCTGCCACAGATAGCGGGCCTCGTACCGGTCGATGTGACGGACAGTGAGTGCCTTGCGGGTCACGTATCCCGGGTCGACCGGCACGGTGGCGCCGGGCGAGAGGTTTCCCATCACCAAGTAGCGGCCGCCACGACGCAGCAGTTCCAGGCCTTCCGCGAAGGCGGCCGGTACTCCGGCGACCTCGACCGCCACGTCCGCGCCCCGGCCGCCGGTCAATTGCTGGACGACATCGACACGCGCCGCGGTCGACGCGTGGTCGTTCATGTCGAGGACGTGGTCGGCTCCGAACGCCTTCGCCTGGTCGAGCCGCGCCGGAACCTCGTCGACGACGATCACGCGCGCGCCGCGCTCCTTTGCCACGGCGACGGCGCCGAGCCCGAGTCCGCCAGCGCCCTGCACAAGCACCGTTTCGCCGTATCGGACATCGATCTGGTCGATCCCATAGATCACCTGGCTGAGAGCGCAGTTGGCGCCCGCGGCAACCGAGTCGGAGAGCGCTTCGGGGACCTTGTAGACGTTCTGCAGGGGATGGACGTAGTAGTGCGTGGCGAAGCCGGCGTGGAAGTGCGGGGCCTCCTCGGGCTGCTTGCCGAAGTGCTCGTACGCGTTGTCGCAGAGGTTGTACTGACCGCCCAGACACTGGGCGCACCTCTGGCACGTCTGGAAGTACGTGTACACAACGCGGTCCCCGACCGAGAGGGGCTCGCCCCGGTTGTCCGTCGTACGCCCCTCTCCCAGGGCGAGCACGCGGGCGACCATCTCGTGGCCCAGGCCGCCGCGCCTTTTCACCGGATGCCTGCCGTTCCAGATGTGCAGCTCCGATCCGCACACGTTCGCGCGCAGGACCTCGACCAGGAGCGCTCCGACTTCTGGAACCGGCAGCGGATACTCGGCATAGGCGAGGTGCCCGGGTTCGCTCATGTAGGCCAATCGCCCCGTTGCGGGCGAGGTGTGGTTCATGTGTCGCTTCAATCTCTCGGGATCAGTGCCAGGCGCGCCCGATCGGCGGGCTCGGCTACAAATGACTGATTGAACGATTGTCGTACAGTCATACATCAACTGGATTGATCAGGGGAACCCCCATAGACTCAGAACCCAGAGTGAAACGGAGGGGACACGTGACTGCTGCGTCAAAGACGCTCATCTCGCGGGAAGCGGTGTCCCTCAGGGATCTGGTTGTGAACCGTCTGCGCGACCAGATCCTCGAGGGCACGCTAGAGCCGGGTCAGAAGCTCGTCGAACGTGACCTTTGCGAGGCACTCGGCGTCAGTCGCACAGTGCTGCGCGAATCGCTACAGCAGCTGCAGGCCGAAGGGCTGATCGCCCACATCCTGCACCGAGGTCCCTCGGTCGCCGTGATCACACGGCAGGACGCGGTGGAGATCTACCGCGTTCGTTCACTCCTGGAAGGTGAAGCCGGTCGCGGGTTCACGCTCGCCGCCACCGAGGATCAGATCGATCAGCTGTCGAGGTGTGTGGAGCGCCTGCGGGATCCCAGCGTGCAGGAGGACGCACACGCGCAGCTCCAGGCGAAGAATCAGTTCTACAAGATCCTGCTGGAAGGCTGCGGGAACGCGACAATCGCCGCCCTCCTGACACAGCTCAACAACCGCATCACAATGCTCCGCCGCATCTCACTCGCACACCCCAACCGCATCACAGAGACGACCAATGAGCTTGAAGCGATCGTCGACGCGGTGCGCCGCCGAGCAGCCGACGAGGTATCGGCTCTCTGCTCGCTTCATGTCGAGAATGCGGCCGCCATTGCCATCGCCACGTTCGACACCACGAGTCCTGAAGGCGACTAGGCAGAAGGTTTCACGCTGCGCGACAGCCAGGAGCCGGAGGGGCACGCAACGAGGGAGGGCCACAAGGAGAACTCGGCCAGGCTGGCTGACGGTTGTAATCACACACCGGCGCCGTGCTTGGCGCGCCGAGCATCGGGTATGTGCCCGAACGCCTCGCCAACGGGTACCTTGCCCTCGGCGATAGGGACAGGTGGGCAGCCGATGGAGCAGGTCCTCGGGGGCTACGAACGCACACGGCTGAACAGCATGCGCTGCTCCGTGTCGGCCAACCACCCGTCGGCCGGTCAAGGCATGGCAAGGCGCCGAAACGGGTCTCAGGGGGCGATGGTGTCGGGTGTCGGGCCGGAAGCGCCCGGGTGCGCGGCGCATAGGTAGGTCATGGCGGTGCAGGGGTGGAGCCCGAACAGGGCCCGTAGAGGTCGCCGACCCCGGAGTTGCATTGCCGCGGGGCCAGGAGTGTCAATGGCCATTTGTTCTCCTCGGTTCTAAAACTGACGGACGCTATTGACAGTTGGGTCTCTCGTATCTAGGAGACCTGCATGATGACCGAACGCGATTTATCACGGCGTGCGAGGCACCGGCTGGCGGTGCTGCGCCATGTGGAGGAGGTGAGCGGCAGTGTTGCCGCCACCTGCCGCTACTACGGCATCAGCCGCCAGTGCTACTACGTATGGCTGCGGCGTTACGAGGCCGAGGGGTTGGAGGGGCTGAAGGACCGCTCCGGTACGCACCTGTTCCACCACCGCATCGGCGTGGGGCACAGCACGGACGTCTACTCGCACGGCGGGGTTACGGCGCAGGAAGTCGCCGATCATCGCCGAGAGCGGTTGAATTGCGGCCGAAGGCATGCTCGCAATTTCCAGTCGGCCAGTCGGCCAGTCGGCCAGTCCGCAGGCCCTTTACCGACTGGGTTCGGAGCGGCGAGGTGGTCGGTGCACCGTAGCCGAAGACTTCATGCAGCAGAGCGGTGGAGAGAACATCAGTAGGTCAACTCGAGCCGGCTCTCGGGTTTCCTGATGGACTGCTCCGACCCTGAGCTGCTCTGGGGACTCGACGGGAAAATGACCAGATCCGGAGTCGCGGTGCGCTCCCTGTCCCAGGCTTCGATGTGGGTGATGAGGTCCCGTGCGAGGGCGACGCCGGTGGGGCCGTAGGCGGCGGCGCCGAGGCGGAACGGGCGTTCGGGGTTGGCGCCTTCGCGTTGGTTGATGAGGTACGCGACAGAGTCGCCGGCCACCAGGGCAGGGCTGCGTACGGGGATTGCGGGGCGGCGGATGCCGTGGTCGAGTGCGGTCGGGGTGACTTCGATGCGGCAGACGCGGTCGTCCGTGGCGGTGGCGCGGAGCCAGATTCCGTCGAACGACTCCTCGCCACCGATCCGTACGTCCGACCAGGACTCGGTGCACGGCGTAGCGAAGAGGTTTCGGGCGAGTGCGGTGGGGTCGACGGGTTGGTCCTGGTCGTGGTGAATGCGGACGGTGTCGCCCGTTCCGAGTGCAGTGGTCTGTTCGCCGTCCTGGCCGATGATCGGGACGAAGCCGCAGAGCTCCATGCTGTCTGAGACGAGCCTGTCACCGTGGCGTGTGAGGGCGACGGAGCGGGCTTGGCCGCGCCAGCGCAGGGGGAGTACGAGGCGTCCGCTGTCGGCGAGTTGGTGCCACCAGGTGTGGGGGATGTCCCAGACGCCGACGGTGGCGATCACGCGTGTGTAGGGGGCGTGTTCGGGGGCTCCGAGCAGTCCGTCGCGGTGGATGACGTGGACGTGTTCGTATCCGGCTTGGTTGAGGGTGGTGCGGGCGTGGAGGGCGACGTCGGTGTCGATGTCGATGGTGGTGATCTGGCCGTGAGGGCCGGTGAGTTCGGCGAGGAGGGCGGCGTTGTAGCCGGTGCCTGCGCCGATCTCCAGGACGTTGTCGCCGGGCTGCACGTCGAGTTGGTCGAGCATCGTGGCGACGACGGAGGGGACGGAGGCGCAGGAGAGAGGGAGGGGGCCGCTGGGGTTGTCCTTGATGCTGATGGCCTGGTCGCTGTAGGCGGTGGGCAGGTCGATGCCGGGAAGGTGCGCTTCGCGGTGGACGGTCCGCAGGGCGTCTTCGACGTTCTTGGGGAGAGGGCGATGGGTGGTGATCTCGTTGACGAGGCGGTTGCGGAGTTCGGCCGCAGTCGGGGTGGCGGTCATGGTGTTCTCTTTCGTCAGTTCAGGACAGGAGGAGGCAGGTCTGCCATGTCGGGTCGAGGGGGCGTGAGGGGCTGAGCGTGTGCAGGGTGAGGAGGACGCCGTCGGCGCCGGTCAGGAGTCCGGGGCCCTCGGGTATCTCGTGCCGCACGATGCAGTCGGAGAGCTGACTGTGGAGACGGACGAGCTCCCGGTCGAACCCGTCGAGGCAGGCATCGGCCGCGACGCGGTCGGCCGACAGGAGCAGGCCTGCCCAGCCGTGGCAGACGGTGGTGTCGCGGATCCGTGAGAGCTGTCGGCTGTCGGTGAGGCACGACAGGAAGGTCTGCTCGGCGAAGTGCTGCGCGGTCTTGTTGTTGCCTGCCTGAGCCACGAGTTGGAGGGATCGGGCTATGCCCGGTGTGCCATAGCACCAGGACGGCCTGCCGGGACGGACTTCGATCAGCGGGCCGCGGAGGTAGGGGACGAGGCCGAGGGTTTCGGGCCAACCAGTACCGCCGCCTCGGAGCGGCCGAGCCCACCGCGTCAGCACATGGCACCCCTCGTCCAGAGCCTCATCCGCACCGGCGACGGTGACACCCGCGCGGTGGCTGAGCCCCAGCAGGGCGAGGGGGCCGGCGATGCCGTGGGCAAGGCCGAAGTTCGCATGGCCGAGGGGCCAGGCCTCGTCGTAGCGTCCGCGTGGGCTGTCCGAAGCCCACCAGCCCGGTACGGCGTATCCGTCGACGGTGACGGGCTCGGTGATCAGCCGGACGAGATAGCTCAGGACTTGCTGGAGCAGGGAGGTGCTGTTGCGGCGCAGGAGGTAAGCGCCGATGCCTGTCAGGCCGCTGATCAGGTCGAACTCCCGTAGCCGTGCCGGGCGTCCGCTGGCCATACGGGCGTACGCGGCACTCAGGCGTCGATCCACGAGGGTCGCTACCTGGTGGTCCATGGCGTCCAGCGTGGGAGCGTAGGCCGGGTTGCCGGAGGCTTGGAGGACGTACGCCACGGCCGGGGCGCCGTAGTAGAGGCCGGCCGAGCTCGGATTCGCGGTGACCGGACGCGAGGCAAGGGCCTTGGCGGAAGCATGGGCGGGCTCCCAGACACCGCTGCGGCGGGCGAGGAGCATCTCGTACAGGGCGGTTCCGGCGATCCCGGCACCCATGTCGTGCACGGAGGTTCTCACTGCCCTGCCTCTCGCTTGAGCAGGGAGCGGCTTGCCTGGCGGGCGGCGTGGCGGCTGATTGCTTCGGAGTCCCGGTCGGGGCCGAGGATCCGGTTGTGGTGCATGTGCAGCAACGAGTCGAGAACTGCCTCGAGTTGGGGCTCGTTCAGGAGTCCGCGGTACGAGCACAGAGCTGCCCGGCGCTCGGCCTGAGCTGCAGCCAACCTCGGCGAGGTGCGGATCAAGGGCTCAGAGACCGCGTACTGCAGGGCATGACGTGTGACGTCGAGCTGGCCCCCGCCCGCAGTCGGAGCCGAGGCGAGCCACTCCAGCCCCTCCCGCAGGCCGAGAAGCCCTTGCGCGATGTCGATCACGCCGAGTGCGCACAGGACGCGACGGTCGAGGGCAGGCAGACCGGTGAGGGCGACGCGCACGGCGAGGCTGTCAGCCACGAAGACATCCTCGGCGGCATCCATCGCTGCGCCCGTGCCGTAGCGGCCCCACTCGGGACGGTAGGCGTCGAAGACAAGCCGGGACGCGAGGTGCGTTTCCGTGAGCCGAGTGGCCCACGCGGCGAGCGCGCGCGTGATCGTGGCATGCCCCTCGGGGCCCGAAGCGGCGATACGGAGACGCAGGTGGTCCTCCTCGTGGAGGGACCGATAGCGCACGAACCAGTGCGCGGGGTCGCCGAGTTCCTGCATGAGCGAGGAGAGGTGCCGTGTGAGGACATCCTCCATGGCCGCAGGATGGGTGAACAGCTTCGCCTGGAACCAGCGCTGCTTGTCGTCACCCGGATGTGCGAGCGATCGGTTGGTGACGATCGGAGCGTGCGCCAGATCGGGGTGCGGTGACGGCTTGCGTGTCGAGACGAGCGGCAGGATGACCTCGTGTGCGTGGCCGATCCACGCCAGCTCGTTGTCCGTGGCTGTTTCGGTGAGCGTCGCGTGCTCGTTGTGCTGAAGGTGCCGGAACAGTAGCCGGGCGTGCAGGGACTCGCTCAGGTCGAGACGCAATGTGCGGTCGTCGTCCCGGAGTTCGACCACGTCAGGGCACTTCCATCGGACAGCCCACTCGGTCAGAGCCTTCTGCCAGGCAGCGTCGAAGGCGCCCGAGGGGAGCTCGGCCGCGGACAAGCGCCAGCGCGCCGGAGTCAGAATCGCGCGGCGGTACCTGACCCTGGGCAAGTACGGGGCCTCCGAAGCGAAAGGCCCCCAGTCGAACTCGGTCCAGTGGGTGGCGAAACCGCGCCCGAGCATCGCGAGGAACCGGGCGAGCGGCGGGGCCTGCTTCTCCAGCGCGAGCGGATGCAGCACGACAGGCTCGACGATCCGGCGCCGGGAGAGACTGACCAAGTGCAGGCGCCTGCCGGTCGAGAACACAGCAAGGTCGTCCAAGCCGATCTGCTCAGCTCCTGGCGGCCGGTGCTCACCTACAGAGATCACGTACGGCAGCAGGGTGGGAATCCGGGCCACGTTCTCGGCATGCGGATGGACCGGGGTGAAGGAGAGCTGCGCGGGCACGGCGCCGTCGACCATGGTGGGCAGTGTGCTGTACAGGTCTGACAGTCCGTCGTCCCGGAGCAGGGACGCGAAGCGGCCGGTGAGGTTCCCGACGGTCCACGCAGGTCGCACGGTCAGCGTGAAATCGCCGTGGTCCACGGCTTGTTGGCTGTCAGCCCGAACTTGTACGGCCAGCTCAACGTGGGGTGCGACTGGTACGTCGGGTTCTGCGGTGTCACCGAGTTCGTCGAGGAGGTCGTCCGTCAGGAGAATCTCGCGATCTCCGGCCGCAACTGCCTGCCAGGCCAGGGCCAGGAGCCACTCGTCGCGCGGGAGAACGGTCGACGGCGCTTCGGTCCACAGCGACTGCGGGTAGTCGGAGGGCAGGCCCACACCGGAGGCGAGGTCGGCTGCGTCTCGGACGGGCACCAGGCACCCGGATCCGTACCGCTCCCAGAAGACGCTGTGATACGCGGCCCAAGCTGGCTTCTCCCCCTGGGTGCGGGTGAGCCGCAGCAACGCGTGTGCGGCATATCGAGCCTCCTCCAGAACCTGCTCGGGCACGCGCACGGTAGCGTCCAGGCGCAGATCGAGGCTGACGCGCGAGCGGCCCGCATCGGCGATGGACCGCATCCGCTGCTCGGCGCTGGCTCGTAGCTCACGGGCGGATGCAGGTGCCGTTGCGCCGTTGTGAGCTTCGATCAGTTGCTGCACGTCGGCGAGAGCTGCCAACAGATCGAGGGTCGTCTCGTCGAGGGCTTCGGTGTGCGGTCGAAGGGCGCGCAGGATGTGGCCGGTGGGATCGGTCGTCGTCATGGGGGATGACAGGTCGCTGGTGAGCAGGCCCTGGTCGAGGGCCGAGCCGATCAGGCTCGGTGCTTGTTCACGAGTACCCCCGGCATCCACGAGCCGCTCGATCAGAACCTGGCCTGAGACCCCGGTCGCTGCATCCAGCAGGACGGCCAGAGGCGCTGTGACGCGGGCCGTCCCCAGACGCCCGTCGGGCACGGAGGTTTCTACGGTTCCTCCGCGCTGGACTGCGAAGTCGTGGATGCGGAGGTTGAGCAGGGGAAGGACGTCAGGCCGACGCAGAAGGTCTTGACGTACCTGGTCGAGCCACAGGGTGTCGATGCGCGCGACGGCACGATGGTGGTGAGTCGCGAACTCGGCGTGTGCAGGCCCGAGTTCAGCCATAGCCACACCCGCGAACAGGCCGAATGGAGTCGCCCGACCGGTGGCGCGAAGAAGGTAGTGGGCAACGGAACACGTGGCCTTTCGGACTCGCTTGGCCGGGGCGCCGTTGCCGACGAGGATCTGCTCGACGGAGTCGGCCAGGCCTGGGGAGGCGACTCGTAATGCTTGGACGAAGGTGTCGTCGCGCCACACATCCTGGAGCCAATCGCGACAGGAGTCGGGATCGTCGACCGCCGGCCAGCGCTCGGGTCTGGCGCTCACAGGCATGGCCGCCGCGCGCAGGAGGAGTGTGTTCCCGTGCCTCTGGAACGTTGGGTTGATCCTCATACGGTCTGCTCCCTCGATGTGGGGCGTCGGTGGAGCCCGACTCGGGCCCCACCGACGCCAAGGTGGTCAGCTCGACGCGCAGGACGAAGCACAGGTGGACGCGCAGCCGTCACCCGTCGCGCACCCAGTGGGCATCGGAACGGGAGACAGCGTGAACGTGAACTCCACCTCCCAATCGCTGTCGGCCAAGGGGGCGGTCTCGACGGGTGGACCGGACGGGGCTGCGATCACTGAACTGGCCATGTGAATCTCCTTGTTGGGCGTGGTGCCCCCGCGTGAGGGAGCACAGGGAGTCCCGCGGGATCTCCGTGCCGGGTTGCCGTACGGCTGTCTGCAACCCGCTACGCAAGCACCGCTGGACGTCGAGGGCTGCCGCACGAGTTGGCGTGCCCGGGGCCTTCGATGCGCGCAGCACCACGCACCGCACACTCACTCGACCAGGGCATCGCGCAGCGCAACGAGCCCGACCACCGCTCCGACCACCAGTGGGAGAAGCAAGATCTGGAGCGGCCCGAACCCGAGCGTGGCCAGGTACCGGACCGGATGACGAACGACCCATCGAAGGCGAGGGAGTCGAAGCCTCCGCCGGCCGTTCACCCGCCATACGCCCCTCGCTGACTCGGCGGAGCGTCCGCGTTCCTCAAGCCGACCCACTGAGAACCTCGTTGTGCATGGCGATGTGGCACCACGCGACGGCGCCGTCCGGGCTGAAGCCCCACTGGCCGCCGAGTTCCCCGACCAAGACGTCCACGAGGAACAGGCCGCGCCCTGACTCGTCGAGATCGTCTGCCGTTTGCGGTGCAGGTGGGGTGGTGGGAGTCGAGCTGTCGATTTCGAGGCGGAGGATCCCCGGCTCCGGCACGCTGGTTCGAAAGAACACTCGGCGACCGCCCGCACCATGCAAGACCGCGTTGGTCAGCAGCTCGGAGACGATTAACGCGACCGACTCGACCCGCTCACACGGCATGTGGCACGACCTCTTCAGCCATGTCTTGCTCTGGTGTCGCACCTTACTGACCTCGCTCGGGACGGCATCGATAGCCAACTCGAAGGTCGGCTCATGCCGGCCGAAGGGGTCCTGAGTCCCGCCTCTGCCCACCTTGTTGACGCTCCGAGATTCACCAGGGAGCCGCCTTTGGAGCCCCGCGGCCTTCTTTGCGACTGGTGGATCAATGTGGGGTTGCATGCGAACTGCTCCTGCTCGTCGTGTGGGGTGACGTACAAGAGCGAACCGCCGAAGTGCCGTGATGGGTATGGGGTCAAGGCCTCGCGGGTGGTCAAGGTGGTCAAAGATCACTAAAGGCACAGAGCCCTGGGGGTGACAATCCGCCAGTTCCCTCTCAAGCAGCAGAAGTTCGGGACTACGTTGTGAGATCCAAGCTCGACGCCGGGCATGCCAACGTGGCAAGTCGGTCAAGGTGGTCAAAGATCGTTTTCTGTGTCGGGGGCGCACGATGGCACGTGAGAGGAATGAGCAGCTGGCCGTGCTGCTCGACGAAGCTCGCTGGTCACGGGCCATGGCCGCGAGTGCGTACAACCGTGTTGCTGCGGAGACGCTCGGCGGCGAGGTGCGCGAGAACTCGAAGATCGGGCGGTCGCACGTGAGCATGTGGGTAGGGGGCACGCAGCCGAGCGGAGTCGCGCCCCTAATCTTGTGCCAGGCACTGTCCCGTCGCCTGAAGCGTGAAATCGCGCCACAAGAAGCCGGGTTCACAGTTCCCACCTCGCCGGCGCAGACAGCGCTGGACTGGCGCGTCGATCCGCTGATCGCGCTGAGCAACTTGGGGAGAGGCGTGGACGGGGATCGGCGGCGCATCCTGACCGGCGGGGTGTACTCGGCAGCGGCCCTGATACTTCCTGACGAAACCTGGTGGCGAGCCATGGGGGAGTCACCAGACAAGACATCGTCCGCAGGCACACGCGTGGGCGGGGGCGACGTCGAGACGGTCCAGGAGCTCACGCTCGCGTTCTCCCGCATGGACCAGCGGCGGGGCGGAGGCCACGGCCGACAGGCGGTCGACGAATACCTTCGGCAGGACGTACGCGGCTTCCTGAACGGCCGGTTCTCCGACGACGCGACGAGACGAGCGATGTTCTCCGCATCCGCCGAAATGGCCTACGTATCAGGGTGGATGGCCTTCGACAACAGCGAGCACGCGGTCGCACTGCACCGATTCAACCTCGCGGTGAAGCTGGCAGCTCGGGCCGGCGACGCACCGTTGAGCGGGCACATCCTGCGAGCGATGGCTCACCAGGCCCTCGACATGGGCTTCGACGCGGAGGCGCTGCAGCTGGCCCAGCAGTCAGTGAACGGCGAGCGTTACGCGGACGCGACGCCGAGGGAGAAAGCGCTGCTCGGCGTGGTTCACGCACGCACCCTCGCGGCGAACGGCCGAAGGTCGGAAGCGGCACAGGCACTGCTGAGAGCAGAGGACGACCTCGCCAACGCGCATGAAGGGATACGCGAACCGGACCGGACGTTCTTCTTCGGAGAGGCCTCGCTCGCCCACGAGACGGCGTGCACACTGCGCGACCTGGGTGACCATGGACGAGCGGTCGAGAAGTTCCGTCACTCCGTACGCACGCGCGGCGCCGAGTTCCGCCGCACCCACGCCGTGACCCTCGGCTACATGGGCGCGACCCAGATCGCGCAGGGGAGCGTCGAGGAAGCCTGCGCGACGTGGACGAGCGTCCTGGATGCGATGGAGGGCGGCATCTACTCCGGGCGGGCCAGGCAGACGGTGGTGGACATGCGTGGCCTGCTCTCGCCGTACCGCAACCGCGGGATTCCCGCGGTCCGAGCCCTCAGCTCGCGGGCAGGCGCGTACCTGGCCCAAGTAGATTGACCCCGACCGTCATTGAGTCCGCACTGAAGGGTCGAAGTATGGCATTGGAGATCAATCCGATCGGTGTCGTTGTCGAGGGACGGAGCCAGGTCTCGGACGACTACTGGGGCGGCGTCGAGTCGGTCATCCAGCTCGACGAGGCAGAGTTCCCGCTCGACTCTGTGCAAGGGCTGGAAGAGTTCTCCCACCTCGTCGTCGTATGGCACTTCGACAAGGCCTCTCCCGAAGACGTGGAGTACCACGCGCGCAGCCCGCGAGGAAATCCGCAATGGCCGGCGACCGGCACTTTCGCCCATCGCAACCACCGCAGGCCCAACCAACTCGCCCAGAGTTTCCCGCGTTTGCTGAGCGTCGAGGGTCTCCGTTTGCGCGTGACCGACTTGGACGCGGTCGTGGGCACCAAGATCTACGATGTCTCGCCCTTCTTCCGGGAGTTGGGCCCGCGTGGACAGGTGCACGAACCGGCGTGGCCGGGCGAGATGCTCGCCGATTACTGGGCCGAGAAGTCGTGAAGGAGGGTGTGCGCTACGTGCGTACTAGAACCACGGTCCGCAGGTTCTGATCACTGAGGGGCGCGAAGGCCACGATCCGGACTTCCACCTCTTCGCCGTTGTGTACGGGCAGTCGAAATCGACGGATGTCGCCGTCCGGGTGTGCCCTTGTCTGCAGTGTCGCCCACAACTCCCGTGCCTCTTCGTTTCCCGCTAGGATTTCGTCCCGCAAGTCAGTCAACTCAGTCGCGTCCGGGTGTGTGGCGATGACGTACCGGATCTGACCAAGGAATGGGAGGGCCCAATCCTCCCGCCAGTTGACGAGCTGCTCCCGGGCCTCCGGGTAGAGGAAGGCGAACCGCATCAGGTTGCGCTCGTACGGCAGCCAGGGAAACCAGTCCTCTTGGGGCTCGTTGTAGGCGACGATGTCCCAACGCAAGTCTGATACATAGGCAGGGTGCGGGGCGAGAGCGTCCAGGATGACCTGCAGGTGGTCGTCCACCCGGAGTTTCAGCCCCGCGGCGACTGGGGGAGGGGTACGGCCCAGCGCCATCTGGAAGAGCATGACTCGTTCGGCCTCTTCAAGCCTCAAGGTCATGGCCAAGCGCTGTACGAACTGTTCGGAAACCGGCCGCGGGCTGCCGCCTTCCAACTGCCGATACCAGGAACTTGCCACGCCCGTGAGAGTGGCGACTTCGTCCTGCGTTAATCCGTCTTTCAACCTTCTGCGGGTGGAGTCGATCCCGGCGATGCGACGATGATCGAGTCGTTCGCGCCAGTGGCGAAGAAGCGGACCCAGCTCCGAGGAAACTGCATGCTTTGACATATGGGCTGCGTCACCAACCTTCCGCGTTGCGCCCGCCTTTTGGCCCGCTGGAATGGGGCAGTTGTCCAATTATCTACGCCTGTGGCATATGCGGAGCGCGACATTCCGAGTACGAGCTGCCTAATTCAGTTCTCGGTACTGGGGCAAGCGCCACTGCTGGTGGCGGAAGTGGCTGTGCAGGATTACTCAGGCAAAGAAGCGTGAGTAAGGGAGCTAACCGGCCATGTCCTTGTGGTGGCGTACAGCCAGACCCGATTCGCTGCAGAGGTCGTCTGACGGGCAGCAATCCGAGAATCACGCGATGCGCGTGCTCCCTGGCATGCGGCAACAGCAGGGTGAAGGGCGTGCCCGGGGTCGGGACCTGGAGCGCCGGATCCGACGGCTGCTGAGGTCCCTCGATGTTCAGCCGCCATTGAGCGTGCCCGACCTGTGCACCGCGCTTGCCCGTCGGCGGGGCCGACGGATCGAACTGCGCGCCTTCCCGCTGCAGAGCGGAGGGCCGCTCGGGGCGTGGCTGGAAACGCCGAACGCCGACGTGATCGTCTTCCAGAAGGAGACGACCCCGCACCACCAGGACCACATCATCCTGCACGAGCTCGGGCACATCCTGGCCGATCACCCAGGGCCCCCTGGCACGGCCGTGTGGGAGTCCCTGCTCCCCGGGCTCAAGTCGGACGCGATCCGGCGGGCGCTGCTTCGGTGTTCGTACGACACCGAGGAGGAGCAAGAGGCCGAGCTCGTCGCGACGATCGTGGGGGAGTGGGCATCGATCCTCGACCACATCGCGCCCTCTCGGCAGAGCGACGACCCCGCGGTGCGGCGCGTTCAGGCCGCACTCGGCGATCACCAGGGGTGGCTGTAGATGGCCACCGTCTTCCTCAGTGGGCTCGTCGCGGCCATCGTCTGGAAGCTCTACCAACTGTCCAAGGCCCCACACGATCGATGCCTGCGCTCGGTCGTGCTCTGCCTGACCTCTGCGGCGCTGTCCTACCCGCTCGCGATGCCGGGCGGTGCGACTGGATTCGAGACAGTGGCCGGACACGGTGCAGCCAAACTCATGCAGAACCTCCTGCTGATTGCCACCGTGTACTTCCTGATGTGCTTCTACCTGTACGCGTCCGCCGACGAGCGCGGCGCCCGACGCCGAGCCCGTATCGAGGCCCTCGTCGCTGCCTCGGTGGCCGCGACCGTCACCTGCACCGTCGCCACGGTCCCGCACCATGCGCTCGTCGGGAGCTTCTCCAGCACGGACATGACAGTCCCGCAGGCCGCGATCTTCTACCTGGTGACCGGCCTGTACCTGATGTACGCGCTCGCCGCCGCGGCGTATTGGACGCGCCGCTACGCCCGCTTGTCCGGCACGCCGCACTCCACCGGGCTCTGGACGGCCGGCGCAGGAATGTTCGGGATGGCTGTGGCGTGCGCGGTCCGGGCCGTGATCGTCGGGGTCAGGTGGACCGGCGACACGGTTCCCGCTCCGGTGATGGCCGCGGTCGCGGCGGTCCTGGTGGTGTCGAGTGTGCTCTTCGTCTTCGGTATCACGTACCCAGGCGTGCGTACGCGGATCTCTCTGTGCCGTCTGTGGTTCCGTCACCGTCGTGAATACGCGCGTCTCGAACCGTTGTGGAAGCTGATGGCGGAGGCGGCGCCTCATGCGGTGCTGAGCCCCGATTCGGCATCTGCGTGGGAGCGGGGGCGTGCTCGTGGTGTCCATCGCCGACACCACCGCCGTGTCGTCGAATGCAGAGACGGACTTGTCGAGGTCAGCCCCTACTTGGTGCCAAGAGGCGAGGGTCCTGAGCCGCTGCGTGACGACTCCGCGCGTCGTGCCGCTGAACGGCTGCGTGAAGCCGTGCGCGCCCACCTCGACGGCTCGGGCCGGGCTGCACCTGAGCAACCGCTGGCCACCATCCCTCGACAACGCAGCCGAGAGGCCGAAGTAGGAGAACTGCTAGTTCTGTCCGACGCCCTGCGCGTCGCCAACTGACCCACTCCGTAAGCGAAAGGGAGCTGCTGCCCATGCTGATCACCGCCGCCAACGTCCTGGCCGGAGCCGACCTGCACGTCATCGTCGATGGAGCGGTCCTCGTACGAGAAGGCGCAATCGCCGCGGTCGGGCCGCGTGAAGAGGTTCAGCGTCACGTTCGCCCTGACGAGCCGCGCCTCGCTTACCCGGCGGGCACCGTGATGCCCGGCCTGATCGACGCCCATGTGCACCTTTGCTTCGACGGGGGAGCGGACCCGGTTGCCACACTCCAAGGGCAGGACGACGAGGCGTTGTTCGCCGATATGAAGGCGCGCGCGGAGCAGCTGCTCGGTATCGGTGTCACGACCGCCCGTGACTTGGGGGATCGCCATGGGCTTGCTCTGCGACTGGCCCGGGCTGTAGCCGAGGGCCAGGCCGTCGGCCCCCGCATCGTGTCGGCGGGGACTCCCGTGACGCCTCCCGGCGGGCACTGCTGGTTCCTCGGCGGTGAGGTCAGCGGGGTGGAGGAGGTGCGTCGGTTGGTGCGGCGCAACGCCGAGGCCGGCGCGGAGGTCATCAAGGTGATGGAGACCGGGGGTGGGCTGACCAAGGGCGGGGCGAAGAGCTGGGAATCCCAGTTCTCCGACGAGGAGTTGGCCGCGCTCGTCGAGGAGGCGCATCGGGCAGGGCTGCCGGTCGCCGCGCACGCGCACGGGGTCGACGGCATCACCGCCGCGGTCGAGGCGGGCGTCGACACGATCGAGCACTGCACCTGGATGACCGAGGACGGCTTCGACGTACGCGAAGACGTCCTCGGCCAGATCATCGAGAAGGGCATCTTCGTCTGCCCGACGGTCAGCCCGCACTGGCCGATGCTGCCGAAGTTCTTCGGCGCCGAGCGCGCCGAGGCCATGTTCGACGCCGTACGGACGATGGCTGAGGCGGGCGCTCGCCTGATCGCGGGCACGGACGCGGGCGTGCAGCGCGCCGGGTTCGATGGCCTGCCCGGCAGTCTCACGTTCTACGAGCACCTCGGCCTGGCGAACGAGCGGATCCTCGCGATGGCGACCACGGAGGCTGCCCACGCGCTGGGGCTTGGCGAGGAGACCGGGCAGCTCAGCCCCGGGTACCGCGCGGACCTGTTCGTGGTCGACGGTGACCCGCTCGCGGACCTCGGTGCTCTGAAGGCCGTCGAGACTGTCGTCGCGGCCGGTCGGCACTACGAGTTCGGGGCCAACGGGTAGTCGAGAGTGCAGAGTTGATCAGCGCCCGGGGCCTTCGGCTCCGGGCGTTTCTCGATCCGCCATTTCCTCGACCATCTGGTTCAGGAAGGCGACGAGGTCGTCCGACATGCCCTCGGGGCCGAGCCCGCGGGTTGTTACTCGTCCGACCGCTCCGGTGCGGACGGCGGCCAGGAGCCGCAGTCCTTCGACGACCTGGCGGGCGACCGTGTCGTCGGTCTGGAAGTACAGCGGGGAGACGCCGAACAGTTCAGCCAGGCCTTCGGCGACGATGGTGGGCAGCTCCGCGTCGTCCCCGGTCCGCAGTGCGCGTACCCCGGCCTCCGCGATGACGGGCGCGCCTGCATGCTCGTTCACGGCTTCGGCGATCTCAGCGTCAGTCGGTGGCTTCTGGGTGCCGGGGTAGGAGTGCTCCAGCAGGTACGTGATCTTCTCGGCCACGGTGCGCGGCATCGTCATGGTGCCGGCGGGGGCCGGGACCTCGTTGCCGAACGATCTCTCCTGCGCCGCGAGCAGCTCGTCCACTGTCACGCCGTAAGCCTTCGCCAGCGGCCCCTGGAACTTCTCGCTCAGTCGGCGCTTGCCCCGCTCGGCGTTGGCGACCGGGCCCGAGCTCTTCGTGCCGATCAGTTCTCTGGTCTGGTACTGGCTGTAGCCGGCGTCGCAACGTAGGTCCGCGAGGTCAGGCAGGTTGCCGGCGGCGCGAGGGAAGAGCTCGTCGAGCGACAGGCCGAAGAACTTCGCCAGAACGGGCAGCTTCTCGCCGTCGGGTGTCGAGGACCCCAACTCCCAGCTGGCCACGGTCGTGTCGCCGACGCCGACCGCTTCGCCCAGCTCGCTCTGGGTGATGTTCCGGGCGCGGCGCAGCGCGCGTACCCGGTCACGGTCGAACTGGCGAGGGGCCATCCGAAGGCTCTCCCGAAGCTGGTTGTCTAAATCGCGGAAACTTCAACGTGTTGATTCGATGCTTAAACCGGGATAGGTTCAGTTTGGCGAATCCGGGTGTTCAACCTACACCCTTCGCTGCCCTCCTGCCCATGCCGGGCCTCACTGCACGCGCAGTGCCGCGGTGTGGATAGAGCTGGACGGGCTCTGATCGTCTGCTCGGCACGACGGCCCTACGGGAGCCGGAGATGTCAGGTCGGCGTCGGTGTGGATCGGGCCCGCCAATCGGCTGGAACGTCGCAGCCGCCATGCATATGGTCCTGGTCCCTCGGCCGACCGCGCCGCGGCAGGCCAACACGAAGGAGAACGACAGGAGTTAGGCGAGCAGCCGAGACGGCACCCCTAGACGGGGGAAATGAAACCGGCGCCCAGAAGTTCGCACCTTCCGGACGCCGAAGCCGCCAGCCCGCAGGGCGACGGATTCATAACTGGAGCGGTACGGCTGACCTTTTCGACGAGAGCGGCCGACCCACTTCACCTACGAGTGAGGAATTCTCGCATGCCCGAACACCGCCCAGGAAGGGCGCTCGCGACAGACGAGCCCGGCCGCATACCGGCGCTCGTCAGCTCCTGCCGGCTTCGCCTGGCCAGGCTCCTGGCCGAGATGATTCCCGGCGCCCGCACCCTTTACGTCACGCTGCGCGGCCCTGCCGGGGCGTGGCCGAACCCGCACGGCACCGCACACGACGCTGCAGGCCGACGCATTCCGCTGAGTCGGCTCCAGGCTCGGACCGCCGCTCGCTGGACCCTCCGCGCGTTCCCCGAGGCCGACTGGGACCAGGACCACACCTTCGAGCTGCGCACCGGCCTGCTCTTGCGCACCCCCGCGCCTCAGGCCATCGCGAGCGGAGGACGCTGACCATGGCCCGTATCCGCACCATCAAGCCGGAGGCCTTTGCCTCGGAGTCCCTGGCCGCGGTCTCCCTGAGCGCCGAGCGGACCTTCTTCGGCCTCCTCACACAGGTCGACGATCGCGGACGCATCCGGGACCAAGCCGCAGTCATAGCCGGAGTGTTGTGGTCGCTGCGACCGGAGCACGGGCCCATGGGCGTCGAGGACGACCTCATCCAGCTCGCCTCCGAGGACCTGATCTGCCGCTACACCGGCGAAGATGGCAAGGCGTACCTGCACGTCGTGACCTGGTCCAAGCACCAGCGGATCAACCGCCCCAGCGGAGTACGTACCCCGGACTGCCCGCGGCACGACGCTTCCGGTGCCGACGCCACCGCCACCGCCGCGGCTCACGCACCTCTCACTGCCCCCTCCGTGAACACTCACGGCACACGCGCGGAGGTCTCCCGGAGCATGACGGACGACCGGCCCGTGGATTGGGAATTCGCAGGTCAACTCCCCATCTCTGAGGGCTCAGTGAGCGCTCACGGCCCCCTCACGGAGCCCTCCACGAGCTCTCACGCTCCGGATCTAGGACCTAGGAACCTGGATCCTGGAACTACTTCCCCTACGGGGGACGCAAGCGTCCCCGCGCAGCCGACCGCCTCGGCCCGGCAACTCATCGCGGAGTACGCCGCCGCCTGCGCGCACCGGCCACCACGCGACCTCCTGGGCCACCTCGGCCGCGAGACAGCCAAGCTCATCGCGGAGGGCGTCGAGCCCGACCACATCCGTGCCGGACTTACCCGGCACCGGGCCAAGGGCCTGCACCCCAGCACCCTCCCGAGCCTGGTCCACGAAGCGATGAACGCCGCACCCGCAGGCTTGGCCCGGCCGGGATCAACACCTAACCTCGCCGCCCATCGGCCCTGGGCCAACCCCGCCAACCCTGCCGCCGCCTACGCCGAGGAGCTGTGATGCGTGACTACGACGCCCTGCCCGTTGGCGGCATCGCACGGCGCCTGGCCAACATCCTCCACACCAAGGGCATCGACCCCGTCGCCGTACCCTCCGAACGCCACGAACCGGCCCCCGCCCTCCAGGCGGCCGACTCCCGCATCCCGGCCCGCTACCGTGACGCCCTCGCCGACCACCCGGCGGTCACCGCGTGGGTGCGGGCCGTCGCCCAGGCCGGCCGCCCCGGCCCCGGCGGAGTCCCCGGCATCGCGCAGGGGCGCTCGCTGCTCATCGCCGGAACCACCGGCACCGGCAAGACCCACCAGGCGTACGGCGCGATCCGCTCGCTGCTCGCCGAAGGCGTGCGACTGCGCTGGAAGGCCATCACGGCCGCCGACCTCTACGCCGAGCTCCGGCCGCGCCCCGGGCACGACGGCGAGCGGGAGTTCATGGAACTGGCCCGCTGCCCACTCCTGTTCGTCGACGACCTCGGCGCGGCGAAGAACAGCGAGTGGACCGAGGAGATCACGATGCGGTTGATCAACCGCCGCTACAACGAGATGCTCCCCACCCTCCTCACCACCAACCTCGGTATGGCGGACCTCCGCGCCCACATCGGCGATCGCGTCGCCTCCAGGCTCACCGAGATGACCGACAAAGTCATCCTCGACGGTCCCGACCGCAGACGGGCTCTGGCCGCCGAGCGCCTCCACGCCGCAGCCACCCGCTGACTCCTCTGCGAACACCGCCAGTTCGCGCCCTTCCCGCACAAACTCTGGGGCCCGCCCTGCCTCCAGCCACCCCGGAGCCCGATCGGAGACCGCCCCCATGCACCACAGCATCGAGCCCCGCCCGCACCGCCTCCTCGGCGACCAGTCCTGGCACGAGCACGCCGCCTGCCGCCCGACGGACCACCACGACGTCGACCTCGACCTCTTCTTCCCCGAGCCCGACGAGATGGACCGCATCCACCAGGCCAAGTCACTCTGCGCCCAGTGCCCCGTACGCCGAACCTGCCTCGACGCCGCGCTCGAGAACAACGACCGCGAAGGCATCCGTGGCGGCATGACGGAGGAAGAACGGGAGCGCCTGCACAGCAAGTTGGAGCACCGACACGACTACGAGCGCGTCAACGCAACCCTCGCCGGACGCGACGTCCACCTCACCCACAGCGAACGCCGCGCCGTCGTACGCGCCGCCTACCAGGCCGATGTCCCGTCCGAGCGACTCGCCTGGCTCCTCAAGATCACCGAGGAGCACGCCGACAAGCTGTACCGCCGCACGCGCCGAGAACTCCGCAACCGTACGGTGGCCACCACCCGACATGGCGCCAGCACGGTCGACCAGGATGACCTCGGAGCGGCAGCGTGAGCGCCCCCTCCACCACACCCGCTCGCATCACCAGCTGGGACCGCGCCGCGATCGTTGCCCTCGGAGCCGCGGGCTGCGCCCTCTCGTACGACGCCCTGCAGCAGATGGCCACCGCCATCCACATCCGCGGATTCCTGACTTTCGTCTTCCCGCTCGTCATCGACGGGTTCATCGCTTACGGAGTACGGGGCCTGCTGGTCCTCCGCACGGCGCCGCTCGCCGCCCGCTGCTACGTGTGGTTCCTCTTCGGCATCGCCACGGTCGCGAGTATCTGGGCCAACGCCCTGCACGCCGTACGCCTCAATCAGCAGCAGCCCGAAGGGCCGGGACTGCGGCTCGGCGACATTACCGTCGGAGTCCTGTCGACGCTCGCCCCGCTCGCGCTGGCCGGTGCCGTCCACCTCTACATCCTCATCGCCCGTCGGGTGACCGAGATCGGAGCGGCCGAGGCTCCGGACACTCCTGGCGCCCATCAGGGTGACCGTCCGGAGGCCGGCAAGTCTCCAGACACTGGGGAGTTGTCGACGGCCGATGTGCTGTCCGGCCAGCCGGAGGTCGAGGACCCGGAGCCTGCTGACCGCCCAGATGCCGAGGGCGGAGAGCTGCCCCCGAGACCGCGCCAGGTCACCCGACTGCACGTGGCCAGTTCACGGTCGGCCACTCCGGAGGCCTTCCGGACACAGAGGCAGGACACCAGTGACCGGAAGGCCACCCAGGTCACCGACGAGGACCTCCTCGCCATCGCCCGCCCCGCGGTCACCGAGGCCGGACGCCTGACCCGGAAGGTGGTCGCGGATGCCATCCGCAGTCATGACCTCGGCTTGGGCAACGCCCGGTTGACCGAGCTGATGCGCCTGCTCCGCAAGGAAGCCGGTCAGCCGGACAACGCTCGGGTCGGCTGACCGAGCACCCTCCGACGGCGGGTGTCCGGACCGACCTACCACCGAGGCACCCGCCCTCCGTAACCCACTTCGTACGCACTGGAGCAGCTCTCATGCGGACAACCCCAGCCACCCACGCAGAAGCCGATGCATGGATCTCGGTCCTCACGAAGTACGGACACCTCCACCGCGCGGAACGAGCCCTGGACGGAGCCTGGACCGTGACCCGCACCTCCACGAGCACGCCCCACACGCTCCACGAGCCCATCCTCGTACTCGACTTCGTCGCCGAAGTGCTGCACGACCTACGCAACTCCACTCCCGGAACGCGTCGATGACGCCCAGCGACTCGGCACGACCACTCGTGGACGATGGCGACGGCGGTGACCCCACACGCGGCCGAGCAAGCTATCGCGTACGACGGTCCTACGGCCCGTCGCACGCACTTGCCCCCGCCCAGGAGGGCGGGGGAAGCCCGGCTGGTTCCCGAGCGAGGGCGCTCGGGAACCAGCCGGGCAACCGGCACCAGGGGGCGCCGGTCACCGAGGGAGAAGCCGACCGCGCCGATCACCGCGAGCAGCCGAGCCCGAGCACGCCCGCCTTCCCCGACCGCAAACCGCGCCGCCGCAGCCGCAACCCGAGCGAGCGCGCACGCAAGACGACCACCCGACTCTCCGACGACGAGAAGACCGAGATCGTCGCCGCCGCCGCGCAGCGCGGCATCACCGTCGCCCGCTTCCTCGCTGCCGCCGGCCTCGCCGCCGCTCGCGGTTCGACCACCCTGCACTCCAACGAACGACTCGACACGGCCATCGACGAACTCGCCGCGCTGCGTACCGCGCTGGCCCGGATCGGCAACAACATCAACCAGATCGCCCACATACACAATTCCGGTGGCCAGCCCCGCCCCGGCGAACTCGACCACGCACTGAACGTTCTGACCCATTTGCTCGGCCGCCTCGACGACGCGGCGAACGGCCTGGTGACCAGGAGGCTGTGATGGTTCCCGACATCGGACGCGGCTCCCGCACCCACGGGCTCCTCGTCTACCTCTACGGCCCCGGTAAGCGAGAGGAGCACACCGACGCGCACCTCGTCGGCTCGTGGGATGGCTTCGCCCCCGACCCCGGCCGCGACACCGACCCGCAAGTCGCTCTCGCCCGCCTCACCGCCGCCCTCGACCTCCGGGTCAAGCAGGCCGGTGACCGCGCGCCCGCCCAGCACGTGTGGCACTGCTCGGTCCGGACCGCCCCCGGCGACCGACGGCTCTCCGACGCAGAGTGGAACACCGTCGCCCAGCGCATCGTCCACGCCACCGCCATCGCGCCGGACGGTGATCCCGACGGCTGCCGGTGGGTCGCCGTCCGCCACGCAGAAGACCACATCCACATCGTCGCCACCCTGGTCCGCGGAGACTTGCGCAATCCCCGCCTCAACTACGACTTCAACAAGGCGCAGGCCGAAGCCCGACGCATCGAGAAGGAGATGGGCCTACGCCGTCTCAATGCAGGCGACGGCACCGCAGCGCAAAACCCCACCAGCGCCGAGAAGTTCAAGGCCGAACGGACCGGTCGCCCCGAGACCTCCCGCGAGACGCTCCGCGAAGCCGTCCGTCAGGCCGTTGCGGGAGCGGAGGACGAGAAGGAGTTCTTCGCCCGGCTACGCGAGGCGGGCCTGCGCGTGAAAATGCGCCACGCCCCGTCCGGTGACGCGCTCGGGTACAACGTGGCCCTGCCCGGCGACCGCAACCGCAATGGTGAGCCGGTCTGGTATCCCGGCTCCAAGCTGGCCCCCGACCTGTCCCTCCCGAGGATCCGTCAGCGGTTGGTCGACGGCATCGAAGGGACGCAGTTCCCGGTCGCCCCCAACAGCCGACCGGAGTGGTCCCCACCTGCCCGAGAGCGACGGAGCGCCACCGGGGCCGCCGAACGCGCTGCCGTACTCCTCGACGCCGACGACGACGCCGCCGCCCAACTCGTCGGAGTCGGTGAACTGCTCGACGCAGTCGCCCAAACCTCCCCGGCCGCCACCCGCGCCGAACTGCGTGCAGCCGCCCGGGCCTTCGAGCGGGCGACCCGCAGCCACGCCCGAGCAGAACGCGCCGACACACGGGCTCTCCGCTCGGCCGCCCGAGGCATCGTCCAGGCCGGCGGCGCTCTCGGCCGGGGCGAGGACGGCGGCACCACCGCCATGCTCGTCTCCACCTTGGTCCTCGTAACCCTCGCCGCTGCCCGCTGGCATTCCGCCCGCGGTCACGCCCAGCAGGCCCAAGCCTCCCGACAGGCCGCCGAGCACCTGCGAACCGCCTACCGCCAAGCCGCCGCCACACCGATGCGAGTACTGCACGACCAAGGCCGTGCCCTCCCAGAGGCCGAACGCCGGACACACGAGACCACCATCCGCGCAGCTCTGCCGGAGCAGGGACCGCGAGCAGACAGCACATCAACGAAGACCGACGCCCTGGTCGCGACCCTTGCCCAGGTCGAGCAGGCCGGCCACGATCCCGAGGCCCTCCTGCAGCAGGCCATCGACATGCGCGAACTCGACACCGCCGCGGACGTGAACGACGTCCTGGTCTGGCGCCTTCGCAGGATTGCCCAACTCCCCGCCCACCCCGGCGAAGCTCCCCGCCGCCCGCAGCCCGGCACCCGCCCGACTACGACCTCGGCCAACCGCACCAGCGAACGGCACACCCCTGCAGCGGCGGCCCGCCCTGGTGCCTCCGATCCGCGGAGCCGCCCACCGCGCCGCTGAGCAGAGTCCCAGCAGGCCGCTCGCCGACCGGCCTGCCTCCACGAAACGCCTGGACAGCCGATTCTCCGGCTGTTACGGATGGAAACAGCAAGCCCACGACCGGAAGATGACGCTCGTGCTCAGAACCACCGACCGCACCACAAGGCTGGCACCCGTCCTCCCCGCCGGCACCGACCCCCTGCTGCAACTCGCACACGAGACGCAACCGGCCAACGGGCCCGGCGCGACCCGCTGCCTCAGCCACCCACACGAGCTGCCCTTCGGAGGCATCCCCGCGACGTGCTCAGCCTGCCGGGCCCGACGAGACTGGCTGCTCATCAACCACGGCCGCAACGTCTGGATCCGCTGCCGGTGCAGCAACCAGTGGCTCGAACCCGAGATCAGCCGCGCCGACTTCGACGCCCTGATCGACAGCCCGGACGTCACGAACTACCCCAGCGTCGAGCAGTGCCTCGTCGCGCTCGGCTTCGACGGCGCCTTCTCCGGTATGTACCTGAAGTAGTCGAGCAAGGGACCAAACGCCGAGGAGCGCCACCAACGAATCGGTGGCGCTCCTCGGCGTTCTGGGGTGGTCAGCCGCGCTTGCTGTTCTTCGGCAGCCAGCCCCGGAAGTCGCACCCGGGGCACTTGTCCTCACCCTGGATATGGCCCTCGTACCAGCCGTGCACCGCCGCGTGCAGGATGGCCTCCTCCACGGAGGCCCCACCGCTGCGGACCGATTCGATGGCGTTGTCGACGATCACGCGGAGCACGGCGTTTTAGAGGTCGTTAAGTCCGTTTCTGGTAGCGGCCTCGTCCGGGTTGGGTGAGGAAGCCTTGGCGGGTGAGGCGTCCGAGGCGGCTGCGCGTGACGTTCATGACCGGGTCGTCGGTGGGCAT
>NZ_JAVIFW010000040.1 GCF_031157275.1 Streptomyces sp. LHD-70
TTAAGGCTCCCAGTAGACGACTGGGTTGATAGGCCGGATGTGGAAGCACCGTAAGGTGTGGAGCTGACCGGTACTAATAGGCCGAGGGCTTGTCCTCAGTTGCTCGCGTCCACTGTGTTAGTTCTGAAGTAACGAACAGCTGTTGTCGGCTGAACAATTACTCAACTAAAGAGTGTGCTTGTTCGCTGCCCTGTTCAGCGTCCCGTTTTCGACGGGATACTTCATAGGGTTTCGGTGGTCATAGCGTGAGGGAAACGCCCGGTTACATTCCGAACCCGGAAGCTAAGCCTCACAGCGCCGATGGTACTGCAGGGGGGACCCTGTGGGAGAGTAGGACGCCGCCGAACAATTCTTAGGAGGACCCTTGGTCCCAGCGTTCACGCTGGGACCAAGGGTCCTTTTTTGTTTATTCGTCGAAGCGCGGCCCGAAGCCGGGTGCGCAAGAATGACTGCGGTACCGAAGACAGGAGTCACCGATGTCGACCAACTCTCCCGACGATCGTCCCGAACGCGAGCAGCGTAGGCGGGACGACGGGGACCGAGGCGGCTACCGCGGCGGACCGCGCCGTGACGGTGACCGCGGTGATCGCGGCGGCCAAGGCCGGCGCGACGACCGTGACCGCGGCAGGGACCGCGATCGCGGGTTCCGACGCGATGACCGTCGTGACGACCGCCCCGGCTTCCGTCGGGACGATCGTCGGGATGACCGACGTGACGACCGGCGCGATGACCGCGACCGTGGATTCCGTCGCGATGACCGCCGTGACAACGACCGTGGTGGATTCCGGCGGGACGAGCGGCGTGACGACCCGCGGCGTGACGACCGCCCCGGCTTCCGCAGGGACGACCGCCGGGACGACAGGCGTGATGATCGCCGCGACGACCGTGGCGGGCGGCCCCCCTTCCGTCGCGATGACCGCCGCGACGACAGGCGGGATGACCGTCGCGACGACCGCGACCGTGGATTCCGGCGTGACGATCGTCGGGATGACCGCCCCGGTGGCTTCCGTCGGGACGACCGGCGCGATGACCGCCGTGACGACCGCGGTGGTTTCCGGCGTGACGACCGTAGGGACGATCGGCGCGACGACCGTGGCGGGCGGCCCCCCTTCCGTCGCGATGACCGCCGCGACGACAGGCGGGATGACCGGCGCGACGACCGCGACCGTGGATTCCGGCGTGACGATCGACGGGATGACCGTCGCGATGACCGACCCGGTGGCTTCCGTCGCGATGACCGTCGCGATGACCGCCGTGACGACCGGCGGGACAACGACCGCGGTGGATTCCGGCGTGACGACGACCGGCGCGGAGGCGGAGGTTTCCGGGGCCGCGACGACCGTAGGGACGACCGGCGCGATGACCGCGACCGTGGTGGGCGTGGCCCCCGTCGGGACGACCGGGGCGGACGCCCCGGTGGGTTCCGTGGGCGTGACGACCGGCGTGACGACCGACGAGGTGGCGGTGGCGGTGGCTACCGCGGGCGTGACGGCCGGGACGACCGCGGCCCGCGCCGCGACGACCGTCCCGACCGCGAGCCGATCAAGCGGCTGCCGATCCCGGACGACGTCACCGGCGAGGAGATCGACGCCGACGTACGCCAGGAGCTGCAGAGCCTGCCGAAGGGGCTCGCGGAGGACGTCGCCAGGAACCTGGTGATGGTCGCCAAGCTCATCGACGAGGACCCGGAGCAGGCCTACGGCTACTCGCGGGTGGCCCTGCGGCTCGCCTCGCGTGTGGCGGCCGTGCGGGAAGCGGCCGGCTTCGCCGCGTACGCGAACCAGAAGTACTCCGAGGCGCTCGCCGAGTTCCGGGCCGCGCGGCGGATGACCGGGTCCGCGGAGCTGTGGCCCGTCATGGCGGACTGTGAGCGTGGGCTCGGGCGGCCCGAGAAGGCCCTGGACATGGCCGGTGAGGCCGAGGTGCAGAAGCTCGACAAGGCCGGGCAGGTCGAGATGCGTCTCGTCGCCGCCGGTGCGCGCCGTGACATGGGGCAGCTGGACGCGGCGATCGTGACGCTGCAGAGCCCCGAGCTGGCGTCGAACTCCGTGCAGCCGTGGACCGCGCGGCTGCGGTACGCGTACGCGGATGCGCTGCTCTCCGCCGGGCGTGAGGCCGAGGCGCGCGAGTGGTTCGCCAAGACCGCCGAGGCCGACCGGGACGGCAGCACGGACGCCTCCGACCGGCTCGCCGAGATGGACGGGGTGGAGTTCGTCGACGCCTTCGACGAGGAGGCGGACACCGACGTGACGCCCGCAGCCGAGGCGGAGAAGGACCAGGACCAGGACCAGGGCCAGGACGAGGACGACGACCAGTAAGTAGCCGTGGCGCGAAGGAGGGGCGGGACCGGATCGGTCCCGCCCCTCCTTTTTTCGTATCGCCTCTGGGTCGCTCAGTGCTCCAGGCTGCGCAGGACCAGGCCCGTGGCCGGCTTCGGGCCGAAGGACGTGGACTTGCGGGGCATCGTGACGCCCTGGCGGGCCAGTTCGCGTACGACCTCCTCGCGGACCGGGTGCATCAGGACCGCCGTAACGCCGTCGTGTTCGGCCTTCTGGACCGCGGCGCGGGTGTCGTGGATGTACGCGATGTGGTCCGGGTCGTCCGGGATGCGCCAGATGTGGTCCAGGAGCGTGGAGTGCAGGACCGTGGCGTCCAGGGTGCGCCACAGCTCCGGGCGGTCGTGGCGGATCGTGCGGGCCAGGAGGCCGGGGTCCGGGCGGTCGACGAGGTGGAACGTGCCGTCGCCGGCGAGCAGGAACGCGTTCGACTCGGCGGCCGCCTCCGCGAGGGCGTCGAGGGCGCGCGGGAGAGGGGCGTCGACGCGGCGTACGCGGAAGGAGTCGGCGACGGCCGTCAGGGCGTCGGCGACCGGCAGGTCGTGCAGGAGGCGGTGGATCGCGCGGACCTGCAGCGGATAGCGGGTCGTGTCGACGAGCAGGACCAGGCCGTGGTCCCACGGAGACGGGGACGCGTGGCGGCCGCGCAGCCGCAGGTAGGTGGCCCAGCGGTGGTGGCCGTCGGCGATCAGGGCCTGGCGGCGGGCGAAGTCGGCCTGGATCTCGGCGAGTTCGGCCGGGTCGGTGACCGACCAGAGGCGGTGGCTGAAGCCGTCCTCGGTGGTCGTGGCGAGCAGCGGCGGGCGGTTCACGGCGCGTTCGATGACCGCGGTGGCGCCGGTCCTGGTGCCCTCGCCGCGGTAGGTGAGCAGCAGTGGTTCGAGGTTGGCGGCGGTGGCGCCCATCAGGTCCGCGCGGTCCTCGACGATGTGCGGCATGACGTCCTCGTGCGGCAGGACGACGCCCTCGTGGGCCTCGGAGAGTTCCAGGGCGCCGATGAGTCCGCGCTGCAGGAGGTCGCCGTTGCGCTGCTCGTAGACGTACAGGGCGGGTTCGGCCTCGGGGGCGAGTATGCCGTCGGCGAGCCACTGGCGGAGGGTGTCGGCGGCCTGCTGGTGGCGCGCCTCGGGGGTGTCGGCCTGCGGCAGGATGAGGCGGACGATGTTGTGCGGGTCGGCGGACTCCAGGTGCAGGAGTCCGTCCGGGCGCACCACCACGTCGTACGGCGGGGACGTCACTGCGGCGAGCGAGCCGACGCGGTCGGGGACGTAGCGCAGTCCCCGGATGGGGGTGAGGCGCAGCCCCTTGCCGTCCGGACCTGTGGTGTTCATGCCTGCATCGTATGGGTGGGCACTGGAGTGCGAGATGATCGGGGGGAGAGTCGTCGAGTCGAGGAGCCGTACGTGATGAGCCAGACCGTCAGGACGAGCCCGGGCGGCAGTGAGCGGGCGTTGAGCGAGGCGTACGACACGGCGCTGCTCGACCTGGACGGGGTGGTGTACACGGGCGGTGAGGCGATCGTGTACGCGGTGGAGTCGCTGCTCGCGGCGCGGGCCGGGGGGATGCATCTCGCGTATGTGACGAACAATGCGCTGCGGCCGCCGGAGGTGGTGGCCGAGCACATCACCGAGCTCGGGGTGCCGACCGAGGCCGCGGACGTGATCAACTCCGCGCAGGCGGTGGCCCGGCTGATCGCCGAGCAGGTGCCGCAGGGCTCGAAGGTCCTGGTGATCGGCGGCGAGGGGCTGCGGTCGGCGCTGCGGGAGCGGGGGCTCGTACCGGTGGAGTCGGCGGAGGACGGTCCGGCGGCGGTCGTGCAGGGGTACGGCGGGCCGGAGTTGGCGTGGGGGCGGTTCGCCGAGGCCTGCTATGCGATCGCGCGGGGCGTGCCGTGGTTCGCGTCCAACACGGATCTGACGATTCCGAGTGCGCGGGGGATCGCGCCCGGCAACGGGGCGGCGGTCGAGGTCGTACGGATCGCGACCGGCGCCGAGCCGCAGGTGGCGGGCAAGCCGCTGCCGCCGATGCACCGGGAGACGATCCTGCGGACCGGGGCGGAGCGGCCGCTGGTCGTCGGTGACCGTCTGGACACGGACATCGAGGGCGCGTTCAACGGTGAGGTGGACTCGCTGCTCGTGCTGACCGGGGTGACCGACGCGGCCCAGCTGCTCGCGGCCCCGCCCGAGCACCGGCCGACGTACGTGGACACGGATCTGCGCGGCCTGCTGACCGGGCAGCCGGAGGTGGCGGCGGACGGGGACGGGTTCCGCTGCGGTTCCTTCGTGGCGCGGGCCGGTGCGGAGGTGCTCGAACTCGACGGGGACGGCGAGCCGATGGACGGGCTGCGGGCGCTGTGCGCGGCGGCGTGGACGGTGGCCGGTGCGGGGGAGTGCGGCCTGGACGCGGGGAAGGCGCTGGCCCGGCTCGGGCTTTGAGGGCTTCGGCTCGGGTTCTGAGGCTCTGAGGTTATGAGGGCTTCAGGGCGGGCCGGGAGCGGCCAGGAGTGCGCGGGCCAGGAGTGCCGGGACGGGCAGGTCAAGCCGTTAGGAGGGTAGGCTAACCTAACCGGGTGTTGGTCGACAGTCCCTCTCCCGAGCGCACCGAGGCGCCCCCGCCCGAGCCCGCGGCAACCCGCGGGCGGCAGGCGATCCGCGCTGTCGGGCTCCTTCTCGCCGTGGGCGTGCTCGCCCTGGTCGTCGTCGCGAGCATCGCCGTCGGCGCCAAGCAGATCCCCGTCGCCGATGTCTGGCACGGGCTGTTCTCCGCCACCGGCACGGACAACGACGTCGTCATCAGGGACCTGCGGCTGCCCCGCACCCTGCTCGGGCTGCTCGTCGGGGCCGCGCTCGGGCTCGCCGGGGCCGTGCTGCAGGCGTTGACCCGCAATCCGCTCGCCGACCCCGGGCTGCTCGGCATCAACGCGGGCGCGTCCGCCGCCGTCGTCAGCGCGATCAGCTTTCTCGGCGTCACCTCCCTCACCGGCTATGTCTGGTTCGCGTTCGCCGGCGCCGCCGTCGTCTCCGTGCTCGTGTACGCGCTCGGCGGGGTCCGCAGCGCCACCCCGGTACGGCTCGCGCTCGCGGGTACGGCGGTCACCGCGGCCCTGATCGGCTACATCAACGCCGTGATGCTGCTCGACAGCTCGGCCCTCGACAAGATGCGCTTCTGGACGGTCGGTTCGCTGGCCTCGGCGTCGATGTCGACCATCGGGCAGGTCGCCCCGTTCATCGCCGTCGGCCTGCTGCTCGCGCTCGGCCTCGCCCGGCCGCTGAACGCGATGGCGATGGGCGACGACACCGCCGTCGCGCTCGGCGCGCGTGTCAACCGCACCCGGATCCTCGCCATGACCGCCGCGACCCTGCTCTGCGGAGCGGCCACCGCGGCCTGCGGGCCGATCGCGTTCGTCGGCCTGATGGTGCCGCACATGGTCCGCGCGTTCACCGGCCCCGACCAGCGCTGGATCCTGCCGTACGCGACGGTCCTGTCGCCGGTGCTGCTGCTCGGCGCCGACGTCATCGGCCGGGTCGTGGCCCGCCCCTCCGAGCTGCAGGTCGGCATCGTCACCGCGCTCATCGGCGGCCCGCTCTTCATCTACCTCGTACGACGCCGGAGGATGGCTCAGCTGTGAAGTCCCTGAAGGCGGTCCGTACCGAGAGCGGTCTCTCCGTGCGGATCGAGCCGCGCGCCCTCGTCGTCGGAGCGCTGCTCTGCGTGGCCACGCTCGCCGTCGCCGTCGTGCTCATCGGCACCGGCGACTTCGAGATCCCGGCCACCGACGTCATCAGCACGCTGCTCGGCGACGGCACGACCGCGCACACGTTCATCGTGAACGACCTGCGGCTGCCGCGGGTCCTGGTCGGGCTGCTCGTCGGGGCCTCGCTCGGCCTGGCCGGGGCGATCTTCCAGTCCATCTCCCGCAATCCGCTGGGCAGTCCGGACATCATCGGCTTCGGCCAGGGCTCGACGGTGGGCGCGCTCACGGTCATCGTGCTGTTCCAGGGCAGCGCCGTCGCGGTCGCCGCGGGCTCGCTCGTGGGCGGGCTCCTCACCGGCGTACTGATCTATCTGCTCGCCTGGAAGCGCGGGGTGCACGGCTACCGGCTCGTGCTCGTCGGCATCGGCGCCGCCGCGATCCTCACCGCGCTCAACGGCTACCTGCTGACCAAGGCCGACCTGGTCGACGCGGCCCGCGCGTACGTGTGGATGGCGGGCTCACTGAACGGGCGGGACTGGGACCAGGTCGAGCCGCTGTTCTGGCTGTGCGCCGTCCTCGTACCGCTGGTCCTCGCGTACGCCCGGCCGCTGCGGATGCTTGAGATGGGCGACGACGTGGCGTACGCGCTCGGCGTGCGGCCCGAGCGGACGCGGATCGTGCTGATGCTGTCGGCCGTCCTGCTCACCGCGTCGGCGACCGCAGCGGCCGGGCCCGTCTCGTTCGTGGCGCTGACCGCGCCGCAGCTGGCGCGCCGGCTCACCCGGTCGCCCGGCCCGAACCTGGTGGCGTCGCTGCTGATGGGCGCCGTGCTCCTGATCGCCGCCGACCTGGCCGCGCAGCGGGCGTTCGGCGCGGACACGCTGCCCGTGGGCGTGCTCACGGGGGTGCTCGGCGGCGTGTATCTGCTGTGGCTGCTCGTCTCCGAGCGCAGGGCGGGGCGGATATGAGCCGGAAACGCATCCCTTCGCCGTCCCCTGATCCGACGACCGACCCCACCGCACCCAGGAGCACCGCAGTGAATCGCCTCATCGCCGACGACGTGACCCTCGGCTACGACCAGCGTGTGATCGCGGAGCGGCTTTCGGTCGAGATTCCGGACAACTCCTTCACCGTGATCGTCGGGCCCAACGCCTGCGGCAAGTCGACGCTCCTGCGCGCCCTTTCGCGGATGCTGAAGCCCTCGCACGGGCGCGTGCTGCTCGACGGGCAGACCATCCACTCGATGCCCGCGAAGAAGGTCGCCAAGACGCTCGGCCTGCTGCCGCAGTCGTCGATCGCGCCCGACGGCATCACGGTCGGCGACCTGGTGGCCCGCGGCCGCTACCCGCACCAGGGCCTTCTTCGGCAGTGGTCGACGGAGGACGAGCGGGTCGTACGGGAGTCGATGGCGTCCACCGGGGTCGGCGAGCTGGCCGACCGCTATGTCGACGAACTCTCCGGCGGACAGCGCCAGCGCGTGTGGATCGCCATGGCCCTGGCCCAGCAGACCCCGCTGCTGCTCCTGGACGAGCCCACCACGTACCTCGACATCCAGCACCAGATAGACGTGCTCGACCTCTGTGCCGAACTGCACGAGGAGCAGGGCCGCACGCTCGTCGCCGTGCTGCACGACCTCAACCACGCCGCCCGCTACGCCACCCACCTGATCGCGCTCCGCGACGGCGCGGTGATCGCCGAGGGCGCCCCGTCCGAGATCGTCACCGCCGACCTGGTGGAGGCGGTCTTCGGCCTGCCGTGCCAGGTCATCGACGACCCGGAGACCGGCACCCCGCTGGTCGTACCGGCCGCCCGCAGGAGCCGTACGGAGGCGCTGCGGAAGTAGCGGCGTACCGGGATCGGGCTACAGGAGCGAGCGCAGCCGCAGCAGGTCCCGGACGCCCGCCTCCAGGCGGACCCGGCCCGTGGCCCAGGCCTTCGCGAAGTTCAGCTCGCCGTCGACCAGGGCCACCAGGTCGTCGCCCGTCATGGCCAGGCGGATCTGGGCCTTCTCCTGCGGCGGGCCGTCGTGCACGTCGGCGACCTGGATGCGGCCGTCCTCCAGGCGTCCCGTGAACGTGACGTCCAGGTCCGTGATGCGGCAGCTCAGCGAGCGGTCGAGCGCGGCGGCGCCGCGGACCTCCCCGTCGGCGTGCGCGAGATTGTCCGAAAGCCTGCTGAGTGCGCTGCGGCACTCCTTGATCGTCGCCATCGCGACGACGGTACCCCAGCGCTTCGCGGTAGCGTCGGGTCCATGAGCGACACGATGCCGGACGCCGAGCCGCAGCCCGAGGCGGCCGTCCCGCACCCGGCCGAGGACGAGCAGGCCCCCGACCCCGCCGAGCCCCGCCCGCTCGGCGTCCCGCGCACCGCCACCGGCGACGCCGACGTGGACGCGCAGCTGGAGCGCCTGGCCGATGTCGACCACCTCGCCACGGACGGACACATCGAGGTGTACGAGGATGTACACCAGGGGCTGCGCTCCGCGCTGACCGCGCTCGACGCACGCCAGGGCCCACCGGCCCCCGCCCCCTCAAGGCCGTACGACCACAGGAGCTGAACCGAACGTGGCAGGAGTGGCACGCCGCCGCCTCGACGCCGAGCTGGTGCGCCGCAAACTCGCGCGCTCACGCGAGCACGCGAGCCAGTTGATCGCCGCCGGACGCGTCACCGTCGACCGCAACACCGCGACCAAACCGGCGACCCAGGTCGCCACCGGCGCCGCGATCGTGGTGTCCGTGGACGACGACGACCCCGACTACGTCTCGCGCGGCGGACACAAACTCGCGGGCGCCCTCGCGGCCTTCGTCCCGCAGGGCCTTCAGGTCGAGGGCCGCCGCGCCCTGGACGCGGGCGCCTCCACCGGCGGCTTCACGGACGTGCTGCTGCGCGCCGGCGCCGCCCATGTCGTCGCTGTGGACGTGGGGTACGGACAGCTGGCCTGGTCCCTGCAGAGCGACGCGCGGGTCACCGTCAAGGACCGTACGAACGTACGGGAGTTGACGCTCGACGCGATCGACGGCGAGCCGGTCGACCTCGTCGTCGGCGACCTCTCCTTCATCCCGCTCGGCCTGGTGCTGCCCGCCCTCGTGGGCTGCGCGGCGGCCGGGGCGGACCTGGTCCTGATGGTCAAGCCGCAGTTCGAGGTGGGCAAGGAGCGGCTCGGCAGCGGCGGTGTCGTCCGCAGCCCCGAGCTGCGCGCCGAGGCCGTGCGGACCGTGGCGGCGCAGGCCTGGAAGCTGGGCTGTGGAGTGCGCGGGGTCACCGCGAGCCCGCTGCCCGGACCGTCCGGGAACGTCGAGTACTTTCTGTGGCTCACGGCCGGGGCACCCGAGCTCGACCCGGCCGATGTCGACCGTGCAGTGGCGGAGGGACCGAGTTGACGACCAGCGGAGGGGGAGCGGTGACGGAAGTCGAGACCGCCGAGGAAACAGAGGCGGCCGACGGGGCGGCGCGGACCGTCTTCCTCCTCGCGCACACCGGCCGGGCCGCCGCGGTGCGCAGCGCCGAACTCGTCGTCCAGGGCCTCCTGAAGAGCGGCCTCGGCGTGCGCGTCCTGGAGGCCGAGGCCTGTGACCTGCCGCTGCCCCCGACCGTGGAGCGGGTCCACGAGGCCACCCCGGACGTCCTCGACGGCTGCGAGCTGATCGTCGTCCTCGGCGGCGACGGCACGCTGCTGCGCGGCGCCGAGTTCGCCCGCGCCTCCGGCGTGCCGATGCTCGGGGTCAACCTGGGCCGGGTCGGCTTCCTCGCCGAGGCCGAGCGCGACGACCTCGACAAGGTCGTCGACCGCGTCGTCACCCGCTCGTACGAGGTCGAGGAGCGCATGACCCTCGACGTCCTCGTCCGCGACAACGGCTCGGTCGTGCACGCCGATTGGGCGATGAACGAGGCCGCCGTGCAGAAGGTGTCGCCCGAGCGGATGCTGGAGGTCGTCCTGGAGATCGACGGCCGTCCCGTCTCCGGCTTCGGCTGCGACGGCATCGTCTGCGCGACCCCGACGGGTTCGACGGCGTACGCGTTCTCGGCGGGCGGGCCCGTGGTGTGGCCGGAGGTCGAGGCGCTGCTCATGGTGCCGATCAGTGCGCACGCCCTGTTCGCCAAACCCCTGGTGACCTCGCCGAGTTCGGTGCTCGCCGTCGAGGTGCAGCCGCACACGCCGCACGGCGTGCTGTGGTGCGACGGGCGCAGGACCGTGGAGCTGCCCGCCGGCGCGCGCGTCGAGGTCCGCCGTGGCGCCGTGCCCGTACGCCTCGCCAGGCTGCACCACGCCTCGTTCACGGACCGGCTTGTCGCCAAGTTCGCGCTGCCGGTCTCCGGCTGGCGCGGGGCGCCCCACTGACGAGTGACCCCGGTGAGCCTTCGACCTGTGGCTTCGGCGCCGAAACAGGGGTGACGTCGCGCCGCGCGGGGGAAACCTCGTATGGTCAGGTCCGTGTTGGAGGAGATGCGGATACGGTCGCTCGGAGTCATCGACGACGCGGTCGTCGAGCTGTCACCAGGCTTCACCGCCGTGACCGGCGAGACAGGCGCGGGCAAGACGATGGTCGTCACCAGCCTCGGCCTGCTGCTCGGCGGGCGCGCGGACCCGGCCCTGGTGCGGATCGGTGCGAAGTCGGCGGTGGTGGAGGGGCGGATCGCCGTACCCGCGGAGTCCTCGGCTGTCGTACGCGCCGAGGAGGCGGGGGCCGAGCTGGACGACGGGGCGCTGCTCATCAGCCGTACGGTCTCCGCCGAAGGACGCTCGCGGGCGCACCTCGGCGGCCGGTCCGTGCCGGTCGGGCTGCTCGGCGAGCTCGCCGACGACCTGGTCGCCGTGCACGGACAGACCGACCAGCAGGGCCTCCTCAAGCCCGCCCGGCAGCGGCAGGCCCTCGACCGGTACGCGGGGGAGGCGGTCTCCGTCCCGCTGGAGAAGTACGCGGCCGCCTACCGCAGGCTGCGGGCGGTCGCCGTCGAGCTCGACGAGCTGACCACCCGCGCCCGCGAACGCGCCCAGGAAGCGGACCTGCTGCGGTTCGGCCTCGACGAGATCGCCGCCGTCGAACCGCGCGCGGGCGAGGACGTCGAACTCGCCGCCGAGGCCGAGCGCCTGGGCCACGCCGAGGCCCTCGCCTCCGCCGCGGCGGCCGGCCACGCCGCGCTCGCCGGCAACCCCGAGGACCCCGAGGGCGTCGACGCCGGACTGCTCGTCGGCGGTGCGCAGCGCGCCCTCGACGCGGTCCGCTCGCACGACCCCGCCCTCTCCGCGCTCGCCGAACGGCTCGGCGAGATCGGCATCCTGCTCGCCGACGTGGCGGGCGAGCTCGCCGGGTACGCGGACGACCTGGACGCCGACCCGCTGCGCCTCGCCGCCGTCGAGGAGCGCCGGGCCGCCCTCACCCAGCTCACCCGCAAGTACGGCGAGGACATCAATGGCGTCCTCGCCTGGTCCGAGCAGAGCGCGGACCGCCTCACCGAACTCGACGGGGACGACGACCGGATCGGTGAACTGGCAGCCGAGCGGGACGCCCTCAGCTCCGAACTCGCCGGTCTCGCCCAGGCGTTGACGGACGCGCGGACGGAGGCGGCGGAGCGTTTCGCCGCCGCGGTCACCGAGGAGCTGGCCTCGCTCGCCATGCCGCACGCGCGCGTGACCATCGACATCCGGCAGACCGAGGTCGCCGAGGACGCCGACGGCATCGAGGTCGGCGGCCGGCCCGTGGCGTACACCGCGACCGGCGTGGACGAGGTGGAGCTGCTGCTCGCCCCGCACCCCGGAGCGCCGCCGCGGCCCATCGCCAAGGGCGCCTCGGGCGGTGAGCTGTCCCGCGTGATGCTCGCCGTCGAGGTGGTCTTCGCGGGCTCCGACCCCGTACCGACGTACCTCTTCGACGAGGTGGACGCGGGCGTCGGCGGCAAGGCGGCCGTCGAGGTGGGCCGCAGGCTCGCGAAGCTCGCCCGCTCCGCGCAGGTCGTGGTGGTCACGCACCTGCCGCAGGTGGCGGCCTTCGCCGACCGGCAGCTGCTCGTGGAGAAGACGAACGACGGTTCGGTGACGCGTTCCGGCGTGAAGGTCCTTGAGGGCGAGGACCGGGTCCGCGAGCTGTCGCGGATGCTCGCGGGCCAGGAGGACTCTCAGAGCGCCCGCGCCCACGCGGAGGAGCTGCTTGCTGCGGCTCGGGGGGACTGATTCGGCTTCTACCGTGTGTGGGGTGCTGTTTCGTCGCCGGGTGCGGCCCGGTGGTCCGTCCTCGCCCCACGACTACGGCGAGTAGCGAGGCACCCCACGGACGAGCACACGAACGCTCACCCGTGTGGGTGATCCGCCGAGCCCGGCCCCCGCCCCGACACGGCTGCCCACCACCGGCGGTGCCGGAACTCCCGTACGGGCTGGCATCCTTGGCGAGGCGTTCCGCACAGCCGCCCCGCGCACGTTCCGGACACCACCGGCACGAGGCGCCCGACGGGCCCGCCCCCCACGGGCGTCCGCACCGGGCACCGCGGCGGACCCATCCGACGAAGCCGACCCAGGAGTCCGGCCACGTGACCCACGTGAGCAGCCCCCCACCCCAGGGCCGGCCGCCCCTGCGCACCGTGCAGGTGCTCGGCGGCGGCAGCGCGGGCAGCAGCGCGCACGTCCGCTCCCTCTCCGCGGGCCTCGTCGCGCGCGGCGTGCGCGTGACCGTGTGCGCCCCCGCCGAGCTCGACGGGATGTACGACTTCACCGCCGCCGGTGCCGAGTTCGTGCCCGTGCCGCGGCGCAGCGACCCGGTCTCGGTGGTCGCCCTGCGCGGCGCCTGCGCGGAGGCGGACCTGGTGCACGCGCACGGGCTGCACGCCGCGCTCCGCTCCTCGCTCGCGCTGCGCGGCCGCCGCCCCGTGCCCGTGCTCGGCCGTACGCCCCTGGTCGTCACCTGGCACACCCGGGCGTACGCCGAGGGCGCGCGGGCGCGGGTGCAGCGGCTTCTCGAACGACGGGTGGCGCGCTCCAGTGCGGTGCTCCTCGGTACGTCGTCCGACCTGGTCGACCGGGCGCGCGGCAGCGGCGCCCGGGACGCCCGCCTCGCACCCGTCGCGTTCCCGGCGCCGCGCCGCCCGGTGCCGGACGAGACGCACCACAAGACGCGGGCCGAACTGGGCGCCGTGGACCGCCCGTTGCTGCTCGCGGTCGGCTCCCTCGACCGGTACCGCGGCTACGACACGCTCCTGGACGCCGCCCGCACCTGGCGCGGCCTCGCCCCGGTACCGCTCGTGCTGATCGCGGGCGAGGGTCCCGAGCGCGGCCCGCTGCAGCGCCGCATCGACGCGGAGGGCCTGCCCGTACGCCTCCTCGGCCGCCGCGGCGATGTCCCGGACCTCCTCGCGGCGGCCGACGTGGCGCTCCTTCCCAGCCGCTGGGAGTCCCGCTCGATCCTGGCCCACGAGGCCCTGCACGCGGGCGTCCC
Source organism: Streptomyces sp. LHD-70 (assembly GCF_031157275.1). Classification (GTDB taxonomy): domain Bacteria; phylum Actinomycetota; class Actinomycetes; order Streptomycetales; family Streptomycetaceae; genus Streptomyces. Next base: position 13,455 of record NZ_JAVIFW010000040.1, read on the forward strand.
GCTGGTCGCGACGGCCGTCGGCGGCCTCCCCGAACTGGTCGGCGACGCCGCCGCACTCGTCCCGTACGGCGACGCCCCCGCCCTCGCCACCTCCGTGACCCGCCTCCTGACCGACCCCGCCCGCCACGCCCGTCTCAGCGCCAACGGCCGTACCCAGGCGGCAAGTTGGCCGACGGAGGACGATACGGTGGCCCAGGTTCTCAGCGTGTACGACGAATTGGCGGGGGCGTTCCGGCGCTGAGGCGCTCAGGGAGTCGCCGTCGGGACTCCGCGGCCGGCCTCACTCCACATGGCGCCGAGCCCGCAGCGCCAGGCTCAGGGCGAGGACCGTCTGCGGGTCGTCCAGGTCCGTGCCGAGGAGTTCCGCGATGCGGGCCAGGCGGTTGTAGAGGGTCTGGCGGTTGAGGTGCAGCTCGCGCGCCGTTTCCGCCTTGCGGCCCGCGTGGGCGAGGTACGTCTCCAGGGTGGGCAGCAGTGGCGGCTTCGCGCGCCGGTCGTGGTCCTGGAGCGGCCCGATCGCGCGCTCCACGAACGCCGCCAGAGCCGTTCCGTCGCCATGGCGGTGCAGCCGCCACAGCAGCAGCTCGGTGTCCAGGCGCCGGGCGTCGTACCACGGCCGGTCCACCAGGCCCTGCGCCGCCGTCGCCGTCTCCGCCGCGTGCCGCAGCCCCGCCGACGCCGCGGCCCAGCCGCCCGCCACACCGACGACGACGACGGGCGGACGCACCCCGGCGCGCTGCACCCCGGCCCGCTCGTCCGCCTGCCGAAGCCCGGCCCGCATCGCCTCGGCGACCCGGTCGGCCACCGCCGTACGCTCCGACTCGGACCGCAGCCCGAGCAGCACCGGAACCCGCCCCTCCACCGGCCGTACGCCGACCAGGACGGGCACCCCCACCGCCGCCAGCTCCTCCGCGACCGCCCGCGCGAGGACCGCCCAACTCCCGCTCGGCACCAGCGATTCGGCGACCCGCATCACCACCGGGAGCAGCGGCCCCGAGCCGGGCCTGAAGCCGAGCACCCGGGCCTGCGCGGGCGCGTCCTCGGCGCTGATGCGGCCCTCGGCCAGGTCGGACAGGAAGTCACCGCGGCCGCGCGCCGCCAGCTCCTCCTCCTGCCGCGCCTGCATCAGGACCACGGCGAGCGAACCGGCGGCCCGCTCGACGGCCATGCGGTGCACCGGCTGCACCGGCCCCGACACCGCGAGCAGCGCGATCCGCGCCCGTACCCCACTCGTACCGGAGGTACCGGGTGCACCGGGACCCCCGCCCGGCACGTCGATCAGCACCGACCCCGCGGGCGGCCCCTCGCCCCGGGCCCGGCCGCGCAGCGACTCCCACACCTGGAGCGGATCGACGACCGGACCGTCCGCCTCGGAGGCCGCGGCGGGCCCGGCCGCGTACAGGAGCTGCCCGTCCGCGGTCTCCAGGAACACCGGATTGCCGCAGAACTCGGCCAGTACGGACAGGACCTGGGGCGCTCCGCCCCCGGCGAGCAGCGCCTCGGTGCAGCGCCGGTGCACCTCGTCGGCCTCCTTGAGGAGGGCGTAGTGGCCGTTGACGATCTCCGTGTGGACCTCTTCGGTCACGGTCACGAAGGGCACCTCGCGATGCAGCTGCACCAGCGGAAGCCCGGCCGAGCGCGCCGTCTCCACGATCGCCGAGGGCAGCCGGGCGAAGCGCGGCCCCAGCTCCACGACGAGCGCCGCGATCCCGCGCTCCGCGAGCTTGCGTACGAACGCCCGCTGCTCGGCGGGGCGCGTTCCGAGCCCGAGCCCGGTGGTCAGGAGCAGCTCGCCGCCCTTCAGCAGCGACGCGATGTTCGGCACCTCACCGGCGTGCACCCAGCGCACGGTGCGCTGCAGCCGGTCGGAGCAGGCGACGACCTCGGGGAGGCCGCTGCGCAGTCCGGGCAGTTCGAGGGCGCGCTGCACGGTGATCCCGGCCTGGGGGTTGTGCGTGTCCATCCGCGGGACGCTACCTGTGGTCGCCGCCCGGGGACACCCACCCCGCCCCACGCGGTACCGCCTGCGTACGGCCGCGGCCCCCCGGCAACAGAACCGAGGGGCCGCAGGGCAAAGAACAGCGGGATCAGCCGCCGTACGCCCCGGAAGCCGTCAGGCGGAGCGCCGTGTCGATCAGGGGGACGTGGCTGAAGGCCTGCGGGAAGTTGCCCACCTGCCGCTGCAGCCGCGGGTCCCACTCCTCGGCGAGCAGGCCCAGGTCGTTGCGGAGCGAGAGGAGCTTCTCGAACAGCTCGCGCGCCTCGTCGACCCGGCCGATCATCGCGAGGTCGTCCGCGAGCCAGAACGAGCAGGCCAGGAACGCGCCCTCGTCGCCCTCGAGGCCGTCCACGCCCGCGTCGTCCCCGGAGGTCGGGTAGCGAAGCACGAAGCCGTCCTCCGTGGACAGCTCCCGCTGGATCGCCTCGATCGTGCCGACGACCCGCTTGTCGTCCGGCGGCAGGAAGCCCATCTGCGGGATGAGCAGCAGCGAGGCGTCCAGCTCCTTGGAGCCGTACGACTGCGTGAACGTGTTGCGCTCAGGGTCGTAGCCCTTCTCGCAGACGTCCCGGTGGATGTCGTCCCGCAGCTCCCGCCACCGGTCGAGCGGGCCGTCCACGTCACCGGACTCGATCAGCTTGATCGTGCGGTCCACGGCGACCCAGGCCATCACCTTGGAGTGCACGAAGTGCCGGCGCGGCCCGCGTACCTCCCAGATGCCCTCGTCGGGCTGGTCCCAGTGCGTCTCCAGGTAGCGGATCAGCTTGAGCTGCAGCAGCGCGGCGTAGTCGCTGCGCGCCAGGCCCGTCATATGGGCCAGGTGCAGTGCCTCGGTGACCTCGCCGTACACATCGAGCTGCAGCTGGTGCGCGGCGCCGTTGCCGACGCGCACCGGCTGGGAGTTCTCGTACCCCGGCAGCCAGTCCAACTCGGCCTCGCCGAGCTCCCGTTCGCCCGCGATGCCGTACATGATCTGCAGGTTCTCCGGGTCGCCCGCGACCGCGCGGAGCAGCCACTCGCGCCAGGCCCGCGCCTCCTCGCGGTAGCCGGTGCGCAGCAGCGAGGACAGCGTGATCGCCGCGTCCCTGAGCCAGGTGAAGCGGTAGTCCCAGTTCCGGGAGCCGCCGATGTCCTCCGGCAGCGAGGTGGTCGGCGCCGCCACGATCCCGCCGGTCGGCGCGTACGTCAGCGCCTTCAGCGTGATCAGCGAGCGCACGACGGCCTCGCGGTAGGGCCCGTGGTACGTGCAGTGCTCGACCCACTCGCGCCAGAACTCGGCGGTCGCCTCCAGGGCGTGCTCCGGTTCGTGCAGCGGGGGCGGCGCCTTGTGCGAGGGTTCCCAGGTGATCGAGAACGCCACCCGCTCACCCGGGGCCACGGTGAAGTCCGAGTACGTCGTCAGGTGCTCGCCGTACGTCTCCTCGTCCGTGTCCAGCCATACGGAGTCGGGGCCCGCGACGGCCACCGTGCGCCCGTCGACCTTGTGCACCCACGGCACGATCCGGCCGTAGCTGAAGCGCATCCGCAGCGCCGAGCGCATCGGCACGCGCCCGCTCACGCCCTCGACGATGCGCACCAGCTGGGGCGCGCCCTCGCGCGGCGGCATGAAGTCGATGACGCGGACGGTGCCGCGCGGGGTGTCCCACTCCGACTCGAGGATCAGGGAGTCGCCGCGGTACGTCCTGCGGGTGGCGGCCGGCGGCCCGGCGTCCTCGCCGTGCTCGGGGCCGAGCCGCCAGAAGCCGTGCTCCTCGGTGCCGAGTAGCCCGGCGAACACGGCATGAGAGTCGAATCTCGGCAGGCACAGCCAGTCGACCGTGCCGTCTCTGCAGACCAGCGCCGCTGTCTGCATGTCTCCGATGAGTGCGTAATCCTCGATGCGCCCGGCCACGTACATCTCCAGTCGAACGGCCACGTCCGCCCCGCGGGGCGCTTGCCATGCAGTCAAGGGTCGTTGACGAGCTTGGGGATTCCGGTCGGGCGGGGTGATGCCGTGCTCCGGCCCGGCTCGGCAGCGAACGTCCGAGCAGGATACGACGCACCCTAGTGATCCGCGCGCCCCTCGGGGCAATGCGGCTGCGCCGAACGGGTGAGCGTCGGGTGACGGTCACATGGTCGTCCCGTAGTGATGCGTACGGAGCGTTCGGCGGGCTGCGCGGAGCGTGGCCGGAAGCAGCCTCCCTGTGTCGCTGATACCCTGGTAGCCCGTGGAGCGGTGGTTTCAAGAACCCCGAACCGCAGCGACGGCAACTCCCGGGAATTCAACGATTCCGGGCCCTGGTTGCCGGTACGCACCACCACCTCGCGACCACGGGAGCCCCCTCTTGGCCATGCCGCCCAAAGCCACGACGACCAAGCACATCTTCGTCACCGGGGGTGTCGCCAGCTCCCTCGGCAAGGGCCTGACCGCCTCCAGCCTGGGGCAGCTCCTCAAGGCACGGGGTCTCCGGGTCACGATGCAGAAGCTCGACCCCTACCTCAACGTCGACCCGGGCACGATGAACCCCTTCCAGCACGGCGAGGTGTTCGTCACCAACGACGGCGCCGAGACCGACCTGGACATCGGCCACTACGAGCGCTTCCTCGACGTCGACCTCGACGGCTCGGCCAACGTCACCACCGGCCAGGTCTACTCGCAGGTCATCGCCAAGGAGCGGCGCGGCGAGTACCTCGGCGACACCGTGCAGGTCATCCCGCACATCACCAACGAGATCAAGTCCCGCATCCGCCGCATGGCGACGGACGAGGTGGACGTCGTGATCACCGAGGTCGGCGGCACCGTCGGCGACATCGAGTCGCTGCCGTTCCTGGAGACGGTCCGCCAGGTCCGCCACGAGGTCGGCCGGGACAACGTCTTCGTCGTGCACATCTCGCTGCTGCCGTACATCGGCCCGTCCGGCGAGCTGAAGACCAAGCCGACCCAGCACTCCGTGGCCGCCCTGCGCAACATCGGTATCCAGCCGGACGCGATCGTGCTGCGCGCCGACCGCGAGGTGCCGACCTCCATCAAGCGCAAGATCTCGCTGATGTGCGACGTCGACGAGGCCGCGGTGGTCGCCGCCATCGACGCCAAGTCGATCTACGACATCCCGAAGGTGCTGCACACCGAGGGCCTCGACGCGTACGTCGTCCGCAAGCTCGACCTGCCGTTCCGCGACGTCAACTGGACCCAGTGGGACGACCTGCTCGACCGGGTGCACAACCCGAACCACGAGGTCACCGTCGCCCTGGTCGGCAAGTACATCGACCTTCCGGACGCGTACCTCTCGATCACCGAGGCCATGCGCGCCGGCGGCTTCGCCAACAAGGCCCGCGTCAAGGTCAAGTGGGTCACCTCGGACGACTGCAAGACCGCGGCCGGCGCCAAGAAGCAGCTGGCCGACGTGGACGCGATCCTCGTGCCCGGCGGCTTCGGCGACCGCGGTGTGAACGGCAAGATCGGCGCGATCCAGTACGCCCGCGAGAACAAGGTGCCGCTGCTCGGCATCTGCCTCGGTCTGCAGTGCATCGTGATCGAGGCGGCCCGCAACCTCGCCGACATCCCCGAGGCCAACTCCACCGAGTTCGACACCGCCACGGCCCACCCGGTGATCTCCACCATGGCCGAGCAGCTCGACATCGTCGCGGGCGAGGGCGACATGGGCGGCACGATGCGCCTCGGCATGTACCCGGCGAAGCTCGGCGAGGACTCCATCGTGCGCGAGACGTACGACGGCAAGGAGTACGTCGAGGAGCGCCACCGCCACCGCTACGAGGTCAACAACTCGTACCGCGCGGAGCTGGAGAAGAAGGCCGGCCTGGTCTTCTCCGGCACGTCCCCGGACAACAAGCTCGTCGAGTACGTCGAGTACCCGCGCGAGGTGCACCCCTACCTCGTCGCCACCCAGGCGCACCCGGAGCTCCGCTCCCGGCCGACCCGCCCGCACCCGCTCTTCGCCGGTCTGGTGAAGGCCGCGGTCGAGCGTCAGCAGGCCGCGAAGCAGGCCAAGGGCAAGGCCGCCAAGTAGCGGAGATACGGTTGCCGGGGTACGGGCCGTTCGCGGCCTGTACCCCGGTTTCTTCATGTGGGCATGTGGGAGGACGTACGTCATGACGCTCAAGGACACCGCCGACGAGTGGCGGATCACGGCCACCGCGACCCCGTTCGTCGGCAACAAGACCAGCGTCCGCACGGACGACGTGGTGATGCCCGGCGGCGGCGTCGCGACCCGTGACTACCAGGTCCACCCCGGCTCGGTCGCCGTCCTCGCCCTGGACGAGCGGGGCCGCGTCCTCGTCATCAACCAGTACCGCCACCCCGTGCGCCACCGCCTCTGGGAGATCCCGGCCGGACTGCTCGACATCCCCGGCGAGAACCCGCTGCACGCCGCCCAGCGCGAGCTGTACGAGGAGGCGCACGTCAAGGCCGAGGACTGGCGGGTCCTCACCGACATCTACTCCTCACCCGGCGGCTGCGACGAGGCAATCCGGGTCTTCCTCGCCCGCGACCTGTCCGAGGCGGACGGCGAGCGCTTCGAGGTCGACGAGGAGGAGGCCGACATGGAGATCGCCCGCGTCCCCCTCGACGAACTCGTCCGCGGGGTGCTCGCCGGCGAGCTGCACCACAACTGCCTGGTCGTGGGCGTCCTCTCGCTGGTCGCCGCCGAGCGCGGCGACGGCCTCGACGCGCTCCGACCGGCGGACGCACCCTGGCCCGCGCGCCCCTTCGAGGCCTGAGCCGGTCGCCCGAACTCCCGCAGCTCTCCGGTGTGACCATCTCCTGATCCGATCGGGGGATGTGTCCGCCGCGCTCCACCCGACCCTGCACAGAGCGTGAACTACGCTCGGAATTCCCCGTCCCGCGACCGCGGGCGGGCTCTGTGCGCAGCTGGACGGGAGCGTGGCCCGTGACGGATCAGGCGGTGGACACCCAGGTCTCTTCGCCCCTGGCGGAGACCTCCGCACCACGGGCGGTGCGGGATGCGGGGGCGCCCGAATTCGTCGGCAGGCAGCGGGAGTTGAAGGAGCTGCGCGCCGACATCGCACGCACCGGCCTCGACACCCTCTCCGGACGCAAACCCGCCCGCGCCCGCGTCCTGCTCATCGCCGGACGTCCCGGCTCCGGCCGCACCGCGCTCGCCGAGCGCCTGGTCACCGAACTCGCCGACGACTACGCCGACGGACAGCTGCACGCCCGCCTCACCGAACCCGACGGCCGCCCGGTCCCCACCGAGCGCACCGCCCGCGAACTCCTCGACGCCCTGTCCGTGCCGACCGCCCCCGGCGCCACGGAGGACGAGCTCACCGAGAAGCTCCGCGAGGCCCTCGCCGTACGGCGCGTACTGATGCTGCTCGACGGGGCGGCCGACGCGGAGCAGGTCGATCCGCTGCTCCCGGACGCCCCGCAGTGCCTCGTCGTGGCGACCTCGCTCGGGCCGCTGACCGGGATCTCCGACGTCCGCCCCTGCACGCTCGGCGGCCTCGACACCAAGTCCGCGCTCGACCTGCTCACCGGCTACACCGGGTCCGTGCGGATCACGGTCGACCCGCGCGCCGCCGAGCACCTCGCCGAGCAGTGCGGTCACCAGCCCGCGGCCCTGGTCCTGGCGGGCGGCTGGCTCGCGGCCCGGCCCAAGGCGTCCGTGGCGGAGCTGGCCAAGATGCTGCACAACCTGCCGGACGACGACAGTACGGAGCAGGGCTCGCCGGGCAGCCTGCCGCGGGTCTTCCGCTTCGTGTACGACGCGCTGCCCGGCCCGGCTGCCCGGATACTGCGACTCCTCTGCCTTGCCCCGGCCGGCCTCGCCGATCCGCACACCGCCTCCGCGCTCGCCGGCTGCTCGATCTCGGCGGCGGCCACCACCCTGGCGGACTTCGCCCGCCTCGGACTCCTCCGCCGGACCGGGACCGAGCTCGCTCAGGGCCCTGAGTACGCCGTGCCCGGATGCCTGCAGCCCCTGCTGCAAGGGCTGACCGAGACGCAGGACCGGCCGGGGGAGGTGCAGCTCGCGCGGGCCCGGATGCTGGAGCGCGCGGTGCGGCTGCTGCACTCCTGCCGGGCCGTGACGGAGCCGGAGGGCTCACCGGCGCGCGGCCGGCTCGCCGGGCTGCCGCGTGCCCTGCGCTTCGACTCTCCGCAGGCGGCCGACGACTGGCTGCGACTGCGCCGTCCCGCGCTCCTCGCCTCGGCCCGGCTCGCGGTCGCGGACGGCGACCTGGACACGCTGGCCAGGCGCCTGATGGCGGCTCTGACCAGGGCACTCGTCGCGCACTGCGACACGGAGGCGGCCGCCGACCTGTACGGCATCCACCGCCTCGTCCTGGACGTCGCCGAGCGGCGCGACCTGCCCCGGGAGCAGGCGGCGGCGCTGCTCAACCTCGGCGATCTGGACGCCGGGACCGGGCGTACGCGCGAGGCCCTGACCCGATATCGGGCAGCGCTGGACGCCGCGCGGGCCGCGAAAGACCCGTACGCACTGGGCCGCGCGATGGAATCCGTAGGTGGCGCCTACCAGGAGCTGGGCGATCTTCAGCGGGCCGCCGACTGGTTCGGGCGGGCCCTCAGCGACCGCCTCGCGCGCGGCGAGCGGCTCGACGCCGCCCGCCTGTACGGACGGATCGGCTCCACGCTCACCTACGCCGGCCGGTACGGCGAGGCGCTGCGCAACTGGCGTTCGGCTGCGAGCGGTTACCGCAAGGCCGGTGAAATCCCCTCGTACGCAAGGGCGTTGAGCGAGATGGCCCGGGTGCAGGAGTACGCGGGCCGACCCGAGGAGTCGCTGCGCACCTGCCAGGAGGCGGTCCAGTGGGCGCGGCAGGCGCAGGACGTACGGCTCCAGGCCGCGCTGCAGCTGCGGCTCGCCGACACTCTCGACCGGCTCGGCGACAGCGCCTCCGCCGGGCTGCACCGCTCCGCCGCCGAGCGCATGCTGGGAGAAGAGCTGGCCGAGGCCGGTTCCGCTGCGGGACCCGAAGGGGTCCCCACAACGAGTGCCGAACAGAGCTCCGAAGCCGGAGCCGGGTGATCCGCCTGCGAAATCCGTAGTGCATCTCGTGAAGATTGATGCTTTGAAAGGCTAGACAGCTCAATATCCTTCATTAGACTGGCTCCGCCGCGGTCATTCGCGGTGTCTCCCGTTGTGCCGCAGCGCATACGGGTATGTGTGTCATTGCCTGAAACATCCCCTGAGCCAAGGACCGTGATCGACGATGAAGGTCGGCATCCCCCGCGAGGTCAAGAACAACGAGTTCCGGGTGGCGATCACCCCCGCCGGTGTGCACGAGCTGGTGCGCCACGGCCACCAGGTCGTCATCGAGCAGAACGCCGGCGTCGGCTCCTCGATCACGGACGGCGAGTTCATCGCCGCCGGCGCCCAGATCCTCCCCACCGCCGACGAGGTCTGGGCCACCGCCGACCTGCTCCTGAAGGTCAAGGAGCCGGTCGCGGAGGAGTACCACCGCCTGCGCAAGGACCAGACGCTCTTCACCTACCTGCACCTGGCCGCCTCCAAGGAGTGCACGGACGCCCTCCTGGAGTCCGGCACCACGGCCATCGCGTACGAGACCGTCGAGACCGCGAACCGCGCCCTGCCGCTGCTCGCCCCGATGTCCGAGGTCGCGGGCCGCCTGGCCCCACAGGTCGGCGCCTACCACCTGATGGCCTTCAACGGCGGCCGCGGCGTGCTGCCCGGCGGTGTCCCCGGCACCCAGGCCGGCAAGGCCGTCGTCATCGGCGGTGGCGTCTCCGGCTGGAGCGCCACGCAGATCGCCGTCGGCATGGGCTTCCACGTGACCCTGCTCGACAAGGACATCAACAAGCTGCGCGAGGCCGACAAGATCTTCGGCACCAAGGTGCAGACGATCGTCTCCAACGCCTACGAGCTGGAGAAGGCCGTCGTCGAGGCCGACCTCGTCATCGGCGCCGTCCTCATCCCGGGTGCCAAGGCCCCGAAGCTGGTCACCAACGAGCTGGTCGCCAAGATGAAGCCGGGAAGTGTTCTTGTCGACATCGCGATCGACCAGGGCGGCTGCTTCGAGGACTCGCGTCCGACCACCCACGCCGAGCCGACGTTCAAGATCCACAACTCGGTCTTCTACTGCGTCGCCAACATGCCCGGCGCCGTCCCGAACACCTCGACGTACGCGCTGACCAACGCGACGCTGCCGTACATCGTCGAGCTCGCCAACCGCGGCTGGACCGAGGCGCTGCGTCGCGACCCGGCGCTCGCGCTCGGCCTCAACACCCATGACGGCAAGGTGGTTTACGGCTCCGTGGCCGAGGCCCACGGCCTGGAGCACGTCGAACTGAGCACGCTCCTCGGCTAGTCGACAAAGCGCGCGTCAACGCGCGACGTCAACCTCGCGCATGCGGCCGGACCTTGCCCGCCAAGGTCCGGCCGCATGTGTATCGGGTCACTTTGTGAGGCTCGGTCAACTCGCCTCGAACGTAACCCTTTAACCGTTTCGCACACCGGTGAAACACCCCTGGAGGGGCCTGTGCGCCCTTGACACAGGGGTGTTCGGTTGCCGACACATCGGGCCGGGTCCGGCGGATTGTGTTGCTGCGGAGCGGTGACACGCCATAGAGTCGCCAACCGTCGGCATGGTGCCACGCTGACCTATCTAGAAGTTTCCTGGTCACCAAGGAGGTAAGACGACTTGTGAATGAGTCGACATTTACTCCCGGGGGTGGTCAACCAGGAATGCCTGCGCAGGGATCGGGTTCCGCGGGGCACGAGGCTGTCGGCTCCGTCGCCGTCCGTACCCACGCCGACCACCAGAACCCCGAGCGCACGCACGCGACGCAGCGTCCGCAGTCGACGCTTTCAGCCCACCAGAGCATGGATGGCCATCAAGTGAACGCCATGGCCGGCGACCCAAGTGGCGAGAACCCCACACAGTTCGCCGACTACGACGAGTTGCCCCAGGGGCACTTCTACGACCCCGACGCCGAGTACGAGCCCGACCCGGAGTACGCGGCCACACTCGCTCCCGACGCTGCCCGCCAGCGCCGCGAGCGGATCGGCCCGACGGGACGCCCGCTGCCGTACTTCCCGATCCCGGGCCCGCTGACCGATCACGGCCCCGCGAAGATCATCGCGATGTGCAACCAGAAGGGCGGCGTAGGCAAGACCACGTCGACCATCAACCTGGGTGCCGCGCTCGCGGAGTACGGACGCCGGGTCCTCCTGGTCGACTTCGACCCGCAGGGCGCGCTCTCCGTCGGCCTCGGGGTGAACCCGATGGAGCTCGACCTCACCGTCTACAACCTGCTCATGGAGCGGGGCATGGCGGCCGACGAGGTGCTCCTGAAGACCGCCGTCCCGAACATGGACCTGCTGCCGAGCAACATCGACCTCTCGGCCGCCGAGGTCCAGCTGGTCTCCGAGGTCGCGCGTGAGTCGACCCTGCAGCGGGCGCTCAAGCCGCTCATGCAGGACTACGACTACATCGTGATCGACTGCCAGCCCTCGCTCGGTCTGCTCACGGTCAACGCGCTCACCGCCGCGCACAAGGTGATCGTCCCGCTGGAGTGCGAGTTCTTCGCGCTGCGCGGTGTCGCCCTGCTGACCGAGACCATCGAGAAGGTGCAGGAACGTCTCAACCCCGACCTGGAGTTGGACGGCATCCTCGCCACGATGTACGACTCGCGCACGGTGCACAGCCGTGAGGTGCTCGCCCGCGTGGTCGAGGCCTTCGACAATCACGTCTACCACACGGTCATCGGGCGCACGGTCCGCTTCCCGGAGACCACGGTCGCCGGTGAGCCGATCACGACGTACGCCTCCAACTCCGTTGGTGCGGCCGCCTATCGCCAGCTCGCCAGGGAGGTGCTCGCCCGGTGTCACGCCGAGTGAGTCTGCCCGGGGCCGACGAACTGTTCCGTACCACCGGGGGAATGGCGCTGCAGGCGTCGTCGCCCAAGGCCGGCCGCCGCCAGACCAACGGTGAAGTGCGTGTACCCGCCCCGGCCGGCGAGAGCGACGCCGCGGCCGCGGCGGGACCGGCGTCCGACGAGGGCGCGAAGGCCGAGGCGGGAGCCCCGGCGGAGAGCGGCGAGAGCACCGAACACACCACCGCCGAGGCCGAGTCGGGCTCCGGTGAACACCGCAGCCGCGGCGGCGAGGGCGAGAAGCCGGGCGAGCGCTCCGGGCGACAGCAGGCGGCAGCGGCGAACGGCACCGCGAGCCCGTCCGGCCGCCGCCGTGGCCGGGCCGCCGCCCGCAGGCCCAGCGGGCGCGAGCGGCACGACGAGAAGATCACGGTGTACGTCTCCGCCGAGGAGCTGATGGACCTCGAGCACGCCCGCCTCGTGCTGCGCGGTGAGCACGGGCTCGCGGTCGACCGCGGCCGGATCGTGCGCGAGGCCGTCGCCGTCGTCCTCGCGGACCTGGAGTCCCGCGGCGAGGCGAGCATCCTCGTACGGCGCCTGCGCGGCCGCTGACGCGCCAGGTCCCCGAGTGGGAGCGCGGGGACGATAACCTGCCCGTTCGTACGCGTTCGTACGTTCCCCGCCCGCTCCCTGGACCGCGATGCCGACGACCGACGACTCCTCCGCAGCCCCCGCCGACCCGGCGCGCCCCGGCCGCCGCCGGGTGCTGGGGCGGGGGCCGGGGGTGGGTGCTTCCGCGGCGGTGCCGGAGCCGGAGGCTGTTGTTCCGGAGCTGCAGCCGGAGCCCGTTGTTCCGCAGCCTGAGCCTGAGCCTGAGCCCGCGAATGAGGCTGAGCGCGCAACTGAGCCTGAGCCCGCGAATGAGCCTGAGCCCGTCGCCGGTGAAGTCCCCGTGGAGGACGGGCGGTTCAAGGTCCGGCTCGACAACTTCGAGGGGCCGTTCGACCTGCTGCTCCAGCTGATCTCCAAGCACAAGCTGGACGTCACCGAGGTCGCGCTCTCCAAGGTCACCGACGAGTTCATGGCGCACATCCGCGCCATGGGGCCCGACTGGGACCTCGACCAGACCACCGAGTTCCTGGTCGTCGCCGCGACGCTGCTCGACCTGAAGGCCGCGCGGCTGCTGCCCGCCGCGGAGGTCGAGGACGAGGCGGACCTCGCGCTTCTGGAGGCGCGTGACCTGCTCTTCGCGCGGCTGCTTCAGTACCGCGCGTACAAACAGATCGCGGACATCTTCAACGGGCGGCTCGACGACGAGGCCCGCCGGTATCCGCGTACGGTCGGACTCGAGCCGCAGCACGCCGAGTTGCTGCCCGAGGTGGTCATCAGCATCGGCGCCGAGGGCTTCGCCGAGCTGGCGGTCAAGGCGATGCAGCCCAAGCCCGAGCCGCAGGTGTACGTCGACCACATCCACGCGCCGCTGGTCTCCGTGCGCGAGCAGGCCGAGCTCGTCGTGGCGCGGCTGCGAGAGGTGGGGGAGGCAAGCTTCCGGGTGCTGATCGACGACGCGCCGGACACGCTGACCGTCGTCGCCCGGTTCCTGGCGCTGCTCGAGCTGTACCGGGAGAAGGCGGTCGCGATGGACCAGGAAGAGGCGCTCGGCGAGCTGACCGTGCGCTGGACCGGCGGCGCGGGGGCCGAACCGCAGGTCACCGACGAGTTCGACCGGCCACCGGAGGTCCCGGAGGAGCAGCCGGGGGAGAAGCGAGTGGAGGACGGCGCGTGAGCACCGAGCGGAGCACCGAGACACCGGCCGGGCTGCTCGAGGTCGCCGAGCTCGACCTCAAGCCCGCCCTGGAGGCCGTCCTGATGGTCGTCGACGAGCCGGCCACCGAGGAGCACCTGGCCAAGGTGCTGCAGCGGCGCCCACGTGAGGTGGCGCACGCGCTGCGGGAGCTGGCCGACGAGTACGCGGTGCAGCGGCGCGGCTTCGAGCTGCGCCTGGTCGCCGGGGGCTGGCGGTTCTACACCCGGCCCGAGTACGCGGCGGCCGTGGAGGGCTTCGTCCTGGACGGGCAGCAGGCCCGGCTCACCCAGGCGGCCCTGGAGACCCTGGCCGTCGTCGCGTACCGCCAGCCGGTCAGCCGCTCCAGGGTCTCCGCCGTACGCGGAGTGAACTGTGACGGGGTCATGCGGACCCTGCTGCAGCGGGGCCTCGTGGAGGAGGCGGGCGCGGAACCCGAAACAGGTGCGATCCTGTACAGGACGACGAACTACTTCCTGGAGCGGATGGGCCTGCGCGGCCTGGACGAGCTGCCGGAGCTCGCGCCCTTCCTCCCCGAGGCGGACGCGATCGAGGGCGAGACCCAGGAAGGTGTGCCGTCGTTCGATCCGGACGCACCCGATGCGCCGGGTATCGAGGACGCAGACGACTAACGGAAATTTGATGCGAAGCAGCAGCGGCAGGAACAGCAGCGGAAACAACGGCGGGAGCCGTGGTGGCAACAGCGGCGGCCGCGGCGGGAGCAGCGGTGGCCGCGGTAACTACCGCGGTGCCGGAGGCACCCGTGACGACAAGCAGGGCAGCAGCGGCCGTCCCAAGAAGCCGCGCCCGGAGGAGCGGCGTTACGACGTGGGCCCCGGCGCCACGCAGGACGGCCCCAAGTCGGGACGCGGCGGGGCGGCCCGCGGCGGCGCCAAGGGCGGCCCGAAGCGCCCGCAGGGGCAGGGGCGCCGCAGCGCGCCCGCACGCTCCCGTGAGTACGAGGCGCGCGCCGAGGAGCGCAACCGCGACCGGTACGCGGGCAAGAAGGACGTGAAGCCGCCCAAGACCTTCCCGGGCGCCGAGCAGGAGGGCGAGCGGCTGCAGAAGGTCCTCGCCCGCGCGGGCTACGGCTCGCGGCGTTCCTGCGAGGAGCTGGTCGAGCAGGCCCGCGTGGAGGTCAACGGGGAGATCGTCCTGGAGCAGGGCCTGCGCGTCGACCCCGAGAAGGACGAGATCCGCGTGGACGGGCTGACCGTGGCCACGCAGTCGTACCAGTTCTTCTCGCTGAACAAGCCGGCCGGAGTGGTCTCCACGATGGAGGACCCGGAGGGGCGGCAGTGCCTCGGGGACTACGTCCAGAACCGCGAGACGCGGCTCTTCCACGTGGGCCGGCTCGACACCGAGACCGAGGGCGTCATCCTGCTCACCAACCACGGTGAGCTGGCGCACCGCCTGACCCACCCGAAGTACGGCGTGAAGAAGACGTATCTCGCCGCGATCGTCGGGCCCATCCCGCGCGACCTGGGCAAGCAGCTCAAGGACGGCATCCAGCTGGAGGACGGGTACGCGCGCGCGGACCACTTCCGGGTGGTCGAGCAGACCGGCAAGAACTACCTGGTCGAGGTCACGCTGCACGAGGGCCGCAAGCACATCGTGCGGCGGATGCTCGCGGAGGCCGGTTTCCCGGTGGAGAAGCTCGTGCGGGTCTCCTTCGGGCCGATCACGCTCGGCGACCAGAAGTCGGGCTGGCTGCGGCGGCTCTCCAACACGGAGGTCGGGATGCTGATGAAGGAGGTCGACCTCTAGGTCGCCTCTGATCGGCCGCGGCCGGGCGTGCGCCGACTGCGGTGCGCGGTGCGCGGTGCGAAAGCCCAGGGCCCGGTCACGTCGTCCGACGACGTGACCGGGCCCTTCGCGTACGCTCCCGCCTGCTGGTGGGGCTGTCTCGGCTTTACGAGTTGAAGTTGTCCGTCTCGGGTGAGTTCAGGGGGACCCAGGGGCCGGGACAGGTGAGCGTGGCCGGGGTGCCCATGGCGTGGCTCTCGGTGCAGATGGTCTCGTAGACCTGGCCGGTCGTCGTGATGATGTCGATCTTGATGCCTGCCAGGTCCTGGTTGCCCTGGCTGTGCTCGTTGACGGACACACCGCAGGCGAAGCCGGCGTCGCCGCCGGTGGGATAGCCCGCGAGGCCGCTGAGGTCGGTCCACCGCATGGTGTGGTCCTGGTTGGGGCGGACATCGCGGATTCCGGCGAAGGTGCTGCTGTTGCTCACGGCACCGCGCACCTCGTACACCTGCTGGTCCTGGAACCCGTCGATCTCGACGCAGGGTCCTGTGGCGCCCGTAGCCCCGGTGGGCCCTGCGGGTCCTGTCGGCCCTGCCGGTCCCGTGGGGCCTTGCGGTCCCGTCGGGCCGGGGTCGCCGCCGCCGGGGCCGGTGGGTCCTGTCGGTCCGGTCGGGCCCGGGTCGCCGTCCTCTCCGGCCGGTCCTGTCGGCCCCATGGGTCCCGTCGGTCCCGTGGGACCCGTCGGGCCCTTGCACTTGTCCGCGTGGGGGGAGCCGGTCATGGCCGGGCCGTGGTGCGGCTTCTGGCCCGGCTTGCACTTGTCCTCGGTGCCGGGTGCGGAGACCGTCCTCGCCTGATCGGTCACCTTCTGGGCCGCCGCGGCTGCCGGGCTCACCACACCGGCCGCGAGGACGAGCGCGAGCGAGGCCACCATCCCGGCCTTCGTGAAGCGCTCCCGGGCCAGCGGTCCCAGCCGTGGCGAAGTCGTACCGTACGAAGGCGTTCTGCCCTCATGGCTCATCGATGGCTCCTTCTGCAGTGTCAGGCCCGTGAGTGACCCGGACCGGGTAGGAGCATCGCCGTCAGCGGCACAGCGAAGGACGCAACGGGCCCGCGACGCGCCCACCAGGTGACGGTTCGGAGTATCGGTACAGCTCCGTTCGAGGACCCTGTGGCTCGCCCTCCGCGTGGAGCGGCGGCAGGTTGTTCCGGGCTGTGCCACGTTGGCGCCCGTGAAACAGCAGACCCTTTGCCTGTGCATGATCGTCAAGAACGAGGCGGGCGTCATCGAGCGCTGCCTCGAGTCCGTACGCCCCCTCGTCGATCACTGGGTGATCTCCGACACGGGCTCGACGGACGGAACCCAGGACCTGATCCGCAAGGCCCTCGACGGCATTCCGGGGGAGCTGCGCGAGGAACCCTGGGTCGACTTCGGGCACAACCGGACCAGGAACATCCAGCAGGCGCGCGGCAAGGCCGACTATCTGCTCACCCTCGACGCCGACCATGTGCTGCGCCAGGACGCCCCGCTGCCCCGGCTGACGGCGGGCTCGTACATGCTGCGCTACGACGTCCCGGGCACCCAGCACCGGTTCAAGCACCTCATGCGGGGCGACCGGCTGTGGCGGTACGAGGGCGTCACCCACGAGTACCCGTGCACCGACGGGCCCGACGACCAGGAGAACCTCGACGCCCTGGTGATCGAGGATCACGCCGACGGCGGCTGCCGCGCGGACAAGTTCGAGCGCGACGCACGTCTGCTGCGCGCGGAGCTCGCACGCGACCCGGACAACCCGCGCACCGTCTTCTACCTCGCCAACACCGAACGCGACCGGGGGCACCCGGAGGAGGCCGTCGCCCTGTACGAGCGCCGGGCCGAAATGGGCGGCTGGGCCGAGGAGGTCTACTGCTCGCTCCTGGAGGCCGGGACCCTCAGGGCGGAGCGGACCGACGACTGGCCGGGGGCGATGGACGCCTTCAGCCGGGCCTGGGAGTCACGCCCCGAACGGCTCGAAGCCTGCTACGAGTTGGCCTCGCGGCTGCGGGTCCGGGGGCGCCATCGCACCGCGTACGCTCTCCTCGCGGCCGTCGTCGGCCGAGGGGAGCCGGACGACCTGCTGTTCACCAGGTCGTGGGTGTACCGGTGGGGTCTGCTCTTCGAGTTCTCGATCTGCGCCCACTGGGTGGGTGACCACGCCGCCTCGCTCCGGGCGTGCGACCGCCTCCTCGCCCTGCCGGATCTGCCGGAGGCCATCCGGCGCCAGACGGAGATCAACCGGGAGTTCCCCGCCCGGCAGGTCGCCGCCGCGCGGCAGCCGTCGGCGGGGCGCCTGCCCAGGGCCTCCAGGGCGGGCAAGGCGGCGGGCGGCCGGAGGAGTTCGCGCGCCTGAACCGGTTGCGCGCACCACCCCCCACCACTTAAGGTCAACTAGACTATTAAAGGGGGGTGTCCATGCAGGGCTACGACAAGTACGCCTACGAACCGTTCGCCGTCACCGTCGACCTGGCCGTCTTCACCATCCGCGAAGGCCGCCTGCACGCGCTCCTCGTCGAGCGCGGCGAGCAGCCGTACGCGGGACGCAGAGCGCTGCCGGGCGGATTCGTGCAGCCCGACGAGGCGGCCGAGACCGCGGCCCGGCGTGAACTCGCCGAGGAGACCGGCCTGTCGGACGTCGCCGGGCTGCACCTGGAGCAGCTGCGCACCTACAGCGAACCGGACCGCGACCCGCGCATGCGCGTCGTCTCCGTCGCCTTCACGGCGCTCGTCCCGGACGCGCCCGAGGCGCAGGCGGGCAGCGACGCGGCCCGGGCCGACTGGCTGCCGTACGGCGAGCACCGGCCGTCCTACGCGCCGCTCGCCTTCGACCACGACCGGATCCTCGCCGACGCCCACGAACGCGTCGGCGCCAAGCTGGAGTACACCGGCCTCGCCACCGCCTTCTGCCCGCCCGAGTTCACGCTCGGAGAACTGCGGCAGGTCTACCAGGCCGTGTGGGGCGCCGAGTTGGACCCCGCGAACTTCCGGCGGAAGGTGCTCGCCACGCCCGGACTCGTCGAGGCCGTGCCCGGGGCCGCCCGGCTGACCGGCGGTCGAGGCAAGCCCGCCGCCCTGTACCGCGCGGGCGACGCCACCGCCCTGCACCCACCGCTGCTGCGACCGGAAGGACGACCCTGATGACGACCACTCCGACCAAGCGCGCCGCCACCGGATCGCTCCTCGGCCTCGCCCTCGGGGACGCCCTCGGCTTCCCCACGGAGTTCAACGACGTACCGCAGATCCTCGCAAAGTTCGGCCCCTGGCGGCAGCTGGAGCTGCCGCGGCAGGCGTACATCACCGACGACACCCAGATGACGCTCGCCCTCGCCCGCGCCCTGCGGCGGTCCGCCGAGCGCGGTGTGTGCGGGCCCGAGCGGTTCGCGCACCTGGTGCGGCAGGAGTACGTCGCCTGGAACGTGTCGCCCGACAACAACCGCGCTCCCGGCGCCACCTGCATCCGCGCCTGCGAACTCCTCGCCGACGAGACCCGCGACTGGCGGGACGCCAGCCAGGTGCACTCCAAGGGCTGCGGCGCCAACATGCGCGTCGCCCCGCTCGGCCTGCTCCCGGGGCTCGACGACGCCGTACGGGCCGGCGCCTCGCAGCTCCAGTCCGCGCTCACCCACGGCCACCCCACCGCGCTCGCCGCCAGCGACCTCACCTCGTACGCGGTACGGCTGCTCGCGCAGGGCGTCGACCCCGTCGGCCTGGTCGGCAGGCTGCGCTCGTACGCCCTGGAGAACCGCACCACGTACCGGGAGGAGTGGCTCGGCGACCTGTGGACCCGCTCGCAGGACCCGAGCGCCGAGCACTTCGTCGCGCGCGGCTGGGACGAGTGCCTGGCCGTGCTCGAACGGCTCGCCGCGGCCCTCACCGACGCCAACCCGGAGCTCGACCCCTGCCAGGCCACCGGGCAGGGCTGGATCGCCGAAGAGGCCCTTGCCACCGGCCTGTTGTGCTTCCTGCTCTTCCCCGACGAGCCCGTCACCGCGCTCCGCAGGGCCGCCTGCACCGCCGGCGACTCCGACTCCATCGCCTGCCTCGCCGGTGCCTTCGCCGGCGCCCACCTCGGCGCGGACGCCTGGCCCGCTCAGTGGGTGGACCGCGTCGAGCACCGCGACGAGCTCCTTGCCCTCGGCCGGGGGTGGGACGCGTGAGCGCCGACCTGCTGCGGGCCGCCGGGCTCCCGGACACCGACCTCGCCCCGGTCCTCGCCGAACAGCCCGACCCGCTGCTCTTCGCGACGGTCTCGGGGGCGCACCTGTACGGCTTTCCGTCCCGCGACTCGGACGTCGACCTGCGGGGCGTGCATCTGCTGCCGGTGGGGTCCCTCGTCGGCCTGCGGGAGCCCGAGGAGACCCGGTCGCGGATGTGGGAGCGGGACGCGGTCGAGATGGACCTGGTCACGCATGACCTGCGCAAGTTCGTCCGCCTGATGCTGCGCCGGAACGGCTACGTCCTGGAGCAGTTGCTCTCGCCGCTCGTCGTCCACACCTCGGACGCGCACGCGGAGCTGGTCGCGCTTGCGCCGGGAGTGCTGACCTCCCATCACGCGCACCACTACCGCGGGTTCGCGACCACGCAGCGGCGGCTGTTCGACAGGACCGGTGAACTCAAGCCGCTGCTCTACGCGTTCCGCGTGCTGCTCACCGGGATCCATCTGATGCGTACGGGAGAGGTGCAGGCGCATCTGCCGACGCTGCTCGGTCTGGTGAAGGCCGCCCCCGACTACCTGCCGGATCTGGTCGCCGCCAAGGCCGAGGCCGAGCACGGGCGGGCTGTTGTGGACCACGCGCGCGTGGGGGCGGATTTGGATGCGTTGCAGGGGGAGTTGGAGGTGGCTCAGGGGGAGTCTGTGCTGCCGGATACGACTACGGCGTACGGTGCGTTGCACGACTTCGTGGTGCGGGTTCGGGTCGGCTAGATGATTGAGTCCGATGTTCTCAGTGGTCGTAGGCGATCAGGGATCGTTTGATTGCGGCTCCGGTGGTCCAGTTGTGCCAGATGGCGGTGGCGAGGGCGAGGAGTCGTTGGCCGGTGCGGGCGAAGACTCCGGCGGGTGTTCTGCCTCCGTGTTGTTCGAGGCTGAGTTGACCTTTGAGGGTGTC
>NZ_JAVIFW010000041.1 GCF_031157275.1 Streptomyces sp. LHD-70
CCGCCCCCGGCCCCCGGCACGCCTCCGCCCGCCCAGCCGCCGGGCCCGCCGCCCGGCCAGCCGGCGTACGGCTACCCGCAGGCCCCCGGCACCCCGCCGCCGCCCGCTCCGGGCACGCCGCCGCCCCCGGCCCCCGGCACGCCTCCGCCCGCCCAGCCGCCGGGCCCGCCGCCCGGCCAGCCGGCGTACGGCTACCCGCAGGCCCCCGGCACCCCGCCGCCGCCCGCCCCGGGCACGCCCCCGCAGGGCCAGCCGGGCCAGCCGGGCCAGCAGGGGTACGGCTACCCGGCCCCCGGCCAGCAGCCGCCGTACGGCTACCAGCAGTACCCGCAGCCGGCGACGCAGCCCATGGGCGGTCCCGGTGGCCCGGGTGGCGGCAAGAAGGTCAACGCGCAGCTCGCGATCATCGTCGCGGCGGTCGTCGCGGTCGCGCTGATCGTCGGCGGCGGCTTCTGGTACGCGTCCTCCGGTGACGAGCCGAAGGAAGAGGCGAAGACCGGCGAAGGCGGCTCCGGCGGCAAGGGCGGCGAGAGCGGCCCCGCCGGGGGCGGCGGCGACGAGAAGGTGCCGTCGAACACCTCCGCCCAGGTCCGCTTCCAGCTGCCCGCGCCGAAGGTCGGCGAGGACACCACGCTCAGCGTCAAGGGCTCCTGGCTCACCGACGACGCGTACGTGAAGAGCGGCGAGAACAAGATCGTCGGGTACGGGCCGAAGGACGGCAAGGAGCTCTGGACGCTGCCGCTGTCCGGGCCGACCTGCGCCGGCTCCCGCCAGGTCTCGGACGACGGCCTGGCCGCCGTGGTCTTCGAGGCCGAGGGCAAGAAGGAGTACAACGGCTGCAGCCAGATCGCCGTCTTCGACACCAAGACCGGCGACAAGCTGTGGCAGGAGAGCGTCAGCGACGGCGGCGGCAAGGCGGACTTCCAGGAGGTCGTGATCTCCGGTGAGACCGTCGCGGTCGGCGGCGGCACGGACGGCGGCGCCGCCTTCGAGCTGAAGTCCGGCAAGCCCCGCTGGGTGCCCAAGCCCTCGGACACCTGCAAGGACGCCGGGTACGCGGGCGGCGAGCAGCTCGTCGCGGTCCGCAAGTGCGGCTCGTACGACAACCCGCGGCTTGAGGTCCAGCTGATCGACCCGACCTCCGGCACTCCCAAGTGGACGTACAAGCTGCCCGCCGGTATCGACAACGCCAAGGTGATGTCGACGAAGCCGGTGGTGTTCGGCGTGGACTCGACCGACATCACCGCGTCCGGCGTCTCGGACATCTTCGCGCTGGACGAGGCGGGCAAGCTGCGCAGCAAGGCCGCGCTCGGCGAGCGCGAGTACCAGCTCGACTGCGACGTGAACCAGGTGCAGGAGTGCTCCGGCGTCGTCGTCGGCAACGACCGGGTGTACGTCCCGACGGCCCAGCACCAGGGCAGCGGTGACTACGGCATGACCAACGAGATCATCTCCTTCGACCTGGCCACCGGAAAGACGGTCGGCCCGAAGGCGGACGCGGGCGAGCGGTACCAGATGCTGCCGCTGCGGATGGACGGCACGAACATCCTCGCGTACAAGATCCCGCCGTACGACAAGGGCGGCCAGGTCGTCACCATCGACCCGAAGACCGGCAAGCAGACGGTGCTCCTGGAGAACCCGGCGCAGGAGGACATCCGGGACGCCGAGACGCAGTACTCCCTGCCGGACGGCGCCGAGATGCTCTACGGCAACGGCGGCCTCTACATCTCGGACAAGCTGATGTCGAAGCCGAGCGCGTCCGACACCCGCAAGCGGAACCTCGCCGTGGCGTTCGGCACCGACTGAGCGCCCCGCGCGCGCACGTCACGGCGGGCCGTCCCCCTCCACCGGAGGGAGGCGGCCCGCCGTCGTCGGCACGGGCGGGGATTTTCGGCTCTCGGGACGGACCGGAGGTTGAAGACAGGTCCAGGGGGGCGCGCGACGTCGAACGAGCGTGTAGCTTCCGGGGAACGGCGGACCGGGGGGTGCCGCCTTCGACGGGTCGCCGGGGATCTGGGGGTAGCGCGATGGTGGTGCGGCTCATGGTGGTCGACGATCACCGTCTGCATGCCGAGGCACTCGCCTCGGCGCTGAAGCTGCGCGGCCACCGGGTGCTCGCCGCGGCGGCGCCGGCCGCCGGAGCGGCGGAACTCGTGGTGCAGCGGGCGCCGGAGGTCTGCGTGCTCGGCACGGCGGCACCGGCGGAGCCGGGCGCGTTCGACCCGGTGGCGCGGATCAAGCGGGACCGGCCGCAGGTGGCCGTCCTGGTCCTCGGCCCGGTGCCGTCGCCGCGCGGCATAGCGGCCGCGTTCGCCGCGGGCGCCTCGGGGTACGTACGGCACGACGAGCGCATCGAGGGCGTCGAGCGGGCCATCATGAAGGCCCGGGCGGGGGAGGCGGCGGTGGCCCCGGCGCTGCTGCAGGGCGCGTTCGCGGACCTGCTCAACCCGCCGGCCAAGGCCGACGACGAGGGCCACCGGCTGCTGCAGCTGCTCACGCCGCGCGAGGTCGAGGTCCTGGTGCGGGTCGCGGACGGCGAGGACACCCGGCTGATCGCGGCGGGCATGGGGATAGCGCCGAGCACGGCCCGTACGCACGTCCAGCGGGTCCTGATGAAGCTGGACGTCGGCTCCCGCCTGGAGGCGGCGGCGCTCGCGGCGCGTACGGGCCTGCTCGACCGGGCTGTTACGGCGACTGTTCCTCGGGCTCCGACGGCACCGGCGCAACCGCCGGACGAAGCTTGAGCCAGATCAGGAAGAACAAGCCGAGCGCCAGCATGGCCAGGCCGGTCCACAGGTTGATGTTGATGTCCTGGGCCTTCTTCAGGTCGGCGTCGGACGCGGTGATGCCGGCGATGGTCACGATCACGCCGTAGACCACGAACAGGCCGCCGATGATGCGCCGGATGTCGAAGAGACGGGCGGCGGTGGCGGACTTGGCCTCCAACTCGGAGACTTCGCGCTGCAGTTCAGACATTCTCTGGGCCTCCGTGTCGGTCAGAAGGAATACGGGACGTAGCAGGCGGCGGCGAGGACGATCGCGCCCCAGCCGAGCAGGGCGGGCTTGCGGTACCAGACCCGGTCGCCCTCCTCCGGAAGCTCCTCCATGCCGGGCGACTTGGTGCCGTACACCAGACCGGCCAGCTCGGCCTCCGGCTTGGGCGCGGTGAACAGGGTGACGAGGACCATGACCACGGCACCGGCGACGAAGCCGACGATCGCGGAGACGAAGTTGGCGCCCTGGTCGGAGGGGATGTCGATGACGCCCTGCTTGTAGATGACGAAGTAGTTGACCATCGCGGCTGACGTGCCCGCGACCAGACCCCAGACACCGGACTTCATGGAGGCCCGCTTCCAGAACATGCCGATGATGAAGACCACGAACATCGGCACGTTGAAGAAGGAGAACAGGGTCTGCAGGTACCCCATGATGTTGCTGAAGCTGGCGGCGAGGAAGGCCGTGCCGATGGAGGCCATCACACCGATCGCGGTGATGAGCCGTCCGAACCTCAAGTAGTACGTGTCCTCACGGCCCTTGACCACGTACTTCGCCCAGATGTCCGCGGTGAACACGGTGTTGAAGGACGAGACGTTGGCCGCCATGCCCGCCATGAACGCGGCGAGCAGACCGGTCACGGCTATGCCGAGCACGCCGTTGGGCAGCAACTCCTGCATGAGCAGCGGGATCGCGTCGTTGTACGTGAGGTCGGAGCCCGCGGTGCCGATCTTCGGGACGAGGACGGCGGCGACGAGGCCGGGGATCATCACGATGAAGACGATGAAGATCTTCGGGAAGGCGGCGATCAGCGGGGTGCGCTTGGCGGCGGACAGATTCTTCGCGGACAGGGCGCGCTGCACCTCGGCGAAGTTGGTCGTCCAGTAGCCGAAGGAGAGCACGAAGCCGAGGCCGAGCACGATGGTCAGCCAGTTCGCGCCGAGCGGGTTGGGGTCACCGATGCCCGTACCGCCCCAGGCCGTCATGAAGTCGCCGCCGTGCCGCTGGGTCAGCGAGCCGGTCAGGCCGTCCCAGCCGCCGACCCGCTTCAGGCCGAGGATGGTGAGCGGGATGAGCGCGGCGAGGATCACGAAGAACTGCAGGACCTCGTTGTAGATCGCCGAGGAGAGACCGCCGATCGTGATGTACGCGAGCACGAAGAAGCCCGCGACGACGATCGACACCCACTGCGGCCAGCCGAGCAGCGCCTCGACGACGATCGACAGGGCGTACAGGTTGACGCCCGCGATCAGGATCGAAGCGAAAGCGAACAGCACCGAACTCAACAGGTGTGCGGACTTGTCGAACCGCTGGAGCAGGAACTCGGGCACGCTTCGGACCTTGGAGCCGTAGTAGAACGGCATCATCACCAGGCCGAGGAAGACCATGGCCGGGATGGCGCCGATCCAGTACCAGTGCACGACGGCCACGCCGTACTGCGCGCCGGTGGCGGCCATGCCCAGGATCTCGGTGGCGCCCAGGTTGGCGGCCACGAAGGCCAGGCCCGTGACCCAGGCGGGCAGCGAGCGCCCGGAGAGGAAGAAGTCGAGGCTGGTCCGCACGCTGCGCCGGGCGGCGAAACCGATGCCCAGGACGACGGCGAAGTAGATCGCCAGGATCGCGTAATCCAGCCCGTTGGTGGGGAGCCGTAGCCCGTCGGCCAAGTAGTGCATGGGGGTCTCTCGCTTCGTCGCGCGAACTGATCAGACCGGAACCTACGCCCCCAGCTTCAGAAACTGAACACTTGTGTTGGTGTTCTTTGTTTGATTGTGATCGAGAGTGGTTACGGCGGAGCCCTTCGCGATCTTCCGTTGACGGCGCTGTTGGCTTGTGGTTTGTTATGTTCGTTTCTGTTTGGTACTTGTGATGGGGGAGTCCCTGACGTGAAGAAGACCTCGACCCGGCTCGCCGACGGTCGTGAGCTCATCCACTACGACACGCGCGACGACGCGGCCCGCACGGCCGTCGACCGCCGCCCCCTCGACCCCGTCGCCACCAGCTCCGAGATCCGCGAGGACCCCCTGCTCGGCGACTTCGTCGCCATCGCTTCGCACCGCCAGGGCCGCACCTACCACCCGCCGGCCGACGAATGCCCCCTGTGCCCCTCCGAGGGCGACCGGCTCACCGAGATCCCGGACTCCTCGTACGACGTCGTCGTCTTCGAGAACCGCTTCCCGTCCCTCGCCGGTGACTCCGGGCGCTGCGAGGTCGTCTGCTTCACCTCCGACCACGACGCGTCCTTCGCCGGCCTCAGCGAGGAACAGGCCCGGCTCGTCCTGGACGCCTGGACCGACCGCACCGCCGAGCTCTCCCACCTCGACTCCGTCGCCCAGGTCTTCTGCTTCGAGAACCGCGGCGCCGAGATCGGTGTGACCCTCGGCCACCCGCACGGCCAGATCTACGGCTACCCGGACGTCACCCCGCGCACCGCCCTGATGCTCCGCAACCTCGCCGCCCACCGCGAGCGGACCGGACGCAACCTCTTCGACGACGTCCTCGCCCGCGAGTCCGCCGCCGAGCGCGTCGTCCTGGAGGGCGAGCACTGGATCGCGTACGTCCCGCACGCCGCGCACTGGCCGTACGAGGTGCATCTGCACCCCAAGCGCCGCGTGCCCGACCTGCTGGCCCTGGATGAGGACGCGCGCACCGAGTTCCCACAGCTCTATCTGGAACTCTTGCGACGCTTCGACCGGATCTTCGGCCCCGGTGAACCGCCCACGCCGTACATCGCCGCCTGGCACCAGGCGCCGTTCACGGACCTGGGGGAGTACGGGGTGAGCCGCGACGAGTTCGCGCTCCACCTCGAGCTTTTCACCATTCGCCGCACTTCCGGCAAGCTGAAGTTCCTCGCGGGTTCCGAATCCGGCATGAACGTGTTCATCAACGACGTGCCGCCGGAGACCGCGGCCGAGCGACTGCGAGAGGTAGCGAGTAAATGAGCGGTAGGTACCTGGTCACCGGTGGCGCGGGATATGTCGGCAGCGTCGTGGCTGCCCATCTCCTGGAGGCGGGCCACTCCGTGACCGTGCTCGACAACCTCTCCACCGGCTTCCGCGAAGGCGTGCCCGCGGACGCCGAGTTCATCGAGGGCGACATCCGCGATGCCGCCAAGTGGCTGGACTCCTCGTACGACGCGGTCCTGCACTTCGCCGCGTTCTCGCAGGTCGGCGAGTCCGTCGTGAAGCCCGAGAAGTACTGGGAGAACAACGTCGGCGGCACCATGGCGCTGATCGCCGCGATGCGCACGGCCGGTGTACGCAAGCTGGTCTTCTCCTCCACGGCCGCCACCTACGGCGAGCCGGACGAGGTCCCGATCCGCGAGTCCGCGCCGACCGCGCCCACCAACCCGTACGGCGCCTCCAAGCTCGCCGTCGACCACATGATCACCGGCGAGTGCGCCGCGCACGGCCTCGCCGCGGTCTCGCTGCGCTACTTCAACGTGGCGGGCGCGTACGGGGAGTTCGGTGAGCGGCACGACCCCGAGTCGCACCTCATCCCGCTCGTCCTCCAGGTCGCGCAGGGCCGCCGCGAGGCCATCTCCGTCTTCGGCGACGACTACCCGACGCCGGACGGCACCTGCGTACGCGACTACATCCACGTCGCCGACCTCGCTGACGCCCATCTGCTCGCGGTGACCGCCGCGACCCCCGGCGAGCACCTGATCTGCAACCTCGGCAATGGCAACGGCTTCTCGGTGCGCGAGGTCGTCGAGACGGTCCGGCAGGTCACCGGCCACCCGATCCCCGAGGTGATGGCCCCGCGCCGCGGCGGCGACCCGGCCGTCCTCGTCGCCTCCGCGAGCGCCGCGCGCGAGAAGCTCGGCTGGAACCCGTCCCGCGCGGACCTCGCGGGCATCGTCGCCGACGCGTGGGAGTTCGCGCAGCGTTCTTCGGGGGCGGGCGAGTGACCGTCACCGAGACCTTCTCGACGCTCTACGGCCAGGCCCCCGACGGGGTCTGGGCCGCCCCCGGCCGCGTCAACCTGATCGGTGAACACACCGACTACAACGACGGCTTCGTGATGCCCTTCGCGCTGCCGCACACCGCGACCGCGGCGGTCCGCCGCCGCGACGACGGCGTGCTGCGCCTGCACTCGGCGGACGTCGACGGTCCCCCGGTCGAGCTGCGCCTGGACACCCTCACCCCCGAGGCCCGCTGGACGGACTACGTCGCGGGCGTCGCCTGGGCGCTGCGCGACGCCGGGCACGCGGTGGGCGGCGCCGACGTGCACATCGAGTCGACGGTGCCGACCGGCGCGGGCCTGTCCTCCTCGGCGGCCCTGGAGGTCGTGACGGCACTGGCCCTCAACGACCTGTACGAACTCGGCCTCAAGCGAGGGCAGTTGGCCCGCCTCTGCCAGCGTGCCGAGAACGTCTTCGTGGGCGCGCCCACCGGAATCATGGACCAGACCGCGTCGGCCTGCTGCACGGACGGCCACGCCCTGTTCCTCGACACCCGCGACCTCGCGCAGCGCCAGGTCCCCTTCGATCTGGGGGCGTTGGGCCTGCGGCTCCTCGTCGTCGACACCCAGGTCAAGCACGCCCACAGCGACGGCGAGTACGGCAAGCGCCGCGCGGGCTGCGAGACGGGTGCGGCGTCCCTCGGCGTGACGGCACTGCGCGACATCGCGTACGAAGACCTGGACGCCGCGCTCGACCGGCTCGACGACGCGGAGGTACGGCGCCTGGTCCGGCACATCGTCACGGAGAACCGGCGCGTGGAGCGCGTCATCGAGCTGCTCTCGGCGGGCGACGTCCGCGCGATCGGCCCCGTCCTCACGGAGGGCCACGCCTCACTGCGGGACGATTTCCGCATCTCTTGCCGGGAGTTGGACCTGGTGGTGGACACGGCGCTGTCGTCCGGTGCGCTCGGGGCGCGGATGACGGGGGGCGGGTTCGGCGGTTCGGCGATCGTACTGGTGGAGGCGGCCTCGGCGGACACGGTGACGAAGGCGGTGGAGGCGGGGTTCGCGGAGGCGGGGTTCACGGCTCCCCGCGTCTTCACGGCGGTGCCGTCACCGGGCGCACGCCGACTGGCGTGATTTTCTCCCCACCCCGCCCCTTCCCGAAATCCTGCGGAGCTTCGGGGGCCAGCCCCCGGACCCCCGCTCCTCAAACGCCGGAGGGGCTGAAGAATCAGCCCCTCCGGCGTTTGAGGAGGCTCGTCCGGCAGGACTTTCGGGAAGGGGCGGGTAGGGGAAAATCTGCAACTGCCCTTCCGCCGCGGGCGCCCCGCCGTACCCTGATGCACAGCACCGGTGGGGGCCGGTGCTGATCAGGGGGCGAGACAGCCGGGTACGACGCCCGGAGTGGGGGTAGCAGTCAGAGCACGGCGGCGGCCGAGGCTCCGACCGCGGCGATCCCGCACCCCGGGCGCCGTACCTGCGTTGCTGCAGCACCAATGTCCGTCTCCCACCGGGGGGTTCGGGGGGCAGGCGCTTCCCGGAACACGAGCCTGGGGGTATCACGTGGTCCGAATCCGGGTCCTGGTCGTCGACGACCACCGCATCTTCGCCGAGTCGCTCGCGGCCGCACTCGCGGCCGAGCCCGATGTCGACGTGGCAGCCGCGGGCAGCGGCCCCGCCGCCCTGCGCTGCCTGGAGCGCGGCCTCGCCGAAGGCCGCAGGTTCGACGTCCTGCTCGTCGACGCCGACCTGGGCGATACAGCCCTGCCCGGCACAGCTCTGCCCGGCACAGCTCTGCCCGGCATGCGCGCCGCACCCCCACCGGACGGCCCGGGGAACGGGGGCGTGAGCGACGGCATCTCCCTGGTCGCAGGCGTGCGTTCGGCCCACCCCGCGGTCCGTACGGTCGTACTCGCCGAGAAGGACGACCCGCGTCGCGCGGCGCACGCGCTGCAGGCCGGTGCCTCCGGCTGGGTCGCCAAGGACTGCTCGCTGTCCCGGCTGCTCAGCGTCGTCCGCGGTGTGCTGCGCGACGAGACGCATCTGCCGCCCGCGCTGCTGACCGGCGTACTGCGCGAACTCACCGCGGCCCGCAAGCACCGCACCGAGAGCGAGCGGCTCGTGGAGTCTCTGACGCCGCGTGAGCGGGAGGTGCTGCGCTGCATGGTCGCGGGCCTGGGGCGCAAAGCCGTCGCCGAGCGCCTCTTCCTCTCACCGCACACCGTTCGGACCCACATGCAGAACGTCCTGGGGAAGCTCGGAGTCCACTCCACCCTCGCGGCCGTCGCGCTCGCCCGGCGCGCGGGCGTCGCCCCCGTCGCCCCCGTCGAGCCGGAGTCGGCCGCCCTAGCCGGGGATGTTGTCGAACGGGGCGGTCAACTGGCGTAGCAGACCGGCCAGTTCACCCCGTTGCGTACGCGACAGCTCCGCGAGGATCGCGCGCTCCTGGTCGAGCAGCCCGGCCAGGGCCTGGTCGGCCCGGTCCCGGCCCTCGGGCGTGAGGCGGACCAGGACGCCGCGCCGGTCGCTGGGGTCCGGAAGCCGCTCCACCAGGCCCTTCTTGGCGAGCCTGTCGATGCGGTTGGTCATCGTCCCGGAGGTGACGAGCGTCTGCGTGAGCAACTGGCCGGGGGAGAGCTGGTACGGAGCGCCCGCACGCCGAAGCGAGGTGAGGACGTCGAACTCCCAGGGCTCCAGGTTGTGCTCGGAGAAGGCAAGGCGACGGGCCCGGTCGAGATGGCGGGCGAGCCTGCTCACCCGGCTCAGCACCTCGAGCGGTTCCACGTCCAGGTCGGGGCGTTCTCTGCGCCACGCCGCGACCAGCCGGTCAACCTCGTCCTCCATGGCGATCAGTGTAGTGGGTCCCTCGACGTGAAGTCTCTTGACGTCGAGAGATATTCCGGCTTCGCTGTGGGCATCGTCGCGAAGCAAGTGCCTTCCGGATCTGCACCGCGTACCTGGCAGGGAGCTCGAACATGCATTCCGCACCAACCTGGGACCCGCAACAGTACCTCCGTCACTCCAGCCACCGGACCCGCCCCTTTCACGATCTGCTCGCGCGCATACCGGAGTTGCCCACCCCCGGGCCCGACGTACCGCCGCGCATCGCTGACCTGGGCTGCGGCCCCGGCAACGTCACCGCCCTCCTCGCCGACCGCTGGCCCACCGCCCACATCACCGGCTTCGACAGCTCCCCGGAGATGCTGGCCAAGGCCGCCGAACTCGCCGGCCCCACACCCGGCGGCGGACACCTCGACTTCCAGCCGGCCGACGCCGCGCACTGGATCCCCGAGGGCACCTACGACCTGATCGTCTCCAACGCCGCCCTGCAGTGGGTGCCCAACCACCCCGAGTCCTTCCCCGTGTGGATCGACTCGCTCCGCCCCGGTGGCACCTTCGCCTTCCAGGTCCCCGGCAACTTCACCTCGCCCAGCCACGCCCTGCTCGGCGAACTCTGCGACGCCCCGCAGTGGCGCGACCGGCTCGGCACCCACGGCCGCCGCTTCGTCCACATACTCGACCCGGCCGACTACCTGACCCGGCTCACCGACCTCGGCTGCGAAGCGGACGCCTGGGAGACCACGTACTCCCAACTCCTGCAGGGCGAGGACCCCGTGCTCGACTGGGTCAAGGGCACCGCCCTGCGCCCCGTCCTCACCGAACTCGCCGACGACCCGGACGCCGCCGCGGACTTCCTCGCCGAATACCGCGACCAGCTCCGCAAGGCGTATCCACCGGGCCCGCACGGCACCGTGTTCCCGTTCCGACGCATCTTCGCGCTCGCCCACAAGAGGAACTGAGCAACGTACGACGACGGGCCCGGCAGCAGTCGCCGCCGGGCCCGTCGTCGTACGTCGCGGGTCAGTTCTTGCGATGCCCTATCAGCCGCGGCTTCGCCTCCAGGCCGTCCAGGCCGTGCCACGCCAGATTCACCAGATGCGCGGCCACCTCCGCCTTCTTCGGCTTACGGGCGTCCAGCCACCACTGACCGGTCAGCGCGACCATCCCCACCAGCGCCTGCGCGTACAGCGGCGCCAGCTTCGGGTCGAAGCCGCGGGCCTTGAACTCACGGCCCAGGATGTCCTCCACCTGCGTCGCGATATCGGAGATCAGCGACGCGAACGAACCCGTCGACTGCGGAATGGGGGAGTCGCGGACCAGGATCCGGAAACCGTCCGTGTACTCCTCGATGTAGTCGAGGAGCGCGAACGCGGCCTGCTCGCACAGCTCCCGCGGATGCCCCGCCGTCAGCGAACCCGTCACCATGTCGAGCAGCTGGCGCATCTCCCGGTCCACGACGACCGCGTACAGGCCCTCCTTGCCACCGAAGTGCTCGTACACCACCGGCTTGGACACCCCCGCCTTCGCGGCGATCTCCTCCACGGACGTGCCCTCGAAACCCTTGGCGGCGAACAGCGTGCGGCCGATCTCCAGGAGCTGCTGACGCCGCTCGGCCCCCGTCATCCGCGTACGCCGCCCACGTCGTGCCTTCTCGGGCCGGTCACTGCTCGTGCTGTTCGGGGTGCGGGGGGTGCTTGAGTCGGTGGCCACGCCCTCCATCATGCCGTGTCCTCCTCAGGCCGCGTCCGCCCCCTGTGGCTTGCGCCGGGACTCGATCCGGGACTGCGACGGCCAGCGCACGTCCCGCGCCCAGCCGGCCAGCTCGAACCAGCGGATCAGCCGGGCCGACGAGTCCAGCTGCCCGCGCATCACACCGTGCCGCGCCGACGTCGGGTCCGCGTGGTGCAGGTTGTGCCACGACTCACCGCAGGACAGGATCGCCAGCCACCACACGTTCCCGGAACGGTCACGGGACTTGAAGGGCCGCTTGCCGACCGCGTGACAGATCGAGTTGATCGACCACGTCACGTGGTGCAGCAGCGCCACCCGTACGAGAGAACCCCAGAAGAACGCCGTGAACGCGCCCCACCACGACATCGTGACCAGGCCGCCCACCAGCGGCGGGATCGCCAGGGACACCACCGTCCAGAGGATGAACTGCCGCGAGATCAGCCGGATCGCCGGGTCCTTGACCAGATCCGGCGCGTACTTCTCCTGCGGCGTCTGCTCCTCGTCGAACATCCAGCCGATGTGCGCCCACCACAGGCCCTTCATCAGCGCCGGGACCGTCTCCCCGAACCGCCACGGCGAATGCGGGTCGCCCTCCGCGTCGGAGAACTTGTGGTGCTTGCGGTGGTCCGCCACCCACCGCACCAGCGGGCCCTCCACCGCCATCGACCCCGCCACCGCGAGCGCGATCCGCAGCGGCCGGTTCGCCTTGAAGGAACCGTGCGTGAAATAGCGGTGGAAGCCGATCGTGATGCCGTGGCAGCCGAGGTAGTACATGAAGACGAGCAGGCCCAGATCCAGCCAGCTCACCCCCCAGCCCCAGGCCAGCGGCACCGCCGCGAGCAGCGCGAGGAACGGAACGGTGATGAAGAGCAGCAGAGTGATCTGTTCGAGTGAACGCTTCTGCTCACCGCCGAGCGTGGCGGACTGCAGCGGCGTCTCGTCAGCCTGTTTCCGCTGGGCGGAATCCTTCGGGGCGTCGTCGATCACTTTGGACCTCGTGGTCATGGGCGTCCCCTGTGGGGTCGAGGGTTTTTCGGCAGGTGCGCCGGGTCACGGAAATTCCTGCGGTCCTTCCGTCGGTCCCACGCGGTCTTCCCGCGCCGTCCCTACGGCTGCGTAACCTACGGCGTCGTAAGTATGGCAGCGCTCGTCACGGCCACAAGTGGCCACCGACGGGCCCCGCCGGAACGCGACCTATCCTGGTGGCGTCGGACAGCGTGGTCCGCTTCTGAGTCTTCCCCGGAATCCGGAGATCCAGCTCGGTTCCCCCGGATTGCCGAGTCCTCTCAGTTCCCTCCAGATACGAGCTCAACACTGCAAGGAGCCGCACCTGTGAGCAGTGCCGACCACCAGAACACGAGCACCAGCGCCAACGCCGAGCTGCGCGCCGACATCCGCCGCCTCGGCGACCTGCTCGGAGAGACCCTCGTGCGCCAGGAGGGCCCCGAACTCCTCGACCTCGTCGAGCAGGTCCGCGCCCTCACCCGCGAGGACGGCGAGGCCGCCGCCCGCCTCCTCGGCGAGACCGAACTGGAGACCGCCGCCAAGCTGGTCCGCGCCTTCTCCACCTACTTCCACCTCGCCAACGTCACCGAGCAGGTCCACCGAGGCCGCGAGCTCGCCGCCCGCCGCGACGCCGAGGGCGGCACCCTCGCCCGCACCGCCGACCTCCTCAAGGACGCCGACCCCGCCCACCTGCGGGAGACCGTCGAGCACCTCAACGTCCGGCCGGTCTTCACGGCCCACCCGACCGAGGCCGCCCGCCGCTCCGTCCTCAACAAGCTCCGCCGCATCGCCGAGCTCCTGGAGTCCCCGCGCTCCGCCGCCGACCGCCGCCGCCTCGACCTGCGCCTGGCCGAGAACATCGACCTCGTCTGGCAGACCGACGAGCTCCGCGTGGTCCGCCCCGAGCCCGCCGACGAGGCCCGCAACGCCATCTACTACCTCGACGAGCTGCACACCGGCGCCGTCGGCGACGTCCTGGAGGACCTCACCGCCGAGCTGGAGCGCGTCGGCGTCGAGCTGCCCGCCGGCACCCGCCCCCTCACCTTCGGCACCTGGATCGGTGGCGACCGCGACGGCAACCCCAACGTCACCCCCGAGGTCACCTGGGACGTGCTGATCCTCCAGCACGAGCACGGCATCACCGACGCCCTGGAACTCGTCGACCACCTGCGCGGACTGCTCTCCAACTCCATCCGGTACGCGGGCGCCACCGAGGAGCTCCGCAGCTCGCTGCAGACCGACCTGGAGCGCCTCCCGGAGATCAGCCCCCGCTACAAGCGCCTCAACGCCGAAGAGCCCTACCGCCTCAAGGCCACCTGCATCCGGCAGAAGCTCGTCAACACCCGCGAGCGCCTCGCCAAGGGCACCCCGCACGAGCCCGGCCGCGACTACCTCGGCACCGCCGAGCTCATCAGCGACCTCACCCTCGTCCAGACCTCCCTGCGCGAACACCGCGGCGCCCTCTTCGCCGACGGCCGCATGGACCGGGTCATCCGCACCCTCGCCGCGTTCGGCCTCCAGCTCGCCACCATGGACGTACGCGAGCACGCCGAGGCCCACCACCACGCCCTCGGCCAGCTCTTCGACCGCCTCGGCGAGGAGACCTGGCGCTACGCCGACATGCCCCGCGACTACCGGCAGAAGCTCCTCGCCAAGGAACTCCGCTCCCGCCGCCCCCTCGGCCCGCGCCCCGCCCCGCTCGACGCCGCAGGCCAGAAGACCCTCGGCGTCTTCGAGACTGTCAAGAAGGCCCTCGCGGTCTTCGGCCCCGAAGTCATCGAGTCGTACATCATCTCGATGTGCCAGGGCGCCGACGACGTCTTCGCCGCCGCCGTCCTCGCCCGCGAGGCCGGACTCATCGACCTGCACGCCGGCTGGGCCAAGATCGGCATCGTGCCGCTCCTGGAGACCACCGACGAGCTCCGCGCCGCCGACGTCATCCTCGACGAGATGCTCGCCGACCCCTCGTACCGCCGCCTCGTCTCGCTGCGCGGCGACGTCCAGGAGGTCATGCTCGGCTACTCCGACTCCTCCAAGTTCGGCGGCATCACCACCAGCCAGTGGGAGATCCACCGCGCCCAGCGCCGCCTGCGCGACGTCGCCCACCGCTACGGCGTACGCCTGCGCCTCTTCCACGGTCGCGGCGGCACCGTCGGCCGCGGCGGCGGTCCCTCGCACGACGCGATCCTCGCCCAGCCCTGGGGCACCCTCGAAGGCGAGATCAAGGTCACCGAACAGGGCGAGGTCATCTCCGACAAGTACCTCGTCCCGTCCCTCGCCCGCGAGAACCTCGAACTGACCGTCGCCGCGACCCTGCAGGCCTCCGCCCTGCACACCTCGCCGCGCCAGTCCGACGAGGCCCTCGCCCGCTGGGACGCCGCCATGGACACCGTCTCCGACGCCGCGCACGCCGCGTACCGCAAGCTCGTCGAAGACCCCGACCTGCCGACGTACTTCCTCGCCTCCACGCCGGTCGACCAGCTCGCCGACCTGCACCTGGGCTCGCGGCCCTCCCGCCGCCCCGGCTCAGGCGTCTCGCTCGACGGACTCCGCGCCATCCCGTGGGTCTTCGGCTGGACCCAGTCCCGGCAGATCGTCCCCGGCTGGTTCGGCGTCGGCTCCGGTCTCAAGGCCCTGCGCGAAGCCGGACTCGACACCGTCCTCGACGAGATGCACGAGCACTGGCACTTCTTCCGCAACTTCCTGTCCAACGTCGAGATGACGCTCGCCAAGACCGACCTGCGGATCGCCCGCCACTACGTCGACACCCTCGTGCCCGACGAGCTCAAGCACGTCTTCGACACCATCGAGGCCGAACACACGCTCACCGTGCAGGAAGTCCTGCGCATCACCGGCGGCAAGGAACTCCTCGACACCAACCCGGTGCTCCAGCAGACCTTCGACATCCGCGACGCCTACCTCGACCCCATCTCGTACCTCCAGGTCGCCCTGCTCAAGCGCCAGCGCGACGCCGCCGCCAGCGGCGCCGAACCCGACCCGACGCTGGGCCGCGCCCTGCTCCTCACCGTCAACGGCGTCGCCGCCGGCCTCCGCAACACCGGCTGACCCGACCCGCACACAGCGAAACGCCCGTGCCGGGCAACGCACTTGACCGCGTTGCCCGGCACGGGCGTTCTCGTGACTTCTCGTAACTTTGCGTACTTATCGGGGCGAACCGCTCACAACGTGGCGAACGAAGCCACCAGCAACACGCCCCCGATCAACCCCACACCCCACGCCAACCGCGCCGACCGCAGGCCACCCCCGAGCACCACCGCCGCCAACAACAGCGCACCACCCAACGGCACCCACGCATGCAGAAAACCCGGACCCCCCGTCCGTACGACCTCGTCCGTCCCCGGCTTCACCGCCACCGGCACCCGCGCACCCTTGTGCTCACCGATCGACCGGTCGATCACCACCGCATCCCGCGGCTCCCCCTCCGGATCCACCGGCGCGAACGACCCCGAACACGCCTCACCCGAGCACCGCGTGACCGTCATCGTGCCCTGCTCACGATCCTCCGTGAACATCACATGCTGCGCCGTCGACCAGGACGTCCACGCCCCCGCCACAAGCAACAACAGCGCAAGCAGGACAGACCCGGCACGCCGACCGAACAACAGCAGACCCGGCTGGGCAGTAGCGGCAGACATGGCCGGAATCCTTGGCCAAGAAAGAGCCCTCGGTCAAGCTCGACCGACAACCGACCTCACGAGTTGTACGTACCCTGCGCCCGCTCAAGACCCTCGATGACCAGCGCCTCCACGGCATCCGCCGCCCGGTCCACGAAGTAGTCGAGCTCCTTGCGCTCCGCCCCCGAAAAATCCTTCAGCACGAAATCCGCGACCGGCATCCGCCCCGGCGGCCGCCCGATCCCGAACCGCACCCGGTGATAGTCCGAACCCATCGCCTTCGTCATCGACTTCAACCCGTTGTGCCCGTTGTCGCCCCCACCCAGCTTCAACCGCAACACACCGAAATCGATGTCCAACTCATCATGAACCGCCACGATATTGGCCGTCGGCACCTTGTAGAAATCCCGCAAAGCCGTCACCGGCCCACCCGACAGATTCATGTACGACATCGGCTTCGCCAACACCACCCGACGATTCCCAGGACCCGGCGGACCCACCCGGCCCTCCACGACCTGCGCCTGCGCCTTCCCGTGCCGCTTGAAGCCGCCCCCCATCCGCTGCGCAAGCAGATCCGCCACCATGAAGCCGACATTGTGGCGATTGGCCGCATAACCCGGCCCCGGATTACCCAAACCGGCAATCAGCCAGGGCGCGTTCGCATCGGTCGTCATGTCGTAGCTCTCCCAGAAAAAAACAGCAGCCAAAAACGCCCGATGCCGGGCACCGTCGCAGCACGACGGTACCCGGCACCGGAACAGAAGCGGATCAGGCCTCCGCGGCCTCGCCCTCGGACTCCTCCGCCGGGGCCTCCTCGGCCTGCGCGGCCAGCACCTGCAGGACGACAGCGTCCTCCTCGGTGGCCAGCGTCGAACCGGACGGCAGCGGGATGTCCTTCGCCAGGATGGACGCACCGGCGTCCAGGCCCGCGATGGAGACCGTCACGGACTCCGGGATGTGCGTGGCCTCAGCCTCGACCGGCAGCGTGCTCAGCACGTGCTCGAGCAGGTTGGAACCCGGGGCCAGCTCGCCCTCGGTGTGCACCGGGATCTCCACGACGACCTTCTCGCCACGCTTCACCAGAAGCAGGTCGATGTGCTCCAGGATGCCCTGACGCAGCACGTCACGCTGCACGGCCTTCGGGATCACCAGCTGCGACTTGCCGTCGATGTCCAGGTTGATCAGGACGTTCGACGTCTTCAGCGCCATCAGGGTGTCGTGGTGCGGCAGCGCCACGTGCACCGGGGCCTCACCGTGACCGTAGACAACCGCGGGCAGCTTGTCGGCACGACGCAGACGGCGGGCAGCGCCCTTGCCGAACTCGCTACGGACCTCAGCGGAGATCTTGACCTCAGACATGCTCTTCACTCCTCGTAAAGGTGAGAAACGGACAGGTCACCCGGCCACGAACGGCCTGCTACGAAGAGCGCGTCGATAACGGGGCCACACAAAAAAGTGCGGCCTCCCTCGCCGAGCAACTTCGACAGTCTACTCGGCAGGAAGGCCGCACCAGAAATCGATCAAGCCTTACCGGCCCGGGGTCACTGCTCCTCGAAGAGGCTCGTCACCGAACCGTCCTCGAACACCTCACGCAGCGCCCGCGCGATCGTCGGCGCGATCGACAGCACCGTGATCTTGTCCAGCTCCAGCTCATTGGGCGTCGGCAGCGTGTCCGTGAACACGAACTCGCTCACCTTCGAATTCTTCAGCCGGTCCGCCGCCGGACCCGACAGCACACCGTGCGTCGCCGTCACGATGACGTCCTCCGCACCATGCGCGAACAGCGCGTCCGCAGCCGCACAGATCGTGCCACCGGTGTCGATCATGTCGTCCACCAGGACACAGACCCGGCCCTCGACGTCACCCACGACCTCGTGGACCGTGACCTGATTCGCCACGTCCTTGTCACGCCGCTTGTGCACAATCGCCAGCGGCGCACCCAGACGGTCACACCAGCGGTCCGCCACCCGCACACGGCCGGCGTCCGGAGACACCACCGTCAGCTTGTCCCGGTCCACCTTCGCGCCCACGTAGTCCGCCAGGATCGGCAGCGCGAACAGATGGTCCACCGGACCGTCGAAGAAGCCCACGATCTGATCCGTGTGCAGGTCGACCGTCACGATCCGGTCCGCACCCGCCGTCTTCATCAGATCCGCGATCAGCTTCGCCGAAATCGGTTCACGTCCGCGGTGCTTCTTGTCCTGCCGCGCGTAACCGTAGAACGGCACGATCACCGTGATGCTCCGAGCGGACGCCCGCTTCAACGCATCGATCATGATCAGCTGTTCCATGATCCACTTATTGATCGGAGCCGTGTGGCTCTGAATCAAAAAGCAGTCCGCACCACGCGCCGACTCCTGATAGCGCACATAGATCTCGCCGTTGGCGAAATCGAACGCCTTGGTCGGAACGACGCCGATGCCCAACTGGTGGGCGACCTCCTCGGCCAGCTCGGGGTGGGCGCGGCCGGAGAAGAGCATCAACTTCTTCTCGCCGGTCGTCTTGATCCCGCTCACAGCACAGTCTCCTCAGACGTGTTCATCGCAGCCCTGAATACGAGCCAGCCGAAATAGTGTGCACCTATCACGGTACGCCGCCTCAGACGCACCTGTTTCCGGTCAGCTTTCGCCTTCCGGCTCCGAAGCAGCAGCCTGAGCCGCCTTCGCAGCCGCGCTCCCCGGACGCTTACGAGCCACCCAACCCTCGATATTCCGCTGCTGACCGCGGGCGACCGCCAACGAACCAGGCGGCACATCCTTCGTGATCACCGACCCCGCAGCGGTGTAAGCACCATCCCCGACCGTGACAGGAGCCACAAACATGTTGTCCGACCCGGTACGGCAATGCGACCCGATCGTCGTGTGGTGCTTGTCCCGACCGTCGTAATTCACAAACACACTCGCCGCACCGATGTTGGAGTGCTCACCGATCGTCGCATCCCCCACATACGACAGATGCGGCACCTTCGTCCCCGCACCGATCGACGCGTTCTTCATCTCCACATACGTGCCGGCCTTCGCCCCCACACCCAGCCGCGTCCCCGGCCGCAGATACGCATACGGACCCACCAACGCCTCAGCGCCGATCTCCGCACCGTCCGCCACCGTGTTGTCCACCCGCGCACCCGCACCCACCGACGTATCCGTCAGACGCGTGTGGGGACCCACCTCCGCATCCGCGGCGACATGCGTCGCCCCCAGCAGCTGCGTACCAGGGTGCACGATCGCGTCCGGCTCGAACGACACCGTCACATCCACGAACGTCGACCCCGGATCGACGATCGTGACACCGGCGAGCATCGCCCGCTCAAGCAGACGGTCATTCAGCGTCCGCCGCGCCTCGGCCAACTGCACCCGGTTGTTGATCCCCGCGATCTCCCGGTGATCCCCCGCCACCGAAGCACCCACCCGGCGCCCCGCCGCACGCAGAATCCCCAGCACATCCGTCAGGTACTCCTCACCCTGACTGTTGTCCGTCCGCACCTTGCCCAACGCGTCCGCGAGCAGCGCACCGTCGAACGCGAACACACCCGAGTTGATCTCCCGGATCGCCCGCGTCCCCTCATCCGCGTCC
Source organism: Streptomyces sp. LHD-70 (assembly GCF_031157275.1). Lineage (GTDB taxonomy): Bacteria > Actinomycetota > Actinomycetes > Streptomycetales > Streptomycetaceae > Streptomyces. The sequence goes on from NZ_JAVIFW010000041.1 coordinate 19,683, forward strand.
TTGTGCTCCACGATCGCCGTCACCGCACCCGCGGCATCCCGCACGATCCGCCCGTACCCGGTCGCGTCCGGCACCTCCGCCGTCAGCACCGTCACCGCGTTCCCGTCCGCGGCATGCGTCGCGGCGAGCGCCCTGAGCGTCTCCCCCGTCAGCAGCGGAGTGTCCCCGCACACCACGATCACGGTCCCGTCCACCGCCCGCTCCGCGGCCAGCTCCTCAAGACCCATCCGCACCGCATGCCCGGTGCCCTTCTGCTCCTGCTGCACGGCCGTACGGATCGCCGCATCGGTGGCGGTCAGATGCGCGACGACCTGCTCCCGCGCATGCCCGACGACCACGACGAGCCGCTCCGGCTCCAACTCCTGCGCGGCGGACACCACATGACCGACGAGGGAACGCCCGCAGATCTCGTGCAGGACCTTCGGGGTCTTGGACTTCATGCGGGTGCCCTCACCCGCTGCGAGGACGACGACGGCGGCCGGGGGTGTGACGCTCACAGATAGGCCCTTCGGCGTGGGATGTGTTGCGGGGTGGACATCCGCAGGATACCGGGGCGTTGTGGGGCGGAAATGGGGACGGGTCCTGACGGTTCCTGTCAGGACCCGAACCTGGCACCTGTGTGCTGTGGGCTCCCCCGCAAGGATTCGAACCTTGACCTGCGGCCACCAAAAGACCGTGTGCTGCCTGGTTACACCACGGGGGACGGCCCTTGAGACCTTACCTGAGACGGCCCTGTGCGTGGGATGCGATTCCGCTCCACCACCCTTCGGTGCGGAGATACAGCCGGGCGCTCTGGTTGACCGAGATCACGAGGCAGCCGTGGTAGTCGTCGCCGGTGTTCTTGCGGACGGTCTTGGGGTTGTGCCGCTTCAGGGTTGGTCGGCTGAAGACGGTGACGTCCACGCCGAGCACATCCGCCCAGTGCTGATGGGCGGCCGGTATATCGGCGGACTCGTGGATCAGGAGGCGGTAGCGCCGGTGCTCCGGCTCGACTCCCTGCAAGTCCAGCCAGGCCACGAACGTCTCGATGACGCCCACGTCGCTGTTGACGAAGAGCACACGCTCGCGGCGGGCGTGCGGTTTGCTCTTGCCGCCTTCCGCCCAGTACAGCGCCGCACCGACCAGGAGGAGCTCGCGGTCGGACAGCTCACCGACCTCCTGGTGCGCCGCGAGCCTGACGCGCTCCCGCTCCTCGTTCTGCGCACTGCGCAGCCGGGCGAGCCCTGCGTGCATGAGGGCTTGCTGCTCCTCGGGCGTGTAGCGCGGCTCCGGCTTCGGCAGGTCCCGCACCCACAAGGAGATCGAGCTCTTGGAGCAGCCCAGTTCCAGTTGGATGCGGTCGTACGTCCAGCCTTCGCGGCGGAGTTCGCGGGCTCGCTCGCGGAGGTCGTCCTTGGCCCTGTGGCGGCGGGCGGGGGACGGTTCGCCCTTGACCAAGGCGTTGAGCAGGTCGTTGTTGAAGATCTTCAGCTCGTCGCGGATCTGGCGGAGGCTGAGGCCTGCTCGGCGCAGGCCGATGGCTTGTTCGCGGAGGGTCTCGAAGTCGCCGTAACTGCTCGTGCTGTCGTTCATGCGGGCAAGCATTGTCCGGAATGCGGACGTCCGGGTCGAAAATTTGAGCGATTCACCAGTTCGGGTAATACCGGCGCGTTTCGCTTCCGTGTGAACGTCGGGTCTGCCAGCGGTGGTTCTGGGAACTGTCCGGCTGATCGTCAGTGCTCGCCCGTACGCTGGAGGCATGACCACGACGGGGGTAGAGCACCACGAGGCGGCCGGGGGGCCGTGGTGGTGGGGGCGGCGGCGTAGTGCCGTGTTCGACGGGGTGCTGGCGGCGGCGTCGGCGGCGGAGTGCGCTGCCGAGGGTGTCGCGTTCGCCGGGCGGGCCGGTGTGCCTGTGGCGGTGGGTGTGGTGCTGGGGGTGTTGGCCGGTTCTGTGCTGGTGCTGCGGCGGCGTTGGCCGATCGCGGTGGTGCTGGTGTCGATCGCGGTGACTCCGGCGAACATGGGCTTTCTGCTGACGGTGGTCGGGCTGTACACGCTGGCCGCGTCCGAGGTGCCGCGGCGGATCACGGGTGCGCTGGCGGGGATGTCGCTCGCGGGCACGATGATCGTGACGTTCGTGCGGTCCCAGCAGGACATGGCGCAGGGCGAGATCGAGTTGGGCGAGTGGTTCGTGCCGTTCGTCGCGGTGACGGCTTCGGTGGGTGTGACGGCTGCGCCGTTGCTGCTGGGGTTGTACGTGGGGGCGAGGCGGCGGCTCATGGAGTCGTTGCGGGAGCGTGCGGACAGTTTGGAGCGGGAGCTGCAGCTGTTGGCGGAGCGGGCCGAGGAGCGGGCGGAGTGGGCGCGGAACGAGGAGCGCACGCGGATCGCTCGTGAGATGCATGACGTGGTGGCGCATCGGGTGAGCCTGATGGTGGTGCATGCGGCGGCGTTGCAGGCGGTGGCGCGGAAGGACCCGGAGAAGGCGGTGAAGAACGCGGCGCTGGTGGGGGACATGGGCCGGCAGGCGTTGACCGAACTGCGGGAGATGTTGGGGGTGTTGCGTACGGGGGAGGCGTCGCGCCGGGGTGCGGTGCAGGCGCCGTTGACCGTGGTGGGGGAGGCGGCTGCGGCGGCGGCTTCGCGGGCGCAGGTCGAGGAGGGTCCGTGTCTGGCGGATCTGGAGGAGTTGCTCGGGCAGTCCCGCTCGGCGGGTATGGCGGTGGATCTGTCGGTGGACGGGGTGCCGGGGAGTTATCCGGCGGAGGTGGAGCAGACCGCGTACCGGGTGATTCAGGAGGGTCTGACGAATGTGCACAAGCATGCGTCGGGCGCGAAGACGTATGTGCGGTTGGCGCATCGCGGGGGTGAGGTGGCGATGCAGGTGGAGAACGAGCCGCCGCCGGAGGGTGTGGGGGACGAGGCGCGGTTGCCCAGTGGGGGCAATGGTCTGGTGGGGATGAAGGAGCGGGTGGGGGCGCTCGGTGGGGTGTTCGTGTCGGGGCCGACGGATGCGGGTGGGTTCCGGGTGTCGGCGGTGATTCCGGCTCGGGGGTGAGGCCTCGTGTGTGGTCTCTTCCTGGTCCCGTGCGTGGTCCCGTGCGTGGTGTCGCGCGCGGTGTAGTGCGTGGTCCCGTGCGTCAGCTTGCCGTGAGGCGGGTGGGCATGACGCCGGAGATGAGGGTGTCGAGGGCGGCGTCGATGTCGGGGCCCGCGTACCAGTCGCCGGAGTGGTCGAGGGCGTAGACGCGGCCTTCGGCGTCGATGGCGATGAGGGCCTGGGTGTCGGTTTCCTCGCCGAGGGGGCACATCTCGGTGTCGAGGGCGCGGCCGAGGTCGCCGAGGGTGCGGGCCAGGTGGAGGCCGCGGAGCGGGTCGAAGTGGAGGGAGACGGGGGCGATCTGTCGGCCGGGTCCGGTGGGGGTGAGGGTGAGGCCGCCGAATTCGGCCCAGACTTCGACGGCGGCGGGGAAGACGGTGTGCTGGTGGCCGGCGGGGGAGGTGTGCCGGCGCAGGGCGTCGGCCCACTGTTCGGCCTGCTTGATGTCCCAGCGGCCGGGCTGCCAGCCGGAGGCGCGCAGGGCTGCGTCGACGGTGACGGAGAAGCGGGTCGTGGAGGTGCGTGCTGCGGCGCGGTCGGTGGCGGGCATCAGCCTCGTCCTTCCGTCGGTTCGGCGGACATCAGGCCTGGCCCTCGGCGGCTTCGGCGGTCTCGGTCTCGGTCTCGGTGTCGCGAGTGGGTTCGGCGGGGGCGACGACGCGTACGCCGAAGTGGGCGATGAGGGCGCTGCAGGAGCGGCAGGGGGTGGCGAAGGCGCCGTGGAGGGGGTCGCCGGCTTCGCGGATGCGGCGGGTGGTGAGTTTGGCGTGTTTGAGCGCTTTGCGGGCTTCGCTCGGTGTGAGGGGTTTGCGCTGGGCGCGCTTGGAGCGGCCGGCTTCGACGGCGCTGAGGTGGCGGGAGAGGAGGAGGGCTTCGGGGCACCGTCCGGTGGAGCGCTCGCGCTGGCCGCTGGTGAGGGTGTCGAGGAAGTCCTGGACGAGGGGGTGCAGTTCGGGGGCGGTGTCGCCGCGTCCGGCGGTGGAGGTGAGGGTTTCGCCGCGTACGGAGAGGGCGGCGGCGACGGTGGGCAGGATGCCGTCGCGGCGGTGCCGGAGCGTGGGGGGCGGGGTTGTCCCGGTGGCGCTCCAGCTGAGGCGCGGGTCGCCCGCGCTGTGCGGTTGTGCGGTGTGCATGTGTGCTTGTGTCCCCTCCCTGGGCCCTCTCCGGCAAGTTCCGCCGGACCGGGCCTTGCCCGCGGTGGTGACCTCTGGTGGCACCTCCGCACTCCCCGGAGTGCGGGGACAGCCTGCCAAATGGGGTGCCTGGTGCGGAAGCTGGGTCTGTGTGTGTTGTGTCGTTTTCGTCGTACGGTCACGTACGGGTGACCGCAGGTCACGGAAGCGGAGGCCCGGTGACCGGGGGTGCGGCAGCGCTTAGGCTGTGGCGTGTCGGCCGGTGTGCGGCCGGCCCGTCACAGGACTCGATGGACTCGGTGAATCCGTCGGGGACTCGATGGACTCGTTCCGAACCTTCAGATGTGCCGCAGGGGGCAACCGCCATGACGACAGGTCGGCTCGGCCTTGGGGTATCGCCGGGTTCCCGGGCCGGGGCAGCCGCGCCGCCGAACGCGGCGTACGCCGGTCAGCTCGTGCACTTTCCGGACCCGGTGCGGGCCGCGCGCCATCCGCGGGGGGTGCGTGTGGGGGCGGACGGCTATCCGGACTTCTCTCCGTACGCGCGTGCTGTGGCGGAGATCGCGGACCCGCCGGAGGGTTTCGGTGTGGACGAGCTGCGGCTGACGGACTATGTGTCGGCGAACGCGGCGCTCGCGGCGGACGGTCATGAACTGTGGGACACGATCCCGGCGGTGGCGACGCCGCACGGCTGGACGTGGCATCACGTGCCGGGGACGCGCCGTCTGGAGCTGGTCCCGGTCGAGGTGAAGGCGCTCCTTCGGCATCACGGTGGGATCGCGACGGCGGCGGTGGATCAGCAGAAGCGGGGGACGCGGCCGCTGCAGGAGTCGCTGCCCGCGCACTTCCGGCTGCCGAAGGCGCGGCTCGCGGTGACGGAGCAGGAGCTGATCGGCATAGAGGAGGACCTCGGCTATCGGCTGCCGGGTGCGTACCGCTCGTTCCTGAAGGCGGCGGGCGGTTGTGCGCCGGTCGGGGCGGCCCTGGACGCGGAGTTGGGGCTGCTTGTCGATCAGCCGTTCTTCACGGTGCGGGACGAGGCGGCGGTCAATGACCTTTTCTACGTCAACAAGTGTCTGCGGGACCACCTCACGAAGGACTACCTGGGGGTGGCGTTCGTGCAGGGCGGGATCGTCGCGGTGAAGGTGCGCGGTGACCGGCTCGGTTCGGTGTGGTTCTGCGCGTACGACGATGCGCGTGACGGGGACGGCTGGACGGTCGAGGAGCGTGTGGAGCGTCTGCTGCTGCCGTGCGGTGAGGACTTCGACGCGTTTCTGTCCCGGCTCGCGGGTAATCCGCCGGAGTTGGAGACGGTGGCGAACCTGATGGTGGACGGCGGCTTCGCGCGTGCCGTGCCGGTGTCCGCGGTGGGGGAGTGAGCAGGCGATGGTGACGTTCGCGCAGGCGCAGGAGCGCGCCGAGGAGTGGATCAACGGCGACGTGCCCGCGTATCAGCACCGTGAGGTGCGGGTGCGGGAGTTCGACCTTGGCTTCGTGGTCTGGGCCGAGGACCGTGCGGAGGGTCCGCGGTCCGAGGGCGGCGGGCAGCGCCTGGTGATCGCCCGGGACAGCGGCGAGGCCACGCTCTGGCCGGGGCTGCCGGTGGGCGAGGTGATCAGGCGGTACGAGGAGGAGTACGCGGTCGCCGATACACCGGCCGCCGCGGCGAGCCCGGAGCGGGTGGACCTCAACCAGACGTCGTTCCTGCTGAGCCCGCCCGAGTGGTTGCAGGAGGCTGCCGATCAGATGGGGATCGGGGAGCGGAGAGGGGCGGCTGCGGCGTCCGCTTCGGCCGAGGGGTCGGTTGGGTCTGAGCCGCCCGCTGTTCCTGCGTCGCCCGCTGTTCCTGAGGCTCCGGTCGCTCCTGAGGCTCCGGTCGCTCCTGAGGTCCCGGTTGCTCCTGAGGCTCCGGTTGTTCCTGAGGCCCCGGTCGTTCCTGGCGCTGCTGCCGGTGACGGCTGGCCGAGTGCGGGGGGTGACGCGACGCCCGCGCGGGCCGAGGCCGGTGCCGGTGCCGGTGCCGGTGCCGTGGATGCGACGCCCTGGGCGGGTACGGACACGAACGCGGACGACGACGACCGTTCCGTCTCCTTGCCCAACACCGTGTTCGCGCCGCCGCTTTCGGGTTCGGACGACGATGACGCGACGCCGCCCGCCGTCGCGCCGGACGCCAAGACCGCGCTCATGAAGGGCGGCAGCCAGCTCCCGCCGACGGCCGTGTCCCCCGCCTACGAGCGCGGGGAGCAGTCGGTCGCGCCGCCCGCGCCCGGTGGTCCGGGCACGCCTCCGCCGCCTCCGGGCATGCCCGCGGCGCCGGGTGTTCCGGGTGCGCCGCAGCCGCCCGCGTACGGGTATCCGGCGGAGCCGCCCGCTCCGCCGGTGGCTCCGTCCGCTCCGCCTGCCGCGCCTTCGGCTCCCGCTGATCCGGCTCCGGCTCCGGCTCCAGCCCCGGCTCCCGCTCCTGTTGCCGATTCCGGTACCGAGTCGGGGGTCGGCGAGGCCGAGGTCGTGGGGGTCGATGACGTCTCGTCCGCCGCCTCGCCCGCCGACTTCGAGGAGGGCCCGGCCGCCCGGCCGACGGCGGCATCCGAGGCATCCACGCCGCCGCCCGCCTCGGGACCGGGTGCGCCCGGGACTCCGGCCGGTGGGTACGTACCGACGCAGCTCGTCTCCTCGCTCGGCCCCGACGGGCCGCAGCCGCCCGGGCCGCCCGGTGTGCCCGGTGCTTCGTCGGGTGGGATGCATCATGCGGCGACGATGTTCGCCGACCCGAGTGCGATGGGCCCGGGTGCCCCGCAGCCGCCCGGCCCTCCTAGTCCTCCGGGTCCTCCTGGTGCGCCTGGTGCGCCCGGCGTTCCGCAGCCGCCCGGACCGCCCGGGCCGCCCGGTGTTCCGGGTGCGCCGCAGCCGCCTGGGCCGCCCGGTGTGCCCGGTGCTTCGTCGGGTGGGATGCATCATGCGGCGACGATGTTCGCCGACCCGAGTGCGATGGGTCCGGGTGCCCCGCAGCCGCCCGGTCCTCCTGGTGCGCCTGGTGCGCCCGGTGTTCCGCAGCCGCCCGGCCCGCCTGGTCCTCCGGGTGCTCCCGGCGTCCCCGGTGCTCCTGGCGCTCCGGGTGCTCCCGGTGCGGCCTCAACTCCCGCTCCCCCGGCGGCTCCTGGCGTGCCCGGCGGTCCAGGCGGTCCCGGTGAAGGCGTGCACCACGCCGCGACGATGCTGGCCGGTCCCGCGGTCGGCGGTCCGGCCGCGCCCGTAGGACAGCCCGCTCCGCCCGGCCCTCCCGGAGCGCCGCCCGGCCCGCCCGGGCAGCCGCAGGGCCCGCCGCCCGGTGCGCCGCAGCCGCCTCAGGGTCCGGCCGCCCCGGGTCAGGCTCCGGGGCAGGCCCCGGCGTACGGCTATCCGCAGCAGCAGCCGGCAGCCGGCCAGCCGACCGTAGGCCCCGGCTACCAGGCCGTGCTGCGCTACCGCGCGCAGGACGGTTCCGAGCAGCAGCTGATCCGCCGCTCCGCGCCCGGTATGCCGCACCCGGAGTGGCAGATCCTGCACGAGCTGCGCGGCATGAACGTGCCGCCGCAGCAGGTGCTCGAACTGCACACGGAGCTGGAGTCCTGCGAGCTGCCCGGTGCGTACTGCGCGCGGATGATCCGGGAGACGTGGCCGCAGGCGCGGATCACGTCGATCGCCCCGTACGGCACGGACCATGCCTCGCGGCAGCAGGGCATGCAGCAACTCCTCGCCCACCAGGGGGAGTTGCACCAGGTCGCGGACGGTCCGGCGCGGCCGGCGCCGGTGCGGGTTCCGGTGCAGCCGGTGCAGCCCGCGCCGCCGATCCCGCCGGACGGGGTGGCGCAGGAGCTGGCCGGAGCGTTCGGGCCGCAGGGCATCTTCCGCTTCGACCAGCGGGCGGTGTCGCGGCAGGGCGTGCCGGACGTCGTGGCGCACACGCTGATGTGGTCCGGTCTGCCGGTGGACGTCAGCCCGTTCTTCTGGGCGCAGGCGCAGCCGGGGCGGCCCGTGCCGACGCTGGCCGAGCTGGCGCAGGACCGTGGGGTGCAGCCCGCGTCCGACGCCGGGTCGTACCTCGTCATGGGCAGTGACTTCGGCCGGGCGATCTGTGTGCAGTACGGCACGGCGAACATCGTGGCGGTGCCGGTCGAGGCCGGTCCCGGCGGTGCTCCGGCGGCGCCGCAGTTCGTCAACACGGGGCTGCCGGAGTTCGTCCGCTGTCTGGCGCTGCTCGGCCGGATGTGGCGGCTGCGGTACGGGCTCAACCAGGAGCAGGCGGGCCGCTGGACGGTCGACTTCCAGCAGCAGCTCGCCGCGCTCGACGGGGCCGCGCTCGGTTCGCCGGACAGCTGGTGGTCGGTGCTGCTCGAGCAGATGTGGGACGGCCTGCTGTAGGTCGTCACCTCCCGGCGCCGGGTTCCGCCCAGACGGGCGGCCCGGCGCCGCGTCGTTTCCGTGTGAGATGTCCCATGTACGACCCCGGAATTCCGACTTCGCCCGGTTTTCGCGCATCCTTGACCGAGGACATGGGTGGAGTGTCGCGGTATGAGCGCTTCAGCATGATCCATCAAGATGTGCGCCGAAGAGACCCGCGGAGAAGAGGTTCCAGGATGAGTGCAGTGCCGTCGTCCCCTGGCTTCACTGTCGTACGGGGCCGTGGCTATCGGCCGCAGCAGGTGGACGCGTACGCCGCGAGCGTCTACGCCGACCGCGACGCCGCCTGGGAGCGGGCGGCCCGGCTGACCGTGCTCGCCAAGGAGATGGAGGAGGAGGCGACCCGGCTGCGGGAGGTCGTGGCGCAGCTGCCTGAGCAGACGTACGACACGTTGAGCGCCCGCGCCCGGCAGCTGCTCGCCACGGTCGAGGCGGAGGCCGACGACGTGCTCGGCGCCGGGCAGGCCGACGCGCTGCGCGAGAGCGAGGAGGCCGAGGCGTACGGGCGGCGGCAGCGCGAGGAGGCCGCCGAGCATGCCGAGTCGGTGCGCGGCGCGGCCGAGGAGCATGCGCGGCGGGTGCTCGACGCGGCGCAGGGGAGGGTCGACGGGATCCGGGTCGGCGTGCGCAAGGAGAACAAGGAGCTGCGCGCCGAAGCCCTTGCCGTACTGCGGGACACCCGGCAGCGGTGCGAGAAGCTCCTCGCCGACCAGGAGCAGGGGCACGCGGAGCAGCGCGAGGCCGAACGGAAGGACGAGGCGGAGCGGGTCGCGGCGACGGAGGGCCACGAGAAGGAGCTCGCCGACGCGGGCGAGGCGCGGCGCGCGGAGGCCGAGCGGGCGCTCGCCGAGGCGGAGGAGTCGGCGCGGCACGGGCAGGAGGACGCGGACGCGCGGGCCGCGGAGATCCTCGCGGAGGCGCGGCTGCGGGCGGACCGGCTCGAACGGGAGACGGAGCGGGTGCTGCGGGAACATGCCGAGACCGCGGAGGAGTTGCGGGCTCATATGGACCATGTACGCAGTAGCCTGGCCGGCTTGATGGGAGGGGCTTCCGTGCCGCCGCAGGCTTCTGGGTGAGGGCCGGGCGGGGGCGACCTTGCCGGACGGGCTGGATTGGCGGGCCGTCACCGTCGCCGTCACCGTCGCCGCGCCCCCGCCAGGATCCACGCCTCGACCGCCTCGTACTGCCGACGTTGTTCCGTGCGGGCGCGGGGCGGGGTGAGGACCGTGCCGAGCCAGCCGAGCAGGAAGCCGAGGGGGATGGAGGCGATGCCGGTGGTCGTGAACGGGAACCAGTTGAAGTCCTGGTCGGGGAAGGCCGATCCGGGGGTGCCGGAGACCAGGTTCGTGCCGGTGAGCAGGACCAGGACGCCGAGGGTACCGCCGACCAGGGTGCAGATCAGGCCCGTACGGGTGTAGCGGCGCCAGAACAGGCTGTAGACCAGGGCCGGGGCGAGGGCGGAGGCGCCCAGGCAGAAGGACATCGAGACCAGCGGCTGCAGGTTGAGATGCTGCACGGACACCGCGAGCGCGATCGCGGTGAGGCCCACCGCGGCCGTCGACACCCGGGCGAGCACCAGCTCGCGGCGAGCGCTGAGCGGACGGCGGCCGGGGGGCGAAGCGGAGGACGGAACGAGGGGTGAACCGGAAGGCGAACCGGAGGGCAAACCGGGGGATGAACCGGGGGATGAAGCGGGGGACGAACCGGCGGGTGGGCCGGAGCGGCGGCCGGGGCGGTGGGCGAAGACGTCGTGGGCCAGGGAGTTGGCGCAGGCGAGGATCATGCCGGCGACCGAGGCGAGCACCGTCAGGAAGACCATCGCCGTGACGGCCGTGAACACGAAGGTCTCAAGCGTCGGTGACTCGGGTCCGAAGACGGCCTGCGCGGTGAGCAGCAGCGCCGTGTTGCCCTGCCCGTCGCTCGCGGCCAGCCGGTCCCGCCCCACGAGCGCGGTCGCGCCGAAGCCGATGACGGAGATCAGCAGCGCGAACACGGCCACGGACGAGACGGCCCAGGACATGGAGCGGCGCAGGGCGGGGGCGCTGCGCGGCGCGTACATGCGCATCGTGACGTGCGGCAGGCAGGCGCCGCCGAGGACCACGGTCAGCTCGGAGGAGATCATGTCGAGCCGTGGCATGCCGCTGCCGCCGCCACCGCTGCTGCCGTTGGTGCCCGCGAACTGCAGCCCGGACTCCAGGAATCGGGGTCCTGCGCCGCTGCCGCGTTCGGCGGCGGAGAGCAGGGCGGCGGGGCTCCAGCCGAAGCGGTGCAGGACGAGCCCGGCGAGCAGGGTGCCGGCGCCGAGCAGCAGCACGATCTTGATGATCTGGATGAGGGCGGTGCCCTTCATGCCGCCGATGGCCGCGTAGCTGATCATCAGGGCGCCGAGCAGCAGGATGCAGCCCGCCCGCAGGCCCGGCCGGTCGACGCCGAGGATGAACACCAACACCTCTCCCGACACGGCCAGTTGGACGACCATCAGGGGCAGCAGGGCGGCGAGGGTCGCGGCGCAGGCGGCGATGCGGACGCCGCGGGAGCCGCTGGAGGACGGGCCAAGGCGGCGGGCGAAGGCGTCGCCCATGGTGAACCGGCCCGCGTTACGCAGGGGTTCGGCGAGCAGGAACATCAGCAGGACCAGGGAGAGCGCCGTGGACAGGGCGAGGACGACACCGTCGTACCCGGTCAGGGCGATCACGCCGATCGTGCCGAGAAGGGTGGCCGCCGAGATGTAGTCCCCGGCGATGGCGAAGCCGCTCTGCAGGGGAGAGAGGGAGCGGGAGCCGGTGTAGAACTCGTCGAGGTCCTCGCGGTCGGGGCCGGTCAGCACGCAGAGCAGCAGCGTGAGCGTGGCGACGGCGGTGAACGCGATCAGGCAGGCGGTCCGGGTCCCGGGCGAGCCGAGGTCGAAGGACTGCGCGGCGAGGCGCAGCGTGGGTTCCGTCATCGCCGTGCCTCCAACTCGGCCTGGCGGCGCAGCCGTTCGGAGAGCGGATCGACGGCGCGGCGGGCCCGCCACTCGTACACGGCGATCGCGGCGAGCGTGACCGGCAGCTGGCAGGCGCCGAGCAGCAGCCCGGCGCTGAGGCCGCCGTCGACGCGGAGCGTCATGAACTGCGGTGCGTACGCGGACAGGACGAGGAAGAGCGTGAAGTAGCCGAGCGCCGTGATGGTGGCGACGCGGCGCAGCCACTTGTAGGCGGAGCGCAGGATGCGCAGGTCGCTGTGGCGCCCGAGGGCGGGCCCGGCGGGCCGTCGGCGCGGCGGGGCGGAGGGCTGCGCGGGCCGGGGCTGCCAGGGGTAGGTGAGGTGCGGGGGGAGCGGATCGGTGTGCGGGCGGGGGGTGTTGGGGGGAGTGGGGGAGGTG
>NZ_JAVIFW010000042.1 GCF_031157275.1 Streptomyces sp. LHD-70
CCGGCCAACGACTCCTCGCCCTCGCCACCGCCATCTGGCACAACTGGACCACCGGAGCCGCAATCAAACGATCCCTGATCGCCTACGACCACTGAGAACATCGGACTCAATCATCTAGCGGACGGTGTGGCTTGAGGTTGCCGTCGGCCTCGATTCCCAGGCCATCCAAGCCGAAGGAAACGCGATTCTGCCCGGGCGAAGAGCTCTGGCCCCCCTCGACCTCACGCGATGGCTCACAGGCCGACGAGGTCGGCGTCGCTGTCGCAGCCGTGCTGTTGGCGCATGCGGGTGCCTGGCGGGGGACAGCTGCACTCGACGCCACAGGGTCGGCCTTGTGGGAGCTGGGGCAATGAATGCTCGCGGACAGGCCCCGGCTGCTGACGTTGTCGGTGTGGTGCGGCGCGAGCTGACAGACAGAAGCAGCCCGCTGGACCCGGCGCCTTCCCAGATGAATGCGTCGCCGCCACCTCCGATCACTGATCGGACGTGCAGCCGCCCGCGAAGAAGTGAGGCTTGGCTGACGACGCTGCGGGTGCGCCCACCCGAGGGTGGGCGCACCGGCGTTCACTTCTTGACGCTCTCGCCATCGCCCAGGCAACCGAGAAGACCGCCTCGTGAGGCAGCAGTAGGGATGCTGAGATGATCACGAGGGTCGACAGCTCGCCGGCCGACTGTCGAGGGGGAAGGGATGAGCGGAATACTGACCGGCTTCAGCACGATCGGGGCCATCATCATCCTGGGCGTGGCACTGGGGCACCTCGGCGTCCTCGACGCGCAGGCCCAACGCCTGCTCTCGCGGCTCGCGTTCTACGTGGCGAACCCGGCGCTCATGGTCACCGTGCTGGGCGGACATCTCCACCATCCTCTCGGCAGGGCTTCCCGCATCCCTGGGCGGCGTGGCCATTACGGCCGGCCTGCAGATCGCGGCGTCCCGGTACGTGTGGAAGCGCTCGGCGCCGGAAACGACGATAGGCGCCTTCTGCGCCGCCTATGCCAACGTGGGCAACCTCGGCCTGCCCATTGCCGGTTACGTACTCGGCGATGCCTCACTCGTGGCGCCGATGCTGCTCACCCAACTCCTGGTGCTTCAGCCCGCCGGGCTCACGGCGCTGGACCTCAGCACCGGTGACCGCACCCGGACATGGCGCAGAGTCGTGACGACCCCCTTCACGAACCCGCTGCTGATCGGCTCGCTCGTGGGCGTCCTGTTGGCCCTCGCGGACGTGCGGCTGCCCGCGCCGGTACGGGACCCCCTGGATCTCGTCGGTGGGATGTCGATCCCGGCGATGCTCCTCGCCTATGGACTCTCGCTCCGCTTCGGTCCGCTGCCGGGGAAGGGCGGTCGCCGGGCGCAGACGGGACTCACCGTGTTCCTGAAGCTCGTCGTGCAGCCTCTCACCACGTTCCTGCTGGCCCACTACGCGCTCGGCCTGGACGAGGCAGGTGTCCTCGCGGTGACGGTGATCGCTGCACTGCCCACCGCGCAGAACGTGTTCGTGCACGCCGGCCGGTACGGCGTGGACGTCGTGTTGGCGCGCGACTGCGTCTTCCTCTCCACGGTCCTCTCCGTGCCCGCACTCTTCGCCGTCGCGGCACTCCTGGCGTGAGGGGCGCGGAGCGGGGCGCGTACGCAGGGAGCCTGCTCGATATCCGGAGGCGAGGGCGAAGTGGTGCGTCCGCTGCCGCCGTCGAGTGCGATTTTTGCGCGAGGACAACTTATGGCAACCAGTTGCCGGAACTAATCGGGAAGTGCGGTAATCCTCCGGGCGCGGCCGCACCGCTGAGGAGTCAGCAGTGTTTTGAGGCAAGTTGACGCCATCCGAGGACAGCATGCGCCGCGCTGTGACAACACGGGGACCGGGCGCGCTGTGGCAGCAAGGGAGCAGAGATGGCCGACGGGACGATGACGGTCGACCAGAAGAAGGACCCGTACCTCCTCGACCCCGCCATGGTCAAGGAGCCTCCGAAGAGTTGGCGAGGCGGGCTGCGCTTCCTCGGGCCCGGCATGATCACCAGCGCGGCGGTCGTCGGGTCCGGCGAGTTGCTCACCGCCACCACGCTGGGAGCCGAGGTCGGCTTCATGCTGTTCTGGCTGGTCTTCGTCTCCACCTTCGTCAAGGTGTGGGTGCAGGTGGAGCTGGCTCGCTGGTCCATCTCGACCGGCAAGGTCGCGATCACCGGGTACAACGACGTCCCACCGAAGATCGCCGGTCGCGGCTGGATGGCCTGGCTGGTGCTGCTGATGTTCCTGCAGTTCCTCATCGGGCAGGCCGGCGTGATCGGTGCCGGCGCGCTGGCGTTCTCCACGCTGCTGCCGATCGGTGGCGATCCGTTCTCCACGACCTCGATCGGTGTCTGGGTCCTCATTCTCGTGGTGATCGCGATCGCCATCCATGTGGCGAACCGCTACAAGCTTGTGGAGTCGATCTCCACGGTGCTGGTCGTCCTCGTCACCGCGTTCGCGGTCGTCATGGTGTTCCTCGTCCAGTTCACCGAGTTCCAGTGGAGCGTGGCCGACGTCAGTGACGGGCTACGGTTCCAGGTTTCCGCCGGCTCCATGGGCGTGGCGCTGTCGATGTTCGGGATGACCGGTGTCGGCGCCGGGGAGATCACCGCCTACACCTACTGGTGCGTGGAAAAGGGGTATGCCGCGTGGACGGGCCCGAACGACGGGTCCGAGGCGTGGGTGCGGCGTGCGCGTGGGTGGATCCGGGTGATGAAGCTGGACGCCTGGGTCGCCTGGGTCGTCTACACCATCTCCACCGCGGCGCTTTACATGCTCGGTGCGGCGGTACTGCACCCGCAGCCCGAACTGCGACCCGAGGGGCCCGAGGTGATGGGAGTCATCTCCAACATCTTCACCTCGACGGTCGGCCAGTGGGGCGGCACGGTGTTTCTCGTCGGGGCCGGGGTGGCGCTGTTCAAGACGATCATCGCCAACGTGCCCAGCCTTGGTCGCCAGGTGGGCAACACCCTGTCGGTGTTCGGCGCCTTCGACTGGACCGACATGCGCCAGCGGGACCGGTGGATGCGGGTGATCATGGTCGTGCTGCCCATCACCTGGGGCCTGCTCGCCGTCGCCGTTCAGGCGCCGTTGACCCTCGTCGTCATCGCCGGGATCCTGAACTCCCTTTTCCTCATGGGCGTGGCCATCGCGACCCTCTACCTGTCGCGCACCGAGACGGACCCACGGGTCAAGGACGGGAAGCCGTTCATGGTTCTGCTGGTGATATCGGCCTTCGCGATCTTCGCCGTCGGCTTCATCGGCCTGACGGACATCTGAGCACGAGGAGAACACCCACATGCGCGCTGTCGTTGTTCACGCTGCGAACGACCTGCGGGTCGAGGAAGTACCTGATCCCGAGTGCCGACCTGACCAGGTCCTCGTCGCCATGGAATGGGGCGGCATCTGCGGTTCCGACACGGCCTATTGGAAGAGCGGTATCTCCGGCACCGCCGTGCTGAAGGACCCGCTGATCCTCGGGCACGAGGTGGCCGGGCACGTCGTCGAGGTGGGATCGCGGGTCAGTGGGGTGGAGACGGGACAGCGGGTGACGGTGCACCCCGCGACCCTGGTCGGCAACCACACCGTGCCGGACGAGACCGCCGGCCGGACCAACCTGTGGCCCGAGGTGCGCTACTTCGGGTCCGCCGCTTTCCAGCCCCATGAGCCGGGCGGATTCAGCTCGTTGCGGGCCGTAGGTCCCGAGCAGCTGCGGCCTCTGCCCGATGGGGTGAGCACCAAGGACGGCGCCCTCGCCGAGCCGTTCGGGGTGGCGATCCACGCGGTGCGGCGCGCCGGTGACGTCTCCGGGCGCACGGTCCTCGTCAACGGCTGCGGTCCCATCGGGGCACTCGCCGTCGCGGCTGCCAAGGCGGAGGGTGCGGCCCGGATCTACGCGGCGGACCTGTCCGAGAACGCGCTGCAGGTCGCCCGTGCCATGGGCGCGGACAGCCTGATCCCCCTGGCCGCCGGAGAGTCGCTGCCGGTCGACGTCGAGGTGGCGATCGAGGCCTCCGGCGCGGCGCGAGCGCTCGGCGGTGTGACCTCCGCGGTGCGACGCGGTGGCGTGCTCGTGCAGGTCGGCAACCTCCCTGCCGGTGAAGTCGCCGCCGAGCTGGGCAACATCGTGACGCGGGAGATCGACTACCGCGGCTCCTACCGGTTCGTCGACGAGATCACTGACGCGATCACGCTCATGGACTCCGGAGTGGACGTCTCGCCGCTGATGACCCACAGCTTCGCGCTCGACGACGCGCAGGAGGCCTTCGCCGTGGCAGCGAACCCCAACTCCGGCTCCAGCAAGGTCATGCTCCGGCTGACCTGACGAGTGGTCGTCCCGGGGCGGGAGTCGGGACTGTGAGCGACACTTGCGCCGTTCTCCTGGCGCGGGGCCGGTAATTCCCTGGCGAGACGATGACGGACGACGAGGCCGGGGACCGGGGAGCCAAGGACTGGACGGCTACTGAGCGGCAGGCGTACGCCAACGCGATGAGGGTGCTGCGGAGCTGGTGCGCAGGTGGTCGAAAAAGGGGAGTGCGCCTGCGAGTTGCCCGAGGGGCGCGGTTGATGTCGTGGATGAGGAGCAGGCGGGTCTGTTGTCGTTCCCGACGCAGTTGACCGACAGATGTGATCGAGGTGCCGCGCAGCCCGAGGACGATGACGACGGCTGCAACGAGTGAGCCCGACACTTCGTCGGCCCGGACGGCCGACAAGAGCGCGCTGTCGCGCGACGCGGCGGCCCAGGTGCTCCGCGGTGGCGAGGTCCGCCTTGTGCACGCCCTCGGGTCCCTGGGGGTGTGGCACCGGCAACTTCCAGAAGTCGGCCATGTTCGCCAGCTAGCGCGTGCCCCAAGAGGCACGCGGCTGACCGGTGCCTGGTCCCATCGAACGCCGTCGGCCTGGATCTAGTCAGACGGGCAACCCGAACGAAAAACTACCGCTGCTAGCTACCCGTACCACTCAACTCTCGTAAGGAGTGCCGAGCATGGGGAGCAACAGCACCACGGACGACGCCGCACACCGAAGTACCGAAGACGCCGCACGCCGCAAGCGGATGTCGCGCGTGGCGATAGCGAGTTCAGTCGGGACGACCATCGAGTGGTACGACTTCTTCCTCTACGGCACGATGGCCGCCCTCGTCTTCAGCCAGCTGTTCTTCACCAAGCT
Organism: Streptomyces sp. LHD-70; assembly: GCF_031157275.1. Lineage (GTDB taxonomy): Bacteria > Actinomycetota > Actinomycetes > Streptomycetales > Streptomycetaceae > Streptomyces. The sequence continues at coordinate 5,171 of NZ_JAVIFW010000042.1, forward strand.
CGACTCGGCCACCGGGACCATCGCGTCCTTGGCCACCTTCGCCGCCGGGTTCCTGGCCCGCCCGATAGGCGGCATCGCGTTCGGCTACTTCGGGGACCGGGTGGGGCGGAAGGCGTCGCTGATCGCGTCGCTGACCCTTATGGGCGTCTCGACGTTCCTGATCGGGATCATGCCCACCTACACGTCCATCGGCGTCCTGGCCCCGGTGCTGCTGTCGGTGCTGCGCCTGCTGCAGGGCTTCGCGCTCGGCGGCGAGTGGGCGGGCGCCGCCGCCCTCGCAACCGAGCACGCCGACGACCGCAGACGCGGCTTCTACGGTGGCTGGGTACAGATCGGGTCGTCCGCGGGCAGCGTCCTGGCCACGGCGACCGTTCTGCTCCTCACCACCGTCCTCGACCAGGAGTCCTTCCTCGCGTGGGGCTGGCGGTTGCCCTTCCTGTTCAGCGCCGTCCTGGTCGTCGTCGGCATGTTCATCCGCTTGAAGGTGGAGGAGACACCGGTCTTCCAGCAGATGCAGCGCGAAGGCCGCAACAAGCGACGGGTCCCGCTGGCGGCGGTGCTGCAACGGCAGTGGAGGACTGTGCTGCTCGTGATCGGCATGCACCTTGCCAACACCACGATCGCTTACCTGACCGGTGTGTTCCTGCTGGCGTACGGCACCACGCAGATCGGGATGGAGTCGAGCACCGTCCTGTTGGCGAAGTTCACCTCCGGGCTGCTGCTGATGATCCTGGTCTCGATGCCGGCGGCCGCTCTGGGGGACCGCATCGGACGCCGGCCGGTGTACCTGGCCGGCACGATCGGACTGATCGTCACGGCGTTTCCGGCGTTCTGGCTGTTCGACACCGGCAGCTTTCCGCTGGCACTGCTGGCGATCCTGCTGCTCGGTCTGGCGAACGTGCTGATGTACCAGACCCAGGGCGCGTTCTTCACCGAGATCTTCGATCCCGAAGTGCGCTGCACCGGCGCGGCGCTCGGTGTCCAGGTCGCCACCGTGATCGGTGGTGGCACCGCACCCATCATCGCGACCTGGCTGATCGGGTTCGGGGAGGGCAACTCCTGGCCCGTGGCCGTCTACCTGATCTTCATCGGGCTGGTCTCCACCGTATGCACGCTGCTCGTCAAGGAGAGCCGCCCCGTACCGTCCGCACAGCCCACCGAGACCATCGCGAAGGACACGGTCGCACCCTGACGAGTGCCCGCCCGAACCTGCCGACAGCCAAAACGAGAGGAAGCACAGTGGTGGACGAGCAGCGGACCTTCATCTACCCGGCCAAGATCGTGCGCACCATGGACCCGGCGGTGCCGGAGGCCGAAGCCGTAGCGGTGCGCGGCGACCGCATCCGCGCGATCGGCTCCCTCGCCGAACTGCGCGCCTACCCCGACACCGTGGTGGACGACCGCTACGCCGACGACGTCCTTCTGCCCGGCTTCGTCGAGGCCCACAGCCACGCGGGCTCCGGCGCCATGTGGGAGCACGTCTACGTCGGCCGGTTCGAGCGGACAGACCCGGACGGCCGGCTGTGGCCCGGCTGCGCCACGGTCGCCGACATCCTGGAACGGCTGCGCACAGCCGAGCAGCAGCTGCCCGTCGATCCCGGAGTGCCGCTCCTCGCGTGGGGTCTCGACCCGATCTACTACCCCGGCGAGGCGGTGCTCGCGCGCGAGCTGGACACGGTCTCCACCGCCCGGCCGGTCCATGTCCTGCACGCCAACGGGCACTTGGCCGCAGTCAACTCGGCCGCGCTGAAGGTCGCCGGCGTCGACCGCGACACCCAGGTGGAAGGCGTGGTCAAGCACACCGACGGCACACCCAGCGGGGAACTCCGAGAGTGGGCCGCGATGTCGCTGGTGCAGCGCATCACCGGCGGCGGGATTACCGGCGGCATCACCGCAGAGGCCATCCGCGCCTTCGGCCAGGACGCGGTCAACACAGGCACCACCACGGTGACCGACCTCGGCACACTGCTGCTGACCTCGGACGAGTCGATGACGCCGTACCTGGAGGCGGTGACCGAGGACTTCCCGGCCAGGCTGTCCGTCTTCCACTTCGGCGCGGGCAAGGGCACAGTGGTACCGGCCGAAGCCGCCGCCCGGCTGGTCGAGCTGCGCGAACGCAGTACCGGCAAGCTGCGGATGGGGCATGTCAAGCTCATGCTCGACGGTTCCATCCAGGGTTTCACCGCGCGGCTGCAGGAGCCCGGCTATCTCGACAGCCGGCCCAACGGGATCTGGACCGTCTCGCCTGCAGAGTTCGAGATCGCCCTGGGCGCCTACCACCAGGCCGGTCTGCTGGTCCACGTCCACTGCAACGGCGACCAGGCCACCGAACTCTTCCTGAACACCATGGAGAAGGTCCTCGTCGCACACCCGCGTCCGGACCACCGCCACACCGTCACCCACTCGCAGATGACCACCCCCGCGCAGTACAAGCGGATGGCTGCGCTCGGCGTGTGCGCCAACATCTTCGCCAACCACATCTGGGCATGGGGGGACCAGCACATCGACATCACCGTGGGTCCGGACCGCGCTGCCCGGATGAACGCCGCGGCAACCGCGCTGCGCTGCGGCGTGCCGTTCTCGCTGCACTGCGACACACCGGTCACACCGCTGTCGCCGCTGAAGACGGTGAAGCACGCGGTCACCCGGCGTACCGTGTCGGGCCGCGTCATGGGCGAGCACGAGCGCATCACCGCCGAACAGGCCCTCGAAGCCGTGACGCTCGGCGGGGCGTACCTGCTGAAGATGGACCACCAGGTCGGCTCGCTGGAGCCGGGCAAGTTCGCCGACCTGGCGGTGTTGGGGGCCGACCCGCTGGCGGTCCCGGCCGAGGAGATCGGCGAGATCCCCGTGCGGGGCACGGTCGTCGGCGGTACGCACCACACGCCGACCGTCCACGGGAGCGCCTGAAGTGGCCGCGCGGCTGACCGTCCTCGGCGGCTACCTCGGAGCAGGCAAGACGACCCTGCTCAATGGTCTGCTTGCCGCCGCGGGCGAGGCACGGATTGCCGTCGTGGTCAACGACTTCGGGGCGGTCAACATCGACCGGCGGTTGATCACCTCGGCCACGAGCGACACCGTGGAACTGGCCAACGGCTGTATCTGCTGCAGCCTGCAGGACGACACCTCGGCGGTGATGACCCGCCTGGCCGAGCGCGGCGACCTGGACCACGTGGTGGTGGAGACCAGCGGCGTCGGCGACCCGGCGTCCTTGCGGACCTGGGGCACCTACCCGGGCTTCACCCCCGGCCCCACCGTGGTGTGTGTGGACAGCACCGCCGCCACGCGCCTGCTCTGCGACGAGTTCGTCGGTGACACGGTGGCCCGGCAGCTGACCCGCGCGGACACTGTGGTGCTGACCAAGGCGGACCTGGCCTCACCAGGCCAGCTTGCCGACGCGCGGCGGCACTGCCGTACACACGCGAAGGACGCCTGCATGCTGCAGTCCACCGGCGGCGACGTACACCTCAAGGACCTGCTGCCACCTGCTGCGCCACGCAGCCGGTCTGCAGACGTACGGGACGCACACCGCTCGGTGCATCGCACCGCCTCGGTCACCGGCACTGGCCTGGCGGACCGGCCCGCACTCCTGAAGGCACTGCGAGACCTGCCGGACTCTGTAGTCCGCCTCAAGGGCCTCGTCCGCTGCGCCGACAGCCCACAGGCACGCACGGTGGTCCAGGTCGCCGGCGGGAGACTGTCGGTCACCACCGACGGCGCCTGGCGGGACGCGGACGCGACCACGTTGGTGATCATCACCGCCGGCGACGAAGCAGCCGACACCGTCCTGCGCACGCTGACCGCCCGCCTCACCGAGATCCTGAATCGCTGACCGGGTAAGGGGACGTGCGGAGCCTCGACTTGCCCGCGGTCGCCGCACGAGTGCTGACCCCTACCCGACTGAAGCCGGCGATACCCACGCAGGATCAGGGATGGAGCCCAACTGGCCGTCGTCGTCTGGAGCGCCTGCCCATCCTCTCCTCGACAGGGTGGTCTGCCCACCACACACCACTCGTCGGTCTCGACCTCTTCAGGTCGTGGACCAGGTCGTCCACCCTTCCGCCCGACCTTCGCCTCGTCGGACGAGGCCTTGAGACTTGCCCGTTGGTGGTCGGGTTGCTTCCCGATAGTCGCGGAAGATGCTGTTCTGGCAGGTCACCCGAATGTGGTCGCGGAGCCCTTCGAGGCTCACGTTGCCGACGCGGCCAGATCGTCTGCCGACCCTCTGGTGCGGGCCCGCGCACTACTGACAATCGGTCACACTGCGCCCTGGGGCGGGAGCTTGGCGCGAAGGGCTGCGGTGGGACGACGTTCTCTCTGCTCTCTCGCCTCACGGAAGGTACGCGCTGGAGGAGAACGCACTGCGCTCCCAGTGGCCATGCCTGTCGACAACGGCACCACACGGAAGCCCCTCAGTGGCGGGGCGCTGGCGCCTGTGCTCGCCGCGTTCACTGCGCCGTCGCCTCCCGGCTCTTCACCGGCGCATGTCCAACGCGTCGGTGTCGCCTCGTCGTTGGTCGGCGAGTAGGCCGACTTGGCGAAGGTTGCCGGCGATCGTGCTGTCGCGGTCCAAGGCGCTCAAGCCTAGTGGTTCTGATGTGGGTAGATCACGACTACGTGCAGTTCGTCACCGGCTCGTGGGGCTCGGCACCACCACGCCACGAAGGGTGCTGCGGCTGATCGATGACCCTTCAACGCCAGTTCCTGCGCTGCGCACGATGCAGCCGACGCGACTGACAACGCGAACCTCAACGACGAGTTCCTCATGCCGTTCCAACATAGGCCGTTCGTCCTCGCCAGCGGGTTCGAGGTTGAGGACGTTGGTGAGGGATCGTTGCTGTGCGGGTAGGAGGCCGTTCCACGGCGAGGCGTTGGGCTGGTCCGGCTCCGTCTCAGTCTCCGCCGGAGGGCGGAGGTGCTTCGCACTTCAGGAGGAGCCGACTCAGGGCTGGGCGCGGCAGGCTGGGGTCATGAGCCGGTCAGTGAGGAAACACCAGATCAGTGCGATTGCCGCTTGCCTGGGGGCGCTTGCGTACACCGTGGCGAAGGTGGATCTAGCCCGTCGAGGGGAGGTCGGCATGCCCGGTTTCCCCGCGCCGCTCGGTGCCGCCGACCGTGTCGGGGACGTTGCCGCGGCGCAGTTGGGGAATGCCGGGCTCGGGTTCGGCATGGCGGTGGTGGCGGTGGCTCTGTTGCGGCCTGTCGCGAACCCGGTGCTCCGGTGGGGAGCAATCGGCGTCTCGTGGCTCGGCATTGCCGCGGTGGGAGCGGGAGTTGTGGGGTTCGGCGCGCGGGCGGTGGGCATGGCTCCCGCCCTAGGGGCGCCGCCTTCGCACCTTGTGCCGGCCGTCGCGGCCCTGCTGGTGGGGGCCGTATGGGTGGGCGCCTGGGGCGTCGCCACGGTCGGTGCCATGCGCGGCGCGAGCCGCCCTGAGCGACCGTGAGTTGTATGTGCCGGTGTCCTGAACAGACGATCGGGACCGACGCGGCACGGAGGGCGGCGGCGATTCTTGGGTCACCCCGCCCTTTGCGAGTCCGGAGCAATCAGGATGTGGGCAGCAAGTCCAGCAACTTTCCGGTGGTCAGCGGTGGTTGGGGGATCCCGGCGGCGGCGCCGACCCGAACGCCGGCCGGGGGCAGGACGAAGGTGGTGGCGAGCACGTCGGGCTGGGCGAAGACCTCGGCGGGCGTGCCGTCGAGGAGGACGGCGCCCTGGGCGAGTACGACGATGCGGGTGGCGTGACGGCGGGCGAACTCCACATCGTGGGTGATGGCGATCACCAGCTTGCCGTCGGCTGTGAGATCGTCGACGAGCCGGCCGAGCAGTGCGTTGCCGGGTGCGTCCTGAGCGCCGGTCGGTTCGTCGAGCACGAGCACCGGGGTGTCCATGGCGACGACCGAGGCGACCGCGACCCGCTTACGGGCGGCGAGGCTCAGCTCGGAAGGGTTGCGGTGGCGCAACTCCTGCAAGTCCAGGCGGGCCAGCGCATCGTCCACCAACTGCCGGACCCGGTCTGCCGAGTGGCCCACGTTCTTCGCGCCGAAGGCGACTTCCTCCTCGACGGTGCGCTTGAACAGCTGGTCGTCAGGGTTCTGGAAGGCCAGGCCAACCTGGTGGGCGAGCTGAGCGATCCGATGTTCGCGGGTGTCCAGATCACCGATCAGCACCCGGCCCTCGGTCGGCTTCAGCAGGCCGTTGAGATGCTTGGCCAGTGTGGACTTGCCGGCGCCGTTCTGGCCGAGCAGACAGATGCAGCCGCTGTCCAGCGTGACCTCAAGACCGTCCAGGGCCCGCACCCCGCCCGCGTACACATGGGCGATGTGCTCGGCTCGGACGGGTGTCGTGTCCGCAGCGGAGCTTTCGGCTGCTTCATACGGTTCGGGTGAGACAGGGTCAAGCTCGCCGATCAGGGGCGCCAGTTCGGCTGCGGCCTCGTCCACGCTCAGCGGTACGGGGACGGTGTCCGTGATCGCGCCGCGGCGGCGCAGCTCCAGGCCGATGCGGACCGGCTCAGGGATGGTGACCGGGGCCTCGCGTTCGGCGGCGTGGCGCAGGACAGACCGCGGGTCGCCGTCGGCGGTGATCCGGCCTTCTTCCATGAGGATCAGCCGGTCCGCGTGCGGTGCGTAGGAGGCGACGTCCTGTGAGCAGAGCACGACGGTGATGCCGCGGTCGTGCATACGGGCGATCACCTGGACCACCTCTTCGGAGCCGAGCGGGTCGAGCTGCGACGTCGGTTCATCCAGGACCAGGAGTTTCGGGCGCGAGGCGAGCACGGAGGCGAGCGCGAGACGCTGGCACTGCCCGCCGGACAGGGCCTGCGGATGCCGGTCGGCGAGGTGCCCGATGCCGACGGTGTCCAGGCACTCGCGGACGCGGCTGCGGATCTCGTCGGCGGGGATGCCCAGGTTCTCCAGTGCGTACGCGGCTTCGTCGAAGACGGTGGTGTTGGCGCCGGTCAGCTGGTCGTGCGGGGATTCGAAGACGTAGCCGACCGAGGCGGCGAGGTCCCCGATGGTGGTAGTGGGCAGGTCATGGCCGTCGATGGTTGCGGTGCCGGCGAACGGGCCGTCGAAATGGTGCGGGACGAAGCCCGCGAGAAGGCGGCACAGGGTCGTCTTTCCGGCCCCGCTCGGCCCGATCAGACCGGTGAAGCTGCCCTGTTCGAGGGTGAGTGAGACATCGCGCAGCACGATCTCGTCCGGCTCGGACGGGTAGGCGAATACGGCGTTGTCGATGCGGACGAGGGGGTTGTCGGTCATGTCGGTCAGACCACCTTCAGGGCGAGTGCGGTGAGGAAGAGCAGTCCTGAACTCCACACGGCCATCCGGTCGACGGTGCCGTAGTGTTCCAGCGCGAGGTGGGTGCGCCGGCCTGTACGGGAGAACCCTCGGGCCTCCAGTGCCATGGCGCGGGTGTCCGAGGCGATCAACGCCCCGGTGATCAGCGGGCCGAGCAGCGAGGAGAACGCCTTGATCCGCTGCCCGAGGCCGCCCTTGACGTCCAGGCCTCGTGCCTGTTGGGAGGCGAGGACGGCCTGCGAACGTCGCTGCATATCGGGCACGAATTCGATCGCGGCGAGGATCGCGTAGCCGAACCGGGGCGAGACGCGACGCGCGGCGAGCCCGGCCGTGAGCTGCTTTGGGGTGGTGGTGAGCAGCAGGAGGAAGAAGGTCAGCAGCACGGTCGCGAGTCGGCCCAGGGTCAGGGCGCCGTACAGGACGCCCTCGAGGCCGAAGGCGACCGGTCCGATCGAGATCAGGGTGGTGGTGTTGTCCGGGTTGAACAGGCCCTGGAGGAAGGCGAGGCTGATGCCGAACGGCAGCAGGATCGTCAGGGCGGGGCGGGTCAGTCGCCGGGCGAGACCGGCGGCGGCGGCGGTCAGCGCGACGAGGGCGACGACGGTCCAGACCATCCAGAGCTCGGGTATCAGGAAGACGGTCGCGGAGAGCGAGGCGGCCCAGCTGAGTTTGGTGACCGCGTTGCGACGGTGCAGTAAGCCGTCGCCGGGGACGTAGCCAATCACGGAGATGTCCTGTCAGGAGAGAACGGGGCTCAGCGCGGCAGGGAGAGGCGGCCGAACGGCGGGCGGAAGCGCATCGGAATCGACTTCGCGGCATAGAAGGCCAGCAGCGCGGAGGCGGTCTTGTCGAACGGTTCGACCAGGAAACTCGACTGGAAGACACTGGCGACCAGGCTGGAGCCGAAGGCGGCGAAGGCACCGCGGACCGCGTCGACTCCGTTCCCGGCGACCCCGCCGAACAGGAAGATGCTGATCGGCGCCGTGACAAGGGTGGCGATGAGCATGATCACCAGGCCAGACGCGATCACGCGGGGCACGGACTTGAACATGCCCCAGCGGGCCAGCCAGCCCGCCCCCAGTCCGATGAAGGCGCTGGTGATCGCGTACGGGAGGAGTGTCGGGTTGGCGGTCACCCCGAGCACCAGATTGGTCAGCACGCCGGTCACGGCGCCGACCCAGGGTCCCGCGATGACGCCGGTGAGAGCGGTGCCGATCGAGTCGAGGTAGAGCGGCAGGCGCAGGGTGGTGACCAGGACGCCGCCGACGACGTTGATGCCGACTCCGACCGGGATCAGCGCCCACGCGCGAGTGGTCAACTGGGACTTCAGCCCCGGGAATCTGTGGGCCTGCAGACCGAAACCGGGTGGCGGCGTGAACTCCGCACCGTCCTGGGCCGGTCGGCGCACGGTGAGCATGATTGGTACCTCCGAGGTGGGCGGGAGACGTCAGACGCTGGGGCGGAGCAGCAAGGTCTCGGTGAAGTGAGTGCTGAAGTCGCGGGGGCCGGTGCCCAGCGCGACGCGGCCGGTGTGCTTCGTGCGGGCCGCGACGGCGGGTGGGTAGTCGTAGCTGCGGTTCGCTTCCGCGGATATGAACACGGTCTGACCGCAGGTCAGTTGGCTTGCGCATTCCACGATGACGGTGCCGGTCTCCGCGGTGATGAAGGACTCGTCGGCCGCGACGCCGACGGCGAGTGGGTCGTGCAGCGCGGCGGTGTCCTCGCCGGTGTGGTCCTCGTACGACTTCAGATACGCGCGCATCAGACGGGTCGTCAGTTCCTGACCGGGGCCCGCGGCTTCAAGCCTGCGCAGGTCCTCCCGGTTGAAACGCCAGCGGTTCGTGGCATCCAGGCCGACCATGGTGTAGGGGATACCGCTGGAGACGACGATGTCGGCGGCGTCCGGGTCGGCCCAGATGTTGAACTCGGCGACGGGGTTCGTGTTGCCCGGCACCCGGGCGGCGCCGCCCATGAACACCAGCTTGCGCACCCGGTGCGCGAACCGGGGGTCAAGGAGCAGCGCGGCGGCCACATTGGTCAGCGGGCCGATGGCGACGACGGTCAACTCGCCGTCGTACTCCTTCGACAGCCGCACCAGCGCGGAGGCGGCGCACTCGGTCTGCTCGGGTGCGGTGGAGTCGGGCAGCACCTCGGTGCCCAGTCCGGTCGGGCCGTGGAAGTCGGCGGAGAACTCGACCCGGCTGATGGGACGGCCGGCGCCGCGGTGGACGGGGACCTCACCATCGATGCCGAAGGCTCGGGCCAGACTGCGGGCGTTACGGAACGTCTGCTCCACGGGGACGTTGCCGCCTACGGCGAGGTAGGCCTTCAGATCCCACAGTCCGGTGCCGAGCAGGTACTGCAGCGCCACGGCGTCGTCGAGGCCGGGGTCACTGTCGAGGACGATCGGGGCAAGTGCCACTGCGTGTCTCCCTGAGGGTGGAGTTGGCGGACGCACTCATGGATGGGCTGACTGAGCTTCATCGATGAAGGGGTGGACTTGAGTTGGGAAATCGATATCCGAAAGCTCGCCCAAATACCCGGCCGTGGTCAAGGGGCGCGCTGCGTAAAATCCAGAACACACAAGGACCTTGGCGACACAGACACCTGCTGATAACGTTTTCCATCCTGTAGTGCAGCGAGGTGCTCGGGCTGTCCACTCCGGGCCTTGGACCGAGCGGAGGAAAAGACGGTGGCCGACGTCACTTTGAAAGACGTGGCCCGCGTATCGGGCTGCTCCGTGGCGACCGTGTCCCGGGTGCTGGCCGGTACCCGTCCGGTGGGCGCGGAGGTGGCGCACCGCGTGCGGGCCGCGGCCGAGAGCCTCGGTTATCGGCCCAACCAGGTCGCCCGCGCCCTGCGCAATCGCTCCACCGGCACCATCGGCCTGGTGCTGCCGCAGATCACGAACCCGTTCTTCCCCGTCCTCGTGCGAGAGGTCGAGCACGCCCTGCACGCCGGGGGCCGCGCCCTGCTTCTCGCCGACTGCGACGACGATCCGGCGACCGAGGCGAACCGGATCACCGCCCTCCTGGACCGGCAGGTGGACGCGCTGCTGGTCATCCCCGTCGACGAAACACACAGCCGCGACGCCGTCGCGCTCGCGGAGTCCCGGGTGCCGCTGGTCATGCTGGACCGCGTCTGCGGTCCCGGGATCGCAGACGCGGTGGCCGTCGACAATGCCGCCGGCGTGGGCCTCGTCCTGGACCACCTGGCCGGCACAGGGCGTCGCCGCTTCTGCTTCCTGGGCGCCGCCGGCACCGCCTCCACGGCCGTTGAGCGGCGCATGGCCTACGAGGCCGGAGTCGCCGCCCTGGACCCGCAGGCTCCCGGCCGCACCGAACTCGGCGACTTCTCCTTGGAGTGGGGGCGCGCCGCAGCGGAGCGGATCTGGCCCGCCCGCCCGGACGCCGTCATCTGCGGCAACGACCTCATCGCGGTCGGAGCGGTGCAACGCCTTCGACAACTCGGCGCGGACGTGCCCGGCGATGTCGCCGTCACCGGCTTCGACGACATCCCCATGGCGAGCCTGGCCGAACCGAATCTGACCACGGTCCGCCAGCCCGCCGCCGCAGTGGCAGCCGAAGCACTCCGGCTCCTCGACCAGCGGCTCGCCGGCAGAACCACGGAGGCACACCAGTTCGTCCGGCTCGCACCCGAACTCGTCGTACGCGCCTCCAGCATCCGCCGTGCCACCCCGCCCGGGACCAGTCCCAGCGGCACTGCAGAGGCACACCTGAACCTTCCCCTTGATCGTGGACACCTGGAGACTGGGACCTGAGGTTCCAGAGGAAGTAGCACCAGGTGGGAAGCAAGTACACGAAGCGGTACACCGAGGAGTTCAAGCGGGACGCGATCGCGCTCGTCGACTCTTCGGGCAAGACGGTCACGGCGGTCGCCCGGGAACTCGGCATCAGCTCCGAGTCCCTGCGCGGCTGGTATCGCCGCGCCAAGACAGATCGGGGCGAGGGCTCTCCGGGCGAGCTCACCACGGCCGAGCGCGAGGAGCTCAAGCGGCTGCGCAGGCAGAACGCCGAACAGGCCCAGACGATCGAGGTGCTGCGAAAAGCCGCGGTCTTCTTCGCGAAGGAGAGCGATCGGTGAACGACACGTACGCGTTCATCGAGGCGGAGAAGACCACCCACGGCATTGCTTTCCTCTGCAGGCTGCTGAAGGTGGCCCGCTCCTCGTTCTACGCCTGGCTCGCCACCGCCAGGACCCGATCGGTCCGCAAGGCCGCCGACGAGGCCCTGGTGCACGAGATCACGGTTATCCACGTCGGCTCACGCCAGACCTACGGAGTCCCACGCATCCATGCCGAACTGCGGCGCCTGGGGCGACGCGTGAACCGCAAGCGGGTCGCCCGCCTGATGCGCGAGCACGGTATCCAGGGAGCCCATCGCCGCAAGAGGCGGTCGCTGACCCGGCCGGACAGGAAGGCGAAGCCGGCGCCGGACCTGATCGGCCGCGATTTCCACGCCGAGATCCCCGGCACGAAGCTGGTCGGCGACATCACCTGCCTCCCGACCGCCGAGGGCTGGCTCTACCTCGCCTGCTGGCTGGACCTGGCCACCCGCGAGGTCGTCGGCTACTCGATGGCCGATCATCACCGCGCAGACCTGGTCGTGGATGCCCTGAAGATGGCCGTCGGCAGTGGGCGGCTCCGAGCCGGCTGCATAGCGCATTCGGACCGCGGCAGCGAATACACCAGCAGCCAATTCCGCCGTGAAATACGTGAGTTGAACCTCCGGCAAAGCTGCGGACGCACCGGATCATGCTTCGATAACGCCGCCGCGGAGAGTTTCTGGGCCCTGCTCAAGGAAGAGATCGGCACCAGAGTCTGGCCCGACCGGGCCACCGCCCGCGCCGACGTCTTCGACACGTTCTATAACCGCCGCCGATTGCGCAAGCACAAGATCTTCGGCTACCTCACCCCAGCCGAGACCCGGCAACGGCACCAACACGACCTCGCAGCATAGAGATCAAGTGTCCAAGATCACGGGGAAGCTTCACGAGCTCGAGTACACCGTCGCTCGCCTCACCGGCGCGCTGAGGTACCTCGAGGAGGGCAACGTGCCCACGGCCATGGGATATGTGTACTGCGGCTGCCTTGTGAACCTTGCACCCGCCATCAACTCGTCGTCAGTTCGCCTTGTACGCTCCTCGAGGCCAGAGCCAGGCTGGCAATGGCCGTCGGGCTGCACGGGGTTATGGAGGGGCAACAGTTGAAGATCACGAGACTCTGGTCCGCGACGGGAGTCGCGGCTCTGACGGGCGCCTTGCTCCTCACTTCAGCCCCATCGGCATCGGCCGACTATATCCGTGACAAGCAGTGGACCTTGGATGCCTTTGATATCGAGGCGATCTGGGAACAGTCACGAGGTCGAGGCGTGACCGTCGCCGTGGTTGATACAGGTGTGCAAGTTGACCATCCGGACTTGAAGGGCCAGGTCGTCAAGGGCTTGGACGCCAGAGAAGGTGGATCCAATCCTGAGATCGACTCGAATGGTCATGGGACCCGGATGGCCAGCCTTATCGCGGGCCACGGACATGGACCTGCAAATTCAGATGGGGTCGTGGGGCTAGCGCCCGAGTCGAAAATCATGCCCATTCGTGCCTCGGACGGCGGGGAGGGAGGTTTTGAAGAGGGGGTATGGGCTAAAGGGGTTCGCTATGCGGTGGATAATGGTGCGAAGGTAATCAACCTCTCTATCGGTGATTCCCACGGAACCGAAGGTACCGCTGGTGCTGAGGCGATTGCTTACGCGCAGTCGAAAGATGTAGTCGTCGTCGCATCTGCTGGAAACGATGGCATCGGAATGCTGGAGTTCCCCGCGAAAACCCCTGGTGTCGTCTCCGTGGGCGCCGTTGATGAGTCACGCAACCTCTGGGAAAACTCAAACTATGGTAAGGGGATGACGCTACTTGCCCCGGGTGAAAACATTGTGGCAGCAGATCCCACCATTCCGAGCGGCTACTCGGAAGGCGACGGCACGTCTGACTCGACTGCCTTTGTGTCGGCCACGGCTGCCCTGATCCGCGCCAAGTACCCGGACCTCACCGCCGGCCAGGTAATCAACCGCATGATCAAGTCGACCACCTTCCTCGACCATAACGTCGAGAAGGTGCCCGACGAGCATTTCGGCTACGGCATACTCCGCCCCAACAAGGCCCTGCGGATGGACATCCCCGCTGGCCCGAAAGCAGGCCCCCTGCCTCAGGCCCCCTCGGACGAGCCCTCCGAGCCGAGCACTAACGACACCTCGCCCCCCAAGGCCGACGACGGGGACATGCTCAGTCCTTCCACGATTCTGCTGATCGCTGGGATCGTCTTCCTTCTTGGAGCCGTCGGTGTCATCTTCCTGATCGCCCGTGTTCGCAACACACGGAGTCGTGGTCCAGGTGCCGGCAGTCCAATGCCCGGTGGGGGATTCCAGCAGTACCCCGGTCCGATGCCGAATCAGCCTGGCCCGTATTCGCAGCACCCACCGCAAAATCGCTAGAGTCTTTCTATAGGGTGCTCCGAGATTGGAGCGCCCCTAGCGTTTCTACGAGGGTGGTCTGCCCAGGGTGCTTCATGGGTTGATAGAGGTGAGGCGCGAGGCCTGTGAGTCCACCGTCGTCCATTACGCCCCGGCTTCGTAACAGGCCTGGGCTGGCGGGCACTCGACACCCGCCGGTTCGGCAGGCGACGGATCACGAACGGCACCCGACGACAGTCTCGATTCAACTCCGTCCCTACGACCGTGATGATCCGCCCAGACGTTGTCAGTAGGCCAGGATCGACCAGAACACGCCCACTTCTTCGTCACTGACCACGATCAGCCCCAGGCCCCCAAACAGGTCCAGGCCGTTGAGGTACTCGCTGGTGAGGAAGCTGCACTGGGATTCAGTGCTCTGGAGGCCCGCTGCGATGAAGTCCGGGGACGGGTCGGAGGCGGCGGCTGTCGCGTTGGTCCAGTAGCGCGCGGTGGGCCCGTACCGGTCGAGGAGGGTTCGGGCATCCGCCAGCACGGCGTCCCGGTCGGGGCGGGAGCGCACAGGGGCGGGTTCCAGGCGCCATTGCTCGGTCATGATGGCGAGCGCGGCTACTGCCGCCTCCGCTTCCAGGGGGTACAGGCGGCCGGGCAGCTCTGCCGCGTCCGGAGGGTCGAACGGGTATGCAGGAACGATGTCACGGGCGTCGTTGTGACGGTCTCCGTCCAGCCGGACCCAGCCCCGAGGGTCGGGGACCGACCGGTGCAGCACAGCGCGGACGTCGTGCGCCCAGGCCTCACACCGTCGAGGGCCGGTAGCCACGAAGGGGTACGCGTTGTCGAGCAGCCGCAGCGCCGCCGCGTTCCAGGGACAGCGACGGGAGCGGAACTCGGTCAGAAGGTCGCTGACTTGACGGACATAGGCATGCCGCGGCTCGGAGGGGATGTGCCGGAGTTGCTCAAGGGCCCAGCCGACCAGCTCACCCCCTCCCGCTGCCGCGATGCGGTCCGGCTCCTGCGCGGACGGGAGGTCCATTCCTTCCCAAAGGGCATCTTGTAGCGCCTCAAGGTGCGCGTCGAGCAGATCCAGGGCGGTTCGGTCTGTGGGCAGGGGCATCTCGTCACTCTAGGCCCGTCGACCATTGGCCCCGTGCAAGCCCATGGTGGCCGTTCCCACGAATGCAGCCTGCTCACCGCGCTCTTCGCTTCCCGACCTCTCACCAGCGCATGCCCAACTTGTCGAGGGCCGCTCGCTGTTGGTCGGTGAGTAGGCTGGCTTGGCGAAGGTGGCTGGCAGTTGCGATGTCTCTGTCCAGGGCGCTCAGGCGTGGTGGGTTCTGATGTGGGTCGATCACTACTGCGTGCAGTTCGTCGCCGACTTGTGGGGACTCGGAGTCACCGTGCCATGAAGGGTGCTGTGACTGATCGATGAACCCTTCAACATCCGTTCCTGCAATGCGCATGACACCGGGGTGGGGGTGAGTTGAGGTACGGGGTGGTTGTGGGCTGGGGTGTTGCAGGTCAGGTGAGAACCAGTCGTGGCGTCTCCCCGTGGGATGGTGGGCTCTCTGGCCTGGTGTTATGTCAACTGTGTTGAGAATCCCCGGCTTTACCGCAGATGGGGTCTGCGTCTAATGGCACCAGGCGCCTTTTCGCTGTTCCGGCCTGTTGTGCCTGGCCAGGGCCGTGTGGGCGGCTACTTCCTGCGGGTGCTGCCGGCGGGGCGGTGATGTTGTTCGGCGAGGTGGTCGAGCCGGACGGCTTCCAGCGTTGGTTTGGTGATGCGTTCGGTGTCGTCGAGGATCGCGGTGATCGCTGCTTGGCGAATCAATCGGGTGAGGCTCCCGATCCGCCCGGCGGTCCGTTGGTGGAGATACGGGGCGTGGCGGACGAGGGTTCCCGGCGGGTGTGCGCGGAGGTCGAGCGCGGCTTCTACGCCGGTGATCAGCTCCTTGAAGGGGTGTTGTTTCCCGAGGCGGGCGGGGAACGCGCCGCATTCCACGAGGCTGGCGCGTGCGGCGAGTTGGGCTCCGCGCACGCCCGTGAACAGGGCGGTTCCGGTGACGTCGATGCCCGCGTACACGAACGTCGCACGGATGCGTTCGGTGAGGTCTTTGAGCAGGTCTGCGGTTTCCGCGCCGGTGGTGGTGCGGGGGTTGAGCCGGTGGATCTCGTCGATCATCACGAGTCGCACGCCCACCTGGTTGTAGGTGTGGCAGACGGCGTCGGTGATCTGGGCCTGGGTCATGCGGCTGGTGACGGGGACGCCCAGGTAGCGGGCGAACTCCGTGGCCAGAGCTTTCGCACTGGCTCCCGGCGGAACCAGTACGTAGGCGACGGGTACCAGTGCATGCGTGCTTCTGGCCGGGAGCGGGTCCTGTTGGGTGTGGGCGAGGTGGCAGGTCCGGCCGACATGGAGCAGGGCGGTGGTTTTCCCGGCCGCTGCCGGCCCGGTGACGATCAACGAGGGCCGAGCAGTGTTCTGTTGATGCCGTCCCAGGATCATCAGGGTCCGCACGTTCGTGGTGAGCGTCTCGATCGCGGGCGTGCGGACGGTGACGAACGCGGAGTGGTAGGCGAGGCGTTCCTCAACGCTGCGTACGGGCTCCCCGGGTGCGGGCGGTCGCGGGGGAGGGGTAGTCGCGAAGTGCTGCCAGCCCTGCCAGCTCGTCACCGGCCACGCCCTGTCGACACCATCATCGGTGGGCGTGCTCCCCTTGTCTCCGCCCGACCCGTCCATGCCCGCCGTCGCAAGGAGCCCGCCGCCCAGGCTGTGGTGCTTCACCATTTGAGGGCCTCCTCCTGAGCGTCGTAGAGCCCGTACCCGGCCACCGGCACGGCCGGACCACCCGGAGTCTCGTCTTCGCCCTCGGCAGGGTCCTCCTCGTCTTGGTCGAGCTCGTCGAGGCTGTCCTCGCCCGTGACTGCCGCGGCCGCGCCCGTTGCCCGCGCCTGTGTATCGGGCCCGTCCCCTGGAACTGGTGGGGGAGTGCGGGTGGTGGCGTGGCGGGCGAGGAGGTGCTTCTCGGTGCGGGTGGCTGTTCCGGTCCGGGTGCGGCGCATGAGCTGGTCGAGGGCTTCGGCGAGGTCCGCCTCGTAACCGTCGTGGTCCGCGTGGCGTGTGGTGATCGTCTGCAGGTACTTCCAGGTGCGGTCGTTGAACGGCTGGTGGGAGTGGTCCCGGTGGATCCACGGGATCTCGGTGAGCCCATGGTCGGGGAGGCGTACCCAGATCTGGCGGACGTCGTGCGGGTTGGTGTGCACCTCCCATTTCCCTCCGCGGGCTGCGACTTCGGATTTCTTCCCCCGGTGCGGGCCGAGCAGGTCGTGGTCGTAGGTGCGGTGATGCAGGCGGATGCCGTGCTCGGTGATGGCCTGCCACCGCACCGGCAGCAGCTCCAGGTAGTCGGCGCCGCTCAACGGCACGGGTATGTGTCCGGCGACGGAGACCAGCGCGGCCCACATCTGGTTCGGGGACAGCGCGGTCTTCGGCAGCACCGGATGCCGCAACCCTTCGTGGGGGCGGTGGTGCCAGTGGACGAGCCACTCATCGAGGAGGTCCTGCAGCTGAGCGACGCTGTAACAGGCCTCGCGGGCCACGTCTTTGCCGCGGCGGGTGACGTCGGAGCCGGTGTAGCCAGGTAGGTGCTGGCAGAACAGGGTGTTGATCGACCCGAAGGTCCGCTCCACGATGCCCTTGGCGGTCGGCGCGAACGGCGGCGCAGCCTGCACACTGATCCCGAGCGCTTCACAGGCGCCCGTGAATGCCCGCGAGACGAATACTTTCCCCCGGTCCACCACGACCGTCTCCGGCACGACCACCGGCCGCGCAGCCGCCCCTTCGAGGCGCTCGTCCAACGACAGCAGCCGCTCCCCGGGCAGGAGAGCGTTGTGTGCGAAGTGCAGGACGTCGGGCCACGTCGGCCGCGCTGGATGCGGCACCGCCATCTCCGCCAACAGCAGGGCAGCGTCGACGGCCTGGGTCCCGCCCGGGCACAGCACCGCCGCGAGGATCGCCCGGGTAGCAACATCGACAGCGATCGTGAGCTCCGGGCGTCCCAGGCTGCCGTCCTCGTAGAGCGCGAGGACGTCGAGGCGGGTGGTGTCGATCTGGACCTGTTCCCCGGGCCGCAGAGCCACGGTCGGGGTGAACCTGTGCCCGTCGTCCGTGAGCGGCGCACTGCGCACTCGGTGCGCCGGGTGATCGGCAGGGTGGGCGAGCTGGTTGACGAGCCGGTAGAACGTGGCCTGCGCCGGCATGGGCACCGTGTCCCCGTGCCGGTCTTTCAGGAGCTGCGCGACCAGCGGCATCAGAGCTTTGACGGTGCCCTTGGAACGTCCCCGCTGCCCTCGCAGCACGTCCTTGACCGCGGCGACGACCCGCTCGTCCTGACGCCCGCCACCGTCACCGCCCTTCGGGCTGCGGGCGGTGCGGTGGTCAATCAGCCCCCACAGCCCCTGCTTGCGGTAGGCGAGCCGCATGCGCTGCACCGTCGACCTCGACACCCGCCCAAAGCCCAGAGACGTCAGCTCGCGGGCCTTGGCCTGCTCCCGCTCGGCCAGCGTCCACCGATCCGGGTCGTACTCCGCCCGCACCTGACCGCTGCTGTCCGCACCGCCGGGCCGGCCGCATTCCACTTCGCGAATGTGCCGCTGCCAGGCCAGAGCCTTCTCCCTCGCCGCAGCCGGAGCGGTCTCGAACAGACCCCACTGCGGCACCGCCTGAGCCCGCTCCGCCTCCGCCCCCAGCACCGCGAAGCCGGGATCGGCGAACAGATACCCGGCCAGCAACACCTCATCCGCCCCCTCCTCGCCGACCAGGTGCACCTGCTGCCCGGACAGTGCGACGACCTGCCACCGCATGCCACGAAACCGCACGTGGGCCCCCACCGCGACCACCGGCCGCCCACCGGGCCGCTTCCCGCTCACCCCGCCCCCACCCCGACACCCGCGCCTTCCCACGCGGCCCGGGTCAAGACGCGTTCGTGCAGCGGCACGTCCAACGGCGCCGTCAGCCGCCCGCCCCACAGGGCACGGAACACGACGGGGAGGACCTCGATCGGATCACCGACCACGCTGGCACCCTCGATCAGCGGACGCGGCCGCTGATACGCCTCAACGACCTTCTCCAGCAGGCCTGTTCGCCCTCGGTAGCGCGGATGCCGGTAGCCGGCCAGCCACTTCACGTTGGCCTCCACCACTTCGTCCAGCCGCTCAAGGCGCCGGTAGACGAACCCCACCTGCGCACACGCTTCCGCCATCACCGCGACGGCGGTCCGTGCCCGCTGCCCGCCAGCCTCGGCGTGGCTGGGGCAGTCGGCCAGCATGCCGCTGCCGTCCACGTACCGCACGAACAACTGCGGCACCCACGACCGCTCCCGCCCCCGGCCGTCCCGCCACAGCACCCGCACTGGCCGGCCCGCCATGCCGACCACCTGAGGATCACGGTCGAGGACCATCAACTGCATGCGCATCGCGTGGGATCCCGAGACCACGTGCCGCCCGGTCGTCGCCGACCACCACAGACCCGGGCCCCACCTGCGCCCCGGAACGACCGGGAATGCCGACACCGGATCGAGCTCCTCAAAGGCCATCGCAACAGCCGCGTCCGCCCACCGCTGCTGCACCACCTGCCCCAACAACGGGTCGACGAAGACGGCCTCGAACCCCGCCCCGACCGCAACATCCAACTGCCCGGACCCTCCCAGGCCACCCACCACGCTCCTGCCGCTCACTCACCCCACCCAAACGGCACCCCACCGCGCCGTAAGACGTTCGCACGTTCTGATCACAGACCGCCCCGCAATGCGCTAGAACCAGCGAACTCCCCGCCCACACACGCCCCCGGTGCCTATTCGTCGTGCGTGTCCCGGTGCGTTCCGAGGGCTTCGGCTGCTTCCTCCGGGGACAGACGCGCCCACTCGGCCACGTCCTTAACCGGCACTCCGGCGTTCACGGCCGCCACCATGACCCGCAGCGTCACCTGGTCGAGCAGTTCCGTGCCACGGCTCAGCAACTCCAGCAGGTGCCGGGCCACCTCGCGCGTGGTGCCGCTCTGCGCGCCCCGCAGCTGGGTCAGCTGCTCCCCGGCATCGCCAATGAGGTTCTCGATCCACATGCGCTGCTCCGCAGGCACCGTGGAACGCCACCACGTGCCCGATCCCGGCGCCTTCATCTCCTTGGCCCGCACCCGCAACTGACCGGCCATAGCGGCCACTTGATGCTCCTTGGACACCCACCACGGATCATCAGCCCAGCCAGGTGGTCTGCTCTTGCCGCGCCGCTCGCGTACGACGGCGCCCATCCACGCGATCAGCGGCCCGCCGTAGTCGGTCGCGGCCAACGGCCCCAGCCAGGGCCGGCCCACGCGCTCACCCAGAGCCCGGCAGAACGCCCCGTCGGCGGGCAGCGGCCGCGGCCGCCCGGCCCCGCTGTCCGCCCACACCCGCTGCGCCATGACCGGGTCCAGCAACGCGTCCGCGACAGCGACCACTTCGGGGAAGATGACCGCATCGCGCCCCACGATCCGCCACCGCTCCAGCTCCTCGCCCGCGTTACCGCCGGCGACCTGGTGCAGCCGCCCCGGCCACACCTTCTCCCGCTCCCACTGCAGCGCTTGCTCCCACCACCGCGCCACCACCGCATACGCCAGCGCGAACACCCGCTCCGGCTCCACCCCACCCCGCACCGCCCGCCGCGCCACACCCACCCACCGACGCTGCGCCACGATGACGTCCGGTACCGCGCGCAGATCCAGATGCTCCAGCTCCTGGTCGGCGTCCGCATCCATCAGCCACCGCCCGTGCCGGACACACACCCGCTCCCACCGCGCCGCGTACCGCACCCACCGAACCGCCGCCCCGCACCGCAGGGCGGCACAGAGACGGCAGCCGAAGGCCACCGGCCCCACGACCGCACCACCGGTGCGCCACACCGCCGTCGGCACCTCGTCGCCCTCGGCATCCAAGGCGGCCGCCTCCTGCGTCCAGGAAGGCAACGTCCACGCCATCACCGCGCTATCGACACCGCACAAGCCCGCCAGTACCTGCCGCCCCGACGCGTTCAGCACCACCTCGGCATCCGCCCTCACGCCCCCATCCCGATGCCGGGACCGAGAGCCGCGCCACCGCCACTCCGAGCGCAGAGCGGTCTCCGGCACCCCGTACCGACCCGCGAGACGACAGATCACCGAGAACGTAGTTTCACCACGCAACGGCGCCACACGGAAAACCCCCCGTCTCAAAGCGTCTCCGTGCTCGCCCCAGGGCCTGTTCACCAAGCTCGTCACTTCCTGGCCGTTCACCAGCGCATGCCCAGCTGGTCCAGATCACTATGGCGCTCTGGGGTGAGCTTCGCTGCGCGCCTTCGTACGTTCGCCACCCACATGCCCAACGCGACCGCCACCATGCCGTCGGGGGTGGTCTCACGCCCCGAAGCGGCGGGCCCGGCGTCCTCGACCGGCAGGTGCTCGATGTGTTTGCGGGGGACGTCCAAGTGTCCTTCGCGGGCCCGGTATTGACGGGCGGCAGCAAGGTTGAGCAGCCACTTGTGATCCTGTGTGCGCTTGACGGGCCGTTCCTCGTCTCCGGCCGCCTCAACACCGAGGACGTTGTGGAGCAGCCACTGCTGGGCGGGCTGCAGCGTCTCGAAGCCGTAGCGCTGTGCCTGAACCCACCGCCCCAGGTCCTCGCCTTGCACGACAACTTCACCCGCGGCCGTCGGCAGGCTCCCGCCGCCGACCACGTGGGCCTGGGTGAGTCGGA
Source organism: Streptomyces sp. LHD-70 (assembly GCF_031157275.1). Taxonomy (GTDB): domain Bacteria; phylum Actinomycetota; class Actinomycetes; order Streptomycetales; family Streptomycetaceae; genus Streptomyces. The sequence continues at coordinate 26,712 of NZ_JAVIFW010000042.1, forward strand.
AGCACCGCTGCCATCCCACATCCCATGCCGGACACCAGCCGGGGTCGATCTCCTCGAGCGCTTCGCGCCGTGACTCGAGCAACGCGCCGGCCGCCGATTCGACGGGCTCGCCGGCCTGGCGCTGCTCCTCGACCTCGTCGGCGAGTTTCGCTGCGGCGCGTTGGTTCTTGGCCCAGTTCCCGACGGGATAGCCGTTCCACACTGCGGTGACCGGTGGCAGGAAGTGCCCGTGCTCCACAGCCCATTCACGCGCCGCAGCGAGGCCTTCGGCGAAAGCGAGCTCCTGGTGGGACCACACCATCCCCAGCGCATCGAGTTCAGCGACCCGCTCGGCATCCAGCCGTCCGGCCTTGTTGTCCTGGCGCTGCTTCTTCAGCCACACCCCGAGCGGAAACCCTGCGGGCGACCACGTCTCGGGCGTGACGTAAACGTAGGGCACCCGCAGCTGTTCCGCGCCGGTCTCTTTCACGTACCGGGCGCAGGCCTCGATCCCGCGGCGCCAGTACTCGCCCTCGGGCTCCAGCACCCGCAGCCGCACGAACCGCGCCAACTCCACAGGATCCCGTGGCGAGGAGAACTTCAGCAGTTCCCGCGCCCCCGCACTGACCGGATCCGCCGCCTCCTCGCCACCCAGGCGATCGACGTCATCCCCGAATGCGTCCTCGCCCTCGACGGCCGACCCGCCATCGACGCCTTCCTCTACCCAACTCCCGCTACGTGAACGGGAGTCGGCGAGGGCTTCGATCGTGTCTGTGTCGTGGGCCCGCAAGGCTTCCAAGATCTTGGCCAGGGCTCCGTAGGCCGGGGAAGTGAGCATGTCGTCGGGATTCTCGCCCTCTCCGAGAAATACCGGAACGATCAGCGAAGCAACTTTTCCTTGCCCGGGTTTCATTCTCAGAGCACGGCCGACCATTTGCACGATATCGACCATCGACCCGCGCACATCGCCGAATGCAATCGAGTCCGCGACGGTGTCGACGCCTTCGCCCAGTACCTTGACCGACGCCAGAACGCGCAGCGCCGCGGGCAGCAGTTCAGGCTCGGCCTCTGCGCCCTCGCCGCCTTCGTGGTCCTGGTGCTCGATGACGTCGGAGTCGAACTCCTCGAGCACCGCACGCCGGTAGGCCGGGGGGTGTTCGCCGTGAAGCCAGGAAGCCCACACGCGCTTCGGGTCCGGATACGTCCGCGGATCGTCTTCCCACAACCGCGCCGCAGCAGCCGGCACACCCTCGGCCATGGCTTCGGCCTCGGCGACGCGGGAGTGGAAGGTGAGCAGCTTGCGCACGTTCTCCCGCGCGGCCGCGGTGAGGACGCCGGCCTGCAGCGCGGCCAGCCGCGCCCCACGCACCCGCTCTGTACCCGTGCCGAGCTGTGTCCGTTGCCCATGTTCGGGGTCGTGGATGTCGACGCACACGACCTGGTACGGAGCCACCAGTCCCCGCCCAATGGCCTCGGAGAGCGTCAGCTTGTAGGCGACCGGCCCGAAGACGGGGGAGTCCTCGTTCATGCTCGCGATCAGCCGCGGCGCCGTACGCCCTTCTGCTGCTTCCCACACCCGCGGCGTGGCCGTCATGTACAACCGGCGTGCGGCAGGGATCTTCTGCTGGTCGTGCACGGCCGCCCACGGCTTGAGCCCGTCCCCGCTCGTACGGTGCGCCTCGTCGACCACCACCAGATCCCACGCCGCAAGGCCGGCCGCGTGCGCCCGCTGGAGAACACCGACCGAGGCGTAGGTGCTGAACACCGCCACCGTGTCCAAATCCCGTGTCCACGCCAGGAGTTCACCCGCATCGGTCGTGCAAGGCACTCCCTGGGATTCCGACGCGGGCAGCGAGCACACCCCGACCATGGCTCCGGAACGCCCGCCATCACGCCGCCAAGCCGCCGCCATCTGCACCAGCAGATCCTTCGTCGGCACCAGCACCAACACCCGCCGCGCACCAAGGCGTTGAGCGACCGCAGCGGCGATGAGGGTCTTGCCGGACCCGGTGGCGGCGATGCACTGACACCGCAGCCCTTCCGCCGGCAGCCGCCCACCGACGGGCGTCTGCAAGGCCCGCAGGAGAGCGTCGACCGCCTCGACCTGATGCGCCCGAAGAACCTGCGCCCCAGAGGCCCGTTCAGCCATCACAGGGCAACGCCCCAGACCTGCGCCATGTCGCTGAGCATGGTGTCCGGGAGCTCACTGTGGTTCCAGGCGATCCGCAGCTTGAACCGGGAGCGAACCTGGGACAGCCGCTCCCAGACGATCAGGCTCTCCGGCTGACTGGCCAGCACATAGCGCCCGTGCTTCAAGTAGTGAGCGGTGGCAGGCCCGTAATCGGCGTAGTTCCACTCAAGACGCTCACGGAAGCGCTCGGCGAACGCGGTCAACTGCTCGCCGTAGAGGGCGTGGTCGTCGATGGTCTGCGACAGGACCGCGACCACGTCGCGGGACAGGTCCTTGTCGTAGGGGTGATCGACGAACGTCCGGTAGATCTGTCCGGCTGTGTCGAGGAGTTGACGTTCAGTCTGCAGTCCTGTTGGCATTTCTTCTCCCGTGGTGAGCTTCTCTGCTAAATTCATGGAGGTTCCTTACGTGAATACAGGGCAGCAAGAAGAGAGTGTCCCACCTCTGAATCCACCGCCTGCCTGATGGCATTTCAGAACCGACCTCTCCCGGACAGGTAGTACGTTCTCAGATCCAAAGCTACCCGAGTCATAACTTTGACACACTCTCTTCTAGAGGGTTGGCTCGAAGTGACCGCACTGGTACGGTCGAAGCCTCGATGCGACCGAATCCCACACCCCTGCATCCGCAAGCGGCGCGTGCCGCCGGCAGTGACAGCACACCTGAAACCCCGTCAACCACCTGCGCAGGAACCCCACTTCGTAGCCAGCCCAAGGCCAGCGCGGAGCGCAGGCCGACAGGCCGGATCGCGGAGCGATCCGACCCGTCGGGACGCGGAGCGTCCCGACG
>NZ_JAVIFW010000043.1 GCF_031157275.1 Streptomyces sp. LHD-70
GGACGCCCCGTTGCCGGTGCGTCCGCGGCAGGCCCCACGGGATGCAAAAACTCTCAAGCCAGCGAAAGGAACAGCTTCTCCAACCGGGCCCGCATCTGCGCGGAGTCCCGCACCAGCGGGTCCTCGCTGGTCATGCACTGCTGCAGACCCGTCGCGATGATCGAGAACCCGGCCCGGTCCAGCGCCTTGGAGACCGCCGACAACTGCGTGACGACGTCCTCACAGTCCCGGCCCTCCTCCATCATCTTGATCACTCCCGCGAGCTGACCCTGCGCCCGCCGCAGCCGGTTCAGCGCCGACTTCAGCTCCTCGGCACTCATGTCGAGTTGCACACCAACCTCCTCACATACCCCCACGGGTATCGTACCGTGGAGGAACCTGCCCAGAAAGGCATCTGCTCCGTGACCACCACCGCACTCACCCCCGCCCAGGCCGCCGCCCGCTTCGGCGAGTTCACCGTGATCGACGTCCGCACCCCCGGCGAGTACGCCACCGGCCACCTGCCCGGCGCCCACAACATCCCCCTGGACCGCTTGGACGAAGCCGCAGACGCCCTGAAGAAGGCCGCACAGCGCACGCCGTTCCTCATCGTCTGCGCCTCCGGAGCCCGGTCCGCCAAGGGCTGCGCACAGCTGGCCGCCCAGGACATCGACGCTGCCACCCTCGAAGGCGGGACCACCGCCTGGGCCACTGCGGGCCACGAGGTCGAGCGCCCGGTAGGCGCCCGCGCCACCTGGCCCATGGACCGCCAGGTCCGCCTCGCCGCCGGCACCCTCGTCCTCGCCGGCTTCCTGGCCGGCCTCGCATGGCCTCCCGCGCACTGGCTGTCCGGTGCCATCGGCGCCGGACTCGTCTTCTCCGGCGTGACCAATACCTGCGGCATGGCCGCAGCCCTTGCCAAGCTGCCCCACAACCGGCCTCCCAGGAGCGCGGTCTCCTTCCAGGAGACCCTGCTGCGTCTGGCCGCCTGACCCTGCCCCGGCACCCCTGGGCGTCGACGTGCTGCGGCAGGAGGCACCCGGCTGCTGATCCGCGACGTTCTCCCGCGCGGGGAGAACGTCGCGCCAGGGCAGGGCAACGAGCAGCAGGCCGCAGCAGACGAGGAAGACGCCGGCGAGGTTGAAGGTGGGCCACCAGAGCTCCAGGTCCGCCGTATCGAAGAGCCCTACCCGCGCATCCATGGTGTCGGCTGACAGAAGTACGCCGCCCGTAGCGGCCGCTTCGTGCCGGCCTCGGCCGCCTGCGCTGAACGGTGCCCGGCGGTCAGGACGCGCCTCGCCCAGCGGGTGCAGCGTCCGGGGCGCGCGGGCCGGGCACCGTGGCCGCCCGGGCGGCCAGATCCAGCTCCAGGCGGCTGCTCATGTCCAACTCGAACCTGCCGTATATCTCCGTACGGCGAGGTCAACCTGAACATGGCCGCACGCCTCAACCTCGCGGCGACGGTGCCCAGCCCCCGCACTGCGGGCGATGGGGTGCCGCCCGAGGAATGTACGGACACGTGAGCCTGTTCAGTCTCGTCCACCGACAAGCTGTCGGCCCGCCTTAGGGGTGCGTCACCCTGCCTCCGGGGGGCTGGCACGCGAGCCGCAAGAGGCTGCCGGCGTTCTCGGCGCTGCAACGGGTGGGCCGCTCAGCAGGCCGACGCCGCCCCCAGTGTCGTGTGTTTGGGTGATACGTCACGACGTGCGGGTGCCTTCTCCTTCGCGGCCGGGGTGTCCCGCTCGGACCGTGCCGATGTGGGTGACTCTGGACCCGTGGAGGGTAGAGGCGCTGCCCCGGCAGAACGGACGCGAAGCGCCGCCGCGCGTACAGAAGGAGAAGGCGATGAGCACCGACCCCCGGATGCAGGAGCTGTACGGGCAGGCCAGGGCCGAGGGCGGCGGGCTGGTCGTGTACGCCGGAGGGGATGCTCCCGAGCAGGCCCAGATGTATACGGCCGGCTTCAGCGAGATGTTCCCTGACATCGACATCGAGGTCACCGTCGACCTGAGCAAGTACCACAACGCGCGGATCGACGCGCAGCGCATCCGCGGGGACAGCCGTGTGGACGTGGTGCATGTGCAGACTGTCAACGACTTCCCGTACTGGAAGCAGCACGGCCTGCTTCAGCCGTACCGGCCCGACGGCCTCGACGAGGTCGACCCGGACTTCGTGGACCCCGACGGCGCCTACTACGCCCTGTTCGTCTTCGCGTTCTCCAACGTCGTCGACACCAAGGTCATCCCGGAGGAGCAGGCCCCGCGGGAGGCGACGGACTACCTGCGCCCGGAGTTGAAGGACCGCATCGTGCTGACGTATCCGCACGACGACGACGCCGTCCTGTTCCAGTTCGAGCAGATCATCGCCAAGCACGGCTACGGCTGGCTGGAGAAGCTGCTGGCGCAGAACCCGATGTGGGTGCGCGGGACCGCGACGCCGCTGGCGGTCATCGGTTCGGGTGAGCGGGCGGCGACGTTCACCTCGTTCTACTACCTCAACCCGCCCGCGGGTGACTCGATGAGGTTCATCCTGCCCAAGGAGGACTTCTTCCAGGCGTGGTATCAGACCGGAGCGATCCTCAAGGACGCGCCGCACCCCGCCGCGGCGAAGCTGTACATGAGCTACCGGCTCTCGCAGCAGGCCCAGCAGGCATCGGCCCAGTGGCCGGCCCGCCGGGACGTGCAGATCCCCGGCTGGAAGCCGATCGACCAGTACGGGAATACCGACCCGCGCGGATTCCGCGAGTTCATGCTCGACCGCGCCCGCGTCGAGCGACTGCGCGGCATCATGGAGGACTTCATCGGCCCCGTCCAGGGCGACAACCCCACCGGCGTCGACCGCAGCTGGCACTGAGACGTCGACGGCCGCACCGCAGCTGCCCTCCCCGGCCGCCGGGCCGGACTCATCGATGAGCTCCGGTCCGCCGGGCTTGTTCCCCAGACCCGCCCGACAGACCGCTGAACCGGTAGCACGGAAGAGGACGAGATGGCGAGTTCCGCCGGAGACCAGGCCGTACGGATGCCGGCGGTCTTCATCGGCCACGGCAACCCGATGAACGCCATCGAGGACAACACCTACACCGCCGCGTGGCGGGAGCTGGCCGACTCCATCCCGCGGCCGCGGGCGATCCTGTCGGTCTCGGCGCACTGGTACGTACCCGGCGGCCGGGTCATGGCCGAAGAGCGCCCCGCGACCATCCACGACTTCGGAGGCTTCCCTCCAGCCCTGTTCAACGTCGACTATCCGGCCCCCGGCTCACCCGACCTCGCGGCCCGGGTCTGCGAGCTGCTGGCACCCACCCCCATCGAACTCGACACCCAGTGGGGACTCGACCACGGCACCTGGTCCGTACTCATCCACATGTACCCGGACGCCGACATCCCCGTCGTCCAGCTGGGCATCGACGAAACCCTCACCCCGGCCCAGCACTACGACCTCGCCCGCCGCCTGCGCCCACTGCGCGAGGACGGGATCCTCATCCTCGGATCCGGCAATGTCGTGCACAACCTGCACACCTATGCCTGGGGCCGGCATCCGGTCGAACCGTTCGACTGGGCCGTCCGCTTCGACACCCGGCTACGGGAGCTGATCACCGCGGGCAGGTTCGACGACATCGCTGCCTACGAACAGGGCGGCGCGGACGCTGCGCTGGCCGTCCCCACCCCGGAGCACTACCTGCCGCTGCTCTACGTCCTGGCCGCCTGCGCAGGCGACGACCCCGTCACCTTCCCCGTCGACGGATTCGACGGCGGATCCATTTCCATGCTGGGCATCCGCCTCGGCTGACCCGCACCCGACATGCGGCACATCTTCAATAAACCAGGGCGAGCTGAAGTGGTCAGCGCATCAACGCTGTTCAGGAGGTCAGCGTAGACCTCTGCCAGAGTGCGGTAGCCATGGACTTTGCGGGGACGGTGGTTGAGCTCGTGGGCGATGGCGTGGAGGTCGGCCTGGCTGAACGTGCGGAGATCCGCGCCCTTGGGCAGGTACTGCCGTAGCAGGCGGTTGGTGTTCTCGTTGGTGCCCCGCTGCCAGGGGCTGCGTGGTTTGCAGAGGTAGATCGGCATGCCGGTCTCGGCCGTGATGGCCTGGTGCTCGGCCATCTCGCGGCCCCGGTCCCAGGTGAGCGTCCGCCGCATCTGCTCCGACGGTCGCCGAAGCTCTGGCCATCGTCCGTGGGGAGCAGCCCACCCAAGTCCGGCCGCAAGTCCACATACGGCACGACGCCAAGCTCCAACCCACGCCGAGGGCCACAACAAGCTGAGAGTATGGCCGAACTCCAAGCGTTCATCCCCGTCCCTCGCCAGTCGACCGCGAGCGTCCAGGCAAGCACCACCTGATCGTCGACCGGCATGGCACCCCATGGTCGTCTCGCTGAACAGCGGAAACCGTCACGACGTCCCTCAGCTGATGCGACTGCTGGATGAACGACTGTAGGGCCACTCCGCGCAAGCAGGACACAGCGTGCAGGAGCCCGATGCCACCTCGGCGACGGTCGGTAATCTCCGCGCATGTCACCTCTCGGCGCCCCGTCTGCGAGCAGACCGGGTGCCGGGGAGGGGCGCCGGACTGCGGGCAAGTGCCTACTGCGTGGATGCGGGCGGTTCCTCGTCGGACGCGAGGATCGAGTCCTCCAACTTGCGCAGCAGCCGCGCGAGTTGGCGCCTCTCGGACGGCGACACCCTGCCGAGCATCCGACGTTCGTTGTCGAGATGCTCGGCGAACACGGTGTCCACCGTCGCGAGGCCCTTCTCGGTGAGGCGCGAGTAGACGACCCTACGGTCGTCGGCGTCCCGTTCACGGGCGATCAGGCCGTCCTTCTCCAGACGGTCGAGCCGCAGGGTCACCCCCGCGGACGACACCAGTCCGGAGTCGGCGAGCTGCCCCGCCGTCAGTTGGTGCGGCTCGCCCGACCGCCGCAGCGCGGTCAGCACATCGAAGCCCGCCACGGCCAGTCCATGGCGTTCGATCGATGCGGTGAGCCTGGTGTTGTAGCGCAGGAAGGAGCGGTGGAGCCGGGCGAGGACCTCCAGCGGGCTCGTGTCCAGTTCCGGCCGTTCGCGCGCCCAGTCCTCGATCACCCTGGCCACGGCGTCCCGGTCTGCCGGCCTCGATGCAGCCATCCTCTTCCCCCGTACTGCTCCCGCCGACGCCCTCTGGCTTCTCACGGCACTGAGAATCTTATCGCTCAGCCGATCGACTGGGCCGGGGACGGCCGCGCCGGCTCCCTCACCTGCGGGAGCGCCGCGTCAGGACCCGGATCACCACGATGGCGAGCAGCGCGGCTGCCGCGGGCGCGGCGGTCTTCCTGAGCAGCACCGGCAGCGCGGCCGCTCCGAGGTCCACCGGCTCCGGCTCGGTCGAGGACCGGCCCTGGGCCGTATCCGCCGCGCCCACCGCGGAAGGCGCTGCCGCAACGGGCCCGGCGTCCTGCAGCAGCTCCTCGAGGCGGGTGGCGAACTGCTGCACGATGCGGTCGCCGACCTCGGTCATGATGCCCCGGCCGAACTGCGCGGGACGGCCGGTGATGTCGAGGTCGGTGCGCACGCGCACCCGGGTGCCGGCCGGGTCGGTGGTCAGCGTCGCGGTGACCGTGGCCGACGCGGTGCCTGCCCCGCGGGTCTCGCTCCCGCTGAGCTTGAGGTGCATCGAGCGGGCACTCTCGTCGCGGGTGACGGTGCCCTCGCCGCGGTAACTCATCTGCACCGCGCCGACCTTGACCTTGACGCGGCCGGTGAAGGAGTCGCCGTCGAGGGTGTCAAGCACGGCGCCGGGCATACAGGGCGCGACCCGGGCGAGGTCCTGGAAGAGCTTCCAGGACTCGTCGGGATCTGTCGGGACGGTGAAGGAGTGGTCGAGCTGCATGGATGTCCAATCATGGGCCCGCCGGCTCGGGACCGGATTCGGGAGGGGCGGTACGGGGGCGGTACTTGGGAGCGCGGGGGCGGTTCAGGTGCGGGCGGCTGTACGGATCAGGTCGCGGACGCGGCTGGGTGAAAGCGGGCCGCGGCGTACGACCACGCCGAATGAGCGCAGCGCGTTCTCGACGGCGCCGGCGAGCACCGCCTGCGGGGCGATGGCGCCGCCTTCGCCGAGGCCCTTGACTCCGAGGTCGTTCATGGGGCTCGGGGTGAAGATCTCGTCCATGTCGAGGTCCGGGATCTCCGACGACGTAGGCACGAGGTAGTCCATGTAGGTGCCGGTGCGGGGCTGACCGTCGGGGCCGTAGATCATCTCCTCGTAGAGTGCGCCGCCGATCCCTTGCGCGATGCCGCCGGTGACCTGTCCTTCCGCGATCATCGGGTTGACGATGTTGCCCGCGTCGTGGACGACGACGTAGTGCAGGATCTGGACCTCGCCGGTGTGCTCGTCGACCTCGACGACGGCCGCGTGGGCTCCGCTCGCGACGGCGAAGCCCGGCGGGCGGAAGTGCACGGTCTCGCTGAGCTCGGTGCCGTGTCGGCCGTCGGTCGGTTCGGGTGTGCCGGGCAGTGGGGCACGTCCGGCGAGTTCGGCCAGGGTGATCGAGGGTCCGCCCGGCTCCTTCGCCGCGACGACGCCGTCGCTCAGGTCGAGCTGGTCCGCCGGGATGCCGAGCCGGCGGGCCGCCGCCTCGACGATCTTCTCGCGCACGAGCCGGCCGGCGCGGTGGGTGGCGTTGCCCGCGTTGACCAGGGCGCGGCTGGCGATGGTGCCCACGCCGAACGGGGTGGCCTCGGTGTCGCCTCCGACGACGTCGATGACATCGAGGGGCACTCCGATGGCGTCGGCCGCGATCTGTGCCATCGACGTGCGGTGGCCCTGCCCCTGGGAGGGGGCGCCGATGGCGAGACGCACCCGGCCGCTGGGGGCGATGTCGATGCGGGCGGTCTCGAACGGTCCGAGGCCGGTCGCTTCGATGTACATGGCGAAGCCGATGCCGAGGTGCTTGCCGTCGCGGGCGCCCTCGCGCTGCCGGGCGCGTACCTGCTCGACACCGGCCCTGGCGACGGCGCGCCGCAGCAGTTCGGGGAAGTCCCCGGAGTCGTAGGACTGCGGTTTGCCCGAGCGGTCCACCAGGCCCGTCGCGTACGGCATCTCGTCGGGCCGCACCAGGTTGCGGGCCCGCAGTTCCTCTGGCTCGATGCCCAGCTTTGCGGCCAGCCGGTCCATCGCCCGTTCCATGGCGAACACCGCCTCCGGGCGGCCGGCCCCCCGGTAGGGCGTGGCGAAGGTGGTGTTGGTGAGGACGCCGGTGACGTCGATGTCCACGTTGGGCACGCGGTAGGGCCCAAGGAGGTGGCACAGCGAGTTGTACGGAACGACGAGGCCGGTCATGTTGTACGCGCCGAAATTGACGGTGATCCGGTCGCGTACGGCGACGAGGTGGCCGTCGGCGTCCGCCGCGAGTTCGATGCGGTGGACCTGTTCGCGGGCGTGCGAGGAGGCGATCAGGTTCTCGTTGCGGTCCTCGCGCCACAGCACGGGCCGGCCGAGGTGGCGTGCGGCGTGCGGGATCAGGAGTTCCTCGACGTAGAGGATGCCCTTCTGCCCGAAGCCGCCGCCGACGTCGGCGGCGATGACACGGACCGCGGCGGGGTCGAGACCGAGGGTGTGGGCGATGGCCTCCCGCAGCCGGTGCGGGGTCTGGGTGCCCGACCAGACGGTCAGGCGGCCGCTGTAGGGGTCGACCTGGGCCGAGATCGCGCGGGTCTCGATCGGCGAGGCGACGTAGCGGTGGGCCTCGAACTGTTCGCTCACCACCGTGTGCGCGCCGGAGAACGCGGCCTCGGGGTCGCCGGTGCGGGTGGCGACGGCGACGGCGGTGTTGTCCTGCAGGTCCTCGTGCAGCAGGGGCGCGTCCGGTGTCAGGGCGTGCTCCGGGTCGACGACCACGGGCAGCGGGGCGTAGCGCACGTCGACGAGTTCGAGGGCGTCCTCGGCGAGGTAGCGGTTCTCGGCGAGGACGACGGCGACGGGCTGGCCGACGTAGAGAACCTTGTCGCGTGCGAGCAGCGGCATCGGAGTCATCCGGACGACGGGGTCCAGGAGCTCGGCGAGGCCCGGCGGGGTGCGCAGTTCCTCCTTGTTGAGCATGGCCGGCAGGTCCGCCACGTCGTCGCCCGTCCACACGGCGACGACTCCGGGCGCGGCCAGCGCCGCGCTCGTGTCGACCGACTCGATGCGGGCGTGGGCGTGCGGGCTGCGCAGGAAGGCGGCCTCGACGGCGCCGGGGAGGGCGATGTCATCGACGTAGCGGCCGTTGCCCCGCAGCAGGCGGTCGTCCTCGACGCGTGGGACGGAACGCCCGATCCAGCTGCCGCTGCCGGCGTTCTGCGGGGCGGGGTGGGAATCGTGGGACATACGGGTCACTCCCCGAATCGCTCGTCGAGTGCCTGGCATACGGCACGGCGGATGTTGCGGTAGCCGGTGCACCGGCACAGATGCCCGCTGAGGGCGTCGGCGACCTGCTCCTCGTCGGGGCGCTCGGGCTGCTCGGCAAGGGCGGTCGCCGTCATGACGAACCCGGGCGTGCAGAAGCCGCACTGCATGCCGTGGCACTCGTGGAAGGCGCGCTGGACGGGAGTGAGCGGGCTGCCGTCGGGGGCGAGGCTCTCGACGGTGCGGATGTCCGCGCCCTCGCATTGCACGGCCAGCGTGAGGCAGGTGCGTACCGGTTCGTCGTCGACGAGGACGGTGCAGGCCCCGCAGACTCCGTGCTCGCAGCCGACGTGGGTGCCGGTGAGGCCCAGCCGGTCGCGCAGGAAGTCGCTGAGCAGCAGCCTCGACTCGACCTGGGCGGTGACCGCTCGGCCGTTGACGGTGAGGCGGAGTTCGTGCCAGGCGGACGGTTCGGCGAGCGGCGGGGTGCGGGCGGCAAGCGGGGTGGGGACGGAGGGGGTCATCAGCTGCGCTCCCAGGCGGTGGTGCAGGCGCGGACGAGGAGATGGGCGGCGCTCTCGCGCCGGTGGGTGGCGGTGGAGTGGACGTCGTCGGAGGGGGTGAGGCGGGCGAGGGCGGCACGGGCGGCCGCGGCGCGTGCCTGCTCGCCTGCGTCGGTGCCGACGAGCGCGTCCTCGGCGGCGGGCAGGCGTACGGGGACGGGGCCCGCGCCGCAGAAGACGACGCGGGCGGTGGAGACGGTGTCCGTGGCCTCGTCCCGTTCCAGGAGGACGGCCACGCCGACGGTGGCGAAGTCGCCATGCCGTCGCGTCAGTTCCTCGAAGGCCCAGCCGTGGTCCGCCGGGAGCGGCGGGAACACGACCTCGGTGAGCAGCTCGTCCGCTTCGACGGCGGTGACGAAGGTGGCGACGAAGAAGTCCTCGGCGGCGACCGTGCGGGTGCCGCGCGGTCCGGCGATCACGAAACGGGCGTCCAGGGCCAGCGCCGCGGTGGGCAGTTCGGCGGCCGGGTCGTGGTGGACGAGGCTGCCGCAGACGGTGCCGCGGCTGCGGATCTGCGGATGGCCGATGTGCCCGATCGCGGCGGCCAGCAGCGGCCATCCGTCCCGTACCGCGTGGTCAGCGGCGGCGTGGGCCTGTCGGACCGCGGCTCCGATATGGAGTGCGCCCGACTCGTCCACGTGGAGGCTGCCGAGTTCGGGGATGCGGCTGATGTCCACCAGCAGCTCGGGCCTCGCGAGGCGCATGTTCAGCATAGGGATCAGGGACTGGCCGCCCGCCATGACCTTCGCCTCCCGCGTCTCGTCGGCCAGGAGGGCGACAGCCTCTCCGACGGTGCTGGGGGCGATGTAGTCGAAGGATGTGGGTTTCAACCTGCTGCACCGGACCTCTCGAGTCGTCGTCGCGCCGTGGTATTCGACACCGAATCTATCTAGTACCTAAAATGATTTACGCTAAAGTTTATTCTGGCAAGAGGCTGCCCCAGATTTCTCGGTCCGAGGTGAGCGACATGAGACACGTCATCGACCAGGCCACCGCCTGGCAGCGCACCGGAACCCGCTTCGCCATGGCGACCGTCGTACGGACCTGGGGCTCGGCCCCGCACGGGCCGGGCGCTTCGATGCTCGTCACCGAGGATGGCCGCATCGTCGGCAGCGTGTCCGGCGGCTGCGTCGAAGCCGCCGTCTGTGCGACCGCGGAGCAAGTGCTCGCAGGCGCCGCCCCCGTGGTGGAGAGCTGGGGAGTCGGCGACGAGGACGCGTTCGCAGTGGGCCTGACCTGCGGCGGCACGATCGAGGTGCTGATCCGCGCAGTGGGCCCCGATGTGCCGCTCCAACGAGTGGCGGCCGATCTCGCGGCGGGTGCGCCGGTGGCCCTGGTCACGCCCGTGCACGGCGACGGCTGCCTGGCCGCAGGCGGCGGGACGGTCACCGGTTCGCTCGGCGACGCGCGGGTGGACCGGGCCGCTGTCCTGGCCGCCGAAGGCATGCTCGGCCGAGGTGAGAGCGGGCTGGTCACCACCGGACAAGGGGCCGCCGGTAACGGGGCGTGCGCACCGGAGCGGGAGCTGCTGGTGCAGTCCTTCGCCCCGCGGCCCCGGCTGCTGATCTTCGGGGCGGTCGAGTTCGCCCGCCCCCTCGCGGACATCGGAGCCGCACTCGGCCACCGGGTGACGGTCTGCGACGCCAGGCCCGCCTTCGCGGTCGCCGACCGCTTCCCGGGCGCCGACGAAGTCGTCGCCGAGCGGCCCGACCGCTGGTTCCGCAGCAACGCGGACCTCATCGGTCCGGCGACCGCGGTGTGCGTGCTGACCCATGACGCCCGGTTCGACGTGCCCGTCCTCGCCCTCGCCCTGCGCAGCGGGGCCGGGTACGTGGGGGCCATGGGCAGCCGCCGTACGCACGAGGACCGGCTGGCGCGGCTGCGCGAGACAGGCGCGACCGAGGCGGAACTCGCCCGGCTGCGTTCGCCGATCGGCCTGGATCTCGGCGGGCGGGGGTCCGGGGAGACCGCCTTGTCGATCATGGCCGAGATCGTCGCGGTGCGGCGCGGCGGCAGCGGACTGCCGCTCACGGTCCGGGAAGGCCCCGTGCACATGTCGTGACCATTTTTGAACGACTGTTTTTCTGAACACTCGTTTAATCTGAGGGATGTGGATCCAGGACACAAGAGGCAACCGAGCGCGCGCGACACATCCCCCGGAGCGACCGGCGGAGGCAGCCCTCCGTCCGGGCAGCGCCGCCCCGGCTCGCACGACCCGGAGGGCAACCGCCGGGCGGTCGTCGACGCGGCCCGGAGGCTGTTCGGCGCCCACGGTTACAAGGGGGTCGGCGTCCGTGCCATCGCGGCCGAGGCGGGGGTGACGCCTGGCCTGGTGATGGCGTACTTCGGCACGAAGGACGGGCTGTTCCGCGAGGTCGTCGGCAGTGGCACAGGAGTCGCGGAGGACGTGCTGGCGGCCGCGGCCCGCGGCGGGGGCGATGTGCCGGCGGCTCTCGCCGGCGCCTATCTCGACCGGTGGGACCGGCTGCCGGCACACGATCCCTGGCCGGCACTGATCCGCTCCGCCGTCGGCCACGCGCCGAGCGCGGAAATGCTGCGCACGATCCTGGAGAAGCAGGTCGGCGAACCGCTCGCCCGGCTCCTTGGCGACTCACCTCAAGCCGATGTACGCGCCGCGCTGGTCCGCAGCGTCCTCTTCGGCGTCATCATGGAGCGCTACCTCTTCGCGCACGAACCGGCGGCGTCCGTCCCGACCGGGGAGTTCGCGCCCGCGCTGGCGGACGTCCTCACGACGGCCTTCGGCGACGCTCTGCACACCGCTCCCCCCGCGGCGCCGGCCCCCGTCACGCCCGGGCCGCAGGCCGCGCGCCCGCCGGACGCGCGGGCGGCGGAGGGCGCACAGGTGGAGGGCGCACAGGTGGAGGCCATCCGCCCCGCCCCCGTGCGTCCCCACGAGGGCGGGTCCCCCTCGGCGCTCTTCGCGCGGCTGGGCGAGTGCGCCCAGCGGCATCAGGCGCTCATCGGCCGAACCGTCCGCGAGTACGGCATCAGCCTGCCCGCCTACGACGTGCTGGCCGCCCTGCATGACGCGGGTGAGCCCTACCGGCGGACGACGGGCGAGGTCGCGGCGGCCGGCTCGGTCCGGGCCGGCGGGCTCACCCAGCATGCCGACCGCCTGGAGGCAGCGGGGCTGATCCGGCGCGAGCGCGACGCCGACGACCGCCGGATCGTCCATCTCCGCCTCACGCAGGAGGGCGTCGAGCTGGCCGATCGGGTCCGCGCGGTGCGCGGCGCGCAGGAGGAGGAGCTGCTGGCCGGACTGGGGCCCGCGGACCGGCGCCGCCTCGGCGCGCTGCTCGGCACCCTGGGGCAGTCGCTCGGGGCTGGTGGCCCGGAGCAGTGATCACTGCTCCGGGCCACCGGCCCCGAACCGGATGTGCCGGCGGTGTCAGGAGTTGAGCTCCTCCAGCGTCCTGCCCTTGGTCTCGACCGCGAACCAGGCGATCACAGCGCCGACCGCGGCCACGACCGCGAGCTGCGCGAAGACGATAGAGAGGCTGCCGCCTGCACTGATGACCGCGCCGACGGTGATCGGTCCGACGATGACGCCGAGCCGGTTCCACAGTCCGCCGAACGCGGCGCCCTTGGCCCGGTTGCAGGTGGGGTACAGCTCGGGCGAGTACAGGTAGAGCCCCGCGTTGATCGCGTAGAGGAAGAAGGTCGTGCAGGAGGCGAAGACGGCGATCTGGCCTCCCGAGGTCGCGCCGGCCAGCGCGAGTACGCCCAGGGAGAGCATGGTGCCGCACAGCGCTGCCACCAGTGCGGGCCTGCGGCCGATGCGGTCGATCAGCAGGGCGACCACGAGCGTGCCGAGCAGGCCGGTGAAGTTGCTGAGCAGGGTGTAGACGAGGGCCGTGGTCAGATCCAGGCCGAACTGCCTCGTGTAGAGGGACGGCAGCCAGGCCGAGATGCCGTGGTTGACGTAGTAGGCGACGAACCACAGCCCGGAGAGCACCGCCGTGCGCCGCAGATAGCGTCCCTGGAAGAGGTCGCGCAGCCCGCCCCTGGAGGTGTCCTCGGGAACGTCGGCGGCGGGCAGCGGCAGCTGTTCGGCGGTGGCGCGGGCGACTTGTGCCTCGATACGGGAGATTGCCGCCTCGGCCTCCTGGGTACGTCCGCGGGCCAGCAGCCAGCGCGGGGACTCCTCGACGTGACGGGGCAGCGCGGCGGCGATCAGCACCGGGAGGGTGCCGATGACGAACATGGCGCGCCAGCCGAGGTTGGGGACCACCCACACGGCGACCAGGGTGGCTGCCGCGAGACCTGCCGGGAAGATCATCTCGTACAGCAGGACGAACCGGCCGCGCTTGTCGGAGCGGGCGATCTCGTTGATGTAGGTCGCGGCGACGGGGACCACACCGCCGATGCCGAGTCCCTGGACGAACCGGAAGAGCGAGAACATCTCGATGCCGCCGGAGAAGGCGACGGCGAGGCTGGCGAGACCGGTGACCGCGACGCCGAGGGCGACCGTGCGGACCCGGCCGATCCGGTCACCCATCCAGCCGGCGGCCAGGGCGCCGAGCAGCATACCGATGGAGGCGGCCGTGACGGCGAAGGTGGCCTGCCCGGTGCTCAGGTTCCATTCCTTCATCAGGACAGGCAGAGCGGAGGCGGCCAACAGCTGGTCGAACGCCTCGAAGAAGGTGACGGCGCCGATCAGGAATCGGACCTTGACGTGCCAGCGCGAGTGCGGCAGTCGTTCGAGTCTTGCCGCTATCGAGCCAAGGGCTGGTTTGCCGGCCACAGTCGCCATGGAGGGGTCCTTCCGCCAACAGAGGAGTTGCGGAGACAGTAAGTGGCTATATCTAAGTGGTCAATGGTTAAGACCTTAGGAACCTTGAGTATCAGGCTCACCCACCCACTCCACCTCGAGTCTTGCGCTATGAAATTTAAGCCCTTAGGTTTCAAGCACTTCGAAAGTGTCGGTCAGTAAGCCCGCAGCCTTTGGCTCGGCGTGTCCACGCCGGAGTTCCGCCTCTTCCACGTCGCCTCGTCCAGAGGTCCAGCCGTGCCGCACTTCCGCTCGTCTCCCCCGCCCTCGGCCGACTGATCACGCAGGCACGCGACGCGTTTCTGGCTGCCCACGCACTGCTGTCGGTCCTGCCGGGCAGCGGCCGGTTGGTCGGCGACGCAGTCGTACACCACCCCCTCGTCGCCCGCATCGGATTCATCTGCGTGCGCCACCGGCGCCTTGGCAAGGTGAGCCGTGGCCGGCGCCTCGAAGACGGGCGTCGACCGGGGCAGGCAGGCGGAGGGACTGCGGTTCACTGCGGGCCCCAAGCAGTCACCGCTCCCCGATGTCGATCGACACGACTGCCTCGCTACGTCCCCAGGCGTCCAGAACGTGTCCGTGGGGCTTCTACTGCCGCAGGATCACCGCACGGTCTTCGACCTCGATTTAAGGGCAGCTCGCGGTGTGCCTCGATCACCCAGTCGTGCAGTGCCTCCACCGAGTGCATCTTCGTCGTGACCAACAGGTTCATCGCCCCGGCGACAGCCGCACAGCTTCGCACCTCGGGTCGACGACGGAACGCGGGCCCCGCGACCACCCGCCGCGAGGCGATGTCGATGACCGTGGCCGGATACAGCCAGCCCTCTTCGGTCGGGACGTAGGTGATGTCGCCGCACCAACGGGTATCGAGTCCTGAGTCGTCGGGAGCGAAGTCTCGGACCACGAGGTCGGGCCGGATGGCGGCTCGTGGATCAGGAATCGTGGTCAGGTGCCGTCGTCTGCGGTGCCGCCCTCGGGTCCGGCCGCCCGCATCAGCCGGGCAACCCGGCACCGACCGCAGTCAGCGCCTTCCTTTGCTTCTCCGCCTCGATGAACGGATGCACCGTCACCGGGTCTCCTTCGCGAAGAATGCCGTGGCCCGCTTGAGGATGTCGACGTCCTCGCGCAGTCGGCGGTTCTCCCGCCGCAGCGCGGCCAACTCCTCGCGTTCGCTGCTGGTCAGCCCGTCGTGGTCAGGTCGGTGAAGTAGGGCACGACGATGTCGTTGGAGAGGCCCACGCCCGCGAGCCCGTCGGATGCGGGGTGGCGGGAGAACTCCTCGCCGATCACGGCGTTGAAGCGGAAGTCGGTGACCCCGCCGCCGCCGTACTCCTCGGGGATGTTGAAGCCGAGGATGCCCGCCCTGGCGGCCTCCCGGAAGAGTTCCCGGCCGACCTTGCCCTCGGCCCGCCACCGCTCGGCGTGCGGTGCGGCGTGCTTGTCGATGAACGCCCGCACCGTCTCGCGCAGGAGTTCGTGGTCGCCGTCGTAGAGCGATCGCCGGGCGGATATCGCGTGCGTCATCTGGACTCAGGGCTCCGATCTGGGGTGCGGACAGGGCTGAGGGCGCGGGCGATGGACTCGGGGCGGCCTGTGGTGTCGAGGGCGCGGGTTGCCGTCGGGGTGGTGCCGGTGAGGAAGGCGGAGCCGGGTCAGGAGCGGAGGAGCTGCGCGCCGTCGTCGGTCTCCAAGTCGGCCCAGAGGGCGTGGAGTTCGGCGGTGTCGAGGGGGCCGGGTGCCGCGCGCGGGGCCTGCGGGCGTGCGCGTACGCCGTCCGCCGAGGTCCCGCTCATCGGAGCCGCAGCCGACGCAGCAGGGCAAGGCGGCCGTTCGTGCTGCGGACGAACTTCGCCGCGGCGCCCGCCCCGGGCCCGGGTCCGAGGGGCAGGAGCCGTTGTCTCGCGACGGTCTGGCTCTCGGTGTACTTGCGGATCCCCTCGGCCCCATGGCGTCGGCCGAGTCCGCTGTCTCCCATGCCGCCCATCCCGGCCTCGACGCTGCCCGCCGCGGCGGCGGCGCCGTCGTTGATGTTGACCGACCCGGCGCGGATCAGCCCCGCCAGCCGGGCGGCCTCGCGGGTGTCCTTCGACCAGATCGACGCCGAGAGGCCGTACGTCCCCCGGTTGGCGAGGTCCACCGCCTCGCGGTCCGTGCCGTAGCTGTAGAGCGAGAGCACCGGGCCGAAGGTCTCCTCGCCGCACACGGCCATCTCGTCCGTGACGCCTTCGAGGACGGTCGGTTCGTAGAAGAGCGGGCCGATGTCGGGGCGGGCCCGGCCGCCCGTGAGGACGGTCGCGCCTTTGGCCACGGCCTCGGTGACATGCCGTTCGACCGCCGCGAGTTGTGCCGACGACGTGAGCGACCCGATGTCCGCCGCGTAGTCGTAGGACCGCCCGAGGCGCAGCTCACGCGTCGCACGGAGGAGCGCGTCGCGGAAGGTGTCGTAGACCCTCTCGTGCACATGGACGCGTTCGATGTGGATGCACATCTGCCCGGTGTTGGCGAAGGCCGCGACGACCGTGCCGGCCGCCGCGGCGGCGACGTCGGCGTCCTCTCGTACGATCAGCGGGTTCTTGCCGCCGAGTTCGAGCGAGGCCCCGACGAGGCGACGCGCGGCGCGCTCCGCGACGGCGCGTCCGGTGGCGGTCGAGCCGGTGAAGCAGACGTAGTCGACGGCGTCGACGAGGGCGGTCCCCACCACGGGCCCCGGGCCGGTCACGATCCGCCACAGATCGGCCGGAAGCCCGGCCTCCGCCATCAGGGCGCGCGTCCACAGCAGGGTCAGCGAGGTCTGCGCGTCCGCCTTGGAGACCACGGCGTTCCCGGCGAGCAGCGCGGGCAGTACGTCGCCGACGCCGAGGTAGAGCGGGTAGTTCCAGGGGGAGATGACGCCCACGACGCCCTTCGGCACCCGCACTTCCTGGACCTTCGTCAGGCCCGGCACCATGCCGCGCACAGAGCGGGGCGCGAGGTAGTGGCGGGCACGCCGCGCGTAGTGCCGGGCGATGGTCGCGACCTGGGCCACCTCCTGCCAGGCGTGGTAGCGCGCCTTGCCCGTCTCCCACTGGATGAGGTCGAGCACCTGCTCCTGGCGCTCCAACAGCAGGTCGTGGAAGGCGAGTACGACCTCTCCGCGCCGCCGCAGCGGGGTGCGCGCCCACGCGGGCCCGGCCGCCCGGGCGTCGGCGACCGCCGCTGCGACGTCCTCCGGGAGGCACACCGGAACGGCCGCGATCGGCGCCAGGTCGAAGGGCGCGACCGCCGCCACCGTCTCGACGTCCTCGGGCCTGCCCTGCCCCTCCTCCCGGTGCACCCACGCACACCACCGCGCGATCAACTCGTCGGTCACCCAGGCGGGTCGAGAGAGCGTCGCGGGAGGGCTCGGCGGCGCGGGGGTGTGGTCCTGCTCCGTGGTCATACGGGCTCCTCGGTCGTACGGGAGTGACGCGAACCGGAACACCGCGGCGCTGCCTTGTCGACGGCGGCGCGCCTCGCTATGTTAATCAAAAATCACATCCTGGAACAACCGCTGAACCGCGCTGACGGCACCAACAGCGAGTCGAATAAGGCGTGATGAGCCGCACGACCTACCAGGAAAGCGAGCAAGTGAATGGGCAATCTCAGCCGTAGAAGGGTCATCTCGCTCGGTGCCGCGCTCGGCCTCGTGGGCGCGGCGGGCCCGGCCACCGCCTGGGCGTGGTCACCGAAGGGCTCGGTCGCCGGAGCCGGGACGGGCACCGATCCGGAGTACGTGTGGGACGACGAGGTGGACCGACTCATGGTCTCCCTCATCGAGAACGGCCGGGTTCCGGCGGTGAACGCCGCGATGGAGTCGTGGGTCGACAACGACGACCCGCTGCCCAGCGGCCTGCCGGCCGACCTCACGGAGTACCTGAAGAAGGTCAACAGGCTGCCCTCGTGGGCGGATTCGGCGAAGCTGGCGCGGGCCGCCGACTTCAACCGGCGCAAGGACACGTACCTCTTCATGCTCTACGGCCTCGGCAGCGGGATCATGAGCACCGTGATCCCGCGCGAGGCCAGGAGCGTCTACTGGTCCGCGGGCGGCGCCGACATGAAGGACCGCGCGGCCAAGACGTTCACGTTCGGCTACGACCTGTCCCAGCTGAAGGGCTTCGAGCCGACGGGCCAGTTCGTGGTCACGGCCAACAAGACGCGTCTGGTGCACGCGGCCGTACGCCACCTGCTGCCGCAGTCCCCGCACTGGACGGCGGTCTCGGACCAGGCCATCCCGATCAGCAACGCCGACATCCTGGTCACGTTCCACAGCCTGGGCACCTACGTACGCAGGAAGCTGCTCGACTGGAAGGTCCCGTTCCCGGCCGAGGACCAGGAGGCGTTTCTGCACAGCTGGCAGGTCGCCATGCACCTGCTCGGCGTGCGGGACGAGTACATCCCCAGGACGTGGGCCGACGCGGAGGAGCAGTCGGCTCAGGTGCTCACACCGGTCCTCGCCCCGACGACCGAGGGCATCCAACTGGCCGAGGATCTGCTCGGGTTGCCCTCCCAGGTCGACCTGGGCGTCACACGCGGGTTCCTCAACGAGTTCGTACGCTATGTCCTCAGTGACGAGATCGGCGACTGGCTGGGCCTGAAGCGCGACCACGCCTCGGCGGCCCTGATCCGCACGGCGTGGCCGGCCTTCATCCTGTTCCGCGAGGGCCTGAACCCGGTGGCGCCCGGCGCCTTCTACGTCTTCGACCAGTTCGTCCGTGCCCTGGCCATGGCGTTCCTCAACAACGGCTCCTCGGGGACGACCACCCCCATCGTGATCCCTACGGGGAACAGGCCGAGCTCCTGAGCTCAGAGGGCGGGGCGTTGCCGTTCAGAGGCCGGGTGTTGCTGCTCAAGGCCAGGGCGTTGCAGCTCCAAGGCCAGGGCGTTGCCGCTCAGAGCCCGAGTGCGCCGACGACCAGCGCCGTTACGGCGGCACGGTGTTCGGGGCTGTCCCGCCAGCGCAGGCTGCGCCCGGCCTCGACCACCACGCCGAACCCGGCGTGCACGAGGACCCGGGCCTGACGCGGGTCGAGCTCGGGACGGGCCAGCCTCAACTGCTGCTCCCAGACGGCGATGTGCTCACGCTGCGCCTGTACGAGGGGGCGCTGCAACTCGGCGGGCAGACCGCCGAACTCGGCTTCGGCGACGCTGGTGAGGGCGGTGTGCTCGAAGCTGTACGCCACGTACGTCGCCGCGAGCGCCGCTACGGCGTCCCGGGGATCGGCCACGTCCTGCAGGCCGCGGTCCACCGCCTGGGAGAGCAGCCCGGCCGCCTGGAGGCAGGCCGCCGCCAGGATGTCGACCTTGCCCGGGTAGTGGCGGTAGAGCGCGGACGGGGCGAGACCCACGGCCCGAGCGATCTGGCCGTTCGTGACGTTGGCGAAACCGTCCCGGGCGAACAGCGGGACGGCGGCCGCGAGGATCTCCGCACGCCGCGAGCGCGGCACGGGCAGGACCGGCAGCTCGACCGACCGCCCGCTCACCCCGACCGACCGCCCGCTCGCCCCGACCGACGCAGGTGCCGCACCCGCCACGCGCAGGGCGCACGCCAACAGCAGCTCCTCCAGGCGGCGTTGAGCGATGGAGGTGCGGTGCATGGTGATGGACCCGACGGCCCCGAGCGCCGCCACGGCCCGCAACTGCTCGTCGGCCAGCGGCACTTCACGCCCGGCGCCCCGTACCGCCTCGGTGGCCCGTACCACCTCGGCGCCCCGTACCGCCTCGGTGACCCGTACCGCCTCGGTGACCCGGCCGACGACGCGCGCGAACTTCGCCCGGAGCTGCCTGCGGTCGTCGCGGTCGAGGTACCGGGCCTCCCACCGGTACACGCCCCCCGAGGCGCGATGGGCGACGGTGACCCGGATGAGCGCGCTGAACACGTCCGCCGGTTCGGCGTCGGGCGGCAGCTCGTCGAGCGCGGCGACGAGGCGGTCCGCCATGGCGTGCGCGGACTCGGCGAACAGCGCGTACTTGTTGGGGAAGTGCCGGTACAGGGCCGCGCCGGAGATCCCCACGCGGGCGGCGATGTCCTCCATGGACGCAGCGTGGTACCCGCGCTCGCTGAACAGCCGGCCGGCCGCCTCGACGATGAGCTGTCTGCGGTTGCGAGGACGGGGGCGGGGGCGGGTTGCGGAGATCGGCTCGGTGGTCATACGCGGCGGCGCCGGGGACGAACGAACGGATGCGGAGACGGAGCCATGCCGCTCAGTCAACCACACGACGAGCAGGCACCGGCCATCCTCCACCCACGTGATTCTTCATTAACAAAATACGTCACGACGCTTCTCCGCGGCCCGCGTTGGCAGGCACAATGCGGCGGCGGTCACGCGTCCACGCCACCGATCGATACGACACCCCGAGGAGTCCCCATGTCGACCGATACGGCGCCCTCCTGGTCCTTCCGGCACCACTGGATGTCCCAGGCGGCCACCCACGCGACGATGCGCCCCGACAAGCCCGCGCTCCGCCATCTCGGGGAGAGCACGACCTGGGCGCAGTTGTCGCGGCGGTCGCTGCGCCTCGCCGCCGCGCTCGCCGACCGGGGCGTCGCCGCCGGTGACCGCGTGGCGCTGCTTACGCTGAACCATCCGTGGTTCGTGGAGAGCGTCTTCGCGGCGAACAGCCTGGGGGCGATGGCCGTACCGCTCAGCTTCCGGCTCGCACCCCTTGAGCTCGACTACATCCTCACCGACTGCACGCCCTCGGCGATCGTCGTGGACGCCTCCCTCCTGCCGCTGCTGCGGTCGGTGCCGGGTGCGGCGTCGATCGGCACGGTCGTCGTCATCGGAGCGCAGGACGGGCCCGAGATCGCGTACATCGCGTACGAGGAGTTCCTGGGCGCGTACGAGCCGATGGAACTGCCCGACATCAGCGAGGAGTCGACCGCGCTGATCATGTACACCTCGGGCACGACCGGGCAGCCGAAGGGGGTGATGCTGTCGCACCGCAACATGCAGGTGCAGGCGATCACGTGCATCCGCGCGATGGAGATGTTCGACGACTCCGACGTCGGCTTCCTGACCGCGCCCTTCTTCCACATCGCGGGCCTGGGCTCGATCGTGGCGAACTTCGTGGTGGGCGGCACGGTGGTGATCCATCCGCTCGGCGCCTTCGACCCGCGAGCGGTGCTCGACGCGTACGAACGCGAGGGCGCCACCGTCGTGTTCAACGTCCCGCAGCAGTGGGATCTGATCTGCGCGCAACCCGATATCGACAAGCGCGACCTGAAGCTGCGGATCATCAGCTGGGGCGCGGCCCCGGCGAGCGACGCGACGCTGCGCGCGATGGGCGAGAAGTTCCCGGGCGCGCTCAACGTGGCGGTGTTCGGCCAGACCGAGACCTCGCCGATCACGTGCGTGCTCCGCGGGGCGGACTCGCTGCGCAAGCTCGGCTCGGTGGGCCGGCCGATCCCCAGCATCCAACACCGCATCGTGGACGGGGACATGAACGACGTCGCCGTGGGCGAGGTCGGCGAGATCGTCTACCGCGGGCCGACCCTGATGCAGGGCTACTGGAGGAAGCCGCAGGAGACCGCGGAGGCGTTCGCCGGGGGCTGGTTCCACTCCGGTGACCTGGTCAAGCGGGACGAGGAGGGCTTCGTCTGGGTCGTGGACCGCAAGAAGGACATGATCATCAGCGGCGGCGAGAACATCTACTGCGCCGAGGTGGAGAACGCCGTCGCCGCGCACCCTTCCGTACGCGAGGTGGCGGTGATCGGCAGGCCGGACGGACGCTGGGGCCAGGTGCCGGTCGCGTACGTCGGCGTGACCCCGGACGCGGACCTGTCACTGCCCGAGCTCACGGACTTTCTCCACGGGAGGCTCGCCTCCTTCAAGACGCCCAAGGACCTCGTCCTGGTCCCCGAACTGCCCCGCAACGCCGGCGGCAAGGTGCTCAAGCCCGTACTGCGCACCCAGGACGCCGACCGCGCGGAATAATTCGTCTAGTCCTGCCAGTAGAACAGCAGCGTTCCCAAAGTGAGGGGCTCCCGCTCGCCGAAGTAGTAGAGGTGCAGGTCCGTGACCAGGAGCGAGCCGGCCGCCTCGTCGATCCAGCGGAACCCGGCCGACTCCAGTGCCCGGCGGGCCGCGCGGACCTCTGGCGAGTCTCTGCGATACGGGCCCACGGCGTACGGGCCGAGGGTGCTGAGGGTCACCCACACTCCGGCGAAGTCGATGGAGTGGTACGTCCCGTGGCCCTGCTGGTGGTGGTCGTGCGCGGAGACCGGGGCGGTCGGCTGGAGGCCGGCCGAGGTGAGGGCGGCCGTGGCGCGATCGAGCCATGCGTCGACGTCGTGCTGCGGAGGTGCGGTGCACAGCGCTTCCACGCGCCAGCGCGGGTCGCTCATGGGGTGGCAGCGCGGCACGTACTGGTGCACGACGGCCCGCCGCAACTCCTCGTCGAGGCCGGGGACTTCGACCCTGGGCCGACCGAGGCGTTCGTCGAGCGCCAGGGTCTCCGCCCCGTCGCCGGTGAGCCGGTGCAGGGCCCAGGTCGCCCACAGCACCGACTCGGTGGTCGGCGCTCCGGGGATCCAGGCACGGATCCGGTCGGGGTCAGTGACGAGGGTCGAGGCGAGGTGGGCGACGCGGCGGTCCGGGTCGGCGAGGGCGGCGGTCACGTCCTGCCCGGAGCGGTGCCGCATGCGCAGCGCGAACCGTCGGTACTCGGGCCGGTCCTCCTCGGTCTCGGCGAGGACCGCGGCGCGGCCGTACCGTTCGACCAGGGCGTCGAGGCCGTCCTCCCCGGCCGTGCTTTCCCAGGACCCGCCCGCGAGGGTGACCAGGTCCCGGGCGGCGGTGAGGTCGCCGAGCAGGCCGCGTGCCCGCAGGATCGCGGGGCCCAGGCGGTACCGCTTCTCGTTCTGCCAGTCCTGCCCGCGCAGCCAGTCGAGGAGTTCGCGGCGCTCGGCGAGGACCTCCAGGAGCGCCAACCGGATCTCGCCGGTCTCTTCCGGGTCCCGGATCCGGGCGATGAGGTCGTCGACGAGGTGCTCGGGGACGCGGCCCTCGATGGCCAGTACGCAGTACCTGCGCCGCCACCACGCGTTGCCCCGGTCGAGGGCGAACAAGGCAAGCTCCTCTGCGTCCTCGCCGCGCAGCAGCTCCGCCTCGGACCGGACGCCCGGCGGAACCGAGGACGTGATGGGGTGCATCCGGACATCGTACGTGCCTGGCTCAGACCCGAACTGCCCGTTCCCGCAGCACCGTTCGAGAGGAACCGCATGACGCAGGAAGCACTCATCACGGTCGTGCGCATGGACGGACCGGCCGCTGTGCGCGCCGGGGACGCGTTCCGGCTGATCTACGCCGAGGCGTTCACGGAGCCTCCGTACCACGAGACCGAGGAGGACGTCGCCGCCGCGTTCCGCCGCTTCCCCGCACAGACCGGCCGACCCGCTTTCCGTGCCGCCCAGTGGATGTACGGCACGTGGAAGCCCAACTCCGAGCCGGACATGCTGGGTTCGGGCCTGATGAACTGGGCCGACTACAACTTCTGGGCCGAGGACGGCTACTTCGAGCAGCACAGCGCCGGGCCACGCGCCGTCATGGCCGACCGGTCCTGGAACGGCTCGGCGCCCCCGGACTCGCCGGCCGACTTCCGGGCCCGGGTGGCCGCCATCGGCGATCCGCCCGGCGTCCGGCAGGCCCCGGCGAAGCAGCGGGTGGACGACGGACGACCCAGCCATCACTGGACGTTCGACGAGGCCGCGTACCCCAGCGGCTGGACGTACGCGGGCAGCCCGGGCAACACGATCATGGCCGAGGACACCGCGGGCGGCCTGCCGGGCACCACGTACATCATCAACAACCCGGCCCTGGTGGGAGGCGGCGTGCGCGGCGAGGCCTTCCGGTTCGACCACGACCGGGACGGCGTCGGCTTCGGCGGCCTCGACGTCGCCGAACCGTGGACCGACTCGGTGTGGGTCCGGCCGACCGCGACCGAGGGCGAACAGGTGCTGCTCAGCTCGGAGTCGGGCGCGCTGAAGCTCCGGCAGTCCGGCACGGGCAAGGTCGGCCTCAGCCGCACCACCGGTTCCGGTGCCGCCGACCACAGCTTCGACTACACGCTGCCGCTCGACCGCTGGGTCCACCTGACGTGGGTGGCCGAGCCCGGGCGGACCACGCTGTACGCGGACGGTGAGCGGGTCGGCTCCGTCGACGCCTCCGTGCCGCTGCCGATGCGCTCGGTCGGTGCCCCGAAGGTGAGCCTGCGCGGCGATCTGGACGAGCTGACGACCTGGGACGAGGCGCTCAGCCCCGGTCAGGTCGGTGAGCGGTTCGGGCGCTACGGGAGGTGACGGCTGCAAAGGAAGGTGAGGCCGGGCCGCGGGGCGCAACTACCGGCGGAAACGGTCCAGTTACCGCCGGGCGCGGGCAGGAGGCGGACCCGCGTCCGGCGTAGCATGGAGTGCACCACGACACCCCTGGCCGGTCTGCGGCTCGGCGTCCCTGATCCCTCTCCGACCTGCGACGGGAAGGAGAAGGCCATGACCACGGACGCCCTGGACCTCACGAGGCAGGAGGAGTTCGCCGGCCGGATGGTGCAGGTCCTGAACGACTCCTGCCTGGGCTATCTGTGCAGCCTGGGCCACCGGACCCGGCTCTTCGACACGATGGCGGAGCTCCCGCCCTCCACCAGCGCCGAGATCGCCGCGACCACCGGCCTCGACGAGCGGTACGTACGCGAATGGCTCGGCGGGATGACGGTCGGCGGGATCGTCGAGTACGCCCCCGAGGACGGCACGTACCGGCTGCCGCCCGAGCACGCGGCCTCCCTCACCCGGGCCGCGGGCCCCGACAACATGGCGTCCTTCCTGCAGGATCTCGCCCTGATCGGGATCGTCGAGGACGAGGTGCTCGAAGCGTTCCAGAAGGGCGGCGGCGTCCCGTACACGTCGTATCCGCGGTTCCAGGAGCTCCAGGCGGAGGAGACGGCGCGGGTGTACGACGCGGCCCTCGTCGACGCGATCGTCCCGCTGGCCCCGGGCCTCCCCGAGCGGCTGCGGACGGGGATCGACTGCCTGGACATCGGCACCGGGCAGGGCCACGCGGTCAACCTCCTGGCGCGGGCCTTCCCGCAGAGCCGGTTCCACGGCCTGGACATGTCGGAGACGGGCATCGCGGCGGCGCGGCAGGAGGCCGAGCGGATGGAGCTGCGGAACGCCCGGTTCGACGTCGGTGACACGGCCGAGACGTCCGGGACGTACGACCTGATCACCGCCTTCGACGTGATCCACGACCTGGCCCGCCCCGCCGAGACGCTGAGCGCCGTCGCGGGCGCGCTGCGGGACGACGGCACGTTCCTCATGGGCGACATCGACGCCTCCAGCAAGCTGGAGGAGAACGTCGACCACGTCCTCGGCCCCACGCTCTACACGTTCTCCGTCTTCTACTGCATGACGGTCTCGCTCGGCGAGGGCGGCGCGGGCCTCGGCACGGTGTGGGGCAGGCAGACCGCCCGCCGGATGCTCGCCGAGGCGGGCTTCTCCGACGTCGTGGAGCGGCACGTCGAGGGCGACGTCCTCAATGTGTACTTCGTGGCGCGGAAGTAGGGCGGCGGGCGGGCCGCCGCCCGGCGTCGGGGTCCGGCAGGCGGGGCGCCGGGCGGGGCGGCAGGTGCGAGGGCATCATCACCCGTGGCTTTCGGCAACACTGGAGGCATGGATGCTCGCGGACGCTTCCGCCGCTCCTCGCCGGGGCGGCGTCTGCGGTCCCTGCTGAATGTGCACACCGTCGCCGGTCAGGTGTTCCTGTTGCAGCTCGGGATCGTGCTGCTGCTTGTCGCCGCCGCGGTCGCGGCCCTGCTGCTGCAGGCCCGCGGGAACACCACCGAAGAGGCTCGCCACCGGACCCTCGCCGTCGCCGAGACCTTCGCGAACTCCCCCGGCGTACTCGACGCGCTCGCTTCCCCCGACCCCACCGCCGCACTGCAGCCGAGCGCCGAGGAGACCAGGAAGCGATCGGGCACCGACGCCGTCGTGGTGTGGAATCCGGCAGGTATCCGCTACACCCACCCCGACCCGGACCTGATCGGCAAGCGCGTGATCGGCCCGTACGAAGAGGCGCTCGCCGACGCCCGGGAAGGCCGCACGCACACCGACACCTTGCTGTTGAGCACGGGCCTCACCGTGAACTCCGCCGCGCCCATCACGCGGCCCGACGGTTCCCTCGCGGGCATGGTGTCGGCGGGCATCACCGTCGAACGGGTGGAGGACGTGGTCGGTGCCCAGATGCCGCTCCTGGCGGCCGGCGCCGCGGGTGCCCTGGCCCTGGCCGCGGGCGGGGCCGTCCTCGTCAGCCAACGGCTGCGACGGCAGACCCACGACCTCGGCCCGGCCGAGATGACCCGGATGTACGAGCACCACGACGCCGTTCTGCACTCGGTGCGCGAAGGCGTCCTGATCATCGGCAGCGACGGGCGGCTGCTCCTCGCCAACGACGAGGCACGCCGGCTGCTCGACCTGCCGCCGGACGCGGAGCAGCGCCCGGTCACCGACCTCGGCCTGGACGCGGGCGCGACCGCACTGCTCGGTTCCGGACGGGCCGCCACCGATGAGGTGCACCTGGCCGGAGAGCGGCTGCTCGCAGTCAACCTGCGGCCGGTCGGCCCGAGCGGAGGCCCGGCCGGCAGCGTGGCCACCCTGCGGGACACCACGGAGCTGCGCTCCCTGGCCGGCCGCGCCGAGGTGGCACGCGGGCGGCTGCGGCTGCTCTACGACGCGGGCGTACGGCTCGGCACCACCCTCGACGTGACGCGTACCGCCGAGGAACTCGCCGCCGTGAGCACACCCCAGTTTGCCGACTTCGTCACCGTCGAACTCCTCGATCCGGTGCTGCGCGGCGAGGAACCGAACGGCACCAGCACCGTGATGCGCCGCATCGCGATCCGGGGCCTGCGCGACGATCCGCCGTTCCTCCCGGTGGGCGAGCGGATTCCGTGGCTTCCCGGCACCCCGATGGCCGAGAGCATGGCGGCCGGGCACCCCGTCCTCGTAGCCGATCTCGCCGCGTCCCACCGCTGGCGGGACCAGCACCCCGCGCGGGCCCGGGAAATCCTGCACTCCGGAGTGCACTCGCTGATCTCCGCACCGCTGCAGGCGCGTGGCGTACTCCTCGGCCTGGCCAACTTCTGGCGCTCCGAGCAGGAGCCCTTCGAGGAGGAGGACGTGTCGTTCGCTGAGGAGCTGGCGGCGCGGGCCGCGGTGGCCGTCGACAACGCCCGCCGCTACACCCACGAGCACGCGACGGCGGTCGCCCTGCAGCGCAGTCTGCTGCCGCGCACGCTGCCCGAGCAGTCGGCGGTCGAGGTGGCCCATCGCTATCTCCCCGCCCAGGCGGGTGTGGGCGGGGACTGGTTCGACGTGATCCCGCTGCCGGGCGCCCGGGTGGGCCTGGTCGTCGGAGACGTGGTCGGGCACGGACTGCACGCGGCCGCCACCATGGGCCGCCTCCGCACAGCGGTGCACAACTTCTCCGCCCTCGACCTGCCGCCCGACGAGCTCCTCAACCACCTGGACGAACTCGTCACCCGTATCGACCAGGAGGAGGGCACCGAGAACGGCGGCACCCACGGCATCACCGGCGCCACCTGCCTGTACGCGATCTACGACCCGGTCACCGGGGTCTGCTCGATGGCGCGCGCCGGGCATCCGGGCCCCGCGCTTGTGGACGCGGCGGGAGCGGTCACGTTCCCCGACGTCCCGGTCTCCCCTCCGCTCGGCCTCGGCGGCGGCCTGCCCTTCGAGGCCTTCCACCTCCGCCTGAACGCCGGCGCCCGCCTCGTCCTCTACACCGACGGCCTCGTCGAGCACCGCGACCGGGACTTCGACACCGGTCTGGAGCTGCTGCGGACCACGCTGACCGGTACGGACCGGAGCCCCGAGGAGACCTGCACGGCGGTCCTCGACGCGCTCCTGCCGCCGCACCCCGACGACGACATCGCCCTGCTCGTCGCGCGCGCCCGCATCCTCGATCCGTCTCAGATCGCCGAGTGGGAGGTACGCAGTGATCCCGCCGAGGTGAGCCGCGTCCGGTCCGAGGTCGCGCGGCGGCTGGACAGCTGGGGCCTGGAGGAGGCCGCCTTCACCACGGAGCTGGTGGTCAGCGAACTGGTCACCAACGCCATCCGCTACGGCATCCCCCCGGTCCGGCTGCGCCTCCTGCACGACCGCAACAGCCTGATCTGCGAGGTCTCCGACGGCTCCAGCACCTCCCCGCACCTGCGCCGCGCGGCCACCACGGACGAGGGCGGGCGCGGCCTGTTCCTGGTCGCCCAGTTCGCGGAACGCTGGGGCACCCGCTACACCGCCCGCGGCAAGATCATCTGGACCGAACAGCCGGTCCACGGCGAGGGAGCGGGGCCCGAGGAAGCATCCCCGGAGGACCTGCTGGCCCAGTGGGGGGACGAGGAGCTCTGAACGGGAGGCGGCGCGCACTCCGCGCGCCCTAGATGATTGAGTCCGATGTCTGGGCTGGTCGCGACCATGGCGAAGGGCGCCCGTTGGCCTGAGTGTGACTTCCGACCTGGACGCCCTTCTGGCGGCACTGTACGTGTTCATCGAC
>NZ_JAVIFW010000044.1 GCF_031157275.1 Streptomyces sp. LHD-70
ATGCCCACCGACGACCCGGTCATGAACGTCACGCGCAGCCGCCTCGGACGCCTCACCCGCCAAGGCTTCCTCACCCAACCCGGACGAGGCCGCTACCAGAAACGGACTTAACGACCTCTTATGTCCTCATGTCCTGGTCTGCGGTGTCTGCGGTGTCTGCGGTCGAGGAGGTGGTTGCCTCTGGTGGCGCGGCCGGGTGGGCTGGGGGTCGGGGGTGGGGTGGTGTGTTGGGTGGGTGTTAGAGGCCGAGGGTGATGGCGTGTCGGGTGAGTTGGGCGGTGGTGTTGGTGTGGAGTTTGGTGCGGATGCGGCGGAGGTAGGTGTCGATGGTGTGGGGGGAGAGGCCCATGTGGCGGGCTGTTTGCTGGTAGGTGTGTCCTGAGGTGATGTAGTGGAGGGTTTCGAGTTCGCGGGGGGTCAGGGTGGGTGTGGTGGGGGGTGTTGTGGTGGTTGCGGGGGCCATGGTGGTCTCCGGTGGGTCGGTCTGGTTGTCCCTGTTGACGCCCTCGGGAGCAGGGGAAAAGGTGCCTGGATTGCCTGGGTTGGGTTCTTTTGGCTGGTTTAAATAGGTTGGTGGGGTGAGGTCCTGGCGGTGTCTGGTGGTTGTCACAGGCGTGTCACGGCCGCTGTGTCGGGGGTGGGGCTGCGGGTTCTGGTGTACGGGGTGTGATCCCGCGCGGGATGGCCGGGTGCCGGGTGCCGGGTGCGTCGTTCCGGGGTTCCGGGGTTCCGGGGTTTCGGGGGGGCTGGGGCTGGGGCTGGGGCTGGGGCTGGGTTTCTGGGGCTGTGGGGCTGTGGGGCTGTGGGGCCGGTGGGTGGTGGGGGGCTGGCTGGGTTGGTGGTTGTCGTGGGTGAGGATGATGATGGTCGCAGGGGTCTGGGTGGTGTGGATCCCGAGAGGCGGCTGAGTGGTGAGCGAGGGTTCTGCCTTTCCTGGCGGTGAGTGGACGTGGGCGGGTGCTGCGTCGCTGTCCTGTATGGCCACGGTCGATGAGTGGGGCAGGGTGACGGGGTGGAGTGAGCGGGCTGCGCGGCTGCTGGGTTATGGGCCGGCTGAGGTGGTGGGGTATCCGGCTGCGCGGCTGCTGGCCGATGACGTCGATCCGGGTGTGTGGCGGGGTGTGGCCGGGCGGCGCAGGTGCAGTGTGGTGGTGGGGCTCAGGCATCGCGACGGCCGGCGTCTGGAGCGGCGGCTGCTCGCACACCGCCCGCCTTTTGACCGCCCGCCTTTTGACCGCCCGCCTGCTGACCGCCCGTCTTCTGGCCACGCGGCTTCTGGGCACGTGTCTTCCGATGATGTGGCTGCTGACCGTCCGTCTTCTGCTGACCGCCCGCCTTCCGATTACGCGGCTTCTGGCCGCGCGCTTTCCGATGATGTGGCTTCTGATCGTCCGTCTTCTGACTGTTCTTTTGGTGAGTGGTTGGTGGTGGCGGTGGATTCTGGGCCGGTGGCGCCTGCGGTGGAGGAGTTGGCCGAGTGGGTGTTTTGCCAGTCGCCGAGCATTCTTGGGGTTTTCGATGCGGATCTGCGGCTGGTGTGGGCCAACGTGGGTATGGAGCGTGCGTTGTCTTTGTCGCAGGAGGAGTTGCGGGGGTGGCGTCTGGCGGAGCTTGTGGCGCACCGGGTGAGTGATCAGGCGGAGGCTGGGATGCGTCAGGCGTTCGACAGTGGTGAGGTGCAGCATGTGGGGGCCTGTATCGGTCCGGCCGGGGTGGGTGCGGGGCAGGGCTGGCCGACCTCGCTTGCTCCGCTGCGGGACACGGGCGGGCGGATACGGGCGGTGTGTCTGACGGCGCACCACACGCCCGGTCGGTTTCTTTCCCGGCAGCGGAGGCTGCTGGAGGATCTGGCCCGTATCGCCGCTACCGGGGAGGTGCGGCATACCGCGCAGGAGCTGGCGGACGCCGCCACGGGCCGTCTGGCGGACTTCGCCGCGGTCGAACTCCTTCCCCAGCATCCGCCCGGCGCTTCCCGGGCCGACGTGCCCTGGGACAGGGTGGTGCTGGACCGGATCGCCGTACGGTCTGTGACCGGCCCGAGCCCGCCTGTGACGGTCGCCCCGCCGCAAGCCGCGCCGCAAGCCGCGCCGCAAGCCGGGCCGCAAGCCGCGCCGCAAGCCGGGCCGCAAGCCGGGCCGCATGCCGGGCCGCATGCCGGGCCGCATGCCGGGCCGCATGCCGGGCCGCATGCCGGGCCGCAAGCCGCGCCGCAAGCTCCGCCGCAGGCCGCGCCGCAGGCCGGGCCGCCAGCTGCGCCGCATGCCGGGCCGCAAGCTCCGCCGCAGGCCGCGCCGCAGGCCGGGCCGTCAGCTGCGCCGCATGCCGGGCCGCAAGCCGCGCCGCAAGCTCCGCCGCAGGCCGCGCCGCAGGCCGGGCCGCCAGCCGGGCCGCATGCTGCGCCGCAGGCCGGGCCGCATGCCGGGCCGCAGGCCGGGCCGTCAGCTGTTGGTTATCCGGTGCCTGCTTTTCTCGCGCGGTGTCTGGCTCAGGGCCGCGCGGCTGTCTTTGAGGCGGGTGATCCGGATCTGGCTGCGTGGGCGGCCCGTGATCCCCGGGCGGCCTGGATCCGTGAGCTGGGGACGCACACGGTGATGATGGTGCCCATCGCCGCTGGGGGCGGCCCGATCGGGGTGCTGTTGCTGGGCCGTCACCAGCGGCCGCAGCCCTTCGACGCGGATGACATGTGGCTGGCCGAGCAGCTCACCTTCCAGGCGGCTGAGACCATCGGCAGTACGCGCCGCCGTGCCCGTGACCACACGACCACGGTGACTCTGCAGCGCAGTCTGCTCCCGCAGACGCTTCCTGATCAGCAGGCTCTGGACGTCGCCACCCGGTATCTGCCTGCCGGTGACCGTCTCGGTGGTGTGGGCGGTGACTGGTTCGATGTCATCCCGTTGTCCGGTACGCGTGTAGCGGTGGTGGTGGGCGATGTGGTCGGCCACGGAATGCGTGCCTCGGCCACCATGGGCCGTCTGCGTACCGCGGTGCGCACTCTGGCCGATGTCGACCTGCCGCCCGATGAGCTGCTTACCCACCTCGACGATCTGGTCCTGCATCTGTCTGCCGACGAGGGCCCGGCCGGTGTGGCCGAGGGCGGCGCGGGTATCGGTACCACCTGCCTGTACGCGGTCTACGATCCCACCTCCCAGCGCCTGTCCCTGGCCAGGGCCGGTCACCCCCCGCCCGCCGTGGTCGCCCCGGGCGGCGCGGTGCGCTTCCTCGACGCACCTCCCGGTCCGCCCCTGGGCCTGGGCGGCCTGCCCTTTGAGACCTACGAGACCGAGCTGGCCGAAGGCAGCCTGATCGCCCTGTACACCGACGGCCTCCTCGAAATCCGCGACCACGACATCGACGACGCCCTGGACCGGCTGTTCTCCACCCTCGCCCGCCCGGCCGATGAACTGGACACCGTCTGCGACCGGGTCCTCACCTCCATGCTGACCCACCGCCCCGACGACGACATCGCCCTGCTCATCGCCCGTACCAGAGCACTCGAGGCCGACCGCATCGCCACCTGCGAGCTGGACTGCGCACCCACAGCCGTCGCCCAGGCACGCCACCTGGCCACCGGCCAGCTCCACGCCTGGCACCTGGACGAGGCCGCCTTCGTCACCGAACTCGTCGTCAGCGAACTCGTCACCAACGCCATCCGCTACGGCAGGCCCCCCATCCACCTGCGCCTGATCCACACAGGCCACACCCTGATCTGCGAAGTCTTCGACTCCAGCAACACATCCCCGCACCTGCGCCGCGCCCGGCTCTTCGACGAAGGAGGACGCGGCCTGCTCCTGGTCGGCCAGCTCACCCAGCGCTGGGGCACCCGGCACACGGCCATTGGCAAAACCGTCTGGGCCGAACAGTTCCTCACCGCTTCTGGCTGAAGCCCCCTGCGCGCCTCTTCGGCGCCTCCTGCCCACCAGTCGCGTGCCCGGGGCCCGCCCAGGGCGGGCACTCTCCCCGGCACCTGGCGGGCGCATGCCTGTGCCGGTGGGCCGTGCCCGGCGCAGCCCCACCGGCCCGTGCGGAACCGGCCTGCCCCACGGCGAGCACCTGCCGGGGAGGCGGAGCCCGGCGCGGGGCGCAGGGCGCGCGGGGCATCGCACGGGACGGGGCGGGGCAGGCCGGGGCGGGGCGGGTGGGCAGGCCGCGCGCAGGGCGACGGACCCGTGGGTGCGCGGTGTGCGGTGTGCTGTCGCGGCGGGCGTATTCCCGCAGCGGTGTGGACATGGGCGCGGGGCCCCCTGCTCCGGAGGGGCTCACACAGAGGGCGGGGCAAAGGCCGCTATGGCCTTTGCCCCGCCTTCACCGGGCCCTACAGGGCGTTGCCGCCGTCGCCGTTGGTGCCGCCGTTGCCGCCGGTGCCGTTGCCGCCGTCGCCGTTGGTGCCGCCGTTGCCGCCGGTGCCGTTGCCGCCGTCGCCGTTGGTGCCGCCGTTGCCGCCGGTTCCGTTGCCGCCGGTGCCGTTGCCGCCGTCGCCGTTGGTGCCGCCGTTGCCGCCGGTTCCGTTGCCGCCGGTTCCGTTGCCGCCGTCGCCGTTGGTGCCGCCGTTGCCGCCGTTGCCGCCGGTGCCGTTGCCGCCGGTGCCGTTGCCGCCGTCGCCGTTGGTGCCGCCGTTGCCGCCGGTGCCGTTGCCGCCGGTGCCGTTGCCGCCGTCGCCGTTGGTGCCGCCGTCGCCGTTGGTGCCGCCGTTGCCGCCGGTGCCGTTGCCGCCGGTGCCGTTGCCGCCGTCGCCGTTGGTGCCGCCGTTGCCGCCGGTGCCGTTGCCGCCGGTTCCGTTGCCGCCGTCGCCGTTGCCGCCGTCGCCGCCGTCCTCGTCCTTGTCGCCGTCCTCGTCCTTGTCTCCGGTCTCGTCCTCGTCCTTGTGCTCGTCCTTGTCTCCGGTCTCGTCCTTGATCTCGTCCTCGTCCTTGTCCTTGTCCTTTTCTTCTTCCTCTTCCTTGTCCTTGATCTTGTCCTTGATCTTGTCCTCGTGGCACCAGCGCTTCTCGTCCTCCCACCAGTGGTCGTGGTGGTCTACGGACTTCCAGTAGTGCTTGTTGTGCTGCTTGGCGAAGAAGTAGAAGTCCTTGTAGCTGTCCCAGAAGTACAGCTTCTGGTGCTTCACGATGATGTAGTAGACCTTGTACTTGTGGTGCCAGCGGAACTTCTTGCCACCCGCCCAGCAGGAGTTCTTCTCGTCGTGGTCGTTGGCCTCGTGGCCGCCGTTCCCGCCGTTCCCGCCGGTTCCGTTGCCGCCGGTGCCGTCGCCCCCGTGGCCGCCGTTCCCGCCGTTCCCGCCGGTTCCGTTCCCGCCGGTGCCGTCGCCGCCGTTCCCGCCGTCGCTGGTGCCGCCGTCGCTGGTGCCGTGGTCGCTGGTGTCGCTGCCGCCGTTCCCGCCGTCGCCGCCGGTGCCGTCGCCGCCGGTGCCGTCGCCCCCGTTGCCGCCGTCGCCGCCGTTGCCGCCGGTTCCGTTGCCGCCGGTGCCGTCGCCACCGTCGCCGCCGTTGCCGGGCTTGTGGTCCTTGTTGTGGTGCTTGCTCCAGCAGTAGTCCAGCTTGTCCTTGTCGTGCTGGGGAGGCATGGTCGTGGCCGACGTGGAGGACATCGGGGCCGCTGTCGCGGCAGTGGCCGGCAGGATGACACCTCCGGCCAGGACGACAGCCGACGCCGCTGCAGTGGCCAGAGCCAGCGGGCGCTTGGAGCGGTGGGTACCAGGGGTGGGGGTCGTGGTGTTCATGATTCCTCCTGAGGCGGGAAGGGTGCTTGTGCGGGGTCTGCGGCCTCGTTGTCGGCTGTGGTGCTTTCCGGTGGGGCCGCTCAACCAGTAGGCCCGTTTTGGTCCGTTTTGGTCACGTTCCGAGGGTTCGTGGCTTGACGAATGCAAAGAAGTCGAGTAAAGCCACGCAAGACTGGGTTCCAGTCACCTCTGCCCTGCACAAAGACCGCCCAGAGCCGCAGATCCGCCGCCATTCACGCCCCCGACATACCCCTCGGCGTGGCATACGCGAAAGGTGTGCGGCCCCAGCCCGACGGCAGGGCCACCCACCGCCGGCAAAAGGGGCGGCGCGCGCTGCGCCGCCCGGAAGTCTCCGCGCCGCCCCGGGGCGGCGCGGAGCAGAAGGCCGGGCGGTGAGGGGCGGCGGGGGCAAGCAACTGCGCAGCCACGGCCGCCCGATGCCCTTCCGTAGGCCCCGGACCGGGACGTGAACAAGCGGCCGCCTTGTCGCGGCCGGCGGTGAACTGCCCTGTCCGGCAAGCCGGACGGCGCGGACACGCATCCGCCGGACAGGCCCCCGGGCCGGGCCCGCGCATCACCGGCGGCAAAGACTCATGCCGGTGCCGGCCGCCGGCACATGTCTGACCGCGATCCCCGTGATCCCCGCGATCCCCGTGCCCGCCGTGCCCGCCGTGGACCGTGACGCCCTGAACGACCCCCACGCGTAGGGATGTTGAACGGCGCAGGCGCCCAACTGGGCCTTCCCAGCGAGGTGTTGCAGAATCGCCCGCGCTCCTGCAGCCGGCACGGGCACCCCCACCGGGCAGCAGGGCCCGCCCGGCCCGCGGCTGGCAAACGTGAAACGCTCACCGGCAAACGGCGCGTGAAGACACCCCACGCATGCGGCCGCTGCCCGCCCGCACCCCGCCCGGCCGCACCCCGCCTGGCCGCGCCCCGCCATCGCTCGCCCGCCCCCGCCATCGCCCGCCCCCGTCCGCGCCGCCACGGCAACGGCCGTGCCGGCCCGGACGTACGCACCCAAGGACCGTCCTGCGCCAGATGTCCGCCCGCGTGTCCGCTGGGGGAAGGAAAGGGGGGAGGGAAAGGGGCAGGAGCCGCCGCGGCGCAGAGCCCCGGTGGCCCGCACCTCCACTCAGTGGCCGGGCGGGCCGACGAAAACCGGCCGGGCCCAGAGCGGCGGATCGGGCAGCGGCCCGGCGCCCCTGTGGTCCAGCCGAGTCGGTGCCCGCGCCGCTGTCCCACCGCCCCGCCCCGCATCGCCCCGCCCCGCATCGCCCCGCCCCGCACCGCTCTGGGCCGCCGCGCGCAGGGCCGCCACGAACTGAACGCAAGAGCTGTAACGATCCTCGGGAGCCTTGGCCAGCGCCCGGGCCAGTACCTCGTCCATCGCCGCTGCCGCGCCCGGGCACCTCTCGCTCAGGGCGGGCGGGGTGTCGTACTGATGAGCCCACAGAAGTTCCATGGCGTCATCGCGCCTGAACGGCGGCTGGCCCGCGAGGGTTTCGTAGACGACACAGGCAAGGCTGTACAGATCGCACCTGCCGTCCACCGGGCGGCCCGCGATCTGCTCCGGCGCCACATAATCCAGCGTGCCGACAAACTCACCCACGGACGTGAACCCGGTCAGCGACAAAGACTTCTTCGTCAGCCCGAAATCCGTGAGATAGACATGCTCGGGGTGATCACTGTCCGTGCCCCGGGCCACCAGCACATTGCCCGGCTTGACATCACGGTGCACCAACTCACGTTCATGGGCCGCACCCAGAGCGGACGCCACCTGAGCGGCGATACGCAACGCGGCGGGAACCGGCAGCGGCCCGTCCCGGTCGAGCAGAGCCCGCAAATCCGGCCCCGGCACATACCGCATGGCGATATACAGCACACCGTCCGCCTCACCGGCCTCGAAGATCGGCACGATGTGAGGATGATCCAGCGAGGCCGCCACCCGCTGCTCGTGCGCGAACCGACGGCGGAAGGTGTCATTGCGGACCATGTCCTCGGTCAGCAGCTTCAGCGCCACCGTACGCTGCAGACGCAGATCCCTCGCCCGGTACACCACGGCCATCCCGCCCCGCCCGAGCTCACTCTCCACCTGATAGCCCGCGATCTGCGCCCCGATCAGCTCACCCGCCCGGCCCGCGAACGCCTCCCCACCGCTGACCGCACCCATCACGCCCCCCGCGCCCGCACACCCCCGGCTCCGATGCCGCTCGAGCCCCACCCCCACAACACCAAACCGGCAAAACAGTCATCCATGAACAAATTCTATCCAACGGTCCCTTCCAGGCCACGACCAGAACCCGACGCGACCCACTGCCCCCCACAGCACCTGCCACCGCCCTGCCCACACCCCGATGAACAACCCCCACACCGGGCCGACCACCCCCGCGCACTGCACGTACGGGCGACGGCGGACACAAAGACCAGCCGGCCCCCAAACCTCCTCGGGCACCGACACCCCGCCACACGGCCGACGACGCCGGCCACGCCCCGCCACCACCGCGACCGTGGCGCACCAATCCCAGAGCTGGGCGGGAACGTGAAGGCCTTGCACCGCTGGATGGCCGACCATGCCGATCAGGTGCTTGATGCTCTGGGACGGGACCGGTTGCCGTCGTTGACGACGCTGCATGAGGCGGTGAACCGTGAACGCCGTGCGGGGCGTGTCCTTGACCTTCCCCGTCCTGGCTACGCCCGGGTCGATCCGGCCGCCTACGACCGTGCGCTGGCCGAGCTGGCCCTGCCGGGCACGGTCGGTGAGGCCGGTCAGGCGCTCGCTGACCCCGACCCGAAGGACGGAGCCGAGAGCGCCGAGACGACAGGTACCTCTCCGTTCACCGAAGGCAGCGTGCGTCTGTATGTGCCGGGCGCGCATGTCGTGGCGACACGGCAGCTCGGCGAGGTGACCGAGGTCCCTCACCCACACCATCGCCGCAAGTGGCATTGCGTGCGTGTACGGGGATACCGGGCACGGTAAGAGGTCGCGGCCCACCAGGCGCTGCGCCTGCTCCCACGCCGCACCCCGGTACACCGTGCGGTGGTGTCGGTGAAGCCCGCTTTGCCGCAGCTGCGGGCTGCGCTGCTGACCGCGTTCGGCTTGCCGGCCACGTCGTTGACGAACCGCACGGACACAGCCGACCGCGCGCTGATCGATGCCTTGAAGACGCCGGGGGCGCTGGTCATCGATGACGTGCAGCGCATCGCCGCTCCGGAGTTGGACTACCTGCGCTTGCTCGTGGACGCGCCCACCACCCAGACGTCCCTCGTGCTGTGCGGCGCGGGCGCCGAGCGTACTCTCGCGCGTGCTCCCGCGCTGGCCTCCCGGGTCCTGACCTGGCAACAGGTACCCCGCCTGGACACCGAGCAAGTCCCCACCGTGCTCCGTCTGTTCCACCCACTGTGGGACACCGCGGCAGACGCTGACCTGCTGCACGCCGATGCCACCTGCGCACGGGGCAACTTCCGTACCTGGGCGAAGATCACCTCCCACAGGTACGCGGCCCTCGCCCGCGCCCCCGAGACGGTGGTGGACCAAGCTCTGCTGTCGCGTGCCTGTTCCCGCCTCGGCCCCACCCCCTGACCAACCACACCCACTCCCGGGCCCAAGGGATCTCCCATGACCGGGACCACCCCCGACCACAGCGCCTCTGAACCGTCACGACCACAGCCCGAACCCGTCCTGGACACCGCGTCGTTGACCGCGCTGCGCGCCCCGGCCGTACGCCGCCTCCTCACCCTGCGCTCCCAGCGCCTCCTCACCCGCATCCACGTGCACACCACCGCCCAGTGCCTGAACGTCTCGGACCGCACCGTGTGGCGGTGGCTCGCCGAAGCCACCACCACACCCACCTCTGCCGCCCGCCCGGGAGCCCGCCGCACCGGCCGGTTCGAGATCACCCCCGAGATCCGGGTGCTGCTCGCGTACTGGCACGGCAACGCCTCCGCAGTCCACCGCGAACTCGCCGCCCGCGCCCGTACCGCCGCCGACACCGACCCGTCCGAGGCGACCGCCACCCCACCGAGCACCGCCCCCTGCCCGCCGCGGCCCGCCGCAACTGTTCCGGGCGGCGCCCCACCCGCATCCGTACCGCTACTGGACCCTGTCCCGTCGCTGCCGACGTTCCTGCGCGCCCTGCGCCGGGACCTCACACCAGGTGAGCGGACCGGCTACCGCCACGGCCCTGAGACCGCCCGCGCCCTGGACGTGTTCGCCAAACGCCCCCGCACCTGGCGCAACCACGTCTGGGAGGCCGATCACGTCCAGGCCCCGCTGCGCGTCGATGCCGACGGCGACCTCGTCGCTCCCCACGTCACATGGTTCATCGACTGCGCGACCAAAGCCATCACCGGCCTCGCCATCACCCCAGGCACGCCCACCCGTGCCTCGGTCCTGACCGCACTGCGCTCCGCCATCCTGCGCACCGCCCCCTACGGCCCCTTCGGCGGCCTGCCCGAACACGTCCGCTTCGACCGCGGCCGCGACTTCCTCTCCCGCACCGTCACCACCGCGCTGACCGCGATCGACGCGGACATCACCGTCCTGCCGCCCTACAGCCCCCACCTGAAGGGCAGCATCGAGAACCTCAACCACAGCGTCTCGCGCATGCTGTTCACGGCCCTGCCCGGCTACACCCCCAAGAAGCCGCGCCGCCGCCCCGACCGCCGCCCCGAAACTGCCCCACCCCTGTCGTTCACGGCGTTCACCGAGCACCTGCTGGCCTGGGCACGGTGGTGGAACACCGAACACCGCCCCGCCGAACTGCACGGCGCCACCCCGCTCCAGGCATGGCAGGCCGACCCGACCCCCCTCAACGAGATCCCCGCACAGGACGTGTGGACGTTCACGCTCGAGGACGACGGCCGCACCCGCACCATCACCAGCCACGGCATCCGCCCCCTGTTCCCCGACTACATCGCCGCTGTTCTGCGATGCCCACGGCCAGCCGCTGAAGGCGGAGACCGTACGCGACCGCCTCTCCCGCCTCCTGGACACCGAAGGCCGCAGCGAGGACGACCGGTTCACCCCGCACGACCTGCGCCGCGCCTGCGCAACACACCACTACGAACAGGGCATGGACCTGCTCACCGTCCAGCAGCTCCTCGGACACACGCACATCGCCTCAACCATGGCCTACGTCCGGCCCTGCCTGACCTTCGTCGAGGACGCCTGGCGCCGCGCCACGACCACCGCCCTCACCGGCCTGGCCGGCTGACCCCCGGAGCCCCCATGACAACACCCCCTCTCCACGCCGTTGAACCCTCCGCCCCGCCGCCCGACGTGGAGTGGAAGCTACGCATGACCGCGGCACAGCGCGGCATCTGGACCGGCACCCAACTGCGCCACCTCCTGGCCGAACGCGCCGGCCTGGAGCTGTCCGCAGCATCGGTGTCCGCCCTGTTCACCAAGCAGCCCTCCCAGGTGAAGCTGTCCACCCTGG
This sequence comes from Streptomyces sp. LHD-70, assembly GCF_031157275.1. Classification (GTDB taxonomy): domain Bacteria; phylum Actinomycetota; class Actinomycetes; order Streptomycetales; family Streptomycetaceae; genus Streptomyces. Next base: position 11,155 of record NZ_JAVIFW010000044.1, read on the forward strand.
CCGCGCTGTGCGCCGCCCTCGACTGCACCCCCGGCGAACTGCTGACCCTGCGCGAATCCACCGAGCCCTCAACCCCTCCGCCGCGTCCAGACCCCGCCCCGGCCCGGCAGCCTTCACAGCAACAGCCCGTGCCCCGCCACCGATCTCTCCCACCGCTATGACCGCACCCAACCCAGCCGCGAACGCAAGGGCGGCCGACGCGGGCTCGCGGAGTCCCGCCCCCCTCGCTGCCGCGCCCCGGCGGGCCAAGGACACCTGTCCGTCCTGCCACTGCCTGCGCTGGCTTCGCCCCGACACCGGCCGCTGCGCCTGGTGCTCACGCACCTGCACCCTCTGCGGCGCTCCACGACGATCCGCCCAGGACCTGTGCGCCGTATGCCGACACCGCGCGTCAGGCCGACCGGCACGGGGCCCCTGCCAGCACTGCGGGCGCCGACGCACCCTCGACACAGCGACTCGACGGTGCCGGATCTGTACCGATCCCGCCAGCGCACCGTCCCCGGCATCCTGCGAACGCTGCGGCACCAGCGGCCAGTGGGCCAAGGGCCTGTGTAAACGCTGCTACGAGCACTCACCCCACACCGTCATCACCCGCGCAACCGGCTGGGCCGAGCGCATGCCCGCCACACCATCCTGGTGGAGCGACTTCGCCGCGCACCTCGCCGATCACCGCCACCCCATCTACGCGGCCGATGTCGTCGCCACCACCGCACGCCTGATCATTGCGACCACCACCAGCGACCCCCGCGCACTGCTCGCCCACGCCCACAGCAACGCACCCGAACTCATCGGAGCGCTCACCGACTTCTTCCGCACCCACAGCCACCTCGCCCCACCACCAGGTCTTGCCGACCGGCGCGCAGCAGCCCGCCGTACCCGCCGCATCAAGGCCACCCCCACCCAACTGCGTTCCCAGGTCGCCGAGTTCGCCGACTTCCTGCTGCTCCAGCGCGAGCAAGCCCAGCAGCTCGGACTGCACCCCAACGAACTGAAGACCATCGAGATCCGCCTGGACACCATCCGCGACCTAGCCCTCCACCTCCACCCCGAGGGACACAGGAGCTGGGCGAGCGTCACCACCGCCGACCTGGAGTCCTTCCTCGCCCGGACTCCGGCCCGCCGCGCCTCCCACCTCGCAGGAATGCGTCAGTTCTTCGCCCACGCCCACCGCTCCAAGGCCATCCTCCACAACCCCACCAACCCGATAACTGCCGTGCAACAAAGGGGATTTCACGGACCCACCCTCACCCCCTCCCGGCAGCGCACCCTGTACGAACGATGGGCCACCAACCACGACATCCACCCACACGAAGCCTTCATCGGCCTCGCCGCCCTCCTCCACGCAGCAACCATCACCGAGCTACGCCAGCTCACCGACGCCGACATCAACCCTCACCGCCAGAGCGTCCGGTTCCCCGGCAGATCAGTGCACCTCCCACTGGACACCGCGACCTGGAAAGCGCTGCAACGCTGCCAAGAGCACCGGCAACGACTCGGTACGAACAACCCCCACCTGCTCGTCACCCGGCTCACCCGAACACACCACGGACCTGCTGGCGCCGCCCACATCCGCGACAGCCTCGCACCCGTCAGCCTCCTGCCGCGCATCCTGCGCTCCACACGTCTGCTCGCTCTCGCAGGCGAACTCGACGCCAAGATCCTCACCGTCTCCCTAAGGGTTGTCCCGTAAATGATCTTTGAGTCGCCTCGGGCATGGCGGGCGGCAGTGCGAGCCGCTCCTATCCGCCGAGGGCGAGGTTGTGCATCCGGGCGATGCCGAGCATGGCGTGGTGGACACCGTCGCCTTTGAGGCGGCAGTCGCGGAGGATCTTCCAGGTCTTCATACGGGCGAATACGTGCTCGACACGGGCGCGGATCTGCTTGTGGGACTTGTTGTGTTCTTCTTTCCAGTCCGGGAGTTCGGTCTGGCCGCGTTCGCGGCGGTGCGGGATGACGAGTCCGGTTCCCGGGTAGCCGCCGTCGGCGATCGTGGTGGTCTTGCCGACGGCGGCTTTGGCGCCGGATTCCTCCCACGCCTTGCAGTCGTTGCGATTCCCGGCGAGCGGCTGGCCGACCACGACGACCAGGCGTGTGTCGGCGTCGATGACGACCTGGTGGTTGGTGGAGTACCGGCAGTTCTTCGACCGCTCGGCGATGGTGTGGTCGCGGGTGGGGACCAGCGTGCCGTCCACGATGAGCACTGCGTCCTTGGCGAACCGCTTGCGGGGCTGGAGGGCGAGCATCGGTCCCAGGTGGTCGATGATGCGGTCGGCCGCCGACTTCGACACCCCGAACAGCGGCGCGAGCTGGCGCATGGTCAAGTTCGTTCGCCAGTACGCCGCGACCAGCAGTGCCCGATCCTCCAGCGGAAGGCTCCACGGCCGGCCCTTGCGGACCGCGTCCGCGTCCTCACGACGCAGCATCGTCACCAGCTTGCCGAACTGCCTCGGGCTCAGCCCGGTGAACGGGGCTATCCAGGACGGCTCCGACGCCGTGATCACACCAGCCACGGCAAGATCGTCCCACCTTGAACACGCTCCGGGCCCGCCAGCCTCTGGCGGGACACATCTCAGTCGCCCGCACGGATTCGGCATGAGAGCCTCACGCCCGTGGCGACTGAAATCGAGGTAGGAGAGCTGTTGCACCAGCGCGGCTGGCGGACGGCATTCACGGTCGCTGAGAGAGTGAACGCGTGGGCCACGCTGGTGAGCGCCATCGAGCGCGGCTACGGCGACGACATCTACGAGTACACCAACGACCTCTACTGCCGAAACTGGCTGCACGAGGCGTGGCTCCTGCTGGACGAACACATCGTCCAACTCTGGACCCCGCAGATCAAAGTTCTGGACGACCGGTACAAGGCCGCGACCATCGACGACGACGGCCAAGCACTCGGCCAGTTCCACAGGCTGCCCGGTCCCGACCTGTGGTGGTGGCGGCGACACCCCCGCATCCTCACCCGAGACCTCGGACGTTCGCTTCACTCGGCTGGTGCCGTCGGCACCGACCCGGACACCGCATGACCCTCAGCCTCGCGGGATTACGGGACAACCCTTAGGCATGTCTTACGCAGGAGTCGCTCACTACCACCCCACCCCGATCCTCACCAAGCCGATGTGACGAGTCAGCGGGCTAGGCTTCTTCGTCTCCTGCTGGGGTGTTCAGCCCCTTTTACGACCCTGCTCTTCGCGGCTCGGGACCAGCGCGTAGGGTCGGTGCTCCGTTTTGTTCGAGCCACGGGGGTGGATGATGACGGCGTCTTTGCCGGGGACGTTCCGCGTCGATGTACAGCAGCTCAGCTCGCTTGCGGGCCGGCTCGATGAGTGTGCGTCCGAGATGAAGTCCGCGGGATACAAGATGGAGCAGGCCTCGGTCCATGACATCGGGCATGGTGGGCTCGAGGTGCGGTGCGGCGAGTTCAGGGACGCGTGGAAGTACGGCATCGGCCAGCTGGCGAAGCTGACCGACGCGATCCGCGGCGGAGTACAGACGACCGCGTCGAACTACGCGGAAGCCGAACGCCGCATCGCCGACGTATTCCAGCAAGGAGGCCCCGGCGCGGCGTCGACAGGTGGCGGCGGGGCAGCCGCGCCGAGCGGAGTGGGCGCAGGCGAGGAAGCGCGCGCCCGCAGCTACAGCATGGCCGACGACTTCGGGTGACGGGCCGGCCACAGCCGACCCGCATCACGACCAGCCGGTGCACGGAAAGCTCGGCCCGCAGTGCCCTGCCCTCTCCATCTCCCGTAATTTCTGGAGCAGTTCATGACGACCCCTGCCCCGGCCGGCCCGGGCGGATCCTTCCCCGCGCTCGGTTTCGACCCCGCGCCCGGCCAACCGGCCGCGGTCACCACCCTGGCCCAGGACATCCACGGCACCTACACCAAACTCAAGGCCGCCGACGACGTCCTGACCGGCATCATCAAGGGCACCGGCGGCTGGACCGGAATCGCGGCCGACGCGTTCACCGCCAAGGTCCGTGAACTGCCGAAGGTCCTGGGCGAAGCCACAGGAAGCTTTCAACGGGCCTCCCATGCGCTCACGGACTGGCAGGACCGCCTGGCCACCATGAAGCAGCAGGCGCACGAGCACGAGAACCGAGCCCACCAGGCGCGCACCCGGCTCCGCGACGCCGAGATGAACCCCGACCTGAACATCAGCGGCACCTTCCCCCCGGACGAGGCCGCGCAGATGCAGCGCCGGATCGACGCCGCAGCCGAACAGGTCAACGCCGCCTCACGCGACCTCGAGGCGATCATCACCGAGGCGCGTGAACTCCTCACCCGCCACGACGAGATCGCCGAGACCGTCGCCCAGCAGATACAGAAGGCCTGCGAACAGGCCCCCGACGAACCCGGCTTCTGGGACCGCCTCATGGACGGCCTCGAGTCCCTCATCGAAGCCCACGCCCATCTCGCCAACCAGGTATGGGACTGGGTCAAGGATCACAAGAACGCCATCTCCGCCATCGGGGACGTCTTCTCCGCCGTCAGCACCGTGACGGCCATCGGCGGCCTCTGCTTCCCGCCGGCTGCACCCTTCCTGAACACGATCTCCGGAGTCACGGCAGGCGTCGCGCTCGGCCTGCATCTCACGGCACGGGCGGCTGGTGCCGAAGTCAGTGACAGGACCATCTGGGAGGACGGCCTCGGGGTCGTCTCCTTCGGCCTGGGCGGCGCTGCCGCAAAAATCGGACGCACGGGAGCGGAACTCACCGAAGCCGTCGTCAAGGGCATCTCGACGGGCGCCGGCATCGAATCGGTCGGCATGACCATCGAGGACTACATCGCCGACAGCACGGCCGTGAAGTACTTCCTCCCGCAGAACACGACAGAAGCCATCGTCGTGGGAGGCGCCAACGCCTTCCCTGGCGGCAGCGCGGTCGTCGGCCTCGGCATGGCCTTCAAACATGCCTGGGAAGCCGGCAGCGCGAAAGACAAGGCCGCCGCCGACGAACAGGGAGAGTGACCAAGGCCGTGTCCACACTGATGTGGCTCCTGGCAGCGGCCGGAGCGTTCGCCTTCGCCATCGCGGCCCTGGTCTGGTCGATCACAGAACTGGGCGGATCAAAACGGACCCAGGAACGCCGCAGAGCCGAACTCGTCCAATCCCTCGACGGCCGCCCCGAGGTCCGCATCCGGGTCTACGGCACCGGCATGACACCGGCCCAGACGGTGTGGCTCGCCGAACAGTACGGCTACCGGGTCTTCGAATGGCCCCAGAGCCGCGGCATCGACGTCTACGTGACCATGCGACGCGTCGCCCCACCAGCCGTCGGACCCTTCCCTACCCCGCCCCGGCCCCTGCAGCCCACAGAGCCAGGCGCACCCGCACCCCCGCACCCCGCGGCGATGGCCCCCCTGCCCCACCCCACGCCAGCAGACCAGCAACGGATCGCCCACGACCTGCACAACGCCCAGCTCGGCGGCGACCACCTGCTACGGGCCTTCGCCCTGTGCGCCATCGGCGTCATCTGCCTGATCACGGCCATGACGAGGTACACCGACGGACAGTCCTACGCCGTCGCCACCGCCCTGGGCGCCGCCTTCGTCGTAGCGGGCGTGACGGTATTCGCCTGGGGACGACGCGCACGCCGAAAGCTCAACAGGCCCGACGACACAGCCCATCGGAGCTAGCACCATGAAGGTCACCTTCAAGATCCCCCCGATATTCCAGCCCTTCACGCCCAGCTCCGACGCCGAGAGCACACGCGCCGAAGCCCTTGCCCGCATGGCCGACTGGACCACACAGACAGCACAGAGCGAACTCGACGAGCTGGCCGACACCTACAGCCAAACAGCGGCCCTGCTCGACTCAGCCGGCGTCTTCTACGCAGCAACCTGCCTCACAGAGTTCCACGGAGAACTGTCCTCCGGCACGCTCACCATGGCGAGTACACCGCTCTCCTACAACGACGCCCGCACCGCAACGGCCGGAATCGCCGAGATCCTCGATGCGACGCCCTCGCGCGAGCGCTACATCACCGTGCTGCCCATGCCATGCGGCCAAGTCACGCTCGCCATCGACCAGTCGGCAGCACTGCGCATACCCGCCCAGTTCTCCCGCACCGGCGAAGACATCCCCATCAACGTGGCCCAGCTCCAAGCGTTCATCCCCGTCCCCGCAGAGAAGATCCCCGGAGCGCAGGAACTCATCACCGTGACCTTCTCAACGCCGAGCACGCACCACTGGGAGGAGTACTGCGCCATCCTGGCAGAGCTGCTGAGGAGCCTGGACTTCGGACCTGCCATGACTTCCGCGTAACTCGATTCCGCCGTGGTCAGGATCAGCTCCGCTGAGACGGCCGCCGAAGGCGTCCAGGCAGGGCTCCAGAACCTTCAAAGAGCCAAGGAAGGAAGGGAGTTCACAATGTACGACGCCGCGGCGGCCGAGCAGTGACCACACGTTGAGGAAGTCATGGAAAGCGCCACACCCCTGCTGATGCCCCTCCTCCTCATCGGAGCAATGGCCGTCGTACTGGCCCTGATCGTCTGGACGTTCATCGACTTCCGGCGCGAGCACGTGGGGACGCGGGCCCTGCGCAAGCAGCGCCAGTACGACATGATGCACGCATTCGACGGCAGGCCCGAAGTGGTCGTCCGCTACAGCGGCAGCGGCATGTCGATCGAAGAGATCGTCTGGTACGGCAGGCAGCGCGGCTACGACCTCTACTGCCTCCAGGGAACCGGACAGAGCGCCAGGCACCTGGTGATGCGGCGCCTGCCGCAGCCGTGGCCGCCCCCTCCCGCACTCCAACAAGTCCCCCCTCGCCCCGAGGACCTCGCCGCGATCAGAGCCGACGTCTACCGGACGATCAACCCGGAAGGCATGTGGGTCCTCGTCGGGGCCCTCATCGCAGGCGCCGCCGGCGTCGGGTCCTCGACCATCGACACCTACCGCGCACAGGAAGGCATCCCCACCGGGCCAGTCGTCACCGCCGTGCTGCTCCTGCTCGCCCTGGGCGTCGCCCTGCTCGGGCGAAGAGCCCTGAAAAGGAGAAGCCGCCGGTTCACGCCGACGGGCAGCCAAACCAACACGCCCCCCGCGGGGCAAGCCGGAGGAACGCAGTGAACGTCAGCATCTCGACTCCGCCCGACCGCATCCTGAACGAAGCCCTCGCCACCGGCGGGGACGCCAAGCACCTCAGCGAGATGTTCGGCATCAGCCTCCGCGCCGCCCGGCGCTACACCACCGTCCTGGGCCACCCCGGCCTCAGCGACCCCGACCTCCGCACCCCCATGCCCTGAGAAACACGAACGACGGCAACCCACCCCGCGTCGACGTCGACTCCTCGGAGGCGCGGCAGGAGGGCCGCGCCAACACTCACTGGTCGCCGAACCGATCGATACAACCGGCATGCTCGACGCGCCTCGTCAGCACCCAAGCCCTGCTCACCGCCTGCGAGATCACCGACACCATCGACGCCCGGCGCCATGATGTGCGTCCACGGCGGCGCCGGGTTCGGCATGGCCATGGCCGTCACCAGCTGCCCGCGCGCTCGAACCCGACGACAGAATCAGTTCGGCCCCTGACACTTCTCACCAGCGCATGCCGAGCTGATCCAGATCACCATGGCGCTCAGCGGTGAGCTTCTCAGCCCGGCGGCGTACGTTCGCGATCCACATACCCAACGCGACGGGCACCGCGCCCTCGGCGGTGGTCTCACGCCCCGAAGCGGCCGGGCCCGCGTCTTCGACGGGCACCTGTTCGACGTGCTTCCTCGGGACGTTCAAGTGCCCTTCCTGTGCGTGGTACTGCCGGGCCGCGGCGAGGTTGAGATTCCACTTGTGATCCTGCGTGCGCCGTACAGGCCGCTCGTCCTCGCCCGCGGGCTCCAGACCGAGGACGTGTCCCAGCAACCACGCCTGCGCGGTAAGCAGCTGGCCCCAGCCGTGCCGCTGTGCCTGCACCCACCTCCCCAGGTCCTCGCCTTGGACGACGACTTGACCAGGCTCGGCCGGCACACTGCCCCCTGCCCTGAGGTGCATCCGCACGAGACGAAAGACGCGCTGCCAAGCAATGTCCCAGGCCGGGGACCACTCGGGATCGATCTCCTCGAGCGCCTCGCGCCGCGACTCGGGCAACGCGCCAGCCTCCGAGCCGACTGATTCGCCGGCCTGGCGCCGCGCCTCGAGTTCGTCGGCGAGTTTCGCTGCGGCGCGCTGGTTCTTGGCCCAGTTCCCGACCGGGTAGCCGTTCCAAACCGCGCCCACCGGCGGGAGGAAGTGCCCGTGCTCCAAAGCCCATTCACGTGCGGCGGCGAGGCCTTCGGCGAACGCGATGTTCTGGTGGGACCACACCATCCCCAACTCATCCAGCTCTCCGACGCGTTCGCTGTCCAGGCGTCCGGTTCTGTAGGTCTTGCGCTGGGTGGCCAGCCACGTCCCGAGCGGAAAACCGGCCGGGGACCAGGTATCGGGGGTGACGTAGTCGTAGGGCACACGCAACTGGGCGGCGCCGGTCTCTTTCACGTACCGCGCGCAGGCCTCGATCCCACGCCGCCAGTACTCGTTCTCCGGCTCCAGGACCCGCAGCCTCACGAACCGCGCCAGCTGCACAGGATCCCGCGGCGAGGAGAACTTCAGCAGCTCCCGCGCCCCCGCACTGACCCGGCCACCCGTCTCGTCGCCACCCAGGCCATCGACGTCATCCCCGAATGCAGCCTCACTCTCGACGGACGGCCCGTCCTCGACATCCTCATCCTTCCAACTGCCGCTGCGTGGCCGGGAGTCGGCGAGAGCTTCGATCGTGTCGGAGTCGTGGGCCCGCAAAGCTTCCAAGATCTTGGCCAGGGCGCCGTAGGCCGGAGAAGTGAGCATGTCGTCGGGATTCTCACCCTCGGCGAGAAATACCGGAACGATCAAAGAGGCGACTTTTACTTGCCCTGGCTTCATTCGAAGTGCGCGGCCGACCATTTGCACGATATCGACCATCGATCCGCGCACATCGCAGAATGCAACCGAGTCCGCGATCGTGTCGACACCTTCCCCAAGGACCTTCACCGAGGCCAGTACGCGCAGCGCCGCCGGCAGCAACTCCTGCTCCCGCTCCCGACCCGCTGCGGCCCGCTCGCCCTGATCCTCGGTTTCGATGACATCGGAGGCGAACTCCTCCAGCACCACGCGCCGGTGGGCGGGCGAATGCTCCCCGTACAGCCAGTCCGCCCGCACCCGCTCAGGGTGCGGGTAGGTCTGCGGGGCGTCCTCCCACAGACCCGCCGCAGCATCCGGGATACCTGTCGCCATGGCTTCGGCCTCGGCCACGCGGGAGTGAAAGGTGAGCAGCTTGCGCACGTTCTCCCGCGCCGCCGCAGTCAGCACCCCGGCCTGCAGCGCGGCCAGCCGCCCCCCCACGCACCCGCCCGGTGCCCGAACCCAGCTGCGCCCGCTGCCCGTACTCCGGATCACAAATGTCCACGCACACGACCTGATACGGCGCGATCAGCCCCCGCCCGATCGCCTCCGACAATGTCAGCTTGTAGGCCACGGGCCCGAAGACGGGGGAGTCCTCGCTCATACTCGCCACCAACCGCGGCACCGACCGCCCCCCGACCGCTTCCCACACCCGAGGCGTCGCCGTCATATAGAGCCTGCGTGCTGCGGGGATCTTCTGCTGGTCATGCACCGCCGCCCAGGGCTTGAGCCCGTCCCCGCTCGTGCGGTGCGCCTCATCCACGACCACCAGGTCCCACGCCGCTAGGCCGGCCGTATTCGCGCGCTGGAGAACACCCTGCCCGACCGACGCGTACGTTGCGAACACTGTCACCGTGTCCAAGTCCCGTGTCCACGCGATGAGTTCACCCACATCCGTGGTGCACGGCATACCCTGGGACTCCTCGGCGCGCAGCGAGCACACCCCCACCATCGCCCCGGACCGGCCGCCATCGCGCCGCCAAGCGGTCGCCGTCTGAACCAGCAGATCCAACGTCGGCATCAGCACCAAAACCCTCCGCACGCCGAGACGTTGAGCGGTCACGGCGGCGATCAGGGTCTTGCCGGAACCGGTGGCAGCGATGACCTGCGCACGCAGCCCTTGGGGCGGCGGATGTCCGGTGGTGGGGGACTGCAGAGCACGCAGGATGGCGTCCACGGCCTCGATCTGGTGCGGACGCAGTTCACGGGACATCGTGGTTTCTCTTTCTCTGGCCGGGTTTTGATGGTGCTTCTGTTCCGGTATTCCGTAGGGTGCTTGAGGGTATTTCAGCCGGGCTATCTGGATGGCCAGTTGGGGGTCTCGGTGGAGCCGGTCCCTCCTAAGGGGGTGTACCTGTCCACTCCATAAGATAGCTGGGCCCTAAGTTTGACGCACAAGGGTTGACGGGTACGATCTGCATCGACCGGCCAGGTCGACTAGATGTCGCATAGTGACCGGTCGCTCCACTTCCAGCAGTTAGAGGGAACTTCTGGCCCCGGATGGGACAGACAGCGCACGCCCCCCCC
>NZ_JAVIFW010000045.1 GCF_031157275.1 Streptomyces sp. LHD-70
CACGGCCTGAACAGGCTGGCCTGGCTGGACCGGCCGACGGGCACCGTGATCCGCCGCTACGAACGCGACCGCCCCGGCGAACTCATCCACGTCGACGTCAAGAAACTCGGCCGGATCCCCGACGGCGGCGGCCACAAGGCCCATGGCCGCGACGCGGGCCGCCCCATCCGCGGCATGGGCTTCGACTACGTCCACTCCGCCGTCGACGACCACTCCCGCCTCGCCTACAGCGAGATCCACCGCAACGAGAAGGCCGCCACCTGCGCAGGCTTCCTCACCCGCGCGGCCGCGTTCTTCCACAACCACGGAATCACCACCATCGAACGAGTCCTCACCGACAACGCCTGGGCCTACCGCAAGGCACTGGCCTGGCAGGCCGCCCTCGCCGAACTCGGAGCCACCGGCAAACTCACCCGCCCCTACCGCCCCCAGACCAACGGCAAAGTCGAACGCTTCAACCGCACCCTGCTCGACGAATGGGCCTACCTACGGCCCTACACCAGCAACACCCAACGCACCGAAGCCCTGGCAGACTTCCTCCACACCTACAACCACCACCGCAGCCACACCGCACTCGGCGGCCAACCACCCATCACCCGTGTGAACAACGCTTCAGGTCAATACACCTAGCGCCTGGCCATCACCGGATGAACTCCCCGACCAGCTCGGCGAATTCGTCCGGGGTGGCCAGGCGTATGCCGAGGGTCTCCGCCTTCGTGCGCTTCGAGCCCGCGCCCTCGCCCGCCACGACCAGGCTGGTGTTCTTCGAGACGCTTCCCGATGCCTTGCCTCCGGCCCGCTCCACCAGTTCATTCATCTCGTTGCGGGAGAGCTTCTCCAGTGGGCCCGTCATCGCGCCCGTCACCACGACCTTCATCCCGGCCAACGGGCCCGCGGGCGCCGGGGGTTGGTCGGCGACAGCCTCCTCCGCCGAGCCGTCCGCCACGCCCTCGGCCACAGGAGCGGCCGGCGGAGTGGCGCCGGGCTCCGTCATCGACAGGCCCGCCGCCGCGAGGCGGTCTATCTGGACGGTCAGCTCGGCCAGTTCGGTGACGATCACCGGGGCCTTCTCCCCACCGATGCCCTCGACCTGCTGCATCGCCTCCGCGTCCGCCGCCCGGATCGCGTCCATCGTGGCGAAGTGGCGGGCGATACGGCGGGACATGGACCGTCCCGTGCCCCGGATGCCGAGGGCGCAGAGCACACGCGACAGCGGCTGCCGCTTCGCGGCGTCAAGGGCGGCCAGGAGATTGTCGGTGCTGGTCTCCCCCATCCGATCGAGGCCGAGGAGGTCGTCCCTGGTCAGGCGGTCGAACAGGTCCGGCAGCGCGGAGACCAGGCCCGCGTCGACCAGCTGCACCACGCGGGAGTGGCCGAGGCCCTCGATGTCGAGCTGGTCGCCCCCCGCGGCGTAGGTGACGGAGGCGACGAGGTGGCAGTTGCGGCCGCGCTCGCAGCGCCACCTCTGCTCCCCGGTGTCGATCCCGGAACCGCACTGCGGGCAGGCCGCCGGGAATGCGATCTCCCGCTCGTCGCCCGTGCGCAGATGGGCCACGGGGGCCTCGACGCGCGGGATGATGTCGCCCGCCTTGTAGACCATGACGTGGTCGCCGAGGCGCAGGCCGCGGCGCGTGATGTCGGCCGGGTTGTGCAAGGTGGCGTAGGTGACGGTGGAGCCGTCGATGTCCACGGGTTCGAGGACGGCGCGGGGCGCGATGATGCCGGTGCGGCCGACGTTCCACTCCACGTCGAGCAGCTTGGTGATCTTCTCTACGGCGGGGAGCTTGAAGGCGAGGGCCCAGCGCGGGGCGCGCGAGCCTTCTCCGGCCGCCCGCTGGTCGGCGGCGAGGTCGGCCTTGATGACGATCCCGTCGATGCCGAACGGGAGTTGTGCGCGCAGCGCCCCGATCTCCCGCACGCGCGCGAGGACGTCCTCGACGGTGCTGACGACCGTGCCGGGCACCTCCGTGCTCGCCGGGGTGTTGATGCCGTACCGGACGGCCCGGTCCATGAGGTCGCCGTGGGCGGAGTCGGCCAGCTCGGCGGCGAGGCCGTCGTCGGTGTCGGGCAGCGGCAGCAGGCCGTACCCGAAGAACGTCATGGGCACGGTGTAGGCCCGGTCCTTGGCGCGCAGGGTACCGGCGGCGGCGTTGCGCGGGTTGGCGAACGGGTCGCCGCCGTGCTGGGTGCGGGCCTCGTTCGCGTACTCGAACTGGGCTGTCGTCATGAGGACTTCGCCGCGCACCTCGACCGTGGCCGGTTCGGTCAGCTCTGCGGGCAGCCCTTCGATCGTGCCGATGGCGTGCGAGACGTCCTCCCCGGCCGTCCCGTCGCCCCGGGTGATCAGTCGCGTGAGGCGGCCCTGCTGATAGCGGGCGGCGATCGCGAGGCCGTCCAGCTTCGGCTGGACGTTCCAGGACGCGACCGGACGGCCGATCCTGCGCTCCAGTGAGGCGGCCCAGGTGGTGAACTCCTCGTCGGAGAAGGCGTTGTCGAGGCTCAGCATCGGGACGGTGTGCGGCACGTCCCCCTCGACCGCGCCGCCCGCCACCTTGCCCGAGGGCGAGTCCGGCAGGGTCTCGTCGGGGTGCGCCGCCTCGTACGCGGCGATGGCGCGGACCAGCCGGTCGTACGCGTCGTCGTCCAGGGCTGAGCTGCCGTTGTCGTAGTACGCGGCGGCAGCCTGGACCGCCTGCTCGACCGCTGCCGCATAGGCGGTGGCGGAGGACAGCGCGATGGCCTCGGCGGGCGCTTGACCAGCAGGAACAACGGGAGGAACGGCAGTGGTTGTCGTCATGCCCCCATCCTGCCGTGCACCACTGACAATCGACCTCGACGGCGGCTCGGCGGAGGCCGCGACAGCGGCTCGGCGGAGGCCGCGACAGCCGCCCGCGGAGGGTTCCCCGGCCTCCTCCCGAGCCCCGTTCGCGTGACCAAATCGCAAGCCCCGCAAGCCTGTTCACCGATCACACCGCCCACTAGGGTGTCTTGCTCCAGAGCTACGACATGGGCCGTTCTCTGACGCGACGGGGGAAGCGTGGCGCCCGTATTCGAGCACGCCGATCTGCTGTTCCGACTGCTGGGAAAGCTCGTCTCCCGGCCCAAGAAGACCGAATTGCCCGGCGAGGTTCCCCATCGGGACGGCATTCCGATTCTGAGCCTCGTCGGCGACCACCAGGACGACCTCGCGGAACAGATCGAGCACGCCCTCAACGACGCACAGCCGAGGGCCGTTCCCTTTCAGCCGGTCGACATGGAGATGGAATGGGACCGGGTCGTCCGCGAGCGCGGTGACGAAACCGCTGAGAACTATCTGAATCCGGCGTGGCAGCGGGCCGAGCTCTGCCGTCGCATTCTCGTGGAACTGGCCAGCAAATACTCCTCCGACCGGTACGGAAGCGACCGGCGGGTGCGTTTTCGCCGCCTCGGTCTGGTCAATTGGCTGTTGCAGCTGACGGACACCGCGCAGGAGCCCGACAGCCAGCACGGCCGTATCGTCCTGCGGCGGCTGCGCGACCGTGAACTGGAACGCCGGCGGTTCTTCGGATTCATGCGCAGCCCGAGCACGGAAGTGGCGCTCCAGGGCACGGTTCCCTGGTGGGCGTACATCGTGGGCCTGTATCTGGTGCCGATCTTCTGGTTCCGGGTCTGGCGCGGACTGGGCCGGGAATACCGCTGGCTATTGCACCAGCCGTACATGGCCCCGGCCGATCCGGGCACGTTCATCGGTTTCGCCGTACGCCTCACGCAGCCCCGCTGGGGGCGGGAAGATCCGCAGCAGATCAGCAAATTGCTGATCGACGCCTTTCTGGAGGATCTGCGGGTCTCCTATCGGCGCCGCCCGTGGCGTCGGCGCGCTCATCGGCGTACGGCCTATGGCGTGGCGTTTCTGCAGGGTGTGAGCGAGCGGAATCACGGCCAGGAATTGGTGCGGCTCTTCGCCGAAGTACGCAATGACATCGGCGCGTTCGACCCGTTGCTGCTCATCACGACCAGCCCTGAGGCACCGGGAGGCGACCAGACCCTCAGCGTGCGGGAACTGACCGACAATCCCGCGCCGTACGACGTCTGGTGCGAGCACGTGCGCAGTGCGGGCGGCGGTCGGCCGGTGCAGTTCTGGTATTTGCCGGTACGCATTCCGGGGACGGTTCCGGAGAGCGACGAGCGGTACGAGATCCAGCGCGACGGGGCGGCGATAGCGCGCCGCCTCTCCGTACCGAACCCGCCCGCGTGGACGAGCCGGGCCGCGGCGCTGGTCTCCGCCGCCGTCGCGCTCGCGGTGCTCGGCGGCACCGTGGGCCTCGGCGTGGCCGACCACCGCGGCGACCGCGACAACTGGCAGCAGGACCACTGCGGCCTGAGCCGCGACGACCCGGACGCGGCGACGGTGTGGACGGCGAAGTCCGACGAATGCGTGGGCGTCGCGCCGCACGGCTTCGCCTTCGGCTCCTCGGACGAGCGGGTGCGCAAGACGATGGACACCATCGCCGCGCAGAACAGGGAGGCCGAGCGGATCCACCAGGAAAACCCCGCACGGCCGTTGGTCACGCTGCTGCACATGACCGCGCTGCTCACCGCGCCCGGCCGCAAGCAGAACGGCGCCCAGTCGTACGCCCGCGAGCAGTTGCAGGGCGCCGCGAGCGCGCAGCGGCGGCAGCTCGACAACGCCGGTGACCGGCAGCCCGTGCTGCGGATCTTCCCGGCGAGCGCGGGCAGCGGCATGCGGCACGGGGCGGACGTCGCGCGCCGGATCGGGAAGCTGATGGCGGCCGACCCGAGCATCGTCGGGGTCACGGGCCTGGACCAGAGCCGCAAGGCGACCATCACGACGATCGACCAGCTGACCGAGGTCGGGCTGCCGATGGTCGCGACGACCCTGTCGGCGGACTCGCTGCCGAGCGAGTCGTCGATGTACTACCAGGTCTCGCCGCTGAACCGGCGCGAGGCCGCGGTGGCCGCCGCGTACGCCGGTCATCTCGTCGACGAGGACAAGTTGAAGAAGCGCGTCCGCGTCGTGTACTCCCTGGACCCGACCGACGAGTACAGCGAGAACCTGCGCCAGGACGCGGCGAAGTCGTTCAAGGACGCGGGGTTCGAGGTCGACCAGGAGGGGTACGTCCCGTCGTCCAGCTCGCCCGGGACGCCGAACGGGCAGGGCACGCGCGCCATCGGTGAACAGGCCTGCGGCTACGACGGGTTGGTGTTCTTCGCGGGGCGCAGCGAGGACTTCGAGACGATCCTGGGGGCCACCAACGACACCTGCGGTTCGAACCCGCCCGCGCTCCTCGGTGGCGACGACGTGGCCCGGCTCGGTGCGGACCCGGAGCGCCGTCGGGCCTTCCCGCGGGTGCCCTTCGAGTTCCTCGACTTCACCGTAGGCTCGGCCTCCTGCGACGGGCCCAGCGATCTCTACAGCACCATGAAGGAGCTGTTCCCCGAGGAGTGCCGGCGCGTCAAGGACACCTCGCTCGACGGTCACGCGGCCCTCGCCTTCGATGCGGTCAACCTCTACATGAAGGCCATCTCCCGCCTGAGGGACACGGCCCCCGGCATCCCGCTGACCCCGTCCGCGGTGTGGCACGCGCTGAGCCGGATCCACGGGCGGGCGGCGCTCGACGGCGAGAGCGGCGTGATCGACTTCGGCGGTGGCGTGGACCAGCAGGTTCCGCTGGACAAGCTCATCTCCGTACAGCGCGTGGAGGGCGCCCAGCGGCCGCAGCAGATGGGGTTCTGCGGGCGGCAGGGCGCGGGCACGGGCGCGAAGTGGTGCCCGCCATCGGAGGAGGCCAGGTCACGCTCTTGACCGACACGCAGGTCACGCTCCTGACCCGACCCACGAGTCATACTCCTGACCGACACCCCATTTTTTGAACACGTTCAACACCTGGGTTACGCTCGTGCCACCAAGCAAGGGGGTACGGACCATGAAGATCGTGATCCCGGGGGGAACGGGTCAGGTCGGCGCGATCCTGGAGCGGGCGTTCACGGCGCAGGGCCACGAGGTCGTGATCCTGACCCGGCAACCGCGGGGCCCGCAGGACGTGGCCTGGGACGGGGTCACGCTCGGCGACTGGGCGGCGGAGATCGACGGCTGCGACATCGTGGTCAACCTCGCCGGGCGCAGCGTCAGTTGCCGCTACACCGAGGAGAACCTGCGGGCCATGATGGACTCGCGCGTCGACTCCGCGCGGGTCGTCGGCGAGGCGATCGCCGCGGCCGCGAAGCCGCCGCGCGTATGGCTGCAGATGAGCACCGCCACCGTGTACGCCCACCGGCACAACGCCCCGAACGACGAGGCGAGCGGGGTGATCGGCGGCGACGAGTCCGGCGTGCCCGCGTCCTGGGCGTACAGCGTCCGCATCGCCGAGAACTGGGAACGCGCGCAGGAGGAGGCGGACACCCCGGACACCCGGAAGGTGGCGCTGCGGGCCGCGATGGTGATGAGCCCGGACCGCGGAGGTGTCTTCGACGTCCTCTCGCGGATGGCGCGGCTCGGCCTGGGCGGTCCGGTCGCGGGCGGTCGGCAGTACGTGTCGTGGATCCACGGGCGGGACTTCGTACGGGCCGTCGAATTCCTCGTCGACCACGAGGAGTTGACCGGCCCGGTCAACCTGGCCGCGCCCGCTCCGCTGCCGCAGCGCGCTTTCATGCGGGCGCTGCGGACGAGTTGGCGCATGCCGTTGGGGCTTCCGGCGACGCGGTGGATGGCGGAGATCGGCGCGTTCCTGCTGCGGTCCGACACGGAGTTGCTGCTCAAGAGCCGTCGCGTGGTGCCCGGTCGGCTGCTCGACGCGGGCTTCTCGTTCACGTACGAGACATGGCCGAGGGCCGCCGACGATCTGGTGGGGCGGGCCCGGCTGCGGACGGCGGCGCGGCGGGGCGGCAAGTAGCCCGGCGCGCCCGTCCGTTCAGAAGCGCCCCGTCGTTCAGACGCGCCCCGTCCGTTCAGAGGACGCGTACGTCCGCATCGGCATCCGTGAGCTTCTTCCACCAGTGCCCGTACCGCCCGTAGACCCCCGGCTCGCGTTCGCTCAGGAGGGCGCGCAGGGAGTGCGCCTCGGCGGCGAGCGCGTCCCACACCGGCCGGGGCAGCGGCTCGAACGCCGTGGCCTCGATGCCGTCATCGGCCGGTCTCCACACGCCCGCGACCCGGCCCTCCACCAGGAGGGTGGGCAGGACGTCGCCGTTGTTGCGGATCACCAGGGGGCGGTACGCGGGTGGGATGAGGCGGCTGCGGTCGGCGTACGCGAGGAGGGTGCTGTCCCACATCGCCATCAGGCGGGGCGGTGCGGGCGTATCGGCAGGTGGGCGGGGTGCGTCCGGGAGGTCGAACAGCGTGCTGCCGTCCGGCCCTTGAAGCTCCTCGACGGCGCCGCCGAGGGCACGGAGCGCGGTGCGTACGGGAGTTCGCTGGAGCATGGCGAACTGGGTCACGTCGGCGACCGACGCCGGGCCGAATCCGGCGAGATAGCGCAGGATGAGGGTGCGCAGCGCCTCGGCGTCCCCCTCGCGCCCGGGGCCCGGGAGGGGGCCGGGCCCGGCTCGGACGAAGGACGGTCGGTGGCCGAAGGACCAGGGGGCGCCGGTGGGGGCGTGCTGCAGCGGTGCGTACCCCTTCAGGCCCCACCAGGCGCCGTCCTTCTTCTCCTCGCCGAGCCGTTCCACCAGCCATGCCTGCAGCTCGGCCGAGGTGCGCGGGCGCTCGGCGAAGGCGAGGAGGTCCGGCACGAGTGCGTGGGCGTCGGCCGGGGTGAGTCCGGCCTCGGCGAAGCGGTAACCGAGCCGGGAGGCGTACAGCGTGGGCTGCATCGCCGCGCGGAAGTCCGTGTAGTCCTCGGCGGCCACGGCGTGCAGGGTGATGCGCATCAGGGTCGCCTTGACCACGGTCCGGTCGGTGAACGCGGCGTCGAGCTCGGCGGGCGCGAAGTCTCTGAGCCTGTTCCACAGGGCGAGGTAGGGCGAGGCGGGGTGCTGCGCCTGAAGGGCGACCACACGGCGCACGGCCTCGGGCACGCTCAACGGCGCCCGCTCCAGGAGGAGTTGGCGACTCAGTGTCGCCCGGTTGAGTTCTCCCGCACTGATCTCCACCCTTCGAATTCTGGCACGCGGGTCTGACAACGGGCGGCGCGTCCCGGGCCTCGTCGGCACGCTGCTCGACGGCTGGGCCCCGGCCCCGACCCGCGCCTTCGTCTCCACATTCTGATCACCTTGCACATCCCTCAACGGCCTGGCGCCGCGTCGGTGAGGGTGCACCCTCACCGGCGCGGCGCCGTACAGGTAGCGTCCAAGGGCTTGCCCTCCGGCCAGGCCACGCCCACGAAGTCGAGCTTCTGGTCCGGCTGCCACTTCGGGTCGAGTCGTACACGGTGCACGGCCTTGTTGAACGCGTTGCCGTGGTTGTCGAGGCAGATCCAGCCCGTCGTCCCCCTGATCTTGTTGACGCTCTTCAACTGGTGCCAGCCGCTTGCGACTTCGTCCGGGCGCGGGATGCGCTTTCCGCCCTCGGCCTGGCGGCGGATGCTGGTGACGGCCGTGCGCGTGGCGTCGTAGATCGTCATGAGGCGGGAGTCCTCGAGGTCGGCGTCCTTCAGTCCGGCCACCGCCGCCTTGAGGTGTTTCATCTCGGTACGCGCGTCCTCCGCCTCCGGAGCCTTGCTCTTCTCCCACGCCTCGGGGTGGCCCACGGCGGCGTACTCGACGGTGACGCGGGCGAGTGCCCGGCGCCACTCGTCCAGCTCGTGGCGCTTGACGTACGAGTCGACCGTCGAGGCACCCGAGCCCGTGATGACGCGGAAGCTGTTCTCCGTCCTCGCGCACGGCTGGCTGCCCAACTCCAGTACGAGCATGCGCAGTTGGGGCGGCCGTCCGGCGAAGTAGATGTCCTTGGCGCCGGACTGGCAGATGTTCTGGGCGATGTTCTCGAAGTCACCGGCGAGGCTGGGGTCGTCGTCGGAGCCACCGGACGAGCGGTACTGCTCGGACTCCAGGGCGCCGCTCGGCCGCTTCGCGTTGAACGCGTCGCGCAGCGTGTCCACGTAACTGTCGCCCGGCCGGGTGTCCTCGACCAGGAACACGTTGTCGTCGTCGGGCAGGCTCGCGAGCACCTCGGCCTGGTCCTCGTTGGGCGGGACGATCCGGGCGAGGCCCGGCATGGTCAGGTCGGAGGCGGTGATGGGGCCGCCGACCACCGGAATGTGCAGGTCCTCGGTCAGGTGCCTGATCGCCTTCTTGGTGTTCTCCTCGCTCATGTCGAAGCCCACGACGGCCCGCAGGTTGTCCTCCTTCGACCGCGCCATCTCGTCCAGCTCCTGAGCCACCGCCGCGTACTGGGCGCTGCCGAGGCCGGGGTTGGCGAGGACGAGCCGGACGGCCGGTGAGCCGCGGTCGTTCACGCGGCGCTGGGCGAGGTGGGCGCCCTGCACCTCGTGGCGGATCTGCCGCTCGACGGCGGCCTTGCGGTTCAGGTCGGTCTCGTCGGTGGTCAGGGGGATGAGCAGGGCGACGGTGACGTACGGAAGGCTGCCCCCGGTGACGCGGTCGTTCTCCTTCTTGATGGACGCGGAGATGTCGTCGAGCTCGCCGAAGACGAAGCCTCCGTCGCTGACGCCGGTGCACTCCTCGGCGGGCCCGCGCTCCCAGACGCGGTCGGCGCAGCGCTGGGTGAGGTAGCGGATCGAGCCCCAGCCGGAGCCGAGGGCCAGATAGCCGCAGAGGGCGAGGACGACGGCGCCGACCGCGCCCACGGTGAGGTTGCGGCGGTTGCGCCACCACGGCACGGGCGCCGGCTCGGGGCGGGCGAGAGGACCGCGGCGGTCGGGGCGGGCGAGAGGACCGCGGCGGTCGGGGCGGTCCCGTTCGGGCGATCCGGGCATCACCACGGCTCCTTGTCGTAGGACTGGATGCGCTCGTGCAGCGGAAGCCCCCGCAGGTGCGGAACGTCCTCGCTGAGCTGCTGCAGATGGACGGCGATCTCCGTGCGCAGCCGCGCCGTCGGGTCCCACAGGGGGTCCGACCAGAGCGAGGCGTACGGGTCGGTCGGCGGGTGCAGGGTGAGCTGGCCGGCGATCAGGAGCCGCGCGACGGGGAGTTGCTCGGCGGGGACCCTGGTGCCGAGGCGTTCCACGGCGGCCTCGTACTCCTGCGTGCCGTCGTCGGGCGCGGCGAGGCGCGGGTGCGGGGCGCGCTGCACCCACGACAGGGCCCGGCACCACTCGGCCATGTGCACGCCGCCCTCCTTGACGTCCTGGAGGAGGCCGTGCAGGAACCGGGTCGCGGCCGGTACGTCGCCGAGGGCGAGGTGGTGGTACGCGGCGTCCCGGCCGCGCTGGGCGTCCCGGAGCCTGTGGTGCGCCCCGGTCCAGGTTCCGGCTTCGGCGCTGTCCTCGCTGCGGGCGAGGTGCTGGAGGAGGTGGCGGCGGGCGATCGGCGGCAGGGTGAGGACGTCGCCGCCGTCGAGCTCCACCACGTCGAAGCGCAGCTCGTCGCCGATCAACTCCGTCACCTGGTAAAGGAGATGGTTGCCCCTCCCCCACAACGCGTCGGCCGCCAGGGCCTGTACGGGAACGGCGGCCGCCGCCACGCGCGGGAGGCGGGCGCGGACCGCCGCGGGCACATCGCCGAAGAGCCGCTCGTACGCCTCCTCTGCGACGGAGGGCCGGTGCGGGGCGAGGGTGAAGATCCGGCGCAGCCGCGTGACGACGGGCAACTCGTCGTCGAAGCGCAGGAGTCGGCGCAGGACGGCCGCCGTCGCGAAGGGCTGTCCACCGGTGAGGTCGTGGACGATCCTGGCCAGCCAGTCCGCCGGACGGCGCACACCGGCCGGGTCCGGCAGGTGCGCGAGGAGCGGCCGGCACTGCTCGGCCACCTCGGCGCGGGTGAGCGGGCGCAGCTGGGCGACGCGCACATGCGGCCTGCCGCGCACGTCGAGCGGTGCGAAGCGCTCCTCGTCCGCTTCGGCGTACAGGTCCGGTGTCCGGTCGGCGTATCGGGCGGGTGCGCGCTCCGCGTACGAGGACCAGCAGGTCAGCAGGCGGCCCGCGGGGACGTCGAGCGGTTCGACCAGGCGGGGGCGGCTGCGGGCCGCGGCCAGGACGAGCAGGGGGTCGCCGTCCTCCGGGCCGCCCCGGCGGGCGGTGCGCAGGGTGTCGAGGAAGGCCTGGCCGCGGTCGTCGTCGGCGTTGTCGAGGAGCAACAGGCAGCGCAGGGTGCGCAGTTCGTGGCCCTTGGCGGAGTCGTAGGCGCGGCGCAGGTCGTCGAGGAAGGCGCGCAGCAGCACTTCCTGGGCGCGCCGCCGCTGCCGGTCGTCGCCGTGCTGGAGGCCGTGGCCGAGCCCGACGAGGAAGTCCTCCGGGGACGCGGGGGCGCCGACATGCCGGGCCAGGGCGCGCCTGACCCGGTGCTCCTGGAGGCGCCGCATGCCTTCGGAGAGGAACGGCAGGGCCGCGAGCCCCCAGGCGGGCATGCCGGCGAGCGAGCCGAGCCTCTCGGCGAGCGACAGGAACAGGTCGAGGGACTGCTCCCGGCCGCGCCCCTCGTCCAGGGCGGTGCTCAGCTCGGCCAGGGCGGCGTCCCGGTCGGCCTGGTCGGTGCGGACGGCGAGCGCGAGCCGCAGCGCCGCGTAGGCGGGCAACTGCATGGGCGGAAGGCCGGGCACTTCGGCGCTCAGCTGGAAGACGACACGGGCCAGGACGTCCACGGGGCCCTGCACGCCGTCCGGGAGCCCGGCGCAGTCGATGTGGGCGACGTACGTGTTTGCGGCGCGCTCCTCGAACGCGGCGAGCAGGCTGGACTTGCCGCTGCCCGGGCCGCCGAGCAGCACGTGCACGTCCCGCCCGTGCCTGCTTCCGCTCGCGGCGACGAGCTGCCGGGTGAACCAGTCGTCGAGGACCAGGTCACGCCCGGACGCCCCCGCCCACTCCTCGTACGCCACCCGAGCCCCCTTCAGCCTTCGGGAGGCTTCATCGTCGTACCAACTGCACGCCGAGGCAAGGCAGTTGATCGCTCTCGTGCGTGGGAGCCGGTCAGGGTGCGGTGTCGAAGCGGCGGCGGGCCTCCTCGATGGCGCCGATGTGCCGCTGGGTCCAGTCGCACATGGCGCCGACGGTGGCGCGCAGGCCGCGGCCCGGTTCGGTGAGGGTGTACTCCACGCGGGGCGGCACGGTGGGGTGGACGCGGCGTTCGACCAGGCCGTTGCGCTCCAGCATGCGCAGGTTCTGCGTGAGCATCTTGTGGCTGATGCCCTCGATCCCGTCGCGCACCTCGCTGAAGCGCCGGGTGCGGTCGCCGAGGGTCTCGATGATCAGGAACGCCCACTTGTTGGCGACGTCGGAGAAGATCTCGCGCGCCAGCGAGTCGGCCCGTCTCAGATCGGCCGCGTCCTCGGGAGGGCCGTTGAACTGCTTGGTCACCATCTGGTTCCTCGGTCACGGAAAAGTGCGTTCTTCCAGGTCGTCGCCGACTCTCCTACGGTTCCCGAGTAACCACAAGTGACCACGGGCGCCCTACCGAACGCTCTGGACCATCACCTCCGCAACGCCCTCCGTTACGCCCTGCACAACACCCTCCGCAACGCCCCCGAGGAGCACCCACCATGGCCATCACCCTCGTCAACCCCCGCGGCCTGCCCGAGATCGGCGCGTACCGGCAGGTGGCCGTCGCGACCGGATCGCGCCTGGTGTTCGTCGCCGGGCAGGTCTCCTGGGACGCCGACGGCACCACGGTCGGCGAGGGCGACCTCGCGGCGCAGGTCGAGCGCTGCTATCTGAACGTCGCCACCGCGCTCGCTTCGGCAGGCAGCTCCTTCGCGGACGTCGCGAAGCTGACGGTGTACGTCGTGGACTGGGCCCCGGAGAAGCTGCCGGTGTTCCTGGACGGGGTGTCCCGCGCGGCCGCGAAGCTCGGCGGGACGCCGGTGCCTCCGGGCACGCTGGTGGGCGTCGCGGCCCTCGACGTACCGGAGCACCTGGTCGAGGTGGAGGCGACGGCGGTACTCGACTGACGCGCCGCCCCGGTGGCCGGGTTCAGTCGCAGAGCGCGGCCTGCTGCGCCTGAGCGAGGGCCTTGCTGCGCAGCACCGGCGGCTCGCCCCGCAACTGCGCCCCGATGTCGAAGACATTGACCGCGAGGACGAGTTGGCGTTCCCCGTCGGCGGTGGTGAGGGCGACGCTGGTGTAGCCGGGACCGGCGCCGTCGCTCCCCCAGGCCTGCGCCGTCCCGCCGTCGCAGGGGACCTCCCGGCGCTGCACCCCGAGCCCGTACGCGGGCGCGTCCGGGAAGTCCACGGTGGTGAGGAGTTCACGCTGCTGGGCGGGGTGCAGCAGCCGGCCGGAGAACAGCGCCCGGTGGAAGCGCGCGAGGTCGTCGAGGGTGGAGATCATGGCGCCCGCGGTCCAGTCGTACGACGGGCTGAAGCGGGTCATGTCCTCCCCGTCGAGGTCGTATCCGTGCAGGTGGGAGCCGCGCACGGCCGGGTCAGTGGTCGGCAGGGAGGTGTCGCGCAGGCCTAGGTCGTGTCCGTAAAGTCCCGCCGTCCGCCCGAAGGGCGGGCCCTGCGGCGTCATGGGGGTCCCCCCTGCTCGAGCGGAGCCGAGAGCTTGGGGGAGCGTGCTCTCGGCGTGCCGGGCGCAGGCCCGGCCCGCACGGCGTGTGTGAACGCACGGACGCCGCGGCCGCGTTCTGGGTGGCGCCGGAGGGCCAGGAGAAGGCCGTGCCGGACGCCGGGACCGTCCAGGAGCTGCAGGACATCCTCGGCGACCGCGCCCCGGTGTTCCGCGCCGCGGTCGAGGCCGCGGCGGAGCACTCACCGAAGGAGCCGCACTGGTATCTCGCGGTCGTCGGCGCCGACCCGGCCGCCCGAGGCCAGGGCCACGGCTCGGCCCTGCTCCGGCCTCGCCCAGGCGGACGCGGGGGGCCTGCCGGTCTACCTGGAGTCCTCGAAGCCGGACAACCTGCCGTTCTACGAGCACTACGGCTTCGAGGTGCTCGGTGAGGCCCAACTTCCGGGCGGCGGACCGGTGTTGTGGGCGATGCGCCGCGCACCTCGGCGAGCCGCTGCCTGACCAGCCCGCCGACGCGAGCACACCCCCGCCACGGGCCCGGACCGATGCGGTCCTGATGCGGTCCTGATGCGGTCCTGATGCGACCCCGGCGCGGTCCGGGCCCGGTGCGTACGCCTCGGCGGGCGAATCGTTACTTCCAGATCTCCGCGACCCATTCGGGGTGGTCGATGAACGGGTTCCGGTTGTGCTGGATCTCGTCGAAGATGACCTGGTTGCGGCGCTTCTCGAAGTCGTCCGGCGGGTCCTCGTCGTTCCACTGCTTGAGGACCGAGAGGCGGCCGATGGCGGGGGCGGAGCCGTTGTTGACCTCGTCGTTGGGCTCCAGGTCGGCGAAGCCGTCCTCGCCGTCGTAGCGCACGGCCATGTAGAGGATCATGCGGGCGACGTCGCCCTTGACCTGGTCGCGCGGCTCGTACGAGTCGTCGTCGGTGAAGTTGCCCGGCGCCTCGGAGAGTTCCTCGCCGCCGTTGTCGAAGTCCTTGTTGCCGCGCGTGCTGTTGACCGACACATCGGTCGGGCGCAGGTGGTGGACGTCGGTGCCCGGACCGGTGGACGTGCCGAAGTCGCCGTGGGACTTGGCCCAGACGTGCTCGCGGTTCCATTCGTCCGGGTTGCCGCCGTTGGTGTCCTTGGACTGGGAGCGGCCGGTGTAGAGCAGGATCACGTTGGACGCGTTGGCCGGGTCCTCGTCGGTCTTCTTCAGGGCGTCCCAGACCTGGTCGTACGAGAGCTTGGTCTGGTCGCTGATGATCGTGTGCAGCGCGGCCTTCAACTCGGGGCCGGTCTTGCCGATCGCGTCCTGGTAGTAGGTGTCGTCCAGGGCCTGGACCGGGGTGCGGGCACCGGCGTCGGCGGGCCGATGGTCCGTGGCGCTGTCCGTGGCGAAGGCCACGGAGGGGACGGCTATGGAGGCGGCGGCGGCTGCGACGAGCAGCGGGCGGCGCCAGCGGCGGCGTGCGGAATGAGCGGACATGTCGTGGGGGGTGTCCTCTCCCGGATCGGCAACGGTGACACCAACACTCGTCCCCCGAATGGGGGTTGACGAAGCATCGGCCCACGAACCCTGCCACGCCGCCCGGGTTCTGCGGTAGCCGCGACATATCTGTTCCATGCCGAACACGTAAACACCCGTTCCCACGCTTGCGGGTGCGGCGAGGGCGGGTGTACGCGCCCCGCGCGGCCCGGACTTGACCCTGCACCGCGGTGCGGGGTGCACCGTGACCGGCATGACCACACAGCACGGCACCTCAGCCCGCCGCACCCCCGACGCCGTCCGCATCGGCGCCTTCTACGACCTGGCCGTCGCCCTCCCCTTCACCACCCCCTGGACCGCGTCGCTCGCCCTCGACGCCGTCCGCGCCGCGCACACCGGGCTCGGCCTGCCGGGCCACCTTCCCGCCCCGTTCGGGCCCGAACACCTGCTGTTCGTCACGTTCTTCGGCGTTCTGGTGACGATGTGGGCGGTGGTGCGGCTCGTACGGCGTGACGCGGTGACCGGGATCGCGGACACCGTGGGGCGGGCCGCGTTCGCTCTGCTGATGACGGCCGCCCTGGCCGCCGGGGTGACGCCCGTGCTCGGCGTGTTCCTCGTCGTCGAGGTCGGCTTCCTGCTGGCGCAGGCACGGCAGTTGACACGGTCCCGGCGGGCCCGTACACGTACCGACTCACCCGCCGCACGCACCCAGGAGACGGTCAGCCCGTGAATTCCGCCGCAGCCGCCCGCGCCGCCGACGTACCACCGAGCACCCTGCGCTACTACGAGCGCCGCGGCTTCCTTGCCCCCGTGCGCGACCCGCACTCCGGGTACCGGCGGTACACCGAGGCGGATGTGCGCCGGGTCCGATTCGTGCAGCGGGCACAGGAGTTGGGCTTCGGGATGGGCGACGTCGCGGCCTTCCTGGCGCTCGCTCAAGACGGTGCGGTGCCGTCCGCGCGGCTGCGCACGGTCGTCGACGCGAAGCTCCACGATCTGGACGTGCGCATCGCCGACCTCACCAGGATGCGCACAGCGCTCGCCCACCTCGCCGACGCGGGCGAGGCGGGCGGGGCCTGCGCATGTCCCGTAGAGGCGGCACTCGTGGACGGCGGAGGGGAAGTCTCGCCGTCCACTGTCCCTGAGACGCCTACGAGTTGAGCCGACGGCGCCGAGTGCGATTAACGCCCGATTGCTTCCACCGTGTGATCCCTGGCCGATCCTGCAACCGCCGCGGGCCGTCCGCGCCTCTCATGCGGTGCCGTCGACGACGGCGCCCCGTAGCGAAGGAGAGCGTTGTGCACACGATGACTGACCCTCACGTAGCCGACTCGACGTTCCGCACCTGGCCGCAGGACGACTTCCTCCTCCCGCCGCCGAACCCGGCCCAGCGTGTGGACGTCTTCCCCGAGCCGTCCGCCGCACCCACCGTGCCCGCCATGCCTGCCGTGCCCGCCGTCGCGTCGGTGCTCGACCCGCGCGACCTGCGCCGCCTCGAACTCAACGCGGCCCTGACGGCGGCCGGGATCGCCCCGCTGCCCGGCGACCGCGAGGCCATCGACCAGCTCAGCGCCCTCCCCCACACCGTCCACGAGGCCCTGCACCGCTGGCTGACGGCCTGAGGAAGCTGCGGCCGGGCGCGTACGCCCTGCCCGGGCACCGGAAGATCCGCGCTGTCCGACCCGCCCGCTAGATGTGTGAGTCCGAAGTTCTCAGTGGTCGTAGGCGATCAGGGATCGTTTGATTGCGGCTCCGGTGGTCCAGTTGTGCCAGATGGCGGTGGCGAGGGCGAGGAGGCGTT
>NZ_JAVIFW010000046.1 GCF_031157275.1 Streptomyces sp. LHD-70
CCGGTGGTGGTGCGTACGTCCCAGCCCAGGCCGACCAGGACGGCGGTCAGCCCCGGGGCTTCCTTGCTGAGGGATACGTTGCCGCCCTTGGCGAGGGAAACTCCCACTGCTCTCCTCCTAGTTGTGTGATGACTCCCGGCCCCGTCCCAGGGCCCGGGATCTAGAATCTACAGGAGTGTAGAAGAGGGGGGTAGGTTGGTGTCAGGGCCTTTACGATGAGCCGCCGCCCGCGTGGAGCCGCGGGGGCGGCACGGCCGGAGGGAGGCAGGTATGGCACACCGTGATCGGGGCGGCCGGGGCGAGCAGCCGAGATCCCGGCGGGGGCAGGGGGAGCTGGAGGCACAGGTGCTGTCGGCCCTGCGGCAGGCCCCGGGCCCGGTGACCGCCGGCTGGGTGCAGGAGCGGCTCGGCGCCGACCTCGCGTACACCACCGTGATGACCATCCTGACCCGCCTCCTCGCCAAGGAGGCCGTGTCCCGCAGGCGTGAGGGGCGCGCGTTCGTCTGGACCCCCGCCGCCGACGAGGCGGGGCTCGCGGCCCTGCGGATGCGCAAGGTCCTCGACGGGGAGAAGAACCGGGAAGCGGTCCTGGCCAGCTTCCTCACGGTTCTGCCCGCGAGTGACGAGCAGCTGCTGCGGGACCTGTTGAGTGCGGCCGACGACGAACCGGAGGACTGACGCCTCGTGGGGATCTTCGTATTCCTGCCGCTCGTGCTGCCCCTGACCGCCTGGCCCATCGCGCGACTCGCCGAGCAGCACCTGCATCCGCGTACCGCCACCCGCCTGCTCGCGTGGGTGGCCGGGCTGATGGCCGTGTGCAGCACGCTGTGTCTGGGGCTGCTGGTCGTCGTCGGTACCGCGCAGCTGCCCGGCAATCCGCTGCCGGACGGCTGGTCGGACCCTGAGGTGCGTGCGGCGGTGCCGTACGACGAGATCGCGGGCAGGGCCTCGATCCCCGTCCTCCTGCTCGTCGCCGCCGCCTGCGGCAGGACGCTGTGGCGCCACCGGCGGGTGCGCCGCAGGGCGTGGGCCGCCCTGTCCGGTCTTCCGGACTCGCCGGTGGCGGTCCTGCCGGACGAAGCCCCGTACGCGTACGCGCTGCCGGGCGCGGCCTCGCGAGGCGGCCGGATCATCGTGACGACGGGCATGCTGGCGTGCCTGAACTCCGCCGAGCGCCGGGCCCTGTTCGCCCACGAGCGGGTGCATGTCGAGGGACGTCATCACCGGCACCTGCTGGCCGTGCAGCTGGCCGCCCGCACCAATCCGTTCCTGCGCCCGCTGCGTACGGCGGTCTGCTACGCGGCGGAGCGCTGGGCCGACGAGGAGGCCGCCCGCGCGGTGGGCAGCCGCAAGGTCGTGGCCCGCGCCATCGGCAAGGCGGCCCTGGTCTCGCAGGGGACGCCGGGTCCGACGCTGGTCGCCTTCGCCTCGCCCGGGCCGGTCCCGCGCAGAGTCGCGGCGCTGCTCGGGCCCGCGCCCGTCCAGCGGATCTGGCCGCCGGTCTGGACCGCGGTGGGCCTCGCGACCTGGACGGCGGCGGTCGGTACGGCGCTGTCGGCGATGTCCTCGGCGAACTCGGCGGTCACGCTGTTCTTCGTGCTGCACGCGGCGACGCCGCTGTAACGGGAGCGGCGCCCCGACGCGTCGGCGCCGCCAAGGGCTGGAGCCGCTCTTTGCGGTTCCTTTACAGTGGGTGTAGAAACACGCGACCGCGTCATCACGCCACCGCGTCACCGTTCCGCGTACGAGAAGGAGCCACGGTCCCGCAATGGGTGAGCCTCCCAGTACCAGCCGTGCCACGACCTGCCCGCACCGCATGCGTGAGGGACGGGGGGTGGCACGGTGACCGAGTTCCTGCTCCTCCTGCTCGCCCTGCTCCTCACGCTCGCGTGCGCGGTGTTCGTCGCGGCCGAGTTCTCCCTGACCACCGTCGAGCGCGGCGAGCTGCAGCGGGCCGTCGAGGCGGGGGAGCGCGGAGCCGACGGCGCCCTGAAGGCGGCCCGTCGCCTTACCTTCCAGCTGTCCGGTGCCCAGCTCGGCATCACCGTGACGTCCCTGGTGATCGGCATGCTGGCCGAGCCGTCGCTCGCCGCGCTGCTGCGCGGGCCGCTTGAGGCCGTCGGCCTCGGCCCGGCCGCTCCGTCGGTGGCGACCGTCCTGGGCGTGGTCGTCTCCACGGTCCTGCTGATGGTGATCGGCGAGCTGGTGCCGAAGAACTGGGCCATCGCACGGCCGCTGGCCGTCGCGAAGGTGGTGGCGGCCCCGCAGCGCGGCTTCACGGCCGCGTTCGCGCCGTTCATCCGGCACCTCAACAACACGGCGAACCGTTTCGTACGCCGCTTCGGCCTGGAGCCCGCCGAGGAGCTGGCCTCCGCCCGCAGCCCCGAGGAGCTCGTGGCACTGGCCCGGCACTCGGCCGCCGAGGGCGCCATCGAGCAGGACTCGGCGGAACTCTTCGTACGCACCCTGCACCTCGCCGAGCTGACCGCGGAGAACGTGATGACGCCGCGCGTCGACGTCTGCGCCCTGGAGGCGCACGCCACCGCGGCCGACGCCGCCAACCTCAGCCACGCCACCGGGCTTTCCCGCTTTCCCGTCTACCGCGACAGCCTCGACGACGTGATCGGGACGGTCCACATACGCGACGTCCTCGCCCTTGACCCCGAGAAGCGGGCCGTCACCCAGGTCACCGTCCTGGCCAGTGAGCCGCTGCGGGTCCCCGACAGCCTCACCGCGGACCGCCTCCTGGGGCGGCTCCGCGAGAGGCGCACCATGGCGATCGTCATCGACGAGTACGGCGGCACGGCGGGTGTGGCCACGGTGGAGGACATCGTGGAGGAGGTCGTCGGCGAGGTCCGCGACGAGCACGACCCCGTCGAGGTCCCCGACCTGCTGCCCGCCCCGCCCGCGCAGGACGGCCGGCCCACCTGGGAGGCGGACGGCAGCGTCCGCACCGACCAACTCGCCGCCATCGGACTGACCGTCCCCGAGGGCCCGTACGAGACCGTGGCCGGACTGATCGCGACGCGGCTCGCCCGGATACCGGCCGAGGGCGACCGCGTCCTGGTCGAGGGCTGGCGCCTTGACGTGCTCGACGTGGACCACCACCGCGCCGAGCGGGTCCACCTCACCGCGCCCGCCGCGACCCGCGCGCGGGTCCCGCAGCCCGATTCGCACGTGAAGGAAGCCGTCCGATGACCACGCTGCAGCTCTTCATCGGCGCCCTGACGCTGCTGACCAACGCGTTCTTCGTCGGCGCCGAGTTCGCGCTGATCTCCGTGCGCCGCAGCCAGATCGAGCCGCGAGCGAAGGAGGGCAACCGCCGGGCGCGCATCACCCTGTGGGGCGTCGAGCACATCTCCCAGATGATGGCGACCGCCCAACTCGGCATCACGGCGTCCTCGTTGGTGCTCGGCGCCGTCGCGGAACCGGCCATCGCGCACCTCCTGGAACCCGGCTTCGAGGCCGCGCACGTGCCGCACGGCCTGGTGCACCCGATCGCGTTCGTCATCGCCCTGACCCTGGCCACGTATCTGCACATGCTGATCGGCGAGATGGTCCCGAAGAACATCGCCCTCGCCGCCCCGGTGCCCACCGCGCTGCTCCTCGGCCCGCCCCTGGTCGCCCTCACCCGCGCGCTCAAGCCGCTGATCTTCGGCATCAACGCCCTCGCCAACACCCTCCTGAAGCTGCTCAAGGTCGAGCCGAGGGACGAGGTCGAGGCGGTCTTCACCGACGACCAACTCGCCCGCCTGGTCGAGGACTCCAGGGCGGCCGGGCTGCTCGCACCAGAGGACGGCGAACGCCTCCGGGACGCGTTGGAGCTGGGCACGCGCCCGGTCGGCGAGATCCTCGTCCCGGCGGGCGGCATGCGCACCGTCGACCACACCATCACCCCGGCCCGCCTCGAACAGGTGGCGGCGCAGGCCGGTTTCTCCCGCTTCCCGGTCACCGGCCCCAAGGGCGCCTTGCTCGGCTACCTGCACATCAAGGACACCCTCGGCATGACCGACCGCGACCAGCCCTTCCCGCGCACGTCCCTGCACCCCGTCACGCGGGTACGCATCGACACCCCCCTTGACGACACCCTCACCGCGCTCCGGGCGGCCGGCAGCCACCTCGCGGCGGTCACCAGCGCGAGCGGCACCATCCTCGGATTCGTGACCATGGAGGACGTGCTGTCCGAACTGGTCGGCCCGACCCCCGCCATCGCCTGAGCCCCTGCACCTGCAAGCCCCCGGGCCGAGCCCGGGGGGTGGTTCCACATCACTTCTACATGCGTGTCGAAACCCACACGCGCCCAGGATGTACGGCAGTTGGCGCCGCTGGCTAAGGTGCCGGGGATGTCTCGCGCCGAATCCCACCCCCAATTCCATCAAGACGCAGGTTCACCGCTCCGGGTTGCCTCCGGGAGACCCATGAGTGGGATGCCGCGCACATTCGACCGTGCCGGAGCGCCCCTGCCTCCGGCCCGTACGACACCGGCCCGTACGACACCGGCGAGCGAGACGCCCCGAAGAGCCGCGGCCACAGCGGCCGACCACGCTCCGGCACGGAAGCCCGGCAAGCAGCGGGACGCGTTTTTCGACAACGCGAAGTACCTCGCGATCGTCCTGGTCGCGATGGGCCATGCCTGGGAGCCGCTGCGCGCCGACAGCCGTGCCGCCGCCGCGCTCTACATCGCCGTCTACACCTTCCACATGCCGGCGTTCATCATCATCTCCGGCTACTTCTCACGCAGCTTCGACGCGAGCCCGAACCGCCTGAAGCGCCTGGTCACCGGGATCGCCGTTCCGTACGTCCTCTTCGAGGTCGCGTACTCGCTCTTCAAGCGCTGGGCCAACGACGACCCGACCCACCCGATCAGCCTGCTCGACCCCTGGTACCTGGTGTGGTTCCTCGCGGCCCTGTTCATCTGGCGCCTGACCACACCCCTGTGGAAACTCGTCCGCTGGCCGCTGCCGTTGGCTCTGGCGATCGCGGTACTGGCGTCGGTCTCGCCGGACATCGGCGACGACCTGGACCTCCAACGCGTCCTGCAGTTCCTGCCGTTCTTCGTCCTCGGCCTGTGCCTGAAGCCCGAGCACTTCCGCCTGGTCCGCCGCCGCGAGGCCCGCATCCTGGCCCTGCCGGTCATGGCCTCGGCACTCGTCTTCGCGTACTGGGCGGCCCCCCGCATGAACGCCGCCTGGTTCTACCGCCGCGACAGCGCCCAGGAACTCGGCGTCCCCGGCTGGGTCGGACTCCCGATGACCCTCGGCATGTTCGCCTGCTCGCTGATCCTGGTCGCCTGCTTCTTCGCCTGGGTCCCGGGCCGCCACCTGTGGGTCACGGCGCTCGGCGCGGGCACGCTGTACGGCTACCTCCTGCACGGCTTCCTCGCCAAGGGCTCCCGCTTCTGGGACTGGTACGAGGTGGACTGGGTCCACACCCCCCTCGGCGCGATCGCCCTCACCCTCTTCGCAGGCACCCTCATCACAGCCCTGTGCACCCCACCGGTCCAGCGCATGTTCCGCTGGGCCATGGAACCGAAGATGGAGTGGGCGTTCAGACGGGACGCGGCGGCGGTGGCGCGCGGGACCAGCAGGTGAGTGGAGTACGGGGGCGGGGCAACCTGTGCCTGGACGCCCTCCAGCCGTCGAGATCGTCAACGGCGCCTGCTGCGACGGCGATCAGCGCGTCGACCCGGCTGCCGCCGCGACCGAGACCTGAACGTCAACGCCTCAGCAAACCCGCCGGTCTGCTGGTCGGCCACCCCGCCTGACGCAGGCCGGAGCACCGCCTACGAGACACCCTCGTGTGGCTCCTCAGCAACAGCCGCTGGCCTCCGGCGCTGCGGGCTCCTCGGCGCAACAGGCGCTCCGAGGTTGCTTGGTGAGGGTGTCGGCGTCGGCCTTGACGACGTAGACCTCCCAGGGTTCCTTGCCGGGGCCGTGGACCCAGACCTTGTCCTGGAGGGCGTAGCAGCAGGTGGTGTCGTTCTCCACCGTGGTGTCGAGCCCTCGGTCGGCGAGGCGGGTGGTGGCCGTGTGAACGGCTTCGGTGGACGTGACTTCGACGCCGAGGTGGTCCATGTGTGTGTCCTGCCCGGGCTCGCCCTGGATGAGGACGAGCTTGAGCGGGGGTTCGGTGAGGGCGAAGTTGGCGTACCCGTCGCGGAGTTTGGCCGGTTCGGCGTTGAACAGCTTGCCGTAGAAGGCGATCGAGGCTTCGAGGTCGGGCACGCGCAGAGCCAGTTGGACGCGGGACATGGTGTTCCTCCTGTCGTGGTCGTGGTCGTGGTCGTGGTGGTGGTCGATGGCGCGCGGGTGGTTCGGGTCGGCGTTCGGTCGGCGTTCGGGTCGGCGTTCGCGTCAGCAGCCTCCGGAGACGGAGACGGAGGCGGAGGCGGCCTGGGCGGTGCCGGGGGCGCCGAGCTGGATCAGGTCGGGGGCCGGGTCCGGGGTGCAGCAGCCGCCCGCCTGCTCCTGATCGGCGCCGGGGGTGTCGAAGAGGCCCGCGCCGCCGCACACCCCGGTCTCCGGGAGGGTGAGTTCGACGCGGTCGGCGGAGTCGGTGTCGCCGGAGACGGCGGCGACGACCGAGCGGACCTGCTCGTACCCGGTCATGGCGAGGAAGGTGGGGGCCCGGCCGTAGGACTTCATGCCGACCAGGTAGACGCCCTGTTCGGGGTGGGACAGCTCGCGGTGGCCGTGGGGGTACACGGTGCCGCAGGAGTGCTGGTTGGGGTCGATCAGCGGGGCGAGTTCGACCGGGGCCTGGAGGCGCTCGTCGAGGTTCAGGCGGATCTCGGACAGGAAGGTGAGGTCGGGGCGGTAGCCGGTCAGCACGATGACCTCGTCGACCGGTTCGAGGCGCCGGCCGTCCTCGGCGACCAGAACCGGACGGCCGTCACCGTCCCGCTCGACGGCCCCGGTGCGGAAGCCGGTGACCGCCTCGGCGTGACCGTCGTCGACCGCGGCCTTCGCGGCCAGGCCCAGGGCGCCGCGAGCGGGCAGCTGGTCGCTCTCGCCGCCGCCGAACGTGGAGCCGCTGATGCCGCGCCGAAGGATCCACAGGCCCTTGGTGCCCGCACCGTCGTCGGACTCGGCCAGGGCTGCGAGGTAGGCGAGGGCGGTGAAGGCGGAGGCGCCGGACCCGATGACGGCGGTGCGCTTGCCCGCGTAACGGGCCCGTACGGCAGGGTCGTTGAGGTCGGGGACGCGGTAGCTGATCCGGTCGGCCGCCGCACTCTCGCCGAGGGCGGGCAGACCGCTGCCGCCCGCCGGGGAGGGGGTGGCCCAGGTGCCGGATGCGTCGATGACGGCGCGGGCGAAGAACCGCTCCTCGCGGCCGTCGGCGTGGGCGACGTGGACGACGAAGGGCTGCGCCTCGCGGTCGGCGTCGACGATCCGGTCCCGGCCGGAGCGGGAGACTCCGGTGACGGTGGCGCCGGTGTGCACCTTCTCGCCGAGGGCGTCGGCGAGCGGCTGCAGGTACTGCTCGGCCCAGTCCCCGCCCGAGGGGTAGGCCGCGGCGTCAGGGCGGATCCAGCCGGTGGGCGCGAGGAGCTTCTCGGCGGCCGGGTCGACGACCTCGCCCCAGGTGGAGAAGAGCCGCACGTGAGCCCACTCGCGCACGGCCGCACCGGCGCGGGACCCGGCTTCGAGGACGAGCGGCTCGACGCCGTGCTCGACGAGGTGGGCGGCGGCGGCCAGTCCGATGGGACCGGCCCCGATGACTACGACAGGCAGCTCGGCGGTGGCGGGCGCGTTCACGGCGACTCCTAGCTGGTTGCTGCGGCTGTTTTAAGGTGCTTGTTTCGATAACTATCGATGGGTTGTGCCGCCAGCATGGCACCTGCTTCGACGAACGTCAACATAGACATGCATCGAATCGACGTGTGTCAACATAGACGTATGTCGAATGCGAAGGCGTTGCCGCTGCTCGAGCCGGTCGGCCAGGACGCCGCACCGTGCTGCCCGCCGCTGACCGAGCGGCCGTTCTCCGCCGAGGAGGCGGATACCGCGGCCCGCATGTTCAAGGCGCTCGGCGACCCGGTGCGGCTGCGCCTGTTCTCGCTCGTCGCCTCGCACGAGGGCGGGGAGGCCTGCGTCTGCGACATCTCCGACGTGGGCGTCTCGCAGCCGACCGTCTCCCACCACCTGAAGAAGCTCAAGGAAGCCGGCCTGCTGACCTCCGAGCGGCGAGGCACCTGGGTGTACTACCGGGTCGAGCCGTCCGTCCTCGCGGCCATGGGCAGGCTGCTGACCCTGCGTTCCGCCGTATGAAAGCGATCGGCGCCGCGGTCGTGCCGTAGCAGAGGCGACGCGAGCGTGGGCAGGTCAGTTCGGTGTCGCACGCGAGATCGGCGGCGATCTGAGCGCCGGAGTTGCCGCCACGCACGCACCACGACTTGTCACGACGCACGCCGCGCACCAACGCCGAACGTACGAGGGGAAGTTCGTAGCGGCGTTCGTACGGGGGTGGCGGCGCAGACGGCAACCGGCGGCGAGCCCTGCCTGGCCGCCGCCGGTTACCACCACATCGGGGTGCGCTACGTCATCGGGCGGCGAAATTCTTCCGCCAGGCCAGCGCCACGTAAACGAGGGCGACCAGGACCGGCACCTCGATGAGAGGCCCGACGACGCCGGACAGGGCCTGGCCGGACGTGACGCCGAAGGTGGCGATGGCGACGGCGATGGCCAGCTCGAAGTTGTTGCCCGCCGCGGTGAACGCGAGCGTCGTGGTGCGCTCGTACGAGAGGCCGATGACCTTGCCAAGCAGGAACGTGCCGAAGAACATGACCGCGAAGTACACAAGGAGCGGCAGGGCGATGCGGATGACGTCGACCGGTTGCGAGGTGATCGTCTTCCCTTGCAGGGCGAAGAGGATGACGATCGTGAACAGCAGGCCGTACAGGGCCCAAGGGCCGATCTTCGGCAGGAAGTTGGACTCGTAGGACTCGCGGCCCATCCTCTTCTCGCCGATGCGGCGGGTCAGGAACCCGGCGGCGAGCGGGATCCCGAGGAAGATGACGACGTTGAGCGCGATCTGCCACATCGAGATGTCGAGCTGCTCGCCGTTGCCGAGGCCCAGCCAGCCGGGCAGCAGGTCGAGGTAGAACCAGCCGAGCAGGCCGAACGCGATGACCTGGAAGACCGAGTTGAGGGCGACGAGGACGGCGGCGGCCTCGCGGTCGCCGCAGGCCAGGTCGTTCCAGATGATCACCATGGCGATGCAGCGGGCGAGGCCGACGATGATCAGGCCCGTGCGGTACTCGGGCAGGTCCGGCAGGAAGATCCAGGCGAGCGCGAACATCACGGCCGGGCCCAGGATCCAGTTGATCACCAGCGACGAGACCATGAGCTTGCGGTCGCCGGTCACGGCGTCGAGCCGGTCGTAGCGGACCTTCGCGAGCACCGGGTACATCATCACGAGCAGGCCGAGCGCGATCGGCAGGGAGATGCCGCCGATCTCCACCTTGGCCAGCGCGTCGCCCATACCGGGGATCAGACGGCCGAGACCGAGGCCGACGGCCATGGCGAGCAGGATCCACACGGCGAGGAAGCGGTCGAGCGTCGACAGCTTCGCGACGACCGAGGACTCCTCGGCCGTCGTGGGGGCGGATGCTTCGGTGCGGGTCACGGGCAGGCCCTCTTGTTGTCGGCGGCGGTACGGGCGGTCTCGGCCAGCTCGGCGAACTGGCCGGCGAGCGAGGCGATGACGTCCGGGCGGAGCCGGTAGTAGGTGAAGCGCCCGCACGGCTCGGTCTCCACGACCCCGGCCTCACGCAGCACTCTCAGATGGTTGGAGAGGTTGGTCTGCCGGGCGCCGGTCTCCTCCACGAGGTGGGTGGTGCACAGCGTCTCGCGCGCGAGCAGGGTCACGATCTGCAGCCTGAGCGGGTCGGCGAGGACTCGGATCAGGTCAGCATCGACTGACGTCATCATGGGCTGATACTGTCACATCATTCACGGCTGATGCCAACGCGGCCTGATGCGTAGGGCCCCTCCTGGCCGCCGGACGACTGGCCGCCGGACACGTACTCGGCCGGGTCACGTCTCCGCCGCCGCCTACGTCCGTTGAACCCCGCATGAAGGAAGAACGCATGCCCGCCGCTCCGCTCGCCTCGGTCCTGTTCGTCTGCGTCCACAACGCCGGACGCTCCCAGATGGCCGCCGGCTTCCTCAGCCACCTCGCGGGCGACCGCATCGAGGTGCGCTCCGCCGGCTCGATCCCGGGCGACCAGGTCAACCCGTCCGCCGTCGAGGCCATGAAGGAACTCGGCGTCGACATCGCCGACGCCCAGCCCAAGGTCCTCACCACCGAGGCCGTCCAGGCGTCCGACTACGTCATCACCATGGGCTGCGGCGACGCCTGCCCGATCTTCCCCGGCAAGAAGTACCTCGACTGGGCCCTCGAAGACCCCGCGGGCAAGGGCGTCGACTCCGTCCGCCCGATCCGCGACGAGATCAAGACCCGTATCGAGGCCCTCATCACCGAGATCGACACCCGGCACGGAGCGTGAGCGCCGTAGCCCGGACCGGCCCCAACTGCTGTTGACCGCCCGCTCTGTTGCCGATCCGGTGCGCTGCGGTGCGCCGCCCGAGGCCCCCGTCGGGTGGCCTGGGCGCAGGCGGAGGCGGAGGCCCAGGTGCTCCCCTGTCGAGGAGGGTGCGGCGTTGTCAGTGGCGGCTGTTAGTTTCCCGGGGCGTCGCTGAGGAGAAGTCAGGCCGCCCCCCGTCCAGTTGAACGCCGGCTGGAGTTCGGTGACGCGCGTGTGACCCAGTCCGGGTCCACGGACCGGAATCACTCCCCTCAGAGGAGAAGCTTGATGAGAAGCAGCGTGCTGGGACGCCTGGCCCGGGCCGGAGCCGTCCTCTCCACGGCACTGGCTCTGGCGGTGACGGCGGCCCCGTTCACGGGCGCGGCACAGGCGCACGAGGCGGTGTCGGGAACGCTCAGCTTCAGCGGTGAGCAGGGCGAGTACGTGTCCGGCGGCCAGTCCCACGCGTACGCGGCCGGGGCGGTCGAGATGTTCGACGTGTCGGGGCCCACCAGCGAGAGCGCCGTCGGCGTCACGGTCGTCACGCCCGAAGGCAAGCGCTGGTCCCTCCACATGGAGGCTCCCTACGGCCAGAAGCTGATCGCGGGCACCACCTACACCGGCGCCTCGCGCTGGCCCGATGCCCAACCGGACGACCCCAAGCTGGAGTTCGGAGAGACCGACCGGTGGTGCAGCACCAGCACCGGCTCCTTCACCATCACCCACATCGCCTACGGCCCCCAGGGCTACGTACGCGAAGTCGACGCCACCTTCGAGCAGTACTGCAACGGCTCCACGCTGCCCGTGCGCGGTGAGGTCCACGCCCGCATGCCCGAGCCGCCCGCTGAGCTCGTCGTCGGCCTGGACCTCGACGAGGCGGGCACAATCGACACCCGCACCGGTCAGATCACGGTCGGCGGCAAGGTGACCTGCAACAAGCCTGCGTCCATCACCCTCAACGGCCGCGTTGTCCAGACGCAGAAGCAGGGCACGCCCGTCGGCTACTACGAGAACAAGACCGTCACCTGCACCCCCGGTGCACCGGTCCCGTGGTCCGTCTCCTTCACCGGCGCCGAACCCGACTCCACCTTCCGGCCCGGCACCGCCACCCTGAGCGGCATAGGGAGGGCGAACGACCGCGACTACCCGGCGTCCGTGGACACCGGCTACCAAAGCACCGAGGTCACACTCAGCAAGGCCTGACCCCGACGCGGGCCCGGCACCAGCCCGGGCGCGCCCCGTCGCGGTCACGTAATCGATCGACGTCGTGATCTGCGGCGAGCTCACAGCAGTTGTCGACTTGCTCATCATTGAGCGCCCTTCCACGACCCGGAGACGGCCCGGGGGAGGGCGCTCAATGCGCGGGCAACGCCGCGCTCGCTGAAGAGGGGTCGGCGAGCCCTCAACTGCCCGCGCCGGCCGCCACGTTGTGGCCCGCGGCGGTGAGAATGCCGCTCACTAGGAGCCGATCGGCCCTCACTGGCCTGTGTCAGAGACTCTGGTGGTGGTGGGCAGAAAGAGTCGTTGCTGCAGCAAGCGCTGGGTCGCCCGCGGGTCGGTGGTCACGGGGGTAGGACCCGGTCTGCTTCAAGGCAGCGGCATCATGCTTTGGCGCCGGCCATGCCGCTGGTGACGACGATCGCGGCCACGTCGCCGGTCTCGGTTCGCCCCAGCCAGACGACGCCGCCTGACTGCGCCGTGAACGTCACCAGATCGGCTTGCTGTGACTCGTCGCTGATCCGCTCGCACCCGTCCGGAAGCTGTCCGCTGTCACGCGGCTGCCAGCGGCCATCCACGCATGTGCGAAATGGTGCGGACAACGT
This sequence comes from Streptomyces sp. LHD-70, assembly GCF_031157275.1. Taxonomy (GTDB): domain Bacteria; phylum Actinomycetota; class Actinomycetes; order Streptomycetales; family Streptomycetaceae; genus Streptomyces. Next base: position 12,352 of record NZ_JAVIFW010000046.1, read on the forward strand.
CGTCCACGCGCCGGCGTCGGCGAAGCAGCCGACATTATGGTCCGCGCCGAACCGGGGATGCTCGCCCGGCGGTAGCTGCTCGATGTCCTCGCCGACACCCAGGCCCATCTCCCACCCGACCACCGGGGCATCACTGATGCGCAACCGGGTCGCCGCGCACTCGACGCCATCGAAGCGTTCACCGAAGAACTCGTACGGTCCTGCCGTCCACGCGAGCTCCACTCGGTAGACGCCCGAGGGAATGCGCGCCGCCAGCTCCCGCGGTGGTCTCGTCGGCAACCCACGCTCATAGCGCCAGGTGTCGTCGTCGTCCCACGGCGCATCGACCACAAGGCGGCCGCTGGGTACACGGAAGCTCGTCACCTCCTCGATGCTCGTCACGACGACGGGTGTTGTCGGGTCGTCGTACACCGTCCCCAGGTGAGCACCGGGCGTGAACGCCGTCTCCAAGTACCAGGCGGCTTCAGGCCCGGCTGCCAGCCGCGCGTCCCCGACCCACTCCATGTCCCACCCCTCCTCGCCGCCCGGCCGGACGGTCAACCGAAAGCTACGTGGGCCCACTGACATCGGCTCTTCGTGCATCGCCGCGATCCGACCTGTCTCCAGGTGCCGACGTCTGAACTCGACGTGGCCAACCGACAGTTCCCTGATGAACGCGCGTGACGTCTGGGGCATGAGTGTCGGCGAGACCGGTTATTGTTGCGCGCCGACTCAGTCATGATCGGCAGCGGCCGGACGGCCGTCTGTAGTGACGTTCGTTCTCTCCCCCCACGATTGACGTTCGTTCTCCCCCCACGCCAGGTTCACGGATCCCCGACCGGGGGTCGTCGCGTTTTCACATCGGGAGATATCGCGTGACATTTGAAGAGGGAAGACAGCCCTCGTCGAGACGTAACACCCGCATGGCAACTGCCATCGCTCTCGCTGCCCTGACGGGCGGCCTGCTGGTCCCCGCTCTCGCGGGCAGCGCCTTCGCGGCGACCGGCGATCGTGCCGCGGTGTCCGGCCGCGACGGGGACTTCAACGGCGACGGCTACGTCGACCTCGCCGCCTCCGCCCCCGACGCCACGGTCGACGGCCTGGCGGGCGCCGGGGCCGTCACCGTCGCGTACGGCTCCGCGGCGGGCGCGGGCGCCGATCAGGCCGAGCGGGTCACGTTCACCCAGAACTCCAAAGGCGTCGGTGGGCAGGCGTCGGCCGGTGACCACTTCGGATTCTCCGTGGCCATCGCCGACTTCAACAATGACGGCTTCGCTGATCTCGCCACCGGTGCCCCGGGCGAGGACGTCGGTGACGATCAGGACGCCGGCATCGTCCAGATCCTGTGGGGCTCCCCGGACGGCCTGCGGGGCAGCGCCAGACTCGCCGATCCCACGAGCGCCGATCAGGACGCCCACGGGCGGACCCTCGCCGCGGGTGACTTCAACGGCGACGGCAAGGACGACCTGGCCGCCGGCAACACCTCGGCCCAAGCCTGGCTGTACGCAGGCGGCATCGCCAACGACGGTGCCGACAGCGGTACTTACCCGCTGGGCAACCTGAATGCCTGGGGAGGCGAGGTCGTCGCCCTCACGTCCGGTGACGTCACCGGCGACGGCGCGGACGACCTGCTGTTCAACCACTCCCAGCTCTATCGAAGCGGGGGTGACGCAAGCACGCTGGGCCTCAACCCGTCGCCCATGCAGGTCGGCTACCGCGGTGGCTACTCCTCGGTCTTCGGGGACTTCGACAACGACGGCTACGGGGACATCGTCCTCGGCCGTGAGGGCGAGCACGGTGGCGAGATCACCTACGTCCCGGGCCGCCCCGTCTCCCAGACCGACCCCACCTGGACGGTGGACGACGTCGAGAGGTACACCCTCACCCAGGACGACTTCGACACACCGGGCGACGGCGACCTGTACGACCAGTACGGCGCCGGACTCGCCGCGGGTGACATCAATGGCGACGGCCACGACGACCTCGCCGTCGGTGACCCCAACGAGGACACCGACGCCGACACCGTCGCCGACGCCGGGCACGTGACCGTCATGTACGGCGGCTCCATCGGGCTCACTACGACCAACCGCCAGGTATTCGACCAGGGCACCGAGGGCGTCCCCGGCGAGAACGAGGCCGGCGACGGTTTCGGCTCCCGGCTGCTGCTCAGCGACCTCAACGGTGACGGCCGGAAGGACCTGACCGTCGCGGCGCTGGGCGAGGACGGCGAGAGCGGCGCGCTCACCACGCTCCTCGGTTCGGACATCACCCTCACGGTCACCGGAGCACGCAGCCTGACCCCGACGTCCTATCTGCTGTCGACCGACGGACAGCCGCACCTCGGCAGCAGCCTCCAGGGGCACCCGCCGATAACGCCTCAGCCGCTCCCTGACGTCGGCTAAGAGCGCGGTCCCGGAAACGGACGGCCCAGGCCGGGGATCGGTTATCCCGGGCCTGGGCCGTCCGCGGACGATGCCGAACGTTCTACGGAGCCGATCACCGCTCGTCATCGGCGGCTCACGCTGACCGCGCCTCAGGGGCCGGCTCCCCACGGCTCCCAAAACGCCCCGTGCCCTGGTACTTCACTTCGGGGTGGCGGGATTTGAACCCACGGGATCTTCGTCCCGAATGAGCGAGGCGGGAGATGATCACGCCGGGAAGCATCTGGTGCCGCACCCACCCGGGCGCCATGGCACAGACGGCTTCGAGAGTGCTGGCCGCCTGCTCCCACCGACGGCATTCCACATGGGTCAGGGCGACGTCCAGACCGTAGCGGGCGCGGGTGGCGAGAGGCACGGTGTCGTCGAGGCGGACCGTGTCCATGAGCTTCAGTGCGCCGCCCGTGTCGCCGAGAGCGACGGCGATGCTCATGGCCTGTGTGGCGGCGTAGAGCGGGCCATACGGCTGAGCGTGTTGTCCGCGGGCGTGCTCGGTGCCGAGCCGGGCGCCAACGGCGTGTGCCTGGGACAGGTACTCGTGGGCGGTGTCCGGGGAAGCCCCGCCCCGGGAGGCTGCCACGGCGGCGTTGGTGACCAACTGCCCGTAGACCGACAGCCGGTCCGGGTCGTGCTCCGACATCTTCGGCTCGATCCGATCCGCCTGAGCGACGGCCAGTGCATAGCTCTGGGCGGTCCGTCCGTCTCGGAGGTTCACCCAGGCGGTGGTGGCGAGGTGGGCGTCGCGCAGGTCGTCACCGGCCTGGACGGCGATCTGGCGTCCGTAGGTGAGCGCGGCGTAAGCGAGGTCCCGCGAGCCCCAGACGTTCGCCGCCATGCCCGCGGTCTGGAAGACGTCGGCCAGAACGCCGGCAGCGGCCTCCTTGTCGCCGGTGCCGGCAGCGTCGTAGCGGGCTCGGGCCTCGGGCAGTAACGCACCGAGCAGGGCGCCGAGTTCGGTGTACCGACCCTCCCAGTAACTGATCGTTTCAGAATGAAGTTCGTTGTGGGGCTTGGCAGTTGGGTGTGGCCTCGACAGGATCTGTTGGGTGTCTGCTGATCTTGTGCCTGATGACCTGTGGGAACGTGTGGCCCC
>NZ_JAVIFW010000047.1 GCF_031157275.1 Streptomyces sp. LHD-70
GAACCGGCGCCCCCCGCCCCGGCCGCCGCCAAGAACGCCGACACAGCCCCGCTGCTGCCCGTACCGCACGGCGACGGCAGTGAACTCGCCGCGCGCGGGGACGACTTCAACGGCGACGGATCGAACCCCGCCAGACACGGGTCATCCACACCCGGCACCTGTACCGCAACTACAGGCGAAGCGCAGCTCGTAAACTCCATGCAATGACGCCCAACTGGGATGACCTTCCTGCCGTTCTCCAATGAGCTGGTAACCCTCTCCCCAGCTGGGGCCTGACGGCAGCACTGACCCGGCGCGTGTTCAGCGGAACTCCCTCACGCGATCCCATAGGGCACGGCATGCCCGCGCTCCTCCACCGCGACATTGGTCGGTGTCCGAAGCCGGGCGCTTGGATGGATTGATTCACCTCCGTGCTGACGATGAATCAATTCCCCGATAGCCCCTCCCGACGCCGATAGCGTGTGCCTCGGCGGGCTTCGCCGCGTCTACGAGCTGAGCAGTAACGACACCCGGTGCCTTTGCGGACAGTCTGGAGTCGTGGCAGGACTTCGTTGCCACATTCGACGCAGCGGCACTTCCACGGCCTGCTCACATAACCGGGATACGGCTCCAACGGCAGGAACCCAGCCGCTCGAATCTCGGACTCTGCCTGCTCGGCGGGGGTGGTGACTTGCCCTGCGCAGTACTTGCAGCTCGCGCGGCCCTGATTCACGTTGCAGTACCGCGGAGTGGACTCCTTGCCGCATGCCTGGCAGCGGGAAAGCCAGGGCTTGTTTGACCCCGCGTACCGTTCCAGTGGCTCGTATCCCGCTGCACGCATGACCTCCTCGGCCTTGGCGGCACCCGCCTCAACTTCCGCTGTCCGGACGGCTTTATTGCGACATCGGAGGCATCCGCCGCCGCGGCGGATGTTGTTCAAGCGAGGCTTGCCCTCATGCCCGCAAGTGAGGCAACGGGCGCGCCAGGGTTTGTTCACGTAGCCGGGGTAGTCCTCCAGCGGTTCCAACCCGGCCTGGCGCAGTTCGCCGGCTGCTGCCTCCGGGGCGAGCAGCGAGGCGGCGGAGCGGCGCCTCATCCCCTGGGCCGGGATGTAGCCTGTGCCACCCCTGTCCTCGGTCGCGTCAGTGATCATCTGCCGTAGCTCGTCTGCGGTGATTCGCTCGGAACTACAGGTCTCGGAGAAGCCGTTCGGCATGACCTCGGGGCTGAGGAAGGGACACAAGCCGCTGGCGCGAAGCTGCGAGAGGACTGTCTGCTCCACGTCGTGGGCAGCAGCTCCCGTCGGGTAATCGCGTGTATAAGTCACCTCCCAGCCATTCCGACGATGCTGCAGGAGGCGGGAGTTGTAGCCGCTGCAGGCTCCGATACCAATTTTCACGGCTTTCCAGCCGTCGTGGGCTATGACGTACACGCGTGCGGGGGCGGCAAGGTCGACGCCGTGTGTGGCGCAGAACCGACAACCACGGCCGCGATCTTGGACGTGAGCGAAGGTGGGCGAGACCTCGTTGCCGCATGACAGACAGCGGGAACGCCATGGGGTCATCGCACCGGGATAGTCCTCCAGGGGCTCCAGTCCTGCCTTGACCATGACGGCAGCGGCTCGGTCCTGGGGGAGCCGGCGCCTGGCTGCCGCCTTGCGGTTGCCGCATGGGCGGCAGCCGCCTTGGCCGTTGAGGATTCCGCCGAGCCGGGGCCGACCGACATGGCCGCATGCAGTGCACTTGCAGGTCCAGGGCTCTTTTGAACCAGGGAACGGTTCCTGTGGTTCTACGCCGACAGCCCGCATCACCTCGACTGCGTCGTCATGACTCCATCGCCTCCGGCGTCGTGGCGGTTCACCATCAACCAATGCCATTGCGTATTGCCCGCCCCACAGTGATCGAAAGTACGCCGCAGAATTTCTCAGGAATCCGCAACCCGCAAGTGCCTGGTCAGCCAGCCCTCGCGGGCACCTGGCCGAGCTGACGCCTGCTGATTGACGACCTTGGTGAACTCGATCCATAGGTGCTGCCTTCTCATGAACATCTGCTCCGGCCCCGACGTCGTGAATCCCGCCAGTCGCTCGGGCCCACAACACCGCACAGACCGGACCTGAGCCCGGACCAATGACAAGGCACCGCAGGGTATGAGTCGGGGCGTCACTGCTCATCGAGGGGTGCTTGCCGGGCAAGGAACTCCTCGAACGCTGCCTTCTGCTTCGGATCCATGAAGCCTTGGCGGACATGGCGGGACTTCTCCTGGAGCCAGTGGGCCTCTTGGGGGTCCAGTAGCTCGGCGACCACCACGCCCTTGCGAGCAACCGCCGTGCGCTCTCTGAGCTTGATCCGCTTTGACGGACATCCGAGATCAGGGGTTCTGCCCCGGAAGGATGTCCATCATGGAGAGCATGGGGAAGAAGAAGCCACGCCCTCGCCGTTCGTTCGCGCCGGGGTTCAAGGCGGAGATCGTGGAGCTGTGCCGGCGCGGTGACCGCTCGGTCGGTCAGATCGCCAAGGACTTCGACCTGACCGAGACCGCGGTGCGGTTGTGGGTCAGCCAGGCCGAGATCGACCTGGGCGAGAAGGACGGTCTGACCAGCAGTGAACGCGAGGAGTTGGCCGCATTGCGGCGGGAGAATCGCCGGCTGCGCGAGGACGTCGACATCCTCAAGCGTGCGACAGCTTTCTTCGCGAAGAGACCCGGTGACGGTGCATCCGTTCATCGAGGCGGAGAAGCAGGCAGGCCACAACGTCAAGCGCGCATGTGAACTGCTCAAGGTCTCCCGCACCGCCTTCTATGCCCGCCGCCGCAGTCAGCCCGGCCCGCGAGCGGTTCGTGACGCAGAGCTGACCGAGCAGATCACGACGGCCCATGCCAACTCGCGCGGAACTTACGGCGTCCCGCGCATCCACGCCGCCCTGAAACGGGGCGGCACCGACTGCGGACGGTGGCGTATCGCCCGGCTGATGCGGGCAGCCGGGCTGCAGGGCAGGCACCGCAGACGGCGACATATGACCACCGTTGCCGACCCTCGAGCCGCCCTGCGGCCCGACCTGGTCCTGCGGGACTTCACCCCCGACCCGGCGGCGACTGACACCCGCTGGTGCGGCGACATCACCTACATCCCGACCGGCGAAGGCTGGCTCTACCTGGCCACCGTCATCGACATCGCCTCCCGCCGTGTGGTCGGCTGGGCAACCGCCGACCACCTGCGGACCGACCTGGTCGCCGACGCCCTCAAAACAGCCTGCCGACAACTTCGGCCCGACCGCCCCGTGGTCTTCCATTCGGATCGCGGCTGCCAGTACACCAGTCAGCAATTCGCCGCCCTGGCAGCCGAGTTCGGCATCCGGCTCTCGGTCGGCCGGACCGGCCAGTGCTGGGACGATGCACTCGCCGAGTCGTTCTTCGCCACCATCAAACGCGAGTTGCTCGACACGAGGGAATGGGCCAGCCGGGCCCTCGCCCGCACCGCGATCTTTGATTTCATCGAGGGCTGGTACAACCTGCACCGACTGCACAGCAGCCTCGGCTACCGCAGTCCCGCCGAATACGAGACCGCCCTCGCAGCCTGACCACCACACCGACAGTGTCCGTCAAAGCGGAACAAGCTCAGGGCTAAGGCTGCAGCTACTGAGGACTGCGACGTTCCGGAGCGAGTGATGGGGCGTCCAGTCGCGGAGGCCGAACTGCGACGGGCGATGGCGCGGGACCCTCACAACGACCTTGCTCCGCCGAGCGGCATGTTCCTCGTGGCGCGCGACGGGGACGGTGTCCTCCTTGGCTGCGTCGGCGTACGGCTGCTGCCTGGCGTCCCGGAGACGGCGGAGCTCAAGCGCATGTTCGTACGGCCTGCCGGGCGCGGCACAGGACTCGGGCGGGGCTTGCTCGTGGCCGCCGAGACCGCGGCGCAGGAGTTGGGAGCGACCCGCATGGTGTGCGAGACGAACAGCCAACTCGCCGAGGCCCGGGCCCTGTACGCGGCGCACGCCTATGAGGAGATCCCGCCCTCGAGGGCCACGGCAGAGCCGACCACTGGCTCGCCAAAGCCCTCGTCCACGACAGCCCGGCCAAGTAGCTGCCGGGGTAGGGCATTGCCTGAGCTCGCTACGACGCACACAGCCTGACGTCTCAACTGGCCCTACGTGGGGAACTTCTGCTGCCCCCTGTCAGCCCCGCTGTCCGCGCTGGGCGTCACCGGTAGGGGGTTACGGAGTTGGCGTCGGTGAGAGGCGACCATGTGCAATCACAGGCCGCCCGTGCGCAGCGTTGTGATCGAGTGCCAGGCGGCCTCGCCGTAGCCCATGCGCTGCTGCGACACCGCCTGCTGCGTCAAAGCCATCTGAACGGGCCCCGACTGCAAGCCCAGGGCCGATCAGGAAGCGGTGGGGTCTGCGGGTGAGGGGTGTGCGGCGTGGATGACGCCGTCGACAGCCTGGCGGATGCGGGCGGCTGCCAGGTCCGGGTCGGGTCGTCCGGCGTCGAGCCAGGCGATGACGGCCTCGATGGTCATGGTGGGGATCACCTGGGCCGCCCACTCCAGCCACGGGCCCGCCGGGATGCGCTGCGCGAGGTTCTGCTGGGCGATCTCTCGCGAGGCGCGGGTGAGGGTGTCGATGAGGTCGCGGAATTCCGGTTCGCGCGCGGCGTGACGGAACAGCAGTCGGAACCCGTCGGGGTCGGCGGAGGCAGCCTGGAGCAGGGCGGGGATCGAGTCGTCGTCGAAGGAGTCCTCGCCGACGGTGTCGGCAAGTCGCAGGCAGGCGCGGTCCAGGACGGCGCGGTACAGGTCGGCCTTGGAATCGAAGTGCCGGTAGAGCAGCACCCGGGTGATGCCAGCTTCCATTGCGACATCGTCGAGGCTGGTGGCGGTGAAGCCGGCACGGGCGAAGGAGCGGGTCGCGGCGTCGAGGATCTGCTCCCGCCGTTCCGCCTTGCGCAGACGCTTCACCGGCGCCGTGCTCGCGGCTGCTGCAGGGGTCTTCTCCGTCATGGGCTGGCTGCCCTCCCTCTTGTTTACACGCGAGTGTACAAGTAAGTTTGTTTACGTCAAAGTAAACAAATGGCCCATGTGCAGGAGGACCCCATGACTGTCCGCCTCCCCTTCGACCAGCCCGGCCTGCTCGATGTCCCGCCGCTCCTGCGCACGCTCCAGAAGCAGGGCACCGTCCACCGCATCCGCACCCGGGTCGGCGACGACGCCTGGCTCGTCACCGACTACCAGCAGGTGCGCCGGCTCCTCGACGACCCCCGGCTCGGCCGCTCGCACCCCGACCCCGACCGTGCCGCCCGCTCCGGGGAGTCGGCCCTCTTCGGCGGCCCTCAGGGCAACTACGAGAGCGAGAAGAGCGACCACACCCGGATGCGGTCGCTGCTCCAGCCGCACTTCACCCCACGCCGGATGAAAGCCTTCCGGCCCGGCGTGGAGCGGCTGACCGAACAGCTCCTGGACGCCCTCGAGTCCCAGGGCCCGCCCGCCGACCTCGCCACCGCCCTCGCCCTCCCCCTCCCGATTCTCGTGATCTGCGAACTGTTGGGAGTGCCCTACGAGGACCGGACCCTGTTCCGCGCCTGGACCCAGGCCGCCGCCGACATCCTCGACCGCTCCCGCTCCGAACAAGGGCTCGGCGACCTGTTCGCCTACGGACAGGAACTCGTCACGCGCAAGCGCCGTCACCCCGGCGACGACATCATCTCCGCGCTGTGCGCGACCGAGGACGTGCCCGACGACGAGATCGCCATGCTCTCCATGGCCCTGCTCTTCGCGGGACACGAGACGACCGTCGTCCAGATCGGCCTCGGCGCACTGCTCCTGCTCACCCACCCCGAACAGTGGCAGGCCGCGGGCAAGGACCCTGCCCTGCTGCCGGGCGTGGTGGAGGAGATCCTGCGGATGCCCGGAAAGAGCGGCGGGGGCATTCCCCGCTACGCCCGCACCGACATCGAGATCGCCGACGTCACCATCGAGGCAGGCGACCTTGTCATGCTCGACACCGGCGCCGCCAACCACGACCCGTCCGCCTTCACCGACCCCGACAATTTCGACGCCACTCGCACAACTCCGGCGCATCTGACGTTCGGCCACGGGGCGCGCTACTGCATCGGCGCCCCGCTGGCCCGGATGGAACTTCACGCCGTGTTCGCCCGACTCATCCCGCGCTTCCCACGCATGCGGCTCGCCGTCGACATCGAAGAGCTGCGCGTGCGCGCCGACACCCTTACCGGTGGCCTGGAGTCCCTGCCCGTGACCTGGTAGCCCGCCAGGGCGACGCTCGCCGGGGCAAAGTCTGCGTGACCCACCACAGGTGGCACAACGCGAAAACTGGCTGGGCAGCGCAATGAGCTATGGCATGAGCCGCGAGAACCTCCAGCTCTCCCGCGGACTGCACCACGACTTCACCCGGCCGGGATTTCGTCTGCCATGGCGGCCCCGGCCGCCGCCACTTGGGGAGCGGACCAGCGGAACCAGCCCGTATGGACGGCGCTGTGGCCGCAGCCCTACGGCTGCGAAGCCATCTCGGACGACACCCCGCCGATCGTGGGTAAGTCGCCAGACTGATTACCCATCACAGGGGAGCACTACGAGGACCAGCGTCGCAGCAGGCAACATTCGCCCTGTTCTTCCACGGCGCTTGACGACTAAAGCGTGTTGCAGAAGGTTGCGTTCGGGCATGTCGGTGCCGGGGTTGTCGGCTGCTCTGCTCATGCAGCGAGGGCGAGGTTGTGCATGTGGGCGATTGCCTGGACGGCGTGGTGGAGTCCGGTGCCGCGCTGCCGACAGTCGCGGAGGATCTTGTAGCGCTTCATTCGGGCGAAGGCGTGCTCGACGCGGGCCCGGACTCTACGGTGCTCGGCATTGCCTTCTTCCTCGCCCGGTAGCAGTGCCAGGCCGGAGTCACGCCAGGCTTTGGCGTCCGAGGTGTTCCCGGGAACGGGGCGGGCCGCGGCGATGACCAGCCGGGTGTCGGCGTCGATGATGACCTGCACGTTTGCCGAGAACCGGTAGTTGCGCGAGGAAGCACCGACCTTGCGGTCGCGGACCGGGACCAGGGTGCCGTCGACGATTCGCAGTCGCCCGACCATGTCAGCGGGCCGCGCCGCCTGCTCGATCGCGAGGAGCGGCCTCAGCCGTTGGATGACCCGGCACACTGTCGCCGGCGAGCAGCCGAACAGCGGCGCGAGCTGCCTCATCGTGAGGTTCGTGCGGTAGTAGACGGCCACCAACAACACCCGGTCCGCCAGCGGCAGACACCACGGACGGCCTCCACCGGGACCGTTGCCGCCTCGCTCACGAACCACCTTCAACAGCCGCTCGAACTGCCGCATCCGCAGCCCGGTGAACGTCTCCACCCACTTCGGCTCAGCCCTCAACACCCCACCCATACAACGGAAATGCCCGCCTCGCAGCCTTCTGCAACACGCTTTAGGCTCCCGCGCCTGTGCGGCAGCCACCACTCAAGCAGTGCCGTACGTACGCTGAAGCCCACGTGGACGGAGTGGACTACTCGGCGGCGAACACAGCTCGGGCACGAGGTTCGGCAAAGGCCGCAGGGCTGGCCGGCAGGATCTCTTTCACCATCGGAGATGCCGAGCAACTTTCCTGCACAGGCGGCTTGTTGGAGCTCACCCGCATGACCGAAGCCGTGGAGCCGACAGGACGTGGTGCCTGGCCGAGGTCGACATCTTCTGCGATCTCGACGAGCAGGAGATGGCCCGTATTGCAGAAGCCGCACCGATGGAGACCTACACCTCCGGGAGTTGGTGTTCTCCCCGACCCAGCCCAGCGAGGCCCTCTTCATCCTCAAACGGGGCCGCGTCCGCATCTTCCGCGTCTCCGTCGACGGTCGCACCCTGACCAGGGCCATCGTCACTCTCGGCCCGTATCACCTCGATCCTCGGCCGCCGCCTCGCCGACGTCGGACAGTGCCTGTCCGACACCGTCTTCAAGAAGGATGCCTGGTGTGGCATTGCTCGGAGCGGCGGCCTTCGGCATCGTCCTGATCTGGCCCGCAATGGCGGTCCGGTACCAGGTGGCGGGTGCGCTGGACGCACTGTGCGGACCGGGTGGTGCTCCTGGCTGGTGGCCTGGCTGACTGACCGGCGGATGAAGGCTGGAGGCGCCGGGGACGCAGCTTCTGGACGCCGTCAGGCAAACGCGCTTCAGCCGAGGTCGGCGAACGCCTCCACGGCGTGGGTCTTCCCGGTGACGATGATGACGTCGCCCTTCTCGACGACGGTCTCGGCGGTGGCGTACGTGAAGTCCTCGCCGGGGCGTTTGATGCCGACGACGGTGACGCCGTACTTGCTGCGGACCTGGCTGCGGCCCAGCGGGACGCCAGTGGCGAGTCCGGGGGCGACGGTCTTGACCAGGGCGAAGTCGTCGTCGAATTCAATGAAGTCCAGCATCCGGCCGGTGACCAGGTGGGCGACGCGCTCGCCCATCTCGTGCTCGGGCAGGACGACATGGTGCGCACCGAGGCGTTCGAGGATCTGGCCGTGCTGGCGGCTGATCGCCTTGGCCCAGATGTTGGGGACCTCCGCCTCCAGGAGGTTGGACGTGACCAGGATCGATGCCTCGATGTCGGTGCCGATGCCGACGACCGCGCTGGTGAACTCGTGGACGCCGAGCTGGCGCAGCACCTCGGGATCGGTGCAGTCGGCGACCGCGGCGTGAGCGATGTTGTCGCTGTACTTCTGTACGAGCCGGTCGTCGGTGTCGATGCCGAGGACGTCCCAGCCGCGCTGGGTCAGTTCGTTGGCCAGCGAACTGCCGAAGCGTCCGAGGCCGATGACGGCGACGCGCTGGTCCGCCGGGGCCTTGGCCGCGTACTGGTCGGCGAGTTGCTTGCGGCGGCGGCGCCGGAGGCTGTGGAGGTAGTTAGCCAATGACGGGTCGCTCCTCGGGCAGGTGGTAGCGGCGCGTGCGCTCCCGCAGGGCGAGCGCCGAGACCAGGGTGATCGGGCCGAGCCGGCCCACGAACATGAGCAGGGTCAGGATCAGTTGTCCCGCGGCGGGCAGGTCGGCGGTGATTCCGGTCGAGAGGCCCACGGTGGCGAAGGCGGAGACGACTTCGAAGAGGACCTGTTCGAAGGGGTATCGGGTGATGCTGAGCAGGGCGAGGGTCGCCGCCATGACCAGGCCCACCCCGAGCAGCGCCACCGTGAGTGCCTGGCGCAGGACGTGCGGGGCGAGCTTGCGGCCCATGACCGAGGCATCGGGTTCCCCGCGCACCTCGGCGGCGATGGCCGCGGCCAGTACGGCGAAGGTGGTGACCTTGATGCCGCCGGCCGTGCCCGCGCTGCCGCCGCCGATGAACATCAGGATGCAGCTCACCAGGAGCGTCGACGCCTGAAGGGCGCCGATGTCCAGGCTGTTGAACCCGGCGGTGCGGGTCATCGCGGAGTGGAAGAAGCCGTTGAGGAGCTTGCCGGGCCAGTCGAAGGTGCCGAGCGTGCCCTTGTTGGTCCACTCCATCAGGCAGGTGAGCAGGGTGCCGGTCAGGAGCAGGGCGCCCGTGGTGAGCAGGGTGAGCTTCGTGTGCAGGGTCCAGTTGCGGCGCCCCGTCCTCGTACGCCGGTTCCGGTGCCGCAGGACTTCCAGCAGTACGGGGAAGCCGAGGCCGCCGAGGATCACTGCCGCGGCGATCGGCAGGGTGACCCAGGGGTCCTGGGCGTAGCGGGTGAGGCTGTCGGCGTGCAGGCCGAACCCGGCGTTGTTGAAGGCCGACACGGAGTGGAAGAACCCGAGGTAGGTGGCGTCCCCGATGGACTCGCCGTATCCGAACCGGAAGCGCAGCGCGAGGAGCGCGCCCACCGTGAGCTCCACGATCACCGTGGAGCCGGCGACGCCGAGCAGTACGCGTCGTACGTCTCCGATGTCGAAGCTCTTCGTCTCGGCCTGCGCCGTCAGCTGCATGCGCAGGCGCAGCTTGCCGGAGACCAGCAGGGCTAGCAGCGATGCCATGGTCATGATGCCGAAGCCGCCGACCTGGATGAGCGCCAGGATCACGCCCTCGCCGAATCCGCTCCAGTGCGTGCCGGTGTCCACGACCGCGAGACCGGTCACGCACACCGCCGACGTGGCGGTGAACAGGGAGGCGACGAGCCCGGTGGCGTCCCCGCTCTCGGCGGCGACGGGCAGGGCGAGCAGCACGGCACCGATGACGGTCACGAGCGCGAAGGCCATGACTACGGTGCGGGCCGGGTGAGTCGTGAACAGCGAGTGCCACACCCGCGTCGCGCGCGCCATCACATCACCGCCCCTTCACGAAGGTTCGACGCCAAGGGACCGCCAAGGGGCCGCCAACATTCCGTCAGGATCTTGAGGCCGTCACCCTATCCAGGAGGGGGCTGCGGAGTGCGCGAGGAGTCGCTTCACGTGGTGTCCGGGGACTGGCCGTCCGGTGTCCGGCCACGCAGGTACTGGAACAGCAGGCCGTAGCGGTCGATCCGCCACAGCTGGGCGAGCACCACCATGACCGTCCCCAGCGCGAGCGGCCAGACGTCGAGGTCGACAAGCCCCCATCCGATCAACCCGAAGCCGAACAGGCCTGTCGCGATCAGCCAGTTGAGGATCGCCCTGTGCCCGGCCGGAACCTGGCCGTCGACGTGGAGCTGCTCACCGTAGATGCCCCGCGCCGCCCAACTCGTGGGACCCACAGGACCGAACAGCCGCACATTGAGCCAGAGCCAGACCACGACCGCGACGACACCGACCAGGCACCACCAGCCCAGCCACACCCGGCTCCACACCGCAAGCTCGAAAGCCGGAATGGCGGCGAAACGGGTCCAGACACTCCAGGGGTTGGCGTGCTGCCTCCAGGACTCGTCGGACATCCCGTGCGAGTCGGCTGCCGCTTTGATGCGGGCCATGAGCTGCTCCTCACCCGGCCCGCGCAGCATCCGCTCGCGCGTCACCGGTGCCTTCTTGGGGCGCATGCCCCTGCGTACGGCGACGGCGCACATGTCGGCGTCCACGTAGTACAGGCCCGCGCGGCTCAGCTTCGTGGCCTCCTGCGTGGCCAGGAACCGGCCCGGCCCGTCGCAGCCGGGGGCGGGTGAGGTCGAGGTGGTCAGCGACGCGGCGCGCAGGACGAGTTCGGTGTATGCCCTGCCGTAGCTGACCTCGAGGCGGTCGCGCAGGCGGGTGGCGCGGGCGTTGAGCGTGCGGGGGATGCGGGGCTGGGCAGCAGTGGTAGCGAGGTGTCCCCGCACACGTCCACGGCCAGTGGGCCGGCTGCTTCAGCGGGTGGCACAAGAAGGGCCCCGGCGTGACTGGCGCCGGGGCCCCCGGGAGTGGGTCAGTCGTCCTGGATCTCGCCGGAGCGCCGACCTAGCAGGAGGCGGAACAGGTCGTCCGGGCCCATGCCGAACCGCTTGAGGACGCCGAGAAGTTCGGCATCGGATTCCTGCCCGGTCTGCGGCTGGCTCGCCACGTCATCGGGCGTTTCGTCGTCCTGGTGGAGGCTGTTGAGGATCTTGCGATGGTTACCCCGGTCGGCCAGCGCATAGATCGCAGTGGTCTCGGGAGACTGGTGGCGGGCGAACTCCTGCGTCGCGACCAGGTCGCGGGCCTTCTGGTAGTAGCGGGTGATCGCCGTGTGCCGGAACTGGTGGAAGGTCAGCCGGACGCCCACGCGCGCCGCAGCGATGGCGACATCGGAGGAGAGGCGCGTTCCCGGGACGCCCGGCCACATGACCCGCCGGTAGTTCTCGGGAGTCAGTGGCCTGGGGCGGTACTTGGGCGGTTTCGGTCGGCGGATGCTCTCGGTGGGGTCGTCGACCTCGGCGAAGCGGGCCCACAGGCTGATGTGTTCGAGGTACTTGATGACCGAGGCGGGCTGGAGGCCCCGCTCGTGGATGTAGGCCTTGATGTGCTGGGCGGTGAGGTGGCGCGGGTCGGACAGGCCGCTGTGGCGGCACACGAGGTCGACCCTGCAGATGCGGCTGCGCACGGTCTTCTCTGACAGTTCTTCGTCCACCATGGCGTCGTGCCACGGGATCAATCGTTCAGGAACGCTCCCCCCGGCATAGGCGTTCCACGCGATTTTGACTAAATCGGGTGTATTGCCCACGGCGTGTGAATTAGGGCGCGGTTGAACAAGTGTGCGCGTTCGGCGGGGGTTTGGAGTAGTCCTCATCACGACGCCATCCCGAGCGGTATGAACATCGGGATGTTCGCTCGATCCGCCGATCCATACGGTTCAGTGTGTCCCACTCATGCTGATTCGCCATAGTCGGCGGTACTTTCGCTCCTCAGCGTGGAGGTCGTGCGTTGTCCCGTTCCGGTTCGCGTTCCCGCAGCACCCTGGCCCTCTCCGTCGGCATCGCAGCGGCCGCCGTCGCCGCGCCCCTCGTCCTCGCCGCGCCCGCGCACAGTGCCCCGCAACAGGCCCGAGCCGAGGGCGAGTTCACCGTCATCCCGCTGAAGTTCACCGTCGACGCGGGCGGCCGCAGCTGCACCGTGGACGCCGACCTCTACCGGCCCGCCGGAGTCGACGCCGACCACAGGGCGCCCGCCGTCCTCACCACCAACGGCTTCGGCGGCAGCAAGGCCGACGGGTCCACCGACGCCACCGCGAAGGCCTTCGCCGAGCGTGGCTATGTGTCGCTCGCCTACTCCGGGCTCGGCTTCGGCAAGTCCGGCTGCCCGATCTCCCTCGACGCACCGGAGTACGACGGCCGCGCCGCCTCCCACCTGGTGGACTTCCTCGCCGGGACGCGCGCCGCCGACGACGGTACGAAGGCCGACTACGTGAGCGCGGACGCGGCGGGAGACCCGCGCGTCGGCATGATCGGCGGCTCGTACGGCGGCGCCATCCAGATGGCCACGGCGGCCCAGGACCAGCGCGTCGACGCCCTCGTACCGCTGATCACCTGGAACGACCTGGCGTACTCGCTCGACCCGAACAACACCGCGCAGTCCCCGACCCTGGGCGGTGTCTCCTCGGACACGCCCGGTGCCTACAAGTACCAGTGGACCAACGGGTTCTTCCTCATCGGCGAGGCGCAGGGCCTGCTGAACCCGAGCCTCGACCCGTCCAGGATCGGCGACTCCGGCTGCCTGCACTTCGTGGCCGGGGCCTGCGAGACGAAGCGGCTGCTCGACCAGAAGCGGTATCCCGCCGACCGCACCGCCGAGATGCTGCGGTACGCGCGCGGAGTCTCGCCCGTCTCGTATCTGGACCGGGTGAAGGCGCCGACGCTCCTCGTGCAGGGGCAGGCCGACACGCTGTTCAACCTCAACGAGGCGACGGCGACGTACGAGGCGCTCAAGAAGAACGGCACCGAGGCCAAGATGGTCTGGCAGTCCTGGGGGCACAGCGGCGGCATGACGGACCCGGCGTCCGGTGAACTGAACCTGGGCGAGGGCAACTTGGAGACGTCGTACGTCGGCAAGCGCATCCTCGCCTGGTTCGACCGCTACCTGCAGCAGGAGAAGAACGTCGACACCGGGCCCGACTTCGCGTACTACCGCGACTGGCAGCCGGGCGCCGACGCCTACGCCACAGCAGAGAAGCTGCCGGCGCTCTCGCAGAAGCTGTATCTGTCCGGGGACGGCAAGCTCGTCGACAACCGCGCCAAGGTGGCGCGCGGCAGCCGGGAGTACCGCAACTGGCTCGTGCCCACCAGCCATTCCGAGAGCTCCCTCGCCGGGATCATCGGGCTCGGCGACCCGGCCCCGCGCGACACCAAGGGCACCTATCTCGACTGGACCAGCGAGCCGCTCGCCGAGGCCACCGATGTCGTCGGCGCCCCGAAGGCCACGCTCAAGGTCGTCTCGCCGAAGGCGGAGCGGGCGCAGAACTCCGGGGACGCGGCGGACCAGCTGGTGCTCTTCGCGAAGTTGTACGACGTGGCGCCCGACGGCACCAAGACGCTGGTGCACCGGCTCGTCGCGCCCGCGCGCGTCCCGGACGTGACACGCGAGTTCACCGTGACCCTGCCGGGCATCGTGCACCGCTACGAGAAGGGCCACCGCCTGCAGTTCGTGATCGCCGCCAGCGACGACGCGTACTACGGGAACCGGGGCGTCAAGCCGGTGACGGTCACGCACGAGCCGTCGGACACCGGGGTGCTGCAGCTGCCGGTCGTCCGTTAGCCCAGGGGCCTTTACGGACACGGCCTAGCTGTATTGACCTGAAGCGTTGTTCACACGGGTGATCGGTGGTTGGCCGTCGAGTGCGGTGTGGCTGCGGTGGTGGTTGTAGGTGTGGAGGAAGTCTGCCAGGGCTTCGGTGCGTTGGGTGTTGCTGGTGTAGGGCCGTAGGTAGGCCCATTCGTCGAGCAGGGTGCGGTTGAAGCGTTCGACTTTGCCGTTGGTCTGGGGGCGGTAGGGGCGGGTGAGTTTGCCGGTGGCTCCGA
>NZ_JAVIFW010000048.1 GCF_031157275.1 Streptomyces sp. LHD-70
CGTCGATGAACACGTACAGTGCCGCCAGAAGGGCGTCCAGGTCGGAAGTCACACTCAGGCCAACGGGCGCCCTTCGCCATGGTCGCGACCAGCCCAGACATCGGACTCAATCATCTAGCACTTGGTGTCGAGTTCGGCGCGCAGGCGTTCCAGGGTGCGGGTCAGGATGCGTGAGACGTGCATCTGGGAGAGGCCGACCTCTGCGCCGATCTCGCGCTGTGTCCGGTCGCCGACGAAGCGGAGGGCGAGGATCCGGCGTTCGCGCTCGGGGAGGGCGGCGATGAGCGGCTTGAGGACGTGGACGGCTTCGACGCGGGCCAGTTCGGGGTCGTGGTGGCCGAGGTGGTCGGCGAGGGTGTCGTCGGAGTCGGCGCCGTCGACGGACAGGTCCAGGGAGGCGGGGAGATAGCTGCGCGCGACGGCCTGGCCTTCGGCGACTTCGACTTCGGTGCGGCCGAGGTGTGCGGCGAGTTCGGCACGTGTCGGGGGGTGGCCGTGGGTCTGCTCCAGCGCGGTCGTCGCCCTGGCCAGGTCGAAGTGGAGTTCCTGCAGCGGGCGCGGGACGCGTACGGACCAGCTGGTGTCGCGGAAGAAGCGCTTGATCTCGCCCATCACGGTCGGCAGCGCGTAGCTGGGGAACTCGACGCCGCGGTGGAATTCGAAGCGGTTGATGGCCTTGATCAGCCCGATCGTGCCGACCTGGACCACGTCGTCCCACGACTCCGCCTGCGGTCGCATCCGGCGAGCGGCGTAGCGCACGAGGTTGAGGTTGAGTTCGACCAGGCTGTTGCGTACGTACGCATGGGCCTCCGTGCCCTCTTCGAGCGCTTCGAGGCGGGCGAAGAGGGTCTTGGAGAGACGGCGGATCTCCTCGGCGGGGAGGCGCGCGGTGTCGGAGAGTGACGGCAGATCGTGCCGGCCCGGCAGTTCCGCGGGGCTGCCGGGGCCGGCGGTATGTCGCTCGGCGTGCGGGGCCGTGGGGGTGCTGGTGTGGCTGACCTGGGTTGCCATCGTCGCTCCCGTATGCGGAGGGCGCCCTCCGGGTGAGAGCGCGGTGTGCACCGCACGTACCCGCCATCTCCCGTTACATTCCCGTGACTTGACTCTCCGTTAGCCCGACTGGGTCACGACGGTCTCGATGAACGCCTCCGGCGTGAGGGGCTCGCCGGCCGGTTCGGCGCCCGTTCGGCGCCCGTTCGACGGGGACCTGTCCACGGCCGACGGGCCCTACAGCACCGGAGCGTCCGCCGCTTCGTAGCACTCCGCTGGGAGCGGGTCCGGGCGGTCGGTCGGCGCGATGAGGTGGGCGACGGCGGCCGCGGTGGTGTGGTGCCAGAAGCGGTGGCGGCGGAGCATCGCGTGGTCGCCGTCGCGGATCACGGCCATCGCCGCACGGGCCGTCGAGCTCCGCGCGCGCCGCAGGCAGGCGGCGGCCTCGACGGGTGAGGTGACGCGGTCAAGGGCGCCGTGCAGGACCACGACATGACGGTCCGTCAGCTGATCTGTCGGCTCGCCGGGAGGCCACCACGGCGCCAGGGCGACCACGCCGCGCACCTGAGGGTGGCCCGCGGCGTGCAGCGCCGCCCTGGCCCCCATGGAGTGACCGACAAGGACGGTGGGCACGGGCCCTGTCAGGACGGCGAGTTCACCGAGCGCGTCCAGGGTGTCCCGTACGGGATCGGCCCGGTCGTCGTTCCAGCCGCGGTGCCGGTAGCGCACCCGCGCAAGGAGCACGTCCTCGCGCGGGAGCGCCGCTGAGATCGCCCGCTCGAACAGGCGCATGCGCAGGGCGGCCAGGTGCCAGGGGCGGGAGGGGGCCAGGCCGTCCGCACGCCCGCCGTGCAGCAGGAGCACGGCGGCCCGGGGCCGGTCCGGCAGGCGCCATGGCCGGAGTGCGCCACGGGGCGGGGGACCGGGCGGCGGGCCGCTCATCCTCGCCTCGGCGGGCGCGGGAAGAAGCCGCTGGTACGGGCGGCGTACTCGGCGTAGCCGGGGCGGTCGCGCATGTGCCGTTCCAGGAGACGCTTCCCGCTGCCCTGCGTCAGGAGCAGGCTCATCACGACCGGCGAGACGAGCGACACGGCCGCCGCCGCGGGCTCGTCGCAGGCCAGGAGGAACAGGCCCCACCAGACGCAGAAGTCGCCGAAGTAGTTGGGGTGCCGGGTCCACGACCACAGCCCGCGATCCATGAGCCTGCCCTTGTTCGCCGGATCGGCCTTGAACCGTGCCAGTTGGGCGTCGCCGAGCGCCTCGAAGCACAGTCCGAGTGCCCACAGCGCCACGCCGGCCCAGGCCAGGGGCGACAGGCCGCCGGGTACGTACTGCGCCGCCTGGACGGGCAGGGACACCAGCCAGACCAGGGCGCCCTGGAGCAGATACACCATCCGCAGGGCGTACGCGTTCCGGTTGCCGGAGGCCTTGGCCAGCATGGCCTCGTAGCGCGGATCCTCGCCGTGGCCCCGGCCGCGGCGGGCGATGTGCACGGCAAGGCGCAGCCCCCAGACCGCGGTCAGGGCGGTGACCAGGACCCGGCGCTCCAGGTCGCCGTGCCCGGCGGAGGCCGCGAAGGTCACCAGGGCCACCGCGGTGAAGCCGACGCCCCAGGCGATGTCCACGATCCGGTGCAGGCCACGGCGCACGGCGAGCGCGAACGTGCCGAGCATGACGACGAGGGCCGCCGCGGCGGCCAGGCCGAGGTTGAGGGCGAACGCAGCCCACGGGAAGTCGTTCACGTCCGGTCCAGCCCTTCGTACCAGGGGTGCGTCGTGGCCGGCATGCCGCTGTCGCCGTCCTGGTCGCGCCGCACGCTCAGGATCTGGTCGACGCCCATCCGGCCCTCCTCGAACGCCAGCGCCCCGCCGACCAGGTACAGCCGCCACACCCGCGCGGTCTGAGCCCCCACAAGCCGTACGAACGCCGCCCAGCGCTCCTCCAGGGTGCGGTGCCACGCGGTGATCGTGCGGGCGTAGTGCTCGCGCAGCGACTCGACGTGCCGGACTTCCAGCCCCGCCGCCTCCAGCAGACCGGTCGTCTCGCCGAGCGGGCGCATGTGCATGTCCGGGGCGATGTACGCCTCGATGAACGGCCCGCCGCCGGGGGCGTTCCGGCCGCGTGACATCTGCTGCACCAGCACACGCCCGGACGGCCGGACGAGCCGGTGCAGGGCGGCGGCGAACGCCGGGTACTCGGCGTCGCCGACATGCTCGCCCATCTCGACCGTCGCGACGGCGTCGAAGCCACCGCCCGCGATGTCCCGGTAGTCCTGGCACAGCACCTCCACCCGGTCGCCGAGGCCGTGTTCCCGCACCCGTTCCCGTACGTACGCCGCCTGCTCGCGCGCCAGCGTGACAGCGGTGACGCGGGCGCCGTGCCGCTGCGCCGCGTGCAGGGTGAACGATCCCCAGCCGCAGCCGATGTCAAGGAGCCTGGCCCCCGGGCGCAGGGCGAGTTTGCGGCAGATCAGCTCCAGCTTCGCGCGCTGGGCGTCGGCCGGAGTGAACGCGGCGTCCTCGGACGCCCAGAAGCCGCAGGAGTACGCCATCGTGTCGTCGAGGAGCAGAGCGTAGAAGGCGTTGGACAGGTCGTAGTGGTGGCTGATCGCGGCCCGGTCACGCGCCTTGCTGTGCAGCCCGCCGCGCAACCTGGCCTGGGAGGCGGGGGCGGCGGGCGGTGGCCCCACGACGCCTAGGCGTACGGCCGCCGCGAGCGCCCGGGCGGTGAGCCGGGGCGGGTGCAGTCCGTGCGCCCGCGCCGCGGTCCATATCGCGCGCAGCCCTTCGGCGAGGTCGCCCTCGACGTCGAGTTCACCGGTGACGTACGCCTGCGCGAGCCCCAGTTCGCCGGGCTGCCACAGGACGCGCCGCAGGGCACGCCGGGACCGTACGACGACCACGGGGCCTTCGGCCGGTCCCGCCTCGCTCCCGTCCCAGGCGCGCAGCCGGATCGGCAGGGAGCCGCCGAGCGCGTCCGCGGCGAGGGCGGCGAGCCGGTGGGCGGCGCCGGAGCGGGGGGCGGCGGCCTGGAGAGGGGTCATCGCGCGGCATCCTCCTTCGTGAGCAGGTACTGCTGGACGTCCAGGTAGCCGGAGCGGAAACCGGCCTCGGAGTAGGCGAGGTAGAAGGTCCACATCCGGCGGAAGGTCGCGTCGAAGCCGAGCGCCTCGACCTCCTCGCTCCGCTCGGCGAACCGCTCCCGCCACAGCCGCAGCGTCTCGGCGTAGTGCGCGCCGTACGCGTCACGGCGGGCGACGGTCAGCCCGGTGTGGTCGCGGACGCTGTCCTCGACGGCCCGGACGGACGGGATCAGGCCGCCCGGGAAGACGTACTTGTGGATCCAGGTGAAGGTGGTGCGGGCGGCCACCATCCGCTCGTGCGGCATCGTGATGGCCTGGAGCGCGACCCGGCCGCCGGGCGCGAGCAACGCGTCCAGAGCACGGAAGTACACGGGCCAGAACTCGGCCCCGACCGCCTCGATCATCTCCACGCTCACGACGGCGTCGTACGTGCCGCGCGCGTCGCGGTAGTCGCACAGCTCGATGGAGACGCGGTCGCTGAGCCCCGCCGCGTGCACGCGCTCGCGCGCCAGGGCCCGCTGCTCCCGGGAGAGGGTGAGCGAGGTGACCCGGGCGCCGCGCGCGGCGGCGCGCAGGGCCAGCTCCCCCCAGCCGGTGCCTATCTCCAGGAGCCGGGTGCCCTCGCCGACGCCCGCCAGGTCGAGCAGGCGGTCGATCTTGCGGTGCTGGGCGGCGGCCAGCAGGTCCCAGCTCGCGGGCAAGTCCCGGAAGAGCGCGGCGGAATAGCTCAGGGTGTCGTCGAGGAACAGGGCGAACAGGTCGTTGGACAGGTCGTAGTGGCGGCTGATGTTGGCGCGGGAACCGTCGGCCGTGTTGCGCTCCGCCTCGGGCTGCCGCAGCGCCCACAGGGGACGCAGCCGTTGCAGCGGGGCCGGGACCAGGCCGGCGGCGTGCCCGGCGAGCACCGTCAGGGCGCCCACCAGGTCGGGGGCGTCCCACTCCCGCGCCATGTACGACTCGCCGAAGCCGACAAGGCCGTGCGCGCCGATCCGGGCGTGGAACGCCTTCGGGTCGTGCACCTCCAGGAGCGGCCCGCCGCGGCCCACGGTGCGCGAACCCGCCGGGCCCGGACTCGCCGGGCCCGGACCTGCCGAGCCCGGACCTGCCGAGCCCGGACCGGCCGAGCCCGGACCGGCGAACCGGGCCTGCAGCGGCAGCCGCCGCAGGGCACGCCGGACGACGGCCTCGGCGACGGCGGCACGGGGCCGTGAGACCCGCGGAACGGCGACGACGTCGGGCCACCGTTCGGGCCATCGGTCGGGTTCTACGGCGTCTACGGCGAAGTCGGCCCGCTGCGGTGTCGTAGCGGGTTCTGCTGTCGTCATGTCACGTTCTCCGGGGTGCGAGGGTCATGGGGGCGCGGCTGGACCGGCAGTCCGCGCAGGTAGAGGCGGATGCCGTGGACCCGGATCGCGGCCGCGGCGACGAGCGGGGCCCAGGGGTGGCGCAGCACCGTCCGCAGCAGCGGCAGCGGGCCCGCCGCGCGCCGGGTGCCGCGCACCGTCGCGGTCAGGGCCCGGCCCTCCGCGCGGTCGAGGTGCACCGTCAGGTCGAGCCGCTGCTCGGGCGGGGGCAGCCGCATCCTGTAGTGGCCGTCGACCGGGAAGAACGGGGAGACGTAGAACCGCTTGTCGGTACGGGCGGTGCCGGCCGGGTCCGGACGCAGCAGGTAGCAGTGGCGGCCGCCGTACGTGTTGTGCACCTCGGCCACCACGCACCGCAGGTCACCGCCGGGGCCGTGACACCAGTAGACGGTCAGCGGGTTGAAGACGTACCCGAGCACGCGCGCCTGCGTCAGCATCAGCACGCGTCCGCCGTCCAGGCCGATGCCGCGCTCGGCGAGGTAGGCGTCCAGGCCGGCCCGGATCGACGGCTGGTCGCCGGTGAAGTGGTCCCGCGGGTCGAACCGGGCCAGGGGCCGCAGCGGGCGGGGCAGCCGCGGCAGCCGGTCGGGGTCCACGAACCACAGGTAGGTGCGGTGCCGCAGGGCGTACCGCCGGGGCGAGGCGCGCACGTGCGTGATCGTGCAGGGGTACAACGCCGGTACGGTGCTCACCACTTCACCCCCAGCGCGGCGGCGGCCTCCACGCCGGAACGGCAGCCGTCCTCGTGGAAGCCCCAGCCGTGGTAGGCGCCCGCGAACGCGCAGACCGGGCTGTTCAGTCCGGGCAACTGCCGCTGGGCGGCCACGGATTCGGGGGTGTAGACGGGGTGTTCGTACACCATCCGCGCGAGGACACGACCGGATCGGACCCGGTCCTCGCCCCCCAGGGTGACCACGAACGTCTCGGCGGCGTCGAGGCGTTGGAGCCGGTTCATGTCGTAGCTGACCCGCACCCGGTCCGCGCCCGCCGCGCACGACGGCATCAGGTAGTTCCACGAGGCCCGCGCGCCGCGAGCGCGCGGCAGCAGCGCGGTGTCGGTGTGCAGGAGCGTGGAGTTGCGGGAGTACCGGAAGGCGCCGAGGGCCTCCTTCTCCCGCGGAGTGGCGTCGGCCAGCAGGCGCAGCGCTTGATCGGGATGGACCGCGATCACCACGGAGTCGTACGAGCGGGTCGTCCCGTCCTCCGCCGTGACCTCGGCCCCGTCGGTGTGGCGCCGCACGGCCCGTACGGGGGTGCCGGTGCGGACCTCGGGGAGGCGCTCCGCGATCCGGTCGACGTAGGTGCGCGAGCCGCCGCTCACGGTGCGCCAGACGGGGGAGCCGCCGATCGACAGCATGCCGTGGTGGGCGAGGAACCGGAACAGGTAGGCGGCCGGGTAGCGTTGGGCGGTCTCCGCGTCGCAGGACCAGACGGCCGACACGATCGGGGTCATGAAGTGGGCCCGGAAGTAGCCGGAGAAGCCCTCCCGGTCGAGGAACTCGCCCAGTGTGGGGCTGACTTCGGCGCCCGAGTCGAGGAGCCGCCGGGCCGCCCGGTAGAACGCCGGAACCTCCGAGAGGAGCCGCAGGTAGGGGCCGCGCAGCAGGTTGCGGGGCTGCGCGAACAGGCCCGCCGGGCCGCGCGCCCCGGCGTACTCAAGGCCGCACCCCTCGCACCGCACCGACATGCTCATCTCCGACTCCTGCGTGGCGACGCCGAGTTCGCGCAGCAGCCGCAGGAGGTTCGGGTAGGTGCGCCGGTTGTGCACGATGAACCCGGAGTCGACGTGGTGCACCCGGCCGTCGAGCGCCGAGGTCAGCCGGTGGGTGTGCGCGTGCCCGCCGAGCCGGTCGTCGGCCTCGTACAGGGTGACCTGGCGGGTACCGGCCAGGATGTGGGCGGCGGTCAGCCCCGCCACGCCGCTGCCCACCACGGCGGTGCGCCGCAGCCCGCTCCGCGCCTCCGGTTCCGGTATCTGCGACGCTGCCGGGAACGTGCGTGCCATGGACTCCTCCGCGGGCCGGGAACAGGGCTGTCACAGGTGATCCGGAGCCGGTCGGCCTCCGGATTGGCCGTGATGCGAATCCGGCCCTCGGATCCCGTCAGATTCCTTACGGCGGGACCGCCCTCCACGACGTGACGACGTGCCGACGTGACGACGTGCCGACGTGCCGAGACCGCGGCCTCGGCAGGACGGTCGCCCGATCGCTGCGACACCCCCTCTTCGCGACTGGGGCGGCCTGCGGATGCAGTGGAGGGGCGTTGCGGCTGGGTTCTGCCCGAGGCCGGGCAGAAGGGGGCCGTCAGGCGCGCGGCCTTGCCTACACGAGCCGCTTCACGTGCCGCTTCAAGTGCCGCTTCCCGTGCCGCGTCAGCACGCGCCCGGGCGGCGGGAAGTGCGCGCGAACCCGGGTACGCGGGTGTGCCCGCCGAGGCGGCCCGCGCGGTGCCACCGGCCGCGTGACTCCGGCGGGGGCAGGCCCTGGGGCGTGTCCGTAACGCGCCTTCCTCACCCTTCGGGCGGGAGGTGGCCCCGGCCGCGCAACGATCGGGGAGGCAGGCCCTAGGTGTATTGACCTGAAGCGTTGTTCACACGGGTGATCGGTGGTTGGCCGTCGAGTGCGGTGTGGCTGCGGTGGTGGTTGTAGGTGTGGAGGAAGTCTGCCAGGGCTTCGGTGCGTTGGGTG
>NZ_JAVIFW010000049.1 GCF_031157275.1 Streptomyces sp. LHD-70
CAAGCGGCTACGCATCCGCTATGAGATACGAGCCGATCTCCACCTCGGCCTGCTCCAACTCGCTTGCAGCATCATCTGCTTGAGACGACTCCGAACATCATTCTGAAACGATCAGTAAGCGGCGTCGGCCTGCTGCGCGACGGCCCGAAGCTCGTTGATGGTGCCAGGTTCGGTGTCGGCGGGGATGCCGATCGCAGCATCGTGCGTGGCGGCTGACAGGGTACGCAGAGCCGCCCGCTCGTCGCGGTCCATGGACCGGCGCGGAGCCTGCTGGCCGAGGAGTACGGCGATGTCTGTACCGAGCCCGGAGGCGATGGACAGCAGGGAGGGAAGGGAGGCGGTACCGCCTCGTTCCATCCTCCGGACGACGCCGACCGACCCAGGTCACCAAAATTGCGTCTCAGGATTTGGAATGATGCCGGGTCAGATTGCAGGAGCGGGGCTCGCGGCCCCCAAATCCCAGCGGTAATCGGCGCGTTATGGCACGCGAATGGCACGAGCCCCGAAATTGGACTAGACAACAAACAAGCCCCAGGTCGCTGACCTGGGGCTTAATGCTGGAGCGGGTGACGGGAATCGAACCCGCGCTCTGAGCTTGGGAAGCTCATGTTCTACCATTAAACTACACCCGCAAAGATGCGAGGCCGTGACCTGTCGCATCGTGTGGACACCCTACCCCATCCTCGCCGCCCGGTGTGTGCGCCGGTGTGTACGCGTGCCCGTCGCGGGGTGGAAGCGGCTGCGGGGAGCGGGAGTTGGGGCGTACCGTGGCGGCGCGGAGTGCCGCCTGGAGGGGCGTCCCTTTCATCCCGTAATGTGAGGTTTCGTTGCAGTCAGCGACCCAGGACTCACGTGGGGAAGGGACTCGAAGACGTGATGGAGCGCACCGTCGTCCGTTGTGCCGAAGGGCATGTTTTCAGCACCGCTTCGTTTCCGATGCAGCAGCTCGGCACCGAGCGGATCGGGCCTGGTCGGCTGATCCGGTGTCCGCGCTGTGCGCGGTTGCGGCATGCGGTGCCGTTGGACGCGTCGGCCAAGCGGTAGCCGAGCGGTAGCGAAACGTTCGGCCTGAGCGCGCGGGAGGCGTCCGATTGGGGCGCGCCCGCGCGCTCTGCGTATCCTCGGTGCGTGCTTCTCTCAGACAAGGACATCCGGGCCGAGATCGATGCCGGGCGGGTGCGGATCGACCCGTACGACGAAACCATGGTGCAGCCCTCGAGCATCGACGTGCGGCTTGACCGTTACTTCCGGGTGTTCGAGAACCACCGCTACCCGCACATCGACCCTGCCGTCGAGCAGACCGATCTGACGCGGATGGTGGAGCCGGAGGGGGATGAGCCGTTCATTCTGCATCCCGGTGAGTTCGTGCTCGCGTCGACGTATGAGGTCATCTCCCTTCCCGATGACCTGGCCAGCCGGCTTGAGGGGAAGAGTTCGCTCGGGCGGCTCGGGCTCGTCACGCATTCCACCGCCGGGTTCATCGACCCCGGATTCTCCGGACATGTGACGCTCGAGCTCAGCAATCTCGCGACCCTGCCCATCAAGCTGTGGCCGGGAATGAAGATCGGGCAGCTGTGTATGTTCCGGCTCAGCTCCCCGGCCGAATTCCCCTACGGCAGCGAGCGATACGGGTCGCGCTATCAGGGTCAGCGGGGTCCGACGGCTTCGCGTTCCTATCTCAACTTTCACAGGACGCAGGTGTGAGCAGCGGTATGAGTGACGTCGGTGGCGTGCGCGAGAATCTGACGTACGAGAAGTTCGGAGTGGCCGTGCGCGAGCTGGCGCAGGCCATCGCCGATGACGGCTATCAGCCGGACATAGTGCTCAGCATCGCGCGCGGCGGCGTGTTCGTGGCGGGCGGTCTCGCGTACGCGATCGACTGCAAGAACATCCACCTGGTGAATGTGGAGTTCTACACCGGCGTCGGTACGACCCTTGAAATGCCCGTCATGCTGGCGCCCGTGCCGAATGCGATCGACTTCAGCAACAAGAAGGTGCTGATCGCCGACGACGTCGCCGACACCGGCAAGACCCTGAAGCTCGTGCACGACTTCTGCCTCGACACCGTCGCCGAGGTCCGCTCCGCGGTGGTCTACGAGAAGTCGCATTCGCTGGTGAAGTGCGAGTACGTGTGGAAGCGCACCGACGACTGGATCAATTTCCCGTGGAGTGTCGAGCCTCCCGTCGTACGCCGTGAGGGTCAGGTTCTCGACGCCTGAGTCCCGCGAAAAGGGCCGGTGGGATTTCTTCCACCGGCCCTTTCGTGTACCTACGCGTACCTACCCCGTACCTACGCTCAGAACGTGCCCAGCTTGATGATCGACAGCAGGGCGAGGAGCTGGATCGCGGACGCGGCCAGGGCCTTCGGCCAGGCCAGGTCGTGGGACCTGCTGACCATCGTGGTGAACAGGGCGCCGGCCGCGACCCATGTCGCCCAGCCGAGGATCTGGACCAGCGGGGCGTCGCCGCCCAGGAACATGGCGAAGACCAGGCGCGGGGCGTCCGTGATGGACATGATCAGCATCGAGAGGCCGACCGTCGGCTGCCAGGCGCCGTCGCCGCCGAGCTGGCGGGCCAGGGTGTGCGTGACCGCGCCGAGCATCAGGGCGCTGATCACGATGGCGACGCCGGTGGTGAGGACGATCGGGACGCTCGTCGCGAGCGTGGCGTTGATCGCGTCCTCGCGGGCGGTGTCGAAGCCGAAGACCGCGAGCAGGCCGTAGATGAACGTGACGATCAGCGCCGGGCCCCACATCGAGTGGTCCCGCATCTGCAGGAAGGTCGGGCCGGGGCGCATGACGATGCCGCTCAGCAGCTCCTTCCAGTGCAGGCGCGGCCCGGCCGGGGCGGCGGCGCCGGCGCGGTAGGTGTCGCCCTGGCTGTACGGGTCCTCGCCGAAGGAGAAGGCCTGGGTGTGCCCGGGGTTGTTGTTCGCCGCGAACGGGTCGTGCGGGGCGCCCTGCTGCGGGTACGGGGGCTGCTGGTGGGGGTCGCCGAAGTACTCGGGCTCGCCGTGCGTACCGCCGCCCTGTCCGCCTCTGTGCCCGCCGGGGCCGCCGTGCGGTGCGCCGCCCGCCGGGGGCCACTGCTGCTGCGGGTACGGGGGCGCGGGCGGGCCGCCGTACGGCGGGTTCTGCCCGTACGGCTGCTGCTGCGGGTGTTGTTGCGGGCGAGGGCCCTGGGAGCGGTTGTCCCGGCCGCGTCCGATCCTGAATCCAGCCACGTAATCGAACGTACCTGGTCTGAAGGGGTGCTGTGTGACGGTGGTCGCATCGGGGACGCTTTGCGGCCGAGCTGTGACAACCCCTAGGGGACCTGATCAGGGACTTCTCAGGGACTTCTCAGGGCCGGGAGGTGAGTCGCCTCGCGGGCTCGCGGAAAGACCTTCGGAAAGGCCTTCGGAGAGACCTCCGGAGACCTCCGGAGACCTCCGGAGACCTTCGGAAAGGGTCAGTGCAGCGTCTCGCCGAAGTGCCGGTCGGGGCCGCCGATGCCGAAGTCGGATCCGTTGAAGGAGGTGGCGTACGACGTGGTCAGCCCCGTGGTCGTGCCGCGCAGGACCCAGACCGCGCCGGCGTCGCCCTGGCTGCCGATGTCCTCGCCGCTCGCGGCCGCCGCGAGGTCGGCGCGGCCGTTGCCGTTGACGTCCCCGAGGCGGACGGTGGAGCCGAACCGGTCGCCCTGCTCGGGGACGCCGGGCACACCGGTCCGCTCCTGGTGCCAGGCGGTGCCCGAGCCGAGACCGCCCGCGCCGGACCGGAGGAGTACGACACTGCCGACGCCCGCCGTGGCGCCCACGGTCTCGCCGGGTGTGCCGATCGCCACATCGGCGTCGCCGTCCCCGTCCACGTCGCCCGCGCCCACCGAGGCGCCGAACGCGTCGCCGGGCTCGCTGACGCCGGGCACGCCCGCGCTGTCCTGGTCGTACGTCCGCGGGGCGCGGCCCAGGCCGAGGCCGTCCGGGGATCCGTAGTGGACCGTGACCGAGCCGGCGTCGCGGTTGCCGGTGATCAGGTCGGGGTGCCCGTCGTCGTCCACGTCACCGGAGGCCGCCGCGTCGCGGGTGGCGCGCGGGTCGTCCCCCTCGGCGAGCACCCGCAGGCCGAGGCCCACGTCGCCGGGGCCGCCGGGGACGAGCGCGAGGTAGGCGCCGCCGTCCCCGCGCGTGCCGTGGATCGCGTACTGGCCGCCGTTGCCGCCCGCCGTGAAGTCGGCACCGATGACACCGTCGAGGCGGACGTCGGCGGGCAGGCCCGCGCCCTCCAGGCCGAAGGCGGGGCCGTCCGGGACGCCGTCGGCGTACCACCAGAAGCGGTTGGCGCTGACGACGACGAGGTTGCCGGAACCGTCGCCGTCGAGGTCGATGAAGGAGGCGCCCTCGCCGAAGCGGAGGTCGTCGGCGGAGGGGGCGTTCAGGACGGTCCCGCCGCGCGCGAAGCCCTTCGGGCCGCCCCAGACGATGGTCGTCGAGCCGTCGGGCCTGCCCTCGACGCGCTCGCCGGGAGCGCCGACGATCAGGTCCGCGTGCCCGTCGCCGTCCACGTCCCCGCTGGTGACGTTCTCGCCGAACTCGTCCTCGGGCTCGGTTACTCCGGGGACGCCCGCGGTGTTCTGGGTGACCGTCACGGAGCGGGCCGGGGAGAGCCCGGAGGCGGAGCCGTACGTCACCGTCACCGCGCCCGCCGCGGGCGTGCCGATGGCGAGGTCGCGGTAGCCGTCGCCGTTGAAGTCGTCCCGCAGCGCGGTGGCCGCGGCGGCGGGCTCGGCGAGGGGCAGGGCGAGCCCCGCGGCGGCGAGGACGGTCGCGGCCGCGGTGACGGCGAAGGGCTTGACGCGCAAGGGACTTCAACTCCCGGAGGGGCGGGGTGTACGGCTTTCCGGGGTGTGACTCGTGAGGCCTGCGAAGGGTTGTGCGGGCCTGCCGAGACCTGGGTGCCGGGCCGCTACTTCAGCCGCAGCGGCACGCCCACCTCCTCCGGCCGGATGTGCTGGACGTGCTTCGTGTCGAGGCCGGACGCGGTGCCGGGCAGGACGAGGATCGCGCCGCGCCCCTTGTTCCAGTACGACGAGAACAGCACGGCGTCCTGGCGGTCGTCGCCGTTCACGTCGAGGAGCTGGGGCTGTTCGAGGTCGAATGGCGCGGGGCGGCCGGGCAGTCCGGGGGTGTCGCCGGGGACGACCCGGGCGTCGGACAGACGGTATCCGCCGGAGCCACCGGAGCCGCCAGCCCCCGAACCGGACCCAGCCCCCGAACCGGACCCAGCCCCCGAACCGGACCCAGCCCCCGAACCGGACCCAGCCCCCACCCCCTCAGACCGCCCAGGCAGCAGAATCAACTGGTCCGTGGCGGTCAGGCTGAACCCCGGCTTTCCGGTGAGGAGATCCGTGCTGCCGTCCCCGTCGACGTCGCCGACGGACGTGCCGAAGCCCCACCGCGTGCCCTTGCCGGTGATCACCTGGGCCGGGCGGCCGCGGCCGAGGCCCGCCTTCGCGCCGTGGATCACGGTGAGGCGGCCCGCGCGCGCCGGGCTCTCGCCCATCGCCACCACGTCGTCGATGCCGTCGCCGTCGACGTCGCCCACGGTGCCGCCGCGCGGCCCGTCGTCGACGTCGCCCATCGCCTCGGCGAGCGGAGGCGTCACCTCCGGTCCCGGTACGAGCCCGCCCGGGCCACCTCGGTGGTACGCGACCTGGACGAGGTCGTCCGGCGCGGACTCGTCCTCCTCGGC
Source organism: Streptomyces sp. LHD-70 (assembly GCF_031157275.1). Classification (GTDB taxonomy): domain Bacteria; phylum Actinomycetota; class Actinomycetes; order Streptomycetales; family Streptomycetaceae; genus Streptomyces. The sequence continues at coordinate 5,730 of NZ_JAVIFW010000049.1, forward strand.
GTCGTACGCGTACGTCATGATCACGTCGCTGCGCCGGTCCCCGTCGAAGTCACCGGTGAGGAAGCCGTCGGGGCTCGCGTAGCCGTGTTGCCCCACGTCCAGGGCGAGTTGGCGGGCCGCGCGGCCGGAGCGGTCGAGGGGGCCGAGCAGGAGGCGGCCCTTGACGTGGCCGGGCAGGGCGCTCGGGTCGCCGTCGCCGCCGCGGCCGCCGTCGAGCAGGTCGGTGCTGCCGTCGCCGTCGAAGTCGCCGGCGGCGCGCGGAGTGAACTCGTCCGGTACGTCGAGGACTTGGGGGGCGGAGAGGCCGCGCGGGCCGCCGTACATCGCGAACACCTCTCCCGGGTCCGGGTGCTCGCCGCGGCGGCCGACGAGGTCGGTGTAGCCGTCGTTGTCGAGGTCGGCGCGGACCAGGGCGGCGAGGGTACCGGTTGCGGGGGTGCGTACGGCGGTCTCGGGGCGCAGACCGGACGGGGAGCCGTAGACGACCACGAGGGTGGTGCGGGTGCGCTTGGCGTCCTTGCTGCGCGCGTGCAGGACCTGCGCGTAGTCGTCGTGGCCGTCGCCGTTGAAGTCCTTGAGGGCGGCCTGGTCGAGGGGGTCGGGGGAGGCGGCGGGCTTGCCGGAGGGCGGGACGGTCGAGCCGGGGGACGGCGCGCCGCCCTTGCCGTCGCCGTCGGTACCACCGCACCCGGTGAGCAGCAGCGCGCCGCAGACCGCGAACGTGCGCAGAGAAAAGGGGAGTTGAGGTCTCACTTCACGCCTCCGGAGGTCCGGTCACCGACATCATCAGCGTCCCCGGCGTCCCCGGCGTCCCCTGCGTCCCCGGCGTCCCCTGCGTCCCCGGCGTCCCCGGCGTCCCCTGCGTCCCCGGCGTCACCGACATCACCAGCGTCCCCGGCGTCACCGACATCACGCGCCCCCGCCACAAAGCTCGCCGTGGAGAACGTACGAGTGGGCCGTGCCGTGAGCCCGCTCTTCGTGGCGCGCGTGCCGCGGAACACCGCCACCTCGTCCCGGGTCTCGCCCCGGTGCGTGCGCAGGACGAGGTCGTCGAGCCCGTCCCCGTCGAAGTCCGCGACCGCGACGACGTCTCTCGTACCGTCGGCCTTCGTCCTCGGGACCGGGACGGCCGAGGGTGCGGGGCCGCGCGTACCGCCGGTGTGCAGGTACGGGCCGGTCGACCCGCCGGTGCCGACGACGAGTTCGGCGCGGCCGTCGCCGTCGAGGTCACCGGCGTGCAGCGTGGCGGCGCGGGTGTCGAGGCGGGCGCGGCGGGTGCCCGGCACGTCGAAGCGCAGCCCGACCCGATCCCCGGTGGCGATCGCCGCGTCCACGGCGGGCCCCCGCCCGAACCGGCCGAACACCAGGTCACGCCCGGCCGGGAACGTCGCCCCGGTCCGCGTGGGCCCGGCCGGACCGCCGAGGACGAGGCTGCTGCGTGACGTACCGCCGGAGGCGCGGACCACGAAGTCGTCGCGGCCGTCCCGGTTCACGTCGAGGGCGGGGCCGCGCAGGACCGTGCCGGGGGCGTCCAGGAGCTTGCCGGAGCGCGGGGCGCCGCGCCGCGCGCCGGACTTGGCGAACGGGCCGCGCAGAAAGCTGATCTGCGCGTTGCTCGCGTGCACCACCAGGTCGTCGCGGCCGTCCCCGTCGAAGTCGCCGCACACCGGCTGGTCCGACCACTCGTTGCCGTACCGCGCAGGGCCGGGGATGACGAGCTTCACGGCCTTCCCGGTGAGCCCGCCGGGCGAGCCGAAGAGCAGTTGCAGCGGTACGGGCGGGCGGCCGATGCCGTCGTACGGCGGGTCGGTGGCCACCACCAGGTCGGTGAAGCCGTCTCCGTCCAGGTCGCAGCTCGCCGCCGCGTCGAAGGCGGCGGGGAGTTCGCCCGCGGTGGGCGCGGCCACGGCGGCGGGGTCGAGCAGGTGGCGGGCGCGCCCGTCGGGGACACCGCCGCGGGTGCCGTACGCGATGCCGATGCCCGCGTCGTCGCCGTGGCTGTCGTGCACGAGGTCGTCGAGGACCAGGTCCCGCAGGCCGTCGCCGTTGAAGTCGTCCCCGCGCGCGGCGAGTTCACTGCCGTCGCCGTGCGGTACGGGCAGCAGCGGGGCTGTGTCGGCGTTCTTGGCGGCGGCCGGGGCGGGGGGCGCCGGTTC
>NZ_JAVIFW010000050.1 GCF_031157275.1 Streptomyces sp. LHD-70
CAAGCGGCTACGCATCCGCTATGAGATACGAGCCGATCTCCACCTCGGCCTGCTCCAACTCGCTTGCAGCATCATCTGCTTGAGACGACTCCGAACATCATTCTGAAACGATCAGTAAGGACGCTCTCCATGTGCTGAGGCGGCATCAGCCACGGAGCCTCCGCAACAATCCATTGGCGGAACCGCGTCGGCCACTGCTACTTTTCCGTCGGCCGTGCGAGAGAACGAGGAGGTGGTACCCGTGAATGCTGTTTCGACACGGGTGCTCCCCTCCGGGGTCACGTTCGGGCGATAAGGTCGTCGTCCGGGAGCGCCGTACAAACGCACTCCCGAAAGGCACGACCATGCACTTCACTTCCGAGCAGCACCTCACTTCCGAGCAGCACCTCGAAGACGGCGTCCTCGAACGCGAATTCACCCTCGGCGAGATCCCCGGCACCCTGTGGACACCTGAGTCCACAGCACCGGCTCCGCTGGTCCTGATGGCCCACAACAACGGCCTGCCCAAGGCGGACCCACGGCTGGTGGCCCGGGCCCGGTACACCGCGGCACGCGGCTACGCGGTGGCCACCATCGACGCCGCCGGGTGCGGTGACCGGCCCCGTTCCGCCGTCGAGGAACAGGCCCGCGCCGATTTCCGCCAGGCGATGCAGGCCGGCGAGCCAGTCGATGAGGCCTTCGAATCATTCATCGGACCGCTGGTCGAAAAGGCCGTCCCGGACTGGCAGACCACTCTGGACGCTCTCCTGTCACTGCCCGAGATCGGCGGACCGGTCGGGTACTCAGGGGGGTGGACCGCCCTCGGCATCCGCCTTGCGGTGGTCGAGCCGCGCATCGCGGCAGCCGGCTTCTTCGCCGGGGGTTACGTGCCCCTCGCCCAGCGCGAGGAGGCCCGGCAGCTCTCCCTTCCGCTGCTGTTCTTGCTGCAGTGGGACGACGAGGGGAATCCACGGCAACGGGCCCTGGAGCTGTTCGACGCCTTCGGCAGCAAGGAGAAGACGCTGCACGCCAACCTGGGAGGGCACACCGGCACCCCGTGGTTCGAGTTGGAGGACGGGTGCCGATTCCTGGACCGCCACCTGAAGTGAGGCCGGGCCGCCTTGGCGGGCACGCAAGCAGGCGGTAGGCGACGTCGGACAGTGTGGTCACCTTGGCCCACACCATCGTGAATGACCGGGAATCAATGCTGCAGGCGGGCAGCCGGGCCGGAGACCCCGCCTGCCTGTCCGGATGGTGCGTCAGAGCACGGCCAGTCTGTCCACCATCAACTCCACCCTCCGCTCGGCGTCCCCCGAAGGCAGCCGTCCGGCCCGGGTCAGGGTTGCCAGCCCGTGCAAGGCCGCCCAGAACACCTCGGTGAACAGCCCTGGATGGACTCCGTCCCCGGCGACCTCACCGAGGGTCTCCAACAAGGCGGCGAAGGCGTCCTTCAGAGGCTCCGGGGTGTCCTCCTCCGCGAACGCCAGGCCGCCGTCGAGCTGGAACATGGCGTCGTAGACCGCAGGGTGATGCTCAGCGAAGTTGAGGTAGGCGCGGGCGAGGGCCGTGACCCGGGCGCGCGACCCATCCGCGGCGATGGCCCCGGCCCGCAGCGCAGCGGCCATCTCGGAGGCCCCGTCCAGGGCGACGGCACCGATGATCTCGCGCTTGCCGCGGAAGTGACTGTAGAGGACAGGCTGGCTGTACTCGATGCGCTCGGCGAGCCGACGGGTGGTGACCGCTTCCCAGCCCTGCTGCTCGGCGAGTTCGCGAGCCGTCGCCACGATGAGGCGTTCACGGCCCGCCCGCTCGCGCTCCTTGCGTTCCTGTACGGACATGATCCGACCCTAGCACCGCTAGACAATCGAGCGGTAGCAGAGCTAGCATTGCCTCAACATCTAGCGGCGCTAGATCCTAGGAGGGGGTCATCATGCTCAATGCACTTGAGGTCTTCACCACCGTGACCGTCGGCGTGATGGCGGGCGTGGAGTTCTCCGTCGCCTTCTTCATCAACCCGATCCTCGACGGCCTCCCCGGCGACAGCGGCCTCCGCGGCCGCACCCACGGGGCCCGACTGCTCGGCGCCGTGATGCCGTTCTGGTACGTCGCCTCGCTCGCCCTCGCTGCCATCTGGGCCGTCGCCGAATGGCACGACCGCGGCGCCGGCCTCGTCGTCACGGCCGTCGGGCTGCTGATCGTCAGCGTGATCATGTCGATCCTGCTGCTCGTCCCGATCAACAACCGGGCCAAGACATGGACCGCCGACGGCCTGCCGGCCGACTGGAAGCAGCAGCTGCGCCGCTGGGACCGCTTCCACTACGCCCGCGTCGCCGTCATCATCGCCGCCTTCGCCCTACTGGTCGCCGCCCTCATATGAGCCCGGGCGGGAAGCGTGGCGGGCGGGGCGCGCGACCTCCATTCCGTCGACGGCAGACCTGGCTCCTGCTTCCAGGGCCACGCCCACCGGAACAGCCTCAAGACCATCCCCGCGAGAGGTGGCCTGACCTGCCGATCGAGTGGAGTCTCACCCTAAGGTTGAGGGTTAGGTGCGCGAGGGCGAAGGCCCGCCAACGCGCCCCGTGGGCCCGTGGGCCCGTACTGCCCGAACCAAGCGCAGACCCGTGCCCGGACCGCCTAGATGAAGTTCAGCGCAGCCGCACCGCCCACACCGCCGAGCAGCATGAACACCGGCATCAGCACCTTCAGCTCCACCCAGCTGCCTGCGCGGAACCGCATCGCCTTCGGCGGACCCATCGGGTACCAGCGCTTGCCCGCGATGGGGATCGGCCACAGGATCGGGCAGCCCGACACCGTCAGGGCATCGCCGACGCAATGCACGAGGGCGCCCAGGATGATCGGCAGGCCCAGCCACAAGTACTCCTGGCCCGGGCCGGTGAACAGCCAGTCCGCACCGTAGCCCGGCTTGTCGAGCACACCCGCGAGGATCCACGCGCTCGTCGCACCGAGCAGCCACACCAGTACGTCGCTCGAAACCCGGGCGGCCCTCCACAGCAGGCCCTCCACCGCCAGCACCAGATGCACGAAGAGGATCGCGAGGACCGCCCACCGCCCCCCAGTGATCGCGAGGACCGATGTACCGCCGCCGATCAGCACCGCCCACAGCCACGTGTGCGTCAGCGTGCGATGGCCACCCGTGCGCCGCGGGTCCTGACGGCTCTTCGTCGCCTTGTAGACCGCGTACGAGAGGTTGTCCACGACCTCGCACAACCCCCGCGAGATCGGGCCGAAGGCCCTGGAGATCGTGGCCGACTTATGGTCCAGGTCAGGGGCCAGCGCCGCGCCCGCACAGATCAGCGCGCCGACGACGAGGACCGGCCAGGGCATCGGGTGCCCCGCGGCAGCCGCCGCCGCTCCCACCCCCAGCCAGGCCGCCGCTCCCGACAGTGAGTGTGCTGGACCCATCATGGCCGTTGCCCGCCCCAATTCTCGTTGTGCTGACGCCCAGTTGACGCATGGTCGGGCGCCCGGTCGACGGCACAGCGTAACGCTCGTGATCTTCCCGCCGACCTCCGGTTCCCGGATCGGGGGTGCGGGCAGGCAAGATGGGGGTGTGACCCTTATCGATCAGCTGCCGCCGGACGCCGACCCCGATGCCCTCTTCGACGCCTTCTCGTCATGGACCGAGGAACAGGGCATCACTCTCTATCCGGCTCAGGAGGAGGCGCTGATCGAGGTGGTCTCCGGCGCCAACGTGATCTTGTCCACGCCCACCGGGTCCGGCAAGAGCCTCGTCGCCGCAGGCGCCCACTTCGCCGCCCTGGCCGCCGACAAAGTCACCTTCTACACCGCGCCGATCAAGGCACTGGTCAGCGAGAAGTTCTTCGACCTCTGCAAGCTCTTCGGCACCGAGAACGTCGGCATGCTCACCGGCGACGCCTCCGTCAACGCCGATGCGCCGGTCATCTGCTGCACCGCCGAGGTCCTCGCGTCCATCGCGCTGCGCGACGGCAAGGACGCCGACATCGGCCAGGTCGTGATGGACGAGTTCCACTTCTACGCGGAACCGGACCGCGGCTGGGCCTGGCAGATCCCGCTGCTCGAACTGCCGCAGGCCCAGTTCGTCCTGATGTCGGCGACGCTCGGCGATGTCTCCATGTTCGAGAAGGACCTCACCCGCCGCACCGGCCGTCCCACCTCCGTGGTGCGCTCCGCGACCCGGCCAGTGCCGCTCTCGTACGAATACCGCTTCACACCCATCACCGAGACGCTGACGGAACTGCTCGAGACGAAGCAGGCACCCGTCTACATCGTGCACTTCACCCAGGCACAGGCCGTCGAACGCGCCCAGTCCCTGATGAGCATCAACATGTGCACCAAGGCCGAGAAGGAACAGATCGCCGAGCTGATCGGCAACTTCCGCTTCACCACCAAATTCGGCCGCAACCTCTCCCGCTACGTACGCCACGGCATCGGCGTGCACCACGCGGGCATGCTGCCCAAGTACCGCCGCCTCGTGGAGAAACTCGCCCAGGCCGGACTCCTCAAGGTCATCTGCGGTACGGACACCCTCGGCGTCGGCGTCAACGTCCCCATCAGGACAGTGCTGTTCACCGCCCTCGCCAAGTACGACGGCAACCGCGTACGCGTGCTGCGTGCCCGCGAGTTCCACCAGATCGCGGGCCGCGCGGGCCGGGCCGGATTCGACACCGCCGGACTCGTCGTCGCCCAGGCCCCCGAGCACGTCATCGAGAACGAGAAGGCCCTCGCCAAGGCAGGAGACGACCCGAAGAAGCGGCGCAAGGTCGTCCGCAAGAAGGCGCCCGAAGGCTTCGTCGGCTGGACCGAGAACACCTTCGAGAAGCTCATCGCCTCCGAACCCGAGCCGCTGACCTCACGGTTCCGCGTCACCCACACCATGCTCCTGTCCGTGATCGCCCGGCCCGGCAACGCCTTCCAGGCCATGCGCCGCCTCCTCGAGGACAATCACGAGCCACGCAAGAACCAGATTCGGCACATCCGCCGGACCATCGCCATCTACCGCTCGCTCCTCGACGGCGGCGTCGTCGAAAAGCTCGACAAGCCCGACGCGACCGGCCGCATCGTCCGGCTCACCGTCGACCTGCAGCAGGACTTCGCCCTCAACCAGCCCCTGTCGACCTTCGCACTCGCCGCGTTCGAACTCCTCGACCCCGAATCCCCCTCGTACGCCCTCGACATGGTGTCCGTCGTCGAATCCACCCTCGACGACCCACGCCAGATCCTCGCCGCCCAGCAGAACAAGGCACGCGGCGAGGCCGTCGGCCAGATGAAGGCCGACGGCGTCGAGTACGAGGAGCGGATGGAGCGGCTCCAGGACATCTCGTACCCCAAGCCCCTCGAAGAGCTCCTCTGGCACGCGTACGGGCTCTACCGGCGCTCGCACCCGTGGGTCGGCGACCACCCGGTGTCGCCGAAGTCCGTGATCCGGGACATGTACGAACGCGCCCTGTCCTTCACCGAGTTCACCTCCTTCTACGAACTCGCCCGCACCGAAGGCATCGTCCTTCGCTACCTGGCGAGCGCCTACAAGGCGCTCGAGCACACCATCCCGGACGACCTCAAGTCCGACGACCTCGAAGACCTCATCGCCTGGCTCGGCGAAATGGTCCGCCAGGTCGACTCCTCACTCCTCGACGAGTGGGAGCAGCTCGCCAACCCCGAGGTCGAGACCGCCGAAGAGGCGCAGGAGAAGGCCGACCAGGTCAAGCCGGTCACCGCCAACGCCCGCGCGTTCCGCGTCCTCGTCCGCAACGCCATGTTCCGCCGCGTCGAACTCGCCGCCCTCGACAACGTCGACGAACTCGGCGAACTCGACAGCGACTCCGGCTGGGACGCCGACGCCTGGGGCGAAGCCATGGACGCCTACTGGGACGAGTACGACGACCTCGGCACCGGCCCCGACGCCCGCGGCCCCAAGCTCCTCTCCATCGAGGAAGACCCGGCCCACGGCCTGTGGCGCGTCCGCCAGACCTTCGCCGACCCCAACGACGACCACGACTGGGGCATCAGCGCCGAAGTCGACCTCGCCGCGTCCGACGAGGAAGGGCGGGCTGTTGTTCGGGTTACGGGGGTGGGGCAGTTGTGAGGGGGGCTTTTCGGGGACCGCTTCACTAGGGGGCCTCCCCCCTCCCCCCTCCCCCTCCACC
>NZ_JAVIFW010000051.1 GCF_031157275.1 Streptomyces sp. LHD-70
CCGGTGGTGGTGCGTACGTCCCAGCCCAGGCCGACCAGGACGGCGGTCAGCCCCGGGGCTTCCTTGCTGAGGGATACGTTGCCGCCCTTGGCGAGGGAAACTCCCACTGCTCTCCTCCTCGTTACGTGATGACTTCCCGGCCCGTCGCAGGGCCCGGGATCATGAATCTACAGGAGTGTAGAAGCCTCGAACAGGGTGTCACGGTGTGGCGGGTCGCTCTCGGAGTGTGTCGACCGGCGTCCGGATCGGGCCGGTCAGTCGCGGGAGTTGCCGAAGAGCAGTCGGTAGCCGATCAGGAGGACGAGTGCGCCCGCGATGGCGGAGCCCCAGGTGGCCGCATCGAAGAACTCCTTCTCGACGGGGCGGTCGAGGACGGTCGCGGAAAGCCAGCCGCCCACGAAGGCTCCGGCCACACCGATGAGAGTGGTGCCGAGCAGTCCGCCCGGGTCGCGGCCCGGCAGTAGGAGCTTGGCTATGGCTCCGGCGATTAGGCCCAGGATGATCCAGCTGACGATGCCCATGCCTTCTTTCGTCCCTCCGGTCGGTCTCAACAGGCTTGTTGGGGTAGGAGGTTGAGATGTACCCTCCGTCAGACTATCTACAACTGTGTAGAGGAATCCTTGGGGGCGTCGCGTCCCGAACGCCGGGCTGGACCTGTCAGGGCCATTACGATGAGCCGCCGCCCGCGTGGAGTTGCGGGGCGGCACGGTCGGAGGGAGGCAGGTATGGCACACCGTGATCGGGGCGGCCGGGACGAGCAGCCGAGATCCCGGCGGGGGCAGGGGGAGCTGGAGGCGCAGGTGCTGTCGGCCCTGCGGCAGGCCCCGGGCCCGGTGACCGCCGGCTGGGTGCAGGAGCGGCTCGGCGCCGGCCTTGCTTACACCACCGTGATGACCATCCTGACCCGCCTTCTGGCCAAGGAGGCTGTGTCTCGCAAGCGGGATGGGCGCTCGTTCGTCTGGACTCCGGCCGCGGATGAAGCGGGACTCGCCGCTCTGCGGATGCGCAAGGTCCTGGACGGGGAGAAGAACCGGGAAGCGGTCCTGGCCAGCTTCCTCACCGCGCTGCCTGAGAGCGATGAACAGATCCTTCGGGAGCTGCTGAGCGCGGCCGAAGGCGATCCGGAGGACTGACGCCCCGTGGGGATCTTCGTATTCCTGCCGTTGGTGCTGCCGCTGACCGCCTGGCCGATCGCCCGCCTCGCCGAGCAGCACCTGCATCCGCGCACGGCCACGCGGCTGCTCGCGTGGGTGGCCGGGCTGATGGCCGTGTGCAGCACCCTGTGCCTGGGGCTCCTCGTCGTCGTCGGCACCGCGCAGCTGCCCGGCAACCCGCTGCCGGACGGCTGGTCGGACCCGGAAGTGCGCGCGGCGGTTCCCCACGACGAGATCGCGGGCAGGGCCTCGATCCCCGTCCTCATACTCGTCGCCGCCGCCTGCGGCAGGACGCTGTGGCGCCACCGCCGGGTGCGCCGCAGGGCGTGGGCCGCCCTGGCCGGCCTCCCGGACTCGCCGGTGGCGGTCCTGCCGGACGAAGCCCCGTACGCGTACGCGCTGCCCGGCGCGGCACAGCGGGACGGGCGGATCGTCGTGACGACCGGCATGCTGTCCTGCCTCAACTCCGCAGAGCGGCGCGCCCTGTTCGCCCACGAGCGCGTCCACATCGCCGGTCGTCACCACCGGTATCTGCTTGCCGTCCAGCTGGCCGCGCGGGCCAACCCCTTCCTGCGCCCGCTGCGTACGGCGATGTCCTACGCGGCGGAGCGCTGGGCCGACGAGGAGGCCGCCCGCGCGGTGGGCAGCCGCAAGGCCGTGGCCCGCGCCATCGGCAAGGCAGCCCTGGTCTCGCAGGGGACGCCCGGCCCGACGCTGGCCGGCTTCGCCGAGCCGGGGCCAGTCCCGCGCAGGGTCGCCGCGTTGCTCGGGCCCGCACCCGTCGCGCGGGTCTGGCCGCCGGTCTGGACGGCGGCGGGCCTCGCGACCTGGACCGCGGCGGGCGGTACGGCGCTGTCGGCGATGTCCTCGGCGAACTCCGCGGTCACGCTGTTCTTCGTCCTGCATGCGGCGACGCCTCTCTAGACGTCCCTGCGGTCGCGTCGGCCGGGCTGTTTCTACGCCTGTGTAGAGTGCGGTCTTCTGTGGAGCCACGAGGCACCGCACGGAATCGACGGGGCAGGCCGCGTGCGGCCGGGGCGGTGGAGGTCGGCAGGGTGGGGCAACGGCGCAGTGTCCGGCGCGGCCGGGCTGGAAGCAGGGGGCGCGGGACGAGCCGGGGAGTACGGGCGACCCGTCGGGGCCGGATACTTCTGTGGGTCGCGGGCGTCTGCTCGGTGCTGATCCTCGGCGCGGCCGGCGCAGGCGTGTGGATCTACCAGGACCTCGACGGCAGCATCGGCGCCGCCGACATCGACAACAAGCTCGGCGAGGGCAGGCCCGAGAACCTCAGTCCCGGCTCGAAGAACATCCTCGTCGTCGGCTCGGACAGCCGGGACGGGGACAACGCCGGGTACGGCAAGGGCCTGACGACCATGCAGTCGGACACGTTGATGGTGCTGCACCTCGCGGCCGACCGGAAATGGGCCACCGTGGTCTCCTTCCCGCGTGACTCCTGGGTGCGGATACCCGCCTGCGACAAGGGCGACGGTACGAAGTCGAAGCCGCACCACTTCAAGATCAACGAGGCGTTCGCGGTGGGCGGCGCCACCGGGGAGGTCGCGGGCGCGGCGGCCTGCACGATCCGTGCGGTCGAGCAGAACACCGGACTGCGTATCGACCACTTCGTCTCCGTGGACTTCCAGGGTTTCAAGGGCATGGTCAACGCCCTCGACGGCATCGAGGTCTGCCCCGAGCAACCGATCCGCGACAAGAAGGCCCACCTCGACCTGGAGGCCGGCTGCCAGACGGTCAAGGACGAGGACGTGCTCGGCTACGTACGCACCCGCTACAGCGTCGGCGACGGCTCGGACCTTGGGCGCATCGGACGACAGCAGGAGTTCATGCGCGCCTTGGCCGACAAGGCGCAGGAGAAGCTGACCAGCCCCGGCGACCTGTACGACTTCCTCAAGGCCGCCACCGGCTCCCTGACCACCGACCGAGCACTCGCTGGCGTCAAACCCCTCTCCGGCCTGGCCTCCGAGCTCCAGGACATCCCCAAAGACCGGCTGACCTTCCTCACGGTCCCCAACTATCCGCGCCAGGCCGACGTTCCGTCCGACAAGGCCAACGTCGTTTGGCAATACCCCCAGGCTGCCCGGCTGTTCACCGCACTCGCCAAGGACGAGGAAGTCGACAAGAAGCGCCTGGAGCAGGAATCCAAGAACGCGGTGTACGCGCGGACCGTGCGTGTCCAGGTGCTCAACGGCACCGGACGCAGCGGCCTAGCAGGCAAGGTCGCCGAAGAACTGCGCGAGGCCGGCTACACCGTCGTCGGCACGGGCAACGCACCCGACGCTGCGACAACGACCCACATCACGTACCCGGCAGACCTGCGCCCACAGGCCGAAACACTGGCCTCCCGCCTGCCAGGAAGCCGCGCCGAACAACTGGGTGACGCTCCCGCAGGACTGGTGACGCTGGTGATCGGCAAGGACTTCGAAGCGGTGCGCTGAACGGGAGAGGGCGAATCGCCAGAAGGCTCTCGGCCGCGTTTGAGATGTGCAGTCCCAAACCCGCGCCGCCCACTAGCCACATATCCGTGCGGCCATGTCTGCCCAGCCTCCGGAGCCCTCTCCTCGCCCTGTTCCCTCAGGGGAGCTCCGCGCCTCTCATGACCACCGGGAAGAAGTGGTGGAACAGCTGCGCGACGCGGCCGCTGAAGAGCGAATCGATCTCGACGAGCTGGATCAGCGCCTGGAGCAGGCGCTGAAGTCCAAGACGCACGCGGAGTTGGCCGTTCTGACCGCCGACCTGTCGAAGCTGAGCACCTCTGCGAGCCTGTCGCCGCTGGCACTCAAGGACGCATGCATGGCGCGTCCAAGGCCCCGGGCGGCGGGAGGTTCCCGGACAGTGGTCGCTCGCGGGGGCATGGGCGGCGTGAAGATTGACTTCACCCGGGTTGAGTGCCTCCACACCGAGATCGCGGTGGAGGCGTACGGGGAGATGGCTGGTGTCACGATCGTCATCCCCGACGCCTGGGCAGCAGACAGCACTGGCATGGATCCCGGCGTCGACGGCCTGACGGACAAAACCGCTCCCGACCGGCTCCCGGGAACTCCGCTGATCCGACTCACCGGGGCCGGCGGCATGGCGGGAGTCATCATCCGCCACCCCAATCGCTGGGAACGGCGCAAGCTGCGCACCAACCCGATGCATTACTAGGCCCTGTCCGGAAGGTCATGGGAGCCAGGGACAGATCTGTCCGGCATCGGCTTCGGCAGCTTGCCTGGCGCGCCAGGGTGGCACCCGAACATCTCCTGCCCTTACACCTCCCCGCGTGCTGCTCAGACGTCGACATGCATGAGCTTCGCCCGGAGAGGGGTGGGTGGCGCAGGATCGGAAGGGGCGGGCAGCCGGGGAGGGATGCAAGCACGGTGCGTCTGGTGGCTCACACAACTGGGCCGTGCGGGCCGGCCGGCGGGTGCCCGGTCGGCCCGGGGCGCCGAGTCAGAGGTCGTTTCATCCTGTTGTTTCATCCCTGGATGCGGCTTTGATGGGCTGGTGTCGGGTCGCGCCAGGAGATGGTGTTCTCGCCGGTGAGGCGGCGGGACATGAGGTCGGTCATGGCTAGGTGAATCATGGCTTCGGAGCGGTGTGGGTGGGTTTCGTAGTCGCGGGTCAGACGGCGGTGGAGCATGAGCCAGCCGTAGGTCCGCTCGACGGCCCAGCGTTTCGGGATGGGGGTGAACCCTTTGACGCCGGGCACGCGTTGGACGATTTCGAGGTCGATGCCGAGGGTGGCGGCGTGCTCGACGAACTGCTTGCGGTAGCCGCCGTCGACCCAGACCTTGCGCAGGCCGGGATGGTCGGCGGCGGTCTGGTCCAGGAGGGTTTGCCCAGCGGTGGAGTCCTGGACGCCGGCTGCCGTGACCAGCACGGCCAGCAGCAGTCCGAGGGTGTCAGTGATGATGCTGCGCTTGCGGCCCACGATCTTCTTGCCCGCGTCGATGCCCTGGCTCTTGGCAGGCACGGAGGTGGAGGTTTTGACGCTCTGCGCGTCGATCACGCAGGCCGAGGGCTCGGGGCTCTTGCCTTCTTTCTGGCGCACCAATTCTCGCAGGAGACCGTTGAGCTGGGCGAAGACACCGTCCTTTTGCCACCTGGCGAAGTAGCCGTAGACGCTCTGGTGTGGCGGGAAGTCATGCGGCAGATAGGCCCACTGGCAGCCGGTGCGGTCCACGTAGAGGATCGCGTTCATAATCTCGCGCAGGTCATGCCGTGGAGGCCGGCCGAAGTCCAGGGCCCGACCGCGGCGTTCGAAGCGCCAGGCGGACAGGACCGGCTCGATCAACTCCCAGCGTGCATCGGACAGATCACTTGGATACGCACGACGTTCCGTCATGACCTGGGCATACCGCTGTGCGGGGGCGTGCGCCCAGGCGTGCAACCTGCCGCGTCGAAGCACGGGACACACTCGGGCGTCCTGGAATGAGACAGGCGCAAGCAGATCTCCGCCCCATCCATAACACCGTCAGCCTCACCAGATACAGCCGCCATCACAGCCTCGCCAGCAACACACCGGAAGGCAGAACAAACCCCAACAGACAACCGCACTCAAGATGAAAACGACCTCTCAGAGGTCGTTAAGTCCGATCTTCCTCGGTTCGTGATCGCTCGATCGTGGTACTGATCGCCGTACGAGGCGACCATTCGTCATGTGCATGCTGGGATGCGGGCATGGATCGAAGACC
>NZ_JAVIFW010000053.1 GCF_031157275.1 Streptomyces sp. LHD-70
ATTAGCGGCTCGTTTGAGAGACACCCAAGTAGCACGGGGCCCGAGAAATCCCGTGTGAATCTGGCGGGACCACCCGCTAAGCCTAAATATTCCCTGGTGACCGATAGCGGATAGTACCGTGAGGGAATGGTGAAAAGTACCGCGGGAGCGGAGTGAAATAGTACCTGAAACCGTGTGCCTACAAGCCGTGGGAGCGTCGGAACAAGGCTTGCCTTGTTCTCGTGACTGCGTGCCTTTTGAAGAATGAGCCTGCGAGTTAGCGGTGTGTAGCGAGGTTAACCCGTGTGGGGAAGCCGTAGCGAAAGCGAGTCCGAACAGGGCGTTTGAGTTGCACGCTCTAGACCCGAAGCGGAGTGATCTAGCCATGGGCAGGTTGAAGCGGCTGTAAGAGGTCGTGGAGGACCGAACCCACCAGGGTTGAAAACCTGGGGGATGACCTGTGGTTAGGGGTGAAAGGCCAATCAAACTCCGTGATAGCTGGTTCTCCCCGAAATGCATTTAGGTGCAGCGTCGTGTGTTTCTTGCCGGAGGTAGAGCACTGGATAGGCGATGGGCCCTACCGGGTTACTGACCTTAGCCAAACTCCGAATGCCGGTAAGTGAGAGCGCGGCAGTGAGACTGTGGGGGATAAGCTCCATGGTCGAGAGGGAAACAGCCCAGAGCATCGACTAAGGCCCCTAAGCGTACGCTAAGTGGGAAAGGATGTGGAGTCGCAGAGACAACCAGGAGGTTGGCTTAGAAGCAGCCACCCTTGAAAGAGTGCGTAATAGCTCACTGGTCAAGTGATTCCGCGCCGACAATGTAGCGGGGCTCAAGCGTACCGCCGAAGTCGTGTCATTGCAGCAATACTCCCAACGGAGGCTGTGATGGGTAGGGGAGCGTCGTGTGCCGGGTGAAGCAGCCGCGGAAGCGAGTTGTGGACGGTTCACGAGTGAGAATGCAGGCATGAGTAGCGATACACACGTGAGAAACGTGTGCGCCGATTGACTAAGGGTTCCTGGGTCAAGCTGATCTGCCCAGGGTAAGTCGGGACCTAAGGCGAGGCCGACAGGCGTAGTCGATGGACAACCGGTTGATATTCCGGTACCCGCTTTGAAGCGCCCAACATCGAGCCCATTAATGCTAAGGCCGTGAAACCGCCGGGCCCCGTCTTTGACGTGGTTCGGAGTGGTGGAGCCGCTGACCCAAGGTGGTAGTAGGTGAGTGATGGGGTGACGCAGGAAGGTAGTCCAGCCCGGGCGGTGGTTGTCCCGGGGTAAGGGTGTAGGCCGTGTGATAGGCAAATCCGTCACACATTAAGGCTGAGACCTGATGCCGAGCCGATTGTGGTGAAGTGGATGATCCTATGCTGTCGAGAAAAGCCTCTAGCGAGTTTCATGGCGGCCCGTACCCTAAACCGACTCAGGTGGTCAGGTAGAGAATACCGAGGCGTTCGGGTGAACTATGGTTAAGGAACTCGGCAAAATGCCCCCGTAACTTCGGGAGAAGGGGGGCCATCACCGGTGATCACTCTTGCAGTGTGAGCTGGGGGTGGCCGCAGAGACCAGCGAGAAGCGACTGTTTACTAAAAACACAGGTCCGTGCGAAGCCGTAAGGCGATGTATACGGACTGACGCCTGCCCGGTGCTGGAACGTTAAGGGGACCGGTTAGTGCGCTTTCGGGCGTGCGAAGCTGAGAACTTAAGCGCCAGTAAACGGCGGTGGTAACTATAACCATCCTAAGGTAGCGAAATTCCTTGTCGGGTAAGTTCCGACCTGCACGAATGGCGTAACGACTTCTCGACTGTCTCAACCATAGGCCCGGTGAAATTGCACTACGAGTAAAGATGCTCGTTTCGCGCAGCAGGACGGAAAGACCCCGGGACCTTTACTACAGTTTGATATTGGTGTTCGGTTCGGCTTGTGTAGGATAGGTGGGAGACTTTGAAGCGGCCACGCCAGTGGTTGTGGAGTCGTCGTTGAAATACCACTCTGGTCGTGCTGGATGTCTAACCTGGGTCCGTGATCCGGATCAGGGACAGTGTCTGATGGGTAGTTTAACTGGGGCGGTTGCCTCCCAAAGAGTAACGGAGGCGCCCAAAGGTTCCCTCAGCCTGGTTGGCAATCAGGTGTTGAGTGTAAGTGCACAAGGGAGCTTGACTGTGAGACCGACGGGTCGAGCAGGGACGAAAGTCGGGACTAGTGATCCGGCGGTGGCTTGTGGAAGCGCCGTCGCTCAACGGATAAAAGGTACCCCGGGGATAACAGGCTGATCTTCCCCAAGAGTCCATATCGACGGGATGGTTTGGCACCTCGATGTCGGCTCGTCGCATCCTGGGGCTGGAGTCGGTCCCAAGGGTTGGGCTGTTCGCCCATTAAAGCGGTACGCGAGCTGGGTTTAGAACGTCGTGAGACAGTTCGGTCCCTATCCGCTGTGCGCGTAGGAGTCTTGAGAAGGGCTGTCCCTAGTACGAGAGGACCGGGACGGACGAACCTCTGGTGTGCCAGTTGTCCTGCCAAGGGCATGGCTGGTTGGCTACGTTCGGAAAGGATAACCGCTGAAAGCATCTAAGCGGGAAGCCTGCTTCGAGATGAGGACTCCCACCCCCTTTGAGGGGTTAAGGCTCCCAGTAGACGACTGGGTTGATAGGCCGGATGTGGAAGCACCGTAAGGTGTGGAGCTGACCGGTACTAATAGGCCGAGGGCTTGTCCTCAGTTGCTCGCGTCCACTGTGTT
>NZ_JAVIFW010000054.1 GCF_031157275.1 Streptomyces sp. LHD-70
TACGGTCTTCGATCCATGCCCGCATCCCAGCATGCACATGACGAATGGTCGCCTCGTACGGCGATCAGTACCACGATCGAGCGATCACGAACCGAGGAAGATCGGACTTAACGACCTCTTAGGGCGAGGTGAATGATGGGAACGGCATCGGTGAACCGGTCGTAACGGCCGCAGCCTACGGGCGGGTTCGGGTGCTGGTCAGTCAGACGGAGTGGTCTCCCGCTGGGAGGAGCCGTGCAGGTTGTTGCGGAACCTCGACCGAACGGCTTCCAGCCCTGGAGCGTACGCAACGCTTGGCTGGGCGCACGGCAAGGCCGCCCCTACCTGTTCGGCGCGGGGCGGCACTATGCGGTTCTCGGTCAGATGTCGGCGAGGCGATTCGAGAGGTCGAGGGCGTCGGTCGCGAACGCGAGGGCGACGCAGAGGCCGGTCACCTCGTGGACGGTCGGACGGACCAGGCGCGGCCAGTCGTCCGGGGCGGCGGGCCAGGAGGCGAGGTGCACCTCGGTGGTGGCCAGGCCCAGGTGGGCGGTGATGTCCCAGCCCGTGAGGGAGGAGGGCTCCCAGTGCAGGCGGATGCGGCCGAGAGGGAGTCTTGGAGTTCCGGTCGCGAGCCACGTGACGTCGAGCGGGCCGTCGGGCCGGGCGGAGACGCGCTGGACCAGAGCGCCGCGTACACCGTCCGGCATAGGGCGTACGGCGAGATCGTGCAGCGGGAGGACGGACGAAGGGTGGGGTCGCGACGAGATGGAAGCCTCCGTGGTGTTGATGAAACGGGTCAGGCCCAGCCGAGGGAGTCGCCCACCGCCGTCGGGAGGTAGTCCTCCTGGCCGTCGTCGGCGATGAACGCCTTGCCGTCCCGGACGACGACATCGGCCCCCACGTAGTGGGCGAAGGGGAAGTCGGGGTTGATGGCGAGGCGAATTGGCAGGTTGGGGTCGAGTCCCTGGAGCTTGCGGAGCAGGTGGCCGACGGTCAGGTGCTGGGGCAAGAAGGCCTCCGAGAGCGGAACGGGAAGAGGGGGTGGGGTTGGTGGTGGTTTGTCAGGAGGCGTCGAGGCGAAGGGGGTTGCGAAGGAACTTCGGCCCCTCGGTGGGGTCGGCGAGGTGCTGACGGTGGCACTCGTTGACGTAGCCCTTGCCGCGGTCCTTCAGCTCCCTGTGGTCTTCAATGGTGGGGCGGACGACGGTGGCGGAGGTGTTCATAGTTGGACGAACCCTTCGTTGACCTGCGGTTTTCCCGACACCCGTACGTTGGCATGTGTCGTGCCGAAGTACGTAGTTGTTTCCAGGGGAGTGACGTCTGCCGTGGGCGAACTGGAAGCCGTCAGTAGGCAGCCAGCGGCACGGGAATGGATCGGCGAACGCGGTTGTCGTATGTGGGTTGCGGCGACGGGCCGCGCGGCGGCGAAGGCGGAGCAGAGATGGCCGAGGCGAGCAGACACTGGGACGGAGCCGGGCTGGAGCGCAAGATCCGCGCTGCCGGGCGGCCGTGGACAGTGGGCGACATCGCGATGGTCGCCGACGGCCAGTGGGGCGTTGGCGCACAGCCGAGCAGGTGGCTGCACGAGGAGACGGTCGGGGGGCACAGAGCAGCGGAAGGACGACGGGTCGAGCTGACAGTGGAGGAGCTGGCCCGCACGGTGGGCACCTGCATCGAGGATGCCCACCACGGCGAGGATCTCGCCTGACCGCTCAGCGAAGCGGTACACGGGACCGGCTCTGATCTTGTTTTTCTTTATCCTCTGGGCCTCTGGGGTGACGTGCTCGATCATGGGTGGATGACTGCCTTCTACCATGTGTGCTTCGTGGTCCCGGACATCGAGCAAGCGATGCAGGACTGGGCTTGATCCGCTTTGACGGACATCTGAGAGGTCGTTAAGTCCGATCTTCCTCGGTTCGTGATCGCTCGATCGTGGTACTGATCGCCGTACGAGGCGACCATTCGTCATGTGCATGCTGGGATGCGGGCATGGATCGAAGACCGTA
>NZ_JAVIFW010000055.1 GCF_031157275.1 Streptomyces sp. LHD-70
TCCTAGTAGTGCTTGGTCATGTGCGTTTGACGATGGCGTGTCTTCTTGATCGGTGGTGTCGTTGACCGGGTGTGCTGGGTGGGGAGTTGGCCGCGGTCCGGTGTGATCTGGAGGACTTCGCGGCGGAGATGTTCGAGCCGTTCTCGCGGGTGGATCAGCGCCGGTGGGGTGGGGTCTATCTGCGGGGCTTGCTTCTGGATGGCGGGCGTAAGTCGGTGGAGCCGATGGCCGCCCGGCTGGGCGAGGACGGCAACCGGCAGGCCCTGGCCCACTTCGTCACTTCCAGTCCGTGGGATGCGGCGCATGTGCGGGCCCGTTTGGCCTGGCGTATGCAGCCGGTCGTCAAGCCCACCGCTTTGATCATCGATGACACCGGGTTCCTCAAGGACGGGGACGCGTCCGCGTGCGTGACCCGGCAGTACACCGGCACCGCGGGCAAGGTCACCAACTGCCAGGCCGGGGTCTCGCTGCACCTGGCCGCAGACGGCGCCTCGGCGGCTGTGAACTGGCGCCTTTTCCTGCCCGAGAGCTGGGATCCCGCCTCGCCGAAGGCCGATCCGGCCAAGGCGAAACGACGTGCGAAGTGCGGGATCCCCACCGAGGTGGGTCATGTCGAGAAGTGGCAGCTGGCCCTCGACATGATCGACGAGACACGGTCCTGGGGCATCGAGGTGCCGCAGGTCATCGCCGACGGCGGCTACGGGGATACCGCCGCGTTCCGGCTCGGCCTGGAAGAGCGCGGACTCGACTATGTGGTGGGCATCTCGACCACGACCACCGCCCAGCCCGAGCATGCACGGCCGTGCACTCCGGCCTACCCCGGCCGGGGCCGACGACCGGGGCCGGCCTACCCCGTGGCGGCGAAGACCGTGAAGGCACTGGTCATTGCGGCTGGCAAACGCGCCGCACGGCCGGTGCAGTGGCGCGAGGGCTCGCGGCCGGGCAGTGGCCGCAGCGGACACAAGCGCATGTACTCGCGCTTCGTGGCCCTGCGGATCCGGCCCGCCGGACGCCAGATCCGCAAAGCCACCCCCGGCACCGAACTGCCGCTGCGCTGGCTGCTGGCCGAATGGCCTGCCGACCAGGACGAGCCCGTGCAGTTCTGGCTATCCAACCTGCCCGAGAACACCCCACTGCCCACCCTTGTGCGCACTGCGAAACTGCGCTGGCGGATCGAAAACGACTATCGCGAGATGAAACAGGCCCTGGGCCTGGCCCACTTCGAGGGCCGCACCTGGCCGGGCTGGCACCACCACGTCACTCTCGTCTCGGTCGCCCACGCCTTCTGCACACTCCAACGACTCACCCGGTCCCCAAAAGAAACGGCGTCGGCCTGAGCCTCTACCGAGTCGTCCGCGAAGTGCAGTTACTCCTCGCGCTCTGGACCGGCGCCTGCCCCACCTGTCACCGCGGCATCCCCGACCCCGCACCAACCTGACCAAGCACTACTAG
>NZ_JAVIFW010000056.1 GCF_031157275.1 Streptomyces sp. LHD-70
AGAGGTCGTTAAGTCCGATCTTCCTCGGTTCGTGATCGCTCGATCGTGGTACTGATCGCCGTACGAGGCGACCATTCGTCATGTGCATGCTGGGATGCGGGCATGGATCGAAGACCGTATCCGAGCGACCTCTTGGACGAGCAGTGGGCGTTGATCGAGCCGATGATCACGGCCTGGAAGCAGGACCGGGTGGGCCGTTCGGCGACCGGAGATCCCGGAGTCTGCGATCTTCGGGAGGTCGTGAACGCGATCTTCTACCAGAACCGGACAGGCTGTCAGTGGCGCTACCTGCCCCACGACCTGCCGGCCTGGTCGGCGGTGTTCTACTACTTCACGCTCTGGCGCCAGGACGGTCTTGACCAGCGGATCCAGGAGCTCCTGCGCTGCCAGGTACGGGAGCGGGCCCGCCGATTAGAGGACCCGTCCCTCGTGATCATCGACACCCAGTCCGTGCGTGCGGCCGCGGGAGTTCCGAAGACCACGACGGGACTGGATGCGAACAAGAGGACGCCGGGGCGCAAGCGGGGACTGGCCGTCGACGTGCTGGGGCTGATCATCGGCGTCGTCGTCCTGGCCGCCTCCGCCCACGACAATGCCGCCGGCACCGCACTGCTCGACCTGGCTGCCGAGCGGTGCGGGAACCGTCTGGAGAAGGCCCTGGTGGACCAGGGCTTCAAGGACGAAGTCATCATCCACGGCGCCCTGCTGGACATCACCGTCGAGGTCGTGCGCCGCAACCCGGACAACCAGGGAAAGGGCTTCGTCCCGCAACCGAAGCGGTGGGTGGTCGAGCAGGTCAACGGCACCCTGATGCTGGACCGGCGCCTGGCCCGCGAGTACGACCACCGGCCCGACACCTCCGCCTCACGCGTCTACTGGGCCTCCACCGCGAACATGTCCCGTCGCCTCACCACACCCGCCCCGACCTGGCGCGACACCTTTCAGGCGGCCGCGTGAACATCACCGAGTTCCTGACGGATCTCCAGGCCCGCCACGACGAAGCCGTTGCGCGGGCTGATGAACTCCGCGGTCAGATAGAG
>NZ_JAVIFW010000057.1 GCF_031157275.1 Streptomyces sp. LHD-70
CTAGATGTGTGAGTCCGAAGTTCTCAGTGGTCGTAGGCGATCAGGGATCGTTTGATTGCGGCTCCGGTGGTCCAGTTGTGCCAGATGGCGGTGGCGAGGGCGAGGAGGCGTTGGCCGGTGCGGGCGAAGACTCCGGCGGGGGTTCTGGCTCCGTGTTGTTCCAGGCTGAGTTGGCCTTTGAGGGTGTCGAAGACGGCTTCGATCCACTGACGGACGCGTGCGATCTTCCCGTGCCGTTCAGGCTCGTCCTTGCGGTCCGGCCGTACCAGGTGAGCCCCGAGCCGTTCGGTCAGGAACGCTTCGAACTCGCGCCCGGCGAAGCCCTTGTCGGCGAGGATGACCTGGCCCCGGCTGACGAGGTGGTGGTCGCGTTCCAGCAGCGAGGTCATCACCTCCCGTTCTCCGAGTTTCGGGTTGGCCAGGCACCAGGTGACGGGCATGCCCTCCGCCGTGGTGACCAGGTAGAGGCGTAATCCCCAGAAGAAGCGGGAGTGGCTGCGGCAGTAGCCGTAGCCGGCGTGACCGGCCAGTTCGGAGCGTTTGACGGTCTCGCGGGAGGCCGCGCAGGGCACGGGTGTGGAGTCGATCAGGCGCAGGTCGTCGTGCCAGGTGGGGACCTGCCGGGCCAGGGCCTCGATGACCTGCGAGACGAGCGGTCCGGCGGCGTTGAGTCGCTTGTTGTAGGCCGATTGCTGGGGCAGATAGCGGAACAGGTGTCCCAGCCGGGCGTGTGCGAACCGGATCCAGTGCCGGGTGGAGGGGAAGCCGAGCAGGACCTGTGCGACTGCGAGGCACAGCAGTTCGGCGTCCGTCAGTTTCGGGGGTCGCCCGATCCGGCGACGAGGGGCCACATGGTCGTCGATGAACACGTACAGTGCCGCCAGAAGGGCGTCCAGGTCGGAAGTCACACTCAGGCCAACGGGCGCCCTTCGCCATGGTCGCGACCAGCCCAGACATCGGACTCAATCATCTAG
>NZ_JAVIFW010000058.1 GCF_031157275.1 Streptomyces sp. LHD-70
CTTACTGATCGTTTCAGAATGATGTTCGGAGTCGTCTCAAGCAGATGATGCTGCAAGCGAGTTGGAGCAGGCCGAGGTGGAGATCGGCTCGTATCTCATAGCGGATGCGTAGCCGCTTGAACTGGTGGAGCCAGGCGAAGGTCCGCTCGACGACCCAGCGGGTCTTGCCCAGGCCGGAGCCGTGCGGGGTACCGCGGCGGGCGAACTTCGGTGTGATGCCGCGGGCCCGGAGAAGGCGGCGGTACTTGTCGTAGTCGTAGCCGCGGTCCGCGAAGAGCCGGCCCGGCCGGTGCCTCGGGCGCCCGCGCGTTCCGCGGATGCGGGGTATCGCGTCCAGCAATGGCATCAGTTGAGTGACGTCGTGCCGGTTTCCGCTGGTCAGCGAGATAGCCAAGGGGGTTCCGTGGCGGTCGGTGATCAGGTGGTGCTTGCTGCCCGGACGCGCGCGGTCGACTGGCGAAGGTCCGGTGTGAGCCCCCCTTTGAGGGCCCTGACATGGGAGGCGTCGACTGCCGCGTCGTTCATGTCCAGCAGGCCCGCGGCCCTCAGCTCGGCCAGCAGGACCTCGTGCAGCTGCGGCCAGACACCGGCCTCGGTCCAGTCCCGCAGACGCCGCCAGGCCGTCACGCCGCTGCAGCCAACCTGTTCAGCCGGAACATCCCGCCAGCTCACGCTCTTGCACAGCACGTAAACGATGCCCCGCAGTGCAGCCCGGTCATCCGTCGGCAATCGCCCGGGATACCGATGCCGCCGCGGCGGACGAGCTGGCAGTAGCGGGGCCACACGTTCCCACAGGTCATCAGGCACAAGATCAGCAGACACCCAACAGATCCTGTCGAGGCCACACCCAACTGCCAAGCCCCACAACGAACTTCATTCTGAAACGATCAGTTA
>NZ_JAVIFW010000059.1 GCF_031157275.1 Streptomyces sp. LHD-70
CTAAGAGGTTGTCTCACGTGGCGTCAGATCTTTACGGCATGATGCCTTGCCATGGGTGCTGGTCTGTCACAGCGGTTGGTTCCGGATGAACTCTGGGTCCTGGTCGCTCCGTTGCTTCCTTCGTTTTCGTCGCGTCCACAGGGCGGGGGCACGGCCCCGTGCGACGAGCGGGCCGTGTTCGCTGCCGTGGTGTACGTGCTGACCAGCGGCTGCGCTTGGCGGCATCTTCCCGAGACGTTCGGCGTTTCTCCGGCCACCGCGCACCGTCGCTTCTCGGTGTGGACGAGGGATGGGCTGTGGAGGCGGCTGCATCGGGCAGTTCTCGATGAACTCGGTTCCCGCGGGGAGCTGGACTGGACCTCCGTGATCGTCGATGCGGCCTCGGTCCGCGCGAAAAAGGGGGATCGATGACCGGGCGCAATCCGGTCGACCGGGGCAAGAAGGGCAGCAAGCTGCACGTCCTGTCCGACGCTCAAGGGTTACCCCTGGCCCTCGGCGTGTCCGGCGCGAACGTCCACGACAGCCAGGCGCTCCTGCCGCTGGTCCTGGGCATACCCGCAATCCGCTCGCGGCGCGGTCCGCGCCGACGCCGCCCCGGCAAGCTCCGCGCCGACAAGGCCTACCACTCCGCCGAGCACCTGAAGTGGCTGCGCAGCCGCCACATCGTCCCCCGCATCGCTCGGCCCGGCATCGAGTCCAGCGAGCGCCTCGGCCGGCACCGCTGGAAGATCGAGCGGTCGATCTCCTGGCTCTTCGGATACCGCCGCCTCACCGTCCGCTACGAACGGAAGGGAACACACTTCCTGGCCTTCCTCGGCCTCGCAGCGGCACTGACCTGCTACAAAAAACTGGCCAAACTCACCACATGAGACAACCTCTAAGA
>NZ_JAVIFW010000060.1 GCF_031157275.1 Streptomyces sp. LHD-70
GTCCAGTTGTGCCAGATGGCGGTGGCGAGGGCGAGGAGTCGTTGGCCGGTGCGGGCGAAGACTCCGGCGGGTGTTCTGCCTCCGTGTTGTTCGAGGCTGAGTTGACCTTTGAGGGTGTCGAAAACCGCCTCGATCCACTGACGGACACGGGCGAGGCGGCCGTGTCGGGCTGGCTCGTCCTGCCGGTCCGGACGCACCAGATGAACACCCAGGCGCTCGGTGAGGAACTTCTCGAACTCCCGCCCGGCGAACCCCTTGTCCGCCAGGATCACCTGCCCGACGCGGACGAGGTGATGGTCGCGTTCCAGCAGCGCGGCCATCACCTCCCGCTCGCCGAGTTTCGGGTTGGCCAGGCACCACGAGACCGGCATGCCCTCGGCCGTGGTCAGGAGGTAGAGCCGGAACCCCCAGAAGAAGCGGGAATGGCTGCGGCAGTAGCCGTATCCGGCGTGTCCGGCCAGTTCGGAGCGTTTGACGGTCTCGCGAGAGGCCGCGCAGGGCACAGGCGTGGAGTCGATCAGCCGCAGGTCGTCCTGCCAGGTCGGCACCTGCCGGGCCAGTGCCTCGATCACCTGGCTGATCAGCGGACCTGCCGCGTTGAGCCTCTTGTTGTAGGCCGACTGCTGGGGAAGATAGCGAAAGAGGTGCCCCAGCCGGGCGTGTGCGAACCGGATCCAGTGCCGGGCCGAAGGGAACCCCAGAAGTACCTGCGCGACCGCGAGGCACAGCAGTTCGGCGTCCGTCAGTTTCGGGGGTCGCCCGATCCGGCGACGAGGGGCCACATGGTCGTCGATGAACACGTACAGTGCCGCCAGAAGGGCGTCCAGGTCGGAAGT
>NZ_JAVIFW010000061.1 GCF_031157275.1 Streptomyces sp. LHD-70
AGTGCCGCCGCTTGCCTGGGTGTTGGCTCAAGTTTGACCTGCACCACCAGTTTCACCTCGTCAGGCTAGCGCCTAGCATTGACCTGTGTCACCGAGATGGGATCCAAACCCCGACATACGCAGGGGCCGCAGCGTCGTATGCAGCCTGCACGCGCACTTGGTCTTCACGCCGAAGTACCGGCGCGCAGTGTTCACCGATGCCGTCCTGAGGCGCTGTGAGGAGATCATGCGCGATGTGTGCGCGGACTTCGGCGCCGAGCTGCGCGAGTTCAACGGCGAAGCAGACCACGTCCACTTGCTCGTTCACTATCCGCCCAAGGTCGCCCTGGCCCGCCTCGTCGGCTCCCTCAAGGGCGTCTCCGCACGCCGACTTCGCCAGGAGTTTCCCGACCACATCAACCCCTACCTGTGGGGCGAGCACTTCTGGTCACCGTCCTACTTCGCGGCCTCCGTCGGCGGCGCCCCGCTCGCCGTGGTCAAGCAGTACATCGAGAACCAGAAGCGGCCCGACTGACCGACACGGCACAGCAGTTCCCGGCTCCGCCGGGCAGCCGTAGGGGCGCTCCGCGCCCGTCAAACCCGGCACCGC
>NZ_JAVIFW010000062.1 GCF_031157275.1 Streptomyces sp. LHD-70
GTGCCGGGCACGCTGTTGGGTGTCTGAAGGTACGGCCGAGAGGCTGCCTTCAGTGCCGACCCCAGTGAACCGCTGCTTGATGTGGTGGGTGATGGGTGGTTGGTCGTTGTTTGAGAACTGCACAGTGGACGCGAGCATCTGTGGCCAAGTTTTTAAGGGCGCACGGTGGATGCCTTGGCACCAGGAACCGATGAAGGACGTGGGAGGCCACGATAGTCCCCGGGGAGTCGTCAACCAGGCTTTGATCCGGGGGTTTCCGAATGGGGAAACCCGGCAGTCGTCATGGGCTGTCACCCGCTGCTGAACACATAGGCAGTGTGGAGGGAACGAGGGGAAGTGAAACATCTCAGTACCCTCAGGAAGAGAAAACAACCGTGATTCCGGGAGTAGTGGCGAGCGAAACCGGATGAGGCCAAACCGTATGCGTGTGAGACCCGGCAGGGGTTGCGCATGCGGGGTTGTGGGATCTCTCTTTCACAGTCTGCCGGCTGTGAGACGAGTCAGAAACCGTTGATGTAGACGAAGGACATGCGAAAGGTCCGGCGTAGAGGGTAAGACCCCCGTAGTCGAAACAT
>NZ_JAVIFW010000063.1 GCF_031157275.1 Streptomyces sp. LHD-70
GGGATCCGGCCGAGTTTCTTGACGTCGACGTGGATGAGTTCGCCGGGGCGGTCGCGTTCGTAGCGGCGGATCACGGTGCCCGTCGGCCGGTCCAGCCAGGCCAGCCTGTTCAGGCCGTGACGGGTCAGGATGCGGTGCACGGTCGAGGCGGGCAGGCCGAGGATCGGCCCGAGGCGTGCGGGGCCGAGCTTTCGTTCCCGCCGCAGTCGGCAGACCCGGGCTTCGGTTGTGGCGGTGGTTCGGTGTGGTGTCGTGCGGGGGCGGCTGGATCGGTCGAGGAGCCCGTTTTCGCCCTCGGTCTGCCAGCGCCGGACCCACTTGTGGGCCGTGGGGCGGGAGATACCCATCTCCGCAGCGACATGCGCGACGGGACGGCCGGAGCGGACACGGTCGATCAGCAGTCGCCTGCCGTGAAGGGTCAGCCGGGCATTACGGTGGGACACGAAGGCCTCCGTGCGGTGAAGATTCGACACCTCCACCACACACGGGGGCCTTCGCCATGATCAAGCCCACCAGCGTTAACAACGCTCGTGATCAATACA
>NZ_JAVIFW010000064.1 GCF_031157275.1 Streptomyces sp. LHD-70
CATCGACGAGGGCAAGCTCATCCCCGTCACCCCGGTCGAGGGCCTGATCACCTACCACGACCCCTGCTACCTGGGCCGCCACAACAAGATCTACACGCCCCCGCGCGAGATCATCGGCAAGGTCCCGGGCCTGCGCAACGAGGAGATGCACCGCCACAAGGAACGCGGCTTCTGCTGCGGCGCCGGCGGCGCCCGGATGTGGATGGAAGAGCGCATCGGCAAGCGCATCAACACCGAACGCGTCGACGAAGCGCTGTCCCTCAACCCGGACATCGTCTCCACCGCCTGCCCGTTCTGCCTCGTCATGCTCACCGACTCCGTCAACGGCAAGAAGAACGACGGCAAGGCCAAGGAGTCCCTCCAGGTCGTCGACGTCTCCCAGCTGCTGCTGGAATCCGTCAAGACCCCGGCCGAGGAGCCCCCGGCGGGCGAGGCCGAGTCGGAGGACGCGCCCGAGCCCGAGCCGGTGAAGTAACCGGTCGTACGCGCGAGTTGAGGGGGTCGCCCGAG